>NZ_JAUHTR010000009.1 GCF_030418125.1 Fictibacillus fluitans | reverse complement strand
GGTAAGGTAGGTGCTTGCACCGGTAAGGTAGGTGCTTGCACCAGTAAGGAAGGCGTTTCGCCGGACTTCAGGAGTTTGCGACAAGGAAGCAGGCGATTACGCCGGCCAGGCTCAGCGCCCGCCCACAAGGTAGGCGCTGGCGCCGGTAAAAGCGAGCGGTCCGGAACGGAAATCAACCACTTTCAGAGATGAAAAGGCTGCAAAACAAAACCTATAAAAAACAGCTCTTTGGGTAAGAGCTGTCATGAATACCTTTTCCGTTTAGATGAGGAGGGAATATTCAATTCTTCTCTATACTTCGCTACCGTTCTTCTTGAAATGTTTAATCCTTTTTCCGCAACAAGCCGTTCGGCGATGGCCTGGTCGGATAGTGGTTTGGCTTTATCCTCGGATTCCACCAGTTTTTTGATCGCAAGCTTTGCGGTCTGTGCAGAAGCGTTCTCGCCGCCCACTGTTTCTATCTTGGTTGTAAAAAAGTATTTTAGTTCAAACGCCCCTCTTGGCGTCTGTATAATTTTGTTTTTCACTGCACGGCTGACGGTCGATTCGTGCATTCCGATCCGGTCAGCGACTTCCTTCAGGGTCATGGGAACCAGGTGCTCGGGTCCCCACTTTAAAAACCGCTGCTGTGCAGATACTATCTCTTTGGCAATCATGATCAGCGTGTTTTTCCTCTGCTCCAGGCTCTTTTGCAGCCATTGAAGTTTTTGGAAGTGCTCCTGCAAGTATTGGGCAGCCCCGCCGGCTTTGGTATGAAGAAGATTGGCATAACCTTCATTCAAGCCGATTTTGGGCATAAATTGTTCGTTAACTGAAAGGGAGTAGCTCCCGTTGTTTTCTGTGACAGATAAATCCGGATACAGATACCCCATATCGGAAGGCTGTGAGAGCTTCCTGCCTGGTTTAGGATCCAGCGACTGGATAAAGTCTCCTGCCTGTTCAGCCTCCTGGACAGTAACAGCGAGGAAACTGGCAATCTGCTTCAGTTTTCTCTCAGCCAGCAGATCCAGATAGCGATCAGCCACCTGATACGGCAGATCATGCTTCGTCATTCCCAATGCCCTCATCTGAAGAATCAGACATTCCCGCAAATTTCTTGCCCCAATTCCGGCAGGCTCAAGCTGGTGCAGCCAATCTATGCATTCATCAAATAAAGCAGAAGTAATGGAGAAGCGTTCAAGCATTTCTTCCCTGGTAATGTCGAGGTACCCGGCATGGTCAATGTTCAATATAAGATAGCGCACCACAGCTGCCTGGTTTTCAGGTATGGGCATATCCAGCACCTGATGCAGCAGATGGTCATGCATCGTCAATTCTGCCGGCTGCATTCTCCCGATCATGTCGGCATCCTGATGAGAATGATTTTTTTGAAGCGCTTTCTTTTTACTTTTCTCGAAAACAGCGGATGATTCGGACAACTCTATCAATGGGTTCTCAACCGCCTGTTCCTGTAAAAATCGAGAAAGTTCATAGCAAGGATATTGCAGGATGGCAATGGCCTGGCGAAGCTCAGCTGTCATAACAAGACTTAAGTTTTGTTGTTGAAATAAACCCAGCTCCATATGAATCCCTCCTATAGCTATGATACTACAGATTGTCAAATGGCAACACTGTTTCTTATATTGAAGCTTTTTTCAGCATTAAAAAAAGAGCCATGTCTGGCTCTTTTTATCGTGCTATTAAAGTTTAGTAACGTTAGCAGCTTGTGGTCCGCGAGCACCTTCAACGATTTCGAAAGATACTTCTTGACCTTCGTCTAAAGATTTGAAACCTTCAGATTGGATTGCAGAAAAGTGTACGAATACATCGTCTCCGCCTTCAACTTCGATGAAGCCGAATCCTTTTTCTGCGTTAAACCATTTTACTTTCCCGTTTTGCATGGGTATATCCTCCTGTCAGCGCGTTTAAAGCGCTTTAAAAATTGGAACCATGTAACATTGCTACTAACTAAAAGCAAAACATTTACCGTTTACATCCAGTCATCATAACACGTATATGGTCAGCACAAATATATCATGGGATTTTCCAATTGTCAAAAGGAGATAGAAGATTATTTAATGTTCACACAATGAAATTTTTCATTAGGGTAGGAACAAGGAATCTGATACGATAGAAGCAGTTGGACAAAAGGAGTGCTATAACAATGGCTGAACAATTTTCAGTGAAATTTTTTGAAGAGAACTTTTTGCAGTATATCGACCGGAACAAAGATGTGTTTACAAAATCCCACGCCATGAATGCCTATTACCGCTCAATCGTGGGTACGCTGATTAACGACCATTTAAATAAGAATGGAGAAATCGTCAGGCGGATCCGCAATCTGGAGGAAGCGTACAACAACATAAAAAATTCGTAAGGTGCAGAAGTTTATATACTTGGGCGACACTCTTTATCTAGTAAAACTTTAGGGAAGATACGTTTAAATCCCGGCAACCCGGGAATGATGAAGATAGTCCAAACATATTGTTAAATAAAGGATTGTTGCGCCTCTACATAGAATTAACAACTAAGAAGCTTTTTGTTTGACCTTTTTTGACCTTTTTTGTATGATGGCAGTAACACATGAAAACACACCCTATAAGGTATAAGGAGGATTATTCATGAATTTAATTCCTACAGTTATTGAACAAACAAACCGTGGCGAACGCGCATATGATATTTACTCCCGTCTGTTAAAAGACCGTATTATCATGCTTGGAAGCGGAATTGACGACAATGTATCAAACTCCATCGTGGCACAGCTGCTCTTCTTGGCTGCCGAGGATCCGGAAAAGGATATTTCTCTTTACATAAACAGTCCCGGCGGATCCATTACAGCTGGAATGGCGATTTATGACACCATGAACTTTATTAAGCCTAATGTTTCTACGATCTGCATTGGTATGGCTGCTTCCATGGGAGCATTCCTGCTTGCAGCCGGTGAAAAAGGAAAACGTTATGTGCTTCCGAATTCCGAAGTCATGATTCACCAGCCGCTTGGCGGAACACGCGGTCAGGCAACGGATATCGAAATCCATGCCCGCCGTATCATCCAAATGCGTGAACAGCTAAACAAAATTCTTTCCGAAAGAACTGGCCAGCCGCTTGAAGTCATCGAACGCGACACCGACCGCGACAACTTCATGCTTGCTGAAGATGCGGTTAAATACGGATTGGTTGACCGGGTAATTGCTTCTGTCGAAGATCCAAAAAACCTGTAAAACAATAGAAAAGCCGCTCACCACTGAGCGGCTTTTTTTCATTTGGAGGGTGGAATGAATTTTTACAACGTCCTGATCTCCATCGGCGTAATTGTTATCCTTCTGCTGATTCTGGCGATGTTCGCCAAAACAAAGAGATAAACAAAAAGGGCAAAAGCGTTTGGTGATGCTGTCATCACCAAACGCTTTTGCCCTTTTTATATTTGTTAATCCCGTTCTGTAATAAAGGCTTCAAGCCCCTTAATGGCCTCTTCTTCATCATGGCCGCTAACAGAGATGGTAATGTCCACGCCTGAACCGATGGCGAGGCTCATGATGCCCATAATGCTTTTTGCGTTGACCCGTTTTCCGTCTTTTTCAACAAACACTTCAGAATTGTAACGGTTCGCTTCTTGAACAAACAGAGCTGCGGGACGAGCTTGCAGTCCTGTTTTCAATTGAACAGTTACCTGCTTTTCAATCATGGCTGTTCCTCCTTGTAAAATAGTAGAAAATAATGGGATGCTTTATTTAGAAATGGGTTGGCCTAAACGAATTTTGTTAGCGATTTCATCAATCTTACGCAAACGATGATTCACACCGGATTTGCTGACGGGTCCGGAGGAAACCATTTCCCCGAGCTCCTTCAGGGTAATTTCCTGATGAGCCACCCGGAGTTCGGCAATTTCGCGAAGCCTGTCAGGGAGTATTTCAAGTCCAACCTCATTTTCAATAAACTTAATGTTTTCAACCTGCCTCATGGCAGCTCCGACTGTTTTGTTCAGGTTGGCTGTTTCGCAGTTTACCAGACGGTTCACCGAGTTTCTCATATCCTTTAAAATCCTTACGTCCTCAAAGTAAAGCATCGCATTGTGCGCTCCGATCAGAGTCAGGAATTCGGATATTTTCTCTCCGTCCTTCAAATAAATAATATACCCTTTTTTCCGCTCGAGCATTTTTGCTTTAAGATCAAAGGTATTCATTAATTCGCAAAGGGCGGCAGTATGTTCTTCATACATGGAAAAAATCTCGAGATGATAGCTTGTCTCAGGATGATTAATGGAGCCTCCGGCAAGAAAAGCTCCTCTCATGTATGATCTGCGGCAGCAGGTTTTTCTTTGTATTTCATCAGCAATGCCGCGATTAAATGTAAAGGTTTCATCTATAATATTTAAATCCTCCAGCAGAGTCCTTGCTTCCCTTGTCAGTCTGACAATATAGACATTGTTCTTTTTCAGTCTCATCTTTTTACGGACAAGGAGCTCCACATGAAAGGAATACACTCTCTTAATCAATGTATAAATCCGGCGTGCAATTGCTGCATTTTCGGTCGGAATGTCCAAAACGATCAGACGGTTGGAAAAAGAAATGGAGCCATTCATCCTAATAAGTGCCGCCAGTTCCGCCTTTGCACAGCAATCCTTGATTTCGAGCTTTGTCAGCTCTTTTTTTGTTTCTGCTGCAAATGACATCTTTTTCTCACCCCTCTCCTATCCTGTACGGTAACGTGAGGGTAACACAGCTGCTATCAGCCTTAATTTCTGATTATGTTCTCCTTACAGCAAAGAAAGAAGAAGTTCAGATACACGTCTCGCATCATGGCGTACTAATGTGCCATATTGAATTATATTATCACTAATAATGTCAAATCCAAAAGATTTTAAACTTTCGATATCACAAACTACCTGCTCGGCTCCTTCTTCGCGATACAGCTCAAGAAACTCGGGAGGAATAATTTCATTGTTTACAATGACGACATCAATGATTTTTTCCCCAAAGTGGTCGATCAGTGCCTGCACATGGTCACTTGCTGAAAAATGATTGGTTTCCCCTTGCTGCGTCATTGCGTTGCAGACATAAACTCTAGGCACCGTTGACTTACAGACGGCCTCCCGAATGCCTCCAACCAATAAATTGGGAAGGATGCTCGTATAAAGGCTTCCCGGTCCAACCACGATTAAGTCTGCCTCATTGATCGCATCAACGCTTGCCTGCAGCGGTTCGATATGGTCCGGTGTCAAAAATACACGTTTAATCGGTTTGTTCCGCAAAGGAATTTTTGATTCACCTGTTATGATCGAGCCGTCTTCATATTCTGCGTTTAAAATCACGCTTTTATTAGCCGCCGGAAGCACCTGTCCCCGCACGTTCAAAACTTTGCTTAATTCCTTGATCCCCATGACGAAATCCCCGGTAATATCATGCATGGCAGCCAGCAGCAAATTCCCGAGGGAATGCCCTGTAATGCCGTCACCCGTTGTAAACCGGTGCTGGAAAAGCTGCTCCACAAGCGGTTCTACCTCTGATAACGCGGCAAGAACATTGCGTATGTCGCCCGGAGGAGGCATGTCGTAATCTTTTCTCAGGCGCCCTGAGCTTCCGCCATCATCAGCGACTGTTACGATCGCTGTGATATCAACCGGAAACCTTTTTAAGCCTCTTAAAAGTACAGAGAGCCCTGTCCCCCCTCCCAGGACGACGACTTTTGATATAGGTTTCATTTATGACTTATCCTTTCCCATGTCACGATGGCTGCTCAGCGTTACAAATTCCTTGGACAGAGCATTTTTGATGTACTCTGCCAGAGCAACCGAACGGTGCTTGCCTCCTGTGCATCCGATTCCGATAATCAGCTGGCTTTTCCCTTCCCGCTTATATTGCGGAATCATGAAGTTTAATAAATCGATCAGCTTTTCAAGAAACGTTTTCGTTTCCGGCCAGCGCAGAACATATTCTGAGATATCCGGTTCAAGTCCCGTTCTTGGGCGCATATGATCGATGTAATGCGGATTCGGCAGAAACCGGACATCAAACACGAGATCAGCATCAATCGGCATTCCGTATTTAAACCCGAACGACATGATGTTCACGGTAAATGGATGCGATTTTTCCGGTGAAAAACGCTCAATAATCTTTTCACGCAGCTGTATCGGTTTGAGGTCAGTTGTGTCGATCACCTGTTGGGCACGGCCCTTCAAATCCTCAAGCATTTCTCTTTCCTGCATGATGCCCTGAAGAGGATTTCCGCTTTTCGCCAGCGGATGCGACCGCCGCGTCTCTTTATACCTGCGGACAAGTGCGGCATCCTTGCTTTCAAGATAAATAATTTGCGGCTGTATGTGCGAATGAACAGGCAGCTGGTCCAGTGTGGTAAAGAGCTGGTCAAAAAACTCGCGTCCCCGCAAGTCCATCACAAGTGCCACCTTGTTCAGCTTTCCATCCGATTCTTCCATAAGCTCTACAAATTTGGGCAGAAGTGCGGGCGGAAGATTATCAACACAGAAGAAACCAAGGTCTTCAAAGCTCTGCATCGCTACGGTTTTTCCGGCACCTGACATCCCTGTTATAATCACCATTTGTACATCCTGCTTTTCCATGGCCGCTCTCCCCCTTGTCGAATCATTTTGTCTATAATATATGTGAAGTCCCGGCCCTCTGATAACTTTTTCTTATGCCGGATCAAGGCGGTACGATAAAAGTTCAAAATCAGGTGTATAAGTGAACGTTCCAAAAATCATTCCTGTTCCGGTGAGGACATAGTCAAGAATGTGATGATCGCCAGGAGCCATGGGCAGGTTTCTTACTTCTGCTGCGGGTTTCCAGGCCAGCTTCCCTTCATCACTTTCCTCCAATGCTTCTCCTTCAGCTTCGGTTGCTAAAAAGGTGAACATCATCCATTCGGAAATAATCTTGTCCTGTTCTTTAATGATAAAATTAAATACACCCTTCAATTGAGGATTCTTGATATAGATTCCTGTTTCTTCACGATATTCACGGATGACTGAATCCCTGATAGATTCTTCTGACTCCATCTTCCCGCCTGGCGCAACCCACCAGCCTCTTCTCGGTTTTTGCAGGAGGAGTACTTCATTTTCGTTAACCAGTACACAGTTTGTTACTCTTTGCACAATGTTCACCTCGATAAGCTGTTACATTAACTTTAGTATACTAAAAATAAGTGCCCCTCACAATGAACTCGTTCCGTCATTTTCCGAGGGTTTTTGCCAGCTGCACAAAAAAAGGGCGCGGAAACTATCCGCGCCAAAGTCTTGCACTTTATAAAAAGGGGGTCAATTCTTATTATTTATAGTACCCCTTTTTTATTTCACCACTGTTACATTCTGATTAAAACACAATTACGGATTAGGCTTGAATCCGTTCTTTCAGTTCCTCTACATAATGCTGAGCAGACTGTGCCGCGATACTGCCGTCACCTGTAGCGGTTACGATTTGGCGCAGTGTTTTTTCCCTGACGTCTCCGGCAGCGAAAATACCCGGAACCCTGGTTTCCATTATCTCGTTGGTCTCAACATATCCTGCCTCATTTGTAATTCCGAGGTTGAGGAACGCTGCGTTCAGCGGAAGCATACCCACATAGATAAACACGCCATCTGCTGAGAATTCCCGCTCTTCACCGGTTTCAGCGCTTACGAGAGTCAGCTTGTTTACCTTGTTGTTTTCTCCGTGAATCTCCTTAACGGTGTGATTCCAGAGGAAATCCACTTTTTCATTATCAAACGCGCGCTGTTGAAGAATCTGTTGTGCACGCAATTTGTCACGGCGGTGGACAATGGTAACTTTGGTGGCGAAGCGAGTGAGATACACACCTTCTTCCACGGCAGAGTCCCCTCCGCCTATTACGACAAGCTCTTTGTTTTTAAAGAACGCACCGTCACAGACTGCGCAGTAGGAAACACCGCGTCCGCCAAATTCTTTTTCCCCGGGCACGCCGAGTTTTTTGTATTCAGCACCGGTTCCGATGATAATGGATCGCGCTTTAAATTGTTTGCTTCCAGTAACAACGGTTTTATATTCTTCACCATCGATAATTTCTTTTACATCGCCATAAGCATATTCTGCTCCGAACTTTTTGGCATGCTCAAACATTTTATTGGATAGTTCAGGCCCCAGGATTGTTTCAAACCCCGGATAGTTTTCTACATCTTCGGTATTGGCCATTTGTCCGCCCGGAATTCCGCGTTCAAGCATTAATGTGCTGAGGTTTGCCCGTGATGTATAGACAGCAGCTGTCATACCGGCGGGACCTGCTCCGATGATTAGTACGTCGTAAATTTTCTCTTCAGTCATCTTGATCCACTCCTTTTGTCCTTCCCCAGAACATCTGTCTTAAGATATCGGATATTGTACCTACATGGTATAGGGCAAAAGCTTTTTCGTCCATCGATTTGCTCAATCTACCCGTTCGAGACCCCGTTTAATAAACTGAATGCGGGAAGCAAGCATGGAGACCGTAATTCCATACAACTCTGCAATCTGGCGCTGTGTTGCCCCGTCTTTTCTTTTTCTTGCCACATAATCGATCGCTGCGGCGATGGCCGTATGATTTCTTAAAAGTGAACTGTCGGAATGAGCCAAAATCATGGTTTCAAGCCACAGGAACGTTACATCATCATCGATGGATGCACCGTTTTCTTTTAAAATGGACAGTATGTTTAACCCGCTTGCCACAATCGGCGACATGGATTCAACCCGTTGTTCGCCGTCTTCCCGTTTAATGAAAACCGGCACCCGGGGTTCCATCTCCAGTAAAAGATGGGCTGCAACTTCCTTCAATACCGAATGCTCCTCCACCTTTCCGCAAAAGGCCTTGAGCACATCCAGGTTTTCTTCGCTATTGTTCCCCCTCATCAGGGTTAAATGCACCAATTTATTTTTTTGAAGGCCGCGCGCTACATTGTTAAATCTCTGTACAAAATCACCGCTTTGCGCATTTTCCGGTTTGGCCATCCAGGGCACCCGGTATTGATAATCTGTTCCTGTAACCGAAAGCGTTCCTTCTTTTGCCTGCTTTAAATAATGAGGCGCCACCTGACCGTCAGGATCAATTTCGTGAGCCTTTGACCAGCAATGAACCGCACGCTCCGGTTTTCCTGTGGCATGGTAAGAAACGGCCAGGAAATGCAGGTAGGCCGGGTCATTAAAATAATAATGCTTGTTGATGGAAGTCAGCCAGCGGTTCGCATAATCATGCTCATTGAAATAACCAAAGGTGCTGCCCAGCTTGTAACGGTGATCGGGATGGATGGGAAAAACCTTCTTGAGGCTCTCCACCAGCTGTGCTGCTTCATCCGTCCGGCCCAGCTGTTCATAAAAAATGGCGAGGTTGCACAACGCATTTAAGTTGCCTGGGTTTTTCACGAGAATCTGGTTCAGCACTCCCAGTGCTTCGTCATATTCTTTTAAATAAAAATGGGTCAATGCCAGATTGTTATAGGCGGCCCAAAATGAAGGATGCTTGCGGATCAAATCTGCCAGCAGAGCCTTTGCTTCGATAAGTTCACCGTTCTCAATACTGCGGCGTGCCTCTTCGTGCCCGACGATCAGCTCTTCTTCTTCAGTCAGCGGCTCACTTCCTGTTTCGAAATGGATGAGGTCCAGCAATTCCATCGCATCATCTGCAAATTCGCCATCCGGATCCTTTTTCATATAAAGAGAAGCATAAGTTTCCGCCTCTTCAAACATTCCCATATGGGCATAATTGTTTGCCATGAAAAAATAGCATTCACTAATGTCCTGTCCCATGGTTTCAAGAACCTGCTCCAAATACAGGTTTGATCTATCGTATTCACCCAGCTCGGCCAATGTGGTGGCCAGCTGGCAATAAAATGTCGGTTCTTCAGGCTGCAAAAACACTGCCCGTTCAAAAAAACGTTTTGCTTTATTCAAATCCTTTTTCCGGTAAGCTTTAATACCCCGATGGAAATAATCCGTTCCATCCTGCATGAAAGGAAGTATTCGCATGTCACTTTCCGCGTGTTTTTCCTTTTTCATTCTTTCCTCCAACTCTATGTAAAAAGGTCCATTACATAGCCTTTTTTTATCTCCGTTCAATTTCAACCCAAAAAAGTATAACACACACTAAAAGTGTCTTACATACCCTTTTTGTAACTTTGTCAAGGAAACTTTCGACAAAGGCTTTTTAAACATTTCAGAATTCCTTATTTATGGATAATATCCTTTCCGCCTAATGGGTGCTGCAGACACTTTTTGTCATCAACTTCTTCCCTGACAGAACATCACCGCCTCCCCAAAAAAGGAAACGGTGACACGGATCTATAACGTCAATTTTAAAAACTTTCTTTTTCCTACTTGAATGATTGTATCATTTTTTATCTCAATCTCAAGTGATATGTTTGTCACTTTTTCGCCGTTCAGTTTAATTCCTCCGTTTTGGATCATCTTGCGCGCTTCGCTCTTCGAGGGAAGCAATCCCAGCTCGACAATGAGATCGACAACCGAAATTTCAGAAGCCTTTTTCCACACGACGGCTGGTATTTCTTCAGGCAGTTTTTTGTGTTGGAACACCTGCTGAAAATGATGGACCGCCCCCTCTGCCGGCTTTCTTCCATGAAACATCGTCACGAAGTTTTCAGCGATCATAACCTTGGCATCACGGGGATGAAGCTTGCCGCATTTCAAATCGATTTTCAGCTGGGTTTTTTTCTTCAGATCAAAACTGGTGGCCAAATCGATGTACTTCGCAATCAATTCGTCTGGAATACTCATGGTTTTGCCAAACATATCATTCGGCTCATCCTGAATCCCAATGTAATTGCCTTTGGATTTCGACATCTTCTCCACGCCGTCCAGCCCTTCCAGCAGAGGAAGCAGAATGACGGCCTGCTTTTCTTTTTGGTAATGCTCCTGAAGCTGCCTCCCCATCAGCACATTAAAATGCTGATCGGTTCCGCCAAGCTCGATATCACTTTCCAGTACAACCGAATCATACCCTTGCATTAACGGGTAAAAAAATTCGTGAAGGGAAATCGGCTTTCCTGCAGAAATCCGCTGGCTGAAATCATTTCGTTCCAGCAGCCTGGCGACAGTAATACTGCCCGCCAGCCGGACGACCTCCTCAAAGTTCAGAGCGCTCAGCCACCGTGAATTATAGTGAAGCTCCACCTTCTCCATATCCAGCACTTTTCCAAACTGTTCAACGTACGTCTGTGCATTATGCTTCACCTCTTCATCTGTCAGCTGCTTCCTGGCAGCCGACTTTCCGGTGGGATCGCCGATTTTCCCTGTAAAGTCCCCGACAATCAACTGGATCATATGGCCGTGTTGCTGAAACTGCTTCAGTTTTTGCAGAACGACAGTATGCCCGATATGAACGTCCGGAGCGGAAGGATCCAGTCCCAGCTTAACCTTCAGCGGCTTCTTTTCAAGCAGCGATTTCGCGATTTTTTGCTTCAGTTCAAGGGCAGGAATGATTTCGCTCACACCATTGGCATACAAAGCATATTGCCTTTCCATCTCTTTTTTTTGGACTGCAGACAGCTGTTCAATATTTTTGTTCATCAAAACCATTCCTTTCTGTTTATAATAAAAAACCACATCCCTCCTATAGAAGGGACGTGGTTTTTCACGCGGTACCACCCTTGTTGAAGCATGGCTTCCACTCGGTAAAATAACGGTTCATGCCGTTCTTTGCTATCAGCCGCGAAATCCGGCGTTCACAAAGAAAGTTTGAGGAGGTAATTCATAAGGATCTTTGTACCGGTTTGCACCTGCCACCGGCTCTCTAAAAACAGGGAGACCGCTACTACTCGTTCCTCTCATTACTTTTTTACGAAATTGGTTTCTCATTAGTTTAGTGTATTGGGGAGATGAATACAAGTGAGGATTTAACATATTTTGAATTTTTCCTGTGGAGAAGGACGGGAAAAGTTTGAATATTTAGTTATGCTCAATTATGATGTATTTCCGCCCAATTTGTTTAATTTATGCCCAATTAATGATGAGTTCCGCCCAATTATCCCGAATTATGCTCAATTCAGCAAATCCAAAAAAAATCCGCCGGCAAGATCCCCGGCGGCCCAACATAAACCTTATTTACGGTCTTTTGATGTATGGCGTTCCTCTAAAACTCCCAAAACTTCAGTAAACGGAAGCTTTTGTTCCTGCAGAAGAACAAGAAGGTGATAAATGAGGTCGGCAGCTTCCCATTTCAGCTCTTCTTTATCGCGGTTTTTCGCAGCAATAATGACTTCTGACGCTTCTTCTCCGACCTTTTTCAGAATCTTGTCCACGCCTTTATCAAACAGATAGGTCGTGTAGGCTCCTTCCGGCATTTCACGTTCACGCTCGGCAATGAGACCCTGCAGCACATTCAAGATATCCTGAGATTTTCCTTGAGCCGTTCCCTCTTTACCAGGCACAATGTCTCCGTAGGACGTTTTCCCGCTCGCTTCTGCCTCAGACCGGTCGACAGCGCCAAAGCAGCTTTCCGAACCGGTATGGCAGGCAGGCCCCTTCGGATCCACAAATACCACGAGTGCATCCTGGTCACAATCCACATGAATATCGATTACTTTTTGGGTGTTTCCCGACGTTTCGCCTTTATGCCAAAGCTCCTGGCGGGAACGGCTGTAAAATACGGTTTCCCCGATCTCCAGCGTTTTTTGCAACGATTCTTCATTCATATAAGCCAGTGTCAGTACCTTCTTTGTCCGTGCATCCTGAACAATGGCCGGGATCAATCCTTTTTCATCAAACTTGATCGAAGACAGGTTCATCGGATCACCACTCCTTTTTCTTTTAGCTCTTTCTTTACTTCCCGCACAGAGGTTTCCTTATAATGAAAAATACTCGCGGCTAAAGCGGCATCAGCTTTTCCATCGGTAAAAGCTTCATAAAAGTGTTCGGCATTGCCTGCTCCGCCTGAAGCAATGACAGGAACGGTGACCGCCTCGCTGACGGCTTTGGTCAGCGCTAGATTAAACCCGGTTTTTTCACCGTCCTGATCCATGCTTGTCAGCAGGATTTCACCGGCTCCCCGCTTGACGGCCTCCCTGGCCCAGTCAGTCACTTCCCACTCTGTCGGCTTGCGTCCGCCGTGCGTGTACACCCTCCAGGAACCAAGGCTTTCATCATACTTGGCGTCAATGGCTGTTACGATACACTGTGAACCAAAATAGTCTGCCCCTTCTGTAATCAATTCAGGGCGCAGCAGGGCCGCTGTGTTTACGGATACTTTATCTGCTCCGGCCCGGAGAACCCGCTTCATATCTTCAAGCGAGTTGATGCCTCCTCCCACGGTAAAAGGGATGGCGAGCTGGCTTGCTACCCGGTCGACCACATCAATCATCGTCTGGCGCCCCTCATGTGATGCTGAAATATCAAGAAAAACAAGCTCGTCCGCACCTTCTCTGTCATAAAAAGCCGCAAGCTCCACAGGGTCACCTGCATCCAGCAGATTTAAAAACTGTATTCCTTTTACCACCCGGCCTTCTTTTACATCCAGGCAGGGTATGATTCGTTTTGTCAGCATTTATTTCACCTTCTCTAATGCTTCCTGCAGTGTAAACCGCCCTGTATAAAGCGCTTTTCCGATAATAGCGCCTCCAATGCCCCGGTGGTCTTCCTTAAGGGCAGCGAGATCATCAAGAGAACTTACACCACCTGAAGCAATAACATCCTTACCGGTTAATCCTGCGAGCTCTCCGATTGCTTCTGTGTTCGGTCCCTGGAGGGTGCCGTCTTTGGAGATATCCGTGAAAATAAACGTTTCAGCACCTTCATTCCCGAGCTTTTCCGCCAGCTCGGACGCTTTGATTTCAGAAGTGTTCAGCCAGCCTTCTGTTGCGACATAGCCGTCACGCGCATCAATTCCGATGGCAATCTGGCTGCCGTATTTACGGAGCATACTGATGACAAATTCAGGATTCGAAATGGCCGCACTGCCAAGAATTACCCGGTTGACGCCTTCTTCCAGGTAAAAGGCGACATCTTCCTCATTGCGGATGCCCCCGCCGATCTGCACGGAAACCTGAAGTTCTTTGGCCACCCTGACCACATGCTGATGATTAACCCGTTCTCCGGCCTTTGCGCCGTCCAGGTCGACCATGTGGATCCACTGTGCTCCTGCTTCGGCAAATTGCTTTGCCATTTCAAATGGAGAATCGCCGTATACAGTTTCCTGGTCGTAATCTCCCTGCAGCAGCCTTACGCATTTTCCGCCGCGCATGTCTATTGCAGGATACAGGATAAATTCGCTCATGCCTTTGCCTCCTCTGCCAAGTTGCAAAAATTGCTCAAGATCGTCATGCCGACTTCCGAGCTTTTTTCAGGATGAAATTGTGTGCCGAAAATGTTGTTCCTGCCGACGACGGCCGGTACATCCCTGTCCCCGTATTGCGCCCCGGCAATCACGGTTTGGGGTTCATCGCTTTGAACCACATACGAATGAACAAAATAAACAAAGCCCTCGTCCAGGTTCTCAATAAGAGGAGATCTGCGGTTGTACTGCAGTTTGTTCCATCCCATATGAGGCACTTTGTATGCTTCTCCGCTATTTGTGACGCCTGAAAACCGCTCAACCCTGCCAGGGAGGAATCCCAGGCCTTCGGTAAGGCCATTTTCTTCGCTTTCTTCGAACAGCAGCTGCATGCCAAGACAAATGCCAAGAAGCGGTTTTCCCGCGGCCGCTTCTTCTTTTATAAAATCTGTAAGACCTGTTCCATTCAGGATCAGCATAGCATCCTTAAATGATCCCACACCAGGCAAAAGCAGCTTGTCCGCTTTAGCCAGCTCTTCTTTTTTATCGGACAAAAAGTAGGGCTGCTTCAGCCGTTTGAGCGCAGAGCTTACCGAATGAAGATTCCCCATTCCATAATCAATGATGCCGATCATTTACAGCATCCCCTTTGTGGAAGGGACACCCTTCACTCTCGGGTCAATGAGGGTAGCTTCATCCAGAGCCTTGGCAAACGCCTTGAAGACCGCCTCGATCATATGATGCGTATTGGTGCCATAGTGAACAATCACATGAAGATTCATACGTGCTTCAAGGGCCAGTTTCCAAAAGAATTCATGCACCAGCTCGGTGTCAAAGGTTCCTACCTTTTGCGAAGGAAACTCTGCACGAAATTCCAAATGCGGGCGGTTGCTTAAATCGATGGCAACCTGTGCAAGGGTTTCATCCATAGGCACAAACGCATTTCCGTAGCGCTTGATCCCCATTTTATCACCAAGAGCTTCTTTAATCGCAGTCCCCAGGCAGATTCCCACATCCTCGGTCGTATGATGATCATCGATTTCGGTATCACCCTCAGCGTTTACCGTTAAATTAAAAAGCCCGTGGCGGGCAAAGCCGTCAAGCATATGGTTTAGAAACGGAACAGGTGTATCAATCGACGCCTGGCCGTCTCCATCTATATCAAAAGAAAGGCCAATCTGAGTTTCTTTTGTGTTTCGTTCAATTGAATACGTGCGGTTACTCATGTTCACTTTCCCCCAGTCTTTTCTCTACTGCCCGGGCATGAGCTTCCAGTCCCTCAAGCCGGGCAAATGCTGCGATTTTTTTTGCATTTTCCTGTATGGCGCTCTCACTGTACATGATGACGCTTGATTTTTTCGTAAAATCATCCACATTGAGCGGCGAGGAAAAGCGGGCGGTTCCGCTCGTCGGCAGCACATGATTGCTTCCGGCAAAGTAATCCCCCACCGGCTCGGACGAGTTCGGACCAAGAAAAATAGCCCCTGCGTGTTTGATTTTACCCAAAAGCTCCATGGGATGCTGTGTCATCACTTCCAAATGCTCGGGGGCGATTTCATTGATGACGTCCACACCCTCGCTGAGACTGTCTACGAGGTAAATCGCTCCATGGGTTTCAATCGATTCTCTGGCAATCTCCTGCCTTGGCAATGATTGCAGCTGGATTTCCACTTGCTCTGCCACCTGGTTCGCCAGTTTCTCGGAGGTGGTTACGAGGACCGCAGCTGCACGGGGATCGTGCTCGGCCTGTGACAGAAGGTCGGCCGCCACATAAACAGGATTGGCGGTTTCATCCGCCAGAACCGCTATTTCGCTTGGGCCCGCAATCATGTCGATATCCACTGTACCGAAGACTTCACGCTTCGCCAGGGCTACATAAACATTTCCCGGGCCGACGACTTTATCCACCTTTTGGATGGTTTCCGTACCATAGGCAAGCGCACCAATCGCTTGCGCACCGCCAGCTTTATAAATGGCGGTGATCCCGCTTTCTCTCGCAGCAACCAGGACACCGGCCGGGAGTTTTCCGTCCTCTCCCGGAGGAGAAACAAGCACGATCCTTCCGACTCCTGCTACCTTCGCCGGCATCACACCCATAAGCACCGAGGATGGATAAGCTGCCGTTCCGCCTGGCACATACACGCCGACTGAATCAAGCGGTGTTATCTTCTGCCCTAGCAGTGTTCCGTCTTCTTTGGTTATGAACCACGATTGCTTTTTTTGCTGAATATGATAGTCTTCAATATTCTTTGCCGCTTCTTTAATGATGGCAATCATTTCGTCATCGACTTCGCTGTAGGCTTGCTCAATCTCTTTTTCCGTCACTTCTAGCTCACTCAGCAGAACTCTGTCAAACTTCTCTGTAAGCTCATACAATGCCGCATCGCCCTGTTCGCGAACCTGGTTTAAAATGCTTTTCACCGCTTTTAGCTGGGCTTCCGAGTCCTGGTCAATATTTCGTTTCAAGCTGTTTAGATTTGCTGCGCGTTCAATCCTCACCTGATCTCCTCCTTGCTCTCCACGACTTTGCTCAGGCGTTCGACCAGTTCGTCGATTACGGCGGCCTTCATGCGGTAGCTTGCAGGGTTCACGATGATCCGGGAAGTAATCTCCCTGATTTTCTCCAGTTCAACCAGTCCGTTTTCCTTTAATGTTCTTCCCGTTGATACAATATCGACGATTCGGTCGGCAAGGCCGATCAGCGGAGCGAGCTCGATGGAACCGTTCAATTTAATGATTTCTACCTGTTCTCCTTGTTCCCGGAAGTACTGTGCCGCCACATTCGGATACTTTGTGGCGATTTTCGGGGCAACCGAATGCTCCTTTAGTTCCGCGAGGCCGGCCACCGCCAGGTAGCAGTCACTGATTTTCAGATCAAGAACCTCATACACGTCCCGCTCTTCTTCGAGCATAACATCTTTTCCTGCAATGCCTACATCCGCAACACCATGTTCCACATAGGTTGGAACATCCATCGGTTTCGCCAGGATAAAGCGCATTCCAGCTTCTTCGATCTCAATGATCAGTTTTCTTGAATCTTCGAACTCGGGAGGCAGCGGATAGCCCGCCTGGCGCAGCAATTCCACTGCTTCCTGAAAAATACGCCCTTTAGGCATTGCGACTGTGAGTAAACTGCTCATCGTGCCTCTCCTTTCTCGCTTTTGCCGATCACATAAATTACGTCTTGAAACCGGCTGCTGTATTCGTCCACATTGCCGATACCCGATATATCCTGAACCACTACAGAATGTCCCTGTTCGCGCAGTTCACGCGATTTGGCAATGGCTTCTTTTCGGTTTTCCGCACTAAAAATGATGCATGTCCTTACAGCTAAAGGTTCTTTCGCACTCAATGCTTCAAGAAGGTAATCCAGCCGGATGCCGAACCCGATCGCCTGGGCACTTCGCCCGAACTCCCCAAGGAGCTGGTCATAGCGTCCTCCGCTGCATAGCGGGAATCCCAATTGGTTGGTGTACCCTTCAAAAACAATTCCTGTATAGTAGCTCATATGGCTGAATAACGTGAAATCAAGAACCACCTTATCCTGCACGCCATAAAGTTCAAGAATGTTCAAAAGTTCCCTTAAGTCACTGATCGCCTTTTTTCCTCCAACGGCTGTCAATTCCTCAGCCGACCGCAGCACGTCCTCTCCCCCGCGGAGGTGAAGAAGGTCCAGCAGCCTTTTTTTATCAATCGATGATAAAGGAAGGTTCTTCACATGACTGGCATAACCAACATAATTTTTTTCATATAAGAAGCGCAGCAGTTCTTCTGCACGGTCTTCGTTTCCAAGCACTTCAACAAAAAGTTCATTCAAAAAACCAATATGGCCAACAGCCACTTTAAACTCCTGTAATCCCGCCTTCGAAAGGGTGGATATCATCAGAGCAATCACTTCGGCGTCGGCACTTGACGTACCGTCTCCGATCAATTCAACCCCAACCTGTTCAAACTCCGCAGGGCGTCCACCCTCCCGCTGCTGGGACCGGAACACCGCAGAGTCGTATGCAAGCCGGATTGGATAAGCAACATCTTTCATGGAGGAAGAAACAACACGTGCGATCGGAGCCGTCATGTCCGGTCTCAGCACAAGTGTTTTCCCTTCTGAATCCAGCAGTTTAAAAAGCTGCTGATCCAATATGGCGGAAGCTTCACCCACCGTATCGTAGTATTCCAGTGTCGGGGTTTGGATGAACTGGTATCCCCAATCACGGATTTCCTGCTCCATTACCGTTCGAACCTGCTGCTTTACTTGATATAAAACAGGAAGAGTATCCCTCATTCCCATTGGCTTTTCAAAAACAAATGGCTTCGACATCGACTCACACCTTCACTTATGCTTTAGTTCGCTAATATACTACCGAGATAAATTATACGTTGTAGTCTACACTTCTTTTTGCGGTTCGTCAATATCCCGCTCATTAAACTGTTGCCTGCTTTCTTTTAAAAACGTTAAAATACGTTACAGGAAAAAAAAAGAGGGAATAATGCTACAAGATCATTAAAATCAAGATAAAGGAGCTTACGTTGTGATCAATCGAATATTTTTTATACTAATCTTAGCCGGTGTTCCTTTGTCTGTGGCAGCGGCCCTGCTACACTGGCCGGCTGTAGCTTCATTCATCATCTACTGTGTCACCATTATAGCTCTTGCCTCCTATATGGGAAGAGCAACGGAAAGCCTGGCCATCGTGGTTGGGCCGAGGATCGGCGGACTGCTAAATGCCACATTTGGAAACGCGGTTGAACTGATCATCTCCATTTTCGCCTTAAAAGCGGGGCTGATTTCCGTGGTGCTCGCTTCGCTGACTGGTTCGGTACTGGGAAACCTCCTGCTTGTGGGTGGGTTATCCTTCTTTATCGGCGGACTCAAGTTCAAGCGCCAGCGATTTAATGTTCATGATGCCCAGCACAATGCAGGATTAATGATTTTTGCCATCGTTGTCGCTTTTGTATTCCCTGAAGTGTTCTCCATGACACTCAATGATCAGGAATCATTTACTCTCAGTATCTGGGTTTCTGCCATTATGATCATTCTTTATCTTGCTGCTCTCTACTTTAAACTCGTCACCCATCGCGGAGTTTATGCCTATGACGAAGAAAAAGGAGAAAATGAGGAACAAGAAACAGCGGAATGGACAAAGTCGAAGTCTATTCTTGTTCTGGGACTTGCCACACTGGCTGTTGCTTACATATCCGAGAATCTTGTCCATACCTTTGAAGAGGTGGGCGAGACGCTTGGCTGGAGTGAAATCTTCATCGGGATCATCATTGTTGCCATCGTCGGTAATGCGGCAGAACATGCCTCTGCCGTTATGATGGCCTACAAAAACAAAGTGGGTGTAACGGTTGAGATCGCCGTAGGGTCAACCCTTCAAATTGCCATGTTTGTCGCACCGGTTCTGGTACTGGCTTCTGTATTCTTCGAAAAGCAAATGTCCCTTGTATTTTCGATGCCCGAACTGGTATCCATGGTCCTGGCCGTCTTTCTCACCATCTCCATTACAAATGACGGGGACACCAACTGGTTTGAAGGGCTTACACTGTTAGCCGCTTATATGATTATGGGCGTGGGCTTCTACCTGCTGTAACCAGACACAAAAAGAAAAAGCTTCAGCACATTCCCTCTTTGTGCTGAAGCTTTTTTTATCCGAAGAAAAGGTCCAAAATGGTTCCAAGCTGCCCTTTCTTTCCTTCCAAAATGGATGGATTGTACACTTCAACATACCCGCAATTCTCACACGAAACAAATAAGTAATGATTATGCTGGAGATCCAGCAGTTTGCTGAGCCCCGAGCCCGTCATGGCAAGCTCCTTCGTTTTACACCGTCCATGGCCGCACTTTACACATTTAAACTTCTCATGGATTTTGTCTTCTACAACGCCCATTTCCTTTCCTCCCAACCAAAAGTGATAACATACTTGTCCTTCTCTTCGTATATGGTAATACTAGTAGTACGCATAGAAGGAGGAGACTGAATATGAAAGACTATATTCAATGGGGGAACCTGCATTTGGATGTACAGACAGTTTATTTGCTTGTTTCTTTTCTGGTTGCTTTTGGTACGGTTTACCTGAAGCTGGGAAAAGCAAAACGGGAGGAATGGCACCTTACCTGGAACGCAGCTCTGCTTTCCGTTTTCGTATGGAAACTAAGCTATTTCCTGCTGCACCCTGTACTGTCCCTCAAACATCCCGTCTATCTGCTCTATTTCTCAGGCGGCAAACCCGGAATCCTGATCGGTGCAGCAGCTGCCCTTGCCTATGTATTCCTTCAGCTTTCCAAATCTTCTCTTTCGCTGTACGCCTTTTTACATATTCTCTGTCTGGAGGGATTTTCCTTTTTTCTTGTCTATGGATTCCTTCGGGCTTTTCTTGCAAAAGATATGCTTGTCTCTATCATTTGCCTGATATCTTCAGGAGGACTGGCTATTTTTTTATCCAGAAAAAAAAACCGCCTTTTTCCCATCTCTGCCGTACTGGTGCTGTTGCTCGCCCTGGGCAGTACATCCTTCCTTTGGCTTAAGCCTGATGAAGCTGAAATAAGGGCAGATGCCGTTTCAACCACCGGGCTCAGACAAGGTAATGTTCCTCCAGATTTTGCGCTAAAAACACTGGATGGCAAGAAAATATCCTTGTCACATTTTAAAGGTAAAACCGTATTTTTAAACTTCTGGGCCAGCTGGTGCCCTCCCTGCCAGGCAGAAATGCCGGAAATGGAAAAGTTTTATAAAGAGAACCGGCATCAGCAGATCGAAATCCTTTCCGTTCATCTCACATCTGAGGATTCTGTCCAGGCCGCCCGTGCCTTTACAGAGAAGCACCGCTTGACGTTTCCTGTTCTGCTTGATAAAACAGGGACCGTTAGTAAAAGGTTTCGTGTGATGACACTTCCGACCACGTTTGTCATCAGCCCTCAAGGCAAAATTGTTCAGCAGCACATCGGTCCATTGAACCGGGAGATGATGGCGTCTTTCATACAATAGCGCCCCTTTATAACAAACAAGGGGCTATCCATGAAGTCTGGAAGCCGTTGATTTTCGTTCCAGGCCACTCGCTTTTACCGGCGCGAGCGCCTCCTTTACCGGTGCGGGCACCTCCCTAGTCTCATCTGTCCCGCTTTACCCGAAGGAGTCCCGCACCTTCCACTACAATCTACTTTTCATGGAAGCTTTTTTAAGCAAAAAGAAGCTGTCTGAAGGTCAATTTTTGACTTTCAGGACAGCTCCTTATGTACTGAACCCAGCCGCCTGTGAAGGCTGCTGGGTTTCTTTTTAACTGCTATTGACTTCTGCGAATGCGTTTCTTTTTCACAAAGCGGGCGGCAAAGTTCTTTACCTCATAATCGCGGCAGAGCAAATAAAAGCGATGATGATGCCCGTCCTTCATTTCCGAAAGCTCACAATTCAGGTGCTCATTGAGTTCGGTTCGGGAAACACTGACGGTATATTTCTTTCCATGGTTAGGAATTTCAATCGTAATATGATTAAGAAAATGGAGTTCTTTCAGCAAGTAAACGGTAGAATCCAGAAGGAGCTGGCAGACCGCTTCCTCCGAACCCAGGTACTGCAGGTAATCTTCTTTTGTAAGAGAAGGCTGATGAACGAACTTTCGATAAGATGTATAATCGCCAAAATAATACACGCTGGCTTTGTCATCGTGAAGTTCATAATGCTTCACAAACGAGCTTCCTTTTAACTTGGAAACTGCAGCACGGAAACGGTAAGCATCCCTTGTCGCAAGATGTTCGGTATTGTTGCTTGCCTGGGCTGCCGGATGCTTGCTCACTTTGCATTCATCCATTAAATGCCCTACTTTAAATGTATTTCTGACAAAAAAAATAGAAAAAGATTTCCGGTTCAAGTTACTTCCCTCCTGCTTACCGAGTTGTCTTGCTTTAAGTATACTCCTATCGTTCACAAAACCCAATAGCCGAAAGCACGACAAAATTCAACTTTTTTCCCGTTCCCGTCCTTCACGCTCTTCTTTCGTATAAATCATCTGCATCGGATTTCCCCCGACAAAGGCGCCAGCAGGCACGTCCTTGTTCACAAGTGTTCCAGCCGAAACGATGGCGCCGTCTCCAATAGAGACACCAGGTAAAATGGTGCTGTTCGCCCCGATCATGACTTCATCCCCAATATGCACATCACCGAGCCGGTACTCGGAAATCAAGTACTCATGGGCAAGGATTGTCGTGTTGTAGCCGATAACGGAATTTCTCCCGATGGTGATCCGCTCCGGAAACATAATGTCCATCATCACCATCAGAGCTACCGCTGTATCCTCTCCTACCTTCATTCCGAGAAAGGTTTTGTATATCCAGTTCTTCAATGGAAGAAAAGGAGTATAGCGGGCGATTTGGATGGCCATAAAATTCTTTGCGACCTTCCAGAAAGGAACGGTAGCGTAGATTTGATAAAGCGAGTTTTTGCCTTCAACTGGATACCGTTCCGTTTTTCTCACGTTATTTCTCTCCTAAAATGGTCAGCAGGTCTGTCATGTGATCGAGCATATAGTCCGGAGAGAACTCCTCAAGGTATTCCCTTCCCCGTATGGTCCACGAAACACCGGCGGTTTTTGTCCCCGCATTTTTACCGGCCAGAATATCATATTTACTGTCACCGACCATGATAGCTTCCTCCGGTTTGGCGTTTAGCAGCGCAAGCGCTTTTTCCACCGGTTCTGCATCAGGCTTCGCACGCTCCACATCATCAAGCGTTACAATCGTTTCAAAGTACTTGTCCAGTCCGACTAGCTTAAGCCCCAAATTGACGGAATTCCTCATTTTGGTCGTAACGATTCCCAGCTTGTATCCATTCTTATGAAGAGCTTCAATGGTTTCGATTACACCTTCAAATTCGGTAACCAGTTCTTCATGATGTGAAAGGTTATGATCCTTGTAAGTTTCGATCAAGTCTTCCACCTGATCTTTGTCAAAATGCTCCATCGTTTCAATCAATGGCATCCCCATGAGGGGGAGGATATGCTCCCGGTTATACTGTTCCGGAAAGAATTTATCCAGCGTATGGAGATACGAGGCGATGATCAGTTCGTTCGTATTGATCAACGTCCCGTCCAAATCAAAAAGTGCGGTATTGATTTTCATAACGTTTCAGATTCCTTTCTTTTTTACCCTTCAAGATAGCGCTTCTCGGCCAATCCGGCTTTTCGGCGGTACGCAATGAGAATGATGGATAAGGCAATTAAAACGAGCGAGATGACCTGTGCAATCCGCAGGTTTGAAGTGAGCATCAAGCTGTCCGTGCGCATGCCTTCCACAAAATAACGGCCGATGGAATACCAGATTACATAACTTAAGAAGAGTTCTCCCCTTTTCAGGTTCACACGCCGGAGCAGCATGAGCAAGACAAATCCGGCAATATCCCACAGGGATTCATACAAAAACGTAGGATGGTAATATGTGCCATTTATGTACATTTGGTTCACAATAAAATCGGGCAGATGAAGCGTGTTTTCCAAAAAGCTGCGGCTGACTTCCCTGCCGTGGGCTTCCTGGTTCATAAAATTTCCCCAGCGTCCGATTCCCTGCCCGAGAATAATGCTCGGAGCCGCGATATCGGCAAGCTTCCAAAAGGATATGCCGCGAACACGGGAAAAGATAAAGGCGGTTAAAAATGACCCGATAAGCGCTCCATGGATGGCGATGCCGCCTTCCCAGATGGCGATGATTTTTCCAGGATGCTTGCTGTAGAAATCCCATTCAAATAATACATAATAAATTCTTGCACAAATGATTGCGATCGGGACCGCCCACATGACAACATCGACAAAAGTGTCTTTGCCCAGTCCGCGCCTTTCCGACTCTCTTACAGCAATCCAAAGCCCAAGCAGGGCACCTAAACCAATGATCACACCATACCAATACACAGTAATCGGCCCCAGCTCAAAGGCAACACGGTCGATTGGTTGAATACTTGAATTCACGGTTCCACTTCCTTTTGCATTCTTTTTCTACAGCTCGATGTCATCCCCTGAAGCAATAGCATCGGTTAATCTGTCATTAAATTGCTTGGCTGCATTCATTCCCATTCGCTTCAAGCGGAAGTTCATGGCAGCCACTTCTATAATAACAGCAAGGTTTCGTCCTGGACGGACAGGAACCGTCAAGATCGGAACTTCCGTTTCCAGTATCTTCATCGTTTCTTCTTCCAGCCCGAGCCGGTCGTAAACCTTTTTGGAATCCCAGGTTTCAAGATGGATAATCAGGGAAATCTTCTTGTAATTGCGGATCGCTCCTGCTCCGAACAAGGTCATCACATTAATGATACCCAGTCCCCGGATCTCCAGAAGATGCTGAATCAGCTCAGGTGCACTGCCCACCAGGGTTTCTTCATCTTCCTGACGGATTTCGACCGAATCATCAGCCACCAGGCGATGGCCCCGTTTAACAAGTTCCAGTGCGGTTTCACTTTTTCCTACTCCGCTGTCCCCTTTAATCAGGACGCCTATCCCATATATATCAACAAGAACACCATGAACAGCGGTCATTGGCGCCAATCTGCTTTCCAGGTAATTGGTCAGCCTGCTCGACAGCCGCGTTGTTGTCATTTTCGTACGCATAATTGGAACGCCTGTCCCGTGTGAAGCAATAAGGAGTTCTTTCGGTACTTCCATTTCACGTGAGATGATGATTCCCGGTGTTTCATCCGTGCACAGCTGCTCCATCCGCTCTCTGCGAATTTGCTGCGGCAATTCACTGATAAACGTAAGCTCCGTTTTACCCAGCAGCTGCAGGCGCTCTGCCGGATAATAGGTAAAATAACCAGCCATCTCCAGACCTGGACGGGAAATATCACTCGTGGTGATGGTTCGGTGAACACCTTCTTCCCCACTGACCAACTCAAGCTGAAACTTATCGATCAACTCTTTTGTATGTATTTTTGCCATGGTATCCTCCTAAAAGTTCTTGCATTCTTTTTTATTGTAACACTATCGGCAATACGGAAACAAAACACAATTTCCGTGTTATTCCCCAGCTTTCGCTTCCCACAAGGTTTGCGGCTGTCCGGTCGCATAAACACGTGTACGGCTTCCATTAAAGAATACCGTTTTTTCATAGGCCATACCCAGCTTTTTTGCCACGGCAATGGACGCTGTATTTTTGGGATGGATCAGTGAGATGAGCCTGGGTTGATGAAGCTGTAATTTACCGTATGACATAAAAAAGCCGGCAGCTTCAGACGCATATCCTTTTCCCCAGAATGGCTTTTTAAGCCAGTAACCAATTTCTGTTTCTTTTCTTCCTTCCACGACCTGAGGAACGAGACCTGCATGTCCGATGGGTTCCCCGCTTTCTTTAAGAACGATGACAAACAGCCCCATTCCATCTTTATACCCAGGGAGAATCCAATTCTCCAGACTGCGTACTGCCTCCTTTTTCGTTTTGGTCAGTCCTTTGCCTATGTATCTGACAATATCAGGCTGTCCCCACAAGGAAGCATAGAATTCATCGTCCTCTTTGGTGTACGCTCGATAGATCAGTCTTTGCGACTCCATGTTTCCCCTCCTTTATAGCAGGAACGTCTTCTATCTTTTAAAAAGAAGCGCCCCTAGCTGGAACGCTTCCTTCTTTGCATCGGTTCAATAATGAAGTTTTGGATGAGCAAATTCAATATTGAAATGATAATGGCCGCCAGGAAAGCTGCTCCAAATCCATCAATTTCAAAGCTCGAGCCCATCACTTCAGCCGTCAGCATCAAAAGAACCGCATTGATGACAATCAGAAACAGCCCGAAAGACAGGACCGTTACAGGGAGTGTCAATAAAACTAGAACGGGCTTGATGAAGAGATTGAAGACCGAAAGAATAATGCTGGCCAACAGAGCAGCGCCAGCCCCCTCCAGCCTGAACGGTTCATAATAGCCGGCTACCACCATAAGAACAACGGTGTTAACAAGCAATGAGACGATCCAATTCGTAAACATGTGCTGCACTTCACTTTCTTTTGGGAGTAATCAGCCTTCCTCTTTCGCCTTGAGTAAAGCAATGGAGCCTGTCTTTGCTTCTGCTTCCATCCGGTAGGCCGGTTCACTTCCCTTATTTGCAATAAAACGGAGAAACTTCTTCGTAACTTCTTTTTTTTGCTCCAAAACTTCCATCCCGTCAAAGTCACTGACAAGCCCGCCAACATAGGTTTTCAGGCTTGCCTCAACTTCGAGAGATCCTGGTAATTCTGCTTCTATTTTACCCGTCACTGTTTTTAAAGATGCATACCCCGAAGCTGGTGTGTCTAAAC
Organism: Fictibacillus fluitans; assembly: GCF_030418125.1. Lineage (GTDB taxonomy): Bacteria > Bacillota > Bacilli > Bacillales > Fictibacillaceae > Fictibacillus_C > Fictibacillus_C fluitans. Next base: position 176,973 of record NZ_JAUHTR010000009.1, on the reverse strand, counting down.
GGTAATAGATCGAGCCGTTGATGGTCTCAATCCTGATCTGCTCTGCTTCTCCGTTGAGCCGGACAGGGCCGTTCATTGTTTCAGCAATGATGTCTTTCCACTTGCTTTCTTTTAGCGTTATGCTTCCATTTGAAGCTTCGGCTTTTAATTTATCGCCGCTGCACCGGCTGACGAACAGGGACCCGATGGTGGATTTCAACTCCATCTGGCGGCTCTGGCAATCACTCGCCTTAATCCCGCCATTGAATGTCACACCCTTTATTTCGTGGTAGTGCTTTTTGGGTACGGAGATGACCGCGTTCACTTTCTGGTGTTTATTTCTGGAGTAAAACCGAAGCCGTGTCGCATCGCAGTCATAGAAGGTTTCATTACGGAATTTCGTTTTTGCCGCTGTCCCTTCCGGAATTTTATAGACTTCCGCTTCGCATTCGATTTGGACATCGTTCCGTTCCCATGGAACAAGAGTGATAGAACCATTATAAATTTCTATATCAATGTCTTCAAACATCACATGCCGGTCTTCAAAAATATAATGGACTTCCTCATGTGGCCCAAAGTTCAGGTCAAAATCTGCCGTCTTGATCCGCTTAACCACCCGGTTGAAGAATTTCCCTACTTTAAACCCTTTGGAAGGTACTTTTTTATGGTCTTTGTTTTTTTTGCTCAATGTCGCCGAAGGCAGCGCAAACGTTTTTTTATGATTAACCGCAAGCAATAGCTTTTCAGCTTCCTCCGCTGATATTTTGCCTTCGCTAAGCATGTTTAAAATCATTTTTCGCTCTTCCATATCACTTGACGCCTCCTTCAAAGTTTAAAAACCGGCGCCGGCTGTTTCTTGGATGCAGGATTCTTTTCTGTTCCGGTCGGTGGATACCGCACAACCAATTTATGCTTTTAAGACTTTTATTCCCTGAACAATATTCCATGCCATAACTGCCAGTGATCCCAGTCCAAAAAGGACAGCGCACACCACAATGGAGGTCATGCTGAATTCGGTCTCAGCCACAATAATAATGCTTAACGGAATAGTGATGACCGGAAATAGCTGTGAGAGAAAAGACCGCTTCGCATGTCTCATCACGGCTTGGTCCTGCACGGCTAAGTAAATGACTACCGGAAACAAAAACGGGGCAAAAAACATGCTGAAATAACAAAGAGATGACAAAATACGATTTAAATTTGAGCTCATGCTGCATTTCCTCCTGGTATACTGGTGCAATGAAAAGGATTCACCTTTGTAATTCTACCAAAGAAAAAGACATCCTTTAAAAATACGTTGAGTATTTGTTTTTTTCCCTTATTATAAGCTATCTTAGAAGAGGATATTTATTTTCAGCCGGCCCATGATTTTAGGGATACGGCTCCCCCAAGCAAAAAAGGGAAATCTTAATGGAGGATAACATGTTTTCAACCAAAAAAGGAATCAAATCTTTTACAATATTTTTAACCGTGCTTATGGTGGCAGGGATCGTATACAGTGCGTTTTCCGACACAGGAGCCGGCTATTCTGCTGGTGAACGGATTCTGGCTGCCCTGGTCGGCAGTTTGATCGTCCTTTTCATCAACTTTCTTATATACAAGCTATTACTATTTCTAAAAAAATAGAAGAGCTCTGCGATGATTTTCTCGCAGGCTCTTCTTTTTTTGTTCTTGACTTATTTTGTAACCGATTCTTTTTGTTTCAGCAATGCTTCCATCCTGTTTTTATCCCGTTTCAAAATAGGAGCCAAATAACGGCCGGTATGGGATTCGGCAATCCCGGCAAGCTTTTCAGGCGTTCCTGCACCTACCAGGCTTCCGCCTTTGTCCCCGCCTTCAGGCCCAAGATCAATCAAGTAGTCACATTGTTTGATAACATCCAGGTTGTGCTCGATAACAACAACCGAATCTCCGTTATCCACAAGGCGCTGAAGCACTTTAAGCAAACGTGAAATGTCATCTACGTGCAGTCCCGTTGTCGGCTCATCAAGGATATAGATGGTTTTACCCGTTGCACGCTTGTGAAGCTGGGAAGCAAGCTTCACCCGCTGTGCCTCTCCACCGGATAGGGTGGTCGCAGACTGGCCAAGCTTGATGTATCCTAAGCCAACATCCAGAATGGTCGACAGCTTGCGGTTAATCTTTGGAATGTTGGTGAAGAAATCCACCCCTTCTTCCACTGTCATATCCAGAATATCCGCAATATTTTTCCCTTTGTATTTCACTTCCAGCGTTTCGCGGTTATAGCGTTTTCCGTGGCATACTTCACATGGCACATACACGTCCGGAAGGAAATGCATCTCGATTTTAATGATTCCATCTCCGCGGCAGGCTTCACAGCGTCCGCCTTTTACGTTGAAGCTGAACCGGCCTTTTTTATAGCCCCGGACCTTTGCTTCATTGGAAGAGGCAAATACATCCCGGATGTCATCGAACACACCGGTATATGTTGCCGGATTGGAACGGGGAGTCCGCCCGATCGGGGACTGGTCGATATCTATGACTTTGTCAATGTGCTCAAGCCCCTTGATTTCCTTATGCTGCCCCGGCTTTACTTTCGCTTTATGAAGCTTCTGGGCGAGTGCCTTATGAAGGATTTCATTGACGAGCGTACTTTTACCTGAGCCGGAAACCCCGGTTACTCCGGTAAAGAGCCCCAATGGAATTTTCACTTTAACGTTTTTAAGGTTATTTTCGGTAGCTCCCACAATTTCAATGTTCCGTCCGTCCGGCTTCCTTCTTTGGGACGGCAGCGGAATAAACCGTTTGCCTGACAAATACTGTCCGGTCAGGGAGTCGGGATTATCCATAATTTCATTCGGTGAACCTTGTGCGGTAATTGTTCCGCCGTGAGCACCCGCCCCGGGGCCGATATCAATCACATAATCAGCCGCCAGCATCGTGTCCTCATCATGCTCGACAACAATCAGCGTGTTTCCAAGGCTCCTCATTTCTTCAAGCGTACGAATCAGCCGGTCATTGTCCCGCTGGTGAAGTCCGATGGATGGTTCATCAAGAATGTATAGTACGCCCATCAGCCTTGAACCAACCTGTGTGGCCAGACGAATCCTTTGGGCCTCACCGCCGGACAAGGTTCCGGCCGCACGGTTCAGAGACAGATAATCGAGTCCGACATTTACGAGGAATCCGATCCGGTCAACAATCTCACGAAGAATGAGACGGGCGATCGCGCGCTCTTTGTTGGTAAGATCCAGGTTGTCGAAAAATTCTTTGGCTTCGGTTACGGACAGCGCCGTTGCTTCACCTATATGCTGTCCGTTGATCAACACAGCCAGCGCTTCTTTTTTCAAACGGTATCCCTTGCATGCCGGACATGCTTTTTGGCCCATGTAGCCTTCCATTTGCTCCCGGATGTAGTCCGATCCTGTTTCTTTGTAACGGCGTTCTACGTTCGAAAGCACTCCCTCAAAGTAGATATCGCTCGTTTTAACCTGCCCGAAATCATTTTTATAGCGGAAGCGAATGCGATCCGTATTACTGCCATATAAAATTTTATCCAGCTGGTCTTTCGGCAGGTTCTTTACGGGAACATCCATGTCAATGCCAAAGTGATTGCACACACTTTTCAGAAGCTGCGGATAGTATTGTGAACTGACAGGCGTCCATGGTGCAATGGCATTTTCATTCAGGGTTAAATCCCAGTCCGGAATAACGAGTTCCGGATCAACCTCCAGTTTCATTCCGAGTCCGTCGCATGACGGGCACGCACCGAATGGGCTGTTGAAGGAAAATAACCTTGGCTCAAGTTCGCCAATGGAGAATCCGCAATACGGACAAGCATGGTTTTGAGAGAACAACAGCTCTTCTTCCCCCATGATATCCACTGTTACCGTGCCGCCCGCCAAATTTAATGCGGTCTCAAGCGAATCTGCCAGACGGGTGGCGATTCCTTCCTTCACTACGATACGGTCGATAACCACATCGATGGAATGCTTCTTATTCTTCTCCAGCTTGATGTCTTCGCTGACATCCATAAGCTCGCCGTCCACCCGCACACGCACATAGCCCTGCTTCTTGATATCCTCAAGAACTTTGACATGCTCCCCTTTTCGTCCGGAAATAACCGGAGCCAAAATTTGAAGCTTGGTCCGCTCTGGATATTCGAGAATGCGGTCAACCATCTGCTCGATGGTCTGTGACGTGATTTCAATTCCATGATTCGGACAGACCGGCCGTCCGACCCTTGCAAACAGGAGGCGTAAATAATCGTAAATCTCTGTTACCGTCCCAACTGTGGAACGGGGGTTTTTACTGGTTGTTTTCTGGTCGATGGATATGGCCGGAGAAAGTCCTTCAATGGAGTCAACATCCGGCTTATCCATCTGCCCGAGAAACTGCCTCGCGTAGGCCGAGAGGGACTCGACATAGCGGCGCTGCCCCTCGGCATAAATAGTATCGAAAGCAAGCGAGGATTTCCCCGATCCCGACAGGCCTGTCAGAACGACGAGCTTGTCACGTGGGATTGTAATATCTATGTTTTTCAGGTTATGGGCGCGTGCACCCTTAACCGTAATATTTTGATTCGTCGACACTTGTTATCACCTCACCCTTCAGCTTTTAGCTCAAGTATCAAATCGCGAAGCTCTGCTGCACGTTCAAACTGCAGATTTCTTGCGGCATCCTTCATTTCCGCTTCCATACGCTTGATGAAGGCCTCGCGATCTTTTTTGCTCATCTTCTGCTTTGGTGCCTTCGTTGTATACTCTTCGGATTCCTCTGCCGCCTGAGTGGCACGGATGGCATCGTGAACCGCTTTTTTAATCGTTTGAGGCGTAATTCCATGCTCCTCGTTGTACTGAATCTGCACATTACGCCGGCGCTGTGTCTCACCAATTGCGATCTCCATCGACCTGGTGATCTTGTCCGCATACATAATGACATGTCCGTTGCTGTTACGTGCCGCACGGCCGATCGTCTGGATCAGTGAGCGCTCGGAACGAAGGAACCCTTCCTTATCCGCATCAAGAATTGTAACGAGAGAAACCTCAGGGATATCAAGTCCTTCCCTGAGAAGGTTAATCCCTACAAGCACATCAAACACACCCAGCCTCAAATCCCGGATGATCTCGATCCTCTCGAGCGTTTTAATCTCAGAATGGAGGTATCTTACCTTTATACCCATTTCCTGCAGGTAATCAGTCAGATCTTCAGACATTTTTTTGGTGAGCGTGGTCACGAGCACCCGTTCATTTTTGGCGACACGGTCGTGGATCTCACCAAGAAGATCGTCAATCTGTCCTTTGCTCTTACGGATTTCAATGGTTGGATCAAGCAATCCGGTAGGCCGGATGATCTGCTGGATAGGATCAGGAGCATGCTCCTCTTCATATGGGCCTGGTGTTGCAGAAACATAAATATGCTGGAACTTATCCTTTCCTTCAAATTCATCAAAGGTCAACGGCCGGTTGTCTTTTGCTGAAGGCAGGCGGAATCCGTGTTCTACAAGTACATTTTTACGTGCCTGGTCACCATTGTACATTCCGCGGATCTGCGGCAATGTCACATGCGACTCATCGATCACGATCATTGAATCATCGGGAAAATAATCTAGAAGTGTGTATGGAGTGGATCCAATGGGGCGCAATGTCAGATGAAGTGAATAGTTTTCAATCCCTGAGCAAAAGCCCATTTCACTCATCATCTCAATATCATAGCGGGTACGCTGTTCCAGACGCTGGGCTTCAAGCAGCTTGCCGGCGTCATTCAATTCCTTCAGCCGCTCTTCAAGCTCCGCTTCAATCCGCTGGATGGCCAGCTTCATTTTTTCTTCCCGGGTAACGAAGTGGGATGCAGGGAAAATGGCCACGTGGTTGCGTTCGCCGACAATTTCGCCTGTGAGGGCATCAACCTCTGTAATCCGGTCGATCTCATCACCGAAAAACTCAACGCGCAGGCAGCGTTCGTCACGGGAAGCAGGGAAGATTTCCACAACATCTCCGCGCACACGAAAAGTACCGCGGGTGAAATTAATATCATTGCGGCTGTACTGAATATCCACCAAATCCCTCAGGAGCTGATCACGGTCACGTTCCATTCCGGTACGAAGCGAGATGACCATGCTTTTGTATTCTTCAGGGGACCCGAGGCCATAGATGCAGGACACGCTGGATACGATAATAACATCTTTTCGTTCAAATAATGAAGATGTGGCACTATGCCTCAGCTTGTCGATTTCATCGTTAATGCTCGCATCTTTTTCTATAAATGTATCAGACTGCGGAATGTAAGCTTCCGGCTGATAATAATCGTAGTAACTTACAAAGTATTCAACAGCGTTATTCGGAAAAAATTCCTTGAATTCGCTGTAGAGCTGCCCGGCAAGCGTTTTGTTGTGGGCAATGACCAGAGTCGGTTTATTAACTTCCTTGATGACATTGGATACCGTAAACGTCTTACCTGTACCGGTAGCACCAAGAAGCGTCATTTTTTCCTTCTTCTCATTAATCCCGTTCACTAGCTTACGTATTGCCTCAGGCTGGTCTCCTTGAGGTTTATAAGAAGATACGAGCTCAAATGTTTCGCTCACATTCATAACCTCCGTCCTAAATTTTGCTAATAAGATTATAACACAGCAAACCTGTGAAATTCTAATTTTTACGAACAAATATTCGTGCGTTAAATAATGGGAATTAAGAATTGAAAAAGAGAACTTCCTCTCTCATGCATGGAAGAACGTATAGTAGTATGCTACTGTTTTACCTTTTTTTAAAGGAATTCGCTCAAAAGTGCAAAAAAAAAATGCCTGCCTGTGTAAAACCCAAAAGGCAGACCTTTAATGTAATACAGATCAAAAAAAAACCAAAACCTTAAGGCTTTGGCATTAAAGGGGGGTGAGTTGCTTCAAAGCTCTAATACCCCCATTGTCTTTTGTTCAAACGTAAAAATAAAAAAAGTTTTAAAAAAGAGTTTTGAAGCCAGTTAGACAGGGAATTTACAGAATATTCCCTTTTCGTTTTGCTATTTAACAATTAAACAGGAGGTTTTTCCATGAATACTCGCAGGGTTATTGGTATTTATCCTTCAGAAAATAAAGTACTCAGTAAACTTAAGTTACTTAAAAAAGATGGCATGAAAACAGAACACATGATCATCGTCAACCCCTCTGAGCCTCAAAAAAACCTGCCGGCCCCAACAAATATTCTGCAAAAGCTTGTGACTATCGGCGTATCGGAAAGTGAAGCCAAATTGTATGCGGAAGTATTAAAAGAAGGGCAATACATTTTGCTTAATACCGTCACCCAGAAGAAATACTTAACCTGATTCTTTCATACTTAACATAACAGCCGTCACTTTTCCATATAGTGTGTGGAGAAGGAGGCGCTTGCGCATGAACGAAACTGATCAGTTAAAAGCATTGAATCAGCTCTTGGAGATTATTCATTACAAGGGTAATGCCCGGAAGCTGTCTTTTATGAACCGAACCCTTTTTCAATCAAAAAAAGTAAAATCAAAAAATATCACCCGCCTTCGGTAATGAGGACGGGTGTTTTTCTTTTATCTCCATACGCCATGATCAAAATGAAGAACAAAAATCAGCCGCCCATCCCTTTTTTTATAAGGAATTGACGGCTGCTAATTTACTCTCTGTGCACACCATTTGATGGCAGTAATTTCGGTTCCTACTTCCAGCATGGTATGGACATTCAAGAAATCCATTAATTTCTGGACACCCGGCAGTCCTGCCCCCAATCCTCCGGAACTGGTATAACCTGATTGCAGCGCCAGACTGATGTCTTCAATGCCTGGCCCACGGTCTACAGCTGAAACCCGGATACCAGCACGATGGTTTTCCCTGATCGCTTCTACTATGATTCTTCCTTCTCCGGCATAAAGATAGATATTCCTGGCAAGTTCGGATATTACTGTCTTAATTCTTACTTGATCAACTGCACCAAAACCGATCTCTCTTGCCAGCTCCTTTCCCTCCTGCCGGGCGATGGAAATATCGAATTCACGTTTTATTTCAACCGTAACCTGGTGATAGTTCACGGTAAGCACCTCTATTCCTGGATTATTGGTAGGGCTTACTTCCAATTGGCACGGGATATGGGATTTATTTATATGAATAAAAAGTATGCAACACAAAACATTACTCCACATACCTTTCAACAATTTAAGTATTATTCCTTTTTATTTCAACAAATTTGTTTTTATTTGAGGATATATTACTACTATTGGAGGGTTCATCTCTGTTAACTGCTTATTTCGACATTTTTCTCAAATATCCTTCAAATCCCTGTTTATTCTTTTGCTTCTGGTCTCTTGAATCAAAAAAAGCCCCATCCGAAGAGGAGAGGCTTTAGACTTTGTTTCTATTTTCCCGAATTTTCATGCCCTGGCAGCTGTTCATCAGGGGTTGACTGGCCTCCCGCGGATGTATTGTCATCAGGGATAATGTCGACCTGATTTCCTGAAGCGTCGGCTCTTGCTTTACCGGATTCCGAGCTCGGCAGGTTATCCTTGGAGGATCCAAAGTCTGCAATGGATACCACTTTAAGTCCTAAACTGTTTAGATTATCATTTAATTTACTGCGAAGGTCTTTATCAAACGTTCCAGATGCATCTGCCGTATATTCAAACTGAACATTAATCGTTTTCATTTGAATCTCCTCCTTATTCTTATGCAAAACTTATTCCCGTTTTTCTTCAGCATAAACAAGAGTGACTGAGCTCATGCCCTCAGTCACTCTTTATCAGGAAAGTATGGATTGATATGAATAAAGACTTCTGATATGTCCGGAAACCTTGTTTGAAGTTCATCTCTTAAATTTCTGGCGATGTCATGCCCTTCTTTAATGCTCAAATCGAAATTAACCGATATGCGTAAATCCAAAATAATGTAATGCCCGTGTGTTCTGGCTCTCATACGGTCGATTCGCTTTATATCAGGGAATTCCATAACCACTTTTCGATATTGAGAAAGAACCGGCTTCTCAATATTTTTGTCCATGAGGATATCAATCGACGAGCCCAGCAGCTTCAAAGAAATTTTCAGGATGAGAAAAGCCACGATCAAGCTTGCAGCCGCATCTCCGTAGAGCAGATAGTGCACATTGTATTTGTCGCCGATAATGGAAAGAATGACTCCGATAAAAGCGGCCAGAGAAGCCACAATATCCGCTTTATGGTCAAAAGCAATCGCTATGATCGCTTTGCTGTTATACTTTTCTCCAAGTTTCATTGAATTGCGGTACAGAAGATGCTTCGCAATATAGGAAAACAGGGCTGCTGCCAATGCAATGTATTCAGGAGCTTCGGGCTTGCCCAAAAAACCAAGAACTCCTTCTACGACAATATAAATGCTTACAAGAAATAAAATAATGCCAACAAAGCCTTCGCTCAGGACTTCAGCTTTCCCATGCCCGAACGGATGATCCTCATCAGGCGGCTTATTGGAGATGCCGACTACAGCAAGAACCGCGATAGAAGCCACAATGTCCGCAGCCGAATGTATTCCGTCGGCAAACACTGACTCACTTCCGGCCATCAGCCCCACTGCAACCTTCCCTATGGTTAATAGACAGTTGCTGACCAGCGCAAGCCATGCCACCCTTTTTCCAATCTTCTCCCTTTCGTGTACGATTTCCATGTTCCCCTCCTAAAATAATGTTTCCCTTAGGAAAAAAAAATCCCAAACCGCATGCGGTTTAGGATTGGCCGGTCAATTTAAAGTTTGAAGTCATCATATCCATCATTCCTTTAGTCATAAAAACCAGTTTTATAATGATATACTTTTCAACTTCATAAATCAACACTTTTTTCCGTGGTAAACACCAGCCATCTTTGTCCTGCATAATTCAAAACCGTATATAGTCCTGTGCCAATCAAAACCGCTGCATCATCCGCAACGTGCCCATATTCGGGCAGAATGGCATGGATGCTCCATTCTGCCCAACGGATCGCCGCGTAATAGGCGATCACATAACAAGCCAGGATGACTGCGGCAAACCGGATAATACTGCCTTTGACGGGAGACTTGCTTTTAAATGTAAATACCCTGTTTAAGATGTAGCTAACACACGCACCCACCGTATTACCGAAAAATGTCGCCACCCAATACGTGGCATCTGTACCATGAAGCAGAAAATAGATTGCTCCCAAACCAACTAATGTATTAATGACACCTACCATTAAGAACCGTACAAATGAATGATTCATCCACGTTCCACCTGTTTCGTTTTTCATTTCTTCCCCTTATCGGCTGGAGCAGCGGCTGCACGGTAAAGGTAAATGGTCCATGCTGAGTCACGCTGGGTAAACTTCTTTTTGAATTCAAGGTTATTTTCCTTTGCATTGACAATCGGTACGGCTGAAAAAATGTATTCCCCGCCCATACGGGTAAAAACTTTCGTATCAAGCTGCAGATGCTTCACCGTCTTTTTGGAGCTTTTCGTGTAGTTATAACGCTTGCCGAGCTCGGCCGAAAATATGTAGCAGCGATTTCCCCAATCGTCATAATAAGCGGCAAGACGAGGGCTCTTTTCTAATTCCTTATGTATCATTTTTCGAAACTCGTGTTTATAGGACAGCGGATAATAGTTATTGTACGTATCCAGCGTGTAAAAACCATTGTACTGGGCAATCGCGGGATGAATGCCCAAACTGGCCACACGATATGACGATTGCGGCTTTCCAATATAGCTTTCAATTTGCTGGAATTGCTTCTCGGCATAAAATTGTTTAAACGAAGGAGTTTGCCAGAAGCGGTAATAAATTTCCTCATTAAAAAAACACAAAACCACAATCTGCAGCACCAAACAGGCTCGGGCCCACTTGCGCCACTTCTCTTTCTTCCAAAGTATCCATATGCCCAGTGCAAAAAGCACATAAATGACAAGCGGACGCAGGAAGTGATACCTTGCAAAGTTAAATGTAGCGAGAAAGTGAATGTTCTCTTTGACCGGAATCCAGCCTGTGTAAAACCAGAACGCATACCAAACGGACAAGATCACATTAAGTAAAAATAAAAGCTGAAAGAGCTTTACCTGTTTTTCATCGTTTCTTTTGCTCCAGGACTTATACAGCGCTATAAACAACACAGGTAAAATGACAACTGTATGTACCGTCATGACATGGGTATGTCCCAAAAGGAAGTTTTTGAACACGAGCTGCATGGATTCAAGAAACGTCAGGGTAGAAATCTGGAATTCATCCCTGCTGGTCGGTGCCTCCGGAACAACCAGTGAATAAACAAGCCTGTATTCAACCAGAAGATAAAGAGCTGTCATCAGCACAATACTTCCCAGAAAACGCAAGTTCCAACGCTTTTTTGTGATCAGTTCCCAAAGCCAGAACAGACCCAATGCACTGAGAAAAAAGAAAAAGCCAAGAACAAAACTGGAGTACAAAGGAAGAAGAATAAGAGTGAGCCATTCCTTCCACGTATCCTTATGCTTCCTGATTGTCAAAAAAGCCCATAAGGCAAGGGGCTGGCCGAGCGTGCTGAGCATGCCTGAGGGCCAGAACGGTGTAAGTGCAAAAGCAGCTGATACCCAAATTGTAACGGGATAGGCCTTCTTTTCAGGCAGGATGTGCTTTTTCAAAAGCAGGTACATGCCAAGAAAAGCAAAAACCCGTGTGACCGCCTGGCTCAGAGCATAGGCGGTCATCGATGGAAACCAATTGTGCAGCCATTGAATCAGGCTGAACTCTGTGCCAAAAGCGTTGCGCGGCAGGCCATTAATAATCTGGGGCACGACACTGTCCATCGGGCCGAATAACTGGCCGCTTTCTTTCAGCACCTTATACCAGGCAATATTGGAATCCATATTATCATGTACCCTGATGTGTGCATCCTCACCAAGAATAAAAGGAGGCGACAAAAAAAGAATAAGAAGGGCCCATGCCAGTAACAGATGTTTTTTTTCAGGATGAAGATCTGACCAGAACTTAGCCATCTTGTAACTCCTCACATTTTATTCTCAGGTGCTAATTCAAGGCAAATTCAATACTTTTTCTTTTAAATAGTGGAGCAGAGGTTCACGAAGTTCTTCATTTTGAAGAGCGAACTCAACTGAAGTTGTAATGAAACCAAGCTTATCTCCCACATCATATCTATTCCCTTCAAACTCATAGGCATATACGTGCTGCACCTGATTCAGTTTTTGGATCGCATCGGTCAGCTGGATTTCTCCGCCCGCCCCTGCTTCCTGATTTTCGAGAAAAGAAAAAATTTCAGGCGTAAGAATATAACGCCCCATGATGGCGAGGTTCGAAGGCGCTTCACCCTTAGGCGGCTTCTCCACAAAGTTCGCTACCTCATATAAACGCCCGGACTTCGAGCTGGTTTCTACAATTCCATAGCGGCTGGTCTCCTCGTCTGGAACCGGCTTCACACCAATCACGGATGATTCCGTGCGTTCAAATTGTTCCATCATCTGGCGGATACAGGGAGTTTCAGCCTGGACAATGTCATCCCCGAGCAATACGGCAAAAGGCTCATCACCGATAAACTTCCTTGCGCTCCAAACGGCATGGCCGAGCCCTTTCGGATGTTTTTGCCGGATGTAATGGATATCAGCCATTTCTGAAGAACGCTGCACTTCCTCCAGCAGCTTGACCTTTCCCGAAGAAAATAAGCTATGCTCCAGATCAAACGAGTAATCAAAGTGGTCCTCGATGGCCCGTTTCCCTTTTCCCGTAACGATGATGATATCCTCAATGCCGGAATTGATGGCCTCTTCCACGATATATTGAATGGTTGGTTTATCCACGATGGGAAGCATTTCTTTCGGCATGGCTTTTGTCGCCGGCAAGAACCGGGTACCCAAACCTGCTGCCGGTATGATCGCTTTCTTTACTCTCTTCGTCATCTCATCTCTCCTTAGCTATAAATTTCCCTTGTATTCCACCTTTTTCTCTATTATAAATGAATACCCAAAAACAACTTAATCATTCTTAAAAAAATCGTAAAGAGGCACAACTCAAAAAAAACTGCCCAATTATCATTCGGGCAGCAATCTTTCTATTATTTACGGTCATTCGGATAGACAACGCCCAGCTGGCTGCGGACCTCGTCCATAATCTCCATGACAGCAAGTGAATTATCGTGGGAGTTGATCTCCGATTCCAGTTTTCCCTCCTGAATCAAGGAGATGAATTCCTTCGTTTCATAATACATGGGTTCGTGCTCCAGCGAGGCTGAGATATCACGGACCTCTCCCCATCTGTACCGCAGCTCGATCTTTTCAGGAGTGTGGATCCGGTCAATGACAATGCTTCCCTTTTCGCCCTGGATCTCGGAAGGAAGAGAGGAATCGGTGATTTTTGAATACGTAATGACCGCTTCCATCATGTCATAGGTCAGCAAAATGCTGCCCTCACCGTCTACACCGGTTTCCAGTTTGATTCCGCTGGCTTTCACTGACTTTGGCCGGCCAAACAGCACCACCATTGGGTAGATGCAGTATGTGCCCAGATCCATCAGTGCCCCATTTGAGAATTCAGGTTTGAACGCATTAAGGATATTTCCTTCCTTGTACGCATCATAACGGGAGGAATACTGGCAGTAGTTGCCCACATATCTCCTGACGGTTTCAATCTCGGAAAGATGATCCCTGATGGCTTTGAAGCCGGGAAGAAGCGTTGATTTCATCGCTTCCATCATAACTACGTTGTTCGCCTTGGCCGCTTCTGTCATTTCCTTAATTTCAGGGGCGTTGGATGCCAGCGGCTTTTCGCAAAGCACATGCTTGCCATGATTCATTAACTCGATCACCTGCTTGGCATGAAACGAGTTCGGGCTTGCCAAATAAACTGCATCGAATAAATCGGATGAAGCAAATTCGCCAAGATCCGTAAAAACCGTTTTAACACCATATTTTTCTGCGAATTCCCTGCCTTTATCCTCTGTCCGGGAATAGACGGCATTCAGCTTAAACTCTCCAAGATCACCTGCTGCCTTCAAAAAGGCATCGGTAATCCAGTTTGTACCGATTACACCAAAACGTATCACTTATGTATCCTCCTTCAATTCACTGGTCAACAGCCAGTTTATCACATACCCGCTTTGTTCCGGTAAGATCCGTCAGGCATGCATGATTTGCAGAACTTCCTTTTGAAAAGAGACGCGGAGCTCATCAACCGGCATATTGTAGCCGATTAGAATGAGACATGTTGCGCATTCCTGATCTTCCATCCGTTCCATTTCTACTTCTTTTGAGGCAAATTGAAATTGATAGAGTCCGCTGGGAGAAGCAAGCTGCATCATCCCCTTTGCCCGGAGCACACTTTCCGGCAGTTTTTTCAGCCACTTTTCAAACCGGATCCGTTCCACGGCCGGAATGTTTTCGAGTTTAACTGCTTTAAATGGATGCTGGTGATGATGGTGATGGTCATCCGTCTCCCTTTTTCCCAAAGAGACAGAAACCGTGCTCATCCGCTTTTTTAGCAGCTCATCAAGAGGAACATCACCATACACTGTCTCCATGATTTCCACATCGCCTTTTATTAGCTTTCTCATTTTTTTATAGATTTTTTCTTTATTCTTTTCCTGAATCAGGTCCATTTTGTTTAAAAGAATCAGTGTTGCGCTGCTCATCTGGTCGTTCAGCATCTCCCGTATTTCTCTTGAACTGGAAAAAATGCTTCGATAGTCCAGAAATTTGCTGGCATCCGCCAAACTGATGACCGATTGGGTTTCAAAGCCATCCTCAAGCCGCGGATCAGCCAGCGCTTCCAGGATTTCCTTTGGATTCGCCACACCTGTTCCCTCAATCAGGAGAACATCCACCCCGTTTTCATCCTGTAAAAAGAACTGCAGCTCCTCCCGCAGGTCATCCTGGATCGTACAGCAGATGCAGCCATCCAGCATTTCCAGCATTTTTTCACCCTTGAACAGATGTCCTTCCACGTTGACTTGCCCCAGTTCATTTAATACGATCCCCGGCTTAAGTCCTCTTGCTTTAAAATCGGCAAGCATTTTCAGCAATACCGTCGTTTTTCCCGATCCCAGGAATCCGCTTAATATGTATGTTGGAATTTTTTTATAGGTTGTCATCTTCTGATTCCTCCCTTAATACCTTGTATAAATCGTAATCATTATGGTTTATCTTAACACGAAAAAGGAACAGCCTGCCAGAGTAATTGTGTCACCTCCCTTAATAGCCCTTTACTTTCAAAGAGTTTATGATAGGATTTAAATCGTAAACATTACGTTTTAAAGGAGGAAAACCATGTCAACCATAACTGTTGAAAAAAGGAGTCTAACAGAATGCAGGTAAACAAAAATATAGGTGTGTTCCGAAAAGAGTTAATTGGATTTGGTTTATTGTTCATGTTTTTAACCGCCTTCTTTTTTATGGAACAAATCAAAACAGGACCTGTTATGAAGGATCTTCCCGGAACAATTGTTCACGTGAATACGATTTTTCTCAGTATCCTTATTGAGGCTATTCCTTTTATCCTGCTGGGAGTATTCGTCTCGGCACTCATTCAAACCTTCGTTTCTGAGGAGTCACTTCAAAAATATCTTCCAAAAAACCCTGTTCTTGCCGTGCTTCCTGCAGCATTGTTCGGTCTTCTTGCCCCTATTTGCGAATGTGCTATTGTCCCTGTGGTAAGAAGACTCATTAAAAAAGGAATGCCGCTTCACATTGGATTTGTTTTTTTGGCGGCCGCACCGATTGTAAACCCGGTTGTGATTCTTTCAACGTATTATGCCTTCAGGAACGATCTGACCATACTTTATTCCAGGATGGGGCTGGGGATTCTCGTTGCCATTGTGACTGGATTATTTATCTGGATATTGTTCCGCAACAGTGACCAGTTAAAATGGAGCAAAGAAGAGATGGTGAGCAGGCGTGAAGACAGCACTGTAAAGCCAAAAATGAACAGGTTGAAACAAACGCTTTATCATGCGTCAGATGAGTTTTTTGATACTGGCAAATATATAATTATTGGAGCCTTTCTCGCAAGCCTCTTTCAAACGTTGCTCGACCGTGAGTTTCTTCTGTCCATTGGAAACGATGAAATCCGTTCAACCGGAATTATGATGGGACTGGCCTTCCTGCTATCCGTTTGCTCTGAAGCCGATGCCTTTATCGCTGCTTCTTTTAACGGAACTTTTTCCAAAACATCTCTCATTGCTTTCCTTGTATTCGGCCCAATGCTCGATGTGAAAAATGCCATTATGCTTTTTGCCTATTTCAAGTCCAAATTTGTGATGGTCTTTATCACCTTAATTACTGTACTCGTTTTTGGATCGGTTCTGATATTGAGCCATTTTGTATAAGGGGGGAATCGAATTGAGAAAAGATCATGATTGGGGATTTCACATCTACATACGGGGGATTATTCTGTTTGGCTTCATGCTGCTGTTGTTTGCCTTTATTGCCAGCGGAAAGCTGAGTTACTACATCGCCCCCAAAATGAGAATGTTCACCTACTTCGGTGTTGGCGTGTTCGCCCTCCTTGGTACGGTCCAGTTTTTTAGAAGTACATCCAAGAGCCAGGAGGAAGAATTAAATTGTGATTGCGGTACAGATCACCGGCCGAAAGGGTCCCCTATCAGTCAATTCCTTATATACCTGCTCTTTGTCCTTCCCGTGCTTGCCGGCTTTATGATCCCTGAAAAGGCACTGGACAGCTCGGTGGCTCAAAAAAGAGGGGTGAAATTCGGCAGCGGGCTTTACAGCAAACCTGACAACGGGGAAAAATCGGCTGAAAACAGTCAAGCAGAAGAAAAGGAAATTGACGCAGATGAATACCTAAAGGACCCCGAAGGCTATATCAAGAAAATGGAGGAACGAGCAGCCAATGAGCCGCAGGAAGAACCACAAGAAATCAGCTCTTATTATCGGAAGACCTCCAAGTTTCTTCAACGCCAAAAAACAATAACCGTGACGTCGGAAAACTTTCTTGATATTATGGGCGTATTTGATATGCAGCCCGATCCATTTACAGGAAAACAGATTAAGATGACAGGTTTCGTTTACAGGGAACCCGGTTTTCCAAAGAGCCAAGGAGTTGCGGCCAGATTTGCGATGAATTGCTGCAGTGCTGATGCTGCGGTTTATGGAACCCTGATGAAGGGGGAAGCCTTAACTTCCATAAAAAATGATACTTGGGTTACCGTATCCGGAACGCTCGATAAAACAACCTATAAAAAGCAAAACGTACTGATCATTACTATCAGCAAGCTGAAAAAAATCGATGAACCGAAAGAACCCTATGTCTATCCCAGTGTCGGCAGCCTGACCGCAAATTGATAAAAAAAAAGCATTCTTCCCTGTTACGGAAAGAATGCTTGCTTGTATGTTACCAGCTTGATTTTTTCACACCTGGAATTTGACCTTTATGAGCAAGTTCCCGGAAAACAATTCTGGACATTTCAAACTTGCGGATGACGCCCCGCGGCCGTCCCGTTACCTTACAGCGGTTATGAAGCCGCGTCGGGCTGGCATTTCTGGGGAGTTTTCTTAAGCCTTCATAATCTCCGCTTGCTTTTAGTTCAGCTCTTTTTTCGGCGTACCGGTCTACGATGGCCTGCCGTTTTACTTCCCGTTCAACCATTGCTTTTTTTGCCATGTATATTAATCCTCCTTGCTGCTATAAATCGTAACAATTTCGTTTTAAATTTTAACTCTCCTTGCACAACCTTGTCAAAAAAACTGCTTTACTACTGGTTATTCCTTGTGCTTTGGAAGGAGTTATTTGATTAAACACTTTACAAATCGTAACGATTACGATATATTTTGAAAAGAGATTTTACGGAGAGGCTGATTATCAATGAAATATCTTAAACTTATTGCGGTGTTATCCATTTTCTCATTCCTGCTTGCTGCCTGTTCCGGACAAAAGGAAACAAGTTCGAATGAAGATTCTAATAAATTAACGGTCAATACAACCATCTTTCCCCTAAAAGATTTTGCAAGTAAAATCGGGGGGAAATATGTCACTGTAAAGAATGTGGTTCCCGCGGGTGTGGAGCCCCACGATTACGAACCAACCATACAAACAATGTCCGAACTGTCAGATGGGGATTTGTTTATCTATAATGGCGCTGGTTTAGAGGGGTTTGCTGATAAAGCCATTGATACGCTTGATCAGGATAAAACCACTGTAATCAAAGCTACACAAGGAATAAAGCTTGAAACAGAACACGCAGAAGGCGAAGAGAGTGATCATGATCACCACCATGGCGATATCGATCCGCATGTTTTCATCGATCCGGTGCATTCTGTAAAAATGGCTGAAAACATCAAGAATGCTCTTGTAAAAAAGGATCCTAAGCATAAAAATGAGTATGAAAAGAACTTTACAGAATTAAAATCAGAGCTCATGAAGCTTGATGAAAATTACAAAACAACGATACAAAACAGTCCTAAAAAAGAGATACTCGTTTCCCATGCAGCATACGGTTATTGGGAAATAAGATACGGGTTAAAGCAAATTCCGATATCCGGTCTTTCCCCTTCCAATGAACCGACACAAAAGCAGCTGCAATCCATTATCGAGCTGTCCAAAACACATGATATTAACTATGTTCTGTTCGAGGACAACGTGAAACCGCGCGTAGCAGATACGGTGAAATCCGAAGTCGGCGCCGAAGCTCTGTCGTTTCACAACCTTGAATCACCGGCCAAAAAAGACAGCGGTAAAGATTATATCAGCCTGATGGAAGGCAATCTGGACATTTTAAAGAAAGCTCTTCAATAAAAAAGAACCCTGGCAGCTTTGCCAGGGTTCTTCCGTTTATAAATTGGACATGAGACGCTTTAAAATCCGCTGGTAATCGTCCCGGTCAATGCCAGGGGCAAACTCTTCGGGCAGTTCCTCAAAATCCGGCACCTTTCCCCCTTCCGGCATGCCGTCAATCACCGTTAACTGCTGCCCGGTTTCAGGGTTCTTCCCTTTCCAGATTTTGCTGATGTCCCGGTACTCCGGTTCACCCCATGTATAAAGCACATTATAGAGTCCCTGGTCCATAAAGGGTTTTGCATAGTCAAACTTGTTGTTATCGAGGCTCGGAACTGGAAGCATCTTTCCTACCTCTACACCGGTCGCCACTTCAATCGCTTTTGCGTAAGCAATGATATGCGTTCCCCCCCGGACGAGGAGGTAGCCGATCATTGTCCGAGCTGTAGGATGATCCGTCATTTCATAGACCCTCATTTTGTGGGTGCGTGCTCCAATTTCGAGCAGGTAGTTATGAAGCAGGTCTGCCACCAGATTTCCGGAGTTTGTGACGTATTCCCCGTTCCAGGGACGGCCCATTCCGTCCCCCGGATAGGCCGCCTGCGCGGTCGTTGTAAAGTGCAGGGAATAGCGTGCGTCCTTTCCATTCTGTAAAGGAGTCATATCCGGGTCGCCCGGAAAAGTGTTGCCGAATGATAACAAATTAATGGCATTTGCCACAAGCTCCACATGGCCAAATTCCTCAGCTGTGATGCTTGCTACCAGATCATAAAACGGTTTAAACTTTTTCTTTCCGCGAAAATTGAACGATTGATACATGTAATTATTGAGGGTCGACATTTCCCCAAACTTGCCGCCCAGCAGCTCCTGAACGGCAGCCGCCCCGTTCATGTCCCCATGCTCCGGCCTTGGAAGCTCAATCGCCAGTTTATTGACCCGCTTCATCATGGTGCTCCACCTCCGCAATATTCCGCTTAATACCCCATTACGAATTATCCGGCGACGTTACTCCGGAACGAGCTGCGGGTTTGGAACCACCCAGATGATTTGCTGGGTTCGGATATAAAACGAATTGCCTCCTGATTCCACCACAATGTGATCCGGCAGCACCTGTTTAAGCGTTCCCCGGACAGAACCCCTTTCCGTTTGAACCACAATGGACTTTCCAACTACCGTCTGAAGGGTTTGAAACACATAGGGATCACTGACCACCCAGTTGATGTTATTCATGCTGACCTCCCCATCACTGCTTTTACGTTTTGCTATATATATTTATTAGCAGGATGGATACAATAGTCTATCTAAAAAAAGGACAGCCTGGAGCGGCTGTCCTCAATTCATTTCATTACTTATCTTTTTTTAAATCTTCAATGGAATCGATATCCATATATTTCGGAACCGTCAGACCAAGCTTTGTACCTTTAAGGTTTGGTCCAAGATCCTCAAACTTGCCTTTGTATTTATCATAATAATCCTTGTGAGTGGTTGGCAGCCAGGCCGCAACCATGGCATCAGCGCTTCCGCCTGCCACTCCGGCAAACATCGGGCCGGCCTCAACTTGCTGAAGTTTTACTTTATACCCTTCTTGTTCAAGTGCTTTGGCGATCACATTCGTACTTGCAATTTCAGACTCCCAGGCTACATAGACAAGGCTGACTTGTTTGCCGTTGCCTTTTGGTGCGCCCTTCGTCCATTTTGCCACTTGCTTTTTATGTGATTTCACCCAATCTTCTGCAGCATCTTCGGGTTTTGCCCCATCCTGGACTTTCACCATCACATCTTCCATATCGGATGATTTCCAGAAGAACTGATCCAGAATTTTGTTGGCGCCTGGATTCTCCTGTTTAAATCCTTTACGTGTCAGTGTATGGATGGACTCACCCTTACCGAACGAACCTTTAGGATCCTTCAGATACTTCAGATCATATTTACTGAACATCCAGTGCGGTGTCCAGCCGGTAACGATAATTGGCTCTTTCTTTTCATACGCCTTTTTCAATTCCGCGGTCATCGCGGCAGAAGAACCTTCTTTCAGCGTCCAATCGTTTTTCAAGCCATAATCCTTCATCGCTTTTTCAGTGGCTTTCATTAAGCCAGCCCCAGGATCAATACCTGTAATTTCGTAATTGACCTGGTCACCGACATTTTTAGAACCTGTTTGGTTCGTACCGGCTGCCTGGCTGAATGCTGTTATGCCATAAGCAATAACAAGAACTGCTGCGAGAACGGAATATACCCATTTCTTGCTGATGATGTTACCAAAAAGCGGTTTACGAAGGTTTTGTGAAACACGGTCTAGAATAATCGCAATGATAACGATGGACAGACCAGCCTCGAAACCTTGTCCTACTTTAATCTGGGTAACTGCCCGGTACACTTCGGCTCCCAGCCCTGGTGCACCTACCAGTGAAGCGATAACCACCATGGATAACGCCAGCATAATGCTTTGGTTGATCCCGGCTAAAATGGTCGGAGCGGCCAGTGGCAGCTGCACTTTGAACAGCTTTTGACCCGTCGTTGAACCAAATGCCTCCGACGCTTCAATGAGGTCGCCAGGTACTTCCCGGATCCCGAGGTTCGTCAGGCGGATCGTAGGCGGTACCGCAAAAATAACGGATGCCAGAATACCAGGCACGACTCCGATTCCGAAAAACAGGATCGAAGGAATCAAGTAAACAAATGCAGGCATCGTCTGCATAAAGTCCAAAATAGGAGTAATGATTTTTTTCGCGGTATCGTTCTGGGATGCCCAGATTCCAAGCGGGATACCGATGATAATCGTCAGAACGACGGATGAGAGCACGAGTGCGATCGTTTGAACCGTCGCATCCCAGTACCCCAGGTTATCGATCAACAATAATCCTATCAAAGAAAAAATGGCTACACCCCACCTGCTCGTATAGAGCGCGAAAAGAGTAATAATCAGGATCAATAAAATAGGAGGACCGATATCAAGCAGCTTAACAAGATTATCAAGCAGCCCTTCAATAAAACCTGTAACAGCACTAAATAGCGGGTCAAATGTGCTCGTAATCCAGTCCACCAAGTGGTCCATCCATAGTGCTAAAGGGATTCTCGGAAAATTCATTCGTCATCCTCCTTTCCGTTCAGCCCATCACGGTTTCCGGCAAGTGCCCCGATGACCGCACCCCGGATAATAATACCTTTCAACCGTTTTTCTTCATCCACGACGGCAAGGGGTATATGAGTGTTTGCCATGGGTTCAAACAAATCGGAAAGCAATGTTTCCTCCGTCACTGTTAATACGTCTTTATACATCACATCTTCAATCGTTTTGCCTTCTTTCACGGCCATTGACGCCGCATCCGCAGTTACTGCTCCAAGCAGGCGCTGCTTGCGGTCTACGATAAAGATGCTGGAATATCCCTGGTCCTTCATGATTTGGAGTGCCACCCGCGGTCCTCTGTCCGGCGAGATCTTCTCTGCGCGTTTCATAACATGTGAAGCGGTAAGTACACGTGATAAGTCCACATCTTCCACAAACCGTTCAACGTATTCATTCGCAGGATTCATCATGATTTCTTCAGGCGTTCCAATTTGAATAATGCTGCCATCCTTCATGAGGGCGATCCGGTCGCCGATTCGAAGAGCTTCATCCAAATCGTGTGTAATAAAAATAATCGTTTTATGCATGGAGTCCTGAATTTCAAGCAGCTCATCCTGCATATCTTTACGGATCAGGGGGTCAAGTGCACTGAACGCTTCATCCATCAGAAGGATATCTGTATCGCTAGCTAATGCTCTTGCCAGTCCAACCCGCTGCTGCATACCTCCGCTCAGCTGGGATGGAAGCTGATTTTCAAACCCTTTCAATCCAACCACTTCAAGAGATTTCATTGCCTTTTCTTTTCGCTCTGCAGCAGAAACATTTTGAATTTCCAAGCCGTATTCTGTGTTTTCAAGCACGGTTTTATGAGGGAAAAGTGCGAAGTTCTGGAAAACCATGGAGATGTTTTTTCGCCGGACCTCTCTTAATTTAGCCGGCGGCATTTTGACAATATCCTGATTATCGATCAAGATTTCACCGCTTGATGGATCAATCAGCCGGTTAAGCATTCGGATTAAGGTTGACTTACCGCTTCCGGACAGCCCCATGACCACGAAGATCTCACCAGGATAGATATCAAACGACGCATTATTTACACCAACCGTACTGCCTGTCTCTTTAAGAATCTCTCTCTTGGAGTGTCCTTTTTTCAGCATCTGTACGGCTGTTTTAGGAGATTTCCCGAAAATTTTCGTTACATTTCTTACACTTACTTTTGCATCCATTCTTTCACCTCTGTATTTTCGACATTTTACGACAGCGTTAACAGCAACTTTTTTATTATATAGAAGTTTCCTTACTGCACCAAATTATGTATTCTAGGTTATAGAAGTATAAGACCAGTCGCTATTAGGAATGCCTTTGATTAGCCATAATATACTTACATATCTTAAGACATCCTCCTAAATACTCTGATATGCTCCTTTACAGCACACCATTTTATCCATATAAATGGAAAATAATGCTGATTCATATATAATGGAAGGAGATAAAGAAGGAGTTTTTTCTTATTTATATACTAAGAATTACGACTATGTCAGAGGAATATGATATGGTAAACATCTAGGTTTTACACCGATCCTGTCAGGTAAGGAGAAACTATGGAAATATTCTCAATGCACATTTTTTCTTACGTTTTAATGTTTTTTTCCATCTTGAATATATTGCTCGCCGCCATCATCGTTTTTAAGGAACGGAGAGATGCCAGTTCCACCTGGGCATGGCTCCTCGTCCTTGTCTTCATTCCTTTAGGCGGCTTCTTTCTGTATCTTATGCTGGGACAAAATTTGAACAGGCACCGGCTCTTCCATTGGGATGACCGCAAGAAGCTGGGACTTGAGAAGATGTTAAAAAGTCAGATGGCTCATATCCGGGAAGGATCCTTTGAATTCAGCAGCGAGCCAGAACGGTCGAGCCAGGATTTAATCTATATGCAGCTTCTAAACAATGAAGCTCCATTTACAAGCGACAATGCCGTTGATATTTATACGACAGGCGGAGAAAAGTTTAAAAACCTTCTTCGTGATATTGATCAGGCTCAGAACCATATTCACCTTCAGTATTACATTATAAAAAAAGACAATCTCGGCCGGAGAATACGTGATGCTCTTATTGAAAAAGCAAAGCAGGGAGTAAAAGTGAGAGTTCTTTATGATGAGCTCGGATCACGGACTCTTCCCAAAAACTTCTTTGCCGATCTTCGCAAAGCCGGCGGGGAAGTGGAAGTCTTTTTCCCAAGTAAATTCGCTTTTATTAACTTTCGTATGAACTACCGCAATCATCGTAAAATTGTCATTATTGATGGGAAAATTGGGTATGTTGGCGGGTTTAATATTGGTGATGAGTATCTCGGCCTCAGCCCGAGATTTGGAAATTGGCGTGATACCCATCTGAGAATTCAAGGGAAAGCGGTTCTTTCCATGCAAACCCGCTTCATTCTTGACTGGAACCAGGCATCCTATGGACACGATATTGATTATGACCCGGTTTTGTATCCCAAGGAGGAAACCAAGGGAACCGTAGGCATGCAGATTGTCACGAGCGGGCCAGAATCAGAGTGGCCGCAGATCAAGGATGGCTATATCAAAATGATTTCGATGGCCAAAAAGTCCATCACCATACAGACCCCATATTTCATCCCTGACGCCAGCCTGCTGGACACGCTGCGCATTGCCTGCCATTCGGGCGTCAACGTGAATATTATGATTCCCAACAAGCCCGATCATCTCTTTGTCTACTGGGCCTCGCTGTCCAATATCGGCGGCTTGCTGAAGGCAGGAGCCAATGTCTTTATTTACGATAACGGCTTTATCCATGCAAAATCCATCGTAGTCGATGATGAGATTTCCTCTGTCGGTACGGCCAATTTCGATATCCGCAGTCTTAAGCTGAATTTTGAGATTAATGCTTTTATCTATAATAAAGATGTCGCCAAACGGCTCATCCATTCTTTCCAGGAAGATGTCAAACTCTCCAGAAGACTCACATGGGAGGAATACCAGAATCGCTCCCGCTCCATCCGGTTCCGGGAATCCATCTCTCGGCTTCTTTCACCGATATTGTAGAAAACAAAAAACCGCCTTGAGGGCGGTTTTTTTGCTAGCTGTCTCTCTCTTCGGTAAACCGCCTAGCGGTTTTCTATTTTGGATGCTTCTCGACGTAAACCGCCTAGCGGTTTTCTATTTTGGATGCTTCTCGACGTAAACCGCCTAGCGGTTTTTTATCTCTGTTTACTTGTGTTCACTCTTCAGCCACTTGGCAACAAGCCTCGCGTCTCCACCGGTTAATATCCCTGCAGGCATTCCGTTTCTTCCTTTCAGAATGACGCTCATGATCTCTTTTTCGGAATATTTATTTCCGATGTTCTTTAGAGACGGACCTGTTCCCCCTTCCAAATTGTTACCGTGGCAAGATGCACAGTTTTGCTTATACACACTCTCAGCGGCTTCCATATTTTGTCCTTCGTGATATTTCTTCTTTTCGTCTGCATTGTTGGACGAGCAAGCGGTGAGAAGAAGCATCGCCAAACTGAACATCGCGAGTTTCTTTTTCATGGGGTTATCTCTCCTTTTATATTCTGTGGCCGGCTACAAAGGAAAGGAATTCCCTTTGCTTTCGGTGGTCGTACTTACTGAGCGCATAGGTGTTGGCTTCGGGAAGCGGGATAGAGGGGCAGTCCACCTCCAGCATCCGTCCCTCCAGCAATTCCCTCCTGACGGTCGATGCAGGCAAAAAAGAAACACCAAGCCCTTCCACGATAAATCTTTTTGTAATATGCACCTGTGATACTCTCATCATTCGCACGCCCGGATACCGGGTTTTGATGCTTTTAGTTAACGCTCCCCAATACCCTGGATGATTATGTGTCAGCAGATAGTTAGATTCCAGCACTTCTTTTTCATCCAGCGAAGGTGCAGATTCCAGGTCCCTTCCATCATGGGCGCAAACAAACATTACCCTGTCTTTATAGAGAAGATCACAGATCAGATCGGGATTGGCAGTGGGCAGGCATGACAGGCCGATATCTACCTCTTCATTCAGAACGGCTTGTTCAATTTGCTCAGACTCTATAATTTTAACCTCAATTTCGGTTTCCGGGTGTTGATTTAAGTAACGTTTTAGCACAAATGGCAAAATCGTATCGGCAATAAGCGGTGAAATGGCCAAAATCAGCTTGCTGCTGTAGCCCTGGCTGAAGGAAGCCATATCTTCCAATCCGTTTTCGTAATGAGCAATCAATTTTTTTGCATGATCAAGATATCGTTTTCCCTCTTCCGTCAGTTTAACTTTCTTTCCCTCCCGGTGAAAGAGTAACGCCCCGATCTCTTTTTCAAGCTGTTTAATGTGGACAGTGACTGACGGCTGAGATATGTAAAGCAGCTCGGCCGTTTTTCTAAAATTCCTTGTTTCCGCCGCGGTTATGAACGTATAAAGCCAGTTAAACTCCATGGATTTCTCCTTATTAATGATCTTAATCAATTTGTTTAAAAATGTTTAATTTTCCTAATTATATATCCATCATACAATAGAAGCAAAGATGAACAGGAGGAGAGGAAAAATGAATACAGCCAAAGGATTAAAAGGGGTAGTTGCTGTGGAGACTTCCATCAGTTCTGTAGATGGAAAGAATGGAATTCTCTTATACAGAGGTCTCGATATATGCGAAGTGATGAAAAAGGCTTCCTTTGAAAAGGCCGCGTATTTTTTATGGTACGGAAAATGGCCGGATGATTACGAATTGACCACCATAAAAAATGAGCTGAGCCAACATCGCATGCTTTCTTCAGAAATGAAGCAACTCATTGACGGCCTTCGGAAAAACATGGACATGATGAGCGTCATCCGGACAGCTGTCTCTTCTGAAGGCACCATGGATTACAGCTGGAAGCCGACGATCGGACAGGCCATTCGATTGACCGCCCAGGTGCCTTCAATCATTGCTTACCGCAAACGAACATTAGAAGGGAAAGCTCCGGTATCTCCTGATCCCGCCTTGAACCATGTTGAAAATTACCTCTGCATGCTCTATGGTTCTGTTCCTTCAAAAGCCCATGCCAATGCGCTCGAAGCGTATATGATTCTGACACTCGAACACGGAATGAACGCTTCCACATTCTCTGCACGGGTGACGGCTTCCACCGAATCGGACCTGGTGTCTGCAGCCACATCCGCCATTGGAACAATGAAAGGGCCGCTTCATGGCGGAGCACCATCGGGCGTCATCGATCTTCTTCATGAGATTTCAGAGGCAACCCATATCGAGAAGGTGCTCAGAGGAAAATTATCAAAAGGAGAAAAACTGATGGGATTTGGCCATCGCGTGTATAAAACACTTGATCCGCGGGCCATTGCCCTAAAAGAACGATTGCTGCAAACCGCGGGTGAAGATCCATGGCTTGACCTGGCTTTGGAAACCGAGCGCATAGCAGTTGAACTGCTGAAGGAATACAAGCCGGGCCGGGCTTTATACACCAATGTGGAGTTTTATGCCGCCGCCATCATGAAAGCCATCCAAATGGAACCTGAACTGTTCACCCCCACGTTTACTGCCAGCCGGATGGTCGGATGGACCGCACATGTGCTTGAGCAGTCCGAAGACAACACCATCTTCCGACCCGAGTCTGTATATATAGGGCCAGATCACAGTGTCGCAGGAAAAATTTAAAAAACAAAAAAACACTT
The DNA here is from genome assembly GCF_030418125.1 of Fictibacillus fluitans. Lineage (GTDB taxonomy): Bacteria > Bacillota > Bacilli > Bacillales > Fictibacillaceae > Fictibacillus_C > Fictibacillus_C fluitans. Next base: position 149,588 of record NZ_JAUHTR010000009.1, on the reverse strand, counting down.
TCGCTGCGATGGAAAGTGTTTTTTATATCCCCTCTTTTATACTCCTGAATTCACTTGGCGAGCAGTTCAGGTTGGTTCGGAAGACTTTATAGAAGTTTGACGTGCTCTGAAAGCCTGCCTCATAGCAGACTTCAAGGTTGGTCATGCTGGTGTTCGCAAGCAGGTGAACCGCTTTATCAAGCCTGACCTTTTCCAAATAAGTCCGGGGCGTTTCACCTGTCAACTCCTTAAATTGGCGCTCCAGGTAAAACGGGCTGACACCGGCATGCTGGGCAATGTCCTGTAATGTGAGGGGTTCTTTAAAGTGGTCGACAAGAAAGCCTTTCACCCTGGTGATAAGCTCAGTCTGAGGAGAGAGCCCGGCATCCGGCTGGCATCTTTTGCATGCACGAAACCCCGCTTCCATTGCTTCAACCCTTGTCTCATAGAATTCGACGTTAACCTTTTTCGGTTTCCTTGAGCGGCAAGAAGGGCGGCAATAAATTTTTGTCGTTTTCACAGCTGTATAAAATAACCCATCATAAGAGCTGTCACACGCCATAATTTTTTCCCACATTTCATTAAATGACAGACTGGCCATCCCTTTCGCCCCCTTTTCCTCTTATTGTAAAGCTTTGCTTTTTTCGAGTTCAAGAAGAAACTGTTTCCTGTCCAATCCCCCGGCATATCCCCTCAGGTCCCCATTATCCCCGATCACCCGGTGGCAAGGAATAAGGATACAGACACGGTTCTTTCCGTTCGCATTCGCAACCGCACGTACGGCTGTGGGACGTCCGAGATGATCTGCCTGCCCTTTATAGCTTCTGGTAGTGCCATAAGGAATCTCCTTCAAAGCATCCCAGGCTTTGAGCTGAAAATCGGTTCCAATCCTCGCGACAGGTACAGTAAACCGTTGGAGGCCGCCTGTAAAGTATTCCCCCAGCTCTTCTCCCAGCTGCCTGCTTAATGCGGTGGCCCGTTTTTTGAGATTGGCTTTGAATTTCTTCTTTAGATAAAGAAGCTCGGTTTCAAGCGCACGGCGGTCCATAAACTCCAGCAGACAGCATTCCCCTTCATAAAAACAGGCGATAAGCACTCCGACCGGCGTCCAGTACCTTTGATACGTAATAGTACGTGTATGATCAAGATCCTGGTTGTTTTCACTTTTTAGCAGATGGTTCACGCGCTTCACATACATGTACTTCTGCAGGTCACCGTCATGCTGCTGTTCAAACCACCTTCTTGCTGCGAGATACGCAGAATCTCCGGGAGAAACCTGCTTTAAATATTTTTCCGGGTGGTCCGCTTTTTCGATCAGCCCGGTGAACGTTTCAACCTCATCACGATCCGTTCCGCAGGTAAGAGGATGGCAAACCTTGCATTCCCGAAAGCCAAAAGCGATAAGATCAAAAAGCCTCCTGGAAAAGACCGTATTTTCCTTTTGCGGGGGGCCGGCACTGCACCCGAAACGGCAGGCAATCCCTGTCGTTGTGACACCGGTATAATACCCCGCTTCCTCCTTTTTCAGCAGCCTTTCATACAAGACTTCATGCTTTGAATCACGGGGTTCAATAAACTCATACCGCTCCTGGACTTTCGTGTTCATTCAGCCATCCACCTCTTCCTTTATTCTGTTCTTATTCTAACAGTCTCTTACCCCAAAAAGCGTCCTCATTCTTGCTCTTATGGTCCGTGTTAATCGATGATCTCCGGATTAGCATGGATGATGGCTTCTGCTGTATCCCAGACAACAGGCAAAAAATCGAGAACTTGTTGAGATTTCTGTGTAATTGCGGAGTTCGATGATAGTTCAAGCTCGTCCAGTAACTCGTGAAAGGCAGGAAGAAGTGAAGCGTGCAGATCAGGGCTGGCATCAGCTGCCAAAATGGTATGGCAGCGGGTGAAGGTTGCCGCAATCCAGAATACGGCTTCCCTGTGTAATCCTCTACTGATCAGGTGCCTGCTCCCTTCGATAACGATCGGCCTGCTGTCCACGGAAATATCCGTACTGAAAAAGATGGGCGTCTTGGAGACGTTAACCGTGGCATCAAACGTTTTTTCCAGCTGGGTCAAATGATATTCCACTCGCTCTGGTGTGAAATGGCTGTATCCTGACAGATTGAGCAGTTCCTCATAAATTCCATGAAAACCATAATGTTCGAGTACCTCTTTCGCTTTGGCAAAACGAAGCCGGATGGTCGGGTTGCGCAGAGCAGCTACCAAAAGAATGTGGGTCGTTACCCCTGAAGGAAAAAGAAATCCCATCACCTGTTCATGAAGCGGCGCTTCGGAACGGATGGAAGCCAAGCCATTTCCGACTCGTTTTCCCGCGTCCCCGCATCGTTTAAGCACCCACCTTTTTTGAGCAAACTGCGCAGAAACAACTTGATGCAAGTGTTTCAGGACACTATCAGGGTCATAGATGATGGTATCAACCCGGAAGCTCCCCGCCAGATGATAGGAAGAGAGGACCTTTTCAGGCGAAGAAAGCTCTCCCTGAGAAAGATATGTTACTTCCAGCAGTGTCCCTCTATAAACGAACTTTCCGAGTTTCATAGGCGGATCCTGAAGTGAAATCACCAAAACAATGTCTACATCCGAACCCACCGGCAGTTCTTCGTCATCACTCTTTTCAATGGTGGAACCGCTAAAATAGGCGCCAAGCACCCATTCATTTGACTCCGCAAAATTCCTGGCCCAGTCTGCGCCATTTTTCTTTGCTTCACCAATCTTCATCCTTCTCACCTCTTTTATTGGATTAAAAAAGGGAAGCTGGAGTTGTCTGTCTCCTGCTTCCCTCATGTTGTGGATTAATGCAAATATGGAATGGGATTAACCGCATTGGATTTCGCGTAATTCCATTGTCCTTTATGAAGTTCGAAATGTAAATGCTGACCTGTGGAATGACCTGTATTGCCCATTGTTCCGAGTCGTTGTCCCTGTTTTATGCTTTGTCCCGTACTGACCATACGCTCGCTCATATGTGCATAAACGGTAGTGTACAGCTGTCCGTCAATGTAGGAGGAAACAAATACACAATTTCCGTAGGAAGACGACAGGTACGACCGGGCTACCGTTCCATCTGCTGCTGCTACAATCGGATTCGATGCTCCTCCTGCTGCAACATCTATACCCGGGTGGAAGTCACTTCCGCCAAAGCGTGTTCCATACGGAGAGGATACATAGCCTTTGGTTGGCCAGATAAAGTTAGCCGATACACTTGGCGTGCTTTGTTTCGGAGTAGGCGCAGGTGCCGGTGCCTGACGGTTTTCCTTTTCAGCCGCACGTTTTTCTGCTGCCTGTTGCTGAGCAGCCTTTTCTGCTGCTGCTTTACGTGCTGCTTCTTCCCGCTTGCGCTGTTCCGCTTCACGCTTGGCTCTTGCGATTTCTTCTTTAATCGCTTTTTCCTGAGCAGAAAGAATTTCGTTTTTCTCTTCAATGCTTGTCACATCTTCATGAAGATGTGTCTCTTTTTTCTTTAAGGATGCAGACAATCTGTTTTTCGCCTCTTTTTGGGCTTTCAGTTTGTCATTTAGTCCATTAAGTTCCTGAAGCTTCGAGTTCAAAGAATCCAGCTTTTGTTCCACATTCTGTTTCTTTTCTTCTACTTGAGCTTTATCCCGCCTCTGCTCTTCAAGAAGAGCTTTATCCGATTCAGCGATCAGGTTTAGTGAGATCAAGCGGTCGAGAAAATCGCCAAAGTTTTGTGAACCCAAAACGACTTCCAGATATTTAACAGCGCCACCGCTTTCGTACATGGAGCGTACACGCTCTTTCAAAAGCGCATCCCGCTCTACAATCCGCTTTTGAATCTTGGCAATCTGATCTTTCAAACTATCTATCTCTTTTTTCGTATCATCAATTTCTGTTTTCTTTGTCTGGATGTCTTTCTTTGTTTGCTCCAGATTGGACTCGATCTTTTCCAGCTCTTTAAGTACCTGGTCCTGCTGTCCTTGAACTTCTTTAATTTCCGAATTCTTTTTCTGCTTCTTTGCTTCATTTTCGGCTTGTTTCTTATGTATATCACTCAAGCTTTGTGCATTGGCAGAAGTGTATGAAAAAACCCCGAACCCAATGCTAAGTGATAAAAAAGCCTTTAAAAATCTTTGTTTCAATTACTTTTCCTCCTTAACCTTACTCCGACAACCCTCTGTAATTCCCATCCGTAATTATATCATTAACAAACTGAACTTTTTGGACAGTTATATTACATCTGTATTTCAAATTGTTACAAAGAATGCGGTTATAGGACATAAAATGTTAATTTTCGGGAGTTATTTACAGGATTAACGGAAAAAAGAAGTCACCTGTTGGCGACTTCTTTCAATCTCTTAATAAATATATGTCGGGGCCTGATATTCCCCTTATACAATATTACTTTGTACTCTATCTTTTAAGAATACTAGCAGTACTTCATTAAATTCCTTCGCATGTGTTGCATTGAAACCGTGCGGGGCGCCCTCTATTAAAGCAACCCTGGAATCTGGAATGGCTTCATGGGTCCGCTTCCCGCTATATTCAAATGGCACAATGGCATCCGAATCACCATGAATCACAAGGACAGGTATATTAACCTTGGCTAAATCCTCTCTGAAATCCGTTTTACTAAAAGCCCCTATACATTCCAGTGTTCCTTTAGGAGATGCTCCAGCAGCGATATTCATATTGTAAAGGCGAAATGCTTCACTGACTAAGCCGGTTTGATGTCCAGCAGCAAAAAAGTTTTTCGTAAATTCATCAAGGAAAGCCAGGCGGTCATTTTTCACTCCATTTTCAAATTCCTGAATGGCGGCATCATCCAATACTCCCTCGGGATGATCTTCAGATTTATAAAGAAATGGCGGTACAGCTCCTGCGAACACGGCTTTTTCCAATCTGTTTGTTCCATGGTTTCCAATATAGCGGGCTACTTCTCCGCCGCCCATTGAAAACCCGACCAGTGTCACATTTTGGAGATCTAAGTGTTCCAGCAGCATATGTAGATCATTGGCAAATGTGTCATAATCGTAACCGGTCCATGGCTGAGAGGATTTTCCGAATCCCCGGCGGTCATACGTTATCACTCTGTACCCAGCCTCAACGAGAACAGGGATTTGGTATTCCCAGGATCGTCCGCTTAACGGCCAGCCGTGAATCAATACAACCGGTTTTCCGGTACCATAATCCTCATAATATAGTTCAATCGGTGCTTCATTTTCTGTTCCTACCGTAATTTTCGCCATTCCTCCACCTCCAATTTATTCATGAAAAGTCCGCTTTAGACAGTCTGCTTACTGTCGTTCTGAGCTCCTCTATAACTTCCCATTAAGTTTTGATAACCAGGAAGATGACTGGAAATTAAAGCAGCAAAACCTTCCACATCGTTGCGCCAATCGCGCTGAAGTTCGCATGCGACGCTAAACCAGTTCATAAGCTGTACACCGCCATGGGCCATACGTGTTAGTGATGCCTCTGCTACTTGTTTATTAAATGTTCCGGAAGCATCGGTAACAGCAAATACTTCAAAGCCGGCATTTATTGCAGAAAGCGCCGGAAAAGCAACACAAACATCAGTAACTACACCAGCGATGATCAGTTGTTTTTTTCCAGTCGCTTCAATCGCTTTGACAAAGTCTTCATTATCCCATGCATTGATCTGTCCGGGACGGGCTACTCTGGGCGCATCAGGAAAAAGGTCAACCAATTCTTGCATTAGCGGGCCATTAGGTCCATTTTCAAAACTGGTTGTTAGAATAACCGGTAAATCAAAGAACTTGGCAGTATCAGCAAGAGCCAATACATTATTCTTAAACTCATCCACACCATAATCACGCACAAGCCCGGAAATAAGCCCCGTTTGATGATCCACCAGAAGCACTGCAGCATCATCCTTGGAAATACGAGTATAAAGATCAGACATTTTATAACCCTCCTAAAATTAGAATTTAAATAATTTTTGGATTTCTAAATACGTTTATGAAAAGAAAGCTATTTTTCTGAGGTGAGTTTTAATGCGGTTATTCTGTTTGACTAGAAAAGGATTAGTCACCTCCTTCTTTGAAACTACTTTATCTTAACAAACTCTTCTGGCTGTTATATACATTTTTTTAAATCTTAGAAATAATTTAACTTATTTTACATTAGTTGTAATCTGACTAAAGGAGTATTCTTCTCTAGCCCTTTTTATTTATTTCTTCTAACGGAAAGAAAAAGAGGGAAATGAGTTACATTCCCTCTCTAGAAGATGGTTATCTATAATTCTCCTATTACGTTGCCTCTCCATTCATCAGATCACCTAGTGAACTTGTGAATTGAAGGTCATGATCCAGATGGAGCCAGCCACAATGGTGAACACCATCACCGCGCCGAGAATGAGCGCCATGACGTGATACCTTGGCTTTTCGCCCTCCCCTATGTGCATAAAAAAGAAGAATTGAATGATAAGCTGCAGCACAGCGATCAACAATATAGCAACGGTTAGCAGCGCTTTGTTCATTACATGCTGAATTACGAGCCACAGCGGCAAGGCTGTTAGAATCAGTGAAAACAAGAAACCAAGAATGTAAGTTTTGGCTGATCCGTGGTTTTCATGACTGTGCATTTACATCACCCCCAGCAAGTAAACGACGGTAAAGATGAAAATCCAGACTACATCGAGAAAGTGCCAGTACAGCCCGACGATGGTGACCTTCTCTTTTGTGTGCGCGTCAATACCGTATCGTCCGATCTGCACCATTACACCGGTCATCCAGATCAATCCAAATGAAACGTGAAGACCGTGCGTGCCGACTAGTGTGAAAAAGGAAGAAAGAAACGCATTTGTTGAAATTGCCGCCCCTTCCGATGCCATCTTGGCAAACTCTGTGATCTCCAGTCCCACGAACGACAATCCTAGCAAAACGGTAACCGTGAGCCAGCCCAGGAGATGCTTTTTGCTTCCCTTTTGCATGGCGAGTGAAGCCAGCCCGCTCGTAAAACTGCTGGCGAGGAGGATCAGCGTTTCTGCAGTAAAGCCTTTGACCTCGAACAGTTCCCGTCCGGTCAAATCGCCGTCCGTATGTGTCCTAAGCACAGCGTATACGGCAAACAAACAGGCAAAAATAATACAGTCGGTCACAAGAAAGATCCAAAATCCAAGCAGTTTAAATGTATCGTGGTGATGCTCCTGATGAGCATCCATCGAGATTGCTGGTTGTGCCATCACACGACCCTCCCTAAAGAAGACTCTGTCGCTTTAATTTCATCCACGGGAATGTAGTAGTCCGTGTTTCGCTGGAAGGAACGGGCCAGCAGGCATATGCCCACTCCGGCAAGGCCGGCAATTCCCACGCCGATCCACTCGAAGGTAAGCCCGAATCCTGCCACAAACCAGCACGCTGACATCAAAAACGGAATCCCTGAGTTTTTCGGCATATGAATCGGTGCATATTCTTTCATTTTGTTCGGAACCGCAGCTCCATACCTGTGGTTTTTCATGTCCCACCAGGCATCATCACTTTTCACTTCAGGAAGATGGGCAAAATTATAGTGCGGCGCAGGCGACGGGATCGACCATTCCAACGTCCGGCCATTCCATGGATCGCCGGTCAAATCCCGCTCACCATGCTTGATGCTGTAGAGAATCTGCCAGACCTGAAAAACAAACCCGATTCCCATGAGAAACGCACCAGCCGTTGACACCATGTTATACGGCGCCCAGCCCATGTCCCAGCCGTACGTATACACCCGGCGTGTCATGCCCATGAACCCGAGCGCATATTGCGGCATGAAACATACATAGAATCCGATATTCCACGTCCAGAATGCCCATTTACCAATGCGGTCGTTCAGCTTGAAGCCGAACATTTTCGGCCACCAGTAATAGAGTCCGGCCAAATAGCCGAAGACCACGCCGCCGATCAGCGTCTGGTGAAAGTGGGCAATCAGGAAGTAGCTGTTATGGTATTGGTAATCTGCAGGCGCGGCCGCGAGCATGACGCCGGTTGCGCCGCCAACGAGAAAGCATGGAATAAATGCGAGCGTCCAGAGCATGGGCTGTGTCATCGAAATCCTTCCCCGGAACATGGTGAACAGCCAGTTGAATATTTTGACTCCTGTCGGAATACCGATCGCCATGGTTGTGATCGCAAAGAACGTATTCACATCGGCTCCGGCTCCCATGGTGAAAAAGTGGTGGACCCAGGTGAAGTAGCCGAGTACAGAGATGATCATCATGGAAAAGACCATCGATTTGTAGCCAAAGATTTTCTTTTTGGAAAACGTGCTGACAATCTCGGAATAGATGCCAAACGCCGGGAGGACCACGATATACACTTCAGGATGTCCCCACATCCAAATCAGATTGACATACATCATCGGATTTCCGCCGCCGGTTGCCGTAAAGATATGAGCGCCGAAAAAACGGTCAACAAACAATAAGGCGAGCGTAACCGTCAATACCGGGAACGCAAAAATAATGGTAATGCAGCTGGACAGAACCGACCAGGTGAACAGCGGCATCTGCATTAATTTCATGCCCGGTGCGCGCATTTTTAAAATCGTAACAAGAAAGTTGATTCCCGTCGCAAGGCTGCCGATCCCCGAAATTTGTATACCCCAGATATAAAAGTTCTGTCCTGGACCGGGGCTGCCGGCCAATTCGGAAAGCGGAGGATAGCTGAGCCAGCCTGCGTCCGGAGACCCGCCGATCACAAAGGACAAGTTAAAGAGCAATGCGCCAAAGAAGAACAGCCAGAAGCTCATCGCATTCAGAAACGGATACGCCACATCCCTGGCTCCGATCTGAAGCGGTATAACAATATTGAAAAGCGCAAACATGAACGGCATCGCCATGAAAAGAATCATGATTGTTCCATGTGTGGTGAAAATTTCATTGTAGTGCTGCGACTGCAGAAAATGAGTGTTCGGCATCGCGAGCTGCATTCTCATCAGAAGGGCATCCACTCCGCCCCTGAACAGCATCAGCAGGGATGACACCAGGTACATAATTCCGATTTTTTTATGGTCGACGGTTGTGAGCCATTCGCGCCACAGCCAGCCCCATTTTTTGAAATACGTCAGAAAAACAAGAATGCCAAGCAGCGTGATGATGATGGACACATCTGCGCCATAGATTAGAGGATCCCCCGTTACAAAGAATCCTTTCGCTTTTTCTCCCACTTGTTTTTCCCCCTTTCGTTTCTATTCGTTATCGTGGTCCATCATCGACATGTCGTGCCCGCCGTGTTTCATTTCAGGCTTCATGTATTTACCTCCGTTGCGGTCGATTGTCTCGGTGAATAATTTTTCAGGATAGGAAGAATAGGTTTGCTTTCCCGCCAGGCCTTTTTCAGCAAGCTTCTCATATTTGGCTTCCGTCAGTGCAGGAGCGGTCTTTTTCACCTGCTTTGCCCATTGATTAAATTCAGCCTGCGGTTTGGCTACCACCTTAAATTTCATATGTGCGAATCCTTTTCCGGTAAAGTTGGCACCAGATCCATAATAGGTTCCCGGCTGATCCGCCTGCAGCCACAGCCTCATCGCCATGCCAGGCATGGTGTATTCCTGGCCGCCAAGCTCAGGAACCCAGAACGAGTTCATCATCTGGTCGGATGTTAAATGAAACTGAACCGGAACACCCGCCGGGATTTCGGCATAATTGACGGTGGCAATTTTTTGGCCAGGGTATTGAAACAGCCACTTCCAATCAAGGGAAGTTACCTGAATGGTGATTGGCTTAACATCCTCCACCGGCGGTTTTACAAGGGAATAGGTGGTTTTTGCCGTGTACACCCCCAGGATTCCGATAATAATAATCGGAACGCCCCACCAGACAATCTCTAAAATTTTGCTGTCGTTCCAATCCGGAGTATAGGGAGCCTTATTGCCCGGTTTATCACGGTACCTGTAAACAATGTAGATCAGCAGCCCCAACACAGGGATGACTACAACAGCACACAGCACGGCGGATAAAATAATTAAATGAAGTTCCTTTTCCGCTACTGGACCGGATGGATTGAAAATCAGATAACGCCGGTCACAGCCAGACAAAAGCAACAGCAGACCCGCTGCTAATATGGCAACCTTCCAAAGGCGGACAGTTAACAATGGCTTGATCATATAAACCTCTCCTTCCAATCACGTCTTCTTTTATGTGTAATAAGTACTACCTCATGCTATAACGGCAGGGCTAATCTCATATGTGATAAATGTCACTGATCCAGGCTGTTTTTATTTGGGGTGTGCAGATTGTCACAAAGTGGACAAACGAAAAAACCTGCCCTTCATGCAGGCAGGTTAAGTAAGACAAGGATGATTCACGTTATATGGGCATTCGCATAGCCTAATGTAATGATGTCATGAGGGAAAGAAGGAGTGGAACATGGCTCAAAACTTGAATTACGCGTCCCCTTCCGTACAGTTCACCGCGACCATTAACAAGAACGTTGTAACAAAAGACCGGCAAAATTACATCAATGTATTGGGAATTAACGAACTGAACACACTGGACAACGTATCTCTGCTGGATATCTTTTTAAGCAGCAGTAATGTGGTGGAACCGCATTACCATCAAAATGCGGCTGAACTGGTGTACTGCATTGCAGGCGCTGCTGTTGTTTCCATTTTCAACCCGTTTACGAAACAATATATGAACTTTTCCATTGGTCCCGGGCAGGTTGCCAATGTTCCTCAAGGCTGGTGGCATTATGAAGTGGCCACGACGGATCAGACCCATTTGCTGGCCATATTCAACTCGCCGACACCTGATGTTATTTTGGGGTCTGATCTGCTGAAGTTTACTCCTGCCAACATTATGGCCCACACCTATTGCATGAACGAAAATAAGTGGCAGCAGACGGTAAACCCTGTCCAGCCCACGATGTTCATCGGCCCTCCAAAAGATTGCGGCACCCGTCCGGAACCACAAAACGCCAAGCGGTATTATCAACAGCCGTATTATCAGCCGCCATACGGTTAATATAAAAAAGGCATACCCGCTTACAGGTATGCCTTTCGCTTTGTTAATTTATGAAACTTCCACACTTTTTCTCTCGGCTACTTCGTGAACAAACAACAATCCTAGTTCATGGTGTTCGTTTTCATAGAGTGAAGACTGGGCAAACCGGATTTCTCCCTGGTGATCAAGGATTTCAAGTTTACAGAAGGCGGCATTGATCTGGAGTGCCTGGTAAAACTCACTTTCATTGCTCAGCGAAACACCATTTACCTTCATAACCACTTCGCCAACCTGAATCCCCATCTTTGCAGCAGGAGTCCCCGGCACTACGCCGAGAACAACAAGGCCTTTGTTGCGGCGTGTAAAGAAAGGTTTTCCGTGATCGTCCTTCTGGCTGTTGATGACCGTAATCAGTTCCCGGCCAAGCATGCCCCCGATGAGGGCGATGACAGCCAGCAGCGGAAGACCGGTGAATACACCGACAAGCGTAATAATTACAATCAATGCACCGAGCGCTAACACCTGCTTACCTGTAGCTTTAATGGCCTCCTGCGGCAGCGAATGGGCATTCAGCTGGCGAAAGCCTACAGCAAACGGCACAAGCAGGATGGAGTAACCTACAGCCTGCATTCCGAACAGCGGCCAGTCTCCCTGCGGAGGAATGGCGCCCATCGGGATGAGTAAAAATTGCGGCACAAGCCAAAACCGTGTGGCTTCATGGGCACCGATATACTGTCCCCGTTTTCCTTTCAGCAGCCGGGGTGACGTCCGGCTGGAGCCTTTCCAGACAATTAATATACCTTCCTGGATGACCAGCAGTGCCATCAGGATGCCGAGTGAATCAAGGGGCGTACTCTGAATGTCCCTCACCCACTTGTCAATAAAACCGGTACCTGTTTCAAATCCCGGTAAAAACAGCGCAACAATGGCGGCCAGTCCGACCGCATAAGCAGGGTTTAAGAACCTGGTCTTCAGCGTTAATCCGAGCAGCAAATACATTAGCCCGATCAATGCCACCATTCCCATCGGGAGCGCCACTCCTGCCCCAAGCAGGACGGCCGAGAACAGAATACCGATCAGCAAACCGGGGAAAAAGGATTGGATCAGGTTATCTATTACCGGATGAACCTTTACTTTAAATTCCTTTCGTTCCCGTTTCACCCGCTTAAAGCCTATTACAAAAGCCACAATTACAAATACGTATGAAAGTGGATGTAAAAAAAGACCCGCTACTCCATTAAGCAGCTCTTTGATGTATATCTCCATTGAACAAATCTCTCCTTAAAGCATCTTCTCATTTTTATGAATTCCGGCATCCGCCTGGAATGTTATTCTTAAAAAGTTTATCTGATTAATCATTTTAAGTATAACCTGAAAAGATGCAGGCGTGTAAAAAAATGTGTGGATTTTGTAAATTCATTCATAAGAAAACCCGCAGGCTATAAGCCTGCGGGTTTCTCTCTTATTTCTTTTTGTTTGCGGCAATTTCCAATGCTGTCTGAAGCTGGAGGTCGTTTTTCTTGTTGCGGATTTGTGTAATGATTTTGCTTTCGATTTCACCTGCTGTTTTTTGATCGATTTTTCCGGAAGCTGACAGTTTGTTGGCTTTTTGGAAAGCCGTAACGGCAGTTTCTGTTTTCTCATCGAAATATCCATCTGCACGGCCGGGATCGAAGCCCAGACCTTTCAGCATTTTTTGTGCGGTTTTCACTTGTTCGCTGTTCATATCATAAGCAAGCGGTTTTTCAATGCTGAGCGGGCTGGAATAGAAGTAAGCCGGCTGCTTGACCGCATAGTTCGGTTTAATCCCCTTTTTATGGATCCAGTTTCCATCCGGTGTCAGCCATTTGGCCAGGGTCAGCTTGACGTTGCTGCCGTCCCCAAGGTCAATGGTCTGCTGAACAGTGCCTTTGCCAAAGGTTTTTTCACCTACAAGAGGGTATCCTCCCGCTTCTTTTAAGGCTCCTGCCATAATTTCAGATGCAGATGCACTTCCCCCGTCCACAAGCCCTACGATTGGGTAGTCTTTCTTTTCTTTCAGTTCGGAAACATAGCGCTGCTTGTTTCCTTTACGGTCCTGGATTTGAACGAAAGGTTTACCCTCAGGAATAATATCCTTCAGCATGCTGTCCACAGCGTCCAGATACCCGCCCGGATTCCCCCGGACATCGATGACAAGGCCTTGAATATCCTTGCCTTCCAATTCACTCAGTTTTTTCTTGAAATCTGCCCCGGTGTCTTCCGAAAAGGAAGTAACATTCAGCACACCGATTTTCTTTCCAGCCACTTTTTGTACATTCGAATAGACCGTTTCAATCGGAATCGTATCCCGTTTCACATCAATTTTCAGGGTGTCATTCACACCTTTTCGTTTGATGCCAAGGGTTACCGTTGATCCTTTTTTTCCGCGTATTTTCAGGACTGCCTTGTACAAATCAAGGCCTTCCAGACTTTTTCCGTCCACTGAGACAATCTGGTCATTCGGCTTAACTCCTGAACGCTCGGCAGGAGAATCCTTGAACGGAGCAATGACAGTCACTTTGCCATCGACCATGCTCACTTCTGTTCCGATTCCTTCAAAGGACGAATCCAGTGATTGGGTAAACTGGCTCGCTGTGTCTTCATCCATATAGACAGAGTATGGATCCTTCAAGGTTTTTACCATTCCGTCAATGGCGCCTTCCAACAATTTGTCTGAACTCACCTTTTGATAATACCTTGAGGAAATCAGCTGATAGGTTTTCTGAAGCTTAGCAAATTCCTCATCTTGATTGACTGGTGCTTTCGTGCTTTTCAGCTCATTGACCGTTCCTGCATTGCCGATGGACTGGTCGTTTTGTGACCATTTCATCCAGCCGTACATGCCCCCCGCTCCAATTACAAGCGATAATACCATAAGAAGTGCAACAACTTTTCTTTTCAATTTCGCTCACCTCGTTTGTTTGCAGAAAAAGGCATCACACCTTGCGGATGCGATGCCACTTTCAAAGTAAGAGATGGACCTGATGTATGTCCGTGTGACTCCTACTTTATATTATGAACAGCTTGTATTTTTATGTCCATATTTTTCTTCTGTTTACATATATGGACGCGGGTCAACCGCATTGGATTTGGATGCATTCCACGGTCCTTTGTGGAGCTCAAAATGCAGATGCTGACCAAATGAATGGCCCGTATTCCCCATATAGCCGATCAGTTGTCCACGTTTTACAGAACCGCCCTGTACGACACGCTCTCTCATGTGAGCGTATACGGTTGTCCAGGTCTGGCCATTAATGTTATGCGTAACAAAGATTACATTTCCATAAGAGGAAGAATAATCAGAACGGATAACGGTTCCGTCAGCCGCTGCGTAAATCGGAACTTTCCCTGCCTGGGCGATATCCACGCCGGCATGGAATTTGTTCCAGCGTGAACCAATTCCGGATGTAAAGGCACCGGCAGCTGGCTTCATAATCATTCCAGAGCCTGTGTTGGAAGCACTTTTCCCTGCGCTGCCACTGGTGCTCTGTTGTTCATTTGCCTGTTGGGCGCGTGCCTTCTCTTCTTTAATCGCCTGCTCCTGGCTGTTTAACAGCTCAGCCGCATTCTCATATTTCTCAACATCGTCTTCGATCTTGGAATGCTTTTTCTTTAAGGATGCCATTAATCTTGTTTTTTCTTTCTTTTGAACATCCAATTGCTTCTTCAACTCTTGCAGTTCATTCATTTTATCTTCCAAAGCAGCAAGCTTGTCTTCCACGGTCTTTTTCTTCTCAACAAGCAGTTCTTTATCCTTCTGCTGCTCTTCAAGAAGCTGGCGGTCCTGATCGGCAATCAGGTTCAGCGCCACTACCCGGTCAAGGAAGTCACCGAAGTTCTTGGATCCGAGCACCACTTCGAGGTACTGGACAGCTCCGCCGCTTTGATACATGGAATTGATCCGGTCCTTTAACAGCTTGTCCCGTTTGTCAATCCGCTTCTGAACAACATCGATTTCCTTCTTCAACTGCTCAACTTGATCTTTTGTATTATGAATCTCTGTTTCTTTTTGGCTGATCTTGTTTTCTGTATCAGCAGTTGATTGATCAATTCGTGCAATTTCGTTTCGCGTTGCTTCCTGGTTCTTTTCATTCAGTTTAAGCTTTGCGTTTGCTGCGTCTTGTTTCTTCTTGTTTGCCTCTTTTTTCTCTTTTATGCTCTTTAGCGTTTCTGCGCTGGCTGTCGTAGATGATTGGTAGGCTGTTAAACCGCTAAGAGCGAGGCTCAATGATAGTGTTAATGCTGCGAACTTTCTATTCAACTAAAGTCCTCCCCTTTTTCTACCCCTGTTTAATGGCTTATACTTTTAGGAATTTGCGTACGGAAGTCATGCTTCCCCAAATCCCAATCAATCCGCCGATCACCGCCAGCATTACAGAAAGCTGAAGCACCATCGGATACACCGGCAATAGTTTCACGAACACGGTATCAAGCTGGTTGTTCACTTGTCCATGCAGGAACTCATATCCAAACACCACCACGAGAATCGGGATAACCGCTCCCGTCAGACCAAGCACAAAGCCTTCAATAAAGTACGGCCAGCGGATAAATCCGTTTGTCGCCCCGACCAGCTTCATGATTTCAATCTCTTTGCGGCGTGAAAGAATTGTAAGTTTAATTGTGTTGGAAATGAGGAACATTGCTGTAAAGATCAATCCAACAATCAGGACAAGTCCTACATTTCTGGCAACGCCTGTTACTTTGAACAAGCGCTCAACGGTTCCCTGTCCGTAATCCACTTTCTTGATATGGTCATACTTTTCAATTTCAGAAGCGACCGTTGAAGTGTCCTGGGGCTTCTTGGTTTTGATGATAAAGGCATCAGGCAGTGGATTCTCATTTTTCAAGGATGAGAAAGCCTTTCCTTCATCTCCAAGACTCTTGATTAATTCCTGAAGCCCGTCTTCCTTGGACTGGAATTTCACTTCATTTACATTTGGAATCTGCTCCATTTTCTGCTGCAAATCGTTGTATTCGGTTTGTTTGGTCGTGCGGTCAATATACGCCCGAATTTCCACATCGCCCTCAATCTGGCTGGCAAGATGGTTCAAGTTCAATAACACCACTAGAAAAACGCCGACAAGCAATAAAGTAACCGTTACCGCACTAACGGAGGCAAATGACATCCAGCCATTTCTTCCGAGACTTTTAAATGCTTCTGCAAAGTGACGTTTTAGGGTTCTAGACTTCATAACCGTATTCCCCCTTCTGTTCGTCACGCACGATTCTGCCGCCTTCAATGGCAATTACGCGCTTTTTGAAACTGTTCACAATATCTTTATTATGGGTGGCCATGACTACCGTTGTGCCACGTTCGTTGATTTGTTTAAAAATATCCATGATCTCCCATGCGGTTTCAGGATCAAGGTTTCCTGTAGGTTCATCAGCGATAATTACCGGAGGATGGTTTACGATGGATCGTGCAATGGATACACGCTGCTGTTCTCCGCCTGAAAGTTCATCCGGAAACGAACGTGCCTTATTCTTCAAACCTACGAGATCAAGCACTTCCATGACCCGCTGGCGAATGACCTTTGGTGTTTCTTCAATAACTTCAAGCGCGAAAGCAACGTTCTCATAAACGTTCAGCTTAGGCAGCAGCTTGAAATCCTGAAAAATGACGCCGATTTTTCTGCGCATTTTTGGAATATGCCGTTCTCTTAATTTCGCAAGATCGGTCCCCTGAATCAGAATGGAACCCTTCGTCGGTTTTTCTTCCCGGTACATGCACTTAACAAAAGTGGACTTACCGGCACCGCTTGGCCCGACTACATAAACAAATTCCCCTTTATCTATGTAGATATCAATCCCGTTTAACGCCATAACGCCATTGGGATATGTTTTCCATACATCCTTCATTTCTATCAACGAAAATCACTTCCTTAATTCATTAAATCTATATTTCCAAACCACTTATTTCATTCGACAATCTATTCTAACCAATTCATATAAAATCGGTGTTTTTTCCCGTAATTCCTATTATAACATCGGATTTTGCTATTTTTATTACAATTTTATTTCAAGTTGGTAACTTATCGAATCAAAACAAGGGACTATTTGCCTATCTTTCAAATACGTCAAAAAATAAATTACGACAGGTTTCGCATTTTTCCTGATGACTGCGGGCGAAGCGCTTTACCCTGCCATTGCCTGTATCAAGCTTTATTCCATGACGATTTGGTAATCCAACAAACATACCCTTTCGTCCGCTTGTGCCCCGCCCTGTCGGTAGAAGTAAAATAATCAGTTGATATCCATAATTTCTCAATATTTCGCAACTTTTTTCACCTAAGAAAAAGAAGCGGATGAAAATTCATCCACTTCTTTTCTTAGTATAAAATTATGCCCGTTTGAACCCTTCTCCCAGCACTTCGTTTGCATTGAGCAAGATCACAAATGCAGAAGGATCCACTCCTTTTACATATTGCTTTAACTTTGTAACTTCGTATTGTGCCACTACACACATGAGCATCGGACGCTCGTCCTGGGTATAGCCGCCAAACGCATTGATCTTTGTCACACCACGGTAAAGGTCGGTCAGTATCCCCTGCCGCATCTCTTCTTCCTGGTCTGAAATAATTAAAGCCACCTTGGACACTCCAAGCCCCATCTGTACCACATCGATCGTTTTCGCGGTCAAGAACATGGCGATTAGCGCATAAAGTGCTTTTTCCAGGCCAAAAACGAGGGCAGAGGTGAGCACGATGGTTCCATCGATAAAGAGGATGCAAGTCCCAAGCGATACACCCCAGTATTTATGAACAATCTGGGCAAGCAAATCTACACCGCCTGTTGAGGCCTTTCCTCTGAAGACAATGCCAAGCCCGGCACCGACACCCAGTCCGCCAAATAAGGCACCGAGCAAGGGATCATTTGTTGCTGGCCCAAATCCGGTAAAAAGAAATACAAACAATGGCAGCACTACTGTACCGATCAGTGTTTTCGCGCCAAATTGCTTTCCGAGAAAAATGAGTCCGGCAAAAAACAATGGAATGTTCAATGCCCATTGCACATAGGATGGATCCCATCCTGCTACCCATTTCAAAATGGTGCTGATCCCGCTTACTCCGCCAGAGGCAATCTTGTTGGGCAATAAAAATACAGAAAAAGCAAGGGCAACAAAGGCTGACCCGATGACCACAAAAATATATTCCAAAGCGAGTTCTGCTTTCGGCGGCAAAACTCCTCTGCGTCTTCGCAAAGCTGTCATCATTCGTTCTTTTACCTACTTTCCAAAAAGTTCTCTAGTACTAAAATCATAAAATCCGACTCATTATATCACTACTAGTCTGCCCTGTGAATGCGATTCCGATGACGCGGTAAAGGAATAAATGATAGAGTATGACTTCGATTTTTGGTTTTGTCGAAACATTCTTAACCTTTCCAGACAAAATTCGGTTAAAATTGAATAAAACTCCGAGACAGAAAGGACGATGTATAAAAAAATGGATGAGAAAAAGATGTATCTTCTCATTTTGCAGCGTATGGAGGAAGCACTGAGCAGGCTTGACGGCTATCAAAAAAAGCTGGACACCATGGAACGCAACTTTGACCGGTTTGAACAGGATTTGGATTATTATCATTCAGCTGTGCTGCAGCGGTTTGAACAAATGGAGCATTACATTTCTTATCTTGAACATGAAATTGAGGTCCTGCAGCGCAGTGTTCCTTTGCCTGACCCATCCCTGCCCCTTCAATAAACTACATATGCACCATGCTTAAAGCAGTCCGGAGAACCCCGGGCTGCTTTAAAAAAACAAAAAGGAGCTGCCAGAAGTCAATTTTACTGACTTTCTGTACAGCCCCTTAAAACATAACTTATTTAATTTTAGAACGAAGGTAAGCGTCAATGAAGGATTCGATATCTCCGTCCATTACCGCCTGAACATTTCCCATCTCAGTGTTGGTGCGATGATCTTTTACCAGGCTGTACGGGTGGAATACATAAGAACGGATCTGGCTTCCCCAGCCGATTTCTTTTTGTTCCCCGCGGATTTCCGCCAATTCGGCCTGCTGTTCTTCAATCTTGCGCTGCAGCAGCTTGGCCTTCAGCATCTTCATGGCGCGGTCGCGGTTCTTGATTTGTGAACGTTCCGTTTGGCAGGACACTATGGTGTTTGTCGGTATATGCGTAATCCTGACGGCAGAGTCGGTTGTATTTACGTGCTGTCCGCCCGCTCCGCTGGCACGGTACGTATCCACTTTCAAATCTTCCGTGCGCACTTCAATTTCTGCATCATCATTGATTTCTGGCACCACATCACACGAAACGAACGACGTATGGCGGCGGCCGGATGAGTCAAACGGAGAGATCCGGACCAAACGGTGAACCCCTTTCTCCGCTTTCAAATAACCATAAGCATTGTGCCCTTTGATGCCAAGGGTAACACTCTTTACGCCGGCTTCATCTCCCGGAAGGTAGTCCAGCGTTTCGACTTTAAATCCTTTTCGTTCTGCATAGCGTGTATACATGCGAAGAAGCATGGAAGCCCAATCCTGCGACTCTGTTCCGCCGGCACCCGGATGAAGCTCAAGAATCGCATTGTTTTTGTCATGAGGCTGATTTAAAAGAAGCGAAAGCTCAAACGTATTCAATGCATCGGATAATGCTTTCAGATCGCGTTCCAGTTCTTTCTGCATATCCGCGTCAAACTCTTCCTTCAGCATTTCATGCGCTACTTCCAAATCTTCATAACGGCCGTTCAGATCTTCAAACTGGTTGACCTGTTCCTTCAACCCGTTCGCTTCACCAATCACGGTTTGAGCCGCATTTTGGTCATCCCAAAATTCCGGAGCACTCATTTTTTCATCAAGCTTAGCTATTTTCTCTTTCTTTTCATCGAGGTCAAAGAGACCCCCTGAAGTCCGCTAATCGCTTAGCCATAATATTGAGTTCTTGCTTAATTTCTACTAATTCCATCTCTGCCACCTCGTATTTTTGGTTCATCCTCGTGAGTATATGCTTAGCTGCTGTAAATAGACACAGCAAAGAGAGTCTGAAACCTCCGACTCTCCTTGCACCTTTTCTTATTATATCATCCCGGCGGAATTAATTCTCCGCTCCGTGACATTGTTTGTATTTTTTGCCGCTTCCGCAAGGACAAAGAGCATTGCGTCCGATGTCCTGTTTCTTTTTCGCCGGCTTGCGTTTTGTTTCCTGCTTATCGCTCGGAACCACTGCTTTTCCTTCTGCCACCTGCTCGCGCTGCATGTTTTGTTCCACTTGGGCTTTCATGATGTACATGGAAACCTCTTCTTCAATGGCAGCAACCATCGCTTCGAACATTTCAAACCCTTCAAACTGGTATTCGCGAAGCGGATCATTCTGGCCGTAGGCGCGAAGGTGAATCCCCTGGCGGAGCTGTTCCATCTGGTCGATATGATCCATCCATTTGGAGTCAACCGCACGTAGGATAACGGCTTTTTCAAACTCACGCATATGCTCAGGTTCAATGAGTGCTTCTTTCTCGGCAAAGGCAGAATGTGCTTTTTCTTTCAGAAGCTCAATGATCTCTTCCTGATCAAGTCCTTTAAGGTCTTCAACCGCTACATCTTCTTCATTCAGGAAGGTTGCAACGGAATAGTTCACAATTTCATCAAGATCCCATTCTTCCTGCACGATTTCTTCCTGTGTATGAGCTTTTACAATTCGGTCAATGGATGAATCCACCATCTTCAGAACAATATCTCCAAGATTATCGGCATCGAGAACTTCCTGGCGCTGCTTGTAGATGATCTCACGCTGCTGTCTCATAACGTCATCATACTGAAGCAATTGCTTACGGGCGTCGAAGTTGGAGCCTTCCACCCGTTTCTGTGCAGATTCAACGGCTTTGGTAACCAATTTGCTTTCGATCGGTGTATCTTCGTCCATTCCAAGGCGTTCCATCATGTTCATCATGTTGTCTGAACCGAATCGGCGCATCAATTCATCCTCCATGGAAATGTAAAACTGGGAAGACCCCGGATCTCCCTGACGTCCGGAACGTCCGCGAAGCTGGTTGTCAATACGGCGGGATTCATGGCGTTCTGTACCAAGGATGTGAAGACCGCCCACTTCACGGACCCCTTCTCCAAGCTTGATATCTGTACCACGGCCTGCCATGTTGGTCGCAATCGTCACCATGCCTGTCTGGCCGGCATTTTCAATGATTTCTGCTTCCCGTTCATGGTTTTTCGCATTCAATACATTATGCGGAATGCCTTTTTTGCGAAGCATCTGGGAAAGCAATTCTGATGTTTCAACAGCAACTGTACCTACAAGGATCGGCTGCCCGGTTGCATGGCGCTCCTGAATTTCTTTTACAATGGCACGGAATTTTCCAGCCATGGATTTATAAACAAAATCGGAATTATCAATACGGGCGATCGGACGGTTCGTCGGAATAGCCACTACTTCCATGTTGTAAATATTGCGGAATTCTTCTTCCTCCGTCTTCGCTGTACCCGTCATACCGGATAGCTTGTTATACATACGGAAGTAGTTCTGGAACGTAATGGTGGCAAGCGTCATGCTCTCACGCTGAATTTCAAGGCCTTCCTTTGCTTCAATCGCCTGGTGAAGCCCCTCACTGTATCGGCGCCCTGCCATCAAGCGGCCGGTGAACGGGTCAACAATAACAACCTCGCCGTCCTGCACCACGTAATCCACATCAAGAATCATAATGATATTAGCCTTCAACGCCTGGTTAATATGGTGGTTCAGCGTAACATGGTTATAATCATACAAGTTATCAATGTTGAAATATTTCTCTGCTTTCGTAATTCCCTCTTCTGTAAGCTGAACATTTTTCGTTTTAATATCAACGGTATAATCTTCTTCTTTTTTCAGCGTACGGACAAACATGTTAGCCATCATGTACAGCTCGGTTGACTTTTGGGCTGAACCCGAAATGATCAGCGGTGTACGCGCCTCATCGACTAAAATGGAGTCAACTTCATCGACGATAGCATAGTTAAGCGGACGCTGAACCATTTGTTCCTTATAAACAACCATGTTGTCCCGAAGGTAATCAAAGCCGTATTCGTTGTTGGTTCCATAAGTAATGTCAGCAGCATAGGCTTCGTGTTTTTCTTCTCTGGACATATCGGAAATGTTCAATCCGACGGTGAGACCAAGGAAGTTGTACAGCGGGCTCATTAACTCGGAGTCACGGCGTGCCAGATATTCGTTGACCGTAACGACATGGACACCCTTGCCTTCAAGTGCATTCAAGTACACCGGCATGGTCGCCACGAGCGTTTTACCTTCACCTGTTTTCATTTCGGCAATGTTGCCTTCATGTAGAGCGGCTGCCCCCATGATCTGAACAGGATAGGGACGTAAGCCGAGAATACGGTCTGCCGCTTCACGAACGACCGCGAATGCTTCAGGAAGAAGGGCATCAAGAGATTCCCCCTTGGAGATGCGCTCTCTGAATTCCCCGGTCTTTTGGCTTAGTTCCTCGTCCGAAAGACCCTTCAGGGCATCTCCCAGCCCATCCACCTGGTCGGCAATTTTTTGGTATCTATTTAAATTTCGATC
This sequence comes from Fictibacillus fluitans, assembly GCF_030418125.1. Classification (GTDB taxonomy): domain Bacteria; phylum Bacillota; class Bacilli; order Bacillales; family Fictibacillaceae; genus Fictibacillus_C; species Fictibacillus_C fluitans. Next base: position 127,149 of record NZ_JAUHTR010000009.1, on the reverse strand, counting down.
ATTCGTGCTGGGAAAAATTTTTTTAAGCAATCCTATCATCTGTTAACGCTCCTCTGTTCAGGAAATAAGTGCTATTACTTATTCTATCAGTTTGTGAATTTTACGACAAGAAAGCCGAAATTTCTATGGCTGTCAATTCAATTATTTTTACGGTCTTTCACAAACTCTCTGTTTCCCAGTATAAAGAAAAAACGATACAAGTGGGGAAATGTAAAAGAATTTACAAAAACCAAAGCATGACTTTTGCCCTGTTTCCCAAAAGACGGGGAAAGGAATTTCATCTAGGATGAAAAGGAATTTCATCTAGGATGTACGTCCACTGATTGTTTTAAACCCAATTATGTAAAAAAGGCACAGCCGCGATTGGCCGTGCCCCGGGGATTATGCTCCCCTTTGTTCACCAAGTCTCATGACGGTTTCTTTCATCCTTTTTTTGCCTTCCACAAGACGGGCGGTAAGCATGCTGGCTACATTGTCACCCGTTGCATTGAGCAGGGTTGCCGGCGGGTCGATAATGGTAGAGATAGCTGCTGCAATCGGCAGCGCCTCCACCGGAAAACCGAACAAGGAAAGAATGAGCATTTCGCCAATCATTCCGCCTTGCGGTATCGCACCCATGACCATTCCGACAAGCAAGGAAACAACGAGCACAAGCAGGTAGTTTCCGATACCGGAAAAACTATGTCCGAAAATCCCAAAAAGGAACGTGATTTTAAGAACTCCGCCCATGACTGAGCCGTCTTTATGAAGTGTTGCGCCAAGCGGCACAGCCGTTTCACTGATGTCATCCGGAACACCCATTTTTTTCGAAGCTTCCAGGTTAACCGGAATGGAGGCTGCCGAACTGCAGGTTGCCAGAGCGGTCAGCGATGGAGAAAGCATGTTTTTCCAGAAAAGACGAACGCCGTCTTTTCCGTTCGCCATAAGTGCATAAAGCGTAAAGAATCCAAAGAAATAAATAAGAGCAAGCGGATAATAGTAAAGCACCGCACGAAAATAGGAACCAAGCAGCGTGGGTCCAAATTCCCCGATCAAGGCAGCAAAATAAGCGCCGAGCCCGATAGGAGCATAATACATGACCAGACTGACCATTTTCAGCATCACTTCACTGCCAGATTTCAGGAATGATGCGAACGGCTTTCCTTTTTCACCAATCATGGTAACAGCGATACCCATAAGTACTGAAAATAAGATAAGTGCAAGCATGTTGTTGCGCGAAAACAGCTCAGAGAAATCAGAAACCGTCAGTGTTTGAACAATTTGGTCCCCGACGGAAACCTTTTCACCGGCAGCTTCCGGTTTAACAAGATCGATGTTTACCCCTTTGGAAGGTGAATATATTTTCACACCAACCATCGCGATAACCGAAGCCACGACCCCTGTAAAAAGAAAAACAACCATCATTGATCCCATTACTTTTCCAAAGCGTTTCACACCGCCCATTGAAGCAATGGCCGATGAGATGGAAAAGAAGACAAGCGGAACAACGATCATAAACATCGCATTCAAAAATAAATCACCAAACGGCTTTAAAACAGCGGCATCCTTGCCCTGTGTAAAACCGATGATGCTTCCGATCACAATGGAAAGCAATAGTATGAGCGGAAAACGGTAGGTCTTTAAAATTTTCTTCATCTCAATATCCCCTTTTTCATGTTCATGTAGATTATAGGCATCATTGTCAAAAAACACAATGTGTTATTGAGCCCCTTCCTGTACTAAAGCGAAAAACGGTAATAGTCCTGTGTGCAATAAGATGTAAAACCACAGGATTCATAGAGTTTCAGTGCATTGCTATTATCTGCTTCCACATCCAGGGACAGCGAATGGCCTTTCGACTGTTCCTGGGAGATCAGAGACTTTAGCGTACTCCTGCCAATCCCTTTTCCCTGTTCAGCCGGGGTTACCGCAAATCCGTAAATCCAGGCTTCTCCTCCCTCAGCAGCCACTCTTACCTTTCCTACCGGTTTTCCGTCTTTTTCTATCACATACCGATTTAGTCCCTTTTCATTTTTTATTCGCTGATTGTGTTCTTTGGCCTTTGACGGGGAAAAACCAAAACACTCAACATCCAGCTGCATTTCAAACTCTTGGTCGGATGGACTGGAGATTCTTAAAGAGATATCATTTGAAGCCTCATCTGCACTTCCCTGCCACTTCATCTGGTGCTCGGAAAAAGCATACAAACATGGCACTTGTTTTAAAAAGGCTTGGCCAGATGATGAATTCTCAGGTGTATTCAGCAAGATTTCTTCATACTCTAGTTTGGCATGCTGGATGGCTTTCTTTAAAAGCTGTGAAAAGATTCCTCTCCTCCGGTATGCAGGCAGTACCATTCCACACAATTCTGCCTTGCTTCCAAATCCGTAAATCCCCAGAAAGGCACAAAGCTTCCCTTCCTCATAATGAAAAAAGTTCTCCTTGCTGTTTCCGTTTCGCAGCTCAAGCATATCCCAGTTCAATTTCAGCTGCAGATCTTCTGCTGTTTCGCACTGATGCTGAAGGTTTTTTAACTCTGACAGCTGTTGATGGTATTCCATGAAAAGCCCCCCATTTTCTATATCCTTTTCATTTCTCGCCTCACTATGAAAAGTCCTTTATGCAAGGAAAGAAATACACCAGAAAAGCCGGCAAAGGAGCACATTTAAGTGCTCTTTTGCCGGCTGTTTTTTTGTTGTCATTATTAAGTTTCAAATCGATTTATTCCGGACTGATCAGACCGTATCTTCCGTCTTTTCGTTTGTAAACCACATTAGTCGTGCCGGTTTCTGCATGATTGTAAACAAAAAAGTTATGGCCCAGCAGATCCATCTGAAGAATCGCTTCCTCCGTATCCATTGGCTTGAGGTCAAAGCGTTTCTCACGGACAATCTCAAATTCGTCTTCCTCTTCGTCCACAACCAGGGTTGTAGTTGCATCTGCACTGTTGGCAATCATTTCATGAATGCCTCCATTTTGTTTGGAACGGCGGTTCACCTTCGTTTTATGTTTACGAATCTGACGCTCTAATTTTTCAATTACGAGGTCGATTGCCGCATACATATCCGTATGGCTTTCCTCTGCTCTGAGCAGCAACCCTGTCATCGGAATGGTTACCTCGACAGATTGGGTGTTGTTGTAAACTTTTAGATTGACGTATGCGTCAGTATTCGGAGTTTCGTTAAAATAGCGCTTTAGCTTTGCAACTTTCTTTTCAACATATTCCCTTAAAGCTGGAGTCACCTCAATGTTTTCTCCACGAATGTTAAATTGCATATCTTAACTCCTCCTTTCGTGATGTATATATATTTCGTTATACCCGTTAACAATTCCTTCATAAACTTTAAAATATCTTGACAATATTTTTTCTTTCTCGACATTTTTCGCCAAGCCATAGAAAAATTAGTTTCGGGCACAATGGGTATGTAAGGTATTAGGAGGGATCGGAATGCATAACCAAAATGTTGTTAAACAAAGTGTGAAAAACGTTCAAAAAGGCAAGGTAAAAAAAGGGGAATCTCATAAACTCGCCTGGTGGCAGCTTTCATTGATTGGGATTGGCTCTGTAATCGGTGCGGGATTTTTTCTTGGTTCCGGCCTGTCCATCCATTCAGCCGGGCCTTCGGTACTGATCGGCTATCTGCTGGCCGGTTTGACGGCCTATTTTGTTTTCAGCGCTCTTGCTGAAATGACGGTACAGGATCCTCAGCCCGGCTCTTTCCGGACGTATGCCGGCCAGGCATTCGGCCATCCTGTCGGTTTTATGAGCGGCTGGATTTACTGGACAGCAGGTGTCTTGATCATGTCGAGTGAAGTAACCGCTCTGGCGATCTTTACACAGCTTTGGCTGCCCCATGTGCCCCTCTGGCTCTTATCCGTCGTTTACTCTGTACTGGCCCTCGGGATCAATCTTCTGGGTGTGAAAAACTTTGGCAGCATTGAATCATTCTTTGCGGTCATCAAAATTTCCACTCTTGTTGCGTTTATCGGATTTGGAATTCTGGCTGTAGCTGGAGTCATTTCCCCTGACAGCGCTAAAGCAAGTCTCTCATCGGCATCGTTTGCACAAGGTTTTTTTCCGAACGGCTTCTCCGGATTCTGGTCTGCCATGATTTTTATCCTGTTTTCCTATGGTGGGATTGAAGTGCTTGGAGTCCTCTCTACAGAGCTGAGAAATAAAAAAGATGTGCCAAAAGCCGGCACATTTCTCGTGATCGCACTAACGGTATTCTACGCCGTTAGTATTCTCTTTATCTTGATGATGGTTTCCTTTCGTGTCATTAATGAGGACAAAAGCCCGTTTGTTAAAGCACTGTCAAGCTTTCCCATTCCTTATCTGGAAACGATTTTTAACGTTATATTGATCAGTGCCGCATTTTCTACCATGGTGGGGGCTCTGTTCTCCATCACAAGCATTATGGTTTCCCTGGCAAAAGACGGAGATGCTCCCGGACGCCTTCAGAAAAAGAACAGCAGGGGAGTTGCCGCAGGAGCCTTGGGCTTGAGCGGAATCGGGCTTGCCATCTCCGTCCTTTTCTCCTTTTTGTTGCCGGACACAGTGTATGAATATATGACAACCTCGGCCGGTATCATGCTGATCTTAAACTGGCTGATCATCCTGTCCTCCCATATTAAAAAACGGAGGCAGATTGGCTCGAGCAATGAGCATTACCGATCCGCAGCTTATCCGTTAACGTCCTATCTGGGGATTGCTCTCATTGCCTTTACCATCGCAGGGTCTCTTTTGCACACCAATCAAAGAGTAGGTTTTTACATCAGCCTTGGCTTTGTAGCCGTCATTTTCAGTGCCTATTACCTCGGTTCAAGGTTTGGGAAATTTAAAAAGGTTCACAAAACTGAGGAAGAATATTGACGGACATAAATAACCCAGCATTCAAAAGAATGCTGGGTTATTATCCGAAGTATCGGCTAGTTATTATTATAGTTTGGTTACGTTAGCTGCTTGTGGTCCACGAGCTCCGTCAACGATTTCAAACTCTACTTCTTGGCCTTCGTCAAGAGACTTGTAACCTTCAGAATTGATGGCTGAGAAATGTACAAATACATCGTCCCCATCTTCTCTTTCGATAAAGCCAAATCCTTTTTCTGCATTAAACCATTTTACTTTTCCTTGCATGTACTTTCACTATCCCTTCGTCATGACGATCTGTATAGGAACCCTATACAATCATAGTATTACATATTTAAAAAATTGTTGTCAAACGCATCATTTAGCGAATAGTAAGAAGTTTTGTCGAATAATCTTTTTCTTTGCACATTCTTGTAAAATCCCCTATAAATCTACACATTTGACCGGTTATTTTACCCCTTATAAAAGCCTTTTGCTTTCGGCTTCTACTTTGTGGTGGACAACATATAGTATAGGGACAGCCATTTTTTGTACGGTTACATAACGGCCGTGACAACGTGCGGAATGCACTTCATGGGGGTTGACTGTATGTTTCAAGTATTTGAAAAAATTGTCCTTGGCATGGCCGCAATCAGGGTTCTGTCCGGGCTGTGCGAGGTAAGTGCCGCTATCCTGATGCTCCGTTTCAATTCTGTTGAAAAAGCCTTGCTGATCAATTCCACATTATCCATTATCGGTCCCTTTATTTTCTTCTCCACCATGTCGTTAGGGTTAGTCGGCATTACGGCCAAGATCAGCACGGCAAAATTGCTGTGGATTCTGGCCGGTCTTGGCCTCATTGTTTATGGAATACGAAAATAATAAAAAACGCCCGGTTCCCGTGAAAATGGAAGGCCGGGCATTTTTATCAGCGCTGAAGCAGTTCGCGGTGGATTTCCATAATGGTGTGCCCATACATAGCGAAATATGACAATACACCAGCCAGGGCAAGGTACAAAATAAGGACCACAATTTTTGTTTTCAGACTGGCCACATAATAATTTTTACGGCGGTCTACCTCTTTTTCCTGAGTTTCCGCTTCTTCCTTTACTGCCGAAAGATAGGCTTCCACCACTTTTTCGGGATGACCGCCTTCAGGGACACCACTCAGGTGATCTTCCCCGTACTGGAGCTCCTGCTCCGCAAGCAGCCGTTCCCTTTCCTTCATGACTTCATGCTTATACAGCATAAGGAAATACTTTTCCCGCTTTTCCAGCAGATTGATTTCCGTCAGCATGGCATGTTTTTTCAGCCGCTTCTTATCATGTACAAAAGGGACGGCAGAGCCCGAAGGCAGATTGCGGATGAGCCGTTCCCGTTCCACTCTTCCCTCATCGATAAAGGTATCCACGATATACGGGAAATTCGGAAGGTCACGATACTCGTCCATCTCCCGGACGAGCGAATGAATTTTCTCTTCTTCCTTCTGATGCAGCTCAAGCGACTGCTTGCTTTCCTGCAGTACATAATCCTCTCTCACCCTTCTCCACCATGTAGCAATCCCGAAAAGGAAGATGATAAAGATGATGGGATCAGGAGAAATAAACATATAGGGGATCATACAGATCAAACCCAGCAGCCAAAGCTTGGTGGACAGGACACCGACAATGCGCCCTCCATCAAGCGGTGATACCGGGAACAAATTGAACAGGTTAATAAATGCGCCCAAAAAGATGACCAAACCCCAGAAAGGCGAGCCTTGCGTTTCATACAGGTAAACCGCAGGAAGGAACGAAACCAGGCCAAACAACGGGCCGGCATAAGCGACAAATGCTTCATCCTTCGCGTTTTTCGGCATTTCCTTCATGCCGATCACCGCTCCCATAAACGGTATGAAAATCGCAGGAGAAGTCGCTATCCCCTTCCTTTTCATAGCGACCAGGTGACCCATCTCATGGACAAACAGCAAATAGACGAGCGCCACGGCGAATTTCCACCCGAAAAACATGGCATAGGCACCAACGGATACAAACATGGAAAGCAATGTTGCAAATTTCCCCAGCTTTAATAATCCAAAGACCCATTTTAATTTACTTAAAATAAATAATCCGATTCCGGCTAAAACCGTCCATGTCCTGGACTGGTTTTTCTTTTCAGCTCTTTCAGCCATCCAACATTCCTCCAATAACTTCAACGGAAAGAAAGTAAAAAACTGTCATTCATATAAAACCATACCATATATACGGATGAAAGAGAAAAAAGTTACAAATCACAAAGAAAAACTGCTGTAGGTTCGGCAGTTTACGCAGTTTTAGAGGAGGAACGGTCTCCCTTCGCCTCTAATTTTTCAGCTTGCTTTCTATAATAAGTAGCCACAAGCGCACCCGAGATGTTATGCCAGACACTGAATATCGCACTCGGCACGGCAGCAAGCGGAGAGAAATGAACACTTGCCAGTCCAGCCCCCAGCGCAGAGTTCTGCATGCCCACTTCGATAGAGATGGCTTTTTGTTTCGGCGGGCTCATCCTGAACAAGCGCGCTGCCCAGTATCCAAGCAGCAATCCAAGCATGTTATGAATAATAACCACCGCAAAAATGGCAAGACCCGTGGCGGCAATCTGTTCTTTGCTTCCGCCTACCACTGCCCCGACGATCGCCACAATACAGATAACCGAAACGAGCGGAAGGACCTTTACACCGGCTTCGACCTTTTTTCCAAGCAGCATCTTTACAATGATGCCAAGCACGATTGGAATGATGATCATTTGTGCGATCGATATGAAGAGTGCTCCCGGTGAAACAGGAAGCCACTTGCTTGCAAATAATAAAATCAATGATGGCGTCAAAACAGGTGCAAGCACGGTTGATACAGACGTTACAGCAACTGACAGCGCAGTATCTCCTTTGGCGAGGTAGGTCATGACATTGGAGGCGGTCCCCCCTGGACAGCACCCAACCAGAATAACACCAACTGCCACTTGCGGTGACAACGGCAGTAAGGTTGCCAGCCCGAATGCCAGCAGCGGCATAATGATAAATTGTGCTGCAACCCCGACGGCCACGTCCTTTGGCCGTTTGGCGACTTCTTTAAAGTCAGAGCCGGACAGGGTCAGCCCCATACCGAACATAATGATCCCCAGCAGCCACACGATATACTCTCCGATCCATGTAAACCCTTGAGGATAAATAAAAGCGGCCACTGCCATAAATAGCACCCAGACCGCAAAGGTATTGCCGACAAATGCACTGACTTTCTCTAACGCTTTCACACTTCTCACTCCTAAATTTTTGTATTCTTTGTATTATAACGTATATTCTGAATTTAACAACAATCATTTTTCCTTAAAAAGGGCAAAAGAAAAAGCAAAGAAACCTCTCCCCGGAGAATGGGTTCTTTGCTTTTTTATTGGATTCTCTTATTTTTAACAAAAAGGCTTCATTTTTAAAATTTGGTATTCTTTCAAAAGCTCTTCTAAAGTCAGTTCATGAAGATGCCCGTTTTCAGATTTATAAAAGCCCGCTTCAATCAATTTTGTAATTAGAATTTCCTTTTTCTGTTCCATTACAAAAATCCCCTTTCTTACAAATATGCTATTAACAGCATGCCCATTGGAATGATTACTGAAACCAGAATGGCCGTCGTTGTCATTCCCACACTTCCCATTGCCCCTTCTTCCTCTCCCCATTGAAAGGAGCGGTTCGCGCCAAGCGCCTGGGCGGAGATTCCCATCGCCAGCCCCCGTGCCGTTTTACTCCTGATGTTGCATCCGTCCAGCACATGAGGACCGACGATCAATGAAAAAAGGGCAGAAATCAACACAAAGAGAATGGTAAGCGGGGCTGTACCGCCAAGAGAGCCGGACACGGACAATGCTACTGGAAGTGTAGCTGTTTTCGGCAGCAGGGACGCCACTGCTTCACCTTTAAATCCCATCAGGAACGCAAATGCTACAGAAGAGACAGCACCCGCCATCCCGCCGCTAACGATGCCTACAGTAATTTTTTTTATGTTTTTCTTAATCAGCGGAAATTGCTTGTAAATAGGTATGGCCAGGGAAACGATTCCCGTCTGAAGCAATAGGGAAAATATTTTGCTTCCCTTTTCATAGGACTTCACGTCCATATGCAGGAACGGAAGTAAAAGAAAAAGAAGCAGCGTCACCGTATATAATGGGTTAAGCCAGGGTTTATGATTGGATTTCCGGTAGATTCGAAGGCCGAATAGATAGGTCGATGTTGTCGCAGCAATACTTAAAAGTGTGTTGCCAAACGTGATGCTCATTCGTTTCTCCTCCTTTTTCTCTTTTCATATAGTTCCACAGAGTAACCTGTTCCTAACAAAATGCACAAACTGCTTAAGGAAAGAACAAGAAGCACTTTCCATAGCTGGATATGAACCGCCCCCCAGTTTAAAAACAAGCCAACGACCGGCGGAATAAACAGCAAGGTCATATGTCGGAGATTAGAGTCCGCGGCACCCTCCACCCAGCTTAATTTCACCATTCCTGCCAGCAGACCTAGCAAAAGCAAAAACATCCCCAGCATACTTCCGGGTAACGGCAGGTGAAAAATGGATGACAGGATATTTCCGGCTGCCAGGGCGGTGAGGACGATCATAAACTGCCCGATGATGCGTAACAAACGGCATCTCCCCCTCGTCCGGATTGATTGAATTCAGTATACGAAAGCTTTTGTAAAAAATCTCTCAACCTGTAAGATAACCTTCCGCCCTTTTTTCAGGCTCCAAAACATATGTCAGAAAATCTAACATACTTCTTTTCATTCTATTCAGAAAGCTTTATAGTAATGGAAAGAACTTCGTGCCACCACTGATAAAGGAGTGATGTGGGTGTCTTATGAGAGTTCACCATATAAAGAGAAAAAAGTGATTTCCATCGGCACGGTTAAGGATTTAACAGGGTTATCGGTGAGGCAAATCCGGTATTACGAGGAGCGGAATCTAATCTTTCCCGCCCGTACGGAAAAAGGCACACGCAAGTATTCCTTTTCAGATGTGGAGATGCTGATGAGCATAGCAGACAAGAGAGAAGACGGGGTTCAGACGCATGAGATCAGGAAGGAGCTGAAAAAAGCACAAGAGCACATCCAAAAGGAAAAATTGCGGGATACGATGATTAGGGGGCAGTTGAACGCACATTTTAATATGATAAAAAGATAAAAAAACCAGTTTCTCAGAGTCTAGACCTGAGAAGCTGGTTTCTATTTTTCTGCCGTTTTTATAGCTGGATGAACTTTGTAACGGACAATGTGTGGAACCCATTCATTAATGCGCCCTGCACCAGCAGGGCGTTTCTTTGTGAAAAGAAGGTGATTGATAAGATAAGCAGAAGGGAATACAATGTAAGCGTTTCGAATTTTCATACTGATAAGGAGAGATGACGTTGGATAAACTCTTGCAGGATCCCAATCGATTTGTATCAGACATCGTTGATGGACTCGTTCGCTCCCATCCTGATTACTATGAAAAGGTAGAAGGTGTTAATGTCATTAAACGTAAAAACGGCACCCCTTCAGGCCAGGTGGGGCTCGTTTCGGGAGGAGGCAGCGGCCATGAACCCGCACATGCAGGCTATGTCGGTGAGGGTATGCTGAGTGCCGCCGTATGCGGAGAGGTCTTTACCTCGCCGACTCCCGATATGGTGCTTGAAGGAATCAAGGCAGCTGACGGCGGTGCAGGCGTTTTGTTGATTGTGAAAAATTATTCCGGCGATGTGATGAATTTTGACATGGCCAGAGAACTCGCTGAACTTGAAGGCATTCAGGTTGAAACGGTTATTATTAATGATGATATTGCTATTAAAAATAGAGAAGACCGGCGCGGCGTTGCCGGAACTGTTTTTGTTCATAAAATTGCCGGTGCAGCGGCAGCAGCGGGCAAATCGCTGCCAGAAGTAAAAAAGGCAGCAGAAAAAGCCATCAATCACGTCCGTTCCATCGGCATGGCCCTCTCCCCGTGTTACATGCCTGAAAGCGGCAAGCCTGGCTTTGAGCTTCACGAAAACGAAATGGAAATCGGAATCGGCATCCACGGGGAAAAGGGCATTGAGCGAAAAGCGGCCGCACCAGTGAGTGAGATTGTGACGGAGCTGCTCGACCGGCTGACTGCTGAAGTGGCTGACAAAAGAATTGCTCTGATGGTAAACGGAATGGGCGGCACTCCGGTCTCTGAGCTGTACCTCACCTACAAATATGTGAGTGAGCAATTGGAGCAGAAAGAATACACCATTGCCCGCAGCTACACAGGAAACTATATGACGTCTCTTGAGATGCACGGTTTTTCGATTACCCTGCTGGCTGTGGACGACGAATTGCTCGGGTACTTGGATGCCCCTTCAAAAACGATAGGATTTCCAGTGAGGAGTGAATAGGATGAAGCTGACAACGGAAGGTTTAAAAACCGCATTGCTGAAGACCGCGGACCAAATTGAAAAACAAAAAGACGAACTGACGGACCTTGACCGGGAGATTGGCGACGGTGACCACGGCATCAACATGTCACGGGGATTTACTGCCGTAAAAAAAGAACTGGAGGATAAAGATTCCTTCGCAGATCTTGGGGAGCTTTCAAAGCTTGTAGGCATGACCCTGATCAAAACCGTCGGAGGCGCATCCGGTCCCCTTTTCGGCACTGTTTTTGTCAAATTCGCGGGCAAGTGGAACGGCAAAAGCTTTGTCGAAGGCGATGAATTATACGACGGGTTTAAAGAGGCAACAGACGGTGTGGCGGCACGCGGAAAATCAAAAGCCGGCCAGAAAACGATGCTGGATGTGTGGGAACCTTTTACGAATGCGCTTAAGGGCGATGAGCCGCTTGAGACGGTGATTGAAAAAGCGCTGGCCGATACAAAGGAATTAAAAGCGGAAAAAGGACGAGCTTCGTATTTCGGCGATGCCTCCAAAGGACTTCAGGATCCCGGGGCGCTGTGCAGCTCCATTCTGCTCCGCCAAATTGCGGAGGTGCTGAATGGTTAATTTGATCCTTGTGTCACACAGTGAAAAATTAGCTGCTGGCTTGAAAGAGCTGCTTGCTGAGATGGCTGCGAATGTGGAGATCCATAATGCCGGCGGGCTTGACGGCGGAAAAATCGGAACCGACGTCTCCCGGATTGAAAAAGCATTCTCTTCAGTTACAGATGATGCCATCATTCTAACCGATATCGGCTCTGCCACCATGAACGCCGAGATGGCCCTCGAGCTCTATACCGGTGACCGGAACATCCAATTCAAGGATGTTCCACTTGTGGAAGGTGCCTTCCTTGCCGCTGTACAAAGCGGGCAGGGCCTGTCCGTGGAGCAGATCGTGCAAGCACTGGAAACAGAGTTTGCCAGATAGGATAGGAGAAACCCCGGGGTTAATAAGTTCCCGGGGCTTTACTAATTTTCATTATAAATAACGCCAATGAATTTCCCCGTCAGGATAGATAGCTGGCAGATCAATTCCTTTTTGGCAACCCTGATCGTTTATTACATACCAATTAGAAACATCTAACCATGCGCTATCGTATTTCTCCCCATCAAATTCATGTTGTTCATCAATCAGTGCATTCAGAAATCCTGTTGAATCTTTCCATGACTTCGCTATGATGGATTTCCCCAGCAAACCAAGTGGTGAAAAATTCAATTCGCTTTACATATCTAGTAACGTATCTCTAAGGGAAGATATCTTTTGAATTTCGTATTGGTAATTGCATTTGCCTTTAAAGGTTTTCTCCATTGCATGAAAAAAATCGGCGGCTCCACTTAGTAATATATCGATGAGATCTTTTTTGGGGAGAACTACTTTAGTCCTATAATCAGCTTCTAATACATAAAGTACTAAGTCCTTAGATATTGACTTAAGTTTAAGTTTAACTGGCTGATCTGGAAAATAGGTTTCACCCTCACCAGTGGAAATAAGACTCTCAGTTACATTTAGGATATATGCCCACAACTGGTCAACTAAATCCCAACAGTCAACATTAAGCAAAAACTCATCAAGATGTTTTAAAATAATTGCGCCATTAAGATAATCAAAATCTAAAGAGTTTCCAATGCTTAATAATTGTTTTTCATCCTTTACTTGGACGAAATACTCTTCAATGTTAGATTTTATAGTGTTAAGATCATTTATTTCTTTCTCTGGTCTATTTAATAGAGTATTGATATAAAACATATTTCCCACCTACTATTCAGGATAAAATTGGCCAACACGTCCCTTATTGAAACCAACTACATACTTGTATCCCATTATAACTTCCCTTTATTTGATAACTGGACGTTGCACCATTTTTAATCAAAATTTCTCGATTTTGATTCATAACAGATTCTATAGCATCTGCTACTTCATCAATAGACATATTTTTATTCAAGAATGACTGCTTTGCTTTCGTAGAACCGTCCCAAAACTCAGGATGATGTCGACTAAGAATATGTTTCATTCCACGTTTGTCTAATAAAAAGTTTTGATTTTCAAAGATAAAATTTTTGCCTTGAAAACTATTTAAAGCATTAACCAATTTACTTGATTCAGCCTTTGTAACACTTTTAGCAAAAAAGGTTACTAAATCGTTGGCTTTATACGACCCACCCATATGTAGCCCGATTCCAGCTCCAGGAATACCGGCTATTGCTTTTTGGGGACTAAACTTCGGAAAAATTGGAAGGTTCATAACACCTTTTAATGCGTTACGGAAGGCATTCTTCATCACATCAGGATGCAGTACCTTCATCATGCCGCGGAAGGCTTCGGTGGCCTTGTCCCCCATCTTTAGGACCTTCGCACCTTTGATGATGGCTTTGCCGCCCAATCCAGCCAGCTTGGCAGGCGGGAAAATAGTAAGCGCAGTCCAGCCGGCGGCCTGCAGCCTGTCCCAACCGTCCAGTTTTTCGCCGGTCACAGGGTCATATTCCGCAAAGATACGTACCACATCGTTTACTCCGACGAGCTCCATTCCCCATTCCTTAGCTTGATTGAACCATCCCTGATCGGCTTCGCGAAACTGCGCTTCCGTCCGTTTTACAACAGCCTGTGCGTTGTTCATCAGGGTCTGATAATGCTCAAGCTTTTGAACCAGGCTGTGGCAGAGCCCTCCAGCACTTGTACTGTCTACATCCCAGTAAGTCGCATGAAGAAGATTATAGTTCCATTTTAGCGAATCTTTTATATCGTCGCATTGATCTTCGAGCTTTTGAAGATCAGCAGCCAGGCCTTCCAGCTCATTGGGATTGACGCTGATTCGACTCATGAAGCTTCTCCTGCCTCTCCATCTCGTCGGCCTGTTCTCTCAGCCTGGCGGCTTCACGCCGCAGCGCATCTTTCAGCTGTTCTCCGAGGCTTGCCGAAGCAAAGTGGGTGCTTGCCGCTTCCGACATTATTTGCTGATAGGTTGCTTTGCTTTTGCTTTCCCAGCTCGATGCCCTGGTCAACACCCGGTTGCGGTCCCATCTCAGCTGATCCAATTTTTGCATGGACTCCTGAACTTTACCGTAATACCAGTCCAGCATCTCAGCCTGCATCCGGTACTTTTGCTTATCAAATATCATACGTTCACCGCCTGCTCAGTCTCTTGTGTTTCTATTGTAAGAAACAAAAAAGGATGGAGGTACTAGACTAAGTTACTAATAATTGTAATTATTCGGGATAATTGGACTAGAAACGACAAAAAAAGCGCCGATTCTCCTCACTGGACAATCGACACTTGGTGTTGCCGTTTTATACTTTTGCCATAAAAGCCTGATGGGCGCTTGAAGGATTTTCAAACCAGCGAGCTACATGATCCGCTTTCTCCTGATCCTGTGCCCCGCTAAGGAGCATCTGAATGACATGACCGGGAAGCGGCTGAGTCATCGCATTGGTCCATTCGGTTACTTCTTTAACAAAAGGTTGAATCCTATTCCAATATAAAACTCCCAGCTCCTCACCCCAACGGTCATTATGCTTGTGTTCGATCAGCAGGTCAGATAGCTGTTCCGCACAGTAGGACGACAAGTTGCACCCTTGGCCCGTTATCGGATCATTCAGCACCACACTGTCTCCGCATCCCAAAACGAGTTGATGATTCTGCATCACATAAGGCCTTCTCACCTCTGGCGTAATGGCGACCTGGAGAAAGCTGTTTTCATCACTTAACGCAAACTGTTCATCAACAATACGGCTGTGAATTTCCGGGAAGAACATCTCCACTGCTTCTCTCATTTTAATCGTAAAAGCTTCCGGTGATTTGATTCCTTTAAACATATCAAGCGGACCACCAGGGACAGCTGTGATAAACAGGATTGTGACCGGACCGTACTCTGTTTCAGCAGGAATCTCAAACATTTCCCCAAGCTCCGGAATCACCGTTACACTGACTCCGCATGGTGTCACAGGCTTTACCCCTTTAAAGTAGCCAACAATGCATTTTCGCTGCGGCTCCCGAAACGGAGTAAGATCGTTCTCAATCGGAAATGGAAAGAGCGGACCATTTTTTCCCGTACAATCCACTACAAGATCATATTCTTCACCAAGTGCCTCTCTCTCTTGATCTGTAATCTTTTTTTGCTGAAACGCAACACCCTTTTTCTCCAAATCCTCTGCATATGTTGAATAAGAGAGCCGCTGATCCACGGATAATGCCTGCCTTTCGAGCCTTCCTGCAAACAGCTTTTGGTCTCCGACGGTAATATGAATGCTCTCAATCATCCGTTCAGTCTTCCAATCCGGCATATGGAACCTTTTTTCCCGTTCACGCGCCGGTCCGAAATGGACTTGTGTGGACATGACTCTCCCGCTGCGCACTTGCTCCGGTGTGCGGTGAGAAATGATCGTAACATCGAAGTCTTCCAATAAAGCATAAGCCAGCTGTAAGCCAGTTGTACCGCTGCCAATAATACCAACCCGTTTTTTCAAAGGCTCCCACTCCTTCTGATTATTTTCCTTATGCCTAACTTCTTTTTAAAAGCAAGAGTTCCTCTTCATTCTGAAAAAACAGGAGAATAGAACAGCATTCGCCAATCTATTTCCTAGGAAATATGGCATATTCCTTCCTTTTTCCTGCTGCTTCCTCATTTGTTGACAAAAGACTGCCAGATGTACCATAAATTATATGTATAATAGGAAAAATCAGTTATTCAATGTGCTATGATGAAATGGATGATGAGGGATTGAGGTGGATTATGATTAGAGGAGAGAAGATCAAATATTTCAGGGAAAAAAATAAATTGACCCAAAAACAGCTCACTTCGGGGATTTGTTCTGTTCCCTACCTGAGTAAAGTGGAGAACAACAGCATTGTTCCTTCCAAAGAAATACTGGGATTACTGTGCAAAAAACTTAACATCGAATATGACGAACTGCTGCAGTCTTCCTCCACCGATGAAATAAAAAAATTAATCTACACGTGGTATGACGACATAAAAGCAAGAAAGCGGTCGGCCACAAAAGACCATTACATCAGCATCGAAAAGAAAATGAAAGGCATTAAAGATATTGAGCTGCTGTCAATGTTCCACCTGTGTGCCACCCGGCATTTTCTTCTGCTTCGCGAATTTGACAGTGCGGAAGAGCACCTGGCTCATACAGAAAAATACATTGAATACACGCCGAAAGAAACAGAAGCCTATTACTTTTACTTTTCGGGGCTATATGAATATCTGAAAGGGCATTTCCAAAAGGCGCTCGAGCTCTATCTGAAGGCCAAGGATTATGTCAATGAACCAGAGTACCATTATCAGCTCGCCTTGATCTACAGCCGTCTGGGCAAAATCACCCTTTCCATCTTTCATTCCGAAAGGGCGATGGAGGAATTTCATAAAAACATTCAATTCAAGAAGGTTATTGACTGCTATATTCTTCTCGGAATTAATTATAACCGGATCAATGAACACTCCACTGCCATTACATACTTTGAAAAAGCGCGTAAAGGCATCGAATCCTTGCCGGATATCGGGCATTTACGAATACATATCTATCACAATATGGGAATTGTATACCATAAAATGAAGAAGCCCTGGGAAGCTATTGATTATTTCTTAAAATCACTGAATGAACGCGATGACCTTCAGGGCGGAGAACTGACCATCTATCTTCTCGCCAGCAATCTCTTCCAGCTCAATGAAAATGAAGATGCCGGACGTTGGATCACCAAAGGCCTTGAGCTGTTAAAGGGAGAACTGAACGAAACATACTGTCTGCTGAAGATTCTTCAATTTCAGGTTTCAAAGCGCCGGAATGATGAAGACTACAAAATATTTTTAGAAGAAATCGCCCTGCCGATCTTTCAGAAAAAAGACGAGTTTATGTATATCCGCATGTGCTATGAACAGCTTGGCGACTACTATTACAGAAAAAAACAATATAAACGCTCGAGTGAATGTTACTGCTCTGCGAACCAGGTGGAAAGCTCATTCATTTAGAGGAGGCAATATGAAGCTATCTCAATTCAAAAAAACCATTGCGACACTGTTCCCTGCTGAATTACTTGCTGTTCATGATGACTTTGGATGGGTGAGCGAAAAAAAGGACGACGTTCATCGACTCGGTTATTGTACCAATCTCTCACTTGAAGCTATTGAATCTGCGGCCAAGCAAAACGTGGACCTGCTGCTCACCCATCATGATGCCTGGGATTTCCTTTACGGACTGCGTGAGGCTTGCATCGAGAAGTTGAATCTTTACGAAATGAACCATTTCTACATCCACGGTCCGCTCGATTACGCGGAATTTGGCACATGCACTTCACTGATGAATGCACTAGGCATCGATACGATGATTCAGCCTGCTGCCTATGATGAAGGAGACGTTCCCGGGATCGGCGAATTCTCTGCTCCTGTGCCGTTTGAGTCTCTCGTCAGTAAAGCTTCATCCGCTTTGGGCGAACCGGTCAGGGCCTGGAAGCATCATGGCCGTCCTGTCAAACGGATCGGAATCGTGACAGGTGCCGGACATTCATCGGATAGTATTAAGAGAGCACTGGATGCTGGCTGTGACACGTATATAACCGGTGAAGCCACGCTGTACACTGTTCAATATGCACAGTTCACGGGGATCAATTTGATAGCGGGCTCACATACCTTTACCGAACTCTTTGGTGTAGAAAGCCTCGCAAATAGGATAAAAGAAGAGCACGCGGAAGTTGAGCTTGTAAAAATTGAAGAGTCTCATTTTGAAGCAAGCGGATGGGCCCGCTGATGCCGGATTATAAAAAGGACAGTTCCTGACACGGAACTGTCCTTCTCCTTATTTCCAGGCA
This sequence comes from Fictibacillus fluitans, assembly GCF_030418125.1. Lineage (GTDB taxonomy): Bacteria > Bacillota > Bacilli > Bacillales > Fictibacillaceae > Fictibacillus_C > Fictibacillus_C fluitans. Next base: position 109,091 of record NZ_JAUHTR010000009.1, on the reverse strand, counting down.
CCAAACCATATGCCCCATTTTCGCTGAAGCTGTTCTTTCAGGGTTGGGGATTCAATTCCCTTCTGCTTTTTGAACTCATGATAGCCAGCAAATCCGATGAGCAAAATTCCCGCGATAAGCAGGTACACCCACCATGGCATATTGCCCCAGTAAGGCCGGGTTTGCACGAAGACATTAACAATGAGCACGATCAGACCGCTGAAGAAATAGCTTTTCTGCCTGGATACAAAGCCATACAGAATGCTGAGCACAGCGAGAGAACCCAAAATGACGGCATCAGCAATTTTGTAGCTGAACATGGCATCCAATATCAAGATGATGGAAATCAGGCCAATTAGGCTGTATTGCACGATCATCACTGCCTTTTCGTTCAGGTTCCATGTTTTGCAGGTGATGAAGTAGCTTAATAGAATCCATGGAAGCACATAAAGTTCGGTGACAATCACGCCTGGTACATGGAACATATCGATAATGGTGTAGTAGGTTAGCAGTCCGACAGCCATTGAGACGGTTTGAAGGCTCTTTTGAACAACCGGAACCGCAGCAATCCGCATGGAATGATGGTACAGCAGCACCGCAACCAGGAACAGTCCGCCAATAAACACCCATTCTACCGCCTGCAGGCAGCCGGTCCACACATAGATCAATCCTGCAATTCCATACAAATCTACCTTTTCTCCATTTTCAGGATGATAGAGTTTTTCATAAATGAACATTCCGACAGCCGTAAACAGCATGCCGATCGCATACCAGACGAGCGCACTTAATTGTGCGGATAGGCTGTAGAGGTCAATCATGTTGGCCATCATCAGCCAAAAAAAGATGAGCGGGAACGCAACTGCAATTCTCCAATTTCCTTTAAGAGATTGGAAGAAAGCCATGAATATGAGGACCACGCCTACATAAAACCAAAGAGGCAGCACCTCTCCCGCATAATAGGAATCCGCAAGATACTCGGCCATGACGAGAATGGAAAACGGAACGATATACCATCTGAGCCGCTCCTTCCAGATGGCCGAAACGACAAAATAAGCAGCCAGCAGCACCAAACTGTACAGCAAGCGAATCTCATTGGGGAACCATTCGTTCACGGTAAAACCGAATGCCATGGACAACACTGTGAGACCTGCATACAAACTGTATTTAAGTTCTGCTTCATGGACAGAACGCCAGACATAGAGCCCGTAAAGAACAGTAAGAAGGAAATACGGCAACGTTTCCCCTGAAGTGATAAAGGTATAAAACACTGCATACAGAAGGGCAGCCTGGCTTACAACCAGAGCCGGAAGATGACTTTGGCGGTCCACCCGTTTCAATGCCTCCCCCGAAACAAACAGCAGCGCTGACAAGATGATGAGGGTGAGCCGTTCATTCACGGGTTCTGCAATTAAGTGAAGGAACGAATAAAAAACAAAGAACAACCCCACCTGTGCGATTCCAAATCCAATGTACTGTTTAAAATAGCGGGTGCCGACAAATACCATTAACGCAAACAGCACGCTGCATAAAAACCGGATCCAATAAGCTTCCGTACTGAACGAAGCCAGGAAGCTCACAAAGGAAGTGAAGATAGCACCCACGAGAGCATATTGCCCCAGAATTCTGCTGTTTTTTCTCCAATAATAAAGAGCAGCCAGAAGGATGGTTCCAATTCCGATTGACAGTGCCCTGTCCGGATCTGAAATCATGGCCATACCCGCTGAAAATCCTGTGAAAAACCCAAAAACAGAAACACCTGCACCCGCAATCTTTTGAGCGATCTCTTTTTCGAGCTTATAATGACGGGCAGAAATACCTGTCAGAACAACAGAGAGCAATGCTGTCTCCCAATATTCCGGAATCAAAAGAGTGAAACCAAAACCGATCAACAGGAACGCGCCTCCGACATACAAGCCAGAACGCAGGAGAGGCTTTATCCATTGACCTGCCAAATAGGTTACCAACCCTGAAATTCCAATCGCCAGTGCCCAATACTTCATGCTTTTTGAGCTTGCGAGATGATAAACTTCTGATGAAGCAATGAATATATAAAAGGACGCCAGGTATGGAAACAGACGAAATGCCGTATTATGGCTTAAATAAATGAAGTTTCCGGCAACCACAAGGTAACCAAGCAGCATCCATACGCTTCCTTCTCCCCCGGAGAGCATTAATCCTTTGCCAGTCACCAGTAAAAAGGCTATGACCGATACGGCTGCGTTGGCCGCCTGATAGTACTTTTTCAAATTCTCTTTTGAAAAACGGTCAACACCAAGCAAAACTACCGGCACCAGGGGAATCAGTACAAGCGTCAAACCGGCACCTGCCGCCTGTTCAATAAGCTGGTACAATCCGTAGGAGATAAACGCCATAAAGAACAATTCATACTCGGCCCGCTTATTGACTATCCTCATGGCCAGATACAGAATAGCAGTTAAAATTAAATTAAAGCTCTGGGAAAGCGGCTGGTCAAAGGAAACAATAATAAGAACGGAAGATAAAATAAGGTTGGCCTGAATAAAGACCGGAAGTACCTTTTGGCTGGTTTCTTTCCTGTCCCGCTTTTTCCGCACATGATACCAATAGATATAGCCTGCGTTTCCGAGCGCATACAAAAAATAAAACACATTTTTCTCTGCACCTAGTGCGAGCAAAATAAAGCCGTAGCCAATGGCTGAGGCAATAAGCGTAAACCACGCAAACAGTTTTGATCCGAAGGACTTGGTGAATTTCCAGTAAATCGGCAGACATACCAGGCTCGTAATGGCGCCCAGTACATACTTTCCTCCTCCCGAGAAACTCAGCCAGCTGCCAAAAAGTTTGAAGAACCCTGCGGACAGTATAGTAATCGGCAAAAAGAGCGCAAACAGCACAAAAAAAGCAAATGCCGTTTTCTTAATGTGCAGCACCTGTTGAGAAAGAACACCCAATCCGCCAAACAAAGCCGCAATTCCGCCAACCATCATGGTTTTGGCCAACGGCGAGAAAACATCCCATTGGCTGGTTGCCAGCGTAAGGCCGCCAACAAGCAACAGAATGACCCCGGCTGCCATAAGCAGCGTGAGATTCCTTTCACGTTTTTGTTCAGCACTCAGCGCAGGCTTGGGCGGAACTGCTGGAACCGGTCTTGGTTTTGGCAAGGCTTGAGCCGCCGGCGCAGTACTCGTGAGAATCGGCTGCTGAACCGGCTGGTCCAAATGATTTTGGAGTTCAACCTGAGGCTCCCGTTCCTCCTTCAACGAGAAAGATGGTTCTTTTCCTTCAGCGGCCCTCCGCTGATCTTTTTCATATCTGTTGATCCCTTCAACGACCCTTAAATAATCGTCATACTTTAAATAGCCCTTTTCTTTTAGCTCGAATAAGTCCTTGATGATTTCTGGACCCTTCATGTCACACCTCGCTTTGCCTCATCTCCGGCAGATGAATCCTTATTCATTTTATGTATCATCCACATTATACATCACTTTTGGAAAATAAATGGTTGGAAATTCAGGGGGAACTGATAGAAAATTAAAAAGCCTTAGAGACACTATTCCCTAAGACTGCCGTTACTAAATAAACCATCCTCTATTTCTTACTGCGACTCATCCAGCTTTTCCTTCCTCTCCAGTTCGTTCACAAATTGCCTTAGACGATTCGCTTCCCGCTTCAGTGCCTCTTTTAGCTGTTCTCCCGTACCCGCTGCTGAATAATGGGTGCTTGCTGCTTCCGACATGATCTGCTGGTAGGTATTCTTGCTTTTGCTCTCCCAGCTTCCGGCCTTTGAAAGAACATGCGCACGCTCTCTTCCCACCTGATCCAATTGGTTCATAGATTCTGAGACTTTGCCTGAATACCAGTCGAGCATCTCTGCCTGCATCTTATACTTTTGTTTATCAAACAACATCCGTTTCACCGCCTGCCTTTTCTCTCCCTTCTCATTGTAAAGAAGAGGTAATGCCTTATGAACTAGCCATTTTTACTAATAAATAGCATCTTTTAGATATTTTTACCTGTTGCGCATGACATTTCTCCCATTCCCGCTGGATTGGCAGTATAATCCTTGAATGTAAAAAACCAATTGGACTATAGTTAATCATAGGAAATATTCCCCTGTACTTCGGCAGGATTTAACAAATACTTTTGTTGAAAATAGTAGAAACGGTTTGTTTCCTTACTCTCCAAAAAGAACTAAACTATTATGGGAGATTAAAAGACTTGCGTAATGTGAAGGGAGAACGACAATGTTGATCACCAACAGCAGTCCTCGCGCTGAAGAAGCATTTACATATAATCGAAACAACCTTTTTTTGGTTAGGGGGGAATTTCATGCCTGAACCCACCCAGAAGAATAAAAGGTACATGCCCGGAATAGACGGGCTAAGAGCACTGGCGGTGCTGGCAGTTATCGCCTACCACTTGAACCTCGGCTGGACACCCGGCGGTTTGCTTGGTGTGGGCATCTTTTTTGTTTTATCCGGCTACCTGATCACAGACATCATTGCAACGGAGTACCTCAGGACCGGAAAAATAGATTTCAGGAAATTTTGGATCAGAAGAGCGAGAAGGCTGCTGCCGGCTCTGCTGTCCATGCTGTTCGTTGTCATCTTGTGGATCCTGCTGTTTGAGCATTCCTTTCTACTGGACCTCTGGGGTAATTTGCTTTCTGTTCTTTTATACTTCAGCAACTGGTGGCTTATTTTTCATAAAGTTTCCTATTTTGCTCAATTCGGTCCGCCGTCCCCGCTAAACCATCTTTGGTCTCTGGCGGTAGAAGAGCAGTTCTACTTACTGTGGCCTCTCCTGCTGCTGGCGGGCTTGCGGTTCATTGGAAAACGGAACATTCTCCTTCGGTTCATTCTTGGAGCTGCTGCTCTTTCGGCCATTTTAATGGCGCTTCTTTATACACCGGGACAGGATCCGAGCCGTGTGTATTACGGAACGGACACGAGAGCTTTTTCCTTGCTCATCGGTGCTGCACTGGCACTTGTATGGCCGAGCAGAAAGCTTTCCATCCATCTGCCAAGAGAACCAAGGATTGCACTGGATATTGCCGGGACGACCGGCCTTGTTGGGATTCTGCTGCTCATTGTGCTGACCAGCCAGTTTGATTCCTTTTTGTACCGCGGTGGAATGGTGCTGCTGTCTGTTTGTACGGCGCTACTTGTTGCTGCACTTGCCCACCCTGCAAGCAAACTCGGCTCTATTATGGGATGGAAGCCGCTTCGCTGGATCGGTGTACGGTCGTACGGCATTTACTTATGGCACTTTCCAGTCATCGTGCTTACCCATCCGTCACAGACAACTGGGGACGCCTCATGGCTTGGATGGATGCAATTTGCGTTAATCATAATTCTGGCGTCGCTTTCCTGGCATTTTATCGAAGAGCCTGTACGCCAAGGTGCTTTTAAAACTTGGAAGGAAAAGCTGGCACTTCCTGCAGTTTCTTGGAAACGCACGACGCTGCTGCAGAAATCCATTCTTGGGTGTTCCGCTGCTGCTATTTTAATTATCTTGTTTACCGTCGTGATTCCAGGCTTTCAAAAGCTTGAAGCCGGACAGGAAAAGAAAGCTGAGCATGCATATGTTCATCCTCAGCCTGAAAAAACTGAAAAACCGAAGGATCAGCAAAAGGATAACGCTAAGCCAAAAGCTCCACCAAAAAAGGACCCTAAACCCGCTGCGAAACCAGAAGACCATCGGATTACGGTTATCGGTGACTCCGTCATGGTGAATGTGGCTCCGTATCTGAAGAAAAAATTCCCGGATGCAACAGTGGATGCAAAAATAGGAAGACAGCTGACAGATGCACCGAAAGTCATTGATCAGATGAAATCCAAGGGAAGTCTCGGAGATACTATCGTGATTGGGCTCGGAACCAATGGCCCCTTCTCCAAACAGCAGCTGATCAGTGTACTTAATGAAGCTGGCAAAGATAAAAATATCGTTCTTATTAACAGCAAGGTGCCCCGTCCCTGGGAAAAAGAAGTCAATCAAACCATTCAGGAAGTGGCTGCCCATCATCCGCACACCAAGCTTGTCAATTGGAACCAGGCAAGCAATGGTCAATCATCCTACTTTTATGAAGATGGGGTGCACCTTAAACCGAAAGGGGCTCTCGCCTATGCAAGATTGGTGGAGCGTGCATTAAATTAAGGTTTCAATATTTAACAGCTGTGGAAAAAACTATATATAGGAGGGATACAATGTTACCGAAGAAACGAGCAATTACGCTGATGACCGCTTCACTGCTCACGGGCTCCGTTTTAGGAACAGGCATGATCTCCTTTAACGGCACAGCACATGCTGCATCTGCCAAAGTATCTGATCAGAGCACAGCGGCGGAAAAAGATGCCGCCGAAAAATTGACCACCATCTATTACAGTGCTTATGAAGGCCACTTCCCGAATAATGCGTTTGATTTTTATATCGGGAAATCAACGAAGGCAGACGTTCATGAAAAATGGGGACCGCCAAGCACGCCTATATCCAAAACCAGTGACTTTGAGATTTATCATGCCGAAATGGGAAATCCCGGCTACGCTTTTTCTTATGACAAAAATAACATCATCAAAGAAATCAGGAATCTCGGAACCAATGTCGAGCGTGACCACAGCATCGGCGGAATCACCGTGAAGATGCTCGGTGATGAAATTGGAAGTGCCGACCACATCCGGCACCTGCGGGAAACAGGAGAAACAAGCTATATTTATGAAACCGGTGATTTTGAACTGGAATTTATTATCGGCAAAAATGGAAAAGCCGATCATGTGAACCTGCTAAGAAATCAATAAGACGAATGAATGAGCAACGGCCATCGGGCCGGTGCTCTTTTTTCATGCTATAATTTCCTCCTGATTATCCAGTACTCATAAAATTTGCGGGCAACTTCCATCAGATCAGCTTGATATTGACCGGCATCGATCTTGTTTTTAATGTGTTGAAGCTTTTCATGCCTGCAAGTGGCGGGCTGATTTTTATATGGATTCATATTCAGGTAATTTATTCTGTTAATCTTCATGAGTTACACCTCTTCCGCAGATAAAAACATCTGCCTGACTACTCTTTATATCGGATTAACACGGAAGAGATGAAGGTTTTAGACAAAAATAGGAAGTAATAATCACTTCATATGGTACGACGGTCCCATCTTTCTGCAACTTTCCTCTGTTGAATGGTATCAGGCACTTTTCACCTGTTTTCCATTTGCCCGCTACCTCCCCACCGTCATGGACGAAACCTCAAGAGCACCAGCTTCCCTCAGGACTTTCGCCGCCTGGCGGATCGTGGCGCCTGTCGTATAAACATCATCAATCAGAAGAATGCTCTTCCCTTTTACTTTCCCCGCTTCCTTTGAAGCTTGAAAGATGTTCTCCTGAATGTTCAGCCGCTCCTTTCTCGACTTTTTGCTTTGCTTTTTTTCATGAATAACCCGTTCCAAGGGAGATACTATTTCTCCACCCAGCAGCTCCGCCATAAGCCTCGCCTGGTTAAATCCCCGCTCATAGTGCCTTTCCTCGCTTAACGGAACAGGGACAATCATCTTTCCCCTGAATTCCTTCTTGTACAATTTGCAAAATGGAGTTTTCAATCCCTGAACGAGCTCGGCATCTCCTCTGTATTTCAGCGTGCTGATTACCTTTCTCAGAAAATCATTGTAAACATACAATGACCGGTTTTTCGTCAGTACTCCGCTCCATTCCTCGTGTTCCTCCCAACGAACGCAGTCAGTGCAGCATTGTTTTTGTCGATATTGCTCGGGAAATAACCGAAAAGACCTTCCGCACATTCTGCAGCATTCCCCGTTAATCGCCTCAAAAGATGAAGAGCACTCTTCACAAAACGACAGTGACTCCGAGAGCCCCGCTATAAACTGCCAGCTGACCGGTTCAAAAAATGCCTCATGGCAGTACACGCAATAATTCATAAACCCGCCTCCCTGTTCATTTGCTCGATATGCCGCTTCGCCTGAACCATCGCTTTGGTTTTCCCATAATGGAAAAAGAGAACTTCACCGGCAGGATCATCCTTGCTGCGGCCGGCACGTCCGGAAATTTGGACAAGCGCACTTTCACTGAATATCTCTTCTTCTGCTCCAAGGACCGCCACATCGGTAAACGGTATCGTTACACCGCGCTCCAATATGGTGGTCGTCACCAGAATAGGAGTTGCACCATGCCTGAACCTCATTACTTTAACCTTTCGATCCGGGTCCTCTGCATGAACTCCCTCAATCTTAGCGTTCACTTCCTTCAAAATCGGCACAATCTGGTCCAGCATTCGTACAGAGGGGACAAAAAGAAAGCTCTGCCTGTTCCTCTCCATCTGACGGCTGATCCAGTTCATCACATAACGGGGGAGTTTGTTCCTTTTCAACCCTTTTTTCCAGTGACCGCACCAGACAAAACGGGGAACGGGAAGAGGGAATCCGTGATACCGCTTCGGAATTTTTACAAAAGGAAGCTTGCCGTCTTCCGCCTGTTGTTTCATATTCCTGTCAGGAGTCGCACTTAAATAAACGATGAGTGCTTCTTCTTTTTTGGCTTGCTGAACGGCAAATGCCAGGGTTTTATCATAAGAAAACGGGAAAGCATCCACTTCATCAACAATGATTAAATCAAAGGCCTCCCGATATCGGAACAGCTGATGAGTCGTGGAAAGGATAAGCTGGGCACCTTCTAACTTATCCATACTCCCTCCGTAAAGACATGACAAAGTAATACCCGGGAATATTCTCCTGAACCGAGGGAGTAATTCAAGCACCACGTCAGTTCTTGGAGTGGCGATACAGACCCTCTGACCGTCTTTCAATGCTTTTTCTATTCCTTGAAAAAGCACCTCGGTTTTTCCCGAACCGCACACCGCCCAGATGAGCAGTTTATCCTTCATGCCAATCTTCTCCACCAGCGTATCGGAAGCCTTCAGCTGTTCAGGTGACAATATACCCTCCCACACCAGTTCACTGTTGCTGTCCCTCCATTCCAATTCAGGGCCGCACCATGAAACGAGCGGTGTACATTGGCTGATCCGGCCCATCATGATACAGTTCCGGCAGTAGGTGCATTGGGGTTCCTTGCAGCGGTAGCAGGAAAACGACGCAAACAAACGGTTTTCGCTGTTTCCGCAACGGCTGCACTTATCATATCCTTGTTTAGTTTCTATTCCTTTGCTGTAGCGGATAAAGCCATGATTATAGTGTTCTTGTATCTCATCCAAAGAAAGGGAAAGTTCATCCAGTAAGAGGAGTTTTCCAGATAGTTCAGCTTGAAGCGTGGGGTTATACGAGAAGTCTTCATTAATAAGAGGCTGGTCAAAATCAGGGAGATTGTAAAAAGAGGAGGCAGTAAATAGGTGGTTATGCGGTGCTAAAGATTCAGGTGCTATCCTTGTTTTTCCATCAACAAAAAAGGAGACAAACCTCATGACGTTGTCTCCTGTTGATAAGGAATTTTCATAAAAATCCCTCCAGATAATGATTTAATTTTTCATCCAGGTAATGCCGAGAGAACCTTCACCGAGATGGGTGCCAATCACCGGGCCAAAATAATCGATGGCTACGCTGGCATTCGGGTATTTCGTCTGAATTTCTGCTGCGATTTCTTTTGCCTCTTCCTCACGCTGGGCATGGATAACGCTGACGTAAAAGCTTTCTTCAGGAATGACGGATTGACTCATCAGCTGGTGGATCCGGCCGATCGCTTTTTTCTTTGTACGGATTTTTTCGAATGGAACGATCTTTTTATCCTGGAAATGAAGGACCGGCTTAATTTGGAGAAGGTTTCCGAACAAAAGCTGAGCCGCATTCATTCGCCCGCCCCGGTGCAGGTGGTTCAGGTCATCCACCACGAAATAAGCTGGAATCCCCTGCGATTTGATTTCGTTCAGCTTCTCCATGATCTGCGCTCCATCCGCACCTTCGTTAGCCATATCCACAGACGTATATACGTAATGAGCTTGGGGGGCACAGCTGATTTCGGAATCAAACACATGAAGCTTTATGTTTTCTACCATATCCGCCACGCTCAGTGCACTTTGATAGGTGCCGCTGATGCCGCTGGACAATGTAATCATCACCGCTTCATCATATTCCTCTGATAACGCCTCAAGTGTATCTGCCAGTTCACCGATGGATGGCTGCGACGTTTTCGGGAGGTCTCCTCCCTTCCCCACCATCTCATAAAAATCATCTTTTTTGAGTTCCACTTCTTCCTTGTACGTTTCATTGCCAAAAATAACGTTGAGCGGAATCATTACAATGTTTTTTTCTTTTCTGACGTGCTCCGGTATGTAGGCAGTGCTGTCTGTAATAATAGCTACCTTCTTCATTGTAATTTCCTTTCCTGACAGAGATTTATTCATCCTCTCTTCTACGATAGTAGTTTACACGAAACAAGCGCCGTTTTCATCAAAACGGCGCATTTCTTTGTTTTTATTTACATTCTGTGCCCTGCTAACACTTTCCTGCTTCCACTTTTTCCTTATGCATGAGCTGGCAAAGCGCCAATGCTCCGTATATTGCCGACTGATCCTCAAGGCCTGCGAGTACAAGCTCAGTGGGGCAAGGTACAAATTCATCGAGCATGCTTCTGATTTTTCCGATAAACCACTGACCCGATAACGCCACTCCCCCGCCTAAAACGATCACTTGCGGATTAAGCAGTGCGGCAGCATTGACAATGGCCATTCCCATGTGGACAATCCCTTCACGAATAATCCCGTTCGCCAATTTGTCTCCCTGATCCGCCAAGCTGAAAACATCGGACGTTTTAATATCTCTAAGCTGCTCTTCCGAATATCCGCCCTCAAGCCGTTTCGCTTCCTGGTAATGGTGGGCGATGGCTACCCCACCCATTTTGCTGCTCAAAAATCCGTATCCATCTCTGATCGGGGCAAATCCGCCAGAGGCAGCCTCAGGGTCACTGATCATATGCCCCACTTCGCCTGATGCCCAATGAGCACCCCGATAGATTTGCCCGTTCACCATCATTCCCGCACCAATGCTTGTTCCAATCATGAACAATAGAACATTATCCTTGCCTTTGGCAGCACCGTAATACACTTCCCCCAACAGACCTGTGTTCACATCATTATCTATATACACCGGAACATCCAGCAAAGCTTCCGCTTCCTCCTTCAGCTGATAGTCCTTCCATTTTAAGTTGGGTGCATTAAACACGATTCCCCTGGCAGGGTCAATGATTCCTGGTGCCCCAATGCCCACAGCCGAAATTTCATTCCAGCGGATATTTTTTTCTTCTGCCATTTCTTTCGTCTGCCTTGCCAGTTCCTCGAGTACTCCCGAATCCACAAAATCCTGTGTGGAAAATTCACGGCTCGCAACAATCGTTCCATCCGGTGTAAAAATGGCGCTTTCCACATTAGTTCCTCCAATGTCCACGCCGATAAAATATTTTTCTCCCATATATATGGCACACTCCCATTATTTTATTTTTTCATTGAGTTTACCCTCAAATGAAGGTCAGGAAACGGATGAAGCCACTGATCGGGCCCAACTTCTGAACTCAGTGAAAAAGGTGGCAATTTGTAACAATGAGAAGGAAAATATCGAATCTGTAAGAAATTAGTTCAATATACTCAGTTAGAGGAGGGGCTTTACTATCATGGAACATACTTTATACATCGAAGTCTTACCAATTGCAGCTATGATATATTTTGCCACATTGGATTTTGCTGTAATCACCATTTCCCATGTCTCAACAGCCGTCCTCTTTATTTGCTTGCTTTATATGGCGGGAAAATGGAGTGACCAACAGCTGAAGCTTAAATCTGCCCAGCTGCAAGAAAGCAAGCAGCAGAACCATTCCTTAATTGAACTTAATCCTGATGGTGTTTATATCATCAACAAAGATCGAAAATTGACTGTGGTGAACCGATCGCTCGAAGAACTTACGGGATATACATCCGAGGAACTGATAGGAAAGCCATATTTCTTTCTTTTAGCCCATGCCAATCCCAGCCGGCTTGAATCGCTGTTTCAACGAACACTTGGCGGCGAGTCCCTGCAGGTTGAAACCCGAGTCATGAAAAAGGAGGGGAGCGAGTTTGATGCCGAAGTGACGAACATTCCCTATTACGTGGACAACGAAATTCGTGGAATTGTTGGAACGATGAAGGATTTGACGGTCGTTCGGCGCGTGGAACAAAAAATCCGTGAATCCGAAAAGTTAGCCGTTGTCGGAGAACTGGCTGCAGGGGTCGCCCATGAAATCCGCAATCCGCTGACAACACTCAAAGGATTTACACAAACCTTGATGAACACGCCTTCTTCTCCTGAAATAAAGACCTATTTGACCATTATGCTGGACGAAATTGAGTCCATTAATCTCATCACCAATGAATTTATGGTGCTGGCCAAGCCACACATGACCATTACTACATCCCTCGATGTGGTTCCCCTCATCAAGCAGGTGACCAAGCTTTTGAATACCCAGGCAAATCTTAATAATGTCATACTCAACAGTGAATTTCCGATTGAAAGCGGAAAGATCCTTGGAGAGGAAAACCAAATCAAGAAAATGCTTGTCAATCTTATTAAAAATGCGATTGAATCGATGCCGGATGGGGGTAATGTTACTGTAACAGCAACAACAGGAGAACAAGGGACTTTGCTTCTCTACATTAAGGATGAAGGGGTAGGCATGTCTGCTTCAGAACTACAGCAGCTCGGCCATCCGTTCTATACGACCAAAGAAAACGGTAAAGGCCTTGGACTGGTGGTCAGCAAAAAGATTATTGAGAACCACCATGGAAATTTGCGTTTTAAAAGTAAACGGGGACAGGGAACCATCGCTGAAATTTCCCTGCCCGCACTGGGAGAGACCATAAAAGCGGATGACACGCCATTAATCAGTTAAACTAAAAAAAGCCAGGCTCACTTAAGCACCCGGCTTTCATCACATGTACTTTTCTATTTCACTTTGACCCAGCCATTTTTGATTGCTTCAACAACAGCTTGCGTACGGTCATTTACATTCATTTTTTGAAGGATATTGCTCACATGATTTTTTACTGTTTTTTCAGAAATAAACAGGTCCTCTCCGATGCCGCGGTTACTTTTTCCATCAGCCAGCAATTGTAGAACCTCGCATTCACGGCGGGTCAGGATATGCAGCGGTTTTCTGTATTCCACTTCCTGCAGACCAATTGTATTCGTGTTTGAACTATTGGTCTTTGTCGTTGTTGACAACCGGCGGAATTCATTCAGCAGATTATACGTAATTTTCGGATGAAGATATGCTCCTCCTTCGGCCACTACCTTAACTGCTTCAATAAGCGAATCTGCATCCATTTCCTTTAACAGATAACCGGAAGCACCGGTTTGGACCGCATGGGTCACATAGGTCTCATCGTCATGAATGGAGAGGATGATGACTTTTGTCTCCGGAGCCTTTTCGACCAGACGACGAGTGGCTTCCACACCATTAATGTTTGGCATGTTAATATCCATCAGCACCACATCCGGATGGTGTTCACTTACGATACCTTCAGCTTCGGAACCATCGTCACCTTCTGCGACAACAGAAAATTCTTCTTCCATATCAAGAATGCGCTTTACACCTTCTCTGAACAAACGATGATCGTCAATAATAGCAATTCTTGTTTTTTCCGGTGCGTCAGCACTGGACTCGTAAACATCTAGACTTTTCATTCTGAACCCTCCCGATCTCGTATAGGTATTTGGATATAAACCCCGGTTCCATAATTTAAGCGTGATTGAATCCTGAGCGTTCCCTCCAGGAGTTCTACGCGTTCTCTCATGCCAATTAATCCAAACGAATTGGTTTTTTGCTGCTCCTGAGCATTAAAACCTTTTCCGTCATCCTTTATAAATAAAGATACTCTGCGGTCCGTGAATTCTATTTTTACTGAAATATGTTTCGGATCAGCATGCTTGCATGAATTCTGGACGGCTTCCTGAATTAACCTGAATAATGCTATTTCCATTTTCGTATGAAATCTTCGTTCATTCCCGATTGGCACGAGCTCGATTTCAATACCTGTACTTTCCTGGACGTTGCGCAGGTATTTTTTTAAGGTTGGGATGAGTCCTAAGTCATCAAGCGCCATGGGCCGGAGATCGTATATGATTCTTCTCACTTCTCGCAGTGAGGCCCGGACCATCTCGCGTAAATCTCTGATTTCACCGACTGCTGCTTGTGTACCTTTTTCCTTAAACACCTTTTCAACAAGTTCGGAACGGATCAGCACATTGGCCATCAGCTGGGCTGGACCGTCATGGATCTCGCGTGATACACGGCGGCGCTCTTCCTCCTGGGCTTCAATGATTTGCAGGCCGAACTCCTGTTTTTGTTTGGCGTCTTCCACAAGCTCATTAATTTTCATAAGATCCCCGCTTAAGTAATTCAAGACAACCGAAATCTGTCCGACAAGCGATTCCGCCTTCGACACGGTCTCTTTCAGTCCATTTAAGCGTCTTTCCAGATCATCTCTTTTTTCACGCAATTGTTTTTCTGTCTGGCGGGCGATCGACATTTCAATCTGTATGGCGTTTGCACTTTCATAAGCCTCGCGGATGTCTCTCTCACTGTACTTCTCAAAATGCTTGCTCACTTGGGCAAGCTTTGATCTGGCGATTTTTGATTTCTCTTCCAGCAAATCCGACCGGTCGATGGCTTCAAGTGCTTTTTCTTTTACGTCTTCCAGCTCTTTGGCCAGACGCATAAATTCTTGTCTGGATTCTTCGCTGATATCAAAAACCTGGGTCTGGCTTACTTTAACGGTATTCATGGTTTCTGTAAGAATGCCATCTAAAAGCCGTGGGTCGATTTGTGTTTTAGCTGCCATCTTGTAAATATCCTCCAATGCAAACGATAAAGAAGAACAGACTTTAGTTCGAGAACCATCTTACCTAATTTGGGATTAGTACTTTCTTACCATAAATCCAAATAAAAACATTTATTCCATATAAACTTCGATACAAAAAGGAATTTTATGTCTTTTATCCAAAGAAATTTGTAGGAAAGACTATACCGCCTTATAATGAAGGATAGCACTAAATCCCTTGTATTTGTAGCTTTTCAGGAGAATTTGCACGTTAAATTTTCATTACTTGCCCAATTGCTATTTTAATTCATAATCGAAGCTGATTATTAAATTCATAAGTAAGGAGCACCCTAACTATGTTATCCAACTATCTTACCGTGAAAGAAAACGGAGAACACGAGATTGTGATAGAGCGGTCCCGCTTTATTGCCCACATCGCCCGTGCAGCTACAGAAACCGAAGCCAACGAGTTTATTCAATCCATAAAAAAAAGGCACCACAGCGCCAATCATAACTGTTCAGCGTACCTCATCGGGGAGCACGATCAGATCCAAAAAGCAAATGATGATGGCGAGCCCGGCGGTACAGCAGGGGTTCCCATGCTCGAAGTGCTCAAAAAACGCCGCTTAAAAGATGTTGTTGTGGTGGTGACCCGCTATTTTGGCGGAATCAAACTTGGCGCCGGCGGTCTGATCCGTGCATACGGAAAAAGCGTGAGTGAGGGACTGAATGCCATTGGTGTTGTAGAACGGAAACTAATGCAAACCGTTCATACAAAAATTGACTACACTCTCCTTGGCAAAGTCGAAAATGAATTGCGGTCCTCCCCTTATCTCATTAAAGAGATCAACTATCAGGAACAGGTTGAAATTATAGTGTATGTGGCGGCAGAAAACTTACAAATTTTTAAAGAATACGTAATAAACCTTACAAATGCAAATGCTACAATAGAAGACGGCTCTCTTGAATATCTGGAAGAAAAAATTCTGTAAAACTATCCCCAATTAACTCAGATTTTGTCGAAGACTATGGACTGTAGGGCAAAATGGTTGACAGATTAATCAGGGAATTTTCCCTTTAAAGTGAGGAATAAAACATGAGCTATTATAACGAAGAAAGGCAGCCGACAAGGCTCGTCAGAAGGAAAGTCAGGAAGCGGAAGCGCCGTCCTTTCCGCCGTTTACTCCGCCTGATGCTTGTTCTTTTGGTCCTATTGATGCTTGGCGGCGTGGCGTATGCAGGGTATCTCGCGTATAAAGTGAAAACAACAGCGGATGACAGCTATAAAGGCCTGGCCAATGGCAATCAATCTGAGATGCGCATGGATAAAGTCGCTATGGGTAAAGACCCTGTTAACATTCTCTTGATGGGAGTGGAGAGCTATAAAGGATCACCAGGGCACACAGACGCTTTGATGGTGCTTACGGTTAATCCCGATACGAAAGAAGCATCTATTACCAGCATTCCACGGGATTCACGCGTGTATCTGCCGGTAATTGGACGCAAAAGCAAAATTACACACGCATATGCTTACGGAAAGAAAGGCCATAAGGAAGAGGCAACGATTGATGCTGTTGAAAATTTCCTTGATGTGCCGATTGACTACTACGTTCGTACAAACTTTCAGGGCTTCAAGGAAGTTGTGGACTCCGTTGGCGGCATAGACGTCAATGTGCCGTTTGACTTTGACCAGAAAAACCTGAAAGGCAAGAAGCTTTACTTCCATAAAGGCAAAATGCACTTGAATGGTGATGAGGCATTAACCTACGTTCAAATGCGCAAACAGGATGTCCGTGGCGATTTTGGCCGGCAGGACCGTCAGCGGCAAGCGATGGAAGCTGTTGCCCAAAAGGCGCTCTCCATTAAATCCATCTCACGGGCGGATAATCTGCTTCAATCTGTTGGAAGCAATGTACAAACCAACATTTCGCTTAGAGAATTGTTTGGTATGAGAAACTTCTACAGCAGCATTCAGAATAAAAAGCTGGAACAACTTAAAATTGGCGGACAGGATGAATACATCAATGGTCAGTATTTCTTTGAACCTGATCCAGCTACTGTCCAAAAGGCCAGTGAACGAATGAAAGAAATTTTGGATTACAAAGGAAAAGGAGCTGCTTCATCGGACAGCAACAGCACCGGTAACAGCAGTGAATCCGGACAATAAAACCATAAGACAAAACAACACCCGCCGAATCCGGCGGGTGTTTTCTGTTGCTATTTCAAAAGTTTAAGCAGGGCGTGGGCATCGGCTGCCAAAGCTTTTTGCGCCTTTCTGGTAATCTCTTTGTCCACTGCTGCCGTTTTCAATTGACTGATTGCTTTTTTCATATATGCTGCTGCATTGGTGTACTGTCCTTTTTCTTCAAAAACCTTAGCCACCTTTACATTTTGGATCAGGTCATTTTTTAAAGGATTCTTAAGTTCACCGGACTGGGCATAAGATCGGATTGAGGTTTCCAATTGGTGAATATCACCTGCAAGATCCCTTCCGAGCAGCTCCACTTCTGCCAGTTTCGTGTTTTCCGTAAATTCCAGTCTGTAAAATTTGTATTTTTCCGGATGTTTAATGGAAAAACTTCGCGTCTGGAGCCGCCATGAAAATTGCTCATTTTCCCTATCATCCAATATCGTCCAGCGTTCGCCGTCAGCTGATCCTTTGAGCACCCAGTTTGCCGGTTCGGCTTCAGTTCCGTCAGCTCCGGACGTCAAGGTGTACATCTGTACCCTTTTCGCCTCATTATAGGCATATTGAATAACTGGCTTATCACCTTCCAGTGTTGCTCTGGTCGTTGAAGTATTATCGAACAAAGCATCAAGACTACCTCCATTTCCATCGCTCGCTTTTCCACTGCTATGATCGATCAAGTCACTCATTGGATGAGGCGCAAGACTTGATCCATTCGTGGAAGACGGGGTTATGGAAGCAGGAGCATCCTTTTTTCCGCTTCCCCATTTGGATGGCTTTGGCCCCATATCAAATTCCAGACGGGCGCCATCAGCCAGGTCGGAATGGAGCAGGTACGTTTTGCTGTAACTTTTTCCGTTAACTTTTAATCCCTGGATGTATTTATTTTTCTTGCTGTTCTTTGGTGCGCTGATGACAATTTTCTTGCCGTTTTCCAAATGAACGGTTGCCTTTTTGTAAAGAGGAGCACCGATGGCATATTCCGGGCTGCCCATCTTTAATGGATAAAAACCGAGTGCACTGAAGATTTGCCAGGCTGACATTTCGCCATTATCTTCGTCTCCGGCATATCCCTGTCCAATTTCGCTTCCGATATACAGCCGCTCAAGCACCTCCCTGACCTTCTCCTGCGTTTTCCACGGCTGTCCGGCATAATTGTACATATAGGCAATATGATGTGCCGGCTGGTTGCTGTGGCCGTACATGCCCATACGAACATCCCGCGCCTCTCTCATCTCGTGGATAACACCGCCATACGCTCCGGCATGCAGCCCGGTTTCCGGAGTGCTGAAGAACTCGTCCAGCTTGTCGGCGAGCCCTCTTTTGCCGCCATACAGATTGGCCAGTCCCTGTCCGTCCTGCGGCGCATGGAAGGCCATATTCCAGGCATTCGTTTCTGTATAATCCCCGCCCCATTCACGGGCATCAAAAGCTTCGGCAGATGTGCGCCACTCTCCATTTGCCTTTCTTCCCATGAAAAATCCAGTATCAGGATTAAACAGATGAACATAATTTTGTGCCCGGTTCAGATAATATTTTGCGTCAGTCTTATATTGAGCACGGTCCGGATCTTCATTGCCCGTCTCCTTGCTTAGTGCCTTGGCCAAATTCGCGATGCCAAAATCATTGATGTACCCATCCATCGACCACGATAAGCCTTCTCCTGTCGATGTGCTGGTATATCCGTCAAAAATGGACTGTGTGATTCCCTTTCGTCCCGTCCCGGCATTCGGGCTGACAACAGAAGCGTTTTTAATGGCGGATTGATAAAAACTCTTCACATCAAAGTTCCGGACACCTTTTAAATATGCATCCGCAAAGGCCACATCAGAGCTGGTGCCGACCATCAAATTCGCATAGCCCGGAGAGGACCATCTGGACACCCAGCCGCCATCACGGTATTGCTGGACAAAACCGTCAATCATTTCCCCGGCCATTTGCGGAGTAAAGAGGGAATAAGCGGGCCATGTTGTACGGTATGTGTCCCAAAAGCCATTATTTACGTATGTTTTTCCATCCACAACCTTTGCTCCGGTTGCCTCTGGTGAGCTTGTGCCCGCTGGCGGAGAAAACGGACTTGCATATTGATAATGAGGATTATCCTTGCTGCCTGTGTTTTCAAATCCTGAGTTCGGATATAAGAACAGCCGGTACATGTTGGAATACAGTGTCACAAGCTGGTCTTCACTGGCACCCTCCACCTCAATTTTACTCAGGAGCTTTTCCCACTTTTGCTGTGCTTTTTCCTTAATGGACTGGAAGCTGTCTTCTGCCTCTATTTCCTGCTCCAGGTTTTTCTTGGCCTGAGCAACAGAGATGAGGGAAGTTGCAATCCTCATGGTAACGGCTTTCTTTTCTTTCGTATTGAAGCGGACATAAGCGGTAACATTATCTCTGCCTTTGCCTGTCAGCTTGCCTCCGTCAGTCATCGGCTGGTCAAATGTGGCATAAATGTACATTCGGGAAGCACCGGTTGACAGTCCGCTTTTTACATCCGAATAGCCGGTTACCTCTCCTTTTTCCTT
The DNA here is from genome assembly GCF_030418125.1 of Fictibacillus fluitans. Lineage (GTDB taxonomy): Bacteria > Bacillota > Bacilli > Bacillales > Fictibacillaceae > Fictibacillus_C > Fictibacillus_C fluitans. The sequence continues at coordinate 89,615 of NZ_JAUHTR010000009.1, read as the reverse complement.
GTTGATTGAAACGCCTCCATTGTTGTTTACATTGTCAAAAATGAGGCTGGAGGTGTCTCCTTTAAAGGTAAAACGCTGCATGGCCGCATGGTCGGTCGGAACCATTTCAGCTTCGATTCCGTTGTCAAAAGTCACACCGTAGTAGTGCGGCTTTGCGGTTTCATTTTCGTGCTTGAACGGAAGAGCCCGTTCCTTTCTGTCCGCATCCGGCTGTTCAGCTTCTGAGTCGGACGGCATGACCTGAAACGTCTGCCGGTCTCCCATCCACGGGCTTGGCTCATGGCTTAGGGAGAAAGCCTGGATTTCCGGCTGGTTGTTTGCGTTATTGCTTTGATTATAGCTGTATAACCAGCTCGCAGATCCTGCGTCAGTAGCCGGTGTCCAGAAATTGAAGCCATGAGGAACGGCAACTGCCGGAAAGTTGTTACCCCGCGAAAATGTGCTGTTGGACTGTGTGCCGCGCAAAATGTTAACGTAATCGGTCAGATGAGTGTAGCTCTTTTGCACAGGCTTACCTGTAATTTTGATGTCATCCACCGTTCCCCGGAATACACCCGGCCCTTTGGGGTTGTCATAGGCAACAAGAACGCGTTTAATGGTTTTGCCCGCTGCCACTGAGCCAATTTTGGAATGCTTATAGTTCCATTGATTCACATACAGGGTTTTTGATTTCCCCTGTTTCTCCGGGGTCACCGGGATGCCGTGCTGATCCACCGCACCCAATTCATGGAGGTAGGTTCCATCGGAAAATGCGAGATCAACGGAGGCGTAGGAACTGGAATAATCATTTTGATCACTGTCGGTAAATTCCGGATGGATGAAATAGGAGAGCTGCGTTTTTAAATTGACTTTGATATTTACGTCAAATACTTTGTTATAGGAGTAAGCTCTGCCCTTTTCAAGATGTGTGCCTGAATAGGTAAATGCCTTGGTCCCGGTCCAGCCGGCTTTTGTTTTCGCCGTATAGGACGTCAGAGGACCGCTGCTCACCTCGGACTTCATATCGGCTGCCGGAGGCTTCGGTACATCAATGCCATTGGAGAGGGCAATTTCAGACACCTGTGTCAGGCCGTCTCCTGCGTTCTTTGTGATGTTGAGTCTATAATACAAATAGGGTGTTTCATTGTTGAACGTGTAGAGCTTCCGTTCAAAGCGCTTCGGGAAATCTTCATCATTTCTTGTGTCGAGCACCGTCCAGCTCTTGCCGTCGTTGGAACCCTGAAACTCCCATGCTTTCGGATCCCGGCCATCATAATCATTGGCGGAAGTGACAGCATACTTTACCACCGTTTCAGGTTTGGAAAGCTTGAACTGAAGCCAGCCAGTTGGCTCAAAGGCGAGCCATTTTGTGTTGACATCCCTGTCGATCAGCTTTTCCCCGATTTCGTTCGGCGGATTTTCAGCACTGACACGCACCTCCTCCACCTTGTTCGTAATGTCTCCCTGAATGCCATCATACTGAACATTCCCGTCAATTCCCGATGACATTTTCTTTCCTCTTGAATCAGTCTCCACCGTGTTTTCCCATGTGGGCTTTTGCTGATCATATTCAAACGAGCTAAAAAAATCTGTCACTGCCTTCGTCTCCGGTTCGGCGTGTACCCGTGCAATCCCTGATGCGCTTAGCATGCCGACCGCCATTGCAGAGGAAAGAAGTACGTGCGCAACTGCCTTTCTGTTCAACTGAATCATGCCTGGACCTCCTTTTTAATCGTGACACCCATCAAACCGCGGAATGACTCACCTCCTGAAATAAAAACACTTCATACATCTGAAAGCGTTTACATATAGTATAAGAATAAATTCGCCCTGCAAATGGACCAAATATCTGCATTATTTTAGGATTACCTTCATTATTTTAAGGCAAATAAAAAAGCGCCAGGCTTGGGATAGCCTGACACTTTCTCTCGTTATTTTGCGGTTAGTCTTTATCCGGGCTGTTAACCTGCATGGTTCCGATAAACTTCTTGTACAGAAACAGCACCGGGCGGTATTTATGATGCACGAGGCCAATGATTTCGGCAATCACTTCAAGCATGAGCAATAAACCGATAACAATCACTACAGAGCCCCATAACGTACTGGATTCAAAAACCACGGCCGCCACACTGAAAATGATGCTGAGTGCATAGATGACCAGCACGGTTTTGCGGTGCGACCACCCAAGGTTGATCAGGCGGTGATGCAGATGCCCTTTGTCCGGAGCTGAAATCGGCGTTTTGTTTGCCATTCTCCGGATGATCGCAAATGACGTATCAAACACAGGTACGCCAAGTATGATAATGGGTACGACAAAACTGAAAAGCGTTACGCTTTTGTACAGTCCAAGCAAGGATAAAATGGAAATGGAGTATCCGAGAAACAAGGAACCCGCATCTCCCATGAATATTTTAGCCGGGCTGAAATTGTACATCAGGAATCCTGCCGTTGACGCCGCAATGATCAGCGCCAATGTAAGGATCATCATGTTTCCGTTTAATCCAGCCATGATTGCAATGGTAACCATGACAATGATGGACACGCCTCCCGCGAGGCCATCAAGCCCATCAATCAGGTTGATCGCATTGGTGATGGCGATGATCCAGAAGATCGTCGTAATGTATGCCCATGGACCTAAATGAAATGTACCAACAAAAGGTATGGTTATCAATTCTATCGTTAACCCGGTAGAGGCAACGAGAAGGGCGGCAAAAATCTGGCCGACCAGCTTCACTCTCGCGCTTAATTCAAATTTATCGTCAATCATGCCGATCATCACTATCATAATCGCGCCAACAATAATCCCGGTTAGCTGCATTTCATACAGGCCCGAGACAAAATATCCGACCACCACTCCGAAGAAGATTCCAACTCCTCCCCAGCGGGGCATTATTTTATCGTGAACTTTTCGTTGATTTGGTTTGTCAGTCACATTCAGGCGGATCGCCAGTTTGATAATAAAAGGCATGGCGATCGCTACCACCGCGAATGAGACTAACGCGGCAATGATCAATTGAACATTCATGTTATCCCTCTTTTTTTACTCTTCAATGGATTTTAAGCAAAGCTCCACCCTGCTTATGTTGCCCAACAACACCCCATGAAAATTCGCATTCATCTCTTCAGAAATTATATCTCGAAACGGTCATAAACAAAAGTAAAACTATACTTACTGCTTCGATTCCCGCTTCACTGAGGGATTTTTACTTTAGCCATCTCTTCTTTATACCACCAATTGAGAGAATTAACGCTACTTTTTAAAAATTTCCGGAAGCAGAAGCAGTGATGCACTAAGAAGTAATCCGACCAGGAGACCTAGTATAGCTTTTCGTTTCGGATTGGCATTCGTGTCTGTTGTATCTACTTTTTCAAGTAATTTCGGATCTTTTATTTTAAGCGCCCTGGTTTTGAGATCAAACAGATATTCTTCTTTTTTAATTGTTCCTTCGCCTGAAACCTGGGTTCCCTCTACCTTTTTAATCTGATCCTTAAGGGTTGTTCTCCATTTTTCAGACTGATTGCCGCTCTCGTTCATAAAGGCCTTTACCACAGACTTCAATTGGGCTTTTGCTTTGTTTTTATTTTCATCACTAAGGCTCAGGGTGATGATGGTATCTGTTTGAGGCACAACCTGAAGCTTTTCTTTTAGCTCTTTCTCTTCATCCTTGCTCAAGCCTTTGACCGAACGGAGAAATTCATCACTTAAAAGATACTCTTTCGCACTGTCAGGGGTATTCAATGTTGCGTTTTCAGCAGACCCCAGTTTAATTTTGGCATCCGCCTGGGAAGTGCCTGGTTCCCTGGATGCTATAAAATAAGCGATCACAGTGGTTAATATCGGTATCAGCAGCAATAAAATAAAGAACTTTTTAAATCGGTGCCAGATGCTTTCTGTAATTTCTTTCATTTCCTTGTCCATACACTTACTCCCTTACTTCATTGGTCGATATGGCCGCTCATTTTGTTTCACTCTCCAATAATTAATAAAACTTAAGGAGAATGCGAAAAGAAGCCAAAGATAGTTTAATGATATTTGTGAGCTTGGGCTGATGCAGGAAAGCGAAAAAGCGATCATGCCGCCAAGCAGCCCTTCACTGATCATTTTTTCATAGCGGGTATAAGATTGTCTGAAAATGCGAAAAAGCTGCAGGATCACCCATAAATACAGAAGGATATACCCGATAAAAATCATTGCTCCATAATTGGCCAGAATTTCCATCCACCAGTTATGGACATTGATGATTCCCTTTGTCGGGTACTCGGCAAAATGCATCAGATAGTATTTTGAGTTTCCTGAGCCGATTCCAAATCCAAAACTTCTCTCAAAAAATAACCATGCGTTTTTGATCAGGTTGGACCGGATATCCACCGAGGTGATTTCCGCTTCAGGAGCATCCGAAGTCATGAGGGATATCAGTATGCCTTCCACCTTTGTCACAACAGCCATGAGCTTGGCCGGGTACATGGCTGCCAATGCAACTCCCCCCGCTGCCCCAAGCAGAATCAAGGCTTTTTTGACGTTCCGGTTCGTTAAAAAAACAAACCAGAACAACAGTCCCAGTGGGATGGCAATATAATTTGCCCGGGATGACGTGTAAACAAGTACATAGAGAGAAACAAGCATCACCGATCCGCCCGCTGCTTTTAACAGCCATGATTTTGTACGGTGCACAAAAGCCAGGGCAAGAAAAAAGCTGACAGAGATAAAGCTGGCAAAATCATTTTCGTTCACGAACACAGAAGTCGGAATTCCTTTTTGATAGTCTGCCACCTGATTGATCCTCGAGATGGCAAGATGGTTGTGCGTGACATGGTTCCAGAGCCCGATCGCCGTCAATACTGCAAACATCACGAGCCAGATCCAGTACACATGTATATATTCCTCTTCTTTTTTCAGCAGAAGCACCATAAAAAAGATGAGGGAAATACCAATGACGAGGAAGATCAGATCAACCGCTCCCATAGAAAAAGAGCGTGTCCAACTTAACGAAAACAGGGCATACAGCACCCAAAACAGGTGAAAATATAAAACCGGTTTGATCTTCACCTTGTCCCATTGCAGTCCTTCCCTTCGGTAAAGAGCAAGGTACAGGAAGACAGGAACCATGACCATGTACACTATCCTGTATGGAAACATAGTGATTGGCCCAGCCGGAATGCTGAGAATGCCGGCTCCAAGAAAGGAAGTAAAAACCAGAAGATAGAACAGCAATGTTGTAAAAGGAATCTCCTGGATAACCGGTCTGGCCGCAAGAAAAACAGCAATCAATATGATATAGCCCACTAGCGCTCCTGAAAGCAGAACAGGTGACTGGACAGGTACTCTGCCGAGAAGCCAGCTGCCTGCAAATGCAGCAAACAAAAGCGCAAGGATGACTTGAGTTATTTTTGATTCAAGAATATTACGCAAATCCGGCATTTTATTTCCACCTCCTTCGCCTTCCTCCAAAGTAGTGCATTCCTGGCTGTGATTGAGGAAAACACGGCAGAAGGTTACGCTTCCTGGTTTTTGAGCAGCTGGTCATCAGGTACTGATCTGAATGTTCTGGCCGGATGTCCTGCTACCAGGGTTTCACTCTCGACATCTTTGGTCACGAGGCTTCCTGCGGCAACTGCTGCTTCCTGCCCGATTACCTTGCCTGGAAGGATCGTTGAGTTGGCTCCGATTCTTCCTCCTTTTTTGACGGTAACTCCCTTAAAGTGCTTAAAACGTTCCTTCGACCGCGCCATATAATTATCATTGGTCGTTACCACGGCGGGAGCGATAAATACCAAGTCTTCCAATTCCGAATAAGCTGTAATGTAGGCATTGGTTTCAATTTTGCATTTCACACCGATGACACAGTCATTTTCGACGGCTGCTCCCCGGCCGATAATGGTTTTTTCACCCACCGTTACACGTTCCCTTACTGTTGCCAGATCCGCAACAAAAACGTCATCCCCAAGTTCGGCACTTGCATAAATAATAGAATTGGTTCCAATCGTCACACCTGAACCAATCTGTGCCGGCGGCAGGGTTTTCAGCTCCGGCAAGGCCGAGTTTTTTGCTCGCGCCGGCTGCTTGCCGATCACCGCATTATCCTGAATGATGCAGTTATTGCCAATTGTAGCTCCGTCATAAATGACCACGTTATGGCCGATGATGACATTCTCTCCAAGTTGGACATTTTCTCCGATTACCACGTTACTTCCCTGGCTGACTGTCAATGGATACACCTCTTTTCCCCTTGTCCTGATTATGCGAAGGATGTTTCTTTCTTTTCTTTGGCAGGATGATTGTTGAAGTAGGCAGCAATTTGTTCCACCACATATTCCTGCTGTTCTCTTTTCAATTCAGGAAACATTGGAAGAGACAATACTGCTTCTGCTGCTTTTTCGGTTTCAGGCAGATCGCCTTCCTTGTAACCGAGCTCACTGAATACAGGCTGAAGGTGAAGCGGCTTTGGATAATAAATCATGGACCCTACGCCCTTCTCTTTCAAATACTCCTGCAAACCGGTTCGGTCAGGCACCTGAATCGTATACTGGTGGAAAACATGGTAGTTGTGCTCTTCCACGAATGGTGTTACGACGAGATTTCCAAGCTTTTCATTCAGCAGTTCGGTATATAGAGCAGCTTTTTCGCGGCGTGCTTCGCTCCATGTGTTTAAATGAGGAAACTTTACATTCAAAATGCCAGCCTGAAGTTCATCCAGACGGCTGTTGTATCCCAAAATATGGTGGTAGTATTTCGGTTTGCTTCCATGAACGCGGATGACACGCATAGTTTCTGCAACGTCTTCATCATCAGTGATGATCATACCGCCGTCCCCATAGCCTCCGAGGTTCTTTGTCGGGAAAAAACTGTAGGTTGCCGTCGTGCCAAGCTCCCCGACATTTTTTCCTTTGTACTTGGATCCGATGGCTTGAGCCGCATCTTCAATAATGGCGAGGTTATGCTTTTTGGCGATTTCAGCAATTGGTTCCATGTCCGCCATCTGTCCGTACAGGTGCACAGGAATGACTGCCTTTGTTTTTTCAGTAACAGCTTCTTCAATTTTTGCCGGATCAATATTGTACGTTTTTGGGTCAATGTCCACGAATACAGGTACTGCGCCAGCTCTTGCGACTGCTCCTGCAGTTGCAAAAAAGGTAAAAGCGGGTACGATGACTTCATCCCCTGCTTTCACGCCGCATCCAAGCAGGGAGATATGAAGGGCGTCACTCCCGTTTGCCACCCCGACACCGTATTTGGCAGAGCTGTAATCCGCTACATCCTTCTCCAGCTTTTTTACGTTGTCCCCAAGGATGAATCGGGATCCAGACATGATTTCTTCCAAGCTTGCAAAAATCTCCTCTTTCAATGACTGATATTGTTCTGATAGATCAAGCATAGGCACTTTCATTCATGATCCCTCTTTCTCTGTATTTTAGGTTTATCTTAATTTCTTGAAAGCTGGTACGCCGGCGTTTCCGCTTCGCGATCACGGTAGGCACAAATGTCCAGAAAACGGTCTGCCAGCTTTGTGATGTTGTGCTTGTCATTCACATAACGGTAGCTGCTGCTGGCGATTTCAGCTTTTTCTTCCCCAGTCAGATTAAGCAGTTCCACCAGCCCGTCAGCAAATGCGCCAGGCTTTTCGGGAGGCACGGTGACCCCCGCTTTTGCTTCGGACACAATATCATTGTAAACATTGCCTGCAAAAAGAATCGGCTTTCCGATTAACAGGTAGTCGTTCAATTTATTAAGTGAAATTCCGTATTTATAGAGTGTAGTGTCGAGCATCGAAACCAAAAGCACATCCGCAAGGTCAAGCGTTGGCATAACTTCTTTTTTCGGTATGCCGTCAAAAAAGTAGACATGCTCATAGTCACTCGCCAGCTTCTTCAACTTCTCTTTTTCAGGGCCGTCTCCTACAAGAACAAATGCTGCCTGGTCGGCGGGAATGAATTTCGCGCTGTTGACGACGGTTTCCAGAGAATTTGCCACTCCGTGGGAGCCTACATACATGGCCACCTGCCCGTGCCTTTCTTTAATTCTCTCGATTTCATCCTGCAGAGAGCTCTTGCCTTCCTTTTCTTCCATCCGGTCCATATTGATCCCGTTTGGAATCACATGGATGATGCTTTCGTCCACTCCCATTTCCTTGATATACTCTGCGGCTCCGGGAAGTGTAACGATAATCTGATCCGCCCGTTTGTATACGAACTTTTCGATGGCTCCAAACATGAGAACGGCGGGATGGTATTTTGACATCGAGCCAAGCTCAATGAGCGTTCTCGGCCATAAATCCCTGATCTCCACAATATAGGAAGCTTTTTTCCAGCGGCTTAAATAATAGGCAGCCAGACAGGCAAACAAATGAACCGAAGATCCAACGACGGCATCCGGCCGTTCCTTCTTCATCATTCCTCTTAACAGCGCCATGAAGAAAAACGAAATCATGTTCAAAATGCGCATAACTCCGTTCCCCTGGTAGGGAAGCGTCCACAGCCATTCAAAAATGACGCCATTGACGTTCTCTTTGTAATTTTTCTTGTGCTTGTTTCTCCAGACAAATTTGTAAGCCAGGAAGCTGCTTGCGAAAATCCTGATTTTATGGTCTTTTTTTACCAGTTCATGAGCAATGTCATAGTGTCTGGTTATTCCTGTTTCCGATGGTTTTAATGCTACGTGATTTAATATCCATACCTTCATCTGACTCACTCCATATTAAAGACCTGTCGCCGGCCGGGGCCAGCCTTTTATATAACGCAATCAGTTCCTGGCTTTCTTTTTCCCAGTTGTATTTCTCGATGACCGCTTTTCTTCCGTTCTCGCCCATCTGTCTTGCTTCCTCCGGATTCTCCATCAGCCATTTCATGGCGTCCGCTATGGCCTCTGGGTCCAGCGGATCGACACACAATCCGCATTGGTTGCCGATCACGAAGTCTTCCCATAACGGAAAGTTGGATGCGATGGAAGGAATGCCCGCAGCCATGTATTCAAACAATTTGATCGGATACGACACCATGTAACGGGGCTCAGGCCGAATCAGAACGAGGCCTGCGGTGGACTGGGAAAGCACTTCTTTTACTTCGCTTCGCCCGAGCCAGCCTTTATGGTCAACATGGGGCCACCCTTCCTTCTGTTTCATTTCCTGCTCAAGAGCCGGAGGAGCGAACTTCCCTGCAAGCACCAGCTCTCCCTCGTCTCCCCGTCCATTCAGGAATTCAATCGCCAGCAGCATTTCCTTAATGCCGCGAAGCTCAGTGATTCCGCCAATATACAAAAAGCTGTTGTCTTTTCTTGGTTTCAGCCCAGCCCTTGGCGAGTTTTCAATCAGTTCTTGCAAGATCGGAAAGTTGTGAACCGTCACCGTATTTGCATTATAGGTTTTGAAGCGCCTGGTAATCGTCGGTGTGGCCGTAACGACGGCATCAAATTTAGCCGCTGCAAATTTTTCCATCCTTCTGACCGATACCGATATATTTTTTCGGAGCGGCTTTGGAATCCATTGCTTGGACAATACCTGCTCCGGCACATCTTCATGAACATCGTAGATGACCTTTTTGCCTTTTCTTTTAAGAAGAAGTCCAATGACCATAAGTTCTGGATCATGAAAATGATAAACCTCCGCATCAATTTCAATGGCTGCCCTGTAAACAGATTTTGCCGCATCCACCATGCGCTTATAACGGCTGCCTGAGGCTGACGTTATGCCGACTACTTTTACGCCGTCTATTATTTTATTTTCGGTATTGGGTGCTACTAAATATACATCGTGCCCCGCATTTGCGAGTGACCGGCACTCTTTTACAAAGATACGGATATCATCAGCGGGATGAACAGAAGTTAAATGACAAATTTTCACGGTGGTTCACTACCTTCAGTTTGTGAGTTTACCATTGGCATGGAAAACCAGACCGGATGGGCCTGGTTTTTTCTTTTGTGACTGGTTCTACAGCAGGTGGTACGTTTTTACTTTGGAAGAGAGTTCTTTCATTGCGTTTCTTGTATCAAAGAGTACCGGGCTGTGCTCGGCGATCAGTTCATAGTCAAATGCTGTGTGGTCGGTGGTCAGGAGAACCATGTCCGCATTCTCAAGGACTTCTTTTGTCAGCTCGTGTGTTTCCACGATGCCTCCCATGTAGCGGAAGGTTTTGACATGAGGATCAACGACGGTAAACCGTGCACCTGCGGTATCAAGTTTTTCCAGAATCGGAATAACCGGTGACTCTCTCATATCCTCGATATCCTTTTTGTACGCGACGCCAAGGATGACAATAGTGGCACCATTCATTGCTTTCTTTTCCTGGTTAAGAATTTTCATGCTGCGCTCGAGTACAAAGTCTGCCATGCTGTTGTTGATTTCTCCCGCGGTTTCGATCAGGCGGGTATGATAGTTGTACTCACGAGCCTTCCAGGTGAGGTAAAACGGATCAATTGGAATGCAGTGGCCGCCAAGTCCTGGTCCCGGATAAAAGGCCATGAAACCGTATGGCTTTGTTTTCGCTGCATCAATCACTTCCCATACGTTGATGTTCATTTTGTCACACAGGATGGCCATTTCGTTGGCAAGGCCGATATTGATGTTCCGAAAGGTGTTCTCAAGAATTTTTTCCATTTCAGCTACGGAAGGGCTGCTTACTTCATGAACTTCGCCTTCAAGCACTGCGCGATAAAGGGCTGAAGCAACCTTGGTACAAGCCGGTGTTACACCGCCGACAACTTTTGGTGTGTTTTTTGTATTAAACACTTTATTGCCAGGATCCACCCGTTCCGGAGAATATGCGAGATGAAATTCCTTTCCGCATTTAAATCCAGAGGACTCAAGGATCGGGCGAAGCAATTCCTCTGTTGTACCCGGATAGGTCGTGCTCTCAAGTACGATGAGCATGCCTTCATGGAGAAACTTCGCGATTTCTTTACCTGAGCTTTCTACATAGGATGTGTCAGGCTGGCGGTAAATATCAAGCGGTGTTGGAACGCAGATGGCAACTGCATCCACTTCTGAAATCAGGGAATAGTCGGTGGTTGCCCGGATCTGTTTTTTGGAAGTGAGCATCGCCAGTTCCTCATCCACCACGTCCCCGATATAGTTAATGCCGTCGTTCACCATATCAACACGGCTTTCCTGGACATCAAAACCAATGACCTTATACCCTGCCTTCGCCTTTTCGACAGCGAGTGGAAGTCCTACATAGCCAAGTCCCACCACTCCGATGACTGCTTCTTTCGTTTGGATCTTGTTCAGCAATTGCTGTGTTACATCCCGTTGTGTTTGCTGTAGGGTTTCCATTAGTTTAAAACCTCCTGAGGTTGCATTTTTACCGGCTGATTGCTTTCGGCTGATTCATACAGTGCGAGGACAAGCTCCAGTGCCTTTTTGCCGTCCTCACCCGTAACGATGGGTTCCCGGTTCTCTTGAACCGCTTCGACCATATCTTCGATAATGCATTGATGGCCGGGTTTTCCGAATGGGTCTTCCTTAATGGATTTCTTCAGTTCCTCTGTCTCTTGTTCAGTTGTTCCTTCAACCACCCAGTGTTCCACGTTGACCGCGGTTGGCCCGCCAATTTTGATGCTTCCTTTTTCGCCGAAAATGGCGAGGGATTCTTCAAAGTTTTTTGGGTAGATGGTGGTCGCTGTCTCAATCACGCCCAGTGCCCCGCTTGTAAATTTAACGAGACCGGTGCAAACATCTTCCGCTTCTATATCACGGATGCGGGTTGCGCTCATGCTGAATACCTCATGAACACCGCCCATCATCCAGAGCATTAAGTCCAGGTTGTGGATCGCCTGGTTCATCAGAACACCGCCGTCGAGCCCCTTTGTTCCTCTCCAGGGAGCCTGGTCATAATATGCCTGGTTTCTGTTCCAGCGGACAGTAGCGTTAACGTGGCTGATTTTGCCGAGCTTACCGCTTTCCACAGCTTCCTTCAGCTTTTTCATCGCCGGACGGAACCTGTTCGGGTGAACGACTGCAAGCTTTACGCCATTTTGTTTACACGCTTCAATCATTGCGTTTGTGTCATCCATTAAAAGAGCAATCGGCTTTTCTACAACAATGTGCTTCTTGGCTTTTGCTCCCTGTACGGCCAATGACGCATGAAAGCCGCTGGGTGTGCAAATATTGATAACATCTATATCCTTGTCAGCCAGCATTTCCGTATAATCTGTGTATGTTCTGGCATTATACGCGTTACTGTAAAATTCCATATTTTCCGGGATCATGTCACAGACAGCGATAAGTTCCGCCCCTTCTGCCCGATCAATGGCCTCTGCATGTTTTTTAGCAATATGGCCGCATCCTACAATCGCAAAATTAAGCATCGACAAAACTCCTTCACTCTGGCTTGCTTTACACTAGATTTCTTCGTTTATTTTATAGTATTTCCAAGCGAATTCAGGTAAATTCTCGGTTAAGAGATTGTTAAGCCAATTTACAAAAAGACGCTGTTTTTGCGGTCTTTTTCATCAAAGTCTTACGGCGTCTGCGATCCGGGATTTACATTTCCTTAATAAACGGCTTCGTGAACGGTTCCCCTGATCTCCTGTGCATATAAAAAAGCACCCTCCTAAAAACAGAAGAGTGCTTTATATATATTCTTGCCCTGTATTCAATTATGTTAAATTCTCGGCGCGCTGCATTTGTCTGACCGTTTCCCGTATGCCGTCAGTCAAGGATATTTCGGGTTTCCAGCTCGAAATGTTCTTGAACCTTTCATTGTCCAAACAGCTTCGGTAGATATCTCCTTCACGTGGCTCTCCATAAACAGGCTTAAGCTCACTGCCCATTTCACTTGCCATAATCCGGTACAGGTCATTCACGGTAATTTCCTCATTGGAGCTCACGTTGTAAACCCCGTCTTCTACCTGCAATGCGGCACAATTGGCACGTGCAATGTCCTCCACATAAATAAAGTCGCGGGTCTGTCCACCATCACCAAATATGGAAACAGGCTCTCCATTGAGCAGCTTATCCAAAAAGATCTTAATGACTCCGCCTTCTCCGTCCTTTGTCTGCTTCGGACCATAAATATTGGAATAGCGGAGAATGGAATAGCCGATATCATTTGCCTGACAAAAAGCCGAAACATACATCTCGCACGAAGCCTTGGAGACGCCATACGGAGCGGTTGGCACCAGGTGTTCACCTTCTTTGAGCGGTACCTGTTCATTGTTGCCATAAACGGCTGCTGTGGAGGCAAAAACAAACTTCTTCACGGAAAGCGACCGGGCCAATTCCAGCATCCGTACTGTTCCCTCAATGTTCAATTGCATGTCGTTCAGGGGATCGGCGACAGAAGACGGCACACTGGTCTGGGCCGCCAGGTGGATGATGGCCTCGATCCCGTAAGGCTCCAGCACCTCTTTTAGCGAGGGATCCAGGATGTCGCCCTTTATGATCACATCATCCAATTGGACATTGGCTGTGCTGCCTGTTAGAAAATTATCCAGCAGAATCGGGTTGTACCCCTCATTTTTCAAAGCCTTTTTCGTAAAAGTGCCGACAAATCCGGCACCGCCTGTAATCAATACATTCATGCTTTTCCCTCCGCTAATACCTGAGTTTTAGTTTGCGAATGACTTTCTTATAGAATTGCAGATCGCTTTTCTTTACGAGCAAAAAACGGTGATATGGTTCGTTCGTGACTTTTTTGTAAAGAAAGATTTTGACCACAAAGCTGACAAAATACGTAATGGTCGCCGAAAGAGCGGCACCGCTTAAACCAAACTTCGGTATAAGAACCACGTTTAGAAGCAGGTTAAACAGCACGTTAAAGATGGATAGATACATGTTCAATTCCGGCTTTCCTCTTCCCGCGATGTCGTTGGACAAAATCTTTTCAACGGAAAGCAATGCGACACCCGGCAAAATGATTCGAAGCAGGTTTGCACTGTTTTCATACTGCTCGCCAAACAGTGTGACAATCAAATCTTTTGCGATAAGCGTCCCGGCCAAAGCGATAACAAACGTGATCGCCAAAATATTCCTCGATACCAGGGAGGTCAAATGGTTCCGTTCTTCTTCCGTTTCGATGGCAGCAATTTTCGGGTAAAGTACATTTGACACCGATGCCGCAAAAATGGCAAGTCTCTCCCCAATATTCATCGCCGTAACATAAATCCCCACTGCCGAATCCACCATGAAGAAACCGATAAGGAAGATAACAATGCGGTAGTTCAGAAAGCTGGCAAAGTTACTGATATGTGCTTTCAAACCGTATTTCACTGACTTGCGAAAGTACTCCCATGAAAACCCCCGAATATCAAAGCGCAATTTATGCCTTTTCTTCAGCTGGTACACCATGTAGATCACGTTAATCAGGTTCCCGGCTATAAACGCCATGATGGCGCCTTCCAGACCAAGCCGGAAGATCAGTACAAAAATGGCCACAAAGGTCAAAATACCAAGCTGGTTGACCACCATCGCAGTGTTGAACAGCTTAAAGTCCTGCAGCCCCTGAAACACCGTCTGGAAATATTCACGCAAAAACATGAATGGCAGGGCAAGCAGGCATAAGTACAAGAGAAGATGCGGCGTATGACTGAAGAACTTATCCGAAAAAAAGTAGATAACGACCGCACCGACAACTATGCTGACAAGGCTCAGCAAAGTTCCGATAATAATATTATTGTTGTAGACGGTATTGAGCTTAACCTCCCCTTTACTGATGTAATAAATGGTGGAGGTGTTGATGCCCAGCGTCAAAAAGGTGAGCAATACCGTAGGAAGAAGGGTGATCAGCGAGTATTTACCCTGCCCTGCGGGGCCCAGAATCCGGGCAAGCACCACCAGCAGGAGAATACCGATCACGATGTTCGTCACCTGTCTCGAAAACGTCAAGAAACTGTTTCTGACAAAGCTTCGGTTGCCGTCGCTCATATCACGAACCGCTCCCATTCTTTACACTAATTAAAAATCTGTGGTAATTCTTTTCGGCATTGTATTCCTGTTCCCATTTACCATAGGCATGGTCACGATAGGTTTGTTTTTGCTCAAGTGGCAGCGCCGCAAATTTCTCAATATAACCCGCCAGTTCTTTTGCAGAGACATCAGAGGGGATCAGAAAGCCATTGCTTTCATCGACCAGTTCCCGGACCCCGCCTACATCCGTTGCAATAACGGGAATTCCTGTACTGAAAGCTTCCATAATCGTCACCGGAATTCCTTCACTTGCGCTGACATTAACAAAAAGGTCCACCGGACTGGTCCTGTAAAATTCGAAGATCTGCTGCTGCGTCCAGTGCCCCTTGAAATCAATGGCAATGTGGTCATCCAGTTCTTCCTTTGCTTTTCTTTCCAGCTGTTCACGCTCTTCGCCATCCCCGATATGAGTCCAGTGGACCGGAATGGTTGTCTGCTTTAAAGCATCAACAAGCAGGTCCAGCCGTTTCACAGGCTTCACATACGAACAGGTTACAATCCTCAATATACCGTCGCCTGATGGTGAAGACTTAAATCCTGGTTTTTCTGTACCCAAACGGTGAACAAGAAGATTAGCTTCTTCACCGGAATACTTGCCTTCCAAAAATTTTTTTCCATCCTCAGAGATGATATTCACTGAATTCAACGCATTAATCACCCGTTCCTGAAACGGAAGATAAGGAGGTGAATGCCTGTAATCATATACATCTCCGCCGTGCGCCCGCGAAACTGCCAGAAGTTCCGGATAGGTTTCCTTCAGCATAGCCAGCGCAACAGCAGCCGGCGTCAGCCAATAGGAGTAAAACACGGCATTCTTTATTTCGAACTCCGGATCATTGAGCCACTTTTTCTTTAGTTCATCACGAATTCTGAGGGCATGACTTAGCCAGTTGGCCAGCTGCATCAGCCCTTTGCTTCCAAATGCCCTGGCTTTTGGAAGCTCTGCTGAAAGCCAGCGGCGTCCCTGGGGATCGGCGGTTACACTGTAAAAGGTATGAATATACTTTTTCGTGCCTCCCGGTCTTCCCGGTATGGAGTGCAGTCCAATATGATCAGGAACACTCCGCACTTCCCCGCTCCCGTTGACTGAAGCAATATCTATTTTCTCAAATAGGTTCGCCATATACTTCATTTCGGTTTCCAAGAACTGCTCCCCGGGCAGATAGGGATAACGGTTGGTTATAAGAATCATGTGCGTTCTTGCTGTTTCATTCACGTTTTGCAATGTGTTCACCATCCTTGATATCCATGCTGCTTTCTTCATTCTTTCCAAAAACAAGCCCGTATAAGGCCGTTCTCTTAATCTTTCGAAGGCCATTTTCATTTGTGAAACCTTACTTTTTCCGTAAGGAGGCCTGAATTCTTATGATAGGGGGTTAATGTTAACGCACCTTAAATTTTTCATGAAACTTTTGTAAAATAATGCGTGATTAGGCTTTACAACACCAATATTCTTCATTAATATGTAATATTCTTTATAATTTTTTTATTGAATTTACACAACTTTAAAGGTATCTTTATTGTATGCTTCCATAAATTTACGTTCCTTATGTCGAGGCTATTCGACAAGGGACCGGAAGATTGTCTGTTGTTCCATCAGTAAACGAACCACATTATTAACTCATATAGATAGAAGAAGAGATAAAAAGGAGAATATAATAGATGGACCGTCAACAAATTCGGAAAAAGAAGAAGAAAAAAAGACGCATCAAGTTTATCGTCTTTCCACTGCTTCTTATTCTATTAGGAACAGTCGGTTTCGGATCTTATTTAACGTATAAATTAGCGAATGCTTCAACAAAAGCGCAAGAGACGCTCTCAAGGGGAGGAAAGTCGAATCTCCGCCTTAATGCCATTGACCCTGGCAAAGATAACTTTTCTGTTCTGATCGCAGGTATTGACGACAGTAAACACCGGAAAGGCGAAAAGGGATTTGAAGGCAACCGTACCGATGCCCTCATTTTAGCCACCTTTAACCGGGAAAATAAATCCGTAAGAATGGTCAGCATACCGCGTGATTCCTACGTTCAGATACCCGGACGGATCAACAAGGATAAAATTACACATGCACATGCCTATGGCGGCATCGACCTTACTGTTGATACCGTGGAACATTTGTTTAATCTGCCGGTAGACTACTATGTACGCGTTAACTTTGACGCTTTCTTGCAAATTGTAGACACGCTAGGCGGCGTGGATGTGGATGTGAAAAAGAAAATCGTGGAGCAGGACAGCAAAGACCGTCCGAAAGCCATTACCATTGAACCCGGCAAGCAGAGGCTGAACCCTGAGGAAGCTCTTGCTTATGCCCGTACCCGTCATGCCGACTCTGATATCATGCGGGGAGACAGGCAAAAACAGATCGTGGAAGCCATCATTAAAGAATCCACACAAATCAAGTCCATTCCAAAGTATGGCCAGCTGATTGAAAACGTCGGAGACAATATGTCCACAAACTTCACACTCGGCAACATGGTTGCGCTCCTTAAATACGCGAAATCAGTAGACAACATCGAGTCGCTGAGCCTGAAAGGAAGCGACGCAAGAATCAATAATATCTATTATTATTCCTTGGACGAGCAATCTGTACTTGAGGTTCAAAATAAATTGAAGGAACACCTAAACTACAAGGGAACAGGAACAGGAACAGCAAATACAAGTTCAGACAATAGTACCAATTAGAAATAAAGCTGGCCGTCATGGCCGGCTTTTTCTTTTTCCGCTTATTGAAATAACTGGATTTTTACCCCTAATTTTCAAAACAAAGATCATTTGACATTTTTCGACAAAGCCATTAAGCTTTTAAGATAGTTAGAGAACGGGTATAGACTTAGGTTGCATAAATTTTAAACTACAGATAGAAAACAGGGGGATTTGAAAATTGAGTAAAAATATGATTATTCGTGCCGGAATGGCACCGTACGACAATTATGATCCAACAAAGATTATTATGAACAATTCCATCGGTGGAAATGTGGGTAACCTGGTGTATCAATACAGTGCATTCCGTACCCTAATGACTGAGGGAACAACCATTACACCGGACCATTATGACTATGATTCTAAGTATGCGGATGAGATCAACGAAAAGTACGATGCGTACATTATTCCTTTGGCAGATGCCTTCCGTGAGGACTTTGTCCCCTCATTGCGCAAATATACCAAGTTAATCAAAAAGCTGAAGATTCCAGTGGTTGTGATCGGCGTTGGACTTCGTGCGCCGTTTGAGCCGAAACTCGATGAAAGCTTCTCTTTTGATGAAGATGTCAAAGCTTTTGTGAGCGCGGTATTGGAAAAGTCATCCATTATTGGATTGCGCGGCCAAATTACATCTGATTATCTTACAAGACTCGGCTTCCGTGAAGGAACGGATCATACGGTTATTGGCTGTCCTTCCATGTATGCGTATGGACGGGAACTTAAAATACGCGAGACAAACATCACGCCAGATTCTATAGTAAGTGTTAACTCTTCACGCCTGTCACCTAAGAACGTGCTTGATTTTATCGACCGAAGCATGAATCAGTTCCCAAATCATTATTTTATCCCTCAGTGGATGAAAGAAATGGTCATGACGTATGTGGGTGCTCCTTCGGTATCCGACGCGAAGGACAGCTATCCGAACCGAATGTCCCACCCATTATACCTGGAAGACCGTGTCCGTTATCCGCTTAATGCCACCGGCTGGTTTGATTTCCTTAAACAAGCCGACTTAAGCTTCGGCGCGAGACTGCACGGAAACATTGCCGCTGTTCTGGCAGGAACACCAAGCATCCTCATTCCAAAGGATGCACGTATGAGAGAGCTGGCTGAATACCATAACCTTACTCATATTATGGCCAATGAAATTACCGAGCAAACCAATATAATGGATCTTGTCGAAACGCTTGATTTCCAATCCGTAACCAAAAATCAAGGTCAAAACTTCGATCATTATATTGATTTCCTTAACAAGAATAATCTTGATCATATCTATAAAGAAACAATGACTCCTTCTTCTGTACCACTCGATGACAAAATGGCCCAAATCAAGGTTCGTCCTCCGATTGGCACCATTACGGGCTGCACGAAAGAAGAGATGGCTAAGCGCTGGGAAAGCTATTATCCAAAAGTGAACGAAAAAGCTGAAAAGGCCAAGAAGAAACTGACAGCGAAAATCAGCGAAAAAGATAAAATCATTAAAAAGCAGCGCGGAACACTAAACCGTAAAAGTGTAAAACTGGCATTAAAAGTAGCCGACATCGTAAAATAACAAAAACGCCCCATTTCTGGGGCGTTTTTTCTTTTATTTAAGCAAAGAAACGGTCGACGACCCGGCTCGCTGCACCGCCATCTTCAAGGCTGCAGTATTTCTCATGAAAAGCCGCATATCGCTCACTGTAGTCATGCTTAACCGTTTCTATATTTTTAATGGACTGTGTCACTTGGTCGGATGTTCTCAGCAGCGGCCCGGGTGCTTCCTTTTCAAAATCCATATAAAAGCCCCGCAGCTGATCACGGTACATCTCAAAATCGTACGTAAAGAAGAGGATCGGCCGCTTCATATTCGCAAAGTCAAACATGACCGAGGAATAATCAGTGATCAAAATGTCAGTCACGAGATACAAATCCTGAATATCAGGATAGCTTGAGACATTGTAGACGAAGCTCTTATATTCTTCAGGAATGGATACCTTGTTGCTGACAACTACATGCATTCGGAGCAGGAGCACATAGTCATCCCCCAGCTCGTGCTGCATTTGTTCAAAATCGAATTGCAGTTCAAAGGTGAATTTATTGTTTTTGGACGTTTGATTGTCCCGAAAGGTCGGTGCATACAGAATGACCTTTTTATCTTCCGGTATGCTTAACCGCTGACGGATGCTTTCTGCCACCTGGCTTCGGTCATCCCTGTAAAAAATGTCGTTTCGCGGATATCCGACCTCGAGCATCTCGCCATTGTAGCGGAACGCGCTTCTAAACGCCTGAGTGGCATATGGACTTGGGGAAATCAGATAGTCCCATGTCTTGGTTGCCTTATGCACACGTTCGACATATCCTTCGTCCCGGCCTTCCACCTGTTCAATATCAAAAAGCATCTTCTTCAGAGGTGTCCCGTGCCAGGTTTGGATATAAGTCGTTTGCTTCCGTTTTCCGAGATAGGTCGGGAAGTTCTGATTGTTAACCCAGTACTTTGCTTTTGCAAGATAGTAATAATAGCTTGGGCTAAGCCGTTTAACAACTTTTGTGTCAGGGTCCATGAACATGCCTTTTTGATTGTAGATCCAAACCTTTTTATAGTTGAGTCCACGCCTGAGAATTTCCTCATAAATGGCCCGCGGGCTGTCCGCATACTGCTTCCCTACCCCGCTTTCAAAAACAATCAGATTTTCATCAACCGGAAGGAATCGCTGTGCCATTTTATAAAAGAAACGCATGGACGGATAATAATATTTGCTTCTGCGGTACCTTCGGAAAAAGGCCTGAATGAGTTCATCATCCTCCAACGCACGGAACCAGTGCTTTTTCGCGGGGAATTCCGCAACCGCTTCATAAATACGGTCATTATGATGACGGTCCCTGTATTTCAAAAATTTGTACGAACGCCTGATGTATTGTTCTTCTGCAGCAAAGTCACGTTCTCCGTATTTTTTCACCTCTGAAAGAATCTCCTCAGCATCGAGTACGATTTTCCCTGGCAAATCATTTTCCAGATCAAGGTGTGACGGCCGTTTTCCGATAAAGCGGTTTTGGTCAAACTGATAATACAGAATTGGTTTATGAAGAAAGCTGAAATCAAACCCGACCGATGAATAATCGGTAATCATCATGGCGCTTTCCTTCAGCAGCCGCTGAACATCTACTTCTCCCTGGCTGATCACACGCACTGGGGAGCCGGTAAAATAAGAGGTGAATTTCTGCATGTTGGGATGCAGACAAAACACGATCTCAAAATTCAGCGAAGCCGCCAATTGATGAAGCTCTGGATGATTGATAAGCTCCCGGTAGCGTTCAAAATACTCACTTTCGATGAAGACTTCATCGGTGATAATCCAGTCCCGCCAGGTTGGAATAATTAACAGCTGCCGTTTTTTCTCAACATCTTCAGCGAGCAGGCTGTCAAACCTTGAAAGCCCGGTAATGGCCACATCGTTTGGATTGTAGCCAAAATCATGGACAATCATATTTTTTTCAAAGTCTGAGCTGACCAAAAACAGGTCGGTATCAAATCCCGGCGCCTGTTTCCCATAGTTGGCCACCATATTTTTGGTCCCCATGACTCCATGCTGCAAAAAGATTTTTGTGGCTTTTATGGCTTTTTTATACTGTTTGGTTCGCAATGGATACAAATAATCCGGATGATGCGAACCGATCACTTTTTGTGCCATAAAGGTATGGAAAATGTGTTCCTTTGATTTAAAGTAAAGAATGTTGCCGAGTGCTTCCACATTTCTTAATTCCGGGGAATCCTTCTCGATCACATAATACACATCCTGCTGCGGATGCTGCTTTCGTACATAGTTGAAGAAGTGGTATCCTGTATCCTGCGCTTTATAGGGGCGCTCCCCCACCAGCCATATGTTTCGTTTTTTATAAAATGGCCGCAGAAGCCATGCCCAGCGCTTGATTCTTCTGAGGTACTCGTAGGTGCTCTTCTCGAATTCATCCACTTGAAGTGAAAGATTAAACCCTTTAAAGGTAAAATAAGGCGCGAGGGCATACGTTTTTTCGCCTGCCCTGGCATAGCCATCCCTCAAAAAATACTTAACCTGGAATCTTGGCCGGCCAATTCTGACAAGAACCGGCGGATGAGGAAAGCCAAAGCTCAGTTCAAAGTAGAAATCATAAATATCCTGGCCGTACATCGGATCATTAAACAACGGCTCGAAATCCACATTCACTCCATATTTGTAGCGGTGCATTCCGAACTTCAGCCGCGTTTCTTCCTGCATCTTTTCAACTTCAGCCGGAAGCCGTTTTTCCACATTGGTATCACGGCCCTTTAACAGCAATTGAATGCTTTTGATGCCCGCATCCCTTGTGAAAAGTTTTCCGTTAAAAGAGAGCTTGTCCTTTCGGAAGTACATCTCATCAATCTGCACCTTCGGCTTTATGTTGACCATTCCGCGGGTCACAAAAGACACGTTTCCTTTTTTTGTAACATAAAGATATGAACTTAAGCCTTCTTCGGATTGAAAAGGTATAAATTCCATATAGTCCATTTCAGCAAATCGGCCGAGACGGATGGGGTAGCAAACATCCTGCCCGCCATCTTCCCGGGGATAAAAAACTGCCTGGTCCATCTTTCCTTCCAGGAAGTCCTCCTTTACCTCTTCAGCAGGCCGCTGTATTCCCAGGTACAGATCAAAGTTCATTCGTTCTTCACCGGGAAAACTGGAATCGATGTCGCTCACACGGATATCAAACGAAAAACTGGAGGACGGATTAATTTCTGCCACCTTCATCATCTCTCCGGTATTCCGTGATAAAAACAGAAGCTCCCTGACGAGGGCATGTGTTCCCAGCTGTCCCTGAACGGTGACCTTCTCCTCCGTTTGGCTGATTATCAAACGTTTCTTAAATGTCTTTCTTTTGCCAACCTTTTTTTCTGGCCGCAGCATATGTATGATTCGATTTAAAATGCCCGTTCGACTTTTCATTCTTCCATTCTCCCTCTATCACTTTGGTTCACAGGTGTAAGCGCATACTTGCGGTATATCAGAAAAAGGGTGCCTGACGTCTTTATGAACGCAGCACCCGTTCTCTTCAACAAAGGCTTTCTCCGAGCTTGTTACTTTGCAGATGAGGTTTGCAGCTTGTCTCCAGGCTTGTTCTGGCCGCTCTGCTTAAGCTGTACTTGTTGCTTGAAGCGTTTCTTCTCTTCCTTGGACATGGCTTTGTATTCCTTGAGAAATTCCTGATATTTCGGAAGAATTTCTTTCATTGGCCCGTAGGCACGAACTTCACCATATTCCAGCCAAAGAATCTTTTCACAGAACTTTTTCACCTGGCCCATGGAATGGCTGATGAAGAAGATGGTTTTGCCCTGTTCTTTAAATTCGTTCATCTTGTCCAGGCATTTATCAGCGAAAGTTTGGTCACCTACCGACAAGGCTTCGTCAATAACGAGGATATCCGGGTTTACTGTCACCGAAATGGCGAATCCAAGGCGCGACTTCATTCCGCTTGAGTATTTTTTTACTGGCTGGTCAATGAACTTTCCGATCTCGGCAAATTCAATGATTTCCGGTTCAAGCCGTTTAATGTCCTGCTTGCTGAAGCCAAGCATCAAACATTTCAGCTCTATGTTTTCCCGTCCGGTCAGCTCGTTATTTAAACCTGAAGCAATCGCGATCAGTGAGACTTCTCCATTTAATTCAATCGTCCCTGATGTGGGCGGAATAATCCCGGATATAAGGTTGGACAAGGTTGACTTTCCTGACCCGTTCACACCGACAATCCCGATGACATCACCCTGATTCGCTTCAAAGCTGATATTTTGAATCGCATAAAAGTCCTCGCCATAGCCCTTTGGCAAAATAATATCGAGCAGCTTTTCGGCCGGCTTTTTATACATCTTATATTTTTTTGTAACATCGCGTACGATAACGGTTTGGTTACTCATGTCCATCTCTCCTGTATTCTTACAAGTAATCCACGAATCGGTTTCTTAATTTCACGTGGAGTGCGGAACCGATTATGAACAGAACCAGAACAAAGCCCCAGAAATACAGCGTGTGTTCCCAATGTTCAAAAAACCATGCCCTGCTTAACATAGCGTCCCGGTATCCTTCAACAATATAACTAAAAGGATTCCCTTTTAAAATAAGATTAATGAATTCAGGAAGTTTCTTAGGATCTGGAACCCATAAAATCGGTGTAACGTAAAACAGCATCCGCATAATTGACTGTACAAACATCTGGACGTCACGAACGATTGTAGAAAGGGTCGACGTGATCAGTGACAGTGAAAAGACAAGTGCTATAGCTGCCAACATATAGTAGGGAAGCTGCAGGTAATAAAGCGAAATCTTTCCGTGATCCGTGAACTGAAAGATGACGGCGATCAATGCGAGCAGCATCACATTCGGATAGAATATCGAAAAAATGACATAGCTCGGAATGACACTTAACGGAAAGTTCATCTTGGCGATAATCTTGATGCGGGTATAGATCGCTTTAGAGCCGTTTAGAATTGCCGGACTGATAAAGAACCAGACGATAATCCCCGAGACCAGCCATTGCAGGAAGGGAACCTCATGTCCTGCTGTTCCCACGCTTCTTCCCTGCCGGATTCCCATCCCAAACACCATCCAGTATACAGCTACCTGAATGGCCGGATTGATGACCTCCCAAAGCATTCCCAAATAGTTGTTATTATTCTTTATCTTAAGCTCATACATCGATAGACGAATCATGAGGTAGAAGCTGTTGATTTGTTCATTTAATACTTTAAAAGCTGAAATCATTGTTTGTAATCCTCTCCCAAAGAGATTGGTTTAGAATACTTTTTGAACGGCTTTGTGAGAAGATTGTCCACTTTCCAAATAGCAAAATCGTTCATAAAAGTTCTCGAAAGCTTCGGAGTGAACCTTAAAGTTCGCCTCTTCATATTTCCTGATCGCTTCAATTACTTCCCCGGTTGTCTTTACGAGCGGCCCGGGAGCATTGTTTTCAAAGTCAAAATAAAATCCCCGAAGCTTGTCCCTGTATGTTTCAATGTCATAGACAAAGAAAATGATCGGCCGCCGCAGATTCGCGTAATCAAAAAATACCGATGAGTAATCCGTAATCATCAGGTCTGAACACAGATATAAATCCCGAATGTCTTCATGATAGGAAAAATCGAAAGCAAAACCTTCATATGGCGAGAGATCAAAGTTCTCTGCTACAAGGTAATGCATTCTTAATATGATAACATATTTATCTCCAAATGCTTTTCGCAAAGCATGTAAATTCAGTGTCAGTTCAAACTTATAGCGTCCTCTTTCATAAAACTGGTCATCCCTCCATGTCGGTGCATACAGGATGACTTGTTTGCCGCTTGGAATTCCAAGCCTCTTTTTTAGTTTTGCCACTTGTTCCGGGTTATTTTCAGTATACAGTACGTCATTTCTGGGATAGCCGCATTCAATCACTTCTTTATCAAACTGAAAAGCCCTCCGGAAAATCTCAGTGGAATAAGCATTAGGAGAAATCAGATAATCCCATTTCTTTGATTCCCGGTGAAAATTCTTTTTATAGGCGTCGGTTGTTGTTCCAGGCATATGAACCTCTTCCATGTCGGCCGCCAGGCGCTTCAGCGGCGTTCCATGCCACGTTTGCACATAGGTCGTATGATGAGGCTTTGGAATCCACAGCGGCAGCCTGCTGTTTGTTACCCAGTACTCGGCCCTGGCCACATAAAAAAACCATTTCAGCGTGAACCGGACCGCATATGAAATGCTCTCTTCCTTAAACGGTTTCTCTGACCCTTCGGCCACACTCCACACCAGCGTGTATTCGGGCTTGTGCAGCTTCATGTACTCATAAATAGCTCTGGGATTGTCACTGTATTGCTTACCTAGAAAGCTTTCGAACATCACCAATTTTTTCTTAGGGGGAAGAAACCCAGCAACCTTAAAAAAGCAGTGATATATCCGCTGGGCAATGCTTATCCCTCTCCATCTTTTCCATAACTTTTTCAGCTTTATGCCTGCCATTGCTTACCCCTCGCCTGTCCCCGTTTGATGCTTGTTATCCAACAAATACGAGATTAACTTTTCACTTGAGTTACCCTGATGGAATTCATTCCACTTTGTTTTAAATTCCTGCTGCCTTTTCCATTCAAAGGACTGATTACGGATGACGCTTATAATCTCCTCTGTGGAATATACGACCGGTCCGGGTATAAGCGCTGCGTAATTATCCCAAAGACCTCTTTGATCTGTATATTCCTTCAAATCATACGGATAGAAAATCATCGGTTTATCGAGCAATGCGAATTCATACGGAATAGAAGAATAGTCCGTTATCAAATAATCCACAATGAGCATTAAATCATTAACATCATGGTGGAAAGAATAATTGTAAACAAAGCCTGGGTACTCTTCTTCATAATGAACGGTGCCTTTTAACGCCGGATGAAGCTTTAAGATGACGGCATAGCCCGCTCCCAGTTCGTTTTGCAGTTTCCCCAAATCAAGTTCCAGTTCAAACTGGTCCAACTGATGGTCCCGATAGGTAGGGGCATACAGGATGAGCTCCTTGTCCTTCAGATCAGGATTGTCATGAAGCAGCTGCTTTTTAATACCGTTTTGCTTAAGTTCATTAAAAAAAAGGTCAGTTCGCGGCAGGCCCGTCCGCAGGAACTGATCTCCGGAAAGAGCAAAGGCTTCCCTGAAGATATCCTCCATTGCCCGGGAGCCCACAGCGATTTTATGGAATTTTTCATACACAGACAAAAACCGCTTTTGCGCCTTGAGACTTCTGCCTTCAACAGAAGCATCGCGGATTCCAAATCTCTTGATCGCACCAGCGGCATGCCATATTTGAATACATTCCGTATTTTCCTTGAATTGAATTCCAGCCAGGAAGCCATAATAGTTGTCCAGAATGATTTTTCTGGAGGTGGCCAGCCAGTAAATGGACCTGAGGGTTCCGGAAATATTTTTGTTTTGAAATTGTATCACGTTCGCATCGGGATAATCCTTTAATCCCGACACACTTTTTTCGGTTGTGCATAAAAAGGCGGCTTTTTGATCGTCACGCTTTTTCAGCGCTTCATATAAATAAGAAGCGTTGTCGCCAAATGAAAGAACAAAAGCCAGCCTGTCTTGTGATGGGAAAAGCTTAAAAAGATTGAAAAGAATGTTAAAAAGAATTAAATAGACCGTTATTGCGAGTTCTCTACCCATTTTTAATGCTAAAAAGGTCATCCTTAATTTGTGATGTTGAAATCCCTATTGTTCTCGGCAGATAAACGACTTCACAATATTCTTTAAGGAAATCAAATTTACCTTCCCAGTCGTCTCCCATAACAAAGATATCCACCTTGTGATCCACTACATCTTTAATCTTTTGATCCCAGCTTTTCTCTTCAATCACTTCATCCACGTATCGAATGGACTCTAAAATCATTTTTCGGTTTTCGAAGCTGTGATATGATTTTTTATTTTTAATCGCGTTAAATTCATCTCCGGAAAGACCCACAATCAGATGGTCTCCCAGGTCTTTTGCACGTTTCAGCAAATTGATGTGTCCCCAATGAAGCAAGTCAAATGTCCCATAAGTTAATACTTTTCTCATGGCCTTCACACTCCTACTAGTTTATATGAAAAAATTACCTGTCCTGCTATTTTTGGCTCATGTTTTAAATCTATTATTAAAAGGTAAATTTCACGTAAAGATTATCGGGTGCCTTTGCAACCACAAAGCTTTACTTTAAAGACAAAATACAAGTGACATTTACAAAAAATTAATCATACTTTTACAAAAGCAGATCATTCATGGTATAATAATTCGTAAAAAGACTTGCATTTTGTTACCCTTACTCATAATATAATCTTTAAGTTTTTTTTACAAGGTCTTAATGATTTTTTTACATTTCCTTCTGTTTCTGGAAATGCACCTTTTTACAGGCAATTAGAGATTGTCAGTTTGGTAGTTTAATAGCCTGCATGCGTCTTCGTATGAAAAGTGAGGATCTGATGAATATGAAAAATACAGTGAATATACTAGGAATAAACTTTATAAATACAACCGTTAAACAATTCGTCCACACGCTTGGATCCCACATCGAGAATCGTGAAAAGACATTTGTTGTCACAGCGAACCCCGAAATTGTTATGGATGCCCGCAAAAATGATACATTGATGAACATTATTCAAGGAGCAGATTACGTGACAGCCGATGGGATTGGAATTGTTAAATCGGCAGGTCTTCTCGGCGTTCCCCTTCCTGAACGGGTACCGGGATTTGATGTCACCATGCGGCTTCTGAAACTTGCGAATAAAAAAAGCCTCAGCGTCTATTTGCTTGGCGGCAAGGACCGTGTCGTGGAAAAGGCAGCTGACCGGATTAAAAGCGACTTCCCGAATGTGAAGATCGCCGGCTATCATCATGGTTACTTTGACTTGAATGATGATCAGATCATGAAGACAGTGGAAAGCACAAAGCCCGATATTATCCTTGTGGCATTGGGTGCTCCCCGCCAGGAGCAATGGATTTCACAAAGCATGCCATCGTTCGACCATGGGATCTTTATCGGTGTCGGCGGCACCTTTGACGTCATTGCCGGCGAGGCAAAACGAGCGCCGGAAGTTTGGCAGAAGATGAACCTGGAATGGTTTTACCGTCTGCTCAGGCAGCCTTCCCGCTGGAAGCGCCAAATGGCATTGCCGCAATTTGCATTTAAAATTCTACAGCAAAAGATGCTTAAAAATATTACTCCAGCTGATAAGCCCTTCATATAAGGGCTTATTTTTTTGTTGTTCCATCCTAACAGCTTTTACAAAATTTGTAGTTTTTATACGTTAATTTTAGATGATTATGATATAATCCATAAAGAGATAATCTTCAACAAATACTTAAATAAATCGACAATCCTTTTCGTATAGAACATGGATCGATATGAGGTGCATTAATGTTAATTGTGACATTGCTTATCTGTTTTTTTGCCTCACTGGGTCTTACTCCTTTCATCAAAAAATTTGCTCTGGCAATCGGAGCAGTTGACCGGCCATCCGATCGGAAAGTTCACGCAACAATGATGCCCCGCCTTGGCGGATTGGCCATATTTATCAGTTTCATACTTGGCATACTGATCGCCCATCCACCGGATCAAACCGTTTGGCCCATTGTTCTTGGGGCATCCGTAATTATATTGACAGGCATACTGGATGATAAAATTGAGCTTTCTCCAAAACTCAAACTCCTGGGACAGATTGCTGCAGCCTTAATCATTGTTTTCATGGGGGATATCCAGGTTAATTTTATTAACCTTCCCTTTAATGGAAGGCTTGAACTGGAATGGTTCAGCGTCCCTGTAACGGTGATTTGGATTTTGGCGATTACAAACTCCATTAACCTGATTGACGGACTGGACGGGCTTGCTGCAGGCGTTTCCTCCATCGTCTTCATTACCATCTCCATCATGGCGCTGATCATGGGGGATATGTTTGTCCTCATCATTGCGTCTGTGGCTTTGTTCAGCACGCTTGGCTTTCTTTTTCATAATTTTTACCCGGCCAAAATTTTCATGGGTGACACGGGTGCGCTCTTCCTTGGCTTTATCATCGCCGTCGTTTCCCTGCTTGGATTTAAAAACGTGACCATGTTTTCATTGGTCGTTCCGGTGATCATCCTGGGAGTACCTATTTCAGATACGATTTTTGCCATCATCCGCAGGATTGTACACAAACAGCCGATTTCATTGGCGGATAAGTCCCATCTTCACCATTGCTTGCTCCGGTTTGGGTTCTCTCATCAAAAAACCGTTCTTATTATCTATGCAATGAGCTCAGTTTTCGGACTGGCCGCCATTATCTTTTCCACGTCCACGCTTTGGGGATCCATAATTATTCTGGCGCTTCTCACCATTGGAATTGAGTTGGTGGTTGAGACTGTTGGACTGGTCAGCCAAAATTACAAGCCCGTTTTGAACGCGATAAAAAGACCGCATAAATAAAACGAGCTGCATGCTCATGCAGCTCGTCCAGGCTTTCAGACAACGTTCTGAAAGCTTTTTTTAATGGCTGATTTTATCGAACAGTGTTTCCCAGCGCTGCAAATGCAGCTCTTCATTCCATTTTGCTTTTACTTTTTTATATCCTTCCCCGCCCATTTTCTTCGCCTTCTCCGGATCATTCAGCAGCTCAAGCATATAGTGGGCCAATTCATCCTGGCTCCGGTTTTGAACGAGATATCCGTCAACACCATGGTCAATGAGATCAGAAGGGCCGTATTTGATATTGTAGCTGATCACAGGTGTGAAGTTAGCCATTGATTCCAGGATCACAAGGCTGAGCCCCTCATATTTTGAGGTCAGCAGCGTAAAAAGGGATTGCTTGAATACATGTCCCACCTGGCTGCAATATCCTTTTAACTGAACATGCTCCTGTAAATTCAATTCAGCGATCAGTTCTGCCAGCTGGTCCTCCGCCGGTCCTGAACCATGGATTTCAAGCCGGGCTGCTGGAAACTGGGAAACCACCTGTTTAAAGCTTCTGATGGCCTCATCAAGCCCTTTTTCTTCATGAAGCCTGGAGACAATTGAAATCAAGTGAGGATCCTTTTGAATAGAAGTGGTATCCTCCATAGGTGTAACAAAGTGGGGAATAACATAAATGTTCCCCGGATCTTCGTATTGCTCTTCAATGTCCTGCTTCTGTTCTTCCGTTAATAGCACCAGGGCATCTGCCTCCTTGAAGCGGTCGAGCAGTTCTTTATGATTCTTTTTCACGGCACTGCCCTTCTGATGCGGATAGGAAAAATGGTTGGAATGCACAGCAAGGATCCTGTATGCCAGGTCTTTTTCTATGTTCAAAACTTTGGCAGCGCTGCCTGGCCCATCGCAAATAACATAGGGCTTCTCCTCCGCCTGCCTGCACATTTTATTCAGCCAGCTGACATGAAAATCCTCATTGGAAGCATACAGCTTGCAGGAACGGTCATGGGCATCAAACAGAAAGAGTTTCTCCTGCTCTCCTGTGTCCCCGTTAAACCAGCGGCTTAAATAGCAAAAACCATCATCCGTGCAGTAATTCTTCACTGTTGCCTTTTGTGTGGCCGGGTGGTAAGAAACCGTTCGATACACTTGTCCCTTATAAAAATCCTCCCGGCTGGTCCTTATCCTGCTTTCATTGTAATAATCAATATATTCAAGTTCTCCAGCCGCATCACGTTTTTCATCTTTAATCAATATACCATTTTTAAAGTAACGTTCATGCTGCTTTCCATGATGGATAAAATACTCTTCTTCAGCATTTGAATGGTCCTCTTCTTTTGTAAAGACTGAGGTATTTCGCAATTTGTAAAAATCATATACATCAATAATATCCACGTCCGGATGCAGACGCCCCATTTTCTTGAGCTCTGCTTCCACCTCTGGATAGTTCTTCTTGAAATTTAGCGTTAATAGGGAAACACTGTAGCCCCGCTCACACAGAAGCCAGGAGCGATTGAGCATGACCCTTGTGATTCCGCCTTTATCAATGTCGATATTGCCGATAACCATATATACCTTTTTCTTCATGACTGACAGACCTTCCTCTTTGTTGTAATTCCTGTTCCTTTCCCGTTCCGTCCCCCAGTCAATCCTATAAGGTAAAAAAAGGATGAAAGAGAGAAGATCCCTTTCATCCTTAAAAAATTATGATTGATGTTCTTCTTCGTCCTCTTCTCCGATGCCGAGGAAAATACGGTCAACTACCCGTTCACTTGCCTTCCCGTCAATGTCATCAAAGAAGTATTTCACAAACGGCTGTACCTTTTCCATTTTAAAGTCTTCCCTTTTAATGGTGGAAACGAGCTGGTCTGTGGTTTTCACAAGCGGACCAGGGATGAAGGAATGGTAATCAAAATAGAAATCCCTTTTCTGAATGTATTCTTCCACATCATAGGCAAAGAAAATCATCGGTTTGTTCAACAGTGCATACTCAAAGCAAACGGATGAATAATCGGTAATCAGAATATCAGTCACAAACAGGAGATCATTGATTTCCCGGTAGGAAGAAAAGTCATAGAAAAATTCGCTGTATTGATATGGAATACTAAAATCATTTTTAACAAAAGGATGAACTTTGAACAAGAAGACGTATTCATCTTTCAGTTCTTCATAAATCTTATCAAGATTAAGCATTTCCATATTATAGTGTGCGGATTGCTGTCCGTTCCCCCTGAAGGTAGGCGCAAAGGTAATCACCTTTTTATCCCTTAAGAACGGAAATTCTTCGTATAACCGTTCCTTCACTTCATGCTGATAAACTTCATCAAAGAAAACGTCCGTCCTCGGTATTCCGGTAGGTACCACATGCTCTTCTGAAATACCGAAGCCTTCAGCATAATACTTGCCAATATTATGTGAGCTGACGATGGCTTTTGTGTAATTCCGGTGGTTTAATGATTTCGGAGACGGTCCGCCCGGTCTTCCCAAACGGCTGAATCCAAACGTCTTAAATGCACCAACTGCGTGCCAAAGCTGAACCAGCTCAGCGTTATCCCTGATTTTCAGTGGATAGACAAGCGGATAGAAATCATCCAGGACAATGTATTTTGATGTTGCCATATCATACGCGAGACGGGTTAGTTCGCCGAAGCTCTTTTTAACCCCGACCCCTTTTTTCAGCATGAAATGGTAATCGAAATCGAGATCTCGTTTCAGCATTTCTTCATACACAAACTGAAAATTCCCGCTCATATCTTCACGGCTGTCAGAGGCAAACAATACCTTTTTCTCCTTGACCGGGAAGAGGCAGCAAAAATTATAAATCTGTTTAAACACTTTGGAATAAAAGAATCGGTAAAATGGCGTTCTTTTGATGGCTTCATCCATGTCGAGTTCTGCTGGATCAAAATCCTTCAATTTGGACGAAACCAGTTTTAACGTTTTTACTTCCTGGTCATAGGTGGCCAAAAGGTTATATTTCAAGTGCCTTCTTGCGGAGAAGTATTCCATTTTGGCAGAGTAAAAACCATTTGGCAGGTAGGACTCTATATTTCCAAGCGGAAATTTTTTTCTCACAATGTCTTGTCCTGGAACATTCATTTCGATTTCGATAAAAAACGTATATTCAGAATCAATGAGCGGTTTGTTGCCCAGCTCAATGCGGGAAAAATTAATCTCCCCCTGGAATCCTGACCATTTATAATCATCACTGATGTTTTCATTAGAATGC
This sequence comes from Fictibacillus fluitans, assembly GCF_030418125.1. Classification (GTDB taxonomy): domain Bacteria; phylum Bacillota; class Bacilli; order Bacillales; family Fictibacillaceae; genus Fictibacillus_C; species Fictibacillus_C fluitans. The sequence goes on along the minus strand of NZ_JAUHTR010000009.1, from coordinate 56,887 downwards.
AGTCCGTCAATTTTTATATCCTGCAAAGGAATATGAATATCAGGAAGGTTTTTCTTAGTGGCCATATTGACCAATATCAGCCTTTTTTTCACATAATCATCATCATGAATAGGGATATCTTCCAGGTAATAATAACCTTTGATCTTCATTACCGGACCCGTAAAGGACAAATGAGTAACTTTTCTGCGGGGCACCAAGTTATCCCTCACACCCGCCATTTCCTTTATAAGAGGAAGCGTTGGCTCCAACCGGTCTTTTCTTATGATAACGTGCCTGTCATTAATAATTAAATCCTGATCAGGAACTTGCTCCTGCTGGATTTTATTTCTGCCCAGCACCCTTCTCAATTTCCTTTTAACCCTTGTAATCATCTACTGAACTCCAATCTATTCCTCATTTCTGCTGTATCAAGTTGAATGAATGTTTTATTTCAAAATGGCGTTTACCAAGCGTTCAGCTGCATTGCCATCCGCATAGTCAAAAAATCGGTCTTTGAAAGCTTTGACTTTCTCATAATCATACTCACCCTGCTTAATCCATTTTCCAAGTCTCATTGTATCGTTGAAAAACGGGCCAGGGATGAAGGACTGGTAATCATAATAAAAGTTTCGTTCAGATTTATATTCTTCCAAATCCGTTGCAAAAAATGCGATGGGACGGCCCAGGAGGCTGTATTCAAATATAACGGATGAATAGTCTGTAATCAGAAGATCTGAAATAATCATTAATTCATTGATGGTGAAGTCCTGCTTGATTTCAAACACAAACTGGTCAACAGAAGGCTCAATCGTCACCGGGGTTTTAATATACGGATGCAGGTGCACAAGCAGGGCATATTCATCCCCCAGCATCTTTTGCAGTGCTTCAAACTGGATCGGACATTCAAACTGATCCTGATAATGGCTCTTCCCCCGGAAAGTTGGGGCATACAACAGCAATTTCTTGTTTTTCAGCTGCGGATATTTTTGATAAAAAAGCCCCAGCACCTTCGCATGCTTGTCTTTCATGAAGAAGTAATCCGTTCTCGGTATTCCCCATGGTTTGATTTTTTCTTCTTCCATATCAAAAGCTTCTGCATAAAAAGGAATAACCTCTGATGAACTGACTGCCACCTTTGTATAATTCGAATGGATCTTCACATGTTCCAAATAATTGCGGCTGGGGCCAAACGAGTTATCAATCGTACTGTAACCAAACTTTTTAAATGCGCCGGCCGCATGCCATAACTGTATAATTTCCGAGCCTTTTCTGGGCTTGATGCAATAAACAGGAAAGTAATAGTCATCAATAAAAAAGTATTTGGAAGTCGCCAGATGGTAGCTTGCCTTAATCATGTGCAGCACGTAGTCCAGCTTTCCCGCAAACGAGGAATCGAACTTTTTTAATAAGAAAAATGTGTCATATTGCTGCTTCCTGGTTCGCTTAATCTCTTTATAAACATAAGCAAGATTACCCGTGAGCTTATCGGCTCGATAAGACGCAAAGGTAACCTTGTTCATTTTTAATGGAAAGAGGATGGAACAAAGGAAGAAGATCACGCGGATAAATTGCTTCACTGCGATTGTGGGCAGCAATTTCAAGAATGACATTTTCCATCCTCCCCTTTCATTTTTTTATGGCAGGGAAAGATATTCAATTAAATTTTCCACTCCATAATTGTTTTTCCCCATGATGTCGTTAAATCTTTCTCAAATGCATCGATGATATCCTGAATAGTACGTACTTCGTGCACGGAACCAACGAGCAGTTCAAGGTACTCGACCACTTCCGGAATCTCTTTCATAAATTCAACGGTGTTGACGAAGTCGGCTCTTCCGCTTCGGCTGCTTCCAATGACCGTTAATCCCTTCTCCAGAATCATGCGGGTGTTAATTTCCACAGGGTATTCTGAAACGCCGAGAATCGCAATGGAACCTTCCGGATGAATGTAATCAATGATTTGGTTGATCGCGTCCTGGCTGCCTTTGCCGCCTGCACATTCAAATGCATGATCAATCTGGAGATCATCAGGAATTTCATCGATATTGTATGCTTCATCAATGAAGGAAAAGTGCTCCATCTTGTATTTGGTTTTCCCGAACAGGTAGACCTTGCTGTCCGGGTAACGTTTCTTCAGAATGAGGGAAGAGATAAAGCCAAGGTTTCCGTCCCCCCACACTCCAAACGTATCCCTTCTGGTGTGCGCCTTTTGTTCAAAGCGTATAAGCGAGTGCATCGTAATGGTAATCAGTTCAATAAAAGCAGCCACATGAGGGCTCATATCTTCCGGAAGCTGAACCAGCCTGTCTCTTCTGAGGAAAACATAGTCCTGCATAAAACCGTCATACCCGCTGGAACGGAACTTACTGGACCTTAAATAGTTTTCTCCAATAATGTCATCCTCTTCTGTCGGGGTATTAGGGACCATAACCACCTTGGTGCCTGTTTTGAATTCTCCTTTGGAATCATACACAACCTTGCCGATTCCTTCATGAATTAATGCCATCGGCAATTTTTTGGCCATGGCATGTTTACCGCGGGTTCCTGTATAATACCGCTGATCCGCAGCGCAAATGGATAAGTGTGTCGGGCGAACGACCACATAATCAGTCTGAAGCGACTCGTCATTGTATGTCACTTCAAATTGGCGTGGAGACACTAACCGATAAACTTGGTTAATCATCGGCCAATACTCTCCTGAATAATGGCATTTGCCACTTTGAGATCATACGGTGTGGTTACTTTGATGTTGAATACTTCGCCCTTTACCAACTTCACATTTTCCCCTTTGAGCGCACAGATTTTGCAGGCGTCAGTCAGGATGTTTTTTTGTTCATCACTTAGGGAATGATAGTGGTCCACAAGCATTTTAATATTAAAGCTTTGCGGAGTCTGTCCTTGATACATTGCGCTCCGGACAGGAATATTGGAGATGATTTCTCCGTCTGTGGATTCAATAATCGTGTCAATTGCTTCAATAACTGTATCAACAGCTCTGTATTCCAAAGCGGAATCGATGTTTTCTTCGATGATCCTGTGCGTCAGAAACGGACGGACGGAATCATGTGTAATGATGACATCATCATCATTAAGGCCGAATGTTTTTTCAATATAATTAATTCCGCTCATGATAGAATCATTGCGGTCTTTTCCGCCTTCAACGACAACAATGCGGTCATCACCACTAATATATTTTCTGATGATATCTTTTGTATGAATAATCCACTCTTTAGGTGAAACCACCAGGATTTTATCGAACCGATCGTTTAGAATAAACTTTTCAATCGTATGAATAATGATGGGTTTGTTGTTCAATGTTAAAAATTGCTTGGGCATGTTTATATTCCCCATACGGGTTCCTTTTCCACCCGCAAGAATTTCTGCATAGATCACAAATGTCAGCTCCTTTTTCAGTAATACATCCTCTGATCTCTTTCTCTATTTAAAGTACCCTTACTTACATATTCGAAATCAAGTATATTTTTTGACGTTATTTATCGCATCTTGTTGATTAATGTCAAAATAAAAGTCTACCTTAAAATATAACATCATTCATCTATACTTGACAATCGACAGACAATTATTGTCAATAAATTGTAATAGGTCATTATACCTCGACAACAAATGTATCCTTATGACGAAAAATGTGGAGATAAAGGTTTCAATACCACAGAAAACGGTTACTAACAGTATGCTTGGTAAATTCATACATGCGGTTGACGCGTTTTACCGCCTTTCGTTAGAATAAATAACCGTATATTGCCGGAGTTTGGTAAACAGAGGAAGGAGGAGAATATGGCCAGCAAACGTATACCATGGTTTGATAACATAAAAGGTCTGTTGATCTTCATGGTTGTATTCGGACATTCAATCGAAATCTACAGAGACTGGGCCGGAAATACCCTGCCTTTATACTTGTACAACGCGATATATACCTTTCATATGCCCTTATTCATCATCATCAGCGGCTATTTCTACCGGCCGAACAAGTTCAAGCGAACCGTCCAGCTTTTTGCCGTCTTTTTGATTTGGCAGCTGATCAATGGGGTTTTCTCAAAATTAATCAATGACCAGGAGATGATTTCTCTTCACTCTGACAGCAGGGTCCTTGATATTCTTCAGCCCTACTGGACCATGTGGTTTTTGTTGGGAATTATCGTATGGGGAATGATTACTCCTTATGTAACGAAATTACGATATCCCCTCGTTGCATCCATCGCACTTGCGATTTGGGTCAGTTACGTGAATGATGTAACAAGCTGGTTTTCACTAAGGAAGCTTGTTAACTTCTATCCTTATTTCTTGATCGGCTATTTATTGGCTGAGAAAAATGTGTTAAAAGCTCTGGCAGCGCGCTCCAAAACGTGGAGAATGCCGGGGAAATGGATATCAGCCGCTGTTATTATCGGATTTCTTGGATTCATGGTGATATTCACAAACAACAACTGGGATACCGCCATTACATTTATGAGGGACTCATATAGCCATTTCGAATGGTCATTCCTGAAAGGTGCTCTCATTCAGGTTGCCATTTATGGCGGAGTTACCGTGCTATCCATTGCCATTATGTTGTTAACTTCTCAGGACAAGCAGCTAGTTCTGTTCAATAAATTAGGGATCTATTCCATTTTCATCTATCTGGTCCATTCATCCATTGTTCGTGTGTATAGAGGATTGCTTCCCGACCAGGTCGCTGAACATCCTGTGGCACTTATTGCTGTAGCCGTTCTATTCGCCCTCTTCACTTGCTGGTTCATCACCAGAAAGTTCATGGTTGGATTATTCAAACCGCTGGTGGAGCCGAAGCTGGATTGGCTGTTTAGAAATGAAGAGAAGCCTCATACCCCATCGGTGAAAAATAAAGAATTTGTTTCCTGATAAAAAGGGATGCCAGCATGATTTGCCGGCATCCCTTTTATTATGTCGCTTATGCGCGAAAAGCATCTGGACGTTCCGTTCTGAGTCCGTAGTGATAAAGTATGGCTTCAACGATCCGGCGGGAGGCCTGCCCATCGCCATAAGGATTGGAAGCTTTCGCCATTTCCTCATAGGCCTGGTGGTTGTTAAGAAGTTCACTCGTGCATGAGTAAATGTTTCCTTCTTCCGTTCCAACCAGCCGTAACGTACCTGCCGCAATTCCTTCCGGCCGTTCTGTATTGTTCCGGAGCACCAGTACAGGGACACCGAGAGAAGGAGCTTCCTCCTGCACCCCGCCGCTGTCAGTCAAAATGAGATAGGCCCGGGAAGCAAAATTATGAAAATCGATAACTCCGAGTGGATCAATTAAATGAATTCTCGGATCGTTCCCAAGAACTTCAGCTGCAAGCTCTCTAACAGCCGGATTTAAATGGACTGGATAAACGACCTGCACATCTTCATAATCTTCGACAAGCTTTTTGATGGCTTTAAAAATATTCCGCATTGGCTCACCCAGGTTTTCCCGGCGGTGAGCGGTAACGAGGATCATCCGGTCATTCCCGACTTGATCAAGCACATCATGAGTATAAACCTCTTGAATGGTCGTTTTTAATGCGTCAATAGCCGTATTCCCTGTGATAAAAATGGCGTCCCCGTTTTTGTTCTCATCGAGCAGGTTTTTTGCTGCAGCACCCGTCGGTGAAAAATGCAGATCTGCCATCACTCCTGTGAGCTGGCGGTTTAACTCCTCAGGAAAGGGCGAGTATTTATTCCACGTACGGAGCCCGGCTTCGACATGGCCGACTTCGATTTGCTGGTAATAGGCAGCAAGGCTTGCTGCAAATGTGGTCGTTGTATCACCATGGACAAGCACAAGATCCGGCTTCACTTCGGTGAGGATGCCTTCGAGGCCTGCCAGGGCTTTGACAGTAATCTGGCTTAACGTTTGGCGGTCCTGCATAATATTCAGATCATAGTCTGGTACGATGCTGAAGGTATCAAGCACCGCGTCCAGCATTTGACGATGCTGGGCGGTTACCGTAACGACTGGTTCAATTTCTTCAGGATAATTCTTTAATTCCATGACGAGGGGAGCCATTTTCACCGCTTCCGGACGGGTTCCGAAGATCGTCATGACTTTGATTTTCTTTTTCATCATCTTTTACCTCGCTCATTCAGGGCAGCCTAGTCTCTGCCTTGATTCATTAGTGTCTCATGCTACCTTTATTTTATCTTTCCGTCAATCCTGCTACAAGAATCCAAAAAAATATCTAAATTTTGGTTTAACATCAGAAAAGGGCGGGTACTTTCTTAATATAAGCCACCACCTAACCCCTAACCCCAAAAAAGAACGTCCATCCTTCGGGATGGACGTTCTTTTTGCACTTTTCTGCTTATTAATAAAGCTGCTTGGACCCGAGATACCGGCTGCTCCAATACGATAAACCGAGATCACTTACGGCTACCCCGGAAGATCCGCTGTGCACGAAGCGGTTGTTTCCGATATAAATGCCAGCATGGGAAGGACCTTTTTTATAGGTTTCAAAAAAGACAATATCCCCGACTTTGGGGCTGCTGACGGCTTTCCCCACATTCCATATGGAAGCTACTGTCCGCGGAAGCTGGATATTTTGCTTTTTGAACAGATACACCAAAAATCCGCTGCAATCAAATCCCTCGGAGACAGTATCACCGCCCCAGGTATATGGCGTTCCAACAAGCTCTGCTGCATCCCCCACAAGATTAATGACATTAAAAAGCTTTGCAGGCGTTTGCGGTTTAGCTGGTTCAATCCCCTTCTTTTTCACTTCCGTCTTGATTTTTTCGAGGGTCTTGCTGTCTGCGATTCCGGTCATGGATAGAGCGTTTGCCTTTTGGAAGGACTTCACGCTCGCTTCTGTAATTTTTCCGAAAACCGAATCCACTTTGTATGTATAAAAACCAAGTACTTTTAAGTTGGATTGAAGCTGATAAACCTCCTGGCCGGCAGCGTTAAGTTTTAGCCCTTGAACAGTTGGTGTGCTGCTTTCAGGCTTTTCATTCTTTTTCCCGGCTTCTGCCTGGAGTTTCTCCATTGTTCTGCTGTCTGCTACTCCTGTCACGGGAAGCTTATAAGTCCGCTGAAATGATTTTACGCCTGCTTCTGTAATTCTGCCAAAGATGCTATCCAGGTTGTACTTGTAGTATCCCAAGGCTTTCAAATTGGACTGAAGCTCATACACCTTTTGGCCTCTGTCATTCTTTTGAAGTCCTTCAGGAACAGCTGGTGCCGGTGTTTTAACCGGTGCCGGAGATGCAGATGAAAAAATGGCCTTTTGCGTTTTATCGTCTGCAACCCCTGTTGCAGAAAGGTGGTTTGCACGCTGGTAGGACTTAACTGCTTCTGCAGTAATTCTTCCGTAATAGCCCGTGATTTTTGAGTAAGTAAAAAATTTGAGTTCCTTCAGCCGTTTTTGCAGCCGGTCCACCTCATACCCTTGTGAACCTTGTTTCAGGGTGTTGTAGCCTGACGGTTTTCCCGCCTTAGGAGCCGGAGTTGCTGTCTTTTGGGTTATTGCCTTTACCGTCATCTTGCCAGTTACACCATCAATTACAAGCTGATGTTTTCGTTGGAAGTCTTTGACGGCGGTGGTGGTAAGCGGTCCGTAATAACCGGTTATGTACTTGGCCTTTAAATAACCTTGCTTCATCAGTTCCCTCTGCAGTTCTTTTACATCGGGATTCTTCATTCCGTTTTTCAACACCTGATCTCCTAATGCTGCCTCTCCTTTTGATGGTAGCAAAAGAATAGCCCCCGCACACGCCGAGGAAATGACCAGAGTTTTGACCGCATTCGCGTTACCCTTTTTCAAATGTAAATTCCTCCTTATTCGACCATAAGTGCCATATACTTCTAAATATAGCGGAATGAAACAGTTAAGCACAAGTAAAATTTTAAATTTTTTGTATATTCAGGAAGAAAGGTGGTGATTTCTCCATTACCTATTCCTTTCGTACAGAAAACCGGGACCGGAGTCATTACTTTTAAAATATCGGTAAACTTTTATGTATCTTTAGTCACTTTTCTTTTTTCATTCGGAAGGCATAAAAAAAGAAAAGGGGGCTGTTCATTAAGGTTCTTTGAAGCTCTTGAAAGTGTTACTTTTCGTTCCGGGTCGCTCGCTTTCTACGGGGCGTGCGCTGAGCCTCTTCGGCGCTTTGCGCCTGCAGAGTCTCACCTGCCACGCGCATCCCGCCGGAGTCTCGCACCCTTCACTCCAAGTAACTTATCAATGAAGATGTTCAACAAACTTAATGTTGCCAAATGAAAAAGGGGCTTCCAGAAGTCAATTTGATGACTTTCTGGACAGCCCCATCTTACGTTTTTAGTAAAATCGATTATCGGATCTCGGCTTTCAGCTTATAAGCATGAACAGAGGCATTGCCATTGAGGTCCTTGACCTTAATGTGGTACGTTCCTTTGTCCAGTGTGGTATAGAGCACTTCAGCATCACCACTGCCGTAGTAATCGCTTTTTGCCATCTGCTTGCCATTCTTGTAAACCGTAATCACACCATCAATGTCGAGTGAGGTATCGAGCGTCAGCTTTACTTTTGATTTTTTGCTGAGCGTCCATTTGTACCAGTCGGCATCCCCGCCACTTTGGCTGACCACATTGAAATAGCCAGTTCCACTATAGGATTTGCTGTTTGCTTTTTTTAGGGAAAGCGGTTTGGACGGTTTATTTCCTTTAATGACTGATTTGGCATCTTCATCTTTCCTCATTGCCGATTGAACTTGAAGAGTATACGGAATGAATGAAAGTTCTGGTGTGTTATCAAAATAGCCCATTCCAAGCAAGAAATATCCCTTGCCCTTTTTCGTTTGGAACGATCCTCTTGTTTCAGAACCGTAGATTCCTTTATACACCTCGCGTGCCGTATCTGCTTCGAAGTCATCCAGTTTATGGTTGCCGTTTTTATCATCGATCAATAAAACCAGTCCGTAATAATCCTGCAGCAGCTCACTTGGGTACTTCGCTTTCAATGCTTTTGTTACTGTTCCCTTCGTCAGGGAAACATTGGAGATTCCTGTCTCTTTGGCCTTGTAGTAGAAAGCATCGATATCTCCAGTGGTTGAGAACATGCCAGTTGCTTTGTTGTTTTTAAGATCTTTCACATGATTAAGATCATCATTTGGCTCATTCTTATCATTCGTATTGGTTACCAGAAGCTTGGAGCTGAACTGGTAAGGATCATACAGCATGGAATCTGACATATAATCGTTGCTGACACGGATAAAATATTTTTTTCCTTTCTTAAAGTCAGCAATAACATGATCCTGCATCTCTCCTGTCCACCAGTCCACATTTTCTGCGACGTATCCGAGATCAAGATACGAATCTCCGTTTTCATCCTTTGACTTGATCAGTTGATACACTTCGAAACTATACTTTTCCCCTGTTCCAAAGTTGAAATTATAGATGCTGTCCTGCTTTGGCGTGAAAGAATACCAGTCTTCGTCAACTTGCTGTTGAAGACCAGCTGTTCTTTTCGTTCCAAGTGAGTACGGCAGCGCATTGTCCACGATATCCTGAATATCAATGCCATCCTCATCTTCCTCATCATCCATGATGATGATAACACTTTGGGCATGCGAATCTTTACGTTCTTTCTGTTTAAGTGACGCATATTCTTTCACGGTAATTTTCTTCGCTGCCAGTTCTGCTTCAGGTGATTCATCTTCATCCGTATATGGCAGGCCGTCCTCATCCGGGCCGATCAGCTTGCTCTCTACTGAAATAGCGTACGGAATAGCGGAAGGTTCAGGAACATCGGCTTCCATCATGGACTCGTCCATGAAAAAGTCAAACATTCCATCCATGATCTCTGCCTGGTTGGTTGTGCCTACCATGTAATTCACACCAGGTACCGCCTCAAATACAATGGTTTCTCCCTTTCCATAACCATTGGCGTTCTGATAGAACATTGGCTCCATCATTGGATCTTCAGATTCCTCATCACTGATTACGCCTTCTTCCGGATCCTCCTCATAAGGCTCCTCGGCATAAACCTTCAGCATGCTGTTCACACCTGGTACACCGCTTGTTTTCACCTTCACCACCTGAGGCTTGTCTACCTTAAACGTGTAGAAGTCCTCATCTTCATTTTCCCCAGTAAAGGTCCCATGGTCACGGTACGGAAACTTTGAAATGTTAGATGGCTTTTCCATCGTATTTTTGTCCTTCGGAATGGCCGAAAGCCGCTTGATTTTCAAGGAATAACGGGAGGCGGCAGATTTGGAATCATCATAGTTTCCATTCACATCACTTACCCCGATGGCGATTGTTCCGCTAAATGGCGCTTTAAAAAGTTTTCCTTCCGTGCCATTCTTTTTCAGCTTGTCCACATCCACCATGGTTTTGCTGTCTTTTCCGTAAAGATGGATTTTGTACTTAAGATCATAGTTTTTGGATCCGGTAAGGGACGTTTGGATATATTCCCCTTTTTTCACTTCAAACTTAAACCATTTCTCTTCATATGCTTTGGTGATTTTGCCTTCTTTTACATATTCCTTGTTGATTTTAGGAGATATGGAGGAGGCGGCTTGAATCACTTCACGCTCCGTTTGTGGCCGTTTCACACTGGCAGGTATTTTCTTCACATTGAACTTCATCGCTGCCAATGGCTGAATCAGCCCGTGTGCATATTTTGAATCAAAACCTTTGGCACCCAAATCCTTGGTGGTATGTTCCAAAATGTACTCTACCTGTGCCGGTTTAAGAGTTGGATATTTTGATAGAATGAGAGAAGCGGTACCCGCAACCACAGGAGTCGCCATACTGGTTCCGCTCATCGTTTCAAAGGTTGATTTCTTTTCATAGTCATACAGAGGAGCATAGACGTTTTCCCCGGGCGCTACAATGTCTACTGACGGACCATAGTTGGAGTACCAGGAAAGCTTATTTTTAGAGTTTGTGGATCCTACGCTGATAACTCCTTCATAAGCTGCAGGATAGGAAAGCTCATCCGTCTCCTCATTGCCGGCTGCTGCGACCACTGTTACATTTGCCTTTACTGCCGTTTTAACCGCCTCTTCAATCAGCGGAGAAGACGCATAGCCGCCCAGGCTCATGTTGATTACTTTGGCTCCGTCCTTCAGGGCGCGCAGAATGGCATCAGCAATGGAATAATCGTATGCACCATTCGCACGGTCGAACACATCATAGGACAGAATTTTCGAATTTGGGTTGACTCCATATCCGCCAACGCCATTTCCTTTTTTCGCCGCAATGATCCCGCTGACATGTGTGCCATGGAAGTCCGGCAAGGCCTGGTTCATTGGATCATCCACATTTACGCTTTTAACCACCTGGCCTTTAAGCTCCGGATGGTTCCGGTCTACGCCCTGGTCAATGACAGCCACTTTCACCGCATTTTTACCGGCAAGCTTTTGCGCCTTTTCAATTTGCAGAAGGGACAGGCTGTATTGCTTGCTTACCTTAGGGTCCGGGGTGGAAAGAGTTTTGGACAGTACGCTCGGAGAAACTCCTGTTACTTTCCCCATCTTTTGATAGGCTTGCATCGCTTGTTCCAGTTTCTTTTTATTGCTCACTCTTACAACCGCCATATTGTACTGGCTGTAGGAGCGAATCACTCTTGTACCGGCTTTTTTATGATCATTTGCCGTCAGTGGCTTGGTGTACTTGATCACCAATGTATCATCACTGAACAGTGGCTTGTGACTATCCTTTTTGTTTGCTTTTTTCACATTTTCAAGTGCAGCCGATACACTAGTTGTTTTCTTACCCGTGGATGGTGCTTTCACTTCCGCGTGCACGGCAGAATAGCCTGTCACCAGCAAACTGGCCGACAAACCTACCGCGGTCATTTGTTTTTTCCAATTTTTCATCTGGGCTCCTCCAAAATTCATCATAAAATCCTGCTTTTTCACTGTCCTTGCGCCAATGGTCCGCTTTTCCTTCCACCCCGCTTTTCCAATTCATTCTTCTATTATATTTTACAAATATTAGTAAATCCATCTTTTTTTTACAAAACTGCGAATCTATTTTTTTCGAAATAAAAAGACTCTCCTCAAAAGGAAAGTCTCGTTGTATCGTGTTCTTATTTAAGTTTCAGCGTATATGATTTTGTGGACCAATGATTGTTTGCTTCGTAAACCGTTATATAATTGGTGCCGCTTTTAAGCTTGGCAGACCAAACCTCTCCCTTGCCGATACCATTCTTATCCTGGATTTTTTCATAGGTTAGGAGTCCATTCCGGTCCATGCGGTTCACGGCAATAACCGGATCCATTCCCTTAACGGCAGATACTTCAATTCTCACATTTCGTTCTTTGGCAAGCTTGAATTTAAACATATCGCCGTCAAAAGGAAGGTTAAAGCGGTCTGTATAGGATTTCCCCAGACTGACGGACTTGGCTTTGGAAGGCTGTTCGGCAGCATCGCCAGCTGTTGATGGCATTTTAACCTGCAACGCCTTCTCAATGTCCAATCTTCCATAACCGTACAGATCAGAAAGGCCTGCTGTATTTTTATACCTGTCTGGCGTAAATGCCGATTTTTCAAGCATATACTCGATCTGCTGCGGCTTTAACGATGGGTTCTTGCTTAATAAAAGTGAAGCTGCACCTGATACCATCGGTGCTGAAAACGAAGTCCCCGATACATCTTTGCTGCCATACGTACCGTTTCTCTTTGTTGTCATTATATCTGTTCCTGGTGCGGTGAGATCCAGCTGCGGCCCGCGGCTGGAGAAGGGTGCAATCACATCGTTATATCGTGTCGCACCAACACTGATCACCTGCGGATATGCTGCAGGGTAATTGACACCATATGCGGGATGGTCATTCCCAGAGGCGGCAACCAGGGTAATTCCCTTGCTTACAGCTTCCTGAATGGCATCGTACTGGGCCTGGCTTGGCGGTCCTCCGCCAAAGCTCATATTGATGACTTTGGCGCCATGATCTATCGCATAATGAAGGCCGGCCACAATACTGGAGCTTGGGAAGCTGACCTTGCCACCGACACGGACAGGGAGAATCCTGACATTATTGTTGATTCCGCTGATGCCCCTCTTGTTGTCGACCGCAGCTGCAATAATACCCGACACTTCGGTTCCGTGCCCCACCGTATCATCCGCTGTTTTAAAGTTGTTCACAAAGTCCTTGCCTTTTAACACCTTGCCTTTCAGGTCCGGGTGATCCGCGTCCACCCCGGTATCCAATACGGCCACGATAACCGGTTTCTGTCCTGCAGGCGGCTGGACCAGATTTTTTGTCCATTGAATCTTTTTCAGCGCCCACTGCTGGCTGTACAGCCGGTCGTTAGGTTCTCCTGCAGTTCCTGTTTTTTGAGCAAGGTAGTTGGGTTCTGCATAATCAACAGCAGGGTCTTCCTGAACCTTAGTCATTACGCTTTCGTAATCCTGCTGCGACGAAACAGCAAAAACCTGTATTCCTTCTTCCTTCAGAATGTCAGGTTCGGTAACTGGTGTGAGCCCGTATGATGAGGGGCTGAAATTTTCCGTTTGTTTTGTTTTCACGATCAGTTCTCTTTTATTTACCTGAGCTAAATCGATCGTGACTTCAGGTTGATTAATTGTTTGTGTACCAAAATATGTATTTCGTTGAATAAGTCCATTGTCTTCTGCATTAGCTGTGGTGCCAAACAGACCTGCTCCAAAGATTCCTGCGGTTAGAACCGCCAGCGAACGTTTAAATACTTTCATGCTTTATCCCCTATTTTCAGTCATAGTTTTATTGCATTATTATATCACCTTTCTTTTCTAGTAAAATGAAATATTTTAAAAATATTGGAAGCATCCTTTGAGACATTATGTTACAAATAGACACAATTCGGGTATTGATTGGAAAGTTATTTTCATTATTTAAATAATAAGCAGGGAGGGAAAGAAAAATGTTGAAGGTAATTGGCGTTTTTAAAACCGAACAGGAAGCGGTTGAGCAGCGGGATGAAAGAAAAGCGGCACATGAAAAAGGAACCTTTATCATAGTAGGCTCATATGAAACCATCGAGGAAAAAGAAGATAACGAACAAATCATCCAGCATTTTTTGGACCAATCCGACAACTCTTCTTTTTCGCAGAACCTTTCAGGAAAAGAGCGGCTTGTTTTTCTCGGAGTTGCCCATGAAGAAGCAGAACATTATGGATCCCACCTGGAAACGGGAGAGTTTTTGTTATTGGAGGATTAAGAGGATGATTTTATTTTAAAAAGGCATTCTGCCCATCGCAGAATGCCTTTCATACGTTATTCCTTTAATCCGTCGCCGGCTTTGGCCTGACGGATTTCATTATAGAACTCCGCTGAAGACGCCGTCATGTATGGTGTCAGCCAGAGAAACCCCAGACCAAATGGAATGGTTGCTAAGATGATCCAGCCAATAAAGCTGAGCTGGAGAAGGAAAAACTTCCACTTATACCCGTCCATCAGCCGGCGGCTTTCCGTAATCGCCTGTAAAACCGGCAAATCCGGATTGTCCTTCAGCACATAATAGGTCTGTGAATAAGCAATCCCCTTTATGATGCCCGGCACGATCAAAAGCACTGTCCACAATGCAGTAAACAACCAAACAAGAATGGTCGTTCCAATCAGTTTTAAAAAGGTTCCAATCTCTCCAAAAGGACTGAACATGCTTTTTACGCTCTGCGGTTCTCTTCGGATCAGCCCGATAAATACCCAGCTATAGCCGATGACCGCAGGATAAAGAATCAGTCCGACAATGAGGGAAGTAATATCCCCTTCAAAAGTATCCCCTAAATAATAATTGTACCATCCGCCGCTGGCATACACACTGAGCAATTCAGGAATAATGAACGTAAAAATCCCCAAAATGACCGTCAGCAGAACCGCAAACCCCCATTTATTTTCCAGTGCAATCAATGCTTCTTTTTTTATCTCTCTAATTCTCATGAATCATTCACCTTTCTGTTTTCTTTCAACGTTCATTTTCCACTTCTTCCGCCCTGCTCAGCCAGTCGTCAACGAGTGCATGGAACACAGCCGGCTGTTCAATCTGCAGGTTATGCCCCGCCCGGTCCAGTATGGCAAATGAGGCTCTCGGAAACTGATCCAGGATGTCCCAATGATCTTTATATCCTACCACCGCGTCCTGCCGCCCGGTAAAGAAAAGTGCAGGCTTTCCAAAGGGCTCAGTGAGAGTAAGGGGAAAAGAAAAAGGATAATTTTGCTCAATTCGTTCTAAAAATGCGGAATCAGCCATCATGATTCCGGGAGAAATCTCCTTTCTCATCCGCTCTAACGTATAGTGATCCTGCACCACAGCGATGGAGCTGAACCCCAGCGCTTCGGCTTCGTCTTCAGAAAGCGACGCGATCAGTTCATCATCCCTCTTCAAAACCGTATGCTCTGGCAGGATTCGTTTTTCGCGCTCTGCATAGATCGGTGAGCAAATGGTCAGCAGGCCATTCACCCTTTCACCGATTTTCGCCACGATTCCTCTTGCCAGGTACCCTCCATACGACTCTCCAGCCAGCAAAAACGATTGGCCAGGAAGAATGGCCTCGATAAAACGCAGAACAACCTCAAGCATATCATCAGTGCCTTTTATCCAATCTTCGCCTTTCGTCCGGCCCATGCCCGGCAGGTCCAGATAAATGCGCTCATAGCCTTGTCTGTCTGCAAATATCGGTTCCATGCACCCTTCCATCAAACGGTAGTCAAGGGTAAACCCGTGAATCATAACGACTGGCTTTCCTTTTCCGAATCTTTCATAATGAACTTGAATATCTCCCAGGTCGCAAAACATACAATATCGCCCACCTTTTCTCACATCATTCATTTTTACATAACACTCTTATAGTACCATTAATGGAAGAAAAAGCTTTATTCATTTTAATCACCCAGCCAACCCATAATAGGAGGACCATTTATGCAGCCAAAAATCATGGTTAAACCCGCATTCACCGTGCTCGGCTATGAGCTGAAAACAACCAGCGGGGAAGGAAAGAACTTAAAGGAGATTCCTGTGTTCTGGCAGGATTACCTCAAAAATCCGCAAATGAGAAAAGCAATCCCAAACAAGAAAGACCCATCCGTGGAGCTTGGCATATGCACAAATTTCAACCCGGAAAACGGTTCCTTCAGTTATTTGATTTGTTCAGAGGTAACAACAGCAGAAGAAGCACCTTCCGATCTGGTCAAAAAGCATATCCCCGAAACCAAGTTTGCGGTGTTTACCACCCCGCTTGTCCCGGATGAGGAGTTTTCCTGCAGCATTCAAGAAACATGGCAGTATGTTTTTAAAGAATGGTTCCCCTCATCAGGCTATGAACATGCTGGCGGGCTTGAAATTGAATGGTATGACGAACGAAGTACAAATCCCGATTCCATGCAGATGGATATCCTTATTCCCATTAAAAATTAGGAAAAGACGGCATCCCTTAAAATGGGCTGTCGTCTTTTCTGTTAAGGTTTTATAAAAATTCTATAAAGGTTTATTAAGATTGGCAGAATCCATTGCTCCCTTTTCTTCTTCATTGGTATGGTAATGGTGACTTGTTTTACTGAAAAGGGGGCTAAACCCGTGATTAAAGAATGGAATCTTTTGCGAACCATCGCCTGTCTGAGCATCGTTTTCCTGCACAGCACCTCCCAAACTGCGGTTTCGGCTGGAGGTTATCCGGCATCTGAAGCATACAGCGTCCTTCGTGTGGCGTTATGCTATGCCACCCCTACCTTTGTCATATTATCCGAGATTATTCTCGCCAACCGGTACCCGGATGCGCTGCCTAAAAATTTCTGGCAGAAGCGGCTGAAGTGGATTCTTGCACCGTTTGTTGCATTTGCTGTGATTGATGCCCTTGTGAGCTACCACCTGAACCCCGCTGTCGATATTGGATTAATGATACAAAAGAACCTTCTCGGAAATTATGAAGGATATTTCGTGCTTATTATTTTTCAGTTTTACGCCCTGCATTATTTAGTGACAAAATATAAGATTCCAGTCTCCTGGCTGCTTCCGGTCAGCCTGATTGTGATGAGCCTTCACTTTCAATTCATGGAAGGATCACACCAGATGATCAAAGAAAATCTGTCGTATTTAAAAGTGCCGTTTACTGCCTGGTTTGCATATTTTGCGGTGGCCTATGCCATTGGCAAGCATTACAAAACAGTGGCGGCAGCGCTTCAGAAATACCGATACTTTACGATTGCGGGTGTTGCAGCAAGCCTGGCCATTGTTTATATCTTTTATAAAGCTGGATATATCGGTGTTGGCTCCAAACGCCTTGACTTGTTTCCGTTAACCGTGGCTGTCAGCCTGTTTATTTTAGCCTGGGGACAGCGTATGAAAGGAAACCGCGTCATTAATCTTATCAGCAATTATTCCTTTGGCATTTACCTGGTTCACTGGCAGGTTCAGCGTTACCTTGCCTCCTACACGGCTGAACTTTTTGAACAAACGTATCTACAGGTATTTTCACTCTTTTTCATTACTCTTATTCTTTCCATGTGCATCATTAAATTGGTTTCCCTGCTGCCAGGCGGTTCTTATCTTGTCGGCAACATCCAAAGAAAAAGAAGGAGCGTTTCTGTACCGCTTCCGAAAACAGCATAAACAAAAAAGCATTGCCTTTACGGGGCTGTTCCAAAGGTCGATAGTTGATCGACTTTTGGAACAGCCTCTTTTTAAGAAGTGGTTGAAGTCCACTTACGTGGGGAGAGGCTACTTAAATTAATGATGGCGTTAGTACGAATAAAATATGATTCGGTTCATCACTCTTGTTCAGAAATCGATGTTTAACATGTGGTGGAATGCGTACGACATCGCCTTCATTTAAAAAATATTCGGTACCTTCCAGTTCGACATACGCTTGTCCTTTCATGACGACAGCAATTTCTTCTTTATTGTCGTGTGAATAGTGACTTTCCGTAGTGATTGCCTGTGGCTTTAAATCCATCATTAAGAGTTCAATATGGGCTTTCATGAAGTCAGGTGTTAACACATCATAGACAATATGATCACTATTCTCACGATATACTTTCTTTCGATCCTTTTTTCTCGAAATGAGCGAATCCGTATCAATTTCATTAATGAAGAGGGTAAAGAGCGGCACATTCAAAGCTTGCGCAATAAGTTTTAGTACACTTAGCGAGGGATTGGCTTGTCCCCTTTCTATTTGGCTGATAAGTGAAGTGCTAATTCCTGCATATTCGCCGAACTCACGAATGGTCATACCACTCTTTTTACGATAATTTAAAACCGTTTGCCCGAGGCGATGATTGTTCATAGTAAAGATCCCTTCTACAATAATGTAGGTTTAACCCCTTTTGTGCTGACATCCTAAACATAGAAAACTAATACTTTTTTCTATTACATAAATATTTTATACTTACTCCTGTACATTATAATTAATTTTATTCATTATTGTAAACGCATGTCTAGGAGGAGCAGAATTGAAACCACCCCTTAAGTCTTACGCAATCTTATTTTTTGGCGTATTTGCATTATCGACTTCAGCCATCTTTGTGAAATTAGCAGATGCACCTGCGACAATTACAGCATTTTATCGGATGCTTTTTGCAGCGGTAATGCTTTTGCCATTTTTAGCAGTCCATAAAAAGAACCGAAAAGAACTACGTTTGTTGTCAAAAAAACAATGGGGACTGGGATTATTATCAGGCGCATTTCTAGCCGTCCATTATGTATTGTGGTTTGAATCACTTAATTACACATCTGTAGCAAGCTCGACGGTTATCGTCACATTACAGCCACTCTTTTCGATGGCTGGCGGCTATTTTCTATTCAGAGAGCGCTTCAGCAAAGGGGCTGTAATGGGCTGCCTCGTAGCGATTGCAGGAAGTATTGTTATTGGATGGCAGGACTTTCAAATTAGTGGACAGGCATTATTTGGCGATATACTTGCTTTTATTGCGGCAGGCATCATAACAGCCTACTTCTTCATTGGCCAGCATGTTCGTAAAAGTTTATCTCTTATCCCATATTCAGTTATTGGCTACGGGAGCAGTACATTACTTTTAGGGGTTTTTGCCTTTAGTCAACAAACGACCTTCTTCAATTATTCGGCATCAACATGGTGGAACCTTATTGGATTAGCGTTTATTGCAACAATTCTAGGGCAAACCATCTTCAATTGGCTGTTGAAATGGCTAAGTACTTCTGTTATTTCGATGAGTATATTAGGAGAGACAATTGGAACTTGTATCCTCGCTTATTTTATTTTGGATGAGGTCATTTCATTACAACAAGGTATCGGTATCGCACTTATCTTGATCGGGCTGGCATTATTTTTACTACAGCAAAGAAATAATGAATAATCACTAGATATTCCGTAAGCATCACCTGCATGATACTTTTTTAAACTATAAAAAAAAGCTTGTAGACATGAGACTTTGTCTACAAGCTCCAGCATGGCCATAAAGGCAATGCTTTTTCTAGAATTATTGCTGTTCTTGTTTCTGTTCAGCATCAGGAGTATTTTCCTGCTTTGGCTGATCTTCTGACTTCGCTTTGCTGGTGTCTTGTTCACGGTTATTATAATCATACTTCGAACGGTCTACCGGCTTAAAGTCGCGCGGTGTGTAGAATCGAAGCAAGTCACCATAAACCACCTTGTCAGACAGTGAAAGTGCATTTTCAGTATATTCCTGCTCTTTTTGAATTTCTTTATTCTTTTTCACGGGTTCTCCCGTTTTCGCATCAAAGTATTTACCGTTAATGGCTGTAACCTTTGGACTCACAAAGCTACCATTACGGAAAGGCACAACCTGCTGATGCTGCTTCGACAATAAGTCAGTACCAAATTGAACATACTCTTTGGTATCAACTCCCAACAAGTGAAGCAGGGTTGGAAGAAGGTCAATTTGTCCGCCATATTGATGCTGTACGCCGCCCTTCATGCCTGGAACATGAATCATTAACGGCACTCGCTGCAGCTGGGCATTATCAAATGGTGTAATTTCTTCTTTATTCAGTACTTTCGCCATTGCATCGTTATGGTTTTCAGAAATACCATAATGGTCACCATACATGACAATCACAGAGTTGTCATAAAGACCGGAAGCTTTTAGCTGATCAATAAACCTCTTTACACCTTCATCCAGGTAACGTGCAGTCTGGAAGTAGCGGTCAACCGATCCGTCTCCAGTATCATCCGGTCCGATGGACGCTTCTTTCTCATCGATCGGATAAGGGAAGTGGTTGGACAATGTAATGAACTTTGTATAGAACGGCTGCTTCAATGTTTTTAGCATTGGAAGAGATTCTTCAAAGAATGGCTTATCCTTGAGGCCATAGTTAACAACATCTTCATCATTCATATCATAATGGCTGGCATCGAAGAATTTGTCATATCCAAATGATTTATACGTCTCATCCCTGTTCCAGAAAGTTTTGTAGTTCCCGTGGAATACAGCTGATGTATATCCTTTTTGCCCCAGGATCGCAGGTGCAGCCTGGAAGGTGTTATTACCATTTGTCGTAAATACAGAACCTTGCGGAAGTCCATAGATGGAGTTTTCAAGCATAAATTCTGCATCAGATGTTTTACCTTGTCCGGTTTGGTGGAAAAAGTTATCAAAGTACAATGTATTTTTATCTTTTGTAAATGAGTTTAAGTAAGGTGTAACTTCCTGGCCGTTCAATTTATAGTTGATCAGGAAATTTTGGAATGACTCCAAATGAATGTAAATTACGTTCATGCCTTTTGCTTTAGCAAAGTATTCAGGGTTCGGCTTGGCATAATTTGCATCTTTATAATTCAGTACGTCTCCCATATCACTGGAATCTGCGGAGGCTTTCTGAGCTGAAATACGCATGCTCTGGATTGCATCATAAACAACGTAATTGTACGTTCCCAAATATTTAACAAGATAGTTGCGGTCAAACGTTCTTGTCAGCAGCTGCGGACGGTCCGTTTCTGCAAGTCCGATGTTAATGACCAGCAGTGCAATCGCCGATACGAGCACGACTTGAACCTTGCGCCGGGCCATACGTACAGGCTCGGGTTTGATGAACTTTGCAAACAGCAGCACCGCAAGAATGATTGTATCGATAAAATAAAGCGGATCATACGGCTTAAGCAGTTCCCAGATGCTTCCGCCAAGGTCGCCAAAGTTTTTCGTTTGGGTAAGCGTAGGCATCGTAATAAAATCATTAAAGAAACGGTAGTACACAATATTTGCATATAATACAAACGACAAGAAGAAATTAAGTACGATCGTCCATACATAGGCTCTCCTGCCCTTTGCAAATAACGCTAAACCAAAAAAGAAAATGGCTGAACTGATCGGATTGATCAGCAGCAAAAACTTCTGCATTTTATTTTCTATACCAAGATTAAATTCAACAAGATAGCCTGTATACGTTTTTAGCCAAAAAAGCACAACAGCTAAAAGGAAAAAACCAATATGCTTCTGAACAACATTTTGGCCAGTTTTAAAAATACCCTTCAATTCTTTCACCTCTTCTAGTACCTCTATGAAATTAAGGTTTTCTTAGATCGTTGTTTCGTCTGCCATTAATCGCACCTGTAAATTTTAGTCTATTTTATTATAAATAGCAAAAGTGAAAATATGATGAAAAGCTAAGATTTAATTTTATTTTTGTTTAATTTTCCTTAAAATATCATCGCCTAGCCGTCCTTTTCGTTTATTATTGCGGAATTTTAATTTTAAAAACGCTTCCTTTACCCTGCTTGCCCTCCACATGGATGGATCCGCCATGGGAGTCGACAATCCATTTGGCAATTGAAAGCCCCAGACCGTGTCCCCCGAATTGTTTTGAACGGGATTTGTCTGTTCGGTAAAAACGTTCAAAGATATGAGCGCGTTCTTCTGGCTGTATCCCTATTCCCTCATCTTCAACCGAAATAACAAGGAATTTAAATTTTTCTTTACGCTCCATCCTTGACTCCAGCAAAATTTCCGCTTTTTCGGGTGAATACTTAATGGCATTTTCAAGCAGGATATAAAGCAGCTGATCCAAACGTTCCCGGTTTCCGAATACAAACAGCTGATCCTGCATGATCATCTTTAATGTTATACGCTTTTCGCCTGCAAGGGTTTCAATGGATTTCATGACATTCTCCGACAGCTCTTGAAAATTAAATACCTCTTTTGCCAATTCGGTATTTTCCGCATCGGAGCGGGCAAGGGTAAGCAAATCTCCGACAAGCTTAATCATCCGCTTTACTTCATATTTCATATTGGAAACAACAGAATGTGAAAATTCATCTTCATTCAGTTTCCTTTCCATTTCCAATGCATTGATGGATGAAAGCAGCACACTCAATGGTGTTCTGAGCTCGTGCGAGGCATCTGCGGCGAACTGGCGCTGTTTCATATAGGAGCGCATAATGGGAGACATTGCTCTTCTCGACATGAAGTAACTGGTGAAGAAGGCCACAAAAGCAAAAACAACAAGCAATACAGCAAAAATATTTAAAAGGCGGTCAAATAATTCCACCCGGTTGGAAATACTTTTGCCTACATATAAAGTACCTATGAACTCGTTGCCCTTGTATACTTTTCTTCCTGCCATCATCAAGTCGATGTGCCGGTTGTTCGGGCTTTCTTCCCACGGCACATAGTAAGACACATTCAATTTTTCGTATTTAATTTCATTCGGATCCGGATTCCATCCTTCAAGCTTTCGGTAGAGCTTGGGACGGAGCTTGTGATAGAGCTCATCCCCTGTCAAAAGCTTTCCTTTTGCATCGACGACATAATAGAAAAACTGTTCATCGGAAAGCATGACAAAATTCTGTATGGAAGGCTTTTTCCCTTTGATCAGTTTTTCCTTGATGACCATAACTTCCTGATCCACCAGCTTCTTCAATTGGTTCTCCTGGGTGTTGACGATAACCCCGTACATCACGAAATAGACGATCACCATAAACAGGATTAAAAACAGCAAAAGAATTCCCGTATAAATCATGGTCAGCCGCCATTGTGTCCGGCTGAACAAATTCATATTTTTCAAAGGGTTCCAGCGGGTCATAAACTTAGTTTTCAAGTCGATATCCCACCCCGCGCACACTTTCAATAACTTCCTTTTTGGTCAGCTTACCCAGCTTTTTACGAAGCAATTTCACCGTAGCATCCACCGTTTTGGCAGAAACATCGGCATCGATTCCCCATACCCTGTCCAATATGGTTTCCCGGTGAAGTACCTGTCCTTTATTGCGGACGAGTAAATCAAACAGCTGAAATTCCCTGGGTGTCAGCTGGATTTCCCGCCTGGAGGAATTCACCTTATAACTCGTCCGGTTCAATACAATATCAAAAAGCATAACTTTTTCTTCCACAATAGGAGCAAAGTTTCTTCTGGAAAGCGCACGGAGCCTGGCCAGAAGTTCATCAATTTCAAACGGCTTGACTAAATAATCATCCGCACCGGCGTCCAGCCCATTGATCCGGTCCTGAACCGCATCCTTTGCGGTAAGCATTAAAATCGCCTGGGAACAGCCCTCGTTTCTCAATCTCCTGCAAACGTCGAGGCCGTTTTGTCCCGGCATCATCCAATCAAGAATCACAATATCAAAATCACGGGCAAGAGCCGTCTCATAGGCATCCTCGCCATTGGTCACCCACTCCACATGATATTCATTTTTTTTGAGCATATGGACAATTAACTTTCCAAGATGGATGTCGTCTTCAGCAACAAGAATGTTCATGAAAAAGAAGGCTCCTTTTCTCTAATCATTTCAACAATTGATGATAGCATAATTACTGTCCGGAAGAACGAAAATCCTGACGAATTCACATAATTTCCTTGTTTTATTGTTCTTCAATTTTCAACAGTTTAGAAAGATAGAGTAGACAAAAACCATTTTACGTGTCATAATTACCACATAAACGAACATACGTTCGTGTAAATCAATAAATAAAAGCCGGTGATCTCCACCGGCATCATTCATCTACGATTTAAATACTTGCTTCACAACCTGTTTGGTTGCATTTCCTTTTTCCCACCCGCAAAATTTTTCATAAAAACGTTCATAGTTGCCTTTATACTGTTCCATGACTTCATCAATATTTTCAATTGTGCGAATCACATCCTCACTGTCTCTTAACAGCGGGCCTGGAACTTCCTCTTCCATATTAATATAAAACCCTCTGAGTGTGTCCCGATACTTTTCCAGATCATAGGTGTAAAAAAGAATCGGACGCTTCAAATTCGCATAATCAAAAAAGACGGAAGAATAGTCTGTAATCAGAATATCCGAAATCAGGTACAGATCAGCGATGTCATTATGTTTTGAAAAGTTGTAGGCAAATCCTTCAGCCCCGGAAGTATCAATATCATCAGCGATAAAATAGTGCATTCTCAAAAGAATGACATACTCATCACCCAATCTTTCCTTCATCTGCTGAAGATTAAGCCGCAGCTGGAATTTGTATTTTCCGGGTTCATAAAAATCATCATCACGCCATGTTGGCGCATATAAAATTACCTTTTTATCTAAAGGAAGGCCAAATTTAAGTTTGAGCTCATCCGCTTTATGGTCCCTCTCGGCATCATGCAAAATGTCATTTCGGGGATAGCCAAACTCGAGCATTTTCTTTTCAAACTTAAAAGCACTTTTAAAGATATCTGATGAATATTGATTGGCGGCAATCAAATAATCCCATCTTCTTGACTGTTTATAAAAATGGAGTTTGTATTTCGGATTAGCGGAATGAATTTCATTCATGTCAAAAACGAGTTTTTTTAGCGGTGTTCCATGCCATGTCTGCAAATAAATGTTGCCCGGACGCTTGTCCAGATGCATGGGAAGCCTGGAATTGCTGACCCAATATTTCGATGTTGCCAAGTGATAATAATAAGCCAGGCTAAAGCGCTTCACCTGCTTTGCATTTCCGGGTATCTTCCGCTTTTCATTAAAACTCCATATAAACTTGTAGTCCTTATAGTTCTGATGCATTTCTTCGTAAATATTCTTTGGACTGTCAGAGTAGTTTTTCCCCAGGAAGCTTTCAAATACAATTTTCTTCTGTTTCATCGGCATACGAATAAAGAAATTCCGATAAAGAAAGACATATACTTTTCTCCTGCTTTTAACCGCCCTTTTGGCATTGCGGAGAAGATGATGGAGTTTGATTAATCTGGCATAGCTGGCTTGTTTCTCATTTCTAAGCTGGTTGATCTCTGTTTTCACAACCACATTTAATTTTTTGAGTGCCTTTGGATTAACCTTTTTTGCAGCAATTGATATGGAATTAAAGGATTGAGGCACTTGCTTTTGATCAGCCAGAAGCATAATAACCGATTTACGGTAATAGTTCAGAAACTGCCGGTCAAGAAATTTTGATACCGCTCCATTACCTTCATACTGGTCCTTCAACAGATTATAGACGGCCATGTAATCCCGGACCACTTTATCCTTATCCATTTGAGATAGTGCCGGATTGGTAATAGGGTCATTCCTTACCCTCTTATAATAGAGACATTCAGTTATGTAAGGATACTTCTTCATATTTATCATACAAGGAATGAGGAATTCCACATCGGAATAGTTTTCTACGTTTTCAGAAAATCTTAGCTTATTTCCTTTAACAAACTCCATGGAAATTAAGCGGTTGAGGACCGAGTAGTTTTTAAAGAGGCGTGTTTTGTTGCGGTTCTTTAAAACCTTACTGTTTCTTTCTTCTCCTGCCTCTTCAGGCTTAACCGTAACCTTTTTAACTCTTCCGGTAAGCATGCTATGACTGCCAATATGGTGTACATGCCGTTCAATCGTGGACAACGGGAGGTAATCATCACTGTCCAAAAAATAAACAAAATCTCCAGATGCCCGATTGATACCGGCATTTCGGGCCGCTCCCACACCCTTTCGCTGGATGGAATCGACCAGATAAATCCTTGCATCTTTGTTTGCATACTCTTCGAGAAGATCCCTGCACCCTTGATCTGATCCATCATTGATCAGTAAGATCTCCAGATCAGTATAGGTCTGGTTTATGACAGATTCCAGACATTCCGGCAAAAATTCAGTTGTGTTATACACCGGAATAATAACGGATACCTTTTTCATTCTATTTCCCCCTGTATCGATTCTCTCTCTGTTTCAAATGGTTAAAAATATAACAACTTGAAGATTATACCATACCATTTGGGAATAAGTAGGATGAAAATCGGGTACCTTTTTCCCTGAAAAAGGTTTTAACCTCTTCAAATCCGGTAATATTAACAATCATGAATGGTAATATAATCACAAAAATTTGTAATACGTACATATAAAGGATAAGACATATTACCCCTTCTTTCGACAGCAGGCAGGTATTTTCACAAATAAGCAAGAAAAAAACAAGAAAACAAAGAAGAGAGGAGAATGGTGATGAGCAATGAAGTGGTTAAACAACGCATTCACCAGCATTTCAACAGAAAAAAGATAAAGGATGAGCAGCTCGAGACACTGCTGGTACGTTTCATCCTATCCGTAAAAAAGGATAAATAACGATAAAAAAGGAGCCCAATCCAATGGACTCCTTTTTTTATGCTGATGTGCTTTCTTTGTGTGGCCGGGACTGCCTGCCGAAATGTTTGGACAGTACAAAGCCATAGATCGATGCAAGGATCTGCTGAAAAAGCATTCCGATGATGACAGGCACGGCTGTCATGGGAGCAAAATAAGTGAGGGCAATAACCGACCCCGCACTGATGTTTCTCATCCCTCCGCAGAAAACCATTGAAACCATCGTTTCTCTATCATATTTCAGCATTATACTCACTAAAAAGGACACTAAATAGCCGCTGGCTGCGATAAAAAAGACAATTAGTCCAATCCACATCAGCTTTTTATCCACATGCTTCAGGTAGGGAGCTGCTACCGACGCATTAATCGCGACGACAACGGCCATGCAGACTTTTGATACGGGGGCAATTCGTTTACCCAGTGTTATTTTGATGTTCCCTTTGGTCAAGTGATTTAGAATCATACCGACAATAGAAGGAATAACAATCATGATCAGAAGGTCCCTGACCATCGGCCATTCCTCGATGGCTACAGATTCCCCGACAAAGAGAGACAAACTGTATGGAACCACAAGAGGCGATAATAATGTATCTATTAATATAATGGATAACCCAAGGGTGCTGTTCCCTTTGTAAATGGAAATCCACATGCTGCTCGTGATTCCGCACGGAATGACCATCGCAAGCACCAATCCTGTGATGGTATAAGGATCCGTGGAAAACGCAATGTGACCGACGGCCCAGGCCCACAGGGGCATTACCACGTGAAGAATGGCCAATCCAATAAAGATGGGCGCAGGCCGGAACAACGTATTGCGCAAATGGGTGAAATTTGAGCCCAGACTGCCCGAAAACGTCATAAACGCAAAAATCCACGGAACGAGAAACAGAAAGTTTTTTAACTCATGTGTCAACAGCATGCCCAGAAGTACACTTATCGGGGTGATAATGGGCATGAACCGTTCTAGCTGACGATTGATTTTTTCTAACACGCTTAGCCTTCTTCCTTATCCTTCTAATAATCTATTATGTTATTATTTTACAATATAAAATATTTAATGCCAAGACGCTTTAACTCATTACTGTAAAAAAGACAGGGACAAATAAATCATTTTTGATACCTTTTCTTAAATGTGTCATATTCTAAAATCAACTATTCTTATACGATTGACAAACTATTAAAAATATCATACATTAAATTAAAATTATATACTTCTTATCCAGAGAGGCGGAGGGAATTGACCCTGAGAAGCCTCGGCAGCAGACTCCCCGGTGAGCACTGTGCCAATTTCAACAAGCTGTTTGCTTGGAAGATAAGAAATGAGTTGACCACATTCATTCAACCCCCTTCTTACGCTTCAGAAAACATAAGAAGGGGTTTTTATTTATTAAAATTCCGACTAAAAAGATGAGATTAGTTATTTATAAACTATTCAGGAGATGGTTAAATGGAAAAGCAAGGTTACTTTCTATGGAAGGATTACAAGTTAACCGCTACTGTTCATTATCCACGGCACACATTGGGAATTCCTCAGGCCAAATTGCCAATTGTCATCATTTGCCATGGCTTTACAAGCAACCGGATCGGAGTGGACCGCCTTTTTGTTAAAACTGCTCAGCAGCTTACTTCAAGCCAGTTTGCCGTATTGCGTTTTGACTATGCCGGATGCGGGGAAAGCGAAGGCAGTTATGGAGAAAATACCTTTCAGGATTTAATCAGCCAGACACAAGCCGCGATTGATTATGCCACAAAACTGCCTTGTATCGATTCCAGGGAGATTATTCTCCTTGGCCATAGTTTGGGAGGAGCTGTGGCGGTTCATACGGCCACAATCAATCCAAGAGTGAAAGACCTTATTCTATGGGCTTCGGTTGGTAATCCCTACGAAGATATTGTGAATATCGTCGGCAAAAATGAATGTAAATGCTTACCTGAAAAAGGTTATGTTGATCATCTGGGATATTCCTTAAAAGCTGATTTTCTCCAGTCTCTTCAGGCTTACCATCCCATAAAGGAACTCTCACGGTTTACAGGGGACGTTTTACTTCTCCATGGAACAGAGGATAAAGACATTCCAAGCAGATACTGCAGCCATTTTTCTGACAGCGCCCGCACTAGGTCCCGTGGGGATACACAGTTACAGCTCATTAAAGGGGCAAATCATACCTTTTCCTCTATCCATCATTTTAATGATCTGCTTGCCCAGACCTTGAACTGGCTTAACCGGCAGTCACTTTCAGAACGCATCACGATCTAATGGATCATGATGCTTTTTTTATGGAAAGACACTATGTAAATGGATAACGTAGTATAATAGCATTTGTGATTTCAAGGTTATCGGTAATATATAAGTAAGAGGAGAGAACCAAAATCGTGAAGACAAAGCTTCTTAAAAACCTGCTCATTGTAACGATGGTATGTTTACTCGCCGTGCTATCAGCAGGATGTTCAGCAGTACAAGAAAGCAGCTCGCCGGAAAGTCAGAGTGCTGCAGTGAAAGGCATGCCCGCTACCGTCACATATGTTGTGGATGGAGATACAATCGATGTTAAATTCAAGAACGGAAAAACAGAACGCGTCCGAATGCTGCTCGTGGACACTCCCGAGACGAAGCATCCCCGGCTCGGTGTCCAGCCTTTTGGCCCGGAAAGCTCCAAGTTCACAAAAACAGAGCTGACCGGCAAAAAAGTAGGCGTTGAGATGGATGTTTCCGAACGCGACAAGTACGGAAGATTGCTCGCTTACATATGGTTAGGCAAACAAAATTTTAACCAGCTGCTCCTGGAAAAGGGGCTGGCACGGGTCGCTTATGTTTATCCGCCCAATACCAAGTATGTGGACCAGTTTCGCGCCACACAGGAAAAGGCCCAGCAAAAAGGGGTTGGAATCTGGTCCATCGAAAACTATGCCCAGGAGGATGGTTTTCATGAAAATTCCAAGAACACTTCCTCTAATGGAAAGAAACAGCCTGCTTCAAATGAAAAGCCAAAGGGGAAATGCAACATAAAAGGGAATCAGCAGTCGATGATCTACCATGTTCCCGGCGGTCAATCATATGATGTAACCAAAGCCGAGATCATGTTTTGCTCGGAGTCAGAAGCGCAAAAAGCCGGCTACCGAAAAGCAAAAAGATAATTCCAGACTAAAAGCCGAATCAGCTTAAACGAGCTGATCCGGCTTTGACTTTTGTTCCAATCACTACCGTTGCTTCGAGATCCGGGGAAAACGCTACTTTTGAAAGGAATCCCTGCTCCTGAAAAATACGTAATGTTTCTGCTGATTGTCCAGAGCTTGTTTCCATGAGCAGAAATCCTCCCGGTGCAAGCCAGGATCCTGCTCCAATCACTGACCGCCGCTGGACATCATGCCCGTCCAGTCCGCCATCCAGTGCGATCCGGTCTTCGTGAATACGCGCTTCTGACGGAAGCGATGACATCGCATTTGTAGGAACATATGGCGCATTTACGACAAGAACATTGACGCTGCCACGCAAGTTTTTCGGCAATGGTTCATAAAGGTCGCCTTCAAAAACCACCCCGTCTGCTTCCCGGACATTCCGGATCGCACATGTGACAGCTTTTGAATCAATATCAGCCGCATAAAGTCTGATGCCGGGTTTAAGCTTAGCGAGGACAGCCCCCACCGCTCCCGAACCGCAGCAGAGATCCAGTACAGTATCTCCCGTCCTTGTTATCGCTGCCGCCTCATTTACGAGAAACTCGGTGCGCCTTCTTGGAACAAAGACATGAGGATCCACCTCAATCCGGAATCCGCAAAATTCTGCGTAACCCATCACATGTTCAAGAGGAAATCCTGCTGCCCTCTTTTCTGTCATGCTGTCCAACTCTTCAGGAGACCCCGATGCAGAGAGCAGCAGCCGTGCTTCTTCTTCCGCATAAACACAGCCGGCAGCCCTCAGCCGTGCCGCAATCCCATTAAAAACAGTAACACTCACCAGCAGTCCCTCCTTTTTGCAATTAAAAGAACGACAAACCTACCGCAAAGATAACACCGGAAACCAGGAGCGTCGTAACACAATAGCCCATAATGTCCCTCGCCCCGAGGCCCGCAATTGCCAGTGCGGGCAGCGCCCAAAACGGCTGAGCCATATTCATCCAGGCTTCACCATAGGCAATCGCCATTGCGGCAACGCCCGAGTCAACGCCAAGCTCCTTTGCCGCAGGCATGATGAAAGGACCCTGAACCACCCAATGCCCGCCGCCTGAAGGTACAAAAAAGTTTACAAATCCTGAGCTCAAGAAGGCAAAGAACGGAAAGGTTGAAGGGTTTGAGATGGAGATAAACGCATTGGTTATCATGCCGCCCAATCCCGAAAGCTCCATCATCCCCTGAATTCCAGCATAAAACGGAAATTGAATCAATATGCCTGCGGTACCTTTGGCAGCATTGGTAACTGCATTCATGTAAGAAAGCGGTGTTCCATGCAGTAGCAGGCCCGTTGTGAAAAACAGTAAATTAACCGTGTTAATATCAATTTTAAATCCATTTTGAACTATGTAATAAACAATATACGAATACCCAAGAACGGAAATGACCAGGCTGAGCAGCCGGCTGTTTTCCATGGAAACGGCGAATGTCTTTTTTGTTTCTACAGGAGCCATTGCCGTGGATGCAGAAACCTCGTCTTCCGCTAATAATTTCGGATCAATTCCAAGCACATCTTTTCCCGTTGGCATCATCATCTTTGCCATGATCGGCAGAACAATGAGCAGCGCCAGCGTGATAAACAAATTATAGCTTGTAAAAATCGTATCGGTGAGCGGAATCAGTCCTGCCGTTTTCTCCATTGGATTTCCCGGTGTAGCCGCCACAAGAGGAACTGAGCCTGATAATCCTCCATGCCAGGTCAAAAATCCGATATAGGCGCAGGCGATCAGAAACCGGTAGTCGGAGCCCGGAATACGCTTGGCGACTTCCTTTGCAAACAGTGCCCCTACAATTAAACCAAATCCCCAGTTGATGAAGCAGGCAATTCCTGAACCTACGACAACAAGAATCACACCCTGTACGGGTGTTTTGGCCACTCCGGCAAGTTTGACCATCCACTTCCTGATGAGCGGAGAACTTGCCAGTGCATGTCCGGTTACAAGGACAAGGCTCATCTGCATGGCAAAGGCGAGCAGGTTCCAAAATCCCGATCCCCAGAACTCTACCATGTCGAGAGGACTGTGATGGGTAAAAATCACCCCTGAAAGAAAAAGAATGATGGTAAGAATCAACGCAAACACAAAAGGATCCGGTAAAAACCGTTGAACAAGAGTTGTAAAAAAGTTCGAGAGCGCTTTCATTGTTTTGCACGACCTTTCTGCCTGACCAGGCTCTTAACACTTTTAATAGATGCATTCGTTAATTATTCAGTCTACGAACCTGAAAATCCTGTCTGTTTATCGTAAAATATGTAAAAAATTAGCGAATCTAATAAACAGAGCACCTTACAGAAAGGGTTAATTTTACTCTTCATTTACCATTAACACGATTTTTCCTGTACTTAACCGGCTTTCTACCCAGCCATGGGCTGCCGCTGCCTCCTCAAGACGAAATTTCCTTCCAATATTGATCCTCAGGCGGCCCTCCTCCATTAGTTCAAACACATGGGGTGCAATTTTCTGCAGTACTTCAGGCCTCTCTTTTCTTGTTGTACCCAGACTAAAGCCCAAAACTGACCTGCAGCTCGAATGCAGCTTGCCGGCTGGGATGGTGCCGTACTCCCCGCTCGAATTCCCAAATACCACGAGCCGGCCGTACTTGGCCAGGCAGTCAAAGCTTTGGTCCGTCAATTTTCCTCCTACTGAATCAAGGACAATATCTGCCCCTTTTCCATTTGTCAGCTCGTTTACCTGCCGGGATATATCTTCTGTTTCATAATTAAGTACATAATGGGCACCCGCGTCATTTGCGATTTGCATTTTCTGCTTGTTTCCTACGGTTCCAATCACCATGCCTGCCCCAAGGGCAAGGGCTGTCTGCACAGCTGTAGTACCCACACCTCCGGCTGCGGAATGGATGAGAACCGTTTCTCCTTTTACCATTTTCGCAATATCTGCAAGAAGATAATACGAAAGAAAGGAAACGATTCCGCAGGAGCCTGCTGTTTCAAATGTCATGCTGTCCGGAATGGGAAACGTTAATTGAGCATCGGCCGCTATATATTCCGCATATGAACCATCATGAGGAAAAGCAAGCACACGCTGGCCTTCATGAAGATGCTGCACATCAGGACCAACCTTCTCCACAACCCCTGCTGCCTCCAGTCCAGGAATAAATGGAAGTGTCCCCTTTCCTTTTGTCCCCACCCTTGCTTTAATATCGGCATAATTGACAGAGGTGGTCTTTACTTTGATTAGCACCTGATCAGAACCTATCTCTGGCACAGCTGTATCCGACCATACCAAATTTTTTGAACCTCCAAAGTTATTAACAATAATTGCTTTCAAATGATTTCCTCCTTTTTTTTCTTATCGTAACAGAACACGAAAGACCTGGAGCATGGTTTCACAAATATTTCTCAGCTTCTGGTAAACTGAAAAAAAACCACACAGACAGGATGGGATCAGATGACGGCACGTAAATTGCTCATTGCTCAAAATATTGACGCTTCTTATGTGGAAAAGGTACAGAAGATCATTCCCGATTGGAACATTGTAACCGGAAAGGACAAGGAGATTTGGCAAAAAGAAGCTCCTGAAGCAGAGATCATTGCCGGCTGGAAAACAGGTATGGAAGAGTATACTCTCGAGCATGAAAACCCATCATTGAAATGGGTTCAAACCTGGAGTGCAGGGGTTAACAATCTTCCGCTCGACCGTCTTTCCTCCCGAAATATTCAGCTGACCAGCGCCAACGGTGTCCATGCTTTTCCTATTTCAGAGACCATTTTTGCGCTCATGCTCGGACTTACAAGAAAAATACATACATACGTGCGCAGCCAGCAATCCAAAACATGGGATCACTCTAACCTCAAGCTTGAAATCCATGGCAAAACCCTTGGCATCCTCGGTACAGGCGCTATCGGACGTGAAACAGCCAAGATTGCCAAGGCCTTTGGAATGAAAGTGCTGGGAATGCGACATTCGGGTAAGCCCGAAGAATATATTGACGAAATGTACACCTCCAAACAGCTTCACAATCTGCTTCCTGAATGCGATTATGTGGTTGTGACCCTGCCATTAACCAAGGAAACGAATCGCATGCTGGGCAAAAAAGAATTCCATCTCATGAAAAACACCGCATTTCTTATTAATATTGGACGCGGTGACATTGTGGTGGAAGATGATTTGATTGAGGCGCTGAATACTGGAGAAATTGCCGGAGCGGGCCTTGATGTATTTGAAAAAGAACCGCTTGAAACCAGCAGCCCGCTTTGGGAGATGGAAAATGTCATTACCACTCCCCACACCGCAGGATCTACCGAGTATTACGACCAGCGGGTCATTGAAGATATTTTAATTCCTAATCTCAAAGACTACCTGGATGGAAAATATCCCTCCATTAATGCCGTCGATTACAATAAAGGCTACTAAAAGAGAAAGGCATCTTCCTTCTTCTTTGACTTCCCGCCGTGCTGAACATTTCAGCACGGTTTCCTTATGTCGAAATAGATACACGTCCCCAGATTTTGATTTACAGACAAACTTTTGTCCTATTCCCATTCTTCGAAATAATTGAAAAAACTCTACAAATTTCCGGGACTTTCGTGATATATTATTTGGGCAGTGCAAAATACGGAAAGGCTGTGAATCTATGTCATTTACTGGAACTTTCAAGAAATTACTGGCCTCATCACTCGCCATCGGGCTTGTTTCCTCGCAATTGGCAAACCCGACGTTTGCCGAAGCAAAACCAGCCAAAAAAACTGCTACAAAAGAACCATTTAAATTATCCGCTCCATATGTGGATTTCTCCAACGGTACAAATGCTTCTGTCACCGTTACTCCAAAAAACGGAAACCCTGGCAAAGAAGCAGTTGTTTTCCAGCTGATGAAAGGCAAAAAGCCTGTATCACAAGCAGCTGTTGAAACCGACATCAAGAAGAGCTCCGAGTTTTCAGCACACTTCAATTCCAAAAACCCATCCTACTGGGTCCAGGTGTTTGTCGTAAAGAATTACAACGGCGATACCAGCAATTTTGGCAAGAACCTCGCAACACCGGTTTCCACATCGCCTACCAATCTTCGGATCATGGAAACTACCGATATTCATACAAATCTTGTAGCCTATGATTATTATAAGGCCGCACCTTCCGATGTCCTTGGTTTATCCAAGACAGCCACACTTGTAAAACAAGCACGCAAAGAAGTTAAAAACAGTGTTCTCGTAGACAATGGGGACTTGATTCAGGGAACACCGCTTGGAACATATAAAGCCAAAATCGATCCTTTGAAAAAAGGAGAAATCCACCCGGTCTATAAGGCTATGAACCAGATGGGCTATGACATGGCCACATTTGGCAACCATGAATTCAACTATGGATTGGACTACCTGCAGAATGCCATTAAAGGTGCAAACTTCCCTTATGTTAACGCCAACGTCTTTAAGCTCGATAAGGACGATAATCCATACAACAATAAAAACAAGTTTACACCTTACAAAATTGTAAAGAAAAAAGTGGTTGATCAGAATGGCAAGAAAACCACGCTCAAAATCGGCTATCTCGGTCTCGTGACACCGCAAATCATGGATTGGGATAAAAACAACCTTGAAGGAAAAGTGATGACGCGGGGAATCATTGAAACTGCAAAACGCTTTGTGCCGCAAATGAAAAGAGAGGGCGCGGATATCATCATTGCTATGACGCACTCCGGGTTCAATGGCGATACCAAAAACCAGGAGGATGTTATCTACTCACTGAGCAAAGTGAAAGAAATCGATGCCATCACCTTTTCACACACCCATAAAGTGTTCCCGGCAGCGGACGAAAAGTCACTTGATCCATTGTTTAAGGACGCACAAGGAAACGTTCTTCCTGGTGTCGACAACGCAAAAGGAACGATCAATGGTGTTCCTGCGGTTCAAGCCGGTTACGGCGGAAGCAACCTCGGAATCATTGACCTCAACCTTCAAAAAGTAAAGGACAAATGGAAGATTTACAATACGCAATCCTCCACAAAAGCCATCTACGATAAAGCGACAGGCTATAAAGCACCTGAAGACGCTAAAATCGTGGATGCGGTTAAAAAAGACGTTGATGCCACTGTGAAGTATGTCAACACACCAATCGGCAAAACGACAGACGATATTTACAGCTATTTTGCGCTGGTGAAAGATGACCCATCGGTCCAGGTCGTTACTAATGCCCAAAAATGGTATGTTGAAAACTACATCAAAACCAACAAACCGCAATACAAGGATTTACCGGTTCTGTCGGTTGGCGCTCCATTTAAAGCAGGACGAAATGGCGTCGACGAATACACGGAAATTAAAAAAGGCGACCTGACCATCCGCAGTGCTGCTGATTTGTATTTATACGATAACACGCTGAAAGCCATTAAAATCAAAGGATCTGATGTGAAAGAGTGGCTTGAAATGTCAGCCGGCAAGTTCAATACCATTGATCCTGGCAAATCAGGAGAACAAGCGCTGTTAAATGACAATTTCCCTGTTTACAACTTTGATGTCATTGATGGGGTAACGTATCAAATTGATGTAACAAAGCCGGCCCGCTATGATGTTAAAGGCGCAAAAGCAACTGATTCCAGCCGGATCAAGAATCTTGAATACAATGGACAGCCGATTGACCCGGATCAGGAATTTATTGTTGTCACTAACAATTATCGTGCTTCCGGCGGCGGGAACTTCCCAGGCATCAAGGGCGCAGAATATGTCGTGGATTCCGCAGATGAAAACCGCCAGATCCTGATGGACTACATCACAGAACAGAAAGAAATTACGCCTACAGCCGATAACAACTGGTCCATTGCACCTATCCAGGGAGATGCCAACGTTACGTTTACCTCTTCACCAAACGGTGCAAAGTACTTAACGCCTGAAAGCAAAATTTCCTATACTGGAAAAACGGATGACAAAGGCTTCGGCATTTACAAGTATGACCTGAAAGGCAGTGAGTCAGAAGACTTTACCTTATCCATCATGCATACAAACGATACACACGCTCATCTTGATAACGTGGCCAAACGCATTACCGCCATCAAAAATGTGCGTGCACAAAAGCCAAGCTCTTTGCTGATTGATGCGGGAGATGTATTTTCCGGAACGCTTTACTTTAACGAATTTAAAGGACAAGCAGACCTTGATTTTATGAATCTTGCAAAATATGATGTGATGACATTCGGCAACCATGAATTTGATCTTGGCGCAAGCCCGGATGGCCACAAAGCTCTATCCGATTTTATAAAAAAAGCCGGCTTCCCTTTCGTCAGTGCGAACGTGGACTTTTCGAAAGACAGCCTGTTTGACGGTCTTCAGTCCAATGAAATTACCTCTTCTCCGAAAAACGGAAACATCTACACTGGCATTGTAAAAGAAGTAGATGGAGAAAAAGTGGGGATTTTCGGATTAACAACCGAAGAAACAAAGGATATCTCAAGCCCGGAAGCTGTAGTATTTAAAAACTATAAAGAAGAAGCCGAAAAAGCGGTAAAAGGATTTGAAGACCGCGGCATCAACAAGATCGTCGCTGTAACCCACATCGGGTATGATGATAATCCCGCGTATGATAATGACCTTGAGCTTGCCAAACAGGTAGACGGAATTGATGTCATTGTTGGCGGACACAGCCATACCCAGCTTGATCAGCCTGTTGTTATATCTTCTGATGAAAACGGAAAAGACAAAGATCCAACCGTTATCGTTCAAGCCTACCAATACAGCGATTTCCTCGGAACACTTGACGTTGATTTCGATAAAAACGGAAAAGTAGTGAAGGAAGACGGCAAACTGATTAAAGTGGCTGATCAGCAGGAAGATCCTGAGGCAGCAAATCTTCTTAAAACCTATTC
This sequence comes from Fictibacillus fluitans, assembly GCF_030418125.1. GTDB lineage: Bacteria > Bacillota > Bacilli > Bacillales > Fictibacillaceae > Fictibacillus_C > Fictibacillus_C fluitans. The sequence continues at coordinate 19,536 of NZ_JAUHTR010000009.1, read as the reverse complement.
TTCAAAAATCGAAGAACTAAAGAACACATCTACAGGTGCAACAGCGGTCAACGCATTGGAAAACCCCCGTTCTTCCAATGGCGGACCAAGCGTACGAAGCAACGAAACACCGCTTGGGAACCTTATTACAGACGGAATGCTTGATAAAGCCAAGCAATTTAATTCAAAAACAGTGATTGCCCTTCAAAACGGAGGCGGAATCCGTTCAGAAATCAATGCAGGTGACATTACACTTGGCGAAGTGCTGACCACTCTTCCTTTTGGCAACACACTGGCTACGATGAATCTGACCGGAGCAGAAATCCTGCAGGCGCTTGAGCACAGTGTGGACCAGGTACCAAACGAAAGCGGTGCATTCCTGCACATGTCTGGTATGAAAATTAAGTTCGACAGCTCAAAACCGGCCGGAGCGCGTATCGTTTCTGCTGAAGTAGAAGAAACACCTGGTCAATATACAGCACTTGATCCAGCGAAGGAATATGTTGTAGCAACCAATGCTTTTACAGCAAAAGGCGGCGACAACTATCCAGTGTTCAAAAAGGCCTACGAGGCTGGCCGTGTAACTGATCTTGGCTTTGCCGACTGGGAAAATCTTCGGGACTATGTCGCGAAACTGAAAACAGTAGATCCAAAAGATGAAGACCGCATCGTTGATGTGGCAAAACAATAAGCAATATGCATAAAAGAGCTGTCCAGGAAGTCAGTAAAATGACTACTGGCAGCTCCTTTTTCATTTGCAGCAAAGAATTGGGTAATCATCTTCATTGTAAGGTTACTTGGAGTGGAGGGTGCGAGACTCCTCGAAAATGAAGAACACATTTTCTTCGTGCGATGCATCGCTGCCGAAGCATTCCTTGTCCTGCAGGGGAAGCGAGCGACCTGGAACGGAAAGTAACGCTTTCAAGAGCTTTCAAAGATACCTATTTGGAAACCCCTTTTTTTATTGTTCCATAGTGTCCAAAAACCGCTGCAGTGCGTCTTGCCAGGAAGGAATGGCAAATCCTGTAACTTTAACCTTATCCAGTGACAGCAGGGAACATTTCGGCCTTGCTGCTTTCTGGACAAATTGGCTGGAATCAACGGGAATAATCCTTACCTGTTCATCCTTCAATATGGCTTGTGCAAAGTCATACCAGGTAGCCTGGCCCTTATTCGCAAAGTGATAGATGCCGCCTGCTATGTTTTGGTCCATAATATAAAGCATAAATGCAGCCAGATCCACCGCATAAGTCGGGCGCCCCAGCTGGTCATCAACCACCTTCAATGTGTCCATCTTTTTCGCCAGTTTCAGCATCGTATACACAAAGTTTTTGCCATGCTTGCCGAATACCCAGGAGGTGCGGATGATGTGGGCAGAAGGCAACTCCTTTAATACAGCCTTTTCCCCTGCGAGCTTGGCAGCACCATATTCATTGAGAGGATTTGCCGGATCTGATGGTTTGTATTCTCCTCTGTACTCCCCGTCAAAGACATAATCCGTGCTGATAAAAATAAGCTGTGCTCCAATCGCTGCCGCTGCCCTGGCAATATTGGCAGCGCCCTCTTTATTTACCTTCCAGTTCAGCAATTTACCGGTATCTTCGGCTTCCTCCACATTGGTATAAGCAGCACAATGCAAGATCCAGTCTGGGCTAATTCTGAAAATCTTTTCAGCTACAGCTTCTCCATCAGTAACATCAAGTTCACTTCTTTTAAAAGGAAACATCTCATGCTTCCCTTCTTGTTGCAGCAAAGAAACCAGTTCACAGCCAACCTGGCCGTTGGCACCAGTAACCACAATTTTCATCCTAGCTTCCCAACTTGGCGCGCTCTTTTAAGGGCCGCCACCACTTTTCATTTTTTAAATACCATTCAATGGTTTCGGTGATCCCTGTATCAAATGTGTAGAGAGGTTTCCAGCCCAATTCCCTCTCAATTTTGGCAGGATCAATCGCATATCTCCTGTCATGTCCCAATCGGTCCGGCACATACTTGATTCTTTCTTGAGGCAGTTGCAGAACGTCCACGATCAGTTGAACGATTTCATTATTTGTCCGTTCATTATGTCCGCCCACATTGTAAACCTCACCAGACTTTCCTTGATGAAGAACCAAATCGATTGCAGAACAGTGATCGATAACGTGTAGCCAGTCCCTGATATTTTTCCCGTCTCCGTAAATGGGTAAATCTTCTCCATCCACACCGTTTGTGATCATTAACGGAATCAGCTTTTCCGGAAAGTGATAAGGACCATAATTGTTGGAACAGCGGGTAATATTCACATTCATTCCATAGGTCTCGTGATAAGCACGAACAAGCAAATCAGCGGAAGCTTTGCTTGCTGAATAAGGGCTGTTGGGAGCAATAGGACTTTCTTCTGTAAAGTATCCGGTGTCACCCAGGGATCCGTACACCTCATCTGTAGAGACTTGAACAAATTTATCAATCTTGCATTTTCGTGCGTTATCCAGTAACGCCAGTGTGCCCTGAACGTTCGTTTCTATAAATATCCCAGGGTTCAAAATACTTCGGTCAACGTGCGACTCTGCCGCAAAGTTCACAATGGCATTAATGCTGTGCTGCACAATAAGATTTTCCAGTAATGGACGGTCTGTAATATTCCCTTCAACAAAAACATGCTGCGGGTTATCCTGCAAGTCATCCAGGTTATGAATATTTCCCGCATAGGTCAGCAAATCCAAATTAATGACTTTAAAGTGAGGATACTTGGTCAGGATATGACGTACAAAATTGCTTCCGATAAATCCGGCGCCACCTGTAACCATCAGGTTCATTGGAAATCATTCCTTCCAAATAAAATTGTTTTCAGCATCTTTCAATACAGGATGGCAGCTGTCTTTTGATGAAAGAACCGGATTGGTAACTGGCCAGGTGATGGAGAGTTCCTTGTCATCCCAGGCAATTCCCCGGTCATGCCGTGGTGAGTAAAATTCATCTACCTTATAAAGCACAATCGTATCCTCAGTTATTGTGCAAAATCCATGGGCAAACCCTTTGGGAACATAAAGCTGTCTCTTATTGTGTTCACTAAGAATATAGCCGTCCCACTCACCATAGGTGGGGGATCCTTTACGGATATCAACGACCACATCATAAATCGCACCTCTGGCTACTCTGATTAATTTGGTTTGTGCACGTGGAGAAATTTGATAATGAAGCCCCCTTAGTACCCCTGCCTCCTTGGAGAAAGAATGATTCTCCTGGATAAAATCCTCTTCAATCCCTGATTCTTTAAATATACTTTGATTATAGCTTTCCATAAAAAATCCCCGGTGGTCATCAAAAGATTTAGGTTCCAGCAGTTTAATGCCTTCCATTCTTCCCTTCATACTGTTCAAGCTGATCCCCCGTTCTGTTCTTTATCCTGTTCAACGATTCGAAGCAGATATTGACCATACTCATTTTTCTTAAGAGGTTCAGCAAGAAGCTTTACCCGGGTGCTGTCAATGTACCCCATACGAAAAGCGATCTCTTCCAGACAGGCTATTTTCAACCGCTGTCTTCTTTCTACCATTTCAATAAATGAAGAGGCCGCAAGCAAACTTTCGTGAGTCCCTGTATCGAGCCAGGCGAATCCCCTGCCTAAAATTTCAACCTGAAGTTCACCGGCCTTTAAATACAGGTTATTAACATCCGATATTTCAAGTTCTCCCCGATCAGAAGGTTTAATGCGCCTGGCAAACTCTATTACACGATTATCATAAAAGTACAAACCGGTCACTGCAAAGTTACTTTTTGGTTTTTCCGGTTTTTCTTCAATAGAAATAGCTCTTCTGTTTTCATCAAACTCCACCACACCAAACCGTTCAGGGTCGTGCACATGATAACCGAAAACAGTGGCTCCTTTTTCTTTAGAAGCCGCACGCTGAAGCATTTTGGACAGACCTTGCCCATAATAAATGTTATCCCCCAGGATTAGCGATACAGATTCATTTCCAATAAATGATGCACCGATAATAAAAGCTTGTGCCAATCCTTCTGGCTTTTCTTGGATGGCATAGGAAAGGCAAATGCCTAAGTCCCCCCCATCACCGAGCAACTGTCTGAACCGGGGTGTATCTTCCGGTGTTGAAATAATAAGTATGTCTTTGATGCCAGCCAGCATTAAGATGGAAAGCGGATAATAAATCATCGGTTTGTCGTACACAGGCAGCATTTGCTTGGAAATCGCCCGTGTTAACGGATACAGCCTTGTGCCGCTTCCACCCGCCAAAATAATCCCCTTCATGGCTGTTCCTCCCAAATGGAACGTACCCACTAACAAACTCTTTAGCAGGTATCGCTAATTAGACGAACATGTTCCTTTTTGGTTTTTAGCGTCTCCTATTATTTTATTGTTTTCCATTTGCAAAAAGTACAGTTCCTTATTGGCCGGGTATGTTTACAATTGCTTTTAAATTGAAAAAAGACTGCCAAATGGCAGCCTTTTTTGCTATTTCTTATTGTTTGATCCAGCCTGTAACGGCCTTCTTGTCTTTGTCCCTGCCTTCAACATAGAACCAGTTGTTCCACTTTTTCGTTGCGGTTACCGTCTGTGGTGTGAGGTTCGCAGCGGTTTTCTTGGAATCAAGCGGCAATAAATACAACGGTGTGGCATCTGCTTTCAGAACAATTTTCTGATTGACTGCCGCCGGCTTGAATTCGATAATTTTGGTGTCCTTTTTAATCCATAAATCATAATTAAATTTCGTCTTTACCGCATAATAGCTGCCATACGACTTGATGGCTTTCACTTCACCCGGATAAAGATTGCTGGTGGATTTTTTAGTTAATATCGGAGAATAGTAGAGCGGTGTGCTCTCCTTCACCAGGAAGCTTTTTGGACTTGTATGGAAATCGGTCACGGTGCCTGAAACATAATTGTCCTTCAGGATCCACTTCTTTCCGTAATCCTTCGTATTGATTCTGAAATAGCTCCCCTTCGTTCCGATTACCGTCAGCTTTTGAGCTTTAAGCTTTGTACTCGTTTTATAGCCTGAGCCTGGACGGTCGTATAAGTTAAACGGCGCGAAAGTGGTGATCACTTTGCTTGTTTTAGTAAACTTCTTTTCCCACAGCTTTTTCCCTTCATTGGCCACAAACAATGCCGCTTTCCGGTTGCGTTTCCATTCTTCGTTGATGACCGAAACCGGCGGATTGGTTGCACCGACATGATAGCTAAGCTCTGGGGTAAAGGCCGGACGCCCATATTGGGTGATGAACCAGTCTTTGTATCCTCCGCCCTTTTTGCTGTCATTCGGTTTTACCAATGGATAGCCTGTCATGGACGAGAACGTTTTAGCCATCGCATAATCGCGGTTATAATTTTCCTTTTTATTCAGGTAGTGCCAATACAGTATGCGGCCTGAGGTATGATAGGATATGGTGACTTCAGGATCCACATAAGGAGTGAAATTGTAGAGCAGCTTCACTTCCGGTGCCTCGAGAGGCTTTGTTCCTTTGTACATCTGATAAGAAGGGCTTGGTGCTTCAGTTCTTGGAATCTCATTCCAGCCTGCCGGATATTGGCGGTTCAAATCAATGCCCTGGGCATTGGATTTCCATCTCTTGAAGTTGGTGCTTCCCTTGTTCATTTTAATCAGCCCGCTGTGTGAGGATTTTGGAAACTCCTTAAGACCGGACTGCTGAAGTGTCACTCCATCAGGATTGACCATCGGCACAATCCAGATCGACACATCGTTTAATAGACTGCGAACATTATAGCCTTCATAAGTAATATTTTTCTTATATGCGTCCGCATAGGCATCTACCATTTCCATGGCAATGTTGGTTGTAATCCACTCTCTGGCATGATGGGACGCATTATAAAAGACGGTGGCATCCCCTTTTCCAAGCTTAATTGCCCAGATTGTTCTTCCATATTTGGTTGTGCCAAGCGCACGATACTGCACCAAACCTGGATACGCTTTTGCCAGTTGCTTCATATCTGTGGTCATCTCCGAGTATGTATACGTCTGAATGGGATCCACATAGCTGGCTGCTGAAGCTGACGGTGTAAAGCTGAAGGCAGACAAGCCGACAACAAAGGCCAATACTAGAGACCAAATCGCTTTTTTCATCTTTTTCCCCCTATAAATTCGTTGTTTTCTCCCTAACTCTCTAATTATACGTTTTGCCCTGAATTCAGAACATATGAAGAATTGCGTATCTTTTTGTTAAATAAAGGGCACCGTCTGTTTTTACAAGTCATACACGCCATTCTGACTCTGTTTTTTCTTCTAGTAAAAAATACACATTCTCTGCAAGATTACTAGGTTCTTATGCTTAAAAACAGTGCACACGCTTTCTTGCTCTAGAAGAAATTGTATAATAAAAGAAAAACGGTAAGGAAAGGATTGAATCATGAAAAAATTTCTCAGTTTTCTCGTTTTAGGTATTCTCGTCTTCAGTGTCGTTACACCGGCTTACGCAAGTTCCATCCCTTCTCACCAAAAGAAACTTCTCAATAAGGTCTATAAAGAAAAGAAAGCAAAACAAGCGGTCTTTGTCACAGCAGACAAAGCGGATGAATTCACAGGAAAAATTACTGCATATGAATATGTGAAGAAAAAATGGGTCAAGAAATATTCCATGCCGGCTGTCATCGGCAAAAACGGAATCAGCCCTGCCAAAAAAGAAGGTGACGGCAAATCTCCTGCCGGTATCTATGATATCGGGCAAAGCTTTGGAACGGTCAAGAAACCTTCAGGAATCAACCTCAAGTATACGAAAACCGATCAATACGACTATTGGGTGGACGATGTAACGTCCAAGGACTACAACAAATGGATTGTTTATAAAGGAGATCCGAACAAACGCTGGAAGTCATTTGAAAGAATGCAGCTGGAGCCTTTGTACCATTATGGTGCAGTGATTGAATATAATATGGACCCCATCGTTAAAGGTGACGGAAGCGCCATTTTCTTTCATGTATGGAGAGCCTCCGACAAACCAACGGCGGGCTGTACGGCTACTTCCAAAGACAACGTGCTGAAGCTGCTTCGATGGATGGATCCTGCAAAAAAACCGGTATTTATCCAGGGGACCGTAAAGCAAATGAAGGAAATGTACTGAGAACTATAAAAAGCACGGGGTCTAACTAAAAAAGCCTGGGGGCAATTTTTATGATGAAGTGGGTACTTGTGTTTGTCCTGTTAATTGGCGGCATTGGGTACTTCGGCTATAAAGCTCTGGTGACTTATGGAGCCAATAAGCTGGTAAATGAGGTTTCAACGCAAATTGTGGACAGCAAGGATATCGACAAATTGATGGATGATCCTGATATTGAACAATACGTCGAGGATGGAAAAGATCTGGATTCGCTTGCAAAGGAAAAGGACCTGCCGTTTCACACCAAGGAAAAAGCCATGAAAACAGTGATCAACAAGGTGGGGCTGGATCAGCTGAAAGAAATGAAAAATAAAGCACTGGATGGTGTCTCCCCTGAGGAAAGAAAGGAAATGGAAACAACGTTAGAGGAGAAGCTGTCTCCCAAAGAAATGAAAGCATTGAAACTGGTAGCTTTAAAAGAGATCAAGAAAAGACAGCAGGCCCAATAGTGAGAATAAAAGGTGCAGTGCACCTTTTTATTCTTCTTTGTCCCTGTGCTGTCTATCGCTAATTTCATCTGAACGTTTGGATACAAACATCAAACTCATGATAAACACGGTCAGGATTGAGCCGACAAAGCATCCAGCGATAAACATAAGCATTATTGACCCTCCTCCAATACCATCTTTTCTATAGTTTTCGTCTTTACACGTTAACTTTAGGGTTGATTGGACAAGCTACACCTTCTATCATAAAGCGTCGCCGGTTAAAAGACTGTCGAAGATCATGGATCAACTCTTGAATAGCACGACAAGAAAAAGCAAATCACGCAAAAAAACTCCCAATACCGGGAGTTTTTTCTTTCTGACCGGGGACAGATTATCTGGCCTTGTTACGTGTTCCTTCTGAAATACCTTCTGTATAGCAGCAAAGCAATCAGGATGCCCGCTGCTCCCCCGCAAGCATCAATCATTACATCCTCCACATGGGGAGAACGGCCGGACGTAAAATGCTGATGAATTTCATCAGATGCGGCATAGGCCACTGTGAAAACAAAGGAAAACAACACTGTTTTTCCTTTTGAGAAATAAAAACGAAGTGCCCTGAAAAGCAAAAATGCAAGTAAAAAATACACAGAGAAATGAGCAGCTTTGCGGATAAAAAACTCTACAAAACCTGCCGCGCCCAGCGCATCTACACTGACTTCACTGCCCGCGTACTGAAAGGATACCGAGGAGAAAAAGCCAGCCAGCTTTTCATGATTTAAAAATCGAGAGAGAGTTGGCCTCATATCCTGTTGTTTATAAGGAGTGGCCGACGAATAAAATATGCCGCCTGCAACAAGCAGGACAGGAAGCCAATACCAAGTGAACTGTTTCATCCAAACACCAGACTTTCACAATAGAATTCTTTTACAATTCTACTATGATATGAGTAGTCTTTGTATTATTTTTATTTTGACAGCGTTTTCATTTTTATATAGCGTTTTGCTGCTCATCATTAAGGTTAAATATATACAAAAATACGTGGCAATTAGAAGAAAAAGAACGAAACACAGACTCAATAATAGGAAATGATACAAGGCTGTGTTACACTGTCACGAGAAATCAACGATAGAAGGAGGACATCCACATGTGGCAGCCTTTAATAATCTTTCTCATGCAGTTATCCCTTCTCCCAATCGTGACTCTCCGTACCATACTTCTTGTTAAAGGAGAAACACGAAAGGCCAGTGTGATTGGAATAGTAGAAGCAGCGATCAATGTGCTTTCACTCGGTATCGTGTTTCAGGATATGTCGAACGTTTGGAACATTGTCGCTTATGCGCTTGGCTTCGGGGCCGGCTTAAGGCTTGGCGGCGTACTGGAAAATAAATTGGCCATCGGGTATGTTACCCATCAAATAAATTTGCTGGACCGTTCTGAAAAACTGGTCAACCGTCTCCGTGAAGAAGGATTTGGTGTGACAGTGTACCAGGGTGAGGGACGAGAAGACAATGCCCGCTTCCGGCTTGACGTACTTTCCAAGCGCAGCAGGGAAAGAGAACTTCTGCAAATTGTGAATGAACTGGCGCCAAAAGCCTTTCTGGTCTCGTTTGAGATCCGTAGCTTTAAAGGCGGATATTTAACAAAAAGCATGAGAAAGAAGCAAAGATAAAAAAAGAGGCACAGCCTGGGGCTGTGCCTCTTTTTAGTGAGCGGGTTTCTTTTTTTGAAAGGAAACAACCGTACTGGAAGATGAATAGTTTACGTGTTTGGCCACTGGAACCGCCTCTTCATCTGCCGACTTCTTTTTCATGTTCACAAAAGCTGATACATTGGTCAGAACCCCCATCGAAAACATTAAAACAAGAAGCGAAGATCCTCCGTAGCTCAGGAAAGGAAGCGGAACACCGGTCACCGGAAGCAGCCCTGTGGCCGCCCCCAGATTAATGAAGGACTGTACACCAATCATACTTGAGATCCCAAAGGCCAGAAGACGGCCAAACGTGTCCTTGCTCCTCAAACCGATAATAAACCCTCTGACAACAATATAAAACAATCCGATAAGGGCGGCCAGGACACCGGTAAACCCGAACTCTTCCGAGACATTGGCAATAATGAAGTCTGTTTGTCCCTCTGGTAAATATCCATATTTCGTAATCCCATTGCCAAGACCGACACCATCCATACCGCCTGCGGAAATGGCGACATATGAATTGATCAGCTGATACCCTTCCTTCTGATGCTCAAACGGTGCATAGGCCCCCTTAAAACGGGAAACCTGTTCATTGCTGGCACCAAACATAAAAAATGCAGCCATTAACACAATGGAAGATAAAGAAAGAAACATCAGATGCCGAAAACGCAGCTTTGCACAAATCAGGATGCATGCGCCTATTGATACCAGAATCAGCATGGACCCAAAATCAGGCTGTATAAGAATAAGTCCCGCAATCAAGGCGACGACAATTAACGGAGGCGCTACCGCCCGGTTAAAATCAGAGATATACGACTGTTTTTTTGCAAGAGCAGAAGACAGATAGATAATAATCGCCAATTTGGCCACTTCAGCCGGCTGCAGGTTAAAGCCTCCGAGGCTGATCCACGACTGCGCGTTGTTTACTACTTTTCCTAAAAAGAACACCAGAACCAGCAAAGAGATGGTCACCAAAATTAACGGTTTAGTCAGTTTCATGTACGCTTTATACGGAAAGATTAACGCAAAGCAAAAGACGAGCATGCCTGCGAGAATAAAAATCAGCTGCCGTTTGAAAAAAAAGCCAGCTTCAAGATCATAATGGAAGGCTATCCAATAACTGCTGCTGTAGATCATAATCAAGCCAAAGACAGCCAGTCCAACGGTGGCAATAACCAGACTGTAATCTACATTTCTTAATAGTTTTTTTAGCATAATCTATCACCCGATTATATTTTACTATATACTGGAACCCTCCTGTTGAAAAAGTGTGCGACAAAATCTGTTGAATGAAACAAAAAAAAGACAGCGTTCGAGACGCTGTCTAGCTGTTTTACTATTTTTAAATATTATCCGCGTAATTAAACAAGATATCCCACGTTTCGGGTCCTACAATACCATCCGCCTGCAGACCAAATTTCTTCTGGAATTCCTCCACAGCCATTTTTGTTTTTGAACCGAACATGCCGTCAATGGAAACGTTAATTTCCGCTTCGTTCAGCCGGGCCTGAATCCGTTTCACATCCTCTCCTTTATCTCCCTGTTTGATGAGATGGCCTGGATACGGAAAGATATCTATATTGAGTACCGTCCATGTTTTCTTTCCGACGATTCCATCAATTGCAAGTGCGGAACGGGCCTGAAACATTTTTACTTTTTTCTCTGTCATTTTCCCAAAGATACCATCCACATAGATCGGGAATCCTTTTTTATTGAGCTGGTTTTGAACCGTCCGAACGTCTTTGCCGCTGTCTCCCCTCTTAATTAAATGGCCGGGATATGGTTTTCCTTGCTGAATAACTTCGGATTTCTGTGGCGTTTCAGCATGGGCGGCAAGGGGCACCACTCCTTGCATAGCCAAAGCTCCAGCTGCCGTTAAACAGATAAACGTTTTCTTTACATTCAATTCATCGACCTCCCATTTCTATTTTGAAATAGCGTTCCTTCTACCAGTTACCTAACAGCACAGCTGTGAAACCTATTACTCTCAAAACAGGAAATAATACCCACTAATTCCTTTTTAATAGATATTTTACTTTTCCGTAACATGCAGGAGTCTGGAAAGCGTTGAAGAATGTTATAAACATAACATTATGGGGGTGCGATTGTTGAACAAAGATACCTTTGAGCTCTTTCTAGTAGAGGCTGCAACTGAGAACAAACGACAGCGGGCTGTATATACTGTCTCCTCGGTGCAGGAAGCATATGATAAGTTTATGAGCGAATTGAAAGCGAATCCGGAAGCCAACCAAAAGTTGAAATCACTCACCATCAAAAGCGGTACTGTTTCATACGATATCTTCAGATAAAAGGAAGAGAAGGCCATCGAAGGCTTTCTCTTCCTTTTCTAAAAGAACTTTTTATAATGAACTGCCATTTCTTTTATTTCTGATTCATTGGTTTTCAAAAAGTGTGACACAGCTTTTTTGTCCCAGCTCTTTTCACCCTTGGGAAAGTCGGTAAATTGCCTGGACATAACAGACACAATTTTCCCCCGTGAAATGGTTAGATGTGATTCATTTTCCTGAAAGCTGAAGCCTTTTGCATTGGGGATAAGCAGTGTCATGTACATGGCGTTAAAATAAAAATTCTTGAACGCCCTGTCTTTACCGTTAAACCAGTACTCATTAATCTCTTCCTCTGTCAATGCCCCATCCTTCTTATGGCCATAAGTTATTTTCATCGTTTGGGTTGTGAGATCCAAGGTCTTTAACGTATCTCCTCCAGCAAGGTTTCTGATGATTTCCAAATCCTTTGAAGAATCACCGACATACGTACCTGCATTTTTCCTGAGAACCTCCGTATTCACTTGATCTATGGTCTTAATCTTAGGCTCGTTTCCGTTTGAACAACCGGAAAGTATCAGCAGTACTACGATGATGAACAGTTCTATTCCCTTTTTCCCCATCTGCTCCCTCCTTTTTATATGTATGCCCCCTTTCAAGATACCATACATTCCCAGTGGGTTTTGACGAACAAAAAGAAAACGGTGCACATGCACCGTGGGTATTTCGTTAAACACTCGTTTTAAGTTTTCTTGCGGTTTGGCTGACAAGAGAATAACACAGCATTTTTTCCTTGGACCAGCCATTTTTCCCATGCCAGCTTCCTGATAATTTAAGGGTGCCATCAGAAAGACGTTCAGAAAACAGCCTTCCCTCGCCGCTCCTCAGTTCATTTTTGTGATTAACATGATGGTACGTAAAATGCAGTTCTCCGTGCTGGTTGATCATACCGACAAACCTTCCGCATTGGATCTCTTCTCCTGTATAAGTGGCACGTACAATGAACCCTTCCTGAATGCAGGTGAAAAAAATAGGTGAATCCGCATCGTGTACCGGCACTGACACAAACTTTTTATTGTGATAGGTCGCCATTGGTTTACACGCCTCTCCTTTTATTCTCAGGCTTGTAGTACTTATCTTTATGCAACTATACGGAATTATGGCTATAAAAAATAGAAATCCGTTACATTTTCTAACCGCAAATTTTAATGGATAAATCGCTTGTACTTAGATTATGACACTTCTATAAAAATCCTTGTCAGATTAACGTGCGGGAATTGTCTACTTCTATTTTCTTATCGCCTGTACTTATGTTTATCCGCCATTTCATAGAGATAAACGACATATGCCCGCATATTTCCCGGAAAATATTCGACATCAAGAAATAATCTATCGCATTTACGAAAACTGTACCGGCTTATTTGAGCTTGAACAGCCTTTGCAGCTTCCTTTCTGTTGTCCGAATGTGATCACGTTAATGGGTTTACGACGATCCTGGGGTTTGCTCCCCGAGCAATTACACCTGTTATTCTTCGCAACTGTCACCTCCTGCTACTAAACTATTCCGTTTAGTTTACACTGCCTGTACATCTGCCGCACAAAAAAACCCTGCTGTGTAAACAGCAGGGCACTACAAAATGTTATTATTTCATTTCGGCCAGATCGCTCCAGTATTGGCACAGCACGCGCAATCCCTTATCAAAGTTTTCTAAATGAAAGTGCTCATTTGGCGCGTGGAAATTTTCACTTGGCAGGCCGAATCCCATTAAAACAACCGGCAAATTAAACAATTGTTTAAAAGTCGCTACAATCGGAATAGAACCGCCGCTTCTAATGTAGGAGGTTTTGACATCATATACCTTTTCATAGGAAGCTCCGGCAGCTTGAATATAAGGGTGATCAATGGGTGTGAGAAAAGGATGACCCTGGTCAAATGGCGTTAATTCCACATCCACACCAGCAGGAAGATGCTTTGTAATATGCTGCTTGAGAAGCTCCACAATTTTCCCTGGATCCTGATTCGGCACCAGGCGGCACGAAATCTTTGCGTGTGCAGCGGAAGGCAATACGGTTTTCAGTCCCCCGCCCTGATAGCCGCCATAAATGCCGTTCACTTCAAGTGTCGGCCGTGTCCATGTCTGTTCAAGATAGGAATACCCTTCCTCGCCAGCCAGCTCATTGACTTCAAGTTCCTGTTTTACCCCCTCCTCATTGAATGCCAATGAGGTAAACTCCTCTTTTTCCTGCTCGGTTGCTGTTAAAACATCGTCGTAAAAGCCTTCAACCAGTATGCTGCCTTCCTCACTGCGGAATGAATCCACAATTTTTACAAGGGCGTGTATCGGATTTTGTACACCCCCGCCGTAGAGACCGGAATGGATATCGCCTTTCGGGCCCCTGACATCGATTTGAAGTCCGCATAAGCCCCTTAATCCGTAAGTGATTGATGGCTTTCCTTTTTCAATCATTCCGGTATCAGAGACAACCACAAGGTCTGCTGCTAACAGGTCTTTATGCTCTTCCGCAAACGCCGGGAGATTCGGGCTCCCCATTTCTTCTTCTCCCTCAATACAAAACTTGAAGTTAAGCGGCAATGTGCCGGTCGTTTCAAGGATGGCTTCCAATGCTTTTAAATGCATAAAGGTCTGCCCTTTATCATCACTTGCTCCTCGGGCATAGATCTTTTCATCACGTATTTCCGCAGAGAAAGGCGGGCTGTGCCAGAGTTCCACAGGATCTACAGGCTGAACATCATAATGGCCGTAAATCAGTACGGTTGGCTTGCCTTCCGCTTTCAACCAATCGCCATAGACGACGGGATGCCCTTTCGTTTCATAAACGTTAACGTTATTCATTCCTAACCTTTTCAAAGAACCGGCCATCCATTCCGCCGCTTCTTCAATATCACCCTTATGTTCAGGCAGTGTGGAAATACTCGGGATGGCCAAAAAATCGGTCAATTGGCTCAAATGGATTTCTCTGTTGCACACCAGATAATCTTCTATTTTTAAATTCATGTTATGTACTCCCTTTCCTTCATTTAATGATCATGTACCATGTTTATCAGCCGTTTGGGCGCTGTTCGGCAATAGGCTTCAAAAATAAGGCTTTTCATTTCACTCCAGTTGAACTCTTCTGAATGGTATATAGCGGTCCATCCATGCTGGCCGATATAGGCCGGCCGGAAGAAACGCTCCTCCTGCAAAAGGATTTCCTGTGTTTCGTGCAGTGTCTTTATCGCCAGTGAGGTTCCCTGTTCATTTTCTCCCATAATGACGAAGGGTTTGTCCCTCACCCGGAAAGAAGTATGGCCAAAGCCATCAATATGCTCCAGCGTTTCGGGCAAAACGATACAGATTTCACGGACGTTTTTCAGCATTCTTAGTCCTGACTCGGATACCACCTTTTTATGGACGGACATTTTATCGTTCCTCCTCCAATGAAAGATCAATTCCAAATGTTCTCATGAATCCTGTTATTCCCTCTTCCGTAATTTTTACTGCTCTGTTCTGTGGAACACGCAGCATCCAGCCAAGCTCTATAAACCGTTCCAACAAAGCATTCCCTAGTGACCCGGCCAAATGATGGCGCCGTTCACTCCAATCCAAACACCGCATAGAGAAAGAGCGGCGTTTCTTACCTGTTTTTTCAAGATCAATTCCCAGCTCATTAAAAAAAGAAATGCCTCTTTCGGTAACTAAAAAGGTTTCCTGCTCATCCTTAAGATAACCGGCTTTCAGCAAAGCATCTGTCACTGTAACTCCCGCTTTTCCCGCAAGGTGGTCGTAACAAGTTCTTGCATATCTTATCGCCTTATCCTGTGTGGACTGCTTAAGTGAACTGATTTTTACAGGCGGAGCAAGAAAAAGAAGGGATTCCATTACATTGGCGACCTCGTTGTTAACAATGCCGTAATAACGGTGCCTCCCCTGTTTTTGTTGGGCAATGATGCCCGCTTCTTGCATTTTAGACAGGTGAAAGCTTGCCGTTTGCGGTTTTATTCCAGCCATTGAAGCAAGTTCACTGGCTGTGTGAAATCTGCCATCCATGAGGACGGTGAGGATTGCCGCACGTGAAGATTCACTTATAATCGATGCAATTTCAGCCACATTCGATTTTACCATTTGGTCATCGCCTCCCTTGCATCCATACTTCGATGAACATCGAAGAATTCCTGCTCTACAATAAAGACAAATCATAAAGGAGCAAAACTGATGAAAAATATTCAAACCCTTACACCAAAAATACTCTACTATGGTACTCCTGTTATCCTTCTCACTACTGTAAATGAAGACCTTACCACCAACATCAGCCCCATTTCATCCTCATGGGCACTTGGAAACAGTATTGTTATGGGAATTGGACTTGGCGGAAAAGCGATTGAAAATCTTAAGCGCACTCCTGAATGTGTCTTAAACCTTCCTGATGCCTCTCTCTGGAAGCAGGTCGAAATGCTTGCTCCTTTTACCGGAATTGATCCAGTCCCGGATTTTAAACAGAAATTAGGTTTTACTTATAAAAAAGACAAGTTTGGTGTTGGTGGCTTTTCAGCACTTCCATCCATCTGCGTTAAACCTGATCGAATTTTAGAATGTCCCATGCAGATCGAAGCCAAAGTAAAACACATTCGCATTCCGGAGTACGCACCCTTCTTTGCTATCGTAGAAACGGAATCCGTTCATGTGCATGCCCATTCAAACATAACAAGTGGAGAAAACCATGTAGACCCAGCCAGATGGAATCCATTAATCTATAATTTCCGGCACTACTTTGGCCTTGGAAAAGAGCTCGGCAAAACCTACCGTTCAGAAACCTGATATCTTGCTAGATGGCAGCTGCTTTTTCCGCTGCCTTCTTCTGACTTTTGTTCAATGGACCGGTGACCTTAGTAAAGCAATAGATTCCCAGCATGCCAGATACGAGATAGGCAAGCGCCATTCCCCATGAAGGAACGAAGGCGCCAATCGTAATCCCGGCGGCACCGAGAATTTTCGCCACCTGAAAGGTCAGTCCCTGTACAGCCATGTAGGAACTTCGTGCATCATCATTCACGATATCAGCCATAATCGATTGTTTAACCGGCACATACATGAGTTCACCGATGGTCGCCACGAAAATACAAAGCACCAGCAGGATGGCAGAGTTGCTGTATCCAAGTACCGCATAGCCTGCGGTATACAGCCAAAAACCCGTATAAATCACTTTATGGTCAGAATACTTTCGCATCCACCTGGTCACCCATATGGTGCCTAAAACGATAAGTACCGTATTGAAAGTCCGCAGCCAGCTGATCATCCGTAATCCGTCAAGGTGATACGTGAACATATCGCCCAGCGATACACTGTGTGATACATACTCTTCCTCCAGCCGGACAGAGATGTAATTACCCATTTGGAACTCTATCCCCACGATCAAGGTTGAAGCGATACAGAACCATAAAAACAATTGGTCCTTCATCACCGTTTTGTAACTGGCTGCCATGCCCTTAAAAACATTGATCTTTTCAGAAACAAAAACCGTCTGGGTGAAAGACTCCTTCATAACATAAGCTACAAGATAAAATGTAACGGCGCTTACCGCGGTAATGGCGATAAACAATTCGAACCGGTGAGACTTGAACAGAAAGCCGCCGACAATAGATCCGAGTGCGATGGACAGATTGACCGCCCAATAATTGATGCTGTACATAAATTTTCGGTTTTCCTTCGTACTGACGTCAATCAGCATTGCTTCTGCTGCCGGGTTCATCAATCCTGAGCTGATGCTTTGGATGAGCATCATGAACGAGGTAATCCATGCGGAGTCATACCATGGTGAATTGGCGGCAGTCATGAACATGAAGGCTATGACAGTAATCAGCTGCCCGATCACCATCACCTTTTTCCTGCCGATCCGGTCTGCGACATATCCACCATAAAAACCGACCAGAATGGAGACGAACACGTTGATTAAAAGGATAATCCCTGCCAGCGCCTGGCCGAGTTTATCCGAGAGGTAAATCGCCATGAACGGAAAGATCATGGTTCCCACCACACGGGTCATGAACGAGGTAATGATCCTGATTTTGATATTTGGGTGCAAATCCTTAAACATTGCAGTTCCCTCCTTTTACCAAACCCTTTATCTGCTATTTATTTTCCTCTAGTAAAAGGGGAAGAAAAAGTGTAAAATTCAAAAAAGAATTTCACCTTTTAGGGAGAGAACCAGCATGGAAATCCTTGATTACTATATTACTCTTCATCTTCAGCATCCCAACCTTAAAGATGACCGACCCGCAGAAGTCACTGTCAGCCAGCTGGAATCCTTGTTCTATTGCACGAAACGGAACGTCAACCTGCTGTTAAAGCGGATGAGCGAAGAAAAATGGATCACCTGGGTTCCCGGCAAAGGGCGGGGCAACCGTTCCAAAGTGCTTTTTCATTATGATCTGGAAGAAGCAGCAGAAGCTTATTTTTCAAAGCTTCTCGCCAAAAACCAGATTGCAGAAGCCGCAGAGTTTATTAAACGTCCCCTGTTGCCGGAGTACCTCGCTCAAAAACTGCAAATGCGAATGCAGAACAACTTTGGCCTTCAGGTGAAGCAAACCGTGTCGAGTTCCATGGACTTGCTCAAGATCCCGATGAGACGGCCTCTCGCGGCCCTGGATCCTGCCTTTTCGTATACAGCAGCGGAAGCTCATTTTGTCCGCCAGATCTTTGATACACTGAACAACTATAATTCGGCCACCGGAGCCTTCGAGCCTCACCTTGCCCATCACTGGGAAGTGAATTCGGAATATACCAAATGGACATTTTTCCTGAGGAAAAGCGTAAGATTCCACCATGGAAGAAACCTCACTTCACAGGATGTCAAATACACGCTGGAGCGGTTAAAGGACCCTGCTGTCCAATCACCGTTCCGCCACCTTTTTTCTGAAATACAATCGATCGAAGCTTTTCATGAATACGGAGTAACCATAATGCTAAAGCGGCCGAATGTGTTCTTTCTTCATTATCTCAGTTCCTACAACGCGGCAATTCTTCCTCAGGACGTCCCCCTCGTCACAGGGAGAGAACTGATTGGAACAGGTCCATTTAAAGTAACGGAGTATAACGATCGTGTCTTTGTGCTGGAAGCCTTTGATGACCATTTTAACGGACGTCCGCTTCTTGACCGTGTCGAGCTTTGGTTTGTGGAGCTGGATTATGACCGGATCGTCGATTATGAATTGCCCGGAAGCGGAACAACCAAGAACCGTTATATGAAAGTCAACAATACAGGTTCCCGTTATATTGTCTTTAACTTCCAAAGGGAAGGACCTCATCATGACCTTTATTTCCGCCAGGCCATCCATGAACTGATTGATCCCAGCCAGCTCATTTCTGACCTCGGCGGCCGGCGCAGCAGCCCGGCCAGCAGCTTTTGGCCAGAGCGCAGCGAGCAATCCGCCTTCTCCCCATCCTCACTGTCTCGTGCCCGTTCATTATTGAATAAAAGCACATACAACGGGAAGGTTCTTACGTTCAACTATCAGAACTACACGAATGAAGGACTTCGGGAGGCAAAATGGATTCAGAATCGGTTTCGGGAGGCTGGAATTTACGTCAATCCGGTACCCTATTCGCTCCTGGATTCCGAAGAGCTTGATGGAGAAATGATCTCAAAGGGCGAAGTGCTTGAACGGGATGCACAATATGGCTTCCTTTCCTTTTTAAAAGGTGAACGGAGCATGCGCTCTCTCTTAACTTCTGAGCAACTTGGAATTCTTGATCATTACCTCGAGCAGTTCCTGCAGGAAGAGAGCTATGATACAAGAGAAGAAATTATCGACAGTATTGAAACCTATTTATTTAATGAAAAAATCCTTCTTCATTTATATCACATTGCCAAGGAGTGGAACTATCCTGCTTTACTGAAGGGGGTCCATCTGAACGATTTTGGTTGGGCTGATTTTAGAACGCTGTGGGTGAAGCCCGAGATCAACAAAACGACATAAAAAAGACCAACCCTTCGTTGAACTATACCCTTAAAAATAGACAGTTTAATAAAAGCCTAGGCAGCTAAA
>NZ_JAUHTR010000008.1 GCF_030418125.1 Fictibacillus fluitans | reverse complement strand
AAGTAGATAAAAAAACTCAGGCTGTCGAGAGTTTCTCGACAGCCTGACAGCCCTGAAATGGGCTGTTTTCTTGTTTTTTATGAAAATGAGCCAGGCGAACCCCGGGCTGAAAACGAGGTGAAGGAGCATTTACAGGCCGATTTGGAACATTTACTGTCCGAAATGAGAGACTTACTGTCCGAAAATCGATATTTACTGGCGAAAAAAGCAATCTTACTGGCCAACTCCCCATTATGTTAACTGCCCCACTCTAAACATCATCCTTATACTTGTGAGAACTCCTCAACCAGCTCTTCAAAGCGGTTCAGCGCATTCACAATTGGTTCTGGTGTGGAGAGGTCGACACCCGTCTTTTTCAAAAGCTCAAGCGGATAGTCGGAGCTTCCGCTTTTCAGGAACTCCAGATACGCTTTGAGGGTTTCTGTGTCCCCATCAAGGATCTTTGTCGCAAGGTGAATGGCAGAGGCAAATCCGGTAGCGTACTTGTATACGTAAAACGGACGGTAAAAGTGAGGGATGCGCGACCAGCCATATTTTACTTCTTCATCAAAGACCACAGTGTCCCCATTGTATTCCCTGAACAGCTTTTCATAGACCTGGCTGAACACCTCAGCATTCAACGGCTGCCCTTGTTCGGCAAGCTCATGGGTTTTCATTTCAAACTCGGCAAACATGACCTGAGTAAACAGGGTGCCCTTGAATTGATCGATAAAATGGTTCAATAAATGCTTGCGGATTTGAGGATCTTCTTCTTTATTCAGCAAATAATTGATGAGCAGCACTTCATTGACCGTGGAAGCCACTTCTGCCACAAAAATGCTGTAGCCTGCCGTGATCTTTGGCTGATGCTTGTTGGAATAATAGCTGTGCATCGCATGGCCCATTTCGTGCGCAAGGGTAAACAAGCTGTCCAAATCGTCCTGGTGATTAAGCAGCACGAATGGGTGAACACCGTAGAGGCCAAGGTTGTAGGCACCGGACCGCTTTCCAGGTGTTTCCCTGACATCAATATACCTGGCGTCTTTAAATTCTTTCAGCGTGTCCACATAATGACTGCCCAGCGGTGCAAGCGCCTCCAGCATCGTTTGATAGGCTTCCTCATAGGAGATGTCCAGCTTGACACCAGACACCAATGGCGTGCTCAAGTCATATTGGCGCAGTTCATCAAGTCCAAGCTTTTCTTTTCGGAGCGCACTGTATTGGTGCATGGAAGCTATATTTTCTTTGGTGGTACGAATAAGGTTTTCGTAGACTTCCTTTGGGACATTGTCGCCGAACAACCCCTTTTCAAGAGCGGAAGGATAATTTCGAATTTCTGCAACGGCCACGTTGTTTTTGATCGCCGCCGAAAGAGTGGAAGCTATGGTGTTTTTAAGAGATAAGTACGGTTTATAGTAGGCTTTGTACGCTTCTTTTCGTACATTCCGGTCCTCTTCCTCAATTAATTTCGAATACATGCCGCGCGTCAGCTCTACTTTTTCACCGTCCGGCTTGGTTACCTCGCCAAATTGAATGTCGGCATTGTTAATCATGTTAAATGTTCCGCTTGGGGAAGAGAGAGCTTCTCCGAGTCGGGAGACGACCTGCTCCTGTTCCTTGCTCAAAATATGAGATTTATACCGGAACGAATCAAACAGATCTTCTTCAAAATAGCGCAAGCCTTCCTCTTCTGCGATATATGCTTTCAATTGCTCCTCGTCCAGGCTTAAAAGGAAAGGCATGAAGAAGGAGGTAGCCGAACTGATTTTTACACCTGCATGCTTGGCCCGGTCGAGCAGTGACTGAGCCTGGGAATCAC
Source organism: Fictibacillus fluitans (assembly GCF_030418125.1). GTDB lineage: Bacteria > Bacillota > Bacilli > Bacillales > Fictibacillaceae > Fictibacillus_C > Fictibacillus_C fluitans. The sequence continues at coordinate 245,228 of NZ_JAUHTR010000008.1, read as the reverse complement.
GGGTATCGACGTCCACGCTCAGCATGGCATAAACATAAACCTTGTTAAACAAGAGTGAAAGTTCTTCCTGCTTTGTAAGAAACTCCAGCAGAGACTGTGCAGAATTAATGTTACCATCATAATTTTTCAATTCTTCAGCTTTTTCTTTTGCTGCTTCAAAATTCTTTTCCCACTCCTGAAGGGAAGGGTAAATATCATTCAGGTCCCATTGTTCTTGAACAGGAACCTCTTTTCTTGATTGGTAGGTTGTCATAAACATAGCTCCTTCTGCTGTAAGTTATCCTTATTCCATAAGTGTATTACAGGCTGTGCAAAATGAGTATTAATATAATCATGGGGCGTGGATATATGTAAGAAAAGCCGGCCGGAACCGTGAGAATTACAGTACCGTATGAGCCGGCTGACGCTTTTTTATAATTTCTTTAATTTTTACAATAGCTTCACTGCTGTTTTGGACTTGCAGGTTGATCCGTTGATTCTCATCATAATTATTTTCATGGAATTCATAGCGCGGATCGTAATAGTGCTCCAAAAGCAGGCGGACGGCACTATGATAATTGCCGCTTTCCAAATCTTCTTCAATACGGCCGGCGATCGGGGTATGAATCCGGCGTTTAATCCGTTTGAAAGCTTCCAGGCATTCCTCCCGGTGTTCCCAGGGAAGATAATCCTCCAAAATATGATTCACCCGTTCGCTGACCGGCATGTCGATAAAAATATGCAGACCCTGCTGTTTCTTTTGCGTAACAAAATCGGGCAGAACCACCTTGCCGACCCGCTTACTTTCAGCCTCCATCAGGATATAAGGGGAGGCATTCAGCTTGTCCAGATCATGAAAGAGAAGAGATTCGAACATCTTCTGGTTGTTGGGCTCAAGCCCAATTTCTCCAAAAATGGATCCTCTGTGGCCGGCAAGTCCTTCCAGGTCCAAAACCGGATACCCTTGTTTGGCGAGTTCGTTAAGAATCAACGTTTTTCCTGTTCCGGTGTTCCCGTGGAGGACATAGGCTTGTGGTGTGAAATCCATCTCCCCAAGCTGTTTAACGATCCATTGCCGATAGGTGCGGAAGCCTCCCTGAAGGCGTTTGGCGCGGATTCCCATTAGGTCAAGAACCGTTGCTGCCGTCCGGCTTCTCATGCCTCCGCGCCAGCAAAACACAGCTTTTGGCCCTTCAATCGCAGAAAAAGTTTTAATGAATTGAGGAAGCTTGGCCGAAAAGATTTCAAGTCCGCGCTCTTTTGCCTTATCCGAGCTTTCCTGCTTGTAGATGGTTCCCACTTCTGCCCGTTCTTCATCATTAAACAGGGGAATGTTCATACTTCCGGGTATTGTTGAGTCTTTATATTCCGATGGTGACCGCACATCGATGAGGGTAATCTCCTTGTTATTGTACGCAGCCATTAATTCTTCGATTGCAATATCTTGAAACACTGGCTTTTCCGCCTTTCTTTTTAACACGTCTATTTCATATTATAAAATATTTTTACATGAAATGCATATTCGCCGTCCAATAATACTTCATCTTCAAAAAAATTCAATTGGTGTGATATAATAGGGGGTATTGTATAAAGACTGAAAACAGTTAAGGTGGAGATAAAATGTCTCAAATAAATCATTCGGTTCAACAAGTGCGCTCCAGAAACAAAGAGGCCATCTGGGCTCTTGTTATTTTTTTAATTGTAGCGGCCGCAGGCCTTCTTTATGTGAAGTGGTGGCCTTATCTACAAAAAGCGATTGCTTCTTCCGCTACACATACCATTGGGCCGTCCATATTGGGCGATCAATCAGCATTAAGCTCGCCATGGGCATCCGCCTGGGACTATGCGAAGGTTTATTTTCTGTCAGTATGGAAAGCAGCTGCACTCGGAATTCTTTTAGGATCACTGATTCAGGTACTTCTTCCATCACGCTGGCTGCTTAAGGTTCTGGGGAAAACCTCATTTGGAAGTACGGTTGCCGGCGGACTGGCCTCCGTTCCAGGAATGATGTGCACGTGCTGTGCTGCACCGATGGCAGTCGGCATGCGTAAAAAGAAGGTTTCCATAGGAGCGAGCCTGGCATTCTGGCTGGGCAACCCGACCATTAACCCGGCAACTCTTATTTTCATGACTTTTGTGCTTTCGTGGAAATTTACGGTGCTTCGTCTGTTCTTCGGACTAATTCTTGTATTTGGTGTCAGTTTTCTTGCCAACAGGTTTGCCAAGGACGCTGATCCTGTAAATTTGGAAGATGTGCCAGAGCGCGAAACTTTTGAAGAGGAGCAGGGACCGTTCTTCACAAGATGGATGAAGAGCCTGGGGACCATGCTGCTTCATATCGGGCCGGCATATATCCTTTCCGTCCTGTTGCTTGGTGCTGCCCGAATTTGGCTGTTCCCGCAGCTGAGTGAAACCGCATCAAACAGCTTGTTTGCGATTATTGGCTTTGCGCTTGCCGGAATGCTGTTTGTAATACCGACGGCTGCTGAAATTCCAATTATCCAGACATTTATGCTTGTCGGATTGGGAGAAGGACCGGCCGCAGCCTTGCTCATCACGCTTCCTGCGCTGAGCTTGCCTTCATTGCTGATCGTAGCACGATCCTATCCAAAGCGTGTGCTTGGATTTGTGACAGCTTCAGTCGTTGTTCTGGGAGTACTGAGCGGAATTGCAGGCATGATTTTTCTCTAATCCTTATTAAAAAAGACGTTTGCATGGGCATACGTCTTTTTCTATTTCTATCGTTTGCTTCTTCAGTTATATGAACCATTTTCGATTGCTTTTCTTGCCTCTTCCATTGTTTGGACAGATTCCAGTTGTTTTGTCGAAAACTTCACTGCGCCTTTTATGGGGACGTTTTCCGTGTCATTCTTGTATAGGGAAGGATAATAACGAGAGTTGAACACAGCCACCCTCACAAGGTCATTACCTGTCGGCGTAAGTTTTTCCTTGATGCTTTCAATAATCGGAATAGCTTCGAGAAAACGACTGGCATCCGATTCGTTCATCGCCTTATCTTGGTACAAAAAGAGCGCCGTCTTCAGATCATGAATCTTTCTCTTGTTCACTTCATCACCATTTCCGTAATAATGGGTGACATGGGAATGGTGAAATCCAAGCTGTTCCAGTCTTTGATTTTCCTTGGATTTCTTGTGCTGCTGGTTAAATTCATGGATGATTTCTGTTTCTGCATAATTGTCATATTCAATATAAGAGGAGAATTTTTGACTTGAAGCCTCAATCGTAAACACATCTTCAGGTTTGTCTTTTCGTTTGACTGTGTACTGATTTGAATGGTTTCCCTTATTACCGATATCCTCTACATCAAACCCATATTTTTCATTCGTATAGTCATTGAGCATTCTTTCCTGGTGAGTGCTTGCCCAGTACCATGCGGATATTACTGTGACACCCGCCAAAAGAGCTGAAAAAAGCATTGGTCGTTTCTTCACAACAACGCCTCCCTCATTTTTTAACACCATTCCTTATCCATATTACAATTTTTTAGGCTTTAAAGGGCTTTTTTATGAACGAAAAGTCCATTCACTTTTTTCTGGAAACTGTGATATACTAACAGCAACAATGAGAAGGAGGTATCCAATTAGACACGATGTGGAACTAATCCCTTTGTCGATCATGAAATTTGATTGCACGGCAAATGAGCTCTGCGGCTGCGGAGCGGGATGGGATACGTCTGTCTATGGGTATACTTGGGTTCGGTTTGTCCGCTTGTAACGCTGAGCGGAAAGCAGTCCGTTGTATTTCTTGTATCTTTTTTCGCTTGTCCAGGACCGCAGAAGCTTCTGCGGTCTTTTTGTGTACTCGAATTTCATATGTCACACCAGCCTGTAAATGATAATAAAAAGCGGTGATCGTATGGAATTGATTAAATGTTATGAAGTACAAAAGGAATTCGGCGAGCAGAAAGTGCTCAGCAACGTAACGATGGAGATTGGACAGAATGAAAAAATTGGTCTCGTTGGGGCAAACGGTGCGGGAAAGACCACCCTGGCGAATATTCTTTTCGGTTCCATGCAGCAGGATGGGGGTACGGTAGCGAGGTTTAAAAATAAGCTCAAGGTTGGTTACCTGAAGCAATCCACCTCTTATACAGCAAATACGCTGACAGACATGGCCAATGAGCAGAAGGATTTTCTTCAGACCACAAGCCGGCTCGGACTCCAGAAAGTGAATGAATGGCAGGAAGAAAGGTATGAAGGTTTAAGCGGCGGAGAAAAGACGAAAATGGCCATCGCCCACATCTGGTCTGATCATCCGGATCTGTTGATTCTTGATGAACCGACCAACCATCTCGATTTTCAGGGAGTGGAATGGCTGATCAAGGAACTGAAATCGTTTCAGGGAGCGGTGCTGATTATATCCCATGACCGGTACTTTCTGGATCAGACCGTGGAACGGATCGTTGAATTAAGGGACGGTGAGTCCCATGATTATACCGGGAATTATACCGACTACCGTAAAGAGAAGGAGCGCCGGTATCAGGCACAGCTCCAAGAATATGAAAATCAGAAAAAATATGAGCAAAAAATTCAGGAAGAGATCAACCGCCTGAACAACTGGTCATCCAAAGCCCACAAGGAAGCCGGCAAAACCGGTAAGATGGCAGATATGCGCGGTACAAAGGAATTTTACAGAAGCAAAGCCAAGAGCATGGATAAGCATATCAAATCGAGGATCAAACGGCTGGAAAGCCTGGAGCTTGAAGGAGTCGAGCGTCCAAAAGAGGAAACAAAAATTCAGTTTGGATGGGAAGATCCGGAAAAACGGGGAAAACGCCTGGTGGCAGCTTCCGATATTTCTAAATCCTTTGGGGAGAGGCTATTGTTTCAGAACAGTTCCTTCTATATACAGCGCGGGGAAAGGATTGGGCTAACAGGACCGAACGGCTGCGGGAAGACAACGTTCCTTAACATGCTGACCGGAAAGGAAACCTCCGATTCAGGCGATCTTTGGATCAGTCCTACAGCTAAGATCGCCTATCTGACACAGGATGTGAGCGATCTTGATCCCGAAAAGACCGTGCTTTCCCTCATACAGGTTCTCTTTGAAATCCGGTCGGTGGCAGCGAAAGCGAGGACACTTCTGGCCAATATGGGTTTTCATGAAAACATGCTGAAACAGCAGATCAAGACGCTCAGCCTTGGTGAACGAATGCGGGTGAAGCTGGCGCTGCTGATTCTGCAGCAGCATGATCTGCTCATCCTTGATGAGCCGACCAATCACCTGGACCTGGCGAGCCGGGAGCAATTGGAGGAAGCGCTGCTGTCATTCAACGGCACCCTTTTGGTTGTGTCCCATGACCGCTTTTTTCTTGAAAAAACCTGCGAAAAACTGTTGGTTTTCCGGGATCAAACCATTGTTAAAACGGAAGAAGGATTTAAGGAATATATTGAGGAAAAGCGTCAAGGCCCCCGTTTTAAAAAGAAAACAAACGATGACAAAAATGATAGAAAACTGGTCATAGAAACCCGGATTACAGCTCTATTGGGGGAATTGAGCCTTCTTGTGCCCGGTCAAAAGGAATATGTGAAATTGGATGAGGAATTTAAAGAATTGATGGCTGAAAAACGCAAACTGCAATAAGTCCGGGCACCCGCCCGGGCTTTTTTTATTCCGAATCCAACGGCTTCTTTAAAAAGGTTAAGTGATCCGATACAGTAATCACTTCACTGTAAGTTACCGAATCCTTTGTTTGCCACGAGATGTAAAACTCAGTGTTGTGGAACCAGTGTTTAATCTCCTTGTTGGACTGGCCTTTTGTATAAAGAAGGACATTAGCCTCGTAGATATCTGAATCGTTTACGTTTTTCCAATAAGAGCCGGTCACATAGTTTTTTCGCGGAATGCTCCTCCGGATGATAAAAGGAGATATGTTGAGGTTTTTAATTAAATCGCGGTTAATAATTTTGATTTTCAGGATGAGCCTTCTGTAATCTTTAGCCTTGTACTTAAGTCCTTCTTCATAAACTTCCTTTTCTGATAAAGGGCGAACCTCAAACGTTGGCATCGAAAAGGGCTTAAACAGTTTAAGCTTAGGTCCCTCACATGAAGTCAGGAGCAAACAAAACAGAGTGAGCAGGAGGGTTATTTTCAGCCATCGCTTCATACAAACACCCGCTTTCCTGAGTAAAATATGTACTTCCACCCATTCTATTGTCTAAAATCGTGCTTATTACAGAGAATATCAATGTAAAAAAGATAATGTTATGAAAATGTGACAGATAACGGAAATTATTTAATGTTACATAATCGTGTGTTAAAATGGTATTAAGTAACATAAGCTAAGGTGATGAAAAATGGAATATGTAGAAGCATTACGGGATGTTAAACAGATCAATATGATGAAAAGGTATTTGAAGAAGCATTCGGAGCGGGATTATATTTTGTTTGTTTTTGGCATCAATACGGGCCTTAAGATTACAGAGATGCTGGAGATCAGGGTCAACGAAGTAATGGTGGAAGGAAAGATGCTCGACTTTTTCAGGCTTCCAGACGGTGAAACAGAAATTTACCTCAACCAAAAAGTGAAGAACGCCCTGGTGCATTATATTGAAGCCAGTGACCTGACGGAGGACAGCTATCTGTTTTCATCGAGAAAAACCAAGCTTCCGATTACCCGCCAGCAAGCATACCGGATCATCCATCAGGCTGCGGAAGCTGTGGGAATCAAGGGGAAGATTGGAACCAACTCCATGAGAAAGACCTTCGGATACCACGCGTACCGAAGGGGAGTGGCCATATCCTTGCTGCAAAAGCATTTTCACCATTCAACCCCATCGGAAACGCGTAAATATCTTGGCATCCAAAAAGATGAAAACATCCGTACCACGATTGATGTTAATCTGTAGTGCATCGCCTTAGAAGTGAGTGTTACACCATTATAAAGGAGGAATGAAGTTGGATATTCGAGAGGGTGAATTACCGGGTATCGGCCGGAAATTCGAAATTATTACAAAAGCCGGAGAGAAAATTGTAGTTGTTATTCATGATGACGGGCGGCGTGAGATTTACCATTTTGACACCGATCAAGAAGAAAGTATTTCAAGCGTGATATTTAATGATTCCGAGGCACGCCAGATTGCTTCTATCATTGGAGGCATGGTTTACAAGCCGCAGGCGGTCGAAAATATGGAAATGGCGCTCGAAGGCCTGGTCATTGAGTGGTATAGAGTTGAAGCTCAAGCCTCAGCTATCGGTGAAACGATCGGCGGCATTGATATTCGCAATAAGTATAATGTTACCGTCATTGCGATGTTAAAAAAGAATATGAAAAAGCTGTTCAATCCTGGTCCGGAAACGATTATTGAGGCAGGAGACATGCTGGTTCTTTCCGGAGAAAGGCATGATTTGAAAAAGCTCATTAGTGATCGATTATCTACTTAAGGGGGGATAACTATTGGATCATTTAGTATTTGAGGTCGGAACCGCTCTGTTATTGGTTGCCTTTGCGGCCATCATTGCAGGCAAACTCAAGTTTTCCATCATCCCGTTCCTGATTATCATAGGGATGCTTGTCGGGCCGCATGCGCCGCACATTGGTGTGATCAGCCTGAAGTTTATCGAAAGCGAAGAGATCATTGCATTTCTTGGCCGGATCGGAGTCTTGTTCCTTCTGTTCTACCTGGGGCTTGAATTTTCCGTGAAAAAGCTGGTGAAGTCCGGAAAATCCATTGTGGTTGGAGGGACCATCTATATTGCCATTAACTTCACACTCGGTGTGTTGTACGGAATCGTGATAGGTTTTCCGATACTGGAAGTTTTGATTATCGCCGGAATTATCACGATTTCTTCAAGTGCGATTGTTGCCAAGGTACTGGTTGATCTGCGCCGGACGGGTAACAAAGAAACCGAACTGATTTTGGGTATCATTATGTTTGAAGATATTTTCCTCGCCGTTTATCTGTCTGTTGTTTCTGGGCTCGTATTGGGAGATTCAACGTCCCTCGGAGGCTCTATCATCTCTATTTTAACCGCGCTTGGTTACATGCTCTTGTTTTTCATTGTCGCCAGAAAAGCGACACCTCTGCTCAATAAACTATTAAACATTTCCTCTGATGAAATTTTTATCATTGTTGTTTTTGCGGTATTGTTCTTTGTTTCTGGTTTTTCAGAAACCATTCACGTTGCAGAAGCGATTGGTGCATTGCTCCTGGGGCTTGTCTTTTCAGAGACCGAGCATAGCGACCGCATCGAGCATCTTGTTGTTCCATTTAGGGATTTCTTTGGAGCCATCTTTTTCTTCAGCTTTGGACTGAGCATTGATCCGTTCTCCCTTGGAGGAGCGGTTTGGCTTGCGCTTGGTGCAGTGCTGATCACAATCCTTGGAAACTTTATCGCCGGAATGATTGCCGGAAGAAGAGCCGGTCTTTCACACAAAGCATCAGCAAATATAGGACTGACCATCGTTTCCCGGGGAGAATTCTCCATCATCATGGCGAATCTGGGAATAGCGGGAGGCCTTATGCCAACGTTGAAACCATTCTCCGCGCTGTATGTCCTGATTCTTGCCATTCTTGGTCCGCTTATGACAAAAGAATCGAAAAAAATCTACTTCTTCTGCGATAAAATCTTTAAATGGAGTAACAAACAAGAGAAAAAGAAAGCTGAACCAACCTCTTCATAAGGAAAGAGAGTATGCTAAAGAAAAGAAACAGGAAAGCCTCCGGGTTTACCTGTTTCTTTTTCGTTTTCATAAAATCATACAAGGGTATAAATACCGTAACAACATGACGAAAGGATTCTGCATCATGTGGTTATTGGGTATTTTGCTCCTGGTGTTAGCAGGCTTTTTTGCGCTTTATGAAGAGCTTTTTCTGGCAGGGGCATCGTTTTTATTTGGTTTATTCGAAATGGTGAAAAGCAAATTCAGATAACAATCTCTACAGCAGGGAGAGGGTACCATGGAAGGTGAGAAGTTTGTACATAATAATTATTTAACGAGGAATGTTTGGTCAGGCCTGTTTTTTGGTTTTGGCCTGATTGCGTTTTTTGATGAAGCGGTCTTTCATCAGCTGCTGCACTGGCATCATTTTTATGATAAGTCCACCCGCGAAATCGGCCTTGTATCGGATGGTTTCTTTCACGCTTTCAGCTGGTTCGCAACAATTGCTGGGCTGTTTATGGTTGCGGACCTCAGGCGGCGCGAGGCGTGGATGGTCAAACGCTGGTGGGGAGGCGTTCTGCTGGGGGCCGGGATTTTTCAGCTTTATGATGGTCTGATTCAGCATAAAATCTTTGGTCTGCACCAGATTCGTTATGTCGATAACGTCATCTATTATGACTGGGTGTGGAATGTGACAGCCCTGATCATGATTATAGCCGGCGGGGTGCTCCTGAAGGCGACAGGGAAAAAGTCTCAAAGGATAAGGGAAAGCAAAATACATGGAGCATGAGCATATGTCTCTCTGGAACTCTGGAGATACCCTCGGCTTGCTGGGGGCTGTGCTGATCTGGATGTCCTATATGGCGGCAGGTAATGTATCGGGCAGAGGGCGCGGCCTTAAAAAGTGGCCCCGATTCCGGTATGTATTATGGACCGCCGGCGTTCTTTGTGCAGGAGCTGCGGTAATCGGCCCGCTTCCGAAGCTTGCTCATCATGACTTCACTTTACATATGGCGGGGCACCTGCTTTGGGGTATGCTCGCCCCTTTGTTAATTGTACTCTCAGCGCCTGTTACCTTGATGCTGCGCTCACTTCCGGTTTCTTTGGGCCGGCGGTTTACTCGTGTTATGCAGCTTGCTCCATTTCGCTGGGTTGTGCATCCTGTTATTGCCGCACTACTGAACATCGGCGGCCTCTGGCTTTTATATACAACAGATTTATTTATGCTGATGCATGAAAATGTTTGGATCAACCTTCTGATTCATTTCCATGTATTTTTGGCCGGTTTCGTTTTTACGATGTCGGTTATCTATTTTGAACCCATTTCCCACCGCTTTAGTTATTTATACCGTGCCATTGTGCTTGTCACAGCGCTTGCGGGGCACGGGATATTGTCCAAATACTTGTATGCCCATCCTCCCAATGGAGTTGGAAAAGCGGAGGCAGAGACTGGCAGCATGCTGATGTACTATGGCGGGGATGTGATTGATGCACTGCTGATCACCGTATTTTGTTACCAGTGGTATAAGGCAGCACGTCCACGCGCAGGCGAAAATTCGCCATTGCTGCAAAAGGAGGTGGAAACCACATGACTTCCATCACCCATATCGGGTTGGCCGTTCAGGATTTGGAAAGCGCCGTAAAATGGTATGAAGACATATTGGGGTTTACGCTGCTCGCAGGGCCATACACATTTGACGCCAATACCGCCGGTCAGCCAAACATGACGAATGATTTATTAGGTGCTCATATCAAAAAGATGAAAAATGCCCATTTGATGTCTGAGAACCAGGTAGGCATTGAACTGTTTGAATTTGTGGAACCGAAAATGCCTGAAAATAATAAAGAGGTGTACAGCAGCTTTTTTCATCTATGTCTCATTGCTGAAGATCTTGAAAAAAAGGCGGAAGAGATTGCTGCTGCCGGCGGAAAACGGCGCAGCGGCATATGGAATACATGGAAAGAGAAGCCATACCACTTGATCTATTGTGAAGACCCCTATGGGAATATCATCGAACTATACAGCCACAGCACGGAAATGATGTATGCGAATAAAGATAAATAAACACAGCCCGCTGCAATTTTGCAGCGGGCTGTGTTTTGTTATGCGTGAATTGCTTCAGGCATCTCCATATGAAGCGGCGGCGGGATCAACCATCCTTTTTCTTTCATGATACGAAGAAGGCGGACACCATACAGGGCTTTTGCCATATGGAACTGGCCAAAATTGAGTGGAGTCTATCCGCGGGATTTCTTTTATTTAAAAGGTAATATTTATGTGGCTTGCTGCCGCATAAGTGACCTGTTTCAGGAGAAATTAAAGCGTATGGAAGGAGGGAAAATCACATGTCAAAAATAACAGCAGTGGTGTGTATGCTTGTGGTATCTCTATTCATGTTCAGCATGCCTGCATTTGCCGATCGTGCAAATGATATGGTGAACCGCGGAGACCGGGTTACTACCGACCGTGGAGCAGATCTGAACAATGATATGAACAATAACGATAATGGCAACCTCAACTATAATGATACAAATTATAATGACCGCGGGCCTGCGACACGCAATGTGTCCACCGCAAATGACAACGACAGAGACACTAACTGGCAATGGCTTGGACTTTTAGGACTGGTAGGACTTTTTGGTCTTAAGCGCCGGGACAGGGAAGAAGTACGCTAACTAAAATCCCCCGCAGCTGTTAAATCTGCAGGGGATTTTTTTATTTGCTGATATAGATGCGGATGGCATCTCTTAAAAATTCCGCAGTTCCTGGCTGGTCCTTGTCATAATGCTTTCTGAACCGTTCATCGTCTACATACATTTGCGCCAGATTTCCATGAGCTTCTTTGCTGTAGCTGTCCCAATAAAAGCACAGCCATTGCTTGTGGAGGTCGGCGGCCTTTTGGGCAAGTTCTCCTGCCGGATCTCCTGTTTTATAAGCTTCCCCCAATGTTTCATACAAGCGGCCGGTCACATGAGTAAGCTCTTCATGTTCCTGCGCTGTCATCTTCTTCAGTTTATCGTTTGAGCGGTTAACTGCATCGTCTCCATATTTCTCCCGGATTTCTTTTCCGTACGATTTCTCATTATCCTCGATCAGTTTCTCTTTGAAGCCTTCAAATTTCTCCTGGTCGGTCATCGTTATTCTCCTTTCGTGCGCAGCAATGGATTTCTCCACCGTCTCGATGAGGAGATCCAGCTGCTGCCTTTTGTTCAGGAGGCTCTCACGATGTTCTTTTAATGCACTCGTACTGTCAAAGCCGGGGTCATTGATAATATCACGAATTCTTTCCAGGCTCAGTCCAAGTTCCCTGTAAAATAAGATTTGCTGCAGCCGATTCACTTCCTGTTCCCCGTAAATACGGTATCCCGATGAATTGATCCTTGCCGGCGTAAGGAGCCCGATTTCATCATAGTACCTGAGGGTTCGTGTACTGACACCGGCGAGCAGTCCCAGTTTTTGTACAGTGTATTCCATGTCATCACCTCCTGACAGTTTAACCTTACACCTTGACGCTGCGTGAAGGTCAAACCCATTTTTCAAAAAAAAATTTAAAAACCCGCGCCTTTTCAGGAGCGGGGAAAAGATCCTAAATAAGTTCACCGGTCATAACCGACATAAAATCATGATAAAAGGCTTGATAATCAAAATCAAACGCGATTCTATGCTTACTTTCTTCATGATTGAATGTGGCATACGGGCGGATATCTGCAATGGTCTGCCCCTTGGTAACCGTACCGTTCGTGCTTACGTGAACTGGAAGCGACTGATAGGAAAATATTGAAGGATTTATAGTTGCCATCAAGGTTAGAGCATCATGTACTGGACTTCCCTTTATCGAGGGATTTCGTTTTTTATAAAATTCGTAATAAAAGTCAAGAAGCGGCTTGATGATCTTTGCTCTGCCCTTGGATTGAATGTAATCCACCATTTGGGGTGTTACAATCGCGCGTTCCGTAACGTTCAACGGAATAATCGTCAGGTTTCTGGCATAGCGGAAGACAATGTTGGCCGCGATTGGATCACCATGGATATTGGCTTCAGAGACAGGGGTTACGTTGCCAGGAACCCAAAAAGCACCTCCCATCACATACACTTCTTTTACTTTTTTCATGAGATCATTGAACAGGATATACATGTTTGCAAGTGAGGTAAGCCTGCCGGTGTTCACAATAATAATTTCCCCGGCATACTGGTTGATCAGATTCACGACTTCATAGAAGTTTTCGGTAAATCCGCCCTCTGGCAAATCTGGGGGCTTAATGTATCCAAGTCCATACTTTCCGTGAATTTCGGGATAGAATATGGGATCTTCACCCGTCATCGGCTTCTCGGCTCCAAGAATCACTTTTGTCTGATTGGAAATATTGAACAGATTAATTAAGTATGTAATGTTGCGCAAGCCCATTTGTCGGGGAACATTGCCGTAATCTGCTACTACTCCGACCAGGTCGACCTTCCTGCTCAAATAACCATAGATTAAAGCGATCGTATCATCGATTCCCACATCCGCGAAAAGCAGTACCTTCTTGGCCATATTATCACCTGTTTAAAGAATTTATACAGCATATGTTAAACGCGGATGTAAAAGAATGGGAATTGAGAAAGTGTGTCTTTTGAACCGTGTAAAGAGGACTTCTGAGTTTTGTGAAGAAGATGTTCAGGTTGCCTGTTCAAAAGGGAAGGGCTGGCTGCGGATTAATTTTTACTTCATGGGTGAATGGGTAAAAATTTGAGTTGAGGGAGAGGATGTAATGAAAAAATCTTTCGCGGGCCTTATGGCAGCGGGGATGCTGTTCGTTTCGGTTCCTTTTACAGCGAGTGCAAGCGGCGGAGAGAAACACCCTGAAAAAGTGGTGGAATATGTGGCGCTCGGTGATTCCATCGCTGCCGGAATGACACCCTATGGCGAGATCGGAAAAAGCTACCCGGATTTCATTAAGAACTATTTTGAAAAGGGAAATTACACTCTTCTCGACTATGACAATTTCGGTGTTCCCGGCTATACTTCCCTGCAGCTGAAAACGGCTCTTCAAATGAATGTCCGCACGATTAAAGAAGTAAAGGAAGCCACCCATATTACCATCAACATTGGTGCGAATGATCTTTTCCGGAAGCTGCTCAGTGATCCTTCCCGCGCTTCGGAAGGAATTGCCGAGGCAAGGGACAACCTGCAGGCCAGCCTCCAGCAAATTGACAGGCTGAACCCTGGTGCACATGTTTACGTGATGGGTTATTACAATCCATTTTCCTACTACAGTGAAGAAGCCCAAGCCTTTTTGGTTCCGCTGAATGATGCCTTGAATACCGTGATTGAGACCGCAGCCAGGGAAAACGGCGATACCTATGTTCCAACGGGACCAGCAATCGATCCGCATTTTGAAAAATATATGCCAAATCCGGAAGACAATCATTTAAACGTCAAGGGATATAAAGTGATCGCGAAAGCGTTCTGGAAAGCCATAAAAGAGGACCGAAAGTAATCCGTCATTGAAAAAGCACAGGCGAAGTCCGCCTGTGCCTTACTGTTTCTCTAAAAAAGAGGTGAAATGCTGAATTCTTCGAGGTGTTTTTTCAGCGCCTTCGGATCTTGTTCATCATCAGCAATGGCCACATAGCCGTCAGGCCGGATGAGATAAGCCGCATTTCGTTTCAAGTCTGACACATCCATCGAAGCTTCCCAAGGAAAGACGTGTAGAGGGAGACCAGTGTTTTCGCAGAACCTTACATAATTCGGCTTGGCTTCTCCGTATATATGAACTTGCCAATCAAGCGACCGCAGTGCGTCAAAATTGTTTCCTTGTACGGTTTGGCACCACGGCAGACGGTCTCCGCCATGTATCTTTCCGGCTGTGCCTTTGCTCAGTGCGCTGTGCCGGTATTCGATTCCAAGCTGGGAAACCATACTAAAAAAGATTCTTCGCGTTATACTGAAGCCAAACAGAAGGGGAGCGGCGTACGGAATCAGGACAGTACGGGCCATTCTGTTGGTAAAGTTCTTGCCCACCATGACCTGAAACGCTCGGTCTGTAGTGGAAATCAGTGTGCGTGCAAACGCAATTCGTTCTGTCTCGTACGTATCAAGAATGGCAGGGTCAGCTTTCTTTTCAAGAACGGCAGCCAGTTTCCAGGCCAAATTAACGGCATCAGAAATTCCGGTATTCATGCCCTGGCCCCCGGCTGGACTGTGAATGTGTCCGGCGTCGCCTGCAATAAAGCATCGTCCTTTTCTGAAATGGTCGCTGACCCGATGATGGACGTGGTACGTAGAAAACCAGTTGACACCAGTCACCCGGATGCCGATTTGCTCCTCGGCGGCTGGCTGGACATCCTGAAAGTTAAGGGATTCCTTTTCCCGTAATTCTGGTGGTACGATGCCAATCAGCCGCACCATCCCCGTTGTCCTTACCGGCATGCAGATACACAGGCCATTATTGCTTAAATGAACTTTTAACACTTGTTCTTGTGCTTTCACATCAGAGGATTCCACATCGGCCACGTAAAAAAGCTCTTCATAGGTTCCACCCGAGAAGCCGAGTCCAAGCCCTTTTCGGACGGTGCTGTGCGCTCCGTCACATCCACAGAGATAAGCAAACTCTGCCTCTTCCTTCACTCCGTCCCTGGTTAAAACAGCCTTTACGCTTTCTCCTTCATCCGAAAACGAATGCAGACTGGTGTTCCATTCAATCGTGATTCCCATTTCCTGAAGTTTCTTCACAAGGTATTTTTCATGAACGTCCTGAGCCAGACAAAGCGCGAACGGGTAAGGACCAATGTCTTTTTTCAGATCGCTGAACTTCAGCTGAGCTTTTTCCTTTAATCCTTCGTGAAGCTGCACAGAATCCAGCGGAATACCGAGGTTTACCACTTCATCTGAAATGCCGAGCTGCCGGTAGAACTCAAGAATTCGGGAATGAACAACCAGGGCCCGGGAAGCTTCTCCCGGCCCTGAATGTTTTTCAATAATGCGAAACGGTATGTTAAAACGGGCGAGCTGCAGGGCAAGGACAAGTCCGGTCGGACCTGCTCCGACAATTAGTACTTTTGAATTCATGGTATCGCCCTCCTTGTTAATTTTTCATTACTTTTTGCGGTTAGCTGCTGTTTTATGAAGTCTGAGAATTTGTGAACACTGTGTTGATTATCTGACTTTAAGTTCATTATAATGGTTTGAAAGCAGGATACAATCATCAATCTTTCTCAAGCTGTTCCATATTGAACAGATACAAATGATGTGTTGATTATTTTTGAAAAAGGAGTTGGAAGGATGTCTTTGAACAATACTGACCGGCGGATCAGGCGGACAAAACGAATGATCAGGGATGCGTTAACTGAACTGATGGAGGATAAAGGATTCGATGCCATAACCGTGAGGGATTTAACGGATAAAGCGGATATTAACCGCGGAACCTTTTATCTGCACTATAAGGATAAATTTGCTTTGCTCGAGCAATGTGAAGGGGAAGTACTGGAGGAGCTGGCCCAGGTTCAGGGACACGTAAAGGAACTCCAGCTGGCGAATTTCTACGAGCATTTCCACAGAGGTGAGCCCTTGCCTTTTATAGTGAAATTATTTGAGTATTTAAAAGAGAATGGAGCATTTATGAGGGTGATTCTGGGGCCGAATGGAGATCCCTTGTTCCAGGTGAAAATGAAAGATATACTGGCCGAACACCTGCTGAAGCATATGGTGAAGAAGGCAAGAACGGAGATGGAAGTTCCCTTTGAGTATTTTAAAGCCTATGTCATTTCGGCCCACCTTGGAGTCATTCAGGAATGGTTGTTCAGCGGCATGAAGGAGTCACCAAAGGAAATTGCCATGACGGCATTTAAGCTGACCTTTCTCGGACCAAGACGGGCAGCGGGCTTGGTATCAGATAAAAATTGAAAGCATAGGCAATATAGCACTGTTAGCCATCAGTCAGTTCTTAAGTCGGGTTTTTAAATTTTTATGAACCAGAAATTCACACAACAAAATAATCCAGAATTTTGCAAAAAAGTACAGGTAATGAGTGGATTCTTTTCATTTTTTAAGTGCTATTCTTCTTGTAAGCGTATACAAATACATCTTATTGGAGGACAAAGAATGAAAAGACATTCGACGATGTACAAAGTTCTGACGTGTCTCATGATTTTTGCGCTGGCATTCAGTGTGAACCTTGCCGGAAGCAAGAATAGCGCTGAGGCGAAGGTAAGAACGCCTATTTACAAAAATCCCGATTTACCCGTCGGTCTCAGGGTCATTGATTTAATGCACCAAATGACGCTCGATGAAAAAATCGGGCAGATGGTTCAGCCGGAGCGGACTTCAGTTACACAGGATGACATCCGTAACTATGGAATTGGCTCCGTATTGAGCGGTGGCGGCTCCGTTCCTCAGCAAAATACTCCTCAAGGCTGGGCAGATATGGTCGATAACTTTCAAAAAGGGGCGATGACTTCCCGTCTCGGTATTCCAATCATTTACGGAGTGGATGCGGTCCACGGCCATAACAATGTAAAAGATGCCGTGATCCTTCCGCACAATATCGGTCTTGGAGCAGCTAACGATCCTGCATTGATGAAGAAAATTGGAAGCGCAACTGCAGAAGAAGTGCGCGCAACCGGTATCAGCTACACATTTGCTCCATGTCTCTGTGCTCCGCAGAATATCCGCTGGGGAAGAACATATGAAGGGTACAGTGAAGATCCTAAGCTTGTTGGAAAACTGGGAACTGCCGTTGTAAAAGGACTGCAGGGAAATAAAAACAGCAAAGGATTCCTGAAAGGCGATAAGGTGGTTACCTCCATTAAACACTTTGTCGGTGACGGCCTGACTAAAAATGGTCAGGATCAAGGGAATGTAACGGAGTACTCCGATAAGGAAATTCAAAAGTTCATCAAGCCTTACCAGAAGGCCATCAAGGCCGGGGCACGTACGGTTATGGTGACATACAGCAGCATCAATGGTCTTAAAACCCATGGTGACCGCCATATGATCACGGATGTCTTGAAAAGAGATCTTGGATTCACTGGATTTGTCATCTCTGACTACAATGGTCCTCAGCAGATCGTTCCCGGAGATTTCAGAGCTTCCATGAAACAAAGCATCAATGCAGGGATCGATATGTTCATGATTCCGAATGACTGGAAGCAATTCCTGACTGTGACAAAGGATTTGGTCCAGAAGAAAGAAGTATCCATGGACCGCATCGATGATGCCGTATACCGAATCTTGCGTGTTAAATTTGAAAACGGACTGTTCGAAGAGCCGTATGCAGACCGTGAGCTTGTAGCTAAAGGTGTCGGAACACAGGAGCATCGCGAAATCGCGCGTGAAGCCGTACGAAAATCACAAGTATTGCTCAAGAATAAAAATAAGGTCCTTCCTCTGAAAAAGAATGGACAGCGCATTTTTGTTGCCGGAAAGAAAGCGGACAACATGGGTTATCAAACCGGAGGATGGACCATCAGCTGGCAGGGTGGATCGCCGAACTGGGGCGGAGCGCCGGAAGCTGATCTTACAAAGGGTACAACCATTTATGATGGAATCAAAAATGCAGCCGGCAAGAACACAAAAGTGGATTACAGTGCAGATGGATCCGGAGCAGCGGGCCATGATGTCGCCGTTGTGGTGATCGGTGAACCGCCATATGCAGAAATGTTTGGAGACCGCACTGACCTTGGCCTTCTCCAGGAAGACATCGATCTATTGAACAAGGTAAAAGCGTCAGGTGTGCCAATGGTTGTTCTTCTTCAATCCGGCCGTCCGATGATTGTTACCGATCAGGTGAAGGATTGGGATGCATTTGTCGCTTCCTGGCTGCCTGGAACAGAAGGTGATGGAGTGGCAGATGTCCTCTTCGGCAAATACCAGTTCACAGGCAAGCTTTCCTATACCTGGCCGCGCAATATGACACAAATCAATACACATGATAAGAGCAATCCGCTTTATCCGATCGGGTATGGATTAACAACCAAGGGCAAATAAAAGGATACGGGAATGTTTTAAACAGGGGTTTTCATTGCGGAAATCCCTGTTTTTATTTGAAGGAAATTCGGTAAAAGAGTCGAACTCTCCATCAGGAAAATGTAAATCAGAGGAGTGCATCCATGTTCATTAAGCAGGAATTTGACGAATTTTTAGGTTTCGAGTATACAAGATTGAATGATATGAATGTACAGCTGCGGCTTCCTGTACAGGATTTGTTTGTGAACTCTGCAGGAGTGATTCATGGGGGTGTGATATCCTCATTGGCCGATGTTGCCATGTCCAACCTGATACCGGCCACGGAGAATGGGATTCAGCAGGCGTTAACTGTTGATTTAAATGTCTCTTTCTTAAAAGCGGCTACTGGGGAATACTTGCTTGCCCATGCGAAAATAGAAAAGCAGGGCCGGACGCTCATCCATACAGAATGCGAGATTTTCAATGATAGAGAAGAGCTTGTTGCAAAGTCCAGGGCTATTCTTTTCCGAAAGGTGTGAGCTTTTCTTTTGAAACGCAGCCTCTTCTCAGCTAAGCTTCAACTAATACGAGATTACAGGAGGCTAATATATGACCCACTATTCCAAGCTATTTGAACCCGTAACCATAGGCGCATGGGACCTGAAAACGCGAACAGCGATGGCGCCGATGACACGATCATTTGCCGATGACACGACAGGTGCCGTCAATGACCAGATTGTGGAGTATTACCGGAAACGGGCACAAGACGGAATCGGGCTGATCATTACAGAAGGTGTGGTCATTTCGCCAAGGGCAAAAGGAAACCCCGGAGTGCCAGGGATCTATACACAAGAGCAGATCGACAGCTGGAAAAAAGTGACCGAAGCGGTGCATGCAGAGGGCGGAACTATTATTGCGCAGATTTGGCATGTTGGCCGGGCGAGTCATCATGAAATTGCCGGAGGACTCCCGCCACAGGCACCTTCCGCTATTGCAGCAGAAGGAAAAGTATCACGTTTTGGAAAACCGTTTGATACTCCTGAGGAAATGACAGAGCAAGACATTAAGGAAGTGGTGGGCCAATACGCCCAGGGAGCAAAAAATGCGATTAAGGCCGGCTTTGATGGGGTGGAAATTCACGGAGCCCATGGGTATCTGATCGACCAGTTCAATTCCGACATCTCGAATCAGCGGACAGACCGCTATGGCGGTGATTTGAAACAGCGCCTGACCTTCATGAAGGAAGTCCTGGGCGCGGTGATTGAAGCCGTGGGTGTGGACCGCACCCTGATCCGTTTTTCCGCTTTTAAAATCGATGATCCCTCCTATATGTGGGAAGACCCTGAGGCGGCAATCCAGACGTTTATCGAAGCCTTTAAAGAAACCGGTGTCCGCATGATACACCCGTCGACCATGGAATTTACAAAACCGGTCGCACGGGGGCTTACACTGCATGAATTGGTGCGCCACTATTGGGACGGCGTGATCGTAGGTGTTGGAAATCTGGATGCACAGACATCTGAAGAGGCCCTGGAAAAAGGGACAATTGATGTGGCAGCGATCGGCCGCCCGCTCATTGCCAACCCGGATTACTTAACACGGTTAAAGCAAAATCAAAAGCTTGCAGGCTATGAAGCTAAGAAACATTTGGTTCACCTTGTTTAAATCACAGTTTTTTCAGTGTTTTCAGAAAAAATCACCTTGAACTCAAAGGCAATTGTGGTATAGTCAAACAAAAGCTAAAGCATGCTTAACCAACAATGAAAGGATAAGTGATCATGGCCAAACAACAAATCGGAGTAATCGGATTAGCAGTCATGGGAAAGAACCTCGCCCTCAATATTGAAAGCCGGGGTTATTCGGTTGCGGTATTCAACCGTTCCTATGAAAAAACGGAAGAATTCTTAAAAAATGAGGCAGAAGGCAAAAACTTTTTCGGTGCGACTTCCATCGAGGAATTCGTTAATGCACTGGAAAAACCGCGTAAAATTTTGCTCATGGTCAAGGCTGGTGCGGCAACGGATGCAACCATTGATTCGTTAAAGCCTTACCTCGACAAGAATGATATTTTAATAGACGGAGGAAACACCTTCTTCAAGGATACGATCCGCCGTAATCATGAACTCGAGGATTCAGGCATTCACTTTATCGGAACTGGCGTTTCCGGAGGAGAGGAAGGCGCACTGAAGGGACCTTCCATTATGCCCGGCGGACAAAAAGAGGCTTACGAATTGGTGGAGCCGATATTAAAAGCCATATCTGCCAAAGTAAATGACGATCCTTGTTGTACATATATTGGACCAAACGGCGCGGGACATTATGTAAAAATGGTGCACAATGGCATTGAGTATGGGGATATGCAATTAATCTCAGAAGCTTATTTTATTCTGAAAAATGTTTTGGGCTTAAGCGCAGAAGAGCTTCATGAAGTGTTCGCAGAGTGGAATAAAGGAGAACTCGACAGCTACCTTATTGAGATTACAGCAGACATCTTCACGAAGAAGGATGAGGAAACAGGCAAACCGCTTGTGGATGTGATTCTTGATACAGCCGGCCAGAAGGGAACAGGGAAATGGACAAGCCAAAGTGCCCTGGATCTCGGAGTGCCGCTTCCGATTATTACCGAGTCGGTATTTTCCCGGTTCATCTCTGCCATGAAGGAAGAGCGCGTGAAGGCAAGCAAGGTACTTTCCGGGCCGGAGCGCCAGGCGTTTGAAGGAAACCGTGAGGAGCTCGTTGAAGCTGTCCGCAAAGCACTATATATGAGCAAGATTTGTTCGTATGCACAAGGGTTTGCCCAAATGCGAGCTGCGTCAGATGAGTTCGACTGGAACCTGCAATATGGCAATATCGCGATGATTTTCCGTGGAGGTTGCATCATCCGTGCCCAGTTCCTGCAAAAGATTAAAGAAGCGTATGACCGGGATGCGGGTCTTACCAATTTGCTGCTCGATTCCTACTTTAAAGATATCGTGGGAAATTACCAGGGCGCATTGCGCGAAGTACTCAGTCTGGCCATTCAGTCCGGAATTCCGGTACCGGCCTTCTCAAGTGCATTGGCGTATTATGACAGCTACCGCACAGAAACGCTGCCAGCCAATCTCTTGCAGGCGCAGCGCGATTACTTTGGTGCTCATACGTATCAGCGTTTGGACAAGGAAGGAATCTTCCATACCGAATGGCTGCAAAAGTAATAAACAGAATGAAAGGACTGGGTTTTCGCCAGTCCTTTTTTTATTTCTTATTGTAGATAAAAATGGAATATGCTATGGTAGACTGAACTTATTAAAGACGTTTAAAAAGTAGCCGAAAAAGAAGGAGAAGCGATGGAACCCCTAATTACCACTCCAGAATCAAAGAAAAAAGCCATCCTGCTCGGAATCCGCAAGGCACTCCTCGACATGGGAACTGCAACCAAAGCGGAACTCAGCGAGAAGCTGGGCATCAGCTTTCCGACTGCAAGCAAATTTCTTTCACAAATGGAAAAAGACGGCGAAGTCATAACCATGGGTCTGGACCTTTCCAGCGGCGGAAGAAGAGCCCATCGTTACCGGTATAATCCCGAGCACATGCTTGGGCTGGCCGTTTTTTTGGAGAAAACCGAAACAGTTTATACCATTTTTAATTGTCTTGGTGAAGTGAAGGAGCAGGGGGCGGTGTCCAGTGTACTTTCCGAAACATCAATGGAGGCATTTACTCGTTTGCTTGATGGACTCATTCAAAAGCACCCTAAAATAAGTGCGTTGTCCATCGGTGTTCCCGGGGCTGTCAACCAGGGGCATATCATTTATATTCCGGAATATCCACAGTTTCAAAATAGGGATGTCCAAGGGTACTATGAAGAGCGCTTTTCCATACCGGTTGTGGTGGAGAATGACATGAACGCAGCTGTGCTTGGATACTCCACCACAAAAAAGATGATAGATAATCCATCACTTGTGTATGTATGCTTCGGCCAAAATGGACCCGGTTCAGGGATCCTGATCAACGGTGATGTGGTCAGAGGCAGTACGTTTTTCACAGGGGAGGTATCGTTTGTTCCGCAATACGAACATCAGAACTTTCTTCAGGCTCTCCAGAACGAGGAACAGCGAATTGACGCTATCAGCCGGCTGATTGCCTCATTTACGGCTATTCTTAATCCACAAAGGATTTTGTTCAGTCAGGAGGAAATGACATCATCCGAGGTTCGTGATATTCAAAAAAGAAGCTCCCGTTATATCCCGGGGGAGCACCTGCCAGAGCTGGCCCTATGTGATTGGAAGCAGGATTATCTGAATGGACTGAAAAACCTGGGGCTGAAACTCATGATTTCTGCAGCATCTGCGGGTAACACCCATACATAAAAGGAGGCACCACATGGCAACATTTTTCCTGGTTATTATTTATCTCGCGTTTATCAGTTTAGGTCTTCCCGATTCACTGCTGGGTGCGGCCTGGCCTGTCATGCAAAAGGATTACGGCGTTTCCCTGGACACGGCTGGTTTGCTGTCCATGTCAATGGCGGGCGGTACCATAATTTCAAGCCTGGCGAGCGGAAAAGTCATTGGCCGTTTCGGAACAGGCAAGGTTACCTTTGTCAGTGTGTTGATGACGGCTGTGGCACTGCTCGGTTTTTATTTCGCCCCGTCGCTTGTTTGGTTATTCATCTTTGCTATTCCGCTCGGTCTTGGGGCGGGAGCGGTGGATGCCGGACTCAACAATTACGTTGCTACGCACTATAAAGCACATCATATGAGCTGGCTCCATTGTTTTTGGGGTGTGGGGGCGACGCTCGGTCCAATCATTATGTCGCAGTTTATCTCTAACCAGCAATCATGGAGAAACGGTTATCTGACGATCGCTATCATCCAGTTTGCGCTTGTCGTTGTTCTTTTTTTAACCCTTCCTTTATGGAAAAAGGCCGGCGGGACAGGAACTGACGAAACAAAGGAAGTACCAGCTTCCACGAGGGAATCGGATGAACCGCTGAAAAAGGAAAATCCCTTGCGCATCAAAGGGGTAAAGCTGGCGATGCTCTCCTTTTTGCTGTATTGCGGCGCGGAAGCGGCTGCGGGCCTGTGGGGAAGTAGCTTTCTCGTGGCAGTGAAGGACCTGCCGGCAGGAGTGGCCGCGCAGTGGGTTTCTCTTTATTATGGGGGAATTACAGCGGGACGGCTGATTACCGGTTTTGTCACATTTAAGTTAAGCAATATGGCGCTGATCCGTTCAGGTCTGGTGATCTCCCTGTTCGGAGCCGTGCTGGTCTTTCTGCCGCTTCCATCCTTATTTCTGTTAACCGGCTTTATTCTCATTGGCATGGGGTTTGCGCCGATTTTTCCATGCATGATTCATGAAACACCCGTCCGGTTCGGCAAGGAACATTCCCAGGCGATCATCGGCTATCAGATGGCACTGGCTTATACGGGAAGCACATTCATTCCTCCTTTGCTCGGCTTGCTGGCGGCCCGCAGCACCATAGGAATCTTTCCTTATTTCATCGCCATACTGATTGTTGCTCTGTTTGTTTGCTCAGAGAGATTGAATATTCTAATGAAAAAAGGGATACTTTTTAAAGGAACCAAGAGAAACACGACAGCGATCTAACACCTGCTGCTCGCATATGGACGAAATTTTTACTATGATAAAAGAAGAACAGAAGATTCTCCCTGAGGAAAGGAGCCAATGCCAAGTGAATATCAAAGTGAACTCATTCATTATCAAAGAGCGGTGCGGGGCGGTCTCCTTTAGAAAGGGAGACTCTTTTTATCGTAATCGGAAAGTAGATATTATCCGTTTTGAACCGGATGTTTGCGAAGCCACAGTAATCGGTACGGAAGATTTTCATGTGAAGATCGAAAAGGAAGGCGAAGATAACTTTCGCACCACCTGTTCCTGCCCGAAGCTTGCTTCCTTTCAAAAAGAATGCCAGCATGTTGCAGCCGTTCTGCTGACCGTTGCTGATCGCCAAAAGCGTGGAGACAACGAGAGGCTGACGGATGACTTTTTGAAGTTGTTTCAGAATCAGAGAAAGGTCTCAAGCGGCCACCAGCTATATTTTGAAAAAAGAGAAGTTCAGGAGGCATCCTTTACCTGCAGGCCGGTTAGGATAGCTCATGACCAGTATTTGATGGAAGTGGAGATCAAGGTTGGGTCTTACCCGGTAAAAAACATTCGTGAGGTCCTGAAGGAATGGGAGAAGGGTGTTCCAAGCCCCCTTTCACTTTCCTTTACCTTCGATCCCCATCTCCACTGTTTTGTAAAAGAAACAAATGACGTCATTGAGCAGCTGATCCATGTCATGCAGGATGAACAGGTATACATGGAAAGCATGGGGTCATCCAGAAAGGAACTTTACCCGGATTCGCTTGTAATCCCTCCGTCTTCCTGGGAGAAGCTTCAGGAGCTGCTAACAAAAGCGCCATCTGTTCAGCTGCAGCACGGGTATACCACGTTTGAAGGAATTAAGACGGTGAACGAACCGTTATCGTTATCGTTTGTTTTCTCGGAGGCAGGAGGCAACAGGTATCAGCTGAAGATTCAGGGATTAAAACAGATGGTTGTGCTGGGTGCCTACGGACTCGTTTTGTCGCATGGAAAGCTGTTCTCATTAAGCGAAGAGGATGGCCTGCGCCTGTCAGAACTCAAGCGTATGATGGAGGCATCTGCCACAGAAATCATTCCTATTCCCAAACAGCAGATGGCCATGTTCTTGGAAAAAGTGGTGCCCGGCTTGAAGAGGCTGGGGGAAGTGAAGATGTCGGATGCTCTGGCCAAACAGTTCGCCAAAACCCCGTTGACGGCAAAGCTTTATTTGGACCGTGTCAAAAACCGTCTTCTGGCGGGAGTGGAGTTTCATTATGACCATGTCATCATCAATCCGCTGGAAGAACAGCATCAAAGGGAGCATTCAACCATTATCCGTGATATTGAGAAGGAAAACCGTATCCTTGGGATAATGGAAGAAAGTCAGTTTGCCAAAACCGACGGCGGCTATTTCTTGCATAACGAAGAACTGGAGTATGAATTTCTATATCATGAGATGCCGCGCCTGCAAACGTTTGTCCAGATCTATGCGACGACGTCTGTACGAAACCGCATCATCCGTAAAAATCCGCCTCCACAGATAAGGGTGAAGCATAAAAAGGAGCGGACGAACTGGCTGGAATTCAAGTTTGATATTGACGGTATTCCGCAAAAAGAAATCAGCGAGATTCTTTGGGCACTTGAAGAAAAGCGAAAATATTACCGGCTCAAAAACGGAGCCCTTCTTTCTCTGGAGACAAGAGAATATGAAGAGATCCAGCGGTTTTTACATGCTGTTCCCGAACAGAAGAAGGATTTTGAAAAAGGGTTTGAAGTGCCGGTGATAAAAGGGCTGCAGCTGCTGGATGCCGCAGACGACTCGGCTTTTGCCATGGAAAAGTCGTTCAGTGATTATCTCCATCATCTGAAGAATCCGGAACGGGAGCCATTCGATTTGCCGGAAGGCTGGGAAAGCGTTCTGAGGGATTATCAAAAACAGGGCTACCAATGGATGAAAACACTGGCCGGCTTTGGGTTCGGCGGTATCCTTGCTGATGATATGGGGCTGGGAAAGACGATCCAAAGTTTGGCGTTCATCGTTTCAGAATTGCCAAAGATCCGGAAAACGAAGAAGCCGTCACTCATCGTCTGTCCGTCTTCTTTAACCTACAACTGGCTCAGCGAATGCCGGACGTTTGCCCCAGAGCTTCAGGTGGCAGTTGTGGACGGCAGTCAGCAGGAGCGAAGCCGGATCCAAAAAAGTGCGGATGGGAAGGATGTCATCATTACTTCGTATCCGCTGCTGCGAAAGGATATCGGATGGTATGAAAAGCAAGACTTTCATGCCGTGTTTTTTGATGAAGCGCAGTACTTTAAGAATCCGGTTACCCAGACGGCACGGGCTGTTAAGAAAATTAATGCGGACTTCCGGTTTGCCCTGACAGGTACGCCAATTGAAAATTCCATTGAGGACGTATGGTCGATCTTTCATGTGATTTTTCCAGAGCTTCTCGGCGGACTAAAGGATTTCAGCCACCTCACGAGAAAGAAGATGGCCCGCCGGATTTCACCGTTTCTGCTGAGAAGGGTCAAAGAGGATGTTCTTGCCGAGCTGCCTGAAAAAGTGGAATCGAGCGCGGCTTCCGAATTGCTTCCCGAGCAAAAAAGGCTGTATGCCGCATACCTGGCCAAGCTACGCCATGAAACACTGAGGCATCTGGATAAGGATACCTTCCGAAAGAATAAAATCAAGATCCTAGCCGGCCTTACCCGGCTGCGCCAAATATGCTGCCATCCGGCATTGTTTGTGGATGGATACAAAGAGTCATCCGCAAAATTCAATCAGCTGCTGCAGATCGTAGAGGAAGCGAGAGCGTCTGGGAGACGGGTGCTGATCTTCTCCCAATTTACTAAAATGCTTGATTTGATCGGCAGGGAGCTGGATACCCGGGGCCTCTCCTTTTTCTATCTGGACGGGCAGGTCCCGTCCATGACACGGGTGGAACTGTGCAACCGGTTCAATGCAGGAGAGCGGGACATGTTTCTTGTTTCCCTAAAAGCGGGAGGGACCGGCCTTAACCTGACAGGTGCAGATACGGTCATCCTTTATGATCTCTGGTGGAATCCGGCGGTGGAAGAACAAGCGGCCGATCGTGCCCACCGGATGGGGCAGACTCAAGCTGTGCAGGTGATAAAGCTTGTTGCCAGAGGAACAATCGAAGAAAAAATGAATGAATTGCAGGATAAAAAGAAAAACCTGATCGAGGAGCTGATTGGTGAGAAACCATCATCTTCACTGACTGAAGAAGATATAAGGGACCTATTGATGATCTGACAAAAAGCCCGAAAGGTGGAAGTACAACCACTTTTTCGGGCTTTTTCAGGCATAAAAAAAGCACCCTCCAATGAGCGTGGTTTTATGCCGAAAGAACACATGTTCGTTTTATGTAACATTTAAACTGCAGGGTCATACCCTTGGCTTTCATATTAATAGTATAAATCATTTGAAATTATAAGTCTATTTCTTTTTGAAAAATTGCTCTATAGTAACTATACCCGGCCGGGAAACGCATGCATGACAACTGTATAGAAAAAGAGGGGTAGCTATGGGAAAGTTTAGTTGGGATATGAACCTGAAAGTAAGGTTAATCGGTGAAGGGCTGTTCAATCTGCTGTTTTGGATGTATTTTCCGTTCATCACTGTGTACTTTGGGGAAGCTTTGGGGTACCACATGGCAGGTCTGTTAATGGCCGTTCCGCCTGTCTTCAGTATGCTGGGAAGCCTGCTCGGCGGAGCATTGGCTGACCGTCTTGGACGGCGGCCGGTCATGCTGCTCGGGACCTTGCTTCAAATGGTATTGTTCGCCTGTTTTGCGCTGTCACCATCTTATTGGATCGATTATGTATCGTTTATCGGCATCGGAATTGGAGGGGCAATCTACCGTCCTGCCAGTTCTGCCATGGTTGCTGATCTTGTACCGGAAAAGCACCTCCGGCAGGTGTTTGCCACTTTTTCTACTTCAAACAATGTGGGAGCAGTCCTGGGACCGGCGCTTGGAGCCATTTTCTTCTTTCATTACCGGCAGGAACTGTTGTGGGCATGCACCGCCATTTTGCTTTTGTATTTTATCGCCATTTACCGTTTGATTCATGAAACACTTCCTGCCTCTTTAAACGGAGAACGTGAAGCTAAGTCTGTCCTGAACGTTTTTAAGGAACAATGGCAGGGGTATGGCATCATTTTTCGGGATAAAGTATTTATGGTTTATATCGTCGCCGGCATTTTTGCCCTCATCCCGATCATGCAGCTTGATTTGTACCTGCCAGTGTATGTTATGAACCATGTTCCCGCACAGACCTTATTCAACTGGAAAGCAAACTCCGTTACGCTGAGCAGCAAGGAAATCTTCGGCTGGCTGGTTGGATTTAATGGGCTGCTGTTTGTACTATTCATCCTGCCTGTGACGAAATGGTTCCAGCATTGGAAGGAGCGAAATGTGTTTATTCTTTCCTCTCTGCTGGCAGGTGCAGGAACGTTCTTCGTCGGGGTAAACAGCAACATCTGGTATTTATTTTTGATCACCATCATTTTTACCTTTGGGGAAATGGTCCGCTCACCCGTAACGCAAAGCTTTATCAGCCGCTATGCCCCGGGACATGCAAGGGGGCAATACATGGCAGCTGACAGCCTGCAGAACACCATCGGCAAATTTCTTGCACCCATTACCGTTTTTCTTTCCACCTGGCTTCCGTCGATAGGGATATTCAGCCTGATCCTTGGTTTTTCGATCATCAGTATCATGTTATATATTCAGCTGTTTCGAATGGATGTGGAGCAGCAAGTGACGCTATAACAGTTAACATATGAAAGGATAACAATTTATAATAGGAGGGGAGGCGGAAAATGGAGGAGGAAGGGAAATGCCAGAGGTAAACGTAAACGGAGTACAACTGTGTTACGAAGAGTACGGCAGCGGTGAACCGTTTATCCTGCTGCACGGGCTCGGAGGAGACCATCATATGTTCGAGAACGAGATCAATGAGTTAAAGAAATCGTACTGGGTCATCGCTCTTGATTCGAGGGGACATGGAAGGTCGGAGAAAGTGCCTCATTATACGCTTGAGGATCATGTGCAGGATGTGATTGCATTCATGGATCACCTGAACATTGAGAAAACCAGTCTGCTGGGTGCGTCCATGGGGAGCTATATCGCACAGGGAGTGGCTGTATTCAGTCCAGAACGGGTAAAGCAACTGATCCTGGTTGTTGCGAAAGCTTTTGGGAAAACCTCATCAACGGTAAGGCTTCAGGAGGAACATGCGGATGAACTAAAGGGTCTTACGGAAGAAGAGCAAATGTATGCTCTCTCCAAATACATTTTTCATAAACCAGAGATGGTCGGTGAATGGTCTCAGCGGGTGGATGTTGATGTCCCTGTTCTTACTCCGGAACAGCAGATAGCGGCACAAAAAGCACTGGAGAACTTTGACTTCCGTCCTCTTCTGGACAGAATCACAGCGGAAACATTGGTGATCAGCGGAAGGTACGATGGGCTAAATCCGCCAAAGGATGGCAGAGAGGTTGCGAACCTTATACCAAATGCCAGGTTTGTGGAGTTTGAGCATTCGGGACATGCACCGAGCGTGGAGGAACCGGAAAGATACAGGCAGGTGGTTACAGAGTTTTTGAATCGCAGCTAGAAACCACAGAAAAAAGGCTGCATAGGAGACAGCCTTTTTTGTGCAATATGTATTCAATTGCTTATCGGTTTTACAGTCATCAATACCATGAAAAAAACAGCCGCAAAGAGCGCCCCTTGAATGATGTAATGGTTTCTCGGCTTAATGCCTTTACTTCTGTCACCAAGGTAGGAAATGATCGGAAAAAGAATGCCTCCTGCGATCGCTGTAAAAAGCGTAATGAAAATGACCAAGGACTCTCCCCCTTTCACAAAGAACGCTATAGCATTGTATCACAGAGTGAAGAATGATGTTTGTTTAATCAGAACAAAAAAACGAGACCACGATGGCCTCGTTTTTCTTGTTCTTTCACTGGGTAGGGCATAGAATGAAGGAACGAACCTCATCAAGGCTCAGGCCCATTTGTTTTGCTTCATGAATGAGTTTCACCCACTCCTGATCAAGGAACAGCGCAGGTTTTTTTCTTGTCTTATAAGCTAACAGTCTGGCATGCTGGGCATTATTATTTTTGCTAAATGACAAAAGGCGGTGTGATGGTTGGGCGGCCACTATAAATTTCTTATGTACAGTTTTTGTTTTTTCAACCATATACTTTTGTTTCATCACTAGTTTTACTTCCTTTCAATATAGGCGTTTGATGTGTTTAACATTTAATTATGGTATGTGACTCCCGAAAATCCCTCTGCTAATCGGCCTTCGACAATATTCGATAAATCTTAATAGGTCTTTTTGCCTTTTCTATTAATAGGTTAGCACATATGGAATCTTTTTGAAACTATTAACTTAATATGTAAAAACAATAAAATGATAATTTATACCTATAAAAATCCCGTGCATATAGATTTTATGGATATTTAGATTCATATTATCTGAAATTTAATAGTAAATAAGGACTGATTGAAAAACAGCTCCATTTTTCCTTTTAATGAAAATAACTGCCTATATATAAGATATAAGGGAATAAATTAGCCATTTCATTCGACACCCTGCATGACCAGAATATTGAATATTCGATTAAATTAATTATAAAGACCTATATAACGACATTGATAAACTATTTTGTAAAAAGAAGGGAATGGGGGATCGAGAGCGAAAGTATACGGGTTATGGTAATGAAGGAGGGAGCAGGATGAGAGAAATTTGGAACAAGGTGGATGAGTATTTAAACTTTAATCTTCTTAAGGAGGATCGTGTACTTGAAGATGTCCTGAAAGCTAATCATGAAGCAGGATTACCCTCGATTGATGTTTCACCGGCTCAGGGGAAATTTTTGTATCTTTTGGCTAAATTAAAAGGAGCAAAACATATACTTGAAATCGGTACTCTCGGCGGGTACAGCAGCATCTGGATGGGAAGGGCTCTTCCAGAGGACGGTCTCCTGATTACACTGGAATACAGCCAGAAGCACGCACAGGTGGCGAAGGAAAATATTAAAAAAGCTGGATTGGAGACAAAAATTGAAATTATCGTGGGGCCGGCTCTCGAAACACTGCCCACACTAAAAGATATAGGATATCCATCTTTTGATCTTATTTTTATTGATGCCGACAAACCAAACAATCCCCACTACCTGAAGTGGGCACTTGAATATTCACACCCGGGCACGGTCATCATTGGAGATAATGTCGTTCGAAACGGAAGAGTGGTGGATGAGAAAAGTGTGGATCCGGGTGTAAAAGGATCACGCGAGCTCATTGATGTACTAGCCAAAGAGAGCCGAATCGAAGCCACAGCCCTGCAGACCGTTGGCAGCAAGGGCTATGACGGGTTTGTAATCGGGGTTGTGAAATAAAGGAAAAGAAGTGGAAGTTACCATCCTTCACATGAGCAAAGAGAAGTAATATGAGAAATGTGATGCCGGCCGTGCCAGGAATACAAACCAATATTCTGGGCGAGCGTTACCTTGCCTGAATCTGGATGAGTAAATGATTTGTTCAGATCTCTTGGTGAAAGTGACCTGAGAAGAACAACCCAACGGGCATGCAGGTTTTCAAGTAAGTGAATCGAGATATCAACGGGGAGCCTGGAGTCCGGGAGTTCTGCCCATAACGCTTCCTGATAGGGTTTAATCAAAGGATTTTCTTCTGTAAGCGCAAGTTTAAATCGGGCATAGCTGTTAAGGTGGCTGTCTGCCAAATGGTGAACAACTTGCCTGCTTGTCCAGCCGCCGGGACGATAGGGAGTATCCAGCTGCGGGTCGTTCAGGTTTTCAACCGCTTTTTTCAATGTTTGCGGAGCGGATTCAATATCAGAAATCCACTGAGTCACCTTATTGGCTGTAACCTCCTGATTCATATCAAATAATCCAATGGGATAGCGCAAATCCATCATGTAAACTTCTCCTTTCTAAATCCTGATAGTGTTAGTTTATCATGAGAAAAACCAGCGTTCATCAACGCTGGTTCTTTTTATTCAGCCAGGAAAGGATCGTTTTAACAATCTCATCCTGCTGTTCTCTGTTTGATATTTTGGCTGTTTTATCTCCGGTTTGCGTACCATACATCCCAAATTGGGCATGGTTTCCACCCTTTATCTCATGATAGGTGGACTCAGCGGGATTAAACTTTTTGTTTGCCTTGATTTTCGTTGGTGTACTCAGACCATCCCGTTCCCCTGTAATCGAGAGAAGAGGGAATTTGGCTTTAGACAAATCTGAGCTTTCAGTCGTATAAGAACCTAAGAAAATCAAGCCTTTGACCTTGTTCTGGTGCTCCAGACTGTAGCCGGCTGATGCAGGACCACCGAGAGAGTGTCCGCCAAGGTACCACTTTTTAATGGATGGGTATAGCTTCATTGCATCTTCTGCTTTATTTTTCCCCAATAGTGCGAGATTCAGTGGCATTTCAGGGATGATTACGAGATATCCTTCGTCGGAGAGTTTTTTTGCCCAATAGGAATAGGCTTCAGGCTCTACCTTGGCTCCGGGATAAAAGATAATGCCATCTTTCATCTCTTGGGATTTCGGCTTGTAAATATACAAATCCCCTTTATGCTGCACTTCCTGTTTTATGTTGATCAACTGGTTCAGCTGTGCGGTCGGTTTAAAGGTCTGTTGTGACCAGATCAAAAAGCCGCCAGCATAAACAATGAGCACAACCACCACAATGACTAACACAAATCTAAGTTTCTTATTCAAGGGAATCCTCCAGATGTTCCTCCACATAGGAAAGTTCTAATACTCCATTCTAGTATGGACAAACTTTGACCTTATGACAACAAAAGAGAACCTCTAAATAAAGGTTCTCAGTAATCAATCTATCAAGGTAATTTTTATACACCTATATGGCTTAGTTTCTCCGGATTTGAAACAGAGTAGATGTTTTGTATTTTATCATCTCTGACATCAAAGGAAAGAACCGAATAGATATGCTCCTCCGAGAAAAGAATGGCTCCGGGCATTCCATTGACAGAAGTAAAGGTAAGCGTAAGGTTCGGCGGCAGCTTTGACTGGATGCCCAGGTAAAAACGGACAATCCGGTCGGCACCCAAAATGGGGAAGATCGCCGCTTTTACTTTACCGCCGCCATCTGTCAGAAGGTTCGCATCGGCTGTCAGCAGGTTTAGAAGTTTACCGGTATCGCCCTTCATAAGAGCTTCAAAGAATTGCTCGGTGAGCAACTTTCCTTTTTGCGTCATTTTATGTTCTTGAGGTGGGGGGCCGATGCTTTTTTTTGCCCGATGAAAGATCTGCCGGCAATTGGTGCTGCTTTTTCCAACAATATCCGCTATGTCCTTGTAGCTGTAATCGAGGACTTCCTTCAAAAGAAAAACGGCACGCTCGGTTTCGGATAATTGCTGAAGCAGCAGCAGATACGCCGTGGATACAGATTCCCTCATTGAAACGTACTCCGAAGGATTTTGGTCGTGTGTGCTTTCTGTAAGCAAAGGCTCGGGCAGCCATGTTCCTACGTAGTGTTCACGCTGGCTGCGTGCCGATTTTAGCAAATCAATGCACCGGTTAGTCACCATTTTGCACAGATAGGCTTTCTGATTTTCAATGTGTTCGGCCTCTGTGTCATTCAAAGCGATGAAAACATCCTGAATGATATCTTCAGCATCCTGCACGCTGCCGAGCATGCGGTAGGCCAGTGAAAAAAGCAGTGGCCTGTAATCGGTAAAAAGTTGTTCTGATTGTAGAGGTTCCAATTTATGCCTCCCTCCGAATTTCGAGATTCCCATAGTTGTGAATAATCGCCGAAGCCGCTCTTTTTGCACTGGCGAATGCCGCATCAACAAGCATTTCGCTGTGGCCGGCCCCATCTCCTGCTACGTAAAAACCAGGCAGTTCTGGCACAAAGGGACCATAAGGAACATAATCCATCATGGCGCAGGAACCCTGTACGACAGCGATGTGGGGTAAGAATTGATAGGCTTCCAATTCGGTTCTCCAGCCAGGCTGCATTAAGTCCATGATTTTCTCCAGCTCTCGTTTATCGGCCTCAGGACTTGCAGTTGTCTCTGTACCCAAATACTTAAGAACACTGACGACAGAAGAGCCGTCTTCGCTTACTGAGGCTGCCCGGGATTGATTGGTAAAAAGGATATGCTGATCGATGCCAATGGCGAACTGTTCGTTTGGTTGTGGAAGTTTACGCAGTGAAACATCGAGACACGCAGCATATATTGGTTTGACGCTTTTTCTCCACCTATCCAAAGAGGTTCCTTCCATCCCCTCTAATAAGGAGTATGTTTGCTCAGGACCGGCAGTAGAGATGATGTAGGAAGCCTCCAGTTTCTCTTCGCTCTTGAGAGATAGGATAAATGAATTTTCCCTTTTTACGGAATCTACGGATTGATGATTCAAAAAGGTCACGCCGGCGTCGACCGCCAGTGTTTTTATAGCATCGGCTATAGTCTGCCATCCGCCATCAATGTACAGCACTCCTTTTAATCCTTTTTGCACCTGGGCGAGCACATTTCGGGCGTTTAGCTTTTCTGGTTCTATGCAATAGGTCGATGTTCTGCACAAAGCGTAAAAGGTATGCCTGACCATGGGATCTGTTATTTCTGTTTCCGCCCATTCACGCAGGCTAACAGTACTGATCGACTCCGGTTTCAATTTAGTAAGTTTCAACATCACTTTGCCGAATTCCATTTTGCCGCTCCAGGAAAAAAGCTTTGTGGCAAAAAGAGAGGAAAGGTGATGGGGCAGGGGGCGGATGGACTGGTTCCAGATAGCGCTGCCTTTTGTGCCCGGCGTTCCTCCTGAAGGAGTAATCCCAAGCTCGTGCAATACCGCTTCCGCCTCTCCACCTTTATAAAGAGCATGTGCACCGAGATTAAGGTAAGCTCCTTTTTTCTTTACCGTTTGTGCGCGGCCGCCTACTTCTTTTCCTTTTTCAATAATGACGGTTTCTATACCTGCTTCAGCCAGGTAAACAGCTGCAGTCAGTCCGGAAAGCCCTCCGCCAATGATGGCTGTTTCATATTTTTTCAAGAAAGATCCCTTCTTTCCTTTTTACCAACAAGACGAGAAAGGAGGGAAGATTGTGACATGAAAAAGGAGAAAATTTTTGATGTAAGGGTAAACTAAACCAAATTAACAACATCAAAGGAGTGCGGGCTATGGAAATCCACGGGAACATTCTTTTTGGAGATCTCGACCAGGGGACAAACGAGTTTTCGCTGCAGCAGGTGAAACACTTTATGACGCAATCTACGCTATCTTCCTCACAGCTGGAGAAACTGTACAGCTATTTGCAAAAACATCAGGATGATGCAGATGGCCAGGTGGTTTCGCTGTATGATTCCATGCTTTTGAGGCTGAGCCAGCAGGAAATCAGCATGCTGCTGAAGGATTTGGAGAATATTCAGTCTCACTATCATGGATAAGCACTTCAGTTGGAGGCAGCCTTCTTTTATTGTATAGTAATCAAATGAGTAAACTATGAATATTGGAGGGGAAACCACTGAAATTATCAACCAAGATCCTTGCCGGGCTTGTACTCGGTATTGTTGCCGGTGCACTGTTAAATGCCTTTATGCCCGGTCAAGTTAAATCTATCGATCATTATGTCCTTTCACCTATAGGACAAGCATTCATTCGAATCATTCAATTTATTGTTGTGCCTGTTGTCTTTACATCCTTAATCATTGGACTGACAAGTCTTCAGGGAACAGGGAAAATCGGCTCTTATACCATTAAACTGCTGCCATTATATATCATTACAAGTGCGGTTGCTCTGGCGATTGGTATGGTTACTGCGTATCTGCTTAAACCGGGTACAGGGGTTTCAATTAAGGAAGTCGGGCAGGGGCCAGACGCACAAAAAGGCCAGTCCTTAGTGGATTGGCTCGTCAGCATCGTGCCGACCAATCCATTTGAAGCATTAAGTACTGCCAACCTGCTGCAGGTCATCATTTCGGCTATACTCATCGGGGTGGCCATGAATCTTGTAAAAGAGAAAGCCCAACCCTTTTTGGCGCTGGTTAAAAGTGTTTATTCCATTGTTGAACGGATCCTTCAGATTATCCTGAAGGCTGCGCCGATCGGTGTGTTTGCGCTCATGGCTTCAGTGATTGCTACCCAGGGCTTTGGGGTGGTTAATAAGCTTTTAATGTATATTCTTGGTCTTATCCTTGCACTGGCAATCATGGGAGTGATTTATTATTTGATCCTTTTAATGGTTGGTGCCAAGCCCAATCATTTCTTTAAAAGCTTCTTCCCGTCTTTTTCATTGGCATTTGGAACAGCGAGCTCGAATGCTGCTCTTCCTGTAGCAATGGACAATGCCGGTGACCGTTACGGGATGAAACGGGAGATTGCCAGTTTCGCCCTCCCATTTGGGACTGCCTTGAAAAGGGACGGTGCAGCTATCCTCCAGGGCTTCAATGCCCTGTTTGTTGCCCAATTTTTTGATGTACCGATCACCGCATCACTCATTATGGCTGTGTTTGTCAGTGCACTTTTGGTTTCCTTCAGCACAGCAGGTGTTCCGGGCGCGGGCATCATTATGATGACAACGGTGTTATCTGCCGCCGGACTCCCGCTCGAAGGCATTGCGATCGTTGCCGGCGTTGACCGGTTAACCGATGGATTCCGAACTGCCTTAAATGTAATTGGAAATGTGGCGAATGCTGCAGTTATTGACCGTTGGAATAAATAAAGTACATTGAAAAAGGCCTTTTTGGGCCTTTTTTTGTGATCGAACATAGCTGGGAGAGAGCTTGCGGGCAACTTCTCCACACTTCCTATTCTTGTACCCGCTCACGATATAAGTTTTCAGCATATGGCATGAAAAACGACAGCATCCACCCATTGAAAAGGGCGGTTAACAAGGTACCAATCCCAATCGGACCGTGTAGGAAGTAGGCGAATGTAAGTACAAGCATACTGATCAGGAGGCGGGAGGTACTAAGGCTTAGGCTAAGCTTTTCCCGAAGAATCAGCATTAACCGGTCCAGGGGGATTGGGGCAATATTTCCCTGTAAATAAATCGCTGTGCCGATGCCGATCAAAAGCATGCCCGCTATCAGCAAAACAAGCTGAAGGAGAAACGTATCTGCCAGCAGCCAGCCTCTTAAGGAAAAGTACCAGGCATCAATTCCAGCACCAGTTACGACAGCGGTGCCAAGCGCGAGGAATTCAGGACGTTTTCGTAAAAGAACGCTGTTCAGTCCCATCATCACCAAAGCGATAATGATTTCCCAGGAACCGACTGTGAGACCAATGGTTCTATAGAGACCAACCAAAAGAGAGTCATAAGGGGATGTGCCGAGGTTGGAAAGGATGGATAAG
This sequence comes from Fictibacillus fluitans, assembly GCF_030418125.1. Lineage (GTDB taxonomy): Bacteria > Bacillota > Bacilli > Bacillales > Fictibacillaceae > Fictibacillus_C > Fictibacillus_C fluitans. Next base: position 207,757 of record NZ_JAUHTR010000008.1, on the reverse strand, counting down.
GCAATGCCAAGGGTTAAGATCACAATGCCGATCAGATAAAAGAAGAAGCCTTTGCGGGTCATATATCCGCTCCTTTACAAAAGAAAGACCCTGAAAACAAATTTCCAAGGTCCTTACCTCAATCTATGCAAATAAATTTCATCACTTACTCATCAGATGCGGATTTATCCACCCAATTTTCACACTGGATTCAAGGTTCTTAAATAACTATCCTGATTTTAGATGTCTCATGCTAAAATATGATTATCGATTAATTTGTTGGTGTGGGGAAGAGGGGAAGCAAGATGTGGGGCAATAAAAACTTCTTATTATTGATGTTTGGTGTGGCGGTTTCAAGCACAGGGTTGTGGGTTGGAATTATCGGTAACCTTGAGTTTTTGCAAAAGAATGTGGAATCGTCGTTTTTACAGGCACTGATCCTGTTATCAGGATTTCTTGTGGGGGTGTTTCTTGCCCCAATGGCCGGGAGGATTATTGACCGGGGAGACAAGAAGGAAATCCTGATTTATTCGGGTATTGCGAGGTGTCTGGCCATTGGTTTTATGTTTTTGGCAATCGCTTACAACAATGTGTGGTGGATGCTGATCTACACGTTTGTGATCGGCATTTCCGGCACCTTTTCCAATCCGGCCATGCAGACGCTCATTCCGTTGATCGTGAAAAAAGAAGAGCTGCTGCAGGCGAACGGCGTATACATGAACCTGTTTACAGGAGCACGGATTGCCGGGACTGCACTTGGCGGAGTAATGCTTGTCAGCATGTCACTATCCGCTTTGTACACCGTGACACTGGTTTCCTATGTTATTCTGCTGTTTGCCACGTTTTATTTGAAAGTGGACGAAACACCGAGAGAGAAAACAGACGGCGGCAAAAAGGAAAGCTTCTTCAGTACATTAAAGGAGCTGTATCCGATCGTGAGGCATCAGCACAAAGTTCTCTACAGCATTTTTCTTTTGATTCCTCCGTATCTGTTTCTTGCTGGATTCAATCTGATGGTGATTGAGATCAGCCAAATCCAGCAGTATCCCGGAATCAAAGGGATTCTCTATACGACCGAAGGATTGTGTGTTTTCCTGGGGACATATCTCGCCAGGCGGTTTTTAAAGGATGCGAAACTGCCTTACTTATTTGGGATTGTTTTTATCTGCGCGCTGGCCCATATCTCTTTGTTTATGGCAAGCCACTTGGTGATGTCGGTGGTTTCATTCGGTTTCTTTGGTCTCGCAATGGGGCTGCTGTTTCCTGTCACAACGACTATTTTTCAGACCGATATTCCAGCCGATTATCACGGCCGGTTCTTCTCGATTAAAGGCATGACCGATAACATTCTTTTTCAGATCTTAATGCTTTTAACCGGTCTCTTCCTTGATACCATTGGATTTGAAAAGATGGTAATTACCTTTGGCATCTGTTCATTTTTCATTGCTTCACTGATCTTCTTGCAATACCGGATACGTGAAAAGCAGAACAGCAGAAAACCAGTTGTGGCTGCAAAATAAATTTGTATTCAAGAAGGAAGATGGAAACAAACATAGAAAATGTATATTGCATCAAGAAACACAGAGTCAGGCATCAATGCATCAGCTCAAGAAACCAAACGTTATATCGCTGCCCGGGAACTCATATGCATGTTTAGCAGGAACATTATCATTGAGGGGGTATTCCTATGCTTTGGTTATTGCTATTGTTGGTTGCCGCTGCGGTGATGGTAGGAATTTTGGTGCGTATCAGCAAAAGCCATCAGGATTCCGAACCTGAAACCTTATCCACTCCATTGCTTGAAACTGAAAAAATAGAAAGCAGCAGCACGCTGAGCGGAGGACCGATGTAAGATCGGTTCTCTTTTTAAGGGGAAAAATTGAAAAAGTGGTTGCTTACATATTCAGTGTGTAGTAAACTAATAAGGAACGTATGTTCGTATAAAACTAAAAATGAGGTGTCGTGATGATTAAAGGTATTTATCCTTATTTGGTGACGAATGGTAACGGACAGGAAGCTGTAAAGTTTTACGAAAGAGCTTTAAACGCAAAGGTGCTTGGTCTCCAAACATTTGGTGACATGCCGGATAACCCGGAACACCCAACACCGGAAGAAGCGAAAAACCGTGTGATGAATGCCCATCTTAAGGTAGGCGATACAGATTTGATGCTATCCGATACATTCCCTGGAATGCCGTATCAAACAGGAGACCAAGTAACGATTGCCCTTATCACCGACGACATCGCAACATCCAAGGAAATCTTTGAAAACCTTCGTGAAGGCGGCAACGTCATCATGGAAATGCAGGAAACGTTCTGGAGCCCTTCCTATGGTCAAATTAAGGATAAATATGGAGTCACCTGGCAAATTTCTGCCATGTAAATCAATGACGCGGAGGCGGTAGATGATGAGTATTTCTATGCCCAAAATAACACCCCATTTGTGCTTCAATGACCAAGCTGAAGAGGCGGTCGATTTTTATGTCTCCATCTTCAAAAACTCCAGGGTTATGAACGTTACGAGGTATGGTCAGGAAGAACATGGGGCTGAAGGACAAGTAAGAACGGTGAGATTCCAGATTGATGGCCAGGAATTAATAGCAACGAATGGCGGCCCATACTTCAAATTCAGTGACGGTATATCTCTTTATGTATCCTGTGACACGCAAGAGGAAGTTGATTATCTATGGGAAAAACTTTCAGAGGGTGGAGAAAAACAGGAATGCGGCTGGTTAAAGGACAAGTATGGGGTAACTTGGGAAATTACACCGAGAATTGCTTGGGAGATGGTGAATGATCCTGATCCTGAAAAATCCCAACGCGTCGTGAAGGCGATCTATAAAATGGAGAAGTTGGATGCTGAAAAAATAAAGCAAGCATCTGAGGGATCTTTAGAAAATTAAAGCTTGTAAAATAAAAAGCTGCTTCGGCGGCTTTTTTTAGTTGAAGAGAGGAAACGCGCCTTAAGCTGAAGAAGATACTTACGCTGCTTTTCATAAATCTGGTAAGCTTAGATAGGAAACCTTGTAAAAAGGAGTGCCTGAAATGATTCATCCGATAAAAGAAAGTTCAGAAGGGCTTGAAGTGCTGAAGGCTGACTGCGAGCAGTGCTTTGGATTATGTTGTGTCGCCTTGCCCTTTGCCAAGTCTGCAGATTTTGCGCTGAACAAAGACAGTGGAACTCCATGTCCCAACTTGCAGCAAAATTTTATGTGCGGCATTCATCAAAATCTCAGAGAGAAAGGCTTTAAAGGCTGTACCGTGTATGACTGTTTTGGTGCAGGACAAAAAGTTTCCCTATCTACTTATAAAGGGCTGGATTGGCGCAATGATAACAAACGTGCGCAGGAAATGTTCGATGTTTTTCCGGTCATGCAGCAGCTTCATGAAATGCTCTATTATTTAAAGGAAGCACGGAACAGGGAAGAAACCCAATCCATAAAAACGGAGTTACAAGACTGCTATGAAACGATCGAGAGTCTTACAAACATGAAACCCGAAGCCTTGTTGCTCCTGGATGTACAGGCTCATCGATCCCAAGTGAATGGTCTTCTGCTCCGTACCAGTGAACTGGTGAGAAAAGAACAGAATAGAGCAAAAAAGAAAAGCACCAGCTTTCTGGGGGCAAAGCTGCGGAAAGCGGATCTCAAAGGCAGTGACTTTAGAGGTGCACTGCTCATTGCCGCTGACCTGCGGGAAGCGGATTTGCGAAGGTGTGACTGGATTGGTGCGGACATCAGGGATGCAGACCTGAGCGGGGCGGATGTAAGAGGAAGTATTTTTCTTACACAAATCCAGGTAAACGCTGCAAAAGGGAATCGTAAAACAAAGCTTCCTCCGCACGTAAAGCAGCCGGAACACTGGCTATCTTCCAAAATTTGAAACTTTTAGATGAAGTCGATCGTTATAAGAATAGAAGGAAAAAAGAGAGGAGACAATCTATGGTTACTCCGCTTTTGGAACAAAAACTTCAAGATTACCGTGATACATATGAACAGCTAAAAGGTGCGCTTAAATGGAAGGTCAGTGACCAGCGAACCTTGATGATGGTTGCTTCGATGTATGTGGTCAACAACAAGTCTTTTGATTTACAACAATTTTTAAAGGTAAGTGACTATATCAAGGATAATGTCGGTGCATTTAATACACTGAAATCAACACCCCGATTTACCATTGGAGCCATGTTGGATGTGTATTTCGACGAACCGGAAAAAAAGTTCCATGAACTGATCGAGATTTACGATCAAATGGTTGATGAACGTTTCAGCCGAGGCGCTTCCACTTATCTGGCCGCCCAGGTGCTTCTTGGCCAGAGGGAAGAGGGTAAAGACATTCCCACTGACCGGGTGATGAAGGTGTACAAAGGGATGTCGTCCCATCACTTCTTCCTCACCTCAAGCACCGATTACCCGCTTGCGGTCCTGTTGGCGGGCAGAGAAGGAACCGTAGATGAAATCATGGATCATGTGGAGCATTTTTATAAGGAGCTCAGCAAGAACGGCCTTTCAAAAGGAAATGATCTTCAATTTATGAGCCATATTCTATCCATCGATCATGAAACTAAACCAGATGAATTGATCCAGCAATCCATAAAGGTTTACGACACGTTTAAAACGTTATGGAAGAGACCAAAGGGAATACATTACCCGCTGGTCGGTCTTCTCGCCTTGTTAAAAGACGGGGAAGATGAAGTCTCGACCGTATTAGAAGCTTTCGACCGTTTAGGCAGTGAAAAGCCGTTCAGGTGGCATAAAGACATGAACCTGATCATGGCGGCAAACTTAACCATCAGTGAAAAGCTGGATAATCCGGCATTGCTGGGGACGGGTATCTATGCTGCGGTGGATGCGATCATCCAGGCGCAGCAAGCAGCCATGATTGCGGCCATTTCAGCTGCAACGGTGGTGAATTCCTCTGGTGATGGGGGAAGTTGAGCAACCGTGATTTGAACAAAAAGCTAGGAACCCGAATTCATTTCAGGTTCCTTTTTACCATTCTTTAATGTGGAAACTTGGGTTAACATGGAGTTGATTCACATAACAGGCACATTTAAGGAGGCGCTCCACATGATTTGGTATATGGCTGTCGTGTATTATGTGTTGCCGATTGTGATTATGTTTGAGTTAATTCGCGGGAAATTCCCCAGCAAACGGGCTTGGCTGTTCGAAGTGGTGGGAGTCGGATTCATTATCGCTTATCTTTTCCTGACGGGAAGATGGGACATTGTCAGTTATTACTTTCGAATTATCTGGCCGCTGGTCTTTGTTTTTGTTGCGGTGCGGTCGTATGTGAGATCAAGAGATCTTCCGGCAAAAGGGCCCGCCAAGAATTTTACGTATCTATTTGGTATGGGAGTGCGTGTCATTCTGATCGGCTTTTTTGGTTATGTAACGGCAATGGCACTGACCGGTTATTCAAAGGGCGATTCGGAACTTGCGCTCTCTTTTCCCTTAAAGAATGGCACCTTTTATACTGCCCATGGCGGGGCAGCCACGAACATCAACTATCATCACCCTTATCGGCCACAAGCCTATGCACTGGATATTGTTCAGCTAAACGGGCTTGGGATTCGCAGTAATGGATGGAATCCAGATAACCTGAAAAGCTATGAAATATACGGAACAGCCATCTTCAGTCCATGTGATGGAACTGTCATGAAAACAAAAGACGGGCTAAAGGAAATTCCTCCGTCTAAAATGGACGATTCAACGAAGTCCTATCGTGAAAAATATCCTGAAGGCAATCATGTTGTGCTGAAATGCAAAGACACTGACGTTTTGATGGCACATATGATTCCTCAATCGGTTCAGGTGGAAAAAGGGCAGGAAGTCGCTTCAGGAGACCAACTCGGCAAAGTGGGAAACTCAGGAAATACCTCAGAGCCTCATCTGCACATCCACGCGGAAAGGGATGGTAATGGGGTGCCCATTACGTTTAATGGACGATTTGCCAAGAGGAACAGTTTGTTTTTTGAGTGATTAGGATAAACAGGCCGGGTAAGAAAATAGAGGTAGAAAAGGGAGTCTGAAATTGTTGTATTATGTCATTGATGCATTTACAGAAACAAAATTCGGGGGCAATCCGGCAGGTGTTGTGATTCACGAACATTTAAACGACGAATTCATGCAGAAGTTTGCGGCAGAAGTCCGTTTTTCAGAAACCGCATTTGTAAGAAAAGTAGATCATAGAACGTTTGAAATAAAGTATTTTACACCGAAGTCCCAAGTGGAACTTTGCGGGCATGCCACCATTGCAGCATTCAAAGCCCTTTTGGACCAACAAACGATTGAAGGAAATAACACGTATTTTATAAAAACATTGGCAGGTACACTCTCTGTTGAAGTCCGCCCACCCCTCTTTATGATGGAGCAAGCAGAGCCAAAGCTCGGAAAGATAGTGAACAATTACGATGATCTTTCAAAGATATTTAACATTGAAAAATGCCAAATCGGTGACACCCAGTTTCACTTAGCACCTCAAGCGGCAAGTACGAGTCTTTGGGATATCATGCTCCCTGTGAAAACAAAAAAAGATTTGTATGATCTAAATCCTGATTTTATTGCGCTTGCTGAATTTTCAAAAGCCAACAATGTCTGCGGAGTGCATGCATTTACGCTGGACGCGAAAGAAGGTATTGCCGAAACAAGGAACTTTTGTCCACTATATGGTATTGATGAGGAAGCAGCGACAGGTACCTCCAATGGGGCATTAACCTACTATCTTTATAAAAACGGGGTAATCCATACATTTAACCAAGAGTATACGTTCCTTCAAGGCTATAGCATGGACCGGCCTTCGGAGATCATTACTAAGTTAATAGACGAAGACCATCCAAAGGTTATGGTGGGAGGGAACGCGGTTATTTTGTCAAAAGGTGAAATTTGCTAAAGACAGATATGTAAAAAGAAGTCTCCAGTTAAGGATTCTTCTTTTTTGCCTTTTATTAGGGCTAAAATAAGCTTCTCTTACTTTTTCCTTTCTTCCAGGGTTTATTGTGATGCTTCTTATCTGGTATTTTACATGGAGTACTGGAAGAAGAGGAAGAAGAGGTTTTGCTTGAAGAGGATTCACATTTTTTCTTGCTAGAACTGCTTGAACTAGAGGAGGATTCCTCACGGGCCTGTTCTGCTGTTCCTGTAGGTTGCATGTATAGGGAAGCTGTATTAATGGTAATGCTACCAGTTACCGTGCCAGTGATTGACCTTAATACGATTGAAACCGTTTCACCAGGCAATAAGGTAAAATGTAAAGCCACTTCCAAATTCGTATTGATTGAAGTACCTAATACAGTTGTTACAGGAATGATTTGACTGGAACTGGAATCAGTAATTATCCTACCCGTACTGGTTATCAGCTCAAAGTTTAGAGTGTAAGGAGCTGTAGTAGTAGCTGTTGTAATTGTAGTACTTACAATATACGCGAAGTCATAAGTTCCTCCTTCAACAGATTGTAATCCTGAAACTATCCCGTTGCGTACAAACTCTACTCCTCGGGTTGTAGCAGCGTCATCTAATGAAATTATTAAAGGGAATGTTGGTATCGCGGCGGCTGCTATAGTCTGAAATGAGCTTTCTTTTACTGCGATCCCTGATCCCCTGCCAGCTCGAAATAAATCTCCGCATGGTAAAGTTGGAAAGCCTCGAAAATCTGACATTTCATTTCTCCTTTACAAATTATTTCCTCGTTATAGTAAATGCACCTAGTCCTCTTTTTGTATAGGCAATTTTATTAGGTATTAAGATAAGCAAACGTAAATTTAAAATAAACACAAAAAGCCCGAGATTTCTTTTGAAATCTCGGGCTTGTATAATTTAATTAAAGAAGGTATGCCTCTACCTACATGATACATGCAATTGATTCCTTAATTGAGCAAACGGATGGAATGAAAATGCTTGATGCAGGCTGTGGAGCAGGATACTTAAGCAGGTTTCTTGCTAGAAGAGGAGCAAGTGTAACATCCATTGATTATTCTAAAAAAATGCTTGAGATTGCAAAGGGGAAAACTCCAAAAGAACTCGACATAATTTTCCACCATGGCAATTGTGAAAGGCTGAACTTTCTCGATGATTGTGCATTTGATATCATCGTGTCCAATATGGTAATTCAGGACCTGGCTGATTATGAGGCAGCGCTTAGTGAGATGCTTCTTCTTTTGAAGAATGGCGGCTATTTTGTTTTCTCCATTCTTCACCCTTGCTTTGTTACACCAATAGTGACTGGGTAAAAAATTCGGCAGGACAGAAACAATATTGGATGATAGATAAGTATTTTTATGAAGGAGTATACGAGCAGTCACTTCCTGCGGATGCGGCGGAGAAGATCGTATACTATCATCGCTCGCTGTCCAGCTATTTTAAAGCCATTCAAAAAGCCAAATTTATCCTGGAGGAATTGGTAGAACCAAAGCCGTCCAAAGAGATGCTAATCAAATACCCTCAGTTTGAAGAAGACTTTAATATCTCTAATTTTATTGTATTTAAAGCAAGAAAACAGCTTGTTTGACAAAGGTGAATGTTAAAAGATAATAAACAGGTTAATAAGCGTCTGAAGCAGAAGGGAGTAATAGTGATATTACTCTCTTTTTTTATTCCGAAAACGAAAGAAGGAAACAAGAATGAACCTATCGAATCTTGAAGTACGAAAAAGGAGGGGATTTTTAATGGAGTTTAAATCACCACAAATTAATTTGTATGTTGATCATTTGGAGGAATCCAAAGCATTTTATGAAAGACTTGGTTTTAAGTTAACCTTCACCGCAGAGATTGAGGGTAAAGCAACACATCACGAATTAGTACTGGATGGTTTTTGTTTAGGGATAGCCACTAAGGAATCAGCTAGAGACGTTCATGGTTTAACACCTGGTAAGAATGAAGGTTGTGAGATTGTGTTATGGACGGAAGATGCAGATTCAGCCATTGAATATTTATCAAAACATGGTGTCACAGTGGTATCAGAACCGCACGATTTCCTAAATCTGAGAGCGGGCTATGTAGAAGATCCAGATGGTAATTCAATTCATATTGTTTGTAAAAGGAAACCGTAGTAACAATTGGCGGATATCTGTAACAGGGTATCCGCTTTTTGTCAGAGAGTAATGAAGAAGAGATATGAAAAAGTTGCTAGAATAGGAGAAGAATCCACATGGCGATTGAGTATTTTCATTTTGATACATATCCCGATACTAAGACAGTAGAGGGCATCACCCACTTGCATAATGATATCTTTGGCAGTTCAGATGATCTGGCCGGCCGGATGAAAGAAAAACCTGATTTGAAAATGGAGGTGGCAGTGTATGGAGAAAAGATAATCGGTTATAAAATAGGTTACGCGCTTAACCGGGAGCAGTTTTATAGCTGGCTGGGCGGGGTGAAGGCTAACTATAGAAATCATGGTATTGCCTCAAAGCTGATGAAACAGCAGCATCAGTACCTTAAAGCCAGCGGGTACAAAGCCGTGCAAACAAAAACCAAAAACAAGTGGCGCAGCATGCTCATTCTAAATATTAAATCAGGGTTTGATATCATTGGTACCTATACGGATGGCGAGGGAGAACCTAAAATCATTCTTGAAAAGAAGCTAGTGGAGTAACGTACATAAGAAAAAAGAATAAAAGGAGGAAGCTATGTTATATCGCAGACTTGCAAACACATCGGAACGAATACCTGCTATCGGACAGGGAACCTGGAAGATGGGCGAGAATAAAGTCACTGAAAAACAAGAAATTGAGGCACTTCGCTTCGGCATAGAACAAGGTCTCACATTAATCGATACGGCAGAGGAATACGGAAAGGGCGGAGCAGAGAAAGTTGTTGGCCAAGCCATACGGGATGTGAGAAAAGAAGTATTTCTTGTTACGAAAGTATCGGCAAAAAACTGTTCCTATCAAGGTGTACTGAGAGCAGCAGAAGACAGTTTGGAACGTTTAAAAACGAATACTATTGATCTGTATTTACAGCACTGGCCGAGCGAAGAGTTTGAGCTGGCGGAGACAATGGAAGCCATGGCTGAGTTGGTTAGAAAGAGCTTGGTGAAAAATGTGGGGGTCAGTAATTTCTCACCGCAATTGATGCAAGAAGCGCAGCATCACTTAGGCAGTATTCCGCTTGTTTGCAATCAAGTCGCCTACCACTTGAATGATAGAAGGGCCGAGCGAGATGTGCTGCCCTATTGCAAGGAAAACAACCTCACCGTCATGGGATATTCCCCCTTCGGTTATGCCCCGAAAGTCTTTGGCATGGCCGGGTTTCCTGAAACGGGTTCAAGAGAACGGGAGGTATTGGACGATATAGCGAATAAATATCATGCATCGGCCTATCAAGTGGCATTAAATTGGGTGTTAAGGCAGGAACCGCTTGTTACAATCCCAAAAGCAGCAAGTAAGGAGCATATCAAAGATAACCTGAATGCATTACGATTTAAACTGGAAGAAGAGGATCTTGAACAGATCGAGCTTACTTTCCCGGTTATCAAGTAATTTATTATGTTGTGATCACTAGTCAAGGAGGAAGAGGATGGAAGTTTTTGAGAAATATTTAGCAGGCATTGATAATCCCGAACACCGCACTCGAATGGAGGAAATCCTAATGTGGGTAGCTGATCAATTCCGGGATATGGAACCACAGATCAAGTGGAATACGCCCATGTATACTGATCACGGCACCTTTATCATTGGCTTTTCCACAGCGAAGCATCATTTTAGCGTGGCACCCGAAGAGGTTTGTATGGCTCACTTCGCCGATGACATTGCACAAGCGGGCTACAGTTCAACCAAAGGCCTGTTCCGGATACCGTGGAAAAAGCCGATCAATTATGAACTGCTTGAGAAAATCATCAAATTTAACATTCAGGATAAAGCAGAATATACGAAGTTTTGGAGGGAATAATCCATACCCTTTCGATTTCAGCAAAAAGGTCTCTATCTTTATAAAAATAGAGGCCTTTTTTTACTGCCTCAAAACATAAGGGATAATTAAGTATCAACAATAATATAATAAAAAACAATAATGATTTATTGTAAAACGATAAATACCATGTTAAATTTAAATGGACAATATATAAGTGAGGTGTTTTCTGTGAAACGCGTATCAACACTCTTTTTAAAAATAGCGCTATTTCTTATTGGATTGCCCGTTCTTGCCATGTGCATTTTTTTGGTGCCCGAGATCGCAAAATACATCGCAGTGAATCCTAAGCAAGGGTATTTGAAATATCTTGTTTATCTGGATTTATACGCATCCGCTATACCTTTTTACTTTGCTCTGTATCAAGCTTTCAGGCTTTTAAACTACATTGACAGGAATGTGGCTTTCTCTGAACGGTCTGTAAGAGCGTTAAAGAAGATAAAGTACTGTGCAATCACAATCAGCATTCTGATCGGATTGGGCATGCCGATCTTTTACCTTCTGGCGCAGATGGATGATGCCCCGGGAATTATCGTCATTGGACTTGTGATTATTTTTGCCTCCATCGTGATTTCTGTTTTTGCTGCTGTACTTCAAAGGCTTTTACAAGATGCCATTGATATAAAATCAGAAAATGACTTAGTAGTCTGAGGTGATGACATGGCAATTATAATCAATATTGATGTGATGCTGGCTAAACGGAAAATGAGTGTAACCGAGCTTTCGGAGCGGGTGGGAATCACAATGGCGAACCTTTCTATCTTGAAAAACGGGAAGGCGAAAGCAATACGATTAACCACGCTGGAGGCGATTTGTAAAGCGTTGGAATGCCAGCCCGGAGATATCCTGGAATATCGAAATGAAGATTAATAATGTAGATATGAAAAAATGGAGGCTGAATTCATGGGACCACTAAAACAACTCATTCGCTTTGGTTGGGAGCAAGCTCTGTCCTGTCTGTTTCCTGTTGTTATTTTTGCCTCGCTGGCTCTCACAAAAATTCTTTCGCTTCCATTTTTGGCACGATATGATTGGCTGCTCATCATATGCGTCCTGATGCAATGGTGGATGGTACGCTCTGGCCTTGAAACACGGGATGAATTGAAGGTAATCACGTTATTCCACTTGATCGGGCTTACTCTTGAGCTTTTTAAGGTGCATATGGGTTCCTGGGCTTATCCCGGGGATGGATTTTTCAAAGTCTATGGAGTGCCTTTGTACAGTGGATTCATGTACGCGAGTGTAGCCAGTTATCTGTGCCAGGCTTGGAGAAGGCTAAATGTTGAACTGGTTAAGTGGCCGCCGTTTTTGGTGGTGGTATCTCTTGCCTCGATGATTTATTTGAATTTTTTCACCCACCATTATTGGATGGACGTTCGCTGGTGGTTATCAGGACTTGTACTCGTCGTCTTTTGGAAATCGTGGGTGACATATGATGTTAATGGGACCCGTTACCGCATGCCTCTCGCACTTTCTTTTGTACTCATCGGATTTTTTATATGGATCGCTGAAAATATCGCAACATTCTTTGGAGCCTGGCAATACCCCAATCAAGCCGGAGCTTGGAGTCTCGTTCATCTGGGGAAGGTGAGTTCGTGGCTCTTGCTGGTGATCGTTAGTTTTCTGATCGTAGCGACGTTAAAGCAAGTAAAGGAAAAAAGCCCGTTAGACCCCAATCCAGCTGTAAAGACATCTCTTTAAAAGCAAATGTGCATGTTGCAGGGTTGATAAAGTTATCGAATTTCTTTTGCTTCAGTCCTGGGTCCAGAGGCTCATTTTATCAATACCATACCGGGAAGGAATATAGTACCATTTAGATATGGGTGATGGAAATTTCGGTTATAAATTGAGGCGATGTCATGAGTAAATGTGATAAAAGTTCTTTTTGCATGACTTGTTCAAGAAGTAAGTTCGAGGTGAAGGTGTTAACACCTGTTCATGGTAAAGAAACGTTGATTGGTTACTTTTGTGAAGATCACTATGATGAGGCAGAAGTTCAACATAAAGAAAAGGAAAGGCAACAAGACGGTAAAAAAAGAATTCGTTTCCAGCTTTGAAAGTTGGAGAGATGGTCCTAAAGAAATTTCTATTTCACAAGCTTCATCCGCATGGCAGCGACAACCGCCTGTGTGCGGTCCCGGACACCGAGTTTTTGCATGATATGGTGGATATGAGTCTTTGTAGTGGCCTCAGAAATGCATAAGACAGATGAAATTTCTTGGTTTCTTTTGCCATAAGCCAGCAGCTGCAGCACTTCGGTTTCACGCTTGGTTAAGGGCTCGATCAGCGACTGTTGGGCTGCTGCATGCAGTTGATCCGTGGTGTTTGAAGTTAAAATTTGGTCAAGCGCCTGTTTGGCCGTGCTGCTATTAAACAGAGTGGCTCCCCGGTGCATGGCTCTTATTCCAGCCAACAGCTCTTCGGTTTCAGTGTCCTTCAGCAAGTACCCCGATGCGCCTGCGCGAATCCCTTCAAATACATACTGTTCCACATCAAATGTGGTTAAGAGCACGACTTTTGTGCCGGGCAGAGCTTCAATAATTGACTTTGTGGCTGTAATCCCCGTTCCTCCGGGCATCCGGATATCCATGAGGACGAGGTTGGGAACATGAGATAAAGCAACATCGACCGCTTCCTCACCGCTCGAAGCCTCTCCGACCACCTGCATGTCTTCCTGTATGTCCAATACGTAACGCAATCCTTTACGAATAAACGGCTGGTCATCTGCAAGCACGATTCGAATCATTTTTTCGGTTGGCATATTCAGTCTCCTCAAATTAAACGCTGGCGGTAAAATTCAGCGGTATCTTTGCTTTTATCTTTAAACCCTTCGGAGAGTTTGCCGAAAAGTGGATACTGCCGCCAGCTGATTTGCACCTTTCCATCATACCGCTTAAACCAAAGCCAAGATTCAACGGCTTTTCACTGCTGAAATGGCCGTCATCCGTTATGAGCATTTCTACATATTCATTTTCTTCCTTCACGATAATATTGACCTCGGTCGCATCAGCATGTTTAAGAATATTCGTCAAGGCTTCTTGCAGAATCCGGTACAGAATGACACTGCATTCAACCGTCCACTCACTGATAATGCCAGTTTCTTTATAGGCGATCTTCATCAGGGAATGGCCTTCCATTAGGGAAACAAGGCCTTGTAATGCGACAGGTCCCAGTCCTTTTTCATCGTTCGACCATTCCTTGACGGAAGATCTTATTTCCTCCAGCCCATTTCTGGCAATCTTAAGAATGTCGTCTACGCTTTCTTCCGCTGCTGCTGGCTCCTTGGAAATCATCAGCTTTAATGCCTGTAGTTGAACGATTAGCGAGGTCATGTGATGTCCCAGTCCATCATGAATATCACGCGCAAGTCTTGTGCGCTCTGTAAGGGCAGCATATCTCATTGTATGTATGGACGATTGCTGCAATTCGGAATAGGCATCATTCAATTGCTGCAGCTGTTTTTCATTTTTATCATGTGCTTCCCGTAAGAGGCTTTGGTTTCTGACAGCTGCATACATAAGAACAGCTGCAATAAGTGCCCCAAAGGATAAACCGTCTATCAGCATCAGGAAAAAAATAAAACAGACCGTAAAGACAGCAAGAATGACGGTCGATCGGTTCCATTTCGAATGTGCTGTTCCCAGCAGGTACAGCATCGGCCAAAACATGCGGTGATCAGGATAATCGGAAAAGAGCAGACGAACGATGAAGATCAATGCCGCAAGAACACATACTACAAGGAAAAACCTTTTGAAGTTCCATTGGCCGTTAAGCATCATAGCCATCCAAACATAACAAGCTGCAAAGATGGCATGAAAAATAAGTATGGGTTTATACGGAGAGGGGTGGTCGGGCAGGATTAATATAAAAAAGATAACGATAAAGGTAATATGAACGGCCTGTTGGTTAAAGTACCGGGCAATGTTTATATTCATTATCATTTCCTTTGTATGATGTTTTTCTCATTATATCAGATGGTTTAGTCACTCTCCTCAATCAATCGATGTAGACCTAAAAATAAAAATCAACTTCTCGGTGGATTTAAAAAAATGCCGTTCATGATAATTTTTTATTACACCATAAAAACGAGGAGTGTTAAAAATGGAGTCATCCACAAACGTTAAACCAATGGAAAAAAGGAGTACGACTTATTTTTGTGTAGAATTGATGAAGAAACGATGGCCCTCTATTCTGGCGCTGGTAATTGCTGCATCAGGGCTTCCGGCTTCAACGGATCCCATGTCCTTGCTGCTGTTTCTCATAGCGCTTTTCTATCCGATTTCCGGGGCGATCCGGGGGCATTTGCGCAAAAAGAGCACCATCTTCATACAGGCAATTGCAGTAGGGATTTTTGGTATGATTGCGTTAGTATCCGTTTATGTTGACCGGGAAGCAGGTCTGATTCTCCTGGCGGCAGGTTATATCGGCCATGCCATTTGGGATATTGCTCATTTTAAGAGCGGGAAGATCGTCCGGCGGGGGTATGCGGAGTTTTGTGCAGTCCTTGATTTGTGCATTGCCCTCGTTCTGCTTGGCCCGGTTTTTATCTAAAACATCTTAGGTGCTGAATAACAAAAGGAGCCATCCTGCAAGGATAAGCTCCTTTTTGTATTCACTTTTATACAGTGGCTTTCCGCAGGAATAAATAAGACAGTACAGCATAAATCAGGCTCAGGATCAGAAGGTCGAAAGCAAGCATGTTGGGATGGTCTGCGACCCAGTGAAAGAGGGTGGACCACCAGTGGAAGTAGGTGCAGGCAAAAGTGATAACGGACAGAAGAATAGCGGCGATTAGAAAGAAAATATACATTCCCGGCCAGCCGAAACGGATGAAAATACCTGATATGACAAAGCCAGATAAGGAGGTATTGATTAGTACGACGAAGAAGATCCAGAACTGCCAAAAGCTGTTGGCATCAAATGAATGGAGTAAACTGAAGAAGTGCAAGTTATATCCCCATCCGCTTGTAACACTGCTTTCAAGATAGGAGAGCAGGGATAGGACAATGGCTGAAAGGATGCTTGCCATAACAATAACTGTCAGCGTTCCAAAAAAGTAATCTTTTCTCCGTACACTCAGTCCCAGTGAAAAGGAAAAGGTTTGATTGAGGGTGACCATACCGGCAACAAACATGTAGATAAAGATGGAAACCAACCCTCCTGTGTAAAAGCCAGCCTTATCACCGATCAAAAAAGCGATAATTAAATTGATGAAGAAACTCGACAGCAAAATGATCCATGGCATACCGATCCAGGTCAGCTTGTGCTTCAGGTGAATTTTTATTACCGGGGATATAGGATTCATTGGTTAAGGTCCACCTTTCTTTTCGGCGTATTGTTGGTTAAATGGATGATGAGCTGCTGGAGAGACACAGGTGTAATCTCCAAGCCGAGCTCTTCGGCTTCCATCCGGGTTTGCTTATCGAGGGGTTCAAAAACGGTAGTTGAAACGATGCTGCCCATGGATTCCTGATGCAAGATTTGTTTACCTGACATGAAAGAGTCCATGATTTTGGCTGAGCCTATGGCTGTATACGCGCGGCCGCGAATGGCATCCACTTCTTCATTGATGATCAGCTTTCCTTGATCGAGGAGCAAGACATGCTCCAGCATCCGGCTTACTTCATCAATTAGATGAGTTGAGAGAATAATCGTCCGCGGGTGCTTTGCATAATCCTCCAGCAGCCGGTCATAAAAAATTCCTCTGGCAACCGCATCAAGCCCCAGGTAGGGTTCGTCAAAGATGGTTAGCGGTGCCCTGCTGGCGAGGCCGATCACGATTCCGACAGAAGAAAGCATTCCTCTTGATAGCTTCTTGATTTTCCGTTTCACTGGCAGTTTGTATTCTTCTAGTAACGAGTAGGCATACTCATTATCCCAGTTGGGAAAGAGCGAGGGGCAAAGATCCAGTACATCAGCAATGCGAAAAAGGTGGGGATACTGCTGTCCTTCTTTAATGAAGCAGATCTGGCGGAGAACGGACTGATTCTCATAAGGGGCTTCTCCGAACACTTTGATTTCACCGCTTGTCGGAAACAGCTGCGCGGTAATCATATTCATGATCGTTGTTTTACCGGCGCCATTTCTTCCGAGCAACCCATAGATTTTTCCCTCTTCAATTGTAAAACTGACATCATTGACCGTGGTGGCGCTGCCGAACGATTTTGTCAGCTGGTTTACTTCAATAATATTCGTCATTGTAATTTTCCCCCTTTCATGATCATTTCTGATAATTGGTCCCGTGTGATCCCGATTTTCTCGGCTTCCTGGATCATTGTGATCACATACTGTTCCAGGAATTGATCTCTGCGTTTTTGCATTAACTTTTCGCGTGCTCCTGCCGTTACAAACATGCCAACACCTCGCTTTTTATACAAAATGCCTTGGTCGACCAATAGATTGACACCTTTTCCGGCTGTAGCCGGGTTGATCTGATAGAAGGATGCAAACTGATTCGTTGAAGGAACCTGTGATTCTTCAAGCAGTCCACCTTCAATGATGTCATTTTCAATGCGTTCTGCAATTTGTACATATATCGGACGGCTGTCATCTATCACCGTTATGCCGCCTCCTCTTTACTTATTTGGTTAACTACTGGTGTAACTAACCTCATCATATGCGGGTTTCTATATTTTGTCAACGGCTTTTTAGTTAATTTTTCACTGTAGGTTATCTATGTATATAAGACAAAAAAAGGAACTATCCTTCATGGGATAAGCTCCTTTTGTTATTTACTTACGTTCGATTTTAAATCGGGAAACATAATCTTTTTTTTCTTTCGGCTGGATATCATCCAAGCCAGTCAGCCTTCTTGGCAGCTGTTTCAAATTGGGGGCATTGGTGACCCAGGAGTAAGGCTCGATGGCCAGTAAATTCTCATTACCGCTCGCTGTGAATAACACCCATTGGGTGAACCTATCTGAAACAGAGTAGGAGACATCAAGGCCGGGCAGATCAATCGCAGCGGTTTTGTCCTCCGTCATGACGTACACATCATCCAGGGACACTCCGGAAAGCGGCGTTCCTTTCGAAAACTCCTCTTTGTTTTGCACGTTTTCCAGTTCGCCTGTTGGCAGGTGCCGCTCATTTAAACGCCATCGTTCCCGGACGTCAACCTTTAACTTCGCTGAATCAGGAAATTGGAAGGTGGTATGGTATCCGATCCCACACGGCATGAGACAGTCGCCATTGTTAGAGATTTCCGTCGTTTGAACCACTTCGGTCCCTTGGATCTCAATGGTCATTGTGATGGTAAAGTCATGTGGGAATTGGCTGAGAATAACTGGATGCTCAGATGAACGGATCTCTGTTTTTATTCGGGGAACGCTCTCATCTGTCTCAACAACCGTCCACTCTTTATCATGTACAAAGCCATGAATGTGAACATCTTCCTTGGCCCTGTTCATCTCCAGTTCATAAATTCGGCCATTGTATGCAAAGGTCGCATCTTCAATGCGGTTGGGAGGAAAGAGCACCGGGGTTCCGAATACCATTTTCCGTGCTTCGTACTCCTCTGTTGATTTTGGTGTTCTGAGGATCTCGGTATCGGTCTTTTTATCCCGGATTGAAATCATGTTGCTTCCTTGAGAAGGGAGGACAATCACTTCCAGTTCTTCATTTTCTAGTGAGTAGGCAGCTTCGTTCAGTAACTGAATTTTTTTCACACTCATTTTGAGTACCTCCATTTCATTACAGCGTCGATTGTAAGTATTCCCCCTTACCCTATAAAGCAAGCCTTTTATTTAAAAGGTTGAAGCGATTTATTAACTATTCTCAGTGAAAAGGGTCAAATAAGAAATTCTCTTATTTAACCCTTTTTGATGTTCATATTATTGTTGGGAAGCAAGCATCCATACATGTCCGAATGGATCTTGAATTTTTCCTATCCGTTCTCCATTTGGCAGCTCCTGAATCGGCCGCAATATAACAGCACCTGAATTGACGGCTTTATCTACCAAAACTTCGACATTTTCCATTTTAACATAGAGGATCACAGGGGTTCCACCAAGTGATTTAGCCGCATGATTATGACCGGGAAATTCGTCTGCAACCATGATTCGTGTACCCTTGAATTCCAATTCACAATGCTCAATCTTCCCCATGTCGTTGACCATTTTATTACTCTCGTGGGCCCCAAACACTTTCTTATAAAATTCTATGGCTTTTTCCCCATGATCGACGGCCAGCATGGGAATAAGATTCGAACCTTCTCTGTTCACTTTTCTCTCCTCCAAATCCGCCTTTGCTATCAGAGTATCCTTCTTGATGAATATAGCAAATCCTTTTTTGCAAAGGAAAAAAGTACTTTTTTTAGCGATTCCCTGGTGCCGGCTGGTCAACGCCCCGTACATGGTGGCGGTGGCCATCGCTTTCCGTTGTATAAAAATCGTAATAGTGCACATGCATGCCGTTACCTACGGGTATGGCAGGTCCGGAATATGCCTTATATTGGTGGGTGTGCCCGTCCTCAAACACCACATAGCCTTCCGTGTAATGGACGTGGCCCTGCTCGTGCCGAATAGGAGGGGAGGTTACATCCAGACATTGGTGGACGTGACCGTCGGTTACCCCCGTGTAATCCACTGAACCATGATTATGGTGGGGAACAAAGCCGTTTACAAAATCATCTTTACTTATTTTGGCCATTCTTTCACTCCTTTGAAAATATTGTTATAGACAATATATTTTGCGGATAAAAAAATATGTGGCCAGCCAAATGTATGTTTTAATTTAGAGTCGGGGCTAAGCCCCATGGCGGGACCTCCTCTTCTTGTTGAAATAAAAAGCGACAAATCTCCCTAAAACCAAAGAAAAGCCTAACAACACCCAAAGGTTAAAGGCAATATGGTGAAGTACATTAGTCTGGAGTAAGTAAAGTCACTGATAGGATAGAGTGTCATGCCAGTGATCACGATGAATACAATCACCACAAACCAATTGTGCCCCTTCGTAAAGGGCACGATCTCTTTCATGACATAAAAGAAGACCGACAGCCGGAAAAGGTGCCGGCAAGCCATTGATAAATAGAGAGAAAATCGACATGTTCCACAAATTTTCCAAGAGTAGCAAGCCCCCATTCCTCGTATGCGGGGAAACGTTGCCGGGAACCTTCTAGCAGACCAAATTCTACGACGGAACCAATAAGCGGGCCAACGGTCAGTCCCCATAATAAAAAAGCCAGAAGAGCGAGGTGCTTGAACTTAAGAGGATGAGCGACTTTGTGCTGCAGTAAGATAAGGAGAAAAAGCTCCACCATCCCAGACCCCTGGTAAACCATTGCCTTTACAACCGGTGTAAATCCATGTTCAAGAAAGGGCTGCAGCAAGGAGTAATCCTTGAATTGAATATTTGTAATAGCAACGAAAAAGCCGAGCAGCACAATGAAAAATAGAAGGATTACGTTAGAAACACTGATTGTTCTCATGCTCGTTCCAGCTAAAAGCAGACAGGCCAATCCAAATGTCACGATAACGATGAGAAGTGGTGTCTCTTGAAGAAATGTAATATTGGTGAAGGTAAGGGTCTCCCGAAAGGTGACACCTTCCATTAGGGTAAGGTAACAAAGGGTCAGAATAATGTTTGTAAGCCCTTTACCGGCGCGCTCCGCATCCATTGAAAGAGATGCTCACCGTTTGTTTTCTTGTTGATATACAAAATCAGTGGAAGCCAAACCAATGTTAAACCAAAGGTAATTATTATGCTCAGCCACGCATCCACGCTTGCTGTTTTGACCGTGGGCTGTATAAGAAAAACGTGGCACTTCAGGCCTATGCAGGTTATGGCTATTAAGGAAAGCTGAAAGAATGTAATGGAATCGGAGGTTTTCATAAAAAATCATCCTTTTATGACGGACTAAAGGTATTTTGTCCCAAATTGTGTATGATATGATTCTCAATGGTTTTAAAAAATAGAGAAGGAGAATTCCTTTGCATGATACATATTTTAATCGCTGATGATGACCCTCATATCCGGGAACTCCTGCAGCACCATCTTGGGCGGGAGGGCTATATGGTTCATTTAGCAAGGGACGGGGAGGAGGCTTCATCCCTGCTCCAAGCCGAACAAATGCATTTGGCTGTTGTGGATGTAATGATGCCAGGTAAGGACGGGTATGAGCTGTGCGAGGAAATCAGGAACGATTATGACATGCCTGTGATCCTGCTGACGGCGAAGGATCATCTGCTGGATAAGGAAAAAGGGTTTCTTGTGGGAACGGACGACTATATGACCAAACCATTTGAGCCAAAAGAGCTGATCTTTCGTATAAAAGCACTCCTCAGGCGGTATAAGATGGTCAACTCCGAAAAGATTAAGCTGCATCAAACGATTATTGACCGAAAAAGCTATGAAATTTACAGCAATGGGAAGCTAATCATGCTGCCAATGAAAGAATTTGAACTGCTGAGCCAGCTTGCGAGCTATCCTGGCCGTATTTTTACCAGGGATGAACTGATCCAGTTGATCTGGGGAGCGGATTATGAAGGAGATGACCGGACGGTGGACGTACATATTAAACGCCTGAGGGAGCGATTTTCTTCCAAAACAGATGATTTCTCCATTAAAACGGTCCGCGGTGTAGGCTATAAACTGGAGGTCAACCGGAAATGAAGACGCTATATGTCCGGATCGTAGTGACCACCATCGCTGTCATGATTGTCAGCAGTTTGCTTTCATTCGTCTTAGCCAATGCCTACTACCAGAAGAGTTTGAAACCGTACAATGATCAAAAAGTAACCAAAATCGCGAAGCAAACGGTGGATTACTTTGAAAAGAACCCACAGCTTAAATTAAAGGATTATCTTACCCATGTGGCAGATACCGGCTATCAGATTTATATGGTGGACCAGAACGGCCGGGAATCCTATTACGGCGGAGACTTTCGGAAAAAGGAAATTGACCGCTCAAATGTAAACAGGGTTCTGAATGGCGGGGTCTATCATGGGATCGCGCAATTTCCTTCGGCGCCGTTCGTTACGGGCTTTTTTGATAATGTATTAAAAAATACGATTGGGATGCCGCTGAAGGAATCCGGCAACACCTATGCTTTGTTTATCCGACCGAATATAGAGCTGCAATTTGGCGAGATGCGATTGTTCTTTTCGGCCATTTTGCTTCTGACCATTGTCCTCAGTATTGTATTGGTCGGAATCAGTACGCGTTATCTGGTCAAACCGATTGTTCAGCTGACCGAAGCCACAAAAAAAATTGCGACTGGAAACTACAGAATTAAATTGAACGAAAAGCGCAGAGATGAAATCGGAAGCCTGGCTTCCAATTTTTCCGAGATGGCCAAAAGCCTGGAGCAGCTGGAGGAGATGAGGCAGGAATTCGTTTCGAATGTATCCCACGAGATCCAGTCCCCGCTGGCTTCCATGAAGGGATTCGCCCAGACCCTGCAAAATGAGCAACTGACACCGGAAAAACGGAAAGAGTATTTAGCAATCATTGAAAAGGAAAGTGTGCGCCTCTCTCAGCTCAGCAAGCAGCTGCTGATGCTGGCCTCTCTTGATAAAGAAGAAGCCTTTATGGAAAAAGGCACATTCGATGTGGCGGCCCAGATCAAGGAGGTCGTGCACATGACCGAATGGAGCTGGCGCGAAAAAGAGATGGCGATTGAAATGGATCTGCCCCAAACATTCATTTATGGCGATAAGAAACTCCTCCACCAGGTGTGGACCAACCTCATTACCAACAGCATTAAATACACGGAACCGGGAGGAACGGTATCCATCTCTCTGGAAAAAAACGACCGTGAATGCAGGGTTTTTATTTCGGATTCTGGTGTAGGCATTTCTCCACAGGATCTGCCAAGCATTTTTGACCGTTTTTATAAAGCAGACAAAGCCAGGGAGAGAAAAGAGGGGAGCAGCGGCCTCGGTTTATCGATCGTAAAAAAGATTGTGGAACTGCATCATGGAGAAATTAAAGGAGAAAGCGAACCTGGCAGGGGAACGACATTCACGGTGTCCCTGCCAAAAATGTAACCTGCTGTTCATCTTCCGTTCATACTTGCTTTCTATGATGGATTTGTATCACGTACAAACCAGATAGAAAGCGAGTGAAATCATATGTTTCTGGCATTAAGAGAGATGAAGCATGCGAAAATGCGATATGTGCTGATTGGGTTGATTATGGTCCTGATTTCCTTTCTAGTCCTTTTTGTTTCCGGGCTGGCTAAAGGCCTGGCATCGGACAATGCATCATCCATTCAAACCATGACCGCCGATTATGTCGTTTTGGATAAACAGTCAGATCAGCGGCTCAACCGCTCGGAGCTGACAAATGAACAATTAAAGGAGCTTTTGCGATTAACTCATAAAAAACAAATGACAGAGTTCGGGCTTCAGATGACCACGATCCAAAAAAACGGAGCGTCCAAGAAAACCGACAGTACGCTTTTTGCGGTCGATCCAAAAGGGTTTATCGCACCGCCGGCGGCAGAGGGACAATCGCTAAAAGGGGCGGATAAGAACGAAACCGTTGGCGACCTTTCTTTAAAAGAAGAAGGGTTTGTAATTGGGGACCGATTGAAGGAAGAAACCACGGGAACCGTTTTAAAGCTCGTCGGTTTTACAAAAAACCAGTCCTTCAGCCACTCGCCGGTGTTTCATGTTTCCTTAAAAACGTGGGAAGCAATGCATGACGGGAAGCAGAGCGTAAACGCTGTTGCGTTAAAAGCGGACAGCGAGAAGGCGAAGCAAATTGAAAAACAAGTATCCGGGGTTGAAATGATCTCAAAGAATGACGCGCTCAAAAGCATCCCAGGTTTTAAGGAAGAGCAGGGTTCACTGCTGATGATGATCGCCTTTTTGTTTGTCATCGCGGCCTTTGTGCTCAGTGTGTTTTTTTATGTCATCACGCTTCAAAAAGTAAATCAGTTTGGGGTCTTAAAGGCGATCGGTGCACAATCGGGCTACCTGTCGCGCACAGTCTTGTACCAGGTGTTATTTCTGACGATTGTAAGTCTGGTGGTTAGTATCCTGCTGACCTTTACAGTATCCCAATTGCTTCCAGCCAGCATGCCGTTCCTGCTCAATGTGCCGCTTGTCGCCGGCTGTTCCGTGCTCTTCTTAACAGTGTCTGTCATTGGCTCACTCATCTCGCTGTATCAGGTGATCAAAATTGATGCGATAGAAGCGATAGGGAGGGCGTCATGATGGAAAATAAACTCATGCTGCAGGACGTGAAGAAAACGTTTGGAGACGGTGATCAGCAGGTTGAAGTATTAAAAGGAATCACGCTAGAAGTCAAAACGGGGGAATTTGTAGCAGTAGTCGGGCCATCCGGTTCGGGCAAGAGTACGTTTTTATCGGTAGCCGGTGCGCTGCTGTCACCAACGAGCGGACGTATCATGATCGGAAACCAGGATATCAGCACATTGGGAACCAAGGAATTAAATCAAATACGTTTGAAATACATTGGGTTTGTGTTCCAATCTGCTAATCTTATTCCTTATCTAACCGTACGGGACCAGCTCTTGCTGCTTCCTGAACTGGAGCACCAAAAGCATAAGGAAGCAGAAAAAATAGCCGACAGCCTCCTCGAACGTTTGGGGTTGCTTCATCGCAAGAACCACTATCCAGAGCAGCTGTCAGGTGGAGAACGGCAGCGAACTGCTATCGCCCGCGCCTGGATGAATGACCCAGAGATTATTTTGGCGGATGAACCAACCGCAAGCCTGGATTCCGAGCGGGGCCGGTCGGTTGTTCAGATGCTTGCGGACGAAGTGAAGCTCAGGGAAAAAGCAGCCATCATGGTCACTCATGACCAGCGGATGCTCGATCTGTGTGACCGTGTGGTGTATATGGAGGATGGAAGGCTGATGTCGCATCCGTCTGTGTTATAGCTTCTTGAAATGGGCTGGTATAAACCAGAAAAATGTTTCTATATTTTTCCTTTTGTGATATAGTTATAGTATCAGTTGTTTAAATTTTTCTGAATCTGCAATGTAACAGACATACAAAGCCAAGCCTTTAGACAGTCACTTAAAGAGGTATCTCTATCTTTAAGCCGTTCTAAAGGCTTTTTTGTTGTTCACTTATTTTGAATGCGAGCAGGTATTGGAATTAACAAAAAATTATTCTGTTTATAAAGGAGACATAGTTACTATGATTATTAAAACAGATCTATTTTTAGAAGGAGATTCAATTTCACTTATCCCTCTCGAAATAAAACATAAGGAACCATTATTTGATGCGCTAAAAAGCCCTGAAGTATGGAAATATTCCATGAGAAAAGTTACCACAGTAAAGGATATGGAAAAAATATTAGTAATCGCCGTTAATAATAAAAAAGAAGGGAAACATGTACCTTTTATTGTTAAGGAAAATCTGAAAGGACAAATAATAGGGACAACTCAAATTTGTAGTATTGATAAAGCAAACCGTAGTGTGGAAATTGGCTGGACTTGGCTCTCGCCAAAGGTTTGGAGAACAAGAGTAAACACAGAATGTAAACTCTTATTACTTAACTATTGTTTTGAAGAATTAAAAGTAAATCGAGTCCAATTTTCAGTTAGTGGAGAAAATCTACGTTCTCAAAAAGCCGTTGAACGAATTGGAGCAACAAAGGAGGGCACATTCCGTAAACATAGAATAAAGGCAGACGGTACCATTCAAGACAATATATTTTACAGTATCATTGATGATGAATGGGGTTCAGTAAAAGAAAGACTGATTTATTTATTAAATAAAGCCTATTAAGCAAGAAGAAACGAAGAGTAGCCCAAAATTATAAAATTATTTCTTCAAAACAAGTTTTTTATTGGCGTTAAACGTCGAGATTTTTAACTGTCGGAGTCACATGGGATTTAGCGAAATTTTCCTATGGGAATAACTGTTGCCTCGATGATTCCGATCGTAATCCTAACTTTTATCTTTGCGAGTCAATTAAAAGAAGGTGCTTTAGGTTCTTCGGTGAAAGTTTAATGGAGGACTTTTAAATATAGTGATTAGAGGAGTGTTAGATATGGAAGAAATAAGTTTGCAAATGTATTCATTACGCGAGCAGTGTGAGGGAAATTTCACAGCCACCCTGGAAGAGGTAGCAAACGCAGGGTACAAGGCAATTGAACTGGCCGGCACTTATGGGATGGGAGCAGTTGAACTTAAACAGCATTTGGACCGTCTTGGCCTGAAGGTGAGCGGAGCCCATATCGGATTGGATGTATTGAAGCATGAGATTGGGCCAACCATGGAATACCAGCAAATTTTGGGCAATAAGCTGTTGATTTGCCCGCACGGCAATACAAATACAAACGAAGAAGTAGAGGAGCTGGTGAAGGATTTAACTGAAATCAACCAGCGCTGCCAGCAGAATGGATTTAACTTTGCTTACCATAACCATGCCAATGAATTCAATATGGTTAACGGAGAATATGCGCTGACGAAGATCATGAATGAAACACCGTTTTCCCTGAAATTCGAATTGGATACATATTGGGCATATGTTGCAGGAGTAGACATTGCTGCGTATTTGGATGTGCTGCAGGACAGGTGTACCGCCATTCATTTAAAGGATCTGGACGAGGAAGGCAATGATGTGGAGGTAGGAACCGGACAGGTTCCTTTTTCTGAGGTATTAGCAAAAGCAAAGGAATTGAGGATTACCAATCTCGTCATTGAGC
The DNA here is from genome assembly GCF_030418125.1 of Fictibacillus fluitans. GTDB lineage: Bacteria > Bacillota > Bacilli > Bacillales > Fictibacillaceae > Fictibacillus_C > Fictibacillus_C fluitans. The sequence continues at coordinate 181,253 of NZ_JAUHTR010000008.1, read as the reverse complement.
AAGAGAAATTTCAGATTGACCCGGTTGAAAGCATCTCCCAGAGCTATGCCAACATCTCTAAACTAATTGAAATGCAGAACGCATAAGCGAAAGGGGACATTTGATGAGCTTGGAAAAACACTGGGATAATCCAATGTCACTGGGAGTTATTTATGAATCAGTTAGAGGAAGAAAGCTCTGAACTTCTATATTTAAGCAAGAAGTAGCTTAGGAATGTTTGCCCTGTCCAATAGGATAAGGGCTTTTTTTATTAACTCTTTCGTTTGATTTCTTAAATGATATTTATAGTAAAATATACATGAAAGCTTACACAAAGGGGGCAGCAATAGGTGGAGAAGGTACTTCAACAACTGGCTAGTTTTATTAACCGTACGGAGAAAAAAATCATTATTGGGATCTCAGGTCATGGGGCATCAGGGAAAACAACATTTGCCCATAAGCTTATAAAGCTTTTGGAGCATAAGAATGTGAATTATATTAATACCGATCCCTATCTCATAGGTTCTCATCTCAGAAAGTACACTTTAATTAACTATGAATATCAAAATGAACACCATCAAGATAAGATGACAGCGTGCCATCCTGCTGCTCATAATACATATGCTTTAGAGAGAGACGTTCTAATGATAAGAGATGGATTAGATTTTTATACAATAGCCACGAGTTATACGGGGAGTAAGCTGGTTGCTTCGCAAAACAAGGTAAATATTATAGAAGGTATGACCGTTGCCTTTACCAAGCCGAATTTGTATGATTTGAAAATTTATTTATATACAGATGAACAAACAGAGTTAATGAGAAGAAGTACAAGGGATGTTACTGAAAGAGGAACTGATATAGACTACTTAAGAAAATCTCATGAAGAGCGAAGAATCCAATATGAGTTATTTATGCATTCGTATAGCCAGAATTTTGATATCGTTATTAAAAATTCAAATAAAAGCTACACACTTGAAAAGGATAGTTTTAGTTAGATTGTAAAAAAGGAGCTCTCCAGCCTTAGAAGAGCCCCCTTGCTGGTTGTCTATAATAATAGCGAAAAGAGGAATAGTGATTGAACGAAAACGTTTTGTACTGGAAAAAGCATGACCAATGGGGGCTCAGAGAATTTCTTTTTATGATGCTGCTGGAATTTGTAGTAGTGATTGGATGCATCAAATTCCTGATTAAGCCCATATATACTCAATGGTTTGATAATGAGCTCTATGCAGGAACATTAACAGGATTGACGATAGCCATTGTTCTGCTTTCTGGCTTGTATTTTATTGTTCTTCGTCCCACACATCTTTCATGGAGTGAAGTGGGGCTCAGGCCAATGGTTATGAAAGATTGGAAAACGATTCTCTGGTTAACTATTATTCTTATAGTTGGCGATGTCATTGTAATGGTGCTTACCAGTTTTATTGGTAATACATTTGAAAACAGCAAAACGGCCGCTATGCAGCAAGACGTAAATTTTTTAACCGTCCTTATTGCCTTTGTTTCAGCCGCTGTCATCTCGCCCGTTTATGAGGAGATATTCTTTCGGGGCTTTTTATACCGCTGGCTGCGTACACGCCTTGGTTTCCTTGGGGCGATGCTGCTCAGCTCACTCATCTTTACCATCATACATATACCAACCTATAATGCGATGCCTGTAAACTTTTTAAGTGGAATCATCTTTGCCTGGGCATATGAACGAACTAACACGATTTGGCCTTCTGTCATTATTCACGGGTTAACGAATGGGATAATGGTACTCCTGACAACGATGGGATAGCGGAAGGGATTATACCATATAGAAACAAGACCGATATAAATCCATATCGGCCTTGTTTTACATATCACAATACCTCGACATATCCTTCCGTTCCGTTCACCCGAATGCGCTGCCCATCCTTGATCAATTTAGCAGCATTCTCCACTCCGACCACTGCGGGTAAGCCATACTCACGGGCAATAACGGCTCCGTGGGTCATCAGTCCGCCAACTTCAGTGACCAGGCCTTTTATCGAAACAAACAATGGTGTCCAGCTAGGATCAGTAAAGGCAGTGACTAGGATATCTCCTTCTTCCAGATCCGCATCTTTCATGTTTACGAGGACACGGGCACGCCCTTCGATCACCCCTGTAGAAACAGGCAGACCGGCAATGGCATCGGCCGGGAGATTTTCTCGTTTGTATTGTCCTGTAATAATTTCACCATCCGACGTGATCACACGCGGAGGAGTCAGTTTCTCAAATAATTGATATTCATTTTTTCGATTAAAGATGATTTTCTCATCCAGTTGTTGCGCTCGCGCAACTTCGCGAAGTTCTTCAAAGCTGAGGTAGTAGATATCTTCTTTTTCTTGAATGACGTGGTTTTGAACAAGCTGTTCGGCTTCTTTCATTAATGCCTGTTTATAAATAAAGTAGCGGTTGACCATGCCGTATTTGGGATATTCGCGATAGCCGATGAAATTCCGGAGGATACGAATCTTCCGTTTGGTCTCTTCTGCCTTTTGTTGGCCGTCTGGCAGTTTCATCAACCGATCCAGTAATTCTTGCTCTTTTTTTAACGCTTCCTGCTGTCCTTGTTCAAATTTCCGGCGGCTCTCATTATGCTCAAAGTTTTTGATATTACTGAAAATCAAGGGGAGGAGGATACTTGGCTTTTCACTCCAGCGGTCTCGCGTGATATCAATTTCGCCGGCACATCTCATTCCATATTTGCTGAGAAAATTATGAATGGCATCCCGTATTTGTTGCCCTCCTTCAAACTGGACCAGTTCATCTAAGAAGTGATCATCTCTTACACTTTGCAGATAGTGAATGATCTCAGGATAAGGGCGGATGACATCAGCGACATCCAATAAAGCCAGACCCATTTCGGAGGTAATATTGTGCGGTACAGATTGAGAAAGCGTGTCCGCTGCGTTTTTTTCACCCAGCCACTCATCCATGTGCTTATTGAGCCAGGCTGAAGCATCGAAAGCAGCCATAAATACAGCTGTACTATGTGGATTAAATAAGATTCTCTTTAATTCTTGGATATCTTCCACAATAAAATCCATTAAATCAGATCCCGATTTTGTCTGGATGTTTTGTTTTAATTCTTCGATTGACGCCTGGGCCTTCTTGATCAACTCAGGAACGACGCTCGGATCGTTTTCGTCTGGTGCTGGAACAGATGGGTGTTGACCAGGTTTCTTTTGACCCTGTGCACTTTCGGCATCTGGTGCCGTTTTTATAAATTCCCGCTCAACTATCGTCGTCACAGCATCCTTTAAAAGTGGATCGTGCTGGCCCATAGCCTGTAAAAAGTCTTTTCTCCTGCCGGGAGAAGCCAGATGCTGGGTAACATCAACAAATAACCTTCCCCCCGCTTTTTTCATTGGGGCAGGAGTGACCAATAGGAAAAACGACAATCCCAATGGCTTGATGGCATCAGTCATCATCTGCTGATGTCCGACAGAGATATAGACGTAATTTTCATCATCAGCCGCTTCAGGAATGGGGTAGAGCGTCGTAATAGGGCGGCTTTGAACGATATAGAAAGTATCATCAGCCAGGCACCATTCGATATCTTGCGGATATGAAAAGTAGTTTTCAATGTGTCTGCCAATATGTGCGAGTTGTAAAATTTGTTGGTCGGTAAGGGTTTGAAGGGATTGCTGATGGGGATCTAGTTGCTTTGTTTCGGTCCCGCCTTTCTCAAAGGAATAGATGGCGAGTTTTTTAACTGCGATTCTTTTATCAATGATTGCTTCATCTTTTACCTTGTAGGAATCAGCCGATACCAATCCGGAGACCAGCGCTTCTCCAAGTCCAAAGCTCGCATCGATGGAAAGTATTTTTCGATTGGATGTCACGGGATCCGCCGTAAATAAAATGCCGGAAGCCTGCGGGGAAATCATTCGCTGAACGATGACAGAAAGAGAAACCTGGCTGTGATCGAATCCATTTTGCATCCGATAAATAACAGCACGGTCTGTAAACAGGGAGGACCAGCACTTGCGAATGTGCCTTAGGATCGCATCTTTTCCCATGATATTTAAAAAGGTGTCGTGCTGACCGGCAAACGAGGCATGCGGCAAATCTTCAGCTGTCGCGCTTGATCGTACAGCATAGGCGTGTTGTTCACCAAATTCGGTGAGATTCCGCTGAACAGCTACTAATACATCAGATGGAATTTCGACTTCCTCGATGATTTGGCGGATCTGTTGGCTGATCTCACTGATTTTTGCTTGTTCGTTTATGTGCAGCCGTGTGAGCTGATGTAAATGTGTGCGGAAAGCTTCATTTGGTTCGAGAGCTTTTTGAAAGGCCTCTGTGGTTATACAAAACCCTTCAGGTACGTGTATTTCTGCGATGTTCGATAATTCCCCTAAATTTAATCCTTTTCCTCCAACGAGTAAAAGCTGGGTTTTTTCGATTTCCTGAAACTTGAGCACATAAGAACTCATTCACATCTCTCCTAACCTAACGTTTCTTTTGGCTTCTTAAGACCTTGCTCTGCTTATTGTATAGAAAAAATAGGCAAAAAACAGCCTTATATTATTTTCCTTTATATGGTATGATAAAGATGGGAGATAACATTTAAATGTTGATCTGAGGAGAATTAATTAGCCATACATACAAACATTAAAGCAGCTAATAAAGATTAAATAAGATTGAGAGCATTTCTTCAAAAGGAGAAATGCTCTTTTTTATTAAAAAAGGAAGAACAGAAGGGAAAATGGAATACCTTTAGTTAACGCTGCCAGGTGGGGGAGAATCTTTTGAAATACAGTTATGAGGAATTTATTGAAAACCTAAGTATTGGGGAAGAAATTAAGCTGACATATAAAGGCGAAAATTATTATATTGGCCGTGGCACTGGAAAATATATGTTTTGGAAATTTCATGATCCTTCAAGTGAAATCATCGGAGAAAATGTCGATGATTTGTTGCAAAAAGTTATACTTGATGGCAAATCTATTCAAGAGTTATGGGATAGTTTAGAGGATAGCTCTATACCTAAACTCCCAATTAAAACGCTAAAAAAGATTGAAAGGGACATTGAAAACAATGACCTGGGGAAAGCAAGGGATCGGTTACATGGTCTACTGGCTTCATATCCTGATGAATTAGAAGTACGAACCAGGTTGGGGGACATTTATTATGCTTTAAGGCACCCCTCAATGGCAGGACGATATTGGTATCTCGAAAAAAATAAAACCCCTGAAATGGTGGAGGCTTGTCTACTGTTTGAAAAAAGTATGGGGAATGAGCCCTTTAAGATAGCAAGGGCGCTGAAATTCCAAGGGGATAAAGAAACCTTAAAGAAACTGCAACTAGATGAGTATATTTCTCCAACACAAAAAAAGGTTAAAGAAAGAATAGAAGATGATTTAGTACCTGAAAACAAATGGGAGGATAGGTTATTTGCTATTGGATGTACCTCAGTTATCATTTTAATTATTTCATTAGTGGTCATAGGTATTTACACGGTTTTCGATTGGATTTTCTAATCAATGTGAAAAATTCCGCATAAAAAATGGCTGCCATTAAAGTGAAGGCAGCCATTTTTTTGTTTATGATTAAGATACAGGGTGCCTTATACTGTTGTTAAAATAATCGGCTGGTCTTTAGTAATTACTACCGTGTGCTCAAACTGTGCCGCATAATGATGGTCCGGCAGCAGCAGCCCCCAACCGTCAGCGCTCTCTTCTACAAATTCCGCTCCGTCCGATACAAAAGTTTCGACCGCAACCACTAATCCGTTCGTGAGCAGCCTTCTGTCCAGTGGATCATAGTAATTCAGAATGCTATCCGGCATCTCATGCAGTTCCCGGCCAATGCCATGACCGGATAAATTGCGGATCACTGTAAAGCCATCCCTGCGGGCTTCATTGTGAATCGCCCGGCCGATTCCACTGATCTTTGCACCCGCCCGAGCCTTCTGAAGTCCCTGATGCAGCGCCCGAAGCGAGCTCTGACATAGCTTTTCCTTATGTGGTGAACCGTTTCCGACCACGATCGTTGCTCCTGTGTCAGCATAATATCCGTCCAGCCCTGCAGACACATCAATATTAACGACGTCCCCTTCTTCCAGTACCCTAGGACCTGGAATGCCATGCGCAGCCACCTCATTCACCGAAATACAGGTTGCTCCCGGAAAACCATAGGTGCTATTAGGAGCGGAGACAGCTCCATGTTCATCCAGCACCCTTTTACCGATACAGTCGAGCTCGGCAGTTGTCACTCCCGGCCGAACATTGGAAAGCATCTCTTCACGGGCTAAGGCAACGATACGGCCTATCCTCTGCAGAGCAATGAGATCGTATTCTGATTCAATGGACACGGTTTAAACCTCCCATATTTTTAATATAACCACTATTTAATTCCAGTTTACTCGAAAAAGATCCTTATGTCCCTAGTCTACAGAAAAGAACCGCCAGAGGCAGTTCTTTTTTTATTTTCCCTTATGCCGTTCCAACAAGTCATCAATCTTATAGGTCTCTTTTCCCCCGTATGTATAGCTGAATCCGTACAGTGACGACTGGTTGGCGAGATCGCTGAGAATGCGGTAGAGATAAACGACCGCGGTTGGCCGGTTATCGTTTTTAACGAGATGCTGGAGCTCATTGATGTTGGCTATATCTTTTGTGATTTTGGGATCGGGAACGTTAGCGGCAAGAACACGCAAACTTCTAAAATCGATGTCGTTGAACTCGCTCCTGAAAATGGGAATATTTTTGATTTGGTGAGCCGAAGAGAGATGACTGATTTTGTTATAAGTATGTTGGATTTGCTCGGTTAACAGCAGTTCAGAAAAATACACGCGTTCTTTATACGGTGTAGGCTTATGTAAGGAATGGCTTGCAGTGCTGTAAAGCATCAGGATGAAACAAGAAATGAGCAGCGTACCTGTCGTAAGGGAGAGTGCGAGTTTTTTCAATGTGGCTCTTCATCTCCTTCTCTGTCTTTCTATTAGCCTACCAAGATTATCCTTGGAAATCAAATGTTAGTTAGGAGATTTGTCGGAGATGTCAGGGGAAGATGGACCTATAAAAGTAACTTCTCAGCCAAAAACCAACAAAAAGACTATTGTGGATTTTCTGAAAGAATAGTAGGTTATGTTCAATACGATTTCTGTTTTAATAGAAGAAACTGGAGATGAAGAGCATGAGGGAACGAAGAATTGTAATCGCTGGTACAGGGAGCGGCGTGGGAAAGACGACACTCACGATCGGACTGATGAGTGCCCTGCAGCAGCGGGGCTATAAGGTACAAGGTTTCAAGTGCGGGCCGGATTACATTGATCCGACGTACCATACGGCAGTCACCGGACGGGTCTCCCGAAACCTTGATGGCTGGATGCTGACAGAGAACGTTGTAAAAGAAGTGTTCAAAAGGGGAAGCCAAGGCGCTGACGTTTCCATCATTGAAGGAGTGATGGGCTTTTACGATGGTAAGGACCCGAGATCCAACCGAGGCAGTACGGCGGAAATCGGAATGATCACCGAGAGCCCGGTCCTGCTCGTCGTCAACTGTGCGAGCATGGCGAGAAGTGCGGCTGCGATCGTAAAAGGATTTCAGATGCTTTCCGAGGGACCGAATATCGTCGGCGTCATCGTCAACCAGGTGGGCTCAAAAGGTCATTTCGAACTGGTGAAAACGGGGATTGAACAGGAATGTGATGTGCCGGTCATCGGGTATCTCGAGCGAAATGAGGAGCTGTACATCCCCGAACGGCATTTGGGATTGATTCCGTCAATTGAGCGCGGCGACCTGGACCCGTTTTTTCAGAAGCTGGGAGAACTTGTGGAGGCGACGATTGATCTCGACCAGCTCTTGAAGGTGTCAGAAGCGCCTCCGATTGAAGTGGACCCCAGCAACTCCATTTTTCAAAAACGAGATACAGAACCGGTGAAGATCGCCGTGGCGAAGGATGCGGCCTTTAACTTTTATTATCAGGAGAACCTGGATTTGCTGGAGGCATATGGCGCAGAGCTACATTTCTTTTCACCGTTAAAGGGAGAGACCTTGCCGGATGATGCGCAGGGCCTTTATTTGGGCGGCGGCTTCCCGGAGGAATTTGCACAGGAGCTCGCTGAACAAACTGCGGTCAGGACTTCGGTTCAAGAAGCAATCAAACGCGGAGTGCCGACCCTCGCAGAATGTGGGGGGTTCATGTACCTGGCCGAGGAACTTCAAACGTCGGGCGGAGAAGTACATAAGATGGCCGGCATCATCCCGGGGAGAGCGGTCATGCACAATAAGCTGGTGGAGCTTGGTTACCGGGAAATCAAAGGCAAACCGGGGAACTACCTGTTAAAAGAAAAGGATGCAGCCAGGGGCCACGAATTTCATTACTCCACCTTTCAGGCAGAAGGGGTAATTCCTGTTGCCTTTGAAACGAAGGGCATGAGAGGTGTAAAAGATGAGGGTTATATGAAAGGAAACCTTATCGCCGGTTATACGCATTTCCATTTTGCTTCGTGCCCGGAGATGGTTGAAAACTGGATCAAACAATGTCAGGAGAACAAGCAGCATGTCTAAGCCTCTTTCACTTATGATCCAGGGAACATATTCAGATGCGGGAAAAAGCGTGATCACCACTGCGTTCTGCCGGATCTTTGCCCAGGACGGTTATCAAACGGCTCCGTTCAAATCACAGAACATGGCCTTAAATTCGTATGTGACCATTGACGGCAAGGAGATCGGACGGGCACAGGGTGTTCAGGCCGAGGCCGCAGGTGTGGAAGCGACGACCGAAATGAATCCCATCCTCATCAAGCCGAGCCGGGAAAATGATGCGCAGATTGTCGTTCACGGCAAACCGTTTCAGAACATGAACGCGTTTGATTACCGCAAGTCCTTTTACGAAATGGGACTTGGCTTAATTAAGGATTCGCTCGCTGCCCTTTATGAGCAGTATGACTGTATTGTGATTGAAGGAGCGGGAAGTCCTGCCGAGGTGAACCTGAATGACCGGGAGATCGTTAACATGTCGGTGGCTCGGATGGCAGATGCGCCCGTCATCCTTGTGGGAGACATTGAAAAAGGCGGTGTGTTCGCAAGCCTGGTCGGAACGCTTCAGCTGCTGGAGGAGAAAGACCGTGAGCGGGTCATCGGGGTTATCATCAACAAGTTCCGCGGTGATCTGTCTCTGCTGAAATCAGGTCTCGACTGGTTTGAAGAATACAGCGGCAAGCCTGTGCTTGGGGTAATTCCTTATCTGCATGGTTTGAATATTGAAGCCGAAGATTCGGTCGTACTGCAGCGGTACAGCACACGACGGGATGAAACAAAGGGTATCGATATCGCCGTTATTCAATATCCGATGATCTCTAACTTTACCGATATTGATCCGTTTTTTGCTGAAGAAGATTGCTCGGTCCGCTTTGTCACAAGTGCCGGCCAACTGGGACAGCCAGATCTCATCATCCTGCCTGGCAGCAAGAACACCATCGAAGACCTTCTCTTTATAAAAGAAACCGGGCTCTTTGAAAAAATCCAGAAAAGTGAAGCCATGATTGTGGGGATATGCGGCGGCTATCAGATGCTTGGATTGTCGGTCAGTGATCCGGAAGCGGTGGAAACGCCCTATGAAACAGAATTAGGATTGGGACTGCTGCTCATTGAGACGGTGATGGACATCGAAAAAACGACCGTCCGTTCACGAGGCACCGCTACTTTTATGGGAATAGACTTTGAGATTGATGGCTATGAAATCCATATGGGGCGTTCTTCCTCCACGGAAAGAATTCCGTTCATGCAGACGGGGCAGGGACATACAGATGGCGCAAAAAGCAGGGACGAGCGCATCATCGGCACCTACTTTCATGGATTGTTTCATAATGACGAGTTTCGGAGCGCTCTGTTGAATTCCATCAGAAAAGTGAAACAGCAGGAAGAACAAACGGAGATTATAAGGTATAATGATTTAAAAGAAAAAAGCTTTGATACGCTGGCCGATCATGTGCGCAAGCATGTGGATCTGGCAGCTATATATAAAGAAATGCAGAGATACAGCGAACGGCGCATGACTGTTCGGTGAGAGAGGTGGAGAGAAAAGATGGAGAGAGGAAAGGTGTATCTGGTAGGAGCAGGCCCCGGGGATCCGAAGCTGATCACCGTGCGCGGGTTGGAATGCATTAAGGAAGCGGACGTTATTGCCTATGACCGCCTAATCAATAAGGAACTGCTGGAGTACAGTAAAAAGGATTGCGAGCTGATCTTTTGCGGAAAACTGCCCGGAAAGCATGAGCTGATTCAGGAACAGATTCATGATCTCCTGGTAGAAAAGGCACTGGAAGGAAAAGTGGTCACCCGGCTCAAAGGCGGCGATCCGTTTGTATTCGGGCGCGGCGCAGAGGAAGCGGAAGTACTAGTCGAGCATGAGATTCCTTTTGAGATCGTACCGGGTATTACTTCGGGTATTGCGGCACCTGCCTATGCCGGAATCCCTGTTACTCATCGTGACCATGCGGGTTCGTTTACGATCATTACCGGACACGGACGCGCGGAGAAGGGACAAGACTTCATTAACTGGCACGCACTTGCCGAGGGAAGCGATACGATCTGCTTTTACATGGGAATCGGTAACCTGAAGCATATCTGTTCAGAGCTTATCGCGCATGGTAAACGGGCGGATACGCCGGCCGCGGTGATCGAATGGGGAACAACCGAAAACCAGCGGACCGTCACCGGAACTCTTGAAACGATATTGAAAAACGCCCAAAAAGAAAAAATCACTCATCCGGCTATGGTCATTGTCGGTGAAGTGGTAAGAATGCGCGAAAAGATCAGGTGGTTCGACCGGATTGAAGCGGCACTCTCAAAATAGTGTAAGCAGAATGGTATGAGATGCCGATAAGATTTTATGGCTGTTAAAAGTTGTTATAATGAAACTCATGAAACATTATTGTAATAAAGGAATTGGAGCCATCAAAGGAATAGGAACTTTAAAGAAGAGCTGCCTTCTGACCTAGGTAGCTCTTTTACTGTCTTCTTAAAAATAAACCTCATTATTTTATCTATTTTTGTTTACAAAACGATATACGGGGTATTTTAGTCCCTGAGCAAAGATATCATTTATGAGGAGGAATTTACTATGAGTAAACAAGTCATAGGAGTGTATGATTCTGAAGAGGCAGTCGTAACAGCGGTACAGCAATTACAAAACAAGGGCTACGACACGGATGATATCTCGGTCGTAACAAACCATGAACGGAGCCACGATAACATTGAAATGAGAACAGGTGCCGAAGTAGACAATCTGGCAGAACTGAACAGGCAAGAGCAAACACTATTCGATAAAATTAAAAACGCATTTACAGATGATGAACCAAGAAGAGACAACACCAATCTCGGAGAACGCCTTGAAGATCTCGGTATTCCAAGTTCCACAGCATCTTCTTATGCAACAGATGTGGAAGCAGGAAAAATTCTCTTGGTCGTTGATTCCGACAGAGACATCAATGACTTGAACAATGATGATCCGTTAAATGACGCATCAACAGGAACTACAACAGGATACGGAACATCCACTGCAACAGCAGGTGATTTCAGAGATGATCTTACTGACCGGGATGGAATCACAGACAGGCCAAATGACCTGGGACGCGACGACTACGGCAACAACCTTGATGTCGACCGCGAGCGTCCAATCGATTCCCGCGACAACGTCAACACAGACTTTAACAGTACTCGGGATGATGAGTTGTTAAGAGGAAACCGTGCTGATACCAATCTAGGAACAGATCTTGATCTCGACCGCGATAACACGCTAGGTACAGATAACGATGTGGACGAAGAGCGCCGCATGAAGCTTCGTGAAGAGCAGCTGGAAATCGACAAGCGCCGCGAACAAACTGGTGAAGTAAATGTGAATAAAAATGTAGTTGAAGAACACCAGAGTGTTGACGTTCCGGTTGAACACGAAGAAGTATACGTGGAACGCCGTCCGGTGAATGATGTGGACCGCACAGACGCAGGAACTATTGGTGATAACGATGAAATTCGTGTTCCATTGACTGAAGAGCGTCTTGAAGTCAACAAGAAACCAGTAGTGTCAGAGGAAATTGTAGTCGGCAAGAAGAAAGTAACCGAGAACCAGCACATCGATGAAACGACTCGCCGCGAGGAAGCTGACATCGACCGTGACGGAGAAATCAACTCCAGAAATGATCTTAAAGGTGGCGGACTCGCCGCTGACGATGAGCTTTCTGATAACGAGCGAAGCCTTCGCAAGGATTCCGATCTCGCTGACCTTGACCGTGATGACCTAACCAATGACCGTACGTCAAGAAGTGGTGATGGCCTCACAGACATCGACGATAAACTCAGAGACAAAACTCGCCGCACGAAGCGTGATTCAGATGATGATAAGTTGTTTTAAGAATATAAAATAGTGAGATACCTGGGATGAATGCTACTCATCCCGGGTATTTTTTGCTGTCTTAGAGTAAATGGTGAAAACTTCCTACACCAGGGAAGATAGTATATGCTTAGAAAGTGTTTATATAGGAGGAGATAAGTTTGTCATATTGGTTATTTCAAGGAAACCCTAAAGTTTATAATTTTGATAACTCTTTAAAAAATGAATCTGTAGTTAAGTGGAGCATAAGGCAAAAGCATTTTATAGAAGAAATTAAAATTGGCGATAAGGTTTTTATTTGGAGATCAGACGGTGGTAAAAAAAACTCAGGAGGGGTAGTAGCATTATGTGAAATTATTTCAGATCCACACTCAGTAGAGGAAGATATGATGGTTGATTTAAGGGTACTAGAGTTTCGATTGTCGGAAAGCGAGAATATGTTGCTCAGATATCAATTAGAAGACATTCCGGAAACTAGGGGTTTACAAATATTTAAGATGCGCCAAGGCACCAATTATCGGCTTACCGAAAAAGAATTTGAAGCTTTAAGGAGATTTTGGGAATTACCTCATTTATTAGAGGAAAGATATAACCTCCCAAAACTGGATAAATACTTAGAACTGTTTAAACAGGAGGCAAATGCTTGGTTTTCCATCCATAAAGAGAATCTAGAGGAAACTTATCATTTCTTTGAAGATTTTAAAAAACCTGATCAAATAGAAAGTATGGAGTGGGAAGATGTACAAGAATTAGGAATACATATTAATGCATTTCGCATGGCTTTAGCTAGAAAACGTGCTTTAGGAAACATGAATACCTCCATTGAGCAATATAGAAATAGTTTGAATTACCTACTCAATGGGAGTGACTCTTTAAGTAGTAGGATGGATAACTTTTTAACAAATGAAGAATTTCAACTTTTTGGATTTGGAGAAAGTGTTGTTAGTGAGCTTGTAGGAAACTTTTTTCCAGAGACTTATTGTTTTTATAACCAAAGAGATAAGGTTGCCTTGGAAAATATTTTGGAAATTAATCCTGAATATAAACGTGGAGACACGTCAGGAATAAGATTTATGAAATTCCAGGAAGCGTTAAAAGAGCATAACATTGTTGAAAGATATTTAAGTTTAGTAGGAAAACAAACAAATCTACCTATCTATTATGAGATTGATCAGTTTTTTTGTTTCATATTTCAGAATTTTGGAAAGAAAGATGTATCAGAACAAGTTGAAGAGGAAGGACCAAAGTATTGGTTGTTAGGTGCAGGGGAGTCGAGTTTTTTATGGGAAGACTTTTTACGTAATGGAGAAATTTCTATTGGTTGGAGTGAACTCGGAAGCCTTACAGAATATACTAGCAAGCGGAAAATAGCAGAAACGTTAAAGGAAATTAAACAACTGGACTATAATCCCAATAATGATGCGTTAGCTAACTACCAGTTTTGCTATGAGATGAACCCGGGGGATTACGTTTTTATAAAAAAAGGGAGAGCGAAAATTATTGGTTTTGGAAAAATTATTTCAGATTACCAATATGCCCTCAATAGAGAGAATCATCATTCATTTCGTGAGGTTGAATGGCTGACTACTGGTGATTGGGAGGTTTCAGAACCTTTAAATACAAAAACATTAACAGACCTTACTCCTTATCCCGATTTTGTAGAAAGTATACTTAACACTATAAGATATCAAACGTCAACTACTTACCAAGATCTCGATGATCATAATGATGTAATAAAAGAAGAGCCTGTCCCATTCAATGAAGAACAAATATTATCTGAATTATTTATAGATGAAAAGGAAACCCAAGATATCTTAGAAGCTTTAGATTATAAAAAAAATATTCTTTTACAAGGCCCACCAGGAGTAGGGAAAACCTTTTTGGCTAAGCGAATTGCTTATTTACATATGGGGGAAAAAGATAGCGAGAATATTGAAATGGTTCAATTTCACCAATCATATTCGTATGAAGAATTCATTAGAGGCTATAAGCCTAATAAAGAAGGGAAATTCATTTTAAAAGATGGAGTTTTTTATACATTCTGCAGAAAGGCAAGCAGAGAGCCAGAGAAAAACTTTTACATGATTATTGACGAGATTAACAGAGGGAATCTTTCCAAAATTTTTGGTGAGGTTATGATGCTTATTGAAGCTGATAAACGAGGGAAAGAGTTTTCCGTTAAGTTGGCTTACAGTGAAGAAGAAGAAACTTTTTATATACCCGAAAATCTTTACTTGATTGGAACCATGAACACTGCCGATCGTTCATTGGCAATGGTTGACTATGCCTTACGAAGGAGATTTTCATTTAAAAATATAGAACCAGGCTTTCATACAGAATCATTTAAAGAATTTCTAAAAAGTAAGGGATTAAGTCAAGGGTTCATTGAAGATTTAATCCTATCTATTAGTGAAATAAACCGTGAAATTGCGGATGATACAATCAATTTAGGAAAAGGATACGAAATTGGCCACAGTTATTTTTGTCCTACTGTGGATAAAGTAGAAGATGAACAAGAATGGTATGATCGAATTATAAGATTAGAAGTAGCTCCTTTACTGGAGGAATATTGGTTTGACCAGGAGGATAAAGTGAATGAACTCCTTACCAGACTCCAGTAAGATTCCTATAAAGAATGTTTACTATATGCTTTGCTATGCATGGGGTCACTTATCGGAAAAAGGCCTTAGAGATGTATGGAATAAAGATGACAGTGATATAAATAATTTACTAACCAGAATTTTATTAAATAAATTAAATATACTTATCAAAAAAGGTTATTACCGTGAATATCAACAGAATGAGGATGAAGCCTCTTTGCTTAGAGGGAAAATTCGTTTCAAAGAATCAATTACTTCAGGAACTATGATACGAGGAAAGATGTATTTTGAATATGAGGAACTGAGCCATGATATTCCTCATAACCAAATAATAAAAACAGTCCTTTATTCTTTAGGGAAATCAAATAAGTTAAACAAAGAACTAAAATGGAAAGTTGTTAAGATTCTCCCTTATTTTGAAGGGATAAAACAAATTAAATTAAATATTGCTGTTTTTAACAATATTAAAATACATCGGAATAATCATCACTATGGTTTTATTATTGATATTTGCCAATTTTTATTTGAATCTTTGCTTATCCATGAAAACGGTAACCGAGGTAAATTTGCTGATTTTGATCAGAATCCAAAAGCAATGGCTTACTTATTTGAAGAGTTCGTTCGAAGTTTTTACAAAAATGAGTTAGAGGGATATAAGGTTTCAAGGGAAAATATCTATTGGGATGCGTTGGGTGATAATTTAGAAATGCTTCCATTAATGCAAACAGATATATCCCTCGAAAATAAAACAGAAAAAATTATAATGGATACAAAGTATTATCAAAGTGCATTAGCCACTAATAGAGGCGGCTCAGAAAAATTAATTAGTAATAATTTATATCAGATGTATGCTTATTTAAATAATTATAAAAATGCTAAAGAGCAAAATCTAAGGGGTATTCTGGTTTATCCAAAAGTTGATCGGACATTAAATTTGTCTTATTCAATAGGAGGGTTTCGTGTCAAAATTTTTACTGTCGACCTAAACGCAGAATGGAGGAGTATTCACACTAGGTTGTTAGGTTTTATTGAAGAAACTTTACAATAATACTGAAAAAACGACTCACCGAACTTGGTGAGTCGTTTTATTTATATTCTGCACACTTGCACTGGGCAGTCCTCGCAATTACACATGTCCTTCAGATAATTCAGGTCCTTGATAATCATGCTGCCATCCTTTGCCTGGTCGAGGACTTTATCTTTCTTCAGCACACTCACCATCCGGCTGACCGTTTCTCTTGAAGTCCCCACGAGTTCAGCAAGTTCCGTATTTGTGAACTGAAGAGAAAGGATAATTCCTTCTTCGGTCATTTTCCCATACGAGTTTGCCAGACGGATGAGGGTGGAGCAGAGCGCACCGTTCTTCCCGTATAGCATAAGGTCGCGAAGCTTGGAGCGCGTAATCTGATGCATGAGACTGGTCCAACGGACAAACTCTACGGCCATCTCGCCATTATTACGCATCATCTCTTCCAGTTCAGCCTGGTGAATCACACCTACCGTACTTTTGGTTGACGCCACGGCACTGAATGAATGCTTTTCGTTTCCGAGAGCATTGAGTTCCCCGATCAAGTCCCCGTTTTGAAAGATGGAGAGCACGAGTTCCTTGCCGTCTTCGGTCATCTTCGTTCCTTTGACCATGCCTGCCTGGACAAAATACAGCTTGTCGGCCGGTTCATTGTCCATAAACAGCATGGTTCCCTTATCTATTGTACATGTCATCATGATTTCTTCGAGTTTCTTAAGCGTTGGTTCGGAGAAAAACTCTGTTTGTTGAACGGCTTCTTTCCCGCGAGTTTTCATCATGTTCCCTCCAGTATCTGCCACATCTTATCCGTAGTATATCAAATAATGCTCACCTGTTGATGTGATATCTGTCACAGAGAAATGAACTTCAGCAGAATAGAGTAAAGGTAGAAACCAGTCAAAGGAGGAGTCCTGATGAAGAGCGTATTTGATCCAACGGTAGAGACCCGTGAGGTTGTCATGAAATGCCCGAGAGCCGGAGACCTTCTGAAGAATTATCGAATCGATTATGTACGAAACGGCAGCCAGCCGATTGGAGAGGCTATCAAGGAACAAAATTTGAATTCTGGTGATGTTATGAATGAGTTGAATATATTGTACGAAAAGAACAAGGACCATCAGCGGGGCATGACAAAATGGGAAAAGCAAAAAGTGAACGCCCTCATCCAATACATTATTGACGCGCATCATTCGTACTTATATATGGTATTGCCGAAGCTCCAAGATATGATTACGAACATCTTCAACAAGTATGTCGGTACCCATCCTGAACTGTCTCATGTTCACTACTTGTTCTCCATTCTGAAAATTGAACTGGAGCAGCACATTCTGATCGAAGAAGAACTGATTTTTCCGAAGATACTTGCTTATGAAAAGAAGCCCACACTGAATGCACTAATTGACATCAAGGAATTTGTGGATGATCTGAAAAGAGAGCATGAACACATCGGCCAGTTCTTAAAAGACTTAAGGGAATTGACGAATGACTATAAAGCACCAGAAGATGCCTGTGATACGTACCGCTTGGCTTATGTAAAATTGGATGAGTTGGAGTCGGACTTGTTTCAGCATCTGCATTTGGAGAATAATGTATTGTTTCCACGGGTGATTGGCTGACTTTGTTTAAATTCGCAATGATAAAGTGTAAAAGAAATAGGAAGGTCTCCTAAACCTTCCTTTTATTTTGCGCTTATTTTTTTTCTTACCTTTTTTACAAGAAAGGATTACCAAGTCAATTAACAGGTTAATGAAACTAAAAGTTCCCTTCTGGTTCTCCTTCCAATACTTATGTTACCGTTGTGACTTCAATGTATTATCTAGTTTTTCTTCAATTCTATCTAATTGTTTATTTCTATTTTTAAAAGAACGAACAACAGTTACAATCACTATAATCATTAAGACCAGGAATACAAATGCCAACAGCTGAAAAATGATATCTCCAACATTTATCATAAAAGGTACCCCGCATTAAGAATATTTTCCATTTTTAATAATACCAGAAAAGTTCTGGTTAATAGAAATACTTTTTTATTTTAAAAAAGGATAATGTTTAAATGTATCCATATTATATCTTTAAGATTTTTTTATTGTCCTGGGGTACTCGCAACAATTGTTTGTAAAATTTATTTTATGGAGAGAGGGGTATATTAAAATATACGAATCTTAAAAATGCAAGGTCTGACGTGAGGATATTATAATAGTCACAATTCATGCAAAAAGAGCTTACTTTTATTACTAAGCTAGTCTACTAAAAACGGAGGGAATGTAGACATGAATGCCCATGAATTGAAAAATAGAGTCAAAAATTTGACGATATGGAAAAATGGGGACCAAAGAGCGCCTCACAAACCACTATTAATGTTGTATGCATTATCTCAGCTTAAGCATTCTAGAACTCGCTTCATCCCTTATGTTGAAGTTAGAGAAAAGGTGGGTCTTCTTTTAAAAGAGTTTGGACCGGCTCGAAAATCGTATCACCCAGAGCACCCCTTTGTTCGTTTAAAAAATGATGGGCTATGGGAATTGAATCATGAAATACAGAATAATCAATTTACCAATAAAATGTTGCTTGAACATAAGTTCGCGGGCGGTTTCACCAAAGATGTTTATCAGTTGTTGCGTGCGGACTATTCATTAGTGGATGAGGTGGTTCAAATGATTTTAGAAAGCCACTTCCCTGAGACCTTTCATACTGATATTTTAGACGCCTTGGATTTAGAACTATTCACTGCTACTAAGAAGAGAGTTCGTGATAAGGCATTTCGCGAAAAGGTGCTTAAAGCCTATGAGTACAGTTGTGCCGTCTGCAACTTCAATCTCCATCTATCGCATCAATTGGTGGGTGTGGAGGCTGCGCACATTAAATGGCATCATGCCGGCGGACCCGATAGGGAAGAGAATGGTATAGCTTTATGTTCCTTGCATCATAAACTATTTGATAGAGGAGTCTTTACCATCTCTGAAAAAAGGAAATTAATTGTTTCTGAGTTTGCTCATGGCAATGAAGGTTATCGACAATGGGTTTTAAAATATCACGATAAAGAAATCAGAGAACCAATCAACCCTAATTATTTTGCGAATCAGAGGTATCTTGAGTGGCATTTCAGAGAAGTGTTTAGGAGTCCAGGAAGAATCATTGCAGTTTAAATAACAAGGTACAATAATACAAACAACTAGATTTTTTGAAAAGAGGTTAGAGCAATGCCGTTCTACAATAAACTCGTCCGAGATAAAATACCAGAAGTGATTGCAAAGACAGGTAAATCTTTCAATACGACCCTTTTAGAAAAAGACGCATACATAAAAGAACTAAAGAAAAAGTGTTACGAAGAACTCGATGAATATGCTTCTGCTGAATCTGATGTACACGCGATTGAAGAACTGGCTGACCTTCTTGAATTGATGCATGCATTATCAAAAGTGCATGGAGCTGATATCTCAGAAGTGGATAGGGTTCGTCAGGAGAAAGCGGAAAAACGCGGTGGTTTTGAAAAGCGGATTTTCCTTGTGAATGTTGAAGATGAATGAAACCTATTAAACTTGTAACAGGTAAAAAGAGAAAACGTAGCTTTATTTACAATGATTAATATTTTGTAGCAATTACATTATGAAAGCAGAGCGATATTAGCTCTGCTTTTGTATTTAACCCTTAAACCCCACCACCACATCCTGATTATGCTTCTCCAACAGCTCCTGCGCCCCATCCAGCTTCTGGCTGCGGAGGAGGTGGATGAGGAGGGAGTGTTCCTCAATGGATTTTTCGATATTGCCTTCGTAGGAGAAGGAGATGCTCTGGATGGTAAGTAGCGGTGTGGTGAGGCGGTTGTACATGGTTTTGATCGTTTCGCTTTGACTCATTTCGATAATGTACTTGTGAAAGAGCTGGTTGAGCTGGGCATAGTTGTTTACGTCCCGTTCTTCCTGCATCGTGTCGAGGAGGCTGTTCATCTTTTTAATGATAGCGGGATCGACGCCATGCTCCTTGATCCGTCTCATCGCCATGGACTCCAGCATGTTCCGGATCTCCAGCAAGTCATAGATTTCATTCGGGGAGTAGTGCTTCACGACGGCACCTTTTCTCGGAATCTTCTCCACAAGTCCTTCGATCGTTAAGAGGTAGATGGCTTCGCGTATCGGCGCACGGCTGATGCCGAACTCCTCGGCATACAGGTTCTCCACGAGTTTTTCCCCTGGCTTCAGTTCTCCTGTGATGATCTGGTGTGTGATTTTTTCTGCAATGCGGTTGGAAAGGGCGTGTTTATCGAATTCGGAAGTGGCCATCCTATCTGCTCCTCACATTTTTTTCATAAAAGGGTTGTCGACCGTTGTCTCTTCCTATACAATAAGCTTAATATTCAGAAAAATCAATAGGTAGAGCATCCAGAGCACGGTCCACCATGTCCAGTCATCCAGATGAATACACAAATTGTCGACAGTATCCAAAGTTTTGTTAGCGCTTTCAAATCTATGGGAGGTGTTTCGGTTGGTGATTTATGGTGTTGCGTTGCTGGCAATCTGTACGTTGGTTGGTGCCTTTGTGGGGGACATGCTTGGAATCGTGCTCGGCGTTGAGTCGAATGTAGGCGGTGTCGGGGTCGGCATGCTACTGCTCGTTCTTATCGTGGACGCGCTGAAAAAGAAGGGGAAGCTGGAGCTGAAATCTCAGGAGGGCTTGAACTTCTGGAGTTCCATGTATATCCCGATTGTTGTGGCGATGAGTGCCCAGCAGAATGTTGTGGCGGCGGTTAAGGGAGGACCGGTTGCGATCATCGCGGGGGCCGGCTCGGTCGTCATCAGTTTTCTGCTCGTGCCGGTATTGAGTAAGATTGGCCAGAAGCAAAGAAACGCTGAAGCTATTACGCCAGAATACAGAGAGGAGCCGGTACGATGATGGATACCCTCGTTTCTGTATTCAAGGACAATGGCCTCGTTCTCTCCTTTGCATTGATCGGTGCTATCATGTACATATCGTATTTTCTTTCAGCAAAACTGACAAGAGGGCGCATCCACGGGTCGGCTATCGCCATCATCCTCGGGTTATTTGTCGCTTATCTGGGCGGACTCAACACGGGCGGTGAGAAGGGGCTCGCCGATATTGGAATCTTTACTGGCATCGGAATGATGGGCGGCGGCATGCTGAGGGATTTTGCCATCGTGTCGACCGCGTTTGGTGCGAGCTTCGACGAGATTAAAAAGGCGGGACTCGGAGGAGTGATCTCCTTATTCCTCGGTGTTATTGTATCCTTCGTGTTCGGTGTGGTTATCGCGCTTTCATTCGGTTACACGGATGCGGTGAGTCTTACCACCATCGGAGCTGGAACGGTTACGTATATCGTCGGACCGGTAACAGGCAGTGCGATTGGCGCGAGTTCTGAAGTGATGGCGTTATCCATCGCCGCTGGTCTCGTGAAGTCGGTGTTCACGATGACATTTACTCCATTTGTGGCCAAATACATCGGGCTGAATAATCCTCAATCTGCGCTTGTGTTTGGCGGGCTGCTTGGAACAACGAGCGGTGTGGCAGGCGGATTGGCCGCTACTGATCCGAAGCTCGTTCCGTACGGTGCGTTAACAGCTACCTTTTATACCGGCTTGGGGTGCCTGATCGTGCCCTCACTTTTCTTTGTCGTTATGAAAGCTTTTTTCGCTTAAAACTTTTAAAAGAAACGGAGGGGGATTCAGTGAGCATTGCGTTTCTTTTTCCCGGGCAGGGTTCTCAGGTTCCGGGAATGCTTCACGAATTGCCCGATCACCCGGTAATCCGCCAAACATTTGCGGAGGCGGGTGAAATCCTTGGCCTGGACGTTCTAACTCTCGATTCCGAGGAAAAGCTTCAATCCACGATTTCCGTCCAGCTTTGCCTGCTGGTTTCAGAAGTGGCCGCGGCAAAAGTGCTTCTCCAGGAAGGCGTAAAACCGGAGATGGCCGCGGGCCATTCTGTTGGCGCGTTTGCCGCTGCGGTTATCGCCGGTGCGATGGACTTTCCGTCGGCACTGACCACAGTCAGACGCCGCGCGGAATTAATGGAACAAGCGTATCCGGAGGGCTATGGCATGGGAGTTGTAACCGGACTGAAGCAGGATAAAGTTTTGAGACTGACAGCTAATGCCTTCAGTGAAGACCAGCCGGTTTATCCGGCGAATCTGAACGCCGAAGATCAGGTGACACTGGCAGGGGACAAGCGGGGCATTGAGTATGTCCTTGAACTGGCTAAACAGGAAGGCGCGCGGAAAGCATTTCTTTTGCCGGTCAGTGTTCCTTCACATTGTGAACTGCTTCAGGGAGTATCAGAAGAGTTGGCTGCCGAGCTGGAAAAAGTTACGTTTAAAAATCCGTCCATTCCGTGCCTCAGCAATTCAACCGCACGGGCACTCAGAAAAGGAGAGGACATCCGGAACGATTTGGCGGTGAGCATCGCCCGTCCGGTAAAGTGGCACGAAGCGACACTGCTCATGAAGGAGATGGGAGCGAACCTGTTTCTGGAGATGCCTCCGGGCAGGGTGCTCACCGATCTCGCAAGCGCGGCAGTTCCGTCGGTCCGCTCCCTGTCACTGTCAGAGAGCGGGATGAAGTCCGCCGTTTTACTGGGTAAAAGATATAGAAATGGTTGATAGCAGGAAGGGAGAGAATCATATGATAAACGAAGCAACCGAAGAACGTTCATGGACGACGAGTAGAGATAAAAAGGCGAAAAAGATTCTGCAGGTCAGCCGGCTGGCGGAAGATAAAATTCTTCCGGCGGAAAAAATGGTGGAAGCACTAGAGATGCTGATCTCTCCGGGGGACCGGGTGGTGCTGGAGGGAGACAACCAGAAGCAGGCATCCTTTTTGTCGCACGTGCTGACTCAGGTGGATCCCCAAAAGGTGAACCAGCTGCATATGATCATGTCCAGTATCTCCCGGCCGGAGCATCTGGATATTTTTGAATACGGCATCGCCGAGAAAATTGATTTTGCCTATGCCGGCCAGCAAAGCCTCCGGGTCGCCCAGATGCTTGAGGACGGCAAGCTGAAGATGGGTGAAATTCACACGTACCTCGAGCTGTTCGGCCGTTTGTTCATCGACCTCATTCCGAACGTCGCATTGATTGCGGCGGATCAGGGAGACGTGAACGGCAACCTGTACACAGGGGCCAACACGGAAGAGACGCCAACGATTGTCGAGGCCGCAGCCTTTAAGGACGGCATCGTCATCGCCCAGGTGAATGAACTGGTGGACGAGCTTCCGCGTGTTGATATCCCGGGCTCGTGGATCGATTTTGTGGTGGTGGCGGACAAGCCGTATCAGCTCGAGCCGCTGTTCACCCGTGATCCCCGGCATATTACCGATCTGCAGGTACTGATGGCGATGATGACGATCCGCGGGGTGTATGAGCGCCATCAGGTTCAGTCCTTGAACCATGGGATTGGGTACAATACGGCGGCGATTGAGCTGCTGCTGCCAACGTATGGAAAATCCCTCGGTTTAAAAGGGAAGATCTGCAGGCACTGGGCGCTTAATCCGCATCCGACGCTTATTCCGGCAATTGAGAGCGGCTGGGTGGAGAGCATTCACTGTTTCGGCGGGGAAGTCGGGATGGAGCAGTATGTCGCGGCGCGTCCAGATGTCTTTTTTACCGGAAGAGATGGCAGCCTTCGCTCCAACAGGGCGATGTCCCAGGTGGCCGGGCAGTATGCAGTAGACTTGTTCGTCGGTTCGACTCTGCAGATGGACCGGGACGGCAACTCCTCCACAGTTACCTCCGGAAGGCTCGCAGGCTTTGGCGGCGCGCCGAACATGGGCCACGACCCGCGCGGTCGCCGTCACTCCACACCAGCATGGCTTGATATGAGAACAAGCAATGACGAGCTTGCACGGGGAAGAAAGCTTGTCGTCCAGATGGTGGAAACCTTCCAGAAAGGAAACGAGCCGGTGTTCGTCGAGTCAATGGACGCGGTGAAGGTCGGACGAGAGGCGAATCTGGCGACCGCTCCAGTTATGATTTACGGTGATGACCTAACACATGTGGTAACAGAAGAAGGCATCGCTTATCTCTATAAAAGTGACAGTGTGGAAGAGCGGCGCCAGGCATTGTCTGCGGTAGCCGGCGTGACGCCGATCGGACTGCAGCATGACACGAAACAGACCACGGCATTACGGGATAAAGGACTAGTGGCGTTTCCGGAGGACCTTGGCATCAACCGGACAGAGGCCAAGCGATCCCTGCTCGCTGCAAAAAGTGTCGAAGAAATCGTCGACTGGTCCAAAGGGCTTTACAACCCGCCGGCAAGCTTCAGGAGCTGGTGATGGATCAAAAGAGAAGGATGGCAGAAACACTTGCCGAACTGGCCGTTCAGACATTAGTGGATGAAGTGAACCTCACGCCAAAGCCGGGACTTGTTGATCAGGAGAACAACGGGGCACATCATGATCTAACGATTGAACTGATGCGCCGGTCGGCAGTGAGCCTGAGACCAGTTTTTACTAAGATTGCGGAGTCTTCTTATGAGAGGGAGCCAAGCCAGTCACTGCGTGAAGACATCGCTGTCATCGGAAGAAAGGGAGAGCAGGTAATGCTTGGTGTTACCGGCGGCATTAACACCCATAAAGGTGCTATTTGGTCCCTTGGGCTGCTGGTTTCAGCGGCGGCTGGTAATGCTGAACTTTCCAATACTGAAGGGGTGGCGGAGCGGGCAGGAAGAATTGCCCGTTTTCAGGACCGCTATTGTCCTGTTGCCTCAACCAACGGTTCAAAGGTGAAAGACGTCTATCAAGTTCCCGGAGCAAGGGGCGAAGCTCAGCTCAATTTTCCGCATGTTTGTAACATCGGTCTTCCGTTTTTACAACAGGCACGAAGAAACGGGATCCCAGAAACTAATGCCAGGCTGGATGTTCTTCTGGCGATCATGAGTGAACTGGATGATACATGCATCCTGCACCGCGGCGGAATGGAGGCGCTCCAGGCGGTTAAGAACGGTGCCAATGAAGTGCTGAAAAGCGGGGGCACTTCGACAAACGCAGGGCGTCTGGCGTTAATCAGACTGGACGAAACAATGATGGAGCTATTTGTCTCCCCGGGAGGCAGTGCCGACCTGCTGGCCGCGGTGTTGTTCTTGGATGCCCTACAAAAAGAGAGAAGCTTAAAAGGAGGAGTGGCAGTTGGAAACGTTACATTTTGAATATGAAGCAATGGAAGAATGCCACAAGCGTGCGCATGTTGGTGTAGTGGCATCAGGTGACCTGGAAGTGCTGCTGGAACCGTCAACCGATCAAAAAGCGAGCGTGACCATCCGGACGGGAAGCGAAGGATTTGGAGACACCTGGGAGAAGGTGCTTCAGCGCTTTTTTGCGACCCATCCGGTAGCCGTAAACATTGAGATCAACGATTTTGGCGCCACACCGGGCGTCGTATCGATCCGTCTCGCACAGGCATTGGAGGTGAGCACTGACCATGAACCTGCTTAAACTGAGTTTGGCTGAACTGAATGCAAGGGAGCGGGTACAATCGCTGCTTGATGAAGGAACTTACCACGAACTGCTTGACCCGTTTCAGCGGGTAAAGTCGCCTCATCTTGAGCCTCAGGGAATCATCCCGCAAAACGATGACGGGGTTGTCATTGCTCAAGGGAAGATCGACGGCAAACGAACACTCGTTATCTCCATTGAAGGCGCATTCCAGGGCGGCGGCATCGGTGAGGTTTCAGGAAGCAAGATTGCCGGTGCACTGGAGCTCGCGATAAAAGATAATCGGGAAGGCCGGACAATCTATCCGGTCATCCTCTTTGATACCGGCGGCGTCCGTCTTCAGGAAGCGAATTACGGCTTGATGTCCATCGCCGAAATCGGCTCGGCCATCGTTGAACTGCGTGACTGGGTGCCCGTCATTGGTGTCATCCCTGGTAAAGTCGGCTGCTTTGGCGGCATGTCGATCATCGCTGGCCTTTGCTCGAGACTGATTATGACACGTGAAGGCCGCCTGGGTCTTAACGGTCCTGAAGTGATCGAGCAGGAAGCTGGATTGGAGGAATTCGATTCGACTGACCGGCCGCTCATCTGGGGAACGATCGGCGGTGCACAGCGTGTCGCAACCGGATTTGCCGACATCCTGGCGGACGATGATGTGGAGATCATAAAAGACGGTATCGTATCCTTCATGCAGCCGGCAGAAGATGAGCCAAGAAGCGCTCAGGTGGATCAATATTTTTCTCTCATTAAAAGCGTGGACCCGACAGCAGAATGGAGCCCGGCAAGTGCCAGGGAATTCATCAACCAGCAAGGATCACCTGAATTTGAGCCTGCACCTTTATCCTCTGAAGCAGAACCGAGCAGGGGACGGACATGGTTTCAAGCGTTAACAGGAAACCAGCCATCCTTGAGTGAGGATGTACCGTCGTTTCTATGTGCGGATGCGAAGCTCGGAGAGGAAAATGCCCGCTTCCTTTCGATCGTCCCGGATGCTCACCACCGCTTTCCACGGGTCCGTCACGGGGAAGTTGGTCTTCTTGAAGGCTGGAGTATCGCTCATTATGTCAGGGAAGCAATGGAAGCGGACGAGGGCGAAGGCGGGACTCCACGCCCGATTGTGGCCATCATTGATGTGCCGAGCCAGGCATACGGCCATAAGGAAGAGCTGTTTGGACTTCATCAGGCGTGTGCGGCTGCAGTCAATGCGTATACCACCGCAAGGCTTCATGGCCATCCGGTCATCGCCCTGATCGTCGGAAACGCAATTTCCGGGGCCTTCTTGTCCCACGGTTTCCAGGCGAACCGCATCCTCGCATTCGATGATGCGGGAGTGAATGTACATGCGATGTCCAAGCAATCGGCCGCCCGTGTCACACGCCGGACGATCGAGGAACTTGAAGAAGCGACGAAAAAGGTTCCGGCCATGGCTTATGATATCCATTCCTTTAACAGCCTTGGAGCACTCGCATCCTTGATCAGCGGTATTGATGCCGACTCACCCGCAGAAGAAGAGGTGGAAACCGTGCGTGAGAAAATCGTGGAAACGATAAAAGAAATTCGAGAAGGCGGACCAAACCTGAAAAACCGGCTGACCTCGGAAAACGCAGTAAATGGCGGAAGAAGAGCTTCAATCGACGTGAGAAAGAAGCTGGCGGAACAATGGAAATAAAAACGCATGACCTTATTCGCGTTGATGACTTGTCTAAACTGGTCTGCCTGACCGATGTGCCGCAGTGGGTCGGGGGGGAACTTGCCGCTAAACCATTTGTGGTAGTCCGCCGGGCTGCGGGATTCGAAGGCAGGATCCCGGTGGGAATCAGGGGGGAGACACGAAGCCAACGGTTTGGCTGTTTTTTACCAGTAGAAGAATGCTCCATCGTGATTTCACCAGAACAGCTGGCAGAAGAGAAGCCTTGGAAAAAGACCGACCGAAGGCTTTCGATCGTGGCGATCGAGGTGCTTGACCGGGTGGACGAGTTAATGGCCTCAGAAGAAATGGCCTGGGGACCCACGGGGAGTGTAGGATTTGAGCTTGCCTCAGGTCTCGATACGGCTCACTCTGGGAGCGATCTTGATCTCGTTATTCGCTGCGACCAGACTCTGCCAGTGGAAAAGGCAAAGAGGTTAATCCAGGAACTCAGTCAGTTTCCTGTGCATATTGATGTTCAAGTGGAAACAGGAAAGGGTTCCTGTTCGCTCGCCGAATACAGCCGCGGACAGGAATCCCTGCTGCTGAAAACGGAGAATGGCCCCATGCTCGTGAAGGATCCATGGAGCGAACATTAAAAACAGGCTGCGATCTCGTCGCAGCCTGTTTCTTTGTTACTTATTGCTTTGATCCGCCTTTGCGGCCTTTTTGAACGCTTTTTTGTAGAGAACCTCTTGCGTACTGGATAAACCATTGTTTTTGTCGGTGAAATCGCGATAAAGCTGATTTTTACCCTTCATGTTCAGTTCCCCCTACCTAATGTCTTATAGCTTTAAATTCCCGTCATCAAAAGAAGAAAACGCCACTGGCTGGGTGACACGTCTAAAAGAAATAAGAATAAGTAGGATCTCCGTAAGTAAGAATACCGTCGTCTTTAAACCCGAATTTCTTATAAAAGGATTGCGCTGACAGGTTTTCGGGATGAACCGTCAGGCGCAAGCGGCGGGTCTGGGGATGCTGCTGCTTCATCTTTTTGATCACTTCATGTAAGGCTTGAGCACCAAAGCCGCTTCGCTGGAACCTTTTATCAATAAAGAAGTGAAAGATCCAATAATCGTCCTGGCTTTCTGGCGTATAATGCAGGTTCAAAAATCCTACCAGCTCGTCGTGATGACAGATGCCATAGGGCTCAACCACCCGGTTCTCCGGACGTATGTAGGCTTTCGCCAGTGCCATGGCAACCGGCGGTGTAGCTGAGGCAACAAATCTTCCTTGATCGGGATGCACGGAAAGCTCCAGTGCTTCCCGGTAGTTTTCTGCGTTAATTTGTATAAGCTGAATCAAAGACATGCCTCCTCCTTAACATTTACAAACCATCAGGCAGTTGCCGTCCGGGTCCTGAAAATTAAAATAATGATCATGCTGGATCTCCGTCAATCCATCTACGTTCTTGTTTAACATATAAGCATAGGCGTCCTCAATGTGATGAGTATTGAAGTGGAACAACGGTGTTTTTGTGATAGCGTCCTTTGAGTAAATCTTGCTATCCAGTACGATTCCCGCACCTTTCATAGGAAGAACATAGATATGCCCAAACTGAACTTCACCATCAGCTTGTACACCTAACAGATCACAATACCAATCCCTTGCGCGTTCAATATTACTTACAGGAATAAAAACGGTTCCAATCTCGTTTAATACAGGGCTGTTCAATGTATTTTTCCCCCTTGTTGGTAGATTCCAATCTATTACATTCATTTTTAATAGACAGAACTCCTGCAAATGTGAAGGATATAATAGGAAATTTCTTGTTGAACATGAGAATTAAACTTGCTGATTAGCCGAATAACATCTATATCAAAGTACTGATGTTACAAACAGTAACTGGTGTACTTCCGCAATTTGTAATAGTAACTCCGCTCGGTGGTATTGGAGGGAATCCAAAAATTATCAAATAAGTTATGAACTGATCAGTTATAGATAGTGTAAAAGGAGTTCTTCCAGTAGCTTCTATACATAAGGTACCGGTATCTCCAGAATTTGTTGTTTTAGCTGTGAAATCTACTTCATTTATAAGTGGCAGGTTTGTTGGGATAGGGAGGGTTTGTCCAGGTTGATAGACTGCGCAGTCCGAACTTGGTGCTTGGACTACAGGTGGTTGGACCACTGTGGAAAAACCCGCAATACTAATACAATCAAACATAACGATGGAGCCATTTATATGTCCCGTTATCCGTTCTTGGTTTACACTTAAAAAAACAATCCGAATAACACCTTGTCCATTATTTGAAATTAAATCAAGGACGGTTCCCCTAGTAAACCTATTTAATAAATGACAAACACAAGTTTTCGCTTTCCTCATTATTTTCCCTCTTTACGCCATTATGTACTAGCTTATGCTTTGGTTTTGCTTTTGTGAAGAAGATGGATTTTTCCCTTTAATGAAGCAACTTATTATAATTTTGCGACTATAGAGCGTATAATTTATTCATACATATCAGAAACGGGGAAAAGGGAATGAACAAGGGTTTACGAATCGCCAGGCTTATATTCGGTCTTTTTTTGTTTGCGCTCGGGTCGGTACTCGTCATGAAAGGGAATTTGGGCTTTGGCCCGTGGGAGGTATTTCAGGCGGGACTCACAAACTGGATGCCGCTGACGATTGGGCAGGCGACAATTCTTGTGAGTGTTGTCATCGTTTTGTTGATCATGCTGCTGAAAGAAAAGATCGGTATTGGGACACTTGCAAACATGACACTGATCGGGGTTTTTATGGATTTTATCCTTTGGACGAATCTCCTGCCAAAGGCAAACGGTTTGCCGGGGAGTCTGGGATTTGTGTTGCTCGGCCTGTTCACCACTGCACTCGGCAGTTATTTTTACATAGGATCCGGGTTTGGGGCAGGGCCGCGTGATTCGCTCATGGTTTCCATTCGCAGGCGAACTGGCCTTCCCATCGGTGTATGCCGTTCATCGCTGGAATGCTCGATCGCAGTGGTTGGCTGGCTGCTCGGAGGTCCGTTGGGTCCCGGGACAGTGATTACCGCTTTTGGTCTCGGACTGTTCGTGCAGCTCGTCTTTCGGATGTTTGCCTTTGAAATCACTGCTGTCAATCATGAGAATTTGCGGGAAACGTTTAAAGTTTAATAGGAATAGTGTTAAAGCCTCTGCCCAAAAAGGGAGAGGCTTTTTCTCTTTTATACTTATTGGGCGAAACTTGATGGAATTGAGAGGGAAGTAGGAATAATTAAGCGTAATTTTAAATAATTGGGCAAAAACTGAAGAGAATTAAGCGTATTTGAATATTCAGTTTTCTTGCCGGTGCTTTTTCCAAAAAGAACAAATAACAGCAGAGAGTTTTCCTCTGCTGTTTACTCAACATCACTTATCATTTAATCCCTTACCCTCAAGGATGTGCTGTGTGTATTTCTCCACTCTCGAAAGTCGGGTTTTCGGCTGCTTCGCCTGGGAGAAATAAAGCACATATGCTCTTTGACGTCCGGGGGTCAAGTCTTGAAAAGCGGTCTTCAAGTCAGGGTTTTCATCGAATTTCAATTGAAGTTCTTCAGGGATGGTGAATTCTTTACTCTCTTTAAAGTCGACGGACAAACCGGCTTTTTCCACTTCGATCGCTTGTTGAATATACTCCTTTATGACAGACTCCAAGTCAGCAATCTCTTGCACATTGGTAAAGCGAATCTGACGTGCTGCCTGTACATTCTCGGTTTGTTGGATAAGAATTCCATGTGGATCCTGCAGCAGGGCACCTTTGTGGAACAGAAGGGCACAATATTCCTTAAACCCGTGCATTAAAACAACATTTTTTTCTTCATATGTGTAACAAGGATGCATCCACTTG
This sequence comes from Fictibacillus fluitans, assembly GCF_030418125.1. Lineage (GTDB taxonomy): Bacteria > Bacillota > Bacilli > Bacillales > Fictibacillaceae > Fictibacillus_C > Fictibacillus_C fluitans. The sequence continues at coordinate 150,345 of NZ_JAUHTR010000008.1, read as the reverse complement.
AATTCTTCGGTCAGTTCTTCACAGCCAAGAACGATACTTCTCAGCTTCTCGAATTCTTCCTTCCACTTTTTGGCCCTGACAAAAAATGCTTCAACCTTTGGGTTGGTCATCAAGCAACACTCCTTTTCTATTTTTTGATTGCAGTATGCATCATTACCGTTTGGTGTCTAATTTATAATCTGACAGACATTGGTGTCCTGTCAACCTGATACTGGCTGATAAAGTATCTATTCGATTAAATATTCTAAATATTTAATCAACTTATATACATACTGAAGCTTTTCGTATATAATCAGTGGATATTACGTTTGTTAATGTAAAGTGCGTATTTATCTAACAAACGTATATGCATCTGCTTTAAACCAACCCGTTGTTACTTTTTATCTAAGAATGCTATTACATTTCATTTAGGAGGTGAAAAACAGCTAACCGGTATTTACTTGAGATTATTAACATACCTGTACCTCACACCGAGACTCCGCAGAAGCTATTCACTAGTGAAAAGGAGGAAGATCAATGAGGAATGAATTACATATGGAAATGGCTCCAGCGAAGCCGGTTTCACTTAAGAAGAAAATAAGCATGGTTGGCCCCGGGCTGATTACTGCTGCTACAGGCGTAGGAGCTGGCGATTTAGTAGCTGCCTTGGTTGCCGGCGCAGCATTTGGCATGACCTTTGTCTGGGCCATCGTTTTGGGAGCGGTTTTTAAGTATTTTATTAATGAAAGTATGGGACGTTTCCAATTGGCTACAGGCAAAACAATTTTGGAAGGATGGCACTCCTTAGGTCGCTGGATCACAGGCTATTTTGGAATATATTCTGTTATTTTTGCAGTGGTCTATGGCGCAGCAATTGCTTCTTCGTGTGCTTTAGCCATGACCGCCATGTTTCCTGTTCTTCCCTTGTGGGCATGGGCCATTATCCATTCTATTGCAGGGTATGTGCTCGTTCTGTTTGGAAGATACTCTGTTTTCGAACGGATCATGACGGTTCTGGTGGGTGTCATGTTTGTGACGGTTGTTGGAACCGCAGTAATGACAGCCCCTAATTTGCTGAATATCGCAACCGGGATCGTACCCCAAGTCCCAGAAGGGTCACTGTTTAATGTACTTGGCCTGATTGGGGGAGTGGGCGGTACGATATCTATGGTCTCCTACGGCTATTGGCTGAAGGAGAAAGGGTGGAGCGGGAAATCCTGGATTCCGGCCATGAGAATAGATTCCAAAGTGGCTTATACTGTAACGACAATATTCTCTTTATCGGTCCTCGTCATCGGGGCTCAATTTTTATATGGAACTGAGATTAAACTGAATGGAGAACAAGGACTGATTCAGCTTTCGAATTTGCTTGGTGAAGACATGGGCTCAGGTGTACGCTGGTTATTTTTAATCGGTTTCTGGTCTGCTTCCTTCACTTCATTACTGGGACCATGGAATGGATTGCCTTATCTGTTTGCTGATTTTGTACGAACGGTTAAAAAAGAGAAAAAGTCGACAGTCTCACTGGAGAAAACGAAATCCTACCAATTTTACTTGTTTCTGCTGACGTTCCCATCGATGCTTCTTCTTTTTATCGGGGAACCGGTAGCCCTTATTATTGGATACGGGGTACTGGGAGCAACGTTTATGCCATTTTTGGTTATTTCCTTGTTCGTTTTGCTCAACTCCAAGCGCGTAGAAAAAGATCATCGGAACACCTGGGTGAGCAACACGGTGTTCATATTGTGCATAGGGTTATTTTTATTCCTTGCGTTTAATCAGCTGTCTGACATGTTTTAAATGGTTAAAAACAAGCCATTCTCCCAACTCAGAGAATGGCTCTTTTTATTTTCCTGATATAACATTCAAGAATATAAAATCCTCATCAAGATATCCTGCGGGTAATCCCCCAGCATGTTACCAAACAGGTTGATTCCGCCAATGTGGGCAGCGTCCGATTTAATACCCACTCTGAAGTTCAAATACTTTTGCTTGTCCACAAGAACGTCCTTTAGCGTCACATCCGATACCCGCACTTCGTCAAGATAACTTCCTTCCCAATTGATTTTCCACGTTTTCAGGAGTCCGTACTGGGTGTGGCCGTCGGTAGGAAACCAGACCGGATTCAGCTTTCCTTTTCGTTCCCCGAAGTCCCCCGGACAGGTCCAGGTACAAATTTCCTTGTTGTTTACCCAGATGGTGATATCCGATGGCCACTCATGGTTGTATTGGGGAGCTTCCGAACAGAGTTCCATGGAAAATTGCACCGATTGAATGTTTGCTTTTGGCGGCAGTTGCAACGGAAACCGGTAGTCCACATACCCTTTTCGAAACCAGATCAACTGGGAATTCACGCGCTCGGGGTGATAAAACAGTTCCGGCTCATCAAAAGGATCAAGCACACCGTTTGTTGTAATGATGCCGCAGGTAGGCGAAATATCCGAATCGGTATAATGGCCGATTGGCATCTCCAGCTCATAGACATTTTCCTTGATCTCGTAATTGTAGTTCATCCTCAGATCCATATGAATATCATCGAATACTCGTGAGCATACCTTCATGGTTCCTCTGGTTGCCGGGAGCACTTCTGTATAAATAATTCCCGCTTTTTCCAAGACACGGACGTTTAAGGCAATAGTGGAAACTGCCAGATTCAGTTCTTCGGCAATTTCATTCACGTTCATTTTCTTTTGATTTAATAATTTTAGAATATCAATTCGCACTTTGGATGAAAGTGCATGAGCCACCTTGATCAGTGTATCGGATTCGTCAATGGTTAATTCAAGCAATGTAAAGCAACCCCTATCTGTTTGGTTATGAACACGTTCACTTATGGGTCAATCATAAAATATAAACACGATTGTACAAAGACAATTTTAGGGTTTGAACAATAAATCCCCAATTAAAAAAGATATTGACTTATCAAAAGGAAAGGTTTATCTTAACAATTAATACAGATATTATGTTTCAAACAGTATATTTGTATTAATCAAAAGCATGAAAACTAACAGGATCTGCAGCTAAGACGAGCACTATAAATTATCGGAATATTAGGAAAAAGGAGGTTCTTACAAGGAGTAATTGAGAAGCTGTTTTTTTAGTATGTCACTTATGTAAGCGCTTTAATAAAACAGATAAGGGGAGATCAATATGAATAAGAAGGTAAGAGTAATCGTCAGCGGTTTCGTTTTACTTGTTTTACTGCTTTCCTTAGGAGCGTGCAGCTCAAAGTCATCATCAGGTTCAGCCGGTGGGAAGAACGAAATTGTCTTCTGGAACCCGTTCACTGGTCCTGACGGAAAAAACATGAAGATGATGGTCGATGCCTACAATAAGACCAATCCAAAGTATAAAGTAAAAAATATTTCGCTGGCAGAAGGCGATATGTATGCCAAAATCCCCACGGTTGTTAACTCCAAGAGAAACATTCCTGATTTAAATATTGTCCATGCAGAACGGATCAAGCAATTCGTAGACAAGGACATGCTGGTTCCGATGGATGATTACCTTTCCAAGTATCCTGATATTAAAGCGGAAAATTATATTAAATCAGGCTGGGATATCGGAAGCCTGAATAATAAGCGATACAGCGTTCCGTTGGATGTACATAGCTTTGTCATGTACTACAACAAGGATTTGGTGAAAAAATACGCACCAAACGCCTTGGACGACAACATTGTAACCTACGATGAGATCAAGGCAGCAGGAGCCAAAGCGAAAAAGGATAAAATCATTGCCATGCCGGTTACCTGGATGAAGCCAACCTTCCTTTCGGTGTACAGCCAAATGGGCGGCAGCATCACAAGCGATGGCACCAAGCCGACACTGGATACGGATAAAGCAGCTGATACGCTTAAGCTGTACAATGATCTGGTCAAATCAGGCATTACCAATAAAGACGGCCAGGATGCCGGCCAAACCTTTAAGTCTGGAAAAGCCATTTTTTACGCAGAAGGCATCTGGATGCAGAATGACGTGAAATCCGCCAAGAATTTGAACTGGGGCATGACCAACTTTCCTCAGCTCAGTGATGACAAGAACAAGATGGTGAACTGGAGCTCTTCCCACCAGTTTGTACTTTTGAAAAATCCGGAACGCGACAAAAAGAAAACAGAGGGAATTATGAAGTTCATTGACTGGGTGAAGGACAATTCACTTCCATGGGCAGAAGCGGGACAAAACCCTGCTGCATTGGCAACCCTTGATAACCCTGACTATCAAAAGATGCCGCAATCATTCCTTGTGAAGGATGCGACCGAACAGAAGTCTCTGAAAATCTTCGACTACAAATACAACGGCTATGTCTCTGAACAGCTCGATAAGATTGGCAATGATACGGTCTTTGGAAAACTCGACATTCATAAAGCGTTGAAAAGTGCGCAAAAAACAGTAGAAGACAAGATTGCCCAGGACAAGTAACCGGCCGGTCTCCAGGAGGGGGCACAGGGGAGTATCTCTAGTGCCCTCTACTAAATGAGAACAGGAGAGAAAATATGGATGTAAAACTATCAGAAAACAAGAGAGTCGATGTGCTGTCACCTGTCAGTCTGAAACCGCGCCGAAAAGGATTCAATGTGATGCCGATGGTTTTCATCGGGCCGCACATGCTGCTGTTTGCCCTATTCTTTTTGATTCCGATCTTTTTTGGCGTATATATATCGTTTACGAATTGGGACCTGATCAACACGCCGGAGTTTGTTGGGCTGCAAAACTACAAAGAGATTCTTTTTAACAAGGAATCCACCTTTTACGCCCAGCTTCATACGGGGCTTGGTAATACGTTCAAGTTTGTAGTCTTTACTGTCCCGGCATGTATCATCATTCCGTTGATGCTGGCAGCGGCGCTGCATGTAAAGCCAAAAGGAAGCAAGCTGTTTCAAGCAATCTTTTATCTGCCTGTCTTGTTTTCCATTTCGGCGGTCATGATCATCTGGTCGATGATGTTTAACGTTTCGTTTGGTCCCATCAATCATTATTTTTCTTCTGCGCCAAACTGGCTGGGCACACAGCCGTATGCGTGGGTTGCGCTCGTGGTGGTAACCGTATGGTGGGGAATCGGAGGAAACATGATCATCTATCAGGCGGCATTGAACGGTGTATCAAAAGATTATTATGAAGCGGCTTCGCTCGATGGAGCAGGCAGAATCCAGAAGTTTTTTCACATCACCTTGCCAAGCATCAAGAACCAGCTTCTGTTTACTGTGGTCATCACAACGATTGCCCAATTTAACATTTACGGACAGGCGCTCATGCTGACAAAGGGGGGACCTTCGAGTTCAACAACGGTACTTCTTATGTACATCCAGCAGAATGCGTTTGGATCCGGCCAATCGATTGCCGGCATTGGCTCGGCGATGGCGGTCATTCTCGGGCTCTGCATCATGGCAGTCTCAATCATTCAATTCTTCTTGTTGAGAGAAAAGAAGTAGGAGGCGGAACAGCTTGAAAAAATTAAACATCTCCACCCTTATTTCCTTTGTATTTTTGCTGTGCATGACGTTGATTTGGATTTTTCCTCTGGCATGGGCCTTTCTTTCATCCTTTAAAGACGAGGTCGATATCCAAACGTTTGGCTTCAGCATGCTTCCCGTACATTGGGTCATTACTAACTATCAGGACCTTCTATTTGATAATTCAAGTACACCCGTCGCCAAGTGGTTCATGAATTCGATGATCATTTCCGTGACGCAGACCGTTCTCGTTCTTGTGGTCGTTTCCATGGCAGCCTACGGCTATACCCGGCTGCGGTTTAAAGGCAGGGACTGGCTGTTCTCCTTCCTGCTGGCATCCATGATGTTCCCGGCGGTTGTGAACTTGATTCCGCTTTATAAAATCATTGATACCCTTGGATGGGTTAACACCTATTGGGCGGCCATTGTGCCTGGAGCGGCAGCAGTATTTAACGTTTTTCTCGTCCGGCAGTTCATGATCGGCATCCCGTTGGAGCTCGATGAATCAGCCCGGATCGACGGCGCGAATGATTTCCAGATTTACACGAAGGTGACCCTGCCGCTCATTAAACCGGTTCTGACGGTAGTTGCGCTGTTTACTTTTACGAGTTCCTGGAACGACTTTTTGTGGCCGTCCATCGTGTTCAACGATATTGACCGGATGCCGATCACACCGGGCTTGCAGCTGCTGCAGGGAATGTATGTCACCGATATCGGGCATGCCATGTCAGCCGCTCTTATCGCCATCGTTCCGACCTTTATTTTGTATCTCTTCACACAGCGTTATTTCCTGCAGTCCATGTCACTCACATCCGGTGTAAAAGGATAGGAGGGAATCGCTATGAACCGAAAACTCGAACGGAAGCTCGTCGCTATTGGGTCCATCTGGCAGATTTTCTCGGGTCTGCTTACCATTTTTGCATATGGATCCTATATCAAATCAAAGGGCAGCAGCATCCAAGACACAAGCTTTGCGCAAATGAAAGCCATGCAGTCATTATTCGGAAGTCTATATAGCTTTACTGTCACCTTTGGCATGTTTTTCGTGATCTTGGGCATCTTCAATCTCTATCTGGTCCGGTCCCTGAAGGATGACGTAGTGGAGGTCAGACGCTCGGTCTGGTTTCTCGTGCTCGGTGTCTCTTCCTACTTTCTGATGGATTTTATCGGTGCGGTCCTTTTTCTCTCCGCTGGAATACTGGCACTTGCAAAAAACAAAACCATTTCGAGGCTGCATGTCACCTCCAAACCCTATTAATCAATCAAGGAGCTGTTATTAATGGAAGCAACGGTAAGAAAAGAATATCCTCGCCCTCAATTCCAACGAAATGACTGGCTGAATCTGAATGGAGAATGGAACTTTCAATTTGACCATCAGAATGCGGGTGAAAAAGAAGAATGGTACAAGAAAACCGATCTTAACCAGAAAATTATTGTGCCTTTTACATATGAAACGAAGGCGAGCGGCATTCATGAGGAAACGTTTTGTCCATATGTCTGGTACCAAAAGTCAGTTACCGTGCCAAGGGAATTTACAGGCCAGCGCGTCATCCTTCATTTTCAGGGTGCCGACTATGTGACAAAGGTATGGGTGAACGGTATGTTTGCCGGTGAGCATAAGGGAGGATATACAGCCTTTTCCTTCGACATCACGAACTATATTAATGATGAAGAAAGAGAAAACAATCTGGTAGTGAAAATCGAAGACAGTCTGAGTGAGCATCAGCCTCGTGGAAAGCAGCGGTGGATCGATAAAAATTTCGGCTGCTGGTATGTACAAACCACAGGAATCTGGCAAACCGTCTGGCTCGAATTCTTGCATAAAACCCATATCCGGGACGTTAAAATGACGCCGGATCTGGATGCCGACTCTGTGGAGTTCGAGTACAAGCTGGTTGATGTCGCCCGGCAGCAAAATGTTACCTTGAAAACAGCAATTACCTTTGATGGTAAGCCGGTAACGGAGTTCAGCCTGAATGCGGATCGGGAGCAGGCCAGGATGAAGGTAAATCTCGCCAGTGAAATCCATGAATGGAAAGTGATGCATTGGAGTCCGCAGCATCCGCATCTGTATGACGTGGAATTCACTCTCTATAATGGGGATGAGGAGCTTGACCGGGTGCAGTCCTATTTCGGTATGCGAAAGGTATCCATTCAAAACGGAAATGTTTTATTAAATAACGTTCCGATTTATCAAAAGCTGCTTCTGGATCAGGGATATTGGGATGAATCCCATTTAACGCCGCCGTCAGAGGAAGCCATCATTCTGGATATCGAAAAAACGCTGGAAATGGGCTTCAATGGTGTACGGAAACACATGAAGGTGGAAGACCAGCGCTTTCTTTATTGGGCCGACAAAAAGGGCTTGCTTGTTTGGTCGGAAATGGCGGCCGCTTATGCTTTCTCTGACGATGCAGTTCAGAATTTTACAGAAGAATGGCTTGAGGTGGTCCGGCAGCAGTACAATCATCCGAGCATTATTACGTGGACTCCGTTCAATGAATCATGGGGTGTAAAGAACATTCTTACCAATGAAAAGCAGCAGAAGTTTACCGAAGGCATCTATCATCTCACGAAAGCGATCGACAGCATGCGGCCGGTCATTGTGAATGATGGCTGGGAGCATACGGTGTCAGACATCATTACCCTTCATGATTATGTGGAATACGGAGACGAGTTTCTTAACCGTTATCAGGATAAGGAAAAGGTGGTGGGAAATGAGATTGCCTTTAACAAATCCAAGCATGCCATGGCCCAGGGGTATGAATATAAGGGGCAGCCAATCATTATCAGCGAGTACGGCGGGATCGCGTTTACATCCGAAGAAGGCTGGGGCTATGGTGACCAGGTGAAAAGCGAAAACGAGTTCCTTGACCGCTATGCTTCAATTACAAAGGCCATCATGAGCCTGGATTATGTATGCGGGTTCTGTTACACCCAGACCACGGATGTACAGCAGGAAGTGAACGGGCTGCTGACAGAAGACCGAAAGCCAAAAGTGGACTTAGCCAGGATTAACGAGATTAATAGACGCTGAAAAAATGCACCTCCTATATAATCAGGGGGTGCATTTTCTCATCTTTGGCTAAACGCAATTTTAAGACCAATCAGTGTAAACAAACTGCCTTGAATAAAGTTGATTTTACCGGACACTCTTGGATTCTTGCGTAAAAAGCTTCCGGCCTTTTCTGCAAAAATACTGAACAATGTAAAGAGCAGCAATGCCTGAAGCAGGAATAGAATCCCGTATGTGAGCATTTGCAGAGAGACATGTCCGCTTTTGTAATTTACAAACTGCGGCAGAAAGGCCAGAAAAAACAGGGATACCTTAGGGTTTAGCACGTTCATAATAATGCCCCGTTTATAAAGTGCAGAATAATTCAATGTATCGCCGCTGGCAAGATTAATCTGGCTGTCTTTTTCCCGGAACGACTTATAGGCCAGAAATAATAGATAGGCTGCTCCCGCATATTTGATGATCGAGAATATAATCGCAGATTGATAGATGACGGCGGATAAACCCACGGTGACTGCAGTGATATGAACGATGAGACCGGTGCAAAGGCCGAGAGATGTGCTGATGCCGGCTTTTTTGCCTTTCGCTATGCTTTGGGCCAAAACGAACAGATTATCAGGCCCGGGCATAATGGTCAGCACGATGGCCGCTGCCAGAAATGAAAGTATGGATACAGCTTCCATTGGAATTCCCCCCCAACTAAATTTTCACTAGTGTACCATAAAAATAAATAATTTCTATGGTGAATTTCACTATTATTCTTGTGTTTTTGGTTAAACCTCTGCTGAAACTTTCCGATATGAAGGAGAGAGTCGGATATTATCGTCTGATTCAAGACTACACAGGCAGAGGAGAATGAAATGAAGAAATTAGTCATCCCGGGTTTTTATTTTGCTGTGCTTTCTACCGCAGCCTTATATCAGTCAATTGGAGCGGATTCCGCATCAGCACAAGAACTTAAGAGGAAGGTGGTGAATGTGGGGTCGGGTTCAAGCCTTAACATTCGCAAAAGCGCTGACACCAATTCTCCCATCATTGGAAAGCTGGTTAAAGATGTACAGGTAACCGTTTATTCTGAATCAGAAGGTTGGTCCAAGCTTAAGGCAGGAAACAGGTACGGCTATGTCAGCTCCAAATTTCTGATTTCCCCGGCTGCTGTTGCCAGGAAAGTAACTACCACCACCAAGTACGTTTTGGTGAGTGAAGGTTCTTTGAATTTACGTCAGCGCGCATCCACAGGTGCGTCTGTCATAGCCAAATTGGCAAAAGGGACACAAGTGACGGTTTATTCCGATTCGGGTGGCTGGGCCAAGATTAAGGCAAACGGCAAGAATGGCTATGTAAGCTCAAAGTATCTATCATCATCCAAACCAACGAACATAGTTTCAAAGGGATCAACAAGCAAACCTGAAACCGTTTCTTCCACTAAAACCACAACCAAATACGTGAAAGTAAAAGGGGCATTGAATCTGCGTAAAGCCGCTACGACCAGCTCGACTGTCATTAAAACACTTAAAGACAGGGTGGAAGTGACGGTTTTTTCAGAGTCCAACGGCTGGGCGAAAGTCAAAGCTTCCGGAAGCATCGGATATGTGAGTACGAAATATCTCACTGCAGCCAAGCCTGGTCAAACAACAAAACCGGCACCGGCACCTGAACCAAAGACGACGTTGAAATATGTAAAAGTAGATGGCGCATTAAACGTAAGAAAAGCGGCCACGACTCATTCAGCAGTTATTCAGATACTGAAAAATGGTGAAGAAGTGACCGTTTATTCGGAATCCAGTGGCTGGGCCAAGGTGAAAACCGGCAGCACTACAGGTTACGTGAGCACAAAATACCTTGTTGCAGCCAAGCCTGGAAGTACTCCAAAACCGACACCAGCTACACCACCTGAAACGAAAACCATGACAAAGTATGTTGAGGTAAAGGGTGCCCTGAATTTGCGTAAAGAGGCAACAACGAAATCAGCAGTCATCAGAACATTGAGCAGCGGAACAAAAGTGACCGTTTATTCGGAGTACAACGGCTGGGCGAAGGTGAAAGCCGGAAGCAGCACAGGCTACGTGGCGATAAAATACCTCACCACCACCAAGCCGCAAAATACAACGACACCTTCTCCTGCTCCAAAGCCTTCCGAGCCTGAACCGATCGTTCGGTTTGTGGCTGTGGACGCTTCTTCAATGCTGAATGTGAGATCAGGTCCCGGAACAACATATTCAATCATTGCTAAGCTGGCAAAGAATACAGCCGTTACGATCCTTTCCCAATCAGGCACCTGGTCCAAAATCTCGGCCAACGGCAAGACAGGCTATGTCAGTACTTCCTATTTGAAGGAAAAGTCAGCTTCTCCTGAGGGTATCTTGATTTCTAAAACCAGACAGAAATATAATCTTACCCTCGATGAAATGGTGAAGCTTCAGATGAGTGCTTCACCACAAACAAACCAAAAATACAAAGGGTATATCCGTGAGGACGCTATCCGGATGACAAGCTCGATTTATGGTACGGTGCTTGGAGATTGGAACATTCGCGGAGGAGTGGGCGCAGATTATTGGAAAATCACGACGGTCAGAAGGGGAGAGCAGCTGAAAATTCTGTCGAGTGTGAAAGGTTCGGATGGCCATATCTGGTATCAGGTGGAAATCAAGGATACGTGGGTCAATGCCAGTCCTGAGGACGTGAAGTATTATCTCGATCCCAGCAACTTTAAGAACGATCCTGTGAAATCCTATCAATTTGTGAAACTATCGCAGACCGCCAACCTTAATGCGGCTGAAGTCAACGAGCGTATTCTTTCCGGCAAAGGCATTCTGGAAGGAAGAGCTTCTTCTTTTATTAAAGCAGGCAACCTATACGGAGTGAACGATATTTATTTGATTTCCCATTCTTTGCTTGAAACAGGGAATGGCACGTCACAGCTGGCCAGAGGCATCCAATATAGGGGAAGAACCGTGTATAACATTTACGGAATCGGGGCTAATGACGGCAATGCTGTTCAAAACGGGGCAGCCTACGCGTATAATGCGGGCTGGTTCACCCTGGAAGACGCGATTGTCGGCGGGGCACGCTTCATCTCTATGGGCTACATCAACAAAAAGCAGGATACCATTTATAAAATGCGATGGAATCCATTGGCTGCCGAAGCACTTGGCTACCCATCACACCAATACGCCACAGATATTGGATGGGCCTCCAAGCAGGTAAGCCAGATTCATAACCTGTACAGCTTGTTGAACAACTACAGCATTCATTTGGAGATCCCGGTTTATAAATAAAATGTGAGGCGAATCGCAAATGCGATGCCTCTTTTTTTATATAGATTTTCCTTCTGATCAAGGAATATAATGGATGTTACTATAGGAAGTCAGGAGGAAAGGATATGGAGCATGAATTAAAAGGAATCATAAGAAAGTGTGATCTTGCCATCAAACAGGAGGATTTCGATACCCTTATGAATTACTATACAGAGGATGCGGTCCTAGTGGTCAAACCGGGAATGGTGGCCAAGGGAAAAACTGAAATCAGAAAAGCCTTCATCGCCATTGCTGCTTATTTCAAAAACAGCATTGAACCCAAACAGGGTGAGATGGTGATCATGGAAGCAGGAGACACTGCGCTCGTTCTTTCCCAAACATTGCTTGCCTCGGATAAAGAAGAAACCACTTATTCCATGGAACGGAAGGCAACCTATGTATCTCGGAAAAACGCAGAAGGTGAATGGCTGTGTGCGGTTGATAATTCGTATGGAACTGAGTTGATTGGAACAGATAAGATATGAAGATTACGGCAAAGGAATTTTCGGTCCGGGGGCTGAACTTCATCATCCGGTCCGCTGAGGAATACGATGCGAAGAATTTATCTGAAGTTCGGGTGCAAATCGATGGCGAGACCGAGAACATGGACCGGGAACAAGGCGAAGGGTACATTGACGAGGCTGGTTTCCGGTCAATCATACAGGAAGATTCGAAAGCTTCCAATCACTTGTTTTTGGTGGCTGAAGTTGAAGGAAGAATCGCGGGTTTCTCCAGATGTGAAGGAAGTTCTTTACGGCGGCTTTCTCATAAAGTTGAGTTCGGTGTATGTGTGTTGAAAGCGTTCTGGGGATACGGAATCGGTAAGCGTCTCCTTCAAAAATCGATTGAATGGGCTGAATTACAGGACATCAAAAAAATATCACTTGCCGTTTTGGAGAAGAACGATAACGCCATAGCACTTTATGAGAATTTGGGGTTTGAAACAGAAGGGGTCCTGAAATACGATAGGCGCTTATCTGATGGAAACTATTACAATACGATTCTGATGGGGAAACTATTAAATCAGTTATAGGGGGGGATAGAGTGAACATTTCAATGCAAGAACTGGCAGGAGAGCATGTTCGGATTATACCCATGGACAAAAGCCATATCAAAGGCTTGTTTGAGGCAGGTAACCATAAACAAATTTGGACCCATTTATCTAAGGAGATTCAGACACTAGAGGAAATGGAAGCCTTAGTTGAAGAAGCCTTGGCAAATAAAGAACATGGAACCGAATTTCCTTTTGTTATTACACTTCGCGAAAATGATAGAATTATTGGTTCCACACGGTTTCTTGGAATTTCTCCGAGACATAAAGGGTTAGAGATTGGATCGACATGGTTAACCCCCTCGGTATGGAGAACTCCAGTTAACACAGAATGTAAATATTTATTATTAAAGTATTGCTTTGAAATACTAAACATAATACGTGTTCAATTTAAAACCGATGACCAAAATATCCGCTCGCAAAAAGCCATCGAACGAATAGGCGGGGTGAAGGAAGGGGTATTAAGGAACCATATGATACGGAAAGACGGGACATTTCGTCATTCGGTATTTTTCAGCGTAATAGAAAGTGAATGGCCATCGGTAAAAACCAGACTCGAATCATATTTACAGCGTGATACAAAAGCCACTTAATGGTAAGAGTGGCTTTTACTTGAGTCTCTCTGCCAGTTCTAAAATAATTCCTTCTGGTCCCTGTACAAAACATAACTTATAAATGTCTTTATAGTGCTGAATTTCACCAGCAGTTGCTGTGTCTTTCTTTTTCAATTTGGCAACAATACCTTCAATGTCTTCAACCACGAATGCAATATGAGTAATACCCAACGTGGTTAAAGTTGGCTGGATCCCTTTTTCGGCTGACGGGGAATGAAACTTTATCAATTCCAGCTTTGTCTCGCCGTCTGGCGTCCCGAACATAACAACGGTCTCTTTAACATCAGTAAGCCCAATGATCCGATCGACCCAGTCGCCTTCCACTTCGGACTCCCCCAGCATTTCAAGTCCTATATCGAGAAAAAACGTTTTGGCTGCTTCCAGATCACTTACGACGACACCCACATGGTCCATTCTCTGGAACTTCATATCCACCATCTCCTTTATTTTTTCGCTTTACAAGATTCTTAAAAGAGTTCTTTTCAACTTTTACTAATCCTCCTTTTTTCAGAACGCGGTTATATAAAAGAAGTGGGGAACGAATTTTTTTAACATGAATCAAATAAAATGACGATGATATATACTGAGGTAAGATTCCCGACAGGCGGTGTTTGAATGGATAAGAAAAAGGTTGGATTGATTTTTGGCGGAAAGTCGGCAGAACATGAAGTTTCCTTACAGTCGGCGAAAAATGTGCTCGAAGCGATCAATCAAGATAAATATGAAGTCACATTAATCGGTATTGATAAGGAAGGTAGATGGCATTTAAATAATGCTTCTCAATTTCTGCTTAACGCAGACGACGCAAAGTTAATTGAGCTGAATAAAACCAATGATGGAATTGCGGTTGTTCCCGGGGAAAGCGAAAATCAGTTGCTGAGTTTAAATTCAACGAAAGGTTTAAGCCAGCTTGATGTTGTTTTTCCTATCCTTCACGGAACTCTAGGTGAAGACGGAAGCATTCAGGGAATGCTCAGGATGGCGAACATTCCTTTTGTCGGCTCAAACATTCTTGGCTCTGCGGTATGTATGGATAAGGATATAGCGAAGCGGCTCCTGAAAGATGCGGGATTAAAGGTAGCCAAGTCACATACCTATACCCGCGCTACGAAAAACAAAATAAGCTTTGAAACAGTAGTTAAGGATTTAGGATTACCGCTATTTATCAAGCCCGCAAACCAAGGCTCTTCAGTGGGGGTCAGTAAAGTGCAGTCACAAGAGGAATTTACGCGGGCGGTGGAAGAGGCCTTTAACTTTGATCATAAGATATTAATTGAAGAAGGAATCAATGGTAGAGAAATCGAGTGCTCGGTACTCGGCAATGAAGATCCTATCGCCTCTGTACCTGGAGAAATTGTTTCCAACGGAGAGTTCTATTCGTATGAGGCTAAATATATCGATGAGAACGGGGCGGTATTGGAAATCCCGGCAAAGCTGAGCGAACCGTTAACAGCCAAGATCCAGGAGACAGCCATCCAAGCCTTTCAGGCATTAAACTGTGAAGGATTCGCCCGGGTGGATTTCTTCGTGAATGAGAAGGACATCATCATTAATGAAGTGAACACGATCCCCGGTTTCACGAAAATCAGCATGTATCCGAAGCTATGGGAGATAAGCGGCATTTCGTACAGTGAGCTTATCGACAAATTGATCGCCCTGGCGATTGAAAGACACGAAAGAGATATGCTGCTAAAGAATTCTGTGAACTAAGTGTTTTCATTACTTTAAAAATAGCCCCTCAAGGATGAGAAGGGCTATTTTTTATTCCTATTTTATGTCTTTTGCCATTAAAATGTCTGTTTCTATGTATCCTAATTTTTCATATAATCCTCGTGCGGGTTTGTTATGGCCAAAGACGTGAAGTCCTATATTAATTATTCCTAAGTTTTTTGCAACCTCTTCTATTTCTATCATGGCCTTTTTGCCATAACCACGGCCTTGATAGCCTTCATAGATATTTATGTCATAGATAAATCCTTTATTCGGTGATACTTTAGCAAGCCAGATCATACCCACTTCTTGTTCCTCGTCCCGGATAATGAATAGCTTCTGATTAACGGTCTTCTCTCCATCTGGTAAAAGTCCTTCGAATTCTAGAGTCGCTTTACTAATGGCTTCCCGCTCACCCCAGTTACCAGCTTTTACATGTTCATCTGCATAGTTTTTAATCGCATAACTAAGATATTTCTGAAACTCATCTGATTTCATTTCTTCTAATTTAACCATGTTTGCCCCCTAGTTAATTATAAGAATTTTGAACTAACCTGCTTTACTATCCGGATGTATATACAGTATAGCAAATGCATTTTGCAAAAAAACAAAAACAAACACATCCATGGGTTACTTACGGTCCCTATCAGGGGAATACGACAGATATGAAGGAGTTGCTCTCAACTACAGAAGGGGGACGATGAAATGGAATCTTTTCGAGCGATGGTGTTAGATAAGGTAGATAACCAAACAAAGCTGGAAGTTCAGCAATTGCATCTGGAGGACCTTCCAGAAGGTGAAGTAACCATCAGGGTGGCTTATTCAAGCGTTAACTATAAGGACGGTGCGGTTGCCCTGCAGCAGCAGTTTGTTGAATCCTACCCATTGGTTCCTGGTATCGATCTGGCCGGTACAGTGATTCATTCAAAGGATGATCGGTTTAAAGAAGGAGATGAAGTCATTGTCACCAGCTATCAGTTAGGTACTGGCCGCCATGGCGGATTTAGTGAGATCGCACGCGTGCCGTCAAAATGGGTGGTGCCTCTGCCAAAAGGATTGACGTTAAGAGAGTCCATGATCCTTGGCACCGCAGGCTTTACTGCTGCATTATCGGTTCAGCGGCTTGAGGATAATGATCTGGAGCCCCACGACGGACCTGTTTTGGTAGCAGGTGCGACAGGTGGAGTGGGAAGCATTGCAGTGAACATACTGGCAAACAGGGGATACGAAGTAACCGCAAGTACAGGAAAACGAAAAGAAGAGAAGTATCTAAAAGGGTTAGGGGCAAAACGAGTCATTAACCGTGATGACATTATCGATCATGATCCAACGCCCATTCGTGATGAAAAATGGGCGGGAGCTGTTGATCCTGTAGGAGGAAAAACCCTGCAGTATATAGTAACAACCTTGAAATACGGCGCATCAGTGGCAACTTGTGGATTAACAGGCGGGATTGAAGTGAATACAACCGTTGTCCCGTATATCTCAAGAGGAATTAACTGGCTCGGCATTGATTCTGTTGAATGCCCGATGTCCAGACGATTGAAGGTTTGGGAACGCCTCGGTGATGACTTCAAACCGACTTCACTAGACAAAGACATGGTGAATGAAATTTCATTAGAAGAACTTCCTGACGTGCTGCAGGACATCTTAGATGGTAAGGTACGTGGAAGAACGCTTGTGAAGCTCTAAGATTCTTCGGGAAATTAAATAGGGGATGTGTAATTATATAAAGTGAATCAAAATGCAGAGAGCTAAATGAGTTATAAAAAATATGATTAAAGCTATAAAGGCATTGGACTAAAATCCAATACCTTATATTTTTGTGCGGTAAAATATGTAATGTAAAGATAAAATGCAGTCACAGGACAACACTGATAATATAATTTAAGTTATTAGCTAAAGCAGAGGTTTGAGAGAGGACGAGGGAAGTGAAATTTTATATAGCTTCAAGTTTCAAAAATATAGAACAAGTCCGTCAGGTAAGTAAACAATTACAAAAGAAGGGTTATATACATACATACGATTGGACACTTCAAAAAGCTTCAACACTCGAACACCTAAAGCTGCTTGGGCAATCAGAGAAAACTGCGGTGGAAGAATCTGATTTAATCGTTATTTTATTACCCGCAGGAAAAAGCAGCCACATTGAATTAGGTATAGCTTTAGGGCTTGGTAAAAGGGTAATTCTCTATTCATCTGATAATGAAATCAATAACTTATTTACAACCAGTACATTTTATCATCTACCCATGGTTGAGCAATTTATAGGCTCATTAGAGGGATTGATTGATTTTTTGACAAAAGAAATCATATATGAAAAGTAATTCAAATGGCAATCTAATTGAAGTAGATTGTCCAAGCTGTGCCTTACGAGCGGTATAGTTGTTCCAGATGGTGGTGTAGTCCTTAACAGAGTATTTCCATGCTCATCAGTCGTTTAAATATTTACATAATTCTATAAATAATCTCTACAAGTCTTGATAGGGGTATTAGTTAAGATTATAATAAATAAAAATCTTAGTTTGTTTATTGGGTAAATTTTCTTTTGGCAAGAGGAATGAGGTTGGAGTAGTTGACCACTATACAATAAGCGAGGTTATTATGGACTTTAATTTTCAGGTACCAACAAGGGTTCGAACCGAGAGGGGATTGGCTAAAAAGATCGGTGAATTTTTTCAGTTATTGGGATATCAAAAGGTATTTCTTGTAACGGATAAGGGCGTGAGGAATGCTGGAATTCTACAAGCGATAGAAAGTTCATTACATGAATCTTCCATTTTATTTGAAGTCTATGATGAAGTTATAGCTAATCCAAGTTGCGCAAATGTTATGGTAGGTGTAAAAAAATTAAAGGATTTTGATCCGGATAGTGTATTAGCAGTGGGCGGCGGAAGCAGCATAGACGCAGCAAAAGGTATTGCTGTTATGGCAAAAAACTCAGGCGAGATTATTGATTACGAGGGTGTTGGAAAGATACCACATGAGGGACTTCCCCTTATAGCTGTGCCGACCACTTCAGGAACAGGAAGTGAAGTCACTTCCTCAACAATTGTTACTACAAATAGTCATTTTAAAGCGGCTATAATCAGTCCGTTCCTTTATCCCAAATATGCAATTCTTGATGCAGAAATTACTGTTGGTTTACCAATGGAGATAACTGCTGCAACCGGAATGGATGCATTAACGCATGCCATTGAATCATATACTTCTAAAACTTCAAATCCTGCTAGTGCAGCTTTAGCCATTTATGCCATTGGAATGATTAAAGACAATATTGAGAAGGCTTATTTTGTTGGCACGGATATTGAAAGCAGGGAAAATATGCTGGTAGCTTCAATGCTTGCAGGAGCTGCTTTTTCTCAGTCGCGCTTAGGAAATGTACATGCTATTTCACATACTTTCAGCGGTGTATTTAATGTGCCTCATGGAATCGCTAATGCTACATTATTGCCATTTGTAATGAAATTCAATTTACCGGCATGTCCTGAAAAAATGGCGGACATTGCAAAGGCGTTAGGTGAAAAGACCGATGGGATGCCTGTTAAGGAAGCAGCTGAATTAGCCATTCAGGCAATTATTAAATTAAATGATGCATTAAATATACCGTCCAATATAAAAGATCTTAACGTATCTTTAGATGAACTGCCAAAACTGGTTGAAGACTCAATGAGAAGTGGAAATGTATTAATAAATCCACGGTTAACCAGCAGCAAAGATATAGAAGAAATAATTGAAAACGCTTATAATGGAATTCTTTAATGTCTAGTTTTCAAGGCGAACCTTATCATGCAGAGGTTCGTTTTTGTATTCGTTTAGGATCAAGGAGAAGCATAGTCTAAATACATATTGAGGTGAAATGTCGTGGAGAAAGTGATTAGCTTTGAAGATGTATCATGGAGAAGAGATGGACAAAATATATTAAGTGAGATTAACTGGGAAGTAAAAGAAAATGAACATTGGGCCATTCTGGGGTTAAACGGTTCTGGAAAAACGTCCTTATTAAATATTGTTACGGGCTATCATTTTTCAACAACGGGAAAGGTTACTGTCCTGGGAAATGAATTCGGCAAGACCAACCTGCCTAACCTGCGAAAGAAAATTGGATATGTAAGCAGTTCTTTGGAAAAGTTTTCACAGTTATTAGAACAGGAAACAGTGGAAGAAGTTGTGGTGAGTGGCAAATTCGCTTCCTTTGGGATATATGAAGAAGTTACGGAAGAAGACTGGGGAAAAGCTGATTCGTTACTAACCGCCCTTCGCTTGGATTATTTAAATGGGAAGACATTCAATAAATTATCGCAAGGAGAAAAACGAAGAGTACTCATTGCCCGTGCGTTAATGTGTGATCCACAAATTCTCATCCTCGATGAACCGTGTACCGGATTAGATGTGTATTCTCGTGAAGAAGTACTGGGGTTGATGAATGACATCGTCAAAAAGAATTGCCATTTGCTTTATGTGACTCACCATATTGAAGAGATCTCAGATGTCATCACACATGTCTTATTGCTTAAAGATGGACAAATTGTTGCATCAGGACTCAAGCGGAAAGTACTAACAAGTGAATCATTATCAGAAGCGTATAAAATGCCGGTTAACGTTCATTGGGAGGAAGACCGTCCCTGGCTTACGATACATAAATCTTTAGTAGGAATAGGCAGGAACGCCAGATGAAATTAGGGAACATTATGATATTTGTTTCAGATATTACAAAAGCAAAATGGTTTTATGCAAATCTACTAAATATACCTTTAATCGTGGAGAAGGAAAATCAACTGATTTTTCAGTTAGAAGGTACAC
Source organism: Fictibacillus fluitans (assembly GCF_030418125.1). Classification (GTDB taxonomy): domain Bacteria; phylum Bacillota; class Bacilli; order Bacillales; family Fictibacillaceae; genus Fictibacillus_C; species Fictibacillus_C fluitans. Next base: position 130,426 of record NZ_JAUHTR010000008.1, on the reverse strand, counting down.
AACTCGTTGCATTTAAGTGCGAAAAGAATGGACAGGTGGGAGATTACTCCAACGAGGCTAGAACAGTCTTAGTGTTTGAAGTAGATTCTATTAAGGAAAAGTTTGATGCAATGAAGGCAAAGGGTATTCAATTTTTACACGAAAAACCTACGGAAGCTCGTTATGCAGCTTTTGTAGATCCCTTTGGGAATGTTTTTGAGATTGCCGAACCTTCAGTCATCTAAAAAAGAACTCTTAACATCACTTTAACGACTATTAATGAAACAATGAGAAAATGGCCTGAGGGAAACCCCCAGCCATTTTTTTGTGTCAAATTCTTTAATAAGTGAGGGGATGAATGACTCACTTAAGTAAGTTTTTGTTAATAGCACCGCGAGAATAGGAATGGTTGTTTATTTCTACCATCCTCCTATGTCAATCAAAGGAGGATGGTAGAAGAAAATTTAGAAAGAGTTGTCCAGTACTTTTCCTCTGTACATATACCTTACAAGGAACAAATGCAATTATGAAGAAATACATAGTAAGGACAAAGTTTTATTTGAAGTTTCAACATCGCTCCTAAATTGAATGGTATTCAGGGAGAAAAGGACTTGTGGTTATTTGGTTTTTTATTAATTTAAAGTCGGGTTTTGAGGTGATGACGATGAGGAATGAGAAAAGGGAGCTTGCTTATGTTACTAATGGGGATTCACCTGATCCTATGCGCTGGTGGGCCTTGGCGGTCGTTTGTTTAGCCACTTTTATGACGATGCTGGATTCATTCATTGTAAATGTAGCAGCACCGACTATTAGCACTGATCTTCATGCTGATCCGGCTGAAATTCAATTCATTATCGCCGGATACACAATTGCTTACGGAATTTTTTTAGTAACTGGGGGCAGGTTAGGAGACATATTTGGAGCAAAACGATTATTTATCATAGGAATGCTTGGCTTTACAATCGCCTCAGTATTATGCGGTATCTCTATAACACCTTTTATGCTGATTGGAAGCCGCATCATTCAGGGGATAACTGCATCTCTCATGGTGCCCCAAGTATTAGCGTACATCCAGAACAGTTTTCAGGAGGATGAAAGAAAAACAGCCATGTCGACTTATGGTGCGGTTATTGGAATATCAACAATCGTTGGACAAGTGGCAGGAGGACTGCTGCTAAAGCTTAATCTGTTTCAATTAGGATGGAGAATGATATTTCTGATTAACGTTCCAATCGGAGTGCTTGCTCTGATTGGAGCTGTATATCTGATTCGATCTCAGTCCTCTGCAAAGGAAAAATACCTCGATTTAGGAGGTGTAGCTCTTTTAGGAAGCGCATTGTTGTTCTTCCTTATTCCTATTATAAGTGAACATGATTTGAATTGGCCGGTAAAGAAGTATATTTATCTGGTACTATCATTTGCTCTGTTTGTTAGCTTTTTATTGTATGAAAAAAAATTAGGAAGGAAAAGCAGTGGAATGCCTTTAGTGCAGTTCAGGCTTTTTAAGAATAAAGCTTTTTCAGTGGGTCTGCTTATTGTTTTTTCATTTTTCAGCGGAAACGCAGCCACGTTTTTTATCATGGCTTTTTATCTTCAGGAGGAACTGGGGTTTACTGCATTACAGGCTGCATATTCCTACACCCCTCTTGGTATTGGCTTCCTCATAGGGTCTTTTATAGTCCCTAAGATGATTGATAAATGGAAATTACACACTCTTCGCCTTGGGGCTGGACTTATGGTTATTGGAGTAGGGATGTTAATGGCGACTTTTTATTATTTTCAAGAAAATTTGGTCTGGCAGCATCTCATCATTGCAATGGGCATTTCCGGTATCGGACAGGGGCTGGTTGCTACGCCATTGGTGAGTACAATCCTTAAGCATACTGAAGCCAAAGAAGCTGGCACCGCATCAGGGGTACTCAGTACGGTCACAGTTATTGCACAGGCGATAGGTGTCAGTATAATTGGAAGCATTTACTTTGCGCTTAAGGGTATGGGGCATTCCCTGGATCGATCAGCTCATAGCTTTCAACTCTCTTTAATTTTTATATTGGGTTTGGCTTTGGCTGTAGGCCTTTTACTATTTTTTATGCCGGAAAAAAATGATAAGAAGAAGGTAAGTGAAAAAGTTTAAAGCAAGAGGGGTGATTAATGGTGAAAATCAGGAAACTCAACAGGAATGAAAAGGTTCCAATGGCATTGTTATTATTGGCCGATCCTTCAAGAGAAATCGTGGAGGCATATGTCAATAGAGGTGAATGTTATGTTGTGGAAAGTGAGGAGCAGCTGATAGGGGTGTATGTGCTGCTTCCAACAAGGCCTGAAACGGTAGAGCTGGTAAATATGGCTGTCGCTGAAAGTCAGCAGGGGAGAGGTTTTGGGAAACAATTAGTGATCCACGCAATTAGCACGGCTAAATTAGAAGGCTATAAAACGATTGAGATTGGTACTGGAAATTCGAGTATTACGCAATTGGCGCTCTACCAGAAATGCGGCTTCAGGATGGTTGGTGTTGATCGGGACTTTTTCATCAGGCACTATACGGAAGAGATTTTTGAGAACGGAATACAATGCAGGGATATGATTCGATTAGCTCAAGATTTAAATTAAATGATTCAGAAGACAGTCAGTCATTTACTTACGTTGAGAATTACGGGTAAAGGGAAATTAAAATTACAGGAGGGTTAGGATGAATGACATCGTTAACCTGCTGTTTAATGTTGGGATTGTGATCTTTCTGCTTTTTTCATTTGTTATTTTTAATAGTTTTAAAAATAGAAAGTAATTTTTGAAACGACGAATGAATAGATGGTGATGCGGAGATGAAAAGAGGACCTAATCTATTTATAATCTGTCTAGTGGTTGTAGCTGGTATTTATGTTGGTGTGGGCCGGAATCTTTCCAACCATCCACAGGCACTGCAAAATGAGACCAGTACAACGGTTGCAACTGACAGTGAATTACCTGACATGAATAACACCAAGGCTGAAGATGCAATAAAAAAAGAATTTGATTCACATATGTTTGATGATGTTGGAAATACTTTCAAAACGGGTCCGGACAGTTATATTGCAGCAACAGGCGCTGTTGTAAATGACAGGGAAAAGCTGTTCATTATTCAGGCCGAAGCGGGCGATGAAAAAAAAGCGGCCAGTTTCTTTGATTTTGCTCTTGGTTATTTTAATAACACCAAGCTAAAGCCCAAGTATCGTGTGGACACCGTAGTCCTCGTGGATTACGATTTTAATGTAGAAAAGCAAATGGATACACGTTTTAAGCAATAGGAAACTCTTGGGTGAAACTATAATTAACTCAAAAACTGTCCTTAATTTAGGATGGTTTTTTTATGATGTGTCCGGCTTGGCCATGATGCTGCAATTTAATCATGAAAGAAATGATATAAGAATTTTTAAAAATTAAAAGGGAATCTGTGGAAACTATCTAATAATTGTTGGAAAGGAGTAAGATTACTAATCGAATAAAAATTAGTGGTTAAAGATCGGTGGGGTGATACGTATATTAACAAAGGAAACAAACAGGAGGGATTACTTTGGATAGGTCATTTTCCTGTAAAGCTCTAAATGAAAAAAAGGCATTGTTACTGGGGGCAATGACATGGTAATAAGGGGAAAGCTGACAACTTCGCGATGGTTGAAGATGCGCAGGATTTGCGGTTATGGGGCTGCACTGGCTGTGACACCGTATTTGCTGATTAAAATTGTCTGGTCTTTGGGCCTCTTGCTTCCGACAGAGCAAATGGGTGATGCCAGTTGGCGCATGATCAATGCAACTACCGCGGTTCTTGCTGCGGTTGGCATCCTGCTGGCAATGGCCTTTTGCAGACCGTGGGGTGAGAAGCTGCCAGCGTGGTTGGTGGCTCTACCCGTGTGGGCAGGCACCGGTCTTCTTATTCCCTTGCTTTTGCTGACACCGGTTCTTGGTCCTGCCGCGATTACCCGAGATAAGCAAGCGGGTGCTGCAGAATTCTGGGTCTATGAGCAGCTCTTTGTCATGATCTCTTTGGTTGGAGTCGGTATTCTCCTGCCTATTGCTCTGGCGGGGTACGTCAAAGCAAGGTGGCCCGAGGCGCTAACTGGTCCGATTGACTATGGAGAACTGCATGGAGACAACCGTCAGCTGCAAGTAAAGCTGGGTAAGCTCGTCGCTGCAGGGAGCTTTTTGCTCGGTGCTCTCAAGCTATACTGGGCAGTGGGCGGCACCATCGGAATCGATCCGGCTCTGTTGGATAACCGCGATGTGTGGTGGCACTTGTTGACGTTAAGTATGGGCGCATGGTCTTTAGCGGGTGCTTGGAGTTTGCTTATGCTGACCACTCGCCGGGGATCACTTGGGTTTCTCCTTCCCATGGCGGTAACTTGGATTTCTTCAGGAATGTTGTTTTCTTACAACACCTACGACCTGTTGACTGGGATTCATTCCAATGCACGGCCTGCTCCAGAGTACCCGCTGGCACGTGTGCTCACCATGGAGTCTGGAATCGTGTTAGGTGTGACAATGGCGATTATCATTTTGCTGGTCCTCCACGACCGCCGGAGGGCGCTGATGAATAATGGAATGGTAACGGGAGAGGCAGAGAGCTTTAAGTGATGGCGATAGTAGAAACGTTAACAGCAAAAACGTCCCCAGCCGAGGACGTTTTTTGCTGAACTAAGCCCCAATACGCTGTACGGATGTGAGGGTATCTCTTCGTATGACATAGGTCAGGGAAATCAATAGGTAAATCCCGAGTGTCACACCTGTAATAATAAGAGACGTTGTCATGATGATGCCGACCAGGATGGCCAGAAGGGCGATAATTGCCACCCATGTTGTATACGGAAACCATTTTACATAATAGCCGGAAAGCTGTTCTTTCCCACTGCGCGACTTCAGGTGGGCAAAGGCGATGATCAGCCAGATGAACAGCACTGTATAACCGAGCGACCCCATTAAATAGGTGAAGGTGCTGCTGCCGGCAAAAATGGAAAGCAATACACCAGCATACAGGGAGGCCGTGCACATCAGGATGGAATAGACAGGCACCTTTTTCGAAGATAGCTGAGCAAAAATCTTAGGCACCCGTCCGTCAACGGCCTGAGTAAAGAGAACACGGGAGGAACCATAAAGCCCTGAGTTCATCGAGGAAATGATCGCAAGCAGGATGACGGCATTCATCACATGGTCGGCTCCCGGGATTCCGATCAATTGAAACACCATAACAAACGGGCTTTCATTCACTCCGTTAACCTTATCCCATGGAATCAACCCGACAATGATAAAGAATGGAAAAATGTAAAAGGCGATAATACGCGTCAATGTGCTTCGTACCGCTTTAGGCACGACCTTTTCCGGATTTTTCGTTTCAGCCAAAGTCACACCAATGATCTCTGTTCCGCCATATGAGTAGATGACAACGAGCATAGCGGTGATCAAGCCTGTCGGTCCATTTGGAAAGAATCCGCCGTGTCCGGTTAAGTTGGAGAAGGAAGGGGCGGTGTGATGACCAAAGGATGCGAACAATAATAGAATCCCGGCAACGATAAAGATGACGATGACACTGATCTTGATCAACGCAAGCCAGTATTCAGTTTCTGCGAAGATCTTAACCGATAACAAGTTGATGACTGTAACGGCGACTGAAACCATGAGAGCGAGTACCCAGATCGGTGTTTCTGAAAACCAATATTGGAGGAAAATCGCGGCAACGACCGCTTCAGCGGCAATATTGAGCACCCACATTTTCCAATAGATCCAATCCAGAAAGTAGGCGGGAAATACGCCCAGCACCGACTGGACCAGGTCACGGAACGTACGGGCACTGCTGTTTTGAACCGCCATCTCGGCAAGTCCCTGCATAATGAATAATAGAATAATGCCTCCAATTAAATAGGCCAATACCACAGCGGGTCCAGCCGTATCAATGGCTGCACTGCTGCCCTTAAATAAACCTGCTCCAATGCTGCCGCCCAATGCCATCATCATAATGTGACGTGAGGTCATGGTGCGCCGTAAACTCTTGGTGTGTTTTTCCATCGTTCTTACCTCTCCCTCTGCAATCTGCATCCTAATCAATTAAAAAAGGCTAATCGTCTCTTTTCTCCTGTGATGAGAAAAGAGACGATTAGCCTTGGGCTGACCGCGGTACCACTCTAGTTGATTCCTGAAAAAAGGAACCCTGCTTTTAAAACCTGATAACGAAGGTTAATCGTCAAAACATAAGAAATCATTCTTTCTGTCCTGCTGCTCCCGGGCGAGTTCAAAGGATTCATAGTCTGCGTTTCACCAATCCGCAGCTCTCTGCTTCTATGTCATCACTCTTACTGCTCCCGTTCATTGCGTTTAAAAGTACGTTGTTTAGGATAATGTTAACTAGCATATACGGAACGTGAGGTACCTGTCAACCTGGTCTTTTGAAAAAAAGAAATTTCAGATAGATTGGAATTTAAAGACTATTTAAGTACAATGAAAGTATAACTTATTTCCCACAGGAGACTATTCTATGACAAAACCCGTAGTCAGTTTTCAAGTGAACGACAATATTTTTGAGTGGAATCAGGAAAATGGGCTTTTCACGTTTGATGGGGCTTCTACTTTACTGTTCTGGGATTCTGCGATTGAACTTTTTTTAAAAACGATCGAAGAGGTTTCCGGCAAGGATGTTTCACAAACTGTATATCAGGTCACAGGGTATCGCATGGGCAGTCTTGTTACGTCCTATTACAGCGGGAGAAAAGGCATTGATCATCTTTATTCCGAATACAGCAATATTTACAGAAATGCGGGATGGGGAAATTATGAAGTTATCCATCTTTCACTTGAAGATCAAACGGCAGTGGTCCGGCTGACAAACAGTTGGGAACATCGGATTTTAAAAGGGGAAAAGGGTTCATTATTACCCAGCCATTGGGCCGGCATCTTTTCCGGAATCTTTAAGCGGGATATGTGGTACAAGGTGACGAGCAGCTCGGTAACAGACGAGAAACTTATGGAAGAGATTGAAATTTTCCCAACCAGTTTTACGGTGACGGACAACATTCATGATCTGGCGAGAAGGAAAGAAAGGGAAAGCATTCAGGAACTGGAGAATTTGGTGAATAACCGTACAGAAGAATTGTCTTCCATGATTAAGGAACTTTCGACTCCTGTTATCCCCGTTTTGAATGACATCCTCGTCATCCCTTTAATTGGAAAGTTCAATGAAGAGCGGCTGGCGGATTTAATTGAAAAAGCATTGTATGAACTTATGAGGCAAAAAGCACGTTTTATGTTGATCGATATGACAGGACTAAAGAATGTGGATGACCATATCCTAGAGGGTATCATACAAGTGATACAGGCCATCAAGCTTCTTGGCGCAGATGGCTACCTGGTGGGTATTTCCCCGGATGTGACGCTCCAGATTGTCAAATCAGCGATCAATCTGGATGATACGAAATCCTTTTCGAGTCTGCAAAAAGGTGTGGAGTACGCCGTTAAACAGAATGGCTATGAGCTTGTGAAAAAGTAAATCGGTTGATGATGATAGAAAGACGGGGGTTATAAAAGGGTGAACATTACACAGCAATGGAATCAGGAAGATAGCGAATATATACGCAGTAAACTCATTGAATTCAATATGGCCAATGTACCGGACGACCTTAAACATCCGGTTAAAAACGTCAGCTTCATGGCAAGGGATGATGAAGGAAGCATTCTCGGAGGAATCACCGGAAAGATTGCCTGGCGCCAGTTGTACGTAGATTTTTTATGGCTCGATGAGTCCTTGAGAGGCAAGAAATACGGTGAAGAACTGCTGAAACGGATGGAAGACGTTGCACGCGAACATGGCTGCCGGCAAATCCAACTGAATACCTTGAGTTTTCAGGCGCCTGGTTTTTACAAGAAGTACGGGTTTGAGGTGGTTGGAGTTGTTGAGGGATACCCGGGGCCGGATCAGAAGCAGTATTATATGGTGAAAAAGCTAACATAAACGTGAAGCAAAAAAGAGATCAGTGAAATGTCAGGGGAAATAAACCCTGACATTTTATTTTTGTTATTCTCTTTCGTTCCGACCACGCAAATGGAGCTAAAAACTCCAATAATAATCTTCTCCCTCAAAATGGTTGTTTTGTTGATTATAGTAAACGGCAGAGAAACTTCCAATCTCTTTTTTAATTTAACAGTCATACCATAAATTTCAAACTTTTGAAAATACGAATGTTTTAAATGTTTATTTTAATAAAGTTCGTGTTTTTTTATTGCTTCCTTCTGAGCAGTTTGTTATAGTTACACCGTAATCAAGTGAATATTCTCGTATATGCCCGGTAATATGGTCTGGGCGTCTCTACCTGGTTCCCAAAGCAAGAACCGGACTACGAGTTAAAGTCAATGGGGATTTTCTATTTAACTAGAGATTTCCAATAGAGCTTTAACTTTGGTCTGGATGGTAGAGAGTGATCCGGGTCTTTTTTCTGTTTTCTACGGTGTATGAAGGACCATTCGCAGCAAAAGACGAACAAAGGGGAGATTTCAATGGAAAAGAAAAACAGGTTTAAATGGACGGGGGCGGGGATCCTGCTGATGGTGGCTGCCTTGCTTTTCACAGGTTGGACAACGTTTTCAACCAAGGCTCCAATCGCAGAAGCAAAACAGCGTCCGATCCTTATTCAGGGACCTATGCCTATAGAAGCTGAAAATTTCGCGAAAAAGCTGAAGCATGTAAAAGTAGAGAAATCCGGCACATTTGTGTTTTATAAAGGGAAGCTGAACAACTATCCTGTGATCGTGGCTAAGACAGGAAAAGGCATGGAAAACACGGCAGCGGCAACGGCAATTGCCATTGAAAAATACAAACCAAAAGCGATCATCAATCAGGGGACTTCAGGAGGGCATGATGCCAGGCTGAACGTGTTTGATATTGTTCTGGGAGAAAGAACCGTTAACCTTGGCTCGTTAAAAACTGGGGATAAAGCTGAGAATGAAGGCATCGATCCAACAGCATGGAAGCCGATGGATTTAATGGCCTCAGAAGGCAGTGCTGGAGAAGACCCGAATGCGGAGAAGCCTCGCTTTTATGAGGGAGACAAAAGCTTGCTTTCAGCGGCCAAAGCTGTAAAGCAAACGTACAATAAAGGGAAGATTGTTAAAGGAACAATCGGTTCAGCAGATGTGTGGAACAATGAAGTTGACCGCATCAAATGGTTCCACAAAACGTATGGAACCTCCGTTGAAGAGATGGAAGGGGCGTCTGCAGCTCAGATTGCAAAAGCTTATGATGTTCCGTTCCTTGGAATCCGTGTTCTTTCCAATAACAAGGTGAACGGCGGAAAATACAGCCCGGATACTGCGGCAGCCTGTCAGGAATATGTATTTGACGTGGTGAAGCAGTACATTAAAGTCAGCCGGTAAAACAAAATATATGAATAGAAATGACGAGTGAATTGGCATTCGTCATTTTTTTTTTTTGCCAAAATCCAATGGAGCGTCGACTGACAGAGTTCGTTTCAACAAGGAATATATCTTTGTCTGTTGAAATTGTACTACTAAATGAGTTTTTTATTATCCTAAAGTGCTATTTTGAAAGGATGAAAAGGACATGGGGAAACTGGTTGTGCATATGTTCATGACGTTGGATGGTGTTATTCAGGCTCCGGGAAGGCTCGATGAAGATCGTGAGGGCGGTTTCGGCTATGGCGGGTGGCAGGCACCGTATGCCGGTGCGGAGTCTGGACAATTGATCGCCGATGATTATTCGAAGCTTGACGCGTTGCTGCTCGGCCGCAAAACGTACGAAATCTTCGCGCCATACTGGCAGCAGGCTCCATCCGGCAATCCGTTTACGAAGCTGATGAACGAGAAACCTAAATATGTCGCCTCCCGCACATTATCGAGCGTGGATTGGAACAACTCAAAGCTGCTCGATGCAGATGTGGCTGTAAGTGTGCCATTGCTCAAGGAGAAATATTCAGAGGTGCATGTCGTTGGCAGCAGCGACCTGAACCAGTCACTGCTGCGTCACGAGCTGATTGACCGCATGAACATCTGGCAGTTTCCAGTAGTGCTCGGAAAAGGAAAACGGTTCTTCGATTCCGGAACGATACCAATGGCCCTGCAATTGCTTGAATCCAGAACGTTCCCAAGCGGATCGGTGCTATTGCGCTACGAGACTGCGGGAAAACCGGTTTTCCGCAACATGTAGCAGGGGCTGACCGCTGATGGTCATCATAAAGAAGCAAACCTCGCCTATAGCCTGTGAGGTTTGCTTACGTTCATGTGTTATTTAACGGGATTTGCCTGTTCGATCTTTTCGACAAACATGTTGTAAACGTTGCGCTTATCTTCAAGCTTTTTTAATTGAGCCTTGAGTTCATTGTATTTCTCTTCGAATGGCTCTTGATAGTTGGCTTTAATATTTTTTATCATCTCTTCGTTAATCGTGGACTGAAGAACTTGTTTGGTAATCCCGAATTTATAGGAATAGAGCTGGAGTTCCGTTTTTACTTTTTCATATTCTTCATCAAAATCTTTCTTTTGGCCCAGCAGCTCTTCTTTCCATTCCTGCAGCGCATCTTTTACATAGTCATCCATCATTGAGCCTCCTTTTGTCAGTGTGTAAACCCACCCCGTATATGTACTCTATAAATAATTGGTAATGGACCGGAAGTTTATGGGGGTGAATTTTCCAGAGAAACAGCAGGGATTCAACTGATTGATCGAGAAAGTAAGGTTTGCATAACCCCAAGGAAAGATAATCAAGGAGGAGATGGCTTTGAATCGAGTGGATTTACTATTAAATGTCTTGGATACGACGTATGACAAGGAGAGCTGGTATGCTCCGTTTAAGGACGCGATTAACGGAATAACTGCTGAACAGGCGAGTTGGAGACCGCCTGGCGAAGCAACGAAATCCATCTGGGAGAACGTCAATCATCTAATCTATTATAAAGAGAGGACGGCTGCCAGAATGGAGGGCCGTGAATGGACGAACAACCTGGATGGAGATGAAACATTTATGCTTACCGAGCCTTCCAACAATGATCAGGAATGGAAGAGCGTGGTGGAGCGCGCAGAAAATGCGCAGCTGGGATTAAGGAGGGCGCTTAGTGAAACTTCTGACGGGGATCTTAATGAGGATTCGCTAGAACCAAAACTGCTGGATATCATGCTGCACGATGCCTATCATACGGGTCAGATTCTCTTAATCAGAAAAATGCAGGGGGCTTGGCCTTCTCATCGTTAAAGGTATAAATAAAGGCAGAGCATCCATTGGATGTCTGCCTTATTTTTTAGTTCGCAGCCCGCTGGCTCGCGATGTTGGAGATAACAACCAGCTTTGCTTTTGTACGCAGATCCGTAAACAGGAAGGCAAGGGTACCGATGATCAGCAGGCGGCCCTCGGATCCTTACGGTGTTTTTGAAAATAGTTTGGTAGATATACCTGCCATGACTTTAATGCAAGCACCTCATTCACTGAATCTTGCGTCATCCCTTATAATAATAGATAGAAAGGCGGTGACCTCTTTGAATGACAGTGTAAAGACGCTGGAAATGAATTTTGGCAGTGTGAAAAATACAGAGCCTGTATATAAATGGATGACAAAGAATCCGCTCTCCTTAACAAGAACCTCCATGTTAAGAGAAGCGGTTCAAATGATGAATGAGTACAGAATTGATGGGTTGCCGGTTCTTGAACAGCAGAAGTTAATCGGACTTGTGACGAAAACGAGAATTGTTCGCTCTCTTCTTGGTGGGTATACGGGTGAAACAGCTGTGGAAGAGGTGATGAAAAGGGACGTCATCACGATCGGCCCTGAAGATACAATCTCAAAAGCCTGGCACATTAAGGCAGGGCGCCTTCCGGTTGTGGATGAAACAGGAGCACTCATTGGAATCCTGACAAAGACCGATATTCTGCATTCTTATTTCTTTCACCTAAGTCAGCTTCAGGAGACGGTCCATACGGCTGAAACGATGAGTACCATTTTGGAAACCGCTTACGAAGGAATCGCGGTGATTGATAAACACGGCATCGTCCTTGAGTTTAACGAAGCGTACTGCCGTTTTGTCGGAAAGCGTCGGGATGAAGTTCTGGGGAAGCATGTGACGGAAGTGATTGAAAATACGAGACTTCATATAGTAGCAAAGACCGGCATCGAGGAGAGAGGGTTTATCCAGCGTATCCAGGGGCAGGATATGGTCGTTCACAGGATTCCAATTGTGAAGGAAAATGAAGTAGTCGGTGCCATCGGCATGCTGATCTTTCACGGAGTGAGCGAGCTGTACAATATCCTTGGAAGAATGCAGGAGCTTTCGAGAAAAGTAACGGAAAAGACCCTTCCTGATGCAGCGATGGATGCCGATGAAACATCCTATACGGATATTATCGGGGTCAGTGAAGAAATTTCTGCGGTTAAAAGGCTGGCGAAAAAAGCCGCCCGCACGCCGTCTACGGTCCTCATTACGGGAGAAAGCGGTACGGGAAAAGAGATGTTCGCCAAAGCGATTCATCAGTCCAGCCCTTTTGCGGAAGGTCCGTTTGTCAGCGTGAACTGTGCTGCCATCCCGGAACACCTTTTGGAAGCGGAGCTCTTTGGCTATGAAGAGGGTGCGTTTACAGGAGCCAGAAAGGGAGGCAAGCCCGGAAAGTTTGAACAGGCGCATAAAGGAACTCTTTTTCTGGATGAAATTGGGGACATGCCGGCTCTCATGCAATCAAAAATTCTGCGCGCTCTTCAGGAGCGGACGGTCGAACGGGTAGGGGGTTCAACAAGCCAGCGCATTGATGTGCGGATCATTGCCGCCACCAACCGGCCGTTGGAACAGATGGTGCAGGAAGGAACCTTCCGGGAAGACCTGTATTACCGCCTGAATATTATCAGGCTCGAAATTCCTCCGCTTCGTAAAAGGAAACGAGACATTCCCGTTCTTCTCGAGCATCATCTGCAATCCTTTTGTCAGGCCTTTAAATTGGAGCCAATGGAATTCTCGGCTGAGGCGATGAATCTTCTGATCAATTATGAATGGCCGGGAAATGTGCGTGAGCTGGTTAATACCGTTGAGATGCTGGTCAGTTTGGGAGAAGAGCGCATGATAACAAAAGCGGAGATTCCCGGACGTTTTCACCAACCGCATGAACAAACGGGAGTAAAGCAGGAGCGAGCGAAAGCACCCCAACAAGGGAATCTATTGGATGAGCTGAGACAAAATGTGAAACAGCAGGAACGGGAAAGAATTCTTCAGGTATTAAAAGAGACAGCCGGAAACAAGGCGGCTGCGGCCAGGAAGCTTGGCATACAGCGCTCGACATTGTATGAAAAACTAAAAAAATTACAGTAAGAAGTAAAAGTGTCCGAATTATCATACATAATTCGGACGCTTTGTGTATGGTTAAGCATACACTTATAAATTTTTTTGGCTTAATGAAAGGGTTATCAAAGTTGGCATGGTTCTTGCAAAAATAATTAAGTGTGAAAATTGAAAGGAGGAACAGCATGAAGAAGTTTGCAGAATTTCGTATGCCCAATGCTTTGTATTATGGCCGGGATTCCCTGGGGAAGTTGGGAGAGGAAGCGGCCGGGCTGGGCACAAAGGTGTTATTGATCAGTGACCGTGTGATGGAGAAGATTGGCCATGTGAGAAAGTGTGAGAAACTGCTTGAACAGCATAACCTTCCCTTTGTTTCTTACCTGGATGTGAATACAGAACCTACCGATCAGCATGTAAAAGAAGCACTTGAAATTTGCCTTGAAGAAAAGTGTGATGTAATCGTTGCCATCGGCGGCGGCAGCTGTATGGATACCGGAAAAGCAGTCGGAGTGGTGGCGTCCAACGGAGGATATATCGGGGATTACCGGGGCGGAGCAAGAAAAATTTCACAAAAACCGCTACCGTTCATCGCGATTCCAACAACTGCTGGTACAGGTTCCGAAGTGACCGATGTTACCGTGATTACGAATACAAAAGATGATATCAAGATGATGATCAAGGATCCCAACTTCTTGCCGTGTACCGCGATTGTGGATCCGATCCTGACGCTTTCCACACCCAAGAATGTAACCGCTGCCACGGGAGTTGATGCCCTTTGCCATGCGATTGAGGCGTTCATTTCTAAAAAGAGCCAGCCGCTCACAGACGATTTTGCGCGGTCGGCTATTGCTTCAATTACAGGTAACCTTCGGACAGCCTATCATCAACCGGAGAATGTGGATGCCAAAGAAGAAATGGCACTGGCCTCCATGCAGGCGGGACTTGCGTTTTCTAACGCGTCCGTAACCCTGGTTCATGGCATGTCCCGGCCGATTGGAGCGTTGTTTCATGTTCCTCATGGCGTTTCCAATGCGATGCTCCTGCCGGCTGTTCTTGAATTCAGCAAGCGCGATGCCATAGACCAGCTTGCAGCCATTGCCCAGATTATCCAGCCGGGACTGGATAAACAGGACAAGGAGGAGCTGGCGGATTTCGCCATTGAAGAAATCAAAAAGCTGTGCGCCGATCTGGATATTCCCAATCTGAAAAGCTGGGGAGTGGATCAGGAGGCGTTTGAACAAGTGATCTCCAAAATGGCTAACGACGCCCTTGACAGCGGAAGCCCGGGGAACAACCCGAGGGTACCGGCACACGAAGAAATCATTGATTTATACAGGGTCTGTTATGACTATGATTTCAGCATCTCGTCTACGATGATTCAATCTTAAAAAACAACAAGGAGTGGAATATACATGTCTTCAATTACTAAAGTGGAAGCCTTAAAGAATTTTATCAACGGTGAATGGGTGGAGTCCCGTTCCGATCAAACTGAAACAGTGCCGAATCCGGCAACTGGAGAGGCGCTGGCTGAAGTGCCGCTTTCCAATCGTGAAGATCTTGAGCTTGCGGTTGAAGCGGCAGAACGCGCATTTGAATCATGGAGCCAGGTGGCTGTGCCAAAACGGGCACGTATCCTTTTCCGTTATCAGCAGCTCTTGGTAGATCATTGGGATGAACTTGCACGCCTGATTACGAAAGAAAACGGCAAGAGCTATGGGGAAGCATATGGAGAAGTGCAGCGCGGTATTGAATGTGTGGAGTTTGCGGCAGGTGCGCCAACTCTCATGATGGGCTCCCAGCTTCCGGACATTGCTTCAGGTATTGAATCAGGAATGTATCGGTACCCAATCGGGGTTGTTGGCGGAATTACACCGTTTAACTTTCCAATGATGGTGCCTTGCTGGATGTTCCCGCTCGCAATTGCCTGCGGAAACACCTTTATCTTAAAACCTTCCGAGCGTACACCGCTGCTTGCCAACCGTTTGGCCGAGCTGTTTAAGGAAGCGGGTCTTCCTGATGGTGTGCTGAACATCGTTCACGGTGCTCGTGATATTGTGAATGGCATTCTCGAGCATGAACGCATTCCGGCCATCTCCTTTGTCGGTTCCCAGCCGGTTGCCGAGCATGTATACAAGACAGGTGCAGGGAATGGCAAGCGTGTGCAGGCACTGGCCGGTGCCAAGAATCACAGCATTGTGCTTCCGGATGCCGATATGGACATTGCCGTAACGAACATTATCAACGCTGCGTTTGGTTCTGCAGGAGAGCGCTGCATGGCGTGCTCTGTTGTCGTGGCTGTCGGTGATATTGCGGACACCCTCGTGGAACGGCTCGTGAAGGAGGCTGAAGAACTTACCATTGGAAATGGTATGGAAGAAAATGTTTTCCTTGGACCGGTTATCCGCCAGTCCC
The DNA here is from genome assembly GCF_030418125.1 of Fictibacillus fluitans. Classification (GTDB taxonomy): domain Bacteria; phylum Bacillota; class Bacilli; order Bacillales; family Fictibacillaceae; genus Fictibacillus_C; species Fictibacillus_C fluitans. Next base: position 114,751 of record NZ_JAUHTR010000008.1, on the reverse strand, counting down.
ATAAAGACAAGACCCTTCAGTACATTGATATCGGTGTAAAAGAAGGAGCGGCACTCGCTCGCGACGGACGTAATGACCAGGCTTGCGAATTACCGGGATACTTTGTTGGACCGACGATTTTTGACAATGTTAAAACCGACATGAAAATCTGGAAGGATGAAATCTTCGCGCCGGTGCTTTCAGTGGTCCGTGTCAATGACCTGACTGAAGCGATCAAGCTGACGAATCAATCTGACTTTGCCAATGGTGCCTGCCTGTTTACCGATAGTGCAAAGGCGGTCCGTCAATTCAGGGATACAATCGATGCGGGAATGCTTGGCGTGAACATGGGTGTTCCTGCACCAATGGCGTTCTTCCCGTTCTCCGGATACAAGAAATCCTTCTATGGTGATTTGCATGCGAACGGCAAAGACGGCGTGGAGTTTTACACGCGCAAAAAAATGCTGACCGCACGCTACTAAGCTACTAAGACTGCAAGAGCATGAGTGATGGATGGACATGCCTGTAGAACGGGCATGTTCATCCTTTTTTTACTACCAATAAAAGAGGTGAAGGTATGGATCTCCTTATTATCCTGTTAGCGCTTGGCTTACTGATGTTTGTTGCGTATAAAGGCTTCTCTGTTATCCTGTTTGCACCCATCTGTGCGCTGTTCGCCGTGGTGCTTACAGATCCATCACATGTTATGCCGTTCTTCTCCAACATTTTCATGGAGAAAATGGTTGGCTTTATCAAACTGTATTTCCCTGTCTTCCTGCTGGGGGCCATTTTTGGAAAGCTGGTGGAGATGTCGGGTGTGGCCGCATCGATCGCCAAAACGATTGTGCAATTTGTAGGGGCGAAAAGAGCGATTCTAGCCATCGTATTGATGTGTGCCATTCTTACATACAGTGGAATCAGCTTGTTTGTTGTTGCGTTTGCGGTATATCCTTTTGCCGTGCATCTTTTCCGTGAAGCGGATATTCCGAAGCGTCTGATCCCGGGAGCAATTGCTCTTGGTGCGTTATCTTTTACAATGGATGCGCTTCCAGGAACACCGCAGATTCAAAATGTTATTCCCACTAGCTTTTTCGGAACAACCATTTATGCTGCACCCGTACTTGGTGTGATCGGAGCGTTGTTTGTTTTCACACTGGGAATTCTTTATTTGCAGGGCAGAAGCAAAAAAGCCAGGAAACAGGGCGAAGGCTACAGCGGGCCGATCGGGGCGCAAAGTGAAATGGCAGCCGCTGCCCAGGCGGTACAGGAGGAGCCTCAATACAACAGTGATGAAATGCAGCAGCGAGTTTCGCCGCTTCGCCAGGTCTTGGCGTTTGTTCCTTTGATCCTGGTCGGTGTAATGAACAAGGTGCTCACCATTTACATTCCCAAATGGTATCCGGATGGATTTGATTTTGCTTCCATCGGATTGAAGGACTTTGGGAAGGTTGACCTTAGTCAGGTAGCAGGCATCTGGGCGGTGGAGATGGCCTTGTGTATGGGAATTCTGGCAACAATCGCCTACAATTGGAGAGGTGTGACCGCCAACTTCCAGAAGGGCATTAACGCCAGCATTGGAGGAGCTTTGCTCGCTGCGATGAATACCGGATCTGAATATGGGTTTGGAGGCGTTATTTCTTCCTTGCCTGGATTTGGTGTTGTGCGTGACAGTATTTCTCATACCTTTACCAATCCACTTGTCAACGGCGCAGTAACTACGAACGTGCTGGCCGGTATTACCGGGTCCGCGTCAGGCGGTATGGGAATCGCGCTAAGCGTTATGGGTGATCAGTATGTAAAGCTTGCCCAGCAATTTGATATTCCGATGGAGGTCATGCACCGGATCGTGGCGATGGCGTCCGGCGGCATGGATTCACTGCCGCATAATGGAGCGGTCATTACCCTCCTCGCGGTAACCGGATTGACGCATAAGCAGGCCTACCGTGACATATTCGCTGTCACAGTGATCAAAACCATCGCTGTCTTCTTTGTTATTGGAGTTTATAGTTTGACCGGTCTTGTTTAAAGGAAAGGAGCATCTGTGGATTGATCCCGGATGCTCTTTTTTATAAAAGGAATAGGGCAAGATCATCTCGAATAGGTAAAGGGTTAGGAGTGAACAAAGCACGGGGAGGTTGGATAGGATGAAGAACCATGCACGTGAAATGTATGATTATCATGCTTGGGCGAACGCCAGAATCTTTGAAAAGCTGCGGGAACTTCCAGAGGATTTATACAAAAAGGAAATGAGGCAAAGCATTTTTCCATCTCTTTCAACAGTTATGGTACATCTGTATTTAACTGACAATTTGTGGTTGAATATCATGCAGGGGGAGGATATGCAAGAGGGAATGGCCGCTTCGGACACATTGAGAAGAGAGGCTGAAGCAGAAACACTGCTCGAAATGGAGCAGCGATACAAAAAGCTGACAGAAGAGTATAAGCATTATATTGATAGCCATGACATGGAAAAAGTGTTCACTGTGGATAATCCATATGCGGGACGGCTGGATACTACACCTATGGAAACCATCTATCATATTTCCACACACGGAAACTATCACCGAGGACATGCGGCTGCGATGATCCGGCAGACCGGAAATGCCTCAGTCATGCAGGATTATGGGCTGTACCTCTATACGAAAAATGCCGACTTTGTAAGCCCGGTATAACATAAGCAATAAATCAAAAACTGTCTCTTGTGGAAAAAGGAGGCAGTTTTTACTGTGTACACCAGGTTATTACTTTTGTAAAATAGTTAGTATGTTTAATAGAAAGTTACTTTGATCAGTGGGAGAACGGTTAATTAACTCTTTTAAGATAAATTCGGGACCATTTTCACCTGAATTATCTAAAATTTGGCACAAATTGGTTTTGGTGCAAGAAAGAAGGGTAAAAAGGAAGTGGGGTTTTTAGGAGTAAAGTCCAGTATAAGAAGTCCTGGTTCTTTTTTAGAATAGAGAGTAGAAAGGCAGGAGAAGGAATGAGTCGTGTAAACGTTGTACCAGACGAACTAAAAGAACTCGCATCAGATGTGAAAAAGCTCGAAGCGAAGAGCAAAGCTATCAGATCGAATCTGCAAATGAACTATTATTCCATGCAAAGCCACGGAGACGGAATTAATCTTTCCGCCATCAGCCCCCTCTACAACAGCCTGATCCAGCAGCTCGACCATTACGGGAGCCTGTTAAACGGAGCGGAAGAAGTCGTAAAACGTACGGAAATTAACTTTCGGGAGGCGGACCAGAAGCTGTTCAATGCTGATAGTTTTACCGCTTTCTTGAGCGGTACTGCATTTGCGGGAGTAAGACAAGGGGTAACAAGCGTTAGTAAAGGGATTAAATATGGAAGAATTACTACAGCCTTGTCCATTAGCCAATATCTTAAATGGAAATATGATTTTAAAGCTATTTTTGATCCCGCTGGCCGAAAAGGCCGTGGAGCATACACGCTATCCACAAAGAACACCAAAGACATTGTAGCTATTTCTAAAATGCTAAAAATGAATAAAGATGATGATGCTTTCATTAAATACATACGAAATGGTTTCAAATTTGAGGATTTGAAGACGACTAAATCACAAATTAAGAAGGCGAAAACAGCGATTTATAAATTGCCGGATTTTGTAGCACATCAAGAATATAAAAAAGATTTGAAGAAAATTGGTTTTACAAAAGCTGTAGGAAAGCAAGCATGGACCGGGTTTAAATCCTCCTATGCCGACAGTGTGAAAACTATCAACCCAATGAAATGGAAAGACACCTTTAAAGAAGTTGGTAAAGTAGGAAAAACTGTAAAAGGGCTGGCAGTGGTAGGGTCTGCTTTATCTATTGCCAATAATGTGGTTGATGCACAAAAAGATGGCTGGCAAGCCCATGATGCAGCCGATATTGTAACGGATTCAGCTGTTGATATTGGAGGCATTGCAGCTGCGGCTGCAACAGGGGCCGCTGTTGGGTCATTGATTGCTCCTCCGGTCGGAACTGTGGTTGGAGCGGGAGTTAGTGTTATTGCCTCTTATGGTTTAAATACGAAGTTCGATGCATTAGGTGGCGAAAGTGTAGTTAGTGCCGCTAAAAAAGGTGTGAAAAGTCTTACCCATAAAATAGGCTCTATTTTCTGGTAATATTTTTTAAGGTGGAGAAGTACATGTGGGACATTAAAGAGAAGAATTTAACGGGGTTTAAAAAAACCTGTCGTACCCGTCTATCTCCCGATGGGATTTCAGGTTTCATGATTGGAGCAACCTTTTTTTGCTCAATGATGATGTTTTTTATTTTTGCGGCTTTATATCGATTTGGTTGGGAGTATTACGCTGAACCGGTAGAGAAAAATATTGTTACAGTGGAATTAATACTATACGGTTTACAACTTGTTTTTCTCGTTCTTTTTCTATCTGCAAAGGCTGCTTTTAAACTGCAGAAGTTCCAATCTCTGGTTTTACTGTTTTTTGCATTTCAAACGGCTACCATTACGTTTACCATGTTTGTACTTCCTGGAATGACCGATTATTCTACCAATCAAACAACATTAACTTATATTGGTCTTTTAATCGCAGGTGCTTTTGTGGTACATATCTTATCCACTGTGGATACCTTTAAGCAAGCGGCCCAAGGAGCTTTTAACGATGAGAATTCATCATTTTTATCTAGTAAAATGAAGGTTTGGATTATAGTAGGATCTGCCGTCTACACTTTGATAATGGCAATCATGATCATCAGCCATAATGATTATGGATTCAATATTTACTTTGGTTACGCCATAGCAACAATCGTTATGTATGCCATCGCCATTGGTGCAGGCGAATTTCAATTGTTAGCCTATTGCAAATTTAAATTTCCTTCATTTATTATTTCTTGGGAAGAATATCGGCGGCAAAGGCAGAAGTATTCAAGGAAAAATAATAATCGCAAATCTAAAAACAAGCGTTTGAGTTAGAGCATGAATATAAAAGAAGAAAATTTATCTGATTTCAAAACGACTGCCAAAAACAGGCTAAGTCCTGATAGTTGTGTGTCATTTATGTTTGGATCCATGATTTGGTGCAGTATGCCAATGTTCTTTATAGGTGTAGGGTTATTTAGGTTTGGATGGACAGTTTTTCCTAATACTTTTGAAAAAGTAGTCATCTTTTTGGAAGTTGCATTTTATTGTATACAGATTAGTTTGTTATTCATTTTTACAAAACCAAAGATGTACATTAAGTTTCAAAAAATCATCTCGGTTTTAACCTTATTTTATATTTTTCAGTTTGGTACCATTGGTTTTATGTTTGTTGTAATTAGCGGAATTTTTGATTTTCCAAACGATAGCTTGACTTTAACATATGTGGGCCTCCTGCTAACCGGGGCTGTTATAGTTCATATTCTTAGTACTATTAGTATTTTTAAACAAGCACACAATGGGGAATTTACTGGTGAAAATTCTTCTGGATTTTTCTTCGGCAGGACTATTATACTTACAGTTCTCGGTTCTATCATTTATTTGGTTGTTTTATTAATCTTAATTTTAATACACACGTCTGGTGAATATACATTCTTTTGTTTTATTCTGTCGTTGTTCATTCTTTATCCTATTGCTATTGCGGCAGCTGAATTCCAATTGCTGGCTTACTGCAAATACAAGTTTCCTTCCTTTAATATTTCCTGGCATGATTATGATCGTGAAAAGAGAAAACGCATAAAACAGTATGAAAGAAATAACAAAAAGAGGAAAAAATGAGCTAGTTAACATAGAAGAGGAGAGATAAGGTTGAAAGTACAATACAAATCCTTGTCCATGCTGAACTTGGTTAGCATTACACAAGTGGTGAAAAGAGAAGACTGGCTTCTACCTGCAACCTCTCTTAGAAGCCAGGTTGTAAATAATGGCATCTATCCAGTGGGGCCGGTTCTTTTCAAATTCAAACCGCTGGAAAATGACCCGGGTTCAGGAGAATTTACATACAGCGTCCCAGTTAATGACCGCGTTGAATTGGAAAAAGGTTCAGCATATGAATATATTGATGTTTTAGTTATCGAGGAAGCACTATGCGTCCGTTTTACGGATGAGGACGGAGGAATTGAAGAAGCCTACCAGCTCATTCAGGAAACCGCAAAGCAGAATCAAATTTCTTTGGACCCGAGCTTTTACCATGTATGTCTGGATGTTTTCGGAGAAACGTGGCTTGATGTGTATGCGCCGATTGTAGAAGTGGGTGAATCCGTCCGATGATTGCTGAAGATCAAAGCATTGCTTACACCAATGTCGTCTCGAAGGAATACTTTTTTCATTACAGTGAAATGGAACTGGTAATTGAAGACTTCATTTCTGAAATTGGAGAAGCAAATTTATCAATTAAAGGACCCATGTTCTATGCGTTGAAAAACATTCCTAAAGACGAAAACATGTACATTGAATTGTTTATGCCTGTTCATGAGGACAAGATTCCAGCCACTGAGTCTTTAATGTATAGAAGTTATTATTATGTGGATGATATGCTCATGAAACGTTTTACTGGAAACTATGAGACTTTGACTGAATTTGTTTACGCGGAGCTGCTTCAGTATATTGTTGACAACAATTTAAATCTGGCATCCCCAATCTATCATGTCTTTGGCGGTGATGAATCCATTCAATATGTGGATGTTAAGGTTTCTGTATTAAGTGAGGAATAGAAAAGCTTTAATTTTCATCAACTCTGATCTTCCATAAAAAAAGGATCAGAGTTTCTTTTATTTAACAATTTTGTAAGGAGGGATTTTTCGTGGAAGCTAGAATTACCGTTATAACGTTAGGTGTGGATGATTTGGAACGCTCCGTGAAATTCTATCGGGATGGTTTGGGCTTTCATACGAAAGGGATTATCGGCACTGAATTTGAGCATGGCGCTGTCGCTTTTTTTGATCTGCAGTCAGGCTTGAAGTTGGCGTTGTGGAACCGAAAGGATTTGGCTCACGAGGCGAAGGTTCCTGTGGCTGTTTCAAGCCCTGGCGAATTTACTCTCGGGCATAATGTCAACAGTATAGTGGAAGTGGATCAGGTGATGGAGGAAGCCAAACGGGCGGGAGCTGTCATAACTGATCCGGCACATGAGACGTTCTGGGGCGGGTATTCCGGCCATTTTCAAGACCCTGATGGCCATTTATGGGAAGTCGTTTATAATCCGGCCTGGGAGGGAGAATAAGGAGGAGAAGGACGATGGTAACCAAAAAGGAGTCTGGACAGGAAGAAGTACAGACGTTTATGGAAGTATTGGATCATCCGCTCAAACGGGAAATTCAGCGTGTGCGGGAAATCATACAGGAAACCCATCCGGAGTTAAACGAAAAAATTAAATGGAACGCACCAAGCTATTGCTATGAGGGAGAGGATTGCCTGACGTTTAATTTGCATGGAAAGGGATTCTTTCGTCTGATTTTCCATTGCGGAGCAGAAGTCAAGGAACCTAAAAGCATGAGACTCCTGGTCAGGGACAGAACAGGAATGCTGGATTGGCTCGCCGATGACCGTGCCATGGTTAAATTTTACGATATGAATGATGTGGAGGCTAAAGGAGAGAAACTGGGGGAAGTTATCCAAACCTGGCTTCAGGAATCCTGACTCGCCGTTTAAACGCCGTTTCCGTCAACTAGTAGGCATAACCACTACTAAATAACTGCATATAATGATAGGGAGAATAAGAGATTTCTCTTTTCTCAAGTTTTCTTACAACAAGGAGTGTTTGGTAGATGGTAAAAATTTTTATCGATCCGGGGCATGGGGGCAGTGATTCAGGAGCCACAGGAAACGGCTTGCTGGAGAAGAACATTACCTTGCAAATTGCCACGAGGATCAAAAATATACTGCTGACAGAGTACAATGGCGTTGAGGTCAGGATGAGCAGGACGACGGATGAGTTTCTGTCACTGAAGGACAGGACAGACGCCGCTAACCGGTGGGGAGCTGATTATTTATTATCCGTTCACATTAATGCTGGCGGCGGGACAGGCTTTGAAAGTTATATCTATCCCGGAACAGAAGCACCAACTACCACGTACCGCAACCATATTCATGATGCTGTTCTTGAATTGGCGGACTTCAGGGACCGCGGAAAGAAAACGGCTAACTTTCATATGCTGAGGGAATCAAACATGCCGGCGGTTTTAACGGAAAACGGTTTTATTGATACAGTGGATGATGCGGACAAGTTAAAATCTGCTTCCTTTATTGGCAGCATCGCTCGGGGACATGTAAATGGGCTGGTCAAAAGCTTTAACCTGAAAAGGAAGCCCACAGCCGTTTATCACACAGTAATTCCAGGAGATACGGTATATTCTCTTGGTAAAACGTACAAGTCGACGATTAACCAAATGAAGAAGTGGAACAGCCTGGATAAGGATTTCACGATCTATATTGGACAAGGCCTGCGGGTGAAATAATAAAAAAAGGAACCTCCTTTTCAAAGAGAGGTTCCTTCTTGTTGTTTATGATAATACGGCGTTTTTCTCCAGTGATTCCTTAAACAGATCGGTCATGATAGTGATTCCGCTCTCGATCTGTTCAATGGTTGGATGGCTGAAATTCAAGCGCATCGCATTGGTTTTTGGCAGGGAGGCGAAGAACGGCTCTCCCGGTACATATGCGACACCCCGTGAAACTGCTTCTGGCAAAAGTTCAGTGGTGTTAAGATGCTCATCCAGTTCCAGCCAGAAGAACATGCCGCCTTTTGGTTTGTTCAGTTTCAAACCAGAGAGATTGGCATTCTTCAAACAGTCATACATGGCATTCATCCGCTTTTCGTACTCTGCGATCAACCGGTTAATATGCCCATCCATGTCAAATCCTGTACAGAAATGGTACAGCGCCTGCTGGGACAATGAATTGGAATGAAGGTCATTCGCCTGTTTGGCCTGGGACATCATGCGGACAATCTGGAATGGGCCCGCGACCCACCCGGTGCGCAGGGCAGGAACAGCTGTCTTGGAGAACGTGCTTGTATACAGAACACAGCTTCCGTCATCAAGTGCAGCAAGAGGAGTGTATGTTTCCTCGCGGTTAAATTGGAGATCACCGTACGGATCATCTTCCAAAACGACAATGTTATTTCGGTGCGCTTCTTGAAGCAGCATCTTGCGGCGTTCCAGTGACCAAACCTTTCCGGCCGGGTTGGAGAAGGTCGGAACTACGTAAATACATTTTGGTTTATATTCCTTGATCTTAGCTTGCAGGTCTTCCGGAATCATGCCATCTTCATCGGATGCGACCCCGATGACTCGTGCTTCATAGGACTTGAATACCTGAAGCGCAGCAAGATAGGTTGGATCTTCTGTCAAAATGACGTCCCCTGCATTCAGCATCACGCGGGAAAACAGGTCAATAACCTGCTGTGAGCCGGTTGTGAGCATGATGTCTTTGGTTGTGTAGTTAGTAATGCCTTTACGCGACATTCGTTCAAGAATTACTTCGCGAAGGGGTAAGTATCCTTCCGTTTCACTATATTGTAAAGCATGCTTTCCAGAAGCGAAAACCTTGGAAAATGCTTCTTCGATGGCTTCTGCAGGAAACAGCTGATCATCAGGCAAACCGCCTGCAAACGATATGACGCCTTCCTGATTAACAACTTTTAAAATATCACGGACAGCAGAAGATTGTAATGAATAAATTCGATGGGCAAATGCGTACTTCAAAACGGACACCTCGGTTAAAGTTTTAATGAACATTTTACTCCTTCTATAGCGAATGTCAATGACAATTCTGAAAATAGTTCTAAATTTTGTGTGAATTTTCTAAAAAAATACATTTACGGGAGGTTTGTGGCCTGATTCTTTTTTCAATTTATCGTCTTGTGATAGAGTAAATAGAAAGAATAGGATCGGAGGCATCATGATGAAAATGGTTCCAGCCAAATCGTTTTTCTTTGAAGGAGGGAAACGGGCGGTCCTGCTTCTGCACGGATTTACCGGGAACACGGTAGATATCCGGGAGCTGGGGCGTTATTTAAATGATAAGAATTATACATGCCTCGGACCGTTGTATGAAGGACACGGTGATACGCCTGAACGGCTGGTGGCAACAAATGCCAGGCAGTGGTGGAGCACTGTAGAAGATGGTTTTCAATCGTTAAAAGAAAAGGGCTATGAAGAAATTGCAGTAATCGGCCTGTCTCTTGGCGGTGTATTTGCAATAAAGGCAGCTCATACTTATCCGGTAAAAGGGCTCGTGTCCATGTGCGCACCCGTCAAGCCCAAGAGTGCCGAAGATCTTGGCCGGCATGTCAGTTCATTTACCAAACGCTATAAAAAGATTTTACGTACGCCACCTGAGCAAATTGAAGAAGAATGGGAGAAGCTGAAGCCACAGTCGGATGAAGCGGTCAAGTCACTGCAAACGGTGATTGAAGAAGTGGGCGGGCATCTTAGCGAAATTTCCTGTCCCGTTCTGGTGGTGCAATCAGGAAAGGACCATTCTGCCAACAGAGAGAGCGCGCAAATTATATACGATGAGGTTTCCACACACAACAAATCCCTCATTTGGTACGAGAATTCTCCGCACCTTGTCACAAGAGGTCCTGACAAAGGGAAACTCCACGAGGATGTGCTGAAGTTTCTTGAGGGGTTGGAATGGTCGGATTAATGTAAGAGACATGTATCCTCACTCAGGAATTTACCTGGTCCAAAGGCTCATTTCTGTCTTCAAAGGCAGGAAATGGGCTTTTTCAATTGAATGGTAGACAGCAGGTGACAGGAGGGAGACGCGTTGATTTGGTTTTTTAGGGTGGTCGTTTGGATTGTATTTGTCGGAATCGGGGCATATCTCATCTTTTATTGGCGGGATGAGGACCGGGCAGAGCAGAAGCTGGATGCGATCCGCAAATTGTGGTACGTACTGTACATATTTGGCGCCCTGATCTATTGGACGGGGAATCCGCAGAGTATCTTTACCCATTGGGACCATTATCTGGTCGTTCTTATGGTGTTTATACTGATTGACGCCTTTATTTTCCTGAGTTTGTACTTAAAGAAAATCGGGAATAATGAATTAGCAAGAATCACAAAATCTGTGGAAAACAACCAGATGCTGCTCGATGATTTGCGGGCTAAAGTAAATAATGCGCTGTATATCTTGAAATCGGAAGGAATCACGGCGTATTATGGAAGTAAGGAAAATTATTTATACGGACTGAAACTCGTTCTTGAAGCGTATGTTGAAAAAGAAGGGCATAGTTTTACCATTTTGCCATTCACGACACCACAGGAAAAAAACGAAGCTCTGGTGAAGTATTCGAACGCCAGCTTGATTCAATCAACATTATCCCGGGCGGAAGCCTACTACAATAAAGAAGACAACTTTGCGTTTTATCCGTTTAATATTGAGGATGAAACCTACGTGATTCGTATTTCTTCAACAGCAAAAGTAAGCGATGTGGATTGTTCCCTGATGGGCATCCTGCTCGCCACGTATGATATCTTAGTACAAGCACTGGAAAGGAGTGAGGAGGCATGACAAGAGGAATAGATGTACTGGGAAGCCAGGCGGTTTCACTGAAAAGCGATCGTAAAGGAGTTACATTGAAACCGAGAATTGAGTTCCCGAAAGTCGGCATCAGTCATCACACCCTGCAAGTGATGGAAGAGAACGAGCGGATTATACAAAAAGGACAGCGGCGCGGCGGTACCTTTAAGCATAGATAGGCAGGGGCAGCGGAGATTTCCGCTGCTTTTTTGTATGAATCTACAGCCGGTTTGCATATACTAAAGCAAACATCCATGAAGCTGGAGGGAAGTTTGTGAAAAGCAAACGGTTTGTGTCCCGGATTCAAGGTCCCAAACCGACCTTGTCCCATTTTGAAAAAGCGTTAAAGGAAGAGAACCATTCCATTGTAACGTTTTTAAATGAACTTCGGAAAAAGCGGTGGACCTTTTTTCACCGGTAAATAATAAAGCAAAGAAGAGAGGGGGCTCCCTTTCTTTTTTTGTGTTGTGGAATCCGGCAGGGATTGAAGATGCAGCAGCGAAAAAGAGAACAGAATGCATCCATTTGAGAGAGGGTGAGAAAGCTGGCAGCAGAGGACCAATTTCCGCCGAAAATTGGTAAACCGGCACAGCGCGCTTTGGCAGGTGCCGGCATTACCAGTTATCAAGAGCTTGCGAATGAAAGCGAAAAAACAGTGTCCATGCTTCATGGGATGGGGCCGAATGCATTGGGTAAGTTAAAGGCTGCACTCCAGGAAAAAGGGCTTTCCTTCAAAAAAGAGTGATCAAAGGAAGAGTATTCCACCCACTCCGCCAATTACAACAACGATCCACGGAGACAACTTCCAATACATAAGAAGACTGAAGAGCAGGGCGGCAACAACAAAGTCCGCCGGTTTCAAGATCGAGCTTGTCCAAACGGGATCGTAAAAGGCTGAAATCAAAATTCCTACAACCGCGGCGTTCACTCCTGTGAGCGCTCCTTTAATTTTAGGATGGCGGCGAACCAAATTCCAAAAGGGCAGCGTACCAAAAACAAGCAGAAAGGCAGGGAGAAAAATGGCAAATGCCGCAAGCAATCCACCTGTCCAGCCCTTCATGACTGCTCCAAGGTAAGCCCCAAAGGTAAACAATGGTCCAGGCACGGCCTGGGTTGCACCATATCCCGCAAGAAACGTCTCTTTGCTGACCAGGCCCTCAGGAACAAACTCCTTCTCCAATAAAGGTAAAACCACATGTCCCCCGCCGAAAACGAGCGAGCCAGAACGATAAAAACTGTCAAAGATACCGAACCATGGGCTGGTAACCACGTTTTTCATGATGGGCAAAGTAATCAGGAGGATAAAAAATAAAGTGAGACAGATTGCTCCAAAACGCCTGGAAAGCGGGAACTGGAAGTCTTCTTCTTCATCGCTTACCTTCTGTTTATTATAATAGAACAAGCCGATGATAGCGGATATCAAGATGACAGCGATTTGGCTATAGGCCGTCTGCCACAAAAGGGTCACAACCAATCCGCCCAGCACGATGGCTTTCCGTTTCAGATCGGGTGCCAGCTTCCCTGCCATTCCGAAGATCGCCTGGGCGATGACGGCAACAGCCACGATTTTTAAACCATGTATCCAACCGGCATTGTTTATGTCAATATCCTTTAACATCATTGCAAAAAGAGTGAGTGCGATAACAGAAGGCAGCGTAAAGCCGATGAACGAAACAATTCCTCCGATCACTCTGGCACGCATGACACCGATGCCAATCCCTACCTGGCTGCTGGCGGGACCAGGAAGGAACTGGCACAAAGCGACCAGCTCGGCGTAGTTCTTTTCACTGATCCATTTTCTCTTTTTTACATATTCATCAAAAAAATACCCAAGATGAGCGATAGGGCCGCCAAATGAGGTTAATCCCAGTTTGGAGGAGACGAGGAAAAGTTCCCAAAGAGATCCCTTGTTTTTATTTTTTTCCATACACACACCTGCTTTATAGATTTCATTTTTAGTATAAATGATTTTCAGCATGACGGCTTCTTCTTTACAATCCCGTAATGAAACTTCACCGTTTTATTACAAACGCTTCAATGTACCTTCATATTCGTTTACTACAATGGGGGCACATCAGAGAAAGAGGGAGTGGACGTATTGAAGAAGAAAGCAATAGCTGCAGCCACACTATCATTGGCTTTGATAACATCATTTGGCGTCAATCAAATGGCAGATGCAAAAGAGGGGAAATCTGCCCATCCTGATAAAGCAAAGAATGTCATCATGTTTGTCGGTGACGGAATGGGAGCCTCACACAGGGAAGCCATTCGTTTGGCAGCTCAAGGCCTGAACGGCGAGCTTGCCATGAACAACATGCCTGTTGCCGGAAATGTTCATACCCATTCGACTTCAGTTGTAACCGATTCTGCGGCCGCTGGTACAGCCATGGCGACCGGCCACAAAACGTTTAACGGTGCTATCGGAGTGGATGAAAATAAAAAACCTGTCAAATCGATTCTTGAAATGGCGAGCGAAGCAGGGAAATCAACCGGTCTTGTGACGACAAGCCAGATCACGGATGCAACGCCCGCATCATTAGGCGCACATGTGAATGATCGTAATAAGCAAAGTGAAATCGCGAAACAATATCTTGAAAACAGCAAAGTCGATGTCCTTCTTGGCGGTGGTGAAGACTACTGGTATTCAAAAGGCGATGAAGGCAAGTTTAAGGATCACCCGGCAAAGGATAAAGAAGAGGAAAGTAAAGGAAACGAGGGGGATCTCGTAGCAAAAGCAGAAAAACTCGGTTATGACTATGTCACTAATCAAAAAGATCTTGAAGGATCCAACAGCCATCGCCTGCTCGGATTGTTCGCAAACGAGGAAATGTTTGAGCAGAACCCGGAAGGTGAAGGGGACCTTTATGATCCTGTCGTTCCGCTGCCGGATATGACCACCAAAGCGATCGACACATTGTCACAGAATAAAAAAGGATTCTTCCTCATGGTAGAAGAGGAAGGCATTGACGAAATGTCACATGAAAACAATGGAAAACTGATGATGAAAGCAGGAAAACAGCTCGATAAATCGGTACAGGTTGCGAAAGATTATGCGAAAAAGCATCCTGACACATTAGTTCTGGTAGCAGCTGACCATGAGAGCGGCGGCCTTTCCATCGAAGAAGTCACTCCTGACGATGAGAGTGGTGTTGGTGTGTCTAAAGAAGATGGCCCGTTTACACCGGCTCACTCCAAGGATGAGTTTAATCTGGATTGGTCAACCAATGAACACGGTGGACAATCGGTTCCGTTAACTGCTCAGGGACCAGGGGCAGAAAAGCTTCAGGGCACCTATGAGAACACGGAAATTTTTAAAGCGATGAAAGAAGCTATGCATCTTAAATAATTGGCAGGAAAAACGTCCAGACAGCGGTCTGGGCGTTTTGTTTTGTCATCTTTTGTAGAATGTATTGAAGCATGATCAACAATATGATATGTATAATTTGGAGAATATTCAGTCATCATCGCCTATCATGTTAAGCGGAGGGAATGATGTTATGAATTCGGAGGTAACAGTATTTATTGAAAAGTTGGACAAACCATGGAAAATTGAGATCGCAAGTCAGCTTCGCAGTATGGTTCACTCCACGATTCCTGATGTAGAGGAACGCATCCAGTATAAGAAGCCCCATTTTCTTAAAAACGGAAAATATACAGCAGTGATTACACCATCAAAAGACGCAGTCGCTTTTATGATTTTTAACACAGCTGATCTTGAATTGCCAGAGGGTAAATTCGAAGGTCCTCCAGAGAGAAAATGGATTAAATTTCGAGATGGTGACACCCCTGATTATGAAGCTCTGGCACAGCTGTTGACACAGGCTTCCGCAGCTCAGGTTTAGTTTTTTCAAAGTAATGAAGAGAGTACTGTTGAGGGAGTTCAGCAGTACTTTTTTACGTTGTGAATATGAAAATGACGTGATATGCAACTAAATCGTGTCGAACCGCAACTAACACTGGAATTAAATGGGTATTATTACCTATTTAGGGAGTGAAAGGTTGTAAGGGACAGACCATGGGGTATAGATTAATGTTGTGTGTTTTTTACTAAAACTTGTAAGGGGGCCATCGTTTTATGAGTTTGAAAAAGTCTGTGTTCTGCCTGGTCGCTGCAGGAGTTCTGGCCGCTGCACCGTTGTTTCCAACTCCATCGCATGCTGCATCACAAGTGAAATCACAACAATCGAGCACGCCTGACCCGTATCCCGGTCATGTCATTAAGTATGGGGACCGCGGATCGGATGTGAAGAAGGTCCAACAGCAGCTTACAAGAAATTTGATTCCGACCACAGCTGATGGAGTCTTTGGCAAAAAGACACTGGAAAATGTCAAGTTGTTTCAGCACTACCGGTTTCTGACTGAAGATGGAATTGTCGGGCCAACCACATGGAATACCTTGTATCAAACCAGCTTGCCGTATCCTGGCCATGTTACCAAAAAAGGTGACAAGGGAGAGAATGTGGTAAATATTCAAAAACGGTTAAAAGTCGTGGTGGGTGATATTACAGTGGACGGGGATTTTGGCCCGAAAACGGAAGCGAAAGTGAAAGAGTTTCAAAAGAAATTGCGCCTTCAGGTTGATGGCATCGTCGGCCGGGAAACGTGGGAAGTCCTTTTTAATTATCAGGAATAGCTATTTACTACAGGGAAAACAGTCTGCTGTTTCCCTGTTTTTTTATTGGTGCTTTTTAAAGAGGATATTCTGTAGTCCTGTAGAAAGAGGTTTTCAGAAAGGGTGAGTACATGAAAACTTTATTTCACTATAACTGGCAGGTCCGGGAAGATTGGTACATGTGGTGTGAAGACGTACCTCTTGAAGAACTTCTGAAAGAGCGGACAGGCGGGGTAGGCGGGATTCTTCATACTTTGTTCCATATTGCGGATGTGGAATGGAGCTGGATACGGGCAATGCAAGGGAAACCCGACTTTCAGGAAAGCTTTGAGGGCTACCGGTCCCTGGAAAAGGTCAGGAGGCTCGACGCCGGGTTTAAACCGGAAGTTCAGGCCTTTGTGAACGCATGGAACGATAGCATGGAACATCAACTCATGGAGGAAATTGGAGACGAACGTTTTACACGCGGTGAAATCATGAGACACATGATTGCCCATGAAATTCATCACATCGGTCAGTTGTCTGTTTGGGCAAGGGAGATAGGAAAAGAGCCGGTCACTGCCAATTTTATCCGCCGGGGGCTGGGAGCCATAATAGGTTAATGAAAAAAGCTGGGAAGCCAGCTTTTTTATTTTTTCTTAATTTACTATAATGAGGACATATGTCCTTTCCATAACTTGTGTCTTTCCCTGATAATGAGTAATGGAAATTGAAAAAGGGAGAGATAGGATGAAAGGGATTTTATTTGCACTGCTGGGCGGATTTTTTATTACCTTGCAGGGTGTGGCGAATTCCCGGATCAGCCAGGATATCGGTACCTGGCAGGCAACAACCCTGACACAGGGAACGGGTTTTGTGGCAGCATTTATTTTGATGATGGTGTTTCGTGATGATACATGGAAGCAGTTCCGCCGGGTAAAGCCTCTTTATCTTGCTGGGGGTTCATTTGCGGCGATCGTCATTTTCAGTAATGTGACGGCCATTCATTTGATCGGTGTGACAGTCTCGATTTCGGCGCTCCTCATTGCGCAGCTGAGCATGGCCTTCTTAACGGACAGCTTCGGTTGGTTCGGAGTGTCAAAACAACGGATGAAGCTGCCTCAGTTTATTGGCATCGGGATGATGATTGCCGGAGTACTTATTCTGAGTTTTTAGGTCAAATGATGGGTGGAAGGTGAGAATATGGAGGCTTCGAAGGATTCAGCCAGGATTACAGCCTATTTGCGCTCAAATGGAATCGAAACACTATTCAATCCCAGTCTGCAGGAACATTTAACACTCTGCACGTTTCTTCAGGGCGAAAAAATTTGTGTCCAGGGTGAACCCTTGGATTCTCTGTATGTTCTGGTTCAGGGAAAAGTGAAAGTATATACTACTTCGCCGGAAGGGAAGACGTTGATCCTTTCATTCAAAAACCCGCTGGAACTGATCGGCGATATTGAATATGTAAGAGGTACAGAGACGGTTAATACGGTAGAGGCCGTATCTGAGGTCATCATGATCGGGATTCATCACCGCTGGCTGAAAAAATACGGAAACGACGACCCGGCATTTTTAAATTTTTTACTGAAAATCATCACCAATAAATTTTATATTAAATCCAATACCTTATGGTTCAACTTGCTCTATCCGGTGGAAGTCCGGCTGGCAAGCTACCTGTTGTCTGTTTCGTTTGATGCCTCGGATGGCTTATTAACCGGAAGGCACAGCACGGCGAGTCTGAAGGATGCCGCCAACCTGATTGGAACGAGCTATCGCCATCTGAACCGGGTGATTCAGCAGCTGTGTGCAGATGGCCTGGTTGAACGGTACAATGGGGGGATCCTTGTGACGGACCGTGAAGGGCTAAAGAAACTGGCGAATGATAATATTTACGAGTAAAGAAAAGGAGTAGGTGCTTTATGCTTTTGGGAATTCTTTTGGCACTGATCGCGGGTTCGCTGGTCGGTATGCAAAATATATTTAACAGTAAAGTGAATGAGCATGCGAACTCCTGGGCGACGACCACGTTGGTGCTGTGCCTTGGGTTTCTTGCTTCCCTGACACTGGGATTTGTGTTTGAGGGCAGCCAAATCCTCGCTTTTCATCCGATGCAGACATGGTATTGGTTCAGCGGTCTGATCGGGGTCGGTGTGGTTACGTGTGTCGTCCAAAGCATGAAAAGGCTCCGGCCGACCGTCGCCATTTCCATTGTCATGGCCTCTCAGCTGGGATTTGCCCTGATTATGGACACATACGGGTTTTTAGGCTTGAAGCCCGTACCGTTTACATTCAAACAGCTGATTGGTGTGCTTATCATTATTGTGGGAATTGTTCTGTTTAAATCCAACAGCCGTGAAGAAAAACAGCAAAAGGAGATCGCCTCATGAAAACCTACAAAACGTTATTATTTGATGCGGATGATACACTTCTGGATTTTAAAGCAACGGAAAAAGCGGCATTGCGCATGCTGTTTGAGCAGGAAAAGCTGCCATTTTCGGATGAAATGGAAGCGCATTACAGAGAGCTGAACCAAAGTTTATGGAAGGCGTATGAAGGGGGAGAAATTGAGCGGTCAGAGCTGCTGAACACCCGCTTTGCGCTTTTTATGAAAGAATACGGCCATGAAGCAGACGGCATTTCCATGGAGAAAAGCTACCGTGTTTTTCTGGATGAAGGATTTCATCTTATAGACGGGGCGATTGAATTGATCACAGAGCTAAAGGATGACTACCATGTGTATATCGTAACGAACGGTGTTTCGAAAACGCAGGATAAACGTCTGCGTGGATCGGGCCTCCATGGATTGTTCAAAAGGATTTTTGTGTCGGAGGACACAGGGTACCAAAAGCCGATGAAAGAGTACTTTGAGTATGTGTTTGAACGGGTTCCGGGATTTTCACCGGAAGAAACCCTGATTATTGGAGATTCCCTGCATTCCGACATCAAAGGCGGCCAGATGGCGGGACTGGATACATGCTGGTACAATCCGGAAGGGAAACAGAATGATTCAGGAATTGGGCCTACATATGAAATTCGAAAGCTGGAAGAGCTTTATCCCATCTTGAATGGGAATCAGGAAAAGAAACTTTAAATGAAGTTTCTTTTTTTGTGGCTATTTCTCATAAAGTGAAACCTAAACCTGAGCTGTTACGTAAGGATACTATCAGGATGAAACGAGCCAAGGAGGAAAAGTATGCATATAAAAAAGATCGGCCTGATTCTAGGATTACTTGCCCTTACTGGATGTTCAGCCGTTACGGATACAGCCAATACCGTCAACTATGTAAAAGAAGCCAAAGAATTTGCAGGGGAAGTCTCCAGCTTCAGCAGTGATACCACCGGTCTTGTCCGGGATGCCGTAAATGATGAAACCAAACGAAAAGAATTGGAAACTCAGTTGAAACAGATGAAATCGGACGTCAAGGAATTTACCGGCCTGACGCCTCCAGAGAGCCTGCAGGAACTTCATGGCCAGATGGAGTCTAAAGCAAAATCGCTGGAAGGCGGGATTGATCTGTACCTGAAAAACATCAGGGAAGGGAAGCTGGATACTTCATTTATCGAAGACCATCCCCTAATGAAACAGGTGAGCGATATCAATAAAATATACGAGGATATTAAGAGTTTAGGGAATTAAAAAGGAAAAGCCTGCAGCTATTAATTGATAGCTGCAGGCTTTTTTGTTCTTATTTATTTTTGTAGATGTTATGGCCCTTTCGCTGTAGCGGGACATCTTTGCCTTCGACATTTTCGATTACACCATCAATGGTTCCTTCTGCATAATCATCACTAACCTGTTCATGGGTAATGGCAAGGCCCTGCTCGGTTTCAGACTGGCTGCTGTAATCAGACGGATCATAATTCTTCTCTGCGATTTCTTCGCTCTTTTGGTCCATATCCCTGCATCCTTCCTTTCTAAGCTACCGTTAGTGTTCATTGGATTCTTCGGAATTATTCAAAACTGACTAAAAACAGATGAATTCTCTGAAGGCCTTTGGGCAACGGGCAGTGCACCGGATGGCACAGGCGATATTAAATATTAAGAGAATCCTGCTCCTCTTGGAAATATTCCAAGACCAGAGGTTCCTGCGACACAGGTTCACCATGATCTGGATCGTGACTCTGTCAAAGTGGGTTTTTTTATTTTGAAGAAGGGCATCCTTCCGGAGTAAAGAATAGTAAATGGATTAACAATTGAGAAGGAGCTTGGCGATGAGACGAGTGGATGTCGTATATGTCCTGCTTTTTGATGAAGCTTGGGAAAAGATATTGATGGTTAAAAACTACGGCGATGAATCCTCTTATTACACACTTCCCGGAGGAGCAGTGGAGGCTGGCGAAACACTGGAGGAAGCAGCGGTACGTGAGGTGAAGGAAGAAACAGGACTGAACATTGAAGTGCAAAAAATCTTTGGAATCAGTGAGCAGTTCTTCGAGACAAGAGGGCATCATGTGGTTTTCTTTGTGTTTAACGGGAAAATAACAGGCGGTAAAATCGGAATTCAGTTTCCAGACGAGATTGAAGAAGTGGTATGGATGCCGGCAGAGATGGCTGAAACATTTATGCCAGTACCACGGGGTGTGAAAGAACGCATGAAAAAAGGGATAACCGTTACATATCTTCCACCTGAGAACCAGGTGCACTAATGATAAAAGGGCTGTTCTGAAAATCCGTTTGTACGTGATTTTCAGAACAGCCCTTTTTTAAAGATCGACCTGGCGCAACGGCCAAAACAGAACCTTTTGGGTTTTGGAATAATGAAGAACAGGCTGAAGATCAGGAAGCTCAAAGCCGGCACTCGCAGTTACAACCGAGTTAACTCGGATTTCGGCTTCTGTCTGTTGAAGGGGCCAAGGCTCGTGGTGGATATCAACATAATACAGTTTGTTTTTGTTTACGGTGTAGAAACGGTATCTTTCGGCCAGCCAATAATCAAGGGACTCTTTATTGCTGTGAAAAGGAGGGGCTGCCGGCTTGTAATGCGCAAGGAAATCAGCTTTTGTCTTTGCGATTTCCTGCCGTCTGCTCAGGTAATGAACGCGGCCGTCGGCGACTTCAATATTCATTTTGGCAAAGCGGTAAGGCAAATGGAAAAAGGAACGGGCGCCTTTTACAGCAAGGTGACTGGCGGCATCCAAACTGAAAAAGTAGATGCCGGGAATACCTTTATATTTCACGTATGTTCTCACGTTCAGCTCAGGAAACGCATGGGCAAAGGGGAAAGGCGGCAGGTATCTTGGACGGAATTCATTAAGATAAAAAGGGATCACGCCAATCCACGCCTGATTGTCATATGTATCCATCTCAAGGCAAGAGGGTATTTTTTCACGAAGGACGGAAACAGGAACTGGCCAATGAGCGTACAGCAGATGATTCCATCGCTGTGTCGCAATCCACGGTCCAGCGGGAAGCGGGAATGGCCGGTGGCCGGTTTGATTCAAGATGTGTTTGAAGTCCATGGCTCATGCCTCCAATTCAGGGGATGTAATATGGTTATTCCCGCCGGAAGTTGATACCACACGGGAAAAAATAAAAAAGACTGGAACAAGAAGGTTATTTTAATAGAATCGTGAAGATGTATAAACATAGGTCAAGTTTAAGCTTAATGGCAGAAAAGGTGAAAGATAGCATGAAAATAATGACATCGGTTCATGAAAAGGAGCTTCAGTCCATTTTTGGAGAAGAGAGAGTACTGTTGGAAGAAAGTGACCGGCTTAGTTATTCGTTTGATGCATCCTTTGGCACGTATATGCCGGATGCCGTTGTTCAGCCACGCTCAGCCGGGGAAGTGGCTCAGGTGATGAAGCTTGCCAACCGTGAAGGAATTCCTGTTTATCCCCGTGGGCAGGCGACTTCATTAAGCGGGGGACCACTTCCGGTGCATGGAGGCATTGTGCTGGATTGCTCCCAATGGAACGATACGCTTGAAATTTATCCAGATGATATGGTAGCTGTCGTGTCTCCTGGTGTATTAACGTCAAAGATTGATGAAGCTGCCGCAATGTGGGGGCTGATGTACCCGCCAGATCCAAGCAGTTCACATGTCTCTACCATTGGCGGGAATCTGGCCGAAAACTCGGGTGGGCCCAGAGGATTGAAATACGGTGTCACCAAAGATTATTGCATTGGCCTTGAGATTGTGACACCGGAAGGCCATATCATGAGAACTGGCGGACGAACGATCAAGAATGTAACCGGCTATGATCTGACGAAACTTATTGTTGGTTCCGAGGGCACGCTGTGTGTGATAACGGAAGCTACATTGAAGCTCGCTCCAAGACCCCAGGCCACTAGAACGGCCATGGTCATTTTCGATGATTTGGTGATATCGGGACAGGCCATCACCAAGGTGCTGACCTCCGGAATTCTGCCATCCAAATTGGAATTAATGGACCAGGCATGCATCATCGCTGTGGAGGAATATAAGCCTTCAGGACTCCCGGTGACGGCAGAGGCCATCGTGCTTATTGAGCTGGACGGGCATCAAAAAGCGATCGAAGAAGAAATTGAAAAGGTGGCTTCGCTTTGCAGGGAGGCAGGAGCGCGTTCAATCCACGTTGCAGGCAGCAGTGAGGAAGCCGCAAAGCTGTGGCAGGCGAGAAAGCTGGTTTCACCGGCGGTTGTGAGAAAGAAACCAACGAAAGTCTCGGAGGATGCCACCGTGCCACGAAGCAAAATTCCCGCAATGTTTCAGAGGCTAAAAGAAATCAGGGAGCGGTTTCATGTCGATCTTGTGGTTTTCGGGCATGCCGGTGACGGGAATCTTCACCCGAACATCATATGTGATAAAAGGAATCTGGAAGAAATGGAACGCGTGGAGCAGGCAGTGGAGGAGATTTTTAAAGCAGCTATCAAGCTTGGAGGCACGCTTTCCGGCGAGCATGGAATTGGAACGATGAAGTCTCCCTTTATGGAAATGGAGGTCGGTGCCATTGGTCTTGACATGATGAAGCGCATGAAGGATGCATGGGATCCCAATCAAATCATGAACCCGGGCAAGATTTTTCCTGAACCGGGACAAAAGCTGGTGCTGCGGGATGAGTGAGGCTATCGATCGGTTGAAGACGCAACTTCATTATGAAAAGACCTTTGATTGTGTTCAGTGCGGCTATTGTCTGCCGGCTTGCCCCACTTATGAGACGATGGGGAAGGAAACCCACTCACCAAGAGGCAGAATCAATTTGGTGAAAATGGCAGCTGAAGGAAAAATCGGTGTGGAAACAATGAGGGAACCAATTGAAAAATGTCTGGGCTGCCGTGCATGCCAGACCGTTTGCCCGACCAATGTCCAGTATGGCGAGATTCTTGAAGGAGCCAAATCGGTGTTGGAGGATCTTGAAGAGAAATCAAAAAAACAGCGGATGACGGAAAATTTTATATTTAACGAACTGTTCACATCAAGAAGATGGATGAATTTAATAGGAAATGCGACCTGGTTTTATCAAAAGTCCGGTTTGCAGGCAATCGCGCGCAATACGGGAATGACCTCTATTGCCCCGCTTCACCTTGACAAGTTCGAAGCGGTGCTGCCTGAGGTGGCATCTCCGTTTGAACGTAGAAATTCACCAGGCCTCGTGAAGGCGAAAGGGAGCTCTAAACTAAGAGTAGGATTCGTCCGTGGCTGTGTGATGGACAGTGTATTTCATCAGACCAATAAAAACACAATTGAACTGCTTTCAAGAGCCGGAGCAGAAGTTGTGATTCCAAAAGCGCAGACATGCTGCGGCGCACTTCATTCACATACCGGCAAGCTTGAAGAGGCACGCCAGTTGGCCAAACAAAACATAGAGGCGTTTGAGAATGAAAAGGTTGATTACATCGTAAACAATGCAGGCGGATGTGGAGCCATGCTTGTTGAGTATGATCAATTGCTGAAAGATGACCCTGATTGGGAGATGCGTGCTCAGCATTTTTCGAAAAAAACTCGCGATGTGTCTGTTGTACTAACAGAGCTTGATGGGCTGGAATTTCATCATTCAGTGAATGAGAGGGTAACCTATCAATCTTCCTGCCATATGCTGCACGTTCAAAAAGTAGCAGCGGAGCCATTGGAGCTGCTGCGGAAAGTACCGGGTATTACCTACAGGGAGATGCCTGGTTATGACCGGTGCTGCGGCTCAGCAGGTATTTATAACATTGTAAACTACGAAGATTCCATGGAGATTCTTGATCTTAAGATGGAAAAGACGGTAGAAACAAAAGCAGACACAATTGTGACGACTAATCCCGGCTGTCTTTTGCAAATGAAACTGGGTATTCAAAGAGAGGGACTTGAAAACAAAGTAAGAGCCCTTCACCTCGTGGATTTTTTAATAGAAGCAAATCCCCAGCCAAAATGAAAAGAACCCGGAGAAAATCTCCGGGTTCTTTTGGTTACTTCGACACAGGGAAAACCGCGCCTTTGTATTTTTTCTCGATAAACGATTTAATCTCTTTGGAATGAAGCACTTCAACCAGCGTTTTGATGGCTTTCTTATCCTTGTCGCCTTCACGTACGGTGATGATGTTGGCAAAAGGAGAGTTTGAACCTTCAAGTGCGATCGCATCTTTTTTCGGATTTAATCCGGCGTCGATGGCATAATTCGTGTTGATGACAACCGCGTCGCCTTCCTTGTATTTATACGCTTTTGTAAGAAGAGCCGGTTCAATATCCGCTTTAAATTTCAGGTGTTTCGGATTATCGGTAATGTCTTTCAATTGTGCGCTGTACCCAACGCCTTTCTTTAATTTAATCAATCCCTCTTTTTCAAAGATTGAAAGAATTCTTCCGTGCTCTGCGACCGAATTGCTCATGATAACCTTAGCGCCGTCCGGCAGGTCCTTCAGTGATTTGTATTTTTGTGAATAAACACCCATGGGTTCAATATGGATGGCGCCAGCATCCTCGAACTTATACTTGGAATTTTCCTTCATTTGCTGTTCAAGGTAAGGAATGTGCTGAAAATAGTTGGCATCGATTTCTTTATTGGCCAACGCTTTGTTGGGCAGCACATAATCCTGGAACTTAACAATTTTCAGGTCAATTCCTTTATCTTTAAGCAAAGGAACGGCTTCCTCCAGGATTTCGGCATGAGGCACGTTTGAAGCCCCCACGGTCAGTTTCTCCAGTTTCTTGTCCCCGCTTCCGGAGCCTGATGATCCGCATGCCGACAGCACGCCCGCCAATAAAACGCCAAGCGGCAATAATCCCCACTTTTTAATATTCATTGAATTTCCAACCCCCATTTCTTTTTTGATAACTTTACACAGTACAGGAGAGCGGCAGCATTGAAAAGCCCCCAGTCTCAGGTAAGAGCGACTGGGGGCGACGAATTCATCCGTTGACCTCTCATCTCTCAGCTCACGCCGTCAGATTTAGCACCGTTTTCATGCTGGCTGTTCAGCATGAAGGGTTGCCGGGCTTCATTGGGCTAATTCCCTCCGCCTGCTCTTAATAAGAGTGTATTCTTATCAAATTACTATGTATTATGTCAGCGATTCAGACCGCTGTCAATGACTTTTTTCTTAGCTGGTGGCTATCTATAAATTTATTTATGGGGGTTCTATTATTTTGTAATTTGTTTTCTGCACGTGATGAGCTTAGGATGGGGAGTATGTTTTAAAGGAATGAGGGGTTAATCTTGAAAATCATTTACTATGTGTTTGCCCTGGCCGGCGGTTTTGCTTTAAGTATGGAAGGAGCAATCGCCAGTGAGCTTGGGAAAACGATTGGAGAACTTGAAAGCAGCTACTTTATTTTTCTTACAGGAACGGTCCTGTTAACCTTAATCACGCTGTTCTTTGGAAAAGGGGACTTATCTTATATATTCAAGGTGCCAAGATGGAATCTTGCCGGTGGATCGCTTGGCATCATTTACTTGACCATGCTGGTCATCAGCGTTCCCTTTATCGGGGTTGGCTTGTCCATGGTGTCTGTGATCATCGGTCAAATGGTCGCAAGTATTGTAATTGAGGGTTTTGGATGGCTTGGAAGCGCAAGGAACCCTGTGGACAGGGACCGCATCTTATCCATTATCTGTATGGCAGCTGCCTTAATTTTAATATTTTAGGAGGGAAAAGAAATGGGTTTGTTTATGGTTTTATTAACGCTCGCAGGAGGCATTTCGTTGAGTGCGCAGTCTTCGATCAACGGTACCTTCGCGAGGAAGGCGGGAACATTTGAAACATCGCTCCTTACCTTTTTTACGGGCGCATTATTCATGACCGTTGTGGTCCTGTTCTTTGGGCAAGGCAATATTGTCCGAGTATTCGAGGTGCCTAAATGGCAATTGTTCTGTGCGGTTCTTGGTGTGTCCTTTATGTTTCTGACCGTATTTACCGTGCCAAAAATAGGAGTGGCCGGCGCCAACATTACAGCAGTCACCGGCCAGCTGCTGGGAAGTATGATCATTGATCAGTATGGACTGTTTGGCGGAAAACAAGTTCCCGTTGATACCGGGCGGGCTCTGGGGTTGCTGTTTATGCTGTTTGCCCTTTATTTTATTTTCCGGTCCCAGCGAAGATCTATAAAATAATTTATAAGGAGCTGTCCTGAAAGTTAAATTGACCTTCAGCCAGCTCCTTTTTTGTTATACATGATCTTTGATAAATTGAATGGTCCTTTGCAAAGCGGGATCACTTTTGTTTTTTATTTTATAGGCAACGTAAATTTCGTTGGTCACATAATGTTCGGGAAAGGGGACTTTGATTGTTCCATCGGCTAATGGACGGTCCAGCATATAGTTTGGAAGTACACTGATTCCATAATTCTGCTCTATGCTGCGCAGGATCATATGCAGATCGAGAAGAATATGGGCGGGCTGCAGCTGGGGCCGTCTTTTAAAAAGCTCCCTCCAGAACCGGCGAATGATAGGGAGATCGAGCCCATAACTGAGCCATTTTTGATGACACAGCCATTTTTCAAATTCGTCCCTGTTTTCAAAATCAGGTATTTCCAGGTTCGGATGGGTAACCACGAGAAATTTTTCCTCCAGGATTTTTACGTGCTCAATCCCTGCGGTTTCATATTTTTGGGACGTGATGACGACATCAGACTTGTCTTCTTTTAAAAATTCCAGTACAGCAGCGGCTGTTCCAAACTGAGCGATCACCTTCAGCTCCAATTCTTCCATATTGGGCAGGAAGGATCCACGGAAAATCTCGGGTGCCGTTCCAATCCGAATCACTGGCAGTGCTGGCGTGGAAGATGCCTTGAAACCAATGGTTGTTTCTTCAAGCGATTCGATGAGCGGTGCCAGTAGGGTATAAAGCTCCTTTCCTTTTTCCGTCGGTTTCATTTTTCTCGACGTACGGGTAAACAGTGATTCCCCGACCTCCGCTTCCAATGCGGCAAGGTGCTGGCTCATTGCCGGCTGGGTCATAAATCTGGATTTGGCTGCTCCAGAGACAGAGTTATGTTTGTAAATGCTGATAAAGCTGCGATACCATTCAAAATCTACCATTCAAATACCATCCTTATTCTTGTCCTCCCATTAAGTTACCCTTTTTATTAAAAAGGCAGACATCGGCATAGATCTGCTGCGTTATAATGGGTTTGAAAAGGGGGGAACACGAATATGATTGCACCTATTCTCCACCAGCTGGAGATTGCAAATCGTTCCATTATGGATCTTATGGACGCCATGGAAGAAAGTGATCTCAATCTTTCATTAGGTAAAAACAAACGAAGTGTAAGAGATTTATTGACTCATATAAGCATGATTTATAAAGCAGACATTTTGATCATGAATGAGGCGGGGCAGAAGGAGATGGAAGATTTTTATTCAGAGCATGATCCGCAATCACGGGAAGAGATCAAAGAACTGCTCACTTCACACTTTGAGTTTTTAAAGACTAGCATTTGCTCCTACCAGGAGGAAGACTGGTCAGCTGTGACAACCTCCTGGTGGGGCGTGTCTTATTCCCGTTATGAATGGATGCTTGAGATCCTCGCACATGTTTATCATCACAGGGGCCAGCTTCACACCGCTCTCAGCATGAATGGAAGGAATTTATCTGTACCGCTTTTTGAGTAACCGCTGTTAACCGGCGGTTACTTTTGTTATGTAAATCCTGTTCTTCCAGATTTTATAATTTGTTAAATTTTTCTTCATACCGCCTCAACAATCATTGTTTATGGTGAAGTAGAAACATAATTAATTGGGGGGATGAAATGAAGGATTAGCGGGGGGCATTATCACAGAGCTAAGTTGAAAACCTAAAACCATACAGTACATACCGTTCAGCTCAAGTTAAAGACTTGTTGTGGCACTACAGGATTTAAATCCAAGGAGGG
Source organism: Fictibacillus fluitans (assembly GCF_030418125.1). Classification (GTDB taxonomy): domain Bacteria; phylum Bacillota; class Bacilli; order Bacillales; family Fictibacillaceae; genus Fictibacillus_C; species Fictibacillus_C fluitans. Next base: position 86,431 of record NZ_JAUHTR010000008.1, on the reverse strand, counting down.
CTTTCTATGTTCCAAAATATCGGTATCCCGGGATTAATTATTATTTTAGTTATTGCGTTAATCGTTTTTGGGCCTGCTAAATTGCCAGAAATCGGACGGGCATTCGGAAGCACGCTGCGAGAGTTTAAAAACTCTGCTAAAGACTTAATGAGCAGTGATGATAAGGAAGAAAAAGCAGAGCAAAAATAATAGAGAGGGGGATGGCGGAAACCAGTCATCTCCTTTCTCTTATGTGAAGAGGTGAAATTGAAAGTATGAAAAGTGCAGAAATGCTTCTTGTTGATCATTTGGGAGAATTGCGAAAACGGCTGATTATTACCCTGCTTACGTTTGCCGTATTTTTCATCGTTTCTTTTATTTATGTTCAGGACATCTATCACTGGCTGATCCGTGATCTCGACACCAAACTGGCAGTTTTAGGACCGAGTGATATCCTGTGGGTCTATTTTATGATCTCGGGGGTCATTTCCATTGCATTGACGATTCCGGTGGCTGCCCATCAGACATGGCGGTTTGTCAGCCCGGCGTTGTCCAGGAATGAATCCAAAATCGCATTCTCATACATCCCTGCCCTTTTTCTCTTATTTCTTGCCGGGCTCTCCTTCGGGTACTTTGTGGTTTACCCGATGGTGCTGGATTTTTTAATGAAGCTGTCTGACGGCCAGTTCCAGACGTTTTTCACATCGGAGAAATACTTCAAGTTCATGATCAACCTTACCTTGCCGTTTGGCTTTTTATTTGAAATACCGCTCATTGTTATGTTTCTTACATCGATCGGATTGGTGAATCCGAAGCTTTTGTCCAAGGCCAGGAAGCTCGCCTACTTTGCTCTTGTCATTGTGGCGGTTCTCATCACACCACCTGATTTCATGTCGGACTTTCTCGTCACGATCCCGCTTTTGATTCTTTATGAATTCAGCATTACGCTTTCCAAAATCGTGTACAGGAAAAAACAGAAGAAACAGAAAGATAATGTTATAGAATTAAAAAAACCTTCTTAAATGACAAATTGTGACCAGGAATCACCAGGCTGCCTAGACTGTCTGGTGATTTTTATTTTCCATTTGTTTGATTACTTTGAAGGAAATGTTAAAAAAGGTAAAGCTAAAGTCCTGCGCCTGCTGATCCTCATTCTCCTTTTTTTACGAAAATAATCCGTAAGAGAGGCGGATAGGGACTGGGAAGGAAAAAAGTCCTGATTATAAGGTCCTTTTTTGGCTTTCTGTCGTTTCATGGAGGTTTACATATCTTAACAGCACATTCACAAACAAGCTTTATACTGACTTTCGTACGCTACTTTTTCATTAAGAGAGGGGAATTGTTATGGCAGACGAAAGACACATGGAGGACTTGATCAAGAAATTGACAGAGGAACATGAAAACAAAAAATTCGATCGCCGCAGCTTTCTTAGAGGAACCGGAAAAATTGCCGGGCTGTCCCTTGGGGCAGTCCTTGCACAGTCGATCGGCGGATTTGAGGTAAATGCCGCTCCGAAATTTGAGAGCTATCCCTTTACACTCGGTGTAGCATCCGGCGATCCGCTTTCCAATGGAGTAGTGCTCTGGACACGTCTGGCGCCCGATCCATTGAATGGCGGTGGAATGAAACGCCAGGCAGTGCCGGTGCGATGGGAGATCGCAAAAGATGAGCGCTTCCGGAATATCGTACAGAAAGGAACGGAACTGGCAAGACCAGACCTGGGGCATTCCGTTCATGTGGAAGTCAGCGGACTGAAGCCGAACCAAATCTATTATTACCGGTTTAAAAGCGGATATGAGCTAAGCCCTGTGGGCCGCACCAAAACCCTTCCAGCTCCGGGAGCATCTGTCAAAGAGCTCAAGTTTGCTTTCGCTTCCTGCCAGCAATATGAGCACGGATTCTATACTGCCTATAAACATATGGCAGAAGAGGATCTTGACCTGGTATTCCATCTTGGCGACTATATTTACGAATATGGTCCAAATGAATATGTAGCAGCAACTGGAAACGTAAGAACGCACAGCAGTGCTGAAATCATGTCACTGAACGACTACCGTAACCGCCACGCCCAATATCGCTCGGATGCGAACCTGAAAGCCGCACATGCCGCATTTCCTTGGGTCGTGACATGGGATGACCACGAAGTAGAAAACAATTACGCTGATAAAATTCCGGAAAAAGGACAATCCGTCGAAGCTTTCATCATTCGCCGGGCAGCCGCTTACCAGGCGTATTACGAGCATATGCCGCTTAGAAGGTCATCATTGCCTGATGGGCCTGACATGCAGCTGTACCGCCATTTTAATTATGGAAATCTTGCTTCTTTCAATGTCCTGGATACGCGCCAGTACCGGTCGGACCAGGCAAACGGAGATGGAAACAAACCGCCTTCGCAGGAATCACTTGATCCAAGCCGGACATTGATGGGGCAAAAACAGGAGCAGTGGCTCTTTAACAATCTTAGTGCCTCCCAAGCTCACTGGAATGTCATGGCTCAGCAAATCTTCTTTGCACAGTGGAACTTTGGAACGAAAGCAGCACCCGTGTACAGCATGGATTCCTGGGATGGATATCCTGCCCAGCGCCAGCGGGTTCTCGATTTCGTGAAAGCTAAGAACCTGAACAATCTGATCGTATTGACAGGGGACGTTCATGCCAGCTGGGCAAACAACCTGTTAACCAATTTTGACGATCCAAAATCAAAGGTCTTTGGTGTTGAGTTTGTGGGAACCTCCATTACATCAGGAGGCAACGGAGCAGACAAGCGGAAGGATACCGATCAAATTTTATCGCAAAATCCGCACATTAAATTTTTCAACGATTACAGAGGATATGTCCGCTGCCGTGTCACTCCTGCAGAATGGCAGGCGGATTACCGGGTGGTTCCTTATGTAACAGAGCCTGGCGCTGCCGTTTCTACGAGAGCTTCCTTCGTTTATCAGAAAGACCAAATGGGCTTGAAAAAGGTAGCTTCCGCGATGGTTGCCCATGGTATGAAGAAGTCCGATCAGGTGGAGGAAGACCGTTTTACCGCCCATACGCATGCGCACAAAAAACAAATTCAGCAAAAAAGAGAAAAAGTCGAACAATAATCGTTCGATTGGCACAAACGCCATTCCGGTGTTTGTGCTTTTATTTCAATAATAAATTCGAAATATATTGAATTTATTATTCTGTATGTTTAGAATAATACTTAAACGAGAGGAGATGGTGAAATGAACTACTTTTTAGCTTCTCAGCCGGAAGAAACCGTGAATGTAACGGTAGAATCATCAGAGGTTTGGGAAATCCTGCTTGGCATCTCAGGATATACATACGCACAGCTCAGACATACCTTTGAACTTGATGAACAATGGAAAACGTGGAGAAACACCATGAGTCCTGAACTTCTTGAAGCATTACATGAAATACAGGAAACCAATTTGTGGTATGGTTTGCTGCTGCTGCAGAATCATTGGGGAGCAGCAACCGTTCAGGACTTTTTGAATGGATTGGATCAAGAATCTCATCAGTCTCTGTATGAAGTTTTGCTTCCTTATTATGGTCAAAAATCAGAGGCGGATCGTAAAGACACGGTGATAAACCATACTGATAAAACACGCTTTGCCCGGTATGCGGAATTCTTTAAAGGCCACGACTATCTGGAGGGCTATGTCAGGCTTTTGGGAGAGCGGGCGCTTGAAGATATTCTTTCCCTAATGAAGGCAGTGACGAAGGAGTGGCATAATTTTATACGCAGCCAGCCGGTTTGGGAAAAGTGGGTACAGGCCCTCATGTATGAAGAGAAAGAAAATCAGGGATTGAACCAGTCTCATGCGATGGAAGAAATCAAACGGATAACAGGAGGAGCAGAGTATGTGCCTGAGCCATCCGTCTGGAATGTGAAGCTGGTGCCTCATGTTTCGTACCGGCCTTGGGTTCTTTCCCTGCGCACTGTGGATACAAAGCTATTATTCTATCCAGTGAAAGAAGAATACTTAAATGAACGGGGCCAGCCTTCTTCTTCACTCATCAGGGGACATAAAGCATTGGGGGACGAGCTCCGATTACAGCTGCTGCACACCCTTGTGCAAGGCCAGTCATCTCTCCAGGAATTGAGCGGCAAGTTTCATATGTCCAAAACTACGCTCCATCATCAGCTCTCTATCCTGAAGTCGGCAGGGCTTGTTTCTGCTGATAAAGGGGTTTACCGTGCCAATACTGAAACTCTCCGCAGATTTTCTGGCAAACTGGATGAATATTTGGGCTTGAAGGGGTGAAACGGTATTCCCGCTCTTTTAACGCGCTGTGGACAGGGGAAATGATTTCTGAATTTGGAGGGGCAGCAGGCGGAATCATTAATGGTCTTCTGCTGTTCGAATTAACAGGGTCAAAAGAATGGATGGGAGTATTGTGGCTCGTGTACTTTATTCCTTCTCTTGTGTTACAGGGAATCAGTGCTCCTTTTTTGAATCAGGTCAATAAGGGAAGGGCATTGAAATACATTCAGTTGGTCCGGATGGGAGGCTATCTGCTTCCTTTGGCGGGATGGCTTTTTCACTCACATACCGGCATGATTGCCGGGCTGGTAATTCTTCAGTGCTGCCTTGGTTTACTGCAGCCGGTATATGCCAGTCTGTCGTTTTCCATTTTGCCGGAGGTGTGTAAAGGGTACGAGCTTACTGAAGCCAACGGCCTGCTGGATGGAACAATGAGGATGATGAGCTTCTTGGCGCCTGGAACTGTTTCTTTGTTATTGATGGTCTTCCCGCTTCCAGCGCTTTATGCGCTTTCCTCCGCGTTGTTTTTTCTCAGCTTTGTTGCTCTGAATATCATCCAAACACAATCTGCAGCAAGGACAGATGTCTGGACAAAGAAATTTTGGTGGTCAGAGATGAAGAGTGGTTATTATTATTTTTTCCATCAGCCCCTTTTATTGAAGCTTACCTTGCTTTCAGCATGCGTTCAATTTGCGGTGGGTGCTTCGCTTGTGCTGAGCGTGCCTTTTATCCGGGGAGAACTGAATGGAGAACGATGGGAGTATGCGGTATTTGCCGGGGCTTTCCCCATTGGCTATGCAATCGGCAGTCTTCTTCTGTCCCGTATGCATAAGAATCCGGTTGTCATGTATTCAGGACTGGCAGGGGGAGGGCTTTCGTTTTTGCTTCTGTTTTTTGTGGATCAAGTATGGCTTGCCTGGGGATGCGAACTCTTCGGTGGAATGGTTTTCCCCCTTTTTAATGCCCAGAGCTCGGCTCTGTTTCAGCAGAAGGCAAAGCGCGACCGCCTTGCCCAGCTGAGTGCCGTACGGTTGCTGATCATGCGCACAGCCATGCCGCTTGGTATTTTGTTTGCTTCATCAGCATTTTTGCATCTTTCTGTACGCCAAAGCTTTGCAGTAGCGGGAATCATTATTCTAATTCCCGGCTTCTATTGTCTCGCTTCTTCGATAATGGAAGGGAAAGAGGCGGCAAAAAGGAAAACAGGCTGAGGTGGATCAGCCTGTTTTTCTCTCTACTGCTCAAGATGGTTGTTATCCACATACTTTCCATAGTCAGGAATCGCAATCTGGTCAAATTCTCTTGCAAGTTTGGCCAGGTTTTCTTCCAGCCATTCACCGGACACCGGACGGCCATGTCCTGTAACGGCAGTACGTGGATTCAGGGACTGAAGTTTTTTTACAGACTTCCACGCTTCCGTCCAGTCCGGAGTAAAATAGCGCGGGGGCCCGCTGATTTCCAGGTGCTGGGTGATTACGCTGTAAAGATCCTCTTGCTTGACGGTAATAAAGGCATCTCCGGCAATCAATGCCCGGTCGGTTTCACGGAAAAGGGAAATATGGCCCTCCGTGTGACCCGGCGTGTGCAGCCAGCGCCACTCCGGCAGTTCGGGAATGGTCCCGTCCTCAGGCAAGGGATGAACATGTTTATCAAGGTTGATCGCTTCATTAGGAAATAAGAAAGACATTCTTGCCACCATGCCGCCTTCCACGGAGGGATCGGGTTTGGGGTAATCCTTTTTGCCAGTTACATATGGAAGCTCAAGCGAATGTACATAAACCGGCACCTTCCATTGATTTAAAAGACCGATGATTCCACCTATATGATCAAAGTGGGCATGCGTGAGGATGATCGCCTTTGGCTGCGTGCCTTTGCCGAACCGATTTTCCGCTTCTGCAATAATTTTTTCTGCGCAATCGGGCATGCCGGCATCCACCAGCACCCAGCTGTTTTTACTTTTCTGGTCTTCAACAAAACACAAATTGACGATTTGGCTGGTGTAACAATAAAGGCCGGGCGCCACTTCTTTTCCTTCACCTGATGTGACCGAACTTACAGGTATGTATTTGTTCGTCGAAGCGCTTCCTTCCACATGATCCATGACAATACCTCCGTATCCATCATTTTCTATACGTCATTATCCTCTTCTAAACGGTATAATTTATGCAGAAGGACAAGCTCCAAAAAGCATCAAAGTGGAAAGAAAACACGATTAAGTGCTACCTTTGAATGGGAAAAGCATTATAAAGACAGGAGGCGAAAACATGAATAAATTAAATGGACGTATTCTTGTGATGACTTCTGTACAACAGGAAAAAGAAGCCATAGAAAGAGGCTGTCAGGACAACAGGGTAGACGTGGTCCTGGCAGGAGTAGGACCGGTTTCAGCAGCCATCAATACCATGAAGGCATTGCACGCCAACACGTATGATTTGGTAATCAATGCGGGAATTGCGGGTGGATTTCCGGATCGCGCAGAGGTGGGTTCCCTTGTCATTGCCGAGGAAATTGTTTGTGCCGATTTAGGTGCAGAATCCCCTGAAGGTTTTCTTAGTCTGGATGAACTGGGATTTGGCTCTTCCACACGAATTCCGGCAGAGAGCAGCCTGGTGCTCGCACTTTCTTCCGCTCTTGCTGATGCCAAATTGCCTGTACATACTGGTCCCATCCTTACGCTTTCTACGGTAACGGGCACGCAAGAGACGGCTGACCGGCTGGCGGAGCTTGAACCACTTGCAGCTGCAGAAGCGATGGAAGGCTATGGTGTTGCCCTGGCAGCCAGAGAATACAATTTGCCAGTAATGGAAATCCGGGCGATCTCCAATGCTGTGGGCCCCCGTGACCGCGGGGCCTGGAAACTGAAAGAAGCCCTTGAGGCATTATCGTCTGCTAGTAAAGTTATGATGGAGGTACTTTAAATTGAGTAAAATGAATATTGCTTTTTCACCATGTCCAAATGATACATTTGTCTTTCATGCGCTGGTGCACGGCCTTGTGCCGGGAGCACCGGAGTTCGATGTAACCTACGCCGATATCGACATCACCAATGGATTGGCCGCCCGCCAGGAGGGACCGGAAATCTTAAAAATTTCCTATGCTGCCCTGCCATGGGTGCTCGATCATTATGATCTCATTCCTTGTGGAGGAGCGCTCGGCCGCGGCTGCGGACCGCTTGTTCTGGTGAAGGAAGAAGGACAGGTAAGCCCGGAGATGCTTGCGGGGAAAAAGGTAGCTGTTCCAAGTGAACGGTCCACTGCCTATTTACTGTTCCGTTTATGGGCGGCCCAAAATGTGCCTGGAGGTATTGGGGAGATCGTGGTTATGCCATTCGATCAGATCATGCCAGCTGTAAAAGCAGGTGAGATCGATGCGGGTCTTGTTATTCATGAAGCGCGTTTTACCTATCAGAATTACGGCCTTAACCTGCTGGCGGATATGGGAAACTGGTGGGAAGAAGATACAGGATTGCCAATACCGCTCGGAGCCATTATTGCAAAGAAATCAATGGACATTGAATCCATTACAAGCTGGATACGTTCATCCGTTGCCTATGCATGGGAGTTTCCCGAAGCGTCAAGAGAGTATGTGATGCAGCATGCAAGCGAGCTTTCTTTGGATGTTGCCCAGCAGCATATCAATTTATATGTTAATGAATTTACCGCTGAACTTGGACAGGCAGGCTATGAAGCTGTTGTTTCACTCCTTACCCGTGCAGCAAAAGAAGGGCTTGTACCGGACCGGGACTATGCTGATCTGATTCATGCATCCGTAAAATAAACACAACAAGGAGGAAAAACAATGAGCGCTTTACAACTTGATTTTAAAAAAACAGCGTTGGTAATCATTGATTTGCAAAAGGGCATTGTTCAGATGCCCGGAGGACAGGAGGTCGTTGAAAAAACGGTTCCTCTTGTGGAATTATTCCGGGAAAATGAAGGATTTATTTCTTTTGTCAATGTGGCGTTTCATGATGGGAAGGATGCATTGCAGCCGGTTACGGATGAACCCGCTCAATCTTCTGAACGGCCTGAGGACTGGGCGGATTTTGTGCCCGAGCTGGGTGTTCAGTCGGACGACTACACGGTAACCAAACGGCAGTGGGGCGCTTTTTTTGGCACTGATCTTGATCTACAGCTGCGCCGGCGGGGTATTGATACGATCGTGTTATGCGGCATTGCCACCAATATCGGGGTAGAGAGCACGGCAAGAGAAGCCTTTCAATTGGGCTATAACCAGGTGTTTGTCACCGATGCCATGACAACCTTCAGCCAGGAAGCACATGACGCGTCCTGCTCCTTTATTTTTCCAAGGATCGGTAAGGTACGAACATTGGAACAGTTTCTTTCTGAGGTTCAGTGAAATTAGATGAATTGAATACACTTTAAGGGAGTTTCGTTTTCGGAACTCCCTTTTTTAATTTTTTAGGATCGAGTTCGGGGATTTCTAAAGTGTAACATTCCATCGTTTCTTCAATATAAATAAAGTAAATTCAGTCCACCCATAGCTGTAAGCCAGGGAAAACAAACAGAGGCCGGGTAATAGACTGCAGTCTGTATACGGGAAGTTAGCGCCGAATAGAGGGAAGGACAATCCGTAAAGCATGATACACATGCCTGAAAAAAGAAAAATACTGCCTGAGAGGGCAATGAAAAAGCGCCGTCTTAGGTTTTTGAACCCTAAACCCAGGCCTATACCAAGCAAACCTGTAGTAAACGTGAATAGTAAAACCTCTGCAGGCTGAATCAATACGAGAAGAATAATAGCCAATATATAAGTATAGAGCCCGTATAAACGGGAGATCTGCATCATTAAAAGGATGGGCAGCGTAGAAAGAGGACTGATGAACAATCCTGCGACTGGAATGGCTCCTCCTGCCGTTTGCAAAAGGGCTGTAATGGCAGAAACGAGAGATACAAAAACCATCCAGGCTGCAGCAGGGAAATTCGTACGGATGGCAGCTGCTTTTTTCTTTAAAGATACAGCAGGTTTATTAAATAACGCCATAGCACCCTCCGATTATTTTTATCTGTGACTTATACCAATATAGTCGTAATCTTCGGGAGAATACCTAAAAAAAGACATCTCGCTATTGAGATGTCTTTTTATCCTACATGTGATGTTTAATTGGGGATAAATGCCGATTTCGTTCGCCCATGGAAATAAGAGCCGCAGCCAGGGCAATAATAATGAAACAGCCGCCGACCGTTGCATTGGATTCAACGGAGGACTGTTCGATCACAAAGCCTCCGACGGCAGATCCGAAAGCAATGCCAAAGTGCAGGGCGGTGTTGTTCAGGCTTTGCTGGATATCCGATGTTTCCGCGGCAGAGGATTCAATCAGATAGCTTTGCATAGCGGGAGTAATAGCCCAGCTCAGCATGCTCCAGATCACCATAACACTTAAAAAGAGCGGCAGTGAAAATGTTGTATAAGGAATGGCGAACATGGTCAGGCCAAAAACGACAATAAAACCAAGGATTGATTTCTTTGTGCCGATCCGGTCAGCCAGTGTTCCGCCAACACCTCCTCCAGCCACTGCTGCACAACCGAAGATGAGGTACACAATGCTGACCCAGTTCCCGTCGAGTCCCAGCGCTGTTTTTAAGAACGGGGTCAAATATCCATACAGCGTCAAATGTCCGGCCAAAAAGAGAAACGAGGTTAATTGGGCGAACAGCAGCCTGCGGTTTTTTAAAGTTCTGAGCTGTTTCATAAGGGAAACAGCAGGCTTTGAAAACATGGTTTCCATAAAGAAGTAAACACCTGCGATCGAGAGGAGGGTTAATCCTGCAATCAGAACGAAAGGAGCTCTCCATCCAAAGGCGTTTCCCAGCATCAGCCCGATCGGTACGCCGAGAACAAGGGAGGCGCTGATTCCCATGAATACGACGCCGATGGCCCTGGCCCTATATTGTTCAGTTACAATCGCTGAGGCGATGGTAATACATAAAACGACCAGAAGGGAGCCGCTAGCTGCCGAAACAATACGGGCAATCAGCAGTATACTGTAGGACGGGCTCACGATCGCAATGGCATTCCCGATGAAAAAGATCAGGAGAGAAACCAGCGTCAGTTTCTTTCGCTCAACCTTTGAAGTCACCATCAGCAGCACAGGGGATGCAACAGCAAATACAAGGGAGAAGACAGTAATCAGAAAGCCGGCTTTTCCGATGCTGACCTGCAGATCCTTTGCCACTAAGTCTAAAATTCCGCCTATGATCAATTCGACCATCCCTACAACAAAGGAAACGATGGTCAATAAGTAAACACGTTTATTCATAATACTCATCCTTTATAAAGAAGTTACCACTGTAATAGTAACATTTCTTCCGAGAAAAACAAGATAAAAATGCTGGTGTGTAGAAAATGGAAAACTCTATGGTATGATTAGCTTACGAATTTGAGGCAAGGAGTTACAAACATGCTGCAGCAATTTGGATTTACCCAATATGAAAGCCAGGTGTATCAATCCCTGATCACCTCAGAACAGCCACTTGATGCGACCGCTGTTGTGAAAGGTTCCGGTGTTCCCCGTGCAAAGGTATATGAAGTTCTTCACCGCCTGACGGAAAAGGGAATGATACTGGAGTCCACAGTAGAAAAAAAGCGGCTCTATTCCGCATTGCCGGTCGAGTCAGCGATTGAAAAGCTCAAAGCTGATTTTGAGGCAAATGTCCAGCAGTTAAGAGAGGCCAAGAGCAAACAAACCGTTACGGACGACAGGGTCTGGACGCTGAAGGATAATCAATCGATCCAATCGCTGATGAAAGGCATGCTGGAGGAAGCGGATCAGTCGGTCATTCTTTCAGGATGGGCCGACGATTTGAGTTCTTATTTGCCTCTGTTGGAGAAAAAATATAACAATGGTGTTGATATGAAGATTCATGTGATCGGCGAGCTCACCACCGTGATTCCGGACGTATCCACGTTATTGCCAGATACCGGGCATGGAACACTTGAACGAAGCCGGATACTAATTGTCGATCAGCAGGAAATCCTTTTTGCGGGGATCGAGGATACAGTTTGGCAGGCCATTCGCACGCAATCCAGGCCACTTGTTAAGTTTTTTACAGAGTTTTTCTACCATGATGTGGCGTTGACGGAAATTACGAGAAAATATAAAGATATTGTGATGGAAGATAGAGCCGTTCGGGAGGTTCTGTTGAATTTAAGGTATTAACTATAGAGATTTAAAAAAATCAGGAAGATATCCTGATTTTTATTTTTTTATATAAGGTTGAAAAAACACCACATGGATAATATTTACTGTTCACTCAGCTGGAATTTAGGGTAATGGTCTGTATGACAAATTCTGAACAGGAGTTGCTAGAATGGAAAATAAAAAGCCAGTGATTGGTATTACATGTTCCACGAAGGATATCGGAGGTCTTGAGACGGCCTACCTTCATTACAGCTATACGACATCTGTGATGAAGGCGGGGGGAGTTCCCGTAATCTTGCCTATGGCAGATAAAGAGATAGCCAGGGAATGGGCGGCACTGTGCGATGGCATTCTGCTCAGTGGGGGCGAGGATATGGATCCCCATCAGATTGGTGCTGAACCCCATCCGAATCTTGGTAAGGTGATTCCGGAAAGAGATCAGACTGAAATGGATCTGATTGAGTTTGCCCAGGAACAGAATATCCCGATTTTCGCTATTTGCCGCGGCATACAGGTACTTAATGGTGCACTTGGAGGAACCTTGTACCAGGATGTCTATGATGAAAGAGATAAAGCCATTAAGCATTTTCAGGATGCAGCAAGGGACGCTGCGACTCACTCCGTTGCGATTGAGGAAGGCTCACTGCTGGCTGAAATTATCGGAAGCAATGAAACCTCAATCAACAGCTTTCATCACGCGGCTGTCCGTGAAGTGGCACCCGGCATGAAAGTCTCTGCCAAGGCACCCGATGGGATTATTGAGGCGATTGAAAGTGAAGATGTAAACAAACATTGGATTCTTGCTGTCCAATGGCATCCAGAGGATATGACCGAGGTGAGCGATGAAATGCACCGGTTGTTTACCTATTTTATAAAAGCGGCAGAAGAAAGCGCAGGGAAGAAAGAAACGGTTTCCTCTTCATAAAAAACGATAAAAAAAGCGGCGGATTGTAAAATCCGCCGCTTTTTTCTAATTTTCATAGTTATGCTGTTCTTCAATTCGTCCGTGTTCGTTGTGGACGATGGCCATCGTGCCGGCTTCTTCTGCGAGGCGGTTTGCTTCTTTTACCGCCTCGGATTTGGAGCCGGTTGTATGCTTGGGCTCGTCTTCGCCTTCTTTCTTAACAGCCCATCCTTCTTGTTCGTGTGGAACGACATGGAAGTGAGCTTTATTGGTCCCAGCTCTGTCCTCAAAATATTGGTCGCGCTCTTCATTTCCAGAACGATTATTATTCTGTGCCATAATATTCCCTCCTGAACAATTGACTGATGTACTATACTCTACCCGCCATCCGGGGGTTTAAACACAGGTTGTTCAGCTTATTTCTTCAACGTCCCAGGTATTATCGATGGCTACCGCACCCTTTAAGGTTTGGGCAACAGGGCAGTTCCGCTCAAAAACGGTCAGGGCACGAATAGCTGCTTCTTTTTTGCCCTGTGGAACTTTCAGGTTAAAGTGGCAGGAGATTCTGGTAATCTTCAATACGCCCTCCGGTGCTTCAATTACGCCTTGGACGTTGGCTGACAATGTATCGGGTGATGCTGGTATATGACGCGCATCCAGCGCGCCTGCTAATGTGCCGATCAGTCAGCCGCCGGCAGCGGCTACAATATGGTCGAGTGTGGATGGATATTCCACTTCGGGTTCGACACCGTAAAATTGTTTAACCCCGCCATGAACGCCATAAAAAACGGGGTCTGGAAATTCTCCGATATACGCTCTGCGGACCTTGTTTTTTGTGTCTTCCTGAAAGATGGTAATGCTCGTCAATGCAATAGGATTACTCATTAATCACTGCCTCCTTTTCTTCCTTAATATCCGCGTGGGTGCTGTTTCAAACCTTTTCGTTTTCATTTGGCGGAACATAAATGGAAAGATGGCGGGAGAGGACAGATGCAGTAAACGGCAAAGGTTCTCCTTCATCTCCATCAATATTGACAACCATTTTTTCCGAAGAAGAAACAGCAAGTGATGAGGACTGTATGTATACCACATCAGAATGCTCTTGCAATTCTCCTTTGTACAGTTTTGGAAAAAGGTTAAGCGTGCCGGGTAATGAGATTTTTTTTACGAGAAATAAGTGAAGTCTGCCATCATCCACTTCAGCCTGTGGCGCAAGTTTCTCGAAGCCGCCGACAGAGTTGGTCATGGAAGCTACCATAAGGAAGGCCGTACCTTCCCAGGTTCCCTCGTCGTGGGAAATCTTTAATGAGAAAGGTGTTTTGGTAGCCAGTGCTTTCATGCCTTCCACAAAATAAGCAAGGGGTCCAAGTTTAGTTTTTTGTTCCGTGCTCACATTATAGGAAGCTTCAGCAATCGCTCCTACAGCGAGGACATTCATAAAATAATGATTGTTGATCTTGCCGATATCGGCTTTCCTGAAATTCTCAGTAGGAAGAATCTGAATCGCTTCCAGTGGATCAAGCGGAATTTGAAGAGCTCTGGCAAAGTCATTCACTGTTCCAAGGGGAATGATGCCAAAGTGGGGGCGATGTTCCTGCTCAGCAAGTCCATTTATCGCTTCATTAACCGTACCATCACCGCCCATTGATATAACAGTGTCATAATGCAGTTCGCAGGCGTTCCTGGCAAATGCTTCGGCATCTCCTTCTTTTGCTGTTTCACAGACCAGAACTTCATCATGAAATGTCTGAAGTATCCTTTCTGCTTCTGGCAGGAGATCCATGGCCTGTTCTTTTCCTGATGAAGGATTGACGATAATCATGGCTTTTCTCAATGGGTTGATACCCCCTTTTAATAATCCGTTTACTTTAAAAATACCCTTTTCAGAAGAGTTTCTAACCGTTTCGGTGTAAAACCGGTCAACATAAAAAACACACGCCATAATCCATCATCTACCCTCATTCCGGTGAACAATCGGGCCAATGCAAAAAGGAGACTCAGCATTTGAGTCTCCTTGGCGTCCCGTATCAGAAATAAGTTGAACCTGCAAAATAGATAATGGCGATTAAAAGATTCGGCAAACCAAACATCAGAAAACCCTTCGAGCTTATTAATCGTTCCTTCCGATGCTCCTTTGTTTCTGTGTTGAAATTTGCCCGCAGCTGATCTCCATTCACAAAAGCACCGGTAAATAAACCGGCTGCGAGCAATGATAGCAAGCCAATCGCACCGCACACGTTTAAAAGTAAGCTCCAGTCATTCAGTAATAGAGAGGTGATAATCACTGCCAAACCAACCAGGGTGCCTCCGAAAAAGAACTTCTTCCCATCCTTTTCCTCCTGTTCTGCAACACTTATTTTTGTTCTTTCTTTATATTACCATTCATTCCCAGGCTTTAGTGGATGATTTCTGAGGAAATGCGTATTGTAAACTTGATACAAACAACATAAAATAAGAACAAATGTTTGATTTGTTGGGAGGGAACTGCGTGAAAGAAGATTTACGGTATTTTTTTATGTACAAAGAAAGGCTGGCGGTGACCAATGAGGTGATTATTCAATTCATGGATTTTAAGGGAAAGCGCCTTGTACGTGCTACAGCGAAAGATTTGAATACAACCACCAACCAGAAGCTAAAAGAAGATGCCAGGGTTCAATGGGACCAGATCAAAAAAGCAGATACACGTGAACAAAACTAAAAGAGGGACTATAGTATTGCGACTTTTATTATGGTTCAAGCTACCGGGGCAGAAAGGAAGGCGCTACTGCCATTATGGGTTACCGGCACCGCGCACCGATCGTAATCTGTGAACATCTTGGCATATTTTTTATTCCTCTGCAATCGCCGGATAATGACTCATGCATCTGGATCGCCCAGGCTCATGTTAAGCAGGTAATATCCACCTCGCAAGACACCTCAGATATCCTTTTTTCAAACGAGACCTTCATTTCAGTCAACCAGGGGAAAAGCGCCCTTGAAACAAAAATTCATCGTGCCACACATTATCGTTTTATTTTGGAACTGCGGATCAAAGAGAAAAAAGCACCCTATTCCCGAAGTTTTATACAGCCATAACCCAATAACCGTGCAATAAGACCCTGGAGGCTGTGAGGCAGCCAGGGTTTATTTGTGTTTCCCCGAACGGAAGCCCGTTTTCTTTTTTTTCCAGTACCTGAGCATTGTTTAAGGAATACGATATAGTATCACGGGAAGGAAGAAGGGTTGTGAACCAATGATTAAAGTTGGGCGTTCAAAGTTTGGCAGAGGTGTATTTGCTACCCGTGATATTAAAAAAGGAGAGCTGATTCATGAAGCTCCCGTTATAGCGAGTCCGAAAGAAGAATGCAAATATATGCTGAAAACGGTATTGGCGGACTACGTATTCAATTGGGATGACGGATACGCTATCGCTCTGGGATATGGCTCGCTGTTTAACCATTCCTACAAACCAAACGCCAGGTATAAATTAAAAAAGAAAGATTTGGTCATTCGGTTTTATGCCTATAAAGACATTGCAGCCGGTGACGAAATCCTCGTCAACTACAATGGCGATCCAAAAGACAAACAGAGTCTATGGTTTAAACCGGAATAGAATATCTTCAAACGAAAGCCCCTTGATCAAACGATCGAAGGGGCTGTTCTTATTTCGTATGGCTTTGGGAAAACGAAGGACTGCTTGCATTCTGCTGGTTGTGAGGGGTCTTGTTCTGCCAATTGGATTTCCATGCGACAGCCATTGCAACCAGAAGGAATAATCCGGTCACAAGGAAAACGCTGTGGATGGTAAAGAGGCCGCCGATAAATCCGCCAAGCATCGGTCCAAGCATTCCCCCGATTTGATTGGCCGTCTGGTTTAATCCAAATGCTCTTCCTCTGAAATCATCAGGTGTCACTTTTACAACCAGGCCATTAATGGCAGGGAAAACTGCACAGAAGAAAATCCCGTAAATAAAACGAATGACAGAAAATCCCCAAATGTCATGGAACAGCAGCTGCGCAAGCGTTCCGATCCCGCCGCCGAACAGCCCGATGATCAATACAGTGCGAAACCCGATTTTGTCTCCCATCTTGCCCCAAAAGGCTCCGAACAAGACACTTGCGATTCCGGGCAAAGAAAAGATAACCCCAGCTAAAAAGGAGATGTTATGCTCAGCGCTGCCCAGCTTTTTGATATACAAAGGAAGGACAGGCTCGATGGTCATGAGGGAGCATACGGTGACCATTGTCAGCAGCAAAACAATCATAAACGGCCGATTGGAAGCTGCCGTTCGTATATCCTTCGTGACCGATCCTTTCACTGTACTTGGAGTAAAGTTGTCTTCGGTCACTAAAAAAATGACCAACAGGGTGGAAAGGAGCACCATGAAGCCACCGCTGGCAAAGGACCACCGGTTTCCTGCAAGCGCTGAAATACTTCCCCCAAGCAGCGGACCAACAATACCACCGGATGCGGACGCGGTAGAAATCATGGCGAGGGCGTAACCAACATGCTTCTTCGGTGTATTGGTTCCGATCAATGCAATGGAGCCAGGAATAAATCCGGTCAGTAAGCCCTGCATGATCCTGAGGGCGAGCAGTTCATACGCATTCGTGACAAAGGCGGTAAGTGTATAAATCACGAAGAGGGCTGCTCCTGCGCGGATGATCATTGGCTTTCGTCCGTACTTATCCGCAAGCAGTCCCCAATAAGGAGAAGAGATGGCCCCGGCTAAAAAAGCCGCACTGAATAACACCCCTGACCACATCTCGGTATTTTCATGCACACCGATCTGCAAAAGAAAAAGGGGCAAAAACGGAATGACCATAGAATAACTGGCAGAAGTAAAAAATACTCCGATCCACAACACCCACATATTTCGTTTCCAACGTTCCACTATCATCCACTTCTTTCGTACATAATTAACATTTAGCTATTATAGCATTAAAGTTTATGAATTAAATAGAGGCAGTGTGGTGGAATGCTTTATTTCTTTTAAAGCCAAACTGGTCTGGATTCTTGAAATCCCCAGCTTATTTAACTTTTTAATAAAAGTTTCCAGATCCTTTCGCCCTTTATTGGCAACTTTCAAAAGGTAATCATATTCTCCCGTCAGGCAATAGCATTCCAGCACTTCGGGCATGTCGTGCAATGCCGCCTCAAGAACATCCAGTTTGTCGGTTTGATGGAGATTAGTACTGATAAAAATAAAACAGAGCAGGTCAAATCCGAGTTTCTCCTGATTGAGAGTGGCGACTTGGCGGTCAAAGTAGCCTTCCCGGGTCAGTTTTTTGATTCTTGTATGAACCGCCGGCGGCGATAAATTAATCCGTTTGGCTAGATCAGCATTACTGATTCCATCCACTGTTTGCAGGATATTTAAAATTTGCAAATCCACACTGTCCAGCGCTTTGGTTTCATCCATTCTTTTCACTTCCTAATTTTATTTAACAGAACTGGCTATGATTCAAGTGATTTTTAATAAAATTTATTCTTTTATCTATATAAATAAACTTTATTTTGATTATATCATATAATTCAAAATATTATTATTTTTATCTTTGTTTCGTGTTAATATTTTAAACAAATGGTTTATAGGGGTGTTCTGTTATGCCAATTGGCTATGTATTGCTTCTTCTGTTAACGAGTTTGTTTTGGGGCGGCAACTTTGTAATCAGTAAATCATTGATCGGCCATGCTTCGCCCATGACATTGACAAGTTTACGGTGGATCATTGCTGTCATTTGTCTTTTTCCGATCGTATGGCGGAAAGAGAAGAGGCTGCTGCCTCCCAAAGCTGCGATCGTGCCGATGATCTTAATGGGATTGACGGGCGTGGTTCTTTTTAATGTGTTTCAGTTTGTGGCACTTCATGAAACAACGGCTACCAATGCTGGTCTAATCTCAACGTTAAATGCCATTTCCATTGCAGTATGTTCTTCTGTGTTCTTAAAAGAACGATTGAACAAGCTGCAGGTTCTGGCCATGCTGTTGTCCCTTACAGGCGTTCTTCTCGTTTTGACAAAAGGAGAGGTCCATTCTCTGCTGTCTCTGACATTTAACAGAGGAGATCTTTGGATGGTTGGGGCTGTTTGCATCTGGGGAATGTATTCGGTCTTTAGCAGGTGGGCGACAATGAAAGCTTCTCCACTGATCTGCACGCTGTACTCCGGCATGTTCGGTTTGTTGATGCTGCTTCCGTTTAACGCGGGGAGCTTTACGGTAACAGATTGGAGTGTTCCCTTTACTGTGTCCTTGCTGTATACAGGTATTGTCTCCACAGTGCTCTGCATGCTTTTTTGGAACATCGGTGTGCAAAAGCTCGGGGCGGGTGCATCAGGGATATTTTTAAATTTTAATCCTATTTTTACATCTGTTCTCGCCTACTTTCTATTAGGCGAGCAGCTGACATGGACGCAGGGAGCGGGAAGCTTATTGGTCATAGGAGGTTGTATACTCTTTTCCCTGTTAAAAAATGTTTCTGTAGAAAAAATAAAGCAGCAAGAGTCTTTGGCATAAGAAGGTTCCGAAAGCCGCCAAGTTTGCCTATAATAGGAACAAGCTACTACTTGAATAAAGGGGGCACCCGCTTTTGGAATCGGAAAAACAATTAATGAGTTTAATCAATGCGGCCCGTGTCCTATCGTCCACTCTGGATCTGGACAAGGTGCTGCACCAGCTGATGCAGGAAGTCGTACGGGTAATGGAAGGAGCTTATTCCGGCATTCTGTTCATTTATGATGAAAACCAGGATAAGCTGGTTGTAAAAAGCGGGATCGGCTTTGATCTGCATTATCTGCAAAAAATCGCGCTCGATGTGAATGAAGGAATGACCGGAAAAACCTTCAGCACAAAAAAGGGACAAATCTTTCGGCATATGAAGGATACAACGCGGGCGATGGAAAATATCCAAACCGAAAATCAAAGTCTGTTTAATAAAGCGGTCGGTGACCATCAATATCCGGTGAGCACGATTTGTGCACCGCTGCTGTCTAAAGAAGGCTGCATTGGTGTATTGACCATTGACAGTTTCTCGGAAGAGGTATATTTCAATTCCCGTGATCTGCTTCTTTTGGAAACCTTCGCGGCGCAGGCCACCATCGCAATTGAAAATGCCAGTTTGTTCGCCCATCAGGAACGGTCCGAACGCATTCACTCGGAAATGGCGGCAGCCTCCTTGTCCCATACAGGGATGAAAGGAATCAATGCGACACTCTCCAGGCTCGTTCAAAAAGAGACCTGTGTTTACAATGAATATTTCGAAATCGTAACAAGTTCTTCCGTGGAAGCGGAAAGCTCGGGAACCGAACTCAGAACCAACCAGGAAGATTGCCTGAAAGACGTAATGTATAACCTCCATGGTACCTCTGCGAGTCATGAATCAGACGGGACTGCTTTTTATTTGTTTCCTGTCCAAACGGATACGATCACCATCGGTATTCTTGCTGTATTTGCAAAGGACCTGGATACGCTCGATCAGCTGGCCATTGATTTGGGCTGTGGCTTATTTGCGCGTGAGATGATGGGACAGGAACGCATCCGAACCGATCTTTATAACTATGAAGGATATCTTCTTGAACAGCTGTTTGACCAAAGAATGGGCACGTTTTCCCTTCCGCAGCGCAGTCTGGTGGGCATTTCGGACAAAAGCCGTTTTTTGTGCATCAATCTGCTGATTTCCAATGATTTTCTGCCCTTCCATGAGCTCAACCAAAAGAGACAGATTTTCAACCGGCTGCTGTACAGGGAGGTTAAACATCTAAAAGATAAGGTGCTGGTCCTGGACCGTAATATGGAATATGATCTGCTCATCATTATCAATGATTCCCGGAATGAAGAAGAAATTCTTGACGAGTTTATCCATTTTTTTAATCATTTTAACAAAAAGATTCAGGAGCTCATGACGTTTGTTTTTCATGCCGGACTTGGCAGGGTATTTGAACAAATTTCAGAGATTCAAAGCTCCCATCGTGATGCCAGGCGCTGTGCCCAGTACATTCGCTCACGCAATGATAACGAGGTCATCTTTTCCTATAAAGATCTGGGAATCTACCGTCTTTTTTTAAAACATGAAAGAGATGAGCTTGAGGAGTTCGTAACCGATATGCTTGGACCGCTTCTGTCTTATGATGAAAAGCATGATTCCGAGTTGTTCAAAACCTTGAAAACCTATATTGAATGCAATCAGAATATGACGTCAACAGCAAGAGCGTCTTATGTTCACCTCAATACGATTAAATACAGGCTGCAAAATATCAGAGAACTGCTTGGGAGAGACAGTCTGGAAGGCAAACGGATTTTTGAGCTGCAGATGGCGATTTACATGAGAGAGTACCTGGCAACTTCATAGATTGTCAACATTGGACAAAAAGGGACCATCCTTTTTGTCCTTTTTCAATATATTAATAATTGACTGACTATTCTATACTTTCTAATAACCAAATCGAAGGAGTTTTCATATGGCCGTATTACAAAATAGTAAGCTCAAAGAACGACTGTTGGAAAACTACTCCAGTGAGCTTGACCATTCAGGAGTTTCAGGTGAAAGGGTGGCATGGCGCCTTTCCCGCTTGTCAGAGATCGGAGCGACAGCCGATGGTGGATCCTGCAGAATCGGATTCTCCGCAGAAGAACGGCAGGCAAAGGAGCTTGTGAAAAGCTGGATGCTGGAGGCGGGCCTGGAGGTCAGGGAGGACGCGGCAGGAAACATCATCGCTGTTTTTGCAGGCAGCCATCCAAATGAGCCGGTGGTGCTGTCCGGCTCCCATCTGGACAGTGTGCCAAACGGGGGGCATTTTGACGGGCCGCTGGGTGTCCTTTGTGCGTTGGAGGTGGCAGAGGCCTGGAAAGAAAGCGGATATCAGCCGCATCGAACCTATGAAATAATCATCTTTTCAGATGAAGAGGGAGCAAGATTTAACGGAGGCCTGACAGGCAGCCAGGCCTTTACGGGTGAGCTGGAACTGGAACAGCAGTTCAGGCTGAAAGACGGGGAAGGTAAGCCGTTTGAACAGGTAATCAGGGAGTACGGACTGGTCGCCGGCCGTTTATTAGAGGCAAAAAGAGATGTAAACGAGATTGCTGCTTTCATAGAGGTACATATTGAGCAAGGTAAGGTTCTGGAAAACAAAGATGTTCCAGTCGGCGTGGTAACAGGCATTGCGGGACCAAAGTGGTACAAGTTCTCGTTTAAGGGATCGGCGGACCATGCGGGGAATACACCAATGACTGACAGAAAGGATGCGCTTGTCGCTTCCAGCTGGTTCGTATATGAACTTTCTGGTCTTCCGAAAGAGGTCAGTCCGACAGCAGTGGCCACTGTGGGGAAAATGGAAGTGTTCCCAAATGGCATTAATGTGATTCCAGGCCAGGCGGATGTATATGTCGATATGCGTGATATCAGTGAGGCATCTGTCACGGCTCTAAGCGAAAAGATTATTCATAAAGCACAAGAGGCAGCACAATTGCATGGCGTTGCAGTAGAGTACGAGAAAACGCTGGATGTGGCTCCGGTCCCCATCCAAACCGAGATGCAGCATCTGCTTTTGCGGGCAGTGGAAAAGGTGAATCTGACACCCGTACTCCTTCCCAGTGGAGCAGGGCATGACACCATGGTACTTGCACGCTACATTCCTGCGGCCATGCTGTTTGTCAGAAGCCAGGGGGGCATCAGCCATCATCCGGATGAATGGACTACCCTGGATGATTGTATACAGGCTGTCCATGTATTGAAAAAGGCAATTGAATCGTTAGTATCCAGATAGAAACAGAAAATCAAGAGTAGATGGAGTGATCAACATGGAAGTGCAGACAAAAACAATGAATCTTTTAGTGGATGAAGTAAGAGAACAGGTAGTGAATTGGAGACGGCATTTGCACCAGCATCCCGAGCTTTCGTTTGAAGAAATCAATACGTCGAACTTCGTATACGAGGTATTGAAGTCGTTTGGCAATATTGAATTGTCGCGTCCGACAAAAACGAGCGTGGTCGGCAGAATTATCGGTGCCAGACCTGGAAAAGTGGTGGCCATCCGGGCGGACATGGACGCCCTTCCCATTCATGAAGAAGTAGAGTCAGAGTTTTCTTCCGTAAATCCGGGAGTAATGCATGCTTGCGGACATGATGGCCACACCGCCATGCTGCTTGGAGCAGCCTCGGTATTTTCCCAATTAAAGGATGAGATTCAAGGAGAAATCCGCTTTCTTTTTCAGCATGGTGAAGAATTGTTTCCTGGAGGAGCTGAGGAAATGGTTGCGGCAGGCGTGATGGAGGGTGTTGATACCGTGATCGGTGCTCATCTTTGGGCTCCGCTTGAAATCGGCAAAATCGGAATCGTATACGGAGCAATGATGGCTGCCCCGGATACCTTCACGATTACGGTCAAAGGGAAAGGCGGTCACGCGGCGCTCCCCCATCAGACGGTAGACAGCATCGCGGTTGCTTCACAAGTGGTGACAAACCTTCAGCACATTGTTTCAAGAAACACCGATCCGCTGGACCAGCTTGTGCTATCTGTTACTAAATTTATCGGTGGTACCACCCATAACGTTATCCCGGGCAGTGTCGATATTATGGGAACCGTCCGAAGTTTTGATGCTTCGCTCAGAAAATCGGTGCCAGCTGCCATGGAAAGAGTGATTAAAGGCATTACAGAAGCACATGGAGCAGATTACGAGTTTGGGTATGAATTCGGATACCGGCCGGTCATCAACGATGAGCAGGTAACAGCAGTTATGGAAGAAACCGTGCAAGAGCTTTATGGAGAGGAAGCTGTTGATCGTATGAAGCCGAATATGGGGGGAGAAGATTTCTCTGCATTCCAACAAAAAGCAGCGGGAGCCTTTGTTTATATAGGAGCAGGGAATGAGGAAAAAGAAGCGGTATATCCTCATCATCATGCGATGTTTTCCATTGACGAAGATGCATTGGAAAAAGGGGTGCGGATTTTTGCCCACGCAGCAGTTAAGCTGCTGAATTCATAAAAGGAGAAGGAGAGATTTTCATGAGCTTAATCAAATGGCTGGCGCTTATTCCGTTTATCGGGCTGCTCGGAGGCACATATTTTGCCAATAAAGTTACACCGTATCTTTTCGGAATGCCTTTTTTACTTGGTTACTGCGTGATTTGGGTAGTGATTACAACGGTGATCATGGTAGTCATCTATAAACTGGATCCAAGAAACAGGGAGGGGGACGCACAATGAATGCAGCATTGATTATCATCTTTGCCGTGATGGTCTTGTCCATCTGTCTCGGAATCATGGCAAAGAAAGGGAAGGATATGGACCTCGAGCAATGGTCTGTCGGCGGCAGGGGATTCGGAACCATCTTTGTGTTTCTTTTAATGGCGGGTGAGATTTATACGACGTTCACGTTCCTGGGCGGAAGCGGCTGGGCCTATGGGAAAGGCGGCCCTACCTATTATATTATCGGGTACGGATGCCTCGCCTATATCATGTCTTATTTTCTTCTACCTAAAATTTGGAAATATGCTAAAGAGAATCAATTATTATCGCAATCTGACTTTTTTGTGAGCAAGTACAAGAGCCCTTATTTAGGCATCCTCGTTTCACTTGTGGGTGTTGTAGCTATGATTCCTTATTTTGTTCTTCAGCTGAAAGGGCTTGGCATCATTGTTTCAGAGTCTTCCTACGGGACGATTTCTCCCACCATCGCCATCTGGATCGGACTGGCGGTAGTGACCGTGTATGTCATGGTATCCGGAATTCACGGTTCGGCCTGGACAGCCGTTGCCAAGGATATTCTCATCTTGGTGGTTGTATTATTCCTCGGGATTTATCTGCCAATCCACTATTATGGCGGCATTCAGCCGATGTTTGAGGCGGTGGAAGCAGCGAAACCCGGGTTCCTTGCTCTTCCGGACAGCGGTATGAGTCCATCCTGGTTTGTAACGACAGTCCTTTTGACCGCGCTCGGATTTTATATGTGGCCGCATACGTTTGGATCCATATATTCAGCGCAAAACGAAAAGGTATTCAGAAAAAATGCGATTTTTATGCCGATTTACCAGCTCGTTCTGTTGTTCGTCTTCTTTGTTGGGTTTGCAGCTATATTGCAGGTAAAAGGGTTAACGGGGCCGGATGCCGACCTTGCTCTTCTCAAGCTGTCCATCCAAACCTTCGATCCGTGGGTTGTTGGTGTTATCGGAGCTGCGGGAATACTGACAGCTCTTGTTCCGGGATCCATGATTCTTATGGCGGCTTCTACCATTCTGGCCAAGAATGTATATAAGGTAATAAAGCCGGACCTTTCGGATGCGCAAGTGACACGTACGGCACGCTATCTGGTTCCGGTTGTTGCCCTTATTGCTGTTTTCTTTACCTTTAAAGGCGGCAATACGCTTGTTGCCCTCTTGTTGATGGGATACAGTCTGGTTACACAGTTATTTCCGACTCTTATTTTCAGCTTGATGAAAAATAATTTCGTGACCAAAGCGGGAGCCTTTGCGGGTATTGGTTCGGGTGTAGCCACAGTGGCTTATGTCACTATAACAGGTGAAACGGTGGGTACTATTTTTCCTTTCCTGCCGCAGGCGATTCAGGACTTTAATGTAGGCATCATTGCCATGATCGTGAACCTGATTGTATTGTGTGCCGTATCAGCGTTTACAAAATCCACCGCAGTAGTGAATACAAAGGCAGAAAAAGCCTTATAGAATAGAAGGGGAATGATGTAATTCTTCGGTCATTTGTTCTACTAAATCAGGACGCCCGTGGAATTGGGCAGGTGTATTTTGAAAAAGCTGGATCTTCCAGGTGTTGTCGGTTTTTACAGCAATAAGGGTTTGATGGGCGTTGAGTGCAGGATTCAACGCCTTTTCCCCATGGGGAATCATGCCCGCTATAGCGCGTAATAGGGCACTGTTTTCGTCTAACAGTTTGATTGCCTTTACCTTGCAGGTGAAAGGAGGAGTGGGGTGGTCGTTGAATATGGGCGCCAGGTGGGAGTGAATTTCTTTCTGGCCGATGATCTGGCTGCCGTCAAATCCAATCATCTCCCCGTCCTTTAAAAATTGGGCGGCCATTTCTTTTGCATCACGATTGTTCCAGGAAATGATTAATGTGCGATAGAGCTTCATAATATCTTGCAGGTTTGAAGAATTCATAAGGATACCTCCCTTTTTTCTAGTTCTAGCTTGCCTTGCCAAAAGGATATCGTCAAGGGCTTGTTTCAAAAATTGGACAGCCCTTTTCTAGTAAAAAGGGTAGCTGTACAAGCATTACCGCTAGATTCGAATAGAATGTGGTATAGGGGTCCTCCCTTAGTATCCTTTTTTAAGGAGGTGAGGGAATGTCTATTAATCTTGTAGCCATCGTTCTTGCATTACTCCTTTTGCTTGCCTTGTTAGTGGCTGTGCTCCTTGGTACACCAGAACAGCAAGCGATTATCCGGGATGCATTAGCTGCAATTCTTGGTGCGTAAACTGCACTAAAGAATGATGGTTTTGCCCCTTATATGAATCTTCGGAGACAGGTTCTCCGAAGATTTTTTGTTTTGAAATTCCAAAGCCTCTTATTGGAATTTCAACAGATAAAAAGATAAAATGGGTTTCTACACGAAGTGATGGTTATCGTTTTGATTCCCCAAGAACTTCTTATTCTGTTACATTTTTGATCGGAAACGTTCGAAATAATACGAAAAGATTTTGGAGGAGTGAGGGGCCCTGACGTCAAAACTAACACGTGTAGTGGTCAATATAAAAATTTAGTGCAGGAGGGATCAGCATGACACGAGTTGTAACATACGAACCCAATAAGCCTGACTCAACAGATATTGCTGATATTATTAGAGATGCAGCTGAATACACGAATGAAGATTCATACAGAACGGACTTGCTTTCAGTAAACCATATTAATATTCTGCTTCATGTTATTGAATTGCTGCAGGAGGAAAAACAGGAGCAGGTTCAATGCGCAGATCAGCGTTTAAGGCAATGGAATCAACAATGGGAAAAAGGTGACCTTCGCTTTGTGCCCGAGGTGCTGGCCATGCTCAATACCATGGTGGAAAATCCCTCTCCGCTTTTGGAGCAAGTAGATGATTTTGCACCGCAAAAATAAAATTCGGAAGGCAGTATTCTCTTTTTCAGGATGCTGCCTTTTTTTATGACGTAACACCATCCCTCTGTCTTGCATAGGCTGTAGAGACAATAGCCCAATTGCTTATTGGGATCAGAGGGAGCGGATCGTATGGAAGAGGAAAAGAATCAACACATTCATCAGGAAGACGAGGTATTGCCGGAAAAGAATGAAGCGCTGGACGTGAACGGGATTATGAACCTTGCCGGGAGCATACTGAATAATAAAAAAGATGACGAGGCGCTCGATCTCGGCGGCATGATGATGATGGCGGCAAACCTTTTAAAAGATGATAATCTTCTTGGGAATCTTGGTTTTGCACAGCAGACCGACCTGATGGGTGAAAATCAGGCCGACAGCGAAATGGAATGGCTTTCCCGGCAGCTTCATGATTTAACACAGCAGAATGCGGAGTTAAAGGCAGAGCTGGTGGCCATTAAGGAGCAGATTTTTGAAACAAAAGAAGAGATATCCCGTTTGGTTGCTGCCTCGCAAAAGAAACGCTGGTGGCAATTGGGTTGACAGATAACTTCGAGAAGGAAGACCTGAACAATGGGTCTTCCTTCTCTATTGTTTTTCCATCTCCAGATAATCAAAGCCTGCATCAGCGATAAGAGCAGACCGGCCAAGCTCCAGAAATTTAACGTAATTTCCATGGTAAATGACACCCATCATATCCGTGTCGGCATAAGTCAGTTGAATTTGTGCGGTTATTATACTTCGCTGAAAGAGGGGGGAGGAAATATTTTCAGATAGTTTTTCCGGGTGGGT
This sequence comes from Fictibacillus fluitans, assembly GCF_030418125.1. GTDB lineage: Bacteria > Bacillota > Bacilli > Bacillales > Fictibacillaceae > Fictibacillus_C > Fictibacillus_C fluitans. The sequence goes on along the minus strand of NZ_JAUHTR010000008.1, from coordinate 59,279 downwards.
CTTTTGGCATAGAAAGCCCCGTATTGTGGCATTTAGCCACAGATAAACCTTGCTCCGTCAGTTATTATTAATATAACTATAAAAAAACAGACGGTGAAGTATATGCGGCATTGGTTAGGAAAACTAAGAAAAGATAAAGGATTAACACAGGCATATGTAGCCAGGGAAGCGTTTATTGACAGAAGCTACTATGCACAAATAGAGAGCGGAAAGAGAGATCCAAGCTACGAAGTATCTGCTAAAATCTCAAATGTTCTCGGGTTCCATCCAGCCGTTTTTTATTCAGACAGCATAAGCGAGCCTTTTAACAGTTCTTTAGATAATTCCCCGGTGATTGTGGCGCAGTGTGACCTGGAGTTACGGTATACCTGGCTGTTTAATTCACACAATGATTTCAGCAATGAAGATGCAATCGGCAAGCGTGATGATGAACTTGCAGACAACCAGGGAACGGCAGATTTAATGGAACTGAAGCAACAGGTCATTTCCACTAATAAATCAGCAAGGAAGATCATATCCTTTCCCTTGTCCGGCGGCGAAATAATGTACGATGTTTATTGTAAGCCATTACTCGGGGAAGATGGAAGCGTAATTGGAGCCGCCACTATTTCTACAGAAATGAGCGGCTATTATAAAGGGAAATAATACGTTGAAGAACCTGTACAGGTTCTTTTTTTAAAAACTTTTAGTAAACGTGTTGTAAAACTGTTGTTTAAGGAAAAAATACCTACTGTGGCTAAGCGCCACATAAAATGGTAAGGTTTTTTACATACTTTGAAGAACTATAAAAGTAAGAAGAATAAGCTGAAATCTTTAATATGAAACCTTTATAGAAGCAGAAAGTGATATTACATGTTATTAACTAATTTTCTAGTAAAAAATATCTAGCAGTGGCAAACAGCCACGTCAATTCTGTAGAGGTTTTGCGTAAGATGGAATTAAAACAAGATAGATTAGATGGTGAGCAAATGAGAAAATGGCTAGTGAATTTGCGTAAGGAAAAGAATATGACACAGGCACAGGTAGCGGGAGCGTCTTATATCGACAGGGGGTATTATGCTCAAATTGAAACCATGAAACGCCACCCGAGCCCAGAAGTCGCTCTTAAAATTTCCAAGGTACTGGGATTCAATCCGGCGAATTTTTATTCCGAGCATATTAGTGAGCCCTTTAATATCACATTGGAAGATTCGCCGGTAACAGTGGCGCAGTGTGATGTGGATTTACGGTACACCTGGATTTTTAATCCGCCACCAGATTTTTCGCCATTCTCCGCCATAGGAAAGCGCGATGATGAATTGGGTTACCATCCGGGGTCCATGGAAATGATGGAATTAAAGCGGCAGGTAATCCAAACAAAGGCTCCTTTGAGAAGGACCATTCATTATTCGCTTTCAGACGGGCTTCATACGTATGATGTATTCGGTAAGCCTTTATTTGATGCAAAAGGGAACATTGCGGGGGCAGCCATGATCTGCACGGATCTGACTCAGATCTTAAAAGACAATGAAAGAGGCAGGGGAGAGGCAAATGAGAAGGTTGAAAATTGATGAAGTGGCTCAGCTGACTGGTCTTACAAAACGGACCATACGCTATTACGAAGAGATTGGCTTATTCCGCACGCCTGAACGGAGCCATGGGAAAATACGGTTGTATACCGAGGATGATGTTGAATATATCAAGCGGGTAATGGACGCAAAAGAAATTCTCGGTTTTTCCCTTCAGGAACTTCAGCAGTTTTTATCCTTAAAGGAGCGCGTCGTCTCTCATAAAGCCCATTATCAGAAGGCGGAAGTGCAGGAGGATAAAGAAGAGGATTTGGCTGAAATGGCTGCAGGTCTTACAGAGCAAGCCTCCATGCTGGAAGAGAAAATGAAAAAAATGCTTGCTTTTCACCAGGAATTGACGGAGCTTATACAGAAGGTTGACCGTCTTTCCTCATAAGATGACAAAAGTTAATGCGAACAACCCGCATCATACATGAGCCGGGTTGTTCTTTTTATTTATCTGCTTCGCCAAAGGACTTATGTTGCTGACATCCCTCCGTCAATGGAATATTGGCTTCCGCTTATAAATTTGGAGCGGTCCGATCCCAGAAATAAAACGAGCTCGGCGATTTCCTCGGGTTCGCCGTACCGCTTCATGGGGATACCCTGTGCGAACCCTTCACGGGCGGCTTCTGCCTGACCAGGAGCTGCGTTGGCTTCGATGGAGCGCATCATGCGTGTATTGATCGGGGAAGGGTGAATGGAGTTAACCCTTATGCCGGCCTCGGCTACTTCAAGAGCTGCAGTTTTAGTCAGGCCGATGACCGCATGCTTTGAGGTTACATATGGCGACATACCGGGTGAACCGGAAAGCCCTGCAACCGATGAGGTATTGATGATACTTCCTGATTGTTGTGCTTCCATGACAGGAATCACATATTTTAATCCAAGGAATACCCCCCTTACATTGACCTGCTGCACCTTATCGAAATCTTCTGCAGAGGTATCTTTGATCATGCTGAATGGACCCTCAATACCGGCATTGTTAAAAAATACATCGATACGGCTATATCTTTCTTTGGCAGCGGTTACATAATTCTTCACATCATCTTCCTTGCTGACATCAGCTGTCACTGTCAGACAGGAATCTTCTTGAAGATGCAGATCAGACACCGTTTTCTTCAGCCCGTCAGCATCAAAGTCTACAAGTACAAGCTTTGCCCCTTCAGCTGCAAACCGGCTGGCTGCTGCACGGCCAATTCCCCCGGCTGCTCCCGTAATGAGAACTACTTTGTCTTTCATATCCATTTTAATAACCTCCTTTAAATGTAAACAATGTTTGCTTTCCCTTCCCTCAGTAACTGAAACCTTCTGCTTAAGTCAAAAGACCTGTTTTTAGCTTTAAAGCCATTAGATACCCAGAATGAATTTACGGTAAAAATTTTATTTGATAAAATAGAGGTGAAACGTTTCGATAAAATAAAAAAATGCAAAAGGAGACTTTATGAAGAAAATAGCCTTTACCGCTCTTGCCGTACTTTTTGCCCTGTTTTCTGCTCTGCCTGCTGGAGCAGTTCATGCCTCGGAACAAAAAAATCCATCTTTTCAAAAAGAATTGAAAACGGTTGCAAAAGATACCTACAGCTTTTTTGAAGAGTATACTGATGCCAAAACAGGACTGACAAGCGACATTGTCCGGTTGCCAGATGGAGAAGCAGAAGAAGCGAAGCATACGTCACCAACGAACATTTCAATGTATATGCTGAGTACCATCTCTGCTGAAAAAATGCACATGATCTCAAGGAAGGAAGCGGTTCTTCGACTCCAGACCACCCTCCTTACCCTGAAAGGGCTGAAAAAATGGAACGGCCTTTTCTATAATTGGTACAACACGGATGGAACATTAAAAACAGGCTGGGGCCAATTCATTTCACAAGTGGACAACAGCTGGCTGACCGCCGGGCTGATCACAACCGGGCAGGCGTATAAAGAGCTTTATCCGCAAACAAGCAAGCTTGTGAAAAACATGGATTACTCAACGCTCTACGATCCTGAGGTTGGTCAGTTCAGGGGTGGGTACGACGTAGTGAGCGGAAAGCTGACAGACCACCATTACGGAATGTTTTACACAGAACCGAGACTGGGTAGCTATATCGCGATCGGCAAGGGGGACGTGCCAAAAGACCATTGGTGGAAAATGTACCGCACGCTCCCAAAAGAATGGGACTGGCAATCACAGATTCCTGAAGGTCCGACTGTGAACTATGACGGGGTTCCAGTATTTGAAGGACATTATGAATACAAGGGAGTAAAGTATGTACCAAGCTGGGGCGGCAGCATGTTTGAAGGCTTGATGCCCGGATTGGTACTAAATGAAAAGAAATACAGCAAAAATGCACTGGGACTGAACAACGCACGCCATGTACAGCTGCAAATCGCATTTTCCAAAGAAAAGGGATATCCGGCTTGGGGCTTCTCGCCGTCGGCGACTCCGGATGGCTATAGTGAATTTGCGGCAACACCTCTGGGGACATCAGGATATAAGGATGATGGCACAGTGACGGCGCACGCGTCCTTCTTAGCACTGGATTATGCACCGGATGCAGTGGCTAAAAATATTCATGAGCTCCGGAAATTGAACGCTTATGGCAAGCATGGGTTTTATGATTCCGTGAATGTAAAAAGCGGGGAAGTGGCCAAAGCGTACCTGGCGCTTGACCAGGGGATGATCATGGTTTCGATTGCCAACCACGTCAAGCACGATGTGATCCGCAATTATTTCCATAGCGACCCAATCGCGAGGAAGCCGGTTGAACTGCTTAAGAAAGAAGTATTTTCCATAAAGTAATAAAAAAAGCGCAACCCCGCAGGGTTTGCGCTTTTATTAATTATTTCATTCCAGAGATGGTATAGCCTTCGATAATGTGCTTTTGGAACAACATGAAAATGATAACAATAGGAACGACCATAAACGTTGAACCTGCCATCTGAAGAGCGAAATTCCCTCCATACTGTCCTTTTAGCAAGGAGAGCCCCACAGACAGGGTATAGAGGCTTTCGTCATTAGCGATGATCAATGGCCATAAAAAACTGTTCCACCCTGCGATGAATGTAAGGATGCCCTGAACGGCCAAAATCGGTTTGGAAATCGGCAAGATGATCTGTAGAAACAGTCTGAACTCACTTGCCCCGTCCAGTCGGGCTGCTTCAAGCAGCTCATCAGGGATAGTAGACATGAATTGGCGGAACAAGAAGATGCTGAACGCTCCAACCAATCCGGGAAGGACAATCCCTGCCATGGTGTTGGTCAGGTGAAGCTGGTTTAAAATCAAATAAACAGGAATCATCGTTACTTGTCCGGGAATCATCATCGTGGCCAGAACAAGATAAAATAGTTTTTCTCTGCCTTTAAATTGATATTTCGCAAAGGCATAGCCGGCCATAGCATTTAAAAACAAACCGATAAAGGAGCAAAGCACCACAACAATGGTGTTTCGCAGATAAACGGTAAAATTCATGTTTTCAAACAGGTTAACGAAGTTTTCCAGCGTAAATTCCTTTGGCAGGAAGGTCGGAGGAATCTGCATGACTTCCATTTCCGGTTTAAATGCCGAAAGAATCATCCAGATAAAAGGGATCGAAATAATAAATCCGCCGAGGGCCAGAATAATACCGGTAACCCATTGCTGCATCCTATTGGCTCTGCGTGCTTTTGCCGATGAGTTCGTTTGCGCTTTTGCTTTTACAGAATTTAGCTTCATGGTTTCCATATTAATAGTCCACCTCTTTTTTCTGCAATCGGAACTGAAGCAGCGTTATGATAATAATGGCGATAAACAGGACGAACGATCCTGCAGCCGCATATCCGAAATTGCTGAGCTGAAAGCCGTTTCGATAGATGAATAAAGCGACTGATGTGGTGCTGTCCAGCGGTCCGCCCTTGGTCATAACAAGGGGTTCCTCGAAGAATTGAAGCCAGCCGATCATCGTTGTGATCGATACGAAAAAGATGGCATAGCGCAGGAGCGGAAGCGTAATTTTGGTCAGTTGCTTCCAGTTTGTTGCCCCATCAAGCTGTGCGGCTTCATAATAGGTTTTCGGAATCCCTTGCAGGGCTGCCAAAAAGATAATCATGTTCACTCCGATGCCTCTCCAGACGGCAAGTGCGATCAGCGAAACCTTGGACATGGTCGGATCGGTAAGCCATGGAACAGAAGGCAGGTGGAGAAAATTAAGCACATAATTAAACAGTCCAAGCTGCGGATTGTACAGATAGCTCCATACAACAGCAACGGCCACCACGTTTGTTATGGAAGGCATATAGAAGATCACACGAAACGCCCTGAAGATCCTTGCCTTTCCGAAATTAATCAATAGTGCTACCGCCAATGAACAAATGATGACCAGCGGTACACCGATGATAACGTAAAACAGGGTGTTAAACAGGGATTTCATAAAAATAGGGTCTTTAAAAACTTCAAGGTAATTTTCAAGGCCGACAAAGCGAATGGTTGACCAGTCTCCCAGGCTCTCCAGACTGATATCGGTAAAACTGATAACAAGAGCAACCACAATAGGGAACAATGAAAATAAACCTAAAAGAAGCAGGGCCGGTGCAATGAAAAAATAAGGTGTTTTGGTATTCAGAGCTTTCATTATGAGCTCCTTTCTTTACAAGGTTTCTGTGATAGTAAAGGGATAACTAGCAGAAGCTTCTGCTAGTTATCTGGTTTGAGGCTTTATTTATTTAATAGTTCCTCTGACTTCTTGTTAAAGACATCCATTTCCTTTTTAGCGGTTGTCTTGCCGCGGTAGATCTTTTCAAAAGAGCTCAGGTAAGCTTGTGCGATTGGCTCCCATTGCTTGATGACAGGCATTGGCTTGGAATCCTTCATCTGTTCGCCAAACGTCGTGTAAAATTTGTTTTCTTTCAATGACTTGTCTTCCCATGCTTTTTTCGCTGAAGGCAGGGAGTTGGTCATCTTCATCCACTTAAGCTGGGTTTCAGGCTTGCTCATGAATGAAAGGAATTTCAATGATGCATCTTTTTGCTTCGTATACTTAAAGACGGAGAGGTTTGATCCTCCAAGTGATGAAAGGTTATTTTCCTTTTTAGGAAGAACGGCAGTAGCCCATTTTCCTTTAAGGTCCGGTGCCTGGTCGTTAATCAGTTTAACCATCCATGGCCCGCTGATAAACATTGGCAGCATTCCTTCGCCACGGAAGCCCTGGACGATATCAATGCCAGAATCTTTTGGTGCGGAACCATTTTTGAAGAAGCTGTTTAAATAGTCCACGGCTTCAACAAATTTTGGATCGTTAAAATGCGGTTTACCCTGACTGTCTAATAATTCTGCTCCGTTTTGGCGGGCAAACATAAAGCCCAGGCTTTGTTCCTTTGTATCCAGGCTGATGCCATACTTGTTATCTCCGCGATCTGCCAGTTTTTTAGCAGCAGCGCTGAGTTCTTCCCACGTTTTTGGAGCCTCGCTGTAACCTGCTTTCTTTAACAAGTCAGTACGGTAAAAAAGAACACGTGTATCGATATACCAGGGAACACCGACCGTTTGATCTTTGTATTTGGTTGTTTCAACAGAACCTTCATAGTAATTTGAAGGGTCAAGTTCAGGATATTTTTTCATATACGGCTTCAAGTCCAAAAGTGCCTTGGCTGAGCCAAACTCTGGAATCCAAGTAGTTCCCATTTGAACGACATCCGGTCCTTTTTTGGCTGCAACTGCAGTCAAAAGTTTATCATGGGCAGTTTCCCACGGAATCGCCTGTACCTTTACATCGATTTTCGGATTTTCCTTTTCAAAAGCTTCGGCGATCTTTGGCAGGGACTTGGCTTCTTCACCCATTCCCCATACATTAATGACGGTCTTATCGCTGTTGGACGAACCTGACGAACAGCCTGTCAATGCTCCGGTCAGAAGCAGGGTGCCGGCCAACGAACCAACGATCATCTTTTTGTTCAGTTTTGGTAACCAGTTTTTCATTTCTTTACTCCCCCTATATAGTTGTTGTTTTACTTGAACTCTTAAAAGCCTTTTTGAAAAAGTTTACAATATAGTGAAACGTTTCTATACATGGTAAAAAAATATAGATCGTTTTTTAAGCTGAATTATTGAAACGTTTCGACAGGGCTATTATAATCCAATGTGTAATCGTTTACAACAGGAAATTTTATATTTTGTTTTGAAAAAATAAAAATTCAAATTATTTAGTTTAAGCTATTCCTTATGGAGCAAGGGATTGAGCGATATCAACAGGTGAAACGTTTCAATTGAGATATTGACGCACATTCGGTACTACCGCTATAATCCTCTATGAATGAACATCGAAACGTTTCTATGACAAATATTTTAATAGATAAGGGATAGGGAGGAACAAGGATGGCAGATCAGGCGTTGCATTCCATATTGGAACAAATGACATTAGATGAGAAGATCGCACAGTTTATGCAGCTGGCTACTCCTTTTTTTGAAGGAGCAGAAGAAGAGGGTGAAATTACCGGCCCTATGGCAGAAATGGGGATTACAGAAGAAATTGTAAGAAACAGCGGGTCGGTTCTTGGCGCATCTGGTGCAAAAGAGGTCAGGAACATACAGGAAGCACATCTGAGGAACAACCGGCTCGGAATACCTCTCCTGATCATGGCAGACATCGTACACGGGTTTAAGACCATCTTCCCTGTCCCGCTTGCCATTGGGTGTTCCTGGGACATGGAGCTGGCGGAAAAAAGTTCAGAAATCGCCGCCCGGGAGGCTTCAATTTCCGGTGTACATGTTACCTTTGCACCGATGGTTGATCTTGTCCGTGACCCAAGATGGGGCAGAGTGATGGAATCAACGGGAGAAGACCCTTTTTTAAACAGTGAATTTGCAAGGGCGTTTGTAAAAGGTTTTCAAGGAAAGAATCTTGCAGAAGACACAGACCGTGTCGCAGCGTGTGTGAAGCATTTCGCCGCTTATGGAGCTGCAGAAGGCGGTCGTGACTACAATACAGTGGATATGTCTGAACGGCAGCTTCGCGAAATGTACCTTCCTGCATATAAAGCGGCTCTGGATGAAGGCTGTGAGATGGTTATGACCGCGTTTAATACAGTGGACGGAATTCCGGCATCGGGGAATAAAAAGCTGGTGCGGGATCTTTTACGGGATGAATGGGGCTTTGACGGCATCCTCATCTCCGACTGGGGAGCGGTCAAAGAATTAATTCCTCATGGTGTCGCGGACGGCGAAAAGGAAGCTGCAGAGAAGGCGATGAAGGCCGGAGTTGACATTGAAATGATGACAACCTGTTATGTGCAGCATCTGAAGGAACTGGTGGAGGGCGGATCGGTTTCAGAAGAGCTTATCGATGAAGCTGTCCTTCGAATCTTAACATTGAAAAAGAAGCTCGGCCTTTTTGAACACCCGCATCGCGGAGCAGATGAAAAGCGGGAACAAGAAGTGATCATGAGTGAGGAGCACCGGGATGCGGCAAGAGAGCTTGCGGTCAAGTCATGCGTTTTATTAAAGAATGATAAGGTTCTTCCTCTTCAAGCGGGTAAAAAGATCGCTTTAATCGGTCCGTTTGCACAAAACGGAGACATTCTCGGTCCGTGGGCCTGGAAAGGATCAAGAGAAAAAGCGGTACAGCTTTATGAAGGAATCGCAAAGAGAGCTGGCTTAGAGTCCCTGTCTTCAGCCAAAGGGTGTGATGTGGCAGGAGGCACTGAGGAAGAGCTGAAGGAAGCTCTTGCACTGGCAGAGGAAGCGGAAGTTGTGATCCTCGCCCTCGGTGAGAGTTCGGAGATGAGCGGTGAGGCCGGAAGCAGAAGTGATATCAGATTACCAGAAGTCCAAAGAGAGCTTCTTGCGGCAATCAGCAAGCTGGGTAAGCCAACAGTAGTTGTACTGTTTAACGGACGCCCGCTGGATCTGACGGAAGTATCTCATCGGGCAGATGCGGTCCTGGAAGCCTGGTTCCCGGGAACTGAGGGGGGACATGCCATAGCCGATCTGCTATACGGATTTGAGAACCCGTCAGGAAGACTGACGATGTCTTTCCCGCACAATGTCGGACAGGTGCCGGTGTATTACAACTGTTTTAATACCGGCAGGCCGCAGGGGGCACCAGATGCACAGGAACGCTACGTTTCCCAGTACCTCGACATTCCGAATGAAGCACTCTATCCATTTGGATACGGGCTCAGTTACTCATCATTTACGTATGAAGAACCTGTTCTGTCGAATAAAACACTTAAAGCAGGAGAGACCATTGACGTAACAGTCCGGATCACCAATACAAGTGAGCGTGAAGGTGAGGAAACCGTACAGCTTTATGTAAGAGATCTGTCAGGTGAGGTGGTTCGGCCGCTGAAGGAACTGAAAGATTTCGTAAAGCTTACATTTAAACCTGGTGAAACGAAGGAAGTTAATTTTACGCTGAGAGAAGAGCAGCTTAGATATCATCACTCCGATTTGCAGTTTGCGAGCGATCCCGGCGAATTTATCGTATTTGTCGGTCCGAACAGTGCGGAAGTGAAAGAACAGTCTTTTACGCTAGTCAAATAACTATAGAAGATTTGAGGGGAATTCATGACCACCAAAACAAAGTCTACTTTTAACATTCAGGCAGGAAACACCACTTTTACCTTTTTGAACAGCGGAGACTTGTTCGAAGCAGTGAATGAAGGGATTATGATTAACCAATGGCAGTCAAACCCGATTGACGGAGGATTGAACAACCTTTATTTACGGATCTATAAACCGGAGGGGATAACCGCCTTTCCTCTGCTTGGCAGCCAGTCAAAAAGCAGGGTAAAACAATCGGGCTCCCAGGTGGTTTGGGACGGGACAGCTGACGGCATTGCCTATACCGTTACCTTTTCTCTGACGGAGAAGGGGATTTGGTTTTGGGAAGTTGAGACCGCAGGTGAGGCGGCAGAGATTGACGTCATTTATGCGCAGGATATCGGACTCGCCGATAGAGGAGCTGTGCGGACCAACGAAGCTTATGTTTCACAATATGTGGATCACAGTGTATATGAGGATCAGGAAAAAGGGTTTGTTGTATGCTCCCGGCAAAATCAGCCCGCTTCATCAGGATTTCCTTATCTGCAGCAGGGTTCTTTAACAAAAGCAGCCGGCTATTCAACAGACGGCTTTCAATTCTTCGGTCTTTCCTATAAGGAGACCAATAAGCCTGAGGCGTTGAAAAAAGAAAGGCTCGCAAATGAAAACTATCAATATGAATTTGCCTATACAGCACTCCAATCGGAACGAGTATCTCTTTCAGGAAAAGAAAGCTTTGTGTTTTACGGGCTGTTTAAAGAGAATCACGAAGAAGCGGTCACACAGCTGGAGTACCTGGAAGAAATTGAAGAAGCCTGGGGGGTTGTCCAATCAATTTCCTCACCGAGCTTCCAAGAGGTTGGAGACGCAAATTGGTCATCAGCGTTTGGCACGTCCTTGAAAACTCTGTCGATGAGTGCTGGGGAAATTGATGAGCTCTTCCCTGAGCGGCAGTTGGAAGAATACGAGGGGGATCAGCTGCTTTCCTTCTTTACGCCAACACATGAACATATCGTGCTTAAAGAAAAGGAAATGCTGGTAGAACGGCCTCATGGCCATATTCTGGTTTCGGGCAACAACGTGGGGATTACAGAAGAGGTAATCACCTCAACCTCCTATATGTTTGGGGTGTTTAATTCTCATATTGTAAAAGGCAACACGTCTTTCAATAAAATGATGACAAACACAAGAAATCCGTTGAATGTGATGAAAACGTCCGGACAGCGGATCTACGTGGAACAAAATGGCAAGTTTCAGCTGCTCGCAATGCCGTCCCTCTTTGAAATTGGGATCAACTATGTGCGATGGTATTACAAAACAGACAATGATACGCTGAAGATTACCAACTATACCACCGTTTCTTCCCCGGAAATTAACTTGGAAGTCGAGTCATTGAGCGGAGAGGCTTACCGCTATTTTGTTACCAATCAGATTTCCATGAACAATAATGAATATGATGTGGATTACAGCATGGAGGCAAATGGAAACATTCTTACGTTTAAGGCGGGAAGCGGAGCGGACAGCGCAAACGTCTATCCAGGCCTGAGATATGACTTGCAAGTTGCAGGTACTGATTTTTCAGTGGAAAATGAACAGGTGTTTGGAGATCACTTTGAGCCGGGATGCAGTTCAATGGTTGTATTGGATCTTCAGAAGTCAGCGAACTGGACCCTTTCTGTTCAGGCGCAGCTTCATGGGGGGGAGCCGGTGTTTAAAACCAGAGATCTAGATAAGGAAATTCAGGCGTTCCGGAAATATTATCAGTCTATCACCAATGGCTTCCACTTGAGCCTCCCGGGGAATGACAGTGAAGAGATCCAAAAGGTGAATTCCATTTCCTGGTGGTATACACACAATATGCTTGTCCATTATTCAGTTCCTCATGGTTTGGAACAATACGGCGGAGCGGCGTGGGGGACACGCGATGTCTGCCAGGGGCCGGCTGAATATTTCCTGGCCACTCAAAACCATGAAGCGGTTCGTGAAATTATTCAAACGGTTTATTCCCATCAGTTTGAGAGCACGGGCAACTGGCCGCAATGGTTTATGTTCGACCGTTATTCCCATATTCAGCAGCACGAAAGCCATGGAGATATAATCGTCTGGCCGCTGAAAGCGCTCAGTGATTATTTAAAGGCTACAAACGATTTTGGATTACTCGATGAGCTGGTTCCGTATACTACAGACAACGGAGAGTTTACTGAAACGCCGGTTCCGCTTTTTGATCATGTAAAGAAGCAAATTGATTATATCAAGGATCATTTTCTTCACGGAACGTTCCTGTCATCATACGGTGACGGCGACTGGGATGATACCCTGCAGCCTGCCAACGCACAGTTGAAACAATACATGGTGAGCAGCTGGACCGTTTCTCTTACCTATCAGGTCCTTAACCAATTCTCTTCCCAGCTTCGCTCGGTCCATGAGGAAGAAGCAGCCTTCTTGGAAAGCATGGCTGAAGGAATTAAACAGGACTTTACTGCACATATTCTTTCTGCCGGCACCATTCCTGGTTTCCTGTACATGGAGGAACCTGGGAAAGTGGAGTGGATGCTGCATCCGACGGATGAAAAGACAGGAATTCAGTATCGTCTTCTTCCAATGACGCGCAGTATGATCAGCGAATTGTTGAGCCCCGAGGAGGCTGCACATCATTATGAGCTGATTGAAGCGAACATGCTTTGCCCGGATGGTGTGAGGCTGATGAATCGTCCGGCCAACTATGCTGGCGGTGTGAGCACGAGGTTCAAACGTGCCGAACAGGCGGCGAATTTCGGCAGGGAAATCGGATTGCAGTACGTACATGCCCACATCCGCTTTGTTGAAGCTATGGCGAAGCTTGGCAAATCGGATCAGACATGGGATGGTCTGGCAACAATTAATCCCATAACCATTCAGCAAGTTGTACCTAATGCTGAAAGACGTCAAAGCAATGCTTACTTCAGCAGCTCGGATGGCAAGTTCAATACCCGTTATGAAGCGCAGGAGCGGTTTAATGAGCTGAAGGATGGATCAGTTCCTGTAAAAGGTGGATGGCGCATCTATTCCAGCGGTCCGGGAATCTTTATGAATCAGCTTATTTCCAATTGCCTCGGAATCAGACTGGAGGATCAGGCACTGATCATTGATCCGGTGCTGCCGGACAAGCTGGATGGTTTAGTCTTTGACTACCATGTGAATGGAATTCCTGTTTCCTTCCGTTATGATTTAAGCGGAAGCCAAAAAAGCGGTATCTTGATTAATGGAAAAGAAGCTGCTGTGGAAGTGCTGTCGAACCGATACCGTACCGGAGGGTTTAAACTCAGACTTGATGAATTGCAGGCGGCCTGTGAATCAGACAATAATGAAACCAACATTATTGATATTAGAAAATAAGGAGAGCCATGCTCTTCATTCATAAGAATGACCATAGGTGCGAGAACCATTGTATAATAGAGATAACGTTTTCATGACAGATTGGAGTGTGCCCGGGTGGTCAGTATTAAAGATATTGCGAAACAAGCTGGCGTGTCCATATCAACGGTCTCGTATGCGTTAAATGGAAGCCAGAAAGTAACACAAGAAACGACATCGAAAATATTAGCAATTGCCAAAGAATTGAATTATATCCCGAATGCAGCGGCACGGACACTGAAGAAACGGGAAACCAAGATTGCCGGAGTCTATTTAACCAATTACAGCGGCGCCTTTTATGGTGAGCTTCAGCAAGGCATGCTCGATCAGCTGGCCCATGACGGCTATGAGCTGATTGTTTGCAGCGGGAAGGAATCCCACCGTTTTCTCCCGGAAGGCATGATTGACGGAGCCATTATTCTGGATGCCCACTTTTCCAACAAAGAATTGCTCAGCTACGCAGACCGTGGACATAAACTAGTCGTTCTTGACCGTGAGCTGCAGCATGAAAATATTACTCAGGTACTGTTGGATAACAAGACAGGAGCGAAGCTTGCTGTTGAACATGCGGTTGAACTTGGCCACCGGAAGCTCTACATCGTCACCGGTCCCAAGGGTTCTTTTGATTCCAACCAGCGTCTTCAGCAGGCGCTGCTTTCGGCTGAGAGAAACGGCATCGAGTGCACAGTAATTCAGGGGGACTTCAACAAAGCTTCCGGAGAACAAGCAGGAAGAGAAATTATGGAAGAGTATTCAGGACCTGTCGCTGTATTTTGCCTGAATGATGAAATGGCGATCGGCATGTACAATGCCTTGTCAGGAACATCTTATAACGTTGGTGAGCATGTCCATATTATAGGGTTTGACAACATTGAGGTTGCGCAGTATACCCATCCGCGCCTTACCACAATTGATTATTCCAAACGTGAATGGGGAGCAGCCGGAGCTGAACAGCTGGTCAAATTGATTAAAAAGGAATCATCCTCACATAAAAAAATTGGCGTTACGCTGACGGATGGAGAATCCCTCAGGCAGGCGTAATGGCAAAAGGAAGGTACGAAAGAGTACCTTCCTTTTTTGATTTTTAGAATTGATTGGGGAACTGTTTGACGATTCCTTCTGTAAAGGTGTCAGCCATTCTGATAATATGATCTTCACCCATGTCATACGCTTTAATATCGCCTGCCCAGTCCTGCTGCTGCCTGGTGACTACCTGATCGGTTACAAATTTAAGGTGGGTATATAAAAGCTCCTTCAACCCGCTTTCTGTCCAGTTTGGATTGGCAGAACTCAAGAAGCGCGCAATGTCATCCGCGTTTTTATACCACTCTGTATTGTACTTTTTTGCGTCAGCCTGATTTCCTGTTTTTACGGCTTCAACCAATTTTCCTGCAATGAGAATGTGGTCCGTCAGAAGGTTGGCCAGTCTGTTTCCTGCCTTTTCACCGTAATAGGGCTTAATTGCATTTCCCAGGTCCTGTTGATTTTGCAGGAGGCGCTTCAACACAAGATCCTGATCTTTCAGTCCGGCAAGAGCGCTGACGATATAGCTTCTGGTCCAGATGGTATGGTCGGACCACAGCTTCCTGAGATCCCCCTGAAGTTTCACATGCTTTGGACTCAGGCATTCCTGTTGAATGCGCTCCGGGGCTTTGGCCTGGGCTGTGATGGGCGAGAGGACTAACAGTACAACAAACAAAGGAACCAACGTGTTTCTAAAAACTTTTTTCATGATTTATTCCTCCTTTAGTGGGTGTGCACATTATATTTTGGGGAATTCCTCCTGTTTTTATGAATGATTATTGAGTTTTTGACTATAATTGGATACTATGTAGATAATTCAATTCGGAAGGGTGAACAAAGGGCGATGAACAACTAATCTTATTCGCTAAAAAATTCGTATCAGTCTTTACGTTAATTTTTTTTCTGGATAGGATTCAGTATGCCCTTTTGTTGTTTGCCCAAAAGAAACACGCGATGAACCCGTGTGTTCTCTGCCTTTTTGCGGCAAAAAGAGCCTCCTGTCCAGAAACGGATCAGGAGGTTTTTTTATGAATGAAAATACAGTACAGTCAAAAGCGGGCATGGGTGCCCTGTTTCAAAACCAGGTGGTGCGAACCATTCTGCTGTCCGTATTTTTTCTTCAGATTGGTATCTGGGTCAGGAACTATTCCATCCTGCTGTATGTGATTGAAAAGACAAATGAAAATCCGGTAGCTGTTTCTTTGATATCCGTTGCGGAATTTGCGCCAATCTTTCTCTTTTCTTTTATAGGAGGAACGTTTGCTGACCGATGGAAGCCGAAGAGGACGATGGTATGGTGCGATTTATTAAGTGCCATCTCCGTTTTTGTCGTTTTATTGACACTGCTGTTCGCCAGCTGGAAGGTCATATTCTTTGCCACACTTGTTTCTTCTATTCTCTCGCAGTTTTCCCAGCCATCCGGCATGAAACTGTTTAAGATTCACGTACCTGCGGAGCTGGTCCAAATGGGCATGTCGATGTACCAGACGATTTTTGCGTTGTTTATGATTCTTGGGCCCATTGTGGGAACGTTTGTTTACCAGCATTTTGGCATTATGACTGCCATAGGGGTGATGGGAGTAGCCTTTTTATTATCCGCTGCCGTCCTTCTGATGCTTCCCGCCGACCGTGTTGAAAAAGAAAGTACGCTGAAAACAACATTAATACAGGAGATGAAAGACGGATTTCGTTATGTGTTGAAAAGCAGGCCGCTGACGTTGCTTGGCGGTTGTTTTGCGGCAGCTGGCCTTGCGATCGGCCTTACACAGCCGCTCGGTGTCTTTATCATTACTGAACGTCTTGGCCTTCCAAAAGAAGAGCTTCAATGGCTGATGGCAGCGTTTGGTATCGGTATGATCCTGGGCGGGGGAATTACAATGGCTTTGTCCAAGAAAATGCTGCCCCAGGTACTGCTGGCGATCGGAATGGCTGCAAGTGCCATTGGTTTCATAGGAATGGGTTTGTCCACTTTTTTCTGGCTTACGCTGTTTGCCCAATTTTTTTCCGGGCTCTTCATGCCGTGTATTCACATTGGAATCAACACGATGATCCTGCAGAACACGGAGGAAGCCTTTATCGGGCGCGTGAACGGAATACTGAATCCCCTTTTTATGGGGGCGATGGTCATTACCATGTCGGCCGCCGGCTGGATGAAAACACATTTATCCATTGTCCTGATCTACCAGTTGAGTGCACTTCTTCTGTTTGTGGGAGTGGGCACGTTGGTTCCGATTATGAAAAAACGTGTCATCCAGCAGGAAATCAAGGGAGAATTATAGAAAAGATGAACGCCTGGCAACTGTCCGGGCGTTTTTTTACGGAAGAAGGGGGTTGGACCATGAAGCAGGATCAGTTATATAAAGTTTGGATCGTGTTGTTTGTTGCGACTATTTTGATTGGCCTGGTTACAGTATGGATCGATACACCCTGGATAAAGAAAGGGCTGTGGGGACTTCTTATCATATTCAGTCTGGCAGCAAGTTTAATGATTATTTCAAAGCCTGAAAACCATGGAAAGAAGCAGGGTAATGTGACTGAGAGGAAAGAAACTCCAAAAAAGAAAAGTAATTAAGGAGCTAAAATTGATGATTGAGAAACTAGAATCCTTTGCGATACAAGAGGAAGCCATAAGGGCGATGATTCTGAACGGCTCCAGGGTGGATGAAAAGGTGGAAGGGGATATATTTCAGGATTACGACGTTGTCTGCTTAACGAGGGATGTTGCATTTTACCGTGAAAACCGGCAATGGATTAAGCGTTTTGGCGAGATCATGATTATGCAGACTCCTGACGGCATGGGGACAAATAGTACTGGCGAAAAAACAGAAAAGTTCACTTTTCTCCTTCAGTTTGCGGATGGCCAGCGGCTGGACATCACCTTTTTTCCTGTGGACAGCATACATAACATACAGCATGAAAGTTTAAGCAAGGTAATCCTTGATAAAGACGGTCTGCTTGGTGAATTACCACCCCCCAGCAATAAGGATTATCTCACCTTGCCTCCTTCAGAAAAAGAATTTAACGATTGCTGCAATGAATTTTGGTGGGTAAGCACCTATATTGCCAAAGGGTTATGGAGAAAAGAGCTGCCGTACGCCAAAGCCATGTTTGACGGTCCGGTGCGGGATATGCTGGTTCTCATGATTCGCTGGCATATTGGCCAAAAGCATAATTTCTCGGTGGATTCAGGGAAATGCGGAAAGTATTTTGAAAAATACCTCGAAGCAGAAGTGTGGAACCAGTTTGTCAAAACGTATCCAGACGGAGACTATGAAACGATATGGCAAGCGCTCTTTGAAATGGGAAGCCTGTTTCGAAAGCTTGCCTGCGAGCTTGCTGTCCAATTTGGCTTTGTCTATAACGAGGAAGAAGACACAAAAGTAACGGCTCATTTAGAGCACGTCCGGAGACTTCCTTCAAACGCCAAAATCATGTATCCAGACAAATAATTTAAACATTCTGAACAAATATGGTAGAACAGGAGTAAGAGGTGATAGCATGCAATATAAAAAACTCGGTAAAACAGGACTGGATGTGTCGTCCATTTGTTTAGGGACCATGGCGTTTGGGCGCTGGATTGATGAGGAAGCATCCCAAACCATTCTCTATCAGGCAATGGAAGAAGGAATTAATTTTATTGATACTGCCAACTATTATGGCAAGGGGCAGGACACTGAGGTACCCTATGGCACGGGCGAATCCGAAGAGATCATTGGACGTGCGCTGAAGGGAAGAAGAGATGAAGTCGTACTGGCTACAAAGGTAGGCATCCGCATGGGTCACGGCATGAATGAATCGGGCCTTTCCAGATCTCATATCATGAAGGAGATTGACAATTCTCTTCAACGGCTGCAAACCGATTATATCGATTTGTATCAGGTTCATTTATTCGATCAAAATGCACCGCTTGAAGAAACCTTAAGAGCACTTGATGATGTGGTCCGGAGCGGGAAGGTGCGATACATCGGCTGCTCCAACTATGCGGCCTGGCAGATTATGAAAGCCCACGGAATCAGTGAAAAAATGAATCTCGAAAAATATGTTTCCGTTCAGCCGCAATATAACCTGCTATCAAGAGAAATTGAACAGGAACTGCTGCCGTTTTGCGAATCTGAAGGTGTAGGAGTTATGGTATACAGCCCGATGGCCAGAGGCATGCTTTCAGGCAAATACAAAAGCAGGGATGATGCTCCTCCTGAAAGCCGCGCAGCCAAGGGAGAACGCCTTATCCAGAATTATTTCACGGAACGGAATTTTGAGCTGGTTGGCAAATATCGTGAGCTCGCGGAAAAGAATGAGGTCAGTCTTTCACAATTTGCTCTGTCCTGGGTTTTGAATCAACCCGCTGTATCATCCGCCATTGTCGGAGCAAGCAAGCCATACCACGTAACGGATGCAGTGAACATCAGTGATTGGAAGTGGTCACCTGAACTGATAAGGGAAGCAGAAAACATAAACTAGTTAAAGAGGAACATAGGAATGAAATTTGACGCATTTCCAGAAATGGAGACAAGACGGCTATATATGCGAAAAATGACGGCGGAAGATGCACCGGAATTTTTGAACATCTATTCCGATCCACTCGTTGTAAAGGATATGGGGGAAGAACCACTCACAAACATAGAGGAAGCAGAAGAAATGATCAGCTTCATGAATGATCTGTTTGATGAAAACGCCGCCTTCCGCTGGGGAATCATTCGCAAGGAAGATGATATGCTCATCGGTTCCTGCGGTTTTAATAGCTGGGAAACGATCCGGGGATCCAGAGGTGAAATTGCCTATGACCTTGGCAAGAAGTACTGGCGGCAGGGGTATATGACTGAGACATTGGAAAAAATGATAGAATTTGGATTTTACACAATGAAGCTGTATCGGTTGGAAGCTTTTACGAATGTCGATGCGCTTCCTTCCATGAAAATCCTTGAAAAGACAGGGTTCAGGCAGGATGGCATCCTTCGCGGCTATGCAACATTTCATGGGCAATTTTGTGATCAGCGGGTTTACTCGTTGCTAAAACCAGATTGGGAGAAAAGAAAATAGAAAGGCGAACGGCCCACTAGTTTAACAGTAGCGGGCCGTTTATATGCCAATATTGTTATTATTTTTGGCCTGATGCAGAGCCCCTTCACGAATCGCATTTCCTTCCTCGGTGATGTGCTGATGGTCATGCTCCATATTGATACTCTTTTTTCCTTTTCGTTCGATCATCACGGCGGCTACCAGGAGAATTGCTACTGGGGTAAAGACGATCAACCAAATCATACAGTGTTTTACTCCTCTACAATGAGTTATTATTCATCTTCTCAACCTATTCGGAGCAGGATTTCAGCATTCCTTCTTTTTTATCTTTTTATGTGAAAAATATCACATACAGGATCAGTAACAAGGTTTATGATCAAGGTGTAACATGAGGAAGATGCATAGAGGAGGATGTCTTATGAAGACTATGTATAAACACATTCTCGTTGGACTGGATGGCTCAAAAGCGTCAGAAAAGGCCTTTAACCATGCGGTCGATGTGACGCTTGAACAGAAAGATGCACAATTAATATTGGCGCATGTAGTGGATACCAGAAACTTTTCTGCTTATGATTGGTATGTCACCATGGCGGAACAGGCGCAGGAATATGGCGATAGTCTGCTGAATGAATTTGAAAACCGAGCGAGGGAGCTGGGAATTTCAAACGTGAAAAAGGTGCTCCAGCTCGGTTCTCCCAAAGTAACGCTGGCCAAGTCCATTGCACCGGAGGTCCATGCGGATTTGATCGTCTGCGGAGCAACCGGCATGAATGTCATTGACCGGGCATTTATAGGAAGCGTCTCCGAGCATACCGCCCGATATGCCAAATGCGATGTTCATATCGTAAGGAATGATTAAAGAAAAAACAAACGGTAACCCTGAATGGGGGTTGCCGTTTTTTATACTGATCCAGTGGAGGAAGCAGTAATTTAGCATTTTTGCATCTTTACAGTCTAAGAAGGATTTTTCTATTCTTTTGTTGTATACAATAAATTGGGAATCGGATCTCAATCGAGATTAACGATTATTATTCAGATTGAGAAATCTTTCTGATTACGGCTTGAAGGTAGATTTCTGCTTCTTCTTTTGTCGTAAATCCTTTTTTGGGCCGAATTTTCAGCAAAGTATCCAGTACTGAGAACTGAAGGAGTTCGGATAGAATCCAATATTTGGATAAATCTAGGTCGGAAGAAGGGTGTTCAATGGCTTCTTTTAGTTCTTCAGTTGAATGAGCATAGTTAATCATTTCTAAAAAGGATATGACGGGTAAAGCCGTTTGAACAACCGTCTCTGGTGGAGGCAGTTGTTCATCTATTGCAGCATCCAATGCAGACTGGACCGCTTCTGCGCTCTGATAAGGTCCTTGCTGCTCACGTTGAGCAAAAATCGACTGAGCCACAGCAGTTCTTTGTAAATCATTGAGGGAGTCACTGCTGTATCTGTTAAGATCAAGCTGAAGTGCGGCACGTTCAATGCTCGTGCGGACGGCTGCCGCATTTGGTGCCGCATTTACTTCATCAAGATTAACCGCCTGGGCTTGCCGATTCAATTCCGCTTGGGCACTTGCAGCATCCGGAAATCCGGCAGCTGGGCGCGCGGCACGAAGCCGGGTGGCAGTTTCTCTTTGCTGCACATCCGAGAGACTGTTATAATTTGTTAAATTCAATCCCAGGGCAGGATCAAGCAGTGCAGCCTGAATTTGTTCTATGGTTTGTGCGGAATTCAGTGCAGCAAGCCCGGGCAAGACCGGCAGTGAGCCAGAGGGCAAGAACTGCAAAAACTGAATAGCGGTAATATCCCTTTTATTGATGATCAGGATGCTTCCATCAGTCCCGGTTCCAACTAGGCAGGACTTTTTTAAGGCGATGAAGGTAAGAACAATTGGCAGGGGTGTTCCCTGCAAGGTGATGGACAGCGGAGTACCTTTTCTTATTGATGATAGACGACAGAATTTCATTTGCCTTTCCCCTTAAATTAATTTCTTATTCCTAGATTATGCCGCTTGGACAACTGATGCTTCCGCAAATGACCCAGTGTACGTAAATGTAATATCAGAAGGAGGAGAAATGATGGAAGTACGATCACTCACTGCCTCAGATGCAGAAGAATATTGGAAATTAAGGCTCGAGGCACTGATGTTTTCACCTGAGGCTTTTGCTTCAAGCTATGAAGATGCTGTGAAAAGGAAGTATCCTATTGAGCAGGTTCAAGAAAATTTCAAGGCGGAAGGCAGCTCCACCTTTGGGGCGTTCGCAGATGGGATTATGATAGGCATGGTTACACTCATTCAGGAGAGATACAAAAAAATGAGCCACAAAGCAAATATTTTTGCCATGTATGTCACTTCGCCCAGCCGGGGACAGGGCGTCGGAAAAGCGTTAATGGAAGCCGCGATTTCAAAGGCAAAGGAAATGGAAGGCATTGAGAAGCTGAATCTTACTGTGGTTTCAAGCAATCAACAGGCAAAAAAACTTTATGAGAGCTTAGGGTTTACCGTTTACGGAACAGAAACAAGAGCAATGAAGGTAGATGGTGTATTTTATGATGAAGATCATATGGAATTGTTTATCTAGAAAAAGGAAGAGGCACCCGTTAGCGGGATGCCTCTTTTCTTTGGATGGAGCTGATCTTTTCTTTGATTCTCTTTTTTTTGGAAGAAAGGTAAACCCCTGCGAAAATGATAAGTAAACCAATGATCAAGTTTGGTGTGACAGGCTCATTGTGAAGAATGTAGCCCCAAACCATGGCACTTGCCGGAATAAGATATGTGACGGTAGCAGCAAACTCGGGACTGCCGTTTTTGTTCAAATAAAAATAAATAAGCTGGCCAAAGCCGGAACCGAGACAGCCGAGACCGAGAATGGCGAAGATGGGCTTTGGTTCAAGCAGCTGGGCAACATTGATCGGTTCTGTCAGCAGAACGCCAACAAGGCCGGTAGCCGCTCCTGTAATCAGTGTAAAAAAAGTTATCGTAGCTACACCTACACCTGACAAATAGCGCTTTGTGAGCTGCCCGGATAAACCGTAGCAAATGGCTGCGAGGACCATGGTGCCGATCCCGACAAATTGGGTGCCGAACAAATGGCCGACCTGAAAGTCCATAAGGACCAATATGCCAAAGAAGCCAATAAGAATGCCGAGCCACTGCTGTTTGTTCAGTCGGTAGGAAAACAGAAAGAATCCAATCAATCCAGTCCAAATGGGAGTGGTTGCATTTAAAATCGATGCGGTATTGGACTGAATAACGGTTTCGCTCAGGGAAATCAGTCCCCATGCGAGGCCGCAGTTGAAGAATCCAGTGATCAAGAGCCATTTAATCGGAAGTTTTTTAGCAGAATGGGTTGTTTTTCTTAATACTACGGGTAATAGAATAATGGCGCCAGCCAAGGTGCGAATAAAGACGACTCCCCATATGCCAGCCGGTTCCAGCAGCCATTTCATAAAGACAAAGGAGAGTCCCCAGATCAGGCTCAAACCGACCAGAGCTCCATACAAACGAATCATGTTTTTCCTTCTCTCTTTTAGGTATTAACCTATATATCCTAATGGAAAAGCTAAAAAAAGGAAAGGACTCATGTCTTTTTTACAAGGTACCTATGACGGTGTACAATGGTAGAATTCGAGTATGTACAGGAGGGCTTCTTCGTGGTACGACCTTTAATCCTTGAAAAAACAACTGACCGTCTCCTTATCAGGCCATATTTTATCCATGATTATTCGAATTGGTTTGCTTCCTATGAAAGCTGCAGTGAAGCGAAGAATGAATTTGACGAAGGAAAGGTGGATATGTCTGATTTTACTCCTTCCTGGTTTGACAAGATGGTTAAAACACAGCAGCGCTCTATGGAACATGATGATGCTTACATATTGGGTGTATTCAAAGAAAGCGACGGCAGTCATATCGGTGTTGTTGACATATCAACACTGCTGCGGGACGGATTTCAATGGGGCAGAATCGGTTATAACGTCCTGAACCCATACTGGCGAAAAGGGTATGGAAAGGAAGCAGTAAAGGGAGCATTAGAATTGGCATTCTTACAGCTTGGTTTCCACCGTATTGAAGCCCATATTCATCCAAACAATGATTCCTCCATCCGATTGGCGGAAGCTGTAGGAATGAAATATGAGTGTGTGAGGAAAGGATTTACATTGCATGATGGAAAATGGACCGATCATCTTATTTATTATAAAAGTGATACATAGAGAAAACTAAGGTTAAGGTAAAAAAATCCATAAAACAAACGGGTAGGCAAACAGTGTCCTTTTTTGTTAAGATAAACAAAGTGAAATTTTAAAGTACTGCTTTTTTCATGGGAAGAAGGTAGTGGGAAGCCCTGTTTTCGAATGAAAGGGGTTTCTAAGAAAGGTGGAAAGAAGTTGGACGCTTATTTGCTTATTATTACCTTAGCAGCCATCGCCCTTGTTATTGTCGGGGTGTCTGTTTTTAAGTGGCATGCTTTTATTAGTTTAACGATCGCCAGTTTATTTCTGGCACTTACAGCAGGTCTGTCACTTGACAAGATTGTAAGCGCGTACGAAACAGGGGTTGGAGGAGTACTTGGCCACCTTGTTGGCATTCTGGCGCTCGGAACGATTCTTGGGAAGATGATGGCTGAATCAGGCGCCGGCATGCAGGTTGCCGATTTTTTTGTCCGTAAGTTCGGTGTGAAAAAATTGCCCTGGGCCATGCTGTTCGCCGGTTTTATTATCGGAATTCCCGTTTTCTTTGAAGTAGGGATTTTGATTGTATTGCCGCTCGTCATCTCCATTCAAAAGACAACAAAACAAAATATCCTTCTGATTGCACTGCCGGTAATCGCCGGGTTATCCATCGTACACGGCCTGGTGCCGCCGCATCCAGGTGCACTTACTGCAATCAGCATTTACAAAGCGAACCTTGGTCACGTTTTGATTTACTCTCTCATTATCGCAATTCCGGCAGCCATCATCGCTGGTCCGCTTTTTGCAAAATGGGTGCACAAACGAGTGGTTCCTCAAGGGGAGCCGGAATTAATTCGCTTCAATACAAACTACAAGCAGCTTCCTAGTACAGGCATTTCGTTTCTAATTATTCTTTTGCCTGTCATCCTTATGGTTCTTGCTGCAGCGGCACCATTCATGTCACTGCCTCAGGGAATTGAGAAATTTTTAGCTTTCATCGGAAGTCCAGTAATTGCCTTGTTGATTTCTGTATTTGCGGCATTCTACTTCCTTGGCATCCGTCAGGGAATGGATAAAAATATGCTGAGGAAGTTTTCGGAAGACAGCTTGCTTCCTGTAGGCTCCATTATTTTAATTATTGGGGCAGGCGGAGGATTTAAACAAGTTCTCATCGACAGCGGTGTAGGCGATACGATTGGGCAAATGTCGGAGAACTTATCATTATCTCCGCTGGTTCTTGCCTTCTTGATTGCGGGATTGATCCGAATTGCAACGGGGTCAGCAACAGTGGCGCTGACTACAGCAGCAGGAATCGTTTCACCAATTATCGAGCACATGTCCGGGGTTAACCTGGAACTGCTTGTTATTGCCACCGGTGCTGGCTCCTTGATGTTCTCCCATGTCAACGATGCCGGTTTCTGGATGGTTAAGGAATATCTTGGGTTAACCGTTAATGAAACATTCAAAACGTGGACTGTACTTGAGACACTGCTTTCTTTTGTCGCCTTTGCCGGCGCGCTGATTCTTAATGCGTTTATCTAAATTTAAAACCGCCTTCAATACTCATTGAAGGCGGTTTTTGTATTAAAAGGATGACTTTTTTTGATTGCGAAACTGGCTGGGTGTTTCGCCAGTTAGTTTCTTAAAGACTTTTGTGAAATAGCTTTGATCATGGAAGTTGAGTAGGGTATAAATTTCTGACACTGAATAATGAGAAAAAGTGAGCAGGTTTTTGGCTTCATCCACCTTTGCTTTCTGGATATAGCTGGTGATGGACATACCTGTTTCTTTTTTAAATAACAATGATAAATAGTTTGGATGCAGCTTGAGCATGTTAGCAAGCTCTGCCACTTTCAATTCGTCGTATATATGAGAAAAAATATAATTCTGGCAGGTGATAACTGGTTTAGAATACGTTTGCCGCTTAAGCTGATCTACACGGTCGGCAAAGCTATAATGAGCCTGATCAACCAGAGTCCAAACTTCATTCACATCCGTCAGCTCTTCTATATTTTGTATATACTTATCACTGAGAGTATAGGCGATTTCAGGATAAAGGCCTCCATCAACCGCATAGCGGGTGGCCAGGGTAATCCCTACAATCGCTAAGTTTTTCTGGCTTCTTATATGGCTGGTTCTGGAAAGAACACCCATTCCCTCTTTTTTGAAATATTTTTTCCTTACTTCAATAAGGTCTTCCTTGCGCCCTTCCTTAATATATTGAAAGACTTTCTTTTCAATAAGAGGACTTGTGTGAAAGGTGTTATTCTGGCGCCTCTTTGACACAGTCATGGCAATCTCGGCACGTGGCAGGGAATTATCCTTCATCAACCGGTTGTTATGAAGAATATCCTTAGTATCGAGTTTTACTTTATAGAGCATATGGTACAGGAGCTTGCTGATATGAATCTTATTCCACTCACTGATTACAGGAATGGACTGGTAATAATCAGACAGCAGCCTTTTATCACCAGCCAATGGCAGGTCATTTATCAAACCGATCAGAGTTTCTTCCTTCAAGGGATGATCGATCGTGGGGCCGGCAATCAGGGTTCCTGCCAGCTTTTTATTTTTACAAACAGGCAATGAGAAAAAGTTTTCATAATAAGGAGTAATTGTATATAAAGGGAGAATACTGGGATTTTCCAGTTCCATAAGTTGCTTTAGCATCGTTTGTTTAGAAGAATATAAAGGATTAATGCCAGTATGTGATGCTGTCTCGAATTGAAGTTCTCCCCCATGATTCACATAGTAAAAGGGAATGTTAAAGGTTTCTGTCAGCAGACTGCAATATTCTTCGATTTGTTTTAAATCATTCATAATAAAAACCTCCAAGGGTTCTTCGATAACCGAAGAGCCTTTGCATCGTAACACGATTTCTTTGTAAATAAAACCTTTTGAGAGGTTTGGGGGAAATTGGATGTTGTTTTACAGTCCGGGCTTCCATGTGAATGTGACTGCTGATTTGCCCATGAGCTTATATTGAAAAGTCTTCGAATCCTGTTTGACTGTAAAAAAACGAGGCTCATGTCCCGTGTTAGCAGCAACCAGCACGATTGAATGATCCGGATTTTTAAAGGCAACAGTTTCTATTTCCTTATCTTCAGTTGACCCGATTCTCACCGCTCCAGGCCTTACAAATTTACTTATATGACCCACCGCGTAGTACTCTGTGTTTTTGGTATATCTTCCGCTGTCCGGATCAATGGTCAGCATGCCACGGCAGTTATCACATCCTCCGTTAAATGGCGCGCTATTTGGATCCAAAGCCAAGTTCCAAAGCAGTACCGTTTTTGCCCAGTTTCGGGGTGCACCGATGATGACATTGGACATATACCAGCTTAAGTTTTCTCCAAAGTCCGTACTCCACTTTCCGCCGCTGCATTCCGTGAAGTAAATATTTTTTTCAGGAAAGGCTTGTTGAACATCTGACATCGCTTGAGGAGTACCGTTGTAGCAATGAAACGCTGTTCCATCTGTATAAGTGCTTGCTTCATGATCTTTCAAAATTTCAGAAGCATAAGAAAGACCGTTCTTCCAATTATGGTCATAAGCAATAATTTTGGTGGAAATTTCATGTTTAGCAAAAGCTGGTCCCAGGTAATCCCTGATAAACATCGCTTGTTCTTCTGCCCCCATGCTCATGCTGGGGTAGGAGGGAGAAGTGAAACCCGGTTCGTTTTGAACCGTTATTGCATTAACGGGTATGCCGGCTTTTTTATAGGCTTTAATATACTTCACAAAATAGTTGGCATAAGCCTGATACACTTTCTTGTCAGTGTAATCCAAATACCAGCCATTTGTTGTAGGAGTATCGTATTTCATCCACGCAGGGGCGGTCCAGGGCGTCCCCAGTATACCTACTTCTTTGTTTTTCTTTTTGATGGCTTTAAGGAGCTTCATGACGTCCTGATCTTTCGCCACAGAAAAGGCACGCAGGTTATAGTCTGTACCGCTATCGATGTCATCGTACGTATAGCTGCTTGGATTTCCATTTTGATCGACAGAGAAATCGGAGGCACCTATTGTATGGCGGACATAACTCATATGAATTCCCTGGCTGGTAAAGACGTCGGTAAGGAGGTTTTCCCGCTGGTCCGCTGTCATCTTCTGATTGATTAAATAGGCCGATGAGCCTGTGGCAGCTGCACCAAAACCATCCATCTCTTGGTATTCCTTTTTTTCATCAACAGCAATGACCGGGTTTGTGCCGTTTTGCCGATTGGAGAAAAACTTATGATGCTGCGGCGTTAGCAGGTGCTTCTGGTCTGGAGTGGTCAGCCAGATCCTGACTTCGGTATCTTCCGTAGAAGAACGGGTGGGGACCAGTAATAGAATAAGGATAAAGAAAAAGAGAGCCATCAGCTTTTTTGTATACAGACGCATAGTAACCACCTTTCCCTGTATTTATAAAGAAAAGCCGGAGCAGCTGCACCGGCTTTTCGCATGATTATTTAATGTTGACACTGCCTTTAAGCTTCATGTCTTGTGAGGAAGATCCTACATAAACAGGCACATTTCCAGAAGGCATGACCCATTTATTTGATTCTTCATCCCAGTAGGATAATGCTTTTGGATCCAAATCTACGGATACGCGTTGTTGTTTGCCTGGTTTGAGTTCAATCTTTGCAAATCCGGCAAGCTGCTTCGCTGGAGTATCCACTTTGTTGGTCGGAAGTTTTCCGGTATACACCTGGACAACTTCTTCTCCTTTTTTATGGCCAGTGTTTCGAAGGTTAAGCTGAACGGTAACCTTTTTGTTATGATGAGACGTATTGGTGTGAAGGTTGCTGTATTTAAAGCTCGTGTACGATAATCCATGTCCAAACGGATAAGCCACTTTGAGCCCGGATTTTTCGTATCCTTTGTAACCTACAAATACATCATCATTGTATTCGGAAGTACCGTTTTGACCAGGGAACTGTTTGCTGTCAGAAATCGGTGTGGATTTTTCATCTACAGGGAAAGTGACTGGCAGTTTACCTGACGGATTAACGTCCCCAAATAGTACATTGGCAACGGCGTTTCCTTGTTCCTGTCCACCGAACCACGCTTGAACAATTGCCGGTACACTGTCTTTCCATTGTGTCATTTTAACGGCACGGCCGCTCATGTTCACAACGATTGTATTTGGATTTACTTTTGAAACCTCACGGATCAGTTTTGATTGATCATTTGGAAGCTCCATATCGGAACGCTCCACGTAGCCTTCACTGTCGTATGTTCTTGTTACAACTACAGCTACTTTAGATTTCTTTGCCAGGTCGATCGCTTTTTGCATTTTGGCATCAATGGCATCAGACGGAGCTTCCCATCCAAAACGGAACATGGCACCGAAATCGCGGATGCTTGGATCAGGCTCACCTGTACTGTATTCCACTTTTACTTCATGCTTTTCACCTTTTGCCAGTTGAATGCTCGCTGTTTTTGTTCCAAGCTCTGTATCGTTATAATCGATCATAAGCTTGTTATCAACATATAATTTCCCTTCACCTTTTCCTGTGAGGGACAGTTTGTATTCACCGGTTTTTGGCGCGCTGATATGTCCTGTCCAGCGGGCAGACATCTTTTTATTCAGATCTCTTGGAACTTGCTCCACCTTAGGGGAAGAAGCATTAAATCCTTCATAGTTATAGAAACCTAAGTTCATGTTGACTTGTCCGTCTGTACGGGTGAGAACAGGCTTTCCTTCAAAATTTGTGTTATTGAAGTATTCTGCAGTTAATCCATTGCTGTTCTCTTCTTGTTGTGGTGTTAAAACAGATGAAGGAACAGCTGCAGGCCCAGGAAGAATACCGCCAGCAGTAATTGGGTCAGTTCCAGGTTCATAAGTTACTTTGGAATTTTTGCCTGCCCGGTTTTTAATACCTTCAAGCGGGCTTACGGTATACGTTGGGCTGACTAACGAACTTCCGCCACCCGCTGCTGATGCGTTATCTGCATCCGGCCCGATTACAGCAATTGATTGCTGTTTCTTATTGCTTAGCGGCAAGGTTTTTTTGTTGTTTTTGAGAAGCACCATGGACTCTTCGGCAATTTCACGTGCTGTTTTTCCGTGAGCTTGTGCTGGGATCTGGTTATTTTGTGCCAGACGGTCAAAGAGACCTTTATCAAACATTTGAGTCAGAATGCGCCGGGCCATATCATCAATTCGTTCTTGGCTGACTTCTCCGTTTTTAACTGCAGTCAGGAGTTTATCTCCCCATTTGGCGTTAGGTTCACCAGGTGTTTCAAGGTCAAGTCCAGCGTTTGCAGATTTAGCTGTACTTGGGTTAGCGCCATAGTCACTCATTACGAACCCTTTAAATCCAAGCTGTTTTTTAAGAATATCATTGAGCAGAGTATCATTTTCGCATGCATAGTCACCATTTACCTTATTGAATGAACACATCACAGATGCAAGATCTGCTTTATCCATCGTTTCTGCAAAAGGACGTGCATATACTTCCTGGATGGCACGTTCGCTTG
Organism: Fictibacillus fluitans; assembly: GCF_030418125.1. Taxonomy (GTDB): domain Bacteria; phylum Bacillota; class Bacilli; order Bacillales; family Fictibacillaceae; genus Fictibacillus_C; species Fictibacillus_C fluitans. The sequence continues at coordinate 29,166 of NZ_JAUHTR010000008.1, read as the reverse complement.
CAATGGAATCAATCGTGAAACGTTTTGTTTCCTGATTATTTAATAGCCAGTGTTTTGCTGTGGCAAGCACCGGATAACTTTGAATGCCTTGAACGAATGGAACACCCATTTGGGATTGAAGTAGCGGGTCTTCACCCAATGATTCGAAGTTGCGCTCTCCCCATGGAACACGTGCAATATCCAGACCAGGCCCGAGAGATACGTTGTGAGTGGTATTAAACGCTTCGTTTCCAATGAGATCGCCATACGCTTTCGCCGTCGTTTTATCCCAAGTTGAAGCGAGGGCAATTGGTGCAGGAAGTGCGGTTGACTTCTTGTCCTGAACATCTGGATTGGCGATCCTGACGCCTGCTGGTCCATCTGCCATTGTCAGGGCTGGAATATTTAAACGGTCAAGTCCTGAATTATAGAATCCGTAATAATTGTTGAGGTTTCCTGTGATAAAGGATACCTTATCTTCCAACGTCATCGCATGAAGCAGTTCATCTGTCCGCTTTTCTGCCGGCTGGCTGGCATTCATCCATGGCTGAATGGAAGTTTCTTCCGCTGAAACAGATTTCAGCGGGGTCGCAATGATGGATAGACCCATCACGAGTGCTGCCAGACGGATAACTGGCTTTTTGTTTGTTCTCAAATCTAACACGTCCCTTTTCATATTTAGACTAATCGATATACTACGAAAGCGAAGTCGACTTAGTTAGTCTAAAGGACCTATATCAGAATTGATGGTGCTTATTTAATGTTTTTGGTATTTTTATGAGTCTATTTTCTTGATTTTTAACGGTTTTCCCGGTGAAAACGCAGTCAATTCCATAATAATTTTACTAGTGTTGATAATATTTAGGTGAAATAATTTATGGGGGTTAAACAAAGTTTTTTAATTTTGGACGGAAATAAAAAAACAATAGGTAAAAATACATGAAAGTTAAAGAATACCGATGGCGGGAAGCTCAGGATTTGTTATAATGTTCAACATATTATACTGCAAAGAGAGTGATAGAAATGGATTCGAAGGAACGGGAATTGCTGCAGCTCATCGAAAAAAACGGACGCCTTGAAAATTCAACCATTGCAAGATTAATGGGAATTTCAGAGGATGAAACGGAACAAATGATCGAAAAGCTTGAAAAGGAAAAAGTGATTCTTGGATATTCCGCCATTATCAACTGGACGAAGGGTACCGATGAAGGTGCGGTAACGGCCATGATTGATGTTAAAGTTACGCCGAAGCGGGGTGTAGGATTCGATAAGGTAGCGGAGAGGATCTACCGTTTTCCTGAAGTAAAAGCGGTCTATCTCATGTCTGGTGTATATGATCTTTCGGTTTCCATTGAAGGAAAGAACATGGCAGAGGTAGGAAGGTTTGTCTCTGAGAAATTGTCTACTATTGATTCTGTTATTTCGACGACGACTCATTTCATCTTGAAAAAGTACAAGCATGATGGTCTTGTCTTCAGTGAAAATGAAGAAGATAAACGAATTGTGGTGTCCCCATGATTACAGAACAGCGCTCCAAGTATTTGTCTGATTCAGTCCAATCCATACAGCCATCGGGAATTCGCCGCTTTTTCGATTTGGCATCTTCCATGGAAAATGTCATTTCGCTTGGTGTAGGTGAACCGGATTTCGTTACGCCCTGGAATGTAATTGAAGCAAGCTATCATTCGCTGGAGCAGGGGTATACCGCGTATACTGCCAACGCCGGGTTGCTTGAACTGCGAAAAGAAATTTCCCGCTACATGAGGCGGCGATTTGGCGTCACCTACAGTGCGGAAAATGAAATGGTTGTCACAGTAGGGGCTTCGCAGGCGATTGATATTGCACTGCGTGCAGTAGTCAATCCTGGTGAAGAGGTTATTGTTGTGGAACCGAGTTTTGTCTCCTATGCTCCGACCGTAACACTGGCTGGCGGAGTGCCTGTGCAGGTGCAAACATACAGCGAAAATGATTTTAAGCTTCAGCCTGAACACATTGAAGAAGCCGTAACGGAAAAAACCAAGGCTATTTTATTATGCAGCCCAAATAATCCAACCGGCACTGTGCTGTCAAAGACCGATTTGCAAAAGATTGCCGAAGTGGTGGAAAAGCATGATTTGCTCGTTATTTCTGATGAAATTTATGCGGAGCTGACGTATGACGAGCCGTATACGAGTTTTCCTTCTGTAGGGAAAATGAAGGAGCGCACCATCTTAATCTCCGGATTTTCAAAAGCGTTTGCGATGACCGGCTGGCGGCTTGGATTTGCATGCGGACCAAAGGATGTCCTGCAGGCGATGCTTAAGATTCATCAGTATACGATGATGTGCGCCCCAACGATGGCTCAGCATGCTGCACTGGATGCATTGGTCAACGGACAAAAAGATGTAATCAGGATGAAGGAGAGCTACCGTCAGCGCAGAAGCCTTGTAACTCACGCCCTTGAAGAGATGGGCCTCTCATGCCATACGCCGGGCGGCGCCTTTTATGTATTTCCTTCTATTAAAAACACAGGGCTTTCCTCGGAAGAATTTGCGGAGCAGCTGCTAATGAAAGAACAAGTGGCCGTTGTGCCCGGAAGTGTGTTTGGTGAAAGTGGAGAAGGGCATATCCGCTGTTCCTACGCCACTTCCATCGCCAAGCTTGAAGAAGCGATGAAACGGATCAAGCGGTTTATTGAAAACAGGGAAACAGCGTAAACGCCATAAAAAAGCACCGATCCAGAAGAATTCGGTGCTTTTTCCTATTTATGCGGTGTACGCAAAAACTCATAAATGGCTGAGAAGTCTTCTTTTCCCAGTCCGTATTGATTTGCCAAACTATACATCTCTTTCGTTACATTCGCAATGGGAAGGGAGCTTCCGTTCTGATAGGCTTCACCTGCAATGAGATTTAAGTCTTTTTGGATATGCTCCAGAGGAAATTCGGTATCATATTGGTTGGTTAGGAGCTTGTTCTTTTTACCGCCGATAAACGCTCCTGTAGTAGGTCCTCCGATTAGTGTGTTCAGGATAGCTTCTTTATCAAGACCGAGGGACTCTCCGAAATTGAGAGCTTCCGCAAAGACGGCCATGGACTGGGCGAGTGTCAGGTTCACCACAAGCTTCATGGATGTTCCGCTTCCATGCTCTCCCTGATGATGAATGGCTTTACCCATGACATTCAGGTACGGACGGACTTCTTCCAAGACTTCAGCTTGTCCGCCTGCATGGAATACCAATTCCCCATTTTCTGCGGGCTTCAGCGATCCGGCGACAGGAGCATCCAAAAAGCGGATATCCAATCGGCGGGCTTCCTCGGCCATTTGTCTGGAAAAACCGGGATTAACTGTGCTGCAGTCCACCCAGATGGAACCCTTTGGAAGGTGCTGCAAAAATCCCTCATCTCCTAAAGCTGCACTTTCTACAACATTCGGATTTGTAAGCATGGTAAAAAGTACGGTGGATTGCCTTGCCGTTTCAGCGGGGGTTTCTCCCCATACCGCACCATTGGCAAGCAGGTCCTGGGCTTTTTCTTTCGTACGGTTGTAGACGACCAGTTCGTTTCCTGCGGACAGCAGGTTGGCTGCCATCCGGCTTCCCATAATACCTATTCCAATGAATCCAATCATGAAATCCCTCCTTGTATGCTCCTATTTTAACGTGAGCGTCCATGAACCGCTAATAATCAGGCTTCAAAAAAAGAACCGATCCAAGCGAATCGGCTAATAAAGTCATAAGGCGTATATGATTTTGATGTGATGAATGTTCCAATAAACGGTTTCTCCTTCAGCGTTTACAAGGGCCAGTTTTTGTTCGAAAACTTTTTTCAGCAATCCTGTTTTTTGCAGATGGTCTCCTAAATCAAGCACGACCATATGATCTTCGAGTTTTTTGCATTGTTCTTCAAAGCTTCGTGACAAAGGCAGGGAGTGATGGCTTACAGGCAGCTTTGCTGTGCTTAAGGTGTACGGGGTAACAGAATCATTATAGGGAATCAGCCATTTCAGATGGCTGAGGGTGATAAACATGGTTTTATAAACCGGCGAGTAAAACACAAAGTAATCATTCATTACGCTTGTAATATAGCCATGAAGGGTTTTATCACCTGTTACATAAATTTTGATAAAGCGTCCTTTTGCGTTCATGAGGATTTTACGGAAAGATACTTTGTCGGTTTGATGGTCGATGGGAGCCTGGATATCCTCAGGATTTTCTTCTTGTATAAATAAATTTGTCTTTCGAAGATTGTGCACGTGGACAGAAGGAATATAAAGATAGTCCTGGCCGTTGAAGAGTACATAGATATCCGTGCCAATATCCACTAAAACACCAAGGTGAACCTTGCCTCCTGAAACTTCCATCTCAACAGCGGAGTTCAAAAGACTGATATATTCAGTTAAAAATTCGTTCTTCATTCATTTTCCTCCATAACTAAAATAACCAATGAACCCAGTAGTACAGGCAGATTAATGTAAATACGACAGTTGGCGGTATGACGACAATCGTGACTTTAAAGTAATGCTTCCAGCTTAGCTTCACGTTTCCCTTTTTGAGCAAATGCATCCACATCAGCGTGGCCAGCGTTCCGATGGGAAGGAGCAGTGAGCCAATATCGCTGCCGATTACGTTTGCCAGGTAGGCGAGTTTCAAGGTAAGAGGATCCAGATTCATGTTGGTTAGGGTCAGGGTTCCTACCATCAGGGCAGGGTGATTGTTAAACAGGTTGGAAAGAATACTGAGGGTACCACCCATCATGAGGCTCGCATACAGGTGGTGCTCGGAAACAAAAGGCTTTAAAACGCCAACAAGTGCCTCCGTCAACCCGATATTATGGAGTCCATAAATGATTACATACATACTAAAGGCAAAGATGAGAATGTGCCAGGGGGTTTTCTTGAGCATGTCCATTGGATTCACTTTTAAATAGATCCAGCGCCAGGCTAAAAGAATCACTGAACCGAGCACGGCCATGGTTTCAACCGGAAGACCAACATAAGAAGCTGCAAAAAGGCTGAGCCTGACACAAAGCACAAACAGCAATATTTTGTACATAAACGCGTTTTTGTTCTTTATCGGTGATTCCTGAACAGGCATCAGCGGGTGTGAAACGGGTTTTGAAAGATCAAACGTAATCTGCGGAAGGCGGCGGGGCAGCGTTTTTCTAAAATACAGAAACAGCAGAAGCACCAAAAAAACCAAACCAAGGGTTGCCGGGACAAACATCATAGCCGTATGCATATAAAGGTCCATGTGCACAATCTTTAATGCAATCAGGTTTACAATATTGCTGACACCGATGGGGGCACTTGAGGCTGTGGCGATCAAAGCGCCCGAAAGCAGGTAAGGGATCTTCTCGTGGTTTTTTAAGCGGAAACGTTTAAGAAGCAGAATTAAGATCGGAGTGGTAATGAGGATACTTCCATCGTTATTAAAGAAAAGGGTCATAAAAAAACAAAGCAGGTTCACATTCCAGAAAAGCCGGATACCGGAGCCTTTTGACTTTTCCGCAAGCAGTTGTGCCATCCAGGTGAAAAAACCAAAGCTTTCAAGTACGATTGCCATTACAATGGTAGCTATTATGGTAATGGCAGCTCCGCTGATCGTTTCTGCGATTTTCCCGAGATCCTGAAGGGAAACGGAACCACATACCAATACGATGACAGCCCCTACGGTCGCGGGGACAGCCTCGTTCATATCCAACGGCCGCCAAAAGATAAATAGTAGGGTCAGGAGAAAGGAAAGAACAGTGACAGACACCATTATTTCAGTCAAAACTTCACTTCCTTTAAAGCAATCTTAGATGGGAAAACTAGTGAAGTTATATGCGGCAGCATCATCACTAAGGTACATCTATACTTTAAGTATATGTGTCTAGCAAAAGCCTTGTCCTAAGCCATTCACACATTTTGCTAGAAATGCGCGTATGACCTCAATGCAAAAAAAAGAAGCTTGCAGGGCAGCTTCTTTTGGAAGCTTGCAGGGCAGCTTCTCTTTGAAGCTTGCAGGGCAGCTTCTCTTTGAAGCTTGCAGGGCAGCTTCTCTTTGAAGCTTGCAGGGCAGCTTCTTTATTGCATGCTGTTGGCTTTTTCGTTCTTCTTCACAAGACGTTCAAGGCTCCTGTCATAATCTCTTTTCAGCTCTTCGACGATATCCTTAACAGGAGCTACTTTCTTGATAGAATTGACACCCTGGCCGGCCGACCAGATATCCTTCCATGCTTTGGCCTCCGAAGCATCAAGATGTGAAACGTCGACTTGTTCCTTCCGTTTCAATTGTTCAGGATCAAGGCCGGCATTCCGGATACTTGGGGTAAGGTAATTCGCATTCACCCCGCTGAACGCATCCGTGTAGATCAGGTCTTCAAAGGAAGAGTCTATGAGCATGGTTTTGTATTCCGAACTGGCAAAGCTTTCCTCTGAAGCGATAAAGCGGGTACCCATGTATACCAAGTCGGCCCCGAGTGCTTCGGCAGCCAATATATCCTGCCCGTTGTTAATGCAGCCAGCCAAAATGGTGAAACCCTCCCAGAATTCCTTGACCGCGCCTGTGAATGCGATCGGGTTTATTGTTCCTGCATGGCCCCCGGCACCGTTGCAGACCAGGATCAGCCCATCCACTCCTGTTTGTGCGGCTTTTCTTGCATGAACAAGATGGATGACATCTGAGAATACAAGTCCTCCATACTGGTGTACAATTTCGACCACTTCTCCCGGATGGCCAAGTGAAGTAATGACAACGGGAGGCTGATATTTTTTAATCAGCTCCAAGTCCTGTTTATACCGTTTGTTGCTTTTATGTACAATGATGTTAACAGCCCAGGGAGCAGCGTTATCAGCTGACTTGAGTTCTCCGGTAATCCGGACCATCCATTCCTCCAATATTTCACTGGTTCGTGCATTGAGGAGTGGAAAGGAACCGATAATACCTGATCTGCAGGCTTCAATAACAAGATCAGGACTTGATACAAGGAACATTGGTGCAGCGATTACAGGCAAACTTAACTTGTTTACAAACTCTTCAGTAAATTTATCCGGCATAACTATTCCTCCCTTGGCAATAAAAATGAATGAACTCTCATTCATTTTTTACGCGTTGATATTCATTCCCTTCTTTAAAGGTACTTTACGGATTTTAGGCGGTCAAGAGAAAACGCTATATTTCTGTGATAGAATGGGAATATCTACTAATTTAATAGATTGGAGAATAGTATGTCCAAAAAAATTGTGCTCGCTGGAGGATCGGGTTTTCTGGGAGAAAACCTTGCTGAATTCCTCCAGACTCGAAATTATGACATTGTCATTTTATCCAGACAGCCTTATAAGGTTGAAAAGGGAATCCGGTATATCCAGTGGGATGGAAGGAGCATGGATGAGTGGGCATCAGAATTGGATGGCTCCCATGCAGTGGTTAATTTTACGGGAAAAAGTGTCAACTGCATCTATACGAAAAAAAACAGAGAGGAGATTGTATCGTCCCGGATTGATTCAGTCCGTGTGCTGAAGGAAGCCATTCAGAGCTGCACCCGTCCGCCCCAGGCCTTTATCCAGGCGGGTTCGCTTGCCATCTTCGGAGACACGGCTCTTTTGTGTGATGAAGATTCCCCTCATGGAAGCGGGTTTTCGGTGGAAGTATGCCAGCGGTGGGAAGAGGAATTCTTTAAGGAGGAAATACCGGGTACCCGGCAAGTGTTATTCAGGATCGGTTTTGCGCTGGGAAGAAACGGAGGTGCGCTTGAGCCGCTGCAAAAGCTCGCGTCCCTTAATCTGGGCGGTACAGTGGGTTCAGGGAAACAATACATAAGCTGGCTTCACGTGGATGACCTGAACGCGATGTTTCTGTATGCAATCGAATCCGAACGTTTCTCAGGTATCTATAATGCTACCGGTCCACAGCCTGTAACCAATAAAGAGTTTATGAAAACACTGAGGGGTGTAATGGGAAAAGGCTGGGCTCCGCCAGCTCCTTCTCCTTTTGTGCGGCTTGGCGCTTATGCAGTAATGAGAACCGAGCCCAGCCTTGCACTTACAGGACGAAATTGCATACCGGCAAGGCTGGTGGAACAAGGATTTCAGTTTGCGTTCACCAGCCTTGAAGAGGCGCTTCATGATATACTGCAGCCTGTTTTGCAATAAGATGACATTTGTCATTTTATTTTGATGACAGATACGACTTAGCATTGCCTTTCATTCTTCGTACAATAAAACTATCAAGTGGAGGTGGACGAAGATGAATGAGGTCGTTTCGGTTCAACATGTCTCAAAGTCTTTTAAAAATGAAAAAGCGGTTGATGATGTATCGTTCGGTATTCAAGCGGGAGAGATTGTTGCCATCCTTGGTCCCAATGGTGCGGGCAAAACGACAACAATCCTTATGATGCTCGGCCTCATGGAACCGGAAGCGGGCTTTTCCACATTATTTGGCAGCAATCCAAAAAGCAGAAAGGTTCGTGAAAGGATCGGGGCCATGTTTCAGGAAGTAAGTGTAATGGATGGTCTGACCTGCAGGGAAATCCTGGCACTTGTCCGCTCGTACTATCCAAACCCGCTTCCGGTAAGCGAATTGACAGCATTGACCGGGCTTGAAGAGAAGGATTTAAAGAAACGGGCGGAAAAACTGTCAGGCGGACAGAAAAGAAGATTGAATTTTGCTCTCGCACTGGCAGGCGATCCGGATCTTCTGTTCTTTGATGAACCGACAGTAGGAATGGACATTTCTGCACGAAAATCGTTTTGGGATACAATCCGCTTGCTCAAGAATCGGGGCAAGACCATCATTTTTACGACTCACTATCTGCAGGAAGCAGATGACGTGGCTGAGAGAATCATCATGTTTCATAAAGGCAGGATCGTGGCGGACGGAAAACCTGAAGTGCTGAAAAACAAGCTTGCCAGGCAGACTGTCTCCTTTGTTGCAGAAAATAGGATGCCTCTTGAAGAGTGCTGGAAGCTGCCCGACGTTAAGGATGTTTACCGTCTTGGAGAACGGATTTACATTCTCTCGGACGACTCGGACCGCGTACTCGAAGCCCTGTTCCAACACAAATGGGACATCCGGAATATCCAGACTGAGCAAGGAAAGCTTGAGGAAGCGTTTGATCATCTGACCCGCAGCGGCAAAAGGGAGGTGGGATGATGAAGATAATAGCAGCCCAGTGCAAAGCAGAAATGACACGTATGCTCCGTAACAAGTACTTTGTGTTTTGGTCCCTGTTCATGCCTATCCTGTTCTACTATATCTTTACGAGAGTGGTGAATACGGGAACTGCTGATCAAGAGGCATGGCAAGCTCATTACCTGATGTCGATGACCACATTCAGTGTGATGGGATCCTCTATCATGTCGCTTGGCATCCGGCTTGTGCAAGAGCGGACACAAGGGTGGACACTGTATATGAGAATTACACCGCTTTCGCATACTGCCTACTTTTTTGCAAAAATGGCAAGTCAGACGCTGATACATCTCTTTTCTATCATTGTGATTTTTCTTGCGGGAGTTTTAATTAATGATGTCAGCTTATCAGCAGGCGTGTGGACCATGAGTGCTCTCTGGATATTGGCTGCTTCGGCTCCGTTCCTCGCATTGGGTACCCTTGTGGGCACGATGAAGCGGGTCGATACGGCTTCAGGTGTAAGCAATGTGGTTTACATGGTGCTTGCGGTCAGCGGAGGCATGTGGATGCCGGTTGAAGTTTTTCCTGATCTGATGCAGCGTATTGTCAAATGGCTGCCATCCTATAGTTTCGGGAATGGAGCCTGGGAAATCGCAGCAGGAAACCTCCCGGGCATCAGCAGCATTCTCATTTTAATCGGTTATTCAATCTTGTTTATGATGTTCTCCAACTATATTCGAAGGAAACAGGAAGCGGTGTGATATAAATGAAACGGATGGGAAAAAAGGTGAGAATTTTTCCTGAACGATACGGCTTTTTTCCGTATATCTTCTTAGTCTATGTCAGTTTGCCTGCGGTTGCCATTGCGGTGGAATCGGGCATAAAACTTGTCATTGGGTACGGGCTTTTGCTGCTGTTTCTGTTGACCTACCGCCAGCTTTACTGCACGGAAGGGAAAAAAACCTTTACATACTGGCTTGCGGTACAAATGCTGATTATTTTGGTGATGAGCCTGTTTTACAGCCCGAATAATCTGTTTATGGGTTTCTTTCCTGCAAACTTTATTGGCTGGTACAAAAAGAAACGATCGTTTTACCTTGCGCTTGCTGTCTTTGCTGTAGTGCAGTCTGTACCGCTGGTTCTTGGCATCCTCAATCAGGGCCTTACTGATATGGTGTACTTTCTTCCTTTCTTCGTTATTATGCTGATGTCTCCGTTCGGTATCAGGTCTATGAATCAGAGGCAGGAGCTGGAGAAACAGCTGAACGAGGCCAATGAGCAGATCAAGAACCTGGTGAAGAGGGAAGAGCGGATGAGAATCGCCAGGGACCTTCATGATACTCTCGGCCATACACTTTCATTAATCACGCTGAAAAGCCAGCTGGTAGAAAAGCTGGTAATCAAACAGCCGGAAAGGGCGCGGGTGGAAGCAAAAGAAATTGAAAAAACCTCAAGGACGGCATTAAAGCAGGTGAGGGAGCTGGTTTCCGACATGCGAGCTGTGACGGTGGCCGAAGAACTTGTCAAAGTACAATCTATACTTGAAGCTGCCGGGATTGAGTATCATTTTAATGGCGACAGCGGGCTGGAGGAGGTGCCCTATCTATCCCAGAACATCCTAAGCCTATGTATAAAAGAAGGAGTTACTAACGTAGTCAAACATTCTAAGGGGAAAAAGTGTACCATTCACATCAGTCAGAACCCGGGGGAAGTGGTACTGGTAATCAAAGATGATGGAGTGGGTCTTGACGAAAAAAAAAAGGTAGGCAATGGCTTAACGGGTATGGCTGAGAGACTGGAATTGATTGAGGGGAAATTGAACGCTTTTTCCAACAGTGGAACGGAACTCATCATTACCATCCCGGTCGTTGTAAAACAAAAGAAAGACGAGGCTGCACTGTTATGATACGAGTGATGATTGCCGAGGACCAGGGTATGCTGAGAGGGGCACTCGGAGCCCTTTTGGATATGGAAGAAGATATAGAGGTTGTCGGCCAGGCGGAGAACGGCGAAATGGCGCTATCCATGATTACTTCACTGAAACCAGACGTTTGTCTTATGGACATCGAAATGCCTCTGATGAGCGGCTTGGAAGTGGCTGAAGAACTGAAGAGAAAGAAGCTGGAATGCCGCATTATCATCGTAACAACATTCGCACGTCCGGGTTATTTTGAACGTGCGTTGAAGGCTGATGTGCATGGCTATTTATTAAAGGATGGCTCAAGTGAAGAGCTCGCCGCATCCATTAGGAATATCATGAATGGCAAGAGGGATTACGCCTCTGAATTGGTATTCGGAAGTGTGGGTGGAGGAAGCAATCCACTGACCGAACGGGAAAGGGAAGTACTAAGGCTGGTAGCTGAAGGGAAAACGTCCAAAGAAATTTCGCGTGAGCTTTTTTTGTCAGCTGGAACGGTACGAAATTATATTTCTGAAATCCTTGCCAAGCTGCAGGTAAAAAGCAGAATTGAAGCCATCTCACTGGCTGAGGAAAAAGGATGGATGTAAAAAGCAACCCTGTGTAATTTTTAAGGGTTGCTTTTTTCGTTACACCTGGGCAAGCAGGCTCTCAATTTTCATTTTTGTCTCTTCTGGTGAGTCAAGCTCCAGAACGATCTTCTTGTATTCAAAATCATCCAGATCGATAATCAGCACGTTCTTGTGATTGGAAAAGGAAAGAAAGACCCATTCATTTTGATAGAGAAAACGCCCGTGTTTCATGTTTCGGGTAATTCCGGAAGTACCGATCCGGAAAGCAATCGGATTAATTTTAAAGTCACCGACCCGTACGGAGGAAACCGCCGTCAGTGGAACCGTAATTTCTTTTTTCAGTGCCGCAGCAACAGTCAGCCCAGTAAAGGTTATAATCAAACGATCGCTTGCGAATTCAATATGTCGGCTCATTATGAAAAACTCCTTTTTGTAACTAAGACGCATGAGACAGCAAAAACGTTCAGTGAATCCAAAAAAAAAGAGATGCCCGAAGGCACCGCTTTTTATTAATTGGCTTTCTTCAATTTGACCTGAACCACAACAGGGTCATGGTCACTTGCACGGCCGTGCTGCTCCATGAACTGGGAGTTAATGTGAACAATATCTACCTTTGTATTATTCTTAAGGTTATTGGAAACAAGAATGTGATCCAGCACTTGAGCATTTCCCTGATAGGAGTAGGAATAGCGTTCAATGGAAGGAACTTCTTCAATCATGTTGGTTAATTCTTTTCCTTTCACCTTTTCAAGAGTGGTGCTGAATTCGAAGTCGTTAAAGTCACCAGTCAGAACAACATTAGCGTTTGGATCATCCGCTTTAATGCTTTTTACAAAGTTGTTCACAATATCAGCAATCTTATGGCGCTGGATTTCACTGCCTAATACAGGTGGCTGGTTCTTGCCAAACAGTGGCTCGTCGCCGCCCTTTGAGTTAAAGTGGTTGGCAATGACTACAATCTTTTCTCCGTTGAACTCAAATTGTGCCGCAAGAGGTTTTCGGCTGTTGTTAAATGCCGGGTTTGTCGGATCGATTCGTCCCGGGTTTAGAGACAGCTTGCCATCTTTATATTCAACTGCCTGGGTAGCCGTTCCTTTTTCTCCTGGAACAAGGGATACGCGTTCCGGATTATAAATGAACGCTACGCGGATGTTCCCGCCTGGAATTCCGCCATCTTTTCCGTTCACAGGGGCAACATCGGTGAACTTGTACGCGGGGCCGCCATTTTCCTGAATGGCTTTAATCAGACGCTCGGCGCTTTCCTTTGAATCTGTTTCCCCGTTGTTAACAGGACCATTGCTGTCCTGGATTTCGGTAAGTCCGATGATGTCAGGAGAATTTAAATTATGGACGATGGAATCAGCAATTCGCTCTGCCTTCTCATCGCTTGTCCCGTCTGAACCTTCTTTGTTTGCTGAAAAGTTTTCGACGTTAAAGCTTGCAATGGTAAGTTTTTTGTTTTTGCCTTTAAGCTTTGTCACTTCACGTTCTGTTGTTCCTTCGAAAAAGGCAGGAAGATCATTTTTGTTGGCAAGGACTTTGTAGTTACTGAAGCTGTAGCTGACTACTCCGGTAATATTGCCTTTAAAATAATCCCCGGATTTGGCAACAAAGCTGCTGTCATTGATATCGACAAAAATGCGCTCTGGATTAAAGTCATTCTTTGTTATGTTAATGGCTCCAGAAGAATTAAGAGCGGTGTTGCCCTGGTTTTTTACCACAACAGCAAGCTCGCCGTAGCTTTGGGGAGCGATCACCCGTGGGTCTTTCAACTGGATTCGCATACCTTCAAGGCTTTCATAAAAATCGATTCCGTCCTCTTCAGGATCAAACTTGCCAAAGTTATCATTGTCAATTACGAGGGTCGGAATGTGTCTTCCGCCGAAGCCGATCAGAACAGGAGCTGGAAGGTCATGTCCGGTTTCAGTCACGGTTACCGATCCGCCGGTATCTGCATTGATTTCCGTTACAGGAAGGTCGGTTTTCAATTTTTCTGCATAACCGTCAAGCACCCATTCCTTTACCTGGCCGGTAGTTTTGACCACATCACCAGCTGACAATCCGTGTCCCTTTTTATATACAAGGATTCCTTCTGATGTTTTGTCATTTTGGTCTGGCTTTAAATCCTGCATGTAGAAATCATTGCTGTCCACAACATGTGTGACGATTCCTTCTACGTCAGCTACAGATTTATTAGCGAATGGCGACTGCTGGGAGGCTCCCTGAATATCATGAATACGCAAACCGGTGAGGGCAACTGTATAGGTAAAGGCAGCTGTCTCACTGTTTTTTAAGCCGTCCTTGACGGCAATCGCTTTGATCGTCGTGTCTTCTTTAATGACAATGGGCTTGGTGTACTTTGTGCTGTTTAATGCAGGTTCACTTCCATCAACTGTATAATAGATGTCCGCATCCTTCGTAGCTGTTGCCAGTGTAACCTCTGTGCCGTCTGTGACAATACCTTTATCTGGTGTCGCAGTAACAGGTTCTGTCTGAGGTTCTTGTGGAGTGTCGCCCGCAAATGTATAGCTTTTGGCATTCTTATGTCCAGGTACTGAGAAATAGGCAGCCAGGTCACCTGTAATCTGAATTTTTTTGCCAAGGTTTTCAGGGTGATCTTTCAAATTCAGATCATCTCTTACCGCATTTGCTGGAAGCTGCACCGGCAAAATTTTGGTTTTTTCGGTTTCTGTTGGCGAATCAGCGATCGCCAGATTGGTATTAACGGAAAATGGTGCGGAGAATTGGTAAGAGATTGAGGCTCCGCTTCCTCCCTTGACTGTTCCTACGATATAGCCTTCTACGGTCTTATTAGTGCCGCTATTATTGGCAATGGCATCTTTAACCGAGATGACGTCCGCCGCAGTTGCTGTTCTTACAGCAATTGGAGACAGCAAACTGACGATAAATATAAGGACCATTGCCAGGCTGAACCCCTTTTTGTACCCTTTTGTACCCATGCATTTCACCCTTTACTTTAAAATTTTTAAAGCAGAACCATTAAAATCCTACCACCCATTTATTAAGAAATGAGTCGAATAATGTAAATATATCATGTAAAAACGGTTACAAAAGACTTATGTGGAAAAATGAGGAATTAGACCCTGACTATCGGTTTTGCTTAGTATAAACGTCCTTAAAAATTTAAATTAGTTAAGTAAACAATCGGATTTTCTTAGTTGAAAATTCAGTGTTTGTCATAAAACTTAACTTGTAACATAATCTTTAGTCTTATATGCTTAGAAGAACTTGGAGTAAAGAAAGGGGACCTTTACATTAAAGACCTTCATTCGTTCGGGTGGTACGCTGCCCGCATTACACCGCATCTTTCAAAGAATTTGTTTAAACCCGTTCCAGCACGCCTTTGGGGAGGATTTGCTTATCTCCTTGTGGTAGTGGCAGGCTTTATGGGAATTGGTTATTTTGATCTTCATATCGTGTTCAATATACTGATTGCCGGTATTATAGGCGCTTCTTTTGCAGCCATGGGATTTTTAGGTCATGAAATCCTTCACGGAACGGTAGTGAAAACAGCCTGGCTGCGAAACTTTCTTGGCGCTGTCGCCTTTTGGCCATTAAGCACTGGCCCCAGGCTATGGAGAAAATGGCATAACATGAACCATCATGTAAATACCCAGCACGAGGAAAAAGATCCGGATGCCTGGCCAAATCTTGAGAAGCTCGTCCAAAATTCGTTTCTCCGTGTTATTTACCGGATGCCTTTTGGGTTGCGTGCATTCTTTGGCTTTGTCTCCTTAAGCATTCAATTTACCATGCATGGACTAAAAATGTTCTTTGAATATATAAAGGATTTCAACCCGCGAAACCGCCCGGCTGTTTTGTTGCAGACCATTCTGCCATGGTCCTCCTGGATCGGTTTGTTATTCTGGATCGGACCTGTCAAATGGCTTTTTGCGTTTTTTATCCCGTTGCTGATCGCAAATTTCATTGTAATGAGCTATATTTCAACAAATCACAGGCTGAATCCGTTAACCCCGGTTAATGATCCGCTGGCTAACAGCCTGACTGTAACTGTTCCGAAATGGGTGGATGTGCTTCACTTCAATTTCTCTTATCATACAGAGCACCATTTGTTTCCGAGCATGAGCCCGAAGCATTACCCTTTGGTGAAGCAGCATATTAAAAAAATGTGGCCTGAACGGTATCATGAAATGAAAATGAGCAAAGCAATGAAAGCTTTATGGAATACTCCAAGAGTCTATTTCAAAGATAATGAACTGATTGATCCGTATAAGGAAGCACGTTTTGGAACGCTGGGAAATGGTTTGGACAAGGAGAAGAAAACCTACAAAAAATCAGTATAAACCGCATACGCTGAAGTTCAAAAAATCCGCCTTAGGCGGATTTTTTTGCGGCGGTAAAGGAGGCGTGTGTGTGATACGCCGGTAAAGGAGGCGTGTGTGTGATACGCCCGTAAAAGGAAGCGGATTTATTAGTTTAAAGAACTTCAGGATGCAAGGGGGATTCTTCCTTTTGCAGTTCTTTTCCCCTTTTAAGGATATAGGCGTTAAAGACAATATAATAAGTCCCGAGGATGAAGAACACAAAAGCGGTTAATGGATCTCTTGTGAAATGCTGTCCATATTGAATACTCTGTATGGACTGCCAATCCGTATTATTTAATAAAAACAGATACCTGTACAAAAAACGGCCCAAAAAGAGGACAAGCACCGTTGCTTCAATCCATTTATGAGTTCGATAATAGAGTTGATTGTTTTTCCACTGAAATGTACTGTGTCTTGCTGCAAAATGTACAAGCACTATACCAATTAATAAACCGGGCACTGCAAAAAACAAGGTGCGGGGGTGCATGGCAGCGTTGGCCAGGAATCCGATAATGATTAATGAAAAAAGAATCATTCGAAAGATGAGCCTTCGGGGTTTAAAGAACTGAAAGCCAATGGTCTGGCGGGTTCTTCGGTAAATCACAATGATTAAGACCAGCAGGGGAATGGCTATTTGCTGGATATGCATCATATCACCTCTTTACTCTTCTTTCGTTAGTATAACACCTGATATAAAAAGGGGAACGGCGGGTACCTAACTATTCACTTAGTTATGTTTTCAAAATAACAAATCTGGGTATTATTAATAGTTTGGTTAGATTGTTATCTCATTGTAATGTTCCTATCATCCCCATGTCATATTGCCTTGTTAGAATGGACAAGGAATTCAGATATACAGGAGGATGTTATTTTAAAAAAATTAGTTTCAGGAATGATCGCAGCTGGCGTTCTTGCACTCAATCCCGTGGCAGGTCACGCAGCTCTCGGAGATGAGACACTCAAACCAAAAACAACAGATTCAGATGTTCAGGACCTCCAGGCTTTATTGAAGAAAAAAGGGTATTTTACATATCACGAAACAACAAATTATTATGGCTCATACACCACTTCAGCCGTAAAAAAGCTCCAGGAAGATAAGGGGCTGACAAAAGATGGTGTTGCTGGAAACTCGGTGTTTAAAGCTTTAGGTGTGTTCAGCAAGCAGGCAATTGTGGACGAGGCAAAAAAATATACTGGAACACCGTATCAATGGGGCGGTGAAACACCGGACGGATTCGATTGCAGCGGTTACTTAAATTACATTTTCGACCGGGCAGCGAACATTGACCTTCCTCGTACCGTAAAAGACATCCATAAAGAAGGAACGGCGGTAGACTCCCCTAAAGTCGGAGATATTGTATTTTTTGATATTAACGGAAACGGTGAACTTTCCCACGCGGGAGTATATGTGGGGGACGGCAAATTCATGCACGCATCTTCCTCAAAGGGAGTCACTACAACCGATCTTGACAACTCCTATTGGTCTCCTCGCTATGAAGGCGCAAAACGATATCGTTAATTCATAAAAAACCGTCAGTTTATCTCATCAGGGATAAACTGACGGTTTTTTTGTTTGTTCTTTTTAAAATACCTTTTCAAAGCTTAATGCATTGGGTAAGGAAACTTCCTTGACCATATTAAGAAAAAGTTAAGAAACAGCCTTTATACTAAGGTGGAAACCAGAAGTGAAAAGAAAGAGGTTGGAAAAGCTTGGTTGTATCCATTACACTGGACACAAGCATATTTTTCGGAAAAGAGGTCGGCTGTTTTGCTCCGGATTTTAGTTGTTGAAGATAATTTAACGTTACTGGACACGATTATTGAAATTCTGTCGGATGAATTCAAAGTGGATTCTGCCTCAAACGGCGATGACGGGTTATATGAAGCGATGCAAAATATCTATGATGCCATTGTCCTCGACGTCATGCTGCCGGGGATGGATGGATTTGAAATCATCCAGCAAATGCGCAAGGAGAATGTAAATACACCGGTTCTGTTTTTGACCGCAAGAGATGCCCTCGAAGACCGGGTTAAAGGGCTTGACTATGGCGGGGATGATTATCTTGTTAAGCCTTTTGAAGCTTCCGAGTTAAAAGCAAGACTTCGTGCGCTGCTGCGGCGGAGCGGCAGTCTCACTCTTAAACAAACCCTGAAATACCGGGGGATAGAGCTGGCAGGCCCGGAACATGATATATTAATTCAAGGAAATCCGGTGAAATTGACGATTAAGCAGTACGAGCTGATGGAGTATATGATTCAGAACCGCGGTACAATTCTCACGAAAGAGCAAATTTATGACCGGGTATGGGGATTTGACTCTGAAACAACAATTGCGATCGTAGAGGTATTTATGCACCACCTGCGTAAAAAGCTTGAACCGTATCAATACCATAAAGATATCAAGACGATCCGGGGCGTGGGCTACATGCTTAAGGAACAATAAGGAGAAATTTTTATGTTTCAACGAACTCATCGCAGGCTGACGCTCCTGAATTCGATTGTATTTATCATATTGTTAAGCCTGCTTGGTGCGCTTGTTTATTCTTATACACGGGTCAGCTTATATAATGCGGCTGACCATTCCATCAATGAAGAGCTCGAACGCCTCCCGGGTACAGGAGAGGAAAGGGAGCATCATGGAAAAGCGCGGGATAAGGATTTTATGGCAAGAGATCCCCGGGTCACCATCCTGGTCTGGGATGAAAATCATAATCTTCTTGACCTGCCACGGCCGCCTTTTTTTGTGATGGATAATACGGATCAGTACGAACAGGCAAAAATGAACAAGCTGGAGTTCATCCATACAGATGATGCCACCTTCCGATCCAAGTCCATAAAGGAAAACATTCCTTTTGTCGGAGCGGTAACCGTTCAGGCCATACGCAATGTGGAGACGGAGGAGGAGTTGCTGCAAAGACTGCTTATCGTAATAATTGCAGGTTGTCTGTTTGTTGCGGCCTGTGCCATAGGTGGAGGATATTTTCTTGCCGGACGAGCTCTCATTCCCATAAAAAAGGCGTGGGACAAGCAGCAGAAATTCGTCTCTGACGCTTCGCATGAACTGAGGACACCGCTGTCGGTCATTCAGGCAAAAACCGATCTTTTGTTTCGTTCGCCCGCGGCAACCATCGAGGAAAAAAGCCGGGATATCTCTGCAATTTCGAAAGAAAGCCGGCGGCTTACTAAGCTTGTGAGCCAGCTCCTGCTGCTCGCACGCTCAGATTCGAATCAAGTGGAATTGAAAAAACAGACCTTTCAGCTGGATCAACTGCTTGGGGAGATTGTTGATCATTATGAAGAAATTGCTTCCTATCAGGGGAAACATATCACCCTTCAAGCGGTGAGTCCGATTTCCATAACCGCAGACAGGGAGCGAATTCATCAGCTGGTTATTATATTATTGGACAATGCCATGAAACATACCGGTGATGGAGATCAGATCCTGTTATCAGTAAGGGAAGCAGGTTCCTTTGTAGAGCTGAAGGTGAAAGATAACGGCCCCGGAATAGCGGAACATGAAAAAGAAAGGATTTTTGACCGTTTTTATCAAAGTGATCAGGCAAGAAGTGACGAGGAAGGACTGGGCCTCGGTTTAGCTATAGCGAAATGGATTATAGAGAAGCATGAAGGCAGAATAAAAGTGGAAAGTGAACGCGGCAAGGGAACCGCCTTCATCATGACATTTCCAAATTAAAAACGAAGGGCTGAGCCCTTCGTTTTTATTATATAGCCCAGTTTCCGTTAGTAAACAATGGAATTCGGCTGCCGTCCTGATACTCGGCTTCAATTTCAAGGTCGGCAGAGCCGATCATAAAGTCGGTATGGCCATGGCTTTGGTTGACGCCTTTGGCTGTCAGCTCCTCCTTGCTTAACTTGTCAGCGCCAGGAATGTTCATGCTGATTGTCATGCCCAGTGCCAGGTGACAGGAGGCATTTTCATCAAACAAGGTGTTATTGAATACAATCCCAGAGTTTGAAATAGGAGAATCATAAGGAACGAGTGCAACTTCTCCCAGGTATTTCATTCCCTCATCGATGTTAAGGAGCTGCTCCAGTGTATCTTCGCCCTTTTCTGCTTTAACATCAACGACCTTTCCTTCTTTAAAGGTAAGGGTAAAGTTATCAATGATATTACCCATGGCAGATAACGGTTTTTTGCTGGTTACTGTACCGTTTACACCTTCTTTGAGTGGAGCGGTAAATACTTCTTCTGTCGGCATATTGGGTATGTAAAAAGTGTTGAAGGCAGAGTGATGGCCTCCGCCAATCCATACATGCTCAGGATGAAGATCAATGCTTAAATCAGTGCCTTCGGATTTGTAATGAAGGGTTTTAAACTTCTGTTCGTTCAGATAGTTTACTTTTTCAAGCAATGTTTTGCCGTGTTCTTGCCATGCCGCTAAAGGATCTGGCCGATCGACTCGAACGGTTTTAAAGATAGCTTCCCAAAGCGCCTCAATGGCATCGGTTTCATTTTTTTCTGGAAAGACACTTTTGGCCCAGCCAGCTGTAGGCGCACCCGCAATCAGCCATGGCACTTCTCCGGCAAGTCTTGCTTTGGACACTTTCTCAAGGCGTTCACCGGCGTTTTTTTGCACAAACATCAGACGTTCTGCCGGTACGCCTTTAAATCCATTTGGATCGCTGCCTGTGACCATGAGCATGCAGTCATTATTTTCTACTAAACTTTCATGCATGTCGATTTGCCACTGTGGCAGATTATCTTTCAAAACTTCTTCAGAAGCGTTGTTTAAGTGGATACGGTTTGTTTCTGTATCTGTCCACTCCACAAAAACACGCTTGCAGCCATTTTTATAGGCGTGCTCCGTTACCTTCCGGGTGAAAGGTGCCGATTCAATGGGAGAATTGATTAACAATCGCTGGCCTTCCTGAAGGTTAAGTCCTACTTTGACCACGATTTCTGCGTATTGGTCGAGTTTTTCTTCAAACGTTTTCATGAAATATCCCTCCTAATATTTTTATTCTACTACACTCATGCCAGTGGTGGTATTTTAAAGTTTTGGACGGGGGCGGTATACTATGCTATAGAAGGGAGTGGACACAATGAAAATTGATCATACGGGTATTGCGGTCCGCCGGATCGATGAAGCTATCGAGTTTTATACAGAAATGCTTGGAGGGAAACTGCTTCACCGGTACACCAGTGAGAAGCCAGGAGTGGAAACCCACATTGCCGTTATTGAAATGGAAAACCAGATTATTGAACTGCTCGAGCCCACGAGCAAAACATCCCCCATTGAACGTTTCATCCGCCAAAAAGGAAAAGGTGTCCACCATATTGCATACCAAGTGGACAACCTTGAGGAAGCGATGAAAGATTATGAGAAGAAGGGAATCACCTTCTTAAAAGATACGTACCGGATCAATCCATATGGCAGAAGGCTTATTTATATTAACCCGGTTCATACACAGGGAACAATCATTGAGCTTTGTGACTATAACGGCCAATAAGGGCGGATACTCTGGGAGAAACAGAATACATTATACGGATCATAGGCGGTCTTTACTTTGCGAAGCCTCTTATAGTTTGATCCATAGTAGGCACACGGCCATTTTTTTATGGCGCGGTCCGGCCAGTTCACATAGTCACCTTTGGTGTATGGCTTCATTGCGTTTCTTACGCCTTCAACCCAATTAATATTTTCTTGCTTCTGTTCCTTGCACATCCAGGAAGTGTTATATTCCTGGGCAATAATGGCCTTTCGATGGAAAAAAGCGGTCTCTTTAGGGGCGTATTCCATTACAGCTCCGCCTAAGGCCTGCTGCCAGATCGTTGTTTGCTGATTGGGTGCATTTTCAAGAAATTGTTTCATCGTTTCAATGGCTTTATCAGGCAGGGGCTCATAAACAAAGGAGCCCGAACGCTTAAAGGAAACGGGCCGGTTGCCGCCGGGGGAATTAAAAAAGTGTACGGCCTCAATATAGGGGATGGACTGAATCATTACATTTAAAGGTGTACCGGTTTCCAGCAGGGGTTTAATCACCTTTTGCAGTTCCTTTGGAGAACCAAGGAACTCACCTGAGGCAGTGATGGTTCCTGAAGCAAAAAGTTCGATTTGGGAGGTCAGGCGCTTGTCGGTAAAAGGAGCCCATTTTTGCCAGGAATTATAGGAGGCATGGAAATCTTCCCAATTCCAGGTGATCGAGAAAATGGATACGTTAGCCACAGGATATACTCGGAACTTAAAGGCTGTAGCAATTCCGAAGTTTCCGCCACCACCGCCGCGGCATGCCCAAAATAAATCAGGGTTTTTCGTTTGGCTCGCACAAATGACTTTTGCGCCACGTGTCTCGCATGGAATGACAATCTCTATTTCTTCAATACTGTCGCATGTTAAGCCGAAAGCACGGGTTAGCATGCCAATTCCCCCGCCGAGTGCCAGTCCGCTGAGACCTACACTAGAGGAAGTGCCTGCGGGGATGGTTACCCGGTTGTCCCACAGCTGTTGATAAACCATTCCCAGTTCAGCTCCAGCTTGAATATAAGCCATTTGTTTTTGTGGATCATACACAATACCTTTCATTTCGCTGACATCAATGATGAGACCGCGGTTTACCAGAGAAAAATTTTCATAGCTGTGCCGCCCGCTGCGGACGCGGAAAGGGGTTTTGTGTTCTCGCGCCCACTTTAGTGCATTTTTTACATCGCACCGGTTTTGGCAAAAAACGATGATGCATGGGTATTTTTGTATGCTAAGGTTCAAATTTTGCCTGTCTTGACGATAGGATGGACTTCCCGGGATAACGATTCTGCCTGTTAGTCTTGTCCCGCTCAATTTTTCATTCTCCTTGTTCACATGTATTGAATAACTCTAGGACTATATTATGTGAACAAGTGATATATGGTTTGGACAGCCTGCTTTGGTTGACGCATGAAAAAAGAGGCGGTCCAATAAGTGTCTTCGAAGCTCTTGAGAGCGTTACTTTCCGCTCCTGGATGCTCGCTTTTACCGGCGCGAGCGCCTACTTTCGCAGGGCGTGCGCTGAGCCCCACCGGCGCAAGCGCCTGTGTGTCTCACCTGTCACGCTTCCCCTGCAGGAGCCTCGCACCCTCCACTCCAAGTAACTGATCAATGAAGATGGTGACCAATTTCAAGTTGCCAAATTAAAAAAAGGAGCTACCAGAAGTCAATTTCACTGACTTTCTGGACAGCCCCTTGCGATATTATTATTCTACAATTTTTATTCCATTGTGTTCTTTTTCTCTGTTTAGCTGGTAAAGCCGGTACGTATGGCTCACGATAACTTTCAGTAAGGCATAAAACGGAACGCCAAGAATCATTCCCAGGAAGCCTGCCATGTTACCGGCAACCAGAAGGATAAGAATAACGGTCAGCGGATGGACATCGAGTTTTCTTCCCATAATCAAAGGAGAAGTCACATTTCCATCAATCTGCTGTACTACAATAACAACGATGGCTACTTTTAATGCCATGAACGGAGACATAATCAAGCCGATGATAATAGCCGGTATGAAAGCGATAAAGGCGCCAAGAAACGGAATGATATTCGTAATCATGGCAGTAATCGCAAGAATCAGTGAGTAATCAAGTCCGATAATGCTGTAGCCGATGTACATCATGACTCCGACGAGAAATGCAGCGATCGCCTGCCCCTGTATATAAGAGCTGAGCGCTTCGTCCATGTCTTTTAAAATTCGTTTCGCTTCCGAAGCCTGTAAATAGGGGAGTACGTTCTCTACCCGGCTGCCGAGCCCTTCGCTGTCTTTAAGCATGTAAAAGACAATAAACGGTACGGTTACGATGACCGTTGCAATGCTTGTTATGATACCGATTAAACTGGTAATCTTATCCCCCAGATTGCTTGAAAAATCCTTGGCATAATCACTTGCTTTCTGCGTGATGCTGTCAAAGGTGAGGTACTCGTTTCGCTGAAAGCGCGAAAACCATTCATTCTGCCTCAGCCCGTTAACTTTATCGTTGAGTGTGTCCACAATCTGCGGCGTATTTTTAATAAGTCCCTGAAACTGGTTTTGCAGCTGCGGCCCCAGGAGGAATACAAGAAGCGTGCCAAGGCCGATAAATAAAAGATAGATTAACAGGATAGAGAGTGCTTTGGGAACATTGTGCTTTCCAAGATAATAGACGATGGGGCGCAATAAGTAAAAAATAACACCACCGATTAAAAAAGGGAAAAACAAGGTTGTGAATATAATTTCAAGCGGCCGAAAGATAAAGCTTACCTTGGTTGAGAGTAAAATAATGACTAGAAGAATAATAATACCGTATCCAATTCGGAAATATTTTGTGTTTGGCATGTAATCACCTCTGATTTAAATGGTATGTCGTTGAATGGGCTTTATCCATAGCGGTGCTGGTGTTCTTTTTTCAATGTCAGATATTCCTCGTCTTCTCTGGCCATTTTCCACTTTTCCATGAAGATGGCTGCCGATTCTGCTTTCGTTTCATCAATTAGTCTGTCGTTTACCTTGCCTTCCTTATCGTACTTTCTCCCGCCCTTATAATTCGTGTACCTTCTGGCCCGGGTATAGCCCATTTGCAAAAATTTCCTGGCCATATCCATTCCAACAAAATCATTCTCCTTTTTATATTCCAAAAAAAGATCATAGATTTTCTCAGAGGATTCTTTTGCGATGTCCGGAGTTTTGAAACGCCAGTGAGGGAGAATTTCACTTTTGTAAGGCTCAACGAGCAGGACACCCTGTTCTCCCCGGCCAACTTTGTATTTTTCCGGATTCTTGCGGAAATCAATGTGCTTAAAATCAAGATCATAATCAAACCCCATCAGCAGCGCCTCCTACTATCACCATACTTCCCGTTTCTATCCAATCTTAAAACGGCACTTGCTTCCGCCAGCCATGCAGGTGGTTTCACTATTGAAAGTTTATTGAATATTCTTCCTTCACTATTGGCTTTTTTTGTTCGCTGATTTACCATTAGAGGGATAGTTAAGCGCGGAAAGAGGGATATGGATGGGGTATATCATAACAGCTCTTATTGCAGGGGTAGTTATTGCCGGACTGACCATATTTATTGGTCTGCAAAAGGATGAAAAATATGGTTCTTCCACAAAAAGCAACTTAACAAGACTCACTGCCATTTATGTTGTACTGATTGTTTTTTGTCTGATCGGACTGGGGCTCTACATAGGAAATCTTTAATCAATGAAAAAGGAAGGAAGAGCATCGATGAAATTAACCATACTTGATGTTGATACGGGAATTGATGATGCATTGGCCATTGCTTATGCCGTAAATTCGCCAGAGTTAAATCTGCTTGGCATTACCACAGGATTTGGAAATGTTTCGGCAGACGAAGCGACAAGAAATACGCTTCAGGTTCTTCAACTTCTGGGCAGAAGTGAGATACCGGTCGTTATGGGGGCGGATAAGCCTTTTCGAAGAGAAACTACCCGGCACAGGGCCTATGATGTGCATGGAAAGGACGGGCTCGGAAACATAGGGCTTCCTGATCCCATGACAGCTGTCACGGAGATTCATGCGAGCGATTACATAATATCCATGGTGAAAGAGCACCCTCATGAAGTTACACTGGTGACCGTCGGGACTCAAACCAATATGGCATTGGCGATAGAAAAGGACCCTTCAATCATTGGTTTAGTGAAAGAGGTTATTATCATGGGCGGCGCCGTCACTGTCCCGGGAAATGTTACACCTTATGCCGAGGCGAATTTTTATGCAGATGCGGAAGCTGCTGATTTTGTTCTCCGGTCAGGATTGCCGATTACTCTGGTTGGGCTGGACGTAACCATGCAAACCGTTTTGAAGAGAGGAACCCTTCTGGATTGGAGATGCGGGGGAAGTGAAATTGGGACAGCTTTTGCAGACATGTGCTGTTTTTACATGGATTTTTATGAACAAGTAAATCCCCATCTGGGCGGATGTGCACTGCATGACCCCCTCGCTGTTGCTGTAGCTGTTAATCCTTCCTTTATTAAAACAAAAACGATGCAGGTACATGTTTCAATGGATGAACAGTCTCTGGGACAAAGCATCGGAAAGACCTCTGAGAAGGGAATTGAGGTAGGGCTGGAAGTAGATAAGGATGCCTTCACGTCACAGTTTCTTGAGCGGGTTTTGCCTTGTGGAAAGGAGCAGCTAAAATGATCAGCATAAAAACCATTACACCTGAACAAACATACCCGGTAAGACACAAAATCCTTCGGCCGAACCAGACCATTGAAGATTGCCGCTTTCCGGGGGACAATGACCCTGATACCTTTCATCTGGGTGCATTTTTCGCTGATGAGCTGATATCCATTGCTTCATTTTACAAAGAAAAACATCCTGATCTTGATGGTCAAGTGCACTACCGTCTGCGGGGAATGGCAACATTGGAAAACTTCCGTAAAGAAAAAGCGGGGAGCAGTCTGCTTTCCAGGGGAGAAGAAATCCTTAAGCAAAGGAAGTGCGATCTCTGGTGGTGCAATGCGAGAACAGGAGTGGCAGGGTATTATAAAAAAATGGGTTTGCAGGATTACGGAGAGGTTTTTGAGCTGCCGGGTATTGGTCCGCATATCGTTATGTACAAGAAACTTTTATAACCGGGTGGACATAGGGGAAGGCAACACCGCATAGAATGTAACAAATCCATACCGCTAACAATTGCTGATCAGACGTGCTGAAGGCTCGCTTTTTAATGAAGTGGGTCTTTTTTTGTAGAAAAAAGGGAGGGAGGGAAGACCAAGTACTGCGGTAGGGATACTGGCAACTAACAAGGAGGAAAAGAATAATGGCCGTTTTCTTAATTGTTGTTAACATTGCCGTTTTGCTGTTGATCGCAGGCAGTCTTTATTACCTGCAGAAAAAACAGGTTTCTTTTTCCAAGAGGGTGTTTACGGGCTTGGCCGCAGGTATCGTTTGGGGACTTATCCTTCAGTTTATTTATGAGCCTTCTTCTTCCGTACTCAGCCATTCCACTGACTGGTACTCGATTATCGGAGGGGGTTATGTCAAACTTCTTCAAATGGTCGTGATGCCTCTTGTCTTTGTCTCTATCCTTTCAGCATTCACTAAGTTGAAGCTTACAAATAATGTGGGGAAAATCAGCGGTTCGGTCATTGGAATTCTGGTTGGAACTACAGCCATCGCAGCAGCCATCGGCATTGCCACAGCTCTTTCCTTCCATTTGGAAGCCGTACAGATCTCAAACGGCAGTGCGGAAGCAGCACGGGCAGCAGAACTGCAGACTACATTTGAAACAGTAAAAGATAAAACTTTGCCGCAGCAGGTCCTTGATCTTCTGCCCGGCAACCCTTTCCTTGACTTCACAGGCGCGAGACCAACTTCGACCATTGCCGTTGTTATCTTTGCGGCCATACTTGGAGTGGCCTATCTTGGTGTAAAACGAAAGCAGGAGGAGCATGCGGCTCTTTTTGCAAGCTTTATTGATGCCGTTCATTCCATTGTGATGCGGGTAGTAACGCTTATTCTCCGGCTTACGCCTTATGGTGTTCTGGCGTTGATGACCAAAACGGTGGCTTTAAGTGATCTGGATGCCATTGCCAAACTGGGTAAATTTGTGGTTGCTTCGTACGTTGCCCTGGCACTGATGTTCGTTATCCATTTGCTGTTTATCGCTTTTTCGGGGTTGAATCCGCTGACCTACATTCGAAAGGCTATTCCTGTTCTGTCGTTTGCTTTTACATCCAGAACAAGCGCAGGAGCGCTTCCCCTGAACATCAGTACTCAAAAGAGTCTGGGAGTACCGGAGGGCATAGCAAATTTTGCCGGTTCTTTCGGACTCACAATCGGCCAGAACGGATGCGCAGGAATCTATCCGGCGATGCTCGCCGTAATGATTGCTCCATCCGTAGGAGTCAATCCGCTGACGCCATCCTTTATTCTCAGTCTTATCGTCATTGTCGCCATCAGTTCTTTTGGTATAGCCGGTGTTGGAGGAGGAGCAACGTTTGCTGCGCTTCTCGTTCTTTCTTCTATGAATCTTCCGGTCGCTTTGGCAGGGCTGCTGATTTCGGTTGAACCGTTAATTGACATGGGCAGGACCGCGCTGAACGTAAGCGGAGCCATGACGGCAGGGATTTTGACCAGCAAAGCCCGGAAAGAACTCGATACATCGGTTTATCATGCACAGGTTCAAGAGCTCGAAGGGGAGGCCTGATTTATTTCAAAAAACCTGGAGAGCGGTTCTCCGGGTTTTTTGATATCTATTTACATAGATTAGGGTTTTACTAATGTTTTAGTGTGAAAGAGGGTATGTATAATAAAGATTAAGCTTTTGTGAAAGGGCGGTTATAAAGTGGAGGAAAATATTAATCGAAAGTTCCCTTGTACATGGTATGCTATTGGATTTTCCCGTGCCCTGGCAAAGAAACCGCTGAAAAAGAAAATTGTTGGCCGTGATATTGTGCTTTTCAGGAACAAGGAGGGTGCGGCACAGGCTGTGCATGCCTATTGTCCCCACAGAGGGGCAGATCTCTCACTCGGCTGCGTGCGGGATGGAAAGCTCACTTGTGCCTATCACGGATGGGAGTTTAATGGGGAAGGCAACTGCCTTCATATTCCTTCACAGCCGGATAAGCCGGTACCAAAGTTTGCCCATACCGATCATTTTCCGGTAATGGAAAAAGCGGGACTGATTTGGATTTATCCAGACGCGGAAATTGCGCACGAATCACTGCCGCCGCTTCAGCTATTTGAAGAAATTGAAGATCAGGGATTTGTTCTCGCTCCTTATGAATCGTTTTGGCAGGCTCATTTTACCCGGGTGGTGGAAAGTGTTCTTGATGTTGTGCACTTGAGTTTTGTTCATAAGAAGACCATTGGCAAAAATTCAGATCCATTCATTCGCCATCTTCAGATCGAAGGAGAAGATGACTCGTTTTATTTAAAAAATGGATCCGCTTATCTTTATTATGACTTTCCGCAGCACTGGATTTTGCGTCCCTCAGGAACAAATAAATCAAGATTCATCAATTATGTAACGTTTACTCCGGTGGATGAAGAAGAAACCCTGATACTTGGGTATGCAGGGCGAAACTTTGCGAAAAAAGTACCCGGAATGAACAAATTTTTCTCCAACTACAGCCTGAAGGTGCTGAATGAGGACCAGGCGGTTGTTGAAAGCCAGCATCCGCGGCCTATTCCTGAAGCCCTGCAGCAGGAAGCACATGTGTATGCCGATGGTGCCCAAATTAAATTCAGGCAGCGCTGGTTTGAGTTTTTACAAGGGAAAGATGCATCTGTTCATCTTGATGACTAAAAAAGAGCCTGAATCCGCTTA
>NZ_JAUHTR010000007.1 GCF_030418125.1 Fictibacillus fluitans | reverse complement strand
GGTGCAAGCACCTACCTTACCGGTGCAAGCACCTACCTTACCGGTGCAAGCACCTACCTGGTCTCATCTGGCCCGCTTTTCCCACTGGACAAGGAAAGCTCCGGCAGCGAGACATCGCACGAAGAAAATGGGAAGTTCATTTTCGAGGAGTCTCGCATCCTGCACTACAATCAACGGCTCAGTGAAGTTTTGACATATACCTAAAGCAATCACCTATTTTGAAATATGATAAAATTATGGAATAAAACAATTCCATTGGGGGAACAACTAAATGAGTCCAATTACCATTACCTTTTATACGAAAAATCATTGTCCTCTTTGCGATAAGGCACATAAGATATTAGAGGAGCTTCAGGAAGAAGTTTCGCTGGAGATCCGTAAGATCGATATTTACCAATCGGAGGAACTGATTGAAAAATACGGGCTGATGATCCCGGTAATTACGGCAGAAGGTGAAGAGATTCAATACGGGCAAATCAACAAAGAAAGCCTAAGAAAGCGCTTACTAACAATTAATAAGTAATTTTTGTTGAAATGTTGTCACATGTTTTGTAAAATGAAGAAGACTTAAACGATAGTCATTTTTTTATAGCCTAGTCGGGACGTAAAATGGCTATCCGGGACGGTTTTTGTCCCGTGGTATAGGACTCCTCTGATGTTCTGCCGTATACAAGATAGGGGAATGCACGATGAACGATTTAATAGAAGTACAGAAGAAGCTTTTGCCAGATCTTCTGGAAGTTATGACAAAACGGTACAGCATTTTAAAAATTGTTCGTTTTCATGAACCGATCGGCAGACGAAATCTTTCAGCTAACCTCAACATAACGGAAAGGGTTCTCCGTTCTGAAGTTAACTTTTTAAAAGATCAGGGGCTTTTGTCCATTCTTCCCGGAGGAATGTCACTGACGCAGGAAGGCTTGAGTGTCCTTGAACGGCTAGAAGTTCTGATCAATGAACTTTCCGGACTTCGCGTTTTAGAAATGAGGTTAAGGGAAAACTTAAGTTTGTCGGAAGTGATTATTGTTCCGGGCGATAGTGACCAGGAGCCATGGATTAAAAACGAAATGGGAAAAGCGGCTGCCACGAGGCTCAAGCAAGAACTCACCGGGCACCATGTCATCGCGGTAACCGGTGGAACAACCACTGCCTCAGTCGCTGAGATGATGACACCTGGGACGAAAGATCAGGACCTTCTGTTTGTACCGGCCAGAGGCGGTCTTGGTGAAAAAGTTGAAAACCAGGCGAACACCATTTGTTCAACCATGGCTGCGAAAGCCAGAGGAAAATACCGTCTGCTTCATTTACCTGATCAACTGAGTGAAGAAACTTACCTCTCACTGGTGGATGAACCCGGGGTAAAAGAAGTGATGGAACTGATTCATTCCGCAAGTATAGTCATCCATGGGATTGGCGATGCTAAAACAATGGCAAACAGGAGAAGTTCTTCTTCTGCTGTGCTCGAAAAGCTCGAACGTGAAAAAGCCGTAGCGGAGGCGTTTGGCTATTACTTCAACCAAAAAGGCGAAGTGGTCCATCGCGTTCGAACGATAGGTCTTCAATTGAACGACCTGAAACACAGCGATTTTATCATGGCTGTTGCCGGTGGTTCTTCCAAAGCGGAAGCCATTGCAGCATTCATGAAGCATGGCCCGAAAAAAGTGCTGGTGACTGATGAAGGAGCCGCTAATAAACTTCTTTCCGGGACATGAAAATCTATGTAACTTTTTGTGACTAAAGGGCAATGCCCTTTAACTATATTTTTCTTCTAATAATAAGGAGGTCATTTTAAATGGCAACTAAAGTTGGAATTAACGGATTTGGACGTATTGGTCGTAACGTATTTCGTGCAGCACTAAACAACCCTGAGGTGGAAGTAGTCGCTGTAAATGATTTAACTGATGCAAACATGCTTGCTTTCCTATTAAAGCATGACACTGTGCATGGCAAACTGGACGCTACTGTTGAAGTTGGCGAAAATGCACTAATCGTAAACGGAAAAGAAATCAAAGTATTGGCTGAGCGCGACCCTGCTCAACTTGGCTGGGGAGACCTTGGTGTAGAAGTAGTAGTTGAATCTACTGGACGTTTCACAAAACGTGCAGACGCTGCTAAACACCTTGAAGCTGGTGCTAAAAAAGTTATCATCTCTGCTCCTGCAAGCGATGAAGACATCACAATCGTAATGGGTGTTAACGAAGACAAATACGAAGCTGGAAGCCACCACGTTCTTTCAAACGCTTCTTGTACAACAAACTGTCTTGCACCATTCGCTAAAGTTCTTAACGAAAAATTCGGTATCAAACGCGGTATGATGACTACTGTTCACTCATACACAAATGATCAGCAGATCCTTGATCTTCCGCACAAAGACTACCGTCGTGCACGTGCTGCTGCAGAAAACATCATTCCTACAACAACTGGTGCTGCAAAAGCGGTTTCTCTTGTACTTCCAGAACTTAAAGGAAAACTAAACGGTATGGCAATGCGTGTACCTACACCAAACGTATCACTTGTTGACCTTGTTGCTGAACTTGATAAAGAAGTTTCTGCTGACGACATCAATGCAGCATTGAAAGAAGCTGCAGAAGGCCCGCTTAAAGGTATTCTTGGATACAGCGACGAGCCGCTTGTTTCAACTGACTATAACGGAAACACTAACTCTTCCACAGTAGACGGTCTTTCTACAATGGTAATGGAAGGCAACATGGTAAAAGTTATTTCTTGGTACGACAATGAAACTGGTTATTCCAACCGTGTTGTAGACCTAGTTGACTTTATTGCTAAAAAAGGACTTTAATTAAAGAGAGAGTAAACGGGAGGGGAAGGGTTGTTAAAGGCCCTTACCCTCTTTCTTTTGAAACAACTATTTTTATGGAAGGCGGGCATTGATCTGAACTTCCCGTTTTCTCATGCCTGTTTTAGGTTAAACTAGATTGTGAACCAGGGATTCTCTTCTTCTCTATTCAAGACTGTCAGGAGGTAATACTTATGAACAAGAAAACAGTTCGTGACATCGATGTTAACGGCAAAGTGGTATTCTGCCGCGTTGACTTTAACGTTCCGATGGAAAATGGGGGAATTACCGACGATACTCGAATTCGTGCGGCTCTCCCAACGATTCAATACTTAACAGAGCAAGGAGCCAAAGTACTTTTGGCCAGCCACCTGGGACGCCCGAAAGGCCAGGTAGTGGAAGAGCTTCGCTTGAACCCGGTAGCCCAGCGTCTCAGCAATCTTCTTGGAAAAGAAGTTGTGAAAACAGATGAGGCATACGGTGAAGAAGTGAAAAAGGCACTTTCCAGCCTTGAAAACGGAAGCGTCATCCTTCTTGAGAATGTCCGTTTTTATCCTGGAGAAGAAAAGAATGATCCTGAACTGGCACAGAAATTTGCAGAATTGGCTGATGTCTATGTGAATGATGCGTTTGGTGCCGCTCACCGTGCCCATGCATCCACAGAGGGAGTTGCAAAACTTCTTCCGGCAGTTGCAGGCTTTTTGATGGAAAAAGAGCTGGATGTGCTGGGCAAGGCCTTGTCCAACCCTGAGCGTCCATTTACAGCCATCATTGGGGGCGCAAAGGTTAAGGATAAAATTGATGTCATCAATAACCTTCTTGATAAGGTGGACAACCTGATTATAGGCGGCGGTTTGGGCTATACCTTTATCAAAGCGCTCGGCTATGATGTTGGTAAATCCCTGCTTGAAGAAGACAAAATTGAAACAGCGAAGAGCTTTATGGAGAAAGCCAAGGAAAAAGGCGTAAACTTCCTTATTCCTGAAGATATCCTTGTGGCTGATGATTTCTCCAATGATGCCAACACAGAAGTGGTAGGTATTGATTCCATCCCATCTGATTGGGAAGGACTGGATATCGGTACAAAAACGATAGAAAAGTACCAAAACACCATTAAAAATTCGAAGCTTGTAATATGGAACGGACCAATGGGCGTATTCGAAATTGACGCGTTCTCAAAAGGCACCCGTTCTGTTGCAGAAGCACTTGCAGAAGCAAAAGATACCTATAGTGTGATTGGCGGCGGAGATTCTGCAGCGGCCGTTGAAAAGTTCGGCTATGCGGATCAAATGAGCCATATCTCCACAGGTGGCGGTGCTTCCCTTGAATTTATGGAAGGCAAAGAGCTTCCTGGAGTTACTGCACTTAACGACAAGTAAGACAGCGTAATGCATTTGAAATGAAATCGACGAAGATTCGTGCATTTTCCCGCATCGGCCCCTGAACCCTGCGGGCGCTTTGTACGTTCTTAGGAAGGTGAAAAAACATGCGAAAACCAATTATTGCAGGAAACTGGAAAATGAACAAAACACTTTCAGAGGCAAAATCATTTGTTGAAGAAGTGAAAGGATCCATTCCGTCTGCAGACACAGTGGATTCTGTCGTTTGTGCTCCGGCCTTGTTCCTTGACGCTCTTGTAGAAACTTCAAAAGGAACAGATCTTGGAGTGGGTGCGCAAAACATGCACTATGAAGAAAGCGGAGCATTTACGGGTGAGATCAGCCCGGTTATGCTGAAGGATCTAGGAGTAGGCTATGTGGTACTTGGCCACTCTGAACGCCGTGAATATTTTGGTGAAACAGATGAACTGGTTAACCAAAAAACAAAGGCGGCATTCTCACATGGATTAACTCCAATCGTGTGCGTCGGTGAAACGCTTGAACAGCGTGAATCAGACCAGACAAAGGATGTCGTTAAGACACAAACGGAAAAAGGGCTTCAAGGCCTTTCCGAAGAACAAGTGAAAACTACAGTGGTTGCTTATGAACCGGTATGGGCCATCGGCACAGGAAAAACAGCATCTTCTGAAGATGCCAACGAAGTATGCGGCTATATCCGCAGTGTTATCGCAGAACAGTTTTCACAAGAAGCGGCAGATGCCGTGCGCATTCAATACGGCGGCAGCGTAAAACCAGGCAACATTAAAGAATTAATGGGCATGTCCGATATCGACGGTGCTCTTGTTGGAGGAGCAAGCCTTGAACCGCAGTCTTTCCTTCAACTGTTGGAAGGTGTAAGCAATGCCTAACAAACCTGTTGCACTGATTATTCTTGATGGATTTGCATGCCGCGATGAGGAAAAAGGAAATGCCGTTGCGCACGCAAAGAAACCAAACTTTGACCGATATTGGGAAAACTATCCCCATAACCAATTGACTGCATGCGGTGAAGCTGTCGGGCTTCCACCGGGACAAATGGGGAACTCTGAAGTCGGGCACTTGAATATTGGTGCAGGCCGCGTTGTTTACCAAAGCCTTACCCGGGTAAACCTTGCGATCAAGGAAGGGGAGTTTTACGATAACCCTACGTTCATTGACGCCATGGATGATGTGAAGAAAAAAGGAACAAGCCTTCATATTTTCGGCCTTCTTTCCGATGGAGGAATCCATAGCCATATTGATCATATCTTTGCTTTGCTGGAAACGGCCAAAAGACAGGGAGTAGAGAAGGTTTACCTTCATGGCTTCCTTGACGGAAGGGACGTTCCTCCGCAATCGGCAAAAGGATATATCCAAGAGACGCTTGATAAAATGAAAGAGCTTGGTGTAGGACAAATCGCAACCTTGTCCGGCCGTTATTACTCAATGGACCGTGACAAGCGCTGGGATCGTGTGGAAAAATCATACCGTGCCATGGTTTATGGCGAAGGACCTGATTATACCGATCCGCTTGAAGTAGTGGAAGACTCCTACAAAAACGAAATCTATGATGAGTTCGTTCTTCCTTCTGTTCTTAAGAACGAAGACGGTACTCCGGTGGCTACCGTCCAGGATGGAGATTCAATCATTTTCTGCAACTTCCGTCCGGACCGTGCCATTCAGATTTCCCAGGTGTTCACAAACGAAGACTTCCGTGGTTTTGACCGTGGGGACAAGCTTCCAAAAGACATTCACTTTGTGTGCCTGACAAACTTCAGTGAAACGGTAAAAGGTGATGTGGCATTCAAGCCGACTAACCTTGACAACACGCTCGGTGAAGTGCTGTCACAGCAAAATTACAAACAGCTGCGCATTGCAGAGACGGAAAAATATCCGCATGTCACATTCTTCTTCAGCGGCGGACGCGAAGCTGAATTCGAAGGTGAAACACGGATTTTGATTGACTCTCCAAAAGTAGCAACATATGATTTGAAACCGGAAATGAGCGTATATGAAGTAACCGATGCGCTGGTAAAAGAAATCGAAGCTGAAAAGCATGATGCGATTATCCTGAACTTTGCCAACCCGGATATGGTTGGTCATTCCGGTAAGCTGGAGCCTACGATTAAAGCAATTGAAGCCGTTGACGAATGTCTTGGCAAAGTCGTGGAAGCCATCCTTGAAAAAGACGGCTATGCCATCATTACAGCTGACCACGGAAACTCTGATGAAGTGGTAACGCTCGAAGGCAAGCCTATGACCGCTCATACCACCAATCCGGTGCCGGTTATTGTAACGAAAAAAGATATTGAACTGCGGGATGGCGGTAAACTTGCCGACCTCGCTCCGACCTTCCTGAAATTGCTTGGCGGCGAACAGCCGAAAGAGATGACAGGCGAATCATTAATCAAAGATTGATTCATGCAACCGGGATTTGGCAATCGACAGAGGGCCCCTGAAGATTTGCCTCATTCCTGAAATAATAACCACAATTGAAAAGGAGAGAAAAACTATGTCAGCAATTATTGAAGTTTATGCTCGAGAAGTATTGGACTCCCGCGGGAATCCAACAGTAGAAGTAGAAGTTTACACAGAGTCCGGTGCATTCGGACGTGCCATCGTACCAAGCGGTGCATCAACAGGTGAATATGAAGCAGTTGAGCTTCGTGACGGAGACAAAGGCCGTTACCTTGGTAAAGGTGTACAAACAGCAGTAGATAACGTAAATTCCATTATCGCTCCTGAATTGATTGGCTATGATGCATTGGATCAAGTCGGCATCGACAAAACATTGATCGAGCTTGACGGAACTGAAAACAAAGGGAAATTGGGAGCTAACGCAATTCTTGGTGTTTCCATGGCGGTTGCGCGTGCTGCTGCAGACCTTCTTGGTATTCCTCTTTACATGTATCTTGGAGGATTCAACTCTAAAACGCTTCCTGTTCCAATGATGAACATCCTTAACGGTGGGGAGCATGCCGACAACAACGTCGACATCCAGGAATTCATGGTAATGCCTGTAGGTGCTCCAACTTTCTCTGAAGCACTTCGTATGGGTGCTGAAATCTTCCACAGCCTGAAATCCGTTCTTAAAGAAAAAGGATTGAACACAGCTGTAGGTGACGAAGGCGGATTCGCTCCTAACCTTTCTTCTAACGAAGAAGCGCTTCAAACGATCATGGAAGCTATTGAAAAAGCAGGCTACAAGCCTGGAGAAGAAGTTCGTTTGGCAATGGACGTTGCTTCTTCCGAGCTCTTTAACAAAGAAGATGGAAAATACCACCTTTCCGGTGAAGGCGTTGTTAAGTCTTCTGAAGAAATGGTTGCTTTCTATGAAGATCTTGTTTCTAAATACCCAATCATCTCAATTGAAGACGGCTTGGATGAAAATGACTGGGATGGCCACAAACTGTTGACTGACCGTCTTGGCGACAAAGTTCAGCTTGTTGGGGATGACCTTTTTGTTACCAACACAAACAAATTGTCTCAAGGAATTGAGCAAGGTGTAGGCAACTCCATCCTGATCAAAGTAAACCAAATCGGTACATTGACTGAAACATTCGATGCAATCGAAATGGCGAAACGCGCAGGCTACACTGCAGTTATCTCTCACCGTTCTGGTGAAAGTGAAGACAGCACAATCGCTGACATCGCTGTAGCAACAAACGCCGGCCAAATCAAAACAGGTGCTCCTTCCCGTACAGACCGTGTAGCGAAATACAACCAATTGCTTCGTATCGAAGACGAATTGGCAAGCATCAGCCGCTACCCTGGTTTGAGCGCATTCTACAACCTTAAAAAGTAATCTGATTCATAAAAGCAGGCTGGAACCCAGGGTTCCAGCCTGCTTTTTTAATTCAAACTATAGAAAACCCATGCTAAATATGTAGCAAATGCACTCCAGAGCAGATAGGGGACGAGGAGCCAGGCAGAGAGCTTAGAAAGTCTGGCGGCAGCGAAAATCAGCAGCAGCGTGGTCAGGGCAACCAAACTGGCATCAATTGCAGCGGCCAATAAATCTTTTTGCTGGAATTGGAAAAAGCTGAACAGCTGGTTGACCACGTAATTAATCACAAACAATATCCAGAACGATTTTGGCCGGAAACCGAATTTATGATAAATAATGGCGGCCGACAGTGAGATAAGGGCGTATAATACTCCCCAAATCATGCCGATTGTTTGTCCGGTAGGTGTCCACGAAGGCTTATTCAATGCATCATACCATTCACGGTCAATAGGAAATAACAGGCTGGAAGCATAGAACAGCGCATAGATCACGATGAAAACAAAGACGCTTTTTTTGATGGGTGTTCCCTCCTTTAGAAAGTTAAGCAGTGTCTACTTCATTAGTATGCGTAGCAGCGGAAAGCAGAATGCCGGATAAAAGTTAATTCCCTCCAGCAGGGTGGGGGTAAACAACAGGGCGATTAGATTGAAAATTTAAACAACAAGGCGCATAATGAAAACGAATATGAAGTTATGGGAAAAAGAGGAGGAAATTGTCTTGAAGCATTTTGAAATTGCGGTCATACCAGGAGACGGAATAGGCAAAGAAGTGGTTCCGGCCTCGTTGAACGTTTTGAACACGATAGCTGAGCTCCATGGCGGCTTGAAATTCACCTTTACCGAATTTCCATGGAGCTGTGAATATTACTTGGAACATGGAGTAATGATGCCGGAGTCAGGTATTGATACGCTGAAAAATTTTAATGCCATCTTCCTCGGGGCTGTGGGACATCCTCAAATGGTTCCCGATCATGTTTCGTTATGGGGTCTCCTTATTAAAATCAGAAGGGCATTTGAGCAATCCGTTAATATCCGGCCGGCCAAATTTTTCAAGGGACTTCGTTCACCACTCGTGAATCCTAAGGATTTTGATCTCATCGTCGTCCGGGAGAACAGTGAAGGGGAGTACAGCGAAGCAGGGGGCAGGATTCATAGCGGTGAGGATGAAATGGCGATACAGAATGCCATTTTTACCAGAAAAGGCACAGAAAGGGCAATGAGATATGCATTTGACCTTGCCGGCCAGCGCAGCAAGCATGTGACGTCTGCTACCAAATCCAACGGGATTGTTCATTCGATGCCTTTCTGGGACGAAGTGTTCCGCGATGTACATAAGGATTATTCTGATATTGAAACTGCATCTTATCATATTGACGCCCTGGCAGCGGCCTTTGTCACCAAACCCGAAATCTTTGATGTTATCGTGGCAAGTAATTTGTTCGGTGATATATTAACGGATATCGGCGGAGCGATTATGGGGAGTATCGGAATTGCCCCGGCCGCCAATTTGAATGTGAACGGAAAGTATCCTTCCATGTTTGAGCCGGTCCATGGCTCTGCTCCTGACATTGTTGGCAAGAATATCGCCAATCCCATCGGGCAGATCTGGACAGCCAAAATGATGCTCGACCATTTCGGTGAAGCCGAGCTCGGGCAGAGACTTCTTGATGTCATCGAGGAAGTGACGGAGGACCAATTTAAAACTCCGGATATTGGCGGGGAATACACCACCAATGGGGTTGCTGATGAAATTTGCGCACGGCTCCTGCAAAACGAAGCCGTTTCAAAGTGATAAAGAAGCAGGTCAGGTTAACATGTGGCCTGCTTTTTCTGATTGACCTTATAGGTTTATTAACCAGTTTGGAAAGAAATAAAGATGTATTCCTTGTTATACAGACTCATATTATGATAAGTAGTACAACACCAGAATTTTTTAGAGGGAAAGGGGATGGCGGACATGTCGGTGTTCGAAATGAACCTTGAGCGGCTGTATATCCGGGACATTAAACCGAGTGATGCAGGGGCCATTGCTCACTGGAAAAGCGATCCTTTGTTCCGCAAGATGTCGACCGGTACCATGACTATTATTAATGAAGGCAATCAGAAGCAGGATATCGAAAAAAGCCTCGGGCTCCCAAATGAGACCTATGTGATCGTGGCGGAAAAGAAAAGCAGAAGGCCGGTGGGCTATGTCCGCTTTAATTGGATGGGAAGCAATCAGCGTTTTGGCTGGCTCCGGTTCGGGCTCGGTGAAGAGCGGGGAAAAGGATATATGCGTGAAGCACTGACAGGCATATTTCACCATCTGTTTCAAGAGGAAACGCACAGGATTGATGCAGAGGTGTACGAATATAACCAAAGGAGTCTCCATCTGCTTGATTCTCTTGGTTTTAAAAAAGAAGGAACACGAAGGCTGGCTTATTATGACGAGGACAACTATTATGATATCCATGTGCTTGGCCTTCTTGAATCAGACTGGCGGAAGCACCAGTCCGGGTCATCCGGCCGGACAGCAGTAAAATAACCTTTTCATTTTACGCCAAAGCGTTATAATGAAAATAGCTGAATAACGGTTAAGGTCTGTTTTATTTCACATAAAACGTTAAAAGGGAAGCTGGTTCAATTCCAGCACGGTCCCGCCACTGTAATCGGTAGAGCTTCTTTAATATCCACTGTTCGTAAACGAATGGGAAGGAAAAGATGTTCAATGACCGAGAGTCAGGAGACCTGCCTTAACTGCCTGTGCGATCCTTCGAGGAAAAGGTGAAGCAATTGTAATCATTGCAAAATGATTTACTGTTGATTCGCTCTCCGAAGGGAGGGCTTTTTTTGTTTGCACACATCGACCAGCTAAACGAAGTACATACAGGAGCGTGGAAAAAGTGAAGAAGTTAACTCAAATTACCATGATGCTGCTGCTCGTCATCGCCGTCATGGCCGGCTGTTCAGCCGGAAACCAGTCAGCAGACAAAAAAGAAAATGGCGCGCATTCAGCAAAGAGTGAATTCCCGGTAAGCATTAAAGATGCAACAGGCGAAACTGTGAAAATCGAGAAGAAGCCGAAGAAAATCGTTTCGCTGATTCCGAGCAATACGGAGGTCGCCTTTGCCCTTGGACTAAACAAGGAGATTGTCGGTGTTTCAGACTTCGATAACTATCCGGAAGCGGCCACGAAAAAACCAAAGATTGGCGGCCTGGACTTTAATGTGGAGAAAATTGTTGGGATCAAACCTGACCTCGTGCTTGCGCATGCCTCAAGTGCACATACGTCCAAGCAAGGAATCGACCAGCTCAAAAACGCAGGCATAAAAGTAGTTGTAATCAATGAAGCACAGAATTTTAACGATACGTACAAATCCATTAATATGATTGCCAAAGCAACAGGTACACAAGAAAAGGGTGATAAGATCGTAAAATCCATGAAGGACGATCTTGCTGCCCTTAAAGAAAAAGCAAAGCAAGTGAAAAAGGAAAAGAAAGTCTGGGTGGAAGTGGCCCCTGCTCCTGAAATTTACACAGCGGGCAAAGGAACCTTCATTGATGATATGCTGACTGCCATTCATGCGAAAAATGCGGCGGGCAGCCTGAAGGGATGGGCAAAGGTTTCAGAAGAACAGCCGGTCAAGTACAATCCTGATGTGATCGTGACCACGTATGGCTATTATTCCAAAAAACCGAAGGAGCAAGTCCTTTCCCGCAAAGGATGGAAAGACATTCCGGCCGTTAAAAATAAAAACATTTATGATGTGCACTCAGATAAGGTAACAAGGCCGGGGCCGCGTTTGATTGAAGGAGTGGAGGAGCTTGCAAGAGCCGTCTATCCGGACGTATACAAAAAGTAAACTATTCATTTCATACGGCGCAGTACTGTTGTTATTGTGCTTCGCCGTGGCATTGGGGATTTCGGTAGGTTCCATACCTATCCCCCTTTTTCGTGTGATTCAGATAGTGGGGGCCAAGCTTTTTCATCATCCGGTCCCAAGCAGCATTGATACCTCCATGGTCAACATTGTCATGGCGATCCGCTTTCCGCGGGTCGTGCTGGCCATGCTCGTCGGATGTGCACTGGGGCTTTCCGGAACGGCGTTTCAGGGGCTGCTGAAGAACCCTCTGGCTGATCCCTATACACTCGGTGTGTCATCAGGCTCGGCGCTCGGGGCGGTAATCGTTTTATTCTTCGGCATTCATCTGCCGCTGCTTGGCAATTTTACGCTGCCGGTTGTCAGCATCATCACCGGTTTTCTTACACTGATTGGTGTGATTTATTTTGCGAGGCTTGTACAGCGGAACCTGTCTGTCGAAACCATTATTCTTGCCGGAGTATTATGCAGCTCCTTTCTTGGTGCCATCACGTCCCTGCTGATTGCTCTGACCGGAGATGAACTGAGACAGATCATCGGCTGGCTGCTTGGCAGCGTATCGATGAGGGGCTGGGAGTACGTGCAGCTCATCGCTCCATTTTTAGCGGCAGGGCTGATGATTCTGCTCGCCAGCGCGCGTGAACTCAACGCACTGTCATTCGGACAGCAGGATGCGCGCTCCATTGGAGTGGATGTGAAAAAGCATACCTCGCTCGTTTTGTTTGGCGCTTCGCTTCTGACGGGATCCGCTGTGGCTGTCTCGGGGACCATTGGATTTGTCGGACTTGTGATTCCACACATGGCCCGTATGATCTGGGGAGTCGATCACCGGCATCTGCTTCCACTTTCCATGATGCTCGGAGGCGTGTTTATGGTATTGGTTGATTTGCTGGCACGAACCATTATTGCACCGACTGAACTTCCCATCGGTGTCCTGACCGCCATCATCGGAAGTCCGATTTTTGCGGTAATCTTTATTCGTTATCGGCGAAAGAAGGTGACTACATGATTAACGTACAACAGCTTTCCGGAGGATATGATGGTAAAAAAATAGTGGACGATCTCTCGTTTTCCGTGGAGAAAGGGGAAATTACAGGGATCATCGGTCCGAACGGAAGCGGAAAGACCACGCTCATGAAAATGATCAATGGAGCGCTTCCTTTTCAGTCTGGTGAAGTTTTGATCAAAGATAAGCCGATCAGCAGCTATTCTGCCAAGGAGCTGGCACGAATCATTGCTGTTTTGCCGCAGCATGCCGAGAGTTCGTTCGATTTTACAGTAAGAGAGGTTGTGGCGCTGGGCCGATATCCTTTTTATAAAGGCTTATTAAAGCATTCAACCGCACGGGATGAGGAAATGGTTGAGAATTCCATGAAATTTACAGGAGTCGAAGAATTTGCCGATAAAAGTATTCAGCTGTTGAGCGGAGGAGAACGGCAGCGAGTTCTTTTGGCGAAGGCACTCGCACAGGAGCCTGAAATCCTGCTGCTGGATGAACCAACCAACCATCTGGATTTAGCCTACCAAATGAAGCTCATGGACCTGTTGAAGGATTGGGTGGAAGGCTGCCAGCTGACCGTCGTGGCCATTCTTCATGACCTGAATATTGCGAGTCTGTATTGTGACCAGGTTCTTCTTCTGGATGAAGGGAAAATACAAGCGATTGGAAAGCCTGGTGACATTATGGAAAGCAGGAGGCTTCAATCGGTATATAAGACCAACCTAAGCCGTCAGGAGCATCCGCAAAAGCCGAAGCCGCTCATTGCGCTTGTTCCCCGCCAGCAGGAAGAACAGAAAGATCTGTCTGACATTGTCCTTGAAGCTACTCCTGAAACCATGATTTTCCGCAGTCCCTTTTCGTTAAGAACAATGTCATCAGCCGTCATCGGTGGCGGCTACCAGTGGGCAGACACCTTTGTGAACCGCCATGTGGACAAAAATTATAACGTGGATGATGCCCGAAAAGAATTTGAGGACTATCTGCACTCGAACTCCGTAAATCCAAACGATACTGTCGGCATGATGACAGCGGCGAGGCTTCAGGATGCCGGCATGGTGTCGGTGGAAGAAAAGGGCATTAAGCTGCTTGTTGCTTCAACAGTGGGTACGTCCAATGCAGTGGATGCCGGCCGTTCATGGGAGCGCGAAGATCAGCCGATGCCGATCGGCACGATCAACATCTGGATTTTCATGGAGGGCAGGCTGACGGACGAAGCGTTTGTTCAGGCGA
The DNA here is from genome assembly GCF_030418125.1 of Fictibacillus fluitans. Taxonomy (GTDB): domain Bacteria; phylum Bacillota; class Bacilli; order Bacillales; family Fictibacillaceae; genus Fictibacillus_C; species Fictibacillus_C fluitans. The sequence continues at coordinate 239,797 of NZ_JAUHTR010000007.1, read as the reverse complement.
TGATGACAGCAACGGAAGCCAAAGCGGGAGCCCTGCGCGACTATGATATAAAAGATCCGGTAACAGGAACCCCTGCGACCGGTACATCGACCGACAGCATTTGTATCGCCGCCACCCAGAACGGGGAGGAAATGAGGTATGCCGGTACGATTACACCGGCAGGGAAAGCCATCGGAAAAGCGGTCTGTCAAACGATCGGAACGGCCATTGAAAATTATAGAAAGAGAATGCAAACATGATGATTTCACTTCATTTATTGTCCATCGTTCTTGCGCAGATCATTGACCAGCTGATCGGCGACCCCGGCTGGCTGCCGCATCCTGTCAAAGGGTTCGGGAAGATGATCAGCTGGCTGGACCGGGCATTGAACAGAGGAAACAACAAAAAGCTGAAGGGGCTCCTCATGCTCTTTCTTATATTGGCTATTACTCTCGTACTCTCATTTTTACTCGTTTCGTACGCCTACTCGGTTCATTTGGTGCTGGGCGTTTGTATCGAATCCCTTTTGATTTCAACGACCATTGCGGCAAGGGGACTGAAAGAAGCGGGCCGCTCGGTATATGACCCGCTCGTCCGCGGGGATTTAGAGGAAGCACGTACGAAATTAAGCTGGATCGTGGGAAGAGACACACAGGGACTTTCTTCTCAGGAAATTGTGAGAGGTGCGGTGGAGACGGTTGCCGAAAATACGAGCGATGGCGTAACCGCCCCGCTTTTCTTTGCTTTTATCGGGGGAGCGCCGCTTGCTCTGCTGTACCGGGCCGTGAACACGTGCGATTCCATGGTAGGCTACAAGAATGACAGATACAGAGACTTTGGCTGGGCATCGGCCAGGCTGGATGATGTGCTGAATTATATTCCGGCCCGTCTCACGGCGCTTCTGATGGTCTTTGGTGCGATGATACACAAGCGGTTGACGTTTTCCTGGCTGAAAGAACAAGCCGGTCATCATCCAAGCCCGAACAGCGGCTGGGGAGAAGCGGCAGTCGCGGGCCTTCTCGGCATACGGCTCGGTGGGACCAATATCTACAACGGCCGGGTGTCTTACCGGCCGTTCATTGGACGGGCAGAGTACAGCCTGGAACCGGTACATATTGAACAGACCATTGTGATCATGCAGCAGGCGGTCACATGGTTCACGATTACATTACTCGCAGCGGGAGGGATTTATATTGTTGCTGCCTACTCATGGAGCTAACCCGGAGTTGCTTGCCCGGTCACTCCAGACCGAACTAAAGGAAAACAGCCTGGACTTTAGTGTAAACGTTAATCCATATCCTCCGCTCACCGGTCTTCAAGAGGTTTGGAATTCACTATATGAAGAGGTTCTCCACTATCCCCATCCTTCTGCAGATCCTTTTGTGATGCAGGCCGCTGAAATGGCGGGATTGCAGCAGGAGCAGATCCTGGCGGGAAATGGAGCGGCTGAGCTTATTTTCCTCATTGCTCAAGCCTGCCGGGGCGCTAATGTGCTGATTATTGAGCCTGCTTTTTCCGAATACAGAGAGGCATGTGAGGCGAACGGATGCACAGTGGAGAGCTTTACCACACAGGAGGAAGCAGGGTGGGGGATTTCATTCGAGAATTTAGAGAAAAGCCTTGAAGACAAACAGCTTTGTTTTCTGTGCCATCCCAATAATCCGACGGGTACCGCACTCGATTTAGATCAAATAGAGAAGCTTCTGAAACTCTGTTCAGAGAAAAAGGTGACCCTGGTTGTCGATGAAGCCTTTGTCCATTTCATGGAGAATCCTGTTACTGCCGTGCCATTGCTCGCTCATAACAGCAACCTAATTATTTTACGGTCCTTGACCAAAATGTTTCACCTCCCCGGCCTGCGTCTCGGCTACGCCTTGTCTTCGGCTGAATTGATCCGGAAGTTGAGGAAATACCAGCCGCCGTGGAGCGTAAACGGGCCGGCGCAAAAAATCGGCATGCTTTGCCTGAAACAGGAAAATATCTATGCTGCTGATATTGCTGAAAAGACGGCAAACGAACGGAACCGGCTTTTTCCTGCTTTGCGCCGCCTGGGCTTTGAACCCTCTCCTTCTCTTGTTAATTTTTATTGTCTGAGAGAAAAGGGCGAAGAAAAGGACCACCTCCATCTCATAAAATATTTGCTCTTGAAAGGGATTATCGTCAGGCATACCTTTAATTTTAACGGTCTGGAAGGAAGGTATATCCGTCTGGCCATCCGGACGCCGGAAGAAAATGATGTGCTGCATGGTGCTCTTGAAGGATGGACAGGATCATGCTGATTTTTATAACCGGAGGCGTGAGAAGCGGCAAGAGCTCGTTTGCTGAAATGTCAGCAGTTTATCACTGCCGCCAAGGGAATCACCTTCATTATGTCGCCACATGCGATCAGGGTGAAGCAGAGATGGCTGAACGCATCAGCCGGCACCGGGAGGACCGCGAGAAAAGCGGGTACTCATGGAAAACGTGGGAACAGCCCAGAAACCTTCATGACCTGTGCGCCGCTTTTGAAAAAGAGGATGTGGTCCTCCTGGACTGTTTAACCAACCTGGTCAGCAACGAGCTGTTCGCCGGGTGGCGTGACAACAGTAGCCAGTGGGAAGAGGCTGGATTCCGGAAAGTAGTTTTTCAAAAAATCATGAACGGGATCAAGAAGCTGGAGAACCAGTGCAGAGTTCTGATTATTGTTTCCAATGAAGTGTTTCAAGGGTTCCCTGCCAATGACAGCGGAACGTTTTACTTTATGCAGATGATGGGCCACCTGCATCAGCACATCGTGAGGCAAGCCCACTGGGTGTATCAGGTGGAGCTGGGCATGCCGATTTTACGAAAAGGATATGATGCGGATGGAAACCAATGCACAGCCTGTACGGTTTAGCCCATGGTACGGTCTTGGGCTGGCTTTGCAGTTTTTGACGGCCTTTCCCATTCGGACCGCCTTTCCCTGGACAAAGGAAACCAGAAAATGGAGCGTGTACTGGTATCCGGCCGTTGGGCTTCTGCTCGGCGGATTAACCGCCGTTCAGGCATACTTTCTGATTCAGCAATCGTTTATTCCGCCTCTGATGGTCAGCTTCTATCTGTTCAGTTTCTCAGTCGCCTTAACCGGCGGGCTGCATCTCGACGGATGGATGGACTGCAGTGATGCCTATTTTTCATACGGCAATAAAGAAAAAAGGCTGGAAATCATGAAGGATCCCAGAACCGGGGCGTTTGGTGTGTTATCTGTTCTGTTCCTTCTGAGCTGGCGCTTTCTATTAATCTACGAAAGCCTGAAAATGGCCCCGGAGGAGAGTTGGATGCTGTTTCTGCTCATTCCTTTTCTGGCCCGAACCGGCATGGGCTGCCTGCTGGTTTCTGCTCCCCTGGCAAAGGAAGAAGGGATGGCATTTGCCATGAAGCAGAATGTTTCAAAAGTGAGCTTTGGGATTTATGGGTTATATTTTTTGATTGTGGGAATCGGTTCATGGCTTGCAGGCATGCTTTTTTTAGTTGCAGGATTAACGATTTTGGGCGCACTGTTTTTTGTCGTAAGCAAACGTTTTGCGACCGTAGAGTTTGGCGGTATCACAGGCGACACTCTCGGTGCAAGTTCAGAAGGGATGGAAACCGTATTATGGCTCGGAGGGTGGCTGTTACTCTCCTTCGTCACGGGCTGACGCTGGAGAATCAGCAAAAGAAATACATCGGATTCAGTGATCCTCTTCTTTGTGAGGAGGGGAGGAATGAACTGCGGGAACTGCATGAGAAGGCGGGCTTTTTGCCTTCGGAAGCGATCCTGTCCAGTGACAGGAATAGATGCGTGGAGACTGCTGAAATTCTTTTTCCTGGTCAGCGTATAATCGCGAGCCCGGCACTCCGGGAGCTGCATTTTGGTGAATGGGAAAATAAAACGTACGCAGAGCTGTGTCATGACCTTCATTACCGGGCGTGGATTGATGATCCATCCGGAACCTGTCCTCCAGGGGGCGAGCATTTTCATGAATTTGAAAAACGCCTGCTTACTGCCTGGCAAGAGGAGATATGGCCAATGGCGGAGCAAAACGGCCATGTGACAGTGGTTACTCATGGCGGTCCGATCCGCTTCTATTTATCGGTGTTTGCTTCTGAACCAAAGGAAATGTGGGAATGGCATATTCCCCACGGCAAGGGGTACGCACTGGACTGGAACGAAAACACAGGGAGGTTTGATGGAAAATGCACTTTGTTACAGGAGGCGCCTTCCATGGTAAAGCCAAGTGGGTAATGAAGACCTATTCAGCCTCCAGGAACATGGAGGGCTGGTTTAATCTGTATGAAGCCGAATGTCCCGAAACCGATCAGTTCGAAACTTCCCTGGTCGTCCTTGAAGGAATGGAGCAGCTGGTGAAGAAGGTTGTACAGGAGAATAAAAAGGGTACAAGAGAAGTGCTTCAGAAAAAGCTGCAGTCCTGGCTGGAGTGGGAATCGGATGTGCGCGGACGCCGGCTCGTCCTGATTGGAACAGACATCGGAAAAGGCATTGTGCCGATGGAAGAAGAAAACAGAAGGTGGCGGGATGTTTCCGGATGGTTTTTCCAGGATACAGCCATGGCGGCCGAAAGAGTGAACATCGTCTGGTATGGTCTGGAACAGACGATAAAATAAAAGGAGATGATCGGTATGAAGCTTTACACACGTACAGGTGATGAAGGGAAAACGAGCGTGATCGGAGGACGGCTGGATAAAAACCATATCCGTGTGAATGCCTATGGCACACTGGATGAGCTGAACAGCTTCGTCGGGGTGGCAGTGACAAAGCTCCAGGATGCCAGGTTTGAGGATATCCGGAACGAACTGGTGAAGATCCAGCATGAGCTGTTTGACTGTGGCGGAGATCTGTCTGCTGTAAAAAAGGACTATCCATTCAAAGCGAACGCCGACATGATTACCTTTTTGGAAGAAAGCATTGATGAATATATTAAAGAAGCTCCAGAGCTCGAACGCTTTATTCTCCCTGGAGGTTCAGAGGCTTCAGCGGCCATTCATGTCTGCCGTACGGTAGCAAGAAGGGGAGAGCGCGAAATCGTGGCATTGAAGCAGGAAGCTGAAATCAATCCGGTCGTACTAAAATATGTGAACCGCCTGTCCGATTACTTTTTTGCCATTGCCCGGGTGATTAACTACCGAGAAGGCGTAAAGGACGTGGAATACGAACGAAGCGCAATCGTCTTCCGTGGAGGCAAGCGAAAAGAAAATGACACGGAATAAGCAATTAGCACTGTTTACGGCGTTTGTCTCTCTGGCAGCAGCCGGTTCATTTATCAAAATTCCTTCGCCCGCAGGCAGTGTGGCTTTTGATTCCATGCCTGCCCTGGCTGCGGCGGCGTTAATGTCTCCATGGTCAGGGGTTGCTGTGGCGTGTTTCGGTCATTTGCTTTCAGCAGGGCTTGCCGGTTTTCCTCTGGGACCGCTCCATGTAATGGTAGCGGTGCAGATGGGACTTCTGGCGTTTTTTTATGGCGTCTTGTACAGGAGAAATGCGAAAAGGGCTGCCACATTGATGTTTGTCATAGGAAACGGCATCCTGGCACCGCTTTGTTTCTGGCCGGTGCTGGGAAAAGCGGTTGTTATCGGGCTTATTCCAAGCCTGCTGGCAGCCGCCGTTCTTAATGGTTTGACCGCTCTTATCATCATTCCACGGATAAAGCCTGCTTTCCTTCAGTCTGCCATGAGGATCGACCATGAAAAGAAAACGTGATATTACCGTGCAGGATTTTGGCTGTGGGCAGGTGGTTGTAATTGCCGCAGACAACTCAGGTGGGATCGGAAGCCTTCCGATGGATGAAGTGAATGTTCCTTATGAAGTGGTTGCCCAGTATGGCGCCAGGGTTTGTGCTTTGGAAGTGCTGGCTGCCGGGGCAGTCCCTGTTTCGTTCATTATCCACTCTTTTAACGGTGAAGAGGCATGGGGCAACCTTGTGACCGGGGCTCAAAAAACGTTCGCCGAGCTCGGCCTCGACACGATCGAAATTACGGGCAGTACCGAGAGCAATATGAACATGATCCAGTCTGCGTCTTCATTTACGATGATTGGCAGAGGAGCACGAGAGGAATTGAAGATGGGAATTACCCCTGCGGATGCAGAGTTTGCCGTTATAGGTGTTCCGCTTGTCGGGGATGAAGTGATGGCCAGTCCGGAAGAAGTGATTTCATTGTCCCTCTTCAGTCAGTTGCTGAAAACAGAAGGCATTTATGAAATGCTGCCTGTCGGCTCCAAAGGCATCCGCCACGAGCTTGAAGTGCTGTGTGGCTCATCAGAAAAGTTCAGAAGCACTCTGCCAATGGACAAATCTGCAGGGCCTTCCACATGCGTGCTGATCAGTTATGATAAAAAACAGCAATCCGCAATAACAAATCTGTGCGGAATGCTGTTTCATGAACTGGATTCTTTACTTTAATTGAGACCGCTCATTAAAAAACGTCCGGTACCCATATTGAACAAAAAGGATGACGCTGAACGAGACCGACCCTGCAATCCCCAGCATGATGGCAATCTGATATTCAATAGCGGTGAGCGGTGCGATACCGGACAGGATCTGGCCGGTCATCATGCCTGGCAGAAAGACGATGCCCATGCCGACCATTGAGTTAATGGTGGGGAGAATGGCGGAATCAAACGCACGGTCAACCAGTTCTTTGGAAGCGGTTTTCGGGGTTGCTCCGAGCATAAGGGCTGCTTCCACCATGCGTTTTTGCTTTTCCATCCCCTCAACAAGATGGTTTACACCGAGCGTGATTCCTGTCATGGCATTACCGATGACCATGCCGGCAATCGGGATTACATACCGCGGCTCAAACCACGGAGAAAACCGGATGACCACATAGTTGAAAAATAAAAGGCTGACCACAGTACCAACTGTCATCGAAAAAGCGATGACTTTTTTTAATGAAGAAGATAATTCGTATTTGATCCGCTTAAAAACGTTATAAATCGCAAAGATTTCCATAAGAGCGAAAATGAAAAGAGTCAGAAGCGGATGCGGGTGCTTGAATACATAGGTAAGGATATATCCTGCGAGCACGAGCTGAATGGTCATCCTCAGTGTTCCGATGATGATTTCTTTCTCTCTCGCAATTCCTCTCCACTTCACAATAACGGTTAACACAACGATAAAGAGGTAGGCAGACAGCAGCTGCCACAGTGAGATATCAATGATCTTATCGTTCATGTGCAGCATCCTTACTCTTCTGATTGTATTCTTCCAGGTGAACAGGCACATCAGCGTAACGTTCGGCAATTTGCTTGGAGTGGGTGACCATCACAACGGTTCTGTTCTTTTGTTTGACCTTTTTCAGGAAGCCTGCAATGACCTCATCGGCTGTTTCTTCATCAAGGGCGGATGACGGCTCGTCCAGCAGAAAAACCTCTGCATCCAGTAAAAGAACACGTGCCAGCGCAAGCCGCTGCTGCTCCCCGCCCGATAACCCATCTGCCTCTGTGTCCAGCGATTTTCTTAAATGCACATGCTGCAGAGCTTCTTCAAGCAACTGATCATCAGGAACTGCTTGATCGGCAAACCTCAGGCCGGCAGTCAGATTATCTTTGACGGTCCCTGGAAAAATGGCATGCATCTGCTGAAGCATAACGACGTTTCTTCGGTGCTGAACGGGATCGAGTGCGGCGATGTCCTTTCCCTTGTAAAGCACCGTACCTTCATCCGGACTGATCAGGTGATTGAGCAGCTTCAGCACCGTCGTTTTTCCGCTTCCGCTTTCTCCGGTCAAAATGCTCACTTTATTGTCTTCGATATGTAAGTGATCGATCTTCAGAATATCTTTATAGATGATATCTTTCAGTTCAAACAAGGGTCAGTGCCTCCTTCCCAAAAGTCGTCTTTCCGGCTTGATAAAATATTTGGAATACATTGCCGAAAGAATGCCCGTATGATACATTAAGTATAGTGTAACGTTGTTCGTGGAGGTGTGACAAATGCAAACAGCAGCAACAGTTTTATTGGTAATTGTTTCGATCGCTCTTATTGTAGTCGTTGTTCTTCAATCTGGCCGTTCGGCAGGATTATCAGGAGCGATTACTGGTGGAGCCGAGCAGTTATTTGGTAAACAAAAAGCCCGTGGAATGGATGCCGTCCTGAGCAGGATGACGATTATTCTCGCCACATTGTTCTTCTTGTTGGCGATTGCGGTAGCTTATTTCATTTAATGATACCCCAACAGCAGGTGAATTTTTCACTTGCTGTTTTTATTTTTTCACCCGGCAGTTTGAAAGCTTTTTCCAATAGGGATATGGTATGATTTTTTACGGACATTATAGGGTAACTAATGATAAAAAAGGTGATAATATGATTGGCTGTCTTTGTCTTCATGGCTTTACCGGCAGTCCCTATGAAGTGGAGCCGGTTACCCGCTATCTAGAAGAACATACCGATTGGCAGATTTCGGTGCCAACCTATCCGGGGCATGGAGAACAATTGATGCTGAAGGGGATCACACACAAGCTTTGGATCGATGAAGCAGAGCGCGCCTTTCTGGAATTGCGGAAAAAGAGTGACACGATTTATATTCTCGGTTTCTCCATGGGCGGAATGATCGGCGGTTATCTTGCCTCCAAGTACGGATGCGACAAGCTTATTCTGCTCAGTGCGAGCGCTTATTATATGAACCCGGCACAAATGGTGAAAGACATCAAGGACATGATCGTAAAAGGCGTGCGGGGAATGCTGAAGGACGATGAATTGTACCTGAGATACCGGAAAAAGTTTATGGATACTCCGCTTTCCGCCACGTTCGAATTCCGTAAGCTCGTCAAAACGCTCAAGCCCTCGTTTTCTGAAATTGATGTCCCTACGCTGATCATCCAGGGGGAGTGCGACGGGCTGGTGCCGCGTAAAAACGCCGAATATATTTATAAAACCATACCATCGGAACAAAAGAAGCTTTGTTATTTAAAACAATCAAAGCACATGATATGCCATGATGTGGATCTGGAAGAGCTGATTGAAGAAGTTTTTCAATTTTTAATGGAACCAACGAAGTAAGGGAGAGTAAGCATCGTGATGAAAATTACAGCACCAAAACCATTTATGTTTGAAGGAGGAAAACGGGCGGTATTATTATTACATGGCTTTACCGGCAGCTCTGCGGACGTTCGCATGCTGGGCCGTTTTCTGCAGAAGAAGGGGTACACCTGCCATGCGCCACAGTATAAAGGGCACGCTGTCCCGCCGGAAGAACTCGTACATACAGGCCCGGATGACTGGTGGAAGGATGTCATGGACGGATTCAACCTTTTAAAAGAGAAGGGACATACGGAAATTGCCGTTTGCGGATTATCGCTGGGCGGTGTTTTTTCCTTAAAACTGGCGACCGAGCAGCCGGTGATGGGTGTCATTCCGATGTGCGCACCGATGCATGTGAAGAGTGAAGAAACGATTTACGAGGGTGTGCTCGAATACGCCCGGGAATACAAAAGCCGTGAAAACAAGACGGAGGAGCAAGTTGATCAGGAGATGGAGGCGTTTAAGAAAACCCCTATGGATACCTTGAATGGCCTGCAAAAGCTCCTGGGTGATGTGCGAAATTCCATTGACATGGTATACGCACCTACGTTTGTTGTACAGGCTAGACATGATGAGATGATTAATACGGACTCTGCCAATATTATTTACAATGAAGTGGAAAGCGACCTGAAGGATTTGAAATGGTACGAAGAATCCACTCATGTAATCACGCTTGGCAAGGAAAAGGAACAGCTGCACGAGGATGTCTACACCTTCCTTGAAAAGCTGGACTGGTCCGTGGAGTAAGCTGAAACTGATTTTATTCAGTTTTACCCATAAGGAGGAGATGTAGTGGATAAGCAGAAACTGCTTTCATTCATGAAAGATGAAGCGTATAAACCACTGACTGTTCAGGAGCTGGAAGAGGCTTTTGATCTTCAGGAAGCGGATGATTTTAAAATTCTGGTTCGCACGCTGAACGAGATGGAAGACGAAGGGCTTGTGGTCAGAACAAGAACGAACCGGTACGGTCTTCCCGACAAAATGAATCTTGTAAGAGGGAAGGTACAGGCCCACGCAAAAGGGTTTGCTTTCGTCATCCCTGAAACAGGAGAAGGAAAAGACGTATACATTTCACAGGGTGAGATGGGCAGTGCCATGAACAATGACGTGGTGCTCGTACGTCTTAACACCAATTCAAAAGGCTCCCATCCGGAAGGCACCATTATCCGCATTCTGGAGCGCGGTGTAACGGAAACCGTAGGAACATTCCAGCAGAGCCGCAGTTTTGGGTTTGTCGTCGCTGATGACAAGCGGATCCCAAATGATATTTTCATTCCGGCTGAAGGGGTAAACGGTGCGATTGAAGGCCATAAAGTGGTTGTGAAAATCAACAAGTATCCTGAAGGGCGGAACAGTGCAGAGGGAGAAGTCATCCACATCCTCGGCCATAAAAACGATCCGGGCGTGGATATCCTTTCCGTCATTTTCAAGCACGGGCTGCCAAGAGAATTTCCTGAAGAAGTGATTGAGCAGGCCAACAGTGTGCCTGATACCATTGATCCAGCAGATATCGAAGGCCGCCGTGATTTGCGCGACCAGACGATCGTAACGATCGATGGAGAAGATGCAAAGGACCTGGATGATGCCGTAAATGTGATCAAGCTTGATAACGGCAACTATAAACTCGGTGTTCATATCGCCGATGTCAGCCACTATGTTACGGAAGGTTCACCGATTGATGTGGAAGCGTTGGAACGGGGAACAAGTGTGTACCTCGTGGACCGTGTTATTCCAATGATTCCTCACCGTTTGTCCAACGGGATTTGTTCCTTGAATCCGCAAGTGGACCGCCTGACACTATCATGCGAGATGGAAATCACACCAAAAGGCGAAGTGATCAAGCATGAGATTTTCCCGAGTGTCATCAAAACCGTTGAACGGATGACGTACACGAATGTAAGGAAAATCCTTCAGCGTGAGGACGACGAAGTCTTAAAACGCTATGAATCCCTTATTCCGTTTTTTGATGGAATGGGCGAACTGGCCGAAGTATTGCGCAAGCGCCGTTTTAACCGCGGTGCGATTGACTTTGATTTCAGTGAAGCACGCGTCATCGTGAACGAAAACAGCGAGCCGCAGGAAGTTGTGCTTCGCGAACGATCAGTAGCAGAACGCCTGATCGAGGAATTCATGCTGTGTGCCAACGAAACCGTAGCCCAGCACTTCCATAAAGCTGATCTTCCGTTTATGTACCGGATTCATGAAGACCCGGATGCAGAGAAGCTTCACCGTTTTCTCGAGTTCATCGCCATGTTCGGCTATGTGCTGAAAGGCGGAGTGGAAGACATTCATCCGCGTTCACTTCAAAAGCTGCTTGAAGAAGTTAAAGGCGAGCCGGAAGAAATGGTCATCAGCAAAATCATGCTTCGATCCATGAAGCAGGCGAAATACTATCCGGAAAGCCTGGGCCACTATGGACTGGCGACTGAATTCTATACACATTTTACCTCACCGATCCGCCGTTACCCGGATTTGATTGTTCACCGGTTAATCCGAACGTATCTAATCAATAAAAAGACCGATCCAAGCACGGTGGAAAGATGGAAGGGGCAGCTTGAGAAGATTGCCAAGCATGCGTCTGACAGAGAACGCCGCGCGGTGGATGCCGAGCGTGAAACGGACGATCTGAAGAAAGCAGAATTCATGCAGGACAAAATCGGGGAAGAGTACGAAGGCGTAATCAGTTCTGTAACGAATTTCGGATTGTTTGTTGAACTTCCGAATACGATTGAAGGACTTGTGCATGTAAGTTACCTGGCTGATGATTACTACCGCTATGATGAGAAGCATATGGCCATGATCGGTGAACGCACAGGGAATGTCTTCCGAATCGGAGATGAACTGTCTGTTCGCGTCATCAATGTGAACCTCGACGAGCGTGCCATTGATTTTGAAATCGTCGGGATGAAGGGAACACCTCGCAAACGGGGCAAAGACCGTCCAAAAGTCATCGAAGGCGGAGAACGTAAACGAAAAACACGCCGTCCGGAAGCGGATCGCGGGGACAAAGGCGGCTCAACCAAAGGCAAGAAAAAGCCGTTTTATAAAGGCAATGTGACGAAAAAGAAAAAGAAAAACAAAAAGAGATAAACCGGTGCAGGGAAACGTCATGCAGCCTGCTGCTGTATTTGACGTTTCCTGACCAATTAAGTATAATTAAGGTTGCACTTGTTTTGGGGAGGTCATGAAACATGCCAAGAGGAGAAGGAAAACTTGTCGCTCAAAATAAAAAAGCGCGGCACGATTATCATGTGGAAGAAACCTTTGAGGCAGGCATCGTCCTCCAGGGTACTGAAATCAAAGCCATCAGGGCTGGCCGGATTAACCTGAAGGATTCATTCGCCCGTGTGCAAAATGGAGAACTGTTTCTTCACAACATGCACGTGAGCCCGTACGAACAGGGAAACCGGTACAACCATGATCCGCTGAGAACGCGCAAGCTTCTATTACACAAGAAGGAAATCGCCAAGCTTTTGGACCAGACGAAAGAGCAGGGATACTCCATCGTACCGCTGAAGCTGTACCTGAAAAACGGATTTGCGAAGGTTTTAATCGGCTTGGCCAAGGGTAAAAAGAACTACGACAAGCGTCAGGATCTCAAGCAAAAAGATGCCAAACGCGAGATCGAACGCGCCTTCAGGGACCGCCAAAAGGCATAAACTGGAGAATGCGCACGGTTGAAAAAACAGCGTAAAAATGCTATACTCTATTGTGTTGCTAACAACTGAATAAAAAGTTGCAGCAGCTTTAACTTCCCGTAAGTTTCACCCCGGGATTTCTATCATGGGGACGTTACGGATTCGACAGGGATAGTTCGAGCTTAAGTTGCGAGTCGAGGGGGTCGGCCTCGTTAAAACGCCAACGCCTATAACTGGCAAAACTAACAACAACCTAGCTTTAGCTGCGTAATAGCACTTTAGCTGATCCTCCCTCCATCGCCCATGTGGTAGGGTAAGGGTCTCACTCTTAGTGGGCTACGCCGGCTGTCCTCCGCCTGAGGACGAAGGAAGAGCACAATCAGGCTAGCACTTCAAACGCCTGTCGACAGGCAGCTGAAGTCGCGAAACGCTAATATGTCGACTACACTCGTAGAAGCTTAAGTGCCGTTATCTTTGGACGTGGGTTCGACTCCCACCGTCTCCACCAATACATACTGTTGGTGGTTTTTTTATTTCTGTGACTTAATAGCATTCTGATAAAACATAATTGAAAGCCTAAATCAAAAAAAGAGAGATGCCCAGAGCATTTCTCTTTTTTTATTGATAGAGGATATGGTTTTAGAAGGATATGATCAGGTATCAGCAGAATATAGCTTTAAAAAGGTCAGGCGATAATTAAAAAGCACGAGGGGTTAAGGATATGAAACAATCGGGAACGCTATACTTTTTCTGTGGAAAAATGGGGGCAGGAAAATCAACTAAATCTAAACAATTGGCGATGGAAAAGCATGCTGTACTGTTGTCTGAGGATGAATGGATTTCATCTCTTTATCCCAATCTGGTCGAATCATTTGAGGACTATCTAAAATTTTCCGCTCAGCTAAAACCATTGTTGAAAAAGCATATCCAAAACATATTAAGTGTGGGTACAGATGTCGTGATGGATTTTCCAGGTAACACGAAAAAACAGCGAAAGTGGTTTTTGGATATAGCAAAAGAGGTCCATGCAAGTCATCAACTAATTTTCCTTAATCTAAATAACGAGCAATGCTTACGTCAAATTGCACAAAGACGTATCGAACAGCCTGAAAGAGCATCTTTTGATACAGAAGCGGTATTCATTCATGTTACTAATTTTTTTGAACCACCAGAGGCATCTGAGGGTTTACATATATTAGAGTTTCGTTAAAGCAATAACAAGTGTTCAACTCAGTGTTGTAGAAGCAGGTACGTACCCAAAGGTTACAAAATATTAGCACCAATTAGTAAATAGTAGAGTTGCATGTGAGCGGTTTCCATTGAGTCAAAACCCGAGAATACCTTATATTTTTAAACGCAAAAAAGCCTAATGTTCCATTCCGGAATTTTAGGCTTTTTTGATTACATCTTCGCTAACTTTTCTTCTTTATGAATATCTTCAGTGCCCGCATCCATTGCTGTTTTATAATAGGAACATTTATGCTGGATGATCTCCATTGTCTTTTTCAGCTCTTCCATCTGTGCTTCCACATTGGCTTTTCGCTCAATAAACATGTTATATCGTTGTTCCAGAGTGGAATCTCCCTCAGAGCACCAGTCAATGAAGGTTTTGATTTCTTTAATCGGCATCCCGGTGGATTTGAGGCATTCAATGACTTTTAACGCGCCGATGTCGGTTTCTTTAAACAGTCGATTTCCGTTTGGTGTTCGTTCTACAAAAGGCATAAGTCCCTCTTTGTCGTAGTAACGCAAAGTATATACGGTAAGGTCCAATTCTTTTGCAACTTCGCTTATGGTATAGGTCTTCATCACTTATCTCCTTGTCTGGATATAGACTTCGAGTTAACTCTATGGTTTGGAAAATTCTATCACTGAATTTATCTCATGTCAAAGACACTCAGGAGGGATGTGTAAATAGTTTTTAAATATAGGATGTAATTGCTTGACCTAGAGTTAACTCTAAGGAATACCATGGGGTTACAAGAGAAAAAGATCTCTTGAAACTATACATACTTGGAGGTTCTTTCATGATAACTGCTAAAGCAAGAGCTGTAGATGGTCCAGACACTCCTTTTCGCGAAGCTGAAATTAATCGGCGCGACCTTGATACAAATGATGTTCTAATTGAAATTAAGTTTGCAGGCATCTGCCATTCTGATATCCATACCGCTCACGGCGAATGGGGCGAAGTGAATTATCCGCTCGTTCCAGGGCACGAGATTGCCGGATTTGTAACAGAAGTAGGAGCAGAGGTTACCAAGTACAAAGTTGGTGACAGAGTAGGTGTTGGATGTATGGTCGACTCCTGTGGTGAATGTGTGAACTGCCAAAAAGGAGAAGAGCAATACTGCCTTAAAGGTAATGTTCCTACCTATGCAGGTGTTGATAAATACGGAGAGCCGACACAGGGTGGCTATTCTACCCATATCGTAGTAACCGAAGACTTCGTCGTCAGAATTCCTGATAACATCGAGCTTGACGCAGCGGCACCATTGCTTTGCGCGGGAATCACGACGTATTCTCCATTACAGCATTGGGGAGCGGGCCCAGGCAAGAAAGTAGCGGTTGTTGGTATGGGCGGCCTTGGTCATATGGCAGTCAAAATTGCACATGCGATGGGCGCTGAAGTTACGGTTCTGTCCCAATCACTAAGCAAAAAGGAAGATGGTTTAGAATTCGGCGCAAAAGATTACTATGCTACAAAAGATCCGGAAACCTTTCAGAAGCTTGCCGGAACGTTTGATCTGATTATCAATACGGTAAGTGCAAAGATTGACATGGATGCTTACTTCTCACTGCTTACGCTTGACGGTACGCTTGTAAATGTCGGTGCGCCTGCAGAGCCGCTTGAAGTAAATGTGTTCTCTTTGATCGGTCACCGCCGTTCATTTGCCGGCTCCATGATCGGAGGCATTCGTCAGACGCAAGAGATGCTTGATTTCTGTGCAGAGCACAACATTGCTCCTAAGATTGAAGTGATCTCAGCTGACCAAATTGACGAAGCCTATAAGCGCGTACTGGCTTCTGATGTTAAGTATCGTTTTGTTATTGACACAAGCACAATATAAGTTGCGTCCTAAGAAGTCCCAAATGGGGCTTTTTTTTTTGTTTTAAATCTTCCAGAGATAATCGACAAATACGATTCATATGTCGGATAACCATCAAATCGGACATATTTAGCGATTGATTGTCTGTTCTTACCTTTTATAAGATAGACATATGTTGCTTAATCAACAGTAATTGCTAAAAGGTTTGGAGTGTTTAATCATGGTTAATCGCAATAGCCTGTTGATCTTCATTTTGACTGTAGGTGTCTTTGGTATTTTGAATACCGAGATGGGGGTAATTGGGATACTGCCCGATATTGCAGAACACTTTAATGTCAGCATTTCAAAAGCGGGGTGGCTGGTGAGTTTCTTTGCTCTTGCCGTTGCGCTATCCGGCCCAACGCTGCCGTTATTGTTTTCGGGTATCAATCGCAAAAATGTGATGTTGCTTGTATTGTGTGTTTTTCTTGTGGGCAATATTGTATCCATCTACACGTCAAATTTTAACGTTCTGTTAATTGCCCGCGGAATACAAGGTCTGTTTCATCCCATCTATTGTTCATTGGCCTTTTCAGTTGCCGCTGCTTCGGTCAGCAGGGAGGGAGCGCCAAAAGCGGTTTCCAGAGTGTTTATTGGCGTATCAGCAGGGATGGTCGTCGGTGTGCCGGTTGTAAGCTTCATAACCAGTGTCACTTTTTTGCAGACGGGGATGAGTTTCTTTGCGGCTGTTAATGCATTAGTCCTCATTGCTACATGGCTGTATGTGCCGTCGATGCCCGTTAATGAAAAACTTCATTATGGATCGCAATTGAAGGTATTGAAAAAATCCATCACCTGGTTTTCCGTAGTGGCTGTTATTTTATTAAATGCATCCGTCATAGGGGTATACAGTTATCTTGCTGAATACCTGAAAACCGTGACAAATATGTCTCCGAATATCATAAGTTTAACGTTATTCATTTATGGCGGAGCCAATATTATAGGAAACATTGTGGCAGGAAGGCTGCTTACACAGAGGGCCATGAAATCAGTGGCATCTTTTCCTTTTGTATTGGGAGCCGTTTATATTATTTTATTTTTCACAGGACAATTTACGGTGCCCATGGCGATCGTCACTTTCATTTGGGGCATATTGGCCGGGGTGGGGGCCAATATCAATCAATATTTGCTTTCAACCGCAGCTCCCGAAGCTCCGGATTTCGCCAATGGTTTATTTTTGTCATCCTGCAACATAGGAGCTACCTTTGGAGCAGCTATGGGCGGTTTGTTTATAACAGAGATGGGTATCCAATATGTTGTAATGGCGGGGATCCTGTCATTGGTTTTGAGTGTGGCCGCCATATTCTTAAGGAATTACAAGCATGTGCCAGCACAGCAACTTTCCAGGTGAAATTCTAAGCATTCGAAAAGGCCAGGTGTTTCTCCGGCCTTTTCGTTATGTTTTTAAAGAATTCTCTCTAATAAAATTCCAAGTTCTCTTGCTATCGTTTTAGGAGGGGACGGCATTCCATCCTTTAGCCATGATTCCAAAACTCCTACATAAGCATTTGCGGCGAATTTAACCACCACATCATCACTCAGACCTTCACTTTTTCCGTTTGTTTTTTGCAGCTCATCTTTGAACCCGTCCATCACATACTCCAGGAATTTACTGCGAAAAGAGGGAGCAGCACCTTTGCTGGCCAGCATCGTTGAAAAAAATAAAAAATGCTTCTCAAAGTATTCAAAAAAGATCTGAGTGGCATCAATCCATTCCTCCTGGCAGGCCCATTCATCTGTCTCCTTAAGCTGGTTGATATGTTCTTCCACCATCTTTTCCAGCAAATCGTATTTATCCAGGTAATGAAGATAAACCGTGCTTCGGTTCACATTTGCCCGGTCAGAAATATCCTGAATGGTTATGTTATCAAAATCTTTTTCGTTCATCAGTTCAAGAATTGACTTTTTTATCGCCTCTTGAGTTTTGGCAATTCTTCTATCTACTTTAGGCATTGTCCTGCCACCCCTTCTAAAATTTATAATCAATACGTGCTTCATTGATGGATAAACAACAAACTTGATGAATTTGTTAATTAAACAACAAATAACACTTAATTAACGATTGAATGCATATTACACCTATATATAATTATAGACAGATGTTGATTAATCAATCAATGATGTTTTTATGTGAGTTCCTTTACTCAATAGAGGGGTGAATAGGATAAAGATGAACAACACCTGGAAGATATACATGCTTGCCCTGGTTACCTTTATGGTGAGTACATCGGAATATGTAATCGCAGGTATTTTGGATAAAGTGGCAGTCTCGAATGATGTTTCGGTATCAGCGGCAGGTCAGCTTATTACCGTATTTGCTCTTGCTAATGCGTTAGGATCGCCGCTTGTCGTGATGGCAACCACGAAAATGAACCAGCTTAAATTATTGATGCTTTCACTTGTTTTAATGGTGCTCGGCAGTACAATGACGATTATCATGCCGGGCTTTGGTTTCCTTATTGTTTCACGTGTCGTCCTTGCTCTGGGCAGTGGAGTCTTTGCCATTGCTGCCAAGACGGCTGCAGCAAAATTAGCAGCGCCGGAAAAACAGGCAGGAGCGATTGGGACCATCATCCTCGGGTTTAGTGCTGCCATTATCATCGGCGTACCTATTGGTCGCCTTATCGCAACGGTTTACAACTGGAAGATGATTTTCGTCGGCATAGGCATTCTCAGCTTACTGGCAATCCTTCTTATTATCCGTACCATTCCTGCAACAGCTAATGAGACTGTCGTACCGCTCGGCAGGCAGCTCTCTCACTTGAAAAACCCGAAAATTTTAATGGGTCTCGGTGTCACGTTCTTTTGGCAGCTGGGATATGGGGTAATGTATTCCTATATAGCGCCCTTCCTGTTAACCGTTACCTCCATGACCGGAAAAGAAGTAAGCGGAGCCCTGTTTGCCTTTGGTATCGCTACCTTAATAGGTTCCAAGTTTGGCGGGTTCATGACAGACCGGATCGGTAACCGCAGGACGCTAATCGGCGGACTGGTTCTCCACGTCACGGCTTTAGTTCTCCTGTCTACGATTGCCAGCTCCGCATGGGCTGCGATTCCGCTGCTGATGCTTTGGTCCTTTTCGGCATGGTCATCGGGTCCGGGTATGCAGTATAATCTGATCCGGCTTGCCCCGGAAGCGTCAGGGATCATGCTGAGTCTTTATGGCTCCTTCATCCAGCTGGGCATTGCGGCCGCCGCCGGAATGGGCGGTATTGCTGTAAAAAGCCTGTCGGTACAGGCGGTCAGCTGGCTGGGAGCTGTATCGGTCGCTATTGCCGTTGTAATGGCTTGGTTTTCGCTGAGTCCAAGCATCAAAACAAGGGCTTACGAGAAAGCTATTTCACGATAAAAGTAAAGTAAAAGAAAGCAGGGACAAAAGTGAAAAATGAACATTTAAGAAACAGTACCGTTTTTCCGTTAGGGCAAAAAGCGGATGCAGCCAATTTTATCGGTGATGCCTACCTGCAGATGGTGTTTACCGATCCGGAACCACTCAATACCGCAATTGGAAATGTAACCTTTGCTCCGGGAGCGCGCAATAACTGGCATTCTCACAACGTTGGACAGGTTTTACTGGTCACAGGCGGAGAGGGCTGGTATCAGGAGGAAGGAAAACCCGCTCAATTATTAAAATCAGGCGATGTGATTAATATCCCGCCCCAAGTAAAACACTGGCATGGTGCCACAAAAGACAGCTGGTTTGTTCACTTGGCCCTTACACCAGGAGAAACCGTCTGGCTGGAAGCTGTCGATGAAGAAGCATACAGTAAGCTGCAAGGCTAAGGTTTTAGAAGAAGGCTGCCCTCTCAAATCATGGAGGCCAGCTTTTTTTATTGACAATTCTGGGAACAAGGTTGACATCTTTCTGGTAATCCCATAAAATTAAACACGAGATTGATAATCATTTTCAATTGATGGATTGATATAGATTACAGGTAGGGTTTAAGAGGAGGCTTCAATGATGTCCAGGCTGCACGCTGAAAATTTGACGGTTACATACGGTGAAAGAGATATAGTGAAGAATCTCGGAGTTTCCATTCCGGATGGACAAATTACGGCGATTATCGGGCCTAACGGATGCGGAAAGTCAACGCTTTTGAAAACGTTGTCCCGCATCCTGAATCCGAAAACCGGCATGGTGTATCTTGACGGGAAGGGGATCAGCAAGGAACCCACGAAGAAGATTGCCCAAAAGATGGCGATTTTGCCTCAGTCCCCTGACGCACCAGAAGGACTGACAGTTGGTGAGCTTGTTTCCTACGGAAGATTTCCCTACCAAAAGGGCCTTGGAAAACTTACGAAGAAGGATTATGAGGTCATTGACTGGTCCCTGCAGGTTACCGGCATTCATGAATTTAAGGACCGCCCGGTCGATGCCCTTTCAGGCGGACAGCGCCAGCGGGTATGGATCGCGATGGCATTGGCGCAGGAAACAGACATCATCCTTTTGGATGAGCCGACCACGTACCTTGATATGTGCCACCAGCTGGAAGTTCTTGAACTGCTGGACCACCTGAACAGAGTGGAAAACCGAACGATTGTTATGGTGATTCATGACCTGAACCACGCTGCCCGCTTTGCTCATCACATGGTGGCCATGAAAGACGGTTCCATTATCAACGAGGGGACAGCTGAAGAGGTGATGACACGCCAGGTGCTTCGAAACGTTTTCAATATCGATGCCGAAATCGGCATGGACCCAAGAACGAGAAAGCCCGTGTGTCTGACATACGATATCATAAAGCCTGTAGAACTGGTTGGGAACCTGGCGTAATCTTGCGCCTTTCTTTTTTACCTTCAATTGAGAATGATTATTATTGCTAATTATAGGGGGACTCATAAGATGAAGAAGCATACAAAGAACTGGTTGATTGGCCTGGTGGCCGTCGTTCTTATGCTGGCATTGTCAGCTTGCGGCAATAAATCGGAAGAAAACGCCGATTCTGGTAAGAAGGAATCCAAAACAAGAATCTATAAAGGCGAAAAGGGCGATGTGAAGGTTCCGGCCCATCCAAAGCGTGTGGCCATGATGGCAGCAACGTATGCTGGAAACCTGCTTGAACTTGGCATCACGCCAGTAGCTGTTAACGAATATCCGAAGCAAAACAAATTTTACGGAAACAAGCTGGACAAGGCTGAAGTTGTAACAGCCGATTCTTATGAAAAGCTTCTCGAGCTGGATCCTGATTTGATCATCACCTACTCTGATGATAAAAACCTTAAGAAATACAAAGAAATTGCGCCAACCGTCACGATGACGTACGACAAATACGACTATTTGGAGCAGCACGTTGAAATCGGAAAAATGGTAGGTAAAGAAAAGGAAGCCAAAGCATGGGTAAAAGAATGGAAGAATGAAGCCGCTGATGCCCGTGAAAAAGTACAATCTGCCATCGGTAAAGATAAAACGTTTATGGTCATGGAAGCCTATGGTAAAGATATGTATGTGTACGGAAAGAACTGGGGACGCGGAACAGAGGTTATTTACCAGGCGCTGGGCTTAAAAGCACCTAAGAAACTGGAAGAGGATGTATTCGGTCCTGGCTGGAAAGCCATCTCTACAGAAGTGATTCCAAAATATGCAGGCGACTACATTTTTGTAGGAACCGGTTCAGGCAATCCGGACAACTCCTTTATGAAGTCCAACGTATGGAAAGAGCTTCCTGCCGTGAAGAACGGACATGCGATCAAATTTGATTCTGATTCGTTCTACTTCAATGACCCGATTTCCCTTGAAAAAGAACTGGACTTTGTCGTAAAAGAGCTGACAAAAAAGAACTAAATTGCGAATAGAAAAGGGTAGCAAGCTATGTTCAAAACAAAAACGAAACAGATAAAAGATCATACTGTATATTCCCGGCCGACAGCAGGAAAAGCCATCCTGCTGCTCGGCCTTGTTCTGCTTCTGGTAAGTATCGGAGTAGCCATATCGGTTGGAGCAGCGAAGATTAACGTGTTAACGGTTTGGAATGCCATTTTAAATTATGATCCTGGCAGAGAGGCCGACCGCATTATTGTCAGTCTTCGTTTGCCAAGAGAGCTCGGAGCAGCAGTGGTTGGGGCAGCCTTTGCCGTCAGCGGCGCGATCATGCAGGGGATGACCCGCAATCCCCTTGCCGATCCCGGACTTCTCGGCTTGAATGCCGGCGCAAGCTTTGCTCTTGCCTGTGTGTTTGCCTTTTATACAGGAGCGGATTATTTAACGGTTATGCTGATTTCCTTTATTGGTGCCGGTATTGGAGCGGGAATGGTGTTTGGCCTGGGATCCATGAGAAGAGGCGGACTTTCCCCGATCCGGATCACGCTTGCCGGCGCCGCAGTTTCTGCCCTTCTTTCGTCACTGGGACAAGGCATCGCGCTATATTTTAAGCTTTCACAGGACCTTGCGTTTTGGACGGCCGGCGGGGTGTCGGGCACCAGCTGGACACAGCTTAAGCTCATCGTTCCCGTGGTTTTGGTGGGAATTGTGGTCGCTGTTCTGTTTTCAAGGCAATTGACGATGCTCAGTTTTGGGGAAGAAGTCGCCAGGGGACTCGGGCAGAATACGGTGCTTACGAAAATGGTTCTGATGACGTTGGTGCTGATTTTGGCTGGTGCAGCTGTATCGCTGGTGGGTGCCATTGCATTTGTGGGATTAATGGTTCCGCATATTGTCAGGTTTTTGGTTGGCACGGATTACCGCTGGATCATTCCCTGTTCCGCCATATTCGGAAGTGTGCTGATGGTTTTGGCCGATACCTTCGGACGAGTGATCAATGCACCTTATGAGACTCCGGTTGGAGCGGTCGTCGCGATGATCGGCGTTCCGTTCTTCCTTTATCTTGCGAGAAGGGGGGGAATGAGCCGTTGATGAATCCCGGTCATGCAAAAAAGGTAAGAGTAACAACCATTTCCGCGATTGTATTGCTGATCGCAGTATTTATTATCAGTGTGGCAACCGGCTTTGCCTCTTTAACTCCCACGGAGCTGTTTTGGACAATTTTCGGACAAGGTACACCAAAACAGGACCTTATTTTATTTGAGTTCAGGCTGCCGCGTATCATTGTCGCCGTTCTGGCAGGAATGGGACTTGCGGTATCAGGTGCCCTTCTTCAAAGCTTAACGAAAAATCCGCTATCAGATCCCGGCATCCTCGGTATTAATGCCGGAGCCGGATTAATGGTCGTCGTTTACATCATGTTCTTTTCTGTGGAATCATCCAGTTCGCTGTACATACTTCCGCTTTTTGCTTTGGCAGGAGGCGGAGCAACCGCAGCAATCATCTATATCATGTCTTATAAAAAAGGCGAAGGGGTTGAGCCGGCCCGCCTTGTTCTGGTGGGTGTCGGTTTGGCTGCCGCTCTTTCAGGAGCAGCCCTGACCCTCGCGACCAGACTGGATATGGAGAACTACGCGTTCATGGCCAACTGGCTTGCCGGGCGAATTTGGGGTGATGATTGGATTTTCGTCCTTTCATTGCTTCCCTGGATTTTGTTGCTTCTTCCAATCTCCATGGTGAAATCCAACGTATTGAACATGCTGAACCTGAACGAAAACGTTGCGATCGGGACCGGTGTAAACGCGGGAAGAGAACGGATTGTGCTGATCACTATTGCGGTTGCGCTTGCCTCGGCATCAGTGGCCGTCAGTGGCGGTATCGCCTTTGTCGGCCTAATGGCTCCTCATATCGCAAGGTCACTTGTCGGTCCGCGCCACCAATCCTTTTTACCGCTTGCCGCATTGATCGGAGCGGTCCTGCTGCTTGCCGCGGATACGATCGGCAGAGTCATTTTGGACCCGAGCGGCATCCCTGCCGGAATTATCGTAACTTTAATTGGAGCGCCATATTTTATGTATCTGTTGGCGAGGAAATAAGCATTGGCATGTTTCTCAGGGTTTGCCTGAAAGTCAAAAATTGACCTTCAAGCGGCCCTTTTTTGCGTAAATAGGCTTCCTGAAAAGTTGATTGTAGTGGAAGGTGCGAGACTCCTCGAAAATGAAGAACACATTTACTTCGTGCGATGCATCGCTGCCGAAGCATTCCTTGTCCTGTGGGGATAGCGTGACAGGTGAGACTACTTAGGCGCTTGCGGCAAGGAGGCTCACCGCACGCCCCACGGACAGCGAGCGGCCTGGATCGAAAATCAACTGCTTCCAGCCTTCTTGGACAGGATGTAAAAGTTGACTGGATCGTTTGATTGCCATATTATTATGTAGACCGATCACTATAATTTTGAGGTGTAAACGTTGGCGAATAAAAAGGAAAGCACGAGGAACTGTATATTAGGGACTGCTTCCCGCCTGTTTCAATGCCAGGGTTACCATGGCACGGGGTTGAAGCAGATTATAGAGGAAAGCGGAGCACCGAAAGGATCCATCTATTATCATTTTCCAGATGGCAAAGAAGAGATTGCACTTGAAGCCATTGAATTAATGAAACAGCACGTTCTGGACTCTGCAAAAAAGGATTTAAGCGGCAAAGCAACTGCGGTAGAAGCCTTTGTGCATCATATTGAGAAGGTTTCTTTTTTATTTGATTCAAAGCAGAAGACCACGGGATTGCCCATCGGACTGATCGCTTCGGAAACAGCGGAAACCAATCCAAAGCTCCGGGAAGCATGCCATTCCGCTTTTTCAAACTGGCAGTCGTTATACGCTGAGGTTCTGACAGGGTTTGGATTTGATGACAATAAAGCAGCAGATCTGGGTGTGACCTTGAATGCGCTGATTGAAGGAGGCTGCATTTTATCGATGACGGGCGGCAGTGGGGAACCGTTGCGTTCGATCTCAAAGCAAATACCGTTTTTGCTTACGAATGAAGACTAGTATAGGGGGAATTACAACATGGCATCTGATTCGCAAGTGACCGCAGGTGAAAGCGGCCTTGAACATATAAAAGCAACACCCGTTATCATCACGTTTGTGGTAGCCGGGTTTATCGGGTTATTCAGTGAAACAGCGTTAAATATGGCGTTAAGCAACTTGATCCATAGTTTGGGCATCAATGAAACGACAGCACAATGGCTGACAACAGGGTATTTGCTTACACTCGGCATCCTTGTTCCTGTATCCGGCATGATCCTGCAATGGTTCACGACCAGGCAACTGTTTATCACTTCACTGATTTTTTCAATTATAGGTACGTTTATTGCTGCAGTCGCCCCTTCCTTCAGTGTATTGATGATCGCACGGGTTGTGCAGGCGCTTGGAACAGCATTGCTGCTGCCGCTTATGTTTAATACGATCTTATTCATTGTGCCGCCGTATAAACGGGGGAAAATCATGGGGATTATCGGCCTGGTAATCATGTTTGCACCGGCAGTAGGACCTACACTGTCCGGCTTGATTCTTAAGAGTCTGACTTGGCATTGGATTTTCTGGATATCGCTTCCGCTGTTGGTGATGGCCCTGATTTTTGGACTGTTTTTTATGCAGAATGTAACAACGCCAACAAAGCCGAAAATTGATTTGCTTTCCATCGTGTTATCGACTCTTGGATTTGGTGGAGTGGTGTATGGATTCAGTTCTACTGGGGAAAGCGGTGGCTGGAGCAGCACACCGGTCATTATTGCTCTCGTCGTTGGTGCAATTGGACTCCTTTTGTTTGTCATTCGCCAGCTGAACATGGAACAGCCGATGCTGAACCTGAGAGCTTTTCGCTATCCGATGTTCTCATTGGGTGTGCTGATGGTGATTGTATGTATGATGGTTATTTTGTCTTCCATGATCCTTTTACCGCTTTATCTTCAGACTTCTTTGGCGCTAAGCACATTTGCCGCAGGGCTTCTTCTCCTGCCAGGAGGGGTCATCAATGGTCTTTTGTCCCCAGTTATGGGAAGCCTTTTTGACAAATTCGGACCGAAGTGGCTTGTGATTTCCGGTTTAGTGATTACGCTCGGGTCGATGCTGGGCTTTTCAAGAATCACATTGAACACGACTTCTGTAACGATTGTCATTCTTCACATATTAATGATGATTGGAGTTTCCATGGTGTTTATGCCAGCACAAACGAATGGCTTAAATCAGCTTCCAAAGGAACTGTATCCGGACGGAACCGCGATCATGAACACCCTGCAGCAAGTGGCAGGGGCAATCGGAACCGCTGTTGCCATTTCCATTTTGTCTTCCGGGGCCCAGCGCTATATGGAAACGAACGATGATAAGACCAACGCGTTGAATCCGCTGCTCGCTTTTACAGAAGGAGTACAGCAGGCATTTATATTCGGGATTATCATTACAATCGTCGGTTTGATCATTTCAATCTTCATCAAGCGTGTAAAAGTATATCGAGAAGTGTAATTTTGTTTAGGGGCTGTCCAGAAAGTCAGTAAAAATGACTTATGGAAGCTCCTTTTTCGTTTGACAGCATTGAGTTGGGTCATCCTCTTCCTTTATAAGTTACTTGGAGTGGTGGGTGCGAGACTCCAGCGGGAAAAGCGGGACAGATGAGACCCCGCAGGAGCTTGCGACGAGGAGGCTCAGCGCCCGCCCGCGGAAAGCGAGCGACTCGAAACGGAAAGTAACCCCTTCAAGATCTTCAAGGACACTTATTGGATACCCCCTTTTTATTTCTCATCAAATTCTAATCTTTCTCCAAAGTTGTTCTAATGTGGCATGGGTAAGATTTAACCATAACCAACAAGGAGGAATAAATGATGAAAAAGAAAACGAAAATGATGACCGGTGCATTGGCTTTATCTCTTGTAACAGGAGCTGGCGCATACAGCTATACCGCACATGCGGCCAATTCAAATTCAAGTGTGGACGAAGAGGAAGCTGTATCCAAGGCGCTGGAGAACGAAAGCGGTACCCCTGTAAGCTTTGAAACAGATAAGGAAAATGGTAAAGAATTTTATGAAGTGAGCCTGCAAGGAAAAGAAAACGAATCTGAAGTGACCATACAGACGGACACGGGAAAAGTGGTTTCTGTGGAGAAAGAAGCGCTTGAAAAGGATGACGCCGTCTCGTCACCAAAGATTGATTTAATGGAAGCCGCTAGAATTGCACAGAAAGAAGGCAAAGGAACCTTATCGGAAATAGAGTTGGACAATGAGTCGGGGAAGCTTCTGTATGAAGCGGAAGTAAAAACTAAAACAAAGAAAACCGAGCTGGCGATTGATGCGAATACCGGGAAAGTGATCAGCATGGAAAGTGAAGCCGCAGATAAGGATGAAGATTAAGAGATAAAGGAAGTTTTACCAATAATCTGGAGCTTATCATTGATTTTGGTTAACCCTCATACTAAAGTTGAGAAAAGATATAGAAAACAAGGAGGCTCATCTTGGATCCGGTAAACATCTTAATTATCGAAGACGAAAAGAAAATTGCCAGAATACTGGGGCTGGAACTGGAGTTTGAGGGCTATCAATATGATATTTCCTACGATGGGCTGGATGGGTTAACCAAAGCAATGAAGCAGGAGTGGGACTTGATTCTTCTTGATGTGATGATTCCGCAATTGAGTGGCATGGAGGTGCTGAGGCGATTGCGGTCGGCGAACAATGACACGCCGGTCATTTTGCTGACAGCCCGTGATTCGGTACCTGACATTGTCAGCGGCCTTGATCTTGGAGCCAATGACTATGTTACGAAGCCTTACCAGACAGAGGAGCTGCTGGCGAGAATCCGTACAGCGTTAAGATTTAAAGGAGCGAAGGAGAAATACGGGGAAGACCTCATCACAATTTCAGATCTGACAGTGGACGAAAAATCACGGGTAGTAAAACGCGGCAACCGGGAAATTGAATTGACCCGCAGAGAATTCGATCTGTTATGCTACCTTGTGAAAAACAAGAATCAAGTGCTCAACCGCGACCAGATTCTTAGCCATGTGTGGGGATTCGATTATTATGGTGACACGAATGTGGTGGACGTTTATATCCGGTATCTGCGCAAAAAATTGGACAATCAAGAACAAGAGGATTTGATCCATACGGTCCGTGGAGTGGGGTATTGCATAAGGAGCAGCAAAGGTGAAGATTAAAACCAAGATCCAGATGCTGTCTACGGTATGGCTCTTTATTATGGTTATGATTATTAACTCGTGCATTTACTTTATGTTTTATAAACTATCAACCGAATCGGAAAGAGACCGGCTGACCAGGCAAACAGAAGTCATCGCCCAGGCGGTCAAGCCTCATCTGGCCTCACGGACTGCTGTTGTTGATCTCTTGAGAGCCTATATTCCCTCCAACGGGAGGATCCGAATTATTTCGGAAGATTCCAAGTCTGTCCTGGTCATTGAAAAAGACAACCATCAGCTTACCGATCTAACACCGCATTTCTCAAACAGCCAATCTGCGGACATTTTTAAAAATGATGGAAAGCTTTCCGTTCGAAGCCACATTCCGTTAATCTGGAGCGACGGAAATGTAGTGACGCTGGAAGTCGTTGAAGGATTGAGCCAGGTGGAGGAGAATCTCAATATCTTGCGCTGGGTGCTGCTGGCTGCATCCCTCGCCATCTTAATTCCCTCCATCGCAAGCGGCAGAATCCTGGGGAATTTGATCCTCAAGCCTGTGGCTGCCATGATTGGAACAATGAAGGAAGCACAGAGAGAACGGTCCTATAAAAAGATTCCTCTCACGAATCGTTCCAAGGATGAGCTGTATACCGTGGCGGTCACCTATAACCATTTAATGGACCGGCTGCAGGAAAACTATGAAAAGCAGCAGCAGTTTGTTTCCGATGCTTCCCATGAATTAAAAACACCGTTAACCATCATTCAAAGCTATACCCAGTTGCTGAAACGCCGCGGTCTGGAGAGGCCGGAGCTTTTTCAGGAAGCCGTGGCTGCCATTGATGCGGAAGCGGTTCATATGCAAGAGATGACCCGGCAGTTATTAAAACTCGCTGTAAGCACTGATGATTTTCAGCTGCCAACAGAAAAAATAGAACTTAATGCTTTTTGCGGAAAGTCCATCGCGTCATTTAATGCCATCCACAACCGGGATCTCCGGTTTTATCCTTTTAAAGAGAAGCAGATTGTCCTGGGAAACCTTGAAGGATTAAAGCAGGTTCTTTTTATCCTGCTGGATAATGCTCAAAAATACAGCAAAGAACAGATCGAGGTAACCATCGGCAATGAAGGTCCTTCCGCCTCTATTGTAATAAGGGATTACGGTGAAGGAATTCCTGAGAAGGATTTGCCGCATGTTACCGAGCGGTTCTACCGGGTCGACAAAGCGCGGAACCGTGAAACCGGAGGCAATGGACTCGGTCTCTCCATCGCTCAGCAGGTGATTCAAAACATGAATGGCAGTATGCGCATCCAAAGTAAAGAAGGAGAAGGAACAGAAGTAACCCTGTTGTTGAAAAAGACAGAAGATGGCGGGATTGAGGAGGGAGTATGACACCGAAAAAGAGTTGGTTGATCGGGATAGCAGTTTTAGTAATCTTGGCCGGCGCGGGAATAGGATATTACATGAATGTCAGGGAGAAAAATCAAACGCTAAGTCAGCTGCAGGCGGAGGAGCTTGTCACGGCAACGTATGATGGGGATGTAAAGCGAACGCAGCTGGTGAACGAAAAGTATTTCGATATCTTGTTTGATGGTGCAAAAGGGCAATATACGATCCATGCCGACGCAAAAACAGGAAATATTTTATCTGTAAAAAAAATCAACAATAAGCGCGGGAAGAAGGATGACACAGAACCAAGAGGAGATCCTTCTGCCAAACTAACGGAACAGGAAGCAAGAACCATCGCAGCCAAGGAAGTAAAAGGCGAGGTCGATGATGTGGAACTCAAGGGAGAGGGTTCTGATCAGGTGTATGAGGTGGAAGTGAATACGAAAACCAAAGAAGCGAAAGTGTATGTGAATGTTTACACCGGAAAAGTCAGCTCGATTGTCTGGGACAATGATAATGATTAAAATGTAAAAAGACCTGCTGATCAGAGCAGGTCTTTTAATTTTGGTTCTTTAACGCTTCAATTTCTTTTTCCAGACGCTCCACTTTTTTGTGGATTTCCTGGTTGGGAGCTGCAATTTTCCGTGTCATCAAAATGATGGTGCCCGCTATGATGACCACAAGCCCAATCAGCGCAATGAAGAAAAACAAATACAAATCAGACAAGCGTCTCAACCCCTTTTCGTGAGTGTATATTTCATGTGCTCTCCTCTATTGCAGCATCCCTACACAAGTTCTTTTTCGCTCTCCCGCTCCAGTTTCACCAGCTCTGCATCGCTGTTGGGGCGATTTAGAAGAAGATCCCTTAAAATATGGGAGCCCAGCATACTGTAGACGGTTCCGTTACCTCCATAGCCGAGCAAATAGTACAAACGGTCTCTGTGTGGATGTTTTCCGATAAAGGGGAGGTTATCGAGAGATTCACCAAAACTCGCTCCCCATGCACAGTCAATTTTTATCGGGAGATCCGGAAACAGATTTTCCAGCTCTTTTTTTATCCGCTGTGCGCGGTTATCGATCCATTCCTTACTTTGAGGGGCTTCTGGCTTATCCTCGTCCAGCCCGCCGGCTATGATTCGGTTATCAACCGTTGTACGCATATAAAAGTAGGGGCGTTTGGTTTCCCAGATCATGGCGTTGTCCTCCCATGAAGATAAATCGTCAATCGGTTCGGTTGCAATGGCATAGGACCGGTTGATGTCCGATCCGATTTTATCATTTATCGGATTGGTATCATAACCGGTAGCATAAATGATGTCCGTTGCAGAAAACGTTCCAATGGAAGTGTTCAGCATAACCTTGTCAGACTGTTCTTCAGCCTCCATTGCCTCGACGTTTTCAAATAAATGAACCCCTTTTTGCTGGATATGTTCCAAAATCCCCTGAATAAAGCGATATGGATTTACCTCTGCATCTCCATGTGTAACGAGAGCGGCGGCTTTTGAAAAGGGCAAGTGCTTTTTCATTTCTACTTCGTCCCAATATTCTGCAGGAAAGCCATGTCTGGTTAAGGCCGCGAATTCCTTTTGAAGCTTTTCAACATCATCCTTAGTACTGGCATAACAAATGCTTTTCCGCTTGATCATGTCCACCTGGCGGGGAAGGGAATCTGCCACTTTTTTCAACTGATCCACCGCTTCCTGACACAGCTTGTAGAAGCGCACTGCTTTTTCTTCCCCGATTTGTTCAATCAGTTCATACAGCATAATATCGTTCGAAAACTGAAGGAGTCCTGTATTGGCTGAAGAGCTTCCACCAGCCATTTCTCTTTTATCAATGATCGCAATGTGAAGACCTTCCTTGGCCAGGGTATAGGCCGTCAATGCGCCGGACATACCGCCGCCAACAATTACTGCATCGTAATGGGGATCGATTTCTTTTCTGCCTCTAATAGTCTTTTCCCCATCAAGGGTAGTGGGCCAGAAGAGGCTGCCGTTATGCAATTCCATAGTTATTCCTCCTGCTTGACTGCTTCTATCGTACTTTTACCCTATTTAGCAACCAAGTTAACAAGTAAAGTGCAGGAAAAGTTTAGAGCAGCAAATCCCCTTGAAGCAATGGAAAAATCGTAGATGCCAGGATAATCGAGATGATGGCTGCTGTGATCATGGCCAGACTGGCGAAGGTCCCTTCCAGCTCGCCCATTTCAAAGGCTTTCGCAATGCCCGCACCAAGTGCGCTCATGCCCAGCATTAAGCCTTTTGCTGAGGGTTCTTTTATTCGCAAAAGCTGTATAAGGAAGGTTCCGAGCAAACCGCCGACCACACTGGTGATAATGATGAATACTGCAGTCAAGGTTGGAATACCGCCGATTACTTTTGAGATGCCCATGGCAACAGGTGTGGTAATCGAGCGGGGGACAAGGCTGTTGGACAGTTGACTTCCTAAATGCATCCATACTGCATAGAGAAAAGACGAAACGATCGCCACGGCCGATCCTATGGTTAAACTGCAGAGGATTTCCACAAAGTTCTTCTTCACAACATCAAATTGTTTGTACAGCGGAACCGCGAAAGCAATGGTCGCCGGCCCCAGCATGTAGCCCAGCCATTTGGCTCCTTTATAATAAGCAGGAAAAGAAGTGTTGGTAGCGTTAAGCAAAAGGATTAAAACGATGGGACTGATTAAAATCGGCGTCAGGATGACGAGCTTCCAGCGGTTATAGCATTTTATATTCAGCCAGTACACAAAGTACGTGACAGCGATACTAGCTGGAATGAGAAGAAGATTCACCAGGAACATCCTTTCGTCTTTTGGCGATCCATTGGGCGGTCAACCCGGTGAATGCCATGACAGTGATCGTGCTTAAGGCAATGACAGCGAGAAGTTTCCACCATTGCCCGCCAATCATGTCTTTGTAATCTACAACACCTACGGCAGATGGAATGAAGAAGAGTAGAAACTCGGCAAGAAGCCAATTGGCACCCTGTTCCACCCATTCAAGCTTTATGACCCTTAACACAAGAAGCAGAAATAATAGAACCAATCCGATCATGCTTCCAGGAAGAGGGAGGCTAGCGTAATTGGCAATCGCATTTCCGAGCAGGAAAAGCAAAGTGATGGCCGCTACTTGCAGCAGACCGGTAACAAATTTCATGGTGTATACCTCTTTCATTGCTTTAAATAAAGGAACCGCTCTAAGCGAACGGCTCCTTAAGGTATGGTGGACGATTTATTAATGCTGGTTTTCGTTAACGGAAACAGCGGCTTTTACTCCGCGCTGGGCGAAAACTCTTTTTGCCACCGCAAGCGCGTTAAGAACTCGAGGGAATCCGGTGTAAGGAATCAGCTGTACGAAGCCTTCGACAATCTCAGTCGGTGTCAGGCCGGCAGTGAGTCCGGTATTGATATGAAGCTCAAGCTGCGGTTCTGTACCTTGTGTAACAAGAGAAGAAATCGTAATCTGGGCGCGCTGTTTGTTGGACAGCCCAGAGCGTGAATAAATATCGCCATAGCCAAATTCAATAATATACTTCGCTACATCCGGTGCAATATCTTTAAGATCCTCCGAGATTTTTAAATGAGTGGAAACCTCCTCATTTTCGGTTATGGTGTACTCCATCAATTTATCGAGTCCATGTTGATAACGATCTGTTTTCATTGTGTAACATCCTTCCACTATAATAATTGATCACATGGAAAATGATATCTCATATCAAGTTATGCGTAAAATACATAATGATTATAATATGTATAACTTTTTAGAATGATAAGCAATGAAAAAAGGATACAAAAAGGACCGAATTTCCGTTTCGGTCCTTTTTGTATCCTTTTTTATTCAACAGAGAGCCTGTCCAGTATAGGCTGAACCACATGGTCAATGGAATGTTTCTCATTCACGGATCCAGGAACAACCAATTGATACATTGCTTCGAAATAATCACCGAGCGCCTTTTCCAAGGATATCCCCACATCTTGTAAGAAGGAAGTATTTAAAAGCGTTTTTAGTGCCGTTTCGTCCCGCATGATAAGAATTTTCGGGTTAATGGAATGGAAGACACCATCAGTTATGCCGTCTTGATAAAATTTTTGAACAGCTTGACGGTTTTCCTTGTGGGACTGAAGCTTTTTTTCATAAAGCAGGGGACAGCTTTCCTTCAAATCCTTTATAAAAACATCGGAAGTGTAATAGCCAGAGAAAACGGCTTGTTCAAACACTTTCTGTAAACGTACTGAATAAGAGCGTGTCTGGTCCTGAATGAACTCCTTCGATTCCTCTAAGTAATCGGTGTAAACGATGATTACTTCTTGAATGACATCTTCTTTGGATGAAAAGTAATTATAGAGAGAGGCCCTGCTAATGTTCATTAATTTTGCGATTTTCGGGATGGTCATGGCACGGAAGCCTTGTGTTCGGACTTCATTCATCATTTTTCTTACATACACTTTCCGCATTTTTAATCGCTCTTCCGGGGTTATTCTTCTCATTCCAAAACCATCCCTTTCTGACATGAATTATAGCATAAACACCTTTTTGTCTCACAAGGCAAATGAGTTTACAAAAGACGGGAAGAGGGGTAAAGTCTTATGCAGACCTTATTTTAGACGAAATTTATAAAAAACGTCTAAAGTTAGGTGATTTAATGATAAAGGAGAGTTATGTACATGATGAACACAGACTTTTCACGTATATATATCAACGGAGAATGGCAAAACGGAACAAGTGATAAAACGATGAAAAACACAAATCCGTTTACAGGGGAAGAACTTGTCAGCACCCAGGCAGCGTCCAAAGAGGATTTGGACGAAGCGTATAAAGCAGCCGCTCGTGCACAGAAGGAATGGGCCGAAGAGCTTCCGCAAAACAAGAGGGCGGTGATTGAAAAGGCTGCTGAAATTATGATGGACAATAAAGAGCTGATTATTGATTGGCTGATCAAAGAATCTGGAAGCACGTATATGAAAGCAAATATTGAATTTCGGGCTTCTCTTAACATTCTTAAAGAATCTGGAACGTATCCGTACCGAATGGAAGGAAAGATTCTTCCATCCCAAACACCGGGCAAGGAAAATCGGGTGTATCGCAATCCGCTTGGTGTTATCGGCATCATCAGTCCCTGGAATTTTCCGTTCCACTTGGCGATGCGTTCCATTGCGCCAGCTCTTGCAACGGGTAATGCAGTAGTCGTTAAACCAGCTACAGATACTCCGGTTACTGGCGGGTTAATCTTCGCAAGTATCTTTGAAGCAGCGGGTCTTCCAAAAGGACTGTTGAATGTTGTTGTCGGAAGAGGCTCTGAAATCGGTGATGCTATTGTCACTCATCCGGTCCCACGGTTGATCTCATTTACTGGATCAACGGAAGTGGGAAGACATATAGGTGAGATTGCTGGCAAAGAGCTGAAAAAAACAGCGCTTGAGCTGGGTGGAAATAATGTGTTTATCGTGCTTGATGATGCGGACATGGATCAGGCTGTGGAGTCTGCATTATTCGGTAAATTTTATCACCAGGGGCAAATATGCATGGCCATTAACCGTATTTTTGTTCATAAAGATAAATACGATGAATTTGAAGAACAGTTCATTCAGCGTGCAGAGAAGTTAAAATTCGGAAATCCGGCAGAGCAGGACACCAATGTGGGGCCACTGATTAATCATGAACAGGCAGAACGTATCTTAAAAGATGTGGAAGCAAGTGTGAAGCAGGGAGCAAAAGTCCGACTTGGCGGAAAAGTGGACGGAAACGTTCTTCAGCCTACCGTATTGACTGATGTGACCAACGATATGCCGGTCGCTGAAAATGAGATTTTCGGACCAGTTGCGATCCTGATTCCGTTTGAAAGTGAAGAGGAAGTGATTGAAATGGCTAATGCTTATCCGTACGGATTAAGCGGAGCAGTCCACTCATCCAACATTGAACGTGGCACTCAGGTCGCACACCAAATTCATACCGGCATGATCCATGTCAATGACCAGCCGGTTAACGATGAAGCTCACATGCCATTTGGCGGGGAAAAGAATTCAGGCCTTGGCCGCTTTAACGGTGAATGGGTGCTCGAAGAATTTACAACCCTTAAATGGCTTTCTGTTCAGCATAACCGCAGAGATTACGGTCCATTCATTAAATAAGAACAAAAAAAGAGAGCCGCAGCTATGAGCTGAGGCTCTCTTTTTTTATTTAACTTGCTGGGCATTAAATACTTTCACGTCCAGTGGACGGATGAGGTAGTTTTGCGCTTTGCCGACAAACTCAGTGAAATGGCTGCTTTTGTTGTGAGCGTCCACTGCCTCTAAGTCCTTCCAGTTTTCAACCATCATATACGCGCTGTCTTCAACAGTATCTTTATAAAGATCATAGGATACATTGCCGCCCTCTTCCTGAGATGCGGAGATCAGCTGCTGTACTTCTGCTAGAAATTCTTCTTCTTTAACCGGATTAACGAACATTTTTGCGTGAATTAGAATCATTTTCATTCTCTCCTTTATTAATGTGGGATTATTTCCATTCTGCGACTTTTTCAACAGGCAAACGAACAGATGCATAACCAGTGTTAGCAGCTTTTCCGATGGAAATCAGCATAACAGGTACATATCGGTCCTTGTCCAACCCGAAAGCTTCAGCGATTTGGTCTTTTTCATAACCGCCGATTGGGCATGTATCGTAACCATGCGCACGGGCAGCAAGCATAAGGCTCATGGATACAATTCCGCCGTCAACGAGAACAACATCCTTATTGTCTGCCGGGTCGAGGTTTTCAAAGTGAGCAGAAAGTTTCTCCATCATTTGTTCTTTCACCTCTTGAGGCATAAATCCTTTTTCAACCGCTTTGCTGTAGATTTCTTCTCCGTTGTCAAAGTTGTTGAGGTCGCCAAAAACAGCGATCATGGCAGCTGAAGTTTCCACCTGTGAAGCGTTGAATTTCGCTAAAGGCAATAGTGTTTGTTTTGCTTCGTCACTTTCGATGACTAGAAAACGCCATGGCTGCATGTTGGTAGAAGAAGGTGCCAACGTCGCTTTTGACAGGATTTCTGTCATTTCTTCTTTGCTGATTTTAACAGAAGGATCGTAATAACGGATCGAACGGCGTCCTGTTAGAAGTTCATTATAGTCATTGATAAGTGTTGTATTCATGAGTACATTCTCCTTTATTTTACGTTATTCTAAGGTGTCTGAAGATTAGCCTTCAATTTGTTCGGCGTTTTGCTGCATGCGGTGAAGCATGTCAACAAGAACAGGGAGTTCTTCATCAGAAAAACCTTGAAGAAGGCTGGTGACAAATTGATCCCTTTCCTTTCGATAGGAAAGAATTTTGCTGCGGCCCTGCTCCGTAAGGGTTACAAGCGTGACACGGTTGTCCTCTGGGTTCTTTCGCCGGTTCACCATTCCTGAAGCCTCGAGCTGCTTTAAATGCCTGGTGACCGCTGCATTATCAATGTGCACCACTTTTTGCAGCTTGGTCTGGCTGATCTCTTCTGCATCATATAAATGCTGAAGAAGCTCCAGGCGGGACTGGCTGATCCCGGTACAGCGTTCAAACTTGGGACTGATTTGGTAGTGAAGCTCCCGTAATATATATGCAATTTGCGCTTTTGACGCACATTTATGGTCCATGGAATCTCCTCTTTCGGTAATCTTTGACACCTCAATGTTTGATACGTCAAACAATATAACGCGATTAAAATAAATTGTCAACCGCCTTGCTTTAAAGTTAAGGATTTATTAAGCTTCAGCGATTACACTCTGTGTATACTTCAAGAAAAACAGTAACCTTCAAATACAGGAGTGTGTGATACATGAATAAAAAAGTAAAGTGGTCGGTGATTTCTGTCAGCACAGTGACTTTCTTTACCTTCGGCGGGCTGGTTGCCAGGCATCAGGCGGGGACCAATGTACAAAACGATTCTACGCAGGATACAAACAGACATGCCTATCATGATAAGTTTAACGATGATCAGGGAGATACATTTGGTTTTACAGACGGCGGGGAGCAGGATGATGATTCATTTGACCAGGGACAATCCTCTGACTGGGGACAGGATCATTTCCAGCAAGCTCCAAGCGGAGGTTTTGAACAGGATCATGGAAGTTCAGGTTCGTCGCGATGATTTTCCGGTCCATGAACAGCAAAATCATTCTGGAGGGCATGAAACCGGAGATTCAGGAGCAGATGAAAGAAGAGATATTACATTTCGAGCAGACCGCCAGCAGGTTTATAAAGGGAAATGCGCTTGATTTTGTTAACAGCGCATCTCTGCATTCGCCGATATTTATGGAGCAGGAATTGTTTGAACTGTTGAAGCGCTCACTGAGACTTGCCAAGCTGGCTCATTATTATGTGCATCCTTTTGTTGGAGAAGAGATGAAAAACGCAGGATATGTTTCTTCCTTTTCCGAAAGAGAACTAATTTTCGAAACGCCCATGTCTGATTCTACAAATGAACGGTCTCTTCCATTTCGGTTGCCGGTCGAGTTGCTTACAAACCAGTGGATCATAAAAAAGCAGCCTTTCTCTTTTGACTTTGGAGGCTTTGGAAAAGGGTTGATAGTCGACCGGCTGAAAGAGCGGTTTTATAAAGATGAGGAGAACTGGCTGGTAAATGCCGGCGGTGACCTGCTCATTAATGGCACCATGACAGCAGGCATTGAGCATCCTGTCCACATGGGACAAGATATGATCCGCCTTCAGCTGGAAAACGCTGCGCTTGCGACCTCAGGAAAGAATTATAGAAAGTGGAACAATGGACATCACATACTGAATGGCCGAACAGGAAAGCCGGCAAACAATGGAGTTTTGCAGGCAAGTGTGATTGCCAAAACCGTGATGGAGGCAGAAACAGCTGCGAAGATCTTTTGCATTCTTCCGTACAAAGAGGCCAGGGCGCTGCTGCAGAAAAATTTCCCGGGGATTGCGTACTTTGTTTATTTTGAGGACCACCAGCTTGTAACAGGCGGAAACCCAGCATTGTATAAAGAGATGGAGGTGGCACGTTGAACTGGATCTGGATACTCGTTCGAGCGACAGGGTTGACGGCATATTTCCTGCTTACTCTGTCACTGCTTGCCGGCATCCTGCGCCATGTCCCCAGAAACAAAGGATTTTATCTTTCGTTTCACCAGATCATTGGCCAGGTTGCAATGCTTTTTATCGGCATTCATGCTTTTCTTCTATTATTTGATCAATACCAGCCGTACTCGCTGGAAGCGATATTTATTCCTTTTGCGTCAGCCTACGAGCCATTTTTGTCTGCTTTGGGAACCATAGGTGCTTACCTGCTGCTCATCGTTCTTTTCACATCAGATTTTATGAAGATGATCGGCCGGTCGGCATGGAAGAAAACACATTACCTTGTTTTTCCGCTTTGGCTCGTTTCCTTTTTACACGGAATCTTATTGGGAACGGATTCTTCCGCCATTTGGGCACCGATTTTCTATTGGAGCACTTTCGCTGTTATTATTGGAGGAACGATCTATCTTGGAGCGGTAATGACACGTACAAGATCATTAAGATAAAAAAATGCCCGCGGTTTTAACCGCGGGCATTTTTTATTTATAAAAGCTCGATTCCCATAATTCTGGCAATATCTTTCCGTTCGCTTTCGAGCTCTTTAATCCCTTTTAAATTGGCCAGCATACCTTGAAACACCATTTTGTTCGGTGTTTCTTTTTCGTTTTCACTGAGCAAAAACTCGATCACACTTTTCAATTCATCTCTTTTTTCGGCTGAAAGGGGGAGGCCGTCCATTGTTTTTCCCATCGTAAACAGACGCTGGTGGATGGTGTCCTGCAGGGACTGTTCACTATCAAGGTGCAGGCGGGAAAACAGGTTTTCCAAATGAGCGCCCGAGATCATAACATCTTTCTTTTTCTTCAGGCCGTCAACAATATCATCAAGCCGATGAAGCAAAAACTCTGCCAATGCTTCCGGCTGAATCAGCTGGTCATCGAAAACAAAAATACGGATGTAGGTGTTTTGCAGCCCCTGAGCCATCAGGATTAGATCTCCCAAATGCGGGGTAATATCCTCTCCATACAAAGAGAGCAGGTTTTTCTCCAGCCATTTCATGGACTTGTACTGAGTTTTGAGCATATGTTTCCGCATTTCTTCGTTGATCGTGGAATTTTGTTCCCTGAAATGCATGATGATGAAGTTTTTATGTTCTGTAAAAGAAGTAAACAGCGCAACCATCTGTTTTTTAATGGTTTCCCGCGGAGGCAGGTTCTGGTCTTCGATCGCTGAAATCCTTTGGGTGATTTTATCGTTGTAAAAATGAAATAGCGCTACCATCAATTCTTCTTTGGAAGAAAAATAATTATAAAATGCTCCTTTAGACATCCCCGCATGATCGGTTATGTCCTGGATTGATGTTGAATGAAATCCTTTCTCCGCAAACAACGCTATTGCAGATTCAATAATCTCGACTTTTCTCTGTTTCATCCCATACCTCCGAATACTGTTTTCCAATTGAATGATAAAAAGATATCTATTGAAGAATCGTTATAATTCCTTGCATTACAGATGACGGTCAGATATATTTAAAACTGTTATGACCGTTCGTTTATATTATAGCACAATCCGACTGGTCAGTCATTAGTGGAGGGAGCAACAAGAATGAGTGGGATTATACGATTCTGTTTGAAGAATAAATTTGCTGTTTGGCTGTTAACGCTGCTGGTTGTAGCGGCCGGGCTTTATTCCGGTTTAAATATGAAGCTCGAGACTATGCCTAACATCAACACACCAATTGTTTCCGTAACAGCAGCCTATCCAGGTGCCACACCTGAAGAAGTGGCAGATAAGGTGACCATTCCGATTGAGAAAAAGGTTAAGAATCTTTCAGGAGTGAATTCGGTCACTTCCTCTTCTTATCAAAACGTCTCATCGGTACAAATCGAATACAGTTTTGATAAAGACATGGAAAAAGCAAAAGAGGAAGTACAAGAAGTTCTTGCCAACATCAATCTACCCGATTCTGCGGAAGATCCCAGTGTGTCACGGCAAAGCTTTAATGACCTCCCGATTTTGTCATTAAGCGTGTCCGACAAAAACAAATCGCTCAAGGAATTGACCAATACCGTTGAAGATGATGTCGTTCCGACCCTTGAAGGAGTGGAAGGCGTTTCATCCGTACAGGTAGCGGGACAAAACGTGGAAGAAGTCCAGCTTGATTTTAAAGCCGATGAATTAAAGAAAAACGGATTGACGGAAGACACGGTCAAGCAATTCATCAAGGGTGCCAATGCGTCCATGCCGCTTGGTCTGTACAACTTTAACAACACCGAAAAAT
Organism: Fictibacillus fluitans; assembly: GCF_030418125.1. Lineage (GTDB taxonomy): Bacteria > Bacillota > Bacilli > Bacillales > Fictibacillaceae > Fictibacillus_C > Fictibacillus_C fluitans. The sequence continues at coordinate 199,442 of NZ_JAUHTR010000007.1, read as the reverse complement.
CTGTCGTTGTCGACGGTCAAATCACCACTGTAAAAGAACTGAAAAACCTGGAAATCCCGGTAACCCCTCAAGCTTCCGAAGCTGGAGCACAGGGTCAAGGCGCATCTGCAGGTCAAGGAGCCCAGCAACAGGCGGACGGTCAGGGAGCCCAGCAACAGGCGGACGGTCAAGGAGCTCAGCAGCAGGCGGGCGGTCAAGGAGCCCAGCAGCAAGCGGGCGGTCAAGGAGCCCAGCAACAGGGAGCTTCCGAGCAGACAGCTGCAGCTCAGCAGGCTCAGCCATCAGAGCTTCCGACGGTGAAGTTAAAAGATGTTGCTACCATCAAAACGGTAGGAAAAGCAGAGTCCATTTCAAGAACAAATGGCCAGGAATCCATCGGTCTTCAAGTGATCAAATCAGCCGATGCCAATACAGTAAATGTGGCTGACGCTGTTAATAAAGAATTAAAGCAGTTGAAAAAGGAACACGAAGGTTTGAAGACGGTCAACGTCTTTGACCAGGCAACACCCATCAAGGATTCTGTAAGCACGATGCTGAACAAAGCATTGATTGGCGGATTGTTTGCCATCATTATTATCATGTTATTTTTACGTAATATCCGCTCTACCATTATTGCCGTTATTTCAATTCCGCTATCGCTGTTAATGGCGATTCTGGCGTTAAAGCAAATGGATCTCACACTGAACATTATGACGCTCGGGGCCATGACCGTTGCGATCGGCCGGGTGGTGGATGACTCTATCGTCGTTATCGAAAATATTTACCGGCGAATGTCATTAAAGGGTGAAGAAATCAGAGGCAAGCAGCTGATTACAGCGGCTACCCGGGAAATGTTTATCCCAATCATGTCCTCCACCATTGTAACGATTGCTGTATTTTTGCCATTGGGTCTTGTAAAAGGGCCGGTCGGTGAGCTCTTTATGCCGTTTGCCCTGACGATCGTGTTTGCCCTTGTGGCCTCTCTGATCGTGGCCATTACGGTTGTACCGGCATTTGCCGATTCTTTATTCAAAAAAGGACTAAGCAAAAAGAGGGAAACAGACCATGAGAAGCCAGGAGCACTTGCCGGTTTTTACCGAAGAGTATTGAACTGGTCGCTCAGTCATAAGATCGTTTCATTCGGTCTTGCCATTCTTATGCTTGCCGGCAGCTTGTTCCTGGTACCGAAAATTGGCGTCAGCTTCCTGCCATCCGACGAACAGAAGATGGTCATTGCCACCTTTAACCCGGAACCGGGCCAGACGAAAAAAGAAGTTGAAGATGAAGCGCTGATAGCAGAGAAACTTCTGCTTGACCGCAGCCACGTGAAAACAATCCAGTATTCCGTTGGCGGGGAAAATCCGATGAACCCTGCGGCAAGCAATCAGGCCATGTTCTTTATGGAATATGATAAAGATACGCCAAACTTTGAAAAAGAGCAGAAGAAGATCATTGATGATCTGCAGGGAACCACCGACAAAGGGGAATGGAAGGCGATGGACTTTGGCGCTACCGGCGGAAGCAACAAGCTGGAAATCCAGGTCTACGGAAATAACATGAAAGACATCAAACCGGTAACGGAGAAGGTCCAAAACATTCTCAATGACCGAAACGATCTGAGAAACGTTGGGTCCAGCCTTTCCAAGTCCTATCAGGAATACACCATTGCCGCAGATCAGGAAAAGCTGAGCAAGCTTGGTCTTACAGCCAGCCAGATCGGCATGGAATTGAACGATTCCGGTGACCAATCAGCCTTAACGACACTGAAAAAAGACGGCAAGGATGTCAACGTTTATATCAAAGTAGATAAAAACAGCTACAAGAACATTGATGATCTCACCGACAAGAAGCTGCAGTCGGCGACCGGTAAAGAAGTACCTATCAGTGATGTAGCTAAAGTAAAAGAAGGAGAAACCGCAGACACCGTTACACGCAAGGATGACAAGATTTATGCGAGCGTAAGTGGTGATGTGACAAGCAAGAACGTGAACCAAGTATCTGCGGACGTTCAAAAGAAAATTGACAAGCTCGATCTTCCGGATGGAGTTGACGTCAGGATGGGCGGCGTTACTGAGGATATTAATGAGTCCTTCAGCCAGCTTGGCCTGGCCATGCTTGCCGCAGTCGCGATTGTCTATTTTGTACTCGTAGTAACGTTTGGCGGCGCTCTTGCACCATTTGCGATTTTGTTCTCCCTTCCCTTCACGGTGATCGGTGCGCTCCTTGCGCTGTATATCGCGGATGAAAGCATCAGCATTTCCGCCATGATTGGCGCACTTATGCTGATCGGAATCGTGGTAACAAACGCAATCGTGCTCATTGACCGCGTGATTCATAAAGAGAACGAAGGAATGCCGACGCGTGAAGCACTCCTGGAAGCAGCGGCAACCCGCTTGCGTCCAATTCTGATGACTGCACTGGCCACCATTGGAGCATTAATCCCGCTGGCACTCGGATTTGAAGGCGGAGGCTTAATCTCCAAAGGCCTTGGCGTTACGGTTATCGGCGGTCTCACCAGCTCCACGCTGCTGACCCTGATCATCGTGCCTGTGGTTTATGAGTTTTTAATGAAGCTAACGAGAAAAAACAGAAAACGCAAAACCGCTGAATAATTGGTTTTGGAGGCCTGCCCGGCTGGGGCGGGCCTTTTTTTGTGGAGGGATTTTTTTAGGATGAAGCGAATTATAGAAGGTGAGGTGATGAGATAATGACGGTTGATGAAATCATGAACCAGCTGGAAGAAATGGGCTCGGAGCAAACAAAGAAAACCTATATCAGGCATGGCGCTAAGGAACCGTTTTTCGGAGTGAAGGTAGGAGATCTGAAGAAGCTGGTTAAATACGTGAAAAAGGACCAGGAACTGGCTCTGGCATTGTATGATACCGGAAACCATGATGCGATGTACTTGGCAGGACTTGGGGTCGATCCAAAAAAGCTGACACGGCAGCAGTTGGAGCACTGGGTTGAAAAAGCGTATTGGTACATGCTTGCGGAGTATACCGTAGCCAATGTTGCCGCAGAAAGCCCGTTCGCGCTGGAACTGGCGCGCAAGTGGATGGATGATGAGCGGGAGATGGTGGCTGCCTGCGGCTGGAGCACCTATGCCGGCTATCTGTCGATTACTCAGGACGAAGAACTGAATTTGGAAGAGATTCGCGGATTGCTGAAGCGTGTGGAAGAGACCATTAACGGCGAGCAAAATCGTGTCCGCTATGTTATGAACGGCTTTGTGATCGTGGCTGGGAGCGCCGTCAGCAGCCTGCATGATGAAGCACTGGCCGTTGCCGAGCGGGTGGGCAAGGTTGATGTGAATGCCGGCAACACCGCCTGCAAAGTCCCGCTTGCAACTGATTATATTTTAAAAGTGAAGAACCGCGGGAAAGTCGGTGTGAAGAAGAAGACATGTATTTGCTAGATTGAATGCGGATGGAGGAAGGAGGTGGTTTTGGTGAGGGTTAATTGTGTCGAAATTAGTCGAAATGCAATGGGGTTAATCGGTTTGAGAATATTTGAACCGAATTTGAGAATAAAGTGGCCTGATTTGAGAATAAACAAGATTTTTTGAGAATAAATGTAGACTTTTTGAGAGTAAGTTAAATTCTGTTAGCAGACTATCGCCAATAAACTTAATAAATTTAGCAAAGGAATGATGAGATGATCATAAAAAAGCGGCAACTGCCCTTAATGATTCAAAAATTACAATCATTGTTGCGCAGATTACCAAAAAATCACCCTAAAATCCCCTATATTGAAGAAAATCTCGCAAAAAAGATGGCTGGGTACAGAGGGGAATACTCCATAGACTATCCACTCAGCTTTCTTTCCTCCCAAGATTACTTTATTCTTCACGATCTCCGCCTTCCTCATAACGACTATTTCTTTCAGATCGACACTTTGCTCGTTTCCCCTCGGTTCATACTCATATTAGAAGTTAAAAATATCGCCGGTAAACTATTTTTTGACCAGGAATTTCATCAGCTAGTTCGCACGCTCAATGGAAAGGATGAAGTCTTTCCTGATCCAATCCTTCAAGTGAAACGGCATGAAATGCAGCTTAGAGCTTGGTTAATCAAACATAAGTTTCCTGAGGTTCATATTAAATCTTTTGTAGTAATCAGTAATCCCAACTCCCAAATCATGATTTCCCCAGAACATAAATATCTGCGTAAAACAATCCTTCACCGGGAAGCCCTCCCACTAAAAATCACTGAATTATATGCCTTCCATCAGGTTGTACTTACAGATAAAGAATTAAAGAAAATGATTCGTCTTCTATTAAAACAGCACTGTGAGGCGAATTCCGATATTTTGATGCAATTTGAGATAGGCAGACATGAACTATTAAAAGGAGTCCAATGCATGGATTGCGGTCTCCTACCGATGGAAAGGAGACATGGGGGCTGGTTTTGTAAGAATTGTTATTGTACCTGCAAAAATGCACACATTGATGCACTTAAAGACTACAGTTATCTGATTAGCCAGAAGATCACCAACCAAGAAGCAAGAGAGTTTCTCCTGATATCTTCAATTCATTTAATGACTAGATTATTAAGCTCAGCAGCCACCCACCGCGAAGGAAATCACAAATCCACCATCTACCACCTCCCCACTAACGACTAGCCTCATTTTTCATTTCACTTTTCCGCGCCAATGCCGTATACTCAGATACTAAAAGGCAAAGAAATGGAGATTAGGCAAATGAATGAACAGGCACGAAACACGAATAAAGCGAGATTGCTGATCAGCTGTGGAGACCAGCCGGGGATTGTGGCGGCGGTATCACAGTTTTTATATGGGCAGGGAGCCAATATTGTGGAATCCAACCAGCATTCCACCGATCCTGAGGCGGGATTGTTTTTTATGCGCGTGGAGTTTGAAATTGATAACCTGCACGAGAGGGCGGACGCGCTGAAACAGTCTTTCTCGAAAATTGCTTCTGAATTTAATATGGACTGGCGGCTGTCACTGGCATCCAAGCGTAAAAAGACCGCCATTTTTGTTTCAAAAGAGCCGCACTGTCTCCTCGAGCTGTTGTGGGAATACCAAAACGGGGATCTGGATGCGGACATTGCACTTGTCATCAGCAATCATGAAAACTCCAAAGGTTTGGTGGAGTCGCTTGGCATCCCGTTTTATTACATACCGGCGAACAAGGATATTCGCCAGGAAGTGGAGGAAAAACAGCTGCAGCTGCTGGACGAGTATAATATTGAACTCATCATCCTTGCGCGCTACATGCAGATTTTAACTCCGAATTTTGTTTCAAAGCATCCGCACCGCATTATTAATATCCATCATTCCTTCCTGCCGGCTTTCATAGGCGCCAAGCCGTATGAGCGGGCGTATAACCGCGGGGTGAAGCTGATCGGGGCAACGTCTCATTATGTGACCAATGATCTGGATGAAGGTCCGATCATTGAGCAGGGCGTGGAGCGGGTAAGCCATCATCATAATGCCGAGGATCTGAAGAAAATCGGCCGTTCGATCGAACGCAGTGTGCTGGCGCGTGCAGTAAACTGGCATCTGCAGGACCGCGTTCTTGTACATGGAAACAAAACGATCGTTTTTAATTAATTCAAAAAGTTTTGTAAAATAGGACTTTTTACGCAGATATTGTCAAACTATGACGTATGTACTAAAATAATCGTTATTCACAAAAAATAACTAATATCCTTGTATAATATCAGTAAATCGAATTCGGTCTGATAGTCTCTACCTGGCAGCCGTTAAATGCCGGACTACAAGGAAGTATGAATATATCAATGGACTTGTCACGTATCCCCTGTGATTTTTTTCATAGGGATAAACCCATTGCCCTTATTTCATGCTTTCTGTCCGGTGGACGGAAGCGGGAAATGAGGGCTTTTTATATACGGAAAAAGTGGGAGTGGTTGGCTTGTATTTTTTGATTAATGTGATTGGCATCCTGGTTGTGGTTGGCGTTGTGTTTGCCTGTTCCCCGAACCGGAGAAATGTGAAGTGGAAATCGATCGGCGTTTTGTTTGTTGTTGAGCTGCTGATTACGTGGTTTATGCTCGGAACGAAAATCGGTACAGCGATCATTGACCGGTTTGCGGCGTTTTTCTCCTGGCTCATTCAATGTGCGAATGACGGTACGGCGTTTGTCTTTCCGTCGGTTATGGCGAATGAAAACGTTGATTTCTTTTTTAGCGCATTGCTTCCTATTATCTTTGTTGTTACCTTTTTTGATATTCTTTCATATTTCGGTATTTTAACGTGGATCATTGATAAGGTAGGCTGGGTCATTTCAAAAATTTCCGGGCTGCCGAAGCTTGAAAGCTTCTTCTCCATTCAGATGATGTTCCTTGGTAATACCGAGGCGCTTGCGGTGATCCGCCAGCAGTTGGTCGTGCTCAAGCAGCACAGGCTCTTGACGTTCGGATTGATGAGCATGAGCAGTATCAGCGGATCCATTATTGGAGCGTATTTAACGATGGTTCCGGCAACGTATGTGTTTGCCGCAATTCCGCTTAACTGTCTGAACGCGCTGCTGCTGGCAAGTATCCTGCATCCGGTGGATGTATCGAAAGAAGAGGACGTGGTTTACGTTCCGCCGAAGGAAGAAAAGAAAGATTTCTTCTCGACCATCTCAAACAGTATGCTTGTCGGTATTCGTATGGTTATCGTCATTCTTGCGATGGTGATCGGATATGTGGCATTAACGTCTGCGGTAAACGGCATTCTCGGCTTTTTTATCCATGGTCTTACGATCCAAAAAATCTTCTCATTGATCTTCAGCCCGTTTGCGTTCCTGCTGGGGCTTCCTAAACACGATGCCATGTATGTGGCGAAGTTAATGGGGATTAAACTGGCGACCAATGAATTTGTCGCCATGATGGATCTGAAAACACAGTTGAAAACACTTCCGCCGCATACCGTGGCGGTTGCTACCACCTTCTTAACATCGTTTGCAAACTTTAGTACGGTCGGTATGATTTATGGTACGTACAACTCCATCCTTGGAGAAGAAAAGTCAGCGATCATCGGTAAGAACGTGTGGAAACTGCTTGTCAGCGGAATGGCTGTATCGCTGTTGAGTGCCATGCTTGTTGGACTTTTTGTCTGGTAAAAAGCGAAAGACCTTTCGGAATATTTTTCCGGAAGGTCTTTTTTTCATTTTTTTACAAAAAAACAAATTGACAATAAACAAACGTTATCATAATATGTTTGTAAATAAGTAAACGATAATAGGAGTTGTTAGTTGTATGGTTATATCCGACCGTTTTTGGGAAGCGCCGCTTGAAGACTTGAAAAATGGGTATCTCGAAGAAAAGGAGCAGTACGTTTGCCTGCTTTGCGGCAATGAGGTGGAGAAGGGCATGATTTATCCACGGGACAATAAGCTGTATGAAGCGGAAAAGTTCATGAACCTTCATATTCAGCATGAGCACGGATCAGTTTTTACGTATCTCATCGGTCTTAATAAAAAGCTGACGGGACTCACGGACCATCAAAACAGGCTGCTGCGCCTTTTTTATGAAGGAAAAAGCGACACCGAAATTAAGCAGGAGATGGAAGTCGGCAGTACATCGACCATCCGCAACCACCGGTTTGTACTGAAGGAAAAGGAACGGCAGGCGAAAATGCTGCTGACGCTTATGGAACTGCTGAAGGAAAAGGATGAGCATGCGCCGTCACTGATTGCGCCTCATCAGACGGCGACCATGGTGGATGACCGGTACAATGTCACAAAACAAGAGCAGGAAAAGATGCTTAAAAAGTACTTTATAGAAGACAGCAGGACGCTCAAAACCTTCCCGGCAAAAGAGAAGCAGAAGCTCGTGGTTTTGCGTGAAATTTCAACCTTGTTTCATGCAAAAGAGACGTACTCTGAAAAGGATGTAAATGAAGTATTGAAGAGTGTTTATCACGATTTTGTTACCTTAAGACGATACATGATTGAGTATGGTTTCCTTGACCGGAAATCGGATGGAAGTTCTTACTGGCTGAAAAAATAGGAGAAGGAAGGAAACCGTTTTGAATAGAAGGAAAGAATTAAAGCAGCAATATCTTGAAACAAAAATTGAAGCGGGTGTATATGTCATTAAGAACACCGCGAACCAAAAAATGTTTGTGGGAAGCACCCGGAATGTAAAAACATTAAACGGCAGAAAGTTCGAGCTTGAGCAGGGATCCAGTACGAACAGGGAACTGCAGGACGACTGGAATCTTTACGGAAAAGAGGCATTCCAATTCGAGGTGCTCGAAACACTGGAGAAAAAAGAATCGGGTTACTTTAACGAAAAACGGGAACTAGAAGTACTGGAGAACAAATGGCTTAAAGAGCTGAAGCCATTTGGAAGCCGTGGCTATAATAAGGAGAAACCGCGATGAATGGAAACGAAGCGTTACAGGAACAGCCGTCACAGGTGACGGTCATGAAGCCCATGCTGCTTTTTCTTGTTCCGCTGCTGTTCAGCAATGTGATGCAATCCGCCGGACAGCTGGCGGGCATGGTCATTATCGGAAGATGGCTCGGAGTGGACAGCGTGGCTGCTATCTCTGCCTTCTTTCCATTGTTCTTTTTGCTGATTTCATTTGTGATCGGGATCGGTTCAGGAAGCTCCATCCTGATCGGGCAGGCGTTTGGGGCAAAGAATGAGGAAAAGCTGAAGGCAATCGTAGGCACCACGTTAACCTTTACCTTTTTACTTGGAATAGCGCTTGCCATACTGGGCGGCATTTTCACCTATGAAGTATTGCGCATCATTGGTACACCGGGTAACATAATCCATGTGAGTGCCCATTATGCCCGCATTCTGTTCTGGTCGCTGCCGGTGCTGTTTCTTTATTCGGTATACACCACCTTCATGAGAGGAACCGGAGACTCCAAAACGCCGTTTTACTTTCTCGTGGTGAGCACGGTGCTGAACATCGCCTTTATGCCGGTGTTTGTGTTTGGCTGGATTGGTTTTCCGGAAACAGGGGTGTACGGTGCCGCCTATTCATCGGTGGTTTCAACCGTTGTTGCCTTTATCGCTATGATCTTTTATTTAAGGAAAACGAAGCATCCCCTTCAGCTTGATTCCTCCATTGCCAGCAAGCTGAAAATTAACAAGGAACTGTTGAAGCTGCTGCTCAGGCTGGGAATCCCATCGAGCATCAGCATGATTCTGCTGTCCATATCGGAGATTGCGGTCATCTCGTTCGTCAACCGGTACGGATCGGATGCGACCGCCGCCTATGGTGTCGTCAACCAGGTCGCAAGCTATGTACAAATGCCGGCAATTTCGTTGAGCATTGCCGTTTCTATTTTTGCGGCGCAATCAATTGGGGCCAACCAGATGGAACGGCTGAAATTGGTTATTCGGTCAGGGATCCTGCTTAACTATGTTCTCGGAGGCACCATCATTATTCTGATCTATCTTTTTTCAAGGCCGATCCTGAGTCTATTCCTGACGAGCGGTACGACGGTCGATATTGCCCACAGTCTTCTGGTGATTACGTTGTGGAGCTATGTGATCATGGGCCACTCCGCGATTTTAAATGCGACGATGAGAGCCAGCGGTACCGTTCTGTGGCCAACGATATTGAGCATCTTGCCCATTTGGCTTGTTGAGGTTCCGCTTGCCTATTATTTATCCCAATATACCAGTCTTGAAATCAGGGGCATCTGGGTGGGGTATCCCGCAGCGTTTGCTGTTACGCTTGCCCTTCAGTATGCGTATTACCGGCTGTCCTGGAAGAATAAACAGATTGTCCGTTTGATTGATTAATAAAAAAGCCGCTTTGGGATGAAAATGAAACCAAAGCGGTTTTCGTTCGTAATAGGTTAGGGAGTGCAAAGCTTTCAGGAGGTTTCTTATGCAAAACTGGATTACCCATGTGATCGAACAATTCGGGTATATCGGCGTATTCTTTATGATTGCCCTTGAAAATATTTTTCCGCCGATTCCCTCCGAAGTTATTCTGACGTTCGGAGGAATGATGACGTCCTTTTCCAAGCTGACGGTTTTGGGTGTGATATTGGCTTCAACAGCAGGTTCTGTTTTTGGGGCCGCGGTGCTGTTCAAGATCGGAACCTTTCTTGATGTTCCGCGGCTCGAACGAATCGTCGAGCGTTGGGGACATCTTCTCAGATTGAAAAAGGAAGATATTCATAAAGCAGACAACTGGTTTGACCGGTATGGCTATTGGGCGGTGTTCTTTTGCCGGCTCGTTCCCTTGATCAGAAGCCTGATTTCCATTCCGGCGGGGATGTCAGGCATGAAGTTCAGCCTGTTCCTCTTGTTCACAACACTAGGTACATTGATTTGGAATACGATCCTGGTTTATGTAGGGGCAGCATTTGGCCGCAACTGGGAGCAGGTGGTTCACTTTATGGACATCTATTCCAATGTGATGTATGCCTTGCTTGCGGCAGCATTGGGTTTATTTGTATTTTATTATGTAAAGAAAAAAAGAAGACAGTAAAAAAGGGAAGCCATGCGGTGTCATGGCCCCCTTTTTTGCTTAAAAGCTCAATTTGATTTTCTCTGAGTCGTTGATCTTCTTTTTGGACTGGTCAAACACATCACTGGTAGTAATCTCGATCCATTTCACGTTATCCGCCGATTCGTTTTCTTCTGGATTCACGATAAATCCGAGGCTGCCTGATTTTTGGCCATTAGCGGGCAATTTCCCCTCAAGCCTTTCAAGATAAATATCTTTTTCCCAATCAAAGGTTTTGTTTGTATTGGTTTTCAGGAGAGCGACGGGAGCGTAATTCACCGGTTTTGATGAACTGTTTTTGATCCTGGCACTGATTTTCACAAAATCAAATTCTTCTCTGTGAGTCAGCACGTGAAAGTAATCAATCATGCCATAGTCCGGTCTTAAATGAATAAGCTTGATATCTTTAATTGTCAGTTCAACAGGTCCCTGCTTATAGGTTTTGTTGATTTGTTTTATGGCTTTCAGTGTGGCTTGTCCTTTGTCATCCCGGTAGGTTTGTCCTACTTTTGTCAGTGTCTTGTCATCGGTCACCTGTGGATTGGGCTGGCCGCTGCCGGCCGCTTTGGGTGTCGGACTCTCCGTTTCTGGCTCTTTCGCTTGTTCTGCTTTACTTTCAGCACCGGCTTTCTTAGGCTCTTCCGCTGCGTTCTGTGAACAGCCGCCCAAAAATAAGGCTGCTGAAAGAATGAAGGCAAATTTTTTCATGGTTCCTCCTTTCGCTCTCTTCATTGTAAAAACTTCCCGCCGAAACGGGAAGTTTCTTTTTACTTATCTTTAATATGAATCGGGTATTTTAGCGCTTTGAATACATTCTTAGCGATATCCGTGTTATTAATTTGTCCGGCAAACTTTTCACTTCCAGGTCCGAAGGCATAAACCGGGACATCCTCGCCGGTATGGCCGCCTGTCGTCCAGCCAGTGTTGGAGTGTTTATTGAAAATGGCTTCAATTGCGTTATCGATGTTGAGCACGTTGTTGGTTTTAGCAGCAGTCTTGACCGCTTGAACCTCATCAGTGGAAAGAGGAAGAATCTTTTGATCAATGTACTGCTTTAATGTTTTTTCCACATCATTGCCCTTGGCAATTTGCTCCGCCATAAAATCAGGGGTGCGTTTAGCCGCTCTGATCGGCTCGCCGAACCAGTTGTAGATGCCGTTGGCACCAATGGAATAACCTCCGGTAGAGTGGTCAGCTGTCGTTACTACCAGGGTATGCTTGTCTTTTTTGGCAAAGTTGATGGCTGCCTGGAACGCTTGTTCAAAGTCACTCATTTCACTCATGGCAGCGACAATATCGTTGTCATGGCCTGCCCAGTCAATCTGGCTTCCTTCGACCATGAGGAAGAATCCGTCTTTGTCTTTGTTCAGCTTTTTAAGCGCAGTATTGGTCATCTCTTTCAGGGAAGGAACTTCATCCGTCCGGTCAATTTTCTTTGGCAGTCCGCCAGGGGCAAAAAGGCCAAGAATTTGATCGTTTTTATCGTTCAGCATTTGATTGCGGTCTGTTACATAGCTGTAACCTGCTTTTTTAAATTGCTTGGTCAAAATGCGGTCCTTACGGTCAAAGTTGCTGAGGCCACCGCCAAGAAGGACATCGATTTTGTGCTTGCCTTTTACTTTTTCATCAAAGTAATCATCAGCAATCGCATTCATGTTTTGGCGGCTTTCATCATGTGAACCAAAGGAAGCGGGGGTTGCATGGGTGATTTCGGAAGTGGCGACCAAACCGGTGGCTTTGCCTTCTTCTTTGGCTGCTTCCAGCACGGTTTTGACCTCTGATTTATCATTATCCACGGCAATCGCGTTATTGTAGGTCTTAACCCCTGCAGACATTGCCGTTGCAGCAGATGCGGAATCCGTTACATTTTGTTCAGGATCTTCAGGATAGGTCATTTGCTGCCCGACAAGGTATTTATCAAAGGCCGTCCGCTCTGCAACTTTAGTGGAAGGATTATCTTTCAGGTAGCGGTAGGCGGATGTGTAGGAAACACCCATTCCATCACCGATAAGAACAATAACGTTTTTGATTTTGCCATTATTTTTGTTTTCTTGCTGTGGCTGGGCATGAGCATGGGGATAGCTTCCGGCCATGCCTCCGAGTGCAACGGTGGACAATACGGCAAGGGGAATCAACTTTTTGCCAATCTTCTTTTTAAACAATATGTATACCTCCTAAATCATTTTTCTTAACAATTACCAGTTTAATGAATGGATGTTAAATATTAATCATAGAATTGTAAATTCATTGTAAAAAAGGAAAATCCATATTTTTTCTTTTTCTGTGTATATATTTTTGCGGCATTCACCGTAAGATAGCACATAAGGTTTGTTACAATAGAAATGAAAACAAATCACAGACAAAGAAGGGGTCTGGCAAAATGAGTGAATTAGTTAAGATGAACACGGTGCTTGTTACCGGGTATGCCAAAGCGCCGCAGGGCAGTTCCATGTTTGAGCTGTATAAAACATCCGGCATTGTCATGGAAATTGACACCGAGAACAACAGAATAGTGAATGCCGAATTTACCTTTGTTACAGAACTGGCAAGGGACTTCTTACGAAGGGTGATCGTCGGCTATGACCTTTCTCAGGGGCTTGACGGTCTGGTTCAGAGAATAGAAGATTATTATTATACTCCGTCCACCAATTCAGTCATCATGGCGGTCAAAGCGGCGTACAAGCGATATATGGAAAAGATGAGGCAGTCACAAACCACCTGTTGAAACCGTTTGCAGACCTTGCTATAATAAACCATAATTTAAGAGTATACGATTGGAAAGTGTCTTCTTAATGGTGAAATACACCCATTTCACACGAATTAGGAAAGCCCCGCTATCCATAGCAGTAGGGAATTGCGTCAGACTCCTTATGCCTATGGTTCAGTGCGGGCTTTTTTTGCTGCTCTTTGGAAAGGAGATGGATATTTAAATATTAAGTATTCAAAATTTTCTATACTAATGACATAATAGATTTGAAGGGACAGTTTTATCGGGACATATTTAGAAAACGCTTTACTAAACTGCAGAAAAGGGGACTGGAGATGAAAAGTGAAGCAAGTGCAGGCACGGAAATCAACCACGCATCTATGAAAAACGGAGGCGCTCCACCACACAGCTGGGGACAGAAACTGAAAATGATCGGCCCGGGATTTGTGGTGGCGGCTACCGGTGTAGGAACAGCTGATATGATTACAGCCATTGTTATCGGAACTTCGTTTGGGATGACATTTGTCTGGGCGGTTATTATTGGAGCCATTTTAAAATACTTTTTGAACGAAGGAGTAGGCCGCTGGTATTTGGCCACCGGACAAACGATTCTGCAAGGGTGGCATTCACTGGGAAAGTGGGCAACCGGTTACTTCGGTGTTTATTCCGTCATCTGGGGATACATATATGGCGCTGCCGCAGCCTTAACATGCGGCCTTGGCATGCATGCGATGTTTCCGATCATGCCGGTTTGGGCGTGGGCGGTTGTTCACTCGCTGTTGGGCTTTGTTCTTGTTTGGACAGGGCGTTACCTCCTGTTTGAACGCATAATGACCGTGCTGATTGGTGTTATGTTTATTACGATTATCGGAACTGCTCTTTTGTTCTTGCCAAGCCTGGGGGAATTCGGGGGTGGGCTTGTTCCCAAAGTTCCGGATGGATCTTTCGTGCTGGCGCTCGGTTTGATTGGCGGGGTCGGCGGCACCATCACCATGGCTTCCTACGGTTACTGGCTGAAGGAAAAAGGGTGGAACGGCAAGGGATGGATCTCTGTCATGAGACTCGATGCCAAAGCCGCTTACGCCATGACGGGCCTTTTTTCCATGGCCGCTCTGATTATCGGAGCCAAGTTTTTATATGGTACCGATGTGGAACTTCGTGGAGACCAGGGGCTGATTAACCTTGCCCAAATGCTTGGTGAAGAATTTGGAACCCCGTTGAGATGGCTGTTCCTGATTGCCTTTTGGTCTGCTGCTTTTACGTCACTTCTTGGCGTATGGAACGGTGTGCCTTACCTGTTTGCTGACTTTATGAAAACCATTCGTCTGAAAAAAGGAGAAGTGAGATCTGTAAAGCCAGTTACAGAAAAGGAGCCGATGTACCGTCTGTACCTTGCGTGGCTGACATTCCCGCCAATGCTGATCTTTTTCTTCGGAAAACCAGTGGAACTGATTATCCTTTATGGGGCGCTTGGCGCATTGTTCATGCCGTTTTTGGCCATATCCCTTGTTGTTCTGCTGAATTCCAAGCGGGTTGAACCGGAATACCGAAGCAAGTGGCTGGCCAACGCCGTACTTATCGGAAGTGTATTGATGTTTGCTTATCTTGGGCTCACGGAGCTTCAAAAGATTTTTCAATAATCCTCAAGAAAGGGCCTGTTCCTTGTGACAGGTTCTTTTTTTATGGAAAAAAGGATTTCTGGTAAAATAGAGCCAATTAACTATAGAGGAAAGAAAGATTATTATAGAAGGATGTGAGCAGCAGGCTTGATCTGCTGATTAAAAATGACAATAAAAATTGTGATCGCAGATGACAATTCCTTTATACGCGAAGGCATGAAAATCATCTTAAGCACCTACGGAGATTTTGAGGTGCTGGCTACGCTTAATGATGGACAGGAGGCGGTCGACTATTGCAAGTGGAACAAGGTGGATATCGCCTTGCTTGATGTACGGATGCCGAATATGAACGGTGTGGAGGCAACAAAGCTGATAACGGAACAGACGGCGACGAAGCCGGTAATCCTTACCACCTTTGATGACGATGAATACATATTTGATGCCATTAAAAACGGGGCGAAAGGGTATCTGTTGAAAAATACGGAGCCCGAGCGGATCAGGGAGGCCATTAAAAGTGTTTATCATGGCAACACCGTCATGCAGGATGTGGTGCTGGATAAATTAAAATCAACGATGGACGGAAGCAAAAAGACCGAGTACAAGATTGATGCCAGCCGTTTTACCGAGCGGGAAATGGGAATCATGGCACTAATCGCCAAAGGGTATTCCAATAAATCGATTGCCAAAGAGCTTTTCATATCGGAAGGTACGGTTGCCAACCATATTACATCGATTCTTGGCAAAACGGGGCTGGAGCATCGAACACAGATTGCCATTTATTATTTAACCGGGTCTGTCGGGTAGGGCGAAAGAAATGGAGCTTTGGATCATTTACACCAAGCTGGCTGTCGTGATTTTTCTTGCGGTCAGCTATGCCCACGATAATGTGGATAACCTGCCAAACATTGTTTTTTGCCTTCTCCTGTACATCAGCTTGAATAGTATCTTGTATGTATTCACCAAGGAAAGAATCAGACAAGGCATTCTGCTGGGGTCGGTCATCCTCATTGGCCTGTCCTTTTATGATGTGAACCCGCTCTTAATTCTGCTGCTGCCCATCAATTTTTATGAACTGGCCTCTCCTTTCATAAAAGTGAAATGGGTCCTTTTATCGCTCGGGTTACTTCCGGTTTTGTACTTGCCGGAAGCGGAGTATCTTTATGGACTGGTGTCCGCACTCAGTTTCGTATTGTTTACAATGGCAGTCAGCTATTCGAAAAAAATAATGCTCTATGAAGATAAGCTCGATAAAATGAGGCATGATCTGCAGCGCCTGAGTGCCAGCCTGAACGAAAACCAGGAATTCATCAAACAGTCGGAATACACCAACCGGCTGGAGGAAAGGAACCGGATCTCCCAGCAAATTCATGACAGCATCGGACATTCCATGACTGGAGCACTGATTCAAATGGAAGCGGCAAAAAGCCTGCTTGGCCTGGACACCGAAAAAGCAAAGGAGCTCATGCAGAATGCCATTTCCATTTCCAAGCAAGGCATTGAAGATATACGGATCACATTAAAGAACATGAAGCCGCCAACCGAACAGATGGGAGTTCAACGGTTGAAACTGATCCTCGAAGAGTTTTCCGTCAAACACCGGATCAAGGTTCCGTTTGTCTATAAAGGGAATATGGATTTGATCACACCGATCCAGTGGAAGATTATCACAGAGAACATAACGGAAGCTTTGACGAATGCGTTAAAATACAGCAGGGCAACAGAAATATGCATTGAAATTCATGTGCTCAACCAGATGATCAAAGCTGAGGTTAAAGATGATGGAAAAGGTGCACAAAAGGTAGTAAAAGGCCTTGGAATCATGGGGATGGAAGAGAGGACGGCTTCAGTGAATGGAACCGTCATTGTTGATGGTACGAAAGGATTTTCCGTTACGACGCTTCTCCCGCTGGGCTGAAGGAAGGTACTCACAGGAAGAACATGAGAATTCTCATAAGAAAAGAGTGAACTACTGCACTGCGGGGGTTCACTCTTTTTCCGTATACTGAGACTATAAAGAATAACACGAGGTGAGACGGATGAACGTTTTGGAAATCAACAATCTTACAAAAAAATTCGGTGACTTCATCGCAGTAGATAATATGTCCTTGAGTATTAAAGAAGGAGAAATTTTCGGCTTTCTGGGTTCGAACGGGGCCGGGAAAAGTACGACGATCAATATGATCGCCGGACTGCTGCGAAGCAACGAAGGAGAAATAAAAATTCTGGGCAAAAACATTGCCAGCCACAGCAAATTTGCAAAAAGCAACATCGGCATCGTTCCACAGGATCTTGCCATTTACGAAGATATGACAGCTTTTGAGAATGTCCGCTTTTTTGCCGGTCTATACGGCCTCAGAGGTACCGAACTGAAAGACTGTACAGAAGAAGCGCTAAAGTTCGTTGGCTTGCTCGATAAACAAAAGAGCCTGCCGAAAAACTTTTCCGGCGGCATGAAGAGAAGGCTGAACATCGCATGTGCCATTGCCCATAAACCTAAACTCATTATCATGGATGAACCGACGGTCGGCATTGATCCGCAATCGAGAAATTACATCCTGAACTCTGTCCGTCAATTGAACGAAATGGGCTGCACCGTCATCTACACGAGCCATTACATGGAGGAAGTGGAAGAGATCTGTACGAGAATTGCCATTGTGGACCATGGCAAAGTTATCGCAGAGGGCACGAAAGAACAGCTGAAAGCCATCATTACGGATACGAAAGACATCTGGGTCGATGTAAAATCAAACGAAAACCTTGAAGAACAAGCGATTAAAGAAATTAACGGAGTAAATGCCGTCCAGATTGAAGAAAACGTCGTAAAAATCAACTCCCAGGCCGAAGTAAGCAACCTGAATAAAATCATCCAGTATTTTATCAACCGCAACATTGAAATCCGTTCCCTCGAAGAACAGGCACCCAACCTCGAAACCGTCTTCCTCACCCTGACCGGCAGAAACTTGAGGGATTAAGGAAAATTGACAACAGTCAATTGTTCCTACCATTAAAAAAAGGCGCTAGCCAAAATCTTCTACCTTTGAAAAGGCGCTAGCCAAAATCTCCTACCATTAAAAAAGGTGGAGCTAAAAGAGAAGCTCTATTGTTTCATGCTTGCTTGCAGTTGATTGTAGTGGAAGGTGCGAGACTCCTCGAAAATGAACTGCTCATTTTCATCGTGCGATGTCTTGCTGCCGGAGCGTTCCCTGTCCTGCAGGAAATGCGTGACAGGTGAGACCATTTAGGCGCTTGCGCCGATGGGCTCAGCGCACGCCCCGCGGAAAGCGAGTGACCTGAAACGAAAATCAACTCCCCCAATCCATACAAAAACATCTTTCAAAAATCTTATCTTTTAAGGAGGTCCTCCCCGTGAACGTGTTTAACATTGCACTGATGCAGCTGAAAATCAGCATCAGGGATAAACGAACGCTGATCTTCATGCTGGCGTTTCCCATCGTCATGATGCTGGTTCTGGGATCAGCACTATCCAATGCGTTTGATAACCATCTCGAAATCGATAAAATGAAGGTCCTGTATAAAGAGACGGACAATACGAACATCGCACCATACTTTGAACAATTTACGAAAGCGGCCAAAAAGGAAAACATTCATTTTTATAAAGCCTCCGATTCAGCGGATGGCAAAAAGGAAGTAAGGCAAAACCACTATGATGCCTATGTAGAGGTTTCCAATGAGGGAATGAATTTCTACGGCAGTGAACGGAACAGCATCGAGAGCAGCATTGTTCAGGGCATGCTGACGGCTTTTGCGGATAAATATAACCTGGTCAGCCAGGTGGCCAAGGTGAAGCCTGGTCACACACAGGCTGTGCTCGCGGGCGGATCCTCTCATGACTATGTAAAAGAAACGTCATTGAACGCCAAAAAAGCACCGGGTTCGATGGATTATTATGCGGTGGCGGTAACCACCATGATTGCCTTATATGGAGCGATTGGAGCCACCTTCCTGCTCAGGGGGGAAAGAACCCGGAATACAGCGGTGCGCCTTGCCGTTGCGCCAATCACTAAGGCGGAAATCTTTCTCGGGAAAATCATCGGAAGCATTGTGCTCAACCTGCTGTCTCTTTTATTGATCGTTGCTGTGAGTTCATTCCTGTTTAAAGCGAACTGGGGAGATCATCTTGGCTTTGTTATCCTCATTCTCCTTTCTGAAGTTTTCCTTGCAGTCAGCTTCGGTCTAGGGATCAGCTATATGGTCAAAACAGGAGAAGCTGCTAGAACGCTCATTTTGATTATCCTTCAGCTGGCTTCATTCTTTGGAGGTGCGTATTTCAAAATTGAAGGCGCAGACGGGCTGATGAAGTTTATCATGAATCTTTCCCCGATTACATGGGCAAATACCGCGATCACTAAAATTATCTATAACAATGATCTCGCTGCTTCTTTTCAAGTCATCGGTTTAAACCTGGGTATCGCAATTGTCTTTTTAAGCATTGCCATCGTCGGAAGGGATCTAAATGAAAGAAGTCCTTTGGCTCATCTCAAATTCGTTGAGTTCTATCATTAGGAACAAGAAAAGATTATTAACCTACCTGTTTGTTCCGCTGATTGGGATTCTGATCGGGATCGCGGCCTACGGGAATACGGGCCCGACTAAGATGTATGCAGGTGTCGTTAATCATGACAATGGAAAAATAGCAAAAGATACCGTGAAATTCATCAACGGAATCAATAATGTTAAGGTCACAACCATAGATTCTTCAAAAGTAAA
The DNA here is from genome assembly GCF_030418125.1 of Fictibacillus fluitans. Taxonomy (GTDB): domain Bacteria; phylum Bacillota; class Bacilli; order Bacillales; family Fictibacillaceae; genus Fictibacillus_C; species Fictibacillus_C fluitans. The sequence continues at coordinate 179,957 of NZ_JAUHTR010000007.1, read as the reverse complement.
CGATCAGATAGCATCTGGTAAACTGGATTGCGTCATCATACTGGATTCCGGTTTTTCCAGCAGTGTGATGAATGGAAATCCCGATCATATTGAGATTGTTTCAATTAAAGGAGCGTCTATCACAGGTTTTGTAAAATCGTATGTGAATAATTATCTGTCCAATGTGGCTTCCTTAAGCAAAGCGTCGGGTGGAGACAATGCGGCATTCCAGAAAATGTACGATCAGTACAAAGCATCAAGCTTTAAGCTGGATGCCCATTCGTTGAAGGACACTTCGAAAAATAATGATATTACAGGCCAGACGATCGGCTTCCTTATCATGATCATGCTTTCGAGTGCAGGCGGATTATCAGAGATTATCATTCGTGAAAAGGAAAACAGAACGTATTTACGCTTAATGTCGTCACCCATCAACAGCCGGATTTATGTCTTTTCCAATGTGGTGGTGAACATGATCATCATGACCGTGCAAATACTGGTTACACTCACAGTGATGACCAAGGTATTCCATATCTCTCCGGGCGTGCCGTTCTGGACAATGGTCGAAGTATTATTGATCTTTGCACTTGCAGGAGTAGGATTGTCGCTTGTTATTACCTCCTTTGCCTCAACAACTGCTTCAGCCGGAGCGATGCAAAACCTGATTATGACGCCAACGTGCCTTTTGGCCGGATGCTTCTGGCCGGTTGAAATCATGCCAAAAACCATGCAAAAGATAGCCGAATTCCTGCCACAAAGATGGCTGCTGGATACCATTACCCAGCTGCAAAAAGGGCATTCGCTCAGCAGCCTTTCCATGAACATTTCGATTTTATTCGCCTTTGCACTGGCCTTCTTCATGATCGCCATCTACAAATTCAGCCGCGGAAACAATGTTAGAAACTTTATCTAAAAAAATCCCCTTTGGAAAACCAAAGGGGATTTTGCGTTATGGCTTCAATACGACTTTAATGCATTCATCCTGATGGTCGTTGAAGGTTTTATACGCTGCGCTCGCCTCGTCCAACGGCACGTGGTGGGTGATGATTTCTGTCGGGTCAAATTCTTTGTTGGCGATTTTATCAAAAAGCATCGGCATGTAATGAATGACAGGGGCCTGTCCCATTTTCAGGGTGATGTTACGCTCAAAGATGTTTCCGAGCGGGAACATGTTATACATGGATCCGTATACACCGGTCATTTGAATGGTGCCGAATTTCTTAACCGCTCTGATGGCAATCTGGATCGCACTCAATGTTCCGCCCTGAAGCTTTAATTTTTGTTCAACAGCTTCCACGGCGGATTTTTTGCCGTCCATTCCGACACAGTCGATGACGACATCAGATCCCCCGTTGGTAATTTCGTGAATATGGGCGCCCATATCATCGAACTGGTCAAAGTTAAAGGCTTCCACATTGTTCATTTTGACCGCATGGTTCAAGCGGTAAGGAACATTGTCTACAGCGATGACCCGCTTGGCGCCTTTCATCCAGGCGAACTTTTGAGTCATCAGGCCGATAGGACCACACCCTAGAACAACAACCGTATCTCCTTCTTTGACCCCGGCGTTTTCTACGCTCCACCAAGCAGTAGGAAGAACGTCTGACATGAAGAGGACCGCCTCGTCTTCCAGTTCAGCTGATTCGGGTATCACAAATGGCATAAAGTTCCCGTAAGGTACACGCAGGTATTCCGCCTGTCCGCCGCTGTAATCACCATAGCGTTCGGTAAATCCGAAATATCCTCCTGTATCAAATTCAGGATTACGGTTGGAATTATCGCATTGGCTTTCCATCTCATGTTGGCAGTAAAAACAATGGCCGCATGAAATATTAAATGGCAAAACAACACGGTCACCTTTTTTCACCCGGGTGACTTCAGGTCCGACTTCTTCTACAATGCCCATCGGCTCATGCCCTATGACATAGTCTTTATGTGTAGGCAAAGCTCCCTGATAAATGTGTAAATCCGACCCACAGATGGCAGTGGAGGTAATGCGGACAATAATATCTTCCTTTTCTTGCAGTCGGGGATCTTCTACATTCTTTACTTCGATCTCTTTTGCTCCTTGGAAAGTAACGGCCTTCATAATCAACCTCCTATAATTGGTATAAAATCCTATACCCTTTGTGGGATTTATATATCCATCATTTACATAATCGTTAAAAAAGCAGCCTCTCACATGGAGGGCTGCACATTTTTGATTTACGGATTGGTTGACCACATGCCTGCACTTTTAATGAAAATACGCGGGTTTAATTTGAGCTGTGAAACCATGTATTCTGCCATGTCTTCCGGCTGCATGACTTTTTCAGGATTGCCGTCCGTCAGGTTGCTGTCGATGGCCAGATCTGTGGCCACCGTGCTCGGTGTCAGGGCACTGACCCGGATATTGTGTTTTCTGACTTCAAGCATGAGAGATTCAGTTAATCCAAGAACCGCAAATTTGGAGGCGCTGTATGCACTGGTTACGGGCGCTCCTTTTTGCCCTGCAGTGGATGAAATGTTAATAATGTCGCCTGTTTTTCGTTCAATCATTCCCGGCAGGACCGCTCTTGTAACATTATAGACACCCATTACATTCACATCGATAATATTTTTCCACTCTTCTGGTGAAAGCTCAAGAAAAGCGCCGAATTGAGCGATTCCGGCGTTGTTGATGAGAATATCAATGTGGTTTAAATCGGATGAGATGGTTTCTGCTGCTTTTTTAACGGCTTCATAGTCTGTCACATCCGCTTCAGCAATGGATACCTTTACGCCATATTCCTTTAATTGTCCTGCTGTTTTTTCAAGATTGGCTTGCGTTCTTCCCATCAGCCCGACATGAATGCCTTCCTGTGCAAAAGCGATGGCTGTAGCACGGCCGATTCCCCGGCCGGCTCCAGTAATGAGCGCCGTTTTTCCCTTTAATGACTGCATGAATATTCCTCCTTTTATGTACACGGGAAGGGGCTGTCCAATAAGTGTCTTTGAAGCTCTTGAAAGCGTTACTTTCCGTTACGGGATGCTCGCTTTTACCGGCGCAGGCGCCTACTTTCGCAGGGCGTGCGCTGAGCCCCACCGACGCAAGCGCCTGTGTACCGGCGTAAACGCCTACCTTGTCTCACCTGTCACGCTTCCCCTGCAGGACAAGGAATGCCCCGGCAGCGATACATCGCACGAAGAAAATGCGATCTTCATTTTCGAGGAGTCTCGCACCCTCCACTCCAAGTAATTATCAAAGAAGATAACTACCAAACTCATTGTTGTATATGAAAAAGGAGTTACTAGAAGTCAACTTTACTGACTTTCAGGACAACCCCAATCCCGGTAAATCTATTCTATTCCAAATTTGCATGGCGGCCGAACATAGTGCTTGTATCGAGTCCCTTTCTTTCCATAAAACGCAGAATCACCGCATCGAAAAACAACAATAGTGTTTGTTCGAAGAGGGATCCCATCGGCTGTATGGTCGTATACTCATTGTCCGACTGGTCTTTTGGAGAGCCTGGCAGTTTCACGCAGGCATCTGCCAATTTGCCGAGGGCAGAGTCAGGAAAAATGGTAACGGCCATCACCTTGCCGCCTATGCTTTTGGCTTTTTCCGCCATGGAGATCAAGCTTTTCGTTTCCCCGGAACCTGATGCGAAAATGATAAGGTCATCCTCGGTAAAATTGGGGGTCACCGTTTCACCGATAACATAGGAATCAAGGCCCATATGCATCATCCGCATAACGAAGGATTTTCCCATCAATCCGCTACGGCCGGCGCCAGCAACAAAAATCTTTTTTGATAGCAGAATTTCATCGACAAGCTTTTCTGCTTCTTGGTCGGAAATTAAGTCGGCAGCTCTGCTTAATTCCTTCACAATTTCTGAATAATATTGGGAAGCTTCCATGTTTTTATAGCCTTAGTTTTGCTTGATTAATTCTTGGATTTTAGCAGCAGTTCCTTTTTTGTCGTCTTGTCCGGTAATTCCACCGCCGACAATGACAAGGTCAGGCTGCGCTTCCACCACTTCATTAATGGTTTCAAGCTTGATGCCGCCGGCAACGGCTGTTTTTGCATTTTTAACCACACGTTTGATGGCTTTCAGGTCTTCGAAAGAGTTCTTTCCGGCCGCTTGAAGGTCATAGCCGGTATGAACACAAATATAATCAACACCAAGTTCATCAAGCTCCTTGGCGCGAGACTCAATGTCTTTGACAGCAATCATATCAACAAGAATCTTCTTGTTTTGTTTTTTGGCTTCATCTACCGCACCCTGGATGGATGCATCTTCAGCAGCGCCAAGGATTGTAATCATGTCGGCACCTGCTTCTGAAGCTTTCATTACTTCATATCCTGCAGCATCCATGATCTTCAAGTCAGCAAGAACCTTCAGATTCGGAAATGCTTCTTTCATGGCTTTCACAGCTCCCAGCCCTTCATTAATAACAACGGGGGTACCGATTTCAACGATATCAATATGATCTTCTACTTCTTTCACCAATTGGATGGCTTCTTCCGTATTGACGAGGTCGATCGCTAGTTGTAATTCCATTTTATGTTTTCCTCCTATGGTGTCTTGCCCAGGTTAATGCAACCTGAATGATTTCCTTTTACCCGATTTATTTTTGCTTCACACGGAAAGGATAGTTGTAAGTATACTCTTCATTTACATTTTGTGAAGTACTGACTTTAATATTACATAGTGTCAAAAAGTATACTATGGGTTATAATGGGGATGGAGGTGATGTGCAATGTCAAGAATGGATGGGAAAATGTTTAATTGTGAAAAAGAACTAACATTGTCTGTCATCGGCGGTAAATGGAAGATGATTATTTTATGGCACCTGGGGAAAGAAGGAACGAAGCGGTTTGGGGAATTGAAATTTTTGATTCCGGGCATTACCCAGCGCATGCTCGTCAACCAGCTGCGGGAACTGGAAGAAGACCGGATCATACATCGGGAAGTCTATCCTGTTGTTCCGCCAAAAGTCGAATATTCGTTAACAAAACAAGGCGAAAGCCTGATGCCGATATTGGATGCCATGTACCAGTGGGGAAAAGACTACATGGTCACCATGGATATGAAACCGCTAGATGACGCAAAATAAACCCGTCCAGCCATGGATGGGTTTATTTTGCGAAAAACTATTTGTATTTCATGAATGCAACGCTTACAATGGGTATTATTCAAAAGCCGTGGGTGATCAAAGTTGAAATTAAGCGAAACAGACCGGAAAATTTTAGAGCTCCTTTCACTGAACGGGCGCATGTCCTATGCGGAGATCGGTAAGGAATTGAACATTTCCCGAGTATCCATAAGGGATCGTGTCCATCAGATGATGGAAGCCGGCATCATTGAAAAGTTCAGTGTGGTTATCAATTCGGAAATGGTTGGGAAGACGGTGTCTGCCTTTTTTGAAGTGGACTGTGAACCCGCCTATCTGGTGACAGTCGCCGAGAAACTGGTGATTAACCCAAGTGTGGCAAGCTGCTATCAGATGACAGGTCCAAGCACCTTGCACATGCATGTGCTGGTAGAAGACTTTCCGTCACTGGAAAGCTTCATCAATAATGAACTATACGGTATCGAAGGAATTACAAGAGTTGAATCACATATTCTGCTGCGGCGATTCAAAAGCCGTTCAGGATTAAAACTGTAGGCAGCTTACATACAAAAGCCATTCGGGTCACCAGCACCCGAATGGCTTTTGTCGTTTCTCAAAAACATCAAAGTTGTAAAAAAAGGAGTCTCTGATAAAATTTAGATAATTACAAAAAGAATAGGGACATGTATCGATGAACATGAACATGCAATGGGCAAAACGGCTCAAAAGGGCAAACACCCTTCGAAATCAAATCTTATTTATCTATTTACTGGTAATGGCGATCGTGCTTACCATTGTAGCCTTTCTCATGTTGGACCGCATTGGGGAACTGGTGAAGAACAATGCCGAGAAGCAGATCCAGCAAACCGCTGTTGAAGCTAACGGAAGATTGGAAACGCTTTACAGGCAAATTGATACACTTTCCAATCAGCTTGTCACCAACCGGACGATTCAGCAAATGATGCAGGATACATCCGAGGGTAAGACTCTTGGTCCTGAGAAAAAGAAAGCATTGCTAGGGGTCATCCAAAATTTCCTGGCTTATTCTGACGGCATCTATTCCTTTGAACTGTATTCCCAAAACGGAACGAAGATTTTTCCGTACGATGATAACGTGCTGTCGAGCAGGATCGACGGAAAATGGATTCTTAAGGCAGATGAAGAAAAAGGAAGGCTGGTGTGGACAGGCCTGGACGCGAAGGACGCAGACTATTCGTATGCAGTCCGGCGGGTAAATTTAATGGACCACTGGTTTAAACCGGCAGGCTATTTGCTCGTCCGGATTGCCAATCCGTATTTTCAGATCAAGGACAGTGGCGGCGATCAGAAAGAATATATGCTGCTGCTTGACCGTGACTCGACACCAATTACTTCAAATTACCCAGGGAACACAAGGAACCTCATTGAGAGATCCGGAAACAGTGTTTCGATTGGGCGCTCGGAATATATGATCGTAAAGGAGCATTCTGAGATTACAGGCTGGACGCTTGTCATATTAAAGCCCATGAGCTTTTTAATGGAAGGATTATCGGTCGTCAGGACTTCCGTGCTGTTTTCCGGAGTGATCGGTTACGTTATATTTTTTGTTTTTTCCATATTTCTGTCCGCCGTCATCACCCGGCCGATCAAGCGGCTGACGCATATTATGAAAAACGCCAAAATGGATGAGCTGAAATTTAATCCCGAACTGTCATCCACCATAGAAATCGCAGAGCTGAATAAAACCTATAATCAAATGGTGGAAAACACCAATCACTTGATTCAGGAAGTCTATGAAAAGGAATTGCTGAGAAGCCAGACCGAGCTGAAAGCGCTGCAGGCTCAAATCGATCCGCATTTTCTTTATAATACATTGAATGCACTGTACTGGTCGCTTGATGAGAAAGAGGAGGAAGAGCTTGCTGAAGTGGTGATTGCCATGTCCGAGCTTTTCCGGTATACCATCAACCCGGCCCATCATGATGAATGGGTGACGGTCCGTGAAGAACTGGAGCATGTCGAACGTTACTTATCCATTATGAAAATGAGGCTGGGTGAACGTCTGGATTGGAAGATTGAGCAACCGTACGAATTGGCAAATATGAGGATTCCTAAATTGATGATACAGCCTTTAGTTGAAAATGCGGTGTTCCATGGAATCGAGAAGCAGAGAAAAAATGGAGTCATTGTAGTGGGTGCAGAAAGAGCAGAACATTCAGAAACGGTTATCATTAGTGTGAAAGACAATGGGCCGGGGATGGATGCGCAAGCCTTGGCAGCGATCAGGCAGGCTATTGAAAATGGAACATATACGCCATCGAAAAGACTGGGAATTGCTCTTCAGAATGTGAACAAACGCCTCCGCCTTTATTTTGGCAAGCAGGAACGGGGCGCACTGCGTATTGACAGCGAAAAAGGCCGGGGGACGACAGTCAGTTTTGAAATTCCGTTAAAGGAGAAGAGCGATGATGGCGGGAAAAACGATATTGATCGTTGATGATGAAGAACGAACAAGGGAAGGGCTGAAGAAGCGGCTGGAAGTCTGGTCTTCAGGAGCCCATGATATTATAAGTGCGTGTGATGGGAAGGAAGCGCTTCAGCATTTTCAGCAAAAAAAGATCCACTTAATGATCACGGATGTAAACATGCCCGAGATGTCCGGACTGCAGCTGCTGAAAACACTGCGTGTAAATGGCAAAAAGCCGGTCGTCATCATTGTATCCGGTTATCCGGATTTTCAATATGCGCAGGAAGCGATCCGGCTTGGGGTCATCAATTATCTTTTAAAGCCGGTAAACAAACAAAAACTGATCGAAGCGGTTGAAGAGGCGCTGGCAGCGGAAGAAAGCCTGCAGAAAACAGAGTATATGGAAAAAGCAGCGGACCAGAAGCTGATCCAGATGGAGGATGAACGAATCGGGGACAAGGATCATATCAAACAGGCGCTCTCCTTTATCGAAAAGCACTCTGACAAGGCAATCAGCCTGAAGGAGGCAGCCGATTCGGTCCATTTGAACCCGAGCTACTTCAGTGTGCTGTTCAAGGAACAAACCGGGCTTACCTTTACCGAATACGTAACAAGAAAACGGCTGCAGAGGGCAAAGCGGCTTCTGCTTACCACCCAGTATTCGGTGGAGGAAATTGCCGAAGCCGCAGGCTACCAAACGGCAAAGTATTTTATTAAATTATTTAAGGAGTACGAGGGAATCACACCAAGCAAATACAGAAAACACAGTAATACGAATGATGTGTAAATCTAAAAAAAGTGGAATTTTACCCAATGGCTGTTACCTTACAGCTTCTTTTTTTTGCTGGTAAAATCATAAATGTAAGCGAATACATGATGCAGGGGGATCAATAAAATGTTAAAAAAATCGCATGCTGTTTGGCTTGCTGTACTGCTCATTCTGACAGTTGCTTTAACGGGCTGTTCGGGCTCAGAGAGTGCAGGAAGTGACGGGGGTAACAAGAAAGTCATTAAATTTATGCACTTATGGCCAGCAGGAAGCGCCAAACCTCAAAATATGATTGTACAGGATATTATCAAACAATTTGAGGCAAAGCATAAAGACGTAAAGGTTCAGGTGGAAATCCTGGAGAACGAGCAATACAAAAATAAAATGAAAGTGCTTTCTTCTTCCAATGAACTGCCGGATGTAGGCTTTACGTGGGCCGCCGGATATATGACTCCGTTTGTAAAAGGAAAACTCTTTGCACCGCTTGATGATGTTCTTGACGGAAACTTGAAGAACTCTTTTGTAAAGGGAACCACTGAGGCATATGCGATTGACAATAAAACTTACGGTCTTCCATTGGAGCTGAACATTGCTCCGATCTACTACAACAAAGCCATTTTCAAAAAATATAACCTTCAGATTCCAAAGACGTACAGCGAATTTCAGCAGGTTGTCAAAACACTGAGAAGCAATGGCGTCGCACCGATCGCTCTTGGAAACAAAGACAGATGGACAGGCTCCCTGTGGTACATGTATCTGGCCGATCGAATCGGAGGACCGGATACACTGACAAATGCGATTAACCGAAAAGGAACCTTTGAAGATAAGTCGCTTGTTGCTGCTGCAGATGATGTGCAAAAGCTTGTAAAGGAAGACGCGTTCATTAAGGGCTTCAACGGATTGTCCAACGATGAAGGCAAATCAGAATTCTACAACGGCAAAGCGGCTATGTACCTTATGGGAACATGGGAGCTTCCGAATTTAACAACGAATGAAGATGTTCCAAAATCATTCCGTGACAATACTGGCTTCTTTAAATTCCCAACCGTTGAAGGCGGCAAAGGCAATATCAACAGCTGGGTAGGAGGGCCTGGTGTAGGACTCTTCGTTTCTCAAAATTCCAAGGTGAAGAAAGAATCCAAAGAGTTTGTGAAGTTTTTCGTGGAGAAGTGGGGAGAACAGTCAGTGGAAAAAGCGGGTGTTATTCCTGCAACGAAAGTCGATACCTCTAAAGTCGAGCTTCCAAAGCTGTATGTGGACGTACTGAACGAACTTAACCATGCGAGCAATCTGACACTGTTTGCGGATGTTCAGATGAGTGCCTCTGTGGCAGAAACTCATTTGAATCTTATCCAGTCGCTGTTCGGACAGGAAGTTAAGCCGAAAGCCTTTGCAAAAGGGCATGAAGAGGCACTGAAGAAGGATACAGGCAAATAAGGATGATGACGAAAAAGGGCATATCAGAGAAAAAGGATATGCCCCTTTTTTCTTATCTGCATCAGGAAAGGAGAGATCTGTTTTGAATAAAGTGATGTCAAATAAAAAAGCGATTATCATTTACGTGGCTCCGGCATTCTTTCTGCTGCTGGCCTTAATTTATATCCCTATCATTCAGACTGGTTATTTTGGAATGATGAAATGGACAGGAATCGGAGTAAAGGAATTTATCGGTTTTGACAACTATGCACAGCTCATTAAGGATACGCTTTTTTGGAAAAGCGCCTATCACTCATTTTTGCTGGCTTTATTTTCTACCATCAGTTTAGCAGGCTACCTTTTTATTTCTATCATTCTTGCAGGAAAAGTAAAAGGTGTGGATTTACTAAGAAAAATTTACTTGATTCCGATGCTGCTTGCGTCGGTTGCCATTGCCCAGCTATGGCTGAAAATTTACAACCCGAATAACGGGATTCTGAACAAGGTTCTCATGGCGCTTGGGGTAAGTGATCCTCCGTCCTGGCTTGCAGATCCGAAACTTGCACTCTATGCGATCATTATTCCGATTATCTGGCAGTACGCCGGCTTTTATATCCTGATTTATTATGCGGCCCTTAAAAATATCCCTGAAGAACTCATTGAGGCAGCGAGGATTGACGGAGCGAAGCCGTGGCAAATTGCGCTGCAGATCAAGATGCCTTTGATCATGAATGTCATCAAAGTCACCATTGTCCTGGCGGTAGTTGGTTCATTGAAATATTTCGATTTGATCTATGTCATGACAAACGGGGGGCCGAATGGCGCCAGTGAAGTGATGGCCTCCTATATGTATTCCAAAGCATTCAAAGAATTTGATTTTGGTTATGCCAGTGCCATCGGCTTTTTCCTTCTTGTAATTTGTCTCGTCGTAACGTATGGAATCAGGAAATTGACCGAAGCGGATAAAGAAATCTATTAACATGAAAGGAGAATCGAGATGGAACTGGAAAGTGTGAAAAATTCCGGAACAGCGGTAAGACTGACTGAGAAAAAGAAACAAACGGCCAAATTTTCGCTGTGGAACATCTCCGGTTATGGATTACTATACTTGTTTCTTGGCCTTGTCGCCGTTTTTCAACTATTCCCGATTGTCTGGCTCGTCCTGTTTTCGTTAAAAAACAATCAGGAAGTATTTAATCTATCTCCATTTGCCCTTCCTAAAACCCCGCATTGGGAAAACTATGTAAAGGTGTGGACGGAAGGAAACATCAGCCAGTACTTTTTTAATAGTTTAACCTATACGGTTTCGGCTGTTATTCTTACGATTGTGCTCGCCAGTATGGTGACATTTGCGATTACACGCATGAAATGGAAAGGAAGCAGGCTGGTTTTAGGCATTTTCATGGTCGGTTTAATGATTCCTGCCCATTCCACCATTATCCCGCTGTTCAGCACATTTACGAAGATCGGCCTGATTGATAATGCGCTGTCTGTCATTCTTTCCTATACTGCCTTTAACCTGCCAATAACCATCATGATTTTACTTGGCTTTTATGAGGCGCTGCCACGCGAAGTGGAAGAAGCCGCCGTTATGGATGGAGCGAACATTCACCACATCTTCTTTAAAATTACGCTGCCAATGACGTCGCCGGTGATAGCAACGGCTGCGATTATCAACATGATCTACAACTGGAATGAGTTTGTGTTCGTGAACACCTTTATCAGTTCAGACTCTTTAAAAACAATGACCGTTGGCATTCAAAACTTTATTGGCCAGTACACAACGGACTGGGGAGCAATAGGTGCCACGCTTGTGATCTGCATTCTGCCAATTCTGATTGCCTTTCTTCTTTTGAGCAACAGAATCGTAGAAGGAATTGCAGCAGGATCGGTTAAAGGGTAAGCGGATAAAAAGAAACAGGAAGGGTGTAAGATATGCTGCAATGGGCTGCCGGAAGGTTATTCAACTACTGTGAATGGATTGCGAGAATTGCGTATGCCAACTTGTTATGGATACTTTTCACCCAGCCGGGCTTGGTGTTTTCGGAGTGATGCCGGCAACTGCGGCATTGTTTGCCATCGCAAGGAAGTGGCTGATGAAAGAGGAGTTTCCTCTTTGGGCCACTTTTCTTCACCACTTTAAAAAAGAATTCAAAACTTCCAATCTCGCAGGTTTGCTTTTGGTGGTTTGTGGAATTCTTCTGTATACAGATTATCACTTTCTGTTATCGGCGAGCGGTGCTGTGCGAATTACTGCAGCGGCACTCCTGCTGCTCTTCCTGTTCTGTTATATCCTGACCGTCCTGTTCTTTTTTCCTGTTTTTGTTCATTACGAGCTGGGTTTGTGCGGCTACATAAAAACAGCGTTCCTGATCGGGATGATGAACCTGCACGCAGCTTTTTTCATGGCAGTGGGTCTGGGGGCCCTGATTTATCTTCAAATCAGCTATCCCGGATTTTCCCCTTTCTTCGGTGCCGTATCGCCTGCCATTTTGATCATGATAGGCGGCCAGCATGGATTTAACCGTATGAAACGGCTGCAGTTGAGCAGAACAGCACCAGGACACAGATAATTAATTGAAAAGGAGCGTGTGCAATGAATTACCGAGAATTGGGAAACACCGGAATGAAGGTAAGTGAAGTAAGCTTTGGTACATGGGCCATTGGCGGATCCTGGGGACATACGAATGACGAGGATGCGTTAAAAGCATTGGATTATGCCATATCTCAGGGTGTGAATTTTTTTGATACGGCGGATGTATATGGCGACGGCCACAGTGAAGAACTGCTGGCAAAGGCGACAAAAGGAAAAGAGGATCAGATTTATATCGCCACGAAATTTTGCAGGCAGGGAAACATCCATTCTCCTGAAAACTATTCCTATGAAAGAGTCAAGGCGTATTGTGAGGACAGCCTGAGAAGGCTGGGCCGTGAAGCGATCGACCTATACCAGATTCATTGCCCGGCTACCGAAATTCTAAGGGACGGTCAGGTATTTGATGTGCTCGACAGGCTAAAGCAGGAAGGAAAAGTCCGGAATTATGGAGTCAGTGTGGAAACGGTAGAAGAAGGGCTTATATGCCTTGAGCATCCCAATGTTTCCAGTCTTCAGGTGATTTTTAATATGTTCCGCCAAAAGCCGCTCGAAGCTTTGTTTCCACAGGCTGCAAGCAAGCAAGTCGGCATATTGGTGAGGCTTCCGCTTGCCAGCGGGCTGCTTACGGGCAAATATGAAAAAGGCCATGTGTTTGAAGAGGACGATCACCGAAACTTTAATGAAAACGGGGAAGCGTTTAATGTGGGCGAAACCTTTGCAGGACTTGGTTTTGATAAAGGAGTGGAACTCTCTGATCAGCTGAAGTGGATTGCGGATGGAAGGCCGTCCATGGCAAGTGCGGCTCTTCGGTGGATAATGGATCAGCCAGAGGTGACTTGTGTGATTCCCGGCTTCAGAAATGAGAGGCAGATCGGGCAGAATCTTCAGGCAATCGATACACACCCGTTTTCCCAAGAAGAGCTTGAGCGCATCAGAAGTTTTTATGAAACGGACGTTAAGCAGTTTATCAGAGGGCCTTATTAAGCCTGAAAATTATTTGCTTAAACACTTCCTTTTTCAGGGGGTGTTTTTTTATTTGCCCGCCTGAAAAAATATTCAAGAAATTTGCAAAATTATGTAGAAAATATTCAGAATTTATTTTATAATCTAAAACAATACAATGACGTTTGTAAATATAAAATCTATTTTTGGCTAACAAACGTAATTTAGTTCTATTTTTTATAAACGAATGTTAGAAGGGGGCTTACAGTTGGCTGGTTTAATTGTTCAACGGTTTATACAGCTGTTATTGCTGTTGATCGGTATTTCTTTCATTGTTTTTCTGAGCATGCATATCGCTCCCGGCGATCCTGCCAGCATCATTGGCGGTCCGACGGCATCAAAGGCAGATATTAAAGCCATTCAGGAAAACCTTGGGTTGAACAAACCGATCCTTGTGCAGTATTGGGACTACCTGAAAGGGGTGTTTACCGGGGACCTGGGATTCTCCTATCAGACCAAGCAATCGGTCACTGAAGCGTTGACCCAGCGGTTTCCAAATACGCTGAATCTGGCGATTGCGAGCATCATTGTTGCCGTGGTTATCGGGGTAACGGCCGGAATCATCTCGGCTCTTAAACATAATTCACTGTTTGATGCATTAAGCACCATCATCGCTCTGGGCGGGATTTCGATTCCGAACTTCTGGCTTGGCGCCGTTCTTATCTTAATCTTTGCGGTGAACTTGCAGTGGCTTCCGGTAGGAGGGCTGACCGAGCCGTTCTGGACCATTGAAGGAATGAAACAGCTCATTTTGCCGGCTCTCACGCTTGGTACCGGTTCGGCAGCCATGATTGCCCGCATGAGCCGTTCCGCCATGCTTGAGGTCATACGGGCTGACTATGTCAGAACAGCAAGAGCAAAGGGTGTCCGTGAAAAATCGGTCATTATGCTGCATTGCCTGCGAAACGCGATGATTCCGGTAATCACTGTCATCGGGCTGAACTTCGGGTTTCTGCTCGGTGGAACGATCATTACAGAGCAGGTCTTCGCTATCAATGGAGTCGGAAGGCTGATGATTGAATCCATCGCAGCCAGAGATTTCCCCATGGTGCAGGGAGCGGTTCTGCTGGTAGCTACGCTGTTTGTGCTTGTGAACCTGATTGTGGATATTGTATATGCCTTCATTGATCCAAGAATCAGCTACGAATAGAAAGAGGGTGAAAGGGATGTCGACTGAAACAGTAACTGCTTCAATTGCCTCCGCTTCCAGAGACAAAAAAAGAGAAAAGAACTTCGTGAAAACGTGGAAGAGGCTGCTTAAAAATAAAATGGCCATTGTCGGCCTTGTTATCATAGCGCTTCAGCTCATCATGACAGTGGCTGCACCTATTCTCGTAGATTATGACCCGAATAAGCAAAACCTTGCATTGAGCGAGCTGCCTCCTGGCACGGACGGCCACTGGATGGGTACCGACAACTATGGACGAGATATATGGAGCCGTCTCGTGTACGGAGCCAGAATTTCCTTATTTGTCGGGCTGGGGGCGGTCAGCCTCGGACTCATAGGAGGAGTTGTGCTTGGTCTCTTGGCGGGTTATTACCGTAGACTTGATGGGATTATCATGCGGTTTGTTGATCTGCTGTTTGCCTTTCCGGGAATCCTCCTTGCCATGCTTATTATCGCGATTCTGGGCACGAGCCTCGTGAACGTGGTCATTGCCATCAGCATCTGGTCGATTCCAACCTGTGCGCGAATTGTACGGGGAAGTGTTCTTTCCGTAAAAAAACAAGAGTACATTATGGCCATGAAATCATTGGGGGCGAGCGATGGGAGAATTCTCTTTAAGCATGTGCTGCCAAACTGCACGGCACCCATCATCGTTTTTGCCACCATGAGAATGGCCACCGCTATTCTATCCACCGCTTCATTAAGCTTTCTGGGACTTGGAGCGCAGCCTCCGACACCTGAATGGGGAGCGATGATTGCTGCCGGACAGGATTTTATGTGGTCTTCACCACACATGATCATCATACCCGGCATTGCCATTATGCTGGTTGTTTTCGCTTTTAATGTGGTAGGCGATGCATTGAGAGATGCACTCGATCCAGGCATGAACCTGGACAAGTAAAAAGGGGGAGTAAACAAATGGGTAAAGGAAACAAGCTGGCATCATGGATCGGAGTAGGGGTGCTTGCGGCAAGCCTTGCATTATCAGGCTGCTCGAGCAAATCATCTTCCGGGGGAACAAGCGATGGAAAGCAGGAAATCACGTATGCAACCACATCAAAAGTGGTAGGGCTGTCTCCGATTCTTACGAATGATTCCGTATCATCCAGCGTGATTGAGCAAATCTACGAAACACTTTTTGTGAGGGATATCAAAACAGGAAAGATCGTTCCGCAGCTTGCTGAATCCTATGAAAATCCGGATAAAAACACATGGAAAATCAAGCTGAAAAAGAACATTAAATTCCAGGATGGAACGCCGTTTAATGCTGAAGCGGTAAAGTACACGTTCGATAAGCTGAAAGATCCAAAGACGGCGGCACCGCGCGCTTCGCTTCTCGAGCCGGTAAAATCGATTGAAGCACCAGATGATAACACGGTTATTTTAAAAACAGACAAGCCATATGGCCCGATGCTTGCCGCTTTAACACACAGCAATGCAGCGATCGTTTCTCCAACGGCTGACAAAAAGCAGGATCTGATGACCCAGCCTGTTGGTACAGGCCCGTTCAAGTTTTCTAAAAAAGAAAATGGAGAAGACATCGTTCTTGTGAAAAATAAGAAGTATTGGAAGAAGCCGGCCAAGCTTGATCAGGTAACATTTAAAGTGGTGCCGGAAATCACTACCGCCGTTTCCATGCTACAAACGGGAAAGGTACAGCTGCTTGACGGCTTGACAACCGAGTTGATGCCCCGTATTGAAAAAATGAAAAATGTTGAAGTCCAGAAGAAGGAAGGAACGCCTGTTTATTACCTTGCCTTTAACATGGATAAAAGCCCGATGAAGAATCTTGCCTTCCGCCAGGCAGTGGCTGAGGCGATCGATACAAAGAGTTATTTGAAAAAGCTGAATGGACTCGGAGTATATTCCAACTCATATATCGGTCCGGAAGTGTTTGGACACAGTGGGGATTCAGGTCCGACGTTTGACCAGCAAAAAGCCAAAAAGCTGGTAAAAGAAAAAGGGTTTGGAAATAAAACGGTTAAGCTGCTTGTGGCAAATACGGCCAGCTATATGAGCATGGCTGAAGTCATTCAGTCCCAATTAAAAGAGGTTGGCATCAATGCGAAAATCGAAACGCTTGAATGGGGCACTTACCTTGATGTTTCCAAAAAAGGAGACTTTGATATTACCATTGCCGGCTGGTCCAATGTAACCGCTGACGGCAGTGAGCTTCTCTATCCGCGTCTTCACTCTGATAATGTGGATGTAACCAATCTGAGCCGCTATAAGAACGCCAAGCTTGATAAACTGATTGAAGAATCCCGAACAACCATTGATGAGCAGCAAAGAAAAGACCTTCTGAAAAAGGCGGATCAGCTGGTCATGACTCAGCTGCCTGTATTCCCAATCTATCACGGGGTGGCTTCAGCCGCCTATGATAAATCAGTGAAAGGGTTTGAAATCGAACCTACTGGACAGTGGTCCTTATACAATGTTCACAGAGAGTAGGAACTTACATGAGTGAATCTATATTAAGCGTCAACAGCATGGTTACTGCATTCAAAACCAAGGACGGTCTTTTGCCCGCCGTCCGAGGTGCCTCCTTTTCGGTAAAAAAGGGGGAGACCCTGTGCATTGTGGGAGAGTCGGGCTGCGGCAAAAGCATTACGGCCCTTTCCATCATGGGCCTGCTCCCTTCCAATGGAAAGGTGACCGAGGGCTCGATTACGTTTGAAAATAAAAACCTGCTTTCGCTGAAGCAGGAGGAACTGAGAAAGCTTAGAGGCAATGACATCTCAATGATTTTCCAGGAGCCGATGACCGCCTTGAATCCCGTTTTTACAGTAGGCTATCAGATTCGGGAACCATTAATGATCCATCAGAAGCTGTCAAAAAAAGAGGCTCACCAAAAAGGAATCGAACTGTTAAAACGAGTGGGAATCCCGGCTCCTGCATCCCGGATGAACCAGTATCCCCATGAGCTGAGCGGAGGAATGCGCCAGCGGGTGATGATTGCCATCGCTCTTTCATGCAATCCAAAGCTGTTGGTTGCAGATGAGCCAACAACGGCTCTTGACGTTACCATCCAGGCGCAAATTATCGATTTGCTTAATGATTTGAAGCGGGATTTTAATATGAGTCTGATCATGATTACTCACGATATGGGCGTAGTGGCTGAGATTGCCGACCGTGTCATTGTCATGTATGCCGGGGAAATTATAGAAAATGGCACCGTCAGCGAGATTTTCAATAACCCGCAGCATCCGTATACTAGGGGATTACTGTCATCCGTCCCGAATGTGGATGATCCCGATTTTCACTTGAATCCGATCGCGGGCACGCTGCCGCTGCTAAGCGAGAAAATTTCCGGCTGCAGGTTTCATCCAAGGTGTCCGCATGCCATGGAAAAGTGCCGGTCGGTTTCACCCGACGCATTTCAGGCTGCACCAACACACAGTGCCAGATGCTGGCTGATGGAAGACGAGGAGGTAAGGCAACATGGCGGGCAGCGCGCAAGTACTGTATAGCGTGAAAGGTGTAAAGAAGTATTATCCTGTAAAGGGAGGAATCCTCCGCCGTATCAAGAACCATGTAAAAGCGGTGGATGGCATCTCCGTGGATATTTTAAAAGGAGAAACACTTGGTGTGGTCGGTGAATCCGGCTGCGGAAAATCCACACTGGGGAGAACCATCCTTGGTCTTGAGCAGCTTACTGAAGGAAACCTGGTCTATAATGGAACCAACATCAGCGGCTATTCAAAAAAGGAACTGAAGCCTTTTAAAAAGGAAATGCAGATGATTTTCCAGGATCCGTATGCTTCACTTAATCCGAAACAAACGGTGGGAGAGGCATTGGAAGAGGTTTTTATTATTCATACAAATCTTTCAGGAAAAGAACGGAGAGAAAATGCCATTCGCCTGTTGAAAGAGGTGGGGCTTACCGAGGAGCATTTTGACCGGTATCCTCATGAGTTTTCCGGAGGGCAGAGACAAAGGATTGGCATCGCACGCGCCATTGCCATCAACCCTTCCTTCATTGTCTGTGATGAACCTGTATCTGCACTGGACGTTTCCGTTCAGGCACAGGTCATTAAGCTGCTTCAGGATCTGCAGAAAAAGCATGAACTGACGTATTTATTTGTTTCGCATGACCTGGGCGTTGTACGTCATCTGTGCAACAGGGTGCTTGTCATGTACCTTGGGCAGATGGTGGAGCTTGCCCCGGTTGACAGACTTTATGAAAATCCGGTTCATCCGTATACCGAAGCCCTGCTGTCCTCCATTCCCCGTCCGGTAGTGGGGGCGAAGCGGGACCGGATTCGTCTGCAGGGAGACTTGCCAAGTCCTGCAAACCCGCCAACAGGATGTCCGTTCCATACCCGCTGTCCCATTGCAAAAGACCATTGTGCAGCAGAACGTCCGGAGTGGCGGGAAATTGAAGAAGGCCATTATATCGCATGCCACGAGAGGTGATCAATTTGAATCAGCAGACCATTGTAAAAACAGAAGAAAAGACATTGTTTAATCATGAACGGTATCCATATGCCACCCAGCGTTCCGCAACGTACGGGAAAAAAGGGATGGTCGCTACTTCCCAGCCGCTTGCGGCACAGGCAGGACTGGACATACTGAAAAAAGGGGGTAATGCCATTGATGCTGCGATCGCAACAGCTGCGTGCCTGACTGTTGTTGAGCCTACATCAAATGGAATCGGCGGAGACGCCTTTGCCCTTGTGTGGACAAAAGGAAAACTTCATGGATTAAATTCCAGCGGGCCGGCACCGCAGGGAATTTCTGCAGACGCTCTCAGACAAAAGGGATATGATAAGATTCCGAAGTTTGGCTGGGAGCCCGTCACTGTACCGGGAGCGCCTGCAGCTTGGGCCGAATTATCCCGCCGATTTGGCAAGCTTCCCCTTACCGAAGTCTTGAAGCCCGCCATTACATATGCAGAAGAAGGATATCCGGTTTCACCAGTTTTAGGGAAGTACTGGAAGAAGGGGTACGAGGCCTACAAGAAGGCGCAAAAGCAGAATGAATTTCAGAGCTGGTTTGATACCTTTGCGCCAAATGGAAGAGCTCCTGAAATCGGGGAAGTATGGCGTTCTCCGGGACATGCTGCTACGCTGAAGGAGATTGCTGAAACAGAGGCTGAATCGTTTTACCGGGGAAATATTGCCGATCAAATCAGTGCTGCTTCCGAAGCGGAGGGCGGATTTTTGAGAAAAGAAGATCTCACCGCTTTTTATCCGGAATGGGTAGAGCCAATCAAAGCAAACTATAAAGGGTATGAGATTTGGGAAATCCCTCCAAACGGACAGGGAATTGTCGCATTAATGGCATTAAATCTCTTAAAGGAGTATGATTTCCCTGAGGCGGAATCCGCAGAGCGTTATCACAAACAAATCGAAGCCATTAAGCTCAGCTTTATGGATGCCAAAAAATATGTAACAGATACTACCCATATGAAGGTGACCGCGGATGCTCTTTTGTCCGGGGAATATGCTGAGGAACGGCGTCAGCTGATCGGGGATGAAGCCCTTCTGCCTGAACCGGGTACACCGCCAAAGGGTGGAACGGTCTATCTGGCAGCGGCCGATGAAGAAGGAAATATGGTTTCTTTTATCCAAAGCAACTATATGGGCTTTGGTTCAGGGATTGTGGTTCCGGGTACTGGAATCGGCCTACAGAACAGAGGGCATGATTTTTCCCTGGATGAAGATCACCACAACTGCCTTCGACCGGGAAAAAGAACATACCATACAATCATCCCGGGTTTTCTGACCAAGGGTGAAAAACCCGTCGGCCCGTTCGGCGTGATGGGAGGATACATGCAGCCTCAGGGGCATGTCCAGGTCATAATGAATACCATTGATTTCGGTCTTAATCCACAGTCTTCGCTGGATGCACCAAGGTGGCAATGGATCGAAGGAAAAGAGGTTCTTCTCGAACGCTCAGTGCCGCAGCACATCGCGGAGGAGCTCGTTCGAAAAGGCCATGACGTAAAAGTTGCGACGGACGGCGGAGCTTTCGGTCGAGGACAGATGATCTGGAGAGATTCAGAAACCGGGGTCCTCACAGGAGGAACCGAAGGACGAACAGATGGAGCGGTAGCTGCCTGGTAGGAATATGTGTAAGGATTTGATGAAATGACATATCTTAATTTATTTATTGCCTTCTTTCGTTCTGGCATACTCGGATATGGAGGAGGACCTTCCTCCATACCGCTTGTCCACAAAGAAGTGGTAGGAAAGTTTAAATGGATGAATGATGAAGAATTTGGTGACGTCCTGGCGCTTGGAAATGCGCTTCCCGGGCCGATCAATACGAAGATGGCAGGCTATATCGGCTACCGTGTTGCCGGCATCCTGGGTATGCTCGTTGCTATCTTGTCATCTATACTGCCCACCATTATCCTCATGATTGTGCTTCTTACTTCATTGGCACAGTACAAGGACCAGCCATGGGTACAGGGAATGACGAAAGGTGTACTTCCTGTTGTGGCCGTGATGATGGCTGTGTTGACATGGCAGTTCTTTTCAAGCTCCAAAAAGGGCCTAGGCATGAAGCTCAGCGTGATCCATATTGTGGCCGGAGTGATTTTATTGCAGGTGCTAGGAGTTCATCCTGCTTTCCTCATTATCGCTCTGCTGGCGTTTGCACTATTGAAGCCGGATAAAAAGAAACAGGAAGAATCTGCTGAGGAAGCTAAGAGGGGAGAGGGTATGGGATGATTTTTTGGCATATCTTTCTCGCGTTCTTTATCCCGGGTATTTTGGGATACGGCGGCGGGCCTTCATCCATTCCATTGGTTGAAAATGAGGTGGTCGGACGTTACCACTGGATGACGGTGAATCAGTTTACCGAAGTCCTGGCACTTGGAAACGCGCTTCCCGGCCCAATTGCCACCAAGATGGCAGGCTACATTGGCTACATGCAGGGAGGCGTTCTCGGTTCGATCGTTGCCACGTTCGCAACGGTTGGTCCTTCATTATTTTTGATGATTGTGTTTCTCGGTGTGATTTATAAATACAAGGACTCACCGCGGGTGAAAAAAATGACCCTGTTTGTCAAACCGACGATCGCTGTACTCCTTGGCATTATGACGTACAACTTTTTCAAGGAATCGGTGGTTTCGTCCGGTTGGATACAGACAGCGGCCATTGCCCTTCTCAGTTTTTTGCTCATGGAAAGACTTAAGGTATCACCTGTTATCATTATCGTCGCCGCTATTGGCTATGGAGCCTTTTTTATGGCGTAAATCGAAAAAAGGACATTCTGCTCATACCAGAATGTCCTTTTTGTTATTATTTAACCGTTCTTGTGCTTCTCAGGATAATGGGCAGGATCGTCCCGGCAAGCACCAGCCCAAAAGCGATTGCTCCGGAAATTAAAAAGGTCTGGGAGCCAAGCTGGATCGCTTCATTATAATCATTTTCAACAAGCTGCCTCATCGTATCATATGCCCCGCCTCCAGGAACAAGGGGAATGATGCCCGAAACACTGAAGATAATGACAGGCATGCGGTACATTCTCGCGTAAAGATGGCTGATGGTGGCAACGACAAAAGAAGCGAGTGCGGTGGCCAGAACCAAATCAAACTGATTGTTGCCTGACATCCCTTCATAGATAAGCCATCCGATCATGCCGCAAATGCCTCCTGGTATCACCGCTTTTTTCGGTACATTAAATAGAATACCGAAGCCCGCTGAAGCAATAAAGCTGGTCCAAATGGCTTCAAAAATATGCATAGTGTTCCTCCTTACAGCGTTACAATAACAAAGGCGATGCCTGTTCCGATGGCGAAAGCCGTTAGCATGGCTTCTGCACCAAGGGAGATGCCGGAAACCAGATGGCCAGCCATCAGATCCCGTACGGCATTGGTGATCAAAACACCAGGGACAAGCGGCATGACAGCCCCGATAATAATTTTATCAAGCTGGCTTCCGACTCCGGTTGTTATGGCCACTTTTGCGACTAAACCGATAACAAAGGCAGCAAGCAGCTCAGAGAAAAAACGCACCGATATATAGCGTTTGACTGCCAAAAAAACAGTATAGCCTGCACCTCCGGCTACCATCGCCGGCATAAAATCACTCCAGCTGCCCTGAAACATGAGCGCAAAACAGCCGCTGACGAGAATAGCTGCCAAAATTTGCACCCAGGCTGAATAGGCCTCGGGTGTTTTTTCGATTTTTTTAAGTTCTTTTCTCGCTGTCTCCAAGGAAAGAGACTCACTCGCCACTTTTCTGGAAAGATCATTGACGAGGACCACTACATGCAAATCGGTTGAGCGGTCAACAATTCTTACAATCTTTGTATAATCCATGGTGCGTCCTTTTTCAAAGAGAGACAAAATGATTGCTGTTGGTGTAACAAAAACCTGTGCGGCGCTCATGCCGTAATTTTTTGCAAGACGGGTAATGGTATCTTCCACACGGTAGGTTTCTGCTCCGTTTTCAAGCATGAGCTTGCCCGCCAAAAGGCAGACTTCCATTACGTCTTCAATCTTATTCTGGGTCAATGTAAGTCCCCTTTCAGCAAATTAGTTCAATTGGTAGCGGTCGGTCTTTGTAAACTGGCGGCGGGCAAAGAGAACAGCCAGAGCAAACAAAAAGGCTGCAAACAAAAATTCTACACGGTTGCCAAGCTGGTAAAAAAGAGAACCGAAAATCGGGCCTGAAGCCATGCCCAGGTATCTGAAAAAATTATAGACACCAATCGCTGTTGCACGGTTTTGCGTAAAAGCCCGCGCAAGGAGCGTAGTCTGTACAGGAAGCGAGAGGCCGAGGCATAACCCGAACAGTGAGATGCTGATAATCAGCATCGTGAGTGACAACGGCGATAGAATCACGAATAAAACGGTGGCCAGGACATTTAATGACGAAGTAACCAACAAAAATGTTCTCGGGTTGCTTTTCTCCTGCAGTCGTCCTCCGGTAAAGCTGCCAATCACAAGAAAGAGGGACATGGGAAGAAAAACAAGGCCTTTTTGTCCTGCAGACAGCCCGTAAAACGAGGCTAAAAGATTAGGAAGAAAAACCAGGAAATTATAAAACGAATAGTATTGAATAAATCCAAGAAGGATGACTGCAAGCCCTGTCCGATCCTTTAAAACAATCGTAAAATCAGAAAAGCTAAAGCCCTTTTTTTGCGGGCCTTCTGGCTTGGTTTCCGGAAGTAGCTTGACATTGGCCAGAAACATGATCAGTCCCGTGCCTGTAAGCACCCAGAAAACTCCCTGATATCCAGTATACCCTCCAACAAAGCCGCCTACAACGGGGCCTATTACAGGTCCGAGCGTAACGAGAGTTTGAAAGGTTCCCATGGAGCGACCAAGAGCTTTCCCCTCAAACAAGTCTCCGATGACCGTTGTGGCCACCACCGAACCAGCTGCGATGCCCGCTGCCTGAACCGCACGGAAAAAGAGCAGAACCCAAATGGAAGTCGACAGGGCAGCACCTGCTGAAGCGACAATATAGAGTAAGATGGCCGGCAGCAATATTTTGCGGCGTCCGAGCTTATCTGTCAGCGGGCCGTATACCATCTGCATCATGGCCAGAACGAACGTGAAAATAGAGATCGTAAGGTTCACAACAAATCCGGAGGTCTGAAAATCACGCTGAATTTCAGGCAGGATCGGCGTGTAGATCGTTTGAGTGAACGGTCCAAAAAATGCAGCAAACCCTACACAATAAAGGATGATTTTTTTATTCAATGAACAAGTCCGCCTTTCAAGAAAAAAACGTTCCACGTATGCTATACATAGAAACAGCCTTTAACTATTCATTATATGTACTTTTCTTTTTCTCATTTTACACCTTTACGTACTTCCGGCAAAGAATAAATAACCTCTCTTTCGTTCAATCTAAACCATAGAAGTAACAGGCTTTAGAGGGCAGGTGAACCAATGAAGGACCATCAATGCAAGAACAACTCAAAGCCGGTAAATAGGGTAGCAGATGATAATCTGAGGGTTATTCAGTCTATCCTCCATGAAACAAGTGATTTAAAGAGCAGAAGGATTACCTATCAGGAGTCTGCAGGAATGATCATCTATCTGGAATCGATCGCGGATACTGAGAAAATACAGCAAAGCGTGATTGAACCCTTAAACAGGGCCATGGACAAAGCACAGCCGGTTGAGCAGGTAATTACGAATACGGAGCTTTCACTCATTGAAGAATTGCATAAGGGAGTTGGAAAACTTCTGAACGGTTCCTGTCTGTTAACCCTCGATGGGATGAGCAGTATGTATGCGGTGAATGTTACAAACCAATTGACGAGGACCCCCGAGGAACCATCCAACGAAAAGGTAGTCCGCGGATCCCATGAAGGATTCGTGGATAGTCTGACTCAAAATCTCGGATTGATCCGAAAGCGCCTTGAGAATGAAAATTTGGTGATTAAACAGTATGTAATGGGACAAACCTCCAATACAAAATTGGCCGTTGTCTATATGGATGATCTTGTGAATAAAGAAGTGCTGGCAGAGATATTCAGAAGAATTGAAGGGATATCGGTCGATATGGCGTTTAGCCCGGGCTATTTGGAAGAGTTTTTGGAGAACAAAACACTTTCCCCATTTCCGCAAATGCTGCCCACAGAGCGGCCGGACCGGACGATGGCTCATTTACTGGACGGAAGAGTTGCCGTCTTATCGGAGGGAAGTGCCACAGCTTTAATTTTGCCGGTTACGTTTCTTTCTTTTTTTCAGTCCCCTGATGATTTTAACAGCAGGGTGCTGTCCGGATCGTTTTTCCGGATGCTCAGAATGGTGAGCTTTCTTGTGGCCATGACGCTCCCAGCCGTGTATATCGCTATTATCGGTTTTCACTTTGAAATCCTTCCGAACGAATTAATCCTTCCGGTAAAAGCGTCATTGGAGGGAATACCGTTTCCACCGATTATTGAGGCATTTGTGATGGTGTTTACCATTGAACTCATACGGGAGGCGGGGGTCAGGCTTCCTACCCCAATTGGCCAGACCATCGGTATTGTGGGCGGTTTGGTCATCGGGGATGCGGTAGTGAGTGCGGGCTTTATTTCCAATGTCATGGTTATTGTGATCGCTGTGACGGCGGTTGCTTCATACACCGTACCCACTTATGAAATGGGATCTTCAATACGGATTTTGACCTTTCCGTTAATGATTGCCGCATCTCTTCTCGGCTTCCTCGGAATTGTTATGGGATTGATTGTGATTCTGCTTCATCTGTGCAAACTGGAATCTCTCGGCACACCATATTTTTCACCGTTTGCGCCACTGAACGTAAGTGGCCTGAAAGATGCCGTCATCCGTTTTCCGCTTTGGAAGATGAACAGCCGGGCCATGGATGCGCTGCCGCAGAACCGGAGGCAGCATAATTCAAAAGGATGGAAGAGAAAATGAAGCTGAAAAAAGAAGATACGATTACGTCCTTTCAATTCATTTTTCTTATCATTCAGGCACAAGTGGGTGTAGGGATCTTATCCATGCCGTTCAGCATTTACACGGAGGCGGGGCATGATGGCTGGATTTCCGTTTTAATAGGCGGCTGCGTGGTGCAGGTCCTGCTCATTTTGTTTTGGATCCTGATGAAACGGTTTCCGTCTATGACGCTGTATGAGATCCTGGATACCACGACTGGAATCTTCATAGGCAGCATTATCAAAGGCTTATATTTTATTTATTTTGTACTGGTAGGATCGAGCATTCTCTCTCTGTTTGCCGAGATGATCAATATATGGATCCTTCCGTTAACCCCGCGCTGGCTATTGATTGTTCTTATGGCGGGGATTGGAATTTATGCAGTAAGGGGACCGGTAAAGTTTTTAGCGCGATTTTATGTTTTTGTGTCCTTTATGCTGATCATTTTTGTGCTGCTTGTCATCTATTCCTTCTTTGAAGTCGATTACTTAAATATCCTTCCGATTGGACAAAAAGGCATTATGCCTATTATCAATGGAACAGAAAAGGCTCTTTTTTCAATGCTTGGTTTTGAGATGTATTTCATTGTGGCTCCTTATGTAAATTCCACGTCCATTAAAAAGCTGAAATCAGCCAGTATCTCAAATGCGGTGGTGACCATTTTTTATTCCTTTTTAACACTGATTTGCATTTTGTTTTTTGGACTCAATGAATTTAAACTTGTTCCTGAGCCGCTGCTATACATGATTAAATCGTTTTCGTTTAAAGTGCTGGAGAGGATTGATTTATTGTTTTTATCTCTTTGGATCGTGTCAGTTGCCACATCCTACATGGCCTATTTGTTCGCGGCATCAAGAGGGCTGATGTCGTATTCCAAAAAGAATAAAGAACACACCCCTTTTGTCCTTTATGCTGCCATTCCCTCTGTTCTCATTTCCCTGATTCCGGAGGGTGTTTATAAGATTGGCGAGTTCACAACGTTTGTTACGTATTTGAGTTATATCTTTGTATTTGGGCTGCCTGTTATGCTTTTACTTCTCTCTTTGCTTACTCATCGAAAGGAGAAACAGCAATCATGAAGACGTCGGAAATGAAAAAGAAATGGTTTCTCCTCGGTACACTGATAATGTTCATCGTGCTGCTCACCGGATGCTGGGACCAGCGCCTGATCAAGGAGTCCAGGCTGATTCTGGCGGCAGGGCTGGATCTTGAAGCAAATGGAAAAATTTTAGACACGGTTGTTTATCCGGTTGTAAACAAAGGCTCCAATGCTGTTTCAATGATAAGAAGTGTAGTCGTTTCTTCCACCGGAGTGACGACACGAGACGCCCGTTTTAATTTGGATAAAAAAGTTTCACAAATGTTTGATGCGTCCAGAAACCGGGTTTTTTTGTTCGGCGAAAAGCTGGCAAAAAAAGATATTTATTCAAGTCTGGATGTGATCTACAGAGATCCCAGAGGTTCGGTAAACGCAATGGTAGCGGTTGTAAAGGGAAGCGCGAAAAAAAGCCTGGAAATCCAGCCTCAGGATTCTACTCTTCTGGACATCTATTATCCTGAACTTCTCCGAAGCACAAGTGCAATCGGTTTATTTGAAATTGAAACCGTACAGTCCATTTGTACATTGATGTTCGAAGAAGGGAACGATTTTCTGCTTCCATACTTGAGGGTTAATGAAAAGCAGCAGCGTGCGGAAGTAATCGGCACAGCCATGTTTCATCACAACAAAATGACTGGAACTTTAACCGGAAAAGAATCGACCCTGCTGCTGCTCATGAATGGAGTGAAGCAGGATTATCCCCGGTTCACCTTTAAAATTGCTGATGAAAAAAGGGTAAAAGAACGAAATTACATCACAATTCTTGTCAATGATATTGAGCGGAAAATGAAAATAGATATATCTCCGGAACAGAAAGTCAGGGTTAAACTGGCATTGGAGATGGATGTTAACGTAAATGAACTGCCCATTGATCATCTGGACAGCGCCGCGAAAGCGAATGAATTTAATAAAACACTGACCAAAGAAATGAATGCCCTGGCTAAAAAAACCCTGGCAAAAATACAAAAAGCCAATTGCGATGAACTGAGAATCGGCAAGCGGATCCGTTCCTTTCACTATGCGGATTGGAAACAGATGAATTGGGAAAAGGATTACCGGAATATTTCCATAGAACCTGATATTAAAATAACGATTATACAGCACGGAATTATTAACTGACACACAAAAAAAGAAGAGCACCAATAGTGCCCTTCTTTTTTCTCACTGCTAACGGATTAGAAAACCCAGCCCCAGCAGCCGCATTGCTTTCTGCATTTGCAATGTTTCTTTTTCTTCTTCTTCTTTTTGTAGTAACAATAAGAGCTGGAAGAAGAGGAAGACTCGCATTTTTTATACTTTTTCTTCTTGCCGCCGTCGTGCTTGCCGCCATCATATGGTGGCTTACCGCCGTCGTGCTTGCCGCCGCCTTGTCCACCACCATCTAACAACTGGCTGTAATCAGCAGATTGTTTTTGGTAGTTAACAGAGTAGTTAACGTTTTTGGAGTAAGTTGGCGGAATGTGCGCCTTTTCTACACGATAGAATTTGCTAGAGCTAGAGCTGCTAGAGCTTTCATGCTTTTCGTGTTTTTCGTGCTTTGGTTCGTAGCCCATCAGAGCGTCCCCCTTGATTTAATTTCCAGAATTTCATTCCGGTTAAGATATCATATGAAGGGCTGCAAAAGGTGGACTAGACCCCTGTTCTATTTTTAAAAATATTTTTCAACTATAGCAATAAATCGTTATTCGACTAGCTGAAGAGCTTCTATTCCATGCGATTCCGGTTACGCAGTTCCTGAATCCATTTTTTCGCAAAGGAAATACCGAGCAAGATACTGGCAGCAATACCGGTTATCGTTACAAATAAGGCAAGATACTCAAAAAAACCATAAGAAGAGATCTTGCTCAATTTGATCGGGCTTTTTAACTGGTCAATCACCATGTTCATACCGTAGATGCCTGTAATCACTGTATAAATGGTTAAGATTGAAATAAGGTAGTTATTTCTTTTAGCAGCTTTCTGGTCCTGATATTGATAGAGGGTGGACAGGGTTTGTTTAACATCGTCATAAAGCTCTTGATTTTGGAATACCTCTTTCAGTTTAATAAAAATGTTTCTTCCCTGGCTTTGTGCAGCAAGCTCCAGAAAAAAGAAGCGTGCTGAAAAAAGAGTAATCTCCCCAATGAGCTTTTCCGTTTCATCGTTATCCTTCTCAAGGTGCACCCTTGAATACTGGTTGGACAAACGGAGGAGTACGATTTTATGAAAGAGATTCAGTAGCAAGCCGTAATAAAATTCCCCGTACATCTGATCAAGCCTGTTATCCCTCTCCACTCCTGTGGCATTGGTCATACAGCTGAATACATGCTCATCGACCAGATAATAGGTGTTTGGCGCCCAGCGTTGATACCCGTTGCTCATGCAATAATCATGTATAAATTCTTTATTGCTCGAACTGATTACAGGCTGACCGTCATCATTTAAACCATCAAGCTGTGATCCTCTGAATAAGTCGGTCTCTTCCAATTGAGCCCCTTCTTCAAATTGAAACAATGCCTGGACATACATTCGTTCATCAATAAAAAATGGCAATGATTCGAAATGGGACCCATTTACCTTATCAACATCAAGATAAGAGGTAAAGTCGGGGAGAAGAGCGTTAAAAATAAAGGTTTCTACATGCTGGTATGCTTCATTTTCATAGTCAACAACAGCCTCCCGGTCATCTCTTGTACGATTTTCAAGGACCCTGAAGCGTGCAGCAAATTCAATAGCCTCCGAATAGGAGATACCATCCTTCAAACTGACCCGCAACGTAATGAACCCCAGCTCAAACGGCAGGAGAAACACATCGATAGAATTAATGGTAAAAGGCACTTTGATGACATCAGAATTCAGTTCAGCCGTAATCCCTGTGGCTTTTGAATACCTTCGAAAGGCTAACCGGTGTTCTTTTTGCGGAAAAAGGACATCCGAAGTAAAAGGCAGGAAGTAATGCTCCAGCTCTTTATGAGAAATTTTATTGTTTCCGCCGTAATAGGCCTTTTCCTGTGTTTCGCTTTTTAAGGAAAAGAATTCATAGTCTTTTTGTTTTAAGTATTTGATCGCTTCCTCGGCACAATCCTCTTTCATGGAAAAAGGAAAAATAAAATGGAAATAGGAGGATTCCAAGGGAGGATCTTCTTTATTTAATACCTTTGCCATTCAAAATTCACCTCAATCTTCATTCTTCCCTAAAAGCAAGCTGCGATAACTTCCATTCTTTCTCAATACCTGCCATGAACGTAATGAACAAAACACTCATTATGTATAAAACACCTATCCAAACAAAACTCTTGTTATGATTAAGAAGTGTAAGCGCTGTTTTAAGCTGGACACAAAGAGCCAAGTAAAGAATAATCTGCTAAAATATAAACAATACAAACTAATGCTACGGTTGTTGAAAGAAGGATGTTATCCCTATGAAACAAAACAGTAATGATATAGCTCACATTTTACGTACCGCATTGATTGGGAGTGCTGGTGCACTCTTATTTTTATTCATACATAGCCCGCTGCCCTGGTTATTGGGATCGCTCACCGCAGTTGTACTGGCGAGGAGGTTCCTGAACATCCCATTGAGGTGGCCGGTTGGCTTCAGGCATACTGCCATTATATTTTTGGGAGCAATGCTCGGTACATCATTTACAACGGACACCATTAAAGAGATGGGGCTGCAGTTTCCATTTATGGCGGCAACCACAGTAATTACGGTGCTGTTTTGCCTGGTGCTGGCTTATTTTACGGTCAAACATATCAAAATTGATCTGGCCAGCAGCATATTTGGAAGTGTGCCTGGCGGAATGTCTCAAGTCGTTGTCATGAGTGAGGAGACAAATGAGGTTGATACCACCATTGTAGTCCTTATGCAGACGATCCGTTCGGTTTCTGTCATATTCTTTGTTCCATTTTTGACGATTCATGGGATAGGCGGCGACGCACGTCCGTCTGTGTCTCCGCATGTTAATAATGCCGGATCAGAAAGCTGGCTCCAATACGCTTTATTCGTGAGCATAGCACTCATTGGCGCGTGGGCGGGAAGAAAAGTGAAACTTCCTGCCGGGTTTTTGACCGGACCGCTCATTGCAGTCGCGCTAACCATGTTAACCGGGATTCATGCCCCGTATATCCCATCATATTTTTTAGTCATTGCCCAGGTTTGTTTGGGTATTCATATTGGGTGTCAGTTCAACCCTCAAATGGAGGGAAAGGTAAAGAAGCTTGGTTTTTATACAATTGGAAACAGCCTGCTCCTTGTTTTATTTTCACTCCTCATTGCCTATCTTCTTGCCAAATGGACACCGATGAATTTTACAACCGCATTTTTAAGTGCAGCACCCGGAGGAATTGCTGAAATGGGGGTAACTGCGTCAACCGTTCATGCAGATCTTTCCATGGTAACCAGTTATCAGCTGTTTCGTATCTTTTTCATCATGTTTGCGGTATTGCCTTTCGCTCAATGGGGCGTAAGGAAGTGGAAGAAGCTGGCGAAAACGGCATAAAAAAGCTTGAAGAGTCATCAGACGATGATTTCTTCAAGCTTTTTTTTCTGTTCGTTCGATTGGCAGGATCAAGCCGTTTTTTGTTCCGCATCGGATGAACGTCTCTTTCTTTGCCAAAGGGAGACAACCAGGTAAAGAACAAGGAATAATCCCATAAATAAGGCGGAAATGCGGTACATACCTGAATAATTGGCATGCATGGCAATCGCGCCAAGCAGCATGGAGCCGGCAGCAACACCAAGGTCCAGAGAATTAAAGAACATGCTGTTGGCAAGGCCGCGCTGTTCAACAGGAACTTCTTTAATCATCCATGCCTGAATGGATGGCTGGATCATTCCGTAGCCAAGACCATAAAGCATTGCAGCTAAAATAATATAAAGTGTGGAATCAGCGAGTGACAGGGTCACGAGTCCGCCCATCGTAAAGACAGCTCCTGCAACCATGATGCCAAAGTGGCCTTTACTGTCAAAGATTCTTCCGGAAAACGGACGGATAAGAAAAATTGCCAGCGCATTAAATAAAAAGAAGCTGCCGATGTGGGAAAGGTGAGCCTGTTTTCCATATAGTGCAAGAAAGCTCAATAAACCTCCGTAGGTCACGGAAAGCAGCAAATTCAACAATCCCGGTAAAGCAATCTTCTTTAACACGGCACCGGTATTCTTTTTCGATGAGGAAGAAGCAGCAGGTGATCCGGCTGGAGACAAGTCCACTGAACGATTGGCAAATGCGAGCGGGAAAATAAGAATGAGTACGAGCGAACCTGCAGCAGTCAACGTTCCGAAACCGAAGCTTCCAAGCAAAGAAAGGCCGATGATTGGGCCAATGGACATGGCCAGACTGGTGGAGAGACCGAAATATCCAATCCCTTCACCCATTCGGCGAGGTGGAATAACATGTGCGGCCATGGTAGGCAGTGTCGTGCTTGCCAACCCGAAACCAACGCCAAAAAGTACACGCATTACAAGAAGAAGGGCGATCGAACCGCACCAATAGTAACCGGCAGTTGCCAATAAAGCAATGGCGGCGCCAGTGTACAGAATGATGGATACCTTTCCTTTTCGCAGGATACCTGCTGCAAAAAAACGTGTAGCGATGGCTGATAAAGCAAAAAGGCTCGTTACAAGACTGACTGTAAAATCACTGGCTTGAAACGCATCCTTTGTATAAACAGGGAACGAGGGAAGAAGCATTTGGAGGTTAAGAAATAAAAGCAGGTTACACAGGGTAATCAGAATAAATTCCTTGCTCCACAATTTTTCTTGATGGGTATTCAATAAACATTACTCCTTACTATTCATCGCTGCATCAATGTTTTCATTCATTTGGTGCAGCCATTGTTTTAATTGTTCAATCTGATTTGGCGCCAATCCGCCAATTACTTCATTCATGGTGCTTTCTTCAATTGGGGCAATCTGTTCAGTGATCTCCTTTCCTTTTTCGGAAAGGGAAACAATAAAGGCACGGCGGTCGTTCTCGCTCATTTGTTTTTGAATCAAGCCTTTTTTTATAAGCAGGTCCAGTATTCTGGCTGTTGTCGGCTGGTCCTTTGCCGTTCGGCGCGCCAGTTCTTTCTGATTGATGCCCCCGCTTTTATGCAATTGATACAGAACGGACCATTGCTCAGGTGTCACGTCATATTCGCGAAAGCGATGCATAAGCAAATGAATGATTTTTCGGCTTGTCTGGTTCATCAAAAAGCCAATGGAAACATGCTGATTTGGAGAATCCATCATCTTGAAATTTCCTTTCTTAACAAAATACTTGTCACAACAACTATAAGTATAACATGCGAATTGGAAAATACAAGACAGAAAAAACCTCCGCAGGAACTCCTGCGGAGGCGATAGGGTCAGACCCATTTATATATAAGTTTTTGATAGGTTTTATCTGCCGGTTTTTCAGTATCAGGGTAAATATCGATAATCATCATCTTCTCGCCATCAATGTTTTTTTCGAAGGATTCCCCAATCCATACTTTCATTTTTTTGTACTTCCAAAATCATTTTGAATCGCAAGCAGGGAGGTCCGGGAACAAAGGTCAATATTTACTCCTTGCTTCTGGAGTTTTTCAATAAGCTCCTTTAGTTTTTTTGTCATCGTCTCATTCCTTTTTATTAGAATTAAAGTCAATGGTTTGCTCAATTGTTTTATCGTGCTGCCCGTCATTTCTTATCACACTCTTAGTATAACGGGTGCAAGTCGTTTTAGTTGACTTTTGAAAAAAATCACACAACTATCTTATTCGGTTCTAAAAAAGAACCAGATAAAAAATGTTGACCTGCCTGTATATACAAGTTACAATGAAAAACGTAAGACATGTATATACAAGTTTCGCATTGAATGAAAGCGATTAAATAATGGAAAACCGTTGGAAACACTCTTTAAAAAAGAGAAGCTTTGGACAAAGTAACGCTGTACAGAGCTTTTTTAAAAAAAGATGATGTAAACGGTAACAAGGGGGAAGTCAGTATGGATATCAGGCAGACAGCGGAACAAATCGCAGAAGCTGTAGGCAGTGAAAATATTGCAGCAGCGACACATTGTGTAACGCGGCTTCGCTTTGCGCTGAATGATGAATCTAAGGTAGATAAAGAAAAACTGGAGAACATTGATGCTGTTAAAGGATCATTCTCCACTAACGGTCAGTTTCAGGTTGTAATTGGCCAGGGAACTGTGGACAAGGTGTATAACGAACTGGTTGATGTTACCGGTATTGGTACTTCTACAAAAGAAGACATCAAAAATGCGGCCGAAAAGAAACTAAATCCTCTTCAAAAGGCAGTTAAAACGTTAGCTGATATTTTTATCCCGATTCTGCCTGCCATTGTAACGGCCGGTCTATTAATGGGGATTAATAACATCCTTACAGGCCCCGGGATTTTCTATGATGGCAAATCGTTTGTTGATGTAAATACAGCATGGAAAGATTTTGCTGATATGATCAATGTAATCGCCAATACGGCTTTTGCGTTCCTGCCTGCACTGATTGGCTGGTCCGCCGTCAAAAAGTTTGGCGGCAACCCATTGCTTGGTATTGTACTGGGATTGATGCTTGTGCATCCAAGCCTTCTGAATGCATGGGATTATGGTAAAGCGCTTGAGGCGGGAAAAGTGCCGCACTGGAATTTATTCGGACTTGAAATTCAAAAGGTTGGCTACCAGGGACAGGTTCTGCCTGTATTGCTGGCATCCTATGTATTGGCTAAAATGGAAGTGTTTTTAAAGAAAAAGATTCCTGATGCTTTTCAATTGCTCATCGTGGCTCCTGTCGCACTGCTAGTTACAGGTTTCCTTTCCTTTATTGTGATTGGTCCAATCACGTTTGGAATTGCAAACTGGCTTACAGATGGACTGGTTGGGATTTTTGATCATTTTGCGGCAGTCGGCGGCTTAATTTATGGCGGAGTTTACGCCTTGCTGGTTGTAACAGGTATGCATCATACCTTCCTGGCAGTTGACCTTCAGCTGATCGGCAGCAAAGGCGGAACCTTCTTATGGCCGATGCTTGCTCTTTCCAACATTGCTCAAGGTTCTGCAGCGCTGGCAATGATGTTTCTTTCAAAGGATGAAAAAGTTAAAGGTTTATCCTTTACTTCAGCGATATCCGCTTATCTTGGAATAACCGAACCCGCACTATTTGGTGTAAACTTGCGATTCAGGTTTCCATTTATCTGTGCGATTATTGGTTCAGCGATCGCCGGGGTTTTCATTACAGTAAATAAAGTAATGGCTTCCTCCATCGGTGTAGGCGGTATACCTGGCTTTCTATCCATCTTCCCTGACAAATGGGGTCCGTTCTTTATCGGCATGGCAATCGCCATTGTGGTACCATTCGTACTCACGTATTTGTTTGGAAGAGTGAAAAAAGTAAATTAATTGACATGCGAGCTGGCTCTGATGATTTTGAGCCGGCTTGACATATTTTTAAATCATGTAAGGCGGTGGCAATATGGAACAACCATGGTGGAAAAAGTCGGTCGTGTATCAGATATATCCTAAAAGCTTTAAGGATACGACCGGCAACGGAACAGGCGATATCAATGGGATTATTGAAAAGCTCGATTATTTGAAGCTTCTTGGAGTCGATGTGATCTGGCTCACCCCGATCTATGAATCACCACAAAAAGATAATGGCTATGACATCAGTGACTATTACCAGATTTATGAACAATATGGTTCCATGGAGGATTTTGAGAGACTGCTGTCAGAAGCCCATCAGCGGGATATTAAAATCATCATGGATATTGTGGTCAACCATACCTCAACCGAGCATGCCTGGTTTAAGAAAGCAAGCTCATCCAAGGACAACGAATTCAGGGATTTTTACATCTGGAAGGACAAGCCGAACAACTGGAAATCCAAATTTGGCGGGTCAGCATGGAAATATGATGAAGAGACCGGTCAATATTACCTCCATCTTTTTGATGTAACACAAGCAGATTTGAACTGGGAAAATGAAAAGGTCCGTGAAAAGGTTTATGAGATGATGAACTTCTGGTTTGATAAAGGCGTGGATGGCTTCAGGCTGGATGTCATCAATCTGATTTCCAAAAACCAGGAATTCCCTGATGATGACGGCTCCATAAAGCCTGGGGACGGCCGCAGATTTTATACGGACGGACCCAGGGTTCATGAGTATTTGCAGGAAATGAACAGAGAAGTCTTTTCCAAGCATGAAAGTTTGACTGTCGGAGAAATGTCTTCTACATCGATCGATCATTGCATTCAGTATTCCAATCCTGAAAGCAAAGAGCTGAGCATGACGTTTAATTTTCATCACCTGAAAGTGGATTATCCTGAAGGCGAAAAATGGGCACTCGCAGATTTTGATTTTACGGCATTGAAACGCATTTTATCTCTGTGGCAAATCAGAATGCATGAGGGAGGAGGCTGGAACGCCCTTTTCTGGTGCAACCATGATCAGCCGAGAATTGTTTCCCGCTATGGAAATGATGGAGAGTTCAGAGAAGAATCAGCTAAAATGCTGGCTACTGTCATTCATTGCATGCAGGGAACTCCTTATATTTACCAAGGAGAAGAGTTTGGGATGACGAATCCCGGTTTTGAGCATATTGATGACTACCGGGATGTTGAAAGCTTAAATATTTATAACGAATTAACAGCCGCAGGAATGAGTGAGGAAAAAGTCCTGGCCATCCTGAAACAAAAATCCAGGGACAATTCACGTACTCCGGTTCAGTGGAATTCCACAGAAAATGCGGGGTTCACAACAGGAACTCCGTGGATTAATGTGGCAGGAAATTATAAGGAAATTAATGCGGAAAAGGCAGTGCAGGATAAGAATTCAGTGTTCAGCCATTATCAGCAATTAATTTCTTTGAGAAAAACAATGGATATTTTCACCGATGGAGATTATCAATGGATTGACGAAGAACATCCCTCCATTTTTGCGTTTACAAGGAACACCGAAAATGAAAGCTTGCTGGTGGTCAGTAACTTTTACGGAAAGGATGCGGAATGGGTTCTTCCAGAGGCAATGGAATCTGCCCGGGATAAAGCAACCGTTCTGTTATCCAACTATGAGGATTCGCCAACACTTGAAAAAACAGTACTAAGACCCTACGAATCCATTGTTTATCATATAAAAAACTAGTGATAGAATAATCTTGGTGGTAAACATGAAAACAAATAAATACCTGATGATCTATCAGGAAATCTCAGAACAGATTGAAAGAGGAGAATGGGCTCCAGGGGTGCAATTGCCTTCAGAGAACGAGCTTTCTGAGCGATATGAAACCTCCCGTGAAACCATCAGAAAGGCATTAACGCTTTTGGCGCAAAGAGGTTTTATTCAAAAAATCCGAGGGAAGGGCTCTGTTGTACTCGAATTAGCTAAATTTGATTTTCCGGTATCCGGACTTGTCAGCTTTAAGGAAATCGCATTAAAATCCGGAAAATCCTGGAGAACAGAAGTCCATGAGCTGGATGTGATTGCACCTGACCGCTTCCTGCAGCAGCAGCTGAAAGTAAAGAAAGAAGACCTGATCTGGAAAGTAACAAGAGTAAGGGAAATGAATGGTGAGAAGATTATTCTCGACAAGGACTTCTTTAACAAGCACTATGTAACAGAGCTAACCTATGAGGTTTGCGAAAACTCGGTTTATGAATATATAGAAAACGAGTTAGGGTTGACCATCAGCTTTGCTAAAAAAGAAATTGTGGTGGAACAGCCAACGGAAGAAGACCGTTCACTGTTGTCTCTCGATGGTTTTCATAACATTGTCGTGGTGAAAAATCATGTCTATTTGGATGATGCAAGTTTGCTTCAATATACGGAATCCAGGCACCGCCCCGACAAATTCCGCTTTGTTGACTTTGCCAGGAGAAACCATTAATTCTTCCAGACAATGTGTAGCCATTGTCTGGATTTTTTTACTGGTGCCAGACCATGTCCGGAGGTTTGTTTTCTGTAAAACCTGAAAAAGTGTTAGAATAGGAAAGGATACTCGGAAACAGAGGAGGGTAAACATTGACTATTGAACATGATTTACAGGAATTTATCCTGCGTAACAACGATCCATTAAGCAATGAATGGATGAAGCTGCAGGAGAAAAAGTTTACAGCATATACGTCTTCAACAGAAGATACAAGCAGTGAAAGATTAAATCAAAATCGAATGTTTAACCAAATCATCGCCGGCATTTTTGTAAGTGACAATGTGAATTTTTCAGCATGGTCCGAACAAGTGGCTGTAAAACGGGCGAATCGGGATATACCGCTTCATGAAACGCTCGAGAACTTTAAAAATTACAGAGTCGTCTTCTGGGAATGGATTATGAAGTTCGTCCGCGAAAATGAGGATGCCATTTCCTTGGAAGTGTTGGGAGAATGGAGCAGAAAAGTGAACAGCAGCTTCGATCATGTAATCGAGCTTTTCACGATTTATTTTCAACAGGTCAGTGATGCCCGGCTTCAATCCCAGCAGCAGATGATTGTGGAGCTGAGTGCTCCGATCATTCCGGTTTACTCGAAGATCGGTGTGTTGCCTTTAGTCGGTGAAATTGACACCTATCGCGCTCAAATGATCAAAGAGAGCAGCCTGGACAAGTCCACAGAATTAAAACTGGAGCATTTGATTATCGACCTTTCCGGTGTGCCGATCATGGACACAATGGTCGCCAATGAGCTTTTTCAGGTTGTACGGGCACTGGCTCTGCTTGGTATTCAAACGACGGTTACTGGTATTCGTCCGGAGATTGCCCAGACGGCAGTCCAGCTCGGAATTGATTTTTCCAACATTTCAACCTACGCCCATTTAAGCCAGGCGCTTCCGGTTATAGTAAAAGAACAACAACTGTCATAACAGTTTCCCTTATTAACCACCTTTTTTATAGAGGTGGTTTTTGTTTTGAGCCAAAACCGTATTCAAGGATAAAGCAGGGCGGATTGGGGGTAGTATAAGCTTATGTGCTCAAAAAGGACGCTTGAGGAGGTTACATTTTGAAGTATGCTATCTTTCTTTTAGGCCTGGCAGTGGTTTTCGTGCTTGCCTTTCTCGTCAGCAATAACCGCCGCCAGATTAAGTACAAGCCCATTCTGATCATGCTGGTCCTGCAGATCGGACTAACGTATCTTTTATTAAATACAGGGATCGGCCTGGTTCTTATAAGAGGCATCGCCAGTTTGTTTGAAAAACTGTTGGGTTATGCAGCTGATGGGGTTGATTTTGTTTTTGGCGGGATTGCAAATAAAGGAGCCATGCCGTTCTTCTTTAATGTGCTGCTTCCGATTGTGTTTATATCGGTATTAATCGGGATTGCCCAGCATTTACGAATACTTCCCGTTATTATCAAATGGGTTGGCTGGCTGTTGAGCAAGATAAATGGTTTGGGACGGCTCGAATCGTATAACGCCGTAGCATCCGCCGTTTTTGGACAATCAGAAGTCTTTATCTCCGTGAAAAAGCTGCTGGGACATATGCCGCAGCACCGGCTGTATACGCTGTGTACCTCGGCCATGTCAACGGTGTCCGCCTCCATTCTGGGCGCGTATATGACACTGATTGACCCGAAATATGTGGTAACCGCCCTTATGCTTAACCTGCTTGGCGGCTTTATTATCGTAAATATTATCAATCCCTATGAAATAAAACCGGAAGAAGATATCATTGAAATCCAGGAAGAAAAACAGACGTTTTTTGAAATGCTTGGAGAATACATCATGGACGGGTTTAAAGTTGCCATTATTGTCGGCGCGATGCTGATTGGGTTTGTCGCCCTTATCAGTGCCATCAACGATGTATTCAACATGGCGTTCGGCATTACCTTTCAAAAGCTGCTCGGTTATGTATTTGCGCCATTTGCTTTTATTGTGGGTGTTCCTTCATCAGAAATTGTTCCTGCAGGCACAATCATGGCGACCAAGCTTGTATCGAATGAGTTTGTAGCCATGCTGGACCTTGCAAAAATCAAAGGGCTGTCAGAGAGAACGTTAGGCATCGTTTCCGTGTTCCTTGTTTCATTCGCAAACTTTTCTTCCATTGGTATTATCACAGGGGCAGTAAAAGGACTGCATGAGCAGAAGGGGAATGAAGTAGCAAAGTTTGGACTCAAATTGTTGTACGGTGCGACGCTTGTCAGCCTTTTATCGGCCGCAGTAGTCGGGGTCATGCTTTAAGAAAGTGAAGAAAAAGAGGTGAACTGCAGAGTTCATCTTTTTTTTTGCAAAAAACCTTGTTGACAAAAGTTTTCGTCTCTTTTATAGTTGTAATTGAAAATAATTATCATTGATATTGATTCTCGTTATCATATATATAAAGGAGGAATTTAAATGTTGGCAAACTTTTGGCTTTCTTTTCGAGAAGGACTTGAAGCAGCATTGGTTATAGGCATCATCCTGGCGCAGATTGTAAAAATGGGAAAACCGGACCTGAAGAAGATGGTATACATAGGGGCGTTTGCTGGTATGCTTTTCAGCCTGATTGGCGGCTACATTACTTTTAATGAAGCAAAAGAGCTGGAAGGAGCAGCGGAGGAAGTCTTTGAAGGAGTTATGATGCTGATTGCGGCCGGATTGATTGCTTTCTTTATCCTTTGGCTTCATAAAAGCAGTAACATTTCGCTGTCTGTACAGTCTCAAGTCACCAAACGGTCAACAGCTGCCGGTATTTTAATTCTTTCATTCTTATCTGTCTTTCGGGAAGGGATGGAACTGGCTGTTTTTAACATGACACAAATCAGCCATCATGCCTCAGCTGTTGCAGGCGGGAGTGTACTGGGAATCGCAGCCGCTGTACTTGTCGCATACCTGTTGTTTAAAACAACACTCAAACTGAATCTTCAATTTGTATTTAAAGCTTTAGGCATTATATTAATCATATTGGGTGGAGAGATGTTTGCTGAAGGGCTTGAAAAGCTGGTTGGCGGAGAAGCCGTCGAAATGACAGGTTTGATTGTTTTCATCGTTCCTTCTCTCTTTATCTTGTTAAAATCAGATATTCAACGGATTTTCCAGAGGAAACAGGATGGAAAAGCAGCGTGACTTGAGCACTATGTCCTTTGACATAGTGTCTTTTTTTGGAAAGCGCACTTAATTGAGTGCTTTTTTGAAACAACTTTAGTAAAATAAATTGTGGCAAGTTGCAACATTAACATTTTAATGGCCATAAAGGATGGTTACTGGAGGTTCCGAGAGGATGGCTGCAATGAATAACGTAGAAAGCAAACAGATGAATGTAGGCAGAGCCCATTTTGGATGGGAGCCCGATAAAGGGCGTTTTTTGTTTGAAGGGGAGGAAGCTATTCTCTTTTGGATTAACTCTGCTTTTAAAACATTTCTTGATACGATAGAAGAAGTTTCCGGCGATGAGTCAGCAAGTGTCGTTCTTGAAACGACAGGTTACCGTATGGGATTAATTGTTGGAGAATTTTTTTATAATGAAGAAGCAAGTCCGGATGAGGTCATTCATATGCTTCCGGATATCTATTCTTCAGCAGGATGGGGAACGCTTGAGATTGTTCGTTTCTGTGCGAATGAAAAGAAGGCAGTTTTGCGGATGACTAACAGCTGGGAATACCGTATAAATAAACTGCAGGGCAAGAAAGAACATGGGACATTTATTCCCGGTCACTGGGCTGGAGTACTGAGCGGTTTATTCGGTGAAAACATTTGGTATCGTGTAGAGTCAAGTCAACTGGAGGGTGAAGGTTATTGTGAGTTTGAATATTTTCCTTCCTCCATTACCGTTAATGAAAATATCCATGAGCTGGCCCGCCGCAGGGAACAGCTGGAAATTCATAAGCTTGAGACCTTAGTGGAAGAACGCACCCGGGAGCTGTCGGATCTCATCAAAGAGATATCTTCCCCCATTATCCCTGTGCTGGATCATATTGTCGTTATACCTTTGCTCGGTAAGTACAATGAAGAGCGATCGCAAGAACTGCTTGAAAAAACGATTCAAGAGCTTCCGAATTACGACCCTGACTTTTTGATTTTGGACGTAACAGGACTGGATGAAGACATCAGCGAGCTTACTGTTGCCCTTTTTCAGCAGCTGATCGCTGCGACTAGCCTGCTGGGAATAAAAACGATTATGGTAGGGATTTCGCCAGGGCTGAGCATGAAAATGACACATTCAAACTACCAAACCAGTGAAATTAAGTATTTTGCCAACTTAAAACACGGAATTCATTATGCTCTAGGTGAAAAAGGAAAAAGAATCATATAAAAAATCGCAGTCGATGGCTGCGATTTTTTATATGGGAAAAGCATTTTATGTTTCTTGTCTATT
This sequence comes from Fictibacillus fluitans, assembly GCF_030418125.1. Lineage (GTDB taxonomy): Bacteria > Bacillota > Bacilli > Bacillales > Fictibacillaceae > Fictibacillus_C > Fictibacillus_C fluitans. The sequence goes on along the minus strand of NZ_JAUHTR010000007.1, from coordinate 137,819 downwards.
TGATTAATGGAATGGCGGCGGGGTTAGCTTTTGAGTGCAATTGGGACAATAGGTATATTCCTGATCGTTCACAAGAGCCTCTACTTTTTCTTCACTGTTCGTAAAATCCCGATGGTCGATTAATATTAAATGATGCTGGCAGGATTGACAGATATAAGCCGTTTGGTGAATGACCAGCATATTATGGTCCACAAGAAAGCGGGACATGAAATAACCCCCAATAGTATGGCTTGGTTTTATCCTAACATACTAATATTGCAGCCTGATTACAATGAGGTAAAAGGTAAAAAACATTATGGACGGGAGTTTTCTTTTTTCGAGGTAAACCTTCAGACACAAGCATAAGTATTAGTGTAGGGAGGGGTGTTATGTTCAAAAGACGGTTTAAAGTGAGACGACGGCCCTTACATGGTCCACTGCCCTTTAAAACGGTATTAAAATATTCCTTTTTGATCTTTGGTGTCATTGTCCTTTTCAGTCTGTGGTTTGCAAATAAAGCTGTCGATCCTCTGTTAATGAATATTGCCGAAAGCGAAATGAAAGGTATTGCTACAGAGACGGTAAATGATTCGCTAGCAGAGAGTATGAAGGGCATCGATCTTAATAGTCTTGTAATCGTTCGTCAGGCAGGTCAGGGAGGCACTTCGACGTACAGCTTTAACCCTGACACGTACAATTCCTTTATTACCAGCATCACGAAGGATATCCAAAAAAAGCTTGGGAATAAAAAAACAAAACACATGCCGGGGCAGGAAAACTTCCAGTCGGTGGATTATTATATCCCATTGGGAGCTTTAACAGGAAATGCATTTTTTTCAGACATTGGTCCGAAAGTTCCTGTTTCCATGTCTTTATTGGGTGAAGTAGAACCGGAAGTAAAAACTAAGATAACTGAAGCCGGGATCAATAACGTGTATCTTGAAATCTTTGTTCATATTAAAATGAATATACAGGTCGTCATACCATTTGCCACGCATAAAGAACCGCTGGAAACAAAAATTAAACTCGGAGAGATCTTTATTCCTGGCGCTGTTCCTGATTATTATGGAGGCCAAAACAAAAGTTTGCCTCCTCCAGCGGTTGTTCCAAAAAAAGAGTAACAGGGCGTAAGAAGCTGTGTGCTTTGTTTATTTTTGAACAAATCCGGGAAATATTTTCTTTTATACACCAAGGAATTTAATCACCTGCAAGACAGACGGAGGAGTTCAACATGAAAAAGCATATTTTAATCATTGCAGCCTGTATTCTTTTACTTGCAGGAGGTATTTTATTTTCAATCACACAGCTTAATATACTTTCTGTTTTCGCTTCTTTTTCCCATTACAAAGATTCGGAAGCCAAGGACGAAGGTAAGGATTTTACGATGCTCGCCCTGGGCGATTCTTTATCCTACGGGGTAGGGAATTCGGGCAATAGCGGGTATGTTGGAAACGTGGAAAAGCGGTTGGAAGGACAGCTGAATAAGGAAATTACAGTGGAAGACTATGGTGTTCCGGATGATACCAGTGCACAGCTTCTCAAAAGGCTGCAATCTGAACAACTCAAATCATCGGTAAGCGGAGCTGAAATGATTTTCTTAAATATTGGAATGAATGACTATTTAAACAGCTTGCTGACATCAAAGTCCAGACCAAAAGAAGGAAACCAGATCATACGCAAAGCGCTGCTGACCTATCAGCATAATCTGAAGGCGGCTTTTCAAAAAATACGCAGAGAAAACCCGAAGGCCCGCATCTACATGGTTGGCATTTACAATCCCTTTCCCAATCGAACAGACAAATTACAGGAGAGCAAACTGATTCACCAGTGGAACCGTACGGCAGTGGAAGTAGCCTCCCATCAGAAAAACACTACGTTTGTCTCTGTAGAGGATGTGTTTATTGGTAAAAACAAAAAGGACTATTTCTCTGATGAGCTGCATCCGAACAAAAAGGGATATACCCTTATTGGCTCAGAGGTCTATAAACACCTGAACTTAAATTAAATGCACAAAAAAGCAGCTTCGAAGTGAAGCTGCTTTTTTCTATTGAGTATTTCGGGTTGCCCCGTCTTTTTTGCCGGTTTCCTCATAGAAATCTCGGTTAGGGGCTTTCGACGCTGCCTGTCCGCCCTTTTCGCCGATCTCCTGATAAAACTCTTTGTTGTGTGAGCGGGAAGTAGCTTCTCCGCCTTTCTTGCCGGCTTCTTCTCTGGACATGTTATGTTCATTATTCTTGGCCATTTGAAATCACTCCTTTATAGAATTCATTTTACTTTGGCCGTAGTTAAGTCTACCCGGTGTGATTTATCCAAAACATTGAGAAAAAAACAATGAAAAACGCACCAGAACCAAAGCCGGGTGCGTCTCATTTTTTATTGTTATCCTACAAGACGGATGAGCATATGAGCGAGAGCGTGCTGCTGGTCCTTGTCGCCCACTTTCCAAAGTTCTTGAAGAAGCTTTTCTTCAGAGTTCCTTGGATCTTCATGTGCAGCGAGATAATCAGCTACTTTTTCTGCAGCTTTTGCCAATTGCTCTTCGCCTAATCCTAATTTTTGTCCTTTGCTTACCTTGTCGGAAAGATACCCTTTAAATTGTTCAAAGTCCTGTAAAATCTGATCTTTCTTTTCGGAGTCCATTTGTGCTACTTTTTGATCCACATTGTTAACATTCGTGTCAGCCATTTTTGCATTCCTCCTAAAATGTAAGATAGTAGAGTAGTACCCGCTCCGGTTAAAAGTCAACCCTCTATTTTCATAAAAAAATATTACAAATGTTAAACAAATACTCTACAGCTATGCTTGGGGATCTCTTGGTTCCTGTGGGCGCTGATCATGCCGGCTTTCATCTTTGTCTTTCGGTTCTTCATCTTCATGGAAAAATTTGTTGCGGATCAAGCCTTCATTTCCGTAAACAATCAACCGGTCACCTTCCTGGATTTCCTGCTCATACAGATTTTCACGGACCGGCATATCCCCGCGGATTAATAGGATAATATGAACATCTTCGCCACGTTTGATAATTTCGTTCACCTTTTTTCCCACATAAAAAAAGTCATCCCTTACCTCAAGAGTTGTTATAAAATCATCTTTGTCAAAATACAGCACATCTTTGATCGGCAATTCAGATAGTGGATAGCTGTCTTTTGTTTCCTCTTCCGCTGTTTTCGAAAAGAAACGCTGGATTTGGGGGATTTTCAAGATAAGCATCAAAACTAGTAAAGTTGAAGAAATTATCATAAGTTCGGTGGTTTTAAAATCATTGGACAAGATGCTGCTGATTGAGGATATAATCACCGCAAGAGAGAAGGCGCCAAAAAGAATAAGAAAAGCACCGATCTTCCTTCTGAGCGGATGGTCGATGATCAGCTTCGACTCATCCGTGGTAAACCCTGTACCGGTCAGCATAGAAATGACCTGGAAGCGGGAAATGCTTTTTTTCAATCCCGTGAACACCAGCATTGTTGATGCGATCTCAATAACCAGTCCAACGATAATTAAATATAGAAGAATAAAAAAATAGCCCATTTAACAGCCTCCATTAGTCGTGTCTCTTCATTTATTCCATTGTTTGATGTTTTTAAAACAACCAAACCAGAAATTTGCATGATCTGGAAACATGTACCTGATTGTAACGAAGGCTCTTACAGAACATGCAAAAATCATTTCCCCTGACGGAAAATGTAGAGTATTATTTTAAATAGGGTTTATGACCGGTGCCGGTTTTTGCGCCGGTCTTCTTCAGAATAGAAAAGGAGAAGCAGATATTATGGGACAGCAGGCAATAATTGCATTAAGTATCTTTTTGATTACATACGGTTTAATCATTTCTGAAAAAGTACACCGTACCATTGTTTCCATCCTTGGCGGTGCCCTCATGGTTGCCCTTGGGGTGATTGACCAGGAAGTAGCGATCCATCATATTGATTTTAATACGATCGGTCTTCTTGTCGGGATGATGGTTATGGTGACCATAACCGCCGAAACCGGCCTTTTTAAATTCATTGCGATCTGGTCGGCGAAAAAGGTAAAAGGAGATCCGGTTAAAACATTAATTATCCTTGGACTGATTACCGCAGTCGGGTCCGCATTTCTGGATAATGTAACGACGGTTCTGCTCGTTGTACCGGTTACCTTCAGCGTAACAAGAAGACTGAACCTGAATCCAATACCTTTTTTAATGACGGAAATCTTCGCCTCGAACATCGGTGGAACAGCAACGATGATCGGTGACCCTCCCAACATCATGATTGGAAGCGCGGTGAAGGAACTTACCTTTTTAGACTTCATTAAAAACCTTTCTCTGGTTTGCGCGATTATTCTGGTGATAACCATCGCGATTATGGCATTATTCTACCGTAAAGGCTTAAAATCAAGGCCGGACCTGGTGGCAAATTTAATGAAACTGGATGAGAAGAGGGAGATTGTCGATCATCAATTGCTCCGAAAGTGCCTTTTTGCACTGGGGCTGACGATAGCCGGTTTTTTTCTTCACCAGTTTATTCATGTGGAAACGGCAACCATCGCCCTTTTCGGGGCCTTCCTGCTGCTGCTTATGGCAGGGGAAAAGCATCTGGAATACGCGTTGGAAAAAGTGGAATGGACCACCCTTTTCTTTTTTATCGGTTTGTTTGTTATTGTCGCCGGCCTTGTTGAAACCGGCATTATTGCCAGTGTGGCCAAACAGGCGGTGGATTGGACTGGCGGGGATCTAAAAGCAACTACCTTCCTGATTCTGTGGATGAGTGCAATCGCTTCAGCATTTGTGGACAACATTCCGTTTGTGGCCACAATGATTCCCATGATTAAAGAGATGGGGAGCATTGGAATCACCAATCTTGATCCATTGTGGTGGAGCCTGGCTCTTGGCGCATGCCTCGGCGGAAACGGCACATTGATCGGAGCAAGTGCCAATCTGGTAGTGGCCGGGCTGGCGAGCAAAGAGGGCTATCATATTTCCTTTGTTAAATACATGATTATCGGATTCCCTCTCATGATTTTATCTATCATAATCTCCAGTATTTATGTATATTTGCGCTACCTGATGTAATAAGAAGAGGCTATCCAGAAAGTCAGTAAAATTGACTTCTGACAGCCCTTTTTTCATTTGGCAGCAATGAGCTTTACATCATTATCTTGGATAAATACTTGAAGTGGAGGGTGCGAGACTACCGCGGAAAGCGAGCGACCCGGAACGGAAAGTAACGCTTTCAAGAGCTTCAAAGTTTAGCTATTTTTTAATGAAAAACAAAAGCAAAAAAGTTGATAAGTATACTTAAAGAAAGTAGGGTAAATATACTGACAACTGACGGATAAAAGCGGAAACTACTATAAGAATAGATGGTGAGACAATGATCGATTTTGTTAAAACTGATTTTCAGGCCCGCTGGATGGAAAAACTCAGAGAACTCCGTATGCAATTTGCAGAAAGGGCACCAATGCATGACCAGGAGGGCACATTTCCATTTGAGAATTTTAAGGATTTGGGGAATGCCGGCTACTTGTCTTTAACCGTGCCGAAAAAGTATGGAGGACTGGAAATCAGCCTGTATGATTACATTTTATTTCAGGAAGAAATTGCCCGGGGAGACGGATCTACAGCCCTTTCTGTCGGCTGGCATCTGGGCGTGGTAATGGATTTGGATAACCGCCAGTCATGGGATGAGCAGACCTTTGCGAAGCTTTGTAAAAGCATTGTTGAGTCACAAAGTCTCGTCAACCGAGCGTCGACAGAGCCTGCTACTGGAAGTCCGACACGAGGGGGCAAACCCCAAACGTCAGCAGAAAAAAAGGGAGACCAGTGGATATTGAATGGCCGAAAGTCATTTACTTCCATGGCCCCAGCTCTTGATTACTCCATCATTTCTGCTTCGGTGAAGGATTCAGATCAGGTTTCTTCTTTCCTTGTCTCACATAAGCAGCCGGGAGTTTCCATTGAAGAAAGATGGGACACCATGGGTATGCGCGGTACAAGAAGTGATGATCTGGTGCTCAATAATGTGGCGGTTGAATCTGAGAATCTTGTGGAAACAGCGGATCAGGAGGGCAATCAGCAGCTGCCAAAAGGCTGGCTTCTCCACATCCCGGCATGCTATCTGGGCATCGCCAGAGCAGCGAGGGATTTTGCTGTTGAATTTGCCAAAACGTATGAGCCAAACAGCCTGAAGGCGCCCATTAAAGAAGTCCCGGAAGTACAGCGGAAAATCGGCTTAATGGATGTGGAGCTTTTTAAAGCGAGACAGTTAATGTATGGTGTCATTGAACGCTGGGAGGCTGAACCGCAAAACAGAAAAAATCTCGGCAGCTCTCTTGCGGCAGTGAAATATGTGGCCACCAACAGTGCGAATGAAGTTGTGGACCTGGCCATGAGGATTGTCGGTGCACACAGCTTGTTTATGGATAATCCGCTTCAGCGGTATTATCGGGATGTCCGGGCAGGACTGCATAACCCTCCAATGGATGATGCCGTTATAGCCATGTTTGCCCGACAAGCCCTATCTGATTGAACATAGAGAGAGGTGGATAAATCCACCCTCTCTTTTTTCTCCTTTAAAAGGAAAATGGCTGTATAGCGCAGAATATGTTGGATAATCAATCTTAATGAAACGAGGTGTACAGGATGAGAAACAATTCTGAAGAAAGAGCGGTACAGATTTTGGGTGAATCTTCGCTTAATCTGCTTCACAAGAATGGTCTTATCGTCATCAGTGAAGACGAATGGAATCAACTGCAAACAATAAAAAGGGATTCTGAACTGGAAATCAGACGGCTGAAAAAGGAATTGTTTCATGCGTCCAAGAAACTGGCAACCTGGAGATCCTTTGGGAAATCATGCAGCTGACAGTCTTACGTTAATTTTTATAAAAAAGGGTAAAATAAAAATAAAACTTTGTTCTTTACATAGGGTAGGGGGGTATGGTAAGTTTTGAGTAAGGAGATGATGGGTATGGAGATTGAAGAGCAAGATGCGCACTGTTCTGCCGAAAGAAAAAGTCATCATTCGGATAAAATGAAAGGCAATCTGCTGACAAGGCTGAACCGTATTGAAGGACAAATACGGGGGGTAAAAGGTATGATTGAACGTGATACGTATTGCGATGACGTTCTTACTCAGCTTTCTGCCATTCAATCTGCCCTGAACAGCGTTGGAAAACTTCTTCTTGAAGGCCATATGAGAAGCTGTGTAGTAGAACGCATTCAAGAAGGTGAGCTTGAAGTCATTGATGAGCTCTTGATTACTGTAAAGAAATTAATGAAATAGCTATAGGAGGAAACCACCATGGAAAAAGTAACACTGAACGTGAAAGGAATGTCTTGTGCCCATTGTGTGAATGCTGTAGAGGGAAGTGTAGGCAAACTGCCGGGCGTAGAACAGGTCCATGTACAGCTTGAAGAAGGAACAGTCGAAGTAGAATATGATGCGAATAAAGTTGGCCTGGATAAAATAAAGGATACCATCGATGATCAGGGGTATGACGTAGCCTGACGATTAAAAGAGAAACGTGCGGAAGCGCGTTCTCTTTTTGGATAAAAATATACCCTGTAAGGGTATAAAGAGGTGAATTTTCATGGAATCAAATCTCAAAGAAACAACTCTTCCGATATCAGGAATGACGTGTGCTGCCTGTGCGATGCGTATAGAAAAAGGGTTGAAAAAGCTTGATGGTGTTGAAGATGCCAACGTTAACCTTGCCCTGGAAAAATCGAAGGTCGTATACGATCCCCAAAAAACATCATCCAAACAATTTCAGCAAAAGATTGAGGACCTCGGCTACGGCATCTCCGGAGAAAAAGAAAAACTAGAGATTACCGGAATGACCTGTGCCGCCTGTTCTGCACGAATCGAAAAAGGGCTGAACAAAATGGAGGGGGTCATTGAAGCCACGGTCAATCTGCCTCTTGAAACGGCAACGGTGAGCTACCTGCCTTCACAGGTTTCTGCTGCTGAGATGATCAAGAAAATAGAAGACCTGGGGTATGGCGCCCGTCTCAAAGAAGGCGAAGGCGAAAAAACGGCTGAACTCAGGGAAAAAGAAATTCAAAACCAACTGGGCAAATTTCTTTTTTCAATGATTCTTTCCCTGCCGCTGTTATGGGCGATGGCGAGTCATTTTTCATTCACCTCTTTTCTCTATGTACCTGAAATGTTCATGAATCCCTGGGTACAGCTTGCTTTGGCCACTCCGGTTCAGTTTGTCATTGGCCGGCAGTTTTACATTGGAGCCTACAAAGCATTGAAAAATAAGAGCGCCAATATGGATGTTCTTGTTGCTCTTGGAACTTCAGCTGCTTATTTTTACAGCCTGTATCTCAGTATCCGTTCCGCCTCCCAAGGTCTCCATATGCCTGAACTGTATTTTGAAACCTCGGCTGTGCTGCTTACACTGATCATTCTTGGAAAATGGTTTGAAGCAAGAGCGAAGGGAAAATCATCAGATGCGATTAAAAAACTGATGGGTCTCCAAGCAAGAACTGCACTGGTGGCGCGGGATGGAAGTGAAATCGAAGTGCCATTGGAGGAAGTCATCCCCGGAGATGTGGTTTATATTAAACCGGGAGAAAAGGTGCCGGTTGACGGAGAGGTCGTGGAAGGACGTTCTGCTGTGGATGAATCCATGCTGACCGGAGAAAGTGTTCCTGTGGATAAGGAACCCGGTGACCTCCTCATTGGGGCTACCATCAACCGCAACGGATTTTTAAAGATGAAGGCAACAAAGGTCGGAAAAGATACGGCCTTATCCCAAATCATTAAAGTGGTAGAAGAAGCACAAGGCTCAAAAGCCCCGATCCAGAGGCTGGCAGACCGGATATCGGGAATATTTGTACCGATTGTCGTTGGCCTGGCCATTCTGACATTCTTTGTCTGGTTTATTGGGATCACCCCTGGTGATTTTTCAGAATCACTTGAAAAACTGATCGCGGTTCTGGTTATAGCCTGTCCGTGTGCGCTAGGTTTGGCAACGCCCACGTCGATTATGGCTGGATCGGGAAGAGCGGCCGAGTACGGAATCCTTTTTAAAGGCGGAGAGCACCTGGAAAATACCCACCGCATTGATACGGTTATCCTGGATAAAACCGGTACGGTGACATATGGAAGACCAGTGGTTACAGATATCCTGCCTGAAAACGGAATGGAAAAGGATGAGCTGCTGTTGCTGGCCGGAAGTGCTGAAAAAAATTCAGAGCATCCGCTGGCACAGGCCATCGTTGAAGTGATGAAAGAGAAAAAGATAGCGCCCCTTCCTTCCAGTGAATTTGAAGCGCTGCCCGGCCATGGAATCAAGACTGTCATTCAAAACCAGCATGTTCTTATAGGTAACCGAAAACTGATGAAAGAGTATGGGATTGCCGCTGACAACGTCTTTGGCAAGATGGAAGAACTAGAGGAGCAGGGAAAAACAGTCATGCTTGTTGGGGTGAATGGCAGCTTTGCAGGCATGTTGGGGGTTGCCGATACGGTGAAAGAAACATCAGAGAAAGCGATTGAACGTTTGAAGGAAATGAATATTGAAGTATGGATGATCACAGGTGACAACGAGCGCACAGCAAATGCCATCGCGCGCCAGGTTGGGGTCGAGCATGTGATTGCAGGTGTACTTCCCGAAGGAAAAGCGGATGAAGTGAAAAAGCTGCAGGGCAAGGGGAAGAAAATAGCGATGGTTGGTGACGGAATTAATGATGCACCGGCTCTCGCTCTGGCGGATATTGGAATGGCCATTGGCACTGGTGCGGATGTAGCCATGGAAGCTGCGGATATTACATTGATCCGTGGAGACCTTAACAGCATTGCAGACGCCATCTTTATGAGCAGAAAGACCATTCGCAACATCAAACAAAACCTTTTCTGGGCCTTTGCTTACAATGCCATCGGAATTCCTTTTGCCGCCTCCGGATTTTTGGCTCCCTGGCTGGCAGGTGCGGCTATGGCCTTCAGTTCCGTATCTGTTGTACTGAATGCCCTGAGGCTGCAGAAGATCAAATTGTAAAGGAGGAATCCATTATGTCTACGATCATCAGAAATTGGGTGCTGTCAGCTGCAGGAATTCTGATTTTGATTATGGCCTCTTACGCAGTATATGACAGGACTGCCGGTAACCCTGGAAATGGCGGGGAGAAACCGCATAAGGATATGCAGGCGATGAATAATACGACAGAACAAAAAGAACACAGCAGCGATCATGGCAGCAAGCCGGACAATAAACAGAACGAAATACAGACGGATGTGGAATACGATAGTGGAGAGCTGAGAATTAAGCTGAAGGATAAGAATGGGAACCCTGTTGACCAGTTGGACGTTAATCATGAAAAATTAATGCATTTCATTGTAGTCAGCCGGGATCTAAAACAGTATTACCACCTACATCCCCAAAAGGCGGAAGCTGGTTTGTTCAAGGTTCGCCACAAACTGGAACCAGGGTCGTACCGGGCCTTCGTAGATATAAAGCCAAAAACAAAGGCCTATACTGTAACTCCGGTTGACGTTCAGGTTGGCAATAATAAAACCAAGAGTCCGGATTTAACAGGAGATTCAGATTTCACAAAAACAGTAAGCGGGTATCAGTTATCCATGTCTCCTTCTTCGTTTAAGGCAAAAGAGCCGGTGACACTTTCTTTTAAAGTGAAAAACGGCCAGCCTGAGCCTTATCTTGGAGCAAGGGGCCATGTGGTGATTCTTGATCATACAGGTAGAAAATATGTACACGTCCACCCGTTAACAGAAAAAGAAACGGCTTTTGAAACCACGTTTGATGACCCTGGTTTATATAAAATGTGGGCAGAATTTAAACTTAATGGAAAAGTAATTACCTATCCTTTTATCGTTCATGTCAAAAAATAATCCGCAAAAAAAAAGCTTCGGTCATGCTAAGCATGCCGAAGCTTTTTTTTGTGAATCAGCCTGTTCTTTTTGAAAGAGAAAGATTGCTCGTTTTTTTGTTTTTACGGATGCTGTACACGATGCCGGCCAGCCAGAGTACCGCAAGAATTGTATAGACAGACTGTAACGATGTGCCTGAAACCCCTACCGTTTGAAGGATGGTGCGAGCGTTTGTAATGATGATCAATCCACCCACCACAACACCGAGTATATGTGAAGGAATGATTTTAACGAGATAGGCTGCAATCGGTGCAGCAATCAATCCGCCTGCCATAAGGGCAATGACCCACATCCAGTTTACCTGCTCCCAGCCAAGGGAGATCAGGAAGCCGACAGTGGCAGATAAGGCAACCGCAAATTCGCTTGTATCAACAGAGCCAATGACTTTTCTTGTTGACGTTCCATTTTTAGCCAGAAGGACCGGGGTGGCTACCGGCCCCCATCCTCCGCCGCCTGTCGCATCAAGGAAACCGGCGACCAATCCAAGAGGAATCAGCTGCTTGCGGCTGAACGCTTTTTCGTGTTCCGTTACCTTATTGTTCTTTTTAAACAAAAAGCGGTAAAGAATATAAAATCCTAAAAATAGCAGGAAAAAGGAAACATAAGGCTTTACGATGTCACCGGGCAGGCTTGACAAGAAGCAAGCTCCTGCAAAAGCGCCGATGGATCCCGGGATAATGAGCCGGTAAATAATCTTTTTATCCACGTTTCCAAAACGTATATGAGAAACTCCCGAAGCTGCTGTAGTGACGACTTCTGCAAAATGCACGGAAGCCGAGGCAACGGCGGGTGCGATTCCGAAGGCCAGCAGCAGGGAAGTTGAAGTCAGTCCGTAGGCCATTCCGAGCGACCCGTCAATGAGTTGGGCCACAAGGCCGATTAGTGCCAAGACAATCAATTTTTTCATGGTTTACTCCTCCTGTCACGTAAAAAAAAAGACTCCTAACTACTGTTTGTTAAGAGCCTTCGGTTTTTCCGATCAGCTTAGTGTGATTAAATTAATACCTACTATATTCAATAACAGTGAATTCTGTCAATATAATTTAATCAAATTTATCAAAAAATATTTTTAATCCGATAAGAATAATAGGCTTTGCTTTTGGATAAATATGTGGTATTATTTAAAAAAATAAAAAAACTTATCCAGAGCGGTGAAGGGAACTGGCCCGATGAAACCCGGCAACCTGCAATTTCTTGCAAGGTGCTAACTCCAGCAGAATGTTTATTACATTTTGGAAGATAAGGTAATATGTTTACCTCGTCAGTCTTTCCGAAATGGAAAGTTTTTTTTATTGTCAAAAAAGCCAGCAAATCAGTGAACAGGGAGGTTCTGATGTGGTAAACGGTCAAAAACAGGATGAAATTTTTGAGCAGTTGAAAGAGATGCTTAACAGCATAAGATTTGGTTCCATTACATTGATCGTTCAAGATGGGAAACTGATCCAGATTGAAAAAAATGAAAAGGTTCGATTTAAGTAAACCATTCGCTGACTAGAAAACTAGAGGCGGGTGTTTCCGTTTTTTTGTTGATATATCAGCCTTTTTTTATAAAACTGTGTAAAAGGATAAACATCTTGCATCGAGAGCCATATGCTTACTAAAAGGGGTGGTTTACTATGCTTAAGTATAATACATGGGAGGAGCAGGAACATGATTTTCCGTTCCCTTCCGACAGCGAAACAAAAGGAGCAATGGAAGTCCTGCAATGGGCCTATGACTATTACGGAAATGAATTGGTGTATGCCTGCAGCTTTGGCATAGAAGGAAGCGTGCTTGTCGATTTAATTTCCAGGGTCAAGCCCGATGCGCGTGTCGTTTTTCTGGATACAGGCCTTCATTTTAAAGAAACGTATGAAGTTATTGAAAAGGCGAAAGAAAAATATCCTGCACTTAATATTGAAATGAAAAAACCGGCACTCAGTGTCGCTGAGCAGGCGGGCGAGCATGGGGATGAATTATGGAAAAGAAATCCCAACCTCTGCTGCCAGATCAGAAAGGTCATTCCCCTTGAGGAAACACTGAGCGGTGCGTCAGCCTGGCTTTCAGGGCTAAGACGTGAACAGTCGGAATCGAGGAAGAATACGCAATATATAAATAAAGACAACCGCTTCAAATCCATTAAAATCTGTCCGCTGATCCATTGGACATATAAAGACATTTGGAGATACGCGCATAAAAACAGCCTGCCGTACAATACATTGCATGACCAGGGCTACCCGAGCATCGGGTGCCAGCCTTGCACGCTTCCTGCCGATTGGGCATCAGGAGACGCAAGATCCGGCCGCTGGTCCGGCCAGGGAAAAACAGAATGTGGTCTTCACCTATAATTTCAACTACAGGAGGAACAATTTAAATGGCTATTTTACCGCACGGAGGAAAACTCATTAACCGGTACGAACCAGACTATCCAACAAACCATATCCAAAAAGAAGTGGAACTGGATGCCACCTCGTTGAGCGACCTTGAGCTGATCGGGATAGGGGCATACAGCCCGATTACCGGATTCCTGACAGAAAAAGATTATTTATCAGTGGTAAACGATCTCCGCCTGGCTGATGGTGCGGTATGGAGTATTCCGATCGTTCTTCCGGTTCACGAAAAAACAGCACGCACCCTTTCAACGGGAGACGAAGTAAAGCTTACGTTTAACGGGGTAACATACGGTGTCATCGAGGTAGAGGATATCTACCGCCCGGATGTTAAACATGAAGCACAGCAAGTCTACCAAACAACCGATGTTGAACACCCTGGAGTGAAAAAGCTTCTTGAACGCCCTTCCTATTATATTGGCGGTCCGGTGAAACTGGTAAAACGTCCGGAAAAGGACCGGTTTAATGAATATCGCCTGGATCCGGCAGAAACCCGCAAGGAATTTGAAGCGCGCGGATGGAAAACCATTGTTGGCTTCCAAACAAGGAACCCGGTTCACCGTGCGCATGAATATATTCAAAAAACAGCGCTGGAAACCGTAGACGGCCTCTTCCTTAATCCGCTTGTTGGCGAAACCAAATCAGACGATATCCCGGCTGATGTTCGTATGGAAAGCTATGAGATCCTGCTAGAAAACTACTATCCGGACGATCGTGTGTTCCTCGCCGTATTCCCGGCAGCCATGAGATATGCCGGCCCGCGTGAAGCCATTTTTCATGCTATGGTCCGCAAAAACTTCGGCTGTACGCACTTTATCGTCGGAAGAGACCATGCGGGAGTCGGCAGCTATTACGGCACATATGATGCTCAGAAAATCTTCACCCAATTTACATCCGAAGAGCTTGGCATTACTCCAATGTTTTTCGAACACAGCTTCTACTGTACAAAGTGTGAGGGAATGGCATCATCGAAAACATGCCCTCACGACAAGGAATATCATGTAATCCTTTCCGGAACAAAGGTAAGGGAATTGCTGCGAAACGGAGAGCTTCCGCCAGCCGAGTTCAGCCGTAAAGAAGTTGTGGAAGTCCTGATTAAAGGACTGAAAGAAAAAGAAACGGCAAAGGCATAAGGAGGAGCATAATGAGTCAGGCACAAAATATCACATGGCACCAGTCGGCGGTAACGAAAGAAGACAGAAGAAAACAAAATGCCCACCAGAGCTTTGTCATCTGGCTGACAGGATTGTCCGGTTCAGGCAAATCCACACTGGCGAATGAATTGGCTAAAGAGCTGTATCAGCGCCAGGTCAGAAACTATGTTTTGGATGGCGATAATATTCGCCACGGGTTAAATAAGGATCTTGGATTTTCAGATGAGGACAGGAAAGAAAACATCCGGCGGATCGGAGAAGTATCCAAATTATTTGTTGACAGCGGTACGGTCGTTCTCACGGCGTTCATCTCTCCTTTTATTGAAGACAGGGAGAGCGCCAGACAAATCCTTGGCGAAGGTGAATTTCATGAGATTTATGTGAAATGCCCGCTTGAGGAATGTGAGAACAGAGATCCGAAGGGATTGTACAAAAAGGCAAGAAAAGGCGAGATCCGGGAATTTACCGGAATTGATTCCCCATATGAAGAACCAGCTTCACCGGAATTTGTCGTGGATACCCACGTGTCCAGCATTGAAGAATGTAAGGCACAGGTCATTGCGTATCTGGAAAGTAAACAATTGATTTAACATCCAAAACAGTAAAGAAAGGCAGGTGATGAATATGAGCAAAGTGTATTTGGTAGGAGCAGGACCCGGTGATGCGGAACTTATTACGGTAAAAGGCGTCAGATGTATCAGGGAAGCGGATATCATCCTTTATGACAGGCTGGTGAACAAGGAGCTGCTGAATTACGCCCGTCCGGATGCTGATTTGATTTATTGCGGCAAGCTGCCCGGCTTTCATGCCATGCAGCAGGAAACCATCAATCATTTTCTTGTCATGCATGCCAAAAACGGGAAAATTGTCACCCGATTAAAAGGTGGAGATCCTTTTGTGTTTGGCAGGGGCGGGGAAGAAGCGGAGGCGCTTGTTAAACACCAGGTCGAGTTTGAAGTAGTACCGGGTATTACATCCGGCATCGCGGCGCCTGCTTATGCAGGAATTCCGGTTACTCACCGGGATTTCAGTGCGAGCTTTGCCATCGTCACCGGCCACCGAAAAGATGGACAGGAAGAAGTGCAAAAGTGGAAAAGCCTGGCCAAAGGCATTGATACGATCGCCATTTATATGGGAGTCAAAAATCTTCCCTATATATGCGAAAGTCTGATAAAGTATGGGAAGAGCAAATATACTCCTGCAGCTTTGATTCAATGGGGCTCCACAGCGGACCAGCGGACGGTCACCGGGACGCTTGCTACTATTGAAAAGGTGGCCAGGCAGGAAGGTATAGAGAATCCCAGCATGATTATTATTGGCGAAGTCGTGGGGCTGCGCGACAAAATCAACTGGTTTGAAAAGACACTGGCCGAAAACGAAACTTCTTCTATTATGATAAGTGAGGCGTTGTAAATGAAAGCATTGCTCCTCATCTGCCATGGCAGCAGGACACAAGCTGGTACGGAAAAGGCAAGGGAATTTGCCGAGCAGTGTATGAGACATATCGATTATCCTATTAAAGAAGTTTGTTTTTTAGAGCTGTCCGAGCCGGACATTGCCAAAGGTGTCGAATCTTGCGTACAACAAGGTGCCACGTCCATATGTGCCATTCCTGTCCTATTGTTGACTGCGGCTCATGCGAAGGAAGACATTCCGGGAGAGCTGGAGATCCAGCAGTCACGTTTTCCTCATATCGAGTTCTCCTATGGCAAACCGTTTGGTGTTCATGAATCGATTTCTTCTTTATTATGGGAACGAATTACAGAGGCTGCTGATTCTTTTAAGGAAAAGTCACTTATTCTGCTTGTCGGCAGAGGGAGCAGTGATCCTGATGTGAAAAGGGATCTTAAGTCCATTGCTGACCAGCTTGAAAACAACTATAGCATCCCTCAAATTGAAACCTGTTTTCTGACAGCGGCACAGCCAAGCTTTGAGGAAGTGCTGAGACTGGCCGGATGGGGATATGAACAAGTAATCGTTGTGCCTTATCTTCTGTTTCCCGGCATTCTTTTAAGCGGTATGAAAAAGGTGATCACCGAGCAGGCGAGAGAAACGGGTCAGGAGTTAATCCTTTGTGAGGCGCTTGGCTATCACCCGGTTCTTCAAGAGGTGCTTCTGACGAGAATTGATGAAACCCAGAGACAGCAGACGGTTGTGTAAAGTGTATCCCATTGTTCTGGAACTGAAGGGAAAACAGGCGGTTGTTGTCGGCGGAGGAACGGTAGCTTTTCGGAAGATCCAAGGGTTGCTTGAAGCCGGTGCGTTCGTCCAGGTCATCAGCCCGGAAGCCATTGAAGAGATCAGGTCTCTTCATGCAGCCAATCGGTTAATGTGGAAGCAAAAAAAAGCCGAGCCGATGGACTACGAACACGCCTTTATCATTTTTGCGGCTACGAATGATCCTGAAGCGAACCAGCAGGTCACACGGCAAGCCGGGCCAAATCGCCTCATCAATGTCGTTGACCAGCCTTCACTTGGCAACTTTACCGTTCCTGCGGTAGCAAGAAGAGGCCGGCTGCTGATCGCTGTTTCTACCGGGGGTGCGAGTCCCATTCTAGCCAAACGAATAAGGAATGATTTATTGGACGCTTATCCGGAAGACTATGCAGCCTATACAGAATTTTTGTTCTACTGCCGGGAAAAGCTGAAAAAGTGGAAGGCTTCTCCTGATGAAAAACAAAAGCTTCTTCTTGAAATGCTGGACGAGCAGTACGTTCACTCTGTTGAAAAACAACAATCATTCATTCACATACTTGAACAAAAGGTCACCTGAATGGAATTTGCACACACCGTGCAGAGTCCCAGGTGGCTTTTTTGCTGTATTAGAAGTTTACATATTAATGTTTTTAAAATTATGATAAATTAAACTTACAAATTTTCAGGGCTGTTTTGTTAAAGTTCTCTTTCTTCCTAAAGGAGGCGACATGTTTTTCTCACTGCGAAATCGTTTATTTCTCATTTTTACTTGTGTACTTACCATTCCGTTCATCGTTTTTTCATTATTGGTTCCGAGGTGGTTTTCTTCTACCATTGAAGATCAAACGCAGGATTTAGTGGTGGGAATGATGGATCAATATTCGCTGTATATTAACTCCATTGCTTTGCAGGCTGAAGATTTGGGAAAACAGGTGCTTGTAAACGATTCCACTCAGCAATGGATGAAAGTGGACAATAAATCTTCAGGGATATCAAATGATAGAAGGGCAGTAATACGAAATCAGCAAAAATCTTTGCTCTCTTCATTAACAGCCAATAATTCGAATGATATGTCCATATCGGTTACCTTAAATGATGGCACAGGTACTTCGGGAAATAACCCTAATTGGTATAAAGCTTCCTGGTATAGAGAGTTTACCGAAGAAGGAAAGCCATTCATTACATCCCATACCGATCCATTGCAGCCAGCCTCAAGTAATATTAACAGCTACGTGCTGCCTCTGATTGACATGAATACATTTATTTCTTATGGGTTCATTAAAGTAAATTTTCCTACTGATTTGCTTGCCTCCGCTCTGAAAAAAAACACGGTCGGGGGAGTTGGAAATGCTAATTTGGTAAATCAGAGAGGAGAAAATGTACTAAAAGGAAAGATGGACACACCCAAGCAGGTATTACACAACAGCCTTTTAACCATAAATAAAAGTAAATTTGCTAAAGGTCTGCTTCAGACAAACTATAAAACTGATACATATTTTGTTTTTTATCAAAAGCTGCCCGTTATGGACTGGATTCTTCTTAGTGAAGTGAAAAAGTCTGACTTATTTTCTAATGCTTACGATTTGAGGCGTAATATGCTTCTCATCAGTGCCTTTGTTTTCCTTTTAACTATTGTTGCATCTTATATGCTGTCGTCCAATATTGTAAAGCCGATAGGTAAATTAGCAAAGGGAATGGGCTTTATTGAACGTGGTGATTTTTCTGGTGCTAAACGTTTCATGCCAACTGTAAAAACACCAAAAAATGAAGTCGGATATCTTGTAAACGTATTTACTCATACTGTAGATCAGTTGAAAAATAGAATTGAAACAGAATATGAAGCAAATATCCGCAGGAAAGACGCAGAATATAAAGCATTATTGCTGCAAATCAATCCGCATTTCCTAAATAACACACTTGAGATTCTCAGTGGACTGGCTGCTCAGGGTAAAAATAGAGAAGTGATGAATGTCAGCGTTTATTTAGGAAGAATGATGAGATATTCATTAAATACTAATACTGATGTAGTTAAGATGAGTGATGCAATCGGCTATATACGTAATTACACCAATATTTTAAAAATAAGATATGAAGATAGTATTACAATCAAAATTGAAGAAGATCCAGAGACATTTGATTTTCCAATTATTAAATTTGTTCTGCAGCCGCTAGTCGAGAATGCAGTAAAGTACAGTTTTAGCGAGGAAAAATTTGCTACCCTTCTGATTAAAACAAAAAAGCTGGAAAACCAGATATGTATTGTTATTGAAGATGAAGGGGCAGGGATGTCTGAAGAATTCATTGCGAAGATATATAAAGAAGACCTGGAGCAGGATACTAATAATGTATTAATGAGTGAGGGTACCAGTATTGGGCTTAGGAATGTGCTGGGTCGCTTAAGGCTTTTTTATGGAGAGAATTTTTCATATAAGATTGAATCAGAAATAGGCAAAGGCACACGAATTACATTCTCAATAAACATTGAGGAGGATGATCTTCATGTTGAAGGTACTGATTACGGATGATGAGAAACAAGTTCGCAATGGATTGAAAATGAAAGTGAACTGGGAAGAAGAGGGCTTTCAAATTATAGGAGATGCTTCCAATGGACAAGAAGCTATTGAATGGCTGCGAGAAAAAGAGATTGATTTAATCCTAACTGATATGAGAATGCCTATAATGGATGGGCTGCAATTAGCTAAACATTGCCACGATCATTTCTCACATGTGAAAGTGATTGTCTTATCAGGATACTCCGATTTCGAATATGTAAGAGGTTCATTAAAGGAAGGGGTAAGAGATTACCTTTTAAAACCAGTTGCTCCGGAGGAACTGGAAGAGGCATTGCGGAAAATTCGTAAAGAAGGGAAGGAGGAAAAGAAGAAATTAGCGGAAACAGCTAAAGTACGCCAGCTTGCTCTTTCCCGGCTTCAAGAAGTACAGGAACAGTATCTTTTGTATCTTGTGAAAGAAGATAGGCTGCTCTTACCGATGGTAAAAGAGAGGCTGATTCAGCTTCAGCTTGAAGGTCTTGTGGAAGAAAAGACGGAAGTGCAATTTATTTCTGTAGAAATAAGAGAAAGTATGGGTAATACACATCGCTTAAAAGAATTATGGATGCCTTTTCAGATGATCTGCAAGGAACTCGCCAGAGAACATGCAGGCCTTTCATTTTATGATCCAAGCTACACGAATATGGTCCACTTTATCAAATCCAAAAACGGTTCTGAAGATCTGGTCAGAGATATTCAGCAGAATATAAAGAAGCTGATCTGCCTGGAGACTGTCATAGGAATCGGTAATCCCATAAAAGGAATATCGGAGTTTAAATCCGGATATATTTCTAGCATGCTTGCATGGAGCCAGAGTTATTTAGGCCAACAATCACAGATTATTGATGTTTCAAACATAAAGGAAGATGTGTTCGAATTTTCCTCCTACGAGGAACGTAAATTGTTAAATGCAATTGAGAATGCAGATTTTGCCTTGCTTAAAGTAAACATTGAACAGTTGTTAAATAGGAATAAAAGCCAATCCATTCTTTCTTTTTCTTTCGTTGCAAACCGCATTTTATTTCTTTTGGGTTCCATTGCACGAAAGTATGATACCGAAACAAAAGATATCCAAAAAGCAATGTGGACTTGCCAGCAAAGCATTTGGGAGCTTAATTCGTATGAGAAGGTAATTCAGTATCTCGTTGATTTGGCAGGACAGATTATTAAAAAAGTTCGTACTGCCCGATTTTCAAATGGGAAATTAATTATAGATGGCGTTCGCCAATATCTGGACCAGCATTATGCAAATGAAATATCTCTTTCTCTTTTATCAGAAATCTTTCATATTAATAAAGCCCATCTTTCCGAAACTTTTAAAAGCCAGATAGGGCAAAACTTTAGTGACTATCTTGTTAGAGTCCGAATGGAAAAAGCTGTTGATTTCCTGGAAGATCGGCATCTTAAAATCATTGATGTTGCGAATCTTGTTGGGTTTACCAACTCTGGATATTTTAGTACAGTATTTAAAAAGTATTATGGAAAAACACCTGTTGATTACCGTCAATGTCAAAATAAACAAAGTTAGGAAGGAATGGCATATGAAAAAAACGGCGATCAGTTTGTCGTTAATGCTTATTATTAGTATTGCTGTATGGGCATATTGGGTGCAGAAAGCTCCTGTCAGTCTTCATAATAATAAAGAAAAGCCAGATCCTTCAGAACAAGTCCAACTTACATTTTGGAGAAATAACGGGAATATAGCAGAAAATAATGCCTATGAAAAACTCATTGCATCCTTTGAGGATAAAAACCCCAAGATCAAAATTAATATGAAAACCATTCCTTATAGTAATTATGAAATAAGGCTGAGGACGGAACTTGCAAATGGCAAGTCTCCTGATATTATGGCCATAGACAGCCCCACTTTGGCTCTTTACGCAAATAATGGTTCGCTAATGCCAATCGATTCACTTATGAAAAAGGAAGGAAATATTCAGGATATCCCTAAATCTACATTAAAAGGATTGAGTTATGAAGGGAAGCTCTATCTTGCACCTGTCGCAGAATCCAGCATAGCCCTCTTTTATAACAAACAGATTTTTAAAAAAGCAGGTATTCCCTTTCCTTCTGGCAATCCCAATAAACCTATGACATGGGATGAAGTTATTACTATTGCTAAACAAATAAACAATCCAGATAAAGGAATTATAGGACTCGATCCTGATCAAGGCTTTGGAATTGGAGAAGCACCTGCATATTTTAAGACACCTTTTTTATGGCAATTTGGTGCTAGTGTGCTAAGTCCTGATAGCAGTACGGCGAATGGTTATTTAGATTCCAAAGAAGCAAAGCGCGCGCTTAAGATCTATCAGGATATCTATTTTAAATACAAAGTAGCTAGTATAGAAGTTCCGCCCAGGGCTTTTGAAGAAGGGAAGCTGGGTATGACTGTACTGGGTTCCTGGACATTAAAAGAATTCGCGCAAAATGCCAATTTTACTGCAGACAAAGATTTTGGGGTGGCTCCATTGCCAAAGGGCACCCATCAGGCTACTCCAAATGGAGGCTGGGCCCTTGGGATTTCTTCAACCTCAACCTATCCCAAAGAAGCATGGATGTTCATTAAGTATGTATCTGGGTATGAAGGTATGAAAAAATATGTCACCATTACAGGTGATCTTCCTGCAAGATTTTCAGTAGCTAAAAATATTCCTGAACTCAATAAATATCCATTGAATATTTTGATGGAACAGACACTTTATCACTCCAGAAATCGCCCTGTAACACCAGCATATTCTATAGTCAGCCATACGATTCGTACACTGTTTGAAGATGTCGGCCTTGAAGGGAAAGATATAGATGCTTCTGCCGAAAAAGCGGTCGAAAAAATCAATGCAGGCATTCGAGAAATGCAGACACCATAATACATAGGAAACCCTCAACTGAGCATATAAAATGCTCAGTTGAGGGTTTTTTTATTGGCTATAAAATACCGAAATTTTCAAACATCTATATCCGAAGATTTTAAAATAAGCGCTTACAAATACTTGTTATAGTTTTACATAGAGTAGGGCTAAAGAAAAAAACGCTGCCTGTGCTCACGCTATATAAGTCTGGATGTACTGTCACATTCAATGCCAATACTTGATAGGGGGTTTACAAGATTGCAAGGTCTAGTAAAAACGAACAAAGATGCTGCTTTTCAGATGAAGCCGGGAAAGAAAATGGATTCTAGTCTGGTGAGAAGATTGAAGTATGTAAGAAAAAACTACTTTCTATATTTATTAATTGCTCCAGCACTTCTTTTAACCATTGTGTTTAAATATGTTCCAATTTATGGAGCAATCATTGCGTTTAAGGATTTTAACACAATCAAGGGAATTCTGGGCAGTGAGTGGGTTGGTTTTGCCCACTTCACAAAGTTTCTGTCATCACCAAACTTTGGTGTGATTTTTGTCAATACACTAAAGCTCAGTGTATATGGTTTGTTACTCGGTTTTCCAATACCCATAATTCTTGCCCTCATGATCAATCAAGTTCGAAGGGCCGCTGTTAAAAAAAATATCCAGCTTGTCCTGTATGCACCAAACTTCATTTCAGTCGTTGTGATAGTAGGTATGCTGTTTATCTTTTTATCCCCAACGGGACCTATCAACCAACTAGTAATGATGCTGACAGGAGAGCCAATTAGGTTTCTTTCTAACCCTGATTTTTTTCGTACAACCTATATTCTGTCCGGAATTTGGCAAGCGGCAGGTTGGTCATCCATCATTTATGTAGCGGCTTTGGCAAATGTTGACCCTGAATTGCACAATGCAGCCACACTTGATGGCGCAAATATTTTACAAAGAATTATTCATATCGATTTACCGACTATAAAACCTTTGATGGCCGTTACCTTTATATTGAGTGCAGGTGGTATTATGGCAATCGGTTTTGAAAAAGCGTACCTTATGCAGACGTCCATGAATTTGCCAACGTCTGAAATTATTCCTACATATGTTTACAAAGTAGGACTACAATCTGGGAATTATGCTTACTCTACAGCAATCGGCCTTTTTAATTCCGTTATTAATGTTATTTTGCTTGTTCTGGTTAACTCTATTGTCAAGAAATTAAATGAAGGTGAAGGATTATATTAGCGAGTTAGGAGTTTCGATATGAAAATAAAGTATACACGCATGGATCGAATGATATTGGGATTTAATAGTATTTTACTTTGTTTAGCCGTTTTAGTTGTAATAGTTCCACTCGTTTATATCGTACTGGCATCGTTCATTGATCCAACCATTCTATTAAACAAAGGAATTTCTTTTAACTTCTCGGATTGGAGTCTTGAAGGCTATAAGCTGATCCTCGGAAATGAAGCAATGATAAGAGGTTTTTTAAACTCTATTCTTTATTCAGTAGGCTTCTCGGTCGTTACAGTTGTTGTATCGTTATTTGCCGCATTCCCATTATCCATTAACGGATTTGTGGGGAAAAATTTCTTTATGACCCTGTTTATTATTACGATGTTTTTCAGCGGTGGGCTGATTCCCACTTACCTGGTTGTAAAAGATTTAGGAATGTTAAACACCATTTGGGCCATTATTCTTCCTGGGGCCTTGAATGTATGGAATATCATTCTGGCAAAAACTTATTTCAAAGGAATACCCTATGAACTGCATGAAGCAGCGAAAGTTGATGGAGCCTCAGATTTGCTAATTTTCTTTAAAATTGTTCTGCCATTATCCAAGCCCATTATTTTCGTTTTGGCCATGTATGCCTTCGTAGGACAGTGGAATTCCTATTTTGATGCCATGATTTATCTGGATGACCCTAATCTTCATCCACTGCAGCTGATTTTAAGATCGATTTTAATTCAAAACTCAACGGATCCTGGAATGATTAGTGACCAATTGGCGATGGCTGAACTTAAAAAGCTGTCAGAGATGATTAAATACTCTTCCATTGTCATTTCAAGTCTTCCATTGATTCTGATGTACCCCTTCTTTCAGAAATATTTTGAGAAAGGAATCATGGTGGGTTCACTAAAATAATAGTTTTCTTTCATATTTTCATCATTTTAATATTGGGAGGATCATTTTATGAAAAAGGCAAAAAAAATAGCAGTTGTCTCTTTGACAGCATTATTACTGGTTTCTGGATGCAGCAAGAGCAGCAGTGGTGAGGCTGCTTCAAAAGATTATAAGCTTAAAAATGAGTTTCCCAGTTAAAGAAAAAGTAACATTAAACTTTATGACACAAAGCTCTCCATTGGCTCCAAAAGACCCAAATGAAAAGTTAATCTACAAACGCCTAGAAAAAGAAACAAATGTAAACATCAAATGGAAAAACTACACATCAGATGTTTTTGTGGAAAAACGAAATCTTGCTATGTCGAGCGGGGATCTTCCGGATGCAATTCTTGATGCCGCTTATGGAGACTATGACTTATTGAAACTTGCTAAAGACGGTGCAATAGTTCCTGTTGAGGACCTAATTGAAAAACATATGCCTAATCTTAGAAAAGTTCTCAAAGAGGCACCGGAATATAAAGCGATGATGACTGCGCCTGATGGGCATATCTATTCCTTCCCATGGATTGAAGAACTCGGTTCTGGGAAAGAAAGCATCCATTCAGTGGATGATTTTCCGTGGATTAACGTTGAATGGTTAAAAAAATTGGGTCTGAAGATGCCTAAAACAACAGAAGAATTAAAAAAGGTTCTTATTGCCTTTAAAACTAAGGATCCCAATGGAAACGGTAAAGCAGACGAAATTCCATTGGCGTTTATAGGGAAACCAGGTGGAGAAGATTTGGCTTTCCTCTTTGGATCATTTGGTCTTGGAGAGAACTGGGACCATACGGTAGTTCAAAATAATGGAAAAGTTGCTTTTACCTCATCAGATGCCGGTTATAAAGAAGGTATCAAATTTTTACATGAACTGTATAAAGAAGAATTGATTGATGTTGAAGCTTTTGAACAAGATTGGAACACTTATCTTGCAAAAGGAAAAGATAACCGATACGGACTGTATTTCACCTGGGATAAGGCGAATATTACAGGAATGAATAATAAATATGACCTAATGCCGCCACTTGCCGGTCCTGATGGACATGTAAATGTTACAAGAACAAATGGAATGGGCTTCGACCGTGGAAGAATGGTAATAACGAGTGCTAATAAGAACCTTGAACTAACAGCTAAATGGATTGATAAACTATATGATCCTACTCAATCGGTACAGGATAATTGGGGGACCTACGGCGATAAAAAGTTACAAAATATTTTTGAATACGATAAAAGCACTAAGATGTTAAAACATTTGCCTTTAAATGGTTCAGCTCCTGTGGAATTACGACAAAAAACAAGCATTGGCGGACCTTTAGCCATTCTTGATGAGTACTATGGAAAGGTTACGACTAAGCCGGATGATGCAGCATGGAGGCTGAATCTGATGAAGGACGTCATGGTACCGCATATGACTGCAGAAAATATTTATCCAAAGGTATTCTTCTCACTGGATGACCTTGATGCACTTTCCACTATAGAAACGGATCTCTTCGCTTATGTTATTAGAAAACGGGCTGAGTGGATACAGAATGGAAAAGTGGATAAGGACTGGAATAATTATATGAAAGAACTGGATCGGCTTGGATTACAGGAATGGCTGAAAATTAAACAATCAGGTTATGACAGGAATCATAAATAATCCAACGCTAAAGGTAAAATAAGGAGAAGAAGGTCCATGAATAAATTAGTATATGGTGAAAAGTATCGTCCGCAGTTTCATTATTCCCCAAAGGAAAAGTGGATGAATGATCCGAATGGAATGGTCTACTTTAATGACGAGTATCATCTATTTTATCAACATCATCCATTCAATTCTACCTGGGGACCAATGCACTGGGGACATGCGGTAAGTAAAGACCTGATTCATTGGGAGCAAATGCCCATTGCATTGCATCCAGATGAACATGGGGTTATATTTTCAGGCTCTGCAGTAGTTGATTGGAATGATACATCAGGTTTCTTTGAAGGTAAACCAGGCATTGTGGCTATGTATACCAGTGTGGACATTTACCCAGAATCCGAAAGGTCCCGCCAGCGGCAATGCCTGGCCTACAGCAAAGATAACGGAAGAACTTGGACGAAATACAAAAGCAATCCGGTATTAACCGAAGAAACCATCACGGATTATCGGGATCCAAAGGTATTTTGGCACACTGAAACTAAAAAATGGGTAATGGTTCTTGCTACAGGGCAAACCGTCACTCTTTACACATCCTCGAATTTGAAAGATTGGAACTTTGCCAGCGAATTTGGACACAATGACGGATCTCACCATGGTGTATGGGAATGTCCCGATCTTTTTGAATTACGGCTAGATGATAATGAATTGAATAAGAAATGGGTAATGCTCGTAAGCATTGGTGACAATCCAGATTATGAACAAGGCTCAAGAACACAATATTTTATAGGACACTTTGATGGAACCACATTTTACAATGAAAACCCCGAGGAAACCATCCTATGGCTTGATCATGGCAGAGATAATTATGCAGGTGTGAGCTGGTCGGATCTCCCTAAAGAGGGGGGCAGAAGGATCTATATCGGCTGGATGAGTAACTGGCGCTATGCCAATTTGGTGCCAACAGAAGAATGGCGCAGCGCGATGACAATACCACGAGAACTTTCCCTCGTTTCAACTGATTCAGGTACTCGCTTGGCTCAAAATGTTGTAGCAGAATTCGATTCTATTCGAAAACGTTCTTTTACCTCTAAAGAGTTTTTAATAACGGCTGATGAAAATACGGCTTTTGATATGCTGAGTCCCCTTATAGAAATGGGAATTGAGTTTGAGAATTGTGATGCAACATCTTTTGGCCTTATGTTTAATAATGATGATAATGAGAGTATTGTAATTCAGTATGATGTAGAGAAAGAGAAGTTGTCAGTGGACAGGACGGCAGCGGGAGACAAAAGTTTTTCTGAATCATTTGCTGCTGTTCAAGAGTGTCCTTTAAAACTAGGTAAAGGAAAAATCAGCCTGCACATCTTAAGGGATACCTCTTCGATTGAAGTATTTGCAAATAGAGGAACAATTGCTTTTACAAGCTTGCTTTTCCCAAACAGTCCTCATGAGAGAATTGTTCTCTTCTCAAATAACGGCAGTACGCAAGTTAACTCTGTAAAGCTAACTGAACTGGATTCCATTTGGCATAAAAGTAAGAAGTAAAAAGGAAACCACTAGAGCTAAAAAGTGAAATGATGAAGCTGCCGCATTCTAGGCAGCTTTTTTAAATAGTAGGTTTATTACATAGAACGAACTATAAATATAGTGAATTTTTTTGGAAATGCGAAACCTTTTCGTTTTTTGTCCGTTTATATGTATGAAGCGCGCTTGAAGTATTATGAAAAAGAAACATGTTTTTCCAAATAAGGAGTGTAAATATGCTATAATTGTTCCATAAAATGGTTAAAAGAGGGAGGATCTAAAGAGGTTATTTAGAAAAAGGAGGGTGTGTAATGGAGCTCATGGGGTATCCAATGGAGACCGTTTACCTGACAGGACTTATTATTTTCGGATGTATTACCTTTTTGTATGTATTAGTCAGTGATTTGATTCACGGGGCATTTGATGTCTTTTCCCATATCCTGAATCCGACGCTCCTGCTTTCCTTTTTCACCTTGTGGAGCGCTGGAGGATACATTTTGGAAATGCTGACCCCGCTCGGCAGCTGGCTCATAATGGGTGTGGCTGCAGGCGCCTCCTTTGTTCTTGTAACGCTGCTGAATATCTTTGTCCTGATTCCCCTTGCCTCTGCAGAAGCGTCTTTAAATTACTCAGAAGCGGACCTTCGTGGCAGGATTGGGAAGGTTATCACTTCTATCCCGACCAATGGGTTTGGAGAGGTATTTATTGAGGGAATCAGCGGCAATATTGCCAAAACAGCGGTCAGCCTGAATAATGAGCCGATCGGTCAGGGAGAGAAAATTCTGATTGTGGATGTTAAAACCGGTGTTGTTCATGTATTGCCATATGAACAGGCCGCCATGCTGTAATCAACTAAACAGGGGGAAACAAAATGACACCTATTTTCATTGTCGCAGGTATTGCGGTATTTATCATCATTGCCTTATTAGCCGTTTTTATCACCAAGTATAAGACAGCCGGCCCGGATGAAGCACTGATCGTTACAGGGAGCTTTCTCGGAAGCAGAAACGTAAACATTGATGAATCAGGAAATAAAATAAAGATTGTCAGAGGCGGAGGAACCTTTGTATTTCCGGTCTTTCAGCAGTCCGAACCGCTGAGCCTGCTTTCGAGCAAACTTGAAGTGCAAACTCCAGAAGTATACACCGAACAGGGAGTTCCTGTGACGGCCGACGGAACGGCCATTATTAAGATTGGCAGTTCAATTGGAGAAATCGCTACAGCTGCAGAACAGTTCCTCGGAAAAACGAAACAAGACCGCGAGCTTGAAGCAAGAGAAGTACTGGAAGGACATCTCCGTTCCATTCTTGGCTCCATGACCGTAGAGGAAATCTATAAAAACCGTGATAAGTTTTCTCAGGAAGTACAGCGGATTGCTTCACAGGATCTGGCGAAAATGGGTCTTATCATCGTTTCCTTCACCATTAAGGATGTAAGAGATAAAAACGGATACCTGGAAGCACTCGGTAAACCGAGAATTGCCCAGGTGAAGCGTGATGCTGATATTGCAACAGCAGAAGCGGAGAAAGAAACCCGCATTAAGCGGGCAGAAGCCAATAAAGAAGCACAAAAGTCAGAGCTTGAGCGGGCAACAGAAGTGGCGGAAGCTGAAAAAATCAACCAGCTGAAAATCGCTGAATACCGCAGAGAGCAGGATATTGCCAAAGCCAAGGCGGACCAGGCTTACCATCTGGAAGAAGCACGCGCCAAGCAGGAAGTTACAGAACAGCAGATGCAGATCAAGATTATTGAGCGGCAGAAGCAAATTGAATTGGAAGAAAAAGAGATTGCGAGACGTGAAAAGCAATATGATTCTGAAGTAAAGAAAAAGGCGGATGCCGACCGTTACTCCGTCGAGCAAGCGGCAGAGGCGGAAAAACGCAAGCAAGTGGCTGAAGCAGATGCCCACAAATACAGGGTAGAGGCCATGGCTTCAGCAGAAGCCGAAAAAGTGAGGCTTGAAGGGCTTTCCAAAGCAGAAGCAGAACGTGCAAAAGGGGAAACCGAAGCCGAGGTTATCCGTCTGAAAGGATTGGCTGAAGCGGAGGCTAAAGAGAAGATTGCCGAAGCCTTTGAAATGTTTGGTCAGGCGGCTATTCTTGATATGATTGTCACCATGCTTCCGGCTTATGCGAAGGAAATCGCAAGCCCGCTTTCGAACATTGATAAAATTACCGTAGTGGATACCGGCGGAAGCGGAGAGAATGGAGGAGCGAATAAGGTGACTGGATATGCAACCAACCTTATGGCTTCACTTCAGGAAACGCTGAAGGCCTCATCCGGAATTGATATGAAGGAACTGATTGAGAACTTTTCAGGCAAAGGAAATATACGGCAAAGCATTGACGGGCTAAGGTACGACATGGCGAAGAAAAGCAAAGAGCCTGGATCCGTAGACCGCAGCGAAGATCCAGTGCCGGTGGAGTAGTAGGTAATAAAAGAGGATAACCTGGTAATTCAGGTTATCCTTTTTTTATAGATAATGGATGGTTGCTTTGGAAACTTGCAGGGTATCTTCATTGACAAGTTGATTGGAGTGCAAGGTGTGAGACTCCGGCGGGACAGGCGTGACAGGTGAGACACATAGGCGCTTGCCCCTGTGGGGCTCAGCGCACGCCCCGCGGAAAGCGAGCATCCTGGAACGGAAATCAACTACTCACAAGACCACCGAAGAATCTTCTTTAAAAAAATCCTAAAGGTATCCCACCAAAAGCTGAAGGTCTTCGAGAATCATTTTTCCGCCGTATCCAATAAACAGCAAGCCAAACAGCAGATCCAAGATCGATTGGAAACGGGCGACCTGCTGCCGGATGCGCTGCATGCCGATTACAGGAAGAATGGACAGGTACCAGCATGAATTTCCGGAAAGAAAAATAAGGGCACTGCTAAACGGATGGGAGGCAAGCTGCTGGGCAGTAACAAACTGAGGGAAAATACTTAAAAAGAAGAGGCTGACCTTTGGATTAAGGAGGTTGCTCCAAAATCCGCGCTGATACGCCAGCAGAGCGGAAAGGGCAATGCTCGTAATGCTTGAAGGATCATTTGCAGGCGAGATTCTCCTGAACAGGTTGTGAGCGCCCAAATAAATTAAATAGGAAGCCCCCGCCATTCGGATTAACAAGTATAATAGAGCTGATTCCTTTAAGATGACTGACAATCCGAGAACTGCCAAGGTAAGATGGAGAATGAAGCTGGTACGATTTCCAAGGAATGTGGCGTATCCCATGCGTGTTCCGTGGCTGAGCGTATGTTTTGTCATCAGCAGAAAGTCAGGGCCGGGAGAAGCGGCAAGTGCCAGTCCGAGCAAAAACAGAATCAGCATAATTGGCCTCCAAGTATCGTAAGCTTGTATACTCTCACTATATGTTCGTCCATAGCATTTCAGACACAGAAGGAACAATCAGGCAGACGGGAAGTGAAACAATGAAATTATTCCATTATCATTTTTGGACTAATCGGGTTGAGGAAACAGAAAATTACTATCGAAAACTGGGATTCACTGTTGCAGCACGGTATGCAATGGAAAAGGGCACGGTTACCCCGTACCATCCACCGCTGGAATGGAAAGACTTTCGGGAGAACGCCCTCATCTTTCGGATCATTGAAGTCAGAAGAGGAAAGGTGAATATCACATTTGGGGCAGGCAAGAAACCAATCTTTGACCATATCGGGTATCTTGTAAATGAGGAAGAGCTTGCCCAGATATGCAACCGGGCGGACGTTATGGGATGGAAAGCAGAGACCGGGGCGCGCAGAACGTTTATTTTTACGCCATACCGTTTCAAGATTGAGCTTCAAACAAGAAAAGATACGGTGAGTGACGAGAACATTTCTATTTCCCATATGATGATTAAAAGTCCTCATACTTCGATAAAAAGAGATCTCGAAAGACTTTTTCACCGTAACGTGGACGAGCTCCTTATTGAAGAAGGAGAACAGCTTCAACTGCAGGAAGTGTTGATAAATGGCGTGGAGGACAGCAGCAAAGACCCGAACAAGGTAATTGTTACCGGCTGCTAAAACAAGAGCAGGAGACCTTTATTTTAGGGCCTCCTGCTTTTTTCTTCTATTATAATACGGAAAGTTTTAATTCCTTAAGGCCGTATACAAACGTACTTTCAATCGGCTCCAGGGAAAAACCGGAGCTTCTTTCAAATCGCGGATAACGTTTGATCCATTCGGCCATGGCAATTTCGGCTTCCAGCCTTGCAAGAGGTGCACCGAGGCAAAAGTGAATGCCCTTGCCGAACGCGAGGTGCGGATTTGGCTTTCTGCGAATATTAAATTCATGGGCATTCTCAAACTGCTGTTCATCCCGGTTTGCTGCGCCCATCCAGGCAACGACAATATTACCTGCTTTAATCTCGGCGCCATTCAAAACCGTATCTTCTTTGGCAACACGGCTCATGGATTGTACAGGTGAACGGTACCGAAGCACTTCTTCAACGGTAAGCGGAAGAGTTCCGGCAGGATCTTTCAAAATTTCTTCATAAATCTCAGGGAATTCTGTAAAGCAATAATAGGCATTGCTGATCAGGTTTGTTGTCGTTTCATTTCCGGCAACCAAAAGGAGGATGCAAAAACCGATGATCTCATCTTCTGTAAGCGTGGTTCCCTGCATTTCTGCCTGGATGAGAACAGAGATAATATCCTCACCTGGCTGTTGTCTTTTCATGGCAATAATTTCTTTAAAATATACATAAAGCTCATAATATGTTCTTTGTTGATTTTCTTCCAGCTTTTTAAGGGCTTCGGGACTGTTGTCCGTTGGTCCGGCAACCACCCAATCGGACCAGTCTTTAAATTTATCCTGATCTTTGATCGGTACACCCAGTATCTCTGCAATCACCATGACAGGAAGCGGATAGGAATACTGCTTGACCAAATCGATTTCTGAAGGATCCTGTATTTCGTCCAGCAGCTGGTTTGCGATCCGCTCGATCCTGGGCCGCCAGTCTTTCATGACTCTCGGGGTAAATGCCTTGTTAACAAGGGAACGCATCTGGGTGTGCTTTGGCGGATCAATGCTGATCAAGCTAAGCTCAATAGGGGAAGCCTGCTCGCCTTCCTGCCTTCTTGAACGGTTGGAAGAAAATAAATCCTTGTTTTCAAGGACATTCTTTACACTTTGATAGTCAAAAGCATCCCATGCTCCCCGCTTTTCATCCCAACGCACAGGACTTTCCTTCCGCATTTTTTCATACCAGGAAAACGGTTCATAACGTTCTTCTTTGGTCGAAATTTCTGATACCTGCCGAAATGCTGTTTGAATGGAATTATCCATGGTGGCTTCCCTCCAATTTTTGGTGGTTACACTTTAAAGAATACGTGCAATTGCCAAAAAGTACAAAGAATATCCCTCTAAATCTTTTACTATTTCAAATATTCAGGAATTATAATTAGTTTTACTTATGGAAGTAAGTAGCTTTTTAGTAATTTTCACAAAGTAGCGAGTTGCATATGATAAAGAAGAAGGGAGAGGATTTCATGGATATTAAAGCGAAGGTTCAAGAACAATTCGGCAGGAATGCGGACAGCTACATTACCAGCCCGATCCACGCAAAGGGAAAGGATCTTGAACTCATGGTGATGCTTTCGAATGCCGCGCCACAAGACCGCCTGCTTGATATTGCTACAGGGGGAGGCCATACGGCAAACGCGTTTTACCCGCATGTGAAAGAAGTAACCGCTCTTGATCTTACAAGTGAAATTCTTGCAGCGGCCAAGCGATTTATCAATGAACAAGGCCGGACCAATGTGTCGTTTGTACAGGGCGATGCTGAAAACCTGCCATTCGAAAAAGAATCGTTCGATTTGGTGACCTGCCGGATCGCTCCTCATCATTTTCCTGAAGTGAAAGCTTTTGTGTCAGAAGCATTCCGCGTGTTGGTGCCGGGTGGAAGATTTCTGCTCATCGATAATACAGCTCCGGAAACCCTTGAATACGATCGATTTTATAATCATGTTGAAAAAAAGAGAGATCCCAGCCATTACCGTGCCTGGAGAAAGTCAGAGTGGCTGCAGCTTCTTGAAGAAATAGGTTTCAACTTTGAACAAATGCATGCCTTTAAAAAGGATTTTGCGTTCGACAGCTGGTGCAGCCGGATGCAGCTGAATCTGAAAGATAAAGAAGAGTTAGAGAAGGACATGCTATCGGCTCCTGAACATGTAAAAGAGTATTTTAGGATCAAGGAAAAAGAAGGACAGGTTCAGGCGTTTACCGGGGATGCTGTGTTCATTAAAGCAACAAAGTAAGGAGAAAGAAAAATGGGAATTAATTTTCACGATCCATCACTTACATCTTCTTATGCTTCGAGAACCGCATCCGATGAATGGAAAACAATCATTAGCCCCTACATCGCACATTCTGGGTGCAATGTGGTAGATATCGGCTGCGGCGGGGGGATATATACAAAAGCTTTGCTTGAGCTTGGCGCCAACCATGTGACTGCACTGGATTTTTCTGAAACCATGCTGGCTGCTGCAAAAGAAAACAGTTCAGCTTATAAGAACCGCATCCGTTTTAAAAAAGGCGAAGCCTCCTGTACTGGTCTGCCTTCTTCGACAGTTGATATTGTTCTTGAACGGGCAGTAATTCATCACTTGGACCATTTAGATACGCCATTTGCAGAAGCCTTTCGGTTATTAAAATCCGGAGGAACCTTCATCGTTCAGGACAGGACTCCTGAAGATTGCCTGCTGCCCGGGTCTCCTGAACATATACGGGGATACTTTTTTGAAAAAGAACCCGGCCTTATTCGTCAGGAAATAAAGAGGCGGTTCTCAAGCGATCATGTTCAGTCAGCATTAATAGAAGCAGGCTTTTCCGATATAAAAGAAATAAAGCTGTGGGAAACAAGAAAGAAATTTACTTCTTTTCAGGAATTGGCCCTGGACCTTAAAAGCCGTACAGGCCGTTCAATTTTGTTTGAGTTGAATAATGAAAGGCTTAAAGAGCTTATACGTTTCATTGAAGGTAAACTAAAAAATGAAAAGCATATAATTGAACGCGACCGCTGGACTCTTTGGTTTGCCACTCATTCCTGACTTCAAAAAACGCCAATTTCCGGGGAAATAAAATGGCAAAGAACTTGTAATCAAATTGTAAACGAAGGATTTTTAAGGAATTTGCTGGTTTTTGCTGCAGGAACGGGTATTGTTAACTACGTTAATGAGTTTGAGCGGAACTGCACAAAAAGGAGGTATAGACCTTGGAAATTCGCAAAGCCCTCCCCGGAGATGAAGAGGCTATCGCATTT
This sequence comes from Fictibacillus fluitans, assembly GCF_030418125.1. Taxonomy (GTDB): domain Bacteria; phylum Bacillota; class Bacilli; order Bacillales; family Fictibacillaceae; genus Fictibacillus_C; species Fictibacillus_C fluitans. The sequence goes on along the minus strand of NZ_JAUHTR010000007.1, from coordinate 103,286 downwards.
GTTCACGTAGACAGCTGGCGAACGACATATAAAGGAGTGGTCGATGAGGAATATTTGCAGAAAATGTCCGTGGAGGACAGAAAGGCAATGTGGAAAGGAATTATAGAAAAACCATTGCCTGAAAATCAATTGTACGTTGCCTGTATCAACCAGGAAATTATTGGATTTTGTTCAGGAGGAGCTAATCGTACGGGACGTTTCCTATATGATGGTGAGATTTATGCCATTTATATTTTACAGGAATATCAGCGGCGCTCGATTGGAAGCAGGCTGATTCGGAAGCTGGCGCAAGGTTTTCTGGATTCGGGCTACCATACAATGCTTGTATGGGTTCTTCAGGATAATCCTTGTAAGGTGGCCTGTGAAAGATTGGGCGGCATTTTATTGGGAGAAGAAAAGATACAGATTGGAGATCAAGAGCTGGTGGAGGAGGCCATCGGTTTTGACCTTGCAAGGGTGCTGAATTTATAATTCATTTCTTCTTTGCAGTTTATAACGAATGAAGATACGCTCCATCAGTATGATTAATTGGGTTTCATATTCTTTCCTTTCTTCTGCATTCACGGCACTGTTTATTTTCTTCTTAAGCAGTTTTACTTTTTCTTTTTCCTCTGGTGTTAATTGATGGGAAAGGATCATACTATCCTCCTCCTGACAGGGTGGTGTAGAAATACTTTACCATGGAAATTGGCAGTTAATCTACAAAGGTGTGAGATTATATAACATGAAAAACCCGGTGAAGATCTTGAACCTCCATCCGGGCTTTTTATTCTTGGTTGTTCTTGAAAGCAGTTGATTTCCGTTTCAGGTCGCTCGCTTTCCGCAGGGCGGGCGCTGAGCCCATCAGGCGCAAGCGCCTTCTTGGTCTCACCTGTCCCGCATCTCCTGCTGGAGTCTCGCACCTTTCACTGCAACCAACTTGTCAAAGAAGCTAAAAATGTACTAACAACCAATCTTAAAATACAACTATTCTTTTACGCTGATAATGATCTTTCCTTTGGCATGATGGGATTCGCTTAATTCATGCGCAGCCCTGACGCCATCTTGTGTCAGTGGGAAGGTTTCCCCCACAAATGGCTTGATCTTTCCTGCTTCGATCAGTTTGCCGATTTCAGCAAGCTCTTCACCGTCAGGATCGAGGAAGACAAAGCCTGCAGTTACCGAATGATTCGTTGCTTCTTTTTGAACTGGTGGACTGACAATCGAAACAAGTACACCGCCGGGTTTGATTACTTTATAGCTGCTTTTCTGTACATCGCCGCCAATCGTATCAAAAACGATGTCTACCGATTCAATGGCTTCGGTAAAATCCTGCGTTTTATAATTGATAAATTCATCTGCACCAGATTCTTTGATAATGCTCTCGGAGTCCTCACTTCCCGTAGAAATCACATAAGCTCCTTTGGTCTTGGCAAGCTGAATCGCAAAGCTTCCAACGCCTCCGCCTCCTGCATGAACCAGGACCCTTTGCCCTTCTTTAATTTTAGCGAAGTCCACCAGGCACTGCCACGCGGTTAAACCTACAAGCGGTATTGATGCCGCTTCTTCAAATGTGAGATTCTTCGGTTTAAATGCTACAAGTTCTTCATCTGCTGCCAGCAGTTCTGCATACGTGCCATCCCGTTCCGTTGCGGGTCTCGTAAAGACCTCGTCCCCCGGCTTGAACTTTGTAACGGCTGAACCCGTTTCTTTTACTACGCCAGCGGCATCCCATCCAAGAATGACAGGAAACGAGAAACGCAGATTATCCTTTAAATAGCCTTCACGGATTTTCCAGTCCACCGGATTAACCGATGTGGCATGCACCTCAATGAGAACATCCCTTGGACCTGGCTTCGGATCATATACCTTCTTCTCAACCAGCTGCTCACGTCCGCCGTATTCATTAATAATAATCGCTTTCATTTTCTCACCTCTTCTATAATAACTGTATCTCAAAGAGGTTTCCCTTATTGTGCCGTGTTAAATCAGAAAAGTGGTTGACAGTTTTACCAATGCATTATATAGTGATTTACAATCGCACGAGATTAGTTGAGAAGAGTAGAGAAGCTTTAGAAAACATTTACAGATTAAGAGCAGAGCCGAGCTGAGATTAGCGGTTATGGTTGCTAGTCTTCGTCTCTCATCAAGAAGGGATGATTATATTGATTCAACCATCATTGAAAGAAGTGAAACAATTGGCAGGAACGTACAATTTGATTCCTGTAAGCATCGAATTATTTGCTGATGTACATACAGTGATTGAGCTGTATCAAACCTATTATCAGGAAGATTACTCATTTTTGCTTGAAAGTGTGGAAGGCGGACAGCAATGGGCCCGGTATTCCTATATCGGAAAGAATCCATTCATGGTTGTCTCCTGCAAAAAAGGGCAGACCCACGTAAAGAAAAAAGATCAGGATGAAACGTTTTCCGGACATCCGATCGAAATCCTTAAATCTCTCCTCAACCAATATAAAAGTCCCGCGCACAAAAATTTGCCTCAGTTCACAGGTGGAGCTGTCGGCTATTTTGGCTATGATATTCTCCAGTATTTCGAAAAAATTCCGCCTCACAAGAAAGATATTCTCAACACCGATGATATGAAATTTCTGTTTGTCGATGAACTGATTGTCTTTGATCATTTGAAGCAATCCATCAACATTGTCTGCAACCTTCATGTACCTGAAAATTATACCGAAGAACAAATAGAAGAACTGTATGAAGGAGCACGGTTATCGATCGAAGCAACTATGAAGCAGCTTGAGCAAAATGTAAAGCAGCCAGTGCCGTCTTTTCGCTATCTTCCTCAGCAGGAGGTTGATATCAGCGGTGTAAAATCCAACCTTACCAAATCAGAATTTTGTTCGATGGTAGACCGGGCCAAAGAATATATTACAGCCGGAGATATATTTCAGGTTGTTCTTTCCCAATGTTTTGAGAGTGAGACGAAAGCTGATCCTCTGACGGTTTACCGCGTACTAAGGATTGTAAATCCATCCGCCTACATGTATCTGCTTAAGCTTCCGGATGAAATTATAGTCGGTTCGTCCCCGGAATTGCTTGTAAAAGTTGAAGGGCAGCGGGTGAGAACCCGCCCGATTGCCGGAACACGGCCCCGCGGCAAGGACATGGACGAAGACCAGGCTTTAGCAGAGGAACTGCTCGCTGATGAAAAGGAAGTGGCCGAGCACCTCATGCTTGTTGATTTGGGAAGGAACGATATTGGCAGGGTATCGGAATACGGAAGTGTGGAAGTTACCTCTTTTATGGAGATTGAACGTTATTCGCATGTGATGCACATTGTGTCTGATGTCACAGGTCTGCTCAAGGAAGATAAAGACTTCTTTGATGCCCTGATTTCATGCCTGCCGGCCGGCACATTGTCCGGCGCACCGAAAATAAGGGCGATGCAGATTATCGCGGAACTGGAAACGCAGGCCAGGGGAACCTATGCCGGAGCGATCGGCTACCTTTCTTTTTCAGGCAACATGGACTCCTGCATTACGATCCGTACCATCCTTTTTAAAAATGATAAAGCTTATATTCAGGCAGGAGCAGGCATCGTTGCCGATTCCGTTCCGGAGAATGAGTATGACGAAACGTTCAATAAAGCGAAAGCGCTGCTGAAAGCCATACAAGTGGCTGAAGCGATGGAGCTTTACGCATAAAAAAAGAGCCGTCCGGCTCTTTTTTTATTTGAGTGTTTTTTGAATGTATTTAATGGTTTTGCGAAGGTCCTCGGCAGACGGCCGGCCAAATGGGCCCGTCTGTACGCTTAAATAGACAATTCTTTTTTGCGGATCAATTAGAAAGGCTGCCGGTTCTCCATGTGATTCATGATCATCATAGTATACGCCGTCATGGTAGTACACGCCATAGGAATTGATTACCTCTCTGTCCTTGTCGCTTAAAACAGGGAAAGAAAGGGAACTGTCTTCTTTCAGCTTTGCCAGATTTTCTTTTTCATCTGTGGATATTGAGACGATATGAGTATTTAATTCGCTAAAGATATCCTTATGCTCCTCCAGATCCTGAAGCTGTTCCTTGCACACCGGGCACCATTCGCCCCGGAAGAAAATCAGCAGGTGAAAGCGGTCATCCTGGTTTAAGTGGTCATAAAATTGAAAGGTATCTCCTTCAGCGGTGACCGCTGAAAAATCGGGAGCCTGGTCTCCAAGCTGGAATTTCGTCATGTATATTCCTCCTTTTGATTACGATTTATGTATTCCTTCTCCTCAAAATGCTAAACGTCAGAATTTGCTGTAATAAAAAAAGGGAACTTTCACCATCATATACACTATAGGAGTGTGATGGTAATGGATCTTTTAAGAGAATTAACCGAAACAAACGGGGCACCAGGATTTGAACACCCGATCCGCAGCATTATGAAAAGGGAAATTGATAAAACAGGTGCGGCGCTTGTATATGACCATATGGGAAGCATTTTTGGCCAAAAGAAGGGCTCAGCCGCTGGTCCGAAAATTATGCTGGCCGGCCATATGGATGAAGTCGCATTTATGATCAGTGAAGTCACAAAAGACGGATACCTGAGATTTGTGCCGCTTGGCGGCTGGTGGGATCAGGTCATTCTTTCCCAGCGCGTGCACATTGTTACGGATAAGAAAACCTTTACTGGAGTTGTAGGCTCCAAACCGCCGCATATTCTTACGGCTGAAGAACGAAAAAAAGTCGTTCCCATGCGCGAAATGTTCATTGATATTGGAGCGAACAGCGCAGACCAAGTAAAAGAATGGGGAATCCGTGTAGGTGACCCGATTATGCCAATCTGTCCGTTTGAACTGTTGCCCGATAATGACACCATTCTTGCAAAAGCACTGGATAATAGGGCAGGCTGTTATTTGGCGCTGGAAGTGTTAAAACAGCTGAAGGACAGCGAGCATCCAAACAGCATTTATTGCGGAGCTACCGTCCAGGAGGAAGTTGGCCTCAGAGGTGCGGCAACGGCTCCTTATGCCGTTGAGCCTGATCTAGCCATCGCAATGGACGTAGGAATTGCCCAGGATGGACCAGGTGATAATTCCAATAAGGCAAAGCTAGGAGCTGGCCCGCTTATAACGTTCCTTGATTCTTCCATGGTTCCGCATGTACCGCTTCGAAACATGGTGATGGATGTTGCGGAGAAGAATAATATACCTTATCAGGTGGATGTTATGCTTGGAGGTGGAACCGATGCCGGTAGATTCCATCTGTTTAAAAAGGGTGTTCCCTCGATTGTCATTGGTGTCGCTTCACGTTATATCCACAGCCATGTTTCCATGGTTTCAAAAAGCGATCTTGAAAACACCGTGAAGCTTCTGGTTGCCTTTTTGAAAGAGATGGACGAATCCAAAATGAAGTCCTTAATAGATTTTTAGAAAAAATAAGCTACAATAGAGAGAAAAGGTGTTCTTACAGGACGCCTTTTATTTTTTAAACCGTTAAAAGGGAGAATTTAATGAATACTACATTTTTATTTATTGGCGCTGGCCGCATGGCAGAGTCAATGATTAAAGGATTGCAATCAGCGAAAGGGCAAAACCTTTCGATTATAGCGGCCAATCAGGGCAATAAGGAAAGGCTGCAGTATTTGTTTTCCAAGTATGCCGTAGAAACAACTACCGATTGGCTGCATCAAGTGAAAGAAAGCTCTGTCATTGTACTGGCTATGCCTCCTGAAGCACATGAAGCTGTGCTGGAGAAGCTGTCCACCGTGGTCGATGGCCAGCTTGTGGTATCCGTTGCGGCAGGCATTGGCCTTAGAAGGCTCGAAAATCCACTTCCGCCAGGAACTCCAGTGGCGTGGGTGATGCCCAATACAGCAGCCGAAGCAGGTGAATCCATTTCATTGTATACGTATGCTGATACCTTAAATGAAAATCAGATTCATCTTTTGGAGCTTCTGTTAAACAGCATAGGAAGTTCCGAGTATTGCACGGAAGAACAAATTCATAAGATGACGGCGGTTACAGGAAGTGCGCCTGCGTTTTTGTATGAGTTTGCTTCTGCTCTGATTCATGCTGCGGCGGGCTATGGCATCTCGGAAGCCCAGGCCAGAAAGCTGGTCTCCCAAATGATATATGGTTCAGCGGTAATGCTCCAAAGCGGAGTGTCTCCCATTGATTTAAGAAACGCTGTTACCACTCCCGGCGGAGCGACAGCAGCAGGACTGGATATATTAAATCAGGCAGATTTCGTAAAATTGATTGAAAACGCGATAAAGGCGACGAATGAGAAGGCTGCGGAGCTTGGCGGGAAACAGGAAAACAACGAGGATTAAACCTGCGGGTAAAATAGGTGATGTTGATGAGCAACAGCGTTTTAGCATGGATTGAGCATTATGAATATGCAGGTATTTTCCTGGCGCTGGCCCTTGGCCTAATCGGCCTTCCTGTTCCTGACGAAGTGCTGCTGACGTTTTCCGGCTACCTTGTCTTCAAGGGGGATATTCATTTTACCCTGGCTCTGCTGTCTGCGTTTCTTGGCGCCATGTCAGGCATTTCGCTCAGTTACTTGTTCGGCTATAAGCTCGGATTGCCGTTTCTTGAAAAATTCGGCCCGAAAATCGGTATTCCCGGAGAGAAAATAGCAAAAACGCAGTCTTATTTCCAAAGGTATGGCAGTGTAATGATTCTGTTCGGCTATTTTATACCGGGAATCCGGCATGTTTCCGCATATCTGGCTGGCTTTTCCGCCATGAGCTTCAAAAAATTTGCTGTTTATGCCTATTCAGGCGGTATCATATGGAGCTTCACCTTCATCATGGTCGGGAAAATGCTTGGTCCTGACTGGAGAATCGTAGAGCAATACTTCCATCACCTCGGGAAATATGTCTTGCTGGCAGTTGTAGCAGCAGGATCGCTTGCCTGGATTATATATAAAGTGGTGTATAAACGGAGACAACGATAAAGAAGGAACATAGTTGGCATGAGGAGGTATTCCTTTTACTTTAGACCACCCCTGAGCCAGTGATAGCAGCCCATCATGCTGAGGATGCACGCCTTCGCAATAATGAATAAATAAGCCAATAAAAAAGAGCTGTATCTCCTCTTGTTAGACAGTATCTAACGATTGGATGTGCAGCTCTTTCATTTTATAACTTGGGCTTCACCCATAGCCGGGAAAGACCGGACTGAAACAGACGGAGAAAGAAAAGGGTACCGTAATAAACAGCAAACACAACCGCCAGTACAATGATGATTGATATATGGTCCTCATAATGGGTTTTGTGCATTAATTCGCATAACCCGATGGTGAATGCTCCCGAAGCCAAAAAAATGAAATAGTCCATAAGCTTCGGCTTGAATCGAACCTCTTCAACAATGGTGTGATAATGCAAAATGGAAAGAAGCACACCGCTGAAATTGACTGCAATAATGACGCCATGTATTCCGAAGGTTGATTGGGAAGCAAACGAAACGATGAGCAGGATAGAAAGGATATTAACCCAGATCGTTTGTGAAAACACATCCCTGGCGCGCCCCAGGCCAAACAAAATAGCCTGAAGCGGCGAAAGCAGATAATGAAACAGGATAAAGGGAGACAATAGCATAAGAAACTGGCCTGCCTGCGGTGAATGATAAAAAAGGACAGTCAGTTCGTCTGCAAAAAAATACATCACAATGGAACAGGGGATTCCATAAAGCAGGGTAATATGAAAGGCCTGGTGAATCCGTTGATGCAAGGCTTGATCGTCCTGTTTGGAACGTGCTTCCGAAATGGAAGGCACGAGCGAAACATACAGTGAATACCCGATAAAACCGGGGAAATACCCAATGGTCATGGCAAAAGCCGTAAGCATTCCGTATTGCTTGGTGGCGACGGAGGCGGTAATGCCGGCAAAGAGTAAACTTTGGGTGATCAATATCGGGTTTACGGCGGCAGTGAGTGCATTCAGAATTCGAACACCGGTGGTCGGCAGGCTGACCTGGAATAATTTTTTTAATATACTTCTGCTGGATACCGGAGCTGCTTTATCGGCTGCTGTTTTTCCTGACGTTCGCTCCCCGAGCAAAAAGGAAGCTGAAAAGAAAAACAGGGAGACCAGTTCTCCGGCCCCAAGGCCAAGCACGGCTGCAACCACCCGGTATTCCAGGGGCAAATCCTTCATGTATTGAAGCACATAAAAAATAAAACTCAAGTGAGCCGTTTTTTCCAGGAGCTGAGCTATGGCGATGGGTTTCATTTTCTGAAGGCCGCTGAAGTATCCCTTCAGAATGGAGCTGGTCCCAATCACGGGAACAACCGGAATCAAAGCCAGCAGCGGATATCCCAGCCGGATATCGATGTTTTTCCACTTTAACAAAAGCAGGGTAATGACGGCACTTACAGCCACAAGAAGCAGGCTGAGACCCATGATAACGAAAAACGATACTTTTACAATTTGCATTCTGGCTCTGTCATTCTGATGAGCCTCTTCCTCGGCCAGTACTTTTGAGAGAGCGGTAGGAAATTCAAGGGCAGCAATTGTGATCAGCAAGCCAATGACAGGAAGCGCCATCATGTAAAAACCCATGCCCTCACTGCCGAGTGACCGTGCAAGAAGAATGCTGACAACAAATTCAACAACCTTGGTATAGAGCATTGCCAATGATAAGATAAGTGTTCCTTTTAAAAATGTGCCCATGACTTCACCCTTTGTCCTATTCATTTCTTTATCATTTATATGAGAGGGGATGAAAAAAAGAAGACCCTTAATTGTCGAATTTCCAGACACATTTCAACAGAAAAATTAAAAAATTGTAAAAAAACGATACAAAATTGTATATTTTCGGTAAAATAAAGTTATATCCTAAACTAGTTGGTGTTGTATGGAAATCATTTTGCAAAACGTGTTTCATCATTACGGATACTTTGCATTGTTTTTTCTTCTTGCCCTTGGAGTTGTCGGGCTGCCCATACCCGATGAATTCCTGCTCACCTTTGCCGGCTATATTGTGTATACCGGGGAGGTTTCTTTTACACTTACGCTGCTCGCCGCCTTTTTGGGCTCGGCAACAGGCATAACGATTAATTACTGGCTGGGCAGAAGTTTCGGTCTGCCTCTGCTTCTTAAATACGGACCGAAGCTGCATTTAACGAAACAGCGAATTCATACGTCTCAAACCTATTTTCAGCGATTCGGAAAGCCGTTGATTATGTTCGGCTACTTTATCCCGGGGATCAGGCATCTGACCGCCTATTTTGCCGGAATGTCTTCGCTTTCCTACCGGGCCTTTGCGTTGTATGCTTACATCGGTGCATTCATCTGGAGTCTGCTGTTTATCGTGATTGGAAGAATTGTAGGCTCAAAGTGGTACCTGGTTACGTCATTCGTACATAAAGCAAGCTTTGGCGGATTGGCCCTTTTAATCATTGTGGCTGGCATAACCTATTATTCATTCAAAACAAGGGGAAGAAAGTCAGAGAGATATGACATTTCCAAATGGTAAAAAAACAGGAAACACTGTGCACAGTGTTTCCTGTTTTTTTACCCTGAATAGCCGATTTTTTCTTTGATTTCTTTAAGAAAAGGCCGTGCTTTGTGCCGTGCTTTTTCCGCTCCATAACGAAGGATTTCATCAATTTCCCGAGGAGTGTCCATGAGCTCTTTATAGCGATGTCTGGGCTGCTCCAAATGCTTGTTCATGACCTGGAAAAGCTCCTGTTTCACTTCTCCCCATCCGATTCCCGATTGATAGCTGTTCCGCATCTGCGCCACTTCATTTTCAGAAGCAAATTCCCGATAGATTAAGAAGAGAGAAGATCGATCCGGGTCTTTTGGTTCCTGCGGCGGAGTGGAATCGGTGACGATCCGTTTGATTAATTTCTTCAATTCTTTTTCCTCACAAAAGAGAGGGATCGTATTATTATAGCTTTTGCTCATCTTCCTGCCATCAAGTCCAGGTACCACTGCTGTTGCTGTATCCACCTTGTATTGGGGAAGGGGGAAGGTTTCACCAAAAACACGGTTAAAGTGGGCCGCGATGTCCCTTGCTATTTCCACATGCTGAATTTGATCTTTTCCCACGGGAACGATATCCGACTGAAACAACAAAATATCGGACGCCATTAAAATGGGATAAGAGTAAACTCCGATGTTGATTCCGGCATCCTGATCAAGGTTGTTCTGTAAATTCTGATCTACGGCACCTTTATAAGCATGGGCGCGATTCATTAGTCCTTTGGGTGTAAGACAGGACAGAATCCAGGAGAGTTCCATAATTTCAGGCACATCCGCCTGCCTGTAAAACGTGGTTTTTTCGGGATCCAGACCTAGAGCAAGCCAGCTGGCAGCAATCCCATATACATAATCTTTAAACTGTCCGGCATCCTGAACGGTAGTCAGTGAGTGGTAGTCAGCGATAAAATAATAAGGCGAATATCCAGTTTCCCCAGCCAGCTGCAAGGCTGGCTTTATTGCGCCGATGTAATTGCCGACATGCGGCCGGCCGGTTGCTTTAATGCCTGTCAAAACGACTTTCTTTTCCATCTTTTCTCCTCCTGTTTCATTAAAAAAGGGGTAACCCGTCCCTGTAAAAGGACGAGTTACCCCGTGGTGCCACCTTAATTGAACCGCTCCAAACGCAGTCCGCTCAAAAAGTATCCAAATCCGAATACCTGCCTCCTTATAACGGCGAGACCCTTCCGTCAAAGCCTACTCCCGAGAGGTTTCGGTTTGAAGCTCAGAAGCCCATTCAATATCATTTCCACACTGGCTCGCACCGCCCGCCAGTTCTCTGAAGTGCAACGTGATATTTACTCTTCTTCTTCTACGCAAAATATAATTGTACTTATGTTATATTATGGAACTGGAAAAATCAAGATGTAATATTGGACAAAGGGACGATGCAGTCTGCCACATCATTTCTGGGTGAATTGACAACAGGAGAGACTTCAAAAGCTTCCATTTGTTCGCTCTCATAAGGAACAAGCAGCGATTTTAAATACTCGGTATCCTCAATAGAGGCATCCAGCCAGCTGTTTTGAGCTTCCTGGGACAAAATCACCGGCATGCGGTCATGAATGCTTTCCATCATCTTATTTGGCCTGGTGGTAATATGTGTACAGGACGTGATGATTTCTCCATTGTTGTCCCATTGGTCCCATAGACCGGCAAACGCAAACGGCCTGCCGCTTTTCAGCCGGATATGAAACGGCTGCTTTAACTTGTCTTCACGCTTCCACTCATAAAACCCATCTGCAATCACGAGGCAGCGCTTCGTTTTTAACGGACCCCTGAAAGATGATTTTTCGTCGACTGTTTCTGCCCGTGCATTGATCATTTTATAACCGATTTTGGGGTCTTTTGCCCAGAAGGGGATCAATCCCCAGCGGAACATTTGAGCTTTTCGGACTCCGCCGTCTGCGGTAACCACAAGAACATCCTGAGAAGGTGCAATGTTGAAACGTTTAGGCAATGTGCCTGGAATGGTAACATCAAACTCTTCCTGAATAAAATCCATATCGGCATATAACGAATATCTGCCGCACATAAGAAACAGCTCCTTTTTTTGTGGTACTTCCAGTTTAGCGTATCCATGCGTTTTTAACAAAAACAAAAAGACCCATGAAGATTCACGGGTCCTTTAAACAATGATTAGCCAACCACCACAAGCTCTTTTTCTTTTGTTTCCAGCTTTTCAGTAATGTCACGGGCAATCCAGACACCGCAGGCGCTCGCCTGGGCAAGTCCCCGTGTAATGCCAGCTCCGTCTCCGCCCACATACAGACCGGAAATCTCAGATTCAAACCGGTCATTGAGTTTTGGACGTGCAGAATAAAATTTGGCTTCCACTCCATAAAATAAGGTATGTTCTGAGGCAATACCAGGTGTAACTTCGTTCAGTGCTTCTGTCATCTCAATCAGGCTTTTCATTGTATTGTATGGAAGGACAAGTCCGAGATCACCAGGCACTGCTTCTTTTAATGTCGGATTAAGAAATCCTTCTTTCAGGCGCTTTTCTGTGGACCGGCGGCCTTTCTTGATATCTCCATATTTTTGGACAACGAGTCCGCCGGAAGATAACTGGTTGGCCAGCTTTGAAACCTCGTGGGCATATTCAGTCGGCTCATCAAACGGATCATCAAACTTATGGGAGACGAGAAGGGCAAAGTTCGTATTGGGGCTCCCAAGGGCCGGATCCTTGTAGGCATGACCATTGGCAAGCATAATTCCGGAGTGGTTTTCAACCACCACATGGCCGGAAGGGTTGCTGCAGAACGTACGGACGCGTGTGCCTACAGATGTATTGAATACAAATTTACCTTCGTATAAGTGTGTGTTGATTTCTTCCATCACCACGTTGGAAGTTTCGACGCGAACGCCGATGTCGACCTGATTGGCAGCCATTTTTAAACGGCGTTTTTTCAGGATTTTCGTCAGCCAGGATGACCCGTCACGGCCGGGGACTATCACAATTTTATCTGCGTTCAATATCGTGCCGTCCTTCAATTCCACACCAACAGCCCTGTGGGTTCCATCAATTTTTTCCGTAACAAGATCCAATACTTCAGCTTTATAGCGCATGCTGATCTTCTGTTTCAGATACTCATAGATGCTGGTCAGAATCTCCAGGTTTTGTTCTGTTCCCAGGTGGCGGACCTGTGCACGAAGAAGCTTCAGACCGGCAGCATACGCGCGCCGTTCGATATCCTTCACTTCATCTGTCAATGGGTCAGTAATGGTATCTGTCGCACCGTGTTCAAGGTTAATGCTGTCTACATATTTAATAAGATCAACAACAGTTTCTTCCGGCAGGTAATCTGTCATCCAGCCGCCGAATTCACTTGTTATGTTAAATTTCCCATCGGAATATGCCCCCGCTCCTCCAAAGCCGTTCGTAATGGAACAGGCAGGAAGACATCCGGCAAATTCTTTCCTTCCGGCAGCAGGTGGGCATTTTTGAATTTTCTTCTGCAAGATCGGGCAGTTTCTTGAGTAGATATCATGTCCTTTATCAACCAATAAAATGTTGGCATGCGGCATTTTGCGTGTCAATTCATAGCAGGCAAATATTCCAGCCGGTCCTGCGCCAACAACGATCACATCATACGTGTTATTCATTAAAAAACCTCCAGACATGTTGTCTCAACCTTAGTAACTATAGCAAAATCTGAAAATAAAAACAATATATTTTCGAACTTTTAGTAAAAATTAATATTTAATGTTCGGTTTTTGCTCTTTTATATGGAGTTATTACCTTTTTTGTTCATCAATTGTACCGAGGAAGCTATCATTAAAATTTTTCTTGTTTAAATACCAGCAAGCGGTAAGAGGAACGCTTGACTTTAGTAAGTTACATTTGTTACAATACTTACATAAAGTAAGTCGATTCTTGAAGGGAGCGAGAAAATTGGAAAAAAAAACAAGCGGAATTCATCATATTACGGCTATTGTGGGGAATCCACAGGAGAACGTTGATTTTTACGCAGGAGTGCTTGGTTTACGACTCGTGAAGAAAACTGTTAACTTTGATGACCCGGGCACATATCACCTTTATTTCGGAAATGAAGAGGGATCACCAGGAACCATCATGACCTTCTTTCCATGGCCAGGAGCCTACAGCGGAAGAACAGGTGCAGGGCAAGTCGGAGTCACTTCTTTTGTCGTGCCGGAGGGTTCACTTGATTTTTGGGAGAATCGTTTAAACACATTAAATGTATCGTTTGAAAAAACAGAGCGTTTTGGTGAACAATACCTGACGTTTGATGATCCGCACGGACTTCATCTTGAATTGGTAAGCCGCAGCGAAGGCAAGAACAGTGAATGGTCATTTGGCGGTGTATCAGCTGATGTGGCTATTAAAGGATTTGGAGGCGCTGTGTTACTTTCCGGTGCTCCTCATAAAACAATGAACTTGCTGGCAGACGTGATGGGTATGGAAAAAGTAGGAGAAGAAGGAGAGTATGTCCGGTTTAGAACAGCTTCGGATTTGGGAAATATCATTGATGTGAAAACAACCGCACAGCCAAGAGGCATGATGGGTACAGGTACAGTGCATCACATTGCCTGGCGTGCATCAGATTACGAAGACCATGAGCAATGGAGAAGCCATGTGGGGAACAACGGTTATGAAGTCACCCCTGTCATTGACAGGCAATATTTCAATGCGGTGTATTTCAGGGAATCAGGCGGCATTCTTTTTGAAATTGCGACTGATCCTCCCGGGTTTGCGCGCGATGAGCCAAAGGACGTTATGGGGAAAAACCTTCTACTCCCGCCTTGGCTTGAACCTGAACGTGAAAAAATCGAATCGGTATTGCTGCCTGCTGATGCCCGTGTACTAAAGGAGGACCAATCATAATGAAGCATATTTTTAAAAAAGGAACCAGTACAGATGCTCCAGTTTTGCTTTTGCTACATGGAACAGGAGGAAACGAGGAGGACCTCGTTCCTCTTGGTTCCCTCATTTCACCACAGTCATCCATCTTAAGTGTAAGGGGAAGTGTGCTGGAAAATGGCATGCCCCGCTTTTTCAAACGATTGGCGGAAGGCGTTTTTGACGAAGAAGATTTAAAGTTCCGTACAAAAGAACTGCACGCCTTTTTAGATGCGGCTGCAGACAAATATGAATTTGACCGCCAAAACGTGGTGGCAGTCGGCTACTCCAACGGCGCCAACATTGCGGGCAGTTTATTGTTTCATTATGAAGGAAGTTTGCGCGGAGCAGCTCTCCATCATCCGATGGTTCCGCTAAGAGGAATTCAGCTTCCGGTTTTACAGGGTGTAAACGTGTTTATCGGCGCCGGAAAGAATGACCCGATTTGTCCGCCGCAGGAAACCGAAGAGCTCGAACACCTTTTGAAAGAGGCTGGAGCCGAAGTGGAAACACATTGGGAAAATTTCGGCCATCAGCTTACACAGCCAGAAGCAGAGCGGGCCAGTGCCTGGTTTCAAAAATATTTTTTGTAAATGTTGATCCAGAGGAAGGAGAACATTCATGAAATCCATTGATCCATCACAATTATCTGACCGGGAAAATTATAAGTTTCTGACAGGAAGTGTGATCCCGAGGCCTGTAGCTTTTGTTACTTCCTTAACAAAAGAGGGTATATTGAATGCGGCGCCTTTCAGCTATTTCAATATTGTCAGTTCATCACCGCCGCTCATCTCTGTATCTGTCCAGCGCTCAAACGGGAAACCCAAGGACACCGCCAGGAATGCGATGGAGGCTGGAGAATTTGTGGTTCATATTTCCGATGAAAGCTATGTGGAAGCCATCAATAAGACAGCCGCAAGCCTTCCGCCCGATGAAAGCGAGGTGGAGCTTGCTACCCTCACTCCTGTGGAAAGTACGTCTGTCGGCGTTCCAGGTCTGCAGGAAGCAAGTATCCGGCTTGAATGTGTGCTCGACCAATCCATCCCCCTTGGCGGAAACGATGAGAATCCGTCATGCGATCTGCTGATCGGGCGTGTGGTCCATTATCATATTAAAGAGGATCTCTATCATGAGGGACGGATCGACGCTGCCGGGTTGAAACCGGTGAGCCGTCTGGCTGGCAACAATTATTCCAGGCTTGGTGATGTATTTACATTAGAACGGCCGAAATAGCAGCTGAATCGTATGCCGCATATTTTTTCAGGAGGGATCTTTAATGGAAAGAAGAGCTTTTGGAAAAACGGACATGGAAGTTTCAGTATTGGGATTTGGCGGGGCGGAAATCGGATATTCCGGTGCTACTGCAGAAACGGTGGACCGGCTGCTCGGCAGTGCGCTTGATGCAGGGCTGAATTTTATCGATACCGCAGAATGCTATGGCAATAGCGAGGAATTGATTGGCAAGACGATGTCTCACAGAAGGAACGACTTCTACCTGATCACCAAGTGCGGCCATGCCTCAGGATTTAATGCGCCTGATTGGGATCCGCAGATGCTTTCAGAAAGCATTGACCGCAGCCTGAAGCGGCTGAACACCGACCGGCTCGACGTTGTTCTTTTACACAGCTGCTCAAAGGATCTGTTGAAGCAGGGAGATGTCATCGAGGTTCTTGAACGGGCGAAGGAACAAGGGAAAACCCGTTATATCGGCTACAGCGGAGATAGTGAAGATGCTTTGTTTGCTATTCAAACCAATGCCTTTGATGTGTTTGAAACCTCGCTGAATATTGCCGATCAGGAAGCCATTGAACTGACTCTTCCCCAAGCACAGCAGCGGGGAATGGGTGTGATTGCGAAGCGCCCGATTGCGAATGTCGCCTGGAAAACAGGGGAAAAGCCGGACAATGAATACATTCAGGAATATTGGGAGCGGCTGCAGCAGCTGCAATACGATTTTTTGGATAAAGAACTGACAGAATCAGTAGAACGGGCTCTCCGTTTTACATTAAGTACTCCGGGTGTTCATACGGCAATTGTTGGAACGCAGAATCCGGAGCGGTGGAAGCAGAACGCCGAGCTGCTTGCTAAAGGAGCGTTACCGAAAGATGAGTATGAAGCCATCCGCAATGAATGGCAAAGGCAATCTCAGAAAAACTGGGTGGGCCAAGTATAAGAAAACAAAAAACAAGCCTTCATCCCGCATTTGGAGATGAAGGCTTGCTTTATTTCAGGAAAATAAATCCGATCATAATAATGGAGGGGATCCCATAAATCAGGGACTGCTGAAAGGTCATTTCCCTATCCAGTTTTTCCTTCCATGTCTTGTAAATCGAACGTTTATTAACATACCAATTTCCGCTGTTCATGAAAATGCACCTCTTTTTTGTAAGGGATTTTTTTAAAAATTCGTAGAATGTATTACTTTGAAATTTCCCGTAAAGACATATTTTTAACCCTTTATTGGACAGAAACAACAGATTTTTAACGAAATTGTGGTAGCATAGTGAAGAACGAAATGAGAAAAAAAGGGTTATTGCTACGATTATCTTTTTAAATGGATTAAAATAGAAAAAGAGAGTGAAAAGCCAGGAGGGAAAGTGGAAGTGAAACAAAAATTAGGTATATTGTTGATCGCGTTGCTGCTCATGGTGATTGCCGGGTGTTCCGACAGTCCAAATCCCGAGCCCCGAATTAAAGAATATATGAAAAACTGGCAATCTATGAACTTTGATAAGATGTACGGCATGCTGTCGGACAGCAGCAAGAAATCGATCAGTAAGGATGACTTTGTAAAAAAATACTCCGCGATTTACGGCGGAATCAACGCTCAAAACCTATCCATCAAGCCCGTAATTCCTAAGGAAGAGCCGGAACCTGATAAAAATGGAAACATTACGTATACATACAATGTGAAAATGGATACAGTGGCTGGCCCTGTAAACTATAAGCACAAGATAAAAATGAAGGAACAGGAAAAGAACGACAAGAAGAATTGGTACATGAATTGGGACTACTCACAGATCTTCCCGGGAATGGATAAGGGTGATAAGGTCAGAGTCCAGACTAACAAAGCAAAGCGCGGAGAGATACTCGACCGCAATGGCAATGGGCTAGCGGTTAACGGGATGGCTTATCAGGTCGGGATTGTTCCGCAGGACCTTCCCGAGAATAAAGATGCCAGTAAAAAAGAACTGGCAAAGGTGCTTGGCATTGACAAGAAAACCATTGATAATGCACTGAATGCTTCATGGGTGCAGCCTGGCTTCTTTGTTCCTGTTAAAACCGTCGCCGAAGATGATCCCCGTCTGAAAAAGGCGGAAAAGATTAAAGGGGTTTCCACCCAGTCGATCGAGACAAGGGTTTATCCGTATAAGGAAGCCGCGTCGCATCTTACGGGGTTCGTTCAGCCAATTAAAGCTGATGAACTTAAGAAACTCCAATCTCAAGGCTATGAATCTACCGACGTTATCGGAAGAAGAGGGCTTGAAAAGTTTTATGAGAAACAGCTCCGCGGAACAAACGGCGGTGTTATCCGTATTGTGGATTCGGCCGAAAGCGAAAAAAGGAAAGTGGCTGAAAAAGAAGCAGTAGACGGAAAATCAGTGACCTTGAACATTGATATGTATTTACAGTCTGATCTGTACAAGCAAATGAAGAAGGATGTTGGCACCGCTTCTGCAATCAATCCAAAAACCGGCGAAGTATTGGCGCTTGTTAACAGCCCGGGGTTCGACCCGAATGATTTTGTACTGGGCATTTCCTCTTCCAAATATCAAAGCCTGGAAAAAGATCCAAAGCAGCCGATGCTGAACCGTTTCGCTTATACTTACGCACCCGGATCAACCTTCAAGCCGATTACAGCGTCCATCGGTTTGGAAACAAACAAACTGGATCCAAATAAGGAAGTTCAGATATCGGGCAAAAAGTGGCAGAAAAAGGGCTGGGACAAGAAATTTGTAACCCGAGTGGCGACAGTGCCGTCAGTCAATCTGGAGAAGGCACTGATGTACTCTGATAACATTTATTTTGCTCAAACCGCACTGGCCATTGGCAAAGACGATATGGTAAAAGGAGCAGAAAAGTTTGGGTTCAATGAAGATATACCATTTGAACTGGACTTTGAAAATTCTTCTCTGACAAAGGATGATATCAATTCAGAAGGCATGCTTGCCGATACAGGTTACGGGCAGGGCAGAGTGGAAATGAATATCCTGCACCTTGGACTCTCCTATACACCGTTTATCAACAATGGCAACCTGATTGCTCCAAAATTGGAGAAGGAAGACAAGCCTGAACAAAAAGTCTGGAAGAAAAATGTGATTTCGCCTGAAACAGCTTCCCGGATCCGCAGTGATCTTGTGAAGGTTGTGGAGGACAAAAGAGGAACCGGATATAAGCCTCCTTTGAAAAATATTGCTCTTGCAGGTAAGACAGGCACTGCGGAACTGAAGTCCAAGATAGGTGAAAAAGGTAAGGAAAATGGCTACTTCGTGGCATTTAATCAAAAAGATCCAAGTCTTTTGATCTCCATGATGATCGAGGGAGTTCAGGAAAAAGGCGGCAGCCACTACGTCGTGCCGAAAGTGAAAAATACATTTAAATCGTATATGAAAGAAAAGCCTCTTCGTTAAGAAGAGGTTTTTCCAGCCTCAGGGAAGAAACATAGTATGTATATTTTCTTTCATTCATTAGACAAAGGGTGATCTTCATGCAAACTCCACTGCTTTTTAATATGAATATCGGCACACAAAAACCGGAAAGCATCAGGAATACCGCAACCAAGTGCCCGTTTTGCGAGCGCGAAAGCCTCACGGATATCCTTGAAGAAAAGGGAGATATCATTTGGCTGAAGAACAAGTATCCCGTGCTGGCCGATGCCTTTCAAACCGTTTTGATTGAAACGAAGGATTGCTTTTCAGAGCTATCCGAGTACAGCAAAGACCATCTCTACACATTGCTGGACTTTGGACTTCAAGCGTGGGAAAAAACAATTGAAAGCGGAGAATACAAGTCCGTTATCTTTTTTAAAAATCATGGCCCGTTTTCCGGTGGAACGCTTCGCCATCCACATATGCAGATTATTGGTTTCAAAGATGCGGATTACCACGACAACATCAGTGCCTCCCAGTTCGAGGGTATAACGATTGATAGCCAGAAAGGAATTGAATTTAACATTTCCACTAAACCCAAAATGGGATTTTATGAACTGAATATTCTTATGAAGGACCGGGGAAAAACGAAGGAGCTGGCGGATTACATCCAGTTGTCCACACATTTCCTGCTGAATCATTTCAATAAAAACTGCAGCAGCTATAACCTTTTCTTTTACCGGTTGGATGAAACCATCATCGCGAAAGTGGTGCCGCGCTTTGCGGCTTCTCCGCTTTATGTTGGCTATTCCTTTCCGCAAGTCGCAAGCAATATTGATGCTGTTGCAGAAAAAATCAAATCACTCTATTTATAGGACAATCCTTACATATCAATAATGTGCAGGTGAACGGGAAGGGGATCAAGGGAGTTGGGGGAGAAAAAAGTAACGTGGCTGGAACTTTTTTATGATTTATTATTCGTGGCAGCAGTAGCCAAAGCCACACATGCTATATTGCACGTCGAAGAAGGTTATATTCATACGGAATATCTCGTGAAATTTGTGTTAATGTTTATTCCCATTTGGTGGGCATGGACAGGGCAGACCATGTTCGTTAACCGGTTTGGAGAGGACTCTTCGTATCAGCGGCTATTTATGATTTTTCAAATGGTTTTTGTACTGACCATGATCTCCAGCCTGTCTGTAGATTTTGATCACTATTATCTTTCATTTCTTATTGGGTATCTTGGGCTGAGAGGATTAACGGCCATTCAGTATCTGGTTGTACAGAACGTGGAAGAAGGCGATGTGAAGCGCGTTGCCTGGTATTTGGGAAGGACGTTTTGGATCGGCATCGCGGTGTCCTCTCTGTCCCTTTTCTTTGATTCATGGATTCGTTACGCGGTTCTGTACGCAGGCATTGCCATTGATATGCTGATGCCCATTGCGGGACGCCGCTATCTTGTAAAAGGCCCGCCGCAAACCGCTCATTTGCTGGAGCGATTTGGTTTATTAACCTTGATTCTCTTTGGAGAAACGGTCGTCAGTACGCTGGCCGTCATGCAGCCGCAAAAAGGGGATTGGAACTCCATTTCCTTCTCCGTTGTTTCTTTCATCCTGATCATCGCCATGTGGTGGCAGTATTTTGATAACGTGGAGAAGAAGGTGAACAAGGAAATTCAGACGGCGGGGCAGACGATCATATACGGCCATTTGTTCATTTTAATGTCGTTGAGCATGATTGCTGCTTCCATCCAGCTGCTGTTTTTGCAGGAGGTCGACTACTCATTCATCCTGTATTTCGTATTTGGCTCTGTGTTTGTTTACTTCGTGGCGACCACGCTTGTCTTTCATCAGTACAGGTACGAAAAAGATCGGTTAGGCTATCTTCATCTCGGGCTATTTTTAGGCATTCTTGCTGCTTTCTTTATTATTAATCTTTCAGTCGTCACACCAAATATCATGATCATTGGTGAACTGGCTCTGTTTTTTATTCTTTATGCTGCACTCACCACAAGGTAATGCGATGAAAAAGACGCTGTGTCTCACTTCACACAGCGTCTTTTCTCTGTTTTACTCTGACCCGCTTGGATCCACTTCATCCCATGACATGGTGGTTACTTCTGTGTACTCTCCGTTTTCAACCTCTTCTTGTGTTGCGTCTTGATTTAATTCCTCTGCATCATTCATTCCGGATGCAACAGTAGGTTCGTCTTTATGGTCTCTTTTCATGATGTTCTTCCTTTCTTCCATTGGATATTTTGAAGTATCCCCATGTAATTAGGGAATTACTCCCATACGTCCCTTTTCTTCAGGGAAAACAAGGGATTTTCAAGCCTTTGGTGAAGTAGTAAATTAGGTACAATTGAGGACTCGTAACCACAATCCAAGGGAGGTAATGAATAATGATGAATGTGCCTTTACGTGTTACAGCGATGATGGAGCACGCCGAACGGTTTTTCCCGAAAAAGACGGTTGTCAGCCGGACGGCTTCCGGTATTCGAACCTTTACGTATCGCGAAATAGCCAATCGGACAAGACGATTGAGCAGCGCGCTGAAAAAACTGGGTGTCCAAAAAGGTGATAAGGTAGGGACGCTGGCCTGGAATCATCACCGCCACCTGGAAGCTTATTTTGGGATTCCCGGTGCAGAAGCAGTTCTTCATACGATCAATATTCGCTTGTCACCGGCTCACATTGCCTATATTATCAATCATGCAGAAGACAAAGTGCTTTTGATTGATCAGGATATATTGCCGTTGATCGAAGCGATCAGGGATGAAATTTCAGGGGTACACTCGTTCATTTTGATGACCGATGAACCGGAACTTCCTGATTCGCCATTAAAGCCGCTTTATCATTATGAAGCCTTGCTGGATGAAGGCGATCCGAACTTTGCTTTTAATCCGGATATTGATGAGAATGAGCCGGCTGGTATGTGCTATACCTCTGCGACTACAGGAAACCCAAAAGGTGTTGTGTATTCTCACAGGGGTATTGTTCTACACAGTATGGCACTCGGCCATGTGGACGGAGGAAGTGTCTCGGAATCCGATATCTGCATGCCCGTCGTTCCGATGTTCCACGTAAATGCCTGGGGCCTTCCTTTTGCGGCGGTCTGGTTCGGAACCACCCAGGTGCTACCGGGACCGCAGTTCACACCGAAACTTCTGGCGGACCTCATTGAACAGGAGAACGTCACCATTACGGCAGGGGTGCCGACGATCTGGCTGGGGTTACTGAAGGAGCTTGATGAAGGGAAATATGACACAAGCAGTCTTCGCTATGTTTTATGCGGTGGCTCAGCGGCGCCTAAAGGACTTATTCAAGCGTTTGAATCCAGGCATAACATCCCGTTTGCCCACGCCTATGGCATGACGGAAACCAGTCCTCTCGTTGTTTTTTCCCGGATCAAAAGCTATCAGCAGGATCTTAGCGATGAAGAAAAGCTGAACATCCGCGCGAAGCAGGGCTACCTTGTACCGGGTGTGGAAATGAAGGTGCAAGGCGCAAACGGTGAGGTGAAATGGGATGGCAATGAAATGGGAGAGCTTCTTCTCCGCGGCAACTGGATCGCCGATGAATATTACGGTGAAGAACAATCTGCCTCATTTACAGACGGCTGGCTTCATACCGGTGATGTTGTCACAGTCGATGGGGAAGGTACTATAAAAATTGTGGACCGGACGAAAGATTTAATTAAAAGCGGGGGAGAATGGATTTCTTCTGTTGATCTTGAAAACGCTCTCATCGCACATGAAGATATATTTGAGGCTTGCGTGGTTGCAGTCCCTGATCCTGAATGGCAGGAGCGGCCCATTGCCTGTGTGGTTTTGAAGGAGGAAGCCCGGGGCAAGGTCACGAAGGAAGACATCAAAGAATATTTAAAACCGCAGTTTGCAAAATGGTGGATCCCGGACGATGTTCTGTTTATGGACGAAATTCCGAAAACATCGGTCGGCAAGTTTTTAAAACGAGCCCTCAGAGATCAGGTTCGGGATCACTATGCGAGTGAAGGAACAGTAGAGACGAAATAAACCACGGCTGCCTCTGCTTTAAGCACAGGCAGCTTCTTCATGAAAAGAACAGAGGTGTCCAACATGTTAATCACAGAACTTCAGTTTAAAGATGAACTCCTGAAAACGATTATTGATAACGCCTTCCATTGTGTGGTGGTTGTTGATATCAATGGCTTCATCACCTATTTAAATCAGGCGTATTGCGATTTTATCAAAGTGGATCAGCACGAATCGATCGGAAGGCATGTAACCGATGTAATTGAAAATACGAGAATGCATATTGTGGCCAGAACCGGAAAAGAGGAAATAGCCGATCTGCAGTTTATCGAGGGAAACTATATGATCGCGGACCGTCTTCCCATCCGCCAGGGCGGCATGGTTGTTGGTGCAGTCGGGACCGTTACCTTCAGGGATACGGAAGAATGGCGGACGATGAACTCCCATATTAAAAATCTGTTAACGGAACTCGAATATTACCGAAGTGTGCAGGAGGAGAATACAGGGGCAAAATATTCCCTGCATGACATTGTAGGCTCATCATCCGAGATTAAGGTTTTGAAGGAACGGATCAAAAAAGTAGCAGCCAGTGACGTTTCGGTGCTGATCCGGGGAGAAAGCGGGACGGGCAAGGAACTGTTTGCCCACAGCATCCATCAATTAAGTGAACGCTCGAATAAGTCGTTCATCAAGGTCAATTGCGGTGCCATCCCGGAGCATCTTTTGGAATCAGAGCTGTTCGGCTACGAGGAAGGCGCGTTTACCGGTGCCAAAAAAGGAGGCAAGCCAGGCAAATTCCAGCTGGCTGACGGAGGAACCATTTTACTCGATGAGATTGGCGATATGCCCCTTCACATGCAGGTGAAGCTTCTCCGTGTGCTTCAGGACAGGGAAGTGGAGGCGGTCGGCAGCGTAAAGCCTGTAAAGGTGGATGTTCGTGTAATCGCGGCCACCAATAAACCGCTGGAGAAAATGGTGGAGGAACAGCGGTTTCGTGAGGATCTTTTTTACCGCATCAATGTCATTCAGGTGAACATCCCGCCATTGCGTGACCGGCCGGAGGATATTAAAGAGCTTTCAGGACATTTTCTTGCCAAAATCAATAAGCGTTCCGGCCGCCGCATCCTTGGTCTCCAGGAGGACGTTGCCAGTTTGCTGGACCGCCACAATTGGCCCGGCAATGCCCGCGAGTTAGAAAACGTCATCGAAGCTGCCATTCATTTGTGTCAAGGGGAGCGGATTACCAAAGAGGCCCTTCCCGATTATTTAAAAGAAGTCTCCGTATTGTCCCTGGGCAAACGCAGCCTGAAGGAAATCATGGAAGAAACCGAAAAGCGTGTGTTGCAGGCGGCACTGAGGGAGCATCATGGCGACCGGCTGAAAACCGCCCACACCCTCGGCATTGGCAAGACCAGTTTATACGACAAGCTGAAGAAGTATGGAGTGGAGTGAGGTTGATTTTTGGGATAGATCACGGGGGCGGTAGTTGACATAATCGGGTTTTGGCGGGTAAATATCATGAAATGGCGTGTATTTGAAAATTATGGCGTGTATTTGGCCAAGAATGGCGGGTAAATCTCTCATAATGGCGGGTATTGTGAAAACTAATAAAATTCGGAGAAGGATCAAGTGCAAATTCCTTCTCCGGTTAACCAAAATCGAAAGGATGGAGCTATTTGATCGTAAAAGAACGCAAAATGCCACTCATTCTTCAAAAAATGGAGGCGTTACTACGGAGAATTCCTGAACATCATCCAAAAAGAAAAGAAATAGAAGCTAGTTTTTATAAATATATGGCCGGATACAGAGGGGAAGAGTCACTGGACTACCCATTGAGCTTTCTTCACGAAAAAGAATACTTTATTCTTCATGATTTAAGGCTTTGGGATGGTGTTCGCTATTTTCAAATGGATACCCTAATTGTTTCTCCTGCTTTTATCTTGGTATTAGAGGTGAAAAATTTCACAGGAACGCTTGTTTTTGATCAGGAGTTCAGCCAATTAATTCGTTTAAGCGAAGAAAAGGAAGAGGCATTTCCCGATCCGCTTCTGCAAGTCCAGCGACAAGAAAAACAATTGAATGTTTGGTTGGAAAATCACCGCTTTGAGAAAATCCCCATAGAAGCCCTCGTTATAATCAGCAGTCCGTATACACTTATTAAAAACCCTATTAAACCTCAAATAGGCCTTAATGAAAAGGTCCTCCATACAGGGAAACTTATGAATAAAATAGATGAATTAAAAAGTCGCTATACAAATCATCTAATTACCGATAAACTCATCCGTAAGCTGATTCGGCAGCTGCAAAAAGAACATACTCCATTAGAAGTAGATGTTTTACAACGTTTTAAAATACAGCCTGGTGAAATCTTAAAAGGTGTTCATTGTATGGATTGCGGTTATCTGCCCATGAAAAGGATGTCAGCAAAATGGATCTGTTCACAATGTTTGGCGACATCCAAAAATGCCCATCTTATCGCATTGCACGATTATAAGCTGCTGCTTGGCGAGAGCATCAGCAATCGGGAATTCAGACATTTTTTATTTGTCCCCTCGGCTTCCGTGGCACAAAAATTACTTTGTTCCATGAACCTTCCAGTTACGGGCTCCTTCAAAAACCGAAAATACTTCCTGCACTTTCCTGATTAATCCTCTTCTCCCCAATTCACTTTGCTGATTTTCCATGCAGACCATGGTGTCAGCCGGGCGACGGTGATGTGAACCATCCTCTTTTCCACACCTTCATTTTTTCTGTAAATGATCGTTTTGATGGGAATAACGGTTTTGAATGTACGATGTTTTTTGGATTCTTTTCCCCGGATATCATAATGGATGGCAGTGACACCTTTCCCCGTTTTCAAAAGCCTCTTTCGCAAATCGCCTTTTTCCGGAAGGACAGGCTTCATCAGATCTGGATCATTTTCCTTGAGCGATAATAAGTACATTTGAACAACCTGATGCGGGTTGGCATGATGGGCGTAATCTTCAAGTTTTCCCCCCGCTTTTAAGATCATCAGTTTATGGGACGGATCTGCGTTTCGAGTTTTATGGGTGGTGCTTCCGGCGAAATGAATGCAAAAATGGCCCGGAAAGCCGTTTGGAAGTGCTCCGGCTCCGTGGGGCATGCCATGCATGGAAGCTGCCAGCATTTTTCCCTTAACCGGTATGAGAATGGCCCGCCGGCGCCAGCTCCATTTGCCATTGTAAAGGTATTTCAGAACAGCCGTGTCCTTATAGGTCAGGGGCTGGACGTCGGCATGTTTGTTTCCGGCACGGCGCTGTACGGATAAATAAAAACCGGTTTCCAGGTCAATGACCTTGAATTTTTTTCCGGTAGGCAGAAGCTCGTTTACTTTTTCCCACTTTAAAATAGTTCCTTTTTCTGGAACAGGATAGACGGTGAAAGGAAATTCACTTGCCTCTGCTGCTTGAAATGGAATGAACATCAGAATAATAACGAAAAGAAACGCTATACGGGTTTGTCGGCTGGGCATGTCTTTTAACTCCTTGATAGTAGTATCTTTTTTAATATCTCAAGGTTCTTCGAAATTAACCGCGTTTTTTCCCCGTTGGCCAAGGCAATGTGCCACATTTTATGATTTCGGGCTTATCACATTGGGCCAAGTAATCACCTTTCTTCTCCTCATCCCATATCTTGTATATTATCCTGTGGGAACAGGGGGGCTAACGTTGGTTTATGTAAAAGGGAAGCAACTGAACACAATAGAAGACATACCGGGATTCGGGCAATTTTCTGAGGCCCAGCGTACCACTGCCGTCCGGCTGCTGAACAGCAGGGAGTCCTTTTTTTATGACAGCTCCCGACAGCTTCAATTCGAAATCACGTACCGTTCAAACATTGTTTCTTCGGCTTATGCCCTGAAGGACAGCGGAGCGCGATTTGCGACGTTTCAGACATCAAGAGCGAACCGTAATTTCTGGATTTTAACGGCCTATGGCGGATTTCTTATTCGTCCTGATGTAACACCGGCGGATGCGATTACCGATATTTTTGTCAATGGGCGAAAATATGCCTTCGAATGCACAACTTCCATGATGATTATCCTTTATAAAGGGCTGTTGGAGACGATAGGTCCGACAACCTTTAATCAGCTTTTCCGGGGACTGTTGCTGTGGAGCACGGAACATGATGAGGATCTCCAGCTGACTGCGGTGACAAGCGGGGAATCATTGCCGGGAGACATCCGGTATATCCAAAATCCGGAGTTTCATCCTGCGACACCTCAATGGCAGGGCGAGAATTTGATTGATTTAGGAAATGGAATGTTCTTCGGTCATGGGATTGGGGTGGGAATGCTCGGAGAATTTATTGAAGTTCTCAACCAGCGGAGACGTCCGGGTGCCACGACGTCAGCCTTTTTGACCGGGCAGATCATCCGTCCGAACTTTAGAAGAATGGCTGAATACACAGGACATCCGCTTAGGCGTCTGCTTGTATAAAAAGACCACCCGGCAAATGTTAACCGGGTGGCCTTTTTGTAATTTATTGAATGTAAGGAAGCGGGTTGACCGCGTTGGTTTTACCTGCGTTCCAAGGTCCTTTGTGAAGCTCAAAGTGCAAATGCTGTCCAAAGGAATGGCCGGTGTTCCCCATGTGTCCGAGGGTTTGTCCCTGGGATACTGTCTGGCCGGAGCTTACTGCGCGGTCTCTCATGTGCGCGTAAACAGTTGTGTAAAGCTGCCCGTCGATATAGTGGGACAGGAAGACCACATTTCCGTAAGTAGATGAGGTGTATGAGCGGATAACTGTACCGGATGCCGCTGCATGGATTGGTACAATTCCTCCAGCTGCAATGTCAACACCTGCATGAAACTTGTTCCATCTGGAACCGAGCTGTGAAGTGACAACACCAGCGGATGGGAAGATGAAGTTCCCGGCTGAGCTAGGCGGTGTATAAGATGGTTCTGGTTCCGGCTCAGGTTTTGGAGCAGGAGGAGCCGGTGCTGGTGCAGGAGCAGACTCATGGGCAGGCTGGCTTGCTTTTTCCTTTGCTGCACGTTCAGCTGCTGCTTTTTGGGCGGCTTCTCTTGCTGCCGCTTCTTTTGCTGCTTTAGCAGCAGCCGCTTTCGCTGCCGCTTCACGGCGCGCACGCTCAGCGGCTTCTTTTTTCGCTCTCGCAATTTCTGCTTTAATTGCTTTTTCCTGGTCGGCAAGAAGAGCATCCTTTTCTTCAAGCTGGCCGATATCATCATGAAGATGCTGTTCTTCGCTTCGAAGTTCCTTCATGATCTCGTTTTTCTTGCTTTTTTGATCTTTCAGCTGGCCTTTTAATGAATTCAGCTCATCCAATTGGCCGGTCAGTGAAGAAAGCTTCGACTCCACTTGCTGTTTTTTCTGTTCGACAGCCTCTTTGTCACGCTTATGTTCTTCCAAAATGGTTTTGTCTTGTTCCGCAATGATGTTCAAGCTGATCATGCGGTCAAGGAAGTCACCGAATCCCTGTGAACCAAGAAGCACTTCTATGTATTTTACAGGGCCGCCTGTTTCGTACATATTACGAACGCGTTCTTTCAATAGGGCATCACGTGCTTTAATGCGTTTTTCAAGTTCTGCAATTTCATTTTTTAATTTTTCGATGTCCGCTTTCGTTTGGGCGATCTCATCTTTTTTTGTCTCAATATCGCCTGCTGTTTTTTTCAACGAAGCTTCGAGCTTGTCCAGTTCCTTCAGGAGCTGGTCTTGTTCCCCTTGTACTTTTTTAACCTGATTGTTTTTCTTCGCTTGTTCCGCATGGTTTTCGGCTTGCTTTTGTTTAACCTCTTTTAACGTTTCTGCAGATGCTGATGTGTATGTTAATCCGGATAGTCCAATACTAATTGATAAAGCAGCTGTTAATATCTTCCTCTTCAACAAAAATTCCCCCTCTTACTGCAAATGTTACCAGTCTATTAATCACAGAGATTATTATAGCATTTAAAATCGACAAGTTTTCGTGAAATAATATTACATTTCTATTTCATAATATTACATTGGTCGATGGATTTTGACATGAACTTGGATAAATGACCCAATTAAGAGGTTTATTGGTGGACTTGGATTTGCTGGGGAAAGAAAAAGAGAAAAAATTGTCGATTCATGAAGCAGATAGTTTTATGGGGAGAGAAAAAGCCCAAAAAAGCATCCGCAGCGGAATACAGCGGATGCTTATAAGGATTATTGAGTTGGTTTTTGGCGGTCCAGCGGAAGGGTGATGCACCGGAAGGCACCGCCTGATTTAATGATCTCGGAAATATCCACCTCGATCACGTTATATCCTCTTTCTCTTAGTTTTGCATTGATTCGTTTATTCACCGGCAGTGCAAAAAGGTTTTTTTCTCCGACCGACAGGATATTTGTACCGAGTGTAAATTGCTCATCTTCATCAATTTCAATCGTTTTGTACCGGGATGTCAGCAATTTCAGCTCCTCTTCATGGAATGCAGGAGGGTAAATGATGGCTTCCTCGGGTGATAAAACGTTGAACACGCAGTCAAGGTGCAAATATTTCTCGTTAAAGGGAACCGGGATAATCGTATAGTCGGGCTCATGCTGCTGGAGATTGGCAATCGCTTCCCGGCTTGTGCGGTGGCTGACGCCAACATAGACCGTTTTCCGGTCCAGAAGGACATCTCCGCCTTCAATGCTGTCATGCTGCAAATCTTTGATGGTAATGTGCTCTTCATTCATCCACTCTTTCAGTATCTTTTCTTCTCCCTGCCTGATTTCCCGCCCCATAGCCGAGATATACAGGGTATGTCCGATGGTAAAGCCGATATCTCTCGTAAAAACCTGCTCCGGGTATTCCTGTAAGGAGGGGAGGCAGTGAACTGTAATCCCTTTTTCTTCAAGGGCTTTAATAAATGTCTTGTGCTGTTTTACCGCACGCTCTGTGTCGATGTTTTCGTCGGCATAATACTTCTGTGTTTCATTGATTACCTCGCGGATTTTCATAAACTTCGGTTCACACAGAATGACATCTTTCAGTCGGTCATATTCGCTGTAACAAGCCATTTGATCCCTCTTTTTCTGCATCGTTTTCTCGTCGCGTTTGTTAAGACTCCTGCTTTATTCTTTCCAAAAAACAAGAATAGCATGCTGCAGAACTCAGCCTTTCAGTAGCTTTGTAATGGTATAAGCAATTAATTGCTGAGTAGCCTGCAGAGAAGAAAGATGGAGGCGTTCGGTCCATTTATGCGCGTCCCGGCCCAGCGGCCCTAAATTCATCACAGGCATTGTCAGGTCGTTCATTTCATTCAATGGAAGAGTGTACCGTTCACCATAAACCGGCATATTGTCGAGCAGCGGACGAAGCTCCTCCTTTTTATAGGAAAGGCCTACATAGCTTAAGTCGGAAAGCCCGGCAAAATAGTTTTGTTTTTTTAAGGTGATTTGGAATTGTTCCTGGGCGAACTGGATAACGTCTGCGGAAACCTTCTGGATCATTGCATCTTCCCTTGATGAAACAGCGGGATAGAAGGGAGGAGCATAAAAAAGAACGATCATCGGCGCGTATTGCTTGCAAAGACTCGCCAGGTCATT
The DNA here is from genome assembly GCF_030418125.1 of Fictibacillus fluitans. Classification (GTDB taxonomy): domain Bacteria; phylum Bacillota; class Bacilli; order Bacillales; family Fictibacillaceae; genus Fictibacillus_C; species Fictibacillus_C fluitans. The sequence continues at coordinate 72,864 of NZ_JAUHTR010000007.1, read as the reverse complement.
GACCAGCATGGTGGTCACATCCCGGTCATCAAGGTGGGGATGGGTGGACAGAATATAATTTTCCCGCCTTGTAATCTCTTCCTGGCCATGAAGTTCAAGAGCCCGTTCATACAGCTCCTGAAACGTTAAAACAGTAATGTCTGGTTTTTTTATATCAAACGGCACAAGCTTCGAATAAGCAAGAGCTTTTTCATAAAAAAAGGATTCCACTTTTTCGGCAGCCTCTTTGGCAAGTTCAAGCAGCTGCTGGTTCACATCCGTAAAGGATTTTTCCATCAGCAGTAAATTAAACATAGTAACGGCTGCATGAGGGATTTGAACGGAATAATGATCCTTTAGATCTTTTTGAAGCAGATTGGCTGGGGGCGGTATCGCTTCTTCCTCAAGCGTTTCGCAAAAATCCAGGTTCAGCTCCAGCAATCTTGTGATTTCCGCTGCCATAAGGTTTCCGTTTAATCCGCCAAAGGGCTCACCCACATGGGTTTCCCGGCCGTAGCAAAGAAAACCGGGAAGAACCTTGCCCACTGTCCCCGTATATAAATAATGATTCTTGTCTCCCGGGTAGCGGGTAAAGGCAGGTTCTCCGTTCAGGCAAGCTTTATAGGTGATTGAAAATTGTTTTTTCAATTGCTCAAGAACAGGGATGGCAGCAAGCATACCTGCAGAATTCACTTCTTCGTCAGGAACGGAAACCATCAAAATATTTCCGGGGAAGTGACCCTCGGCCGCCTTTTCAATCATGGAAAGGTGAAGGGCCACACCTGCTTTCATATCCATGGTGCCGCGCCCAAACAGCCATTGCTCATTCTCCATATCTTCCATTAAATCATCCGGCAGATTTTGCAGTTGTTCGATTTGTTCCGTCAGTTCCGCTGGCCGGAATGCAAGATGCTTCAAGTCCCCATAATCTTCTATATTCACCACGTCAAAATGGCTTAAAAGTACCACGGTATCCTTGTGTGGGCCGTTTTGTACAAATGCCGTTAACAGCTTGCGTCCATCGGGCATCGGCTGGAGCTGCAAATGGCCGGGGTTGTCTTTGTAATAATCCAGGGAGCTCAATGCATAGTAGAGATGTTCAGCCATCGCAATTTCAGCCGGTTCAGTGGATATGCTCGGTATTTCGACGAGTTCTTTTATCAGTGCGGTTAATGATTCCTTGTCTTGCCATCTGCTCATATGATCCCTCTTTTCTAAGAAGTAGCTTGTTTGATATTGTTTGATATTATCCTAACACAAATGTAAATTCTTAAGAATCTTAAGAAAGATTGAAGGTTTACTGGGATTTATTGACTCCTTCTCACTTGCTCTGTAACATCGGTTTTATACCAGGCAATACAGTTACGGAGGGGTAAACAATGATAGAGGTTAAGGGGCTTTCCCATGAATTTCGGATTGGGAAAAAAGGAAAGGAAAAAGTTGTACCAGTACTGCATCAAGTGAATCTGCATGTGAAGCAGGGGGAGATTGCGGCAATTGTCGGCAAAAGCGGATCAGGAAAATCAACCCTGCTTAATTTGATCAGCGGCTATATTAAACCTTTAGCGGGTACCGTTACAATCAATGATATCGATGTAACATCTTTTAATGAAGGCAAATGGGCAGATTTCCGGTTAAACCATCTGGGGTTTATTTTTCAAAGCTTTCAATTGATTTCCAGCATGACTGCATTCGAAAATGTGGAGTTGCCGCTCATTCTAAAAGGGATGAATGAAAAGGAAAGGCAGAAACAGACACAGGAGATGCTCGAAATTGTGGGGTTATCGGAATATGGCGGACATTATCCCGGTGAATTATCAGGCGGCCAGCAGCAAAGAGTGAGTATTGCCAGGGCGCTGATTGTTAACCCTCCGATTATACTGGCAGATGAACCTACGGGCAGCCTTGACAGTGATAATGAGAAGGAGCTTCTCGCCTTCATTCAAAAGTTGAACAAAGACCGGGGGATTACCTTTCTGATCATCACTCACGATCAGGAAGTGGCACAGATCGCTCACCGAACAATAGAAATCACTGATGGATATGTAATGGAAGGGGAAAAGATCTATGAAGTTCAGGGATAGGTATCGCTTTGTCCGCGCTAATATGAAAAAGAATAAAACACGTGTCATCATGACCGTACTGGCTGCAACGATTGGCTGTGCATTTTTGATCGTTCTTGCTTCCATTGGTTTTGGCATCCATAAAACAGCCATAAAAGACATTACAAACGGAAGGCTGATGACTGAAATAGAAGTGCATGGAGAAAAGCCTTTCACGTTGGAGGAAATCCAAAAGCTTGATGACCTTAAAAACACAAAAACGGTCACTCGCAAACAGATTATTGAAAACAATTTAACCTATCATCTGAATAAATATGAATCACACGCAGAAACCATGGTGGCTGATCTTCCTGCAGAAAAGAAGGCGGGATTTGAATTGAGCAAGGGGAGGATGCCGATACATAAAAATGAAATTGTTGTTGGGTACGATTTTGCCAAGGGTTTAATAAAACCGGTTCCGGATGAGGATACGAAAAATCTATCGGAACAGGAAATGCAGAACAAGATGAAAGATAGCCAATATAAAGGGAACCTCCTCGGGAAAACCGTTCAGCTTGAAATTCAGCAGCTAGAGGGCAAAAGAATGGTAAAGAAAAATTTCCCTCTCACCATAGTCGGTATTGGAAAGAAACCGTCCAAGCAATGGATGATGAATGAGTCGGTATTTATATCTGAAGGGCAGTTAAAAGACATTGAGCGTTTTACCAAAACACCGCGGGGAATCATGAATTCACCGGAAAACAAGAATTTAAAGATGGATTACAATGTATACAATGATGTCAAAGTATACACCCATACAGCGGATGAAGTTGAGGGTGTATCCAAAAAAATTGAAAAGTGGGGCTACAGCACTTATTCTCCACAAAATGAACTCAAGCAAATCAACGTGATTTTCCTGATTATTAAAATTGGATTGATTACGGTCGGTACTGTTGCCGTATTAATTGCTTCTATTGGTATTTTCAACACAATGACGATGGCTGTAACAGAGAGGGCACAGGATATCGGTATTATGAAAGCTATTGGCGCCCACCCGGGTGTGATCAAAAAAATCTTCCTGATGGAAAGCAGTTTTATTGGGGTAATGGGTGCCCTGATTGGAACGGCGATAGCCTATTTGTTCAGTTTTGGAGTGAATCTAATTCTTCCTGTACTGATCGAGCAGTTTTTTCATGAAAAACCGCCGGAGAACTTTTACTTCTCCTACATTCCAGTGACCTTACCCTTAATCTGTATAGCGATTTGTTTCGGTGTTACCTTAATCTCGGGATTGCGTCCGGCCGTCCGTGCCACCCAAGTGGATGTTTTAAAGGCACTGAGAAGGGATATATAAGACTAGCCGCCTTTTAATAAAGGTGGCTTTTTCTTTTTTTAATGAAGGATGAATAGTAAGCATAATTAATCATTTCTGATAAAATAAGGATACTAGCAGTTTTTTTATAAGTGGAGAGGAAGCGAACCAATGGAAGAAACAATAGAGGAGATTGGCCGGTGGATAAGCACCCAAAAAGATAAGAGGTTTGTGAATGATAATACGAGAGACCACGACTTTCTTCTGGATGCCGTCATGATTTCTGATTTTATTGATATTATCGGCCAAAATTTATTTCAAGATAAGGAAGATTTCAAAGAAAGCATCGATTCTTGGACAAAGAGAGCGGCGGAATTCTATTACCAGCGCCAAAAAGAGGTGGAGACTGCCATTCAAGAGTTAAGTCTGCTGCGCCAGGAAATTTGGAGCAAACTGGAGTATGCCGTTCAACAAGAGCTTTTTTTAGATATGAATGTTTTCGAGATGGGTTCATTGTTGATCAGAAATAATGACTATACCATCTACTCTTTAAGTCAGGCCTTTGAAAACAAATATAAAGATGATGTGGCTCACAAGGAAGAACTGCTGAGGGAGCAGGAATCCGTAATTTCCGAGCTTTCCGTGCCCATGATTCCGTCCATTATTCCAGATACCATCCTTGTTCCTTTAGCAGGCGATCTTTCCGTTCACCGTCTTGAACAAATCCGCACCAGACTTTTGTATGCTGTAGCCAGCCAAAGAATGACTACTGTTATTGTGGATTTTACAGGAATCACTTCGCTTCAGGTTTCTGCCCTGGGCGTACAGGAGCTGGCTCTTCAGATTGAACAGCTGACCGCTTCATTGCGGCTTATGGGGGTTGATGCGCTTTTAACAGGGTTCAGTCCTGAGCTCAGCCAGGGCATTGTACAAGCTGACATTTCTTTGAATGTTCCGGTATTTTCATCCTTTAAAAGTGCATTAACTTATTTGGTTCATGAGAAAGGTATTACAATAGATGATTTAACCACGAAATAAATCGTGCAGTGGAAGGGTCTAAAGTTTCAGAAACTGGAAGTATGTCTGGAAAATTATCCTTCCAATGGTTTATTTCTCTTGCAATAGGTTTAATTATCCTCCTTTTCCGTCAACACTCTTAATGAGTTGACTTTTTAAGGAGGTATTTTTATGCGGAAATGGGCAAAAGGTGTTGGTATTCTTACGCTTGGTATCCTGCTTTCAGCGTGCGGCAGCAATAATAATAATGACATGGAAAGTGAGCAAAAATCAGAAGGGGCATCCAGCATGTCCAAATCCTCGCCGGTAACGGTCCAGCTGATGGATTCAAAAGGAAAGCAGGCAGGTACTGCCACGCTGGAGCAAGCCGCTGAAGGAGTAAAAGTAAAAGTGGAAGCCAAAGGGCTGACTCCGGGCAAGCACGGCATCCATTTCCATGAAAACGGAGTATGTGAAGTGCCGATATTCGAATCTGCGGGCAAGCACTTTAATACCATGAAAAAACAGCATGGCTTTGAAAACCCGAAGGGACCTCATGTGGGAGATTTGAAAAACATTACCGCTGACCAGTCGGGAAAAGCCAGCGGTGATTTAATGTCATCTCTGGTTACGCTTCAGGAAGGCAAGGATAACTCCCTCTTGAAAGAAGGCGGTACAGCTCTTGTTGTCCACGCCCAGGCGGATGATTATAAAACAGACCCATCCGGTAATTCAGGTGATCGTATACTTTGTGGTGTAATCAAGAAATAGCATGAAAACCGGCTTTGCTGAAGTGAAGCCGGTTTTTTTCTATTCATTATATCTGCCAGGTATATTGTTTGGTTTTTAACCGTTTTCTCTTCTGAAATGTGATTATTTGTTCGGAAATGTAACTTTTTTCCGAACAATACTTTATTTTTACCAAGAATTATTTTATAATATGTCTAACTTCATAGACTCGTATAATAGCAGGGATATGGCCTGCAAGTCTCTACCGGATCGCCGTAAATGATCCGACTACGGGTGTCGCATAAAACGTGTTGTTTTTTGGTATGAGAACTCCACGTTTCTCTTTCGGGATTATTAGACCTGAGGGAACGCTTCATTCGTAGAGAGGCGTTTTCCCCGGGTCTTTTTTTCGTGTTTTTATCAGTAAACTCGTATACCCGCATAAAGGAGACAGATTATGAACTTTCTTGAAGAAGTTATCTTAAAAGAAGGACAGGCGTTATCAGATAAGGTGCTTAAAGTGGATTCTTTCTTAAACCATCAGGTTGATCCGGAAGTGATGAGAAAAGTGGGGGAAGAATTTGCCCGAAGATTTAAGCATGCCGGGATCACTAAAATCCTTACCATTGAATCGTCTGGCATTGCACCGGCCGTCATGGCAGGACTGGAACTTGGGGTAAAGGTGGTTTTTGCCCGGAAACGGAAGTCGTTGACTCAAATTGAGGATTTGCTGACAGCCAATGTCTATTCATTTACTAAGGAAGAAAAAAATGAAATATCTGTTTCAAGGAAGTGGCTGACTCCTGGTGACAATGTGCTGCTTATTGATGATTTTCTGGCTCACGGAGAAGCGGCACTGGGGCTTGCTCATCTGGTGGAGGCAGCAGGGGGCCACGTCGCCGGGTTTGGAATCGTCATCGAAAAGTCGTTCCAGTCAGGAAGAGAAAAGCTTCTGAAAAAAGGCTACAGGGTGGAATCACTGGCTAGAGTAGCATCACTTTCAAATGGCTCGATCACCTTTACACGGCAAACAGAGGAGGCGCAGATCTGATGAAAATGACGAATGGTAAATTGTTTTCTCTGGGCATCCAGCATGTTTTAGCGATGTATGCTGGTGCAGTGATTGTACCTCTGATCGTAGGAGGGGCACTGAAGCTTTCAACCGAACAGCTGGCCTATCTCGTTTCCATTGATTTGTTGACGTGCGGCCTTGCCACTCTTCTGCAAGTATGGAACAACCGTTTCTTCGGAATCGGTCTTCCCGTGGTTCTCGGATGTACATTTACAGCCGTAGGGCCGATGATTGCCATCGGATCTCATTACGGTATTTCAGCCATTTACGGTTCCATTCTGGCGGCAGGTGCTGTTGTTGTTCTCCTGGCGGGCTTGTTCGGCAGAATCCTTAAACTTTTTCCGCCGATCGTCACCGGATCGGTGGTTACGATTATAGGTGTTACCCTCATCCCGGTCGCTATTCAGGATATGGCAGGGGGACAGGGGAGCAAAGACTTTGGTTCACCGGAAAACCTGATGCTGTCGTTTGGCGTTCTGGCCTTTATCATCATCGTGTACCGTTTATTCACAGGATTTATACGGGCGGTCTCCATTCTGCTCGGATTGGCGGCAGGAACGATTGCCTCTTTCTTCATGGGGAAAGTGAATTTCGGGCCGGTGGCTGATGCTTCATGGTTCCATATGGTGCAGCCGTTCTACTTTGGAGCTCCAACATTCCATGCAAGTGCTATCCTAACCATGGTTCTTGTGGCCATTGTCAGCATGATTGAATCGACCGGAGTATTTATTGCCCTCGGAAAAATATGCGGCAGGGAAGTTACGCCTGAACAAATGACAAAGGGATACCGGGCGGAAGGACTGGCGATCATCCTTGGAGGGATTTTCAATGCTTTCCCATATACGACCTATTCCCAGAACGTCGGGCTTGTTCAGCTTTCCGGTATCCGGACCAAAAATGTCATCTATACGGCCGGAGGAATGCTTGTCGTTCTAGGCCTTGTTCCCAAGGTGGCCACGCTGACAACCTTGATCCCTACACCTGTCATGGGAGGCGCAACCGTTGCGATGTTTGGAATGGTGGTGGCTTCAGGAATCAAAATGCTGAGCGAAGTGGATTTTGGCAAACAGGAAAACCTGTTGATTATTGCTTGCTCTGTCGGGATCGGACTTGGCGTAACCGTTGAGCCGGATTTGTTCGCAAAGCTCCCGCAAGGAGTGCAGATTTTAACAGACAACGGCATTGTGGCAGGAAGCTTAACCGCCATTGTCCTGAACCTTGTTTTTAATGCAGAGAGAAAAAAGGTAAAAGCAAAACAGCGAAAAGAAGCAGCCGTCGGGGCCTTTTCCGTTAAATAAAACATAGAGCGGGCAGCATGATTGTGTTGCCCGATTTCCCATTATAGAAGGTTTTTATTTTAAAAATACGGGTATAGATGGATAGAGTAAGTCAAAATAAGGAGGAAAATAAAATTGAAATACTGCAAAGACTGTTTAACCATTCTGCATCATGATCACGGAATGGAAGGCTGCCCTGTATGTGAAGGAACCAATACCCAGGAAATCGTCATCACCGTGTTAAGCAATGAACGGAATAAGCAAGGCGCATAAGACATATGATATGTCTTATTTTTTTTTGCAAATGTATAACTTCTCCCATTTTCCTGTAGGATTTTTCAGTTTGAGTGTATAATTAGTCGTCCATTCACTTTTTAAAAGGTAATGGAGGCATAAATTACATTTGCTCAATGGATTTCCTTTTGTTTACAATACAGATATCGCCATAATCGCTTAAGACGCATCGAAATGTTGTGAAGTTACCGGCGAAAGCGCCGTGGTTTAGAAGTAGGGAGGAATTTTGTACATGAAACACACAATGGACGACAGGATAAAAAACAGAAACAGCTGGTTTAAAATCCTTTTAATCAGCTTATTTTGCATGGTACTCATGTTTAAAGTGGCCACTGCCAAATTTACGTTTCATTTTTCGGATTTATTATCATTTATACTGGCCATATTTGCGATTGCGATTTCTGTATTGTATTACTCCAAGGTAAATGAGGTTATCCAGCTGCTTGGCGGAAACAATGGCAGCCTGTTCAAACGAAATAAGAAAAATGGTATAACCGCTGGTGCGAATCCATCAGAACCTTTGAAAAATGAGGCTGAGCTGCAAAGGGATCTCGAAGAGCATAAAGACCAGCTCAAGCGGGTTAAAAAGGTACAAAACGAGATTATTGACCGGCTGATCGCCAATCATGATCAGCTGGAAGAAGATAAACGCGATTATATCGGTTATCTGCTGCAAAAAGAAAAAGAGGCTGCGCTTATTCAGCTGGATATTGATAAAGTGCTGGCACAGCTTTCCTCAGAGGACGAAGCCGATGCAGGAGCCTTTGCTGAAGGCATGGAAATTAACAGTTTGGGTGATGTAGTAGCCGTGCTCGGGAAAGATGTGATCCTGAGTGCAACCTTCGATGAACTCAACCAAAAGGTTAAAGCGGTCCAGCCCAAAATGAGTAAAAACACGTATGAGGATTTATTGGATGCCGGCCTTGTTGATCAGCATTTCAACATTACACGCAAAGGTCTTAAAGAATTTCGCAGCACCGCCAAGAAAATGAAAAAAAGAGCATAATGTGATGCTGCAAGCTCCCTTGACGGGGGCTTGTTTTTTTTCTTTTAGAACGGGAATGGATGGATTAAAGGAGGGTGTGCTGTGGAATTTACCATTCGGACAGTAAATGATCACCAGGAACTTGGATCTGCGATTGATCTATTGGGGACGGTTTTTCCTGAGGAGCAGGCGTTTTTCCAGAATCGCCTCGAAAGAGAACCTGCCTACACATTTAACACCACATGGATTGCTGAAACAGAAGGTGATATGGCCTCGGTCGTTCAAATCTATCCATTCTCCATTTGGGTCTCAGGTGTTGAAGTCAAAACAGCCGGCATCGGAAACGTGGCCACTCACCCGGACTACAGGGGGCATCGATTGACACACCGGATTTTGAAGGAAATTGAACAAAAGCTGTTAGAGCGGCAATATGGTTTGTCCAATTTATTCACCGGCATCCCTGGCTTTTATGAAAAAGCTGGATGGCAGACCGTAAAACAGCCCGTTCCCATTGCACAGTCTGGCCACATGAAACAAACATGGGACAGTGCATTTCCTGATGGGAAACTGGATATTGAAACGATAAATGGAAATGACATCCAATCCATTCGTATCATATATGAAGCTTTTTCAATCAGTCTGAACGGACCGCGCATCCGGTCTGCTGATTATTGGGAGAAACAAATAGAAAATGACATCGAGACCAGCTATTTTCAGAAAGCGGTAAGGGACGGCACCGTATTGTCCTACATTCGTGCAGAAAAAAAGGATGAAGTACTTATCATTCATGAACTTTGCAGTCAGGACGGAGAAAAAGACAGCATGATCACATTAGTGCTTTCGCTTCTCGATCCCCAAGTAAAAACAGTAAGGTGCCTGCTTCCCATGAATCATTTTATTCTGAAAGATATACCCTATGAAATAGAAGAAAATACGGAAGGCATGTGGAAGATTATCGATCAGGATGAAGTGCTTCAGCAATTTCAACCGATTTTTGAGCAGCGGGGGAATGATCTGGGGATGAATCACCTGCAGCTGTCGGCGCTTGAAGATTCCTGGCTTTTCAGCTGGGAGAACGGAAATGCAGAATTAAAGAGAACTGAGTTTCTGCACTATCTTATGAGGGGAGCAGATGTCATTCCAGACCGGCATGCCGGTATAAAGGAACTGTTTCCTGAGTCATCCTATATTTTCTGGTCGAGGGACCGTTTTTAAATTGTACAAGGAGGAAGAACCTTAATGAAAGAACCCAATAAACTAATGGTCGTAGCCCACCCGGATGATGAAATATTTTTCGGGGGAGATGAACTGATCCAGGAAAAAGGCTGGAAAGTGATTTGTATTTCCGACCAAAATGACGCTACCCGGAAAAAAGAATTTGAAAATGTCATGAAAGAAGTAGAAGTGACAGAATATGAGATATGGAACTATCGGGATGCCTGGACCGAACACATGAACCGTCCAAAACTTGAGGCAGATTTACTCCGGGTACTGGCAGAGAGGGAATATAGGAAAATTGTTACCCACAACCTGATGGGGGAATATGGACATCCAGAACATAAAGCCCTTTCAGAAATTATGCATAACCTGGTTGATGAAAATCTTTATATGTTTGATTTTACGATTAAGAAACTTCTTTTCGTCGATATCCTTAAACGCAAGCTTGAAATTCTTGATTTGTATAAAAGTCAAAAACCGGCCGTAATTGAGCTTCTTGACCTGATTGCCATCGCACGGACCGTAAAAGTTAAATGAATGTGAACAGAGTAGTTTCCCCTGTGATTTTATGGTAAGTTACTAACGATACATAAAAACGCACAGGGGGACTTTTTTACATATGCTGTTTGTTGCTAAGGCTGTTTTATATCTGGTTTTTTCTCTTTTTATCGGTACTTTTATTCTCTATTCCATATCTGATAAACGGCGTCCCCCGATTCATGTTTCAAAGAAAGGGCTTCTGCTGTGGATCGCCCTTATCCCTGTGACGGCATTTTCTCAAGTGCTTGAGCTGGCATTGAGTCTTGGGAAGGATTTCGGTTTCTGGCCCACGCTGAATGATATTTTGTTTTCCTTTGACATCGGCAAAGGCTGGTTTTTTATTCTGGCTTTATCCTTGCTTATATTTGTGATGGTTTATTTCAACGAGGTTTCGAAGGACCGTTTTTTGTCCAGGCTTTCTTTAGGCATAGGCGTCGTCCTCATCATCGCCATCGGATATACAAGTCATGCGGCTTCATTAAATCAATGGGGCGGGCTTTTTGCACATGCCCTTCATTTCCTTGCTGTTACAGGCTGGACGGGAACGCTGCTGATTGTCAGCTGGTTTTCAAAGGACAGGGAAAAGCTGTCTGCTTTCTTTAAGTGGTTTACTCCTTATGCCCTCATTTGCCTTCTGGCAACCATTGGCGGGGGGATTTGGCTGATGAACTACATTGTTCCCGAATATTTCAACTCCTGGATGATCGATTATGGACAGGCCCTTCTGATCAAACATATCCTTTTGATCGTTGTGATTTTTTATGCAGGAATTAACACGATCTGGGTTCGGAAAAACCTGGCGGATACGTCATTTGCTCCTTATAGATGGATGAGGCTTGAAGGAATCATTCTGCTTATTATTTTTGCGGTAACAGGCTTCATGACCCAGCAGGAGCCGCCGCATGACGTTTCCCAGACTTTGGCGTTTCAGAAGCCTTCCAAGCTGTTTACCGCCTTTGTTGAAGACAAGGTGAATATCAACTCAATGGTAGAAATTGTCCCAACAATGGCCGGCGCAGGATTGCTGGCCGTGGCTCTGCTGCTGCTTGCGGTGAGCTATTTTACGATTCGAAGAAATGTTTCTGTGACAGTGGCTTTATTGCTGACTTTAGGCGCTGCCGTTTCGTTTTATCTGGCTGTTATGTTCTCTGTCTTTATTTAAAGGAAAAAAGGATTCCATCCGGGATCCTTTTTTTATTGCCTGCTTTCTATTTGGGAATACGCTTGTTACAATGGCGGAAACGGGAGGGTCAGCGATGGAACAGCAGCTTCGTGAACAGTTTGATGGTTTGTTGGAAAAGTACACTGAATTGCTTCTTGGTGAAAGTGACGAGGACAAAAAGGAAAAGGTGAAGATGTGGGCTCTGTATTCTTATATATCGCAAACGATGCCTGCTTTGGCAAAGCATTGGAATGCGGAATATCCCCAAGGAAAAGAAAGCTTAAAAGAAGTAGTCTCCGAGATTAAGCAGCTGAATGAGGAACACCGCAAAAACAGCGGGAAATCCTGATTTTTTGCCTGAGACAGAGAGGAGCTTCGCGTTTTTCTTTCATATACTGATATAAGAATATTCCATAACGCAGACAGGTTTTCAGCAAAAAATGTCGAAATTTTTCAAAAAAGACAAAATAGAAAAACTAATGATATGATAAAAGCGCATACATCTTTGAAAGTTCAGTAAACTTCGGTGCCTGGCATCAGGAAAGAGAGAGACTGAATCTATAGGGGGAATTAACAATGGAACAGGCGATGAGAGATTTCTTTCTGTTTCTGGCAAAAAACAAATCGATGACAAAATTGGCAAAGAGGTACGGCCTTAAATTCGGGGCGAGCCGTTTTGTTGCCGGAGCTTCACTGGACAGCTCAATTTCGGCCATAAAAAAATTGAACCAAAAAGGAATGCCTGTCACGATCGACCATCTCGGCGAGTTTGTTGACAACGAACTGGAAGCGAAAGAAATGACAGAGCATTGTATCGATGCCATCAAAGCCATTGCAAAAGAAAATGTAAATTCCCAGTTATCTTTAAAGCTCACTTCCATGGGACTGGACATCAGTGATGACCTGGTAATGGCCAACATGCGAAAAATCATGGAAGCTGCCCAAAAGCACAATGTATTCGTAACCATTGATATGGAAGATTACAGCCGGTGCGAAAAAACACTGGAAATCTTTAAAAAACTTAAAAGCGAATTTCATAATATATCCACGGTAATCCAGGCGTATCTCTACCGGTCGCTGGATGACGTTAAAGCTCTGAATGAATACCATCCCAACCTACGGCTCGTGAAAGGCGCATACAAAGAATCACAGGAAGTCGCTTTTCCCGAAAAATCAGATGTGGATGAAAACTATAAAAAGCTGATAGAAACACATTTGCTAAATGGCAATTATACAGCCATTGCCACTCATGATGATGAAATTATCAATTATACAAAAGACCTTGTTAAAAAACATTCCATACCGTATGACCAGTTTGAGTTCCAAATGCTGTACGGCATAAAAGTAGAACGGCAGGAGCAGCTCATGCAGGAAGGCTATAAAATGCGTATTTATGTGCCTTATGGAAACGACTGGTATGGCTACTTTATGCGCCGCCTGGCCGAACGCCCGGCCAACGTCATGTTCGTTGTAAAAGGTGTATTTGGAAAATAAAAAAAGGATGCCCAATGGGTATCCTTTTTTGTTTGACTTTTTCTGAGTGGAGTGAAGCGAGCATTCTGAAACGGAAGTCAACTACCTCCAAAAAGCATCATTGTCCATCCCCAGCCGTCGTGAGAGGCTCCCGCTCTTTTCCTGTCTTTAAATCGATCACTTTCGTGTTATCTTTCGGAACAGGAACAGTTTTGCTTTTTGGCGCTTTATTGTGATTCTCCACCCAGTCCACAAGCATGTCAAAGGATTGGTACACGTAAGGAAGCAGTGGCTGCAGTTCTTTTTTCGGATCTGTTGCTGCATTCCATACAAGGCTGTCAACGTGGTTTCCTTTTTCAATGGTGTACAGGCGGTGGAGATTGCCGCGACCATTTTTCTTGATCAGCTTGTCATAGGGATCCGCATGAACAGAAGGGAAGATCAGTGAATCCCAGGAACCTGTCAGGCTGATCAGAGGGACATCAATTCTGCCAGTGTTCTGGATGGCTTCCACATTCCTTTTCACAGAAGCGGGGCGGGTGCTGTAGTCATAGTTTTGAAAAATAGTGTCATAAGACCGGTCGCGGACACCATTCGTAAAATTAAGGTAATTTTGCCATGGAATCCTGTTTGGTGCATTAGGGTCAAGCTCGTCCCTGTATATGTTTAAGGTGACAAACCAATAAACCTGATCGTGGTACGACCAAAGGTTTTCAGAGCCTTTCGGAAGGCCTGCTTTGTAAAGTTTTTCTCTTGCTTTTTCCTGCTCGGATGGTGTTCCATACAATGCCTTTTGGGCAGAATTCACCACTGGGGTAAGGGACGTGAGTAAATTAGGGTCATGCGCTCTCCACAACACACCCTCCCAATCGATTCCGCCATCGAACAACGAAGGTCTTCCGGATTTTTTCATGCCGTCATGTTCGAGTGCATAGCGGACGACATAACCGCCATTTGATATTCCGACAGCATACGTAGGGACGGGGTGTTTTTTTGTAACGAGTTTGCTCGCCGGATTGTCCTTATCCTCTTTTTTAATCAATTGTTGTGGATAATTCCTTTCAAGATAATGCTGAGCTGCAATCGTTAGTTGTCTGTATCGCTGATGCCATTCCGAGATGCTGTCCTCTTCACTGGCAAGCGCGTTTTTTACTTTTGCATAAGGATCGTTCGGATCAGCTGTTCCCTGTGTCCCTTTATCGATGGCTGCAAAAGCGTAGCCCTTTGAAAGCATATAGTCACTGAACAAAAGGTCGGTAGAGGTTTCATTTCGGGTCGCGGGGATGCCGGCCACAACAAGTTTGCCGTTCCAGTCATGAGGGACCCGGACTACAAACTGTGCATCCTCAAAAGCGCCATTCACCTGTGTGCCTGTAATTTCAGCAGGCTGATACAGCTTGTTCCAGCCCGTGCCTTTCGCTTTGTCGCCCCAATTGTAGGGAGCAAGTCCAAGATTTCCATAAACCGTAGCCGCTTCATACTGTTTCGGGTTTTTGGTCGTGAGCCAGTTACCGTCTTTTCCGTCAAATACCGTTTCTGTCACATTGTGAGCGCCTTTAAATTCAGGAAAGGAAGAGGCTTTCTTGTCGGCATGCGCGGTTTGTATGCTTGAAAAAAGAAGCAGTGAAGTCGCCGCGGTAATTCCAATCCATTTTCCCTTCATACATAATTCCTCCATTTAAACAAAGAAGAGCCCTGATGAATCATTGCAGGCTCTTCTTGTTGGTAGTTTGTTTTAAGTTTAGTATTTATTGAGCGGTATAGCCGCCGTCGATCACAACGGCCTGCCCGGTCACGCCAGCCGCTTTTTCGCTCGCCAAAAAGATGGCATAGTCAGAGATTTCTTTCACGGTAAGCAATCTTTTTTGCGGCACCAGCGGATAGATGACTTCTTCAAGTACTTTTTCAAGCTCCACGTTCCGGGTACGGGCCAGATCTGACAGCTGGTTCCGAACAAGCGGAGTGTCTACATATCCGGGGCAGATCGCATTGACGGTAATGCCATGTTCCGCGCCTTCAAGCGCCGCAACTTTCGTTAAGCCGATAACACCATGTTTGGCGCTGTTATAGGCGGCTTTGCCGGCAAAGCCGACGAGGCCGTTAATGGACGCCATATTGAGAATTCGTCCAAAGCCCTGTTTTTTCATGATGGGAAACGCGTGTTTTGTAGCCATGAAAGGAGCGGTGAGCATCACCTTGATGAGGAGCTCAAACCTGTCTGTCGGGAATTCCTCCAAAGGTGACACATGCTGAAGGCCGGCATTGTTGATCACCACATCCAGACGGCCAAACTCACTGACCGTGTCATCCATGGCTTTCTTTAAGGCGTCTTCATTACTGACATCACATGCGGTGCCCAAAGCTTTAAATCCCTGTTCTTTAAGAGAGGCGGCGGCCTGTTCAGCTCTTTCGGCGTTCAGGTCGCATATGGCCACTTTTGCGCCTTCTTTTGCAAAATCAGTGGCAATTTCCAGACCGATTCCACTTGCAGCTCCTGTTATAAAAGCAACTTTATTTTCAAGTAATGCCATTTCTGATTCTCCTTCTCGAGTATGTCTAGTAATCTTCTTTTCTTATACAATTCCAAACAGGTAGTAGATGCCAATCACAAAAAAGACGGCAATGGTTTTAATAATCGTCATGGCGAATATATCCAAGTACGATTGTTTGTGTGTTAAGCCGGTAACTGCAAGCAGGGTGATGACGGCACCATTGTGAGGAAGGGTGTCCATTCCGCCGCTCGCCATGGATGCGACCCGGTGAAGCACTTCAGGATCGATCCCGAGTTTGTCTGCCTGTTCCACATATTTATCACCCATGGTCGCCAGAGCAATACTCAAGCCCCCTGATGCGGATCCGGTAATACCTGCCAGGGCCGTTGTTGTGACCGCTTCGTTGACGAGGGGATCCTGGATGGTGTCTGCCATGCCTTTATTAACAGATGCAAAGCCTGGAAGTGCAGCGATAACACCCCCAAATCCGTATTCGGAAGCGGTGTTCAGGGTTGCAAGTAAAGCCCCTCCGATGGAAATGTTGATTCCGGCATTAAAATTCGTTTTCACCTGTTTGAAGGCGAAAATAAGAACGGTTACAATCCCGATAACAAGCGCACCCTCTACAGCCCAAACGGCTGCAAGTTTAGGGATTTCAACAGGTGGAACATCTTTCATTCCGATTTTCGAAAAATCGAAGACCGTTCCGTAATATTTAGGAATCATGGAGGTGAATACTTTATTGAAGATACCTACCAAAAGAAGCGGCAAAATCGCTATAAATGCATTAGGAAGGTTCTCGTCAGGTATCTGATCCGGTTCATTGATATGGCCGGTTCCATAGCCTTCTCCTGCTCTGGCAGCCTTTCTTCTTCTCCACTCGAGATACGTCATTCCGACGCCGAGTACAAACAGTCCGCCAATTAATCCAAGCCATGGGGCAGCCCATGTATCCGTTTTGAAGAAGGTCGTGGGAATGATGTTTTGAATTTGAGGCGTGCCTGGAAAGGCATCCATCGTAAACGTAAACGCTCCAAGAGCAATCGTTCCCGGTATTAATCGCTTTGGAATGTCTGCCATTTTAAACAGTTCGGAAGCAAATGGATAAAGAGCAAACGCTACAACGAATAACGAAACACCGCCATAGGTCAGGATAGCGCCAACCAGAACGATGGCGAGCATGGCCCGGCTTGGTCCGATGAGCTTAATAACAGCTCTCGTAATAGATTTGGCAAAGCCGGACATTTCGATCACTTTTCCGAAAATCGCACCCAGCAGGAATACCGGGAAATACAGTTTAATAAAACCTACCATTTTCTCCATGAATACACCCGAGAAAAACGGGAGAACATGGCCTGGATCGGTTAACAGCACCGCAAACAGAGCCGCAATTGGCGCAAACAGGATAACGCTAAAGCCACGATAGGCCACGAACATCAGAAAAAACAGCGCCAGTAAAATAATAATAATATCCACTACAAAAAACCCCCTATACTTTTCATGACCAGATTTCTTTATAAAACGATCTTAATAAGCATCCATCATCACGTGTTCTGATATGACAAGAGATGGATCGGTGCATTCCTCGATGTCCTCGATGGTATAGCCTTTCGCCACTTCTGCCAGCAGCAGCCCGTTTTCCGTCACATCAATGACGGCTCGTTCCGTAATGATGCGGTTAACCACACCCTTGCCAGTCAGGGGCAGGGTGCATTCTTTTAAAATTTTGCTGGTGCCGTCCTTACTCACATGATCCATAATAACGATGATCTTTTTAGCGCCATGAACAAGGTCCATTGCGCCGCCCATGCCTTTGATCATTTTTCCGGGAATCATCCAGTTGGCAAGGTCGCCCTTCTCTGATACCTCCATACCGCCAAGGATGGCGATATCGATATGTCCACCGCGGATCATGCCAAAGGATTCTGCACTGTCAAAGTACGAAGCACCTTCGATGGCGGTAATCGTTTCTTTCCCGGCATTGATTAAGTCAGGATCCACATCTTTTTCAGCCGGATAGGGGCCGATTCCAAGCAGCCCGTTCTCGGACTGAAGGACCACGCTTTTGTTGGCCGAGATGTAATTGGCAACCATCGTCGGCATACCGATTCCCAGATTGACATAGAAACCGCTTTCAATTTCCTGCTCAGCCCGTTTGGCAATCTTTTCTCTAACCGCTTTCTTATCCAGTGTTTTTGTGCTCATGTACTCTCCTCCAATCTGCTAGTTTGCTACTGTCAGTTTTTCAATTCTCTTTTCCTGTGTTCCCACGATCAAAGACTGAACATAGATCCCGGGAGTGTGAATCTCGTCCGCACCCAGACTTCCTGTTTCACATAGATCTTCAACTTCCACTATGGTCACTTTTCCGGCTGCCGCCATCAAGGGATTAAAGTTCCGGGCTGTTTTGTGATAAACCAGATTTCCCATATTGTCCGACCTGGCTGCGCGGATCAGGCTGAAATCAGCCTGGAGACCCGTCTCCAGCATGTATTCCTTTTCGTTAAATGTCCGGATCTCTCTTCCTTCTGCAAGAGGGGTTCCCACTCCAGCAGGTGTGTAGAAGGCGGGAATACCTGCACCGCCCGCACGGATTCTCTCGGCAAGCGTACCTTGGGGAATCAGTTCCACTTCAATTTCTCCAGCCAGTACCTGGCGTTCAAATTCTTTGTTTTCCCCCACATAGGAACCAATCATTTTCTTGATCTGCTTGTTTTTAAGCAGCAGGCCAAGCCCCCAGTCATCTACTCCACAGTTATTTGAAATGATGGTCAGATCCCTGGTTCCTGCCTCAACAAGAGCAAGGATTAAATTTTCCGGAATACCAACCAGGCCAAAACCACCCACCATAAGAACGGAGCCGTCCGGTATTTCTTTAACGGCATCTTGAAACGAAGATAATACAGGCTTCATGTGATGTTCACTCCTTTTTCAGACTCGGTTGTAGTCTTGCAAGTTCCATGCCAACTTAAATCCAAGCTGTGAAATAAAGAGTTGAAGAATTTGTGAACATTTTAAACTGTCTGATTTTCCGGAAAAACGGAAAGCGGCATTTTTTCATTTAGAAAATTACCAGTGTTCTAGTCAAATAACATCTATTCCGGAAAACCGGAAAATTTTCCGGAATATCGGAAAATTACATCACGCAATTTATCTTTTTCCATTGTTTGGATAGGGAAAGCGCAATGTCTTTGATAATTTTGTTGGTCTTGAAATAATAAATATGGGCAAAAGGGGACCATGAGGTAAAAATATTCCCGCTGCTGACCTCAATATCTTTGTTCACCGACCGGCTGTACTCTTCATTTAATGATTTAAGGGGGAAGGCAATGACATCATCCTGATCGTAATAATTGACCCATTCACCACTTAAACTCGGAAAGTGCGTTTTGAGTTGAGGAGAAGGTACATCAATTGGTTTGTCAAAGTCGTTATACCTGAGGGTCCATAAAGGCATTGGAGTGCCAAGGGTGTAAAAGTTGGTAAGCGTTTCTCCATTTTCAAGAGGATTATCTGACTTTAACTGGTTAATGCGGTCGGAAATTTTTTCTTGAAGATATTGAAGATCGTAAAAATAGTTGCTGGCAATCACTGTGCCAAGGCTATGGGACACAACGGTAAGAGGGGACACATCACCTGTCTTTTCCTTAAGTTTGTGCATGCCTGCGGCAACTGCTTCATGCACTCTTTCATAATTTGGATTCAAATGCGGAAAGGAAACAGGCGATGGCTGATACGCAATGGCATCACCAAAAAAGCGAATAACGAACTGGCGAAGAAAGGCATAGTTTAACGTTTTCTGCTGATTGACCTTTGCCCATAATTCTTCCTCCCGTTCATTAAAAACGCTGCCCCAATAAACGGGCACCATCTCCACCTGTGAATCCGGGACAGGATGGAAGGAGGCAATGTTTTTTGCAAAGTGGCTGCGGAGTGCTTTCATAAAGTCGTCGGCATAGGTTTCATCTTGATTACCGATCCCGTGCAGAATGAGAATACTGAGTTTTATGGACATACATGCCACTTCCTTTCACTAAAAGAAACTTTTTACCATTTAACTATGACAAAAACCTTAAAAAAAAGAAAGAAAATTCTATGTTGTCAAAATAATTGAAATGTCTTATGATGGGTGTAGAACTAAATTTAAAAAGTAGTCATTTATTTTTTGGGCTAAAAATGAATGAGTGTTCATTCAATAGCTGAAGGAGGAAATAAGATGGCCATAACCATTCAAAAGGCTGCTGTATTAGGGTCTGGTGTGATGGGTGCAGGAATAGCAGCACACCTTGCGAATGTGGGAATTCCTACATTGCTCCTGGATATGGTGCCGAGGGAATTGTCAGATGTTGAAAAAGCCAAGGGTCTGACAGAAGAAAGTCCTCAGTACCGCAACAGGCTCACGCTCCAGGCAAAGGAACGCATGCTGAAACAAAAACCGGCACCACTGGCAGTGAAAGAGAATCTCGATTTAATTTCAGTGGGGAACTTTACAGATGATTTATCCAAACTGAATGACGTGGACTGGATTATTGAAGTAGTGGTGGAGCGGCTGGATGTAAAGCGCCAGATTTTCGAACAGGTGGAGCAGTTCAGGAAAAAAGGGTCGATCATAAGCTCTAACACTTCCGGAATCTCCGTTCAAGCAATGGCAATGGACCGGTCGGATGATTTCAAAAAGCATTTTCTGGGGACGCATTTCTTCAATCCGCCAAGATACTTAAAATTGTTGGAGATCATTCCAACGGGTGATACCAGCCCCGAAATTGTGTCCTTCATGAAGGGATTTGGGGAAAACATACTCGGCAAAGGCGTCGTTGTCGCTAAAGACACACCTAACTTTATTGCCAACCGGATTGGAACATACGGCCTGATGGTCACCGTACAGGAAATGATGAAGCAGGGATACAGTGTCGGTGAAATAGATTCTGTCACAGGACCGCTGATCGGCCGTCCGAAAAGTGCTACGTTCCGGACACTGGATGTGGTCGGACTGGACACTTTCCTGCATGTGGCAAAAAACGTGTATGACCAGGTGGAAGGCAAAGAAAAGGAAGTGTTTGATGTTCCGCCGTTTTTAAATGAGATGGTGGAAAAGGGATGGATGGGAAGCAAATCCGGCCAGGGCTTTTATCTGAAACAGAAGAGCAAGCAGGGAGGAGAAATCCTGGAGCTTGACCCTTCCACGCTGGAATACAAGCCGCGGCAAAAGCTGAAAACAGCTACGACAGAACAAGCGAAACAGCTGAAGACAACAGAGCAAAAAGTGAAAGCGCTTTTATATAGTAAAGACCGGGCAGGTGAGATGCTGTGGTCGATCGTCAAACCGGTATTGATCTACTCGGCAGAAAAAGCCTACGAAATTGCAGATGACATTGTTGCCATTGATAATGCCATGAAATGGGGCTTTGGCTGGGAGCATGGACCATTTGAAATCTGGGATGCCATTGGTGTCGATGAATCGGTCAAACGGATGGAACAAGAAGGGGAAACCGTTCCCGTCTGGATTCATGAGATGGTTGATGGCGGAAATCCTTCATTTTATAAGACTGAAAACGGTGAAGTATCGTTCTATCATAAAGGTGATTACAAAAAAGTCGATGAAAATCCAAAAACCGTTCATCTGTCACTGCTTAAAAATAAAGGCGGCCTCATCACGAAGAATACTGGCGCCAGCCTGATTGATATGGGCGATGGTGTCGCCTGCCTTGAATTTACATCACCGAACAATGCAATAGGGCCGGACATCATTATGATGGTTCATAAAGCGCTTGAGGAAGTGGAACGGAATTACGAGGGCCTTGTGATCGGAAACCAGGGCAAGAACTTCTGTGTCGGTGCCAACCTGATGCTGATCTTGATGGAAGCACAGGATGATAACTTTTTTGAACTCGATATGATGGTCCGTCAGTTCCAGAATACGATGAATATGGTCCGCTACAGCAAAAAGCCGGTGGTTACGG
Source organism: Fictibacillus fluitans (assembly GCF_030418125.1). Taxonomy (GTDB): domain Bacteria; phylum Bacillota; class Bacilli; order Bacillales; family Fictibacillaceae; genus Fictibacillus_C; species Fictibacillus_C fluitans. The sequence goes on along the minus strand of NZ_JAUHTR010000007.1, from coordinate 51,333 downwards.
CAAACTTTGGCATGAGTCTTGGAGGCGGAGCGGAAATTTCCATGCCTGCAGCCGGGATGCAAATGTCCTCTGAAACGTATATGGGTCTCGTGGAAGTCGGCGTCGGGCTGATTCCTGGGGGAGGCGGAAACAAAGAGCTGCTGCGACGCCAGGTGGAACGCCTGCCAAAAGGTGCGAAGCTTGATCTGCAGGGAGTCGTTAATCAAGTCTTTGAAACCATCGCGATGGCCAAAGTCTCCACTTCTGCACAAGAAGCTGCAAAGCTTGGCTACCTGCGGCCTCAAGACGGTATTTCAGTAAATGGAGATCATCTGCTGAATGATGCCAAGCAGCGCGTGCTTTCCCTTGCAAAACAGGGCTATCAGCCGCCAAAGCGCGCAAAAATACCTGTTGTCGGTGAAGCAGGTTATGCGACCCTTTGTCTTGGCGCAGAAACGATGAGATTCGGGGGATATGTATCCGATCATGATTTGAAAATCGCGAAAAAGCTGGCTTTTGTGCTTGCAGGAGGAAGAGTTCCTGAAGGGACAATGGTCGATGAACAATATTTGCTGGATCTTGAACGGGAAGCCTTCCTGAGCCTTGCCGGAGAGCCAAAATCACAGGCAAGAATGCAGCACATGCTGACAAAAGGAAAACCGCTTCGCAACTAAAAGGAGGGGAAAACATGCTGAAAGATGCTGTAATCGTAGCAGGCGCAAGAACGCCGATTGGTAAAGCAAAAAAAGGATCCTTCGCTCAAATGCGGTCGGATGAGCTGGCAGCAATCACTGTAAAAGAAACACTGCGGCGTGCCGGCGGGTATGATGGTCCGATCGATGATCTTATTATGGGCTGTGCCATACCGGAAGCCGAGCAGGGAATGAACATGGCCCGGCTGATCGGTGCCCGCGCAGGTCTTCCGGATACCGTTCCTGCCATCACAGTCAACCGGTTCTGTTCATCAGGACTGCAAAGTATTGCTTATGGTGCAGAGAAAATCATGCTCGGCCATGCACAGGCTGTATTGGCCGGCGGAGCGGAATCGATGAGCCTTCTCCCGATGGAAGGACACGTGATCAAGCCCAATCCGCAGCTGGTGGAAACCGTCCCGCAATATTACATGGGCATGGGATTTACCGCTGAGGAAGTGGCCAAACGGTTTGGTGTGACACGGGAAGAGCAGGATGCGTTTGCGGTCAAAAGCCACCAAAACGCTGCACGTGCGATAAAGGAAGGAAGATTCAAGGATGAAATCGTTCCGGTTAACGTCACGAAACGGTGGCTGGGCGAAGACAATAAACTGAAAGAAAAAGAATTTACAGTTGATACGGATGAGGGTGTTCGTCCTGATACATCTATAGAAGGACTTGCACGGCTCCGGCCTGCTTTTTCAATCAACGGTTCGGTAACCGCAGGAAATGCTTCACAGACAAGCGACGGGGCGGCCACTGTACTTGTCATGGACCGCGAGAAAGCAGAAGCGGAAGGTCTGACTCCGCTTCTGAAATTCAGAAGCTTTGCAGTGGCAGGCGTACCTCCGGAGATCATGGGAATCGGCCCTGTCGCTGCTGTTCCAAAGGCGTTAAAGCTTGCGGGCCTGGAAGTGGCCGACATCGGATTATTTGAACTGAATGAAGCTTTTGCCTCTCAAGCCGTCCAGGTCATCCGGGAACTGGGACTGCCTGAAGACCGTGTGAATGTCAACGGCGGCGGAATCGCTCTCGGCCATCCGCTTGGATGCTCAGGAGCTAAACTTACGCTGACTCTTCTTCATGAGATGAAGAGAAGAGGAGAACAATTTGGGGTCGTAACCATGTGTATTGGCGGCGGGATGGGTGCTGCAGGCGTTTTTGAATTAGTGGGCTAATCCAAAACAGGAGGGAAAAAACATGTCTAACACAATGGAAAAAGTGTTTAAAGGCGGGAGCTTTTTAGTGGAGGATATTCAGGCTGAGGATCTTTTTACACCAGAAGATTTTTCAGAAGAACATTTAATGATCGCAAAAACGACTGAAGATTATGTTGTAAAAGAAGTTGTACCGCAGCTTGATAAAATCGAAAACCACCAATTTGATATATCAAGAAAGCTGTTGACCAAAGCGGGAGAACTGGGCTTGCTGGGTGCTGATGTTCCGGAAGCTTACGGCGGCCTTGAGCTCGATAAGATTTCATCATCGCTGATTACGGAAAAGTTCGCCCGAGCCAGAGGTTTCTCCCTAAGCTACGGGGCACACGTGGGAATCGGCTCTCTTCCTATAGTATTGTTTGGGAATGAAGATCAGAAACAACGATACCTTCCTGATCTGGCCACAGGGACCCGAATTGCCGCATATGCCCTGACAGAACCGGGATCAGGATCAGATGCCTTGGGGGCAAAAACCACTGCAAGGCTGAATGCAGAGGGTACACATTACGTCTTGAACGGGGAAAAGCAATGGATTACGAACTCCGCCTTTGCGGATGTATTCATTGTCTATGCGAAAATTGACGGCGAACAATTCTCTGCTTTTATCGTAGAGAGAGACTTCCCGGGGGTTTCCACCGGACCTGAAGAAAAGAAGATGGGAATCAAGGGCTCTTCCACAAGAACACTGATTCTCGAAGATGTTCCTGTACCAAAGGAAAACCTTCTCGGTGAAGCGGGAAGAGGCCATGTGATCGCATTTAACATTTTGAATATTGGACGCTACAAGCTTGCGGTAGGCTGCGTGGGCGGAGCAAAACGGGGAATTGAAGTCTCGGCCAAATATGCCAATGAGCGTTCACAGTTCAAACGTAAAATCAGTTCTTTCCCGCTCATTCAGGAAAAAATCGCCAACATGGCTGTCCAGACCTACGCTTCTGAAAGCTCGGTATACCGCACGGTCGGCCTTTTTGAAAAACGTCTGGGCGGACTGGATGCTGAGTCACAGCAAGATGGAAAAGAAGTGGCTAAAGCTATTGCAGAATATGCCATTGAGTGCTCTTTAAATAAATTCTTTGCCTCGGAAGTCCTTGATTATGTGGTGGATGAAGCAGTCCAGATTCATGGTGGCTATGGCTTCATGGCCGAATATGAAGTTGAGGGGGCATACAGGGATTCCCGTATCAACCGTATCTTTGAAGGAACCAATGAAATCAACCGGTTACTCGTTCCGGGGACACTTGTCCGAAAAGCGATGAAAGGTGAATTGCCGTTGATTGAAAAGGCAACTGCGCTTCAGAATGAATTAATGATGATGATGCCTCAGGAAGTGGGTACAGAACCGCTTGAACAGGAAAAGTATCTCGTCAGCATGGGCAAGAAAATCATTTTAATGGTAGCAGGTCTTGCGGTCCAAAAGTTTGGCCAGAAACTTGAACATCAACAGGAAATCCTTGCAAACCTTGCCGATATGGTAAGTGAGGTCTATGCGATGGAATCAACGGTATTGCGCACGGAAAAAGCCATTAACCGAACCAGCCTTGAGAAGAACACGCAAAAGCTGTTAATGACCCAGGTGTTCTCTCAGGAAGCATTTAACCGTATCGAAGCTCATGCCAAAGAATCGATTATCGGAGTGGAAGAAGGGGATACGCTTCGCATGATGCTTTCTGCTCTGCGCAAGCTCACACGCCACACACCGACCAATGTCATCAAGAAAAAACGTGAAATCGCTGCTGTTGTTTTGGAAGAAGAACGGTACGTTATTTAATTTTAATATTACACTGCCTTATCTTAAAAGTACTCTCTCACATTTGGCTCCGGTTTCTTGCCGGAGCATTTTTTTGTATGGATAATGATACAGCTGACGAGTAATTTCCCTTTACGTGGCAACACTATTTTGTGTTACTATGGAAAGGAAGGAGTGAAGCTGATGAGCCTGACTTTTTACCAGTATCCAAAATGCGGAACATGCCAGAAAGCAAAGAAATGGCTTGAAAATCATGATGTTCCATTCGATTCCGTGCATATCGTTGAAAATCCTCCTTCTAAAGAGGAAATCAAGGAGCTTGTATCCAAAAGCGGTCTGGAATTAAAAAAATTCTTTAACACGAGTGGCATGAAGTACAGAGAGCTCGGCGTAAAGGATAAAATCAAAAGTGCTTCCGAAGAGGAACTGCTTGAACTGCTGGCTTCTGACGGCATGCTGCTGAAGCGCCCGATCGCCACCGATGGAAAAAGCGTGACCGTCGGCTTTAAAGAAGATACATATCAACAGACTTGGGCATCAAAATAGTTGCTTAACTATAATAAATTTAATATTATAGTTATTATAAATAACAACAAACCCTGGAGGGATACGAAATGAATTTTCCAAAAGAATTGCGTTATTCAGAAGAACATGAATGGGTAAAAGTTGAAGAAGGAAATAAAGTAAGAATTGGTATTACCGATTTTGCACAAGATGAGCTGGGAGATATCGTATTCGTAGAACTTCCTGAAGTAGGAGACGAAATCAAAGCGGACGAGCCTTTTGGCAGCGTTGAATCCGTTAAAACGGTTTCTGAGCTTTATGCGCCTATTTCCGGTAAAGTGGTTGAGATTAATGAAGAGCTTGACGACAGCCCGGAACTAGTAAACGAATCTGCTTACGAAAAAGCGTGGATGATCGTGGTTGAAGCCTCTGATCTTTCTGAAACAGAAAACCTTATGTCAGCAGAACAATATGAGGAAATGACAAAAGAGGATTAATTCCTTACAAAAAAATTCAATGAGTAGCGCGCTTCTTTCCGGAGACAATATGAACATCTTCTCTGGAAGGAAGTGACCTCATTGAACATGAATGATGGTTCAAATCAAAAGGATACGAAATCAGATATTACTACCAATGTGTATGGAAAAATGGATTCAGGCTATATGTCCTTGTTCCATGATAACCAGAAAATCGGACGCGTCGTATTTTCCGATCAGGGCAATCAGTATGAAATGGCTGAAGGCTTTGAGTTCGATGCTGATAAAATCTATAAAAAGAACGATTCGGCAAAGGAATATCCCAAGAGCTATGTACAGGGATGCGACGAGGGCTGGTGTTAACAGCACCGCAAAATTTTAGTTTTAAAAAAGGACAAGCCCGGGGCTTGTCCTTTTTTGTTTAATTTTTTATATTAATCGTTGTTATTGCGGCTGTTACCGCCTTTTTGTCCGATTTCTCTGTAGAAGTCTTTGTCGTGGCTTTCGGAAGTAGCTTCTCCGCCTTTTTTACCGATTTCCTGATAAAAATCTTTATCATGGCTGTCGGCTGTGGACTCTCCGCCTTTTTTACCAATGTCCTGGTAGAAATCTTTATCGTGGCTGGAAGCGGTGGATTCTCCGCCCTTTTGTCCGATTTCCTGGTAGAAGTCTTTATCATGGCTTTCGGAAGTAGACTCTCCACCTTTTTTGCCGATCTCTTGATAGAAATCCTTGCCATGGGATTTAGCAGTCTTTTCTCCACCCATGCGACCTGCTTCTTCTCTACTCATTCCGTCTCTGTTGTTATTATTGTTTTTAGCCATTTCTAATTCCTCCTCTTATGGTAAAAAGTGATTTTCAACAGCTATTTGCTTTTGCTGTTGCTTAGAGAAACAATATCCCCTTTTCTGCTCCGTTAAACGATAATAGGAGAAGTTAGTACGATTTTCCTTACTCGGTTGCTGTCTTATGGTAAAAAGGTGGGAAAAGGCGTAAGGAGAGAGCAGTTTTATTAACATTTGAAAGAGGATTCTAATAAAATAAAGGGTATTATAATAACTAAGAGTAATATCAATCGTTTTAATACTTGTTCTTTAGAAGAAATAGGAGAGATGATTGATGGATAACAACAGTGATAAAGTAATAATCGTTGAAGGCAAATCTGATAAGGAAAAGCTGATATCCATACTGAATGAGCCAGTTGAAATTATATGTACAAATGGAACGATGGGGCTTTCACGCCTCGAAGAGCTCGCTATCGAGATTGAAAACAGAGATGTATATATATTGGTCGATGCAGATGAAGCGGGTGTAAAACTGCGTAAAATGCTGCAGCGAGAACTTCCGAACGCCGAACATTTATATGTTCATAAGATGTACCGCGAAGTGGCAAAAACACCACTGATGTACCTTGCGAATATTTTGCTGGGTGCCCGTTTTATAATAAATAAAAATTGTTTGGGATAGGAGGAATGTATGTACCGCTTTTGCCTGATGATGCTGCTGATCATGACTGCAACTGCATGTTCGTCTGAGGAAGCCGGGAAAAAAGAAAAGCGAACACAAGAAAAAACAAAGATTCTGGCCCAAAATCTAAATGTTCCCTGGCAGCTGGATTTTTATAACGGGGAGACCTATATATCTGAAAGAACCGGAATGATGACAAAAGTGACCGGGCAAGGAAAGAAGATCCCTGTGTCATTGACGTTGTCCAAAAAGGTCCTTTCTGAAGGAGAAGGAGGCTTCCTGGGCTTTGTATTCGATCCTGAGGCCGGGGAGAATCACAGGGCGTATGCCTACTACACTTACAGGGAAAAGGGAAAGGTATACAACCGAATCATATCTTTAAAAACAGGACAGGATTCCTTGAAGGAAGAACGTGTACTGCTTGAAAAAATACCGGGCGGTTCCATTCATAATGGCGGAAGAATCAAATTTGGACCGGATGGGAAGCTGTATGCCACAACCGGAGATTCAGGAGACGATTCGCTTGCCCAGGAAAAGGACAGTCTCGGAGGAAAGATTTTAAGAATGAACGCTGATGGATCCATACCAAAAGATAACCCTTTTACCGATTCCTATGTGTATTCATACGGACACCGCAATCCACAGGGACTCGCATGGGAGGGTAAGAAAATGTTTTCGAGTGAACATGGTTCAACCAATTATGACGAAATAAACGTGATTAAAGCAGGAAAAAATTACGGATGGCCGGTCATAAAAGGGGATGAATCCAAAGAAAACATGGAAAAGCCTCTTCTTCATTCGGATAGAGAGACATGGGCACCGTCTGGTATTGCCGTTAAGGACAGCAAGATTTACATCGCCAGTTTGCGTGGAGAAAAGATTTTCAGGGTAAATACCTCTGGCAAGCAGATGGAAACGGTGGCCAGCAATTACGGACGTCTCAGGGATGTTCAAGTCCACAACGGATCGCTTTATTTCATAACGAATAATAAAGATGGCAGAGGAACACCGAAAAAAAATGATGACAAGATGCTTGAAATGAGCAGTTTTTAAAGGATTGGGGAGAAGTATGAAGGATTTAACCAACTTAGAGACAAGGGAATATATTGAGCAGTCGGCAGAGGAGCCCGCGGCTCTCTATATTCAAACACCACTTTGCGGCACCTGTAAAATGGGCAGGCGGATGCTCGAGATTACATTGGAAGCTGTAAACCAGCCTGGGATAAAGCAGCCAAAAGTCGGCGCAATCAATTTAAATGCGATGCCTGAACTGGCTGAGAACTACAACATTACAAGTGTGCCATGCCTGTTGTTTTTAAACCGCGGGATTGCCGTACGCAAGATTTATGCCATGCAATCTGTTGATTTTTTGTATCAAAACCTAAAAAAGTACCTGTAAAAGGCACATTCAGTGTCTTTTATTCTTTTTTAGGGGGTATTTTCTCATGCAATACATGGTTAATGTGGTAAAATAAAACAAAAATATGTAAATCGTTTTACACAGATTTTCAGCTGCAAAATCAAATAAAGATCCCTTGAATAAGCGATGATACCAAGCTAGACAGTGCTTTCTGACAATGGATGGGACGTAAGGCCGGGTTGGAGTTTTTCAAAAAGGTAACAGAAAGATTACAAAAAGTGGCCAGTCCTGTAATATTGTTATACAACTGTATCCTACAAACCTACAAATCAATGGTATAAATGTATAGGAGAGCTTGAAACTTGTATGCTCCTGTCGACTTTTGCGGAAATTTCGAACCCGAAAGTTAAACAACCTGATTTAAGAGGTGAAATAATGTCTACTGCATTGGTATCAACATTAAAAAACAACACTATAAATAATCTTGAAGATAAAGTAATGATCATTCAAAAAGGAAATGATTTTTTACGGGATGAACTGATCGAAGCCTATCAGCCCTTTATTAAAAAGGTGACGTCTAAGGTTTGCAGTCAATATATAGATCGAACAATGGACGAATTTAGTGTAGGTCTCTATGCCTTCAATGAAGCGATTGATCAATATCAGGAGGGACAGGGAAGCCGGTTCCTTTCTTTTGCTGATATGGTAATCCGCAGAAGAGTGATTGATTATATTCGTAAAGAAGTAAGGCAAAATCGGTTAATTTATCTTCAGCCTGATGAAGAAGACGAAGAAGGCCGTGTAGAGGACAGCTATGCTGAGCAAAAAGCGGCAATGGATCATTATGAAGAAAGCATCCAGGCTGAAAATCGAGTATATGAAATTGAAGAATACCAAAAACTGCTCAAAGATTTCAGCTTAAACTTCAAAGTGCTGAGCAAACATTGCCCGAAGCACGTTGATGCACGTGAAAATGCGAAAGAAATTGCCCGGCTGCTTGTTGAGAACCGGGAAATGGCAGAATTTTTGTTGGAGAAAAAACAACTTCCCATAAAAGATTTGTTGAGCATGGTCTCCTGCAGTCGTAAAACAATAGAACGGAATCGAAAGTATATAATAGCGGTATCGCTAATATATTTGGGGGACTTTAAAGCATTGAAGTCTTATATTCAGCCTTAAATAAGGGGAAGTTAAACGGTTGTAATTATTTGTGGAGTCTAAAACCGGCTGCATGATGGTTATGATACGAAGCAGATCCTTCGCCTTCAGGGGGGATATGTGGAATGAAGAACGGTATTTTAATGGAAGTTAAGAAAGGAAAAGCGATTCTTTTAACAAAAGACGGATCGTTTATCTCGGTTAAACTGCCAAAAGGAAAAAAACTTGTGCCTGGAATGGAATATGACGTCTCCAGTTTATACAGAAGCCGGACACGCCGCTTTTTTCTTCCTACACTTTCAGTAACTATAGGAGCACTGCTCATATTTGTGTTATTTTCGGGTGTAAATCCCTTAAGCCGCAACGACGAAACTGTTGCGGCTTATGTAAGTTTTGACGTCAATCCGAGCCTTGAGGCTGCGGTTAATGAAAACCTTCAGGTCATCCATGTGAAAGCATTCAATACTGAAGGAGAGAATCTGGTCAACTCCCTCCAGTATGCGAAGGATATCAGCCTTTTTCAATTTGCTTCTTCCGTTTTCAATGCTTATGACCAGCAAGGATATCTGTCCAAGAATCCTGATGTTCTGATTGCATCTACTGTTGTCGATCAAAGCAACAAGAAAGTATCAGCATCAATCCAGGAAGCAGTAACAGCCATCAAACGCAATGCATCCTTCTATAATAAAAAAGCTGCCATCGTAATCAAGAAGCTGGATGTGAAAAAGCGAAATGCCGCAAAGAAAAATGGAGTATCGCCAGGGAAATATTTGCTTTATCTTGATGCGAAACAAAAGCACAATCCGCTTTCTTTAAAAGATGTTAAAAAAATGTCATTTTCCGACCTGAAAAAAAAGGTGGAGAAAAAAAATGATCAGCAACAGGAAAAACGCAAAGAAAAGATAGAAGTTCCTGAAAAAGTATTACGGAACGACAGAGATCTCCAGCCTGAAAAGATTCATGTAGAAAAAGTGGATAAACAACCATCCCAAAAGCCGGTAACGGAAGAACAGAGCTTAAAGAAACAAGGAAAGAAAAAAGCGAACACGCTGCAAAATAATAATAAAAAAGTAAATGTTAAGTCTGCAGAACCTGTAAAGCACAAACAGCAGAAACCTGCCAAGCAAAAGCAGGATAATTTGAAAGTGACTGCACAAAGTAAACCGGTTAAGGTCCATCCCGTCGGCCCTGATAAAGATCAACACCATAAAAAATTGAAGACACCACCGGGACACAGCCATCCTAACGAATCTAAAAAGGAGCCCTCTTCGCAGGCTCCGCCTAAAAGCCAAAAAAAGATGAAGGTTAAAACAGTACCTGTTCATGAGAATAAGAACAAGATGAACAAAGGTAAAAGCGATCTACAAAAGCAGCGGAATCATCATGAAAAAAAGAGGGACAGAGGCCATGCTCCACCTCCACCCAAAAACAAAAAGAAACCTCCGGGCCCTCCTCCTCATGCTAAAAAGAAAGTAAGCTAAAAATCGACAGATGCCGTGTGAACTGTCGAAGGATCCTTACAGGAAGAAGATTCCTCCTCCACGAATTTCTTTAAAAGGGATTTTATGAGGGGGATGTTTCATGAATTGGGACCTATGGGCGGATCATATTCAAAGAACAGACTTTCTAAAGCCCCTTGTCGGCATGCAAAAGGCAAGGGTGACACCGGAAGAGCAAACGGTTTGTTTCACTTTTACCAATACCATTACAGGGCAGGAAAGAAACATCCTGGTTTCAGGCAGTACTGAAGATATACGGCTTGTTTGCACGGGTGAGTGTCATCTGGGCAAGCTGATTAAACAAGGGAAGCTGTCTTTTACAGGTACATACAGAGAACAGTTGAAACTCGAATCGTTATTGTACTTGGCCCGAAGTGAACGATGCCGGGCAGGAGAAATGGTTTGACAGTAAAAGTACGTGATGATAAAATCCATACAGCAAGTTGAAAACTTAAAATATTTCGTTCTTATCGCGAGAGGTGGAGGGACTGGCCCGATGAAACCCGGCAACCGTTAAACAGATGTTCTGTTTAAAATGGTGCCAATTCCTGCAAAGCATATGCTTTGGGAGATGAGAGAATGGTGCATATAAACGAATGCCCTTCTGCTCATATTCGCAGAAGGGCATTTTTTAGAAAGTGAGGAATTCAGTCTTTTGATAACTTTAGATGCAGTCCGCAAGATCTTTAAAACGAAAGACGGTCCGGTCAATGCGGTGGACCAGGTGGATCTTTCAATAGAGCAAGGTGAAATTTTCGGAATAATTGGATACAGCGGCGCCGGGAAAAGTACGCTGATCCGTATGCTCAACATGCTGGAAAGGCCGACGAGCGGAAGTGTAACGGTAGCCGGTAAGGATTTGTCTAAGCTGACCAAGGCCGAACTTCGGAAAGCCCGTCAGGAAATCAGCATGATTTTTCAGCATTTTAATTTGCTTTGGTCCCGTACCGTTAGAGAAAACATTGCGTTCCCTCTTGAAATTGCCGGGATCGGTAAAGCTGAGCGGTTAAAAAGGGTTGACGAACTGATTAAGCTCGTCGGACTCGAAGGCCGGGGAGAATCCTATCCTTCCCAGCTGAGCGGAGGACAAAAGCAGAGGGTCGGTATTGCCCGGGCATTGGCCAATAATCCAAAAGTGCTTCTTTGTGATGAAGCGACATCGGCGCTTGATCCAAAAACCACCGACAGCATCCTCAATCTGCTCGTTGAAATAAATGAAAAACTCGGATTGACGATTGTTCTCATTACACATGAAATGCATGTGATCCGGAAGATCTGTCATCGGGTGGCTGTTATGGAAAACGGAAGAGTGGTAGAACAGGGGCCGGTGCTGGACGTATTCCGTCATCCTTCTGAAGAAATTACGAAGGATTTTGTGAAGCAGGTCACAGAACCAGAAGAAACTACGGATCTGATTAAACAACTGGCTTTTGAAAAGCCTCAATATAAAATTGTGCAGCTGACATTTGTGGGAGGAAAAGCCGAGCAGCCCGTTATCACGGATGTTATCCGCAAATTTAATGTACAAATCAACATTCTGCAGGGCAAGGTTTCGCAAACGCAAAAAGGGGCATATGGAACATTGTATATCCAGCTTGTAGGAGCTGACCGCGAGGTTTCTGAAGCGATCAGCTACATGAACCAGCAGCAGGTAGAAGTGGAGGTGGTTTCTTATGAGTAATCTTTTCCCGAATGTTGAATGGGATGTGATGCTGACCTCTACAGGCCAGACACTGTACATGACTGCAGTGGCTGTCATTGCCACCTTCATTATTGGCTTATTTTTAGGATTGGCTTTGTTTCTTACGGGTAAAGGGAATCTGTGGGACAACCGGTTTTTTAATGTGCTAACAGCAGCGATCGTTAACATTTTCCGTTCGATACCCTTTATCATCTTAATCATTTTGCTTATCCCATTTACGCTCTTTTTGGTTGGTTCCATGCTTGGCGCAAATGCGGCGCTGCCGGCACTGATCATTGGGGCAGCACCGTTTTATGCCCGAATGGTGGAGATCGCTCTCCGCGAAGTGGATAAAGGAGTCATTGAAGCTGCAAAGTCCATGGGGTCCAGCAATACCCAAATCATATTTAAGGTACTTATCCCCGAAAGCTTGCCTGCATTAATTTCAGGCATCACCGTAACCTCTATCGCACTTGTCGGCTATACTGCCATGGCCGGTGTGGTTGGAGCTGGCGGTTTGGGGGACCGGGCATTCCTTGACGGCTTCCAGCGTTCGCAGAATGATGTGACGTTCGTTGCCACTGTTATTATTTTAATCATCGTCTTTCTTATCCAATTTATCGGGGATACGATTACCCGGCGTCTGGATAAAAGATAAAAATTGACTATCAGGAGGAACATCATGAAGAAAATCATTACACTCGTTCTTTTGCTTGCCATGACAACAGCACTCGCTGCTTGCGGTGCCAATGGCGGAGGAGACAAAAAGCTTGCTAAAGACAAAATTGTCGTTGGTGCATCCAATGTTCCGCATGCGGAAATTCTTGAACAGGCTGTACCGTTAATGAAGAAAAAAGGAATCGATCTTGAAATCAAAAAGTTTCAGGACTATGTACTGCCCAACAAAGCTCTAGCGAACAAAGAGATTGATGCGAACTACTTTCAGCATATTCCTTATCTGGAATCACAAATGAAGGATAACAAAAACTACAAGTTTGAAAATGCGGGCGGAATTCATATCGAGCCGATTGGCGTGTATTCCAAAAAGTATAAAGCATTAAAGGATCTTCCAAAGGGCGCCACCATTATTATGAGTAACTCCGTGGCTGATCATGGCCGCATGCTGTCACTTCTTGAAAAAGAAGGACTTATTACGCTTAAAAAAGGGAAAGGCTATAATGCCCAAATCAAAGATATTGCGAAAAATCCAAAGAATCTTAAATTCAAAGCAGACGTTGAAGCAGGACTTCTTCCAAAAGCCTACCAAAATGGCGAAGGTGACGCAGTTCTGATCAACACCAACTATGCGATTGATGCGGGATTAAATCCTCAAAAAGATGCGATTGCACTTGAAGGAGCAGATTCTCCGTTCGTCAATATTATCGCTGTACGCAAAGGCGATAAAGATGCTAAAACAGTGAAAACCTTAGTAGAGGTTCTTCATTCAAAAGAGATCCAGGATTTCATCAAGAAGAAGTACAAAGGTGCGGTTGTACCTGTAAACAAATAAGATGCCCTAAAAGGACAGCCACAGGCTGTTCTTTTTTTTGTCCATTGTTAATAAAGTTAGATGACTTCTATTTAACCAATCAGGGAGGGGTGCAAGATGGACGTTCAACAGCCGGCGGGATTTTGGATCAGGGTAGGAGCCTGTTTGCTGGATGGAATCATTATCGGTATTCCATTAGCCATCATCGGATTTTTAATTACGGGAGATTTTGCTTCAGATCAACCCGGAGAGAATTGGTATCTTGATATCATCAGTCTTCTCTATGCCTTGCTGCTCCCCATTTATTGGCATGGCTATGTGGTTGGAAAAAGAATCTGTGGGGTGCGTGTCGTTAAAGCTGATGGCAGCAGGCTGGGGATCGGCGCCATGCTACTGAGGGTTCTGGTCGGTGGTATCATTTATGTAGTAACACTTGGAATCGGATTGATCGTCAGTGCTTTTATGGTGGGTATAAGAAAAGATAAAAGAAGCATTCATGATTTTATCGCTGGAACCTATGTTACCCATCTTCCGCCCCAAAATGAAGGATAAGCAAAAAGACGGCGCCCAGGTCCGGGCGCCGTTTTTTAAAAATTTTTGTAGGCTTTTTATTGAAGAAAATAGTTGATTGGAGTGGAAGGTGCGAGACTCCTACGGGATTAGCGGGACAGGTGAGACTACAGGCTCACCGCCCGCCCCGAGGAAAGCGAGCATCCTGAAACGGAAATCAACTGGCAACGAAGATTTTTCACAAAGATGTTTTCATTTTAACGTAATGGAGGTAATCTCCGGCCGGCAAAAGAAGCGGAAGGGGAGATGGGTCGTTCCCATTCCTCTGTTGGTGTACAGATGTTTCTCTTCTGACTCGTAATGGCCGGTGTGATATTTTCTTCCCATGCGTGACGTGATAATGGGCCCGTACAGCGGCATCCGCACCTGCCCGCCGTGGCTGTGGCCCGACAGTTGAAGATCGATGGGGAATTTTGAGCTTACCTTAAAATAATCAGGTTCATGAGCCAGAAGAAGAGTAAATTGATCCTCCGGAATACCCTCCAGAGACTTCTCTATATCTGCATCTCCTTGCAAGTAATCATCCATGCCGGCAATATAGAAGTTGTCATTCCCCTTGGTAAGTTTTCTGTTCTCATTTACAAGCAGATCAAAGCCGCTTTTTCTCAATAGCTCATCGATTGTGTCGATGTTTTCAAGGTAATCATGGTTTCCAAGCACAGCAAATTTCCCCAGTGGAGCATCGATGCTTTTTAAGCCCGGTATGCTTTTTACCGCCGACCTGCGGGAACGCTTTGAATTGACCAGGTCTCCAGTAAAAATCACAAGATCCGGTTTTAGCTCCTGTATTTTTTCAGCCATCTTATTGATGTGTCTTGCCCTGAAATGGAACCCCAGGTGGAAATCACTGATTTGAACAATATGAAGTCCCTTAAACGCATCAGGAAGATGCGGCAGCTTGATGGTCACTTTTTTAATGTCAAACCAGTAAGGTTCAATAAATGAAGAATAAAATGCGGCAGTTCCTGCTGCAGCTGCTAGTGTCCCTAATCCAACAGATCCGGCAATCAATGATTTCTTAACTTTTTCTTCTTCCATCCTTTTCTCCTTCTGTTTCTAAAAATTCTTTGTTTAATTTCTCTCATTATATTCCCTTTTTAAGGAGAAATAAAAATTATGGCTGGAAAAAGTGAAGGGCATAAGAAAAGAAGCAATAACTCATACTAAGGCTTGTCTACTTTAAGTACAGGAGGATCAGGACATATGGAACATCAAGAAATGCCAGGAAAAAATTCCACCCAATTTCACTTGATCAGGTATAAGGAAGGTCTTGGAAAGTACACGGATCATATGCCGGAACTGGCTCATTCCTACAACGAATTTACCCGGAACTGTTTTAAAGAGGGGGAAATCTCGGAGAAACACAAGCAATTGATTGCACTGGGAATCAGCATTTGCGCCCAGGACGAATATTGCATTATTTATCACACAAAAGGATGTCTGGACCAGGGAGCAAGTGAAAATGAAATCCTGGAAGCAGTTGGAGTGGCTGCGGCTTTTGGCGGAGGAGCAGCGATGAGCCAAGGAGTGACACTGGTTCAGGAGTGCATCCAGGAATTAAATAATCCCATGCATTAAAAGAAGTTCCTGAGGGAGCTTCTTTTTTTCGTTTTTCAGAAAATGGGAGAATTGGTGAGGATATAACCGCATTTATAAGGATATAGCAGGCATTGAGGGTATGGGGGTTCATACCCTTTTCGTCTTTTTTATATCACATCATATGGAAATTGATGTGATATAACATGTTTGTTAGGATAACTGTAGTTCACAATAAGTGTTCATAACACGAAAGGATGATTTATTATTCACTCGATTAAAGTTAACCATACTGCTGAAATGGAAAAGGCTATGCACAAGAATCATGGCATTGGTTACGCTGAGTATGAACGCAACCTTGACAAACGATTGGACATTGAACAGGAACGTGAAAAAGAATATCAAAAAAGTTTAGAAGTAAGTAATGAAATGGAACGGAAAATCCTATAGTATATGAAGAGAGGTCAGCATTCAATCTTGGATGCTGATTTTCTATGTGGTTTATCTTTTCCCTAAAAGCCCCTAAGGTTGAAGATAAAATAAATTTGTTATAATATTAGAATGAGAATAAATTGAGAATGGAATGAGAGAAGCTTTCATTCTTGTTCACATTAACAATATATTTCATTGAAATATAAGATGGAGGTAAATGCATATGTCTACACCAAACTTAAAGATTGAAAACCTGCGGGTTTCTATCGAAGACAAGGAAATTATTAAAGGGTTAAACCTTGAGATAAATGGCGGAGAAATCCATGCAATCATGGGACCGAACGGAACAGGTAAATCCACTTTATCCTCTGCGTTAATGGGACACCCGAAATATCATGTAACAGAGGGTGATGTTTCATTCAACGGTGAAGACCTTTTTGAGATGGAAGTGGATGAACGTGCAAAAGCAGGTCTTTTCCTGGCGATGCAATACCCAAGTGAAGTAAGCGGTATTACGAATGCAGACTTTTTGCGCTCTGCAATTAATGCTCGCCGTGAAGAAGGCCAAGAAATCTCTCTCATGAAATTTATCCGTGAACTTGATAAGAAAATGGAGCTTCTAGAAATGGACAGCTCATTTGCACACCGTTATTTGAATGAAGGCTTCTCCGGCGGTGAAAAGAAACGCAACGAAATTCTTCAATTAATGATGATTGAACCAAAAATTGCGATTCTTGATGAAATTGACTCCGGTCTTGACATTGATGCGCTTAAAGTGGTTGCCAAGGGCATAAATGAAATGAGAAACCCTGAGTTTGGATGCTTGATCATCACTCACTACCAGCGTTTGCTTAACTACATTACTCCGGATAAAGTCCATGTAATGATGCAAGGCCGCATTGTTAAATCAGGAGGACCTGAACTTGCGCAGCGCCTTGAAGCAGAAGGCTATGACTGGATTAAAGAAGAACTAGGAATCGAAGACGAAACTGTTGGCCAAGAGGCGTAAGCAAGTTAGGAGGATTTGTACATGTCAGTTGAAACTTCATTTAAATACGACAAAGATTATGTAAGCAAGTTCTCTGAAAGCCGCCAGGAACCACAGTGGCTTTTGGATCTTCGCTTGCGCGCTTTGGAGCTGGCACAGCAGCTGCCAATGCCAAAGCCGGATAAAACGAAAATTGATAAATGGAATCTTACAGAATTTAATCATATCAGCAGCAAAGAAAACGGAACTGAACTGCCTGAACAAGTGAAAGCCCTTATTGGCGAAGATAGTGAAGCAGGGAATTTACTTGTGATTCAAAACGGTAAAACGCTTCGTTCATCAGTAACGGAAGAGTTAACTTCACAAGGCGTTATTTTTACTGACCTTGCTACAGCTGTGAAAGAACATGGCGACCTTCTTCAGAAATATTTCATGAACGATGGAGTCAGCGTTGATGAAAACCGCCTGACAGCCATTCATGCAGCATTGGTCAGCAACGGAGCATTTATCTATGTTCCAAAAAATGTTGAAGTAAAGGCTCCTCTACAAGCGATTTATTTCCATGATGACGAGCAGGCAGGTCTTGTAAACCACGTAATCGTGGCAGCCGAAGATAACAGTTCTGTCACCTATGTTGAAAACTACCTTTCCATGAACAATGAAGCAGAGTCAGTTTCCAACATCGTGTCAGAAGTTTTTGCAGGTTCTGGGGCGAAAGTCGTTTACGGTGCTGTAGACAACCTGGCAAAAGGCATGACTTCTTACATTAACCGCAGAGGCCGTGTGGGACGCGATGCCAGAATCGAATGGGCTCTGGGTCAGCTGAACGACGGAAATACGGTTTCAGACAACACAACTCACCTTGTGGGTGATGGTTCATTTACCGATACGAAGACGGTAAATATCGGACTCGGTGACCAAAAGCAAAACTTTGTGGCTCAAATCTTCCACCACGGAAAAAGCTCAGAAGGCTACATCCTGACACATGGTGTAATGAAGGATGCTGCAAGCTCCATCTTTAACGGAATTACGAAGATTGAGCATGGCGCAACAAAATCGAACGGTGAACAGACAGAACGCGTCCTGATGCTGAGTGAAAAAGCACGTGGCGACGCCAACCCGATCCTTTTGATCGATGAGGACGATGTAACAGCAGGCCATGCTGCTTCAGTCGGACGTATTGATCCGATTCAATTGTTCTATCTTATGAGCCGCGGTATATCAAAAGCTGAGGCTGAACGATTGATCATCCACGGATTCCTTGGACCTGTTGTTAACGAGATGCCGCTTGAATCCGTGAAAAAACGTTTGGTTGAGGTAATAGAAAGGAAAGTAAGATAATGAACGCACAAGAAGTAAGAAAGCTGTTTCCGATCCTGCATCAGGAAGTGAATGGAAAACCGCTTGTTTACTTTGATAGTGCCGCAACTTCCCAAAAGCCGGTACCTGTCATTGAAGCGCTGGAAAAGTATTACCGCGAGTACAATTCAAACGTTCACCGGGGTGTCCATACGCTGGGTACCCGGGCAACGGATGCCTATGAAGGTGCACGCGAAAAAGTCCGCCGTTTTATTAATGCAAAGTCCACGCAGGAAGTGATTTTTACACGGGGGACAACAACATCCATCAATACAGTCGCAGCGAGCTACGGTCTGTCCAACCTGTCAGAGGGCGATGAGATCGTCATCACGCCGATGGAGCATCACAGCAACATTATTCCATGGCAGCAGGTGGCAAAGAAAACCGGAGCAACACTGAAATATATCCCTTTGCAAGAAGATGGTTCCATTGATCTTGCTGACGTGGAAAACACTGTAACAGAACATACTAAGATTGTATCGGTTATGCACGTTTCCAATGTTCTTGGCACGATTAATCCTGTAAAAGAAATTGGCGCCATTGCCCATAAACACGGAGCGATTATGGTGGTTGACGGAGCACAGAGCACACCTCATTTAAAGGTTGATGTTCAAGACCTGGATTGTGACTTTTTTGCTTTTTCTTCCCATAAGATGTGCGGTCCGACAGGCATTGGGGTACTATACGGGAAAAAGGCGCTGCTCAACAAGATGGAACCGGTTGAATTCGGCGGAGAAATGATTGATTTCGTTGATCTTTACGATTCAACATGGAAAGAACTGCCGTGGAAATTTGAAGCAGGCACGCCTATTATTGCCGGTGCTATCGGACTTGGTGCCGCGATCGATTTTCTATCGGACATCGGGCTTGAAAACATTCACAGACATGAGGAAGAACTTGCGAAATATGCGATTGAACAGATGTCAGAAATGGAGGGCATTACGATTTACGGACCGAAAGAACGTGCCGGAATCGTAACCTTCAACATTGACGAAGTCCATCCTCATGATGTGGCTACTGTACTTGATGCAGAAGGGATCGCAGTGCGTGCCGGACATCATTGCGCCCAGCCGCTGATGAAATGGTTAAATGCCTCTTCCACTGCCCGTGCAAGCTTCTATCTGTATAACACCAAAGACGAGATTGATTCTTTCGTAAAAGGATTGGTCACGACAAAGGAGTATTTCGGCCATGTCTTCTAATTTAGATCAGCTTTACCGCCAAGTTATTATGGATCACTACAAAAACCCGCGCAACAAAGGACAGCTCGGGGAAGACACAGTGACCATCAATATGAATAATCCAACATGCGGTGACCGTATCCAGCTCCATCTGAAAGTCGAGGATGGGAAGATTGCTGACGCGAAGTTTGATGGCGAAGGCTGCTCCATCAGCCTGGCTTCTGCCAGTATGATGACGCAATCGGTAAAAGGCTTATCTGTTGAGGATGCGATCAAGTTTGCCCATATTTTTTATGATATGATGCTTGGAAAAGATTATGATGACACCACTTTCGACCTGGGGGATATTGAAGCTCTTCAAGGCGTTTCCAAATTTCCTGCCAGAATCAAATGTGCCACACTTGCCTGGAAGGCAATGGAGAAGGGTGTCGGAAAAGAAGAAGAGATTTAAAAAGGCGAACAGGACAGGAGCAAGGTGCCCTGCCTGTTTCCTTGTGATAAATGCATGATGTGCTACAATGATAATAAGTGCCATTGCAAGAGAACTGTATCCTTTAAGGAGGGATGAAACGATGGCTAAAAAAATGCCTGAGATCGGCGAATACAAATATGGATTTCGCGATAAAGACGTTTCGATCTTCCGCTCAAAACGCGGATTGACAAAAGAAATTGTAGAAGAAATCTCCAAAATTAAAGATGAACCACAATGGATGCTCGATTTCCGTTTGAAATCACTGGAGCAATTTTATAAAATGCCTATGCCTCAATGGGGCGGAAATTTAAAAGACTTGAACTTTGATGACATTACGTACTATGTAAAGCCGTCCGAGAAGTCTGAAAAATCATGGGATGAAGTGCCGCCAGAAATTAAAGCGACCTTCGACAAGCTTGGAATCCCTGAAGCTGAGCAAAAGTACCTTGCTGGTGTTTCTGCACAGTACGAATCAGAGGTTGTTTATCACAACATGAAAGAAGATCTTACTGATCTCGGTATCCTGTTTACTGATACAGATACAGCACTTCGTGAGCACGAAGAGATCTTCAGACAATATTTCGGTACTGTTATTCCTCCATCCGACAACAAGTTCGCAGCATTGAACTCAGCGGTATGGTCCGGCGGATCGTTCATTTATGTGCCAAAAGGCGTTAAATGTGATACTCCGCTGCAAGCGTATTTCCGAATCAACTCGGAAAACATGGGTCAATTCGAACGTACGTTGATCATTGCTGATGAAGACAGTTCAGTTCACTATGTAGAAGGATGTACAGCACCGGTTTACTCAACCAATTCACTTCACAGTGCGGTTGTAGAAATCATTGTTAAAAAGAACGCTTATGCGCGTTACACAACGATTCAAAACTGGGCAAATAACATTTATAATCTGGTGACAAAGCGTGCGGTTGCCGAAGAAAATGCAACCATGGAATGGGTCGATGGAAATATCGGTTCACGTTTGACTATGAAATATCCTGCAGTTGTCATGAAAGGCCGCGGAGCAAAAGGTACCATTCTTTCTATCGCGATTGCCGGTAAAGGACAGCATCAGGATGCAGGGGCGAAAGTTCTTCACCTGGCACCTGACTGCTCATCCACCATTGTTTCGAAATCCATTTCAAAACATGGCGGTAAAGTAACCTATCGCGGAATTTCACACTTTGGACGCCGTTCTGAAGGATCCAAGTCCAACATTAAGTGTGATACGCTGATCATGGATAACCAATCCACATCAGATACAATTCCGTACAATGAAATTCTGAACAACAACATCACACTGGAGCACGAAGCTACGGTTTCAAAAGTTTCAGAAGATCAGTTGTTCTATCTCATGAGCCGCGGTATTTCTGAGCAAGAAGCAACAGAAATGATCGTAATGGGCTTCATCGAGCCATTTACAAAAGAACTTCCAATGGAATATGCAGTTGAAATGAACCGCCTGATCAAGTTCGAGATGGAAGGTTCAATCGGCTAAGTATTGCCGGCGAACGATTTGATTTTATCTTTTAGTGTAGGAGGCGAACTTTTGAAGTTCGTCTTCTTCTGTTTTTTCAGTAATATCAAGAAACAGTATCCGCTGTTGTTTTGATCGTTTTATATCCCAATCGAGTGGAATAGATTCTCTTTAGGGACAAGAAAAGTAGGTGAACAAAGTGGGGAAATATCAATTAGATACCAAAGGTAAGGTAGCTGTGACAAAATATCATGAAAAACACAAGCCTGCCAAATTTGATAAAAAGCAGCAACTTGAAAAAATACGTGCGGATTATTTGAAAAAGAAGCAAAAACAAACAGATAAATAATATGAATGTTGTTTTACGCCAATTTATCAACTTCGAGATGAAAGTTTCAATTGGATAATTGTTATAGCAGGCCCTGGTTATTATACCGGGGCTTTTTTGTTATAAAGATTATATTAAATAACAGGGTTTTCGTTACCTGAGTGGAATTTGTAAAAGGAAATGAAACAAAGGGAGGAGAATTGAAATGTTTCTGACCAAAAACGATTTTTTTGAAATCATGGAAGGCAACAGAAGATTGACGCTGCGAGCCATTGAGGCTTTTCCTGAAGACAAGTTCTTCAATTTTACGCCGGATGAAAAGCTTCGTCCTTTTTCAGAAATGATAAAGGAAATCGTGAATATCGAAAGCGGCTATATAAATGGTGTGGCACTGGACAAGTGGGAATACAAGGACATGTTTGAAGGGATAAGTAAAAAAGAGGATTTTCTTGAAATCAGCAAGGAAGTTCGTGATCAAACGAGAAGGCTGTTTCAGGAGATGGATGAGGAAAGGCTGAATGTTGTAATGCAGGATTCGTTCTTTGGCCCGGAAATGAGCCATTTCGCACGGCTTCAATATGCACTCGAAAATGAAATTCACCATCGTGGCCAGGGCTTCACCTACCTTCGCCTGCTCGGAATCGAGCCTCCTGAGTTTTATGTGCGATAAGCTATAAGAAAAACTATATCTGAAATATGTAGATGCAGCGGAGTACACGAAAACGTGTGCTCCGTTTTTCTTATGCTTGTGCATTTTCACTATGGTAAATTGGTTAAGATACAGACAGGAAGGCAGGGATGGATACGTGCAATTTTTAACGCATGAACTGGCTAATGAAATCGTTGAACGAACCATGAAAATATTAAACCAAAATATCAACGTTATGAATAACGAAGGAGTGATTATCGGATCTGGGGAGAGTGAAAGGATGAACCAGATCCATGACGGTGCCCTTCTTGTTCTTCAAAAAGGTGAGAGTGTTGAAATTGATTCACGAAAAGCGGGAGAAATGAAGGGAGCAAAACCGGGAATTAACCTTCCCATCCGATTTAACAACCAAATCGTCGGTGTCATCGGAATTACAGGTGAACCTGAGGACATTAAACATTATGCGCAGCTCGTAAAAATGGCAGCAGAACTCGTCTTGGAGCAGTCGTTTCTGCTTGAGCGAGTCCAATGGAAACAAAGAATGCAGAGCGAGATTGTCAATCTGCTGATCTCTGAAGAACAGGTAGATGAAGAAAGGACGAAGGAACGTGCTGCATTGCTCGGAATTCATCTTGAAAAACCGAGAACCGTCCTTCTCCTGAAATCTCTGAACTCAGAAGATATATCCAATCACACCTTAGCACGTTTGGTTCAGTATGAAATGGAAAACACAGCTTTAACAGGCATTACGTTTAATAACGAAGTGGTGGTGCTTAAAGAAACCGGCATTGTTCATTCAAAAGAAAGTATCAACATTTTATCCAAGAGGCTTCAAAAGGCAGTGGGAGAGGATGTTTTGTTAGGATGGGGACAGCCTGCCAGAAATCTAAATGAAATCAAAATATCATTCAGACAGGCGAAAAAGGCAATCCAGGTGGGAGTTAAACTAAAGCCTGCTCTCCGTTATTACGATTATGAAGACTTCCAGCTGGAAATCCTTCTCTCGAAGCTTGTTCAGAATGAACATGAGCAGCAGATCTTCGGGTTCTATGAGAGACTGCTTGACCGGGGACGAAAGGGAGAACTGACAGACACCCTGGAGGCTTATTTCCGTGAAGGAGGAGAATTGAACAAAATCGCGGAAAGCCTGTTTATACACCGAAATACGCTGAGGTACCGCCTTGATAAAATCAAGGAACTAACAGGCAAAGATCCTCGACAGGCGAAAGACCTGATCCAATTGTATATGGCTAGCGTTTTGCACGATGTTCGGTAATTGTGCATCTGCACAAAAATACTTTCGTTTTTGTTCTCAATCCTTATTCTCTTTCACAATGCTTCCGATAAATAAAACGCTTACAATAAACGGAGTAGCTTCGTTCATCAGGGAGGAAAGAGAACATGGATATTACTGTAAGCGCTTTAGGGGCAATTAGTGCTTTATTGATTGCAATTATACTGATCTTGAAAAAAGTACCGCCTGCATACGGAATGGTTGCGGGAGCCTTCATCGGGGGATTGATTGGAGGCGCTGACATTGCCCAAACGGTTAATTTAATGATGTCAGGAGCAAAAGATATTATTCCGGCAGTATTAAGAATCCTGGCGGCTGGTATTCTGGCAGGAGTGCTGATCGAATCAGGAGCGGCCTCCTCTATAGCTGAAACCATCGTAAATAAAATTGGGCAATCGCGTGCCTTATTGGCACTGGCCATAGCCACCATGATCCTGACCGCTGTCGGAGTGTTCGTGGACGTCGCTGTTATCACGGTCTCGCCAATCGCACTTGCCATAGCCAAACGTGCCGGTCTTTCCAAAACAGCGATACTGCTTGCGATGATTGGCGGCGGAAAGGCAGGAAATATTATGTCGCCGAACCCGAATGCCATTGCCGCTTCAGATGCGTTCCATGTACCGTTAACATCCGTGATGGCAGCCGGAGTGATACCCGCTGTCTTTGGAGTAGCTGTAACCTACATCCTGGCAAAAAGGCTTGTTCATAAAGGGACAGAGGTACAGATAGAAGATATTAATGCAACAGACAATAATGATGTTCCATTGTTTATAGCTGCATTGGCAGGACCTCTTGTTACCATTGTTTTGCTGGCCTTAAGGCCGCTGTTCAATATTACGATTGATCCAATGATTGCACTGCCGATTGGCGGGCTGATTGGTGCCATTGCCATGAAAAAAACAAAGAAGATTAATGATTATGCAGTTTCGGGGTTAAGCAAAATGTCAGGCGTGGCGATCATGCTTCTGGGAACGGGAACGTTGGCAGGAATTATTGCTAATTCTTCATTAAAGGATGTAATTGTGCAAGGCTTGAACGCTTCCGGTATGCCGGCCTTTTTACTGGCTCCTGTGTCAGGGATCCTGATGTCCGGTGCTACTGCGTCCACAACAGCGGGTACCGCCGTGGCGAGCAGTGTTTTTGCCAGTACGATTATCGGGCTTGGGGTTTCAGCCCTTGCGGGAGCTGCAATGGTCCACGCAGGTGCCACAGTGCTTGACCATATGCCGCACGGCAGCTTCTTTCACGCAACGGCAGGAAGTGTCAACATGAATATCAAGGAACGATTGAAGCTTATGCCCTATGAATCTCTGATTGGGCTCACTCTGGCGGTCATCTCGACACTGATCTTTGGTGTGTTTAAATTTTTTGGATAGCAGAAAGGTGTGGTGGATGTGAAAATTGTGATTGCTCCTGATTCATTTAAGGAAAGTTTATCGGCGTTGGAGGCGGCCCATGCGATTGAAAAGGGACTTAAGGGGATTTTTCCGGACGCGGAGTATATAAAGCTGCCCATGGCAGATGGAGGGGAAGGAACGGTTCAATCCCTGGTGGATGCCACTAACGGTTCGATCGTGGAATGTGAGGTGACAGGTCCGCTGGGAGAACCGGTTCAGGCGTTCTTTGGAATGATGGGAGATAAAAAAACAGCCGTGATTGAAATGGCCGCAGCGTCAGGGCTCCATCTTGTGCCACAAGGAAGCAGGAATCCGCTCATCACTACAAC
Source organism: Fictibacillus fluitans (assembly GCF_030418125.1). Classification (GTDB taxonomy): domain Bacteria; phylum Bacillota; class Bacilli; order Bacillales; family Fictibacillaceae; genus Fictibacillus_C; species Fictibacillus_C fluitans. The sequence goes on along the minus strand of NZ_JAUHTR010000007.1, from coordinate 26,052 downwards.
TAAAGGTACGGGAGAATTAATCCTGGCTGCTCTGGATTATGGTGCAGAGGACATTATTGTGGGAATCGGCGGAAGTGCAACAAATGATGGAGGAGCCGGTATGATACAGGCGCTTGGCGGAAGCTTGATGGACCCTTCAGGAAATGAAATTGAACCTGGAGGAGGTTCACTTGCCCAACTTGCTTCCATTGACTTATCTGGTCTTGATCCGAGGCTTCAGGCAGTACGCATTCAAGTTGCCTGTGATGTGGATAATCCGTTAACAGGTCCCAGGGGAGCATCCGTTGTGTTTGGTCCCCAAAAAGGGGCAACTCCCGGTATGGTGGAAGAGCTTGATCGAAGCCTGTCACACTTTGCCGACATCGCTGAAAAAACATTGGGAATGTCATTGAGAAACAAAGAAGGGGCGGGTGCAGCAGGAGGACTTGGAGCAAGCCTGATGGGAGTTCTTAATGCAGAGCTTAAAAGAGGAATCGAAATTGTACTTCAAGCTGTCAACTTTGAGGATGTCGTGAAGGATGCGGATCTTGTGATCACAGGCGAAGGCCGCATCGACAGTCAAACCATCTGCGGTAAAACCCCAGTTGGTGTTGCAAAAGCAGCGAAAAAGTACGGGGTGCCGGTCATTGCGCTCGCAGGCTCTCTCTCTGATGACAGCAGCGTGGTTTATGAGCACGGAATCGACGCACTGTTCAGCATTGTTCCAGGCGTTACTTCGCTCTCAGAAGCTTTTGAACAAGCGGGTCAAAACATGGAAAGAACAGCCAGGAACATTGCGGCATCCATGAAAATAGAAAGCTCCTCTTTGCGTGGCAAGCGGGAAGCAAATACTTGATATCGATATCAGATTTTGAGATAATTATGGAAGAAGCGGGTGCGTATGTTCCCTCTTTTTCTTTTTAAATGAGAAGATATGAATACAAGCGGACACCGAAGGGGGTTCGCTTTTTTACATAATGGAATTTGGGGAATAGAATAGTAAACTTATTGTCAAAGAGGAGAATCCCAATGATATTAGTTGGAGTGACCGGCTGGGGTGATCACCAGTCTTTATACCCGGAAGGGACGAAATCTACCGATAAATTAAAGCTTTACAGCGGTTATTTTCCTGTTGTGGAAGTGGATGCATCGTTTTATGCGATACAGCCGCTGAAGAATTATCAAAAATGGATCAAGGATACACCGGACCGCTTTTCATTCGTCATTAAAGCTTATCAGGGAATGACCGGTCATGCCCGAGGGAAAATTCCTTTTGAAACGACGAAGGAAATGTTCGACCTTTTTAAGGAGTCCATTAAGCCGGTGATGGAAGCCGGAAAAATGAAGGCCGTTCTTTTTCAGTATCCGCCCTGGTTGGAATGTGACAAGGAAAGCGTCCAGATGCTCAGGTTTACGCGCGAGATGATGGAAGATATTCCGGTGGCGCTGGAATTCCGGCATCAATCCTGGTTTACGGATGAAATGAAGGACAAGACGGTGGACTTTATGAAGGACGAGCAATGGATCCATACCATCTGTGATGAACCCCAGGCAGGACAGGGCTCAGTCCCGACAGTTCTGGAACCTGCTTCACCGGACGTAACCATCATCAGGCTCCATGGGAGAAATGTACATGGATGGAACAATCATGGACAAGCTAACTGGAGAGAAGTGCGGTATCTGTACAGGTATAATAAAAAAGAGTTATTGGAATGGAAACAACATGTTGAAGCGTTAAATAAGCAGTCCAAAGATATTGTTGTGCTGTTTAACAATAATTCCGGCGGAGATGCAGCTGATAACGCGAGACAGTTTATTGACATGCTTCATCTGGATTATGAAGGGCTTTCGCCAAGGCAGCTGGATTTATTTTAATGCACACAAGCCTTGCGTTATAATCGAAATACTATACAGCTTGACCTGCCTTAGTTTTGGCAGGTTCTTAAGGTTCAGGGGGCATTATGCTAAATACACTAACCATTTATCATACGAATGATATTCACAGCCATTTTGAAAGCTGGACACGAATTGTTCATCATATAAAAACGGCGCAAAAAAAAGCGCAGGAAAAAGAAGAGCCCATCTTTTATTTTGACTGCGGTGACTTTATGGACCGGGCTAACCCGCTAACCGAGGGAACGCTTGGCCAGGGCAACACTCTTTTATTGAATCAGGCCGGCACGCATGCGGCGACGATCGGAAACAATGAGGGCATAACTCTGACAAAAGACGAACTGGAAGCCCTCTATACCAAAGCAGACTTTCCCGTTCTTGCGGCCAATATTTTTAATGACCAGGGAGAGCGCCCGCCATGGGCAAAAGTATCTGAGATTTTTACAACAAAAGATGGACTTAAGATTGGTGTCACTGGCGTAACCATTGCTTTCCAGGCGTTCTATCAATCTCTTGGATGGCAGGTGAAAGATCCTTTTCTGCTGCTGCCGGAGATTGTTGATGAGCTGAAAAGGAAAAGCGACATCGTCATTGTACTCTCACATCTGGGATTAAATTTTGATGAAAGAATGGCGGAAGAAATTGAAGGCATCGATCTGATTCTGGGAGCTCATACGCATCACGTGCTTCCACGGGGCAGGGAGATCAATGGAACGCTTATTGCCCAGACAGGGAAATTCGGTACGTATCTGGGAGAAGTCCAGGTGCAATATGACGCATCTACCAAGGAGATCACCTCTAAATCTGCCGTCCTGATTGACCCCTTCGATGAAGAGGAAGACCTGGAAGGACAGCAGCTTTTAAACGATCTGAGGCTTAAAGGAGAAACAGAGCTGAAACAAGAAGTGGGAACACTGGAGCATCCTCTCCATATCTCATGGTATGAGCCTTCGCCATTTGGCCAGCTGATGGCAGATGCACTGAAGGAATGGTGCGGGACCTCTTATTCCATGATTAATGCCGGCGTTATACTGGAAAGCCTTCCTGCAGGCACTGTAACAAAAGGCGATCTGCACCGGATTTGTCCGCATCCGATTAATCCATGTCTGGTGGATTTAACCGGTGACGAAATAAAGGAAATTGTGAATGCCAGTCTGAGCCAGGAGATGATTCACAGGGAAGTGAAGGGATTTGGCTTCCGCGGCAAAGTGATGGGGCGGATGGCCTTTTCAGGAATTACGGCAGAGGAAGAGCTGCTTGAAGACCGGCAGCTGCATGTAAGGCGTATTGAAATGAACGGAGAACCGGTCAAAGATGAAGAAATCTACAGGGTTGCCGTCATTGACATGTTTACATTTGGCAAGCTGTATCCTGCGATTGCACGCAACAAGAATAAAACCTTTATGCTTCCGGAAACACTCCGTGACCTCCTGGAATGGAAGCTCTCATCCATGATTGGGTAAAACGTGGACGCACTCTTTCTCATCTTGTACATAAAGTATAGGAGGAAAGGGGTGGAAGCGTGATTGAATTGAACCCGGTTATCATTGACGGAAACCCATTCACTGCGGTAACCGTCCAGCTGCCCAAAACCAATTTGCTTGCGGTCTACAATGACAAAGGCTATATCATGTGCGGGGCTTTAGATGTGAGCCTCCTTAATGAAAAGCTCTCTGACCGCAAAATAATTGCAGGGAGAGCTGTTGGTGTACGAACGATTGATCAGCTCATAAACGCACCGTTGGAATCTATTACAACCGAAGCATATGCCATTGGCATAGAAGTGGGAATGTCCGGCAGGGACGCACTTCTTAAAATGGTATAAAGAAAAACTGTACTCCATTTTCGAGTACAGTTTTTTAAATTTTATAACGGTCTTTCATTAATTTTATCGCTATGAGGTTAAAGCAAAGAACGCCAATCATGACCTGAACCCGTTTCGTATTGCTGGTAAGGATATACACAAACAAAAGATAAACGCCGCTAACAAAAAAGGCAATCTGCAAGTAATACATCCATTGTAACAGCCTTTTGAAATCCAAGGTCATCCCCCCTGTATTTCAATACCAAGTTAACTCCACTATCAGTATACCAATGATAGAGACAAAATGCGCGAAAATTTCAAAAATGTAATTAAAATGAGACAAACATTTTTCGACTTTAATCCTTGTATTATTTAAGGTAGGATAGAGGAAGTAGAAATGATTAAGAGAGGTGCACGGCCCGAATGAGACAATATCTGGATTTGCTTCAGGATACACTGGAAAACGGAACAAAAAAAGAAGACCGGACAGGCACAGGAACCATCTCTGTTTTTGGACGGCAGATGAGGTACAATCTCCAGGATGGATTTCCGGTAGTAACCACCAAAAAGCTGGCGTTGCGTTCCATCATTCATGAATTGCTTTGGTTTTTAAAAGGTGATACAAACATCGCCTATTTGCGTGAGAACAAGGTAACTATCTGGGATGAATGGGCAGATGAAAATGGTGATCTCGGCCCGGTATACGGCCATCAATGGCGCTCATGGCAGGCGCCAAACGGGGAGACCATTGACCAAATCTCCAATCTGATTCATGATATAAAACATAACCCGGATTCAAGAAGACTGCTTGTTTCCGCATGGAACCCGGCCGATGTTCCCAATATGGCACTCCCGCCATGCCATACCCTTTTTCAATTTTATGTTGCTGATGAAAAATTATCCTGCCAGCTTTACCAACGGTCCGCAGACCTCTTCCTAGGCGTGCCGTTTAACATTGCGTCGTATGCCTTGCTGACCATGATGATTGCACAAGTGTGTGACCTCAAACCGGGAGAATTTATCCATACGGTGGGTGATGCTCACATCTATTTAAATCATTTGGAACAGGTGAAGCTGCAGCTGACAAGGGATCCGAAGCCGCTGCCGACCATGAAAATCAATCCGGAAGTAAAGTCCATTTTTGATTTTACAATTGATGACTTTGAGCTTTTGAATTATGAGCATCATCCCAAAATCAAGGGCGAGGTTTCCGTATGATTTCCTACGTGTTCGCAATGGACAAGAATCGTTTGATCGGGAAGCAGAATGATCTGCCATGGCATCTGCCCGCAGATTTGAAACATTTTAAAAAAGTGACCATGGGTAAACCGATCCTGATGGGACGCAAGACCTATGATTCCATCAGACGGCCGCTCCCCGGACGTGAAAATATTATCTTAACAAGAGATAAATCATATCAACCGGAAGGCTGCACTGTTTTGCATACGGTTCAGGACGCGCTGGACAGGCAGGACGGAGAGCTTTGCGTGATTGGAGGAGCAGAGGTCTTCCGTCTGTTTATGCCTTATGTAGAGCGAATGTACGTTACGCATATTGACGAGTCGTTTGAGGGAGATACTTACTTTCCCGAATATAATGAATCTGAATGGAACGTTGTTGAACGATCAAACGGTATTCTTGATGAAAAAAATAAATATCCACACGAATTTCTCACGTTAGAGAAAAAATAAACTCATGAAGTCCTCTTTCCATACAAAGGAAGGAGGGCTTTTATTATGGGTAAAAAGTACAGGATTCGACATAAAATCCGAAAAAACCTTTGACTTTCTGCCTAGAAAAACGTATAGTAAAGACGAAATTATCTGAATTATTTCATATATCTTACAAGTTAGGGGGCATACGGATGGAAAAGAGACAACAATGGGGTTCAAGATATGGCTTTATTCTGGCAGCTGTAGGTTCAGCTGTCGGACTGGGTAATATCTGGAGATTCCCGGCAGTAGCGTATGAAAATGGGGGAGGCGCCTTTTTCTTTCCTTATTTATTTGCGCTCTTAACAGCAGGTATTCCTATCTTGATTCTGGAATTTACCCTCGGGCACAAATTCAGGGGTTCGGCTCCGCTTTCGCTTTTCAGAATGAACAAAAAAGCTGAATGGCTGGGCTGGTGGCAGGTACTGATTGCCTTCGTCATTTCAACCTATTATGCGGTCATCATCGCTTGGGCGGTAAAGTTCTGTATTTATTCGCTCGGCACCAAATGGGGGGCAGATACAGAAGGCTTTTTCTTTGGCAAGGTATTAAAACTTTCAGAGAAGCCGGGTGAAATCGGAGGACTTGTACCGGGAGTAGTGGTTCCTCTCCTTTTCGTCTGGCTGGTTACCCTTATTGTTCTATACAAAGGCGTATCCAAAGGGATAGAAAGACTTAATAAAATATTTATACCGGCGCTTGTGGTCATGTTTTTGATCATCGTTGTACGGGCATTAACGCTCGATGGAGCCACACAGGGGCTCGAAGCATTTTTTAAGCCGGATTGGAGCAAGATTGCGGACGGTAAAGTTTGGGTAGCTGCCTACGGCCAGATTTTCTTCTCGCTGTCCATTGCTTTCGCCATAATGATTACGTATTCCAGTTATCTTCCGAAAAAATCGGACATCAACAACAATGCGTTTATAACAGCATTTGCGAATTCAGGATTCGAGTTGCTGGCGGGTATTGGTGTATTTGCCGCATTAGGATTCATGGCCATGCAGCAAGGGGTTCCGGTGGAGAAGGTGGTAAGCGGCGGCATAGGACTTGCCTTCGTGGTCTTTCCGAACATCATCAATGAATTCCCTGGACTTAACGGATTATTCGGGGTCTTGTTCTTCCTTTCCCTTGTTTTTGCAGGAATGACTTCCCTGATCTCCATTTGTGAAACCTATGTAGCTGCCGTGCAGGAGAAGTTCAATATCTCCCGTACAAAAGCAGTGCTTACAGGCGGACTGATTGCTACCGTTATTTCTCTTCTTTACGCTACAAATGGCGGAATGTATTTGCTCGATGTAGTGGATTACTTTATCAATAATCTCGGTATCGCTCTTGCGGGACTGGTAGAAGTTATTCTCGTAGCCTGGTTCTTTAAGCAGCTTGGAGGACTTCAGCATCATGCAAACGGTGTTTCAGACCTTCTTACAGGTCTGTGGTGGAAAATCTGTCTTGGGGTATTAACACCAGTTGTTTTGGGTTACATGATGTACGATAATATCAAGCAAAATATTGCAAGTAACTATGGGGACTATTCTACTCAGCTGGTTACGTACGCAGGATGGCTCGTGGCTGCAGCTGTCATTATAATTGGGATCCTCTTCTCTGCTAAAGGCTGGAACAATAACACAGAGCAAGAGAAAAAGGAGGTCATCTGACATGTCGGGTAGTGCAATTACAATGATGCTCGTTGGTATGGTGGTCATCTGGGGCGGATTGCTGGCAAGTATCCTTAATGTGGTGCGTGTCTCCAGAAAATCCCGATAAATGAATAAACAAATCCACCCGGTATTGATGCCGGGTGGATTTTTTAATGTCTTCTGCTCGCTATCCGGTCCTGCCGCTCCCAGGCACGCAGGTAAGGATAAGGATCAAAAGCCCATTCCGTATAGCCGTTATCGCGGTACATGCCGTAATGCAGATGAGGCGGGAATTTGCCGGAGGTTCCGGGTGGCCCGTATCCTGAGCTTCCTACATAACCGACGACCATTCCCGGCTCAACAATGCTGCCCTTTTTTATGCCTTTATTAAAGCTGGAAAGGTGAGCAAAATAGTGATAAACATTGTTGATATCGCGTATTCCGATTCGCCAGCCGCCAAACCGGTTCCATCCTTTAATTTCCACAATACCGTAGGAGGTCGCTTTAACGGGAACTCCGTAATCAGCAAAAATGTCGGTGCCCTCGTGGATGCGAAGACCGCCATATCCCCTCCGGTCTCCCCACGTATTTTTAAAGCTGTAGTTGGAGCGCAGAGGAACAACAAATGAATGCCGGGTGAGCGCCACCGTTCCATACGATTTGTAGATTTTGGCGTTTTCCATGACGATACTGATCGCTTTATCCCTCCGGTAAAAATCCCACAAGCCAATTTTAAAATTCTCTTCATCGAATCCATACTTACTTATGAAATCGGAAAAGGTATAAAGCAAATCTTCATCGTTATTACGGTCAGCGATTCCGTCGTTGTTTCCATCCATGCCCGCACCGCCAAAAATCCGGATGGAGCCTGGGTTTTTATCATCCATGTTTGGGTTTAAAGGCCCGGACCACTGTATGGGTGAGAAATAAATGCCTACAAGACCCGAGGCTTTGGGAATGTCGGTTCTTGCACGGCGGACGCTTCGCTCATATTGGTCAACACCGGCAAAATAGTACCAGGGAATGTTCGTGATGGTTTCCATCTTCTTATAAAGAGCGAGCCGCTGGACATCTTCTTTACTGTAAGAAGGAGTCGCAGCCTGTGCTTGTTTGACGGGCAGAATGAACCCGATACATGAAGCAACTAAGAAAAGACTTAGCCATTTTTTCATGGTGAGTAGATCAACTCCTTTCTTGCATCATATCTTTAGTTTGGTTGCTAAAAGAAATTTCATTTTATATAAATGATGGAAAATCCTTGATTGGAGTTTTTTTGGCATGTATGTTAAAGTTTCTAGTGTATCTCTACTTTTAAAGCACGACTGAATCCGTTGTGCAGGACGATGAATTGGAGTGAGGATCTTGGCTAAGAAGGAAGAGCACATCCGGAAACCGGAATGGCTAAAAATAAAGCTGAACACAAACGATAATTATAAGGGCCTCAAAAAAATGATGCGCGAGAAAAAGCTACATACGGTTTGTGAAGAAGCGCGATGCCCGAACATTCATGAGTGCTGGGCAGTAAGAAAAACTGCTACCTTTATGATTTTGGGCGATGTATGTACCCGTGCCTGCCGTTTTTGCGCAGTAAAAACGGGGTTGCCAACAGAGCTTGACTTGCAGGAACCGGAACGCGTGGCCGAATCTGTAGAACAAATGGGATTAAAGCACGTAGTTATTACAGCGGTTGCACGTGATGATTTGAAAGATGGCGGAGCTGCCGTGTTTGCAGAAACCGTACGGGCCATCCGCAAACGCAATCCATTCTGCTCGATTGAAGTATTGCCTTCTGACATGATGGGGGTTTATGAAAACCTTGAGACATTGATGGACGCGAAACCCGACATCATGAACCACAACATTGAAACCGTCAAACGTTTGACTCCAAGAGTCCGCGCACGTGCGACATATGACCGCACACTTGAATTTTTGCGCCGTGCAAAAGAAATGAACGCAAACATCCCGACAAAGTCCAGCATCATGATCGGACTTGGAGAAACATGGGAAGAGATTATTGAAACCTTTGATGATCTCCGCGCCAACAATGTAGATATCGTAACGGTAGGGCAGTACCTGCAGCCGACCAAGAAACACTTGAAAGTTCAAAAGTACTATCACCCGGATGAATTTGCTGAACTGCGCAAAATTGCGCTTAGCAAAGGGTTTAAACACTGTGAGTCAGGACCGCTTGTACGTTCTTCGTATCATGCAGATGAGCAGGTTAACGCAGCCAACCAAGCTGTTCAAAGCAACTAAAAAGAAAAAGCCGGGATGTTCATCCGGCTTTTTTATTTTCTCCTGTTCATGTCCGTATTGGACATATTTTCATTTTCACCCTTCATTTCACCATTCGGATTCTCGCCGTCACTCACTTTATAGCCTTGCGGTGACTGCTTCATCTCTTTGATGAGCCGGTCAATAATGCCTTCTGCATTGTCTGTGTCGTAGTTCACGGAGCGGTATTGCTCCAGTTTTCCGATCATTCCTTTTTTATCGGAGACATAGACATGGTAGTAGCGCGGGACGACAGAGAAGGCTGTCCTTTTTACGTTATCTGCGATGGCCATTCTGTTCTTGCTTGTCGTTTCGTAGGCCATGAGAACCTCTTCATCGGTCACGAGAACAGCCATATCTTTAATGTTCGGCAGGCGGATGGCCATGTCGGTGATCATATCGGCCAGTTTCTGGCGGTCCATTTTCGGTATTTTGTTGGCGGAAAGGGGCTTGGTGTTCTCGCCTTTATATTCATGTCGGACATAACCGAAGTCCCCGTATCTTCTGTCGGTTCCCATATTGTCATTATCGTTTTTATATTGTTTATAATTGGTTTTGGAAAATTTATAACCGCTTGTAGTTTCTTTTCTTGTATCGTCATCTGAACAGCCGGCTAATACGGCGATACAAATCATCAGGGGAGCAGCCATTTTCAGTTTCTTGTTCATTTGGATTTCACCTCCTTCTCCATAGGGTGACCACAATAATGAACTTTTTACGAAGAAATTGTTGGCTGTATTTTTAAAGGACGTGGTAAACTATAAAGGTGAGGTGAGTTCATGATTTGTATAGGTGAGCATTGCTACGAACTGGTAGAAAATAACAAAGAGGCCTTTGACGAGGAACAGCTGAAGTCAAGGTACAGTGAAATATTACATAAATATGATTATCTTGTTGGCGATATTGGCTATGAACAGCTCCGGCTGCGCGGCTTTTTTGAAGATGCCCATGATAAAGCGACATATGACACAAAGATCAGCACTCTTCCGGAATACATCTATGAGTACTGCAATTTTGGATGTCCTTATTTTGTCCTGAAAAAAATAACCCCCGGTAAATAAGGGGTTATTGGCACTACCTCAAGCCTTGTAGTTTTGGTAAGGTTCTTCTGTATCTTCATCCGGATCATCATGGGTCGGATGGGCACCAGGAAATTGGCGTTCCAGCCCTTCATGAAGATTTTTGTACTCATAGTTAAATGCACTATAAGACCGCTGGTTTTCCTTCCAGGGCGTCGACTTTCCGAGTTTGGCGTTAATGGGCGAGCCATAAGGACCCTCCGGAAAGTCCTCAGGAAGGACATAGCGTCTTCCGGTTTCAACATTGGAAAAGTCCGTATAGGTCTCTTCGTCTTTGTTATACAAAACAATCATTCCCTTCAGGCAGAGTAACGATGGAAAATTTCCATCCTTCTTACATTGCCCATGGAATGGTTTTTTTGCATGATCAAAAATTCCCATCAAAGGGTTTCGTATAAAAATTCCCGGAGCTCCTGGGCATCTTCTTCTGTCAAATTGTAGGCATGCTCCAGATAGCCTTCTTCATCCAGATCATCTTCTCCAATAATGGCAAAACGGCTGCCTTGCATATCGAGAATCAAGCTCTTGCCATAGTGTTTTCCTGTTTTAACAATGGCGAGATCAAATCGCGTATTTGTCCCCATAAAGCTGACAAACCGCGTTTCTGACTTTTCTGTATCGTCGTATAGAAAAAAACGTTCTTCGGCCATCTTCAGCCCTCCTTTGCCATCGGCGAATTGCTTCTTTTCCATTTCATCATATCAGACAACAGAAAAGTTGCAAATAGCAGCCTGTATAGCCAATTTGTATCAGGTTTTGTGATAAACTAAACAGGAAGAACATTAACAAGGCAGGGTGAAAGCTATGTATTTTGTAGACAGAAAAAAAATAGAACAAAACCTGGTATATCTTGAGTTTTTACTGAAAAATGTAAATGAACTTTCCGCCAGCGGATCAGCTGTTGAAAAATTGGCCCTTGAGCGTGCGGCACATGTCATTATTGAAGGTATGATGGATGTGGGCAATGCCATGATTGATGGATTTATTATGAGGGACCCGGGCAGTTATGATGACATTCTGGATATACTGGAAGATGAGAAAGTCATTACCGCGGCTGATGCGAAAGGTTTGAAACAGGTTATTGCGCTGAGGAAAATGCTTGTGCAGGAGTTCTCGAATGTAGACCATGAGGCTATCCTTTCCGTACTGGCAGACAACAGTGAGCCGTTAAGCAGCTTTCCGTCCAGAGTGAGGGAATATATTGAAAAAGAATTGGGTCCTGTTTCGGCGTTTTTGCCCGAGGATCAGCAGTAAGAAGCGTTTCTAAACGTTTTTGTTTAAAATATACTTTTGTTTACTGTTGTTGTAAGATAAGGGTAAGGAAGGTGATGGTTTATGGCTATGGCTAATAACACCTCTACCCGTTCAGAACTCATTCATTTATTGAAGCGCCACAAAAAATTAACCGTTACAGAAATGGCCGGCCTGCTCGGTATTACCGAAATGGGTGTACGCCGCCATTTAAATACATTAGAGAGAGACCAACTGATTGAATCTACACTTGTCCGGCAGCCGATGGGCCGTCCGCTGAGTGTATATCAATTGTCTGAAACAGCGGATGAACAATTTCCCCGCAATTACTCTGGACTGACCGTCGAGTTTATGAAGGACATACAAGTGATTGCAGGCGAAGAAGCGGTGCACGAACTGTTTGTGCGCCGGGAAGACCGCTTGAATGAAAGATACAGCAAACGGATGGAGAATAAAAGCTTCGAGGAAAAAGTTGCCGAACTCGCCACCATCCAAAATGAAGCCGGTTATATGGTGGAATGGGAAAAAAGCGTTGACGGACAATTTGAACTCAAGGAATTTAATTGCCCCATTGCCAAAGTGGCAAATGTATACCAACAGGCCTGTTCCTGTGAGCTGTCTCTGTTCCAAAGATTGCTTGGTACAGAACAGATTGAACGAATACAGTGTCTCGCTAAAGGCGGTTCCTGCTGCAAGTACCTGATTTCTGAAAAGAAAAACGCGTAACACCCTATCGGAAGAATACCGGTAGGGTTATTTTTTATGGAAAAATAAGAAGGAGCCCGATGACAGGCTCCTGTGTTTTTTTACTCATTGAACTTTTACAATAACCCGTCCTTTGTTGTTGCCTTCCACTGTCGCGCGTAAAATGTCCGGAAGCTCATCAAGGGTCACTTCTTTTCCCATTTTGTCCCCGACATGCTTTGTTTTCAAATCAGATGCAATTCGTTCCCAAATGGTATTCCTGAGAAATGCCGGACAAAAAACCGAATCGATACCGAGAAGATTGATCCCCCGTAAAATAAAAGGGTGCACCGTCGTATGAATATCGGTTCCCCCGGTCAGTCCAGAAACAGCAACAGAACCGCCGTACTGAATCGAGCTCAGCAAAAACTCAAGGGTTTTGCCTCCAACGGGATCAACGGCAGCTGCCCAGCGCTGGGAATAAAGGGGCCGGTCGTCTTTTTTCACAACTTCCTCGCGGTCAATGATCTCTGCCGCTCCCAGTTCTTTTAAATAACTGTGCTCTGGTTCCTTCCCGGTACTTGCTGTCACCCTGTAGCCAAGATTGGAGAGCATGGCTACTGCCTGGCTGCCTACGCCGCCTGTTGCTCCCGTCACAATCACAGGGCCGCTTTCAGGGGTAATTCCGTGCTCCTGCAGGCGATGAACGGACAATGCCGCGGTGAAGCCCGCGGTTCCATACAGCATGGCATCTTTTAAAGACAGTTCCTTAGGCAGGAGAACCACCCATTCTGCGGGAACTCTTGCATACTCACTGTATCCGCCAAAATGCGATACCCCGAGCTTGTAGCCTGTAACAAGAACTTCGTCTCCCTCCTGAAAGTCAGGTGAAGAAGAATGTGTGACGGTTCCTGATAAATCAATACCTGGAATAAGGGGATAGTTGGTTACGATGGAACTTTGATTTTGCGCTGCCAGCCCATCTTTATAATTGACGCTGGAATAAGCCACCCTGATCGTAACTTCTCCTTCTGGAAGGTCACCGAGGGATAATTCCTTTTTCGTTATTTCTACTTCATCGTTGTTCTTCTCGAGAACAATGGCTTGAAAAGACATGAAATACCTCCTTTATCAGACTATCTGACACCCCATAAGAATACCCTTTGAACAGACTGGGTTAAACAGCAGAAAAATGAGGAAGTAGTAAAAATAATAATAATTTTTACAATAATTTACATATATGGTAGGGTAGACTTGATTGAAAGCAGGGGGAATAAACGTGCTGGTTGGCATGCCTTTTTTGATCGTTGCAGTTCCGGGTATTGTCGTCATTCTTTTGAGCTGGTGGTTCAGAAAACGAAAATTATCTTTCTTTGTGAGGGTATTTCCAAGTATGCTGGCAGCATGCGGGTCAATGTATCTCCTTTACTATTAAAAGTGGTAAGGGGCTTTGAAGGGGCAGTGTACGGTTTTCTCGCATTTTTCCTGATGTGCTTTTCAGTGGCAGGCTACGTGATTGCTGCGAAAAAACCTTCGCAAAAACAGCAGCAAACCTTTTAACAATAAAAAACAATTGACACGAAGGATAAAGTTCAGTATTATTCAAACTAACTTAATATTCAGATGTATCTTATCCAGAGAGGTGGAGGGACTGACCCGATGAAACCCGGCAACCAGCATTTGTGCATGGTGCTAATTTCAGCAGAACAGTATGTTCTGAAAGATGAGAGCCGACGGTGTAAACTGCGACCTCTTCTTTTGGAAGGGGTCTTTTTTATAGGCTCTTTAAAAAAACAAATACATAATCAGAAGGAGAGATGGAACATGAGCGAAGAAAGAGAATACGGGTTTGAAACAATTTCATTGCATGAGGGACAAAAGGTAGATCCGACGACAGGGGCAAGGGCGGTGCCGATCTATCAGACAACTTCCTACCAGTTTGACAGCACAGAGCACGCAGCAAATTTATTCGGACTTAAAGAATTCGGAAATATATACAGCCGGATCATGAATCCGACACAGGATGCGTTTGAGCAGACCATTGCCAAGCTGGAAGGCGGAGTGGGGGCACTTGCTGTGGCTTCCGGACAGGCAGCCATTACTTATTCCATATTAAACATTGCCGGTGCCGGTGATGAGGTTGTTGCTTCAGGTTCCTTGTACGGCGGAACCTATAACCTGTTTTCTAATACTCTTCCAAAGCTCGGAATCAACGTGAAATTTGCTGAGCTTGATAATCTGCAATCCTTCCGAGATGCCATCACGGAAAAAACCAGAGCTCTTTATATCGAAACCATCGGGAATCCGAAAATTGACGTAGCGGATATTTCAGGCATTGCGGAGATTGCACACGAAGCGGGAGTTCCGCTGATTGTAGATAACACGTTTGCCACCCCTTACCTTTGCCGTCCGATTGAATTTGGAGCAGATATCGTTGTCCATTCCGCTACCAAATTTATTGGCGGGCATGGTACATCCATTGGCGGGCTGATTATTGATTCCGGGAAGTTCGACTGGACCAATGGCAAGTTCCCTGGTTTGACCGAACCGGATAACAGCTATGGAGGCGTTGTTTATACAGAAGCAGTCGGACCGCTGGCGTATATTATTAAAGCCCGTGTTCAACTTCTCAGAGACTTGGGCTCTTGCGTATCGCCTTTCAACTCCTTTTTGTTCATCCAGGGACTTGAGACGCTGGCGCTGCGGGTAGAACGCCATTGCGAAAATGCATTAAAGGTGGCGAAGTTCCTTCAGCAGCATCCTGCTGTTGACTGGGTAAACTACCCTGGGCTTGAAGACAACCAGTACCATGAACTGGCAAACAAATATTTGCCAAAAGGTGCAGGTGCCATTCTTACCTTTGGTGTAAAAGGTGGAGTAAAAGAAGGAAGCAAGCTCATTGAAAGCGTGAAACTGTTTTCCCACCTTGCCAATGTGGGGGATTCAAAATCACTTATCATTCATCCGGCAAGCACAACGCATCAGCAGCTGACCGAAGAAGAGCAGCGTAAAGCAGGAGTTGCTCCTGAGATGGTAAGACTGTCGGTTGGCATTGAAACGATTGATGATATTATTTACGACCTTGAACAGGCTCTGGCTGTTACCAGCCCTGTTCCAACCGGCCAATAAGACGTCATGTCATCCAACAAGAAAAGAAAAAAACAGGAGGGTCATGTTGAAGCGACCCTCCTGTTTTTCTATGAAAGCTGCTGTTCTGCCATTTGAATGAGGCGTTTGGTGATTTCTCCGCCTACAGATCCGTTCTGTCTTGCTGCCGTATCCGGTCCAAGATTAACCCCAAACTCTCTTGCGATTTCCATTTTCATTTGATCCAGAGCATTTTGTACGCCTGGAACAACGGTCTCATTATTATTTTTAGCCATAGGATGACCTCCTTTTTTTATAGAGTGTGTACTTTATGGAAAAATATACATCATGAGGAAAATGATTGATTCGCCAATCTCAATCTTTGTTAGAAACCGCCTATTTTTGGTACACTAAAGCCGTCAATAAAAAAGGAGTCAAGATGATGAAAAGTTATAAAGGATATTTGATTGACCTCGATGGAACCATGTACAGAGGAAAAGAACGAATTGATGAAGCAGTTGAATTTGTAAACGAATTAAACCGCAGAGAACTGCCTTACCTATTCGTAACCAACAATTCTTCCAAAACCAAAGAAGAAGTGGCAAGGGTGCTTCAAAACTTTGAAATCCCTGCAACGTCTGACCATGTATACACTACAAGCATGGCAACGGCCAATTACATCGAAAAACTGAAACCGGATGCGAGCGTTTATTGTATCGGGGAGGAAGGAATCCGGCAGGCACTGGAAGAGAAGGGCTTCACGCTGACCTCTCAACAGCCCGACTTTGTCGTAATCGGGATCGACCGCTCCATTAATTACGAAAAATTGGCACTGGCCTGTCTCGCTGTAAGAGGCGGAGCCCGTTTTATTTCGACCAACGGGGACATAGCTTTACCCACCGAAAGAGGTCTTTTGCCCGGCAATGGTTCTTTAACTTCCGTAGTGGCAGTTTCGACCAGAACCGAGCCTGTGTTTATCGGCAAGCCGGAAGCGGTTATTATGGAAATGGCGCTTGAACAGCTTGGCACGTCCAAAGAGGAAACCTTGATGATCGGTGACAATTACGATACCGACATTCTTGCGGGAATCCGTTCTGGTATGGATACTCTTCTTGTGCATACAGGGGTTACCATGAAAGAACACCTCACTGATGTAGAGATCCAGCCTACCTATACTGTAAATCGCCTGGATGAATGGAAAGCATTTGAATAAAAAAAGCACTCGATGCTGTTAAGAAACAGTATCTGAGTGCAATGAAAACAGCACATTGGGTGCTGTTTTTTTTATTCTGCGTTTGCCGCACGGTGGGCCAGCCGGCTTGATGCTGCGGCGGCAATCGCCCCGACAATATCATCAAGAAAAGTGTGGACTTTTCCGCTGGATTTATCGTTCAGCTTTTCCAGAATGCCTGGCTTTTGTTTATCAATAAAACCATAATTGGTAAAGCCGATTGATCCGTATATGTTAACAATGGAAAGTGCTATCACTTCATCAATACCGTACAGGCTCTCATCCCGCTCCAAAATCTCCTGAAGGGGTCCCTCCAGCATTTTCTTTTCGGCGAGCATGTCAAGCTGTATACCGGTCAATATGGCGTTTTGTACCTCCCGCTTGGCAACCACCCGTTCCACGTTATGCAGACAGACGGACAATTCCAGGTCTGGATGGTAAGGCACCTGAAGGAAATAAACAAGTTCTGCGATATCTTTTAATGTTACGCCCCGCTCCGAAAGCAGGCGCATGGCCGATTCCTCAACATTCTCTACCTTTTTCTCTCTCATAAAAAATCTCCTTATCTTCCGCGACGTTTGGGTTTTTATAGTATATGTGTCCAGACCTAACTTATGAGTCCGGCCAAAAATTAATAACCAACAGGGCACCTGGGTCATAGACTATAATTATTGAAGAACTTGAGGTGAGGGCTATGTTCGAGAGAGACGTTTATCATCATTATCAATTATATTGCGAAGGGAAGCGGAGCATCAGCGGATACCGATATTTTGTTTCTGAAGGGGAACCATACCTCGTTGTTCCGCAAAAAAAGATTACGATTGACCGGATCGAAGAGATCGTATACTTCAGCGATTATTTGCGATATAAGGGAGAAACCGGAATTGCGGGGCTTTTTCCAACGATGACCAATATGCCCAATGCAAACATTGAAGGCGAGTCCATCCTGCTGTTTAAGATTGAACAATCAGACCGGGATACGTCAGAGAAGAAAACGATGGGTGAGGAACTCGCTCATTTCCACAGAAACGGCAAAGACCTTCCTCCTCCGCCGGTTCCGACAGATAGTTATTTGTATGGAAGCTGGGCGGCGCTTTGGATGAACCGGGTTGACCAGGCAAAGGAATGGTATCAGGAGGTCTTTGCCAAGCCGGTGAAAAATGAATTTGACACGTTGTTTTTAACCACCTTTCCGTATTTTGAGGGTTTATCAGAGAATGCCATTCAATACATTATTGATTACAACCTGGAGGATTCCATGAGGGAGGAGGAAGGGCCATCCATCGTGCATGAACGCTTTCAGGAGAACTCCTGGCTGCAGTTTGACAACGATTATGTAAAGCTTCCGACGGGTTGGGTGCTAGATCACCCTGTACGTGATATCGCAGAATGGATCCGTTCATGCGTGTACCAAAGAAATTTCAGTCCGGACACCGTTACATCCTTCCTGGATGAGTATGAGAAGGTGACTCCGTTAAAAAGAGAAGGATGGAGACTGCTGTACGGAAGGCTCCTTTTTCCTGTCTGGTATTATGACATGATCGAAAACCATTACAAGAATGAACGGGAGATTGGCAAAGAGCTGTCTCAGCATAAATTTACCGAGTATTTGCTGATGGAAGAGCAGAATGAAGAGTTTTTACGCTCCTTTTTCCCAATCATCGGTCTTCCGGCAGACCGTCTGCAGATCCCTGTGGTGGATTGGCTGATTCCAAACGGATAAAAGTGCTCTCATTAAAGAGCGCTTTTTTCTTTTGAAATGAAAGCGGGAACATGAGAAAATAAGGAAAAAGGTTTGGAGTGCCAGAATGAAACCGTATATTTTTATAACAAGAAAAATTCCTGAAACAACAATGGACGAATTACAGAAAATTGCCGTTGTGACGATGTGGGAAGATGAATTTAAGCCGGTTCCCCGTAAACGTCTGCTTGAAGAGGCTGCAAAAGCAACCGGACTGCTTACCCTGCTTTCAGATAAAATTGATGAAGAGCTGATGGATCAGTCGCCAAATCTTCAAGTGGTTGCCAATCTGGCAGTCGGCTATGACAATATTGATGTTCCTTATGCAACTAAAAAAGGGATTACCATTTGCAATACGCCGGACGTCCTCACCGATACGACGGCTGATTTGACCTTTGCTCTGCTGATGGCCACGGCAAGAAGAATCACAGAGGCTGCACAGTATATAAAAGAAGGAAAATGGACGGGCTGGGCCCCTTTGCTGCTTGCAGGAACGGATATTCATCATAAAACCCTGGGGATTGTCGGGATGGGACGAATTGGAGAAGCCGTTGCCAAGAGAGCGGCTGGTTTTAATATGAATATTCTCTACCATAACCGCAGCCGGAAAGAAGAAGTGGAGCGAAAACTGAATTTGTCCTACCGCTCCTTTGAAGACGTGCTAAAAACGTCCGATTATGTGGTTTGCCTTGTACCTCTAACTAATGAGACAAAAGATATGTTTGATGAAAATGCATTTCAAACCATGAAGGAATCCGCTATCTTTCTCAATGCTTCCCGGGGAGGAGTAGTGGTTGAAAAAGCGCTGGACAAAGCCTTGACCAAGGGGTGGATCAGAGGGGCCGGGCTCGATGTTTTTCGCGAAGAACCGATTCAGGCGGATCATTTCCTATTAAAGCATGCCAATCTGGTTGCTCTTCCCCATATCGGAAGCGCCACTCTGGAGACGCGGATGCAAATGGCCCGGTTAGCATGCAAAAATATTGAGAACGTTCTGCAGGGGCTTATACCTCCTGCACCAGTAAACGGATAAGTAGGGGGGCAGGAACATGAACAGGAGACTGGAAGGAAAAACCGCTGTGGTAACAGGTGTCAGCCGTCTTGAAGGGATGGGTGCAGCGTTTTGCAGGGCGCTCGCCCATGAAGGCGCATCCGTGTTCTTTACGTATTACACTCCTTATGATGAAGAGATGCCGTGGGGGAAAAAAGAAAGTGATCCAGGTATACTTCTACAGGAGCTAAAGGACATTGGGGCGGCAACGGGTATGATTCAGCTTGATTTGGCCAGTGAATCATCGTACAGGCTATTATTCGATGAAGCAGAACGCATGGTGGGATCTCCAGCAATTTTGGTGAATAATGCCTGTTATTCCGTAAATGACAGTCTGGATACCATTACAGCAGCACATTGGGATAAGTATTACGAGATTAATATCCGGGCGACGGCCATGCTCTCGGCTGAATTTGTCCGGCGCTGGACTGGAAAAACCGGAGGAAGAATTATTAATATAACATCCGGGCAATCCAAAGGACCAATGCCTGGTGAATGGGCTTACGCGTCAACGAAGGGAGCCATTGATGCCATGACAGTGACATTAAGTGCTGAGGTGGCCTCCCGGGGAATCAACGTAAATGCGATTAATCCAGGACCGACCGATACAGGCTGGATGGACGCTGACACCCGTCTCGCTCTTTTGCCCCTGTTTCCAAAAGGAAGAGCAGGCAGATCTGAGGATGCTGCCAGATTATTGGCTTTTTTGGCAAGCGATGAAAGCGAATGGATTACCGGACAAATCCTTCACTCCGAAGGCGGGTTTATGCGATAAGTAGTACAATAGCAGCTTATTAACATTAAGGTGCTTGTCTTCTCTGTATCTGAAAACGCTTCCAAAATCTTTACAAAACTACTGGTTGTGCCAAGCCCAAATTACGTCTACAATTGTCCTTAATACAAAAACAGATGTATTTCTAGTGAGGACAGGAGTGTTGGCAATGGTTCAGAACGTATCTGTAGGATTATTGGGGCTTGGGACAGTAGGCAGCGGTGTCGTTAGAATGGTGGAAGGCCATCAGGAAGAATTGCTTCACCGTGTAGGCTGTCCGGTCTACATAAAACGAGTGCTTGTTCAAAATCTTGATAAGGAACGGTCATGCAACATTAAGCCCGAGCTATTGACGAGCAGGGCAGATGAGGTCGTTAAGGACCCTGAAATTGATGTGGTGATCGAAGTGATCGGCGGAATTGAGCGGGCAAGAGAATATATTCTGCAGGCGCTCAGCAACAAGAAGCATGTGATTACGGCCAACAAGGACCTTATGGCATTACATGGCGCTGAACTTTTATCAGCAGCTGAAGAAAATGGATGCGACTTATTTTATGAAGCGAGTGTAGCCGGGGGAATCCCGATTATCCGTACGCTGGTAGATGGACTGGCATCTGACCGGATTACGAAAATGATGGGGATTGTCAACGGAACCACCAATTATATATTAACGAAAATGGATAAAGAAAACTTGACCTTTGAAGAAGTTTTAAAAGAAGCCCAGGAGCTGGGTTATGCTGAAGCGGATCCTACCTCCGATGTGGAAGGAATTGATGCGGCACGCAAAATGGCCATTCTGGCTTCTCTCGGTTTTTCCATGAATATTCATCTGGATGATGTGGAGGTAAAAGGAATTTCAAGCATCACAAGCGAAGACCTGGAATATGCACGTCAGTTTGGCTACACCATGAAACTGATCGGAAATGCAAAGAAAGACAATGGCAAGGTGGAAGTCAGTGTGGAACCGACACTTCTGCCGGATTCCCACCCGCTTGCGGCCGTGCAAAATGAGTACAATGCCGTCTATATTTATGGCGAGGCAGTCGGCGAGACCATGCTGTTTGGCCCTGGTGCCGGCCAGTTGCCCACCGCAACTTCCATCGTGTCAGACCTTGTAGCTGTTGTTAGGAATATGCGCCTCGGTGTTAACGGTAGAAGCGTTGTAGCTCCCCAATTTGATAAGCAGCTCAAGAAGGACGATGAAATCTCTGGAAAGTATTTCTACAGGCTGCATGTTAAAGATGAGGCAGGCACATTCTCTGCACTGACATCGGTTTTCGCCCAGAATGAAGTAAGCTTGGAAAAGCTGCTTCAGCAGCCGGTTGGAGATAACGGTGTGGCCGAGGTGGTACTTGTCACCCATACGACGACCAAGCAGCAAAATGACAAAATCTATCAGCAGCTCAAGGATTCCGGGGTTGTTAATCAAATCAAAAGCCACTACCGCGTAGAAGGAGGAGCACAATGAGCTACAAAGGATTAATTCATAAATATAAGGACTTTTTACCGGTTACCGATCAAACACCTGAACTTTCTCTGCAGGAAGGCAATACACCGCTTATACCGCTTGAGCATCTTTCTAAAGAGTGGGGGATCGAGCTCTTTGTTAAATATGAAGGAGCGAATCCAACAGGATCGTTTAAAGATCGTGGAATGGTAATGGCTGTGGCAAAAGCCAAAGAAGAAGGCAGCAAAGCCATCATCTGTGCTTCCACAGGGAATACAAGTGCCGCAGCAGCTGCGTATGGAGCGAGAGCTGGTCTTCGCTGTCTTGTCGTCATCCCGTCCGGTAAAGTAGCTCTTGGCAAGCTGGCACAGGCAAAAATGTATGGTGCGGAAGTATTTGAAATTGAAGGGAATTTCGACGAAGCGCTCCAAATGGTACGGAAATTGAGCGAAGAAGAGCCATTGACACTTGTTAACTCAGTAAACCCGTTCCGTCTCGAGGGCCAGAAGACTGCAGCCTTTGAAATTGTGGACACACTTGGTTCAGCACCGGATGTTCTTGCCATCCCGGTGGGGAATGCCGGAAACATTTCAGCGTACTGGAAAGGCTTTAAAGAATATAATGAAAAGTTAGGAACCGGGCTTCCCCGTATGCAAGGATTTCAGGCGGAGGGAGCTGCGCCGATTGTAAATAAAGCCGTTGTCAAAAATCCCGAAACCATTGCAACAGCTATTCGCATAGGAAATCCGGCCAGCTGGAATTTTGCCCTGGAAGCCGTAGAGCAGTCCAGCGGCGGTGTAAACAGTGTATCTGATGAGGAAATTGTGGAGGCGTATCACCTGCTGGCCAGGAAGGAAGGCGTCTTCGCCGAGCCGGCTTCTTGTTCTTCCATTGCAGGGGTATGGAAACTTGTGAAAAGCGGCCAGCTTGCTCCCGGGACAAAAGTAGTAGCGGTATTGACAGGAAACGGATTGAAAGACCCGGAAACAGCGATGGACACGGTTACGGTCAATCCAGTAAAAGTATCCAATCAACTGGAAGATTTAAGGGAGGCCATGAAGGGTTGTGTATTACAATGACCTTTGCTCCTTTTTCTATCCAAGTACCGGGCAGCACGGCTAATTTAGGACCTGGATTTGATTCGGTGGGCATGGCGTTGTCCATGTATTTAACGGTGAATGTTTTTCCATCCCGTGAGCAGAAGATCACATACTTCGGAAAAGAGCTTGAAAGCCTCAATGGCGAAAAGAATAATTTGATTCTCCAGGCAGCAACAATGGTTGCTGGTGCCTATAATAAAGACCTGCCTTGCTGTTCCCTGGAAGTGGAAAGCGAACTTCCATTATCCAGAGGGATGGGAAGCAGTGCAGCAGCAATCGTGGCAGGGATTGAGTGGGCAAACCGC
Source organism: Fictibacillus fluitans (assembly GCF_030418125.1). GTDB lineage: Bacteria > Bacillota > Bacilli > Bacillales > Fictibacillaceae > Fictibacillus_C > Fictibacillus_C fluitans. Next base: position 3,005 of record NZ_JAUHTR010000007.1, on the reverse strand, counting down.
GTGCTTTCTCTGTCGCTCTCAAAGGACGAAAAAGCACTTTTTGCCTGCAAGATGGAGGGGCATCCGGATAATGTGGTTCCATCCTTAATTGGGGGTCTGGCGATCAGCTGGTATGATGAAAACCTGGTGGAAACCGTTCATGTCACCGATTTATCGGTTGAACTGGTTCTCACTATTCCATCATTTGAGCTTGCCACAAGCATGGCGAGGGAAGCATTGCCCGAAAACCTGGCGCACGCTGAAGCGGTTCAGGCAAGTGCGGTCAGCAATGTACTGGTAGCTTCACTGCTGCGGGGGGATTGGAGAACAGCAGGCAAGATGATGAACAAGGACCGGTTTCACGAGCCTTACCGGCAGCAGTGGTTTCCGGATTTTACAGAGATCAAGAAAAAAGCTGCTGAAGCAGGCGCCTATGGAACAGCCATCAGCGGAGCGGGGCCTGCCATGGTTTCTTTTGTACCTGCAGGTTCAGGCACAAAGGTATGCGGCCAGATCGCCAGCGCATTTGAGGGCTATGTATGCAAGGTGGTTTCTCCTGATGTGAAAGGCGTTCTTGTCCAGCAGCTTTGCCTCCCGGCATAAATAAAACCCCCGTACCTCGATGAACCATTACAGTTCACGCGGTACGGGGGTTTTTTATAAGCGATTATTAGAATACTTGTTCCAGTTCAACAACGCCGGGTACTTCCTCAAGAAGAGCACGCTCAATACCGGCTTTTAGTGTAATCGTGGAGGAAGGGCAGCTTCCGCAAGCACCCATAAGACGGACTTTTACAATTCCATCTTCAATGTCAACAAGCTCCACGTCTCCGCCGTCACGAAGCAAAAATGGGCGTAATTTATCTAGAACTTCTTCAACTTGATCACGCATAGAAACTTCAGTAGCCATAATAGAAAACTCCTTTCATAAACAACTTACCCTTATTATACGGGTTTTGATTCAAAAAATCCATGTGCGCGCATCACAACATTTAAAAAGAATTCATCTTTATTAAGTTCCCGTAATCGATTACAATAAAACGTGCAGGGACTTTTAAGCTGGGGTGAGGCGAATGGACAGGAAACAGATTACGATCAAGGTATTCGGCGGTGAGCAGAAATGTGCAAGCTGCGTGAATTTGCCATCTTCCAAAGAAACCGCGGAATGGCTGCAGGCGGCCATTTCACGTAAATATCCCGATCAACTGTTTACCATCGAATTTATTGATATCTTTTCGACGGTTGAAGCGGAGAATCAAAAGTTTGCGCATCAAATAGTGGAAGAAGACCTCTTCTATCCTGTGGTTGTTATTAATGATGAAATTGTAGCAGAAGGCAACCCAAGGCTTAAGGACATATATGCCATCATGGAACTAAACGGTTATAAGGATGTCGGCTAAAGGATTTGTCATCATATGAAAACCCCGCAGGGACGCCCTGCGGGGTTTTTTACAGTCCTTTTTAGTTTTGATATTTATAAAGCCATAGAATACCGGATTTTAGCAGACGAGGCACACGTCCGATGAGGGAAGCGCCGCCCATGGTTCCAAAGCCGCTCTTTTTCCCTAATGAACCCATAACTCCCTTAAGCTTGATTTCCTCAAGTTCAGGCATCGGCTGATTCTTCCACTTTTTAAGAAGAATATCAGAAATTTGCTCTGCCTGTTCCTCAGCAAGCTGGGCGCTTGGTGAGAAAGGCATGCTGGCACAGTCACCTACTACATACACATCTTCGTTATCAGGAAGGTGATGGTACTTCGTCAGCTTCACACGGCCTTGCGGGTCTTTTTCCACGTCAAGATCGCGAACCAGCTTGTTGGGCTGAATGCCGGCTGTCCATACGATCGCATCGCATTCGATGGCGGTGTCATGATTGTACAAAACATTTTTTTCCACACGGGTGATGTTGGAATTATTAACAACTTCAACGCCATGCTGAATGAACCAGTTTTGAACATAGTTGCTCAAGCGGGGTTTAAAACCATTAAGTATGATTGGACCACGATCAAAAAGAATAATTTTAAGGTCTGAACGGCTTTCGTGCAGTTCACTGGCAAGTTCCACGCCGCTTAGACCGGCGCCTACCACACCTACTACTCCATTATGAGGAAGATTGTTCAGGACCTGGTACGTTTCACGTGACTTGTCCACACTCTGGATGCTCAGTGTATATTCTTTCGCTCCAGGGACATTATGGTATTTATCCTCACAGCCAAGGCCGATGATCAATTCATCATATGCTACGGGTTCGTCGTCAGCCAGCTGGACTTGTTTGTTGTTAAAATCAAGTTCAGTAACAATCCCGTATTTTATTTTAAGCTGTGGGTGCTCCGGGAAAGGAACACGAATATGGTGGTCAGAAATCGTTCCAGCCGCCAGTGCATAATATTCTGTTTTCAAACAATGATAAGGCTGCTTGTCAATTAAGGTAATTTGGACATCGGATGGAAGCTCAGGAGAATTTAAAAGACGTTTTAAAAGTCGCATACCTCCATATCCTCCGCCAAGCAATACAAGGTGTTTCATTGTCTTTCCCTTCTTTCTATGGCACTATGTGTAAATAATGGCAACATTAGTAGCGGCAATCCCGCATTTTTTAAAGCTTCTCAGGAAGCGATTTCACATTCAAACACTTCTTAGTATAGCATTTTACTATAAATTCTCAACTATTTTCCTAAAAACAAAAGGAAGAAGTAAAAGGGTTTGACGGAGAAGCCGGGGCAATATACGATAGAAAAGTAAGGCGAGGTGAAAAGATGAGACCGATTATCGAATTTTGTGTCAGCAACCTGGCCAACGGTTCACAGCGTGCACTTGAAAAACTGGAACAGGATTATGATCTGGATGTGATTGAATACGGCTGTCTCGGATATTGTGGTCACTGTGCCCGTTCTCTATTCGCATTGGTAAATGGTGAAATTGTGCGCGGCGAAACGCCGGACGAGCTGGTTGAAAATATTTATAAGTTTCTTGAAGAAAATCCGATGTTTTAATCATAATAAAAAGCTGGCTCAGATGAGCCAGCT
>NZ_JAUHTR010000006.1 GCF_030418125.1 Fictibacillus fluitans | reverse complement strand
TTGCACATATCGTGAAGACAATATGAACATAAAGCAATATCAAAAAAGTGCAATGAATACATATGTTATTCAACACTCATTTCAACTGGACCTCAGTCACAAAAACAGGAAGAAAGTGATTAAAGCCAATTTTACTCCCAAATTGTTTATTATTTGATTGGACAACTATTCCCACTAAATAAATTGAAAATATATAAAGAAAGACCTTTTTCTTCACAACTTCTTCATAACTTTTTTGTATAATCACATGAAATGAAAGTGAAAGATAAAGATGGATTAGTAAGATAAAGTTTAGGAGGCAAACAACATGAGATTGAAAAACAACATTTTTGCAACTTCATTACTTGCGTTGTCGCTATCGCTGGCAGCTTGTTCAAATGACAATGGCGATAAAAACATGGACAAACATGAAATGAAAGACGAAGGCATGAATCATGATGCTATGAAGCATTCAGGTTCAGGCGAGGTACCAAAAGAGCTGAAGAAAGCAGAGAACCCTAAGTATGAAGTCGGAAGCCAAGCCATTATTAAAGCGAATCACATGAAAGGCATGAACGGAGCAAAAGCAAAAATTGTTGGTGCTTTTGATACCACCGCTTATGTGGTTACTTATACACCAACAACAGGTGGAAAACCCGTGAAAAATCATAAGTGGGTCATTCAAGAGGAAATTCAGGATGCAGGGAACAAAGAACTTAAACAAGGCGATAAAGTCAAATTGAATGCGGACCATATGAAAGGAATGAAAGGAGCTTCGGCCGTTATTGAATCGTCTGAAAAGACAACGGTCTATATGGTTGATTACACACCTACAACAGGTGGCGAGAAAGTTAAAAATCATAAATGGGTAACCGAAAGCGAACTTCAACCTGAATAAGAGAAAAAAACGGAAATTTCATGAAGATGAAATTTCCGTTTTAATTATGCTTTTAACAACTTGGCATTGATAGCAACAATAACCGTACTTAATGACATCAATACGGCACCGACCGCAGGGGATAAAACAATCCCAAGTGGAAATAAAATGCCTGCTGCCAAAGGAATGGCGAGGATATTATATCCCGCTGCCCACCATAGATTCTGGATCATTTTTTTGTAGGTCGCTTTCGACAGCTGCACTACATTTACCACATCCAGAGGGTTACTCTTTACAAGGACGACATCCGCTGTTTCCACGGCCACATCGGTTCCAGCACCGATGGCAATTCCTAAATCAGCTTTTGCAAGGGCAGGAGCGTCATTTACACCATCGCCTGTCATAGCGACTTTCTGTCCCTTTGCTTTAATCTCATCGATACGGTCTGACTTTTGATGTGGAAGCACTTCAGCATAGATTTGATCTATCCCGAGTTCGTTGCCTACATAGTTTGCTACCTGACGATTATCACCCGTAATCATGATGGATTCTATACCCATTTCTTTTAACGAATGGACCGCTTCCTTGGCAGTATCACGTACAATATCGGCTAATCCAATCATTCCGCCTAACTGGTTATCAATAATGACAAACACAACGGTTTTTCCTTGGCTTGCCCATGTTTTGAATTGGTCCTGGTCATAATCAATTTTATTTTGTTGCATATAACCAGGGCTGACGACCATGACCTCTTGATTATCGACCACCGCTTTTAAACCTGCTCCAGTCATGGATTGGAAATCACTTACCTTGTTCAGTGATAATCCTCGTTTCTTTCCTTCTTTAACGATGCCAAGGGCGATGGGATGTTCTGATTGCGACTCAACAGAGGCCGCGATGGAAAGTACTTCATTCTCATCCATTCCATTGATTACAGCAAGATCGGTCACCCCGAACCTCCCTTCTGTTAATGTGCCTGTTTTATCAAATACTACCGCATTGATATCTTTTGCTCCTTCAAATTGTGTTCTGTCCCGAATGAGTAACCCTTTTTTGGCCGACAAGGCAGTAGAAACGGCAATCACTAACGGAACAGCAAGCCCTAACGCATGAGGGCAAGAAATGACCATTACAGTAACCATTCGTTCTAAGGCATAGGAGAAGGAATAGCCCAAGAGTAACCAGATGAGTAAGGTCAATAAGCCAGCAACAAGAGCAATATAGAAAAGCCATTTTGCTGCTCGATTGGACAAATCCTGGGTTTTTGATTTCGATTCCTGGGCTTCTTTTACCAAAGTGATAACTTGAGACAAGTAAGTATCATCACCTGTTTTTTGAACGGAAATGGTTAAGGAGCCTTCTCCGTTGATCGAACCTCCGATGACTTGGTCACGCGTCTTTTTATGGACAGGAACCGATTCTCCTGTAAGCATCGATTCGTTAATGGTAGAGGATCCTTCAATGATCTCTCCATCGACTGGAATCTTTTCACCTGGTTTCACAAGAAGTTTATCACCATTGGATACGTCTTCTAAGGAAACATCCATTGTCGTAGCGTCTTCTTGTATAAGATGGGCTTCGGTTGGCATCAACTTGACCAATTCCTCAAGTGCACGTGAAGCCCCCATTACTGACCGCATTTCAATCCAATGACCTAAAAGCATAATATCAATCAGAGTGGCTAGTTCCCAGAAAAAGTTACTTTCACTCAAACCAAATACAGATAAAGAACTATACACATAGGCTACAACAACTGCTAATCCGATTAAGGTCATCATACCAGGTGCTCTATTTTTCAATTCCTGAACGGCACCCGTAAGAAACGGCCATCCACCGTAGAAAAAGATAACAGTGGAAAGGAAAAACAAAATGTAAAGGTCGTAGGAAAAACGCCAGTTTACATTTAAAAACATTTGAATCATTGGAGACAAAATAAGAATAGGTATTGTAATTAGAATGGAAATCCAAAACCGTTTTTTAAAATCTTCCACCATATGGCCGTGATGATGAGAGTGATCATGATTGCTGTGTTTATTTGTTTCATGTTCATGATGGTGCTCATGATGTTCATGGTTATGTTCATGGTGGTTCACAAATAGTCCTCCTTTTTAAATCGTTTCTGGTACTATTCTTCCATTCTTTTGCAGGTTGAATTCAATTGTAACCTGAGGTTGTGAAGAACTTATGAAAATGTGGAAAACAAGTTTCCGATAAAAAATTTCAGGTATAATAAGCCAAAAAGGTAAAATGAGGAGAGATTAATTTGGCTAAAACAATATTAATTATCGACGATGAAGAAAAGATTCTAGAGGTAATCTCTACTTATTTGAGAAAGAATGGATATAAAACAATCGAAGCATCGACAGGACAAGAAGCCTTGCGTCATATGAAGAATAACCATATTGATTTTGTCATTCTGGATTTGATGTTACCGGATATGAGTGGAGAAGAGGTTTGCACTTCTATTCGTCAGGAGGCTGGGGTTCCCATTTTGATGCTCACCGCAAAAGTGAAGGAAAACGAAAGGATAAACGGTTTGTCATTAGGAGCTGATGATTACATGCTTAAACCGTTTAGTCCCAGAGAATTAGTGATGCGAGTAAAAGCCATTCTGAGACGTGTTAATGAAAATGATCTGCTTGCAGATCAAATTTCTTATGAGGGTGGAAAGTTGGCCATTGATGCGAATTCTCAAGAAGTGTTTGTCAACCAATCGCCAGTAAATTTAACAAAGATAGAATATAAAGCGTTATTGGTCTTTGCAAGACACCCTAACCGCACGTTCTCAAGGGAAGAGCTCGTGGAAAAAGTATTAGGCTTTAATTATGAAGGAGAATCTCGAACCATAGATCAACATATCAAGAACCTTCGCCAGAAGATTGAAACCAATCCCAAGCAGCCAAAATACATTCAAACCGTATTTGGTGTCGGCTACAAATTTAAAGGTGAGCCCAAATGAAAATCAAAGGTTTACATGCCCGCCTTACCCTTATATTTATCCTTGCAGCCACTTTGATTTTTACTGTGGCGAGCTTGGTTATCCTGTTGGAAGTTCACTATCACTTTAAGATGTTCCAAATGGATGCTCCCAATTTCCGTGCCATTCAGCCTCTTACCCTGCATTTTGAAAGAGCTGTTTTAGGATCAATTTTATGGACATCGGTTGGTGTCTTTTTATTGGTTTGTTTCCTTAGTTACATCGTTGCCAAAAAGTTATCAAAGCCTCTTGTGAATATGAGAAAGGTAGCTGAAGAAATGGCAAAGGGAGATCTTAAGACGCGTGTGAAAACCCAGGGACATGATGAGCTGCAAGAGTTGGGACTTTCTCTAAATGAGTTGGCTTCCCAGCTTGAGAACCAGGAAATAGCTCGTCAAAACATGACCAGCGATATTGCCCATGAATTGCGGACCCCTTTGGCCACGCTTAAAAGTCATATAGAAGCCATCGAAGATGGGATATTTGAAGCAACTCCAGAACGCCTACATTCCTTTGGGGAAGAAATTGAACGTCTGATTTCTTTAGTGGAGGATCTGGAACAATTAACAACGTTTGAGGCACCTGGCTTTGTTTTAGAAAAGGAGCAAGAGGATCTAGGTAATGTGATCCAGCAAAGTTTAAATCCCATTAAAGAATCCTATGTGCAAAAGGGAGTGATGCTTTCATCCTCCAATGCTGACATCCAATTGCCATTGGATAAAAAACGAATGATGCAGGTTTTTATCAATTTACTTTCAAATGCACTAAAGTTTACGCCAGCAGGGGGAACCGTGACAGTGGCTACAAAGAAATTAGATTCAAAGGCTCAAATTATCATTACAGATACAGGGATTGGAATATCGGATGAAGAGGCTCAAAAAGTGTTCGAACGGTTTTACCGAACGGAGAAATCCAGGAACCGAAGATATGGTGGAAGCGGTATAGGACTTGCCATAGCTAAACAATTAGTTGAGGCTCATGAAGGGCGAATTTGGATTGAGAGCGTCCCAGAGAAAGGGACTGCGGTATATATAACATTACCTTTATCCTAGAAAAAACCTCCGCTGTTAGCAGCGGAGGTTCCTCTTTACTTACTTTTGTCTAAAACATTGATAAGCGTGGATTCGATATTCTTAGCAATGCTTTTCAATTCTTCATCTTCAATAAAATCAACCATCATGGTTGGCTTGGGAAGCCCAATCTTGGTTTTCCCGTCACTCTCATAAACGGTGATTTTACAGGGAAGAAAATACCCGACTAATTCATTTAGGTTTAATACTCTGGCTGCTTCTTGTGGATTGCAAACTTCAAGTACACGATAAGGTGTGGTATAATCCTCAACCCCTTTTTCCTGCAATTTTGCAGGAAGGTCCAGCTGCCAAAGCACTCCGAATTTTTCTTCCTTTAAGTTTTTTTCTAATGTGTTCACGGCTTCATCAATGGTTTGGTCGGTTTCTACGGTATAGTGAAACATTGCTCGCTCCTTTTAACTCACCATTTTACGGCAAACCTCGGCACATCGGAGGCATGCTTCGGCACATTGTTGACAATGGTCGTGATCATGTTTTTTACATTCATTGCCGCACGCTTCGCAAATCTCAGCACATAGCTGGCAAATTTGTGAGGCAAACGGGCTGTTTCTGGACATCGCATCTGCCGCATAGGCACAGATATCAGCACATTCGCGGTCCAAACGGATGCATTCCGCCATCATTTTTACATCGTCTTCTTGTAAACAGGCATTAAAGCAATGGTTACATACTTGCATACAAGATAGGCATTCCTCGATACATTCTTTAAATTGCTCGTGGGACATGGTAAATTCCTCCTTGTTTTTTGAGAAGTTCAGTGCTTGTTTATCCTCAATTTAGCGGTGATAAACGCATTTGAAAAAATTAATGAAACTTCATAACTTCTACATAAGTATCCCTTAGAATGAAATTATCTATGTGTGTTTTTTGGTATAATAGGGGGATTAGAACACTTCATAAAGGGGGGATTAAACGAATGAAACAGATATCTCTTGTTTTAATCGTATCGTTATTTTTATTAGCAGCTTGTTCAAATGAAAAGGATAAGCCAAGTGCAACTTCAGAGCCACATAGTCAATATGCATCAACGGGTGCAGGAGACATCCGTGAGGAAACAGCAAAAGTAGATGTTTTACCCGCTTTTCTAACGGATAAACCAAAAGAAATCCAAGAGATTTACCAGGCGGCCGCAAAAAATAAAGAGTTGCTGGAAAAAATTCCGTGTTATTGCGGTTGCGGTGAATCAGTTAACCATAAAAACAATTACGACTGTTTTGTACATGAAAATAAAAATGGCGGATCCATTGTATGGGACGATCATGGAACCAAATGCGATGTATGTTTACAAATTGCAGCTCAATCGGTAAAAGATATTAACCAGGGTATGTCGATAAAGGAAATCAGGAAAAAGATTGATAATATGTATCAAGAAGGGTATGCGAATCCTACTCCCACTCCTCAAATCTAAAAAAGAGCTGACAAAGATCTGTCAGCTCTTTTATATTGATTATTCGTTCATGTATTTGAGAGTAGTAAACATCCCGCCTTCTTTTTGACCTTTTCCTGCTGTATGATGTGGCAAGTGGCAATGCAATGGCCAAGTTCCAGTATTGTCTGCGGTAAATGCAATATCATAAGTCTCACCAGGAGCAATATTGACTGTGTTGACTAGATACTGAGCGGAGTTTTTTAAAGGAACACCATCCTTTGCAATTACTGTGGCATTATGGCCGTGCAGGTGAATGGGATGGCTTTCCATGCTAAGGTTACCTAAGCGTATTTTTACTCGTTCTCCTTTTTTCACCTTTAATGGAGTGGTGTCAGGCAGCTGCTTTCCATTGAATGTAAAAACGTTCCACATCATGGCTTCTGGTTTTACCTCGTAGGTTCCTTGAGTAACTTCACCTTCAGACTTATCCTTTGTCCCCATATTCATGTCCATCTTAGATTTAGGTTTCTCCAGTTTCCATTCTTGGGTGAGCAAGGTATAATCTCGGTCTATTTTTTGTTTGTTATTTTTCGGCAAAGATACGAGCATACCGCCTAATCCCATCATCTCTTGCTTTTCAACATTGACGTGGGAATGATACATGAAAGTTCCTGCTTGCTTTATTTTGAATTCGTACGTAAAACTTTTGCCTGGCATGATCTTAGAACTGTCTTCCACAGCGGGAACGCCATCCATCTTATTAGGAACAATTAAGCCATGCCAGTGAACGCTTGTTGGTTCCTTCAGATTATTTTTAACCTCTACACGAATTTTATCACCTTGATTTACTACAATAGTGGGGCCAGGGGTTCCGCCGTTATAACCCCAAGCCTTCATATAGATTCCTTTTGATACTTCCTGTTTAACAGGCTCAGCGGTTAACTTAAATGTCTTTATCCCGCCTTTACTAATGTATTTTGCTTTTGGAACATCTGGACTAACCACCTCCGCGGGTTTTTCTTTCGCTTCTGCTGTACTTTCAGGACTGTACAGGGAATGATTACCCCACCAAATGGCAGCAACCATCAGGCATAAAACGGGCAAAATGAACAGTAAGCTCTTCTTTTGTTTCATCTTCTCAACTTCCTCCTTATATTTTTTGTAAATGTACATGCATTTTTACTATAAACTGCACATGTGAGGAAGTTGTGAATACGCAAAAATAAACCATATATAAGACTATGAAAACTGTTAAATGACTACTCTCAATGATTATAATAAGGTTTCTTAAGGGGTTTTAAAATACATATCATTTCCTCGAACAATTCCAGATATCATCTTAAATTTAAATGAAGCAATCATTCCCCATTGGTACAGACACCTAACAAGCCCAGCCCGGCATACAGATAAGAGTACGAAAAAACCGCGGGAGGTGTCTGAATGTCCGGGTTGCTGTTGTATTAGGGTGCTTTTTCAAAGAAGTCATGCTGTTTGTCTCGTATGTGAAAAACAATGCGTTTCCGCAGCCCCTCTCCGAAAACGAGGAGAAAGAATACTTAAAACGGATGGCCGAGGGAGACCAGGAGGCAAGAAGCAAACTGATCGAACACAACTTGCGTTTGGTTGCACATATCGCATCTTAGTCCAAAATACAGGAAGAAAGTAATTAGAGCGGATATTGCTCCCAGGCTTATTATTATTTAATTATTGAACAAGTGTTTCCGGCAATTAACTGATGTATGTTTTGGCAGTATGTTTATTAATTTTTATGAATCGTTACTTAAGGGTAAACCTGTATAACATTAATATTTATTCATATTTGTGAAGCGATGCTTACTGTACTAACGGGGCAGGTTAGTTGAAAAAGCAGGAATCTTTTTTGTTACATAGAATTTATACATAGCATGGAGTTAACTACCAAGGGGTGATCTTTATGGAGAGGCTTCAAAATAAGGTTGCACATTACTTAAATGTTCATCAAAGGGAACTTGTCAACACATTGCTTCCAAAAACATTAGAAGACATGAAAATTACATTTACAAACCAGGACCTGGATATTCATTTTGAGATGTTACATTTGCTATTGGACAGAGTATCCAAAAGCATGTTGATAAGCAAAGAGGAAACCACAGAAAATGAGACGGGGTATGATTCTCTGAACTACTTCTTCGACAATGGAGTTCTATTAAAACAGACTGTTGCTGTACTTAGCTCATTTCGGTTGTCATTGCTCAAATTTTTGCGACAGTCGCAAATCATTGACAAAAGCGAAATGGAACAAGGGCTGGAGATTTATGAAAATATTATCTTTGCTTTTGATGAAGCGATTCGAATGACGACACAGAAGTTCAACGACCAAGCGGAAATCGCTCAATTTTTGATGGACCGAGAACTGGATGATGTCACCGCCCCTGTAGTTTGTATTAATGATACTCATGCTGTTATGCCACTGGTGGGAAAATTTTCGCCATCACGCATGAATAATCTACTGCATCATACATTACGACAAACATCTCTACAACATGTTCAAAAATTGATAATAGACTTTTCTGGAGTTTTAAATTTTGATTATGAACTCGGTATATTGTTGTCTGACTTAATTCATGCGTTGAAAATGCAAGGCATAGAAGTTGTTATCACCGGAATAGCACCCAATATGGCTATAACTTTAACAGAACTTAGTTTGGATTTTTCTAATGTTAAGCTATACGGGAACTTAAAACAGGCACTATCAAAATGACACTTGAAAATCTGTGTATACACAGTATGTAGCAAGAAATTGAAATATTGTACTTAAACAAATGGGTGCTTTAATACAATAAGGAATAAAATTAAAGAGCCTAAAATATGCAAGTTTATATGCTACTCGCGTATTTTGGCTCTATTTACATTTATAAAAGATACTGCCATTTATAGCATTTTTCAATTGCCAAATACAGAACAAGCAATAAAACAGTAATAAAACATCTTCAAAATCAATTGAAGGGGTTCTTGTTTAATTTTTTTAGTCAGTTCAGGCATATTTGAAAAAGCCACTCACATGAGTGGCTTTTTACATACGTAGGTCAATATTGCCCCACGTATTAATAAATGAATAAGAGCCGAATTTAGGACCTAACCTAAAGAATTGACTACTGTGTGCAAGAAATAGCTCAAACGTTTTTGCATCGTTACACAACGGGCAATTGCTACTTAAGTCAGTTACAAATAAAGAAGCACTAAATAATCTTAGTGCTTCTTTATTGCAATTTAATCATTGCTTTTTTGCGGGTTAATAATAAAGAAGTAATTAATGTTTAACCATAAACTCCACTGTTTGTTCATCGGTAGTGGTTTCATATTCATCATTATCTTCCATAGTTGATCCTAGAATGAGGCGGACTTTATCAATTTTTTCAGGATCTGAATCAATGACTAATCCAACTTCTCCCTCTTTGTTTACTTTACCGTAAAAAACACCGTCATTATCTTCATCATAATCGATGAAATCAGTTCCTGCTTCTGCATCTAAACGCTCTTGCTTCCCATCTGCAAACACAACTGCTTCCTTAATGGCTGTAAAGTTATAATCCTTATCAGATGTATTTTCAGCGAGGTATTTGATGTAAAGATAATTAAAATCACTTCCGATTTCTTTTTCTGAGACGAAAGAAATGTTTTCTTGTTCGTCTTCAGGAACATTTGAGGTGTGCTTAAGTGCTACTTGTTCAATGTTTAAATTGATCGGATTAATAGTGTACTTTTTATTTTCCACGATATTGGTTAACACTTTTGAAGACTGCTTAGGTGCCTCATCATCATTTGATGCATCATCAGAAGTTGCTGCATCAGTTGACTTTTCATCGAAGAGGTCATTTATGTCCTTCATGTTTGCGAATACTGCTTCCTCTAGCTGTTTATCAGAAACCAATTTGTAGTCCCCGTCTTTATTTTTCTTAAGATTTAATTTCACAGTGCGTGTTACCGTTTGAACATCTTTGTCTTCTAGGTTTTTAGTTACGGTTTTCACCATTAAGTTTTCAATTGCTTTATCTGATTTCTTGGAGGACTCATCAAAAGCGGACGCAAAAGCGATTGGCATTACTTTTGCCAATGCTTCCGTCATGGCGGTCCCTACGTCAGCTGAGGTAATCTTTGCAGAGACCTTCGCTTTATCACCACTCGTGGACAATTCTTTTACATCAGTAAAGTCGTATTTTTTGGAGATGGACTTCAACATTTTTTCGCTGAGTTCCTTATCATCTTTACTATCGTTATTCCCAATATCATTAATGTTGCCTGTTACAAAAGTGCTCGCTTCCTTAAAATCACCATCCCTAAATGATTTTAGAAAGCCGTTTGTCGCATCTTCAGGACTTTGTTTTCCACATCCCATTAGCCCAGCTGTTAAGCACCCAATTATTAGTACGGAATAAAATTTCTTCAACACCCATATCTCCCTTTTTTCACAATTCAAACCTGTTAAATAATAACTCACTGCCCCCGTAAAGGGAATAGATGACACGAATATGACAAATTTTATTTTCTTGATATAAAAAATGGGCTAAAAAACTTGTCATATCAAAAAGGGATTAGCCTGTTTGTCCTAGTGCATAGATTGAAAAAGCGATGTTTTACTTCTGTTTTGTTCATATTTATAAATAACTGTTTATTTTTGTGAATAAATTTTAAGTGGAACAACCATTCTAAAAATACATCAGGATTAGAATGGAGGACAGTAAGTTGAGACGTTCCAATAGAAAAGTTAGTGAACATGAAATCAAATTGGGTAAGCTAGAGCTTGTTTTTGAACAAAATTTCGAACGGGACTGGGGTGGTGTATTAGCTTCGATTATTTTTCATCAAATAAAAGATGAATTGGATAAGGAGGTCAACAGTCATCGATGAAAAAGACTGTCATCTATGTCAGACAATCACTGGACACTGATAAACAACCGCATTCAACAAGTATGCAGTTAGATATGGCATTGGAGTACGCGAAAAATAATGAATGGATCATTCATGAAACTTATAATGAGGGCAAGCGATCCGCTCGAAAAACAAGGATTGAAGATCGGGCTGTACTCAATAGGCTATTAAATGATATCCAATCAAATAAAATTGGACGGGTATTGGTTTTTAAACGTGATCGACTGGCCAGGAATGTGCAGCAATACATTCAGATTTATAGACTATTTAAAAAGCATGGAGTGGAGTTACACTTTACAGCCGATAATGAGCCACCATTGTTTGAAGGGGCAGCTTCTGAGTTCATTGAGGCGATCATGGCTGGGATTGGTGAATATGAGGCTAACAATCTTGTACAAAGGTTGATTTATTCAAAAGTCCCATTGATCAAGAAGGGATTCTGGATGGCTGGATCTGTTCCTTTTGCTTATGAACCGATAAAGAAAAATGGAAAAGAAAAGGTCGATTATAAAAAACTCTCTAAAGAAAATCGTAGCAATTTAAAGGTGATAACTAAAAATGCGGAGATCGTTAAAGAGGTTTATCGAACAGTTATTTCTCTTCCAGAAGCCATTTTAGCGAGTCGTGACTTTTCTCGAGTTTGTAAGAGTATCAGAGAAAATAAAGTGTTACAGGATCTAAAAAACAAACAAATTTATGATATTATCACGCAACGCCTTCACATTGGTAAAATGCTGCAACGATTAGATGGAGAGGAATATCCAGTAAACCTTCCAAATACGCAGAGCCTTCGAATCTTGGATGAAAGCGAAGAAGAGATCTGGTACCGAGCAAACGATATCATTAACAAAATGGATTTGCCTACTAACCTTCGAAAAAAGCTAACAGAAGAGGGTTTTGAGGAGGAGATTTCAGATCCTCTGCTTTTAGGAGTTATATTCTGTGGAACATGCAGAAAAGCGATGGTAGCAACAAAAAAATCGTACAAATGTTCAACGGGAAATTGTAAGAATGCCCCTCGTATCAACACGGTTAATTCTGAGGTGTTCCAAAAAGTATGGACCCACCTTATGGATAGGGGAATGCATGAATGGAATAAGGTTCTGAAAAATTTAGATGTTAGATATGCCGAGCCCTTTTTCAATAAAGCTAAACACGTACAAAAGGAAATACAAGAGGTGGAAAAGGAAATTAAGGAGTTGTTTCAAATCCACCTAAACGCTGATTCGGTTGAAAGCCGAAATCGCTTGTCTGAAACCGTCTCAAAGTATAAAGCCATGACATTGGAGGCAGAGAAGTTGGAGTCTTTGTATTTTCACACCTCTAAGTTTGTTCAATCCTTAAATAAAGAAGATATGCTGAAGGTATTAGATGATATTGATTTTACTGAGGTTCATAAAAAACATTTATTAACCCTTGTCAATCGAGTATATTACCACAAGAAAATCACAGAGTTAAAATGCTTTGTTGCAGAGGTGAAAAATGAAAAAAAAGAGAAAACTACAAACTGTTGATGAAATTATTTCATCAGCTAAAAACATTGGTTTTTATGGCCGCGTCTCTACAAAAGAACAAAGGGAAAAAAATGAAGAGCTTCCCCAGCAAATCGGAAAAGTTGATGAGTTCTTAGGAAAATATAAGAAATCGGTTTCAGATGATTATCGTTATAGGGATACCATGTCAGCCTACTCGAGATCCTACATGGAACGCGATCAGTTGAGCAAATTATTAATAGCCGCGGAAAAAAAGGAATTGGATGCCATCATAATTTCGGACCGCGATCGTCTTTCCAGGCAAACAGAAGAACACTTTGAGATTCGGGAAATGCTCAACAAGTTAGGTATCCCGATAATAATTGCTTCTCGCGGCGAGCTATATAATTCAGAAGACTTTATCAAAAATTTGGTTGAAGATGCATTAACAAAGATGGAGTCAGATAACATTTCAGCTCGTACAAGAGCTGCCTTGAAATCACTGTTATCTAAAGAACAGTATATTGGGGGAAGGTCACCATATGGCTTTAAAAAAGTAAAGGACCAGGATGGGAAGGTTACAAAATTTATACCCATTCCAGGCCAGATTAATAAGGTGAAAATTATATTCTCTCTTTATAAAAAAGGGGAAACTTGTTCAAGTATTGCCAAGTATTTATCAGGGAAAAAGACTAAATGGTCTGCTTCAAGGGTTAGAGACATCATTATAAATCCAATCTATACTGGTTGTTTTGTGTACAATCGGTATTGTTATGAAAGCAACAAAAAGCAGTTCGCACCAATTGATGAATGGAAATGGTTTAAATGTAAAGGGATACCTTTAGAGGAAATTATCAGCCTGGATGATTGGTGGTATTGTTGGAATAAGTTTATGAAAACCAGAGATTTGAGTCCGAGGTATCTTAGCACCTCATTTTACTTGAATGATATTATTAAGTGCCAATGTGGAAATGAAATGAGGGGGAAAGACCAAAGGACTCAAATAAATGACGTGGATAAACCATCGTATGGATCTCGTTACTACATTTGCCGAAACAAAGGGTGTAAACAAAAGGTTTCAGCTGATAAATTACACAAATTTATCATGGAATGGATTTTTCGGTTGGAAGCACCAATTGAAAATGCCGTTCAAGAAGTAAAAGATATGCTTATTTCGGATATGAAAAGCATGGAAATCAGGATTGCTGAGTTAAAGGAATGGATCAGATGTGAACAAAAAAATCTTGAACTCTTGAAGCGGTTTGAAAATAATGCAACTAAAGAGGATTTTATACTCTCCTCTTCTCAAAACGATGAAATGCTTGCGTACTTACTTTCAAAGTCAGATAGTGAACAAAAGCTAAATCAGTTTCAAAAGGAAATAATGGAGAAACAGGCATTGTATGACCGTTTATCAGCCATCATGCTGCAGGAGAATGAAATTCGGAACCGAATGACTCGTTATTTTTCGCCTGGTAATTGGGAAGAGAGGTCTCATATAGACAATCGGAATCTGGTTCTTCTTCTGGTTGAGGAATGTAGAGTAATGGACGTTGGGACGGTAAATATAAAACTTAAATCATTTCATCACAAACTATATAAAGAAAGTCCAAAGAGCAGATAATTTATCTGCTCTTTTTATTTTCCACCTAACTTTCTTATTGAGCTACAATTATGTTAGGGAGCAAAGATTATCCAGGATTGAAAAAAAGAAAAGACAATTTTCATCAAAGGGTTTTTTGTACTTGATCAAAATCGAAGAGGGGAAAAATTTATGTGTTTTTTCATAATCTTTGATACCAAGTTTTCTCGGTTTTTTGTACAAGCTAATTATTTGCCTCGGCTAAAAGTTGAAAAGGGATCCCTTTTCGTTCTCTGACCGAGGTTATTATATCAAGGGTTGTACAAGTTACAATGGTTTTACAGTGTTTTTTTGTGTTGCAGATTAAATACTATAAAAGGCAAAATGACACCTCGGTTCTTTATGAATCAACAATATAATTCTCGGTTATTTGTATTATTAGGATCTAATTGATATACCAACGTTAATTGACTTTAAAAAATAACTAATTAAATTTGTACACAGATTATTCTTGTGTAATAAAAGGAAGGCAATTTTAAAAAGTAAAGATACAGTTTAAGGTAAATCCGTAATGTTTCGTACATTAATAATAAAGAATAAAAGTTAGCCAGCGAACATTGCCCTTAAAGATTATTGTATAAATTTTAATTGAAAAAGTTTTTTTAAAACAACGCTTTTTAATAAATGGAACTACAATTATTTGCTACTAAACATGGAGTTACATAAATAACAGATCAAACTTGCCCCTGTAATCATTGATGTCAATTCTTTTAATGTTAATAAGATACAGCGTAAAATTGATTTTTAATTTAGCTCGATGATTTTATTCCAGTAAAGAATAGGTATTAAAGTGCGTTTTAAATATTCTTCTTCAATCATTTACACTCTATTTTTGGCATAAACTTGTACCAAAAACCTAAATGGAGGAGAACGTTTGGAAAAAATACTAAATGTACATGAGGCGTTTAAGGTACTTAAAAAGCATTATATTACTGATAATTTTCAGCTTGTATCAGGTTATATTCGAGACGGGAGACTCAAAGGAGAAAGGGCCACAAGAAAAGACGGCTGGAAGATCAAAGAAGATGACTTGTACGATTTTATTGATGAAGAGAAACCAGGGATTGTGGAAATGGTTTATGTTTTTGAAAGATATGCAGATACAGTGCTAGCTCCGACATCGGAAAATTACCTCCGTAAGAAAGGCAGTTTATTAGCTATAAGCGATGAGAATAAGGAAGACAATTCACCACCTTCACTTATTAGCAATGATACAGGTCAATATGAAATTCCGCTGGAATCAAAGAACGAAACAGGGGCCGAAAATCCTGAAAACAACACAGTAGAAATCCTTAATGTTTTTAAGACTCTGCTTGATAAAAAATTTGATGAATTACAAAAACAAGTATCATACATGCTTAAGAAGGAAATTAAGGACCTCTCGGTAAAAATAAAAGATAATCACCCAACACCAATGAGCTATGATGAAGTTTTAGATTACCTAAAGAAGGAAAATAAATTAACACAGGAAGACGCTGAGCAGTACCAAGAAGAATTGAGAGCTGTTTACCATGTTTATTATGATTCAGAAGAGCTAGTGAAAGATGGCATATACAAAGATGGAAAATACCACTGCTCGATAACCGAAAACAATAGTACAAAAATACACCTTTTAATTAAGAAAACCTTTGATGATCTTTTTGATAAGGCTAAGAATAAAGAATTACCAATAAATATTGAACAGGGAGATCGAATGTCTGGGGAACAAGAAAACGATCATGGAGAAAAGAAAGGTGAAAACGAAGAGGAGAAGGCTGAGCTAGAACAACAAAAAGATAGTGAAGAACCCTCAGGAGACAAAATAAGCATAGGGACTGAAAATCTTGTTTAACAAAACCCTCAAAATGGTCTCCATTTTGAGGGTTTATTTATTTGTTAATGCACCATGTGATTAGATGTTAGTATCATTCAGGACAACTCGCGGAAAGCCGCTGTGAACTGTTCAAAGGTCGCTGTGCCAAAACGTGTTTTATCTCCATGAAAGAAGAAATCCATCGCTACTTCCTGAGCATCCATTACAGAACAGTCCCGAGCATTCATGATTAACTGCAAATACGATATAAAATACGCCTTTCCTAAAGCTCCCCCACGATTGACAGTCATATCATTCCCTCCTTAGCATGCACACGTGCAGCATGGGTCCAGTGTTAAGTATGGTTTAGAAATCGCTCGTTCCCTTGCTTTCCTGTCTTTTTTTCGATTCTGATGCATCCAAGCCACCCGAGCGTTTCTTTCCACTTTTTCCTGGCGAGCTTTTGCCCAAAGGTAAACGGCATATTCATTAAACATAATAAATCCCCCTCCATCAAATAAAGTTGATATATTAATCAAAAAAAATTGATTAAAACCGTAAAAAAAGAGATGAAACTAGCAGCTGGGCTTAAAAATACAGCACAGCTCATGGGAAAGTAAATGATTAATTTCTTTTGTATTGATGCTGTAATAGCTGTTGGTTCCCTTGGTCTCCTTATGGATGATACCAGCGTCCCAAAGGATCTTTAAATGGTAAGACAGTTTGGATTGCGTCATTCCCATTAATGGTGCCAGATCACAAACACAAGTCTTTCCTCGTTGAGTAAGGATATTCATAATGTGAAGCCGCTTTTTATCGGCCAACGCTTTAAACTGGCTTTCATACCTCTCAAATTCATTGTCTTGTTGGACGTCTTGAAGCGGAATTTCTTTTTGCATGGTACATCACCTCGTTTTGATAAATTTATCGTATATCGTAGGACAGGAGGTTGTCAATTCTTTTAATCAAAAAAAATTGATTAATATGGAGGGATTAGACATGAACGTACACATTGGTTTGAATGTTACTAATTTAGAGAAATCCATTGAGTTTTATTCACAGGTATTTGACGCCTCCCCTGTTAAAGTAAAATCCGATTACACCAAGTTTTTGCTACAAGATCCAGGTCTTAACTTTACGTTAAACCTTAAAGATGAAGTGTCAGGAAATCAGGTCGGCCACTTTGGATTTCAGGTAGAAGACGAAAAAGAGGTCCTAAAACACAAAGGACGTTTAGAGAAACTTGGATTTTTCGCCCGCGAGGAAATGGATGTGACGTGCTGCTACGCGACTCAGGATAAATTCTGGGTCACTGATCCTGACGGCAACGAATGGGAGTTCTTTTATACGAAGAGTGACGTAGAGAGCATGGAATCAAAGGATTCTGCTTGTTGTGCACCAAAGACTCAAACGATTGAGATAACAAAGTCATCATCATCTTGTCTTGTTGCTAAGATGCATAAAGAGAGGCCCCTCCTAAATAGGAGAGGCCTCTTTTAGTTGTAAAAAGATACATAGCCCATGATTACAAAAAAAGTAAGAAGAGCTATCAATACCAGACCAATCCATACCCTTTTCTTCATTGTTACATCATCCCTTTTGATTGGTTGAAATACTTTCGTTGGAACCAAAAGGCGACATTCACCAAGGCAATCATCACTGGCACTTCCACCAATGGTCCAATAACGGCAGCAAATGCTGCCCCAGAGTGGATGCCAAAGACCCCAACGGCAACGGCGATGGCCAGTTCAAAGTTGTTGCTCCCTGCTGTAAACGCTAGGGTTGTTGTAACAGGGTAGTTCGCCCCGATCTTCTTTCCTAGATAGAAAGAAACAAAAAACATCACAACAAAGTAAATCAGAAGCGGTATCGCAATACGAACGACGTCGAATGGCAAGGTTAAGATGGCATCTCCTTTAATGGAGAACATGACGATGATGGTAAAGAGTAAAGCGATCAGTGTAATGGGACTGATTTTAGGGATGAATTTCGTTTCATACCAGGTTCTATCTTTCGTTTTTATGAGGGTTAAGCGGGTGAGCATACCTGCGATAAATGGAATACCAAGATAAATAAAGACCGACTTTGCTACCTCGCCCATGGTGATATCAACAACCGCTCCTTCTAAACCCAGCCATTTCGGAATGACGGTAACAAAGACATACGCGTAAACCGAGAAGAACACCATCTGAAATACGGAATTAAACGCCACCAGTCCTGCGGCGTAATCTCGGTCTCCGTTTGCGAGATCATTCCAGACAATCACCATCGCAATGCAACGAGCCAATCCGATGAGAATCAATCCCACCATGTATTCTGGTTTATCTGGCAAGAGAAGAATAGCCAGAACAAACATAAGAATGGGGCCGATAATCCAGTTTTGCATCAGGGAGAGCCCTAATACTTTCACATCTCGAAAGACTCGCCCCATCTCTTCATAACGTACTTTTGCAAGGGGAGGATACATCATGAGAATGAGCCCGACGGCAAGCGGAATGGATGTTGTACCGACCTGCCATTTATTTAGTCCATCGACAACTTTGGGGAATAATGCTCCTAAGCCTATTCCTAACGCCATCGCTGTGAAAATCCAAACCGTTAAATATCGATCCAGAAAAGACAAACGTTTCATTTGAACAACTCCCGTTCTTGTTGGAATTAACAATCGCAGTGGAGCGTTACCTTGGATTTTTTGAGCTTCCGAACGTTTTCTTCTTGATCAGGAAACTGTTCAAGCAGTGTATCAATTAAAGGTGATGCCTCACTTTGGTTGATTAACGAATAATACACCCAGCGTCCTCGGCGTTCTTCTTGAATCAAACCGCTGTCTTTCAGTTTTCGTAGATGTTGGCTGATGGACGGCTGGCTCATATCAAACACCTCATTCAGTTCACAAACACAACAGTCACGGTGCTTCAGAATAGCCATGATCGTTAATCGAGTTTGGTCACCCAGCAATTTTAAAGCCTGAGCCATCTTATCTAAGGGAATCGTCCTTGAAGGAATTGTTGTACACCTCCTATTCATTCATAGTCATATAACTATATGTAGATTGCTGGGCAGGTGAACTAATAAATTGTTAACGGTTTGTTAAGATTAAACGTAAGGATAAATTTAGGGTTGCATATATAAGAATATACTTATACAATGATGGATGTAAATGATGTTGAAGTGAGGAGGTGCTGATATGATTACCAATGAAACCATTGAATTACAAACGGCAGCGAACATTCTAAAGATTCTGGGGGATAAAACCAGACTGGCCATGGTCAAAATCGTTTCAGAGAATGAATGCTGCGTATGCGAATTTGTGGACCTGTTCGACATGAGCCAGCCTGCCGTCAGCCAGCATTTGAGAAAGCTACGGGACAGCGGGATTGTGAAGGAACGGAGAAAAGGCCAGTGGATTTACTATTCATTGAATACTTCCTACCCGTACTATTCATTTGTACTGCAAATTATTAAAGAACTTCCCAGCCAACATTATCGAATAGAAGAATTAGAAGCACAAGGAAAACGAGTAACTTGTTGCGATGAATAGGAGGTATCAGTTTTTGTGGGCTCAGTAATTATTGCCAGTGCCATCTTCTTAGTGACACTAACGTTTGTCATCTGGCAGCCGAGAGGCCTTAATATTGGTTGGAGTGCTTGCGGGGGAGCGGTTTTAGCCCTGATTTTCCAAGTGGTCTCCTTCCAGGATGTAATCGACGTAACAGGCATTGTTTGGAATGCCACGCTTACCTTTGTAGCGGTCATTATTATTTCCCTTATTTTAGATGAAATCGGGTTCTTCGAGTGGGCGGCCCTTCATATGGCCCGCTTTGCTAACGGGAGTGGTATCAAGATGTTCTTGCTCGTTACGGTACTCGGGGCGGTTGTCGCTGCTTTCTTCGCTAATGACGGAGCAGCGTTGATCTTGACGCCTATTGTCCTTGCCATGGTACGTAACCTGAAGTTTGAGGACAAGATGATCCTGCCGTTTATCATGGCCAGCGGATTTATCGCAGATACCACATCCCTGCCTCTAGTGGTCAGTAACCTGGTGAACATCGTATCTGCCGACTTTTTTGGCATCCGTTTCTCAACGTATGCCAGCCGAATGATCGTGCCCAACCTTTTCAGCCTATTGGCCAGTATTTTGGTGCTGTATCTGTATTTTAGAAAAAGCATTCCAAAATCATACGACGTCAACCAGCTGAAGAAGCCAGCAGATGCGATCAAAGATTTAGAGATGTTCAAGTCGTCATGGTTTGTACTCGCGGCTTTGTTAATCGGCTATTTCGTCGGAGAGTTCTTTTCTGTGCCTGTATCGATTATCGCAGGTATCATTGCGATTGTTTTCTTGCAAACAGCCCGAAAAAGTAATGCCGTTCATACAAAAACCGTGCTCAAAGGAGCACCATGGGCAGTTGTCTTTTTCTCCATCGGGATGTATGTGGTCGTGTATGGACTGAAAAACGCGGGGCTTACCAGTCTTTTAGCCGACGTGATTCAGAACGTCACAAACCACGGATTGTTTGTCGGCACGATTGGAATGGGCTTTATTGCGGCCATTATCTCTTCGATCATGAACAACATGCCAACGGTGATGATTGATGCACTAGCGATTCAGGACACCCATACCACAGGGGCGATGAGAGAAGCCTTGATCTATGCCAATGTCATCGGCTCTGACCTTGGACCCAAGCTCACACCGATTGGTTCGCTAGCCACGCTGCTTTGGCTGCATGTGTTGAACAATAAAGGCGTCAAAATCTCTTGGGGATACTATTTCAAAGTAGGGATCGTTTTAACGGTTCCAACGTTGTTCATTACCTTAACAGGTCTATATATTTGGTTAACCATCATCCATTAATTTTTTAAAGGAGTGTTTCAAATGACAAAAAAAACAATCTACTTCTTATGTACAGGAAACTCTTGCAGAAGCCAAATGGCTGAGGGCTGGGCAAAAAAACTTTTAGGTGACGAATGGAACGTGAAAAGTGCGGGGATCGAAGCTCATGGCTTGAACCCGAACGCCGTAAAAGCAATGAAAGAAATCGATATCGACATCTCCAATCAAACGTCCGATATCATCGATCCTGAAATCTTGAACAACGCGGACTTTGTGGTAACGCTTTGTGGGGATGCGGCCGATAAATGCCCGATGACTGCACCTCACGTAAAACGTGATCACTGGGGATTTGATGACCCTGCGAAAGCTCAAGGAACAGAAGAAGAAAAGTGGAAGTTTTTCCAGCGTGTTCGCGATGAAATCGGAGATCGCATCTCCACCTTTGCGAAAACTGGAGAATAAAAAAAACCGTCCAATGGGCGGTTTTTTTACTGACCAAATGCGTCAAATTCCTACTATTAGCTTTCTTTTTCGTGTACCAGTGAGGCCATGATGGAAGAGGGATACCGCTGGCTTTGAATCCACTCAACGTCTTCATCTGTAAGGTGAAACCATTCCCCATGTACACGCTTGGGGAGAAAATGCTGGTGAAAGAGTTTCTCGGTGAGCAGATCATTTTTGCTCTCCAACAGATGCACGAGCTGAAGGGAATACGGCAGTTTTACCCCAAATCCTTTGGTGATGCGTTCATATGGGTCTTGTGCTTTTCCAATCTTTATTCGGCCACCGCCTGTTTCCCTGATAAAATAAACAAACCCGCCTTTGCTTTGATCAAGAAGTTTTCGATAATGCGAAGACGTTTTCTTGCGATCACTTTTTTCCCCTGGTGACAGATGATAGCGTTCGGTATTGAGCAATTTGTTAATGGTTGCAAGCAGTTGGTCAGTCGAGTGCGTTTCTCCATAAAGCTGAATAAGGGCTTCGTTCTTTTGGTATTTCCAAAACTTTTGTAGAAAATAGATCATGAGACATAACAAGGTAAGGACAAGTATTGGTTTTATGAAGAAAATCAACAAAAACCCCATCATGATGATTAAAATAATTCTATCTCCGCCAGATGCTAAAGACCGTCTGCGTCGTCTTCTCGCCATACACCAACCAACCTTTTTACCTTATTATGTGAAAAAGAAGAACCTTGTTATTCGGCTCATTTACCTTTTTATTGTTTTTACACCAAGACCCGTACGACGAATAAATTAAGTAATTAAGTAAGTAAAATCCCCGCTGATTTCAGCGGGATTTTTATAAGATTGACATATTTTTTGAGGAAGATTAATATGGATATAAAACATATCGTTAAATAACGATTTGACGGTTGGTTTAGAGAGGTAATCATGATAAGTGAAGAAGTGCAGCGGTTTCTTAAGGCACTTGCGAGTGAAAAGAGACAGGAAATCGTTTTTTTGTTTATGGAAAGGCAAGAAGTGAAGGTAAATCAGGTTTCAGAATTGGTGGGCATTAGCCAGTCCACAGCTTCCGAGCAGTTGGCCATCTTAAAACGCGGCGGTCTTCTGTCTTCCCGCAGAGAAGGAAAAGAAGTTTTCTATTTTCCAAACCGAAATAACGTTCAGAGCTTACTGCAAGCCTTGAATGAGCTTCTGAATGATTGTTGCAAATGAACATATAAGCCCTATATGTTCATATTTTTCAACTGACATATCGTTATTTAACGATATGAAAAGGAGAAGTGTTAATGAAAAATGTATGGGATTGTATGGTCATTGGAGCAGGGCAATCAGGTTTGGCGGTAGGGTACCATCTGAAAAAGCGGGGATGGAACTATTGGATTCTAGAGGCGAGTTCGCAGGCGGCAGGCTCATGGCCGCGTTATTATGAAAGCCTCACGTTGTTTTCTCCTGCCGGCTTCTCTTCCCTTCCAGGCTTACGCTTTCCTGGTGAACCCGATCGATATCCAACAAGAGATGAAGTAATTACCTATCTCACTCATTATGCCAAGCATTTTGAACTGAATGTGGCGACCAACAAGAAGGTGACCAACATCACAAAAGAAGGAAAGCTGTTTTTAGTGGAGACCGAATCAGAAAAATGGGCTGCAAAAACCGTGATTGCCGCAACAGGTGCCTTTGCTCATCCGTATATCCCAGATTTGGAAGGACTGCATCAATTTAAGGGAAGGATCCTACATTCTAGTGAGTATAAAAACACGGAAGAGTTTGAAGGTAAGCGGGTGGTTGTGGTCGGTGGTGGCAACTCTGCGGTACAAATAGCCTATGAATTAGCGAAGGTAGCCCATGTTACGATTACGACTCGCCGTCCTTTGTCTTTTATACCGCAAACATTCTTTGGGAAAGATCTTCACTTTTGGCTAAGAGTTACAGGGATAGATAAAGCCTCATTTGCCAAACACCTTGGAACCAGGGTTTCCGTTCTCGATACAGGCATCTATCGAAAAGCCATAGCCGATAAAAAACCTGAACTTCGAACACTGTTTCAAGCCTTTTATGAAGAAGGTGTCTATTGGGAAGATGAACATGAGCCAATCGATGGTGTTATTTTTGCGACTGGGTTTCGGGCCAATGTACCTTATCTTCAGTCTCTTCCTCAGGCCTTGGATTCAGAAGGCGGTCCTATTCATGAAAAAGGGATCAGCTCGAACATTAGGGGGTTAGGCTATGTTGGATTATCAGGACAGCGTTCTCTTTCCTCCTCTACTATTCGTGGTGTTGGACGCGATGCAGAATATGTCATTAAGCGGTTAACAAAGGAAAAGGAGAGCCTAGGGACTCTCCAGGGTGTTTGATTCATTTCAGGAAATGTTCCAATCCGTTTTCAAAGCTGGATAAAAGATATTCTGCCGCTTTCGGGTCAGTCTTCGCTAAATCGCGGAATTGATGATTGATTCTTTGGAGACGAAAAGAAATTTCATCTTCTTGGTAGTCTGGCGGGACAATTGAGAAGATGATCAGTTCTTTTTGTATCTTATCAAGGAAGGGAATCTCTACTTTTTGTGTTTTTCCTGTCTCAAGGTTACTTAAATACCCAGGAGAAACCCCCATTTGCTGGGCGAATTCATTCAATGTGATTCCTTTCTTAGTTCGAATAAGCCTTATTTTTTGTCCTAGATCTTGTAGCATCTTGCACCTCCTTACCCACATGTTACGGGGACTTTATGTTTTCAGAACAATTTCGCTGTATTTTTTCAAATTCCTTGTATGGATAAGAAAGATAAATGTACATGTTGCCATATACTAAACCAATTAGTTCGTTACGAAATCAGGGGAATAAAAATATGCCCACTCAAAAGTGGGCTACTTTTATTGTTTTTCAGATTTGTTAAAACGTCGATCATTCTCTGCTTGTATCACTAACGAATCTTTTAGTGGTTGTATCCTTTTTATCATCCGTTTATGTGCGAAGTCTTCACCAAAACCAAGCTCTATAAGTAAATAATACTCAAGAATACTTCGGAGATAAAAATATGCATAAAGCAATTCTTCACCTTTTAGAGCCTTTTTTTCCTGCTCTTGATCGTAATGAGTATAATAATTTCTTGTATTAGCAATTATCCTTGGAAAGTCAGTAAGATGAATATTACCAGTAAAAAAAGGACGTCTGAAATTCGCTAATGTTAAATCAGCTATTCTATTTCTAAGGGTAATTGCGAATTTACTGCCACCTAAAAGGAACTCTCTATCCCGTTGTTTTAATCCCTCTGGTCGTTCTGAAATCAATACTTCTACTCTTTGTTCTTTATAATCCTTTAATTTACCATTAAAAATAAATCGGGAATGGTATGTTTCTAACGCTTGAGCCATATTTAGAAAATGTCTGCTATAAGATAACCCCCTGTTATAAAGATCATCGATGTATAATTCAATAATTGGCTCCATTTTCGTTGATATCTTATGCCAATGAGAGAAATTTCCCTGTTCAGCAAGTTCATTTAGAGTGAACAGAAATTCGTGCTTTGAAATAGCTTCTTCAAGGGCTGTAATCATGTTTTCTTTCCTTGTTAACTCATGGATAACTTTTATTGATCTCATTTTTTGCTGGCTATTTTCAAATTCATAAATTATCTTTGGTGATTGGGCCAAAATGGAGCTGAAATTCAATGGAGTTCCCATTGCAATTTCGATAATCCTTTTCATTTTTACTGCTACATCTATATACCAGTCTAATGATTTAAGCACTTTGGATTCAATAAGCAGACTAGGCATTTGTTTTAGTACAATTTCTTCTCTCATAAAAGATAGAAAAGGATGGCTACATATTAATTCGTAAGACACAGTATATTCATCACAAGTAAAAATATTTATTGGTTCTAGTATGTTTAACTCAATAAGCCCATCCTTTATATAGGATTCAGGTATATTATAGTTAGACACATTACCCCATTGAATAATCCCAGGTATGTCTATTTGCATTTTTGAAAAAACAATATCCTCTTTTTTTTCAAAAGCTACACCACTTAGCATATATTTTGCTTTATATCCTAGGGTAGCCACCGAACCCATTCTACCTGATGTGGATTTTCTCGAGCAATCAACAAGGGTTACTTGAGATCCATTACTTGTAGAACCTTTAATGAACGGGATTTCTAAGGGTAACTCAAGGAAATTTAGTAATTCTCCCTTATTAGGAATATGTATTTCAAGGTTGATTTCTCCTCCTTCAGCATCTAAGTAAAGGTCTCCACGATGTGGTAACGTTAATTCATTAATATTCCAAAAACCAGTTGCTAAAAAATTCATTTTCATTGGTCCACCAATCCTTCTTTTGGAAAAGTAACTTAGTGATGTTATAAAAATATTCCCTACTTCCTTCTTCGGTTAGCCCAGGAGTGGTTATGGTGCTAAGGGGTTCGTCATTATTACTTTTGAGCTTGGAGCGTAGATAACGCAGCAAACGATTCGCTATGCTCGATCAGTTCCTTTAACCCTCGCTGTATCCATGTTTGGGACAAATCCTCATCGCCAGCCTTATAGTGCCAATCTGTAATGAATTCAGGTCCAACTGAACAGATACAGATTGTAGACTTGAATATCGGATGATGGTCAGTCGCTTCTGGATTTTTGTGAGCAAAATACACTTTTACTCCATCCACTTTAAAAACCAATGGTATTGACCTACATCGTTAAAAAGAATCGCTTTTGTGCATCATCTAATGAAATTTTGCTCTCCTTTTGCAACCTGCTTTTTCATGAATCCAAACTCCTCCAATTTACAATTAATTCTATAATTCAACTTTATTTGACAGTCACCTGCCTCTAATTGGGGTGTACTGTCAATAATTTTCAGTATTAACCGAACATGCATTCGCATATAATAGATTAAGGAAGGTGATGAATATGCTTTGTGACCGAGGAACGATGAAATGGCAAGGAATGTTTATGACTGAACATGTGAAGCTCTTAAGGGAAATGGACTGGGACAACAGGAAAAAAGCGAAGCCAGAATTGGATGAGCAGCAATTGGAGTTAATGGAGGAGACGATTTGTGAGGCGATGGCTGAGAATTTGGATTTATGCTTTACCTATTTTAGCCATGGTGATTTCCATCTATTGATTGGGAAAGCCCATTATATTGATCCGTATAAAAAAGAGCTGCGAATTGTGGACTTTCATAATGAAGTACATAAGTTGAAATTTGAAGATTTAGTTGATGTAAAAAAGGGATAAATAGAAAATCGAGGTAAAACAAAAAAATTCTATTTGTCGAAATAATTAACAGGAATTTACTCATTTAATGAAGAAATATTAATAACAAAAGTAGAAAAAATTTCCTACATTTAAAATCTATATGTTAATATATAGGGGATAGATAGGAAGTGACAAAATGGAAAACATTTACGTTAAATACATACTAACATGTGAAAAAGTAAAACGAAATAAGGATAATTCAATGAATTACCAACATGTTTTTGAACAATTGAAATTGGATAATTTACCTACAAAAAAGAACTTTTTTCTTGTGGCTGGAATTGAGTACCAAGTGGAGAAAAAAACAAAACTTAAAATTTTTGTTACGGGCCCAAATGATAAAAAATTATCTAAATCACCTATTGACATAATTCTGGAACCTACCCTCAATAATTCAAAGTTTGCTTTAGGAGCTATTGAATTCAAAAACTTTCCTATAACCGAAGGTGGCATATACAGTATTACTATAAGGAACAAAGACATTATTTTAGCCAGACAGGATTTTGAAGTGTTTAGCAGCCAGTTAGAGGGGGTTGGAGTATGAGTTTTCACACCTTTGACTTTGATAGTGTAACTGCAAAATCCAAGAAAATGAAAAGAATACCTACTTTCAAAAAAAGTGAGTACGACCCAGAAGTTTCTAGACAAATGTCTGACATAGTAAATACTCATCATGGAGAGTATTTACTCAAGCATGGGTACAAGCGAATCAATTTTGATGCTAATATAAAGAAAAACAATCTTGTAGTAAATAAAATGTACTTTGTTTGCAACAATGGGGATGTAAAAATTATTGAAAATAAGCATAAAATTTCGTTAAAGGGGAATAGATATAGTAGTAATCTCTTAGCGAAGGTTGGTGCTTGTACCATGGCCATATTACCAATGGAAGCCCAAAAATCTTTTGCGAAAGTAAAAAATGAGATCAATCATGATGTAGTTTCAAATGTTAAAGAGTTGTCAATTGGTTCTATAATTTTATCTGCCATTTTTTCAGTTTTTAACATTCCGTTATTGATTACTTTTGCACTATTGATGATAATGGCGATTGCAGATTATTTTATGGGAATTATACCAAAACCTAAAGAATTGAAAAATCAATCACAAGAGGACTTCAATTCAGCACTAGATCGCTTACATATGTTTGGATATTTAATGGCTTGGTTTGTAGTTCTATCAGTAATCCAAGTTGTACTTTCAATATTATATAGATATTATGACCCAGCTGGATTAAGTTTGATAACTGAACAGTATCCGACTATTGCAGGAATCCTAACAAAGACTGTAACATTGCATTCGTTGGCGGCATTTTTTATTGTCGGTTATTATCTTAAAAGAATTATTGGGCAAGTAAGTGGTGCAAAACAAGAAAGCCAAGCAAATTTGTAACTCCCTATATAGGGAGTTTTTTGATGTACGTAAAATAAAAATTTGATAGGACAATCTTGTAATAACATATACATTACTTGAGGTGATAAAGCAATTGGTAAAACACCTTGAGTTTGTATATAGCCCTAAGAAAGTTGTAGGTAAAAATTGTATTGCCGTAAGGAAAGCACAACAAAAACTAATTAAATTTTTGGTACAAAAAGCACTAGAAAAGGCCACTCAAAAATGAGTGGCTTTTTGCATCCACAGGTAAATATTTCTCCACCTTGTTTCTTCATAAATGAGGCCTATACTTTAAGGTAGTGTGAATATACATATTAGGTAACAAATGAGAAGTAAGGAGTACAACCATGATTGGAATTTATAGCCGTGTGAGTACCCTGGCTCAGGCTGAAGAAGGATATAGCTTGGAGACGCAGGAAAAGCTCTGTATGGAACGAGCGGTTAAGATGGGTTACAACGAATCACAAATAAAGGTGTATAGGGAAGGCGGTCGCAGCGGCGAAGATATTGATCGTCCTGAAATGAATAAACTCAGGGAAGACACAGCTAATGGAATCATTCATAAGGTCATCATTACAGACCCTGACCGTCTAACAAGGGATTTGACTGATAAACTTATCGTTTGTAAAGAGTGGGACCGCCAGAAAGTTGAAATTATCTTTATTGATACGGAATACCAGAGCACACCAGAAGGCCAAATGTTTTTTAACATGCGATCCGTTTTTGCACAATATGAACTGGCTCAAATTCGAAAACGGACGACAAGGGGGCGATTAAGAGCGGTTGAGAAGGATAAAAAGATCATGCCAATGCGTGTTGCTCCCTATGGCTACGAGTATAGTGATGGGCAGTTAAGCATTAATGAAGAGGAAGCTGGCTTTGTTAGAAAGATCTATAAATGGTACCTGGAGGGTCATACTCTTCGTAAAATTGGCGACATGCTTTATGAACAGGGAGCAATGCCAAAAAGGAAAGAAAGTAAAAACTTTGGTGCCTCTTCTATCTCCCGAATACTCACTTCAGAAATTTATATTGGACAGTATGTATATAACAAGCGTAAAGGAAAGAAAGTGTGGGGAGAGAAAACGGCTTCTGGTAAAACAAAGGTGACCCAGACTATTCGCGATGAACAAGATTGGATCCGTGTAGATATCCCTCCTATTATCGATCGCGAATTGTTTGATTTAGCTCAGAAACAACGCAAAAAAAACACCAAGAAACGTGGGAATGTTAAATTTCATTATTTATTTAGAGGGATGATACGATGCAAGTGCTGCAATCGAATCTGGGAATGTACAACATATAATGGCAGAGAAGATAAAGAGACGGGCATCAAGAAGAAATATGGGGTTTATCGTTGTCCCAATTTAAATCCTAAACGGTATGGGGATGGAGTTAGCAAATGCCGATCATACAGTATCCGAGTCGATGAATTGGAAAAGTATATCATGGACTTAATTCAGTCTTGTTTAACGGACCAGGAACTGTTTGAGCAAGCAATTCGAGATCAGATTGAGACAGTGGATGAGACCATTGAAATAAGGCTCAGTGAGCTTGAAAAACAACGGTCAAAAAAACACTTGGAACGAGAAAGAATTAAGCAGATGTATATTAAAGACGTCATTACGGAAGATGAAATGACTAAGGATATGAATAGGATTAATAAGGAACTCACACTTCTGGATACAAATATGGAAACGCTAAATCGTAAAATGGAGAGACAAACCGAACAACAATTGGATAAAGAACAAATGGATCAGATCATCAAAAGTGTTAACGGATTGTTTGAACGGGATGGATTAACGTTTGAAGAGAAGCGTCAATTAATGGAATTGATGATTGATGAGATACAAATCGATGCAACCAGTGAGAAAGTTAAGATTAGTATTACAGGTCCATTAGATGACATTGTTTCATGTTCACAATACCAAGAAATTTGAGAATACAGGGGAAGACACGGAAGACTTGATTTCCATCGGGACAATAGGGCTCATTAAAGCCATTGAGAGCTACTCGAGAGGGAAGGGCACGAAGCTTGCGACGTATGCGGCACGTTGTATTGAAAATGAAATCCTCATGCACCTGAGAGCACTGAAAAAAACGAAAAAAGATGTTTCACTTCATGATCCGATTGGGACTGATAAGGAAGGAAACGAAATCACGCTCATTGATGTGCTGAAAGCGGAAACTGAAGATGTGGTGGATGCCATTCAGCTGAAAATGCAGAAAAAGAAAATTTATGATTATATTCATGTGCTGGATGACCGGGAAAAAGAAGTCATTGTCGGCCGGTTTGGTTTGGATATGCAGAAAGAGAAAACGCAAAGGGAAATCGCGAAAATGCTGGGTATTTCGAGGAGTTATGTATCAAGAATTGAAAAACGGGCATTGATGAAATTGTTTCATGAGTTTTACCGGAGCCGGCAGCAGAGCCAAAAAGATCGGCAAAATTATTAAAATTCCAAAGGGTATTCCCTTGAATAGGGGGTACCCTTTTATTTTATTAAGTGAAATGGTTAACAACCTATCCACTGCCTCTCATTGGGTACAAACAGATACCCTACCCCTAAAATCGTTTACTGTCATTGGTGTTTATTTTCTTCGCTTTGACGGATGATCTCGTCAACTACGTGATCGATTGGTGCGGTGGCGTCAATTATAATCCCATTTTTGGGAATGCCTTCTTTTGTTTGATACAAGCGCGAACTGATTTCCCGTTCCTCTGGTCTGCCACCCCAGTCAGTTGGGTCTAGTGCCACTCGCTCATCAATCCGCCTGAGAGAGGTTTCAAGGTCGACCTCAAGGACAAACACATCGTCGAACAGATCAATGAATTTGGGGAAATTTCGCAAACCACCGCAGAAAAATGTTACCGCCTCATCCTGATTGGCAACCAACGTTTTTACTTTATCTACATCCCAAATGTGGTGTTCGGGTTTAAAACCATCCGTCGGGGTACCAGTTTCCGGATCGCCTTGATAAGCCAATTCACGGTCACCATGGATGGCATGGTAGCCGCGCTGCTGTAATTCGTTGCAGACCGTAGTTTTGCCAGCCCCGGAAACACCTCCGATCAGATAATTCCTAATGCCCATGATTAGACCCTCCATTCTACTAGATAAGCACACTATATTAGATATGTCTTTCTGTCGCAAAGCTGAAAGGTTATTTCAATCAAGTTTAACAAAAAGAAACGCTAATCCTTCTTGGAACAACGCACCTGTTAGCTTAAGTACATTTATTCAAATGTAAAAAATATATGAGTTAACAATCGTTTTCCTAATCTCCATTCATTCCGATCGAGAACTATTTTAAGAGGGAAGGGCACGATGCCAACTATGCAAGGAAGTCGAGAACCCGTTTGATCACAAGCTTCGTCGCGTCAGCATCGTAAGACGGTATACTGCTATCAGTGAAGAGATGTTCCTTGCCTTCGTATAAAAAGAGTTCAGCGTGATCGGCCGACGCTACAAGTTCACGAGCTGCGTCGATGTCGCCGTCTTCAACGAAAAAGGGATCTGCACTCATGGCGTGAATTTGCACAGGTAAGTCGGACGGCCACTGAGATTCGAATGCCAAGGTCGGGAGGCAGGCATGAAAAAACAGTGCGCCTCTGGCGCCTTCACGAGTTTGAGCAAGCTGTTGTGCTGCCGGGACACCGAGTGAAAAACCAGCATAGACGACATCGCGTGAAAGTTCGCCGGCTGCCCGAACACCACGTGCCGTCACTTCTTCAAATCCGATTTCTTTCACAAATGCCAAACCTTCTTCCAGCGAGGAAAACATGCGGCCGTCAAATAAATCTGGCACGTACACAGTATGACCCGCATCTCTGAGTTGATCGGCGATTTCTTCAATCCCCTTTGTTCGGCCTAAAACATGGTGTAACAACAAAACTTCTGCCATCGGTTTTTCCCCTCCAATTTGATAAATTTCATATGTCTAAATTCCGATATGAAAGCCTGCTTGACCTGTAAAACTTTAACCCCTTACTAGTATTTTTAGTAGATCTTATTTGAAGACTTAGCTTTTTTTTAAATCCTCTCTAAGTTTCTTTTTACCACTGAAGTTGAAGTTGCCCAATATAACTTCCGGCTTTCGTAATTTCACTTAATTAAAGTAGGCCCTAGTACGTATCTCCTGAATTTCACTCTAGTGTCACGGTCAGACGATTACGCGGTAGTGGAGCTGAACAACTCCGCATTGGAAGCGGCGCTCACCGAGCAATTCGAATCGAATGTGGAGGTTGTCCGGCAATGCTCGCTTACCACCACCCAAGACGATCGGATTAAGAAGCAGATGACACTCGTCGATTAGTCCCGCGCTCATCGCTTGCCCCGCAAGTTCGGGGCCGCCAATTGTAATGTCGGCTCCTGAAGATTCCTTCAGCCTTCGGATCACATTAGGATTGAATTCACGCTCGATCCTAGTCCTGGCGCTTGAAAGCGTCTGAAGTGTCCGGGAATAAACGATCTTCTCAGCAGCTCGCCAAATCTGCGCGAAGTTTCGCATTACCTCCAGTTGATCACCGATGGACGGGTTCGTTTTAATGTTTGCCGTCTCCCAGTACACCATCGACTCGTACATTCGACGCCCGTACAGGCAGGTGCCAATCGGCTGCTGGAAGTCATTCCAGAACGCAAACACCTCGTCATCGGAGATCGACCACTCGAGATTGCCGCGCTCGTCCTCAATATAACCGTCCAAAGATACATTAGCAGCGTAGATCAGTTTAGCCATTTCGATAACACCCTCCAATCTCTGTTCATAAACTATATTTTCTTACAGATTGCTAATCTGCCAGTTAGTTGTAACAAGAGTAAGCAAAAATCTGAAAGTTTGGTGTTCGTGTCGGTTACAGAAAATAGGCACGATTTGACCAGCATATTTTCTTATTCGATGCGGTATTCTCATATTCCTTGCTGTCTAAGTAACGAAACCACGCCAAGTAATTCTGCAAATACTTTGTTGCAACACTATTTAAGTGATCCATCCATTTCTTAAAGCGGCTTTGGTAGCAAGCCGGCAGCAGAGCCAGAAGGACAGACCGGGTTACTAATAAAAATTCTTTTAGCATCTCAAAAAGGATATTCTTTAAACAAGGAATACCCTTTTATTTTTGTAAGAAGCGGGTAGACAATTTATTGATAAATTGCCTGATCTATTGTTTCTTTTATTTCTGTAAAAGAAACCGGTTGGGTGATTTTTTCTAATGTACTTAAAGAAATCCTTTTTTGCTGTGGAAATAAAGTGTTTAAGACATTTGTTTTAACGATATAAAAGTGCCACTGCTCCGTATTAAGAACATCGATCAGATTGGCATCCTTTTCATAGAGCAAACAAAAAACATAAAGATCCGCATTTCGGACAGGCTCCGGTGTATAGCTTCGAGTTGCATAGTTATATGCACGTTTCGCTTCGATCCCAAAGCTTATTTTGGAATATTGACCCTCATGCCAGGACTGAATATAGGCAGCGGATTTCACTTCGATTTTTTTGTCTTTGTACATTAAATCATAGGCATCCCATTCAATGCGTGGTTGTTGTAAAACATCTAATGTGCTTCCAACAAGAAATTCGGCAAAAACACCTCTTAATGAATTCGTTAAAACATCTGAAAATCCCCAAGACCAGAAGTCTGATATATTAAATCCGGTACCCCGTATTTTTGTATTTGGAGGAAGTCTTTCCGACATTATTAACTCCTTTCTCTGTTTTACAGAAGTTGTTATTCATGTTTATACCACTATGAAGTTCAGTAAAACATAATCGAACAAAGGGCTAATTTCTAAAAGAACACTATTACCTTGATAGTTGAAGAAAATAGAAGTTATTTGAAGATTGGAAGTTATTTATGCGCTTACATAACATGAGGCACTTTTATGGAATCCATGGTATAATCTTACGCGTTAACATCGGCCCCGACTTTCATGAGAGTTGAAAGTCACTATAAAAAAATTACAAACGAGGTGTTTTGCAGTTGAATATAGAGACAATTAAAAAGGAGTGGTTTGGCAATATCAGAGGGGACATCCTTTCAGGTATTGTTGTTGCGCTTGCGCTTATTCCAGAAGCGATTGCGTTTTCCATTATTGCAGGGGTAGATCCGATGGTCGGATTGTATGCCTCATTTTGTATTGCCGTTGTGATTTCCTTTGTTGGGGGACGTCCAGCCATGATTTCTGCCGCAACCGGTGCGATGGCACTCGTAATGGGATCGCTGGTGGCAGATCACGGATTAAAGTACTTGCTGTCGGCGACGATCCTTACAGGGATTTTTCAGATCATTATTGGAGCGCTTAAACTTGGGAGATACATGAAGTTTGTTCCGAGGCCGGTCATGATAGGGTTTGTAAATGCGCTGGCGGTTCTTATTTTCTCCGCGCAGCTGCCGCATTTTGTTGGTGAAGGCTGGCCCATGTATGCCATGGTGGCAGGGGCACTGGCAATCATTTATTTGTTCCCTCGAATCACTAAAGTGGTTCCTTCGCCTTTGGTTGCGATTATCGTCATTACGATTATTGCGGTTACGACCGGTTCAACGGTACGGACGGTAGGGGACATGGGACATTTAAGCCAATCGCTCCCAACGTTCCTTATTCCTGATGTTCCATTTAACCTGGAAACGTTAAAGATCATCTTTCCTTATTCCATCGCACTGGCGCTTGTTGGTCTGCTTGAATCGCTGATGACTGCGCAGATCATTGATGATTATACAGACACGGAAAGTGATAAAAACAAGGAGGCACGGGGACAGGGGATAGCTAACATTGTAGCCGGATTCTTTGGCGGAATGGCGGGCTGTGCGATGATCGGCCAATCCGGCATCAACGTCAGGTCAGGCGGAAGAGGAAGGCTCTCCACTTTTGTGGCTGGTGCGTTTCTCATGGTTCTGATTGCTGTGTTAAATGATATCCTGGTTTCCATCCCGATGGCAGCCCTTGTGGGTGTGATGATTATGGTGTCGATCAGCACGTTTGACTGGTCATCTTTAACCAAGCTTCATAAAATGCCGAAAACAGATGCTGCGGTTATGATTGTAACGGTGGTTACTGTGGTGATCACTCACGACCTATCCAAAGGTGTTGTGGCTGGTGTTATTTTAAGTGCATTGTTCTTTGCTTCGAAAATTTCCAAAGTGGAGGTTCGCTCCCAACTGGATGAGGCTTTGAATAAAAGATTGATCTCGGTAAAAGGCCAGTTGTTTTTTGCTTCTGTCACGGATTTTGTTTCGCAATTTGATTTTGCCGAAAAAGCAGATGAAGTCATTATTGATCTCACACAAGCCCACTTGTGGGATGACTCAGCTATTGGAGCCATAGATAAAGTGGTGTTAAAATATCGCCAGCATGGTGTTAAAGCCAAACTGGTTGGAGTAAATCATAGCAGTATGGAATTGATGAATAGACTTGCGGTTCATGACAAGGATAGCTCAAAAGCGCCTGCTCATTAATAAGACAATTTCTTCACGAATTACAGTCTTGTTCTCATTAACAGGAATTATCATGATTATTGTAAATAAATTAATAGCATAAAAAAACACCAAGCAGAGGCATAAGCCTTGCTTGGTGTTTTTAAAATTCGCCGCCGAATGTCTGATAAATGAGGAGGCCATTCAAAATAATAATGACCGCCGCCACCAAAATCAGCAGGATATTGGTCCAGCGCTTGTTGGCGTAGCTTCCCATGATCTTCTTATTTCGGGTAAACATAATCAATGGAATAATCGTAAACGGAAGCTGCATGCTCAGAATAACCTGGCTCACGACCAGCGCTTTCCACGTATTGATCCCCATTCCAATAATAATCAAAGCAGGAATCATGGTTACGACCCTTCGCACCCATATCGGAATCTTGATGTTAAGAAAGCCTTCCAGTATATACTGACCGGCCATGGTCCCTGTTACAGAGGATGAAAGGCCGGCAGAAAGCAGGGCGATGGCAAAAGCGAGACTCGCAAAACCGCCAAGGAGCGGTGTCAGGGTGGAATAGGCATCTTCAATGGATGTAACCTTCACCCCATTTTTGTAAAAGACAGCTGCCGCTACTACAATCATGGCCGAGTTAATGAACCATGCCACATTCAACGCAAGCAATGAATCCACTATTGCATACTTATATACCCGGTGATTATGCTTCGGCTGATTTTTTTTCAAGCGGTTCTTCACAACAGAAGAATGAAGAAAAATATTATGCGGCATAACGGTGGCACCGAGCATTCCGATGGCAACCAGAATGCTTGCCGAGTTGAGATGGGGGACGACCAGATGATAGCCGACCTGCCCAAGGTCCGGTTTGGCATAAAAAAGTTCAACAATATAAACAGCAGCCACTATGATGACGAAGCCAAGAATAATTTGTTCAATAAAGCGGAAGCCGTATTTATGGAGCATAAGGATGCCAAATGTAACTGCAGCTCCGATCAATGCAGCCGGGAACAAAGGAATGCCCAGCAAGAGATAGATCCCCAGGGCTGCTCCGAGAAATTCGGCGAGATCCGTTGCCATGGCAGCCAGCTCAGCTGTTATCCATAAAAAAACAGCGACCGGTTTTTTAAAATGCTGCCGGCAGTTTTCCGATAATGATTTTCCTGTGGCTACCCCGAGTTTTGCAGCGGTTGTTTGCAGCAAAATGGCCATGAGATTACTGAGCAATAGAACCCATAAAAGCGTGTAGCCAAATGCAGCACCGCCTTCGATATTTGTAGCCCAGTTGCCGGGATCGATATAGCCCACACTTACAAGAAATGCGGGGCCGAGAAAAGGAATGGCTCTGCGGAGTTTACCTTTTCTGGGCATTGCGGCTTCCAATGCTTTACTATTCAATGTTGCTCACCTTCTTTTGCAAAATACGTCACAGGGTGTCCCTTAGGTTAAAATGTTTCCTATATTCAACATTTTGAGAATTGACTATAATATATGCGACCATACAGGAAAATGCAACAATTTCGAATTAAAATGGAACAAGCTTTTTCTTTCCCTATTTCATAGTATTTTCGAAGAAGGCTGGAGGTATCACGAAGAGAGCAAAGAATAATGTAGATAAAGCTTAATACAGAATAATACCAATAATGGGATTGATCACTGTATTAAGGGGAATAGATGTAAAGAACAATACATAAGGGAGGCTCGGGCGCATGCAGGAAGTTTTGCTATTTGCCATAATGATCATTACCCTCGTATATTTCATGTATCTTTGCATCGCAGAATAGCTTCTTGCTCTCTTCCAGATTGAGGGAAGAGAGTTTTTATGTAAAATAAACTAAAGGGTCGATTTTTCAAAAAAATTTCACTATAATGGAAATAGATCGAATATTTCTTACATAAGGGGGATTTTAGATGCTATTGCAAGGATTGCGCGAAAGCTGGGATCTGGAATCAATATTTAAGGGCGGAAGCCGCTCGGAAGAATTGCTTGCTGCGATTGGACGCATTGAAACACAACTCGCGGACCTTAACCAGAAAGTCGAAGATTTCCAATTCTCCGAGGAATCACTTCAGGAGATTGTTGAAGGCGTTCAGGAGAATGCTGCGCTGATCAATGAATGTGTATCCTTTATCGGCTGTTTGACGGCACAGGATGTTAATGACAAGCAGGCCTTGAATCTTCGCGGTAAATTGGAATCGCTAAACGCTGTTTATTCTACAGTATTGGTCCTATTGGATAACAAGATGGCCGATATTCCAGATAAAGAGTGGAATTCTGTGATTCAAAAACCTTATTTTGCTGCTGTTGCGTTTCCTTTGTCTGAAAGGCGAAACTCGCTTCACAAAAGCTATCCTATGTACAGGAAGCGTTAATGAATGATTTGGCAGTGGACGGATATCACAGCTGGTCCACCCTGTATGACACGGTTGTAGGGAAAATTGGCATCGAAGTGGAACAGG
This sequence comes from Fictibacillus fluitans, assembly GCF_030418125.1. Taxonomy (GTDB): domain Bacteria; phylum Bacillota; class Bacilli; order Bacillales; family Fictibacillaceae; genus Fictibacillus_C; species Fictibacillus_C fluitans. Next base: position 222,681 of record NZ_JAUHTR010000006.1, on the reverse strand, counting down.
ACGGAAAGAAAGAGGTTCTTTCTGTTGGACAGGCAGAAAACCGCATGACAAGTCCGGACAGAGAAGAAAGAGAAAGTGTTTTTGCCAAATACACGGAAGCTTGGGATGAGCAGGCGGATTTTTGCGCAGAAGCCTTAAACCATATTGCGGGATTCCGGAACAGCGTGTATAAACATCGTAAGTGGGACAATGTCCTGAAAGAGCCTCTCGACATTAACCGAATGTCAGATGACACACTGCAGGCGATGTGGCAGGCGATCGAGGAAAACAAGGAGCTGTTCGTAACGTATCTGAACCGAAAAGCTTCACTGCTGGGCGTAGAGAAACTGAGTTGGGCCGATGTGGATGCTCCGCTTTCCAATGTGGACACCAAAATGAGCTATGATGAAGGTGCCAGCTTTATTGTTGAACAATTCCAATCCTTCAGCCCGAAGATGGCGGAGTTTTCAAAGCACGCATTTGAAAAGCAATGGATTGAAGCAGAGGACCGTGCGGGGAAACGGCCGGGCGGATTCTGCACAGGATTCCGGGTGAAGAATGAAACACGGATTTTCATGACTTACTCAGGCACTCCAAGTAATGTTTCAACATTGGCACATGAACTTGGCCATGCTTTCCATTCTTACGTGATGGATGATATGCCATTTTTGGCAACTGACTATGCGATGAATGTGGCTGAAACAGCTTCTACCTTTGCGGAGATGGTAGTATCTGACGCTGCCGTGAGAAACGCAAAAAGCAAGGAAGAAAAAATCGCCCTCCTCGAAGACAAAGCGCAGCGCTCAGTGGCGTTCTTTATGAACATTCATGCACGCTTTTTATTTGAAACAAGGTTTTATGAAGAGCGAAAACAAGGCCTTGTACCTGTTGAACGATTGAAGGAAATCATGGTCGAAGCACAAAAAGAAGCGTTTTGTGATTCGCTGGGAAGCTATCATCCGTATTTCTGGGCTTCAAAGCTTCATTTCTATATTACTGATGTTCCGTTTTATAACTTCCCGTATACGTTTGGCTATTTATTCAGTGCCAGCATTTATGCCATTGCCAAACAGGAAGGAACCAGATTTGAAGAGAAATACATTGCCCTTCTTAGAGACACAGCCAGCATGACGGTTGAAGAGCTTGCAATGAAGCATTTAAATGAAGATGTAACGAAGCCAGAGTTCTGGAAAAAAGGTATCGATGTGGCAATGGAAGACGTAAAGGAATTTTTGGAACTGACTCATGACTAATCAAATAAAAAACAAAAAACAGCTGCTGCTATAGCTGTTTTTTTGTTTTGTCCTATTTGGTTTATCTTTTTTGGATCGAAATGCTGCTGATCATCAAAAAAGAAAAAGCGATCAAAATAAAGATAAAGTAATATCCCGGAATAAAAGGAGTGAGAAGGTAGCACATGGCAATCAAACAGCCTGCCACCGTAATCGGAACTCCCACAAATGATCCTGTGAATTCAGTGATATTGAAACGGGCCAGACGTATGGCGCCGCAAACGATAAATAAGATCGTAAAAATAATGCCGGGAACACCATATTCAAAAAGTGAGGCCTGGTACAGCAAAAATACGGGCGCAATGCCAAATGAAATTAAGTCGCAAAGAGAATCTAGCTGTTTGCCAAACTCTGATTCTATGTTTAATTTCCGGGCAACCATACCATCAAACCGGTCAAAAAGACCTGCTAAAAAAATTAAAATAAAGCCGGTTTTCAAATCATCTTTAAAAATAAACATTAAAGCGAGAGCACCGAGCGAGAGGTTGACCAGTGTTAAAATATTGGCCGTCTGGCCTTTTACTTTTTTTACTGTGGAATCAACCCGTTCTCTTGCCGTCATGAACATAACATCACATCACTCTCCGTACCTTATGTCCGTAAGACAGGAAAGATACTTGTGTAATCAACTAGCCATTATTAATGAAATATATTAGATTCTTATCATTATATGTTAAATTTGTAAATATGGAAAGGGGATATTTTCCAGAACTCCCTTTCCAACTTTCATTAATAGTAATCCCTCTCGCTGTTCAACTCGTCCTGTATCGTTTTTTCAGATAAAGGAACGCCGCTTCGGTAGGCCGCTCTTGAAATCATGTGACCGCCCACAGGAGCTGTCAAAAGAACAAATACAATTCCAAGCAGAAGCTTTCCGCTGACCAAGTCCTGAGCATACAAAAAGAAAAGAAAGGAGCCAATCAAAATGCCGGAAACACCCAGTGTGGCACTCTTGGTTGCGGCATGAAGCCTGGAATACACATCTGGGAACCGGAGAACGCCCAGTGTCCCGGAAAACACAACAAAGGTGCCGAGGATAAGAAAAATACTAATTACGATCTCTGTCAATAAGAACACCCCTATCCAAAAATTTTGCAATGGCCACGGTAGCAATAAAGGTCAAGATTCCGATCAGTAAAATGACATCATGCAGGTCAATGGTATTCAGCCGAATGGAAACGAGGGCAGTGATAGCAATCAGGTTGACTCCAATCGTGTCAATGGCAACCGCTCTGTCTGCACTGGATGGGCCACGAACCACCCGATAAACGAGTAACAGAACAGAGAGGCAGTTCACAATAAGACAGACAGTAACGACATTTTCGAACCAACTGCTCATCTTGTCACCTCCATAATCGCTTTTTCAAAGGTTTCTTTGATTGAATGGATCGTTTCGTTTGTGTCCGGCAGATCAATAGCGTGAATGTAAATGAAGCGTTGATCCCTCGATACATCTACTGACAGCGTGCCCGGTGTGAGAGTAATCAGGTTCGCCAGCAAATTGATCTCCCAATTGGTTTTCAAATCGGTGGGCAGGGCAATGATCCCGGGGCGAAAATTCATTTTCGGTTTATAAATCCATTTTAGAACATCAAAATTTGCGAGGATCAGTTCTTTACTAAATAAAAAGATCAGTTTAATGATGGCCCAAATCTTATGAAAGTAAAATTCATCGGGGATGTAGCGGTTGAGCAAATAAATCAAGCCAATCCCCACGACAAAACCGCTGACATAGCTCGCAAACGAATAGTTTTCCGACAGGAACATCCAGATGATCCCGATAAAAATATTGATTAACAATTGAAAGGCCATTGAGCACTCACCTCGCTTTTAAAACTTCATTAATATATTGGGACGGATCGGCAAGACCGTCGGCAATCGATTGGATGTGCGGATAAACCCATTCTGCTCCGATTCCGAGAAAAACGGAAATGCCAAGAAGTGCAAGCGGAGGAATCACCATTCCCGGCTTCAGCCTCATTTCCTTACCTTCTTTTTGTTCTCCCCAAAACGCCATAATAAATATGCGCATGATGGACAACAGGATCAAGAGGCTGCAGCCAAGACCGATGGCAGCTACCATATAGTGTTGTTCTTCAAAAGCACTTTTAAGCAGCAGCAGTTTTCCAATAAATCCGCTGAAGGGAGGAATTCCGGCAAGAACAAGTGCTGCAATGAAAAACATCCACCCGACGAGCGGGTATTTTTTAATATATCCGCCCATTTGCCGCAAATCGCTTGTACCCGCAACATATACGAGAATCCCGGCCAGGAAGAAAAGGGCTGCTTTTATAATCATATCATGGACCAGGTAGTAGATAGTCCCGGCCAGTGATTCTGCAGAAAACGTCCCGATTCCCAAAATCATAAACCCAATGGCAGGGATAATGTTGTATGCAATAATCAATTTCACATTGTGGGTGGACAAGGCTCCTATGACACCGAAAACGAGGGTGAACCCTGCCAGGATGACAAAAAAGGTATGAGTTGTTTCCAGTTTGTAGACAAAAATCAAGGAAAAGACCCGTAAGATGGAGTAGATTCCCACCTTCGTCAACAGCGCGCCAAACAATGCAGAGATGACAGGAGGCGGCGCAGTGTAGGATTTTGGAAGCCAAAAGTAAAGCGGGAACAAAGCTCCTTTTGTGGCAAAAACCACAAACAGCAGAATCGCAATAGTCGTCAGGACGCCCTTTTGTTCTACAGCACCTACACGCTCGGCCAGCTGCGCCATATTCACCGTTCCTGTAACAGAATATAAAAAGGCTACGGTAGTCACAAATAACATGGAAGAGAAGAGGTTAAGCAGCACATATTTAATGGATTCTCTCAACTGGACCTTTGTGGCACCAAGAACAATCAGTCCATAGGAAGCCATCAGCAGTACTTCAAAAAAGACGAACAGGTTAAATAGGTCACCTGTCAAAAAAGCACCGCTTACTCCGGCGATCAGAATCAGAAACAGTGTGTAAAAATAGTGTTTTTCACGTGCTTCATCCAAAGTGGCTCCTGCATACCAGCAAGCTGCCAGCGCGATGATGTTGGTCGTTAAAATCAGCAGGGAAGACAATTTGTCGGCGATCAGAATGATGCCATAGGGAGCTTTCCATCCTCCGGTTTCAAGGATTAATGAACCTCTTGAAAACACCTCATAGATCATGAAGACCGCAACAGCTGTACTAAGCGCAAGAGCAATCATTGACATTAAGCGGACGACTGCTAATTTATTATGAAAAAAAATAAATAATGCACCAAAAAACAAAGGAATCAAAATAGGAAGGATGACCAGGTTACTCATCTTCTGTACCTCGCATCTGATCCATCATATCTGTTTTGTTTTTCTGGTAAGCACGATAGGCCAAAACGAGTAAAAAGCTGGTCACTCCAAAGCTGATAACAATGGAGGTCAATATCAGTGCCTGGGGCAATGGATCCGTATATTGCTCGATTCCTTCACTTAATACGGGAGGTGCTCCGCGGTTTAACTTTCCCATTGTTAATATTAAGAGATGAGCTCCATGGGAAACCAAAGCTGTCCCAAGGATGATGCGGAGCAATTGGCGCTGCAGCAGGAGATAGATGCCGGCCGCAAAAAGGGAGCCTCCCAGAATACACATTAAAATTTCCATTATTGCTCCATTCCTCCTTTTTTCCGCAATCGTATTTTAATCATTCCATAGATTCCTAATGCGGCGAGGCCGAGAACCGTAATCTCAAACATCGTATCAAGCCCCCTGAAATCTACAAGGATGACGTTCACAATGTTCTTTCCTCCGCCAAGCGAGTAGGAGGTTTTGACAAAGTAGTCAGAGATGGGCTGAAACCATTTGGAACTGTGAGATGAGATCGCGACTAATGTAACGAGTGCACCTGCTGCCAATGAAATCAGGACATCCGCCACCTTGGAACGCAGTGGTTTGGAGTTTGGTTTCATCACTGGCAGATGCGAGAAACAGAGCAGAAAGAGAACGACTGTAACTGTTTCAATAATGAGCTGCGTTAAGGCCAGATCAGGAGCACGGAATAATACAAACAAAAGCGCCAGTCCGTAACCAACCACGCCGATAACAATAACGGCAGCGATCCGGCGTTTCATAAAAATAGTGGCAATAGCAGCAATCAGCATGGCAATGCCTGTGATGACTTCCGGCCATTGAATGGGTGAAAGATCATCTGTACTAAAGGCAAATCCCCCGGTGGCAGCCATCATTCCTGCGGTCACACAAATGAGAAACAATACAATGATTGATAAATACAGGCTTAACGAACCTGTCATGTAGGATGCTGTCGTCTTTTTTGCTCCTTTAAGCAAGCCGTTAAGAAGTGCCTGATAGGCTTTATCGGCTGAAAGTTTTCCTGGGAGATACCGGTATATACGTTCCCAGTACCGCTTGAAAAGAAATAACAAGGCGCCTGTAGCAACAACAATCAAGGACATGATAAGCGGCAATTTAATGCCATGCCAAAACGCCAGATGCATATGAATTGACGTTCCGGCTACCGCACCTGCAGCGGGTGCCAAAAGATGTTCATTGATCAGGTTGGGAAGAAGTCCGATCACAACAATGAAACAAACAAGCAGAAACGGAGCGATCAGCATTCCATAAGGAGCCTCGTGCGGTTTTTTCTCAAGTTTGTCCAATTGGACTTTCCCCCTGAACGTTCCGAAGAACAAGTACATCGAATAGACAAATGTAAAAATGCTTCCCAAAACTGCGAGATAAGGAAAGAGGGGAGCTGCCTGTGCTGCAAGGCCGGATGGAGCAGCTGTTTGAAGCGAGGCATCAAAAAACATTTCTTTACTTAAAAACCCATTAAAGATAGGGAGCGGGAACCCTGCCATGGAAAAGGTACCAAAGAAGGCAAGGGTTGCAGTTATCGGCATAAAGGTCATCAGGCCGCCGAGCTTACGGATATCTCTCGTCCCTGTTTCATGGTCCACAATTCCCGCAACCATGAACAAGCTTCCCTTAAATGTGGCGTGATTAAAAATATGAAAAACCGCGGCAAAAATGGCAGCCTCCGAACCAAAGCCAAGCATAGCCATAATCATTCCAAGCTGGCTGATGGTCGAAAAAGCCAATATCCCTTTGAGATCCGTTTGCCGGACGGCCATGAATGAACCCCAGCACAGTGTGATCAGTCCAAAACCGGAAACACACAGGAAAAATACGTCACTGCCGCTGAACAATAATGATAATCTGGCAACAAGGTAGATTCCCGCTTTTACCATGGTGGCAGAGTGGAGATACGCACTAACTGGCGTGGGCGCTTCCATGGCATCGGGAAGCCATGTGTGAAAAGGAAATTGCGCAGATTTGGAAAAGGCTCCTATTAATACGAGCAGCAGGATGGCTGTAAAAAGAGGGCTTGCCATCACTTCTTCTTTTTGGCTGATAATTTCTCTGATGCTGGTTGTGTCCGATGCAACCCACAACAGCAGAAAGCCTCCCAGCATGGAGAGCCCGCCAAATACCGTAATCATCATGGATTTTAGTGCACCATATACGGATCGTGCGCGGTGCGACCAGAAACCGATCAGCAAAAAAGAAGATATGCTGGTAAATTCCCAGAATGTATACAGAACAAATAGATTATCCGACAACACAAGCCCTAGCATGGATCCCATGAAAAGGAGCAAGTAAATATAAAAATGGATCAAATTTTCTTTTTTGCTCAAATAAAAGACAGAATATAAAACAACCAAAAAGCCTATGCCTGTAATGAGCAATGTAAACAAAAGGCTGAGGCCATCCAGATAAAAGGAGAGCTGTATGCCCATCGATGGGATCCAGTTTGTCAATGATACCGCAGGCAGCCCTTCTGATATTCCGCTGCTGTGTGTCAAAAACAAAATAAACAAAACCAAAGGAACAAGTGCTACCAGCCATCCGTTATGGAACGTCTTTGAGAGCGGTCGGGAAAAAAGAGAAAGCAACAGGGCCGCGATAAATGGCAAAGCAATGTAATACAAAAACAAATCCGTTCCTCCTTCAAAAGTCATGATTATGTATGAGATTATTTAACCAGTGTCATTTCATTGTAAGCAGAAAAAACAGGCACAATCAACTTAAAACCGTTGAAAATACTGAATGTTTTTGTTTCTTCCTATTTAATATAAAAAACCTGAAAAGGCACATATTCCAAGGGTTGAAAATAAGTTTAGTTTTTCCTGCAAGGAAAGGTTCTATAATCAGCAAAATAAAAAAAGCCTCATCTAGTGATGGGCTTTCAGCAAAGAAACGTTCAATCTTTTCTCAAGTGATCTTCGTTCAATTTCTTTTTGAATTAATGAAATAAAATCAGAGCTGAGTCGCAGTTCTTTTGCTTTGAAGTAAGATTCAATCAAAAGTTCGTCCGATAAATTTTCCATAAGTGAGCTGCCATCGGGTGGCATGTTCACCTCCTGTTTTTTTAAATGCCTTAGGATGCATTTTTCCGGCTGAGGGGTTATCAAATGGTTGAAATCCGCATAAACTATAAGTTCTGATACTTTCTAAATTCAGCTTAACATGAAAAAGAAAACAGAACAATCGTTCGGTTATCCACAATGTTTGGTGGATAACCTGTGGGTAGTTTGTTTATAAGACAGAAAATTCTGCTCTTTTCGCGGTGTACAATGTTGATAAAGTTATCCACATTGTCGGATGCGAACAATTTGTCGAAAACTTTTTTGATAAAACTTATTAGTTTTTGAAACTGGCCGCTGTCAGAAAACAATAAAAAAGTTGTTACATGGCGAATAACTGGTACAATGTAAAAGTGTAAATGAATGAATAGTATAGAGGTGTCCAGCATGTTAAAAAATTTTTTGCCGGATGAACATGTCCAGAGCATTTTTGATATAACGCCTGAAATGTTGTTGAAACGGAATGTAAAAGGAATCATTACGGACCTGGATAATACCCTGGTTGAATGGGATCGTCCGGATGCTACTCCAGAACTGATAAAATGGTTTAGTTCATTTAAGGAAAAGGGAATTTTAATAACGATTGTCTCAAACAATACGCAGCAGCGTGTGAGCAGTTTTTCTGACCCTGTACAAATCCCATTTATTTATAGTGCAAGAAAACCGATGACCCGCGCGTTTAAGCGTGCGATCCGTGACATGAACCTGAAACGGGATGAGATCGTGGTAATTGGCGATCAGTTGCTGACGGATGTTCTGGGTGGAAACCGTCTTAAACTGCACACGATTATGGTTGTGCCTGTGGCCAGCACCGACGGGTTATGGACAAGAGTTAACAGGAAAATTGAACGGATGATATTGTCTTGGATGAAAAGGAAAGGCATGCTTAACTGGGAGGAATAAGATTGAAGGAACAGATTAAATGTATCGGATGCGGAGCGGTCATACAGACAGAAAATAAGGAAGAGCTTGGTTATGCGCCACCCTCCAGTTTAAAGAGGGATATTGTCATTTGCCAGCGCTGTTTTCGTTTAAAACATTATAACGAAATTCAGGATGTCAGCCTTACAGATGATGATTACCGCACGATTTTATCCGGCATTGGTGATACAGACGCGCTTGTTGTAAAAGTGGTCGATATTTTTGATTTTAACGGATCATGGCTGCCGGGAATACACCGCTATATCGGCAAAAACAAACTCATGCTGATAGGAAATAAGGTGGACTTGCTCCCTAAATCTGTTAACAAAAACAGACTGACACAATGGATGTCTTCCATGGCCAAAGAGCTCGGTGTAAAAGCAGAGGAAGTGCATTTGGTATCAGCGGCTAAGGGAACAGGTCTTTTGGATGTCGCCGAGCGAATCGATGAGCTGCGCGGCGGGAGAGATGTGTACGTTGTAGGCTGTACCAACGTAGGGAAATCCACGTTCATTAATGGACTGATCAAACAGTTGGGTACGGAGCAGGAGGACATTATCACAACTTCCCATTTTCCGGGAACCACTTTGAATTTGATTGATATTCCTTTGGATGAAGAGAGTGCTCTCTTTGATACGCCAGGGATAATCAATCATCACCAAATGGCGCACTTCGTCAGCAAGGAAGAGCTTAAGTTCATTATGCCGAAAAAAGAGATCAAGCCGATGGTTTACCAGCTAAATGAGGCTCAAACCTTATTTCTGGGAGGACTTGCGCGTTTTGATTACATCAGCGGCGGAAGAAGGTCATTTGTCTGCCATTTGTCCAATGAGCTGCACATTCACAGGACAAAGCTCGAGAATGCCGATGAGCTCTATAAAAATCAACTGGGTGACCTTTTGAACCCGCCTTCCGATCCGGGAAACCTGCCTCCGCTAAAAAGGCACGAGTTTACCATTAAAGAGAAGGATACAGATGTGGTCATATCGGGGCTCGGCTGGGTTACGGTTAAAGAACCGGGTGCCAGAATTGCTGCTCATGCACCAGAAGGCGTCGCGGTCACCCTGAGGCCTTCACTCATTTGATGAGGGGAGATCGAAGGATGGAAAAAAAAGTTGGTTTAATCGGATATCCTGTCAGCCACTCCATGTCACCTCAGATGCAGAATGGAGCTTTTGAAAAAGCAGGACTTTCCTATGTTTACGAAAAATATGAGGTGCATCCGGATCATCTGGAAGAGACTGTCCGGGACATGCGTCATCAGGGCTTCGCGGGATGGAACGTTACCATTCCCCATAAGCAGGCCATTATGCCGTACCTTGATGAAATCTCTGAAGATGCGTTGAAGATCGGTGCAGTTAATACCGTAGTCAATGAAAACGGAAAACTGAAGGGCTACAATACGGATGGTGCCGGTTTTATCAAAGGATTAATACGCCATGTGCGGTTTCCAATCGAAGAGGCGAAGGTCCTCATTATTGGTGCAGGGGGAGCTTCCCGTGCCATCAGCTATGCAATGAGCAAAGAAGGACCCTGTTCCATCGCCATCACGAACCGGACGAAGGAAAAGGCACAAGATATTTTTAACGAGTGTCTGAGAGAACAGGACCAAGTCATCTCTCTTCAGGAAGCAGAAGAAAGGCTTGCTGAATTCAGCATTATCATTAATACAACGTCGATCGGCATGAAAGAAGACCGTCTTCCTTTGCGTGTTGATCATCTAAAAGCGGGAACAGTGGTTTCGGATATTATTTATAATCCTTTTAAGACCGCTCTGTTAAAAGAAAGTGAAAAACGCGGGGCCATTACTGACAATGGCGTGGCCATGCTTGTTTTCCAGGGCGCACTGTCTTTTGAGAAATGGACAGGGATAACGCCTGATACATCATTGATGGAAAAGATTGTGATTCAAGAATTGGGAGGAAGTTATGTTAACAGGTAAACAAAAACGCTTTTTGCGTTCCAAAGCAAATCCGATTCAGCCTATTTTTCAGGTAGGAAAAGGCGGAGTCAACAGCAATATGATTAAGCAAATCCAGGAGGCACTGGAAGTAAGAGAACTCATCAAGATCAGCATTCTTCAAAACTGCGAAGAACCAAGGCATGCAGTAGCCGAAGATCTTGCCAAAGGAGCAAAGGCTGAACTTGTTCAAGTAATCGGAAACGTTATTGTTTTATATAAAGAGTCCAAAGAAAACAAAGAGATCAAACTTCCGTAAAGGAATGATACAATGGGTAAAATAGGGATTTTTGGAGGTTCTTTTCATCCTCCTCATAATGGGCACTTACTCATCGCACAGGAAGCGCTCACTGCTTTTTCACTTGATGAGGTGATATGGATGCCGGCCAATCATCCGCCGCATAAACAATTGGTATTGGGTGTCTCAAACGAGGACAGGATTGAACTGGTAAAAGCGGCAATCCAGGACAATGCTAAATTTTCCCTCTCTTTGATCGAGTTTGAAAGGGAAGGGCCTTCATATACTATAGATACGATCAGAGAACTGCAGCGGGAGAACCCTGATCATGAGTATTTTTTTATTATTGGCGGCGATATGCTTGATTCACTGGATACCTGGCATGAAATTGATGAATTAAGCCGTATGGTGACCTTTATTGCGATCAATCGAAGCGGTCATCCTCTTAACGCCGAAAAAAATCCTTATCAGGCAGCAATGCTTGAAGTGCCATTATTTGAGGTGTCCTCCAGCCTGATCAGGGAAAGATTGTCTGATGGAGGAAACACCACGTATCTAATTCCCGAGCGTGTCAGAAAACAAATCGAGGTGAAGGGACTTTATGAATCGCGAAAAAGCCCTTGAAATAGTTAAGGAACAATTAACCGAGCACCGCTATCAGCATACACTTGGCGTTGTGCAAACGGCTCTTGAGCTTGCGGACCGCTATGAAGAAGATTCACAGAAGGCGGAACTTGCCGCTATCTTTCATGACTACGCCAAGTTCAGGCCAAAGGATGAAATGAAGGAAATTGTTAGAAAACAAGCCATGCCGGAAAGTCTGCTGCATTATGGAGGAGAGCTTCTTCACGCGCCGGTCGGCGCCTACCTTGTAGAGAAGGAAGCAGGCATTGATGACCGCGATATATTGGCTGCGATTGCCTATCATACTACAGGACGTGTAGGGATGGGTAAGCTTGAGAAGATTATTTTCCTGGCCGATTATATTGAGCCAGGAAGAAAGTTTCCCGGTGTGGATGAGGTTCGTCAGCTTGCCAGGGAAGACCTGGACACGGCATGCCTCCAGGCGCTGAAAAATACGGTAACCTTTCTCATGAAGCAAAATCAACTGGTTTATCCGGAAACGATCAATGCGTATAACAGTCTATTGGCACAGCATAAAAATAAAGAACGAAACGGAGGAATATAATTTTGAATGAACAGGAACTGATTGAACTCGTAGTGAAAGCGGTGGATGACAAACGGGCAGAAGATATTATGATGCTTGATATGAAGGGGATTTCACTTGTTGCGGATTATTTTTTAATTTGCCATGGTAATTCGGAGAAACAGGTTCAGGCCATTGCCCGCGGAATTAAAGATGTAGCGATGGAAAAGGAAATCAATATCCGCAGGATGGAAGGTTTTGATCAGGCAAGATGGGTTCTTGTTGATATGGGGGATATGGTGGTTCATGTTTTTCACCGAGACGAAAGATCTTATTACAACCTGGAAAAACTTTGGGGAGATGCCCCGTCTGTTGACCTGAACCAAATGCTTTCCTAAATAAAAGGAGCAGGTATGAGCTATCAACATTTTGCGTATTATTATGATCAGTTAATGAAAGACGCTCCGTATGAGCATTGGATTTCTTTTTTTCAGCAGGCTGTAGCATCTGTTGAAGCTGAAGTATCGAGTGTTCTTGATGTTGGCTGTGGAACGGGATCGATTTCCATACCGCTGGCATTAAAGGGGTATGATGTTACCGGAATCGACCTGTCCGATGACATGCTGGCAGTTGCCCACGAAAAGTCAATGAACCAGCATGCTTCTGTTCAATATCTGCAGCAGGACATGACTGAAATTGAAGGTTTGCCTGAGTTTGATGCTGCAGTTATTTTTTGCGATTCACTGAACTATCTTTTGACAGAAGAAAAGGTCGCTGCAGCCTTTCAGTCAGTATACCGCCATCTGAAGGAGAACGGGATTTTTTTGTTTGATGTACACAGCCTTTATAAAATTCATAAAATCTTTTCTGGAAATACGTTCGCTGAAAATGCACAGGAGCTTTCCTACATCTGGCAGTGCTATGAAGGGGAATACCCTGACAGTGTTGAACATGAACTAAGCTTTTTTGTGCAGGATGAGGACGCCCGATATTCCCGATTTGACGAAGTACATATGCAAAGAACACTGTCTGTGAAGGCTTATGAACATCTTCTTGAAGAAGCCGGCTTTAGGGTTCTAAGAATTACCGGTGACTTTTCTGAGAAGGAATTGGAGCCCGAGGCCGAGAGAATATTTTTCGTTTGTCAAAAATTGAAATAAGCCATCATAACCGATGGCTTATTTTTTTCTTTTTAAGGAAGGATTTCGGGAATAATGAGAGAAATCTTATTTTAGTTCTTCTTTAACCACGAACTTCTCACTGATCTTTTCGCATTCCTCATAATATTTTTCATGTGTCCGCGCAATCACCCGGTCAAATACTTCTCCTGCATCTTCGTTCAATATTTTGATTCCTTCTCCAGTTATGCCGCCTTTTACACACACTTTTTCAATCAGCGATGGAAGAGAAAAAACCTCATTTTCCAACAATTTGCCCATCCCGATAATCATTTCACTTGCAAGAAGAGTAGCCTCATTTTTGGTAAGGTCCGTTTTTTTTACAGCGCTGTCAACAAAGCATTGCACCAGAAATCCGATGAAGGCCGGACCGCAGCTGGCGATGTCGGATGAAATGCGCGTGACATTTTCACCGATGATCACCGGCTTTGATATGGAAGACATGAGCGATAATAATTTTTCCTGATATTCAGTGTGGCATCTGGAGCCAAACGTGATAAGGGATGTTCCGGACAGTGCCCGGTTCGTAATACTTGGGATCGCCCGGGCCACGTTGCAGTCAAGTAAATTTTCTATTTGTTCACATGAAATCGGGCTTGTAATGGAAACAACAAGTTGATGTTTGGAGATGTGCTTTTTATTTTCACAAAGCAGGTCAAAAAATTGATGCGGTTTCACACAAATGAAAAGAATATCGGCAAAACGAATCACATCTTCTGCGGCTGCTGCCACCCGAAGTTTGGGATGGACAGCCTGCAGTGCTTCGGCTTTGGACAGTGTCCGGTTGGTCACCATTATTCGTGATGGCTGTACAGCAGCTGATTCAATAAAGGAAGACACCAGAATGCTTCCCATGTTTCCCGTTCCAATAAACCCTAGCTTCACTGTTTACTCCTCCTCTCCCTGATCCATCCTACCTTGATACATATGCATATGCCGCCTGTTTTATGAAAATACGAAAGGAGACACGTAATGCTGAAAAACTATGATGTCTGGATTCGCAAGCTGCGTTATATTCTTCCTGCTGCTCTTGCAGTGGGTATAATTGTGCTGTATTGGTATCAACAGCAAGCTCCCCAGAAGAAAACAGCTACAGAGGAACTGCCGCTGGAATTAAGAGCAGCAGACCCGAATGCTGCCCAGGACCGTCTGAAAGCAGGCCAAAATCAAAAGAATTTACAGCCTGCGAAAATCATGCTCGATATAAAAGGAGCTGTGGTCCGGCCGGGCGTCTATGAAATGAAGGAAGGAGACCGTGTGATTGATGCTGTAGAAAAAGCCGGAGGATTTACAAAAAATGCTGAACAGCGGAGTGTAAACCTTTCAGGCAAGGTCAAGGACGAGATGCTGCTGTATATTCTTGAAAAAGGGGAAGAAGCACCGGTACCGGCTGTGGCTCAAAACATGGGAAATGGAGCAGGACAGGATGGCGGCAGCGGACAGTCTGCAGTGAATATCAATACAGCGAATGATCAGGAACTGCAGACCATAACGGGCATCGGACCTTCAAAAGCGAAAGCAATAATCACATTCCGTGAAGAGAATGGCGGATTTAAAACAGTCGAGGATCTGCTGGATGTGCCTGGCATTGGAGAAAAATCACTGGAGAATATGAGGGGGCAAGTCACGGTGGAATAGGATTTTTCATTGACTATCCACTTGGAGAATGCCTACACTAAAGACAAGAATTGATTGGGGGAGAGAAAGTAATGGAGCGTATTTCCTGGGATGAATATTTTATGGCGCAAAGCCATTTGCTTGCCTACAGAAGCACATGCACAAGGCTCGCCGTGGGTGCGACCATTGTGCGGGATAAAAGAATAATAGCTGGGGGCTACAATGGTTCAATCTCCGGAGGTGTCCACTGTATTGATGAAGGATGCTACGTTATTGACGGACATTGCGTACGCACTATCCATGCAGAGATGAATGCCATCCTGCAATGTGCAAAATTTGGTGTTCCGGTTGAAGGAGCAGAAATGTATGTGACCCATTTTCCTTGTCTGCATTGTTGCCGGACCATTATCCAAAGCGGCATTAAAACCCTGTATTATGCACAGGATTACAAAAACCATCCATATGCCATTGAACAATTCAAGGAAGCTGGCCTTGTCGTAAAGCAGGTTCCGTTTAATGAGAACAAGATGAATACGCATTATTCGGATCAAATGGAGTTAACCTTTGAATTGTTGCAGGCCTTGGAAGAAGGAACTGCGGGCGGTCAGGATAAAATGGACAGGCTCAGGCAGAAGGTTGAGCAGCTTTATCCTGCTGCACTGAATTTGAAATAATGATGAAGGCTGGCTATCTATATGCACTATGTGCGATAGGAGCAATCTATTCATCGAATGGACAGTACACCTGGGCGATTCTCATAATCGCCCTTTTTTATTTTTTTCCGCGTGCCAATGGAATGACAGTCTCCCTTTGCCTGCTTACGTTTGTGTTTTTTTATGTTTATTATCAAGTGGCTGATGGACGAAACGTGACACTCTTGAGTGGGCAAGAAGAAATGTTCATCGGAAAAGTTGAGAGTGTTCCTGATATTAATGGCGACTTGCTGAGCTTCAGGCTCCAGATGGCTGGGGAGACGGTCATCATCCGGCAAAAAATTTCTTCACAGGAGCAACAGGAATCACTCCGCCACCGGCTAAAAGCGGGGATGACCTGCCGTATTCAAGGGAAATTGGACCACCCCCCGGGCCAGGAGAATTTTGCCGGAATGAATTATTCGGAGTATTTAAGGAAGCAGGGGATCCATTGGCTGGTCACCGGGAAGGCTTTGATGCCAAACGAGTGCACGCAGCCGTCTGCTTCGCTGTTTAACCGTCTCTCATTTATACGGTCGAAAGGAGTCCAATTTATTGAACATAGTTATCCAGTAGATATCTCCGGTTTATTGAATGCATTGGTCTTCGGCTATCGTGACCATATTCCGGACAAAATCGAAGAGGCTTACCAGCGCCTGGGCCTTTCCCATTTGCTTGCTGTATCGGGGTTGAACGTCGCCATCCTTTGCGGCATGCTTTTTGTTCTGCTTCTAAGGGCGGGCGTAACCCGTGAACAGGCTGCTGTATGTATTGCTGCTGTTCTCCCTTTCTATATTTTTTTGACGGGTGGCGGGGCTTCCATCGTTCGAGCGGGCATGATGGGGACGTGTCTTGTGCTGCTGCAGCGGTATAGGACGAAAATGCATCCTCTATCCATCATTTCCTGTGTTTGTCTGGTCATGCTTCTAATTAACCCCTATTATGCCTTTCAGTTGGGTTTCCAGCTTTCCTTTTTGAATGTGTTTGCCCTCATGGTTTCTTCCCGCTTTATTTTCAGCCGCTACTCTTCCTATTGGAGTCAAATCTTCATATCCAGCCTGATTTGCCAAATGATATCCTTCCCGCTGATCATCAACAGCTTTTATGAAGTCTCCCTTTGGTCCCTGCCATTAAATCTCCTCTTCATCCCGTTATTGTCCATAATTGCTCTTCCCAGTGCCAGCCTTGGCGTTTTCTTTTCGTTTTTTTCGGTTCCTTTGGCGAAACTTCTTTTCTATCCGGCAGTGCTTGTCCTGCAATTTACAAATCAAGTGCTTTTTGGTTTGGATCATGAAGCTTTTGCCGTTACATTTGGTAAACCGCCGTTGTTGCTGCTCCCTCTATACTATGCAGGAATTATCTATTTCCTTATCTGTTTCGAAAAAGGCGGTTTAACCAGGGCACTGCTTCCTCCGGTCCTGTGTTTGCTGTCTGTGGGAATCTTCCATTGGAACATTCATTTATTTGATAACAAAGGAAGGGTGACCTATTTAAACGTCGGCCAAGGGGACAGTACATTAATAGAGCTTCCTTTACGAAAGCAGGTTTATTTGATCGATACGGGAGGCACCATTCAGTTTCAAACCGAAGCGTGGAAGAAACGAAGAAAGGAATATAACGTTACGAAGGAGGTGGTACTTACGGCTTTAAAATCGAGAGGAATAAGGAAAATTGACAAGCTCATTCTTACACATGGTGATATGGATCATATTGGCGGGGCGCAAACCCTTTTGTCAGGCATTAAGGTTAAAGAGGTGTTATTTCCAAAGGGAATGATAAATGAGCCGCTGGAAAAACGGGTATTGCATGAGGCGGCAAAAAGACATCTGCCAATAACGGTTAAGCAGCGGGGGAGAAATTGGTCGGCTGGGGGTGGGGAGTTTCAAGTGCTGTCTCCCTATGGAGATGAAACGGAAAGCAATGCACGCTCCATCGTCATCTGGGCTCAAATGAGTTCTGTTTCCTTTTTGTTTACAGGAGATCTGGAGGAACCGGGAGAACAGCGTATTCTGAGCGAAGGACAGCCGCTCGGGGCCATCTTCCTTAAAGCCGGCCATCATGGCAGTAAAACGTCTTCATCGGCACCATTTATCGATCAAGTGAAGCCATCCTATGCCATTTTTTCAGCGGGAAAGAACAACCGGTATGGGCATCCTCATCCAGAAGTGGTGAGCCGGTTTATTGAACGGGGGGTTCGTATACTCCGTACAGATCAGCAGGGCGATGTGGAAATTATGGTATCAGAAGGGAGCTGGAAAGTCCGTAGCAGTGTAAACGCCTCCAAATAAAAAGAAGCCTCTCCTGGGGCCTCTTTTTATGTATTAAGTTGCAATCAATTTGATGATAACTCCCAGTGCAAAGATTAACGTGAAAAAACCAAAGGACCAAACAAAGCCCATGCCTGAATCGATTAAATCATTCCGTTTGCTTTGAACGTCTTTTTCGAACTGATTCATTTCCGCAACCCTCCTATTTCGATATAAGTATAAGCTATCCCCAAAAAAAAATCCATAAAGGATTCAGAATTGCCCAGCAAATCCTGTATTCTTTTCCTGTTTTGCTAACTGTTGTCACCAATATGGCTCTATTGCATAGGATATCATAACATTACAGAAGAAATCTCAGGGTTTACTCGCTGGCTGCCGGGAGTCCCGGGTTCCTGGTGACCGGCGTTTAATATAAATGAAGAAGCGGCGTCATGCTGCTTCTTCTTTTTGCACTTCTAACAATAGAGTCCACTATTGAAAAAAACCGCAATCCGTCATACGATAAGAATAGAGAAAGTTTGAGGTGAAGGGTTTGTCAATTACAGCATTACAAAAAAAATTAAAGCAGAATCAATTTTCTCCCTATTATATTTTGTACGGGATAGAATCCTATATTATAGAGCAAGCCATTTCATCTATTGTTAAGTATACACTGAACGATGAAGACAAGGACTTCAATTATTCAGTCTACGACTATCAGGAAACGCCGGTACAAGCGATAATGGAGGATGCTGAGACGCTTCCGTTCATGGGAGACCGGCGTGTGGTTGTCATTAAAAATGCTCTTTTTCTAACAGGAGCAAAAGATAAAAGCAAGGTGGAACACGATTTATCCACCGTTGAACGCTACATACAGGATCCTGCTGATTTTACGGTACTTGTTTTTGTGGTGCCTGCTGAGAAGCTGGATGAAAGGAAAAAGATCGTCAAAACATTAAAGAAAAACGGCGAGGTTCTTGCTGCCTCCCCGCTCAGCGGTGATTCAGCGATTGAATGGATCAAGGACCGTGCCATGCAACAGGACGTTTTTATTGATGCAGATGCCGCCCAATATTTGAGCGCAAGAGTGGGGAATGAACTGATGGCTCTTGTTCAGGAAATGGATAAGCTTGCAATGTTTGTAGGGGAAGGGAACACTATTTCCATTGAAACCATTGATCAGCTGGTTCCGCGTACACTTGAGGATAATATCTTTTCGCTAATCGATGATATTGTGAACAAGAAAATTGATGTGGCGCTCAGAACCTTTTATGATTTAATGAAACAAAATGAGGAACCGATTAAAATACTTTCATTAATGGCCCGTCAGTTCAGGATTATCATTGGTGTGAAAGAGCTGTTTGCAAAAGGTTACGGTGAAAAGCAGATTGCCGGCGCGCTTAAGCTGCATCCCTATGCGGTTAAACTTGCTTCCAGGCAAGCAAGGTTGTTTGAGGAACAAGAACTGTTTTCCCTTCTTGACCGGATGGCAGAGGCGGACTACGAAATGAAAACCGGAAAGATGGACAAGCAGCTGATTTTAGAGCTGATCATGTTAAAAATGGCACAATAAAAACGAGGAAGACCCGGATAAGCGGTCTTCCTCGTTTTTTAAGTTCTGCTCCAAAATAAAAACGACCCAAAAGGCCGTTTCATGTCGTTTCCGTATTACGCGTTAATTCCGTTCAACGCTTTAGCAAGACGAGACTTTTGACGTGATGCTGCGTTTTTATGGATAAGTCCTTTAGTTGCCGCTTTATCAACTTTTTTTGTAGCAACTACGAAAGCTTCTTTCGCACCTTCAGCATCGTTGTTAGCGACCTTCGTTTCGAAATTTTTCACAGCTGTACGCATAGCAGACTTTAAAGAAGCATTGTGAGCACGGTTCTTATCGTTCGTTTTTACACGTTTAATAGCAGATTTAATATTAGCCAATCCATTCACCTCCCTAACATTGCAACTTGGGTTGCAAAAAAATAGGACACAAAGTATTCTATCAGTTTCATTCTTCAATTGCAATACAAGAATGAAAAGGGTTGTTGCGGGCAAAAATAGAGACAATATATCCCATGACAGGACGGTGCCCAAATGAACAGCAAAGACCTTGATTTGAACAAGTATAATGTCCGGACCGATTTAGCGATTGAAGCTCATGAAATGCTGGTCAATAATGAAAAGATGAAAGAGAAAGAAAGCACGATTGAAGGAATTATCATTAAAGAACAGGATCATGACGGAATAAAATTGACCCGGGTGGAAATCGACCAACGCGGTGCGGAGGCTACAGGTAAAAAGCCGGGTACGTATTTAACGTTTGAAATGCAGGGCATTCGAGAAAAAGACTCTGCTCTCCAGGAGCGGGTTCAGGAAGTATTCGCCCGGGATTTTAAAAATTTTATGAATGAGCTTGGAATACAGGAGACAGACACGGCTTTGGTCGTGGGGCTTGGCAACTGGAACGTGACGCCAGATTCACTGGGCCCTAACGTATTGGAAAATCTTCTGATCACTAAACATTTATTTGATATTTCTCCTGAAAACGTAGAGGAGGGGTTTCGGCCCGTATGTGCAATTTCTCCAGGAGTAATGGGCATTACCGGCATAGAAACAAGCGATATCATTGAAGGTATCATCAAAAAAGTCGATCCTGATTTCGTCATTGCCATCGACGCCCTTGCCTCACGTTCACTAGAACGAGTCAATACCACGATACAGGTATCTGACAGCGGCATCCATCCAGGCTCAGGGGTAGGCAACAAACGAAAAGAACTCAGCAAGGAGACTCTTGGTATTCCAGTGATTGCAATTGGTGTTCCGACGGTTGTTGATGCGGTCACCATTGCCAGTGACACCATTGATTACATTTTAAAGCATTTTGGACGAGAAATAAAAGAAAAGGATAAGCCTTCGAAATCACTTGCTCCTTCGTGGATGACATTTGGCGAGAAAAAGGTGCTGAATGAGGATGATCTTCCGGCTCAAGAGCAGAGACAGTCATTTCTGGGAATGGTGGGGACACTGGAGGAAGATGAAAAGAGGGCATTGATAAGGGAAGTGCTGTCACCGCTCGGCCATAATTTAATGGTCACACCAAAGGAAGTGGATACGTTTGTGGAGGATATGGCGAACGTAATCGCCATAGGTTTGAATACCTCGCTTCACAAGCAAGTGGATCAATCAAACAGCTCCTCTTATACGCATTAACACATAAAAGGACAAGCTGCCTCATACGAATGTATTAAAATGATGGTGAACGGAGTGGGTCCTGTGACGAAATTTATGATGAAGTGTCTTTTAATCACTGCCGTCCTTTTTTTCGGTGTTCTTCTTGGAATGCAGCAGGCTTCCAATGGAATGGGTGCATTAAAAGGCAACAAGGAAAATGGTGAACCCATAGCAATTGAATCGGGAAAAGGGGTTAAAGAGGCTGAAGTGCTTGGCACCCCGGTAGGTGTTCAGGATTTGAAAACGAAGCAAAAGCAGCTGGAAGAAACCAAAGCCTTTAACTTTTTTTCATCTCTGGGAGGGAAAGTTTCGGGTCTGGTTTCGTACCTTTTCCAGGGAATATTGAGTCTGATTTCAGCCATTCTCACGCAAATTTTTGGTTCGTTGAGCTGACAGTTATTTTTCGGGCGGAAAATAACTGTTTTTTTTCTTTATAAGCGCTTTCGCAATTGAATGGGTTAAGCATTGAACAACAGTGCTTGTATTGCTATAATCTAAACTAGTGTACTTTGCGCAAAATTGTAGGAGTGAAATGAATGAACCGAGAACAAAAACTGGAGCGGCAATCGAGGATTCGAAATTTTTCCATCATTGCTCATATTGACCATGGAAAATCTACGCTGGCAGACCGGATTTTAGAGAAAACCAGCGCCCTGACCCAAAGGGAGATGAAAGAACAGCTTCTTGATTCCATGGACTTAGAACGTGAGCGTGGAATTACGATAAAGCTGAACGCTGTGCAATTGAATTACAAAGCAAAAGACGGGGAGACCTACATCTTTCATTTGATCGATACCCCGGGACATGTTGACTTTACCTATGAAGTATCCAGGAGCCTGGCTGCCTGTGAAGGAGCTCTTCTCATTGTGGATGCGGCTCAAGGCATTGAAGCACAAACACTTGCCAACGTTTATTTGGCGCTTGAAAACGACCTGGAAATTCTTCCGGTCATCAATAAAATTGATTTGCCCAGTGCAGAACCAGAGCGGGTAAGAAATGAGGTAGAAGAAGTTATCGGTCTTGATGCTTCTGAAGCCGTCCTCGCTTCTGCAAAGGCGGGAATTGGTATTGAAGAGATTCTTGAACAGGTTGTTGAGAAGGTTCCTGCACCAGCAGGTGATCCAGACGGCCCGCTGCAAGCTCTTATTTTTGACTCGCTTTACGATCCATACCGCGGGGTTGTGACATATATCCGAGTAACGGAAGGAACGGTAAAAGTCGGTGATATGATCCGGATGATGGCCACCAAAAAGGAATTTGAGGTGGTAGAGCTTGGAGTGTTTACCCCTAAAGCGGTGAACAAAGACTTTTTGACGGTAGGCGATGTTGGCTATTTGACGGCTGCCATTAAAAATGTAGGTGATACACAGGTGGGTGACACCATCACAAGCGCGGTCAATCCTGCAGCGGAGCCTCTACCGGGCTACCGGAAGATGAATCCAATGGTTTATTGCGGCCTGTACCCTGTGGACAATGCCAAATATAATGATTTGCGCGAAGCATTGGAACGACTTGTGCTGAATGATTCAGCGCTTCAATATGAACCTGAGACTTCCCAGGCACTTGGCTTTGGCTATCGCTGCGGTTTCCTTGGCCTCCTTCACATGGAGATTATTCAGGAGCGAATCGAGCGCGAATTTAACATTGATCTGATCGCGACTGCTCCAAGTGTTATTTACAACGTGACAACGACTGATGGTGAGCAAATGATCGTGGATAACCCGGCCAACATGCCGGAAGCCCAGCTGCTTCAGACGGTGGAGGAGCCATATGTCAAAGCGACGATTATGACACCAAATGATTATGTTGGAACCATCATGGAAATTTGCCAGAAAAAACGCGGGGTATTCCAGACCATGGACTATCTTGAAAACAATCGGGTCAATGTGCTTTACGAAATTCCGCTTTCTGAAATTGTTTATGATTTCTTTGACCAGTTGAAGTCCAGCACTAAGGGCTATGCTTCACTCGATTATGAATTGATCGGCTACAAGCCTTCTAAACTGGTCAAAATGGATATTTTGCTTAACGGGGAAAAAATCGACGCGCTTTCGGTCATCGTCCACAAGGATTTTGCGTATGAACGCGGCAAAGTCGTCGTAGAAAAATTAAAAGAGCTTATCCCGCGCCAGCAGTTCGAAGTTCCGATTCAAGCTTCGATCGGACAAAAGGTTATTGCCAGGTCGACCATCAAAGCCTTGCGCAAAAATGTACTTGCGAAATGTTACGGCGGGGACATTTCCCGTAAACGAAAACTTCTTGAAAAACAAAAAGAAGGTAAGAAGCGGATGAAAACGATTGGACGGGTTGAAGTCCCTCAGGAAGCATTTATGGCTGTCCTGCGCATGGACAATGACTGATCCATCTGAATAATATAGGCACGATGAGAAGACCGCAGATTTTTTGCGGTCTTCACAAATTTTAGAAACGAAAGCAGTGATTGTATGCCGGAATCGGCTTATTTTCATATTCCATTCTGTGTGAATATCTGTCATTACTGTGATTTTAATAAAGTGTTCCTGAAAGGCCAGCCTGTCAACGAATACCTGGACTCTATGGAAAAAGAAATGGAAAATACGCTGGAACTGTCACCGTTCTCCAGCATGAAGACACTTTTTGTCGGGGGAGGAACACCAACAGCTCTTAACGCTGAGCAATTTGAACGGTTTTTGGCGATGGTTAACAGGCATTTTTCGTCGCCTGACCGGTTGGAATTTACAGTGGAGTCAAACCCGGAACAGACGGATCTAAGAAAACTTGAAATTATGAGAGATGCCGGTGTCAACCGGTTGAGCATTGGGGTACAGGCGTTTCAGGAAAAGTTATTGAAAGAGCTCGGACGAACTCATAATCAGCAGGATGTCGTACGAACGGTTACAGACGCCAAAAGGCTGGGGCTTGATAACTTGTCACTCGATATCATGTTCAGCCTTCCGCGCCAGACAGTCGATATGCTGAAAGAAACGTTGGATATTGCATTTTCTCTTGATGTCCCTCATTTTTCCGCCTATTCCCTGCAGCTTGAGCGGAAAACGGTATTTTACAACCGTGCCGTTAAGGGAGAACTTCTGCTGCCTGAACAGGAGGAAGAGGCCCGGATGTATGAGGTGCTCATGGAAGAGATGGATAAGCATGGCTATGTTCAATACGAGATCTCGAACTTTGCGAAACCTGGTTATGAAAGCATGCATAATCTGCAATACTGGGATAATAACGAATACTATGGCATTGGTGCAGGGGCTCACAGCTATGTGAACGGGACGCGCAAGGCCAACGCCGGACCGCTGAAGAAGTACATGTCGCTTATTGAAGAGACAGGTTTTCCTTATATACATGAAGATGTGCTGTCAGCGTCTGAAAAGATGGAAGAAGAACTTTTTATGGGACTCAGGAAAATGAATGGAATTTCTGATCAGCGGTTTATTAAACGATACGGCCGGTCGATGTTTGATGTGTTCGGCAGTCAAATTGATAAACTGCTGGAGCGTGGCCTGGTCAAAGTATCGGGGGACAAGCTTGCATTAACCCGGAATGGAACGTTTTTGGGCAACGAAGTGTTTCAGGAATTTATCGGAGTAGTTTAATCGTTGACAATCTTTAGTGGCATTTGGTAATTTAATATTAGATTTAGCACTCACTCTTTTGGAGTGCTAACAGCCACGGAGGTGAAAAGGATGTTATCTGAAAGGCAGCTTTTTATACTTCAAGTGCTGATCGATGATTACATCCAGCACGTTGAACCTGTTGGATCCCGGACGATTTCCAAAAGGGAAGACGTTCATTTCAGTTCTGCCACCATTCGAAATGAATTGGCTGATCTGGAGGATATGGGTTTTCTTGAAAAAACGCACACCTCTTCCGGACGGGTGCCTTCTGAAAAAGGGTACCGTTTCTATGTGGACCATCTGTTGAGCCCGACGATTCTTTCAACACCTGACATTTTCAACATACAGGCATTATTCAATGAAAAACTGGCAGAAACGGAACGGATTTTTGAGCAGTCAGCTAAAATCTTATCCGAACTAACCAACTACACTTCCATTATACTCGGACCAGAGGCACTGGAAACGACATTGAAGCACATTCAGTTGATTCCGTTGGGAGGCCAGCAGGCCGTTGCGATTTTCGTAACGAGCACGGGCCATGTGGAGAACCGGCCGGTCACCTTGCCGAGTGGCATAGCACCTGAAGAAATTGAAACACTCGTCAATATTTTGAATGAAAAATTAACAGGGGTGCCGCTCGCGGAGCTCCACCAAAAAATACGGGAAGAGCTCCATCTTGTGTTCAGAAAGCATCTTAATAACCACCAGCAGGCGTCTTTGTTTATCGACGATATCTTCAAGTGGAGCAACAAAGATAAAATATTTTTTGGCGGGAAAACAAAGATGCTGTATCAGCCTGAATTCAGGGATGTGGAAAAAGTCCGTATTCTGCTGGATGCACTGGAGGAAAAGACGGTCATCGAACAGCTGTTATCAGCGAATAATGAAGGGATAACCGTAACGATCGGACAGGAAAACCAGGTGGAAGCGGTCCGGAACTGCAGTCTGATTAAGGCTTCCTATTCCTTTCATGGAAAGCACATTGGCACCATTTCATTGATTGGGCCAACCCGGATGGAATACAAACGGGTAATCGGATTGCTCGATACCATCAGTAGAGAATTTACGAATTTGTTTAACACGAGATATTAAAAGGTAATGGATACCCGATTAGGCTAGGGAGGTGACAACATGGAAAACAAACATAAAGATACTGCTGATTTGGAAGGAATGAATGATACTGTGCAAGAGGAAGCTGCTGAAAGAGAACATGAAGATTCAAATGCACTGGAAAATGAAGACCAAGCTGCTGAATCAAGTGAAGCTGCGGTTGAAGACAGCAGAATATCAGAATTGGAAGCAAGCCTCACTGATACTGAAAACCGATTGCTTCGCGTACAGGCTGATTTTGAAAACTTCAAGCGCCGTACAAGGGAAGATCAGGCAGCTCAGTTAAAATATAAATCTCAAAGTCTGATTACACAGCTGTTGCCTGCTCTTGATAACTTTGAAAGAGCCATGGATGTTAAGGTGGAAGATCCTCAAGCTTCTTCTGTTCTGCAAGGAGTGGAAATGGTGTACCGCCAGCTTCTTGAGGCATTGAAAAGTGAGGGATTGGAAGTTATTGATTCCGAGGGCGCAGTGTTTGACCCAAATCTTCACCAGGCTGTCATGCAGGTCCAGGATGAAGAATATGAGTCCAACGTAGTCGTTGAAACCTTGCAGAAGGGTTACAAATTAAAGGATCGAGTCATTCGACCGGCAATGGTAAAAGTAAATCAGTAATATTAAGGTGTCTTAATATTACATAAAAGTGGAGGGTATGTTACATGAGCAAAATTATTGGAATTGACTTAGGTACAACGAACTCTTGTGTTGCAGTTATGGAAGGCGGAGAAGCAACTGTTATTCCGAATCCGGAAGGCAACCGTACAACTCCTTCAGTTGTAGCCTTTAAAGATGGAGAGCGTTCGGTTGGAGAAGTGGCAAAACGCCAGGCAGTTACCAACCCGAATACAATCATTTCCATCAAACGCCATATGGGTTCTGACCATAAAGTAGAAGCAGAAGGAAAAGCGTATACGCCACAGGAAATCTCTGCAATCATTCTTCAAAAATTGAAAAGTGATGCTGAAAGCTATCTTGGAGAAAAAGTAGAACGTGCGGTAATTACCGTTCCTGCTTATTTCAACGATGCACAGCGCCAGGCGACTAAAGATGCCGGCCAAATTGCCGGACTGCAAGTAGAACGTATCATTAACGAGCCAACTGCTGCAGCACTTGCTTATGGACTTGAAGAAGAAAACGATCAAAAAATCCTTGTATTTGACCTTGGGGGCGGTACTTTTGACGTATCCATCCTTGAAATTGGTGACGGAAACTTTGATGTGCTCGCAACATCAGGTGACAACAAGCTTGGCGGGGACGATTTTGACCAGGTAATCATCGATTATCTTGTATCCGAGTTCAGAAAAGAAAACGGAATCGACCTTTCTCAAGATAAAATGGCTCTTCAGCGTTTGAAAGATGCCGCTGAAAAAGCGAAAAAAGAACTTTCCGGTGTAACTCAAACTCAAATTTCACTGCCGTTCATCACCGCTGATGCAACTGGTCCAAAGCACTTGGAAATTTCCATGACACGCGCGAAGTTTGAAGAGCTTTCTTCTGACCTTGTAGAGCGTACAATGGGGCCAACACGCCAGGCATTGAATGACGCTGGTTTCTCACCAAACGATATTGACAAAGTTATCCTTGTTGGGGGTTCTACTCGTATTCCTGCTGTTCAGGAAGCGATCAAGAAGTTCACAGGCAAAGATCCGTTTAAAGGCGTTAACCCTGATGAAGTAGTAGCACTTGGTGCAGCAATCCAGGGTGGAGTTATCACTGGTGACGTTAAAGACGTTGTTCTTGTTGACGTAACTCCTTTGTCTCTTGGTATTGAAACACTTGGTGGTGTGTTCACGAAGCTGATTGACCGCAACACTGCCATTCCGACAACTAAATCCCAAGTGTTCTCCACTGCTGCTGACAACCAGCCTTCTGTTGACATCCATGTCTTGCAGGGTGAGCGCGAAATGGCTGCACATAATAAAACACTTGGCCGTTTCCAATTGTCAGACATTCCTCCGGCTCCGCGCGGTGTTCCTCAAATCGAAGTATCCTTCGATATTGATGCGAACGGTATTGTAAACGTGCGTGCGAAGGACCTTGGAACAAACAAAGAACAATCCATCACGATCAAATCATCTTCAGGTCTTTCAGAGGATGAGATCGAAAAAATGGTGCGGGACGCAGAAGAGAATGCAGAAGCTGATAAGAAGAGACGTGAAGAGATCGATCTTCGCAATGAAGCTGATCAGTTAATATTCGCGACAGACAAGACGCTAAAGGATCTTGAAGGCAAGGTTGACGAAGCGGAAGTGACTAAAGCTAACGAAGCTAAAGAAGAGCTTAAAACAGCTCTTGAAGGCGAAGATATCGAAGCGATCAGAACCAAGAAAGATGCGTTGAGCGAAGTTGTTCAACAGCTGTCCGTTAAACTCTATGAACAAGCTGCACAAGCACAGCAGGCCGCTCAGGGACAGGAGCAAGGCGAAAAGAAAGCTGATGACAACGTGGTAGATGCTGAATATGAAGAAATGAACGACGACGAAAAGAAATAATAAAGTGATTTGTTAAGGAAAAAGTCAAAGTCAGGCGATCATCTTGGCTTTGACTTTTTTTCCGTTTTGATGCTTTTCACTTAAAGATGCTAAAAAACAATTCACATATTTAACGAACTTTGTTGAAAAAAGAAAAGCAACAATGGTAAGATAATTTTTATGTGAAGATTCGGGAGTGGGTTTCTATGAGTAAACGAGATTACTATGAAGTACTCGGATTGGATAAGAATGCATCCACCGATGAAATAAAAAAAGCTTACCGCAAAATGACGAAGCAGTACCATCCGGATGTAAACAAAGAACCGGATGCTGCCGAGAAATTTAAAGAGGTGCGGGAAGCGTATGATACGTTAAAAGATCCTCAAAAAAAAGCACAGTACGACCAATTTGGCCATACAGATCCTAATCAGGGTTTTGGGGGCTTTGGCGGCGCGGGAGCTGACTTTGGCGGATTTGGAGATATCTTTGACATGTTTTTCGGCGGCGGCGGGGGACGAAGAAACCCGAATGCCCCGAGACAGGGAGCAGATTTGCAGTACAATATGAACCTTAAGTTTGATGAAGCGGTTTTCGGCAAAGAAACCGAAATTGAGCTTCCTAAAGAAGAAACATGTGAAACATGCCACGGATCAGGCGCAAAGCCTGGCACTAAGCCGGAAACATGTTCTCACTGTAAAGGTTCAGGCCAGCTGAATGTTGAACAAAATACTCCTTTTGGACGCATTGTCAATAAACGGGTATGCCAATACTGCAGCGGAACAGGAAAGATTATTAAAGATAAATGCGGTACGTGCCACGGAAACGGAAAAGTCACTACTACTAAGAAAATTAATGTGAAGATTCCAGCGGGTGTGGATAACGGCCAGCAGATTCGCCTTTCCGGGCATGGAGAAGCCGGTGTAAATGGAGGTCCTCCGGGAGATCTGTATGTTGTGTTCAGAGTCCTTCCTCACGAATTTTTCGAGAGGGACGGAGACGACATTTATTGCGAAATGCCTATTACCTATGCCCAGGCGGCACTTGGAGATGAAATTGAAGTTCCTACGATGCACGGGCGAATCAAATTGAAAATACCTGCAGGAACACAAACCGGGACTCACTTCCGTCTGCGCGGAAAAGGGGTTCAAAATGTCAGGGGACGCGGCCAGGGAGACCAGCACATTCAAGTGAAGGTGCTGACACCAACCAAGCTTTCCGACAAGCAGAAGCAATTGCTCAGGGATTTTGCCGAAATCGGCGGAGATGTGCCGGATGAGCACGAGGAATCCTTTTTTGACAAAGTAAAAAGAGCCTTTAAAGGCGAGTAATGGATCATAGGAATGGAGTTGATAGAATTGAAATGGTCAGAAATTAGCATTCATACTACCCAGGAAGCGGTTGAACCAATCTCAAATATTCTACACGAAGCAGGCGCAAGCGGCGTGGTGATAGAAGATCCGGAAGAGCTGTCAAAAGAGAGAACATCCGTTTTTGGGGAAATCTATCAACTCGATCCCAATGATTATCCTGAAGAAGGCGTTTTAATAAAAGCGTATTTACCGGTAACAAGTTTTCTTGGTGAAACGGTGGATGAGATAAAGGATGCCGTTAATAATCTGATGACCTACGATATCGACCTGGGGCATAACCATGTCAGTATCAGTGAAGTAAATGAAGAAGAGTGGGCGACTGCCTGGAAGAAATACTACAAACCGGTCAAGATTTCTGAAAAAATAACCATTACCCCGACATGGGAAGATTATCAGCCTGTGAGTTCGGATGAGGTTATCATTGAACTGGATCCGGGAATGGCGTTCGGCACCGGGACACACCCAACCACTGTTA
This sequence comes from Fictibacillus fluitans, assembly GCF_030418125.1. Taxonomy (GTDB): domain Bacteria; phylum Bacillota; class Bacilli; order Bacillales; family Fictibacillaceae; genus Fictibacillus_C; species Fictibacillus_C fluitans. The sequence goes on along the minus strand of NZ_JAUHTR010000006.1, from coordinate 192,746 downwards.
TGTGCCTGCAAGCCATTGAAAAATATTTGAAGCCAGGTGATGAGGTCATAGATGTAGGAACCGGCTCAGGCGTTTTAAGTATCGCTGCGGCCCACCTGGGAGCAAATCAGGTCCAGGCATTTGATCTGGACGATGTAGCCGTTTCAAGTGCCAACATCAATGTGAAGCTGAATAAAGCGGCTGAAAAAATCACGGTAAAGCAGAATAACCTGTTAAACGGCGTTGAGGGCCCTGCCGATCTTATTGTCGGCAATCTGCTTGCTGATATCATCCTGCGTTTTGTTCCAGATGCCGCAAGGGTGCTTAAACCAGATGGTCTGTTTATTACTTCAGGCATTATTCAGGGGAAAAAGAACGAAGTAAAAGAAGAACTGAAGCAAAATGGTTTTACCATTGTAGAAGTGCTGGAGATGGAAGACTGGGTCGCCATTATTGCGCGTAATCTTTCACACCCGAAAGAGGTCTAGCATGCAAAGATACTTTGTTTCAGGTAACGACATGAGCGATACCACTGTAACCATCTCGGGCGATGACGCAAATCATATTGCAAAAGTAATGAGAATGGAAAACGGTGACCATATTATTTGTTCCGACAGCCAGGGCCGGACCGTGCTCTGTGAAATCACATCAGTCGACCGTGATGCCGTCCAGGCTTCTGTCATCGAAGAGATAAAGGAACAAAAGGAATCTCCTGTACAAGTTATCATTGCCCAGGGAATTCCAAAAGGGGATAAGCTCGAAACGATTGTACAAAAAGGAACGGAGCTTGGGGCAAAAGGGTTTTTGCCTTTTTCTTCATCACGGTGTATTGTAAAGTGGGATGAAAAAAAGGGCCAGAAGAAAATCCAGAGGCTCGAAAAAATTGCTAAAGAGGCAGCTGAGCAGTCTCACCGCAGCGTCATTCCTGACCTTCTTCCGCCGGCCTCCTTTCCATCTCTTCTGAAGCAAGCTGCAGATTTTGATTATAAAATTGTGGCTTATGAAGAAGAAGCGAAAGAGGGAGAGACGAAGCGTCTGGCTGAGGTCTTCCATTCAATGGCTCCGGGTTCGACGCTACTGTGTGCAATTGGGCCTGAAGGCGGCTTTAGCGAGCAGGAAGTGTCTGAATTAAAGGAAGCGGGTTTTGTTTCCTGCGGACTCGGGCCACGTATCCTGCGGACAGAAACAGCCAGTTCTTATCTCCTTAGTGCTGTTTCCTATCATTTTGAATTAATGAGGTGATTGAAATGCCATCAGTGGCTTTTCATACATTAGGCTGTAAAGTAAATCATTACGAAACAGAAGCGATTTGGCAGCTGTTTCAGAGTGAAGGCTATGAACGAAAAGAGTTCGAGCAAACAGCTGACGTTTATGTTATCAATACATGTACTGTTACCAATACAGGCGATAAAAAAAGCCGCCAGGTGATCCGCCGGGCCATCCGTAAAAACCCGGATGCGGTCATATGTGTGACAGGATGCTATGCACAGACTTCCCCTGCAGAAATCATGGCGATCCCCGGTGTCGATATTGTAGTGGGAACTCAGGACCGGGGAAAGATGCTCGGGTTTATCGAGCAGTTTAAAGAGGAACGGCTGCCTATTAATGGAGTCGGCAACATTATGAAGGCACGAGTGTATGAAGAACTCGATGTTCCTTCATTTACGGACCGTACGCGTGCTTCCCTGAAAATTCAGGAAGGATGCAACAACTTCTGTACGTTTTGTATCATTCCCTGGGCACGCGGACTGCTCCGATCACGGGATTCAAAAGAAGTAATCCATCAGGCGCAGCAGCTGGTCAATGCCGGGTATAAGGAAATTGTGCTTACCGGGATTCATACGGCGGGATATGGCGAGGATTTAAAGGATTATAACTTTGCCATGCTTCTTGCAGAATTGGACGAGAAAGTAGAAGGATTGAAACGGCTGCGCATCTCTTCCATCGAAGCCAGCCAGATTTCGGATGAAGTGATCGAGGTTATGAACCGTTCCGATAAGGTGGTTCCACACCTTCATATTCCGCTTCAGTCCGGTTCCAATACGGTTCTCCAAAGAATGCGCAGAAAGTATACCATGGAGCTTTTTGCAGAGCGTATAACCAAGCTAAAAAAAGCGCTGCCTGGTTTGGCGATTACATCTGATGTTATTGTTGGATTTCCCGGGGAGACGGAAGAAGAATTTATGGAAACTTATAATTTCATCCGTGACCACAAATTTTCCGAGCTTCATGTATTTCCGTATTCCAAGCGTACCGGCACACCTGCTGCGCGGATGGAAGATCAAGTGCCTGAAGAAGTGAAGAACGAACGGGTTCACCGTTTGATCGAGCTCTCGGACCAGCTTGCCAAAGAATATGCTTCGAATTATGAAGATGAAGTGGTAGAGGTGATTCCTGAAGAAGAATACAAGGAAGAAAAGGGTACAGGCCAGTTTATCGGATATACACCGAATTATCTCAAGGTCAGGTTCCCTGCAACCGAAGAGATGATCGGTAAACAAGTCCTTGTGAAAATTTCGAAAGCGGGTTACCCGTATAATGAAGGCCAGTTTGTAAAAGTGGTGGACGATCACCTTTCTAAAGAAATTGCAAACTTCTGATCCAGCTGAAAGTCCGGTAATCCGGGCTTTCTTTTTTTTTATCTAACCCGGATTTTGTATTTTAACGTCGGGTTTTGGTAAAATACAGAGGAAGAGAAGAAGTGTGGAAAGGGATGATAAAAATGGCTGCATCAGATCTTGCAAAACTCATTGACCATACCGCTTTAAAACCCGAAACAACAAAAGAGGATATTTTGAAACTCTGCAGGGAAGCTAAAGAATTCAATTTCTTTTCCGTTTGTGTTAATCCGGTCTGGGTCTACACTGCGTTTGAACAGTTAAAAGGCACAGACGTGGCCGTGTGTACGGTCATTGGCTTTCCGCTTGGAGCGAGCACCCCGGAAGTTAAAGCATTTGAAACGAAAAATGCGATAGAAAACGGGGCGACTGAAGTGGACATGGTAATCAATATCGGTGCTTTGAAGGGGAAAGAGTATGATCTGGTTGAACGCGATGTCCGGGCGGTTGTTGAAGCTGCAAAAGGTCGCGCACTGACCAAAGCCATTATTGAAACGTCTCTGCTTACCGATGAAGAAAAAGTAAAAGCCTGCGAAATTGCAGTTAAAGCCGGTATTCAGTTTGTGAAAACGTCTACCGGGTTTTCCACCGGAGGAGCTACAGTTGAAGACATCCGGCTTATGCGAAAGACGGTTGGCCCGAATATTGGCGTAAAAGCTTCAGGCGGAGTGCGTGACAGGGAGACCACACTTGCGATGGTGGAAGCAGGAGCAACGCGGATCGGTGCCAGCGCAGGAATTTCTATTGTCAAAGGCGAAAGCTCTGATTCCGATTATTAAAACAAAGCGGATTTTTGTTGACCATTAGCAATTGATATATTATAATGGCAAAAGATATGTGACGCATTTCTATCACTTATTGTGAAGGAAATGGTCTGGAGGGAGGGAAAGAAAATGGCAGAAACACGTGTTCGTAAGAACGAATCCATTGATGATGCTCTTCGTCGTTTTAAAAGATCCGTTTCCAAAGATGGAACTTTGGCAGAAGTGAAAAAGCGCAAGCATTATGAAAAGCCAAGCGTGAAACGTAAGAAGAAGGCTGAGGCAGCAAGAAAGCGCAAGTTCTAAGTGAGGTGTAAGTTTTATGAGTCTTCTTGATCGATTAAACCAGGATATGAAACAAGCGATGAAGGACAAAAACAAGCAAAAGCTTTCTGTGATTCGCATGGTGAAGGCATCCCTTCAAAACGAATCAATCAAGCTCGGGCACGACCTGAATGAAGAAGAAGAGCTCACTGTTCTTGCACGTGAAATGAAACAAAGAAAAGACTCCCTCCAAGAATTTGAAAAAGCCGGACGCAATGATTTGGCAGATTCTTTAAAAGAAGAAATTGCTATCATAACGGATTATATGCCACAGCAATTATCCGAGGATGAAGTGAAAGAAATTGTCCTGGCAGCCATCGAACAAGTTGGTGCTTCATCAAAAGGGGATATGGGCAAAGTAATGGGAGTGGTTATGCCTCAAGTTAAAGGCAAAGCCGATGGTTCTCTTGTCAACAAGCTCGTACAACAAAATTTATCTTAAATCGAACAGACGCCTTGAGGTTAATCCTCACAGGCGTCTTTTTGCGTTATTAAAGCATACTTGGTTGGTTTTTCGAAAATACATACTGTACAATGGAAAGGAGGCTTTCCAAATATTGAAACTTTTTGTTTGTTCAATCGTATGAATAATTGAGGATTAAAAGGGGGGGAGATTGTTGAGAATAATCCGGTTACTATTCTTTCTGGGACTGATGATCATCCCGCTGCTGACCATCATCAAGCCTGCCGCCGGTGAAGGAAATGGCAAGACGGTATACGTTATCCCCGTACAGCAGGAAATAGAAAGAGGCCTTGAAGCTTTCCTTGAGAGAACTATAGATGATGCAGAAAAAGCAGGTGCAGATCATATTATTTTTGAGATCAATACACCAGGAGGAAGAGTGGATTCGGCCAATAAGATCGCCCAGCTGATCAGAAATACGAAGATACCCACTACGGCATACATAATCAAAGATGCCTTTTCTGCGGGTGCATACATTGCATTGAATGCAAATGAAATCGTCATGAAACCCTCTACAATGATGGGCTCTGCCGCGGTTATCAATGCACAGGGCAATACGGCCGGGAAAAAAGCAGAATCTGCCTGGATCGCAGAAATGGAAGCGGCAGCGGAACTTAACAACCGTGATCCCAAATATGCCCGCGCCATGGCAGATGAAAACATTGAAATTAAGGAACTGGGGCTTGAGAAAGGGAAATTGTTAACGCTGACAGCCAACCAGGCGCTAAAGGTCGGTTATGCCGAAAATATTGTAGATGACCGGCAAGAACTGCTTTCATATTTGAAGCTGGATGATGCCAAAGTGACTGAAGTTAATTTAAGTCTGGCCGAAAAAGTAGCACGTGTGGTTACGAGCCCGATTGTAGTTGCCATCCTCTTTTCAATTGGATTCCTTGGTCTTGCAATTGAACTTTTCACACCGGGATTTGGTATCGCAGGCACCATAGGGCTGCTGTCATTGAGTCTTTATTTCTTTGGTCATATGATTGCGGGACTGGCCGGATGGGAATCCATCGCGCTCTTTGTGCTTGGACTAGTGTTCTTGTTTCTCGAAATCTTCGTTCCAGGAGGAATAATCGGATTGTTGGGGGTGATTGCAGTGATAGCTGGCTTGGTCATGGCCGCAGGATCCGTAACGACTGTAGCCATTTCTATAGGAATTGCTGTTGTTGTTACTGTAATAGGATCGTTTATTTTCCTTAAATATTTTGGCTATCGGGGGCCGTTGAGAAAACTGATTCTGTTTGACAGCACAAGTACGGAAAAAGGATACGTCTCTAATGATCAAAGAGCAGATCTTACAGGCAGGATTGCAGAATCCATCACGCCGCTCCGGCCGTCGGGTACAGCTGAACTTGATGGAGAGTATCTGGATGTTGTTACAGAAGGAAGCTTTATTCAAAAAGGGAAAAAGCTAAAAATTGTAAAAGTGCAGGGTTCAAGAATCGTGGTTAGAGAAGTAAAAGAAGATGTATTAGAAAAAGGAGGAGATTAAATGTTTTCAGGTTCAATTGCAACACTGGTTATGATAGGTGTCATTATTATCGTCCTTGCTGTTCTATTTACGTTTGTTCCGGTGGCATTATGGATTTCGGCACTTGCCGCAGGGGTTCGGGTTGGAATATTTACATTAATCGGGATGAGGCTAAGACGAGTAATTCCTTCCAGGGTTATTAATCCGCTGATCAAAGCACAAAAAGCAGGGTTAAATCTTACGACCAACCAGCTGGAAAGCCATTACCTGGCGGGAGGAAATGTAGACCGCGTTGTAAACGCCCTCATAGCCGCGCACAGGGCAAATATCGATTTGACGTTTGAACGGTCGGCTGCAATCGATTTGGCCGGAAGAGACGTCCTGGAAGCCGTTCAGATGAGTGTTAACCCCAAGGTGATTGAAACGCCGTTTATTGCCGGTGTGGCGCTGGACGGGATTGAGGTTAAGGCAAAAGCAAGAATCACGGTACGTGCGAATATTGAACGCCTCGTCGGGGGTGCCGGCGAGGAAACCATCATTGCCCGTGTAGGAGAAGGTATAGTCTCCACAATCGGTTCAAGCGAAAACCATAAGAAGGTCCTGGAAAACCCGGATACCATTTCCCAAACCGTTTTGTCCAAGGGCCTGGACTCCGGAACTGCATTTGAGATTCTGTCCATCGATATTGCAGATATTGATATCGGTAAAAATATTGGCGCAGCTCTGCAGACAGACCAGGCGATGGCAGATAAAAACATTGCTCAGGCGAAGGCGGAAGAACGCCGGGCCATGGCGGTAGCTAACGAACAGGAAATGATTGCGAGAGTTCAGGAAATGCGGGCAAAAGTTGTGGAAGCTGAAGCAGAGGTTCCGCTTGCGATGGCCGAGGCGCTCCGTTCAGGAAACATGGGTGTGCTTGATTATGCCAACCTGACCAACGTAATTGCTGATACGACCATGAGAGAATCGATTGGAAAACAAGCAAATCCTTCAACAGGAGAAGATGATTTGCCGGGCACTAAAGGGAAGAAATAATGGATACACTTCTCAATCATATTTTCGATGCCATCGGTGATTTGCTTCCATTTATCATTTTTGTGGTCGTGGGACTGTATGGGTTGATTAAAAGAGGTTTGTCGCAGCAAGGTGATCCACCGCAGCAGCGCCGCGTTCAAAGGAGAGCACCTCAAGCACCGGATACGGCAGCTGCCCAAAAAGCCAAAAGGGATAGGGCGATGAAAGAAAGTGCTGAAGACGTCACCTCCGTTCCAACAATTTTGGAAAGATATCAAAACGTCCAGGAGAAGCCAAGAAGATCTCCCCAGTCAGGTGTGTCCGTAACCAACAGGTACAGGGACCGCAGCGATGAAATAGTTTCTTTTAATGTCAAAAAAGAAAATATTGTTGAAGGAATCATCTGGTCGGAGATTCTGGGCAAACCCCGCGCCTACCAGCCGCTTCACAGAAAAAAATAATAAAATAAAATTTAAAAAAGGACTGCATTTCATGCGGTCCTTTTTTAAATTTATGGTGATAGTTTATCCCACCCTTTCATAAAAATGAGATGAGAGGGGTGTTGCAGATGGCAAAGTGGAGACAGCAAGTAACAAAATGGTTAGTGGAAAAACTTGATCTCCCAGCGGATGCCATGATGGATTTGCCCCGCATTACAATGATTGGCCAGTTACATATCTATATAGAAAATCACAGAGGGGTCATGGCCTTTTCAAGAGAAGAACTAAAGCTTCGTTTAAAGCAGGGACACCTTGTAATCAAAGGACAGGATTTTGTGATCAAAACCATCCTGCCGGAAGAAATTTTGCTTGAAGGAACGATAGAAGGGGTCTATTATGACAAATCCACTTAAAAACCAGTACGGGAGGCCGCTATGAAAAAGGACTGGCTGGAGCCGATAAACAGTTATGTGAAAATTGAGTTGAGAGGGGACGATCTGGAAGGCTTGATCAACGGTTGCCTGGCCGGAGGGATCGCCATCTGGAATATCGAACGGACAGGTGAAAGTTCCGTGTCCGCCTGTCTTTATACAAGGAACATAAAAGAGGTACGGCTGCTTCTAAAGGAAACAAAGTGCAAGTTCCGCCTTCTTGAGAAGAACGGTTTGCCGTTTTGGGCAGCCAGAATGTGGAAAAGAAATGGCCTCTTGCTGGGACTTGCAGGTTTTTTTGTTGTTTTATTTCTTCTATCCAATATGGTTTGGAATATTAATGTGACAGGAGCAAATCCTAAAACAGAGTACCAGCTTCTAAAGGCTGCAAAAGAATTGGGGATAAAAAAGGGGAAATTCATTTTCCTCCTCCCCAATGTCAGGCAGCTTCAGCAGCGGCTGACCAATGCCATGGACAACGTAACCTGGATTGGAGTAAGTCTGAATGGGACAACCTACAATTTTCAGGTTGTGGAAAAGGAAATACCTAAACGAAAAGAAGCGTCTTCACCAAAGCATTTAGTCGCAAAAAAGGACGCAGTGATCTATGATATGTTCGTTGAAAAAGGACAACCCGTTGTTTCCCCCCATCAGTTTGTCTATAAAGGCAGCCTCCTTGTTTCCGGATACATTGGAAAGGAAGGAAAAACAAAGCTTGTTCCGGCCAAGGGAGTTGTCTGGGGGGAGACATGGTATACAACAAGCGTTACAATTCCGCTTAAAACTGATTTTCAAACGTTTACTGGAAATATGATAACACAGCATAAAATAAATCTGTTTGGCCTCAAAATACCGATTTGGGGATGGAAAGACGGGGAATATAAAGCACAAGAGGTCAGCGAGAATGAAACCCCGCTGAGGTTTTGGAAATGGACGCTGCCCGTCTCGTATATAAAGAAAGAAATCCGGGAAACGGATGGCGTACAACGGGTGTATTCAGAATCCGAAGCCATCCGGGCAGGGAAGTCAATGGCCAAAAAAGAAGTTAGGAAATTGCTTTCCCACGATGCAAAAATTAAAGGAGAAAAAATTTTGCGCCAGTCCGTTTCAAATGGTAAAGTAAATTTATCGATGCACTACCAGGTAATAGAAAATATTGCATCTGAACAACCTATACTTATCCAACAAGGAGACTGAGTAGTTTGTCAGAAACCACCAAATTACAGCGATTACAATTAGAAGACCAGGGAGAGGCCCTGGCGCTTTTCGGACCGAATGACGCTTTTCTGAATATTATTGAAGATAAGCTTTCAGTCACCATTGTCACAAGAGGCGAAGACATCTCGGTCACCGGGGCGGATGATGCCGTTTTAAAGGTGGAAGATGTACTGATCGTGCTTCTGGGTCTGATCCGAAAAGGAATTCATATTTCTGAACGAGACATTGTTTATGCTGTTCAGCTGGCAGAACGGGGAATGCTCGATGAAATCACTGAATTGTATCAGCAGGAGATTACAACAAACGTAAAAGGCAAACCAATCAGAGTAAAAACACTTGGTCAGCGTCATTATGTAACAGCGATGAAAAAAGGGGATCTCGTTTTTGGGATCGGCCCTGCAGGTACTGGTAAAACGTATTTGGCTGTGGTCATGGCAGTAGCTGCCTTGAAAGAAGGAAGAATCAAGAAGATAGTATTGACAAGGCCGGCTGTTGAAGCTGGGGAAAGCCTTGGCTTCCTTCCAGGCGATCTGAAAGAAAAGGTCGACCCTTATTTGCGTCCGCTGTATGATGCTCTTCATGATTTGTTGGGTATGGAACATACAGAACGTTTGATTGAAAGAGGCACCATTGAAATTGCACCTCTCGCCTATATGAGGGGAAGAACGCTCGATGAATGCTTTGTTATTCTTGATGAAGCACAGAATACCTCTCCGGAACAAATGAAAATGTTTCTGACACGCCTTGGCTTTGGATCCAGAATGGTCATTACGGGTGACTTGACCCAGATTGACCTTCCACGGGGAAAAGAGTCAGGGTTGAAAGTGGCAGAACGCACTCTGAATGGTGTGCCGGGTATCCAATTTATTTTCTTGAAACAGCTTGATGTGGTTAGACATCCGCTGGTTCAGCGCATCATTTCAGCCTATGAAAAAAATGAAGATGGCAAGTAGAAGAAGCATCAGGTTTTACCTGATGCTTCTTCTTTTTTTGGAGAGAAATAAGTATACTGACAATTCTGCTATACCTTCTCTGTCCAGTTTTTGTTAATATGTAGATACAAAGCAGTGACAGTCGGGGGCTGAATGTGATGAGCAACAATGTGATAAAACGGTTAAAGTTTAAAAAGAAGAATTCACCTAAAAGTTGGTCAATCCTGCTTTTTGGACTATTGGCCTTGATTATTTATTCGACGTTAGTAAGTAATGTCACACCAGATACGGTTGATGCTGAGCCGTATTCCATCTCTCCTCGGGACATACAATCACCGATCTCCATAGAAATGAAGGAAGAAACGCTAAAAAAGCAAAAGGATGCAGCTGACAAGGTGGAAAATCTTTATTCCTATGATGAAGACAGCCCGCTAAAGCAAGCTGAGAAATCAAACGAAATTTTCAAGGCAATAGAGAAAATTAATGAAGCTGAGAAAAAGGACAAAGACAAAGAACCTCTGACACTTGATCAGAAAATTGATCAAATCAAGGGTATGGTCGGCAACAACCAAATTTCTCCGGAAGCTTATACGGCCCTGTTTAGTGCTTCCTCTTCCGAACTCAGTTCAGCAAGAGATTTGGCCAGTTCTGTCATCAATGACACGCTGAAAAATAAAATCAGAGTGGACCAGCTCGAATTTTTTCGTGAACGGGCAGAAGATAACATCCAGGAGAATTCCAACTTTAACTCTTCTTTAAAAAATGCAGTGATCGAACTGACGAGAAGCAATATAGTTTCCAATTACTTGCTTGACGTGGATAAAACCAAACTTGCCAAGCAACAAGCCATTGACGCAGCAGAGCCTGTGGAGATCAAAGAAGGGGAAATTATCGTCAGAGAGGGCGATGTCATAACGCCTGAAAAATTCCGACAGTTAAAGCTCGTAGGACTGCTCGATAAAGAAGTTACGGTGTATCCTTATGTTGGACTGCTCCTTTTTGTTCTTATCCTGGTTACAGGCTTGTATTATTTAATAAGGGATTCTTTTGCCGATAAAGAGAGCAGCAAAAGGAAACAGATCCTGCTCTACGTTATTCTCATGGCTTTTTCCCTCCTGGTCATGAAGCTGACCAGCTTCATTGACAAAATGGAGATTACGGGCATTTTCTTTATTGTCCCTATTGCAGCGGGAGCCATGATGATTAAAATGCTCATGAACGAATATACGGCCATTCTTTCAAGTGTTTTGTTTGCGCTCTGTGCAACATTGATGTTTAATGAAGGATCGACCGGTACATTTAACTTTCCACTAGGCATCTACGTGCTGCTTGGCTGCTTTGCTGGCGTCATTTATCTGGGCAAGCGTCATTTAAGATCAAGGATACTGAAAGCGGGGCTTCTCGTTTCCTTTATTAACATCGTTTCAATTTTGATCATTCTTCTGCTTCAAAACGGAAAATACTCCCCGGTGCAGATCGGGGTGGAGATTGGGTTTGGGTTTGTTTCCGGATGTTTAGCATCGGTTCTGGCATTGGGACTGATGCCTGTGTTTGAATCGTGGTTTGGGGTGCTCTCCACAACCCGTTTGATTGAATTGTCCAATCCGAATCACCCTCTTCTGCGCAAGCTTTTGCTTGAAGCTCCGGGAACGTACCATCATTCCGTAATGGTTGCCAATCTTTCGGAAGCCGGCTGTGAATCGATCGGTGCGAACGGTCTGCTTGCAAGAGTAGGCTCCTATTATCACGATCTGGGGAAAACAAAAAGACCGCACTTTTTTATCGAAAACCAGATGAACATGGAGAACCCGCATGATAAATTAACACCCCAGTTGAGCAAGACCATTATTATTGCTCATCCGTATGATGGGTCGGAGATGTTGAAAGAATATAACTTGCCGGCAGAAATTATTGATATTGCGGAACAGCACCATGGAACTACGCTGCTTCAATACTTTTACCATAAAGCAGCTGAACAGAGTGAAAAAGATATTCCGGAAGCTGATTTCAGATATCCCGGCCCAAAAGCGCAGTCGAAGGAATCTGCTGTTGTGGGGATTGCAGACAGTGTGGAGGCAGCCGTTCGCTCATTATCTAAACCCACGCCAGTTAAAATTGACTCCATTATCCGAAAAATCATCACAGACCGGCTGGAGGATGGACAATTTGATGAATGTGACCTGACCTTTAAAGAATTGGATACCGTCGCCAAAACGCTTAGCCAGACACTGAACGGTATCTTCCATTCAAGGATTGAATATCCCGAACAGCAAATTAAAAAGAAGGTGGATTTATAAATGAGTTTACACATTGACTATACTGATGAATCCGAACAGATGACACCGGATCTGATTGAGGAATTGACCAATCTTCTTAATTATGCGGCCTCCATGGAGGAAGTGCCGGATGAAACGGAGTTGTCTTTAACGTTCGTCACCGATGAGATGATTCATGAAATTAACAGACAATACAGGGACAAGGACCGGCCAACGGATGTGATTTCATTCGCCATGGAAGAAATGGGCGAGGGCGAGATTGAAATAACAGGAGCCGAATTGCCAAGGATTCTTGGAGATATTATCATTTCAGTGGATACGGCAAAGGTGCAGGCTGAAGAATACGGGCACTCCTTTATGAGGGAGATCGGATTTCTTGCAGTTCATGGATTGCTTCATCTTTTAGGCTATGATCATTTGAATGAGCAGGATGAAAAACAAATGTTTGGCAGGCAGGATGAAATTTTAACTGCCTACGGACTGACGAGATAACAGGTGATGGCTGCCCGCCGGTTTTTTCGAAGTTTCAAATTCGCATGGAATGGCATAAAAACAGCTCTAGCGGGGGAACAAAATATTAAAATTCACGTATTGATCAGCCTGGTGGTTTTGGGTGTTGCGTATGTGTTGGATTTTTCTGCTGTGCGGTTTGCAATTCTTTTCCTTGTCATTGGAGTTGTCATCTCATTAGAGATCGTCAATACGGCTCTTGAGCGGGTCGTCGATCTGGTTACGGAAGAATTCCACCCTTTGGCCAAGCAGGCGAAGGATATGGCAGCAGGTGCCGTTTTGGTTTTTTCCCTGTTTGCTGTTATAATCGGATTACTGCTATTTGTAAAACCTGCCTTGCATTATCTCTTTTAAACGTCAAAAACGTAAGCAAAAAATAGATGAAGCATTCTATCAATTCAGTAGGATAAAGGATTAATGTTGAAAGGTGGAACGAATATGGAAAAAGACAAACTGGTAAGGGAAGCGGTTACAGCCAGAGACAGGGCATACGTTCCTTATTCCAAATTTCAGGTGGGGGCAGCGCTGCTGACCAAAGAAGGAAAGGTTTATCATGGCTGCAATATTGAAAATGCTGCCTACAGTGTGACAAACTGTGCGGAGCGTACCGCGCTTTTTAAGGCGGTTTCAGAGGGGGATAAGGAATTTTCAGCACTGGCTGTTGTGGCAGACACAAAACGTCCGGTTCCGCCATGCGGAGCCTGCAGGCAGGTCATTTCAGAATTATGCCCTTCTGATATGAAAGTGTATTTAACGAATTTGCAAGGAGACATTTTGGAAACGACTGTGGAAGAACTTCTTCCAGGAGCGTTTTCACCGGGGGATTTGAATGAATAAAACAGGTTATAAATCAGGCTTTGTATCCATCATCGGACGGCCAAATGTAGGAAAATCAACGTTATTGAACCATGTCATCGGCCAGAAGATCGCCATCATGAGTGATAAGCCGCAAACTACAAGAAACAAAATCCAGGGAGTATATACAACCGATCAGGCACAGGTTATCTTTATCGACACTCCGGGTATTCATAAACCAAAACACCGGCTTGGTGATTTTATGACAAAGATTGCCCAGCAGACATTAAGAGAAGTGGATTTAATCCTATTTGTCATTAATGCGGAGGAAGGTTACGGGCGGGGTGATCAATTTATTATTGATAAGCTTCAGGGAATCAAACAGCCGATTTTTTTGGTAATCAATAAAATTGACACCATCCATCCAGATGAACTTCTGCCGCTTATTGAATTTTACCGTAAAAAAATTGAGTTCCAGGAAGTGATTCCTATTTCTGCTCTTCAGGGGAACAATGTGACAACACTGATGGAACAGATTACGGAATACCTTGAGGAAGGACCGCAGTTTTATCCTGAGGACCAGGTTACTGATCATCCCGAACGCTTTATTGTCGGAGAACTGATCCGGGAAAAAGTGCTTCATCTGACCCGTGAGGAAATTCCCCACTCCATTGCCGTAGTGATTGAACAAATGCAGCGCCGCGAAGACCGTGATGTCGTTTTTATCAACGCTACCATCGTTGTTGAACGAAAATCGCAAAAAGGAATTATTATCGGAAAGCAAGGTTCCATGCTTAAAGAAGTAGGCAAGAGGGCGCGCACGGATATTGAAAACCTTTTAGGATCAAAAGTCTTTCTTGAACTCTTTGTAAAAGTTCAGGCGGACTGGAGAAATAAGGCGAGCCAGCTGAAAGAATTCGGCTTTAACGAAGACGAGTATTAGAATTAAGCTTCCATATTTTCCTTCACATTTAATTTTTGTTTTAAGGCAACCCTAAGGACAAGAGAGTTTTAAATAACAACGTGAAAGGTGGAGCATTCCCATGAAAGAATTTACCTGGAAGGTATTTTGCGAAACGGGCAGTATCGATACCTATTTGTTGTTTAAAGAACTTGAAGTGGACATGTCAGCGAGTATGGTTCAAGAGGATCACCCTCAAACACCTATTGACTCTCCCATCCAATAAGGAGCCTTCATTAAAAGAACCTGGTGGTGGTAAACTTGCTGCAAAAGGTTGAAGGAATTGTTATCAGAAAAGTGGATTATGGTGAAACGAATGTCATCATGACTCTATTTACACGAGAAAAAGGTAAAATCGGTGTTATGGCAAGAGGGGCGAAGAAACCAAAAAGTCGCCTCTCTTCTGTTGCGCAGCTTTTTACATACGGTCATTTTGTATATCAGCAGGGCAGAGGCCTTGGCACCCTTAACCAGGGAGAAATTATTGACTCCTTCAGGGGAATAAAAGAGGATTTGTTCAGGACCGCCTATTGTGCGTACATGATAGAATTTTTGGATAAAGTGACTGAGGAGCAGAAGCCTCAGCCTTATTTATTTGAGCACCTGTGGCAATCGCTTCACCAGATGGACGAAGGAGCCGACCCGGAAGTCATTACCTTTATTTTTGAAATGAAAATGCTGCAGCAGGCCGGGATCGGTCCCCAGGTGGATCACTGCGCGAATTGCGGCCGCACGGAAGGGGATTTTTCCTTTTCCATCCGGGAAGGCGGTCTGCTTTGTGAGAGATGCAGCGCTCTGGATCCCAACCGTATTCCATTGTCACAGCCGGCAGCCAGGCTTCTGCGGCTTTTTTATCATTTTGATCTGAACCGTCTAGGTAATATATCGTTAAAGAAACAAACAAAAGACCAGATCCGTTTTATCCTTAGTACATACATCGATGAAAATTCCGGTATGGTTTTTAAATCAAAGAAATTCTTAAATCAATTGAATAAATTCGAATAACCTGTGTTTTGGTTTCGTTTGCTCCCTCAATTAGTATATAATGTTTAATTAAGAGTATAACACATTTAAAAGTTTGCTAAGGTGGTGCGAACAATCGAACTCAATAAAAGGCAAGAAAGAATATTGCAGATCGTAAAAGATAATGGGCCGATAACCGGGGAACACATTGCTGATCAGCTGAGCCTGACAAGGGCCACGCTGAGGCCTGACCTTGCCATACTCACAATGGCCGGCTATTTGGATGCCAGGCCGCGCGTAGGCTATTTTTACACTGGAAAAACCGGATCGCAGCTATTGACCGAGAAGATAAAAAAAATACAGGTACACGAATTTTCATCCATTCCGGTTGTGGTTTCAGAATCATCGACGGTTTATGAAGCAATCTGTACCATGTTTTTGGAAGATGTAGGAACACTGTTTATTGTAAATAAACAATCCCATCTTGTAGGTGTGGTTTCACGAAAGGATCTGCTGAGAGCCAGCATGGGCAAACAGGAACTGAATGCCATTCCAATTAACATTATAATGACCAGGATGCCTAATATCACGTTTTGTTTTAAGGAAGACCATTTGCTTGGTGTGGCACAAATTATGATTGATAAGCAAATTGACGGACTTCCGGTCGTAAAGCAAGCATCAAGCGGCGAAGGCTTTGAAGTCGTGGGCAGAATTACAAAAACGAACGTCACCAAGGCATTTGTTGAACTGGCCAGAGATGAAATGATCCTTTGATCTTAACTATCAGGAGGTAAGAATGACTGACAAAATAGATCGACCAATGATTTACATTGTATCTGATTCTGTTGGAGAAACAGCAGAGCTTGTGGTGAAAGCGGCGGCCAGCCAGTTTAATACCGCAGCCATTGAATTGAAACGAGTACCCTATGTTGAGGACCAGGGCACCATTAAAGAAGTAGTAGCTCTGGCAAAAGAGCACAAAGCCCTTATTGCGTTCACTCTGGTTATACCTGAAATGAAAGAGTTCTTGCTTCAACAGGCATTAGCATCAGGAGTGGTTGCAGTAGACATCATCGGGCCGATGATGAGCCAGATGCAGCAGCTGCTTCAGCAGGTTCCGCGTTATGAGCCAGGCATCGTTCATCAACTGGATGACGATTATTTCAGAAAAGTGGAAGCGATCGAATTTGCCGTCAAATACGATGACGGGAGAGATCCGCGCGGGATATTGAAGGCGGACATTGTTCTGGTGGGAGTTTCAAGAACCTCGAAAACTCCGTTATCACAGTATCTTGCCCACAAGCGTTTAAAAGTGGCAAATGTACCGCTGGTCCCGGAGGTTGAGCCGCCAGAGGAACTGTTTAAGGTTACAGCCAAAAAGTGCTTCGGTTTAAGCATTACACCTGAAAAGCTAAATAATATCCGGCGGGAAAGACTGATGGCTCTTGGATTAAACTCAGAAGCGAATTATGCCAATATGGACCGCATACGCCAGGAGCTTGATTATTTTAATAAAACAATAGACCGAATCGGCTGCAGAGTCATAGATGTTTCAAACAAAGCGGTCGAAGAATCGGCGAATATGATCTACAATATTTACACAGGTAAAAATTACAGATAAAACTGTGGCGTACGAAATCAAATAGATTTTGTGCGCTTTTTCCTGCTGATTATTTTTTCTGGCATTATGACAAATTTTTAGTTATAATATAAAATTGTGATTAAAAGTTAGCGATGCAACCAAGAATAGGACTGGAATGTTCTTTAGAAAGGGCATGCTTGCTGAATTCTATGAAACAACATTCTTCTACAGCAGTAAAACAAAAAAAGGTTTTCTTCGACAAAAAGGTTTTAACAGAAGGAATTCCATGAAGGATGTAGAATTTTAATTTATGCTAAATTCCAATGTGAAAGTATGGGTTGATGGAGATGCATGCCCGGCTCCGATAAAAAAGGCAATTATCGAACATTGTCGTGATATTGGAGTGCCGGTGTTTTTTGTAATCTCTTACGCTCACTACACGGACCCTGAGCCGGGTGTGGAATGGGTGCTTGTTGATTCCAACCGGGAAGAAGTAGATTTGTATGTTATGAATCATTCCAAGAAGGGAGATATTGCCGTTACACAGGACTTTGGCTTGGCGAGCATTCTCGTTCCAAAAGGTGTAATAACCTTTCATCCCCGTGGTTTTCTTTACCGCGAAGAAGAAATGGAAAAAATACTTTTTGAAAGATACATTTCCGGGAAACAAAGAAGAGCAGGCAATCGGACAAAAGGCCCATCCAAATTCCGTGACAGTGATCTGGAACGGTTCTCAGAACAATTTCAAAAATTATTGTCGAATATTGAAGGACTTCATTAATTTATAACGAATAAATATTACCTGTCTGAATTTTTTCTGAGGCAGGAAAGTAAATAAAGCGGTGTTTAATCATGGCAGAACGAATTCCGGACGAACTAATTGAAAAGGTTCGAACGTCTCAAGATATTGTTGAGCTTGTCAGTGAATACGTAAACTTAAAGAAACAAGGGCGCAACTATTTTGGGTTATGTCCTTTTCACGGTGAGAAATCTCCTTCTTTTTCCGTTTCACCGGACAAACAGATTTATCACTGTTTTGGCTGCGGGGCAGGCGGAAATGCTTTTTCTTTTCTAATGAATATCGAAGGGTTTTCCTTTCTGGAAGCCGTCAAGCATATTGCACAACGAACCGGAATAGATTTACCTCAGCTGGAACGCCAGCCTGGGAACTCCAAGGCGGCCGATAACAAGGCGGTGATGACAGAAGCCCATGAGCTATTGGCAAAGCTGTATCACCACTATCTGCTCAACACTGAGCAAGGGCTCAAGGCGCTTGAATATTTGAAAAACAGGGGATTTACAGATGAGGTTATCACCCGTTTTCAGATTGGCTTTGCTCCTGACTCATGGGATGCAGCGACCAATTTCTTAAAGAGAAGAAATTTCTCGCTCGACCTTTGTGAAAAAGCGGGCTTGCTCGGTAAACGCGATTTTGACGGAAAGCCCTTTGACCGTTTCCGAAGCCGTATCATGTTTCCGATATGGGACAGAAACGGTAAGGTCATTGCCTTTGGAGGAAGGATTCTTGGCAGCGGTGAACCCAAGTATTTAAACAGCCCTGAAACCATGCTGTTTAATAAAGGGAACAACCTGTATGCTCTCCATCTCTCCAGGCCGCAAATGAGGAAGAAAGAGCAGGCGGTACTGTTTGAAGGCTACGTTGATACGATTGCTGCCTGGCGGGCTGGTGTGGAGAACGGGGTGGCTACACTCGGTACCTCACTGACTGAGGAGCAGGCTAAGCTGCTGAAAAGGAATGTTCCTTCCGTTGTCATTTGCTATGATTCGGACAATGCAGGTGTTGAAGCAGCTTTCCGGGCTTCCGCCATCCTCCAAAAAGCAGGTGTCAATGTAAGAATTGCACAAATGCCCGATGGACTTGATCCCGATGACTACATTCAAAAATTTGGCACTGAGAAGTTTAATAGGGATGTAATAGGGGCAAGTTTAACCGTAATGGCATTCAAAATTCAATATTTCAGAAGAGGGAAAAATCTCAACGATGAAGGAGAACGCATGCTCTACATCGAAGAGGTTATTAAGGAAATCAGCAGGCTGTCTAATGCCGTCGAAAAAGACCATTATTTACGGCAGCTTTCCGATGAATTCAACCTTTCTCTGGAGGCACTTAAACAGCAGCAGTATCTTACAGCTAAGCAGCAGAAGCGAAAAAAGGATAATGTGGAACCAAACAGGAATAATAATTCTAGGTATAAAACATATTTTAACAAACCGCTTTTGCCTGCCTATCATAATGCTGAACGGATTCTTCTTGCACATATGCTGAAAAACACTGATGTGGCCATTAAAGTTCAGGAGTCAATTGGAGCGTCATTTAACATTGAAGAACACAATGCAGTTGCAGCATATTTATACGCCTTCTATGAAGAAGGAAATTTGCCCAATGTTGGTTTATTCCTGCAGCGCATTGAAGATGAAAGGTTAAAAAAGATCGCGTCCGAGCTGGCTATGCTGACGGTCATTGAACATCTTTCCGACAGGGAAATGAGTGATTATATAAGGCAGATCACCAACTATCCGAAATGGTTGGAGATACAGAGTAAAGAGAAACACAAAAAGGAAGCGGAGCGCGGGCAGGACTTTGCCAAAGCGGCCCAAATAGCAATGGAAATACTTCAGATGCAAAAAGAGTTAAAAGGTTCATAATTTTTTTGGTGAAGTGTGGAAGGAGGGGATCGAATGGCTGAAAAACCAAACCGTCAGGAGACGGAAGGCGAATTAACCATCGATCAAGTAAAAGAGCAACTAATTGAAGCAGGGAAAAAGAATGGGGTGCTGACGTATGCCGTCATCACTAATAAACTGGCTCCTTTTGAACAGGATTCAGAACAAATGGATGAGTTCTACAACTTCCTTGAAGAACAAGGAGTAGAAGTTGCTGATGAAACAGATAGCGACGAGGAAGAACCGAAGTTTGAAGCCGGTAAAGAAGAAGAGGAATTTGACCTCAACGACTTGAGTGTTCCTCCAGGCGTAAAAATAAATGACCCCGTTAGAATGTACCTTAAAGAAATCGGCCGTGTTGACCTTCTTTCCGCTGAAGAAGAGATTTCCCTTGCCAAGCGTATTGAAGAAGGTGACGAGGAAGCAAAACGCCGTTTGGCGGAAGCTAACCTCAGGCTCGTAGTCAGTATAGCAAAACGCTACGTGGGCCGCGGAATGCTTTTTCTTGACCTGATTCAGGAAGGCAACATGGGATTAATTAAAGCCGTTGAAAAGTTTGATTACCGTAAAGGATATAAGTTCAGTACTTATGCCACATGGTGGATCAGACAGGCAATTACCCGAGCGATTGCTGATCAGGCAAGAACCATCCGTATTCCAGTTCACATGGTTGAAACGATCAATAAATTGATTCGTGTACAACGGCAGCTTCTTCAGGATTTGGGACGTGAACCAACTCCGGAAGAAATTGGAGCAGAAATGGAACTTACACCTGACAAGGTGCGTGAGATTCTGAAAATTGCTCAAGAACCGGTATCTCTGGAAACACCAATCGGGGAAGAGGATGATTCCCATCTTGGAGATTTCATAGAAGACCAAGATGCTCTTGCACCTTCAGAGGCAGCAGCATACGAGCTCTTAAAGGAACAATTGGAAGATGTTCTTGATACCCTTACAGACAGGGAAGAGAACGTGCTTCGCTTACGATTTGGCCTTGATGACGGACGTACGAGAACGCTCGAAGAAGTCGGCAAAGTGTTCGGTGTAACACGTGAGCGGATTCGTCAGATCGAAGCTAAAGCTCTTCGGAAACTTCGCCATCCAAGCCGAAGCAAAAGACTCAAGGACTTTTTGGAATAGAATAGTATACGATCAAGTCTGCCTTAGGGCAGGCTTTTTTTTTCGGTTTGATTTCCAAATTTACCATTTATTAATGTATTTTACTGATTCTGCGTACGGAATGCAAATGCCTGTGAAAAATATCTCATTCCAAAATGAGGTAAAAAAATAAAAGAAATCAAAAATGTTAATGTTGTAAAAATTCTGCCTTTATATCTATAATAAACTTGAAAGCGATTACACACAATGGTGAAATTACACAAAAGGTGGGTCTGGCATGAATTACGCGTTAACAGATGAACAGTCAATGATTCAAAAAATGATGAAGGAATTTGCGGATGAAGAGGTGGCTCCGGGTGCCGAACAGCGCGACAAGGAAAAAAAGTTCCCTCTCGAAATTTTTCAAAAACTTGCAAAGCTTGGAATCATGGGACTTCCTTTTCCAGAAGAATATGGAGGCGGCGGAGCAGATACCATATCTTTTGCTATTGCCGTAGAAGAGCTCAGCCGGGCATGTGGTTCTGCTGGGATTACCTATTCTGCTCATGTATCTCTTGGAGGTGCTCCTCTTTATTTGTTTGGTACGGAAGAGCAAAAGCAAAAGTACCTTGTGCCGATCTGTACAGGTGAATCGATGGGTGCTTTTGGACTAACCGAACCGAACGCTGGCTCAGATGCAGGAGGAACGCAGACCACAGCGGCAGAGCAGGACGGCCAATGGATTATCAACGGAAGCAAGTGCTATATCACAAATGCCAGTTATGCCAAACACCTGGCGCTAACTGCGATTACAGGAAAGAGTGATGGCAAGAAAGAAATCAGTGCTATTATTGTTCCGACGAATGCTGAAGGCTTCAAGGTAATAGATAACTATGAAAAAATGGGACTTCATTCGTCTAATACCACAGAATTAATTCTCGACGGCGTCAAAGTTCCAGAGGAAAATCTCCTTGGAAAGCGCGGCGACGGCTTTAAGCAATTTTTGATTACCCTTGACGGAGGAAGAATTGGAATCGGAGCGATGGCTGTCGGAATTGCACAGGCTGCCTACGATAAAGCTCTTGCGTATTCCAAAGAAAGGAAGCAATTCGGTTCTTCTCTTTCCAAATTTCAGGTGATTCAGTTTAAACTCGCGGATATGGCCATGAAGATTGAACTGGCACGGAACATGGTTTATAAAGCAGGATGGCTGAAAGACCAGGGGAAAAAATTCTCAAAAGAAGCCGCTATGGCCAAACTTTATGCTTCCGAGATCTGCATGCAGATTTGCTCTGAGGCGGTTCAAATCCATGGGGGATACGGCTATATGAGAGACTACCATGTGGAGCGGTATTTCAGAGATGCCAAACTGACAGAAATCGGTGAAGGCACATCCGAGATTCAACGAATGGTTATTGCTAGAGAAATTGGCTGTTAAATTCAGTAAAAGGGGTGGACTATGGCTGTGAGTGGTTCTTTGACAATTGGCAAATACCTTGAAGGGCAGGCACATTCACTGGCGTCACATGAAGCTGTTGTTTACAGCAAGCTGGGAATCCGTTATTCATATAAAGAATTTTATGAGTTAACCGAAAAAGTGGCTAAAGGTTTGATGGCTTTAGGGATCAGTAAAGGGGACCACATTGCAGTCTGGGCAACCAATGTTCCTGAGTGGATACTGCTTCAATTTGGGTCAGCGCGAGCTGGCGCTGTGCTTGTAACGGTTAATACAAGTTATCAGCAAAACGAACTTGAGTACCTTCTCAAGCAGTCCGATGCCAAAGCCCTTTTTCTGATCGAAGGATTTAAAGATACATCCTATGTGAAGCTGGCTCAAACCGTTCAGGGGAAAAAGGGTGAATTTCCGTTTCTTGAAAAAATGATATTTATGGGCAATGAAAAACATGACGGTATGCTGTCATGGGAAGGTATGCTGACTGCCGGAGAAGATGTCACGGATGAAGAGCTTGCCCAAAGAGAACAAAGCCTTCATCCGGACGATGTCATCAATATGCAATATACTTCAGGAACAACCGGTTTTCCAAAAGGTGTCATGCTGACGCATAACAATATACTGGGCAACGCGCACCGGCTGGCAGCAGCTATGAAACTCACCTGTGACGACCGCCTGTGCATTCCTGTTCCATTTTTTCATTGTTTTGGATGTGTCATTGGGACGCTCACTGCCGTTTCAGCTGGAGCAACCATGGTGCCGGTTGTGCAGTTTAATCCAAAAGAAGTGCTGGAAACAGTTGAAAAAGAAAAATGCACGGCTCTTCACGGCGTTCCAACCATGTTTATCGCCGAGTTGAACCATGAGGAGTTTGAAAGTTATCACCTTGGCTCGCTTCGAACAGGTGTAATGGCTGGCTCCACTTGTCCAATTGAAGTAATGAAGAGTGTCATCGATAAAATGGGTATGTCAGAAATTACAATTGCTTATGGACAGACGGAAACTTCACCGGTATTTACACAGACTGTTCCAGACGACCCCATTGAAAAACGGGTGGAAACGGTAGGAAAGCCTCATCCCGGGGTTGATGTTAAAGTGATCGATCCTGTTACAGGAGAACGTTTGAAAGCGGGTATGCAAGGAGAGCTCTGTACCAGAGGGTATCATGTTATGAAAGGTTACTATAAAATGCCGGAAGCGACAGCAAGTGCCATTGATCCTGAAGGCTGGCTGCATACCGGTGATTTGGCGGTAATGGACAATGACGGCTACGTCGCTATTACAGGCCGTTTAAAAGATATGATTATCCGGGGTGGAGAAAATATATATCCTCGTGAGGTGGAAGAATTTTTATATTCCCATCCATCGATTCTTGATGTCCAGGTAATCGGAGTTCCTGATGAGAAATATGGTGAAAAAGTTGCGGCTTGTGTGCAGCTGAAGGAAGGGAAACTGCTGGCTAAGGAAGAATTGGTGGATTATTGCCAGGGTAAAATATCAAAATTTAAGATTCCGGAGCATATTTTCATTATGAATGAATACCCAATGACCGCTTCAGGAAAAATACAAAAGTATAAACTTCGTGAAGAGGCTCAGCGACTGATGAACGTAAAAGAAGGCATGGTTAGGTGAAAATCCGTCCGCCCAAGCGGACGTTTTTTTTCATCATTGGCAGGAGACACAGCCACCGATAATGCTATGACCTGCTACTTGTGTAAGATTGACAAAACTAGCAAAAGTTTAACTTTTTCTTTCCTTCAACTCTATTTTCAAGTAAAATAGGATATGGATTGTTAGCACTTACATAACCAGACAGAAAGTACATCAATTGTATAACAGACGAAGGAGGAGAAATCATGAAACGAAATCCGCTTATTCCTTTTATATTTACTGCAGTGATTGGTATTATTCTCGTTATCGGCATGTCGTTTTGGGGAATACATAAGCAGGAAGAAGCGAAAAAAGACAAGCAGCAGGCGGCCCTGGATCCGGCAGCAATATTCAAGCAAAACTGTGCATCCTGCCATGGTCAAAACCTCGAGGGTGCGGTAGGACCGAATCTTCAAAAGGTAGGAGCCAAGTATAAGAAAGAGCAGATTACCAATATCATAAAAAATGGTAAATCAGGCGGAATGCCAGCGGGTGTTGTAAAAGGTGAAGAGCAACAAATAATCGCTGATTGGCTTTCAAAGAAAAAATAATAGAAAAGCTGACTCCGGACAACACGATGTGTTGTGAAGAGCCAGCTTTTTGTTTTTTAAACAGCAGTTGTTCATAATAAGAACTATGAAATCAAAAGCAGGTGGAATGAATGAAACGAGATAATCTATCCCTGAGGCTGAAAAGAGTTGCGGCCCACGTACACAGGGAGGCAGTAATGGCGGATATTGGCTCAGACCATGCCTATCTTCCATGTTATTTAATCCTTGAGCACCAGGTGGTCTATGCGATTGCCGGTGAAGTTAATGAAGGTCCTTATCAATCTGCACACAATGAAGTGCAGGCAGCCAATCTGCAAAACAAAATATCGGTGCGCAAGGGAGATGGATTGGAAATCCTCTCACCGAACGAGGCAGATGTGATTACGATTTGCGGAATGGGCGGGCAGTTAATATCGAGCATTCTTGAAAAGGGAAAAACGAAACTTCAAGGAGTAAAAAGGCTCGTGCTGCAGCCCAATGTTGGTGCAGATACACTAAGAAAATGGCTTAAAAAAGAAAACTGGATCCTTGTGCATGAAGAAATTATTAAAGAGGACGGCAAAATATATGAAATTCTTGTTGCCGACCGGGTTGAGAAAGAACAGCCCTATACAGAAAAAGAAGAGCTGGAACTGCTTCTGGGTCCTTTTCTCATGAAAGAGAAAAATGAAGTATTTTTCGATAAGTGGAAGGGTGAGCTGCATCAGTGGGAAAACATCCTGAAGCAAATGGAATTAAGTGAATCGCCTGATCTGGCAGAAAGAAAAGCAAGCCTGCAAAAGCGCATTGATTCGGTAAAGGAGGAGTTAATCCGATGAGTAAATATGCAAACGGACAAACGATTATTTCAGACTTGCATGTCCTCGCTCCCAAGCAATTGGCTGAAGAAGGGGATCCGATTGGTTTGCAGGTTGGTAACCTTAACCAACCGGTCAAAAAGGTAATGATTGCACTTGATGTACTGGAAGAAGTGGTGGATGAAGCAATTGCATCAGAAGTGCAGCTTATTATTGCCCACCACCCAATGATTTACCGACCATTAAAAAAAGTTGATCTTTCCACTTCACAGGGAAGGATTATTGAAAAACTGATTAAGCATGATATAGCCGTTTACGCTGCACATACCAACCTTGATGTTGCCAAGGGCGGGGTGAATGACTGGCTGGCAAGCGCGATGGGACTTCAAGGTACTAAAGTGCTTAAAACTACCGTGACGAAACGGCTGTACAAGCTGGCTGTTTATGTTCCGGAACAGCAAAGCACAAAAGTGAGAGATGCACTGGCTGCTGAAGGAGCGGGGCATATCGGGAAGTACAGCCACTGTACTTTTAACACTCCTGGAGAAGGCACGTTTATGCCTCTGGAAGGAACTGACCCTTTCATTGGAGCAAAAGGCAGGCTCGAGTCAGTCAGCGAGGTTAAAATCGAAACGGTTGTTCCGGAAGAAAGAATCAACCAGGTGGTTGCAGCCATGGTTCAGGCTCATCCTTATGAAGAAGTGGCTTATGATTTGTACGAACTGAAAAACGAAGGTGAGACTTTGGGAATCGGCAAAATCGGAATGCTGAAAGAACCAATGGAGTTTGAAGCGTTTATCAGCCATGTCAAAAAAACACTCGACGTTCCCTCGCTCCGTGCAGTGAAAGGGAACAATAAAAAAGTGCAGAAGGTAGCAGTTGTCGGCGGGGACGGAAATAAATTCATTTCCTCCGCGGTGATGAAAGGGGCGGATGTTCTTGTAACCGGTGATATGTATTATCACAATGCGCATGATGCCCAGGCAGCGGGGCTTTCCATTGTGGACCCGGGCCATAATGTGGAGAAGATCATGAAGAAAGGTCTTCGGGATTATCTGTTAGAAAGCCTTGCGAAAAAGGGATATTCAACAGAAGTTATCTCTTCAGAGGTTCATACGGATCCGTTTCTCTTTTTCTAAACAAAAAAGTCTGGTTCATAAAATTGAACCAGACTTTTTTTATTTTGCTTTTACTTTTGGCAAGATCTTCGCCAAACTTACTTTTCGTTCGTTTTCCCATGTTGAAGGATCCAACTCGTCATACTGCTCGAGGAAAGAAATGACTTCCTTAGTAATCGGGGTTGGGGTGGAAGCTCCTGAAGTAATGCCGAGCGTTTTCACACCTTTAAGCCAATCCAGCTTAATTTCAGTCACATCCGCGATTCGGTATGCTGTCGTTCCTGCGATTTCCTGCGAAACTTGTGCAAGTCTGTTGGAATTATTGCTTTTAGGATCACCAACAACAAGAACAAGGTCACATTCCTTTGCCTGCTCAGCAACGGCTTCCTGACGGACTTGAGTGGCCAGGCAAATCTCTTTGTGAACCTCTGCTTCGGGATATTTTACAAGAAGCTGTTTAATAATTTCGGCCACATCCCACTGGCTCATGGTTGTTTGGTTGGTGATCAGAATTTTCTTGTTGTCAATTTGCAAGTTTTGAATGTCCTGCACATTTTCAATCAGGTGAACTGCATGCGGAGCTATACCGATGGCACCTTCAGGTTCAGGGTGGCCTTTCTTACCGATATAGATCACTTCATATCCTTCTTGTTCTTTTTCACGGATCAAGTCATGGGTTTTTGTGACATCCGGGCAGGTTGCGTCAATTTCCATCAGCCCTTTTTCATGGGCGATGCGCCGAACTTCGGGTGACACACCATGAGCGGTATAAATCACAGTGCCCGATTCAATGTTGCGGATAATATCCAGACGGCTTTTACCGTCCAACGTAATAATTCCCTCTTCTTCAAAAGCGTCAGTTACATGTTTATTATGAACAATCATGCCCAGAATATAAATAGGACGGGGCAATGATGGGTCTTTGGCCGCCTGTCTTGCTAAAACCATGGCATCAACTACGCCATAGCAATAACCTCGAGGAGATATTCTAACTACCTTCATGTACATCTCTCCCTTATACAACGTAAAAGTAGGATATTCAGTGTCATTTAGATCATCCTGAACACCTTATACCATTATAAAGGAGAGCGTATCAGAAAACAATGAAGGGGCCTTGCACCGTTAGATAAACAGCTTTGGTGCAGGCTGAAGCTTTTTGACCGGTCCTTTTTTCAGCGCTTTTGGCGGAGCCTGGATGTTTTTTACTTTTGGAGCCGCAGCTGGACCGATGATGATTTTAGCGTCTTCCGGTGTTCCTTCAGGGATATCATACGGAAAGCTTGAGCTCTCTCCATTTACAGGCAGATCATAAGGAAAACTGCTTTCATCCAGCCATTCACTGTTTACCGGGATTTGGGCAGGTGTTTTGGACTGGGACTTTTGCTGAGGTTTCGTTGTCTTTTTGGTTTGTGCAGCAGGCTTTTCTTTCTTTTTGGTGCGTGGTTCTGGCTGGACTTGGACAGTGGCTTCCTTTTGAGCTTTGGCTTCTTCTCTTGCTTCCTTTTTTTCTTTAAAGGCTTTATTCGTCGTATCTCTGAATTCCTTCAGTGATTTCATCATATCGGGCAGATTTTTAACCATCGGCCCGTACTGTTTAACCATTGGGCCCATTGTTTCAGCCACTTGCAGCATTTTTTGAACATTTTCCACCATGGTCAGCATGTTCAATGGTGATCTGGCCGCGCCGCCAAGGCCCGGCATGGACCGCATGCCGCCAGGAGGAGCGAATCGTTGTCCGGGCGGCACATTTGCATGAGGCGTTCGTCCGCTCTGAGGACCTCTAGGGGGAAATGGATACATGGTTTTGACCCTCCCTTCAAAAAAATACCCTTCCCTTAAAGATATGAAATGGAGGGCCGGGAGGTGTGCGGATGTCATGCTATTAGGCGGATTTCCTATTCTTCATGGCTAAATCCGGAGACTTCCTCTATAATACTAAAAGTAGATACTACAAATGTATAAAGTCAGGTGATGAAAAATGAAAACAGCGTTTGACCGTTTAAATATAAAACCATTTTTATTAAACGCAATGACAGAACAAGGATTTAAAAAACCAACCGATATTCAGGAACGGGTTGTTCCCGGAATATTGAACGGCCAGGATATCATTGGCCAGTCACAGACCGGGTCAGGGAAAACCCTTGCTTTTTTGCTTCCGGTTCTGAGCAAGATTGATCCGGAAAGAAATGAAATTCAGGCTGTTATTACAGCGCCAACAAGGGAACTGGCACAGCAGATTTTTGATGAATACGAAAAGCTGGTTCCTTATTTTCCGGAAGATCAACAAGTTCGTGCAAAGACCGTTGTCGGCGGAACAGACCGAAAACGTATGGCAGACCGTCTGAAGAATGCACCCCATTTGATTATTGGAACACCGGGCCGCATTAAGGATCTTGTGAAAAACGAAGGAATCAGCATTTTTTCGGCCACTACTTTGATTGTGGATGAAGCTGATCAGATGCTTGACATGGGCTTTATTGAAGATGTTGATCAGGTTGCCTCACGTATGGCAAATGAAATTCAAATGCTCGTTTTTTCTGCGACCATACCTGAAAAGCTGCAGCCATTCCTTAAGAAGTACATGAATAACCCCCGTCATGTTCATGTAAGCCCGGAACACGTGACCGCTAAAGAAATCAAGCATGTGTTAATTCCGTTGAAGCACAGGGATAAAAAGAAAACATTGATTGAAGTGGCCAAGGCCTACAACCCTTATCTTTGCTTAATTTTTGTCAATACGAAAAGAACAGCGGACGAGGTAGCGGAGGCCATGCTTGCAGAGGGATTGAACGTTGAACGCATACATGGGGATGTGCCTCCACGCGAACGAAAAAGCATTATGAAACGCGTGCAAAAAGCCGAGTTCCAATATGTAGTTGCGACAGACCTTGCCGCACGAGGAATTGATATTAAAGGCATCAGCCATATCATTAATTTTGAGCTGCCAACTGATTTGGATTATTATATTCACCGTACAGGCAGAACCGGACGTGCGGGAATGTCCGGTATTGCGGCCACAATTTATGAACCATCCGACCAATTGGCCATCCAAAAACTGCAAAGCCGAAACATTCACTTTGTTCAGGAAGAACTTAAAAACGGGGAATGGGTTGAAGCTCAGGTTCGTGTAAAAAAAGCGGCTGTTCCAAAAGGAAAGTCCGGAGTCAGCCTTTCGAAACCGAAAAAAGTGAAACCTGGCTATAAGAAAAAGATAGCTGAAGAAAAACGAAAAATAGAAAAAAGGCAGAACCGCAATAAAAGGTAACATACCGGTTAGAGAAGGAGAAACAAGCTATGCTAAAACTAGGATCACATGTATCAATGAGCGGCAAAAAAATGCTGCTTGGCGCAAGTGAGGAAGCAGCTTCCTACGGAGCAAACACCTTTATGGTGTATACCGGAGCACCTCAAAACACGCGCAGAAAAAAGATCGAGGATCTTAACATTGAAGCGGGGATCAAGCACATGCAGGAAAACGGCATGACTGAGCTGGTGGTTCACGCACCATACATCATTAATATCGGAAATTCGATAAAGCCGGAAACGTTCCAGCTTGGAGTAGACTTCCTGCGTTCGGAAATTGAACGGACTGCGGCAATCGGCGGAAAGCAGATCGTTCTTCACCCGGGTGCTCATGTGGGTGCCGGGACCGAAGAGGGAATCAAGAAGATTATTGAAGGCCTAAATGAAGTACTGACAATAGAGCAAACGGTGCAGATTGCACTTGAAACGATGGCAGGAAAAGGCTCAGAGTGCGGGCGAACCTTTGAGGAGCTTGCAGCCATTATTGATGGAGTGCATAAAAATGACAAGCTGTCCATCTGCTTTGATACTTGCCATACACATGATTCAGGCTATGATATTATCAATGATTTTGATGGCGTGCTCAATTCTTTTGATAAAATTATCGGGATTGACCGGTTGAAGGTTCTTCATATCAATGACAGCAAAAACGAATGCGGGGCGGGCAAAGACCGTCACGAAAACATCGGTTTTGGGAAAATTGGATTTAAGGCCTTGAACTATATTGTTCATCATCCGCAGTTGGAAGCCATCCCTAAAATTTTGGAAACCCCTTATGTTGGGACCGATAAGAACAACAAAAAGCCTCCATATCAATTGGAGATCGAGATGCTGAAAAATAAAGAGTTTGTTCCTACTCTTCAGGAACAGCTATTAACGGTATAAGAACAAAAAAAGAGTCGGAGGTGAACTGCACGAAAAGTGCAGTCCATATCCGTCTCTTTTTTATCGGTTTAAATAATTGTTGATTAAGTATTGGATGGTTGCTGCTTTTTCGCGGTTGACTTCATGGGCTATGGCTTGAATAATTTCTTCGCGTTGTGCAGCATTCATTATGTTTATGTTATATCTTCTTAGTATGTTCACCACCTGAGTGGCTTCCTGCATTGAAACGGGAAACTGATGCTGCGCGGCCAGGCTGACGAGTTCTTGTGCAGTAAGCTGATTCAGCTTGTTGTTGATCATATGAACCATGATCGGATTCATGAAATCCCCTCCTGTCACCCTATCCTATGAAGGAGCGGAAAAAAAGTGAACAGAAAAAAGCCGTATAAACCGGCTTTTTGGGTGATTTTTTATATAAAAGAATGAAAGACAAAGTTAATTAAGAACAATAGTGCGATAATGTACATCGGGGCCGGTATTTGCTTTCTTTGTCCGACTGCCATTTTTAATATGGGGTAAGCGATGAAACCGAATGCCAGTCCATCCACAATACTGTAAGTAAGCGGAATGAGTGCAATGATCAAAAATGCAGGAAAACCTTCTGTGAAATCTGACAGAGGGATGTGCTGTATGTTTTGAACCATTAATCCTCCAATGATGATGAGCACAGGCGCAATTGCACCATCCGGAATCATACTTAAAAACGGTGTGACAGCAATGGAAGCAAAAAACAGGGTTCCGGTTACCACACTTGTCAGCCCGGTTCGTCCGCCTTCTGAAATCCCGGCAGCACTTTCCACCGTTGAAATGGTTGGGCTTGTTCCAAAAATTCCCGAGATAAGGGAAGTGACAGCATTTGCCTGAAAGGCTTTTGGAAACTTTTTTTGATCGGGAAGAAGCCCGTGTAAAAGCCCCATATTTTCAAACGTAACAATCATTGTTAGTGAAAATGTGGCGATCCAAAAGGGAAGGCTCAGCATCCCTTTAAAATCGGCTCCGAAAAAGAGCTGCATAAACGGAGCAAGTTCCATTTTGGCATGTGTATCTTCTGCTCCGTGCGCCCACCCTGTGGCATAGCCGATCAGACAGGTAACCGCAATACCGATCAGGAAGCTGCCTTTTATGTTTCTTGAAAAAAGAAAGAGAGTAATAATCAGCCCAACGATGGTCAGCAAGGTTGTGGGGTGGCTTAAATGTCCGAGCTTCACAAACGTGGTTGTGCTCGCTTCAATAATACCGCCTTTTTGAAGTCCGATAAAAGCCAGGAATAAACCTATTCCTACAGTTATGCTATGCTTTAAGGAAGCAGGAATGCTTTCTGACAAAATATCTTTAAGCTTTGTTGAAGCAATGATAAGAAACAAAATGCCCGAGATAATGACGGCAGCGAGTGCTTCTCTCCAGGACAGTCCCATACCCTGTATAATGGTATAGGTGAAAAAAGCATTGACGCCCATTCCGGGAGTCAATATGATTGGGGCATTTGCATAAAACCCCATAAAGAAACATCCGGCAACCGATGTCAGAATAGTAGCCAGCAGTACACCGTAATAGGGCATGCCGGCGTCAGCCAGTATCAGCGGGTTAACGATAATGATATAAGCGATCGTAAAAAAAGATGTCACCCCCGCCAATATTTCCCTTTTCACTGTACTGTGGTGCCGTTCTACTTCAAAAAATCTGGATAAATTCAAGTGTTTCCCTTCTTTATTTACTTATCCCTCGCCCACCCGGCATCCTGTAATGTCAGGCTGCCAATTTAAAATTATAACGCAATGGCAATCTTTTGACTACTTCTTCTTTTTATCAGGAGATTGGCGTTGGGAAAAAAAGGATGATACATATGAACGGCAAGGCCGTATGTTTTGATATGGATGGAGTACTGGTAAATACAATGGACGATCATGCCCTTGCATGGCATCACGCGTTTCGCGAACAGGGACATGTGATCGAAGCAGCCGAATTTTATGAGCTGGAAGGAATGCCAGGCATGCAGACCATTCTTCATGTGGACAGAATTCACGAGCTGCGGCTTCCTTTGGTACAGCAAGAAGCGATTTATCGCAACAAGCGGGCTCACTTTGTGGAGCATTCCAATTATGGATTTTATAAACACACCATAAAAGCGTTGAAAAGCTTATCCCAATCCGGGATTCCGGTTGGTTTGGCAACGGGAAGCAGGAAGGAATTTGTAAATGAGGTGCTCGAAAAGCTTGAAGAGATGGGAATAACTTTCGATGCGGTGATTACAGGTGATGATGTGGAAAAGGGAAAGCCATCACCTGAACCTTATGAAAAGGTCTTTGCACAGTTTCCATTCCGTCCAAACGAATGGATCGTGGTTGAGAATGCACCGCTAGGCATACAATCAGCAAAAGCCTCAGGTGCTTTTGTGCTTGCCTTACTGACAACACTCCCGGAAGAGAAGATGCTACTGGCCGATGGCATTTTAAAGCATCACGAGGAACTGGATGAGTACTTGATGGGCAGCGTTCGTGGTCAGGCGAGGAATTTTACAAAATAGAATGATTCTTGTATACTTTACAGGAATATAAATCGTAATCGTTACTATTGCTTGGAGGCGCTTATGTCAAAACACGATAATACAGCTGCCGTGAAAATTGAAAATTTATCTTTTCATTACGGAGACAGGTATGTTCTTGAACGCATAAATTTTGAAATACCTAACGGAGCATTTATGGGGCTTGTCGGTCCAAATGGCTCCGGAAAATCAACACTGATTAAATGTATTCTGGGTTTGCTGAAGCCTCAATCAGGAAAGGTATCCTTTTTTGGAATCCCTCTCAACCGATTTAAAAAATGGGAAGAAATCGGCTATGTTTCCCAAAAGGCAAACAGTTTTAACACGGCTTTTCCTGCAACCGTATATGAAGTGGTATCGATGGGACTGTTCGGCAAGGTCGGCCTGTTCCGTTTTTTAAACCATAAACACAAACAAAAAATACTGGAAGCCATTGAAACGGTGGGTATGACAAATTATGTTCACCGGAACATTGGCGAGCTTTCCGGCGGACAGCAGCAGAGGGTATTTATTGCAAGAGCTCTTGTAAGCGATCCTAAGCTTCTTATACTGGATGAACCGACAGTAGGGGTAGACGCAGCATCTGTTTCAAACTTCTACCAGATGCTCAAGAGCCTTAATGAGGAAAAAGGGCTTACATTATTGCTTGTTACGCATGATGTTGGTGTCATGTCCGACTATGTAACTCATGTTGCCTGTTTAAACAAGCAGCTGCATTTTCATGGCAATACAAAAGAGTTTAAAGAAGTATCAAAAGATGGTTTCTCACAAATGTATGGACACCATGTCCATGTGCTGGAACATCATCATTAACCGGAGGAAGTTTGGATGTCATTTCCGTTTTTTCATTATGAATTTTTGCAAAACGCGTTTTTAACAGGCATTATGATCGGTCTTTTAGCCCCTGTTCTAGGCGTGTTTATCGTTGTCAGAAGACAGTCCCTGATTGCTGATGCCCTCTCTCATATTACGCTGGCCGGAATTGCGGCTAATTTGATGCTGGGACGAAGCTCAAGCTTTTTCCAGGGATTGAACCCATTATACATGGGGATGGTCTTTTCAGTCGGGGGAGCGATTGGAATCGAGCAGCTCCGTAAGGTTTACAAACATTATGAGGAGCTGGCAATTCCCATTATCATGTCTGCGGGTATTGGACTGAGCGTTATTTTTATTTCATTGGCCAATGGATTTAATACGGATTTATTCAATTATCTTTTTGGAAGTGTGCTGGCCGTGAAAAAGTCCGATGTTTGGACTGTTTTCTTCATACTTTTGCTCGTTTTTGCATTTGTCCTGTTTTTGTACAAGGAACTCTTTGTGCTTTCGTTCGACGAAGAACAGGCAGCCGTGTCAGGAATTAAAGGAAAGTGGATACAGTTTTTGTTTATTATCATGGTAGCTCTCGTCATTGCATCGTCCATGAAGATTGTGGGAATTCTTCTCGTTTCTGCACTCATGACCCTGCCGGTAGCGGCAAGCCTTCGCATTGCCAATGGCTTTAAGCAGACCTTTGTTCTTTCAGTTATTTTTGGTGAGACAGCTGTGATTCTTGGCCTGATTTCTTCGTATTACCTTAACCTAGCTCCAGGGGGAACGATTGTCATGATATCTGTGCTGATATTGTTGCTATCCCTTGCCTGGAAAAAGTGGAGAGTCAGAAAACCCATATTAAATGAATAGCGAGGTGGCAGGATTGGACGTTTTAACCGCCATGGATTTATTGAAAAAGAATGGTTTTAAATACACAGATAAACGCAGGGATTTGCTGCAATTGTTCTCTGATGAAAAACGATATCTGAGTGCAAAAGAGGTTCAGGATTCCTTAAAGGAGAATTATCCCGGGCTCAGTTTTGATACCATTTACAGGAACCTTTCCACGTTTTCAGAACTGGATATTCTTGAAGAGACGGAACTCGAAGGAGAAAAGAAGTTCCGGTTTACATGTCCGACCAAGGAACACCATCATCATCTTATCTGCTTGAAATGCGGGAAGACAAAAGAAATCAATGCCTGTCCCATGGAAAATATAACAACGGATTTGTCCGACTTTCAAGTAACTGGACATAAGTTTGAAATTTACGGCGTTTGCCAAGTGTGTGTAAGTTGAATTGAAGGTATTATGATTCTCCAAATGGTGCATCCTAGCTGTAAAAGGAGGAGAGTCATTTGCCAACCGTTAAATGCAATGTAGCAAATTGTACCTACTGGGGAGAAGGCAACAATTGTGTTGCTGATGCCATCCTTGTTGAAATTGATAAGCATGCAAATAAGAACTACAAAATGGAAGCAAGCGGAGAGCTGATTGGAGATGCCAAGCATAAAGACAGCGCTGATCAATCGGCTGAAACATGCTGCCACACGTTTAAACCAAAGCATTAATAAAGAGGAGCGCCTGGCGCTCCTTTTTATTATGGACTTTTTAGGATTTCATAATTATTAACAACTATATTTCGCAGGGATCAAGACATACTAAAAACGCTCCAATTCAGAAAGAGAGGGATTCGTATGGCAGAAGATAAGGAATATCGATCCGAATACGAGCAGGAGCTTGTTAATCAGGATCCGGATTACAGAGAAGAAATGGCTGCAGATGTTGTGCCGATCACAAGTGGTACAGCTCTGCCGGAATATGAGCGTCCCCGGGATGTCTCTGAGGTTCATGAAAGGCGAAATGTACAGGAAGCCAGCAGAGATGAAGGCCAGACCGGAAGAGTTATTGGCATGTTTTCGGTTATTCTCTCAGTCCTGTCGTTGTTTATTCTTCCCGTGCTTTTTGGTGCTGCCGGCATTATCGGCGGATTTGTCGCTGTAAGGCGCGGAGCTGCCACTTCCGGTTACTGGGCGATCGGGATTGGTATTGCTTCTATCGTAATCAGTTTACTGTTTGCACCTTTCTTTTAGATACAATCTGTGGAGCACATAAAAAAACCCCTGCCAGCCGGCAGGGGTTTTCATTATACAAGTTCAGCTTGCTTTTTGGCATGATATTCTTCTGCCAGCTTGTCGATTTCTTTTTTTAATTCATCCAACAACTGATCTTCAGGAATCTTACGTACGATTTCCCCGTGGCGGAAGAGCAGCCCTTCGCCTCTGGCACCGGCGATTCCAATGTCAGCTTCCCGTGCTTCACCCGGCCCGTTTACGGCGCAGCCTAGAACAGCTACCTTAATTGGCGCGCGGACTTTGGAAATGTATTCTTCCACTTCGTTGGCAATGGAAATCAAGTCAATTTCAATCCTTCCGCATGTCGGGCAGGAGATCAGGGTAGCAGCGTCAGAAAGCAATCCAAATGATTTTAGAAGTTCTCTTGCTACTTTTACCTCTTCTACAGGGTCGGCGCTTAGGGAGACACGAAGTGTGTTCCCGATGCCTTTGTTTAAAATAACGGCAAGTCCGGCGGCACTTTTTACCGTTCCGGCAAATAATGTTCCGGATTCTGTAATACCGAGATGAAGAGGGTAGTCAAAGGCTTGCGCCGCCTTTTCATAAGCTTCAATGGCAAGGTTGATATCGGATGCTTTCATGGAAACGATAATGTCATGAAAGTCCAGATC
This sequence comes from Fictibacillus fluitans, assembly GCF_030418125.1. GTDB lineage: Bacteria > Bacillota > Bacilli > Bacillales > Fictibacillaceae > Fictibacillus_C > Fictibacillus_C fluitans. Next base: position 156,369 of record NZ_JAUHTR010000006.1, on the reverse strand, counting down.
CTCAAGAATTTTAATATGGTCAAGAGCACTTTCGACCATGCCTTCCGCAGTCGGATAACCGTATTTTTCAAGATACTTTTTTTCGAGAGAACCGGCGTTTACACCAATTCGAATCGGAATGCCTTTTGCTTTGGCTGCTTTAACGACAGCCTCCACTTTTTCCCGGCGTCCAATGTTTCCCGGATTAATCCTGATTTTATCTGCTCCGCCTTCAATGGCTTTCAGGGCCAGTTTGTAGTCGAAATGGATATCAACGACAAGAGGAATGGAGATTTGCTTCTTTATATCGGCAATAGCTTCTGCTGCACGCATGTCAGGACAAGCCACACGAACAATTTGGCAGCCTGCCTCTTCAAGGCGCTTGATTTCAGCAACAGTTGCTTCAACATCATGAGTTTTCGTTGTTGTCATACTTTGAACAATAACCTGATTGTTTCCGCCAATGGTTAAAGGGCCGACTTTTACAGGTCTGGTTTTTGAACGATGCGTAATTTCACTCATTGGTGAACCGCTCCTTTAATCTCTATTTATTCATAACAACAGATTTATTTCATCTGTACAATAGTCTATTTTAGCAAGGATGCCTTTAGTTTGGCAAGAAAACGAGTCCTTTAGTTCTTTTGATACACCGGAAAATTATAACTTTTCCCCACCTGGATGCTTTCTGGCCGGATCCCATGATTTAAACGCTGAAAGTCTTTGGTTAATTCCGGGATCGGCTTGGAAAGTGAGGCTGGATTCAGCTTTTCAATCACGGACAACACCGTATCTCCGGATGAAATTTTGACTTTCTGATATGGTGTGCTATTTTTGATACTAACCGCGGCAACTGGTACTGTTTTTGGGTTGTATGACTGGAGGGTGCCAACCTTGAGATCATAAGCAATGGTATAAACCACAACGAGCGTCAGGCAAATATATATAAATTTTTTCATAAGCTTGTCCCCCTTTATTTAGGACATGCTTATGTACAAAGTGGGAAATGTATTCCTGTTTTTTTTGCCGTTGACGCTTCAGGGATAAGTTTGCCGGGGAGAAGTTCTGTGGTGTAAAATGGGAAATGTATCTGAGAAAGAGAGAAAGATGCATGGGGTCAGATTGGAAAAACGTACAATGAGGTGGAGAATAAACATGAATCGGAAGGCAAAATGGTTAGTTCCTGTGCTGCTTGCATGTGTTTTAATGGTTCCTTTCAAAGCATTCGCAGATGCGGCACCCGGAGATGTCATCGTAACATTGGGGGAAGATTTAACTCCGGATCAAAAAACTAAAATTTTGGATGAAATGAGTGTACCTTCAAATGTGGACACTGTTACTGTAACGAATGAGGAGGAACATCAGTATCTCGGTAAATATGTTTCAAAAGCCCAGCTGGGCACCCGGGCGATTTCATCTTCAAAGGTTACTTTGGCAGAAACGGGGAAAGGGCTTCATGTGGAAGCCAAAAACATCAACTGGGTAACCGACAGCATGATTGTAAATGCTCTCGTTACAGCGGGTGTGAAAGACGCCGACATTTATGTGACTGCTCCTTTTGAGGTATCAGGGACAGCAGCCCTTACCGGCATTTTAAAAGCATACGAACAGAAAGCGGATGTAAATATTCCCGAAGAAAAAAAGCAGGTGGCCAATGAAGAGGTGGTTAAAACCGCTCAGCTTGGTGACCGTATCGGAACAAAGGAAGCGACTCAGCTCATTACTGAAATCAAACAGGAGCTCGCTGATCATCCCGTAAAAAACGAGGACGAACTCCGTGATTTAATTAAACGCGTAGCCGAACGGCTGGGAATTACATTGACGGATGACGAATTAAACAGTCTGGTTTCCCTCTTTAATAAAATGAAGGATTTGAACATTAACTGGGACAAAGTTCAAGACCAGCTGAAGAACGTCAGAGATAATCTTGACGGCTTTCTTAATAAAGAAGAAACACAATCGTTTCTTCAAAAGTTCATCGATTTTATTATCTCGATCATAGATGGTATAAAAGGTCTTTTCCAAAAGTAAAAGGCCATACGAAAAGGAGCCGGTACCGGCTCCTCTTTTTATACCTTTGTTTCTGGTGTTTCTCTAATGGCAAGATGAAGGAAGAGAGAGGCTACTGCCCAATAAATAAAGAATGAAAAGGGCACCATGGTATGTAAAAGCTTCATTACGGCAAAGAATACCGTTGGCAGTGTAACGGAATAAGCGGACATTACCCATAATCGTCTGTAATTGAGGCTGCGGCGGCTGATGTTTTGGAGCACCAGGCCGATGACGGCAAGTATGGATACTCCAATGAACTTCATGGCGACTGTAAAAAGGTAAATGAACAAAAAGATCAGCGGGAGCAAGATCGGAAGCAAATCTGAAAGTTTGCTGATCCAGGAACTCACATCCTGTTTGGTCAGGGTCACATCGCCAAGTGTAGCATACGGAAGATCCTGGGTTTCTCCGCCTGTTGTAATGATTGCCTTGTTCTTTAACATGGCAATGATGTCACTGTATTTATTAAGATCGCTTTCTTTTACGGTTCCCGTCGTATCAAAAATAAAGGTTTGATTGCCATCCGTTTGAATGACGGGCTTTTTAAGCTGTGAAGAAAGCTCCCCATCCTTTAATGTAAATTGAGGTATATCGGAAGCCATAGACTCCTCAAATTCCTCTATTCCTGATTTAAAGGCCATGGAAAATGTTATTCCAAAGGGAATGGAAGTAAGGAAAATAAGAAAAAATATGTATCCGATGGCTTTTCCCACCCCTTGAAAGCGCAGACGCGCCACAGTCTGCGGGGAATACAGACTTTTAAAAAAATGACTGAAAATTCTCATGTAACTCCTCATCTCCTGTATGGTCTTTACTAATTTTAGCGAATAAAGACAAAACAAACAATGCACAAGCCATTCAATTGTTAAGGTTTTCGGAAGCGCCTTTACATAACATTTATAAAACTAGATAATATCAGAAGGATGATTAGTTAAAAGGGGTTGTCAAATACATTGAGTGTTCAGGATATGCTGTTTCAGTTTTTGGGCGGACTCGGCCTTTTTCTTTTTGGAATCAAATATTTAGGCGAAGGGCTGCAGAATTCTGCCGGTGACCGGCTTCGAAATATTCTTGATAGTTTAACAACAAATACATTTACAGGAATTCTTGCCGGTCTGTTTGTTACGATGCTGATTCAGTCCAGCTCGGCAACTACTGTTTTGACAGTCGGACTTGTTAATGCACGGATGCTCACGTTGAGACAGGCAGTGGGGATCATCATGGGAGCCAACATCGGGACTACTTTTACCGCCTTTATTATCGGTTTTGATGCTGCAGGATTCGGGCTGCCTTTGCTTGCAGTCGGCGCGTTCTTTGTTTTCTTTATTCGAAGCTATAAATACGTTTTTATTGGAAGAATTCTTTTTGGCCTTGGCGGATTGTTCTTTGGACTGCAGCTGATGGGAGCGGGGATGGAGCCGCTGCAAACGTCCCTTAACTTTAAAAATATAACCGACCATCTCAATGACCAGCCGTTTTTGGGGATAGCAGCCGGAACTTTAGCTACCATGGTGCTGCAGTCATCGAGTGCCACCGTAGGCATTCTTCAACAAATGTTTTCGATGGATTTGATTCATCTGGGCGGAGCTCTTGCTGTTTTGTTTGGCGATAACATTGGAACGACGATTACGGCAGTGATTGCAGCAGTCGGAGCTTCACAAAATGCAAAACGTGCAGCGCTCGTTCATGTGCTGTTTAATGTCATCGGAACAGTTATCTTTGTTGTTTTCTTCATCCCGTACAAAAGCATTATTGTATGGCTCACAAAGACCATGCATCTAAGCCCCGCGATGGAAATTGCCTTTGCACACGGTTTTTTTAATGTAGGAAATGTTCTTATCATGTTTCCGTTCATTTCATTTTTGGTCTATGCGGTTACCCGTTTGATCCGGGATGACGAATGGACGGTTGATACCCAAACGGTGAAGCTGGATGAAAAAGTTATAAACAGTTCCCCTGAATTTGCTTTACATCAGGCGAGGCAGGAATTGCTGAAAATGGCGGCCTATTCCCGGGAGGGCCTAAAACAGGCGTTGCTTTTCTTTCAAACGAGAAAAAACCGGTATGCGGACACGGCCATGCAGTATGAAGAGGAAATCAACAGGTTTGACCGCCAGCTTACTAAGTTCCTGGTGAAACTGTCGATTCACTCTCTTTCAAAAAATGAATCAACCGAGCATACCATGCTCCTTAACCTGTGCAAGGATATAGAACGGGTAGGGGACCATATGAAAAATATGATTGATCTCGTCTGTTTCATGGCGAGAAATAATATTAAGCTGTCCGAAGTTACATCAAGGGATTTTGAGAATATGATGATTCTTACCCAATCATGCCTGGACAAGGCCATCATGGCGCTTGAGACTAATAACAAATCCATGGCTGAAGAGGTATTGTCCATTGAGGACGATATTGATGAAATGGAAAAAACGTTAAGAAAGAAGCATATTCAGGATATTAATAATAATTTGAGCACCGGTCAGGAAAGTGTTGTTTATGTTGACTTCATTAGTAATCTGGAACGAATCGGTGATCATTCTGTTAATATTGCTGAAGCAGTGCTTGAACGATAAAAAGCAAGTACAGGAGGCGGAACATTGGATTATCTATATTGGACTCTCATTATTTTGTCATTCCTGATTGCCTTTGCCGGCTTAATCTTCCCCATATTGCCGGGTGCACTTTTTCTAGTACTGGGATTTGTTTTGTATGGCCTGTTTTACTCCTTTCAGCCTTTTACCCTGTTCTTTATCGTGGTACAGGCTATATTGCTGGCGAGCTTGTTTGTGGTGGATTATTTCAGCAATTTATATGGCGTTAAAAGGCGGGGAGGATCGAAGGCGGCCATATGGGGGAGCACCATTGGCCTGCTTGTCGGGCCCTTTGTCATTCCGGTAGCCGGTATTATTGCCGGTCCTTTTATCGGGGCATTCCTTGCTGAACTCGTTATCGGGCGTAAATCCCCAATGGATGCTTTTCGTGTCGGTATAGGTTCCGTTCTTGGCTTTCTGGGAGGGACGGTAGTCAAGATTGTTATACAATTGGTTATGGTTGGATATTTTTTATACGTGGCTTTATAAAAAAGTGCTTGCTAAGCGAGCAGGAACATGCTATATTTATATCTGTCTTCTCGACAACGGCCAAGCAAAGCTGTTGAAAAAAGAGGTTGACTTACATAATGAAAAAGTGATATAGTAATTCTTGTCCCTTAGAGGACTTCAACAAACTGTTCCACAGTAGCTCAGTGGTAGAGCTATCGGCTGTTAACCGATCGGTCGTAGGTTCGAGTCCTACCTGTGGAGCCATAACTATGGCGGTGTAGCTCAGCTGGCTAGAGCGTACGGTTCATACCCGTGAGGTCGGGGGTTCGATCCCCTCCGCCGCTACCATATTTTTTTAGATGATGGCGATCGTGGCGAAGTGGTTAACGCACCGGATTGTGATTCCGGCATTCGTGGGTTCAATTCCCATCGGTCGCCCCATTTTACTTACATATATGTTATACTAAAGATTACCTGGACCCTTAGCTCAGTTGGTCAGAGCGGTCGGCTCATAACCGATTGGTCGTAGGTTCGAGTCCTACAGGGTCCACCACACATACATTCATACGGAGGTATACCCAAGTCTGGCTGAAGGGATCGGTCTTGAAAACCGACAGGGGCTTAGCGGCTCGCGGGGGTTCGAATCCCTCTACCTCCTCCATTTATTTTTACATGGTGGAATTACATCATTCGTAAGCATTCATATCATCGCGGGGTGGAGCAACGAGCGTTACAGCACGATTAAGCTGCGAGTAAACTCGACGCATACACTTCAGGGAACAGCTTGTAGAGGAAGAGTTCCTCAAAACATTCATATCATCGCGGGGTGGAGCAGTCTGGTAGCTCGTTGGGCTCATAACCCAAAGGTCGCAGGTTCAAATCCTGTCCCCGCAACCAAAGTGGCTCGATAGCTCAGTCGGTAGAGCAGAGGACTGAAAATCCTCGTGTCGGCGGTTCGATTCCGTCTCGAGCCACCATTTCTATACATATGCAACCTTTGCCTTTTCAAGGCAAAGGTTTTTTGTTTGTCTAACTATAAAATGAATGTGTCAACTACGGTTAATTAATGCGTACTAAACGGTTTGAGAGTATGGTCGGCTTTTGATTGAGGGCATGTTAAAAAAAGTGTAAATTCAGAATGTTTTCCCGATTTTTAACCGCTTTGAAATAAACAAGGGCATAGCGCCCTGGCAGCTGGTACATAATAAGCTTCGGTGAATAAGGGTTTATCGTTGAAAGATAAGGGTAAATCTGATAATGTATGTGGTGTGCTACTTATTAAACATTCTTGTTGACTAAGTTTTCAATTTGGGGTTTTCCCAAAATGAAATAAAAAAATGAACTACATATCAAGGAGGAGATGTATCATGGCAAAGTTTGAACTGCCTGCTTTACCTTACGCCGCAAACGCACTTGAACCACACATTGATGAGGATACGATGAATATCCACCATGACCGTCATCACAAGACATATGTTGACAACTTGAACGCAGCTCTTGAAGGCCAATCCGAGTTTGAAAGCAAAGACTTGGCTGACATTCTGACTAACCTTGATTCTCTGCCAGAAAATATTCGCACAGCTGTACGCAATAATGGCGGCGGACATGCGAATCACAGCTTGTTCTGGGAAATCCTTAAACCAGGCGGATCCAATGAGCCAACCGGTGAAGTGGCTGATGCCATCAATAACAAATTTGGAAGCCTTGATGCTTTCAAAGAACAGTTCGCGAACGCAGCCAAAGGCCGTTTCGGATCTGGCTGGGCTTGGCTTGTTGTAAATAACGGTGAGTTGGAAGTAACAAGCACTCCAAACCAGGACAACCCTGTAATGGAAGGCAAAACACCGGTTCTTGGTCTTGATGTTTGGGAGCACGCGTATTACCTCAAATATCAAAACAAGCGTCCTGACTACATCAATGCATTCTGGAATGTTGTAAACTGGGATGAAGTTGAAAAGCGCTACAACGAAGCAAAATAAGCAAATTGTTCAAAGCCGGCCTCCTTCAAGGGGGCCGGCTTTTTATTTGATCTTTTGCAATTACAATAAAAACCAATTTTTCGATTGGCGAATAGCCCCTTACAAGTGGTGAAAACTACATGTGAATTGCAAAGGGGCGAGAATCATGAAATTCAAATTGTTCGGAGATACAGACAGAACGAAGGAATTGCTTTTATTGCTGGTGATCGGTGGCCTGTTCGCGTTGAGCACGGCCTTGTCCAATACATTTGTTAACATTTATTTATGGAAACAGTCGGGTGAACTGAGAGACATTGCTCTATATAACTTATCGATTGTGTGCATTCAGCCTGTTGCTTTTTTTATTGCAGGGAAACTGACTAAAAAAATTGACAGAGTAATTGTACTGCGGATTGGTGTTACAGTGCTGTCATTGTTTTATTTATCAGTTCTTTTTCTCGGAGACCAGGCGAGCGAGCGTCTCCTTGTGCTTGGGGGTCTACTTGGTGCAGGCTCAGGATTTTATTGGCTTGCTTTTAACGTGCTGAACTTTGAAGTGACTGAGCCGGACACACGTGATTCATTTAACGGCTACCTTGGTGTACTGACGTCGTTATCGGGCATGATCGGCCCAATGACCTCTGGGTTTTTAATTTCCCAGCTGGATAAGTTTACTGGTTACCGCATTATCTTTACGGTGTCGTTGTTTTTGTTTTTTACAGCGGTGGTGACCAGCTTTTTTTTGAAGCGGCAGAAAGCGGAAGGGAAGTTTTATGTATGGAAAATCCTTAAATCCCGCACGGGCAATAAAAATTGGGCACGCATTTTGTATGCGCATTTTTTTCAAGGATTTCGGGAAGGTACATTTATCTTTTTGATCATCATCTGGGTCTATATTATTTCAGACAGCGAATTTGCGCTTGGCACATTTGGACTTGTTCAATCAGCGGTATCCTTCATCGGCTATTTTATTGTATCCCGGTACATGAACAAAGACAGAAGGAAAAAATCGATTTTTGTTGGGGGATTGATTCTGTTTCTTTCGCCGTTCCTGTTCTTATTGAATGTAACTTTTCCTCTTTTAATGTTTTATGGTGTAGTGATCTCGATCGCCTATCCGCTTCTTCTAGTGCCATATGTTTCTCTGACTTATGATGTAATTGGAAGATGTGACAATGCGGGGCCAATGAGAGTGGAGTACATTGTGGTGAGAGAACTTTTTTTAAACGCGGGGCGTATTATTTCGATTGTTATTCTGCTAATCACGATCCAGTTCTTTAATGGGGACTACAGCATCCCCCTATTGCTTCCGATTCTCGGAGCTGGACATTTTGTTATTTATTTTTGCGTTCGTTCCATTCGATTTTCCACCCTTCAAAAATCTGAGATTGTGTCCAACTATTCCCAGAACAATACAGACCGGGAAGACGGCAGCAGAGTATGACATTTTTCTTTCCGAAACAGTGATTTACTGTTAATATTATTGTAGTAAATCAATTTGTGAAAAATGGAAATGAGCAGAAGCTCCTTCCATACATAGGTAAGGGTGGAATGAATGACGAAAGAAAAGAAGAAAAAGAATCACGTCCCTATTCGACTGAACGCCTTGTTTCTAGCGGTGTTCTTTCTTTTCTCCATTTTAATTTTCCGTCTGGGGTATGTACAGATTGTCCAGGGAGAAGAATATCAGCGCTCGGCGGATAAAAAGGAAAATGTAACGGCAAGGCTTGATGCGCCGAGAGGGAAAATGATGGATACCGAAAGCCGCGTAGTGGTTGATAATAAACCTGTCTATTCCATTACATACACACGCACTCAAAAAACAAGTGCGGAAGACAGGGAAGCCATTGCTGAAAAGTTGGCCGGCTATATCAATAAGGACACAAAAAATGTAACAGAGCGGGATAAAAAAGATTATTTTATCTTTTTGCATCAAAAGGAAGTAGAAAGCCGTATCTCGCCAGATGAAAAGAAACAATTGAGTGATGATCAGTATTACAAACTTCTGCTTGAGCGGATCACCAAAGAGGATCTTGATTCTTTTACTTCTCAACAAATTGAAGTGCTGGCGATCAAGCGGGAAATGGACAGCGGTTATGCCCTGACACCACAGCGTATTAAAATCGGTGCATCACAGAAGGAAATTGCCACAATCAGTGAGCATCTTTCCGAGCTGCCTGGCATTGATATTAAGCCGGATGCGAAACGTGATTATCCATATGGAGATACGTTCAAAGCGTTATTTGGACAGGTAAAACAAATCCCATCCAGTAAAATGGATTTTTATTTATCGCGAGGAAACGAAAGAAATGATTTAGTAGGAACGAGTTTTCTTGAAGAGCAGTACGAATCGCTTTTAAGAGGAAAAAAATCAAGCGTTAAATATGTGACAGACAAAGGGGGAAATCCGGTCGGCGACCCTGTAGAAGTGGAAGGTTCACGAGGCAAGGACCTTACGCTTACTGTTAATATGGAGCTTCAGCAGAAAGTGGAAGACGTGATCGAAAAGGCCATGAGAAAAGCAAAGTCCGGTGGATCTGCTTATGCCAATCGTGATTTAACAGAAGCTTATGTTGTTATGATGAATCCCGAAAACGGAGAAATTCTTTCCATGGCGGGGAAAAAATATGATAAAAAAACCGGCCAATATAAAAATGCGCCATTCGGTACTGTGTATAATTCGTTTGCCATGGGTTCTGCCGTGAAGGGTGCTACGGTGCTGACCGGCTTGCAGCAGGGAGCCATAACACCAGCCACTCATTTCTATGATGCTCCACTGGTATTCGGTGACGGAAGAAAAATGAAATCTGCTCACTCTGGTCTTGGCAGCATCGGGCCAGTGGAGGCGCTTGAGGCTTCTTCCAACGTTTATATGTGGCATGTTGCCATGAAGCTTGCCGGCTACGATTATGCTCATAAACGGTTTATTGACCATCACGTGGACGAGGCGTTTAGAGTACTCAGGGACTCATACAGCCAATTCGGTCTCGGTGTGCCAACAGGAATTGATTTGCCTTCTGAAGCGACAGGCTATAACACCGGCATGAGCGATCAGCTCTCCCAGGCGATGTTCTTTGCCATCGGACAGTTTGATACGTATACACCTCTGCAAATGGCCCAGTATGTGTCGACCATTGCTAACAATGGCTACAGGATGCAGCCTCATCTGTTAAAAGAAGTGAGGGAACCTTCCACACAGCCAGGAAAGCTTGGTAAACTCGATTATAAATTTGAACCGCATGTTATGAACAGAATTGAGATGAAGCAGGAATACCTCGATGTGGTTCATCAAGGGTTCCGTCAGGTAATGGTGGGAAGCCATGGTACAGCGGCAGGGTATTTTAAGAACAAGAGTTACCAGCCGGCAGGTAAAACAGGAACTGCCCAGGTTGATGTCAAGTCGGGATTAAACAATAAAACGCTTATTGGTTATGCCCCATATAACAGCCCTGAAGTCTCTTTTGCAGTTGTTGTCCCCAAGGTTCGCGAAGGGTCTATCAACAATGAAATCGGTGCTGGCATACTTGATGCCTACTTTAAGCTGAAAAAAGACGGAAATAAGACGAAATAACTAGCTGATTGTAAAGAAAACGCGTCCTTTGGGCGCGTTTTTTTGTGTGCATAAATCATTTCTGTTAGAAAAGACTAGTACAGATGTCGTGCTTTCTTTACAATCTCTTAACATTAGGTTCAAACAGCGTTAATAATGGTCGCTTATTGTAGTAGATGTAAAGTGATTAACCGATTGTTGGGGGTGGGCGATAGAGACAACGACAGTATAGAAACAGCACATCTCTATCAACAAAAAAATCTTTTAAAACATTCTGGAGGGACCAAAGACAATGAAGAAAATGAAATCCGTTTATCTTTTGGCAGTAATGGCTTTAATCCTGGTTGTTGCAACAGCCTGTGGAAACAATAATAAAGACAACAGTGCGAATGGTGACGAAGGCAAAAAAGCCTCTGGTTCGATCGTCGTTTCTGGATCAAGCGCAATGCAGCCTCTTGTAGCAGCAGCAGCTGAACAGTACAAAGAAAAGAACCCTGATGCTGACATTCAAGTACAAGCAGGCGGAAGCGGTACAGGCTTAAGCCAGGTTTCAGAAGGCGCTGTTAAGATTGGTAACTCTGATGTTTTTGCTGAAGAAAAAGAAGGCATCCCGGCGGACAAGCTTAAAGATCACCAAATTGCAGTAGTAGGTATGTCTGCAGCTGTTAACCCTGATGTAGGCATTAAAGATATTTCAAAGAAAGACCTTATTAAAGTGTTCACTGGTGAAGTGAAAAACTGGAAAGAGCTTGGCGGAAAAGACCAAAAGATTGCATTGATCAACCGTCCGGATTCTTCCGGAACACGTGCTACTTTTGTAAAGTATGCTCTTGATGGCAAAGAACCGGTTGAAGGTGCTGCAACAGAAGACTCTTCAAACACTGTTCAAAAATTGATTAAAGAAACACCAGGAGCTATCGGTTACCTTGCATTCTCTTACTTCACAGACAACAGCGGTATTACTCCACTCAGCGTAGATGGTGTAAAACCGACAGACGAAAATGTTCAAAAAGGTAAATTCCCAATCTGGGCGTATGAGCACTCTTATACAAAAGGTGAGCCTAAAGGATTGGAAAAAGAGTTCCTTGATTATATGATGAGCGACGAAATCCAAAACAATCTTGTACCTGAGCAAGGATACATCCCTGCAAGCAAAATGGAAGTAAAACGTGATGCTGAAGGGAAAGTTACAAAAAAGTAACGGGTTGAGCCGTTAAGAAGCCTGTAATCAGGGTAAGTGTCCAAACAATAATGGATATTTACCCTGTTAGGGCGTTTTGGGGAGGTACGAAAATGGATAATAAGACAATGACCATGGCAGCCAGCCAAAGGCTGTTAAAAAAATCAAACAAATCCGCACTACAAAAAGAAAAGCGGGGAAAATACCTGGTTTTGGCCAGTGCTCTATTGATTATTACGGCAACCATCGCGATTACCATTTTTCTTGGTACAAAAGGGTTGCAGGCATTTATCAGCAACGGCGTAAGTCTATATGAATTTTTAACCAGCACGAAGTGGAATCCAACGGCAGAGAATCCATTGTATGGAGCGGTTCCGTTCATACTGGGATCATTTGCAGTAACCATTTTATCCGCATTAATTGCGGCTCCGCTCGGAATTGGCGGTGCCATCTTTATGACCGAAATTGCCCCATCATGGGGAAAAAAGATTCTTCAGCCGGTTATCGAGCTGCTTGTTGGTATTCCATCTGTTGTTTATGGATTCATCGGTCTTTCTGTTCTTGTTCCGTTTCTTAGGGATACAGTAGGCGGACAAGGATTTAGCTTGCTTGCTGGAATGATTGTTCTTTCCATTATGATTTTGCCAACTGTTACGAGTATTGCGACAGACGCGATGAGCTCCCTTCCCAAAGGATTGCGGGAATCATCATACGCAATCGGGGCAACCCGCTGGCAAACCATTTGGAGGGTTCTTGTTCCGGCGGCTATGCCTACGCTATTAACAGCCATTGTCCTGGGTATGGCCCGGGCTTTCGGAGAAGCGCTTGCTGTTCAGATGGTTATAGGTAATGTCCGTTCATTGCCTTCAGCCATTACTGATCCTTCGGCTACATTGACGACCATTATCACACTGAATATGGGACATACGACCTTTGGAAGTGTTGAAAACAATGTTCTGTGGTCACTTGCCCTTATTCTGTTAGTCATGTCCTTTATCTTTATACTGTTAATCCGATATCTTTCTTCAAGGAGGCAGTTCTAATGAACAGTAAAGTTGCTGACCGTATTGCAACCACGATTTTTTACTTGATTGCAGCGACCATCGTCACCGTTCTGGTGGGACTGCTTGGGTATATCCTTTTTCACGGGTTTTCCAAACTTAATATTGACTTTTTAACCTCACCGTCCAGCTCGTTCAGAGCAGGAGGGGGAATTGGCAACCAGTTGTTTAATTCCTTCTATATCCTGTTTTTAACGATGGTGTTCACTGTGCCTCTTGGTCTTGGCGGCGGTATTTACATGGCTGAATATGCGCGTCCCGGCAGGCTGACAAATGCCATCAGAACGTGTATCGAAGTGCTGGCTTCACTTCCATCTATTGTCATCGGTATGTTTGGTTTGCTTATGTTCGTTAACTTGACTGGCTGGGGCTATTCCATCCTAGGCGGTGCGCTTGCCCTTACCGTTTTCAATCTTCCTGTAATGGTCCGTGTTTGTGAAGACGCATTGCGTACAGTGGCCAGAGATCAAAAAGAAGCAAGTCTTGCCCTTGGCATCACTCACTGGCACACCATTAAAACAGTTCTTTTACCGGCGGCATTTCCCAGCATCCTTACAGGAGCGATTCTGGCTTCAGGGCGTGTATTCGGAGAAGCAGCTGCATTGCTGTTTACAGCAGGCTTAACAACACCTACTCTGGATTTCTCCAACTGGAATCCGTTTGATTCGACGTCACCATTGAATATTTTCAGACCGGCTGAAACCCTTGCTGTGCATATCTGGGCCGTCAACACACAAGGACTTATCCCGGATGTACGTGAAGTGGCAGATGGTTCTTCAGCTGTACTGATTATTTCTGTGCTGCTTTTCAATTTGCTTGCACGCTGGATTGGCAGTGTCGTACACAAAAAGATAACAGCTTCTAAATAAATTTTTAGAAATTAGGTGGGTAACATGAAAACTGTGATGGAACCAAAACGGACGAATACAACTACTGAACAACAGCCGCGATCAGAAAAAACAGAGACAAAGCCGGCTGCTTTGGATGTAAAACATTTAAATATTTATTACGGTGAAAACCATGCTGTAAAAGACGTTAGTTTTTCAATCGAAAAAAATGCGGTTACTGCTTTGATCGGACCCTCAGGATGCGGTAAATCCACATTTTTGCGTTCAATCAATCGCATGAATGATCTTATTCCCGGAGCAAAAAGCACTGGAGAGATCCAATATGATGATGTCAACCTGATTGGAGATGACATCAATGTCGTGGCATTGCGTAAAGAAATCGGAATGGTTTTTCAAAAACCAAATCCGTTTCCAAAGTCAATTTATAACAATATCGTTCATGCGTTGAAATTTAACGGAATCCGATCGAGGAAAAAGCTCGACGGAATTGTGGAAGAAAGTTTACGAAAAGCTGCATTGTGGGATGAGGTTAAAGACAGGCTTCATGAGTCTGCGCTTTCATTGTCTGGAGGACAACAGCAGCGTTTGTGCATCGCCAGGACGCTTGCCATGAAGCCGAATATCCTTTTGCTTGATGAGCCTGCATCTGCCCTGGATCCCATTTCCAATGCCAAAATTGAAGACTTGATTATGGAATTGAAAAAAGAGTATACGATTGTTATCGTAACGCATAACATGCATCAGGCTTCCCGTATTTCGGACAAGACTGCGTTTTTCTTAAATGGTGTCCTTGTGGAATATGACAAGACGGATAGAATTTTCACCAATCCATCTAAAAAAGATACCGAAGATTATATAACCGGCCGGTTCGGATAAGGGGGATGAAAATGGGACAAGCAATAGCAACACCACCAGCAGTGGAGAAAAGTGTTTTTGATATCAAAAATTTAAATTTATGGTACGGCAAGAACCTTGCCCTGAAAGATATTGACTTTACCATTTACAATAATGAAATCACAGCCATCATCGGTCCATCAGGATGCGGTAAATCAACGTTTATTAAAACATTGAATCTAATGATCCAAAACATTCCCGGTGTGAGAATGTCCGGTGAAATTAATTATGAACATACAAATCTGCTGAACGACCGGGTAGATTTAGTGGATTTGCGGAAAAAAGTGGGTATGGTTTTCCAAAAAGCCAATCCGTTTCCGAAATCCATTTATGAGAATGTGGCGTACGGGCCAAAAATCCACGGGGTTAAGAAAAAAGGGAAATTGGATGAAATTGTAGAACGTTCATTAAGAGATGTATTCCTTTGGGATGAAGTAAAGGATCGTCTGAATACATCTGCTTTGGGTCTGTCAGGAGGACAGCAGCAGCGTTTATGTATTGCAAGAGCGATCGCCACAAAGCCCGATGTTATCCTCATGGATGAGCCGACATCGGCACTTGATCCTATTTCCACCATTAAAATAGAGGAACTGGCTCTTGAATTGAAGAAGAATTATTCGATTGTTATGGTTACGCACAACATGCAGCAGGCAGCACGCGTTTCCGACCGAACCGCCTTTTTCCTGATGGGTGAACTAATCGAATACGATCAGACAAGCAAGATCTTTTCGGCTCCTTCTGACAAGCGGACAGAAGACTATGTTACAGGGCGATTTGGATAAAAACTAGAGGAGTGAGAAGCAGATGGTTGTACGGGAAAATTTTCAGCTGCAATTAAATGAATTAAAGGCGATGCTTGTGGAGATCGGAGAACTTACGGAGCACGCATTAAAGGAATCCATTGTGGCCCTAAAAGAACAGGATGTAGACAAAGCCCTCGAAGTGATTGAGAACGACCAGCGAATCAATCAGCTGGAGGATGAAATCAATGATGCTGCCATTCTGCTGATCGCCAAGCAGGCACCTGTAGCCTCTGATTTACGCAGAATCATTGCCGCCATCAAGATCTCTTCCGACGTGGAACGGATGGCTGATTTTGCTGTAAATATCGCGAAATCCACCATTCGTATCGGAGAAAAGCCACTAATTAAGCCTTTGGTGGATCTTCCGCGGATGGCGGAGATTGCTATTGGCATGCTTTCTGATTCCATCAGGGCGTATGTGGACGAAGATGTTGTATTGGCAAAGAATCTTGCGGATACGGATGATTCCGTTGATGAGCTTTATGGGAAAATCATAAGGGAGCTTCTCGAACTGATGACTAAGCATCCGGAATCCCTTGCCCAGATTACACAGCTTTCTTTTGTGTGCCGTTATATTGAACGAACTGCGGATCATGCCACCAATATTGCCGAGAGCATTATTTTCCTTGTAAAAGGCAAACGCTACGGTTTAAACGAATAGTGTCGCAAAGAAGGGAGCCTGCATCGCAGGCTCCCTTCTTTAAATGTTCCATTAATATTAAGTGATGGCGTCGGACAGTTTTTTAAAGTCCATGCTGCTGTCGACTTTAAATGTACCAAACCGTACTTGGCCTTCCAGTTTGTTTTTCCGCAAGTATTTGAGATATGACTTGCTGTCTTTAATGATATGTTCTTTTTCGAGAAACTCACAAACCTCTCCTGTGCTCATGCCTCTTGTAACATGGAGTGTCGTTTTATAAACCTTTGGCTTCTCAGCTTGTTTTTTCTCTGCATCAGGGGTGTCCTGCTCCTGCGGTGCAGCCGCAGCCACCCGGCTTTCTTTCAATTCCTGCAGCTCTTCAGTCGTAATGGCTGTCATACTCTTTGAATGTAAATATGTATTGACAGTGCTGTCATTTATTTCGGCTTTTACTTCCTTTTCCGGAGGCGTTTGTGAATAGTAGACGCCTGCAATCAATCCGGAGGATACAATCATTCCGGCCGCAAAACCTCGTAGTGTTGTATGTGTCATTCTCGAATCCCCAATATTTTAGTTTTTAGATTTATCCTGCGTTGTCATTCCATCTTCAATGACCTTCAGCTTCTGTTTTACCTGATACATTTCTTTCAAAATCTGTATTGAAAAGTTCTCCAGCTGTACTTCAAGATTGTTCCCTTTATCCTTGCGAAAAGAGATGGCAAGAAGAATCAGTCCTATAGCCAACAAGGAAAAAATAATAATATTCATAAAAACCTCCTTATGTTTAAACCTGCCCCTTATTTTTTATACCATAGTATGCCGTTAAAATGTATATTTTTCGCCAAATCGTTAAACTTTTTCGAGATATTTCGACGAGGATTTCGGCAGTATTTCCAGCATGAAGAAGTTATGATGGAGTTTTTTGTAGAATTTTGTGGATATATCCATTGATATCGTCGAATAAGGTGATTTTAAGCGGTTACAAAAAATTTACATATCTATTTTTCGCAGACAGGGCAAGCAACCAACAAATTTCTACAAATTCTGTATATTGTGAAAATATATGCATAATGATACGATATTTTCAAATAAATCGGTAGGCTTATAAAAGTATTTTGGTAACAGAGGCAGGGCATTGGAGACAAAAAACTGGGGTGAAGAAAATGATTAATGAAATTGTCAAAATGAAGGAAAAAGGGTTGACCCTTCAGCAAATTGCCGAAAGAATGAACCTCTCGATCGGCAAAGTACAATACCGGTGGAACAAATACCGCCAGGAGGCAGGAAAAGCAATGGAGCCAAAGAGCAAAAAGGAAGGCACCGTTTATGTAAAGCCGGCAGAACCGAGTGAAATTGTTGTAGAACCGCCCAAAATTAATTGGGTAATGCCGTATGAATTTGACGAAGATACTCTTTTTGCGATGGTGCAGTCGCCAACCAGTATTTTTGTATACTGGAGCATTTCAGCCATGAAACGGAAAATGGTTGAGCATCATTTCAGGACCAGCTGGAGCGATCTTCCCAAAAAGATGAAAATCTATGACGTTACGGATATCATCTTTCAAGGCCATAACTCTCACCGCAGCTTTGAAATTGATTTGCCAGAAATGACGAACAACTGGTTTTTGCAGCATTTGGAGCCTGACCGCACGTATGTAATTGATATCGGCACCAAAACGTTCGATGGAAGCTTCTTTACTGTATTGCGATCAAACCCTGTTGAAACTCCCCGCGACGCCGCGAACGATCATCGTTCACAAAACGTATTGAATTGGAAAAACGGCAACGCGTATGAACCGGAATGGATGGAGAATTTCAGCAGCTATTCATACTATCAAAAAATCAGATAGGAGCTTTTACCCATGAAAAGTGGATATTTCACATTTATACTGCATGCCCATCTTCCATATGTTAAACACAAGGAAGCCAACCGCCTGGAAGAGCGATGGGTATTTGAAGCAATGACAGAAACATACATCCCGTTGCTTTGGGCACTGGACCGCCAGCCTGAAGGTTTTACGTGGAGTATTTCCTTTTCTCCCCCAGTAATGGAAATGCTGTCAGACCCTGTGCTTCAGCGAAGATATTTGGAGTACCTGGACAGCACCGATCATTTAATTAAAAAAGAAAAGCTTCGATCCCTTAATCAAGAAGAGACCGAAGTGATCCGGTTTTACAGCGACCGCTATGAGAAAATTCGTGAGACGTTCTTTAAATGGAATCAGAATTTGCTCGATGGCTTTAAGCATCATCATAAGCGCGGAGCGGTTGAATGCTTTACAACAGCAGCAACCCATGCCTTTTTGCCTTATATTCAAACGCATGAAGCACTGGAAGCCCAGGTTGATATGGGAATCAAAACCTTTAATAAGTATTTTGGTGAAATGCCAAAAGGTTTCTGGCTGCCAGAATGTGCATATACCCCGGGCGTTGATAAGCTGCTCCATCAAAAGGGCATAAAATACACGTTTGTAGATGAACAAACGCTCTTGAACAGCAGTCCAAAGGCGGCAAGAGGTATTGGATCCCCTGTATTCTCACCGCATGGCGTTGCGCTCTTTCCAAGAAACCGAGAAATATCAGGCAAAGTCTGGAGTTCGGTCGACGGATACCCGGGAGACACCGACTATCGGGAGTTTTACCGTGACATTGCCTATAACAGGGATATTGATTACATCCTTCCCCATATTCATCCTGAAGGAATCAGGATCGACACTGGCCTGAAATATCACAGGATCACTGGTCCGGATGAAGAAAAGCAAGTCTATGTCCGGGAATGGGCGGAAGGAAAAGTACAACAGCATGCCGAGCATTTTGTTCAGACACTGGAACACACACTAAGCGAAAAAGAAGAAGAATCCTTTCCTCCGCATCTGATTACAGCTCCGTTTGATGCAGAGTTGTTCGGCCACTGGTGGTTTGAAGGAACTGACTGGATCCTCGCCGTACAGGAAGCCTGCAAGGGCAGGGTGGAATGGGTCACGCCAAATGAGTTTATCAACCGTCATTACCAGGATTTGCAAACGGTACATGCCTCGTTTTCGACATGGGGCAGAAATGAATATGGAGAAGTCTGGCTGAACGAAAAGAATGCATGGATGTACCGCCACTTGCATAAATGCGAAAGAGAAATGATTACGGCTGCTGCCACGCATTCGCCGATGACCCCGGTAACCAGACGTTACATCAAACAGATGATCCGCGAGTGGATGCTTGCCGTAAGTTCGGACTGGGCGTTTATCGTCGACAATGAGACGGCTGCACAATATGCGAATGAGCGTTTTAATACCCATATTGAACGCTTTCATATCATAAAAGAATTGTTAGATCAGTCACCACAAGACACCGCATCCATAGAAGCTTTTGAACAGGACTTTCCGTTTTTAAATGATATTGATACCAGCTATTTTGAAACTCCTCATGACCAATATATCCAACAACATCACAGCACACTTTCAGAACCAAACAAATTAAAAGTCCTCATGCTTTCCTGGGAGTTCCCTCCGATGGTTGTCGGCGGACTGGCAAGGCACGTATTCGACCTCGCTAAGACTCTTGTAAAACAGGGCCAGGAGGTTCACGTTGTAACCTGCCATGTGGAAGGGTATCCGTCCTACGAAGTGAATCAGGGAATTCATGTGTACCGGGTACAGTCCAATCAGCCGCAGACCGATCAATTCTTCCATTGGACAGGCAGCTTAAATCTTGCTATTGCGGATCAGGGAAGGGAACTGGCGAAGAAAATCAACTTTGACTGCATCCATGCCCATGACTGGCTCGTGTGTGTGGCGGCTACAGGATTGAAGCATGAACTGAACATTCCGTTGATTGCGACCATCCATGCCACCGAACATGGACGGAACAACGGTATTCATAATGCTCTTCAATACGAGATCAACCAGAAAGAATGGGAGCTCTGTTATGAAGCGAGTGAAGTAATTGTCTGCAGCCCGTATATGAAAGATGAGGTAGCCACCGTCTTCAAAGTTCCGGAGGACAAGATTACAATTCTGCCAAACGGGGTGGATCCTGAATTAATACAAACTGAAGAAGTGACTGACGGCTACCGGTTTAAAGAACCGCAAGAAGTGCTTGTCTTTTCCGTCGGCCGGGTTGTGAAAGAAAAAGGGTTTCAAACGATCATTGATGCAGCTCATCTGATCCGGCAGAAAAACCAAAATATTAAGTTTATCATTGCCGGCAAAGGGCCAATGCTCGATGAATATCGCAACCGGGTGCACCATGAAGGGCTTGGCGGTATTGTCACATTCAGCGGTTTCGTGTCGGATGAAGACCGCAACCGGCTATTGTCTGAATGCGATATTGCACTGTTCCCGAGTCTGTACGAACCTTTTGGGATTGTGGCACTTGAGGGGATGGCTGCAGGAAAAGCAACGGTCGTCTCTGAAACTGGCGGCTTGAAAGACATTGTCCGTCATGAAGAAACCGGATTAAAAATCTATCCGGATAATGCTGAAAGCCTTGCATGGGCAGTCCTCACGCTTGCTCAAAACGAACACCTGAGGCACACTCTCGCCAGCAACGGCAAAAGAGAAGCGGAAACTGTTTTTAACTGGAATAAAATTGCTCAACAAACTAGCGCATTGTATGAACAATGTTTACAAAAAAATCCGGTATAAGGGGCTGTGTTTAAATGAAAGGTGTAATAATGGCTGGGGGAAAAGGAACCCGTCTTCGTCCGTTAACTTGCAATCTGCCAAAACCTATGGTGCCGCTGCTTCATAAGCCTGTTATGGAGTACAGTATTGAACTGCTCAAAAAATACGGCATCACCGATATTGCTGTCACGCTTCACTATATGCCAGAAGCGATTAAAAATTATTTTGGCGACGGCAGTGACTTTGGAGTTAATCTTCATTATTTTGAAGAAACCACTCCTCTCGGAACGGCAGGAAGCATCAAAAATGCCGAGGAATTTTTGGACGAGCGCTTTATTGTAATCAGCGGTGACGCATTAACCGACTTTGATCTGTCCAAAGGCATCAATTATCATGTTGAAAAGGATTCGCTTGTAACTATTTTTATGAAACAGGTAGAATCTCCGCTGGAATATGGCGTCATTATGACCAATCAGGACGGAGAAATCATCCGTTTCCTTGAAAAACCAAGCTGGAGCGAAGTTTTCAGTGATACAGTCAACACCGGAATTTATGTTCTCGAACCGGAGATCTTCAACTATATGGAGAAGGATGTACAAACGGATTTCAGTAAAGACCTCTTCCCGCTTCTCATGAAAGAAGGACGTCCTCTGTACGGATTCCCTGCAGACGGATATTGGTCCGATATCGGCAGCTTGCAGCAATACCGCCAGTCTCACCGTGACATGCTCGACGGAGAGGTTAACCTGCCATTCTCAGGCCACGAAATCGATAAAGGGATTTGGGTTGGAAACAATGTGGTTATTGAGGACGGGGTTAAGATGGAAAGCCCGGTTCATATCGCAGACGGAGCAGTTATCCGTTCAGGTGCGGATGTAAAAAGCTACTCTGTTATTGGCCGTAACAACGTAATATCCTCCAAGGCATCCTTGAAAAAGAGTATCCTTTGGCATGATGTGTATGTGGGTTCTGATTGTGAGCTCAGAGGCGCCACACTGGCGAACGGAATCATGGTTGAACAGGGAGCCACTATTTATGAGCATGCGGTTGTCGGCAACCACTGCAAAATCGGAAAGCGCTCTACATTAAAACCGGAAGTGAAAATTTGGCCGGAAAAGGAAATTTATGATGAGGCACTCGTTCATACCTCTTTAATATGGGGACGCAAAGCCACCAAATCACTGTTTGGAGGACGGGGAGTTTCCGGAATTGCCAACGTGGAAATTACACCGGATTATATCGCAAGACTTGCATCAGCTTATGGCGCAGTCCTTCCCCATGGATGCCATATCGCCATTGCCAGCGATTCTCATTCTTTTTCTGAACTGATCAAAGGGGCATTTATTCAAGGACTTTTGTCATCGGGAATCAATACGTGCGACATCAGCCCGACTGTGGCACCAGTTGTACGTTTTGCGATTGAGGAAGAAAGCCTCCAGGGCGGCGTCTACATCCGATTCTCGAACAGAGGCGGGGAGAAGCAGGTGTTCATCGAGTTCTATGATCATAAAGGACTTCCGATCCACCCTGATCTCGAGCGAAAGATTGAAAACGCTTATTGGCAGGAAGATTACCGTCGTGCAGCCTTTGACATGATTGGCAAGGGTACTCACAACAATTTTAAAAATGAAGAATATATCGAAGCGCTCCTTCAAACTGTGAACACAAAGCGCATCAAGAATTCCAAATTCCGAATTGTAGTTAACTACAACCACCAGCCGTATTTAAGCTTTATTCCGATTCTTTTCAACAAGCTGGACTGCGAATTTCTTACCGTACCTTCCCAGACGGGAGCAGAGGAAATGGCATCGTTTGTAAGGGTGACCAATGCGAATCTCGGAATTCTGGTTGGAGAGGCTGGAGAAACACTCAGCCTGATTACGGAATCCGGAAAGCTGCTTGATGAAGAAACGATGCTTTCTCTTTATGTTCTGGTTACCTTCTATGAAGGAAAACAAAACGAAATGGCTATTCCGATTTACGGCTCATCCGATCTTGACAGCCTGGCCGGGCGTCTGAACGGAAGGCTGATCCGCACAAAAGCCAATCCACGCTCGATTATGGAAGTTGGCAGCGGAGTGATGAACTTCCAGTATGATGCACAGTATGCGCTTATTCACATTCTGGAAATGATGGCCACCCAGCAGATTTCACTGTCTGAACTGGTCGATTTACTGCCAAACGTGAACATGCTGAGAGAGTATGTCCCTTGTCCGTGGGATAAAAAAGGAAAAGTCATGAGACGATTAATGGAAGATATCCGGGATAACAATGTAGAACTGGTCGACGGTATTAAAGTCTTTCATCCTCAGGGAGGCTGGACGCTGATCCTTCCGGATGTAGAGCAGCCGATCTTTACTGTGTATTCTCAAGGGTCAGATATGGATCAAGCGAAGGAAGCTGCAGCGGAATTTATTAATAAAATCCGGCAGTATCAGCAGGTCTGATCCCCTATGCCAAGGGAGCTTGTGGCCGGAAACGGCAAGATTCTCGTTAATATCGATCGGCACCTTCAGATCAGAGATATCTACTACCCATTTGTCGGACAACAAAATCACGTACAAGGACATGCCAACAGAGTGGGGATTTGGTCAGACGGCCAATTCTCCTGGCTTTCCTCTGAATCATGGTCGATTCACAATGATTATCATAAAGATTCTCTTGTGACCTGCTGTACAGCAGAAAACAAGCAGATGGGCCTCCGCCTCGTTTTTGAGGACGGAGTTCATCAGCGTGAAAACATCTTTATCCGAAGAATTAAAGTAACGAATACCACCCCGCATGAAAAAAAGATCCGGCTGTTTTTTCACCAGGATCTTAATATTTATGAAACAGAAGTCGGGGACACGGCCTATTTTGCCCCTGATTCAAAATCGATTGTCCACTATAAAAAGAACCGGTATTTTTTGTTTAATGCGCTTTTTGTCAACAACAGCATTTCGCAGTATACAACAGGTATTAAACGGTTTCAAAGTGCAGAAGGCACATGGAAGGATGCGGAAGACGGATCACTGCATATCAATCCTATTGCACAGGGTTCTGTCGACAGTACCTTTGCAGTGGAGCATACAGTAGGCGGGGAGCAAACGGTTGAAGCCTTTTACTGGATGACCATCGGCCGCAACCGTGAAGAAGTGGATTCGCTGAATGACTATGTCCAGGAAATCGGTCCTTCTTTAACCATTGATAAAATTCTGATCTACTGGCGAAGATGGGCAAACAAATCCCATTTGCCCCAAACCGATTTAAGCGATGAAATTCTTTCTCTTTATAAACGAAGCCTGCTTGTAGTAAGGACACAGACGAATGAAAACGGCTATATCATGGCAGCGAATGACTCTGACATCCAGCAGTACAACCGGGACCATTACAGTTATATGTGGCCAAGGGACGGGGCGCTGGTTGCGGCAGCGATCGCCAAATCCGGATATCAGGGAATGGTGAAAAACTTTTACAGAAGATGCTCTGATGTTCTGACGAAGGAAGGCTATTTGCACCATAAATACAATCCAGACGGATCCATTGGTTCCAGCTGGCATCCGAATGTCGGAAAGAATGGCAAAGAGCAGCTTCCCATCCAGGAAGATGAAACTGCACTCGTGTTATGGGCATTCTGGGAGCATTACCAAGAGACCGGTGACATCGAATTTGCACAGTCTCTGTACCGGTCGCTTGTCAGGCCGGGAGCACGATTTTTGCTTGGGTTCATGGATGATGAGCTGGATTTGCCAAGCCCGTCCTATGATCTTTGGGAAGAAAGAAGAGGGATTTTTTCGTTTACATGTGCCGGTGTTTACGGTGGCCTGATGGCTGCCCACAATTTTGCCCTTTTGTTTGGAGAGGATGACCGGGCAGCCCGCTATAAAACCGGCGCTGAGCGGGTAAAGAAGGGCATTGAAACCCATCTGTACGATGAAGATGCGGGCCGGTTCCTGCGCGGAATCTATCTTGATGAAGAAACGCGGGAAGTTAAGAAGGATTTCACGATCGAAAGCAGCATTTACGGATTGTTTGCCTTTGGCGTATTTTCCCCGGACGACCCGCGCATTTGCTCGACCATGGAAGCGATTGAGCGTGAGCTGTATATCAAAACAGATGTTGGCGGTGTTGCCCGCTATTTTAACGATTATTATTTCCAGCAGACTCACGAGGTAGAGAGAGTTCCCGGAAATCCATGGATCATTTGCACACTTTGGCTGGCAAAGTGGAAAATCTATACCGCAAAGAGCTTATCCGAATTGCAGGAACATAAGCATTACCTTGATTGGGTGGCGAATCATGCGTTTACGAGCGGGGTCCTTCCTGAGCAACTGCATCCATTTACCGGTGATCCGCTCTCTGTAGCTCCGCTGACCTGGTCGCACGCTACATTTGCTGATGTGGTTGTGGACTACATTAAAGCTTATGAACGTCTTCAATAAATACCACTTGCTGAAAGTGAATGTGTCTGCTATTATATTAAAGTATGAATTAATTTGGAAACAAATCAATCAAAGCAGTACACCATTTTTTGTAATGGTTAAGGTTTGGAGGGAAAATACATGCGTGTAAACATCACTCTTGCTTGCACTGAAACTGGTGATCGCAACTACATCACTAAGAAAAACAAGCGTAATAACCCAGAGCGTCTGGAGCTTAAAAAATACAGCCCACGACTAAAAAAATACACATTGCACCGTGAAACGAAGTAATGTATGAAAAGCCGCCACTTTCCTGATGGAAGACTGGCGGCTTTTTTCATGGCGCGGTCCCTGCTAAAATAAGAGATAGTTAATCACACAAAAGAGGAGCTGCAGCATGAAAACAAAAAAAGGATTGCGTAAAATGATGAAGAATCAACTTCTTTCACTCGAACCTGACATACATAAAAGAAAAAGCAATGAAATTTCAAAACACCTGTTCAGTCTGCCGGTATGGAAGAACGCAAAGCATATCGGAATTACGGTCTCCAGAGGGTTTGAAGTGGATACGAAAGAGATCATACAAAAGGCATGGGATGATGAAAAAAAGGTGAGTGTGCCTAAATGCAGCACAGTCGGAGAACGACTGATGGATTTTCACCGGATTACATCGTTTCAGGAACTTGAAAATGTGTATATGGATCTTTATGAGCCGATCATCGGCATGACTGAACTCACACCGCCGGATCAAATGGATCTCATGATAGTTCCGGGATTAATTTTCAACCCGGAAGGATACCGAATTGGTTTTGGCGGAGGATTCTATGACAAGTATCTGGCTGGTTTTCATGGCACAACCGTTTCCCTTGCCTTTGATTTTCAGTATATCAACCATATCCCTGTAGAACCCTTTGACGTTCCAGTGGAGTACGTTATTACGGATAAGGGCATTAAGAAAGGGAGCAGATGATGGCTTTTGCCCTTTTTATGGCGGTTCTTGCCCTGTTTGTCTTCATGGCTTTCAGGCTTCGGATGCTCACACTGGACGGTGCGTTCTCAAGCTGGGGGCTAGGCGTGGTAATCACCGCTGCTTTTGGATACCGGGGATTGGGTTTGCTGCTGTTGTTCTTTATCAGCTCCTCCCTGTTAAGCAAGTGGGGAAAAGAAAAAAAGAAAAAACTGCGTACATTATCTGTTGAATCAACGGGAAGAAATGCAGGGCAGGTCTTTGCCAATGGCGGTGCTGCCTTTATTGCAGGGGGAGGATATCTTCTTTTTCCGCATCCCTTCTGGCTGGCCCTGTTTATTGGCAGTCTTGCTGAAGCGTCGGCTGATACATGGGCTTCAGAAATCGGTGTTCTTTCAAAAGGAGAGCCGTATCATCTTTTGCGCAGAACCCGGGTGGAGCGGGGGATATCCGGAGCTGTTTCACCGCTTGGGCTTGCAGCAGCAGCTTTGGGATCCCTTTTGATCAGTGCAACAGGCGCGCTGATGTTTTTTGACGGGAAATGGATATTTCCTGTTTTGCTGTTTATTTTTTTGGCGGGATTTCTCGGTAATGTTCTCGATACTATAATCGGGGGTACGGTTCAGCTTGGTTTTCGCTGTCGAATTTGCGGAGCGGAAGTTGAAGAACATACCCATTGCGGGGTTCTGACTGAAAAAATAAAGGGCTGGTCTTCGGTTAATAATAACACGGTTAATTTCATTTCGAGCACGCTCGCAGGTCTAGCGGCAGGGGTGGTGATCTTATGGATCCTATAAGGAAGAATGGCAGAACAGGCATTGTGCTGGCAGGGGGCGGATCGTCTCGTTTTCCATTTCATAAAGCGTTCGCAAGGTATAAAAATAGGTATTTTTATGAACATGCGGTTGGCTGTATGAAACAACTCACGGATGATGTTGTCCTTGTTTCACGGACAGACATTGCTGAGCGCATGAAGAACGCGGATGCAGAGGTAATATTCGACCTTCCCGAGTATCAGGGACAAGGGCCTCTGTCGGGAATACTTTCGGGAATGACAAATCGAAAGGAATCGGAGTGGTTTGCCATCGTAACCTGTGATATGCCGTTTGTTATGCCTCTTGTTTTTGAGCAACTGTTCTCCATTGCGGAGCAGAAACCGGGAACCCAGGCAGTTGTTCCTGTAGCTGCCGGCCGAAATCAGCCGCTTGCGGCCATCTATCATAGAAGCTGCAAGGACCATATTATCCGTCTGCTTTTGGAGGAAAAGCGAAGCATGTACGGTTTGCTGCAGTCCGTGAATACCACTTTTGCAGACGCGGAGGAATTTGATATTTCCCAAGAGGTGTTTGTCAACATCAACACCGATGAGGAGTACAAACACTATATTGAATCCGCGAGTTTCGAATAAATTGAGGTTTCAATGCAAAAAGTAAGGACAAGGAGGAATGTACTGTGACTAGATTTTTTATCAAGCTTGTCCTTTTTGTTGCGTTAGTTTTGATCGGATATCAATATAGATACCGTCTGTTGAATGTTATTCTCGGAGTGCCGCTGATCCGCCGTGTGGCGGTTGGCAAAATGATGTCGTTTCCTGGTGTCCGTGATAAATTTATGAAGGAAATGTTTTGAGGCGCTCCTTTGCGCCTCTTCTTTTATACCGATGAAAGTGGATGCTGTCTTTTTTGATTTGGATAATACGCTGTATGATTATGAACGGGTATTCCGGCTTGCTGCCATTCAAAGCTTTGCAGAACTGTGGAACAAAGGAGACATCACTGGAGAGGCAGCAAGCGCGGAACAATGGTTCCGGCGCTTTAAATCCTGCTGTGACCGCCACTGGGGTGAGTATGAAAGCGGGCGTCTGTCCAGGTCCGAATATCAGAAAAAGAGGTTATTGGAATCATTAAAGGAGAGCGGTTTGCAATTCGCTTCTCTTGATGCGCGCTCTTTTGAACACCTTCTTCGCCAATTTATTCCTTCCTTTTGTGTACTCTTTAACGGAATGGACGGACTGCTTGAAGTGCTGAAGGACCATCAGATCCTGACAGGAATTATTACCAACGGGGAAGAGGAGCTTCAGAAGAAAAAAATAACATCCTTATCTTTAGAGCAGTGGATTCCTTCCAACTGTATTTTTATTTCGGGCACAATGTCATTAAAAAAACCGAATCCGCAGATTTTTTCTTTGGTTCAAAGGGAGTCCGGCTGCAACTATCCTTTATACGTGGGCGACACTTGGGAGCTTGATATCCAGCCTGCCCAAAAAGCAGGCTGGGAGGCCATTTGGGTTACACCTAAAAGTAAAAATGGCCGAAACGGACAAATAGCCTCCTCCATTTTTCAGTTGCGTGAAATGCTTATCTCGTATATTGAATAAGCTGGATGAATTCCCCGTCCTTCAGTTTAAACAGCACCATCAGATGGGTTTTGTCTTTGCTGAACATAAGTAAAGGCATACTGCTGCCGATGGGGCTGGCCTTTTGGCCGTTGCTTTTCGTCACTCCCAGAAAGTAATTCTTGTAAAGCCCTTCCCACAGGTTTCCGATCACCTTATTGGTTTGGTCCTGCATATAGCCGGGAAGAGGCTTTTTTTGGTATTGAGGCAGCTCTGTCAGAGCAACGGAGTAGTAATTTGCACCGGTTACATTGTAAAATTGTTTTGCACCGGCCCACGCTTTTTGCAGATAAGAGAAGGTCTTTACATCCAGCTTTGTTTTTGCTGTCCGCTCAGCCTGTGTTTGCGGCTTTTGGAAACCCGCGAAGGAAGCTCCCTTTTGGTAGATGTACATACTTTGTCCGCTCATGTCCTGGGCACTTCGGTAAGTGTTTTCATTTTTATGGATTTCGGCATAATGAAAGCTGACGCTCTGGGACAAGCGTTCATTGCGCCCGGGGACCTTTTTGGATTCCTCAATGACTTTGGTATCCTGTTTCCATTTATTCATGGTACTTGCCAGAACTCCGTTTCCATATAAGAGGGAAATATCCTGTCGAAGGTAGACAGGCTGATTGGTTTCGGAAGCAGCATTCCACTGAAGGGTATAGTTTTCAGGGGTGGAACCGCTCAACCGAACGCTGGTGTCCGCCTTTGTAAAATAGACCTGATGATCGATCGGGAAAAAAATAATGCTTTCTTTTACAGGTTCCTTGCCAAAATGATACATAAAAAAGAGGATTGCAAAAAATGCAGGAAGAACAATACCTAGCCAATTTCTCATTTTCATCGAATACCACCCCGCTGGACAGACTGTTGTTCCATGTGTATGCAGCAGACGTTAAAGAAAGAAGAAGGAAATGAGCGGAAAGAAAAGAAATCGTTAAAGAAGAATCAGATAGGAGAGAGGCAATTTATGATTAATGAACAAGAAATTGTACAGAACATTAAGGATCTGGTCAGCATTCCCAGCCCTTCAGGCTATACCGGGGATGCGATTTCTTATGTGGGTGATTTTCTCAAAAAAGAAAATGTGCCGTTTTACCTGAACCGTAAAGGGGGACTGATTGCCACACTGAAAGGAAAAGATGACAGCAAGCATCGTCTGCTTACGGCTCACGTCGATACACTTGGAGCGATGGTGAAGGAAATCAAAGGGAGCGGCCGTCTGAAGCTGACAATGATCGGCGGTTTCCGCTGGAATGCAGTGGAAGGCGAGTACTGCAAAATTCATACCGCAGATGGAAAAACGTATACAGGAACCATCCTGATGCATCAGACATCTGTACATGTATATAAAGACGCCGGCGAAGCAAAGCGCGATGAAGATAATATAGAAGTACGGATTGATGAAGTCGTAAAAACAAAAGAAGAAACAGAGAAGCTCGGCATTTCTGTTGGTGATTTTGTTTCCTTCGAACCGCGCGTGGAACTCACGGAGAGCGGCTTTATTAAATCCAGGCACCTTGATGACAAAGCAAGTGTGGGGATTCTCATGCACCTGATCAAGCTGG
Source organism: Fictibacillus fluitans (assembly GCF_030418125.1). Classification (GTDB taxonomy): domain Bacteria; phylum Bacillota; class Bacilli; order Bacillales; family Fictibacillaceae; genus Fictibacillus_C; species Fictibacillus_C fluitans. Next base: position 126,432 of record NZ_JAUHTR010000006.1, on the reverse strand, counting down.
TCAAGGACAATAATATCGAACTGCCTTACACCGTTAATTTTCTAATCTCCAATAATGAAGAGATAGGGTATGGAGGAAATTCCAACATCACGGATGAGACGGTGGAGTACATTGCGGTAGATATGGGCGCCATTGGAGACGGACAATCGACCGACGAGTACAGTGTTTCCATTTGTGCAAAAGATTCAAGCGGTCCTTACCATTATGAACTTCGCAAGCATTTGGTGAGACTTGCACAGGAGCACAGTGTCGACTACCGCGTGGACATCTATCCCTTTTACGGTTCCGATGCTTCCGCCGCGATTCGTGCGGGTTTTGATATCAAGCACGGACTTGTCGGGGCAGGAATTGCCGAATCTCATGCTTATGAGCGGACCCATGTGAGTTCGCTTCGCCATACTGCAAATCTGCTTCTTCATTATGTTCAATCCGAACTGGCATAAAAAGCGAAAGAAACCGCTGTCTTTTCAGCGGTTTTTTTCGTCAGTCTCTGCTATAATAAGCAGGGTGATAAAATGAAAACGCTATATGAGGTACAGCAGCTATTAAAAAGGTTTGGCATCTTCATCTATACAGGCCACCGTCTCGCAGACCTGGAAATGATGGAGGAAGAAATAAGATCACTGTATGAATCCGGGATGATTAATCCGCAGGACTTTAAAATGGCGCTACTTGTGATCAAGTCAAACATGCAAAAATACAGCTAGTTAAAATTCATATAAAGGGTGACAGCAATGGATGAGAAATGGTATGTAGGCGTAGATTTGGGCGGAACAACAATCAAGATGGCATTTATCAGTGATTACGGCGACTTGATTAAGAAATGGGAGATTCCAACCGATATTTCGGATAAAGGAAAGAACATCACAAAGGACATCGCCAAGAGCATTGATACGGTACTGGACGAGCTTGGCAAAAATAAATCAAAACTTCATGGCATTGGAATGGGAGCCCCTGGGTTTATTGATCTTTCCAGAGGATTCATTTACCACGCGGTGAATATTGGCTGGGTCAACTTCCCGTTAAAAGAACGTCTTGAAATGGAAACCGGTCTTCCTGTGGTGGTGGACAATGACGCCAACCTGGCGGCTGTAGGCGAAATGTGGAGAGGAGCCGGAGATGGTGCGAAGGATCTTCTCTGTGTTACGCTCGGAACGGGAGTCGGCGGCGGAATCGTTTCCAACGGAAAAATCGTTCACGGCACAAATGGCATGGGAGGGGAAATCGGCCACATTACAGCGATTCCTGAAGGTGGTGCTCCCTGCAATTGCGGAAAGACAGGATGTATTGAAACCGTTGCATCTGCAACAGGCATCTGCCGCTTGGCAAGAGAAGGGCTGAAGGATTATCCAGATTCGCTTCTGCACAAAGAAGAGGAAAAAGAAGGCGGCATCACTTCAAAGGATGTTTTTGATGCTGCAGATAAAAAAGATGAGCTTGCTCTTTCTGTGCTTGAGGTCGTTGGGTACCATCTGGGCTTCATGCTAGCCAACCTGGGTTGTACCATCAATCCCGGGAAAATTGTACTTGGCGGCGGAGTATCAAAAGCAGGGGATAAAATCCTCGAGCCAGTCAAACGAAACTTCGAAAAATTTGCCCTGCCCCGCGTAAAAGAAGGCGCGGAGTTTGCAATAGCTTCTCTGGGCAATGATGCCGGTGTGTATGGCGGGGCCTGGATGGCCAAGACGCTTCATGAAGAAACAATAATGTAATCTCATAACGTTAAAAAAAACGATGAAACCATGCTTATGCTTTAAGCATGGTTTCTTTATTTTCATATCCCTGTGGTCGAGAGAATAAAATGAAAGGTAGAGGCAAAATTCAGGAGGAGGAGCATATGAAGTTAACGGTAAGAAAAGGAGATACATTCTCCTATTACAGCGAATTATTCGATCTCCCCTTGCAGCTGCTGCTTGATTCCAATCCCAAACTTAACCCCCAGGCGCTGCAGCCCGGATCTTTTGTACGGCTGCCCGGATATTTTACAGAAAACGTGACTATCAAACGGGGAGATACAGTGTATACCATCGCGCAAACCTGCCGTATCCACCCTGATGCCATATACCTGTTGAATCCGCTCTTAGGCACACAGCCACTTACAGTAGGGTCAAGGCTCTTTGTGCCGAAGCGCGCAGCAGGAAGAGTGGTGTCTTTTGGAGTCCCTTATGACTATACAACGCTTCAAAAGGATCTTTGGAGGTTATGTGAACTGTATCCTTTTATACAGAGTGATATCATTGGGCACTCTGTGCTGAAAAAGGAACTTGTTCAGCTGAAGTGGGGAAGAGGAACGAAAAAGGTGCATGTTAATGCTTCCTTTCATGCGAATGAATGGATCACTACGGGGATATTAATGACATTTTTGAATGATTACCTGATCGCTTTGACCAACAATATCCCGATTCGCGGAATCAATATGCTTACCCTCTACGAACAGTCGACGCTGTCTGCGGTCCCCATGGTGGATCCGGACGGTGTGGACCTTGTCCTGCACGGTCCGCCAGTGCAGGAGCCTTATCACAGTTTCGTAAAGGCGCTAAATAAGCAGTCACCGGACTTTAAAGACTGGAAAGCCAACATCCGGGGAGTAGACCTGAACAATCAGCTGCCTGCCCGCTGGGAAAAGGAAAAAGTACGGAAGCCTCCGGAAGCCGCTCCACGGGATTATCCCGGAGACTATCCGCTTTCAGAACCTGAAGCCGAGGCGATGGCAGAGCTCGCCTTCACCGAAGACTTTGACCGTGTGATTGCCCTCCACACCCAGGGGAAGGAGTTTTACTGGGGGTTTGAAAAGGAAGAACCGCCTGAAGCGGAAGAAATAGCCCGGGAGTTTGAAAGAGTGAGCGGCTACAAAGCCGTACGGTATGTTGACAGCTATGCGGGGTACAAAGACTGGTTCATCCAGGAATTTCGCCGTCCTGGCTTTACAATTGAACTTGGGTACGGTGTAAATCCTCTGCCGCTTTCGCAATTTGATGAAATCTATGAAGATACACTAGGCATTTTTCTTGCGGGTCTTTATATGTAAAAAGCAGCAACCCGGAAAAAAGTCTCCGGGTTGCTGCCTTTTTGATTTGATATAATGCATGTTAAACTAATAGAGAATTCATATGATGGAGGTAGTATAATGGCGATTATTGATATAACGGTGATTCCGATTGGAACAGAGACTCCCAGTGTCAGCAAGTATGTGGCGGGAATTCAGCGGATACTCGAAAGCTATGGAGATCGAATCAACTATGAGCTTACGCCGATGAACACCATTGTTGAAGGAGAGCTCGATGTGCTGCTTCAAGTCATCAAAGATATGCATGAGGCACCTTTTGCCCAGGGGATTCAGCGTGTGGCAACCAACATTCGTATAGATGACCGCAGGGACAAGCCATCTACGATGCAGTCGAAACTTGAGAGTGTAAGAGCGCAAATGAAATAAAAACAAAAACCCATCGGCACAATGAGTGCGCGATGGGTTTTTGCTGGTTGGTTTAGTGACCTGAAGAGCCTCCGCCTGTAAACACATCAATAAAGGTCATAACGGTAAACCAGCCGAATACGGCTAATGTAAGGAATGCAAAACCGGAACCTAACATATTTTTGATTTTTAAAGAACGCAGTAAACCTAGAGCAGCTAAAATTGTAACAATAGCAAAAATGATGGCTAATCCCATATACTATGCCCCCTTACTCTGTAGTAATCTAAGTTCTTCCTAAATTTCCTATGTATAGCAGTTCAGACGGATACTACCTTGTACTATTTTACTTGTTTTGTAACCGTTTGTACAGTCTCCTTTTTTTACGAATTTACCGAAATGGAGACATTGTAAGCACTTGCATATTTTTCGATGAGTTCACGCTCCGCCCGGTCAGCATAATAAATTTTTTTCTGGCCTTTTGTTTCAGTGCCAATCAGATGCTCTTCCAGTTGAAACAAAAACTGGTCCGGTTCCCCGGGCTGCGGGTTAATAAGGTGAAAACTAAATATGAGATCTGTAAACAGGTAATAACGATGTGCCGCGGAAATGAGGCCGTAATCACGAAAAAGTGCTGTCGGCTGGAACGTTTCCGTGCGGATGAGCGGATGAATATCTTCGAATATGTTTTGTGATTCATAATACTCTTTTAATCGCAGCGCTTCTTCTTTTGTTTCCACGATGGATATCCCGGCGTCCCGGTCTGAAACAGCGACGAGGCTTGCCGTCTTTCGGACCACCTGGGCAAGAGCACCCGGCTTTTTGGTGCTGTCCGGTTTCATTTCAACTCCATAGCAAAGGGTCACATGTCTTTCCTCCACATCGTTTTTATTTTTAGTGTAAAATAGGGAGAAACAGATTGCAATGGAGGGATAACTATGAGTTGGGAACGATTGACGGTCGGCCCTGTGCAGGAGAATACATATGTACTTTGGAATGAAAAAAAAGAAGGAATTATTTTTGATCCGGGAAGTGAAGGCAAGAAAATTATTTCCCTGATTGAAAAAAGGGGAGTCAAGCCCCTTGCGATTCTGCTGACACATGCGCATTTTGACCATATTGGTGCAGTGGATGCAGTACGTGAGAAATGGGGAATCCCAGTTTACATACATAAGAAGGAAAAAGATTGGCTCGGAGACACGAGCAAAAACGGTTCGGCTCATTTCATGCAGCGTATTGTCGCAAAGGATGCCGACCACCTTATTAGAGAGGAAGGTGAGTTGAGCATCGGCAGCTTTACCTTTAAGGTACTGGAAACGCCGGGACATTCACCGGGAAGTGTATCGTATTATGCAGCAGAAGAGGAAGTTGTTTTCTCGGGAGACGCGCTTTTTTCAGGAAGCATAGGAAGGACAGACCTGTATGGCGGCAACCACGAGCTTTTACTGAAAAGTATCCACAACAAGCTCTTAAACCTTCCTGAAGAAACGCTCGTTCTTTCCGGCCACGGCCCGGAAACATCCATTGGTGCCGAAATGGACTCCAATCCTTTTTTAAGCGGCTTTTAATATGCTCTCCGTGATCAGGGAAAGCATAAAAAATGCTCCTGGCGGTTCCATTTCTTATGCGGCGTTCATGGAAATGGCCCTGTATCATCCGGAACACGGGTATTATCAAATGAATAAAGCAAAGATTGGCCGTAACGGGGATTTTTATACAAGCAGCACAACTTCTGCGGTGTATGGCGCCGTCTGGGCCGATGTCTTTTATTCCATGTTCAGTGAACTCGGAATTTCCTGTGTTCTTTGTGAAATCGGGGCAGGAGACGGTTCTTTCGCCAAAAGCGTCCTTGACGAATGGAAAAGAAAAGGCTATCCGCCGCTTCACTATGTGGTAGTCGAATCGAGTCCGTATCATGCGGAACAAATCGGTATGAAGCTTGAGGGTTTTTGCTGGTCGCGTTTTTCATCCCTGGAGGAGTTTCAGTCCGTATGTCCCTCTTTTAACGGGATAGTGTTTGGAAATGAGCTGCTTGATGCCCTGCCGGTTCATGTGGTCAGGCAAACACCAGCTGTTTTGAAAGAAGTGCGGGTGGCTCTGAACGAAACAGGGGAACTTATGGAAGTTGCTGTCCATGCGGATGATGAGCTTAGGAAATGGGTGGAGACATATCAGGGAGATCTGGAACCCGGACAAACCATGGAGGTTCCACTGGCGATGGCCAGCTGGCTCAGTAAACTATATGAATGGATTGAACGGGGATTTGTGGTTTTTGTGGATTACGGGTATATAAGAGAGGAATGGCGGCAGCCGGAGGTTCGTGAAGGAAGTCTGCGGGGCTATTACCGGCATCAGCTCATTTTAAATCCATTGTCCCGTCCGGGAGAGATGGATTTGACCTCCCATGTTCACTGGGACTGCGTCCGGAAAGCAGGAGAAAATTTTGGCTGTCCAACAACCTGCTTTCAATCCCAGCAGGAGTTTTTGCTTGAGAAGGGGATACTGAACCACCTGGTTGCAAACGTTAGCAGGGATCCTTTTTCTCCCGAACATAAAAAAAACCGTGCCATCCGCTCGTTGATCATGGACAACAGCATCAGCCGGTATTTTCAAATATTAATCCAAAAAAAAGACGGCTGCTGTTAAGCAACCGTTTTCTTTTTTTCATAGAAGTCATTACGCTTTTCTTTTTAGTGACCGCCACCGGGAGTCATCATGAATGTTGTCCAGTATGTAAAGCCGACAAAAAAGACAGTTAAATAAGCGCCGAAAATATAAATATACATACGCTCAGATAAATTCAGGTAGCTCAGTGAAACAAATAAAATGGTTTGGCCTAAAAACAAAAGAGACATGTCAGTCAGGTCTCCGAGATAGGCCATTACTGCAATAATCCCAGTCCAAAAGCCTAAAACCTTGTACATTCTTGCCATATGTATCCCTCCCTTTTCACCGAAGAACTCATTTGTATTATATATGAATTTTTACACAATTGTAAATGCCAATCTAGCTGGATTTGGAAAAACAAAAAAAGAACACAAAGTAGGTGTTCTTTCACAAAATTTGGCTGGGCTAGCTGGATTCGAACCAACGAATGACGGAGTCAAAGTCCGTTGCCTTACCACTTGGCTATAGCCCATCGGCACTACTTCTATTATGGCTCGTGTCGAACGAAATATACAAAAAAAGATAATATTTTAAAAGGATACGCGCAAATACTGTCGAATTAAGTCAGAAACCAAAGAAAGAAGGTGATAATTCATTGCCAATTGAATTAAAAAGCGAAGAACTGCTTCAGTTAGCCTCCAGAACTAATGCCTCCGATATCCATTTTGTACCGCTCCGCGATCATGGGCTGATCCAGCTTCGGATGGACGGTCAGCTGCATCCGATTGAAAAAGTACCATACGTGTTTTTTGAGCGCCTTATTTCCCATTTTAAATTCAAAGCCGGAATGGACATTGGTGAAAAACGCAGGCCACAGGATGGCTCGATGGACATTGAACTGAACGGAACGCTGCTACATCTCCGCCTGTCCACACTGCCAACAGCTTTTCATGAAAGTCTTGTCATCCGGCTGCTTCCTCAGGGTGGTCCTGTTAATTTCGAAACACTCGCACTTTTTCCTCACTCTTTGAGAGGCCTCTATCCTTTACTCAACCGCTCAAGCGGGCTTATCCTCTTTTCCGGGCCAACAGGTTCCGGTAAAACTACAATTATGTATTCTCTTCTTCAGTATATCCAAACCAAGCAGACCAGAAATATTTTAACGCTCGAAGATCCGGTAGAAAAGAAAACGGATTTGTTTTTACAGATGGAAGTTAACGAAAAGGCCGGGATTACTTACGGTGAAGGGTTTAAATCACTGCTTCGGCATGATCCGGATGTGATCATGATCGGTGAAATCCGTGACGAGGCTACAGCGAAGCTGGTCATCCGTGCGGGAATGACCGGGCATCTGGTGATTACAATAGGACTCTCCATCTTTAATAAAACTCAATATTGGTAAATTCGATTGAGGAAGGGATTCTTTCAGTTGTAACCTTGTCCACTTTGATCTCCTTCACAATCATCTGGATCACTTGCTTTTGTTCCTGGGGACTCATCACATCCCAGTTATCCCGCAGCTCTAAAAGGTATTCAGTAAGATCCACTTGAGGCCCAGCTTCTATTTGCTCCAAACCATTCAACTCTTCAAGGATTAATTTTTCTTTTGCATTGTCTTCATCCATCCGACTTTTGAAGTCAGAATCAGTCATCAATTCGTTTACCCATGCATATTGCCATTTCTTTTTTCTTGACTGAATGGCTTTCCATTCCTTCTTTAACTCCTCCATTTGATCCTGAGCTTTTGTATTTGCCGGTCCTGACAACGTTTCTTCCAAGTCAGGGGAAATATCCCACTCAGCCATTAAATCCCTAAATCGGGCATTTACGAAGTTCTGAGAGATGGTGGGCAAATCACACTTCCCGACTTTCTTAGAAGGGCAGTAATAAGCATAGGATTCAATGCCTCTCGAGATACTGTACTTCCCATTCAAATTTTTTCCACAACGATGGCATTTTAGTACTCCAGAATAGATAAACGGACTGGTGGCCCTTCTGGGGTGACTGGTTCTTCTGTTTCCCAGAATTAATTGAGCTTTTTCAAATACTTCCGGTTCAATGATCGGCGGGGCAACGTTCTCCACTTCAAAATAATTCTTCTTATTGACGCGGTGGTTATAACGCATGGTTCCAATATAGATCGGATTGGTCAATATATATTTCAAAGGCGCTTGAGAAAAGGTATTACCTGTTTTGGTCTTGATGCCTCTATCATTTAACATCCGGGCCAGCTTACTGATGCCTAGGTTGTTTGTCGTGTACTGATTGAATATTTCTTTGACAACCGCAGCCTCTCCAGTGTTAATGACAAGATGATCACCTTCCCTGTCATATCCCAGGGGTGACATGCTATTCACCCATTTCCCCTCTCGAGCCTTTTCTTCCATTCCAAACTTCACACGCTCTCCAAGATTCTCCCTTTCCCATTGAGCAAGAGCAGCAACCAGGGTGATGAACAGGCGGCCGGTGGCGGTGGTTGTATCATAAATCTCTGTTGCTGATTTAAACTTCACATCATGTTTTTCAAACAAATTAATCAGCTCATGCAAATCCATGACGGATCGGGTAAGCCTGTCCAATCGGTAAACAAGGACACAATCAAAAGCTTTTTCTTTCACACCGCGCAGCATCCGCATTAATTCCGGACGGTTCATATCTTTGGCACTGATGCCTTCATCCACATAAAAATGAACGATTTCCCAGCCCTGGGACACCGCATAAGCCTGTAATCTGGTCTTTTGCGCTTGGATGGAATATCCTTCTTCAACTTGCTCATGTGTCGAAACCCTGATGTAAACTACAACTTTCATCCTATAAATACTCTCCAATCTTCGACAATTCGACAAATAACAGGGTCGTTTTGTCGATAATATAGTCATAATTACCTAGACAAAAGAGGATTGTCAGTCTAGTTTTATAATTTAAAATATATTACAATAAAAAAATAAGAAAACATTTGTTCGCAAAAATGGAGGAAACACAACGGAGATGGTGAATTTGAAAAAACTGCTGATAAAATTAGTGAAGAGCTTATCGTCTAATCTTGATCTTCATGCCTTGGCAATAAAAAAGGGGAAATCATTTATTCACATAAACGGTTCCAGGAACTTGGAAACGAAGTTAGGAATTAAGCATGAACATATTCTCAACAAGTCATTGAAGGAAATACATAAATCTGAGTACCTGGAGCGACAGGGGTATTATCAGAAGGCTTGGAGCGGGGAAGAAGTTATCTATAAAGTAAAATGCTCTCTCAATTCGGATCAGTCTTATATCAATGTTTTATCACCGATTAAGGAAAACGGAAAAGTGATCATGCTCCTGGTGCATGTTGTCCCTTTTGAACTGATCCCTGAGAAATTACAGAAAGCCGCGTAAAAGGATGCCTATTCAGCATCCTTTTTTGTTTGCCGTAAACTACGAATGACATTCACTGCAAATTCTAATTCTCCTATAGTGACATCTTTTCCATCTATAGTCGGTCTATGTTTAATTAATTCAACCAGGGGCGCTCCATCATCCAGCTCTTTTAAAAACTCAAGCTCTTCTTCTGTAAATTCTTCATGTGGAACGGTGTACCCAGCTGCATTCATCAACTTGGTCACATCAACATCAAGATGAGGGGCTAGTTTCAATACTGATTCAGGACTTGGTCTGCCTCTTTCTCCATTTTCAATCTGAGAAATATAGGCATGAGAAATCTTTGAGCGTCTGGACAATTCTCTCATAGATAGGCCGCGTTTAATTCTTAGTTCCCTTAAATAATCCCCAAAGTAGGACATAAATTAAATTCCTCCATATTCGCCAACAAAGTCATTATAACAACATTTTAATAAGAAATGAAAAGAATTTTAAACTTTTGTGTAATTAATGGTTGCCAATTGTTAACAACGATGATAACATTGGTAACAACAAGCAAACAAGTAATAAACAACCATTAACAAGCATACGGTAATGGTTAAAGCTTCTGATAGAGCGGAGTACGCCAAGACACCTGAAGGATTCAGGGAGAGCGACAGGTTTTAAAATCCCAAGCGCCAAGACATTGGAGGTTTTAACCATTACCGTAAAAGGTGAGGTGATGCAAATGAAGATTAAACTAAAGAATGCCCATGATTTCAAAAAGCTTTTGATTAAAAGCGGTTATACCAACAGCAGCTTTGCACAAAAGATTGACGTATCTAGTGCTTATGTTAACCAGATTGTCAACGAAAAATCCTTTCCCAGCCCACAAGTAGCAAAGAAAATCACAGAAGAACTGGAAATTGATTTTGACACCATTTTTTTTATCGATGATGGTAACTGTTTGTTAACAAAAAGGAGTACATCATGAAGAACCAACCTTCTCCAGAAGCAATGAAGCAGCTCATGAAGTTCATGCTTAAAACGTCCGCACCTAGATTGGCCGAAATGAAAGCTAATGAAAATAAAAAAGGAGGACAAGCGGTATGAATATGGTTGCCATTGGATTGATGTTTGCAGTTGTCATGTTGGGTTTGGTGGGTTGCACCATCAAAGGCGCATTAAAGGAGGTGAAACAAAATGAAGCATGAGCTGAAGTTGATGCCGGTTGAGGCAATCAAAGTAAGGAATGCCATTGTAAGTGAAATCGAACAGACAGATTCTCCTTTCAGGAAAGAATGGTTGAACCTGATCTATAACAAAATTGATTTCTCAAAAGGCACTGCCCAACTGGATGGAGGCGAAATGGAGTTAATCGTTCAGTGTCTCAGAAAGATCGCCAGTCTTTATGTGAGAAACGGCAGGATGAAAAGTGCCATTCCTTATTTCAACATCGCGTATAAGGTGCATGATGAAAAATTGAAGTATCAAGCCAGGTATGGCCCTAAAGTATTGAGCTTTAAAGGAGGTGAAAACAATGAAAGTGATCAGCAGCGGAGGCAAGCGGGTGTTAGCGTTTGATAGCGCGGAGCGGATTGAATTGGAGTTTAAGGAAAACAGTTGTGTCATCGTGCCTGCTTCAAAAAAACAAAGAGCGCTTGACATCTTGGCAGAGCAAAACATGGGGCATGAAGCTTCAGAGATTGAGGCTGAGGAGTACTGGTTCATTCAAGCAAAAAAGTAAAGCAATCGCGCACCTGGCAGGGTGAACGATTGCAGGGGTAAACATTGGACTCTGTTTACTTACCCCTATTATATGCAGGCTTGGCCTAAATATTCAAAAATAGGAGGAAATCTTTTGAAAATTACTTTTGACCGGCTCACTATTTCAAACTTTAAAAACCATGACTCTTTGATCATTAACTTTTCCGATGTGACCAACATTGCAGGAAAGAACGGCGAAGGCAAAACGTCCATCGGGGAGGCCATAACATATCTGCTTTACGGAATCGACATGATGGGAACCAAACTGGATCCTACACCCATACATCAAGAAGAGCCTGAAGAAACTAAAGTTGAAATGCTGCTATCGGTTGACGGAAAACAAACCCTGCTGGCCCGCACGTTGAAGAAGGGCAAAGCAAAATACTATATCAATGAAGTCCCTGAGAAAGCTACTAAATACACACAATTCGTTGAGGAATTGTTTGATAAGAACCTTTTCCTTTCCCTGTTCAATCCAGTCTATTTCTCTTCACAACACTGGGAAGATCAGCGCAAGCAGCTGCTCCAGTTTGTCAGTGAGCCATTAAACAAGGAAATCCTTGCCAAGCTTGGAAAGACGGATGCTGGGGCTTTAGAGGAACCATTGAAAAAGATGTCGCTGGATGACCTGGAGAAAGTACATCGCGAAAAGTTCAATACCAATGACAAGAAATATGATCGGGCCAGTGAGCGGGTGTTGACCTTAAAAGAGCAGCTGAATAAGTTCCTAGATGCTGCTGATCCGGAAGCCAAAGTTGAGGATCTGCAAAAGCAGATTAATAGCTTGAAAGAAAAAAGAGATGGCCTGGATGATGAACGCCTCAAAAAGATGGAAGCAAACAACAAGCGGACGCGGCTGGAGTCTCAATGGGAGATGCTCAGGAGAGACATCCTGCAAGTCAAAAGCGATATTGAGGCCATTGATTCAGAGCCGATTGCTGATGCTTGCTCCACTTGCGGACAACCTTTGGATGAGGAGTCCATTCAGAAAGTACTAGAAAACAAGAAAGCTAGAATTGACAACGCTAAAGCCAAAGGCAGGAAGTATCAGGCAGACTTGAAGCCGCTTAAAGCACAACTTGAAGCTTTACCACCGCTTGAGGAGATCCCTCATGCTGAGAAATCCCCGGCTCATGAACTGGACACTCAGATTTATTCCCTGAGAGTGAAGGTGGAAGCGGTTGGCCGTATCGATCAGTTGAAAGGTGAAATTGCTGAAGCTGAGGCGAACAAAGAAACCATCCGAACAGACCGGAATGCCTCTCAAAAGGTTGTGGATGCCATCAAAGCCTTCAGAACAAAGCGGGCTGAACTGATGGTTCAAAAGATGGATGAACTGTTCACAACCATCTCAGTCCAGTTGTTCAAAGAGCAGAGGAATGGTGATCTTAAAGCCACTTTTGAGATTGAAATGGACGGAAAGCCCTTCAGCAAACTTAGCACAGCAGAAAAGATCAAAGCGGGCTTGGAATTAATTGAAGTCCTGAGCCAGCAATCCGGTCTGGTTGCACCATGCTTTGTTGATAACGCTGAGAGCATCATCCGGTTTGCAAAACCTTCAGGACAGCTGATTGTTGCCAGGGTTGTGGATCAGGACCTTACTATCACAAAACAGGAGGCGGTTCCAAGTGAGTGAGAACTTCAGTGGAGTTTTAGAAAAGAAGATTGCTCAAAAGAAGGCGGCAGAACTTTGCCAAAAGCTCAACAAGTTGTTTAAAGAATTTGCCAATGAGCTGAATCAATTGGATGAGGAGTTCAACTTTGTAAATCCAGAGAAACCGGAAGATGCTCTTCAATTCATCCAAAAAATTCTAAGATACAACAAATTTGACGGTTACTTCTATGGGCCATATGGAAACGACATTCAAGTTTCCCTTCCTACCAGTTGCCTGCTGGCTATGGTTGAAAAATCTATTGAGGATATTCTCAACAAGGAGGGAAACTGATGCGATCACTTAGGAATATTTTAGGGCTTTATTCGGTTCCACTCATGTCTCAATTAATCAAAAGCAAACCGGAAAAGGCCGCACAACTTTATGTGCCAAAGTCAAAGTCCAGTGAACTACCGCCAAAGGAAAAAGAGCGGCGCAAAAAGCGCAAAAAAATGGCGCAGCAATCGAAAAGGAGGAACCGCAAGTGAGCGTTCAAATCAGCAAGCATCATCTTGCTTTTGTGGAAGCAGCTCGGGAAGCTTTTGAACAAAATCCGGTTTTGGAAACTTTTCAGCATCCTGATTATTCATATATCGCTTTACGGATGGGGGAAGATCGGGACTGCATTGAAATCCTTGAAGTTCATGACTGCATCGCTAACTTTGTTCAGCAAATGGATCCAGCACCAGGTCCGCGTTATGAGGTCAGGGTGTTTGCTCAAATGATGGAAAACCAGCTTAGAGCCAATGACCACAAAACCGGCTGGAAAAAAGAAAAAGTTGAGTTTTTATGTCAGGAATTGAGCAGGAATTACACCGCTTTAGCAATTGCAATCAAAGAAGGTGACAGGACTGAAGTTGTTAACCGATGCGCGAACATCGCAAACTTCTCAATGATGATCGGTGACAACGAAGGAACAAAACTATAAAAAAACTGGAGGAAATACAAAATGACAAAACAACAAAACCAATTAACAACTGTCTCTGCAAGCCTGGTATACGGTGATCTAACGGAACAGGATGTTGTAACGGTAAGGGAAACCATCGGAAAAGATTGCAATGAATCACAGTTTAAATTGTTCATGTCCATCTGCAAAAGCTCAGGAGCCAACCCGATCCTCAATGAGATTTATCCAGCGGTAAGGGGCGGCCAGCTTACAGTTCAATTCGGAATTGATTTCTATGTAAGAAAGGCCAAGGAACATGAGAGCTATCTTGGATATGATGTCCAGCTGGTTCATGAAAATGATGAGTTTAAAATGCATCAGGAAAAAGGAGATGATGGCCGGTACTTTATGGTGATTGATGATCACTCCTTTGGATTCCCGCGGGGGAGAGTGGTTGGCGGTTATGCCATCGCTTACAGAGAAGGTCTAAAGCCTTTCACCGTCATCATGGAAACCGATGAAGTGGAGCATTACAAAAAATCCAACATCGGAATGCAGAAAACCATGTGGACAAATAACTTCAACGATATGTTCAAGAAGCATATGACCAGAAGAGCGCTCAAGGGTGCTTTTGACCTGAAATTTGAAGAGGACGGAGTTCAAGCGGAAACCGCTCCATCATATGAGCCAGGGCAAAGAAAGGACATCACACCAAACACCATCGCCGTTGAAGGTGGACAGGTCCTCACAGAAGAGGAGCAGCTTGCCGAACAATGGAGCATCATCAAAAAGCTCACTAAAGGCTGGGGTGAGGATGACCTAAAGTCTTTGATTGCCGAGAAGTACAACAAGAAACCAAAGGATCTCTCTCTTCAGGAAGTGGTTGGCCTAGCGAAATACATTGAACTAGCAAAGAAGGAATCTGAAAAAGCCGCTGTTAATGATGACGTTCTTGACATCGACTTTGAAGAAAATTAATGAAAAGTAATGTTCCTTACAAGGTAGGTCTTCCCAGGTGGATCTGGGAGGACCTACACACCCAGGAAGAACGCATTGCAGCCATTAAGAAATATATGAAAACGTCCTATCCTCATTACATCGTGAAGGGTGTAAAGGGAAGAGAAGCGATCTGCTATAGAAGGGATGAGATGTAAGTGAAGAACGGCAAAAAACCTACAGTTGCCCAGAAGAAAGTTATTAAAAAGATCGGCCTTGATCCTGAAAACTGGCTGATCTACAAGAATCTTCCGGAAGAACTTCATCTTGTCCATAGATATACCAACACCAAAAAAGTGATCCCAGCATTTTAAAAACCATTAAATGTTGAGCAAGGAGGCGGGGTGATCATGGCAAGGCCAAAGAAAGAGGGGCTGCAGTATTTCCCACTGGATGTAGACATGGATCAGGATGACAAAGTTGCTCTGATAGAGGCAAAGCATGGACTGACCGGCTTTAGTATCATCGTTAAGTTGTTCATGAAGATTTATAAAAACGGCTACTTTTACGAATGGACCGCAAAGGAACAGTTGCTCTTTTCCAGCAGAATCAACATGGAGTTATCAACCATTGAAGAAGTCATTGAAGATTGCATCAGCTGGGGAGTCTTCAACAGAGATTTATTGGAACGGTACGAAATCCTTACATCCAAAGGCATCCAAGAACGATATGCGGAGGCAACAGCAAGGCGCAAAGAGGTGGTCTATATTGATGAATACCTTCTTGTAAAGCCTGAGCAGCACATCGGAAACAGCAGGATACGGATCCGCTTGATGAACCTGGACAAAGAAATTGTGTCGGAAGACCTTAATCCTAAGAACGGCGATAAAACACCAATGCCTGAACAACCTAAGAAAGAAAAGCCTGCTCCAAACGTGTTCGATCTTCTTATTAATAACAGGATCATTAAACCGGAAAACATCAATGAAGTGATGAGGGATGACATTGATGATGTGATGGAAACATTCGGCTTTGAAGATCCGCTTGAAATGATTCAGGAGGCCATCAAGGACTCTGCTAGAGGAAACGGACGGACCTGGAAGTTTGTTTATAACAAGCTGAACGATTGGAGAAAGAAAGGATACAAGAATCCTAGAGAAATAGGTTCAACCGCAGGACAGGGCAGCAGCATTGACGCGATTGAACAGTTTGCGAAAAAGCATGGTCAACAGATAGGGGGCGGCGGTCATGGAGTTTAATGAAGCTCTGGACATTGTTCAAAGGATCGCTGCTGCTTATGCAAGGTTTGACCTGACTGGCAAGGCCGGGGAGAAGAGAATTGAACTTTGGACAGAGCATCTTCTTCCCATGCCTTACAAACCGGTATTACAGAATTTGAACCAGCACATCAACACAAGAGCCTTTCCACCTTCTATCTCAGAGATCGCAGCTGCAGACAAATCAGCCAATGACTTTCTGGAGAAAAAAAGAGAATGGGAAGCGCAAGCGGCTCATGAGAAGCAAAGCGGCAACAAGAAAACGGCAAAGGACTTCATGCCTCCTGACCTGATGAAACGGCTCGAGAAACGAAGAAAGGAGTTAAACGGTGGATTACGCTCAACTGGCAAACATTGAAGCAGAGCAGGCGGTTCTTGGCTCCATCTTACTGGAATCGGATTTAATTCAAGAATGCCTGCTTATTCCAGAACATTTTGCACAATCCAATCATCAACAGATTTTTAGAGCTATGCGGGAGATCGATGCAGCGGAAGACACTGTTGACATTATAACGGTAACAACCACCCTGGGAAGTGCATTGGATCAAGTAGGTGGGGTCAGTTATCTTTCAAGGCTTGCTGAATCTGTTCCATCCACTGCCAGCTTCACCATGTATCAGCAGTTGATCCAGGAGGCTTACCGGCTGAGAGAGGCCCGGAATGTAGCAGCAAGCCTGGTAAACAGTCCAACAGATGAAAAGATTTCTGAAGTATATAACCAGCTTTCATCCTTAATGGAGATCGGAACCAAAAAGGCGCGATCCAAAACGGACATCCTGCTTGAAATCTATGATGACGTAAACACAGAAAAAGGGGACATCACCGGCATTCCCACAGGCTTGAAGGATTTAAATGACATGACAGGCGGCTGGCAAGAAGGAGATTTAATCATTTTGGCAGCGCGGCCATCGATGGGGAAAACGGCCCTTGCTTTGAACTTTGGATTAAACAACAGCCATAAAAAAGGTGTGACAGACATCTTCTCTCTGGAAATGAGTGATAAGTCCCTGACTCACAGGATGCTTTCTTCCATTGGTCGGATCAATGGGGCCAAGTGGAAGAATCCCAACAGAGATTTCACCGAAATGGATCATCAGAACTTTTCCAGAGCGGCTGCTATTTATGAAAACTATCTCATCAACATCCATGATGAGCCAGGACAATCCGTCTTTGACATAAAGGCGAAGGTCCGGGCCACAAAAAAGGAACATCCGGAAAAGCCACACCTCGTAATCATTGATTACTTACAGCTGATTACATCTGTAGGAAAGTTTGACCGGAATGACTTGGCCATCGCTCATATGACCAGAGAGCTAAAGAATATGGCCCGATCTTTTAAAGTCCCGGTGATCTTGCTTTCACAGTTAAGCCGGGGAGTAGAACAGCGGCAGGATAAAAGACCGATGATGTCCGATCTGAGGGAATCTGGAGCAATTGAGCAGGACGCGGATGTAATTGCCTTCCTTTACCGGGATGAGTACTACAACAAGAATACGGAAGCTAAAGGCATCACAGAGATCATCCTTGCTAAACAAAGAAACGGCCCGATAGGAACCGTTGAAAGCTTGTTTGTAAAAGAGTTTGGTCAATTCTTGGACCTGGACCGTCAGGCTGAATTGAACATATAGGAGGTAAAATGATGCTTTATCTTGTTGGATTATCCGTTGCTTTCAGTTTTGGATTCTTTGCTGCTGCATTGATGGCAGCGGGCAAGGATGAAGAGCAGCCAAGTCCCTTTGTAATGGATCCTAACAACAAACCTTTTCTAAGGAGGATCAAATAGATGGAGTTAAGGCGGCAAGTGCTTATTCAAAAGCTGCAGCAGTTGAACGTGTGGCAAGCCAGAGATGGCCGACTTCTCAGGGAAATAACCTTGTCAGATTTAGAACTTGAATATTCCAGAGCGCTGGATAGAAAGGGTGTAAGAGTATGAATCTTATAAACGAATTTTGCAAAGAAGCTTTTGAAACTGCTAAATCGAAAGGTTGGCATGACAAGCCGATTGAAACCGGCACTTGCTTGGCGCTGATCCACAGTGAAGTGAGCGAGGCACTGGAAGCAGACAGGAAAGGCGATGCTGAAAACTTTGCTGAAGAGCTTGCAGATGTATGTATCAGAATTTTTGATCTTTGCGGAGCGCGGGGGATTGACCTGGAAAAAGCCATTATCAATAAAATGGCCTATAACAAGAACCGCTCTCACAAACATGGAGGCAAAAAATACTGATGGGGTACAGCCGAGAAGAACAAGAGACAACAATGGTTTTTGATAACAGCACTGGCAAGTGGAGCGTTTATTCCACTGTTCCGAAACACATTAGAAAACTCTCTAATCTTACAGAGATTTCAGTCTTAGAAACGGAAGAGGGAAGGCCACTAGCTATTAAATGCACTCTGTCCGAAAAGCAAGTGAGCATGAAACAGGTCCGGGTGATGTCTGAAGAGCAAAAGCAAGCTGCTGCTGATCGGATGAAAAAGGCCAGGGAGGAAAAAGCGGAATGAGAGATATAGGGATTGATCCCTCAACCAAAACCGGCTTTGTGGCTCAAGGGCTTAAAGGTGAAGTTCTCAGACAAAAAGAGCTTACCGGTGTAGGTTCAGTGGATCCCAAACGAATGATCACTCTGATTGATGAAATTATTGCTCACATCCAGCCAAACGATTACATCTGCATTGAAGGGTTTGGCTTTGCTTCACAACAAGCGATTCAACTTGGCGGGATTGGCTGGGGCATCCGGATGGCTTTGGCAAGGCGGGGCCACAAATGGATTGAAGTTGCTCCAAGCCAGTTAAAGAAATTCGCAAGCGGTAAAGGCAACACCAATAAAGATGAACTTGCTGTCCATATTTATAAAAAGTTTGGGTTTGAACATAGCAGCGATAATGTCCGGGATGCTTTTGTTCTTGCAGAAATAGCAAGGCATTTAAGGACTGGTGAAGTTGCTAAATACGAATATCAAAGAGAAGTGCTACACGCGATTTTAAACCCTGTCCCAAAAACTAAAAAAAAGCGTAAAGCTAAAGGAGCGAAATAGCATGACAGTTGAAATGAACGTTTTCTTTAAGATGATGCAGAAGGATGACAAGAAAGAGGTCCTAAAGCTAGAAATCAAAGGTACTGAAAACGAAAAATCCGAAAATGAACTGTTTCTCCTTTCTGGCAGCATTGTCATCTTCAACATCAAAGGGTGTGAGGCTGGAGATGTGACCGCGGAGTTTAAGAACATCCAGCGCGATTCCAAAAAGACCATCCTGAACTTCCTGATCAAAGGGGACTCAGAGAAAAAGTCCCAGGCACTTTATAAGTATGCTGGCCGAAATGTTGGCATCATGATCCAGCCTTCCCAGCTCTCCATTGATGAGTTTTATGACGAAGAGGGGCAACTTGAGCAAGATGCAGAAGACGAAGAAAACCCGGATCAATTGAGCCTTGAAGACGTTGAGAACGTGGATGACGGTGAAGCAGCAATTGAGGTTATGGATCCGGAACCTGAAGAAGAAGTTGATGATGAGGACTTTGAAATTGATGATGAGGAAGCCTTCAAAGAATAAAGCATCTTATGACTTCTGCTCCTCCTGATCTGGGGGAGCGGAAGTTCTATAAAAACTAAAAAGGCGGGGAGAAAATGGCAAGCGAAGTAAAAACTTATTTTCTGTCACCGGAGGAGCTGGAGAAATACCGCGCAACGCCAAAGCAGAAAGGTCCGAACATTGTTGATCCTGGGTTTACCAATAACGTGAACATGGCCCTTAATTCTTGGAAGAGAAGACAGAACACTGTTAAAAGTGATCATCACCGGCCGCGGGAATGGCGCTGGCCTCAAAATCGATAAAAGGGGATAGAAGTCATGAAAATGTGTATGGAATGCAATGAAAAGCAAGTATACGCGCATGGCTTATGTGAGGAGCATTATGGTGATCTTTTCAAGAAGGAGAGTGAGCCGCTTGAAGTTGACAGTGGGGAAGAAGTATAGAGCTTCCAACAAAGGCTGCTTTGTGGATTTCCGGATAGTGCAAAATGAAGATCCTGCTGATTGGGTGCAAGTGTTAGGCGGCAATATAAACGCCACTGGGAACCGGCTGGATGTGAAAGAGTGGATTCGTCAAGGCTGGACTTTTGAAGAATTGCATAAAAACAATTATGCCGCTCTTTCCAAGCAGCCTCATCCTAAAGAGAAGGTTCACCCATTCATTTATGACAATGCTGATCCTGATTTCAAATACACAAAGACCTGGCCTGGTGCGATGTATGGAAGCCTCAAAAGCTCTATACCCACCAATTACGAAGAAGTGGCAGATGAACTTTTGTTCTATCTGACTAGGAAAAGGGCGCTGGAGCAAGACAATGGTGAATGGTTTGATCAATTAGGAGAAGAGAGGAAGAAAGGTGTATGAGCGGGCTTTACAAAAGGAAAAACAGCCGCACTATTGTCCCGCGGGATGATAAAGAAAACCAGCCTTTTGATAACTCAGTCAAGACCTACAAACTTTCTGATGAAGAACTTGAAAAATATAGAAATGGAGAAAAAGGAGGAAGCGTGATGAACAAAAAAAACGTCACACAAAAGCAATATGAGGAGGTGCGGTTGAAAGTTGCCAATGATTCAGAGGCAGCCAAAGAACTGGATATTTCTCCAGCGACTCTCTATAACAAAAAAAGAGAATGGGGCCTTGTTGGTGGTAACAATGTCTCTGTAAAAGAAGCAGTTGATCAAGTTGCAAAGCCGGTTAGTAAAGAGGCATTGAAAGCCATGACGGAAAATCTAACAAAAACCCTTAACAATAAAGCTCCAATCTCTGATGCTCCTCTTGATCTGTCTGAAATTGAAATTGAAGACATTCCCACTGAGAAAGAAGCGACTGAATATGAAAATCTTATTGAAAAGCTAAAAGGTGAACTTGCTGAAGCCCGCCTTGCTGAAAGCAAAGTCATCCTGGACCTTCAAACTGATTATGACAAGCTCAATGAGCAGTTCTTGAAAACTGATGCTGAAAAGCAAGAGCTTGAAAAGAAACTAAATAAGTCAACTGCAGCAGCGGAATATAACCAAAATTTACATCAACAGAACATGGAGCTGACAAGGCGAAATAATCAATTACTTTTTAACTTGGCAGCCATAAACGGCGATTATCGGACGTTGGAAGAACGGTATAAAGCCATATCATCTGCCTTGAAGGTGCATATCTAATGGCTGCTGAAAAGGATCCACTCTTAAAGCAATTACAACATCCTTTCTACAGAGAAACGGATGACTACAGGGATGAAATCAAGATGAGGACGCTTGAAAAGGCTGCTGTTAAATATCCAGAGCCTTTCAATCCGGAAAGCTGGACCAGTGACCAGCTGGCTGATCATGCTATGGCTGAGAACTATGACCAATCAAATTACATCACCGGCATGAGAAATCGCATGAGGAAGCTTGAGCAACTGGTTGAGGAAAAGGATAAGCGGATCGCGGACCTGGAAGCTGCCATCAGAGAATATGAAGGTGATTGTCCGTTCTGATGGGCCGCAAAAAAGGTGTGAAGACCGGTAGAAAAAGAAACTGGTGCTTTAATGGCCAGCTGCTTACCGATGAGCAAATGGAGCGGGTTGCAGAGCTTGACCTTTCCTACAGATGCATTACTAACCGGATTGATAGAGGAATGGAGATCAGCGCTGCAATCTCGACTCCAAAAACCAAAGGATTAAAAAAATGCCCAGCTTGCGGGGAAACGGCCACAAAAAAACTGAGATACAACCATCAAGGAATTGAGCTTCATATACCAGTTTGCAAGCGTCATAGTGATGTCCTGGATCTGAATGAAACCGTTGCTGTCCTACTTGAAGTCCTATACACACAAGCGGAAAGAAAAGGGTGAGGGAATGGAGCAGCTGGAGAGGATGAAACAAATGTCTTTTGAACTTCCTGAACTGGATAGGGCGGCAACCCAGGCGGCAGTTGAATCCGCTCTTGAAAGGTACAGGCTTTATAAATACGTACTGTTTGAAGAAAGGGAAGCTTCTATCACAGCCAGCAGCGAAGTCCGCAATCATGGCCCAACCAATGAAACCAGCGATCAGACCGGGGATATTGCCATTTATAATGTGAATGAGCAGCAGGAGCGAAAAAGGTTTATTGATCGGATGGAAAGGGCCGTAAACCGGCTGCCTAAGATGGAACAGTTTCTTATCAAAGAAAGATACATGTGTCCAGAAGCGGAATACTTAACTGATTTTAATGTGTACTGTCACAAGTTCCAGCCGCCTATCAGCCATCCTACTTATGCAAAGATCCGCTGGAAAGCTTTTTATAGGCTGGCTTTGAATTTAAATATTGCTACTACAAAGGGGATATAAAAGAAATGAAACCATACTTCCAGGGCGCTGGACATTACAAAACCTTTGTTGATCAAGTGAAGAAAAGCAAAAAGAATATCGTCCTTTCTCCTCAGCAGATCCTTGAGATTGTGGATCATGCCAGGGAGGAAGGGAAGAACATGAAAGAAGATGTGAAACAGGGTTAAACCATAGGGGAATGAGGTCAATATCCATCCAGTAAGCTTTTACCCAGCATGAATATCGTACTTGTTTACGGCGCGATAATTAACTCACAACTGATTAAACGTCCAACAAACAAGGAGAAAGCACCTATCAAGGTGCTTTTTTATTTCATTTCTGTTTAAACATCTTTTCGAATTGTTTTATTTATTTTTTCAATAAGCTTTAATTTATTTGGTCGAAACCCTGTTAAATTTATATTATCAACAATTGATTCAAACAGAACTTGGATCAGCCGTTGATTGTGTAAACCTACAACGTAGTTAAGTTGCTTTATCTTTGAGAGTCCTCATTTGCTGGCGCTGGTGAGGCTCTATTTTTTTATGTCTAGGATCGGGGTTGATTACCATGAAGCTCTATGACCGGCTGTCTGCTGAACAGAAAAGAAAGTTGAATAACATCAAACGTCCGGATAAAAAGAAGCGTAAAAAGAAAAACAAGGGGTTCAGTGAGCGGGATTTAAAGGACTTGATGGGAGTTAACCGCGACACTTATAAAAGAGTGAACGGAGCTATCCGGAAGAAGTAAAAAGGAATTTGTTTCCTTCTGGCGAATTATGTTGTCGGAGGGGAGATTTTTTTTATGAAAAGTAACGATAGATTTATATTTTCTTTTGCATGGTGGTTTATTATTTTAGGACTATTTACCTTTTTCAAGCTAGTACAATTGGATCCTAATTATATTGCCGCAGTGTCTTTAATGGGTTTTTGTTTTACGATGGCTGAGATAACGAACATTGATGATGCGACTCACCGTCTTATAAATTCAGTTTTTATAGTGGAACAAAAGTTTCAAAGGTTTAACAAATTTATGGATATTTATCTTAAAAATATTTCCGCATTATTTTATTTTGCAGGTTTTGGCTTTTTTATTTTCATTCCTGTCATACCACTTAATGAAAAAGAACTCATGATAGTTGAAAATTTTAATAATTCTGCTGCTATTTATTCTATTGGAGGCGTTTTAATAGCTTTGTTAATTAAATCAAGAGGAGAATCAAAAACAAATCAAAATGTAAAAATCATTTTAAAAAACTTAGCTTTTTATAAAGAGGAATATGAAAAGACTCAAAAAAAATATGATGATTTACTAAATGTCATTAAACCGCAATTGGATCTTGAAAAAGAGATCATAAAACAAAAAGAAAAAGATGACAGGTGTAATCATGTCACCAAACCATCTGTTACGTTAGTTAACGGGGATGGCTTGGAGTAATATGAAAGATATTAAGGATTGGACGCAATTACTCTTTTTAATTATTGTTAATTTGGTTTTTCTGCTCTTTCTCTTTAATAAGATATTTCATTTTGATCAGGATGTTTGGATTGGAGTTATCACTTCATTATCAAGTTTGCTTGCTGGAGCGTTTACTTTATTGGGGGTTAAATGGACTTTAGACAACCAAGCTAAAAAAGATCGGTATGACAGGTTGCCGAAAGATATAGTTAACGCTTGGAAAGTTTATAAAGTGCTTTGTTTTGGTGGAGGATTATCAATGTCAAAAGGTTCCGATGATGATTTAGTAATAAAAGTACAAAATTTTTATGATGAATATGAAGATAGAACAACTGAATTATCCACTTCTGTAAGTCCAGAGGCTTATCGAATTGTTAATAAGTATTTCACACTTATAGATGATTACTTCTCTTATCAAGCAAAAGGTAAAATGGATGAATGGTTTGAAAAGACTAATCGGCTACAGGACGAAATGGCTAAAATTGTAGATTCATTAGAAAAAGAATATGAGAAATTAAAGAAGATTTAAGCATCCTTTGAGGGTGCTTTTTTTATTGAAAGAGTTAATGTTGCATTAATGTCCTTTGAAGCATAGTTAATGTCACACTAATGACCGTTCAAGCGTACTTTTGTCCCGTTCAGCGGGGGTTTATGTCAACATTAATGAAATAACCACTCATTTTCCCGCTCTTTTTCGTCTTTGAAGAAGAGCTTCTTTTATATCATTTTAGAGTTAATGTTGCATTAATGACCGTTCAAGCGTAGTTAATGTTGCATTAACTCCCTTTGAGTGGGGGTTAATGTTGACATTAATCCCTAAAGGTAAAGGTAAAGGTAAAGGTAAAGGTAAAGGTATTTAAAAAGAAAAGAGGAGGAAAGAACATGAAACTTTCATGTGATGAAACCCTTTTAACATTGGAAGATAAGGTCAAGGAATTAAAGCTTTTACCAATCACAAAAGAAATGATTGATGAAGATGCAGCTCTTCAGGATCATCCACAGTTTGTTTACTACACAACAAATGGAACGGATCCACATTACTTCTCAAAAGAGTTCTTGAATAAAACATCACTGAATGAATTGAAGCGATGGATCAGAAGACCTACAGAAATGTTTATTTCAGGAATTAATCATGAGGCCGATTAATAAGCGCTGTCCTAAATGCAATCAGGAGTATAACTACAATGCAAAGGAATGTCCGAGGTGTAAGTGATGCCTGAGTACAGAAGCAAGGAACAGAAGAGAACCTTTTACAAGTCTTCAGCATGGGAGAAGCTAAGGCTCATGGCATTAGAGCGGGACCACTATGAATGTCAACAGTGCAAGCGTGAAGGTAAAGTCCATGTGGATTCCATCAAGGTTGAAGGACAGAAGAAGAGTGTGGAGCTGAACGTTCACCATATCAGAGAGATTGAGAACCATCCTGAACTTGCTCTCGAGATAGAGAACCTTGAAACCTTATGCTTAGGCTGTCACAACAAGCAGCATCCAGAGAAGGGATTCGGGAAGGACAAACAACCTATCATCTGGGATGACGAACGATGGTGACAAACAGAATCAATTCTGAGTTTATTTTTCCTTTATAAAAAAGGAGAAAAAACAATCAACAATGCATCTGAATACAAAAGTATTCGGAAGGAAAATAAATTGAGAATACCCCCCCTCCCAGGATTCGACAATAATATTTTTGCTGGGGACCGGGGCAGGGGTCGTTTTTCCAAAGTCAGAGCCTTAAAAAACTCATATAAGGGGGGTGGAGAGCGTGGCGGTTAATATAACTCAATTGAAACAGCAGCTCATGGATCGGATCGATACCACTGATTTTGTCCAGGTCGAAAAGGTTGAGCGGTACATTGAACTAGTCAAAGCCTTTCGGAAAATAAATAAGGTCATCAATAAAGAAGGCAGCTATGTTGAAACAATAAACGGATCGCAAAAATTCACGAAGGCCAACCCTCTTATCGGTGAGCGCAACAAGATCAGTGCTTCCCTGCTGAATTTAGAAAAGTCCTTTGGCTGGAATAAAAACAAGGATGAAGAAAAACCGAAAACAAAGAAACGTGATGTGAGTGATCTTATATGAAATCAGTTCATTACGTTGATGAATATATTCAGTTATATAAATCGAAAAAGATCAAGTTCAATAAAGAGCGGAAGCTTCTAATCCGTTATTTAGAGAAACATATTCTGACGCGGGATGATCTTTATTTTGATGAGGAACTAATTGAGAACTTCATCAGGTTTGCTGAAAAATGGTACTTCCCCCTTCAGCCTTTCCAGAAGTTCATCATCTGTTTTGTCTTCTTGTTCTACAAAGAAGATGATTCCGTTTTTTATGAACAGTTCTTTTTTACGATGGGGCGCGGAGCCGGTAAGAATGGATTGATTTCTGCCCTGGCTCACTTCTTCATCAGCCCGCTGCATGGCATCCAGAGATACAACGTGTCCATTGTGGCCAACACAGAAAAGCAGGCAAAAATGTCCTTCACTGAAATCTATGACACCATTGAAGGCAAAGAAACCCTGGAAGACTCTTTCCACAAAACAAAGGTTGAGATTCAGGGCATCGATACAAGATCCATTATTCAATACCACACTTCAAACGCGGATTCAAAAGATGGTTTGCGGGATGGTTGTGTCATTTACGATGAAATCCACAGATATGAAACATCCAATATAGTCAATGTATTCTCTAGCGGACTTGGAAAAGTGCCGAATGCTAGGGAATTTTTTATTGGAACAAACGGCTATGTCCGGGAAGGATTCTTTGACAAGCTGGTTGAGCGCTCCATGAACATTCTGGAAGGAAAAGACCTGAATGATCCGCTCTTCCCTTTCATCTGCAAATTGGATGATGCCAAGGAAGTGGATGATCAAAGCAACTGGGAAAAAGCCAACCCGATGTTTAGCAAGCCTATGAGCCTGTACGCAAAACAGTCTTTGTATAAAAAAGTCCTTGCTCAATATCGGCAGCTGGAGAACAACCCAACCAACCGCGAGGAGTTCATGACCAAACGGATGAACTTGCCTGAAGTGGATCTTGGAAAGAGTGTGGCCAGCTGGAAGGACATTCTTGCAACCAACCGGCCATTCCCGGATTTAAAACATAGGGTGTGCGTGGGCGGCCTGGACTTTGCCAGCATCAAGGACTTTGCTGCAGTGGGCCTTTTGTTCAAAGTCGGTGATGAATATGTCTGGAAGACTCATTCTTTTGTAAGGCAAGGCTTTTTGGATTCCGTCAAATTGAAGATCACACCGAAATTGAAAGAATGGGAGCATCAAGGACTTCTTACCATCGTTGATGAGCCGGTCATTGATGTGAAAAATATTGTTAACTGGTTTGTAGAGATGCGGGAACAATACGGCCTGACAAAGATTGTTGCTGATACCTTCAGGCTGGACCTGGTAAGAACCGCGCTGGAAGCGGAAGGCTTTGAGCTGGAGTTTGTCAGGAATCCCCGGGCCATCCATTCCCTGCTTGCGCCAAAGGTAGAAACCATGTTTGCCAAGCACAAAGTGATCTTTGATGATAACCCGCTTATGAGATGGTACGTCAATAATGTTTTGGTGAAGACCAAAAAAGACGGAAACAAAGAGTACCTGAAAAAAGATGAGTTCAGAAGAAAGACAGACGGATTCCAAGCCTTTATTCATTCCCTGTTCAAAGCGGATGAGATTCTTGTTGATGATGCTGACTTCTTCCTGGATAGCATCGCATTTTAGCAGCGGAAAGGGGGTGAGATATTGGGACTGATCAGCTATATCTTAGGCAAAAACAAAGAGATTGATTTTATGTTTGATTTTGAATTGATCCAGGACACCAGCAAGCGGATCCACTTAAAGCAACTGGCTCTTCAAGTCTGTACTGGGATGATTGCAAGGACCATCAGTCAATCGCATTTTTATGTGAAAGATGACAAGAAAAAAATCCTCAAGGATGATCTGTATTACTCTTTGAACTTGCGGCCAAACGTTAACACAACAGCAAGCTATTTCTGGCAAACGGTCACTCATAAGTTAATCAATAACAATGAATGCTTGATCATCGTAACGGATGACAAACAAATGTTAATTGCTGATTCCTTTGTTCGGGTCGGGTTTGCGATGGTGGATGATGTCTTCAAAGAGGTAGAGGTGAAGGGCTTTAAATTTACACGCTCCTTCCAAAACTCTGAAGTCATTTACTTACAGTATGCGAATGAGAACCTGACAAAACTGATAGACAGTCTTTTCACTGATTACGGTGAACTGTTCGGAAGAATCTTGGAGTTCCAAAAACGGAAGAATCAAATCAGGGGCGTGGTGGACATTGAAGCCATCACAGAACTGAACGAAGAGAAGCAGCAAAAAATCCAAACTTACATTGATAAGCTTTACCAGGCTTTTTCTGATAAGCCGGTGGCCATTATTCCTCAGCAAAAGGGTTATAAGTATAACGAAATGACAAACACAACCCAGCTGCAGAGTGTGGATGAGGTCAATAAGGTCACAGGAGGATTCATGGACCATGTGGCCCGGGCTTTGGGCATCCCGCTGGCTATGATTCGCGGAGATACAACGGACATAGACAAGGTAACTACCAGTTATATGAACTTCTGCATCAAACCGATCCTGAACCACCTGACGGATGAACTGAATGCGAAGGTGATTGAAAGAGATGACTTCCTTGCCGGCCGCAAACTTCAAATAAGACCGGCATCCTATGTCAATATTTTTGAGATCGCGGTTGCATTCGATAAGTTGATTTCTTCTGGAGGGTTCAGCAGCAATGACTTGCGCGAAGAGGCAGGCTTTGAAAGGGTGGATGATCCATTGCTGGACAAGTACTTCATTACCAAAAACTATCAAGAAAGCTCTGAAGCGCTTAAAGGAGGTGAAAACGAATGAGGCATAAGGTGAACATAAAAGGAGCCATTATTCCAAGTGATGTCCAATGGATATATGATCTGTTTGGCATGGAAGCAACCAGCCCTTTGAGTGTATCAAAGGAAATTGAAACTGCTGACGGTTCTGATCTTGAAGTGATCATCAACAGTGGCGGCGGGTCGGTACATGCTGGCTCTGAGATTTATACCATGCTTATGGATTACGCGGGAGATGTGGAATCCAAAATTGTGGGAATGGCCGCTTCAGCAGCTTCCGTCATCGCGATGGCCGGCCGCGTGAAGATGTCCCCAACCGCTCAAATGATGGTTCACAATTCCAGCACCATCAACCAGGGTGATTATCGCAGCATGGACAAAGCTTCTCAAATGCTCCAGGTGGTCAATAAAACGATTGCCAATGCTTACCGCATAAAAAGCGGGATGTCTGATGAGGACATTAAGTCCATGATGGATGAGGAAACCTGGCTGACTCCACAGGATGCACTTGAGAAAGGCTTGATTGATGAAATTATGTTTGAAGATCAGGTCAAATTTGCTGCCAGCAGCGGTCCAACCAATCTAATCCCTGAAGAAGTCATTAATGGGATCCGGAATGGGATGCTCAAGCAGCAAGATCCAGCTGCAGCCATTCCACAGGCAAACGCTCTGACTGAAGAAACAGTCAAAAAGATGTTTGCCGAATTTAAAGAAGAGATGCTAAACAGTATCAAACCTGAAGAACAACCAAAACCAGAAGATGAAGAACCTACTCAAAATGATTCCAATGCTGCTCAGGCGGCAAAGAATCACCTGAGAGGGTTCTTTTTAAATTTATAGGGGGTTATTTATATGACAATCAAATTTAACAGAACTGAGGCTTTTAAGGAGGCTAAATCAGTTCTTGCGAAAACGATGGTTGAAGGAGCAAGCGCGGAGGAGCAGGAAAAAGCGTTTGACAACTATCTCAACGTTTTAAAAGATGAAGTGGTCAGTGCGGCTGTTGTAAAAGCACAAGCGGATATGATGGACCGCTCAATCCTTCAGAATCGCGGACAAAACGTCCTGACTTCTGAGGAAACCGCATTTTTCCAGAATGCCATTGACAAGAAAGGCTTTGATGAAGAGTCCATCCTTCCGGAAACTACTCAAGTGAGGGTATTTGAAGACCTTACTTCTGAGCATCCTCTTCTTACTGCCATCGGCTTGCAGGATCTTGGACCACTGACCAGGATTATTACTTCTGATCCGGAAGGTGCGGCAGTATGGGGGAAATTGTTTGGTGACATCAAAGGGCAAGTTGGCGCTTCTTTCAGTGAAGAAACCATCACTCAATTGAAGCTCACTGCTTTTGCTGTTGTGCCTAATGACATGTTTGACCTTGGACCAGAATGGATTGAGCGCTATGTCCGCACAATCATTGTGGAAGTCATCTCTGTTGGTCTGGAAAAAGCCTTTGTGATCGGTACTGGTAAGGACGAGCCTATCGGCTTGATCAAGGACCTGGATGCAGCTGTTACAGGTGGAGTTTATCAGGACAAGGCATCTGCTGGGACTCTTACTTTTGAGCCAGGACGCAAAACCATTTTGGAATTGAAGAACGTTGTCAAGAAACTTTCAACTGATGCAAAAGGCAAAGCCCGAAAAGTAGCGGGTAAGATTGTCATGGTTGTGAATCCGTTTGACAGCTTTGACATCCAGGCATCTGCCACAGTGCAAAATTCCAATGGGGTTTATGTGACCAACCTTCCATTCAATCCGCAGATTGTTGAAAGTGAGTTTGTTCCTGAAGGAAAAATCATTTTCTTTATTCAAGGGCAATACCTTGCTGTTATCGCAGGCGGTTACAAGCTCAAGAAATTTGATCAGACTTTAGCGATGGAAGATGCAACGCTTTACACTATCAAGCAGTTTGCAAACGGTAAGGCGCGGGATAACAATGCCACAGCGGTTTATAATCTCAATATTGCTGATCTTGAGCCAGCCGGGGCATAAAGTTAGGCGGTGATGTAGATTGATA
The DNA here is from genome assembly GCF_030418125.1 of Fictibacillus fluitans. GTDB lineage: Bacteria > Bacillota > Bacilli > Bacillales > Fictibacillaceae > Fictibacillus_C > Fictibacillus_C fluitans. Next base: position 95,900 of record NZ_JAUHTR010000006.1, on the reverse strand, counting down.
AGCAACAATCTACTGGAGGAGTTCAAAGAGCGGATGCATATTACCCATGATGAGGATGACAACTTAAAAAGGTTGTTATCCTTTTCTATTGCTGCCATTCGCAGGATGTGCGGTCCGTTTGACATTGAAAAAAATGAATCGGCTAAAGAACTTGTTTTTGAGCGGACGCGGTATCTTTATGGAGATGCCCTGGAGTATTTCAACGAAAACTTTTTATCTGATATAAACAGTTTGGCTTTGTCGATTGCAACCCAGGAGGATGATCCGGATGCAGCCGTTTAAATACAAGCCGCCCAGAGTGAGTACCGGGGAACTGAGAACGCCGATAATTTTTTATAAATATCAGCCTAACGATGGTCCGGAACCGGGGGAAGCCGAGAAGGAAGAGCTTTACCGCTGCTGGGCCAAGGTTGATCAAGTATGGCTCAGGGATTTAGAACTTGCTAAGTCAAATGGTACTTTGTCGGATGTGACGTTGACCATCCGAGATCCAATGGGAGATTTTAAACCTTCAAACAAGCACTATCTATCTATTGATGATGCCTTTTACAAAGATAAGCGCTATAACATTAAAGCTGTTCAACCAGACTTACAAAGCCGGGGATATATTAACATTATCGCGGGGTTGACAGAATGAGCGTAACAGTAAAAGGGGAAAAGGAACTGATGGCAGCGCTGGACAAGAAGTTTGGTAAAGCAAAGATGACTTTGCTTACTGATCAAGCCCTTCACAGTGGCGCAGAGGTTTTTGTCAAGGAGCTGAAAAGGGAGTTTGAAAAGTTTAAAGATACCGGTGAATCTATAAGGGAAATCACTATTTCAAAACCGGTATGGGTCGGCAATGTCCGGGCCATCTCAGTCCATTGGAAAGGGCCAAAGGATCGGTATAGGATCATCCATTTGAATGAGTTTGGCACAGTGAAGAATCCAAACCCAAAAGGTAAAGGAGCCATTGCCAGGGCGATGAGAAATGCCGAGGCTGCTTATCGCGAAGCCATCAAGAAAAAGCTAAAGGCGGGGATCTAATGGACATTTTAACTATTATTTACAATGCACTGATAGCAGATGACCACATCAAGGAAAAAGTTGCTGGCCGAATTAAGTACTATCAATTCCCGGCCACTGATGATGTGGAAGATGCTCATATTGTTATTGATCCATTAGATGTCCCGATTCCGAAAGACTTTGCTGATGAAACCTGGTTAACGGAAGATTATTTAGTGCAAATAGAAGTTTGGACAAAAAACCGGTTGGCTACAGCAGAGCTTTCTTCTAAAGTTCAACAAGCTATGTGGAAGATCGGTTTTTCTCAAGGAAGCGGCATGAACGAATATGACCGCGAAACCGGAATATATCGGGATGCCCGCCAATACAGGGGTAAAGTATACAGGGAAGATGTAACCATTTGAAGGAGTGACGGAAATGGCAGAAAACAAGAATTATAGAGCAACGGTGGGTGTAAGTGAATTTTATTATGCCACTTTGGACGAAACTGAAGTTAATGCAGACAGTGAAATTGAGCGTGTAAAATTTCTTCAGAACATCACTGTTGAAATGCCTCAAGAAATTGTTAGGGCATACGGTGACAATGTGACTGCTGAAATGGGAGTATCCAGTGGTAACACGAATGTATCTGGAGCCTTTCACAAGTTGCCTAGTGAGGATAAAAGGGTCCTTTTTGGGCTGGAATCCACTGCAGACGGTTTAGATGCATACGGCGGGGAGGATGATCCCCCATATGTGGCTTGTGTATTTGCCAAAACCCGAAACGATGGCTCAAAAGAATGGGTTGGGCTGCCTAAAGGGAAGTTCATGCGGTCCAATATCGCCGGTCAGACAAAAGAGGACGGCCTTGAGTTCCAAAATGATGAAATCTCAGCTGAATTTATGGATAGGGAAGTGACCGGCTTTGCCAATCCGAAATCTGTTGTTACAGGTTCAGATAATAAAGGTGAAACCGTCAAGCGTGATGCTTTATTTCAGGCGATCTTTGGCAAGCCTTACCCGGGCGCTCCAGAGGGGGTATAACTGATGGCTGCTTCTGAAAAACAGAAACCAAAGTATGAAGTCATTGAAGACTTTAAGGATCTGAAGGACCAGGACAAGATATATCACAAAGGTGACACTTATCCGATCCCGGCCAACAAAAAGATCCCTCAAAAGCGGATTGATGAGCTTCTGTCCTCAGAAAACAAACGTGGTATACCAGTTATTAAAATTGTGGAAGAGTAGGCGCAAAAAGCGTCTGCTCTTTTTTTATGAAAAGGAGAATGTGGAAAATGGCAAACTTGAAGAGAAACATGATTGAACTTGTAACAGACGTTAAAGAGGGCGAAGTCATTACAGAAAAGTTTTTAACTCCTGTTTTCATTCCTTTTTCTGTTGTCTATGAGGCGCTGGACCTGGAGCAAGAATTGTCCGAAAACGCTAATGAGAAAGAATTGCTTGAGAAGTACATGTATTTTGTGGCCAACAAAATTTATAAGGGTCAGTTCACTAAAGAGCAGCTATACAGCGGACTTCATGCTCCAAGCGCTTACCAGGTCCTTCAAGATCAGATTCTTTTTGTTTCTCAGGGGTATCAAACCGAAGAAACAAAAAAGTTTTTGGAGAAGAAGAATTAACGGATGAGGATTTTTCTCCTCAGAAACAAAAAGAGTATATGGACAAACTCATCCTCAGCATGATGAACGAAGGCAAGGACATCAATGAAATTTTAAGTATGCCTTACCACTTCTTAATTGAAATTTTACGTGAAAAAAACCAACCAAAAGAAACTGACTCCTTAATCGCTGCATTCGGTGGTTAAGGATTTTTCGTGTTTGGAGAAGAAGGGAGGGAGAACATGGAAGATAGAATCCCTGGATTATCCATAGACCTGGACCTGGACTCAACCGCCCTCAACCGCGGATTAAAGGGCCTGAAAGACAAGCTAAAAACTGTTAACAGTGAAATGAAAGCCAACCTTTCTGCTTTTGACCGCGGGGATCAATCCGTTGAGAAATATCAATCCACATTAAGTGGGTTGAACAAAAAGTTGGAAGTACAGAAACGCATTACACAGGAATCCCGCGCTGCCTATGAAAAAATGGTAAAGGAACATGGTGCTGGCTCCAAAGAAGCGGAGAAGGCTGCCAAAAGCTACAACCATGAAGTTTCTGCTTTGAATGATCTCAAACGGAGTGTGGGCCGTACAGAAGACCAGCTGCAGAAGTTCAAGAAACAGCAGCAAGATTCCAATAATAAATGGAAAATCGCAAGCCGCAGCATCGGAGATTTCCAGCAAAAGATGGGTGATACCGGGAATCATTTCAAAGACCTTGGAAGGAATATGACTCAATCCATCACCTTGCCTATTGTCGGATTTGGAGTAGGGGCGCTCAGGTCTGCAAGTGATTTCCAAAAATCACAGGGGACCATTCAGGCACAACTAGGGGTTACGGGTAAGGAAGCAAAGGGCCTGAATGACATCGTTAAAAAGGTTTGGCAAGAGGGCTTTGGTCAAAGTACTGAAGAAGTCCGAGATACACTGACCACCATCAAACGGAACATCAAAGGGATCAATGACACTGATCTGAAGAAGATCACAAAGGATGCTTTGGGCCTGAATGAAGCCTTTCAGGTGGATGTGAATGAGTCCACCCGAACAGCCAAAACCCTGATGGATAACTTTCAAATCAGCAGTACCAAAGCCTTTGACATCATGACGGTAGGATTTCAAAAAGGTGGGGACTATTCCGGGGAATTATTAGACACCCTCAATGAGTACGCTCCACAATTCGCTTCTTTGGGGATGTCTGCTGATGATATGCTCAACCTTCTTATCCAGGGAGCGCAAAACGGTGCTTTCAACCTGGATAAAGTCGGGGATGCTGTCAAGGAACTGAGCATCCGGGTAATTGATGGTTCCAAAACAACAAAAGATGGTTTTAAGGCTATTGGTTTAGATGCTGACAAAATGGGTGAACAATTCGCTCAGGGAGGTGACTATGCCAAGAAAGCCTTTGCTGCCACTATCGCCGGTCTAGCATCGATGAAAGATCCATACAAGCAGAACCAGGCTGGTGTGGCTTTGTTTGGTACTCAATGGGAAGATGTGAAGAGTAAAGTTATTCTTTCAATGGACACTTCCAAAGATGCCATTGGCGAAGTGAATGGAGCCACTGAAAAACTGAATAAATCCCTGAAAAACAATGATGCTGCAAGGCTTGAGCAGGATTGGAGAAAGTTCCAAAAAGCTCTGGTCCCGATTGGATCTGAATTGCTGAAGATCGGTTCTGATTTCCTTCCTATGATTTCTGATGCAGTCGGGAAGTTTAACAACTTTCTGGATAACTTGAATCCGAAACAAAGGGAATGGGTCATTGGTTTAGGTGCAGCAGCGGCGGCCATCGGTCCCCTTGTGTTTGGTGTCGGGAGCTTGTTTCGTGTCGTGTCGGGGCTGGCAGGCGGCTTGAAATTCATCGTAGGCGGTTTAGGACGTTTCTCAGGAAGTGCGCAGGCAGCTGGTAAGGTTGCTGGCGGTTTAGGTGGAGCTGTCGGAAGTACAGGCGGGAAGTTGGCTGGTTTAGGTGGGAAAGTGCTTGGAGCGGTTGGCACGTTCGGTAAATTTGGCAGGGTTCTAAGCATAGCCCGGATAGGGGTGGGAGCTTTAGGCGGCCCGATTGGTCTACTTGCTTCTGTAGGTATACCTTTACTGGTTGAAGGTGGTATCAAGCTCCATAAACATATGAGTGAAAAGTTGATCCCTTCTATCGATACGTTCGGAAGCAAGGTGTCCAAGTCCACTGATAAAGCGGTATTGAGCTATAAAAAGCTTAATGATGATGCTACTACAGAACTGAATGAACTTTACTGGTCCGGGACAACCATCTCCCAGAAGAATGCGGATGACATGACTGCTATCTTCTCGAAAATGGGCGGCAAGATCACCGGCACTCTTAAAACAAACTATGATAAGAGTTATGGATTTTTGAGTGATTATTTTGCGAACAGTAAGGCACTTTCAAAAACTGAAGAGCAGCAGATTTTAGACAATACCACTAAACGTTATGAAAACCAGAAAAAGACTGTTCAACTTCAGGAAGCAGAAATCAAAAAGATCATGAATCGTGCAAAGAATGAAAAGCGGGCTTTGACGGATGAGGAACGCATTCAAATCAATACGATTCAGGAAAACATGCAGCGGAATGCCGTTTCCGCTATGTCTAAAAGCGCTCAGGAACAAAAGATCATCATGGGCCGCCTGAAAAATGATTCCGGAAGGATTACTGCTCTCCAAGCGGCGAAAACTGTTGAAAACAGTTTGAAAGCTAAGAAGGGCGCAGTAAGAGAAGCAAATGATAAGTATGAAAAAGTAAAGCGCGAAATTGAGCGGGAGAGAGATGTCACCGGAACTATTTCTGCAGCTCAAGCAGATAAGTTGATCAAAGAGGCCAAGCGCCAACGCGATTCAGCAGTTTCAAAAGCCAAAGACATGCATAAAAAAGTAGTGTCTGAGGCCAAAGCTCAAGCCAAAGGTCATGCTGATCAAATCAACTGGGAAACCGGCAAAGTGAAAAACGGTTTTGATAAGATGTGGGACAGCATTAATAAGTTCTTCAACTGGGTCTATGACAAGTTGGGGATGAAAGTGAAGAAGCCAGCCAAGAAAAAAACATCCAGTGTGCATGTGCGGCAGGGTGGAGATCAGATTGCTGGCTATGCCAAAGGTACTCCTGCTGGCGGGCATCCTATAAACGGACCAGCCATCACTTCCGAAAAAGGCAGAGAGCTTATTCATGAGCCGGGAATCGGAACTTATCTATCAGGCAACAGCGGTCCGGAAGTCAGATGGCTGAAAAAAGGTTCCAGTGTCCTTCCAAACCGACAGACTGAAAAACTCCTGAAAAGTTATGGTTTACCAGGCTATGAAAGCGGCATTGGTAAATTCTTTGACTGGGCAATGAAAGGGCCAAAAACCCTATTAGATAAAGGGATGAGCATGTTTAATGTCTCTGATTCCGTCCTTCCTAAATGGATCACAAAGATTAAAAGTCCTTTGTCCATCGTGAAAGACTTGGCCCTAAAATGGCTGAAGCAGAAAATGGACAACATGGGCGGGTTTTTCGGGTTTGGTGGCGGTGCTGCTCCTAACATCAAAGGCGGGGCATCTGCTTGGCGCGGTATGATCCTTAAAGCGGCTGCTGCTATGGGTGAAGCAATCACTCCAGCACAAGTACAGGGGATTATTGCTCAGATTCAAAGGGAGTCAGGCGGGAATCAAAGAATCATTCAAAGCTCTGCAGTACGTGACATCAACACATTAAATGGAAACCCAGCCCGCGGATTGCTCCAGTACATCCCGCAAACATTCAGCGCCTATTCCGTTAAGGGCCACAAAAATATTTATTCCGGATATGACCAGCTTCTTGCGTTTTTCAACAATACAACCTGGAGAAGAGACTTGCCGTATGGAAGACGCGGTTGGGGTCCGCGCGGTGGCCGCAAGTACGAAACAGGAGGACTCATCAGGAAAAACGGCCTGTACAACCTTGCTGAAGGTGGGTTCCCTGAATATATCATCCCGACTGATCCGAAAAGGCGCACAGATGCCATGAAGCTGCTGGCTTTGGCTGGCAGAGACATTCAAGGGAATAAACGGCCTCAACAGCTGCCTAATCCTGGCGGTCAAGATGATTCCGTTTTACAGCAATTATTATCAGCCACTTTGCAGCAGAATCAAATCTTGATGCAACTTTTGAAAAAGGACAGCAATCTTTATGTTAACGGTGATCAACTGGCTGATTACGTGAACGGTTCAAACGCTTTGACAGCAACGGTCAAAAAATACTTTTAAGGAGGTTTTACATTGTTCCTGGTCTATGACAAAAACATGAACTTATTGACCTTTCCAGACGGTGTAAAGCCTCTGGATATTTTTATTTCATCGATCCAAAAAGAGCGGGTGTCTGAAAAAGTGGAAGGTGTGCATGGGTCAATTAATAAAGGGTTCACTTATGGCTCCAGAGATGTGGAATTAAAACTTTTGTTAAAAGCTAGAGACGCAAAGGATTACAGGTTGCTGAGAGATGAAGTCTTTGCCATGTTCAGGCGTGGAGAACTTTACATCTCTGAAGAGTACCAAAAAGGAAAGCGGTACTTGATTTCACCTGATGAACCTTTCATCCCTGAACGGTTTGATAATAACCGCCGATTGGCAACAGCAAATATTAATTGCAATATGCCTTCCCTTCCTTTTGCAGAATCCATCGGGAAAACCCAGGATATTCAAAGAGCTGGGATTGTCAATGAGGAGCTTTGGGGTCATGGTATGGGGTTATTAGATGACAGCCTTGTTTATACGGTAACGGCAACTAGTTTCAATATCTTCAATGCTGGGACGGAACCGATTCACCCTTTTCAACAAGATTTAAAAATAACTATCAGCCAGGTAGCAGGGTCTACTTCCTTTCTCCAGTTGAAAAACAACACGAATGGAACCATATTCAAAGCAAATAAAGCTGTTTCTAATTCAGAAAAGCTTGTGATAGATGGGCCGCGGGTGACATCCAACAGCCTGGAGTATTTACGCGATACCAACAAGACCTTTATCCAATTGGATCCGGGATGGAATAGTTTTTCTCTCACAGGTGCAACCAGCGCCAAAATTGAATTTGATTTCCGTTTTTACTACTCATAGGGGGTGAGCATATGCATGTGAGAGATTTATCCGGAAATGAATATATGCTCCAGGCCACTTCCACAATGGAATATGAGCTTAACGGAAATCAAGTCCTTTCCTTTACCGCGCAGCCGAATAAGGTCAATCTGCAATTCCTTCAAAACCTTACTAACATGTGGCAAGTTGTAGACGATGAAGGAACCACCTACAGAATTGTTTACGCAAGAAAAAAGGGTGAAGGTGATTTATTAACTGCTGAAGTGAAAGCGATCCCTATGTTCTTTGATGTCTTTGATTCAGACCGGATTTATGAAGAGTACAATCGCAGCATGACAGCAGCCTTTTATTTTGACCTTCTTTTCAAAGATACTGGGTTCACGTTTGTCTTGGTTGATGCGTTTGGCTCCCAAGACTGGGAAGGATGGGGAAAAGGCGAAACTAAACTAGGGCTATTCAAAGATGGTCTGGATCGCTATGGCGCAGAGTTCAAGTTGACCGGTACTGTAGTTTATTTACAGGCCAGGGTTGGCCGAGATACATCTTTTATGTACCGTCACAGGTTGAACGCTTCAAATATTGTTCATGAAGCGGATGCCTCAGCATACTGGACGTATGCGAAGGGCTTTGGAAACTATGATGAAGGGGATGAGGCGAATGCGAAGTTAAAAAGGACTTACACATCCCCTCTGGCCTCTATCATCGGGATCAGACATGCTCCTCCCATCTATGACGGACGGATCACTGTTGCAGCAACGATGGACGCTTCACTCAAAGAGCTTGTTGATGAATCGCTAAAAATAAGCGTGTCCGCTGATTTACAAGAACTGAGAAGACAGAACTATCCCCTGGCCCAACCGGAAACCGGTGACAGGGTTTTTCTAATTGATGAACGGATTGGACTGAATGAAGAGGTAAGGGTTGTCAATCTCGTCATCGTAAAGGATTGGCTGGGCAATGTCTTGGATCTCAATGTCACTTTCGGCTCTGAAGGTCTGACAAAAAGGTATCAATCAAACATTTCATCCGCTATTAAAGACATGAATGACGTTCTTGCAGGGAAAAAGCCGTTGCCGTATAGCGCTCTTGATGAAGCAGTAAGACAAGCCACTGAAGACCTGAAAAGAGCGCAAACGGAACTTGTCTTTGACAATGGCATTATTGCCAGAGAACAGAACAACCCTAACAATATCGTGTTATTCAATTCAGCAGGGATCGGGATTAGTTCTGACGGTGGAAACACGTTCAGAACTGCAATAACCGGCAAGGGAATGGTGGCCGATGTCATTACAGCCGGGACCTTGCGCGGGGTTTTGATTTCCGGGGTTGATATTGTCGGTAGCACCTTTCAATCAACTGATAAAAAGACTGAGTTCTTTGTTGAGTCTGGAAACATGAAGCTCAACCATATCAATACCGGGCGGAATGTATCGATCAGTCCTGATGGAATATACGGCTACAATACAGCGGATGGATCTCAACGGTTCAGAATGGATAAATTGCTGGTGACAAGTGCTGCTTTAGGGACCAGTAATGCAAATGTATATATCGCGCCTGATTCCAATAATGAAGTCCGTATCGTTAATGTAAACAGCATCCCTTCTGATGGTGTGGCAGAAAATTACACTTATCGGCCAATCAGGGCTTTAGGCTTGAGATTCGGACCTGGAGCCAATGGATACATCGGAACAGATGGTGAATTGAGGATTACTTCAACTGGTTTTGTCCGAGATGACGGTTCAATCATTTACCGGAATATTCGTGGCGGGGAGTTTTATGGAACTGCTTTTATAACCAGAACAGAAAGCGCCTGGATTGGTACTGATAGTTTCTTGAATGTAGTTGCCAAAGGGACCGCTCAGGGAACTTTAGATCCGATTTATCGAAATTTAAGAGCCGGGGACATATGGGGAACGGCATTCATCACTTCAACAGAGAATTTTTATATCGGTTGTGATGGCGTGTTGAAAGTGGTTAATAAAGGGATGTCTGATATTTACCGTCCTGTTTGGGCCTATTCCTTTGAAAATAAGTCATTGCGCGAATTGAAGACAGACATTGAAGTTTTTGATCAGGATGTCCTTCCTATCATTGAAAACATGAATGTTTATCAATATCGAATGACCACAGATGATCCGGACAGCAAACTGCAGCTGGGGGTTTTAGTTGATGAAGCTCCAGAAGAAATAAAGGGCAGTGATGACACAACCATCAGCCAATATCCTTACAGCAGTTATATTTTGCGCGGATTGCAGCAAGTGATAGGAAAAGTGAATGATCTTCAAAAAGAAATCAATGACTTAAAGGGGATGGCCTCATAATGAATGAGTTAGAAGTCGTTAAAGTAGCACTAGGAAAAACTTCAAAAAGAGCTGAACTGTTGGCTCTTGATCTTGATTTAGCTCATGCCCAGCTGGAAATTGCCATGAAACAATCTGAGGAGCAGTTAAAAGAAAAGGATGCTGAGATTGAGGAACTGAAAAAACAATTGGCAGAAAAGGACAGCGAAGGAAGCCAGGAAGAGTAGGGAGGTGATGGGATGGCAAAAGAAGTGGGCTCTAATTTTAATCGGGATTTTAGAAATACCATCAATGAAAACGTTGCTGAACAAAATCAACTGAAGCAAAGCACTGAGAAAAATACCCTGGATCAGCAAGAACTTGAGGGGAAACAAGTTGAAATGGAGAGCTTGTTGCTGGAATATCTCTCAACACAGAAGAACATTCAAACTCAAGTGAACAACCTGGTTCTTTCCGGGGACTCATCTATTGAAGCAGCACAAGCAAGATCCAGAACAGAGCGAAACAGGACAGTAACAAATCATGACACATTAAAGGCTCGATTAGACGCAACTGATCAAGACATCTTTAATCTTCTTGAGCGCTTGGAACGCTTGGAAAGATTATCAGGAGGGGGTTGAATAAATGGCAAATGAAATTTTTAAAGTCGGTACAATAAAAGCCAATGTTTCCACCAGAAAAACCCCCATTAATAACACAAACATCCAGTTCACTACTCAAGACAGCGGGACCGCCAAACTTGTTTTTGAAATCATGAAAGATGGCGCTCCATTGCCTTTGAGTTCCGCTGCAACTGTCAAGATTTTTTTGCAGATGGGTGATGGGGCGGTTTTTGAAAAAGAAGCTTATATTGTTGATCCGATTAATGGAATTGCTGATTATATTCTGCAAGAAGAAATTGAGCATTCAGGATCCGCAAAAGGCGAAATAAATGTTTATTATTCAAATGGCCAGTCAATGGGCGTTTCAAAGTTCTCCTTTTATGTTGATAGGGCTTTGAAGGATCTTGCTTTTGCGCCTGTTGTTCCGGGACCAGGGACAGGGGGGATGAATGAGATGCCTCTTTTTGTAGTGGAGGAAGAATGGGAAGGCTCAACAAATATCACAAAACAGTTTGCTAAAGGAATGTATGGCTTTGCCGTTATCAATAAAGGGGAAGCGGCTCTTACTGTTCGGATAGGGACATTTGATATTAAAGTGGATGCCGGTGAAGCATTTGAACAATTATTCAAACCGTTCAGAGAAATAGTTATTGAAGCTTCTGGATCTTACAAAGCACTGGTAACAGCGCCTTATGATAACAAATCAACAAGTCCCAACCCGGCTCCTGCTCCAGCTGATCCGGGGCCAGTTGATACCACACCGCCAAACAATGTGACAAATCTCCAAGCGGGAGCGATTAAAGAAACTTCTTTAACTCTTTCATGGACAGCAAGTTCATCCTCTGATGTTGCAGCTTATGAAGTTTACCGCGGTTCCACTTTATTGGCCACAGTAACAAGCGCTTTATATAACGTGACAGGGCTGACGAAATTGACTCAGTACACTTTCACAGTAAAAGCAAAGGATAATGCAGGGAACGTAGCAAGCGGAACTTCCTTAACTGTTACAACAGCAGTGCCAGCGGATCCAGTTGATACCACACCACCGGCCGTTACAATCAACCCAGCTGCAGGAACTTACACCGGACAGCAATCTGTTTCTTTCTCTGTTAACGAAACAGCAGATATTTATTACACCACTGATGGAACAACACCAACAACATCCAGCAAAAAATACACCGGTCCATTTATTGTCTCAGCAACAACCACAGTGAAATATTTTGCTAAAGACACCGCCGGGAATAGTTCAGCTGTTCAAACTGCTGTTTATACTATTAACGTTCAACCAGGTGACACTACATTTCCTGAAGTATCAATTGTTCCAGCGGCAGGAACCTACTCAGCAGCGCAGACCATCACATTATCAGCGAATGAGGCAGCGGATATTTATTACACGACAAACGGTTCTACACCTACCACAAGTAGCACAAAATACACCGCGCCGTTTACTCTTTCTGCTTCGGCAACAGTAAAGTTTTTCGCAAAAGATACAGCAGGAAACAGTTCCGCAGTTCAAAGTGTAGCTTACACCATAAACATTGATACAGGCACACCTACAGTGCCAGCCGATGGTTCTTTATTTGATAACTTCAACCGCGCAAACTCTGGTTCTGATGTGGGAAGCATGTTGACTGGTCAAGCATGGGGAAAGCCTGCTGACAGTGTTTATGGCATCAGCAACGGTCAATTATACCTGGTGAGCAAATCAGGAGCAGCGCCGCATTACAGAAAAGCGGTAACAGTACAAGCGCCCGCTGCTGATTACGTGATTCAGGTAACAATGAGTAAAATGGACATTGCTTCAACTACCGATGCTGTCATGATCCGTTATGTAGATACAAACAATTTAATCGCATTACTAAAATTGAGCGGAATATGGACAATCGCAAAAGTGGTTGATGGAACTTACAGTCAATTGAAACAAGCTGGAGCTTACCCGCCTGCTGAAAATGACAGGGTGAAGATTGAAAATAAATCCGATGGAACTATCAATGTATACCTTAATGACGTTCTTGCTATGTCTGCAACAGATACCGCGTTAATAAGCAGTAAGATTGTCGGTCTTGGAACAGATTCCATGAATACTAGGTTCGATGATTTTAAAGTATCAGCTTTAGCAAATGATAATGTTTCACCTTTACTCACTATTACTCCTTTAGGTGGATCCTTTGCAAGCAGTCAAACGGTCACTATAACCGCTGATAAATCAGCAAAGATTTACTATACGACAGATGGAAGTACACCAACCGAGCAAAGCAACGTGTACTCCGGGCCGCTTAATTTAACACAAGATACCCAAGTAAGGGCAGTTGCGAAAGATAGCAAAGGAAATCAATCCTTATTTAAAGCGGTATTTTTTACAAAATCTAACCCGGCCACACTGGTATCTGATGATTTTAACCGCGCAGATGCTTCCGTTCTTGGGTCAGCGACAACCGGCCAAGCTTGGAACGTGACAGCGGGAACCTGGGGTATTTCAGGAAATCAAATGACCACACCAGGAGCAAACGCGGCGGCCTGGGTTGATGCGGGTACATCAAATGTGAAAGTATCTGCAATCCTACAGGCAGCAGCAGACAGCGGCTTATTGTTGAGATTCAAAAACGACAACAACTATTTCCGTATTGTTCGGGTAGCTTCAAGCGTGTACTTCCAAAAGAAAGTAGACGGAACCATGAATACTGTTCAGATTATCTCTAGTTCTCTTGCAGTCGGTGACAAACTTTCTGTTGTTGCAAACGGACCAGCAATTGAAGTTTTCAAAAATGATGTAAGCATCTTCACAACAACTGATGCCAGCTTCCTGGATTCTACTAAACATGGAATAACAGCGCTCAACGCCAGCAAATTCGATGACTTTAAAATCGAACATTTATAGAAAGGGGGTGTTTGAATGAGCTGGAGTAGCACGAAAAGTCTTGGCGGCGGCAATGGTACACAAGGACCGCAGGGGCCACAGGGACCTAAAGGAGATACAGGGCCGGCGGGACCACAGGGGCCACAAGGGCCACAGGGTCCACCGGGGACAGGGAGCGGGGGATCCCTTTCTTATATCCAGGATGGAAATATCAACTTGATCAACCCTGATTTCCCCATCAAAGATAAATATTACAGGGGGACTGACGGTGTTTTAACCATTCTTAACGGTTATGGGTCAACGGATCTTATACCGGCTGTTCCAGGTATGCAGTATAAGAAAAACTTTAGTAGTTCCATAACTTACTGGGATGCAAGTGGCAACTTCATAAGCGGTAAAGATGGGGAAGGGTTAAGCTTTATTGTCCCTAAAGATAACAGAATCAAGTTTATGAGAAGTTCAGCCCTTCTTTCTTTTGGACAATGGGTACTGATGAAAGGAAACAACATTGTTGATGGGTATATCAAACGGCGCAATGATTTCAAAGTGTTGCCGAATACAAACTATGAGGTACAGGATTACAACCCTAATGCCGAAATACCGCTATTCATCGAAACGAATAATGACGGAAAAAACCAGCCCATCCATCCAAAAGTGATTGCTTTCGATACTGCTTGGAATGGGTTCAGATTTTGGATGGCTTATACCCCATATCCAAACGCTCAACCCGGGGCAGAAAATCCTTGTATTGCTGCATCAAATGACATGATAAAGTGGGTGACTCCTTCTGGAGCTTCAAACCCGCTTGTGCCTACACCGAACAACGGTTTGAACTCAATGAAATATTACAACAGTGATACCCATTTACTTTACAACGCGAATACCGGGAAACTTGAAATGTATTACCGGGAAGTTTGGGATACCTATGAAAATATTTATAGAATTACAAGTTCAAACGGTTCAATCTGGGGAGCGCCTGAGTTAGTAAAAACGACAAACGGACTAAACCCGCCGCATGTTCGTATATTAATTTGTCCTGTAGTGATTTTAAAAGGAACCACTTATCAATTATTTGTTATGGAAGATGGTAAGATCAGGCTTTATGAAAGCGGCGATAACTTCTCTACTTGGACCGATAAAGGGACATTAAAACGGGATGGCGGGGCTGATCTTCTGACCTGGCATATGGACATCATGGTTAATCCGCTCAACGGTTATTATGAAATGCTTAACAATCATAATGACCAAACCACAACGCCCAAAGATGGCATCCTTACGCATTACATTTCAACGGATGGCCTTAACTGGACACAATCAGATTTTTATATGTTGCCCTCTTATGGTTCTAAAAGATGGGACAACCAGGGTCTATACCGGTCTACCCTGGTATTTGCTGATTACCGCTATTACCTAATCTATACAGGCATTTCAACATTTAACGAATGGCGGTTAGGCTTATCCATGAGTGATGATGACAACATCATGACAATGCGCGGTACAGATTACACTTATAAGGCTCTTATGGCCTTCCCTTCAAAAAAAAATCCTGTAGGGGTTCCTGGTGACTTCTTGTATGATTCGACTTTAAACAAAATGATTTATTGTGTTGAAAAGGCAGGTGTAAAGGTCTGGGTGGATGCAAGTGGAGTAAATGTCTAGTATTCAGGCGGTATTGAAAGGGGGAATTGTATGGACCATTTCTCTTTTTAGGACAAAGAGGAAGGGGGGCAAGTAAGTGGATGCAAGTAAAATCGTATCAAGTGACAATCCCTGGCTTTACTTGTTTGTGATCTTATTCTTGGCATGTCTAGCCGCTGTTAAAGAAGAACGTAAAAGGCAGGAAGCGCAGAGGGTCAAACAAGAAGAAGCTGAAAACCAACGCCGCATAGAACAGGAAAAGCAGCATCAAGCCCGCCAAGATAAACTGGATCAAATGCATCAAGAGTATAGGGAAGAGGCCAAGGAAAGGGAAAAGGCGCTCCTGATTGTTATTGAGCGGTCAAATGATAACTTGGAGAAGCAAGGCGCTTCTCTGGAGAAAATCACAGTGACTCAGGAGATGATGCAAGGTGGTTTGGAAAAGCTTGAGAATCGGGTGGATAAACTGTCTGATCAATTCAATACATGGGACAGATACCGGGAACGCGATTTCAGGACGTTAAAAGAAGAAGATTTTAAAAGAGAAAGCAGCCAGCAATAGGCTGTTTTTTTTGTTTACCAAAAAACTATTTTAAGGGAGAGATTGGAAATGGCAAATATGAATTTGCATCCATACGTAAAAAAGCAGGCTGAAAAGCTCATGGAAAATGCTAATAAGCGTTTAACTGGTGATTGGAAGATGATGATCACCCAGGGGCTACGTACCATGGAAGAACAGGCTGCTATCTATGGACAAGGCCGATCAAGTTATATCTACAACGGGAAGCAGTACGGAAAACCAAAAATGAATATTGTTTCAGGCGCTAAACCTGGTCAGTCTATGCATAACTGGGGGCTAGCTATTGATTTTGCATTGAAAAATACGAAAACTGGCGCAGTCTCCTGGAGCATGACCATGGATTCTGACAAGGATAGAAAAGCGGACTGGAAGGAAGTTGTGGAAGAAGCGAAAAAACTAGGCTTTGAATGGGGCGGTGATTGGAAAAACTTCTTTGATGGTCCTCATTTTGAGATTAATTTTGGACTGGATTGGCGTGACCTGCAAGCTGGGAAGAAGCCGCCTACCCTTGCCGAGATCGAAGGAGGAAAAGCCAAGCCCGCTCCCTCTTCCTCTTCTACTGTTCTTGAAAAGGGCAGCCGCGGGGAAGATGTAAAAGAGCTTCAGACCTACCTGAATTATTTAGGGTTTGATTGTGGAAAAGTTGACGGTATTTTTGGAGCAGATACAGAAAAAGCCGTAAAAGAATTTCAAAAGGCGCAAAAGCTTACAGTGGATGGGTACGCAGGGAAGAACACTCTTTCCTCACTAAGTAGAGCATATGCCGCCAAGAAGCTTAAAAACCTTTATTCCCGCCCTTTGAAGTTGGACAAACAATATATGAAGGGTGAAGATGTAAAGGTTGTTCAACAAAAGCTAGGCATTACTGCTGATGGGATTTACGGTCCTAAATCCGAAAAAGCGGTGAAGGACTTCCAGGGCGCGAATAAACTTGGCATTGATGGAGTGGTTGGACCAAAAACTTGGGCTAAATTATTTTAAGGGGGCTTTACAATGATTCCGGATTTTACATCTGATTTTGTGCCATATGTGGCACTGGCTGTCATTCTGTTTGCTATTCGTGAAACCAACAAGGTGAGCAATAAATGGATACCATTGCTTGCGGTTTTTTTGGGTGTGCTTTATGCCTTCTGGGAAACCGGGGTTAAGCCTGAAGCTTTTGTCCAAGGCTGCAAGTACGCTTTGCTGGGCATTGGTACTGTTGCCGGCATCAAATACTTCTTGGCATCGCGTGAAGATAATAAATAAAAAAACAATCGCCCTCACCTAATTGGTGGGGGCTTTCAATCTAAAAGAGGAGTTGTTTGAACATGGCTGAAATTAAAAATTTTGCTGCTTATGTTGAGAAGGTCCAGAATAGATTGAGCGAATTGCATGGAATTAGATTAGACGCAAATGTAATTGATTTAGTTGTAAAGGAAACAACTGATTTAATTATCAAAGAGTACCTTACTGCTCCTGAACAACCACAGCAACCACCGCAGCCGCCGCCACAACCAGAGCAACCCCGATCAAAAGACATAACTCCAAACCTTTCCATCTTATCTACTCCATTCGCTGACAAACCACCTTATGCAAGAAATGTTTGGGACATGCAGACCTTTGACAACAAAGTTTATTTTGGATATGGAAATGCCAGTAATTACGGTCCATCTGGTTCTGTCAACGGTGCATGCGGAAGATGCATTGGGCTGCCTTTACCGGCTGGTTGAATTTGGACTTTCAATACAGGAGATTGAGCAGACATTGCTTGGCATCGTTTCACAACGTCTGCTTTCACTGTTGTGCCCGTATTGCGGAGATCAATGTGAGTCTTACTGTTTTATGCAAAGACATAATAAACGCATAGGTTTATATGAATTGTTGTCAGAATCCGGGCTGGAAAAAGGGATGGAATGGATCCGTGGCAACTCGGATCGACCGGAGGGTTTACGAACATTGAATTATTATATGAAACAGGGAATGGCGCTGGGCTATCTGCCTATGAACACTCTTTACCGATGGGGGGTGGGCCGGTGAGAAAAAAAGAAAAGAGCTGGACCAAAAAGCAGCAGGGGGACTTCCTGCTTCGATTGGGTGTATTGCTTGAACAGGGATACACTCTTCCCAAGGCGATCTCCATTCTTAAGCTTCATCAGCAACAGTGGATGAAGAAGGGGATGTACAGAGTATATGATTCTCTTGTGAAAGGTTATTCTCTTCATGAAGCACTCGCGTCAGAAAAATTTTCGAGCGAAGTTTTAGGATTTTTGGAGCTGTCCGAAAAGCATGGTGATTTGTCCTTCAGTGTAACCGAAGGCGGCAAGATGCTAAGAAAAAAAGAAGAGATAAAGGAACGGTTTTTAAAAGCCATACGTTATCCCGTGTTTTTGTTTTTTATTGTTCTTTCCGTTTGTTTTATTATGTTCCGCTTGCTTATTCCTCATTTTCTCTCGCTGTACTCCTCATTGAATATTGATTTTCCCTGGTTCACCACCTTTATGATTGATTTTTTGAAAAAAATTCCCTACCTTCTGGGAGTGATGTTGGCAGCAGCGGCAGCCATAGGCGCTGCTTATTTCCTGCTGACAAAAAATATGCACCCGTCCCGAAAAATAGGCATTCTGCTTCGGGTTCCACTGTTGAACAAACTTCTTGCTGTTTGGATTACCCACCAGTTTTCCATGCAGATCGGCAGTCTTCTGAAAGGAGGGCTGGCGATTAATGACGCGCTCGTCATCCTTGAAGGCAATCAGTATCTGCGTTTTTTCCGGTATGAGGCCGCCAAGATGAAGCAGGATCTGCTGAACGGGTTGAAGTTTGAGGATATCATCGCACAGCGCCGTTATTTTGTGCCGGAGCTCTCTGTAATCATTGCGCATGGACATTCTTCCGGACTGCTCGGCAAAGAGTTGATTAACTACAGTGAAATGCTGATTGGCTATGCAGAAGAAAAATTGTACAGGTACATTGTTATTGTTCAGCCCGTATTGTTTCTTTTTATAGGAAGCACCGTCCTGGTTATGTTTGTATCGATGCTGCTTCCTATGTTTAACATGATGAATTCCATTAAATAAAAGAGGTGGCTTTAATGAAAAAATTAAACGAAGATGGCTTCACCCTGATCGAGATGATGATTGTGCTCCTTATTATTTCCGTTCTCCTTATGATAGCTTTGCCGAGCATGGCAAAGAATCTCGGTGTGGCAAAAGACATTGGCTGCAAGGCGACGATTGATCTTGTTCAGGGGCAAGTTGGCGCGTATGAAGCGGAAAAAGGGGAAACGCTGAATAATTTAGATGATCTTGTAGATGATTATGTAGATACTGTAAAGTGCCCAAATGGCAAAGCGTTAGAGCTTAGAAACGGGAAAGTGGTTGAAGCGGGAAGTTGATGTAAACGGATACTCCTTGATTGAACTGCTGATCGTGCTCTCGATCAGCAGCATCTTGCTAGGAGTAACGGCAGTTTCATTGCAAAGCTTCTATAAAAGCAGGGAGGTGCATTTCTTTCTGGATCAGTTGAAAAAAGATTTGTATTATACCCAGCGTCAGGCGGTAATGCAGCAAAAAGTGGTTTTTCTGCACATTGACCCGGGTCAGCATAAATATATGATTGGCAGCGGATTAAGCATATACAAAGAAATTAAGTATGCGGATCAGGTTCTTGTGGAATCTTTCACTATGACGATGAAAATTAACTATACAAAAAATGGAACCATCAGCTCGTCAGGCACATTGCTAATCAAAACGGAGGCTGGGAAATACCGGCTGGTGTTTTTACTGGGAAAAGGGCGTTTTTATGTGGAAAAAATGTAATGGGTTTTCTCTTTTGGAAACTCTTCTTGCATTAAGTGTGCTATCTATCGTGATTGGTGCGGCTGTTCCCGTCCTTTACCGTATTTATCATGAGCGCTTCACGCTTCAGCAGCAACGCGAAGCGCTGGAGCTTCTGGCCAATAAGCTCAGTGATGAAAATTCTTTTGAAGATGGGACTGTAACAGGAGAGACAGGGGAGTTCCGATGGGAATCCCGGGAAGGAGCGCCTTGTATTGCGTTTACCGGTAAGAATAAAAGGATTTACAGTGAATGTGGTGTAACCAAAAGATGGATTCAAAGCCAAACGGCTTTACCCTGATCGAAACTGTCGTGGCTCTTTCAATTTTCCTGCTGCTTGCCTCGTTTTCCCCCCTTTTAATAAAGGTTCTTTCCCCTCCGGCAGAGAACAGGGTTCCTGCAGAAGAGCTGGAATCTTTCTATCTGTCCATTGGTCCTTTGATCCGGGAAGCCAGCCAGGTCACAGCGACTGGCGACCGGTTGAATCTTACGTCCGATTCGGGCCAGCAAGTCACCTTTTCTTTCTATGAAAACAAAATCCGCAAACAAGTCAATGGCCAGGGACATGAAATCTGGCTGTTTTCTGTCAAGCAATTCCGCCCCATCATTACCGATTCTTCCGTTACACTAGTGATTACCGATATCGCTTCCCATGTGTATAAACGGGTTTTTGTGCGCAAGACAGGGATTTCTCCATGAATGAAAAAGGATATATTTTCCCTGTGGTACTGGTGTTCTGCCTGATTATTTCCATGCTGACTGCTCATCAGCTCTTTATGTATTTGGGAGAAAGGCAGTTTTTAGCCGACCAGAAACACCGCTTTCAGCTTGATCAGATGATTGAGAAAACAAGCAGGGAGACCTTCCATGCTTTAAAACAGAACAATGAGCCGCCCGGCAGATTTGATTTCAATGAAGGAGCAGTAGACTGCCAATTAATCAAATCAAACCTTCCCGTTATTCAAATAACTTTATCGGCCAGTTTGAAAAACCTTCAGACAAAAAGCGTAATTATATATTATAATAGCGAGACAAAAAAGATTACGAAGTGGGTGGAGGGTACAAGTTGAAGCCGATATATTTAACAGGATTCATGGGGTCAGGCAAGACGACGGTGGGCTCCCTGCTCGGTGAAGAGCTGGACTTGCCGGTCATTGATACCGACCATGTGATAGAAGAAACGTACGGAAAAAGGGTTGCTGAAATCTTCGCCGAAGATGGAGAAGCGGTTTTCCGGCGCTATGAAGCTGCCATTCTCGCTGAGCTGCCAACAAAAAATGCCGTCATTACAACAGGCGGAGGGCTGGCGGTTTCCGCGGACAACCGGAAATTTATGTTGGACCATGGATTTGTCATTTTTTTAAGCTGTTCCCTGGAAACGATTTTTGAACGGCTGAAAGAAGACACAAGCCGGCCCCTGTTTAATCAGGAAAAAAAGAAGGACATGCAAAAGCTGTACGAATCGCGGCTTCCGTTTTACAGGGATTGTCACTGGGTGTTTGAGACCGGTGAGTGCCATCCGGAGGAAGCGGCCAAACGAATTGCAGCAAGGTTAAAGCGTTCAGAATTGGGATACACTGGGGACAAACGATAAAAAGGTGTTGTTTTCCTTGAACGCGTATTTTAAATTTCTGATCGAATCTTTTGTGAAACGGCTGAGCCGCACACAGGAGGAAAAAGTGTATATGAAACAGCAAAAAGCGGAGCGGAAACAGCCAGTTCTCGTTGCGCTTTTTGGCATGCTGCCGTTCTCTCTTGGAATGGTGTTTAAGAAGAACAAAAAGTAGCGATGCCGCGAGAGGCTCTAACATTGTTCATTTTGTAAATTATATGATAGGGTTGAAATAACTCATAAATGAAGAAGTGTGGTAATGATGGGAAATGAAAAAGCATTGCTGGACCGGCTGAAACGGCCCCTGAAAGATTTGCGGATTTCCGTGACAGACCAATGCAATTTTCGGTGCACGTATTGTATGCCCAAAGAAATTTTTGACAAGGATTATCCTTTTTTGGAAAAGACAGAGCTCCTAAGCTTTGACGAAATTATAAAGGTTGCTGAACGTTTTGTTGCCTCAGGTGTAACCAAGCTGAGAATTACGGGCGGTGAACCGTTGATGAGAAAGAACCTTCCGGAACTTATTGGAGAATTGAACCAGCTCAAAGGTCTGGAAGATATTGCTCTCACAACAAATGGTGTTCTTTTGCCGCGTGTTGCTCATGACTTAAAGAAAGCCGGGATGGACCGGGTTACGGTCAGCCTCGATTCTCTTGATTCTGAACTTTTTGGCCGGATTAACGGCAGGGGAATCGGAGTGGAGCCGGTGCTTGAAGGCATGAGAGCTGCCCATGAAGCAGGACTGAAGGTAAAAGTTAATATGATGGTCCGTAAAGGAGTAAACGAGCAGGAAATTCTCCCGATGGCCAGCTATTTTAAGAAGACACCTTATATTCTCCGCTTTATTGAATTTATGGATGTGGGCACAACGAACGGATGGAACATGAAAGAAGTTGTAACGAAGGAAGAAATCCTGAAGATTCTTCAAAGTGAATTGCCTCTCCATTCCGTTCCGGAAAATTATTATGGGGAGGTCGCTTCCCGCTATCAGTTTGCCGACGGGGAAAATGAGATTGGCATCATTTCGTCAATCAGTGATTCCTTTTGTTCCACCTGCACGAGAGCAAGGTTGTCTGCAGACGGAAAGGTATACACCTGTCTGTTTGCTGCAAATGGAACCGATATTAAAACGCCCCTTCGGGAAGGGGCGTCAGATCAAGAGCTGGATGCACTTATTTCCCGGATTTGGGAAAACCGGACCGACCGTTACTCCGACGAACGCAGGGACGGCGCGGCAAAACGAAAAAAAATCGAGATGTCTTACATTGGGGGCTGAGTTCAGCCCTTTTTTTGTTGCCTTAATTAGGACATGGCTGTTTCTGACAGGTAAAACAAACCACCATTGATAATATCCACATTAATTTTTGGCTCATATTGGGTTCGGAGCGCTTCTTTTTCCACGTGGTAGTATTCCGGTTTATCTTCTTCATCTTCGTAAAAGCGGTCCAAAAGCTCCTCGTCCTCACGCCATCTTGCCCTGGCATCTTCTGCCCAGCTGTGGTCATCCTGCTGTATTTCCTGTTCCACAAGCGCTTCCATCCGTTTTAAACCGCTGAGCGGCCGGATAAAAGGGGAAAGGGTGTAACAGAAATCAGGAATCTTCCGGGTCAGCGGAAGCTCAGTGAGTTTGTCATGAAAGGACTCTACCATGCGGCCGGTAATTAGATGGATGCCGTATGAGGAAATCCGGTCTTTTTTGCGGTCACACTGGTAAGAGGTTTTCATATTTACACAAAGCCATGGGTGAAGAGCGATATTTTGACCAGTATGCTGAGCGATGGATTCATACATACGAATGAAAGATCCCAGTTTCTTGGTGGAAGCAAAAATTTGATGTAGCCGGGGTGATCCAAAATGGATAAACTCTCCGCCGCCGTCCTGCGGCGTTTGCTGGCCCGTTACAAGTGTGAGAGCCATGGGGTTCGGAACACCACCTGTCTTCTCAAGATAGTGCCAGTAGAACGGACGATTCATTAATAGTTTATCGAGTTCCACAGTCAGCTGAATCTTCATGTAGCTTGGATGCCGTGCTTCGACACTGCATTCGTTGGCTTCGAAATAACGTTCAAGAAAATGATGAATCTCGTGCTGCTGCATGTTCTTCCCATCCTTTCTTTTTTATGCCGCCTTCAAGATTGATCAACGATGCGAGATTGTCCATTTTCACCTTCATTTCTCCCTCGCTTTCCGAATTTAGCATAATGTCAGAAATGTAAGTTTCAATGTTTTTCAGTTCGAATTTAGCAAGAATCTCATCCAGCTCGCCGATTACACTTTCGAACAGATTAATCTTGTTATAGAGAAGGTTCAATATGCGTTCTTCGATGGTATTTTCTGTTGCGAAATTATAAATATGGACATCGCCTTTTTGCCCGATCCGGTGGATACGGCCAATCCGCTGTTCAATCCGCATTGGATTCCACGGCAGGTCATAGTTGATGATATGCTGGCAGAATTGGAGGTTAATTCCTTCACCGCCGGCTTCTGTGGCAATAAGCACCTGTGCATGGTTTTTAAACAGATGGGTCATATAATCCTTCTTGCTCCGTTTAAATCCGCCGCGGAACGGGACCGAAGAAATGCCATGCTGCTGCAGATACCATTGCAGATAAAGCTGGGTGGCACGGTATTCGGTAAAGATGATCACTTTGTCATTGATCGATTGGACGAGCTCGAGTGTTTTCATCGCCTTGGAGTTTTGGGTGACCTCTTCCACCTTTTTCATGACAGGAACGATGGTATGCTCGGAATAAGGATCCTTTTGAAGCATGTTTTTTAGTGTAAGGAAGCAGGCTTCTCTTGAGCTGCAGACTTCACGCTGCAGGGTAAGAACAGAAAATTTGCTCCGGCTGAACTGAGGCAGCTCTTTTAGATCCGAAATGCTGTTGTACAGATTTCTCTCGGTTTCGGAAAGGGTGATGGGGATGGTTTTAACAAACCGTTTGGGCCATTTTAAACCGGTTTCTTCCCTTCGGTTCCGCACCATCACTTTGTTCACAAGCTGTTTCAGCTTTTCCTCGTTCTTCAGGGAGTGCTTGTCATTTCTGAAGTCTTTATCAAAGTTTTCCTGATTGCCCAGATGCCCGGGTTTTAATAAGGAAACCAGATTAAAGATTTCCTCTACCCGGTTCTGAACAGGAGTAGCAGTAAGAAGAAGACAGAATTTCTTTTTTAAATGCTGCACAAATTCATAGTTTTTCGTGTTTTTGTTTTTAAGCTTGTGAGCTTCATCGATCACGATAATGTCATAATCCTGGTTCAGCACAATATCCCGGTGAGGCTGGCGTTTTGCGGTATCGATGGAGGACACGACGACTTCGCACTGTTCCCAGACATAAGATTTTTTCTGCGCAACCGCGGGAATGAAGAACTTGGAGTTTAATTCTCCGGTCCACTGCAGGACAAGGGAGGCGGGAACAAGGATAAGGACCTTTTTCGCAAGTCCCCGGATCATGTATTCCTTGAGGATCAGTCCGGCTTCAATTGTTTTTCCAAGCCCGACCTCGTCAGCCAGGATGGCTTTTCCGTTCATTTTTTCGATTACAGTTTTCGCAACCTCCAGCTGATGGGGAAGGAAGGTAAGCTGCGGAAGATGTCCCGGCGCCTGCAGGCCGAGAAAATCGGGAATGGAAAGATTCTTTTCCGCTTCAAGCGCAAGGTTATATAACTCCCATTTTGTCCAGGGTCCATCATCGTCCATCCGTTTAATAAATTCATCATGCCATTCCCGGTTAAAGTTAATATTAAGATTCATGGCCTGGCTTCCTTTCTATGTATCATAATCTGTTTGTACACAACGGTTTTCAATTCTCAAAATTGCGTTGCTTTTTAAACTAAAATAATGATAGGATAATAATGTGTTTCCAAGGCAAAACCTATTTACTAGTATGGACGATGGACAAAAATAACATACTTGCGAATGAAAGCAAGAGGAGAGACTATTTCGGTAGCGCCGAAGGAGCAAGCAGGAGCGAAACTCTCAGGCAAAAAGACTCTTGTTTGACGCGTCTCTGGAGAGCGTCCACTATGGACCACCAACGAAGAAACGATGGGGCAAGCCCCTTTCCAAACTTACTGGTTGAAGGACAGAGGGATACCTGACTAATGGTATTTCTCTGTCCTTTTTTGTGTTTTCCATATTCTGCAGGCGGATGGTTTATTTACTTGGAATTTTTTGAATATTACCAATGATGAATGAAAGGGAGGAAATGTAATGGGGGACTTAAAGCGCACACCACTTTTTGATATTTACAAAGGCCATGGCGGAAAAGTGATTGACTTTGGAGGCTGGGAGCTTCCTGTCCAGTTTTCCCGTATTGGCGAGGAACATGAAGCGGTTCGTACGAAAGCCGGACTGTTCGATGTATCGCACATGGGTGAATTTGAGGTAAAAGGAGAGGGCGCAAGCGCTTTTTTACAGCGTATGCTTACCAATGACATTTCAAAATTAAAAGAAGGCGGGGCTCAGTACACGGTGATGTGCTATGAAAATGGCGGCACGGTTGACGACCTGCTGGTATATAAGTACAGCGACCAGCACTACCTGCTTGTGGTTAATGCTTCCAACATCGAAAAGGACTTTGACTGGCTTGAGTCTCATCTGGATGAAGGGGTTGAGCTAACCAATATTTCTGCAGAAACGGCCCAGCTTGCACTGCAGGGACCGCTCGCAGAAAGTATTCTTCAAAAGCTGACAGATACCGATCTGTCCTCCATTGGATTTTTTAAATTTCAACGTGATGTCAGCCTTAAGGGGATTCAAGCGCTCGTGTCGCGCACAGGCTATACGGGCGAAGACGGATTTGAAATTTACAGCTCTCCTGAGGCGGCGGTCAAGCTTTGGGATATGATTCTTGAAGCGGGCAAGGAAGAAGGCGTGGTTCCTTGCGGGCTCGGAGCACGAGATACCCTCCGGTTTGAAGCGAAACTGGCACTTTATGGACAGGAGCTTACAAAAGACATTACCCCGATCGAAGCGGGGATCGGCTTTGCGGTAAAAACGGATAAAGAAGCTGATTTTATCGGCAAAGACGTATTGAAGAAGCAGAAGGAAGAAGGGGCGCCAAGAAAACTGGTCGGTCTTGAGATGATTGATAAAGGTATTCCGCGTTCTCACTATGAAGTGTTCAAGGATGGCGAACAGATTGGTGAGGTCACAACCGGAACTCAATCACCAACCCTGAAAAAGAACCTGGGGCTCGCGCTCATCAATTCAGAATTTGCCCAGCTAGGAACCGAAGTAGACGTGCAAATCAGGCAGAAACGCTTGAAGGCGGTTGTTGTAAAATCGCCATTTTATAAACGCAGCTAATCAAAGCCCCAAGGGAGGACACTGTTATGACATTTCGTTATTTGCCAATGACCGAGCAAGATAAAAAGGAAATGATGGAAGCGGCCGGTATTTCATCCACAGAGGAACTCTTTAAGGATATTCCGGAAAACGTACGCTTTAAGGGCGATTTGCAGATCGAACCTGCACTGCCGGAGCCGGAGCTTGTAAAGTATATGTCTGCGCTGTCGCAGAAAAATATCAACACTAAGGATTATGCAAGCTTTTTGGGAGCCGGGGTGTACGATCACTACACGCCTTCCATTGTGAACCATGTAACATTGCGTTCAGAATTTTATACGGCCTACACTCCCTATCAGCCGGAAATCTCCCAGGGGGAACTGCAGGCGATCTTTGAATTTCAAACGATGATCTGTGAGCTTACAGGAATGGATGTGGCGAACTCGTCTATGTATGATGGCGGAACAGCCTTCGCAGAAGCTGCTCTCCTGTCAGCTGGACAGACCAAACGCAAAAAAATCATTGTATCCAAAAGTGTTCACCCCGAATCTCTTGCGGTGCTTCAAACCTATGCCAACGGACAGCGGCTTGAGGTGGTGGAAGTGGGAACAAAGGATGGATTGACGGACCTTGAAGAATTGAAAAACGCGGTGGACAGTGAAACCGCCTGTGTCCTTGTTCAATATCCAAACTTTTTTGGCCAGGTGGAACCGCTTAAGGACATTGAAGAAATCGTCCACAGCGAAAAAGCGATGTTTGTTGTATCGAGCAATCCATTGTCTCTCGGTGTATTGAAGCCGCCAGGAAGCTTTGGAGCGGATATTGTAGTAGGTGACGCTCAGGTATTCGGGATTCCTCAGGGTTTCGGCGGCCCGCACTGCGGTTATTTTGCCGTAACTAAAAAGCTGATGAGAAAGGTCCCTGGACGGCTTGTCGGCCAAACGGTGGACGAAAACGGGAAACGCGGTTTTGTTTTAACTCTGCAGGCGCGTGAGCAGCATATCCGACGCGATAAGGCGACGTCCAACATCTGTTCCAACCAGGCGCTGAATGCACTGGCTGCATCTGTTGCCATGACAGCTCTCGGCAAGCAGGGTATCAAAGAGGTTGCGGTGCAAAACATCCAAAAAGCACATTATGCCAAAAACCTTCTGTTGGAAAAAGGGTTCAGCATTCCGTATGAAGCGCCATTTTTCAATGAATTTGTCGTGAAGCTGAATGGGCCGGTCAAAGAAATCAATAAAAAGCTGATTGAACACGGAATGATCGGCGGCTATGACCTAGGAAGGGATTTTCCTGAACTTGAAAATCATATGCTGATAGCCGTCACCGAACTGCGCACGAAGAGCGAGATTGATAAACTGGCAACTGTATTGGAGGGGCTATAATGAACACTCAAGATCAGTCACTTATTTTTGAACTGTCGAAAGAAGGCAGAGTAGGTTACAGTCTCCCGGCTCTTGATGTACCGGAAACAGACCTTGGTTCACTGCTGCCGGATGATTACGTGCGCACTGAGTCTGCTGAGCTCCCGCAAGTGTCCGAGCTGCAAATCATGCGTCACTATACCGCGCTTTCCAAACGCAATCACGGGGTCGACTCCGGATTTTATCCGCTCGGCTCGTGTACGATGAAATATAATCCGAAAATCAATGAAGATGTGGCCCGCTATGCCGGTTTTGCACAAATTCATCCTCTTCAGGAAGAAGAAACGGTTCAGGGTGCCATGGAAATGATGTATAACCTGCAAACATCGCTGGCCGAAATTACCGGCATGGACGAAGTAACGCTTCAGCCTGCTGCAGGTGCCCACGGCGAATGGACCGGTTTGATGATGATCCGTGCCTACCATGAGGCCAACGGAGACGATAAGCGCACAAAAGTGATCGTACCCGATTCTGCACACGGAACCAATCCTGCATCTGCCACAGTCGCCGGCTTTGATTCCATCACTGTAAAATCGGATGACAGGGGACTCGTGGACCTTGATGATTTAAGACGTGTGGTCGGAGAAGATACCGCGGCACTCATGCTGACCAATCCGAATACGCTCGGCTTGTTTGAAGAGCATATTCTTGAGATGGCGGAGATCGTTCATGAAGCAGGCGGAAAGCTGTACTATGACGGTGCCAACATGAACGCCATCATGGGCTATACTAGACCGGGAGATATGGGCTTTGATGTTGTCCATCTTAATCTTCATAAAACCTTTACAGGACCGCACGGCGGGGGAGGACCAGGATCAGGGCCGGTTGGCGTGAAAAAGGATCTGATTCCGTACTTGCCGAAACCGGTGCTGATGAAAAAAGGAGAAGGCTATACGTTTGAATACGACCGTCCGCAGTCCATAGGCCGCGTTAAACCGTATTATGGAAACTTTGGCATCAATGTTCGTGCGTATACGTATATTCGCACAATGGGACCGGTCGGCCTGAAGCAGGTGTCCGAGTACGCTGTGCTGAATGCCAACTATTTAATGAGAAGGCTCGAGCCGTATTTTGATCTGCCGTTTACCCAGCATTGCAAGCATGAGTTTGTACTGTCGGGAAGAAGACAGAAGAAACTGGGTGTTCGAACCCTTGATATGGCGAAACGCCTGCTTGATTTCGGCTACCACCCGCCGACCATCTATTTCCCGCTTTCTGTCGAAGAAGCGATCATGATTGAGCCGACGGAAACGGAATCCAAGGAAACACTCGATGAATTTATCGATGCCATGATCCAAATTTCAAAAGAAGCAGAGGAATCACCTGAGGTCGTGCAGGACGCCCCTCACTCGACGGTCGTGAAGCGGCTGGATGAAGCACTGGCAGCCCGTAAACCGGTATTACGTTATGTAAAGTAGAGGGAAGACAAACAAAAGGTTCGGGAAATTTTCCCGAACCTTTTGTTTACAATTATGAAGATTTAACCTTGCCAGACCATTTTTTAAATCCGCCTCTTAATTGAGAGAGATCCGTATATTTGTTTTTGCGTAAGAATTGTGCCGCTCTGGCGCTGCGCATGCCGCTTTCGCAATATAGATAAACCGGCTTGTCCGGGCGAATTTCCATTTTACGCTGCTTCATCTGGGTAAGGGGAATGTTTCTGGCACCAAGGATGTGTCCTTTTTTAAATTCGTCGGGTTCACGCACATCGATCAGCTGTGCTTTTCGGTAGCCTGCCCTGAATTCCTCTTCACTCAACGTCTTCAAGTATCTCTTTTGATTCATGGCAGTTACTACGAGATAAGCCAGTACGGCTGCCAAAATAACAAGAACGATAATCCATTCCATATGCCTGCACTCCTTTTTTATATCTCCTCTAATTATATCTTCACTGAGCGCCAGAATCAAAAGAATAATATTAAAAATTGGCAGTACTTTGTGTTTTGACAGAAGTAATAGTTTTGATAAACTAGTAAGGTATTAAAAAGGAGATAGGTATATGGAGAAAGAAAAGTGGTTATTCATTGATTCAGGAAACTGCGATCCTGCCTACAATATGGCATTGGATGAAGCGTTGCTGACATGGCACAGCGAAGGGAAAATCCCCCCGGTTATCCGGTTTTACGGATGGAATCCTGCAACCTTGTCCATTGGTTATTTTCAAAAAGCCGAGAAGGAGATCAATCTCGAGGCAGTAAAGGAATACGGACTCGGGTTTGTGCGCCGGCCAACCGGCGGACGCGGCGTTCTCCATGACAAGGAGCTTACATACAGTGTAATCGTCAGTGAAGAACATCCCAACATGCCCAAAACGGTAACCGAAGCGTACCGGGTCATTTCTGAAGGCATTCTGCAGGGATTCCGCAACCTTGGCCTCGAAGCTTATTTTGCGGTCCCTCGTACGGAAGAAGAAAAAGCAGGTTTGAAAAATCCCCGTTCTGCTGTCTGTTTTGACGCTCCTTCCTGGTATGAGCTCGTGGTGGAAGGAAGAAAAGTGGCTGGCAGTGCACAAACCCGCCAAAAAGGCGTGATCCTTCAGCACGGTTCCATCCTCCTCGACCTTGACGAAGACAAGCTGTTTGACCTGTTTGTCTACCCAAGCGACCGGGTGAGGGAGAGAATGCAGCGGGCATTTAAAAGCAAAGCGGTGGCAATGAATGAGCTCCGTGAAAAACCGGTAACCCCGGAAGAGGCAAAACTCGCTTTTTACAATGGGTTTGAATCCGGTTTGAATCTAGATTTGCAAACGTACGAGTTAAACGACGGGCAAAAACAAGAAGTTGAGCAGATCGCTCAAACCAGATATAGAAGTAAAGAGTGGACGTTCAGAAGATAAGACGAAATCGGGACAAGATTTTATTGTCTCGGTTTTTATTTTTGGAAGTCAAGGCGGAAAAAATTTTTTGAGTAATTTTTTTATCAAACTTCAAAAGCCTGTTGTTTCAACGTTCTTCCGAAGCGGGTATTTTTCAATCTTTAAATCTATGGGATTTAAGGCGATTTGCCAGAGGAAAAACAATTCGTTCACTGATTTTCTTACAAAAGCTTGGTTTTCCTAGTTTGACAACATAAATATTTTGACAATAGGTTTACCTATATATAGTATAGTGGTAACTTAACTACATACAACATATAGATTGAATCTTCTATATTAAATACGAGGAGGAGAATGATGGGAGTAGCAGTACATGACCCTTCAGGAATCAACATTGAAATGCTGAACAAGGATATTGAACAATTTCCTCAAGTACATCCGGTAACCAGCGATATGAAAACCGCACATAAGGGTGTATCACGGCTTGTTATGCTGGACAGATACAGCTTTAAAGATACGGAAAGGAAAACATTCAAGGAAGGAGATTTTGTCGTTCTGACGGTAAAAGAAGATCCGAAATTCCCGGCAAGAGGGCTCGGATACATTGTCAGCATCGACTGGGAAGCGAAAACCGCACGTGTACGGGTAGATGAAGAATTTAAAGCAGTGCTCGACAATCCGGAAGAAGCGGAATCAGGCATTATCAACCGTTCATTGGATGTGATGGACAAGCCGCTTGAGGTCTTCTATGAGCAGATTGCCAAACGGAATGCGACCGGGCTTGCAAGCGTGGAAACGACCGAGGAAAAGCGCCAGGAATCGTTCGAGAAATTCTACAAGGAACTTTCCGAGATGAACTTCATTCCTGCCGGCCGTGTTCTGTACGGTGCCGGAGCAGAAACGGATGTTACGTACTTCAACTGTTATGTAATGCCGTATGTAAGGGATTCGCGTGAAGGAATCTCAGATCACCGTAAACAGGTGATGGAGATCATGAGCCGCGGAGGCGGTGTCGGAACGAACGGTTCCACTCTTCGTCCGAAGAACGCGCTTGCCCGCGGAGTAAATGGAAAATCGTCCGGATCGGTTTCATGGCTGGATGATATTGCGAAGCTGACGCATTTGGTTGAGCAGGGGGGCAGTCGTTAATACCATGGCGACTTAATCTCGTGAATTGCTGGAACACCCTAAAGCTTTAGGAGCTACAACGTGGCTGGTAACAGCGGGCGTGAACGCTTTAAAATTCTAAAGATGGAACAATGGGCAATCAGCAGCGAAGCGTCTTTGGAAACGGAGATGAACGTTCAACGACTATTGAAAGGTCCTAAAGTTATCTTGCTTAATATTGAGGAGGATAACCATGGAACGAGTAAACCATAAACTTCGGCAACGAGGTTACGGGGCACGAGACAAAGAGGAACTAAAAAGAAAAATTATCTTGCTACATGATGAAGGATACAGCCAAGTAGAAATTGCCCTAAGGTGGAATAAAGAACATCCATTTTTCATAACGAGGATGCCAGGCGAAGCTGGTAAACTCAAAAGTAAAAAATACACCTATATTGAAAATTATTTTGAAGCTATTGATACACCTAATAAAGCTTATATTTTAGGCTTTATCTTAGGTGATGGAACGATTATTGATAGGATAAAGTCTAAAAGATTAATTATATCGGTAGCTATACAAGATCAAAGCCTAATAAAAGCTATCGCTAAAGAATTAAATGCTACGGACCTTATCAAAATTCGCTCTGCAAGAGCTGTAAATGAGCAGGAAAAAGTTGCGCTAACTATAAATTCTACAAAGATGTGCAACGATTTAATTCAATTAGGTGTACTTCCAAACAAAACAGGAAAAGAAAAATGGATCAATTTAGAAAACATTGATCTGCAATGGGCATTTCTAAGAGGTTTCTTTGATGCAGATGGTCACATAAGAGTTTACTTCAGAAACGAGTACTTGAAGGTAAGAGTTGGTTTTACTGTATCCTATTTAATGCTAACAGCAATTTTAGGATTTTTGAAATCCCAACAAATCGGTTTAAACGTAAATTCCATAGCCTCTAAACAGGGATGCTATGACATTTATCTCTCAAGTATTTCTGATATCCTGCAAATAAAGAAATTCCTTTATCAAAATGGTGAACTTAGACTAGCAAGAAAATATGATAAATTTTCCTCTTTGATGATATAGTCTGATCTTGCATGAAAGTGTAAGAGGATGGCAGAAATGTCCATCCCCTCCGATCGAGGAGAGTAACAATAAGCGTGGAGCACAAATGATAATGCTGGCGGATTAATTAAGACAAAGGTTTGCCTTAGTCCGCATCGTTCAGACAATGAACGATTAGAAAATCGGGTGAATTGCTGGAAAACCCTTAGAGCCAATCAACTACAACGTGACTGGAAACGGTGAGCGTGAAAGTTAAAAATGATTGGATTGGGTAATCATGCAGCCAAGCTTCTAAGTCGAATTTATCGATAAGAAGAAGGTTCAACGACTATCGAAATCTTGAACGGTCAAGAGAGTAGAGTAGGAATACAACTGTGTTCCGAAGCGCCCGACTCCTAACAGGTAATGCTGAGGATGATGATATAGTCTAGTCCCGACTGGTTGTTAGACCAGGAGAAATATCTCGAAAGAGAGGGTATGAAACGTGGCATCCAGATATTATCGATTTCATCATTTCAAAAATGCAAAACCCAAGAATTCTTCGCTACCTTATTGAAAACACAGAGGATGAGAAGATTAAGCAGGTTGCTCAGGACAAGCTGAAGTTTACGCCGCTAACCCCAACAGAAAAGGCAATGTACGAGGGAATTCTACGGTACAAGGAGATCCCGGGGACTGGCGGATTCGATGGTGATGTTCACCGCGAAGCGGAGCGCATGCTTCGTGACGGCGGAACCTACAGCGTTCATAATCCCGATTTCCTTACGGGAGCAAACATCTCTGTAACCATTACAAAAGACTTTATGGAAGCTGTAGAGAAGGATGCAGAATATGCCTTGCGCTTCCCGAATGTTGAAAACTATACACCGGAAGAAATGCGAGCCTACAATGAAGAATGGCATGAAACCGGAGATGTTCGTGTCTGGGAAGAAAAAGGCTACAGCATCCGTGTGTATAAGCGAATAAAAGCAAGAGAGCTTTGGAACCTGATCAACATTTGTGCTACTTACTCTGCTGAGCCCGGTATTTTCTTTATCGATAATGCCAACGACATGACCAATGCTGTCGCATACGGACAGAAGGTAGTGGCAACAAATCCATGTGGGGAGCAACCTCTCGCACCATACTCTGTCTGCAACCTTGCTGCAGTTAACCTTGGCAACATGGCGGACAAAGTTAATAAAACAATAGATTTTGAGAAGCTGGAGCGAACAGTAGAAGTCGGCGTACGCATGCAGGATAACGTAATTGATGCGACTCCATACTTCCTTGAACCGAACCGTATTCAGGCTCTTGGGGAGCGCCGTGTCGGCCTTGGCGTTATGGGTCTTCACGATCTTCTCATCTACTGTGAAACGATGTACGGATCTGAGGAAGGAAATGAAATGGTTGACAAGATTTTTGAAACCATTGCAACCACTGCCTACCGCACATCCATTGAGCTTGCCAAAGAAAAAGGAAGTTTCCCGTTCTTGGTAGGCAAAACAGAAGCAGAAACAAAACAGCTTCGTGAGAACTTCATCAAGACCGGTTATATGAAAAAACTGCCGGAAGATATCCATCAAGGAATCTTGACATATGGCATCAGGAACTCCCACCTTTTAACAGTGGCGCCTACGGGTAAACATCTTGCCCCCAGTGTTTGCAAAAACGCTGCGTAAACTTGGCTATATGCGGGAAACTCTGAGTATCCTTTTGTACCAGTACCTTGCCAGTACCTATTATGGTAAAAATCAAAAGGTGCAGACAATCCGCAGGGAAGTCGTGGCTGACCCCTCAACGACTACATGCCGAGCACCAGAAACTTCATGTGTAAACACCTTTGTTAAATTGATTTAAAGGTGATGAAATATGGAGAAAAATTGTTTGAATTGTGACCAAAGAATAATTGTTAAACCGAGTCATTTTGAAAGAAAGAAATATTGTTCACGAAAATGCAAAAGTGAGTACCAGAAGAAAAATCCAATAAATCAACATTTGTCCCAAAAAAAATATGTTGATTGTAACTTTTGCAAAAAAAAATTGCTTCGTAAACCGTCAAATATCTTTAAAACTAATTTTTGTAGTCACTCTTGTAAGGCTAAATATCAAGAAATTAATAAAAGCCATTTTAGTCATTTGAAAAAAAGAGTGAAACTTCGATGTGAAGAGTGCAAAAATGAGTTTTACCTTACACCTTACAGAGCTAAAACAGCAAAATATTGCAGTAATAACTGCTCGTATAAAGCAATATCACGGAATGCAAAGGTTAAGTTTAGCAAAAAGCGTAAAGTAAATTGTGCACTTTGTAATCAGGAATTTTACAAAAAACAGAGTGTAATTAAAAAACTTAATTTTTGTAGTGAAAATTGTATGGGTATCTATTACTCGGAATCTGGTATTTTTGCTGGTTCGAAAAGTGGAACTTGGCAAGGTGGAGATATTAACTATTATGGACCCAATTGGCGAAGACAAAGACGGGAAGCAAGAAAACGTGATAATTTTACTTGTCAAGACTGCGGTATTAATGAGGTTACTCTTGGTCAAGAGCTTTCTGTACATCACAT
Source organism: Fictibacillus fluitans (assembly GCF_030418125.1). GTDB lineage: Bacteria > Bacillota > Bacilli > Bacillales > Fictibacillaceae > Fictibacillus_C > Fictibacillus_C fluitans. The sequence goes on along the minus strand of NZ_JAUHTR010000006.1, from coordinate 60,582 downwards.
AATTCCCTTCAGGCAATTTAATGGGGATTGGAAAAGGGCAAATAGGTTATCAAATCTGGTCAGCCTATGTGAATACCCATGTCACAGAAAAAGACATTCAAACAAAAAACTGGTTGATGATATAGTCTGATCCTTATGGCGACATAGGGAGTGGGTACTAATAATCCCGCCCTCTGAAGAATGAATTCAGAGAGTAACAAAAATGAGCACAGGAACCATGGTTGGAGTCTCAACAGGATTAGAGCCTTACTTCTCCTTCTCGTATTTCAGAAGCGGACGTTTGGGCAAATTTATCGAAGTCAAAGCGGACATTGTAAAAGAATACCTGTCCAGCAACCCCGATGCAGATGAAAACAACCTGCCGGAATTCTTCGTATCAGCAATGGAACTTAAGCCGGAAGCCCATGCAGATACGCAATGTGTCATCCAGAAATGGGTAGACAGCTCCATCAGTAAAACAGTGAACGCGCCAAAAGGCTACTCTGTGGACCAGGTGAAAAAGGTGTATGAGCGCCTTTATAAGGGCGGAGCAAAAGGCGGAACGGTATATGTGGACGGAAGCCGTGATGCACAGGTGCTTACCCTGAAAGCGGAGGAATCCTTTGAGCAAACCGAGATGAACCTTGGTGAAGAGGAAAAGAGCAAGGTAGTGCTGGTTGATACCATCACGGATCTTCGTTCCACTGATGTGACGGTCGGGAACGAAGTAGGCAATACGTGCCCGGTCTGCCGAAAAGGAAAAGTGAAAGAAATCGGCGGCTGCAACACCTGCACAAACTGCAATACACAGCTTAAATGCGGACTGTAAAAGATATTTTTGTTGAAGAGGCAAGCCCTTTGGGTCTGCCTCTTTTTTAGGCAACGGGCTCATAAAAACCAAACTCCCTTGTCACACTATCTTTTGTATAGTAAAATTTTAGACAGAGCAGTGAAAGAATGAATCGGAGGGAACAGCATGCCCCCAACACCGAGCATGGAAGATTATATAGAACGAATTTATGCGTTAATTGAAGAAAAGGGATACGCAAGGGTTTCAGATCTCGCTGAAAGTCTGGAAGTCCACCCCTCCTCCGTTACGAAAATGATCCAAAAGCTGGATAAAGGAAAATATCTCGTTTATGAGAAGTATCGCGGATTTGTATTAACGCCAAATGGAAAAAAGCTAGGAAAGCGCCTCGTCTACCGGCATGATTTGCTGGAAGGGTTTCTTAAGGCCATCGGCGTCGACGAAGAAAATATTTTTGAAGATGTGGAAGGTATTGAACACCATCTAAGCTGGAATGCCATTGACAGGATCGGAGACCTTTTGCAGTACTTTGAGGAAGATCCAAAACGGATTGAAGCTTTAAAAGAAGTTCAGCAAAAAAATCAGGAACAATCATAACTCTGTTGTGGTTGTTTTTATTTTGCCGTTTATCGAATATTGTACTTCCCTTCATGCTTAGGATAATGATGGGGGGAGTGCATAATGATAGTTGATGGCGTATTCTCGGGCGGTGGAATCAAAGGCATCGCATTGATCGGAGCCATTCAGGCAGCGGAAGAACGTGGGATCTCATTCAACCGGGTCGCAGGAACAAGTGCCGGGGCACTGGTCGCTTCTCTCTTGAATGCAGGCTACAGTTCGAGCGAAATGAAAACATTGATCCATACAGCCGACCTCAAGCAATTTATGGACGAAAAAAAATCGCTGGTGCCGGTTCCATTTATGAACTGGCTGAAGGTGTACTGGAAGTTGGGGCTGTATAAAGGGGATGCGCTTGAGAAGTGGGTAAAAGAGCTGTTGAAGGCAAGGGGCATTGAAACCTTTGCCGATATTCCTGAAGGTTCGCTGAAAATAGTGGCTTCCGACATTACACGGGGACGGCTTGTGGTGCTGCCGGATGATCTGCAGGAATATGGTTTGCTCAAAGAAAAGTTTCCGATTGCCCGGGCGGTCCGGATGAGCTGCAGCATTCCTTACTTTTTCTATCCAATCAAGCTGTACAACAGAGTTGGCCAAAAAAGCTATATTGTCGACGGCGGAGTATTGAGCAATTTCCCCATGTGGCTGTTTCAGCGTAAAGACCGGACATCTGAGCGGCCTGTGCTTGGATTTCAGCTCAGCAGCTCTTGTGGAAAGGTTAATGCCCATCAAGTGAACAACGCGTTTAACCTGTTTAAGGCGTTGTTTCAGACCATGATGGAAGCGCATGACAACCGTCATATTTCGAACTATGATGCCAGGGATATTATTTTCATACCTGTAAAAGAAATTTCTGTGGTAGATTTTGACCTGTCGGAGGAAACAAAAAATGCGCTCATGGATTTCGGTCATCTGCAAGGAACCGCCTTTTTGAACCGATGGATTGCGGGCAAAAAAATATGGACGCCACAAAAAAATCGAGCTTAGAAAGAAGCTCGATTTTTTTTCTTATTTTTCTTTCCTTCAATAACGGTAAGATTATGCTCTTTTCTTCGTTTTTTGAAGGCGGCCGGTTTGTTGGATGATGCCGGTTTTTTAACCGGAGCAGTATTTTGTCTGTATTTCCGTTTTGACTGTTTGACTGCTTTTTTGTATTTTCCATTTTCCCCCGGACGGAACCGCTGGAAAATAAAATAGATCACAGCTATGACCAATCCGATCATAAGCAGCTGTGTTAATAAGCTTTGAGGTGAAGTAAACAATTTTGAAACAAGTCCAACTACTGCCAACACGATAACAACCCAAATCACTGGATGAAATGATCTTCGGTGCAACAGGTTCACCTCCTTGCAAAATTAAACGATTTTAGTAGTGTTTTCGATTTTTCTTTTTTCATGCTCCTCATCCCGCCGCATCATTTCGGTAAAGGAAAGAATCGCTACTTCCGTTTGCTTGCGGTCAGGTTCTTTTGTGGTGAGAAGCTGAAGCCACAGTCCGGGATATCCGAGATAACGCAAAACAGGAATATTTCTTAGTTTATTTGTGATCTGCAATACTTCAAATGAGATGCCAAGCACTACAGGGATCAGGACGACCCGGTATATTACACGCTGCCACAATGGGTCAGACGGTACAAACAGATAGACAAAGACTCCAACAACTACTGTAAACAGGATAAAGCTGCTGCCGCATCGATAATGAAGACGAGACTGTTTCTTTACGTTATCCACGGTAAGCTCGCAGCCGTTTTCATAAGCGTTAATGACTTTATGTTCGGCACCGTGATACTGAAACACTCGTTTCACCGTAGGAGTCATCGACACAAAGTAAATATAGGAGAGAAGGAAAAGAAACTTGAATAATCCTTCCAGCAGGTTTTGGCCAACATGACTTTGAACCCATGGCCTGAATGCTTCGGCCAGGAAAACGGGAACAAGAGTGAAAACAAACTTTCCAAAAAGGAAAGTCAATACCCCGACAACTGCCAGACTAAAAATGAACATGGCTTTGGATGAAGCGGGTTCTTCCTTTTTAAGCTCCTCTCCGGGTGTTACATTGTAACGCTCAGTGGAGAAGTTCAGATGCTTGGTGCCGTTGGAACTGGCTTCGAGAATCGCTGCGATTCCACGAAGGAAAGGAACCTTTTTAATTTTGTTCATCCACGGGTTGTATGGTTTGAGCACTTCATAATAATCGATGCTGTCATCATTTCTGCGGATGGCAGTGACATATGTGTTCTTGCCGGCAAACATAACCCCTTCGACGACCGCCTGGCCGCCGTATGCCGGTTTCTTCTGATCTGTCATTTTTACACCTCTACCTTATTGTTTATAACTTTAATTCTACAGGAAAACGCTATAAACCTCTAGGCAATCGTGCTTTAACTTTATTTTTCCCATTTTATACAGTTTTAACACGGAATATTAGTAGAACACAGGATGATAAGAGATGGAGAAAAAGGGACATACTACAAACTGGAGGTGTACTTAAACGAATGTATGAGATGAACAGAGATAAAAACAAACAGGAAGAGCCTGGCTCCTTTATGGGCAGGGTCGTCAGTGTGGGTTTTTTTGGCGGGCTGTTTTGGGGAATCATCGGCTATTTTGCGTATTACTTAAACTTGTCCAAAATCGGGCCTGCCCTGGTCCTTGCTCCATGGGCACTGGGAAAATGGAAAGGCCAGTGGCTCGGACAACTGATTGGAGTAGTGGTCATATCGCTGCTTTCCATTTTGGTTGCTATTGTTTACCGCTATCTTTTTGCACGGATAAAAAGCAAAGTTGCCGGTATCTTTTTCGGAATCCTTCTTTGGTTCCTTGTTTTTTATTTGCTGCATCCCATTTTTCCGGGGCTGGAAGCCATGAATAAAATAGGCAGGAACACGCTGGCCACCACACTGTGCCTGTACATTCTGTATGGAGTATTTGTTGGCTATTCGATTTCCTTTGAATATCAGGAGCGGCAGGATGACAATACCGGACAAAGTACCTAACTATTCAAAAAAATAGGGGTATGATAGAATGTTCATGGAACATTCTATTTTTTTTGAGGAGATAACCGATGAAACGGATATTAGTGATAAATGGCCCGAATTTAAACCGGCTTGGCAAACGGGAGCCCGGCATCTATGGCAAAAATGACCTCGCCTCCATCGAAGAGCACCTGATCAGGTTTGCCGAGGAGAACGGGTCAACTGCAGTTTGCCGGCAAAGCAATCATGAAGGCGATATCCTGGACTGGATTCACGAAGCGGAAAATGAGTTTGACGGCATTGCTTTAAATGCAGGTGCCTTTACTCATTATAGTTATGCGATACGCGACGCTATTGCAAGTGTGAATATCCCGGTTATCGAAGTACATATTTCAAATATCCATGCAAGAGAGGAATTCCGTCACCATTCCGTCATCGCAGCGGTGGCTGCCGGCCAGATCGCCGGTCTCGGTGTAAAGGGATATGAGCTTGCTGTATTGGCTCTTATTGGCGAATAATTAACTAGAGGCAGGAGGAGAAACAATATGTCTAAACTGGAGAAACTTAAAAGTGGTTTTAACAATCATGACGTAGATGGCCTGATTGTCACATCCCCCATTAACAGAAGATATCTCAGCGGGTTTACAGGAAGTTCAGGCGTCCTGGTGATTTCTGAAAAAGGAGCAAAGCTGATTACTGACTTCAGATATGTTGATCAGGCGGCAGAGCAAGCCAAAGATTTTGAAATCGTTAGGCACAGCAGGTCCATTCAAGAAGCAGTCGCAGAAGCATTGAAGGAAATGAACATCAAGAAAGCCGGGTTTGAACAGGATCACCTTACCTTTGCAGGTTTCAAAACTTATGAAAAGTATGCCGCTGGTGTTGGAGCGGAGCTTGTGCCGGTTTCTGGCCTCATTGAAAAATTACGCTTGATTAAGGATAATTCAGAGATTAAGATATTAAAGGAAGCTGCGCAAATCGCGGATGCAGCATTCTCGCATATCACGACATACATAAAACCCGGAGTCACTGAGCTGGAAGTCTCAAATGAGCTTGAATTCTTTATGAGAAAAAATGGAGCTGATTCTTCTTCTTTCGATATTATTGTTGCTTCAGGCTACCGGTCGGCACTGCCCCATGGCAGGGCGTCTGAGAAGAAAATCAGCCAAGGGGAATTGGTCACCCTTGATTTTGGTGCATACTATAAAGGCTATTGCTCAGATATTACGCGGACGGTTGCTGTTGGCCAAATTACAGAAGACCTAAAAACCATTTATGAAACGGTTTATGAAGCACAGGCAAGGGGTATGCAGGAAATTAGAGCGGGAATGACAGGCAGACAGGCAGACGCCTTAACAAGGGATTATATTACAGAAAAAGGCTATGGGGAGCATTTCGGTCATTCCACCGGACATGGCATCGGTCTTGAGGTCCATGAGGGGCCAAGCCTGGCGGTTCATTCGGAAGTCGTATTGGAGCCGGGAATGATTGTAACGGTAGAACCAGGCATTTATATTTCTGGTCTTGGCGGTGTAAGAATCGAGGATGATGCGGTGATTACGAAAGATGGCAATGAATCACTTACACATTCTCCAAAAGAGCTTCTTATTTTAGGATAGATAATCAGGAGGAAAAACGATGATCTCAGTAAACGATTTTAAAACAGGGTTGACCATTGAAGTAGACGGCGGAATCTGGCAGGTAATGGAGTTCCAGCACGTGAAACCAGGAAAAGGCGCGGCATTTGTACGTTCCAAGCTTCGTAACCTTCGCACGGGGAACATTCAGGAAAAAACATTCCGTGGCGGTGAAAAAGTAGCGAAAGCCCACATCGAAAACCGAAAGATGCAATATTTGTATGCTTCCGGAGACACACATACATTTATGGATAACGAATCCTATGAGCAAACTGAGCTTTCATCTGCACAGCTTGAGCACGAATTGAAGTTTCTTCTTGAAAACATGGTGGTCCAAATTATGCAATATCAAGGAGAAACCATTGGTGTTGAGCTGCCGAACACAGTTGAGCTGGAAGTAACGGAAACCGAACCTGGCATCAAAGGAGACACAGCTTCGGGCGGTTCAAAACCGGCTACACTGGAAACAGGTTTAATTGTTCAGGTCCCTTTCTTTATTAACCAGGGAGACCGGTTAATCATCGATACACGTTCTGGAGATTACGTTTCAAGAGCATAAGGAAAGCAAGCCTAAGCTTCATTCCCTAAAGGGAGTGGGGCTTTTTTGTTTGCCTTCGTGAGTCATATTGGGAGGTGACAAGCCATAAGGTATAATACCAATTTCTTTTTGGGGTGGTGCGCTTGGAACATGTGTTGGCTGTGTTGCCGGAAGCAGTTGGAAAGCTCATCCGGCAGCTTCCGCAAGAGCGTAAGGAACGAATTGAAGAGATTCGGTTCCGGCTGATGAAACCGCTGGAATTGATTATGAACGGGAGGCCGGAATTTCTTCTTGCTGGTGCCGGCCCGTATATCATACAGCCGGAAGATGGCGTTCAGCTTCTGAATAAACTCAGCCGGTACTCGCTATATGCTCTTGAAGAAGAGCTGAAAAGAGGTTATATCACCATTAAAGGCGGGCACCGGGTCGGACTTGCAGGAAAGGTAATCACAGAAAAAGGAGAAGTGAAGGCGATCCGGGATATCGGTTCTTATAACATCCGAATCGCCAGGCAAAAAATTGGCAGTGCTGAGCGTCTTGTATCCAGCCTTTATGAGAGCGGACACTGGCTCAACACGTTAATTGTCGGAGCTCCGCAAACCGGAAAAACAACCTTGCTCCGGGACTTGGCCAGAACGGCGAGTACCGGCTGCTCTGCTAAAAATATTCCCTCAAGCAAAGTGGGCATTGTGGATGAGCGGTCCGAGATTGCCGGAAGCGTAAAAGGAATTCCGCAATTTATGCTGGGTGAACGGGTGGATGTCCTTGATGCCTGTCCGAAAGCTGAGGGGATGATGATGATGATCCGCTCAATGAGCCCGGAAGTCTTGATTGTGGATGAAATCGGCAGAAAAGAAGATGTGGATGCCATCCTTGAAGCCATGAACGCCGGTGTGCAAATGATGATGACCGTGCACGGACACTCACTTGAAGAAGCTCTCAGGAGGCCCGCAATTTTTCCTCTTGCTGAAATGAAATTGTTTGACCGTTACGTGGAACTCACTCGGACAGGCAGCCCGGGGACAGTTCAAGGCATTTACAACAGGGACAGGAAGCCGCTTTCCATGGAACAGGGGAGCAGCCTATGAGCTGGCTTGGTGCTGTTTGTATCTTTATTTCCACCACTTGGATTGGATTCGAACTTGCCAAAAAAGTGCGCGACCGGCCAAAGCAGCTCAGGCAGCTGAAAGTTGGTCTTCAATCGCTCGAAGCCGAGATTATGTACGGACTTATCCCGCTGGATGAGGCGTTCCTGCATCTTAGCCGGCAGCTCAGCGGGCCGGTTGCTGAGTTTTTCCTGCATGCGGGAAAGTCACTTGAAGAATCGGTATCATCTGTCCAGGAAGCCTGGGAAAATGGGCTGTCCCACCTGTCAGCGGCCTCATCCTTTAAAAAAGAAGAGATAGAGATCCTCAGGCAGTTTGGAGCAACGCTGGGACGGCATGACCGGGAAAACCAGCAAAAACAGATCCGGCTGGCGCTGGCTCACCTTGAGCGGGAACTTGCTGAAGCGAATGACGCACAAATGAAACATGAAAAGATGTATAAAAGCCTTGGTATTCTGTTGGGGCTGCTGCTCATAATTTTATTGGTGTAGGCATGGGAGGAAAACAGATGGGTATTGACGTAAATGTCGTCTTTCAAATCGCCGGTCTTGGCATCGTAGTAGCAATGCTTCACAGTGTTTTAAAAATGGTGGGTAAGGAAGATTATGCGAATTGGGTTACGCTGCTCGGTTTTATCGTGGCGCTTTTCATTGTCATCTCGCTCTTGAGTGATTTATTCCAAAAAGTGAAGGGCGTCTTTCTTTTTCAAAATTGAAGGGGGTATCCAACATTGAAATTCTTCAAATTGTCGGATTTGGCCTGATAGGTACGTTCCTTGCCCTCATTCTGAAAGAACAAAAAACGTCCTTTGCCTTTTTGCTGACACTCGTTATCGGAATAACCATCTTTCTTTTTTTAATCGACCAGATTGCCCTTGTTTTACGAATGCTCCAGCATCTAGCGGAAGAAGCCCACATCAATTTGATGTATGTGGAAACCATCATGAAAATTATCGGCATTGCGTACATCGCTGAATTTGGAGCGCAGATCACAAAGGATGCGGGTCAGGGCGCTATAGCAGCAAAAATCGAACTGGCAGGGAAAATATTAATTCTGGTAATGGCTTTGCCGATTTTATCCATCATCATAGAAACGGTCATTAACCTGATCCCCAGATAGGAGGTGAGGAAGACGTTAAAGACAAACCCTAAAAAGGCGGCTGTACTGCTCTGCTTGTTTTTTGGATTTTACTTGTGGAACAGCAGCGGAGAGACGGTGCATGCGGCTTCAATGACGGAAAACATTGTCAACGAGCAGCTGTCTAAGCTTGGCATTGATGATATCAAAGACTATTGGACAACCATCATGAATGAATATGGCGGGTTTCTGCCGGAAACACAAAAAGGCACGCTGCTTGAATTTGTGAAGGGTGAAAAAGACTTTAGTATCAAGGCTTGGTCTGTTGGCATTTTAAAATATTTATTCTATGAGATTCTCGTGCAGGGAAAGCTGCTCGGCACGCTTATTCTGCTGACGGTGTTCAGCATGCTCCTGCAGACGATACAAAATGCCTTTGAGCATCACAGTGTCAGCAAGGTTGCCTACGCCATTATCTATATGGTTCTGATCATCCTTGCCCTTAACAGCTTTCATGTCGCCATGCAGTATTCCAAGGAAGCCATTGAATCGATGATGAACTTTATGATGGCGCTTGTGCCTCTCCTGCTGGCGCTTATGGCAACGGTAGGAAGTCTTACATCCGTTGCCTTTTTTCATCCCATTATTGTTTTTCTTGTAAATTCAAGTTCCATCCTGATCAATAACTTTATCCTTCCTCTGCTGTTTCTTTCGGCCCTCCTGAGTATCGTAAGCACATTGTCCGAACATCATAAAGTCACCCAGCTGGCCAAGCTGCTCCGGTCTCTCGGCATGGGGGCGCTGGCAGTGTTTTTCACCGTATTTCTCAGCGTCATCTCTGTTCAGGGAGCTACCGCAGCGGTGGCAGACGGCATCACGGTGAAAACCGCAAAGTTTATAACGGGCAACTTTATTCCGGTGGTCGGGCGGATGTTTACAGATGCGACTGACACGGTAATGAGTGCTTCTGTTTTACTCAAAAATACGGTTGGGATTGCCGGTGTGGCTATTCTTTTTCTGCTGGCTGTATTCCCGGCCATCAAGGTGCTGGCTATTGGCCTGATCTACAGTTTTGCTGCTGCCGTCCTCCAGCCGCTGGGGGGCGGACCGATTATTGAATGCCTGGGCATTATCGGCAAAAGTGTATTTTATATCTTTGCAGCACTTGCTACGGTATCCATTATGTTCTTTATCGCTGTCACCGTTATTGTGGCGGCGGGAAATCTATCATTAATGATTCGATAGCAGGAGGCAGATATGGAATTTTTGACTGACTGGATTTCGAATATAGTGCTGATTATTCTGCTTTCCGTCATCGTCGATCTGCTTTTGCCGAATAACGGGTTCCAGAAATATATCAAAATGGTCGTCGGCCTTCTTCTGATCCTTGCGATCCTGAATCCGCTCCTGAAAGTGGCCGGCACCAACGTGGACAAAGTGTTCGAGAAGATCGGTATTGATTCAAAAGTGAAAGAGAGCGAGATAAAAAATTCGATAGATACAAAGAAAAAAGAAATACAAGACTCTCAGTCTGCATATATTTTAGAACAAACGCGTGTCCACATGGAGAACCTGGTAAAAGAGGAGTTGAAGGCCCGCTATGAAGTAACCATTACTGATCTCGTGCTGGTCCCGAAACAGACCGCCGGCGGCACATTCAATGCTGATGATATACAGACGGTCCAGGTTACCCTGGCAGCATCGGAGAACGAAAAGCAAATTACCGTTCCTGCCGTGAAGAATGTGGAAATCAGTGCAGAACAGCCTGTTCAGGAAGAACGTGCTTCATTACCGTCCAAACCTGTGCAGAAGTTTTTGGCGAAAAAATGGCAGATAAAAGAAAAAAATGTGGTGATCTTTACGGAGGGGGGAGAAGAGCATGGAGAAAAAAGGGAGCAGTAAAGGATGGCTTCAGAAATTAATGGACGTGCTGCCGGGAGTCAAAAGCAATAAAGGGCCGCCTCCTTATATATGGATTCTGCTGCTCCTGGGATTTGCCATTATGATTGCCGGCAAGCTTTTTACTCCATCCTCCGGTGATCAAGCCAACCTTCCCGCCATATCCGTAACAAAGCCGGATAAATCCAAGACGGTTTTTAAATCATCAGGAACATCTTCTGCCAAAAAGTTCAGGGACTATGAAGACACCTATGCCACACAGCTGAAGGACATTCTCGAACAGATATCCGGTGTACAGAAAGTCAGGGTCATGGTGACACTTGATACAACAGAAATCAAAGAAATACAAAAGAATGAAAGGAGGCAGAACCAGACCACAAAGGAAACTGATAAAAACGGAGGGGAACGGACGATCAACGATTATAAGACCGATGAAGAAGTGGTGACCATAAAAAGCGGGGATGAAGAAAAGCCCATTGTGATCACAACAGAGAAACCCAAGGTTCGCGGAGTAATCGTTGCGGCAGAAGGCGCTGAAAATCTGCGCGTCAAGGAAATGATTATCGATGCAGTAACCAAAGTGTTTGATATAGGAAGTGACAAAGTCTCGGTCATACCGAAAAAATTTGAGGGGGAATAAGGAATGCTATTAAAAAAACAAACCGTCTGGCTGCTGACGATGCTCAGTTTGATCATTGTATTATCTGTCTATTATATTACTGCCCCGGGTACAGGGGATGACCTTGCCTATCTTGAAAAAGGGAAAAATACGGCGACAAAGCAGGAACAGGGTACAAAATCAAAGAAAGGCAACGATGCGGCTGTTACCTCGGCTTCCAATGATGACTTGTTTACAGCACTGCGCATGAAAAGAGATGAAAGCCGTGATGAGCTGAGCAGCCAGTATACAGCGGCTATTGCCTCACCGAATGCCTCAGCAGAAGTTCAGGCAGAAGCACTTGCCAAAATTTCAGAGCTTCAATCTCTTACAATGAAGGAATCCACACTGGAAACACTGATTAAAACAATGGGATATGATGATGCACTGGTCAATACGATGGATAATGAAGTAAGAATCATTGTACAGGGCAAGAAATCATCCAAAGAAGCAGTAGCCATTATGAAAAAAGCAAAAGAACAGCTGGGCAGCAAGCAGGTAGCAGTCGAATTCCAAAGCAAGTCAAAATGAGCCGGGGAGTTGATCCCCGGCTTTTCTTTTTCCAATCTTATACAGGGTATGTACATGCAGATCGTTGGTCAAGCTGTTAATAGAGAAATTTAAGGGGCAAACGCTTACAAAACCGTTTAATTTCGTGTAGTATGTACTTGTAGAGGGATTAAAACTATTATTTGATCCTCGATTATGATATGCTTTGCTAGTACCAGGTAACAAAATAAGGTACTAAATCAAGGCTTACAACACCGTTTATAGATGAACAAAGGAGTGGAAGTAGCGTGTTGAAGATACAAGAAATCCGAGAATTGATTAAACTAATTGACAAGTCCAGCATTGATGAATTTCAATTTGAAAATGACGGAGAAAAAATCGTCCTAAAGAAAAATGAAGTGAAAATTCAGCAGGCTGCTGAACCGCAAGCTCCTGCAGCTGTTCCGTTTGCGCCTCCAGCCCAACCGGCACCGTCCGCACCAGCACAATCTGCGGCCGTAGAAGCGCCTGAGACTCCTGTTGCGGAAAAGAAACAGGAAGATGCTAATTTACATAAAGTCGAATCTCCAATGGTGGGGACTTTTTATGCATCACCTTCACCAGAAAATCCTGCCTATGTGAAAACAGGAGATAAGGTAAGCAAAGACTCCATCGTTTGCATCATTGAAGCGATGAAGCTGTTTAACGAAATTGAAGCAGAAGTAAATGGGGAAATCGTTGAAATCCTTGTTGAAAACGGGCAGCTCGTTGAATATGGTCAGCCCCTCTTTTTAGTAAAAGCGGAATAGAGGTGTCCTCACATGATTAAAAAGCTGCTAATTGCCAACCGGGGAGAAATTGCTGTCCGGATTATAAGAGCATGTAAAGAATTGAACATAGAAACAGTGGCTGTCTATTCGGAAGCGGACAAAGATGCCCTTCACGTCCGACTGGCCGATGAAGCGTATTGCATTGGTCCAAAGTCATCCAAGGACAGCTATCTTAACTTTACCAACATCATGAGCGCTGCAATGCTGACAGGAAGCGATGCGATTCATCCGGGCTACGGATTTTTGGCAGAGAATGCAGATTTCGCGGAAATTTGTGCAGAGTGCAATGTGAAATTTGTTGGCCCGAGCGCCGATGCCATTAATAAAATGGGCATAAAAGACGTTGCCCGTGCAACCATGAAAGAAGCAGGTGTACCGATTGTACCGGGTTCACAAGGCATTATTTCCGGTAAAGAGGAAGCCATTGAACTCGCGGAAGAAATTGGGTATCCTGTAATTATAAAAGCAACAGCAGGCGGAGGCGGAAAAGGAATCCGTATTGCGAGAACAGAAGCCGAACTCGTCAAGGGAATTAATATTACTCAGCAGGAGGCCGCTACGGCATTCGGCAATCCTGGAGTTTATATCGAAAAATTCATCGAGGATTTCCGCCATGTTGAAATCCAGGTGCTCGCAGACAACTATGGGAACGTGATTCACCTCGGAGAAAGGGATTGCAGTATCCAGCGAAGACTGCAAAAGCTTCTTGAAGAAACCCCGTCACCGGCTATCTCTCCTGAAAAGCGTGCAGAGATGGGTGCGGCAGCTGTAAAAGCTGCAGAGGCTGTTAACTATTCTGGAGCCGGTACCGTAGAATTTATTTTTGACCACAATACAGGCGACTTTTATTTCATGGAAATGAACACAAGGATCCAGGTGGAGCATCCCGTTACAGAAATGGTAACAGGCATTGATCTCATCAAACAGCAGATTCGTGTCGCGTCCGGTGAACATTTAAGTGTTGCACAGGAAGATATCGAATTTGATGGATGGTCGATCGAATGCCGGATCAACGCTGAAAATCCGGATAAAAACTTTATGCCATCCGCGGGGAAAATCGAAATGTACCTCCCTCCTGGCGGTCTGGGTGTCCGGGTTGATTCTGCCGCATACCCTGGATATACCATACCCCCTTATTATGATTCCATGATTGCGAAAGTGATCACTTACGGAAACACAAGACAGGAAGCGATCGATCGCATGAAGAGGGCGCTGAATGAATTTGTCATTGAAGGTGTGCATACAACGATTCCGTTCCATTTGCGTCTTTTAAACCACGCTACGTTTGTAAACGGCGACTTTAATACTAAATTTTTAGAGATTCACGATTTGACATCAAAGTCGGTCAATTAGGCATGGAGGTGTAATATCAATGAGTGAGCTTACATTTGAGATGGAAGAACATCATTCAGAGCTTGGCAGGGTGGAAATTTCACCCGAAGTGATTGAAGTGATTGCCAGTATTGCAGCCTCGGATGTGGAAGGTGTTGCATCCATGAGAGGGAACTTTGCCACCGGAGTAGCAGAACGTTTCGGCAAGAAGTCCCACAGCAAAGGCGTGAAAGTTGAGCTTGGTGAGGAAGGAATCGCCATCAGTGTTTATGTTGTCATGAACTATGGTGTTTCCATTCCGGAGGTGGCTCAGAATATTCAGGATCATATCCGGCAGGGATTGAAGAATATGACAGCCCTTGAAGCCAGTGAGATCAACATTTTTGTCGTTGGCGTGCAATTTGACACAGCCAAGGAGATAACGCTGGAAGCACCTGAAGCATATTGAGGAAGGGGATTCTTATATCCCCTTTATTTTTTTGAGAAAAATGAGTTGTATTGCAGTAAAGCTGTAACCTGCGTTGTTAACCTTTTACTACATGTGATATGATTTCATTTATATTAAGGTACGAAGCAGAAAGGACGTAAAAGATGAAACGTAGACTTGCAAGAGAAAAGGCATTTCAGTCTTTATTTCAAATCGAAGTGAGTGATATTGAACCGGAAGCTGCCATTAAACATGTTTTAGAAGAAGATGAAAGGGAGGATGAGTTCCTTCACGCCCTTGTCTTCGGGACAATGGAACACAAAGATGAAATCGATGAGCAGATTTCCAGCCATCTGGAAAACTGGAGTTTTGCACGTCTTGCCAATGTGGAAAAAGCGGTATTGCGTATGGCTATTTATGAAATGCAGTTTCTTGATGATATTCCGGTTAATGTCTCCATGAATGAAGCGATTGAACTTGCAAAGATCTTCGGTGGAGAAGAGTCGGGGCGTTTTGTTAACGGCGTGCTCGTAAAAGTCGTACAGCATTTTTCAAAGTAAGGAGACATTTCTGTGCAAAATGACCGTTATGTAACGATAAGTTCGGTTACCCGTTACATTAAGCGGGTATTTGAAGAAGATCAAAATCTCAATAATGTCTGGGTCCGCGGGGAACTGTCCAATGTTAAGCGACATAGCCGCGGTCATTTGTATTTTACGCTGAAAGATGAACAGAGCCGGGTAAATGCAGTTATGTTTGCCGGCAATAACCGCTTTCTTTCTTTCCAGCCGGAAAACGGAATGAAGGTTCTTATTCAGGGTGAAATTTCAGTATATGAACCCCAGGGGCAGTACCAGCTTTATGCCCGTTCCATGAAGAAGGATGGTGTGGGAAACCTTTTCCTTGCCTATGAAGAGCTGAAAAGGAAGCTCGAGGAAGAAGGTCTGTTCGATGCTGCCGGCAAAAAGGAAATTCCGTCTTTCCCGGCGGAAATAGGCGTCATAACTTCGCCTACCGGTGCTGCAGTAAGGGATATTATAACCACCATCAAGAGACGGTTTCCGGTGACAAAAGTGACCGTGTACCCGGTTTTGGTACAGGGGGCAGGGGCAGCTGCATCAATCGCTGCTGCGATCGAAAAGGCGAACACTGGTTCAGCGCATGTGCTTATTGTAGGACGCGGGGGAGGTTCGATCGAGGAGTTGTGGGCCTTTAATGAAGAAGTAGTGGCCCGGGCAATTCACCAATCAGTAATTCCTGTCATCTCTGCGGTCGGTCATGAAACTGACTTTACCATTGCGGACTTTGTTGCCGACTTGCGGGCTCCGACGCCTACTGCGGCCGCGGAATTAGCGGTGCCCCATATGGATGAACTTCAGGACAGGCTCATGCAGCGGACGATGAGGCTCAGGCGTGCGATGGGTGATCAGGTTGCCCAATATCGCAAACAGCTGTCACGGCTTCAGAAATCATATGCCTTCCGCTATCCGGATCAGCTCATCAAACAAAAAGAGGTAGAACTTGACCGGGTAATGGAAGCCATGACCAGGGAAGTCCAGCGAAACATTGAACTTCAGAGGAATAAAGTGACCCAGCGCCAAAAGCAGCTTTCTTATTTTTCACCTGCTGATCAGATACAAAAATGGAAAGAAAGACAGTCGAGGCTTGGAAGGACCCTTACACGCACAATGCTGCAGCAAATAAAAAACAGCCAGACAGGTTTCCAGGGGAAGCTGTCGCGTTTGAACGCGCTTAGCCCGCTCGCTGTGATGGAGCGCGGCTACAGTCTCGTCTATACCGAAGCAGACCAGCTAGTGAAAAATGTGAGGCAAGTGCAGCCCGGAGATAGGGTGACCGTAAGACTGCAAGATGGAAAACTGGATTGCCAGGTATGGGGATTGGAGGAGAAAAACAATGGCTGAACAAAAAAACATCAGCTTTGAAGCTGCAATGGAACAGCTGGAGCAAATCGTCGAGCGTCTTGAAGAAGGAGATGTTCCATTGGAAGAAAGCATTGATTTGTTTCAACAGGGGATGGCTTTATCGAAAGTCTGTCATTCCAAATTACAAAACATCGAAAAGAAAATGGATACAATTATGAAAGACAATGGAGAGTCCGAACCTTTTCTAGTTCAGGATGATGAACAATAGATGAATATACACGAATACCTGCAAGACAAAAAACATTTGGTTGATGAATACCTTCCCTCTTTTTTAGAGCAAAAAGCGATTCCGTCCCACCTGAAGGAAGCGATGCTTTACTCGCTGGAAGCAGGCGGGAAACGGCTTCGCCCCATTTTGACGCTCTCTGTACTGGAATCGTTCGGAAAGAGAGCTGAAGTGGGGCTGGAGGCGGCCTGTGCGCTGGAAATGGTTCATACGTATTCGTTGATCCACGATGATCTCCCATCGATGGATGACGATGATTTGCGAAGGGGAAAACCCACAAATCATAAAATGTTCGGGGAAGCGACGGCTATTCTCGCCGGAGACGCGCTTTTAACTCTCAGCTTTCAGGTGATCGCCCAGAGCAGTATCTATAGCCCGGATCAAAAGGTGGCTCTTCTTTCCCTTCTGGCAGAAGCAGCCGGAGCTGAAGGAATGGTGGCAGGCCAGACAGTAGATATGGAATCGGAAAACAAGGACCTTACCCTTGAGGAGCTTCAGTTTATACATGAAAGAAAAACGGGCCGTCTTCTTGAGGCATCCGTTCTTTTTGGCGCCATTTTAGCCAATGCATCTGAAGCCGATGTCGAACAGCTCAGGTCCTTCAGCCGCCATCTTGGCATCGCGTTTCAAATCCAGGATGATATCCTCGATGTGATGGGCGATCCGGAGCTTATGGGAAAATCGGCGGGAAGTGACGAGCACAATTTGAAGAGTACGTACCCAAAGCTTCTCACACTCGGTGGGGCAAAAGAACAGCTTGACCGCCATCTGGCGCTTTCCAAAGACAATTTGAAAATGGCGGATGTAGATCCAGTCATACTTGAAGGGATAGCGGATTATATTGTAAGTAGAAACCATTAAGGTTTTGTGCTTATTGTTGGCTGACCGATTTTATGGTATGATAAAAAATACTTTGGAGTGGTGCAGTATTCTAGTCAGTCTCCCATTCCTGAAGGCGGGCCTAAAAATCCGCCAAAGGGCACATCGATGAAGTTCCTGGTGCCGGCTTGAGGCGCCCAGCCTTGGGTTGACGCTGGGAGTTAAGGTCGCAGGGCGATCCACAATGGCATGTGGGCGATGACCCTGCTTCCGCGGAGGCCCCCATATTTGCGGCTTGTGTGCTAATACCTTGCTGCGAAATGGGGTTTGAACCTGTTTTTGTTCTACCCTTTTGCGGGTGGAAACAAGCAGCGTAGCCTGCCTTGAGTGGAGTTTGAGGGGATTATGGACATGGAAACAGGTGATGGTTGGCCGCCGGAACTTTGTTTATGCCATATGAAATCAACTCTGCAAAAGAGGCTAGGGAAATGGGGAAGGGCTGCTGAGGAAAACTCCTAGACTGTTCCCGCCGACATTCAAAAAGGATTATAGTGCGGACTAAGTGGCAATCCAGTCTAACGCCAGGCGACTGCGTTAAGGAGGAAGTAAAGGGAAACCGCGAATTTGGCGACAATTTCGTTTCCTCTTGGGAAAACCTACTGGACCTAAGCCGCAGCGTTTACTTTTTGAATGACCACTCCTCATACATAATTCAAATGAGGCCTTACGCCTGGTAAAGCGTAAGGCATTCATTTTATCCGGGAGTCTTTTATGAAGCATTCATTTCATAAATCGATTAAATGGAGTACAGGCATTGCCGTTATCACGCTCGTGTTAGCGGCAATTTTTTCAGTGGCTTCCACCCTGATGCTAAGTGGTGTATCATGGGGCATGGGTATGGTGATTGTGTTAATTATTGTTCTTATTGGTGTGTTTTTTGATATTATTGGTGTAGCGTCAACAGCAGCCAACGAAGTACCCTTTCATGCTATGGCTTCGGAAAAAGTTCCGGGATCCCGGCATGCGATCATGATCACCCGGAATGCAGACAGGGTTTCCAACTTTTGCAATGATGTAATCGGCGATATTTCGGGAATTATCAGTGGTACGGCATCCGCTGGTGTTATCATTGAATTAACGATGACACTCGGGCATGGAGAGGGAACTGTGTTTGAACATACCATATCCATTATATTTACTGGAATTATTGCGGCCATAACGGTTGGAGGTAAGGCGTTTGGCAAGTCCTATGCCATCCATCATGCGACAGCTATTATTTTTCAAGTGGGCCGTTTATTATATTTTTTTGAGGAAAAATTAAAGATTAGACTATTTGATACTTCTTCTAAGAGAGGAAAGAGAAGGAATTAAATTGGAAAGTGAGGATTTTCCATGAAACTGGAAGATATTCAAAACCCCCAGTTCTTAAAGGATTATGATCAAGACCAGCTTAAAAAACTTGCGCTTGAGATCCGACAGTTTTTAATCAGCAAATTATCCGTGACAGGCGGACACCTTGGAGCAAATTTAGGTGTAGTAGAACTGACACTGGCTCTTCATAAAATTTTTGACAGCCCAAAGGACAAGTTCATCTTTGACGTTGGTCATCAGGCGTATATTCATAAAATCCTGACCGGAAGAACCGGACAGTTTGATACGCTGCGCCAATTTAAAGGTCTTTGCGGCTTTCCTAAACGCATTGAAAGCGAGCATGATGTCTGGGAAACCGGCCACAGCTCCACGTCGCTTTCTGCTGCTATGGGGATGGCTGTTGCCCGCGACTTGAAAGGAACCGACGAGAAAGTGGTTGCGATCATCGGGGACGGCGCGTTAACAGGTGGTATGGCACTTGAGGCCTTGAATCACATCGGCCACGAAAAGAAAGACCTGATTGTGGTTTTAAATGACAATGAAATGTCCATAGCTCCGAATGTCGGTGCGCTCCACAGTGTGCTCGGACGCATGAGAACTGCCAAGAAATACAATAAGGCCAAGGATGAACTCGAATCGCTGATCCGCAAGATCCCTGCCTTTGGCGGAAAGCTTGCGGCTACAGCTGAACGTGTGAAAGACAGCCTGAAATACATGCTGGTATCCGGTATGTTTTTTGAGGAGCTGGGCTACACCTATCTTGGACCGGTAGATGGCCATGATTTGGAAGATCTTGAAGAGAACCTCCGTTATGCCAAAAAGACAGAAGGGCCAGTGATTGTTCATGTGCTGACCAAAAAAGGCAAAGGCTACAAACCGGCCGAAATGGATATTATTGACCACTGGCATGGTGTAGGGCCGTACAAGATTGAGTCCGGCGAGAAAATCAAAGCAAAACAAGTTGCACCTTCCTATAGCAAACTGGTCAGTGACACGCTATGCACGCTTTCTGAGACAGATGAAAGAGTCGTGGTAATTACACCAGCGATGATTTTGGGGTCACAGCTGCAGGGGTACGCAGAAAAATTCCCTGACAGGCTCTTTGATGTTGGAATTGCGGAACAGCATGCCATGACGATGGCAGCAGGGCTGGCCACGCAAAACATGAAACCTGTGCTTTCGATTTATTCCACGTTTCTTCAGCGGGCATATGATCAGCTTGTACATGACGTTGCCAGACAAAATTTAAACGTCATCCTTACGATTGACCGTGCAGGGCTGGTTGGTGCCGATGGAGAAACCCATCAGGGTGTATTTGATATTGCTTTTATGCGCCATGTGCCGAATATGGTCATTGCAATGGGGAAAGACGAGAATGAACTTCAGCACCTCGTCAATACGGCTGTGAAATACGATGACGGGCCTATTGCCATTCGTTACCCGCGTGGTAACGGAATCGGCATTGAAATGGACCCTGAACTGGAAGAAATTCCGATTGGCAGCTGGGAAGTGCTGAAAGAAGGCAATGATGCGGTCATTCTAACCTTTGGAACGACCATTCCTATGGCTTTGGAAGCATGGGAGATTCTTGCGAAACAAGGAATTTCAGTGAGGGTAGTCAACGCCAGGTTCATCAAGCCGTTTGATCATGAAATGATGCTGGGAATTCTTCAGGAGGGTCTTCCGATCCTGACCATTGAGGAAGCGGTGTTGCAGGGCGGTTTTGGAAGCGCGGTACTGGAGTATGCCAACGATCATCACTTCCATTCCGCCATCGTGGACAGAATGGGTATTCCAGATTGCTTTATTGAACACGGCAGCGTAACAAAGCTGCTTGAGGAAATTGGAATGACCACCGAGGCTGTCGTTGAACGGACAAAAAAATTGGTTACTGAGAAAAAGAAAAAAGGTTTATATACATGAAGAAGGAACGAATCGACGTTTTGCTTGTAGAGCGTGGATTAAGCGAAACAAGAGAAAAAGCAAAACGCTCCATCATGGCCGGATTGGTCTATTCCGGCAGTGAACGATTGGACAAACCCGGTGTGAAGATCGATGTGGAAGCCCCTTTGTCGGTAAAAGGAAATGTTATTCCGTATGTCAGCAGGGGCGGGCTGAAGCTCGAGAAGGCCATTAAAGTCTTTGATCTTGAATTAAAGGGGCTTACTGTGCTTGATATAGGAGCTTCAACCGGCGGATTTACGGATTGTGCCCTTCAGAACGGCGCGGAATTTGTATATGCCCTTGATGTGGGATACAACCAGCTTGCCTGGAAAATCCGCCAGGATGGCCGGGTTGCAGTCATGGAACGAACGAACTTCAGGTATGTAAAGCCGGAGGACCTCAGCCGCGGCCTTCCGGATTTTGCGACCATTGATGTTTCTTTTATTTCATTACGCCTGATTCTTCCTGTCCTTAAAACCATTATAAAACCCGGCGGAAGCGTCATGGCTCTGATTAAACCCCAGTTTGAAGCGGGCAGAGAGGACGTTGGGAAAAAAGGCATTGTCCGGGATCCAGCAGTTCACAGGCGGGTCATACAGGAGATTATCCGGTTTTCGCAAAATGAAGGGTACAGCGTCAGAGGCCTTTCTTACTCTCCCATTACCGGCGGTGAAGGAAATATCGAATTTCTGGTTCATCTTCAAGCGGAACACGGTCATGATCCGTTTTCGCCGGAAGAGGTTTCCCGCGTTGTGGAAGAAGCACATCAGCAGTTTAAAAAAACAGACAACGACAAATAATGTACACAACCCGTATTACATACATGTGATATGGGTTTTTTTTTCGAAACAATCGGAAAAGGTAAGGATAGCTGTAAAGAATGTACAAGTCAGTAACAATATTATAAGATAAGAGCAGATACTTAGAATATGAGCAAATTTGTTCGTAAAATGAGGTGAAAGATGTGAATAAAGGCCAACGTCATATTAAAATAAGGGAAATCATTACACATAAAGAAATTGAAACACAAGATGACCTGGTCGAGGAGCTTCGCAATGCTCATTTTAATGTGACGCAGGCAACTGTCTCCCGTGATATTAAAGAACTGCATCTCGTAAAGGTGCCGATGTCAGATGGAAGGTATAAATACAGTCTTCCGGCAGACCAGCGGTTCAATCCCCTGCAGAAGCTGAGAAGGACATTGATAGACAGCTTTGTGAGCATTGATCAGGCTGACCATCTCATTGTAATGAAGACGCTTCCGGGAAATGCCAATGCTATTGGTGCGCTCATTGACAAATTAGACTGGGAAGACATTATGGGAACGATTTGCGGAGACGACACGATCCTTGTGATCTGCCGCTCAAAGAATGTTTCTCCGGATGTTTCACAACGTTTTCTGGACATGCTGTAGTGGCCCGGCGCTATTAGCGCCAAAAAGCATATAAGGTAAGGTGTGATAGTATTGCTGGCAGAATTAAGCATCCGCAATTTTGCGATTATAGAAGCATTAACCATTTCATTCAATAAAGGATTAACAGTGTTAACGGGTGAAACAGGGGCAGGGAAATCCATTATTATTGACGCTATTGGTTTGCTTATTGGAGGAAGAGGCTCTTCTGAATTCGTGCGTTATGGAACGGCGAAAGCAGAGATTGAGGGCTTGTTTTTGGTCGATTCTCCACATCCTGTTTATGCGAAGGCGGAAGAGCTGGGAATAGAGATTCACGATGGCATGGTCGTTTTAAAAAGGGATATCATGGAGTCGGGAAAAAGTGTGTGCCGTATCAATGGCAAACTTGTCACGCTTACGCTGCTGAAAGAAATCGGGCAATCACTGGTCGATATCCATGGCCAGCATGAAACCCAATACCTTATGCAGCCTGAAATGCATTTGTCCCTTTTGGACAGCTTTGGCGGCGAAGAAATGGAGCAAATGATCTCCAGGTATCAATCGGTCTATGCGGATTATAAGAATCTTCACAAACAGTTAAGGAATTTGACGGAAAATGAACAGCAGATCAATCAGCGGCTGGATTTAATTCAGTACCAGCTCGAGGAAATCAACAGTGCAGAACTGATGGAGAATGAAGATGATGAACTGCAGGAAGAAAAGCTGAAGCTGGGGAATTACGAGAAGCTGTTCAACAGCCTTCAGGATTCATATGAATCTTTGTACGGAGAAAACAAGGGGATCGAGAACGTTTCAGTTGCTTTGAGCCATCTGCAGAATGTGTCCCATTTGGATGAAGAACTGAACAAGCTTCAGGAAAATGTTGCCAATCATTTTTATGCGCTTGAAGAAGCAGCTTTTACCATTCGTGATTATTTTGAAACGATGGAATTTGATCCGGCCAGACTCGATTTTATTGAAACAAGGCTGAACGAGGTCAGCAAGCTGAAAAGAAAATACGGCAACAGTGCAAATGAAATTTTGGATTATGCCGCTAAAATTCAAAAAGAACTCGACATGCTTCAGAATAAAGATGGCAATATTGAAAGTCTTCGCCAGGAGCTGCAGAAAAAAGAAAAGCAGCTGCAAAAAAGCGCCTTAAAGTTAAGTAAAAAACGAAAAAAACTTGCTGAAAACCTGATTATCGATATCCACCAGGAACTTAAAGCGCTCTACATGGAAAAAACGGTGTTCGATATAAGGATCTCCTCTTTAGGGGAGGAAGATGCTGTCCGTGAACAGGATTTTGGCAAATATGGAAGCGATCATGTTGAATTTTTTATTTCAACCAATCCCGGTGAACCGTTAAAACCGCTGGCAAAAGTGGCTTCGGGCGGGGAACTTTCTAGGGTCATTCTCGCATTAAAGTCCATTTTTTCACAGCATCAGGGCATTACAGCCATCATTTTTGACGAAGTGGATACCGGCGTAAGCGGAAGGGTTGCACAGGCAATCGCCGAAAAAATTTTCAGGGTTTCTGAAGGCTCTCAAGTGCTTTGCATCACGCATTTGCCCCAGGTTGCCGCCATGGCAGATACTCATCTGCATATTTCGAAAGAGATCACCAACAAGCGTACCACCACGCATGTTGTTTCACTTGAGACCAACCAAAAGGTCAATGAAATTGGTCGGATGATTTCTGGTGTGGAAATCACCGAATTAACCAAACAGCATGCAAGGGAGCTTCTTGATTTGGCGGATGAAATAAAAAAAACCTCATAGTTCATTTTTGTTATACGTATGTAAAGCTATCCAATTCAGGATAGCTTTTTCTTTTTATGCGGTTATAATCTTACTGTTCTAAGGCAAAATTAGTAGTACAGCCATGTTGGAGGTGTGGGTAAGGAGCGAGGAGAGTGAAAGATGGTTAAAGATAAAATAAGGCGGATTTTTGGTGTAATTCTCCTTGGATGCCTGGTAGGAATTGGTTTTCTGAAGCCGGTTCAGGACTATGTTGGTCTTCCTTCAGCCATAAAGGTATTCAAAGGACAGGAACGTGCAGTTCCTCACCTTCCTGCTGGAACTGATGTTATTTCATCCGATAAAAATGGAGCGATTTTCTCTGTTGGAAAATCAAAAGGCCAAGGCCAGCACTCATTTTCTGTTCATGCAGTGGAGGATGGTGATTCTGTGGTCACAGTAGAAGCAGGAGGCTTTCCGTTAAAGAAAATTGGGGTAACCGCTATGCCTGAACTGCGGGTTGTGCCCGGGGGGCAATCCATCGGGGTAAAATTAAATACGCTGGGTGTATTGGTTGTCGGCCATCATCTGGTTGACACAAAAAAAGGACAAAAGTCTCCAGGCGAGATCGCGAACATACAAGTTGGAGATATTATTACCAAGATTAACGGAGAAAGCATTGCCAGGATGGGCGATGTGGCTCCTTTTGTAAGGCAGGCGGGGAAAACAGGTAGCAAATTGGATGTAACGCTGATACGCAACAAAAAAACGTATCACAGACAGCTGCAGCCTCTTCAGGATAAAGATGATTTGTCTTATCGCATTGGTTTATATATCAGGGATTCTGCAGCAGGTGTGGGTACTCTGACATTTTTCCATCCAGATTCGCAAAAATACGGAGCTTTGGGCCATGTAATTTCAGACATGGATACAAAGCAGCCGATCGTTGTAAATAAAGGAGAAATACTCCGATCCACAGTTACAAGCATTGAAAAGGGCAGCAACGGACATCCGGGCGAAAAGCTCGCCAGGTTTACCAATGAAGATGAGAGTATTGGAAGTATTTCACGAAACAGTCCTTTTGGAATCTTTGGAAAGCTTAGTGAAGGATTATCCAATGGACATTGGAACAAACCAATGCCTGTCGCATTTTCAGATGAGGTAAAGGAAGGTCCAGCAAAGATTCTAACGGTCGTAAATGGAACGAAAGTCCAGGCATTCCAAGTAGAAGTAGTCAGCTCGATTCCTCAAAAATTTCCAGCGACTAAAGGAATGGTCATTAAAATAACTGATCCGAGGCTGCTTAAAGCAACCGGCGGAATTGTACAGGGGATGAGCGGAAGCCCCATCATCCAAAACGGCAAACTGATAGGAGCCGTTACTCATGTTTTTGTCAATGATCCCACATCTGGATATGGTGTCCATATTGAATGGATGCTTGATGAAGCCGGGATTGATATATATGGAAAGCAAAAGCAGAAGGCGAGTTAACCCGCCTCTGCTTTTTTTATGTTTGTAGGTACATAGACTTTTTTATCAATATTTTGTACAATAGAGAGTATAAAGAAAATTCGACAAGCGTGGTTGAAAAATTAAAAAGATGTCGAAAACCGAAGATAATTGAAGAGAAAATGTGCTATTTTAACCAAAATTAATAATTTGAGAAAAAATAAGAAAAAATAAAGGGAAAACAGGATTTTTGTGGAAATCTTAAAGTGTAAAAGAAGAAAATGTTGGATAGGGAGGAATATTCGTGCAAAAAATAAAAGTTTGTTTGGCTGATGATAATCGCGAATTAATCAGTTTGCTGAAGGAGTATTTGGCAAACCAGGATGATATGGAAGTAATCGGTGTGGCTTATAACGGTCAGGAATGTCTGAATGTTCTTGAAGATAAACAACCAGATGTTCTCGTTCTCGATATCATCATGCCTCATCTTGATGGACTGGCCGTTCTTGAGAGGATCCGTTCGAGTGAGCACCTCCCGCAGCCGAATGTCATTATGCTGACAGCTTTTGGCCAGGAAGATGTGACAAAAAAGGCAGTGGAACTGGGAGCGTCCTATTTCATACTGAAACCGTTTGATATGGATAACCTTTCAAGCCAGATCCGTCAAATAAGCGGAACCGACCACTCGTTTGTCCAGCGTCCATCATCTGCCCGTTCGTCGGCTGTTAACTCTCCAAAGCCGCCGCGTAATCTGGATGCAAGCATTACAAGTATTATTCATGAAATCGGTGTGCCGGCGCATATTAAAGGTTATATGTATCTGCGTGAGGCGATCTCCATGGTTTACAATGATATAGAACTGCTTGGTTCTATTACGAAGGTTCTTTATCCGGACATTGCCAAAAAATTCAATACCACCAGCAGCCGGGTGGAACGAGCTATAAGGCATGCGATTGAAGTCGCCTGGAGCCGGGGTAACATTGACAGCATTTCATCCCTGTTTGGCTATACCGTTTCCATGTCCAAAGCCAAACCGACTAATTCAGAATTTATAGCGATGGTCGCTGACAAGCTGAGAATTGAGCACAAATCCGGGATGACTGTATAATCCAAAGAGGTATTTTCCCAAAACCAGTATTCCTTCCTAATTCCAAAAATAAATGGGCCCACATAAATAGTCCGCTGAAGGTTTGTCTTCAGCGGACTATTTGCGTTGAAACCTGCTTTGGACCTTGTTTCGTTTACGGTCTCTGTAAAAAATAAATCCTCCTACGAAAGAAAGGCCTGCTGCAAAAAGAACCAAACCCGCAAGGAACTGAAACCAGAGTGCGAAAAAGCCATGATGTAAAATTCCAAACAGGACATCTCTCATCAATTTGACACCAATGACGCCGGCAACTCCTGGTATTACCATTATTAATAAAGCGATATAACGCTGCATTACGTCCTCTCCTTTTCCCTCCTCATTGTACTTTAGAATGGCAGGGTTGTATACGAAAAAACAGATATTGCAAACCTTTTCATAAAACAGTATGATAAAAGTATGAAAATAATTGCAAAGTGAAGGAGCTATCTATGCAAAAAGCTGTCATTTATGGGACAGGAGAGCATTTTGAATCATTGGTGCAATTACTCGCATCTTCCCATGTGCTGCAACTTTGTTCAATTGTTGCGAGGTCAGTTACTGAAGAGCTGACCAGCCTTGCAGACCAGTATGGTATTCCGGTAAAGGAGACGCTCGGGGACGCAGCAGATCCGGATGTTGAACTGGTGATCGATTTTTCCGGCCGGCTGGAAGATCACGACACCCGGAATATGTTTAAAAACAATGTCAGTATTGTCGCATCCTCCACGGCATGGGAATTTTTCCATTCATTATCGGGAGGCGAAGGATCCATCCCTTCATACCGTAATAAACTTCATAAAATTAACACCATTCTTGATTCTACTCACGATGGAATGATTGCGATAAACGATAAGTTCAACGTTACGCTGTTTAATAAAAGCGCCGAAAAAATGACGGGGCACAACAAGGAACAGGTGATGGGCAAGCAGGTGCAGGACGTTATTCCTTCGAGCCAGCTGCCGCGTGTCATGATTGAGGGAAAAGAAGAAATCAATCAGGAACAAATATTGGATAATGGTACAAAAATCATTACGACCCGTATACCGATTATCGATGAATATGGAAATAAAATGGGTGCTTTTGCTGTGTTTAGAGATATAACAGAAATGATCAACATGGCGGAAGAGGTCACTAATTTAAAAAGCATCCAATCTATGCTCCATGCCATTATTCAATCATCAGAAGAAGCTATTTCCGTTGTCGATGAAGAAGGCAAGGGAATCATGATCAACCCGGCCTATACAAAACTCACGGGGCTTAAATCCAATCAAGTGATTGGAAAACCTGCAACCATAGATATTTCTGAAGGGGAAAGCATACATATGCAGGTGCTGAAAACCCGAAAACCAGTTAGGGGAGCCCGCTTAAAGGTTGGACCGCAGAAAAGGGATGTTGTCGTAAATGTAGCTCCCATCATTGTTGATGGTGTGCTAAAGGGCAGTGTGGGTGTCATTCATGATGTCTCGGAGATTAAGTCCCTGACAGAAGAACTGAGCCGGGCCCGCCAGATTATCCGGACACTGGAAGCCAAATATACCTTTGAAGACATAAAGGGTCTATCCGAGGAGATGACATTTGCGGTAGAGCAGGCTAGACTTGCAGCTTCTACGCCTGCTACGGTTCTGCTCAGGGGAGAATCCGGTACCGGGAAGGAGCTTTTCGCACATGCCATCCATAACGGAAGCAGCCGAAAATACAATAAATTTATAAGAGTCAATTGTGCGGCTATTTCTGAATCGCTGCTTGAAAGCGAGCTTTTTGGATATGAGGAAGGCGCGTTTTCCGGGGCGCTGCGGGGCGGGAAACGAGGATTGTTTGAAGAGGCGAACGGAGGCAGTATCTTTCTTGATGAAATCGGGGAGCTGGCACCTGCAATGCAGGCAAAACTGCTTCGGGTTCTTCAGGAAAAAGAAATCCGGAGAGTAGGCGGCACCAAAGCGATTTCCATTAACGTCAGGGTAATCGCTGCAACAAACATAAATCTTGAAAGAAAGATAGCGGATGGTGCCTTTCGTGAGGATTTGTACTACCGGCTGAACCGCATGCCAATCTATATTCCGCCGCTCAGGGCCCGAAAACAGGACATCCCGATTCTGGCAGAGCATCTGATTAAAAAGCTCAATCAGGATTATGGAAAAAATATTGAAGAAATATCCGGGCAGGCGGAAGAAATACTAAAACAGTATGAATGGCCCGGCAATGTGAGGGAACTTGAAAATGTTTTAGGAAGAGCCATGATTCATATGGAGCCGCATGAACAAAAAATCAGCAGTCTTCATATCGATTTGCCGACACAGGTTAAACAGGAAGATTACCACAAAAAAATTGTTCCGCTAAGTGAAGTTGAACCATTATCTGTGCAAATGGACAAAGTAGAAAAAAGAATCCTATCCGACACTCTCGCAGGTATGGATGGAAATAAAACAAAATGTGCAAAAGCGCTCGGTGTCTCATTGCGGAATTTATATTATAAGCTTGAAAAATTTGGGATTCAAACCGAAGACTGAAGTGAGTTGCATGCAAAATATTTCATAGTGTGCAATAATATTCAAGGTGAAGGAATAGGAAACCATATAGAATAGGGATTATTTTTTGGCATGGTTCTTGCAATATAAAAGCAGGGCGGCATAAAGGAGGCTGGACATTGGAACTAGAACAACTGCTAAACTCCATAACTGCAGACAATAAGAAAGCAGTTGCTGTGGCTGCTGCAGAAGATGAAGAAGTAATCGAATCTGTCAAACAGGCCTATGAGAGAGGAATTGCATCCTTTCTGCTCGTAGGCAATGCTGAAAAAATAAATTTTCTGCTGCAGCAGCATCACCTCGAGCAGACAATGGACCTTCAGGTTATTGATGCAAGTCCTGACCAGGCGGCATTGGAAGCGGTGAAACTGGTGAGCAGGGGACAAGCAGACATCCTTATGAAAGGGATGATTCCCACTTCAAATTTATTGAAAGCGGTTCTTCATAAAGAAGCGGGGTTTCGGACAGGTAAAATTTTATCGCATGTGGCTGCATTTGAGGTTCCAGGCTATGAACGTCTGATTTTTGTGACCGATTCAGGCATGAACATTAATCCGGATTTGCAGCAAAAAGCACAGATCATTGAAAACGCCGCATGGATTGCCAAAGGGGTTGGAGTGGAGATGCCGAAAGTGGCTGTTCTCGCTGCCGTTGAAACCGTAAACCCTTCCATGCAGGCAACGCTCGATGCAAGCGCATTGACCGTCATGAATAAACGTGGCCAAATTTCAAATTGTGTCGTTGAAGGACCGTTCGCGCTTGATAATGCCATTTCACCTGAAGCGGCAGAGCATAAGGGGATTTCCGGAGAAGTGGCGGGCCATGCGGACATTCTGCTTGTACCCGCCATTGAAACGGGAAATGCCCTGTATAAGTCGCTTATCTATTTTTCGGGCGCCAAAGTCGGGGCAGTTGTCGCAGGCGCCCGTGCACCGATCGTGCTGACATCAAGAGCGGACAGTGCAGAAAGCAAATTATTTTCAATTGCGCTTGCAGTAAAGACATTACAACATAAAAACACCTAGGAGGAATTAAAAATGGAAATTTTTAAATATATGGAAACTTACGATTATGAACAAATGGTGATTTGCCAGGACAAACAATCAGGTTTAAAAGCGATAATTGTGATTCACGATACAACCCTGGGACCGGCGCTCGGCGGAACAAGAATGTGGACATACAATTCTGAGGAAGATGCGTTGGAAGATGCGCTTCGTCTTGCAAGAGGAATGACGTATAAGAATGCCGCAGCGGGCTTGAATCTGGGCGGAGGAAAAACAGTAATCATCGGAGATCCGAAAAAAGACAAAAATGAAGAAATGTTCCGCGCATTTGGCCGCTATATCCAAGGATTGAATGGCCGCTATATTACCGCAGAAGATGTGGGTACAACAGTGGAGGACATGGATGTCATATATCAGGAAACTCCTTTTGTAACAGGTGTTTCCCCGGCGTTCGGTTCTTCAGGAAATCCTTCCCCGGTTACTGCTTATGGTGTATACCGCGGCATGAAGGCAGCGGCGAAAGAAGCGTTTGGAACTGATTCTTTGGAAGGCAAGGTCATTGCCGTTCAGGGTGTGGGACATGTCGCCTATAATCTTTGCCGGCACTTGCATGAAGAGGGAGCACAGCTGGTTGTAACGGATATTAATAAAGAAGCCGTTGACCGTGTGGTGGGAGAATTTGGTGCAACAGCCGTTGATCCGGACGAAATTTACGGAGTGGAATGTGATATTTTTGCACCGTGTGCACTTGGAGCCATCATCAACGATCAAACCATCGGACAAATTAAAGCAAAAGTAATCGCAGGTGCTGCAAATAACCAGCTTCGTGAAACGCGTCATGGAGATGCCATCCACGAAATGGGAATCGTTTATGCGCCGGATTACGTGATCAATGCGGGTGGGGTAATAAACGTAGCAGATGAACTGAATGGATACAATCCCGACCGTGCAATGAAAAAAGTGGAAACCATTTATGACAACATTGCCAAGGTTATCGAAATTTCAAAACGCGACAACATTCCGACCTATCTGGCAGCGGACCGTCTTGCCGAAGAACGCATTGAGAGAATGCGCAATTCAAGAAGCCAGTTCCTTCTTAATGAACGTCATATTTTGTCCAGCAGAACTCGTTAATCGCGGTTTGTGAATTGGAGGTTAATATGGTGCCTTTGAAAGAACATCGCCTGCTTGTCATTAATCCGGGATCAACCTCTACCAAAATCGGGATTTTCGACAATGAACGCGCCGTGTTTGAAAAAACAATACGCCACGACAGTGATTGTCTGGCTTCATTTGAACAAATTATTGATCAGTATGCTTTTCGCAAACAAACAATCCTGGAAACACTTGATCATGAAGGGATCAATATTTCAAGACTGAATGCGGTTGTTGGCCGCGGCGGGCTGCTCCGGCCGATCGAAGGCGGTACTTACCATGTGAATGAAGCGATGCTTGCTGATCTCAGGAAGGGGTATGCAGGCGAGCATGCCTCCAATCTGGGCGGCATTCTTGCTTTTGAGATTGCTTCAGGGCTGAACATCCCATCTTTTATTGTTGATCCTGTTGTTGTGGATGAGCTCCAGCCGGTTGCAAGGATTTCCGGTATCCCGGACATCGAGCGTAAAAGTATTTTTCATGCTTTAAACCAAAAGGCTGTGGCAAGAAGGGTGGCTGCACAGCTCGGGCGATCATACCATGATCTGAACCTGATCGTGACCCATATGGGTGGCGGAATTACCGTTGGTGCCCATGCGTCGGGCAAGGTCATAGATGTAAACAACGGCTTGCATGGCGAAGGTCCTTTTTCTCCGGAACGTGCAGGAACTGTGCCGATCGGAGATTTGGTAGAGCTCTGCTTTTCGGGGGAATACTATGCGGATGAACTGATGAAAAAACTCGTGGGACAAGGTGGCCTCGTCGGTTATCTGGGAACCAATGATGCGGTAAAAGTAGAAGAAATGATCGCAGGCGGAAATAAACAGGCCAAATTGATATATGACGCAATGGCCTACCAGGTAGCGAAAGAAATAGGAGCTCAAAGCACAGTTCTTGGGGGAAAAGTGGATGCCATTATTATCACCGGGGGTCTTGCATACGGCAAAGAATTTGTGAAAAAAATTACAGAGCGTGTAGAATGGATAGCGGATGTTATTGTTCAGCCCGGAGAAAACGAACTTCAGGCGCTCGCTGAAGGAGGACTCCGTATCCTGAGGAGCGAGGAGCAAGCAAAAGAATACGGAACAACAGGGGTATTAAGTCCAAATTAACGATACAAAGGAGAACTGTATGGCAACTGATTTTGATCTAGTCATCCTTGGAGGCGGGACAGGCGGATATGTGGCCGCCATCCGCGCCGCACAGCTTGGTAAAAAAGTAGCAGTAGTTGAAAAAGGACTGCTTGGCGGCACTTGCCTACATAAAGGATGCATTCCAAGCAAAGCCCTGCTGAGAAGTGCCGAAGTGTTTTCCACTTCCAAGAAAGCAGCAGAATACGGTGTATCCATAGAAGGTGTCTCACTCGATTTTATGAAGGTTCAGGAACGTAAGCAAAAAATCGTGGACCAGCTTCATAATGGTGTCAAACATTTGATGAAAAAAGGAAAAATCGAGGTGTTTGAAGGCATAGGACGCATTTTAGGCCCTTCGATTTTTTCACCGATGCCGGGAACAGTTTCAGTTGAAATGAACAACGGTAATGAAAATGAAATGCTGATTCCGCAAAATGTCCTTATTGCGACAGGTTCAAGGCCACGCAGTCTTCCGGGTCTGGATCTTGATGGAACGCATGTAATGTCATCCGATGATGCACTAAAAATGGAGAAATTGCCTGCAAGCATCCTCATTATTGGGGGTGGTGTTATTGGCATTGAATGGGCGTCAATGCTGAACGATTTTGGTGTGGAAGTTACTGTAGTGGAGTATGCGGACCGCATTCTTCCAACTGAAGACGAGGAGATTTCCAAGGAAGCGGCGCGCATCCTGAAGAAAAAAGGGATTGAACTGGTTACAGGAGCAAAAGTATTGCCGGAAACATTGAAAAAAGAAGGCGGCCTGCAGATTGAGGCTGAACATAAAAACGGCCAGAAAACTTTTAGTGCCGAGAAAATTCTTGTCTCTGTCGGACGGCAGGCCAATGTGGAAGGAATCGGCCTCGAAAATACCAGCATTAAGGTGGAAAAAGGTTTCATTGAAACGAATGAATATTATCAAACAGCAGAAAGCCATATTTATGCGATTGGTGATGTGATCGGCGGTCTTCAGCTGGCTCACGTGGCATCACATGAAGGAATAATTGCTGTTGAGCATCTCGCCAACGAAAAGCCCCACAAGCTGGACTATTCCACGGTCTCGAAATGCATATACTCTAATCCTGAAATGGCCAGTGTTGGATATACTGAGAAAGAGGCCAGGGAAAAAGGATTCAGTGTCAAGATCGGAAAGTTTCCGTTCAAAGCCATCGGCAAGGCACTCGTCTACGGTGAATCAGATGGTTTTGTCAAACTTGTCGTGGATGAAAATACCGATGATTTGCTCGGGGTTCACATGATCGGTCCTCATGTCACTGATATGATTTCAGAAGCAGGGCTTGCAAAGGTGCTTGATGCTACACCTTGGGAAATTGCCCAAACCGTACATCCTCACCCGACACTGTCCGAAGTATTTGGAGAAGCCGCACTGGCTGTGGATGGAAAAGCGATTCATTTCTAAAAACAGGAGGGAAGCTATCATGGGTGAAAACCGACATGAAAAATTGGGATTAACGGACGAACGAGTCCTTGAAATGTATAAAACGATGCTCTTGGCAAGGAAGATCGATGAACGCATGTGGCTGCTAAACAGGGCAGGCAAAATCCCGTTCGTCATTTCCTGTCAGGGCCAGGAAGCTGCACAAGTTGGAGCAGCAATGGCGCTCGACCGTGAAAAGGACTATGTTCTTCCTTACTATCGTGACATGGGAGTGGTTCTCTGGTTCGGGATGACCGCGAGAGATCTTATGCTTTCGGGTTTTGCCAAAGCTGAAGATCCAAGCAGCGGCGGCCGTCAGATGCCCGGCCATTTTGGCGGCAAGAAGTATCGGATTGTTACAGGGTCATCCCCGGTAACCACACAGGTTCCGCATGCGGTGGGAATGGCACTTGGAGGAAAGCTGGAAGGGAAAGACCTTGTCACCTTTACAACTTTTGGTGAGGGATCTTCCAATCAGGGAGACTTTCATGAGGGGATCAACTTTGCCAGTGTACATAAGCTTCCGGTCATATTTATGTGCGAAAACAACAAGTATGCGATTTCTGTTCCGATTCAAAAACAGCTCGCTTGCGAAAATGTATCCGACCGGGCTGTTGGTTACGGAATTCCTGGTGTAACGGTTGACGGTAATGATCCGCTGGCCGTGTACGAAGCGGTAAAGGCTGCTGCAGACAGAGGCCGGCGCGGGGAAGGGCCGACTTTGATCGAAGCTGTTTCCTACCGCCTGACTCCTCACTCGAGTGATGACGATGACAGGGCATACCGCACGAGAGAAGAAGTGGAAGAAGCAAAAGCAAAAGATTCCATTTTTACATTTGCTCAATATTTAAAAGAAGCTGGCGTTCTTTCGGACGGATACGAAAAACAGTGCCATGAGGAAATTTCAGCTATTATTGATGAAGCAACTGACTATGCAGAAGCAGCGCCTTATGCAGATCCTGAATCTGCCATGCGCCACGTTTTTGCAGAGTAAGGGGGAGAAGTTATGCCGATTATTTCATATATCGATGCCGTAACACAGGCCATCCGTGAAGAGATGCAGCGAGATAAAAAAGTATTTGTTGTAGGTGAAGACGTTGGTGTGCGCGGAGGCGTATTCCGTGCAACTGCCGGTCTTATTGAAGAGTTTGGCGAAGATCGCGTAATTGATGCACCGCTTGCTGAATCTGCAATTGCGGGAGTTGGAATCGGAGCTGCCATGTACGGTATGCGGCCGATAGCAGAAATGCAGTTTGCTGATTTTATCATGCCTGCTGTAAACCAGATCGTGTCAGAGGCTGCAAAAATCAGGTACCGGTCCAACAATGACTGGACATGCCCAATCACTATTCGTGCTCCCTATGGCGGAGGTGTGCATGGAGCACTCTACCACTCTCAATCTGTAGAAGCCTTATTTGCCAATATACCCGGTTTGAAAATTGTAATGCCTTCTACGCCTTATGACGTGAAAGGTCTTCTTAAAGCAGCTATCCGTGACGAAGATCCTGTTCTTTTCTTTGAACATAAAAGAGCGTACCGCTTGATTAAAGGAGAAGTGCCCGAGGAAGAATATACACTGCCGATTGGAAAAGCGGATGTAAAACGAGAAGGCGATGATATCACCGTCATTACATATGGATTGTGTGTGCATTTTGCCCTGCAAGCTGCTGAAAAACTGGAGAAAGACGGTATTTCAGCTCATGTTCTTGATCTGCGCACCGTATACCCGCTGGATAAGGAAGCGATTATTGAGGCGGCGTCTAAAACCGGAAAAGTACTTCTCGTAACGGAAGACAATAAGGAAGGAAGCATTATAAGCGAAGTGGCAGCCATTATTGGAGAACACTGTTTGTTTGAGCTTGATGCGCCAATCAAACGGCTTGCCGGCCCTGATGTGCCAGCAATGCCATATGCTCCAACCATGGAAAAGTACTTTATGATGAATCCTGAAAAGGTAGAAAAAGCAATGAGAGAACTTGCTGAGTATTAAACAGCAGCGCTAAGGAGGGTGATCAGATGGCTACCGAAAAGATTGTAATGCCCCAGCTCGGGGAGAGTGTAACAGAAGGAACCATCAGCAAATGGCTTGTTCAGCCAGGCGATCAGGTGAAAAAGTATGACCCGCTTGCTGAAGTTATGACGGATAAAGTGAATGCCGAAGTTCCTTCTTCCTTTACAGGAACCATTAAAGAACTGGCTGCAGAGGAAGGGGAGACACTGGCAGTAGGCGAGCTGATCTGTTATATCGATACAGAAGGCGGAAATGCCCAGGCTGAACCAAAAGAGGAAGCAGCTGTGCCTGATAAACAAGATGATACTCAAGAGGTAAAGGCAGCAGACGCTGCTGATAGCCGGCCAAAACGTGACAAATCAGAAAAAAACCGTTTTTCTCCTGCCGTACTCCGCATCGCGGACGAACATAGCATTGACTTAAACCAGGTGGAAGGTACAGGAATGGGCGGGCGCATTACCCGCAAGGATCTGTTGAAACTGATTGAATCTGGATCCGTTCCATCACCTGGAACAGCTCCAAAAGCGGAAGCGCCAATTCAGGAGGCGGCAAATGTAAAAGAACCTGAAACGCAAACTCCGGCAACGCAGCAGTCTGCTCCCAAATCAGCACCGCCGGTTGAAAGTTTGCCTGGTGATATTGAAATTCCGGTCACTGGTGTAAGAAAAGCAATCGCAGCCAATATGGTAAGAAGCAAGCATGAAGCTCCGCATGCCTGGACCATGGTTGAAGTGGATGTCACGAATCTGGTTGAATACCGCAACAGTGTA
Source organism: Fictibacillus fluitans (assembly GCF_030418125.1). Lineage (GTDB taxonomy): Bacteria > Bacillota > Bacilli > Bacillales > Fictibacillaceae > Fictibacillus_C > Fictibacillus_C fluitans. The sequence continues at coordinate 24,163 of NZ_JAUHTR010000006.1, read as the reverse complement.
AAAAACGAGTTCAAATCAAAAGAAGGATACAATTTGACCTTTCTTCCATTCTTTATCAAAGCAGTGGTGGAATCCCTTAAAGAGTACCCTCAATTGAACTCCATGTGGGCGGGGGATAAGATTATCCAGAAGAAAGACATCAACATCTCCATAGCGGTAGCAACAGATACAGCACTTTACGTGCCCGTTATAAAAAGTGCGGATGAAAAAAGCATTAAAGGGGTTGCCAGAGAAGTTAAAGAATTGGCGGATAAAGTGCGTTCAAACCGATTGGGTGCTGATGACATGAAAGGTGGAACGTTCACGGTCAATAATACAGGCTCCTTTGGTTCGGTCATGTCCACGCCAATCATTAATTACCCTCAGGCTGCCATTCTTTCTGTAGAATCAATTGTTAAACGTCCTGTGGTGATGAATAACGGAATGATTGCGGTTCGTGATATGGTTAACCTGTGCCTGTCTCTCGATCACCGTGTACTCGATGGCCTGGTGTGCGGACGATTCCTTGCGTCTGTTAAAAAACGGCTGGAGAGCATTTCACCGGAAAACACATCAATTTATTAAAAATCAGGGTTTATAGCAAGGGAAAAAGGGAATGTAGTGACTATCAACACCTCCATACCCCATAACCCCCTAAAGAAAAGACGCTTCGGATAAGCGTCTTTTCTTTGTATTAAGGAAGAAAACGGGTAAAATAAGGCTGAAAGGGGAGTCTGCTATGAATTTAAACTTTAATTTTTTCATGAACGACGCGGTGGAAGCCGCCCGGCAGGAAATCGTGGAAGCGGGATATATCCAGTTAACTACACCTGACGATGTCGATAAGGCATTTGCCACATCAGGAACAACATTAGTGATGGTTAACTCAGTATGCGGCTGCGCCGGCGGCATTGCGCGTCCTGCTGCTTCCTATTCCGTGAAGCAAGGCGTACGTCCAGATCAGCTCGTTACTGTGTTTGCCGGTCAGGATAAAGAAGCAACGGAACATGCGAGATCTTATTTTACAGGTTATCCTCCTTCTTCTCCTTCGTTTGCACTTATGAAAGACGGGGAGATTCAAATGATGGTGCAACGCCATGAAATTGAAGGCCACGAGCCAATGGAAGTCGTCAATAAGCTGATTGAGGCATTTAACACCTATTGTAAATAAGATAGAAACGCTCTTGTCCAGAATCCTGGTCAGGGGCGTTTTTGTTTTTGAAACGACAGGGGCGTTTTTGTTTTTGAAACGACAGGGGCGTTTTTGTTTTTTGAAACGACAGGGACGTTTTTTGTTTTAAAAAAATTAAAAATAAAAAAAATCTCACTGTAAAGATTATACATAAGAATGCATAGAAATACATTCTGAATTATCAAAAAACTAGCTTTCTTCACTTTTTGTGTTAAAATGCATTATATTGAATAAATATGAGTGCATAAATTTCAAATAGAGACTAATGAGAGAGTTGGGGGATAACGAATGTTTAAAAAGACGCATGTGCTGCTTACACTGGTGCTGCTGCTCGTTTTCAGTCTGGCGGGAAATGTGCTGCCAGGCCAGCATAAAGCAGCAGCAAAGGAGAAACATAACAAAACGTTAGTCATGGGAACATCGGCTGACTATGCGCCATATGAGTATATTGATACGGCCAAGGGCAATAAAATTATCGGCTTTGATATCGATGTGGCCAGACATATTGCGGACAAGCTTGGCTATAATCTTGAAATCAAGGATATGGACTTTAATGGTCTTGTCCCTGCTTTGGATGCAAAGCGGGTTGATTTCGTTATGGCGGGAATGACGCCAAATGCTGAAAGAAAACAAAAAGTCGATTTTTCCGATACCTATTATAAAGCGAAACAGCTGATTGTAACCGACGATCCGAAAATCAAAAAGATTGAGGACCTCAAAGGAAAAGCCATTGGTGTGCAGCTGGGTTCCATACAGGAAAAAGAAGCGAAAAAAATCGCGGACAAAGTGGACAATGTATCCATTGAAAAAAGAAATAAAGTACCGGATCTTGTACAGGAAATTATGTCCAAACGTTTTAATGCGGCCGTTATTGAAGATGGAGTGGCCATTGAATATTTGAACAAAAACCCGGATCTCAGTTCGTTTGTCATCCCGGGTTCCGCTTCTGCAGGTTCGGCGGTAGCCTTCCAAAAAGGCAGTGGCCTGACAGAGAAGTTCAACAAAGAAATTGCATCCATGAAGAAAAATGGAGAGCTCGACCAATACGCGAAGAAATGGTTTGAACCGAAAACAGAAAAAAAGGCAGAAAAAAAGTCGATCGTCGATTTTTCAACCATCATGCCTTCCATTCCATACATCTTAAAGGGGATTCTGACCACTCTGAAATTTGTGGTCGTGTCCATTCTGTTAGGGTTTGTACTGGGAACTATCCTTGCGCTGTTTAAAATCAGCAAGGTAAAGGTTCTCCGCTGGGGAGCTGACGCTTATACATCGATTTTCCGGGGTACACCTCTTATTCTTCAGCTTTTGATTATTTATAATGCCACGCCTCAGCTGACGGGTTATAAAATCGAACCGTTCCTGGCCGGTGTGCTGACTTTTGGCTTGAATTCCGCAGCCTATGTTTCGGAAATTATCCGTGCAGGAATTAACGGAGTGGACAAAGGACAGCGGGAGGCTTCCATGGCACTCGGTGTTTCATACGGTTCCATGATGCGCCAGATCATTTTGCCGCAGGCATTAAAAAATATATTGCCGGCACTGATGAACGAATTTATTACACTGACAAAAGAATCCGCCATCATTGCCGTAATTGGTACGACGGATATTATGAGGCGTGCCCAAATTGTAGGTGCAGACACTTATCGTTACTTTGAACCGCTGATTACAGCTGGTATCATATATTATCTCATGGTGATGACATTAACGGTTCTTGGACGCATGCTTGAAAGGAGAATGAGCCGCGGTGATTAAAATAGAAAACCTGCATAAAACATTTGGAAAAAATGAAGTTCTAAAAGGCATTTCGACCGAAATCGCACAGGGGGAAGTCGTGGCTGTGATCGGGCCTTCAGGGTCCGGTAAATCTACCTTCCTCCGCTGCATCAACATGCTGGAGGAACCGACAGAAGGAAAAGTATGGTTCAAGGACCAGGAGGTCACAACCCAGGCGTCCAAAATCCAGCAGGTGCGCAAGAAGATCGGTATGGTTTTTCAGCATTTTCACCTGTTTCCGCACATGACCGTTCTTGAAAATCTGGCATATGCACCTGTTACAGTGAACAAGACACCAAAGCGCGAAGCAGAGGCCGCGGCCAGAGAATTGCTGAAAAGAGTGGGACTTGAGGACAAAGAAGGAGAATATCCGGGCAGGCTTTCCGGCGGCCAGAAACAGCGTGTGGCCATTGCCCGGGCGCTGGCCATGAACCCGGAAGTGATGCTTTTTGATGAACCTACTTCTGCACTTGATCCTGAAATGGTAAAAGAAGTTCTTGATGTCATGAAATCACTTGCACAAAGCGGAATGACCATGGCGATCGTGACCCATGAAATGGGCTTTGCAAAAGAAGTCGCAGACCGGGTATTGTTTCTTGATGACGGTATTCTTGTGGAAGATGCGAAACCGGCCGAATTTTTTGCTCAGCCAAAAAGTGAACGAGCACAAGCATTTCTTGAAAAAGTTCTATAAGAGACCTTGCGGGGTCTCTTCTTTTTTAGGCTTGGAAGAAACTTGCGCTTTTTTTGTTTGTCCTGCAAGATAATAAGTATTGTATAAAGGAAAATGCAAGAAAGGAAGACAGCTATGCCCGCCATTAAAGTCGGCTACAGAACAATAAAAACAGCAATTGGAACGGCAGTTGCGATCGGAATCGCTCAATGGCTGGGCCTTGAGTTTTACAGCTCGGCCGGAATTCTGACGATTCTGTGTGTCAAAGTAACCCAGAAGCGTTCCCTTATCACTTCCTGGGAGCGTTTTGCGGCCTGTCTCATCGGCATTGTCTTCGCGGCCGTTTTTTTCACCGTACTTGGTTACCATCCCTGGAGCATCGGTCTATTGATTCTGCTGTTTATTCCCGTACTGGTTGCTTTGAATTTAAAAGAAGGCATCATTACAAGCTCGGTTATCATCCTTCATCTGTATACCCTTGAATATATCAGCTGGAAGGCGGCCGGCAATGAAGTGGCCCTGATTACCATCGGAATCGGTATGGCGCTTCTGGTCAATCTCTATATGCCGAGCATGGAGACTTCACTTAAAAAAATTCAAAGGGAACTGGAAGATCAGTTTAAAGCCATCTTTCTTGAGTTTCGTGCCTATCTATATGATCACGAGCATTTGTGGGACGGAAAAGAGATCACGAGGTCAGCAGAGCTGATTGATGAAGGAAAAGATCTGGCGTTCCGCGATGTTGAGAACCATACCGTGCGTTATGAGAATGAGTACTATCATTATTTCAAAATGAGGGAAAAGCAACTGGAGCTGATTGAAAGGATGATCCCCATCCTGTCATCCATTGACGAGCGGTATATACAGGGCTATATTCTCGGTGATTTCTTCGGAGAACTTAGTGAGGCCGTCCATCCCGGAAATACAGCGGTGATTTACCTGGACAGCATTGAAAAGATGAGAAAAAAATTCCGTGAGATGGATTTGCCGAAAGACCGGGCAGAATTTGAAACCCGATCTAAGCTGATTCACCTTCTAAATGAAATCGAACGCTACCTTCTCATCAAAAAAACGTTTAAGAAAAGCGATATATAGCTAAAAAAAAATAAGCCGGAAAGGCTTATTTTTTTATCTCTTATTAAAAAAATGCGCTGATTCCGGTCAGCAAGGTTGTCAGCAGCAAGGATGCCAGCATGATAAAAACAACGGTCTTAATCACTTTTTGAGACATACCAACCCTCCTTATTCATTGTTATTGTACAAGGAATTGAGTCATGTCTCAAGAATTCCTGCGATTTCTCTTTAATTTGAGAAAAAAGAAGGAAAAAGCGTTTTCAAAAAGAAAGTAATGAATAGGTAAGAAAATGTCGAATGATAGGTGACAGGAGGCAGCCATATGATAAAACATCAAGAGCAAGTGAAAAAGTGGAAGCTGGCCACAGAGAAAAGCATGCAGCGGTTTCCGGAGAGAAAGGAACGATTCGAGACCAGTTCCAAATTTGAAGTCAGCCGTTTATATGGTGCTGACCGGGAAGACTATGATATAGAGAAACTCGGCCTTCCGGGCGAATATCCTTATACACGGGGCATACAGCCAACTATGTACCGGGCACGCTACTGGACCATGAGGCAGTATGCGGGGTTCGGATCAGCCGAAGAGACGAACAAACGGTTTCGCTACCTTTTGAAGCAGGGGCAAACCGGGCTTTCCGTTGCTTTTGATCTGCCGACACAGATTGGCTACGATTCTGACCATTCCATGTCTAAAGGGGAAGTGGGAAAAGTAGGAGTCGCTATCGATTCGCTGGAAGATATGGAAGCGCTTTTACGAGAGATTCCCCTGGATCAGGTAAGCACATCGATGACGATTAATGCCCCTGCATCCGTACTTCTTGCCATGTATATTGTGGTAGCTGAAAAACAGGGCATCTCGCCGGAAAAGATATCCGGAACCATTCAAAATGATATTTTAAAAGAATATATTGCAAGAGGAACCTATATTTTTCCTCCCAAGCCTTCCATGAGGCTGATTACTGATATTTTTGCCTATTGCAAAGAACAGGTGCCAAAATGGAATACAATCAGCATTTCAGGCTATCATATCCGGGAAGCTGGAGCGAATGCAGTCCAGGAGCTTGCTTTTACCATTGCCAATGGCAAAGCTTATGTGGATGCTGCGATTGAAGCAGGTTTAAATATTGATGATTTTGCACCGAGACTGGCATTTTTCTTCAATGCCCATAATCAATTTTTCGAAGAAGTCGCCAAATTCCGTGCTGCCAGGAGAATATGGGCCAAGTTGATGAAAGATACATACGGCGCCCAAAATCCTAAAAGCTGGCAGCTGCGCTTTCATACCCAGACGGGGGGATCAACCTTAACCGCACAGCAGCCGGACAATAATATTGTCAGGGTGACTCTGCAGGCACTGGCTGCAGTTATGGGAGGAACACAGAGTTTGCACACCAACTCAAGGGATGAGGCCCTGGCGCTTCCTACCGAAGATTCTGCCAGAATTGCGCTTAGAACACAGCAAATCATCGCACATGAAAGCGGAGTAGCAGACACGGTAGACCCTCTGGCCGGTTCGTATTATGTGGAACACTTGACGGACCATATGGAAGAAGAGGTTGGAAAATATCTTGAGAAAATTGAATCCCTTGGCGGAGCGGTGGCAGCCGTTGAGCAAGGATATATGCAGCGGGAGATTCATCATACAGCCTACGAAACCCAAAAGGCGATTGAAAAAGGGGAAGAAATCATTGTTGGGATGAATTCGTTCACCCTTGAAAATGAAGTAAGGCCGGAGCTGTTAAGGGTGGATCCAACCCTGGGCGAAAAACAGAAGGAAAAACTGACAAAGCTGCGGAATACCAGGGATCAGAACCGAGCGAGCGCTCGGTTGGAGGCGTTGCGGCAAGGCGCAAAGGGGACTGAAAACCTGATGCCGCTTATTGTGGACTGTGTACGTGATTATTGCACGATTGGAGAAATTTGCGGCATTCTTCGGGAAGAGTTTGGAGAGTACGCGGGAGTATAGACAGACAGGAGTGGATGAACAATGAACAAGAAGATACGTGTGCTGGTTGCCAAACCTGGCCTTGACGGGCATGACAGGGGAGCACTGGTTATTTCTCAGGCCCTTCGTGATTATGGCATGGAGGTTATCTATACAGGACTTCGCCAGACGCCGCAGCAAATCGTGGCGGCGGCCGTGCAGGAGGATGTGGATGCCATCGGCTTATCATGTCTTTCAGGTGCACATAACGAACTGTTTCCGGAAGTGATGGCCCTTTTAAAAGAACGCGGAGCTGATGATATCATCGTCATTGCCGGCGGGGTAATTCCATGGGAAGATATCCCGTTTCTTGAATCGGCAGGCGTTCAAAAAATATTTACACCGGGCACACCCACCATTGAAACGGCAAAGTTTATTGAGGCAGCTGTTCGTGCCCGTGACGGTCTTCCCGCTTCAACAGGCATGGAAGCTCCGAAAAAGATCGATCATATCGGCATAGCCGTTGAATCCTTGGATGAAGTACTTCCGTTTTACGTGAATACCCTCGGTTTAAAGCTCGAAGCCATTGAAGAAGTGCCTTCTCAAAAGGTAAAGGTGGCTTTTATTAAAATTGGCGAAAGCCGCCTTGAACTGCTTGAACCATTAAGTGATGAGAGTCCGATCCGTCAGTTCATCACAAAAAGGGGGCAGGGGGTTCATCATGTTGCCCTCGGTGTCGAAGGAATTTCAGAGCGGATCGGAGAGCTTAAACAGGCAGGCATCAAAATGATTCAGGAAGAACCGGTGAAAGGGGCCGGCGGTGCTTCTATCGCATTTATTCATCCTTCTTCCACACACAAGGTGCTGTTGGAGCTGTGTGATAAAACGGAACTTGAAGGAGGCGCTTCTTAAAATGGATATGTACGATAAAATGGATGAGCTGTATGACAGAAAACGTGAAATCGAGCTTGGCGGCGGAGACGATAAAATCGACAAGCAGCATGAACGGGGAAAATTAACGGCGAGAGAAAGAATTGACCTGCTGCTGGATGAAGGCAGCTTCATTGAACTGAATCCCTTCATTGAACACCGCTGTACTGATTTTGGCCTGGAAAATATGAAAGCCCCTGGTGAAGGTGTGGTTACGGGTTATGGAAAGATTCATGGCCGTCCGGTTTATCTGTTTGCTCAGGATTTCACTGTTTTTGGCGGTGCGCTTGGCGAAATGCATGCTCATAAAATTGCCAATGTAATGGACCTTGCAGCCAAGAGCGGCACACCGTTCATTGGATTAAATGATTCGGGCGGGGCACGGATCCAGGAAGGGGTCGTATCGCTCGATGGCTATGGACAAATTTTCTACCGAAACTCCATCTACTCGGGAGTTATTCCCCAAATATCGGTGATCCTTGGACCGTGTGCAGGAGGAGCGGTTTATTCACCGGCAATCACGGATTTTGTATTTATGGTGGAAAAGACAAGCCAGATGTTCATTACGGGGCCAAAAGTAATTGAGACGGTGACAGGGGAAAAAATCTCTTCTGAGGATCTAGGAGGAGCAAAAGTTCACAGCTCAAAAAGCGGAAATGCTCATTTTATGGGCGAAACAGAGGCGGAGGTCCTTGAACAGGTAAGGGATTTGGTGGAACTGCTTCCCCAGAATAATAAGGAAAAGTCCCAAATCAAGGAAGGGAATCCGCAAGCAAGCGATGATCTTCCTGATATTGCCGAAGTGGTACCTGTTGATGCAACCAAACCATACGATGTACGAAAAGTAATCGAGCAAGTGGTAGATGAGGAAACATTTTTGGAGGTTCACGCCCATTTTGCGAGAAATATAGTCGTCGGTTTTGCAAGGATCAAGGGAGAAGTGGTAGGATTAGTATGTAATCAGCCAAAAGTGATGGCAGGAGGTCTTGATATTGATTCTTCGGATAAAGCCTCACGCTTTATTCGGTTTTGTGATTCTTTCAATATTGCAATCATCACCTTTGAGGACGTCACGGGATTTTTTCCAGGAATTAAACAGGAGCACGGCGGAATCATAAGACACGGAGCGAAAATTCTTTATGCGTATTCCGAGGCTACTGTTCCGAAAATTACCGTAATCACCCGCAAGGCATACGGTGGCGCTTATGTGGCTTTAAACAGCAAATCGATCGGAGCCGATCTGGTTTTCGCCTGGCCGAATGCAGAAATCGCCGTAATGGGTCCCCAGGGGGCTGCCAATATTATTTTTGCAAAAGAAATTGAACAGAGCGAGAATCCCGAAGCGACCAGGCAGGCTAAAATTGATGAATACCGCACGAAGTTTGCCAATCCGTATGTAGCAGCCGCAAGAGGCATGGTTGACGATGTGATTGACCCTCGTGATACAAGGATCAAGTGCATCCAGGCTCTTGAAATGCTGCGCACAAAGCAGGAGGAACGGCCCTGGAAGAAACATGGCAATATCCCGTTATAATGGAGGAAAGACATAATGGTAAATGAACAGCGATTGCTTGATGAATTTTTGGAATTGGTTCAGATCGATTCCGAGACAAAATTTGAAAAAGAGATTTCCAAAGTTTTAACCAAAAAATTCACGGATTTAGGTGTTGAAGTTTATGAGGATGACGCGGAATCAACAACCGAACATGGAGCAGGCAATCTGATCTGTACGCTGAAGGGAAATAAAGAGGGAATTGATCCGATCTATTTCACTTCACACATGGATACAGTAGTGCCGGGTGTAGGCGTCAAGCCTTCTGTTAAAGATGGCTATGTTGTAACGGACGGAACCACCATCCTTGGTGCGGATGACAAAGCCGGACTTTCCGCAATGCTTGAAGCCGTAAAAATATTAAAAGAACAAAATATTAAGCACGGTGATATTCAGTTCATTATTACTGTAGGCGAGGAATCTGGCCTCGTCGGAGCAAAAGAACTTGATCCCGCAAAGCTGACCGCCAAATTCGGTTTTGCGCTTGACAGTGACGGCAAGGTGGGTGACATCATTGTTGCCGCTCCTACCCAGGCCAAACTGATCGTTGATATTTACGGAAAAACCGCTCATGCGGGTGTGGCACCGGAAAAAGGTGTTTCTGCGATCACCATTGCAGCCAAGGCGGTTTCGAAAATGCCTCTGGGCCGCATTGATGAAGAAACAACGGCTAATATCGGGCGTTTTGAAGGTGGAACGCAAACTAACATTGTATGCGACCATGTTGCGATCCTTGCAGAGGCGCGTTCTCTCATCGCGGAAAAAATGGAGCAGCAGGTTGCGAAGATGAAAGAAGCGTTTGAAGCGACTGCGAAGAGCCTTGGCGGCCGTGCTGATGTTGCAGTAAAAGTCATGTACCCGGGGTTTAAATTCGGAGACGGCGACCATGTCGTGGAAGTGGCTAAAAAAGCGGCAACACGGGTTAACCGGCCGCACCGCCTGTTGCAAAGCGGTGGTGGAAGCGATGCGAACGTAATCGCAGGACATGGCATTCCAACCGTGAATCTGGCAGTGGGCTATGAGGATATTCACACCAAAAATGAAAAGATGCCAATTGAAGAACTGGTAAAAACAGCAGAAATCGTCGTTGCAGTTATTCAAGAGGTTGCAGGAGAATAATACAAAGGGCCAGCCATCAAATTGCGTTGGCCCTCTTTTTTTTAATGGAGGAGTTTTAAGTTTGAATTGACAGGAGTCTCAGCTGTTAGTATATTTGGTGGTAGTTTAACATGGAAATATTTTCTTAAATTGGATAAAAAGCCGGAGGGATAGGATGAGTGAAGTTGCGGACTTGCATATGATGATGAATTATGTGCGTGGAGTCTATAAAGTGTTGGAGGAAGATTGGCAAAAATCTGCCAAAGCTATTGGCCTGACCCAAGCGGAGCAGCATATTTTATGGATTGTTTCCTTTGAAAAAGAAGCTACCATTTCGCGTATAGCCCAGCTGGGTTTATGGGATGTTTCTACCGTCATGCAGGTGATCAAACGATTAAAGGAAAAAGGTCTGGTGAAGATGCTGAAAAAGGATCATGACCGGCGAATTTCGTATGTGAGCCTTACAGAAGAAGGAGCGAAAAAACAACAAATGTCCTCTGAGGGCAAGAATTCAATTTATGAATACTTACGGACATGGAGCCAGGAGGAAGACAGGGCGGAGTTTCTTCTTCAACTGGAGGGGCTGCATAAAGAAATAAATCGGCATTTCCATGGCTCGGATTACGTGGAGTGGGTGGAAGCAACCGGAAGGCAGCTGAGAGATGAGGTGAAGACAAGGTAAATGTACCTTGTCTTTTTTGACGGTTTTAAGTCACAGCGGCTTTTGCCTTTTATTCTCGTTTCTCTTTTCATATAATAATGAAGGAATCCATGAAAAGGAGAGGGAAGAACATGGATCGTTCAACGCATAAGCGCAGATTTATCCTGCATGTGGACATGAATAGTTTTTATGCTTCTGTGGAAAGCATGATGGATCCTGCATTAAAAGGCAAGCCGCTTGCTATTGCAGGAAACCCTGAAGAACGGAGGGGAATCGTCGTCACATGCAGCTATGAGGCGAGGAAGTTCGGCGTAAAAACCACCATGACCCTGTGGCAGGCAAAAAAACTGTGTCCTTCCCTGATCGTACGAAGGCCAGATTTTCAAAAATACAGAATGATGTCGAACAGAATGTTTCAGCTTTTAAGGGAGTATACCGATCTCGTGGAGCCTGTATCCATTGACGAAGGTTATTTGGATGTGACAGCTTCATCCATGAACCCTGTTGAAATGGCAGGTGAAATACAAAACAGGATTTTTCATGAACTTGGATTACCCTGCAGTATAGGGATTGCACCCAATAAGTTTCTCGCTAAAATGGCGTCCGACATGAAAAAGCCGATGGGAATTACGGTGTTAAGAAAAAGGGAAATGGGTACAATCCTTTGGCCGATGGGCGTGGGTGAGATGCATGGCATTGGGAAAGCAACAGAAGAAAAGTTAAAAGCTTTTAACATTCATACCATTGGCGACCTGGCAAAAGAAGATGCGTACAGCCTGAAGCACCGGTTTGGCATCAATGGAATAAAGATGTGGGAGCGTGCCAATGGCATTGATGACCGGCCTGTGAATCCTGAGCGGGCTTCGGAATTTCAGTCAGTTGGAAATTCCACCACACTCGCTGAAGACCTGGACCATGAGCCAGAAATTAAAAGTGTCTTTGAAAGCCTTGCCGAATCCGTTGAACGCAGGATGAAGCAAAAGAAAGCAGTAGGCCAAAATCTGCAGATTGTCATTCGGTACTCAGACAGAAAAACGGTGACGAGGAGCAAATCCCTTGAAAACCCATTTCATGACCGGGACATTATCCTTGAAACGGCGTGGAATTTATTTAAAAAGCATTGGAACGGTGAACCCGTCCGGCTTCTTGGCATTACAGCGGCGGATGTGATTCCACGGGAGAATGCCTATAAACAGATGGATCTTTTTACGTTCGAACAGGAAAAAAAGCAGGCAGATGTGAACCGCCTGGTCAGTGACCTTCAAAAAAAGTTTGGGCAGCAATCCATTATCAGAGGAAAATGGAAGGCAGGTCCGTCATAACCTTTATAGATGGAAGTTTTTTTATCCCGGGTGGTGTATATTTTGCATAAAATCATTATGTTGAAGCTCTTGGTTGGGATGGTTGGATTAGCGGCTCTTTTTGTTCTGCTTGCCCTTGCGTATAGCAGCACGAAAGTGGAAAACATGGATCACCTGATTATTTCGGCATTGACCGCCTATCAGCCTGGCGAATTAACCCGGCTGTTTATCTGGATTACAAACAGTGCGGCAAAAGCAAATGAGTGGCTCTCATTGCTGATTTTTTCTGTTTTTTTTATTATCTGGCGCCGCAAGTGGCTGGAACCTGCAGTTTTAATGATTAGTTTGTTTACTATCCGCTATGGCAATTTTTTTCTGAAAGACGTTTACGAAAGGAAGCGGCCATCCGTTCATCAGCTTGTAGAGATTGGCGGATACAGCTTTCCCAGTGGACACGCCATGATTTCAGCAGGATTTTTTGGATTGCTTTTTTATTTTTTGGCCCACCACATCAATCAGACCTGGGCGAAGCGCCTGGTGGCGGTCCTTGGATCTCTGTATATTATGCTTGTAGGCATTAGCCGTATTTACCTTGGTGTGCATTACCCGAGCGATGTGGCGGCTGGCTTTTTGGCTGGAGGCTGTATGCTTTTACTTTTTATTGTGATTTACCAGCTGGCGGTGTTTATTTTATGGCATGAAAGGAAGAGCTAAAGATATGGAACTTCATTTTTTGGGCACGGGAGCCGGAATGCCATCGAAAGAAAGAAATGTGTCATCCGTGGCGCTGAAATTTCTTCAACGAAGCGGAGAGGTTTGGCTTTTTGACTGCGGAGAGGCTACGCAGCATCAAATTCTGTATACTTCGGCCATTAAGCCGCGTAAAATCACTAAAATTTTCATTACTCATCTTCATGGAGACCACATTTTTGGGCTTCCGGGCCTGCTCGGCAGCCGGTCGTTTCAAAGTGGTGAAGAGAGTCTGCTTACAGTTTATGGCCCTCCTGGAATCAAAGAGTACCTGGAAACCTGTTTGAAGGTGAGCTCAACCTACCTTACCTATCCCTTTGAAGTGGTTGAAATTACGGAAGGACTGATTTGTGAGGATAACGGGCGCCGCGTATACAGCAGCCTGCTAGATCACGTGATTCCCTGTTATGGGTACCGGATGGAAGAATCCCCACAGCCAGGGAAACTGAAGGCGGAGCTGCTTCAAAAAAGCGGTTTGTCCCCCGGGCCCCTGTATCAGGAGCTGAAAATGGGCAAGGATGTGACGCTCACTGACGGAACCGTTCTCAAAAGCAATGATTTTCTTTCTGCACCCATTCCGGGAAGAGTTATAACGATTCTGGGGGATACGAAAGCTTGCGACAATGCCGTGAAGCTCGGGAAAGATGCTACTGTGCTTGTGCACGAAGCGACTTTCTTGCATGAATTGGCTGAGCAGGCGGCTGAATTTGGCCATTCTTCTGCAAAAATTGCCGCACTCACTGCCAGGGAGGCAAATGCTTCCGCATTGATTATTAATCATATCAGTTCCAGGTATCACAAAGAACAGAAACAGCTGTTGCTCAAGGAAGCGCGGGAGGTATTTCCCCATACATCCATCGCAGACGACTTTTCCGTATTCCCGGTGGAAAAGCTCCTGGCAGCAGACATGGATAAGTAAGCGAAGAGAAGTGACCACTTTTGGGATCACTTCTCCTGGATTGTTTTTTATAGCGTTTTTTTATAGGGGATATCTCCATTGCGGACGGCAAGTGCCAGATCGGGCAGGTCCGTTATGACCGCATCCACTTCATATTGGAAGAAGTAATAAAGCCATTTCTCTTTATTGACGGTATAGGGCCTCACCGAGATATTATGCCTGCGCAATCCTTCCAGAATGGGGGGATGCAGGCTTTTAAAGGGAGGGTGCACGCTCCAGGCACCAAGCTGGTTTGCATAATTCCACGGTTTATACAGATTGGATGTATAAAGGGGAGCGATATCAATGGAAGGATCCATGCCTCTTAACAAAACAAGGCTGTAATGATTGAAAGAGGAATAAATGGTCCGTTCTTTCATGCCATATGCATTCACAAGGTTGTATACTTTTTGTTCCAAATCCTCGTAATGCACCTTGTTGTTCTTCAATTCAATATTAAGCAAAAGAGGGGTTGTGCGGATCCATTGAAGAAATTCCTCAAGTGTCGGAATTCTTTCGTATTGAAATTCTGAAGAAAACCAACTGCCCGCATCCAGCTGTTTAATTTCTTGGAGGCTGAAATTTTTCACATACCCTTTTCCGTTGGTAGTCCGTTTTACCGTTTCGTCATGGATGACAACCGGGATGCCGTCTTTCGTCAAGTGAACATCAATTTCCAGGCCTTCTGCCCCTAATTCCAACGCTTTTATGTAGGACGCCATGGTGTTCTCCGGGCATACTTTGCTCGCGCCCCGGTGTCCATAGATTTTTGTCATATCTGGAAAACTCCTTTCTGTCCTATACATTACCAGAACGTCCGGGGAATAAACCGCCTGCTGCAAAGAAAAAAAGCCTCCTGCGGGAGGCTTGGTCAGGTTGCATTCGCCGAAGACCGGTGTTCAATGCTCATATCATTTTTTACAATCCATTTTATAAAATCTTTTTCCTTTTTTGTTAATGGCCGGGTGAGGAACTGCTGAAATTCTTTAAACAACAGATTGTACCGCTTGACTTCTTCTTGATCAAGCATATTATACCTCCCGTTGCTGACGTTTGGTCTTTTATTATAAAATGAAATAACAGAATTGTCAAACTATTCCTTGGCTTGATGACCGGGTGTATATTTTGCCAAGTTCTTCTGATCGTTCGGCCGCCCGTTTGACGCACTGCTCAATTGCATTTTTAACCTGGAAATGGTCGAGCATCTGAATGCCAGCTTCTGTTGTGCCTCCCGGACTGGTTACTTTTTGGCGAAGCTGTTTGGGATGATCACCGCTTATCTTCACCATGTGTGCTGCCCCGAGAAGCGTTTGGGCGATCAGGTCTCTTGCTTCCTCCTCGCTGATATCCATGGAAGAGGCCGCCTGCTGCATGGCTTCTACCAGATAGTATACATACGCGGGGCCACTGCCCGATAAACCGGTCACTGCATGCAGGCTTTCTTCCCGAAGGCAGGTTGTTGTGCCGATACAGCTGAATAATTCTTCGGCCAGCTGCATGTGCTTAACTTCGGCAAATTTTCCGCCGGCAATGCCGGTTGCCGAATATCCGATGGCTGCAGAAGTATTGGGCATAGCCCGGATTACAGGAACCGGGGCATCCAGAAGGGAAGAAATCAGATCTGTTGATATACCCGCGAGAACGGAGATGAGGATATGGTCCGCATGAACTGCTTTGTTTATTAACCGCAGGGCCTGTTCTGCATCTTTTGGTTTCATTGCCAGAATGAGAATATCAGCCTGGTGTATTGCCTCACTTGCTGATTTAGAAATGGTAACTTTATAGTTTTCCTTAAGCTCCTCGAGCCTTTTGGCGTTGATCCGGTTGGTTACGATAATATTTTCCGGGGCAGCCCAGTTTTTGGCAACCATTCCCGAAATCATAGCTTCAGCCATCGCGCCTGCTCCGATAAAGGCAATTTTTTTATTCATGGCTATCCCTCCAATTAGGTAAACTAAAACGCACTCCTTCATCCTATAAAAGGACGGAGGAGTGCGATCCGCGGTACCACCTTAATTGGCTTGATTACAAAGCCCAGCTTGTAGCCTGTATCGAAGGCATACGATCAGGTTCATTCCCTGATGGCTCGGGGGATAGGTTCGTTCATCGCGCGCTTGCAGAATCTTTCAGCCGGTGGATTCCGCTCTCTATCAGCCGCTTTATGAAGTACTAGTCCCTTTCAACGCCGTTTCAACGTTTAGTTATTAAAAGATATTATGCAATGGACAGCTCCAGTATGTCAAGGCTATTCCAATACTTTTTGGAATTTTCATTTTTTTCAAGAGTGAAAGTTTTGATATACTTATTATATTATGCAACGTAAGGAGGTCAGGTGCATCCTTGAAAGAGAAAATTATGGCCATCGAGCTTCCTACCCCTTTTCTGGTAGGAAATGTAAATGTGTATCTTATAGCGGGAGAGAAGCTGACCCTCGTTGACTGCGGCCCGAGAACCCCCGGGGCCTGGTCGGTTTTCCGGGAAAAGCTTCAGGGTTCAGGAGTTTCCGTAAACGATATTAAACAAATTATTTTTACTCATTATCATCCCGATCATGTTGGATTGTATGCGTATTTTGATTCTCCGGCTCCAGTTCTGGCAAGCAAGGAACAGATTCCATATCTCTGCCAGGACCCGCAATATTTTTTACATAGAAATCAATTTTACGAGTCGTTTTATAAAAAATCAGGAATGCCCAGAGAAGCTTCCGAGCTGGAGAAGGAAAAGCAGGAGCGATATCTCGGGTTTTCTGCTGCTGTTCATTCCGACATATTAGTATCAGAGGGGAAAGAAATTCCAGGGTTGCCAGGTTGGGGGATGATCAAAACCCCCGGACATTCGCCCGACCATCTCTCTCTGTTTCATGAGGAAAGCGGAACAATGATCGGAGGGGACTTTCTCCTTCAGCGTGTTTCATCCAATGCGCTTATAGAGCCGCCAGAGCCTGGAGAAATGGACCGGCCAAGACCTCTATTGCAGTACCGGGAATCCCTGCGAAAAGCTGCTGTTCTCCCGATCAGGCGGGTCCTGCCGGGCCATGGAGATGATATCACCAACTGCCGGGGGCTGATCCGGGAAAGGCTGAAGGAACAGAACAACAGAGCAGAAGTGCTTCGAACGCTGCTTGCGGGAAAAATGACCGCCTATGAACTCAGCCGGCAGCTGTTCCCGCGGATGTATAAAAAAGAGCCTGGGCTCACATTATCAGAAACAGTAGGGCATCTTGACCTGCTTGAGGCAGAGGGAAAAGTAAAAATCGAGCAAATTCAGGGTGTTGAATATTACAGGAAAGCAGAATAGGAGTTAATATCATGAACCAGGTAAGAGATAAAGTGATTGTGATTACAGGAGCATCCGGCGGTCTGGGTGCCCAGGTGGCGTCAGATGCTGCCCGCATGGGTGCGCAGCTTGTACTGATTGCCCGCAATAAAGAGAAGCTTGAACAGATTAAGGAGAAAATAAAAGCGGGAGGAAACGGTGAGCCTATCATTCATCAACTGGATGTAGGGAATATTGATGACGTCAGGAGAGTGTTTCACAAAATCACTTCTGATTTACAGGTTGATGTGCTTATTAACAATGCCGGCTTTGGGATTTTTGATTATTTCGTCGATGCCGACCTTAGAGACCTCTCAGGCATGATGCAGACGAATGTGATCGGGCTTATGGCCTGCACGCAGGCCGTACTGCCGCAAATGGTTCGGCGGGGGTCCGGGCATATCATTAACATCGCTTCCCAGGCGGGGAAAATTTCTACCCCCAAATCCAGTGGTTATGCGGCTTCCAAACATGCTGTTCTTGGTTTTTCAAATGGATTGCGGATGGAAATTGCAGAAAGCGGGATACATGTGACCACCGTAAATCCCGGTCCGATTGAAACCAATTTTTTTTCAATTGCCGATAAATCCGGATCGTATGAAGCAAACATTAAAAAGTGGATGCTGTCGCCGGAATATGTCTCGAAAAAAATTCTTTCTGCTGTGGGACAACCGGTCCGGGAAATTAATCTTCCTTCCTGGATGAATGCCGGAAGCAAACTGTATCAAATTTTCCCAAGGCTTGTTGAAAAATTGGGAGGCGACGCTTTTAAACAGAAATAAATCATAATATTATTATGTCAACTAAATGTTTTGCTTGGTGAATGATCTTTTCTTATCATTTACGCGGATTTTCTAATTTCCATACCTTCTCAACAAAAGGTAAAAAGTCTTAATTTATTAGGTCTTAAGTACCGATTGTGGTTTGTCCTGGCCGAAACCGGGGTATATCTAGTACAGGCTATTGACCGCAACAATAGAAAGAGGGGTAACGACAATGAATAAAAAAGTTTTATTTATTTCAGATCATGGGGATCCGCTTGCAAAACTCGGTGGAAAGCAAGCCGGAGGACAAAATAATTATGTATACCACCTGGCCCTGGCAATGGAAAACAGGGGATGGGATGTTGATGTTATAACCCATTGGTGTGATAAAGATGCCCCGCAGACAGAGAATTTTGGGAAACGTGCCAAAGTCATCCGCATTCAGGCCGGGCTTAAAGGATTTGTATCAAAAAATGAAATGTTTCAAATCTTGCCGGCATTTTTTAAAGAAATTGAAGAGGTTGCACCTCTTGACCAATATGACATTATTCATACTCACTACTGGCTATCCGGAATTCTGGGACGCCAGCTCCGAAGAAAATACAACATACCGTTTGTTCATACATCACATTCCCTTGGCGCTGCAAAAGAACGGGCAACAGGAGAAAGGGATGAGCGCAGATTTCAGTATGAACGAACCATTCTCCGTTCCGCCAATCGTGTGATTGCCACCACCAACAGCGAAAAAAGCCTGATTCATGAAGTGGCTAAGCAGCCAGCGCCTGTAGATGTTATTCCAATAGGTGTATCTCCTACCTTCTATCCATATAACCAGCGATCGGCTACCAAACAAAAGCTTGACGTCCACGGACCTTTGGTTTTTTATGCAGGGCGGCTCGAAGAAACAAAAGGCGTTGAAACTCTGCTTCAAGCTTTCAGGTATTTAATTCAATGGGGAGATGTACCATCAGACACCAAACTGGTTCTTGCCGGCGGACAAAAGGAAGAGATTGGCGATGACCAGCTTCCGGTACCCGAGAAACAGCGCTCATGGGTAAAAGGAATTGAACGTTATGTCCGTTTTGTCGGACCAAAAAGCCAGGAAGAACTGGCCGACTACTTTAATGCGGCGAACGTGGCGGTTGTGCCGTCCTATTATGAATCGTTCGGCATGGTGGCAGCAGAAGCTCAAGCCTGCGGATGTCCGGTAATTGCGTCACGTGTCGGCGGACTGCAAAACGTGGTGGTTGAAGGAGAAACCGGGTTACTTGTTACACCAAAAGACCCGCAGGATCTGGCTTTGACCCTTGAAATCATATTAAACAACGATATTATTGCACAAAGGCTTGGCAAACAGGCGTCCTCTCTTGCAGAACGCGATTACCGCTGGCCAAATGTGGCGGCGAGAGTCGAGCAGGTTTATGAGGAGGTTCTGGAAGGTGAAACAAAAAAACGTTACACATCTTTTAGCTACTGATCTTGATGGAACCCTGGTAGGAGAACAGGAACTGACTTCTGCTCTGTTTAAATATTACGGGGAGCGAACCTATGGGGTTGAGCTGGTATATGTGACCGGACGCCACCATGATTCGACGATGGAATTGATCAAGGTGGAAAATCTTCCAATGCCTTCCATTCTTATTTCCGATGTCGGGACGGAAATGTATGATTTTGACGACCCGGAGCTTCATGAACGATGGAAAAAAACGTTGGAGGAACAGTGGAGACCTGAGGAAATTTCCAGAATTGCCGACCAGTGCAGCGGGCTTACGCCTCAATCCATACCCTCCTCTCACCGGCTTTCCTACTTTGCCGAAGATGAGGCAGCGTTTGAAGAAGTAAAACAAAAGCTCGAAGAAAACGGAGTGCCGCACAAGCTGATTTTCAGCTCGGGCAGAGATGTCGACATTCTTCCGCCAAACGCAGGCAAGGGGGAAGCTCTTTCCTTCCTTCTTCATGAAAAGGGCTGGGAGAATGCCAATATTCTTATTGCCGGTGACTCCGGAAATGACCGTGATATGATTACGATGGACTATCCTGCCGTTGTGGTGGGAAATTGCCAGGATGAACTGAAAATGCTTCCTGAACATCCCCTTATTTTCCGGGCAGAAAATCACTGTGCCGGCGGAATCAGGGAAGCGTGGGAACATTTTTTTGAAAAGAAAACAGTGGAAAGCAATGGTTAAAGCAACCCCTCTCTTAAAGGCAAGAGAGGGTTTTTTTATTGTTCAATCACAAAGTTGGAACGAAGAACCGGAAGCACCCTGAAAAAATTTCCATTGAGAACAGAACATATATTCGGTTAAAATGGGTATACATAATAAAGAGAACGAACGTTTGCATTTTGAAGGAGTGAGGAAGTTGATCGATTATTCCAAGGTTCAAAATCGTTCAATTTTGTGCATGGACATGAAGAGTTTTTATGCCAGCTGTGCGGCTGTGCGTTTGGGGCTGGATCCGCTGGAGTGTTATCTTGCCGTCGTCGGAAACACCGAAAGGCAGGGGAGTGTGGTCCTGGCTGCTTCTCCCAGCTTGAAAAGGGATTTTGGCATAAGGACCGGAAACCGGCTTTTTGAGATTCCCAAAGACAGCAGGATTCATATTGTGGACGCCCAAATGTCCTTTTTTTTAAAGCGCTCCATGGAGATTACGCGTCTGCTTAGCCGGTTCGTCCCCAAGGAAGCGATTCATACGTACAGTGTGGACGAAAGCTTCATACAGGCGGATGGGACCGAACGCTTATGGGGAGGACCAGTGGAGCTGGCATCGGCCATCCGCACCGCCATCAAGGAAGAGTTTGGGCTTCCCTGTGCAATCGGCATCGGCCCCAATATGCTGATGGCTAAACTCTGCCTCGATCTTGAAGCAAAAAAACGCGGGGTGGCCACGTGGACGTATGAGGATATCCCGGAAAAATTATGGACGCTTACGCCTCTAAGCAAGATGTGGGGCATTGGCTCACGGGTGGAACGGACGCTGAACTTGATGGGAATCACGACCGTGGGGGACCTGGCTCACTATCCTCTGGCGCTTCTTGAAAAAAAGTTTGGCATTATGGGCAATCAGCTGTACTATCATGCCTGGGGTGTGGACCTCTCAGAGGTGGGAGCACCCATTATGCAGGGGCAGATCAGCTATGGAAAAAGCCAGATTCTCCTGCGGGATTACTCGGATTCGAAGGAAGTCAGGCATGTGATCCTCGAAATGTGCGAAGAGGTGGCAAGAAGGGCCCGGACGGCCAAAAAAGCGGGAAGAACGGTCAGCCTTGGAATCGGCTACAGCAAGGAGGAATGGGGCGGAGGGTTTTACCGCTCGAAAACCATTGCAGAACCTACCAATATTACGATGGAAATCTATGATGTCTGCCTGGAGTTATTTGATACATTTTATGAAGGGAAGACCGTCCGGAAAATTTCCATTTGCCTTTCCAATGTGTGCGATGACAATGAGACTCAGTTAAGCATCTTTACGCTGGAGCATCCAAAGAAACGAAAACTCGGCTATGTCATGGATGATATCCGCAAAAAATACGGATCAACTGCTCTTCTTCGGGCCGTCTCCTATACGAGCGGAGGAACAGCTCTGCACCGGAGTACTCTCCTGGGCGGTCATAAGGCATAGAGAAAGGAGGACGTCTTCAACATGATTAAAGACCGGGGAAGCCTTAAATGGACTTCCATGATGCTGCCTGAGCATGTGAAGCAATTAAGGGAATGGGAGCAGGAAGATACAGGCGCAGCTGATGAAGGCCATGAATGGGATGAGCAGCTGATGGAGGAGATGAACCGGCAGATCCTTTTTGCGATGGAAGAGGCAGCCCGGGTGGAAATTAATTGCCGGAGCGGCGCTTTTGCCGGGAAACAAGTGAGGGGATGCATCTATTATTACGATCCATACCGCCGCATGCTCAGAATGGTGGATGACGAAGGAGGAAGACAGGACGTTTTCCTGCAGGCGGTCGCTGACATTACCCTTTTATAAAAATAAAATGGAAAAACTGCCCCTAATGTCAGTGGGGCAGTTTTTTTATGGGCTTTATTCCGCTTGTTCAAACAGCTCGGATTGCAACAACTGATCCTGCAGAATGGCTAAATCTGCCGTGCTTGTTATTTCAATCTCCTGCCCCGGCTGGATGGATAAGGCGATCAGTCCGAGAAGGCTTTTGCCATCAGCTGTCTTATCTCCTTTTTTTACATACACAGACTCCTCAAAACGGCCGGTAAATTGCACAAACTGGCCGGCATTTCTGGCATAGATGGGTTTTTTAGCAATGACTTTCAAAGCGTCTCTCTCCCTCTGAAATCTTCTTTTTTATACAGCTTATGAAGGAGTAAAGAGGAAATGTCATAAATATAATGAAAATAAAAGTGACTTCTATCGGAAAGTAATGGAAAATATAAAGGTATGACAGAAGAGAGGAGAAACACGCATTGATTCGCAACAAAAGAAACTGGATGAAACTTTTAATAATCGCCCTGGGCGCGATTCTGCTATTGTATATCAATCACAACTATTTAAACTTAACACCTGAAGTGTTTCGGGAGTGGATTCTTTCCTGGGGCGTCTGGGCACCGATTGTTTTTATTGTGCTGTACGGTCTGAGGCCATTTGTACTGTTCCCGTCCTCCGTTTTTGCGATTACGAGCGGATTGGCCTTCGGGCTTTATTACGGATGCCTCTATACCTACATCGGGTCGCTTTCCGGCGGTTTAATGACCTATCTCGCGGTCAGGTGGATTGGAAAAAAGGCGATGAAAAAAGAATGGAATGGCAAGTATCAGAAGGTGCAGGAGGGGATCAAAGAGAAAGGCTTTATTTATGTGCTGATTCTCCGGTTACTGCCAATCCTGAATTACGACCTTGTCAGCTATCTGACCGCAGCGGCAAATGTGAAGTTCAGAGATTATGCGGCAGCAACAGCCATAGGTATTATACCCGGAACGCTGGCGTATACCTATATCGGATCTTCAGTAGCGCATACCGGCATGAAGGAAATCTTAATCTCTTCGATTATCCTGATCATTTTAATTGTCCTGCCGGTGCTTACAAGAAAAAGGTGGCAAAAAAAGCTCGGACTTTAGGCAGACACAAAGAAAGAAGCGCTGACATCATTCAGCGCTTCTTTTATGCAGTAGCCTGTGAAGGAGTAAGCTGTTGGAGCAGCTGCCGGATCGCGGAGTCTGCATCAGGACCTTCTGTAATAAGAAGAAAGGATTCATCCTTGCGAAGCATCATAAAAAAAGTTACCAGGCAGGATAATTTTTTTGCTTGAAGGGTAATACCGTTTTTACAAAGAAAAACGTTGGATTGATAGGAACGTGATATATTGACGAAATCCGTTATCATTTGAATGGTAAATTTAGAAGCATCCTGTGTCATGGAGACCGTTTTTGAACAAATTTTTTTCATGTATGTATCCTCCTGAGTGGATTCAGTAATAGTCGACTTAAAATCTATCTACCCCTTGCCGAAGCCGTTTAAACCAAAGAGATTGAAATTGGCGGGAAAGGGAATAAAGAGGAGGAGAAGACAGGAGAGGAGAATGAATGTTGTGTTTGAAATGATTTTTCATTTTTTACGAGAGCTGGGAGCTGCAGGCCTGTTCATCGGAACGGCACTGGAAGCCTCCTCCGTTCCCTTTCCCGGAGCGCTGGTTATATTAATCTATGGGTTTCTGCTGAAGCCGGGGCTGATAGGGACGGTGCTGCTGGCATTGGCCGTAAGCGCTGTTTATACATTATTCAGTTATGTTCCGTACATGATCGGCTATAAGCTCGAAAGCAAAATGAGAGAAAAGTTTGACGAGAAAAAGGTAGAGAAGACTAAAAGGGTGTTCAAGAAATACGGGGAGTGGAGCATTGCACTTTCACGCCCGTTCGGCATAGGAAACTATGTCTCATATGCGGCCGGAATGAGCAAGGTCAACCGTTGGAAGTTTGGCGGATTAACCTTTATCGGTGTTTTCCCCCTGGCGATTGCCATGCTGTTTTTGGGAAGGCTGGGTGAAATAAAAACCGTCAACTCCGTACTCGAAGCCTCACAGACTTATATTCTGATTGGCGTGGGTGTCCTTCTTCTTTGTTTCCTGCTCTATAAGTTTGTGTACAAAAACCGGAAACGAAGGGCTGCCGGCTAATCGCTCCCTTACCAGCTGATATGTTCTAAATTACAAAAAAACGGGGCTGTCCAATAAGTCCCTAAAATGAAAGCAGGACGGAAAAACGATAAGTTTTTCCT
>NZ_JAUHTR010000051.1 GCF_030418125.1 Fictibacillus fluitans | reverse complement strand
TTCGACACGATTTAGTTGCGTAGCACATCATTTTCATCTTTGTTCAAAACAAAAAAAGCATCCAGAAATTCAGAATTGAGAAAAAGGACAAGTTAGTGGTCTTAAGATGCATTTTTTGGGTTTTGCGAAGAGGAAAAGGACTAATTAGGGGTTTTTGGGTGTGGCTGGA
This sequence comes from Fictibacillus fluitans, assembly GCF_030418125.1. GTDB lineage: Bacteria > Bacillota > Bacilli > Bacillales > Fictibacillaceae > Fictibacillus_C > Fictibacillus_C fluitans. The sequence goes on along the minus strand of NZ_JAUHTR010000051.1, from coordinate 60 downwards.
GCTGGGTATGCGGGCTGATTCAGGGCTTTGGGGCACTGTTTGTCCCCCTGGCGCTGCGCT
>NZ_JAUHTR010000050.1 GCF_030418125.1 Fictibacillus fluitans | reverse complement strand
CGCTACATCGTTAGTGTAGCTTAGTTATTATATCCATTGTCAGAGCGAATGTCAAGTACATTGCCCTAGAAAATGGTGGGCCTAAATGGACTCGAACCATCGACCTCACGCTTATCAGGCGTGCGCTCTAACCAGCTGAGCTATAGGCCCAAAAATAAAATGGAGCGGGTGATGAGAATCGAACTCACGACCAGAGCTTGGAAGGCTCTTGTTTTACCACTAAACTACACCCGCATGAA
>NZ_JAUHTR010000005.1 GCF_030418125.1 Fictibacillus fluitans | reverse complement strand
GGGCGGAACGAATGATAAATTCGTTCCGTTCTTTTTTTTATGTTTTTTGACATAACCCTAATCCCGCCCTCATATATTGGTGTAATGGTGATCCCATTCAAAACCGTAAAGAGGGATAGCGTATGAAAATTTCGATAAAAAGTGTAAATGTTGATGCAATAACGATGAAGGGTTCTCTTAACATCGGAAAAACGCTCATCATCAAACGTTATTCCCTGCAAAAGGAAGCGAAGCAAAACAGCCCTAACAACAATGAATCCCAATCACAGAACCCTTCTTCAGCAACGAAAAAGCCAACGCCCACTCCCGTTTCCGTGCAGCAGGACATCGATAAACATAAAAAACAATCGGAAGAAATGGCAGCCGAGCTCATGGCTAACGCTTGCCTTCTTTATTACATGGCGATCATGCTGGCCTACACCCCTTAAAATGGTTTACTTAACAGCCACTACAGCGAAAAAAAGACCCAGAGGGCCATTACACACACGCCTCTGGGTCTTATTCGAAGTAATCATAGATATTTACTTTTTGATTTTCTTTTTCCTGTTTCAAACGCTGGAGGCGGACGTACAGCAATCCGCGGTAATAGCCGGCATCCAGTGGACGGTCTTCTACCGGATGCGGGAGAGGGATTTCCCGTTCGATGGGACCGGAGACAATCTCCTCGGTAACACACGAGAATTTTTTGATGGAAAAATCGATGTTCCCGGTAACCTTCAACGTGCGGTAATGCACGTACAAATTCACATCTTCAACATTTTTTACACCAGGGAGGTTAATTAAGCAGTAAATTTCTTCTTTGTTTTCATATATATTAACTAGAGGCCCTTGGTTTGCTAATCCAAATTCTTTAAAGTCTTCAAAGAAGTCCTTACCGAGTACCTGGTCGGCATACTTTTTCCATTCGTTTCCCTTGCCCCATGAAGGATTCATAAGCTCTCACTCCCTTGCCCTGACAGTATATGCAGCTTTCGCCCAGTAGGTGAAACGTTGGAGAGATGAAGGAGGTTCAATGAGATGGACCAAGACCTGTACCATATTTTACAGCAGCTTCAGCAGCAAATTATTGAACTGCAGCATGAAAATAAGTCTCTGAAAGAAGCGTTAAGCAACATCAAGCCTGTGAATATCGAAAACATTAATTATAAAATTCAGGAACTGCATGTCAAAGAACTCAAGGGGACCCTCAATATTGGACTAACCGGAGAGGCCCATCTGGAGGATATGGAAACCATCATTGATGAAATCCAGCAGGAGGGCGTTCACCAGCAGCATCAAGATCATGATGAACCTGAATAGGGTAAAGCTTAAGGATATCAACCTGTTCCTTAGGCTTTTTTATTTGCCCCCAAAAAAAGAGTGCCGAAGTTCGGCACTCTTAGATCATCGGGAATTCAGCAGAAAGCTGAACTTGGTCGCATGCTTGATTTCGTCTGAGAAAGGGCGGAAGAAGGTATCCCGAATGGTGGGATCCTGTGTCATCAAGTAAGCATTGCGGTATTTTTCATAATCAGCGAGTTCGTCTTCATACGCTTCAAACAGGCCCTGACGGAAGTTCTGGATTTTTACCGGGCGAATCTTATAGTTCGGCTGCTTGCCTGTTATAGATGTGTAAAGACGGGTAAACAACTGTAGATGTGTCTTTTCGTCTTTGGCCGCATCCAATAAAACCTTTCGGCTGTATTCGTTTGGCGCCTCTTTCGCCAGACGTGTATAGAAATCAACAGCGGTGGCTTCACCAATAATGCTCGACATCAGCACATTCAGAAGCTGCTGATACGATTGCTGCTGCTGGCTTTGCTGGGCCTGCTGCTGCTGCCGTTCTGCCTCGTAAGGGTCGTAATAATAATGGGTTTCTTCAAACGGTGGTTGAGGTGGTTGATAATAATAAGGGTACATGATATCAAATCCTTTCCCGAAAAAGCTTTTATAGCCTATGAAGAAACATTGAAATGGTGCCTATCCGACTTGATGCCCATGATAGAATTAGCTGGATAAATATTCATTTTTCAACCTTCGAAAAAAATGGTAAATTACTTTTATGGCATCATAATGGACAGGCAAAAGAAGGAGTGTAATTGATGTTGGATAACGGTCTCGTGATGATTGGGATTATTCTTCTGATTAATGTGGTATATGTCTCATTCTTCACAATTAGAATGATTTTGACGTTAAAAAATCAAAGATACCTCGCCGCATTTATCAGCGTGTTTGAGGTTGTTATTTATGTTATTGGTCTTGGACTCGTGCTGGACAACCTAGATAAGATCCAGAACCTGATTGCCTATGCACTCGGTTACGGTCTTGGTGTACTGGTCGGGATGAAGATTGAAGAAAAGCTGGCACTTGGGTATATTACCGTTAACGTTATCACTACAGATATTACTGCGGGGCTGCCGAATGCCATCCGGTCAAAAGGTTACGGGGTAACGGACTGGATGGCCTCAGGCCGTGAAGGACAGCGGCTGATGATGGAAATCCTGACATCACGAAAATCAGAATCCAACCTTTATGAAACGGTCAAAGCAATGGACCCGAAGGCCTTCATTATTTCACATGAACCGAAAGCCTTCCATGGCGGATTCTGGGTCAAAAGCATACGGAGGTAGGCATGGATAAAAAGCCAAATAAGAAAAAGTTTGAAGTACAGCCCGGTGAAACGATCTCTGATTGTTTGGACCGTATGGCCGGGGAAGGCTATTCCCCCGTACGCCGCATGGAAGAGCCGGTGTTTAAAGAAGTAAAGAAGAACGGAAAATTCGTTCAGGAATATCACGAACAACGTATCGTTTTTGAAGGGAAATTGCAGTAAAAACCGAACAATAAATTGTCAGAATATATTATTGTTCGATTTTTGGTTGACAGAGGCAAAGACCCTTCGTTACAATAAGGGTGACAAAACAATAGTACCTCATATAATCACGGGATTATGGCCCGTAAGTCTCTACCCGATGACCGTTATTCGTCGGACTATGAGGGGAAGCACACTGCTGTTTTTGGCATATCCGCAGTTGATGATTTATGTCCAGCGTAGTAGCTTTCTCTCATAGACGGAGAAAGTGAGTACACTGGACTTTTTTCATGCAAAAAATTCATTTCACATAGCATTTTCGATTGCGGGGAGGATACGATGCAAAACAAAGTTGGCGTAATTATGGGAAGTACATCCGATTGGGAAACAATGAAGCATGCCTGTGATATTCTTGAGGAGCTGGAGGTTCCTTATGAAAAACAGGTGGTATCCGCTCATCGGACGCCTGACCGCATGTTCCAGTATGCTGAAGAGGCAAAAAGCAGAAACATTGGCGTTATTATTGCAGGCGCTGGCGGTGCTGCCCATCTGCCGGGGATGGTAGCTGCTAAAACGGTGCTGCCGGTCATCGGGGTTCCGGTACAATCCAAAGCTCTAAACGGACTGGATTCCCTGCTGTCCATCGTACAGATGCCTGGCGGCGTTCCGGTTGCAACCGTTGCGATCGGGAAGGCGGGAGCGACCAACGCGGGTCTTCTGGCCGCGCAGATTCTTGCCATTACGGATCAGGATTTAAACGATCGTTTAACGAAGCGGCGTGAGAAGATTGAACAAGCCGTCATAGAAAGCAGTGATTCTCTTGGCTAAAAACAAAGCAATTTTGCCGGGCCAAACGATTGGCATCCTGGGCGGAGGCCAATTGGGACGCATGATGGCGATCAGCGCCCGCGAGATGGGCTACGGAATTGTAGTTTTGGATCCGGGTGAAAATTCACCGTGCGGCCAAATCAGCGACCAGCAGATTGTTGCTCCTTATGACGATGTGGCAGGCATTGAAGAACTGGCTCAAAAGAGTGACGTAATCACCTATGAGTTTGAAAACGTCGACAGCGAGAGAGCGCAATGGCTTGAGAACAACGCGTATATGCCTCAGGGCAGCGAGCTTCTCTATCTGACTCAGCATCGCATCCGTGAAAAGCAGGCGATCGAGAAAGCGGGCGTACGCGTTGCTCCCTATCTTCCTGTACAAAGCAAAGAAGAGCTTCAGTCGGCGGTCAGCCAGCTGGGTCTTCCGGCCGTTTTGAAAACGTGTCAGGGCGGCTATGATGGAAAAGGCCAGACGGTCATCCGCACCCAGGAAGATATGAAAAAAGCAGAGGAGCTTTTCGCAGGCGGCAGAGAATGCGTTCTGGAAAGCTGGGTACCCTTTGAAAAAGAAATGTCGGTGATTGTCACCCGAAGCACAAAAGGTGAGATGACCACCTTTCCAATTGCGGAGAATATCCACCTGGAAAACATTCTGCATCAGTCGATCGTACCAGCGAGAGTTTCAGAGAAAACAGCAGATAATGCGTATGAAATGGCGCAGAAAATTGCTCATGAGCTTAACCTGTACGGAACGCTTGCAGTAGAGATGTTCCTTGGAACCAACGGGGAGATTTACGTGAATGAACTCGCACCGCGGCCGCATAATTCCGGCCATTACAGCATCGAAGCCTGCGAGACCTCACAATTTCAGCAGCATGTACGGGCGGTTTGCGGACTTCCGCTTGGCCGAACGTCACTGGTCAGCCCGGTAGTCATGATCAATGTGCTCGGGGAGCATGTAAAGCCTCTCCTTGAAAACTTGGAACTTCTGAAAGACGCCAAGCTCCACCTTTACGGAAAAGAAGAAGCAAAAGTGAAACGAAAAATGGGACACATCACCGTGCTCGGAAACACAGTAAGCGAAGCACTAAATAAAGCAGAATACATTAAAGCTGCTGTACTCAAGATGGAAAAGCTGGAGGTAACGACATGATTGAACGGTATACACGCCCTGAAATGGGAGCGATTTGGACAGATGAAAACCGCTTTAAAGCCTGGCTGGAAGTCGAAATTTTAGCCTGTGAAGCATGGGCAGAGCTTGGCGAGATTCCGAAAGAGGACGTTAGAAAGCTGCGCGAGAATGCATCATTTGATATCAACCGAATTTTTGAAATTGAGCAGGAAACACGCCACGATGTAGTCGCTTTTACCCGCGCAGTATCCGAAACACTGGGCGAAGAGCGCAAATGGGTACACTACGGACTCACTTCCACCGACGTAGTGGATACAGCGTTGTCATACCTGCTGCTGCAGGCGAATGAAATCCTGATCAAAGACATCGAGAAGTTCATCGAGATCATCGGAAACAAAGCGAAAGAACATAAGTACACGGTCATGATGGGCCGTACCCACGGTGTTCACGCAGAACCGACTACCTTTGGTTTGAAGCTGGCACTCTGGTATGAAGAAATGAAGCGTAACCTTGAGCGTTTCAAGCAGGCAGCTGACTCGGTCCGCGTCGGAAAAATCAGCGGAGCGGTTGGTACATATGCCAACATCGATCCATTCGTTGAAAAATATGTTTGTGAAAAGCTGGGGCTAGAAGCATCGCCGATTTCAACCCAAACCCTTCAACGCGACCGCCATGCCCATTATTTGTCTGCATTGGCGCTAGTAGCAGCAAGCATCGAGAAGTTCTCAGTTGAGATCCGCGGGCTGCAAAAGAGTGAAACGCGTGAAGTGGAAGAGTTCTTTGCCAAAGGCCAAAAAGGATCTTCTGCGATGCCTCACAAACGCAACCCGATCGGTTCGGAAAACATGACCGGTATGGCACGCGTGATTCGCGGCTACATGGTGACAGCTTACGAAAACGTGGCACTATGGCATGAACGTGATATTTCCCACTCCTCCGCAGAACGTGTAATTTTGCCGGATGCAACGATTGCATTAAATTACATGCTTAACCGCTTTGGCAACATCGTGAAGAACCTGACGGTGTTCCCGGAAAACATGAAACGCAACATGACAAGAACATACGGATTAATCTATTCTCAGCGCGTGCTGTTGAAGCTCATCGATAAAGGAATGAGCCGTGAAGCCGCTTATGACATCGTTCAGCCCAAAGCAATGCAGGCCTGGGAAGAAGGCATCCAATTCAAGCAGCTCGTTCAGGAAGAGCCGCGCATTACGGAAAAACTTACACCAGAAGACATCGAAGACTGCTTCGACTACTCGTACCACCTGCAGCATGTGGATACGATTTTCGAAAGACTTGGTCTTTAGTAAATACTAAAGACTTGGTCTTTAAGCAAATAGTAATGGGGATTTGAGACGGAAACGCATCGCCGTTCCGTCTCACAAGCCTTAGCACTACTTATAATATTGCCAATATTCGTGATTTTTCTTATGGAATTCGACTTATGTCAGGGGGATTTTGAATGGAAAAGCAAACCTTGCTTTATGAAGGAAAGGCGAAGAGGATTTACAGCACAGAAGATCGAAACACAGTGTGGGTGGAATACAAGGATTCAGCGACAGCGTTCAACGGCGAGAAGAAAGCAACGATCGATGGAAAAGGCCGCCTGAACAATGAGATCACCAGCTTGATGTTTGCGCTTTTGCAGCAAAATAACATTACCACTCATTTTATCTCCAAACAATCTCCAACCGAACAGATTGTCCAGCATGTGGAGATCATTCCACTTGAGGTGGTTGTCCGCAACGTGGTGGCAGGAACACTGGCCAAACGTACGGGACTTCCGGAAGGACACGTTCTGCGTAAGCCGATCGTCGAATTTTATTACAAAAATGACGACCTTGGCGATCCTCTTTTTAACACAGACCATATCGCAGCTTTAGAGCTTGCAGTTCCACAGCAGCTTGAAGAAATGAAGGAGCTTGCGCTTCAGGTCAATACCGTTCTTGTTCAATTTTTTGCAGAGAAAAAAGTTAGATTAATAGATTTTAAGCTGGAGTTCGGCACAAATGGCAAGGGTGAACTGCTGGTGGCTGATGAAATTTCACCGGATACATGCCGTCTTTGGGACAGTGAGACGAATGAAAAACTCGATAAAGACGTATTTCGCCGTGATCTTGGCAGCTTAACAGATGCATATGAAAAAATCTTAGAACGCTTAGGGGGAAATCTTCATGTATAAAGTAAAAGTATTTGTCACGTTAAAAGAAAGCGTATTGGATCCTCAGGGGACAGCGGTTAAAGGCTCATTGCACCGAATGGAATATAACGAGGTGCAGGACGTCCGCATCGGTAAATATCTTGAGCTTACGATTGAAGACAGCGTAAAGGACCTTGATCAGGCTATCAGAGAAATGTGTGAGAAATTGCTTTCAAACCCGGTCATTGAAGATTACCGCTATGAGGTGGAGGAGGTTGTCGCACAGTGAGGTTTGCGGTCATTGTTTTTCCAGGATCCAACTGTGACATTGACATGTTTCACGCCGTAAAGGACGAGCTTGGTGCAGAAGCCGAGTACGTGTGGCATGACGAAGAAAGTCTTGACCGTTTTGACGGAATCCTGCTGCCGGGCGGATTCTCGTATGGCGACTACCTTCGTACAGGCGCCATCGCACAGTTTTCCCATGTAATGGATGGAGTGAAAAAAGCCGCCGAGGCGGGCAAACCCGTGCTTGGCGTCTGCAACGGATTTCAAATCCTTCAGGAAGCTGGATTGCTTCCGGGAGCCATGCGCCGAAATGAATCATTGAAATTCATCTGTAAGCAAGAAGCGCTGAAGGTCGTCAACAATGAAACCATGTTCAGCTCTTCCTACGGGAAGGACGAAGAAATTATTATTCCGATCGCCCACGGCGCAGGAAACTACTATTGTGATGAAGAGACACTGAAACAGCTGGAAGAGGAAAATCGCATCATCTTCCGCTATAAAAATAACCCGAACGGATCGGTTTCGGATATCGCCGGAATCATGAACGCCAAAGGCAACGTACTTGGCATGATGCCGCATCCCGAGCGAGCAGTCAGTGAGCTTTTGGGCAGTGCGGACGGACTGAAATTGTTTCAATCAATCGTAAAAAGCTGGAGGGAAAACCATGTCTTATCTTCATGAGCCGACTGCAGAACAAATTCAGGAGCAAAAATTATACCGTGAAATGGGTTTGAGCGATGAGGAGTTTGCTCTTGTTCAATCCATCATCGGACGCCTTCCGAACTGGACGGAGACCGGATTGTTCTCGGTCATGTGGAGTGAGCATTGTTCGTATAAAAACTCCAAGCCAGTCCTTCGCAAGTTCCCTGTGGATGGAGAACGCGTGCTTCAGGGTCCTGGAGAGGGAGCAGGAGTGGTAGACATTGGGGATGGCCAGGCGGTTGTTTTCAAAATTGAAAGCCACAACCACCCATCTGCCATTGAACCATATCAGGGTGCAGCCACAGGTGTTGGCGGCATCATTCGTGACATCTTTTCCATGGGTGCGCGCCCGGTTGCACTGTTGAACTCGCTTCGTTTTGGCGAATTGACGTCTTCCCGTGTGAAATATTTGTTTGAAGAAGTGGTTGCCGGTATCGCAGGTTACGGCAACTGTATCGGAATTCCGACGGTTGGCGGCGAAGTTCAGTTTGATGCTTCCTACGATGGCAATCCGCTTGTTAACGCAATGTGTGTTGGATTGATCGACCACAAGGACATTCAAAAAGGGCAGGCAAAAGGCGCAGGCAACTCGGTTATGTATGTCGGAGCTCGAACAGGGCGCGACGGAATCCACGGGGCGACTTTCGCTTCCGAGGAATTGACCGAAGCTTCTGAAGAGAAGCGCCCGGCTGTTCAAGTGGGCGACCCGTTCATGGAAAAGCTGCTGCTTGAAGCGTGCCTGGAACTTATCCAGAACTGTGATGCGCTTGTCGGTATTCAGGATATGGGAGCAGCCGGCCTTACGAGCTCATCTGCTGAGATGGCAAGTAAAGCGGGCATGGGAATCGAGATGAACCTTGATCTTGTACCGCAGCGTGAATTGAACATGACGGCATACGAAATGATGCTTTCTGAATCTCAGGAACGCATGCTGATCGTTATGCAAAAAGGCAGAGAGCAGGAAGCCATTGATATTTTTGAAAAATGGGGCCTTGAGGCTGTAGTCGTTGGAACGGTTATTGAAGACAAGCAGCTTCGCCTTCTTCAACACGGAGAAGTTGTCGCCGATGTTCCGGTTGATGCGCTTGCAGAAGAAGCGCCGGTATATCATAAGCCATCCAGAGAGCCTGAAATGTTTTCAAAGTTTCAAAACGAGGAACCTTTCGTTCCAGCAGTAGAAAGCAAAAAGGAAACACTGCTGCAGCTTTTAGCACAGCCAACGATCGCAAGCAAATCGTGGGTGTTTGACCAGTACGACTACATGGTACGCACCAACACAGTCGTGCCTCCGGGATCGGATGCTGCTGTTATCCGCATCCGTGAAACCGATAAGGCGCTTGCGATGACAACCGACTGCAACTCTCGCTATCTCTATCTTGATCCGGAAACGGGCGGACAGATCGCCGTGGCAGAAGCAGCAAGAAACCTCGTTTGTTCCGGTGCAGAACCGCTTGCCATTACCGACTGCCTGAACTACGGAAATCCGGAAAAGCCGGAAATCTTCTGGCAGCTCGAAAAGTCCACGGACGGAATGAGCGAAGCGTGCCGAACGCTGGGCACACCGGTAATCGGCGGTAACGTATCACTTTATAATGAAACAAACGGTGTGGCCGTGTATCCGACTCCTGTAATCGGGATGGTTGGACTCGTTCATCACCTTGACCATATTACAACTCAGTACTTCAAAGCACCGGGAGACCTGATCTATGTAATCGGTGAAACCCTTCAGGAATTTGGCGGAAGCGAGCTGCAAAAAATGCAGCTGGGCAAAATTTCAGGAAAAGCACCGGCGTTGAATCTGGAAACGGAAGTCAAACGCCAGAAGCAATTGCTTGAAGCCATTCAGAACGGACTTGTTGAATCTGCTCATGACGTGGCAGAGGGCGGATTGTCAGTCGCACTTGCCGAAAGCATGATGAACGGCAATACAGGGGCGTCAGTTGAGCTTGAGGGAGACCTTGTTTCTGCCCTTTACAGCGAAACCCAGTCACGCTTCCTAGTTTCAGTAAAACCGGAAAACGCCAAAGCGTTTGAAGCGATGAATGAAGACGCGAAACAGATCGGATTTGTAACGGACAACGCGGTTTTGCGCATCGACCATGAAAATCAAGAGGTGCTGGCCGCAGCGTATGATGAACTTCATTCGGCTTGGAAAGGAGCCATACCATGCTTGCTGACATCAAAGGCTTAAACGAAGAATGTGGGGTATTTGGCATCTGGGGACATCAGGATGCTGCCCAGCTCACGTATTACGGACTGCACAGCCTTCAGCACCGAGGACAGGAAGGTGCAGGAATTGTTGTAACAGACGGTGAAAAGCTGAAAATGCACAAAGGACACGGGCTTGTAACCGAGGTGTTCAGCCGCGGGGAACTTGAAGGCATGACCGGCCATGCTGCCATCGGCCATGTGCGCTATTCCACAGCAGGGGGCAATGAATATGCAAATGTTCAGCCCCTGCTTTTCCGCTCACAGACGTCCAGTCTTGCGGTTGCACACAACGGAAACCTAGTGAATGCGAATGCGCTGAAACACCAGCTTGAAGCACAGGGAAGTATTTTTCAGACAACATCCGATACCGAAGTATTGGCTCACTTGATTAAGCGCAGCGGATATGTGGATTTAAAGGACCAGGTAAGAAATGCCCTTACCATGCTAAAAGGGGCTTATGCTTTTGTGATCATGACGGAGGACAAGCTGATGGTCGCACTGGATCCCAACGGATTGCGTCCGCTTTCCATCGGCATGCTCGGAGATGCCTATGTGGTGGCTTCCGAGACCTGTGCCTTTGACGTAGTGGGTGCAGAGTATCTTCGCGATGTGAAACCGGGAGAACTTTTAATCATCGACAACAATGGAATGACTGCGGACCGTTTTTCTTCACCGACGAACCGCTCGATCTGTTCCATGGAATATATATACTTTTCACGTCCTGACAGCAACATCGACCAGGTGAACGTGCACAGTGCAAGAAAGAATCTAGGAAAAGAGCTGTACCGCGAAGCGCCAATCGAAGCGGATGTGGTTACAGGCGTTCCTGACTCCAGTATTTCAGCCGCGATCGGCTATGCCGAAGCATCAGGCATTCCTTACGAAATCGGCTTGATCAAAAACCGTTATGTAGGCCGTACGTTCATCCAGCCGTCACAGGAATTGCGGGAGCTTGGTGTGAAGATGAAGCTGTCTCCTGTACGGGGAATCGTGGAAGGCAAACGCGTGGTGATGGTTGATGACTCCATCGTCCGCGGAACAACGAGCCGCCGGATTGTGAAAATGCTGCGTGCAGCGGGAGCAACTGAAGTGCATGTGCGGATTACCGCTCCTCCGATTGCTCATCCGTGCTACTACGGCATTGATACATCAGAGCGTGCAGAACTGATCGCCTCCAATCATACAGTGGAGGAAATCAGAGACATTATCGGAGCAGATTCATTGTCTTTCTTATCGCCTGAGGGATTGCTGAGAGGCATCGGGCGCCCGGATGGGGACCCGAACAACGGACAGTGCCTGGCTTGCTTTACAGGGAAGTATCCAACAGAGATCTATCCGGATACCGTGCTTCCGTATGAAAAAGAAATGGTGTAAGCGCAAAAAAGGGAGGAAATACAATGGCAGAGGCATACAGACAGGCCGGAGTGGATATTGAAGCGGGTTACGAGGCGGTAGACAGAATCAAAAAGCACGCATTGCGTACACGCCGTCCCGAAGTCATGGCAGGCCTTGGCGGCTTTGGGGCAATGTTTGACTTGTCCAACCTGCCGTACAAGGAGCCGGTTCTGATTTCCGGTACGGACGGAGTGGGCACAAAGCTTATGGTGGCAATCATGATGGATAAACATGATACCATTGGAGTGGACGCTGTGGCGATGTGCGTGAATGACATCGTGGCACAGGGAGCCGAGCCGCTGTACTTCCTGGATTACATCGCATGCGGAAAGCTGGATCCAGCAAAGATTGAGGATATCGTCAAAGGAGTTGCCGATGGCTGTGAGCAGGCAGGCTGTTCCCTGATCGGCGGAGAAACGGCAGAAATGCCCGGTATGTACAGCAATGGAGATTATGACCTTGCCGGTTTTTCAGTCGGCGCTGCAGAAAAATCCAGACTCATTCACCCGGATCTTGTCAAAGAAGGAGATGTTCTCATCGGACTTGCTTCCAATGGCATCCACAGCAACGGCTATTCGCTCGTGCGCAAAGTCCTTCTTGAAACAGGCCAGCTGGATCTGGAGAGCAGCTTTGGAACGGACGGAAAAACATTGGGCGAAGAGCTGCTGGCTCCAACGCGCATTTATGTAAAACCGCTGCTTAACGCTTTTAAAAACTATCAAGTTCATGGGGCGGCTCATATTACGGGCGGCGGATTTGAGGAAAATATTCCGCGCATGCTTCCGGAAGGACTGGCAGCTGAAGTGGATTACGGCTCATGGCCCATTCCAGCTATCTTTGAAACCATCGAACAAACAGGGGGCATCGGAAGAAAAGAGATGTTCAACACGTTCAACATGGGTATCGGGATGGTGCTTGCTGTTGATTATGAGGAATCCTTTGATGTCATTAAATCGCTTGAAAATGACGGAGAAAAGGCGTTTGTCATCGGCCGCGTGAAAAAGGGCGAAGGTGTCCAGTTCGGCGGCGGTGAGCTTAAATGAAGAAAATCGCCATCTTTGCATCAGGAAGCGGCTCCAATTTCCAGGCGATCATCGATGCTATAAATGAAAAGAAGCTGGAAGCGGACGTTTCGCTTCTGGTTTGCGACAAGCCGGGTGCGCGGGTAGTAGAGCGCGCTGAACAATCGGGAACAGAAACGTTTGCGTTTTATCCAAAAGAGTTTGAATCAAAAACAGCGTTTGAGACGGAGATTTTAAAGCAGCTGAAAGAAAGAAACATTGAATTTATTGTGCTTGCGGGTTACATGCGCCTGATTGGCTCCACTTTGCTTTCTGAATATGAAGGGCGCATCGTCAACATCCATCCATCGCTCCTGCCGGCATTTCCGGGCAAGGATGCGGTCGGACAGGCATTGGACGCAAAAGCAGAAGTAACCGGTGTTACTGTACATTATGTGGACAGCGGAATGGACACAGGCCCGATCATCGCACAGAAAACCGTGCCGATCAATAAAGAGGACACACGGGATACACTGCAGGAGCGGATCCAGCAGGTCGAGCATCAATTGTTTCCAAGTGTGCTGCATCAGCTATTCAACCAAGAGAAAGTAGGAGGCGTATCATTTTGAGCATCAAACGAGCATTAGTATCAGTTTCCAATAAAGAAGGGTTGGTTCCTTTTGTTCAGGCGCTGGCCGAACAAGGCGTGGAAGTGATCTCCACTGGGGGAACAAGCAAAGCATTGCAGGAAGCTGGTGTAAAGGTAACCGGTATATCCGAAGTAACAGGCTTTCCGGAAATCATGGATGGACGCGTAAAAACTCTTCATCCGATGATTCACGGCGGCCTTCTTGCTGTTCGCGGCAATGAGAGCCACGTTCAGCAAATGGAGGAGAACGGCATCTCCCCGATCGATCTTGTTGTGGTTAACCTTTACCCGTTTAAAGAAACCATTGCCAAACCAAATGTAGCCTTTGAAGATGCCATTGAAAATATTGATATCGGCGGACCAAGCATGCTCCGCTCAGCTGCGAAAAACCATGCGTATGTAACGGTTGTCGTTGATCCTGCGGATTACTCCAAAGTGCTTGAAGAAGTTCAGCAAAACAACCAGGTGTCCGATGAAACACGGAAAAAGCTTGCGGCAAAAACATTCCGCCATACAGCGGCTTACGATGCGCTGATCGCAGAATACCTGACCAACATGGTGGAAGAGGAAAATCCGGAATCATACACAGTTACCTACGAAAAGAAACAAGACCTTCGCTATGGAGAGAACCCGCACCAAAAGGCGGCATTTTACAAAGCGCCGCTTGGCACGAAAACATCGATTGCCCAGGCGGAACAGCTTCACGGCAAAGAGCTTTCCTACAACAACATCAATGATGCGGATGCTGCGCTTCAAATCGTACGAGAATTCACCGATCCCGCTGTTGTAGCGGTAAAACACATGAATCCGTGCGGCGTTGGTACAGGAAGCTCTGTAGAAGAAGCGTTCTCTAGAGCATTTGCGGCTGACCCTGTTTCCATTTTTGGCGGCATTATCGCATCCAACGTGGAAATCAACGGTGCGGCAGCCCAAAAAATGAGCGAAATTTTCCTTGAAATCATCATTGCACCATCGTTCAGTGATGAAGCAAAAGAGATTTTAACCAAAAAGAAAAACATCCGTCTCCTTACATTGGAGCTCGGTGAAGATAAAAAGCAGGAGAAAAAGCTGACCACAGTACGCGGCGGTCTTCTCGTTCAGGACGAGGATGCGTACGGGCTTGATCAAGCCAACATCTCCGTTGCAACCAAGCGTGAGCCAACCGAAAAAGAGTGGGAAGACTTGAAGCTTGCGTGGAAAGTGGTTAAGCACATTAAATCCAATGCGATCGTTTTAACAAAGGATCAAATGACCATCGGTGTCGGCGCGGGCCAAATGAACCGTGTGGGCGCGGCAAAAATCGCGATTGAACAGGCCGGAGAAAAAGCGCAGGGAAGCGCTCTTGGATCAGATGCCTTCTTCCCGATGGACGATACCGTGGAAGCGGCAGCCAAAGCAGGAGTCACTGCCATCATCCAGCCGGGCGGATCGGTAAAAGATGAAGATTCCATCAAAAAAGCAGACGAATACGGCATCGCTATGGTCTTCACCGGCGTACGTCACTTCAAACATTAATATCTGTACCAAGGAGGAGACAAGCATGAACGTTTTGGTAATTGGAAAGGGCGGCCGTGAGCATGCCATCGTATGGCGGTTTGCGAATAGCCCGAGCGTAACAAACGTGTACGCCGCACCGGGCAATCCGGGAATGGCGGATATTGCGGAATGCGTGAATATCGAGGAAAGCGATCACGAAGCGCTTATTGCGTTTGCTAAGGAAAATGACATCGCGCTTACCTTCGTTGGTGCTGAAGTTCCTCTTTTAAACGGGATCGTCAATGACTTTCAAGAAGCAGGTCTTGTCGCTTTCGGTCCGTCAAAGGAAGCGGCACTGATCGAGGGAAGCAAATCATTTGCGAAGGATCTCATGGACAAGCATGGCATCCCGACAGCAAAATCAAAAACGTTTACTTCTTATGAAGAAGCAAGAGCATATTTGAAGGAGCAGGGAGCGCCCATCGTTTTAAAAGCGGACGGACTTGCGGCTGGTAAAGGCGTGATCGTGGCCATGACCGAAGAGGAAGCAGAAAATGGCCTTGATGAAATGCTCAACCAGGCCCGTTTTGGGGAAGCAAGTGCTTCTGTCGTGATGGAAGAGTACCTGGAAGGCGAAGAGTTTTCATTCATGGCGTTCGTGAACGAAGAGAAGGTTTATCCGATGGTGATTGCCCAGGACCACAAGCGTGCGTTTACTGACGACAAAGGCCCGAACACTGGAGGAATGGGTGCCTATTCACCGGTTCCGCAGATTCCGCAATCTGTAGTGGAGGAAGCTCGGAAAACCGTTCTTGACCCCGCTGCCCAGGCGATGATGAAGGAAGGCCGTCCGTTTACAGGAATCCTGTATGCCGGTCTTATGCTGACCGCTGACGGTCCGAAGGTGATTGAGTTCAACGCCCGCTTTGGCGACCCGGAAACACAGGTGGTTCTGCCGAGGCTTCAAGGTGATTTTGCAGAGATCCTGCTGGGCATTCTTCGAAAAGAGGAAGTGGAACTGAGCTGGAGTGACGAAGCAGTCATCGGTGTGGTTCTCGCCTCTGGCGGCTATCCTGATCAATACGACAAGGGCATTGCCATCAATGGACTTGAAAGCCTGAAAGAGACGACACTTTTGTTCCATGCCGGAACGAAACTGGCAGGAGACCAGCTTGTAACAGATGGCGGACGGATTCTTCTGGCGGCTGTAAAAGGAACAGACCTGGCCAGCGCCCAGGAAAACGTTTATGCCGAAATGCAGAAAATCAGCTGCAGCCAGTCCTTTTACCGGACGGACATCGGTTCAAAAGCTATTTCACGCGCCGCTTTTTAACCACAGCAAAGAGTATGGCGATGATGCCGCCGATGAGCGTGGCATACACGAAAATGGTATCCATAAGAAATTCTTTCATAGCTGTCCCTCCTTGCAGAAAACTCCCCTTGAGTGGGGAGTTTTTTTGTGCTTTGATTATTAGTTGCTCAGGAAAAGTTGTGCGGTAAATTCTTCATTGATCAGTTGGTTGGAGTGCAAGGTGCGAGACTCCTCGAAAATGAAAATACATTTTCTTCGTGCGATGTATCCCTGCCGAAGCCTTCCTTGTCCTCCAGGATGTGCGTGACAGGTGAGACTACGCAGGCGCTGGCGCCGAGTAGGCTCAGCGCACGCCCTGCGAAAGTAGGCGCTGGCGCCGGTAAAAGTTAGCGACCTGGAACGGAAATCAACTACCCTCAAAAGCAACAGGGATTAACTTAAACGAACTTTTTTAGCTTGGGTTAATCGGGTTGCCTTCTTTGGTGATGTCATTGAGGTCCATGTCCTTCAGCTCGGTGCCTTGTTTGACCATTTCGGTGACGGGGCAATAACGGAGAATCCCTTCAGCTACTTTCATGGCGGCAAGGATCATCATGAATACGTAGGAGCCCTTCCATGGTTTGCGGGTATATTTCGCGGTAAGCATGGCGAGCATGGTTAATCCGCACACGATGCGGATCATGGCGTTAAGGATGCCGATATTCTGTTTCATAGCGTAATTTTCCTTTCTGTAGTGAAATTTAAGTGTTTGGAGTTATGACACACATTCAGCGCAAATGTATGGTATCCTTGAGAAAATGTAACTTACAGAGAAAAAGGTGAAACAAGCACATGTCTAACCAGTTTTTAGTTTGGTCCAAGGTGGAATTGCGCCGCCATCAGGCCGTTATTCTCGGCGAATTGGCTCCCACCATGGTATTGAAGAATGCAACGTATTTAAATACTGCCCGGCATTGCTGGACTAAAGCGAATATATGGATCTACGATAACCGCATTGTATATGTGGGGGACAACATGCCCCAGGAGACTAACGGCACCGAAATGGTGGAGCTCGATGGGAAATACGTCGTACCCGGATACATTGAGCCGCATGCACACCCGTTTCAACTATATAATCCCCAGACGTTGGGCGATTATGCGTCATTTCGCGGTACAACTACATTCATATGCGACAACCTCAAACTTTTTTTATCAACGCCAATTACGAAAGCGCTTTCTCTTATGGAGGACATGAATAAGCTGCCATACACCTACTATTGGTGGTGCCGGTTTGATTCACAGTCCGAGCTGTTAAATGAAGATTCGCTGTTCTCATTAAGCAATGTGAAAAAAATGCTGTCCTCTCCGTATGTCATTCAGGGGGGAGAACTGACGAGCTGGCCAAAAGTGATTCAGGGGGATGATAACCTTCTGCATTACATGCGTGAGACCCGAAGAGCAGGAAAAAGGGTGGAAGGGCATTTGCCGGGAGCTTCTGAGAAAACCCTCACCCAAATGGCTCTTCTTGGGGTCGATTGCGACCATGAAGCAATGACCGGGGAAGAGGCGATGATGAGGCTGAATCTCGGATATACCACGTCACTCAGGTATTCATCCATTCGCCCTGACCTCCGTCAGATCTTAAGGGAAATGAAAGAGATCGGTGCGACTCATTTTGACCGAGTAATTTTTACAACCGATGGCTCCACACCTGCTTTTTATGAAGACGGTGTGACGGATACAATGATTTCCATTGCGCTTGAAGAAGGCATTGACCCGATTGATGCGTATAATATGGCCTCCTATAACATAGCAAGATATTACGGCAAGGAGCATATACTCGGAATGGTCGCGCCTGGAAGAGTGGCTCATCTTAACATTCTGGATTCTGTGCAGCATCCGAGCCCTGATTCCGTGCTCGCAAAAGGACAATGGATCAAGCGAAACGGGAAAGCTGTGAAGGAGAGCACTTCATTTCCATGGAATGATTATGGAATGGGTCCTCTTGATCTGAACTGGGATTTAACATTGAAGGATTTTCAGTTCAGCTCACTGGCCGGAATCGAAATGGTAAACTCCGTCATTACGAAGCCGTACCATATTAGTCTCAATCCAACAGCTGAAAAGCTCGATGAGGATCACGATGAGTGCTTTTTCATGCTGGTCGACAAAAAAGGCAAATGGAGAGTCAACACGCTTCTCAAAGGATTTGCCACCGGTGTATCCGGATTTGCCAGCTCGTACTCCAGCACAGGAGATATCCTTTTAATCGGGAAAAGCAAGCGCGACATGCTGGCCGCGTTTAACCGCATCAAAGAAATGAAAGGCGGCATCGCTCTTGTAGAAAATGGAAGCGTTGTCAGCGCGATCAGGCTTCCAATCTCAGGAGGAATGTCTCCACTTGCGGTCGAAGAACTTATAGAGGAAGAGAAGAAATTAACATCAGAACTCCGAAAACGCGGCTATGCGTTCGAGGACCCGATCTACAGTCTGCTGTTTTTTTCATCCACACATCTGCCGTATATCCGGATTACACAGCTGGGTCTATATGATGTGAAAAAGAAAGTCATACTCTTTCCTTCGATTATGCGTTAAACTAAAGAAGTAAAGTGTTTCAACCACTTCAGGCCGGGGGGCCATAAGGGGGCAGGGGTGCCTTATGAGAAAATGGATGCTTGGTATTTGTGCTGCGTTCTTGATTCTTGGAGGAACCGGGTGCCAAAAGGAAGAAAAACCAACGGCGCAGGAAACGAAGCCTGCGCAGCCGGCAAAAAAGCCGGAGAAAAAGGAAGAAAAAAAGGAACACTTAAATATTTTTCCGCTGACGGGGTTAAAAACAAAGAAACCGAACGATGCCAGAGTGTATTCAGTGATGGTAAACAATCATGAGCGTGCGCGGCCGCAGTCGGGGCTTCATAAGGCGGACCTTGTGTATGAAGTGCTCGCAGAAGGAAATATCACGCGGTTTCTTGCTGTTTTCCAGAGTGAGCAACCGAAAGTGATCGGTCCGGTACGAAGTGCACGTGATTATTTTATTGAGCTCAGCCAGGGATATCATTCGTTTTATGTGCATCATGGCTGGAGCCCTGATGCGAAGAGGATACTGTCTGGAAAGAATAGCAAGGTAGACTCGTTGAACGGACTTTATTATGATGGGACGCTTTTTCACCGGGCAACGTTCCGCCAGGCGCCTCACAATTCATACATCACCTACGAGGACCTGATGACAGGTTTAAAGAAGAAAGGGTATGACGATAAAGATAAAATAAAGCCGCTTCCTTTCTTAAAACCAAAGGAGATTAAAGGGCTTTCCGGTGACAAAGCGGATCAAGTTCTGATAACATACAGTCAAAATGAGACGGTTGGGTTCAACTACAACCCGTCGACGAAACGCTACGCCCGGTCCAGCGACGGAACACCGACAACCGATCTTGAAACAAAGACGCCAATTGAGGTCAATAATGTGTTTATTGTTGAGATGAAGCACAAGATTATCGACAGCTATGGACGCAGAGCCATCGATCTTACATCCGGCGGCAAGGGTCTTCTCATACAGCAGGGAAAAGTGAGGGAAGTTACCTGGAAAAACAAAGACGGCAGAATTATTCCGTCAGGCACCGGGTTTGTTCCCGGGAAAACCTGGATCAATATAATTCCGACGCAGCCAGGAATCAGCAAGAGTGTTTCTATTGAATAGAGCAGAAGGAGTGCTAAATCTATGCAAATTGATAAATTAAGGGGTAAAGCGCTGGATCAGCTGTTTGAAGCGGTCCTTTCGCTGAAAGACCTTGAAGAGTGCTACATGTTCTTTGATGACTTATGCACAATGAACGAAATCCAATCGCTGGCACAGCGTCTTGAAGTAGCTCGCATGCTGCGTGAAGGAAAAACTTATCACAAGATCGAATCCGAAACCGGTGCTAGCACAGCAACCATTTCACGTGTCAAACGCTGCCTCAACTTCGGCAACGATGCCTATCAAATGGCACTTGACCGCGTACACGGTCAGGAAGAAACAAAATAAATTCACAATCACCTTGTGATTGCGGCCCGAGTTATGGACTCCTTGCTAAGTCCGTTATTCGGGTTTTTTTATGTGCTTGTTTTTATTGACGAAAGGTTGGAAGGGTAGTATAGTTTATCTTGTTAAACTGTTTAAGTGGATAAACGAGGTGAAAGTAGTGGAGCAAGGTGATTATATTAAAGAGGCATACGACTTTTTTGATCAGGTGAATGCTCATTTATTGAAGAATTATTTCTCATCGTTAGATTATGAGATTACTCCCAAGCAATTTTTAATTCTGGACCGGGTACATAAGCATCAGCCGGTAAAGGTGCAGACGATCGCCGAACAGCTGAACTTTTCGATGAGCTCCACGAGCCAGCTCGTAAGCAAGCTCGAACAGGAAGGATATGTTGTTCGAAGCATAAACCCTCAAAATCGGAGGGAAATTTTTTTGACGCTTGGAGAAAAGGGAATTCAATATTATGATGAGTATGATCAGATCGATCAGTTTGTGATCGAGAGGTTCTTTTCCCAATTGACAGTAGAAGAAACAAAGCAATTAAGGGACATTGCCGGAAAGCTCCATAGCATTGTAACGGAGGAGAAAAAGGCTGTCACCCATGAATAAAAAGGGTCATGCCCGATGACGGCGTTAAAGGATATCGTCATCGATTGGCTTCTATCATACGGGCAGCTAGCAGTTATGATCAGCATTTTCATGAATGTTGTGATCAGCGTGCTAGGGGTTGTACCGAGTGTGTTTTTGACGGCCGCCAATCTGGCTGTTTTCGGTCTCTGGCCAGGAATGGCTGTATCCTTTATCGGAGAAGCCGTAGGTGCTGTCGTTTCTTTTGTTCTATACAGAAAAGGGTTTCGTAAAGCTGTGGAGTGGAAGGCAATGAATCATCCGAAAATAAAACAACTGCTCGAGGCAAGGGGGAAAGAGGCATTTTTACTGATTCTCGCGCTTCGTATTTTGCCCTTTATGCCATCGGGTGTAGTGACATTTGTGGCGGCTGTCGGTAAAGCCTCTCTATGGCTGTTTGTGCTCGCCAGCTCCATCGGAAAGATCCCGGCGATTTTGATCGAGGGATATTCAGTTTACCAGCTCATCCAATGGTCATGGGAAGGAAAGCTTGTGGCCACCATCATGGCAGTTTTTTTATTGCTTTGGTGCTGGAAAAAGCTAAGAACACCGTGACTGGACGATTTTTCAGTCGTGAAAGGATTGTAAAACAAACATGATAAACTACGTACTAAAGCATGTAATCAGGCTTTTGCCGCAAAATGCAATTTCCCGAACGGCGGGAAAATGGGGGCATTCGTCCTTCAGCCGGCACATCATTAAACCATATAGCGCAATTTATAAAATCAATAAAGATGAAGTCGAAAAACCGCTTGGTGAATATCCAACATTTACGGCGTTTTTTACCCGCAAACTGAAGGAGGAGGCGCGTCCGATTTCATCAGGCACCGATACACTGGTCAGCCCGGTGGATGGAAAAGTGGCCCAATTTGGCACCATTACAAAAGGGGCGCTTATTCAGGCCAAAGGCATCAACTATACGGTGGAGCAGCTTCTCGGATGCACGTCCGAGATTTCAGATCGTTTTGAAGGCGGCACGTTCCTCACCATCTATCTCAGTCCGCGTGATTATCACCGGATCCACATGCCG
Organism: Fictibacillus fluitans; assembly: GCF_030418125.1. Classification (GTDB taxonomy): domain Bacteria; phylum Bacillota; class Bacilli; order Bacillales; family Fictibacillaceae; genus Fictibacillus_C; species Fictibacillus_C fluitans. The sequence goes on along the minus strand of NZ_JAUHTR010000005.1, from coordinate 257,007 downwards.
CTGCCAGGCAAGCTGACCAAGGCGACCTACCTGCCGGGACGGCTGTTTCCGGTAAACCGGATCGGTGTTGAACACGTCCAGGGTCTGTTTACCAAAAACGAGAGGCTGATCACATACGCCGATACACCGGCGGGTGAAATGGCGCTCGTCAAAGTCGGTGCATTTGTGGTTGGAAGCGTGCGTGTGCCGTATGGCGAGCACGCAACCAATGTAAAAAACGGCCGCGCCTACTCCACCGAGCTTCCGTATGTTCCGTTTAAAAAAGGAGAAGAAGTCGGATTGTTCGAATTTGGCTCCACCGTCGTCCTGTTGTTTGAAAAGGATCACATTTTATTAAGTGATAAAATACAGCCAGATGCTCATCTCAAATACGGAGAAGCCATCGGCACGTATCGTTAATAAAAGAACCTGTACTGCCTGAGTGCGGTGCAGGTTTTTATAATGCTATCTTTGGTTAATATTGAGGATAATTTTCCTGGAACGGAAATCAGCCACAATCAAGTGCCACATAAGATTACTAAATAAATCTTTTGTAAGCATCATCTTCGTTTTCGCTAGTGATAATATTTTCCAATCATGGTATCATTTCAATAGCATGTCCGAAAAGGACGTGAGACGGCCGAACACTATAGTCAAGGATTTGCCAGAAGGATTGTCAATCTGGCAGAAGAACGAACCAATTCAAAACGGGAAGTGAAAAACTTGAAGAAAAGTATTGTCGTTTTTGATTTGCTGTTTTATTTGATTATACCTTACCTGATCTGGAACCAGGGGAGAGACATGCTTGGGGATTATTATGCCATTCTTCTTTCGTCAGTTCCAGGTTTTATCTATACCATTTACCGGTTTGTGAAGGAAAAGCAGTTCAATGTCACCGGGATGTTTATCCTGTTTTCCCTGTTTGCCGGAACAACGATTGACCTTTTGTCGGGATCTGCAGGAAGAATGCTCTGGAACCAGGTGTTCTTCGGTGTCTTCATGGCACTGCTTATTTCCTCGACGATCTTCATCAAGCAGCCGCTCGGCATGCATTTTGCCGTGGACATTGCTTACCTTCAGGGAGAGCCGCGTAACGAAACTCAGGCACTGTACCGCAAGCCGGAGTTTTACAAGCTTTTTGTCTGGCTTACCGCCCTGTTCGCGTTTCGCAGTCTGTTCCAGGCCGGGTTGAAATCCTACCTGCTGATGGAATATGGCGTGAAAAAGTATGATTTTATTTTATTCGCAATGAAGATTTCGGGCTGGATTTTTGGCGCCCTGATTACCGCAGGATTTGTTTTCATTTCAGTCAAAATCTACAACTATCATGAGAAGAACAAAGGAACGGAGGAACCGGGCAGCAAGATTCAGACCGAACCCAAGATTTAAGTTTTGGGGAATGCCCAGTCCTCTGCCAGCATGCCGTACAGCGCGACATTCACGAAATGATCGTACAGCCACTCGGCCTGCCGGAGTTCTCCTTCCTGCTTAAAGCCAAGCCGTTCGGCCACCGAGCGGCTTCTTTTGTTTTCTAAGGCAGCCTTTAACTCCAGCCGGTTTAAACCAAGCGTGCCAAACGAATAGTCCACCATGGCGCCGCACGAGCGGGTCATAATTCCCTTCCCTTCAAAATCCTTGCCCAGCCAATATCCAATGTTTGCAGAATAATTATTCCACTTGATATCATACAGAGCCAGGGAACCCGCCGGAATGCCGCGGTACCAGATCATGGTTACAAGATCTGTAGAATCGGCGTATTTTTGATTGGCAAGCTTGATGAAAGCTTTCGTATCCTTGAGCGTTCTTGAATAATCCACCCAGCCCAGCCAGTTTCGAAGGTGATCCCTGGAATGCTCCGTAAGCTGAAAGAGAAGCTGGGCATCCCTTTTTTCGAGCAGCTTTATGGAAATTTCCTCATCGACTTGTAAAAAAAACATACACATTCTCCTGTTCATCACGTGTCGTAGCGAGGCATAAGATTTAATTTTTCGTGTAAGCGTTGTTTCACAGTGTGAAAGATGAGTAGCCCTATAATTTTTGATATAATGGCAAAAGGTATAAAGAGTGAAAACCAGCCCGGGGTGTCCCGGTCGAAAAATAGATAGGTTTTAGGCTTGGCATCATTCAGTTTCAAGAGCGTTTCAGCTTTAGTCATCATCCAGCTTCAACGCTCAAAAGCTCGGCCGTTTCACTCTCTCCCAAAATACAAAAAGCGTATTTGGGGTCGAGAGCTCCAACGTCTGCCGCTTTTAAACGAGCGTTTCAGCTTTAGTCATCATCCAGCTTCAGCAGCCAGTGCCTCGGTCGTTTCACTCTTACACCTCAACACAAAAAGCGTGTTGCTTTGTAAGAGTTCCAACGCCTTTCGGCCCTAAGCGGCTGCTTCAGCTTTAGTTAACTAGGAGGATTTATGAATTTTGATTATCGGGTTTGGAAGCATGTGTTTAAGCTGGATCCCAATAAGGAAATTTCCGATGCGGACCTTGAAGCGGTCTGTGAATCGGGTACTGATGCTATTATTGTGGGTGGGAGTGACGGAGTAACACTTGATAATACTCTTGATCTGATGTCCCGTGTGCGGAAGTATGCCGTTCCCTGTGTGCTGGAGGTGGCCACGATTGATGCCCTCACACCAGGCTTTGATCTGTATTACATTCCGACGGTGCTAAACAGCAAGGATGCGAGCTTTATTGTTGGCCTTCAGCATGAGGCCGTGAAGGAATACGGCGATCTGATGAACTGGGATGAAGTTATAACAGAAGGTTATTGCATTGCCAATCCCGATTGCAAAGCCGCCGAGTTTTCAAAAGCGGATGCAAGTCTTTCATTGGAAGATGTTGTAGCTTATGCGCGCATGGCGGAAAAAATGTTCCGGCTGCCTATCTTTTATCTGGAGTACAGCGGAACATACGGCGATATTGAAGTGGTAAAAGAGGTCAGAAAAGTTCTCGACCGTACGAGGTTTTATTATGGAGGCGGCATTAAGAGCGCCGAGCAGGCCAGGGAAATGGCGATGTTTGCCGACACGGTTGTGGTCGGAAACATCATTTATGAAAATGTACAGGCCGCACTAGAAACAGTAAAAGCTGCAAAAGGATAATTGAATACAGCTTGGGAATCCTTTATGATAGATGTAAGAACAAACGTTTGGGGCAGGTGAATGGTAAATGAGTATGAAACAGATGATTGAACAGTTGCTCACGGGGCTAAACCCTGAGCAAAAGGCAGCGGTAAAGCATACAGAAGGACCGCTTTTGATCATGGCGGGAGCGGGAAGCGGAAAGACGCGGGTGCTGACCCACCGCATCGCTTATTTAATGATGGAAAAAGAGGTGGCGCCATGGAACATCCTGGCGATCACCTTTACGAACAAGGCAGCACGGGAGATGAAGGACCGGGTGGCATCCATTACCGGACCGGTTGCGGAGGACATTTGGATTTCCACATTCCACTCGATGTGTGTGCGGATCTTGCGCCGTGATATCGACCGGATCGGCATCAGCCGGAACTTCTCGATTCTCGATTCTACCGATCAGCTTTCGGTTATCAAGAATATTTTAAAAGACAAGAACATTGATTCCAAAAAATTCGAGCCTCGAAGCATCCTGGGCTCCATCTCATCGCTGAAAAACGAGCTGAATACCAGCAGCGACTTTGCAAAAACGATGAACGGGCCGTATGACACAGTCGTGCATGAGGTATACCAGGAATATGAAAAACGTTTGAAAAAGAACTCTGCGCTCGATTTTGATGATTTAATCATGACAACGATCCATTTGTTTAAACGCGTGCCGGAAGTGCTGCAATTCTATCAGCGCAAGTTCCAGTACATTCATGTGGATGAGTATCAGGATACGAACCGTGCGCAGTATATGCTCGTCAATATGCTGGCGGACCGGTTCCGCAATCTTTGTGTGGTCGGGGACTCTGACCAGTCTATTTACGGCTGGCGCGGGGCAGACATCGCGAACATTCTTTCCTTTGAAAAGGATTATGATGATGCCATGGTGGTTCTTCTTGAACAAAACTACCGTTCGACCAAAACCATTCTTGATGCGGCGAACAAGGTGATCGAAAACAACTTTAACCGCAAGCCGAAAAACCTGTGGACCGACAAAACAGGAGGCCAGAATATCACCTATTACCAGGGGGATAATGAGCACGATGAAGGCCATTATATCGCTGGTAAAATCCGTGAAATGACAGCCGGGGGCCCGCGCAAGTGCTCGGACATTGCCATCCTTTACCGGACGAATGCACAGTCCCGTGTAATTGAGGAAATTTTGATCAAGTCGAACATTCCTTATAATATCGTCGGCGGCATCAAGTTCTATGACAGAAAAGAGATTAAGGATATTCTGGCGTACTTGAGACTGATCGCAAATCCTGACGATGACATCAGCATGATGCGTATTATAAATGTTCCAAAGCGCGGAATTGGCGCGTCCACCGTTGATAAAATTTTGCATTATGGTGCAGATAACGACCTTTCCATGTACCAGGCGCTTCAGGAAGTGGAGCAGATCGGCCTGCCAGCCCGCTTTACCAATGTACTGCGGGAGTTTTCCGAGCTGATCACGAACTGGACCCGGATGCAGGAATTCCTTTCGGTGACTGAACTTGTGGAAGAAGTGATTGATAAAACCGGCTACCGTGACATGCTGAAGGCGGATAAATCGCTTGAAGCAGAAAGCCGCCTGGAGAACATTGATGAATTTCTTTCCGTTACCCAGGACTTTGAAAAGAGCCAGGACGATAAAAGCCTTGTGGCCTTCCTGACGGACCTTGCACTGGTGGCTGACATTGACCGCCTCGATGAAGATGAAGGCGACAAGCCAAAGGAATCTGTCGTTTTAATGACCCTTCACTCTGCCAAAGGGCTTGAGTTTCCGGTTGTGTTCCTCATGGGTCTGGAAGAAGGCGTATTCCCGCACAGCCGCGCGCTGTTTGAAGAAAGTGAAATGGAAGAAGAGCGCCGTCTGGCTTACGTGGGAATCACCCGTGCTGAGGAGGAGCTGTTTATGACCAATGCACGGATGCGCACCCTCTTCGGCCGTACAAACATGAATCCGGTTTCCCGCTTTATCGGTGAAATTCCGGAAGAACTGCTTGAATCCGAGCAAAAGGAAAAAGAAGCGTCTCCAAGCTGGGGCAGAGCTTCACGCTCCAATGCAGCGCCGTCCTTTATGAGACAGCCGGGAGTGAAGAAAACGTCTCCGGTTTATGCATCTTCCGGCGGTGAAAACGCGGACTGGAAAGTCAGTGACAAGGTAAAACACCGTAAATGGGGAACCGGAGTCGTCGTCAGCATGAAGGGCGAAGGCGACTCTGTCGAGCTTGATATCGCATTCCCTCAGCCGGTGGGACTCAAGCGTCTGCTTGCCAAGTTCGCACCGATTGAAAAAATATAGAGTTTAACGCGAAAGATTGAAGGAGTTGAAAGATTTGAACGAAGAGCATGCCAGCCAACGGGTGAATGAATTACGTGAGCTCCTTGAAAAATACAGCTATGAATATTATGTCCTCGACAAGCCGACCGTTCCTGATTCGGAGTACGACACATTGCTGAAGGAACTGATTGAACTTGAAAACAACCATCCGGAACTGCGGGACGAGCATTCCCCGACAGTCCGGGTGGGGGGACAGGTTCTGGACTATTTCAGAAAAGTACAGCACAAGGTGCCGATGCTCAGCCTTGCCAACGCCTTTAATGAAGAAGATTTGCGTGACTTTGACCGAAGAGTGCGCAATGGCGTGGGTGACAATGTGACCTATGTTGCCGAACTGAAAATTGACGGCCTTGCCGTGTCCCTGACGTATGAAGAAGGACGCTTTGTGCTTGGTGCCACCCGCGGCGATGGAACAACCGGCGAAGACATCACGAATAACCTGAAAACCATCCGGTCCATTCCTCTTCGTATCAAGAACAAGGATTTGTCGCTTGAGGTGCGCGGAGAAGCCTATATGCCGAAACGCTCCTTTCAGAATCTGAACGAATCCCGCCAGGAAGAGGGGCAGGAGCTTTTCGCCAATCCGAGGAATGCGGCAGCCGGCTCTCTCCGACAGCTGGATCCCAACATTGCTGGCAAGCGGAATCTGTCCATTTTCGTCTATGGCATTGGCCAGCTTTCGGGCCATTCGGTTGACTCACACAGTGAGAGCCTGAAGTTTTTACAGAACCTTGGCTTCAAAACCAATCCGGAGTGGCATCATTGCCAAAATATCGATGAAGTTGTTGAGTTTGTCAGAGGCTGGGGAGAACGCCGGCCGAATCTAGACTATGAAATTGACGGCATCGTCATAAAGGTAGATTCTCTGCATCAGCAGGAGGAGCTTGGGTTTACGGCGAAAAGCCCCCGCTGGGCGATCGCCTACAAATTCCCGGCAGAAGAAGTGGTCACACAGCTGGAAGGAATCGAGCTGAACGTCGGACGCACAGGGGTGGTTACACCTACCGCTCTTTTAGCTCCCGTAACCGTGGCCGGAACGACCGTCAAACGGGCTTCACTGCATAATGAAGACTTGATCCGTGAGAAGGATATTAAGATCGGCGATTTTGTGGTGTTGAAAAAAGCGGGAGATATCATCCCGGAAGTGGTAAATGTGATTGTGGACCGGCGAACAGGCGAGGAAAAGGATTTTCACATGCCGACCGAATGTCCGGAGTGCGGCAGTGAACTGGAGAGGCTGGACGGAGAGGTGGCGCTTCGCTGTCTGAATCCGCAATGCCCTGCGCAGATTCGTGAAGGGCTGATTCACTTTGTTTCCCGTAATGCCATGAACATTGAGGGGCTTGGTGAGAAAGTGATTGCCCAGCTTTTCAGGGAAAATCTTATCCAGGATGTAGCCGATTTGTATACATTGAAGAAGGAAGAGCTGCTGAAGCTCGAGAGAATGGGTGAAAAGTCGGTTGACAACCTGCTTGAAGCTATAGAAAAATCGAAAGAGAATTCGCTCGAAAAGCTTTTGTTTGGACTTGGTGTCCGCCATGTCGGAGCGAAAGCTGCCAAGACGGTTGCCCAGGTATTTGAAAGTATGGATCGTTTAATGGCGGGCACGAAGGAAGAACTGGTGGCCATTGATGAGGTCGGCGAAAAAATGGCTGATTCGATTGAAACCTATTTTAACAAACCGGAAGTTGCTGAGCTCATCTCCGAGCTTAAGGAATATGGCGTGAATATGGAATACAAAGGGCCAAGGGTCATCCGTGCAGAAGATGTGGATTCTGTTTTCGCAGGAAAAACGATCGTTCTGACCGGAAAGCTTTCTATTTTAAATCGGAACGAAGCAAAAGAAAAACTGGAAGCGCTAGGTGGAAAAGTGACCGGAAGTGTTTCTAAAAGCACCGACCTGCTGATTGCAGGGGAAGATGCAGGCTCCAAATTGGACAAAGCGCAATCCCTGGGTGTAGAGGTTTGGACGGAACAGCAATTTATTGAGGAGCTTGAAAAATAAAGAATAGCTCTGTTCCATCAAGTTATATGGAGGAGTGTTTTACCATGATAAAACGGATCAGTCTGATCCTGTTAAGCTCCCTTTTACTCCTGACCGGCTGTCTGAACAGAGACAAGCTGCAAAAGGAAGAGGAAGTTGTTAAGAAAAAAGGGAAGACCGAAGAAAAAGCCATCATCACTGGGGAAATCAACACCGGGGAGAAGTACTACCGAAGCATCGTGCCTTTTGAGCCTGGCGGCGCCCGCGGCCTGATTAAGTATGGCGTGGACAACCGTCTGGATATCAATGAGTTTGAGCTGGGTCTTATGAGAATCGCCCAGGACGACTTCAGTACAGATAAGTATTACTACCAGGAAGGCCAGTATCTGTCTTCCACAACCGTCAACAACTGGCTGAAGCGTTCAGACGAAAAGGCGGAGAAAAACAGCAAGAGTGACATGGCGCAAAAAGGGCTCAACCCGGCTCTTGGCGTGAAAAAGGATGCTCCGTACAAGCAAGTAATGGATGCCGAAGACAAGCATCCCAAATACTTATCTTATGTTCTTGAACAGAATTACCTGACTCAAAGCGGAAACGACAAAGTGAAGCTTGGCGGCCTTGTGGTAGGTCTTTCGTTTAACTCTACGTACTATTACAAAGCAACCGACAGCGCCGGACTGATTTACAACGGATCCAAGAAACTGCAGGCAAGTGATGTGGCCCAGGAAGCAAGACAGATGGGGCAGCAGGTTGTGAAACGTCTGCGCCAAAATAATTCATTGAAGAATGTGCCGATCACAATCGCTCTTTATCAGGAAGCCGAAAAGGAATCGGTTACACCGGGGCACTTTTTTGCAAAAGCGGAAGCAGGATCAGGCAGCAACCAGCTCGGCAGCTGGGACAAGATTGATGAGAGGTACTACCTGTTTCCATCGAAAGAAGCCACAGCATCCAAAAGGGATGATGCGGAGAAGTTTAATAACTTCAAATCTAAAATCCAGGATTACTTTCCGAACTATGTAGGTGTCATTGGTAAAGCTCATTATCATGATGGCAGCCTCGACCGGATGGATATCGATATTCCGATGCAATTCCAGGGAAAAGCTGAGGTTATTTCGTTTACACAGTATGTAACCTCTTCCGTTATGAAGGAGCTTCCAAACGTGCCGGTTACGATTAACATCCAATCGGCTGTTAATGAACCGGAAGCTTTGATTGTCCGGGATGATGCGAGCGGAGATCCAAACGTGCATATTTATAGATAGCAATTGAGACAGACCTTTGATGCAGCGGGGTCTGCCTTTTTCTATCTGCATACTTATGAAAACCCTTGCAAATAAAGGACTTTTTAAATCTTTCAAACAATTGCGACTATTTACCATAGTTTGAACTGTGGCACGAGTTTAGGGTAGAATAGACATGTTGCATTATGAAAACGCTTAAGGGCATAGGAGGGGACAAAATGATTCGAGATTACAAACACGAACCATTTACGGATTTTTCAGTTAAAGAAAACAAGAAAGCTTTTGAGGAAGCTTTAGATCTTGTTAATTCTCAGCTAGGCAAAGAGTATCCTCTTGTCATTGGCGGAGAGCGCATCACAACAGATGAAAAGATTGTTTCTATCAATCCTGCCAATAAAACAGAAGTTATTGGTACGGTTTCTAAAGCAAATAAAGATTTGGCTGAACAAGCCATGCAAGCTGCGGTTTCCACTTTTGAAACATGGAAAAAGTGGTCTCCAGAATCACGTGCAGGCATTCTTTACCGCGCATCAGCCATCTTGCGCCGCCGCAAGCATGAATTCTCTGCTTATCTTGTAAAAGAAGGCGGAAAGCCATGGAAGGAAGCTGATGCAGATACTGCGGAAGCGATTGACTTCCTTGAATTCTATGCACGCCAGATGGAGCTTTTGAAAAATGGCGTACCGGTAAAAAGCCGTGAAGGCGAGATCAACCAGTTCAACTACATTCCACTGGGTGTGGGGATTGTGATCTCTCCATTCAACTTCCCGCTTGCCATCATGGCAGGTACAACAGTAGCTGCAATCGTAGGAGGAAACACTGTTCTTCTTAAGCCGGCTAACAACACACCGGTTGTTGCAGCGAAATTTGCAGAGGTTATGGAGCAAGCAGGACTTCCTGCAGGTGTCCTGAACTTCATCCCGGGAAGCGGAGCTGAAGTGGGCGACTATCTTGTTGACCATCCGAAAACTCGTTTCGTATCTTTCACAGGTTCTCGTGAAGTCGGCTGCCGCATTTATGAGCGCGCAGCAAAAGTACAGCCTGGCCAAATCTGGCTGAAGCGCGTCATCGCTGAAATGGGCGGAAAAGACACCATGGTCATCGACAACAATGTGGATACAGACATGGCAGCATCAGCAATCGTATACTCTGCATTTGGTTTCTCTGGACAAAAATGTTCTGCAGGTTCACGTGCGGTCGTTCACCAGGACGTATACGATGAAGTTCTTGAAAAAGCAGTTGCCCTGACCAGCAAACTAAGAATGGGTAACCCGGAAGATCTTGGCAACTACATGGGTCCTGTCATCGACCAGGCTGCTTTTGACAAAATCATGAGCTATATTGAAATCGGAAAAACAGAAGGAAGAATTGCAGCAGGCGGAGAAGGCGACGACTCTAAAGGCTTCTTCATTCAACCGACGATTGTAGCAGATGTTGAAGAGAAAGCACGTTTGATGCAGGAAGAAATCTTTGGCCCGGTTGTGGCTTTCTGCAAGGCGCGTGACTTTGACCACATGATGGAAATCGCAAACAACACAGAGTACGGCTTAACAGGCGCACTTGTTACGAATAACCGTGAGCACATTGAGCGTGCGAAGGAAGAGTTCCACGTTGGCAATCTTTACTTCAACCGAGGATGTACAGGCGCGATCGTTGGATACCAGCCGTTTGGCGGATTCAACATGTCTGGTACCGACTCCAAAGCGGGCGGTCCTGACTACCTTCTTCTTCACATGCAAGCTAAGACAACTTCAGAGTTGCTGTAACACAGAAAAATCCCCCTTTTGGCTTTGGCCGAAGGGGGTTTTTGTTTAGCTTTATGGATTACTGTGTACGCCGGCAGCTGACATCACAAAGCCCTTCCGGAGAACCGATTCAATATGCAGCCAGGGTGACAGCTTTTTCCGTACCCGGTAGATCAGAGAATTTAATTCATCCGTCCCTACATCAGGAACGCGGCCGTCAGTCCAGGCTCTTTCGCTCCAGACGTGCCGCTTCATTTCTTCCTTTGAAACAAACTGTCCGATAGAAGCGTAAAGGAGTTGAAAGCATTCAAATTCTTTATGAGAAAAATGAATGTCGGATTCCCTGATTCGCACCTTTTGCAGTATTTCAATCACTTCAATAAAATCAGCAGGAGGACGGCTGACAGGTGTAACAGGGTCATAATCGAGCGTCTCAAAGGAATTGGTCACCATGTACTTCATGGAGATCATACCGTTGACAAGTGTAATCTGGTCCCCGTGATTCAATGGATAGCTTTTGTTCGGACTGAGCGGAATGCCATTCAGGCAGGTTCCATGCTTGCTTCCAAGATCCATCAATTTGGGCGAAGAGCTTTCACATTCAATGACACAATGCTGTCTGGAGACGAGAGGAATATGAAAAGCGATGCCTGGAGCAGGATGTGCCCCGAACCGGCCGATGGATAATTTCCGTTTTAAATAGATAAATTCACTTTCGTAGGGCTGGCCCCGTTCAATCAATAAATGGCGCTTTTCCAAAACGTCCATTTTTTCACCTTCATTTAGTTGAATTTTCTGATTATTATTAGATAATTGTCAGTGTTGTTCCATTGATGAGTAGAGTAAGAAAGAATACCATCATTACCATAGCAGGAAAATTCAAGGAGTGAAAGGTAGGATGGTCATGAATAAAAAGAAAATGGGAAAAGCGTTGGTATGCGGAATGATGGCAGCGGGATTGCTCGCTGCACCAATTGTCACCGGAGCTCACGCTCAGGCTCCAAAAACAGAGTTTAACCATCATCAAAAAACCATTAAGAATGAAAGCGGGACAGTGACTCTCACCCAGATCAAGCCCCATGTGTGGGTACATACAACCATCGGAGAATTTAATGGAGTAGCTGTTCCATCCAATGGACTCCTTGTGGAAACATCAAAGGGTCTGTTGCTTGTGGACTCCTCATGGGATGATCCGAAAACCGCTGAACTGCTGGATACGATTGACCAGCATTTCAAAAAACCGATAAAGAATGCCATCATCACGCATTGGCACTCGGACCGGATGGGCGGGGTCAAAACGCTGAAGGAAAGAGGAATACGTGTCTATAGCACGGAGAAGACAGCGACACTCGGTATGCAAAATGGATATGAAGGTCCGGACCAGCTGCTCAATCCAGTTTTGACGGAATTGAAGTTTGGCAATGTAAAAGTGGAGACGTTCTATCCCGGAAAGGGGCACACCGAGGATAACATCACCGTTTATTTACCTCAGTATAAGCTCCTTGTCGGAGGCTGTCTCATCAAGGAACAGAAAGCGGAAGACCTCGGGAATACAGCGGATGGGGATGTACAGGCATGGCCAGTCTCCGTACAGCGCGTCATTGACCGTTATTCAAAAGCAAAAACCGTTGTACCGGGACATGGAGATGTCGGAGGGAAATCGCTTCTTTACCACACGATTGAGCTGCTCGAGGAAAACCAATAAAAGAAGGCAGGAACCTGTGCGGTTCCTGCCCTTCTTTCTGTATTGAATTAGAACCAAAGCGCATCAAGAGAGTAAGCACCTGCGCCTGTTAATGCCACACCAAGTGCGATGGCGATCAAAACAAGGTTATACTCATACCCGCCTGCAGTAGACCACAATCCGTTGGCACCATGAACTTTCACTATGGCGAACAGCATGGTGACAATAATGGCTGCAGCTCCAAGCCATGTGACAAGCCCTGCTGTGAACAACAGCCCGCCGCCGAATTCTGCAAGTGCGGCAAAAACAGCCATTGTATAGCCGGGTTTAACGCCAATGGACTCGAGCCAGCCGGCTGTTCCTTTCAAACCATGACCCCCAAACCAGCCAAACAATTTTTGTGCTCCGTGGCCGACGAACAACAGACCTACAACAATACGAATAATAAGAAGACCTAAATCTAACATAATGTTCAACACCCCTTATATAAAATTAGTTAATTACTTACTTTATGTTAGTATTATATAATGAGCTCTTACTTTTGTAAAGTACCTTTTAAAATATTTTATTCGGATGGTTTGTACCCTATTCCTGTATCCTGGTTATTTTTCAACATAAAAGCTGCATATCTGGAGAAAGTAGGAGTAAACGGTTTGAATTGGAGGACGTGCATCATGCCGGATAAGAAGAAAGAAGAGAAGCTGGATTCCCCCATTCTCGATGAAACCCTGCCGCATCAGGCAGATTCTCCATCTTTTAAAAATTCAGGTGTAAAAATGGAGGCTCCTTTCGTTAACGAGTATGGCGTTGTCATCGGAGACAGCCTGTACAACTCGGAAAACTCACCGCTCAACAACTGGAGTGAGGACACCGACCCGAGCACCATGGCTGGCGATCAGTGGGTGCATCCCACAAATGACATTGGCTGGAACACCGAGGAAAACCGGGAATTGATTGAAAAGAAGGTTAAGCCCAAGGGCGCTCCTTTTATGCATCCCAGTAAGGATGCAAGCTACAGGAAGGATTAATAGCAGATGACCGGCGATTTTGCCGGTCTTTTTTGCTTTAACGTAAAAAAACCCCCGCTTTGTTGCTCAGGGGCCTTGATGTTTGGTATCATCTATATATTGTGAAACGTACTGTTTTGGAGGTGGCAAGCTTGTCTCAAATTTCAAAAGATGAGGTAAAACACGTAGCGAATCTGGCTCGCCTTTCACTTAGTGAAGAGGAAGTGGACGTGTTCACGGAGCAGCTGGATGCGATTATCGGGTTTGCCGAGCAATTGAATGAACTGGATACAGAAAATATCGAACCAACAACCCACGTGCTGGAGCTTAGGAATGTGCTGCGCGAAGACCAGGCAAGAGAATCCGTTCCGCGTGAAGAAGCATTGAAGAATGCTCCTGACGAGCGCGATGGACAGTTTAAAGTACCGAAGACGTTTTAGAGTAGGAGGCAGCACATGTCATTATTAGAGAAGAAAGTCTCAGAACTGCACGACCTGTTACATAAGAAAGAAATCAATGTGACGGACCTGGTTGATGCATCGTTTGACCGAATTTCACAGGTGGAAGGCAAAGTCCAGGCGTTCCTCAGCCTGAATGAGGAGCACGCGCGCCGCATGGCAAAAGAATTGGACGATGTGCTCGCGGGATACCCGGGAGAGCGGATTCTGGCGGGACTTCCGATTGCCTTGAAAGATAACATTTCCACAAAAGGGATCCGCACCACAAGCGGAAGTAAGATCCTTGATAACTTTAACCCTATTTATGATGCCACGGTCGCCAACCGTCTATATGAAGCAGGGGCGATTACAATCGGAAAATTGAATATGGATGAATTTGCGATGGGGTCCTCCAACGAGAACTCAGGTTTTCATGTGACCAAAAACCCGTGGAATACCGATTATGTGCCTGGAGGATCAAGCGGTGGCTCAGCCGCATCCGTAGCAGCGAGCGAAGTGCTGTTTTCTTTAGGTTCGGATACCGGCGGATCCATTCGCCAGCCAGCCGCATACTGTGGCGTAGTTGGCCTGAAGCCTACGTACGGACTTGTTTCCCGCTTTGGCCTGATTGCGTTCGCGTCTTCTCTTGACCAGATCGGACCGATCACACGCACAGTTGAGGACAATGCCTATCTTTTACAGGCGATTGCCGGCCATGATGCGATGGATTCCACGTCAGCGAACGTTGAGATTCCTGATTATCTATCTTCCTTAACGGGAGACATCAAGGGCCTGCGCATTGCCGTGCCGAAGGAATATTTAGCAGAAGGCGTGGATCCCGAGGTAAAAGAAAAAGTGATGGAAGCCTTGAAGGTGCTTGAAGGACAGGGCGCTACCTGGGAGGAAGTATCCCTTCCGCATTCCAAGTACGCTTTGGCGACGTACTATCTGTTATCTTCATCTGAAGCATCCGCCAACCTTTCCCGTTTTGACGGCGTTCGTTACGGCGTACGCTCAGACAATGCGGAGAATCTTCTTGAGCTTTATAAAAACTCCAGAAGCGAAGGCTTTGGGGATGAAGTGAAGCGCCGTATTATGCTTGGGACGTTTGCGCTCAGCTCCGGTTACTATGATGCGTACTATAAAAAGGCGCAGAAGGTCCGCACGCTGATCAAGAACGATTTTGAACAAGTGTTTAATGACTTTGATGTAATCATCGGACCGACAACACCGACAACTGCTTTTAAAATTGGTGAAAAGACGGATGATCCGTTAACGATGTACGCCAACGATATTCTAACCATTCCTGTTAACCTGGCGGGTGTGCCAGCCATTTCCGTTCCTTGCGGATTCTCAAACGGCCTGCCGGTCGGATTGCAGATTATCGGAAAACACTTTGACGAATCCACGATTTACCGTGTGGCTTCGGTCTTTGAACAGGCAACGGAACACCATAAAGCGAAACCGCAATTGTAGGAGGTGCAGGGATGAGCAATTTTGAAACGATCATTGGATTAGAAGTCCACGTTGAACTGAAAACCAATTCTAAAATATTCTGCGGCTGCTCCACCGACTTTGGAGCACCGCCCAACAGCCAGACATGCCCGATCTGTCTTGGACATCCCGGAGTCCTTCCGGTATTGAACAAGCAGGCCGTGGAATTTTCCATGCGTGCGGCGATGGCGTTGAACTGTGAAATCAACCGCGAACAATATTTCGACCGTAAAAACTACTTTTATCCGGACAATCCGAAAGCTTACCAGATTTCCCAGCTGGACAAACCGATTGGTGAACACGGCTGGGTCGAAATCGAAGTGAACGGCGAAAAGAAAAAAATCGGCATAACACGCCTTCACTTGGAAGAGGATGCGGGGAAATTGACCCATGCGGCAGACGGATCGTCTCTTGTGGACTTGAACCGCCAGGGAACGCCTCTTATGGAGATCGTTTCCGAGCCGGACATCCGAACAGCGGAAGAAGCGTATGCTTATTTGGAAAAATTGAAAGCCATCATTCAATACACAGTTGTATCCGACTGTAAGATGGAAGAGGGATCGTTGCGCTGTGACGCCAACATCTCCATCCGTCCTGTCGGCCAGAAGGAATTCGGTACAAAAACCGAGCTGAAGAACCTGAACTCGTTTGCTTTTGTCCAAAAAGGAATCGAGTATGAGGAAAAGCGCCAGGAAGAGGAAATTCTGAACGGCGGCGAAATTCTTCAGGAAACACGCCGTTTTGATGAGAAATCAAACAAAACGATCCTTATGCGTGTTAAAGAAGGTTCCGACGATTACCGTTACTTCCCGGATCCGGACCTTGTGCAGCTCAGTGTGTCCGAAGAGTGGATCGAACGGGTGCGCGCCGAGATCCCTGAGCTTCCAGATGCCCGTAAGCAGCGCTATGTTTCTGAGTTCGGTCTTCCGGCTTATGATGCAGGTGTGCTGACCGCATCCATTAAGATGGCCGATTTCTTTGAAAAAGGTGTTCAGGAGAAAGCCGATCCAAAAATGCTTTCCAACTGGCTCATGGGCGAAGTGAGCGCCTACCTGAACAACGCGTCCAGAGAAATCGACGAAACGCCATTAACACCAGGTAACCTGGCAAAAATGATCAAGCTTATTGAAGACGGAACGATCTCTTCCAAGATCGCAAAGAAAGTCTTTAAGGAAATGATCGAAAATGGCGGAGATCCGGGAACGATCGTAAAAGAAAAAGGCCTTGTCCAGATTTCAGACGAAGGTGCGATCCGCGAGTTTGTAGTTGCTGTTCTTGACCGGAATCCGCAGTCCATCGAAGACTTCAAGAACGGAAAAGACAAAGCCATTGGATTCCTCGTCGGCCAGGTCATGAAAGAGACCAAAGGGAAAGCCAACCCACCATTGGTGAACAAACTGATTGCTGAAGAATTGAAAAATCGTTAATTTGTGGGCTGCCGGATTTAATTCGGCAGTTTTTTTTGCGGTAAAATGAGGTTGTTGCGGTGATAATTGAGCATAACTGATTTTTATTAAATAGTACCAAAAAATTTCTTTGTGTTTTCCTCCAGTTTGTGTTTATTGTAGAAAGCCTGTTGGGTTCTGGTCCGTTTTTTGATTTCCCCATGATAGGAATCCTACTGAAGTAAATAAATGCTTTTTTCGTCACTGCTACAATAATACCCAGTAAGTAAATATAGATGTCGGTTGTTTTTTCATAGGCTACCTCTTATGTAGTTTCGATTGAAGTATACTCTCTCCAGGAGTGCTTTGGGTGCCAATTCAATAATTTTTTTGCTTTACCATTCGATGAGAGGGCTTGATGTCCACTTAAATCAGCTCTTACATCTTTTGTGAGAGGATAATATTTTTTAACCAATTCTATAGACGTTTCAACCATACATGTGTCATCTGCCGTAATATTCATGGTAGAAAACCCTAAACCATCCGTTTCAATCGCTAATCTGCAGGCAACTGCTGCATCGCGCACATCAACATAGCTCCAGAGGAATTTATGTTTACTAGAATCTATACAAAGATACTCATAACCATGAGGAGGGACAGCAATGTGTGCAAAACGAAGGCATAGAATTTGATGTTTGTTCTCTCTGTAAAAAGTCTCTGCTGTGTTCTCCATAACGATTTTGGACAACCCATAGCATTCCTGGGGGAGCAAGGGGTGTTGTTCATCTATTGGAAAATAGTTTGGCGTGATCGTATGTTTAGCCCAGGCCCATCCATATATGGATTCACTTGAGGCACAAACCACTTTTGGAATGCGTAATCGAGCGGTTGCTTCAAGTATATTGAAAGTGGATAAAACATTGTTTTTGAAGACAACTTCGTTCGGATACCCTCCTGGGGAGTTGATGGCAGCTAAATGAATTACAGCATCAGCATTTTGTAATGCTCCATAAACTTCACCAAGATTGTTTAAGTCAACTATAATCGTCTTGCATTTTATACCTTCAGGCTGCTTCTGGTCGATATTAATTACTTCATACCCGCGGTCCATTAAATCCCTCAATACCCATCTCCCTAAGTTTCCGCTGCCTCCTGTTATGGCAACTCGCCTCATGCCACGCCTCCTCTCATGCTTCGTGATTAAGACTATTTATTGCGGCTCTCATATAACCTAATGCAAATGCCATACCTGCATGCCAGGGGGCATCGCAATCTGTAGATGGTGTATGGTCAGGAATAAGCACGCCTTGATAGTTGTGCTTTTTTAACAATTTCAGTGCTTTAATCATATCAATATCACCTTCATCCAAAAATACCTCTTCATATTGGGGAACTTTTCCTCTTACATTCCGAAAGTGGATATACCCAATTTTATTTGCATATTGTTCAATGGTGTCGTAAAGGTCGCCCTCTGTCATCTCTTGAATAGTACCCAGACAAAATTCAAGGCGGTTGTTTGGACTGGGGACAATATCTAGTAACTTTTGATAAAGCGAGGGTTTATAGACCAATCTTGCATGCCCCCTCAGAGTTTCCAGTGGAGGATCGTCAGGATGAGCGGCCATAATGACTCCGGCATCCTCCGCTACAGGTAACAATTCACTTAAAAAGTATTCCAGACGTTGCCACAATTGCTTATGAGTAATCGGCGGAAACTCACCTGCTTCTGCTAGCTGATCATAGGATATGTTCCAAATAGTTCCATTTGGGATTGGGGTTTCTTGTGGAGTATGAAAAACGGCAGTTTTTGCTTTTCCACGAGCAACATTTTTTTCGGTCAGTCCCCAGACGCCTGCAATGCTGAAGTTATACCCTAGAATTGGAATCCCAACCTCCCCCATGCTTTGAATAATCTTTTTTAAATACTCTAGCTGTTCCTGCTTTTTTGGACCATCCAAAAGGACATCATGCCAATGGGCGGGACAAAAGTTTTCTATCGCGTGAAATTCGAGACCTTCTTCATTCATTTCACTTTTAAGCTTTTTAAGATTTTCGTAGGAATACATTTTCCGATGCAATTCCAGATCCATTGGATGTGTATGGTAATCTGTTAAGTGGGCTACCACATGTGTAGCACCCATTTGCCTGGCAAAGCGGAAATTCTGCTTTGTTAGCAATTTTTGATGAAACCCCAGTCCTATTTTCAAAATAGTGCCTCCTAATTTCATCCTAGTGATCAGATAAATAATTTACGGTGTTTCGATGAACAATACTGGTACTCAACATTACCTGAACGGTACGTCTGTTTTCTTCCTGTAAACGTTTTAACAAAAGCTCGACGGCAGTTTTGCCGATCCCATTTTTGTCAACATCAACAGTAGTAAGTTCGTTCCATTTAGCCTTAGCGATATTATCAAAGCCGATTAACGAAAAATCTTCAGGGCATTTATAGTCATGTTCTTCTGCTGTTTTTAAGCAGTTTAATGCAATCGGATCATTTGCTGCGACCAGTCCAGGGTTAGAATCTTTTGAAAGGTATTTAATTAGCTCTTCTTCAAAACCCTCTGATACATAATCTCCGCCAATTCCTGTGAGAATCTGACTGGAAACCGTATTTGGATGCAAATTATTCCATTCTGTAATAGCCGCCTGATATCCTCGTAATCTTTCAGAAAAACTCCATGAGAAGGACTGATCTCCAACAAACGCCAGCCTTTTAAAGCCATTATTCAACATAAGTTTGGTTGCTTCATACGTTCCACCAAAATTTTGGGTTAATACATGATCAAATTGGGAGGACATGTTTAAGGAGTCTACCAAAATAATAGGAGTCCCGTACATTTGAACCCCAGAAACAACAGACGAAGGGATATTTCCAAGAATCAATGCACCATCTACTTTTCTATTTTCTATACAAGTGGGTAATTGGCCAACAGAAGATTCCTCAAGATCGATGGTTGAAACAATCATACTGTAGCCATATCGTTGCAGTTCAATTTCAATTCCTTGCAATACAATTCCCCAGTATTCCAGATCTTCATGAAATTTTCTGGGCAGCAGCACGGCAACATTATCAGTTTGAGACAGGGATACAGTTTGTTTAGCAGGTGTTAAGCTGTAACCCAATTCCATTGCAACCACTCTTATTTTCTCTTTGGTTTTTGCACTTACTCCTGGTTTATTGGATAGGGCTTTTGATACCAAAGCTTTTGAAACATTTAATTTGTTAGCGATATCTTGCATAGTAATTGTATCTTTCATCTTCATCCTCCCAAAATTTCTCAGAAAAAAGGTAACGTTGCAACCATCATAAATTGTTTCTAAACAAATATCAACTTTTTTCAAAAAATTTAAACAAGTTGATATTATATATTTGTCATAAAAATCTTTATTTATAAGGGATTTTTTGTGCTTGAAAGACTAGTTAACTATTTTTTTATTGTAGTTTTAACGAAAAAAATTAACCTGTTAACAAAAAAATATTAACAAATTTTCAGAAAATTATTGACATCTTTATAAAGAGTTGATTATGATTTTGCATGAAAGCGTTTTAATAAAAAGGAGGTATGGTTGTGAAGAAGGCGGGGTTTATCTTATTTCTAGTGTTAATTTTAGTTATTACGGGTTGCCAGCAGAGTTCAAAAACGAATGGGAGCAGCAAAAAACAAAAAGAGCTCAGGATTATTAACTACAGGGTAGAAGACAAGGCGTACTATGATGAATTGAATAAAAAATTCCAGGAGAAGTATCCAGATATCAAGATTAAATATGATTCGGTCCCTACAAAGGATTACCAAGTTTTGTTTAATTCCAGGACTGCTGCAGGTGAAGTTGATCTTGTTGCCGGTGCAAAGGATTACATCCGAACAGAAAAATCACGGGATATGTTCATGGATTTAACTGGAAAACCAGTTCTTTCAAAATATAAAAAAGAGGCCTTAAAGTTAGAAGAAGTAAAAGGAAAGAATTATCTGGTTCCATGGAATAACGTTGCAATGGTGACTTTCTACAACAAGAAAATATTGAAGGAACTAAATATTGAGATGCCTAAAACGTGGGACGAGTTTAAGTCAGCTGCCCAAAAAGCTAAGAAGAAAGGGTATATGCCCGTTGTGTTTGGAGGTAAAGACCAATGGCCGATCGCAATGCCGGTCAATGAGCTTGAAGCCACCATGGTAAGAAGCAAAGACTCTAAGTTTAATGACAAGTTAAGAGATGGCGAGACTAAATTTACTGATCCGGTATGGGTCGATATGCTATCTAGATTAAAAGAATTAGGTTCTTTGTTTCAACAAAATAGTGCCGGCTTAGCTTATGGACAAGCGCCGGGTATTTTTGCACAAGGAAAAGCTGCTTTTATGGTAGATGGTTCTTGGAGTGCCAGCCAGATCACAGCAGCTAATCCTAAATTGGACTATGGTGTAATGAACTTGCCCGGATCAAACAATGCTGACGACAATAAAAATTTGGGGGTAAAAAGCGGAGGAGGATGGATGGTTACCAAAGACTCACCAAATAAAGACGCTGCTATGAAGTACTTAGATTTTATTTCGGAAAAAGAGAATTACGAAAAATATATTAATTTTACAAAATCAATTCCGGTAATGGACGGTGTAAAAGTAGGCAAGGAAATTTCAATGGTGGAGGAATTAGTAAACGCTAACAATGTTATTCCAGTTTGGGAATCCACCTTTATTCCAGGTGCGAAATATGATTTTGTCAATCTCGGTATGAAGCTGATTTCTAACAACATTACCCCAGAAAAGGCTGCAGAGCAAATGCAAAAGGACTTAGAAGGCAGCAAAAAATACTGGAAGGAATAGTTTTTGGGGAGAAGGGAGGCTGGTTCTCAGACTCCCTTCTATAAAAAGGAGTGGTTTAGTTTGAACAGAGGAGCAAGCAATATTTGGCCGTGGTTATTATTGATGCCCGCTCTTATTTTGTTTTCTTTATTCGTTTTATTTCCAACGATCGGAAATGTTTATTTTTCACTAACAGACTATGCCGGAAACATCCATAATTTTGATTTTGTAGGATTGGAAAATTATAAAAGAGCTTTTACCGCTGATTATGATGGCGTATGGAATGCAATTAAAATCACTTTAATCTTCTGTATTACGGTTACCATTTTACAAAATGCAATATCGATTGTTCTTGCGGTCTTGGTTAACCAAAAACTAAAGTTAAGCAGTTTTTACCGTTCTACGATATTCATGCCAAACATCCTTGGAATTCTAGTTGTTGGTCTTATATGGACATTGGTATTTGACCCCTTTTCGGGCCCGGTTTCCCAGCTTCTAAATCACTTCAAAATCAATTCTGCTTTATTAGGTGATTCCAAAATAGCTCTTGCTCTGGTGATTTTTGTGCAGGTTTGGGCGCATATGGGCTACTCGATGGTTTTATATCTGGCTGGATTACAGAGTATCCCCAAAGAACTTTATGAAGCTGCCTATATCGATGGAGCGTCAGGGTGGAAATCATTTCGCCATGTAACTCTTCCGCTTTTGCAATCCATGGTGACTATAAATATCATTCTAATGATTATCGGCACGCTGGGCACGTTTGACATCATTTTTGTACTAACCAACGGGGGTCCAAATGAGTCTACCATGACACTCGGCATGTACATATTTACAAAGATTTTCTCTGGAGGATCAAGCCAAGGGTATGCTTCAGCGCTTGCAATGGTACAGTTCGTTATTATCTTTTGTGTAGTGTTCATTGCCCAATTCTATTCCCGCAGAAGGGAGACTGAGTTTTAATGAAAAGATTCTTGTCTAAGAGCCTTTTGCCAAATGCGGTACTGCTGGCTGTTGCATTAATTATGCTGATCCCTATGCTGCAGATTGTCAATGTGGCGTTAAAGTCCAATGCGGAATTTCTTGCAAACCCAATATCTATTGTAAAAAAACCTCAATGGAGTAATTTCATTGAAGCTTGGACCAGCGCGGAAATGAGCATATATTTCTTTAACAGTTTTATCTACACATTTTTTGTGGCAGCGGGTGTTTGTATTGTTGCAACTCTTGCAGCTTATCCTATTGCCAGAAAGCATGTAAAAGGATCCAACTTTCTCTATATGCTTTTTCTTTCTGCTTTGTTCCTGCCGGCAGGATTAGTACCGTTGCTCTTTATCATGAAGTACTTGAACCTGATGAATACGTATCACGGGTTTATATTAATGAAAATCGGTGGTGGCCTTTCCGTAGCCGTGTTTATCTTTACCGCTTTTATTAAAGGGATTCCTAAAGAACTGGATGAAGCAGCGGCCATCGATGGATGTGGGTATCTAAGATATGTACTTACTATCTTATTGCCATTAATGAAACCAGCCATTATGACCGTAGGTATGCTATCAGCTATTGGCACATGGAACGATTTTATTAGTCCGTATGTGTTCCTTATTGATAAAGAACTGCGTCCGCTTACTTCCGGATTATATATGTTCATGGGGGAATACACAGTCAATTGGCCAATTTTGGCTTCCGGTATATTAATTATTGCAGCTCCACTTCTCATTGCTTTTATTTTTTTGCAAAAGTTTATCGTATCCGGTATTACCGCCGGTTCCATAAAGGGTTAAACATAGTACACATTTGAAAGGATGAATGGAATTGCTATTAACAAAACATGCTCAAAACCCAATTTTAAAACCTAATCCTGACAACGACTGGGAAAGCTTGGTTGTCTGTAATCCAGGTGCTTATTATAAAGATGGGACATTCTATTTATTGTACAGAGCTGCAGGTGATGATAAAGACCACTACATTTATTTAGGACTGGCAGAAAGCAACGACGGCGTAAATTTCACGAGATCATCAAGTCAGCCGGTATTGAGTCCTAGTTCAGATGGGCCTGATCAGGGATGCGTGGAAGATCCCAGGATCGTGGAATTTGATGATACGTACTATATAACGTATGCGTACCGTCCATATCCTCCAGGAAGGTACTGGGACTTTGGGCCAGATGAGGTCCAAACCAATAACCTTCCAGAAAGCGCACCTTATCATTTGAAACACAACGTAACCAATACGGGGTTACTGATGTCTGATGATTTAAAGTCGTATAAACGGCTGGGAAGATTGACTGAACCTAGTCTGGATGACCGAGATGTTATCTTATTCCCCGAAAAAATTAATGGCAAATACTACATGCTGCAACGGCCGAAGGAATGGATTGGAGAGGATTATGGATGCGATTATCCGAGCATCTGGATTACGTCTTCAGATGATTTGCTTCAATGGGATGAAGAAAGAAAACTGCTGGCAAAAGGGGAGGTTGAATGGGAGCTGAAAATTGGCGGCAGTACTCCACCTCTTAAAACAGAGGAGGGCTGGTTGACACTCTATCACGGTGTAGATGATAAAGGAGTTTATCGGGTAGGAGCTTTATTACTCGATTTAAATGATCCTACAAAAATTATTGCACGTCCGCCAAACTACATCATGGAACCTGAACATGAGTATGAATGGGAAGGGTTTTATAAAGGGTGTGTTTTTCCTACAGGCAACGTTATCGTGGATGATACTTTGTATGTTTACTACGGAGGTGCCGATAAGTACTGCTGCCTTGCTACCTGTTCTGTAACCGAATTACTTTCCTTTATAAAAAAGTACCCGGTGAAGGCATAAAGAGGTCATCATGGAGGAAATAGGATGATTGAACTTAATGTTTGGACAAGCTTGGAACAAAAAGTTGAGAGAATGATAGAACAGCTCGGGTGTAAATGCCCGGGCTCTGCAAATGAAAAGGGGTAGCCGGCATATCAATGTATCACTGATTTATGGAGATTACTTTTATGTTGAAGCGTTAGCCAAGATAAATGGATGGAATCAGAAAGTGTATTAATATCATTACGGGTAGAAGGGAGGCAAAAAACGTATTTATATCTCTACCATCACAACAAAGATAAACAAAAAAGAAGAAGAATGCCTAACAAACTACCATTTTGTAGAAGGAGGATATCGTTATGACAAAAAAGGCTATTTTTAGTTTGTTTCTTTTAGTGATTTTGGTAAGTGCAAGTGTAAATACGTTAACAGAGGCTGCTCCCGGTTCAAGGAAAGTATTTAAAGCACAGAAGGATTCTAATGCCCAACCGGATACAACAACAGTGTTGGTGGATACGAACTCCACAATTGAATCTGATTATTTAGGAGTTGGTGTCCAGTGGGACAACTCAGATTCCTATGATTTCACAAATAAGCAATGGAAAATGATTTATGACCGGGTTTCCAATATGAATACGAAATTTGTCCGGACGATGCTCGAAGCAACAGATTATTTTCAAGGATATGATAAAAAGGGCAAGCCTATCTATAATTGGAATACGCCCGATATGAAGAGATTGTACAAGATACTCGATTATTGCCAGAAGCATAACGTAACTGTCATTATTGGCGAATGGGCAAAGCCGTATCAAGGGAAAGATGGTGATCCTGTGATCTCGGCCTCGGATGATCCTCGCTGGGCAGCAATCATTGGTGATTTTCTTCACGAAATGGTGAAGAAAAGAGGGTATGACGTTATCAAATACTATAACTATATCAACGAGCCTAACGGCAGCTGGGGCATTGGAGAAAGCGGAGACCGATTTCAAATCTGGAAACGCGGAGTCACCAATTTGCATCATATACTGATTGAGAAACATTTGGAGAAAAAGATAAAAATTGTAGGACCTGACTCTACAGGCCAGGATGAATGGGTCGACTATACAGTGGATCAATTATCCCCCATAGTAGATACGTATGACATTCACCGGTACGCAACGGATAAGGATGTTCTTGAAGGCAATATTGAATCGGTTGCACAATCTAAGCGAAACTATATTTTGGACCATGATCCAAAAGGATCTAAGAAAGATTTTTTTATGGGCGAAGCAGGTTTGATCGATGGGAAAAACGAGCATGACCAGCAAAAGAGAATTGGTTCCTATGAATACGGTGTACTTATGTCAGATTATATACTGCAAACCATAAGAGGAGGACAGGCTGGAGCCATACTTTGGATGCTCGATGATGCTATGCACAATGCCCCAGGATCAACAGAGGAAAGACCTTTATTGAAGGAATGGGGGTTCTGGAATACTGTTGGCTCGAAGGAAGAACAAAAATTAAGGCCTTGGTATTATTCCATGTCTCTACTGACACGATATTTTCCTCAAAGCAGCAAGACGGTTTATGCAAGTGAAACAGGTATAGAACAAGTTAGAGCAGCTGCAGCCATTAAACCAGTTAAGAATCAAAAGAAAAAAGGAAATACCTCTCAATCTGACTTGTCTGTGGCGCTTGTAAACAACAGCGACGAGGAAAGAAAGATGAATATTATCGTTCCCGGTGTCGCTGGCCATTCAGATTTAAATAAGTTCGTTTATACCGAAAAGGAACGTCCTGTTGATCGAAAAGGATATGCTGTTCCAAAAGAAAAACTAAAAAATGTATCACTGGAAAAAGGTCTGAAGATGACATTACCAGCTAAAAGTATGATAGTTCTTACCACGATGGACAGCAAGTCAAAAGTAAAACTGTCTAAAGACGGAAATAACCTTGCTATAAACAAAAATGTACAAGCCAGTTCTACAGAATATCCAACAATAAAACCGGAAAAGCATATTACCGATGGTGATAACCCGTCTGAATGGATATCACGCCGTGATTTAAAACAAAGCGTTAAATTGGATTTGGGTTCAATTAGAAAACTGAACCGGGTGAAATTGAACTGGGGAACATCTTACGCAAAGGCATACTCCATAGAAGTATCATCCAATGGCGAAAAGTGGTCCGGAGTATATCAAACCTATGGGAATGAGAAACAGCTCAACGACGTGGTATTTTCTCCGGTAAAAGCTAGATATATTCGGGTGACGGGAAAAGCCAAGTCATCAGAATATGGTTACTCGTTAAGAGAGGCCGAAGTATATAATGTTAAAAATGCACCCCTATCTGAACTTCCACCACCGCCTCCGACTTCAATAGAAGATCCGCTTAATGATTGGTCCAAGGCTATCATGCATTCTGAGTTCGTTTTTGATAATACGAACGCCGATGTCATCTTTGAAGGGGACACTTCCCGCCTTAAGAGACAGGATACGTCCACCCAGTCGGTTGTTTACCATGTTGAAAATATAAGTAGCTACGCACTCAGAGTCTATTTTGAGGAAAATCTGGACGGGATTCTAAATATTTACACATCCACCGATTTATCAGAATGGTCAAAGAGTGACTGGAAGATGGACCAGCCAGTGACGACCAAGGATGATTGGAAACGGACCGTTCTTAAACCATCTGGAACGATTCCCGAGGGAACAAACTATATGAAAATTGAAGTCACCGGAGGAACAATTCCTTGGGCACCTCAGATCTCAGAAGTGAAAATTAATTAGGCATAATGGCAAAGCAGCTCCCTTACACCTTAAGATCCATGGCAGGGAGCTGTACTTATGGAATTAAACAAAAAAAGAGTCTAATGAGGAGGAAAAAAGGTGAAACCAAGCTGGATACTTTGTTGGGCCGCCATTCTTTATCTGTTTTGTTCTACAGCCATCACTGCACGAGCTGAATCGGGAGACACCGCTGATTTTGAACGACTTCGCGATAAGTGGATCGTTTCTTTAACTGGAGGGAAGTCTTTTGACCCTGCGGACACGGATATCAATAAAAGGGTTGAGCGAATAACAGAGAAAGGGCAGAAAGCATGGAATTCGATGAATAAGGATCTCGATCGAACGTGCCTGTTTTCCGACTATCCAAGTTCTGTTCCCAACCAAAATATTACTGAGAGTTATGGCTATTTAAAAGATATGGCCCTTGCTTATTCAACGACGGGCTCTTCTTTGTACCAAAATGAAACACTTAAAGCAGATATTCTTGACGGTTTAGAGTGGCTCAACAAAAATTGGTATTATGAAGGGCTGGAAAAGAAGCCCCAGTCCCCAAGTAATAACTGGTTTGCTTGGGAATTGGGTGTTCCCCTGAATTTAACCGATGTACTGGGTTTAATGTATAAAGAAGTAAGCCATGAACAGATGGAAAGTAATTTAAAAGCCATCGACTATTTTTTGCCTGACCCTAAAAGGCTTGGAACTAGTGTGGGATGGAACCTTCCTTCAACAGGAGCAAATTTGGCCTGGGCCTCTACAGCTGTAGGAAAGAGAGGGATCTTAGGACAAAATAGCGATAAAATAAAGCTGGCCACTACTTCACTGGTTCCGCTCTTTCAATATGCAACCAATGGAGCGGATGGTTTTTATAGAGATGGATCCGTCCTTTTTCATGGTGGTTTTCCATATTCTACTGGATATGGATGGTCAAACCTGATTGAGCCTGCAAAAGCAATATCTCTTTATGAGGGTTCACCTTGGGCTATTAACCATCCGGATAAACAAAATTTAATTCAATGGGTCTTGAATTCCTATGAACCTCTTATTTACAAAAATCGAATTTTTGATAACCTGGATGGCCGTGAAATTACGAGAGAGTCAAATTCCGATAAGGCCGACCCGCTGCTTTCGGCTATATTAAACCTCCTTCCTTCAGCTGCTCCAGAACAGTCAGATCATCTAAAGAGCCTGGTACAATATTTGGTGGTGAATGACCCCACATTTGATTTTTACACGAGAGCGACCCTTCCCGAAATAGTGCAATTAAAGAATATTGTTAAAGATACATCGATCATGGCAAGAGGGCCATTGAACCTTTATCAACAATTTCCGTATATGGACCGAAACGTGATGCAGCGAAAGGATTATATGTTTGGAGTGTCTATGTTTTCATCCAGAACAGGCAATTATGAAAGCATTAACTTTGAAAATCTAGTTGGATGGCATACAGCAGACGGGCGCACCACTCTTTATAATAACGACCTGACTCAATTTTCAGATGGTTATTGGCCGACAGTTGATGCATCCCGGCTTCCGGGTATTACTGCTGAAAAGCATGTAAAGGAAGACGTGATTTCACCCCAGGTAGGTGAAGTTAATATTGTTGGGGCTTCCGAGTTACATGATCCGCTTAAAGATTTTTCAAATATCTTTTATAAATCGCCAATGTGGAAAATAGAGAATACCAACGCGAACCGGTTTAAAGGGGATGAGAACCGATTAACCCGGACACAAAATTCTTATGAGTATGTCATTTATAAGGTAGATAAGACTCAGGGATTTGACATTACGACGTATTTCTCTAATAAAAGTAATCTCAGCAGGTTAGAGATATACACATCAACAGATAACAACAGCTATGCCAAGATTCAAACAAACAGTAATCCTGTTCAAGTCCACAAAAATTGGTATGAAGCGCACATCACCCCAGCTAAGGACTTACCCACAGATACCAATTATATTAAAATTCAACTCATTCCGAGTGTAACATCCGGTTTAGGGAACCAGGACTGGGTCGGCGGAGTAGATATGGAAAATAAATACGGTGTAACAGGTATGCAGCTTCATACACATGGCCAATCCTTAATGGCAAAAAAGTCATGGTTTATGTTCGATAATGAAGTGGTTGCGTTAGGATCGGATATATCTGCAAACGATGGGAGAAAGGTTGAAACCATAGTAGAGAACCGGAAAGTGGCGGACAGCAAACATCAAAAACTTATTGTAGATGGTCTATCCCTATCTTTGAATAAACCTTGGAAGGGGAAGGTGCATTCCAGAAAATGGGCTCACCTGAAAGGAGCAGTCGATTCATCGGATATCGGCTATATGTTCCCTGATAGAGCAGATTTAGAATTGAAGAACGAGGATCGAACAGGAAGCTGGAGCCAGATTACCGGGACAGGTTCTTCTAATCCAATTACAAGGAAATACGTATCAATTGGGTTAAACCATGGCACCGATCCTGTTAACGGCAAGTATTCGTATATCTTGCTTCCCAATTTTTCTCTTGGTAAAACTGCATACTATTCCAAACGGCCGGATATCAAAATCCTGGAGCAATCCCCAAAAATTCATGCTGTAAAAGAAAAGAAACTGAACCTAATAGGTGCAAATTTTTGGGAAGATGGACAACAAACCCTAAAATTAAATGGGAAAGACTTTTTATCGGTAGACAAAAAAACCTCTGTGATGACAAAAGAAACAAAGAAAGATATCAGTCTGTCACTGACGGATCCCACATGGAAAAACAAAAAAGGTGGAATCCTTGAAGATGATGCACAAAGTTTTAATAATATCTATTCCCGATCGGAGGATTGGATGCTGGAAACCGGCGGCGGATATAAACGTCGATCGTCTACAAGCACACAACACTTGGTGTACCAGATGGACAATATTCAGAATTTTGAAGCCACCCTCCGATACAATTACACCAGTGATAATAATGAGGATGTTTTAAAACGTGCAAAATTTTACGTATCTAAAGATAATAAGGCATATACCGAAGTGAGCATGAGATTTAAAGAACCTCATACGCCAATTGATGCAGGGGGACTTGGAAGTTCAGCTGTTGTTATCTCAGATTCAGCGATTCCTGAAGGAAACCATTTCTTGAAGGTAGAATTTGTTGGTGGAACCGACAAACAGGTCTGGTCTCCACAGTTGCGGCACATGAAAATCATCGGAAAAGAAACAGGAGACGGTTATATAAATGTAGAGCTCAACCGCCAGGCAAAAAAAGTACTGTCCAAAGACATCAGAGTAGAAGTGCTCCAGCTTTCACCTACGATTAAATTAAAGGTGGATGTTGACGCTCTAGAGGGACGTGCAGTTAAAACGAAATTGGGTTATTAAATTGTATAGCGGACCTTCGTTAATCAGATGGAGGTCCGTTCTTTAATCGTGAAAGGAGTATAGAAATGCTTCAACCTTACGATCTGCCATTGGAAGAATTAAAAATATACAAACCTGACCTTACAAAGAGAGAAGATTTTATAAATTTTTGGACCCTTACGAAGGAAGAACTTGCAGAACATCCAGTTAACTGTACTATGGATAAAGTGGATTACCCCTCCGATCGGGTAGACGTTTATGAAGTTGTCTATCGAGGATTTAGGGGTGCCGAAATAAGAGGCTATTATGCACGACCAAAGAAAATGGGCATTTATCCAGGTCTGGTTTGGTACCATGGCTACAACTATAGTTTTGATGGGGGAATCCATGAAACGGTAAATTGGGCTCTGCATGGCTATGCGGTGTTTGGTATGCTAGCAAGAGGCCAACAAGGCAGCGAAGATAACATGGTATCTTCGCACGGTCATTCTTCGGGCTGGCTGACGAAAGGGGTATTGGATAAAGAAACCTACTATTACCGGGGGGTGTATATGGATGCTGTACGTGCTGTTGAAGTATTATCCCGGTTTGAGGAAGTGGATCACAAACGAATCGGTGTAATAGGGGGAAGCCAGGGAGGCGGGATTGCTTTAGCTGCAGCAGCCCTTTCTCCAATACCTGCAGTAGTTGTTTCAATCCATCCTTTTCTAAGCCATTTTCAGCGGTCCATTGATGTCGCAACACAAGGTCCGTATCTTGAAATTAATGATTTCTTCCGCCGGAATACAAGGCCTGAACTGGAGGAACAAACGATGGAGACACTCTCTTACTTTGATGTTATGAATCTGGCTCCGATGGTCACGTGTACAACCCTGATGTCAATCGGATTAATTGATGATATTACTCCACCATCGACCGTATTTGCGGTCTATAATCATCTGCAAACTGAAAAAGAGTTAAAAGTATACCGCTATTTTGGTCATGAGTATACCTCTCCCTTTCAAATGGAAAAGCTAAAGTTTCTCCAAAATCACTTAAAAGGACAGACGGCAAGTGTTGAGAACTGAATGAATGAGACTGCGTGATGTGCTCCGGCATTTTTTTCACCGTACAACCAAAGGTAACATCATTTATTTCATTGGCTTAATAAGAAGGTCGGAATCGCTGACCTACAGGGGGCATCAAACGCAGTATGCGTCCTCATGCTGATTACAGAATTTCCTCCAACTTCTTTGAAAAAAACAACGAGCCAGCTAAAGCCCTCTCCGCATAAAGCGGGAGAGGGCTTCTCTGTTTGGTTAATCCCACTGTGGTTTTCCACTGATGAAAGGAAGATCGATTTTTCTGATTAGAGGAAGAAGAATGGCTAACCAGCGGCTTGATTACATCTTCATCCAGGCTTTCCGGATCCACCATTCCATCAATATAGACAATTAAATATTGATGGCTGTCCAAATCGAGGACATGGCGAAAGACCACGTCGGAGCAGTTTGTAAACACATCCTTCAGCTCAGCCTCATTTTCAGATAGTTGAGAATGTAAAGGGGCTTCATGATTGCTGTTCTGTTTTTCAAGTTGTTTAAGCACCTTGCTTTGGGACGGTTTTACCTTTCGATGTTTTTTTGAAAACAACATAACGGCCTCCAAAATACTTGTTGGTTTAGTAATTCCCGGGTTCTCTTGAAACATACGGCCACAAAAAACGTCGAAACTTGCGTA
This sequence comes from Fictibacillus fluitans, assembly GCF_030418125.1. Lineage (GTDB taxonomy): Bacteria > Bacillota > Bacilli > Bacillales > Fictibacillaceae > Fictibacillus_C > Fictibacillus_C fluitans. The sequence goes on along the minus strand of NZ_JAUHTR010000005.1, from coordinate 225,165 downwards.
CGATTGCTTGTCCGGAAGGCACGAAAGAAATGGTATGATTTAGGTAACAGAATCGGGGGTGGGGCATTGAGAAAAGCAGGGGCAGTTGCAGCGGCATTGCTGGTAACCGTGTTAACGTCATGTCAGGGTTCCATGCTGGCGGATGGAGAAATGAAGCTGGACACGCATTCGAAAGGTCATTATCCACGGTCATACAAACCGGTTTCCCTTGAAAAAAGTGAGGATGTTCTCCCATTTAAAGCACACCTGCCACAATACATTCCATACAAATACAAGCCGCCAAAAGTGGTGATTACCGATTGGGGGAAAAAAGAAAAGCTTCAGCTGGAGACGCAGTACATACGAAAAGATGAAAATACGGAAAAAGGGTTTATTACAATTACAATTTTCAACCATAAAAATTTAGTGAATGATTTGATCAAGCAAAAAAAATACGTAAAAATGCTGGAGCTGGCTGATGGCACAAGTGCCTATTTCGCCTACTTTGGAAACTATGCCGAGCTTTTCTGGGTTCGGGATGGAGAAGAATACGATCTGCGACACATGTTTGCCTCGGAGTACACCCAAAAGCAGCTTGAAAAAGAGCTTCTGGGAATTGCGAATTCGATCAAGTAGAAGGGGACAGCAGCTTATGAAAATGCTAAAATGTATTTCATTCTTTTTTGCTTTACTTATCGCAGGGCAGATCTTTTCAGGCCATCATGCTTCAGCCAAGTGGGCCTATCCGTTTGTGGTCTGGGATCATTACACGTATTCGATTAGTGAGGAATACGTGGAACAAGTGGGGAAAGAGATTGGTAAGGTGACCAAGTATTCGGACCAGGAAGGGGACTACAACGGAAACTTTTCCAATCAATATAAAAAGGGAACGAAGTATTTTAAGATCAAAGGCATCAGCACCGATAAAGCGATTGCCGTTCAGGAGCCTGGCGGAAAATACATTAAAGCCATAAGGGAACATAAATATCAGGAATCCAACATGGTTGGAAGCTTCATGAGTGAAGTGGAAGCCAATCCATGGATTGGCTTTCTTGTCCTTGTTGGAGCAGCGGCTGTTTTGATTGTTGCCTGTAAATCAGTAAAGAGCAAATTTCATATAGAAGATTGAAAATAAGGCTGGCTCTCTTGGGGCGGCCTTTTACTGTTATAAACTGATACAATGAAATCGGATAGCAGAACACGTTTGAAGGAGCCGTAAAATATGAACAGTGAGGTAGTAAGAATATTCGATGAGCAGATGAAGTGTATCGGACAGAAAACAAGAGAAGATGTACATAGAGATGGCGTCTGGCATGAAACCTTTCATTGCTGGTTTACGCTGCTGGAAGGATCAGAGCGTTATATTCTGCTGCAAAAACGGGCAGAAGTGAAAAAGGATTATCCATGCTTGTTGGACATTACTTCAGCCGGACATTTAATGGCCGATGAACGGGTTCACGATGGGACCAGGGAGATCGAGGAGGAACTGGGTGTTTCCGTAACCTTTGAGGAGCTCATTCCACTCAGTATCATTAAAACCGAAATCAAACAGGACACGATGTGGGACCGGGAATTTTGCCATGTTTTTCTCTATCCATGTGACCAATTGCCCGCGTTTTCCCTTCAAAAGGAAGAAGTCGATGCGATTTATAAAATTAAGCTGCAGGATGGGATTGATCTGTTCAAAGGGAAGGCACAGGATATAGAAGTTCTTGAGGTGCACCCGGGCCAACAAACAAAACGGGTGAACAAAGCGGATTTTGTGGATCAAGTGGATTATTATAGAGATGTGTTTGAGCGGATACAGGAAACGGTTAAGTAAACAATTAAGGACTGAATTGTTATCAAGCCAATTCAGTCCTTTTATGTGGAAGGACGGCCTTTGATGGAATAGCTCGGCCCGTCCTTTTTTTGCTGAACTTTTTCTTTTTTCTCAGTCATTTTTTTCATTGCGCTGCTGGTGTTTTTGGCCAGATCACTGTCTGGTTCAAGGCTCATTCCCTGGCCATAGTTGGCCCCGATGTTCAATTTGCCGTGGAGGTCCTTGATGCCAAGGTTGGCGAAGTTATTGGTCAGGTCGTATTTATCAATCCTCAGGGTTTCAATATTGATATGTTCAATGACAACGGGCGGCGTGACGTCGTTGTCTTTTTTTAATTCCGAAAGCTCGGCCTGCAGCTGTTTAAGGTGCAGGTGAATTTCCTCCATGTTTTTATCATGATTTGTAATGGCGTTGAGTATGGTTTTAAAAAAAGGCATAGGCTATCCCGCGCTTCCGTTAGCTTAATAATCCGGCTTGTACTCTAGTCTATGAAATAAAAAAGAGAACATGTCTGATTGTTATCCAAAAAGAGAAAGGATGATCCTGAATGAAGTTTTCCTCATCCAAAGTGAATCTAGGTTTTCTTGATCTGAACAAAATGGGCACTAACTGCTTGCTTTCGTTTGGCCAGACGGTTCGGAGCCGGGTCTATAATACGACGAAAAAGAATTCGGCTTTTGGCGAGAGCAATGGTGATTTTCCTCACCATATGTCTGAAACATACAGAACAAATGATAATGATGTAAGCGATAGTGAAACAGAAAATAACCGCCGCTAATCAATCCGTATATTCCGCTCTGGGGTCAGGTTGCGCATGATTCTTACTTCGAGCACTCCATTAAAAAAGCGGGCAGCCGTCCGGGTCTCGTTAATCAGTTCAGGCAGCTGTATGGTCCGTTCGAAATGGCCAGTGGGCCGTTCGGCTTTGACGACGGTGGCATCTTTGTAGGGAGAGTGCAGTACGCCTTTGATTGTCAGGTTGTTGGCTGACATGGAGAGATTCACATCTTCCTTCCGGATGCCGGGAAGATCAATCACGATCATCCATTCCCGGTTGTTCGTGTAAATATCGACCTTAGGAAATTCCGCCTGGGGTGAAGGGGCGCTTTGGCTGGGCCCGTATTGGTTATACCGGTGCCGTGCATCCTGCTGGTTGTTGACCTGGCCGATTTGCCCGCCCGGAGGACCATCAAAAATACTGTTCCAGAAATCGTTTCCCTGTACCTTTTGCGCGAGCTCCAGCCACTGTTGCAATTTATCGACGTCCATTCAAGCACCTCCAGAATTCAAGCAAACATATTTACAGGGAACAAACATATATTTAGGGGAAAAGGAGGGAGAAATTAGTGGGTTCACCTTCTATTGTTATAAATATTTTTCTTTTTAAAATTAATTCCTTTGAAAATGCGTCGGCGGTGAATATCGGGGAGAATTACTTGTCTGACTGGCACAATTCAGATAAAAAAAATCAGGGCTTCGGCCAAAGTTTTGGAGATGATGCGAGGTTTATTGGCAACGACAATTCAGTGGATGACAGGGATGCTGTTGATTCACCGGTTACACAGTCATCGTACGGACGGGAAATCCCTTCACTGATTGAGAAGGTCTGACAAAAAAGCAGGAGGTTCACATGGTGCTGTTTTCACCCATGGTCGTTAACATGCTTGGGTTTAAAGTCAATACAATGGACCGTTCGGCCACTCTCGCTTTTGGGCCGGTCCAGCAGCTCGATCTGTTCAGCTCAAACAAAACCAACCAGGGATTCGGTGAGGACAACGGAGATCTTACCGTTGTCAACCTTCCGATCATCTGGGTGGCGGATCAGGATGTCATTGATTCAAACTCTGTTAAAAATAGTGTGCTGTAGCAAAAGGGCCGTCTTTGAACGGCTCTCTTTTATTTTGGCGGGAAGGTATCCAATCGAAGCTGTAGAAGATTTTAGCAGATCATTAAATAGAGGGAGGCAGCACATGAGTCATTTTAAACCATGCAGCATCGATAACGTAAAAGAGCTAACGGAGGAATACATAAAAGCGTTAAGCTCTCCCATCGACTCCTTTTTAGAGAATCATATTTTGAATTCAGCGTTTTACCAGATGTACGATGGTTCCACTTTGATCGGGTACTTCGCTATCCACAGTAACGAAAAGCTGACCCAGTTTTATATCGCACAGCCGTATCTGCACCTTGCTCAGGATACGTTTAAACACGTGCTGGAACACTATTCGATCCGTTCGTTATTTGTTCCCACATGTGATGAACTCTTTTTAAGCATGGCATTGGACCTGGATTTTAAGATTGAAAAGGAGGCCTATTTCTTTCAGGACAGTAAACGTCCACTGTTACCGGAAACTCTATATCCCGGCGGAACTTTTCACCCGGCGGGGCCAGAAGATGTTCATAGAATCATAGAGGTTTCGGGTGACTTTTTACAGCAGGCAGATAAAATGGCGGAAAAAGGAGAGCTGTTTACGTTCACGAAAGACGATGTCCTGCTCGGAATCGGTGTATTGGAGCGCAGCAAGCTCCTCAGCGGATATGCGAGTATTGGCATGTTCACCAACAAGGCTTACAGGCAGCAGGGAGTCGGCCAAACCGTCATTCATCATTTGAAACAGTGGTGCTACGAACATAACACGATTCCCATTTGCGGCTGCTGGTACTACAATACGAATTCTAAAAAGACACTGGAGCGGGCGGGCATGGTGAGTAAAACAAGATTATTAAACCTTGTGGCTGAATGACATTTTCATAGAAAAGTTCTCTCTATGAAAGTGAACAGTGGTTTACCTCCCCTCAGGATGTGGAAAAGTACATTGTTAAATTTTTCAATCAGACAGGGAGGATTCAGTATGGATCAAGACCAACAGCGTTATCCAACAGATACACCACCGGAACAGCAGAACCGGCTGCCGGGCATTGAAGAGGACATGTACTTGCGCCCTCAGTTCGACCGTGCGGAATACAAAGGAACAGGCAAATTAAAGGATAGAGTGGCACTGATTACCGGAGGCGACAGCGGGATCGGACGGGCTGTCGCTTCGTTATATGCGAAGGAAGGCGCCCATGTGGCGATCGTCTATTATGACGAACACAAGGATGCCGAGTTCACAAAAGAAGCAGTGGAAGAGGAAGGCGTACAATGTCTGCTTATTCCGGGAGATCTCAGGAAGGAAGCATTCGCCAAGGAAGCCGTCCAGAAGACGATTGAGAAATTCGGCAAGCTGGATATTCTCGTCAGCAATGCAGCTACAGCGATCCTGAAGGACCGCATCGAGGATGTTCACTGTGAGGATTTTGTCACCACATATGAAACGAATGTATTTGGGGCGTTCTATATCACCAAAGAGGCCGTTCCGCACATGAAAGAAGGAAGCACCATTATCTTTACAACCTCCGACTCTGCCTATAAGGGGCAAAAGAACGGATTGGATTATGCCTCTTCCAAGGCGGCTGTGCTTGGCTTTATGAGATCGCTTTCTCTTCAGCTCGTCGACCGGGGCATCCGGGTAAACGGTATTTCCCCGGGTCCGATCTGGACACCTCTCATCCCGGCGAGCCAGCCGAGATCGACAGTAGACAGCTTTGGCCAGGAAACCCCTATGAAACGGGTGGGGCAGCCGGAGGAACTGGCACCGGGTTATGTGCTGTTGGCTTCGGACGATTCTTCTTATATGTCGGGACAGGTTATTCATATTAATGGCGGCATGGTCGTCAACGGCTAAGTGATTTCAGACAGGCAGGCTGCAATGCCTGTCTTTTTTATGTACATAAAAAGGATTCCAAACAGCAGAAGAGAATGTATTGGATGGGGAAAGGTGACGCCCAGAGGAGGGATGTCTATGAAACTGATACTTGAAAAAGCAGCCTTGGAAAAAAAGAACGTGTTAACACAAATGCTGGAGCTGTACCGTTATGATTTCAGCGAATTTGACGGGTCGGATTTGAATGAAAACGGCCAGTACGGCTATGCCTATTTGGATGCCTACTGGCAAGAAGAAGGGCGTTATCCCTTTTTTATTAAAGCGGACAACCGGTTTGCGGGATTTGTGCTTGTCCACAAAACCAGAGGCACCCATATGATTGCTGAGTTTTTTGTTATGAAGAAGTACCGCAAAATGGGGATTGGCCGGCAGGCGGCTTTTCTTACGTTTGACCGGTTTCCGGGCAAATGGGATGTGGCACAGATTCCAAAGAACAAACCGGCACAATCCTTCTGGGTCCGGATCATTCGGGACTATACCAATGGAGAATTTACCGATCAGTTCTCTGAAACCGAACAGGTCCGGTATCAGACTTTTGTTACATCCAAATCAGTTACCAGGGAGGCAATACGATGAATGCAAAAGAAGTACTGCTCAATCAGCTCGATGCGCTTGAGGACAGTCACTGGTTTGTATCACTAAAAGAATCGCTTGTAGGACTGACCGATGATCAGGCCGCATGGAAGGAAACGCCTGAAAGTAATTCAATCCGCGAGATCACCAATCATCTCATTTATTGGAATGAACTTTACTTGAAGCGTTTTCAAAGCCCTGAATCTCAGGGAGGAAACAACGTGGAAAACGATGAAACCTTTCGTGACCAGGAAGAGCTGGACTGGAAGCAGACGATGGATAAACTGAATCATCTTACCGCCCAGTGGATTAAAGCGGTAGAAGAGGCAGACGAAGCACGGTTTGACGAGAATGCCTACAGCCACCGCGAAGAGGCATGGGGCAGTGTCATCGCCAACATGACCATTCATGTGGCCTACCATACCGGCCAGATTTTGTATGCCCGTAAAAAGCAGGGCAGCTGGAATCCGGAAAGCGGCGTCCACTAAATCATGAAACTTTTCAACATGTGATATCGTATATAGGGTAGACCGCAACAAGGAGAGGAAGATATCATGTTAAAGCGCCTGGCTTCAGATGCATTAGGATTAAGTGATGTCGGAAGTGTGATCAAGCCTGCCGATTATGATAAGGTGGACGCCGACGATTACGTCTTTCACGAAGACAATGAAAAAATTTATTTTTTGATCAAATCAAAAACAGATGAATACTGTTTTACGAACCGTGCGCTTATTCATCTGGACGGAACGAGCGCCGTCAGCAAAAAACGCATGCTCCACCGCTACAGCTATGGCGAGAACACGATTTCCAACGTAGCACTGGAGACCGCGGGTACAGTGGACCTCGACGTGGAGATCAAGTTTGTCATCGGTTCGGTTCCATTTTCCATCGATGTGCACAAAAGACACATTGAAGAGCTGAAGGATTTGTACAAATCCCTTAGTAAAATTGCAGAGATCGCTCACGAGAACGAGTTTGCCCTTCAATATGCCCAGCAGAGCATCAACGTGGCATCCACGACGCTCAGCCGGATCCAAAGCAAGGAAAATGAACTGGTCGACAGCTTCAACCAGTTGAATGACGCCGCTTTTACGTGGCTGATGGAAAGCCGTAAAGAGTACCATGTGAAGGATTACGGCTATGTGTTTGAGAAGTATATTAATAACTAGATGTATTAGTGAAGACAGGTTGCCATGTGCAGCCTGTCTTTTATTTGGAACTTTAAGCATGACAAAAAAGAGTTTCATATAAAGAACACCGGGTAAACAATAAGTGGTTACACAGTTAAACAGTTATTTAATAGTTGAGATATCATTCAAGAAGCTATTGGAGGCTGGTGGGTTGAATAAGATTTTATTGTTAATCCCCGCTCTGCTGCTCCTGGTGTTTAGTGCAGCTGTTTTGCCGATACTTGGAGAGGAAGCGGATGTAAGGGGAGTCGGAATGGGAGCTCTTCTGATGTGCACCTACTTGCTGATTGAACAGCATGATAAAGAAGGCGGGAGAGCGAGAAAGCGAAGGAAGGAACAAGACTAGCCCGGAAAAAGGAGCGAAGAAGGATGAGCAATACAAAAAACAGGCTTTTATTAAGCGGTGGTTTAGTTGTTCTCTTTTTTATCCTGGGATATCTTCTTTATCCTGCGGGGTTTGCGGAATTCATGTTTGTTCTGGGGGGAATAGGGATTTTTTATATCATTGATCAGCTTGTCTCCTTTCGCAGTAAAAGACAACGCAACATGATCTTTATTGTGTTCTTTTTACTCTTTTTCGGTCTGACGTTCTATTTTTCTTATATGAGCGGGCAATAATGGCTAAAACGAATAAAGCTTCCCGAACGTGCTACACTGCACGTCATCCCGACATCTATCATTTTACTAACCCGAAAAGGGTTCTTTTTTATAATAGCGCCTTTTAAAAGAGGAATTGGTTTAGCTAATGAAGAAGCATAGGAAATCACCAATGCATGGAGGACCAATGGATAAACTAAAAGCCTGGGCAAGAAAACTGAAACGACAGATCTATACTTTGTATTTTGCCTGCAGGGATAACAGGGTTCCCTGGTATGCGAAGGCGTTTACTGCTCTGGTGGTAGCCTATGCCTTCAGCCCGATTGATTTGATTCCTGACTTCATACCGGTTCTTGGGTATCTTGATGATATTATCCTTGTACCTGCCGGGGTCTGGCTGGCTTTAAAAATGATACCCCGCGATGTTCTGGCCGATTGTGAGAAAAAAGCAATCGATTTGCTGAAGGAGGGAAAGCCGAAGAACTGGGTGGCAGGCGGACTCGTTCTGTTGATCTGGGCTTTGATTTTTGCATGGATTATTTATAGGGCAGTTCGGTTTTATACATAAATGGAGGAGATAGAGTATGAAAATTGGAGTGATTGGAGCAAGCGGCAAAGCCGGCAGCTTGATCGTAAATGAAGCGGTGGAAAGAGGGCATGAAGTTACAGCGATTGTCCGGAATGCAGCAAAGGTTAAGAATGAGAAAGCGCATGTACTTGAAAAGGATATCTTTGACCTGAGAACGGAAGATTTGAAACCATTTGATGTGGTTGTTAATGCGTTTAACGCACCACGGGGCAAGGAAGAACAGCACATTGAAGCTGGCCGTGTGTTTATAGATGCGTTAAAAGGTGCGCCGCAAACCAGGCTGGTTGTGGTAGGTGGTGCCGGCAGCTTGTTTGTAGACGAATCACAATCCACTCGTTTGTTTGAGACACCGGATTTCCCCGAAGCCTTTTATCCAACGGCTTCAAACATGGGTGCAAATCTAAAGGAACTGCAGGAATCCAAAGGGATCAAATGGACGTATATCAGTCCCGCTGCATTCTTTAACCCGGAAGGCAAACGTACAGGTTCTTACCAAAAGGGTAAAGAGCAAATGATATTGAATGATAAAGGGGAAAGCTATATCAGTTTTGCTGACTACGCCATTGCCGTTTTGGATGAAATCGAAAACCCGCAGCATGAAAATCAGCGGTTTACAGTCGTTGGCGAAAAAGAATAACGATACAGTTGATGCCATTGGTGAAAACTAATGGTATTTTTATTTCGCGGAAAATTACTAAGTAATACTTTGGGGTACTTCTATTTACTCTGGTTCCATTTCCTCTGAGCCATCGTTTTGTTCGAAAGCAGGACCGCCGAACTGCTCGTTGATTTCCCTTGTGAGCTGATCAAGGAACTCATCAGATAAAAGGGGCTCTTTTTTCTCCGGCATGACACATCCTCCTATCAAAAATCCATTGATTTTCGAAGCATTTATAAATAAGATTTCCGATTAATAAAGGTTCTAATCTTTTTATTTACAATTGTTCAAAGCAGGAGTATGATATACGAAGTTTCAATTTCTTGAATCGCTGAAACCTTAGTGTGCGGGGGAACCATCCGGATGTATAAATCCATCCACGGGGTGAATCCTTTCAAAGGTAGGGCTACTCTTAAGGCCCGAATCCGACAGCTAACCTCGTAAGCGTTTTTGGAGAAAGAGGGTGGAGCTTGTGCGACAAAAATTATAATGTCCGCAGGTCTATTTACGTCGGCTTGTGGGCTTTTTTAATACCTTTTTTTAGTCATCAAGAGAACAATTATAAGTGGCGGTGAATTCAACATGTTAACTTCGCTGAAGAGGTTATTGATCGGAAGGCCACTCAAATCCAATGAGCTGGGTGAACAAAGGCTGAATAAAACGAAGGCTTTGGCCATTCTTTCTTCCGATGCGTTATCATCAGTAGCCTACGGGCCTGAGCAAATATTAATTGTACTATTTACCATAAGCGCAGCTGCCTTCTGGTATTCTATTCCGATTGCCGTCGGCGTACTTATTCTGCTTACTGCTCTCATCTTATCTTACCGGCAAATTATCTATGCCTACCCGCACGGCGGGGGAGCCTATGTGGTTTCCAGAGACAATCTTGGAAAAAATCCGGGATTGGTTGCCGGCGGGTCGCTGCTGGTCGATTACATTTTAACGGTAGCTGTTAGTGTGTCGGCAGGTGCGGATGCGATTACTTCCGCGTTTCCTGCGCTGCATCCTTATAACCTGCCAATCTCGATCGTGTTTGTCCTGTTTCTGACCACCCTGAACTTAAGGGGGGTCACCGAGTCGGCTTCTGTGCTGGCTTATCCGGTTTACTTATTTGTTGTAGCTTTGATCGTCATGATCGGAGTTGGCGCTTACAACATTGTTACCGGTCACGTTCCTGAAAACCTGCATACACCGGTCGGTACACCCGTTGCCGGTATCAGCCTTTTCCTGCTTCTGAAGGCCTTTGCTTCAGGAAGCTCAGCTCTTACCGGTGTAGAGGCAATTTCAAATGCCATACCTAACTTTAAGGATCCCGCTCCAAGGAATGCATCGAGAACACTTATGGCAATGGGCGGGTTATTGGCTATTTTGTTCACCGGGATTGTTTTTCTTGCCTATTATTACGGCATCACTCCGGAAGCCAAGGAAACCGTTGTCTCTCAGATTGCGGATGATACCTTTGGCAGAACATTTATGTATTTCTTTATTCAAGGTACAACCGCATTAATCCTTGTTTTGGCAGCAAATACTGGTTATTCTGCTTTTCCGCTGCTGGCGGTAAACCTGGCGAAGGATAAATTCATCCCGCGCATGTTTACGATCCGCGGTGACCGGCTTGGATACTCAAACGGGATTATTACCCTTGGAGTAGGTGCGATCCTTTTGCTGCTTGTGTTTAACGGGAAGACAGAGCATCTTATCCCGCTTTATGCGGTCGGTGTATTTATTCCGTTCACCTTGTCCCAGACGGGGATGATTTTGAAATGGATGCGGGAAAAGCCAAAAGGCTGGTTGCCAAAGCTGATCACCAATGCCACGGGAGCTCTTATCAGCTTTATCGTAACCATCATGTTCTTTTTAACCAAGTTTCCGCAGGTGTGGCCGGTGCTCGTTTTCTTGCCGCTTATCGTCCTGCTGTTTCACCGGATTAAATTGCACTATGATCATGTCGGTGAGCAGCTGCGGATCAACCCAAATCAGCCACCGAAGCTGGTGGAGGGAAATGTGATCATCGTTCCGGTAGCCGGTATTACAAAGGTCGTGGAAAACTCAATCAACTATGCAACTTCCCTTACGGATCAGGTGATTGCCGTTTATGTCGCGTTTGAACGGGAAGATGAACACGTGTTTGAAGAGAAATGGAAAAAGTGGCAGCCCAATGTGCGGCTCGTTACGCTGCATTCATCCTATCGAAGCATCATTATGCCGCTTACGAAATTTATTGATACGGTTCAAAACAAAGCAGAAGAAAATAATTACCGCGTAACGGTCTTGATTCCACAGTTCATCACCAAAAAGAACTGGCATAATATCCTGCATAACCAGTCGAGCCTGCTCATCCGCGCCTATCTGCTGTTCAAGCGGGATGTGGTAGTGGCAACTGTTCCGTTTCGATTTAAAAAATAATAAAGATTTCATGAAAATCAACTTTGATGAGTTGGTTTTTTTGTTTAGCAGGGAAAATAGGTTTTCTCTTGAAAATAGTAGCTAGCTATTCATTTATTTGGAGGAGGTTGATACGATGCAAAAAGTAACTCCGTTTTTGTTGTTTGAAGGGAAAGCAGAAGAGGCGATCCGTTTTTATACGTCCACATTCAAGGATGCAGAAGTGGGTAACATGCTGTATCAGGAAAATGGGATGGTGCTTCATGCGACATTTACCATTAAAGGACAAACGCTGATGGCCATTGACAGTGTGATTGAACACGGATTTACGTTTACACCTGCTCTATCACTATTCATCGAATGTGACTCGGGAGAAGAGCTGGAAGAACTGCACAATAAACTGGCGGACAACGGAAAGGTGCTCATGCCGATTACCGATACACCAATCAGTGAAAAGTTCTCCTGGGTCGAGGACCGCTTCGGGGTTTCCTGGCAGCTGAATATGATGAAGAAATAGGGAGAATGCTGAATATTCATACCTTGGAAGGGATGATGAATCATGCGAAAAATAACGGTGCTAAACAGAGTATCGGTGGACGGATATTTTGCGAGTTTGAATGAAGCCAACTTTGGGATGGATTGGTTTATTCAAGATCCGGAAGTGGACAAAGCGGTACACAATGGCGAGGAAGAAGTATCAGCCTTCATTTTCGGGGCAGATACGTACAGAGGGTTTGAACGAAGCTGGGTGCCCATGCTTAACAATCCCGATACGCCAAAGCACTTAAAGGATATGGCACAGGTACTCACGGACAATACCAAATATGTTTTTTCAACCACTATTAAAGAAGCCTCATGGGAGAATACCAGGCTATACAGCAGTGAACCGGTAGAGGTTATCACAAGAGTTAAGCACGAAGAAGGGGGGAATATCTTGATTTTTGGAAGCGGCTCAATTGTGCAGCAGCTTGGAAATGCCGGCTTGATTGATGAATACATGCTGATTATGACGCCCATCATTGCTGGCGAGGGGAAAGCGTTATTTCAAGGGATGAAACAAACGGGACTGACACTGGCAAAAACGCAGGCCTTTCAATCAGGCAATGTGTTATTGCATTATCTGACCGCTAATCAGAATAGATTTAGAGTGGAGTAGGAGTAATGGGAAATGATCATAAAAGTAGATGATTTAACAGGAACAGAAATCAAATCGCTGATTGGGGAACATCTTCAGGGAATGCAGCTTCATTCCCCGCCGGAAAGCATCCATGCCTTGAATTTGGATGGCTTGCGTAAACCGGAGATCACATGTTGGAGTGTATGGGGAGACGGTGAGCTGATGGGATGCGGTGCGTTAAAGGAATTGGATGCCACGCACGGTGAAATCAAGTCCATGCGCACGGCCTCCTCCCATTTGAGAAAGGGAGTGGCACAGAAGCTTCTCCAACATATCATTGAGGAAGCGAAACGGCGGGACTACGGGCGGCTGAGTCTTGAGACTGGCTCCATGGAAGCCTTTGAACCGGCGAGAAGGCTTTACGCCCGTTTCGGGTTTGAAGAATGCGGGCCATTCGCAGACTATACAAGCGATCCGAACAGTATTTTTATGACAAAGAAACTCTAACCATATATTTTCTTAACATTTGCTGTAAGAAGGATTAACAAATGCTCTTTATACTTGAAACGTATTCTACTATAGCGTTTAAGGGGAGAAAAGCAGATGGTGAAAAAGAAGGTTATAGGGACGGCTATTTCAGCAATCATGATAAGTTCAATGGCTGTGTTTGGATCGGGATCAACCGTTTCAGCGGCTGATAATGAGTATAAACAATTTGAGAAAAGGGATTTTGATCTGGAAGCCCACAGGGGAGGAATCGGGCTAACGGTAGAATCCACCATCGCATCCTTTTCGCGTGCCCTTGAGCTTGGGGTGAGCACGCTGGAGCTGGATGTGCAAATTACGGAGGACCACCAGGCGGTAGTCACGCATGACCGACAAATTTCCGGGACAAAATGCCGGGATACGAAGCCCGTTTTTACAGGCGATCCGGAATACCCGTATGTCGGAAAGTACATAAAAAATCTGACGCTGAAGCAAATTCGGACATTGGACTGCGGTTCGTCCACGCTGCCGCAGTTTCCGGGACAGGTGGCAAGCCCGGGTGCCAAAATGCCGCTGTTGACGGATATTTTTGATCTAGTAAAACACTATAAAGCAAAGAAAGTCTGGATGAACATCGAAACCAAAGTAGAAGCGGGGGCTCCGGAAGAGACGGCACCACGTGAGGAATTCGTACAAACCGTCGCCCGCCAGGTTCGTGAAGCCGGAATGCTTAACCGGGTTTCCATTCAAAGCTTTGACTGGGGATCTCTGATGAGAATGCGCGAAGTCGAGCCGCGCCTGCCGATTGTGGCGCTGACGAACGGCCCGCAATTCCTGCAACCGGGCCAGCCTGGTGCCTCCCCATGGCTTGGAGGCATTGACATCGACGATTTTAACGGTGATCTGGTTGCGGCAGCCCACTCGTTTGGGGCAAATGCCATCTCGCCTGTTCATGGTTTTCCGCAGGATGGAAAGATTACCGATGAAAACTACGAGCCGTATGTAAACAAGCAAATGGTGGACAAGGCTCACCGGGCTGGAATGAAGGTCATTCCATGGACCGTGGATGATAAGCCAACCATGAACAAGCTTATGAATGACGGAGTGGATGGCTTAATCACAGACTATCCCGACCGCTTGCGCCAGGTGATGGCTGAGCATGGACTCAAGCTTCCGAAAAGCTACAAAGCACCAAAACATAACTAAACTAACAAGACAAGACGGCCGGCCAAAGTGCCTGCCGTCTTGTTTTTTGTTCACTTATGAAACTTTGTGAGCGATTTTACGTAGTTAATACTGAGATCATACTGCAGAAATTGATATTGGGGAGATCAGATGTAGGAAACAATTTCATGAATTGGTATTGAGAACGGACAAATAGCGTAATTTAATACAAAGGAAAACGATCAATTATTTTTTACCTGGGAGGTGGAACCTCTTTATCCCCTTGGGATGATGAGGACCCTATTGGACATATTTAATTTATTTATGGTTGCTGTACTTATCCTTCTTACTGCATTTTTCGTAGCTGCAGAATTTTCGATTATCCGTGTGCGTATAACCCGGATTGACCAGCTGGTGGCAGAAGGGAACCGGAATGCACTTGCAGCCAAAAAAGTCATAACCAATCTGGACGGATCCCTCTCGGCTTGTCAGCTGGGGATTACGATTACGGCACTCGGACTCGGTTGGCTCGGAGAACCGACGGTGGAACATCTGCTTCACCCCTTGTTTGTAAATTTGGAGCTTTCAGCTGCTTTGGCGAAGACCATTTCGTTTATCGTTGCTTTTGCATCCATTACCTTCTTGCATGTTGTGCTGGGGGAGCTGGCGCCTAAGACCATCGCCATTCAAAAAGCGGAAAGTGTCAGCTTGCTGTTAGCCCGTCCGCTTCTCATCTTTTACCGTATCATGTATCCATTCATCTGGGCATTGAACGGAAGCGCCCAGCTGTTTGTGAAATTGTTTGGATTCCAATCCGCCTCTGAGCATGAAATGGCCCACTCGGAAGAAGAGCTTCGTTCGATTTTAAGTGAGAGCTACAAAAGCGGGGAAATCAATAAATCGGAATTCAGCTATGTGAACAACGTGTTTGAATTTGATAACCGGCTCGCCAAGGAAATCATGGTGCCCCGAACGGAAATTGTTACGCTGCAGGTGGACCAAACCCTTGATGAGGTCTTTGAAACGATTATTGAGGAGCAGTTCACCCGTTATCCTGTTGTTGGTGAGGATAAGGACGAAATACTGGGAATGATCAACTCCAAGGAACTGTTTCACGGCGTCATGAAAGGAAAACAGGCGGTTCCGCTTGAGAAATACACCCGTCCCATTTTGAGTGTGTTTGAGAACATTCCGATACAGGAGCTTTTAACCAAAATGCAGAAAAAACGTGCCCATATGGCCATCCTGATGGATGAATACGGCGGAACCTCCGGAATGGTCACGATTGAGGATATCCTGGAGGAACTGGTTGGAGAAATCAGGGATGAATTTGATCAGGACGAATCCCCAATGATCCTCAATGTGAACGCTAAAACAAGAGTCCTCGACGGCAAAGTGCTGATCGAAGACGTTAACGATATGTATGCTCTGGATATCGATGAAACAGATCTGGACACGATCGGCGGCTGGATGCTTTCCATGAACTCGGACATACAGAAGAATGATGTCGTGCGCCATGAAAAATACGAATTTAAAGTATCGGAAATGGAAGGCCACCAAATTAAAAAGATCCAGGTGAGGGAAGTCGAAGAACAGCCTTCAGAGGCGAATTCATAAATAAATGCGTCGAAATTAGTCGAAACTCACTGGCATTAATCCGTTTGAGAATAAAGGCCTCAAATTTGAGAATAAAATGGCTTGTTTCGAGAATAAAAAAGTTTTTTTGAGAATAAATGAGGGATTTTTGAGAGTAAGTTAAATTAGAGGAATGAAAAACTTAATTTAAACAGCAAAGTCAGGCGCTTGCCTGGCTTTTTAAATGCGGAAAATCTATTAAAACAGCAGGTGATGGGTCTGATGTAGCGAAGAGGTTTGGCAGAACACTCCCTGCCCGTTTGGGAAGAAAGCACACGACGTAAAATAATCAAAAGGAGATGATGGAGTTGGAAAACAAGCGTTTCGAAGTCATTGAGAAGCAAGGAAAGATGGAAGTGTATCAAGTTGTTCGTGATAATGAGACGGGTGTTTTATATGTGTCTTATGCTTCAGGCTTTGGAGTTGGTTTTAGCGTTATGGTTGGTCAAGATGGAAAACCTTTAGTGGATAACGACTATTTGGACTCCAAGAAGTCTATTCAAAAATAAGGTGAACTTTTTTGTTGCAAAAAAGGAAAAATCCCCCTTGTGAAGTATAACTAGAGTTGGATTACTTTTTAAGGGGGAAGTTGAATGTTTATCGTAAACGTTGAAGCCGCAGTATACAAAGAAGATAAGTGGCTGATCATTAAACGCAGCTTGAAGGAAGAGCATGCTGGGGGACTGCTTGCGTTTGTGGGCGGGAAGGTGGACCCGGCAGGAGAATCTGCCAATATTCTGGAGGAGAGCGTAAAAAGGGAGCTATTTGAAGAGGTGGGGGCAATGGTAAAAGACGAGCTGCAGTACGTTCTGAGCACATCATTTACCCTGGCCGATGGCCGAGAAGTTATCGATATTATTTTCTTATGTGAACTGGATGATTGTACCCCGTATGTGAAAAGTCCGGATGAGGTAGAGGCTTTGTACTGGCTATCGGAAGAGGAAATACTGAATCACCCTAAAACTCCGGTTTGGCTGGCCGAAAGTATTAAAGAAGCAGAAGCAATGCGCATACAAAAACAAGCCATTCCGGCAGCTGAGTAATGGAGCAATTCACGGTTAAACAAATTGATAGCCTAAACGAGTTGAATATCACCGATTTGGTTGAGGAGAGCAAAAAGGAAGGTTTTCGCTTTCTGGAATGGTTAGTGCGGGATTACATAGAGGGCAAGAATGCTTTTGACAAGCCGGGGGAATCGTTGTGGGGTATCATTGATCCGGGCGGTCAGTGTGTGGCCATCGGCGGACTGAATCAAGATCCTTTTGCTAACGATCCATCTATCGGCAGGATAAGAAGATTTTATGTGGCTCATGATTATCGAAGGATTGGGATTGGAACCCTTTTGCTAAAAAGCATCGTGAAGGAAGCTCACAAACATTTTCACACACTGGTGCTGCATACGGATACTGTGCGGGGAGACCACTTCTATACTTCATACGGTTTTGTTCAAGAAACAAGATATCCCCATTCTATCCATTGGCTGCGTTTGAAATAAATGAGCACTGAGGTGTAAGTATGCTCGAAAATAAAAATATTTACTGGCTGGGTGGGTCATCCTGTGCGGGTAAAAGCACATTGGCCCAAATGGTTGCCGAACAGTTCCATTTAAAACTTTATTCATGTGATGAACATTTTAATGGCCATCTAAAAGAGATAGACAAAACAAAGCAACCAGCCATGTACAAGGTTTCATCCATGACTGCGAATGAAGCATTTTTTAATCGGTCCGTTGATGAGCAGCTCAGGGTGTATGGCCAATCATTTAAGGAAGACTTTTTATTTGTTATTAACGACCTTGCGAGATTGGAAGATAAAGAAATTGTGGTAGAAGGAAATCAACTGCTCCCATCGCTGGTGCTGCCTTATCTAAAGGAAAATCATAAAGCGATTTGGGTGGTTCCGACTGAATATTTTCAAAGGAAACAATACCGAAAACGAAGCTGGATGAACGAGATTATAAGAGAGACAGATGAACCCGAAACAGCCTTTGAAAACTGGATGACCAGGGACGCGCTTTTTGCAAAGCATATCGTAAAAGAAGCAAAGCAACTAAAGCTCAATCTTCTGGAGGTTAACGGGGAAAAAGATATAAGAGAAAACTTCAATCTTGTATGCAAGTACCTTCGTATAGAAGGTAGGATGAGATATTAATATATTTTTAACAAAATTTGCAGGGGCTCAAAATTTCGCATACAAAGTTTTTACTCTGAGTGGGCCTTTTGTCTATTGCGTAATATTTTCATAGTAAGACTGTATATTGTCCGGTTTCGACAAATAACGACTATCTGCTCAATTCGTTCAATGACCCACTAAAAAATCCTTATGAACTCCAATATATATTATATCGTAATAATTTATGGGTTTAGGAGGATTTGATTTGGACTATTTGTGGTATTTTTTTATTTTTATATCAATCGCATTTCCTTTTCTGCACTCTATTCACTGTCTGCCCCTGTTCAGGCGGGCGGGTCTTGAGCGGAAAAGAAGAACATTAGAAGACAAAGGAGTCAGTATTCTGATTCCATGCTATAACGAAGAAGGGATTATTGAAACGTCAGTCAACAGTATGAAGACACTGTCCTATTCAAAGACAGAGATCCTTTATATCAATGACGGTTCTTCGGACGAGACGCTTGCCAAGCTCGATTCGTTGTTAATGTTAACACCGTGCATGAAGGCTCATACTCGCCATTTGCAGCACAGGAATGTGAAAGGTGTGTACCAGTCGGAATACTATCCACACGTTTTTGTTCTGGATAAAGTAAATGGCGGGAAGGCAGATGCATTGAACGCCGGCATCGAATATTCCAGCCAGCCACTGGTCATTACTCTTGATGCGGATACGGTCTTAACCGATGAGGCATTGCCGGCAGTAAACCAGGCGTTTTCGGATGAAAATGTCATTGCGGCGGGCGGTGTCGTGCATGTGCTTCAAACCATGGTTAAAAAGCCTATGGATGGCTTGTCTTTAAAGAGCGCGAATATGCTGGTACGGGCACAGGCGCTGGACTTTATGAAGGCTTTTTATGTCAATAAAGTTTCACTGGCACGTTTTAAAGCACTGGCTGTTATATCCGGTGCTTTTGGAATTTTTACAAAGAAAGCTTTACTCGATGTCGGCGGTTACCGGACGACTGTCGGTGAGGATATTGATATTACCCTGAAGATGCACAAATACATGACTAAGGATAAGAAACGTAAAATGGTCCTCATCCGTGATGCGGTTTGTTATACAGAGCTTCCGGAGAACGGGAAAGATCTTTTTAAGCAAAGAGTGCGGTGGCAAAAAGCATTTGTGGATTGTCTTTTTCACTTCGGGCCCTTTTTGCTTAAAACGTTGTTCACCAAACCGGTGTCTTTCTTCTATTTATTTGAAGGTTTTTTTGCCGGGACGCTTGCGGTCTATATCATGACCGGCGTATTGATCATGGATGGAATTGATGGGCAGTTGTTTTCTTGGACCTTCCTTTTCCTCTACGTTGGTTACATTTTTATCATCGGCCTGGTCTATGACATGGTGGCCATTGGCATGAGTGAAAGGCATGGCTATGCTTTTCAGGAAAAGGAGACGTATCCTTTGCTGATGGTCATTTTATTTGATGTTTTCCTGTACCGCTTTATCACCATGACTGCTGTTATTTATGGCACGGTGGACTTTTTCTTCAACCGCAAGGCGTGGAATAAAGTTGCCAGAACGGGAAGGCACTATGAGACTGGGGAAGAAACAGCAGCATAACGTAAAAACAGACTTTCAGGATTCCTGAAAGTCTGTTTTTTTTATTCTGCTCTGAAATCGCTGCCCGCTTGATTCGTCAAGATACCGCTCGCGATAATTCTGAAGAGATGCTCAGCTCGCGGCGCAGATGACGGCTGGTTGCTGATCCACGCAAGCGCAGCAGTCAGTGAAAACAGGTCATCGCCATCCATGTCTGTACGCGCAAGTCCCATTTACAGGCACTAAAAAGTACCATTAAACCCTTTTGGTGCCTACGATACAGAAAAGTGCGTACTTCTCAAAGGCTTCGTTATGGTGAATAATAGATGGTGTTTGATGAGCTCGAGTATGGGAGGAATTATTGTGGCCAATCATTTACAGGATACAACCACTTTGCATAACGGAGTTAAAATGCCCTGGTTTGGACTTGGGGTATTTAAAGTAGAAGAAGGACCTGAGCTTGTTGATGCTGTCAAGGCAGCGATCAAGAACGGATACCGCAGCATCGATACCGCGGCGATTTATGAAAATGAAGAAGGTGTAGGAACAGGGATCAAGGAAGGACTTGCAGAAGCTGGACTTTCCCGCGAAGACTTGTTCGTAACCTCAAAAGTCTGGAACTCCGAACTGGGATATGAGAAAACAATCGCAGCGTACGAGGAAAGCCTGAGAAAGCTTAACCTGGAATATCTCGACCTGTACCTCATTCACTGGCCGGTGGAAGGCAAGTTTAAAGACGCTTGGAGAGCGCTTGAAACGCTTTATAAAGAAGGAAAAGTAAAAGCAATCGGTGTAAGTAATTTTCAAATTCACCATTTGGAAGAACTAATGATGGATGCCGAGATCAAGCCAATGATCAACCAGGTAGAGTATCATCCGAAGCTTACACAAAAAGAGCTTCAAGAGTTCTGCAAATCTCAAGGCATTCAGCTCGAAGCATGGTCTCCGCTCATGCAGGGGCAATTGCTGGATCACCCTGTGCTGAAGGAAATTGCTGACGCCCACCAAAAGAGTGTGGCACAAGTGATTTTGCGCTGGGATCTGCAAAATGGTGTAGTGACCATTCCAAAGTCTACA
Source organism: Fictibacillus fluitans (assembly GCF_030418125.1). Classification (GTDB taxonomy): domain Bacteria; phylum Bacillota; class Bacilli; order Bacillales; family Fictibacillaceae; genus Fictibacillus_C; species Fictibacillus_C fluitans. Next base: position 204,414 of record NZ_JAUHTR010000005.1, on the reverse strand, counting down.
AAAGAACACCGCATTATTCAAAACTCGCAAGTCTTTGATTTTGAATTGTCGCAAGAAGAAATGAAACAAATTGACGGATTAAACGAAAACCTTCGTGTAGGACCGGATCCGGACAACTTTGATTTTTAATAAAAAAAGTGGAAGCAGAACTCCTGTTAAAAGGGTTCTGCTTTTTTGTTATCGTTCATCTAAAAGATAAACCTCATTCCCCACACGAACGTTACCGGTTTTGATAACAGAAGCATAAACGCCAAAATTATTCTGGCGTTCTTTGGCTACGGTTTTTAGTAAAGAAGCATCCCATTCGGCACTTTCAGGGTGATAGGTAATAATGGAACATCGCTCACAATGCCCCAGTAATTGAATTTCCACTTCGTCTCCAATTTTCACTCGTTTGCCGAACCATGTTTCTTCGATAAAAGGAATCTTTTCTACTAAAGATATATACAGGTTGGGACGGAACCGCCGATGCTCTATTTCCTGTTTTCCTGCCAGTTCCTTCAATTTGTTCAGGGAAGCATCCGTCACCAATTGCAGGTGCGCCTCCTCAATCGGGCCAAAAGGAACATGTGTTGGACTGTAGGAAACGGGTGAAATTTTCCGTTGTGATTGATCTTCGAGTTCCTTTGTGAGCTCTTCATCTCCCCACGATACGATCTTACCCTCGGGAGTGGTGATCTCCACGCCAGGATAACTGTCCAAGGACTCAGCTCCTGAAAATCTCGCTTTATACCGTACCATCTCGGGGAATTGGGTGATGGTCAAAAACTTATCTTTTCGTGTTTCATCTAAAAAGGCATGGCTGCGGTCCCCGTATAGTCCATAATCCATAATCTGCGTCTCCTGCACACTTTCACCGAAGAACGACTTTACAGGATGACGAACGAGTTCTTTGATGTGGCCAACTAACATATTACCGTCTCCTTTTTTCTATAGGTTCGATAATCAGCATTACCACAGGTTGTCAGGGTGATATACTAATCATAGATCTTTTAACTCCACGATATTCCTTTTCTTACCCACCATTTTCGCCATCTATCAGTATTTTCGCTTTACCCATCAGCACATCAGGATTAACCCTCATGTAAAAAAAGTTTGAACAGGAGGATTAACAATGTTGCTGGAAAACAAAAATGCAGTGGTTTATGGGGAGGGCGGTTGCCATGCTGCGTGAAGTGGCCAATGCGGCCTGCTTAATGGCCTCTGACCATGCCAGTGCCGGAACAATCGCCAACTTGACCTGCGGATTTTATATGGACTAAGGAGAAGATAAACATGAAGAAAGTCAGAGTATATCATTACGAAGCGTTCAGCAGAGAGCCTCATAAAGGCAACCCGGCAGGCATTGTGCTGAACGGCGATGAATTGACAGAAATCGAGATGCAGGAAATTGCGCACAAGGTCGGGTTTAATGAATCCGCTTTTCCTGTCCGTTCAAATCGTGCAGACCTGAGGATGAGGTTCTTTACTCCTGGACATGAATCCGATCTATGCGGCCATGCGACGATGGCGACTCTCTTTGCGTTGAAAACCAAGGGACTGCTTGGTGAAAAGACAGAATTGACGATGGAAACGAATGTGGGTGTTTTACCGCTCCAAGTGGATTCAGACGGGCAGGATGTTACTATTACCATGCAGCAAGCGCCACCAGAGTTCAGGAATTTTAACGGCTCGATTGGGGATCTGGCCCATTCACTGGGGATTAAACGTAATGACATTGACTCCAATCTGCCAGTAACCTACGGAAGCACCGGAAACTGGACGCTTTTGGTACCGGTCAAAAGCTTAGACGCAATAAAGAGAATGAAACCGGACAATGATAGATTTCCTTCCATTTTAAAAGAAATGCCCCGTGCCTCGGTGCACCCGTTTTGTCTTGAGACGTTTGATGAAGAGGCTGACATGCATGGCCGACATTTTTCCTCTCCTTACTCGGGAACCATTGAGGACCCGGTGACCGGAACGGCTTCGGGTGTGATGGGAGCTTATTATGCCACGTTTATCGATCAAAAAGCGGAAAGCCCTTTGAATCTATTAGTGGAACAGGGACAGGAGGTTGAAAGGGACGGAAGAGTGAACGTGCAAGTCACGAAAACGGACAAGGGAATGAAGGTCCAAATCACCGGTACAGCTGTAAAAGTGGACGAATTTGAAGTCGCGATTTAAAAGCAGCAGGGAATCTGTGATGAACTAAGAATACGAAATAGGGAAGTTATTGTCTGAAGGGATGTGACGCTTATGGTACGCATGAATTGTGTTTATGACCAGGTCACCATTAGTAAAAAACGAATAAAAGGACGGGATGTTATTCATGATAACTGGAGAAAAGGTCCAACTGCGGCCGGTGTCACTCGACGATTATAAACGAACCTACCATTGGCGAAATGATGAGGAAACGGCCCGGTTAGAAGCAGGTACAGGGTTCTTTCATCTCAGCAATGTGCCCCTGGAAGAAATTGAAGAAGATTATGAGAAATCAATCATTAAATTGGATAAACGGGAAGCTGGCGAGTTTTCGATTTATATTTTGGAAGAAATCCCAGAATATATCGGAGGAATTGGCTACCGGGAACTGAACATGATTGCCAGGCGGTGCACGGTGGGAATCGGAATCGGCCACAAGGAGTATTGGGGCAAAGGATATGGAACGGATGCGATGAAGGTTCTGATCCGCTTTCTATACCGAACGATGAATTTAGAACGTATTCAACTAGATACCTGGAGCGGGAACACAAGAGCCATCCACTCTTATGAAAAGTGTGGTTTTGAAGTGGAAGGACGCTTAAGAAACCATTCCTATATTGATGGAAAGTATTACGATACGATCATTATGGGGTTGTTGAGAGAAGACTTTCAGTGTGAATAACCATAAGAAAAGGCAGCCACTTCAGCTGCCTTTTTTGTTATATAGATTTAATTACTCTTGCCGGGTTTCCAGCCACAACCGTATCTGGAGGAACATCTTTGGTCACAACAGATCCCGCTGCCACAACCGAATGGTCACCAATCGTCACCCCAGCCAGAATGACACAGCTTCCGCCAATCCATACATCATCCCCGATGGTAATAGGAATGGCATATCCGCTTTTATTCCGATCTTTCGGTGTAAGGGAATGACCTGCCGTATAAATCCCCACATTGGGGCCGATCATGCAGTTGTCACCGATTTGAACTTCTGCCATATCCAAAATCGTGCAGTTAAAGCCGGCATAAAAGTTGTCACCCACATGAATATTGTAGCCGAGGTCGCATTGGAAATTGGCTTCAAGGCTGGGTTTCTCGCCAACACTGCCAAACAGTTCCCTGATGATTTCGTCTTTCTTTTCCTCGTCCTCAAGGTCACAATGATTCAATTCCCGTGCCAGTTTTTGAGCAACTGTCGTTTTTAATTTCAGTTCCTCAGTTCCGCGTTCATAAACAATCTTTTCTTTTTCACTCAAATGCATTACCTCCCTAGATAAGGATTGAACCTTTTCGGCAATTTCCTTTGGTCGTATATCTAGCTTAGTCAAAGTATTTATATCAACCCATACAGGCTGATATGATCCTCGATTTCGGTCACTTTTGTACTCATTTCCAGTACCTTTTCCGAAAACCCCTCCAACAATACTTCCTAAGAAAAAGTACTGAATGCCGTTGTAAGGAATGGTTGCCAAACAGTTCTTTACATTCACGTTCAGGCCTAATTCCTCAAAGGCTTCCCTTTTCGCAGCGACTTGTGGTGTTTCGTTGTGTTCGATGCCGCCACCGGGGAAGACATAATAAGTTTTTCCGTTGAAGATCCTTTTAATCAACGCGACCTTATTGTTGTCGATCAAGACGATGGATCCCCTATCCCTCAAGTGAACCTCCTGAAATCAATTCTTTTGTCATTAAAAGGTGGGGGATGCCGTCTTCCATAAAGACATCAGAGGACGTCTGATAGCCGAGTTTGTGATAAAAGCCCTCCGCCTGAGTTTGGCCATGCAGCTTGACCCGGTTTGTTCCTTTGTCCGCTGCGATATCTTCCAATGCCATGATGATGATTTTTCCCAATCCAAATTTACGGTGGGACTCCAGAATACAGATTCTCTCGAGTTTTCCGACGCCCTCCACCCAGCGGATTCGTCCCGTTCCAACAGGCTGGCTTTCATAGTAAGCGAGAATGTGCTCACAGCGGCCGTCCAACTGGTCAAACTCATCAAATTCGTCCTCTAGCGGAACACCTTGTTCTTCAATAAACACCTTTTTTCGGATATAGAATGCCTGCTCTAACTCTTCATTTGAAGTAATTCGTTTCGCTTCCAATGACGCTACGCCCTTTCCTGTTATGTAAATAGCTATTCATAACGTATAGTATTTTCGCTACTTTTGCAAAAGGAGAAAATGGAAGAGAAACAGAATGTTAAGGGTTGGGAGGTGAATTCGTAAACGGCGGGTCACCAAAGACTTATAGGAAGCCCTCAGGGCAGCAGAAGGAATAAGAGGCAGGACATTGAAAAAGTTAATTAAATTTATAAGGGGATGAATCTATGACAGTGAGTATGGGTGTCGTTCAGGATGTTCTCGATAATTACAAATCGGCGGTTTATGAAAAAGATGTTGAGAAATTTCTATCGAGCTATTCTCCTGATGTTCATATCTATGATTGCTGGGGAAACTGGGAGAGCAGGGGAATTGCTCCATGGAAGGAAAGCGTCATCGATTGGTTTAATCATTTAAAAGAAGAGGGCGTTTTCCTCAACGTTCATTTTAATGATCTGGTTATAGAGGAAACTTCAAATCTGGCATTTATCCATTGTGCGGTTACATTTGCAGCTCACAAGGAAAAGTCTGGAGAAAAGCATCGCCAAATCACGAATCGCTTTACCTTCGGCTTACGAAAAGTAAACGACTCCTGGCTAATCACCCATGAACATTCCTCGCTGCCGATAGATATGAACAACGGAAAAGGAATGTTTAACCTAAGATAGCAGGACCTTTTAAGGATTGCGGATGCAATCCTTTATTTTTGGACGGTATTCTTTCTAGTAATGTTACGAATTCTTGCCATTTCAACTTCTTTATCTCTTACACTCTTAACGTTTTTTCTAATAGAAGAGAGAATACCTCTAGATCATCTCTTTAACCAATTGGTTGGAGACGAATGCCTCCATTTCCTATAAAGTTAAGGTAACCATAGTTTAGGAGGAGAGCAATGTACGAGGCAATACTTCATGGCTTTATTTTGGCATTCGGCCTCATCCTGCCGCTCGGCGTGCAAAATATATTTGTCTTTAATCAGGGAGCGGTTCAGCCCAGGTTCAGCCGGGCGTTGCCGGTGATTTTAACAGCATCCGTTTGTGATACCCTGCTGATTACGCTTGCTGTCGCCGGGGTTTCAGTTGTTGTACTGGCATCCTTTTGGATTAAAACGGTTCTGTTCATCCTTGGGATTCTTTTTTTACTCTATATGGGAGTTGTGACATGGCGAAGCAACCCGCGGCCGGTAAAGGAAGAGGAGATCAACGTACTATCGCCGAAAAAGCAGATGGCTTTTGCACTCTCGGTATCCCTGCTGAACCCGCATGCGATTTTAGATACGGTTGGCGTCATCGGAACGAGCTCCCTAAACTATGGAGGAAGCGCAAAAATTGCTTTCGGGCTGTCCTGTATCGTGGTTTCCTGGCTGTGGTTCCTTGGGCTGGGCATTGCAGGAAATATGCTCGGTAAGATCGATGAATCGGGGCGTATCATGGGATTGATGAACAAGATCTCTGCCCTCGTCATGTGGGGTACGGCTATTTATCTCGGTACATCATTAATCAATCACTAAAGGAGAAACATCATGAGCTGGAAACTAAACACATTTGATGAATTAACGACACGTGAACTGTACAGCATTTTAAAAGAGCGGACGGAAATCTTTGTTGTGGAGCAAAACTGCCCTTACCTTGAAGTGGACGGCAAAGATCTGACTTCCTATCATTTGTACAAAAAAACAGATGGCGAGGTTGTGGCCTATTTGCGGATTCTGCCGGCAGGCGTATCCTACGAACAAGCGTCACTCGGCCGGGTAATTGTCAAAAAGGAGTACAGAGGACAGGGGCTTGCACAGGAACTCTTAAGAAGAGGCATTGACTTTACATTAAACGAGTTGAAGGAAGATACCATCAAAATCCAGGGGCAGCACTACTTGGAGAAGTTTTATGGATCATTTGGTTTCAAGACGATTTCGGATGTGTACATGGAAGACGGGATCCCGCATGTGGATATGCTGCTGGAGAAGAACGCAAATATATAAGGAAAGAGAACTGCTTTTTTAAGAGCGGTTCTTTTTTATGGAACAGGAATTTATAAAACATGTAGAGAACTTTTTGATTTGGGGTGAATAATGAGATTCTGTTTCCCGCTTTAAGAGCGCTTGTAGGAAGGGAGAAATTCTAATGCAAATTCTATTAATTCGCCATGGAGAGTCTGAAGATGACTTTTTAGATGAGGGCTATGCGGGTTCCACGGATTTACCGTTAACCGAAAAGGGCGTCATGCAGGTACAGAAAATGGCCAAAAGGGTGCTGGACGATTTCCCTCCGCAATTCATCTGGAGCAGTACACTGATGCGAGCGCGACAAGCTGCCGAAATATTATCTCAGTCTACTCAATGTTCGGTAGAATACTCAGACAATCTAACTGAAATGCAGGATGCGGAGGATGATGCGACGTTTCGAAAACGCGCTCAAGAGGTTTTATCCTATATTAAAATAAATAGCGGGGATTTCAGCCGGATTGCGATTGTGACTCATGGCGGCATGATTACTAAACTTATCGAAAGCTTCATGGAATTGCCCGAAGCTAATGATATATGGTTTCATACAGACTATACGGGAATTCACTTTCTGGATTATTATCGTGATAAAAGGATTATTAAATTTGCAAACAGCACTTCCCATTTGCGGGGTTTGTAAATGGGGGCTTGCTTTCAACAGTAAGGAGATGAAAATTTAATGGACCAGCAAACCTACCCGGTTCAATCTTTAAACGCAGGAAAAATCGAAACACTAACCTATGGCGGCAAAACCTTTGAGTCGGCGATCAGGAAAGAGGCAGTTCAAGAGCGTATTTTTCTAAGCAAAATTGGATTAGTGGGTGATGAGCAGGCCTACAAACATCATGGGGGCGAGGATAAAGCGCTGTGTTTATATCCTCAGGACTACTATCCATACTGGAGTGATATTTTAAGCAACTTCAGCCAGACGGCCCTTTTCGGCGAAAACATTACCGTAAAAGGCTTAACCGAAGAGAATGCGCACATTGGAGATACATTTACTTACGGAGAAGCGGTAATCCAGGTTTCTGAACCCCGGAATCCGTGTTACAAGCTTGCGGCTAAGTATGATGTGCCGGATATGGTAGTTCGGATGAGAGATACAGGCTATACGGGTTTCCTGTTCCGCGTGCTGAAAGAGGGATTCGTATCACCAGGGGATGACTTAGTGTTACTTGAACCGCATCCAGCACAGGTCTCTGTCTCATTGGTGAACGATGTGAAGTTCTTTGACCGGTTTAACCAGGAAAAGCTTGAACGTGTATTATCCGTTGATGCGCTGTCCGAAGGGATCCGGGCAACGCTGCTCAAGCAATATCAATCCAAAACCAAAAATAGCTGGGGATGAAGATGTGTTTTTACGTAATCTGCTTGTGGATTTCACGGGTGATTGATTAAAGGATATAGATGACTGGCACTTGCGTGGTGATTTTGGATTGCTCCACGAATTATTGATTTCAATGGGAGAGAGACTCAATAATTTCAGATTGAGGAAAGCTGGAGATTGGTCAATAAGAAGGCGGTAGGATACGTTCCTGACCGTCTCTTTTTTTGGACAGGTTTAAATTCCGCTCGAGTGAATAGAATGATTAAAAAGGTTTCGAAAGTTGCTATTAGAATGTTTTGAAAGTTTCTATATTGTGGTAAGGTGGTGGTAAGGATGGTGATCAATATGAGTCGTGTACTGGACCTGGTACAGCTCGAAGAAAAGGAAAAGCAAATGGTCAAATCTGAAGCGGCAAGGGCTTATTTGAAAATGCTCAAGCTGAAACAGGAGCTGGACAAGGAAATTGAATTGTACTCTAAAAGACTTGAAAAAGATGAGATTCAGTCAATTTCCGAATACTTCAATGTTCCTAAGTACCTGAATGTAAGAGAGGTTGCAGATCTGACGGGTAAATCCCAGCAGATTGTAAGACGTCACTGCACCAATAAAAAATACAAAGGGTACCAAACCAGCGAAAATGGAACCTGGCATGTAGAGACAGAACAATTCAGTGATCTCCCCAACTTTATGGAATTCATTATTAAAAGACAAGAAAAATTCGGCAGAACAAAAGAAGTGGCTCGACTTGCTAAAGAAATGATTAATGAAGAAATCGTTGATGAAGAAATTTAAAGAATATTGAGGGAGAACCAGATGGTGGAGAAAAGCACACCAATTTATATGCCCGATACTAACTGTTTTAGGTACAGCTCATACATCATCAAGAAGATAGAAGACGGGGAAGTGAAAAATAATGAACAAGCTCTAAGGAGTGCGTACAAACAAGCGGCTAACCGATTTTGGAATAGAATAATTGAAGAAGCCGGCAACGCATGTTCAGAGATTTTGATCAGTTATGAAGTCGAACAAGAGCTAAAGATTCAATCCTATACATTAGATAAGAAAGAAAATAAACACATTAACAGACTCCTTGCAATCATTGAAAAAGAAGAAACAGAAATTCCAATCAAATTGGAGTATCAACTTAGAGATTTTAGCAATTATGCCCGAAGTAAATTTGGCAGATTAATTGTTCCCCAAGGACGAAAAATGGATTATCTGAGGTCATCAGACGCAAGGATATTCATCCATACCTATCTCAATGACGGTATTCTTGTGACCGGGAACGTTAAAGATTTTCTCCTATACACACTTTTTTTTGGTCATGAAGAGGAGAAATTATACGATATTATAACCCATGAGTTCGTGAAGATTCCTGAAAGCGGGCGAGAGAAAGTGGTTGAAGATGAAAGGTTTCAAGCGTTACTAACCAATATGAGAAAATTCAAAGGACAATGAGGGCGAATATGCCTTTTTTATATCTAAAACAAAAGACAGTTAGTAAAGAAAGCGAACCAATCCCCTTAATCTTTACATCCAGCCTTTTAATCCACCTCAGTTATAACAGAAAAACACTCCAAAACCTGCTTATGTAACTAAAATCCGCCTTCCAAGAATGATTGCTCCCACATCCAGCCTTTTTTTATGCATTAACGTAAACAAGCCTTCACCCCAACAAGTCCCCTCACATACTATAAACCAACTCTGTCACTCTCTAAAACAGTTTGACAGTTATTAAATTCACTATTCGAGGAGAAACGAGGTAAGATTTGATTGGCAATCATTCGAAATGGTTCATGTGTGGGTGTTCTATACAGAGCTTCCCAAGGTGCTGATTGTGCAGGAGGCTTCTGTGTTCATAATGGCCGGTTTATTGGCGGTGTGGTCAGCAGGACTGGGAATACGTTAAATGTAAGAAGAAATATTTCTAATACAAATTTAGGTGCCTTTGACGGAATCATTATTAGTCACTGGGCGATCAATCCGACTTCAGGACAGGCCACTCTGCAGCATCTTTGGTTCAGAAGAGCTCGTCTTGCGGATGTGAGGTTAATACCGAATGCTGGCCCTTGTCCAAGTACCCCGCCTTCTAACAATCCCCGGATCATTACTCCTGGAGAATGCGTAGGTATTAAGTACAGACAAGGAAACGTATGGATGATCAGGAATGGAAGATATCTTTTTTGGACAGGTCAAACAAGACATTGCATTCTTGACGAGCGTTCTTCGAGCACAAATCTCCAATTTCTGAGATCAATTACGTACTCGGATTATACAATTAATCCTGCAACTCTCCAATTGAGTCCAAGGCCATTCGTGACACGCGGGCTTCCTAATCAACGCATTAACTTTGTATTTAAAACCACAGTTCCTTCTAATGGACAAACCGTACGTGTTCAAAATGGTGCTACTCGGAATGTCATTGGAAATTTGACCATACGATATGTTTAATGAAAGGCTTGGCCAGTAAATGTTAAAAATCGGCAAGTAAGTTTCCGATTTTGGCTTGTATTTGAAAAAAGGGCGCTAAAGGCGCTCTTTTTTGTGACTTCAGGGGGAAGCGAGTGCCCAGAACTTCATTTACCCGCGGAAACTGGAGGATTACCCGCCATTTTGAACCGAATACCCGCCAGAATAAAAATTTACCCGCCATAATCAAAGAAATACCCGCCAAAACCTGATTACGTAAACTACACACTACACCTCCTTCATTGAAATGCCCAGGAAGTATCCTAGAGATATTATGACTATAATAAGCCTTTATGTATAATGGACATGACAAGGTAAATATAGACTCGCTGATTAAAGAAGGAGAACTATAGATGAAGATTATTGTGGGAATGTCTGGAGCAACAGGGGCCATTTTTGGAATTCGGCTGCTGGAGCTTCTCAAAGATACAGAGGTAGAGACGCATTTGGTCATGTCTTCTTGGGCCGCTGCGACAATTAAGGTAGAAACTTCGTATACACCGCAGGAAGTAGAGAAGCTGGCGGACTATACGTATTCTTATAAAGATCTGGGAGCCAGAATTTCCAGCGGTTCCTTTCAGGTGGACGGGATGATTGTGGCGCCGTGCAGTATGAAAACATTAGCGTCAATCCGTATGGGACTGGCAGATAACCTGGTGACGCGTGCGGCGGATGTCATTTTAAAAGAACGGAAAAAACTGATGCTGTTAACGCGCGAGATGCCTCTGAATGATATTCATCTGGAAAATATGCTGTCGCTCTCACGCATGGGGACGATCATTTTCCCTCCGATGCCTGCGTTTTATAACCATCCCGAAACCATTGATGATATTGTTAATCACATTGTATACCGGGCATTGGACCAGTTTGGCATACATATGTCGGACGCCAAAAGATGGGACGGCATCAAAAAATCACAACAGTAAACGAAAAAAATCCGGCCCTCGATAAGAGGAAGCCGGATTTTTTGTTTAACCAATAACGTTGTAAGCCAGCAGCAGAATAAGGGCCAGCAGGATGATGAGGACGATCCACATCGCCGCCATCGGATTGCCTTTGCGCTTGCGGGCTACCATCATTTCCATGACGCCGATCAGCACGATGGCGAGGATGCCTTTTAACACGTAATGAAGCGGGAAGTTCAACTGTACGAGCATGCCTACACCGGTCACGATCATGATGAGGTAAAAGAGGCGCTGCAGCATGAGAGTGATCTTTTGTCGGGTGAAGTATGTAATCAAAAATAAGATGACCAGAATCGCCCATGAGCCGGAATGCGATTGCAACAAAATATTGAACAACGAAATTTCCTCCTTTTCAAAAAAAAATAAGTGCCTTTTCACATATTAATAGTATCGGTAACCTATTGTTAAAACAAGGGAAAGCCTTCAACATCCCCAAATTGTTCACGATTGGAGAAGCAGGCTGTACAATCAGTTCTGCCCTAGTCCTCCAGCATCTTATACATCATGATGTCATCCACATACTGTCCGTTGATGAGAAATTCGTTGACCAAAGTCCCTTGGCGGACAAAACCGTATCTTACATAAAAGCGGATTGCCTTCGGATTTGTTGCCATCACACGGAGCGAAAGCTTGGTTTTCCCAAGGCGTTTCATCCATTCTTCGCCTGCCTTCATGAGGGCCCGGGCCACGCCCTGTCCCTGAAAGTCGGGGTGGATGGCAAGAGCCAGCTCGGCAACATGCCTGTTGCTTTCAAGGTGTGTGGGAATCCGGTAGGAAAAACACCCGCACACACGCCCATCGGATACAGCTAACATCTGGCTGCCTTCCGGGAAGTGCTGAGCATATTCCTCGGTGGAGGCGTACTGGATCTCCGCCGGGGAGTTCTCCTTATTCCATACTAAATTTTCAAGCTCTGTCAGCTGCGGATAGTCATGGCGGTTGGATAAGCGAAATGTTAGATCGACAGTGTTCATTCATATTCTCTCCTTTTGTAAGCTCCCTTCTTTATGTTCTCGTCTGGCCAGGTAAATCCCTTCCTGAAGCATTTGCTTTGACAGAGGTGACAGTTTGTGAGAAAATCCTACCTAACGAACGGTAGGTAGGTGTTGAATATGACAGCAGATAAAATTAAAGCCGTGGCGCTCACTCATTTTGCCAATCACGGATACAGCGGGGCATCGCTTGCCATGATTGCGGCCGATGTGGGGATCAAGAAGCCCTCCATCTATGCCCATTTTAAAAACAAGGATGAATTGTTTTTGGCTGTAACGGAAGAAGCGGTTCAGAACGAGTGGGAGCAGGCGATCGATTATATAAAAAATTGCGGCCAATCGTTTAAGAAAAAGCTGTATGGCTACCTGAAGCTGCAAAAGGAAAGCTACGAACAGGATGAACGGGCGAAGTTCTGGCTGCGGACATCTTTCTTTCCGCCGGAACATCTGCAGCAGCAGATCATTGAATACGTATACCGTTATCTCGATCAAATGGAAGAGCTGCTGCTTCAGGAATTTGAGGAAGCGAAAATGCGTCTTCCTGAAATGCAAAACCTGGATATTAAGCAGGCGGCCAAAGCGTATATTGCACTTTTGGACGGCGTGTTTGTCGAGATGCTGTATGGCGGAAACGACCGGGCAGAAGAACGGCTGCAGTCATCATGGTATATGTACGAACGTGCGTTATTTAATTAAGAGGTGAAGGGTAATGAATCGATATTGGTTTTTGGTTATCATGGGAGGATTGCTTGAAGTATTCTGGGTGAGCGGGCTGAAGCATGCAAGTACACCGCTTGAGTGGACGGCAACCGGTCTTGTGATCGTTGTGAGTTTCTTTCTATTAATACCGTGTTTAAATAAATTGCCGGTCGGAACCGTTTATGCGGTATTTACCGGTCTCGGGACAGCGGGAACCGTGCTTGCGGAAATGCTGTTCTTTGGGGTGCCGTTCAGCTGGGCAAAAGTCTCGCTGATCGCGCTGCTGCTTGTCGGCGTCATGGGATTGAAAGCCGTAACCGGAGAACCTGAAGCGAAAGGGAGTGAAGCGTAATGGGCTGGCTATATGTTGTGATTGCAGGATCGTTTGAAGTATTAGGCGTCATCGGGATGAACCGGATCTCCAGAAAGAAAAACTTCCTGTCCATTTTCGTTCTGATTCTCGGATTTGTGTGCAGCTTCTCGTTTCTTTCGATGGCCATGCAAAGCCTGTCCATGGGAACGGCCTATGCCGTCTGGACGGGTATCGGAACCGTGGGCGGAGTGCTTGTCGGCATGTTTTTTTACGGAGAATCAAGGGACTGGAAGCGGATTTTATTCATGTCCATGGTTGTGGCCGCAGGAATTGGATTGAAACTGATTTCATAAATATTTCCTATTTTCGGTTTTGCTTTTTTGAAGGGGAATCACTATAATAAGAGATGGTATTAGGCAGTCCAATTATGGGCTGTTTTTTCTGGTTACGGCATATCCTATTTATATAAAAACCATTAGAAAAGTAAATCAGGTGAAACTATGAAACGTGCTCGACTTATATACAATCCCACATCAGGAAGAGAAGCGATTAAAAAGCAGCTTCCGTATATTCTGGAACGCCTGGAAATCGCAGGCTATGAAACATCCACTCATGCCACAACACCGGAGGAAGGCTCTGCCACAAAAGCGGCTAAGCTTGCCGGTGAACGAGGATTTGACCTTGTCATAGCCGCTGGCGGTGACGGTACGATTTATGAAGTGGTCAACGGTCTGGCCGATCTGGAGGCGCGTCCTAAGCTTGGCATCATTCCGACCGGAACAACGAACGACTTCGCCCGTGCGCTGGGTGTTCCGCGTACGATTGAAGGCGCATGCGACGTGCTTTGTCAGGGTGCGGAGATTCCTGTGGATATCGGAAAAGTGAATGAAAAGTATTTTATCAACATTGCCGGCGGCGGCCGCATTACCGAGCTTACGTATGAAGTGCCAAGCAAGCTGAAAACGATGATTGGCCAGCTCGCGTATTTCCTGAAAGGCATCGAGATGCTGCCATCCATTCGTCCGACCTATGTTGAAATCGAATATGACGGCAAGCTGTTCCAGGGCGAAATCATGCTGTTTCTCGTGGCCAACACGAACTCCATCGGCGGTTTTGAAAAACTCGCGCCAACTTCCGAGTTTAACGATGGCATGTTTGACCTCATCATTTTGAAGAAAACGAACCTGGCTGAATTTGTCCGCATCGCAACACTTGCCCTGCGCGGCGAGCATGTGAATGATGACCATGTTGTCTACACGAAAGCCAACAGGGTCAAGGTACGTCCAACGGATAAAATGCAGCTCAACCTGGATGGCGAGTTCGGCGGACTTCTGCCGGGCGAATTTGTTAACCTTCGCCACCACTTCCAAATGCTTGTGCCAAAAGATCGCGTTCAAATTACAGGGGATGGGACTCTATAAGAGAGTCTCATCTTTTTTTGCCGTTAGGGGAATTGGCATAAGGGTATACTTGAGAGTAGGTTAAACAAGCGTTTCATTTAAACGATCGTTTAAGAAGTGCCAGGTATGCTACAATCAGGAAAGAACTGAAGATAAAGGAACGATGTACAATGGCAAAGGCGAATGCGCCGGTTTCAAAAAATGAAGTATATGAAGTGGAATTCTCCGACTTAACCCACGACGGATCCGGTGTGGCGAAGGTAGAGGGGTTTCCGCTGTTTGTTCCGAACGGCCTGCCGGGCGAGCGCGCCATGGTTAAGGTGGTCGGTGTGAAAAAAGGATACGGCTTCGGCCGGTTGATGGAAGTGATAGAAGAAAGCCCGGACAGGGTGGACCCGCCATGCCCGGTTTATAAAAAAGGCTGCGGAGGCTGCCAGATTCAGCACCTGTCTTATCCGGGACAGCTAGAGTTCAAACGCAAGCAGGTAAAAGACGTGCTCCAGCGTATCGGAAAGATCGAGAATGTTCCGGTGCTGCCGACTCTTGGCATGGGGGACGAGCCGTGGCGCTACCGAAACAAAGCCCAGGTGCCAGTCGGTGAACGAGAAGGCCGTCTAATTACAGGGTTCTATCAAAAGCGCAGCCATGAAATCGTGGAAATGGATACCTGCATAATTACAGGCGATACCGCGGATGAAGCGATCCAGGTGGTCAAAGAGATCCTGAATAAATATGGCATCACGCCGTATGATGAAGCGCGTCATAAAGGCATAGTCCGCCATGTGATTGTCCGCTTCGGCAAAACGACGAACGAGCTTATGATTGTACTGGTGACCAATGGCAAAGATCTGCCGAACCGCAAAAAAATTGTGGAAGACATCGTGAATTCCCTTCCGCAGCTCAAGTCGGTTGTGCAAAACGTTAACACGAAGAAAACCAACGTTATTTTTGGCGACGAAACAAAGGTCCTCTGGGGCTCTGAATACATTTATGATTATATCGGCGATATTAAATTCGCCATTTCCGCCCGTTCGTTCTACCAGATCAACCCGCAGCAAACAAAGGTCCTGTATAATCAGGCATTGAAATACGCAGAGCTGACAGGAGACGAAACGGTCATTGATGCGTATTGCGGCATCGGAACCATTTCATTATTTCTCGCGCAAAAAGCGAAAAAGGTGTACGGCGTCGAAATTGTGCCGGAAGCGATTGAAGACGCGAAACGAAACGCCGAACTGAACAACCTTGATAACGCCGAGTTCGCCGTCGGAGAATCTGAAGTTGTCATTCCAAAATGGAAAGAGCAAGGCATCACGCCGGACGTAATCGTTGTTGACCCGCCGCGCAAAGGCTGTGACGAAGCATTGCTTCAAACCATTATTGAAATGAAGCCTAAACGCGTGGTGTATGTTAGCTGTAATCCATCTACACTCGCAAGGGACTTAAGAATCTTGGAAGATGGCGGATTTAAGACACTGGAAGTACAGCCGGTTGATATGTTCCCGCAGACGACGCATGTGGAGTGTATCTCGCAACTCATTTTAAAAGAAGGCAACTAACCCTTATGGGTGTTGCCTTTTTTAAGTTTCTTGAAATGGATTAACAAAGCTGTATTGGATACAAATGCTGCCGTCTTGTTTACAGATAACTTTATCAACCAGTGAATGAAGAACCTGGGAGTGAGTTCCTTGAGTTTGAGAACCTTTGTTAGCTTATCACCAAGATTGTAAACAAAATTTTCATTTGAACATTCCTGGATCTGCTCTTCAAGTTGAATTTTATCTGCTTGCAGGTTCTTTAGTTTTTGTTCGGTCAGCTCCCGGTACTCGATACTACTTGGCTGGGAGTGGGAATGCCTTCTTTGGTTAAAGATTTGGCAATGGAATCCATGCCGTTTCCGCTTAAATAATCCTGAAAGATACGTCGGACAACAGCGGGAGTGTCATCTTCTTTGATTTTAAGGTAACCATCCTCGAAACGATAGTCATAGGGAGGATTGGATCTTATAAACAGCCCACGCTTTGCCTTGACCTTCTTGGCTTATTTGTTACGGCGGCTACTGTTTGTTGATTCAGTTTCGAATATCCAGGCGTATAAACCAAAGTTCTGTATGTTACCTTCAACACTATGGTTGTCTAAGCAAATAATATGAATATCATGGTTAATACAAATTTTTAGTTTCGCCCACATACATAATAACAAGCACTATTGGCCGTAACCAACCGAAACTCCAACCGAACTGTTACTGCACGGAGTCGTTCCCACTCTCTAAGGCTTGCAATCCAGTCAGAAAACAGCAGTAAGATAGACCTTGTCTCATGATTGCTACGCTGATTTTCTGCATCGGTTCAGCTCACTTGACCTATTGTTTATTGTGGTTTAAGGGCATTTCCACAGGCTATATTGTTAAAGTAGGTTTTTTATGTCACAACTACGATCGTTTTGACAGAGATTGCGGCTCTGACCTGTTAGGATTTCTGTGTAATTAACACAACCCTTTGATTAGTAAAATGCAAGCTTTTATCTGAAAGAATTATGATTTCTAAAAATGTTACGAAAAGATTTTTAAATTTATTTTTATTGTTTGTTTGAACAGATTTATCCTTCAGTCATAAACTAACCCATATATGAGTAGCTAGGAGGATTTATTTTGGATTCAATAAATAAAAACGACCTAGAGAAGATTAGAGATGATTTTTTACATGGATTAGAGGAAGAACTTTGCGAAATTAAGACCAAGTTTTTAAAAGAAATTGAACAATTAACTGACAAAAAAATGGAACAACTTAGAAACAGCACAAACCAAACCATAGTAAAAAATAATACCTCTTCTACAACACAAAGTAAGCATTTTATAAACGGTAAAGAAGTAAGTTCTAATGAGTTAACACCAGAGGCAGTTATTGATGGAAAAGCTTTAAGTGAGCAAATAATAAAAAATGTTAATGAGCACTTGAAAAAAATGAATGGTCACCTTCATGAAAAATAGGGTGCCAATTGGCACCTCATTTTCTTCTTTTCCTTCTTTTATGGCTACTTTCCGAGCAACAAGGGAGCAATGTAATTATGGGAGTTCCTGGCGGCGTTTGTGGAGGTTGTAAAGGGGTGCTAGTAGTGGTGGCAGGAGTAAATGCTTCGATAGAACACAAGGTAAATACATATATCGTAGAAGCAGCATCATCTATAAAAAAGGCTAAACAGTCACAAACTTTAAGGATCCTCACGCCATTGATGGCAGTCGGCACTCCTTCTATAATTAAATTAACTACCGCCCCAGTGAGCAAGCTTAATTGTGCCCCTATTCCGTTTGCGCAGGTATTACAGTTACAAAATTGATTCCCACAATCAAATTTTCCACAGCCACAGCCACATGTGTCTCCAGTATTATTGGTACAAGTATTTGCAAAATTAGTTAGGAATGCCACTAAGTTCGCTCCAGTTGTAGAAAAACCCGCAACTTTACATAATTGAGCAATTGTAGAAGGTGTAGTAACTACAGGACCTGTAGCAAATGATACAGTCGCACAATCATTTACATTAGTTATCGTTTGCCCAGGTATCGGGTTAGCGGGTAAAGCAAGACCATTTGTTAGATAAATATTTATGGTCTCTAAATTTGTAATTTGAATGGGTTGGATTTGTCTAAGCAAATTGCCCAATGCTCGTGCACAGCAGTCACAACAATCTTTATTATTCTTACTGCCAAATTTCTCTTTCTTTTCATTACAACCACAACTTACATCAACAGTAACAGGAACATTGACTGTCACCCCACTAACCGTTTGGGTAACATCGGCGGTTCCGTTATTCGTGGGATTTGCTTGTTGAGTTTGAGTGGCAGTACCCGTTTGAGTCTGGGTTGGGTTTTGTTCTTGTGTAACCGTTCCCCCTGTTTGAGTCGGATTTTGTGTTTGGGTTAGTGTAGACCCTGACTGACCTTGTGAATTGGTTTGGGTTTGGTCTCCCATAGTTTGACTTTGACTTTCTGTACCCGTTTGAGTTTGATCCCCCAATGTCTGGCCCTGGCTTTCTGTACCAGTCTGCGTCAGGTCTCCTTGTGTTAAACCTTGGCTTTCAGTAGCTGTTTGGTCTTGATTCCCTAAAGTTTGTGCTTGACCTTGGGTTAGTTCAATATCCTTTTGTATTAAATCTACCTCGGCCCCCAATTGTTTTTTACAGTTACATTTTTCTTTCTTACATTTCTCACAAGGGAAAAACAACGAATTTTTATTACAGATACAACTTTTATGTTTGCATTCTTCACACCTATCCCGTTTTTGCATTCTCACTCCTCAGTTCCTTTCACTGACTTCAAATATGCTTGTTTATTTTATGTATAAAAAACTGTATTGGTGAAACCAACATATTTGCTGTGAATGCTGACAGAAGAATTGATGTGTATAACTCACCAACATCTCATGTGTTGTCACATACAGTCCAGAGATGTGGAGTGTGTAGCGCAGATCATATTGAACGAAGGCAACTAACCCTTGTGGTAGTTGCCTTTTTTGTGTTTTTGCCATGTGTTTTCAAATTGAGAATTGAATCCATTTCCCCTTGACTCTAGCTACACCCTGATATAAACATTAAGATAGAACGTGCTTTTGCATACCCATCATATAAGTCAGAAGAATGAAAGACACACAAGAAAAAGGAGATGTGTTATGAAATTACTTCTTACATCTGGGGGCATTAGTAACAAAAGCATTCGTAATGCGCTGGTTGACATGCTGGACAAGCCGATTGAAGAGTCCAACGCTCTTTGTATACCGACGGCGGTACACGCCATACCCGGTGGTGCATGGAACGCATGGAAGTTCTTGAATGGAAAATCCGGCGCACCGATGTGTGAGGTGGGCTGGAAGTCTATGGGGGTGCTGGAACTCACTGCGCTGCCAAGCCTTCCTAAGGAGCATTGGGTTCCTATGGTTAAGGAGATTGATGTTCTGTTAGTGGATGGCGGTGACCCATTGTATCTGAATTACTGGATGAAGCAGTCGGGACTGGCAGAACTCTTGCCGTCGCTATCTTCAGTCTATGTGGGGTTGAGTGCCGGTAGCATGGTGATGGCACCGAACATCGGCGAATTCTTCGTTAACTGGACTCCACCCAATGATGATGGTGATAAAACGCTGAACCTGGTCGGTTTTGCCATGTTCCCGCATCTCGAGCATGAGATGCTGCCGTATAACACGATGGCTAATGCAGAAAAATGGGCAGCCAAGATGCAGGGGCCAGCGTATGCAATGGATGATCAAACCGCGATCAAAGTAATCGATGGAGAGGTTGAAGTTGTATCCGAAGGGCAATGGAAATTGTTTTCTCCTTGAAAAAATTGAATTAAAAAGGCAACTGACTGTTTTAGCCAGGTGCCTTTTTAATTGTTTACTTTTCTCCAAGAACAGCGATAGTATGGAAGCCTCTTGAATCTGGCCCTTTTACTATTTTGACTTCATTAAAACCCAATTGGATCATTGAGGGGATTAGTTGTCCTTCTATCATGTTTTGTACGCCTGTCCATGTTTCTCCATTCTTACCATTACAAAGGGTTATCGTTACTGTTCCGTTAGGTTTTAACACTCTATAAATTTCAGAAATAGTCTGCGGGTTAATATCCCAAAAATATATTGAATGTATACTAAATACTTTGGTGAACGAGTCATTACCTAAGGGGATGTTACTTACGTTACCCAGGAGTAGATTAGCTGTACCTTTCCTTACTGCTGATCTGTTTCTTAGCTTTGCCGACCGAAGCATGGATTTCGATAGGTCCAATCCTACTACAAGTTTGACAGCAGGCTGTGTAAGTATGGTTTTCATTGCATATCCAGCTCCGCACCCAATCTCCAGTACCCTTTCTTCCTTGCGTAATTTCAGTAAATCAATTGTCCATATGGTTTCAGGCTGATGTTGTAAAACCATCTTCTCTCCAAAATAGAATCCCACCAGGCCCTTTGGCGACTGGTATTGAAGATCAATAAATTCCTTCATTCTTTTTAGTAAAACCGTAATGACCCCCTTCATCGTTCTATGAAAAATTATAGTACAGTGGATACATTAAACAAGATAATATCAGTTATAGTTAGTATAAGTATTTTTTATGGATGAAGAGGAGGAATCACTTGGACATTAATCAGTTAAAGGCATTTGAACACGTGGTAAGATTGGGGAGTTTCAGTAAAGCAGCAAGATACTTAAATCTCTCTCAACCCACCATTAGCATAAGGATACAAGGATTAGAAAAAGAGGTGGGTGGCGGTCTTTTTTACCGTGTGGGGAAAAGGATAGAGCTAACTGAGGCGGGAAAGGGATTCCTGCCATATGCCAGACAGGCCATTGAAATTTTAACGAAAGGGATGGAAAGAGCTCAGTTAATGCAAGAGGGAAAGTCAGGTTTTGTTACCATTGGAACCTTGCCCTCCTATACGTCTGGAACGTTTAGTTCAGTAATTGCTTACCTTAATAAAAATTACTCTGAAATAAAACTAGAAATACATACGGGACATAATCAGCAGATCATTGAAATGCTTTATGATGGTTTTATAAAAATGGGGTTTATGACAAAACCTTATTTTAATACTGATATAAAGAGTATTTTTACGTTTAAGGAGCCGCTTGTACTGGTTGCTCATCCTTCTCATCACCTTGCATCAACGAATAGAACCCTAAGTTGTGCAGACATGATAAAAAACAGCCAACCCTATATCATTGTGGACTGGAGTGAGGAAAGCAAGCATTGGCAAAAATCGTTGCTTAGCCCCAGAATCGATCATTTAGAACTGCCTCCCGCAACAGCATTGGACTTAGTTTTCTCCAATAATGGAATAGCCCTTTTAACGGAATCGATGGTAACTGAACAGTTAAAAGATAAAAAGTTAGTTAAACTACAGCCAGCAGATCTGCCGGCTTTATACCGGGAAATGGCACTGGTAAGCTTAGAATCGGAACAGAGTTTGTCTCCAACAGCAATGAGATTTGTTGATGCTTTTAGGAAGCAATTTAATAAAGTAGATTGATTTTATTTACGATTAGCAGGAACCTCTAATTTTGCTGCAATATAGTCCGGCCCTGATCTTTTAAAGAATTTCTTGCGATATTGGAGTCTTTTCCTGAAACAGTGGAATAATGGTTGATAGGAATAGGTCGTTAGTTTGATATTAAGCGTTTAAGCATGGTATAAATGTAAAGGAAGCAGGGACATCTTGCTTTTTAATTTTGGGATAAGGGTTTGTTACGTTTCCCATCATGAGAGGATATGGATTACAACATGAAAGACAATTTTTGGCGTGAATTGCCACGACCATTTTTTATATTAGCACCAATGGAAGAAGTGACGGATGTTGTTTTCCGCCATGTAGTAAGTGAAGCGGCCAGGCCTGATGTGTTTTTTACAGAGTTCACAAACAGTGATAGCTATTGCCACCCACAGGGGATTCAGAGTGTGAAGGGGCGTTTGACATTTACTGAGGATGAGCAGCCGATGGTAGCTCACATTTGGGGAGACAGTCCTGAGAATTTCCGCAAAATGAGTATCGGTATGGCGGAAATGGGCTTTCAGGGAATTGACATTAATATGGGCTGTCCTGTACCAAATGTGACACAGAATGGGAAGGGAAGCGGCCTGATCCGTCGTCCGGACGTTGCGGCAGAGTTAATACAAGCAGCCAAAGCTGGAGGATTGCCTGTAAGTGTAAAGACCAGGCTTGGTTTCACGGAAGTGGACGAATGGAAAGAATGGCTAACACACATCTTGAAACAAGATATTGTTAACCTTTCTATCCATCTGCGAACAACAAAGGAAATGAGTAAAGTAGATGCACACTGGGAACTGATCCCCGAGATCAAGAAACTTCGTGACGAAGTGGCACCCGATACACTTTTAACAATCAATGGAGATATTCCTGACCGTCAAACAGGCTTGAAGCTGGTTGAGGAATATGGCGTGGATGGGGTTATGATTGGCCGTGGGATTTTTCATAATCCATTCGCTTTTGAAAAAGAGCCGAAAGAGCATAGCAGTAAAGATTTGCTGGATCTCTTAAGACTGCATCTGGATCTTCTTGATAAATACTCCGAATTGGAGCTGCGTCCGTTCACAGCTATTCACCGCTTTTTTAAGATCTATGTTAAAGGATTCCGGGGAGCGGGTGAATTAAGAAATCAATTGTTTCAAACCAAGTCAACGGGTGAAGTGCGTGTGTTGCTCGATAACTTTGTTTCAAGTAATCCTGATTTATTTTAGAAGTAAAAATACAACTGAAATGGTCTTAAAGTAAGCAGAAATCGTAATGGTTTCTGCTTCTTTTTTTCCATATTTAGCTTTTTATAAAAATGTTTTCTCTTTTTGAAACTTTTTGCAGTTGTAACTTCCACTAATTAGTAAAGGGGGGACAAAAAAGATGAAAATGGAAAGCCACAAGTTAGTAAAAAGAGCGATCAAGGGTAATAAGAGAGCCTTTGAAAAGCTGGTTCAACAGCATTATGAACGGATTTACCGAACGGCCTATCTTTATGTACATAACGAGGAAGATGCGCTGGATGTTGTCCAGGAGGCAACCTATCAGGCCTTTACATCCATCCAATCATTACAGCACCCGGAGTATTTTATGACCTGGCTTACCAAGATTGTCATTCGGTGTTCGGGACAATTGTTAAAAAAGAAAAGCAATGTTGTTCCGTTAAGTGATGAATTAATCTTAAATCTGCCAGATACCGCAAATCCAAACATTGAACAATCGATACAACTCCTGCACGCTATTCAACAGCTGAAAGAGAATTACCGTATCGTCATACTGCTCTTTTACTATTATGATTACTCGATTAAAAAGATCAGCAGTGTATTGGAGATCCCGGAGAATACCGTGAAAACATATTTAAGCAGGGGAAAAGCGGAATTAAAAAAGTCCTATAAAAATGAGGAGGACGAATGTCATGGATAAAAAGGAAATAAAGGGTGCCGTGGAGCGAATTCCAGTATCAAAGGATAAAGTATTTGATGCGATCAATAAAGGCTTAAATAAAAATAATGAACGGAGAAAGCCGAGGAAGAAAGCCATGACTGCAGCCGTGGCGGCCGCAGCCATCCTTGGAATCACTGTTACTTCAGGATTTGTTAACTCCGATATGAATAAAGTACTGGCTAAAGCTCCTGTAATCGGCGGGATTTTTCAAGAATTTAATGATGCAACAGGTGTACAGTTAGCTCAACAAAATGCAGTGATGCAATTGAATCAAGCAATGACAAAGAATGGTGTGACGGTAAAACTGACAAGTGCTTACTTTGATGGAAATGTGGTGTCCGTTACGGGATTTGTAGATGATGAGGTAGAAAAAGGGCATAACGAAAAAGGAGAAGTAAGCTTTGATGTGAACTTTGAGAACAATAAAGGAGACCATGACCCTTGGCTAAATGGAAAGTCAACAGATATTAAGAAAGTAGAAAATGGCTATAACTTTCAATGGAAAATGAATTATCCGTATCAAACATTTAAGGAAGACTCCACTCTTCCTATAACGATTCATAATATCAACGGGATCAAAGGTGAATGGAATTTCGAAATTCCCATCAAACAAGCAAAAAACAGTACCCTTGCCATAAATCAGGAATATGCGTATCAAGGTGAAGATGTTAAAGTTCGTATTAAAAAAATCCTTAACTCTAAAGCATCCTCTTCGCTCATTTATGAGACCGTCCAGAAGTACAAGGATGATGAGATTCATTTAACAAAAGCAAATGATGAAAAAGGAAAGGTCTACAGGTTTGGAAACGGAACAACCATTGAAGAATCCAAACAAAGAGACGGGTACCACAAGACGGTACGCACAGAAATGACCAAACTAAATCCAAAAATCGAATCCCTTACTTTTTATCCGCAGATCAGTGTTGCTGACCCGGAGACAGAACATCTTTTGGACAAAAGAACATTTACGTTGAAAAGCAAGCGGCTCGATTTAGGGCTTCATGTAAATGATATTAAGCAAAAGGACGAAAAGCTGGTAATCGATTACAATTTTACGGGATTCCCCAAAGAGTTAAGTAAAGATAAACTTGAACTGATTGAAAATAACTTGCAGTATGAATTTCTGCTGGTAGATAAAGCGTTTATCGGAAAAATGGATCCTGAAAACCCATTCCCTCCTAAAAATCACGGAATTCGATTGAATAAGGTAGAAACAATTAATCCAAACACGGCACACTTCCAATCAACGTTTTACTTAAACGGGGAAGAAAAAATAAAGAACTTTAACCTCGAAAACACGATTATGCAGTTTGATTTTTCAAGCTTTGTTCCGGCTAAAGATCTCAAACCTTTGACTATTGAAGTTCAATAAAAATAGATTTCTAATAAGCGGATATTTAAACCTGAGGAGCTGTGGCTTTCTCAGGTTTTTTACTGAACATAATCCTCTTGCTTTCATGGTAAAATAACCGAAGATGAAACAATGAGTGACGGAGGCGGACATGGATTTAAACTATTTTTACACGTTCAAGGAAGTGGCGAAATGGGGCAGCTATACACGGGCCGGCCAGGAGTTGGGGTACGCACAGTCAAGCGTCACCACACAGGTTAAAAAGCTGGAAGACCAATATAACGTTCGGCTCTTTGAACGTTCGGGTCAAAAAATGGTGCTTACCCAATCAGGGGAGGATCTTCTTTTTTATGTGGAAAAAATACTTGGTCTGCTAGAAGAAGCAAGCGAACGGCTGGCGGATGAAAGAAATCTCCGGGGAACGATCCGGATTGGGACGGTGGAGTCATTGGCTGCTTATTTTATTACCCCATACATTAAAGCGTTAAAGGATCAACATCCTTCATTAAAAATAATGCTGGAAGCCGGGCTATGTCCGAATCTTGTTCAAGGTATTCTTGAAGGGAAATTTGATATTGCTGTATTACTTGACCGGATTCATTCGTCCGCCGATCTGCAGGTGATTCCGATCCGAAAAGAGCCAATGGTCATGGTGGCTTCTCCAAAACACGGATGGCACAATAAGAGCGATGTTTCGGCTATTGATTTGAAACATGAGACCATCATACTGACCGAGGAAGGCTGCCCGTACCGTATTCTTCTTGAAGAGCTTATTGTTGAGCAAGGTATTCAGCCTCAATCTGTCATATCCTTCAGCAGTCTGGAAGCAATCAAGCAATGTGTTGCCGATGATCTGGGGGTAGCGCTTGTGCCGGCAATATCCGTGAAGGAAGAATTGAATTCTGGAAAGCTCCTGAGTATCCCATTTGAAGGAGATCGGATTCATCTGTATTCACAGGTCATCTACAGCAAGAAAAAATATCTTTCCACACCTATTCGGCAGTTGATAGAGATGATTAGCGAAACGGACTATCAAATAAATTGATGATCCCTATCGAAGATTATCAATAACCCTTAGTGGTTTTTATCTGATAGAGTGAGAAGGAAATCATTAAAATGAGGTGCAGTTCGAAATGAATACATTTGTTCAATATAATCCAACAAAACTATATTTTGGAAAAGGGCAAATCTGCCAGCTGTCTCAAGAGCTCAATAAATTAGGACATTCTGTAAACGTACTCGTTGTTTATGGAGGAGGCAGCATCAAGAAAAACGGTGTGTATGATGATGTGATGAAAGAATTAAAGAGTGCGGCTGCTCATATCGTTGAACTCTCTGGTGTGGAACCAAATCCAAGGCTATCAACCGTTCATAAAGGTGTTGAGATATGCAAACAGGAAAATATTGATCTTCTTCTTGCAGTAGGCGGCGGAAGTGTCATTGATTGCACAAAAGCCATTGCAATCGGCGCAAAGTATGAGGGGGATGCATGGGATTTGATCACCCGCAAAGCAGAGATAAAAGAAGCATTGCCGATTGGTACTGTTTTGACGCTCGCAGCAACCGGATCAGAAATGAACTCGACGTCCGTTATTACAAACTGGGAGACTAAGGACAAGCTGGGATGGTCTTCACCCCACGTTCATCCGCGCTTCTCTATTCTTGACCCGGAGTACACTTTTTCTGTTCCGCGTGATCAGACAGTTTATGGGATTGTGGACAGCATGTCGCATGCCCTGGAAAGCTATTTTCACCGTACAAAAAATACGCCCATGATCGACGGGTTCATCGAATCCTTCCTGCGTACGGCCATTCAGACGGGGCCCAGGCTTTTAGAGGACATGCAGTCGTTTGAATACCGGGAAACCATGATGTATGTAAGTACGACAGCATTCAACGATACACTGTTAAATGGTACGGATGGGGGAGACTGGGCGACACATCGGATCGAGCATGCGGTTTCCGCTCTTTATGACATTCCCCATGGCGGAGGCCTTGCCATTCTGTTCCCGAACTGGCTAGAGCATGTTCTGGAGGAAGATCCTTCACGTGTGAAGCAGCTTGCAGTGAATGTGTTTGGCATGGATCCAACCGGAAAAAGTGATACAGAGCTTGCCAAAGAAGGAGCTCAAGCACTCCGTGATTTCTGGAACTCTCTCGGTGCACCAAGCACACTTGGTGATTATGATATCGATGATAGTGAGTTCGGAAGCATCGTCGAAAAAACGTTCATCAAACCAGGAGTGGGCACATACAAAGAGCTTGATCCGGAATCAGTGATGGATATTTTGAAGAGATCATTATAATTAAAACCGGCTCTCATTAAAAAGGAATGAGAGCCGGTTTTTTTATTGCTCAATATTTGCTCAAGGACTTCTTAGGTGCAGAAAGAACGCATTCTTTTTTGTATAACATCTGAGACTTTCTCTGGCACTTCTCTAACCATAATATCCTCGCCCAAAAACAGCAGCCAATTAATAATTTCATTTAATTCTTCTTGCTTATTCTCATCAATAAAAGTCTTTAATAAAGCCGTTGTCTGATAAGGATTCGTATATGAGATTGACACTTTTAACGGATGGTACTTTTTGAACTGGGCAATGGCTCTTGGCCCCAGTTCAATGACAAGGTTTGTGGGCTCCTCTGATTTACGTAATTTCTCCAGGATCTTTTTCCTGCTTATTCTTTTTTTCGCCGGGAGGGCTTTAATCTCGGTAAGATGGTCCACAGGAATGATCTTCTTGTTTTCTTCTTTTAAGTCAAAGCCTTCAATCAGCCAGGTGCTTTTTTCACGGTAAAGGTGCAGGAGGTAAATCGTATAAGATGTCCTTTCATTAATGGTAATGGATAAATACCGATCAATAAGTAAAGTTTGTATGAGTGTTTCCAGCATGGGATGGGGAAGGTCAGAGAGATCAAGTAAATCAGGGTTATGCGGGTTGGTTCCTTCAAACAGCAAGATTTGATTTAAAAGAACGAGGTCATCCTGCTGGTTTTCGGAAATGAGGCCAATCAATTTTTCTGCCAAAGACTGGCGGCTCTTCAAATAGGGAAGTTGTTGGTTTCGTGTGGCCATAAAGGCGATAAAAAGGGCTTTGACTTCATGATTCGTAAAGCGGACTTCAGGAAGGACAGAGTTGTGCATGACAAAAAAACCTCCATCCCTTCCAACCTCAGCAACAAGGGGCATCCCCATGGCCTCAACTTCTCGTATGTCTCGAACGGCGGTCGAACGGGAGATGTTAAACTCCCGCATGATTTCAGAAATGGTAAAGTGGGCACGATTGTTGATGTACCGCATAATGACATTGATCCGCTCAACTTTTTTCATCGGGGCTCCTAAACAGTATCATTTTTTGACATGGTTTAAAGCTATGATATACCTATCAAGCAATGAATACAAATCATGAAAAAAATGGAGAAGAGAGGTATTGGATATGGCGAATTTTACCCTGGAAGAAAAAGAAGGCTTTACCGTGATCGGACTTGGAACAGAGCTTAAGAGCGATTATACAGACTATGCGGGCATTCACAAGGAAAAGGCAGACTTTTGGGAGGCCGTCGATCAAGATGGAAGGCTCGATACGCTAAAGGCCATGGCGTCAAATGACTACATTTTTGCGGTGAATGAAGCGGTAAACAACAAGATGATGCATTATGCCGGCGTGATGACAGAGGAACCAGCTCCGGAAGAAGCACGAGTGATCCAATTTCCTAAAGGGGAATACGTCGTGGTCAAAGGGGAAGGGGAATCGGCTGATGATCTTAAGCTGGCTGCGGTCGCCTTTGGGGAAGTACTGCCGGAAGCAATGAATGTTGCCTATGTTGGCGGACCCAATGCATCGGTTGAGATGGGGCAGCGCAACGGCCTGATTTATGGTGAAATGTGGATTCCTGTTATCCGAAAATAAGGAGGAAAAGTTATGTCCTACACTGTTGATTTTAAAAATGTATCTGAAGCAGGATTGGAGTCTTCACCTGCGTCAGTTGCACTTGCCGGATTACGTGCGAATGAAGCCCGCTACTTCATGAACAAATACAAACACGAATTTACGGTTGTACCGGCGAGCGAAAGCCAGGAGACACTGGATTACGTGAACCGGATCCTAAAAGAAGAACGTGATATTGAGTTTGCCGCCAAGCCGCTGGAAACATCAATGTTTCAAGTGGAGAACATTCAATTTGCCTACGTCTTTTATGAAGACGGTCTTGCGGTGAACGTCATGTATACAGTGGATAACCCCAAGAAGCGGGCAGTAGGTTTTAAGCTTTCGGAGGGAATGGATATACCCAAGGAGCTAGAAGGCAAGTTCAAGTTTGCCAGGCAGAAGTCAAAACTTGCTGGAACCATTCGGGGCTCGTTCTTTGTCATCAAGGGAGAATATTAAGAACTGAAACGGAAACCATTTTTGATTTCATATGTATTTAAAGCAAAAAAGGCTTCAGAGCTTAATGCGCTGAGCCTTTTATACATGGGTTTAGGTTGTGGATTCTTTTAGAGATTGAAAAAGAATGTGTTTGCTTGTTTGTTTATATGTTTCGATAGCTAATGCCATTCTGCATAGGTAGAAATATTAAGGATTGATTACAAGGGAGCATCACGGCATAGAAGATTTGAAAACAAATATATAAGTATTCCATGTTAAAAAGAATGAGCAATGGAATCACCCAGCTCATTCTCCTTTTTTGCTTTTTAGAACTGAGAACAATCACCAATAAATGTTTGGGGAGTGACTGCAGATGTGAAGGTGGTATTAAACGAATCTCCAACATCATTGGTGGCATTAATCGTCCAAATAATCGTACTACCACTTATCGTGGCGGTCAGGAATACATCAAATAAACCTTGTAGGGTTGAGGAACCAGTTGCTTGGGCAGTACCTTCCAGCTGTACACTGACGCTGTCATTACATGAGAATTTAATTCTCCGGCCCTGTGTCAGGTTGAACACAAAGCTGCCGCCGGAGAATGTAATACTAAAGTTATTAACTGCAGGATTACACCCTGGCCCCGCAATAAAACATTGAACAGCGGACACGTTAATGGTACCCGAAACTGTTGAAGAAACAGGTCCATTGATCACGTTCGCTGTTGCGGGAGCCCCAAATCCGCCTACGCCTAATCGAAATTTACAAGGACATTCTACAGGTGCTGGACAGCTGAGTACAGTACCTAATTCTGTAGAGATTGGTTGTCCTCCTGGACTTGCGGCGGCTGTAATTAATACGGACGTAATGGATGTTCCTGGGGGAACCGTAAACGTTTGTGAGTAAGTACCATCAGCAAGTGTGGTAGTTGACGGAATTGTCATGCCCATAGCCGGGAAGGTCGTGAAGTCAACAAGAACATTTGGTTGAGGTACTAACCCACATGTCACTAAACCAGAAATGGTGTAGGTACAAGTTGTACCTGGGGTTACCGTTGCTGTAATATCACAGGTTTCTGTACATGTTCCTGAAACCGCAATGGAATCACTGGCGAATCCATCTGCAGTAACCGTTATGATCGCTGTTCCTGATCCACCTGGCGCAAGATTGATACCTGCCTCAAAGTTCCCATCTGAATCAGTAAATGTTGAAGATGGATTAATAACAAATGTGCCTGCGGGGTTCTGTGTTATCGTGATTGGAACGCCTTCAACAGGTACTCCATCACAAACGAGCCGGCCATTTAATGGTCCATCGCAATCAAAGGTTCCTCCTTCTGGTCCGAAAATATCAAGAACACAAGCCGTGGTTGAACACGTTACAATGGAAGAGGCGACACCTGTTGCAGTACCATTTACTGCAACCGCAGAAATCGTTACTGGCGTCTCGGAAGTTGGTGCAGGAACACTCACATTTACCGTGAAATTACCATTAGCATCTGTAAATACAGGATTTTGAGCAAAATTAATCAAGCCTGGATTCGATGCTAAGAATACAGGCGTAAAAGGGACAGGTGAGCCATTACAAATAACTTCTCCAGTTATAAAGTCTTCACATTGAATTTCCGCTTCTACAAACAATGATACCTGACAGCCAGTAGGGGGAAGGGGAGGTGTAGGAGGGAAAAATATAGCCTCTAAATCATTACAATCAAACTCGACTAACGTGCCATTGGAAAGTTCCCCAATTACACAGAACCCCTTAATTTTTCTAAAGATAAAAGTAACTGAACCACCCTGGTCCGTTATAATCGTAATTGCTTGTCCGCGTTTCACACTTTTTAAAAACTGACAGATACAGGAATTGTTATTCTCCATAAAAATCCTTCCTTTATTATTGATAAGAGAATCTCCTATATCATATGTTGGTGTATTTCATAAGGTGTACAAGTTAGTCAAAAGGCACACTTTATAATACAAGTCATTTGCTGATTTTGCCTACCAAGGCATAACTCCGTTCCTATCGAGTATTTTCCCGTTATAATTGGTTTCGCTTAACGCATGTGTAAGAATAATTTCCGCACCTTCTGCCGCTGATTGGCCCCCTGGCGCATTTCCGTTGAGGTCAGTCGATGTAAAGCCGGGTGTGACACCGAAGATTTCAGGACCGCTCTCACCAAACTCTTTTCCAAACGCAAGGGTTAAGGAATTGATAGCTGTTTTTGATGAATTGTATGCCAAAAAATTCAGCTGATGCACTTCGCCATTGTCAAACTTCGTCTGGGAAGCCATGTCGGTTGTAAGATTTACGATTTTCCCGCGCGGCGCCTTTTGAACCAGCGGCAAAAACTCTTGAATCATATGAAAGGTACCGAAAAAGTTAACATCAAAAGCGGAACGTAAGGTTTCCACTTTTAGTTCACTGGGCTTAATATTAAAATCAGGAGCAATCCCAGCATTATTAATGAGTAAGTCCAAGTGATCGGTTACCTCAAGGATTCGATGTTTTGCATATTGGATAGAGTGAATATCCGAAATATCTACTAAAACTAATGAAACATTTGAAAAGCCCAGGGATTCCACGGCTTGCTGCCCGAGTTCTTCATCCCGTGCTCCCAAAAACACATGATACTCTTTTTCCAACAGCTGTCGTACCAGCTCATAGCCGATCCCTTTGTTCGCTCCTGTAACGAAGGCATATTTAGTCATAGGTTAAAACCTCCAATGGTTTTCTACATTAGATACCATTAAAAGTTACTGCCTAAACAAATAGTTTCATTTTTCTTAATTCAGCTTTAATTTGAATTGATTTGATTCGCTCTATATTAACGGTTACACTAACTCTATTACAAGTAAACGAAACAAGGAGAACACAATGACTAATTATAAATTAACCATTCAATATGATGGTGCTAGATACAAGGGCTGGCAGCGGCTCGGCAATACGGAAAATACTATTCAAGGTAAAATTGAAAAGGTATTAACTGAAATGGCCGGTGAAGAAATTGAAATCATTGGATCGGGAAGAACGGACGCTGGGGCGCATGCGCTTGCCCAAATCGCGAATTTCAAGATGCGTAAACATATGACAGAAGAGGAAGTCATGAAGTATATGAACCGATATCTTCCTCAGGATATCAGCGTTGTGGATGTTACGATTGCTCATGACCGTTTTCATGCGCGCTACAATGCCAAAGATAAAACTTATTCCTACAAAATCTGGAATAAGCCATTCCCACAGCCATTCATGAGAAAGTACAGCATGCATGTGGAAGAAAAGCTGGATCAGAAAAAGATGAAAGAAGCAGCTAAACACTTTTTAGGTGAGCATGACTTTACATCATACTCCAATGCCAAGGGGAAGAAAAAGTCGATGGATCGTGAAATCTATTCGCTCGATATCAAGGAAAAAGAAGGTTTCATCGAAATTAAGATCCGCGGCAACGGGTTCCTTTACAATATGGTAAGAAAAATTGTGGGAACGCTAATTGAAGTAGGATTAGGAGAAATAGACGCTGCCTCCATTCCATCTATTCTTAGATCAAAAGAAAGAATCCAAACCGGCCGAATGGCAGAAGCAGAAGGATTGTATTTGGAGAAGGTTGGGTTTTAAGTTTAATTAATCATATCTATCACTCAGGCTGCCATATCTGGCAGCTTGTTTTTTTACGTAAACGGAACAGTTGTCCAACCCGCCTTCCAATCAAAACATATATTGTTCATAGGGAAGGGACAAGTGGAAGAATGAGTGTTTCTATCATCCATTTATCGAATTCCCACTAGTAAGAGCATGTGGTAAAGGGGGATAACGATGGAAGATAACAAGGGTAAATCAAAACCGCAGGAGTTCAAAATTGAAAAGTCAGGCTGTGGCTGCGGAGATAAAGACAATGCCATAAAAGGATGGGTTGCTGGTTCTGTTCCCGTGGCGGGAGAGGCAGAAGTAAAAGAAACCAAGCAGCCAGTTTCAATAGACAGCTATCGGAAGAAAGGTTTTTTTGAGAGAGTTAAGACTTTTTTAAAATTCAGTAAGTAAAAAATAAAATCTCCTGGTTGGGAGATTTTTTCTTGTGTTAATCTGATGCAGGACAGTTAAAGACAGGTTGTCCTGTAACGGTCAGAGTGTGGGCTGCCGGATCAAAAGTGATGCTTAAGTTATTAATAGAAAGCACCGTACAGTAGTCGCCTGAACACGTTTGGGGACTACAGTAATAGCAGGTTTGGGTACCAATGTTCACATCAAACAGAAAAGTCATATATTCAGGAAGGTCACAGCCAACCTGATCGAAAACGGGCACCTGTAAAATAAACTCTTTAAATCCTGTAAAGGTGAGCGTATAAACGGTAATCGCACAGGTAACTTCTGAAGAAGCATCGCCTGGACAAACTTCAAAGGTTACGTTTTGCCCACAGGATCCCGGAGTACAGGTTACATTGGCACAGCCCACATTCAGAATGGGTGTCCCGATCTGCCGAACACAGGTAGGCATGGGGAACGTCAGATTTATAGGTGACAGTGGTGTGTTGACACAAGTACATATTGCTGGATCACACATATTTATTCATCCTTTCATTTTAAGAATCCATTAATATTTATTCTGTACCGCTGCAGTGCTCAGGACATCCGTCAGCATTTCCTTCATTATAGGAGGCGAGCAATTGTTGAATGTCAGAAGCCCCTGGATCATTTTGAGTCGGATTAGTTAAGAAGGTATCCGCATTATTGATATACATGGTAGCAAGAGGACAGCCTGCCCCGTTTAATACGTTTAACTTAGCGGTTAATAGCTGTGTATACAGCTGTTGATATTGTGGTGATGGACCACCTGGGACATTCCCGCTTAAAACACCAATCAGATTTTGAGAGGTCACGGTTAAACTGAATGCCTGGCTGTCAGCACCAAGAACAATTTGGCCTCCGGCTTGGGATAGCAGTTGTTGTGAAACTTCAGGGTGGTTGGCATAGTAACCCCGGGTCAATACACAACTTGGATCATCGGATGGAGGGCAGTTAAATACCGGATCTCCCGTGATAGTAAGAGTATGCTGAGCCGCATCAAAGGTAATGACGATATTTTCTAAGGATAAAAGCGTACAAAAACTAGCAGGGCAGGTTTGGGGGCTGCAGTAATAGCAGGTTTGGGTGCCAATATCGATATTAAACTGGAAGGTAAGAAACGGCGGGAGGGTACAGCCCGCCTGGTCAAAAACGGGGACTTGCAGGATAAACTGCTTTTCGCCAGTGAAGGTAAGTGTATAGACAGTAACAGGGCACGTGATTTCTGAAGCGGGATTACCAGGGCATACCTGAAAAGTTACGGATTGATCACAGGAACCTGATGAACAAGTAATGTTGGCACAGCTAACAAAAATTTCTGGTGTGCCGATCCTGCTTACGCAAGTAGGAACATCAAACGTAATATCAACAGGCTGCAGTGGTGTGTTGTTACAAGGACAAGTAGGCAATAAATCAACTCCTTTCACTAGATTACTAGTATTTTATTCATTCATTTACTTTTGTAATAGGTGAATATAATAGTCATATGGTTATTTTTAACGTTAACTGGAAGAAAGTGATATATTCATAGATTTGGAACGGCAACCAGTCTTAAATAGGTTGTTTTTTTTTTATATCATGGCTTTCAAGATGTATCTATCCCGCAATGTTATAATGGCATCAACAATAAAAGGGACTTGGACAGAAAGAAGGGATACCTATGAACAAAGATCCGGAGAATCTACTAAAGGAGTTAATACAGCACGAAGTAAAAAGAGGAAATGCGATCTGGAAAGAGATCGAGGACACCAGTACGCTGGAAAAGATGCTGGTTGCTTTGACAAAAGCGGAACTGGACGGGATTCGTAAGTTGTATGAATTTAGTGGAATAAGCTCTTTGAACAAAACAAAACTTGCCCATGAACTAGCACAACTGATTCCGGCTCATTTTGACCAAATATTATATAAGTTGGATGAGGAGAGGTACAGTTTTCTGAAAAAATTGCTAAAAAATGGCGGTTCGATTCCGGCAACACCGCCATATGAAATCGATAAACTGATCTCGCTGAAGAAGTATGGATTGGTCTTTCCAATCATGGAAGATGGCGAAAGGTTTATTATTATGCCCGCTGAACTGATGGACCGTTTTCAAGAACTGGATGGAACCGAATTAAAAGCATGTATTCGAAGAAATACGGAGTGGATCACCCTTACTCAAGGCATGCTTTATTATTACGGTGTTATGGAACACAAGGATATTATAAACAGCCTCCGGAAGCTTACAGGTAAAGAAGTGGAAGTTGACGACTACTTTGAGGTTTTGCGTGCTTCAGAGGATTATTATGGCGAAATCGAAATGACGTACTTTGGAATCAAGGACCTTGTGATTGAAGATGCGGATGAAGTGATAAAACAGCAAGAAATGCGTCCCGACCTTGATTACTGCCCTTTTACGAAGCAGCAGCTGTTGAAAGCAGGAGAGCCTGAATATGTAGAATGGACACCTGCGATGAAGGATGTGAAGCAGTTTATACAAAACAATTATGATGTCCCGTCCGACGAAGCGGATGCTATTCTTGGAGATTTTAGCGATCAGATTAAAAGTGGCGGCAGCCTGAACGATATCATTCTTTTTATCCAGGAGGAATTCGAATTTCCGAATGCAGCAGCTTTTCAGGAGATGGTTGATAAAGCTGTGAAACTATACAACACGACACCTCAGTGGGCCTTGAAAGGGTATTCCCCGGCAGGGCTTGGAAAAGGCCAAGAAACATCCGAAGCTGCTCCGGATGTAACGTATGGCTCTAATGTGGTCCCATTTCGTGCTCCTGATAAAACAGGCCGTAATGAACCTTGTCCGTGTGGGAGTGGGAAAAAGTATAAGAAGTGTTGTGGGAAATGATTTATAGATGGTAAGCAGAAAGCATTCAACTACGAATGCTTTTTTCTTTTAAGCAAATATGCAACTGCGTTTGTTGGCGGTGATTTGATTCACACATTAAATATCGTTAAACTAGCTCTATAAGTAAAATGGAGCAGGTGCGGAAGATGAATGCCAGGCAAAAGGAACTACTGAAAATGTTGCTCGTTGAGTATGGAGGTGTACTTCATATTAAGGAGCTGGCCGAACGGTTGGCGTGTTCAGAGAAAACGGTGCGGAACGATCTGGACAAAATAGAAGAGTATTTAGGTGAATATGCGGATTCGCGCTTGAT
Organism: Fictibacillus fluitans; assembly: GCF_030418125.1. Lineage (GTDB taxonomy): Bacteria > Bacillota > Bacilli > Bacillales > Fictibacillaceae > Fictibacillus_C > Fictibacillus_C fluitans. The sequence goes on along the minus strand of NZ_JAUHTR010000005.1, from coordinate 168,077 downwards.
ACGGAAGCCTGGCTTAGGCATCGCAATTGAAAGTGCGGAGGAAGATCGTGCTGCGCTTTTAAGCACGCTTCTGTCAGCAGAATCAAAAACGAATGAAGAACGGCTGTTTGAGATTGCTTATGAGCTGTTAACGAGTGAAAAGACGGTTACTCTGCAGCATTTTGCTGATCGCTATTATGTCGCAAAAGCGGCTGTAAAAAAAGATTTGGAAATTATTACAGATTGGCTGCAGCGTTATGAACTGGAACTCGTTTCAAAACCGAGGATTGGCCATGTTATAGAAGGAACCGAATTGAAGAAACGTAATGCGCTCGCCCACTTGTCACAGCTTCATTCGTCGAGACTGGATAGGAAGAATGCGGTGCTCGATCTGTTTCAGCCTTATGAAATCATGTTGGTCAGAAAAGCGCTCCAAAGCATGAGCTTGGAGTTTTCCTTTGCTTTTACGGATGAAACGATGGAAAACCTGCTGGTACATGCCTTGATCATGATCAAACGGACACGGCAGCGATCGCGTGTTTTTGTTCATAAAACGGAGATGGCAGAGACAGCCGACCAGCAGGAATATGAGTATACGAGCTATTTATTTGATCTGCTGAAGAATGAATTCGGCTTGTCCTTTCCAGAAGAGGAACGGGTGTATTTTACATGGCATCTTATGAGCAGTAAACGGTTGGGAGAGGGAGACAGCCCAGACGTGCAAGTGAATCCTGCAACATCAAATCTTGCTGCATCCTTGACTGCAAAGATGGAGAGATTGACTTCTTTTCATTTTAAGGACGATGACATCCTCATGAATGGTCTTGCTCTTCACCTGCATTCAGTGCTGAATCGCCTAAGCTTCGGGTTCCCTATTACAAATCCCCTGCTTACGAATATTAAAAAGATGTATCCTTTTATGTTTCATATGGTCATGCTTGCGCTCGAGGAGATAAAGAAGTCTTTTGACGTTGAGGTTCCGGAGGACGAGGCGGCTTATCTCGTACTTCACTTTCAGGCGGCTGTCCAAAGGCTTGAGCAGAAAAGCGAAACAAAGAAAAAGGTCATCATTGTCTGCCATATGGGGATTGGCATCTCACATCTTCTGGAGGCAAAAATAGAGCAGCAGTATCAGGACATCGAAGTTCTTGCCTGTGTGGGCAGAGGTGAGTTGGACAACTATTTGAAAAAGGAGAAGGCGGACTTTATTATCTCAACCATTCCTCTTGATAAAGCAGCAGTAAAGCACATTGTCGTTTCACCGCTGTTTGGGCAAGAGGATAAGAAAAAGGTAAGCCAGTTTGTTGAAGAGCTGGAACAAAACAAGAGAGATGATCCTGGCCATTCCGCTTTTTCTCCTTTCTTGCACGAGGATCTTGTCTTTTTTAATGTACGAAAAGAACACCGCTATGAGTTGGTAGAATTTTTGGCACAGGGGCTTTATAAACACGGATACGTGAGCAAGGAATATATTCATAGTGCAGTGAACAGAGAACGGAAATCGGCTACCGCTATTGGAGGGGGAGTGGCCATTCCGCACGGAAACCCGGAAACGGTGAAGCGATCGGTGCTTGCTGTGGCCATTCTGGACAAGCCCATGGAATGGGGAAACGAACAGGCATCGCTCATCTTTATGCTGGCTATAGCCAAAAAAGATCATGGAGCAATCCGCGGAATTATGGGAGAGATTGCTGCCTTAAGTGAGAGCCCGATCACAGTCTATGCGTTATCAGGAGCAAGGGATTATCATGAGTTTGCAGGAATACTTGAGAGCGGGAAGTAAGGGGAAAGGCAGGGCGTGCTACCAGCGTGTCCTGCCTTTTTCATGCAATCGGCTCTTTTTACCACAAGCTGCGGTAAAAATTGAAGAGATTAACTCGATATGTAAGCGTTATTATAAAGGTAAGCGATTACAATAAACAGGAGGAAACAGCATGGGGAAAATACTAGCGATTACAGCTTGTCCGGTTGGGATTGCCCATACGTACATGGCCGCCGAAAATCTTCAAAAGGCAGGCGCGGCCCTGGGTGTTGATATAAAGGTTGAGACACAGGGTTCCATCGGAGTAGAAAATGCATTGACTGAACAGGATATTGCCGAAGCGGATGGAATTATTATCGCGGCGGACAAGGAAGTTCCGAAAGACCGTTTTGCTGGAAAACGGGTCATTGTCACTGGGGTTCAGGACGGAATCCGTAAACCTGAAGAACTGATCAAACGCATCCAGAGCGGGGAGGTGCCGGTTTATAAAGCGGAATCGGCGTCAAGCCGGGGTACTAAAAAGACCAATTCAAAGGAAAACCAGATTTATAAGCATCTGATGAACGGGGTTTCGTACATGATACCTTTCATTGTCGTCGGTGGGCTATTGATCGCCATTGCTCTTACACTTGGCGGTGAACAGACACCTGGCGGAATCAAGGTTCCGGACGGGACCATCTGGAAGCAGATTGAAAGTCTTGGCAGCACCGCCTTCATGTTTATGGTTCCAATTCTGGCAGGTTTTATTGCCGTGAGCATTGCGGACCGGCCGGGATTGGTTCCGGGTATGATCGGCGGTTATATTGCTGCTACCGGAAGTTTTTATGGAAGTGATGCCGGAGCAGGATTTATCGGCGGAATTATTGCCGGATTTCTGGCTGGATATGTAGCTCTTGGAATTAAGAAAATCAAGGTGCCAAAAGCGGTTCAGCCCGTTATGCCCATCATTTTTATACCAATATTATCAAGTGCGATTGTCGGCTTACTATTTATTTATGTTATTGGAAAACCAGTTGCCGGTGTGTTTGAAGCCTTAACGGGCTGGCTCTCTGGAATGCAGGGCGGCAGCTCGATTGTATTGGCCATGATTTTGGGTGCGATGATTGCGGTTGATATGGGCGGTCCATTTAACAAGGTTGCGTTCTTGTTCGGATCAGCCATGATTGGAGAAGGAAACTATGAGATTATGGGGCCGATTGCTGCCGCCATCTGCATTCCGCCGATTGGTCTTGGAGTGGCAACGTTAATCAGCAAACGCAAATTTTCACAAATGGAAAGAGAAACAGGAAAAGCTTCCTTCACCATGGGGCTGTTCGGAATTACAGAAGGTGCCATTCCTTTCGCGGCACAGGACCCGCTGCGTGTCATTCCCAGTATAGTTGTCGGTTCCATGACAGGTTCCGTTATTGCCATGTTGGCTGGAGTAGGCGACAGGGTGGCACATGGAGGACCAATCGTAGCTGTACTGGGTGCCGTTGATCATGTAGCGATGTTCTTTGTGGCTGTGATTGCTGGTGTTGCTGTAACTGCTTTACTGGTTACTCTATTGAAGAAAAATGTAGAAGCTGCACCGGTAAATGAAGAGGAAGAAGTTGTTTCACCTGTAAGTGAGAAGGAAGAAGAAACTTCACAAGAGGTTTCCATTCGCCAGTTAACAGATATAACCAACCTGGAATTGATAGAAACGAGTCTGTCAGGCAGTACGCGCGATGATGTAATGGATGAATTGATTAACATGCTTGATGCAGAGGGAATTTTATCCTCGAAGGAAACGTACAGACAAGCCATTTTAAAACGAGAAGCAGAAAGCTCAACGGGATTAGGAATGAACATTGCGCTTCCCCACGGAAAAACCAATGCGGTAACACGGCCGGCGGTAGCCTTCGGGATTAAGCGGGACGGAGTCGACTGGAACAGCCTGGACGGTACAGACGCAAAACTAATCTTTATGATCGCAGTGCCAGAACATGCTGCCGGTGACGCACATTTAAAGATCCTGCAAATGCTGTCACGAAAACTGATGGATGATGGATTTAGAGAGGAACTCATAAAGGTAACCTCCAAGGAAGAGGCATTTAAGCTGCTGGGGACGATTCACTAAAAATCCTGTCCTTCATTTAATCTCGAGCGGATAGGAAAGTATAGAATACCCGCCGAATAAGTACTTGTTTGAAGTCTTTATGAAACGGGAGGGTATTATGGGAAAAGTGGTTCATTTTGAAATTCATGTAAGTGACATGGAACAGGCGAAGAAGTTTTATGGAGAGGTGTTCGGATGGACATTCGAGGACTGGAGCGAATACGCAGGAATGCCTTACTTTGGAGCAACCACAGGCAGCAGTGATGCAATGGGGATCAATGGAGCTTTAATGCAGCGTCAAGGCCCTCCGCCAGAGCAGAATCAGGCGTTGAATGGAATGGTTGGCACCATGGGTGTGGCGGACTATGATTCTACGGAAGCGAAAATTCTGGAGAATGGCGGCAAGGTGGCCATGCCGAAATATGCCCTCCCAGGAATGGCGTGGCAAGGGTACTACCTCGATCCTGAAGGGAATATCTTTGGCATTCATCAACCGGATCAAAATGCGAAATAAAATCATAAAGAAAAACGTAAAGGGAGTTCAGTAAGCTGAACTCCTTTTGTTTTTGGGATTGCCTATCCGGCATATTTGCGTTAAGGTTGCATCCCTAGTATGTGGATAAAATGTAATTATCCGTACATCTTATACTATTGAATGCAGGCGTCTATTAACTTACTATTTCATATCTAAATATGCACTCCTGATAGTTTCTGAACATAGAATAAATCAAGGGGTGATAATAATGTCATTACACCGAAGAAGGTTGGTGAAAGCTAGAAAGCCGGTTAATATTATTAATTTCGGTACAACTTGTGATGAGCAGTGTGAGATAGATGGACGTGCTTGTGGTAGAGCGTGTTGGGGTAACCTAGCTTGCCTCGGAAGGTGTGTTGCTATAACTGATAGATGTCATGAGGAATGTAGTAAAAGGCGCCCAAACAGTAGCTACTAAGTAGGTTGATAAAGAAGAACAATAGAAGAATAAATGAGCACGACATTTGCGTGCTCGTTTTTTACTTTTCGTTTGATATACTAGCCTGGAAATTTTCAGAGCTGCTCCAACACAAACTGCTTAAATTTCTGGGTGGCAGGTGATACATATCTTCCTTCCACCCAGGCGATTCCGATGGTCCGCTGGCAGTGCGGGTTCTGAATAGGGATTTTTACGATCTTGCTTTGATCGGTGCCTTTTAAATTGGGGAGGATGGAGATGCCGAGCCCAGCAGCAACAAGTGCAGCGGCGGTGTCCGCCTCCTCACCTTCGAAGGTGATGTTCGGTGTAAGGCCGGCTTCCTGAAACAGCTGCTCCACCGTAATCCTTAGAGAAAATCCTTCTTTTAAATGGATAAATGATTCGTCTGCGATTTGTTCCAGCGATATGGATTCATGATGTGCATATTTGTGATCTTTTGGAACAATGACATACAATTCCTCATCCCAAAGCGGCTTCCACTTGATGGGGGATCTGCTTTCCATTGAGGCAATGAGGCAAAGGTCAAATTCACCTGCCAGCAGCTTGGCAATGAGCTGGTGGGAAGGACCTTGACCGAGCCGGAAATTTACCTTTGGATACGATTGGCGAAAAGCGGAAAGTAAATCAGGAATTCGTCCGGTGCTTAACGTATGCAAAAATCCAATGGATACTTCTCCTTGATTGGGATCGAGCAGATCTTGAATCTCCTGTTTTCCTTCTTCAAATTCCCGCATGATGTTATCCACGCGTTGTAAAAAGAGCTGTCCATATTTATTTAACCGGATGGATCGCCCTTGGCGTTCGAATAAAGGCACGCCGATTTCTTCCTCAAACCGGGTAATTGAACGGCTGAGGGCAGGCTGGGTAATGGATAACGCTTTTGCTGCACGGGTCACATGCTGCATCTTTGCCAGTGTTCTAAAATATTCAAATTGCTGCCATTCCATGGATAGCACCACATTCCCCTAAATTATATATTACATAAATGCATGAAAAAGATAATTATAATGAATTATACATCATAATTAGGGAGTGCTACTATAGATATAGAAGATAATTTAAAGGGATGATAGAGATGCAACAAGGTGAATGCCATAGTAATGAGATGGTGACAGAATGAGCTACATTCAAAAAGGAACACCGCTTTTTCGGAAAACCAGCATGGCGTTCTTTGCCGCTGGTTTTAATACATTTGCGATACTCTACTGCGTACAGCCTATAATGCCCGAATTCTCCAAGGAATTCAGCATTTCACCAACAACCGCAAGCCTGTCACTTTCCGTAACCACGATTGTGCTTGCCGTCAGCATGTTGATCTTCGGGTCATTGTCAGAAGTATGGGGACGAAAACCGATTATGGTCATTTCCATGCTTGCGGCATCTGTATTTTGTATTCTTACGGCATTCAGTCCTAATTTCCATGTTCTGCTGATTCTACGAACCATGGAAGGAATTGCTCTGGCCGGGCTGCCTTCCATTGCCATGGCGTACCTGGGGGAAGAGATTGAACCAAGAAGTCTTGGGGCAGCAATGGGGCTCTATATTTGCGGTAATTCGATCGGAGCGGTATTTGGCCGGGTCTATTCCGGCTTAATCAGCGATTTCTTTGGCTGGCATATGGCCATAGCGGGAATCGGCATCATCAGCTTAGCCGCCACTCTTATTTTCTGGAAGAGTCTGCCTGCATCCCAAAACTTCAACGCCCGCCAGCTGCAGGTTGGAAAGCTGGGGAAAACGATGGTTGACCATTTGAAAGATCCAGGATTGGTTTGCCTGTTCTTCATGGGATTTTTACTCTTGGGAAGCAATGTGGCGATGTTTAACTATATCGCTTATGTATTGCTTGGCAAGCCCTATTCGCTCAGCCAAACCGTGGTCGGCTGGATCTTTTTGATCATGATCATTGGAATGTTCAGCTCCGTCTGGACAGGAAAATGGGTGGACCGCCACGGAAAACAGCGAATACTCTTTATCAACTTGCTCATTGCGCTGGCCGGAGTGGCGATGACACTGGATTCTCAATTGCTCGTTAAAATCCTCGGGCTCGGATTTTTTACGTACGGTTTCTTCGGCAGTCATGCCATCGCGAGCAGCTGGGTCGGGCAGCGTGCGACTCATGATAAAGCACAGGCCTCATCACTTTATCTGTTTCTCTACTACACTGGTTCAAGCGTGGGAGGAACACTCGCCGGATTCTTCTGGAGCGATTTTGGCTGGGGAGGCGTGATCAGCATGACAGCGGGCTTTCTCGCAATCGGTATGATGCTCTGGGCCGCTGTTTCTAAAATTGCGCATAACGGAAAGAAAGTCAGACGCCATGTCGGCAGCGAAAGTATGCAGCATTAAGCATCCGTTGATTCGGGTGTTTTTTTTATAAAAAATAGCAGCCGTGGCCGTTATTTAAGGGATTTATCTCATTCATGATAATCGCTAAGAAAATCTCTAATGTTTAATTAAAGTATAATATTTCCATTATGTCGAAAATTCTTTTTGGACTAATTTATAAAATAACAAGATTTTAGAGGATTATGACTAAAATTGTTGAATATAGTTTGCAGCAATGTCTGTGGACAAGGGAGGATGGTAAAGGGGAGAATAACTTGTTAATGCACTATTGAATCAGTGTTGGAATGAATATAAAGGGAGAGTGGAAAAGAAGATGTTCAGTAAACTAGGTGAAGTGATGCTGTATGTCAACGACCAGGATCAAGCAGTGAAGTTTTGGACGGAAAAAGCAGGATTCACTGTCATCTCAGAGGGTGAAAGCGGTCCAATGAGATGGATTACAATTGCTCCCAGTAAGAATTCAGAAACCACAATTGCGTTGTTCAACAAGGAAGTTGTAGGAAAAATGTCACCAGAGCTTAACCTCGGTACACCCTCTTTAATGTTCTTCACAGAAAACCTGGATGAACTATACCAGAACTTATCCAGCAAAAACGTACAGGTCGGAGAACTTGTAGAAATGCCTTCAGGCAAGGTGTTTAACTTCGCGGATGATGAAGGGAATTATTTTGCGGTGATGGAGAATGACTAACTAGGGAAATAATTAAGGTTAACGAAAAAAAATGTATTATTGTATTAATAATAAGAGTATTTGGGAAAACACCTATAGTACATGGGTGTTTTTTTTATCGATGAAAGATGTACAATTTATACCAATAGAGTACTTAGTCGGGAGGAGTGGGAAGAAGTATATTAATCTGCAATAAAATTTTTTAGACGTCCCATTAAAGGAGGAATATAGTTGGATTTGTCCATAATTAATATTGGTATTATATTCCCTATCCTATTACTTCCCTTTTTAATACTGCTAAGTCAGCACCCTAATAAGATTATTAGAAGTGTCGTGAAAGTACTTACACTATTAGTAGTGTTTTCGTTAATAGCAGTCATTCCACTATATAGCTTATTTCAAGTAGGAGCTAAAACTCTAATTATTCCATTAATCCCAATAGTTAGTAGATTTGCAGTTTGGATTATAACGAAAACAAAAATATTCAGTTTTAATTTAACAGATATTATATATAATCTTCTTTTATTATCGATAGCCTCTGTAGGATTTAGTTTACTTTCCATTGCTTACGAACAAAAAATTCAATATACATTGCTGGTTATTTTAGCACTGTGGCTCTCCCTATTTGTAGAAACTGGAAAATACATACTTATGGCAAATTTCGCTGGTCTTGTTACCCCGGCTTATTTGATTTCTCGTTCAGCAGATGCAACCGCTTTTTTACTTTTTATATATATTATAGGGATGGTGATTATTAGATTTTTAGATAAAATACTTTCTCTATCAGCGAGAGCTAGAACAAATGTTGAGCGTACCTTAATTGTCATTATTCTTTTAGGCACCTATCCTATAATGATTCAAAGGAATTTTACTTTTCCTTTACAAACTATACTTATACAACTCGTAGTCTTTATAGGGTTGTTTCTTATCTATTTTTTATTAACATACATAATTGAAAAAATTAATATGCATTTTGTTTTTCAGCACTATATACCACCAATTATCTCCGTAATCCTTGTAATATTAATAATGAGTTTTAAAGAAAATGCAAATATTTCCAATACCTTTAGTCTGACTTTTTATTTTTTAGTATTAATCTTTACTTTTTTTGCATGTTTAAGGATATTGTCGCCTATAAGTAAAAAGGGTGAAGATAGGAGTTATTTCAACAATGAAACTATCTTAGAAGGATTCCAATTTTACTTCGGTAAAAATTTCGGAAATAAATTGTTTAGACTTATAATGGGTAGTAATCCTCACTTGATACGACCTGCTTTTTCATATTCTATTTTTGCGATATGTATAAGCGCTGTCTCTTTTGTTTTCTTTAAAAATCATAACTTTAATACTTTGTCTGAAAGTGTCATTAAAAATTATTATTTTTATACATTATTATCTGTCTTAACAGCTGTAAGTTTTGTTAATTCAATATCAAATGTAGTTGAAAAGAAAGATGCAACAGGACTAAAACCAGAAGAGGCAATTAAGTATAGTACATCTATTTCTTTTAATTATCTTTTAATACTTTTACCTTTTTTGTGGATAGAGTATAAAGAATTAAGAGAGTTGAATTTACCCTTGTTATTAATTTGCTTATGCTATGTTTTATTTATAGCTTTAAGTGCAAACTTTTTATTGTTTTTGGATTTTTCAAAAATCCACTTAAACGGTTTAGCCTTAACAAGGGGATTTCTTTCTTTAACTATGATAGCCATTCCTTATATTTCTTTAATGGTTGCATACATACATTTTTTTAATAATGACCTTTTAGAAAGCCTCAAGATTGTATATTTTACTTTATTACCTTTAAGTCTATTTTTAGCCGTGCTATCAAGGCTGTTGTCTTATGATATCTTACTTTTGAGTAAGAAGTCTCAAGTAACCTCGTTAATATTGCTTCTCCTTTCTATTTTAAATCTTCTCTTTAATAAAGCATTCGTACTTGGGACTATGTCCTCTCTAATTTTATTTGGAGTAAAAGAAGATATAGCGATGAAAGTTACTCTGTATTTCCAAATATTTAACATTATGAACGTAATTATTATTATTATTATTATGGTTCCTCTATCAAGAAGACCCAAAAAAAATCTATTAGACTATGCAAAGCAATATAAAGGTGGATTAAGTAAATAAACATATATTTCACTTGAGTTTAAGCACTGTTTTCTATACTAAGTTTTAGTTTTAATAAAGAGAGTAATCATATTAAAACAAATATGATTACTCTCTTTGTATTAATGAAAATGCACACTATTCTCTTCCATCCAATAGGCTTCCCTGATATTAATTTGCCTTCGAATGTCCCGAATCACATCAATCGTCACATCGCCTTTCTCGTACAGGTCCTGGATTTCATCACGCTCGGCCTGGAATGCTGCAATCTGAAGATCGCGCTGCATGCGGGCGAAATGGGTGGATTCCTCGCTCTTTTTGGCGATATTGTATTTTACAATCAGATCGTTATATTCGCCCATGACATCGAGAAAGAGATGACGGTTTTCAGGATTCATATTCGTTTTTAAATAGTGAATGGCTGCTTTGGCCATGTTGACCTTTAAACCAACCAATCGTTTTCTCCGCTTACGAATTTGTTTACGCTGTGCGCTGTTTTTGGGAATGAAAAATTGCAGCAGCACATATGCACTGCGCTTGAAAAGGATCCAAACGAACAGCCGGCGGTATTGCATGCGGTTCGTTTGGGCCAACCGTCTGCGCTGCAGATGTTCCTCAATCAGAATGGCCGTATCCCGGTCAACTTTTCCTGCTTTTTTTAAATTCTTATAATAACGGCTTTCTGCTTCAATCGCCATCAAACGGACCTTGCTTTCAAGGCGTTCGATTCTCTCTGAGCTTTTGGAGCTGATTTCGTTGCGCATGTTGTTGTATGTGCTAATGATGGATACAGCAGCTTCCCGGTTTTCGTCCCTGTAGGAATTCTGAACGGAATGTATAGCCGCCTCAAACATCCGGAGTGTAGCTTTGCGCTTCATCTCATCCTTAACTCCCTGCGAATCTCCCTTCTCGCTTTTAGCCAGAATGGGCAGGAAAATGCTGGCGAGAATTAAGGTCACCAGAATAACACCGGCTGCAATGAAAATGATAAGCGACCGGTCAGGAAAGTTGCCCCCTCCTTCAATGGTAAACGGAATGGTAAATGCACCGGCAAGTGTGACTGCACCCCGCACCCCCGAGAGGGTCAGGAGACCAATGGATCGTAATTTCTCCATGTGTTCCGTACTTTTTTCCCTCCACCCGCGCCAGGTGATTAAGATCCAAAGGAATCGGAGTACCAGGAGGGCAAACGAGATGATAAGAATGTACTGGGTTACTCTCCAGTTATTAAACAAGGGATTCTGGAATATTTCATTAAGCACACCGGGGATCTGCAAGCCGAGAATAACAAACACCAGACCATTTAGGATATAAATGAGGACGGTCCATGTACTCCGCGAAACTATTTCAAGTGATCCAGCGGGCAGGCGGTTACGGTCCTGGCTAATGGCATGGACAATTCCGGCGGCAACTACGGAAAGGATACCTGAGAGGCCCAAATGTTCAATGACAAAATAGATAATAAACGGAGTCAATAGCTGGATCAGCATATGAATCGTAACATCATCCATGCCGAGCCGCCGGATAAAGGTTCGTATTTGAATGATAATTAGAGCCAGAAGGGCACCACCGAGAAAACCGCCCAGCGATATAACAAAGAAACTGCCGCTCGCCTCTGCAATGGAAAAGGCACCAGTTACTGTAGCGGCCACCGCAAATTTAAACGCTACCAATCCGGACGCATCATTCATCAATCCTTCGCCTTCTAGAACATGCATGATATGCTCCGGCATTTTTACCCGGCTGGAAATCGAGCCAACAGCAACCACGTCGGTAGGAGAGAGAATAGCCGCAAGTGCAAAGGCGGCCGCCCAGGGAATGGACGGGATGATCCAATGTATCAGACTGCCGATCACAAATACGGTTAGAAAGACAAGGCCAAGGGCCAGCAGGAGAATCGGTTTACGAAGCTTCCACAGCTCTTCTCTCGAAGCGTGTCGCCCATCATGAAAAAGCAGGGGTGCGATGAAGAGGATGAAAAACAGCTCCGGGTTCATAGGAACTTCTATGCCTAACGGCAGCAGAGAAAGTGTTACACCGAGCGCAATTTGAATCAGTGGAACAGGTATGTATGGAGTAAAATGATTGATAAAACTAGCCAGGCCGATCAGGGCAAGCAGGCTTAAAATAACAAGAAAAAATTCCATGCGTAACTCCTTTCATCTACATTTTGCACCATAATGAAAGATTTAAAAAATATTTTCATCTTTTTAAGAAATACCCTTCAAATAAACCGTGTAACCCCAAGGGAAAACAAAAAAGCACCTAAACAGATGCTTTTTCCCCGAGTTTTTCCCATTCCTCCGCCAAAATGGCGTAATAGTATTCATCCCACCAGCCGTCTCCATGAGGGATGCACTTCTTAAAATAGCCTTCTCTTCGCATTCCCATCTTCTCCATTACACGGTAAGATGCTGGGTTTTCCGGCTGGCAGGTGGCAATAATCCGGTGCAGCTTCAAGGTTTCAAAGCCGTAATCCAAAACGGCTTGTGCGGCCTCGGATGCATACCCCTTATTGTGGTACGCCGGATTGAACACCCAGCCAATCTCGTATGTATGGTTGCCAAAATATCTATGGAACACCATATGGCCGATAAATTCATTCTCTTCCCGCAGCATTACCGCATATTTCTCCGGATTGTCTCCACTGTTCTCCTCGATAAATGCTTTGGCGTCCTCTTCGGTAAAAACCCCCTCCGGAATATATTCCATGACAGCAGGATTGGAGGTATAGTCATAGACTGCTTGCCAATCGTCTGTGGTTAATCTTCTAATCTGAAGCCTCTCTGTCTGAATGTCCATTGTATCCTCCATATAAACTGATCTTCTGTCTCTTCTACATTCAATGAAGGAAACAAATTTCCCTTTTTCAGTTATCTCAAAAAGGTGGTTGAAATAGTAAGTGTAAGCATTTATTATATATATTATTAGAATATTACAAGTTTTATTATAATAAAAATCGTAATAAAGGGAGGCAGAATATAGAGGTATAGCAGGAAAGTTGATTTTGTTTCATTCTACAATTTATAGAATAATGTAACCGCTTTCTATATAAGGTTCATTTACCTTTAAAATGAGGAGGAACGTTCATGGCAATGTCCATAGAGGTTGAATCATCTGCACAAAAGAAATTGGATAAGCATGTCGGAGCCAATGTCCGTTTTATTACACTGGTTTCCATTGTGGTTGCCTTCGGCGGTTTGATGTTTGGGTATGATACGGCTGTGATCTCCGGAGCGATCGGATTTTTGGATCAGCGTTTTGCGCTTAGTCCTTCCATGTCCGGATGGGTTGTTTCCAGTCTGTTGCTGGGTGCTGCGATCGGTACGGCAGCGGGCGGGTATTTAAGTGACCGCTTTGGCCGGAAGAAAACATTGATTTTATCCGGGATTTTATTTGGTATTGGAACGGTCGGTTCTGCATTGCCAAATAGTGTATCCCTTTTGGTCTTAACCCGGATTCTCGGCGGAATCGGTGTGGGGATGTCTGTCTTTATCTCGCCGCTGTATATCGCAGAAACCGCTCCGGCTCATCTTCGCGGCCGTTTGGGGTCCATGTCGCAGCTGGCAATCAGTATCGGGCAATCGTCTGTTTTTATCGTCAACTACATGATTGCCCAAAGCAGTACCGTTCAATGGAACGTGGATGTAGGCTGGCGCTGGATGTTCGCGCTCGGGGCCATTCCGGCTGTCGTTTACGTCATTTTGATGCCGTTTGTGACCGAAACACCAAGGTGGCTGGCAGCGAACGGAAAAAGAAAAGAAGCACTGTCTGTATTAAACAAGATTAACCGGGACGAAGAGGTTTCACGAAAAGAGCTGGAAGAGATCGAAACATCCATCCGGCAGCACAAAGGAACTACTTTTAAAGACGTATTTAAAAAGGAAAACAAAAAAGCGCTCATTGTCGGTGTTGTTATTGCTTTTATGACTCAGTGGGCCGGGATTAACGCGATTATGTATTATGCTCCCGAAATCTTTAAAAAGAGCGGAGCGAGCCTGGGATCATCATTCCTGAACACCGTTTTTATGGGAGTCGTCATTGTTGTGTTTACGTTTGTCGGTCTGTATCTGATGGACAAGGCAGGCAGACGAAAATTGTTCTTGATCGGGTCACTCTTAATGGCATTGGCACTGTTCCTGATCGGCCTCAGCTTTAAGACCGACACATCAGGAACGATGGTTCTCGTCTACACCTTGTTCTATCTGGCGGTATTTATGGCTACAGTCGGCCCGGGAATGTGGGTGCTGTTATCGGAAATCTTCCCGACGAAAATCAGGGGACAAGCCATGGCGGTTTCTACGATCTCACTTTGGATCGGAGATTACCTGGTGGCCCATTCCTTCCCGGTGTTCTTAAAGGAAATTGGCGGAATGCCTACCTTCTGGTTCTTTGCACTAGGTTCTTTCTTGATGTGGCTGTTCACGTATAAATACGTGCCGGAGACAAAAAACCGGTCACTCGAGGAAATTGAGCAGCTGTTCCAGGCAAAATCCTGACTTTCTAAAACTTGAAAGGAGTGATGCGTGCCGCTTTGGGTAGTACCACACAATAACTAAACTTTAATTTTTAGAGGAGGAATAAGAATGAGCACACAAGTGAAAGAAATTCAAAATTATGATGTTGCTGAAATTATGGGTGGATTATACGGAGCAGGAACCATTGCGCAAAAAGGAGCTTTCAGCCGGGAATGGATCGCGCAGCTTGGGGAGGATATTGAAAAGCTGTATGAAGAAGCACTAAAACGTCCTAACGGTGCCATTGGCCGCGGGCCGAAGCGCCATTACGTCGAAATCCATCCGGAAGACCTTCGTGGTTTTGTTGATCTTGTCACACATCCATGGGTTCAGGCAGTATGTGAAGCTGTTCTTGGACCTGACTATAAAGTGGTTGAGATTGGGTTTGACGTTCCGAACCCGGGTGCGGTCAATCAGCCGTGGCACCGTGATTTTCCGTCTCCGGAAGACACGTATAAAGGAAGAAGAATCAATTCATTGGCGTTTAACCTGACAACGGTCGATGTGGACCCTGATATGGGGCCATTCGAGATTGCGCCTGGTACCCAATGGGATGATGGAAGTGATTTTGATCACGAGATGTTCCCGGACAAAGAGAATTACAGCCGTTATGAAGAACGCGCCCAGCGCAAAATGCCAAGCATGGGTGACATCTCTGCCCGGTCTGCGCTTACCATACACCGCGGTACCGCCAATAACTCAAACAAATCACGGCCAACATTGGTGCTGGGAGTGGATGCCCCTACTGCCAATAATGCCGAACGCCACGACCTGCAGCTCACAAAGAAGTTTTACGAAACGCTGCCAGAGTCGTTAAAAAAACATATAAACTGTCGCCTGGTAGATGAACTGGAAGTCATAGAGCAGGCGCATGATATTGAACTGCTTAAAATGGGCGAGGCGGAGTAGGAGAGAATAGAGGGGAGGAAGCTGACTGGTGATCGGTCAGCTTTTTTTTTGTTTATAGGAGTTTCCTGCTGTTATTTCTTGCCCAATCACAAATATAGGGTTGTACATAAACTAGTGTATGTGTATAAACAGCAAAGAGGGGCTCGCATGAAATGTATTGAAAATCAATTAAAAAAAGCTAGACCCGGAACAGTTTTGTCGATCGTCTCCAACGGGATCACTCAAACCATAATATTTGTAAGGAAAACGAACCAATGTGTTATTGGCACAACAATGGATGGGCGCATTGTATCTATTAATATAGCAAGCATCGAATTAATTTTGTTTCCTTTTATCGACACCAATCCTGTTCCTTCTCCTCCTGTATGTAGTCAGTATATAATAGACACAGTTTTTCCTGTTTCTATCGATTGCCAGGGAAGTTTTAGAGTGTCTGCTCGTTGTACTGATACTTCAGACTCTCCACCATTAGCAGGTGTTATTTTTTCTTTTCAAAGCAGTCAACCTTCTGCAATTACTTTTACTCCTAATCCAGCTGTTACGGATGCAACAGGGCTGGCTGTAGGAACAATAAGAAGTACAACCACAGGAAACATATTAATTTCGGGGGAAGCTAATTATAACGGCATAATTAAATCATTTATTTTTGGCCCGGTATCCGTGGTTCAATGTCCTTAGGATTCTTCCATAAGAAGTGCATAAAAGATGTGAAAAGAGGGTTATCGTTAATCTAACCCTCTTTTTCTAATGTAGTCCCCATATAAAAATGATATTCTTTTGGAAGATATATTGTATTGAAAAATCTTTTTCGAAAGGTTGATAACCATGCTAAAACTAAGATCATTCGAAACTTCCGATATTAAGGAACTCCACCGCTGGTCCAACGATTCACGTTCCATCTTAATGGTAGGCAGAACCCCGCTGACATATGAACAGGTCCTTCAGGAAGTAGAAGGGAAGCGGAGGAACAACGATTTATTGCTTGGAATTGAAAATGAAGAACAGCAGCTGGTTGGGTGGGTATTTCTTAAAGATATCGATCATGGCCATGGAAGGGCTAGCATCGGAATTCTGCTAGCTCCGGAAGCAAGAGGGAAGGGCTACGGGAAAGTTGCCATGGAACAGATGATTGATGTCGGCTTCAAGCAGCTTCGACTGAATAAAATCTACTTAACAACGAGGGGAACCAATGAACAAGCCATTGGCCTCTATCAAAAGATTGGTTTTACGGTAGAGGGCCAGCTTAGACAGCACGCGTATGTGGACGGCCAATATCTCGATACATATTTTATGGGAATCCTGGCTTCTGAATGGAGTACGAAGGAGTAGGGAAAGCGTTTTCAAAAAACTCTTGCAAATTCTAATTTTGCATGCTAGATTATATCCAAGAACAAAAATCTAAACGTTTACATTAATTGTTCAAAACCGGCATCAAGGATTTCAGGCATAAATCTATTTTTTTGTAAGAAAATCTAAACGTTTACATTTAGGAGTTTTGTCCAATGGAAGGGAAAGCAAACATTCAGGATGTGGCCAAACGGGCGAATGTATCGATCGCTACTGTCTCTCGGGTCATCAATAACCAGGGCGGTGTGCGCAAGCAGACGGAGGAGCGGATTCTGAAAGCCATTCAGGAGCTGGGCTATATCCGTAATGCGGCGGCACGGACGATGAAAAGCAAGGATACGAAGACAATTGGTGTCATTGTCCCGGACATCAACAACCCGTTCTTTCCTTCCGTAATGGCTGGGATTGAACAGAAGGCCCGGGAAAAAGGCTACTTCGCGATCCTGAGCAGCACGAATGAATCGCCGGTGGTCGAGCAGGAGATTCTGAAGAACTTCATCGAGCGCGGAGTAGACGGGGTCATCATCACGACAGCGAATGAAAACGGCGATCACCTGAAGCAGGTTCTTGAGCAGGGAATACCGATGGTCGCGGTCGACCGGAGCATTCAGTATTATGACGTGGATACAGTGCTTGTTGATAACGTTAAAGGCTCCTACCAGGCGGTTCAGCACATGATTCTTCAGGGCCATGAGAAGATCGCCATCATCTGCGGTCCGCAAAATACAACTCCGGGCCGTGAGCGGTTTATTGGCTACAAAAAGGCGCTTGAGGATTACAACCTGAAGCTGGACGAACGCTACATTTTTCAGGGAGACTTCGGGGAGCGAAGCGGGTACCAGGGGGCTCATCAGCTATATTCGCTTGAAGACCGCCCAACGGCCATTTTTTCATCCAACAACTTAATGACCATCGGATGTGTGAAGGCGATTGGTGATCTCGACTGGAAGCTCGGGGAGGAAATTTCGTTTTTCGGATTTGATGATGTGGACATTGCCACCTTCATAAATCCAAAGCTCAGCGTGGTTTCCCGGCCCATGCACGCGTTAGGGGAGCTGGCCTTTCAGCTTCTGCATGAACGGATCCAATTTAAAGATCCGGTGCCAAAGCGCGAGTACAAGCTGTCTCCGGAGCTCATCATCCGGGAATCCTGCCGGCTGCGCTATCCGAAGAGCTCACCTGACGGACAATCTCTTAAAAAGTAAACAAGGTACAGAACTGGTCATTCTGTACCTCTTCTGGAAAGTATTATGTAAGCGCTTTATTATGAATCTATTTGAAAAAAAGGGGATGTACACATGAAGAACAGCAACCTGATTCAAATGCCGGACGGCTATTTAAACAAAACACCGATTTTTCAATTTATCCTGGTCTCATTGCTTTTTCCATTATGGGCCGTGGCGGCAAGTCTGAACGATATTCTGATTGCTCAATTTAAACATGTGTTTGAACTCAGCGATTTTGCGAGTGCTTTTGTTCAAAGTGCGTTTTACGGCGGTTATTTTATAGTGGCCATACCGGCATCTATGGTCATTAAGAAAATGAGCTACAAGTTTGCGATCATGACAGGGCTTCTCTTTTATATCGTAGGCTGCTCGTTGTTTTACCCTGCGTCAAACATGGGGACGTACACGATGTTCCTGTTCGCGATCTTCGCCATCGCGATTGGCCTGAGCTTTCTTGAAACAGCGGCCAACACTTACAGCTCTATGATTGGACCGAAGAAATACGGCATTCTCCGCCTGAACATTTCCCAGACGTTTTATCCACTGGGGTCTATCGCAGGAATCCTGCTTGGAAAGTACCTTGTGTTCCAGGAGGGAGCAAGCCTTGAGTCCCAAATGGCAAACATGTCTGCGTCGGAAGCTCATGCGTTTGGTTTGAAGATGCTTCAGCATACCCTTCAGCCTTATAAATACATTATTTTCGTTCTGGTCGCCATGTTCATTCTGTTTGCGATTACGAAGTTCCCAATTTGTAAGCCGGTGACCAACCGTGCAAAAAACGGGGAAAAAGCTCCGGGAATCGGCCAGACGCTCAAATACCTGGCAGGCAACAAGCGATTCAAAAAAGGAATCGCGGCCCAGTTTTTATATGTCGGCATGCAGGTGACGGTCTGGTCGTTTACGATCCGTCTTGCACTTGATTTGAACCCGAATTTCAACGAACGTACAGCATCCAATTTCATGGTCTACAGCTTTATTGCCTTTTTCGTTGGAAAATTCATTGCGAACTTTCTGATGACACGCTTCTCGCCGTCCAAGATTCTGTTCAGCTATGCTGTTATCGGATCCGCATTATTGGCGTATGTGGTGCTCGTGCCGAACATGACAGCGGTTTATGCGGCAATTGGGGTAAGCATGCTGTTTGGTCCTTGCTGGCCGACGATTTATGCAGAAACGCTTGAAGTGGTGGACAAGAAGTACACCGAAACCGCAGGAGCGATCCTTGTTATGGCAATTGTCGGCGGTGCCGTAATTCCGGCTCTGCAAGGCTATGCGTCTGATGTGTTCGGATCCATGCAAACGGCATTCCTTGTATCCATGGCATGCTTCGTTTATGTCGGCATCTACTTCTACGGCGAAATGAAAAAGTCAGCGGTGAAAAAAACAGACAAAACAATTGAGTTAGCACAATAAACCATTAAACCTTGTCAGGCAGCCGATCTGGCTGCCTTGATAAGGTTCATCAGCAGAAAGGGATGCTAGACATGAGTGGAATCATTGAACTACAGCGGGAGTTTTTTAAAGAAAACAAAAAAGTGATCTATCGTGACGATGAGTTTACAGCAAGCCTGTTCCGCTATCCTTCTGGAGTGGAAGCGATCGAGCTGACAAACTCGCGGGGTGTGATGGTCGTGCTGCCATATATGGGGCAGATCATCTGGGACCTGGCGTTTGATGGCGTCGATCTGAAAATGAAAAATATGTTTTCACAGCCAAAGAATGTGCGTGAAATTGTGGATACGTACGGATGCTTTTTGTTTCATTCCGGATTGATTGCCAATGGCTGTCCGGGACCGGAGGATGATCACAAGCTGCACGGAGAAATGGCATGTGCCCAAATGGATCGAGCATGGCTTGAAGTTAGCCACCAGGGAATTACGGTAGGCGGCGAATCCGAATACGTAAAAGGATTCGGCCATCACTATCTGGCATCACCGAGTGTTAAAATGGACAGAGGTGAATCATTCATTGAAATCGGAATGACGGTGAAAAACCTTTCTGGTGCCGAGATGCCGCTGCACTACATGTGCCATACCAACTATGCGTATGTGGAAAACGGCGTTATGAATCAGAGTATTCCGGACGATGCCCTAGTTCTTCGGGAATCGATTCCGGCACATGTAAAGCCGACGGAACAATGGCTTGGATATAATAAAAAACTGCTGAGCGGGGAAGAAACACTGACTGTGCTGAACCAGCCGGAGATGTATGATCCGGAGATCGTCTTTTTTGCTGACAGACTGGATCAATACGGAGAAGAAGTGGAATTCGAGATGCAGTCTCCGGACGGTACTGTCTTTTTCACGAAATTTTCTACAGCAGAATTGAACTATGCCACACGCTGGCTTCTGTACAACAGCGATCAGAAGGTGGGCGCGTTCGTATTGCCAGCCACCTGTCGTCCGGAAGGGTTTAAAGCGGCGGAAAAAGCGGGAACGCAGATTAAGCTTGGTGCCGGAGAAGAACGTTCCTTTACCGTTATTACCGGAAAGAAATAGGGAGGAAGAATAATGGATATTGCAGTGATTGGTTCCAACATGGTGGATTTGATTTCATACATTGATAAGATGCCAAAAGAAGGAGAAACGCTTGAAGCGCCGGACTTCGAAATAGGCTGCGGAGGAAAAGGATGCAACCAGGCGGTAGCCGCAGCCAAGCTCGGCTCCGATGTGATGATGGTGACAAAAGTCGGAGATGACCTGTTTGCCGATAACACGATTAATAACCTGGAGAAGTACGGCATTGATACGGAATATACCGTTAAGGTTCCAGGTACGTCCAGCGGTGTCGCACCGATCTTTGTGGATCCGGATTCCAAGAACCGTATTCTGATCATTAAAGGCGCGAACAAGCATCTTTCACCCCAAGATGTGGATGGTGCAGCAGAAAAGCTGAAGCAATGCGGACTGATCGTTTTGCAGCTGGAAGTGCCGCTGCCGACCGTTTACCGCGCAATTGAATTTGGGAACGAGCAAGGCATTCCGGTCATCCTGAATCCAGCACCGGCTTCTAAGGAACTGGACTTCGAGTATGTGTGCAAAAGCGACTTTTTCATACCGAATGAAAGCGAGCTGGAGATTCTAACAGACCTGCCAGTGGAAACCGATGAACAGATTCGCTCGGCAGCCATGACGCTGGTAGAGCGTGGAGTTAAGAATGTCATTGTCACCATGGGCAGCCGCGGAGTGATGTGGGTAACGAAGGACGATGTCCAAACGGTATCCTCACACAAAGTCGATGCGATCGACACAACAGGTGCCGGCGACGCCTTCATCGGCTGCTTCTCCCACTATTACGTAAAGACCGGTGATGTTCTTGAGGCTATGAAAAAGGCAACTGCCTTTGCTGCGCTTAGTGTGACCAAGCGCGGTACGCAGACTTCTTATCCCGAATTGGAAGAAGTGGAAGAGTTTTTGAAAGAGAGAGTATAAAGAAAAAGGAGTGAACAGTCTTAACTTGTCACTCCTTTTTCTTTTAAATAGTATTCTTTTTATAAACTCGGGTAAATTACCATTCCTTCATTAGAAACAGGAATATCACCAATGTTAACAGGATTAGCCGGGTCGGAAATAGCATATATAGCGATTGAAGGGAGAAGATCTCCTCCTACGTAAAGTACAGAGTCAATAGTAGACAGAAAACTTGCTCCGGCTTCTACAGGAATATCGCCGACTTTTTCGGGTGAAATAGGATCAGTAATATCATATATGTGAACATTAGGGCTGCCGTTGTCACTTACATAAAGCACATTTTGGAAAACCGCCATACCTTGTGGATTGGTTACTTCTCCACTTCCAAAAGAAACCATAAAAAGGGGGTGCTCCTTACTAAGGATATCATAGACAATTATTCTGTTATTCTCAGCATCTGATACATATAGATAATCTCCGTTAACAATTTGTCCCGTCGGTAAAAGTGTTTCATTTCCACCGAATAATCCTGCGAAGATAGCCGAGTTTGGATTTGAAATATCCCAAAGAAAAGGAGCAGTATATAGGGTATTACCAGAAACTGCCGATCCGGATATTGAAAAAATGCCAAAGCTTTGATCTCCTAGTCCCATTAATTGAGGATTTAGGGGATCGGATAAATCATAAATTCGTAATACGTTATTATTTTCATCAATTGCATAGAGTGTATTTCCTTGAATGGACATTGAGCGTAACACTGCTCCAGGAGTAGGGATCTCTTTTATTTTTATAGGATTTCTGGGATTGCTTATATCATATATGTTCAGTACAGGAGTTCCTGAATCAGTGCTTGAAACATAGAGGAATCGACTTGGCAAAGCGGGAGGAGCAGGGGGAGAAGCAGAAGGCGCTGGCAAAAAGGTAATAGATCTTATGCTTTCTATCTGTATTGTTACAATGCTTCCGTCTAAACCAGCACCAATTAAACAACTATTATTTTGTTTTAGAAAAATAATAGTTTGACTTATTTCCCCTGTGTTTATTGTTAATAGTGTTCCAGGGGTTATTTTTCTTATTAAACAGTTTATTCGTTCGGTATTTTCCATGGCAAACCTCTCTTTACAGTAAAGCGTTTATATCATTTTATGTAAAAACTAGTAGATACGTTTGGACATTTTAATTAACCGATTTAATAAATAAGAGATTTAAAAGCGAGCAATTTTATTTAGAACTGCTACTTCGGCAGGATGAAAATTTGGTAAACTATCTATAATAGATACAACGGGAAAACAGAAGGCAGGTAAGTAATGTGACGACGATATACGATATTGCCAAACGAGCGAATGTTTCCTCGATGACTGTCTCAAGGGTTATCAACAATAAAGGAAACATCAGTGAAGCTACTAGGAAAAAGGTAGAAGACGCGATCAGGGAATTAAACTATATACCGAATTCTGCTGCGCAAAGCCTGAATTTGAAGAAAACGAAGCTGCTTTCTCTCGTGATTACGGACATCACCAATCCCTTTTTTACCAAAGTGGCGAGAGGGGCTATAGATAAAGCTAACCAGATGGGCTATCAGCTCATTCTTTGCAATACCGATGAAGATTACGAGAAGGAAAGCGAGTACATTGATGCGCTCATTGCCAAGCGGGTGGACGGGGTTATTATTGCGCCAACTGGTGATGCATCGCTTAAAAATTTAAAAAAGCTGATGAAGAACCGAATCCCTTTTACGTTGATTGACCGCAAGATTGAAGATGTACCATGTGATATGGTGCTTGGGGACAATTACGAGGGAACTCGGTTTCTCCTTCAGCACCTAATTAAAAATGGCCACCAGCGAATCGCGATGGTTCATGGACCGTTGAGCATTTCGACGTCGAAGGAACGGTATCAGGCGTATGTGGAGACGCTGAAATTAAATGACCTTACTGTTAATCCTTCCTTTTTGATTGAAGATCATTACAAACAGGAAGATCAATTAGCCGGCATTAATCATCTGCTTGAACTTCCGGAGGACGAGCGCCCTACCGCGTTCTTTGCCGTCAACAACTTTATTGCCATTAAACTCATTAAGCAGCTGCGCCAGGGAGGTCTGCGGGTGCCGGAGGATATGGCTGTCGTGTGCTTCGATGATCTGGAGCTGTTTATCGAGCTCGATCCTTTTTTAACCGTATCCTCGCAGCCTGCCTATGATTTCGGCTATATTGGCACACAGCTCGTCATTGAACGGGTGGAAGGTGACAGTCCCACCGGTTACCGATCCATTAATTTAAAGCCCGAATTGGTGATCAGAAAATCATCAGGAACTTCTATTAAAGAATAGGCAGCAAAATGTTTAAAATCTACACTTTAATATTTTTCCGCTAGGGAAACCCAAGAGATATAGGGTTTCCCTTGATTTAGTTAATTTCTTAAAAAGCTCTTATTCTTCTTTATTTAGCTATACTGTTAAGGTAAGCAGAATCAGGAAAAAAGGGCTTTATAAAAGTTCTCCCTACCTAACTGGTCAAGATAGTCAATCTTTCTTTTTTCATAAAAATCTTCAGCATCTCCTCTTTCAAAAAACCAAATACTATCAATTAAGATGCTCAATTTATATACGTCAAATAAATGTTTTTGTTCGACCTTCCTTAATGGTCTGTTCTTGGTGTATTCTTCTATAATCTTTTTTGCTTCGGTTAAATTAATCACATCGTATTTATCGTATGTCCAAGCCCAGGACTCGATTAATCCAACAAGGTCAAAAAGAAGATAGGTGTAATTCGCATCATCAAAGTCAAGCAAAGCAACCAATTTTTCATTATGATAAAGAATGTTTGAAGAGTGAAAGTCGCAATGGCAAATCCCCATTGGTAAGGATTGAGGAAGCTTTAGTGAAAGCAAACCTTTATTTATCCAATCAAATTTCTTCTTTGAATGCAGGGAGTTACTTCGCTTTGATGCTGATTTCGCTTGTTCCCGGCAAAACTCTACTCCATAATTCCACCGGCTTTCCATGTGAATAGGCAAATAACATTGTGTAATCTTGTGCAACTCGGCAGCCGTTTGAATAACCATTCTTTTTTGTTCTTCGTTTGGCTCTTCGATATGATAGCCTTCTATGTAATAATAAACCGCAAATGGTTTCAGATTATGGATACCTACCAGGCTTCCAGCATTATTAATAGAAGGTGACGTGCAGGGGAAATTGTTCTCCTTTAAAAAATTAAGCAAGTCTACTTCAAATAAAACAGAATTCTTTCTGCGATTTTCATAATATCTGAATACAAAATAGCCTTCCGTTGTTTGAACTTTATAGTTGGTTTGAACGGTCCCTTGTGAAATAGGCTCAGATTTAATGTAATCACCAATATTGTAATTGGCAAAAATATGGTGGAATTCTTCGTTGATAAATACTGTTTTTACAGCCATACCTTACTCCTCGTAATATATTGTGTATTCTATATCTCATTATATAGCATTATCTTTTTGTTGCATTTGGCAACCGGGATTTTGGATAGGCAGCAAATGGAATAGTGAATTAATATCCTTCTTTTTCCAATAAAAGAATTTACGAATGTGTTAAATTACCGTAAAATGGAAGAAGTGTAAAATACATTTTATAGGAGGATAACCTTGGCGCTTTTAATGGTGATTTCACTTACCGTCTTGCTTTTCATTAACTGGATTCCCTATGCTCTGCAAAAAAAGTTTAAAGTCCGCTATTGGGTGTCTGGCATTGTGATTACGTTGATCGGTCCAACCATTGGTTATGTTGCTATCAAAATCTTTTTTCATCTTGTTGCAAATGTTGAAAAACAAGCGTACGATGCTTACTTTGCTGGATTTGGATTAGGGTTACTTTTTACACTTAGCGGTATCGTCTATATTCTTGCTTCCATATTTTCAACAATTGTAAAAAACAGGCGTGTGAGCCAGTAAAAAGCCAGGTGCAAACCTTGGCTTTTTTTCATGTTGTATTACTGGTTATTTAACACTCAATAATTAATTGACAATTCTAAATATTTTTGGTTATATGTAATGTTACCGGTAACAATAAGTATGCAATTTAAGGAGGCACACATATGATTGATAGCCATCAGCATTTTTGGAAGCTGGAGAGAGGCGATTATGGCTGGCTAACGGAAGACATGGAGGTGCTCTATCGGAATTATCTGCCTGAAGACTTGGTTCCAATGCTGGAACAATTCAATATATCCGGAACCATCGTCGTTCAAGCCGCACCTACATACGAAGAAACCCAATTTCTCTTATCCCTGTATGAGCGTTATGAATGGATCAAAGGGGTGGTCGGCTGGCTCGACCTGTCGTCGCCTTCTTTCCCAGAGCAACTGGAAAAATTGTTGAAAAATCCGGGAGTGGTTGGTCTACGTCCGATGCTGCAGGACATTGAGCAAAGTGACTGGATTTTGCAGGAAAAGGTAGTAGAAAATGTGAAGATTCTTCACCAGAAGGGCCTGCTGCTTGATTTGTTGATTAATAAAAAACATATTCCGTTTGTGCTGGAATTGTTGAAAGCGCTTCCCGACTTAAGGGCGGTAGTGGATCATATGGCCAAGCCAAACATTGCGCAGGGTGAGCTGTCTGGCTGGAAGGAAGATATGAAATCCCTCGCCGAATACCCGAATGTTTGGTGTAAAGTCTCGGGATTCATGACAGAGGCGGTTCCGTACGAATGGAGAACAGAGGATTTTAATCCTTACATCCAGCATGTTGCAAAGGTATTTGGTCCGTCCCGACTGCTGTTTGGCTCCGATTGGCCTGTCTGCCTGTCAGCGGGAAGCTATGGAGATACCATTGACATCATCAATAAAAACCTTCCGGATTCTCTCACTACCGACGAGAGAGAACGTATTTTCACCGAGAACGCCAAGAAATTTTACCGTCTAAATACCACCACAGAGGAGAGTTTACGATGAGCAAATTCACCAACCGCACCGCACTTGTCACAGGGGGAAGCCAGGGAATTGGGGCAGCTATTGTAAAGCGGCTTGCCGAAGAAGGAGCTAATGTTGCAATCAACTACTTTTCAACAAGTGACCTTGAAAAAGCGAATGAAGTAAAGCAGTACGTGGAAGAACAATTTGGTGTCCGCGCACTGGTTGTTCAGGGAAATGCCGGCATCAAGCAGGATGTCGACGAAATGATCAGTGAAGTGGAACAGGAACTGGGACCAGTCGATATTTTGGTCAACAACGCCGGAATCGCCCCGTTTGAACCGTTTTTAAGTCTTTCGGAAGAAACGTGGGACCGAACCTACCAGACGAATGTGAAATCGATCTTTCTAACGTCACAGCGGGTGGCGAAATCGATGATTGGAAGAAAGTACGGGAAAATTGTAAATATCGCTTCAACGGCCAGTGTACTGGTCACAAGCCCGGTCGTGCCGCACTATATCTCCTCTAAAGCAGCTGCCAGCCATTTGACTAAAGCACTTGCGATTGAACTCGGCAAATATAACATCAACGTTAATGCCGTTGGTCCAAGCACGACCGCCACACAGATGTGCGAGGAATATCTGGCCGACCCGGAAATACTGGAGAAAGAAATTGAAGCCAACCCGATGAAACGGCTGGGAACAGAAAAGCAAATTGGGGATGCGGTTGTCTTTCTGGCATCAGATGAGGCCATGCAAATTAACGGCCACTTACTGATGGTGGATGGAGGATTAACGGCCAAAGCGGCACAGCCTGAGGATCACATGGATCATGAGCAGGAGGCAGGGGGATTATGCCGTGCTTAAAGGAATACCTTCTATCCTTTCTCCTGAGCTGATCAAGGTCCTGATGGAAATGGGGCATGGTGATGAAATTGTCATTGCTGATGGGAATTTTCCAGCGGCAAGCCACGCCCGCCGGCTGGTTCCCGGCTATGGCCACGGTGTCTGTGACTTTTTGCGTGCCATTTTGGATTTGTTCCCGCTTGATACTTATGTAGAGACTCCGGTTCTTTTGATGGACCCGGTGGAAGGGGACGACAAGAATCCGCCGATTTGGAAGGAATTCGAACAAGTTGCTGAAGCTGCTAGCGGAGAAAAGGTGTCCCTTAAAAAGCTGGAACGGCATGAGTTCTATGAACGGAGCAAGGGGGCATATGCCATTCTGGCGACAAGCGAAAGCGTGCCATATGCCAACATCATTTTGAAAAAAGGTGTTTTATAAACAAAGCGAAGGAAACAGGCACTGAATCGGTCGGTCAGTGCCTTCTCTTAATAGAGCTATGTAAGCCTTTACATTAATTCTTGAACAGAAGGGGAGTTACCCATGAAAAAAGATTCCATTGTTCAGTTGCCTGATGGCTATTTAAACCGCACTCCTGTCTTTCAATTTATTCTTGTGTCGTTACTGTTTCCGATGTGGGCAGTGGCAGCGAGTTTAAATGATATTCTTATTGCCCAATTTAAGCATGTGTTTGAACTCAGCGATTTTGCAACGGCTTTTGTGCAAAGCGCCTTTTATGGCGGCTACTTTCTCATTGCACTTCCCGCTTCCATGATAATTAAAAAGAAAAGTTACAAGTTTGGTATTATTACAGGACTGCTGTTTTATATCGCAGGCTGTTCCTTATTTTATCCTGCCTCACACATGGCGACGTACACGATGTTTTTGCTTGCGATATTTGGGATTGCCGTTGGTCTGGGCTTTCTGGAAACCGCAGCCAATACGTACAGCTCCATGATTGGACCACGTAAACACAGCATCTTACGATTGAACATCTCACAAACTATTTATCCTATTGGAGCGATATCCGGCATCCTTTTGGGCAAATATCTTGTTTTCCAGGAAGGAGCGAGCCTGGAGAGCAGGATGGCCAATATGTCTCCAGCCGAAGCGCAGGCCTTTGGATTAAATATGCTTCAGCACACACTCCAACCCTATAAATATATTATTTTTGTACTGATTGCCATTCTTATTCTATTTATCTTTACAAAGTTTCCTGCGTGTAAGCCAGCTGCTGAGGATAAGACAAATACGGTCGGTTTTAAAGAATCTCTTAAATACCTTGGTGCCAATTCACGCTTCCGCAAAGGGATTGGAGCTCAGCTATTGTATTGCGGCATGCAGACCGCCGTGTGGTCGTTTACCATCCGTCTGGCGCTGGACATGAACTCAGGGATCAATGAGCGGGCAGCTTCCAATTTTATGGTGTACAGCTTTATCTGCTTCTTTGCCGGAAGGTTTATTGCCAACTTTTTGATGGCACGGTTCAAGCCGGCCAAGGTGCTCTTCTGCTATTCTATACTTGGAGCTCTAACGCTCGCTTATGTCGCATTTGTGCCGAACACCACCGCCATTTATGCTGCCATAGGAGTAAGTCTGCTGTTTGGACCATGCTGGCCAACGATTTACGGAAACACGCTGGAAGTAGTCAAGGACAAAAAATATACCGAAACGGCAGGTGGATTTCTCATCATGTCCATTGTGGGAGGAGCCATCATTCCGGCCGTTCAGGGATATGCCTCTGACTTATTCGGTTCCATGCAGACGGCTTTCCTTGTTTCCATGGCTTGCTTTATCTACATTGGCTTCTACTTCTATGGTGAAATGAAGAATCATGAAACGGTTCAGAGAAGCACGAAATCGTCCGTAAAGCTGGCCCGGTAAAAAAGCATCCATTATACAGAATCAAACAGGTTCATTTTTTCTGAGCCTGTTTTTTTGTTATTTTAGTGAGGAACAACTCTTGTAATCTAGCTGAATTTCGAATAGTATGAATACTATAGTTTGTTTAATGAGTAAACATAGTGGTCCGTCACCTAGAGATTTAAACGAATGTTTAACAATAAAAAAGGTGGGTACCTCAAGCATGAATAAGAAAACGCTTTTTAATGATGGTTGGAAATTTGCGAAGAGTCGTTTGGACGCGGAGAGTGCCGAAGGATTGGTGTTCGAACCAGTGGATCTTCCTCATGACTGGCTCATTTATAATACGCTGAATTTGTATGAGAACAGCATTGGCTGGTATCGGAAAACATTTCAGTACAGTAAGGCAGAGGATCAGGTGCTTTTGTACTTTGACGGAGTTTACATGGATTCTGCTCTCTATGTCAATGGGCAGTGGATCGGGGAATGGAAGTACGGCTATTCGTCGTTTGAGCATGATATCACGGGTGCACTTGTCGAAGGGGAAAATGAGATACTCCTGAAGGTCATTCACCAAAGCCCGAACAGCCGGTGGTATTCGGGAGCGGGAATTTACCGGAACGTCTGGCTGAAGCGGCGCGACAAGAACCACATTGTGACTGACGGCGTTTATATTTCAACCAGACAAAACGAAACAGGGTGGGAAGTAGAAGTCGAAACAGAGATCAGTGTTTTCGACGATTTGGAAATCACCCACACCCTGATGTACAAGGAACAAACGGTGGCAGAGGCCAAAGGGAAGGTTTCGGCTTCAAATGACTCGCGCGCTGTAAATACACAAACCCTTTCTGTGGAACAGCCGTTTTTATGGAGCACCGATGAACCTCATCTGTATCAGCTCATCACTCAGGTCCGGCACCAGGATAAACGAATGGAAACTCAGGTACATCATGTCGGCTTCCGAAGCATCATGCTTGATTCTGAAAGTGGTTTCCGTCTGAATGGCCAGAGGATGAAGCTGAATGGCGTGTGCGAGCATCATGACTTGGGGGCATTAGGCGCTGCCTTCAACAAAACGGCGTTGAAGAGGAGATTTGGGCTGTTAAAGGAAATGGGGGTCAACGCGATCCGGACGGCCCACAACATGCCTGCCAAGGAATTAATGAACCTAGCCGATGAAATGGGCTTTCTGGTCGTAACCGAAGCTTTTGACATGTGGGAGCGGTCGAAAACACCGTACGACTATGCGCGGTTTTTCAAGGAATGGGCGCCAACTGATGTTAAGAGCTGGGTAAGAAGGGACCGGAATCATCCGAGCCTGATGATGTGGAGCATCGGCAATGAAATTTACGATACCCATGCGGATGAGAGGGGTCAGGAAATCACGAAAATGCTGAGTGACCTTGTGCAGGAGCATGATCCCAAAAGGAATGGCGCAGTCACCATCGGGTCCAATTACATGCCTTGGGAAAACGCGCAAAAGTGTGCGGATCTCGTGGAAGTCGCAGGCTACAATTATGGAGAAAAATACTATAATCAGCATCACCAGGAGCATCCGGACTGGATCATCTATGGAAGTGAGACGGCCTCTGTTGTGCAAAGCCGTGGCATTTATCATTTTCCATACAACACTTCGATTCTCGCGGATGATGATGAACAATGCTCGTCACTTGGCAACAGCTCCACAAGCTGGGGTGCCAAGTCGGCCGAAGCGTGCATCCTGGCGGAACGGAATACTCCGTTTTCTCCCGGACAGTTTTTATGGACCGGCTTTGATTATATTGGGGAGCCGACACCTTACCATACGAAGAACTCGTACTTCGGGCAGCTGGACACGGCCACGTTCAAGAAGGATTCCTATTATGTCTATCAGGCGGCATGGACCGATTACAAAAAGAGCCCCATGGTGCATATCTTCCCGTATTGGGATTTTAGTGAGGGGCAGCTGATTGATGTGCGGGTTTGCTCCAATGCGCCAAAAATCGAACTGCAACTGAATGGCACAACTGTTGGGACGTATGAGATTGATCATGAAAACGGGACTCAGCTGTCGGGCTGGTGGCAGATTCCGTATCAGGAAGGCGAACTGAAAGCGATAGCCTATGATGAAAATGACGAAATCATTGCGACTGATGTGAAATCATCCTTTAAGGATGCGCATCAAATCCGTTTAAATCCCGATAAAAACGAGCTGATGGCTGACGGACAAGACCTTATTTTTGTGGGAATCAGCATGGAGGATGAAGCTGGCCATCCGGTAGAGAACGCGAATAATCGTGTTCAGGTGGAAGTAACGGGTGCGGGCCGTCTTCTTGGCCTCGATAATGGGGACAGCACCGATTATGATCACTATAAAGGAAAAAGCAGAAGGCTGTTCAGCGGGAAGCTTATGGCCATAATCGGCTCCACACTGGAACCGGGGAACATTAAAGTCGAGGTTTCTTCTCAGGGGATGGAAAGCCAGACGGCCACATTTGCCTCCCACCCTATAAAAAAGGAAGAAGTGGTTAAAGGGATTTCCGCCATGACAAAAAACCAGGAGAGGGAAGTAGTCATGGGGAGTTTAGATGAAATTCCACTCCGGAAAATCGAAATACTCAGTCCCTCCGGTCAAATATTGGACGCAGGAAGAAGGATACTTGATGCAGAAGCAAGACTTTATCCGGAAAACGCTTCTTACCAGGACGTTGAGTGGAGTGTTGTAACCGCAGGCGGCATTCCTTCCAATACTGCGGTCATTGAAGCAAGCGGTTTATCGGCAAAAATTAAAGCCCTGGGGGACGGGGAGTTCCGCGTACGCTGTACAAGCAGCAACGGCACAGAGAAGACGAAACTCATCTCAGAACTCGAGTTTAGTGCCACTGGTTTAGGCACGGCCTATAAAGATCCTTATAAATTTATATCTGCTGGTCTCTATGATTACCACAGGGGAGAAGTAACGAGCGGTAATGAGCGGGGTGTAGCTACCAGCCGGGATGGGGAAACTCAGGTAGGTTTTCGTGATATTGATTTCGGTCCTCATGGCTCAGATACGATTGTACTCCCGATTTTTGCGCTGTCGAGTGAACCCTATGCTCTTCAAATTTGGGAAGGCATGCCGGAGGAAGAGGGCAGCGAGCTGCTGGCGGATGTTATCTATCAAAAGGAATCAAAGTGGAATGTATATCAGGAGGAAACCTATCATCTGTCCAAAAAGCTTCGAGGCATTACATCACTTTGCTTCGTGCTCCGGCAGAAGGTGCACATTAAAGGCTTTTCTTTTGAAAAAACCAGCCGTGCATATGAACAGCTCTTTCCGAATGATTGCGATTCCATTTATGGCGACACTTTTACAAAAGGTGAAACGCGTATCACAGGAATCGGCAACAATGTCTCCCTCGTATTTGAGGAAATGGATTTTACAGGCGAAGGTGCGAAACGGCTTGTGATTAACGGCCAGTCGCCGATCGATAAAAACACCATTCATATCAGGTTCGAGAATGCGAAAGGGGAAAGCCAGCAGATGGTGGAATTCTCAAACTCCAACGAATATGAAGAAAGAGTGTTTGAGCTGGAGAAGGTAACCGGTATGCAAAAGGTGACGTTTGTTTTCCTTCCGGGAAGCAACTTTGATTTTGGATGGTTCCGGTTCCAACAATAATTAAAAGGAGGAGATGGATATGGCAAACGCAACGATGGATGCAGCAGTGCTTACCGAACTGAAAAATATTGAGCTTAAAGAGCTTGGTGTTCCGGCACCAAAAGACAACGAGGTACTGATCCGGGTGAAGGCCGTAGGGTTGTGCGGATCGGATATCCATTACTACGAGCACGGCAGAATCGGAGGCTATGTCGTCGAGAAGCCGATCATTCTCGGTCATGAGGTTTCCGGTGATATTGTGGCCGCAGGGGAGAAGGTACAGAATCTGAAAGAAGGACAGCGCGTGGCAATCGAGCCGGGTGCAACTTGCGGCGAATGCGAACACTGTAAAGCGGGCCGCTATAACCTTTGTCCGGAGGTGGAGTTTCTCGCCACTCCGCCGTATGACGGAGCGTTCTGTGAATATGTGGCGATGCGCGAGGATCTTGTTTTCCCGATTCCTGAGGGGATGAGCTACGAAACCGCAGCGCTCGTTGAGCCGTTTTCTGTAGGTGTTCATGCCATTACAAGAGGAAGGCTTGAGGCGGGCGAGTCCGTGATTATCATGGGGATGGGCCCGATCGGAATGGTGACCGCAGCGGCAGCCAAAATGGCAGGAGCCCGGCAAATTATTGGGGTCGATTTGGAACAAAGCCGCCTGAACACGGCGAAGGAGATGGGAGTTACCCATACGATCAATCTGCGGGATGACGATTTGTCTCTGAAGCTTAATGAATTTACGGACGGCCGGGGTGTGGATCTGGCGATTGAAACAGCAGGCAGCCCGAAAGCCGTTCAGGGAACCATCGCATCTGTCCGCAAAGGCGGAAGAGTGGCAATCGTCGGCATGTCCCCCCAGGATGAAGTACCGATGAACGTGGCACAGATCATTGATAAGGAAATCGACATCATGGGAGTATTCCGTTATCACCACACCTATCCAAAAGCACTCGAGATGCTCTCAGAAGCCGAAATTAATATTGAAAACATCATTACGGACAAATACAGTATGAACCAAACCGCCGATGCGTTTGAAAAGGCGATTCACGACAAAACGAACACACTTAAGATCATGATTTATCCGAATGGAGAATGATTGAAGAAGGCGCTGTCTGTCAGCGGCAGCGCCTCTATTAGTGTTTTGAGTCGATAAAAAAACCTCCAACCCCAAAAGGGATCGAAGGTTTTATGAATCTGCCATTAAACGGTTTCACTTAATAGACTGTTTCGGTTGTTTTTTCGTCATTAAAAGCGGGTTCTTTTTTTTTAAGACCGAGTGACTCGGCCGTAGATTGATGAATTTTTCTCAGCAGATCGGGATTCTCCATCAAGGAAAGACCATAGGATGGAATCATTTCTTTGATCTTCGGCTCCCATTCCTTCTTGCGGTCAGGGAAGCATTTGTTGATGATTTCAAGCATAACGTGAACGGCTGTGGAAGCACCCGGAGATGCACCGAGCAATGCTGCGATGGTTCCGTTGGCACCAGTGACCACTTCTGTACCGAACTGAAGTGTACCTTTGCCGCCAGCTTCTGTATCTTTGATGACCTGTACACGCTGGCCTGCCACAACTAGATCCCAATCTTCAATTTTAGCGTTCGGGATAAATTCACGAAGCTCTTCCATACGCTGTTCTTTGGAAAGCAACACTTGCTGGATCAAATATTTGGTCAGTGACATTTCTTTTACGCCTGCCGCCAGCATCGTTAAGATGTTATCCGGCTTAACGGAAGTGATCAGGTCGAACATGGAGCCGGTTTTCAAGAACTTGGGTGAAAAGCCGGCGAATGGTCCGAACAGCAGTGATTTTTTGTTGTTGATAAATCGTGTGTCCAGATGTGGAACGGACATCGGAGGAGCACCCACCTTGGCTTTTCCGTAAACCTTTGCGTGGTGCTGCTCAATGACTTTCGGGTTGTTACATACCATGAAAATACCGCTTACCGGGAATCCGCCAATATGCTTTCCTTCAGGAATGCCGGACTTTTGCAGCAAGTGAAGGCTTCCGCCGCCCCCGCCGATAAAGACAAACTTTGCTTTATGGCGTTCAACGGTACCGCTGTCATTATTCTTAATTTTCAGTTCCCAGGATCCGTCGCTCGTACGCTTCAGATCATTCACACCATGTCCGTAGAGGACGTCAACATTCTTCGTTTTTAAATGATCAAAAAGAATGCGGGTTAACGCACCAAAGTTAACATCCGTTCCGGTGTCAATCTTGGTAGCCGCAATCGGTTCGTCCATTTTACGGCCTTCCAGGATAAGTGGAATCCATTCCAGAAGCTTCTCCGTATCTTCTGAATACTCCATTCCCTGGAACAAAGGGTTCTTTGACAGCGCTTCAAACCTTTTCTTCAGGAACTCCACATTTTTCTCACCTTGCACCAGGCTCATATGAGGCAATGGCATGATAAATTCTTCGGGTTTCTGAATGAGCTTGCGCTTTACCAGATGGGACCAGAACTGCATGGATACCTGAAACTGTTCATTTATGTTTATTGCTTTACTAATATCAATGGATCCATCGGGCTTTTCAACCGTATAGTTAAGCTCGCACAGTGCAGCGTGTCCTGTTCCCGCATTGTTCCATTCGTTAGAACTTTCCTCGCCTGGTTTTTCGAGCTTTTCAAACACTTTAATATTCCATTCCGGTGCTAATTCCTTCAAGAGAGTTCCTAATGTCGCACTCATGATTCCGGCGCCAATTAAAATGACGTCAGTGTTAGTTTCTCTGTTGCTCATTTATACCAACCTTTTCGCCTAATATTTGCAGAAAAGTTGCAGGTCTCACACCAAGCCAAGGTGCAATCGGATCACACACTTTCCCGTCTTAATGAAAACGATATCATCACGAATTACAATAATTAATGGATTGAACTATCTCTATTATATGACAAATATTAATTATTTGAAAGCTGGTAGAAAGTGAGAAGTGCAAATAATTACAGAAAAACCGATGATTTTTATCGTTTTTTATGAAAAAGTCCGTTTCTATCGTAAAAAAACATTATTTATACTATGCAGTCCATGAAATAATGATCGTTTGCAAAGGCGCAAAAAACTGACAACTTAAAATTTTTAAAAATAACAGCTTGATTGTTAAAATTTCATCGGCTATAATTTGATTAACGAAAGCGCTTTCGATTTAGAGGGGTAGATAATGATTACGATTTATGATGTTGCAAAAAAGGCTGGTGTTTCCAGCACTACCGTATCAAAAGCTTTAAATAACTATCCCGATGTGAGTGAAAAGACACGGAAAGCCATCTTGGATGCTGCGGAAGAAATGGGATACATGCCTAATTCCCATGCTCAATCGTTATCCACTAAAAAGACATGGTCTATTGGAGTCATGTTTACAGAGGACAATGAAGTGGGAATGATGCATCCGTTTTTTAACGCGGTAATCGAGAGTTTCCGTAAGCATGCTGAACAAGAGGGATACGATCTCATCTTTGCCTCAAGAAATTTGAGAAACCGGAATATCAGTTATTTGGAACACTTTTTGTATCGTGGTGTCGATGGCGTTATTATCATATGCTCGGATCAAAAGGATCCTTATGTAGTGGAAATTTTGAACAGCAAGATTCCTCTCGTGGTGATTGACATGAAGGGGATCAACAGCAGCACAGTCTTTTCGGATAACGAGGCTGGAGGAGAGCTGGCTGTGGACCATTTCTATTCACTTGGGCATCGTAAAATTGCTCATATCGCTGGATCTTCTGACTCCTTTGCAGGAAGAGCAAGAATCACAGGCTTTATGAATGGAATCAAAAAGCACAATCTGCCGCTCCCTGATGGGTACCTGGTTGATGGAGGAATGTTTTCCATTATTGAAGGCCAGCATGCGATGGAGAAGCTTTTGGATCTGGAAGATCGCCCTACAGCGGTATTTGTGGCGGGAGACCAAATGGCGATTGGAGCTATGGAAGCGGTCAGGAACAAAGGACTTAAAATACCTGAAGACATATCGATTATCGGTTTCGATGACATCGAGATGGCGAAATATGTGACTCCGGGATTAACCACCATTAAGCAGGATACGGAAGCGCTTGGAAAGCAGGCTGGACAGTTATTGGTCAGCCAGATGGTTCAAAAAAAGAAAAAAATCAAGTCGGAGATTGTTCCAGTAACGTTAGTTGATCGAAATTCGTGCCAACGCTTAATTTAAATTTTTTTCGGGCTTTCCGAAAGCGGTTTCGTTAACAAGTGCAATTTTTTTTAGTGAAAATCGAAACCGCTTTCGAAAAAATAAAATATGAAACTAGGGGAGTAAAGATGAAAAAGATAACCAGTGTTCTTTTATCATTTATTTTACTGTTAGGGGTTCTTGCCGGCTGTTCTGGTTCGCAAAGTGCGAATGGATCAAAGGATGGTAAGAAGGTGGATTTACGGATTTGGTCGTTCACGGACGAATTGAAAAAACCAATTAAAACCTATGAAAAAAAGAATGGATTAAATGTTGAACTAACGATTGTACCGATCGCGGATTATCCTACCAAGCTTAAACCGGTACTGGAGAGCGGGGTAGGCGCACCGGATGTATTCACGGGTGAGCTTGCGTTTATCAAACAATGGGTGGATGCCGGGTACTGGGAGAACCTGTCGAAGTCTCCTTACAACGCCGACAAGCTGTCCGATAAATATGTGCCTTATGTGTTTGATTTAGGTAAAGACAAGGACGGAAATGTGAGAGCGCTTTCCTGGCAGACGACTCCTGGAGGCATCTACTATAAGCGAAGTATGGCAAAGGAAGTGCTTGGAACAGATGATCCACAAAAGGTTGGCGAAATGATGTCATCCATGGATAAGGTTTTCCAAGTGGCTGATAAGATGAAAGCGAAGGGCTATCGTATGTTCCCTGATGAAGGATCCATTCGCTGGTTCTCACAAGGTGATTCTCCTGAGCCATGGGTGAATGCCGAGAATGAGCTGAAGCTGACAGATAAAAAGATTGAATTTATGGATTATGCGAAAAAGATGAAGAAAGACGGATATACAGCAAATGCGGCAGAGTGGTCTCCTTCATGGTTCGAGTCCATGGACAAGCCGGTCAAAGTGAAGGAAAACGGAAAAGTAACGGAAACGAAGGTATTCTCTTATGTTCTTCCTACATGGGGATTACATAGTGTATTGAAAACCAATGTGAAGAAATCCGTTGGGGACTGGGCGGTAACAAGCGGACCAAGCCCTTACTTCTGGGGCGGGACATGGCTTGGAGTCTACAGTAAGTCCAAGAACAAAAAAGCGGCATATGACTTCGTGAAGATGATGACCCAGGATGATAAATTCTTGAAAAGCTGGGCTAAAGAGACGGGGGATGTTCTGTCCTATCAGCCTGTGACGAATGCGATCAAAGATGATTTCAGCGACAAGTTCCTTGGCGGGCAAAACAATTATCAATTTTTCCTGGATCAGGCTCATAGCATCAAGCCGGGCATTGTAACCAAATACGATCAGCAGCTCGATACGTTTTATGGAAATGCGGTTAAGCAATATACAGATGGCAAAAAGTCCAAAAAAGCGGCAGTTGCCGAGTTTTATCAAAAAGCGAAAAACGCCTATCCGGAATTAAACGTACCAAAAGAATAGAGAGTGGTTTACGAGCGGCGTAATTCCCATTATGCCGCTTGATTACAAAGAGGGGGAGTAAGGTGAAGAACTTAAACAAGTACGGTTACTTCTTTATCGCGCCGTTTTGGATTGTCTTCCTGGTTTTCAGTATTTATCCCGTGGCATTGACCTTTTATTACAGCTTCACTAATTATTCTGGAACGGGATCAGCTGTGGTCGTAGGGCTGTCCAACTATAAACGGCTGTTAACGGACAACTATTTTGTGGATGCATTTTTTAATACATGGAAAATATGGGGGATCAATTTTGCTCTTCAGATCGGAATCGCGTTGATTTTGGCAGCCATCTTTTCAGACATGAGAATGAAAATGAAGGGACAGGCTTTTTTCCGGGCGATATTCTATCTGCCTAACCTTATCACAGTAAGTTCCGTTGCTTTATTATTTGGTATTTTACTGGATTGGCAGCACGGATCATTAAATGTTGTATTAATGAACTTAGGATTCATAAACGATCCCATCGATTGGCTGAATAAACCGGCAACCGCTCAAATTTCGGTCTCGCTCATCTTGACCTGGATGTGGTTTGGACACTCCTTCATTGTCATCATGGCAGGAATTTCAGGAATATCCAAGGATTATTATGAGGCCGCTCTTATTGATGGCGCGAACCGCTGGCAAACATTGACGAAGATCACCCTTCCATTGCTAAAGCCGATTTTATTGTACATCATGATCACTTCACTTATTGGAGGTCTTCAATTGTTTGATCTTCCTATGCTGCTGACGGATGGCATCGGTTCACCGGACGGCTCGTTAAATACGATGGTTCTGTATTTATACAACCAGGCTTTCAAGTACAACAATTATGGGTACGCATCGGCAGTAGCTTACGGGCTGTTTATCATTACGGTAATTTTTTCTGCGATTGTTTTTAAATCGATGTATGGAAACCAAAGAAAACAAGCGGGGCAGGTGTAAAAAATGAATTCGAGAGTAGAACCGAATAAAAGCATAAGTGCCAGTTGGAAGGCCAAGCCTCTTCCGATCCCTGCCTCCCGGAACAGGAAAGGCAAAGTGATAAAAGGGCTCATTTATACTGTACTCACTCTTATGGCAGTCGTTTGTTTTGTTCCGTTTCTAATGATGCTCATTAATGCCACTCGCTCCAATGAAGCCATTTTGACCGGGTTCACCCTGGTTCCGGGCACTTCCCTTTTGGAGAACTATCGAACGATGATGGAGTATGTGAACATTTGGAACGGGTTTAAAAATAGTCTTTTTATTTCTGTGCTTGTTACTGTTCTGTCAGGATACTTTTCAGCTCTGACGGCGTATGGATTTGCTTTCTATACGTTTAAAGGAAAAAACGTCCTCTTTGTATTTATGCTGGTCATGATGATGGTCCCTGGACAGTTGGGGCTGATCGGGTTTTATGAATTATCGAAAACACTCGGTATTCTTGATACTTACATTCCATTGATTGTTCCATCCATTGCCAGCCCGTTTGTTGTGTTCTTTTTACGGCAGTATGTACAGACCACACTTCATCCGAGCTTAATTGAATCAGCAAGAATTGACGGAGCGAGTGAGTGGAGGATCTTCCACACCATCGGCATTCCCATGATGATGCCAGCGGTTGCCACCATGTCCATTTTTACGTTCATAGGCTCGTGGAACAACTACATCATGCCATTGGTTTTGATTTTTTCACCAGAGAAATATACGCTGCCTGTTTTAATGGGCTTTTTAAAAGGATCGCAGGTCGCTCAGAACCTCGGTTCCATGTACCTGGGAATTGCAATCTCTGTTGTGCCGATCATGATCGCCTTTCTATTCCTATCAAAATATATCATTAACAGTATTTCAGCAGGAGCCATTAAAGAATAAGGAGCAGATTACTCAATGAAATTTACAAAAGATTTTGTCTTCGGAACCGCTACATCATCCTACCAGATTGAAGGTGCTCATCAGCAGGATGGAAGAACCCCATCGATATGGGATTTATTTTGCAAGACGCCCGGGAAGGTGTTTGAACAGCACAATGGCAATATCGCTTGTGACCATTACAACCGTTTCGAGGAAGATATTCAGATCATTAAAGAACTCGGCGTGGATTCCTACCGCTTTTCAATCGCCTGGCCGCGCATTTTCCCGAGAGAAGGAGAGTATAACCCTGAAGGCATGGCATTTTACATAAATCTTGCCGAGCGCTTGAGAGAGGAAGGGATCAAGCCTGCTGTAACCCTGTATCACTGGGATTTACCTCTGTGGGCTCATGAAAAAGGGGGATGGACGAACAGAGAGAGCGTTCAATGGTTCCTTGATTATGCAAAAGCTTGCTTTACTGCTTTGGACCATGTCGTTGATTCATGGATCACCCATAATGAACCATGGTGTGCAGGATTTCTGGGATATCATCAAGGGGTGCATGCGCCAGGGCATACCAATCTGGAAGAAGCTCTTAAAGCGGTTCACCATATCCTTCTTTCTCACGGAGAGGCAGTCACAATGCTGAAGTCGGATTTCTCCTCGGCTACGCCAATAGGAATTACCCTGAATCTTTCACCCGTATACGCCATGACCGATTCAGTCAACGATCAGCTTGCGGCCAACAATGCAGATGGGTACTCGAATCGCTGGTTCCTGGACCCTGTATTTAAAGGGGAGTATCCCGCCGATATGATGAATTTGTTTGCAAAGTATGTTCATTCGTATGATTTTATCCATAACGGGGACCTGGCGGCTATTTCTGTTCCATGCGACTTTTTCGGCATTAACTATTACAGCCGTGCACTTGTGGAATTCAGTGCAGCCACTGATTTTATGTACAAAGGGGCTTACTCTGATTATGAAAAAACAGGGATGGGCTGGGATATTGCACTCAACGAATTTAAGGATTTGATTGTCAGACTTCGCAGGGAATATACCGACCTTCCTATCTACATTACTGAAAATGGAGCGGCATATGACGATCAGGTAGAAGAAGGAAAAGTCCGTGATGCCCTGCGGACACAGTACGTCGAGCAGCATTTACAGGCGGTTTCTGAGCTGAATGAGCAAGGGATGAACATTCAAGGGTATTATTTGTGGTCCTTGCTCGATAATTTTGAATGGAGCTTTGGCTACGATAAACGGTTTGGGATCATTTATGTAGACTTTGAGACACAGGAACGGATTTGGAAAGACAGTGCCTATCGCTATGCAGAGATTATAAAAAACAAAGCGATATTACCGGTTAATTCATAATAAACAAGACACCTTAGTCAGTCACTCGAAGAAAATCCATGGAGGTTATCGAATGCAGAAATTTTGGATGATCGTTCTGACAGGATTGATGATGATGGGGATGTCCGGAACCGTTTATGCCACAAAAGCAGAGGCATCTGCGTCGTTTCATCCGGCTGCCATAAAAGGCAAAGATCAGGGTACCACCCGGATTTATGTGCCATTTAAATTGTCACAGCAGCAGCACTTAGCTGCGAAAATATCGAACAAGCCTTTTGCAAAAGTGAAAAAAGGGGATGCTGTTCCTGCAGACCGAACGGTAAGCAACCCGTATCGGCCAGGTGCCAGCCTTTCTGGTGTTGATGCGAAAATCAACAAATACGTTGGCATTTATCTGCTGAACTCATCCAACAAAGTAGAAGATTTCAAACAAATTATCTTGAAGAAAAGCCAGATCAAGAACGAACACTGGAATTTGGTATGGCAGGATGAGTTTAATGACAAGGTCATAGATGAGAAGAAGTGGAACTTTGTTCAAGGCGGAGGCGGATACGGGAACAATGAGCTTCAGCATTATACGAACCGGCCGGAAAACGCACGCCTTGAAAATGGTTCTCTTGTTATTGAAGCACGAAAGGAATCATTTGGAGGCAACGATTACACGTC
The DNA here is from genome assembly GCF_030418125.1 of Fictibacillus fluitans. Lineage (GTDB taxonomy): Bacteria > Bacillota > Bacilli > Bacillales > Fictibacillaceae > Fictibacillus_C > Fictibacillus_C fluitans. Next base: position 126,068 of record NZ_JAUHTR010000005.1, on the reverse strand, counting down.
GGCAAAGCTGACTACTCAGAACAAGGGCGACTGGACCTATGGCCGTTACGAGATCCGGGCTAAGCTTCCTAAAGGCCAGGGGATGTGGCCTGCCATCTGGATGATGCCGACGGATTATGATCTTTATTCAGGCTGGCCGGCCAGTGGCGAAATTGACATTATGGAAATGCTGGGTCATGCGCCCAACCAGGTTCATGGCACTCTGCATTATGGCATGCCATGGAAGTATACAGGACAAGACTATACGCTTCCTGAGGGAGTAAAGGACTTTTCAGAAGACTATCATACGTTCACCCTGGATTGGGAGCCCGGTGAAATCAGCTGGTATGTGGACGGTATTCTTTATGCGAAACAAAATGACTGGTACAGCAAAAATGAGAATGCTGCAGCACCTTATACGTATCCTGCTCCTTTTGACAGGGATTTCTACATGCAGCTGAATTTGGCGGTTGGAGGGAATTGGCCGGGATATCCGGATCAATCCACAGAGTTTCCCAACAGGATGCTGGTAGACTATGTTCGAGTCTATGATTTGGATGGAAAATACAGAGAACCCGGGGAACGCCCGGTGACGGAAGATCCGGCTGTTGAGCTGCGCCCTCCTCTTGATGATGGGAACTATATATATAATGGAGATTTTACTACTTCACTCGATGATTGGAAGTTTCAGCCTTTTGAACCGTCCGATTTGTTTGGTGGAGAAGGAAATGCTGCCGTTGATAACGGTTCAGCCAAAATCAGTATTACTAAACCAGGGGACGCTGTGCATGCTGTCCAATTCGTTCAGCCGGACATGCCGATTGAACGGGGTGAACGGTACAGACTGAGTTTTGACGCGCGTTCAGAAGGTAACCGCACGGCGGTTATTAATATTTCGGGGCCCGAACGTAATTACTCCAGATACCTATCTGATCAAACGCTCTCACTGACCAACTCTATGAAGTCCTTTTCCTATGAATTCTCGATGGAAAATGAAACGGATCCGCATGCCCGTTTGGAATTTAATCTAGGACAGGCGTCAGCACTTCCTGTCTGGATTGACAACGTCAAGCTGGTCAAACTTCCAAAGGACCCAAATGCTCCGAAAAAAATACTGCCAAACGGAAACTACATTTATAATGGTACATTTGACCAGGGTACAGACCGTCAGGAGTTCTGGGAATTCGCAACTGAACGAGGGGCAAAAGCAAAAACGGAGGTAGGGGCAGCGGTTTCAGAAAGAAAACTTAATGTGAAGATCAAAAATGCCGGAAAAAGTGCGGATGCTATCCGATTGAGCCAGGACAAGCTCAATCTTGAAAAGGAAGCAGCCTATTTGCTCACCTTTGACGCGAAAGCCGACTCAGAAAGAAACATCGGGTTCAGAGTTGCGAATGAAACGAGAGACACGTTCTATACGAAAACTACTGATATTAAGCTCTCATCGGAAATGAAAAACTATCAAGTCCTGATTCATCCGTCGGAAAGCCAACAAAAGAGTGTCATAGAATTCCTATTGGGCGGAAACAAAGCAAATGTCACGATGGATAACATTCAAATGAAAAGGATTGCTGCTCCGGTTGTACTTGATTCAACCCATCAAACGATTGAAGCCGAACATTATCAGGACATGTTTGGTGTGCAATCAGGGGAATCCAGTGTGGGCTGGATCGACGAAGGGGATTGGATGCAGTATGCTGTCGATGTTAAAGAAGCAGGGGACTATACAGTAACCTACCGGGTGGCTTCCGGCAGAGATGGAGGAAGCATTACTCTCTTGACGAAGAAAGGAAACCAGTTTAGCGGGGATCTTCCAGCAGGTGAAATTAATGTGGTGAATGCTGATGACCACTCTACTATAAAGGTACCTCAAACTGGAGGGTGGGATTCTTGGCAGACTGTAACAAGTACTATCAGATTGGAAAAGGGGATACAAACGCTACAAGTCTATGCCCCAAATGTGAATCTGGATTGGATGAAATTTAATCAATAGACTGGTCTTTAAAACCTTGTAAGCTGCGGCTTGCAAGGTTTTATATGGTTAAGGAGTCATCTCTTTGTACGACTTGCCAACACGTTTGATGCGGACAAACTGGCAAGGAATAAAACAAGTCCGGGTAACAAAACATTTTGAGTGGTAAAGTGATCAGTAAGATAAAAAGCGACTGTGCTAAATAGGAAAATGAGATAGGCGTAAAACAAGGCTGTTTTTGTGTATTTGTAGTACAAGGGAGAAGATGGTTTGATTGTATTAGAACCAGTGTTTGGTTCAATCTTGCGGTTTATAAGAGCAGGCAACAGGGTAAATCCTGCAACTAGTAAAAGAATCCCAAGCAGCATGACTGTAGTAAACTGAAAAAGGTCAACCAAATTAAGGGTGTAAATACCAAAAACAAAGAGGATATATGCCCAAAACAAACCGCCCATTGCCGCTTTCTGTCTCTCTTTTAAAGACAGTTCATATTCCGATAGATCTTCTGTAGAAACCGATTCGCTTTTACGTCCCATGGTTTAATCCCCCTAAAAAGAGATAAGATATCTTCTTACAAAGTACCACTAAAAGGTAATAAGTTAACCTTTAATTATCATAATTGGTAATAAATTACTAAAAACCTTCTATTTGATTTCAAGAGAGCTGCCCATGCAGCTCTTTGTTTTATATTCCAGGCAATCTATACGATACAATAGAAGATAAAAAGACCCTATGCGGGAGGAGGGGGAGCTTATGAGCGAAGCGGTTTTTACACTATTGATATTAGGTGGAATCGGCTTGCCGGTGGCTGCTTATGTAACGCTGCTGCTGCTGGATTTCTTTGAAAAGGAGCTGGATTATCTCCAAATCCAGAACAAGCGGATTGAGATGGAGAAGGAGCTTCAGCGTGTGGAGTACCTGCAGCTTAACCAGCAGATTCAGCCGCATTTCATGTTTAATTCGCTGAACGCCATGCTGTCGCTGAGCCGTCTTGGCCGGACGAAGGACGTCAGCCACGCGCTTGAGGAGTTCTCCCAGTTTCTCCGCTATAAATATGTGAATAAGGAATCGCTGGTCGCTTTTGAAGAAGAGCTGGCCTATACCTCGCACTATCTTTCCATTCAGAAAATCCGTTTTGGCAAACAGTTAAACATTCGTTTAACCATCGATGATCAGGCGAAGCGCACACCTGCCGCCTTATGTGCTGCAAACGCTGGTAGAGAACGCTTTTAAACACGGGCTGGAAAAGAAAAGAGGAGAAAAGGAGCTAAGCATTGCATTGGAACGCATGGGAAGCTGGGTGGAGCTCCGGGTAAGCGATAACGGCCCGGGTCCGGCTGATCCAGTGAGCCAGAACGATGGCATGGGCTTGGAGAATATCAGAAAACGGCTTTCTTTAATCTACGATCTTCATACCGAAGTCAGCTTATTAAGAAGAATGGAGGACACTGTCGTGCGGGCAGTGTGGCCATATACACCGGAGGGAGAAAGATGAACGTTCTCATTGTGGACGACGAACCATTGGAAATTGAACAGCTGCATTATTTGATCCAGGAGCAGTATCCTGCGTGGAATCTGTATGGGGCGGAAGATGCGGCGCAGGCCAAAAGGATGCTTGAGGAGCATTCCATCGACCTGGCGCTTCTCGACATCCACCTGCCCGGGGAATCGGGGCTGGATTTATGTGTCTATATTAAAGAGCAGTACGAAACCGAATGCATCATGGTAACGGCCTTTGAAGATTTTCAGTATGCCAAACAGGCTCTTCAGCTTCATGTCTTTGACTATATCGTCAAGCCTGTCATCAGCAGGGAGTTCTATCTGGCGCTGGAGAAATTCGTGAAAACATTTGGGTATTTAGAGAAGGTTTCGCCTTCGATCGAGAAGGTCATCCAACTGATCCATAACGGGTATGAAACGAAGCTGAACCTGAAAGAACTGGCCGATAAAGTGCACATGGCACCGAATTACCTCAGCCGGAAGTTTTCGGAGGAAGTAGGGATGAACTTTCAGGAGTATGTGATTTCCTACCGAATCACCAAAGCAAAATCATTGTTAAAGCAGCAGCCCGGCTGGTCAATTCATCAGGTTTCCGAGAAATCCGGCTTCACCAGTCTGCATCATTTTAGCTCTACATTTAAAAAGATCGTTCAGCTTTCACCAAGCCAGTACCGGGAGAGCCTGCAGCATGATTGAGTGGTATGTTCCTTTGTCCATTGCCGCAGCGGTGATCATTTTCAATCTGAACCACGTGGCTGAACACTCTACACCCGGCGATTATTTCTTGAGCAGGCAGGAGCTGGGGCTAAAGCGAGGCACGGTTTTGTTATGGATGAGCTTTTTTGGCGGGTTTTCCCTGGTTGCTCCCGTGTTTGTGATCTATTATTTTGGCTGGCCTGCCGGTGTGGGCTACGGCCTTTTTCTGCTGCTTTTTCTTTACATTCTATTATCCTGGCTTTTCCGGCAGGTTGGGAATGATCCATTTCAGTCTGCAGGTCTGCTTGGACACTATCAGGCCAGACTGACAAAGAAAGGGTATGCCTTCCTTCTGCCCCTCGTTATTTTGGCCAACATGGAGGGACTGCTGCTTCAGCTTGGACTGGCACAGAAGGTGTTTACACTTTGGTTTCCCGACCTGTCAAAGGGGGCATTTTTGGCTATCCTCCTCGGTTTTTGTTTTGTGATTGCCGGTCTCGGCGGCATGCTTGCGATTTTCAGGGCGGGCTATAGCCTCCTTTTGGTCTGCGGCTTGTCCTTTTTGTTCATACCGCTCTATTCCTATTTGGGGGATGGAATTCAAGCTGTGTTTCATTCCTATCAATTTTTTCTAAAGATGAGGGAAGCACAGCCGGTCGAAATGGTTTTTCTGCTGATTGTTGTTCCGTTTGCGCTGATGGGAATTCTTATGACCCATTTGTTTCAATGGCAGGTCATTCAGTCGATTAAACCGCAGTACCGATCCCAGGTGCGGAAGCTTTCGGTTGCCTGTTTTTCCTCCATTCCGATTTCGATTGGTATTTATGCGATCTATATGTTGAGTAAGCATCCGGCATTCACTTTTATAGAATTTGTGCAGCACATTGTTGAGGTACCTGGCCCTCTGATTGCCATGCTGATTGTGGTGTGCTGGCTGGCGAGTGTGGTCCACTCTGTGTTCATTTCCATTTTTTCGATGGCCGTTCTGTTTATGAAAAGCATTCCGGGGCAGCGGTCTCCCAGAAACAGAATCCGGAGTCTCTATTTGCGTTCCGGAATTCTCTTGTGTCTTGTCTTTTGTTTTCATGTCTGGTTCATGCAGAATGTGCAGTTTCTTTTTATGGCCTATGTGCTTCTTTACTTGATCGTCTCCACCCCGCTGGTATTTATCGCTAAAAGCAGGGGGAGAGTATCTGGATGGACTACCGGCAGCCTGCTCCTGTTTTGGATGCTGGGCCAGATTCTATATGGGGTAACCTCTCAGCCTTATTGGCCCATGGCCCTTTGTGCATTGATTTCTTTTCTGACTGGCGGATCTGTTTATCTCAAGAATAAGAAAAAGAGTGAATATTTCGCAAAAAGAGGTTAGTAAATCGCAAATCCATTTATCTGAATACTTGTACAATTAGTAAAAATGGATGGGGGGAATACAAATGCCAGAAACATTGACAAAGCAATCCTTTATTTATGAAATGAGCAAGGAGCATAAACCTTCTTTAGTCGTGAAATCAGGAAGTCAAGTCACGATTGAGACGTACGATTGTTTCCTGAACCAGATTACTTCGGATGCGACAGAGTATTCATCCATTGATTGGAACCAGATCAATCCGGCAACAGGTCCAGTGTATGTGGAAGAAGCGGAGCCGGGGGACATCCTCGCGGTAACCATTAATAAAATTGAGCTTGAAGACCAGGGCGTGATGGTCACAGGACCCGGACTTGGCGTGATGGGTGAACGGATATCCGAGTTTTCGGTTAAAGTGGTTCCCATTAAAGACAATAAGGCGATTTTTAACGAAAATGTCCAGCTGCCGTTAAATCCAATGATCGGAGTCATTGGTGTCGCACCTGAAGATGGCGCGGTCTCCTGTGGGACGCCCGGCAATCACGGCGGAAACATGGATACAGTGTTGATTACGGAAAATGCCACGGTGTATTTCCCTGTGTTTCATAAAGGTGCTCTCTTTTCACTAGGAGACCTGCATGCGGCCATGGGTGATGGTGAAATAGGCGTTTCCGGCATTGAAATCCCTGCCAGGGTACATGTGACGCTGAAGGTGATGAAAGGTGAATCCATTCGGACACCGGTAGTTGAAAATGAGGATGGAATGGCTTTTCTCGTTTCCAAAGAAACGCTGGATGAAGCGGCAGATAAAGCGGTGGAAGAAATGGTGGATTATTTGCTTGGCAGAACAGATCTCTCTCTTGAAGAAATTACAATGCTGCTAAGTGCGGCTGGCCAGGTGCAGATCAGCCAGATTGTTGATCCGCTCAAAACGGCACGCTGCTATTTATCAAAAGAAGTGCTGAAAAGTCTGGGCATTACGTCTGTGTTTGAGGGGTGATGGGTATGGAACCGAGTACAGCTGCAAAGGCAGATATCCAGACGCCTTACCGCCAGGAACTGAAGCGGTCCCTGTCCTTTTGGGATCTGTTGATTTACGGCATGGTGTTCATGGTGCCGATCGCACCGTTCGGAATTTACGGTTCAGTCGTTCAAGGCTCCAACGGCATGATTGCCCTTGCGTATCTGATCGGAATGGTGGGCATGATCTTTACAGCATTAAGCTACGCCCGCATGTCCGAGGCCTTTCCCATTGCCGGATCGGTTTATTCCTATGCACAGCGTGGAATCAACGACTCTGTCGGATTCATTGCGGGATGGCTGATCCTGCTGGATTATATTTTTATCCCGGCGCTTCTTTACCTGGTGAGCGCGTCGGCTCTTCACGATATGGTGCCGCAGATCCCTTTGTTCGTCTGGTCCCTTATTTTTATCGTAATCAACTCGGTGATCAACATCCGGGGAATTGAATTTACGGCGAAGGCCAACAAGATCATCGTGGTTCTTGAGCTGATTATACTGGCTATCTTCCTGCTGGTGGGAGTCATGGCCATCGCCAAAGGTGTAAACGGGGCTGAGCTGACGGTCAAGCCATTGTACGATAAAAACCACTTCAGTCTGGGAGTCGTCATGGGAGCTGTTTCCATTGCGGTCTTGAGTTTCCTTGGGTTTGATGGAATCTCCACCCTGGCCGAGGAAACGAAGGATGGAAGCAAATCCATCGGTAAAGCCTGTATTTATGCGCTGCTCACGGTAGGTGCGCTGTTCATTATCCAAACATGGGTAGCGGCGCTCATCTGGCCGGACTTTAAAAGCTTCAGCAACCCGGATGTGGCTTTCTATCAAATCGCCGAGGTGGCTGGCGGAACATGGCTCAAGTATTTGACCATTCTGGCAACCGCCCTTTCATGGGGAATCGCCAATTCACTCGTTGCGCAGGCGGCCATCTCACGCATCCTGTTCAGTATGGCCCGTGACCGTAAGCTGCCGTCATTCCTGGCCAAAATCCATCCGAAGTACCAGACGCCTTATCTTGGGACGATCGCCATTGCTGCTATTTCCATTGTGGTGACAGCATTCTTTGCCTCCAAAATTGGCATGCTGTCTTCCGTTGTGAACTTCGGGGCGCTGTCGTCCTTCTTGTTCCTGCATCTATCGGTCATCAACTATTTCATCAGGAAAAAGAAGAGCACCGATTATGTCCGGCATCTCATCCTGCCAATCGTAGGATTTGTTGTTATCGGCTATGTGTGGATTAATCTGGACCTGCTTTCCAAGAAGCTCGGCTTCATCTGGCTGGGGATTGGAATAGTCTACTTAATTGCCTTAAAGCTGATGAAGAGAGATACAGGATTAAAGCTGGAATAATAGAAAAGGAGCATCTCCAGATTAATAGGGGATGCTCCTTTTTGGTTTAACATTAGTTTATTATGGTAATATTTAGAAAAACGAGAGGGGATATTGATGGGTACCTTCTTTCAGAAAGACAAAAATCCTGGGTCAAAGGTTTATTCAAGGTTTGCTGGCGTCGCGTGTCTCGCCGCTCTCTTTTTCTTTATTATTGGATGGTTTAATGAAGGTTATGATACACCAATCATGAATGCAATTGGAACTGCCTGTTTAGGAGTTGCTTTTTTGTTTTTCGCTTTATGGTACAAATCCAAGGGAGATAAAATGAATGTTTATCTCTTTATATTTACTTCACTCATTTGGTTTTGGTTAGCGGCTGACCGCATTTTTGAGGGTTAAGATGTATATAATTTAAAGAAGGTTCAAGAAGGAGGCTGGGACTATGTGGCTATTAATCTTGCTGGTGGTCATCATCGGGTTTGCTATTTTAATAGACTGGAAACGCAAAAGAAATAGCAACCACCCACAGCCGCCGACGCATCCTGGTGGCAAGCCGGGAGACAGCTCGAATTATATGTTGGGGGATAATAAGTATACAGATGGCGGGGGTTCTTAACCCGCCATCTTTTTTTATAAACCCGGCACCCTGACAGGAACAAAACTGAAGGTAGGGTTTGAGGTGTTTAATCGGTCGTAGGTGACCACGTAGTAGTTCGGACAGGCTGGGCTGCTCGTGACATTTCCGCCACAGCCGGTAATGAGGTATGGAATCGTTGCGGTCATCCCGCCGAGATTCCGCTGGATCGTGTACCGGTAGGAGGTGTGGCGATGATGATTAAAGATGGCTTTAACACTTGGCCTGATGACATTGAAAAAGGCGTTGGTCTGCGTGGTGGAAAGCACATAATGGTTGTTTTCCGGAAAGCTTCGGTTCTGGCCGACACGCAGATCGGCGTGGAAATCCACGAGAATGCGGCTGGATGCCTGTGTTCTCTGACGGAGCCAGGTCAGGTCTGCGGGCCGGAAGTAAGGAGGGCCCGTTAAGCCGTTAAAAAAAGTGGGAAGCTGGATGAGATGCACATTCGCACCGTGAATCCGGATATCAGAACGTATATTGCCAATGTATTGTTCAAATAAGCGCGGAGTGATCACACCGCCTTCACGTGCAAAATCGTGGTTGCCGATCGTCACAAAGATGGGAAGGTTCGCTGGAAAGAGAATCCCGCTGGAAACAGAAACAAAGGCTTTAAAGTTATTCTCCTTGTTTCCCTCTCCGATCGCATCTCCCCCATGCAGGACGAAGGATGCGACATTTCTGTAATTGGTGACAATGTGCCGTAATATTCTTCGGTATCTTTCGCCAGCCGTATCAAGTATATATCTCCCCTGAGCCGCGTTATACCCTGTTGTTCGCAAATGACTGTCTCCGAGAACGATAAATGTCAGCCGGCTGCTGGAGATGGGCTTGGCATTTAGAATACGGAGAGAGTCGGTATTTAATCTTGCCATGTCTTGACCTCGCTTATGTTGGTAAGTCTTATTGATATATCCTATGTCCGCTTTTGTTGAGGCGCATGGGACAAATGTTGTTCTCTGCGAGAAAAGACATCTCTAAAGACGGCCTTGCAGCCTCGGCAGGGGATGGCTGCTGCCCACCGGGAGGAACAGCAGGCTTGTTTTTTTCTCTTCCTTCAGTTGAAAAAGATCATCATAAGTATTCACATCAAAGCCGAGAAGCGGATGTCCGCAAAGATCAAGTGCAGAAGCGGCAAGCAGCAGCTGCTGGGACAGAATTCCGGCTTCCATATGCTGAATCCGGTGGCCTCTGTATCCATAATCGGCCCTGTAGTGGTCACTGGAACCAGCAATGACAAAATGCAGAGGGACTTGGGCGAGGTTGACCGTGTCCGCCAGCAATCCGTCTTGCAGCTCAGTGCGGAAGTCACCTTCCTCAATGATGGTTAGGTCTTGTTTTGAATCATCATAAGAATAAAAGCCGTTCGGCAAACCTTCCACGTTATAGGTGTAGCAGTACAGCGATACACAAGGTACATCCACATCAGTTTGATGCACCGTTCCTGAGAAGGTTTCGTTTAGAAGAGCCATTAAGGTATCTTTACTTACCGGTTTTTGATAAAAGTCGAGCCCGGGAGAATGCCGCTTTTCGCACACTTTATAAAAATCGTACGATAACCTTTTTGCTTGAGAAGGCTGTGTTGACACTTCGGTTTTCTCCTTTTTCAATGGTAACGAGTCCAGCATACACGCTTCGTTCATTTTTAGTAATACCGGGTATTCCCTGATTACTTTTGAACGCACGAAATGAGAATGGGACAGCGGGACTAATTCGCCTGATAATGAAGAAGCAGTGATGGCATCTTCAACATTATCTTTCCTGGACCAATTTATAGCGGGATCAACGGAAAGGGGAAGTACCGCATATACGCTTTCTTCTTGCTGGGATATTCCTAAAAGATGGTTCATAGCGCGGTCCAGAAACTGATAATAAACACTGGTTTTAAACTCGAGCCGCCTGCCTGTTTCAAGCAGCTGGCCGATTACAAATCCGGTGTCCAGTCCTTGCAGCCGGTAGGAAAAATTGTGGTACTTGAAAAAGTTTTTCCAGAAAAAGACCGAAAGAAAGACCATGCCAAAGGTGGAGGAAACATCACAGCGGCTGCCGAGAGCCCGCTGAAGGTAGCGATCAAAATTCCCTTCCCTCAAAGCAACCAGCCGGTGGTGTGCGGCATCATAGTGATAAATGCCGTGCGGAAGGTCCTCCATTTTTAAATAAAGATACAGTTCGCTTGGATAAAGGGCGCCGCCCGAAGGGGCAAAGCGCCGGTATGTGGTATATTCTCCTGTTGGATCATCCGCTGGCAGCGTCTGGCTGAGCTGGGTGAGGCCAAACGTGAATTTTAAGAATTGGCCGAGATCTTCCAGAGAGGGTGTGGATGTTTTTTTCTCTTTGAAATGGAATGGAGGAGAAACGGGCAAATCCACTGACGGCAATCCACAGTACAGTTTATAGGGAAGGGGGGCGTCGTCCCAGTTCACCACCCAGTCCCCAGGCTTCACTTTGTCTGTCTCGTAATGAAGCTTATATACAAACTCATCGAGGTGCATTTCTGTTCCTCCTTTGGGACGGATTATGGAAACGGATGAGGATAAGGATTCAAGTCGCTGACGTTCAGGGGTTTTTTGGCATACCCCAGTTTCGCGGGCACATTCAGTACGCGGTCCAATCCTTTCAGGCGGGTCAGATGGTGCCCGAATGTCATGGGAATCATGCCCGGAATGATGACTTTGACACAGTGAAGTCCGTTTCGCTTCAATTCAGGACTGGTCTGATCCACGACGATGACTTCCAACTGAAGGCGGCGGAAAATGCTCAGGATATCTTTTAAATCGTCAAGCAGATCCGGCTGCTGGCGGGGCGGTTCGAAAGCTTCGTCAAAGCGGTTTACGGGTGGTTGGTCCAGCAAAAACGACAGGCGTTCTTCGGTTTCCTTTAAGCCAAACAGCATGGAGTGGTCTTCCATCTGCTGGACGAGATAGGAATCGTGATACATATTGACGTATTTTTCACGGTTGTGTTCCAGCTTTTCATCCAGGTTCAGCAGCATGCCGGCAATCTCCTGAACGGCTCCTTTTACCGCTCTCATTGGGTCAATATGGGCTCCGGCAGCACAAATGACGTTCATGCCTGTGGATTTTGTGCTTTTGGCAATGGCCCAGACACTTGGAATATTGTTCTCGGTTGTTGAATTATACAGGCTGACTTCATAGCCGGCCACGGTACGTATCCGCTCAATCATAAGCCGGAATTCCTTATCATCGATTGATGCAGGATCAAAGCAAGGAAGAGGAAGCTGGCCGTACCATGTCATCAGGAACGAATCACGCTCCACGATTTCAAATATCCCGTAGAGAATGGCTTCTTCAAGGCTGCCGCCAAGCGCACAGCCGTTGGAGGTTTCATAGACAAATCCTCCGCCGCACCCCAGACTGTAATACGCAAAGGTCTCCGGTACCAATAATGGCCGCTCCTGTGTAAGCGAATAGCCCCACACCCAATGGATGGACCGTTCAGGTGTGAGCGGCTGAAAAGGAAAATGGGGGCGGTTATATTGTTCCTCTGTATGAAGGCCTACTGACTCTGGATCAAGGGCTTGATCTTCTACCTCAGAATAAGGCGCATAAACCATTGTGCGTTTTCCTTTTGAAGCATAGCCGCAGTATCTTTCGAGTCCTTCCAGGATGGCGCCCTGTTCACTTTGAATATAGGATTGGGTTCGCCCTGCACATAATTCATTGCCAGTCAGCAGGGGCAGATTCACGACCGTATCAGCGAACGGCGAGGTGAGGTCGTAGTGTTTTTGATTCAGAAGACCTGTTCGAGGGTCTACGTAACTTCTGCCAAGAACCTTCTCAAGCTCTCCCAAAGAGCGGCAGCGGAAGCTATTGGTGGAAGTTTTGGGGCTTGGTTTCAATTGAATTGTTGCTCTCTCTGCGGTATCCTCCGGAAGATTTCCGCATACCGGACAGTACGGATCAGGCAAAACGTGGTGACGGGACAGCCGGAGTGTATTTAAATGCAAAAGGAAGACATGTTCATCGGTAGGACTCTCTTCTCCCGTCATGATTCGGTGAACCTCCTCCTGAATGAGAAGGGAAGCCTGCTTTAGCCCGAGAGTTGAGGCCCATGGATCATTTTCTTTTTGAGGATGGTCTATCATGTATTCCTTCAGCTGGAAATGTTCTCTCCGGTTGGAGCCCGCCATAAAAAGGCGCTGGTCCGCGCAGTCGGAACAGCCCTCCTGATCAGGCTGAACAAGCGGGCCGATGCAGGCTTCACCAAAAGCGACATATCCACGGAGCCAGGGAATGCCGGATGACCGGAAGACTTCATCGGCTTTCCGGTGCTCCGCAGGAACCCAGGAATCGTGAAGCACGAGCGCCAGCGCCTGTTGATCCAAATCTGCTTCTTCTACCGTATTTGCCCTTGATAATGGATAATGTCCATTCAACTCTCCACATACCTGTTCCGCCAACATTCCACTTCCAATAATCACGATGGATTGGCTCATGTCTGTTCCACCCCGCTTAACGCCACGCCATAAATGTCTCTCGTATGTTCGTTGAAAAAGGATTCCGCCTGCAGCTCATAAAATTGAGCCTTCTTGTTTAGCTGATCTGTAGCGGACAATAAGGTTTCTTTCCATGTTTCTTCTTTAAAAGAGAACTCAGGCTGTTTCTCTTTATGGAAGGCAACTGAAGAAGCGGTAACCCCATAGGGGCAATGACAGATATCCTCATTTTGGGCAGTTACCAAAGCCGTTTGCAGTGCCCGATTTACAGCCATCTTCAGATTGAGACCCACACTTCCATGCCATTTTTCATCGTCTTTAACCCAAACGACCGGAAAACCGAGCAGGGTTTCTCCAGAAAAGAGCTGCGAATCCGGTTTGAGGGTTCTTAGGGACTTCCATAAAAATTGGCACCGATCATCATCTCTTGATGACAGGTCCAGCGGCGCTTCGCTGACACTGTAATCTTTCTTTTTTAGAAACATGTCATGAAGGGCATTTTGCAGTGCTCTGCCCATTCCTTCCTCTGCCGTTTGGCCAACGCCTGCTCCCCAATAAAGGGGACGGGTTTTGCCAAAGAACTCTTGCTCATAGCTGCTGACATATCGCTCGAGGCCCAACATACCGGCTTCAAGGCGGGCTTCTTCATGGGTGAGCCCGGAACAAATGAGCTCAGGAAAAAGTTTGGCCGGACCTTCCGAATTCGGATCGGCAACCTGGACTTTACATTGTGACAGCGGGAGCTGGAGCAAATCTGCTTCCTCCCAGACATGAAAGATACCCGCTTCCCTGGATGTGATTTGCATGAAAAGGGGATGCAGGTTTGTGGGCTGATGAGAGTGGGCTTCAATGAATTCAGCCGGGTTTTCAACAGGCTCTGCAGAAACACGGCCACTTACCAATGGATGGGGTAAAAACAGCTGCCAGGTTCCTTCAAGCGTTTCAAGGTTAAGCAGGTAGAACGAGGTATCCGTTCGATCTTCATACATGCCGGTAATTTCTTTAAACCATTCAAACACGGCAACGTTCGCCAGCAGAGCACAGGCTGTTTGCGACGGGGAAGAATGGATAGATTGATCCTGGCGCTGATGAATGCGCCGGAATGCAGATTCCCAGCAGCCATCCGATTTGGCAGTGACGAGCGGTCCGGCGAAGGCGAGACCGTCTGACAGGGTAACCGGAAGAAAGGTTTTTCGTTCTTTCTTGCAAAGGGAGTGAAGGGTGCGAAGTTCCGTTACATCATTGCTGCTGGAACCATAAAGGATAGAATCATAGGGTTTTAGCCATGTGCTCCAATCATTTTTGGGCAATTGCATAATCATAACTTTGGTCTCGGAATCTTTTTTTACAGCTTCTTCTACCATTTCGTTCAGACGCAGCTGGAGGGATTGCTGCGAATCGGAAAGAAAGACGGTAAAGCGAGAGAGACCGGATTGAAGGAGCGATTGAACAAGAGAGGGAAGAAGTGAGTCACAGCTTATGACTGCGGCCTTTGTCTGGCGGTAACCCTGGAAGCGGTATGCCCCTGATCCCCTGATTTGATCCAAATACTCAATTTGCGAAGCGTATTGGTTAAGAACGTCATCAGACAGCTGGTGGGGGAGGTTCTGGCTTACATCCCGGGCAAATCCGTTTTCATACAGAATTTGTACGATTTTATAGACCTGTTCCTGAAAAGCCTCCGGCAGTCCTTTAGTGATTGCCTGAAGTGTATGTGTTCCGTCAAGCATCGGTGTGAGCCTTTCCAGCCAGCGGTCGATGGTGCTGCCATCCATCCGTAACGATTTTTCATTATTTCTGATAAATACTCCCTGATTGGAATCAGGGAAAACAAACGTATCCCTGTTTATCTTCAAACACATTGACGCATTAACCTTTTGCATGATGGCCCTCCTTTTCAGAAAGCTCGCATTGACATCGTTTAACTGTATGGATAACTGATTGTACATTATGTCTGTCTGCATAAAGAAAAGCCCTGCATTTCGAAAGGATGCAAGACTTTTCTTGTGTAGCAGCTATTTCTATTACTTAGCGGTGACCTCCGCAGCCTCCGCAACGGCCGCCACAACCGCCGCAGCGTCCGCCACAGCCACCACAGCCTGCACAGCGTGCACAGCCGACGCATCCTGCACAGCGAGCACAGCCGACGCAACCGCCACAGCCGCCACATCCTCCGCACGGCCCGATACAGGTCCCAACCACACAGACACCAACAACCACACACTGTCGTGCGGGATCATTCATATCCTGGTACTGGGGATAGTTCGGCTGTACATTGCTGACATTGACATCTTCCGTGTTTAATCCCTCAAGATTCCACTTGAATTCATCCAATACGATAACCTCCTTTACTAAAAAGGTTGAACAAACTAGAGACAACGCAAGGGGCGTCCTGTCTTCCCGACAAATACCCTCACCATAAAGTATGGATAGTACTTGTACCAAGTTACGGTCAGGAGCGGAAACAAACACTTATGGGCTAAAGACTTATTGGGATTTTGTCTTTAATGAGAGGGTTGTACATATAATGATTCATCAGGTGATAATAGGGGGGGATATTGTGGAGATTAACCTGGGAATCTTTCTTAGTGCTTTAGGTACGGTTTTCGGAGCTATACCGGCGCTGTTAATCCGTAATGTATCTCACCGTGTGAAAGATAATCTGCTGGCCTACAGTGCAGGGATTATGGTGGCAGCCTCTGCCTATGCTTTAATCCCATCTACTTTAAAGCTTTCAAATATGTTTGTCTTGACCTTTGGAATCCTGGTCGGGACGGCTGTCCTTACCCTGCTGGAGATATTCCTGCCCCATCAGGATGCGGGTCATGGAGCAGATTCGTCTTCTCATATTCGCCCGCTTCTCATTATCGCGGCAATGGCCATACATAATATTCCTGAAGGGATTTCCGTCGGGGTGAGCTATGCCAGCCAGTTTTCCGAATTAGGGTCTTTGGTTTCTTTTTCGATCGGCCTGCAAAATATACCGGAAGGATTTCTGGTATGCCTTTTTCTTGTCACGAACAAGATTCCACGGCTACAGGCCTTTTTATATACCGCTTTTACAGGTGTAATCGAATTGGTGTCT
The DNA here is from genome assembly GCF_030418125.1 of Fictibacillus fluitans. Classification (GTDB taxonomy): domain Bacteria; phylum Bacillota; class Bacilli; order Bacillales; family Fictibacillaceae; genus Fictibacillus_C; species Fictibacillus_C fluitans. The sequence goes on along the minus strand of NZ_JAUHTR010000005.1, from coordinate 110,052 downwards.
TCCCTCATTGGGCTGCAGCTGTCCGATGCATTCTTTGGCATCGTTCCTTATGGACTGGCTTTTGCCGCGGGTGCCATGCTGTTTGTTGTGTACAAAGAACTGATTCCAGAAAGCCATGGGGATGGCAATGAACGTTCAGCAACCTTCTCGTTTGTCATTGGGTTAATTTCAATGATCTATCTTACCAACTTATCTTTATAGAAAATTAAAAAGGCAGTTCTCCGAATCGGAGAGCTGCCTTCTATAAAATGATTTATTAAAGCGGAGAAGGTGTAATTCCTTCGGGTATCGGGCACTCGTATGCTTGCCCTTCTGTTTGGCTGGCGAGTTCGTCCTTGGCCCGCTCAACAATTTCAGGATCCTGCAGAATCTCCCATGCGGTGCCGGCCAACACTTTTGCTGCCTGCAGCATGCCTTTGTGGGCAAGGGAGGTAGCACCCTGGCTGACGAGCTGCCAGGTGTGGAGCGGCGTTCCAAAAACAAAGCAGGAACCGAAGAACTGGGCGGTCGGTACCGTCCAGCTGACATCGCCCACATCAGTAGAGCCGAACATCATCTCATTGGTTTCTTCAAATGGAAGGACGTTTTTGAGGAAAGTTCCGGTGACGTTTTTCAGCCGGTTGGTCGGCGTCAGCTTGTTGATTTCCTGGATCGTATTTTGAATATCTTCCGCTGTAATCTGCTGGTGAATGTCTCTAGCAAACTCCATCTCATCCTCGTCATATTCAGGAGTGCCATAGATTTCGAGCTGCTTGTGCATCACATTTCCAAGCGAAGAGTTCGGCAAATAGTTGGAGCATGCTTTATCGAGCCGTACTTCGACCTCGGTTTCTGTCATAAGTGCTGCGCCTTTGGCGATGTTCAGCACCCGGTTATAAATGCTTTTCACATCGCTCATTTGCGGTCCGCGGACAAGATACAGCACCTCAGCTTCCGGCTGGACGACGTTCGGTGACAGTCCGCCCGTATTGGTGATCGCGTAGTGAATGCGCGCTTCCGGGATGATATGCTCGCGCAGGTAATTGACACCAACGTTCATCAGCTCCACCGCATCCAGTGCGCTTCGCCCGAGTTGGGGAGAGTTGGCAGCGTGGGACGCTTTTCCTTTGAATGTAAATGCAACCTGATAGTTTGCGAGAGATGAGAATGAAAAGATGCCGCTGTAGGAGCCGGGGTGCCAGGTAAGGGCACAATCGGCATCCTGGAAGAGTCCTTCTCTTATCATGAAGGTCTTTCCTGAACCGCCTTCTTCCCCAGGACAGCCGTAGTATTTAATCGTTCCTTTTACGCCCTCTGCTTCCATCTGTTTTTTTAAAGCAATGGCAGCCGCTAGAGGGGCGGTTCCAAGAAGGTTATGTCCGCATCCGTGACCATTGCCGTTAGGAGATACAGGGTCTGGTGAAGCTGTCTTTGCGTGCTGGCTTAACCTGGGAAGGGCATCATATTCACCCAGAAGGGCAACGACGGGCTTGCCCTGTCCATATGTGGCGATAAAGGCGGTTTCAATTCCGCCAACGCCCCGTTCCACGGTAAATCCTTCTTTTTCAAGCGTACCGGCAAGAAGGTCATAAGATTGGTATTCTTGAAATCTCGTTTCTGCGAAACCCCAGATGGTGTCGCTGAGATTGATATATGCATCGCGGTTTTCTTCAATGAGCTTATCGATTTGAGAGACAGACTCTGCTGTTTTCATAGTTTAACACCGCCTATTTAAGAGTGATATTCCCAACATGTGACACGAGCTTCTCCAGGGAGGCAACCGCAATTTTCATGGCTGATTCATCGATATCGAATTTCTCGTGATGATGTCCGGCTGCAAGCGTTGTTCCAAAGATCAGATACGTGGCATAGCCGCCACGCTCTTTGACTCGTTCGAGCATATAGGTCGCATCCTCGGAGCCCGAGCCAAACGGAGAATCGCCGATCACTGATTCTACACCTTCGATATCCTTGACGGTTTCTTCCACGTACGCTTTTAGCTCGGGGCTGGAGTCACTGGTCTTGGCTTCTCCGACAACATCCGTTTTGACTTCCACATCATGCATGACGGCAGCTCCGTTGATAATATTCAGCGCTTGTTTGAGGATATACTGATTGATCTCGGTTGTTTCGCCCCGTGTTTCCGCTTTTAAATGAGCGGAAGAAGGAATGATGTTTCGACCGGTTCCTGCTTCAAAGACGCCGACGTTGATTCTGGATTGGCCTGCACTGTGCCGGCTGATGCCATACAGATTCAGTACAGCCGTTGAGGCGGCGAGAAGTGCGTTCTTTCCCTCTTCCGGATTGCTTCCGGCATGTGCAGCCTTCCCTGTATAGTCCACATTGATTTTTGTGGTGGACAGGAATCCATTGGCTCCGCTCACAATCTGTCCGAGCGGAATGCCCACCCCGATATGGGAGGCAAAAAAGACATCCACGTCATCCACCACACCTGCCGCGACCATCGACTTGGCCCCGCGGACGCCTTCTTCAGCAGGCTGAAAGATGAATTTAATTCTTCCGGTCAGTTCATTCTTGTTCTCAGATAAAAGCTTGGCCAGACCGAGGCCGATCGACGTGTGGGCGTCATGGCCACAGGCGTGCATCATGTTGTGGTTTCGGGATTGAAAGCCTTCCCTTACCGGGACATGGGAGGCATCAGAGGACTCTTTTAAATCGAGTGCGTCCATGTCAAAACGAAGGCCAACCGTTGGTCCGGGTTTGCCGGTATCCAGAAGTCCGACGACTCCGGTAAATCCGCCCGATAAAGAAGGAAGCCATTTTGGATCGGCACCCTGGGAAAGAGCGCGTTCCTCCTGGTCTTTTAAAAAGGATGCGGAAGGCACACCCATGCGGGACGCTTCATCCACCACTTCTTTTCCGGCTTTCACTTCATAGCCCCACTCTTCCAGACGGGAGGCTACAAGTGAAGCTGTACGGAATTCAACCCAGCCTGATTCGGCGTGCTGGTGAAAATCTCTTCGCCATTCTACAATTTGCGGATATAAATCATGAACAGAACTTGTTTTCGTTGTTGTCATTTGTAATCACTCTCCAGGATGTTCGAAGTTTTAGTTAATGTACATGCCTACTCCCGGCCCAACCGGAATACCGAGAAGTCCAAAGGCAAGAAGCAGGATAATCCAAACGATTAAAAACACAATGGTATACGGAATCATTAACGACATCAGGGTTCCGATTCCCGCTTTTTTGTCATACTCATTCATGAAGGTCAGCAGGATCGCAAAATACGGATTTAGGGGTGTGACCATGTTTGTGGAAGACTCACCGATCCGGTACGCCACCTGAATGAACGCCGGGTTGTAATTCAGCAGCATGAGCATCGGCATGAATACCGGAGCTTCAAGTGCCCATAATGCTGATCCGCTGATGATGAACAGGCTCAGGAAGGCAGAGACAAGGACAAAGCCAACAATAACCGGAAGCCCGGTCATATGAATGGAACTCAAGCCATCTGCCGTATTAACCGCGATCCATGTGGCAAGATTGCTCCAGTTAAAGTAGGCGATGAACTGGGCGATGGCAAACACGAGGACAATATAGCCGGCCATGTCCCGGATCGAATCGGTCATCAGTGCAGGCACGTCGCTGGTCTTTTTGATTTTCTTCATTGTGACCCCAAATGTGACGCCAACGGTAATGAAAAAGAGCAGGATGATTGGAACGATTCCGTCCAAAAATGGGGAAGGGATGATCGTTCCGCCTTCTCCCCTCAGCGGGGAGTTCGGGATAAACAGCACAAGAGCCACAAGCCCGATGTAAAGGATGGCAGCTATCAAGGTGTTGCGCAGCGCCTTGTTCTCAAGCGCATTGCTCGTGAAATCTAGCTCCTTTTTTCCTGTTTCTCCTTTATAGGCACCTAGGCGGGGTTCTATGAATTTCTCTGTTACCAGTCCTCCGACGATTGTCAGGACAATGGTGGATACGCTCATAAAATACCAATTATCCACCGGAGACACCGATGCGTTCGCATCAATCGTGTGAGCTACCTCGGTGGAAATGCCGGAAAGAAGCGCATCTGTTCCAGCGATTAAAATATTGGCGGTAAATCCAATTCCCGAACTGGCAAAACCAGCAGCCAGTCCGGCAATCGGGTTGCGGCCGATGGAGTAGAAAACTACAGCAGCGAGCGGCGGAATGATAACAAAAGCGGCGTCGGACGCAATGTTGGCCATGATACCGATGAAAAACACAGTATAGGTAATGACCGATTTGTGTGCTTTAATGATCGTCTTTGTGATCACGCTCTCGAACAAGCCAACGCGCTGGGTCAGCCCGATTCCCAGCACCATCGCCAAAACAAGGCCGAGCGGTTTAAAGCCGGTAAAGTTTTCAAGCATGGATGTAAGCATGAATTTCAGGCCTTCGCCGGAGATCAGGCTTTTAACTTTCAGTGTTTCTTTGGTGGCAGGATGCACAACAGATACATCAAATAAGCTGACAATTGCAGATAAAACAATCATGAAAAATGCCAGATACACAAAAAGCATAAAAGGATGGGGAAGACGGTTCCCGAGCCGTTCGATTGTATTCAAAAAACCTGAAATGCCCCTTGCACTTCTTTTTTGAACACTGGCTGATAGTTCTGCCATTTCAAAATCACCTTCTTTTGCAGTTTTTTATTAACGGAAATTGTCCGTTAATATTCCGTTAACAAAGTATTCAGCATAGTCTGACAAAATCCTTCTTCTTTTTCAAGAAAAATTTTAAAAGATGTTAAGTTTCCTAACATGAGTTTTTGATTGCGTTCTTTTCCATTCATAAAGGAGTTTCCGCAATGGAAGTGAATAAACTTTTTAAAAGGGTTTTATGGAGAAAGGAGAGATATTTCGAATCTATTTGACTTTATGTCAAGGCGCATATCGGTATACACAGCTCTTGACCAAGACACCTATTTTAAAGTGGCTCAAGCCTTCCAAAGCGAGGGGCTGAGCTACAAGGTCAAACGAATCAACCAGGGCAGTTCGGGGATAGGCTCGAATTACAGTGCCAATGATTTTTCGGCATCGACATTCTACGAATTCTTTGTGAAGAAGGAATCGCAGCACAGGGCCCGGAAGATCCTATTAAACGTATAAATCTATGCAGAACTGAAGGAGAGGGAACACAATGCTTAATGTTAAGCCGTTGGATGAAAGAGATTATGAACTGATTAAGGCAGCGGAAAAGGTTATTGGAAAGAACTATAGATATGAACGTCATCATATTGGTGCTGCAGTGAGATCAAGAACAGGAAAGATATTTGCAGCAGTTCATGTGGAAGGCAGTATAGGAAGAACAACGGTGTGCGGGGAGGCAATGGCTCTTGGAAAATCAATTTCAGAGGGAGAGCATGAATTTGAGACGATCGTCGCTGTTGCCCATCCTCATCCTCATGAAGATACTGAAACGTGCTGGGTGGTCGCGCCATGCGGCATGTGCCGGGAGCTAATTAGCGATTATGGCAAAGAGACGGAGGTTATTCTCCCTTATAATGGAGAGATCATAAAGTGCAATGTCATGGAGCTGCTTCCTGAAAAATACCGGTCCGAATATTAAATAAGAATGAACGAAAAAGCCCTCCATTAAGGAGGGTTTTACAGTTTTAATTTATAGATTTTACGCGGACGGCCGCGGTATCCGGACTGCTCTTCACCGGTGACCTCAGCCAGATTCAATTTTTCGAGTTCCGTTAAGATGCGCCTGGCGTTCCGTTCGGTTCCTTTTAGCCATTGCGATACTTCAAGAGCAGTAACGGTGTTCTTTTTATAACGCTGGGCGAACGATTGGATTTTCCCGACCACCGCCGGACTGATGTTGGCGTTCTTTAACGTTTCCTTCCACTGATCCCCGAGGGAGCGTCCGTTATAGGAGACTTGTTCGTTGGTTTGCAGGTTTTCAGTTACAGTTTTGTCCTCATTCACCTGGATGATGACCGGTTTGTCGTACCGGCGGGCAAACCGGAAGGCGAGTCTGACGTTTTGCTCGGCCTCGAGCGCGGTTAACCCGTAACCAAGGCCAATGTTAATCTGCAGGTTGCTGTGAAGCTTTGTATCTTCGATTAATTGGTGCAGTGAATTGTCTCCGAAGTGGAGGTCCATTTCGCCGCGTGTGGTGTAGATATAAAAATGGTCGTCGCCGATCTGCTGAAACGAGCCGTGGACCAGTTCCGCGTAATGAAGCAGAATCCGCTGCAGCTCAAGCTCCTGTTGTCGTCGCTTGTATGTATAATATGATTCGTCAGTTGAGGACGGAGAATCGAATACGGTAATGCCGAGAATGGCCGTCTGGGCTTTTTTGTACCATTGTGACAGGCTGTACTCTTTTAAATACTGCAGCATGAGCCGTATGGAAGGAATGCCGGGGGTCACCCGGTAACAAGGAATGCCAAGAGCCTTCAGCTCAAAATAAACCTCCTGGATAAACGTGATGGCCACTTCCGTTTTGCCTTCTCTGTACAGCTGGACATGAAAACCGATCAGGTCTTCTGGAGGAAGATAGCCCGTATAAGGAAGTGTATAGAGCTGAAAGGCTGGGATCGTTTCGCCGATATCCTTCAATTCATCTTCCTGAATACTGTCCACGCTCATGGTCGAAAAAATTTTGTTTTCTTTCACCTGGGCTTCGAGCAGAGTTTTATACAGGCTGATGCCGTTTACGGGTGCATAGCTGCCTTCCTTTTCTTCAATGATTCCTTTGGCCAGAGCATAATGATACGGGGCCTGCCCGGAAAAAAACCACTGATCAACCCGGTGTTTGTTTTCCTCGATCAACGCTACTGTTTCCTCGAGCCTTTTATAAACAAAAGGGAGGATATCGATCGTATCAAAATACTCTGCTGCTTTTTTGACCAATTCTATTGAATCGGAGGGACCGATCACACCTAACTGAATTCTCATAAAAAACGTCCTTTTGGGAGAACTGGATCCTTTTTATCCGTGCCAGAAGCTCCTCATTTACTGGATAACTCTTCTTCTATCATAAAACAGGATGGGAATCGTTTTCAAATCTTCCATTGAGTTTTAGCTGAGTCGCGAAAAGGGAAGGGAAGAAGTGGAAGAGTAAATGATCAGGAGGCGTTAAACTGCATGTCAAAAACTATTTTTATTACAGGTGCCGGAAGCGGACTGGGAAGAGGAACGGCTATAGGACTCGCCCAAAACGGGCATAAGGTGATTGCAACGACGGAGCTTACGTCCCAGCAGAGTGATCTGATGAAGGAAGTGCAGGAAAAGAATCTCGATATTGAAGTCTTTAAGCTGGATATCACCAACGAGCGGGACCGCGAGAAAATCAAGGAACATGACTTTGATATCTTTTTGGCTAATGCTGCGATCAATGAAGGCGGACCGCTGGCGGAGGTTCCTTTGGACCGCTTTCGGGGGCTGTTTGAAGTGAACGTGTTTGCCACGCTTGAAACTGTACAGCTGGCAGCCGCCAAGCTGGTGGAAAAAGGGTTCGGGAAAATTGTGTTTATGAGTTCCATTGCCGGGATTTCGGCTACCCCGTATGTTGGTCCGTATACGGCAACAAAACATGCGATTGAAGGCATTGCACAGACGCTGAGAAAGGAATTGGCGGAGTTCGATGTTCAAGTGGCGACGATCAACCCGGGCCCATTCGCAACGGGATTCAACGACCGGAGTGCCGAGGAGAAGTACAAATGGTTTGAAAAAGGAAAGAATTTCACACGGATTGAGGACATGAAAAAACAAGAGGAAAGTCTGAAGGATCAGTACGATCCGGAAGACATGATCCGCAAAATGGTGGAAATCATTCCGATGGAGCATCATCCATTCCGTACCGCCTATCCAGAGGAAACCGAAAAGAAAATGAAGGACTCAGAAAAAGAAAATTGGGAACTGGAAATATAAGCGTCAGCCTTGTAAAGCACCCACACCGGGTGCTTTTTATTATGCATTTACACAGGGAGAAAGCTTCGCTACACTTATAGACAGACAATTCAGCCAATATATACTCATAAACAGAAGGAGAGTTGTTCATGTTTTCACTGGAAGGTAGGGTTGCGGCAATCACTGGTGCAACGAGGGGAATTGGCCGCGAAATGGCGCTTGCGCTGGCAGAGGCTGGTGCTGATATTGCACTTCTGCAGCGCAACACTGCCGATGATGCAGTAAAAAAAGAAATAGAGGCTCTCGGGCAGCGTGCAATGATTGTGCACTGCAATCTGGAAGAACAGACCCATGTCCGGGATGCAATTCCAACTGTGGTAAAGGAGTTTGGAAAGATCGATATTCTCGTGAATAATGCAGGCATCCAGCGCCGGTCTCCATCGGTATCTTTCTCGGAAACGGATTGGGATAATGTTATCAATGTCAACTTGAAATGCGTATGGCTGTTATGCCAGGAGGCAGGGAAGTTCATGGTCCGGCAGCAGTCCGGAAAAATTATTAACATGGCTTCGCTCTTGTCCTTTCAGGGCGGCTTGACTGTCCCGGCATATGCAGCAGCAAAAGGGGGCGTCGCTCAATTAACAAAAGCCCTGTCCAATGAATGGGCGAAGGAGAATGTGAACGTCAATGCCATTGTTCCGGGGTACATCGCTACGGATATGAACTCGGCGTTGATCGCGGACGAAACGAGAAACCGCCAAATTCTCGAACGGATTCCGGCAGGACGATGGGGATCAGCTGAAGACTTTAAAGGCACCGTAGTATTCCTTGCATCAGATGCGTCAAATTACATTCATGGCCATTTGCTGGCAGTGGACGGAGGCTGGTTGGGCAGGTAAGAGAAAAAAGGCAGCAATCCTGTTCGAAACAGAGCTGCTGCCTTTTTTTATGAATAGAGGTGTATATGTGTTGTGATTGTTAGTAGGATGTTAAGTACCATAAGTGGAACGGTTGCTGGGATTAATACTGCGACTTTTTCTCACGCAGGAACTGTGTAAATTGCTCTTTTGATATGCTGGAATCCATGGCTTCTTCTACAAGTTTCAACCATTCTGGGTCTGTTAGTTCGTCTTTTGCTGGAGATTGTGCGTTAATCGTTTCTGGACGGGGTACTTTTAAAATCTTGAACGTTTTATACATTATATACACACTCCTATCTAACTAAATAGTAATCGATTTGTAAACCCAAAGAAGAGTGGCAAATTGCAACATATGTAATTAATGTTAAAAATAAATGGTGTTTTTATAAGATTCGTTAACTCCTGACCGTTTTAAAACCGTCACAAAAAATAATTCTGAGCTGTCATATAAAATATTTATTTCACTATGTGTATTATTGCAGGTTGAATTGTTACAGAAAGGGAATAGATTAAATGTTTTACATAAGGAAGGGAGAGAGTCGGAATGAGAGAAAAGTACCGGTATTTTATCATCGGCATGATTGTATTTATGACCGTGGTGAATTACATTGACCGGGGCGCCATCTCCTATGCGCAGGAGGCGATCATCGGAGAATTTGGATTGAACCCGAAGACGTGGGGCCAAATTCTTGGTTATTTTGGCTACGGTTACATGTTTGGAGCTCTGTTTGGAGGAGCTTTGGCGGATAAAAAAGGGCCGAAGTTTGTTTGGATCGTTGTCGGGATTGCCTGGTCGATTTTTGAAATGGGCACCGCTTTTGCCGGTGAAATTGGTCTTGCCTTGTTTGGCGGCTCGGCCATTGCCGGTTTTGCTGTTTTCCGTATTCTTTTTGGCTTTGCAGAAGGTCCGACGTTTTCCACGATTAACCGGACAATGGCAAACTGGGCGGCACCAAAAGAAAGGGGCTTTGCTGCTTCGCTTGGACTATTGGGAACGCCGCTCGGTGCTCTTCTGACAGCTCCTATCGCAGTTGCACTATTATCGTTTACCAGCTGGAAAGTAATGTTTATTATTCTTGGTGTAATAGGCTTGATTTGGATTTTCATCTGGATGAAGGTGTTTACGGACCAGCCGGAGGACAACCCGAAGGTATCCAAAGAGGAACTGGCAGAAATCCGGAATGAAAAGGAGCTGTTAAGTTCAGAGAAACTCGTGGACGAAAAAGAGGAAGAACAGGTGCCATGGCATCACTTTTTCCGTAATCCGACGCTGATAATGAATGCGATCGGTTATTTCGCGTTTCAGTATGTGAATTTCCTGATCTTAACCTGGACACCGAAGTATTTGCAGGATACTTTTGATTTTAAGCTGGCCTCCCTCTGGTATCTTGGGATGATTCCCTGGGCCGGTGCCTGTGTGACCGTGCTGCTTGGAGGGAAAATTTCCGATGCTCTCCGAAGGAAGACAGGAAGTCTGCGCATTGCCCGCTCAGGTCTTGCGGTTGTATCCCTTCTGTTGACGGCGATCTGTTTTATCCTTATTCCTACTGTACACAGCGTGACCGCGGTGCTTACACTCATGACGATCGGGAATGCATTCAACTTCTTGCCAAACTCTGTGTATTGGACCGTCATCATTGATACGGAGCCGTCCAAGGCAGGTACGTTTGGCGGAGTCACCCACTTCTTCACCAATATAGCCACCATTGTGGCACCGACATTAACGGGAGCCCTGGTGGCCATGAGCGGTTATGGCGCCATGTTTGTCGCTGCTGCCATTGCTTCTGCTGTGGGTATGGTGGCCATGATCTTTGTCAAACCGGGAAGCTCTAAACGCACCATTAAACAATCACCAACAGCCAACCGGCCGTCTGTTTAAGGAGAGGAATCAATGAATAAGAATACGGTTTTACAATTAAGTCTTTCGGCACTATCTGAAGAAATCAAAACAAAAGAAATTTCGCCTGTTGAAGTTGTACGTGAATTGTTGGATAGGATTCAAGAGGTTAATCCTGTCGTGAATGCTTTTATAACGGTACTTGAGGAGCAGGCGTTGAAAGAAGCCCGGCAGGCAGAAGGGGAAATCATGGCGGGAAACTGCCGGGGGCGGCTTCATGGTGTTCCAGTCGGATTGAAGGATCTGATTTACACAAAGGGAATCCGGACAACAATGGGTTCTAAAATCTTTCAAGACTTTATTCCGGACCGTGACGCGGTGGTGGTCCAGAAGCTGAGAAAAGCCGGAGCCATCCTGATCGGCAAATGCAACACACAGGAATTCGCATACGGGCCTACAGGAGATGCTTCGTATTTTGGACCGGCACGAAATCCGTATAATCCGGCAAAAATGACCGGGGGTTCGAGCAGCGGATCGGGAGCCGCAGTCGCCTCTGGCCTGTGCTTTGGTGCCCTGGGAACAGATACGGGGGGATCCATCCGTATCCCTGCTTCAGCCACAGGAATTGTAGGAATGAAACCCACCTTTGGGAGGGTAAGCAAAACGGGTATTTATCCGCTTGGAAAGACACTCGACCATGTAGGGCCGATGACCCGCAGTATCCGTGATAATGCGTTGCTGCTTGGCGTGCTCGCTGGATTTGACCATGAGGATCCGTTCTCCCATAACCTTGGGAACGAAGACTTCACCCTCTGTATTGGTGAATCCATCTCTGGAAAGGTAATTGGAATTCCAACCAGCTTCTACTTTGACCGGGTGGACGAAGAAGTGAAGGAAAAGGTAAAGAAAGCGATTCACGTGCTTGAGGGCTTGGGAGCGGTGATCCGGGATATAGAAATTCCTGTATTATCAAAGGTTTCCTATACCCAGCTTAAAACCCTTCAAAGTGAAGCCTACGCCCTTCATGAAGAACACGTTCTCTCCCGTCCGCAGGATTATCAGCCGCCGGTGCTGGAACGGCTGAAGCAAAGTGCGGAAGCCCGTGGGTATGAATATGTAAAAGCCCAGGAAATCCGCCAGGAAGCGAGAGAAGCTTTCAACAACGTGTTTGAACAGGTGGATGTCGTTGCTGCGCCAACAGTCGCCATTTTGCCGCCGGATATCGGGCAGACGGAGATTACCGTAGGCGGGCAGGCGGAGCAGGTCCGTTCAGCACTTTTGCGGTTGACGGAACCCGCCTGTGTTACCGGTCTTCCAAGCTTGTCGGTCCCATGCGGATTCTCAAGTGATGGACTTCCGGTCGGTCTGCAGCTGATCGGCAAGCCGTTTAGTGAAGCCCGGCTGTATCAGGTTGGAGCAGCCTTTGAGCAGGAAGCATCCTTGTCCACACTAAAGTGGGATGTACAGCCGCTTATGCAGCGATCTTAAGGTTTATGTCTTTAAGCATCTGAGAAATCAGGTGCTTTTTTTGCGCAAAAAAACATCCTCCAAAAACTGAAGGATGCTAAAATGATCAGCCGATGATATGCAGGCAGAAATCAAGATCCGCCTGGAGGTGCCTTTTCATCAGGTCTGCAGCTTTTTCTCCGTCGCGTGCTTTAATGGCTTCGTAAATTTGTTCATGTTCATCAATGAGATGAGGACGCTGATTGAGAACAACGGTTTTTCGAAACAGATAAATGAGCGACTGCATACGGTCAATGGTGTCAATCATGACAGAATTATTGCTGGCCCGTACGATGATTTCATGAAACCGCTCATTGGCGTCCATGATTTCTTCGGTCGTTCCTTTTCTTCCGATCTCCACGCATTCATACAGCGCCTGTAAATCCTTTTCAGGAAGAAAGGAAGCAGCACATTGAGCAGCATACCCTTCGAGCAGAATCCTCATCTGAAAGTTATTCCGTAAATCCTTTTCCGTTGGTTTGACAACCCGTTTATTGACAATGAGTCCTTCGTATTCCAGCTTCCGAATGGATTCCCTGATGGGCGTCCGGCTGAAACCCAGTTCGGAGGCTATTTTTTCTTCCACGATCTTGGTGCCCCCTGGAAGTTCGCCATTTAAAATCCTGTCCCTTAGAACGGCATAGGATTGATGGGTGGCAGAGCGTGAACGATCCGTTTCCAACACAATTTTCACCTCAAGTTTCTTCAACAGTCTATCTATATCTTACCAAAATCATTGCGAAAAAAATATAAGTAGGTGTATTCAAAGTGTCTTTTGTATACAAAATAATAAAAAATGTATACAAAAATAATAAAAGCGTGTACAATTGCAACTGTAAACAAGACTGAAAGCGATTGCAGATCGATTTCACCAAACTCAAGGAGGAATATCGATGAAACAGAAGGTTGGTTTTATAGGACTTGGAATCATGGGAAAACCCATGTCATTAAATTTGATAAATGCAGGATATTCATTAACTGTTTTTGATTTAAATCTGGAAAGTGTAAACGCTGTCGTAAGTGCGGGTGCAGCTTCTGCCGGTTCGCCAAAGGAAGTAGCGGAGCAAAGCGATGTCATTATTACCATGCTTCCCGCATCCACGCACGTCCAGCAGGTCGTTTTGGGAGAGAACGGAGTTTTGGAAGGTGCGAAAGAAGGCGCCGTGATTATTGATATGAGCTCCATTACACCCGACGTAGCCCGCGAGCTGGCAAAGCAGGCAGAAAAACAAGGCGTTGAGATGCTTGATGCACCTGTCAGCGGGGGAGAGCCAAAAGCAATCGATGGAACGCTTGCCATCATGGCTGGCGGAAAAGAGGATGTGTTTGAGAGCGTCCAGCCGGTTTTGTCCGGAATGGGGAAAGACATCACATTGGTCGGCGGAAACGGCTGTGGAGTCACCGCGAAATTGGCGAATCAAATTATTGTAAACCTTAACATTGCGGCGATGTCAGAGGCATTGGTACTGGCCGCTAAAGCAGGCATCGATGTGGAGAAAATGTACAAGGCGATCAGGGGAGGACTTGCTGGAAGTGCTGTACTTGATGCGAAAGTTCCGATGATTCTTGACCGGAACTTCGTCGCCGGAGGCAGCATAGGCATCAACATGAAGGATATTGGCAATGTGATGGATACCGCTCACGATATTGGGGTTCCACTGCCGCTCTCCAGCCAGCTGCTTGAAATCTTCCACACATTAAAAGTCGACGGAAAAATCAACGATGATCATGGAAGCATTGTGCGGTATTACGAAAAACTTGCTCAGATCGAAGTGAAGAGGGGGATTAACGATGATGAAAAATCAGAGAGTCTCCGCTAATCTTCTCGAAACTCTTCCGGTGCTTGATAAAAATAAAGCGGACAACCTTGTAGAGGAAGCTCTCAGGACTTTTAATAAAAAAATCATCGTGCTTGATGACGATCCGACGGGCGTTCAAACGGTGCATGACATTTCGGTATTCACCGACTGGTCTGTCGAGAGCATCGAAAAAGGATTTTTGGAAGAGCAGTCCATGTTCTTTATCCTGACGAACTCCAGAGGATTTACCGAGGAAGAAACGGCGAGGGAGCATATCAAAATCGCAGAAAACATCCTTGCCGTATCCAGGAAACTGAACCGGGATTTTCTGATCATCAGCCGAGGCGATTCCACATTGAGGGGGCATTACCCGCTGGAAACGAACGTGCTGAAGGAAACCATTGAATCTGCTTCTGAAAAGAAGATCGATGGAGAAGTCATTCTTCCTTTCTTCAAAGAAGGAGGGCGGTTCACCATTAACAATATTCACTACGTTCAGGATGGTGGGGAACTTGTGCCGGCGGGCGAGACCGAGTTCGCAAAGGACCGTACATTCGGCTATACCAAGTCCGACCTGGGTGAATGGATCGAGGAAAAATCAAAGGGTGAATATGAAGCAGCGAATACGCTTTATGTTTCGATTGAGACCCTGCGCTCCATGGATGTCGACGGTATTGCACGGCAGCTGATGGAGGTCAGTGACTTCAACAAAGTCGTCGTGAATGCGGTGGAGGAGGGAGACGTGAAAATCTTTACAGCCGCACTCATTCAAGCGATCAATACAGGAAAGAATTTTTTGTTCCGAAGTGCTGCGGCGCTGCCGAAAGTTATTGGCGGTGTCCAGGATAAGGCATTGCTTACAAGAAACGAAATGATTCAGGAAGATACCGGACACGGAGGGCTGATCATCATCGGTTCTCATGTAAAGAAAACAACGGAACAATTGGAACAGCTGAAGGAAATCAAAGAAATTGAGTTTATTGAATTTAACAGCCATCTTGTTTTGGAGCCGGAACGCTTTAAGCAGGAAACGGACCGTGTCATTGAAACGACAGAATCTCTCGTCCGATCTGGCAAAACGGTGGCGGTTTATACGAGCAGGGAACGGCTCGATCTTGGCGAGAACAAGAAAGAAGAAGAGCTTAAACTATCCGTCGCCATTTCCGATGCGGTCACAAGCATTGTGACAAGACTTGAGGTAAAGCCGAACTTCCTTATTGCCAAAGGCGGGATCACGTCAAGTGATGTAGGAACAAAAGGTCTGAAGGTCAAACGGGCAACAGTGGCCGGGCAGGTCCGGCCGGGAATCCCGGTTTGGCGGACGGGTGACGAAAGCAAGTACCCGGGAATGTCCTATGTAATTTTTCCCGGAAATGTCGGTACTAAAGCTGACTTAAAAGAAGTAACAGAAATGCTTATTCATCCTTAGAATTTATGGGGATGCCCGAAAGAATGGTGCATCCCCGATTACAAAAGAAAAGAGGTAGAAAACATGCCAATTGTATATATTTGCATAGGGATTGCCCTATTGTTGCTGCTCATGGTGGTCTTTAAGTTAAACGCTTTCATCTCTTTAATTATTGTTGGTTTGCTTGTCGGGATTATGGAAGGCATGACCCCGGCGGAAGCGATGACGTCCGTAACAAACGGTCTGGGCGGGACGCTGGGAGGTCTGGCTCTCGTCATCGGATTTGGTGGCATGCTCGGTAAATTGATGGCAGACTCGGGCGGTGCCCAGCGGATCGCAACCACATTGATCCGGGTCTTCGGGAGAAACCGGGTTCAGTTTGCCGCTGTTCTTACAGCTATTATTGTTGGAATCGCTTTATTTTTTGAAACAGGCGTAGTTGTCCTTATTCCGCTCGTGTTTGTTATCGCAGCGGAAGCCAGTGTACCTATTCTATATATCGGAATGCCAGTCATTGCGGCGCTGATTACGATGCACGGATTTGTTCCGCCGCATCCGGGTCCGACGGCAGTTGCCGGAATCTTTCATGCCAATCTTGGTGTGACCCTGCTGTATGGGATTATCATCGCCATTCCGGCCGTTATTCTGAGCGGGCCGATGTACACCCGACTTTTTAAGAAAGAAGATCTGGAAGTCGAGATCCCAAAAGGCTTGTTTACACCGAAGCACTTTGAAGAAGACGAGATGCCCGGATTTGGCATAAGCGTGTTTACGGCCCTTATTCCTATCATTTTGATCGCTTTCCAGGCGGTCGTGGAAATTGCCATGCCAAAATCCTCGTTGGTCCCAACGGCTCAGTTCCTTGGAAATCCGGGAGTTGCCCTTTTGATCGCAGTTATCGTTGCTATTTTCACATTTGGGTTAAACCGTGGAAAGAAAATGTCTGAACTGATGAATTCCGTCTCCGAATCGGTTGCAAGTATCGCCATGATCCTGTTGATCATTGGCGGAGGGGGTGCCTTCAAGCAGGTGCTGATCGACAGCCATGTGGACAAATATGTGGCAAATCTCATGGAAGGCTCGTCCATGTCGCCGTTGCTGCTGGCCTGGCTGATCGCAGCGATCCTCAGGGTTGTTCTGGGATCGGCTACTGTTGCCGGGATGACGGCCGCAGGGATTGCAGCTCCATTGGTCGCCGCCACTCATGTGAGTCCCGAACTTATGGTTTTGGCTACAGGAGCAGGAAGTATGACCTTCTCCCATGTTAACGATGCCGGGTTCTGGATTTACAAAGAATTCTTCAACCTGACCATTGGAAAAACCATCAAAACCTGGTCCGTCATGGTCACCATTGCCTCCCTTGTTGGTCTGGCAGGCGTCTTGATTATTAATGCGCTGATCAGTTAAGGGCTTTTATCATTGATGTTCTTTGTTTAAGAATTAGGAGCATTGAACGGAACGGAAATCAACTACCTCAAAGGAATTAAATAAAAAACACCGGTGTCAGGTATGTTCCTGAACCGGTGTTTTGCTGTTTAGAGGGCAGTGGCGCCATCGCGGATGAAGTTTTCAACAACAAAAGCAGAAACGCCAAGTGCGGCTGAATGAACTGAAAGCTGTGAGAACTGCAGCTGCACTTCTTTTCGGTGAAACGGAAGGGTATGGGATTGGATGGTTTCCAAAATAGGTCCCTGAAGCCATTGTTTGGCGACTACAAGCCGGTTTCCGATAATGACCTGATCAGGATTAAAGGCATTAATAATGTTGTTCACGCCGATTCCGATCCATTTTCCGATCTTTTCAAACAGCTCGATGGCTTCCGGGTCATTTTGTTCTGCCAGCGCAACCAGAGATTCCAGCGTGGCATCTTTTTGGGGTGCCATTTCAAGAAGTGCGTTTTCAGAAGCATAAACCTCCCAGCATCCCTGGCTGCCGCAGCTGCATTTTTTACCGTTAGCCTGAATGATGACATGGCCAAGCTCACCGGAGTACCCGTTCCTGCCCTGGTATAATTCTCCATTAAGAATGATGCCTGCACCAATACCGATGCCGGCGCTGACATAAATAATGTCCAGAAAGCTTTGCCCGGCTCCCAGTTGTTTTTCACCGTATGCGCCTGCATTGGCTTCATTTTCAATAAGGACCGGCAGCTGGAATTCTTCTTCAATATGCTGTTTCAGCGAAATATTGCTCCAGTTCAGGTTGGGAGCAAACAGAACCGTTCCTTTTTTATCAACAATGCCGGGAACGCCAATGCCAATCCCGACCACCCCATAGGAGCTTTTTGGCATTTCGAGGATCAGGGAGCGGATCATTTCACTGACAACGCCTGTGACAGCTTCAAAGGCAACATCCTTGATGGACTGGTTTTTTTCGACGATGATGTTTCCTTTTAAATCCGTAAGAATGCTCAGTACATAATTGACTCCGATATCGATCCCGATTGCATATCCGGCGGTCTTGTTGAAGTGAAGAAGCACCGGCCGGCGGCCTCCGCTCGATTCTCCAGGACCGGATTCGAAAATCAGATTCTCTTCCAGGATATCGTTTACAAGTGAGGATACCGTCGCTTTGTTCAGCCCGGTAGTCTGGGCGATGTCAGCGCGTGAAAGGGGTTCTTTTTCAATAATCGTCTGTAATACAAGTGATTTATTGTTTCTTTTTACAACTTGCTGGTTCCAGGTAATGGGTTGCATAGTATTCTCCTAACCTTTGTGCGTTTATATTAGTATAAACTTAGTTTGTCCAATATACAAACTTAGTTATTCATGCTAAGATAAAATAAATCCTATTACTAGTAATTATAAAACAATTAAAAATGGAAGACCATGCTGTAAAGTCAGACTATGACACTTTTAAAATGGAGGACAAAACATGAAAAAAGTCCGATGGGGTGTATTAAGTACGGCAACGATTGGTTTAAATCAAGGCATACCGGCCATACAGCGTTCGGAAAATGCGGAGCTTGTTGCCCTGGCGAGCAGGGGAGAAAAAGGAAGAGCGAAGGCTGAAGAACTGTCGATCCCGAAGTACTATGACAGCTATGAGAAGCTTCTGGCTGATCCTGGAATTGAATCCGTTTACATTCCGCTCCCGAACCATCTGCATTTGGAATGGGCAGTGAAAGCAGCCCGCCAAGGAAAGCATGTTCTTTGCGAAAAGCCCGCATTTCTTCATGCCGAAGATACGAAGAAAATGGTGGAGGCATGCCGTGAACACGGTGTTTATTTTATGGAAGCCTTTATGTATCAGTTTCATCCGCAGCACGATCGCGTGAAAGAAATTATTGATTCAGGTGAGATCGGTGAGGTGAAACTCATGCGTTCAAGTTTCTCGTTTTATATACAGGACCGTGTTGAAAATATCCGGTTGAGCAAGGAAAAGGGCGGCGGAAGCATTTATGATGTCGGCTGTTATTCCATCCATGCTGCACGGTCAATCCTGCAATCCGAACCAATCGAGGTTCAGGCATTCTCAGATCTGGATCCTGACACTGGAGTGGATCTTTCTTCCATCGTCCATATGAAACTCGAAAATGGGATTCCTGTGGTGTTTGATTGCAGTTTTGATATGGCCAACAGGGAAGAGTACGAAGTGGTAGGAACACAAGGAACGATTACGGTAAACAGAGCCTTCCGTCCTGATGTGTATGGCGGCGAGGGGCTGATTTTGATTCAAACAAAAGAGGGACAGCGGGAAGAAAAAGTGACCGGTGACCAGTATCGCAGCCAGATTGAACATTTTTCGTCCTGTATTCTCGAAGGAAAAGAACCGTCTTATACATTGGAAGAAACCTATCAAAATATGCAGGCTATTGATGCCTGCTACGAATCCATCGCAAAACGCCAGCTCGTAAGCCTTTGACTACATCGTATAAAAGAAAGCGGGGAAGTAAAAATGGATAAAAATATCTTTTTCAATGCACACCATTCACCATTGGGAGCCTTTTCAAGCTTTACCCTTGGATTTCATGGCAATGGAGGAGGACTCGATCTTGAACTTGGCCGCCCTCCAAAACAAAACGTATTTATTGGGGTAGAATCGAAAGACTTGCATGGAAAATATGAGGCTCTTCCTTTTTTTGAAGTGGCAGAGGATGAAAGCAAGCGGTACGACATTGAAAATATGGATCCCGATCCGGATAAACCAAAGATTGTTTTTCCTTTTGCCAAGGAAAACGTTACACGGGATTTTCAATTGGGAACTGATACCTGGAAAGCGGGAGATATCGAATTCACCATTTATTCACAGGCGCAAAGCGTTCCTGACCCTGCCACTGCTTCAGCTGATGAATTGAAACAGGCAATCATTCCGGCCGTATGGGCAGAACTGACCATTGATAACACGAAGGGAACAGCCAGCCGCCGTGCGTTCTTTGGCTATCAGGGAAGTGATCCGTACAGCTCCATGCGCCGCCTGGATGATACATGTGAAGGGTTGGCAGGTGTGGGACAAGGCCGGTTAACTGGAATCGTCAGCAATCACCCGGACGTGCAGTCTGCAATGCATTTCAGCCTTGAAAATATCCTGACTGCTACACTAAAAGAAAACTGGGCCTTCGGACTCGGACCTGTCGGAGCCCTTGTCATGGATGTGCCGGCGGGAGAAAAGCGCTCCTATCCGTTTGCCATCTGTTTCCACCGTTCGGGCTATGTGACAGCAGGCATGGATGCTTCCTATTACTATACAAAGTTTTATCCCAACATTGAAGCTGTAGCCGGGTATGCCATGGAAAACTATGAATTTTTCACCGGCCGGGCGAAGGAAGCGAACAAGCTTGCGGAAGATGCTTCTCTTTCAGAGGACCAAACGTTTATGCTGATCCATTCCATCCGCAGCTACTATGGCTGCACCCAGCTGCTTGAGGCTGACGGCAAGCCATTCTGGATTGTGAATGAAGGCGAATACCGTATGATGAATACTTTTGACCTTACTGTTGACCAGCTTTTCTTTGAGCTGAAGATGAACCCGTGGACCGTAAAAAATGAACTGGATATGTTCATCAGCCGGTTCAGCTATGAGGATGAAGTCCGCTTTCCGGGAGAAGAGAAAACGTATCCGGGCGGCATCAGCTTTACGCATGACATGGGTGTGGCAAATACGGTGTCCAGACCAAATTACTCATCGTATGAGGTATACGGAATTGATGGCTGCTTCTCTCACATGACTCATGAACAGCTCGTGAACTGGGTGCTGACCGCCTCTGTTTACGTTGAGCAGACAGGTGACGTTATATGGCTTCAGGACAATATGGAGATCTTTGAACGCTGCCTGGAAAGCATGGTAAACCGTGACCACCCTGAAGCGGATCAGCGCAACGGCATTATGGGGCTCGATTCCACGAGGGTCATGGGCGGTGCGGAAATCACAACATACGACAGTCTTGATGTTTCCCTTGGACAGGCAAGAAACAATATCTACCTTGCCGGAAAGTGCTGGGCATCTTATGTGGCACTTGAAAAATTGTTTGCACAGCATGGAAAGGAAAGCTTGTCACGGCTTGCGGGCGAACAAGCGGATAAGTGTGCTGCCACCATCGTCAGCCATGTGACACCGGATGGCTATATTCCCGCTGTCATCAAGGAAGGAAATGATTCCAAAATTATTCCGGCTATCGAGGGTCTGATTTTCCCTTACTATACGAACAATCATGAAGCACTGGATGAGAATGGCCGTTTTGGTGATTATATTCAGGCATTGAACAAACACCTGGAAACCGTTTTGGTAGAAGGGGTATGTTTGTTTGAAAATGGCGGCTGGAAAATTTCATCAACAAGCAACAACTCCTGGCTGAGCAAAATCTATCTGTGCCAGTTTATTGCAAGAGAAATTCTTGGTCTTTCGTGGGATGAACAAGGTGCTAAAGCAGACCGTGCCCACGTGGAATGGCTGACGCATCCCACGCTTTCCATATGGAGCTGGAGCGACCAGATCATCTCAGGTGAAATTGCAGGAAGCAAATATTACCCGCGTGGTGTAACAAGCATTCTCTGGCTGGACGAAACCAGAAAAACAGCACCGAATGAAGCGGAAACCGCAACCGTATAAAAGTTTAAGCTGCCTGGTGTGATATCCAGGCAGCTTTTTTTGACCTTATGCTTTCTTCGTACGGCGGCCTAGCATAATGGTAATGACTGAGGCAGCGATGACGCCGGTAATCAGGCATTTGTACATATCCTTAAAAATCAGGCCCATGACCACGCCTGTTACAACACCTGCAGTAATGATGGATATTCGTTCTCTCTGGCTCATTTTTATCCCTCCATTTTTGTTAATAGCACATTCACTTTATGAAGTGCGAATTGCAAATCCCGTTGCTCTTCGTCGTTTAATTTCGAGAGGTTATGGGTGAACCGGTTGTAAATTTCTGACCATTTCTTTTCCTGAATCTCTTTGCCTTTCGGGGCCAGAGCAATCAAAACGGCCCGTTTGTCTTTGGGATCAGGTTTCTTAACTACATAGCCATGCACTTCTAGATCGCTGACAACATTGGTCAGCTGCTGTTTGGCAATATCAAGGCCAGCGCTGATTTCCTTAAGGTTTAAAGGGCGTTGCAGCATGGACAAGTACTCTATGACATGGTTCTGCATATGGCTTAACGCTGTTGCATTTTTATTTACTTCACTAAAGCTGCCAAAAAGGTTGGGAATCAGTGCAATATATTCTTTTGCGAGTTCTTCCTTCATTAGGGATCTCCTTTTAGTTATGTTAGTAAATATATTATTACTAAATAAAAGAAATTACAATAATAAACAGCGTAAAAAGTAAATATTTATTTACTAAATTACTTTTTCTAAGAATATCAGTACATTGAGCATAATCAGCTGCAATGAGGAATCCAAAAAATAGTTCAAATTAATTAGTTTGTTTGATAGACAAACAAAGTTATCTGATGTTATAATCGGTGTAACAAATCAGCTGCGATCCTATTAAGCCACATATGTAAGCGGCTACATTATAGGATCTGACAGCATCCAAGGGGGAAGTACATACTATGGCATATTTCGAAGGCGTTAAACAGGTTCAATTTGAAGGAGCGGATTCCAATAATCCTTTGGCGTTTCGTTATTACAATCCCGCTGAAGTCATCAATGGAAAAACAGCGGAAGAGTGGCTTCGTTTTTCTGTGGCTTACTGGCACACGTTTACAGCAGACGGGACTGACCCGTTCGGTGTAGGAACTGCCATCCGTCCATGGGATCAATTTAAAGGCATGGACCTTGCCAAAGCGCGTGTGGACGCTGCTTTTGAACTGTTTGAAAAACTCGATGTTCCGTTTTTCTGCTTCCATGACGTAGATATTGCACCAGAAGGAAGCACACTGAAAGAAACCAATGAAAATCAGGACGTTATTGTAAATATGATTCAGGAATATATGAAGACCAGCAAGGTAAAATTGCTTTGGAACACTGCCAACATGTTCACTCATCCGCGTTATGTGCATGGCGCTGCTACAACCAACAATGCTGATGTGTTCGCTTATTCAGCGGCGAAGGTAAAAAAAGGGCTGGAAGTGGGCAAGCAGCTTGGTGCCGAAAACTATGTGTTCTGGGGCGGTCGTGAAGGATATGAAACCCTCTTGAACACCGACATGAAGCTTGAGCAGGATAACCTGGCGCGCTTCTTCCATATGGCAAAGGATTATGCCAAGGAAATCGGCTTTAACGGACAATTCCTTATCGAGCCAAAGCCGAAGGAGCCAACGAAGCATCAATATGACTTTGATGTGGCAACTGGCCTTGCGTTCCTGCAAAAATACGATCTTCAGGATACGTTCAAATTCAACGTGGAAGCAAACCATGCGACGCTTGCCGGCCATACGTTTGAACACGAACTCCGAGTGGCGCGCATCAACGGCATGCTTGGATCTGTCGATGCGAACCAGGGTGATACGCTTCTTGGCTGGGATACTGACGAATTTCCGACTGACTTGTATTCTGCTACACTGGCCATGTACGAAATCCTTAAAAATGACGGCCTTGGAAGCGGTGGCTTAAACTTTGATGCGAAGGTCCGCAGGGGATCTTTTGAACCGGAAGATTTGTTCCATGCCCACATTGCAGGTATGGATTGCTTTGCGATCGGCTTGAAGGTAGCAAACAAGTTAATTGAAGACCGTGTGCTCGATGCCTTCATTGAAGACCGCTACAGCAGCTATACAAGAGGAATCGGCCTTGACATTGTAGATGGAAAAACGGATTTCCATGCTCTCGAGGCTTATGCGCTTCAATTGGGCGACATCAAGAACCAATCCGGACGCCAGGAGCGCCTGAAAGCAACAGTCAACCGTTACATCATTGAAACACTGTCCAGCGTGACTGTGTAAGAAAAGAATACGATTTACTAAAAGCCAAAAGTGCTGGACATCAAAAGTTGCCCAGCACTTTTTTATAAAGAGAAAAAGGAATGATTAACCATGAAGTATGTTATCGGTGTGGATTTAGGTACAAGTGCAGTGAAAATTTTGCTCGTCAACCAGAAGGGTGAGGTATGCCAGGAGGTTTCCAAATCGTATCCTCTCATTCAGGAGAAATTTGGCTACAGTGAGCAGGATCCGGAACAATGGGTGAACCAGACCACTGAGGGTTTGATGGAACTGGTTGCCCAATTTGGCGGAAATCCGGAAGATATTGAAGGAATCAGTTTCTCCGGACAGATGCACGGACTCGTTTTGCTTGATGAAACCAACCAGGTGCTCCGTAATGCCATTCTTTGGAACGACACCCGTACGACTCCGCAATGCCGGAAAATCGTTGAAACGATTGGCGAACAACAGCTGTTGAAAATCACCAAAAATCCGGCGCTGGAGGGCTTTACCCTGCCCAAGATTCTGTGGGTGAAGGAGTATGAGCCGGAGATTTTTGAAAAGGCAGCTGTCTTTCTTTTGCCAAAGGATTATTTAAGATACCGTATGACCGGCAGCCTGAACAGTGAGTATTCCGATGCGGCCGGAACCCTGCTTCTCGATGTCAGCGGGAAAACGTGGAGTGAGGAAATGTGCAGTGCATTCGGCATTGATTCAAGTCTTTGTCCTCCGCTTGTGGAGTCGCATGCATCTGTTGGGAAAATTACGGAAGAATTTGCCCAGGCGACCGGTCTCGCTTCTTCGACTGCCGTTTTTGCCGGGGGAGCAGATAATGCGTGTGGTGCAATAGGTGCCGGAATTCTTTCTGAAGGCAAGACGCTGTGCAGCATCGGGACATCCGGTGTGGTGCTGTCGTATGAGGAAAGAAAGGACCAGGACTTTGAAGGCAAGGTCCACTATTTTAATCACGGCGAGGAAAACGCCTATTACACGATGGGTGTAACATTGGCAGCGGGCTACAGCTTGAGTTGGTTTAAGGAACGCTTTGCTGCTGATGAATCGTTTGAAGCATTTTTGCAGGACATCGATACAGTGCCGGCGGGCTCCAACGGTCTTCTGTTCACACCTTATTTGGTCGGGGAGCGGACTCCGCATGCCGATTCCAGCATCCGCTCAAGCTTTATTGGCATGGATGCCTCTCATGAACGCAAGCATTTTATCCGTGCGGTACTTGAAGGAATCACCTTCTCGCTGAATGAGTCGATTGAAATCTTCAGGGATCATGGAAAAACGATTGATACCATCATTTCAATTGGCGGAGGCGCAAAGAATGAGACATGGCTGCAGATGCAGGCGGATATTTTCAATGCCAGAATCGTCAAGCTTTCCAGCGAGCAGGGCCCTGGTATGGGGGCTGCCATGCTTGCCGCGTATGGCTCAGGCTGGTTCTCATCCTTAAAGGAATGTGCAGAATCCTTTATCGATTCAGCTAAAACGTATCAGCCAACCAACGAAAATGTCGAACGCTATAAAAAAATGTTCGGAATCTATCAGCAGGTTTATTCGCAAACAAAGGAAATGAACCAGCAGCTGATGGAGTTAAGAAACTAGTCCGCTTTGCAGAGATTGCCAGTTACATAGACTGAACAAGGGAGCGATTGTTAGATGATAAAGGTTGCTATCATCGGTACAGGGGCCATAGCATCTGCCCACATCAAAGCCTATCAGCAGTTTGCCGATCGCTGTGAAATTATTGCGTTATGTGATCTATATGTAGAAAAGGCAAAGAGTACTGTAGAAGAGTTCCATCTGAATGCTCATATTTATACAAAATGTGATGAATTGCTGCAGGATACAGATATCGATTTGATTTCGATCTGTACTCCGCCCTACACGCATGCGGAAATTGCCGTGGCAGCACTGAATGCCGGAAAGCATGTTTTGGTGGAAAAACCAATGGCTGCCTCATTGGAAGAATGCGATGCCATGAATGATGCCCAGCAAAAAAGCGGCAGAGTTTTATCCGTCATTTCACAGAATCGGTTTACAAACCCGATGATGAAGCTGAAGTCCATTCTGGAAACCGGCTTAATGGGCCCTATCGTTCACACGCAAGTCGATTCGTTCTGGTGGCGTGGACACAGCTATTACGATTTGTGGTGGCGTGGAACGTGGGAAAAGGAAGGCGGCGGCTGCACGCTGAACCATGCCGTCCATCATATTGACATTTTTCACTGGATGAACGGGATGCCGTCAGAAGTGACGGCCGTTACAACCAACACCTCTCATGACAATGCAGAAGTTGAGGATTTGTCGGTGGCTATTTGCTCTTATCCAAATGGCAGCCTTGGACAGATTACAAGTTCCGTGGTGCACCATGGGGAGGAACAGCAGCTGATATTCCAGGGGAAAAACGCCCGAGTATCGGTTCCATGGAAGGTCAGAGCTTCAAAATCAAAAGAAAATGGTTTTCCAGAGCGGGATCATGAGCTGGAGCAAAAAATTCAGCAGCATTATGAAGCGGTGACGGATTTATCCTATGAAGGGCATGCGGCACAGGTGGATGACGTGCTTTGTGCGATAGAAGGGAAGAAGTCCGTGCTTGTGGACGGTCATGCCGGCCGCCGAACGCTGGAACTGATTACAGCCATTTACCAGTCTGCCAATACGCGTCAAAGTGCATCGCTGCCTCTGAATGAGAGCAGTCCATTTTACACAAGAAAAGGCATCCTGGAAAACGCCAGGCATTTTTATGAAAAAACAGCCTCAGTGAAGAACTTCAGCGAGAATGTGATTACGACCGGAGGAAAATATGAGTAGGAAGGGGAGCAATACATGGACCGGAGAGATGGAATGAACTACGCCCCAAAAGGGCTGGTGAAAAAGGCTGTCGTTGAGCCGGGAGAATTTAAATTTGCGGCGATGGGACTTGACCACGGCCATATTTATGGAATGTGCCACGGTTTAATGGAGGCTGGCGGCGAGCTTGTGTCTGTGTATGATCCTGATCGTCAAAAAGCGGAGGTTTTTGCTGAGAAATTTCCGGGTATCCGTATCGCGTCAACCAAAGAAGATATTCTGGGTCATCCTGAAATTCAACTGGTGGCAAGCGCCAATATTCCGTCGGAGCGGGGACCGCTGGGTATTGAGGTATTGGATCATGGCAAGCATTATTTTACAGACAAGCCCGCATTTACCACGCTTGAGCAGGTCAAAATTGCAAGAAAAAAGGTAGCAGAGACTGGACTCAAATGGGGCATTTATTATGGGGAGAGGCTCCATTCCGAAGGCTCCATCTTTGCCGGACAGCTGATTGAGGAAGGGGCGATTGGCCGTGTCGTGCAGGTAATCGGAACCGGGCCGCACCGGGCGAATGTCAGCCACCGGCCGGACTGGTTCTTTGATCCGCAGTATTACGGCGGCATTTTATGTGATATCGGCAGCCATCAGATTGAGCAGTTCCTGCACTTTACAGGCGCACAGAACGCGGAGGTCCTTCACAGCAAAATTGCCAACTACCACTTTAAAGAGTATCCAAAATTCCAGGACTTTGGCGATGCCACACTTGTTGCGGATAACGGAGCTACCTTTTATTTCCGTTTGGACTGGTTCACTCCTGACGGCCTTGGAACGTGGGGAGACGGAAGAGTATTGATTCTTGGCACGGAAGGTTACATTGAGGTGCGCAAATACATTGATATTGCCAGAGATAACAAGGGGGATCACCTGTATTTGGTGAACCAGCAGGGCGAACAGCACTTTGAATGCTCAGGAAAGGTAGGCTGTCCGTACTTCGGTGAGCTTATTTTGGATTGCCTGAATGGTACTGAGCATGCCATGACACAGGAACATACCTTCAGAGCCGCAGAGCTCTGTATCGAAGCTCAGGAAAAAGCCATCTGGATCGAAACGGCGGAAAGGACATTTGCCGGGTCGGCATCAAACAGGAGTTGAGCATGATGCCAACCATCCAGGAGGTTATGAATGCATTGATAAAGCCGGTCGGAGAGGTTCCGGAAACCGTTGATACGTTGAAGACCGGCAACCCGGAGGAGAGAGTAAAAGGAATAGCTGTCAGCTTTATGCCGACTCATTCTGTGATTGAAAAGGCAGCGGGACTTGGGGCGAACCTCCTAATCACCCATGAACCCCTTTTTTACAATCACAGGGACGATCCGGCAGGGCTTGGAGATGATCCTGTTTATCTTCAAAAGGCCCAAATGATAAAGGACGCAGGAATCTCCGTCTTCCGTTTCCATGATTATTGGCACCGTTACAAACCGGATGGCATCATGGCCGGACTTCTTCAGGCCCTTGATTGGCAGGATATTGTGGAAGAGCATCGGACGGCTGCTACCTTCGTAAACCTCCCGGGCATGACGGTTGCGGAAGTCGCAGCACATGTGAAGCAAAGCCTTGGGATTTCATTTGTAAGGGTAACGGGCAATGAATCCGCCATTTGCCAAAGAGCTGCCCTTTTGGCTGGTTACAGAGGCGGAGGAGCACATTGCCTTCCGCTCTTTAACGAGGAGAATGTAGATTTAATATTGTACGGGGAGGGCCCGGAATGGGAAACTCCGGAATATGTCAGGGATGCGGTATACCAGGGGAAACAGAAGGCGCTGCTTGTTCTGGGGCATGCCGAAAGTGAGGAACCCGGGATGAGGCATCTCGCCGGGCAGATCAGAAAGCTGTTTCCTGAGGTACCTGTTCATTTTGTGGAAGAGAAGCCGGTGTTCCGGCTTCTCTAATCCTCGTTTTCAGGGTGTAGTTATTAGAAAAATTAAAAAAGTTTTAATGAAACCGTTTACAACTAATGAAAGAGTTGATATTATAAAACTACATTGTTTGTATGATAAACAAACTATCTAATGTTAGAGCAATTTCCTAAGAACGGAAATTAACCACTCCAAAAGCTGCAAGGTTACACCAAATAGCTATTCAAAATTAAAAAAGGAGGCGAACGAATGGAACAAGTGGTTGACACACAAGCACAAGGGGCAGCGGTGGCTTCAGACACGAAAACCAAAAACAAATTAAGTTTGAAAGTCATTAAAAAAGACTGGCAGCTGTACTCCTTGCTTGTATTGCCAATGGTTTATCTGATTATTTTCAAATACGTTCCAATGGCCGGCAACATCATTGCTTTCAGGAAGTTTATTCCTGGGGGAAGCATCTTTGGGGAAGAGTGGGTAGGTCTTCATTACATCCAAATGTTCATTATGGATGCTGCATTCTGGCATGTTTTTAAGAACACCCTGCTCATCAGCACGTACACATTGCTCTTTTGTTTTCCGGCACCGATTATCTTTGCCTTGCTGCTGAATGAGCTTACTTCCAAGAGATTCAAGAAGTTTGTTCAGACCGCTTCTTACCTTCCGCACTTTCTGTCTGTCGTAATTGTCAGCGGAATGGTGCTGCAGCTCACAGCCGGAAATGGGGCGATTAATTCTATCGTTCACTATCTTACCGGAGAAAAAATCTTTTTTATTCAGGAAGCCAGCTGGTTCCGATCCATTTACGTTGGTTCTGAAATGTGGCAGGGCATGGGATGGGGAGCCATTCTGTATCTCGCGGCATTAACCAACATCGACCAATCCCTTTATGAGGCGGCAAAAATAGACGGAGCAAACCGCTGGAAGCAGACCATTCATATTACGATTCCCGGCATCCTTCCAACTATTATCACACTTCTAATTTTAAATATTGGACAGCTTATGGCTGTTGGTTTTGAAAAGATATTATTGCTTTATAATCCACTTAACTACGATACATCAGACGTCATTTCAACCTACCTCTATCGAATCGGACTCGAATCCAGCAACTTCAGCTATGCTACTGCTATTGGGTTGTTTGAAGCCCTTATCGGTTTAACGTTAGTCTTTTCTGCAAACTACTTATCTCGAAAACTTACAAATAACAGCTTGTGGTAGAAGGGAGGCAGGAATATGAAAGAATCGACATCCTATAAAGTATTTAAAGTCTTAAATGTTATCATTCTGCTGCTGATTGTATACATCACGCTGTTCCCATTCCTGAATGTTGTAGCCCAATCCTTCAGCGGTGAGGCACAAATTAATGCAGGGAAGGTAAATCTTATTCCCCAGGGTTTTAATCTCGAAACCTATGAAACGGTACTCACAGATAAAACCTTTTGGAACAGTTATAAAAATACAGTGGTGTATACCGTAGTGGCAACCGCCATTTCCATGGTTATGACCACAATGTTCGCCTATGCGCTTTCCAAAAAAAGGCTGGCAGGCCGCAAGTTTTTCACAACATTCGCTGTTTTCACTATGTTTTTTAACGGAGGACTTATTCCAAACTATATCCTTATCCAATCCCTTGGCTTTGCCAATACCATGTGGGCGATTGTTGTCCCCGGTGCAATCAGCGTGTTTAATATGCTGATCATGAAATCATTTTTTGAAAACATGCCGGAGGAACTGGAGGAAGCGGCGTCCATTGACGGATCGTCCACATACGGAACGCTCTTCCGCATCATTCTGCCTCTTTCCAAGCCTATTCTTGCAACCATGGTCTTGTTCTATGCGGTAGCCAACTGGAACTCCTGGTTCAGTGCGTTCCTGTATCTTGATAAAAAGGATTTGTTCCCGGTTACCCTCTATTTAAGGAACCTGATCAAGGGGGCAACGGGCGGGCTTTCAACAGGTGCGACCAGTGCGGATAACCTCACACAGATTGCTGCCAACATTAAATCGGTCACGATGGTATTGACCGTTTTGCCAATCATTATGGTCTACCCATTTATCCAAAAATACTTTGTTACGGGAATTATGCTGGGCTCAGTAAAGCAATAAAAAGGATGCAGCTTATTGTAAGGATAAGTTCATTATAAAACTTAATAAAAGCGCAGGGGGGATTTTAGAGTATGGTAAAGGTATTTAAGAAGTTAGTGCTTCTGGTGGCAGTGTTGACGGTCGTTGCCACAATCTTATCGGCTTGCAGCAATGACAAGAAAACGGAAGCAAATGTGGAAAAGAGCAAAACTTCCATGGACGGCTACAAAGTGGGGGACACATTCAAAGCCAAGAAACCGGTGAAGTTCTCTATCCTTTACAGTGATCATCCAAATTATCCATACAAAAAGGATTGGCTGCTTTGGAAGGAAATGAAGAAGAGAACCAATGTTACGCTAAAACCGACGATTGTTCCGATGAGTGACTATGAACAAAAAAGAAGCTTGCTGATCAGCTCCGGAGATGCACCGCTGATTATTCCAAAAACCTATCCTGGCCAGGAGGCGGCTTTTGTTTCATCAGGTGCTATCCTGCCTGTGAGTGACTACATTGACAAGATGCCGAACTTCAAGGAAAAGGTAAAGAAATGGAACATGCAGGCAGACCTGGATACATTACGACAGGAAGACGGCAAGTTCTATGTCCTTCCCGGACTTCATGAAGAAATTTGGCCGGACTATTCTCTGGCTGTACGCACCGATATTTTCAAGAAAAATAACATTGCCATTCCAAAGACGTGGGCAGAGCTTCAATCTGCGCTTAAGAAATTAAAGGAAGTTTACCCGGACGTTACACCGTTCTCTGACCGCTGGCAGATGAACAGCACGCTGAACATTGCGGCTACTTCGTTTGGAACGGTTGCGGGCTGGGGAACCACAAGCGGCATGCAGTACGACGAATCCAAAGACAAGTATGTATTTTCTGGAGCAACCAAAGAGTACAAGGATATGGTGACCTATTTCCATAGTCTTGTGGAGCAAGGGCTGCTTGATAAAGAAAGCCTGACCCAGGATGACCAGCAGGCGATCCAGAAGTTCGTTTCCGGCAAATCCTTTGTGATTGGCGCCAATGCACAGGAACTGGTGGCTTATCGTACAAGCATGGACAAGAACCTTGGAAAAGGAAAATACTCCATTCAGAAGATTATGGTGCCGGGCGGACCGGCTGGCCAGGTGATGGCTGGTTCACGCCTCGAGAATGGAATCATGATTAACGCTAAAGCGAAAGACGATCCGAATTTTGATACGATGCTTCAGTTTATCGACTGGCTGTGGTACAGCGATGAAGGAGAAGAATTCGCGAAGTGGGGTGTTGAAGGAACAACTTACACGAAAGAAAACGGCAAGCGCAAGCTGGCAAAAGACGTTAACTATGTAGGATTGAATCCGTCAGGAACCAAAGCGCTTAATACCGATTTCGGCTTCTCCGGCGGTGTCTTCGCTTACGGTGGTACTACTGAATTGCTTCAATCCACGTTCAGTGATGAAGAGCTGAAATTCCAGAAGGAAATGGCCGATACCAAGACGCCGTTAAAAGCCAATCCTCCATATCCATTATCTGAAGGGGATCGTGAACAGGCAACATTGCTGAGCACACCGCTAAAAGACATGACATCACAGAATACGCTGCGCTTCATCAATGGATCACGTCCGCTTTCTGAATGGGATAAATATGTAAGTGAATTGAAAGCAAAAGGCATGGACAAGTACAGTGATCTTATCAATAAAGCGTACAAGGATTTTAAAAAGAAAAACTAGCAGTTTGTCAGATGTGAGAATATAAAAAGCTGCCTGTGCACGATGGTGAAGCACAGGCAGCTTTCACATTAGATGCCGGAGGAGGATTTGAATGCAGAAAAGAAAAGAGTTCGGCACCGGATTTTTATATGTATTGATGAACCATATTTATGCGTTAATGTTGACCAATATTTGCTTCATTCTCAGCAATGTAATTTTTCTGTTTTTCTTTATGACACTCGAACCGAGCTTTACGAACATTACCCTTTATTTTTTGGCGCTCATTCCAGCCGGCCCATCCATTTCGGCCCTTTTTTATTCCATTGGAAAACTCATCCGAGAGCAGGAACTGTCCCCGCTTAGAGACTATTTGCACGGATATAAAATAAATGTCAAAGATACGCTCAAGTTTTGGACGCCATATCTTATGGTGCTGTATATCCTGTTTATCGATTTTCAATATTATAATACCAACCTTTCTTTTAAAAATTCAGTACTGTCCGTGGTGATTTTGGCAGGGATTGCCCTGCTTATGGTGGTGTCACTGAATGCGTTTTTCATCAATTCAGGATTTTCCTTCCGAACGAGAGACGTATGGCGGCTCTCGATATATTACGGATTTAAGAAGCCGAAAATCACCTTTGGAAATGCGGGGATTGTAATCATTGCCCTCTTTATGACCATGGTAACGAACAGCTTTTTTATGGTTTTTACAGCGAGCCTGATCACATACTTGTTCATGCTCAACAGCAAAACACTCCTGGAAGATCTCAAGGAAAACTTTTGCAAACAAGAAACTATCAGTCATCAAGAAGTGGCTGTGTCCAAATAAGCTCCGAATGCTTCGGAGCTCTCACTTACATAGAAAAAATTGATGGAGGATTCCTATGAAAAGCACGGTTGAACCCTTTGAACATCTTACCGGACAATTGAAAAAAGAACACAAGAAAAGCTATGATGCCTGGCTTCAATATGAGCCAGTTATGGACAAGAGCCTCTCGGGCCAGTATCAGCAGTATGCACGGTCGGTGGAAGCGATGGAAACGTCCTCCATCATACAGTCCGCAAAACAAGAGCTTCACCATGCTTTTACTTCCATGTTCGAAAACACAGCAGGACATGATGATGGGGCTGAACGCTGTGGAATTGTGCTTACTACAGTGGAATCTGTAGAGGGGCCGCTGAAAGTTGAGGCCGCACGATTGTCGCGTGATGGCTACCAGATTAAATCTGTGCTAACAAGTGAAGGACCTCGAATTTACCTGATTGGGATGGAAGAACAAGGAGTGCTTTACGCGGCGTTTCATCTTCTGCGAATTATGCAAAACGGTAGCCTGGTTGATTCCCTTAATATCACTGAGAATCCAACAAATCAACTCAGGATGATCAATCAGTGGGATAACATGGACGGCAGCATTGAACGAGGGTACGCCGGAGCATCCATCTTTTATGATAAAAATGGGTTTACCGGTGATCTTGAACGGATCAAGGATTACGCGAGACTGCTTTCTTCAGTAGGCATCAATGGCATTTCGATTAACAACGTAAATGTGCATCACGTGGAAACCAACCTTATTACGGAAAGCCTTCTGCCCAAAGTAGCTGACGTGGCGGCTGTTTTCAGGGCTTATGGTATCAAGACCTACCTTAGCGTGAATTATGCCAGTCCGCTCCAGTTGGGGGGATTATCCACGGCAGATCCCCTTGATCCTGGCGTACGGGCATGGTGGAAAGAAAAAACGAAAGAAATCTATCAGTATATTCCCGACTTTGGAGGATTTGTTGTAAAAGCGGACTCTGAACACCGCCCCGGTCCGTTTACGTACAACCGCACGCATGCGGATGGCGCCAACATGCTGGGAGAGGCGCTTGAGCCTTTTGCGGGGTTAGTGTTCTGGCGCTGTTTCGTGTATAACTGTCTTCAGGATTGGCGCGATCGGTCCACAGACCGGGCGAGAGCCGCGTATGACCATTTTAAACCGCTCGACGGGCAATTCCATTCCAATGTCATCCTCCAGATCAAGAACGGACCGATGGACTTTCAGGTCCGCGAAGCGGTTTCCCCTCTGTTTGGAGCCATGGAACACACCAACCAAATGCTGGAGCTGCAGGTGACCCAGGAATATACCGGGCAGCAGCGGCATCTGTGCTATCTTGTGCCGCAGTGGAAAGAGATTTTGGATTTTGATACTTATGCCAAAGGAAAGGGTTCCGAGGTAAAGCGGGTGGTTGACGGATCGCTGTATCAGCCAGCCTATGCGGGAATCACGGCGGTATCCAACATCGGAAATGATTACAACTGGACCGGCCATACATTGGCACAGGCAAATTTGTATGGCTATGGACGGCTCACCTGGAATCCGGATCTATCCTCAGAGGAAATCACTGCGGAATGGATTGCCAGGACGTTCGGTAAGGATGAAGTGGTTCATGAACAGGTACGTTCCATGCTTTTGGATTCCTGGAGCATTTACGAAAATTATACGTCGCCGCTCGGGGTTGGCTGGATGGTGAATCCGAACCATCATTATGGCCCGAATCCGGATGGCTATGAATATTCCTTGTGGGGAACTTATCATTTTGCTGACTGGCAGGGAATAGGTGTAGATCGTACGGTTGCGAGCGGAACAGGATACACCTCTCAATATTTAAAAGAAAATAAGGAGATGTATGAGTCTCTGCAAACGTGTCCGGATGAATTGCTGCTGTTTTTTCATCACGTACCCTATACACATGAACTAAAAAGCGGAAAAACGGTCATCCAGCATATTTACGATACCCATTTTGCAGGTGCCGAACAGGCAGAAAACCTGAAAACTATGTGGGAAATGCTTGAAGGAAGAATGGATGGGGAACGGTATCGCGACGTCCTGAGCAGGCTGGTCGAGCAGGCGGAACATGCCAAAGAATGGCGGGACATCATCAACACCTATTTTTACAGAAAATCAGGAATTAAGGATCAACAAAACAGAAAAATTTATTAAGAACGGAGGAACAACGATGTCGGAAATTATCAATCCCATTTTGCGCGGCTTTAATCCGGATCCATCCATCATAAGGGTGGAAGACGATTATTATATTGCAACGTCCACCTTCGAATGGTTTCCTGGAGTACAGATTCATCATTCAAAGGATTTAAGAAACTGGGAGCTGCTGCCGCATCCATTAACGCGCCAAAGCCAGCTTGATATGCTCGGCAATCCGAGTTCTGGCGGTGTTTGGGCGCCCTGCCTAAGTTATCACGATGGCTTTTTCTATCTTATTTATACGGATGTGAAAAGCCATATCGGGGCGTTCAAGGATACACACAACTACCTGGTGACCGCCACGGATATCGGGGGGCCCTGGTCCGAGCCCGTCTATTTGAACAGCAGCGGCTTTGATCCTTCTCTGTTCCATGATGATGACGGCAAGAAATGGCTCGTGAACATGGTTTGGGATCACCGCAAAAATAAAAATTCGTTTGGCGGCATTCTGCTTCAGGAGTATTCCCCGCAGGAAGAAAAGCTGATCGGTCCGATCCGCAATATTTTTAGGGGAACAAGCCTCGGGCTTACGGAAGCACCTCATCTTTATAAAAAGAACGGCTATTACTATCTGGTGACGGCTGAAGGGGGAACCCGGTATAACCATGCCGTAACCGTAGCCCGCTCACAGAGTCTTTTTGGTCCGTATGAAGTGGATCCCAAAGGGCCTGTCCTCACATCAAAAGGGAAACCGGAATTAACGCTGCAAAAGGCAGGACACGCGAGCATTGTTGAAACCCGGGACAATGAGGTGTATATGGTGCATCTGACCGGACGTCCGCTGCCCGGCTCGGAAAACTGTAACCTTGGCCGTGAAACCGCGATTCAGAAAGCGGTATGGACCGATGATCACTGGCTGGGACTGGTTGATGGGGGTAACAGTCCTCATGAAAGAGTGGAGGCACCATCCCTTCCTGAGTTTAAGGTAAGACCAGTGCCTGAAACTGACGATTTTAATGAAGAAGAATTGAGCATTCATTTTAATTCCCTGCGCGAACCGATGAGCGAGGAATGGGTGTCCGTAAAGGAACGGCCAGGCTATCTAAGGCTGCGGGGGAGAGAATCCATGAATTCTAACCACAGGCAAAGCCTGATTGCGAGAAGGCAGCAGGCTTTCTCTGTAATAGCGGAAACAGAAGTAGAATGCCGTCCTCAGAACTTTCAGCATATGGCGGGGCTGATCTATTATTACAACAACCGAAACTATTATTATCTCTGCATCAGCAGGGATGAGGAAGCGGGCAAGTGCCTGTATATTATGAACAATGACCAGAGTGATTATAACGAACCGCTGGATGCTCCTATTTCCATTGAAGGATGGGAAAAGGTGTACTTAAAAGCGGAGATCGACTATCATGATCTTCAATTCTATTATTCTCCCGATGGTGAAAATTGGACAGCGGCTGGTCCTGTTCTGGATGCAGGGAAAATTTCGGATGACCATGCGGAAGTGAAAAAAGGCGGAACCTTGCTCGACCAGGGATTCACGGGCGCATTTATTGGCCTGTGCAGCCAGGATTTAAGCGGCCGTGACTTTTATGCGGATTTTGATTATTTTACATACGTGGAGCGGGATGATCAGGCGCAGAGCGGCTATCAAACAGAAAAATTCCGTTATGTCAGCCGATAACCGCATGGAAAATCGATTTGGTAAGAACAAAGATGTGTATTTAACTTTTGATGATGGACCGAACGGGGAAATGGATAGCATTCTGGATATTCTCAAAACCAAGAAGGTGAAGGGTACATTCTTTTTGGTAGAACCAAATATAAAAGAATATCCGGAAGCTGTTCTTCGTTTAATAGAAGAGGGACATTACCCGGCACTGCATAGTGTTACTCATGATAAAAAGATGCTTTATGAAGGAAATCCGCTGAATGTTGCAGAAGAGATGAGGCAAACCCAAAAAACGCTGTATGAGTTAACGGGTGTGACTTCTCACTTGACGAGAGCTCCATTTGGCAGCCATCCTTATATGAATGAAGACTTGCGCAACGGGCTTGTTCAATACAACATGAAGATGTGGGACTGGAATGCCGATACTGTTGACTGGAAGCATCAGGAGACGGAACCCGAAAAGATTATTGAAAACGCGGTCAAAGGCATGGATGCTCTTGAAGAGGGACCGGTTGTCATCCTTCTTCACGTAACCAAAGGAACAGCCTCCGTTTTATCCAGGCTCATTGACCGGATCAACAGGGAGGGCGTTTCATTTCGCGCCTATGATCCGGAACAGCATTTTACCATGAATTTTTGGCATGACAAAAGGCTTTAACAGGCATAGAGAAAGGTGATGGACATGGAAGTCATTCAAGAGAACTTTGGTACAACACAAGACCAGGACATTGTGGCTTATACACTGGTAAACAGCAAGGGCATGGAAGTATCCGCCATTAATTACGGAGCGATCATTACCTGCATCATGGCACCGGACAAAGAGGGAATCCTGGAGGATGTTGTGCTTGGCCACGATACACTTGAGGATTACCTGAAGGACACCAATTACCTTGGAGCCATCGCCGGAAGGGTGGCCGGACGGATTCAGGGCGGTTCCTTTGAACTCGATGGACAGGAATATACCCTTGCCAAAAATGATGGGAACAACCACCTTCACGGGGGAAATAAGGGATTCAATGCCGTGGTATGGGATGCAGAGGTCATTGAAGAGGAAGAGCATTGCGGTGTGAAGTTTTCCTATGTCAGTGCTGATGGTGAAGAAGGCTACCCCGGCAAAGTGGAGGTTATGGTTACCTATCTGTTAAATGATGAAAACAGGTTAAGCATTTCCTACTCTGCCAAAAGCGATAAAAAGACACTGCTGAACCTTACCAATCATTCATACTTTAACTTAAGTGGAAACCTGAAACGTGATATTCAGGATCATACGCTCCAGCTCAAGAGCGATCAGTTCCTGGAACTTAATCAAGAGCTGATTCCCACAGGCCGGGCGGTGAATGTACAGGATACACCGTTTGATTTGCGTGAAGGACAAAAGGTGAAAACAGGAACAACTGCAGATTACGAGCAGAACAAGCTGGCAGGCGGGGGATATGACCATCCGTTCTTGCTCAATACTAACCAAAATAAAGAAATCGTGCTGAAAGATGAAACCAGCGGAAGAACCTTAACGGTTGAGACCGATCAGAAATGCGTGGTCGTCTATTCAGGAAACATGCTCGATTCCAATGGGGATTTCCGTGATGTGCCATCAAGAAAGCATCTCGGCATTTGCCTGGAAACACAGGGTGTGCCGGACGCCATCCACCATTCACAGTTTCCATCGGTGGTTCTGGGTGCCGATGAAGAATATCGAGCCCATACGACGTACACATTTGGAGTGGAATAACCATGAAGCAGGAGCCGGAGTGCGGTTCCTGCTTTTTTAATGGCTCAACACAGGCACAGTGTTCACCTGTGAAAAAATAAAATGGGTCACTGTGTGGGCATAAGGGCTCGTATCTTCGATGAACTTTTCTGCTTCAGAAAAGGTGGCGAACTGCAGCTTCAGCATAAAGCAGGCATTTCCCGCAATTCTGTAGCAAAATTCTACGTTAGGCAGGCGTTCGATGTAATGCTTAAAGGCCTGATAATCTCCATTCTTTACCGTAGCCTCCACAATACATTGGATCGGCTGGCCCAATTTCTCATAATCCACTTCTAGTGTGTATTTCCTGATGATGCCAAACGATTCCATTCTTCGCACACGTTCGGTAACTGAGGGGGACGAAAGGTTGATTTTTCTCCCAAGCTCACTCATGGACAGCCGGCTGTTCTCCCGCAGCTCATCAATAATTTTTCTGTCAATATCGTCGATTTTCATAATTTAATGTTATGCTCCTTAACTCATTCAATTTAAAAAGAAAATTAAAAGAATGGATTTAATCACAAGTGGAAGAAGTGATGTTCTCTTAGTACCATTAAAGGGTACAAGGAGGAATGGTTAATGGCAAGAATAAAGAAATCAGCATACGGGGACTCTCCCTTTCAGCAGCTGCTTGGACATAATCCCGAGATCATGAACAAATGGAATGATCTCGGCAGTTTGCTGGCGGAAGAAGGTGAACTTTCTTCCATGCTTAAGGAGCAGGTGAGGAGAACACTGGCCCAGGGCAATGGCTGTGAATACTGCAAGGCGAAGGGAAGGCCAGAACCTCATTTGT
Organism: Fictibacillus fluitans; assembly: GCF_030418125.1. GTDB lineage: Bacteria > Bacillota > Bacilli > Bacillales > Fictibacillaceae > Fictibacillus_C > Fictibacillus_C fluitans. Next base: position 70,761 of record NZ_JAUHTR010000005.1, on the reverse strand, counting down.
TTGATGAAAAAACCTCCATCGCTGTGGGTTTAGCAGACGTTTTTTTGAAGGTGAAAGGAGATATTCCTGACTCTGTTTTCATGGTGCTAAAAGAAATCTTTTCTGACGAGGAAATCAGTGAACTTTGCGCGTTTATCGCCTTTGCAACAGCCTCACAATATTTCGGGGCAATGACGGGATTGAAAGCATAAAAAAATGACCAAGGGAAAAGTTTCCCCTGGTCATTTTAAATAACGGTCTTTAATGATATTACGGTGATGTAGCTCATGGCCGGCAATAATAAAAGCAAGGGCCCTTGCTGTTACTTCTTCATTGTTCGCCGCTCCTCTTCGTTTTAACACATCGTAACTCAACGTGTTCAAAAGTGAGACAGTAGCCTGGCGGATACTTGTGTAATGCTGAATCAAGTCCGTTAATGAGTGATCGTTAAACGCTGCAGCTTTTACATACAGCTCATCATCGTATCCCGGCAAGGATACGGTTTCCCCTCTGGCAATGCAAAGCATCCTGTAGTTCATGATCCATTCAGTATCCGCCATATGTCCAAGGACTTCTTTAAGGCTCCATTTATTCGGCGCATAGCGGTATTCACCATCTTTCTCAGATAACGAGTTTAGCAGAGAAGCCGTTTCCTTGATTTGCTGTTTCAGTGTTTCTAAAAGGTCTCCTTCAGGCACCAGCTGGACGTAAGATTCAAAGTTCTCGGCATATTCATCAGGTCTTGGCCGTTCAGTCATTGTTATCCCCCTTTTCAGTCATTGATCCAATCACATAGCTATATTCCTTAAACCACCTTGTGTATCCTGCTGTAACAGGAAATCTGTATTCACGGAGCGAAGATAAATAAAAATACATAAAAGGGGTTCAATGATGAGATTAATAGTAACACCAATCAACCAAGAATTCGCACTGGAGATTTTAAATTGGAATTATGAAGCACCATATGACTTTTACAATATGGATACAAGCAATGATTCCATGAATGAACTTCTTGAAAATTCCTATACCGTTGTGCTGGATGAAAAGGATAATCTGACAGGCTTTTTTTGCACCGGAACGGCTGCCCAGGTTCCGGCTGGAGAGCAGGTAGGGGCTTATAAGAAAGATGCACTGGATATCGGACTGGGAATGAATCCGGAATTAACCGGCCAGGGCAATGGTTCTTTGTTTTTATCTTTCATACTGGAATATCTTGAGGGACAATCCAGGGACAGGGCATTTCGTTTAACCGTGGCTTCCTTTAATAAGCGGGCCATTCGTTTATATGAGAAATTCGGTTTTCGTGAAATCTTCGCTTTTCACAGGGGAGAAGCGGAATTTATTGTGATGGTCAGAGATTAAATGGCGGTTTAGCCGACAGGGACCTAGATAAAAAAAGAAAAGGCAGGACCTTGTAGTGCCTTGCCTTCTGGCTTGTTTCTAAAGCACATTTCCTCCGGAGATCTTGACCGCTTCTCCGATAATGTTTTCGGCAGCCCCGGTAAGGAGAAAGACAATTGTATTCGCCACTTCTTTTGGAGTGCTGATCCGCCCGGAAGGTATCCCGGCCTCTGCTTTTTCCAGCTGCTCCTCATAGCTTCTGCCGAATTTCTTTCCCTTTCGGGCGATACTGTCACGGCCCATTTTCGTATCGACATACCCTGGGCATACGGCATTAACCTGGATGCCGCGCTCAGCCGCTTCCACCGCCAATGACTGGGTAAAGCCAATGAGTGCAAACTTGGACCCCGCATAAGCACTGTTTCCGGATGTTCCCCTTAGGCCTGAGAGGGAGGAAACATTCACGATGGCCCCTTTTTCCGGATTCGTCTCAAGCATGTTCCGATAGACCAATTGGGTGAAAAGGACGGTTGAAAAAAAGTTCAGCTCCATTATTCTTCTTAATTCGTTTTCCTTTAGCTCTTCAAGTACACCGCCGCCAGCAATTCCCGCCGCGTTTACGAGACCCGTTACCGGCCCGATTTCGTCAAGGGCCCCTGTCAGCAGGCTTTCCCGTTCTTCATGCGTATCAAGGTCGGCACTGAACAGATGAACGGAAATATCGGAATTCAGTTCCTCACACTTTCCTTTGAGTGTAACGAGCTTATCTTCGTTACGTCCCGTAATGGTTATATTTGCGCCTGCCGCTGCACACGCTTTGGCCGTTTCCCAGCCGATGCCGCCTGTCGCACCTGTGATGATGATGTGCTGCCCTTTTAGCGCGTCTTTTGAAAAAATCGTCATCTGTTTGCCTCCTTGTCGTACTGTTACTAATTTACATTTTCCCTATCTTGGTGGACTAAAAACTTCTTATATAAGAGGGGTGGAACCTATATTATGGAGAACTGCAGCGTGAATAAAATGGATATCAGAAGACCGTCAAAGGAAGATCAAGAAGAACTGAATCAGTTTTTTGCATCGGTCATTAAACATACGTTTAAAAAGGAAGGACTGTCTCATCTGACAGAGGAGATGGAAGAGGAACTAAGACAGAAGAAGGGTTTTCTGGAGAGCGATCTGATCAGTAAGGGAAAGAAGTATTACTTTCTGGTTGCCGCTGATGTCATCAGCAGCCAAATCATTGGAACAATTGCCTGCGGACCGGCTAATGCACTGATCATCCGCTGTGCTAACGGAGCGTTGAAAGATTGGAAGGAGATTGGGACCGTTTACGTCCATCCGGACTATCAAAAACAGGGAGTGGGGTCTGCCTTACTGAATCATCTGCTAGCTGATATGAAGAGAAAGGGGATCACACATTATTGCCTGGACAGCGGCTATAAACAAGCCCAGGCCGTATGGAAAAAGAAACTGGGAGAGCCAGAGTATTTAATGAAGAATTATTGGGGGGAAGGAAGTCATCATATGATTTGGAGCGCAACCATTTAACTTCCTCATCTTTTGCAGGATGAGGAAGTTTTTATGGTCATCATAATTCGATATGAAATTGATCCAATAAATCTTTAAAAGCCGGTCGTTCGTTGCCGTCCCTGCCTTTGACATGGGCAGCGGTTACCAGTGAATTCAGCACCGCTTCCTCCACGGCTTCTCCAACTGCACGGAAGGCCGTATCCAGATCTTCTTCATGTATCACTGGGATGGTTAAACATTCGGCAGGCTTTGTATGCGGAATGGTTACAGCGGTTGAAAATCCGATCGCGATTTCACCGCTGCCGTGCGTGATAATGGACCCTGTTCGTGAGAGTCCTGCAACAGACCGCTTAATGATCCGGTTTAGCTGCCGGTCCGAAACAGGCAAGTCGGTGGCAATGATGATCATGATGGACCCTTTGTCCTTTTCCTCCCACGATTGCAGCAAGGTTTCTTTTAATTCCTGGCCGATCATCCGTCCGTTGATCATAAGATCGCTTAATATTCCAAAGTTGGACAGCACCAGAGCCCCCAGCGTATATTTGCCATGACTCAGCTGAAACTGGCGGGAGGAGGTGCCGATGCCTCCTTTCAAGGAATAACAAAGCATACCGGTACCTGCGCCGACACTGCCCTCCTCAATCGCTGTTGAAGCTTTATGAATCGCTTGAAGCACATGCTCCTTTGTTACGTATTGAGCACGTACGTCGTTCAGCAGCATATCATTGCATTCGCCGATGACAGGATTTACTGTTCCCGTGGTACGCCCAATTTCAGGGTTATGCTCCATCGTGTATTGAATGACCGCATCTGCAGCCGTTCCAATACTAAGGGTATTGGTTAAAACAATCGGAGTTTCAATCACGCCTAATTCCTGCATCTGAATGGCGCCCATCGTTTTTCCAAAGCCATTGATTACATGGCTTGACGCAATCAGTTTTTCTTTAAAAAGGTTGCCGGGATGGGGAAGAATCGCAGTAACCCCGGTCTGCATGTTTCCTTCACTGAGTGTTACATGGCCCACTCTGACTCCTTCCACATCCGTAATGGCATTATGCTGTCCTGTTTCGAACCGTCCAATTTGAATTCCATAATCGCGTATCCGCTTTTGATGCTGCATGCCAGTTGCCACCCTTCATCATCTAATTCTTTCTATTATCTATTATAAAGTTCTTTTTGTTTAAAAAGGAATTGCTTCAAGCGCAAAGAAGTTATAATGCGTTGCTGTTCATTAAAAGGAGGGTTCATGGATGTCACAAATTATTATTAACCAATTCAGCATGGCCAGAAACTGGACGATTGAACTGGCAGAAGATTTGACGGAGGAAATAGCCAATATGCAACCGGAGGGCTTTAACAATACAATCAAGTGGCAGTTGGGGCATATCATTGGCGCTGCCGAGTACTTTATGCGCATTCTGCCCGGGAACCAAGCAGAATTGCCTGTGCTTTATCAGGAACTTTTTTCTCCGGGCACTCGTCCATCGGAATGGAAAAGTGAACCGCCTCATTTGAGCGAAATAACAATTGAATTAAAAAAACAACTGGAACGAATCAATAAAATTTCTCCTGAACAGCTTAAAGAAACCCTGAAGGAACCTGTCCATCATTTTAATACAGTGGCAGACAGTGCGTCGTTTTGTGTGTTGCATGAGTCTGTTCATGTGGGACAAATCCAAATTATGAAGCAGTTTTTCAAGGTATAGACCATAGACAGTAAAAAAGGAAATAGGATGAAAGCAATGTTTTCTTAAGTGAGGGATACGATGAATGTGATGATTAACATGCCTTTATATAATTATGAAGTTCCTGACTTGAGAGAGGCCATCGGTTGGGCTAGACGGGATCAGGATTATCCTGTGCTGCTTAAACGATGTAACTTTTGGGCTGGCGCGAGAGATGAGGCAAACCGGCTCATTGCCTTTGGCTATGTTTGTGGAATGGGGCTTGAGCATGGGTACATGGAAGACATTATGGTTCACCCCAATTATCAAAAACAAGGCCTTGGGGCAGCTGTTGTAAAAGAATTATTGAGTGAATCCGAGCGCTTTGGCCTCGAAATCGTGACGGTTAGTTACGCAAGTGAAAACCAGGCATTTTATAAAGCTTGCGGATTTACTCATGGATCCGGCGGCGTTTGGCAAGCCAAGGATTTAATAACATGAGAAAAGAGCAGCCTGCACTTATAAGCTGCTCTTTTCTTGCGTCACAGGAACAACCAAAAAGGAATGCTCGTCCTGGTTGATGTATAGCTGGTGCAGGCGGCAATCCAGTTCATCATCGATGATTTTTGGAATGGTGATGACGCCTTTTTTATTCATTTTAACGTATTTCAGGGTAAAGCCAGTGGCAGGTGTTTTCTTTGTGATAATAATCCGATTGTTTTCTTTATGTACAGACAATAGGTCATTTTCTGAGATGTTAAATTCTTCCCGCCATTGTATAGGTAACAGCAATACGCGGTTTTTGCGGGGCATATAGTATTTATCACATTCTACGATCAATTGTCATGCTCCTTTGTCAGGATATGTTATATAAACTTTACCATATTTTTCGAATATTCAAAAGGAATAAAAACGTTTCACTTAGCCGCATTGATTTTACGTCACAAGTATTAATATAGTGTTTAATCCCCAAATAACGAAGATAAAACAGCAGGTCTGATGTATAGTAATGGTAAATTTCATATAGCAAGGTGGTAGAATGCCAGTGAGAGTACTGTTGGAAATGATTCGTATTTTGGTAATTATATTTTTTCTTGGGGCGATTATGGAAGGATTATTGACTTTTATTTATGGTGCCATTGGTGTTAACGTTAAGAATACCTGGAGGATGGCTGGTCGGGATTGCGATTTACATCCACGAACAACTTTTTAATGATGCATATAAGCCATTAGTTACCATCCCCGGATTTCAGCTGAACTTCTGGAGGTATTACATTTACGGAATAGGAAGAAAATACATTTTTACTTCTTATTCGCACGAAATGCTAGATTTTACATACTATATTGAGAGAATTGAAGATTCATATCTTCGTCTCGATTTGAGAGTAAGGAGGTGATTTTAATGTCATTCCTCCAGCACCATCATTCTTGTGGATGTTCGTCTCATAAAAAGAAATCAAAACGTTCTTCCAGTTCCTCCAGCTCTTCAAGCTCTTCTTCAGAGTACGTTCTTAAATGTAAGAAGGTAAAAAAAGAGAAGAAGAAAAAGAACAGCTGCCATAGTCATAAGAGCTTATTTTAATTTAAAGACAAGTCGCCTGGCGGGCGGCTTTTTTAATGTGAAAAAAGGAGTACACTACATAAAAGAGAAAGAATACATTGAACTGATATGAAGGTGAAATGAATGAACGCAAAAGCTTTAAGCATGGCACTGATAACGATCATTATTTGGGGATCTACATTTGCTGCTATCCGGTACAGCCTGCATGGCGGCTACTCAGCGGGACATCTGGTGCTTGTCCGGTATTTGATTGCATCCCTGGCATTTATTTTATATGCGATTATGCCAGGTGCCCGGTTCCGATTTCCGAGAAAACAAGACGTTTTGCGGCTGCTCCTGCTCGGATGGGTGGGAATCAGCATCTATCATATTGGAGTCACGTTTGGTGAACAGACTATTTCAGCCGGAACGGCGGGCATGCTGATTGGGGCTGCTCCCATATTTACTGCACTATTTGCGGTTATCGTATTGAAGGAGCACCTTGGAGTATCAGGCTGGACGGGTTTGGCTATTGGTCTTACCGGAATTGTGCTGATTACAGTGGGAAGTTCGGGATCATCATTGACCATTTCAGGTGGTGCCCTGCTCGTGTTAATGGCTGCAGTGGCGACTTCTGTCTTTTTCGTATATCAAAAGCCTTTTTTAAAACGCTATTCTCCCATTGAGCTTACGGCTTATGTGACATGGGCAGGGACGCTGCCTTTTTTCTGGTTTGCTCCCGGGCTTTTTGATTCAATCAGGCATGCGACAATGGAAGCCCATATTTCCACCCTGTATGTGGGTATTTTTCCGGCTGCGATTGCCTATGTGACGTGGGCCATTGCTTTATCGTCAGGAAAAGCGAGCGCGGTGGCCAGCATGATGTATTTGGAACCGGGAGTCGCCATCCTGACTGCCTGGGTCTGGCTAAAGGAGTGGCCAAGCACTTTGTCTCTAATTGGGGGATTGGTTGCTGTTGTGGGTGTGCTTGTCGTGAATGGTTTGGGAAGAAAACGAACGGCAGTTGAAAAGAAATCAGCCTAAAGGAAAGGCAGCTGATCGGATCAGCTGCCTTTTACTGTTTATACAGGGGGGATTATAGGAGAGGAAATCCGTTACTTGCGCTAATGAGAGATTTAGTTGCGGTTCGACACGAAATACTTGCGGTTTGACACGATTTACTTGCGCTAACTTGCCCGTTACTTGCGGTTCGACAAGAAATAGTTGCATATCACGTCATTTTCATAAATCCGCACGAAAAAAAGAGGCCGTATCATGCGGGCGGCCTCATCTTAACTATGTACGATTCTCTGTCAGGTAGCTTTCAACAGCTGGCGGGGAGTAGGAGATGAATTGATCGATCAAATCCTTGGGTTGGGCGGATGAAAGCACCATTTTACGGTGTTTCTCCTCCATAAAATTTTCGCCAGCCATATGGTTGAACAGGGAGAGGAGCGGGTCATAATAGCCATTGGTGTTAAGCAAACCGACCGGCTTTTCGTGCAGCCCCAGCTGGGCCCATGTAAAGATCTCGAAAAATTCTTCAAGCGTTCCGGCACCGCCAGGAAGAACCATGAAGCCGTCTGCCAGCTCAGCCATTTTTGCCTTGCGTTCATGCATGGAATCCACGACAACCAGCTGAGTCAGGCTTTTATGAGCGATCTCCCGCTTTTCGAGAAATTCGGGCATGATGCCAATAACCCGGCCGCCGTTCGCCATAACAGCGTCCGCGACTGCTCCCATGACGCCTGCACTCGATCCGCCATATACGAGGCCAATGCCGCGGTCGGCCAGTTCTTTTCCAAGTTTAGCTGCTTCTTTCACATATACATCTGATTTGCCGCTTCTCGATCCACAAAATACAGCAATATGCTTCATGGTAAAATTCCTCCCTTACTTTTTAACAATTGCAGATCATAAGTACATTGCCGTCCTCATCCTCAAAATTAAAAAAGGCAACTTCCCCAATACGTTCAATTTCCCTGACAATGGTGATGTTGTTATCTTTCATGAACCGGTAAGTTTCATCCACATCGGTGACCAGGAAATTAAACACGGGGTGCTTTGAAGGGCTGAAAACAAAGGCCGGGTCAAATGCGTGGTTGTCCAGGGTTAAGCCCGTATCACCCGTAACCGGAAGATTGTATACCGGAGACTCCACCTGTTTTGGGGCAGGCAGTCCAAGAAGCTTGCTGTACCACTCTGCGGCCCTTTTTAAATCTGTAACATGAATAAATACGTTATTTACTTTACATGAGACGGGGGATAGAACTTCGGTCATTTTTAAGTACTCCTTTCACATCATTCATGTATCTATTTGACAGGAGTACTGAAAGTCCTTTTACAGCGGAATATTCCTATTCAACCATTCTTGTATTTACATACCCAAGCAGTATGATGAATCCAATGAGAACGATGGGCATTAATATCAAAGCCTCCAGATTTTCAATAAAGGCAGCGGCAACTAATACAAGGCCGGCGATTAAGTCGTAGCCACCGATCAGTCTGGCCAATTTGTCCTGATCCCGTACCCGTTTTTGATTAAATCCGGATAAAAGCCACGTTTGTTTTTTTACGCCAACGAAATATGCAAGCACCAAAAATATGATTCCGAAAATCAATAAATTCTGATCCATGTTATACCCTCCATTGTTTGTTTTATCTTTTTCTTGCGATCAACGGAACGAGATAAAATGCGATGAGGAACGTAATGACGAGGTAAATCATTAGATAATCGACCTGTATCATTCGTTTGTTCAAAAGCTGGTGGACAACCAGCAAATAAATGAATAGAAGAAGGTTAGAAAACGAGAAAATCTGAAGCGAGGTTTGTTTAATGTTATCATTGATCCTCTCGTCATACTCAATTTCATCCCGGGCTTTTTGTTTTTCGATTCTCAGCCATTTAAAGCCGGCCGTTATAATCAGTAAAGCAGTTAAAAATCCCCATTGAAATTGACCGGTGATAAGGGTCATGGCACCTAAGCCAACAATTGCACCGATGATCACAGTCATCACATTGACCTGCATTTGCATCAACTCCCTGGTAAGTTTAGTCTTCGATCCAGAACAGTTCATCCAGCGGACGTTCCAGGTATTTACTGATCAAGAGGCAAACCCGTATGGTTGGATTGTATTTTTGAGCTTCGATCAGGTTCATGGTCTGCCGTGTAACACCAACCAGTTTGGCAAATTCCCCCTGTGTCAGTCCGCCTTTTTCAATACGTGCTATTTTTATCTTGTTACGTACAGTGAAGTCCTTCACTTTTGCCGCTCCTTATTTTCCTTATACTTCCATTGTAATATATATTTTACTTTTTACAACTATAGTTTACAAAAAAAGGCATGCGCCTTCTTTTAAAAGACGCATGCCGAACCCTCTATTTCTTTAAAAAAATGCAGAATATCGGAATTAAGGCGCTTATGATGTGTGACAAACAAGCCGTGAGCTGCTCCTTTATAAATGATAAATCGGTTGTTTTTCACAAGACCTGCAGATTTCATACCACACCCATGAAGGGGAGTATTTTGGTCCTGATCTCCTTGTATCAGTAAAACGGGAGAGGAAGATGAGGAGTTTCCCTTTTCCATAGTCTTGGTAAAATAAACGGACGCTATATTTTGTTTGTAAATAAGGCATCTTTTAACTCCTTTCGTCAAGCTTGCCTGGAATAGGTGATCGATTGTAATAACGATGAAATGGTAGAGAAGTGCATGGCCTCATGAATGGTCACGAAGTTGAAAAGCTCACCTGAGGTTTCAAACGTTAAAGGCCCCAATTCCATTACTGGTGTTAGTCTATTTTCAAAAACATCTGGTGAAATATGATCCAAGTGGAGGGATTGTTCGGATAATTTTGAGACGAGCTCTTCTTTGGCGGGAGGAGCCACGGACCATTGATCGGGATTGGTACCTGTATTAAATAATTGTTCATAGTGAGCGGGAAGTGCAGGACTTTTTGAAAAAGCAATTGAAAGTAAATAATCATGGACAAAAACGATGTGACCAACGTTCCAGCGAATAGTATTATTAAAGAGTGCGGGCTTAGTGTCTAATAACACTTCGGGAACCGCTTTTACTTGTTGAAGGACCATGCTTCTAACTGATTTTGCCGATTTCAGTAATGTATGAGACATATGATCATTCCTCCGTTTTCTTTTTTTGAAAGCGTATCTTTTACAGTTTCAGTATAGGAAGGTATTAAAATCCCATCAATATCGCGTTTCTTATGATCATGATTGGTTTCAGTTATGATGTAAAACAGGGAGGGGGTATCCTATGGAATTAAGGCAACTGGAGTATTTTATGGTAATTTGTGAGGAGCTTCATTTTTCGAGAGCAGCAGAAAAAATCCTGGTATCGCAGCCGAATCTAAGCCAGCAAATCAAATTGCTTGAGAATGAACTGGGAATGCCTTTGTTTCATCGAACAGGCAAAAAGATTTCCCTCACTGAAGCAGGGGGAATTCTTCATGAGCAATGTCTGCATATTTTCTCCCATATTAAACAAGCTCAAGACAGCATTGCGGACCTGAAAGTAGGGAAAGGCGGTTCTCTGAAGATCGGTGTTTTGCCTGGGGATGCTGATCTTGTATTTGATGCCCTTCTTCTCGATTTTCACAGAGTTCATCCGGATACCTCGGTTTCATTAATTGAAACGATGGATGTTACCGAACAAGTCCTAGGCGGGGGAATCGACATTGGCATCACCGTTTGCCCTGATCCTGATGGGCGGCTTGTTGAAATCCCGCTGTTTGAGGAGACGTTTTCCCTGGCGGTTCATACGGATACACTTTATGCGCATAAGAAGTCTCTTTCTTTTAGAGATATACAAAAAATGAAATTGGTCATGTTTCCAGGTTATCATCAATGCCGTAAATTGATTGACCGATATTGTCTGGAAGCAGGATTTAAAATAAAACCGTCAATGGAGACAACGACGTTATCCTCTTTGATCGCCATGGTGGAAAAAGAAATCGGGGCTGCCATTCTCCCTACTCTTCTTTTGGAAAATCTTAAGCACCCTATGATTAAAACAGTAGCGCTGATCACCCCGGTTCCCAGTCAGAAGATTTCCCTCATCTATAGAAAGGATAAGTTCCTGGGCTATACGGCTAAGGCGTTTATAGAAAAGGTTCAGACTTACATTCATGCGGCAAAAGAGACCTTGGAAACAAAAAACAGTTGAACAGTTAATGTTCGTGTTTTATAATAGCAACTAGCGTTAACTAACTGGATAAATCAAAAAATCCTCATCAATCCGATGAGGTAGAGGTCGCGGCTTTTATAAGTAGGACGTACGAGATGCAGAAAAGACATCATAGACTCCGTGTGAAAGGAAAAGCTGCCGAAATTTATACTTATCTCTGGAAGTATGAATTGGGGCTGTTTTCGAACAGAAACAGCACTGTCACGCTCACATTACCGGTGGGTGGGATGCGCTATCTTACGGAAGGCATGATGCGGGTAGAATAGAACTGCCGCCAAACTGCGTTTTGGCGGCTTTTTTTATTTCCCACTCCTTCCAAAACGAAAAGGAGTTTTTTTATGCAAAACACAGCAAAGAATACAGCACCAGCCGGTTCAGGCGAATTACAGCGAAAACTGAAGTCCCGGCACTTAACGATGATTTCGCTCGGCGGAACCATCGGAACCGGACTGTTTCTGGCCAGCGGAGGCTCCATTCATACGGCCGGACCCGGAGGCACGCTTTTATCATTCGTAGTCATCGGTATCATGGTGTTCTTCTTGATGACAAGCCTGGCGGAAATGGCAGCCTACATGCCAGTGGCAGGATCGTTCAGCACCTATGCCACAAAATTTGTGGATCCTTCCCTTGGATTTGCTCTGGGATGGAACTATTGGTACAACTGGGCGATTACGATTGCTGCAGAGCTTGCGGCGGTTACGCTCATTATGAAATTTTGGTTTCCTGATACGCCTTCCTACATTTGGAGTGCGCTGTTTTTAGCCATTATGTTCTTATTGAACTATTTATCTGTTAAAGGGTTTGGAGAGTCAGAATACTGGTTTTCTCTGATTAAAGTGGTTGCGGTTATTATCTTTTTAGTTCTCGGTACACTAATGATTTTTGGAATTCTCGGTGGGGAAGCAATCGGCTTTAAAAACTTCACCATTGGTGATGCTCCGTTCAATGGCGGATTCTTTACCACGCTTGGCGTCTTTATGGCTGCAGGGTTTTCCTTTCAGGGAACCGAATTGCTTGGTGTTGCAGCGGGTGAGACGGAGGATCCGAAGAAGAACATTCCAAAAGCGGTCAAGAGTGTGTTCTGGCGCATTCTACTGTTCTATATTCTTGCGATTTTAGTGATCAGCTTAATCATTCCTTATACGGACAGCAGGCTGGCAAGAAGTGATATCACCGTGAGTCCGTTTACCCTGGTATTTGATAAAGCAGGAATTGCATTTGCGGCGTCTGTCATGAATGCGATCATTTTAACCGCTGTTCTTTCTGCCGGCAACTCCGGTATGTATGCTTCCACCCGTATGCTGTGGGACCTGGCACGTGACGGAAAAGCACCAAAGTTTCTGTCAAAGCTTGATTCCCGCGGTGTGCCGGTTCCGGCGCTCATTGTGACGGCCGCGGTTGGAGCAGTAGCCTTTCTAGCTTCCTTGTTTGGTGACGGAGCCATTTATACATGGCTGCTGAACGCCTCGGGAATGTCAGGATTTATCGCCTGGCTTGGTATAGCGATCAGCCATTACCGCTTCCGAAAGGCGTATGCCGCTCAAGGCAGGGATCTTCGTGAACTTCCGTACCGGGCAAAATGGTTCCCGATTGGACCGATCTTCGCCTTTCTGCTTTGTTTTGTCGTTATTCTCGGACAAAATTATTCCGCGTTTACCGGTGATACGGTCGATTGGCAAGGCGCGCTCGTTTCTTATATTGGTATACCCATTTTCCTGGCGGTATGGCTCGGATATAAGTTTAAACACAAAACAAAAGTTGTTCCTCTTAAAGAGTGCGATTTTGAATAAAGTTATGGCAGGAGCCCATTGGGTTCCTGTGTGTTTTTTTACAAAAAATAAAGGATATTTTTCTTTTGCGAAGAATTATCGTATTAACATTTACGTCAGGTGGAAAAGGGGATACATAATTGAACAAAAAACTTGCGCATTTCACTCAACCCGAGCCCTTGAAAGACGAGGGGATTCACATCTTTTATTATTCTGATAGAGTAGAGGATTATGTTCAAAACGCGGTATCCTACATTATCGCGGGGATTGAACAAGAGGAATACATATTATTTTTGGAAAATGAGCGCATTATTCCAATGATTCAAAAGGAATTAGAAAATGCATTAACCCCGGAGCAGTTAAAGAACGTGCATTTCATCAATAATTTTGATTTTTACTTCTGGAATGGCAATTTTTATCCAGAGACGATTTTATCTAATTTCTCTAAAATTGTTACTCCTTTAATTGAAACAGATAAGGCGGTCCGGACATGGGGCCATGTGGAATGGGGTTCACAGGAGGAGTTTGAAGAAACGCTTGAAAAATTTGAAATCGAAGTGGATCAAATGCTCAAAAATGTAAGGGTCATTACGGTATGTGCCTACAATGCTGAACGGGTTTCCGACGATCTCAAGGACAAGCTGATGAGATACCATGATTATTTTATGACCGATGAGGATGTCAGGCCGGTAAAGCATTAATAACTACTATAGAAAAAGAGACACGTTTTTGTATTAAGCGTGTCTCTTTCTCATTGTTCGTGATAAAACAGCAGCCCTAGCACCTGAGGATAATGGTAGACCGGGTTATGCATAAACCCACGCCGTTTCATATTGCCCTTCCGATCGGATTTAAACAGGTTTTGTTTTCCGGTATAGAAACAGATGTACCAGATTTTCACCATTTGATAAAACTCATAATAGGCTCTGTCAGACAGGGTAAGATCCCTTGGAAACCCGATCTCATACAGGCACTCCATAAAAAAGGCTTCAGCGACCCGGTCGGTGTCGTCTGAAATTTTTCCGCGTTGTACGTGATACCCCCGATTCTCCAGGTAGTGGCTGAAGCCATTCAGCGTATTTCCGCGGCACAGAAGAAGTTCTTCATCCTTTTGCACATTTAGTTTTTTCAAAAGAGACATGATATGCTCTTCTTTGGACGTCCTGTCCGCTGTTTCCTGCGGAAGCGGGATATAAACCGCTGCATGCTCTCCTGTTTCCATTCGTCTTGCCGCAAATACTTCTCCCAGAATCGGACACCCGTTTCCGGCATCATCAACTTCGATCATTAAAAACTCTCCCGTTGTCAGAATATCGTTGTCAGTTGACCTCAACTCTATTATACATAATCCCACGATTAAAAAAATGAGCGGTCTACAAATACTTCAAAAAAATCCCAATACCAGGGCTTAAAAACTTAAAAAAACCCTCTTCTTGATAGTATAGTTAATTGGACCACATTTTAGAATGGAGGACATGCTCATGGAACCATTAAGGGATGTGGGTATGTGGTAAACAGCAAGAGGCCGATTGCCTCTAAACGCGCAATCCGGCCTCTTTGTTCATAATAATAAGGTTCTGCTGAATCCGAGGTATCGCGCACCATGAAAGCTCAGCTCACCGGGCATCTCCTTCAACAAGCATTCCGAATTCTTCCCCCGAAACTTTAAATTCCAGCCGTTCCCCATTTTCCAATTGAAAGGTCACATAATACCTATTATACGCCCTTGATTCCCCGCCGCCATGAACCGCAGTTCGTTTCGTTACTACCATTGCTTTTTCTGGCGGAGATTGGTTGTTTTTATTCCCTTTTGCAGTGTCTATTATTACGGAAACGACAATGGCCGCAATGATAAAAATCGTAACAGCTCCAATGAGGAATGGAAAGGCTCCAACTCCAAACGGATCATCCAGCAAGGGTATTCCTCCTTTTTTCACTTCTGGTTATTTGTCCCGAAAAGAAATATAAAATTTTGGATTAAAATGAAACTTTTTGTTATCCTTACCGTATATGATAATGGACAAGTTTTTTAGACTATAAAATGGAAGAGGGAATATACAATATGTTGAAGAAGATTATTGCGGCTACTCTGGTCATGACCTTTGTATTTATGCCAGTAAAAGACATTGTGTTTCATGACCATGCCCAAACTGTAAGTGCGAAAGGCTATCGTTCGGGGGTTAAATCCTTCAATACGAATAAAGGAAGCGGAAATTCATTTTTCAAAAATAAAGGCACTCAGCAAAATAAGCAGCAAAACAGTATTTTCAGCAAAAATAAGAGCACAGCAGCCAAATCCCAAAAAGGCGGATTTCTAAAAGGCATGATGTTCGGTGGTATCGCCGGTATGCTGTTTGGCGGATTGCTGGGCAATATGGGCGGACTTGGTTCGTTGCTTGGCCTCTTTATTAACGTGATCGCGATCCTGGTCATCATTTCCTTGATCACCCGCATCTTCTCGAACATTAAAAACAGCCGCCGCAAGCGCGAGGAGTATGATGGATGGAAACGCTAACGCTAACGCTCTCTGAGCAGGACATCATCAACGCCCTTTGTCTGCACCTTGCCAACAAAAAGGAAGTAGCACCAGAAGACGTTGAGGCAGAACTGCTTTTTGATGATGATTATGGGTTTTCAGCTGAAGCGTATGTGGGAGGCAGAAAACAGGTACTGATCGAAGCCAACATGATTGAAGCACTTCGTTTTTATCTGGATACACAAATGAATATTGATCCAATTTCAGCAGGCTTGGAATTGGTTCTGGACGAAGAGGAAGGCATTATTGCCAACGTCAGAGCCAGATAAAGAAAACCACCAGCCCTTACGAAGGGCTGGTGGTTTTTATTTGTTTCAGGAAAGATTCGGGCATTACGACAGCCGTCACTTCGCCTTTTACACAAAGGATATCAGCGGCAAATACTTCAGTATGTACTTTCCACTTTTTCGGATGAATCTCTTCCATCGTTCCCACAGCCCTTAAAGGAGTGCCATGAGGGGTGGGCTTCATAAAGTCCACCTTAAGCGAGGCTGTTACAAACCGGGGCGGTTCATGGCCATCACCAGGTTCATGGCCATTTTTCCGGTGCAGGGCAAGCGAGGCAGAACCTGTACCATGGCAATCAATTAATGAAGCAATCAGCCCGCCATACACAAACCCGGGCACCGCGGTGTGTTCCGGTTCCGGTGTATAGACCGTCTCCGTCAGCTCCCCATTCCACCTTGTTTTAAATTGGTGGCCCTGATCATTCAGTTTCCCACATCCATAACACCAAGAATAATCATCAGGATACACATCCTGTACTGCCGTTTTTTCTGCCATTTGTAGTCACTCACTTTCTGTCACATTGTCAGTATCCCTTTCCACAAAGAGCATTGAAAACCTTTATTGTTTTTCTTGAAAAGCAACAGATTTTTTAGTTTTCATTCTCCATCATTTCAACCAAAGACTTTGCCCTATGGTAAATTACCTTTCTTAAATGAGCTGGTGAGACAATTCGGATTTGGCTGCCAAACCCCAAAATATACTGAACTGCTTCTTCTTCAGTATCAAAGCAAAACGAAGCGGGGATCCATCCGTTAGAAAGCGGGTCCTCCAGGCGTATTTGCTGCACGAAGCGTCCTGTAAACCTGATCCGGGAAAGGATGGTGGGGGAAAGCTCTACCTCAACATCATATGTAGGAAGGGACTGAATGAATTGCTGTGATGATTGCTCCCAGTACTCGGCCAGGTTATAGTCTGCCGGTCGTTCAAATGTTTCGTCAGTGAATTGGGCGGACAAGATCCTGGAGGCACGGTAGGTGCGAATTTCCTGGCCGACACCTGCGATGAAATACCATGTGCTGCTTTTGGCCACCAAACCGAGGGGAGATACCATCCGTTCCCGCCGTTCACCATCCGCCCGTTCATAGTGGATGAGTAGCTTTTTATCCTGCCAAAGCGATTCTTGCAAAGTGGCAAAGGCTGTGATGTTCTCGGTAGATTGCCGCCAAGAACTGGTGTCTATATGGATGCGGTCCCACACATCCTTTGCCTGGCCATGAAAAGAAGCAGGAAGCGAAGCAAGCAGTTTCTCCCGGGCGGCATGCCAATCTTCACTGATTCCCAGATCTTTTAGCAAATGAAGGGAAGGAAGAAGAAATAACGACCTGATTTCCTCCGCTTTTAACCCCGTCAAATTGGTTTTATAAGATTCAAGCAAACGCCATCCGCCAGATGTTCCACGTTCAGCAATTACGGGGATACCGGCAGAACTCAGGGCATCCATGTCACGGTGGATGGTGCGAGGGTTGACTTCAAGCTCATTTGCCAGTTCCTTCGTGGTGAGTTTGCCCCTGTTTTGCAGCAATAAAATTATGGAAATCAGCCGGTCTGCGCGCATGGTTTTCCCTCTCTTTACTCATTATATATATGACAATGGGTGTCATTATTCTTTAGTATACTCGGTTTGAACAATGATTAGTGAAAGGGGAATATCAATGGACAAAAAAAGAAAAGTCGTGCTCTATATTGCCAGTAGTCTGGATGGATTTATCGCAGGGAAAGATGGAGATCTCAGCTGGCTTGCCAGTGTGGAGAGGCCGGGAGAGGATTATGGCTATGCGGAGTTTATGAATGAAGTGGACACGGTCATCATGGGGAGAAAAACATACGATACAGTCCTTTCTTTTGAAGGCGAATTTCACCACAAGGGACGGAAATGCTACGTTCTGTCTCGGTCAAAAAGTGGAAGTGACGGCCAGGTGGAATATTACAATGGCGATGTCCGGGATCTCATTGACCGGCTGAAGCAGGAGAAAGGGAAAAACATTTTTCTTGATGGCGGAGCCGAAGCGGTTAAAGTATTGAAAGAGCACGATCTGATTGATGAGTATGTGATCTCCATCATCCCGGTTTTCCTTGGGAGCGGTATACGTTTGTTTCATGAAACGGACAATGGAAAAAGTATGACACTTGATTCGTGTAAAACGTTTGAATCGGGATTGGTTCAGTTGAAATATTCGTAAATAGTTATTGAGCGTGCTGGGTTTATGATGCCACACAGGGGGTAAATCATAGCTATAATGGAAAAAGGAGGATAAACTGATGGACCATGTGAAAGCACTTATTTTAAAGTTTGTCATGGTTGAAGTGATGGTTTATATTGTTCTTGGAGCCGCAATGAAAGTTTCCATTGGAGACACACTTCTCATCAGCCTGATCCTTACCATTGCAGCTTATATTTTGGGTGACCTTATCCTGTTTAAGGCGTTTGGTAATCCAATAGCCACGATTAGTGACCTTGTTATTGCGTTTTTTGCCATTTGGCTGGTAGGTTCATTAATCATTGAACCCAACATCCCTCTCATTACGGGCTCCATTATTTCGGCCGTACTCATTGCAGCCGGAGAATGGTTCTTCCATAAATATATGGCCCGCAACGTTTTTGAGAATGACCATGTAAAAGAAG
This sequence comes from Fictibacillus fluitans, assembly GCF_030418125.1. Lineage (GTDB taxonomy): Bacteria > Bacillota > Bacilli > Bacillales > Fictibacillaceae > Fictibacillus_C > Fictibacillus_C fluitans. The sequence continues at coordinate 52,283 of NZ_JAUHTR010000005.1, read as the reverse complement.
CTCACAGTCCCAACCTTTAATTTAATCCGCCCTCTGCTATAGCAGCCGGGGCTTTTCTATGTACAGACACAGATAGGAGCAGCCAGATGAACGAACAGGATTATGATCAATTGATGAATATAAAAACAACCGGTGAACAAAAAGTGTATAGTGTCACTTCCCACTATCACCGGTATGAGCCTACTCCTTATGAAGCGCTCGAAGGCTTATTTCGCGACTATCACCTGCGGCAGGGTGACCGGGTGGTCGACTTTGGCTGCGGAAAGGGAAGAATCAGTTTTTACATCAACCACTTCTATCAGAATGCGGTGACTGGTGTAGAGGTGAATGAAGAATTTTATAAAGATGCGGTGAATAACCTGGAAACGTATCTAAAAAAACACCAAAAGAGCAAAGACCGTATTCAATTTCATTGCGCTCTGGCGCAGGAATACCCCATTCATCCGGAAGATAACCGCTTCTACTTCTTTAACCCGTTTACAATGCCGATTTTCATGAAGGTCATCAACAACATTTTGCTCTCAGTGGAACGCTTTCCGCGCGATGTGGAACTGATTTTATATTATGCGACAGAAGAGTATACCTATTTTCTGGATAACCAGACATCGTTTGAGTTGAGAGAGGAAGTAAGGCTTTCCGGGATCTATGACAGCAATCCGTACGAGAAGTTTTTAATCTATCGTTTAAAATGAAAAACAGGACCTGTCCCGGCGGACACGTCCTGTTTTTTCTTTTACTTGGCAAGGCGTTCCATGGGGTCTGGAGCTTGAACCTGGGTAATTGCCTCATATTCTCCAGGGCTTAAAATGCTTTGATCGTTTTTCATTAAGTAAGCATAAGCGAACATGGAGATGAACAGGCCAAACGTCCAGGCGTTGTCCCACAGGAATCGAAGTCCCGGAACGAGAAGACCGAGAACGGGCACGGCTACGCCGATAATAAGCGCGTATACTCCGTTTTTATTAAATCCGGAGGAGTAATTGTACCTGCCGGCTGGTTCATAGAGTTCCTTCAGAGCCATTTTTCTCCGGCGGACAAGCCAATAGTCAGCAATGGCGATCCCATCAATGGGTCCAAGGAGGGCGGCATATGTACCGAGCCAGCCAAAAATGTAATTTCCAAAATTGGACATGATGAACCACGGCTGCATGAGAACGGCAAAAACTCCGGTAATCAGTGCACCGATGCCAAAGGTAATACGTTTCGGATACAGGTTTTCAATGGCACGGGCGGGCGCAACGATGTTTGCGCCAACATTAATGGTAAGAGAGGCCATGGCGATGATGATCGTTCCTAAGAAGATGATAAAGGGCGGGAACTTGGCAAGCAATTGGACAGGATCCCAAATGGCTGTACCAAAAATAACAACAGTTGCTGAAGTAACGGCGATGCCGATGAAGGAGAATATGCTCATGGTGAGGGGAAGAGAGAAGCTTTGCGCGATCATTTGTGATTTCTGGCTTTTCGCATAGCGGCAAAAGTCGGGAATATTTAAGGCAAGTGTAGCCCAGAAGGCAATGACGCCAGTCAGTGTCGGGAAGAATACTTTAAGGAAATCACCGGTTGTCGTGAACTTGGATGGTGTGGATAAAATAGGTCCCCATCCGGCATTGGTAAATGCCCAGATCATAAGAATCAACGCCGAAATTCCGACTACAGGCGCGGCAATTAAACTCAACACCTTGATCGCCTGGGGTCCTTTATAGGCGACACCCACGTTTAAAGCCCAAAATAAAGCAAAAATAATAGCGGTATGCCCGGTCAGGTTTTTCCAGGCAGGGAAGGAAGCGGACAAGAGAACATCAATCGCGGTCGTACCAATCCAGGTGTTGATTCCAAACCAGCCGGCTGCCACGATGGCACGGGCCATGGAAGGAATATGTGCCCCCTTTGAGCCAAACCAGAGCCGGGCAAACACAGGATAGGGTATGCCGAATTTAGTACCGGCGTGGGAGTTTAATAGGATCGGGATAAGAACGATCACATTGCCGAGAAAAATGGTTCCGATCGCCTGCCACCAATTCATGCCAAGCGAGATCATTCCGCTGGCCATCGTATAGGCGGGGATGCACAGGCACATGCCGATCCAAAGAGTGGCAAAATTCAAGCCGGTCCAGGTATGTTCCTTTACCGTTGTAGGGCGGAGGTCATCATTCCATAGTTCACTGTCACTTACATCCATGGCTGCTTCATCAGACAGAGTTACAATACCATTTTGCTCAATTTGAGTTTTCATAGCGTACCTCCTTTTTTATGGCAAACCAAATCAAAAAAAATGCAGCGTTCAGTCCTCAGTTTCCTCCTTCCCCCAAAAAGTTCCAAACTTCGTTAAAATTTCGCCATATGTACAATAAAAACCTTCTTAAGTAAAATGAAAGATGGGAAGATAATCTACCAATCGGGCAAGGGGAGAATAAGTCAGTGGAAGATAATTTTATGAAAGCTTTTAAACAATCGGACTATCACGTGAGCGGCCATGGGCCAAGGAATCTCCACGTGCTCAAGGATGCCATCGGAAAATTACATGGTGAACTGGAAAGCGATATGTATGGAAAGGGAAAGGTAATTGAAGATTTTCAGGAAAAGATGGCCGGCGTTCTTGGAAAGGAAGCGGCGGTGTTCTTTCCGAGCGGGACAATGGCACAGCAGGTTGCCCTTAGGATTTGGTGCGATGAGAAAGATCTGAAGACCGTAGCTTACCATCCATTATGCCACCTCGAGATTCATGAGGAGGACGGGCTGAAGGAACTGCATCACATTAAGCCGGTTTTACTGGCCGATGAGAACCGGGTCATCACCCTGGATGATGTGATGAACATAGATGAAGAGATTGCATGCCTATTGCTTGAACTTCCGCAGCGTGAAATCGGCGGCCAGTTGCCGGACTATACGACACTTGAGGAAATCTCCGCCTATTGCAGGGAAAAGGGCATCCGGCTGCATCTCGATGGGGCGAGGCTGTTTGAAGTGCTCCCCTTTTATAAAAAATCAGCACAGGAAGTTTGCGGCTTGTTTGATTCGGTATATATTTCTGTATATAAAGGGATTGGCGGGATTGCCGGTGCCGTTTTGGCAGGAAGCAAGGAGTTTACCGAGAAATCCAAGGTATGGAAACGACGGCACGGCGGGGACTTGATCAGTCTTTACCCCTACATTTTGAGTGCGGATTACTACTTTGATGAGCATATCCATAAAATGGTCCAATATTATGAAGAAGCAAAAGAACTTGCCGAATTTTACAACCAGTGTTTTGGAATCACCACGCTTCCAAAGGTTCCGGTTTCCAACATGTTTCATGTTCATGCTGAAGCACCGAAGGAAGATATGCAGGATTTGCTCGCAAAGATGTATGAGGAAACAGGGATTGGCCTCACTGGGCATGTCAGAGAAAATGGGGAAAAGGGCAGCCGCTTTGAAGTGAGCCTCGGTGATCTGTACAGCAGGGTGCCCAAGAGGAGGCTGAAAGAAGCTTTTGCAAAACTGGACGAAAGAATGAAATCAAGATAACATAAAAAAACGGCACTCATCTTGAGTGTCGTTTCTTCAAGTTCTGCTATTCACGGGTTTCAAAGGTTTTACAGGCTGTCTCCGCTACACTGTCCGCTTCTTCTCCATGCATTCCGATGACATAGATAGAGTCTGCAACACACTGGTCACCTTCTGCCCAATACTTACAGTTTTCAACATTGCATAGAACTTCAAGTTTCATGAGTGCTTCCTCCTTTAATGGTTTGTTACTACTTACCCTTATATTTGGTGGGCTAATCATATGGTGAAGGGAATTACTTAAAAAATGGTCGATCATCGGAGGAAGTTTGCTTGTCTTGCTGGCTCTGTCATTTCTATTGCCTTTCAATCAGAAAAAATACATATAGACCAGCGTGTATCTTCCATTCTCAGGGTATATTCAGTAGTAACTGAACATGTTACTGGGAGGATGCATATGAAATGGCAAGGTAGAAGGCAAAGCACAAATGTTGAAGACAGGCGTGGAATGGGAGGGAAAACCCTGGTCGGCGGCGGAATTGGTGGAATCGTCCTCGTGCTCGTAGTCATGCTGCTCGGAGGAAATCCGAGCGATGTGCTGAACAGCCTGGGCACGACAGGTACAGATAACAATTCTGCACCTTATGAAGAATCTGATCAGGAGAAGGAATTGTCTTCGTTTGTGTCGGTGGTTCTGGCGGACACGGAAGACGTCTGGAAAAAGGAATTTGAGGAAGAAGGAAAGGTATATAAAAATCCTAAGATGGTTTTGTATAATGGCACCGTTCAATCGGCTTGCGGAACAGCTGGTTCATCTGTCGGACCGTTCTACTGTCCGGGTGATCAGAAGCTTTACATTGATTTGAGTTTTTACCAGGAGCTTAAAAACGAGTTCCAGGCCCCGGGTGATTTTGCCATGGCATATGTGATTGCCCACGAGGTGGGACACCATGTGCAAAATCTGTTGGGAACGATGGACCAGGGATCACGGCAGGGCTTGAGCAAAACCCAGGCCAATGCCCAATCGGTGCGTGTCGAGCTTCAGGCTGATTATTATGCAGGTGTATGGGCCCATGAGGCACAAGGCATGAACCTTCTTGAAAAAGGTGATGTGGAAGAGGCGATCAGAGCCGCCAGTGCGGTAGGAGATGACACCCTGCAGAAAAGAGCACAGGGCTATGTCGTGCCGGAAAGCTTTACCCATGGAACCTCAGAGCAGCGGATGCGCTGGTTTAACAAAGGATTGAAGAACGGTACCATCGAGGGCGGCGATACCTTCCATGCTAAGAAATTATGATTTTAAATATTTGTATCTAAAGGAGTGTTCTTTGCGAGCACAGTTTTTGCTATCAACAGTCATCGGTGATTTGTTGATTGGAGTGGAAGGTGCGAGACTCCAGCAGGAAATGCGGGACAGGTGAGACTAAGGAGGCGTTTACGCCGGTAACAGGCTCACCGCCCGCCCTGCGGAAAGCGAGCGTCCTGGAACGGAAATTAACTGCTAACATGCAACGAAGGGTTACGAAAAAAGACCACCCGTCATCGGGTGGCCTTTTCTATTTAAGCTCCTTTTCTGGCAAGGGGGGCTTCTTTTGACTTTTTATTGAACAAGAACTCTTTTACCGGGTTGGTGCTGCTCTTGGCTTTTTTTACAAAAAGCGGATTGAGCACGACAACGGCGAGGAAGTTCGCTGCGAGTCCCCAGAATCCTTCATAGATGCCGTAGGAATTGCCAGTGCCGTAAACAGTAAAGGTTACGGCCAATCCAACAAGCAAACCAATGATGGTCGCTTCTCTCGTCTGATTCATCCAGAAGAGGCTGATGACAATCGCCGGGAAGATTTGCACCATGCCGGAAACACCGAGCAGCTGCAGGGAAACAAGAGCGCTTGGGAAAACAAGGCCGAACAACAGGGCGAGCCCGATAACGACAAATACCATCCCTCTTGTAATCATGGTAAGGCGTGAAGGCTTTACCTTGGGGTTTATCCAGTCACGGTAGATGTTATTGGCAAACAGGTTGGATGCTCCGATGGCCATGATGGAACATGGGATCAGAGACGCCAGGGCAATGGTTGAATACGCAAGCCCCTGTGCGACGCCGCCGTAAGAAGACTGGATCAGGCTTAACAGGGCAAAGCGCGGGTCAGTTCCCTTGGGAAGTACAAGAAAAGCGATGAATCCAAGGAAAATAACAAGAATAAGAACGATGTTATAAAGCGGCAGAAATATCGCATTTTTGCGAAGTGAATCTGCACTTTTTGCGGTGAAAACGCCCGTTGCTGCGTGCGCCCACATGAACAGGGCAAGCGCAGACACGAATGAAGCGGTGATGAACCAAGGAATTCCCTTTGGCCCGTCGGTTGGTATAGTCAGAAGCTGAGGTGCATCCTTAACGATGCGGTCCATCATTGGGGTCCAGCCTCCAAAGTGGATCATTGGAAGTGTCACGACCATAAACAGCATGATCGCCCAGACTAGTACGTCTTTTATTATGGCTGTATATGTTGGTCCTTTAATCCCGCTGAAAAAGGTGTATAGCGCAACAAGCAGGAAGGAGGTGATGACCACGAATTTTACATTGATAAATCCGGTTCCAGCCACCCGCAGTGTATCCTGGATCCCGCTCAGCTGCAAACAGATATATGGAATCAGCATGAGTACGCCAACAATCGCAATAAGAATGGAAAGAAGCTTGCTGTCAAAGCGTTCTCTTGCATAATCAGCCAATGTGGTTAATTTATGATGATTGGCGACTTTCCAAAGCTTTGGAAGGAAAAAGTATGAGATAAAGAAGGCAAGTACGGAATACGGAATCGCAAAAAAGGCAAGACTTCCGCCGGTATAGGCTGTACTTGTCAGTCCCAAAAAGGTATAGGCGGTGTAAAGGTCAGCACCTACAAGAAACCAGACGAGCAGGCCGCCAAAGCGCCTTCCGCCTACTGACCATTCTTCTACAGAGCTGCGGACTTTCTTATCACGGCCGGAAAGGAAGCCGATGAGTACAACGGTTAAGATAATAAAAATGGTGATGGACAGTGCTGTTAAATTGCCTTGCATGTTACTCCAAGCCTCCCTTTGATTTCTGAAGTTGATAAATGCCATAGGTGCATAAAGGGGTTAAAACAATCCACAAAAATAACCAGAAGTGGAAAAATGGCAGCCCGAAAATAATGGGGCCAATCTTGTTGACAAAAGGCAATAAGGCCAGCTGCGCAACGAAAGGAAGCAGAACAAGTATAGTTAATATCGCTTTTTTCATGATGACGAGACTCCTTCTACGGTGAATTCAATGTTCATTATCATACCAGCAAAAAACTGGCAGGACAAGGGCAATTGAGTAAATTGTTAAAATATTTCGTATTGAGTGAAAATGATAAGGCTTACATTGATAAAAGTTAAAATAATGCTCTGGGAGTACCTTATTTATAGCTGGAGTCTCTGTGTGTGAAACCCTCATTTTTTTATACTTAAATTACACGTTGAATGGATAATGAGGTGGATGTTTTTGTTGGAATGGATGACAAGGTTGTTTGAAGAATGGGGAGTTTGGGGCATTTTGCTTTCCCAGCTGCTGGAAGGGAGTTCTTTTCCATTTGTTGGTTCTGCCTTTATGGTGACAGCGGGCGTTCTGATGGATTTCAGTTGGATGGATAGGGTATGGATTGCACTTAGCGGTAGTCTTTTTTACACAGCGGGAAGCCTGGTTCCGTATTTAATTGGGTTAAAACTCGGAGAGTCCGCTGAAAGAAAAATGAGTCTTGATAAGCGGGCTAAATTGGATAAAATTACTGAATACATAAGCAAGTATGGTAATTGGTGTGTGGCTGTCCTAAGTCCTCTCCCGGTTGGCAATGTGGTTCCCTTCTTTGCGGGAATGTCCAGAATGAACATTTGGAAGTATTCGCTGTTAACCATGACAGGCACATTTCCTGCCACTCTTCTTTTTTTAGGCATTGGGTATTTTTATTCAGGGGAAAAGGGCAGTGCAATGGACATCATCCTTATATTACAGGTTATCCTTTTTATGATGTTTACGGTTATCGCACTCCTGATTGCAGTGTGGAAATATATTGTAAATCGCAGACCAAACAAACAAAAAAACTTCTGACCAGGAGCCAGAAGTTTTCTTATGTGTGATATACATAGACTTTCCCGTGTTCAATATGCCTGCCAAGCTTAGGGCCTTTGTAGCCCCGCTTCAGTAATTCCTTACGCATAAACATCATGACACCGCCATGGCAGACAATTAAAATATCATCACCCTGCTTCTGGGTGATACGGTCTACCGTACGGCTGATCTGCTGGAGAACTTCCTGTTTGCCAGGGTTTTGTGAGGGATGTCATCAGCCAGGCCAGACGGATGAACAAGAGATGAACGGGCAGCGGAAGTGGATGTTTGAACGGAAGAAAGGGGAGAGTCTGATTTCCCTCAATTCCTCCAAAAAGGTAATCTCTCCCTTGAAAGCCCGTCTCGCTGTAATTTCAGCCCTTGAAAGATCACTGGAATAGCACCACTTCCAATCCACCCCGCCAAGGTCAACCTCAGATTCTTCGACCTCGGAGGCATCATATTCATCCACCCATTTCATCAGGTCACGCGAAGAAAATAAGCCGCTTGGATAGCCTTCTGTTACTTTAAAATGGCGCATCAATCCAATTCGCATCCACAATACCTCTCTTTATTATTGGGAACGTGTAAATATCCTCATCAATAATTCCACCCGCGGAAGCTGAAATCCTTGTGTTTTGGGAATATTCAGGGTCATTAAACCCGATATGACGGTAAAGTAGCAAGAGATCAGTTCACTGATGTCTCCTTCTGCCAGTTCTCCGTTTTTCTGGCCTTCTTCAAATACAGGTTTTAGCATGTCGATATATAAATCCATGGATGCATATTCAAGAAGCCCTTTTGCTTTTTCAGGCACCTCATCTGAGGTCCGCACTTGATGCATAAGCAAAAAATACAGCTGACCTTCTTCATCAAGAATGAGTTCAGTCAGTTTTGTTAACTTCTCAAGAGGAGATCCGGGCATTTGGTGAATCTGCCGGGTTCCCTCAATAGACCCCTGAATGGCGCGTTCCACCAGGGTGATGAACAGTTCATCCTTTGAGGAAAAGTAGCGATACATAAGCCCCTGGCTGATGCCGGCTTCCTCGCTGATCATGCTCATTTTTGCACCGATCAAACCTCTGCGGGCAAAGACCTTGAGAGCGGCTGACAGAATTTGTTCCCTTCGTTCGTCGCGTTTTTGCTGAAGCTGTTCTTCGTTTAATGGCAAATGTATTCACTCCTGTGTTTGTTGCTTCTTAGGAAGAGTATATCAATTCTCGCGAGGAACCTCTAATTCATTCGTTTTGGCAGCTGCAAAGATTTCTTCGGAAAAGTCGGGAAGGATATCCCTCAGTGCTTCTTCAAGCGGTTTACCATTCTCCAGCTCAGCCAGCACGCTTTGGCCATGTGAAGAAGAGGAAAGGACCGTTCGAACCATTTGCGGGTTGAATATGGTTCTTGGGGAGACTGACAGGGTGTTAACGGCCCAATAGAGTCCATACAGCTTCCAGTCCTGCTTTTCGGTGGCATATTTTAAATAAAGATCCATAAAGGTTTGACCAAAATCAATTCCCTTCAGAGGCTGGGTTCCCTCATAGCCGACTCCATGCCAGCGCAAATCAGCCGCACAGTTCAGCCACCAGGCTGCTTCAATCACATGCTGGAATTTCTTCAGCAGGTTTTGTTCATAGCCGGTCTCGGATGTATGATTATGCTCCAGCTCTTTGTAAAGCAATTCCGCTTCCATCGCGGCAACCGTCATGCCCTGGCCAAAGATTGGATCAAAGTTGGAATATGCATCTCCCAAAACGAGTAAACCAGCCGGCCAGTTTTCCATTTGTTCAAAGTGTTGCCGGAATAAATGAGGGACCCGGAAGCTTTTAGGCGGGGAAATGGGGTCCAGTCCTGAAATCAATTCTGAAATAAGGGGGCTTGGGAGTTTGCCGATTTCCTTTTCAAATTGAACAGGATCACTCGGAGGACACACACCGTCCGGACGATAAAGGATCGTTTCGGCCACTTGGTTTTCAATGAATGAAAAGGCACCGAGGAACGTCTTTCCAGGTGTTCCTCCGACATTCACGGCATCCCATTTATCGGCCAGATGCTCCTTGCCGGGAGGGAGTTTATACCTTCGGGTGCTGTATCCGATGTCCGCGGTCATTTTATCGGGAAGAGGAACGGTATACCCCAGTTTGCCGAGCCATTCGGTTAGCTTTGAGGTTCTTCCGCTTGTATCTATTACTAAATCAGCTGTGATGATATAAGGAGGTAAGTCTGTTTCCCGGTCACGGGCCAGGACGCCTGTAATTCTGCTGTTCTCCGGGGAGGCGGTGAGGGAAAGAACATCATGCTGCTGGAGAAAGTGAATGTTTTCGATCTTCCTGACCCTTTCCCGCAGAACATATTCGAGCACCGCCCGGCTGAACTTTATATCGTTTCTTGGATAAGGGCTGACCATGGTCCCGTACTGGTTCTGCTGGTGAATGATCTTATTAAGAGAAGAAGGCGCGCCAAATGAAATCAAGTCTTGTTCATAATCAGGAAAAAAACGATCGATAATTGCTTTGCCGCGTAAAGTTATGCGATGCGGATGGAAAGCCTGGGGAGTGCCGCGGCGGTGCTCTGGACCGTCGGGAAAAGCATCTTTTTCAACGATCAGCACCTTGGAATAAAAATCGGATAAAACACGCGCGGCCAGTAAACCACCTATACTTCCGCCAATAACCAGTCCAGTGCTCAGGTTTTTCATTGTTTCATTCTCCTCTCGTTTTATGAATGAATCATTCATTCATTTTTAAGATATGATCTTTTTAAGGTTTAGTCAACCGATTTTTAGAAATAATATTTAATGAATCTTTTTACATATGTTCATTACTTATGAAATTTTGGTAAAATGAAAAAAAGAAAAGGTGAAATGGCGGTGGAGAAGCTTGGAACAGGATAAATTGAAGAAGGTAATAGAGGCAGCAAAGCTTTATTATTTACTGGACTACAATCAAAATCAAATTGCAGCTGAGTTGGGAATATCACGGCCCACTGTTTCAAGGTTGCTTCAGCTCGCCAAAAGCGAAGGGATCGTTCAAATCAAAATAATGGACCCCGAAAATGACATTGAACAACTGTCCAGTGATCTTGAGCAGAAGTTTCATCTAAAGAAGGCCATTGTAGCTTCTGTCCCCCAATACGAAAGCGGACTGATAAAAGAAGAACTGGGTGAAAAAGCCGCAGCCTATCTTTATGAAATTACGCAGGATGGAGATATCATTGGGGTAACCTGGGGAACCACCCTTTATCATGTTGCCTGCCACTTGAAGCAAAAGTTCGTTAAAGATGTGAAGGTAGTCCAGCTGAAAGGCGGAATCAGCCATTCGGAGACCCACACCTACCATTCCGAAGTACTGAGCTTGTTTGGAAAAGCATATAACACCGTGCCCGTTTATTTGCCGCTTCCGGCCATTGTGGACCATATTGTGGTGAAGCAGGCAATGGAGGCAGACCGGCACATTAAACGGATTTTGGATTTGGGGAAAGAAGCGAACATCGCCTTATTTACCATTGGAGCAGTCAAGTCCGAGTCACTCCTGTTCCAGCTGGGCTACTTTTCTGAGGAAGACCAAAAACAAATCCGCTATAAAGCAGCAGGGGATCTCTGTTCCCGTTTTATTGACGAAAACGGTGAGATTCTGAATGCCGACATTAATGAACGGACACTGGGAATTGATTTGATGGAGCTGAAGAAAAAGGACCATTCCATTTTGGTTGCCGGTGGACAGCAAAAGATCGACGGGATATGCGCCGCACTCAAAGGCGGCTATGCCAATGTCCTTGTTACCGACCAGTTTACAGCCCGGTCATTGCTGGATAAAAACTAGCTGTCCCTTCGGGGATTTTTTATTGGAAAAAAATACTTTTACATTTGTTCATATAGTTATTTACATTTGTTCAATTGCTTGGTATAGTGTTCATGCGAACCAAAATGCATGACTGAAAGCGTTTTATCATTTTTGAAAACAGAAAGGAATAATCAGTATGTCTAACACTAATTTAGTTCAAATGATTGACCATACATTGCTAAAAGCGGATGCTACGCTAGAACAAATCCAAGTGCTTGCTCAGGAAGCAAAAGAACACAAATTTGCTTCTGTCTGTGTAAACCCAACTTGGGTGAAAGCATCAGCTGAAATTTTAAAGGATACACCAGAAGTTAAAGTATGTACGGTGATCGGATTTCCTCTTGGAGCATCCACATCGGAAGTTAAAGCACTTGAAACCAAGAATGCGATTGAAAACGGTGCAGACGAAGTTGACATGGTAATCAACATCGGAGCATTGAAAAGCAAACAGTATGATGCAGTTGAAAATGATATCAAAGCTGTTGTTGAAGCTGCCAAAGGCAAAGCGTTGACAAAGGTAATCATTGAAACTTCACTGCTTACAGATGAAGAAAAAGTAATTGCTTGTGAATTATCTGTAAAAGCAGGAGCTGACTTCGTTAAAACATCCACAGGATTTTCTACAGGTGGAGCTACCCCAGAAGATGTAGCCCTAATGAGAAAAACAGTTGGACCGGATATCGGTGTAAAAGCGTCCGGCGGCGTCCGCAGCCTTGAAGATGCACAAAACGTGGTAAATGCGGGTGCGACTCGTATCGGTGCAAGCTCTGGTGTTGCTATCGCAAAAGGTCAGACGTCTAATAGCTCTTACTAAACAATAAACCATCTGAAATGGAGAATGCCATATGGAAACAAAAGCATTAGTTGAAAAAGCAATTGAAGCCCGTCAGAAGGCTTATGTTCCGTATTCAAAATTTCAAGTTGGCGCAGCATTGCTGACCGGGGACGATTCCTTGTTCCTCGGCTGCAATATTGAAAACGCTTCTTTCGGCATGACAAACTGTGCTGAAAGAACCGCGATATTTAAAGCGGTTTCAGAAGGCCAACAGAAAATTAAAGCGATTGCGGTCGTCGGTGATACTGAAGGACCCATCTCTCCCTGCGGTGCATGCCGCCAGGTCATTGCAGAGTTTTGCGATGAAGATACAAAAATTATTCTTTCCAATCTTAAAGGTGACATCAAGGAAACATCGATCCATGAGCTTCTGCCAGGATTCTTTTCTTCAAAAGATTTAACGTAGTTTCTCACTTCACCTTGCAAAAAAACAACTTAGGAGAAATGACTTATGACATATATTATTGCGATTCTAGGGCTTGTTGTCGTACTGGGTTTGGCCTTGCTTGCATCCAACAACCGCAAACAAGTTAATTATAAGCCAATAGCCATTATGATCGTTCTGCAGCTCATTCTGGCCTACATTTTGTTAAATACAAGGTTTGGTCTGGTTGTTATTAAAGCGTTTGCCGGTGTGTTTGAAAAGCTGCTTGAATTTGCAGCGGCCGGTGTTGATTTTGTCTTCGGCGGAATCGCCAACGACGGCCAGATGCCGTTCTTTTTAACGGTATTGCTTCCAATCGTGTTTATTTCTGTTTTGATTGGGATTTTCCAATACATTAAAGTACTTCCGATTGTTATGAGAGCTATTGGATTTGTCCTTAGTAAAGTAAACGGCATGGGGAAACTCGAATCCTACAATGCCATCGCTTCTGCTATGGTTGGACAATCTGAAGTCTTCATCACGGTGAAAAAACAATTGGGGCGCATTCCCGAGCATCGCTTGTACACACTTTGTGCATCAGCAATGTCAACGGTTTCCATGTCCATTGTAGGTGCCTACATGACCATGATTGAGCCAAAATACGTTGTGACGGCGCTAGTGCTTAACCTTTTCGGCGGATTCATTATCGCTTCCATCATCAATCCGTATAAAGTGGATGAGAACGAAGATATTCTTGAAGTACAGGAAGAAGAGAAGCAATCTTTCTTTGAAATGCTTGGCGAATACATCATGGACGGCTTTAAAGTCGCGATTATCGTAGGAGCTATGCTGATAGGCTTTGTTGCCTTGATGGCAGCGATCGACAGTGTGTTTGACATGATTTTCGGTGTTACTTTCCAGCATGTGCTTGGTTACATCTTTGCTCCTGTTGCCTTCATCATGGGTGTTCCTTGGGCAGAAGCTGTTTCAGCCGGTGGAATTATGGCAACCAAACTGGTTACAAACGAGTTTGTAGCGATGATTCAGCTCGGAAAAGTACAAGAGGCAATGAGCCCTCGTACATTGGGTATCATCTCTGTATTCCTTGTATCCTTCGCTAACTTCTCATCCATCGGAATTATCGCCGGTGCGGTTAAAGGACTAAGTGAAAAGCAAGGTAACGTGGTTGCACGTTTCGGACTGAAGCTTCTTTATGGAGCAACGCTTGTCAGCGTTCTTTCAGCCATCATCGTAAGTTTCATTCTGTAAGTTAAATTTTAAAGATCAAGCAGGCATATCCCTTTCCGCTTCAGGCGGAGGGATCTGCTTTTTCTTTTTTAACGATTAAAAGTGAGGTGAATAGTCTGTGAGGTTTTTTTCTCACAGCAACCATTATGGGTGATGTCGGTTTATTTCTTTCAGGAGCAGCCCTGTTTTTAAATAGCTTTATGCTTTTCGGCAAAGCGGATGCCAAGAGTGTTGGATATTTTAACTTGTTTGTCGGAGTGCTTCAGGTCGTCATTCCTTTTTACCTGATCGTGATCTCGGATCAACAGCATTGGACCATCTTTAATTTGGCTTCGATCTTTTTATTCGGGCTGACATATTTATTTGTTGGTGTTACGAACGTGAAAGGCCTTCATGGCAGCGGTCTTGGTTATTATTCGCTATGGGTTTCGGTTGTCGCCATTCTATATGCTGTGGTGTCGTTCCTGAAGTTCCAGGATACAGTCGGAAGCCTGACCTGGGTGGCATGGGCTTATTTATGGTTCCTGTTCTTCCTTTCAGGTGCTTTAAACAAAAAGATCGATACGTATATTGGCAAGGTTGCATTCGTGCAGTCATGGGTGACGCTGACTTTTCCTGCCCTTCTTTCTCTGGCAGGAGTATGGAAAACGCAAGCCGTTTCACAGGCATGGACATACTTGCTTATCGCATCGTTCATATACTTTATTGTTTGCACTATTCAGCTGGTATTGAGATCACAGAAAAAAGAGAAACGTTTGGAAGTACAGGCGGCTTCTTAATTCAAAAGAAATTCTCCCGAATGATCGGGAGGATTTCTTTTTTCTTTGACGTAGTACTTCATCAACGAATAGGAGTGGAGGCGGAAAAGAATGGCTAAAGAAGAATTGCCGGTGGTATGGTTTGAAAGTCAGCAAGCAATGGAAGAATGGCTTGAAGATCATCATCATTCATCCCCGGGCATTCGGATTCATATTGCGAAAAAGAATTCAGGCAAGGTGACGCCGAGCTATGCCGAAGCTTTGGAAAGCGCCTTATGCTACGGATGGATTGACAGCCAGAAGGAAAAATATGATGATGAAACATGGCTGCAGCGGTTTACGCCGAGAGGGCCGAAAAGCATGTGGTCAAAGGTGAATAAGGACAAAGCAGAAGAACTAATGGAAGTGGGAAAAATGAAACCTGCAGGGCTTCAGGCGATTGAAAGAGCAAAAGAGAGCGGTCTTTGGGAAAAAGCATATGCCCCGCAAAGCGATAAAAGTCTACCTGAGGACTTTGAAAAAGAGCTTGATCAGCGGCCAAACGCAAAGGCTTTTTTTGAAACGCTAAACAGCCGGAACCGGTATGCCATTCTTTACAGACTTCAGACAGCCAAGAAACCAGAAACCCGGATTAAACGGATGAATCAATTTCTGGAGATGCTTGAAAAAGGCGAGAAGATTTATCCTTAACGTTTATTAAGAAAGCAGGAAAATGATGAAGGTCAACCAATACATCAGCCAGGCAATGAGTATATCCAGACGGGAAACAGACAGATACCTTAAAGCAGGAAGGGTTACTCTTAATGGGGCAGTATGCGGAATGGGACAGATTGTTGGGCCGGGCGACATCGTGCAGATTGATGGGAAAACCATTGAAAATAAGGTAAACTCGGTGTACATTGTGTTAAATAAACCGGCCGGCATTACGTGTACGGCCGCTTCCCATATCGAAGGTAATATTATTGATTTTGTTGGTTACGAAGAACGGATCTTTCCCGTCGGGCGCCTGGACAAAGCTTCAGAAGGTTTAATTCTGATGACTAATGACGGTGAGCTCTCTCATGCGATCTCACATGGCGATCATGGCCATGAAAAGGAATACCTGGTAACACTTGATAAGGCTTTTAGCGATGAATTTATTTCCGGCATGGCTCAAGGTGTTCAGATTCCCGGTGCGGTTACGAACCCCTGTGTGGTTGAACGGGTGAGCGACGATGAATTTCGCATTATATTGACGCAGGGGTTGAACCGGCAAATCAGGAGAATGTGCCGTGCATTTGGCTACACTGTCATTAAATTGGAACGAATACGGATTATGGACATATCTTTGGGCGATTTGCCTAGAGGACAGTGGCGGCATTTAACAAAGGAAGAAGTAAGCGGCCTTAAAAACAGTATGGGTCTTTAAAGGAAAAGGAGGTATACAGGATGAAAGCGGAGCTGAAGGACATTGTATCGAAAAGCATATTGACTCCCGGTGTGGGGCAGCTGGATGATTTTACGCACTCCCTGAATCCGTATGCCGGCTGTACCTTTGCGTGTTCTTATTGTTATGTAAGACAGCTCCCCATCTCCCTATATCGTGAAGAGGAGTGGGGAACTTGGGTGGATATCAAAACAAATGCTGCTGAGCTGCTGCGGCAGGAGCTGGCGAAGGCAAGAAAGAAAGGGCCCGTCACCATTTTCATGGCTTCTTCTACTGATCCGTATCAGCCGTTGGAGCATGAAACGAAGCTGACCCGCTCACTGCTCGAAGTCATGCTCGAACTGCCGCCCGACTTTCTTCATGTCCAGACCCGTTCACCGCTGGTTAAACGCGATATTGACCTCCTGAAACAATTTGGCGATCATGTGCGGGTATCGATGACCATCGAAACGGATAAAGAAGACATCCGCAAAGCCTTTGCTCCCACAGCCCCGCCGATTCCGGCCAGAATGCAGGCGCTGCGGGAGATCAAAGAAGCGGGTATTACTACTCAGGCCAGCCTGTCTCCGCTGCTGCCCTGCTCTAAAGAATTCCCTGAAAAGCTTCGGCCCATCGCGGACCGGGTGACGATTGATGACTTTTGGATGGGAGACGGCAGCGGAGGCAAGCGGACCGAGCGCCTCGGCATTTACGACATCTACAAACGGACCGGAATGGAAAAGTGGTACAGTCCCACCGCATATAAGGTGGTTCTGAAGATGATGCAGGAACAAATAGGCGATGAGGCAGAGGTTATGCTTTCCAAAGACGGCTTTACGCCGATCCCCGAAAAGCGGGATGCAGGAATTGGCGAAAATTTAACCTTTTTCTAGATCAGATAAAAGGTACAGCGGCTGCTGTGCTTTTTTTGTGGAAAGAAGAATGCGGGACTTTCCTCTCCAGACTAAATAACCCTTTTGTAGAATTTTCAGAAAATTGGTGTACTTGCTCTTCCGCTCTATGAATAATGGATGTATCTCATAAAATGGAGGATGCATATGAAGAGCAAAAAAATCGTGAAGTGGATGGCAGTATTCGTATTTATTGCCTGTATTGGTGCCGGTGGAATGAATTTCACCTCAGCAACAAAAGAAGGGGAACTGGAATGGAACGGCAAACAGCTTAGCACACTTGAGATTAATGGCAAGCCGTATGTACCGGCTGGTGAACTGGCAAGTGCCTCAGGCAGTGTGCTTCATAAAAAGCGGAACCATTATACAGTGGCTTCAAGGCTGGACCGCATCATGAAAAAAGGGGTCATTCGTGTAGGAACAACGGGTGACTATAAGCCGTTTACCTTTTATAACCCGGACACCAAAACGTTCGAAGGCTTTGATATTGAAGCGGCAGAACTGATGGCGAAGGACCTGGGTGTAAAGGTCAATTTTGTAAAAACCACCTGGCCGACGCTTATGGATGATCTGCTGGATGACAAATTTGATATTGCAGTCGGCGGAGTGAGCCGAAATACGGAACGTCAAAAGACGGCGCAATTAACCCGTCCGTATTTGAATGAAGGAAAATCTCCGTTGATCCGAATGGAGGATAAGGCCCGGTTCACGAGCCTGGAGGCCATTGATCAGCCTGATGTGACGATCGGCGTCAATCCTGGAGGAACCAACCAAAAATTTGTCGATGCCAACATTAAAAAGGCAAAGGTCGTTGTTGTGCAAAACAACCTTGATATTCCTCATATGGTCGCTGAAGGAAAAGTGGATGTGATGATCACAGACAGTACCGAAGCAATGTATTATGCCAGCAGGGATACAAGGCTGTATGCGGCGCTTACCGATAAAACCTTCACGAAAAGCCAGAAAGCATACATGATTCCGAGAGGCGATTCCGTGTATGAAAACTGGGTGAACCTGTGGATGGATGAAATGGAGCTGCAAGGTGAATTTGACCGGCTTAAAGACAAGTACATTTTTAACAAGTAAATCTGTATGAAGGCGACCCGGAGAACGGAGGTCGCCTTTTTTTTGGGCCGAAAGACTTGGACCCATCAGAGTGCTTGTTGTGCTTGCCTATCGAATCGGCACAGATGCTGCTTTTTACTGTCGAAACAATGGTTATTTTGCAGGCGGGGAATTAAGGCCATATGCCCTATTTTGATGTAAAAAACTGGATTAACATGAAGAGGTAAGCCAAAAGAAGGAGGAATGTGAATGAAAGTAAGATCGAAGTTACTAAAGTTTCTTGTAACCGGAACGGCCCTTTTCTCCATGAGTTTACCTTCCTATGTACACGCACAAACCAGTACGTCCCCAGTAAAAGCGCAATCAGACCCGCCTTTGTCACAGCCCAAATACGCCTATAGTGATGCTATTCGCGAGACCGTATTTGTGGAATCCAACCTCGACACCGACGACAATGGAAAAAAAGACCGGATTGCCATGGATATTATTCGTCCCAAGGAGACAGAGGGCTCTCTTCGGGTTCCGGTCATTATGGATGCTTCCCCTTATTATGAAAGACTGGGGCGGGGCAACGAATCCGAGGTGAAGGACAAAGACAAAGACGGCATTAACGAAATGTTTCCGCTCTGGTATGACAATTATTTTGTACCGCGGGGCTATGCGGTGGCACAGCCGGAAATGGTTGGCACAAACCAGTCGGACGGCTGCCCGACAACAGGAGGACCTGAAGAAATCGAAAGCATTAAAGCAACTGTCGACTGGCTGAATGGCCGGGCCAAAGCATGGAACAAGGACGGAAAAGAAGTAGAAGCCTACTGGACGGATGGAAAAGTGGGCATGATCGGAAAATCATATGACGGCACGCTTGCCAATGGTGTGGCAGCGACCGGGGTGGAGGGATTGAAGACGATTGTCCCAATCGGTGCCATCAGTTCCTGGTATGACTATTACCGCTATGGCGGAATTCCTTATTACAAGGGTGGACCTTCCGGACTTGCCCGAACCGTCGTCAATTCCAAACGTCAGGCGCAATGCGAGCCTGTCCGCCAGCAGATCCTGCAGGAATCAGATGATGCAACCGGGGATTACAATTCGTTCTGGGATAAGAGAAACTACATAAACGATGTGAAAAACGTGAAAGCGAGCGTTTTTCTGATTCACGGCCTGAACGATTACAATGTAAAAACCAATCAATTCTCCCGCTGGTGGGCGGAGCTTGCGAAACAAAACGTTCCACGGAAAATCTGGCTTGCTCAAACTGGACACGTGGATCCATTTGATTTCCGCCGGTCAGAATGGGTAGACACACTTCATCAGTGGTTTGATTATTGGTTGAAGGATATGAAAAACAACATTATGGATGAACCAATGGCAGATATTGAACGGTCCGCAGGTACATGGAACACGTATTCCACATGGCCGGACAAGCAGGCCGATTACGTAAAAATCAATCTCGCTGCCAATAAAAAGGGAGAAACAGGAGAGCTTACCAAGCATTCCGTCTTGAAAAGCCCTTCCATCTCCTTTACGGATAATCCTTTTTTGACGGAAAAACAGCTCGTCCAGACGGATGCCTCTCTCAATAAAAACAGGCTGCTGTTCTTATCGGAGCCGCTTTCGAAAAGCGTCCGTTTCAGCGGTACGCCGAAAATCGAACTCAGTACAGCCACCAATGCGGAAGATACGAATTATACAGCGTACCTGGTGGATTATGGAACAGACACAAGGGTGAACCATGAAGCCAGGGGAGAAGGCATTACGACGCTGACGGAGGAAGACTGCTGGGGTGAGAGTGCTGGTGCAGATGATGCCTGCTACAAAAAGACCGTAAAGAACACTCATACCTCCGATTACGAGATTGTGACCCGAAGCTGGATGGATGCGCAAAACTATAAATCTCTTTCTGTTACTACATCCCTTTCTCCAGGTAAACCCTATCAGGTACGGTGGGATGCCTTGCCGGAAGACTATATTTTTAAGCCCGGCCACCGTATCGGCCTGGTAATTGCAGGCAGTGACGACAACTGGACCGTTCCGGATACGACGAAAGCGGAAAACACGATCCTGCTTCCAAGAAGCTCATTGCGGCTTCCTGTCGTAGGCGGAGAACAAGCCATAGACTTTTAATGAAAAAAGCTGACTCAGAAAAATGCACGAAAGTGTATTTTACCAGAGTCAGCTTTTCTATTATTTTTTCTTCGTTTTTAGGAGTTTTGCTTCCGTATCATACAGATAACCCATCTTTCTGTGGTTCATAACCTCTTCCGGCACGGTGTCCCAGGGATACATGGGATCGGTTGGATTATGTCCGAAAGGGCCTTTTTGCTGGGGCAAGTATGGTTCCTTTTTGTGGATGATCTGCCATATTGCCCAGATTCGGTCCACATTGGCATGATGCAAAAAGAAGACAGGGTCATTGGGGGCAATCGGTACAAATCCCATATGGCCGCCTACCCACCCATGAACACGGTTATGCAGCTGAGGCCCGTTGATAAAGCCCTCCAGCTGATTCCTGAAACTGGGCTCGCTGGTCATGTTCCAGGGAGGCGAATCATAAATATCAACCTTCAACGCTTCTTTTACATCACGAACGGTTGGAAGGGTACTCGCTCTTTCACTTCCACCCAGGTTGCGCCTCAGCCCGCCGTCAGGATTGCCATCTTCATCAATGGTTTCCCAATGCTCCTGAGTAAAAGGACCATCTTCCACAACAAAATGATTCTCGGGATTTCCGCTGCCTCCCATCAAATCCTCCGCCCATAAGGGAGATTGCCTCGGATCCGGCAGTCTTGCATCTGCTGCCCAGTCCCAATAGGGAAGGCTGATGCCCGGGGCCACGGTTTGAAGATCTTCTTCAAAGCGCCTTAAAAACTCCCGGTGCCATGGCAGAAAGGCAGGACCCATATGGGCCGCATTCCGGTCAGCACCCTGTGGGGTATGAAACCGGCCTGCCGAAGCATGCCATGCAATGTAACGGTTATAGATTCCTTTTTTCTTTAGCTTGAGTATGGCACATATCAGCTCATGTTTTTCGTCATCCGTAAGATGGAGCACATTTTTTCTGACGTTAAGTTTGGTTGCCACCACATATCCCTGCCTTTAAAAATCGTCTATAGGCAAACGCTTACGAGAGCCCTTCGATATAGTAAGCGCGAATATAGGAGATGGCTACCAAATTAGGCTCAGGGCATTAAAAAATCCCGGGTATTCAGCCGTAAGGCGTCCCGGGATCAGGCAGTGCTCTTTAGTTTTCATACACCGTTACTTTTACGTCTTTGCGGCCCCAGTTGATGGCATCCCCATGGTCAGCGATGAACACATCAAGCATTTTGCCGTTAATGCCGCCGCCAATATCAGCGGCAATCGCTGTACCATAGCCTTCAACGACCACTTTAGATCCAAGCGGGATTACCGCCGGATCGACAGCCACTACTTTTCCGCCGCTGTATTTTTTAAGATCGATGCCCATTTTTGTTTTGCCTGAACAGCCATCACAGTCAGCTGTGTAAGCCGAGCTGTTCACCGTGAAGCTTCTGGTGGAATAAGAAGGGCTCTTTTGGCGAAGCTTTTTATATGTACTTGGTCCTGCGATGCCATCAGAGGAAAGTCCATGGCTTTTTTGGAAGGAAGCCACTGCTGAAACGGTGCTGTCTCCATAAATGCCGTCAACCGTGGAACTGTAAGCGTTCCAGGCCTTTAGCAGGCGCTGCAGTTCGATAACTGGTTTGCCGATATCCCCTTTGCGCAGTACTTTCAATTTATTAATAGTTTCCGATCCTGCAACCCCGTCAACTTTAATGCGGGATTGGTTTTGAAATTGCTCGACAGCGGTTTTCGTAATTGATCCATAATAGCCCGTAGCCGTATGATACGGAAAAACGCCCTTTGTCATCAGATACTCCTGAAGATCAACCACATCATTGTTGCTTGATCCTTGTGACAGCATTTGGCTGCCTAGAGCGGCACTGCTATGTCCAGGAAACATAAAGCCTGTACAGAGAACTGCCGCCATGAAAATCCCCAACCATTTTTTCATCTTAAATCTCCCCTTTTCATTCGTAATAAATCCTCTAAGATATTCGACAAGAAATGACAGTATAGGGGGAATTCTGGTATAAACGCTTCTATTTTCCTATAAACCTTACAATATCAGCCAAGGGTCCGTTTGCACCCTGCTCATGCAGGGTAACCCTATTGGTGAAAGTGCCGCGATGATTCCTCTCTTCTTCTGCTCCCGCTTTTTTCCTCTGTTCGGTTCTAATCTACGTCTTAAGTCTTAGTCTTTTTACGTTTACAGGGCAATGGAGAAATTCCGCATCATGCGGTATGGTAATGATAGAAGATAGTAAAATTTTTCTAAACATGAAACTCACAGTCTGTTCTGTTCGTAGTAATAGAAAAGACGTGAAATCGGGAGCGATTGACATGAACGGATTTTTAGGTTTCGTCGTAAAGGTCATCAGCAGCTTTAATGCCACGGCCATCGTATGGCTGCTTTCTTTCTTCGCCTTTGACCAATCCTTTTGGCTTTCAAGCGGCTTGGCCGTTGGCGGCGGGGTAATCGGTTTTTCAATGGCATCGATGCTCTGGAACTGGCGGCTGCTCAAAAAGCATCAGCTCACACGTGGTGAATATAAGTACATTCAAAGAAATTTAAGAGAAGCCAAGCCGAAAATCCAGCGCCTGCAAAAGACGCTGTTTTCCATCCGTGATATTCCAACGCTAAAGCAGCGATTTGAGCTGACGAAGGTGACGAGAAAAATATACAGCATGACCAAGAAGGAGCCCAGGCGTTTTTTTCAAGGAGAAAGATTCTTCTTCACTCACCTGGATTCTGCCGTCGAACTGACAGAGAAGTATGCATTTTTGTCGAGCCAGCCAAAGAAAAGCTGGGAAATACAGGAATCCCTCTCTGAAACAAGAAGGACGTTAAAAGAGCTTACCGAATATATTGAAGAGGACTTGTACCATATGCTTTCAGATGACATGGAAGAACTGAATTTTGAACTGGATGTTGCCAGGCATTCCATGAAAATGCTGAAAGAAACCAAATTAGACACGAAAGCAGGAGATTTTCATGAGCGATAATACATCACCTCTTTATAATCAAGACGATAAATTGGATATTATGGATGACCTGCTCGCAGATCCGTTCGGTGAAGCGCCGAAGGTTCCGGAGGTTCAGCAGGAAGAACCGGCGGTCCAGCGGAAATTGATCGACGTGCTTCCGGAGGAGAACAAAGCCAAAGCCTATCAGCTGGCCCAGCAGATTGATCCGAAAAACCATCAGGCGATGATCACCTATGGCTCGCCTGCACAGTCAAAGCTTCTATCGTTCTCGAATACAATGCTTGACCAGGTGAAGAAGCAGGACGTTGGCCAGGTTGGCGATATCATAAACGATCTCATGAAGAAATTAAGTACCGTTAATCCGGAAGAGCTGCAATCCAACAAACCCTCGTTGTTAGGCAGGGTGTTCGGAAAGATTTCCGGATCGGTTCAGGAAGTGCTGTCCAAGTACCAAAAGACAGGAGCCCAGATTGACCGGATCAGCGTGAAGCTCGACAGCAGCAAAAACGTACTGCTGGCCGATATCGCCATGCTGGATAAGCTCTATGACCACAACAAAGAGTATTTTCAGGCATTGAACGTGTACATTGCGGCAGGGGAATTAAAGCTTGAGGAAATCAACACTAAGGTCATTCCTTCGCTCCGTAAAGAAGCGGAAGCTACGAACGATCAAATGAAATATCAGGAAGTCAATGATATGGTGCAGTTTGCCGACCGACTGGACAAACGGCTTCATGATCTGAAGCTGAGCCGGGAAATCACCATTCAGAGTGCTCCGCAAATTCGCCTGATTCAAAACACAAACCAGGCGCTCGTGGAAAAAATACAGTCTTCCATCATGACAGCTATTCCGCTCTGGAAAAACCAGGTCGCCATTGCCCTTACTCTTCTTCGCCAGCGGAGTGCGGTGGAGGCTCAGAAAAAGGTCGCCAAAACGACCAATGATCTGCTGCTGAAAAACGCAGAAATGCTCAAAGCGAACACGCTTGAGACAGCCCGCGAAAATGAACGGGGTCTGGTTGATATCGAGACGCTAAAGAAGACGCAGGAAAACCTCATGTCCACCCTTGAGGAAACACTCCGCATTCAGGAGGAAGGCCGTCACAAACGCCGTCTGGCCGAAAACGAGCTGGCCCAGATGGAGACCGGCCTGAGGCAGAAGCTGCTGGAAATCAAAGGACAATAATATCATTGATGAAAGGCCATCCCGTTAGCAGCGTGATGGTCTTTTTTTTATGGCATTCCTTTTTTGTCCATCGAATATAACAAGTAGGGAATATCATAAATTCAAACATGATGGGGGACAGCTCATGACGAGATTCGGTTTTGTTCCAGATAATTCGAACCTGAAGAAAACAAGCGGAACACCCAATCTCTTTTTTGATTCCAAAAGCAATGTCTTTTTTAAAAGAGATGAGGAGAACCTGGCGTACGAAGTGACCTCCACCCAGCTTCCGGCCATGGTGGGAGGGGCGTTTGTGAACCTTTTTATGAGCAAGGGGCATATGCGTGAGCCCCATTGGCATCCAAACGCGTGGGAACTCGACGTAGTAGTTTCGGGGGAAGTGGTAGTTTCCATCATCGATCCGGATGTGAACAAATTGCACAGTTATCATGCCAAGCCAGGACAGGTCGTTTTTATTCCAATGGCCTGGTGGCACTGGATTACACCTGTAACTGACAAAGTGCATCTTCATTTGTTTTTTAACAATGACCAATTTGAAACAGCGGAAGGGTCAGACACCCTACGTCTCACTCCGCCAGAGGTTTTCGACCTGGCCTATGGCCTCCGTCCCGGAGAAATCGCCCAGGCTCTGTCCCCGATCAAGGAATCCGTTGTCATCGGTCCACCCCGGCAGAACAGGCTGAAGGGTAAAACTGGCGCGTCTATAGAGGGTGATGGCATTACCGTTAATATCAACAATAAGATCATTGATGTTTGATTGCAGAGCCGTACCGCTTGAAAGTGGGCGGTTTTTTTGTTGTTGGGGAGACGGGGGTGGCGGGACTTGTCCGGAAAACCAAAAACACGCCCGAAAGCAAACGAATCGGGATTCAATTAATTCCTTCCTAATAATTTTTTCCTGAAAAATAAAACTTTTTTTCCATTTATTAGTCTAATATATACAACAGAGAAGGAAAAAGGGGGATCACGGCATTTGAAACAGGAACAGCAGTGGGTTGAGGACGCAAGCAAAGGAGACGGAGAAGCGTTTTTAACACTTATGAAACAATACAAGCTTGATTTGTACAGAACTGCCCTGTCGTATCTTCATGATGAGGGAGAAGCGCTGGAAGCCATACAAGAGGTAACGTACAGAGCCTATAAAAATATTCGCAGCATAAAGCAGCCTGCCTATTTTAAAACATGGCTGATCCGCATCATGATTAATTATTGCAACGATCAGCTGAAAAATAACAGGCGCATGACAGTAAACGATGAACTATTAAACGCTTACGGCATATCGGAAAATCATTCTGAGATGGAGCTGAAGGATGCCATGCAGGGGCTCGACGAACGTTCAAGGGAGATTCTAATCTTAAAATATTTTCATGATCTGAAAATAAAAGACATCGCCCAGGCCATGCAATGTCCGGAAGGAACGGTGAAAACCTGGCTCAATAAAGCGCTGAAGATGCTGAGGGACAGGTTGGACGAGAAGGGAGGGAGCCTGAATGTATAGCAAGGAAGAAGAGCAGATAATGAAGCTGAAAAAGAAATATGATGCTATGGAAATATCCATGGATGCGCTAGATGAAGCCATTTTTGCAGGCTTCCATAAAGCAAAATCGGAAGAGAAAAGCGGTGTAAAAAAGAAACGCTGGATGTACGGTATGGCAGCGGCTGCTGTCCTGTTGATCGGGTTTTTCTGGTCCATTCGGTTCTCTCCTGTATTTGCGGATTATATGACGAACATCCCCGGTATGGAAAAAGTCGTTGAACTCATCAGAGATGATAAAGGCCGTATGGCAGCCATTGAAAATAAATATTACCAGGAAATCGGTGTCTCGCAGGAAAAGAACGGAGTGAAAGTAACGATCGACGGAGCTATTGCAGATGAAGAGGGCATGGTGCTGTTTTATACCATTAACTCTAATCAGAAACTAAAAGAAGTGAACATGAGTGATACAGAACTAAAAAACAGAAATGGCAAAGTACTTGAAGTGAACGGAATCAATTACGGTGGACCGCATGACTCGGAGAGCGGAAAAAAGCAATACACCGGCAAATTGGAATTCTTTTATGAAAAACCAAATGATGAGATGAGATATAAAGTGTTATTTAAACTAAAGGGAAGTCATCATTTAGATGAAAAGTTTGCGATAGATTTCGATTTAACGAAAAAACTTAAAATAAAAAAGGTATATGAACTTAATAAGCAGATCACAGTGGAAGAGCAGAAAATCACAGTTGAAAAAGTAGTAGTTTATCCTCTGCGTGTAGCAGTATATCTTAAGGAACATCAGGATAACACAAAAAGAATACTGAATTTTGATGGAATCAGGCTTGTGGATGAAAGCTGGGAATCATGGGGAACCTCTTCGGGATTGACAAGCATCAAAGAGGAAGAGGATGAACATGTATATTATCTGCAAAGTAATTATTTTCGCAAGACGCAAGAACTGTACCTGGTCATGAATCAAATTCAAGTTATTGATAAATCAAATGATAAATTAGTAGTTGATACGGAGAAAAGAAAAATATTAAAGCAACCTGACAAAGAACTATTCAGGGATATGAAAGTAAAAAAGAACAGTCTTTCGTTTAAGATGCATACCAAAAAGCCATTCCACTTTATGCCTTTTAGCAACGCAACCGACGGAAATGGCAAAGAAATAGAGTACCATTCTGCATTTGGGTCTACTCCAAATCATAGACCTAGTGAAGTAGGAATAGATATAAAATCTGTCAAAAAATATAAAAATCCGATTACCATTGATTTCAGTTTCTATCCTAAGTGGATCCACGGCGACGTTAAAATCCGAATCCATTAGATAGTCAATGTATCTTTTTTCAGCTATATTCGTAACTTTAGGAAAAGGAGGAAGAAATTTGCTGGCAGCCGGTGCAGTGATTTTTGCCTTGTTACTTGGTGCATTTGATTATTGGATTTTTCATGATGAATCCAAGCGGTATTCGTTTTACAAAAAATTAACGAAAAAGCAAAAGATGTTAATAGCTGTGCTTGCTGTTGTGCTTTTGGCAGCAGTGGATTATTTCTGGTTGTTCTAATTTCATTAACAAGAATAAGAGAGCTGTCCATAAAGTCAGTAAAAATGACTTCTGGAAGCTCCTTTTTCATTTGGCAGGATGGAGTTGGGTCTTCATCTCCATTGGTATGTTACTTGGAGTGGAGGGTGCGAGACTCCTCGAAAATGAAAATCACATTTTCTTCTTGCGATGAATCGCTGCCGAAGCATTCCTTGTCCTGCAGGGGAAACGTGACAGGTGAGACACATTGGCGCTTGCGCCGGTGGGGCTCAGCGCACGCCCTGCGAAAGCGCTAGCGCCGGTAAAAGCGAGCGACCCGGAATGGAAAGTAATACTTTCAAGAGCTTCAAAGACATTTATTGGACACTCCCTTTCTTTTGGGCACAAACGTTTCCTCTGACCAACACTTTTTTAGGTGTGTTGTTTTTATACCAAAGCCCAAAAACGTTGCTATAGACCCACCCGGATAGCGCCTGCTACGATATGAATTGAAGAAACATTTGGAGGATGGCTATTTATGGATGAGCAGCATTATCAAAATTTAAAACTGGGGGAAAGAGGGGCGATCATCAGTATTGTCGCTTACATTTGCTTGTCCGCTCTGAAGCTGGTGATCAGCTACTTCAGCCATTCGGAAGCGTTAAGAGCAGACGGATTAAACAATGTGACCGATATTATCGCTTCCATCGCGGTATTGATCGGGTTAAAGATGTCCCGCAAGCCGCCAGACAAAGACCATCCATACGGCCATTGGAAAAGTGAAACGATTGCATCATTAACCGCCTCATTTATTATGGCGGCGGTTGGACTTCAGGTATTATTTGAAGCGGTATCCTCCATGTTTTCAGGAGTAAAGGAATCACCTGATGTCATTGCCGGATGGACGGGATTGTTTTGTGCGGCTGTTATGTATTTTGTATATCGATACAATCATGCGCTGGCAAATAAAATCAACAGCTCTGCCGTTAATGCAGCAGCGAAGGATAACCTCTCTGATGCGTGGGTGAGTATCGGAAGCGCAGTGGGGATCTTCGGCTCCCAGCTGAATCTGCCGTGGCTTGACCCGCTTACTGCCCTTGTTGTAGGTTTTTTGATCTGTAAAACCGCGTGGGATATTTTTAGAGATGCGTCCCATCAGCTTTCCGATGGATTTGATGAAAACCTGATCCGCTCCTACCGGGAAACCATTCAAAACGTGGAGGGTGTGAAAGGGGTAAAAGAAATTAAGGCAAGGAACTATGGGAATAATGCGGTCGTTGATATTGTGATATTTGTAAAATCGACGCTCGATATCAAGGCCGCTCACGACATATCAACCATCGTGGAGAACACGCTTGTCAAAAAGCATGACGTCTATAATGTGCATGTTCATGTAGAACCCAATTAATGAACAAAAGGGACATCTCTAATAAAGAGTGTCCCTTTTGTATTACTGTTTTGGTGCATAAACCGGTACTTCCATAATGATTTTATAGGAAGATAAGAGGCTGTACAAATTATGCATTTGCGTGGTCTGCTTGGCAGCCCAGCCGATGTCCGAAGCATATTGATGGCTTGCTTTTCCGCTGTTTGCCGCTGCGAGCGGATTCCACCTCATTTTGTAGAGCGTGTCCTGCTCTGCCTGGATGTAATCCTGGGAGATAAATTTGGCACCACCGATGATTGCGGCTTCCGGTGTAAACCATCCTTCGGCATAAGCCTTTGCGGCTCCCTTATTGATTGGTTCGCTGTCCACTGCTCCAATACCGTACATGTTATAGACTGTTCTTCCGTTGTATTGAATGCCTTTTGCGAGCTTTGAGGTTCCGTTTCCGGTCTCAAGCAGCGCATGGGAAATCAGGTAAATTTCATTGATATGGTAGGTTTCCCCTGCGGAAATAAAGGCTGAGGCCTTCCCCTGAAGGATACCTTTACCGGTGAGTATGCGTTGATTGACCTCATCGGTATTCAAACTGGCCGATTGTGAGAGTTTAATAAACTGATAAGATTTTACCGGATCATTTTTGAAATTGCTGGAATCCAGATAGTATTTCACGTCATCCGGGCTTGCGTTGGCCCATGTTTTATAAGCGACCTGGTACCATATTCCTTCTGATGATTTAACACTGCCAAGAACTTTTAGTTTGGTTCCGTTGTTCACTGTGCCAAGGGACCAAAACCCTGTTCCGGCACCATTTCTTACATTCCAATTATCTCCTGACACGGTGGCCGTTGTGCCTGAAACAGTCACTGCACTTTGGTGAATATAGTTTTTATAAAGATCGGTTTGCGGATTTACTTTCATCTGCATGGCAACCATCTCATCAAGGCTCCTGCCATAAAGTGCTTCGTAATCCGAAGACGGTACAGGGTCTCCTTTTACAGTAAGGTAGGAGGAGCTGACATAGCCCGTTTTCCCATTCGCGTTTACTTTTGCCCATCCTTTTTCTTCAGAGAGCACGTTTACTGCTGTATCATGCGCCAGCTGTAGCACCACGGAATAGGAGGTAGCCGGGCCTGATCTCATATTCAAAGTATCTGTGGTAACAAACTTAACCACCGAAACAGGCTCAGGAGCTGGTATTGGTTTTGGAGCCGGAACTGCTGCTGGTTCAGGCTCTGGCTTTGGCACTAGTACTGGTGCTGGTACCGGAACGGGAGCCGGTTCAGGTTTTGAAGCCGGAGCCCGCACGGATTTCGGTGTTGGTGCAGGTGTTGGCACTGGCTTTGGTGCAGGAGCCGCCGGCTTCTTTTCCGTTAGGTATTTCACACTGACATAGCCGTCCTTGCCGCCTGCTTTTACTTTTGCCCAGCCATTGGTTTCGGCGTAGACGTCAACCGGCGATCCGTCCTTTAGCACTGTAACGACTGCTGTTTTGGCGGATGCCCCTGTGCGCAGGTTCAGGTTTCCTCCCGTCACGTATTTCGTTGTGAATGTGGGTGCTGCTGATTGAGGTACGTTGCTGACTGGCTTTTTGTCAGAAAGGTTCTTGCTGCTGACAAACCCATCTTTACCATTGGCTTTAATTTTTGACCACCCTTTCGTTTCGGAGTAGACCGTAACGGCTAAACCGTTTTTAAGTGTGGTAACAATTGCTGAGGTTGCTGATGCACTTTTGTAGACCTTCAGGTTACTGCCTGAGCTGAGTACAGTGTATTTCGTAACGGTTTTCTGCGCTGAAGGCTTGGGAGCTGCGACCACCGGTTTTTTTACAGTTAAATACTTAAGGCTTGCATAGCCGTCTTTACCGTTTGCCTTAATTTTCGCCCAGCCGCTGGCTTCAGAATAAACCGTAACGGCCAGACCGTTTTTCAGGGTTGTAATAACGGAGGATGCGGCTGTGGCACTTTTTCTCAGGTTAAGGCTCCCGCCTGAACTCACTGTAACATATTTGGTTGTTGGTTTTGGTACAGCAGCTGCCTTGGCCGTTGAAGGCTTTGAAGCAATGAGATATTTTGTGCTTACATACCCAAGCTTGTTGCTGTATTTCAGTTTGGCCCACCCTTTGCTTTCGGAATACACGATGACCTTGTTGCCTTTCATCAGTTTCCCAATGATGGCAGCATTTGCAGAAGCACTTTTGCGCATGTTCAGGCTTGAAGTGGCACTGACATTTACATACTTTGTTTTTGCTTCCTGAGCGGATATCGCATCCGCATGAAGACTTTGATATAAGGCAGCTGTTGTCAGAACAGCGAAACATATCCCCGTAACAAATGATTTTTTCATTTTCTTTCCATCTCTCCTAATCCATTAAACATATAAAATTTTGAATCTATGAAGTTTATCGGCAGGCAGAGGAAAAGTTTAATTAAAATGGTTAATAATTCATAAAAATTTTTTCGAGTTAGAAATTCAAGGGTTTTCCGTAACCCTGGGGAAGTAATACATATCAGAATAAAAATGCTCATCAGCATAGCTGACCTGCATGCCAAAGCTTGTTTCTACACTAAAAGTGGGAGGAATAACGATATGTATCCGACAATTGGAAAGCTGTTTGATCAAAGTGTCAAAAAGTATCCGAAAAAGGAAGCACTTGTGGATGTGTCGCAGGGAAAAAGGTGGTCATATGAAGAATGGAATCAATATGTGAACCGTGTTGCCCAAGCTTTTTTATCGTCAGGTGTGGGAAAGGGAGATATTGTTTCTGTTTTCATGCACAATACAAGTGAGTTCGCGACGGTTTATTTTGCGTGTGCAAAGATTGGTGCCGTACTGAATCCAATTAACTTCCGATTAAAGTCAGGCGAGGTATCGTACATTCTTAACGATTCGAAGCCTGCTCTTTTTATTTATGAAAAAGCGTTGGAGGATCAGGTGAAACTCCTGTTTGATGAGTTTCCGCTTGTGTCCTTCTGGTCGACGGACGAAAATGTTCCTGAACAGGCCATAAGCTTTCACGAGCGGGTTCTGTCAGCAGAGGCTGCAGAACCGGCAGTGGAACTTGATGAGAATGATGTTTATGCGATTATGTATACAAGTGGTACAACAGGACATCCCAAGGGAGTCCTGCACAGGCACCGCGACATGATCGAGCAGAGCCTGACCTGCATGCATGCGCTGCAGCTTAGGCCTGCTGACCGGGGTTTAACGGCAGCTCCCATGTTCCACTGTGCGGAGCTCCATTGCGCCTTTTTACCGCGCGTACATAATGGATGCACGACAGTGATCCTTCATCATTTTGATGCGAAACAAGTATTGGAGACCATTCAGCATGAAAAAATCACGGTGATGTTCGGGGCGCCTACGATGTGGAATATGATGCTGCAGGAGGACCTGGATGCCTATAATCTTTCCTCCATGAGGTTTGGTCTCTATGGCGGTGCGTCAATGGCGCCGGTTCTGGTGCGGGCATTGGGGGAGAAAATGGGGATTCGCCTTGTGCAGGCCTATGGCATGACAGAAATGGGCCCGGCCATCTCCTTTTTGTTTGAGGATGAACAGGAGAGCAAAGCGGGCTCTGCCGGGAAAGCATGCTTCAATCATGAAATTCGGGTAGTGAAACCGGGAAGTCCAGGCCCGTCCAATCCCGATGAAATTCTCCCGCCAGGAGAGCAGGGGGAGATTATTGTCCGGGGACCGAGTGTGATGAAGGGCTATTACAAAAGAAATGAGGCGACAGAGCGAGCCCTATACAATGGATGGTATCATAGCGGGGACATTGGATATATGGATGAGGAGGGCTATTTATTTGTCTCGGACCGCATCGATGACATGATTGTCAGCGGCGGTGAGAACATTTATCCGCGGGAAGTGGAGGATGTGCTGTACGAACATGAAGGTGTTCTGGACGTGGCTGTGCTTGGAGAACCCGATGAAAAGTGGGGCGAGCGGGTAACCGCCATTGTGGTCAAAAAGGATGAAAACCTGACGGAGCTGGAACTCGATGAGTTTTGCCGGAACAGCAGCAAACTGGCTGATTACAAGCGCCCGCGAAGATTTGTCTTTGTGCCGGAAATGCCGAGAAACGCAAGCGGGAAAATACAGAAGTATTTATTGCGTAACACGTACACCGAACTTTCTGCACAATAAAAAAGCAGCCCCGTAGGACTGCTTTTACAGCTGCTTGAGTATGGTCTGTTCAATCTTGCGAATCACATCTCCGCGACTGATCACGCCGACCACACGTTTTTCCTCATTAATGACTGGCAGTTTTTTAAAATGATGCTTAGCCAGCAGCTGAAGGACTTTTTCCATTTCATCATCTGGTGAAACAGTAATCAGTCCGTTCTTCCTGGCAATTTTAATGACAGGTACTTCTCCCAGTTCCTTAAGGAATTGTTCCAGTTCCTGCTTTTGTTCATAGATGACAAAGGTGAAGAAATCATAAATCTGCCGCTCGCGTGGTTTGATGGCGCGCAGGATATCGCCGTCAGAGACCATGCCGAGCAGTTTTCCTTCATCGTCCACAATGGGCAGGCCGCCAATCTTTTTATGAACGATAAGGCTCATCACATCCTGAAGGGTATCGTCGGGTCTGGCAGTAATGACATTTGAAATCATGAATTCTTTTACTTTCATAAGGCACCTCTTATCAGTTAGATTTAAAAAAGGATGGAAGAAAAGCCATAGAATTTTCTATGGCTTTTCATTATCCCGTTTTTGCTGCATGGATTTCAGTGCGTTACGGTAATCATTGTCCTTCATGGACAGTTTCTCCCTGGCCTTTGCAGGAGCAGGAGGAGAAGGCTTGGTTTTTAGTTTTTGCAGGGCTTTGCGGTATTCATCGTCACCCATGGAATTTGGGTCACTAGCAACTGCAGGTGCCTTCCCCTTTGGTGATGATGGAGCAGCCGGCTCTTGGTCCTGCTCTTGATGATGATCAACAGCTGCGGACGTTTCTTCGCTGAGAAATTCTCCCACAGGCTTATCTGTGTCTGGAGACTGTTTCGGCTCATCAACAGGAGAATCCTCCTGGTTGCGTGATGAAAAAGCCCTTGTGTTAATTACAATCAAGGCAACAATCAAAATTACGGCAACTGCAATGAATAAAATCGGGAGCATGTTTCATCACCTACCGTTCTGTAAATTGTCGTGCCACTGTGGCTACACGTTCTCCCAATGCCCGGCCAAGTGCCTGATCATCCTCTGTAATAAGTTCATTCCCTTCAATCGGACAAGTTATTCCGACTCCATAATATGAACCATACAGAGCATTTTCAGGGATATTGCCAGGAAGGCCGGCAATGATCATTCCCTGGTGAAGCATCGGTGTGATCAAGTTAAGCAGTGTAGCTTCCAGACCGCCGTGCGTGGTCGCTGTCGTACAAAACACGGCGCCGACTTTATTGATCAATTTTCCTTCGGCCCATAAATAGCCGAGCTTGTCGATCCAGGTTTTCAACCCTGAACTGATGGTTCCAAAATGTCCGGGGCAGCCCCAGATGATGGCATCCATTTCCGGAAGGGCATAAACATCCGCTTCATCCACATGCTGAAGATAAACCGTTGCTCCTTCCACCTGCTCTGCTCCGCGCGCGATCGCTTCTGCAAGGGATTGAGTATGTCCACCTTCACTGTCATAGACTACACAAATTTTCATCAAACATTCCTCCATTTAGTAAAGTAATGCGTCAGGACACGTTTTTAGGCGCCGGCAGAAGAAGAACTTCTTCCTTCTTCTGTTCAGGAGCAGATACATTGGCTTTATCCTTACGTACGTCACGAAGGAAAATGCTCAGCACTAAGCCGATAGCCGAAATTACGGTAGACCAGATAAATGCATCATTAATACCGGCAATGCTTGACTGCTGGCTTGCTCTTCCGGCCAGGAGCTGAACAGCCTGTGACTGTGCCTGGGAGACCGGCAGATGCAAGGTCATTGCTACTTTCTGTACAAATTCATGGAAAGATGCCATAAAGAACGGATCGGCTGTGTTCATGGCGCCTTCCATTTCGTTCATGTGAAATGTTGTACGGTTGGTAAAAATGGTTGTAATCAAGCTGATTCCGATCGATCCGCTGACCTGACGGAGCGTATTCGACATGGACGTACCGTGGCTGCTCAAATGTTTCGGCAGCTGGTTTAAACCAGCCGTCATGATCGGCATCATCAGGAATGACATCCCGAACATGCGGAACATGTAAAGCATCACAATAAATGAATACGGTGTGTCCATCGTTAATTTTGTGAAATAGTATGTTGTTGCTGTTGTAATCGCCATACCGAAGATGGCAAGAGGGCGAGGTCCTATTTTATCAAAAAGTGTACCTGAAACAGGGGACATGACCAGCATGATCAATGCACCGGGCAGTAATAGCAGTCCGGAATCCAATGGAGAATATCCACGGATGGTTTGCAGATAGATCGGAAGCAGGAACATCCCTGAAAACAAGCTGATGGTTAATACGACGTTAATCACACTGGATAGTGAAAAGATGCTGTATTTGAAAATACGCATATCCAGCAAAGGTTTTTCGATGCGAAGCTGGCGGATGACGAAAATCGCTAGCAGCACTGCACCGCCAATCATGGTGGAGAGTACTACAGCATCATCCCAGCCGTCATTTCCTGCTTCACTGAAGCCGTAAAGAAGCAGCGCCATTCCGGCCAGTGATGTAACGACGGATGGTCCATCCACTTTTACTTTTTTGGCTGGCTGAATGTCTCTCAGTCTGAAAAAGGCAAATATCAGAACAATAGCTCCCAGAGGAACCATTCCTGTGAAAAGAAGATGCCAGTCATAATTTTGTACAACCCAACCTGAAAGGGTTGGACCAACGGCCGGTGCAAACATCATGGCAAGACCAAAGATACCCATACCACGGCCCCGGATTTCAGGCGGGAAGATAAACAGAATGATGGTCATGACGAGGGGAGCGAGAACACCACCGCCAACTGCCTGGATTAAACGACCGATTAACATGACCGGAAACCCTGTAGCTATACCGCAAATCAGTGATCCGAGGGTGAAGCAAAACATTGCAAATAAAAACAGGCGGCGAACCGCAAACCGCTCAATCAAGAACGGTGATAATGGAATAAGCGCTCCGTTGACGAGCATGTAGCCGGTCAATAACCATTGCGCAGTATTGGCTGATACACCAAATTCCGTAATCAAGTGGGGAATGGCCACGTTCAGCAATGTCTGGTTCAGGATGGCAAGGAACAATCCGACCATGAGGATAACCAGCAAAGGAATATATTTTCTGATTCCATGTGCGTCTTGTGGTTGTTGTAATTCATCTGTCATTCATTCTTCCTCCTTTCTTCGGAAGTAGTAAGTTAAATTTAATGATTAGTTCTTGGAAATTTTAACTTCTGCGTTCATACCTGGTAAAACTTTATTGGAAGAATTCGTAATTGAAATTTTAACGGGTACAGTTTGTGTTACTTTCGTATAATTGCCGTCATCATTGGATTTTGGCATTAAAGAAAATAGAGAGTTGGTAGCATAACCGATTTTTTCAACGCTTCCTTCAAGGGTTGTATCGTCATCCCCATCCACAGTCACGTCTACCTGGTCGCCTTCCTCGATATCGTTAAGTTCATCTTCTTTGATGTTGGCAAGCACATAAAGTGAATCCATATTTACTTCGCTTGCAAGTGTTTGACCAGCTTGAACCATTTGGTCATTGCTGGCTTGTTTTTTAATGATGGTTCCATCCGCTGGAGTTTTGACAGACATTGATTTTTCAGCTCCGGAAACTTTTCCTAGCTCATCATCCTTGGCGACCTTTTTTCCTTCTTCAAGATTAAATCCGGAAAGTTTTCCGTCTGCAGGAGCTGTAATGGTATGAAGATCACCTGATACTTTCGCGTTATCGGTTGTCACATAGTTGTTGTTTTGAACATAGTAGTATGCTCCTCCTGCAATTAAAGCAAGTACTACAATAAATGCGACGATGTTGGTCATGAGTAAACGGCCTCTTGACATTTAGTTTTCCTCCTTAATGGTTAATGTTGTTAACTGTGTCGGACAATTAACTATTTATGAGATATACCTTTTTCTCTAAGTTTTACTTTTTAGCAAAGATACTTTATGATAAAGGTATTGTCTAAGTAAACACTTTACCACAAAGAAATGATGGGCACAATAAATTTACACTTTAATTTTTCGGGACAATTTATCATCATATTGAACATAGGAAGGCAGAGGGGAAAAGGGTATGGACGAACTAATGCAAAGGAAGATTAATGAGCTCGACAAGATCAAAGATACCTTCTTTAAATTGCGGCGGGCATTTATCGAAGACCAAATGAAGGAATTCTCATATAGCTTAACAGCAACCAAGTACTCCGTATTGAAAATGATTTTTGAGAACCATAAGTGCATGGTGGTTGATATATCGAACAAAATGGGCCTGACTTCGGGGGCCACGACCACACTTCTTAACCAGCTGGAGAATGACAATTTGATTCAGCGGACACGCGATGCGAAGGACAGGCGTGTGGTGTGGATTGTTCTGTCAGACGACGGGAAAAACCTGGTGGAAACGATTCTGAGAAAAAGGGATCATTTTTGGATGGAGATGCTTTCCACGCTGGAAAAGGAAGAGCAGGAAGAATATATTCGTTTATTAAAAAAAATAGAAGCAGGCATCCGCGAGAAGGTAAAGTAAGCCCGTTCAAGCGACTAGCTGCTTCAAAAGCAAGGAGATCTTTATTATGAAAACCAGAGAACGGCTCGTACAGGATTTAGTAATCAGCTACCGGAGTCAAACCAAGAAGATCCGGTCTTGTTTTCATCCGCTGCTAAAAGACTATATTCCTTATAATGAATATGCAGTGTTGAAAGTGTTGAACTGCTGTGGCGATCAGATGGTGTCTGAAATTGCGGATCATCTGAATGTAACCAACAGCCACATCTCTGTTACGAGTGACAAACTGATCAACCGCGGACTGGTGAAGCGGACCCACAGCAGCGAAGACCGCAGAATCGTCTATTTGTCCATTACCGCTGAAGGAAAACAGATGGCAGCGGAAATGGAGAACATTTTGCAGGGTTTTTATGAAAAAACATTTGAAGAATTGACAGAAGAGGAAATGGAAACGTTTATTTCCTTATTAAATAAAATAAAAATGTAATGGAAGTAGGAAATTAGCCGTATATTATAGGAAAAGGAATTGTAAATTCCATAAAATGCATTAGTATAGAAGGGTATAGTTTACATACAAAGGACGTGCTACATGAAGAAGCATATACCCAATCTGCTTACGCTCGGAAACCTTTATTGCGGCTTTTTTTCAATCGGCTATATTATTGACGGGGACAGCAAAAACGCAACTATCCTGATTTTTATCGCAATCATGCTTGATGCGGTGGACGGCAGGGTGGCGAGGATCCTCGGAGTAACCAACGAAATGGGGAAAGAACTTGATTCCCTGGCCGATGTGGTTTCTTTTGGAGTGGCTCCTGCATTTCTAGCTGCGCATACGTATTTGGCGGATTTCCATTATATATACGGTGTTGCAATGGCCGGGATTTTCCCTGTCTTTGGGGCGTACCGGCTGGCGCGTTTCAATGTAACCTCATCAGAGGAATCGCTGAAACGGTTTACCGGCATTCCGATTACAATGGCAGGCGCCATCGTTACCTTCCTGGTACTGTTCGTTAAAACCATTCCGTTGTGGATATTTCTCGTCGCCTTTTACGGATTGGCCGTTCTGATGGTCAGTACCATTAAGATACCTAGCTTTAAAAGCATACGGCTGCCAAAAAACGGCGTGATTGTTACCTTGTTTTTATTTTATATGTTCTACCTTTTGGCCAAAGCGAGATTTGAAAAAGTTCCCGTATTTTTCTATGTGGCCCTGGCCATTTACATCCTGTTCATCATTATCCGCTTCATCCAGGTAAAAGAGCCAAAGCTCCCGAAATGGAAGCGTGGAAGATAACACGAGAGACACCCATTCTTAAAAAAGGATGGGTGTTTTTTTTGTGTCTTTTAAAGGTAGCTGGGGGCAGTTGCTTTCCGCTTCAGGATGCTCGCTTTCCGCAGGGCGTGCGCTGAGCCCCACCGGCGCAAGCGCCTGTGTACCGGCGTAAACGCCTACCTTGTCTCACCTGTCACGTTCCTCTGCAGGACAAGGAAGGCTTCGGGAGCGATTCATCGCACGAAGAAAATGTGATTTTCATTTTCGAGGAGTCTCGCACCTTCCGCTCCAATCAACTGATCGATGAAGTCTCTATAAAAGTTACTCTTGAAGCAACTAACAGGATATGTAATCTGTGTCGAAAAGATAACGTTGACCACAGTGGTCAATCAGCATATACTGAAGTTGACCGAAGTGGTCAATGAGAAAAATGAAAGAAGTGCTGCTCTTGAATTCCAAATTTTTCAGTCTCGATGACGAGAAGCAAATCAAAATTTTAAATGCTGCGATAAAAGTATATGTCCAGAAAGGGTATGACCATGCATCGACCAATGAAATTGTGAAGGAGGCAGGCATTTCGAAAGGGCTGCTGTTTCACTATTTCAAGAACAAGAAAACACTCTACCTGTTTTTGTTTGACCATTGTATTGAGGTCGTAATGGAGGATTTTTATAAAAAGACAGTCATGGAGGAGCCTGATTTTTTTAAACGGCTTCATGACATGACGCTGATCAAGGTGGAACTGCTCCAAACGTATCCCGATATTTTTCGTTTCTTTGAAAAAGCCATGCTGGAGGAGTCGGAGCAGATCCGAAGCGATTTTCAAGGCAAGATCAAGGAATTCACAGCGAACAGCTCCACATGGCTGTTTGACGGTATTGACCATTCCCGGTTCCGGGAAGATCTGGACCTGCCGAAAGCCATAAAAAGTATGATGTGGACGTTCCAGGGCTTAAGTGAAGAATACTTGATGAAAGCGAAATTAAGTCAGCAGGAGCTGGATTATGATGAAGTATTTGCTGAATCGAAAGCTTATATTGATATGTTTAAACAAGCATTTTACAAATGACGGGAGGCTGCTGCCATGAACGTGATTGAACTGAATCAGTTAACCAAACGATACGGCCAGTCAAGAGGAATCGAAGACATTACCTTTTCTGTGAAGGAAGGGGAGATCTTTGGGTTTATTGGCCCGAATGGGGCCGGCAAGTCCACTACGCTTCGAACCCTTTTGTCCATCATTTATCCCACAAGCGGCAGTGCGACCATTTTTGGAAAGGACGTTGTGAAGCATGGTCCTGAAATTAAAAAACAAATCGGATATTTGCCGTCGGAGGTTTTTTATTACGACAAGATGAAGGTAAAGGACCTTCTTAAATACTCAGCCAGCTTTTACAAAAAGGACTGCAAAAAGCGGATCCGTGAACTGGCAGAGAGAATGGATCTGGACCTGAACAAACGAATCGATGACCTGTCGTATGGAAACCGCAAGAAGGTGGGCATTGTCCAGGGGTTGCTGCACGAACCAAAGCTGATTATTCTGGATGAACCGACAGGCGGGCTTGATCCACTGATGCAGCAAACGTTCTTTGAACTTTTAAAAGAAGAAAATCAAAAAGGAGCTACCATTCTCTTTTCCTCCCATATCCTCAGCGAAGTGCAGAAAATGTGTGACCGGGTCGCCATTATTAAGGAAGGAAAACTGATTACGGTTGAAAAAATCAGCACTTTGCAGGAAAGAAACCACAAGAAAATCAGAATCGAAACCAGAGTGCCTGTTGATGCCGGGCTGTTCGCTTTGGATGGCGTTACAAAAATTGAAAGTGAAGCGGGAAACCGGATCAGCTTTTTATACAGCGGGGATATCAATCTGATCATGAGGAGGCTTGCGGAGATACAGCTTGCCAACCTGTGGGTGGATGAACCCGATCTGGAAGAAATTTTTCTTCATTATTATGAAAAGGAGGATGTTCAAGATGAACATGTTCCTGCACGAGCTTAGGGAGAACCGCCGCTCTATGATGATATGGACCATATCGCTTGCAGCGGTGACTGTTTTGTTTTTCTCGATGTATCCGTCCATTGAAAAGGATGGCGACCAATTTATCAAGGTGCTGCAAAATTATCCGGAGGGTGTTTTGAAGGCTTTGGGTGTGCAGATCAACAGCATCACCTCATTGCTTGGTTTCTACTCGTATTTCTTCTTATATATTATGCTGTGCGGCGCCATCCAGGCCATGAACCTGGGAACAGGTATCCTTTCGAAGGAAGTCAGCGGGAAAACGGCGGAGTTTCTTTTAACGAAACCGGTGACACGAGGGAGGATTATTACGTCAAAAATGGTTGCCGTGCTGGTTATCCTGTTGATCACCAATCTGGTTTTTGTTGTGGTTTCTTATATCATGGCGAATACAGTGGCAGCAAATGACTTTGATACCAGTGCCTTTTTCCTGATATCAGCCGCTAATTTTTTTGTGCAGCTTATGTTTGCGGCGCTTGGCTTTTTTGTCTCTGCCTTATTTCCAAGAATCCGTTCGGTGCTGCCGGTATCCCTCGGTACGGTTTTTGCTTTCTTTATCATCAGCATGTTCGGTTCCGCAATCAGCGATGAAGCTTCCCGCTATATCACGCCGTTCAAGTACTTTGACCTGCCCTACATTATGAAGCACACCGCGTATGAGCCCTTATTTATGGGCTTGGGGGCAGCAGTCATTGTGATCGCTGTTGGAGCAGGCAGCTTTCTGTTTATGAAAAAAGACATCCATGCTGCTTAGCTGGATGTAAAAGAGGTGAAAAAAATTGAACATCTTCTGGAGAGAGTTGAGGAGCAGCCGCAAATCGATGATCTGGTGGTGTATCGGGCTTCTTTTTATGGTGGTGTCCGGTATGAGCAAGTACGATACGATGAAAAACTCGGGCCAATCCGTGAACGAAATCTTTGGAGCGATGCCGAAATCACTGCAGGCGATCTTTGGATTGAGTTCGCTTGATCTAACCACCATCACAGGGTATTTTGGAATGCTGTTTTCCTATCTTGCACTCATGGCTGCCATTCATGCAGCCTTGCTTGGTTCGACGATGATCACAAAAGAAGAGCGGGATAAAACGTCCGAGTTTTTGCTGGCGAAACCTGTATCCCGAACAAGGATTGTTGCCTCCAAGCTTGCCGCTTCCCTCATTCTGCTTTTGCTCTTTAATCTGGTGACATATGGGTTGTCTGCCGGAATGGTCAATTACTATGAACCTTCTGCAGACTTAAGCGGGATTGGGAGGCTGATGGCCGGAATGCTGATCCTTCAGCTGATTTTCCTCTCGGTGGGGATGGCAGTAGCTGCTGTGAGCCTCCGTCCCAAATCGACCGTATCCATAGCGACAGGCATTCTTGTTATTGCCTATATTTTATCGATTGCCATCGAGCTGAACGACAAGCTCGATGCCCTGCGTTTCATCACGCCTTTTAAATATTTTGAAGCAAAAAAGCTGGTGGGAAGCACAGGGTTTGAAGGGGTGTACATCTGGCTGTCCGCCGCTATCATTCTCGGTGCATTCGTCCTGACGTTTGCGGCATACCGTAAGAGAGATTTGAAGATATAAACATAGATTATAGTTGCGAAAAAACAGCTGAGAGGCTGTTTTTTTGTGTCTTTTACTAAAAAAGCACCGTTTGGAGAGTCTGTCAGCCGGCTGTTGACAGAAATACAGGCCGAAATCCAAAACTTACTGGCCAGAATCGAAGACTTACTGGCCGGAATTAAAGCTTTACTGTCCAAAACAAAGAATTTACTGGCCGGACCCACCCCGCTATTACTTTTAAAATAAAATCTTTCATTCTAGTAAACGCCTGTCCAATCCTCTTAAATCCAGCAAACATATACTATCTTACTTCGTATTTACGGAGGAAGCAGTTGTGGCAAGGGGCTTGCCGTCACCAGAAGCAAAAATAAAGAATAAGCTAAAGAAATTCCCCTTGGTTCTCAACCGATGAAAGGAGGGGATTGCATGGCTGCCATTCAAAAGAGTGTAGACTCTTCCAGCTTAGCGGAGGTTATCGACCGGATTCTGGATAAAGGTGTGGTTATTGATCTGTGGGCTCGGGTTTCCTTGGTTGGAATCGAGCTGTTAACGATTGATGCCCGTATTGTCATCGCGAGTGTCGATACCTGGCTTCGTTATGCCGAAGCAGTAGGCCTTCTTCAGCCTAAGGAAGAAGACAGTGAGCCT
Source organism: Fictibacillus fluitans (assembly GCF_030418125.1). Classification (GTDB taxonomy): domain Bacteria; phylum Bacillota; class Bacilli; order Bacillales; family Fictibacillaceae; genus Fictibacillus_C; species Fictibacillus_C fluitans. Next base: position 9,460 of record NZ_JAUHTR010000005.1, on the reverse strand, counting down.
GCACCACTTTAATACAGACTCGGAAAAACCAGGGCTGTTCTGCGCCTTGGTTTTTTTAAATGATGAATGAAAGGAAGCGAAAAGGATGATGAATCAACAGGATGAATTTCTCGCTGTCCCTTTTTACCAGTCACTGGTGTCCAGGTCCCTCATGTATTTGCGGACAGGCTTTCCGGTTCATTTTACCGGACCATCAGGGGTAGGAAAGACCAGTCTTGCCTTTTATATTGCCAAACAGATGGACAGGCCGGTAACCGTAATACGGGGACATCACGAGCTGAGCAACAAGGACCTGATCGGCCACTATATGGGTATCACCAAAAAGGAGGTCGTAGACAACTATATCCATTCGGTATATAAGAAGGAGCAGGAAGTCAGACCTTTATGGATGCAAGGGCAGCTGATTGAGGCGGTGAAAAAGGGACATGTCGTAATTTATGATGAGTTTACACGTTCGCGCCCGGAAACGAATAATATACTTTTATCTCTCCTCGAGGAGAGGGTGCTCCCTGTGTATGGGAATGGAAAGTTCACCGCCATTCCATGCCATCCGGATTTTTGCATGATTTTCACAAGCAACCCGGAGGAGTATGCCGGAACGTTTCATACACAGGATGCACTGATCGACCGATTAATTACCATCGGTATAAATCTCTGTGATGAACAATCAGAAATGGCTATTATCCGCAAGAAAACAGGTGTTAATGAAAAAGAAGCAGCATCTATCGTTCAGTTTGTTAACCGGCTGAGAGCCTATGGCAATGGCAGCAGCCCGAGTCTGAGGGCTGCCATCATGATTGCTTCCATAGCCAAAAAAGCGTCTGTTGAAATTTGTCCGAAAAATCTTTTGTATCAGCAGCTTTGCCTTGATGTACTGACCCGCCATGTTCAGCCTTTTTTTCCCGATGAAGAAGAGGAAACGGTGCAGGAACTGATTCTGCAGGAATTGCAGAGAGAGGATGAACCGGAGTGAGCACGGAAAAAGGCATTTATGTTTTTTGTGCGATAGCGGAAAAAGAAAAGAAGTCATTTGGCCAGGCAGAATTTAATGGTGAGAAATCCGGAGTGTTCACTCTTCATCTGGGCAGCATTGCCATGGTGGTATGCAAGGTGGAGGGCGAGGTGCTTCCCGGCCGTCAGAACCTGTTGACCCACCAGGATGTGATCTCGGAAGTGATGAAACAGTACAGCTTGATTCCCATGAGCTTTGGCAATGTGTTTCATTCAGAGAAGGATGTTCTGCTCATTACCAGCCATCTGAAAAAAGATTTTATCGAATTGTTCTCTCATCTCGAGAACAAGATTGAAGTCGGCTTAAAGGTCTTTCCCAAAAAGGAATGGATCGATGCGGAGATGAAAAAGGATCCCGTTTTGTTGGAATGGAAAAATTCAAAGGATATAGACGCACCGGCTGCTTTTTATGATCGTATCCAGATGGGGGAACGGGCACAGCTGTTTGTCCTTCAGCTTCAGGAACAGGTGGAAAGGGAAATTTACCTGCCGCTTTCGCTGCTCTCCGCTGCAGGAAAGCAGAATGATACGATTCCGGGGAAAGTGTTTTTGAATGCGGCCTTTTTAATCGAGCGCAGCAGCGAAACTCAGTTCGACCAAAAGGTTAACGATCTCTATGAAGCATGGAAAGACAAAGTGGATTTCAAATACACAGGTCCGTGGCCGGCGTATAACTTTGTAAATATACGACTGAGAATTGAGGGTTCATCATGATTCATAAACTTTTTACCCTGCCCATCCGTTCGATCATCAAGCTCGGAGAAAAGATCCAGGAGGAAGTGGATGAAGAGCTGTACAGTATCCCTCATATCCAGCAGCAGCTGGTACAGCTTCATACGATGTTTGAAATGGAACAAATGGATGAAGAATCCTATCTGGCCCGGGAACAGGAATTGTTGGACCGGTACAGAATCGCCAAGGAACGTGAAAAGCAGAACTGAAGACAGCAGGGGTGAGGAGGAGAAAGCATGGCACAAACTGCAACAACCTTTCTCTATGTGTATGGCATTTGTGCAGCAGCAGATATAGGTAATGCGGAACGCCCGGAATTACAGGGAATTGGCGGCGAGCCTGTGAAAATCAGCAGGTACAATGGTTTGGCTGCCATCCTGACAGAAGTAGACGGGGACGCGTTTTGTCAGGAACAGATCGACCGGCAAGTAAAGGACGCCGATTGGCTGAAAAAGCACGCGTTTCATCATCATGAGACGGTTGCTTTATTTCAGCAGCAATTCCCGCTTTTGCCCATGTCGTTCTGCACGATCTTTGAACAGGACGACAAGCTGCAAACCTTACTTAGGAATCAGCATGATGATATCCTGCGAAAACTGGACCACCTGAGAGGAAAACAGGAATGGAACATCAAGATGTTCTGCAGTCCTGAACGCTTGAGAGAGTTTGTTCAGCATAAGAACCCTTCGGTGCTATCGTTGGAGCGAGAGATGGAGTCCATGCCTAAAGGGAAGCAATTTTTAATGAAAAAAAGGCTTGCCATGCTGGTCGAGAACGAATTAGAGCGGGAGAAAAATGAGCTGTGGCATCAAGTAATCACTGAGCTGGAACCACTGATTTCAGAACAGCTTCTGCGGCAAAATTGGGGAAGAGATATGACGGAAATTACCGAAGAAATGGTTGCGAATTGCGATGTCCTGATTCAAATAGAAGAGGCAGATGAATTTTTTAAATCCATTGAAACCATTGAGGAAGAATTGAAGGAAAAAGGGTGTATTTTTCACGTGACGGGCCCCTGGCCGCCATATCACTTTTCCAAGCTGGCAAAGGAACATACGGAATGAGACAATTTTCACCATTTGAAAATAAAGAAGTGACATTGCTGGATCTTCTCGATGGCATCATTGACACTGGAGTGGTCATCCGCGGGGAAATCCTGATCTCGATTGCAGATATTGATTTGATCATCGTCGATTTGAAGCTGCTGATCTCCTCCATAGAAAGTGCCTTTGAAAACAGCAGCCGCAAAATCATCGAGGAGGCGGTGGATGGTGGAACGCTTATCACTGGATAAATCGGATGTAGAACAGGGATTGGCCAAACTGGTGCTCACCATTATAGAGCTTTTGCGCCAGCTGATGGAGCGGCAGGCTATGCGAAAAGTGGAGAATGATTCCCTGTCGGATGACCAGCTTGAGGAACTCGGGCTGACACTCATGAGGCTTGAAGAAAAAATGCATGAGCTCAAGGTTATTTTCGGACTTGAGCACGAGGACCTCAATATCGAGCTGGGACCGCTTGGAAAGCTGCTATAACATTAGAGACAGGAGAGAAAAGGCATGCCCGTTCAACAGCCTGTACAATCCAGTAATCTGCTTGATATTTTGGAAAAGATACTCGATAAGGGAGTGGTCATTGCCGGCGATATTAAAATATCGCTCGCCGATGTCGACCTGCTGACGATCAAAATCCGGCTGCTGGTTGCCTCAGTTGACAAAGCAAAAGAAATTGGAATGGACTGGTGGGAGAAGGATCCCTACTATTCCTCCAAAGGGCTTATGGCTGCTGAGGAAAAAGCGCTGCTCGAAGAACGGATCCACCGTTTGGAGCAATTGGCAGAGGATAAGGAAAAAGCTGCCGAATTGCCAGAACCGGTCAAAAAAGATGAGAAAGAATAGTGGGCACATTGTGTTCACTATTCTTTTTTTTTAAGAGTTAAGCGTTTACATTTTAAAGGTAATCCGTTAAAATGGATTTTGCATACGTATTCAAAAACGAGATTATTCAGAAATTTGGTGATTACGTGGAAAAGTTAACGGTACTTGGCTGTGGTACGATGGGGCATTCCATCGCATTAAACGCGGCGTGGGCAGGCATTAGTGTAACCTTGCAGGGAATTGATGAGCAAAACTGTGAGACAGGCTGGAAAAGTCTTGTGAGAAAGCTGGATGTCCTGGTAGACGATGGTTTGTTCAGTGGTACGGAAGCTCAGCAAATCAGGGAACGCATTACGATGACTACTTCCGTTGAAGAGGCAGTCAAGGGTGCAACCTTTGTGGTTGAAGCCGTCCCGGAAGTTCTTGAATTGAAAAAATCATTGTTTACGAGACTTGATGCTTTGTGCGATGAACATGTCATCCTCGCCAGCAATACATCCGGTTTAAGCCCGACTGCGATCGCTTCAGAAGTCAAACGGCCGGAGAGGGTTGTAGTTACTCACTTTTGGAATCCGGCTCACCTGATCCCGCTTGTGGAGGTAGTGCGTGGGGATAAGACAAACGATAAAACGGTGGAGCGCAGCTTTGATCTTTTAAACCAGATGAAGAAGAAACCGATTGAGGTGAAAAAGGAATTGCCGGGCTTTATTGGTAACCGGCTGCAATATGCGTTATTCCGCGAGGCACAGTATCTCTTGGAAACAGGCGTTGCCTCCAAAGAAGATATTGATGCGGCCGTCACGTACAGCATTGGCCGCAGGCTGCCGGTCACCGGGCCTCTGCAGTCAGCTGATCTTGGTGGCTTGGATGTCTTTTCTTCGATTTCTGATTATCTGTTCAGCGACTTGTCTTCTGCACAAGAATCGCTTCCTGTCTTAAAAGAACTGGTGAAAGAGGAAAAGCTCGGCGAGAAAACTGGAGAAGGCTTCTATCAATGGGACGAATCATTTTCACAGGAGATTCAGCTGAAACGTGAAAAAGAACTGATCCGTTATCTGAAAGAGGATCTGGCTGCTGATCATGTGATGGGAGACCGATCATGAAATACTTCCCGGATCTTGAAGGAAAGGCGGTCCTTGTGACCGGAGGCGGAAAAGGAATCGGAAGGGACATCGCGCTGGCATTTGCAGAGCATGGCGCCAACGTAATGATCGTCGGACGCAATGAAAAGGATTTGGCCGAAACCACGGAAGCTTTGAAACAGCTTCAACCCCAATGTTCCTATATAACTGGTGACTTGAGTGCGGTGGATGAAGTACGGCGGGTTGTTGACCATGCGGCTGCGGAATTGGGAACGCTTGATATCCTGATTAACAACGCGGGCATTAATATCGCCAAGCCGGCGCTTGAAGTCACGGAGGAGGACTGGGACCGCATCCAGGATATTAACCTGAAGGGCGCGTTCTTTTGCAGTCAGGCGGCAGCCCGAATCATGGTGCCTAAAAGAGCAGGAAAGATTGTGAACATCGCTTCCCAAATGGCTTTTGTCGGCTATTTTAACCGTACGGCCTACTGTGCCAGCAAGGGCGGTATGGTGCAGATGACGAAAGCACTTGCTGTGGAATGGGCACAGCATAAAATCAATGTGAATGCGGTCGCTCCAACGTTTATTGAAACAGAGATGACCGGAAAAATGTTCAAGGATGAAGCCTTTAAGGAAGACGTGCTTCGCCGGATTCCGCTTGGAGAACTGGCAGAGCCTTCGGACATTTCAAACGCAGCACTTTATCTTTCATCAAACGTCTCAAAATTTGTAACGGGAGAAACGATCAAAGTGGATGGCGGCTGGACAGCTATATAGAAATTTGCATACGTATTCAAAAAAGGAGAGAAAATAACATGGCATACTTTTTAAAAGAAGGAAAGTCCAATCAGGAAGTGCAGGAAGCGGATTCCAAAGTAAGGGACACTGTAAGCTCGGTCATTAAAAATGTGGAGGAAAACGGAGATCAGGCAGTTCGTGAGCTTTCCGAGAAGTTTGACAAGTGGTCACCGGAATCCTTTCGTTTAAGTGAACAGGAAATACAGGATATCGTAAACAGTGTGCCTGCGCAGGTGATTGAGGATATTAAATTCGCACAAGCTCAGATCCGCAATTTTGCCCAAAAGCAAAAGGATTCCCTTCAGGATCTTGAAGTGGAAACACTGCCTGGCGTGGTGCTTGGGCACAAGAATATTCCGGTGAACAGTGTGGGCTGTTACATTCCAGGCGGACGCTATCCGATGGTTGCTTCTTCCCACATGAGTGTTCTTACAGCAAAAGTGGCCGGCGTTAAACGGGTAATTGCCTGCACACCGCCAATTAAAGGAGAAATTCCTGCGGCAACCGTAGCGGCAATGCATTTGGCAGGTGCGGATGAAATTTACCTTCTTGGCGGCATTCAGGCGATGGCGGCAATGGCGATTGGTACGGAAACTATTGAATCGGTGGATATGATTGTAGGACCGGGTAACGCATTTGTGGCTGAAGCGAAGCGCCAGCTGTTCGGCAGAGTGGGGATCGACTTGTTCGCCGGACCAACAGAAACGCTTGTTATTGCAGACGAAACAGCGGATGCAGAAATGATTGCGACTGACATGCTTGGGCAGGCAGAACATGGGCCAACTTCTCCAAGCGCGTTGATTACAACATCCGAAACGCTCGCCAGAGAAACGCTTGAGGAAGTGGAACGCCAGCTGCAGACTCTTCCTACGGCTGACATTGCCAGCGTATCATGGAACGATTATGGTTCTGTCATTGTGGTTGATTCCATTGAAGAAGCGGTTGTTGAAGCGGATAAATTGGCGTATGAGCATGTTGAAGTGCTGACCGAAGACCCGAACTACTTTTTAGAGAACATGACCAACTTCGGTGCGCTTTTCCTGGGCAAAGAAACCAATGTGGCCTATGGGGACAAAGTGATCGGCACGAACCACACATTGCCGACCAAAAAGGCGGCACGCTACACCGGCGGCCTGTGGGTAGGGAAATTCCTTAAAACGTGCACCTATCAGCGGGTAACACCTGAAGCGAGTGCAGAAATTGGTGAATATGCTTCACGCCTTTGTGAATTGGAAGGCTTCATGGGTCACAAGGCACAGGCTGATCTTCGCGTGAAACGCTATGGCAAAGACAAGGCGAAAATCTGATATAATCTTTTCTGTCTAGATCGGCAGGAGGAAACCTATTTTGAATAAAAAAGTGACAGCGATGGATGTCGCCCGGCTGGCAGGAGTCTCCCAGTCGAGCGTCTCCAGAGCGTTCAGCAAAAGTGCAAGCATTTCAAATAAAAAACGAAAAATGATCCTGGATGCCGCTGAAAAGCTGGGGTATCAGCCTAATGCGATTGCCAGAGGGCTGATAACCAATCAATCTCGAATTATCGGTATTGTCATGCGTGATGTACAAAATCCTTTCTATCCGGAGGTGCTTGAGAAATTTTACAGCAGGCTTTCTGAAGAAGGGTATCAGATCATGTTCATCAACTCCCAGAATGATGAAGTCCAGGAATATGAAGTGAGCCAGCTGATTGAGTACAGTGTAGAGGGCGTCATTATCACCGATGCCCTCCTAACATCAGCGGCTGTTCAAAAATTTAATCGAAATGGCATTTCTGTTGTGCTGTTTAACCGCTATATTAGCGATTCTATGAGCAATGCTGTCATCTGCAACAATTTTTCCGCAGGCCAGAGGATTGGCCAATACCTTTTGGACACCGGCCACCGGCAGCTGGGCTTCATTTCCGGTCCGTCAAATACATCCACATCTTTGGAGAGAAGCCGGGGGTTCATAGATACATTGCAAAAGCACGGAATCGAATCCATTCCGATGGAGGACGGCGGCTTCACGTATGAGGGCGGGTTTGCAGCGGCGGAAAAATTAATGAAGCATCATGCGAAGATTGACGCATTGTTTTGCGCGAATGATGTTATGGCATTCGGTGCAATGGACTATTTAAATACCGCCGGATATCGGATTCCCGAAGATATTTCCGTGATCGGATTTGATAATGTAAAAATGGCGGACTGGTCGCCGTACGCGCTGACTACCTGGCAGCAGCCGGTGGATGAAATGATTCAACAGGCAGTTAAACTGATGCTGGACGATATCAACGGACAGCAGGAGGAACCTGAAATGAATTTTGTGGACGGATGCCTCATAGAACGTGCTTCGGTTAAAAACAGACGCTAAAGATAAAAAGATAAAGGTCTCTAATTAAGAGGCTTTTTTCTTTTAATAAAAACTGTAAATGGTGGAAAGGTATTGTAAGATAAGGGGAAAGCATACATACCTGAACAAAACGGAGGTTATTTCATGTACAACCATCCTTACCGGCCGCAGTTTCACTTTTCGCCAAAGGAAAAATGGATGAACGATCCGAACGGTCTTGTTTATTACGACGGGGAATATCATTTGTTTTATCAGTATCATCCGGAAAGTACCGTGTGGGGTCCGATGCACTGGGGCCATGCGGTGAGCCCTGATCTCATCCATTGGGAAGAGCTTCCGGTGGCGTTGTACCCGGATGAGCTCGGCATGATTTTTTCCGGCTGTGCCGTTGTTGACCGTGATAATACGAGCGGTTTAAAAGAGGGAGAAGAGGATGTCCTGGTTGTCTTTTATACCCAGCACCAGGAAAACGATGAGAAGCAAAGTCTTGCATACAGCCATGACAGGGGGCGGACATGGATTAAATATGACCAGAACCCGGTGATCGCCAATCCGGGTATCAAGGACTTTCGTGACCCGAAGGTGTTTTGGAGCCAGGAAAACAAAAAATGGATCATGTGCCTGGCAGCGGGTGATGAGATTCAGTTTTATGAGTCATCCAATCTGATCAACTGGGAGTATCTATCTGCATTTGGTAAAGATTTTGGGGCCCATGGGGGAGTTTGGGAATGTCCGGATCTGTTTCAGCTGACGGTGGACGGCACTGACACGAAAAAGTGGGTTCTGATTGTGAGCATTAATCCAGGCGGGCCAAATGGCGGGTCAGCCACGCAGTATTTTGTCGGCGAGTTTGATGGCAAAGCCTTTCATCCGGACGAAGGACCGGCCGATATTCGCTGGGCAGATGGCGGAAAGGATTTTTATGCGGCGGTTTCCTGGAGCAACACCGAAGTGGAGCGCAAAATCTGGATCGCCTGGATGAGCAACTGGCAGTACGCCAATGAGGTGCCGACCGACCCGTGGAGAAGCGCGATGTCCCTGCCGAGGGAGCTTGGCCTGAAAATGACCGATAGCGGCTGGTGTTTGACTCAAAAGGTCGTTAAGGAATTCGACAACATTAAGGAAGAAAAGCTGAATACGTATGAAAATGTGGCAGTGAAAGACGGGCAGCCGTTTGTGTTTCCAAGCAAGGATGAGCTTTTCGAATTGAAACTGAAGCCTAAAAGTATAGATCCTGAGACGAAGGAATGGGGTATCGTTCTTCGAAAAGGGGAAAAAACGGAAACATGTGTAGCCTACAGCCGGGTAAACCGGCAGTGGAGTGTGGATCGCCGCAGAAGCGGAACCACTGATTTTTCCGAACACTTTCCGAGCCTGGACGCAGCAGTGGCCACCCGGCAGCACACCGATCACAACGTTCAGCTGATTTTGGATGCCTGTTCGCTGGAACTGTTTGCGGGTGACGGGGAGCTCATGATGACGGAGTTGCTCTTCCCGTTTGATGAAGATTTCACAATGCAGTTATATTCCGTTGGCGGTGAGGTGGCGTTTGAGGAAGTGAAGCTCACCCGCCTGAAATCCATTTGGAACCCAAAAGCATAAAGTAAAGCCCATCCTTCAGGGATGGGCT
>NZ_JAUHTR010000049.1 GCF_030418125.1 Fictibacillus fluitans | reverse complement strand
CGTTTCTCCATATGGCAAATAGGTGATATCTGTGACCCATTTCTGATTCGGCTTCTCGGCTAAGAAGTTTCGCTCCAGAAGATTAGAAACGATAAATTTACTTTCTCCAGCCGTATAGGAGGTTCTCTTTGGTTTTACCCGGCACTGAATGTTGTATTTCTGCATGATCTTCTGCACGGTATTTCGATGAACTTTCATCTGATGGTCTTTATAGAGCAGGTCTCGCACCATTCGGTGCCCAATCCGGTAGTTAAAAGCTTTACACAGGGCCAGAATCTGTTGTTCCAATGGAGTGAGATCCCACGACTT
>NZ_JAUHTR010000048.1 GCF_030418125.1 Fictibacillus fluitans | reverse complement strand
AGGTACAGTGGTAGGGGAGCGTTCGAAGTGCCGTGAAGTCAGACCGGAAGGACTGGTGGAGCGCTTTGAAGTGAGAATGCCGGTATGAGTAGCGAAAGACAAGTGAGAATCTTGTCCATCGAAAGCCTAAGGTTTCCTGAGGAAGGCTCGTCCGCTCAGGGTTAGTCGGGACCTAAGCCGAGGCCGAAAGGCGTAGGCGATGGCCAACAGGTTGAAATTCCTGTACCACCTCCTTTCCGTTTGAACGACGGGGGGACGCAGGAAGGTAGGGAGAGCGCGCGAATGGAAATGCGCGTCTAAGCAGTTAGGCTGATTGTGAGGCAAATCCCGCAATC
>NZ_JAUHTR010000047.1 GCF_030418125.1 Fictibacillus fluitans | reverse complement strand
GTTCTTCTCTCATCTCATAAATGGCTATCTTTCGTTTAAGCTGTTCAAGCTCACTTATTTCTTCGGGTCCTTTCCCAAAGGTATATTGTTTTCCAATCGGTTGGGCTAATCGTTGTTCCTCCCCATTTCGAAACCACTTCATCCACGTTTTAATTTGGGTCCGATTCTTAATTCCAAATTGATTCATCAGTTCCTGGTTGGTATATTTGCCTGTTAATTTAAGACGAATCACTTCTCTCTTTAGCTCTTCTGAATAAGCCTTCTTTTTTCTCTCCATGAGAAAAACACCTCCACTTTGTCGATAATTGTAAATACGACCATGGGGGTGTTTTTTCCTTTGTCTCATTTAATTAGGTCACTCTA
>NZ_JAUHTR010000046.1 GCF_030418125.1 Fictibacillus fluitans | reverse complement strand
TGTGTTGCCGAAATGATGAAAATGACGTGATCTGCAAGTATTTCATGTCGAACCGCAAGTAATGGAGGTCGCATCGCAAGTATTCGTTGTCGAACCGCAAGTATTCAAGCCTGTACCGCAACTAAACGGTGTCGAACCGCAAGTAGCGCAGCGCCAGGGGGACAAACAGTGCCCTAAAGCCCTGAATCAACCCACATTCTCAGCACCGGCCACAACAAAAACCCCTAATTAGTCCTTTTCCTCTTCGCAAAACCCAAAAAAACGCATCTTAAGACCACTAACTTGTCCTTTTTCTCAATTCTGAATTTCTGGATGCTTTTTTTGTTTTGAACAAAGATGAAAATGATGTGCTACGCAACTAAATCGTGTCGAATCGCAAGT
>NZ_JAUHTR010000045.1 GCF_030418125.1 Fictibacillus fluitans | reverse complement strand
AATTAAGGATAAGCCCTCGACCGATTAGTATCTGTCAGCTCCACGTGTCGCCACGCTTCCACACCAGACCTATCAACCTCATCATCTCTAAGGGGTCTTACTCACTTGACGTGATGGGAAATCTCATCTTGAGGGGGGCTTCATGCTTAGATGCTTTCAGCACTTATCCCGTCCACACGTAGCTACCCAGCTATGCCCCTGGCGGAACAACTGGTACACCAGCGGTGTGTCCATCCCGGTCCTCTCGTACTAAGGACAGCTCCTCTCAAATTTCCTGCGCCCGCGACGGATAGGGACCGAACTGTCTCACGACGTTCTGAACCCAGCTCGCGTACCGCTTTAATGGGCGAACAGCCCAACCCTTGGGACCTACTTCAGCCCCAGGATGCGATGAGCCGACATCGAGGTGCC
>NZ_JAUHTR010000044.1 GCF_030418125.1 Fictibacillus fluitans | reverse complement strand
TGAACTGACCTAGCTAATTGGGACAGGAAAAAACACCTAGGCTGCCATGCTCCTGAATTCTACTGGAGTATGGCAGTTTAATTTTGTAAATGGCCGATTGTAATTATAATAATACATGTAATCTTGCACTTTTTCTTGTACAATGGAACATGTAAGATGCGGTCTTAGTGGGCTGCTGAATTCTTCCGACTTTAGCGAGGAATGGAAGGATTCGATGACGGCATTATCCAAGCAATTGCCTTTCCGGGACATGCTTGTGATAATGCCTTTTTCTTTGGCCTTTTCCTGAAAAGCATAGGAAGTATATTGAGCTCCCTGGTCACTATGCAAGATCACCTCGTAGGTTTCTCGTCCTCTGCAGGCGTCCTCGAGGGTTTGAGTGACGAGCGAGGTATCTTGTTTATCACTGATTCGATAGGCCAGGATTTCATTGTTATACAAGTCCATGATGGTCGATAAATATAACA
>NZ_JAUHTR010000043.1 GCF_030418125.1 Fictibacillus fluitans | reverse complement strand
AAACATTCTATTGGTGCCGAGGGCCGGACTCGAACCGGCACGGTAGTCACCTACCGCAGGATTTTAAGTCCTGTGTGTCTGCCAATTCCACCACCCCGGCAGGCAGAAAAAAATGGAGCGGAAGACGGGATTCGAACCCGCGACCCCAACCTTGGCAAGGTTGTATTCTACCACTGAACTACTTCCGCATCCGTATATGGTGCGGGTGAAGGGACTCGAACCCCCACGTCATAAGACACTAGATCCTAAGTCTAGCGCGTCTGCCAATTCCGCCACACCCGCATATACAATTATAAAACTGGTGAGCCATGAAGGACTCGAACCTTCGACCCTCTGATTAAAAGTCAGATGCTCTACCAACTGAGCTAATGGCTCTCTTTAAGTGGTGCCGGCTAGAGGACTTGAACCCCCAACCTACTGATTACAAGTCAGTTGCTCTACCAATTGAGCTAAACCGGCAAAATAATGGTGGAGGATGACGGGTTCGAACCGCCGACCCCCTGCTTGTAAGGCAGGTGCTCTCCCAGCTGAGCTAATCCTCCAATATG
>NZ_JAUHTR010000042.1 GCF_030418125.1 Fictibacillus fluitans | reverse complement strand
GTAGAAGCAGTCGCTTTAGATTCCGGCTATCTCACCACGCCAATTTGTAAGGGACTTTATGACCGCACGATTTTTGGGGTGATTGCCCATCGCAGATACCACCCAACAAAAGGACTTATGCCGAAATGGAAATTTACATACGACAAAGAACGGAAAGTATATGTTTGTCCCAATGACCAGGAACTCGCCTACCGCACAACGACAAGAGAAGGATATCAGGAATATAAATCGGATCCCAAGGTATGCGCAGAGTGTCCTCTATTAAAGGAGTGCACGCGTTCAAAAAACAAAACAAAAGTAGTGACCCGCCATGTCTGGGAAGACTATAAAGAAAAAGTACGAGACAACAGACTGTCGTCATCCGGCAAGGCGCTTTATAAATTTAGAAAAGAAAAAGTGGAGCGAAGCTTCGCAGATTCGAAAGAACTGCATGGGCTTCGCTATTGCAGGTTAAGGGGATTACAAAATGCCAGTGAACAGGTGCTTCTCACAGCAGCCTGTCAGAATATGAAAAAGATCGCCACACACCTAGCCAAGCAAGGCTAGGTGTGTGAGGGCCTTTTTCTTCAGAGAAATTACTAATAAACACATTATTTTTACCAAAT
>NZ_JAUHTR010000040.1 GCF_030418125.1 Fictibacillus fluitans | reverse complement strand
GGGCTCCAACTACTTGTAGGCACACGGTTTCAGGATCTCTTTCACTCCCCTTCCGGGGTGCTTTTCACCTTTCCCTCACGGTACTGGTTCACTATCGGTCACTAGGGAGTATTTAGCCTTGGGAGATGGTCCTCCCGGATTCCGACGGGGTTTCACGTGTCCCGCCGTACTCAGGATCCACTCTGGAGGGAACGAGGTTTCAACTACAGGGCTGTTACCTTCTTTGGCCGGCCTTTCCAGACCGCTTCATCTACCCCGTTCCTTTGTAACTCCGTATAGAGTGTCCTACAACCCCAGAGGGCAAGCCCTCTGGTTTGGGCTGATTCCGTTTCGCTCGCCGCTACTCAGGAAATCGCATTTGCTTTCTCTTCCTCCGGGTACTTAGATGTTTCAGTTCCCCGGGTCTGCCTTCTCATATCCTATGTATTCAGATATGGATACCATCCCATTACGGATGGTGGGTTCCCCCATTCGGAAATCCCCGGATCAATGCTTACTTACAGCTCCCCGAGGCATATCGGTGTTCGTCCCGTCCTTCTTCGGCTCCTAGTGCCAAGGCATCCACCGTGCGCCCTTTCTAGCTTAACCTTTAAATACGATCGTAAGATCGTTTAAAAAATTACTAAATCAGCGCACAACTAATGAATTAGTTGGCTTTGTTTGGATGTTTCGTTATCTAGTTTTCAAGGAACATG
>NZ_JAUHTR010000004.1 GCF_030418125.1 Fictibacillus fluitans | reverse complement strand
GGAGCCCCCGATTGGGGGCTCCTGGTTTTTTGTTTTGTTGGTGGAGATGGCGCGGTGCGGGACGCTAGTTTACCATAATAGGCGTTTGGCCAGTAAGTTTCAATTTTCGGCCAGTAAACTCTCGAAACAGGACAGTAAATGTTCCATTCTGGCCAGTAAGTTAGCGATTTCGGCTTGTATTTGGTTCAAGGGAATAAAACGGCTTGCGATTACAGCCGTTTTTATCTCTTATTTATAAAATATTGCCCTGATTAAAGCCTTTTTCACACTTAATTCAGCCTTTTTTTGTCTTTGCTGAGAATAACAATTTGATATTCGTCATTTTTTATCTTTTCTTTGAGTTGCGGTGTTTTAAAGAACCGTTCTATGCTGTTTTCAATCTCTTTTGCATAGGCTCTTGAATCAGGATCTGAGCTTTTAATCGTTGTACTTATCGTCAATTTGGGCTTCGGATGAACGGTATAGCCAAGGCCCGCTGTTTTAAATTTCTTTTTGCCAAAAAGGTCTTGGGCCATCGCGCTGACAACATCTCCCCATCGGTTTTCCTGATTCACTTTTTTCATATTTATTTTCTTAATGTGGATCGGATAAGCCGGGAGCTTTTCCTTCTTCAAGTTTTCCCTGATGATTGCCTTGATTTCATCTATTCTTTTACTCTTGTCGGAGACGTCAATATCAATACTGGGATTACCCATATTATAGGAAATTCCAAACTGAACAAGTTTAATCTTCTTATTTTCAAATTCCTTAGAAGTACTGGCTTGAAGATGTTCAAGCTTTTTCATTTCTTCGGGCACCTCACCATCGGAGTCATCAGACTTCCTCGGCATCTCAACAGAAACGGTATATGCATCATATCCGTTTTCTTTTAAGACACCTTCCGTCGCTTGTTTAACCTCTGATTTTACTTTATTGTAATAAGCTTTGTCACCATCAATTGTGACTGAGAATGTTTTCTTGCCCTGGTAGGACATGCCCATTCCGCTCACTTTAATTCCACGGTCCTTCAATTCATCCATCACTTGTGGCATGACTGATTCTTCCCTAAAGAGAATTTCAAGAAAAGGAATTTTGGAAACCACTTTGGCCATAGCAGGCGATACAAAACCTGAGCTCACAAACAAAGCAAAAAACACAACAGCCGCACAGCAGGCAAACATAAATTTCTTTACCGGCGTACGCCTTTTTTTCTTTCCTCTTTCTATGCCAATGGCAATCGCTGCATTTAAACGATCCTCAGGAATGGCGATGCTGTCTAGTTCCTTTTTTACGTAGTTTGAAAGGGGATCCGTCATTGTATGTAAGCCTCCCTTATATCAAGTTTCAACTTATTAATCGCCCGGTGAAGATTCGTTTTCACGGTGCCTTCGGGACAATTCAGGCAATCAGCAATTTGTTTTATACTCAGGTCATTGAAGTAGCGTAATATAATAACGGTTTTATACCTTTCTTCTAATTGCTCAATAGCCTCTGCCAAATCCAGCCGTTCATCAATCAAGCGATCTCCACGGGTTGGGAAAAACTCTTCCATTTCACTAAATGGCACCGTAAGCTTGTTCTTTTTAATAAAATCAAGGGCCGTATGGATAAGAATCCGGGTAAGCCAGGTTGAAAAATAATCTGGCTCCTTCAATTTTTTTATTGATATGTAGGCTTTATAGATGGTTTCCTGAACAACATCCAATGCATCAT
Source organism: Fictibacillus fluitans (assembly GCF_030418125.1). Classification (GTDB taxonomy): domain Bacteria; phylum Bacillota; class Bacilli; order Bacillales; family Fictibacillaceae; genus Fictibacillus_C; species Fictibacillus_C fluitans. The sequence goes on along the minus strand of NZ_JAUHTR010000004.1, from coordinate 294,576 downwards.
CTTCATTTTTTACATATAAATAGGCCATGCGGTACAATTTATGCTTCTCTCCCTGCATCAGTTCAGCGAATGCTTTTTCATTGCCGCGCTTAGCCTTTTTCACTAAATCGTTTGCTGCCATCTGCCTCCTCCTTTCTTTTCAACTGTTAGACTGGGCTTATCTGTAAAACGTTTCATTTAGAGAGAAAATTTTTTCAAGAAAAAACTGGATCTGCTCGGAACCCTGAAACATTTGATTTTATATACTCATTATAGGCTCAAATATTATGTCCAATCGATACATTACGTTGACAAACCTCCGATTTCGCTAGTATACTAATATTAACAAAAATGTTAAGTTAACATTTTTGAAAACTTAATCAATTTTGTATATTTCCATATTGCGGAGGAAAAATTATGATACGTCTCAATGAAGATGGATTATTGCCACCTGACGACTATCATATGACAATTAATGAATTGAAAAGGTCTCTGTTAGTCCATGGACCTGGAGATGATTCTCCTTGGGATTACGCTAAGCGCCTATATTTAGTTAATAATCTTGAGGTATTAGTCAAAGAACTTTGGTCTGTAGGCATTGACGAAATCTTTATTGATGGTTCATTTGTGGAAGATAAGGCTAGCCCAGGCGATATTGATGGGTATTTTGTAGCTGACCCACAAACTCTTCCCGATATTGTCCGTGAGTTAAATAAACAGAACCCATACAAAATATAGACTTGGGATTGGAAAGAAAGAGTTTTTGATGAAAACTCAGCAAAACCCCAGTTGCCAAGTGGCATCGATATAAAGTGGAATTATACCCACATGTCGGACAACGTTCTGGCATAGTAGATGAATACGGCCATGATCAAATGTTCCCTGCTGCTTTCAGGAAAACCAGGGAAACTTTTATGCCAAAAGGAATTGTGAGTATTATCAAATAAGGAGTGTCATTACAATGATTAAAAATGAAGCTGCTTATCAAAAAGCATTAGAAAAACTGAAGCAGGATAGAGAGTTCATAGTGAATGAGGAAAAACGTTTTAACGATATGGGACTTAATAGTGAACAAATTGAAATGGCGATCCAGCCACTCATTTCATTTCATGAGCAACTCAAAGAGGAAGTTAAATATTATGAGCGAATAAAGCGTGGATCCTTCAACCCAATTCATAAGTTTACGGACATCGGAAAAAGCCTTATTGCTTATAGAATTTATAAAGGTATGTCACAGGCCCAACTAGCAGAAATATTAAATGTATCTGAATCTCAAGTTTCCAGAGATGAAAGACATGAATATTATGGGGCTACCACTGAAAAAATTGAAAAAGTAATGAAGGCGATGGATATGAAGACAGTCATCAGCATTGAAATATCCGCTGGCACTGGAGCGTAAGGTTATATCTAAAAGGAATCGCGCCGCAGGACACCAGTTTACCATAATGAGGGTTTGGCCAGTAAGTTTCGATTTTCGGCCAGTAAATTTGGAAAACTGGACAGTAAATGTTCCATTCTGGCCAGTAAGTTAGCGATTCCGGCTTGTATTCCTCATTCAGAGCGCAATTCGCCCTCTTGATGTGCTCCCCAAAACGACCAAACACGCTAAAATCATTCAAAAGACAGAAAAAAACAGCTTTTCAGCTGTTTTTTTGCTCACTTTCCTCGTTTTTCATAAACCCTCAGGGCTTCTTCCACAACGTTCCTGTCAAATCCGGTCTTGTCCACAATCCGGGAGGCCCAGTTTTCCAATGTGCCTGCCGGGGACTCAAGAATGACCCCGTCTTCGGTGCTGTAAAAGCTTTGCCAGTCGTTCATCTCCCAATGGGCGTTTTTGCCGTGGTGAATGACCCGGCATTCCACCTGGGGGAACGATTTAATATGCCGCTGCGAATAATTGGCAGCTTCCCACAATGTTTCCGAATCGATCGGACCTGTATCAAATACCTGTTTCGACACTTTGCCGTTTGGCCGGAGGTAGTGAACTTCCAGCTCATTCCCGCTCATGAATGTCTTAATCTCTGCCGCCGGAAAGTACCCGCTGTGCCACTTCTCACCGGAATCCTCCCCATCCAATGGAATGGGTGACAGCCACTGATCGCCAATGTCACAGAGGTAGCGGCGGCCCTCGTCATCGAGGGCGATCGTTGCCACATGGACGGAATTTGTCATTAATCCCCGTCCCATTCCGTAAGCGGAGATGCCCGCTTCCTTCAGCTCATGCAACAGCCACAGTGTCAAATCAAAACAGTTACCGGTCATGCCATACTGCTCATGATGCTCTTTTATGAGTGCCACTTCGCGCTGCGTTTTCCGGCCCGTATGCTTGGTATACCACGCTTTGGTCAGGTTTTCCATGGGAAAATGATCAAACCTCCGCCATACGGCAAGAATTTCCTCAGGTACATTCATTGTGTTCAGCTCCTAAGGCCGCTTATTTTACATGCAGGAACTTTACGCAAACCGGATAAGGAACTGCCACATCGGATTGGATCAAGGTCAATTTTCCGGTGTTTTCGTCTCTTGCAAAAAGAACAAGATTGCCAGACTCCTGATTGGACGCAACAATGAATTTCTGGGATGGATCAATTTCAAAGTCACGCGGCCAGTTGCCCTCAGTTGATGTGTGTTCAACAAACGTCAGTTTCCCGGAATCTGCATCAGCACTGAACACGGCGATGCTGTTGTGTCCGCGGTTGCCGGCATAGACGAAACGGCCGTCTTTGCTTACGTGTATGGCACTTCCCTGATTGTTTTCGGTAAAGCTTTCCGGAATGGTGGAGATGCTCTGCAGCACGGAAAAGCTGCCATTCTCTTCATTATAGGCAAGCACGATCACTTCCGAACTGAACTCGGTCATCAGGTATGCGATTTTTCCATTCGGATGAAACTCAAGATGGCGGGGACCGCTTCCCGGCTTGATTTCCAGACTGCTTACTTCTTCAAGCTCACCATTTTGCAGCTTGTAGGTAATCAGCTGGTCAATGCCAAGATCGACCACCGCTATAAACTTTTCATCCGGCGCAAAACCGGCATAGTGGGTATGCGGTTTTTCCTGTCTTTCATCCGGTCCGGACCCTTCATGGTGAATGACAGACGAAGCTGGGTGCACACCGCCTTCTTCATCATCAACCCCAAACCGTTCTACCGTTCCTTTATGATAATTCGCGGTCAGCACGTTGCGGTTTTCCCGGTCAACACTGACATGGCAGGGAGATGCGCCTTCTGTAAGCTGGCTGCGCAAGTGAGAAAGCCCTCTGGATTCATTGGTGATATCATAAGCGGCCACACCGCCCATGTCTCCGTCTTTTTTGACGGCGTACAAGTACTGGTTGTCTTCAGAAATCGTTAAATATGTAGGGTTCCCCAGTTTTGCTGCCACTTTAATGTCTGTAATTTCCTTTGCTTCTGTATCAAGGGTAAACGAGTATATGCCTTCACTGTCGCCTTTTGTATAGGTTCCGATATATCCTGCGTACTTTGTCATGTATAATTCCCCTTTCTTCGATCATCCTTCTTAGATTTTACCACACGTTGCCAATTCTAAACCCACAAGAACCCTTATTGTTTACATAAAAAAACATGGTATTCGTGATGAATACCATGTCGAACCTGTTTATTCTACAGCTTCTTCTGCAGTCCAGGTTGCTTTTGTCAGTGATTTCTCGAGCTGTTTTACGGCCTTTTGGAAGGCAGCCGGATCACTGGCCTGCTGGGCTTCCACTAACGCCGGCAATGGCTGTGCCGCATAGCCGGTGGTAAGGCCCGGCGCGTAAATTTGGTGCTTGTACCAGCTTCTGGAGGCAAGGCCCTGCGGATTGATCAGATCACGCTCCTGCTGGATAAGAGCTTTATTCAGCTGCTTCAGCTGTTTTTGTTTGATCTTATCTCCCGCAAGCAGATCCTGGCTGTAGGTTTCCAGGTTCTTGGATGCTTCTTCCCATGCTTGGGCTTTGGCTTTAAGACTGCTCATATCCACGCCAAGTGTTCCGTTCTTCTCCACATCGGCCAGCAGTTTTTGGACCGTTTCGGCATACTCGGAGTACTGCAGCGGAAGTACCTGCGAATTGGCCAGGCGAAGCGCCATCAGACCGGTAAAGCGGCCCGCCGCTGCCTGATGTTTATAGCCAGGGTCAAACAGCCGTTCCACTGAATCGCTATTGTCATATGCGCTGTGATACAGGCCGCCTGCCACACCAAAACCTATATCAGCAGAAGGAACACCAAGATGCTGAAGGAAGGCGGTGTAGTCAGATCCGCTGCCCAGCGGGTCAATCTCCTGTTCTTCTCCATCATTGCGAACGAGCATATCGTCGTAAACCGACAGGCCGGAACGCGGCTCGGTCACGTTTTTCGCTACATCATAAATGAGGTCATTCATGGACGGAACGGCTCCGGCACCAAAGAATTGCCCGGCAATGCCATCCATGTTGATATAGGCAACCGCATTTTTAATCAGATCCTTTTGATGCTGCTCGGCATATTCCGTAGAACCGAGAAGACCGTACTCCTCGCCGTCCCAGCCGGCAAGAACGATGGTCCGGTCAGGGCGCCATCCTTGTTCGTACATCTTGCCAAGGGAACGCGCCATTTCCATGATGGTCGCCCAGCTGGAAATGTTATCGCTTGCTCCGTACGTCCACGTATCCCTGTGGCCGCCAATAACAATTTTTTCATTTGGATACTTGGAGCCTTTGAACGTTACCGTAATGTCGTTGATCGGCTTTGTTTCATACTCGATGTCGAGGTTGATACGGGCTTTGGAAGCTGCGCTGCCAAGGTGGTATTTGAACGGAAGACCGCCCTGCCAGTCCTTCGGCGCCTCTTTTCCTCCCATGGCCTGAAGCAATCCTTTTGCCTCACCATAAGAAATCGGTGTGGTTGGAATCCTTGGAAGTGAATCTGCGTTCTTTGCTTTGATGCGCTTAACTCCAGCTAATGAAGCTTTGCCTGGAGTCAGAGGATCACCGGGGTAATTATAAATGTAGAGAATGCTTCCGCGCTGGATGGCATCGCTCGGGCGCCAGGGGCCATCAGGATAAACCGGGCCTTTTACATAGCCATCGTCCTTAGGGTCAGAGTATATGAGCACTCCTTTTGCGCCGTTCTGGGAAGCGAGGTCAGGCTTTACACCGCGAAAGTTTTTACCGTAACGGACAATGACAATTTTGTCTTTCACCGATACACCCTGCATTTTCAGCGCTTTAAAGTCTTCTGGCCTGCCATAGTTCGCATACACTAGCTCTCCCTCCACATTCCCTGAAGGAGAGTATGCATTGTAGCCCTGAACTACTTCGTTTTTAAACGGGGTGTTCTTGTTCAGATTTTCCATGACGTTCAATTTTCGTTCAAATGGAGCAGTCTGGGTGACGGAAACGCTGTTGGGGTGTGAGAGGTACACATCGTAGGTCTGTACTTTCGGATCTAAACCTGCTTTTCGTAATTGGTTCAGCGAGTATTTAACGCCCGCATCATTGCCTTTTGTACCGACTAGTGCCGGACGCTTGCTCAGCGCTCTGCTATACGTTTTGATCTTGTTTTCCTTGATTCCGTTCTTGAGATTTTCCTCAAACTGCAGCTGCTTTTCGTACGTGCTTTTTGCAAAGCCTGTCAAATCCTGCTGCTTCGTTTCTGCGCTGGCCTGAGTAAAAGGCATGGCAACGGATGCCATGAGAGCAAGCGCCATACTGCCTGCCAAGTACTTTGTCCTAGAAAGCCTGGATTTTTCACGTTTTCCCAATCATAAAACCTCCCTCGCTTTTTGACTATATTAGTAGAAGTCTGTAAATTCAGTCAATTTTAAAGTTACTTGTTGTAGAAAAATGAATCTTTGGTATTACCTTCCTTTTATCGAGCCGAATAGTAACCCCTTTTTGGCACGTGTCAAAAGAAGGAGGAATGTTTTCGGGGAATTCCGTGTTACAAAATCTCACATGTTCGTTGAAGCTTGTTCTTGTTCACCGTATCGTTCGGAGTATTAAATGGATTTATGTATAAGTCGTTGAAGACTGAGCTTATGCCAGAGTTCGTGAATGTTTTTTAAAGAGCACAAGCGGTTTAAGCTTGTCTGTATATACTGGTATTACAGCTTAAATTAAGGAGAAATGTATGTTGGCAAGCTCATCTAATAGAAGAAAAAAATGTTCTTGTTATGATTCCTCCTTAGGAAAAAATAAACTAGAATGTTCTTCATGCATCTGTAATCTATTTAGAAATATAACGCCTGGGACAATTTTAACCCTATATTTCTTTGATTCTCCTACTCCAATTACTGTTACGTTTATAAAATTCAATGGTAAAACCGGCTGTGTAAAAGCTATTGACTCTCTTGGCAATCCTGTTAGCTTCCAATGCAATGAAGTCATTTCCATTCAGTTTCTGCCTATTGTTGTACCGACCTGCACTGTACAAGCTCTTCGGGTCTATGTTTCCAATTCTGATAGCAATAATATTTCAGTCATTGATCCCGTATCCAATACGGTTGTAAATACTATACCCGCTGGAGCCAATCCTTCAGGCATTGCCTTTACACCTGACGGAAGGCGAACGTACGTCGCAAACAATAATAGTCCCAATGGAACTGTCTCCGTCATTGATAACTTAACCAACACTATAGTGGCGACCATTCCAGTTGGCGTGTTTCCGACTAGTATCGCCATCACACCTGACGGAACTCGAGCCTACGTTACAAACGATGGAGATACAACGGTCTCCGTAATCGATACTGCAACGAATACGGTAATTCAAACCATCACAGTTGGTTTGAGTCCATTCGATATCGCCATTACACCTGATGGAGCATTTGCGTACGTTACTAATACGAGCGACAATTCAGTGTCCGTTATTGATTTTGTAATGAATACAGTGGACACGGTAACCGACCCCGTATCCTCAATACAAACTCCCGTTGGCATTGCAATCTCTCCAGATGGACTTACTGCTTATGTTGTCAATTTAGTCACAGATTCGGTCTCAGTAATAAATACAACAACGAAGACAGTGAATAATAATTTTAATGTGGGGACTGCTCCTCTTGAGGTCGCATTCTCACCTAGCGGAACTCGTGCCTACGTAGTAAACAATATTAGCAATAGCGTATCCGTTGTTGACACAGCCTTGCAAACTGAAATTGGCACAATCACCGTAGGAAACGGCCCAACAGCTGTGGCTCTCACACCAGACGGTGCGTTTGCCTATGTTACAAATGGAGGAAGTAACAATGTTTCAGTGATTGATACTGCAACTAATTCGGTTGTTAACCCTCCTATACCCGTTGGCCTTAACCCTAATGGCATCGCAATAGGCGTGGTATGTATCCGTTGATAACTATTAAAAAAAGTACCCTCTGGAGAAAAACGAGGGTGCTTTTTATATCTAATATTGCTTCATTATACCGGACCTTTAAGTCTGCTCTGCCCTAAAGTAAAAGGAGGAACCCCTTTACATACGAAGGGTTCCTCCTTTTCTTTATGAAGAATGCATGCATGCCTTAACGAAGTCATCATCACTTAAATGGGGGTATTCTTTATATACTCTGTCGATCTCCTCGGACTGGCCTGGACTCAATTGCTCACTTCCAAGCAGGCACCAATTACCCTGTATGAGTCCCTGGCGGGCAAGTACTTCATTAATGCCGGCAATACTTCCTTTAAAACCATTGGCCGCATCAAAGAAAGCAGCATTCGTATCTGTAATTTCAAGGCCTTTCTGCAGCAGCGAAGCTGGAATACTGCCACTGTTCCGCACCTGTTTAATCTCATCAAGCAGTTCGACCGCCCTTTTCGTCCAAACCGCCCAATGTCCAAGCAGGCCGCCTGCAATTTCTTTTCTGACTCTCTGTCCTTGCACATCAATCTCATATGAGGTTAGAAGGTCATGAACGATATTGTCATCGTTTCCGGTGTATAAAGCAATCTCATCCCGTCTCTCGGACTGACAGACAGCCCGGATCACATCGAGCGTCTGATAACGGTTGAAAGGTGCCATCTTAATCGCATGTACATCGGGGATGTCGGCGAACGCCCGCCAGAATTCGTATGAAAAGACGCGGCCCCCCACAGAGGGCTGAAGATAAAAGCCAAATACCGGCAGAATCTCTGAAACTCTCCTTGTCCTTTCAAGCATCTCAGCCTCCGTTAAGTCATTTAGTCCACCGGGGCTAAGCAGTCCGAGATCATAGCCCATAGATCTTGCAATGAACGCTTCGCTTTCGGCCTGTTCAATTTTTCCGCAGATTCCTGCCACTTTGATAAACGGGCGCTGCAGTCCTTTTTTATCTACTTCTTCTGCAGCAAGCCGCAGCACTTTTTCATAGAGATTAAACGTTTGATCCCTGATTTCAAACTGGGTCGTATGAACACCAACCGCCACCCCGCCTGCGCCGGAATCCATGTAATAGTTTGTAAGTCTCCTCTGACTTGTTTCATCAAGCTGTCGGTTCCGGTTCAGGGCCAGGGGATGAGCCGGAATGACCGTTCCGTCCAACAAAAGCTTCTTAATTTCCGGGTTCAGCATATTAAAATGCTCCCTGTCTTTCCTGAAAATGTGTCGGTTTATCAATGGTCTGACCGTCTCCCTTTATCCAATCGGCAGTCCAGGCAATCATGGTATTTAAGGTCACTGAAGGATATCCGAATAACTGATGCGCCTTGGAAGAATTGCTAAGCAGAGCTGTTGGCTGCTCTTCTCCAGCAAACGTGACCCGCTTGCCGAATCGTTCGGCAAATTGCTGTGCCAGCCAGCGGATGGATACTGTTTCAGGACCGGTGATGTTTAGAACAGAAGGCGGACTTTCACTTACAAGCAATGAACGAAGCGCATATTCGTTAGCGTCTCCCTGCCAGATCACGTTCACATGGCCCATTCTTACATCGACCGGTTTTTCTTGATACACTTGTTTCGCAATTTCCAATAGAACACCGTATTTCATATCAATGGCATAGTTCAGCCGAAACAGCGTAACCGGGGTTCCATTCTTGCGGGAAAAGTAAGAGTAAATTCGTTCTCTGCCCAGACAGGACTGCGCATATTCACCGACAGGATGTACCAGATGTGTTTCATCGCATCCTCCCTGAGCCAAGGGAACGAGAGGATATACATTTCCAGTGGAAAATACCACGTGGCGTGCGTTCGGAAACCGCTCTGCCACACGGCCGGGCAAATACGTATTCATCGCCCACGTGTACTGTTCATTTCCGGTTGTGCCAAACTTATGGCCTGCCATATAAATAATGTTCTCCGTGTCAGGTAGTTTTTGCAAATCCTCCTCTTTCAGTAAATCTGCACTAATCGTTTCAATTCCCGCCTCCTTCAGTTCGGTTCGAAGTGTGCCTGAAGTAAAGCGGGATACACCGATCACACGGTTTGATAGATTTCCTGCGTCAACGGCCCGTTTGGCAAGCCTCGCCATGGACGGTCCCATTTTCCCTCCGACTCCTAAAATCATAATATCTCCATTAAGCTGTTTAATATCTTCAATCAGCCGCTCTGACGGCTTTGTCATTACTTCTTCCAGTTCCTGTATGGTGTTCATGATTTCACCTCATTTTTAGTTTTAAAATAGAGCGATCACATTATTAATGGCCAAAAGAATAAGCACGATCAGACCTGCAACCCCCAACAGGTTATGTCGAATTGAATTTCTAAGTGGACCCATAAGCTTCTTGTCGTTCGCTATTGTTAGAATGGCTATCGCGATGAAAGGAACAATCACGATGGTGATGGCTTGGGCAAAAATGATCAAGCTAACGGGGGCTGCGCCAAACATAATACCAACCACTGTGCCGAATACCATCACAAGGACAATCAGAAGACGCACTGGCTTTGACATTAACTTGCTTCCAAATCCCAAGCCATCGGCCAGAATCGACCCGCCAATCGTGGCATTCCCTATCAAGGAGGAAAAAGAGGCCCCAAACAGCCCAAGCATAAAGATAAATGTCGCTCCGTTTCCATAAAGTGGTTCAAGCGCTGTGCCCATCTCGGCTACTGAGTTAACGACCAATCCTTTCGGTTTCAGCACGGCCGCTGCTGAAACCATCATCATCAAGGAAAGAAAGCCGAGTATAAAAATACCCAGGTAGCTTTCCCGCCGCCCTGTTTTCAACTGATCGATCTTCCAGTTCTTTTCCTGCACCAAGTATGATTGATAGCAAGCTCCGACAATGGAAAAACTGGTAGCCGTTAATCCGATAATCAACGGCAATGAACCATCCGGCAAAACAGGAATAAACCCGGCAGCAATGTCTTTCAATGACGGTCTAGTCAATATGACTGTCATGGCAAATGAAACAAGCATAAGCAGCACAAGTCCAAGCATGAGTTTTTCAAGCAGATTGTAAAACTGCTTTGAAAAAAGAAATGCAATTCCGACAAGCGTCACTGCAATCATCCAAAAATTTACGGATAGACCGGTAATAGAAGCCACAGCCAATCCTGAACCTAACGAATTCCCCGCCTGAAAGGAAGCAGTAACCAAGAAGGCGCCGATACTGATCAGCAATGAGGCAGGCTTTCCCCACTTTCTCCTCACGATCTCAAAGAAAGAAGACGTTGAAGCAAGTCCGATCCGTGTACTCATTTCTGTAAAAATCATCATGAAAATAACAGCTGCCGCCAGCACCCATATCAACTGGGTTCCATAGAGGGCACCAATCTTTGAATTCAGTGTTAAGCTACCTGGTCCGATGACCAGCGCAGATGTGATGAAGGCTGGTCCTAAATGGCTAAGAAAACTCTTCTTTCGTTTCTTTTCGTTCACCGATACCACAGCTTCACTTGCTTCTGTACTCACAAAACCCCCTCCTTAATTAGAATAAGGTTCGATCTCCTTCCATACTTTCATGATATAGTGCACCGGCCTGTAAAAAAACGACATAAATCCGTCTATAATTCATGAAAAAAGCCAGGCACCGCATAAATACGATGCCTGGCTTAGAAATTTAATTGTTTAAAAAGAAGCACAATGCCCGCGGAAGATCCTCTTTCCAGAAGACCCACCTGTGTTCTTCGTCTTCCACGTGGTAATCAATGGAAAGTCCCTTCTCCTGAAAGACCTCCACCATGCGCTGATTTCCATCATAGATTTGGGCGATTTCGCCCGTTACAGGTGACTTAAAGTTATTTTCCCGCTCACCGACAACCTGGTAAATTTTCCAATCAGGCTGTCCAATCAGCCTGCGCGCATCCTCTGCCATCTCTTCATCAAATGCCGAAGACTGCAGCATAAGGTGCGACCAGAGTTCTGGTTTTTGCATGGCCAGGTACAAAGAAATAACCCCTGCCAACGAATCCCCGATCAAGCCCGTCTTTATCACGTTCATATTGATGGCTTTGAGCTTCTGCTGTACATCCGGAAGAACTTCTTCGTAAAAGAATTTGGTGAAATCGTTAAAGTGCTCCCCGTGCGGATGGTAAACTTCCCGCCGCTGTGAAGGCGAACCCGGGCTGACGGCGATCATCACAAGGTTAGACGACAGCTCGGGCTTTTCCTCCAGCAATCTTTCAAAGGTTTGCTGAAGCCCGCCAAGCTTCATGTAATAATATCCGTCCTGAACGAAGAGAAGCTGTACATCGCCCTCCTGAAGCTGATCGGAAAACAGCCATTTGACCTCGATCTCGCGGTTTAACTGTTTACTGTACATACGATTTTCATTGATTAACAGACTAATGATAACCCCTCCTGACTGCTCTGTGCTATCCACCATTTATCATAGCATGAAAGAGTTCTTCTTTTAAATAACACTGGAACAGCGATCGGTATTGTACAATTAAAGAAGAATACCAGCGAATAAGATGGGAGAGGTTTTTACATGAGTGAGAACAAATCGACGGTCAGTATCGCCCCTTGGCTTGGTGTTGAAAATGTTCAGAAAGCCATTACCTTTTATAAAGAAGCATTTAGCGTTTCAGAGCAATATAGTTTAAGAGGTGATGATGGAACCCCTGTTATCGCGCAGCTATCCTTTGGCGGATCCGATTTTTGGATTCAGGAGGATTCAGCTCTTCATCCTGAGTCGGGAAAATCCTTTCGTATCATTATTACCATCCCGGACCCTGACCCCGTGTTTGAACAAGCTTTGGCTGCGGGTGCGATTGAGATTGTACCGATTAGCGAGGCGCACGGCTGGCGTATAGGGCGTTTAGAAGATCCTTTTGGATACCATTGGGAAATTGGGAGACAGCTATAAAGAAAACTCGCCAAATGGCGAGTTTTCTTTATTATCTCTCTTCAATCGGCTCTTCTGCCATGCCCCGGTCCTTAATGAAGTATGTGAGGACAAGCGCGATCAGGGAAAGCAACGTAATAACCATAAAGGCCATGTTGGCGCCATAAATGTCGGCATGCTTTGCGTCTTGTGCGGCATTCGACTGTGCTGTGGTCATAATGGTTACAAGGATCGCCGTTCCGACCGAAGATGCAACCATCCGCATCGTGTTATCCATGGCAGCTCCATGGGGAATGAGCCGTTTGGGCAGCTGATTCAGGCCGGCTGTGGAAGCAGGCATCATGACCATGGATAAGCCAAACATCCGCACGCTGTACAGAATGGTGATGTACATAAACGAAGTGGATGGACTCAAAAAGGACAGTCCGAGAGTGGATGCGGTGAGGATGACCAGGCCGGTAAATGCCAGCGCGCGGGCACCAATCCGGTCAAAAATCCTTCCCGTAACCGGCGACATCAACCCCGAGACCAAAGCACCCGGCAGGAGCGCAAGCCCTGCCTCAAAAGCAGAAAAGCCTCTCATATTTTGCATAAACAATGGAATGATCGTTTCCGAACCGATCAGCCCCATGAATGTGATTGCTCCAATGACAACCGTAAACGGAAAAATCCCTTTCGTAAACACCCGGAACTCCAGCATCGGATGGTTCATCCGCAGCTGACGTATGATGAACAGCAGAAGGGCAAGCGCACCGAGCGCGAGTGTAAGGATCGTAAGCTGCGCCGTCCAGCCGTTGTTTCCGGCACTTGTAAATCCGTACAGCAAGCCTCCAAAGCCGAGTGAGGACAGGATAATCGACGGCACATCCACCTGCGGCTTTGTTACCTCTGTTACATTTTTCAAAGCAAAGTAAGCAACAACAATATCAACCAGTGCGATCGGCAAAATAATGAAGAATAACACCCGCCATGAATAATGGGAGGTGACCCAGCCGGACAAAGCAGGGCCGATGGCCGGAGCAAATGAAATCACGAGACCGATCAGCCCCATTGCTGCACCGCGCTTATTGACCGGGAAAATCATTAAAAATACCGTCTGCATCAATGGCAGCATCACACCGGCTCCGCTCGACTGGATGACCCTTCCCAAAAGCAGCATTCCAAAATTGGGGGCCAATCCTGCTACCAGTGTGCCCAAAGCGAAAACGCTCATCGCTGTAATGAACAACTGCCTGGTTGTAAAGCGCTGCAATAAAAAGGCGCTGATTGGGATCATAATTCCGTTCACCAGCATGAATACGGTAGTCAGCCATTGTGCACTGTTCGCCGTAGTCTTCATTTCCTCCATGACAAGAGGAATCGCCGTGATCATGAGCGTTTGATTGAGAATCGCAATAAACGATCCGGCGAGAAGAAGTGTGACAATGGTAGACTGCTTGTAACTTGTAGTTTCCATCTATTTATGACCCTCATTCCGTTCTGAACTTAATCCGATAAATCCCATATTACCTGAATGAAAATGGGATAGCTAATCACGTGCCTCGAAATCCATTAGATTTTTTCACAAAAAAAAGCTTGAGCGGATCTTAGCCGCTCAGGCCTTTCGTTGTTCCAGATTCACAAACAATGGTGAATGGTCACTCGCAAACCTTCCATCAATTCTGCCGTCCACAATCCCGGCTTTTTTTACCTTCCACTGCTCCGTTAACAGCACCCAGTCGATCCGGTTTTCTTCCCCTCCGCCACTTTCATCGGTGTAGCCTGTAAAGGTTCCAAGACCGGTACCCTCCTTTTCATCCGCTTCCGTCCAGCTATCCCTGAAAATCCTGTTCTCTGTAAAAATACGGTAGGCTTCACTATCGGGAGAGCTGTTAAAATCGCCCGTCAGCACCAAGGGAGCTTGTTCAGAAAGGGCACCTGCTCTTTCCAGCAGCAATTGAGCGGCATTTCGGCGTGCGTCCTCGGAGATATGATCCAAATGGGTGTTCAACACGTAAAAGGACTCTCCTGTTTCCCTGTGTTTAAGAAGAACCCACGTCGCCATCCGTGTACAGGAGCTTTTCCAGGAAACGGAGCCGATCACTTCCGGTGTTTCAGACAGCCAGAAATGGTCGAACGCTGCCACTCTAAACAAGCTGTTTTTATAAAAAACAGCCATAAATTCACCATTGGAGCCGCCATCCCGTCCAAGGCCTATGTAGCGATATTCCGGCAAATCCTCCTCCAGCCCGGAAAGCTGTTCGTATGTGCCTTCCTGCGTGCACAACACATCCGGCAAGTAGTGCTCCAGCAGCTTTTTCATCACAGGCCGCCGTTCCTCCCAGGCATGTTCCCCAGTATCGTGCGGGCCAGCAACCCTTATGTTATACGTCATGATGGAAACCCTCATCTTCCCCACTCCTTTCTCCCTTTCATTACCCTTTTCCCGACAAATAATCCTCTATAAAATGAAAGGAGTAAATTTGTCTTGGCCGTCCTTTGGATGCCAGTTTTTCTTCACCTACGATTTTAATCAGCCCCGCATCCAGACATTGCAAAAGAATGCGGTGGGCGCTTCTTATGGTAACCCCGAGGATATCTGCAATTTCTTGTGCGGTGTAGGTCAGGCGCTCGCTGCGTTTAATCTGGGCAAGAATTTTACCGAGATAAGCAGCCGTCATGCCTGTCTTTTCCGCCTTCAGAAGGAGCATAGAATCCGTTACCGATAAGCTGTAGATTAAAGGATTGGACATCTCCACCGGACCGACCACACTTTTATCTTCGCGGACAATGAAGCACTGGTTGCTTCCAAATTGCATGGACTGGCACAGCGCGATCCAGGCATGATTCCCGGCATCCTTGGCTGACCATCCAAATCCAACACCTACAGAAAGAGAAAGCTCCAAATCGTCTGTTAAAGACTGAAGCAGCGGGATACTTTTATAGCCTTCGGAAACGCGTTCGAAAATGCCTCTGGTGGTGACCAGCAAAAACTCATCCTCTCCCACACTCATGAGATGAGCTTCCAGTGCCGCCGAATAGTCGCGGATCAATCCACGGATGAGGGATTTTTTCTTTTGGATGCGGTGGCCGTCCAGCTCACATTTCTCCTCGAAGCAGGGGACAATTCTGATCCGGCATATTACAATTTGCGAATCCTTATTCTGCCTCTTTTTGCATGACAGCAATGCACGTTCCAAGGCGTTGATGATATCCTGCTCAGTCGGCGTAATCCATTGATTGGGAACACCCAGCCTTTCGAGGTCATCAGCGATTTCTTTACTTCCCGTCAGCGCCCCTTGTGATTTCCCTTCAGTAAAATACTGTTGATGCCGTTTTAGAATTTGAATGGTGGTCTGGAACACCCTTTCCTCTTGGACTGAAATGACTTCTATCTCCTCCTCAACTTCTGAGAGCACATGGGTTACCTCACGGACAGATAATGTGTCTACAGAGATCCCCTTTACCTCAGGATGTTTTCTCATCAGCCGATAGAGAGCACTGTAAAGCCCCGAAGCTTTTAGAGGGATATAGTGGGCGGGCACCTCAAAATCCAAATGGTTCTTCACCAGTTTATAAACTTCATAACTTGAAAATAGCAGAACGTCCACTTTATCAGCTAACTCCTTGGTCATAGTGAGAGCATCCGCCATATCCTCAGAGACTTGCAAAACGAGCGTGAAGTTCGGGAACCCCTTGATCACTTTTTGAATCCTGCGGGCAATAACACCAGGTGCGATCACCCCAATAAAGATTTGCCCTGACATCGCTTTTTCACCTCCGTTTATCAGTTATAATTAATCACCTTCGTAAGTACACTTGTGTTCTCCTGCTGCAATTCCTCATAAGCTTCCGAAATATTGTCAAACAGGACCGACTCCTGAAGATAGGCATTCACCTGAATACGTTTTTCGCTCAACAACCTCAGGAACTCTCCCATATTCCGGCCCTCCGTCCACCGGACATATGCATAAGGATAATCAACTGCCGCTCTCTCATACACAGGGTCATATCTTCCAGGACCACCGGCCCGCGAAATTAATATCTGTGCTTCCTTGCCAAACATGAGACTTCGTTTAAAATGGGGTTCCACATCACCGACAATCACAATTTTCCCTTTGTCTCTCACCCATTCCAGACTTTCATTCGTTAGCGGTGAGTGTCCTCCCCCTGCACACAGCAGGACAGCATCAACACCAAGGCCGTTCGTCTTTTCTTCAATCCGTCTGTTCAGGTGTTCATTAGATGTGGCTGCCTCAACACCTGTGCACGATTCGAACATTAAGGCACGTCTCTCATTTACTTCATATGGAATGACATCATAAGCGCTTGCATGTGAAATTTGCGCGATAATCTGACCAAGCACACCAAGCCCTGCGATGACAACAGATTCACCAAATTGTAAATTGGCCATTCGCAGAGCATGAATGGCTATAGCACCCACCCCCGCAAACGCCGCCTCTTTCGACTGTACATTGTCAGGAACTGGACTGCAAAGCGTTTTGGGAACAAGCAAGTATTCGGAATGCCGGACGTAAGGAACACCATAGCATGCGATCAGTTGACCTTTTGTAAATGGCTCTGTATCGCCGCCGCATTCCACAATTGTTCCTGCAGCACTGTACCCGAGATAAGCGGTACGGTTTTGGCTGGACCGGATCACCGACAGCTCGGTCCCTGTACTAATGACGGAATGTGAGGTTTTCACCAGCAGATAATGATCTTGAACCTTAGGAATCTCGCTCTCGATCATTGTAATTTTCCCTTCCTTTGCCGCCACACTTTTCATTGCTCTTTCCCCCTTTCACCGGCCATTAATGGAACAGTACGCGACAGCTTCGTTTCTATTCTTTTCATAAGCAGCGTTTCATCCAGCAGACCAGACAAATAAAGGCGAAGCTCATCACGGATTTCTTTCAGCTCTTTAAAGGACAACCCCAGGTCACTGTACAACCGGTAACTCGGAACGATTTCACGAAACATTTTAAAACGGGAAGGAAGACCCACATTTTCGCCGCCCGTCTTTTCTGCTGTTTTTTTAGCAGCGGGAAGGCTTAACGTATTCCTGCGGATTCTTTCCTGGCTCTCCTCGGATCCCAGGAAGTCAACCAGCAGCTTAGCGGCATCCTTCTTCATGGATTGTTTATTCACCGCAAGGCCGATCATGAGAAGCATCGTCCGCGCATCTCCCGAATACGGCAGAGGCGCAATATCATATTCAATGTCGGAACGAATCATCTGATTTAAACTGAAATAAGAGCACATGATCATGGACGCCTTACCCGACTTAAACAGGGCTTCCGTATCCTGGTCACTGTCCGACAGAAAGTTCACCCCCGCTTTTTGCTGCTCCACCACATGTTTAAACTGCTTGATGCTCCTGATGAAGCGTGCATGATCAAAATGAGTTTCACCGCGTTCATCCCATGAAAAGGCCACTTGATTTTGAAGCAGAAAAATGGGCCATCTATTGAGAGATAGCGGATGGAAATAGAACCCGCACCGCATCGCTTCAGCATCCCCTCCAGTGAGCCGTTCTGCCGCATGTAAGGCATCTTCCCACTGCCAGCCGCTGTCCGGCAGGGCAATTCCCGCTTCTTCAAAGTGTTTGACATTGTAGCAAAGGATGATCGGTGAAAACAGGAAAGGCCTTACATACGAATGTGGTGCAGCAAATCCTTTATTCAGAAAAGGGTATACTTCATCATTTTCCGAAAGCGGTTCGAACATCCCGTTATGATAGGGCTCTAAATCCAGAAAATCATTGTAGTTAATCGTAACCACATCCACCATGTCATTTTGAAAAAAATCATAGACGGTCTGGCTGTAATGGTTATAAGGAAGATTGATGGTTTGCACTTTAATTAATGGATGCTTTTCTTCAAATCTTTCAATCAGTTCCTTTAACACGGCTTCGTTTTGAATGCTGGGATAGTAGCCAAACTTTAACGTCAGCGGCTTAAACGGCATGGCAGCAGCCACCATATTTCCAATCCTTGATTTCTTTACGACCAGCCCTTCCTTCACCAGCTGATCGAGTCCTCTTCTTACCGAATTTTTACTCAGGTCATACCGCTCGGCAAGTGTAAGCTCTGAAGGCAAATAGTCACCCACTGCCCATATCCCATCCTTGATTTGCTGTTTAATGGACTCAACAAATTGATCAAACTTTATTTTGAATTGTTCTCGGTTCGTTTTTTCGCTCATAATACGTCTACCATCCTCTGAAAAGTTTTACTTTAGGCCCGATAACGCAATTCCTTTAACAAAATAGCGCTGGAAGAAAAGGAAGATTAAGAAGGTTGGAATAAAGGAAAGCACAGAGCCTGCCATCTCCACACCGAAGTTTCCTTCCTTTGTTAAAAGAGAAGCCAATCCTACTGTTACCGGAAACATATCTTCACTTGTTGTAAAAATCAGCGGAGTCAGCAGGTCGTTCCAGTTGGAGATGAAAGCAAAGGTTCCGACCGTTGCGATGACCGGCTTTGACATCGGAAGCATGATTTTAAAGAAGACGGTAAAATCGTTCGCGCCATCCATGTGCGCCGCTTCCTCAAGGTCCTTGGGCAACGTCTGCATGTACTGCCGCACAAAGAAAACGCCAAGGATGCTCCAAATTTCAGGAACAATCAGCGGCCAGTACGTGTTGATCCACCCCAATTCACTGAACATGATGTACCTTGGGATAATCAGCAGCTGGCTCGGAAGCATGATGACCGCCATCATGACCCAAAAGATAATTTCCTTGCCCGGAAACTGTTTTTTCGCAAAGATATAACCGAGCACAGCCGCAAAAAACATCTGAGAAAATACCGGAATAATGGTAATGATCAAGGAATTGAGGATCCATTTTGTAAACTTGGCATTGACCAGAATGTACATAAAGTTGGAGAGGGAAACGTGTTCCTCTGTTATCCATAAAAAAGGGTTGCCGCTTGGAACTTTCATAGGAATAAAGGAGCCGCCCAGCATGATCAGGAAGGGGATAATAAACAAGAGCCCCAGCAAGGCGAGCGGAACATATGTCCACCGGGATACTTTATTCATGGTGCACCTCCTTCTATTTGTAGTTCACTTCTTTTCCTAATGCTTTCTTTTGAATCAAAGAGATGCCAAATACGATAAAGAACAAGATATAGGCCAACACACTGGCATATCCCAAACGAAGAGAGGTGAACCCTTCCTGATAGAGATAGTACACAATGGTAGTGGTAGAGAAGTTCGGCCCGCCGCTTGTTAATAGAAACGCAGAATCAAAGATTTGGAACGAACCAATGGTAGTAATGATGGCAACATAAAAATGAATAGGCATTAACAGCGGAAACGTGATTTTCCAGAACAAATGCCACTTGGAAGCACCGTCGATCCTTGCTGCCTCATAAAACTCATCAGGTACCGATTGAAGTCCCGCGTAATAGTAAATCATCGTACTGCCGCACACCTTAAACACACTTAAACCCGCAAGCACCATCATCGCCTGTATCGAATCAGACAAAAACAGCTGCGGCTCGATACCGAATAAGCCAAGGAAGGAATTGATAAACCCGCTTTCCGTTCCTTTGAACAGCCACGCCCAAATACCGGAAATCACCACAAAGGATGTCACCACAGGCAAAAAGTAGATCCCCTTAAAAAATCCGGTTCCCCTTTTTCCGGTATTGATCAACAACGCCAGACACAAACCCAGCGCCATGGTCGGGACAATATAATACAGTGAAAAGAGAATCGTGTTCCAGATCGCTTTCCACGCCAGCTGATCAGAGAAAAAATTGATCCAGTTCTTTAAGCCGATAAATTTTGGATCACCGATAATCGGCCAGTCTGTAAAGGTGATGTACAAGCTAAAAAGGATCGGAAACAAATGAAAGATACTAAAATGAACAAGGATGGGAACTAAAAAGATATAAATCATCGCATATTTGTTCCAATGCTTTTTCATTTTAAAAGCACGTGTCGCCGGCCGCGCTGCTGGATGAGGAGCCGGACCGCTCACTGACAAGTTAGAATTCCCCATAAACTCACCTCCCGATTTAGAAAAAGCAAGCGGGGAGAGACGCCTCCCCCCTTCCCTGCATTATTTATTCATCTCCTCCTGTATTGCCTTGGCAGCTCCATCCGCCGCCTGCTGCGGTGTTTTCTTTCCTTGCATCATTTCCTGAAGCTTCGCCTGAATTTGCGGCATGACCGAACGGGAAACAGGGTGGATTACGCCTGGCTTCGCGTACTGCGCATACTCTGTCAGGACTTTCATGTCCTTATCTTCACTGTAGATGGTTGCTGCTGATTTTCTTGGTGGTACATATTTGGTCAGCTTGTTGAATGCTTTCAGGCTTTCCGTGCTTGTCATCGATTTGACGAGCTGTGCAGCCAGTTTTTTATTTTCGGAGTTGCCCGAAACAACGAACATTCCAGTTGTTCCGAACGTTGCCATCTCTTTATTTTTAAGCGGTGAACCAATCGCATAATCTTTGAACCCTTTTTCTTTCATCGTCGCCAGAGAAGCTCCAGTTCCCCAGTATGCCAGAGACTTTCCTTCCAAAAACAGAGGAAGATGGTCGGTGGTATTTATGGAGTCTTTCGGGATCATCTTGTTTTTATACCAGTTATTGACCAGTTCAAACCCCTTGACGGCATCCGGTTTGTTGATGGCAATTTTCCCGTCATCTGTAATGACCTGACCGCCTGCCTGCCAGACATAAGGGTATAGCGTGGCATTTGGCGTATTTCCGCCTTCATAGTTTCGTGCATAATATCCTTTTTTTACAGCCTTTTCAGCCAAAGCATTGAATTCATCCCAAGTTTGAGGCAAATGATTGGGATCCCCGCCAAGCTCTTTCAGGATCTTAGTATTGTAAAAATAGGTTTGCACCTCTTTTAACAAAGGAAGACCATACATTTTATCCTTATACGTAACCGCTTCCAATGATGTTTTGTCAAAATCATCCTTGCCATAGTCACCAAGCAGATCATCGATTGGTGCGAGCACCCCTTTGTCTGCAAACTGAGCCATCATGTCCGGAATCAGGTAAAAGACATCCGGACCTTGTTTCGCGGCCAGTGCGGTCAGAATTTTTTGCTCCCGGTTCGCCCATGGAATTTCTTCAAACTTTACTTTCACATTGGGATACTCTTTCTTGAATCGTTCCCCCATCCCTTTGAATACTTCGTTTTGCTTGCTCTTCAGCTCATCACTCACGTATGGATGGATCCATACCGTTAATGTTGCTGATTGTTTCTTGTCCGTGCTCCCTCCCGATGCAGCTTCATCCTTTGAACAGGCGGTAAAGACTAAAAGGAGTGCACATAAAAGAACAATAACCCCGCTTTTTTTCCAGAACATCTCAACTTCCTCCTTTTTCTGGTTCATAACTGGTACTCGAATTTAGAATAAGTGAGGTTGTATTAATCGTCAATATATTCTGTATTTTTGGACATTTTAAAGACAATGCTGATTTATTGGCATTGCAAATTCACAAGAAATGTCTCTTATTATTTATCGCCACATTAAAGACAGTCCATTGTTTTCAGCTTAAAATCGCCTTTAATACCTGTACTGACTGAATTCTTGGCCGCTGTGTTTATCAGGTTCTAATTTAAGTAAGTTTATATTTGACTGAATTTTCTAAAATATTATTGGATAAGAAAGGGTATTTTTGTATGATTAATAACGAACCAGATATGACCCAAATAAATACTGCTGTGTTTAATTTTTAAGAGGAGGTTTTTTCATGTGAAAAGATCGTATAAAAACCTGTTACTCTGTTGTTTGCTTGCTATGTCGTTTTTTTCATTTTCAACGAAAACACATGCTGTTGGCCAAACCGAAAGACTTGGAACCGCTCACTTTAATATCGGTATTCATTCCAGCGCGTATGGAAAAGGACCAGATGGAAACCAGGTCATCTATGCTGCAGCAAGCGGAACCCCAACGATGCTGAACATCATTGATCCTGTTGATGGTAAAAAAATAGCCAGCCATCCGCTGAATGGTGCGGCTTCCGCCTGGGGAATGGTTGTTGATCCAAATGGAATTGTCTATATTGCCGGAGGTCCCTTTTTATACCGGTACGATCCCAAAACAGATGCCGTAACCAACCTTGGCAAACCCGTTCAGAGTGAAACGGCACTTTGGAGACTGCAGAGTGACCACCTGGGACGCATTTTTGGCGGAACCTATCCAAACGGCAAAGTGTTCATGTATGACCCAGAAAAGAAGTCATTTACAGACTTCGGGCAAGCGGCTGAGGACCAGGGCTACACACGTAGTGTTGCTGTAGCCCAAAGGCACGTATTCGCCGGTACGGGCGTAAAAAAAGCACAGCTGATCGAAATCCTGCCGGAAACCGGAAAGAAGAACAACATACCGCTTCCTGAAAAATTTGCCGACCAGCAGGATCTGTATGATCTTGATGCCTACCGCGGTTTCCTTTTTGCCCGGCTTACCCCGTCCAACACGATGCTCGTCTACGATTTAAAAAAGAAGAAATGGGTAGATGAAATTGCAAATGTTAAGGGCTCTCGTGTTTCCCCGCCTGACGAGAATGGATTTGTCTATTTCAATATTGGAGATGAACTCTATTCGTACAGATTAAGTGATAAGCAGCTGACGCCAACCGGCTACAAAGAGAGCTGGAGCAATAAAGGATTCGGGTGGATGAAGTTGTCCGGGGCAGGCTTCAAAGGAAAAACCCTGGTTAGTATGAGGTATAACGGCAGCTTCTGGATCTACAATCCAACGACTGGACAATCAAAGAGCATTGAAGCTGACATTGAAGGACAGCCGGTCGAAATTCAGTCGATTGGCAGAGGGCCTGACGGAAACATTTACACGAGCGGCTATCCGACCGGAGGATTTACCAGGTATTCTCTTGAGGATCACGAGTTTACGAGATTCAGAGGCTTCGGACAGGCGGAAAACATGCTGTCAACGGACCAGTTTCTTTATTTGGGAGTGTACACTGGCGGAGTGATCTATAAGTATGACCCTGATAAACCGTATGACCATGACCCTGTAAATGTTCCGGAGGCCACTAACCCACGTGCTCTCTTTTCGCTGAAAAGCGAGGGACAAGACCGGCCATTTGGCTGGGCTAAGGGTGACGGAAACCTTTTTATCGGCACGGTTCCTGACTACGGAAAACTGGGAGGGGCACTGACGGTTCTTAATGAGGAGACGGAAAGCTATCACGTTCACTCCAACATTGTCAGCAATCAAAGCATCATTTCCCTCTCTTATAACGACGGAATTGTTTATGGAGGAACAAGTGTATTTGGCGGACTTGGATCAACGCCTACGGAATCGGAAGGCAAGTTATTTGCCTATGATCCTGCTACAAATACGAAACGGTTTGAAATCTCACCGCTTCCTGGTGAAAAAGCCATTGGCGCCCTTTCGTTTGATAAGAACGGCTACCTGTGGGGCATGAGCCCCGGCAAGATTTTTAAATTTGATCCCTCCACTAAGCAGGTGATCATGTCCAAGGAGCTCTTTCCGTTCGGCTGGAGCAGCATTGGCCATTATTGGAGAGGCGTCTTCCTTGATTATGATGCAGACGGAAACTTTTACGGCACAACGCTTGGCAAGCTGTTCAAGTTCAATCCCGAGACATGGGAAACCGAAATTCTTGATGAGGATGCCTCGCTTTATGCGAAGGACCGGGAAGGGAACTTTTACTTTTCCAGAGGAACGGATTTATACCGTTACACCCGTTAAACGAATGTAAAGAAGGAGGAGATTTTTTTGAAAAGGTGGATTTCACTCTGTTTATCTCTTGTGATTCTGTTTGGTTTAGGTCTTGGCTTCACCCAACAGGCGTCTGCCAAGAGTTCCGGTAAATTAGCGAGGACTTACTTTGGCGAACCTCAAAAGCTGACTGCCCCTCTGAACCAGGCCATCTCCATTTTTAACGGCGCTGTCGGAACGGAAGATGGACACCGCGTCATGTATACGACAACCAAAGGCTTTCCCGCCAAATTAAACGTGCTTGATATTGAAGATTATAAGCTCAAGCGGGTTATTGACCTTGAGAACTCGGAAAACTCATGGGCACATGAAGTTGTTCCGAACGGTGACCTCTACGTTGCCACCGAGGGCGGTGGAGCGAAATTATGGAGATACTCCCCTGTCACCAAAAAAGCCGAGTTGGTTTACAAGTTTCCCGGAGAATCGTTTGCGTTCTCCATTACTTCCAATGAAAAGGGAGAAGTATTTGTTGGAACCTACCCTGGCGGTAAAGTGTTTAAATATGATCCCGAAGCCAAAAAGGTAACGGATTACGGCCGGATGATTGGAGCTGTGTCACAGGAATATATCCGCTCACTGGCGGTGATCGGCGATAACATTTATTCCGGAACCGGCCATGGGCAAATCGTCCGCTACAACATGAAAACCGGCGAAAGGGAGGACATCTCCAAAGCTATTGGCGAACCTGGCCATATTTATGACCTGGAAAAGGTGGATGACCGCTACCTTTTTGCACGCTATGAGCTTTCCAGCAACGGATTTATTTATGACACGCAGGAAAAGAAATGGCTTGATGTCACCATTCCAAATGTCCGCGGCTTACACGTAGAAGAACAATCACTTAACAATAAAGTCTACTTTATGACCACGGACAATAAATTGAGGACAGTAGATCTCGCCACTTTAAAAATTGAAGATACAGGCATTGAATATGAAAGCGGTTTCCGGGGAGTTGACTGGGTGGAATTCAATACGCCTGAACTTCCGGGGAAAAGTCTGGTGACCATTAACTTTAGCGGGTATGTCACCATTATTAATTTGGAAACCAAAAAGGTTACACGTCTTCCTTCTCTCGTTCAGTCAACACCGACCGTCATGCAGGCGATCGAAAAAGGACCTGACGGCAATTTCTACATCAGCGGCATGCAGACGTCAAAAGGCGCACAATACAATCCAGTGACAGGAAAAGTAACGCCGTTTAACCTTGGGCAGGGCGACAGTATGGCCCCGCTCGGGAATAAGATGCTGATGGGTGTGTATCCGTCAGGTGACATCCGCGCTTATGATCCGGCCCTTCCGCCATCCAGCGAAAATCCTGAAAAACTGTTTGTGCTCGGAGAATCTCAGAACAGGATTAAAACCATTTCCACAGGCGGGGGGAAAGCCTTTATTGGCAGTATACCGTTTTACGGGGAACTTGGAGGTGCGCTGACCGTTTATGACCCGGAAGCGGAAGGCGTGAAGTACAAGGTGTTCCGTAACGTTGTACAGGACCAGAGTGTTGTTGGCCTCGCTTATAAAGATGGGCTTGTCTATGGCTCGACGTCTATCACCGGTGGCCTTGGAGCTGATCCCACAGCTGAAGAGGCGAAGCTTTTTGTATGGGATGTAAAAAATGAAAAGAAAATCAAAGAAGTTTCATTGAACATCGAAGGAATTGAAAAACCCCACCTGATCGGAGAGCTTTCTATTGGACCAGACGGACTGCTATGGGGAGCCGTAAAAAATGCTATCTTCGCTCTGGATCCAGAAACACTAAACGTTGTTAAAAGCAAGAAGGTGTATCCTGATGGCGTACTCCCTGAGGATGCATGGGGATCCATTGATCTTAAATGGTCAGACGGCTTGCTGTTTGCCAATTTCACAGGCGGCAACCTGACAGCCATTGATCCTGACACCCTGGACAGCCAAAAGATCACAAATGCTTATTCATTTTCCATTGGTGATGATGGAGACATCTACTACTCCCTGGCCTCCAACCGCACACTGCTGTATAAAATCGAAGTGGATCACATTTCAAAAGTAAAGCCTGTCCATCTGACAAACAGCGGGTTCGAAATCCCCATGATACATGATCGTGTACCGGGATGGGCATCCATGTTTGCTGCTGACAGCGAAGTTCAGTTCAGTTTAACGAGTGAAAAACATAAAAAAGGCAGAAACAGCTTAAAGCTTGTCGATACGTCCCGAAAGAAGTCCGTAGCCCTGACGAGCCATCCGGTAAAGGTCCAGTTTGGCCAGGTCCTGAAAGCACAGACTCAGCTTTATTTAAAAGAAGGCCTTTCAAGCTTTATGCTGCGGTATTATGACAAAGATGGAAAAGAAGTTTCCTCCACACCTGTCCACACCGAATCGGGCTATAACCATTGGCAAAAAGTAACGGTGACAGCAAAGGTTCCAGAAAAAGCAGCCACCGCCAAGGTACTGGCTTATACCACTGCTTATGCGATGACCACGTCTTATTATGATGACATCAAGCTTTCTAAATTAACGTTGGAAGAATAATGCCCCTATTAACAAAGGAGTGGGTTAAAAATGATCAGTCGGATGCCCGAAAATGAAGGCAGCCTTTTATCACCTGTACCGCAAGCAGTAAATATTCACGAAGACGGCTTTGCTCTTTCACCTGTCGTTTGGCTTGTAACGGGCATGGACACTCCCCCTGCGGCATTGCTGCAAGTCGAAACTGCCCTCTATCATGCAGGGGTAAAGGAAGTGGAAATCAGAAGCACACCCCCGGAAGGCGGCATAGCGGCCACAGCCATGCCCGTCGTGATTTATATGGGGAAATTCCTGGAAAACCAGACCGTTTCTGATGCGTTGGATCTTCTTGGGGCTACAACAGCTGAAGGTTTTCATGCTGAAGGCTATGTGCTGGCAGCCGGCTCCACGAATTCCGGCACTCATATGATTGTTTTGGCCGGAATGGATGAGAATGGAATTTTTTATGCCTCTCAAACCTTCAGCCAGCTCATTTTTAAGAAAGACCCTCTCGGATGGATCCCTTCCGTAACGGTGTATGATTGGCCGTCCATGCCTGTTCGGGGAGTGATCGAGGGATTTTATGGCCCGCCATGGTCACATGAAGAACGCCTAAACCAGTTTTCTTTTTACAGTAAGCACAAGATGAATGCATACGTGTATGCACCAAAAGATGATCCTTACCACCGTGAAAAATGGCGGACTCCCTATCCACAGGACAAAATGGCGGAAATCAAGCAGCTGGTTGATGCCGCAAAAAGGAACCATATTACCTTTACATTTGCCATCTCACCAGGCAACAGTATCACCTTTTCAGATGATTCGGAATTTCAGAAGCTGATTAATAAGGCGCAGGCAGTCTGGGATATTGGGGTGCGGTCATTTGCTCTTTATCTGGATGATATTGATCCCGCCCTCCGTTTTCCAAAGGACAAAGAAAAATTTGGAGGAGACCATAATCCTTCTGCTGCAGCACAGGCTTTCCTTCTCAATCGTTTTAATGAGGAATTTATAAAAACACATCCTGGGGCAAAGCCGTTAATCACCGTACCGACTGAATATTATGAAGAAGGCACTTCTCCTTACCGGGAACGATTTGCTGCACTCGTGCAGCCGGATATTATCGTACAATGGACCGGAATAGGCGTAGTCGCTCCATCCATCCGTGTCAAGGATGCCCAATGTATTCACGGTATCTTTCAGCATCCGCTATTAATCTGGGACAATTATCCCGTAAATGATTTTGACCGCAACCGGCTTTTCCTTGCGCCGCTTTATGGCAGAGATGCAGAGTTGTATAAGGAAACTGAAATCATCGGGATAACAGCCAATCCAATGAATGAGGCAGAGGCTTCAAAAATTCCGCTGTATACCATGGCAGAGTATATGTGGAATCCAACGGGTTATGAGCCCGAGGAATCACTGCAAAAAAGTCTATTAGAGTTTTCGGGCGGCAGAGAAATGAATGCCCTGAGACTGTTTGTAGAAAGCTGTTATGGCAGTCTCTTAAACAACCATAAAGAGCCGCTTTCTCTCAAGTTGGAGCCACTTATGGACGCTTTTTGGAAACAAAAGGAAAAGAGAGCTATTGGGGCGGAGGCAAATGAGCTGCTCCACCAGTTCCTCGAGCTGAAAAATGTACCAAATCAGCTTCAGCAGTTGGGTAATTCGAATTTTCTGAGGGAAACAGAGCCCTATTTAATCAAGCTGTCCTTGTATGGTGCCGCTGGAGAAGCGGCGGTGCAGCTTGTTCTGATGGAAAAGGAGGGTGATGCTTCTCAGGCGGACACTCAGAGAGTCATTCTTGAAAGTCTCGTCGAAAAACTGGTGTCTATCCCGAAAAAATTGAGTTTAAGCGCGATGAACTCTTTCATTAACAGAGTTCTTGGCCATGATGCATTGAATGAAGGCACAAAAGCGGACTCTCCAGCACCGACCATTTACTGATCGAGGGAATTACTTTCAAATCACCCTCATTTGTTTTCAAAAAAGCTGATTTATGTTCAAAAGTGCACCATTCATTTTCAAAAACAGCCTTTTTATTTTCAAAACCCGACTCCATCAAATGAAAAACCCCCTGCACTCCGGATCAGCCGGAGGATGCTGGGGGTTTCCTTATTACTTCACTGTCACTTTAGTGGCTTTGCTCTCGCGTTTGGCAAGATCGGTTACGGTGACGTAAAGAACCGTGCCTTTCTTTTGTTTCTTGATTTTTGCGGAGAACGTGCCTTTTGAGCTCACTTTTGCGGTGGAAATTACTTTTTTCTTCTTATCTTTTACTTTGATGGTTCCATCGGCAACGGAGTTTCCTTTGACAGCCACAGACTTCGCCGTTACTTTGCTTACCTTCGGCATGTCAGGTGCCGGTGCTTTTTTGACGACTGCCTTAAGGGCCGTTTTTGCCGCACCTTTGGCAATCTCTACGTGAAGCACCTGGTTCGCCTTTTGAACCGGTACGTTGGCGGTAAATGTTCCTGTTTTTGAAACGGTGGCCTTGCCCAGTGTCTTACTGCCGTTTTTCACGGTCACTTTTGAACCAATGCTTGCAACGCCGGATACCTTGTTCATATTATCAAGAACCGGGTTCACTTTTGCATTCAGTTCAACAGCGCTTAATGCTTTGAACGCATCGAGTCTGCCATGTCCGGAAGCTGTGTCATAGCCCGGTGCCGGCTTGGATGGTTCTTCGTATTCATCTCCTGGATTATCTACTTCGCCGAAGGCAATGTCATCGGCTGTCTCTGTCAGAATTCGTTCAACATCCTTCGCTTTGAGACGAGGATTTTCAGAAAGCAGCATTCCTGCTACTGCAGCAACATGCGGCGTGGCCATCGATGTGCCTGACATGAGCGTGACATTTCCGTTTGGCACCAGGCTTGGGATATTGGAGCCTGGTGCAACAAGATCCAGTCCTGATCCGTAGTTGGAGTAGTCAGCTACAACGTCCAGCTTATTGGTCGCCCCGACTCCAATTGCATATTTGGATGAGCCCGGGTAGCTCACTTGGGATGTTCCATCATTGCCGGTTGCCACGACGATGGCTGCTCCTTTGTCAGAAGCATACTTCATCGCGTATTCAAGGACACGGCTATAGCCTCCCCCAAGACTGAGGTTGATGACTTTCGCGCCTTTATCAGCGGCATACATGATGCCCATTGCGATTTGCTCCGTATCACCGGAACCAGAAGCATCCAGTACTTTTACCGGAAGAATTTTCGCTTTTTGGTCAATGCCCGCCATGGAGTACCCATTGTCGGCTTGTGCCGCGATAATGCCGGAGACGTGTGTTCCGTGCCCCATATCATCGAGCGGAGCTGCATCCGGAGTAACAAAGTTCTTTCCGATATCGCTGCGTACTTTATTGCTTAAATCAGCGAGGGTGTAATCCACTCCGGTATCAACAACAGCGATTAAGGTATCCTTCGCTTTTGGGTCTACCAGTTTGGACGCTGATTCATAATTAATGTCGGCTCCCTTGATGCCTCCATCTGTACCTTTGTTCTTTAATGACCATTGATAGGAATATTCCACATCATTGGCCAGTGAATGGTAGCGCTGCACAGGCTCGGCAAATTCAACGCCAGGCAGTTTGGAAAGGGCGGCCGCGGCGGCCTTTACTGAAGTTTTTGCGCTATTGGAGGTCGCGCTGTATGTGCCTGAAGCTTTTGCTCCATCCACTTTGACCACATACATGTTGTTATTCATTTTGTGTTGAGATTGAAATGCTGAACGGGCGGTGGACTGGATTCCGAACGTTTGCAGCTTTTGATTCAATGATTTGCTTGTGTATCCATCTTTCATTTTTACAATAAGCTTGCTCGTTACATCCTTTGTGCTTTCTGGAATGAGATTGGTTTTTTCCAGCAGGTCGGAAAGGTTTTTGCCTTTAAGGGCATTGATGCCTGCCTGCTTGCCAATCTTTTCGATATCTTTTTTATACTTGTCCGGTGCTGCATCCAGCGCGATTTTGTATAGCTCCTGGATGGCCGTCTGATCCTTGCCGGATAACACATACGTGCTTGCTGATCCATTTTCGGCCAGTTCATTGAATAATGGCTTTAGCGCCACAAGATGGTTGTAAACGTCCTCGCGAAGATCTTTATGAAGCATCATTTTCCCTACCAAAAACGGAGCGGTTTTGTAGTATAGAGAAGAAAGTGATTTTCCCTCGTCTGTTTGGGAAAGCAGGCCATCACGAAGCTGGCGGAGCTGGGTCAGCAATGCGGCTCCCGACTTTTTCTGTCCGGCACTCATTTCAACCGGGCATTCTTCTCCCGCTTGTTCCGTTGCAGGAGGATGCTTTACGCCTTTATAGCCAATGCTGTAATTCACCTTTTCCTGCTCATCGGCAGCTGGTGGTTCCTCGGCTTCGGGATCTTCTCCAAGGTATTCCACCTTTATGTAATAAGGTCCCTTCCACGCATGCGGCATTTCGAGCGTTACCGGCTCATCCGGAGTGGTAAATCCCCGGTATAAATCAAATGTTTGGTCATTAGCCGCATTTTCAATACTGGAATACGCGGAAATGTTAAGGCTGCCCTCACCCGCAAGCGAGATTTCCATATGGGAATCCTTTTGAATTTCATCCTTTTCCGGAGTGATTTTGTACCATTGTGTTTGTTCAGGTGCGTCAAAAGAACTGTTAATTTCTTTCCCTTTTTTCAGTGGTGCTGCTTTTTCAAGTGATGTCGAACCTTGAGCATTTGCCACTTGTCCGGTAACTGGTGCAAAAAATCCTGCCACCAGCGCAAATACAAGCAGCAGTGCTGTCCATTGTGCTGTTTTTTTAGCGTTCATTGCATTACCTCCTCTTATTTGGTGTAAAAAGGAACAGGCCGTTTTGGCCATAACGCTATTAAAACATATTTTCAAAGCTTAATAGGTAAATTATTCAAAAAATACCAGAAAAGCATTCGAAGGTCCCGAACTAAACCAGCGGTTCTTTTTTTTCTGGTAGTTCCCGCCTAAAAGATTGCCAGAACCAGTCAGCATGCTGATTACTTAAAAGTTTCCAGTTGAA
This sequence comes from Fictibacillus fluitans, assembly GCF_030418125.1. Taxonomy (GTDB): domain Bacteria; phylum Bacillota; class Bacilli; order Bacillales; family Fictibacillaceae; genus Fictibacillus_C; species Fictibacillus_C fluitans. The sequence continues at coordinate 263,207 of NZ_JAUHTR010000004.1, read as the reverse complement.
ATCATCCAATAAACCCCATCCATTGATTTTTTCTGTTGTTTTGCTTTAGTATAATAAAGAAAGAACAACAAGAATGACGGATATTCCGCCAAAGAAAGGAATCCTTTTACCGTGCTTATTACTCTAACCATGCTTGTCATCGGGCTGATTTGCGGATTTATCGGCGTTGGCGGAGCAGGTTTTATCATTTCAATCCTTGTCCTTTTTCATATACCGATTCATACGGCGCTTGGAACTTCCCTTGCCGCCATGGCTTTTACGACGCTGTCAGGAACGTACAGTCATATGAAGGAAGGAAACATTGCCCTCCGTGCCGGTGTTTGGACCGGGGGATTTGGAGCGATCGCCGCTTATTTCGGCTCAAGGCTGTCCTCTCTTATCCCGAGCGAGCATCTTCACTACTTAACAGCAGGCATGCTGCTGCTGTCGGCAGTGCTGCTGATTGTCCGTTTCTTTATTACCAAAGGAAGAGTCGAAGAAACCATCAACGAAAAGCTGGGCTATCCGACGCTTCTGATGAAGGCATTGCTTCTCGGAATGACCACCGGCCTCCTGTCGGGTGCGTTTGGCATCGGCTCTGCTCCGTTTATCCAGATCGGCCTGCTGCTCATTTTCGGACTTTCCATCCGGCAATCGATCGGGACAACCATGCTGGTTATTCTCCCGATAGCGGTCGGAGGCGGCTTTGGTTACATCATGCAAGGCTATCTTGACTATATGCTCCTCCTGCAGGTGCTTGCCGGCACGATGATTGGAGCTTACCTTGGGGCAAAGCTGACCAAATTCGCTCCGAAGCCTTTATTGAAGACCGCAATGGTGGCAACGCCTGTTGTCGCTGCATTGCTGATTTTATTTGAATAGCAACAAAAAAGAGGAGCTCGCAGGAGTTCCTCTTTTTTCGCTTTGTCGCTTTTGAAAGTGATTGATTTTCATTTCAGGCCGCTCGCTTTTACCGGCGCGAGCGCCTACCTTCGCAGGGCGTGCGGTGAGCCTTACCGGCGTAAACGCCTACCTTTTGGCGCAGGCGCCTACGGTACCGGTGCTAGCACCTACTTTACCGGTGCAAGCACCTACTTTACCGGTGCAAGCACCTACTTTACCGGTGCAAGCACCTACTTAGTCTCACCTGTCACGCTAGTCCCGCAGGACAAGGAAGGCTTCGGCAGCGATACATCGCACGAAGAAAATGCGATCTTCATTTTCGAGGATCTCGCACCTTGCACTACAACCAACCTATCAAGGAAGAAACTTGCCAAAACACAATCAATAGACTCAGATCAACTTACTGACATCAAGGTAACCATGCCCTTGTGAATGGGCTGGGAGTCCCCAGTCTTCTGCTGCGTTTATAAGTTTTTCTTTTACCTGGTCCGGCGTAAAATCCGGATTCTGCTGAATGACTAATGCCACTACGCCGGCGCAAATAGGTGTGGCCATGGATGTGCCGGAAAGTGAACAGTAGTCTTTTGCTACACGGCTGTCTTTAGCAACCTTGTCCAAATAGGAGCCAGGAGAACGCAAGGATACGATATTAACACCAGGTGTTAGTATATCAGGCTTGGTAATACCATCAATGGTCGGTCCGCGGCTGGAGAAGCTGGCAATTTTGTCGTCGCTGCGATCTAAGGTGTTTTGATCATCGATCGCCCCTACGGTTATGACCTTCGGGCTGATTCCGGGACTTGAAACCGTATTGTCATCCGGTCCTTCGTTTCCGGCGGCCACGCAGACCACAATCCCCTCTTTCCAGGCCTTTTCCACGGCTTTTACGACCGGGTCCTCTGCTGCAGGCTGGGTAGCGCTGCTGCCGAGTGACATGGAAATGACCTTAATGTTGTATTTTTCCTTGTTATCAATGCACCACTGCACACCAGCGATAACGGTGGACAATGAACCTGAACCCATTTTATTCAATACCTTTACGCCAACCAGATTGGCTTCCGGGGCGGGTCCTTTGTACTTGCCGTCTGACAAATAGCCGTTACCTGCTGCATCACCCGCGCAGTGAGTGCCATGCCCGTTGTCATCATAGGCTTCGCTTTTCTTGTTTACGAGATCTTTAAAACCAATTATGCGGTCTTTTATGTCTGAATGCGGATAAATACCTGTATCAACGATGGCAATCGTAATATCCTTTCCCGTCACCCCTGATTGATTCAGTACATCGGCATGAATGGAAGGTGACGCTTTATCCAGCAGCGCTCTTACTTCACGGTCATAATGTATTTTTTTGATATGGTTGCAGTTGGTTAACAGATCTTCCAGCGCATTGGCCGTTACGGTTGCAGAGCAAAACGGTATACTTCCAAATTGATGATGAACCTTGCAATTGCGGTGTGCTGCTATATACTCTTGAACCTGAGCCGCCGCAAGCACATTGGCTTCCTCTTCATGAAATTCAATTAACACCTTTATTTTACTCCGTTTTGTCAGCCATTTTTCTATGCTGCTGTGCAGAAAACAAGGCGTTTTGCGCATGGGCCTGTACAAGTTCACAAGTTTAGAGCGCATTTGAAGGTCCAGCTTATCGGCATGCTGGCGCACCAGTTTTATCATTGAAAATCCAAACACCGAAATTCCCCCTTTTTATTAGAGTTGTTTTATTCTATGAAAATAGGGGAAATGTGCAGCGGTGTTTGTCCCGTGATTTGCTAGATTCCACAAAAAATGATAGATTTGCCTATCAAAAAAGCGGCTCTCCGGAGAGCCGATAATCGGCCTCCCCGAGAGCCAATCTCTTGGCCTCCCTTAGAGCCGCTTTCCATGTTATATTTCTCTTCCTTTTGACAAGACTGATAAAAAGGAGAGATGCGCATGAGTGTCTTTGAATTAATTGCCCGGGTTGTAATTGCCTATCTTTTTTTATTGGCACTAACCAGGCTGATGGGAAGAAAGGAAATCAGCCAGATGACGTTTTTTAACTTTATATCCGCGATTGTTTTCGGCACATTGGGCGGAACCCTGATTACGGATCCCAACATGAGCATCCGTAATGGATTACTAGTCGTTGCCTGCTGGGGAGCTGTTACCATACTAACCGGCTACCTCGATCTCAAATCCAAAACAGCACGAAACCTGATGACCGGGGAACCTGTCATTATTATTCGTGATGGATTAATCATGGAAAAAACGTTAAAACGGGTGCGGCTGGATGTCAACTCGCTCATGGCGCAGCTGCGGGAAAAAGAAATCTTCTCCTTAACTGAAGTCGATTACGCCATCTTTGAAACGGACGGAAAGCTTTCTGTTATGAAAAAAGGAAGCGGTCAGAAATCTGCCGCTCCCAAACCTCCGATTTTCCCGTTTCCGACAGAGGTAATATCCGACGGTAACATTCATACAGCCAATTTGGATAAACTCCAGCTGGATGAAGCATGGCTTCATCAGCAATTACGAAATCAAGGTATATCATCGGTCAGCGACGTATTTTTTGCACAAGTTCAAAAAGACGGAATCCTTTATATCGACAAACGCGATGACCGCTGAGCGGTTGTACGTTACATCGCGTGCTTGACGCCCTTTTTTACCAAAAACCAATTCGCCGGGTAGCTTGTGCCAAAGCCAATGATCATGGCGATTTGCATCATGAACCAGAACACGGGGCCGTTTGGCTTCGGCGGTTCTGAGAAGAAGACGTAATGGGACAGGGCCATCCAAGCAAACATCCCGAGTTCAAACGCGATCAGTGACCAGGTATCGGCTTTAATCGCATTTTTGAGCTTCTCTCCAGCCGGCTTCGAGCCCATTCCCATGCCATAATACTGAAACGCAATACCGAGAATGTAGGCCAAAACAAATTCGACTGCAAAATCTGCAAAAAGTGTGCTTCCTGCAATCGTCAGCCCGGTTAAAAAGACAATCGGAGCGCCGATAAGATCGCCAAGCGAGCAACCGCTGCTGCAATGCGTCGTGGAGACGACAACACTCTGCCAGAACGGTTTATCACTATGATGCATCTCTTCGTGATTGGAATGATCCATTTCCTTTTTGGCGTCCGGAACGCCCAGCTTGTAATACATCCATAAGCCAATCAATGGAAAGTAAAGCCCGGTCAGGGGCCAAACCACATTCATCACCTTCATCGTTTGCGGGTGGCTGATAGAATGGACCAAAATGATGAGGAACTGCAAAACGCCAATTCCAATTCCAATGTATGATAGAATTTCAAGCCACTGCATGTTTGGCTTCACCTCTTTCTATATAAATGAATGATTGGAAAAGCGGCCCCCTCAGAGCCGCCTTTATTTATTTCTTTTCATCTGAAGGACCATGTCCGATTCCGCGGAGAAGCTGAAGCATAATATACACTCCCCGGCTGATCTCCGGATCTTTCAGCGTTTTGATCAGTTTAAGGAATCCAACATCCTCAACGCTTGGCACCTCTGTTCCCTCTTCCTTTTGCTTTCGTGTGTATCGTGTCGTCAGTTCATCAATGCCTTCAAGATTCAGCATGCCCAGGAATTCAACTAACCGGGTAAAGTTATGCAGGATGGTAGAATTCGGTTTATTATTGGCTTCAAAAGCGAGATTTCCCATAATGTGCTCCTGTTTGGCAACCATTGCGTTCATCATGGCAAGGTTTCCGCTCTCATGCAGGAGGCTGAAAAACCGGACGGTCTCAAGCATCGCCTCTTTATTTTCAGACAACACATCAAGCAATTCATTCAGGTTATCTTGTTTTATCTTTTCCTCTGGAATCTCCATGCGTTTTATGTCTTTGATCCGCTCAGCCATCTTTTTTTACCTCCTCGTTTCCAGGAAAAATGTAATCCACCCGATCCCACTTTTTCTGAACATCCACGCCATACTGCGGATTGCGTTTTCCTCTTCGGTAGTTGTACAGCGGCAGCGGCGAGTCTCCTTTTTTCTCCAGCACTTCGACTTTGGCCGGAACTTCTTTATAAGCCGGTGTATTGGTATCTTTATCCGTAATATTGCTCGTTAAATAGTTGATGGCGCTTTTGCCGTTGTCATTGAGCGGAAGGTACGCCTCCTGCCCGAACACTTCCTTGGATATGTGCACCTGGGTAACCGCTTCTCCATTTTCATTAGAAATTTTAATCTTGGAGCCTTCTTCCATTCCATACTTTTCTGCAGCCTCTTCGGACACCGCAATCCAGGAATTTGGCACTTTTGCACGGATTCCTTTTGTATGATAGGTCATATTGCCTTCATGGAAATGCTCCAGTATACGGCCATTGTTGATATGGAGATGGTGCTCCTCATCGATATGATAGTGGCGTGCAAAATTAACCGGGTGAAGCTTCGCCTTACCATCCGGGAATGGAAAACCGTCCGTGAACAAAACAGGCGTATCTTTTCCTTCTTTATTTACTGGCCACTGCAGGCTCTCAAAGTTTTCGAGCCGCTCATAGCTTACCCCTTCAAAAATTGGCACAAGCCCTGCTGCCTCGGCCATAATGTCAGCTGGAGAGGAATAGCTCCAGTCAAATCCAAGCCGTTTGGCAATCTCGCAATAGATCTCCCAGTCCGGCCTCGATTCACCGAGCGGCTCCAGAGCAGGATACAAACGCTGAATTCTGCGCTCGGTATTCGTGAACGTTCCTTCTTTTTCAAGACTTGGTGAAGCCGGCAGCACCACATCGGCATATTCCGCCGTGTTGGTTAAAAAGAGATCCTGCACGACAAAGAACTCCAGCTTTTCAAAGGCTTCGGTTACGTAATTGATATTGGAGTCCACTACGCCCATGTCTTCACCGGTGACATAAAGAGATTTCAGCTTTCCGTCATAAATGCCCTGCACCATCTCATGGTTGTCCATTCCTTCATTCGTTGAAAGCTTGACCTGCCATGCCTGTTCGAACTTCGCCACTGCGTCATGATCACTGATTTTCTGATACCCTGGCAATGTGTCCGGCATGCTTCCAAAGTCACTCGCACCCTGCACATTATTGTGGCCGCGCAGCGGGTATGCACCGGTTCCCTCCCGGCCGTAATTGCCGGTAACAAGCAGCAGATTGGAAATGGCCGTGGACGTATCCGAGCCAATCTGGTGCTGCGTGACGCCCATCGCCCAGCAAATGCACGTTTTGTCAGAATCGCGAATGGCTTCTGCCACCTGGATCAGTGTTTCCTGTGAAATTCCGGTAATTTCTTCTGCCGTTCCCAATGTGAAGGGCTTAAGGCTTTCCACATACTCTTCAAAATGATTCACTTTCTCTGCTAGAAATGCTTCATCATGCCAGCCCATGTCAATGAGGTATTTGGCAATGGCTGAAATCCACACCAGATCCGTTCCCGGCTCAGGATGGATGAAAAGATCCGCCCGTTCTGCCATTTCATGCTTGCGGAGGTCGGCAACGATCAGCTTTTGTCCGAACATCTTGTGGGATCGCTTGATTTTGGAGGCAAGCACCGGGTGAGCTTCCGCTGTGTTGGAGCCGATCATGATGACGAGCTCTGCTGCCTGGAGGTCATGCATAGACCCTGCATCTCCCCCGTAGCCCACGGTCCGGTTAAGACCTTTGGTCGCCGGGGACTGGCAGTAACGGGAGCAATTATCAATATTGTTCGTTCCGATCACCTGGCGTGCGATTTTCTGAATCAGGTATGATTCTTCATTCGTCGCTTTGGATGAGGCGATAAAGCCGAGTGCATCAGGACCGTGTTTTCCCTTAATTTCCTTGAACTTATCCGTGATGTAGTCAAGGGCTTCGTCCCATTCCACTTCTTTAAAATATTCACCTTCGCGGATTAATGGGCGGGTCAAACGTGCTTCGCTGTTAATATGTCCCCAGGCGAACTTCCCTTTGATGCAGGACATGATGCCGTTGGCCGGCGCTTCGGGTACCGGATCCATTTTCAGGATTTCACGGCCCTTCGTCCAGGCTTCAAAGCTGCAGCCGACACCGCAATACGTACATACCGTTTTTGTTTTCTTGATCTGGTCTTCCCTCATCTTCGCTTCCGAATCCGATATGGCAAAAAGCGGACCATACCCTGTTTCCGCTTCCTTCGTTACATCAATCATGGAACGCAAATAGTCCGGACGGATATCCGTGAGGAAACCAGCCTGGCCCTGCATGCTGTTTTCCATCAGCGCATTGCACGGGCATACGGTTACACATTGCCCGCAGCTTACGCAAGAGGATTCTTCGATCGGAACATTGTTATCCCAGATGACCCGGGGCTGCTGAAGGTCCCAATCAATGGAAAGCGTTTCATTGACTTCAACCGTCTGGCATACTTCCACACATTGTCCGCACAAAATACACTGATCAGGGTCATATCTGTAAAATTGTCCTTTATCAAGATCGTAGCTTTTCGCTTTGAAATTTTTAATTTGATGTTCAAGCCCCATGTCTTTCACGGTATTGTGGATCGTGCAGTCACCATTGTTGTTGTCGCATACGGTGCAATATAATTCGTGATTTTCAAGGATGTTGTCCATCGCTTTAAACTGGGCATCCTTCACTTTCGGAGTGTCCGTCTGAATTTCCATTCCTTCTTTTACGAAGGTGCCGCATCCCCTGACGATTTCACCGTTCACAAGGACAGCACACGTATCACAGGTTTCAATCGGTCCCAGACTCTCCTGATAGCAAACATGCGGAAGATAGACTTGTTTGTCCAGCAGGACCTGCAGAACACTTTGTCCCTGTTCAGCCTCGAATTGATCTCCGTTAATGACAACTGATAGTTTGTTTTCCATCTGTCTCCTCCTTAACCTGGTTTATTGTGGGATAAAAAGTTTTAACGTCCATTTTTTAAAAGAACAGGAGCATCCATACACGAAGTAAAATCTTTACATTGTAAAGTTTTATACAGAAAAAAGAAGAGTGGCAGGCAAATCGGCCACGAACAAAAAGCAGGGCATCCTCACCGTCGTTTGTGGGACGGCAGCCGCTGCATTCAGCGTCAATCCTGGTTTTTCAATCATGGATTCACCTCACTCTTCCCTCTTTGGTTACTTGTTGATATCTTTTATTTTGTTCCCTGAACGGCCATATCTATAAACGTCATGTCAAGAATTTTCTAATTACTCCCTTCCTAAAGAGCAGCTGAACACGTTTTAATCCAGGAAAAAAGGGGATTACACCTAAAAGAACGTTTACATACCTGCAGCTGAATTATGTTCTGCTGCCTTTTGCCGTTCAATTTCAAAAAATGTGCTGAAAGGAGAGGCTATGAAAAAGATTGTAGGAATCTGGGGCAGCTGCCTTCTTTTTTTATCCGGTTGTTCAGCCATCAATAGCTTGGATGTCCTGAACCCCGCCGGCAGTCAGGCAGAGGAACAATATTCACTCATTAAACTCAGCATTTATATTATGTTAATTGTCATGGTCACCGTTGTGGTCCTTTTTGTCCGGTTTGTTTACAAATACCGGGCACGGCCGGGCTATACACCCGAAAAGCACCAAGAAAACCGTAATAAAAAACTGGAGCTCACCTGGACCATTCTCCCCTTTGTCCTTCTCCTTATCCTCGCTGTTCCCATGGTGAAAAGTGTATTTGGGGAAGAGAAACAGGATAACCGCGGGGCGATGAAAGTGAAAGTAACCGCCAGTGAATACTGGTGGAAATTCGAATACCCGGGAGAGGGGATTGTCACCTCCCAGGAACTTCATTTGCCCAAAGGAAAACGCGTGGTCATAGAACTTCACTCGATGGATGTGATCCATTCGTTCTGGGTACCCCAATTGGGGGGAAAACAGGATTTGATTCCCGGAAGGACAAACAAAATGGCCATTACTCCCGAAAAAGTCGGTACATATCAAGGGAAATGCGGCGAATTTTGCGGAGCGGGCCATTCCTTTATGCGTTTTCTGGTAAAAGTGGACAGCCAAAAGGATTACGAGCAATGGGTAAATCAAATGAAAAAAGACAACACATCATCAAAGCTCAACTCACAGGAGTCGGACGGCAGAAAAGTCTTTGAAGCTAACTGTTTGAGCTGCCACGCGACAAGCGGCCTTACGAGCTCCAATCAAGGAAAGGAAGGACCCAATCTGTCTGATTTCGGCGACCGCGAACGTGTTGCCGGCTTCCTTCCCAACACAGAAAAAAATGTACAGAAGTGGCTGAAGGATCCGGCGAAAGTAAAGCCGGGAACTGAAATGCCAAAAGCCAAGGGGCTCAGCAACAAGGACTACACTGCACTTTCCGCTTACTTGAAGACGCTGAAAAAGTGATGTTTTATATTCTTCAAAGATTTTGTTGATTGGAATGGAAGGTGCGAGACTCGATCAGTAACTATCTAAAGAAGCTGGGGGGATAGATATGCCGTTTTTCAATACACAACTCAAATTCGCTTCTGACATTATCGCCGCCAATATTTCCATTCTCGTAATTCTGGTGGCTGCTGTGATCTATATCTCTTTGGCTAAAAAGTGGAAGATGACGTGGATGCTGGTCCGCACGATGGATCACCGCAAAATCGGCATTCTTTATATTGCCTGGGGATTCGTTTTTTTCCTTCGTGCCGGACTCGACGCCATGCTGATGAGGACACAGCTAGCTTTTCCGGATTTTAAATTCTGGGTCTTCCAGGGGGATAAATATGATCAGGTCATGACGACACATGGGACTCTCATGATCTTTTTTGTGGCGATGCCTTTTTTGATCGGTTTGATGAACATCGCCGTACCTCTTCAGATCGGGGCAAGAGACCTTGCCTTTCCGTTTTTCAACTCATTAAGCATGTGGCTCTTTGTGATCGGCGGCTTGCTGATCAATATGAGCTTTGTGTTGGGCGGTGCGCCGTCCACCGGATGGACCTCCTATGTTCCGCTGGCAGTGGACAAGGATATTGTGGGAAACGGCACGGCGTTTTACGACATGGGTGTCCAGGTTTCCGGGATCGGTACCATTATGACTTCGATTAACATGATCACCACTATTTTAAAGCACCGTGCACCCGGGATGGGATTTATGAAGATTCCGCTGTTTACCTGGTCGGTCCTGATCACTTCCATCCTTATTCTTTTTGCTTTTCCTGTACTCAGTGCGGCTTTGTTGATCCTGTTGTTTGATAATCAGTTCGGCACCCATATTTTCAGCGGCGAAAACGGGAATCCCGTGCTTTGGCAGCATTTATTTTGGGCGTTTGGCCATCCTGAGGTTTATATTGTCATTCTTCCGGCCTTCGGAATCTTTTCCCAGGTCATTTCCACATTCGCTTCCAAACGGATCTTTGGCTATTCCTCCATGGTTCTCTCTATGCTTGTTATCGGTTTTTTAAGCTTCATGGTCTGGATTCACCATATGTTTACCGTCGGCCTTGGCGCTTTTGCCAATGTGGTGTTTGCCATCACCTCCATGCTGATTGCCGTTCCTACGGGAATTAAGATCTTTAACTGGCTGTTCACCATTCGGGGCGGCTCTGTCCGGTTTACGACGGCCATGCTCTATGCGCTTGCCTTTATTCCCTCATTTGTTATCGGGGGAGTAACCGGGGTCATGCAGGCAGTCGTTCCTGCGGATTACCAATACCATGACTCTTACTTTGTCGTGGCCCATCTGCATTACGTCATGGTCGGCGGTACTGTGCTTGGCGCCTTTTCCGGATTTTACTTCTGGTGGCCAAAAATGTTTGGCTATATTCTCAATGACAAGATCGGAAAATGGCAGGCCTGGACATTTATCATCGGTTTTCATATGACGTTTTTGCCGATGCACCTTTCCGGCCTTCAGGGAATGCCCCGGAGAACCTTTACCTACCTGCCGGAGGACGGGCTGTTCGAATTTAACTTTATCAGTACGATGGGCGCCTATCTGATGGCCGTCAGTGTGCTTCTGTTCCTGTGGAATGTCTTTTACAGCTATCGGAAAAAACCACGGCATGGAGTGGCTGATCCGTGGGACGGGCGCACAATGGAATGGGCGGTTTCCTCCCCTTCCTCTCATTTGCGCTGGCCGTACTTGCCTGTTGTCAGGGATTTGGAAAACCTTTGGTATGAAAAGGATCATGGTGACGGCACGCTGCAGTTTTCCCAAAAGGCAGAAAAGAGAATTGTGGTCGAGAAGCCAACCATTATTCCACTTTTGCTGAGCGGTGGATTTTTCACCATCTCCTTTGGCTTGATTTTTGAAGTGCCCCTCATCACGATCGCAGGCTTTATCGGAACATTGCTTCTTATGGCCTGGCGCTCCATCACGTATGAGCAGAGCATCGAACTTTATACGAGTGAACAGCTTGAAGAAGCCATTCGAAGGGAGGAAGCGTAAATGGGAGTGGAGACCAACGTAGAAAATTCAACCGAAACCCTTCTCGAATATGCCTCGCCAAGAAAGACCGCCATGTTTCTGTTTATCTGTGCGGAAGCTGTCATTTTCGGATCCTTGTTTGCCACCTATTTTGTGATGCTCCACCATTTGGGAGACGGCCCGGGACCGAAGGAGTTTTTTAAATTCAAGGAAATTATTCTCCCAACCATTTTGCTTCTTTCCAGCAGCCTGACCTGGTACCTTGCGGAAAAAACCCTGCATGTCCGGGAAAAGGGAAAAACCTTGTTTTTCATCGGACTGACTGTCCTCCTGGCCCTTGGTTTTCTTTCCCTGGAAATGATAGAGTTTCTGAAAAATATCGGAGACGGGTACACCTTGAGCAGAAGCCCTTTTATCTCCTCCTACTACCTGCTTGTCGGACTGCATGGATGTCACGTCCTGTTCGGCATACTGTGGATGGCCCTTTTGCTCGTCCATGTAAAAACAAAAGGCGCTACCGTTGCCAACCACGGCCGGTTTGTTTCATTCGGAATCTATTGGCACTTTGTCGATTCAGTCTGGGTCTTCATCTTCCTGCTGCTCTATGGCCTCGGCCAGTTTTTATAGCTTTTGCAGAAGCCCTCTTTCTTTTCAAAAGAAAGGGGGCTTATTTTAGTAGAATAGAAATACGTGTTACAATGTGGTAAATAAGTAACCAGTTTGATAGAAACTGTGTATAAGTGGGGGTAAACATTGGCTCGAGTACAAAGACGCAGAAAGAGAAAGTTCCGCTGGGGACGTTTTATTTTGTTAATGATCCTTCTTTTGATCCTGGTTGGGGGAGCATACAGCTACTTCCAATACAAGCAGGGCTTGTCCCAGGCAAGCGATGGAAAATTTGAGGATGATAAGAAAAACGAAGAACAGTTTAAAGGCGATTTGCCCGAGAACGGTAAAATAAATGTCCTTTTACTCGGAAGTGATTCCAGAGGAGAAGCGCATTCCCGGACAGACTCTATTTTGATCGGCCAGTATGACCAGAAGAGCCATCAGCCCAAATTGGTGTCTATTATGCGGGACACCTATGTTGATGTTCCTGGCCACGGCAAGCAGAAGATTAATTCCGCCTATGCGTTCGGCGGTCCCGAGCTGCTGCGGAAAACCATTGAACAAAACTTTGGCGTGGATATCAACTACTACGCGGTCGTTGATTTTCAGGGCTTTTCCAAAATTGCTGACACCATTGCTCCAAAAGGGGTTAAAGTGAATGTGCCGCAAAACCTTATTGACGACATGAAACTGGACTTAGAGCCCGGATACCAGAATCTTCACGGAAAAGACTTGCTCAGTTATGTGCGCTTCCGCCATGACGCCCAGAGTGACTTTGGCCGTGTTGCCCGTCAGCAGGAAGTCCTGTCCAAATTAAAGACAGAAGCTACCCGTATTAAAAATGTATTTAAACTGCCGAAAATCGTTGGCTTGCTGGATCCATACATTGAGACCAACGTCGATTCCAAGTCCAAGCTCATTGTGGGCAAAGACTTTATTACCGGACAGGCTCATAACGTCAAGACGCTCCGCATCCCATTGGACAATTCCTTCCAAAATGAGCGCCACAATGTAGGAGATGTCCTCAGCATCGATCTTGAGAAAAATAAGGCAGCGCTGCAGGAGTTTTTATCTGCTAAATAGCAGATTCGGGTACAAAACAGGACAGATCATGTGATCTGTCCTGTTTTTTTGTTGATTTTCTTATGATATGTACACCTGCCGGAGCGTTAGTTGCGGTTCCAGCCGGTTTAGTTGCGGTGCTGGGGAGTTTAGTTGCGGTTCGACACGTCTTAGTTGCGGTGCCGGGATATTTAGTTGCGGTTCGACACGAAATAGTTGCATATCACATCATTTTCATTTTTCGACAAATAAAAGAAGCACTGTCCGCTAAATCAACAGTGCTTCTGCTTCCTCAAATTGCGGATCTACTCTCCGGCATACCGGAACGAAGGCCGTCCTTTCACACCGGGACGATAGCGGAAGAGACCGCCAGCTTGCGGCTGCTCCTTCAGGTCGCTGTCGCTCAGGTGCTGCCTTGCTGTAGTGATGTACAGCTCATCGAGATTTTCCCCGCCAAAAACACAGCATGTCACATTGGAAGCGGGCACGTCGATCTTTTGCAGCACCTTTCCGTCCGCCGGATCGATTTGCACCAATCCCCAGCCGCCGTAAAGTGCCACCCAGAGCATTCCATCATCATCAATCGTCATACCGTCGGGAGCTCCCACTTCATCGGTGAAGTCCTTTACGACTCTTCCTTCTCCCACTTCTCCAATATCGAGATTATAAGAGTAAGCCTTTACCTGCATGGTTGGTGTATCAATAAAATAAAAAACCGTGCCATCGTCACTCCAGGCCAAGCCGTTGGAAATGGTCAAGTCGCTCATCAGCACATCGACTGTGCCATCGAGATTCAGCCGGTAAAGCGATCCTGCTCCTTTATCTTCATTCAGGGAAAGCGTCCCTGCCAAAAAGCGTCCACGCGGATCACATTTACCATCGTTGAAACGATTTCCCGGGAGATGCTCCTCGGGATCTGCGATTTTATCCATTGAGCTTGTGCCATCCTCATTCAACTCCAGATGGTAAAAGCCGTGCTGGGCGGCTAAAACAAACCCGCCATCTTTTTTTAATGCCAATGTTCCCGGATATTGGTCCAGCTCATATTTCTTTGTATCCCCGGAACGCGGGTCAAACGATTGAATGCTATTCCCAAGAATGTTCACCCAGTAGAGCTTGTTGCTGCGCTCATCCCAGATTGGTCCTTCTCCAAGCATCGCTTTTTCATCATGCACTAATTCAACTTTATCTGTCATTTCCTTCACCGTCCTGCCAGAGAATTTGTTTGTATTTCGGAAAGCTCGACCCGCCGTCCTTCACGATGAGAGAGCGCTGCCGCTTCATTGACGAGAGTCAGGTTGCGGATATCCTCTTTATGAATAGAAGGCGTGCCGTTATTCAAAATAGCATCGACCCACTGCTCCATCGCAGACGGCAACGCTTTAGGAATCTGGTCGGACATGATAAGCCCATCGTCTTCCACATGGCTTGAAATCAGCTCTTTTGGCTGGCGGTTTTCAAAAAGAAGTGTCCCCTCGGTGCCGTAAAGTTCGAGCTGATCGGGGCAACCGTATGCTAAAAAGCCGGTCTCAATCATCCCCAGGGCTCCTGATTCAAATTCCACAATGACCGCCGCATTGTCATCCACCTCATGCCCCTTCGTCTGTTGCAGCCGTGCGGTGACCGCTTTTACCTTTCCTCCCAATCGGTTAGACAAGTAAATCGGATGAGCGCCAAGATCGATCAGGGCACCTCCGCCTGTTTCTTCCTTTTTAAAAAACTGTGAAGGCAGCCAGCCATGCTCGCTTTCTTCCGTTGGCACGGCGCCATTATGGGCGACACGGCAGCGGATGGAAGTCAGCTCGCCCAACAGGCCCTCGTCCAGTATTTTTTGCGCATAAAGATAGAACCGTTCGGTCAGGCGTGGCAGGGAAACCATCAGCTGCACACCGGCTTCCTCCGCAGCTGACAGGATTTCGTCACACTCCTTCAGGGTGGTCGCAAGCACTTTTTCTGTAAAAATATGTTTCTTGTGACGGGCCGCCGACACAATCACTTCCTTATGTACTGAGGTGGGAGTGGTGACAATTACCCCATGGATGTCCTCGTTGGACAAAATGTTCTCGAGATCTGCCTCGAACGGCACGTTCAATTCATTTGCCCATTGCTTCCCGCGCTCCTGATCTTCATCCCAGACACTCATGATGTTGATTTGTTTATTTTCACTGGCTTCCTTTGCATAATCCTTTGCGTGGACATGCCATTTGCTTAACAGTGCAACATTCAACATAGACTCCGCTCCTCTGCAATCTCATTCAATTCTTTACTATCCTTTTTCTTTTCCCCCTGGTTTTTGATCAAAAACTTATTTATCAAGCTCATCCAGACGCTTTTTACATAAACCCTCCCTCTATCTAATTCTTACTTCCACTCCCCTTTTCCTCCACCATAAAAAAGGATGGCATCCATTGCGGCGCCATCCTTTCCTTGTTATTTTACTTTTGCCACCATTTTACCCTTCACGTGCCGTTCAGAAAGTCGGACCAGTGCTGATGGAACTTCTTCCAGAGAAATCGTTTCCTTCAGCATGGAATCGAGTTTTCCTTCTGCCATAAGCTCTAGCATATGGTCTCCAATGACGGCGAGGTCCTTTTCAGAGCGCTCGTCGTTGGACTGATTGGCTGCACCTAGCGCGATCTCATGGTAGGAAACGACTTTCGTGAACGGTGTTACTTTTGAAAAATCAGGAGCTCCGGCAATGTACACGATGTGCCCCATGAAAGCCAGCATGTCCAGTGAATCTGTTGCGCTTAGGCGGCTTACCGCATCCACCACGGCATCCACACCACGGCCGTTTGTCATTTCCATAACCCTGGCTTGTACATCTTCCTCCCGATAATCAATCACATAATCGGCTCCGAGCGATTTGACATATTCATGGTTGTGGCCGGAAGCCGTTGAAATGACTTTCTTGCTGGCAAGCCTGGCAAGCTGGACGCCAAATCCTCCGACACCTCCCGCTCCTCCGTGGATGAGAATGCTTTCCACCTGGTCAAACGGAAGCTTTCGAAATAGTGCCTGATAAGCGGTATAGCCTGCGGTTGGTATAGCTGCAGCATTCTCAAATGAAACATTGTCGGGGATACGGGATACGGTGTGGGCTGTGGCAACAGTGTACTCAGCATAACCACCTTTTCTTGTAAGATCACCGTGATAGACGACCCGGTCTCCCTTTTTCCACTGAGTCACACCTTCACCCGTTTCCGCTACGACTCCTGCCGTATCCAGTCCAAGAATGTGCGGATACGACCAGTTCGGGTTGCCGTTGGTCGCTGTTTTGTAATCAACGGGGTTCAAACCGACGGCGTGGACTTGTACGAGAATTTCACCCTTTCCGGGCTTTGGTGTTTCGATGTCCTCCACCTTCATGTTCTGCCATTGGTTTTTATCGTGTAAAAGCAATGCTTTCATATTTATTCACTCCTTTAGAGATGTTTACCTTCTATAGTTTCTCCCTGCATGGTATATAATATATACTGGTTTCACTCAGAACAAGGCACCATTTTGTAACCTGCCCATCATAAGAGGAGGACTTGCATTGAAACAGCTGCATCACGAATACACCTGCGCCATCGACCTTGTCATCGACATTATTGGAGGCAAGTGGAAGGTTTTAATTTTATGGAATTTAAATGAAGGGGCAAAACGTTTCAACGAGCTGAAACGTTCCATGCCAGACATTACTCAGAAAATGCTCACTCAGCAGTTGAAAGAACTTCAAGAGCATGGTTTAGTCAGCCGAACAGCATTGGGTGATTCGCATGTGGAGTATGACACTACCGATATGGGAAAAAAGCTGCAGCCCGTTCTTTTTGCCATGTGCCGCTTTGGAGATGAATTTGCGGAACAGCACGGCATTGCCATGAACCGCTGCTGGACAAGCTATGATTTCATGCAGAAATAATGGTTGACTGCAGTTTTGTTTTTATGTTAATTTGTATATGCAAATGAAAGGAATGATCGCCCGTGACGGAAGAAGAACAAGTACTCATACATTGTTTATATTTTACAGCCAGCCGTTTTGCCCGCAACATTACAAAGCTTGCTGAAAACACGCTGGACGGCGGGGATCTTGCACCCTCTTATTTGTACATGATCATGATTGTCAAGTTTAATCCGGATATCACTCAGAAAGAGCTGTGCACCAAACTGTCGATCGCTCCTTCCACAAGCACACGATTTATTGATAAACTCGAGAAGCAAAAGCTTGTGAATCGGAAAGCAGACGGTAAACAAACATTCATCTCATTGACGGAAGAAGGAGAAAAGGTTTATGATCGTTTCCGCGCTTCGTTAAAAGAGATGTTCGCTCGCTATTCTGACGTCCTGGGAGTAGATTTCAGCCTGGATTTAAGCAAGAAGCTGCATGAAGCCAGCAATAAGCTTGAAAAAGAGCTTTAAAAATTTTTACATTTTCATTTGTATATACAAATGTTTGGAGGCGAAAAAATGACTGACAAAGTAATTGTTATTGCAGGAGCTGGACCTGGAATCAGTATGGCAGCAGCGAAAAAGTTTGGCAGTGAAGGATATAAGGTAGCACTCATCGCGAGGCGTCTTGAAGCACTCAAGGAGTATGAAAAGCAACTACGAAATCTCGGTATTGAAGCAAAAGGCTTTCCAGGAGATGTTTCCTCTGAAATCAGCCTGAAAACCGCCATTTCAGCTATAGCTGATAGATATGGAAAAATTGATACATTGCTTTATAATGCCGCTTCCGGAAAGCCGGGAAAACCTACGGAACTTACCGTTGAGGACCTTGTCCGTGATTTTAAAATCAGTGTAGCCGGGGCATTAATAAGCGTGCAAGAAGTATTGCCTTATATGGAAAATGGTTCGATCCTGCTAACTGGGGGAGGCCTTGCGCTTCAGCCGTTCGCAGATTATGCATCATTAGCGATCGGAAAAGCGGGGATCCGCAACCTGGCATACAGCCTGAGCCAGGAATTAAAAGAGACTGGCATCTATGTTGGAACCTTGACGGTGAAAGGATTTGTTCAAGAGGGAACGCCGTTTTCACCCGATCATATCGCAGACACCTTTTACACCATGAACCAGGAGCGCTCTGAATCCGAAGTTGCTTTTGAAGGAAAATAAACAATACATTAGGAGGATATATTATGAAAACATTAGTTATTGCCGCTCACCCCAATATGGAAGGATCGCTTGTAAACAGGACCTGGATGAACCGTCTTGAAGGTGAAGAAAATGTGACGGTTCATAACCTGTATGCCGCTTATCCGGATGGAAAGATCAGCGCAGAACGCGAACAAGAGCTTTTGCTGGCTCATGACCGCATCGTTTTCCAATTCCCGCTTTATTGGTACAGCAGCCCTGCTTTATTAAAAGAATGGCAGGATGTTGTACTGGCCTACGGATGGGCGTATGGCTCTGAAGGCACAAAGCTTCACGGCAAAGAGTTCATGCTTGCCATTTCAACCGGAGGACCAGAAGAAGCCTACCAGGCAGGCGGATACAATCAATACAGTCTGAATGAACTCTTGAAGCCCTTTCAGGCTACCGCTAACCTGACGGGCATGCGCTATCTGCCTGTTTTTAAAACGCAGGGCGTACGCGTGTTGAGTGAGGAAGAGGTAAAGGCGAGTGCCGAGGCGCTTGTTAACCATATTAAAACAACATTTTAAGCATGAAAAAAGGTGCCAGACGAAAAGAGACTGGCACCTTTAATTTGTTTTTTTACGATTTTTCCAAAAAGCCAGTCCCAAAAGAAGAAGGGGAAAGATGATTTGAAAGGGCAAATGCAGCAAAAGAGGAACGACCCTGATTCCTTCTTTCAGGTGCTCCGGAAAATTACTTGCCATTGTCATGGATATAAACAAAACGACCAGACCAAGAGGATAGGTAAGCCGGGATGCTGGCTTGATGTTGCAGATGTTGGCTGTTCCAATCACCGCCGCATACAAGAAAATGCTGATTTTGAAAAAGCCGCCTACAATGAGGGCAATCATGAAATAAACATCCAGGCGTTCCAGAAAATCAGCCACGTGAATGGTCTGGATCGTACTCAGCAGTGGAAATTGTGACCGGGCAGTCAAATTCACACCGAGGATGCTGAGATTAAACACCATCACAAGCATAAGAGAGATTCCGCTTACTATAACACCGATAATGCCTACATTTCTTATCTTTTTGGAATCCCTTAAATACGGCATGATCATCGAAAAGACGATAAGTTCCCCAAATGGAAAGTAAATCGTTTCTTTAACAGTCGCTTTAACAATCGGTTTCCATCCGTTCTCAAGAACAGGCTGAAGGTTATGCAAATCCACTACGCCTGAAAACAAGACAAGCAAGACGCCAGAACCCGCCAAAAAATAAATAAATACGAGGAACAATTCTCCAGTACGGGCCAGCACTTCGATTCCTTTGGAGACAGAATAGACAATGACGAGAATCATCAAGGTGTTGGCTATAAAAAGCGGTGTTTCTATGTAAGCAAACGTTAGAAGCATCGCCCCAAAGTCCCTGAGCACCCTGGCCGCCACATACACGTTGTACATCATGTACAAAAAAGCAACCGACTTCCCGAGACCTTTTCCCATAATTTTTTGTATATATTCCGTAGGTAAACAATCCGGATAAAAGCAATAAAGGCGATAAAAGACAAAGAATAGCAGTAATCCTCCAATCATTCCCAAAAGAATGACAATCCAGGCGTCCTGCTTTGCTTCAATTCCGATCGCTACAAGCAGTGCACTTCCCAATTCAAACAGAAGAATGAGAGCAAACAGCTGATAGGGTGTGATTTTGACTTTTTCCATGAGTTTGCTCCTTTCTTCATTTTCCTTTTATTCCACATCGGACAGGAATGAATTGTTCCGCAGAGCTGTTCGTCTTACGAAGGCATCCGCCTCTACCTCCACCTTCGCTTTGGCAAAATACGTATCATCCCATTTATCAGAAATTCTTTTCCAAGTTTTCGGCTGTGAACGGTGAACCGCATCTCCAAATCCGAAAATATCGGTTTTTTTCTTTTGTGCTGCCGTTATGGCGGATGTTATCTCTTTTTCTATGACTTTTTCAAAGCCGTCTTCTAATTGTTTAATGACCATTGGATCCTTCAGGTTTACCGGCACTTTCGTTTCACCAATATTTCCTTCGGTATCTACCTTTACTTTGAGGTGGGTTTCACCATCGATTTTGAATGCGGAGATTTTGGTATTCTGACGGATCACTTCAAACGCTATGGCTTCCTTTTTTCCTTTTTTGCTAAGATTGATATCGGTTTTCTTAATTTTGTTTAATGTCCATACGACCCCTCTCGCCTGGCTTCCATAAAGCCAGCCCGTTAGCTTTCCGCCTTTAAAGAGCGCCAGCCCGCCAATTTGGGGAGCAGATTCCGGGGTGGTTTGCATGATGCTTTGCGTCGTTTTTCCGGTTTCTCCCGATCCTTTTAAGTTAAACCCACTGATGACAGGCTGTTTTCCATCATCCGTCAGATCCCTGATCACATCCATAATCATGACGTTCATCGTCCCTCCCCATACTCTTTCCGAGAAGCGAAGCAATTTGATCATTTTATTAGCCGGAATTTTATCGATGGCTGTCAGCGTTTTAACGAGATCTGCTGCTTTTACGTGATGAGCAATGACGATGGTGGCCGTATTGCGAAATGTCGCATCCCGGTCAAAGGCGTCCAGAATCGGAAGAACCCCTTTTTTCTTTGCCAGTTCATCACTGATCACCACCAGGTTGGCGTGTGCATAATACAGGTTCCTGGAAACCTTCGTCGACATTCTGCGGCTGACCTCGTCCATGTTGTCTCCCTTGGAGGAGTAAACAGAAACGGCATTCCCCTGGCCCCCTCCGCCACCCTGAAACCCTCCGGTAACATTTCCGGGGTTAATGAACTGAAACGTTCCGACAAACCGTCCCTGTTTATCCAAGTCAAGGCCGACTGCGGACACCAGAGCCAGGTCATTCAGTTCTTTTTTGCTCCAGCATCCTGAGAGAAAAGTCAGAGACATGATAAGGAGAAGGAAAACAGCCATATACCGTTTCATTGGTCATCACCTTCGTTTTTTGTAACCATCCCTCTGCTTTGATCCGGTTGGGGTCTGCCTGTATCCTCACCCTGGCGTGTTTGGTTGTTGCCGCTCATAAAGGCCGGCCGTTTTCTATCTGCCCACAACGGCCCCCGTACAAATGTATCATTGATGTCAGCCGGAACAAACGGAGCAAGCGGGGACAGATAAGGCACACCAAATGAGCGAAGCCCGCTCAAATGGACGACAAGGATGATAAAACCAAGAATCATCCCAAAAAATCCGAAGGTGGCCGCACTGATCATAAATAAAAACCGAAGCAGTCGCACAGAAATCGCAATTCCGAAAGAGGGTGTCGCAAAGCTTGCAATCGCTGTGATCGCAACAATGATGACCATGGCCGGAGACACTACTCCAGCCTGAACGGCCGCCTGCCCAATGACCAGCGCACCAACGATGGAAATGGCAGACCCGATCGCTTTTGGCATCCGGATACCGGCCTCCCTCAAGATTTCAAAGGTAACCTCCATGATCAAGGCCTCCACAAAGCTTGGAAACGGAACCGATTCCCGCTGGGCGGCGATGGCGACCAGCAGCTGGGTCGGAATCATCTCCTGGTGAAAGGTTGTAGCCGCAATGTAGGTTGCCGGTCCAATGAGAGAAATAAAAAAGATAAGAACGCGTAAAAAACGCAGAGCGGTGGAAATGTAGAACCGTTCAGTATAATCCTCAATGGACTGAAAGAACTGCACGAATACGACCGGTGCCAGCAGAACAAAGGGGGATCCATTAACAAAGAGCGCAAACCGCCCCTCAAGAAGGTTTCCTGCCACCACATCGGGACGCTCCGAGTGATACATGGTAGGAAAGGCAGTGATTGCCTGGTCTTCAATGTACTGCTCGATGTAACCGGACTCCAGGACACCATCAATATCTATTTTCTCCAGCCGGCTGCGGAGTTCCTCAATAATGTCGTCTCTCGCAATTCCCTTCACATACATAATCGTTACCTTTGTTTTAGTGACTCTTCCGATGGTCATCGTTTCTGTCCAAAGGTTTGGGTTTTGAATAATCCTGCGCACCATCGAGATATTGGTCTCGATCGATTCCGTGAACCCTTCCCTGGATCCCCGGATGGCACGCTGCGTACTCGGCTCCTCAATGGAACGCCGTTCTCCCCCCTCTGTGGAGGTACTCATCGCTTCTGAATAACCATCTGCAAAAATAATCGTATGACCTGACATCAGCGCCTGAAACAACGTTTCCCAATCCTTAACTGGTTCCATGTTGCCCAAAGGCAGATACCCCTCAATCATTTCTTGCATGCTGGAAGGCCGGGTTTCGACAGGATCGGATTTCATGAGAGATTCGATGACGATTTCCTGAATCGTCTGGGAATCGGTCAGCCCCTTTAAATAAACGATGGCGGCCTCGGTTTTAAATCGCGGCGAATGATTTAAACGGCGGATAATGATGTCCGTACTGTTTCCTGTCTTATCTTTTATGACTGCCAAATTTTCATCCAAAACGACAGAAAGTGGTGAAGATCCGGCCGGTTTCTTTTGTTCTTTTGCAGTTTTTTTGTCTTTTGGCGGTTTCTTTTTAAAAAAAGACGGCATAACGCACAACACCTTTCCTGCCTATCTTTTCTTATCGTTTCCGACCTCACTTTTCCCTATTCCAAATCATGGTCCCAACATGAAATTTTTGGCTTTGGAGACACTAGCAACCAGGAGTGTGATCATGGAATGAAAATTTTTTTAATTACTGTTTTCATGTATATTTTTTTGACAGCCTTTTCTTATATTCTCGACCTTGTCCAGGGATACAGCCCGAGGACCGCCTACATGATAGAGCTTTCTCCCTTTAAGGTTATGGAACTGATCGAAGTGATCGTAGCCGTCACCCTTATTGCCTTCTTCTTTCTCCAATCCGTCTTTCAGATTTTCACAAAAAAAAGAAGCCCGAAGTAATCAGGCTTCTCTTTCATTTGAATTTGTCACTTTCCCTCATACTCATTATTTTTTACCGTAAACTCATCAATCTTCTCACCGTCTGACGTGATGGCTGAAATGGTCATTACGTCCTTTTCCACCTTTGCCTGCAGAGAAATCGCGATATTTTCCATGTTCACATATTCAAACTTGTCATCAGCGACGGCGTCATAATGCTTGTTTCCTGTCGTGCCTGCCACAACATACACGGTTCCATTGCTGTCTTCCTTTCCGGCTTTCAGCTTTTTCGTTCGTCCATAGGAATGGTCGTGGCCGGAAAACACCATATCGATACCGAGTTCATCGGCGACAGGAGGAATTTTTTCTTTTATGTTCTCATTGCCGCCAAAAGGGTTCGTGTAGTATGGCGGCTGATGGGTCACAAGAATTTTCCACGGTTTATCGGTACTGCTCATATCCTGCTTCAGCCACTGAAGCTGCTGATCCAGCACCCCTTTTTCGGAAGTAAAGCCAAGAACAGCGATATGCATATTGTTATAGTCCACTGAATAGGTTCCGCCCTGATCGGCTTGTGGCCCATTCTGGGGATGTCCTAATATGGATTTGGCCAGGTCTGCCTTGTTGTCTCCCATGTATTCATGATTACCCAGCACGGAAATCATATCAGTGCTCTGTATGTTTTTATACTTGCTCACTACACCCAACGTATCAACCCATTGTTTGAATTTGGAGGCTTCATCAATCAAATCACCAACATGGATGATAAACGGCATCTTTTTCTGATTAAGGTCTGCAAGAATTTTGTCAAAATGACTCAGATCTGAAGGCGACTGTGTGTCCCCAAGGACCGCAAACTCAAAATTTTTCTTCGGCCGCTGGGTTTCGAATTCCTGAAGTTCGGACCAGGCTGTACCGTTGCCAGTTCGATACACATACTGAGTGCCCGGCTTTAATCCTTTGAGTGTTACGGTATTGACGCGGATGATGCCGTTTTTCTTCAGGTCGAGCTCACCGTTAAACACGTTGTCTTTAAACATACCGGCATGCTTTCGGAAGGCTGCCTCCCCTTGTCTTTCATAGTCCGCCTTGATTGCGTACTGAACATATGGAGCCTTTTCTTTCCCAAGCGGGCTCGACATCCAGGTTAACGTTTTTACCGTTAACGGATTGGCCGAAGGAGCAGAATGAATGTTTTCAATCTCCTCTTCCTTGGCCAGCGGCAGATAGGATTGTGTCGTTAACGGAAAAGAGTACCTTCCATCCTTTACGGTATAAAGCGAGATGGCATTGACTTCATTTGTTAAGGAATCAACGGTCAATTTGCCGTTTGCGTCTGTTTTCCCAAGATGTGCCGGTTCCTTGCTGCCGCCAATGAGCGCATAAATATCGGCTCCGCTTACCGCTGCATCCTTGTTGTCTTTTACAGTTAAGGTTGTAGGCTTTCCAATTAAAATCGGCTCAGCATGTAACTGGTAGGCCGCCTTTACCGGCACCTTTGCAGGTCTGGCAGAGAACGTTGGGTTGAACGCTTCTCCCACCGGTTTCTGATAGCTGATGGTTCCCTCCAGCAGTTCATACATCATCTCGCTTCCTTCTTTCAGATCCGTTGGAACAGAGACATGAATGGCTGCCGCATTCAGAGTTCCTACACCCGTACTGTTTTTCAGGTTGATGGTCAGTATTCCGGAGTCTTCATCATAGCTTGAGGAACTGTCCGAAAATCCGTCCGCAAATTCCACATCCTCTACAGGAAAATTTTTGTCCATCTGAAGCTTTACTGCGGAGCCGGTGATCTCCTCGGCTTTCGTTACGTTCAAGTTAAGAGTATACGCTTCACCCAGGTAGGCTTGCTTTTGATCTGTGGTCAGTTCGACTTTCGGAGCGTTCGTGTCCACCGTAAAATAGCTGGTGTGGACGGCCTGATTTCCGAACTTATCCGGAACCATAAACATGACTTTGTGCGTTCCGTCCGCCCACTGGTATCCGGTTAATGAAACGGAACCATCCATGTCAAACGAATAGTGCCCTTCAGCCTTTGAATAATCCTTTCCATCCACCATGACACGGATTTTTTCCCAATCGATGCCAGTCTTAAAAGGGTCCTCCTCGTATTCATGAACCTTGGCCGTGATATTTACCCCTTTTGTGGTATAGCTTTTATCCTCCGTGCTGACAGATTCAATGACCGGCGGATAAAGGTCGTCCACTTTTTCTCCGTATACCGCGCGGATGTTGTCCACATACAGCGTTCCTTTTGTCATGGGCCCTGTAATACCCGACTTTGTGGACATCAGACGGATGGCCTGTGAGCCGGAAAGCTTAAATGGCCCTGTAAAAGAGGAAGGAATTTCTGCTTCGATGTATTTCCAGCCCGTCCAGTTGATTCCCGGACTTTCCTCAGTGAGGTTAATCGTCTGATTCTTGCCATTTCCGTCCACAAGATACATTCTCAGCCAGTACCCCTGTGCTTCAGGCGTGCCATACACCCACATGCCGATGCCATTTGGATTTCCTTCAATCTCTGTTGGTGTCCCCGGGCCGGCATACACGCCAAGCGTTGTTCCGCTTTGAGAATTTGTCAGGTCAAAATCAAACTTCAGTGCTTTGTCTCCAAAACGAACGGGTTGTGGGTATTGCGAAATGGACAGCGCCCCTTTTTCCCCGCGGTTGGCGGTAGAAACCTTCCAGAAATCCGCTCCCTGTTCAAAATCGTGCAGAATGACCGGAAGCTGTCCAACCGATACATTGATTTTTGCTTGCAAATCGGTGTGCTTGACCGTTGCGGTAATGGTTCCTTTTACGTTTTGGCTGCCCGCATGCAGAACCCCTTTCTCATCAATGGTGCCCATTCCCTCGGGAATATCGAAATCGATGTCATTTCGATTCCAGTTCAGTTTTCTTTTATGGAATTCAGCCACCAGATCCAATTTCGTTTTACTGTTTCGCCCAACGGTTAATTCAGGCGATGAGAAATATAATTTATCCGGTGCTTCAATTTCAATCGGGCTGCGGCCCACCTCTTTGCCATCATGCTTCGCAATAATCGAAAGCTGTCCGGTTTTGCCGTTTGAGGTAAATGTTCCGTTTTCATTAATATCACCAAAAGCAGGATCAGACAGTTCCCACGTCATACCGCTTGTTGGAAGCGGTGCTGAGGCCAATGACTTGTCCCTTCCTTTTGCTTCAAAATCTATCACGCTTCCCGGGGTAAAGGATGCGTCATAAGGCTTGATATGGGCGGTTTGAAAAATATGGTCGGATGGCTCAGTGGTCGCCACAAGCCAGGTATTGGCGACACTTCTTTCGTTTCTGTCAGACGGCAGATTATCCACCTCAAGCTCATCTCCGCCAAGCTCCCGGCTGGCAAACGTCGACGATCCGCCTCCGTCCAGGTTAAGAGCCTGAACAGCTCCAAGGTCAATCATGAGCTGAGCCAAATCTTTCATCGTGATCCCTGCAGAATAGGGCTCCTGACGGCCGTCAATAACAGTGAAGAATACATCTCCGTCTTCTTTGATTCCAACAGCCGTCCGGGGCTCCAGGTTCTGCCCGGTTTGCGGCGTTTGATAAACTTGTTTGTTTTTTACCAGGATGGCGTTGCCTCCGAGGGCTTCCTTCAGCTCACTCTTCATTCCTTCGTATTCGGAAGCGTTTCCAATGATCGCTTCACCATTTTTCTTAATAGCAAAAAAGTTCCAGCCGTTCATGTTCTTTTCTTTAACGGCTCGTCCGTCTTTGTAGATCACGCCATGCGGTTCACCGGTAGCCATATTGTAAAAGTCGGCATTAACGGCGGCTACCACTTTATGATTCTCTGAATCGGCAGCCTTGGCCTGTGCCCTGACCGGCTGCAAGCCATAGGCATCCTTGTCATTTGGTGTTCCGGCTTCCACCGATACACCGGGATGCTGAAGGTCAACATCGACAACAAAGCTTTCAATCTTCTTTCCTTCTTGATTTTCATAGCTGTAGTGTTTTTCTTGTACACCAGGGGCTAACTCTGCGGTGTATTCGTTGATGGGTGTTTGAATCAGGGGTGAGGTCAGGTGAAACTCTCCAAGAGCAGTAACAGTACCAGGGGTGACGGCAGAGGTGACGAGTGCCAGGGCCAATGTGGATGTGGCCATTTTCCTTTTCCAACAAATCTTCATAAAGATTGCTTCCTCCTGTGAACGTATTTAGGCATACAGGAATACAGTAATGGAAAAATATTAAACCAATGTTAAAAATATGTAATAGTGTTATATAAGTTATACTAAATAACTATATTACGAGAAACAATAGGTCGAAAGTTGCTCCGTTGTAATTTTTTCCATCCTGTATGCCGTTATCGTTCAAGGAGAATCAGGTGAGCTGTATATTTTTAAGCGCTTCTTTTCGGCTTAACGGCTGCAGCTCCGTACGCTCTACAAACCGCACGACAAAGTCCGGATTGGTTTTTGCGTATTCCCGCAGTGCCCAGCCGATCGCTTTCCGGATAAAAAACTCCTTATTCTCTTTTTCCTGCTGGATCACATAAGCAAGAATATCGGTATCTGTCTCTTGCTTATAGCCAAGCTGGTAAAGAATGGCCGTCCGCTTCAGCCACATGTTGGGGGAATGAATCCATTTTTCCACTAATTCTTTTTCTCTGTGCTGATAGGTCTGGATGTAATACCCCATGTGATGCTTTGCAATATGATCGACCGAGTCCCACCATGACTTGTTCGTTATGGTTTGCTCCAGCGCACTCAGGTCTTCCTCCCGGATATGCTGCTTCATCTTGTCCACGAGAAACATGCCGACATACTGCATTTCCCTTTCTTTATAGTTCCAGCTTGCTTTCGTGATTCCAGGTACGCTCATGTCAGGCAAGCCGTACATTTTCACATGGTTTTTCATAACATCTTTTAGAATGGGAGACTTCAAGCCGGCAAAGGGAAATTTATTTTTCATGTACGCCGCCATTTTTACCGCTTCCGCCGGATTTTGGCGGCTGCGGATTTCTTCGTGCAGCGTTTCCAGGTACGTCATGGTCATGGGTCATCCTCCTATTGTTTTCGTGTTCTCAGATGTTCTCGTATGTGGTTAATTTCCGTTCCAGGTCGCTCGCTTTCCGCAGGGCGGGCGGTGAGCCTGTTACCGGCGTAAACGCCTCCTTAGTCTCACCTGTCCCGCATCTCCTGCTGGAGTCTCGCACCTTGCTCTCCAATCAACTTGTCATTGAAGCAATTCTTTAAGTGTGCTCATATAACAGCAAATCTTTTCTTCCTAAATTATAACAAATATAAAAATGCCAGGCACCTTCTGTTGGTGTTCCTGGCATAATGCCTAATTCTATACGGTTTTTCTTTTTCTTCTGGAGAGCCATTGGGTGAAATAGTAGGCAGCGATTATGAACACGGCCATGATACCGGTATAGGTGGCAATGACGGACAATGGGCTCACCTTCCCGCCAAATTCATGACCGCGCTCGCCAAAGCCTTCCCTTCCTCTATGGTCCTCCCCGCCAAATGCTGGCCGGTCATGATGGAATGAACCCTGATCGAGAGGTCCTTGTCCCTCACTGTTCTCATTTGTGCCGTTGCTCCGTTCATTTTGAAACGGCCGGTTAAAAGGTTTACCGCCGTCTCCATCATCATCCCTCTCCATTCCTTTCCCTGCAGCAAACGCATTTCCTCCGATCAAGCTGAAGGGGCTCGCTGCGCGTGCCATAAATCCTGTTTCATAAATCTGAAATAGCCCAAACACCAAGACCACCGCCATTGCTCCTTTGGAAACCCAGTTCATCCAGGATTTCGGTTCCTTTATGGACAGCACTTGGTTCCAGACGTTGATCACCCATTTCCAGTGCATTCCCACATGGATGCCAACGATGATCAAAGTCAGGAATGACAAGGAGATGTGAAGCATTTTGAACCAGCCCTCATTTCCTATGTTCACGTTTGGAAAAAGCACCCTTGATACAAAAATTCCGCTAATCATAATCGTTGCCATGCAAAGAAGCAGCAGTAGATTCAAGCCATAACTGAAACGCGTTTTACCCGGAAGTTTTTTATCAAATAGTTTACTCGTGACGTTTCTAATCCACTTCCAATTCAGTGCTATATGCGTTAAAAAGGCAACCCCAATGGCTGTACCTGCCACTTCGTGAAACGTCATCCCGCCAAACACCCTTTTGTTAAACAAAAGCACAAACGTAACCGCCATGATGACATCCACCGCAAACTTTACAAAATTAATCTTCTTCATCTCTACACCCCTGTACATAGTTTCTGATTTTAATGTAATGGGGTTTCCTTAAGAAAAGCTTAATTTGATTTTTACACTGTGGTTGATTTCCGTTCCAAGATGCTCGCTTATTCTGTGATATGATTATAAAAGAAGACCCGGAAAGGGGCGGTTTAAATGGCAATGATGGAAAGAGTTAGTTCTTTTGAATCCATTAATGAAATTGATAAAGAGCTTGAAAAGTCTAACAAGGAAACAAATGAGCTACTTACAAAAGTACTAGACTTCATGAACCTACAATCAATTGGTGATTTTAGTATCAATAAAGTGACTGAGGACAATAAAGTGAAAAAGGAACGCGCCTAACATAAAGGGCGTGTTTTTTTATTTTATCTGTGTAATAACGAACTGTTTTTGCTGTTCTTCAAATTACGCTCAAATTATAAATGTGTGTAATATTTCCTCTTCCTTTTGGCGAAGGAATTTTTTTGCATATTTCTATAATTACTTTAAGAATTAAATAGAAAAGGCTTTCAAAAGAGAAAAGTTGAAATTTACTAAATTCTTTTTGCAATTTCCCCTTGATTTCTTCTGTGAGCGTGTTATCATCGTATATTGTATTCGACAGTTCGGTCGACAAAAAACGACATGGTATAAATATTCACAATATTCTTATTCGGAGGGTTATTTGTGTTTAACAACAAGACTCAGTCTTCACATACATTGGTTATCGGCCTGATGTTATTTGCTCTTTTCTTTGGGGCTGGTAATCTTATTTTTCCGGCGATGCTCGGACAAAGCGCCGGAACCAACGTCTGGATCGCCAATGCAGGCTTTTTGATCACTGGTGTTGGCGTTCCATTGCTTGGGGTATTTGCTTTCGGTATTTCGGGAAGCAATGATTTGCGCGATATGGGAAACCGGGTTCATCCCTGGTTTAGCGCGATTTATACATTTGTACTATACCTTGCGATCGGTCCTCTTTTTGCACTGCCCCGCGCAGGCAGCGTTTCATTTGAAATCGGTGTAAAACCGTTTCTTCCGCAGAACACCGGGCATATGCCGTTGCTGATTTTTACGGTTGTATTTTTTACTATCACCTGTTTGCTTTCACTCAATCCTACAAAGATAGTTGATATTGTAGGGAAAATTTTGACGCCGCTGAAATTGACCTTTATCGGTATTCTGGTCATTGCTGCATTTGTTCACCCGATCGGGCCAATCAAGGCTCCGACCAAAGAGTTTGCGACCAATTCTTTTTTTAAAGGATTTCAGGAAGGTTATCTGACGATGGACACACTTGCTGCTTTTGTTTTTGGCATCATCATCATTAATGCCATTAAAGAAAAAAGGGGCAGCGACAAGAAGGTGATCGCTGTTACCTGTGCGAAAGCCGCACTCATTGCAGCTTCCGTTCTTGCGATTGTCTATACTTCTCTTTCCTACATGGGAGCTTCAAGTGTTTCAAAGCTTGGCCAAATGAGCAATGGCGGTGAAGTTCTTTCCGCAGTAGCCAACTACTATTTCGGATCGCTTGGAAATGTGTTTTTGGGCTTAATGATCACAGTAGCCTGCCTGACCACAAGTGTGGGTCTTGTAACAGCTTGTTCATCTTATTTCCAAAGTGTATTTCCAAAGCTTTCATACAAAGCACTTGCCGTTGCACTTTCTGTTTTCAGTGCATTGACGGCTAACCTTGGATTAAATGAGCTGATTGCCATTTCTGTTCCTGTATTGACTGCCATTTATCCGCTGGCGATCATGCTTATCGTTTTAAGCTTTGCACACAGCCTGTTTGAAGGACGAAGACAGGTTTACCAAATCAGCTTGCTGTTTACGTTTATTGTTTCATTATTTGATGGTTTAAATGCAGCCAAGCTTTCCATCCCGGCTGTAAATTCCTTTTTCTCACACGTGCTGCCGCTATATGATGCAGGACTTGGCTGGGTTGTCCCGGCAATTGTCGGGGCTCTCGTTGGGTATTTCCTGAGCTTGATTCCCGGAGTTCAATCGCAGGTGGCTGCCGGCCATGATCGTGACAGGAAGGTTTCATAATTCTTGATGCTGTGTTATATATCTTTTGCATAAAAGCAAGCTCTTCCGAATCCGGAGGAGCTTTTTATGTAGGACTTTAATTAGTTTGAATTTTTAAAAATATCTGTTTAACAGTTCGATTAATAGGGAAGGTAGTTAAAATATAAAATTTTTAAATAAAAACCATGAATCGATACTCTCAAAAATGATTTTTTTACATATAAGCTTGGAAAAAAGAATTACCTAATCAAAAAGAACCATTTAAATATATCTATACTTTTCGTCAAAATTCTTAAATAACCGACAAAAGTCGGGTTGTTTTCCAATATTTGCCATAGTATGATGAAAGCGGTTAGAAATAACCACTAGAAAGAAAAAAACAACGAGAAGGAAGGCGAAAAGATGAAAAGGTTGGCATTTGTTGGGATAGTCGCATTGGGAGTATCTTCTGCTACTGGAATTCAGGCAGAAGCAGCTGGGTCAGGAGATAAGAACTGTTCGGATTTTTCCAGTCATCAGGCAGTAATGGAATTTTGGGATAACAATGGGTATAATGCGAAGAACGACCCGCATGATTTAGACCGGGACAGTGATGGACTTCCTTGTGAAGTAAGCAAGAGCGAATATGATTCTTTTTTAGCCAACAAAAAGGATAACAGCAACGACAACTCCAGCAATGACAGTGCTAGCGATAACAGTGGTAATAGTGATAACAGCACCAACGATAACAGTAATAACAGTAATACAAGCAGCAGCAACTCAAATACTGGAGACTCCACTTCTTCATCGGACGGTGGAGAAATGCCTGAAACAGCTTCGAATCAGCCGATTGCAGCTGCAGGTGGAGCTCTATTAGCCGGAATGGGTGCATTGCTGGCTTTCGCCCGTAAGAAAGCTCGATAATTATGACAACGAAAGAGCGGGACTGAGCCCGCTCTTTTTCTTATTATGGATATAAGGAGTACGCATGATGAGGAAAATAGGTATTGCTTTGATCATTATCGGACTCACGTTTTCCGGTTATCAATTGTATAGTTGGTTTTCAGCACGCCAATCAGCAGAAGCACTGACACAGAAGGAAATGAAAAAGTACGAAAGTGTTGATAAACCGGTTGATGATCAAAGCTCAAAAAAAGAAACGGCCATGAAGCCGATAGAAAAAAAGAAGATAGAACCTCCTTCATTTAAAGAGGGTGAAAAAATGGCAGAGCTCATCATTCCGAAAATGGAGAAGAAATTTTCCGTGTATTGGGGAACCGATGAGAAAGCACTAAAGAAAGGAGTGGGAATGTATTCGAACCGAAAGTATACCGTTACGCCCGGAGAGAAAGGGCATGTGGTGCTAAGCGGCCATAGGGATACCGTGTTTGTTGGTCTGGACAGCATACAGCCGGGAGATAAGCTCGCTGTAAAAATGAAGAATAAGGTGTACTGGTATGTGGTTGAAAAACATTGGATTACAGACAAAGGTGACCGGAGCGTTATCGTGCCGACGGAGAATGAAAGGTTAACACTTACAACCTGTTATCCATTTGATTACTTTGGGCGGGCGCCTGAACGGTACATCATACAAGCAAAGAGGATATAAGCTGCAGGCAGAGTGCCCTGCAGCCACTAGTACATAAAAAAGCTGAATGAGAAGCTCTCATTCAGCTTTTGCTATTCCCGGTCAACTGCACCATTCAGGTAATCTGAGGTGGTAAACGCTCCAACCGGCGGAATCTGGCTTTGACCTTGTGGTGTTCCGCCGCCCTGGCCCAATGGGGTGTTGGTTGAGGCGACCCATGTTCCATACTCTCCCGCCATCATGGAGGTTTGCTTCATTTGCAGCCGTCCGTTAATCAGAAAATGCCGTGTATTGATGGAAGCATCATCATAAATGGAAAGATTGCCCGAAAAAGTGGCGTACGGCGAATTAAACATCAGATGCCTCGTGTTCTCCGTCCAGTAGCCCTGAATCGGAATCGGTACCCCCCTGAAGTTGAGACTTCCTTCAATTTTGTGATCCATGATTGAATGAATTTCAACCGTTCCCCAGACAAGCGGTCTGCCGCCGACATCTGCACTGATCCCCCAGCGGGATGGAACGGGTAACGTAATATTCATTGCTGTCCGCTCCCCTTTTACAATAAATTTATTCTGCATATCAGTATATGAATGATGGGGAAAACGGGTCCTCTAATTATCCAGGTAACCTTAGATATTAACCGCGGCTCTGATGATAACCATCGACGTGGCTTTGCGACAGAAAAAAATTACTTCTGCTGATTCTTTTCTTTATTGGCTTGTCTTACGCCTACCTTAATTGCTGACATGATAAAGAACCACAGGATCGCTCCAATTACCAAAACAAATAATACAGTTACAATTATTCCTTGTACGTTTACGATAAGAAACACTCCCTTGTATTCATTTCCATATTTTTACCATTTTTATATGTAACTCAAGATCTTTTTATGAGTTTGGTTCTTACTTTTGCGTCTTTATTGAGTTCCCTTTTAACCAGTACACTCTAATTTTTTATTCACCAAAGATCTTATTAATTTTCTTCCTTTTTCTTAATGTATACTAAAACAAACCGTAAACGCACTCGACTATTTTACCAAAAATATCCATTAATATGAAAATACTTTACAAATGAGACAGTAAAAAAATCCAAGGAGGTACTACATCATGGATCTTTTTTCTCCTTATTTCCGCAGCATCCGATTGAAACGGGACAAGGTGCCCGGATTCGGCTCTTTTCCTTTCAATTTGGCGGCGATCAAGGCCATGGACGAGCTGGTGCTCCATCCCGATGTTACGTTTATAGTTGGTGAAAACGGCATGGGAAAATCCACCCTGCTTGAAGCCATCGCTCTTTCGATGGGCTTTAACGCGGAGGGCGGTTCCTTGAATTTTAATTTTTCGACCTACGACTCGCATTCCAATCTTGATGAGTATCTGACGGTTGTCAGAGGGACCGAACGGCCGAAAGACGGTTTCTTTTTACGCGCGGAGAGTTTCTATAATGTGGCGACAAACATTGAAGACTTGGGGGTGATTGATTCATACGGCGGAAAATCTCTGCATGAACAATCACACGGTGAGTCCTTTTTCTCCACTTTCCAGAACCGGTTCAGGGGAAAAGGGATTTATATTCTCGACGAGCCGGAAGCTGCCCTTTCTCCTCTCAGGCAGCTTTCGATAGTTTCCAGGATTCACGAGCTCGTTTATGACCATTCACAATTTATCATTGCCACCCACTCGCCCATTATGATGGCGTACCCTTCCGCCAAAATCGTGGAACTGACTGAGGACGGGATGCAAGAGGTGAATCTGGAGGAAACCCAGCATTATCAGGTGATGAAGCAATTTTTTGATGACCGTGACCGGATGATGCATCATTTGCTTAAGCCCTGAATCTTATTTGCCTGCAATCCTGTCCCCGACGGCCGTATCGAGCAGCTGGCTGCATTGATTTAAATAGGACTGTTCGTCTGTAAGTCTTTGCATCAGCTCAGTATGGGTCTTTTTTCGTTCGGAAAGCATTCGGCTCACTTCCTCAGGATTGGTGCCTCCCTGAATCCTTCGCCGCCGGACAAATTCCAGCGGATCGGTGATTGCCGTCCACTCTTGGGTTGTTAACGCCACATCAAAGAACGGTTTGATCCACCCGTTTACCGTGTCTGCCGAAACTTCATTGAGTTCTTTCCCGGCTGCAGCGCAGTTTTTAGAAACGACACTCGCTATTTTATGTGCTGTACGGAAAGGCACTTTCTTATCCCGCGCCAGCACATCTGAAAGCTCGGTGATTGTAATGAAGGACTGGCTTGCCCGCTCCTTCATTTTCTCCTCATTCACTTCCATCGTCGTGATCACAGCTTTCATGAGCTTGAGAACACGGGAGGCTTTTTCATAGCTTCGGTATAAGTGAGGCTGCAGGTCATCCTCTGTATCCACGATATCGCCAAACGGTGTATTGTGGATCATGTGCATAGCCGACATCGCTTCAGCAGCGGCCGAGCTGGCCAAAGACCGGGAGTGCTCGATCGATACCGGATTACGTTTTTGCGGCATGATGCTTGATATTTGCACGTAAGGATCGGCTACTGTGATGACGCCGAACTCCCTTGTTGCCTGCTGCAGCAAATCCTGAATCCATCGTCCGGTATCGGTCATGAGGATCATAACAGCAGACGCTGTTTCCAATAAATAGTCTCCTCCCGCAATTGCATCATAGGAGTTCTCAACAAGACTCCTAAATCCAAGAAGTTCACGGACCCGGTTCCTGCTGATGGGAAAGCTGGTCGTCGAGAGCGCAGCCGCGCCCATGGGAGAAGCGTTAACCGTTTGATAAGCGGACCAAAGCCGGGTGATGTCCCGGTTCAGTATGTCGTAGATGGCCAGCAAGTAATGGCCAAGCGTGGTCGGCTGGGCCGGCTGGGTATGTGTATAGGCGGTCATCACGGTTCTGGTATGCTCACCGGACTGTTCGAGCAGCGCCTCGCCAAGACCGAGCGCATGGTCAATCAACGTTAAAATATGGCGCCTCAGCACAAGCCGGTACATTGCGACGCCCATATCATTCCGACTTCTCGCGATATGGACTTTCCCGGCAAGGTCCGGACCGATTTCATCCGCAAGCCTGCTTTCCATCATAAAAAACAAATCTTCAAAAAGAGGATCATACATCAGCTGGCTGTAATCAATCTGCCTGACTTTTTCCACGCCGGCAAGAATCTCCGCCGCTTCCTCCTGCTTAATGATGCTTTGCTCGGCAAGCATCACCACATGCGCCCGATGGATGGCAAACATCTCCGTAAACAGGTAGTCACGCTGGTCGTTGAACACATGCTTCAGCAGGTGTTCTTCATACGTTTTTCCCGGAAATGTATTCCCTTCTTCCTTTATAAAAGCTTCCTTAAACTTCATGTTCAGTGTCCTCCTTCTGCATTAGAGGGACCGCTCGGCTTTGATGCCGAAAAACTTGTTCGAGATGAACAGCACCAGGCCGATCAGGCTGATTTGGATCATTCCGTAGGCGGCCGCCTGCCCCATGTTGAACATGCGGAGCTGGTTCATAATTTCAATCGAGATGGGCCGGTTGCTCAGCGTATACAGCAAAACCGAGGTAGGGAATTCACCGACCGCTTCCACAAAGGCGAGCAATGTGCCGGCCATTACCCCGGGCATCACGAGCGGCAGCACAACTCTCCGGAACAGGTAAAACCATTTCGCCCCAAGGTTGCGGGCCGCTTCTTCAAGCGAGTCATCCAGTTGTTCGAGCGTAGCGTTAGTGGAGCGTACAACGAGCGGAATATGCCGGATAAAGTAGGCCAGCGGCAAAATCCAAAACGTCCCCACCAGGATGTGGCCGAAGGTGAATATGGAAGATTCATTGAACGCCAGCACAAGGTTCATCCCCACCACCGTGGCAGGCAATGCCCACGGCAGCATCACCATAATATCCACCATATTCTTGCCGACGAACTTTCGTTTCACGAGCACATAGGATGTCAGCACACCAAACACCAGATTGCCGAGCGTGGCCAGAAACGCCAGGATCAAGCTGTTCCGCACCGGGTCCCATATTTTCGGTTCCGTAAATAAAAATAAATAGTTTTCTCCATTAAAAATGGAAGGATAGGTTTGATACGTCCAGGTACCGTCCGGGACGAGCGACAGAATCAAAATGGTCATGTGCGGAAGAAGGAGAATGATGACTCCCACAATGCCGACCGCAACCATCAATCCCTTTAAAAGAGGATTTTTGATCTCACTGCGGTGAGCACCGATTCCTTTCGTGGCCATCCTGTAATCGCGCCGGTTCTGATACCATCTCATGAACAGCAGAAAGGAGATGGAGACGATTGATAAAATAACAGATTGCGTGGCAGCCATGGACAGGTTGCCATTTACTTTTGAAAAATAGATTTGCAGACTGAGCACCCGGAAGCCTCCCGCCAGCAGGAAAGGAGCGCTGAAGGAAGCCATGGAGGTCATAAACACCAGCAGCGAAGCTCCCACAATCGCTGGCGTCAAAAGGGGAAGCGTCACCTTTCTGAACACGGTCAAGCGGCTGGCGCCCAGGTTATACGCCGCTTCCTCCAGAGACGGGTCAATGCTCCGGATGGTGCTGGATACGGTCATATAAAAGTAAACATACATCGTATATGCATGAACAATTAAAATGCCGGACACACCGCCAATTTTAAACGGCACATTTTTCAATCCAAACAGGTCTTTAATCGCATTGGGAATCAGCCCAGACTCTCCGTACAAAAACATGAACGCCATGACCCCGACAAGTGACGGAAGGACAATCGGAAGGATCGCAGCGCTCGAGAAGAAGCTCCTGCCAGGAAATTCGTACTTGTTAAAAATAAAGGCAAGCGGCACACCGATGAGGGCGGAAAAGAAAACACTCAAAAGGGAGATATAGACCGAATTCCACAGCGCCTGCAGGTTGGACCGGCTTTCAGAGCCGAAGAAGTCTTTGTAATTTGCGCTGCTCAAGCCTTCTTTGCTTTGAAAGCTTTCAATCAGGGTGCGCAGCGATGGATAGAGAACGTAGGCCACCAGAACAAGAACAACAGGAATCAGCAGGAGAAGGGTGAAACGCTGGTCCCGGTTTTTCATGAAATCCTCCGTCCTTCCTTTGGCTCCAGCACACGCGGCACTACGCGCACGCGGGATTCCGGAAGTCTTACCCAC
Source organism: Fictibacillus fluitans (assembly GCF_030418125.1). Taxonomy (GTDB): domain Bacteria; phylum Bacillota; class Bacilli; order Bacillales; family Fictibacillaceae; genus Fictibacillus_C; species Fictibacillus_C fluitans. The sequence goes on along the minus strand of NZ_JAUHTR010000004.1, from coordinate 225,469 downwards.
ACGCGGTCCCCAGGCTCAGGCTCAGGCTGTGCCATCGTATTGAGCAGCATCGCCTGAATCACTTTTTCACCGAGTGAGATAAAGAGATTAAGAGCAGCCCCGGTAAACTGAGCCAGCTCGATGGTTCCCTCATACACATTTTGCAGATTAACAGGTGCTTCCTCATATACCTCTACAGCTTCTGGACGGATGGAAACGGACAATGCCTCTTCCTTAGAAAAAGCGACAGGCTGCTCTGCCACAAGCTTCCTGCTGCTGTCACCGTCCCAGCAAAACTGCAGGGTGTTCCCTTCCACTCCCTCCAGCTGAACCGGAATCAGGTTTGTTTCCCCGATAAAAGAGGCCACAAAATCATTGGCCGGTTCGTTGTAAATCTCTTTTGGCGTGCCGATTTGCTGGCATTCCCCCGCGTTAAACACAGCGATCCGGTCGCTCATCGAGAGCGCTTCGATCTGGTCATGCGTAACGTAGATGGTAGTGATACCGTATTCCCGCTGCAGCCGCAAAATTTCAGTTCTCATCTCGTCTCTCAGCCTGGCATCGAGATTGCTCAGCGGCTCATCGAGCAGCAGAATCTCTGGCTGAATAACGAGAGAGCGGGCGAGGGCCACCCGCTGCTGCTGGCCCCCGCTCAGCTGGCTCACCTGCCGCTTGATAAAAGCATCCAGCCGGACTTTGGCCAGCGCTTCCTCCACTCTCTTTTTGACCTCGGCTGATGCCAGCTTCCTGACCTTCAGGCCGAATGCCACATTTTCAAAAACGGTCATGTGCGGAAACAGGGCATAGTTTTGAAAAACCATGCCGGTGTTGCGCTTTTCCGGCGCAACTTTCGTCATCTCCCGGTCCCCAAAGAAAATTGAACCCGTTGTGGGGTAATAAAACCCGGCAATCATCCGGAGGGTCGTCGTTTTTCCGCAGCCGCTCGGACCCAAAAAGGTAAAGAATTCTCCTTTTTGAATGTCCAGGCTGAGTTCTTTTACCGCCTGAACGGCTTTAAATGACTTTGTGATGTTTTTCAGCGATACGGATGACATGTACAGCTCCCCCTCTCCTCGACAAACTACTCTTTTTGTTCTTTCTCTTTGCTTTTAATATTGTTATCCCAATATTCCATCCAGCCGTTGGACTTGCTTTCAAAGACCTTCCAGTCGATGTCCATCGGCTTGATTTTCGTTTCTTCAATCCATTTTGGCAGGTTATCAATGTCTGTACGGGTCGGAATGCGGTAATGCTTTTCGGCCAGAATTTTGTTGGCTTCCTTGGAGTTTACAAACTCATAGAATGCCTTCGCCGCTTTTGGATGCTTGGCATTTTTCACAAGAGCGATGCCCTCGGTCAACACAGGCGTGCCGCTCTCGGGAATGACAAAGTCAAACGGATAATTCTTTTCCTCCTTCAGCATGACTACGTCCGGCATATCCCATACGGAAACCGTACCTTCCCCTTTGGCCACTTTGCTGTACATGATTTCAGGGTTGGCAGAGTATTCCTTCGTGTTGGCATCAAGCTTTTGCAGCCATTCATAGCCCTTCTTAGGATCCTTTGAATCTTTGTAATCACGGTAGATCATGGATGAGAAGATGGTATTCATCGTTCCTGACGCCAGGGGATAGCGGATGATAATTTTATCCTTCCATTTGGGATCCAGGAGGTCATCCCAGTCCTTTGGCGCTTCGTCTTTTGACAGCTTCTTGCTATTGTACATGATGACCTCGGGCGTCTGGCTCGTTCCGCTCCATGCCCAGTCTTTGTCATGAAACTGGTCTTCAAGTGACTTGGCGTACGTTGGCTTATACGGCTCAAGCAGCCCCTCGCCCTTCGCCTGGTTAAACATGACAGAAGGAGCGCCCCACCACACATCGGCCTGCGGGTTTTTCTTTTCCGAGCGGACCCGGTCAAGCACTTCCTGGGACCCGATGTCGAGCCATTCCACATCAACATTCGGGTTCTTCTTTTCAAACTTTTTTTCAAATTCCTGCAGAATATCCTTGCCGTGCGGCGAATAGATGACAACCTTCTCCTCCATATTGCTTTTGGCTTTATCCCCGCTCGCTTTGTCGCTCTGGCTGCCTGCCATACATCCGCTTAAAAGCAGCGATAAACCGAGAACAGCACCTGCCGTACAGGATAATGCTTTTTTTCCGGCCATAACGTTCACTCCTCCAAAATGAATTAGGGAAAACAGGAGAGGCTCATCTCTCCTGTTTCTGTTGCTTACTGCTCTCTTGAATAATCAATTAAATTCGTGAAGATCCGGTATCCGCCCGGCACATTGCTTTGAATCTGGCGGTACCATACGAGATTGGTATACAGGTAGCTTCCTTTTCCATAGTCCGCCATCAGAATGCCTCCGGTAAACGGCTGCTCGCCTGGATCAGCCATGCTGACGAACGTTTCAAAATGGCTGTCCCAGTCACTTGGGTAATAGAGGCCCCGCTCCTGTATCCAGTGATCCCAGTCATTGTCCGTAATCTTGTTTGGCGTATTGAACAAAGGGTGTTCCGGCTTTGTCATCGTTACCTTTGCATTCTCGTCTGTCACCCTCCAGCGGATGGATGGGCTTCCGATCACAAGCTTGTACGGCGCTGATTGATTGGCATCCCACTTGTCTTCGGGCTTATGGTACTGAACCACCAGATGACCGCCGTTCTGCACAAAATCCAGCAGCTTGCTGTTGTTTTGAAGCAAATCTTCCCTGGAGAGATATGCCCGGATTCCGATCACAATCGTGTCGAATTGGGAAAGGTCCGCAGATGCCAGCTCGCCTTTTTCAAGGGAGACGACGTTCATTCCGACCGCGCGCAGCTTATCGGACACGCTGTCAAATCCGCTTTCCACATAGCCGATTTTTTTATCACTATCAAAATGCAGCGGAAATGCGGTTGCTTTCGTTCCGGCATCGTACAAGTAATAGAAGGTGCCGATGTGAGGATACGAAATATACTGAACCGATGTGCTCAGCTGCTTTCCATTCACCCTGGCCTCCGGCTTCAGGCTGTAATCGCCCTCTTTTACCGATTGAGGAAGATCTACGGTAAACTGAACGCTTTTCACTTCACCCTTCTTCTGGAAGTTAATCTCCTGATCATTGTTGGTCACATTCCAGCCTTCTGGCGCATTCAGATGAATCACTGCACTTTCTTTTCCGGCGGTATGGTTTTTCGCTTCCACCTTCACCTGAACGGAATCTTTTAGATCCGCTGTGTTGACCACCAGGCTCTCGGGGTCATTGGTGACCGATACATCAGGCAGGACCGCTGCTGTCTGTTCGGGTTCATACGTTTTTTGTGCTTTTGTTCCATGAACCTTATAGGCAATACTCGCCGTGATGACTGAAGGATCATACGGCTGGTAATAGGAAGCATTCTTCGCAACCTTGACGCCATACGTGAATTTTTGCGATTGTCCCTGCTTCAGCTTCGTTTTTGGAACATGACCCACCTGCTTCCAGCCTTTTGGCAGGTGAAGTGCAGGCTTTACATGTTTGAGCGTGTGTTTTCCGTTATTTTTTACAGTGATGGTGACTCTTCCTGTTCCGCCCTGAACGAGCTCAGGCTGGTTAAGATCCACACGCACATCCACATTGGAAGCCTCTGCTGCCAGATTCATGAGCTGTTTTTCTTTAATACCGAGACGGAAAAGAAGATCACTCTTAGTGTCTGTTGGCAGCGAGCTGCTTGTCACAAGCTTCTCCAGCTTATTGGTATGCTTGATGGCTGGATAAACATCGTCTGCAATCGCGTCCCGATTCGGATATTCCTCGATCATTCCATCAAACTCTTCCTGCAGCTTCGTCAGTTTCTTTTTCACTTTTTTATCGCTGACCTTGTCCGCATACGCTTTAAAGTCGTAAGGAATCTGGTCAAATAGGGTTTGTTCTTTTCCCGGCGTTCCCACTCTGGATTTTTCAAGCTTCAGATTGATGGTCCTTGGCGCAGCAGGAATGTCCTGGCCCATCCCCTGGCTTTTGTGAAGAAAACGGGATTCCTCACCAATTTGCGGATAGGTTTTGCCGTATACGTCATCCATCATGCCAATCTCAAAGGAAGTGGTCGCATTTTTCTGATCAGATGGCAAATAAAGCTTCTTGATGGCCCATGGCTTGAGACCTTCCTTCAGCTGCTCCGGAAACACCTTGGGATTGGCAGCATCCTGGTAGGCCTTGATCGTCAGGTAATTCATCGTTCTGTGATGGCCATGCTCCGTTTCCACATCGAGAAACGATGGCATCACAATATCCGGGCGGTATGTACGAATCATGCGGATGACCCGTTCATAGGCGGTTTGTTCTCCCCATTTCGACAGTGTCTCTTCCTTCGATTTGGAGAACCCGAAATCGTAAATTTCATCGCTTGGTTTGCGGCTGAGGTGGTACACCGTCACCCCTGTTACTTTTGAGGCTTCAATCAGTTCCCTGGATCGGATAATGCCGAGCGCATTTCCGAGCTCGCTGCCGATTTCATTTTGCCCCCCTTCCCCCCGGTTCGCGATCAGGCTCGCCGTCCTTACCCCTTTCCCGCGGGACAGGTAGGCAAGCAGATCGCTCCGCTCATCATCAGGATGGGCGCCGGTATTGAGGAAGCTGATGATCGTTTCAAGAGGCTTTAACGCACTCCAGAGGTCTTTCGGCTTTTCATCTGCTGTTTGTTCCTGTGCACTGGCAGGAACCATCAGGGTGGAGGTCAACAGGACAGACATCATAACAGCCATGAAACGTTTCATGAATCCATCTCCTTTTTACAGCTCTTTAAGTACACTTTCCGTTTCCCTAAGCACAAGCGACACAGCACCGACAACCCCGAGGTTTTCTCCCAAAGCTGTGGGAAGCACCGGGGCCGGTACCGAAGCAAAATCTTGGATGGTCCTTTCCATTCTGGGCAAAAACCAATCTGCACTTCTTGAAATGCCACCTCCTAAAAGAACAACTTCAGGATTTATAATTGAAATCATGTTGGCTACAGCGAAGCCAATATGATCAACTACCTCGTCAATAACCTTAACCGCCGCTCTGTCTCCATCCTTTGCGTTTTGAAAAACGTCCTTTGCGGAAAAATTCAATTGGGAATGGCCTTTCAACTCCTGCTTCATGCTCTGGACGATGCCGGCGCCTCCCACATATTGCTCTAAAAAGCCGTAGCCCTCATGCGGCGGCGGGAGGTCGGCACGTCTCGCTTTCACCATATCCGTGACCATGTAGCCGATTTCGCCGGCTGCCCAGGTGGCTCCGCGGTAAAGCTGGCCATTGATCAGCATGCCGCACCCGACTCCAGTACCAATGGAGATCAGCACTACATGCTTCTTTCCTTTGGCCGCGCCAAGCCATTGCTCGCCAAGGACCGCCACATTCACATCGTTATCCACCATAACGGGCCACGAAAATAAAGCCTCTGCCTCTTTTTTTAAGGGATACTGGATCCAGCTCAGACTAGGAGCATCAATAACTACTCCTCTTTCCGCATCCGTCATTCCGGGTGCCCATTCCAAGGATGTCTGCAGGCTGAAGGGAGGTTTGCTTCAAAAGCTTTTCCACGTTATGCTTTAAAGTTTCTAAAAGTGTTTTCTTTTGGATTTGTGTTGGAAACTCATTAACAGCAAGCAGGTGTCCATCAAGATCGCAGATACCGGCCCGCACCTTCGTGCCTCCCATATCAATTCCGATCACATAAGCCGCCTTAGAATTAAATAGGAGCTGGATAGGCTTTCGTCCGCCGGCCAGGCTAGCGCTTCCCGGTCCGACCTCCTTCAGCCAATTTTCCTGAAGAAGCTCCTCCACAAGGGCAGAAACGGTCGGTTTGGACAGCTGGAGCTGATCGGCAACTTCAGAGCGGGAGATCGGTCCTTCTTCTTTTACACATCGAAGAACACATCGTTTGTTTTTTTCCTTCATAAAGGCAATCCCGCCCTTGTGATTGGATTTCATCACTTCTCTCCTTTTATTTCGTTTTCTTTTTATAAATGGGATGATGAAGCTTCTTGGTGTGGAATAAAAGTGGGGATAATAAAATGGGTTGGTTAGTAAAGATTCCTAACTTTGCGTTCATTGTATGGGTGGTATTCTGAAAATTCAATCATATAGACTTAATTTTTCCAAAATGAGGAAAAGGTCGTGGGTGTTCTGAGGTGGTAAGGAGTGAGGTTGCAGGTTAGCATGGTAAGTTGGAACCAGGGTGGGCGGTTAGTTGCGGCGTGGAAGGGATTTAGTTGCGGTTCGACACGATTTACTTGCGGCGTTGGCTCATTTAGTTGCGCTTCGACACGATTTACTTGCGGTTCGACAAAGAATAGTTGCATATCACGTCATTTTCATAAAAAAAAGAGAAGGCCACGAAGCCTTCTCTTTCATCATTTGATTAAACTCTTTTTGGAGCAAGCTCAACGGCCTGGCGAAGCGCCTCGGTCATACTTTTTTCTTCGGCAATGCCTTTTCCGGCGATGTCGAACGCGGTTCCGTGGTCCACGCTTGTGCGGATAATTGGAAGTCCGACGGTAATGTTCACGCCGGCATCAAGTCCGAGCACCTTAACGGGTCCGTGGCCCTGGTCATGGTACATGGCGACAACGATATCAAAGTCACCGCGTACGGTGCGGAAAAACAGGGTGTCAGCAGGAAGCGGGCCAACCACTTTAATGCCTTCTTCCTGTGCTTTTCGGACGCCTGGGATTACTTTTTCCTCTTCTTCTCCATAGCCGAACAATCCATTTTCACCGGCGTGTGGGTTAATGCCGCAGACGGCAATTCTTGGTGTTTCAATTCCTGACTTTTTCAATGTTTCATGAGCCAGTTTGATGACACGATACACTCGTTCAGGATTAATCATCTTCACCGCGTCTATAATCCCAACATGGGTGGTGACATGAATCACTTTTAAATTGGGTGCAGAAAGCATCATGGAAAACTCGTCGGTGTTGGTTAATTCGGCGAGGATTTCCGTGTGGCCGGGATACTTGTGGCCGCCCTTGTGCAATGCCTCTTTATTAAGAGGAGCGGTACAGATGGCATCGATTCTCTTTTGGTTGGCAAGATCAATCGCCTTGCTTAAATATTCGAACGCCGCATGTCCCGCGATGGATGAAACCTCTCCTACCGGAAGATCTTCAGGTACAAGATTCAGATCAAGGCAATAGACGGTCCCAAACTTAAATTCAGGGTTGTCCAGCTCTTCCTCTGTGATCGTCTGAACGGCAAGCTCGCTGTTCACATAGCTTTTTGCACGCTCCAGTATTTTTGCATCACCGATCACGAACGGTGCACAAAGATCATAGATTTCCTGATGGGCGAGACTTTTTAAGATAATCTCAGGTCCAACCCCGGCAGCGTCTCCCATGGTAATTCCGACAATACTTTTATGATTTTGACTCATATTCCAGCACCTCTCCTGTCATGTAGTTCAATGCGTTCACCAGCGACTGTTCATTTCCGAAACCGCCCGCCTTGGTGACCGCCCAATATTCACTGTTTTCATTGCTTAATTTTCCGATGGGCAATCCTGTCTCTATTTCGGACCGGAGCTCCATCCTGTCCATGCCCAGCTCAGAGCATACCGCCTTGGCCGTATCTCCTCCGGTCAAAACGAGTCCCTGTATATCAGGAAACTCACCTAAAAGGCTTCGGGCAATGGAGCCAAGCTCCCGGGAGATGGACTCACCGATCTGGTTTTTGTCCAGGTTGAGCTGAACACTGAGCTTTTCTGCCGCTTTTCTGTTTTCCTCGCAGCTGTCCACGTAAAGAAGAAAATGCTTTTGATCCTTCTTTTGCTTCACCTCATCAAGAATATCCTGTACATTATACGTTTTTTGGATAAGATCGGCGGGATCCATTTCAAGCATGCAGACATCGTTCATTTCCTTTACCCTCGCAAGCTGTTTTTTGGTTGTACCGGACAGGCTTGCAGATACGGTCAGGGTTTGCCTGATTTCCCTTCGCTCTTCCTCTGTTTCCTTTGGAGGCTTAAGGCCAAGCGCATCCGGCAGGTATTCAATCAATCCTGCCGAGCCTGCCCACAGCGTTCTTTTATGGAGTGATGAAAAGACAGCAGCCGTTTTCCTGAGATGCTCTTCCGTTTCGGCATCACAGACAAACCATGTTTTCCCCTCATCCAGCGCTTGAGCGACAGCCGCTTTGACTTCCGGCATGGAGAGGGAAAGCAGATGGGTATCGACTGTTTGAATTTGACCAGCAGCATGCCCCTTAAGAAGGGTGGGAATATGGCTCTCGGTCACCGGCGTTTTTGGGTCTCTCCCAAATTCCGTCTGTTCCACAGGCTGTCTGTCAACAAAGAGTGTTCCGTTGATGGTCTGTCTTTTGAGCTTTGGAAAGGCCGGAGAAACAACTACCAGTTCTGGCCTGTAGCCGTCACTTGCGGCCCTCAGCTCGCTACCGATGTTCCCCCGGAGGGTAGAATCCATCTTTTTATAAAGGTGAACATCCGCCCTGTTTTCAAGAAAGGAAACCGCCTGCCGGGCCCGTTCATACGCTGTTTCTTCTTGTGCAGCCCGGCTGTCTGTATCATAAATGACGACATCAGCAGCTTCCTCTTCTCCCCGGGAGGCGTCAAACCAAACGTTGGAGCGAAAGCCCTGTTTGGACAATTGCACACCGGAATCATTTGCGCCCGTAAGATCATCCGCCAGTATAAATAATTGCATGTAAGAAAACCCCTTTTTATAAACTTTTTAATCGTTAATGTGAGACGTTGACTTCTCCACGGGTGTTTTTCTTTTGTGTTCGTTTGGCCAGCCATGCGGTGAGGATCGGCGTAAGAATAGCTGTCACTACTACCGCTGCCGTCACCTGCAATGTCGCTACCGCTGCGACCTCTTTATAACCTGTAAAAACAGCTGCCACTGCCAATGGCACCGCAGAAGCGTTTCCGGCTGTGGATGCGGCTGCCACTCCTGCGACACCGTCGCCTCCAGTCAGACGGTCTGCCGTGAAAAGGACAATTCCTGTGATAAGAACGACACCCAGCCCAAGGATGATTCCGGAAGCCCCAGCTTGAACAACCTTGGTTAAATCAATACCCGCACCCAGTGCAAGGGCAAACAGCGGAATGATAACATCTGAGGCCTTGCTTAAGAATGCGCGCATGTCTTCGTCCAGGTTTCCAAGGATCATACCGAGAATCAACGGAAGGATCGCAAAGACAAAAGCCAGTAACGGGAAGCTGGCAAGGCCTGCCACCCCAAGAATCAACATTGTAAAAAATGGTCCTGACTCCAGTGACATAATGGAATAGGCTGCGACGTCTTCATTTTTCTTGCCGAGCTGTCCCATCAGTGCCATGTACAGTCCGCCATTTGTATCCGAGAAAGCGGCTACAACCGCAAGCGCGGAAAGTCCAAGAATTAAATGATTTTGATCGGGAGCAAGGGCTTTGATCAGCAGCGCTACAATAAGAGCGGTTCCAATTTTACCAACCCATAAGGAAACTCCCTTTTTCAATATATAGCCAGTGGCCTCAAATCGAATGGTCGAACCGAGACACACATAAAATGCTGCCAGCAATGCCGAAGTTCCGGTTAACAACCCGCCCGTAAAGGAGCTTTTGAATTCCGGCAAATCGAACAGTTCCGGGAAAAATGTTTTTATCAAGGCACCAATCAGCAATGGAATCAACATCATGCCGCCGGGAATGCGTTCAATCGTTTGTTTTATCTTCATGTTGTAACCCGCCTTTTTATGTTTAAATATTAAACACTTATTATTTACAGAAAACGTTTTCACCTATGATAATAAACCTTATGTATTAAATAACGCAATATAAAAGTTTGAATTTAGTGTAAATAGTTTAAATTTTAAACATAAAAAAGAAGCTGAACTATTTCTTCAGCTTCCTCCATAAGGTGGCACGGGTAATTCCAAGACGCTTGGCTGCCCGTGTCTGGTTATATTCTTCTTCTTTTAAAACGAGATGAATAATCTTCTCTTCAATTTCATTCAGTGTTCCCTGCAGGAGATGGGATATATCCTTTTCTATACTAGCTTCATTTTGCTTCATCAGTCCGATAACTGCCTGCTTTTCCAGACTGTAGCCTTTTTCTTTAACAGCCGCATCCTTGATCAGCGCTTTAAGCTGTGCCACATTTCCCGGCCAGTCATAGTGCACCAGCTGAGAGAGGGCATCTTCTTTGATTCTGATGGCTGTCGTACCCATTCTCTGGTGGAAACGGGCCATAAAATAGGAAACGAGCTCCGGTATATCCTCTCTGCGTTCCATTAAGGCAGGCACCCTTATTCTGTTGATGCTTTCATGATACAGCAGGCTGCTCCATCGATCTTCATTCGCAGCCAGGGAAGCAATAACAAGAACCCCTGATTTGCTGACCTCCATGATCTTTTGGACAAAAGCTTCAGACTGTTTTTCATCAAGAGTATGAAGAGAATGGATATAGAGAGTTGTTATGGCCTGGTCCAGCGAAAAATCCTGGGTATTCAAAACATCACTTGCCGAAATGGAAGCAAACAATCCATGAGAACCAAACTGCCGGTAATGGACATACCGGGCCAGCAGCCTCTTGCCCGTTCCTCTTTCCCCAAGCAGCAGAAGGGGATGGGAAGAAGTATAGGAAGAGGCTTGATCCACACATTCTTTCATCATCTGGCTTTGATGAATGAGGAAAGGACGTTGTGCAACGGTTTGAACCTCCAGCTCGTTTTGATCACCCGCATGCTTTGTCCGTTTCATCAAAAAGAGAAGGTATTCTTCCTCTTCGATCGATATGGAATGTACCGAAACATGCAGCTGATCATGACCGATCATATGATGATATGTTTTCCCCGGGGAATATTCTGGCGCCTGCAGGTTTTCAAGCTGCTGATCGCTCAGCGGGCGGCCAGAAAATGTTTCCCAGTTTTCATATAAGACGTCGCCTTCTCTTGAGAGGACCATTGAATCTGGAGCGGCCAGTCTAAGAATTTCCCGCTGCAGCTTTGTTTCCTTTATTTTGTTCTGCAGCACGTGATGCATCGTGCCGGCCCGTCCGAAAGCATCTATGATGGCTTCCTTACCCGACTGGATCAGAATCCCGGTTATTCCGTTATGTGAAGCCGCATCCACTGTTACTACGTCCCCCATAATAAGCTCATAGCCTTCCCGCTTCAGCTTCTGCACAAGAGGGATGGTCTCCTTTTCCGTTTCAATGGTGAATACTTCAATCGAAATATCCAGTACATCCGTGATTGCCCGGGCACCAAGCGTAATGTTAGGGAAGCCGACGATGGCTTTTTTACCGTTAAAATCATTGGCCAGCGTTAACACGCGAAGCATGTCATAACCGGAAACATGAACATCAATGACAGGAATCCCTACTTGATCCTGAATCAGTTTCGCCGTGCCTCCACGGCTGATGATCACCTCAAAGCCTTCCTTTTCCGCCTTCCTGGCGATTTCCACACCTTCTTGCAGGTTCCCGATTTCAATACGTACATCCAGCTCACCCTGCTCGCCGGCACAGCTTTCTATTAAATTTTTCATGGTGGCATACGGAGCCACAAACAGAGTTTTGATTTTCATTAGGTTACACCCGCTGTTTTTAAATTCGTATGTTTAGTATAGCTTAAATCCGATGGAGGTTATAACCGGACCATCCCCCAACAGGTTGGCTAAATCATGAAATACAGAAAAAACGGCAGGGTGACAAGGCTTAAAAGCGTGCTGACGAGGGTGGCACTCGAAACAAATTCGGGTTCGGTGCCATATTGAAGCGCATAGATGGTCGTGTTGGCAGCTGTCGGCATGGCAGCCATCAGAATCATGATTGATTTCAGCAGATTGTCAACGGGAAGAGCAAGGGTGATCAAAAACGCAACAAGCGGCGACAATCCGAGCTTGATGATAATCGACAGCGAGATTTTTTCCATCGGCAGCTTTTTAATCGAAATGTTGGCCAGTGTCATGCCGAGAACAATCATGATCATAGGAATCGTGGCATTCGCCACAAGATCAATTGCATCTGACATCGTTTTACTTAATGAAAAAGGCAGCGATTGCAGGATGAAACCGGCAAGTGCTCCATACACAATCGGCAAACGGACGACAGCCCTTAACGCAGAGCGGAACCCGTCACTGTCCGGGCTTCCTTTAGCCGCAAAATAGACCCCTACTGTACACATAACGAGCTGCTGGGCGACCATGAGCACAATCGCATAGTCCAGCCCCGCTGCACCAAAGGCAAACAGTGCAACCGGAGTACCGTAGTTTCCATTGTTCATAAACGCCGATGCGAGAATCATTCCACACGCCTGGCACTGGCTGTATCCGCGGATAAAACTGACAAGATAAGCCGCGCCGATCAACGCAAAGCACAAGGCGAAGGTAAAGATGAACATATAGGCATGTGTATGGGTAAAATGCGTTTCATAAAATGTCCGAAATACAAGAAAGGGCGACAGTAAATACACCGACACTTTGGACAGGGACTTGGGATCCAGCCCAAGCGTTTTCTGCCCGACAAACCCGATGCCGAAAATAAAAAAAACCGGCAGCAATATCCCCAGCAATTCCATGGTCTTCATCCTCTATATAATAGTTGCATTCATTATAACACCCCCATCACAGAGGAGGACCAATAATTTCCTGATGGCTGGATACAAAATATTAATAAAAAAACGGCAGACTCACCAGGCTTGTTTAACCTGAAACGTCTGCCGTTTTTTATCCCTCCATCAAAACAAGGGATTTATCTTCATAATTCCGTTCGATGTGTTTTTCTCCCCATGCACAGAGAGAATCAAGAATTTCTTTAAGCGACCAGCCATAATCGGTAAGCGAGTATTCCACTTTTGGAGGAATCTGCTGATAGATCTTGCGTTCGATTACGCCGTCCGCCTCAAGCTCTCGAAGCTGCTGGGTCAGCATTTTCTGTGTAATCGTAGGCATGGAGCGCTTTAGCTCGCTTGTTCTTTTCGTTCCTTTAATAAGATGGCATAAAATTACGACTTTCCACTTTCCGCCGATGACTTCCAACGCAGCCTCTACAGGAATATTGTACTTCTTCACTTTGTTTCCCCCTTACAGTTACTTTTTAGTACCTATATATCAATATCGACTCTATATATTTTTAACAACCGTATAAAACCTAACACATCATACCATAAGATCCGCGTTGTTTCAATATCAGGGAGACAGGCACTTTAAAGTACCTATTGCACTTGGCGGTTCCTATAGAACCCGGGAGTGTCTGCAGCACTTTAAAGTACGTACTTCTCAAGGCGTCTGTTGTGTCCCATAATAACCCTAGTCAGCAGCACAGATATCCGGGCCCATGTGCTGATTGAGCTGATCTATTCTGAAATACCCACTTTGAAAGGAGAATTCTTATGTCTTCACATACATTTGCAAAACAAACAAAACCTGCAGAGAAGAAAGGAACGCTTGCCCTCCTGGCACTGGCGATCAGTGCATTTGGCATCGGCACGACAGAATTTGTTCCGGTCGGCCTCCTCTCCTCTTTGGCAGATGACTTATCGGTTTCCATTACCCTTGCCGGCCTGCTTATTTCAGGCTACGCGCTTGGTGTTGCTTTTGGTGCACCCGTGCTAACAGCACTCACAAGCCGGCTGAACCGAAAAACGCTATTATTGCTTCTAATGATTGTTTTTATCGTCGGAAACACGGTCGCATCGCTTAGCCACAGCTTTGCCTTGCTGCTGGTCGCACGCGTAATCACCGCCTTTTCCCATGGTGTTTTCTTTTCCATTGGATCAACAATCGCTGCTGATCTCGTGCCTGAAAACAAAAGAGCGAGTGCGATTGCCATTATGTTTACCGGCCTTACCGTCGCAACTGTCACCGGTGTGCCTCTTGGAACATTTGTCGGACAGACCTTCGGCTGGAGAGCGACGTTTGCAGCAGTGGCCTTATTGGGCGTTATCGCCTTTTTCGCCAGCCTGTTTCTCATACCAAACAACTTAAAAATGGGAGCAAAGTCTTCCTTCCGTGACCAGGTGAAACTTGTGACAAACGGCAGACTGCTTCTTGCCTTTGCGATTACTGCTCTTGGCTATGGCGGAACGTTTGTCGCCTTCACCTTCCTGGCACCGATACTGGAGAACATTACCGGGTACCAGCCTAAGACCGTCAGCATCATTCTGCTTGTGTATGGAGCTGCGATTGCGATCGGCAACACCATTGGGGGAAAAGCAGCCAACAAAAACCCGATCAAGGCGTTGTTCTGGATGTTCGTGGTTCAGGCGATCGTCCTTTTCATCCTTTACTTTACTGCTCCTATGAAAGCAATGGGTACAATCACAATTGTGATCATGGGGCTGTTTGCCTTTATGAACGTTCCGGGACTTCAGGTGTATGTCGTTCAGCTTGCTGAAAAATACGTGCCCTCCGCGGTTGATGTCGCTTCGGCCATCAATATTGCCGCATTTAATGTAGGGATTGCGATCGGCGCTTATGTAGGCGGACTTGTCGTAGACTCCATTGGCTTAATTCACACCCCATGGGTGGGCGGCCTGATGGTCGTCGGCGCTGTTCTGCTAACCGCATGGAGCCGGGCGTTGGAACGAAAGACAGCTTAATAATAGAAACCAAAAAGGGATGCAGTGGACGCATCCCTTTTTTTCATGGTTTTTTCTTTCTCGGCTCAGGCAAGATTAAAAAATATTCTCTGCTTGCAGCATACGGAGCTTTGCCAGTGCCTGCCTCCTCCAGGATTTAACGGCGGTGAGGCTTACCCCTTCCTCATCCGCAATTTCGGTCTCTTTCATTTGATAAAACAGTTTCTTCACCACCCATATTTTCTGCTTTGCGGTAAGGTGAGACAGATAGATATCCAATACTTCCTGTTCAAGAGGCAGAACACCGCCTTCATAGGGGATGGTTTCCACCAGTTCCAAAGAGAAGCCGACATGGACGGTCTTGAATTTCATTTCTTTTTTCAATTGTTCCAGCATTCTTCCCCGCACCGTTCTATAGGCAAAGGGAGCAAATTCACCCTTGCCCTCCTCAAACCTCAGACTTGCTTCCCACAGGCCAATCAAACCTGCCTGATAGTACTCATCAAAATGGCTGTACACCCCCAGTGCATTGATCTGCGACTTGATCAGCGGCTCAAACTGACGAGCCAATTCTTCAAACTGAATGTGCATCTTCCATTAATCCCTTATCAAAACACGTGCCTTGCTTTTATTCCGCCGGTACCTTAAAGCTACTGGCTGATAAAGGACTTGTCATTTCGCCAAAACCGGAAAACAAAGGGATCAATGCCCCCTGAAAACTCGTTTTCACTCCATGAAACATGAGTTATGACCGCCTGCTGGCAAAGAAAAAATAAAAAAGGAATCTTTTTTTTGCCAGGACGCCTCCTTTTACACGAAAAATCCTACTTATATAGTGAAAGGAGGTGAACAACATGGCCACAACAGCAATTCTGAATACACAGCTTCGATTGGTTTTTGACGGAGGAATGGATGGCGACAAGCAGATTTACAAAAACAAAAATTTCTCCAATGTAAAAACAGGCGCAACCGCTGAACAGCTTTATGCGGTAGCCAATGCGCTCGCTCCTCTGCAGCAGCTGTCTTTGCTCTCGGTGGAGCGCAACGATTCCTACAGCATCTATGCCTAATCCACAATGCCAAAATTTAAAACGAAAGGAGGTCCCTACCCATGGCAAAAACGTTGGAACTGCAGTTTATTAATGAGCAGGACAAAACGGTCACCATCTCCCTTGATGCTCCGGCAGAACCGGTGAACGCAGCAGCGGTTAAAGCGGCAATGGACGCTGTAATCGCCCAGAACATCTTTATTTCCTCAGGCGGTGATTTTGTAAGCAAAAAAGGAGCACGCATCACAGAGCGCTCCAGCAGTGACATTGTCCTTCTGTAATAAAAAATAACATCCAAAAGGGCTGTTGACCTTCATTTGTCAGCAGCCCTTTTTATAAAGGAGGAAGCGAAAATGGAAACATGGCTCTCTTTTGTAAGCGATGTCGGCTTTCCGGTTGTGGTAACGCTGTATCTGCTGCACCGCATCGAAGGCAAACTCGATACATTGAACCACTCGATCCTGTCGCTGGCCGAACGGATCCAACGATAGCAAAATCAAAAAAAGGGGCTGGCCAGAAAGTCAGTAAAATTGACTTCCCGGACAGCCCCAATAATTTTTTAGTGTTTGAGCGTTTTGGCAAGAGCCAGTGCACCGCACAGGCCTGCATTGTCTCCAAGACCCGGAGGGACAATGTAATTCGCGATGTTTTCTTCAGTCAGCTGGCTGTGCTGCACATAGCCGTTCAGCTGGCTGAGCACCTGCCTGCGTACCATCGGGAAAAGGTGTTCCTGTTTCATGACCCCTCCGCCAATCACCATTTTTTTCGGTGACAGGATGAGAATATAATTGACCAGAGCCTGAGCCAGATAGTACGCCTGCATTTCCCAGACTTCGGGTTTGTCTGCAAGCTCAATCCCCTTCTGCCCCCAGCGCTTTTCTAGTGCCGGGCCGGCTGCCATGCCCTCAAGGCAGTCTTTATGGTACGGGCAGTTTCCTTCAAAGCTGTCCTGGGGATGGCGTCTGACAAGAATATGGCCCATTTCCGGATGCGTTAAGCCATGCAGCAATTTGCCTTCGGTGATCGCTCCTACGCCGATTCCTGTTCCGACTGTCATATAGATACAGCTCTCAAGCCCTTTCGCCGCTCCCCATTCCATTTCCCCGAGCGCGGCAGCATTTACATCTGTATCAAAAGCAACCGGCACATGAATGTGCTTTTGGATTTCTCCCACCAGGTTGCACTGCGCCCAGTGCGGCTTTGGCGTGCTCGTAATATATCCGTATGTGTCGCTGTTTTTATCCAAATCCACAGGTCCAAACGAACCGATTCCCATTGCGCTGATTTCTTTGCCGCGGAAAAACTCCACTACCTGTCCGATCGTTTCATCCGGTGTAGTCGTCGGTATACTGATCCGCTCCAGTACCTGACCGTCCTCATCTCCAATGCCGCAAATAAATTTTGTTCCTCCTGCTTCTATTGCCCCAAGCTTCACGCCAAGTTCCTCCTCGCATTCAGTTCTTTTCTTGTTTAATGTACCATATTCGCCGCCTGCCAATGGTACTTTTTCACAATAAAAAAAATGCAGTCCCCCTAAAAGAGACTGCATCATTTATTTGGTGCTGTGTGAGGCAATGAAGGATGCCTTTCCAGTTAAAGAAAACTTCTTTACCGTGGACGGGATAATGAAATGATCTCCCTTTTTGAATGATGACGCACCGCTTTGCGTTTCAATTTCGCCTTCACCGTCAAGAACGCTCACCAGAAGATACATGGAGTTTTCCAGGTTTTCTGCTTTTCCGTTCAGGTTCCAGTGGTAGACGGTAAAATAGGATTCCTTGATCAGCTTCTGAATTTCCAAGCCGTCCTGTTTATGTTCAACCGGCTGAAAATCGGCATCCTGGTGAGGAATCATCGCAACCTCAATGGACTGCTTAATATGAAGCTCCCTCGTATTGCCCTGATCATCCTTGCGGTCATAATCGTAGACACGGTACGTAACGTCCGAGCTCTGCTGAGTTTCCAGGATCATCGTCCCCGCACCAATCGCATGAATGGTGCCGTTTGGAACATACACAAAATCCCCGGGCTGAATTTTCACTTTACGGAGAAGCTTGTCCCATTCTCCGTCATCAACCATGCGCTGAAATTCACTTTTTGACTTCGCATGGTGTCCGTATACGAGTTCAGCACCCTCCTCGCAATCTATAACATACCAGCATTCGGTTTTTCCAAATGGTTCGTCCTCTTCCTGTTGGGCATAGTCATCATCAGGGTGAACCTGAACAGACAGATTGGTCTTGGCATCCAGGATTTTAACAAGCAATGGAAAGTCGTTTCCTTCCTGTCCCGCAAAAAGCCCTCTGTGCTTTTGCCATGCTTCGTCAAGTGTCATCCCTTGAAGCGGACCATTAAGTATCGTGCTTGGACCGTTTGGATGGGCTGAAATTCCCCAGCACTCCCCAGTAGTTTCTGATGGAATATCATAGCCGAAAACATCTCTCAGCTTCGTTCCTCCCCAAATCCGGTCTTTGAATACAGGCTGCAAAAAAATTGGTTCCGCGTACATACCAACATCCCCTCATTGTTTTCATCCAATACAAAAGATACAGCTTCTATTTTACCTTATTACCATAAGATAGTGAAACCGTGAACAACAGAATCTTTTGTGGCAAAATTTCAAAAATTTTGCTTAACAAGGAATATTTCTTTAGCTTCGGTACGTCCTGCTTCCCCAGTAAAAGATGCTGCGTCCCTTCCACCTGATCTGCTGGGCTTTGCCGTTGTACCGCTGTTCGTAATGAAGATGCGCCCCTGTGCTTGCCCCGCTGCTCCCCACGGCTCCTATTCTCTCGCCTCTTCTTACCTGCTGCCCGATCTTAACCTGGACGTTGCTCAAATGGGCATAGAGCGTCTCCCACCTGCCGCCGTGCGAAATCACAACATACTTTCCGTAGCTTCGATTTCCGAGGTTCCTGACTTTTACGACTTTTCCAGGTGCCGACGCAATCACCTCGTCCCCTTCGTCATAAAGGCGATTCAAATCCACCGCATTCTGGGGATTATGGTTCATCCGTGTCTGGCCGATCCACGCTTGTCCCGGCGGAAAAGGGATCTGGAAAACCGGGGATGCCGCCGCTTTTTCAAACGGACGGTCCACCAGCACCACTATGCTGATCAAGAACATACCAACGATTAAAAGGATTTTGTAACGATTCAATGGAAAACCTCCCGAAAGCTAACATGATATATCTATTAGCTTGCTGGAAAGCAGCGAAAATACTAATGGGAAAAGGTGTAAAAAACATTTACTTGCGGTATGGGGGCAAATACTTGCGGTTCGACATGAAATAGTTGCGCTTTCCTGTGATTTACTTGCGGTTCGACACGATTTAATTGCGGTTCGACAAAGAATAGTTGCATATCACGTCATTTTCATAAATATCGAGAAAAAAAGCAGTACCTCTCTGAGGCACTGCCAACAAAAACTAGATAATATTTTGCCTGGAAAGCTCGTTTTCCGTATTTTTCTGGAACAGCAGACTAAGCACGATATAGGCAGCCAGTGATATTGCCACCGGCAAAACGACCGTATGCATTCCCCACAAGTTGGGAGCAAGCTGGTCGAGAAGAATGTAGGACACAACACCGCCGACAATCGATCCACCGGCACCGGCGGCATTTCCTTTTTTCCAATAAAGTCCAAGAACCACAGGCCAGATAAAGGCCGCTTCGAGTCCTCCGAATGAAAACAGGTTCAGCCAAATCAGAAGATCAGGCGGATGAAGGGCCATCAAAAAGACAAGCACTCCGATAATGGTCGTCACGGAAAAACTGAGACGCTTTACGGATTGCTGGCTGGCATCCGGTTTAATGTAATTGATATATACATCCTTCACGATGGAAGAACTGACGATCAACAGAATCGAATTCACCGTGGACATAACTGCCGCGAGCGGTGCCGCCAGCACAACGCCCGCGAGCCACCCGGGCAGGACTTTCAATGCCAGAAGCGGCATGACTGTGTCGCCAACCTTAATACCTGGGATGACAACGCGTGCGAATACCCCCGTCAAATGCATGCCGAGCATAATAAATCCTACGACGAACGTGCCAATGATCATGGCCTGATGCATC
Source organism: Fictibacillus fluitans (assembly GCF_030418125.1). GTDB lineage: Bacteria > Bacillota > Bacilli > Bacillales > Fictibacillaceae > Fictibacillus_C > Fictibacillus_C fluitans. The sequence continues at coordinate 205,837 of NZ_JAUHTR010000004.1, read as the reverse complement.
GCTTTCGAATTCCGGTAGGACATTGCCCTGACCGTGATTTGCGGCAGTCCGACAACTCCGACCCCGACCAGAAGCCAGAAGGAAGAAACGTACAGTGGCGTTAACGATCGGTCAGCTCCAAACGGCGTTATTAAATTCGGGTTCTCAGCTGAAAGCGTTGAAATAATATGCGGAACACCACCGCCGGCCATAATCGTTGCCGCAAGAATGATCAATGTCCCGATGAACATAACGATCCCCATCAGCGTATCGGTAATTACGACAGCCCTGAATCCCCCGGCAACCACATATACAAGAACCGAGAACGAAAAGATAATTAAAGCTGTTGGATAGGATACACCTGTAAATGATTCAATCAGCCGGCCGCCGCCTACCCACTGCGCAGCAGTCGCTGAAAATAAAAAGATGCTGATGCTTGCAGCGGCAAAAATCACCACCCATTTATTTTCATAGCGGGCTTTCAAAAAGTCGATCAGAGTGACCGCATCGATTTTGCGGGCCACAATCGCAAACTTCTTACCGAGAACAGCAAGGGTAAAATACCCCGTAACCAGCTGGGCCATGGAAAGAAGCACCCAGCCAAGGCCCATATTGTATGCGATGCCCGGCCCGCCGATAAAGCTGCTGGCACTTCCATAGGTAGCGACCATCGTCAGCGCCAGAACAAATCCGCCCAATTGGCGGCCTCCTAAAAAGTAATCCTTAAGAAATCCAGGGCCTTCATTCACCTGGCGTGCGGTATAAATTCCTGCCAAAAACATGAGCAGCAAAAACCCAAGCAAGGGGAGGAGTACATCCCAGCTCATTTTTCCTCCCCCTTTGTCTCTTGAAAGTGATCTTCTTCAAAAGGAACCTCTTTAAAGAAAACCTTTACCATAACGTATACAAGAATGGAAAAGACCACGAAACCGGCCACACAGCTGTAGAAAAACCATGCAGGCAATCCCCATATGTACTGATATTCTTTAACGGGCTTTCCTCCCAGTCCATAGGCAAACGCGTACCACCAGATAAAATTCAGAACTGCAAGGCCAATGCCCATGAGTGCTTCACGATTGGATACTTTAAAACGGGGATCCATCGAAACAGCTCCTTTCACACCGTCACTATAACTTATCATGGTGTTTATTATACATAAGATCATGTACAAAATCTAAATATGGAAAAATAAAACAGCCTAGCCGAGTGTAGCTACGCCGTTGATATTTTTATTTAATTGGATCAATCTGGCCGCGCAGCTCCCCGCCAGTGCAGAATTCGGAATATACATTCACATATGCGTTTCCCGCGTTGATCTCTTCAATAAGTTTGGATAATGGCATACCTTGAAGTGGCCCAATTAAATCCTTGCTTGTGATATTGCCTGTGACAATTCCGGTATTGATGCTGATTCCCGGCTTGATATATCCAAATAAGTACGCAGCCACTGGACCATTTTTTCCAGCCGGCCCAATATGAATACGCACCTGGGTCAGCTTTCTAACATTGCTGATTTGAATCCGGTAATGCAGTTTATTGCCGTTGGAGCTTAGGACAAATTCGGTAGTGCCGGTTGCCCGGGTATGAACAGGCGAAACTTCATTGTCGCCCTTTAGCCTGCATAAAAAATGTTTTAACAACAATCCAACCACTCCTTTCCGATAGCTATTGACAGTATATTCCGGAATGGAAAAGAGGCTTGTTTATTTATCTAGCTTTTATAAAAAATTGCGTATTTCCCGAGGAATTACCATACATTTTTTTACAAAAGCTATCAAACCGTGAATTTTTACGTAAAAACTATGAAAAAAGCATAAAAATATACTATATATTGTGAAAATTAAATAGACATCATTCTATATCTAGTATAAAATGGTAATATATAGTGATACATACTTGGGGTGTGCAGTTATAAAACATTTTTCTGTATAGGGGGAATGGATATGACTCAGCAAAACACGGTTACGTTAAAACTTGAGATCGATGCCATCCGCTTAACGATGTACGTCATGAGCACCAAGGTAACCAGCCTCGCAGACCCGCTGCTTGTACAGTTAAGCCAGCTGCTAGACCAAAAACTAAACGAACTTCACAAATGCGCTTAAAGCTGTCCCTTTGTTTGGGGCAGCTTTTTTAATCGATAAACCGCTGGCGCACCTCAGGTGAAGGAATCATGCACTGGTCTTTTTTTCCGAACCATTTATACCGGTTCCTGGCGATCCATTCGTAAAGCGCATCACGGACACGGCACGGGATGATCTTCGCAAGAACTGCTAACTTCCACAGTCCTCCGAGGTCTTTTGCAATCTCCAGGGCGGCATCTGACTTTTGGTAGGATTGTCCGTTTTTTATATAAACGACGCTTTCGAAATTTTCGGCAGGAAGATGGAATTGGTGCAGAATTTGCTGCCCGCCCTCTGACTGCAATGAACCATACGATATGCTCCCCTTTTTATCCTGTCTGATTAAAAAGTTAACGATGCTGTTGCAGAAGTTGCACACACCGTCAAACAATAAAACCGGGCCATTGCGCATGAGACTCCCCCCTTCCTTAGATCGCCAGCCCGTTAGAGAGCACCAGCTGACAGGGCCGCTCTCCCCTCTCTTCCAACAAGCGCTGTGCAGAACCCGCAGACGCGGGCGAACAAAAGTGAAGCTCGCAGCCCTTCAGTTGCAGTACACAGCAATCCGCTTTCAAATCAGAATCGTAATAGGATTCCCCGACAGGCTGGTTAAGCCGCTCCTGCCACAGTGAAGAAGATGCCTTACTGTTCTCTACAATAATTTTCAGATGCTCCATAGTCAATTCCCCGGCAGGATGATTCCCAATCATTCCACTCTTTCTCAGTTCCTTTTCCCTCACCTCATCAGGCTTCAGCCAATCTATGAAAAAGGGAGGAACTAATGTACCATCTCCCGCCTCATGCTGCAAGAAAAGCAGCTTCCATTCCAGAAGAGAACCGTCCTCTCTCTTCCTGCTTCCGGGAAACAGATGAGTTTTTAAACCTTGTTCCTCAAACTGCTTTTTCACCTCTTCAATTCTGTCCGTGCGAATGGCAAACTGGCCAGGGCCCGGTTGATGCGGAAGGTCACGTACCAACTGGCCGATCAACGGATTTTCTGTTGCCTGCTGTGCCACCTTTTCCTCTTTTACCGCTAAGTATTCAACATAGCTCAATCCAAAATAACATAAGGCATTATGTGTTCCCCAGCTCTCATGGCTTCCCCCGAGAACCGGATGAAGACTCTGACTCTTTAATTCTTCCATGTGGACTTCCAGCTGCCTGCCGGTAAAGTATACCAGGTGATCAAATGCAAACATGGTTTTCCTCCTTCTCGTAAAAAGGCAGCAATGCTGTTTACATTGCCGCCCGTGTATTTTTCTATACGTTTATTTCATTCTTCATGCCGAGCATCTTTTCCGCTGTCCTGACAAACATGGCGACTCCCCGCTCAAGGGCGTCCTCATCAATAGTAAAACGGGCATGATGGTGCGGATAAGTAATGCCCTTCTCTTCATTTCTGGCACCTGTAAAGAAAAAGCAGCCGTCGGTTTGCTGCAGGAAGGCAGAGAAGTCCTCTCCCACCATTGTCGGTTTCATCTGTTCCACGTTTTCACCGCCGTAAAGCTCTTCTGCCGTTTCATGCAGCATCTTTGTCACCGAGTCTTCATTGATGACCGCACGGTAGCCTTTTTCATAGTTAAATTCATAGGATGCGCCGTGTGCTTCTGTAATTCCTTTAATGACCCGTTCCATAAGAAGGGGAGCCTGGTCCCGGATTTCAGGATCAAAGCTTCTGACGGTGCCGCACAGTTCCACAGCGCCCGGGATGACATTATGAGTGGTTCCGCCCTGGAACTTGGTAACGGATACCACCAGTTGCTCGAGAGGATCAATGTTGCGCGATACAATGTGCTGCAGGTTGGTGACCACCTGTGAAGCGACCGCGATGCTGTCAATCGTCTGATGCGGAAGCGCTGCATGTCCCCCCTTTCCTGTAATGGTCAGGAAAAAGGTATCCGGCGCAGCCATCATCGGCCCATATACGACTCCTATTTTGCCAACCTCAAGCGGTGACCATAGATGGGTTCCAATGACCGCATCCACTCCATCCATCACACCAGCCTGTACCATTTCTTCGGCACCGCCGGGGAAAACTTCCTCTGCATGCTGAAAGATAAACCGGATTTCTCCTTTCAGCTCATCCTTTCTTTGCGAAAGAATTTTGGCCGCACCTAAAAGCATCGCCGAATGGCCATCATGGCCGCAAGCGTGCATCACCCCTGAATTTTGGGAGATAAAATCAAAATCGTTTTCCTCTGTAATGGGCAGTGCATCAATATCTGCCCGAATGGCAAGCACCCGGCCCTTTTCGCTCCCGGTCAATTTTGCCATGACGCTGTTTTTTGTGGGGCGTGAGAGCTCCATGTTTCCAAATGACTCAAGGGTTTCGTATATAAATTGTGAAGTCTGTTCCTCGTGGAATGACAGCTCGGGATTTCTATGCAGATGCCGTCGCCATTCGATGACCTGATCCTTCAGTTCTTTGCTTTCTTTCACTGCGGATAACTCCTTCATGACTTGTCACTTCCTCTGTTGTATATGGTGGTCATTATATAAGAAATGGAATAATTTGAAAAGATTTAAGATACTGACTATTGGTTGCTCCGGAGGGTTGATTTTCGTTTCAGGTAGCTCGCTTTCCGCGGGCGGGCGTGAGCCCCCTCGTCGCAAGTTCCTGCGGGGTCTCACCTGTCCCGCTTTCCCCGCTGGAGTCTCGCACCTTGCACTGCAATCAACTTGCCAAAGAGGAACTATACAAAATTCCCGATAGCCAATTTCTTCAGAAAAAACACTTTAATAAAAGTGCCACTCAGGGAAAGGATAAGAAAAAGGAGGCGTAGACCATGGATGAGAGAAAAGAAGGAATTGGGCAGCCATCTGAAGGTAACCGGCAGGAGGTATCGCCTGATGAGGTGTACGAAGAAGTGGAGTTTTCTGATCAGGCGGTGATCAGCGGCATCGTTCATCATCTGGCTCACCCGGATGAAGAGGAAGAAGAATGCTGATTAACAGCAAAGAGCCAGTACCCCTAAAGCATAAGGGACTGGCTCTTTTATGTTTACGCTTTGACGTCGCGCTTTTGAAAGACGGCAAAGGTAATGATCAAAAAGAGAGCGGAATAAATGGCAAGCATCCCAAGTGAAAAGGACAATGACATTCCCTTTACTACTTGAAGCCCTTCATCCAGGTACTGGGTAAGATCCATGTTCGGAAACAGCGTGTATTTCGCCCAGGATTTGCTGCTGATAAAGAGGACGAGCGCATTTCCGGCAAACGTGAGAAACAATGATATTCCAATAGCTACAGAACTGCTGTAGAAAAGGGTTGAAACCATAAAGGCAAGAAATACCGTTACCGCAAACTCGATAAATTCCAATCCCATGTTGGCAAGCACATATTCCGAGATGAGCTTTTCATGAATTTTGCCATCAGTTACTGATAAATATGGCTGATCCATCCCGCCAAAGCCGTAGAAAATGCTGCCAAAGAGCCATGTGGCTGCGACCAGGATCACCCAGAGAAAAAAGGCGAAGGCCAATGTGGCGATCAGCTTGGAAAGAAGAATCTTCCACCTGCTGTACGGGCGGATGAGCAGCATCTTGATGGTCCCTTTGGCAAATTCTCCTGCCACAATATCACTGGCCACCACGATGACAAACAAACCGAGCAGTGAGGAGATAGGAGCCATGTCTTTCATGAATTTCCAGCTTGTTGTTTCATAGGGTGAAATCTCATTTTTTAATGCATATTGATTTTGTCTATACTCGTTTTCGAGCGATTCTGCGACAAATTTTGGACTATTGTCCTTTTTGGCTTCGGCAATCTGACTCTTTAACTCTTTGTTTTGCTCGGTAACTTCCTGCTTCCAATTGGATTTAACATCCTCGTCAGCCGTCACTTTTCCGTAGATGGCCACACCCAATACGATCAGAATAGGAAGCGCGATAAATACCCACGTACGGGTTCTGCTGAAAATCTTGATCCATTCATTACTGACCAGCGATAGAAACTTCATTCACGCCACCTCCCTTTCCGGTCATTTCAAGGAAGCGCTCTTCCAGCGTTTTCTTTTTCAGCTGGATTCCATACACTAAAAACCCTGCTTCGATGAGTCTTTTGTTGATGTCAGCGATCTCCTGAGACGTGCTTGCCTCTATGATCAGCTCTTTACCCGACACCTCCACTGCTTTTTCCGGAGCATATTCAGAAAGCAGGAGTTTCGCTTCCGGCAGGCCGCCTTCAATCAGGAAGTGCACCCTTGCCTGCGCTTGATCTGTCACATTCGTCACATTGTCAATGCGGATGAGCTTGCCATGTTGAATAACAGCCACTCTGTCACACATCAACTCCATCTCGGCCAGAATATGGCTGGAGACAACGATAGAGGTTCCCTGGTCGGCAAGTGTACGCATATAGTTTCTGAGGTCGTGCATGCCCTGCGGATCCAGTCCATTCGTCGGTTCATCCAGGATAAGGAGGGAGGGACGATGGAGCAAAGCCTGCGCAACACCCAGCCGCTGTCTCATGCCGAGAGAGTAGGTCTTCACTTTTTTGTGAATCGCCTGCTCCAGCTCCACCAGCTTAACGACTTCATCAATCCGCTTCCTTGTGACGCCGGGCATGATACGCGCATATTGCATGAGGTTTTTGTAGCCGGTCAGATAATCGTACATCTGCGGGTTTTCAACAATAGCCCCAATCTGCTCCATTGCCTTTTCATAGTTTTTGCGAATATCCAGTCCGTTTACAAGAATTTCGCCGCCATTCATGGAGATCAAACCCACAATCATGCGGATGGTGGTTGTTTTCCCTGCACCATTTGGTCCGAGAAGCCCGAAGATCTCCCCCTTCCTTACTTCAAAGGACAGGTGGTCCACCACGTTTTTCCCTTTCATCTTTTTCGTAACATTTCTTAACTCCAGGGTATGTACAGTTTCCATACTTCCTCCTTTAGCTTTGTTACAGTCTTTACAACTTTTCCAAATACTAACATATTACACTATCTAATACGGGTCAACAGGAACAGAAGTTTCAGGTCTTCTCCAAATAAAAAACCCCCTTCTTGCACAGCCTGCAAAAAGGAGGAAAAGTTGTGTTTTATCCTATTGCAACAGAACATAGGAGCCCAGTGAAGGCAGCCGTACCATTCCATTAAAAATGTCCCCTGTCATAACATCCTTCCAGTCGCCCTTAGGAAGTGTCAGCCTGTGGCTCGCCGTGGTGGAATGATTCAATAAGCATAAATACTTTCTGCCGCCAGCATCGGTTCGGAGCACCATTTCCACATCATCCGGCAGTTCAAGCATCTTCACGCCCGCCTCTTTGAAAATATCTTTATAAAGGCGCATCAAAAAGTATTCTTCAACAGCAGTGCCGATGTAGTAGACAACGCCTTTGCCATATCTGTTCCTGGTGATGGCCGGCTCGCCTTCATAATACGCATCGCGGTAGACACCGATTACATCCGCCGATACACACTTAATCACGTCACACCATACGGTTGCCGGGGACAACACATCTTTAATATTTCCGGTGGTTCCCCGTACCCGCGTTTGCTGGCCGGGCTGAAGTGCCTCAAACTCATCGACATTAATGCCCGCAAGTTCCGCGAGTTCCCCGGGCAGCGTCAGCTCTGTCAATGCATTGTTGGGTTCTTTTACACCCGAGCGGTAGGAAAGGATCACTGTTCCCCCATCGGCCGCAAATTTTTTCAATTTCTCCGTAAATGCAGAATCAGTCAGGAAGTATATCGGTACAATTACCACTTTCAAGCCATCAAGCGAGCTTTCCGGTGAAATGATGCAGGTTGTACTGTTGAGATGATAAGCACCATAGTAAAACCGATGAAGTTCCTGCTTGTAATCAAACGCCTTGCTTTGCGGCTGAATGCTCCAGGCCCAGGCATTTTCCACCTCATAGTACATTCCTACTTCCGGAATGTACTCGGAAGCGATCCAATCGTCTCCAAACGTATTGAGCGCGGCAATGGTTTCTTTAACCTCTTCAAATTTCCGCTTTGGTTTGCCGTCATGGCCCAGAATACCCTGGCTGAACTGTTCGGTACCAAACCGGGAAGAGCGCCATTGAAAATACAGAATCGCTTCGGCCCCGCGGGCAATCGCCTGATACGTCCAAAGCCTGATCTGCCCGGGACGCGGAAGATAGCCGGTATGATTCCACCCTTGAGCGCCTGTAATTTCTTCCATCACCCAGAAGCCCTTTTCATCCTTTGTTGAACGGCAAATGTCGTGCTGAAGCGCGATGGCAGCCGGAGTGGCCGGTTCCGTGCTGCTTCCCCACACCGGATAATTGCCATAGGACACAAAGTCCAGATTTTCTGCAATATCCCGCTGGTTGATGGCCTGTTCATTAAAAACGAAATTGTGGGTAATAAATTGATGGCCGGAAGTATTCCCCCGCAACAGGTCAGCCTGCAGTTTGCTGTAGTCCGTATAGCCATCCGCACAAAACCGGTCAAAATCAAGAAGCAATCCGGGGTTATGCTGCTGATACACGTTCAGCGGCAAGGGAATCTGTTTCCAATCGGTATAGGTCTGGCCCCAAAAGGCCGTTCCCCACGCTTCGTTTACAGCATCGAGGCTTTCATAACGGTTTTGAAGCCAAAATAAAAAAGCGGTATGATCCTCATTCCCATAACTTCGGTCTGACTTCTCATGGCCAAACTCATTATCAATCTGCCAACCGATGATATTGGGATGATTTCCGTATTTTTCTGCGAGCTTACGTACCACTTTTTCTGTAAATCTTTGAAAGGTTGCGCTGTTTACCGTATAGTGCCTGCGCCCCCCAAACGAAATTGAATGGCCGTCACGGTCCGTCGGCAGGATATCCGGGTAGTTCTGCACCATCCAGGAAGGAGGTGCGGCTGTCGGTGTGCCCAGTACAATCTTCATTCCATTTTCGGTCAATCTGTCAATGATTTCATCCAAAACACTGAAATCATAACTTCCTTCTTCCGGCTCAATCAAATGCCAGCCGTATTCCGCCATCCGCACGACATTAACGCCAAGCTCCTTCATCAGCCTGACGTCTTCCGGCCACCTGGATTTCGGCCATTGTTCAGGGTAATAATCCACTCCTAAATACAAGCTGAATCGCTCCTTTTTAAAAAAGGAGACATGATTTTTTCATGTCCCCTGAATGTCTGTCTTCCTTCAGTTGTAGAATACCCGTTTTGCGTCCGATGAACCCCTATTGAGCGGAATAACCATCCGGGTGGTTCACATGCCAATTCCATGCATGCTTGACGATTTCCTTCAGGTCCGGATACTGAGGCATCCATCCCAGTTCATCCTTGGCCTTTTGTGACGACGCGATCAGGACCGCCGGATCGCCTGCCCTTCTTGGGGATGCGACCGCATGAATGTCCCGTCCGGTCACTTCACGGCACGTTTCAATCACTTCCTTCACCGAAAACCCTGTACCATTGCCAAGATTATAAACTCCGCTCTCCTCTGTGCGCTTGAGCTTTTCAAGGGCCAGATAATGAGCCTCCGCCAAATCCATCACGTGAATGTAATCACGGATGCATGTCCCGTCTTCTGTCTTGTAATCTTCTCCGAAAATTGAAACATGCGGCCGCTTGCCGAGGGCGGCTTCCAGCACGATCGGAATCAGATGGGATTCCGGTGTATGATCCTCACCAATTCTGCCTTCTGGATCTGCTCCTGCGGCATTAAAATAACGAAGGGCAACAGACTTCAGCCCATACGCCTGGTCTGCCCAAAAAAGAAGTTTCTCAATGGCCAGCTTGGTTTCACCATAAGGATTTCCCGGAACCGTACGGTCACTTTCCGAGATAGGAACTGTTTCAGGTTCACCGTAAACCGCTGCCGTGGATGAAAAAACGATCTTTTTCACACCATTTTCCACCATGCGGTCTACCAGATTCAAAGATCCCGCCACGTTATTTTGATAGTAAGAGATCGGGTTTTCCACACTTTCTCCTACCAGTGAATTGGCTGCAAAATGGATGACTGCTTCAATTTCATTTTCTGCAAACACAGTGTCAAGCAGATCACTGTCATGAAGGTCTCCCTTATAAAACGAAACGCCTTCCATCACCGCTTCCTGGTGGCCTTTTTGCAGGTTATCGAATACAACCACTTTTTCCCCTTTATTCAGCAGATGCAGCACCGTATGACTTCCGATGTAGCCTGCACCGCCTGTGACTAAAATTGCCATTATCGTTTCACCCCGTTAAATTCTTTTACTCCGTCTCCAATTTCACACACATAAAAATCAGCCACCAAGCCTGTACGTTCAGTATATCGGCCCGCTACGTTTTCTTTGAAGTTTTCAACTTCTTCCTCTTTTACAATCGAAATGGTACAGCCGCCGAATCCGGCTCCAGTCATTCTTGTTCCAATGCAGCCAGGCTGCTCTTTTTGAAGATCAAAAAGGGTATCGAGCTCTGTACCTGTCACTTCATAATCATCTCTAAGTGATACGTGGGATTCTTTCATATATAAGCCAAAGGCAGTGATGTCCCTGTTTTCAAGCGCAGCGACAGCCTTTTGCACTCTGTCGTCTTCAGTTACCACGTGTCTTACTCTTCTCCTGATGGTTTCATCCTCAAGGTACTGTTCCACTTTTTTGAATTGAAGAGGAGTCAGCTCACCAAGGATCTCTATATCTTTCAAATGCTGCTGAATGACTCCCAATCCCTGTTCGCACTGGGTTCTTCGTTCGTTATACTTGGAATCGGCCAGCCCCCTGCGTTTATTGGTGTTGGTAATCACCAGCTTGTAACCTTCTATTTCAAGCGGAATCATCTCAAATTCATAGGTTTGGCAATTGAGGAATACAGCTTCATTTCTTTTGCCAAATCCAACGGCAAACTGGTCCATAATCCCGCTGTTTACCCCGATAAACTCATTTTCCATGCGCTGGCACAGCTTGGCAAGCTCAAGCATCTCCACTTCCCTGTTTTCAATGGCTGAAAAAGCAAACGCACTGACCATTCCAATTGAGGCGGAAGAAGAAAGACCCGCGCCATTTGGAATATTGCCGTCAAATAATACATCAGCCCCGGAAATAGAGATTCCGCTTTTCTGCAGCTGCAGAAGAATGCCCTTTGGATAGTTGGCCCAGTCATCGTCACCGCTAAATACAATGGGCTCATTGGCATCCACGGTTACTTCCAGCGGGAAATTCTCACTCTTCAGCCGGTAAATTCCGTCCTGTCTTTTTCTTACGGCCATATATGTGCCGATCGACAATGCCGCCGGAAAAACGTATCCTCCATTGTAATCGGTATGCTCACCAATCAAATTGACCCGTCCAGGGGCAAAGAAAAGTCGAACCTCGTCGTTATTTCCCGGAAAATAGTTTAGAAATTTCTCTTTTAGCTGTTGCTCCATTCTTATTTCCCCCTCTTTTCATGATATCGCTCGATACACTTCCGCAAATTCTCTGCGTTGTCTTCTACTTTTGTCGGATTGGCCGCTGCCCATCCCCCTGTTTCTGAGGAAGAATTATATTTGATTTTATCACTTGCACGAAGCGGAGGATAAAATTCAATATGGAACCGGTAAAAATCGTTATAGTCATCCTTTCCGTCAGAAGGCCTCTGGTGCATCACCATCATATATGGAAATAATTTATCGTAAATCATATCCATGCCGCCAACAAGTTCCTGCAGCAAATCGCCAAGTTCCAGTTTTTCGTCTTCGGAAAACTCAGTAATGGCAGTCTTTTTATCTTTGCTGACAACATACACGCCATATGGATAGTCTGTAAAAAATGGAATGAACGCGATAAAATGCTCGGTTTCCAATACGACCCGCTCGCCGAACCTTTTTTCCTCAGCGATCATATCGTCGAACATGTTGCGTTTGTTCTCTTCAGTATACTCTTTACAGGCATTGAGCTCAGTTTTTACCTTTAGCGGGATGAAAGGGTAAGCATATACCTGTCCATGAGGGTGAGGCATTGTTACCCCGACTTCCTCTCCCCGGTTTTCAAAAATCATAACATATTCATGGTTTGGATCCTGTTCAAGCTTTACAAAGGTTTCCTCCCACAGATCCATCAGCTTCTTCATATGCTCGCGGGAAAGATCCGGAATGGTGTCATAGTGGCCGGGTGAATACAGAACCACTTCACATTTTCCGTACGCTTCTTTTGTTTGATACAGGCTTCCCCCAACGGCATCCGGCTGCGGAGGATTCGGTGACAGCACCGGGAAATCATTGTGATACAAGTGAACGTCGTAATTCTCAGGAACCTTTCCGGAACCCGGGCAAAACGGGCAAAAGTCCTTCGGCATGTGCGGGCGGTTCTGCCTGCTTGCCGCTACCATCGTCCAGTCTTTTAATAAAGGATTATAACGTAACTCAGCCATTGTATTTCCTCCTGTAGGATCATTTATTAAGTACAAGTTAACAAACTTTGTTAAATTAAATTATTAAGTTGATACCAGATTACCATAAGTGAAAAGGTTTGCATACCCGGACGCACCATTTTTAACAATAAATGCATCCGGAAAGCTACCCCATGTTCAATCTTCGATGTAATTAGAGATTTCAATCAGGTTCTCATCCGGATCGCGGATATAGACGGAAAGGATTAGCCCTTGTGCTCCCGTTCGTTCCACAGGTCCTTCGAGCAGCGGAACTTTATGATTTTCCAGGTGCTTTACCACCTGGTTTAAAGGGACATCCGTAATGAAGCACAAGTCAGCAGAGCCGGGTATAGGAATCGCTGCTTTCGGTTCGAATTCATGGCCTGCCTGATGAAGATTGATTTTCTGATCTCCAAACTTCAGCGCTTTTCTTCCCTGGCGAAACGTTTCCACCTTCATGCCTAAAACCTCGGAATAAAAATCGCAGGTTTTCTCTATATCTTTTACCGTCAAAACGAGATGATCCAGCCGTTGAATGTTCAAATTGAGCCCTCCATTTCATTAATAGGGTGTTAAGGGAATTCTATCAAACACATCTCTTTCTATCCATATTGAAAAAAAGAAGGTATACTATATCTTAATTAATTAAATTAACTTGAGGTGTCATAACCATGCAGCGTGGTACGTTTCAATTTATGAAATCATTGAATCGAAGCATTATTTTAAACCGGATCCGTTTGGAGGGACCGATCTCACGGGCGCAGATTGCCAAGGATACAAAGCTGACGCCTCCAACGGTCAGTTCGATCGTAAAAGAATTGATCGATTCCGGTCTGATAAAAGAAAGCGTTCAGGGCGCTTCACAGGGCGGGCGAAAGCCGACGATGCTGGTAATCAATGAAAAAAGCTTTTATGTCATCGGACTTGATGCCGGTCCAAAGGATATTAAAATCATACTGACTGACTTAAATGGCGGTGTGCTCCACTTCAGGGAAAGCCCCCTTTCGCTTCCTGTGACGGCAGATGATCTATTAAAAATGATGAAATCAGAGATACAGGGTCTTTTGGATCAGTACAAAGAGGAAGAAGATAAAATAATCGGCATCGGTGTTGCCATGCACGGTGTGGTGGATGTTGAACGCGGGATGTCGCTCTATGCCCCGAACCTTCATTTAAGAAACATTCCTATAAAAGAGGAACTGGAGGCGTCTTTTAAACTGCCTGTAAAAGTTGAAAATGACGCAAAAGCGATCGCCCTCGGTGAGGTTTGGTTCGGCAGCGGAAGCGGTGCATCCAGTGTGGTCGCTATTAATGTGGGCAGCGGAATTGGCGCAGGAATCGTCATAAATGGACAATTGTTTCACGGGGAACATTTTATTGCTGGAGAAATTGGTCATATGACCATAGATATTGGCGGAAAGCAGTGCAGCTGCGGGAATTACGGCTGTTTGCAGACACTGGCTGCGGGCCCTGCCATTGCTGAAAGAGCAAAAAAAGAAGTGGCTATCGGAAAAGAAAGCATCTTAACTGAACTGTCGGGCGGACATCTCGAACACATCAGTGGCCGCCTCGTTCACAAAGCCGCGCTGGAGGGAGACCAATTGAGCCGGGACATTTTGCGTTCAGCAGGCATTTACCTCGGAATCGGCTTAACGAACCTGATCCACCTTCTCAACCCCGAACGGATCATTATTGCCGGTGGCGTATCCAATGCCGGTGATTTCCTGCTGGACGGGGTAAAAGAAACCATCGCAAAAATGACGCTGACAGAAAGCGCAAAGCAAACCGATATCCGGCTCTCGGGTCTTGGAAATAAAGCCACTGCTCTAGGCGCGGTTTCCCTCCTGCTTTCGGAGCTTTTCTCTGTAAAATAAATGGCAAAATGCCCGTTACCTTTCAAGCAAAGATAACGGGCTTTTGCATGTATTCATGTGTACTAGTCATGGCCTGCCCTTCATATGCTTGTATGGAAACGGAGGGGTGGACAGCATGGATTGGTTAACAAGTGCCGTTGTTGGATTGATTGGTATTTTGGTTCTTACCGGATTGATCGGTTACGCCCAGACAGGGTACCGGCTGAAGAAGTGGATCAGGGAGCTGCAGGAGCTCGAAACCCAGACTGCAGTGCAGCCCCGTTCCCGCTGGATCCAGCGAGTTTGCTCTGATTACAGGCAGTATCATTTGTCAGGCGTAGCTTCCTTGAATACACAGGCCTTGATCGAAAAACATCTTTTCCAGGAGCGCATTCCCCTGCTAGGATTGATGCGTGTTCCTGTCGGCAACATTCAAAAGGTGATGCAACAGCTTCCCGCGTTTACCATCATACTCGGGGTGCTGGGTACCTTTATTGGGCTCACGCTTTCCCTGCTTTCCATGCAGGATACGCTTTTCCGGCTGGGAAGCTCCGCCAATGGACCGTCCATGACCATGAACTCAATCATTTCCTCATTAACGGCTCCCTTTGAGGGAATGAGCGTTGCTTTTATTACGAGTATCGCAGGAATCGGCGGGGCTCTCGTTCTCAATATCCTTCAAACCGGTTTTCTCTCCCGTGGCTCTTCCCTTACGTACCTTCAGGGAAAGGTGATGTCCGACTGTGAGGTTTACCTCGATCATGCCTTCAACAGCCTTTTATTGCAGGAAAAGCCGCAGGATTCAGCTGAACGGCTGCTCGACCGCCTTGCGGTGAAAATCGAAGAAAGCTTTCAAAAAAGTGTCGGGGATTTCGGCAGCTCCATGACCGAATTTACAGCAGGACTGAAAACGGCCATGGAGGATGTAAAAGGGATTTTGCATGCGCAGCGGCTGCACAGCGAGTCGTTTGCCGCATCCACCGGCACACTGGAGCAATTCGGCCATCAGCTTCAAAAGACCATAGACAAACAGGGCAGCATGCATCAAGCAGTGGATCAAAGCATCGGTGTTCTTACCTCGCAAATTAAAGCATTTGAACAGCAGTTCCAAAAAGGGGCCGAACGCCAAAATGCCGGGCAGCAAAAATTCGAGCTGCTCATCCAGCGGTCGGATAAAATGCTCGCCGAATCCCAGCGCCGTTCGGAGGAGTTTGCCGGCAATCTTATCAGAGTGATGCAGGAGCAGCTTCAGCATTATGCCAGCCAGCATGAAAACCTGGAAAACAGGCTGGGCCAGAAGCAGGAAGAATGGCACTACCGCTATGCTGAAAAGCAGGGAGAATACGGCAGGGCCGCCGCCGATTTTGCTTCGTCCGTCCAGCAGCTTGAAAAAGGATTTTATAACGCGGTTGAACATATAAAACGGGATTTTGTGGAACAGATCCGCCACGTACTGGAAAGGGAAAGGCAGCTCAGCCAGCAAGCCAGACCCGAGCGCAACGACGATATGCGGGAGCTTGCCCGGACACTGGAGAACCTTTTCCATGGATTATCGCGCGACTTCACGGCGGGCAACCGGACGCTTGGAGACATGTACCATCTGCTTCAGCGCATGTATCAGGCAGCCGTGGAGAATCAGGCAGCCTATGATAACCGGGAACATGAAGCAAGGCTCATCAGCTCGCACGAACCAAGAAGGCGGTGATGAAGCATGCGCCGTGCCCGAAAAGATGTGTTTGCTGAACAGCACCATGAGGAAATCTATTGGCCCAGCTTTACCGACATGATGGCCATGATGGTGCTTATCATGATTTTCATCGCCATTCTTGCCTATGTCCAGAGCATCTATAATGCCTATGATCAATCACAGATCAAACAGGAGCTGCATCAGGTGGCAGACGTGAAAAAGCACATTTCGGATCTGATCGAAAAACAGCTTGAAAAAAATGTCGGTAAAGACAAAGTGATCCGGGGACCGAACAATACGATTTCGGTCGAGGGTAATATTCTTTTTGATACAGGAAGCGCAGAAGTCAGCAATCAAGGGAAGAAAGTGCTCAATCCCCTGGCTAATGCGCTCGCGGCAATGATCGATGAAAAGGACATGAGCAAGTACCTTTACATCATCCTCGTAGAGGGCCATACCGATTCCGTTCCTTATGACAACTGGTCCCTCTCTACGGAACGCGCTGTCGCTGTCGTGAAATATCTGGCAAAAGCCAACCCGAAGCTTTCACGCCTTCCTTATGCCCAGTATCTTGCAGCTACGGGCTATAGCGAATACAAACCGATCGCCAAGGGCAATTCACCTGCCGCCCTGAAAAAAAACCGCCGGATCTCCTTCCAGATCATTTTGGATGATAACAAATGGCAAAACAAACTGAAGGACATCGTGAATCAGCAGTAGCAAAAAAACGAAAGGCGCTTATGCCTTTCGTTTTTTGCGTGCCATCACCCCCCAATTTTTGCGATCATCCGCTCAAGCCAGGAGATATAGCCTTTTTCCCGTTCAAGCGCCCGGCTGAGAACGAGGTAATGGCCAAAATCGGGAGAAGAAAAGGATACCGGTTCCTCTTTCCCTTCCAATTCCTGAAGCCGTTCTTCCAGGAAGGCTATCGCCTGGCCCCTCTTTTCCAATTGATCTTTGAAGAGCTGTTTTGCCTCTTCCTGTGAGAGCGACGACACAAAATAAGCCTTGAGCATGAATTCATCTTTTTGCGTATCAGGAATGGGGCTGTACCGGTTCATCCACTCATGCAATTCCTTCTTGCCAAGTTCGGTAATGGAATACACTTTCTTTTCCAGCTTGGTTCCCTGGATGACGATTTGATATTCTACAAAGCCCTCTTCCGTCAGCTTTTTTAACTCAGGGTAAATCTGGCTGTGCTTGGCGCTCCAGAAATGTCCAATTTCTTCTTTAAACTTACTCGTAATGTCATATCCGCTTAACTGACCTTTATCCAACAAACCCAATATGGCGTATTTTAGCACTCTCATATTAGCCTCCACTTGAATGATTGACACTATTATACCATAGTGTTATATTTAATATGTAAATAGTTACATGTTTATTAAAACATGATAAAGGAGTGCTATTACATGGATAACTTTATTGGAAGTCATATGATCTACACGTATGAAAACGGGTGGGAATATGAAATGTATATAAAAAATGAAAACACGATCGACTACCGCATTCATAGCGGAATGGTAGGCGGCCGCTGGGTGCGCGATCAGGAAGTTGACATCGTTAAATTAACAGAGGATGTCTACAAAGTGTCATGGACAGAGCCGACAGGCACAGACGTTTCGTTGAACTTCATGCCAAAGGAAAAACGCATGCATGGCGTGATCTTCTTTCCAAAATGGGTTCATGAGCATCCCGAGATTACGGTCCGCTACCAAAACGACCACATTGACCTTATGCATGAATCCCGAGAGAAGTATGAAACCTATCCAAAATACGTGGTTCCTGAATTTGCGGATATTACCTTTATTGAAAATGCCGGCGTAAACAATGAGAACGTGGTAGCTCAAGCTCCATACGAAGGAATGACTGACGACATTCGTGCCGGAAAACTGAAATACTAAACACACAAAAAACGAAGGGTGCTATCCCTTCGTTTTTTCTTTATCCAATATAAGCTGATAATAGTGGACATCCTGCCACTGGCCAAATTTAAATCCAACTTCTTTTAAGCAGCCGGCAAATTCAAAGCCAAAACTTTTGTGCAGGGAGACGCTTGATTCGTTTCCTCCTGTAATGCTTCCGATTACTGTATGATAATCAAGATCCCTGGCTCTTTGAAGGATTTCCTTCATTAATTTCTTCCCTATTCCCCGGCCCCTGAATTCGGACGAAATATACAGCGACACTTCTGTTGTACGGGCATAGGCTTCCTTGTCCCTGAACGGACTGAGAGAGCCATAGCCGGCAGCCTTTCCATCCACCTCGGCAACGATCAGCGGGAAAGCTCCTCCGTATTTTTCAAACCACTTTTTCCGCTGCGCCAATGTTTGCTCCTCAAGATCAAAGGTTGCCGTCAATGTCCGGATGGCTTCATTATAAATATCCAGCAACGCGGGCAAATCGCCAAGATGGGCATCTCGAATTTGTACCATGGTATATCCTCCTGTGTAAAAACTTCTGCATCTCTATTACTTTAACAAAAAATAAAAAGCGAAGGGATCCCCCCTTCGCATGACTTACGATTTGTTCACTCTTGATGAGATTAAAAAAGCTTCCAAAATATAGCGCTTTGGCGCTGCACCAATATAATCAAACGGATAGCAGGTGCTGACTGTCAGGATGGCGCGGGGTTTCGGTACAATGATCGTCCGGTCGTCTTTATCCACAATCCTGACCTTTCTTACCTTATAGGTAAAGGTTCCGGCAGACGTTGTCACTTCCATCGTATCCCCTTTGCCCACCTTGCCCAGGCTGCGGAAGACGGTGTCACGGTGTCCGGACAGAACCGAATTATCTTTTTCTCCCGGAAGAACACTTCCCTTGTAATGCCCCACTCCCTTGGCCAGTTCATCCTCGTTTGTTCCATGGTAAATCGGAAGCCTGGCTCCGAGCTTCGGGATATAAAGAGTGCCCATCTTCTCCCCAATTTCAGGCCGCTTACTGTATAGCGGTTCACTCTTAACAGGGACCGGATCTTTCTTTGCCGCCACAGCGGGTTTCTCGTCCTTTTCCTTGGCCGGTTCTTTATCCCTGGCTGGTTCCTTCTTATGCTGGGCAAACGCTTTGGGTTCCACCTTTTCGCCGGCAAAAAACCCTCTGGAATACTCCATGATATTTTTCGAAAAAATGACGGCGCCCAGCAAAATCACAATGATTGAAAAAGAAAGAAGAAGCCCTTTTTTGCGGCGTCTTCTTTCCATTTGGCTTCGCTCTGCCATTTATGACATCCTTGCTCTTCGGTATAGAAATAATCCCGCTCCAATGATCGCTGCGCCTGCCAGCGCGCCATCCAGGTTGTTGGAAGCCGTTTTCGGCAATTCCCCGCCGTTTTCGGTACGCGGTGTTTTCGGGCTTGGTTTTTTAACCGGCTTTTGCGGTGCTGCGCCCATTGCATTTTCTACTGTTTTTGTTACCTCGCCCACTGTTCCTGAGCTTCCGGCAATTTCATCTGAAGTAATTTTCAAATCCGCCAAAAGGTTGCCTTTCAGGTCATAAAGCTCGATTAAAAGGTAATCCCCTTCGAGCACGGTCATTTGCATAAGTTCTGCTGCTGTCACAGGTGTTTTCTTGCTACCGTCAACAATATAAAACTTAGCTTTCATTTGGAAGATGGAGAGCAAATCTTCAAACGCCTGTCCAACCTGCTGGATCTGTGCCTTTGTCGGATTCTCCGGGTCTATGCCTTCCATGCGGTTCAGAATATCCATCAACTGTTTTTCAGTTGCCGGATTATTAAGTTCCTTTTCAAGGGAAAGCAGATGGTTCATCAAATTATCAATCTCTTGTGGAGTCAGGTCAATCTCTGCCAGCGCATCCTGCATTTCCTTTTCGATGGCTGCAAAATCCTCTTCACTCGGAAGGTCATCCGATTCCTCAGAGTCATCATACATAAAATCGGATACAGCAAAACTAAGGTCTTCTACATATATGTAATCCTCAATCTGTTCTCCGTTTTTCGCCAAAAGTTCCTTTAGCTGCTGTTCGTTCAAATCATATTCACTGTAGATTTCAGTAAGGTTGCTGTTGTTGCTCTTGATCACAGGCCCTAAGAATTCTTTCATTTCATCAACTGTGTTAAAGTCCGACAAACTGCTGTCGGCATAATCCGAAAGATAGTTCTCATAGTCTTCTTTGCTAATTTCATAGCCGCGTTCCTTGCTGATTTCTGCCAGATAGGCTGTAAGATCAGTATCCTTTACCGCTGCGAATGCATTTGCAGGCACAAAGTAAAAGGTTAAGAGAACAGCCAGCATGCTTAATAAAATCTTCTTCATTCGTTCCTCCTGAATATGTTTTTATTTCCTAATCCTAGTATAAATTATTACGTTTTTATTACATGGTTCTTTAGTCCTATTTAATATGAAGAATAGGTAAATATATGGGGAAATCACCCAGGAAGAGCGAAAAAATGACAAAAAAAAGCCGCCTCTTAAAGGAAGCGGGGACAAAAAGATATATAAAAAAGGGGGTACTTCTATCATTCCCGAAATCTCGTATTTTATCCCTGATTTCAAAAAAAGTTTTATAGTTTTTTAATGTCTCCAAAATGGAAATAACGGGTATGACTAGTAAGACAATGCTGTCTTCAGGAAGGAGAAGAAAATTTGCGTTATTTTGTCAACATGAACAGAGAATTTAAGGATGAATTTGGCAGAGTCTATATTTATGATCCCGATCAATGCCGGGAAAAGGAAGATGAAATCGAGTTATTGAACGATCTGGATACGAAGGACATCGGCAAGCCTTACATCTTTCCCAAAAATTCGGTTGCCGAGATCACCAAGGAAGAGTATGACCAGCTGGTATCAGCCATGCGAGCCGGCGTGCAAGGCGCTGACGCCCGTGAAGAAATCCTGGCCAAGTATTCCAAGGATTAACCGCTTTAAGGAGCGGTTTTTTTTATTATCCTCACAACGGACTATTGCGGACCGCGGTATAAGTATGGCAAACACGGGTTTCCTGTATAAAAATAGGTCATATCTCACGTTCACGTAAACGTTAATAGATGTTACCATTGCTCTTGCATCATTAAATCATGCAGGGAGATGTTAGTATGTGTGGTATTGCAGGCTGGGTTAACTGGTCAGAAGATATTTCTCAACAACAATCCATTTTGCGGGATATGACAGGAGCGATTGAGCATCGCGGACCTGACGCAAATGGTTATTGGTTTTCACCCCGTGCCGTTTTCGGCCACCGCCGCCTGATTGTTATCGATCCAAAGGGCGGATTGCAGCCGATGCTTCATGAGCAAGGTGATCAGACACTCGCGTTAACCTATAACGGTGAAATTTACAATTTTCTTGAGCTGAGAAAAGAACTGGAGGGCCGCGGACACGCATTCCGCACCCAATCCGATACAGAAGTTCTCCTGCATTCCTACATGGAGTGGGGAGAAGAGTGCGTAGATCATCTCAATGGTATTTTTGCGTTTGCCATCTGGGATGAGAAAAGACAGAAACTGTTTTTGGGCAGGGATCACCTTGGCGTGAAGCCTCTCTTTTATGCCCAAAGAGGAAATTCCATTGTTTTCGGTTCCGAGCTGAAAGTGCTTCTTGCCCACCCGGACATCGAGCCGGAGGTTGATCAGGAAGGACTTGCAGAAGTGTTTGCGCTCGGTCCCATGCGTACACCTGGAGTTGGTGTCTTTAAAGATGTAAAAGAGGTGCGTGCGGGCCACAGCGTCACCTTTACAAGCAATAAAACCGCCGTGCGCCACTATTGGAAACTCGAAAGCAAGGAGCATACCGATACGGTGGAGCAAACCACTGAAAAAATCCAGGCTCTCTTAGAAGATACGGTAAAGCGGCAATTAATTGCGGATTTGCCCCTCGTTTCCATGCTTTCAGGCGGACTGGATTCCAGTGGTTTGACCGCTATGGCCGGAAAGGACTTCAAAGAGGCAGGCAAAATTCTTCACACTTATTCCATTGATTTTGCCAACAGCGCAGAGCATTTCCAAACGGACCTGCTTCACCTCGGCCTTGATGCACCATGGGTTCAGCGGGTGTCCGAGCATGTGGGAACAGAACACCATTCTACCGTCCTTGGCGCAAATGAACTGCTGGATAACTTTTTGAAGCCCATGTATGCAAGGGATCTGCCGGGGCTGGGCGAGATGGAGACCTCTCTCTACTTGCTGTTCAGAGAGATGAAAAAGGATGCAACGGTCGCTTTATCCGGTGAGTCCGCTGATGAGGTCTTCAGCGGATATCCCTGGTTCCACCAGGATGAATTCCTGAATGGCACCACGTTCCCGTGGCGACAGAGCAGAGGCTATTTCTCCAACATTCTTTCGGAAGAAGCCGCTCGTTCCATCCAGCCGGATGCTTATGCAGACCGCCGTTATCAGGAGGCGCTGGCCGAAGTTCCGGCCCTGGAGGGTGAAAGTGAAATTGGCGCCAAACAGCGCCAGATGTCCTACCAGTTTATTACCCGCTTCCTTCCGTTCATGCTCGACCGCAAAGACCGCATGAGCATGGCCGTGGGCTTTGAGGTTCGTGTGCCATTCTGCGACTACCGTTTGGTGGAGTACCTTTGGAATGTTCCATGGGAGGTCAAAAGCGTGGATAACATCGAGAAGGGAATTCTGCGCCGTGCATTAAAGAGCTACCTTCCGGATGATGTGAGGAACCGCCGCAAGAGTGCGTATCCAACCGCACAGGATCCGGTTTATTTTGGAGGAATCAAGAACTGGCTGCTGGACATTGTAAATGACAGCAACGCACCTGTCAATTCTCTGGTTGATGCTTCAAAAATCAGAGCGATTGCCGAGGGGAAAACAGGAATCAGCGGAGGACAGGCCACCAAGCTGATGGAATACTTGATTCATGTCAACACCTGGCTGAAGGATTATCATATCAAGCTTGTATAACAGTAAAAGGCACGCCCTCGCGGGGCGTGCCTTTTTTACATTTATTGATCAGACTTTTCAGTATCTGTGCCTGTTTCTTTTGTTTCGCTGTCCGTGCTTGTCTGGTCTGCCTTTTTCTCGTCATCTACCTTCTGTTCGGTTCCTGTGCTGGAATCCTGTTTTTCGGTGTCGCTGTTGCTGTTACAAGCTGTCATTAACATAATCGCCAAAAGAGAAGCCCCAATTTTCATTAAAAAGCTTTTATTCATCCCATCGTTCTCCCTTCGATCAGTTCAGATTGGAACCGCCCCGCTACACCTGATCACCAGCGGTTCTATCCTTACTATATCAAGAAAAAACGAGGTATAAACCCGATTTACCAATACCTTACACAGGCTTTACAGTAGATTAAAGTTATTGATACTCCCTTAAAAAAAGACGACAAAAAAGGCCGTAAACCGCTGTTTAGCAACAATTCACAGGCCCATCTTCTCTTATCTTCCTACTGCAAACGTAATTTCAGCATCCATGGCAAGTTCTCCGTCAACCGTCGCTGTCACTTTGCCTTTGCCGATTCCTCTGCGGATTTGAAGCAGCTCCACTTCCATTAACAGTGTATCTCCCGGTCTTACCTGACGCTTCCATCTTACTTTATCTGCACCGGCGAACATGGCAATCTTACCCTTGTATTCTTCCATGGAAAGAAGAGCAACCGCACCCGTCTGCGCGCACGCTTCCAATGTCATCACGCCAGGAAAGATATTGTAGTCAGGAAAATGGCCATTAAAGACTTCCTCATTGGCCGTTATGTTTTTCTTGCCAACCGCCCGTTTTCCCGGCTCCAGTTCTTCGATTGTATCCAGCAGTAAAAAAGGATAACGGTGGGGAATGATTTCTTTAATTTGTTCAATGTTTAATTTCATGGAAATGACTCCTTTTCCTCTAATGACGTACTTAGCTTTCTATGTATCTCTGCACATTATACATGAATGAAAAAGGTTAATCCAATGGCCTGAAAAAAGAGGGCTCATAGGCCCCCTCTCTTCTTTCTGTCATCTATTACTTTCTTTGGTTAATCAAATCGGAAATATGTGTCCATGTTTCCTTCTTGAAAACATCCCCGGCTTTTCCGTCGCCTACCACGGAATAACCGATGATTGCTCCAACCACAAGGCAAACCACCATTAAAACAATAATTACAATCAATCGGAGCCAAATCGGAAAGCGCGATCTTCTCGCTGTTCCGGTTTCCGTCTCCTGCTTTTTGCTTTCTTGAGGATCCGGTTTCTTTTTCTTTACCGCCTCCTTCTGTGTGGATTCTGCCATTTTATTTTTACGGTACTCTTCCCTGCTGAGCTCGTTAGCCATCTTTTCATCACCTGTTAACGAATTCCGTTGACCAGTCACATCATTTCCTGCACTCACATTGGACATATCAAGGGCGCCCTGCTTTAAGTCAGTGTCGGCCCATTATGAGGCCCGCAGCACTTGATTGGCATTTACACCAGCCGGAATTCTAAAATTATGCCCCGCAGCGAAAAACTGCCGGGGTGGACCGTTTCAACCGGCGCTGATTGCAGCGGTTGATGATCCTTCCATTACCTAACGTTACCGAAAGATTGCTGTTTTGTCCAATAGAAATTTCTGTACGGAAAAATCAAAAGCCCACCTTTTTGGGCGGGCTTTACCTGTCTTCCATTATTTAAATCTTCGTTTCGGCAATTTGTCCATGTGATCGAGCATAAGCCCCGTTCCATTGGCTACGGCTTTCATCGGCTCTTCCGCCACAAAAATCGGAACCCTTAACTCTTGTGCAAATAATTGATCAATTCCGTGCAGCAAAGCCCCGCCGCCCGTAAGAATAATACCGCGGTCAATAATATCCGCTGACAATTCAGGAGGTGTCCGTTCGAGCACGCTTTTTGCCGCCTGGACCATCATCATGACCGGTTCGAGCAGCGCTTGCGTAATTTCTTCTGAATGTATGGTGATCGTTCGCGGGAGGCCTGTAACCATATCCCGGCCCCGGATATCCATTTCTTCATTTCGCGCTCCGGGGAAAACAGTAGCCACATTTAATTTAATATTTTCTGATGTTCTTTCACCAATAAGAAGCTTATATTCTTTCTTTATATAATTAAGGATTTCGCCGTCAAGCTTGTCCCCAGCCATTTTTAAAGAAGAAGCGGTGACGATATCGCCCATGGACAGAACAGCTACATCCGTTGTTCCTCCGCCAATATCAACAACCATGTTGCCGCTTGGCTGGAAGATGTCCATGCCGGCACCGACAGCCGCCACTTTTGGCTCCTCTTCCAGATAAATGGCTTTTCCGCCGCATTTTTCGGCTGCTTCACGAATGGCCTTTTGTTCTACAGAGGTAATGTTTGCAGGGGTGCAGATAAGTATTCTCGGTTTGGTGAACATGCCCTTTACATTTATCTTATTAATAAAATGCCTTAACATTTGCTCTGTTACTTCAAAATCGGCAATTACGCCATCTTTCAGCGGGCGGATGGCCACGATGTTGGCAGGAGTCCGTCCCACCATTCTTCGGGCTTCCTCTCCTACCGCCAGCACTTTCCCCGTGTTTGTGTCGATCGCAACCACGGACGGCTCATCCAGTACGATGCCTTTGCCCTTTACATATATCAATACATTGGCCGTACCGAGATCAATACCAACATCCCTTGAAAACATTCATAAATCCTCCCTGTATGTTTCAACCGTTACATCTTACAAAATTCGTCAATTTTCGAATTTCTATCCAATAAACCATTCTATCATAACTTTTGTTGAACCGCTAAAAAATATGTTAATTTTTTAGAACATTTTCTTGTGCATAGCTCAGCGGCATGCAAGATGCATGCCGCTTTCGGGTGAGCTCTATTGAACGACTTCCTCCGCTCCTTTTTTGTATTTCACGCGTGTTGCCTCACCACCCCGTAAATGTCTGATGGACTTGTGATACTCCAGGATCTCTTTCACGTTGTTTGCCAAATCCGGATTAATCTCAGGTAATCGTTCCGTCAGATCTTTATGAACGGTGCTTTTCGAGACACCAAATTCTTTTGCGATCATACGCACGGTTTTTCTTGTCTCCACGATATACCTTCCTATCTTGATGGTTCGTTCTTTGATGTAATCGTGCACACCACTCGCCTCCCCAAATTGGATGTGAGAGATGCGATAGAGACTTCTATGTTCAAGCTACGCGACCTGTCCTTGTGTGTAGTTTTCATGATGTTTAGAGTGTCCCGTCCCCTTCTCACCGCAGCCATACTACGTCTTCTCACCGCTCACCCTCAAAAGAATTGTAGGTTTTGTAACATCTTATTAAGACAAACGGACATATATGCCAAAATCTCAACTGGGACAAGGAGAAAAGCTGAAGCAGGCGTTTAGAGGCGGTCAGCATTGGAAGGCTTTTATGAAAAAGACTGAAATGATCGACTCCCGAACAACAAAAAAACAGCCTGCACCAGGCAGGCTGCTTTCCGATTCCTCAATTATCTTTAGCTGAGGATTCTTTTGTATTTTCGCTGGTTGAAGAAGATTCTTTTCCCTTGTTTTTCTCAGGAGCTGCGCTGCTGTCTTTAACAGCGTCAGACTTATCTTGTTCAACGGATGCTTTTTCATCTGCTTTGCTTGCTTTTTCTTGCTTGTCCACTTGCTTCTCGATTTGGGAAGCGGACTGGTTCCATGCCGATACAGGATCGACAGCGATTCCGTCTTTGCGGATTTCAAAGTGAGCATGGATCTTGGCATCTTTGTCGTACAGGTTTTGGCCTGCAGCACCGACAACTTCACCTTGGTTTACCATGTCGCCTTCTTTAACCTTAACGGAAGCGAGCGAAGAGTAGTGAGTGATTAAGCCGTTTGCATGTTCAACCTCTACCACATATCCAAGCTCAGGGTCTTTCACGGATTTTGTAACATTACCACTCATAGCAGCAGTGACATCAAACGTTTTTCCGCTCTCAGCAGCCAGGTCGATTCCTTTGTTTTGGTAGTAGATATTATTATAAAATACGAGAGCAGCTTCTTGTTCTTTTGCCGATGCATCAGGATTAAAGAATTCTTTTTTGACCACTACGTTTTTTGCATCCTTGGCCGGCATTTTGAAAACTTCCTTGGAGACGCTTACCGGTACTGCCTTATCATTATTTTGGAAAGCACCATTTTGCGTATCTTTAGAATTGGAAGCATCGTTTTGATACCAAAGCACAGAAGCAAGAACGACAGCAGCAAATGCAAGATAGATTGCGGGATATACCCAGCGTTTTTTCATGAATTTCCCCATTCTCCTCCCTTTTAGAGGAATAGTTTTTTGGGTTTGTTTTTCTTCGTCTTTCATTTATCATCACCTCAGCAACCATTCTGAACAGAATTCAGAAAATATATACTTTGGCTTGAAAAAATTTTGGGAATTTATTTTTCGACAAAAGGAAGAAAATTATTCATGTCCTATATTTAAGGAGAGGTTGACTTCCGTTCCAGGAGATCTACAGCAAAAAACCCGGCCGCCTGGACCGGGTTTAGTTATTTTTCACAGTGGAACGTTCTTCATCTGGATGATAGGCTGTGATGGCGACACCCTTATAATAATACTTAACGATCTGCTTATAATTCTTGCCGTCCTTTGCCATTCCGTTGGCGCCATACTGGCTCATGCCTACGCCATGGCCAAAGCCTTTCGTAGCCGCAAATACCTTACTGCCCTTTTTGGTCAGGGTGAAATCGGATGAACGGAGTCCGAGCTTTTCACGCACGTCTTTTCCTGTAAAGGTTTTACCGCCAATGATGATCGTGGCTATTCTGTTGCCCTCCGTTTTATTTGTAACCTTGCCAATGGGTCCATTGCCTTTGATTCTGACTCCCAATTTGCTTTCTGCTTCTGTCAGAGGAATCTCCTGCTTCTCAGTAAACTTGGGGGTGCTTTTGTCCCATGGGCTTTTCACACTTTTGAGATAAGGATATTTTGTACCCCAATACTCCTCACTATTCTCGGTATATCCATTGCTGGTTGAGAAAAAGCTGGCGAAAATGGGCTGCCCGTCGTAGGTCAGAATGTCTCCACGGGTCGCTGCTACCGCTCTGGTGATTTTCTGCATCTTCTTCTGGTAATCACTGCCCCAAAGCTTCTTCAGCTCCTCATCGCTCTTATAGACCTGGTAGAGGATGGAGTCTGTTACCGCTGCCCCGCCGGGAAGGTTCGCATCCTTCTTGTTTGCGAGCATACGGGCGATATAGGTTCTCGCTGTAAGTGCCTGTGCCTTCAGCGCTTCCATTTCAAAATCGGCAGGCATCTCTGACGCAACAACCCCTTTTACATAATCTTCGAGCGGCACCTTCTCCACCTTTTCTTCCGCTGTCCGGTAAACCGGAACAGCCAGCGTGGAGGAAAGTGTTTCTACTGATTTCGGCTGCATTTTCTTTGGCTTCGCTTCTAGCAATTGCGGTGCTTTGGAAGAGTAGGGAAGCACGACGAGGGCTGGAATCAGGACAAGAACGAGTACAAAAATAGAGAGGAAGAAGCTGATCGGCTTCAGTCGTATGAACATTCAGGCTGGCCTCCACTGATTTGATTAGTCTCTATAATTTATGGAGAGCGGCAGCCTATTAGAACTTGTTTTTAACTCTATCGCCTGGATTCATAGAAAAAACCCTGCGGCCATCGCAGGGTTTTCATTCATTTTAATAGATACCTACAGCATCGAAGGATTTGTTTACCGCGTTGACTTCAGCTGACCCGGCACCGTAAAGATCGGCCGCTGATTGAACAAGAGCCGCTCTTGCCTGGCTGAATGTCGCATTGGCTGTCAGGTAAACCGTATTGGCACGATAGTACAGCGCACCCAGCTTGCTGTTTCCGATGCCTGGTACGGTTACACCATAGTGTGTTCCTCCCGCAGCCAGCAAGTAGGCTTGTTTATTGATGATTCCGCTGTTCGTGTGTACGCCTCCATTGTCGCTTGTACCAGTGTACCGCTTGGAGTAATGATCCGGATCACCATACTTTGCCGGATCACTCATGGAGCGGAGTGCATCGTTTGCAACCTTTGGTGTATAGATATCTTCACCGATTTCATAATCCGGATTGCGGTTGTCGTAATATTCAACGAGTGTGCCAAAGATATCAGAGATGGCTTCATTCAAGGCACCTGACTCATTTTGGTACACAAGATCAGAGCTGGTGTCTGTTACCGCATGGGTCAATTCATGGGCGACAACATCAATTCCGCCGGAAAGAGGTACAAACGTCGTTCCATCCCCGTCTCCGTAAACCATTTGAGCTCCGTTCCAGAAGGCGTTATTGTAATTGCGGCTGTAGTGAACGGTTGATTTTAAAACGGCGCCTTTATTGTCATAGGAATTTCTTCCGAAAACATTCTTATAATAGTCGTACGTGACGCCGGCATAATAGTGAGCATCTACAGCAGGCGCATCATATGCGGCGTTGTAGGCATTGTCCGCATCGGCCCATAAGGAGCCTGGCAGTGACTGGCGGTTCTTGGCATCATATGTAAAGATCCCGCTTCCCCTCGTGTTATCCTGCAGGTAATACGTAGAACCGGACATTAAGGTCCTCAGTGTTTTGGAATCACCCAATACTCCTTTTCCTGTCCCGGTCACATTCGTTCCTGTCAATGTGCCGCCCGGCTTGCCGGCAGCCTTCTGCCCGTTAACTTCATCAATATTGTTATATTTATTAATAACTTTACCAGTCGCTGCTTCCACAAAATAATTATAGTTCCCCGGTTTTGGAGAAAGGAAATTTAAATTGACAAGGTACGCATATACCGCTTCATTGCCGGATGTATAAACAACCAGATCGGCAGTCGGTGCTTTTTCATAATCAGGTGTGTAGCCCAAATCGCTTACAGCCTTAGCGATCGCTTTCTTGGCAGAAATCTTTTTTGTATTCTTCAGGCTGCTTTTTTGATCAAGGTTTGGGACCACCGACCCGGAAACGGCCTTTAAAACGCCATCCTTGTCCACTACTGCGGCCTGTGTAGAACCAAAGACCGGAACCCCTTTATACACTTGCTGAAGGCGCAATACCGTTGAGCCCAGCTTGTCCTTCTGCTTGGAGGCTACAGTAAAAGAATCTTCAGCTTTTTGCGACCCAAGCTTATAGGAGCTCTTTTGCTGATTCAGATAGCCCAGTACAACCGCTTCTGCCTGGTTCCCTGAGGCTTTTGTCAGACTTCCTGAAACAAATTCCGGCGTTCCTTTTTCCTGGCTGACCTTATAGCTTGAAAATACATTTTTCGGTGCAGCCAGCGAGCTGACCGGAGAAAGTACAGAAGCCGCCATACCCAAAGATAACCCTACTGCCAGAGCCTTTTTCTTCATAATCGTATCCCCTTTTTCTAAGTAGAATGACAAGGCGCTCCACCTGATAGATTGCCTTGCCCTACTAATAGTACACTATTTATTTTTAAATTCAAAACATTTTGAAAACTTTGATTATATTGTACTATCCGGCTATTTCCCCTCTCTTGATTTAGGTCTAAATTACTTCATTGATCCAAGGGGATAGATATGTTTTTGTGACTATTGACAGACACAAAAAAGCTTCCCGCCATGATGGCGGGAAGCTTTCAATATGAATTATGCAAGATTAGATTTTAATGATACCGATTTTTCTTCTGTTTCAACTTTTGGTGCTTCCTCATTTACACGCTCAATATCAGCGCCCAAATCACGAAGCTTTTCTGTAAATCTGACGTAACCGCGGTCAATGTGTTTCAACTCGGTCACTCGTGTATAGCCTTCTGCCACTAATCCGGCAAGAACAAGGGCTGCTCCTGCACGAAGGTCTGTTGCAGCAACTTCAGCTCCCTGTAATGAAACAGGGCCATTGATTACGGCTGAGCGTCCTTCAATTTTGATATCTCCGTTCATGCGGCGGAATTCCTCCACGTGCATAAAGCGGTTTTCAAAAACGGTTTCTGTAATGACACTTGTACCGTTCGCCCGAAGGAGCAATGACATCATTTGTGATTGCATATCCGTCGGGAACCCAGGATGCGGCATCGTTTTGATGTCCACAGGCTTTAGTTCTTTTGGTCCAATGACACGAAGGCCATTGTCTTCTTCTTTAATGTCGATTCCCATTTCTTCCATTTTTGCGATCAATGGACGAAGGTGTTCGGAAATCGCGCCTTCTACCAATACGTTGCCTCCGGTAATCGCAGCGGCCACCATGTACGTACCCGCTTCGATACGGTCAGGAACAACCGCGTGCTCGGCTCCGTTTAGTTCTTCCACGCCTTCAATGCGAATGGTTCCTGTTCCTGCACCAACTACTTTTCCTCCCATGGAGTTAATGTAGTTCGCCAGGCAGACAATTTCA
Organism: Fictibacillus fluitans; assembly: GCF_030418125.1. Lineage (GTDB taxonomy): Bacteria > Bacillota > Bacilli > Bacillales > Fictibacillaceae > Fictibacillus_C > Fictibacillus_C fluitans. The sequence continues at coordinate 174,668 of NZ_JAUHTR010000004.1, read as the reverse complement.
GGCTCTTTCGCAACGTTTTCGATAATGGTAGTTCCCTCAGCAAGGGCAGCAGCCATGATGATGTTCTCGGTAGCTCCTACACTTGGGAAATCCAAATAAATTTTTGCGCCCTGCAGGCGGCCATCAATGCTGGCTTCGATAAACCCGTTACCAATCTTGACGTTAGCTCCCATGGCTTCAAAGCCTTTTAAATGCTGATCGATCGGACGAGATCCGATGGCGCAACCGCCAGGAAGTGCAATTCTGGCAATCCCGACACGGGCAAGAAGTGGCCCCATGACAAGGAAAGAAGCGCGCATTTTTCGGACATATTCAAAAGGAGCTTCTGTTTTAAGAGAACCTGAAGCGTCCACTTTGATTTGGCCATTCTCAAACTTAACTTCAATATTTAAATAACGCAAGACCTCGTTAATCGTATATACATCAGCAAGGGTCGGCACATCTTTAATCGTGCTTGTGCCTTTACTGGCTAAAATGGATGCTGCGATGACAGGCAGTACGGCATTCTTTGCTCCTTCAACTTTCACAGAGCCTTCTAACCGCCTACCACCACGGACAATGATTTTTTCCAACGATATTCCCCTCCGCGTCCAATTTCTATATTAATATTCAGACGTAATTATTGGTGTTCCAATTGTGACGGCAGTTTGGCCGCCCATTCCTTGATTTCTGATTGCAATCTGCAGATTCATTGCTTTATGAGCTGTGTTAATTTTCTCATCCCACTGCTTAGTATATGCCGAGATTGATACAAACGTCTCTTCCTTGAGTTGCTCAACCGGAACAGCAGAGAACGTTGTCATGATTTCAAGCGCTTGTTTATACAAACCAAAATTCATTGTACCATTATGTATCCCGGAGATACAAGAGAAAGTTGAACTTTTTCCCTCAAAATAGGTTGCGACCCTATCATGGTACGTGCGGATAAATGGAAGGACTACGTTTTCATTCCAGCCCTTTCCTTTTGCCGCATAAACAAGATACGTTGCCAGCTTTCCTTTTTGGGGGTAGGCTACCAGCGTTATCCTCTCTTTTACGTGACCTGACGCTGAAAATCGCACCCCGGTTATTTTGAAGTGCTCATTACTTTTCATCCTGCTCCATTTAAAACCTTGAGCGGCATTCTTTAATAAGGCCACTTGTTGACGATACCCATTTACATCTTCCGTAAAACCTATACTCCCTTTTGTATACAGGGACCAATTTTTAACAGTAACATTGCTTCGATCCAGGGCATCCTTCATTTCTGCAAGCTTGGAATAGCTTTTCATTTCCTGTGCATGAATGACCTGGTAAGAGTGAAACAAAAATAAAATAACAAAAAACAAAATAATGCTTTTCTTCATATCTTCCACCCGTCCTCTCCTCTATTTCTCATTCTTGCCAGAGGAGGTTAGGTTATTCATGGAAGTTGAAGTCATATTCCGACATCATCCCGCAGCTCATTTTGTTAAACATTGCACAATCTTTTGCTTCGAATAGGCTCTATATGGTTGTTTTGTGTTTATTAAAATAAATACTTAAGCTGTGTGGAATAATTCAAATATGCGAGAAAGAAGTTGCTTACGAGGCTGGCAAGAGCAATCGTGACGAGGACAAACAGCACCCTGGCCTGAATCACTTTGCCTTTTCTGATAAATGTGTCGAAATTTAATGCCTGCATGGCCCACCAGGTAATCCCAATGAAAAGCAGGTGAACAAGAATATCAAGCAGCGCCTGCTGCCCGGACTGTTCAAACATTTGGTTTCCTCCTTGCCATTTGGGGGTTAAGAGCTAACCGCCATGATAGCACATGCACCAATAGAACGTAGCATAAACTGTATTCTACCACAAAGGAACAGACAAAAGTCCTATTTTTGAAGGTGTTCCCAAATCTGACAATAATGTAAGCGCTTAATAAAAAAATAAGGACTTGCCGCTTGGGCAGGCCCTTATTTTTGTTCCATTGTCTGGAAAAAATCGCTCAGCTGAAACTGTTCATAAAAGAAATGCAATGCCGTCCCGGGAAGGATTCCCAGCAGGACAGTTGCCGCTGCACAGACTACCGTCACAAGAAGCAGCCCTTTTTTATGATGTAATTTTTCTTTATCATGCTTCGGCCGGAAGAACATTTGTCCAATAATGTTGAAGTAGTAAAAATAAGAAATAACGGTGGTCCCCACAAGAATTGCGGCAAGAATATAATGGCTTTGTGAGGCGCCAAGCGCGTTCATGAAGATGCCGAATTTCCCGATGAACCCGGCGGTGGCCGGTATCCCTGCCAAAGAAAGAATAAAAATGGTCATGGCGACCGCAAGCCATGGCGACCGCTGGAAAAGCCCTGCAAACCCTGAAATATCCTGGGTTTTGCTTTGCGCGGTCACTTCCTGGATCACCGCAAATGCACCTATGTTCATAAACAGGTAGGCCAGCAGGTAAAACCAGGTGGTTTCAAAAAGCATCGCTGAGACCGAAACAAACGGAACGAGAATATATCCTGCCTGTGCGACGGATGAATAAGCAAACAGCCGCTTAATGTTCCGCTGGCGGAGGGCAACAAGATTTCCCACAATCATGGTTGCCCCTGCAAGGAACGCAAGGTAGGGCTGAACCTGAAACAGCAGCGGATCTCCCTTAATTCCCGGTGCCGAGTTGAAAACGAGCAGGAAGAAACGCAGGATCAGCGCGAAACCGGCGGTCTTGGAGACCACGCTCAAAAAAGCAGTGACCGGAAGCGGTGACCCCTGATAAACATCCGGCGCCCACATATGAAAAGGTGCCGAAGCAATTTTAAATGTCAGTCCGGCAAAGGTGATAAAAAAGGCAAATGCGATTAAGAACTGATTTTGCAGAATACTCGTATCCTGCAGGGCGGCTCCGATGGCATACAGGTTGGTTTCACCGGTAAGGCCAAAGATATAGCTCATTCCGAACAGGGTGATTGCCGTCGAAATTCCGCCAGTTACAACATATTTGAAAGATGCTTCATTGGATTCTTTGTCCCGCTTCCTCAGCCCCGCCATAACGTACGAAGACAGGGAAAGAAGTTCAAGACCAATAAAAAGCGTGATCATATCTGCGCTTGAAGCCATGATCAGTCCGCCAAGCAGAGCGGTCAGCAGAAGATAATAAAATTCTCCCCGGTACTCCTCTTCCCGGTCCATTTTATAATCATAGGCCAAAATTAAAATCAGCCCTGTACCCAGCAGGAGAATCAGTTTAAACGCTTTTGAAAAGGAATCGAGCCGGTACATGTCATGAAACAAAGAAGCCAGTTCATGGCTGAACTGCAGAAACAAAAAGACCAGCGCCAGGACAATTCCCCCGGCGGACAGAATGCCGAGCATCCTCCGGCTTTTTTGCCGGGGCATGAACAAATCCAGCAGTGACAAAAGCAGCGCTGTTCCCAGCACAGTAAACTCCGGCGCCATGATTCCCCAATTCATTGAAGTTAAGGTTTGTAAATCCATCGGGCTACCCCCTTAAGCCTAACAAGATGGTATCTAAAACAGCGGTTAGTGATTTGCTCAGAATTTCAGGATAGACCCCAATGAACAATACGAGGGCCAATAACACAAAAGCAGGTATTTTTTCCAGAACGGTCAGGTCTTTAAAGGCGGAGTGCGCTTCTTTTTGCGGCCCAAAGGTAACGGCGAGAACCGCACGCAGGATATAGACCGCTGTCAGAATGATGCCAAGGGCGCCTACAGCGGCAATAACAGGCATTGTTTCAAAAAGACCGACAAAGGCAAGAAATTCACTGATAAAGCCCGACATCCCCGGCAAACCGAGAGATGCAAGTCCTCCAGCAAGCAGTACACCTGCAGTGATCGGCATCGCTGCGGCAAGACCTCCGAAGTCCTGTATATCCGATGAACCGCTTCTTTCATAAAGCACTCCAATCAGAAAGAACAGCAGCGCCGAAATGAGGCCATGGGAGACGAGCTGGAAGATGGCTCCCTTTACCCCGGCTTCATTCATGGCAGCCAGCCCGATCAGCACAATTCCCATATGAGACACGGAGGAATAGGCAAGCACTTTCTTTAAATCCGTCTGGACGATGGCGAGAAACGCACCGTACAGCAGATTGATCACACCGAGGACAGCAATGAGAACACCCAGTTTCTTAAATTCCTCCGGAAAGAAGCCCATACCGAACGTGAAAAGCCCGTAAGCCCCAATCTTCAGGAGAATCCCCGAGTGAAGCATGACGACCGGAGGCGGCGCCTGGACGTGTACCCTGAGCATCCACGTATGAAGCGGAAAGATGGGGAGCTTGATCCCGAAAGCAATGAGCAGCGATATGAGCACAGTCAGGCGGAATGTGCTTCCCGCAGCGCCAGCTCCGTCGGGGCTTGCCAGTATCTTTGCCAATTCTACGTAATTCATCGTGCCTGTTTTCATGAAAAGGGCGACAAAGACAATGAGCAGAATGGCAGAACCGATGCCGTTATAGATTAAAAAACTGTAGGCTGCTTTTTCCCTGTCGGCATATCCCCATTTTCCTATAAGAAAGAACATGGGAATCAGTGTGATTTCAAAGAAGATGAAGAATAAAAATAAGTTTTGGGAAGCGAACACGCCCAGCATGCCCAGTTCCAGGATTAAAAAGAAGATGAAGTAGCTTTTGGAAGCATTCTTCATGTTCCACGAGGCAAGCGCCGCGAGAACAGAGACAACCGACGTTAATATCAGCAGGACCAGAGAAAGTCCGTTAACGCCCAATTCGTAATCGATGTTTAGCTGCATGCGGCCATTCAAGCCTTCCAATGTGTAGGAAATCCAGTTGGCCTGCTCTGTCATTTGAAGATCTGAGACAGAGGATTGAAACCCGGCTGCAGCGATCAGAACGATGAGGAGCGGCAGAAGCGTACCGAACAGTCCTGCAAGCCTGATGGCCCTCTCGTTTTCCCATGAGAGAAAGCTTACTGCAAGGATGCCGGCCAGTGGCGAGAATACAAGCAGGGACAGCAAATGATTCATGAGAAATACCCCCCTGAGACGGCAAAGATTAACAGCAGGAGAACCAGGCCGGCCAGAGCGATGGCCCCAAACCTCTGCACCTGGCCATTATGAAATTCCGATCCTTTTTTACCGAGCCAGTGAACAAGCCCTGCTGTGCCGTTTACCGTTGCTTCCACCAGATACCGGTCAACATAGCTCCAAAAGTAGCTGAAGGCGGTTGTGCCATTAACGACGGTGGCATTGTAAATTTCATCTGCATAATACTTATTGTAGATGAGGGAACTGATGGAAGGAAAGGAACGGGAAAGCCAGTCTCTGGACAGTGTTTTCCTTCCGTACATGACATACGCAAGAGCAATTCCTGCCAAAGACAGAACAACGGCCAGGATTGGAATCCAAACCGGTCCATGTGCCCCTTCTGCCGAAAGCGATACAGGTCCCTGGCTCAGATAATTATTTAAAAACGTGCCAAACCATGGAGTATTCAAGTAACCGGCCACGACCGCAAGCAGCCCGAGCACAAGCATAGGAATTTTCATTGCCGTTCCGGACTCTTTCACTTCCTGTGTGGTTTCGGCAGTACTTCCGGTGAATACCATAAAAAACAGCCGGAACATATAGAATGCGGTAAAAAAGGCGGCGATCAGCGCAAGAGTGAACAAAACATATCTTCCGTTCTCATAGGTCGCCATCAAAATTTCATCCTTGCTGAAAAAACCGGAGAGCAGGGGAAAGCCGGAAATCGACAGAGCACCGATTAAAAAAAGAGGAGCGGTCACATTCAGCTTTTTCCACAAACCGCCCATTTTTTCAATATTTTGCGTATGTACTGCATGAATGACACTTCCTGCGGCAAGAAACAGCAGCGCTTTAAAAAAGGCATGTGTCATTAAATGAAAGATTCCGGCAGTATAGCCACCCGCGCCAAGGGCCAGCATCATATAACCGAGCTGGCTGACCGTGGAGTAAGCGAGCACCCGTTTAATGTCCTTCTGCATCAGGCCGATGGATGCGGCAAAAATGGCGGTTATTCCACCCACCACCGCCACCGTGGTCATGGCTGTCGCGGATGCTTCAAACAACGGGTACATGGACGCCACGAGGTAAACACCCGCAGCTACCATCGTTGCGGCGTGAATGAGAGCAGACACTGGTGTCGGCCCCTCCATCGCGTCCGGAAGCCATGTATGAAGAGGAAGCTGGCCTGATTTTCCGACCGCCCCGACAAAAATCAGAATGGCCGTCAGCGTAATCATATCGGGAGAAATGCTTTTATTTCCCACCGCTTTAAAAATTTCATCGTATTCAAAGCTTCCAGTCTGCCAGAATAAGAGAATAATGCCAATAAACAGGCCGACATCCCCGATTCTGGTCATAATAAACGCTTTCCTGGCGGCTGCCTTCGCTTCCGGTTTGAAGAAGTAGTAGCCGATCAAAAGGAAGGAACCGAGCCCGACAAGCTCCCAGAAAATGTAGACCTGAAGCAGGTTGGGCGATAATACAAGTCCAAGCATGGCAAAGGTAAATAAGCCAAGATAGGCAAAAAACACGTGAAACCGGTTGTCTCCGTGCATATAGCCTTTGGAATACACATGTACGAGAAAGCTGACAAGCGAGACGACAACAAGCATTAATGCATTGAGCGGATTAATCTCAAATCCCATGGTTACAGGATGTTTTCCGATATTCAGCCACAGTCCTTCTGCTTTATAGGACTCTCCCCCCCATTGGCCGGCCATGACGATGACAGACATGACCAGAGAAAGAAAGGTTAATAGAATACCAGCATAAGCAGAGGCTTCTCTTAATTTTTTCCCAAAAAGTAAAAGAAGGATGAAGGATAGCAGCGGTAACAGTGGTATAAGCCAGGCATTCTGCATCATCATTTCCAACCCCTTTTTAGCGCTTCATAATATCCATTTCATCCACATTAACGGTCTTGCGGTTACGGTAAAGGGCCATTAAAATGGCAAGGCCCACTGCCGCTTCAGCAGCAGCAACGGTTATGGTGAACAAGGAAAAGATCTGTCCCGTAAGACCCGGATTCACGCCATATTTCGCAAAAGCCACCAGATTAATATTGACCGCATTCAGCATCAATTCGATAGAGATCAGCACGATCACCGCGTTGCGCTTGGTGAGGGCGCCAAACAGTCCGATGCAAAACAAAATGAGCGCAAGCACAAGGTAGACTGATAGAGGAATCGTACTCATTTGCCTGCCTCCTCCTTCTCATCATCCCTTTTTGCAATCACGATGGCACCGATCAGTGCCACCAGAAGCAGGACCGATGTTAATTCGAAAGGAATGACATATTTTGAGTAAAGCTCAATCCCGATATTTTTCGTATTATCAACATGAAGATCAGTCGCAGGGTTTCCCAGGCTGAGGCGGTTAATGCCGAAAAACATGATCACGAAAAAGACGATGATCCCTGCTCCCGACAATAAAACGGTTAGCCTGGGAAGCTTCCATTCCGTCATGCCCTCATGCCGGGTCAGCATGATTCCAAACAGCATAATGATGGTAATCGCCCCCGAGTAGATCAGCACCTGGACGGCGGCCACGAACTCGGCAGAGAGGGTGATATAAATTCCCGCGATGGCCAGAAAGGTGAATACGAGGGCCACAACCATATGAATGACGTTGGTCATATTGATCATCATGACACCACCGGCAATGGCCGTTAACGCAAGGATAAAAAAAGCAATCATCTCACCGGTCATGCTTTATTCTCCTTCCTTACGTTATTGTCGTTTTCATCCAGCCAGACCAGGTCTTTAAACAGCTCATCCCGGCTGTACTCCGCCAGCTCAAAATTGTTCGTCATGACAATCGCCTCGGTCGGGCAAACCTCCGTACACAAGTCGCACAATATGCAAATTTCAAAGTTTATATCATACGTATCAATGATTTTTCCCTTTTTGCCCGGATCAGGATGGGGGTTGCCCGTGAGCTGGATGCAGTCAGTGGGACAGATATTTGCGCATTGATTGCAGACAATGCATTTTTCCGGATAAAATTTCTGGATGCCCCTGAACCGATCCGGCATTTGAAGGGGAACATCCGGATACTGTGTGGTCACGTTCTGCTTGGTTAAGTTGCTGAGTGTGTATTTCAAGCCTTTCGCAAGACCCTTCATTTCGCACCACTCCTATTCTGCAGATTGCCTATCTTAAAAAAAGTTCCTTTACAACCGCACTGACAAAAATATTGAGAAGAGCAACCGGCAATAGAACCTTCCAGGCGAATTCCATCAGCTGGTCTGCTCTCAGCCGGGGCATCGTGCCGCGGACCCAGATCATAAAGAACACGATCAGGCTGAATTTCAGGGCAAACCAGATGATTCCCGGTATGAAGCCCAAAAAAGGAACAGGATTCCATCCGCCCAGGAACAGAACCGTTGTCAGGGCGGCCATCGCAAACAGATACACATATTCCGTCAGCATGAAAAACGCCCAGCGAAAGCCTGAATACTCCACATGATACCCGGCAACAAGCTCCGACTCCGCTTCCGGCAGATCAAATGGTGTCCGGTTCAATTCGGCAATGGAGGAAATGAGGAATACGATAAACCCAAGCGGTGACAAAAACATGTACGCCACCGTTTTTTGTCCCTCAACAATCTCTGTCAGGTTCAGGCTGCCACTGAACATGATCACGCCGACAACCGAGATGACCAGAGGAATTTCATAAGAGATCATCTGGGCCGCCGACCTCATTCCGCCAAGCAGGGAATATTTATTGTTGGAAGCCCATCCTGCCATCAAAATCCCGACTGTGGTAATACCTGATATGGCTATGTAATACAAAAGACCAATGCTAAGATCGGAGAATTTCAGATGGTCGGAAAAAGGGATGGCTGCCAGCACCATAAAGGCTGGAGCAAACGCCAGCACAGGGGCCAAAATGAAAAGCGGTTTATCCGCTGCCTTTGGAATGGTATCTTCCTTGATTAAAAGCTTCAATACATCAGCTACCGTCTGCAGCAGCCCGAACCGCCCTCCAACCCGGTTTGGCCCGGGGCGGAGCTGCATAAAGCCAAGCACTTTCCGTTCAGCAAGGATGGCATACGTAACGAAGCCAAGGACGATCATCAGGAGGCATGCTCCCAATCCGAAAAAGATCGCTGCATGCATCCATCCCGGCGGCGAGGTTAACAAATCATTCACCATCAGCCGTCCACCTCCCCTAACACGATATCAATACCGCCGAGAATGGTAATCAGGTTGGAGATATTTTCGCCGACAAGAAGCTTCGGCAGGATCTGAAGGTTGTAAAAGGACGGCCTCCTGAACTTCAGTCGGTACGGTTCCTTCTTCCCTTCCGACGCAATATAGCAGCCGATTTCTCCGCGGGGGGATTCAATCCGCACAAAGGCTTCTCCTTTTGGCGGCTTAATGATTTTAGGCACCTTCGCCAAAACTTCTCCTGACTCCGGAAACTGTTCGACGGCCTGTTCAATAATCTTCAACGATTCTTCGATTTCCGCCATTCTGCACTGATAGCGCGCCCAGGCATCGCCGCTGTCGAACGCGGGAACATTAAAGGTAAACCGGTCATAGAGGGAATAGGGCTCATCTTTCCTGAGATCCCATGCAATTCCGGTACATCTGAGATTCGCTCCACTCAGCGAATAATCAAGCGCTTCTTCTTTTGAATAGTATCCGACGCCCTTCACACGGTTCAAAAAAATCTCATTTCCAGTCACCAAATCATGGTACCCTGCCAGCTGTTCCCGCATGTAAGGTACAAAATCCCTGACTTTTTCAATCCATCCTTCAGGAGCATCCCATTTCACACCGCCGATGCGCATGTAATTGAACGTCAGACGGGCTCCGGATATCTCGTTTAAAAAGCCAATTATGGCTTCTCTTTCACGGAAGGCATAAAGAAACGGACTCATCGCCCCGATATCAAGCAGATAGGTTCCAAACCAGACCAGATGGCTGGCAACCCTGCCAAGCTCCATTACCAAAACGCGGAGATAATCGGCGCGCTCTGGAATTTCGATATTCATCATGGTTTCCACCGCGTGGCAGATCACATAGTTGTTGGTCATGGCGGCCAGATAATCCATCCGGTCGGTATACGGGATGATTTGTGTGTATTGAAGGTTCTCGGCCAGCTTTTCCGTTCCTCTGTGAAGGTAACCGATAACGGGATTAGCTTCGATGATGGTTTCGCCATCAATTTTCAGAACGATCCGGAAAACCCCGTGTGTACTGGGGTGCTGCGGGCCGACGTTCAACAGCATTTCTTCGGTGCGGATCACTGGCTACACCTCCACATCATAGGGTTCATAATCTTTGCGGAGCGGATGCCCGACCCAATCATCCGGCATCATGATTCTTGTTAAATTGGGATGACCCTTGAAGGTGATTCCAATCAGGTCATACGCTTCCCGTTCAGGCCAGTCGGCACCCGACCATAATGGGGCCAACGAATCAATAACCGGGTCTTCTCTGTTTATTTTTACTTTAAGTGCGGCGGGACAACGGTGTGAGTAGGAATAAAAATGCGTGTACACTTCCAGGTGAGTCTCAAAATCTGTGGCATGGAGTTCTGATAAATAATCAAAACGAAGTTCTTCGTGGTGTTTAAGCAACTGGGCGATTTGATAATATGTATCCGGTTTGGCAACCAGAGTGGGGACATCCTTGGACAGCAGGTTGATGTAGCTGTCTTCGAGTGCGTCCTCTCCCAATTCCTTCTGGATGATGGCTTTGTACTTATCGAGCAGCGGCTGAAGAGGAGAAGGCTTTTGTTCCTCGGCAGGTTTTTCGGCGATTTTCGCGGATGCTGCCGCTTTTGCCCGTGCCGCTGCAGCTGCTTTGGCTTTTGCGGCAGCTATAGCTTTTGCTTTTTCGTCGGAGGCATCAGACGGGTCTGATTCACCGGCTCTTGCCGCTTTTGCTTTCGCGGCGGCTGCTGCTTTGGCCTTTGCTGCTGCAGCCGCCTTTGCTTCGGCTGCGGCAAGAGCTTTTTCATCCCCGCTGCCCGCTGCGTCCGTTGCTCCTTCACGGGCCGCTTTTGCTTTCGCGGCGGCTGCTGCTTTGGCCTTTGCTGCTGCGGCCGCCTTCGCTTTGGCTGCAGCAAGAGCTTTTTCATCCCCGCTGCCCGCTGCTTCCGTTGCTCCTTCACGGGCCGCTTTTGCTTTCGCGGCAGCGGCTGCTTTGGCCTTTGCTGCTGCAGCCGCCTTTGCTTTGGCTGCGGCAAGAGCTTTTTCATCCCCGCTGCCCGCTGCAGCCGTTGCTCCTTCACGGGCCGCTTTCGCTTTGGCGGCAGCTGCTGCCTTGGCTTTTGCCGCTGCAACTGCCTTCGCTTTGGCTGCAGCCAGGGCTTTTTCTTTGGCTAAAGCATCTTCCGGCTCACTGCTTCCAGCTGCGGCTTCACTTTCTTCTTTCTTTTCCAGCGCCCTTTGCCTGGCAAGCTCCAGCGCTTTCGCTTTTGCTTCGGCGGCGGCACGTTTTTTCAGTTCTTCCTTTGATAACGGTTCATTGGATTCAGGCGGTGTTCCGTCATGTTCGTTGGGCATTACATCACCTTCTTCCCTGTCTTCGCTTCATACCTGATCTTCTCCTGCAATTTATTGATTCCATAGATCAAAGCGGCGGGGTTCGGGGGACATCCCGGGATATACACATCCACCGGCACAATCTGGTCCACACCCTTCACAACCGCGTAGGACTTAATATAAGGACCTCCAGCCGTTGCACATGAACCCATGGCAATGACCCACTTAGGCTCTGGCATCTGGTCGTACAGCCTTTTCAGCACGGGCGCCATTTTTTTCGTTACCGTTCCCGACACAATCATGACATCCGACTGGCGGGGAGACGTTCGGAATATGCTTCCGAACCGGTCCAGGTCGTAGTGAGAGGAGCCGGTCCCCATCATTTCAATGGCACAGCAGGCGAGACCGAACGTCAACGGCCAAAGGGAGTTGCTGCGGGCCCAGGCTTTGATTTGCTCAAGCGTGGCCATAAATACATTGCGGTCGAGCTCTGCTTTTTCTTCAGGGGAAATATCGGAAAGCTTCAGATCCATTTCAGCACCTTCTTTTTCCAAGCGTATAGTAAACCAAGCGCAAGCATCACAATGAAAATACCCATTTCAATCAGCGCAAAGGCACCCAGATGGTCATAAGCGACAGCCCATGGATACAGAAATACGGTTTCCACATCAAAAATGACAAACATGAGAGCAAACAAGTAATAACGTACATTAAATTGAATCCAGCTTTGATGAAAAGGTTCAATTCCGCTTTCATAGGTGGTGTACTTTTCTTTCGTTGGCTTATACGGCCGAAGCAGGCGGCCTGCGGTTAAGGCGCCCACCGGCAAAAGAATTCCCAGCGCCAGAAAGACGGCAACAACAAGATAATTGTTCTGGTAAATATGGATAGCGTCCATCTCTTACCCCCTAATCATCTGAATTTTTAAAACATTATGTAATCGTCTTCATTATAGCAAATTCCAATATTTGTGTCGACAATACGAAGGCAGCAGAAGTTCTCCCCCACTCCCCTACTATATGTGCTTGTTCCAGCATGTAGAAGGGTGTTCAGCCTTGAGCGGAACCATCCTCAATGCTACATTTGAAAAAGGAGGGAGAGCATGGACATAAGAAAGAATGCTGAAAGACAGTGGGCGCGGCAAAAATACGAGGTAATGGCAAAAAGTTACCGTTATTACAGCGGAATCAGGGACCGCTTTCGCGAGGCAAAAGAGGAAGAAGATTATTTATCCATTTTGGATGAGCTAAATGAATTGGAAGACCTGTCTTATACGAAAAAAGGATTTATCAATACTGCCGAGCATCTGTGGGGTTATTTTAAAAAATCGGCCACAGAGGAGGAAAAGAGCCAGTTCTTTCAAATGCTTGAGGACTGTTCCAATCTTCCCGAAGAATTTGGCAAAGGAGAACCTGCAGCAGAAAATCTGCTGAGCTATATCAGAGAAACACTTTTACCTGCCTATCCCCAAGCCTATCTAAGCCAATCCTCCATACTAAAATAGGGTGCCAGATCCTTCTGCTGAAAAAAATCACATAAAAAAACCGGAATTTCATGAAGAAATTCCGGTTTCGCAAATCGATATTAAACAGCTTCTGTGCTGTAGCTCATTTGTCGTTCAAGTTCTTCCGTATGCTTTTGCGTTTGCTCAGGCGTCCAGTTCAAATGCTTCGCCATGAACGCGATCGCCTTTTCCTTCCATTGTCGAACATACGCAATATCGAAATACATGGCGCTTGTGCGTCGGATAAAGTAATCGGAAGGAGTTGTTGCCATCTCTTCATCCATTGCATAGACCAATGTCGCATAGACATTAACAGGCAAACCATTTGAGTCTGCTTCTTTTTTTCCATCACGGATGATTTCAAACAGACGGTCAACATTGGAACCGTACTTTTTGACCAGCTGCTCTGCATCTTCCCTGCTCAAACCAAGGTTAAGTCCTTCTGCCACTTTTTCACGAATGAATTCCGGATAATGGCCGCTTCCGCCAACATTACCGCCGGATAGCACCAAGTGCTTCGTATTGCTTGAGTCATACTTGATGCCCACTTCTTTTTCAAGCTGCCCGGCTACGATATCCGCCACTTTTTCGCCCATTTTCCGGTACCCGGTTAATTTACCGCCAGCGATTGTGATCAATCCTGAAGGAGCGAAGAATACTTCGTCTTTCCTTGAAATCTCTGAAGGATCCTTGCCTTCTTCATGGATCAATGGACGCAAACCTGACCATGAGGATTCGATGTCCGCCTCTGTCATTTGCACTTCAGGGAACATGAAATTGATGGCCTTAATCACATAATTAACATCGTCATGCGTAACTCTTGGATTTTTGAGATCGCCCTTGTAATCGGTATCTGTTGTACCCACATAGGTTTTGCCTTCACGGGGAATCGCAAATACCATGCGGCCGTCCGGTGTATCAAAGTAAACAGCCTGTTGAAGCGGGAAGCGCTCCTGATCAATCACAAGATGGATTCCTTTTGTATGGTGAATTCTTTTGCCCTTTTTAGACTTATCAATATCACGCAATTCATCCACCCATGGACCTGTTGCATTAACAATTTTCTTCGCGTAGATTTCATGTGTTTCACCAGTAATGGTATCTTCTGCTTTAACGCCAAGCAGTTTTCCGCTTTCATCGTAAATGAAGTCAACCACTTTAATGTAGTTCACCGCTTTACCCCCGCGGGCTGCCGCTTCTTTCATGATCTCAAGCGTAAGACGTGCGTCATCGGTCTTATACTCAACATAGTAGCCGCCGCCGAGCAAATCCTTGTTTTTGAGCAGTGGTTCCCTGTTCAGCGTTTCTTCCCTGGTCAGCATGGAACGGCGTTCTTTGCGTTTTACTCCAGCCAGGAAGTCATACACTTTCAAGCCGATGGATGTTGAAAATTTGCCAAACGTTCCTTCTTTATAGAAAGGAAGGAGCATCCATTCCGGTGTGGTTACATGTGGTGCATTTTCATAAACAATCGCACGCTCTTTCCCCACTTCTGCTACTAGGCCGACTTCAAACTGCTTCAAATAACGAAGTCCGCCGTGGACGAGTTTGGTGGAACGGCTGGATGTACCTCCGGCAAAATCCTGCATTTCGAGCACGCCTGCTTTCATACCGCGTGTGGTGGCATCCAGAAGAATCCCTGCTCCAGTTACTCCTCCCCCGATAATCAACATATCCAGGGACGAATTTTTCATGTCCTCAATATACTGCTTCCTTTTGTTGCTTGAAAAAGAAATATCCATATCAACGCCACTCCTTCATCATTCCATCTATTTTTATTCATTTCCTAATCTTCCACAATTAAAGCATCAAATTTACAGGAGAATAAAAAAGAGACCACAATACCCCTGTATCCATGTACAAGGTATTGTGGTCTCTCCATAGCTCCGACCGTTATTAACTTATGGTTATATCATAACAAGTTATACCGGAAAGTGCAAATGGTGAGCTTGAAGATTATTGGAAAACGCGTGCTGCTTCCACAGCTTTTTTCCAGCCTTTATAAAGGTCTTCTCTTTCCTGTTCTTCCATTTCCACATCAAAATCTCTTTCCACTTTCCACTTGTTCGCGATTTCTTCACGGCCCTTCCAGAAGCCCGTTGCAAGTCCCGCAAGATAGGCGGCTCCAAGCGCTGTTGTTTCATTGATTTCCGGACGCTCAACAGGAACCCCTAAAATATCGGCCTGGAACTGCATGAGGAAGTTATTCATAACCGCCCCTCCGTCCACGCGAAGCTTTTTCAATTCAATATTGGAGTCGGCTTCCATCGCTGTCAGCACATCACGTGTTTGGTACGCAAGTGATTCCAGTGTGGCGCGGACAAAATGTTCTTTTTGTGTGCCGCGTGTTAAACCGAATACGGCACCTCGTGTTTTGCTGTCCCAATACGGAGTACCCAATCCTACAAACGCAGGAACAACGTAAACACCATCGGAAGAAGTCACACGGGTTGCCAAGTCCTCACTTTCAGGAGAGGTGCGGATCAGCTGCAAACCGTCACGAAGCCATTGAACCGCAGAACCGGCTACAAAAATACTTCCTTCCAGCGCGTACTCTACTTTTCCGTCAATGCCCCAGGCAAGAGTCGTTAACAGCCCGTGCTCTGACCGAACAGCCTTTTCACCTGTGTTCATGAGCATAAAGCAGCCGGTGCCATACGTGTTTTTCGCCATACCGGTTTCAAAACAAGCTTGTCCGAACAGGGCAGCCTGCTGGTCTCCCGCAATTCCGGCAATCGGAATGCTTTCACCGAAAAAGTGATAATCAATGGTGTGGCCGTAAACTTCAGATGAAGATTTCACTTCAGGAAGCATGGAGGCCGGTACACCAAGGATGTCCAGCAATTCTTCATCCCATTTTAAATCATAAATGTTATACATCAATGTACGTGACGCATTGGAGTAGTCCGTAACATGGGCTTTTCCGCCAGTTAATTTCCAAAGAAGCCAGGTATCAATCGTTCCGAACAGCAGGTCTCCGTTTTCTGCCTTTTCACGGGCTCCTTCTACATTGTCCAGAATCCATTTGACTTTTGTACCGGAAAAATAAGCATCAATCAGCAAGCCTGTTTTGTCACGGAACAAATCATTATGTCCTTGTCCTTTTAGCTCTTCGCAGATGTCCGCGGTCTGTCTTGACTGCCAGACTATCGCATTGTAGACCGGTTTACCTGTGTTTTTATCCCAGACCACAGCTGTTTCCCGCTGGTTTGTAATTCCAATCGCCGCGATTTCCTTTGGAGAGGTATTGGTTCCCTCCAGTACCTGAGCGACAACCGCCAAAATGCTGCCCCAGATTTCTTGTGCATTGTGTTCTACCCAGCCTGGTTTAGGAAAATGCTGCGTGAACTCTTTTTGAGCGACATTGACGCATTCGCCCTCTTTGTTAAAAAGAATGGCCCTTGAGCTTGTTGTTCCCTGATCGAGAGATAAAATATATTTCTTTTCCATTTTCTTTTCCTCTCCTTTGCAAAATTAACTGGTTTTTTTACCGCTTGATAACCTTGGTAGCTCTCAATAGTAGTTAATCTTCGTTCCAGGCTGCTCGCTTTCCGTGGGCGGGCGCTGAGCCTCCTTGTCGCTAAGCTCCTGCGGAGTCTCAACTGTCCCGCTTTTCCCACTGGAGTCTCGCACCTTCCACTACGATCAACTCTACTCAAGGAAGTTTTTTAACAAAACATTCCCAATGTAACTATCTTTTAGTAAAAAAGCATTTAGTTCTTGATGCGTTCGCCGTGTCTGAGGCCTTGGGTGCCTCGTTTGCCTGCAAAGTGGGCGGCGGCAAGGATAACGACGGACAGTACGGTCCAGCTCCAGAAGAAAGCGGTTACCTTACCCTTAAACAACACTTCATACAGCAGTGCTCCAAAAACGCCTCCGAGTATCGGTCCCACAACAGGAATCCATGCGTACTTCCAGTTAGATCCTCCCTTTCCGCTGATCGGAAGGAAGAAGTGGGCCAATCTTGGTCCAAGGTCACGTGCCGGGTTGATGGCGTAACCGGTAGTTCCGCCAAGAGATAAACCGATCGCCACAATAAGAAAACCAACAATTAACGGGTTAAGACCTTCTGTAAATTTATTCGCGCCGATTGCCAAAAGTCCTACCAGCAAAACGGCTGTTCCAATGAACTCACTCAAAAGGTTCGATAATGTATGCGGAATTGCAGGGTCTGTTGAGAAAACTCCCAATTTAACTGCTTTGTCTTCTGTTTTCTCCCAGTGCGGAAGAAACTGAAAATAAACGATGACTCCACCAAGGAACGCACCCAGCATCTGCGCCAGGATATATCCGGGAACCTGTGACCAGTTGAACTCTCCAACCGCAGCCATACCCAAAGTAACAGCCGGGTTTAGATGGGCACCGCTTACATTTCCAACAGCATAAACTCCCATCGTTACCGCGAGCCCCCATCCAAGTGCGACGACAATCCATCCTCCGCCTTCTGCCTTGGATTTCTTCAAGCTGACGTTGGCGACAACTCCACCACCAAATATAATCAAAATCATTGTTCCTACGATTTCTCCGAGTATCGGTGACATCCTGCAACACTCCTCTCAATTTTAGCAAACGTAATACTCTGCGCAAAACAAAAGACCAGCAAAAAGATCCCAAACAAGTTATGTAAGGGCTTTCGCTGATCTCCGATTCTCCGTCAGAATGTTAACTTGTCTATTATTTAAACACAGTTTGGAAACGCTGTCAATGAAACACAAGAGGGAATAAAAGGAAAGATCCCTCACCATAGCTCTTTATCCGAGGTGGTTACCGCCATCGCTCCTGCTGTAATCGCCAACTCGACTTCCTCCTTCGTGCGGATTAAGCCGCCGGCAAAGACCGGTATGCCTGTTTTTTCGTGCACCTCCTGAATGATGTTAGGCATCAGGCCAGGAAGCACCTCTACATAATCCGGCTGGGTTTTTGAGATGATTTTATAACTCGTTTCAAGCGCAATCGAATCCAGAAGAAACAGCCGCTGTATGGCGGTGACCCCTTTCTTTTTTGCGGTTGCAATCACGTTGCTTCTTGTGGAGATAATGCCTGCGGGTTTGATCTCCTGGCAAATAAACTCCGCCGCATACTCATCCGCCTTCAGGCCGCTGATCAGATCGGCATGAACAAACAGTTTCTTGTTCGCCCGTCCAGCCAGTCTGACCATATCCTTCAGCTGGGCAATGTGGCTGTCCAATATAACTATATAGGTATAAGAGCTGTCCAGCAGCTTCTCCAGGTCTTTCCATTTTCGGACGGCTGGCAAAACGGTTTGGTTATGAAATGTCATTGATATACCTCCCACGCCGAGTTTTCCTTATTATATCCTTTTTTATGTATAAAAAGAAAAATAGCCTTCCTGACGGATCAGGAAGGCTATTTGACTGTTCATTTATCTGTGCTTGGCAACATCAAGACGGTTGATCGCACGGCGAAGAGCATATTCTGCTCTCGCATGATCCAAATCGTTTTGATTGCTCTCAGCCAAACGGCGCTCGGCACGCTCTTTGGCTGCTTCCGCACGATTGACCTCAATCTCTTCTGCCAGTTCAGCAGCTTGAGCAAGGATCGTTACTTTTTCAGGCCGAACTTCGATAAATCCACCGCTAACGGCCACATATTGTGTTTTTCCATCTTTTTTCACACGTACTGCACTGATGGTTAAAGGAGCAACCAATGGAATATGTCCCGGCAGGACACCCAGCTCACCGCTTTTTGCTTTGGAGCTGACCATTTCTGCCGTTCCTTCAAACACAGGACCATCAGGGGTGACTACACTTACGTCTAACGTTCTCATTTCGTCTTACCCCCTTATAGGTTTAGGCCATCGCTTTTGCTTTTTCAACAACTTCATCAATAGAACCTACAAGACGGAACGCATCCTCTGGAAGGTCATCATGCTTTCCATCAAGGATTTCTCTGAAACCGCGAAGAGTTTCTTTCACAGTCACGTATGAACCTTTTTGGCCGGTAAACTGCTCAGCCACGTGGAAGTTTTGAGACAAGAAGAACTGGATGCGGCGCGCACGCTGAACAACCAATTTATCTTCTTCAGAAAGCTCATCCATACCAAGGATCGCGATAATATCCTGTAATTCTTTATAGCGCTGCAGGGTTTGCTGCACTTGACGGGCAATCGCATAGTGCTCCTCGCCCACGATTTCTGGAGAAAGAGCGCGGGAAGTGGAAGCCAATGGATCCACCGCAGGATAAATACCCATAGCAGTCAATTTACGCTCAAGGTTTGTTGTTGCATCCAAGTGGGCAAACGCTGTTGCCGGAGCCGGGTCAGTATAGTCATCGGCCGGTACATAGATCGCCTGGATGGAGGTAACAGAACCTTTTTTCGTAGATGTAATACGTTCTTGAAGCTGACCCATCTCTGTAGCAAGTGTAGGCTGGTAACCTACCGCTGATGGCATACGGCCTAGAAGCGCGGATACCTCAGAACCTGCTTGTGTGAAACGGAAGATGTTATCCACGAAGAACAATACGTCCTGTCCTTCTTCATCACGGAAGAATTCAGCCATTGTAAGACCGGAAAGTGCTACACGGGCACGTGCTCCAGGAGGCTCGTTCATCTGTCCGAATACCATTGCCGTTTTCTTGATAACGCCAGAATCAGTCATCTCGTGGAAAAGGTCATTTCCTTCACGAGTTCGCTCACCAACACCTGCGAATACGGAGATACCGCCGTGCTCTTGTGCGATGTTGTTGATCAATTCCTGGATAAGTACGGTTTTACCTACACCCGCACCACCGAACAGACCGATCTTACCACCCTTAACGTAAGGAGCGATAAGGTCAACGACTTTAATTCCTGTTTCAAGGATTTCAGTTTTTGTTGTAAGGTTTTCAAAAGATGGCGCTCCACGGTGAATTGGATCACGGCGAACATCGGCCGGAACCGCTTCTCCAAGGTCAATTTCCTCACCGGTAACGTTAAATACGCGTCCAAGTGTTGCACTCCCTACAGGAACGGAAATTGGCTTGCCTGTATCCGAAATAACCATTCCACGGACAAGACCGTCAGTAGAATCCATCGCGATGGTACGGACAGTGTTGTCTCCAAGGTGAAGGGCTACTTCTAGTGTCAAGTTAACGCCTTCTGCGTCAACTGTTAATGCATTTAAAAGTTCCGGAAGACTGTCATCAAATTTAACGTCGACAACAGGTCCAAGAATCTGGGTGATATACCCTTTATTCATCGTTTCCCCTCCTAACTTCTGGCACGTCTTTGTGCCGGATGCCGATTAAGGCATGTATAAAAATCTACTCGAGTGCCGCAACCCCGCCGACAATCTCGGTAATTTCCTGAGTGATGGCCGCCTGGCGCTCACGGTTATACGTGAGGGTAAACTGGCCGATTAGATCGTCTGCATTGTCAGTCGCATTTCTCATTGCTGTCATACGGGAAGCATGCTCTGCTGCTTTTGCATCAAGAAGTGCTCCGTAAATCAGGCTTTCCGCGTACTGTGGAAGGAGAACCTCCAAAATTTCCTCTTCGGATGGCTCGTATTCGTAAGCAGCATTTGAGCTCACTGTTCCTTCAAATCCGGTCAACGGAAGAACTTTTCGCTCTGAAAGGTCTGACTGGATTGCACTGACGAAGTGGTTGTAATACATGTATAGTTCATCAAACGTTTCGTTCGCATACAAACCGACCGCTTTGCTTGCGATGGCTTTAATGTCTGCAAAAGACGGCTGATCCGGGAGTCCTGTAATGCTGTCAATGATGGTCATGTTGCGCCTTTTGAAAAAGTTAAGGCCCACCTTCCCGACAACAATAAGTGCATACTCATCCGGAGACTGATGGCGCTCGTTAATCGTGCGGTAAACGTGGCGCAGCACATTGGAGTTATACGCCCCTGCCAAACCCCGGTCCGCTGTGACGACAAAATAGCCTGTCTTCTTTATGGGACGGCTGGCAAGCATAGGGTGGCGCGCACTTTTGCTTCCGGACGCAATGCTGGTAACGACCTCCTGCATTTTATCCATATAAGGAGTAAATCGTTTCGCGTTTTGCTCCGCACGGTTCAGTGCAGCTGCAGAAACCATTTCCATGGCCTTCGTAATCTGCATCGTCTTTTTTGTTGCATCAATTCTCGCTTTAATATCTCGTAATGCCACTCGTATTCACCACCTTTTGGTTAAGCTGGTTGCAGGATGCACCGGGCATCCTGCAGTGTATATATAACTGTTGGTTGTAGTTAGGATGTATTCAGCTTCAGCCACTAAGCAGCGGCTTCAGCTTTCCTTTTTTTACGCAAAAACTTTCTTGAATGCTTTGATCGCATCGTCCAGCTCGCTGCCTTCTGGAAGCTTTCCAGTGGTTTTGATCTGGCTGAGAACGTCTTTAGCGTTGTTATCCATATATGCATGAAGCTCTTCTTCAAAACGTGTGATGTCTTCGACTGGAACATCATCAAGATAGCCTCTTGTTAATGCAAACAGGATGGCAACCTGAAGTTCTACACGAAGCGGTTTGTGAAGACCTTGTTTCAGGACTTCTACTGTACGTGCACCACGGTTAAGTTTTGCTTGAGTCGCTTTATCGAGGTCAGAACCGAATTGAGAAAATGCTTCAAGCTCACGGAATGAAGCAAGGTCAAGACGGAGTGTACCGGATACTTTGCTCATTGCTTTAATTTGCGCGGATCCACCTACACGGGATACTGAGATACCCGCGTTGATCGCAGGACGCACACCGGAGAAGAACAAGTCAGACTGCAAGAAGATTTGTCCGTCGGTGATGGAGATTACGTTTGTCGGAATATAAGCCGATACGTCACTCGCTTGCGTTTCGATAAATGGAAGGGCTGTAATGGAGCCTCCGCCGAGGTCATCGTTCAATTTCGCTGCACGCTCCAAGAGACGTGAGTGAAGGTAGAAAACATCCCCTGGATAAGCTTCACGGCCCGGAGGACGACGAAGAAGCAAGGAAAGTTCACGGTAAGCTGCTGCTTGTTTAGAAAGGTCATCATAAACAATCAATACATGCTTTCCATCCCACATAAACTCTTCAGCCATGGAAACACCAGAGTATGGCGCCAAGAAAAGAAGAGGAGCGGGCTGTGAAGCACCTGCAGATACAACAATTGTGTAATCAAGAGCACCGTGCTCACGAAGCGTTTCGACAACGCCTGCAACAGTGGATTCTTTTTGTCCAATAGCAACATAGATACAAATCATGTCCTGGTCTTTTTGGTTAATGATCGTATCAATGGCTACAGCTGTTTTACCAGTTTGACGGTCACCGATGATCAACTCACGCTGTCCGCGTCCGATTGGAACAAGAGCATCGATCGCTTTGATCCCTGTTTGAAGCGGCTGGTGTACTGATTTACGAGCCATAACGCCTGGCGCTTTTTGCTCGATTGGACGGGTTTTCGTAGTTTCTACTGGTCCTTTGCCATCAATCGGCATACCAAGCGGGTTAACGACACGTCCAAGAAGTTCTGGTCCAACCGGAACCTCCATGATACGTCCCGTACGTTTAACCTCGTCACCTTCACGAATTTCCTGGTAAGGTCCGAGGATGATGATACCTACGTTGTTTTCTTCAAGGTTTTGGGCCATACCCAGTACCCCATTAGAAAATTCAACAAGCTCGCCGGCCATTACATTATCCAATCCATGGGCACGGGCAATACCGTCACCAACCTGAATAACTGTACCGACGTCGTTTACTTCGATTTCAGACTGATAGTTTTCAATCTGTTTTTTTATTAAAGCACTGATTTCTTCAGCTTTAATGTTGCTCATGAATTTCACCCCTATCTTTTTAGCCTTGTGTTGTGGCTAATTGGCGCTCGATACGCTCTAGTTTGCCGCGGATGCTTCCGTCAAAAATACGGTTGCCAATGCGGATTCTCATCCCACCAACGAGGGATTGGTCAATAATATTTTCAATGCGCAGATGCTGTTTTCCCACTCGCTTTGCGAAGGTTTCCTCGAGACGGACTCTTTCTTCCTGTGATAACAGGCGTACAGAGTAAACCGTTGCTTCAGCAATGCCGCGCGATTCATTTGCTAGTTCAATAAACTGGCCAGCCATTTGAGCGATGATATTCTCCCGGTTGCGGTCGATCAGCAATAAAATGGTGTTCAAAACCGGCTGGGAAATTTCTGTGCCAAGGCTGTCCTTTACAATCTGTTTTTTCTGTTCAACAGAAATTTTCGGATGGTTCAATAGTTTATGAATGTCACGATTGCTTTCCATGACATCCTTTACTGCACGAAGCTCAGCCTCAGACTGTTCAAGGTTTTCTTGTCCAACTACTTCATAAAGAGCTGATGCATAGCGTTTTGCAATTACAGTAAGGTCCTTGCTCATCTAGCTTCGCCTGCCTCTTGAAGGTAATCCTGGATTAACTTCTCCTGGCTGCGCTCATCCAGTTCTTTCGCGATTACTTTAGAAGCAATCATGACAGACAGGGATGCAACTTCTTTGCGAAGAGTAGCGACAGCTTTCTCTCTTTCACTGGCGATATCAGCCAATGCAGATTCTTTCACGCGTTCAGCTTCAACACGGGAAGCTTTGATGATGGACTCACCTTGCGCTTCACCTTGTTTTTTCGCATTTTCAATGATAGCTCGTGCTTCTTCACGCGCTTGTTTCAATTCTTCTATTTGAGCAGCAAGATGCTTATCCGCTTCTTTGCGGCTGGTTTCTGCTGCTTCAATTTCATTCGTAATAAAGTTTTGTCGCTCTTTCATGATTCCCATTAGCGGGCCCCATGCATACTTGCGTAATAAGAGCATCAGAATAATGAATGCTAGTAACTGGAAGAGAATATCTCCGCCGTTAACACCGGTTGCCGCACCTAACATTAAGGATTGCACGGTATTTCCTCCCTTCAATAGGTCATACATAAGGAATGGCGAAGAAAAGTTCCAGTTTTGAAACATGCTTCGCCATTATTGAGATCTTTTTAAATCTTGCTGTTATTAGCTGCCAAGAACGATAAACGCAATAACAACGCCGATGATTGGAAGTGCTTCAACTAACGCAACCCCGATGAACATTGTTGTTTGAAGTGTACCGCGAAGTTCTGGCTGACGAGCGATCCCCTCAACTGTACGTCCTACGATAAGACCGTTACCAATACCTGCACCTAGTGCTGCTAGACCGATTGCAATTGCTGCTGCAATAAGATTCATTTTTGTATTTCTCCCTTCTTTTCCCCTGCAATTTTATTTTTTGTTCCTGGCGGATTGGCCAAGAACGGAACTTATATTAATTAATGGTCGTCCGCCACTTTATGGGCAAGATACACCATTGTTAACATGGTAAAAATAAATGCCTGAATGGCACCTACGAATACGGAGAATCCCTGCCATACAATCAGCGGGAAGATTCCCAGGATACCGGCAAAAATACCTTTATGTGCGAGCCCTACAAGAAGGCCTAAAAGGATTTCACCAGCGTAAATGTTACCGTAAAGCCGGAGGCCAAGCGTTAGTGTGTTGGCGAATTCTTCAATCAGCTTCAATGGGAAGAAAAGCTTGAATGGCTTGAAGTACTCTGCACCATACCGTTTTGCACCTTTTAACTTCACTCCATAATAGTGGCTTAGCACCACTACCATTACAGCGAGTGTTAAAGTGATTGTTGGATCTGCAGTCGGCGATTTCCACCATAATTCATGATCGAAAGCTACTGCGAACGGGAGGCCGAGCATGTTGGAAACAAAAATATACATAAGTAATGTAAGACCTAGTGTAAGAAAGCGGCCGCCTGTATGCCAGTCCATTGTGCTGTTGATGATTCCTTTTACAAAATCTACTACCCATTCAAGAAAGTTTTGCATTCCGCCCGGTTTCATGGACAAGGCGCGGGTAGCCAGTACAGCAATCAGGAAAACAATTACGCAAGAAACTGTAATCATCAGTACGTTTGAAAGGTTAAATTGAAGACCCATAAACGTATGTATTGGAGCTTCGTGTTCCACCTATTTCACCTCTTTTCCTTTGGGGTACGTATGGTTTTAGTTAGTGAATCTATTAACATGATAATATAGACAGACATCAATCCAATTACCACACTTAACAAATTGAAGAATTGCGGGTATCTCATGGCGATCAGTACCGCCAGGCCACCTACAAGAAGCCTTGATAATGAACCCATTGTCCTGACTTTCTGCTGGTTAATGACTGCTTGTCCGAGCCGTTCGATCCTCGAATACATGCTCCAAAGATTATAGAGACTGAACAGGGTGCCGAATGATAAACCGAGGAAAATGGATTGATAGGAGGTAACTCCATATCCGAGGACAAAAAAAGAGAGCATAAAGAGTGTTAACTTTATGTATCTTCGGTAGGTCGTGGTGTACTCGGTCATTTGCGTTCTTCTCCTGATTGATTGGATATTAAACGAATCATGCCGTAAACGCCGGCTCCAAGCCCCAAAAACAAGCCGATAATGAGGAACAAAGGACTTGTTCCTGTAAGACGATCCAGCCACTTGCCGCCGAAAAGCCCAAGCAATATACTTCCGACTAGCACAGAAAGTATACCTGACATTAACGCCATTGCTTTATAAGGTCGTCTTCCGGTGCTCATCGCATGGACTCCTTTCGGAACATTATAAGGCCGTCATAATTTCCAGCAAACACGCTTGTGTCCTAGCATGAAAACCTTACCATATCCCTTTGTAAGGATACCAATAGCGGCACCTAGGTGTCAACGCAATTACGGGCAAAATATCATATAATTTGTGGAAAATCTGTCACAATTCCTATATGTTTATTCAATTGCAGTATAATATAGCTTTTCTCTAGGAAAATAGCGCCATAATACACATTATGAACTATTCAATATTGTATAAAATTCCGGTTTTTGAGCAGACTTTTCAGTACAAACTTCATCCGGGGAGGATGCATATGAAGCTCACTAAAACCGGTTTTTTGTTCCTGTTTTTTTCAGTCATGCTTGTTGCCTGCATGAACAGTGTCAACGATGGAAAAAATGGAGCAAAATCCCACCAAATGAATAGCAATCAACCAAACTCGGGCACACCGCAAAATATGAGCACTCCCATGCGCCAGGACTATGCGAGATGGGGGAAAATTGCCCTCGAGCGCACCAGGGAAAGATACCCTGACAGCACGATCAGTGATTATCAGTACGATACCCGCCGGGTAAACGCTGACGGAACAGTCATTGACTTCTTTGATTTTATTGTCACCCAGCATGATGTCGAAAAAGATATTAAAGTAAAGGTCCTTCATAACGCCAGTGACGGAAAATTAATTTCTGTAGCCTTTGAAGAAATCAGTTAATGATTAAAATGCTCTGGCCGCTGCCATACAACTGCAGGTGGCTGGGGCTTTTTTTATCCCTGAATCTCGCTTTCCACCTTCATGCCCTTCATAATATAAGCTAGGTATTTCCAAAAAAATTGAAATTTAACCCAAACGGCAAAGAAAGTACTTTGTTTCAGCCAAAATAAAAGCGCCGGAAGCCCGGCGCTTTTTCATGTTGCTTATTTTGTTCCAAACAGTCGGTCCCCTGCATCGCCAAGACCTGGCACGATATAGCCGTGGTCATTGAGCTTTTCATCAAGGGCTGCCAAATAGATGTCCACTTCAGGATGGTCTCTGTGAATCAGATCGATTCCTTCAGGAGCGGCAACGAGGCACATCAATTTAATATTTTTCGCGCCTCTGTTTTTAAGGGACGTGATGGCTGCTGCAGCAGATCCCCCTGTTGCAAGCATCGGATCAATGACAATAAAGTCGCGTTCCTCTACATCGGACGGAAGCTTTACATAATATTCAACAGGCATAAGGGTTTCCGGATCACGGTACAAACCAACGTGTCCGACTTTTGCTGCCGGAATTAATTTAAGAATTCCATCTACCATGCCAAGACCGGCGCGGAGAATCGGTACGAGACCGAGCTTTTTCCCTGCGATAACTTTCATTGTTGCTTCAGCTACCGGAGTCTGAATGGTCACTTCCTCAAGCGGAAGATCGCGTGTAATCTCAAACGCCATTAATCCCGCAACTTCATCTACAAGCTCACGAAACTCTTTCGTTCCTGTTTCAACGTCACGAATATGTGTTAACTTATGCTGTATCAATGGATGATCCAGAACAAAAACATTACCCATCCTGCTACCTCTCCTTTTAAAACGGGCTTGTCCATCCCGTAAATTCTTGCACATAACCTCTACCGCATTTTACAGAAAAAGAAGCGCCACTTCAAGGTTTAAAAAGCTTCCAATTAAAATCCCGGAATTTCCCATAAAAATAAGGCACCCCATCAGGATGCCCCATTCTCTACTCTTCTTCTCTTCTGCTCAGTACAAGCATGCATGCGGTGATAATCACGAAGGCAACAAAAGCCAGCATCGGAATCGTAATAAAGCCGAGCCAGTTAATATAATCCTGAGAACAGGGAACCCCCGCGCTGCATGCTTCAAACTGCTGCAGGGCCGGAATCTTTTGCAGGGCAATATGGTAGCCCGAAACAATAACACCGAGACCCGACAGCGGAAGAACATAGGAAGCGATCCGGCTGTTCTGGTGATAAAACGCGACACCCAGGAAGACGGCAAGAGGATACATTAGTATTCTTTGATACCAGCATAAGGTACAGGGAACATAGTGCAGGACTTCACTGAAAAACAATGACCCCAATACAGCAATAACAGCTGTTACCCATCCAAGCAGCAAAGGCCTGTTCATCCTTAATTCTTCCCTTTCGATGCTTCTTCAA
Source organism: Fictibacillus fluitans (assembly GCF_030418125.1). Lineage (GTDB taxonomy): Bacteria > Bacillota > Bacilli > Bacillales > Fictibacillaceae > Fictibacillus_C > Fictibacillus_C fluitans. Next base: position 146,987 of record NZ_JAUHTR010000004.1, on the reverse strand, counting down.
CCCGCTTTTTGAGGTCGTCATACGTGCCGCCCTCAAAACGTTTGCCATTCACAAACAGAGTTGGAGTAGAGTCTACGCCCAGCTTGCTTACAAGTGCCTCGTCCTTCTTTACATCCTCGTCATGGTTGGATGCATCAAATGCCTTTTTCACTTTTGAGGCATCTTTTTCCGAGGTAGCTTCCGCCAGTGTTTTCACAAGGAAATCCTCCGTAAAAATGTCCTGCTTTTCAGCGTTATGATCGGCCGGCTGCTTTTTGTACAGAAGCTCATGGAATTTCCAGAAGCTGTCGTTGCCCAATTCACTATAGACCGTCTCGGCAAATTGCGCTGAGCGTCTGGAATCCACGTTGATGAAAGGGTAATTGATGAAATAAAATTTAATTTTACCTGTTTGGATCAGGTCTTTATTAATTTCAGGAAAAAGGGTCTCGTTAAAGTTCTTACAAACCGGACATTTGTAATCTCCAAACTCGAGCACTTTCACATCCGCGGATTCTTTCCCCAAATATGGCTGATCCTTATAATCGATAGATCCATTGTTGGAGTCGTCGTTTTTATCGCCGAAATTCCCCACAAACAGCACAAAAATAATACCGAGCGCAATAATGCCGATGACCCAGAAGATCCAGCTGGATGACCGCTGATTCTTATTTCTTACGTAATTTTTGGTTGCGGGCTTCGATTTGCCTTTTGCCTTAGGTTTTTGATTCGCCATGATTTCACCTCTACTACCTTAAATTAATTTACTAACTAATCAATCAGAAGTAAGTTCTACTTAAGAGTATACGAAGTCTCTCTATTTTACAAATGAACATATTCTTAACTTTTGAATGCTTTTTTCATAGCATCTTTAGCTCTTTAAAGTAGTGGATTTCCATTTCCTTAATCAAAGAAAACTCCTTACCCAACGTTCTCAACAAAAAAAGACACCCTCGCAGGTGCCTTTTCATAGTGTCTAGTATTATTCGTAAAGCTTGTATTTGCCGGCAAGGGCAGCAACGCGTTCGCTTGCTTCCTTCAATGAAGCTTCGTCTTCAGGGTTTTTAACAACAAGGGCAATAAGGGATGCAATTTCATCCATATCTTCGAGGCCGAATCCGCGGGATGTAACAGCAGCTGTACCGATACGGATACCGCTCGTTACAAACGGGCTCTCCTGGTCAAACGGAATGGTATTTTTGTTTACCGTAATTCCGATGTCATCAAGGGCCTTCTCGGCAATTTTGCCTGTAATGCCAAGCTTGCTTACATCAATCAGGATCAAATGGTTGTCCGTTCCGCCGGATACGAGTGTGATTCCTTCTTTAGTAAGAGATTCCGCAAGCCTTTTTGCATTATCAACGATCTGCTGGGAGTATGTTTTGAAGTCGTCTGACAATGCCTCTCCAAAGGCGACCGCTTTCGCCGCAATCACGTGCATAAGAGGACCGCCCTGAATGCCAGGGAAAATGGATTTGTCGATCTTCTTGGCAAACTCTTCTTTACAAAGAATCATTCCGCCGCGTGGACCGCGAAGTGTTTTATGGGTAGTAGTTGTTACAAAATCAGCGTAAGGAACCGGGTTTTCATGGTGCCCTGTGGCTACAAGTCCGGCAATATGCGCCATATCAACCATCAAATAAGCGCCGACTTCATCCGCAATTTCACGGAATTTTTTAAAGTCAATCGCTCTTGGGTAGGCACTTGCTCCGGCAACAATCAGCTTCGGTTTATTTTCAACCGCTTTTTGGCGTACATCTTCATAGTCGATCAGGTGTGATTCTTCGTTCACGCCATACTCTACGAAATTATACAGCTCGCCTGAGAAGTTAACCGGGCTGCCGTGCGTTAAATGTCCGCCGTGGGACAGGTTCATTCCAAGGACAGTATCGCCCGGCTTCAGGATGGTGAAATACACGGCCATGTTCGCCTGTGCACCGGAGTGAGGCTGAACATTGACATGCTCCGCTCCAAAAATTTTCTTGGCACGGTCTCTTGCGAGGTTCTCTGCCACGTCAACATATTCGCATCCTCCGTAATAACGTCGGCCTGGATATCCCTCAGCATACTTGTTGGTAAGGACAGATCCTTGCGCCTCCATTACCGCTTCACTTACAAAGTTTTCTGATGCAATGAGTTCAATTTTGTTGCGCTGACGTCCGAGTTCGTCTTGTATAGCAGCAAAAACTTCTTGATCTTGAACAGCTAGCTTTTTCAAGTTTGCGCATCCCCTTCGTGTTAAAAGTCCTTAATTCATGTCCATTGTAACATAGCTTTTCAGGGTTTTGTTAGGTCATTTTTAATTGATAACGGATACATTTTAGATATTTTCCGAACTATAAATTAAGTATATGTATAAAACGTACGTAATTTACCGGTGTTTGAAACCGTTACATACAAAAACAGGAAAGGTTTGTCCCTTTCCTGTCTGTTCTCTTAATGCTCGAGCCGCTTTCGCTGATACTCTGCAATATTGTGATAATCCTCTTCCAGGCTTCTGGATACAGAAAGAAAGATTGACATGAGCTCCTGATATGTCTCCACGTTTTCAGGATTTGGCGTATGCTGATAGGTGCTTCCTACCATTTCGGAAACGATGGAGAAATCCTCAATCTCATCCAATGCATATAACCCAAGAATGACGGCACCAAGGCATGAGCTTTCAAAGCTTTCCGGAATGGTCACATCCTGGTTAAAGATATCGGCCATCATCTGGCGCCAAAGGGCGGAACGGGCGAAGCCTCCTGTTGCCTGTACCCCTTTCGGAATTCCGATGAGCTCCTGAAGCGCCAGAAGAACGCTGTACAGGTTAAAAATGACGCCTTCAAGCACGGCACGGATCATATGCTCCTTCTTATGGTAGAGTGCCAGTCCGAAGAAGGAACCTCTTGCATTGGCATTCCAAAGCGGTGCACGTTCACCTGCCATATAAGGATGGAACAGAAGACCGTCTGCACCGGGAGCAACCTTTTCGGCAATCTCGGTCAATACTTCATAAGGATCAAGTCCCAGGCGTTTTGCCGTTTCTGATTCGGCTGCGCCAAACTGGTCTCTGACCCAGCGGAACGTCATGCCCCCGTTGTTGACAGGGCCACCGATGACCCAGTGGTTTTCCGTAAGCGCATAACAAAATGTCCGGCCTTTCTGGTCGGTGATCGGCTTGTCGCTTACTGTCCGGATCGCACCGCTTGTACCGATGGTAACCGCCACAACACCGGGATCAATCGCATTTACTCCCAGGTTTGAAAGCACTCCGTCACTTGCGCCAATCACGAAAGGAGTCTCTTGGTGAATGCCGAGCTTCTCTGCCATTTCCGTTGAAAGGCCTTTTACAACATGGGTGGTCGGCACGAGCTTCGACAATTTGTCGCTTGTAACCCCGGCAATGTTTAAAGCTTCTTCATCCCACTCAAGCTTCTCAAGGTTCATCATTCCCGTAGCTGAAGCGATGGAATGGTCAATCAGAAACTCGCCAAACAGCTTGTGAAAGACATATTCTTTGATCCCAACAAATTTGTGGGTAAGATCGTATGCTTCCTTCAGCTCATTTTTCATCCACAGGAGCTTGGTCAGCGGTGACATCGGATGAATGGGTGTTCCTGTCCGCAAGTATACTTCATGGCCATTCAGTTCATTTTTAATTTTTTCCGCATAGTCAGCCCCGCGGTTATCCGCCCATGTGATGCTTTTGGTCAGTGCTTTTCCTTTTGCATCCACTGCAATCACACTGTGCATCGCCGAGCTGAACGAAACCAGTTGAAGGTCCTTTGGTGCAATCAGGCTGTCTGCCATAGTTCTGTTGATGCAGGTAAGCACCGCACGAAAGATTTCCTCCGGTTCCTGCTCTGCTGTTGACGGCGTTGGGCTCAATAACGGGTAGCCCACTGTATGCTGGGAAATAACCGTCCCTTTCCGGTCAAAAAGAACAGCCTTTGTGCTTGTCGTACCGATGTCCACACCCATCAAGTATTTGTTTTGATCCATGCTTTCCATCCTTTCCGGCCTTGCCCTTTTCTTCTCAGCTTTTAGTATGCTGCTAAAGTTAACGTATACATACATGAAGAGCCGATGAAAAAGAAGAGGGTGACATGCAGTGTACGTCACCCTCCTGATTTGCCATTTATTTTTTTACAACTGCATGTCCGCCAAACTCATTGCGGAGCGCCGCTACCACTTTACCGGTAAATGTATCATCTTCAAGTGAACGGTTGCGCATCATGAGGGAAAGTGCGATAACCGGTGCAGGAACTTGAAGATCCAAGGCTGCTTCCACGGTCCACTTACCTTCGCCGGAAGCGTGCATGATGCCTCTGATGTCATCGAGCTTAGGATCCTTGGAGAATGCGCTTTGCGTTAATTCCATGAGCCATGAGCGGATAACGGAACCATGGTTCCACACTTTGGCAACCGCTTCATAATCATAATCAAATTCGCTTTTCTCAAGAATTTCAAAGCCTTCAGCAATGGCTTGCATCATACCGTACTCAATTCCGTTATGAACCATTTTCAAGAAATGCCCGCTTCCTACTTTTCCTGTATACATGTAGCCATTCTCAATAGAAAGGTCTTTAAATGCCGGTTCAATGATTTCAAATACTTCAGGCTCGGCACCGATCATTGTGCACGCTCCGTTTCGGGCACCTTCCGTACCGCCGCTTGTGCCGACATCCACAAAGTGAAGGTCTTTTTCTTTCAATTCTTCCGCACGGCGGAGTGTATCTTTATAATTGGAGTTTCCGCCATCGATTACAATGTCGCCTGGCTCCAGGACGTTTTTGAGTTCAGTGAGCACATCTTCAGTAATGTTTCCCGCAGGCACCATCATCCAAACTACGCGCGGTGTGTTTAATCCGCTGACAAGTTCTTTAATGCTGTAAGCGCCGGTTGCTCCGTCGTTCGCAATATTTTTAACTTGTTCATGGTTTACATCCGTTGCCACCACTTCATGTCCATGGTCCAAAAGATTAAGAACAAGATTATAACCCATCTTACCTAAGCCAATCATTCCGATTTGCATGTGTTACTTCCCCTTCCAATCAAGCTCATTTGCAGCTTGTGAAAAATATTTTCTTCAACACTCATTATATACTAAAATTTTTTCCGTTTACAAGAAATTAATTTTCATATTATGATAGAGCCAAACGTCTCACAGAGGAAAAGGTGAAACAAGATATGGCCGCTTCAAATTGTTTAGCCAAGATCCGCTCTTCTTACGGCATATTGAGCGAAAAAGAAAAAAAGATAGCGGATATGATTCTCGAAGATCCGCAGAATATCATTCATTCAAGCATCAATGAGGTTGCCGACCGTCTCGAAGTGGCGGATGCAACTGTCTTCCGCTTCTGCAAACGCCTTGGTTTCAAAGGATTCCAGGCGCTGAAAATTGCGCTCGCCTCTGATGTGGTAGGGCCATTGCAGGACATCCATGAGACCATTCTCGAAACGGACAGCCCGGCACAGGTGGCGGAAAAGGTCTTTCAATCCAACATCCGCACCCTTGAAGATACAAGGCGGATGCTGGATGAAAAAAATTTTCAGGAAGCCGTTGACTGCCTTCTTTCCGCCTCCAAGATCGAATTTTACGGAAACGGGGGATCAGGAATTATTGCCATGGATGCCCACCACAAATTTATACGCACCGGAAAGCAAAGCATCGCGTATACCGACACCCATTTTCAGCTCATGTCTGCTTCCCAGCTCACAGCGAGTGATGCAGCCATGTTCATCTCCCATTCCGGAACGAACAAGGATCTGCTTCAGGTTCTTTCGGTCGCAAAAGAAAACGGCTGCCGCACTATTTCACTGACCGACTACGCGAAGTCGCCGCTCAGTGAAAAGTCCGATATTTCTCTTCATACGGTTGCTACAGAAACGGAATTCCGCTCTGAGGCCCTGTCGTCGAGGATCGCGCAGCTCAGCGTCATCGATGCTCTTTATGTAAACGTGATGATGGCCGGAAAAGAAGCCGCAAAAGCCTCGCTTCAGCGGATGCGCTCTGCGATTTCCGAAAAGAAGTTCTAAAAAAAACCGCCCGGACTCAAAATGAGCCGGGCGGTTTCTTGATCTATTAAAAGCAGCTGAATTCTTCTTTTGAAGGATAGACGGCCCGCTCCCCGCCGATTAATTTCGGCCGGGTTTTGGCGAGCGTCACATGTGCTTCACCAATGCTTTTGACTTCCGTTCTAACCGGTACTGCGACATGCTTCAAATGCATGCCAATAAAGGTATCGCCAATGTCGATTCCGGCATCTGCCTTGATGAACTCCACCATCACCGGATCTTTTAAATGATGGAAAGCATAAGTGGCCAGAGCTCCGCCCGCCGATCTTGCCGGCACCACGCGGACTTCTTCAAGTCTGAGCCTGTCCGCCGTTTCCCGCTCGACAACAAGGGCACGGTTTAAATGCTCGCAGCACTGTACCGCCACTGCCACCCGGGTTTCTTCCTGAAACATTTTTACTCCATTAAAAAGAGCCTGTGCGACTTCCATGGTTCCTGAAGTGCCTATTTTTCCACCGGTCACTTCACTCGTACTTGCTCCGACTACCAAGAGCTGCCCGGGCTTGAGCCCTGCCTGCTTTTGTAAATCGGATAAGGCATGATAGACCTGCTTCTCTACGTTTTGCAGCTGGTCACTCATTGGTTGAATCTTCCCTTCTTTTAAGGCGCGGAAGCTGTGTTCCATCACCTTTTCTTTGCAGCACCTACACTCGCTCGCTGCTTCTCTCCTCGTAATCTGAGATTTTGCCCACACGCTTGCCGTGCCTGCCGCCTTCATATTCTGTGGTCAGCCATACTTTGGCAATTTCCATAGCCAGTCCAGGTCCGATGACCCTCTCACCCATGGCCAGTACATTACTGTCATTATGCAGGCGTGTTGCTTTGGCGCTGAACAGGTCATGCACAAGGGCACAACGGATGCCTTTAACTTTATTTGCCGTTATACTCATACCTATTCCCGTACCGCAGATTAATATACCTCGGTCTGCCTCATTGCTGGCTACCATTTCCGCCACGGGAATGGCGTAATCCGGATAATCAACGGACGTGCTGCACTCGCATCCCGCATCAAACACTTCCATACCCATTCCCTTCATCATCTCGATGATTTCCTGGCGAAGCTCTACTCCTGCATGGTCTGAACCTATGGCTACTCTCATCTTCTCCTCCTGTAAAATCTGTAGTCTATTCGATTTTAAATCCATTTCCACCCGGTTTCAACCACTCTCGGCAGACAGCCCAGTGCAAACGTTCTATATTTTTTCCAGCAGCTTATGAATGAGAGATTCAAGCTCACTTCTGGTCTCCCTGTAAATCTCGATATCTCCGCCGAACGGATCGATAACATCCAGCGAAGGAAGCTCCTGCTCCAGTGAAGAAATTTTTTCTTTGAACGGCGCAATCGCCTGCTCGAATTCTTCCTGAACCGCCTGCTGGTTTTCACCGGCCTGGTTCCATTTGCTTTTGTAGAACACCCTTAACGTTTCTATTTCGGCATACGCCTGATGAAGTTCTGACAGCCTTTGTTCATAGTCTTCATTTTGGTAGATAAATTCCTTAAGCGTGTATACCTTGTTCACCACTTCCGGGAACCTGTTGCAGAGCGCATGCTTATGGCTTTCAGTCATGGTCAGGATAAGATCCGCCCAATCCATCAGGGTCCGTGTCACCGGCTTTGATTCATGGTTAAAAGGAATGCCCTTTTCAGACATGGCCGTTACGGCATTTGAACTTGCCCCTGCCCCTTGTGCTGCGAAGACTCCGGCAGACCGCACCTCAAGGCTTCCCTTGCCGAGATGTCTCAGGAGAGCGGCAGCCATCGGACTTCTGCAAGTATTTCCTGTACAAACAAAAAGTATATTTTTCATAGGGTTACCACCTTTATTTTGGAATGTCTACTTATAGTATAAAAAAAGATTGGCCTGTACGCCAATCGTTCCTTTTTATATTCATAGCGGAAACAAAAGCTTAATGCCAAACGCGAGCAAAATCAAGCCGCCAAGCGCCTCACTGTAGGAGCCGAGCCACTTTTGAACCTTCCGTCCCATCATCAGCCCGCACCAGGTCAGCAGCATGCTCATCACGCCAAACATAAAAATGGTAAGTATGATTTTGGCTCCGTAAATTCCGAGACTTAAACCAACAGAGAAGCTGTCGAGGCTTGCGCTGAGCGCAAACAGCAGCAGGCCGAAGCCGACGGGTGTAACAAATGGTTCGTTACCAGGTTTAAAGGAGGAACGAATCATTTGAATCCCAAGCAGCAGCAGCAGACACCCGCCGATAATGGCAGCAATTCCTCCAAAGTGAGAGGAAATTTGCTTTCCAAGCATCAGTCCCCCAAGCGGCATGCCCATGTGAAACAACCCGATGACCACACCGATTTTAATGATTTGTTTCAGCCTTAACCGGAGCATACCCATGCCCAGACCGATGGAAAAGGCATCCATTCCCAGAGCAAAAGACATGACCCATAAAGTCAGCCATTCTCCTATGGTCACAACATCCATTTACGTTCCCCCTTAGTCCGCTAGTACAACTTATGCGCGTCCCACATCGATTAGAATGAGACAGGGGGTGTTTCTAAAAAAACCAATGGACAATCAAATTTCGACATAAGCAGGGATATGGTTTTTTTTACCGTAAATAACATAGTAGATAAACGGAAGAATCGGAGGCGATTTCATGACTGAATACGGGAAGTCGATTCATCCGGCCGCCGCTGACGAAAACAGACACGCCCGCCGCATGAAAATCACAAAACAAACCAGCCTGACCTTTACGTTTAAAAAATCCCGGGAAGCTTTTATGGTTACACAATGGAACGGCGACCTCTCCCCACCGCTGGAATATATGAAAGAATGGCTGTTTAAAAATGAACAAGGCAGCCTCATTATTCCGGAGCAATCGAGCTTTATCACCCATTGCCTGGAACGGGCATGGCAGGGAGAGCCGCTCACGTTTGAAGCAGAGTTTCATGATGTTCCGTTTCTTATTTCGCTGCATCCTGTTTTTAAAGAAGACAGGGTGTTTGAGGTGAGCGGTTTTTGCATTGATATTCAAGACCGAATCATTGCAGAAAAACAGCTGAACGAAAGCGAGCAGCGGTTTCATTCTCTCATTAACCATACGGTCGATGCCTTGTTTTCCATTGATACAAAGGGGAACTTCACGATGGTTAATCCCGCCGCCCAGAAGTTGACGGGCTACTCTGAAGAGGAACTGCTCGCCATGACGTATCATCCGCTTCTGCCCGATGACAAAAAGGATAAATACAACAGGGGATTCAATCAAACGCTCCGCGGCCCCTCGCAAACGTATGAGGTGAAGCTTAAAAGAAAATGCGGCGAAATGGTTTATATCAACTTGACCATCACACCGATTACGGTTAATGACGAAGTACTTGGCGTGTACTGTATCGGAAAGGACATTACCGAACGGATCGCACAGGAAGCAGAGTTCAAAGAAACGAAAGAATTGCTTGAATCCCTTTTTACCCATTCGGCCGATATGATTTCCATTTATGATTTTGAAAAGAAAACGATAAAATTGAATCCCGCCTTCGAGGAAACCTTTGGCTGGAAGGAAGAAGAGCTCAAAGACCTCCAAAGCCCCATCCTTCCGATTGTGCTGGACAAATATATGCAGGAATCGCTGCATATGATTCAGACCGTCAAAAAAGGAATCCCCATTAAAGGACATGAAATGATCTGCCAGCGCAAGGACGGTTCCCTGCTCAATACAAGCGTGACACTGTTTCCCATCTGGGATCAAAACGGCCGGGTACATGCCTACTCAGGCATTTCGCGTGACATTACAGAAAAAAAACGCCAGGAAAAAGCACTGCGCGAGAGTGAAGAAAAATATCGGATCATCGCCGAAAATACAATGGATTTAATCGCGGTGTCGGATGACAAGGGCAAGGTTCTGTACAGTTCACCATCCAACAAGCTGATTCTGGGAATCGAGCCTGAAACCTATTACGGGAAATATGCAGGAGAATTTGCCCATCCGGACGACAGAGAACGGATTAATCTTCTGATGGGAGAGATGGTTCATACCAGAAAGCCCATTAAATTTGAATCCCGCTGGAAGCATAATAACGGAGATTATGTTTTGCTTGAAACGAATGCCACACCGGTCATTAATGAAAAAGACCAGGTAGAAAGCATTGTGGTCGTATCCCGGGACCTGACCGAACGGATGAAAACAGAAGAGATGCTGAGAAAATCGGATAAGCTGTCCGTCCTCGGCCAGCTGGCCGCCGGGGTTGCCCACGAAATCCGCAATCCGCTCACCTCGATTAAAGGGTTTTTGCAGCTGTTGGAATCCCAGGCTCAGGACCATAACGAATATTACGAGATTATGCTTTCTGAAATTGACAGGATCAACTCTATTGTCAGTGAATTTATGGTGCTCGCAAAGCCCCAGGTCATGAATCTTGTTCCCACCAATCTTACGCAGCTGCTGAGCCATGTGATTTCTCTGCTGGAAGCACAGGCCATCTTAATGAATGTGCAGATTCATTTCCATGCCGACGACGATCTGCCAATGGTCTCATCTGCTGACAGCCAATTAAAGCAGGTTTTCATTAACCTGCTGAAAAACTCCATAGAAGCCATGCCTGAGGGCGGTAATATTTATATTTCTGTACGGCAGGAAGAAGATCAATTGAGCGTTGTGTTTACCGATGAAGGATGCGGGATACCCAAGGACATGCTGCCATCTCTTGGGGAACCCTTTTACACCACAAAAGAGAAAGGAACAGGTCTCGGCCTGATGGTATGCTATAAAATTATCGAAAACCACGGCGGAAGCATCCGGGTGACGAGCGAGGTGGGCCAGGGCAGTACGTTTACCGTCACCCTTCCCACTCTCTCCCATCCTGCATGATACCAGGACAGGTTTTCACGGGATCTACCATCCACAAAAAAAGCAGGGCGGCCGCCCTGCTTTTTCATTCTTTTATTATTTTTCCTCCGGCCGATTTCTCAAGACGGTTCATAATCGCGGTGCCCACGCCTTTTTTCGGAAAAACCTCACTGAAAATAATATCCGCCTCACTCTCGTTAAAGGCACGCAACGCATCATAAAGATGATGGGCGACACTTTCAAGCGCTTTGCGGGAGCCGCACGGTATCACTGTATCTGCATCGTAAAAATCTGCGTTTTCATCCGATGTCAAAACGCCGGTAATCCTTCCTCTGGCTTTTTCCTTATCCACAAGCTGCTGCAGAAAAGCAGATGATCCATCCACAAGGTATAAGGGCGCATCCGGCGCATAATGGGTGTATTTCATCCCCGGCGACTTCGGTGCTGCAGATTCGTTTGTGGTAAGAGCAGGATCCACAGCCGACTCGCCTGCCACTTCCTCCAGCTCCTCTTTCGTCACCCCGCCCGGCCGCAGAATGGTAAGCTTTTCAGAAGTGCAGTCCACCACCGTGGATTCCACTCCCACCCCGGTTGGCCCGCCATCCAAAATCCCCGGGATTCGCCCTTTCAAGTCCTCGAAAACGTGGCGGGCTGCAGTTGGTGACGGCCTTCCTGAAATATTGGCGCTCGGAGCCGCGAGCGGCAGCCCGCTTTCCTTAATGAGCTCCAAAGCAACAGGATGATCCGGCATCCTTACTGCCACCGTGGACAGTCCTGCTGTCACTCGCCGGGAAACCCTTTCTCCTTTGGGCAGAACAAGGGTTAGCGGTCCGGGCCAAAATGCGTCCATCAGCAATTGCGCCCGCTTTGGAATGTCAGCCACCAGGCCCTCCAGCTGGTTCACACTTGAGATATGAACAATAAGGGGGTTGTCACTCGGCCTTCCTTTTGCCGCAAAAATTTTCTCAATTGCTTCATCGCTCTCTGCATTTCCTCCCAGACCATACACCGTTTCCGTAGGGAAAGCGATGACTTCATTCTTTTTTATCCACAGGGAAGCTTGGATAATCTGTGGATGACCTGAAAGCGAGTCACTTTCTTTATCCACAGACCATATGTTTGTTGTAAATTCCTTCATTCCAACTATCCTTTCAAACCGCCACTTTCCTTTTTTCAGCCTTTACCGTATCTTATCCACAAGTTATACACAAAAGGCGATTTATTGTGCATAACTTGTGGATAATCATTTGTCCTGCAGGCTGCATGAAAGCAGGATCACATCTTTTTCGGCTGTTTTTTTATAATGGGCGGTGTTTTCCACATGAGCAGGAACCTCTTCTGCCGGCACTGGCCGGAATGACAGGGGTTCAAAAAGGTGAACCGCCTTTGTCAGCAAATAAAGTGTTTCTACTCCTTTTTCTTTACAGTATAGCAAAATTCGCTGAATCAATCGTAAAAATAGCTGTTCATTGGAATATTCCTTTTTCAAAACAAACGACCGGAGCAGGCCATCCTTTTCCAGCCGTTCGAGTCCGACGGTTCCAATGGTTTCGCCTTTTTCGTTTTCCACCACAAGGTAATTTTCAATCCCTTCCCTCATTCCATCCGTGCCTAAACCAGCCTGCCTTACCAGCTCACCGAGACTTCCTGCCTCGTGCGGCATCGCCGCTCTCAAACGAATGGTCATGGCGCTCACTCTCCTCTAGTATTTTGTAAAAGTCTATGAAACAACCATGAAAGTTATGCAGGGTTTTAAGAGAACAGCCCGCCAATCTTATTGGCGACAGAGGTGAAGACCTCTCCCAGGAAAAATTTCACTTCAACTTTTTCCTCTTTAGGCTGCTGAACAGCCGGTATGTCCTGCTCTGCCCCTGAAGCGACTTCCTTTACTCCCTGTTGCTCGGTTTTTACCGCATCTCCATTTTCAAAATCGAGGAAGCACAGAGGAGGGAAAAGCACGCACCACCAGTTGGCTCCCTTGCCTTTGCCAAGCGTAATCAAAAGAGCTTCATATTTGCCGGCAGGATAAATATAGTTGCCGTACATTTTGGTTGGGAACGCTACCTCTTTATTGAATTGTACTTTATAAGGAATATCCAGGCCAGCCTCACGCAAATAGGTTTCCACCACTTGCCTCACCTCTGGCAAATGCTTATTGATCACTTTTTCTGCCTGATCATGGGAATCAAGGCCGCCCACCCATGTGGTAATCTGCTGGTTCACCTTATCCCGGATTTTTCTTTTCAACGCCTGATCCTTTTCTGCATCACTGTTGGCAAGAATGCGAAGCCGGATGGCGTCGCTCGGTATTTTAACCGATTCATTCATCGTGGCGTTTGCCACCTTCGTCTGGGTTTCAAAAAACAGCAACATCGCGATAAGCGATAGAAATAATAATGTCATTACCGATCGTTTAGAACGTTTCATGTTCAATCTCCCCTTTTGTTTTATATCCTCAGTGTGGACCGGGCGGGGAGAAAACATACTACTAAACTATCAAACAAATCCCGAAAAAAAGTGACAAATAACGGGAAGCAGATGTCACAAATTTCTTAAACATATCAAAAAGGTCACATAATTACTTTTTCTAAAGTCAGGGTCTGCTATAGTAGGGACATCCCTATCACCCCCTTTTTCATGTAGATGATGAAAACGTAAGAGCCTCCCGCTTAGCGGGAGGCTCTTTATGTTGTCCTATACAAGAACGGGGTTTACTTTATTTAATTCGCTTTTCAGGAACTTGGCAAGCTCAAGCATGCCATATTTTCCTGCTGCTGCTTCAGCGTCCGAGTTATAGTTGGTATTCGTATTGATGTCATACGTATAAATGGTGCCGTCAGCGTCTTTAATAAATTCAATACCGGCCACCTGGATGTTGTTGTCTGCCAGCACTTGTTCATATTTTTCAATAATGCTTTCAGCGAAGTCCTGCTGAATCTGAAACTTTGGCTTAGCCGGCGTTTCTTCCCCAACCGGGCAGAACAAGTCTCCGATCTGGCAGGCATCCGCCGGGCAGAGCTCAAACCCTTCCGATGTGTCCACCCGAACGGCATACACAAACTTTCCGCCGACAAACTCACAGCGGGTGATGAAAGATTCAGGTGATTCGATGTATTGCTGAATAAGTGTAATGCCATCAACCGGCTCCTCAAAATCCGGGCCAAGCACGTAATCTTTCAATCCCTCGTACGAATGAAAAAGCTGAACACCGAGTCCCTTTCCTGCACGGTTGTGCTTTGTGATAAACGGCTGGCCGCTGAATTGTTCCGCCGCCTGCAGAATTTGTTCCGTTCCTGCTGCCGCAATGGTTTTCGGTGTTTTCACGCCGTGTGCTTCCAATTCGAGATACTGCGCCACCTTGCTGACTTCAAGCTGAAGGGCACGGCTGCCGTTCAGCACCTTTCTTCCGTGGCGCTCGAGCCAGGCAATTACACTTGCCGCGAGTTCAGGAGCGTAGCGGTGTCCCCTTGTATGGGAGGAAGCGCTCATGCGGCTGTAAAAAATTCCTTCCGGAGGCGTTTCCGACAGGTTGACCGTACCCTGATCAAGATGCCAGGTTTCGTATGGTACCTCCAACTCGTCCAGACGCTTAATTAAATGGTTTGTCCATTCATCGTTTTCGTGGATGATGTATACTTTTTTCAACGTGATCTCTCCCCTTCTGTTTCCTTAGCTTAACGCCTTTTCCTGGTTGTATTTTTCCAATAATGGCATGATTTGCTTCGAAAATCGTTCCATTTCTTCCAGCTGCGGTGAGAACTGAAGCAGCAGCAGTCCGAGACCGGCTTCTTCGTACTCAACAATCCGCTTGGCGATCTGCTCGGGCGTGCCGATCAGGTTCGGTCTTAGGCCGCGGTTGGAAACGGAATAATCCTGCAGCTGTATCTGCTGTTCAAGCTGGGATTTGCTTGTAAAATCCTTAAAGCCGGCATATCCGCTTGTTTCTTTCACATCTGTAATTCGCTCCAGTTCAGCCTGTGCTTCTTCCTCCGTATCCCGGCAGATGACATAGGCTGCCATCCCAAACGATGATAACGGTTCTTTTCCTGTCTGGGCTCTGCGGTCTTTCATATCGGTCACCTTGGCCTGGATTTCCTCGACGGTTCCCCCATGCATGACATAGGCGTCACAGGAGGACGAGATAACCTGTTTCCCGCGTTCACTTTCGCCGCCGGCATAAAGAACAGGGTTTGGCCGCTGTACTGGCTTAGGCGACAGTTTTGTATTTGAAAGCTCATAGTACTTGCCTTTGTAATTAAAGGTTTCTTCTGTCCAGAGTCCTTTTAGGACATCAATGAACTCCTGTGTCCGCTCATAGCGTTCATCATGGGCGGTAAAGACACCGCCATACTGCTTCGCCTCTTCTTCCCACCAGGCGGAAACCACATTCAGGGTGAATCTTCCGCCGCTGATCCGGTCAATGTTGGCGGCCATCTTGGCCGTTACCGCAGGGTTATGAAATCCTGGCCTTACAGCCGTCATGATTTCGATCTTTTCTGTAACCGCAGCCAGGCCGGCTGCCGTTGTCCATGCTTCCAGGGCGTCCTGTTCCGGTCCTTTTATATCATTTAAATAAAGCTCCGCGATCAGCGTTGTATCGAAACCCCATTTTTCCGCTGACTGAATCACTTGTTTTGCATAATCAAACGTCGGAGGCATATTTTCGTCTTCCACATTTCTCAGCCAGCCGCCGAATATTGGTAACCAAAATCCAAATCTCATCTGTTTCTCTCCTCTGCTATAGTAGAAACGGTAAAAAAACACACAAAAAAACCTCTTCTTAGATAAGAAGAAGTTTTCCGCCGCTTCAATCTTATCTTTCAGGATGATTCCTGCTGGATTTAGCACCTTCAAACGGGTTGCCGGGTTTCATAGGGCCAGTCCCTCCACCACTCTGGATAAGATTTATTTTATTATAGTAATCCTACAACAAAAGTAGGACTTTCGTCAATATTTTGAAAACCCAATTTCTGCAATAACCATGCGTTCCTTTTGGCTGATGTCCCGCACAATCTCCACATCAGCTCCAGGGAAGGTAACCCGCAGCATTTCCGCCACCGTCTGGCCCTGGTCATGCCCGACTTCAAAAGCCACAATCGCTTTCGGTTTCAGCACAAGAGGCAATTCTTCCATAAACCTTCTGTAAAAAACATAGCCGTCCGCGCCTCCGCTGAGCGCCCTCATCGGCTCCTGGTCCTTCACAACCGTTTCCAGACCCTCTATCTCCCAGTCAGGAATGTAAGGAGGATTGGAGACCACAATGTCCGCCTTCTCGCTATTTGCAATCCATGGCTGCAGAAGGTCACCATGAAGAAAACGGACACCAGCGCCCAAACGCCGGCTGTTTTCTTTGGCCACCGCAATCGACTCCTCGGCAATATCCACTGTGGACACAGAAAGGCTCGGATTTTCCAAAGCTAGGGTGATCGCAATCGCTCCGCTGCCTGTTCCGACATCAACGGTCTGAACTTCCTTCTGATCTCCAAACCGCGATTTTGCCCGCTTAAGCACTTCATATACAAGCTCTTCGGTTTCAGGCCTTGGAATAAGTACTTCCCGGTTTACGGTGAAACGCCGGCCGTAAAATTCCTCATGACCCATAATATACTGAACGGGCACGCCTTCACCATGTTTTTTTACCGCGGCTTCAAAGGACGCCTGCTCGGCCACTGTCATCGGGTCGTTCAATCCCATCAGCAGTTCGGTCCGGCTGAGGTCGCCGAGCACATGGCGCAGCAGCAGTTCTCCTGCCTCTGGTTCGCGTTTCTTTTCCTTTAAAAAAGATGAAGCCCAATTCAGGGCTTCATGCCGTTTCCTATTTTCCATTTTACGCTTCCGTCTGCGCCTTCATCATGCTGGTCTGGTCTTCTGTGATAAGAGCATCAATAAATTCATCCAGCTTTCCGAGCAAAATCTGGTCGAGTTTTTGAAGAGTCAGTCCGATTCGGTGGTCGGTTACACGGTTTTGCGGGAAATTGTACGTGCGGATCCGTTCTGAACGGTCTCCCGTTCCGACGGCAGACTTACGGTTTTCATCATATTCCTTTTGTTTTTCCTGCTGTATTTTATCGTATACACGGGCGCGAAGAACCTTCATCGCTTTTTCTTTATTTTTGATCTGTGATTTCTCATCCTGACAGGACACAACGGTTCCTGTTGGAATATGTGTAAGTCGGACAGCGGATTGAGTCGTGTTAACAGATTGTCCTCCCGGTCCGCTTGATGTAAAGGTATCGACGCGGACATCTTTTTCATGGATTTCCACTTCCACTTCTTCCGCCTCCGGAAGAATCGCTACAGTGGCTGTGGATGTATGGATACGTCCGCCGGATTCCGTGGCAGGAACACGCTGTACACGGTGTGCCCCATTTTCATATTTCAGCTTGGAATAGGCACCATTGCCATTTACCATGAAAATGATCTCCTTATAGCCGCCAAGCTCTGTATAGCTTGCTTCGATCACTTCTGTTTTCCAGCCCTGCATTTCCGCATAGCGGCTGTACATTTTATAGAGGTCTCCGGCAAACAGCGCAGCTTCATCTCCACCGGCCGCCCCGCGCACCTCCACGATAACGTTTTTGTCATCGTTCGGGTCTTTTGGAAGAAGCAGAATCTTCAGCTGCTGTGTGCACTCCTCCATTTTTTGCTCCAGCTCGGAGATTTCTTCTTTCACCATGGCCGTCATTTCCGGATCCAGCTTGTCTTCAAGCATCAGCTTCGCTTCATCCAGGCCTTCCTTTGCTTCCTTATATTCACGGTACACGGCTACTGTCTCCTGAAGAGAAGACTGTTCCTTCGAATATTCTCTTAATTTATTGTTATCATTGATGACCTCGGGGTCGCTCAAAAGTTCGTTTAACTTGTCATATCGCACTTCTATCGTTTCTAAACGTTCTAACACGCTTTTCACCTCATTTTAATGGCATAACATTCTAATTATAATACAGGGGGGTAAAGCAGTCAAAAGGCTGCAGGCTCATTTTAGTGGTAAACAAAAAACCCGGGCAATACCGCTTATCCCGGGAATGACTGCAATCGCTTCTGCATGGACGTCCTTACCCCTTCAGCGAGCTCATCGAGCTCCGCAAGAAGCATGACTCCTTCTTTGTTTTCCTTGTCTCTGTAAAGGATGCTGTTTACAAACTCAACAGAAATGCCGCGTGCATTCCTCTCCTGCAGCACCAACTTGTCCTGAGGGTCGACTCTGCCTTCCTCCAGCACCCGCATGTAATAACCGGAGTAGCCTGTGTCCTGTATCCACTTCACCATGAACGGCTGATTCAGTTTAGCCGCGACTTTAAAACACGGCTGGCGGGGCTGGCACACCTGGACAACCGCCTCTCCCAGCTTAAAGATGTCCCCGATGAACACTTGATCTTCAGTCAATCCGTTGACGGTAAGATTTTCGCCAAAGGTCGGAACTTGGAGAGTCATGCCCAGTCCCTTCTCCCAATAAGGATAATGATCATAGGAGTAGACACAAACCGCTTTCTCAGGACCGCCATGATGAATGGTGTCCGCCTGCTCATCGCCGTCAAAATTCAGTCTGGACAGATAGAGCGGCCCCTGCACTTTTTCTTTATTGATGGCCGAGCTTACCCCTTTTCCCTGCCATTCAATCGTGCCTGCTTTGCCGGTATTTAATGCGACCAGTGTCCCTTCCACGTATGTACACCTCGTTTTTTCTTTTATCGTACTCTATAGAGATGCGCATCGTAAATCTTTTTAATACATGGATGTATGGTTTTTCAGCGCTTCATAATCCAGGCGCTGCTGATTGATGCGGATTGCCTTTGTGAGCTCTTCAATCACTACTTTTTCGTCGGTTATGATATTAAAAACAAAGGGTATGGTAGCAAAGTGTCCAAAGAATTGGGTACAGCCTTTATGCCGTATGTCATGCTGCGTATCGGTTACAGGATTCACCTTCACAATAAAATTTCCCATGGATTCATAAATGGGATCCAGCGGCTTTTCATTTAATCTTTTTATAAGTGTGGTGATCGGAACACAAGGTTCGTTCCAATCGGTTCCGTTTGATAGAATATCCAACATTTTCTACACCTCTCTACTATCAATGTTCGACAGAAACAGCACGTTCTTGATGGTACGGAAACGAATGCTGCTGATAAAAGAGGATACCCTTTGATTCATAGAGAAAATCCTTTATGAATAAAATGAAAAGAAATCAATAGGGAATACTATAGCAGAACAGAAAGGGGATGGCCCATGAACTATTGTATCATTGGCGGAGATGCGGCCGGCATGAGTGCGGCCATGCAAATTGTAAGGAATGATCCCGAAGCAAAGATTACGGTATTTGAAAAGGGAGGCATTTATTCTTACGGGCAATGCGGTCTGCCCTATGTTGTCAGCGGGCTGATTCCGTCTTCTGAATCCCTGGTTGCCCGGGATGTAACCACCTTCAGGGAAAAGTATGGAATGGATGCGCGAACCTTCCATGAAGTGACGGGCGTTGATCCGAACGAAAAGATGGTTTACGGCATACATACGAAAACAAAAGAAGCGTTTACCTTCGCTTACGATAAGCTTCTGATCGCAACAGGAGTCAGCCCCGTTTTGCCTGCATGGGAAGGCAGGCATCTGCCGGGAATTCATGTGGTGAAGACGATTCCCGATGTGGAAGGAATCATTAAAGACATGGATTCCTCTATACGGGATGTGACCATCATCGGCGGCGGTTATATCGGTCTTGAAATGGCGGAGAATTTAAAGTTTCTTGGAAAAAGAGTAAGGATTATTCAACGGGGAAACCAGCTCGGCTCAATATTTGATCCCGACATGGCTGATTTGATTTTGGAGGAAGCAAAAAAACATAACATCGAGGTTTGCCTGAATGAAGAAGTCCAGCGGCTGAAAGGAGACGACCGTGTACAATTTGTCAAAACAGACAAACGCGATTATCCTACCGACATGGTCATCGTGGCCGCCGGCGTTAAACCGAATGTTTCCATGCTTGGGAACACAGGTATCCGGCTTCACGACAGCGGGGCAATCCTTGTTAACCGGTATATGGAAACTAACGTAAAAGATATCTTTGCAGCGGGTGACTGTGCCAGCCACTACCACTTGATCAAAGAAATCGATGACCATATTCCGCTTGGCACAACGGCAAACAAACAAGGCCGGATCGCCGGAATGAATATGGCAGGCAAACGGAAAACCTTTAAAGGAATTGTGGGATCTTCCATCATCAAGTTCATGGACCTGTCGCTCGGCAAAACCGGCATCTCTGTAAAAGAAGCGGAAAAGCTCCGGTTTCCAGTCGATACGGTCACCACTCACGCCAAAGATATTGCGGGCTATTTTCCCGGAGTTGAACCGCTGCATGTAAAGCTTGTTTTTGATGCCAACAACCAACGCATTCTTGGCGGCCAATTTATCGGGAAACACGGGGTGGATAAAAGGGTCGATGTGCTCGCCACGGCGATTTATCATGGAATGGATCTGCATGAACTCGAGGATTTGGACCTTTGTTATGCCCCGCCCTATAACGGAGTCTGGGATCCGATCCAGCAGGCGGCAAGGAGAGCCCAAAAATAAAAAACGGCAAATACCAGTGCCGTTTTTTATTTTTAGTATTACTTTACAATACTGCCATAGCAAACCTTAACGGCTGTCGATCTTGACCGAAAATTTATAGCGCGGCACTGCCCGTTCGACCGCTGTAAAAATGTCGCGGCGCATCTTTGCTTTTTTCCGAGCTGACATACTTGCAGGAACGTTCACGTGAATGTGGGCGTAGTTCCCGTTGATGGTCACCATTTGCGGATTTCTGCCTGTTTTACTGACCACAGCTTCACGGATTTTGTCCTGGTCATCCGAAATATCAAACCGCGCCGTGTTCATTTTTTGATAGTCATTCGGGTTTTTATTCGTTTCCGAGCTGTAGTTGAAACGTGGGTTGTTTTTAGTGGCATGGTAATTGACGATGCCATGGCCCCAAATGTTATCCTTTATGTTTTTATTTGATTCATTGGCCGTGGGCTCATAATGATCTTTGGAAACGGGAGAACAGGCACTCAGCAAAACGGATAATATAATAAAAATCCCTGTCTTTTTCACAGATAACACCTCCCTCTAGCTATTAGGGTTTGTGATATTCCGCAAAACATACAGACAAAAAAAGGATGGTTCTCCAGAAGGTGCATTCACCCTCAAGAAAACCATCCTTATTTTTATTCGGACTGCTCAGCCGTGCTGGTGAGCAGGCTATTGGGCTTTCCCGGCACTTCATGACAATGGCGGCAGCGCGGCTCGTACGATTCGGATGCGCCCACAAGGATAACCGGATCATCATAGGAAGCTGGTTTTCCGTTGATCAGCCGCTGGGTGCGGCTTGCGGGAGATCCGCATACCATACAAATAGCCTGAAGCTTTGTCACCGTTTCAGCAAGCGCCATAAGTTCTGGCATGGGGCCAAATGGCTCGCCTCTGAAATCCTGATCAAGACCCGCAACGATTACCCGCATGCCGTGGTCTGCCAGTTCCTGGACAACAGAAATTACATCTTCATCAAAGAACTGAACTTCATCAATGCCAACTACTTCCGTGTCAGGAGAAACATTTTTCAGGATATCTAAAGACTTTTCAACAGGCTGGGCAATAACCGCTGTACCGTTATGAGAAACGACCGACTCTTCACTGTATCGGTTATCGATTACCGGCTTGAACACCTGCACTTCAAGTTTTCCATATTTCGCCCGGCGTACCCTGCGAATCAGTTCTTCGGATTTCCCCGAAAACATGCTCCCGCAAATGACTTCTACCCAGCCATTATGCTTCATTACATACATGTTCGTTCTCCTTCCCTCTTTCATTTTAAAAACCCGTCTACCTATATTATGTACGTTGTATCGTACCTGCAACGCCTGAAAACCAGGCATAATTCGCGTAAATTTACAAAAAAAAGGAGCAAGAAGTTCTCTTGCCCCTTACAACTTGCAGCATATTACTTAAGATTGTATTTCTTTTTGAAACGGTCAACACGTCCGCCAACATCTGTAAACTTCTGACGACCAGTATAGAAAGGGTGTGTATCGGAACTAACATCCACTTTAATTACAGGATAAGTATTTCCATCTTCCCATTCAATGGTTTCGTTAGAAGACATTGTAGAGCCGGACAAGAACTTGTAACCGCTGCTTGCATCCATAAATACAACTTTTCTATAGTCAGGATGTAAATTTGGCTTCATTTGTTCTCAACTCCTTCTGCCCTGAATCCTGTGGATCCAGAGTTAAAATAAGCACATAGCAGTAGTATAACAGGGTGCAGGTTGTTTTGCAACCGCAATTTCCCTATATTATTCAGGAATTCGACAGGGACTTCACACGCTTGTTCGTGCCTGTTTTTTCAGCTTCAAACATATTGAAAAATTCTTCATTATTGGCTGTTTTACGTAAACGCTTCATAAAGGTATCCACGAAGTCATAGGAATCATCCATCGTCTTGCGGATCGCCCACAAGGATTCAAGGTGATCCTTTTGAATGAGCATTTCTTCTTTTCGTGTTCCTGAACGGCGGATATCGATGGCAGGGAAAATACGGCGCTCGGCCAATTTCCTGTCGAGATGCAGTTCCATGTTGCCTGTCCCTTTGAATTCCTCGTAAATCACATCATCCATACGGGAGCCTGTCTCAATCAATGCCGTCGCCAAAATGGTCAGGCTGCCGCCTTCCTCAATGTTGCGTGCCGCTCCAAAAAAGCGTTTTGGGCGGTGGAAAGCAGCCGGGTCAATACCACCGGACAATGTGCGTCCGCTTGGCGGAATCACAAGGTTGTATGCACGGGCCAGACGTGTAATGCTGTCCAATAGGATGACCACGTCTTTTTTGTGTTCAACCAGGCGCATGGCACGCTCAAGAACGAGCTCCGCCACTTTAATGTGGTTCTCTGGCACCTCGTCAAATGTGGAGCTGACCACATCTCCCTTAACAGAACGTTCAATGTCGGTTACTTCTTCGGGACGCTCATCAATAAGCAATACGATAAGCTCTGTATCAGGATGATTGGTTGAGATACTGTGCGCCACTTCTTTCAGCAGGCTGGTTTTCCCTGCTTTCGGAGGAGCCACAATCAATCCGCGCTGGCCAAAGCCAACAGGGGCAATCATGTCCATAATACGGGTGGAAAGATTGTTGCGCTCGGTTTCAAGCACCATTTTCTTTTCAGGATACAGGGCGGTTAATGCAGGGAAATGCACACGTTCCTTGGCTGTATCCGGATCCTCGCCGTTTACCGCTTCAACCTGAAGCAAGCCGTAATATCTTTCATTTTCCTTTGGAGGGCGTACCTTCCCGGAAACTTTATCCCCGTTTCTTAAATCAAAACGTCGGATCTGGGAAGCAGAGATGTAGATATCCTGAGAGCTCGGCGAATAGTTAATCGGTCGCAAAAAGCCAAATCCCTCGTTAGGAATAACTTCGAGGATCCCTTCCATGAATGAATAGCCGTCCTGCTCAGCCTGAGCTTTTAGAATCGAAAACATCAATTCCCTTTTTGTTAACTTTCCATAATACTGTACTTTATATTGTCGTGCTAATTCATATAGTTCTTTTAGTTTTTTTGTCTCTAATTCAGATAATATTAAACCCATTTTGACACCACACTTTATTCTATTTTCTCAATCGTTTATTTCCTGTTTTTTTGATCGTTAATTGAAGAACAGGGCAACAGAAATGAAGGGTTGGAAGGATGCATTTTGAAGTAATAACCGAAAGTGGATATTGCAAATCTATGAATAAATACAATACTTCATATTTTAACCACAAATACGGACTTTAATCAAGTCCCCTAAAGGGGAAGACCTCAAAAAAGCAAAAATGCCGGACGCCCTCCCCTGCACATCCTTTTTTGATTAAGAGTGCAGAGGTAAAAAAAGCGCCGACGTTTTTCGCAATGTCTATGGTTTTATTACAAGGTCTGGTTTCTTTTTAAGGCTGTGTCTGCCATCAATAAAGCGGACAGTTCCCGATTTTGCACGCATAACAACGGAATGTGTAGTTCCTACCGTTCCTTTAAACTGGACGCCTTTTAAAAGCTCTCCGTCCGTTACACCCGTAGCAGCAAAAATTGCATCATCGCCTTTTACGAGGTCTTCCATGCGGAGCACCTTATCAATATCGGTAATCCCCATGTTGCGGCATCGTTCCAGCTCAGCCTCATCCTGAGGAAGCAATTTACCTTGCAGTTCACCGCCAAGGCATTTGAGTGCCACAGCTGCGATAACTCCTTCAGGCGCTCCACCGGAACCGAATAAAATATCAACACCTGTTCCTTCAAACGCGGTGTTAATGGCAGCGGCAACATCGCCGTCTGAAATCAGCTTGATGCGTGCTCCCGCTTCTCTGATTTCCTGAATGACCTTTTCATGTCTTGGACGGTTCAGCACGATGGCTACCAAATCTTCGACATCCTTATTGCGGGCTCTCGCTACCGCTCTCAGGTTGTCGATGGTCGGGGCATTAATGTCAATCATCCCAACCGCTTCAGGACCAACTGCAATCTTATCCATGTACATATCCGGTGCATGCAGCAGGTTCCCATGATCTGCTACAGCCAAAACAGCCAGCGCATTCCAGGTACCGGAAGCCACAATGTTTGTACCTTCCAGCGGATCAACGGCTACATCCACACGCGGACCATAGCCTGTCCCGAGTTTTTCGCCGATATACAGCATTGGAGCTTCATCCATTTCTCCCTCTCCAATAACAACCGTTCCCTTCATAGGGACTGTATCAAAAACATCCCGCATGGCTGTTGTTGCTGCATCATCTGCTTCATCCTTGACACCACGGCCCATCCATCGGGCGGAAGCCAGTGCAGCAGCTTCTGTTACACGTACTAGTTCCATTGATAAACTACGTTCCATTGTTAAATTATCCCCCTTGTTAAACGCTTACAGTTATTAGAAATGCTGAGATGAACGTTAAGAGACGAAAGGCATTGGAACTCTTGAACACAA
This sequence comes from Fictibacillus fluitans, assembly GCF_030418125.1. Taxonomy (GTDB): domain Bacteria; phylum Bacillota; class Bacilli; order Bacillales; family Fictibacillaceae; genus Fictibacillus_C; species Fictibacillus_C fluitans. Next base: position 122,151 of record NZ_JAUHTR010000004.1, on the reverse strand, counting down.
ATACGCTTTTCGTATTTTGTGAAAGAGTGAAATGACCGAGTCTCTGTTCATCGAAGCTGGACAAAGAAATGCTGAGATGAACGTTAAGAGACGAAAGGCATTGGAGGGCGGAAGTTTGACCAATCCCGCCATTATTTTTCGACTTCTTCCAATTCCTCGATATCAAGATTTTCGCGCCAGATTTTCGCACCGAGTCCAACCAGCTTATCAACAAGTGATTCATAACCCCGGTCAATATGTTCAAGCCCTGAAACCTCTGTAATACCTTCTGCCATGAGGCCTGCAACCACAAGGGCAGCTCCCGCTCTCAGGTCGCTGGCTTTAACCTTTGCTCCCTCCAGACGGGCTTGTCCATTAATAATGGCAGAACGGCCTTCCACTTTTACATTCGCACCCATTCTGCGCAATTCATCAATATGCTTAAAGCGTGCAGAATAGATCGTATCCGTTACAAGGCTTGTTCCTTCCGCCTTGGTAAGGAGTGAGGTGAACGGCTGTTGAAGATCTGTAGGAAAACCAGGATAGACCAGCGTTTTAATGTCGACACTCTTTAGCGGACCGCTGCTGCTGTGAATGAGGACCTGGTCGTCTTTCGTTTCGATCTGTACGCCCATTTCGCGAAGTTTGGCAATCAATGATTCTAAATGAAGAGGAATAACATTGTCGATGACAACCTGCTGTCCGACTGCTGCTGCCAGGATCATGTAAGTACCCGCTTCAATGCGATCCGGAATAATAGAATGACGGCAGCCATGCAAATGATCGACACCATCGATCCGGATGACATCGGTACCCGCACCTTTTATTCTGGCTCCCATGCTTGTCAGCAAAGTGGCTACATCAATAATTTCAGGTTCCTTCGCCGCATTCTCTATAATGGTTTGACCTTTGGCTCTTACAGCTGCCAGCATGATATTAATCGTTGCGCCAACACTCACGACATCCAAATAGATTCGCGCCCCGATGAGTTCATCTGCACGTAGGTAGATGGCTCCTTGTTCATTGGTTACTTTTGCGCCCAATGCTTCGAAGCCTTTAATATGCTGGTCAATCGGCCGCGGTCCGAGGTTGCATCCTCCAGGCAGGCCAATCACTGCTTTTTTAAAACGGCCAAGCATCGCGCCCATCAAATAATATGAAGCTCTCAGCTTCTTTACCTTGCCATTGGGCAATGGCATGGCAATCATTTTTTCCGGATTAACCGTTAATGTATTATTCTCATCGAGTACGGCTTCTCCGCCAATTTCTTCAAGCAAGGATCTAAGTAAGTGAACATCGGATATGTTAGGCAGCATGTCTATGATGACTTGGGATTCTGCAAGAATGGTAGCTGGGATTAATGCAACTGCACTGTTTTTCGCTCCGCTGATATGAACGGTTCCTTCAAGGGGATAGCCCCCTTCAATCATAAGCTTTTGTTCCATGGTATGCTCCCTTCTTCATCAAGCATATCTAACGGTTGTCTTATGGTGTAGTATTCTCGGACAACTGGAATATCATGCTAATTTAATCTCATTTAATGGAAAAAAACCAAAAACAAGCACCACAAAAGGTGGTGCTTGTATAGGTTTTATTCAGATCTAGCCCTGGTTTTTAACAGCTTCCCAATCGCTAAGGAAACGCTCAATACCCTGATCTGTCAATGGGTGGTTAGTCAAGCTCTTGATAACTTTAAGCGGGATGGTAGCGATATGCGCACCGCCAAGAGCCGCTTGAGTTACATGGATTGGATGACGAACAGATGCGGCGATGATCTGGGTAGGAAGTTCATGGATCGCAAAGATTTCTGAGATCTCAGTAACCAGCTTTAATCCATCCTGTCCAATATCATCAAGTCTTCCAAGGAATGGTGATACATAAGTTGCTCCAGCGCGTGCCGCAAGCAATGCCTGGTTTGCATTGAAAATCAATGTAACGTTTGTTTTGATGTCCATGTCGCTGAAAGCTTTTACTGCTTTTAGACCCTCAGTCGTCATTGGCACTTTAACGGTAACGTTTGGTGCGATCGCAGCAAGTTCTTTACCTTCTGCAACCATTTCCTCAGCATTCAAGGATACAACTTCCGCACTTACAGAGCCTGGTACAAGCTCCGCGATTTCCTTGATTCGGGTGTGGAAATCCACGCCCTCTTTTGCTACTAATGTAGGGTTGGTTGTAACCCCGGATAAAATACCAAGGTCATGAGCTTCCCGAATTTCATCAATATTTGCTGTATCAATAAAGAATTTCATGAATTATTCACTCCTAAAGAATTTAAGTGTTGGACAGACATTAGTCTAAAAAATCCTTTTTAGTCTTTTCCACACAACAACTTTCATACCCGTATTTAATGCTTTTAACACATTTTATTGTAAATGAAACCGCCTATCATGTATAGGCGGTTTCATAGCAGGCAGCAAAAAAAGGAATGTACCTTCTTTGCTTCTGTGTATTACTTACGCCTTGTTTGAAGAACCGAACTCGCGCATTTTACCTTGAACTGTTTCCTGGATCGCATCACGGGCTGCAGTAAGGTATTTACGAGGATCGTATTTGTCTGGGTTAGCAGCAACAAATTCTTTTACTGCATTGAAAGACGCAATTTGGTTTTCAGTGTTTACATTGATTTTTGCTGTTCCCAAAGAAATCGCTTTTTGGATATCGTGGGTTGGAATGCCTGTCCCGCCGTGAAGCACAAGAGGCACACCAGTTAGTTCGTTAACTTCTTTCATGCGGTCAAAACCAAGGTTTGGTTCCCCTTTGTAAGGTCCATGTACGCTTCCAAGCGCTGGAGCAAAGCAGTCCACGCCAGTTTCACGAACAAGCTGGTCACATTCAGAAGGAATGGCATAAGCAGCTTCAGCATCATCCACCACAAGGTCATCTTCCTGTCCGCCAATGCGGCCAAGTTCTGCTTCAACAGAAACGCCATGGAAGTGAGCGAGCTCTACCACTTTTTTAGTTAATTCAATGTTCTCTTCCAATGGGAAGTGAGAACCGTCAATCATAACAGAAGTAAATCCAGCGTGGATCGCTTCTGCACATTTCTGGTAGCTGGAACCATGGTCAAGATGGATAGCAACCGGAACGGTAATTTTATATTCTTCCATGAGTGCTTTAACCATGCTGACAACAAGCTTAAAACCACCCATGTAACGAGCAGCACCTTCTGACACCCCAAGAATTACCGGAGAGTTTTCCTCTTGGGCAGCTTTCAGGATCGCCTGGGTAAATTCAAGGTTGTTGATGTTGAATTGACCGACAGCATATCCCTCGGCTTTTCCTTTTTCGAGCATTTCTTTCATAGAAACTAAAGGCATCTTTCATGTCCTCCCTTTGCTATTGGCACAAAAAAACGAAAAAAGAACCATCTTCGCTCTTTTTCCGAAAATGCCATATGTTTAACATATATAGTATATTTTCAAATCTATTATAGCATACCAATAGCGCTTGAAAACCGCAATAAATCAGGCTTTTCCTGTGCAAGCGCTACCATCGCCCACAGGGCAATGCTTAAAAGAATTTTTCATTACCCGGCATTAATTGGTAATTCTTTCCTTACAGCTGCCCGGATCTCATCAATATCAAAAGGCTTTGCAAAGTGAGTAATTGCCCCGAGCTTGATTGCTTCATGGATCATGTCCAGCTCCCCGTAAGCTGTCATGATGATGACTTGTATGGAAGCATCCAGCTTTTTAACTCTGCGAAGAATTTCTAACCCGTCCATCCCAGGGATTTTCATATCCAAAATCACGAGGTCAGGACTTTCTTTTTGAACAATAGACAAAGCTTGCACGCCGTTTGCTGCCTGAAATGTCTGATATCCTTCCTTTTGAAAAATTTCATTGAGAAGAATTCGAATTCCGTACTGGTCATCAACAATTAGTATTTTACCCAACCTGCTCACCTCTGCCATATTTTTCGTTCAACATGTTCTTATTCTAAACCTAATTCGCCAAGGTTTGCCAATTTCCTGCTGCTTTAAGTGAAATAAAAAAATGAATAAGATATACTACATTCATACAAAAACCGGCGAAAAGGAGACTTTATGCAAAAAATATTTTCGACCCAGCTGAATGGCATCTTCACAAAAATACAGGAAGAAAATGAGTTTGCCATTGAAGACACAGCGCGTTTACTTGCCCAGGCCGTCATATCGGGGGGCACTGTTTATTTTGTGGCAAGCGGTGAGATGAAAGCAATAGCTGCAGAAGGCTTAGAAGGACCTGAGGCTTTTCCTGCCGCCAGTGAGCTTTCTGATTCTGATATTCCGGCGTTAACGAGTACAGATATTGTAATTGCGGCAACTGGCTTTCGTAATGAGAATAACGAACTGCTTGATCTAATCCGGAAAGTCAAAGATCAAACCGATACTCCCGTCATCCTTCTTTCCAGCCGCAAAGAAGAGGAGGCGTCACAAGAAGAGACATGGGATGCCTGTATTCGCTTAAATCTGCGGGGCGGTCTCGTCCCATTTGAAAATGGAGAACGTTACGGCATTCCCTCTGCCATGGCCGGTCTTTTCACTTACCATGTGATCTGTTTAACGGCCAAAGAAATATTGGAAGAATATGAGTGAAAAAAATTTAATTCTTGAAGGATATTGTCGCATATTGGCGAAATTTTGAATAGAGGCGGGACTAAGGTCCTAATCTTCACCAGCCCCCTTTGTTCACCTCACCATCTTAGAAAACAGAACCTCATACAAAAACCCCTTTAACCGTGCCTGCAGCAGGATGCACCCCATCAGGTTCGCACAACAACAGCAACACCTGGCCCTTTATTCACTGTGGTTCCCCCTCTCAAAAAAAACCGCAGCCTCCAAAGGGCCAGTGAGCTGATCTAAAAATCACTTCTCCACAAAAACAGCTAAAAACCCCCGGCTCTGAGTAGCCGGGGGTTTTGTTTGCTGTCTTATTTCTTAAGTTGAAGCGCCGCTCCGATAAACTCACGGAATAAAGGCTGCGGGCGGGTTGGACGTGAAATAAATTCAGGATGAAATTGGGATGCTACAAACCAAGGGTGATCCTTGAGCTCCACAATTTCCACCAAACGTCCGTCAGGGCTTGTTCCGGAGAAGACAAAGCCTTGCTTTTCCATTTGTTCGCGATATTCATTGTTAAACTCATAACGATGGCGGTGACGTTCATAAACCACTTCGTCCTGATAAGCATCATAAGCTTTTGTTCCTTCACTCAGCTTACATGGATAAAGTCCGAGACGGAGTGTTCCTCCAAGGTCCTCGATATCTTTTTGTTCAGGAAGCAGGTCAATGATTGGGAAATCAGTAGTTGGCAGCAATTCTGTAGAATGCGCATTGTCCATTCCCAGCACATTGCGGGCAAACTCTACGGAAGCAAGCTGCATCCCAAGACAAATTCCAAGATAAGGAACCTTGTTTTCACGGGCATATTGAATGGCAAGAATTTTTCCTTCTACACCACGGTCACCGAATCCGCCAGGAACAAGGATTCCGTCCATATCTTTTAAGATGTCGTTGACGTTCTCTTTTGTCACGTCTTCGGAATTAATCCATTCGATATCAATATCGGCGTCATGATGGTATCCTGCATGCCTTAATGACTCAACCACCGAAATATAGGCATCCTGAAGGGCTACATATTTACCAACCAGCGCAATCTTTGCTTTTCCGGAAAGATTCAGCACGCGGTCAACCAGTGCACTCCATTCGCCCATATCCGCTTCCTTGCAATCCAGCTTCAAATGGTCGCATACAATCTGGTCCATTTTCTGCTCTTGAAGATCCATTGGTACACGGTACAAGGTGTCTGCATCACGAGCTTCAATGACCGCTTTTGGATTGATGTCGCAGAACAGCCCGATTTTCTCTTTCATATCATCGGACACCGGCATTTCCGTACGGACCACAATGATGTTCGGCTGAATGCCCAGACTGCGAAGCTCTTTTACACTATGTTGTGTTGGCTTGGTTTTCAGCTCGCCCGCCGCTTTAATATAAGGAATGAGCGTACAGTGGATGTACATGACATTCTCAGAACCTACATCGCTTTTGATCTGGCGGATTGCTTCCAAGAACGGCAAGCTTTCGATGTCACCGACGGTTCCGCCGATTTCAGTAATAACTACATCCGCGTTAGTTTCCCGTCCAGCACGGAAAACGCGCTCTTTAATCTCATTGGTGACGTGAGGGATAACTTGAACCGTACCGCCCAAATACTCTCCTCTTCGTTCCTTGCGCAATACGGTAGAGTAAATTTTACCGGTCGTAACGGAACTGAATTTATTCAAATTAATATCAATAAAACGTTCATAATGTCCAAGGTCAAGATCCGTTTCCGCGCCATCATCCGTTACAAACACTTCTCCATGCTGATACGGACTCATTGTTCCCGGATCGACGTTAATATACGGATCAAACTTTTGGGTTGTAACCTTGACCCCTCTATTTTTTAGCAAGCGGCCCAACGACGCCGCTGTAATACCCTTTCCAAGAGACGAAACCACTCCGCCCGTTACAAATATATACTTTGCCATTCATTATTCCCCCTCTGGATAATCAACACTAGTAAGTATTCCCCTCCGCCTCTGTTTCAAGCAGAATAAAAGAATAAGAAAAAGAAGCCATAAAATAAAAAAAAACAAAAGTGACTCCTCCCCATGAATGGGGGCACTTTTGTTTTTATCTGCAATAATCGAATTATATATACGTTTAGCCCAAAAATGATTCTATCGGCTTTCGCGAAACTTGTCAAGAACTAATAAAGAAAACCGGCGTGCGTCTTGCACTGCCGGTCCGGATGTTTAGCGATCTTCTTCGTCTTCCTCTTCTACTTCGTATAATTCCTCTTCAGCAGCTTTGTCTTCCTCGTCCTCTATATCATCATCCAGCTCTTCATCGCTGTCTGCGATGTCGAAGTCTTCATCTAAATCTTCATCTTCATCGTCGTCGTCATCTTCATCATCGTCGGTGCTTGCTTTAGCAAACTCGTCATCCGCATCGAGTGCATCAAAGTCTTCTTCTTCGAAATCTTCATCGTAATCTTCGAAGTCCTCATCTTCAGCAACTACTTTTTTGCGTTTGGTCGGCTTGTTCGTGTTCCCAAGCTCCTCCTCACTGCTCTCAATCGGATACCATGCTTTAAGACCCCACTTGTTATCTCCAAGTGAAACAAATCGCCCATCGATGTTCATATCCGTATAAAAATGAGCAAGGCGACGCTGCACTGCAGCCTCAGAAATACCCTTTAAATCTTTAATGCGCTTTACGAGGTCATAAAAAGAAATGGTGTCTTTTTCCTCTTTTAAAATTTCAAAAGCAATTTCAACCATGGCCATCTCCATGATTTCTTCTTTTGAATGCGTTTTGATTAAACTCAAGTTGGCACGTCCTTTCAAATCAATAAATCTATTTATGTTATGCATGCATACGTTTAGTTCTAGAAGAATTATACTCTTCATTATAAACAAATCTTCCAAGGATATGCTAGATGAATGATATCTTTTTTTCCAAAACTGTGCAACTGGTTAAGAAATGGGGTTTTGTTAAGCTTTATATGACTGTGGCAGCGGTTGATTTCCGTTCCAGGGGCTTTTCTTTTAAAAGAATTAAAAAAATAGAAAAAGAGGATGCTATTCTCCTCTTTTTCCGGAATTCGTTTACATATTTCTGCGGTATTTGCCGCCTACTTCATAGAGTGCACTGGTAATTTGGCCAAGGGAGGCTGCTTTGACGGTTTTCATGAGTTCTTCAAAGATGTTTCCGCCGTTCAATGCGGTTGCCTGCAGGCTGCGGAGTGCTTCTTCGGAACGGTCTGCATTTTTCTGTTTAAACTCATTTAAATGAGCGATTTGCTGCTCTTTTTCTTCTTTTGTTGCCCTGGCCAGCTGCATGTTAAACTCTTCATCCTTCGGCGGGTTAGGGTTCAGGTACGTGTTCACCCCGATAATCGGAAGCTCCCCATTATGCTTTTTCATTTCATAGTACATAGATTCTTCCTGAATTTTTCCGCGCTGATACTGAGTTTCCATAGAGCCCAGGACGCCGCCCCTTGTATTCAGCCGTTCAAATTCCTGCAGGACGGCTTCTTCCACGAGGTCTGTCAGTTCTTCGATGATAAAGGAGCCCTGAAGGGAGTTCTCGTTGCGGGCAAGGCCAAGTTCCTTAGTAATGATGAGCTGGATGGCCATGGCTCTTCGCACGGACTCTTCTGTTGGCGTTGTAATGGCTTCATCATAGGAATTGGTGTGCAGCGAGTTACAATTGTCGTAAAGCGCCATCAATGCCTGCAGCGTCGTGCGGATATCATTAAAATCAATTTCCTGGGCATGAAGCGATCTTCCCGAGGTTTGAACGTGATACTTCAGCTTTTGGCTTCGTTCGTTTGCTCCATATTTATTCTTCATCACAGTGGCCCAGATTCTTCGGGCGACGCGGCCAATTACCGCATATTCCGGATCCAGTCCGTTTGAGAAGAAGAAAGAAAGATTTGGCGCAAAATCATCGATCTTCATGCCGCGGCTGAGGTAGTATTCCACATAGGTAAAACCGTTGGCAAGTGTAAAGGCCAGCTGGGTAATCGGGTTCGCTCCGGCTTCGGCAATATGATAACCCGAAATGGAAACGGAATAATAGTTGCGCACGTTATGATCAATAAAGTACTGCTGGATATCCCCCATCATCCGCAGGGCAAATTCCGTTGAAAAAATACACGTATTCTGTCCCTGGTCTTCTTTCAGGATATCCGCCTGCACGGTTCCGCGGACGCTTGCCAGCGTTTTCGCTTTAACATCCTGCAATTCCTTTTCATCAGGCTTGCGCCCATGCTCTTCTTCAAATTTCTGCAGCTGCTGTTCAATAGCCGTATTCATGAACATGGCCAAAATAATCGGTGCCGGCCCGTTGATCGTCATGGAAACGGACGTGCTTGGTGCCGTTAAATCAAAACCGGCATACAGCTTTTTCATATCGTCGAGTGTACAGATGCTGACTCCGCTTTCGCCTACTTTTCCATAAATATCAGGACGGTGATCCGGGTCTTCCCCGTACAGGGTCACTGAATCAAACGCAGTGCTCAACCGCTTCGCGTCATCGTCCTTGGACAGATAATGGAATCGGCGGTTTGTCCGCTCAGGCGTGCCTTCCCCGGCAAACTGCCGCTTCGGATCCTCCCCTTTTCGTTTGAACGGGAATACACCTGCTGTATAAGGGAAAGCACCGGGAACATTTTCCTTCATGGTCCATTCCAGAATTTCTCCCCAGTCTTTATACTTTGGAAGGGAGACCTTTGGAATATTCAGGCCCGAAAGACTTTTTGTCGTCAGCTCTGTGACAATTTCTTTGTCCCTGATCTTCGCCACAAATTCTGTACCGCTGTACTGTTCCTTCAGCTTCGGCCAGTTCTCCAGCGTCTTTTTGGAAAAAGGAAGAAGGTTTTCTTCCACTTGCTTTCTTGCTTCCTCCAAAACCGGAATCACTTCGCCATCGCTGTTGATTTCCTGGATGGTTTCAATGGAGCCCTTGAGCTGATAGCTCTTGCGGGCATACTTCACCTGTTCATTCATCGTTTTATAATAATCCCTGATTGTATACACCAGGTCATTTAAATACTGGCTTCGTTCGCCGGGAATGATGACATTCCGTTTGGCTACGGTTTCCTCTGCGAGCGGCTTCAGCTGCCAGCCCAATGAACATTTCTCATTCAGCGTTTCGATCAGCGCACGGAAAAGTGTGTTCGTTCCCTGATCATTGAACTGGCTGGCGATCGTGCCATAAACCGGCATGTCATCTGTGTCTTTTTCAAACCACTGACGGGAGCGCTGGTATTGTTTCCTCACATCGCGAAGTGCATCCTCAGAGCCCTTGCGTTCATATTTATTAATGGCAATAAGGTCAGCATAATCAATCATATCGATTTTTTCCAGCTGGGAAGGCGCACCAAATTCGCTGGTCATTACATACATGGAGACGTCCGAAATATCGACAATCCCTGCATCCCCCTGGCCGATGCCGCTTGTTTCAACGATAACCAGATCATAGCCTGCAGCCTTGACAATCGAAAGCGCATCCCTGATGGCTGCCGAAAGTTCAGAGCGTGAACCGCGGGTAGCCAGACTCCGCATATAAACCCTTGGATTGTAAATGGAGTTCATGCGGATACGGTCACCAAGCAATGCACCACCTGTTTTTTGCTTGGTCGGATCGATGGAAATAATGGCAACCGTCTTGTCTTCAAATTCATTCACAAAACGGCGGACCAGTTCATCGGTCAAGGAGCTTTTACCGGCTCCCCCTGTTCCGGTGATCCCCAGGACAGGCACGTTTTGCTGTGACGTTTTCACCTGTTCAAGAACTTCCTCCGCCGTGGCTGCCGTTTCTTTTGGAGCTATTTCGCTGTTTTCAGCCAGCGTTATCAGACGGGCAACGGCTCTGCTCTCTTTTTCAGACAGCTTCTCCAGTTCATTCGTAATCTCGGTGACTGTCTGAAAGTCGCACTCCTGCATCATGAAATCAATCATGCCCTGCAAGCCATTAATCCTGCCGTCTTCCGGAGAGAAGAGGCGGGTTACGCCATAGCTGTGCAGCTCTTTTATTTCCGGCGGAATAATAACGCCTCCGCCTCCGCCAAATACCTTAATGTGGCTGGCTCCCCGCTCCTTCAAAAGGTCGATCATGTATTTGAAGTACTCTACATGGCCTCCTTGATAGGAGGAAATCGCAATGCCCTGAGCATCTTCCTGAATGGCTGCGCTTACGACTTCGTCCACCGACCGGTTATGCCCCAGATGAATCACTTCGGCACCGCTCGACTGCAAAATGCGCCTCATGATGTTAATGGACGCATCATGGCCGTCAAACAAGCTGGAAGCGGTTACAAATCGGATATGGTGTTTCGGTTGATATACTTCCGGACTACTCATTAATCCCTGCTCCTCTCTGACCCTGTTTTACTGTTATTCTCTCAAATGAGACTTTTATTTTTGACCCCGTACAAAAGCAATTGTGTCTGCATGTTGGTGTACTCTTCCAAACTGTATTCTTTTCTGAGGCTCCAGCGCCGGAACGTCCACATCTGTCCATGAACCAATATGTTGTGGGCCAGCAGCCTTACTTCCTCTTCGTTCAGATCGAGTTCTCCCTGCTCCACCGTCTGCCTGATAAGCTCCTCAAAAATCGCCGTCATCTCCAGCTCCCTTTTCAGCACATAAGGCAGCGCTTCCCGTGACAGTGACTTGGCTTCCTGGTACATGACAAGCACTTCATCCTGCATTTCATCCACCACGTTAAAATAAACGGCAATTGCCTTCTTCACATGATCAACGCTGCCTTCCGTTGTGCCGATCTGTTCATTGAGCTTTTCCCGGACTCCCTCATAAATGCTGTCACAAACCAGGTACAAGATATCTTCCTTTGACCGGATATATTCATAAAGCGTGCCGATGCTGAAGCCTGAAGCTTTCGCGATTTCCCTTGTGGTCGTCCGGTGAAAGCCATTTTCTTTAAACAGATTGACCGCTGCCTTGACCATTTCTCCCCGCCTTTTTTCGATGAGCTTTTCATCCTTAACAAGCGAAGGTACTTCCTTTCTCGCCAAAACTGTCACTCCTTTCCGTCCTGGTTTTTATTCCATCGTTCAAGAATTTCCTCTGCGGCAGTATAAGGATCGAGACTTCCATCCTGTACATCGGCCACCCACTGGAATCCACCCTTCTCTTCTTTTAAAAGAAGAGTCCGCATCAATTCATAATGAACGACTTCAATCACTTCCTGTTTCAGGCTGCGCGCCCGCCGCTCGTGTCCCTCACCGCTCTCCTCTAAATAGGCACGATGCGATATCAGCTCACCCCATACTTCTTCAAGGCCCTTGTTCTGTACTGAAATCGTCTGGACCACCGGAGGCCGGTAGGGTGCATCATGCTTAACCAGATCCAGCATTGAATCAATTTCGGATAAAAGCTTGGGAACGCCGGGAAGATCCGCTTTGTTCACGATGAACAAGTCGGCGATTTCCATAATCCCTGCTTTAAAGACCTGGACAACGTCACCGCTTCCCGGGTTCAAAACAACCGCAATGCTGTCAGCAATCTTCATGATATCGAGCTCTGACTGGCCGACACCGACTGTCTCAATCAATATGACGTCAAACCCGAAGGCATCCATCAGCCGAACGGTTTCCTTTGTCGTCCGCGCGAGACCGCCGAGGCTGCCCCGCGTTCCCATGCTGCGAATGAAAACATCTGGATCTGTAAAATGTTCACTCATGCGGACACGGTCTCCCAAAATCGCCCCTCCGCTGAACGGGCTGGTCGGATCAACCGCAACCACCCCAACGGTCAGGTTAAGACTCCGAAGATAGGTGATCAGCCGGTTAACAAGAGAGCTCTTGCCAGCACCTGGCGATCCGGTCAGGCCCACATAATGAGCCTTCTTTTGCATCGCATGAATGTCCTTTAACAAATCCAGTTTTTCAGGGTGATCGTTTTCGACGTAGGAAATGGCTCTCGCAAGTGCCCGTTCATCTTTGTTTTGTATGCGTTCGGCCAAAGGATGCATGGTTTCCTCCTTAATCTTTCAGCAGCATTTTGGAAATGACCAGCCGCTGGATTTCCTGTGTTCCTTCATAAATTTGGGTGATTTTCGCATCACGCATATACCGTTCAACAGGATATTCTTTTGTATACCCGTATCCACCGAATACTTGAACAGCGTCTGTTGTCACTTCCATCGCGATATCCCCTGCAAACAATTTGGACATGGCTGACTCTTTTCCATAAGGTAATCCCTGGCTCTCGCGCCAAGCTGCCTGATAGGTCAGAAGCCTTGCCGCTTCCACCTTGGTCGCCATATCAGCCAATTTGAAGCCGATGCCCTGGTTCTGGCCGATCGACTTGCCGAACTGCTTTCTTTCTTTGGCATATGTGACTGCAGCATCGAGCGCGCCCTGGGCGATTCCGACGGCCTGTGCAGCTATGCCGTTGCGGCCGCCATCCAGTGTCATCATGGCGATTTTAAAGCCTTCGCCTTCTTTCCCCAGAAGATTCTCTGCAGGCACTCTGCAGTCCTCCATAATCAGTTCCAGTGTTGGCGAAGAGCGGATGCCGAGCTTCTTTTCCTTTTTGCCAAACGAAAAGCCAGGAGTTCCCTTTTCAATGATAAACGCGGAGATGCCGCGGTGCCCTGCAGACTGATCCGTCATGGCAAACACCACATAAATTTCTGCCTCGCCGGCATTCGTAATGAAAATTTTGGAACCATTGATAATATAGTCATCACCGTCTTTTTGGGCGGTGGTTTTCATGCTCGAAGCATCGGATCCCGATCCTGGCTCAGTCAGTCCGTAGGCACCCATTTTCGTGCCTTCTGCCATGGGACGGAGAAACTTCTGCTTTTGCTCTTCTGATCCGAATTTAAAGATTGGCCAGCCGGCAAGTGATGTATGAGCGGACAGGGTTACGCCTGTTGATGCACATACGCGCGACAGCTCCTCTACAGCAATCACATAGCCAAGGTAGTCGCCCCCGATTCCGCCGTATTCTTCCGGCCAGGGAATACCCGCCAGGCCGAGCTCCGCCATCTGGTCAAAAAGGTGACGGTCAAAGCGCTCCTCTTCATCCCGTTCTGCCGCTGTCGGCTCTACTTCATTTTTCGCAAAGTCCCGCACCATCTTACGGATCATTTCATGCTCTTCAGAAAGTTGAAATTGCATAGTTCTCTTGCCTCCCGGTTTAATCTTCTAATAGTTGTTTGCTGAGTACGATTCGTTGAATTTCACTTGTTCCTTCGTAAATTTCACAGACTTTTGCATCCCGGAACAGCCGTTCCACCGGATATTCCTTGGTATAGCCATAGCCTCCATGAACCTGGATGGCATCAATGGCTACTTTCATGGCCGTTTGTGAAGCAACAAGCTTGGCCATGGACGCTTCTTTTTTGCACGGAATGCCAAGATTGCGCAAATTAGCCGCACGATAGGTCAGCAGTTTCGCCGCTTCCACCTTTGTTGCCATATCTGCAAGCATAAAGGCGAGGCCTTGCTGGGCACCGATCGGCTTTCCAAACTGCTTGCGCTGTTTCGCATATTCCAGGGAATAGTGAAGCCCCGCATCCGCAATTCCAAGCGACTGGGCGGCAATGCCGATTCTTCCCGCCTCCAGATTGCTCAGGGCGATTTTAAATCCTTCGCCTTCTTCTCCCAGACGGTTTTCCACCGGTACTTCTGCCTGTTCAAAGACAATTTCACACGTATTGGACCCGTTCATCCCCATTTTCTTTTCTTTTTTTCCAACGGAGAAGCCCGGGGTATTTTTTTCAACCACAAAGGCTGAGATTCCTCTCGATCCCGCTTCCGGTGAAGTCGAGGCAAACACGATGTACGTATCTGCAGCCCCAGCATTCGTAATGAACATCTTGGAGCCGTTCAGGATGTACTTATCGCCTTTTTTAACGGCTTTTGTTTTGAGAGCTGCCGCATCTGACCCTGCACCCGGCTCGGTCAGGGCAAACGCCCCCAGATATTCACCGCTCGCAAGCTTTGGAATGAACCGATGTTTTTGTTCTTCATTTCCGAAGTAGAGAATCGGGTTCGTTCCGACACTCGTGTGCACAGAGAGGATCACCCCCACCGAGGCACTCACCTTTGACAACTCATGAATGGCGATGATGTAGGAGGTGTAATCCATACCTGCACCGCCGTATTCCTCGGGAATGGGAATCCCCATTAGGCCGAGACCTGCCATTTTTTTTATAATCGCTGTTGGAAACTGATCTTTTTCATCCATCTCATCGACGATTGGTGCAATCTCTTTATGTGCAAAATCCCGCACCATTTTTTGCATCATGAGCTGTTCTTCTGTAAACGTGAGATTCACGTTTCATTCCCCCTGTCACGCTTTTCTGCCCTCAGCTATACGTGTAAAACCCCTTGCCGGTTTTCTTACCGAGCCAGCCTGCTTTTACATATTTACGCAAAAGCGGGCATGGCCGGTATTTATCGTCTCCAAACCCTTCTTGAAGAGTTTCCATGATATAAAGACAGGTATCGAGGCCGATGAAATCAGCCAATGTGAGCGGCCCCATCGGATGGTTCATTCCGAGTTTCATAATTTCATCAATAGCTTCCGGCTCTGCCACACCTTCATAGAGGGCAAAAATGGCCTCATTGATCATCGGCATTAAAATCCGGTTGGAGATAAAGCCGGGAAAGTCCTGAACTTCCACGGGGACCTTGCCGATATTTTTGGTGATGGATTCTATCGTTTCGTATACTTCGTCGCTTGTCTGCAGTCCGCGGATAATTTCTACGAGTTTCATTACCGGGACCGGATTCATGAAGTGCATGCCAATGACTTTTTCCGGCCGCTTCGTTACCGCCGCAATTTCTGTAATCGGCAGGGAAGAGGTATTGCTCGCAAGAATCGCATGCTCGGGCGCCATCTCATCAAGCATTTTAAACACCTGCGTTTTTACATCCATGTTTTCCACGACAGCCTCGATGATCAAATCTGCTTCTGCAGCGTTTTGAATGCTGGTGGATGGATGAAGGCGGCCTAAAACACCGTCACGGTCTTCAGCCGTCATCCGGCCTTTGTCCACCTGGCGCGACAATTGCGCGGCAACCGAAGACACTCCCTTTTGGACGTATTCCTCCTTCAGGTCGTGCAGATACACTTTATAATTGGCCATGGCGCAAACCTGCGCAATGCCTGAGCCCATTTGCCCTGCTCCGATGACCATGATGGTTTGAACGTTCATAAATAAATCCCCCTTTTTATTTACTTCACTTCAAGCAGGATGGCGTCGCCTTGCCCGCCTCCGGAACAGATCGATGCGATTCCGAGGCCGCCGCCCCGGCGTTTTAACTCATGAATCAATGAAACAATGATTCTCGCGCCGCTGGCTCCGATCGGGTGTCCGAGTGCCACCGCACCGCCGTTTACATTGACCTTCTCCAGGTCCAGGCCGGCAAGCTCCGCGCTTGTCAGCGCAACAGCCGCAAATGCTTCATTAATCTCAAACAAATCAATTTCATCCAGTGTTTTTCCTGTCTTCTTGAGCAATTCATTAATGACCAGACCCGGTGTTTTCGGAAAATCCTTCGCTTCCACCGCAAGCGCTGTATGGCCAAGAATGGTGGCCATGATTTCTTTTTCCTCTTTTTGGGCCCGTTCCTCTGACATAAGAACAAGCGCCGCCGCTCCGTCATTTACGCCTGGTGCATTTCCGGCCGAGATGGTTCCATCCGCAGAAAAGACAGGAGCAAGCTTGGATAACCGTTCAAGAGAAGTGTCTTTTCTTGGTGCTTCATCCGCTGAAACAACGACCGGATCGCCCTTTCGCTGAGGAACCTCAACCGAGATGATTTCTTCAGCAAACGTTCCGTTATCCGTTGCGGCAACGGCCCGCTGATGACTGCGCAGCGCCCACTCATCCTGTTTTTCACGCGAGATCTCCAGTTCCTTTGCCACATCGTTGCCATAGGTGCCCATGTGGACGCCTGTAAAGGAGCAGGTAAGACCGTCATGTGTCATCAAGTCTTTCACCTGGCCATCTCCCATTCGGTAGCCCCAGCGCGCCTTCGGAAGAATATACGGAGCATTGCTCATGGATTCCATTCCGCCCGCTACGATGAGGTCTTCATCTCCCGCACGGATAATCTGGTCACCCATGGTGACGCTCCGCATGCCTGATGCACACACTTTGTTGATGGTCTCTGTCTTTACTTCCCAGGGCAATCCTGCTTTTTGGGCAGCCTGGCGTGAAGGGATCTGTCCCTGTCCGCCCTGAAGCACACAGCCAAGGATCAGCTCACCAACCTGATCGGCTCCTACTCCAGCTCGCTTCAACGCTTCCTTAACAGCCACGGCTCCGAGATCAGATGCCGAAAGGGTGCTTAATCCTCCTCCAAATTTTCCGATGGGTGTACGGACACCGCTGACAATTACCGTTTTTGCCATTTTGATTTCCTCCTTATTAGTAAACGCTTTCAACTTGTACTGAGCGAACGCTCGGTCGATCCTTAACCATGGAGTAACCTGCAGCCCAAAGGACAGCAGGTTTCTCTCTTTTTATAACTCTTTTAAAGCAAGTTGATTTGGGTGCATTCTTTATGAAGAAGCTTCGTTGTTCAGTTAATTGGAGTGGAGGGTGCGAGACTCCTCGAAAATGAAGATCACATTTTCTTCGTGCGATGTTTTGCCCGAAGTGTTCCTTGTCCTGCAGGACTAGCGGGACAGGTGAGACTAAGGAGGCGTTTACGCCGGTAACAGGCTCACCGCCCGCCCTGCGAAAGTAGGCGTTTACGCCGGTAAAAGCGAGCAGCCTGAAACGGAAATTAACCACTTCCATCCAACCCTGGACTACTAGATTACTGAACGACTGCTTTCTCAGGCTGGAAAAGGGAACGCTCGAGAATCTCAACGACATCCAGCGTTTGCACCTTGTCTTCCACTTCTTTGGCTTTCGTGCCATCACTAAGCATGGTGAGGCAGAACGGGCAGCCGCTTCCGATCATGGTCGGATTCACTTCAAGCGCCTGTTCGGTACGGGCAACGTTTACCCGCTGGCCGGCTTTTTCTTCCATCCACATCATGCCTCCGCCGGCGCCGCAGCACATGCCGTTTTGGCGATTGCGGTTCATTTCAACAAGCTTTACGCCCGGGATGGCTTTTAAAATCTCGCGTGGCGGCTCATAAACCTCGTTGTAGCGGCCGAGGTAGCAGGAATCATGGTACGTAATGACCTCATCCACTTCAAACTTCGGTGTAATGCGCCCTTCTTTGATCCACTCTGCCAGAAGCTCGGTATGATGATAAACCTCTCCATCAAACCCAAACTCCGGATACTCGTTTTTGAATGTATTGAACGCGTGCGGATCAATCGTAATGATTTTCTTTACATTGTGTTTTTCAAACAAGGCAATGTTGCTCGTGCAAATTTCCTGGAACAAGAACTCATTTCCGATACGCCTTGGCGTATCTCCTGAATTTTTTTCCTTGTTGCCAAGAATGGCAAATTTCACACCGGCCTCATTCATGATTTTGGCGAAAGCAAGGGCAATCTTCTGGCTGCGGTTATCGTAAGCTCCCATAGAGCTCACCCAGAACAGGTATTCAAACTCTTCTCCGGCCTTCTCCATTTCTTTTACTGTCGGAATGGAAACGTCTTCGCGAAGCTCCCGCCAGTTTTCTCTTTCTTTCTTCGAGATTCCCCACGGATTCCCTTGTTTTTCGATATTCTGGATGGCACGCTTGGCATCGGCATCCACTTTACCTTCTGTGAGTACAAGATAGCGTCTCATATCAATAATTTTATCGACATGCTCATTCATAACCGGACATTGATCTTCACAGTTTCTGCAGGTCGTACATGCCCAGATCTCTTCCTCGGTCATGACCTCCCCGATCAGTTCAATATTGTAATCAAATTTGAAGGCTGAGCTGCCTTCAGTGGCTGCAGCCATTTCTTTTGCCGCGTCACCCTTGCCTGCTGCTTCAAAGGCAATTTGATTGCCCCTCGTGTTTGAGAAGGCAAATGCAGGCATCCAAGGCGTGCGCGAGGTGACAGCCGCTCCTTTTTCTGTAAGGTGATCTCTTATTTTTATAATCATATCCATTGGCGAAAGCATTTTGCCTGTTCCGGTTGCCGGACAAACATTGGTACAGCGTCCGCATTCCACACAGGCATACAGGTCGACCAGTTGTTTCTGGTTAAAGTCTTCCACCCGGTTAACACCGAACACTTCCTGCGTTTCATCCTCAAAATTGATGGATGCCAGCTTTCCAACCTTATCCTTTCGTCCAAGCCAAACATTGAGCGGGCCCGCGATTAAGTGAGCATGCTTTGATTGCGGCACATAGACAAGGAAGGTCAGCAGGAACAGCAAGTGGGCCCACCAGGCGATAAAGAATACCGTTACAACGGCAGTCTGCGGCAGCCATCCAAATAGATAAGCCAGGCCTGAGGCAATAGGTGCCGTCCAGTGAAGCTCGAGATTATGCCAAAGAATTTCCATGGCATTTCCGAGAAGAACCGAAAGCATAAGTCCGCCGATGAAAAGCAGTACAAGCCCTGCCTTAAATCCGCGTTTCAGCCGGACCAGCTTTTCGACATACCGGCGGTAAAAGGCCCATACAACAGCGACCAGGATGACAAACGTGACGATTTCCTGGAAGAATGTAAAAGCAGGGTAAACCGGTCCCAACGGCAGGTGCGACCCTGGGGCAAGCCCTTTCCAAATGAAATCAATGGCACCGAATTGGACGAGTAGGAATCCATAGAAGAACATGACATGGATTGCACCGCTCTTTTTATCTTTTAAAAGCTTTTTCTGACCGAACACATTGACCAGCACCGCTTTTATGCGTTCCTGGACCGTATGGTCGAATTCGACTTTTTTCCCCATTTTGATGAATTCATACCGCGTTTTGACCACATAGGAAAATAAATAAATGGCGTAAGCGGTTACAAGAATAAAGGCAATCCAGTTTAAAATCATCAGCCCATTCATCATTATGCTCCCTTCACCTTTGTCTGTAGCTTTCCCCTTTTCCATGGAACATCTTGATTTATTATTCAAAAAGGGTTGAATTTTCTGAACCCATTATAACATAAAAAATAAATGAATGAGCATTCAGTCAATATTATTTTAAAAATTTTTTCTCCGATTTATGGAAAGACTAATTACCATTAAACCTGAGGAAAGGAGGAAGGTGTCCATGATGGTTGTCATTGGTCTTTTCATTTTGCTGCTGCTGTCCTTTTTTATCTGGCTCGATTTTCATCTGGGAAGAAAAAACGTGCAGCGGCATGAGATCAAAACGCCGTCCTCCTGCAGCGGGAATGCCCTACTGCTGACGACGGGCACACAGTTTTTCGATACGTTGTTTGAAGATATTGAAAAGGCCCGCCATCACTTGCATATTCAATTTTATATTTATCATGAGGACTGCATCGGAAAGGAGATGTCTTCCCTCTTAAAGAAAAAAGCCAAAGAAGGCGTCCAGGTCCGTCTTTTGGTGGATTATATGGGCAGCTTTTTCCTGAAAAAAAAGGCGATTAAGGAGCTTAAAAAGGCGGGCGTTCAATTCGCCTACAGCTTTTCGCCTGAATTTCCGTATTTTTTTTATAAACTGAACCGCAGAAATCACCGGAAGGTTACCATTATTGACGGGCACACAGGATTTATGGGCGGATTTAATGTGGGGGATGAATATTTGGGCAGGGACCCAAAGCTCGGCTATTGGCGGGATTACCATATGCAGCTGAGCGGGCCGGTCATACATACCTTTCAACAGCAGTTTTTGATGGACTGGGAGGCTGCATGCGGAGAAAAAATCAGCGGCAGCGAGAACGAGTATTTTCCAGAGCAGCAGGAAGGGCCAATCAAAATTACCACCCTGTTCTCCGCCCGGGATATTTATTCTTTTTGTCTGCAGCAAATTAATCAGGCCAAGACCAGCATCACCATCGGCTCTCCTTATTTTATTCCTGACCGAACACTTCAGAACGCGCTTCTTCATGCCATAAAGCGCGGAGTGGAAGTGACCCTGCTTGTGCCCATGAAATCAGATCACCTGCTGGTCAAGGAAGCCTCGTATTTTTATTTTAAAGACCTGCTGAAGGCGGGCTGCAGGGTTGAGGAGTATTACGAAGGGTTTTTCCATGCGAAGGTCTTTCTGGTAGATGACAAAATCTGCGATATTGGAACGGCCAACTTTGATCAAAGAAGTTTTTTTACCAATTCGGAGGTCAATTGCATTTTTGAAGATGAACACCTGATCCAGGAGGCACAAAAGGCGATCAAAGAAGATCTCGACCGTTCCGAAACCCTCACCCTGACTGTCTGGGAACGAATGTCGTATTGGAAAAAAACAAAAATCCTGGTTGCTAAAGTTTTTTCACCCTTTTTATAAGGTTTGTTTAATGTATTCTGATTAGGTGAATGAATTAGTAATACTTGTGTTTAAGGAGCTGCTCTAATGATTGCATCTTTCGGCTACGTATCTACCGCTCTTACCCTTTTTGATTCATCGCCTTCCAAAACGATGACCTTCGCCACCTGGTCCAAGCTCGAAAAAGAGGAACGGGAACAGCGGCTGATCCAACTGACTAAAACCAATTTAAAAAATACACTGCGGATTGTTCATTATAATATCGCTTCCGAATTTCCTTTGTACCGCATGTCGTCTTCCATCGTTCCGCTTGCCACCCATCCCGAAGTCAATTGGGATTATTTGAAGTATACACGTGAGGAGTTCAAGGCCATCGGTGACCTTGTCAAAGCCAATGGCCTTCGGGTAAGCATGCATCCGAACCAGTTTACGCTGTTTACCAGTGAAAGGGAGCAGGTGACACACAATGCCGTCAAGGACATGGAATATCACTATGCCATGTTTGAAGCCATGGGACTGGAAAAAGAGGCCCGGATCAATATTCATGTTGGCGGTACTTATGGAGACAAGGACTCCTCGATTGCCCGATTCTATGAAAATATTAAAAAACTTCCATCTCCTGTAAAAAAAGCGATGACGCTGGAGAATGATGATAAAACCTATACCACGTCAGAAACGCTGGAGATTTGCGAAAAGGAAGGCATCCCCATGATGTTTGATTACCATCATCATCTGTCCAACCCGGATTCTGTCCCTTTGGAGGAGCTCCTTCCGCGTTTTATTGACACATGGAAGGGAACAGGACGCCCGCCCAAAGTTCATCTTTCTTCTCCAAAAACAGAAAAGGCCTACCGAAGCCATCATGACTTCGTAAGCCCGGATTATGTACTGCCCTTTCTTAAAATGGTGAAGCCTTTTACTGATCAGCTGGATGTCATGATTGAAGCCAAACAAAAGGATCTCGCCCTCATTCAGCTGCTTCAGGATTTGAGCAAGGTGAGGGGCATCAAGAGGCTGACAGGCGGCACACTTCTCATTTAATTTCTGTCAGCCATCGTGCCAGCTCTCCGTTGAAGTACTGATACTGCTTTACCGGAATCTGATGGAAAGCACCGGGAACAATCACGGTTTTCACATGAGAGACCAGCTTTTGATAAACCTTTCGAAACGGTAAAAAATAAAAGGAACGTGATCCGTAAAATAACAAAAGCGGTACCTCTAATTGAGGCAATCGCTTTGTACAGCTGTAATTCAGGCTTTCTTCATAAAGGCGGTGCCAAAGGCTGGGGCTGCCTTTTTTACTTTCAGCCTTTATTTCCCTGCCGTCCTGAGAAGTGACCTGGTGGGTCCATGCCAGACCGTTCACCAATACATTTGGGTGGTGTTTGGCCAGGTATATTCCGAGCCGGAATTCTCTTTGCAGCAGCCATGAAGCCACTTGGGGGAACCCGCCTGGCAGCACAAGCCCCTTGACCCGTTCCGGATACCGCAAGGCAAATTCCTGAGCAATGGAGCCTCCTGCGGAATATCCGCAAATCACCGCTTTTTGCACGCCGAGTTTATCCAGCAATGCGAGCATATCATCCGCCATCATCGGGATGGACACCTTATCGCTGGGACATGGCGTATTCCCGTGGCCCCGCAAATCATACGTAATGACCCGGGAACATGAGCTTAAATATTTATGCTGATACGAAAAAATTCGCGATGTCAATGCCGGAGGATGAATAAAAACAACCGGCTGGCCCGATCCTGATTCTTCGTAAAAGGTGCGTACTTGTTGTTCCAAGCTCAGTCCTCCTCAGGTTTACCTTATGAAATGGGACAGCGCCCACTGATACAGCTGGTAGCCAATATAAATTCCAATAATACCGGCGATGCCGGACAATGCAGGCGGTGCAGGAATCGGCAGTTTAAATAAAGCAAAAATGATGCCAACAGCCGCACCCGTAATGAGTGATAACATGACCAGTTTCACGTTCCATTCCTCCTCTGTTCTAGCGTGTGCTGTCAGCGGAGGGTTTATCCCTATTCCCCAATGCGGGCAATAAAAAACCGGCTGCAGTTCATAACTGCAGCCGGTTAACATTAATAGTTTACATTTTTTCAGGTGCGGAAACCCCAACAATGCGAAGCGCATTTTGAATCGCAATTTGCGTGGCTTTCATCAACGCGTATCGTGCCGTTGATTTTTCTTTGTTTTCGGCATCCAGAACACGTTCTGCATTATAAAAGCTATGCAGGGCGGAAGCGAGCTCAAAAACATAATTGGTCATTCGGTGGGTCAGCATTTTTTCAGCGGCTTCTTCAACCGCTGCCGGGAATTCCCCAAGTTTTTTCAGAAGTTCAAACTCTTTTTCAGAAGAAATCTGAGACAGATCAAGCTCTCCGTCATAAGACAAGCCCATTTCGGCTCCCTGGCGCAGCATGCTGCATACGCGGGCATGCGCATATTGCACATAAAATACAGGGTTTTCGTTGGATTTCGAAACGGCGAGATCCATATCAAAGTCAAGATGTGTGTCAGAGCTTCTCATCGCAAAGAAGTAACGGGTCGCATCCACGCCCACTTCTTCCATCAAATCTTTCAGCGTAACGGCTTTACCGGTCCGCTTGCTCATTTTCACCTTTTCCCCATTCTGGAAGAGGGACACAAGCTGAATGATCAGGACTTCCAGCTGCTCGCGGTTGTACCCGAGCGCTTCGACCGCTGCTTTCATGCGCGGAATATAGCCATGGTGATCGGCTCCCCAAATATTGATCAATTTCTCAAATCCGCGGTCGAGCTTATCCTGATGGTAAGAAATATCAGGTGTTAAGTAGGTATAAGAACCATCATTCTTAATCAGCACGCGGTCTTTGTCATCTCCGAAATCGGTCGTTCTGAACCAGGTGGCACCATCTTTTTCATAGACCACATTCGCTTCTTTCAGCTTTGTGAGTGCTTTGTCAATCTTGCCGGACTCGTATAGAGAGGATTCAGAATACCAGACATCAAAGTTCACACGAAAGTCGGCCAGATCGATTTTAATTTTCTCCAGCTCTTTTTCAAGACCATACTTGCGGAAAAATTCAAACCGTTCCCTCTCATCAGCTGCTGCCCACTTATCTCCGTATTCGGCAGCAAGGTCCTTCCCAAATTCAATGATGTCTTTTCCAAAATAGCCATCCTGCGGCATTTCCTTTTCCTGCCCGAGCGCTTCGAAATATCGCGCTTCAATGGAATAGGCCAGGTTGTTGATCTGGTTACCTGCATCATTGATATAAAATTCGCGGGAAACGTTAAACCCTGCAGTATCAAGAATATTGCAAAGAGAATCACCTACAGCCGCTCCGCGTGCATGGCCAAGGTGAAGGTTGCCCGTCGGATTTGCAGACACAAATTCAACCTGTACCTTTTCGCCTTTTCCGTAATCCGTTCTTCCATACTTTTCTCCGGCTTTAAGGATTGCAGGAACCAAATCGGTTAAATAAGCATTATCCATATAAAAGTTGATAAAGCCTGGGCCGGCAATTTCCAGCTTGCTGATGGACGCCTTGCTCTTGTCAAAATTTTTGAGAATTTCTTCCGCGATCACTTTCGGAGCTTTCTTCGCGATGCGCGCCAGCTGCATAGCCATATTGGTCGCATAGTCACCGTGTGATTTGTCTTTGGGTGTCTCCAGAACGACTTCAGGAAGCTGCTCTCTTTCCGCTAATCCGGCTTTTATTACCGCTTCCTCAATCTCCTGCTTTAAAAGGAGTTTTACCTGATCTACAACGTTCATGCTTCCGCCTCCTGAAATTTTATCTTTATCGTATATCTTCCTGTATCCTCGCCCTGCAATACAAGCCCGTAATTCAGGGTCAAGTCACCTTTTTTTACTTGCTGGTTCCAGCGGAAACTCATCTGATGGGTAGTGGTTTCCATCCACAGCTGTCCATATGGCGTATCATACATTCCCTGGGTGGTCTGTCCGATCAGAAACTTTTGCCGCATGGTTACACTGCCGCTTCTCAGGATCACAATGCCTTCGTGATTCATCTTAATCACATTGTTGACCGATCCAGCTCCCTCTATAACTTCGGAATACCTCAGGTAGGTGCTGTCTCCCTTTTTATACAGCGTCCCTTCTGCCTCTCCCGTATGTACGTCTTTTTCATTCGCATGCTGTATGACGGTTTCCAGTGTTAAATTGACCGCAATACCTGCACCTTGTCCATCCATATCGGATCCGTCCTTTTTATTTTAAAATCTATTTCGAACAGAAAGCCTTCTACAGCCCCTGCATCACGCTTCATATATATAACTCAACTATTATAAAGGATTCTTCCCTAATTCTTCAACCTTACCCCGTCATTTAAAAAAGAAAAACGCACTTTTCTGTATGAAAAGTGCATTAAGAGGCCGGAAGGGTAATCCTGACGGTCGTCCCCTTGCCCGGAAGGCTTTCAATATCAATTTTTCCCTGATGCTCCTGGATAATCTTAAAGCTTGTCATTAAGCCGAGCCCAGTCCCTTTTTCTTTAGTGGAATAAAAGGGTGCACCGAGCTTTTCGAGGCTTTCCGGCGGTATGCCGCATCCCTGATCCTGAATCGTCACTTCAATGTCCGTTCCTTTTTGCAGGCAGTCGATGTGGATGATGCCCCCGTCCGGCATCGCTTCAATGGCGTTTTTCACCAGATTGATGAACACCTGCTTCAGTTCATTTTCCACACACTGAACAAGCGACAGATTTTCCTCCAAATCGCACACGATATGCACATTATGAATGAGCGCCTGGCGGTCGAGCAGTGCGACAACGTACTCGATCAATTCGTTGATATCTTTATTGTCCACCGTCTTTGACTGCGGTTTGGCCAAAATCAGAAGCTCCGTAATAATTTGTTCAATACGGTTCAGCTCATCGAGCATAATTCCGTAATACTTATCACAATCCACAATGCCCTTCGATTGGAAAAGCTGTATAAACCCTTTTAACGCAGTGAGCGGATTCCTGATTTCATGGGCAACGGAAGCCGCCAGCTGGCCCACAATGGAAAGCTTATCAGAGTTTCTCAGCAGTTCCTCCGCTTCGAGCCGCTCGGAAATGTCACGGGTAACCGCGATAATTTCAATCACTTGTCCTGTTTTCTCATCCTTGATTCCCCGGCAGGCAGCCTCTACCCATCGGTATTCCCCATTTTTATGCTTCAGCCTTAATTGAAAGTTGCCAATCTCCCTGCCATCAAGCAGCTGATTATGTGTTTCCAGCGAACGGCGTATATCATCCGGATGAAAAAGGGCGAATGCTTTCTTTTTCAGCAGCTCCTGTGGAGTATATCCCAGCAGCTGCTGGCAGGCAGGAGATACATATTGCATATTCCCATCCAGCGTATGTGTGGAAATCATGTCTGTTGAATTTTCCGCGAGCAGCCTGTATCTCGATTCGCTTTCCAGCAATTTTTCGTGGGAAGAGACCTGATCTGTGATTTCCCGGCCGAAAACAAGCAGATTTTTCCGTTTGCCTTCCTCGGTAAATATCGGTATTTTGTACACGTCAAATACCCGGTCACCTGATGGCATCGGAATTTTTTCAAGGCACCGCTCCAGCTTCCCACCCTGCCACACGGTTTCATCGGTCTGGATACAATAGTCGAATACAGGCTTGAAGCAGGGAATCAGGCGTCCAAGGTCTGCATCTGTTTTTCCGATAAAGCCGCCATGGGAATAGCCAAACAGTTCTCCCGCAAATTTATTGGCATAGACAAACTTGCCGTTCCCATCCTTTATCCCGATAAAATCGGGCACGATATGGGTCAGGCTGACGAGCAGGTCTTTTTGAGGATCGCACACCGTATCAGGTTCATCTTCCTGCATGCAAGGCTTGAGAATGCAAACCAGATAGTTGCTGTCCGTACCAAGCTCATCAAGCCTGACAACCACCCGCTGCAAATTTTCCGGCACAACAGCCCGCTGTTCCTGTAATTGCTCATTAAAATCTGGAAGGAGTTTCGAAATGGGGAGGCCTTCCATCTCTGTCTTGGTTTTTCCGGTCAATTGCTGTGCAGCCACATTCATCTCCTGAATCATAAAGTCTTTGGATAATAATAAGACAGGATCCGACAATTGGTCCATAAATGGCATTGGAGATTGCATAAGCTTATTTTCCATTCCTCCCACTCCTTTCCACGTACAAATTTGTTTACTTTGTTTAACTATACCAAAATTGACACAAATCTGTAACTTTATTTCGACAAAAAAAGACGAAAGCCGGAGATCCGGTTTCGTCTTTTGCTGGAGGCTTTGTAAGTTGTCGATCTTCGTTCCAGGTTGCTCGCTTTCCTCGGGCGGGCGCTGAGCCTGGCCTGCGTAATCGCCTATTTGCCCGTTGCTTGGTCTTGGGGACCGGCGAAACGCCTTCCAAGTCTCATCTGTCCCGCTTTCCCGAAGGAGTCTCGTACCTTGCACTACAATCAACTGTTCATCGAAGAACAACCAGGCTCAAAAAACAGAAATCGTTTACTTTTTGTTCACCCATCCCAGCAGGATTTCGCGCAGGAATTTGCTGGCTGCGATTGGGGTTTGTTCGGAAGGGTCGTAAATGGGAGCGACTTCAACGAGGTCGGCTCCAATCACCTTTACATCGGATTCGGAAATCAGCTGAATGGCTTCAAGAAGTTCTTTTGACGTAATTCCGCCTGCTTCTGCTGTTCCTGTCCCCGGTGCGTGAGCGGGATCAAGTACGTCAATGTCGATGGTTACATAAACATTGCGGCCGGCGAGTGTCGGCAATACCTTGCGCAACGGCTCTGCCACATCGAATTTGTGCATGTGCATGCCTGACTCTTTGGCAAACTGGAATTCCTCTCTCATTCCCGAGCGGATGCCAAACGAATAAACATTCTCGGCTCCAATCAGTCCGCACGCCTTGCGGATCGGAGTGGAGTGAGAAAGCGGCTCGCCTTCATATTGTTCACGAAGGTCAGCATGTGCATCAATGTGGATGATGGCAAAATCCTCATATTTCTCATTCAACGCTTTAAATATCGGCCAGGAGACAAGATGCTCCCCTCCCATGCCAAGTGGAAATTTACCGGCATCAAGCAAAGTTGTAATGTACTCCTCGATGAGATCCAGGCTTCGCTGCGGATTTCCGAAAGGAAGCGGAATATCTCCTGCATCAAAATAGTTCACTTCTTCCAGGTGCTTGTCCGCATAAGGGCTATATTCTTCCAGCCCCAGGGAAGCCTCCCGGATTCTTGCCGGTCCAAAGCGGGAGCCCGGGCGGAACGATACCGTCCAGTCCATCGGCATTCCATAAAGTACAGCATCCGCTGTTTCAAAATCGGGTTTGCTTAAAATAAATACGTTGCCGGAATAGGCTTCGTCAAATCTCATGGCGTCATGTGCCCCTTTCTCTTACTGCAGAACCTTTGTTGCTTTTGGAAGGGTTGATCTCCGTTCCAGGATGCTCGCTTTCCACGGGCGGGCGCTGAGCCTTACCGGCGTAAACGCCTACCTCCTCGTCGCAAGCTCCTGCGGGAACGGCGCGAGCGCCTCATTGGTCTCATCTGCCCCGCTTTTCCCGCTGGAGTCTCGCACCTTCCACTACAATCAACTGATCAAAGAAGACCATCCTTTAAGGCAACAATGATTACTTAATAAGGTCTGCAACGAACTTCGGAAGGGCGAACGCCGCTTTGTGAAGTTCTTTTGTCCAGTATTTCGTTTCAATGTCATGGAAACGCTCTTCGTTCACTTCAAGTGGATCGTATTGCTTGGAACCGATCGTAAACGTCCAGAGTCCGCTTGGGTAGGTTGGAATGTTTGCGGTGTAAAGACGTGTAATCGGGAAAATTTCGCTTACGTCCTTGTATACTTGAGAGATCAGTTCAGGCGTAAACCAAGGGTTGTCCGTTTGCGCTACAAAAATTCCGTCCTCTTTCAACGCTTTGGAGATGCCTTCGTAAAATCCTTTTTCAAACAGCTTTGCTGCCGGGCCAACCGGCTCAGTGGAATCCACCATGATCACATCATACTGATTTTCACTCATGGCGATATGCATGAATCCGTCATCCACTTTTACTTCTACACGGGAGTTTTCGAGCTCACCGGCGATTTCAGGAAGATATTGCTTGGAGTACTCGATCACTTTTCCATCGATCTCAACCAAGGTTGCTTTTTGAACAGATGGGTGCTTCAATACTTCACGGATAACGCCGCCGTCTCCGCCGCCGACAACCAATACCTGTCTAGGGTTTGGATGGGTGAACAAAGGCACGTGGGCAACCATTTCATGATAAACAAACTCATCCTTCTGGGTGGTCATCACCATTCCGTCCAAAATAAGCATGTTGCCGAATTCTTCTGTTTCTACCATATCTAGTTTTTGGAATTCTGTTTGCTCCGTCACATATGTACGTTTAATCTTCGCAGTAATTCCAAAATTTTTCGTTTGTTTTTCCGTGAACCATAGTTCCACAGTCATCACTCCTCTATTTGAAATGCCAGGCATCGTTGTTCTTTTAACAAACATTACGATTATAGCATTTACTTTTTTGTTATTCCACACGCAATTTATGCTAAACCCTGCTTATCCCTCAGAAAGGGAATCCTACTTTGCTTCTGTTGTAAGATTGCCTGATTCAAAGGGCTTAATCAATGCGTGCAGCGTTTCGATATGAGGAAGACGGAGCCCGCATTGTTTTGCCAGGCGGAGCGCCCCTCCCTGAAGATGGTCGACTTCGAGGCTCAAACCCTTTCGCCTGTCCTGGTGCATGGAAGAAGTAGCTTCGCAGGAGAGGCCGCTGACCCGGCCCATCGTTTCCTCAATTTCCTTGTCTCCCAAATCAATGTCGAAAGCATTTGCCAGGTTCTTCATTTCCTGAAGCACTGACCGGAACAGCAACAGTGTATCTTCTTGTTCTCTGATTCTTCCTATAGGCAGGTTGGCGGCCGTTGTTACTCCTGAAAAAGCGGTGATGAACATATATTTTTGCCAAAGACTTTTACTGATTGTACCGCTCAAGATTCCGTTCATGTTGCTGTTTTGCATGACCTGTTCCAGCTCTGTGCACAGCTTTTCCTGAGAAGGGTGGAGCGGCCCGTAAACAATATCATGCGATTCACTTGTATGTACGGGATGTCCTTTTTCATCAAGAGTAGCAATAATAAATGCCGATCCCCCAAGCACCGCCTCTTCGCCCAGCTCCTCCTGGAGTTTGTAAATATGCTCGATCCCGTTCAACAGAGGCAGCACTCTGGCTCCCCTGGCAACAAATTTTTTCAAGGCGGGAAGAGTTTCACTCAAATGATAGCCTTTCACTGAGAGCACCAGAAGATCACATGCTTCTGCCTCGTCGGGATCAACGATCAGCTTCGGATTTTCCAGCTGATAATCACCGGCCACACTGTGGATGTTAAGGCCCTGCTCCTCAATCTGCTTTTTCCTCTTTTCCCGTACCAAAAAAGAGACGTTCTGCCCCGCCTCGGCCCATCTTCCTCCATAATAGGCTCCAAGCGCCCCTGCTCCAAACATTACAATATTCATGTTATCACCCTGCCTTTGTTATAGTCAGAAATTTCTCTCTCTTATAGTACCGCAGGAAACCTGTGATGCCCAAAAGAACCGCCCGGCAGCAGCTTTCTTTTTTGAAGTTGAATGCAACGGCACACAAGTTGGCCATACTGGGAAGACAATAGTAAAAGGTCCCTTGGGTGGTCGGCGCACTCTCTTTAGCAAGCTGCAACCAATCGTGTACAGGCTTTGCACGAAAGGGGGTGGTGCCTCTGACTACAGTTGAAGCGCTGATGTTTGCCGTTTCTTTTGCGTCACTGATCGTTTCTGTGATGTCGCATAAAAAATAGACCGCCCACGGAGCCCCAACTCACGGAAACGGTCTATCTTTTTTCGTTTTGATTAAATGGCAGCCGGCCGTCCTGGGGAAGACCCACTATTGCCCCCGCTGGCCTGCATGCCAGCGGTTTTATTTTGCAGCATTTCTGCCTTATTCATACGCATTTTTTCAAAATTAATAAGCGTCCGTTCCGGTTAAACGCGCCTGATCAGGTCTTCCGCCCGGCTCTTCGCTTCAAACATTACTTTTTCTTCATCCATCGTCAGCAGTTCACGATGCTTCATGATCCATTTGCCGTCAACCATGACCGAATCCACATCCTGTCCTGCGGCCGCGTATACCAACAGGGAAGGATCCTGGTGGGCAGGCACCAGGTGGGGCTGGTTCATGTTCATCAACACCAGATCCGCCTTTTTACCAACCTCAATGCTTCCTGTTTCTTGGCCGATTCCAAGGATTTCTGCTCCATTCTTCGTTGCCATCGTCAATATTTCATGTGCCGGAAGTGCCGAAGCATCCTTTTGCAGCAGCTTCTGCATCCATGCAGCGGCCTTCATCTCCATGAACATGTCCAGTGTACTCGCACTGCCAGGTCCATCGGTGCCGAGACCGACCTTGATTCCTCTTTTGGCAAGCTCCAAAAGATTCGCCGTGCCGCAGGCGAGCTTTGCATTGCTCACCGGATTGTGGATAATACCGCCATTGAGTCCTTCCAGTATGGTCAGATCATCTTCCGTGAAGTGCACACCGTGAGCAAGATTGACACGTGTTTGATCAAAGAAGCCAGCCTGCTGCAGGTATTCAACAGGGCTCATATTATGGCGCTCCTGGATCATGTTCCGCTCATCCGCCGTTTCTGCGAGGTGGGTGTGCAGTGGTACGTTCAGTTCTTTGGCCAGCTTCACCGCATCCTGCAAAAAGTCAAGCGGACACATGTAAGGGGAATGAGGCGCGATCATCACGGTAATTCGCCCATCCTCCTGTCCGTGCCATTTTTTCACAAGATTACGAGACTCTTCGATGCGGTCACTGTAATTGGAATCCATGGCGATCATACCCCGGGAAAGGGAAGCACGGATGCCGGTCTCCTGCACAACTCCTGCAATGGTATCCATATCTATGTACATATCCGCATACGCCGTTGTTCCGCTTTTTATCATTTCAGCGATGGACAGCATCGCGCCCCAGTACCGGTCCTCACTTGTCATTTTCATTTCCGCCGGAAGCATTTTTTTATTCAGCCAATCCATTAACGGAAGATCATCACTATAGCAGCGAAGCAGAGACATCGGTGTATGCTGATGCCCGTTGACAAGACCGGGAAGGATCAGATAATCCTTCACATCCGATACTTCGTGCTGGGCATATAACGGTTCAAGATTTCCGATTTCCTGAATCGTGTTTCCTTCGATGAGCAAATCGTCCTGCCGTTCACTCCACGTTCCGTTCGTTTCTATTAAATAGCGCGCATTCTTCAGAATCAATGTATAACCCTCCTGCTTTCCTTTGTTCGTTATGGAAACAGTATAACATTTCCCCCTGCTCCCACGTTTAGAAGAGCCCTTGTTATCCCATACTAGAAACAGATCATCATAAGGAGGGGTTTTCTGTGTCCTGGCTTAAACAATGGAAGGAGTACAGCAGATTAGAAAAAGTAAAATTGGCGGGCAAACTGGCTGCCATTTTGTGCGCAGCCATGGCTGTTTGTCTGACGGGTATACTTCTTTTGGCTAAATTTATGGGACCGCCTCCTTTGCTTGTACCGCAAACGACCGTGATTCATTCAAGCAGCGGCGAAGAAATCGGGGAAATCAGCAACTCGGGGCAAAAGCGGACATGGGTGCCGTTGAACAGGATGAGCCCCGCATTGATCGAAGCCACATTGTCCATTGAGGACAAGAACTTCTACCATCATCACGGATTTGATTTTAAAAGGATTGGCGCAGCCCTTTTGGCAGACCTCCGGGCAGGGGCAAAAGTACAGGGAGCAAGCACCATCACACAGCAATTCGCCCGGAATCTCTTTTTAACTCATGACAAGACCTGGCTCAGAAAAGGGATGGAGGCGTTTTATACCATCCGGCTGGAGATGAATTATTCCAAGAATCAAATTCTTGAAGGCTATTTAAATACCATCTATTACGGCCACGGCACCTATGGCATCCAGAGCGCCTCCGCCTTTTATTTCGGAAAGGATGCAAGCCACCTCAGTATATCTGAGTCTTCCATGCTCGCCGGAGTGCCAAAGGGGCCCGGTTATTACTCACCGCTTTATCATGAGGACCGCGCAAAAGAGCGGCAGGGAATCATTTTAAAGGCCATGGAGAAAAATCGTTACCTGTCAAAAAGAGAAGTACAGGAAGCTTCCGCTGCGCCGCTTACGATAGTGGCCGAAAAAGAGGTGCAAAAACCAAAAATTGCACCTTACTTCCAGGCGGAAGTGATGAAAGTCCTGAAAAAAGAACTGAAAATGGACCCCAAGCAGATTGAGCTTGGCGGCCTTCATATCTATACAACGCTTGATGTTTCCATGCAGAAGGCGGCCGAAAAAGAGGTTGAAGAGAGGATTGACTCAGATTCCTCGATCCAAACGGCGCTCGTGTCCATGGATCCAAGAAACGGTGATGTAAAAGCACTGGTGGGAGGAAGAAACTATGCCGAAAGCCCGTTCAACCGGGCGATCCAGGCAAAACGCGCTCCCGGTTCCACGTTTAAGCCATTTTTGTACTATACGGCGCTGAAAAACGGCTACACAGCGTCAACTGCCATTAAGAGCGAGCCCACATCCTTTGCGATGGGGGACGGGCAAAAAGATTATGAACCGAAAAACTATAACAATCTGTATGCCTATGACTTTATTACCTTGTCTGAGGCGCTGGCGTTATCAGACAATATTTATGCGGTAAAAACCAATCTTTATCTCGGGCCCAAAAAGCTGGTCAAGGCGGCACGGCAGTTCGGCATCAAAAGCCCTCTCGCCAGTGTGCCATCACTTGCGCTTGGCACAAAAAACGTAAGCGTGATGGAGATGACCAACGCCTACAATCTGTTTGCCAACGGCGGCAAAAGGGTGGAGCCCGTTTTTATCAAGGAGATTACCGACAGCAAAGGCCGGGTTCTTTATGAGCATCATTACAAACAAAAACAAGTGCTCGACAAAAAAGCAGCATTCGTCATGACCAATCTAATGAAGGGAATGTTTGATGAAAAGCTGAATGATTACGCCAAGGTTACCGGCGCGAGCATTGATCAATATTTAACCCGCCCGGCTGCTGGAAAATCAGGCTCCACACCGACCGACAGCTGGATGGTCGGGTTTACTCCGCAGCTCACAACTGGTGTGTGGATTGGATACGACCAGGGAAAAGAGATCAACCGGATCAATGATGGCAGCTATTCCAAGAAAATTTGGGTGCATTATATGGAGGATGCCTTAAAAAATGAACCGGCAATGGCGTTCAAGAAGCCAAAAGGGGTAGTAGGCGTGATGATTAACCCGAAAAACGGGAAGCTTGCCACGAAAAATTGCCCCGTCAAAAAGAAAACTTACTATATTAAGGGAACCGAACCGACCGAATACTGCAACGAGCATGCCGGCGACCTCCCAATGAACTCCGACGGCCTCGATCATAAGCGAAAAGGCTGGTTCCAGAAGGCATTTCCGTGGTGGCATTAATGAGTTTGGGGGATTATAGCGTGTGCGGAGCTGATTACTTGCGGTTCGACATGATTTAGTTGCGGCAACGGACCAAATACTTGCGGTTCGACACGATTTAGTTGCGGCACGGGCCGAAATACTTGCGGTTCGACACGATTTACTTGCATATCACGTCATTTTCATAAAAACTCAACACAAAATAAACAGCCCGGGTGCTCACGAAGAGCTCCCGGGCTGTTTATTGTCCTAGCAACATTGTGTGTGCAATGCTAGCTTCAGTTTACTGTATGAACGAGAATTGTCACAAGTTATTTATAAAATGTTCAAAAAGAGTTCATAACTCTTCCAATTTTATGGCAATAATTTCCTGACTTCGGCAGAAGAGCGGTTGAATACTCCTTCATCGTGGTTCTTTAAAAACTCTCCGAGCAGCCTTTTGGACGTGTCGTCCATATCGTCCACGATAATATGGCCCTTTAACGATTTATCCATGCGGTTCACGTGCTCCGGCAAACTCTTATAACCCCGGCGCGCCTCCACATCAATCTGCATTTCACAGGCGGTCACACCATAGTAGTAAGGACCTTCTTCATTCCGGTTGATCGTTACCCATACGAGCCAGTATGGCCGTGGGTTCGGTGTATTCGAGCGGTCAGGCGTAAATTTAATCCGTTTTTCGATGTCACTTCTGGCATGCATCGCACCCATATCAACATAGGCGTCTCCGTCGACAGGATCCACGATAACAGGTGTCATGTGGTCCAGACTGAGTGCACCTACACCATAGCCGCCATGGCCGCTGGTGGAATCGCCGCTTAAAATAGTGAAGCCCATACCTTTTTTATTTTTATCTGGATTCGATCCGAAAATATCTTTCATCATAAACCTCCCGAAATCACATCAGTTCTGTTTTTATTTTACCACAAATCTCTTCCTTTTAAGTCCGCAAGCGCTCGTCTTGTATCTTAGAACTTAAAAGCGGCAAGAATA
This sequence comes from Fictibacillus fluitans, assembly GCF_030418125.1. Lineage (GTDB taxonomy): Bacteria > Bacillota > Bacilli > Bacillales > Fictibacillaceae > Fictibacillus_C > Fictibacillus_C fluitans. The sequence goes on along the minus strand of NZ_JAUHTR010000004.1, from coordinate 86,836 downwards.
CCTAATAATAAAGAATATAAATGGGTTGCATCGAAACCTAAAAACGAATATTATAATTAAGTATTTAAAAATTGTTCGTATTTTTGGAGGTACTTCCATGTTTTCATCTTTCTTTAAACTAAAAGAACGCGGAACAACCGCAAAGCAAGAAGTGATTGCCGGAATCACAACCTTTTTGACCATGGTCTATATCGTTGTCGTCAATCCGATCGTGCTTCATTCAGCCGGTGTTCCATTTAATACAGTATTCATGGCAACGATCATCGCCACTGTGGTCGGAACCTTGTGGATGGCACTGTTCGCCAACCTGCCGATCGCCATTGCTCCCGGTATGGGACTGAATGCCTATTTCGCTTTTTCCGTGGTAGGCACTCACACCAACATTTCCTACCAGACCGCTTTTGGAGCAGTTTTTGTTGCCGGGATCATTTTTGTGATTTTATCACTGACCCCTTTTCGCGAAAAATTGATTGAATCCATTCCTGCCAATTTGAAGTATGGAATTACAGCAGGGATCGGTCTATTTATTGCTTTTATCGGCATGCGCATGACCGGGATCATCACCGCTCATAAAGAAAACCTGGTAGCGCTCGGTGATCTTCACTCCCCATCTGTCATGCTCGCATTGGCAGGTTTGGCGATTACGCTCATTCTGATGGCACTCAATGTGAACGGCGCTCTTTTCTTCGGAATGATCATTACTGGAATTATTGCATATTTTACGCATCAGTTAAAATTTAATGGCTTTATGTCTGTTCCTGAAATGCCAAAAGATTTATTTATCTTCGGCAACCCGCTGACCGCCTTTGCCGATGTGTTTCAGTATGGATTGTTCGCAGTGGTTTTCTCCTTCCTGCTTGTGACCATTTTTGATACGACAGGAACGATGGTCGGTGTCGCTGAACAGGCTGGTTTGATGAAAAATAATAAAATGCCAAAAGCACGTGAAGCACTTCTTGCAGATTCAGTTGCAACAACAGTAGGTGCGGCGCTCGGGACAAGCCCGACAAGCGCTTATATCGAATCAACTTCAGGTGTTGCGGTCGGCGGCCGTACAGGATTAACTTCCGTGACCGTTGCTGTGCTGTTTATACTTGCTGCCTTTTTCTCGCCGCTTGTGAATGCCATTTCCGGCCTTTCCGCCATCACGGCGCCTACACTGATTATTGTCGGCAGCCTGATGCTCGGAGCGCTTGGTAAAATTAAATGGGAGCAGCTGGACGAAGCATTTCCTGCATTTATCATTATTTTGACCATGCCGCTGACTTCAAGCATCGCAACCGGAATTGCCTTTGGCTTCATTTCCTACCCACTGCTGAAAATTGCCCGGGGAAAATGGCGTGAAGTACCATTCCTTGTTTATCTGTTCGCTGTATTGTTTTTCTATCAGCTCGCATTTTTACCACACTAATCTAATATTTAAAAGCAGGCCCCATCTAAAGGGAAGCCTGCTTTTTTTCTTTTTTCGGCCAAATGGTATAGCTGAAGCTGATGACAAAGTCTGCAGCCAATACGATTGACCAGAGGTAAATGGTTCTGGTCAGTTCTTCCGTTCGTGCCGGATCCCCAATCAGCAGGATCATCAGGCCTAGCAGCAAACAGCCGATGCCCCAGGAAAGCAGATGGCGCAGCCAGCCTTCCCGTTCATGTCTTGCATGGGCACGGCCGTGCTTCACCTTTTTTGGCTTCTGGCCATTCGCAAACCGGTACGCAAAACGCTCATCCGCCCACTTGATCATTCGTTTACCAAAACCTATCGTAACACCAATGTACACCGCTGCGAGGGAATGGGTAAAATCAGCCGCTATCCCTGTGTTCAAGTGAATAATCGTAACGGCCAGGAGCACCAGGTCGACCACCGGGGTTGCAAGCAAAAAGATAGAACCGAGTTTCTTCCGTTTCAGCACATACCTTGAAATCAGGCCGGCCAGCACAAAAACCCAAAACGCAATCTCACAGACAACAATCATCCAACCTATCAAAAAGTCCACCTCTTTTTTAACACGATTGTATTAAAAACAATATAACACAACTGTATTAAAAAGACAATTTCTGTTATACTATAACTATGCCAAAACTAGTCGATCACGAAAAACAAAGAAAAAAAGTCGCAGAAGCCGCCTGGAGAGTAATCCAGCGGGAGGGGATGGAGCAGGCGACCGTCCGCAAAATCGCTGAGGAAGCCGCAGTGTCTGCCGGATCCCTGCGCCATTATTTTTCCACCCAATCCGAGCTTCTTGCGTTCTCCATGGAGCTGGTCTCTGACCGTGTAAAAGAAAGAATAGGAAAAACAACATATGACGGGCCGCCGCTTGAAGCAATGAAGGCCTTGCTGCTCGAATTGCTTCCAGTGGATCCGGAGAGAAAACTGGAAATGGAGGTATGGTTCGCGTTCACGGCAAGGTCGCTCTCCGACCCTGATCTGCACGAACTCGGTACAAGCGTTTTTAACGAAATGAGAGAGGTTATGCTTCATATCACGCAGGGGTTAAAGGACCTTGAGCTGGCCCGCCCCGGACTTGATGCGGAATTGGAAGCGGACAGGCTGCTGGTCTTCATTGACGGCCTCGCTCTGCATATGATCCTTCATCCAACTCTTTACCCCCGCGAATATTGTGAAGGCATGGTGGCGAAGCATCTGCAGTCACTCTGCCTGCCATAAACGCAAAAAGAAAGCCTCCTGATTACCATTCAGCAGGCTTTTCTTTCTGTGCAAAATGCTAGTTAATATTCAGTTTTCCTTTCGCAATCTCGCTTGCTGTGTTGCCGTAATCGTCTGCTGCCCTGACTTCAACCGTTGCTCCCGTAGCCCTGACGTTGGACGTCGCTGTGTAGTACCCCTCATAGTGGCCAGGGGACGTTTCGCGCATTGGAAGCTCTGTAGCATTGGATGTGGCTGCTTTTGTGTTGGTCAAAGGCATGTGGATCACAAACGTCGCATCCAGATCTTCTGAACTGTCGAACTCGATTTTAACGGATTGGCCGACCTTCAGACTCTTGTTCTTATCCGGCTTCACATTCTCGAGGACAAGCTCTTCAAACTGGGCGTAGACCGTGACCTGTTTGGTTACTGCATTGCCCGCTTTATCTGTTGCTTTTACCTTGATCACATTTTCACCAAGGTCAAGCATCATGCGGTAAGAATAGGTTCCGTCATCTTTCACGGTGACGTTCTTTCCGTTTACTTTTACAGATTCAAGATTCTCTTCTGTAACCTTGCCTTTTACCGTTACCGTTTCTTTGTTTGTTTTCAGTCCATTTGCAGGGCTGTCAATGGTCAGCACCGGCTTCTTCTGATCCAGTGTAACTTTTACCGGAGCGGATTCATCCGTGCTTCCGCGGTCCGTTACCACTTTGGCGGTCAGTACATTTTCTCCATTGGAAAGGGTAACATCCGCTGCAAATTTGCCGTTATCATCAGCTGTGGCTTCGGCCGCTTTCTTGCCGTCCTTCAAAATATGGACCTTCACGCCAGCAACGGTTTGCCCTTCTACTTTTACAGTCTCTTTATTGGTAAAGCTGCCGTCTGCTGGAGATGTAATCACCGGAGCGGTAACCTCATAATCCACAAGGGCACGGATCATGTAGTTTCCTTCATCTGCAGGAGATGGGGACCATGCTCCGCCAACATATTGCCAGCTTCGTCCGGCATTTGTTCCATTTTCATCGGTTCCAAGACCAGGTGCATTCGGATTCGGGTCCGCCTGGAAGTAGACCATATAGAAATCCCCTGTCACCTGAATGCCGTAGCTGGAGAGATCAACCGTCGTCCAGTCACCATTTCGCTGAGCGGTGAAATTGATCGGTCCTGCTACTTTCTTGCCAGGTGCGCCATCCGGGCCGCTTGCATCATAAACAGCCACTTGTGCCCGGGTTCCGCCCGGTACCGGCCATTCTGTATCCCAGAAGCGGAATTTCCCGCCTGTAACTACCGCCTGGTCTTTTCCGGCCGGCAGTGACATTTTAACTGCCCAGCCGTTACCTGCATCATAGAAAGCATGAGCATTTTCAGCTGTGCCGTCATCATAGCCAATTTCTCCGCCAGGAGCGGTAATAAAAGGCTTAAGCGCAAAATCTTTGTCTGTCGTTTCGTTGCCATTAACGGTTACCTGGGTATCTTCTCCGTAGTACCCGGCAGCCATGACTTTAAGGGTGTAAGTTCCTTCATACACCGATAAACTGTAATTGCCGTTTGCATCGGTTTTTACCGGCTGAACGGCAGCGTCCTCAACCACATAAACAGTGGCATCCTTAATTGGCGCTCCGGTTTGTTCATTGGTTACCGTACCGGAAATGGTGCCTTTAGGGATTGCTTCGAGTACGAAATTCTTCACCACTTCTCCGTCTGCAGGAATGGTGACATTTTGCCTGGCCGAACGGAAGCCGTAGGATTCTGCAATGAGAGTGTAGTCACCTGCTGCGTGAGTCAGGGAGTACGTGCCGTTTGCAGGGTTGGTTGTTGTTGAACGTCCGGTTTCCAGCACACTGACAACTGCCGGGATTGGAAGACCGTTCGGTGCAGCCATCAGCCCTTTTCCTTCAGCTTTTTTGATTTTCAGCGTGTTTACCGGCTGAATCTTGCTTGGATCCACTTTTTCTTTCGCGGAGTCCTTCACATCTGCATCCGCCGTCTGTTTGCCCGTATCTTTCAATGTGGCTGGTGCGCTGGCCAGCTTAACGTCATCCAGGTACCAGCCCGGCTTGACCACACTGCCATCCGTTTTCAGATTAAAGGCAACATAGATGCGCTGATTGGCATACTCCGAAAGATCCACCTGTCCGTTGATCCATGCGTTGCTCTTGTTTGTGAAGCGTGCTTTTTCAGTCCAGTTTTGCTGATCGGTTGATACGAAAACCTGAGCATAGTCATAATTGTTTTCAATCTCAAACCAATGCTTGAACTGAAGGTATGCCGGACCGCCACCCAGGTCGATTGGCGGCATTTTCAGCGCCATGTTTGCGCTGTTGTCGTAATTGCCGTCAAGGTTGGTCGCGTATACCTTTGTGCCTGACGCTGCATTACCCGGTCCTGAAGTCGGTGTGCCCCATTCCCAGGTGTTGAGTGTGCCGGAAGACGTCCAGCCCGTGGGCTCTGATTCAAAATCAGTCGAATAACCGACAGTGATTCCCGGAAGAACATTTACGTTATAAGAATCAGTCGTTACTTCATGCTGGCCATAGTCAACAATCTTCCATCGGTATGTTACGGATGAAACGGCAATGGCATTACCAGGAAGGATCGCGGTATAGGTGCCTTCCTCATAATTTCCGCCTGTTCGATCGGCTTCGACAGACTGCCAATTTCCGTCACGATCCTGATATTGAAGAGTGACAGAGGAAATGCTGATGTTGTCTTTGGCTGTGATGGTGAGAGGCAGATCCATACCCGCATACGTTTCTTGAGGCGCTTCATGCGTGTAGGTCGGCGCTTCCGAATCCTCTCCCTCTTTTAAAACGGTTCCTTTTACTTTCCCGAGCCCGCTGATGATGGAAGATACGGCATCAAACACGTTTAGGAGTCCGTGTCCATAACCGTTATTCGGGCTTTCAGGATAGGCACTGTCTGTTAAAGGAACTGCTGTTTCCTTAAGTATTTGTTCAATGTCAGCTACTGAAAGGCTGGCATTCACCTGCCGCAGAAGTGCTACAGCTGCTGACACATGCGGTCCGGCCATGGAGGTTCCATTCCATCCTCCTTCATAGTTCCCGCCAGGAACGGAAGAACGGATATTAACGCCCGGTGCTGAAATTTCTGGCTTCATGATGCCCCCGTATGGAGATGGTCCGCGTAAAGAGAAGGAAGCGAGTGCATTGTTGATGTCCGTTGCCCCTGTGGCAAAGGATTCAGGATAGTTTGCAGGGTTGGCCACAGATCCCGGGCCCCCTGGGTTTGTTAAAGTTGTGTTACCTGCAGAAAATTCGGGGAATATTTCGGCCGCGCGCCAGTTTTGTACCATTTGCCGATACCAGTCATCAATTCCAGGGCCGCCTCCCCAGGAGTTATTAACCACATCGGGTGCTTTTTCCGGGTGAGGGTTGCCTTGAGCATCCGTCGGAGCAATAATCCATTGTCCTGCTTCGAGCAGGTCTGCATCCGTCCCGCCGGCAGGTGTAAACGCTTTGACCGCAATCCATTTGGCGCCTGGTGCCACACCAATTTGATTGTTGCCTTCACTGCCGACCATGGTGCCCATGGTATGTGTTCCGTGGCTGTCATCATCGTATGGCGCATTGCGTCCGGCAGTGGCATCAAACCAGTTATATTCATGGTTAGCCGAGCCGTCGGCCGCATTAAATCCACGATATTTACCTTTTAGTGCCGGATGGTCCCACTGTACACCGGTGTCAATGTTGGCCACCACGGTGCCGGCACCATCAATGCCCAGCGCCCAAGCCTGCGGTGCTCCAACCCGGTCAATGTTCCATTCCACTGAAGCCGTATCAGCTTTTATTTCTTTTTGATTTTCAATCTTTTTTGCTGCTTTTGCAGCTTCTACCGTTGGAATCGGCTTTGCGCCCGTTTCCTTTACCGGCTGAATTTGTCTGATTTCATTTGGAAGGACTTTGTCAACTTCAGGAAAAGACGATACTTTCTCCATCACTTCTTTTGTTGCTGTAACTGCCATGCCGTTCACGATGAAGTAGGAGCGGATGTTTTTCGCGTTCCCTTCCTTCTTCTGCTTCGTTAAGTATTCTTTAACGCCACTCTGAGTTTGGTCCGCTGTCGCTCTCAATAAAGAAACAACGGCAGATCGTTTGTTCAGTTCTGTCTGAAAGGCGCTAAGCTTTTGCTTTTTCGCATGCTGCGAAGCTTCTTTTGCAGCTTTTTGCGTATCCGCCTGCTCTTTGAACTTGATCAGGAACGTCACTTGTTCCTTATCGCCGAACTGTTTTTTCAGTTTGCTGCTGACTTTAACTCCCCCGGAGGCATTACTCTTGTTCATGGAGACATAAGGCTTCGTCTCCGCTGACACAGCCGCCTGTTTCGGAAGCAGCAAAGGAATCAGCAGACTAAGGCACATGATAATACTGAATAAGCGAAGATGTTTGACTTTCATTCGTTGAACGTCCTCCCTTCAAAGTTACCACCGAACCTAACCAATAAAAAAAACCACCCTCCTCTGCTAAAAAGTTTTTTGCGCAAGAGTCTGGAAGTTAACTTAATCATAAGGGAAGAAAAATATGGAATCTACTTGTAAATTACCAATATTGTAAAAATAAGTAAAATGTAGGACGTGTGATATAGGTATTTGATCATGAGTATTCTCTTGCTTCAAAAGAAAAAATGGATTTTAACGGTGGAGTTCCACATCAAACTTAACGCTTATTTTTACAGGTAAAAATTTACTATTTTTTTCAGCAAAGGAGTTTTACATCTTTTTACCTGAGTCCAAATACCCTCTGTTACTTATATAGGCAATTTGAACTCCGCCTTTTTAACTATGTGATTCCAAAAAAAACTGACTTTCTGCAGAGAGTCAGTTGGTTCAGGAATGAAATTTACTGCAAAATGCAGCCTTCAAGCTGGCTGATAAACTTGTAGCCTTCCTGAATTTCTTCTTTTGTATATTTTTGCTTGGCTTTTAAGGTATGAATTTTATCGGTGACTTCTTCTACAGGCAAGTGGTAAAAGAACAGAATGGTAGAAACCAGTTCCAGAAACCGCGAAGATTGTTCGTTCATCGTCCTGATGCACTCTCCGAGCTTTGGAATGTTGGTTCCATAGCTTGCCAGAAAGCCCTCTCCCTCTTCATTCAGGGAATAACGGTATTGCGAATAGCCGCTCACCTTTTCCTTTTTCTCTAAAAGGTAGCCCAGATTGCAGAGCTCCTCCACGCGCAGTGTCAGCTCCTCGGAATAAGGCCCGTAAAAATGAAACTCGTACTTTTCCTGAAAAGGGAAGTTAAGCTTCTTGGCAATATAAATCATTTTTTGCAGTTTTTTTCGGCCAACAACTTCTCCCGCTTCCTTAATGACGGTTATGACCTTTAAATGATCATCAAACACATTTTTTCCCCCTAACGTAAATCCGTTTCATCCTTTTTCAATATGTGTTTTATTTTTTTCTTTAATTCGCTGTTATCTATTTTCTCAATGAGATCGGCTGGATAATACAGCTTGTGATCGGTTCTTCTTTTTCCCGAAATAGCTTCCACCACATCCGATTCCCTCGAAAGCTCGCGTATTTCGCCATTGGCTTTTAAAAGGTTAATCGGCAAACGTTCTTCTTTTTCTCCCGGACGGTAAAAGTCATACGGCAAATCTGAGGAAGAGTCGACCACAAGGTAGTATTTTGGATCAATCCCCGCCTCTTCCAGGTAGCCGGACAGCTTAAGTACTTCAGAGACAGCAACCATCTCCGAATACTTGAACAGCTTTCGGTCAAGGAAACGGCGGCACAAATCACGAAGAATGCCGTCTTCCTCCTCCATCCATACCTGGAAATAATACTGCATGACTCCTTCATCCAGCTTTATGTAATCTTCTAATGTAATTTCCCCTTCAAACAGAGAGCGGAAATGTGTAAGATCTTGTTTGAACGCGTATCCTTCACGGTATAAATCCTTTGCCCGGTGAAGAATTTTGCTTAAAATGACTTCAGCGCTTCTTGTAACCGGATGAAAATAAACCTGCCAGTACATCTGGTAACGGCTCATGATGTAATCCTCAACTGCATGCATGCCGCTCGCCTTGATGACGGCTCCATCCTCCATGGGCCTCATGACCCGCAGAATCCGCTCGAGGTCGAAATTCCCGTAACTCACTCCGGTAAAATACGCATCGCGGAGAAGATAGTCCATCCGGTCGGCATCAATCTGGCTGGAAATCATGCTGACGACGAGCTTGTCATGATAGGTCTTTTCTATCACTTCCGCTACTTTTTTCGGAAAATCGCTTCCCTGCATCCGAAGAATTTCATTCACTTCCGTGTCGCCGAGCAGAATCGCTCTTGTGTAATCTTCATGGTCGACACCGAACACCTTTTCAAAGGAATGTGAAAAGGGACCATGGCCGATGTCATGCAGCAGGGCTGCACTGAGCACCAGCATCCGCTCTTCCTCGTTCCAATGAGGACGGTTATGAAACACCTCGATGATGCGTCTTGTAATCTCATATACTCCAAGGGAGTGACTGAAGCGGCTGTGCTCAGCCCCGTGAAACGTCAGGTAGGTGGTGCCGAGCTGGCGAATCCGGCGAAGCCGCTGAAACTCGCGCGTGCCAATTAATCTCCAGATCAGCTCATCTCTTACGTGTATATAACGGTGAACCGGATCCTTGAACACCTTTTCTTCATTTAATTGACCCATTTCTTTCGCCATATCTTAATAAATGCTCCTTCAGCCGCTATTAGTTTATGTTTAAATTTCTGCTAAAAATAGAAAATCCCTTCTCAGGCAAGCTTGTCGAAAGAAGGATAATTGTGTAGGTTATTTGAATGTTTTCATGTGAAGTATACCCTATTCTACGTGGTTTCGAACCATGAAACAACAAACAAAAGAAGCGGTTTGTGACATCTTTATTTCTTTTACGCTTGCATGCTTTCTTTTTCTGCTTCTATCAAAAAAGAAGATTCTTTTTGAAAGAGCCATGGTGCTTGAGGGTAGTTGATTTCCGTTTCGGGATGCTCGCTTTCCGTGGGCGGGCGCTGAGCCTGGCCGGCGTAATCGCCTACTTCCTCGTCGCTTGGTCCTCGGAACCGGCGAAACGCCTTCCTGGTCTCATCTGTCCCGCTTTTCCCACTGGAGTCTCGCACCCTTCACTGCAATCAACTGTTCAATGAAGCATTTTTAAAAACATTTCCTTAAAAAACAAAAAAAGAAGGCCGCGGGAGCCTTCTTTGGGTTTATTGGGTATCGATTACTTGGTCTTCTGTGTCTTCTTGTTTGTAGGCATCTACCATTAGCAGGATGGCGGTGATGATGTGCATGATCATTCCGACGAAGGGGATCCAGGCGATGCATGAGGTGATAATGCCCATGATGCTTCCGTGTTTTGCGGTGCCTTCTTTTGAAGCGAAGACGAGGGTTGCGATATGGAGCGCGAGGGCAAGGACGAGGGGTGTCCAGGCAAAGGAGAGAACAATGGCTCCGCCGACAACCGGAAAGCCAAGCAATGCTTCATAACCTCCCGAAATCCATTTTAATGTTTTCGATAAGTTTCTATTCAAGGAATTTTCCTCCCATTCTCTTCGTTCGTTCCATTCACTATACCTATGCATACGTAAATACATTCCAAAAAGTTGCAAGAAAATAGTACGGCATGGAAGCATGGCTCACTGTTGCGTTATACTAAGGAGTGAACGATAGAATCAGGAGGTTTAACTCGTGGATCAATTTCAAAATGACCAAAATGGACAGGCATGGAATGAAAAGTCGTACGAAGCCTGGACCCATCGATTTGGCGAGCCGGCGAAAGCGGCCGCAAAAATAAAAAAAGACCCTGTTAAGCGGCTGAGCCCGCTGGAATCATACATTGGAGATGTTAAAGGCAAAAAAGTCTGCAACCTGCTCGGTTCGCACGGCAGCAAAGCAGTAGCCATGGCCCTGCTGGGCGCTGAAGCAACGGTAATCGATCTGTCTGAGCCGAACGAACGTTACGCGAAGGAGCTGGCTCAGGAGGCGGGTGTGCAGCTGAGGTATGTACGAAGCGATGTCCTGGAGCTTCCAAAAGAAGAACTGACCGGTGATTACGATCTCGTATTAACGGAAAACGGAATTCTTCACTATTTTACGGACCTTGTCCCGTTTTTTTCGACGGTCCATGGCCTGCTCGCCTCCGGAGGCAAATTTGTTCTGCAGGATTTCCATCCCGTATCTACTAAACTGATCACCTCGCAGGGTAAAAGCCAGGCGGTGAGAAAGCATAAGGTAACCGGTGATTATTTCAGCACAGAGCTTGAAACAGTGGATGTATCCTATTCCAAGTTCCTTCCTGAACTGCGTTATGCGACTGAAGAGGAACGAAAGCCGTATCAGGTGGCGATCCGCAAATGGACCATCGGGGAAATTGTGACCGCACTCGGTGCTGCCGGCCTGTTTATTACGGAGCTGAAGGAAGAGCCGCATCCCGGTGATTTTGACCAGGGGATTCCCAAAACATTTATCATTGAAGCGGAGAAACGATGAACCATGACCACATCCCTTTTATTTCAGCCAAAATGGCGTATTATCGACCAATCTAGTCTGGGGCCGTCCTTTGACGCCCTCTCTTCCTTTGGGATGGATGACACGCTGTGTACCACAGTCGGGAATGGAGAGTCCTCTCCCACCATCCGCACGTGGGTTCACCATAACACCATTGTTCTTGGCATCCAGGATACACGTCTACCTCACCTGGAACAAGGAGTGGCATCCCTTACATCCAAAGACTACCGCGTCATTGTACGCAATTCAGGCGGTCTTGCGGTCGTTCTCGATGAAGGTGTACTGAACATCTCCATTATTTTGCCCGAAAAGGACAGCAGCATTGAAATCAATAAAGGTTACGACACAATGGTGGAACTGATTGAAAAAATGCTGCTTCCTTATAACGTTTCCTTTGAAGCGAAGGAGATAGTTCATTCTTATTGCCCGGGAAGCTATGACCTGAGCGTGGGCGGCAAAAAGTTTGCAGGCATCTCGCAGCGCCGGATCCGCAACGGAGCAGCCGTTCAAATCTATTTGTGTGTCAATGGCAGCGGATCAGAACGGGCAGAAGCGATCCGTGAATTTTACGAGCGGGGCCTTCAGGGGGAAACGACGAAATTCACATACCCTGACATCCATCCGGAAGTGATGGCATCCCTGTCCGAGCTCACCGGCCAGCCATTAACGGTCAGCGATTTGATGACCCGCCTCCTTTATGTACTGAAGGACGAAAGCAATCATCTCGTTTCCTCACCGCTGTCGGTAAATGAAATCCAGTTGTACGATTACAACTATCAGCGCGTCTGGGAACGAAATGAAAAAGCACTGGAGAAGATGTAAATCCTCTCTCAGTGCTTTTTTTATTCCAGCTTTTCTTATAGGGCCTGCATGGCAGTAATCAATGCCAGCTTGTACACATCTTCTTCATTGCAGCCGCGTGAAAGGTCGTTCACCGGCATGTTCAATCCTTGAAGAATCGGGCCGATCGCTTCATAGCCGCCGAGACGCTGAACCATTTTGTAGCCAATATTTCCTGTTTCAAGGCCAGGGAAGATGAAGACATTCGCTTCTCCCTTCAGTGCGGAATCCGGAGCTTTCTTTTGGGCAACGGAAGGGACAAAGGCTGCATCGAACTGCAGCTCGCCGTCAAACGGAAAGTCAGGGTTCTTCTCTTTAAGCAGTTGTGTCGCTTCCACCACTTTTTCTGTTTCAGGCGATTTAGCAGATCCCTTGGTTGAAAAGCTCAGGAGCCCCACTTTGGGTTCAATGCCAAATACACGTGCCGTATGGGCGCTGACAATGGCAGATTCCGCAAGATCTTCACTGGTAGGCGCAATATTGATCGCACAATCGGCAAACACATATTTCTCATCACCTTTAACCATGATGAAGGCGCCTGATGTTTTTTTAATGCCTTCTTTAGTTTTGATGATCTGCAGCGCCGGACGTACAGTATCTGCCGTCGAGTGTGCCGCTCCGCTCACCAGTCCATGTGCTTTGCCTGTGTAAACAAGCATGGTTCCAAAGTAATTTCCATCCAATAAAATTTCACGTGCCTGCTCTTCTGTTGCTTTTCCTTTGCGGCGTTCCACAAAAGAAGATACAAGGTTTTCAAATTCGGCATAATCTTTCGGGTCGACCAGCTGGATGTCACCCAGCTTCACACCAAGTTCCTCAGCTTTTGCTGCAATCTCCCCGGTATTGCCAATGAGGATCGGGCGTAGTACATTTTCTTCTGCGAGTCTGGCGGCAGCTTTCAAAATACGCTCGTCCGTTCCTTCCGGAAATACAATGGCCGGGTTTTCCTCTTTGACTTTTACTTTTAGTTCTTTAAATAAATCGCTCATGCGAGTAGCCTCCTGTTCCTGTGCATTCTTTTACTAGGGTACTCTACTTTGGGTGGGTTTTAAACCTATACCCACAATTGAAAGCGTTTCTGACAATAAGTTGTTATTTTTCGAAAATTAATGCAGTGCCCAGGAGGTTAATTTTGTAAATTAATTTGAATCCTTTTATCCTAAACTGCGTATAACGTACTATCAAACCAAGGGAGATGTTGGATGTGTCATTCATGAACAAAATGCTGGCGAGTATTGGAATCGGTGCGGCCACAGTAGATACCATTCTAAACACAAACCGTTTTATTCCCGGGGAGGAAATAAGCGGAACCGTACAGATTATTGGAGGAAAGGCGGCGCAGCCTGTTGATTCTGTTTCATTGTTCCTCATGACAGAGTACATAAGGGAAACCGATGACAAAAAAATTCACGAGCACGCAGTGGTGGCGCGTCACAAGGTGACCGATCACCTGGTCATTCAGCCTGGGGAAACGAAAAGAATTCCTTTTGTCTTCCGCCTTCCTTTCGATGTGCCGCTCAGCATCGGCCATACACCGGTCTGGCTGAAAACAGGGGTGGATATTAAAAACGCAGTTGACCCGTCAGACAAGGATTTCATTACCGTGAATCCCGGACCGCTGGTCAGTAAAGCGATGGAAGCAATCGAAGGGCTGGATTTCTTTCTTCGAAAAGCGAAGTGTGAAGCGGCATCCAGATATAACCGTGGCCGGCTGCCATTCATCCAGGAATTTGAGTATGTTCCAACCGGCATGTTCAGAGGGAAGCTTGACGAACTGGAAGCCATATTCCTCAGCGATGGGAAAACATTGGAGATCCTGCTTGAGATCGACAAAAAGGCAAACGGCCTTTTTGGAATGCTGGAAGAGGCCATGGATATGGATGAAAAACATATCCGCCTTTCCTTCACAGAACAAGAGCTGCAGAACCCTTCCCTTTTATCCGGCAAACTTACTTCCGCGATTCAGCAATTTGTTTAATCAAAATGATTTTGTTTAATCAAAATGATGCAGCATCCCCTCTGGTTAAAACAGACGGGGATTTTTTTTTATCTCTTTCATTATGGTATATTGGTTAGGAGTGAACGTACAATTATTGACAAGGAGTGACAATACATGAGTGAAGCTGCACAAACGCTGGAAGGCTGGTATTGCCTGCATGACTTCCGTAAAATTGACTGGGTTGCCTGGAAAGCCATTTCAGGTAATGAGCGCGAAGCTGCCATCAAGGAATTTACGGCATTTTTAGAAAAATGGGAAGGGGTAGAAGCCCGGAAGGAAGGCAGCCATGCTTTTTATTCCATCGTTGGCCAAAAGGCTGACTTTATGCTGATGCTTCTGCGTCCAACACTGGAAGACCTGAATGAAATTGAAAATGCTTTTAATAAAACAACATTTGCCCAATTTACGATTCCGGCTTATTCCTACGTATCGGTCGTTGAATTGAGCAACTACAATCCGTCCAATACTGTCGATCCTGAAACAGATCCAATGATTCAGGGAAGATTGAAGCCCGAGCTGCCAAAATGGAAGTATGTATGCTTCTATCCAATGGACAAGCGCCGTGAAGGAAATGACAACTGGTATATGCTTCCGATGGAAGAACGCAAGAAAATGATGTACAGCCACGGCATGATTGGCCGCAGCTATGCAGGGAAAGTGAAGCAGATTATTACCGGTTCTGTCGGGTTCGATGACTGGGAGTGGGGAGTTACCCTGTTTGCAAATGACGCGCTCCAGTTTAAGAAGCTCGTGTACGAAATGAGATTTGATGAAGTGAGTGCCCGCTATGGTGAATTTGGTTCGTTCTATGTAGGGAACCAATTGACCCGCGAGGCTGTACCAGGCTATTTGCACGTGTAAACCGCATCCATTAAATACGAAGCTGGTTCTCTTGCTGTGTTTTTTCCATGCAGCAGGGAGCCAGTTTTTTTTGGTCTAAGCTTCGGCATGTTCACATATGATGAATTGTAGTTTTGTGGGCTCCTTCCCTATTATTTTTACAGTGATAGTCAGGCACTTATACAGGCACGGAAGGAAAACAACATCTATTTCGGATACAAAACCTTTTTACAAGGGGGATTTACACCGATGAGTAATTACAGGCAAACGCAAGGGCAGCAGGGACAAATGGGCGGAGGCATGCCACCCTATTACGGTATGCCTCCATCCGGCCAAATGGGGCAGCAGGGGCAAATGCCTCAGGGACAGCAAGGCCAAGGCCAGGGCGGTTACGGCGGTCCAGGCATGTCCATGGGCATGCCGCCGCAGGGACCGGGGCTCGGGGCGGCCTTTGGTACGGCGCCAACGGATATTGCCGCACCCGGACAGCTTCCGCTCGAGCAGTCGTACATTGAGAACATTCTGCGGCTGAACAAGGGCCGGGTGGCAACCATCTATCAAACCTTTGAAGGCAGTGACAAGTGGAATTCCAAGGTCTTCAGGGGAACCATCGAAGCTGCAGGACGCGACCATATTATACTAAGCGATCCACAGAGCGGGAAACGCTATCTTCTCCTGATGGTCTTTGTCAATTACATTACATTCGACGAGCCGATTGAATACACCTATCCATACGGCGGCCAATCGAGCCAGCAGCAGGGGCAAGGCCAGGGACAAGGACAAGGGCAGGGACAGTCACAAGGTATGGCAACGTACAGCCCAAGATAGTGAGCATACAAAAAAGAGCTTTGTATAAAGCAAAGCTCTTTTCCAATTACAATCCTTTTGCTGCAGCTATTATGAACAACACCCATCCGGCGATAAACGCAACCCCGCCAAACGGCGTAATGATGCCAAGCTTGGAAATACCTGTTGTACTCAAGGCGTAAAGGCTGCCCGAGAACAGGATGATTCCGATAAACATCAGCCACCCCGCCCAGTGCAGCTGGCCTGAACCTGCTAATCTGCCTGTGAGCAGACCAACCACCAGCAAACCGATTGCATGATACATATGATACTGAACACCCGTTTTATACACTTCCAGCATTCGCTCTGACAGCTTGCCTTCCAGCCCATGCGCGCCGAATGCGCCAAGCATAACGGCAACCGCCGCATTGGCTGCCCCAAGAATCAAAAACAGCTTCATTTCAAAACCCACTCCTCTTGTTTTCTTTTATCATACCAGAAACAAAAGGAAGTTATGAAACATCCGATTTCTTCAGTTCTTCTTTTTCCCTCAGCTTTTTCCCGTACTCTTCTATCTTTTTTTCCAATTCGTCTTTATCTACCAATTCATCACGCAATCCCTTAATAACCCCTTCAAGGCTTTGAATCCTTTTTTCAAACTGAAGCATTAAATAACCAGCAAGCAAGACCGGAAAGCCGACGTTCCCCAGGAGATTAACAAGCCCTAGCCAATCATTAGCTGTATTCATTTGGATCTCCCTCACTTTACCCTGTATTATTACGAACACTTGTTCGTAATAACAGTATAAACCCGAACAGAAAAATTTACCATCATACCTTATACCGTTTTTTAAAATGAGTCAAAAGACCCAGTTCCCGTTAGTTATTTCCTTCAGGCATTGGTCGTTTTCGCCTCGTCATCGGGTATATCCTTCACAAAGAAGGAGAAGAGCAGAAGGATGGCCAAAAAGATGATAGGAAGGTTGAATCCCATGGCTGAACCGAACTTTTCAGAAACCGCCCCAACAAGCCAGCCGGCAAACGCGCCACCGATTCCTGAAGCCACATAGACAAGCCCCAGTGCAGATCCACCCGTTTCGGAAAGCTTTGTACCAATAGCGGTTGCAGTAGGAAACAAAACAGAGAAGAAAAGTCCTGCCGCCGCAAACAGGTATACCCATTGGTCCGCAAAAAACTTGCTGACCAGGACCGTTGCCACAGATAGGAAGGCAAAGATCATAATGGTCTTTTTCTCGCCGATCTTTTCCGCAATCCAGCCTCCGCCAAGTCTTCCAATGGTGAAAAGCAGCGAGAAAATAGAAAGGATGGTTGTGGCGAGCTTTCCTTTATCCGACATACTCATACCGCTTAAATCGAGCGACTTCAAATAACTTGGAAAGAAGTTTAAGAATGAGACCTCAGAAGATACATAAAAGATAAGAATAAACATGACAAAGATAAACTGCGCGTTTTTTAACATGTCTTTAAACGCAGACAAGCTGGCACGGTCAGCCTTTCCATCCGGGACCTTGGTCAGAAGCACAAAGATGATCAAGCCGACAAGAAGGACGGCAATTCCAATATAGAACGCCCGCCAGGAAATGTTGGAGGAGAACATCCAGCGCAGAATCAGAGGGGTAGCGAACATGCCCAGTCCGTAAACACCCATGGTCAGGTTAAACATCAGACCCTGCTTGTCCGGGTAGACCGAAGGAACAATAGCATTGGATGCCACCGTCATTGCCCCAAGCCCAAAACCAACAATCATATAAAAGCCGAGAAAAAACAGAATGGTTTGAGCCGAACCTGTTCCAAACAGACCCGCCCCCATAATAATAGAACCAATGATAATCATCAGTTTCAGCCCTTTTTTGTCAACAAGATAGCCGATGATGACACTGGCAAGGGTGAACCCCCATTGAAAAATAAACACAACCAGTCCAAATTGATTTAAATCCAGACCGATATCCTTTTTAACCTCATCAAGCACAATACCTTTGGTGCTTGAAAGCCCTCCCAAAACAAACATGGTGAATCCCATAATAATTAACGCCGTGATATTGCCGCTTTTTTTCATGATTTATCACGTCCCTTGTTTAATAGAATGCTTGCTTAGAGCACCATTTCCCTAAAACAAACCCGTTAAATCCAGACCCGCTCCCCCTTTGCACTTTCAACTCCAGAAGACTTGCTTCATAATGAAGAAAAAAAGAGAGGATGAAGCACATGAAACGAACATGGTGGAAGGAAGCCGTGGTCTACCAGGTATACTGGCGAAGCTTTTTTGACACGGACGGTGACGGATTTGGAGATTTGGAGGGCGTGATCGCCAAGCTCGACTATATCAAAAATCTGGGAGTGGATGTCATCTGGCTGAATCCAATCTATGAATCGCCCGATCTGGACAACGGCTATGATATTTCAGACTATCAGTCCGTAATGAAAAAGGCAGGCGCCATGGAAACGTGGGAGCGGCTGCTAAAGGAAGCCCATGAGCGGGGCTTAAAGCTGATCATGGATCTGGTCGTCAACCACACTTCGGACCAGCATTCATGGTTTTTAGAGTCCCGATCTTCAAAAGATAACCCAAAACGTGACTGGTACATCTGGAAGGATGCCGTGGATGGCGGGAAGCCGAACAACTGGCGCTCCTATTTCACCCCTTCCGTTTGGGAATGGGACGAGCCTACCGGCCAATATTACATGCATTCCTTTGCTGTTCAGCAGCCTGATTTAAATTGGGAAAACGAAGAAGTAAGGGAAGCGATATACAGTATGATGAGGTTTTGGCTTGATAAAGGAATTGACGGGTTCCGGATGGATGTAATCAACCTTTTGGCTAAACAAAAGGGGTTCCCTGACGCCGAGCAGCCCGATAAGATCGATTACCTGGGAAATAATCCGGGGATTCACGAGTATCTCCAAGAAATGAATGAAAAGGTTCTGAGCCATTATGACGTCATGACGGTTGGGGAAATTCCTTTTGTTACACCGGAAGACGGCTTGAAATACGTAGGCGAGGACCGCAATGAATTGAACACGCTGTTTCATTTTCAGGTGGCCGATGATATGCCTGACTGGGATATGCTCCGGTACAAAGAAATACAGCAAACGTGGTATGAGGGTTTGCACGGCAAGGGATGGAACTCTCAATTTCTGAACAACCATGATCATACACGCCAGGTAACCCGATACGGAAACGACGGGGAGTATCGCTGTGAATCAGCCAAGCTTCTCGGCACTATGCTTCATACGCTGCCGGGCATGCCTTACATTTTCCAGGGTGAAGAAATCGGGATGACCGGTGTCCGATTCCCATCGATCGACGATTATCAGGACATTGCCATGAAAAACAAGTATGAGGAAGAGACACAAAAGGGGAGGGAAGCTTCAGAAGTATTAGCGGAATTGCAGCCGTTAAGCCGTGATAATTCACGTACTCCCATGCAGTGGGACGCAAGCGCCAATGCCGGCTTCACAGATGGCCAGCCATGGATGACCGTGAATCCGAACTATACGGACATCAATGTGGAAGAAGCATTAAATGATCCCAAATCTGTTTTTTACTTTTATCAAAAGCTCATTTCCCTGCGTAAAGAGTATGACGTCATGGTCTACGGCGACTATCAGGATCATTCTGAGGGAGATCCTCATATCTATGCCTATACGCGGAGCCTGGGTGAAGTCACCTGGCTGATTCTCCTCAACCACAGCAATGAGGCGAACACCGTATCGCTGCCCGATACACTGTCCATCAGCGGCAAGGAGCTTGTTCTTGGAAACTATCAGGACATTCAAGACCTTCATACCCTGCAGCCGCACGAAGCAAGGATTTATCAGCTATAAAGAAAGAGCTCATCCCTGGTTATTCCGGGATGGGCTCTTTTAAAAATCAAAAATGGATTCACCATTACCTTCCTCATCATCATCCGTTTTTTGCGGTTTTTTCGGCTGCATTCCTGTAAAACCGAGCGGTGCGGAAATCTGGGAGGGCGGAGTCCACTGCTGCTCATGTGCCGTTTCGCCGGCATCCAGCATCAAGTCGCTCAGCGCACGTATCGCCGCTGCATGCTCTTTTACTTTTGATGATTGCTCCGGAAGTTGTTTTAACTCGTTCACATGCTTTTCCATCTGATGAATAATGTGACGGAGAGAAATGCTCATAATGTGTTCTCCTTTTTTAAGCCTTTAATGTTATTTCCATTCTACCATATTTATTGCGCACGAAAAAAAGACAGTCCTAAAGAGAGACTGCCCGACATACTCCGCGCATTAAATTCAATTCATAGAATCTCACGGTGATCCAGGCCGTAAAACAATATGAATTATTCGTTTTATAAATCGTTTGGATCTGCCAGCAGATTGCCCTTTTTGTTTCTGTTGATCAAACTCTTTAAGTATTACTAAATAGTACCTAGCCATCCTCAGTAATATCATTTCCCATCTACCCTCTCCCCTCATGTTTTATTTGCTTTGTTGTTGGTTAAGAGGTATCCACCCACTGCACATTACGGCGTTCGGAATTGAAGACATTGATCTTATTTATAAAGGGACGTTCCTTCTGCTTCACCATCTTGGCCAGTAAGCCCGCCAGCTTGAATTTCTGCTCATTCACCAGAACTGCCTGTTCTACCCGTGTCACCATCAAAGCAACCGCTTTTTGAAACATTACATTCACCGTAAATAGAATAATAGCAAGTAAGTACATGGATTCCATATCCGTTTTCCCCCTTTTGATTGGTCCATCTATTTTAATGGATGATCCTCGCGTCGTCCTTCTGCCTGTCCCCCTTTCTTCCTGACGTGATGTTGGAGTAACTTATATGCTTATGTTCTTGATAGTTTGATTATACGTAGCGGCAATGGAAATGTTTGTCACAATGTGCTTAGTTTACTTGTTTTCTTCCTACATATGTTTTGGTTGTCCTACAAAAAACGAAGATATTTAATGAATAGCACGCAAACAGGCGTTCTAACTCCCTGTTTTTTTATCGAGAACAGGCTTGTTTCGTCTAATAAAAACAATAGAAATTTTGATTCCGGCGAAAAATTCGCTAAAATAGATAACAGTATAATCTATTGGAGGGAAAAAGACATGGCAATTCTAAATGAAATCCTATCGTTTAACGAGAAGTTCGTGGCGAATAAAGAGTATGAAAAATACGAAACCACAAAGTATCCAGAGAAAAAGCTGGTTGTTATTTCATGTATGGATACCAGGCTGACGGAGCTTCTTCCTCAGGCCATGAATGTAAAAAATGGCGATGTCAAGATTATTAAGACGGCCGGAGCTATCATCGCCCATCCGTTTGGAAGCGTAATGAGAAGTATTCTGGTTGCCATTTACGCCTTGAAAGCAACAGAGGTTTGTGTGATTGGCCATCATGACTGTGGCATGAGCGCAATGGACCCGGATGATTTCATGGTAAAAATGAAAGACAAGGGCATCACAGAAGAAACGCTTAACACGATAAAATACTCAGGCATGGACCTTAACCACTGGCTCAGAGGATTTAACAAGGTCGAGGATGCGGTAGAAAGCAGTGTTAACCTTGTTAAGAACCATCCTTTGCTTCCCGAATCAGTTCCCGTCCATGGTCTTGTCATCGACCCTGAAACAGGGAAACTTGACGTGGTCATCGATGGCTATAAAAACAACGAATAGCAAAGAAAAGGAACAGCCTGCATCTATGTGCCAGCTGTTCCCTTTTTATTGTTGTTTTTTGAGTTCCGGAAGCATAACGGAGAAGACAGTGCCTGCATTGGGTTCACTCGTAACTGTGATTTCTCCCTGGTGAAGCTCGATAATCTTAAAGCTCACCATCAAGCCGAGGCCCGTCCCGGTTTCCTTTTTCGTGAAAAACGGCTCTCCCAGTCTTTTTAGGTCTTCATGTGCAAGACCCTGGCCCTCATCCTTTACTTCAATAGTGGCGTAGCCATCCGCGCGTTTAACGGAGACCTCAATCTTGCTTCCCTGCTCGGAGGCTTCAACCGCATTTTTTATCAGATTGATCAGTACCTGCTTCAGGGAATTGGCATCCCCCTTAATCAGGCAGCTGTCAGCCAGCATTGTATAATGGATGGAAATATTCGACAGGCTTGCGAAAGCTTCCATTAATACAAGGGTTTCTTTTACAAGAGCAGTGAGATCCAGGTCGATTGCGGTAAAGGGCTTAGCCTTGGCCAGCTGCATATATTCCTCGAGAATCTGGTTCATCCGGTTGATTTCTGTCAGCATGATCCCGGTGTACTCTTCGGATATTTTTTCCTCCCGCATAAATTGCACAAACCCTGAAAGAATCGCCAGCGGATTCCTGATCTCGTGTGCCACACCTGCGGCCAGCTGGCCGATCACCGATAATTTTTCAGATTGTATAATTAGTTCTTCCGTCCTTTTGGCTTCTGTAATGTCCCGGTATATCCCTGCAATGGCCCGGATGGAGCCGTCCCCATTGCGAATGGGGGAAAAGGTGACCGAAACCGGAAACAATTCGCCCGATTTCTTTTGATTCACCATTTCATACCCCATAACGGCTTCTCCATTTACAATTTTTCTTAGCACCTCATTGATTACCGTCTTTTGCGTGGAAGGGATATGCTGAAAAGGAGTTTTTTTCATTTCCTCCTCATTCCATCCGTACAGCTCGAGAAATGCCCGGTTTACCGTCATGATATCACCCTTGAGCGTTTGCACAAGAATGGCATCTGCCGTTTGCGAAATGACAGAATGAAAATATTCTCTCGTTTCGGTCAGCTTGCTTGCCGTCTGTTTTTCACGTTTCTCGGAATTCAGACGCAATGTTTCCGTGAACTGGGAAGACTGGGCGAAAAAAAGCGTAGCAACTACAATAAACAGGATAATAAAAATGAGATCAAAATCTTCCACATTGGCAAAAAGCTCCCGGTCAGCCACGAAGAAATAAGCAGACATGGCAATCGACAGCAACCCCGCATAGATAATGACACGGCACTGGTGATAAATGGTGCTCAATATTAAACAAAACCATATGTAGATGTAATTCACCAGGATGGGCTGCACCCATAAAAGGCAAAATAAGAAAAAGTAAAAGCTCGACACGGTAAAATACATGGTAAACACAGGATAACGGTTACTGACGGAAAAATAGGTCACTATTCCGAAAACCACGGCACCAAGCGGGAGCATAAATAAGGCTATCTCAGGATCAACCCAGAAATTGATAAGAAGATCAACAATGAAGAAGCCCCACAGCACCTTATACAAAAGATGATTTCTTCCTCTTATAACATCTATTTGCTCTGAACAGTATTCATTCACAATCATGACTCCTTTGTATGAAAAGTGCGCCAATAACTGGATTATATCACAAGTTACCGTGCGTACTTGCTGACGGCACAAGAAAAAAACCAGCTCATGGTGAGCTGGTTTCAATGTTTGAGGTGATTACTTGTTAAGCTTCGTAATTCTTCCTTCAATTTTTGGATCAACGCTGCCCTTGGCTTTGATGTATTTAACGAGGGCATCAAGGTCCACAATGTTGATGCTTGAATTTTTTCCATCAAGCAACGTTGTATATCCGTCTCCGCCGCCGGCCATAAAATTATTCACAGTAACGGAATACGTTTTGGCTGCATCCACGGCTGTTCCATCTGGAAGCGTAATGCTTACAACACGTTCACCTGCAGGCTTTGAATCATTATAGGTGAACTTCAATCCGGAAATCTGCAAAATTTTCGCACGTGTCGGATCGGCCCATTGCTCTTCCAGCAGGCGTTTTACCTGGGCACCGGTCAAATCCATGGTGACAAGGTCATTTCCGAAAGGCTGCACAGTGAAGGCTTCCTTCCATGTGATTTCTCCCGCATCAATATCAGCCCTTACTCCACCAGGGTTCATAAAGGCAAAATCTGTTCCTGTCTGTGCTGTCATAGAATCTGCAATCAGGTTGCCCATTGGCGATTCCCCGTCAGCATTAATTTCTTTGCTGATATAATTCGGTGTGGTTCCAATCACTTCATTCAAGATAGGCGCAACGTCTGCCACATAACTGTCCACAAATGCTTTAATTTCAGGGTCCGGAGCAATTTTGCTGCGGTCTACATTAACGACTTCCGCTTTTTTCTTCACAATATCCTGAGTTACAGGATTAATTTCCAGGTCCACATCAGAAAACGCCGTTCCTGATGAATACGACTGGACAAGAAGTTTGTTGTCGACAACTGCATTGGTCAGCGCATGATTGTGGCCGCCGAACAACACATCCACTTCATCGTCCACGTTGTTTGCGATGTCTACCAGCTCACCAGTGGCGTTTTTCCCATCAGCAGTAGAGTTTGCCGGGTTATGGGCAAGCACGACAATGGATTTCACGCCTTGTTTCTTAAGTTCCTTCGTGTACTTATTAATCGCTTCGGTTTCATCCGTGAAGTATACACCCTCTACCCCGCTTGGAATAACAATGCTTGGTGTATCAGACAAAACAACCCCGATAATTCCGATTTTGGCACTGCCCACTTCTTTGATCACATATGGATCAAGGAGTGGCTGGCTGGTCTTTGAATCCATTACATTTGCCGCAACATACGGGAAGTTGGCTCCTTCAAAACGTCCGTATTTTGCTTCGGTCTTCGGGTGGCTTCCGCCTTTGATGAGGCGAAGCATTTCTTTTACACCTTCATCAAACTCATGGTTTCCAAGAGTCCCTGCATCAAATCCAAGCTTGTTTAAAAAGCGGATCGTAGGCTCGTCCTGAAGCAATGCGGATACCGGAGAGCTTGCACCGACCGCATCACCCGCATGGAGAAGAAGCGTGTTCGGATTTGTGGCTTCACGCTGTTTTAAGTAAGCAGCCAAATACTCCGCTCCTCCAGCGTTCAATTTCGCATTGTAGGTGTCCAGCTGTCCATGAAAGTCATTAATGCCCAAAAGCTGTACACTGATGTTTTGTTGCTTTTTCAGCTTATATGAGTATTTCGCGAACCCTTCTGCAGCGGCTCCCTCATATTTGATGGATCCATCGGCAGGAACTGCGTTCTGCGCATCCGGTGTTGATTCAAACGTTACACTTGGTTCACCTGACACAGGAGCGAACTTCCAGTTTTGGTCGGCTGAAGGATCGATCGTGCCCAGATCACGGATATAGTCGATGATGACTTGTCGGTTTTCATCCGGATAAAGATTGGCTTCTGTTTTGTTTTTCACACCAGGGAACAGACCGCTCGCGCGATAGTTGTTAGTCGCGACGATAAATTCCTGATTGCTGTCGATTGGTTTACCGTTGTATTGAAGATTTTTGATACGGCTGCTGTCTGCATGAATGACGTTTCCATCACTATCATACTTCGCAGGCTGTGTCACATCGATATCGTACGTAACACCGTCAATCACATCAAAATTGTAGGTCGGGAAGTTATTGTTAACAAGCTGCTGCTCTTCTTTCTTGGATGGATCGATGGTATTGAACTGTCCCGCAGACATTTCAAGCCATTCTTTTACGTCTGATCCTTTCACCTTAACGGTCGCTACTGTATTCGGATACAAATAAAGGTCAGAAACGTTTTTAATCGCTATGGTTCCCTTTGGAATATTGGTGTAATAGCTCGCACCGTTTCGGCCGCCTGCTTTAAATGGCGCTCCGGCAGATAGGACAGGAAGGTTTTCATCCTTCGTTCCTTTTAGCTGCTTTTCAATGTACCATTTTTGCGCGTTTGTTACGATTTGGATCGAAGGGTCATCTTGTACAAGTGCAAAGTAGCTGTTGATGTCTGCAGATGTTTGCCCAACCGGCTGGCGGACATAATCAATCGTTCCCTGATGATCCTTTTTGATTGCTTTAACAATGCTTTCATCGGTTTTCGCCAGACTTTTCTTCGTATTCTTATCATAAACGGCTCTAAGCTGTGTCTTCGCTCTGGCAACCATCCATTTTCCTTTAGCCTTCACAAGGCTAAGGTCCATTACCCCCAGCTGGTTGCCCCAGTTTCCAGGCATGATGACAGGCTTGCCGTTAATGGTTCCGTTTTTCTCATCAACCCCTGGCAAATCCGCAAAATCGCCCGGGAATGTTTTATGGTTATGGCCTGAGATAATCGCATCGATGCCGTTGACCTTTGTCAGATCATACGCCGCGTCCTCTTCCATTTGCTTGCGGTCCGCGTCGCCGATTCCGGAGTGGGCAAGCACGACAATAAGATCTGCCCCGTCTTTTTTCATTTTAGGAATATTGGCTGTAACACTGTCGACAATATCCTTTGTAATCACTTTTCCATCAAGGTTGGCCTTGTCCCATAGGGTGATCTGTGGAGCAACCGCACCGATTACGCCCACCTTAATGACTTGTTTTCTGCCATGCTGGTCAGTGACTTTTTTCTTTATGATTTTATAAGGCTTGAAATAGTTTTTATCGTTGTTGGGATTTTTGTCATGATCGTCTTTATAGACATTGGCATTCACATAAGGAAACGGAGCATCATCGAGTACTTCCTGAAGATAGTCCAGTCCGTAGTTAAATTCGTGGTTTCCGACAGTCCCGGCATCATAGTCCAGAAGCTTCATTGCTTTAAATACTGGATGCATCTCACCGTCTTTAAGCTTGTCCACCTTTGCTTTGTAGTCCCCAAGAGGATTGCCCTGAATCAGGTCCCCATTGTCAAAAAGCATGGTGTTTTTGGATTCACTTCTTGCCTTCTTGATGAGTGTGGCTGTTTTAGCCAAACCAAACTCTTCTGTTTCAGCGTCTTTATAGTAGTCGTAGTTGGCGATGTGGGTATGAATATCCGTTGTACCCAGAATTCTGAGCTGAACGGCTTCCGTTTTGCTTTGCTGCTGCTGGCTTTTAGATGCGGCCTGAACTGACTCAAACGTTAATGGCGCGGCCAGCACAGACAGTGCCATCGTTGATGCAAGTAACTTGCGCCCCATTGCTGATAAGGACTTTTTCCCCATGTGAATCCCCCTAAAGTCTTTTAGTTATTTTGCTGCCAATCTCATTATATATTTTGAAAATAAAAATTAAAGACTTTATTCGTAAAATAAAGGTAAATGTTTTAAATTTTTGTAAAAAATAAGAAGAAATACCTATAAAATTCGGTACGTTCCACCTAGGTTTTGTAGGATTGTTCACTTTTAAACACAGAAAATGGCACTAAAAAAACTGCCTGCTTTGTAAGCGGGCAGTTCTTTTGGTTTATTCTTTGTAGTCCTTTGGGGAGTTGATTTTCGTTTCAGGATGCTCACTTTCCACGGGGCGTGCGGTGAGCCCATCCGGCGTAAACGCCTAAATGGTCTCACCTGTCACGCACATCCCGTAGGACAAGGAACACTTCGGCAGCGATACATCGCACGAAGAAAATGCGAATTTCATTTTCGAGGAGTCTCGCACCTTGCACTACAACAACTTATCAAGGAAGATTCCGAGCCCCCAAACTCAGTAGTTTTTAAAAAACTATAAAGGATCTAATGCCTGGTTGCTCTTCCTTTGATGAATTTATAGATCAGAACAATGACGGCTGCGATCAGGAGAATATTTATGAGGCCGCCGGCGATTTTGAACACAAGGCCCAATATCCAAAGTATGATCAGAATTCCAATTATGGTCCATAACATTGTCGCTCATCCTTTCTTACTGGTTTATAGGCTTTATTTTCCCCCAAACGGAAGCAAGTCAAACACCAAGGATGTTTTTTCCATGTTTATCGCAGCTGGATAAAGTGAATGGAACAACTGTAACCAATTTTAAGGAGGAATTTACCCATGGCTAAACCATTAGTGCGCGAATTTTCAACAGACCAGGAAGTTATTACTGCTGTTCAGGAACTTGAAACACGAGGAATCGATCAGGAAAACGTGTATGTACTTGCTCATGAAAAGGATGATACGAGGGCAATTGCCGATGCAGCAGATGCCAACACAATTGGTACACCTGAGCAGGGCCTTGGAACTGCCATTAAAAATGTCTTCCGAAAACGCGGTGACGAGCTTCGCAGTAAAATGGAAGAGATCGGCTTAAGCGCTTTGGAAGCTGATGAATATGAAAAGAAACTGGATCAAGGAAAAGTGCTTGTATTCGTAAAAGGTGAAAATAATCTGGATAGCTGGGTTTAATCATACGTTAAAGAGGCGGATTTCTTAAAAGAAATCCGCCTCTTTTTTTTATATTATTGTGGTTTTACCCAGATAAATTGATAGGGTTCAAGTTCGGTCTGCCGTTCGACTGTCTTGCCTGTCCAAAGGTCCGTTCCCCCTGTTGGCAGCTGAATGGATACTTTTTGGGATGCCGTGTTAACGGCGAAGAAAATTTGCTCATCGGTTTCTTTATTCCATCGCTCCAAAGCAAAAATCTCCGGTCCCAAATCCTTAACCTTCTGGTCCGCAAATGGTGAAAATGCGGACTCAGCCTGTCTGATTCTCATCATTTTTTTCAATCCGCCGAAAACGCCTCTTCTTCTATCTGACGTCTCCAGCTCGTTAATGAGTGCATCATAGTCCAGCTTTTCCCGGTTGATCCGCCGGTTAATGCAGGATTGCTCTACTCCCTGCAAATCGTTTCCTGAACCTAAAAGAGAGTGATAGTAAACGGCAGGAACGCCTATAAACGAGAAAAGGACGGAATGGGCTGCAAGCATCTTTTGGATTTGAACATCCTCTTCCTCATCCTCTCCTTTGTTGAGCAGGGCTTCCATATAGTTGATGTTCAGTTCATAAGGAGATTCGGTTCCATCCGGATTGCTTTTGTAGGATACCCTTCCTCCGTTTTCCTTTACTTTATCAACCAGCAGCTGCCGGTCTTTATCACCAAGAATGCCTTCAGTCGGCCTCATGCCGATGCCATCATGACTGGCCAAAAAGTTGAAATAGGTGGCATGGTCGGAGACCTTTTCAATGGAGCGGGCCCAATCCGACAGCTTAGCTGTTTCATGAACAGTAAAAGCATGAAGGACAAGCGGGGGCAGCGGAAATTGGTAAACCATGTGTGCCTCGTTCTCTCCGTCGCCCAAATAGCTGATGTTTTCCTTGTGCGGCACATTTGTTTCGGTGATCAGCTGTGTGCGGCTTTCCAAATAATCAAGAATCAGCCGCCAAAGCTGGATAATTGCATGGGTTTCCGGCAAATGGATACACGCTGTGCCCGACTTCTTCCATAGGAAGCCGATTGCATCGAGCCGTATGCTTGTCCCTCCCCGGTCAGCATACATAAGCAGAATGTCGGTCATTTCCAGTAAAACAGGAAAATGGCTGAAATTCACGTCGACCTGATCTTCACTGAAGGTCGTCCATGCCGTTTTCTTTCCGGAAGTACTGTTATAGCTGTGAAAAAGAGGAGTAGTTCTTGGACGTACTACGCTCGAAGCATTAAACCCGCTGTCTTCCGGAATGAAGTAATGCCGGTATAACGGATCGTCTTTAAGAAATCCTTTAAACCAGGAACTGGACTTTGAGATGTGATTGGCCACAAAATCAAACATCAAATGAAAATCATCCGACAGACGGCTGATGTCTTCCCATGATCCCAGCTCAGGGTTGATTTCACGGTAATCCACTACCGAAAATCCGTCATCCGAGGTATAAGGGAACATAGGCAGCAGATGGACATCGGTAATTTCATCGCCCGCTTGTGTGTTCAAAAACTGATGCAACGCGGCGAGAGGGGAGATCCCCTCTTTTTGAATGCTGTCTCCGTACGTGATCAAATAAACATTTTTTTGTGATAAAGGGGATGAAGAAGGCGTGTCCTTCTCTTTCCATTTTTGGACAAGGGACACCAGCTGTTCCGTTCTTTCCTCTGCGCCATCCTTGCCATATACGGCCATTAAAAGACCTTCTGCTTCCTGCATAAATTGCTGTTTGTTCATTTGCTGTGCCCTCCTTCCATTTCCAGCTTCAACGACACATAGCTTAATGGCTGAATGACCACTTCCCCGTCCTGAAGCTCCACTGAATGTTTTTCATTCAGCTGAACGATTGAGCAATTTTTAAGTTCTTCACCAGTAAGCATGAATGCCTGAGGCTGTTGGGTCGGGTTAAACAGGCGAAGAATCAGCGCTTGCCCGTCATGCGCTTTTTTCAAAGCAGAAAAGCGCACGTGCGGATTGCTGTTTTGAACCAGGCTGAAACGCTGCGGCAGTTCATTCACCGGATAAGGGATCTCGAAACGGTCGAGTCGCTCTTCAAACGTATTTAGCGATTGCTTCTGATAACCCGCCTGATGGCCGCGGAATTGGTCGGCAGCCTGGAACAGTTCTGTTTCCTTAAGCGGGCCGCTCACATAATACGCATAGTCGAATTGCATGTCCTGTTTCATCTGGGCGTCAGGTGTCAACACCACTTTGTTGTTGATGCCCGACGCTCTCCCCGGACGCCATGCAAGATGGTCACGCCCCAGAAGGCCGACACTCCTGAAGAGAGTGAGCGCGTGTTCCCCTGTTTCCTTTAGAAGCTGATATTCTTTGATCCCCTTGGAGAAAATTGCAGCGGTATGCTCGCCGTTTGCTGTTCCAGCCAAGTTTTCAAGCGGATAAATCGGTACCGGCGCCTCCGCATACCCCTTTTCACGCCAATTCTCGAAATAAGGATTGACCGTCGGCCGTTCAATCAGGCTGAATCCCTGGTCTGCAAAAGAAAATTCCGGCTGCTCCACAGGTGTTTTAAGCAGTACACGCACCCTATGATCACCTACAGAGTTTTTGATATGATGTGTGATGCGTACAAAAGGTTCTCCCCCTAGCAGGTGAAGACGGGTGCTGATGTGAAGCCGTTCTGTCGCGTTCCGTTGTTTCCGTCCCTCAAGTCCTGCCGGAACAACCAGTGTATGAGCCATCTCCATTTCCTCTGAGCGGTTTCCCTTTTTAACAGAAACCAATTCCAGTTCGCCGCTGTAAACCGGCACATCTCCCTCAAGAGGCGAATAATCATAGGAGTCTCCCGCATCCGCCGTATCCTCAAAGCGAAGCACGTCGGCCACGCGTAAGCCGGTCTTCTTGTTCAATACATTGAGCGTTCCATTTTCCACTGTAACCTGCAGCATATCATTTTCGATCATTTGCTCATCTGCAGAGGAGATTAAAGAACTGTTTTCCTCTGCGGACTGAATTTCAAAGGCGCTGTAGCCCATGGCAGGCAGGGAGACGTCATGAAGCAGCACTTCGTTTCGGTAATATCCCGGAGCATCTACTTCTTTTTCTCCATCTGCAGTCACCACAATGGTTTTTCCGCCTGAAATGTATTCTTGTTTGATAAGGTCAAAGAAAACGGAACGTCCCGATTCATCAGCGACCTTAAACTCTTTTTCCTTTGTAAAAAGAACGGCGGAGTGCTGCCCCTGATACGGTTCAGGAAGAAGATGAAAAGCAACATAGATGGATTCTTTGCCTGTGCTGTGGGAAATGGCTTCGGTCACCTGCTTTTTCAGCAGATTCAAACAGCCGTCCGCCATGCGGATCACTTTTTTCAAGCGATTGACAATTTCCTGGTTGGTGTCATCCGAGTTGCATCCGCCAATACTGTCATGCGCATGCACATCAAACATCATCTTCCACATCTCATCCAGCCAGGCCTGAGGATAGCGGAATCCGAGAATCGAAGCGATGGAGGCGAGCGGTTCAAGCTGATGAATCAATTTGTCTTCCGCATCATCGTTCAGCTTTTTGATGTCATACCGCTGGGAACGGATCGTATTGTGAATCCTTGATTTTTGTGAAGCAATTAACTCTCCGTCGATTGTGTTTGTGAACCGGCCTTCTTCCTCCCAGGTGTCCTGCATGAAGGTTTCGAAGTCTGAAAGGACATATTCATACTCTCCATCCTGTTCATTGAGCGCCTTCACGGTTTGTGGGAAATGCTCACGCACCAGCACCTGGTCTCCGCCAGCTGGCAATAGGAGCTTATCGGTGTCCTGATTCAGTTCCGCCAGCTTGTCGAGGATCGGGAGCAGCCGTTCTTTTTGATAGTCCTGATCAGCTGACAGGAACTTCCCAGGACCGTAGCCGAAATAGATGTTGTTGGCTTTGATGCTCTCCCCGTCAGGAGATGTCCAGTGGAAATTCAAATTTCCTTTCAGCTCGTCCGTGTATACTCCCCGCTGGAGAATGCTGTAGTCGATATCAAACTGTTTAAAAATGGAGGGCAGGTATTGATTTTGGCCAAAAATGTCAGGCAAATAGCCGACATTCATACTGTGTCCCATTTTCTCCGCGATCCGCGTTCCGTACAGCAGGTTTCGGATGAGCGACTCTTTATGGATTAACAGAGAGTCTGCCTGTGTATACCATGGCCCGACAAAAATCCGTTTGTCAGCAATCAGGCGGGAAAGCCGCTCTTTTTCCTCCGGACGGATTTTCAGGTATTCATCGAGAATGGAGCTCTGCGCGTCAAACACATAGCCCGAATACTCTTCATCCTGCTCCAGCACGTCCATCAGCCTGTCCATATTCTCCACAAGAAGCAGATTGGAATCTTCAATTGTAAAATACCATTCCCGATCCCAGTGGGAATGCGGTACAACGTAAACTTTTTTCTTTTTCATTTGTGTCCCTCCCAGAAGCTAGTCAAAGCAATAAGGGGATCATCTTATCAGCTAAGAAGAACCCCTCATCTATTTACGCTCTCTCTTTGCGTTTCAAAAGAGCAAATCGGATAAAAATATTGGCAAAAGCGATAAAGGCGGCACCGACAGCGAGGCCGATGAGGTACGCCCAAAGATTTTCTACAAGCGGCCAGCCCCAGACTGCGGGCAGCGGGAACCATTGTACAGCACCCAGCAATACGGCCGTGCTTGATCCAATGATTGCTCCCAGAATGTTAATAGGAATGGTAATGACCGGATTGCGAAGCATAAATGGAATTGCGCCTTCACTGATGGCAATAAAGCCGAGTATAAGTGACGTATTTCCTGCCACCCGCAAATCCTGGTCAAATACGCGTCGTCCAACCACATACTTATCAATAACCGTTGCCAATCCCAGTCCAATCGGCGGGATAACAATAGCAAGCACACGCGCCGTTAGCGGGTAGACATGGTCTGCCGCAAGACCGATGGCAATCGCTCCTGCCGCTTTGTTGATCGGACCTCCAAGGTCAAATGCGGTAGCTGCTGCAATAATGGAGGCCAATACGACCTGTCCTGATCCTTGTGCGGATTCAATCCATCCGCGTAAAAGTACGTTCAATCCGCCAAACACCGGATCAACGATAAAATAATTCAATAGGAAAATCGATAGTACGCTGACAGCCGGAATAATAAACATCGGCTTCATCGCCTGGAAATTCTTGTTCAGCTTTACTTTTTTGTTTAAGAAACGGCAGATGTACCCCGCCGCAAGCCCAAGAATCAGTGCTCCGAAAAATCCTGAAGGCACACCGTCGGGATTGTTCCAAAATGTAAAATGCAATCCTGCTGCAAAGGCACCGCCAATAAATCCGGCTACAAGCCCGGTCCGGTCGGCAAGCGAATAGGCAACAAATGCAGCGAAAATAGGATACATAAATTTAAAAATCATCGCTCCGTATTGGTCGAGATAATGAAGAATGACATACAAATCGTTGGCATGCTTGGCATACTTCGGATCACTGATCTCATTAACGAGCCCAAAAGGCATCGCTCCAAGTTTGGCAATACCGACCATGAGCCCCGCCGCCACAATGACCGGAATCATGTAGGAAATTCCCGTCATGACGGCCTGCACCATATCCTTGAAGAAACCGCCGCTCTGCTGCGTTTCTGCTGCTGCACCTGAATCCGCCTGGCCATCAATCACTCCATCCGGGTTTTCAAGCGCTTTATGGATCAATTCCTTGCCCCGTCTGAGTGGTTCTGCAACCCGTGTCTGAACAAATGGTTTGCCGGCAAATCGTTCTTTTCCTTTAGGGGCGATATCCGTCGCAAAGATCACGGCATCTGCCTCTTGAATGGTCTGCCTGCTGTGCTCATCCTCCAGCCCGTTGGCTCCCTGTTTTTCAACCAGAACCCGCACACCCAGCTCCCGTCCTGCTTTTTCAAGCGCTTCGGCAGCCATGTATGTGTGCGCGATTCCCGCTGCACAGGCTGTAATGGCAACAACCGTTTTCGTAAATGGCCGCTCAGCCTCTGGCGCCTCCTCGTCCGTTTGATCGAGGGCCTCCAAAAAGGCTTCTGGTGAACGTGCGGCCATGAGCCGGTCCATGTATTTTTCGTCCATTAAGCGTGTGCTGAGTTCAGACAGCACTTTTAAATGTGTGCTTCCTGCTTCAGCTTCTGGAATGGCGAGAAGAAATACAAGCTGCACCTTGTTGTCAGGATCAATGCTTTCCCAGTCGCCGATCGGCTGGTCGAGACGGGCTACAGCAAACATGGCTTCTTTTACCGATGCCGATTTGCCATGGGGTATGGCAAGCCCTCGTTCCAATCCCGTTGCGGAAATCTCCTCTCTTTTAATAACCGCTTCCATAAAATCTTTTGCAGAGGAAAGAACTCCCTCTTTATCCAAAGCAGAAACAAGCTCATCGAGCACTTGAACCTTTGTTTGTGCTTTACTGTCAAATATCACTAAGCCAGAACGTGTCATGTTCTTTAAATCCACGATGTCTCACTCCTTGTCTTCCCTGATGATGAAACCACTTACATAAATGCTATATCTCATTTGTAACACAGATGGGAGCGTTTTCTTTGTACAGTCACTGTACATTTGTACAGAATGCCAGACCGCCACCGGGGCAGGCGTCTGAATAAGGTGAGTAGAGACATGCTATACTGAAAAAAAGAACACGCGAAATGAGGCACAAACGATGGGGAAATTAGCGGATTATTTCGGAAGCAGGCTTTCCGGGTTGACCCCTACTGAAAAGCAGGCATTTTATTATATGGACCAGCACCTCGACAAAGCGAAAAGCTTGTCCCTGACTGAAATAGCAAAGGTAAACAACGTAAGTACCACTACCATAGTCAGATTGTCACATAAACTGGGCCTCGAGGGATTTTCTGAATTAAAGTATGTATTAAAATCGAAGGATTATACCGTTTCACCCGAAAAAGTGGATCCGCTTTCGAGGTACAAGGAGGAATTTCTTTCTTCGTTTGAAACGATCCGGCGTTCACAGCTGGAGGATGCGGCAGAAAAAATGAGAAACGCCAAACGAGTAATCGTGATCGGGGTCGGCCTTTCCAAGATGATGGCTGAATACTTCAGCAAGCTCCTGATGCAGACCAACAAACCGACACACTACACCTATGAATCGCATATGATTGACCTGCTGCCCAATATGGTTGAACCGCAGGACCTGATTATTTTCATTTCATCAAGCGGAGAAACGAAAACACTCCTTCAGGCAGCGGAAAAGCTGTCCTATCTTCCGGCAGATACAGCCGCCATTACGAATTCCCCCGATTCATCACTAAGCGGCCTGGTTAAAAACAGCCTCAGCTTTACGGTACAGAGGGTTCAGTTCGCTGGATACGATATTACCGCCCGTTCCTCGCTCATGCTGCTGATCGACCTGCTGTTTGAGACCTACCTGAAGAAGGTAGGGGAGAAGGGATAACTCACCGTTTGTCCCTTCTTGCTTTGTCCATACCTTCAGCCTGCCGTTTGACATGAAAGTCATTGGCCAGGGAAATGGCCGGGCGCATAACAAGCTGAAGGCTGCCGGCAATGAAAAGCCAGGCCGCCACTGTCTGGGTCGATTCAAAAAGAAAAAGGATGCTTCCGGACAAAAACCAGAGTCCAATCATAAAGTCATTAAGGGTGTAGAGGGTTTTATACCTTTTCCGCACCCAAACTTCGTAGTTTCCAATCTCAAGGTTAAGATAATCTTCTTTATTTTTTAATTTTGGCAACCTGTTCACACCTTTCTTCATTCCTGTTCTCTACTGTTTACCCCAACTCACCTCTAATAAAAAAAGCCCGGGATATCCGGACTTTTATAAATGCGATTAAGATACAGAAACCGTAACAGAACAATGCTTTCTTATAAAATCGAGGACCTCGCTGTTAAAACGGTCTGGCTGGTCTACATTGCAGACATGGCCGCAATTCTTCAAAACAAGGAGGCTGGAATACTTTTTTCGGCCAATCATCATTTGGATGGCGGGAAGGAACATATAATCTTCTTTTCCCATGATATATAGAGTGGGTACGGGAGCTTCCCTTTCTCTCATGTCCTTTAAAAAAGGATTAATCCGCATGGTGAGGGTAAACCATCGCTTAAATTCCTTCTGACACAATTTTTTTGCCTCCCTGATGAACAGGGACCTTGAGTGTTCGTGATGCTTATTCGGCATGATGACCCAGGCGAACAGCCGGTACAGCCACATAAACGGAACGAAGGCTTTTACGGCATTTCCCAACCGGATCAGCAGCCTGGAACGCAGATTAAGCTTCATGACCGCTCCGCCCAGTGTCATCGACCGGACACGGGACGGCTCCATTTCCGCAATCGTTTGGATAAGGATCGTACCGAGCGAAATGCCGACAAAATGAGCGCGTGAAATATCGAGGTGATCCATGACTTCCAGCACATCTTCGCTGATGTTTTGAAACGAATAGCTGCGAAACAACAATCGTTTGGATTTGGAACGCCCGTGGCCTCTCAGATCCAAAAGAAGAATATTAAATTCTCTTTTGAACTCGCGTATTTGTTTATACCAAATCGAAGAGCTGCCGCCCGCGCCATGCACAAAGACGATCCACTCGTGATTGGGACTCTTTAGATAGGTTTTATAATGAAGCATGCATACCTCCAGCTGCCTGTCGAATAGGAAATTCATTTAACAGGCTCATTGTAGCACAGAAGAAACCTCCCGGGCCCCGTTATATTTTTACAGGATTTTGTCAAAACTATTGTCAGCTAATATAATAGGAGTATAGAAGATTGATAGATTACATAAAGGAGGCGGATCCATTGAGTAAAGAAAGCTCATTTGACATTGTTTCGAAGATCGACCTTTCCGAGGTGGACAATGCGATAAACATCGCGATGAAAGAAATCAAAACCCGCTATGATTTTAAAGGAAGCAAAAGTGACATTTCCCTGGACAAAGGCAGCGAGGAGCTAACACTGGTTTCCGATGATGAGTACAAAATGGAGCAGCTGAAGGACGTATTGATCAGCAAGCTGATCAAACGGGACGTTCCTCTTAAAAACCTTGATTACTCCAAAATCGAGCAGGCATCCGGCGGAACTGTTCGCCAGCGTGCCAAGCTGGTGCAGGGCATCGACAAAGACAACGCCAAAAAAATCAACACGATCATCAAAAATTCCGGTGTTAAAGTGAAAAGCCAGGTGCAGGATGACCAG
Organism: Fictibacillus fluitans; assembly: GCF_030418125.1. Taxonomy (GTDB): domain Bacteria; phylum Bacillota; class Bacilli; order Bacillales; family Fictibacillaceae; genus Fictibacillus_C; species Fictibacillus_C fluitans. The sequence continues at coordinate 49,983 of NZ_JAUHTR010000004.1, read as the reverse complement.
GTGCGGGTATCCGGCAAGAACCGTGATGATCTTCAACAGATCATCGCAGCGATCCGCGAGGCTGATTTGTCGATTGACGTGCAGTTCATTAATTATCGCTAAAAGAAAGAACCCGAGGCCTTGTGCTCCGGGTTCTTTACGTTATGCTTCATTTTATTTAAAATCCAGCCTGCCACCGGCATGAGCCGGTTCCTTTTTCAGTAAAGCCTTTGGAAAGATAAAGGTCCAGGGCATGCTGGTTTCAGGAGGCAGCTGAACCTGCGGAATGGTAAATGCCATTTCCGCGATCAGCACACCGTCCTCGCTATACGCAAACACTGTATCCTTTATGGCGAACGGACCGCTGCCAAAGTTATGGATCAGGCACGTAACGAGAAGGTCTCCTTTATGGTTTGAGGCGGAACGTATGAGCGGGAACGCAACGCTCTGCTCGTTCTCTTCCAACGTCTCATTAAAAATTTCCTCAATCATTGTGCGATCCTGCTCTGCAATGGTCTTGTCCCATGCACGTTCATAGATCAGACGCTGCATACGTTTCCTCCTTCTGACTGCTGTGCTTCCTTTCAGGCTTTCAAGCGTTTATACAGCGCGTGAGTGCCGCTGTTTTCTTCACCCATTTCGGCCAGTTCTTCGTACAGATCTTTGGCCAGCTGCAAGCCGGGTGTTAAGATCCCCATCTCACCCGCTGATTCGAGCGCAATCTTCATGTCTTTAATGAAATGTTTTACATAAAATCCAGGTTCAAAGTTTCCGCTTATGATCCTTGGTGCCAGATTCGAAAGCGACCAGCTTCCCGCCGCTCCGGATTCAATGCTTTTCAATACCGTATTTGGGTCCAAACCCGCTTTTTCGGCATAAATTACGGCTTCGCAAACACCGATCATCCCAGAGGCAATGGCAATTTGGTTGCACATTTTCGTATGCTGGCCCGCACCCGCTTTACCCTGATGGACAATATTTTGCCCCATCCGTTCAAAAACAGGCAAAACCGCTTCAAAATCTTCCTTTTCGCCTCCGACCATGATGGAAAGCCTTGCTTCCCTGGCTCCCACATCTCCGCCTGATACGGGGGCATCCAGCGCATGAAGGCTTAATTCCTTCGCGCGGGCATCGATTTTCTGTGCAAGCAGCGGGCTTGAAGTCGTCATATCAATCAGATAAGACCCTTGCGCCGCGTTTTCAAGGATGCCGTTCTCCCCGAAATACACCTCTTCCACGTCCGATGGATAGCCCACCATGGTAATGATGACCTGAGAGGTTTGTGCGACTTCCGCAACCGTCTCCTTCCACTGTGCTCCCTGCCCAATCAATTCCTCTGCTTTTTCCTTTGTTCTCGTATAAATATGTACCGGATGTCCTGCCTTCAGCAGGTGGGAGGCCATGCTTTTTCCCATCACGCCTGTCCCCACAAAACCAACTGTCTGTTTCTCGCTCATGCTTCATCCTCCTTCTTTTATCTTGGTTTCATTATAGAGAATATACAGATAACATACTAATCTTTTGCTAAACAAAGCTCTCTTCAAGTATGGTAAAAGGAAGAGAACAGACAGGGGGAGTATGCATTGAAATTATTAATACTGGGAGCAACAGGCCGTGTCGGAAGCGAAATCGCCCTGCTCGCGGCCAAAGACGGACATCAGGTGAATGTTCTTGTCAGGACCCCTGAGAAGCTTCCGCCCGAATTAACTGCGCTGCAGGTGTATAGTGGGGATGCAACGGTAAAAGAAGATATCGAACAGGCCATCGAAGGCTGTGAAGCGGTAATCAGCGCGCTCGGTACTGATGGCGGAACGGTCCTTACGGATACTGTTCCACTTGTCATCAAAGCGATGCAGGACCGCGGCAGCAAGCGGCTGCTGACGATTGGTACAGCAGGTATCCTGAACAGCCGGACTGAGCCTGATCTGCTTCGCTACCAATCCAGTGAATCCAAACGGAAACTGACCCGTGCCGCACGCGAGCATCATGAGGCGTATCTTGCCATCAAGGAATCGTCATTGGATTGGACCATTGTTTGTCCGACCTATTTGCCGGACGGCCCGATTACTGGCAGTTACCGCACGGAAAAGGACTACCTGCCTCTTGAAGGAAAGCAGATCAGCACGGGAGATACAGCACATTTTGCCTACATTCAGCTGGCATCAGAAGAATTTCTGCATTCCCGAGTTGGTATAGCTTATTGAATTAGCAGCTAATCTGAGTTGCTTCTAGCAGTTGATTTCCGTTCCAGGATGCTCGCTTTCCGCAGGCGGGCGCTGAGCCTCCTCGTCGCAGGCTCCTGCGGGGTCTCATCTGTCCCGCTTTTCCTGCCGGAGTCTCGCACCTTGCACTCCAATCAACCGACAATGAAGCCTTATACTACATTCTTCAAAGCAGACAGGAAGAAATAAAAAAATAAAACAACCCGGACAGGTTCTCCTGCCCGGGCTGTTTTGGTTTTACTCTTCTGTTTCCTCGAAATACTGGAGCTCTTTTTCCAAAATATCATTCACTTCAAGCTCGGTAAGATTGGTCTTTCTGGTCAGGTAATCAACGAGATCATCCATGTCGACATCGGCATTCTGCAATTCAAAATAATGGCCTTCCTCTTTCAATACGAGGCGGATGTTTTCCTCGCTGTAAGACGTGCTGTCCTTGATATACAGTATGGCATCTTCCGTTTTTTGCTGATCGCTCATGTTCTATTCCTCCTTGTTTCGGATTCATTCTTATTACTACCCGTTTCCATCAAAGCTATTCGGTTCTTTTATGTAAAAAAAGAAGCAGGAGCGTTCCTGCTTCTTAATAATACGGGGAGATCATCAAATAAACAATAACACCGGTTAAGCTGACATACAGCCAAAGCGGCATGGTCCATCTGGCGATTTTCTTGTGCTTGGCCACCTGCATGTTCAATCCGCGGGCTAGTGTAAACAAAGCAAGCGGGACGATCAATGCAGCTAGGATAATGTGAGTGATCAGAATAAAGAAGTAAATGTACTTCAATGGCCCTTCTCCGCCGTAGCTGGTGGATTCTGACAGATAATGATACGTCACATACGAAAGTAAAAATAAAAAGGTAGTCGTAAAGGACGCGTAAATAAAACGCTTGTGCATTTTAATATTCTTTCTCAGGATGAAAAACAATGCCGCAAGCAAAAAGACAAAGGTAAAGCTGTTAAAAATCGCATTCAGCCTCGGCAGTAAGTGAACATCAAATGCCACATGTCCGTTGTAGGCCGGCAGGAAAAATAGTATAACTACAAGAACGTTAATCGCTATCGAAAGCCCGATTACAAGAGGCGTATAGTTTCTCTGTTTCACTTCAGAATTCGAATGGTCGCTCATGGCTTGGCCCTCCTAATATCATCTAATATCGCTTCCTATTCTACCATTGTAGACAACAAACCCCAAGCTAACTCCCCCTTGAAACAGGGGTTTTGAACCATCTGTCAAAAAAACTACAAATTTCCGTGTGATAGAAGTCCTTTTCAGTCTTATTCATGAAAAAATCCCCCGGCTCCAAAAACCAGGGGATGTTCTCAAACACTATGCTTTTTGCAAAAATGTTTTGTCGTCAATCTGCGCCTCCCATCTTCTCACTTCACTCATGACTGATTCGACACAGCCGGGTTCAAACGGAGATACCAGCCCGGCGATATTCACGAGCTCGGTAAACGGCAGGCTGCCGCCCTGCTCACAAAGCTCCAGGTAATCCTGCCATGCGGCTTTATAATTTTCCCTCGAGCGTTTCCAGAACTGAAGGGCACAAACCTGGGCCAGCGTGTAATCGATATAATAGAACGGAGTCCGGTAGATGTGCGTCTGCATTTGCCAATACCCGCCTTCTTCCAGGAACGGGATACCGTCATGATCCCGGTGCGGCAAATATTTATTCTCCAGCCGGCGCCATTCCTGTTTTCGTTCCTGTGGCGAAACATCCGGATTCTCATACACAAAATGCTGGAACTCATCCACGGCCACTCCGTAAGGAATGAACTTCACGGCTGCGGTCAGATGATCGTACAGAAAACGGTCGGTATCACCTCCGAAGAAGCGGTCCATCCACGGATAGGTGATGAGCTCCATGCTCATGGAATGAATCTCGCAGGCTTCAAGCGTAGGAAACTGGTATTCCGGCACCTCGTAGCCCCTGCTCGTGTAGACCTGGAAGGCGTGGCCCGCTTCGTGCATCAACACCCGCACATCACCCTGTGAGCCATTGAAATTGGTAAAGATGAACGGTGACTGGTATTCGCTGATATACGTGCAATACCCTCCTGGCGCCTTTCCTTCCTTCGCCATAAGATCGAGCAGTTCATTTTCCACCATAAAGGTATAAAACTCATCCGTTTCAGGCGACAGCTCCTTGAATACCTCTGCTCCCTGTTCCACGATCCACTCGGCATCTCCCTTTGGCTTCGGGTTGCCTTCCGGGAAGCTGAAGGATTCATCATATATTTTCAGAGAATCCACGCCAATGCGCACCCGCTGTTTTTCACGCAGCGTATTGCAGAACGGAACAATATGTTCTTTAACCTGGTCACGGAAAACCTTTACCATGTTTTTGTCATAATCGGTCCGGTTCAGCCGGTTATACGCAAGCTCCACAAAGTTTGAAAACCCGAGCTTTTTGGCGATGGTGGTACGCACCTTTACAAGTTCATCATAGATTCTGTCGAGCTCTTCTTTATGATCATTAAAAAAGCCAAATTGCGCCTTCACCGCCTGCTTTCTTGTATTTCTGTCCGGGGACTGAGTGAACGGCGTCAACTGGGCAAGTGTTCTCTTCTTTCCCTGAAACTCGATTTGAACGGAAGAGGCCAGTTTCACATACTGGCTTTTTAGCCGGTTCTCCTGTTTCAAAGCCTCCAGCACTTCAGGGGAGTACGTCTTTAATTCTGTATCCGCCAGGTTGAATAAATGCTTCCCCCAACGGCTTTCCAGTTCTTTTCGATAGTTGGACTTCACGAGCGCACGGAAGAAGTCGCTGACCAGCCCCTGATAAAGCGGGCCATTTTCATCCATAAAATCATGTTCTTCCTTATAAAAGGCATCCTCTGTATTGCTTGTATAACGAATATGTACGATATTTTGCATGCTTTCAAAATGGTTGCGGAGCGATACGATCTCCGTCAACAGCTGATCCTGGACCTCAAAAGACGGCGCCAGCTCAAACCTTTTCAACTTTTCATGAAAATCCTGCTGAAGCTGGTTCATATCAGGGCGTTTATACTCAAACTGACTAAATTTCATCTGATCTTCCCCTTTCTCTACCTTCCCTAACTTCTACAAAACGTCTGCTTTTTCCTTTTTTGGAGAAGCTGTTGGAAGTGAATCCTTTGGTAAATAATAAAAAAACTAGTTTCTACAGCTGCAGGTGTTTTATCATAGAGATAATAGCATTTTTACAGGAGCGTAGCGCATGAATTCTTTTTCTCATTCAAAAGATCCATTCAAGGGGACATTCGGAAGTCTCGAAAGCCTGGCAGATACCATCAGTGAAGTCCTTCACTGCCCGGTGACGATTGAAGATGCCAATCACCGGCTGCTGGCATACAGCACACATGAAGACAGCACAGACCCTGCACGGATCGCCACCATCATTGGACGCCGTGTACCGGAAAAGGTCATTAACAGCCTTTGGAGGGACGGAGTGATTCCCCGCCTGCAGTCGAGTGACGAACCGCTTCGTATCTCATCCATTTCAAAGGTGGGACTCGGCGACCGGGTAGCCGTCTCCATACGCAAAAACGAAGAAGTTCTTGGCTACATCTGGGCGCTTGAGGTTGACCGGCATATTGCAGAAGAAGAGCTGGGACTTCTGAAGATGGCGGCCCAATCGGCCAAAAACCAGCTGCTGCAGCACTACACCGGTTCACGGCGTAAACAGGAGAGCCTTCAGGAGTTCTTTTGGAAACTGTTAACCGGACATATGAATACTGAGGAAGCGATTCTCGGCAGTTTAAGAGAGCTTGGAATCATGCCAGGTTCACCGGTCTCTGTACTCATTTTTCAATTCCCTCAGGAAATCGATGCGGCTTTCGAGAAAAACGTAAGCTATATTACTTCCGTTAACCAAAGTGTAAAAGCCCAGCTGACAGCCACAGATGAAAACCAGATGATCATGCTTGTCACCTCCTCACGAAAAGAGGAACTTCGTGACATCCTTCAGGAATTCATCCGCTCCTTTACGCAGCAGATGGCTGAACGGTTCGGTGTAAAAGGAATTACCGCCGGCTTTGGGGGAGTGTATTCGACCTATCAGCTTACTGAAAAAAGCTTTAAGGAAGCTCAGCAGGTGATCAAAATCAAAGACCGGTTTTCAGAAGGGGTGGAAGACCTTTTTGGCTATGAAAGTCTTGGCATCTATCAATTTCTCGATGTGATCCATGAACAGCAGCAGGCAAGCCGTTACCGCAATCCCTCACTTGCCAAATTGCAGGAATATGACCGGCTCCACAAAACCGATTTGTACGAAACGCTCGACACCTATCTGTCAGCAGGCTCCAACACGCATCAGACGGCAGCCATCCTGCACATCCACTTGAACACCCTGACCTACCGGCTGAAACGGATCGCCGAGGTCGGCCAGATTGATTTTAAAAATACGAACCAGAAAACGATGCTTTATCTTGATTTACAAATACAGCGTCTTTTTTATTGAGGAGCATTTGTGAAATTTCACAAATGGTTCTCTTTCTTTTTTATTTTCCTCACAAAGAAATTTAAAAAAGAAAGGATTATACTGAAAACACAGAAATGAAAACGCCATCATTTCAGACGGCGCAAGGAGGATTTACAATGATTATTGGTGTACCTACAGAGATTAAAAACAACGAGAATCGCGTAGCTCTGACGCCTGCGGGTGTTGTAGCATTAATAAAAGCAGGTCATGAAGTATTGGTGGAAACCAACGCAGGTGAAGGAAGCGGCTTTCCGAACGAAGATTATGCTTCAGCCGGCGCTACAATGATCGACAGTGCTGCAGATGTCTGGGCGAAATCCGATATGATCATGAAAGTAAAAGAACCACTAGCATCCGAGTACAAGCATTTCCGCTCCGGATTGATTCTTTTCACTTATCTTCACCTTGCAGCCGAGCCTGAACTTGCTGCTGCGCTAACCGAAAGCGGCGTAACAGCCATCGCTTATGAAACTGTTGAACAAAACCGCACACTTCCGTTGCTGACTCCGATGAGTGAAGTTGCCGGACGTATGTCCGCTCAAATCGGCGCACAGTTCCTTGAAAAACCAAAAGGCGGAAAAGGAATTCTGCTTGGCGGCGTACCAGGAGTAAAACGCGGAAAAGTTACCGTCATCGGCGGCGGTGTCGTTGGAACAAACGCAGCAAAAGTAGCCGCTGGACTTGGTGCAGACGTAACCATCATCGACTTGAATCCTGACCGTCTCCGTCAGCTTGAGGATATTTTTGGAAAGAGCGTACAGACATTGATGTCCAGCCCGCTGAACATTGCAGATGCTGTTGCTGAATCTGACCTCGTGATTGGTGCTGTACTTATCCCGGGAGCAAAAGCACCTAAGCTTGTAACCGAAGAAATGATCAAGTCTATGAAGCCTGGATCTGTTATCGTAGACGTGGCCATCGACCAGGGCGGAATCTTTGAAACAGTCGACCACATCACGACTCATGATAACCCAACATATGTAAAACACGGAGTAGTTCACTATGCAGTAGCGAACATGCCTGGTGCAGTGCCTCGTACTTCTACAATTGCGCTAACGAACGTTACCGTTCCTTACGCTCTTCAGATCGCAAACAAAGGTGTGAACGAAGCGGTTCTTTCAAATCCGGCATTAAAATTGGGTCTTAACGTTGCCGGCGGCCATATTACGTACGAAGCAGTCGCTAAAGATCTTGGATACGAATATCTTTCTGCAGAAGCAGCGCTTGAAAAAGCCTTTCAAGCCATCTAATAATGAATAAACAAAACACCTTCCTCTCTTTTGACTAGAGGGGAGGGTGGTTTTTTGTTTTGACTAATATTTCCCGGTAAATAATTTGTCGAAATCAGCGTCACCATTGCTTTCTTGTTCGGTTTCTCCTATAATTAAGCCTTGTGCAAAACTAAATACTACGCGGTTCGAGAACTCCCGCTGTATCAAAACTAGGAGGTTATTATCGTGTTTAACGTTTACTATGGCGTTATGTTTGCCCTCGTGAACTTTATCTTATTTTTAATCTGTTACCGGCTATTCGGAAAGCAGGGATTATATGTCTGGGTGGGTGCAGCCACCATATTGGCCAATATTCAGGTCGTGAAAACGATAGAAATGTTCGGTTTAGTAATGACACTTGGTAATACTATGTATTCCACAATATACCTTTCTACCGACTTGCTGAATGAAAAGTACGGTCAGAAAGAAGCCAAAAAAGCGGTATGGTTTGGATTTTTCACCCTGATCATGACGACGGTCATCATGCAGATGGCATTATTTTTTGAACCCGCACAGAGCGACATCGCGCAAAAGTCGATGGAAACGCTGTTCGGTTTAATGCCCCGTCTTGCGGTTGCCAGCCTTTCTGCATACCTGATCAGCCAGTTTATTGATGTACGGCTGTTCTCCATGCTGAAAAAGGCATTTCCGGGATACGGACAGCTATGGATCCGCAATAACGGAAGTACGCTGCTAAGCCAGCTTATCGATTCCCTCGTATTTTGTACGATCGCCTTTGCCGGTGTGTACGAGTGGAACGTATGGTTTGAGATCTTCATTACCACCTATTTGCTTAAATTTATCGTATCGGCAGCCTCGACTCCCGTTATTTATATTGCAAGGAGCTTTAAATTTAAGACAGAAAAAAGCGAAGCCTGATTGTGGCTTCGCTTTTTTTGAATTTATGAAAATGACGTGATATGCAAGTATTCTTTGTCGAAGCGCAAATAATTTGTGTCGAACCGCAAGTAAATGGCCGATAATCGCAACTAAATCGTGTTGAACCGCAAGAATTGAGCTCACTTCCGCAAGTAACCGCCGCCACAACAAAAGACAGGGACATTGCCCTGCCTTATCATCTCTTCCTATTTTTTCATTTCCTGAATCATGGTGTCCAGCATCTTATTTCGCTCGGCCAGTTTCTGGTTGATCTGTTTTTGGATGAGCAGCATCTGATCCAAATGGGAACTGATCTTTGCTTTATCCTTCGCTTTAAGAGCAGCTCTCAGACTTTTCTTCTCTGCCTTTTCCTGATTCTTGAGCGATTTCATCTCCATATGAAGCTTTTTCATGCTTTGGTGATGCTGCTTCATTTTCGGATTTTTATGCCAGCTTCCTGGCTTGTTGCTTTTCGTATGAAGCTGTAAAAGGGTATCCTTTTTCATCACCGCTTCTTTTTTCAGCCCATAATACTCAGCCTTTAAGCGGTTTTTCTCATGCAGCTTGTCCTTGTAGGGTGCAAGCTGCTTCCACATATGGTCCCTGTGCATGTGGTGAGGCTGTTCGCTGGTTGTACCTTGAGCATGAGCAGCCAGAGCCCCGGCAAAAATGCCGATACCCAAACAGAGAGCGGCAGCCCAAATAATCACACGTTTCATGATGTTCATTCCTCCTTTTATTAGGTGATACATCATTAGTGTGAACAGAAAAAAAAGAAAATATAGGAAAAACATTATGTGATTTTTTTCATAACTCCCTACAGATGCCGGAGCACCCGGTTCACCGTCTCCCTGCGCAGGCCGACAAACTGTCCGATCTCCTCCTGGGTCAGGACATCCTTCACTGACAGATCCGGAAAGTATTGCTGAAACCAGTTTTGCAGCAGCAGTACGCGGTCCTTTGTTGACACTGCCGTCAGCTGGTCGATGCGCTGCTGCATCATGCGAAGTCTTGTTTGCAGCAACTGTGCCACTTCCCGGTACTTTTCCGGGTTTTCTGAGAGCCCCCTGTACCACTGCTTTTCCGGTATCACTTCGACCTCAGCCGGAAGAAGGGCGATGGCGGTTCCATGATAATCCTTTTGGCTGATCAACGAGTGATGGGGAATAACTTCTCCCGGCAAAATTAAATTAAGCAGGGATGCCGTTCCGTCCTCATGAACACGGACCACCTTAAGAAGCCCGCTTTTCAGTTCAAAAAGCGGACCGCTTTCCCCTTGCCGAAACAATACTTCTCCCTTATGTAAAAACATGCTTGCCCACCTCTTTGTATAGTCTTTTATAACTATACCATGTCAATAATGGCGGTTGGCCTTTTAATAGTCTCTTCCTTTACCTGAATCCGATATTTCCTGAAGATCCTCAGGATACGGCTGAAACCAGCTTTGACGGAGCAGCTCATCGTTTTCAAAACGGTACGCCCATGATTTCAATAAAGCAAGTACACTTGAAAAAGGCTCCTTTTTTTCTGCCACCTTATCCGTCAGCTCGAGAAAATGCGATTTTTCCCTTTCATTCAATCGGGCTTCAAACGTTTTTACCATTTCCCTCGCGGCATTCAGGCTGGAATCATAGCGCGCGGTCCGCATAAAAAGACGCTGAAGTCCTTTTTCGTACAATGAAAAAAGTTCATTTGTCGCACGCTGGTCCTTATTTTTTAAAAGGCGTGTCAGCAGCTTGAGTGTTGGACGGCTGTAAGCCAGAAATAAATACCGATTGTTTTCATGAAAGTCATGAAGCCCTTCCAACGACTGCTCTTTCTTTAGTTCCCTGTAGGCGGCAAGGAGAAAAATCTTCGTAAAAAAACGTTCTCTGATCAAAAAGTTATTCAGCCGTCCTTCATCCTCCACCGCCAGATGGCCGTACTTCTCCAGCACTTTTCCGCCGAAAAGCCCGCTGCTTGAGCCCACCGCCGGACCCTTTTCAGTAGAGGTGTACAGCTTCACCTCTTTAAGCCCACAGGAAGGAGAACGGCTTTTTAATATAAAACCATCGATGAGTGCCAAAGACTCCAGATAGTCATCCGAAAACTCAGTCATATCCGCTGTGACGTCCCGCTCCGTTTTGGGCTGCATCAAACGCTGCTCCCCATTTTGCAGTACGATGCGAATGGTTTCTCTCGGTGTACCGAGCCCGATTTCCACTTCCGGACAGACTGTCAAAAATTCTACGTACTTCATCAGCTTCCGGATTGTCGGATGATGGATGACGTCACCGTTATATCGGCAGCTATCAAACTCAAGACACCGGCTGACCACAAGCCTTGGCTTTGCAAATGCTCCCATGACCATACTCCTTTTTTATCAGCATAGGAGCATTGTGTCCCAATTCGTAACGATTTATATGGAATACGTAAGAAAATCGCCTTTATGCCCGCCCATTTTTTCATAAAACCGCTGGGCCCGTTGGTTGTCCTCAGCCGTCTCCCAAAGCATGGCCGCATAGCCATACTCGTCGGCATACCTCTTGCAGGCTTGAAATAAGCCGGCGGCTGCACCGCTTCCCCGGCTGTCTTCGGCTACATACAAATCATTCATAACCACGATTTTATCAGCCCTGGTGGTGCTGTATGTAAAATAAAGCGTGGCAAATCCTTTAAGGGTGCCATCCTGTTCCGCTACAAACTGAAGCCCTTGCTCTCTCTCCATCAGAACCGCGATCAGGTCATCCAGCTTCTGGTCGCTTGGCTTCGGGCTTTTGTAGAAGTCCACAATATACTGGAGCATGAGTGCCTTCAACTGAGGTTCATCTCCCTTATTACTCATTCGAATGATTGCTTCCATCTTCATTTCCCCTTTCGGTTACTTTTGACTGAAACTCATCTCTGTGTACTCTTCGATCTCCTGGTAGCCAATACTTATGTATAACTTGTTCGCGGCAGCATTCGCTGCATCAGCGTAAAGCGTACAATAGGCAGCGCCTGTTTCAAGCAGACATTTGCTTAGATTCGCCACGCAAGCTTTGGCGTACCCTTTCCTCCTGTATTCCTTTGGTGTATGTACCATATGGATCGTCGCATGATTTGGGGTCTGCCTTGTCAGTGCTGCCATGCTGACAGGCTCCGGCCGTTCGTTTTCCCAAAAATAGATGCTATTTTCCTCAATCATTTCTTTGGCTGTGACCAGCGCTTCATTTTCTGTAAGCAAAGAGCGGTTTTCAATCCCCATCTCATACAGCCAGCTTCCTGCCTGATCAACGTCCTGTAAATTCCCTTGCCGGAGATTCCCATCGCTAATCGAGGGAAAGGAAATGTCATTTGTTCTATAGAGCTTTATGCGGGAGATTACCCGATGCGTATTACCGGTTTGATGCTCCCATTCCTTCGCAAAGGCCTCAGCCAGTGCTGCAGGAGCGGAAAGCCGGGCAATGCCCCAGTCCTCATCGATCAGCTTTTGAACGACCGATTCCACTCCTTCTTTCTCTCCAAAAAGCAGCAGAGGATCAGGAGGCGCCATATACGCCACAAGCTGAGTCTTGTTCTCTTCCTTCACCATGCACAGAAAAGGCGGATTGTGTCTGGATGTTTTCTTCTCAAGTTGCTTCATGCAGCTGGATTGAATCAATCCGCTGGCTGCTTCCCGCTTCATTAGAAACGGCAGTGCAGCTCTGTAAAAATCATGTACGGTACTGTAGGATTCCAGCTTCATTTTTCCACCTTCTTTTACATCTGATTTCTGCCCAATCCTTAAGTATTTCTTTAAAAGGACGGAGCAAACCTTCTTTTACTATCAACAAGCATATTCATTGGCTTTCCTGCAAGATTCCCTTTATGATGGCTAAGAGGCATCATAATTTTAATAGATGAAAGGTTTGGTGAAGAAGATATGACAGAACAAAAAAATCAGCACATCTTATTAACAAGCCGTCCTAAAGGTATGCCTTCCATGGAGAACTTTACATTTGAAGACATCGAGATTCCAGAACCGCAAAACGGACAGGTACTTCTTAAAACGTTGTACCTTTCAGTTGACCCTTATATGCGGGGAAGAATGAATGACACAAAATCGTACGTACCACCGTTTGAATTAAATCAGCCGGTTAACGGGGGAATTGTTGCCGAAGTGATTCAATCCCGCTCAGGCGAACTGGAAGAAGGGGACCTGGTCATCGGAAATCTGCCTTGGGCACTCTATTCCACTGCAGGCGAACATGAAGTCCGCAAGCTTGATCCTGAACTCGCTCCTCTTACAACCAATCTCGGTATTCTTGGAATGCCGGGCCTCACTGCTTACTTTGGATTGCTGGATATCGGTAACCCGCAGGAAGGGGAAACCGTCGTGGTATCCGGTGCAGCCGGTGCAGTAGGCAGCACCGTCGGCCAAATCGCCAAAATTAAAGGCGCACGCGTCGTCGGTATTGCCGGATCCGAGGAAAAAGTGAATTACCTGAAAAATGAGCTGGGCTTTGATGCCGTAATTAACTACCGCGAAGCCGGGAACATCCGCCAGGCACTGAAAGAAGCATGCCCCGATGGCGTGGATGTTTATTTTGATAATGTCGGCGGGGAGATTTCGGATGCCGCTATCAGCCTGCTGAACAAAAATGCGAGAATTCCGCTATGCGGCCAGATTTCCCTGTATAATCTTGAAAAACAGGATGTGGGACCACGCATCCAAGGTCAGCTGCTGATCAACAGCGCACTGATCAAGGGATTCATCGTCAGCAACTACGCCTCCCAGTTTGAGGAAGGCGCGAAGCAGCTCGGACAATGGCTTCAAGAAGGAAAACTGAAATACGAAGAGAATGTCGTCGAAGGCTTTGAAAATACCATCGATGCATTCCTGGGCTTATTTAAGGGAGAAAACCTGGGAAAACAGCTCGTAAAAGTGGCTGATCCCAGCAAATAATAATCAGTAACGCCCCGGTTCCTTTCCGGGGCTTTTTTTATTTTCAGGGAATAGTTCACCGTTTGGCTCTCTTCTGTATACATTGAAACAAAAATGGAATTGAGGAACATTGATGAAGATGCTGGATCCCAAAAAGCTTTTTGTTCAATACCGCCCCAACTCAGTACCAACGGACCCCAAATCTCCCCGCCGCTACACCCTGACCCATTCCGACACGACGGCCCAGCTTTTTTTAGTGGTTGGCCCTGAATTTGCCCATGATACCGCTAACTCGATGCGGGATGAAGTCTATGCAGAATGGAAAACCTTTAACCGCGAAAAAGTGCTGTATGGTTATGTACTGGTCGCGGATGAAAATACATCGGAATCAACAGCCAGAAAAAGGAATGAAATCTTTTTGCGGGAGCTGCCCCGTGTTCTTGAAGCCTTCCGATACGGCGACCGCTATTTTTTTGACGCCCACCCGGAGTATAAGGAAGCACCAGTTTATATTCAATTTGAATCGGTCTATCCCGAATTCCGCCAGGTCAAACCTTATGGCCCTATTTCAAAATATGTATAGCCCATCGAGGTGATGACTGTGCAAAAACCAAAACGCCGTCCCTATACAAACCTGCTCATTCAACAATACGAAACAGGTCACGGAACCGTCCAGTACCCGCAGATTGTGGGCCTTGCTAATATGGAAAAACAGAACACACTGAACACGGCGATAAAAAACAAGGTTTTTCAGCTGATGGCTGAGAATGGGATCAAACGAAAGAATTTGGAGGAGATGACAGGAAGTTTTGAAGTGAAGCTCAATCAGGGAAAGTGGCTCAGTATCGTTTTTACCAATTCTGCATACTGGAAGGGTGCCGCTCACGGCCTAACATTGCAGGATTCCATCACCATGGATGTGAACAGCGGCAAAGTCTATCTGCTGGGCGATTTATTCAAGGCGAACAGCTTTTACAAAACAAAGCTGACCAATATCATCAAGAAAAAATTTAAGGAATACCAGTTTCCTCTCATTCAGCCATACGAGAGCGTGAAGGAGGATGACCGCTTTTTTTTAACCTCCAAAAATCTGGTGATTTACTATCAAAGCTATGAGTACACTCCTTATTATGTCGGCCTTCCGGAATTTCCGATCCCTTTGACCAGCCTTTCTTCCATTCTTAAACCGGAATTGCTGCCTACTCCTTGATCTTAAAAAGCCGGTTCGTCGCTTTTAAATCGGGGATGCTTCCGGCGCCGATTCCGAACATGGCCGCCCTCAGCTCAAATTCAATTTGCTCCAGCCTGGAAACCATGGCGTCTTCGTCTTCAAGAGCGGCTGCCGGCAGCAGCGATCGGCCAAATCCAACCACATCCGCTCCGAGAACCAAGGCTTTTGCTGCATCCACTCCATTTTTCATGCCTCCGCTGGCGACGATATTACTAAATTCAGTTCCTTTCCGCACCTCAATAAGAGCATCGGCAGTGGACAGTCCCCATTGCTGAAACGCTTCTGCTGCCTGCTCCCTCATTTTGTTTTTTGAACGGTACTTCTCGACTTGAATCCAGGACGTTCCCCCTGCTCCCGCAACATCAATAAACCGGATGCCTGCATTCTTTAATTTCCGTGCGGACTCGGCATCAATGCCCATTCCCACTTCTTTCACTCCTACAGGGACGGGCAGGTGTGCGGCCACCTCTTCAATTTTGGGAAGGAGATTTGAAAAATTAGTGTCCCCTTCCGGCTGGAAGGCTTCCTGCATGCTGTTGAGATGCAGGACGAGCGCATCCGCTTCCGCAATCTCCACCGCCCGCAGGCACTCCTTGATGCCGTAGCCATAATTGAGCTGGACAGCGCCAAGATTCGCGATAATCGGTACGGTGGGCGCATATTTCCGGATGTTGAAGGTATACGCCACATCTTCATTTTCCACAGCCGCTCTCATCGAGCCGAGCCCCATCGACCATCCCCTTTTCTCGGCAGCCAGCGCCAGTCTCCTGTTGATCTCGTACGCCCGTTTTGTGCCCCCTGTCATGGAACTGATCAAAAACGGTGTACGCCGGCTCTTTTTCATAAAGGCCGTGGAAAGATCGATGTCGCGGAAGTTGATTTCCGGAAGCGCATTGTGCTTAAACGTGTACCTCTCAAACCCTGTCGTCACGTTTCGGCTCTGCACTTCCTTGTTCAGCGCGATATCAATATGCTCGGTTTTTCTTTTTTCTGTAGGGTTTTGTTGTTCATCCATCATCATTCCTCCGTTCAGGCCCGCTATATGTCTTCCTAGACTTCCCTGGTTTAACATAAGAAAAACAGGCAGCTTGAAAGCCTTCTGCCTGTTTCTCCCCACTATTCACTTATTTAAATAAGGAAAGGTACTCACCATATCCTTCTTTTTCGAGGTCGCTTTTTGGGACAAACCTCAATGCGGCAGAGTTGATGCAATACCGCAAGCCGCCTTTATCCTGCGGTCCGTCATTGAACACATGTCCAAGATGGGAATCGGCGGATTTGCTTCTGACTTCGGTACGGACCATAAAATGGCTGTAGTCCTTTTTCTCTTCGACTTCCGACTGCTGGAGAGGCTTTGTAAAGCTCGGCCAGCCGCAATCGGAATCAAACTTGTCCAGCGAGGTGAACAGCGGTTTTCCTGAGACAATATCCACATAAATGCCTTCTTCTTTATGATTCCAATACGGATTCTGAAACGGAGGTTCCGTCGCATCGTTCTGGGTCACCTCATATTGAATCGGTGTTAACTTATTCTTCAGTTCACTTTTGTCTGGTTTGTTGCTCCAATTTTTTTTGATAAAATCTTCCCTCCCTGAACCCCTGCGGTACTGCTGGTAATGCGCCGGGTTCTTTTTATGGTAATCCTGATGGTACGTCTCGGCAGGATAAAACGTGGATGCCGGAAGAATCGGCGTCACAATCGGTTTTTCGAAACGTCCGCTTTCGGCAAGCTCCTGTTTCGATGACTCCGCCAGTTCCTTCTGTTGTTCTGTATGATAAAAAATGGCGGTGCGGTACGAATCGCCGCGGTCATAAAACTGGCCGCCGGGATCAGTCGGATCAATCTGCTGCCAGAAAAGCGTCAGCAATTTTTCATATGGAAAAACATCCGGATCATACGTGATTTGCACAGCCTCATAATGTCCGGTCGTGTCGGAGCAGACTTCCTCGTACGTCGGATTCTCGGTGTGCCCGCCGGTATATCCTGAAACCACGGAAATAATGCCTGGCTGCTCCTCAAATGGCGAAACCATGCACCAGAAGCACCCTCCCGCAAACGTAGCAAGCTGCTGATTCTCTTGAGTACCCAAAAACCTCACTCCATTTCTTTGGAAATCTAAAATCCCATTTCCCCTATCATAAAACAAGTATCACTCATTTCAAAAAAATAACTCCTCCGGTTTATGAAAATGACGTGATATGCAACTAAATCATGTCGAACCGCAACTAATTTGGCCTGCACCGCAAGTATTTCTTGTCGAACCGCAAGTAAATGAGGCAAAACCGCAACTAAACCTTGTCGAACCGCAAGTAACGCTCCCAACAAGGCTTCTGACCCGCCCGCAAACACCCGAAATAACCCCTCGTTCGGTTTAACTTCCCCTAAATGGGCAAACTAGGGATAAGAACGGCAAGTTAGGAGGAAAAAAACATGGCAAGAAAAAGCCGCAGACCCCTGGTTCCTGAAGCCCGCCCTGCACTGGACGAGCTGAAGGCAAGGGTAATGAGGGATGTTGGTTATACAGTGGATCCGTCTCAGCCTGAGGCGGTTAAATATGAAGTAGCAAAAAGCATGAATGTGCCGTTGGAAAAGGATTACAACGGACAGCTGACGGCCAGGCAGGCAGGTACCGTTGGCGGCCAGATTGGCGGCCGGATGGTTAGTGAGCTCATCAGACAGGCGAAACAGCATTTGAACAAACAGCATTAAAGAAAGGCTGACGCATGGCCCCATTTACAGACCAGGCGCTCAGCCTTTTTGGCGTTACTTTTTAGAAGGCAGTAACAATAAACCATCCCCGATTGGCCGTTCACCCGCTGCGTCGGATGGGTCATTCACCAACTCGCCGTTCACATTCATGGTGGTGGATCCCCCGCCATCCAGGTTCACTGCTTCTGCTGCCCCCAGCGCTTTCATTAAACGCGCTTCTTCTTCAAAGGTCATGCCGATGCTGTATCCTGGCTTTTTGCCATCCACCGTCACCAACAGCAGGTTTCCGTTCGGCTTGATGCCGGCAATGGTTCTTGGATTCCTGCGCTCGCCAAACCGATAGTAAAACTCAGGATCAACAGGCTGATGAAATCCTTCCTTCGTGGAATTGATATAGGTTTCTCCATGCTTCAACAGCCGCGGACCGCCGTTTACCACTCCATATTTCGCAGAAGATGGCAGGGCCTTGTTGTCGGCAGTGACTGTCTTTTTAACGGTCAGCTTCCTGCCGGGCACCGCATGCTCTTTTAGCCAGTCGGCAGAATCTCCGGTTCCCGCGATGACTGAGCCGCCTAAAGGAATGCTTGCGCCACGTGAAGAGCGGATTTCGAGCACCTTTCCATCACGGCCAAGCACCACATCTGTCCCGGAGCCTTCAGGTGCTCTGTTTCCAAACACAGAGGTGTACTGAATCAATTCATCCGGATCGGTACACGTAAAGTCGTGGCGGGGAAGTACGGTTTCTGTGTCATCGATTCCACCGCAGCCGCGGACAAGTCCCGGGTCCCGGTTCAATCCATCAAGATTTACCTTATCGCCATGCGAATCCTTGACTATCAGTTTGGTTTTTACCGAGGAAATGCTGGCCTTACTGTTGCGGTTCAGAACCAGGCTTGTTCTTCCTTTTACGGCTTCACTGATAAGATCGCCGTTGATGACAGAAACCCCCGCAAGGTCTCCTTCTGTTCCATCCTGCGGTCCCATGACAAAGTAACCGCCGTTCACTCCGGCCACAGCACCAGTGGATTTCGCCATATCACTAAGCTTTTCCTTGCCAGGAACGATACCCTGGCCGAGAACCGGCTTCAAGCTGCCGTTCCACTTGCGGTCGATTTCAAGCAGGCGGACCGCCCATGGACCTGTGGACTCTTCTCCGTCTTCAGGTATATAAACAACTTTGGATTTATTGTATCCGTCTGAAACCAGTTTCTTTTGTTCACTTTTTGCTTCAGCGTCCTTTTGAAAAGGACCGGTTCTAACGAGATACCCAAGGGGTGTTCCGCGTTTTGGATCATCCTGGGCCCGGTCAGCCAGCGTTTTAACCGTCGTTTTGTAGCCTTTACTTTTCAGTTCACTAGAAATGCGCTCGGCCTCAGCACGGCCCTCTGTAAATGCAGCATCAACCATATATCCGGAAGGACCGCTCGCCTTTCCGTATACAGAGTCTGTATATGTAAGACCTTTCTCAAGTTTTTGCACGTGTGTGGTCTTTGGTGTAGTAAATGATTCTTCCTGAGCGTTGGCAAGCGGAGCTGGAAGCAGAATTCCCATCAAGCTAAAAAATAGAGCAGCACGGCCCATTCGATTCTTCTCTAATCTTTTCACAGCTATACCCCTTTTCCTTTTTTTAGTAAATTCCCCTTAAGTATAACTTATGGATGTGTAGAGTGGGTTACAGCCTGTTAAAAAATTGTAAATAGTGAAAAGGTTATCCTTGTAAAAAATCGCGCAAATTTCTTTATTGTTTTTTATTGACAATTTAATCGGCAAGCATTTATTATATATTTTGTGCATAAATAGTTGGTATGCGAACTATTAATAAAACAAACTGTTCACAACATTAGAAAGCGGGGATGATAGATTAATGAATCTGCTCAATAATGAGCTCCTGGATTCCTTTATAAAAATACAAAAAGCCTTGTACTCACTGATGAAGGAAGACGCGGACAGGGCAGGGTTGACGGTGGTGCAGCTAAAAGCGCTGTACAAAATCCACCGTTCGCCAAACACTGGCCTGAGGGAGCTTGCAGCCAGTCTAAAATTAACGAACAGCACAATGAGCGGCGTAGTTGACCGGCTGGTATCCAGCGGTTTGCTGGAGCGGGAAATTTCGGCCGCAGACAGAAGAGCCATTACTTTGAAACTGACAGAGGATGGCGAACAAAAGCTTCGGGAAGCTACAGGAGATGATTCTTCTTTTACCAGGAGAATCATGGAGATCACAAAAATGGATCCTGAAGATAAAGACCATCTGCTGAGAATCCATCAGCAAATTATGACGATTTTAACATCCAAGGAGGAAAACCATTCATGAACATGCGCCGTTTAGCGGTTTTAAATGTAATCATTTTAGTTATTTTAATCGGTGGCGGTATTGCTGCCTACTACTATTACAACCAATCTGCAAACTATATTAAAACAGATAATGCCCAAATCTCGGGCCAACAAGTAACCATTGCGGCTCCGGCCAACGGAAAGCTGACAGATTGGAAAGGCGAAGTCGGCAAGGAATTCAATAAAGGATCTGAAATTGGAACAATTACAGCAGCTCCTTCCCAGGGATCCACTTCCATGTCCAAAGTAAAAATTGATGCACCTAAGCATGGCACCATCGTTCAGCAGGCTGCTGTACAGGATTCTTTTGTAGCTGCCGGAACGCCTCTTGCCCACGCTTATGACATGAGCAACCTTTGGGTAACAGCCAATGTGCAGGAAACAGATATTGATGATGTGAAAAAAAATCAGGACGTCGATGTATATGTAGATTCATTCCCTAACAACACTCTTTCCGGGAAAGTGGAAGAGATCGGCCTGGCAACCGCCAACACGTTTTCCATGCTGCCAAGTTCAAATAACACAGGAAACTATACAAAAGTAACTCAGGTTATTCCTGTTAAAATTTCATTAGACAGCTATTCTGGCCTTGATATTGTTCCAGGAATGAATGTAACCGTACGGATCCACAAGTAGGTGGTGAGACGATGTCAATATATATCATAGGCTATGTCCTTATATCCATTGTTCTTTTGCTGACGGTGAACCTTATTGCAGTACGTGCCAACCGGAGAAAACAATGGGAAGATCAGAATCAAGTTTCGGAGACGGCCACGGGCCATCCTTACGAATCCAACGAATTGATTGATGTGACTTTAGAAGATACAGCAGTTTCTGAGCCCGCTCTGGAGTATGTAACGTCTGCAGCCGAACAGCAGCAGGAAGAACGCGCACTTCAGCCGGTCAAAACCGTCAAGCAGGATGAACCCATTCCAGTCGGGCGGATTCTTACGGTCCTTATGCTGGGCGCCTTTATCGCCATCTTGAACCAAACGTTGCTTAATGTAGCGATTCCCCACATCATGAATGACCTGAATGTGTCTGCTACCACTGTTCAGTGGGTTTCCACCGGCTATATGCTGGTGAACGGGGTATGTATTCCGATTACCGCGTATTTGATTGAAAGGTTTGGTACGAGGTCCTTATTTATAGCGGCCATGTTCCTGTTTACTGCGGGAGCCGTCATCTGCTCCATTTCCACATCATTTGGTTTATTAATGGTGGGACGTGTGGTCCAGGCTGCTGGTGCAGGAATCATCATGCCGCTGATGATGACCGTTTTTCTTACCGTCTTTCCTATTGAAAAACGTGGTCAGGCGATGGGTACGATGGGGATTGCGATGCTTTTCGCTCCCGCTCTCGGGCCAACACTCTCAGGTTATATCGTCGAACATTACTCCTGGAGACTGCTCTTTGACATCATCATTCCGTTTGGTGTCATTGACCTGATCATCGCTTTTGCATGGATGAAAGATGTTATCCAAAAATCCAATCCAAAGTTCGATTTTGCGGGATTTATCTTTTCTACAATCGGCTTCGGTTCCCTGCTGTACGGCTTCAGTGAAGCCGGAAGTGAAGGCTGGACCAGCGGGATTGTACTATCAACTATTATCATTGGGTTGGTTTCCCTTGCTGCCTTTACATGGAGGGAGCTCACCACTGATAAACCAATGTTGAATTTGCGTGTATTTAAATATGATGTGTTTGCCCTGACAACCGTCATCAGCATGATTATCAACATGGCGATGTTCGCAGCCATGATTCTTCTGCCCATCTATCTGCAGAACATCCGTGGATTTACACCGCTGGAATCCGGTTTGCTTCTATTGCCGGGTGCCATCATCATGGGGATTATGTCTCCGATTTCCGGTGCGCTCTTTGACCGGATCGGCGCACGTCCGCTCGCCATCATCGGGCTTATCATTACCGTCATCACCACATGGGAATTCAGCCATCTTTCCACCGACACCACCTATGGACATATTTTGTTTATGTATGTGTCGCGGATGTTCGGTATGTCCTTCTTGATGATGACCGTCATGACCGCCGGTATGAATCAACTGCCGCGGCACTTAAACAGCCATGGTACGGCAACATCCAACACGATGAGACAGGTCGCCGGCTCACTCGGCACCGCCTTCCTGGTAACGATCTTTTCCAACCGCCAGGATTTCCATACCGCGGATTACGCCAATATCGTAACCACCTCCAATCCCATTGTTTTTGAGAAAATCAATGCATTGGGCCAGGGACTTGCCCAGGTGGCCGGACTGCCTGCAAGCGCCGGAAGTTCATTGGGCATCCAGATAATTTACGGCACAGCTGCAAAACAAGCGGCCATCGATGGAATTAACGATGCCTTTATGGTCGCAACAGGAATCGCCTTTGTGGCTCTCGTTCTGTCATTCTTCATCAAACGAGTGATACCGTCAGGAAAATAAATTCAATGAAAAGAAACTGTCTTTCGGGACGGTTTCTTTTTTTATTTTCGCATGCTGCCTGCTTGATTTTTTGAAAATCCATGAAAACCCTTTCATATCAAGGGGTATGCTTGCTTAAAATTTCCGAAAATATCCACATTTTTTCAATTTGCCTGATTTTTATCCATCCATAATACACCCCCTCATCCCCCTTCACGTTCTATCACATCCCATGATGAAATTAAATACGGCATCCTCCATATTCCTCCCTTTATGGACCTCATCCACACTATCTCGGCATAAGCGGTTGTATCGATTTTCAAGCTTCGTTATACTCGTAACCGTTGCTTATTGAACCGGAAAAAGAACCAACATGAGGAGTGAATGTTTTGAGTCTATCTACTATTAAAAACAAACGTATTGTTATAAAAATCGGATCAAGTTCCCTGACAAGCCGGCATGGCGAAATCAGCAGAAGAAAACTGGAGCGCCTGGTGGACGAAATCGTCATGCTTAAGGATGACGGACACGAGGTCGTGCTTGTTTCTTCAGGTGCAGTGGCTGCCGGATACCGGAAGCTCGGATGCCTTTCAAGACCGACATCCCTTCCTGAAAAACAGGCTGCCGCTTCAATCGGACAGGGACTATTAATGGAAGCTTATTCAGAGAGATTTATTTCTCACGGATATACCGCTTCACAAATCCTGATTACGCGAAGTGATTTTTCAGACAAGAAACGATATACAAATGCAAGAAACACGATAAATGTTTTATTGGACCGCGGCATCGTGCCCATCATTAATGAAAATGACACGATCACGGTGGAACGATTGAAATTTGGAGATAATGACACCCTTTCAGCAAAAGTATCTGGCCTTGTCGACGCCGATCAGCTTCTGATCTTATCAGACATTGACGGGCTGTATACGGAAGACCCAAGAAATAACCCGGATGCCCGTTTGCTGGAAGAAGTATATGAGATTACACCGGAAATTGAAGCATCTGCGGGAGATTCCGCGAGTGAAGTGGGGACCGGCGGCATGCGTTCTAAAATTGATGCAGTGAAAATCGCCATGGCATCCGGCATTCCTTCATTCCTTGGTGATGCTGCAAAACCAAACATTATCTATAATGCCGTACAGGAAACAGCAAGAGGAACGTATTTCACACCGAAGGATGACAGTGAGAATCTTGATGTCAGAAGACAATGGATTGCGTTTCATTCAGGTCCGGAGGGCGAAATCGTGGTATCAGATAAAGCAAAATCCGAGATTATCGAGCATAAAAGCCTGTACCCTACAGGTATTGAATATGTAGAAGGATATTTTAAAAAAGGCGCAGTAGTGCGCATTAAAGATATGGACGGCATTCAGGTCGGACTTGGTGTCAGCAACTACTCTTCCAAGGACTTAATCAAAATTAAGGGCCATACACGGGAAGAAATTGCAGATATTATCGACGTGGATCCTCAGGAAGCCATTAACAATGCCGATCTTGTTTGCCATACCAGACTAGCTGTACCGCTATTATCATAAGGAGGCGTTCGATGAGTATTTTAGAAAAAGAAGTAACCCAGATGAGTGTAAAAGAACAGGCCAAGGCTGCACAACTGGCGTCAAAGATACTGGCCGGCCTTACTGAACAAGAAAAGAACGAGGCACTGCATATTCTGGCCGACGAGCTGGAACAGCAGGCTGCCTTTATATTAGAAGAAAATGAAAAAGATCTGCAAAACGGAAGAGAAAAAGACTTTACCCAGGCTTTCATGGACCGTCTTTCCCTTTCAGAGGAACGAATCTCCGACTTTGCTGAAGGTTTGAGAGAAGTGGCGGGACAAAAGGATCCAATCGGGGAGATCGTGGACGAGTGGACCCTGGATAACGGCATGAAGGTCGAACAAAAGCGCGTGCCTCTCGGAGTCATAGGGATGATTTATGAAGCGCGCCCCAATGTCACGGTGGATGCAACCGGACTGGCGCTCAAGTCAGGAAATTCGATCGTATTAAAGGGCGGGTCAAGCGCACTGAATTCCAATAAAGCCATCATCCGCGTAATACAAGAGGCTTTAGCAAAAACAAAAATCCCCGCGGACGCTGCCCAGCTGATCGCAACGACCGACAGAAAAGCATCCGCAGAATTGTTTACAATGAAGGAACATATTGATGTTCTTATCCCTCGTGGCGGAGGCTCACTTATCAATACCGTAGTGAACGAAGCCACCGTACCCGTTCTGGAAACCGGAGTAGGGAACTGCCATATTTATTTTGATGAAACAGCAAATGTTGAAAAAGCATTTAATATCCTGATTAACGCAAAAACAGATCGTCCTGCAGTCTGTAATGCGGCAGAGACACTGATCGTTCACCGAAAGTGGCTGGATGAGCATCAACAGGAACTCGAACAGGCATTGAAGGTGCAAGGCATTACGGTCCATGGTGATGACCACATCGTTTCCACCTTTTCCGAGGCCGTGCCTGCCACTGAACAGGACTGGGCAGAGGAGTTCCTCAGCCTTTCCATTGCAATTAAAACAGTAAACAACGCAGAAGAAGCGATTGAGCACATTGACCGCTACGGAACGAAGCACTCTGAAGCCATCATCACAGAAGATGCCCGTTCAGCAGCAAACTTTATGAACCGCGTTGATGCAGCAGCTGTGTACCATAACGCGTCCACACGCTTCACTGACGGCTCTGCACTGGGTTTTGGGGCTGAGATCGGTATTTCCACCCAAAAGCTCCATGCACGGGGCCCTATGGGCTTACCAGCACTGACTACTACAAAGTATTGCATGACAGGCGACGGACAAATTCGATAAATAAGGATATAGAAAAAGCATGGCGCATCAGCCATGCTTTTTTCGTGCGTCATTGTTGCTTGCCACAGCAGTTTACCATGTATTTAGAATATTGTAAAAATATTGTCCCTATTTTTTGTTTTTTAGTAGTAAATTTTTTCAAATGTGGTATACTAACTGTAACAAATTGTTCACAAAACAGACCTAACTTCGACACAATTGGAAACGCTGTCACAATTTTAAGGAGTTGATTAGAATGGATGTTTATGTTGTCTACCTTTTTGTGGCTACGGCTACTCCGTTATTCCTATGGCACGATCATAGAAAGTTGGCTTTATGGCAGATTCCATTTATTGCGATCATGTGGCTGTATGTGGGACTGTACATTCTCGGAGATTTAAATCCTTTAGCACATTTACTGTTTAACATAGTATTTGTTGCAAACGTGGTATTCGCCCATGTAGCGGCATTCAAGATTTATGCGATTCCGTTTATCCGACGCGAGCGTGAACGACGCAGACTATACCGCGAATCCAAATAAATTAACTTATAAAACCATCCGGGAGACCGGGTGGTTTTTTTGTGGCTGTTTGAACTGGAAAGGATAAAAAAAGACCCCGCAGAAATTGCAGGGTCTTTTCTCTGTTCTTATTTATGGTCACCGTGGTCCATTTTCATGTCCCCGTCCATTTTCATATCATGCGTTTTGCTGTCCATCTTATGATGGTCATGCTCCGCGTGTCCTGCACTCATTACCCATACAGAACCTGCTACGATAACAATTGCAATGAAAGCCGCAAACAGGATGTTCCCTGTCTGTGTCTGCCCCGTAAGCTTGCTTTTCTTCTCGGAGCTCTCGGTCATATGCATGAACATGAGTAACTGAAGAGCTGCTTGCAAGAAAGCAAAGATAAAAATGATAATCAATATGGTGCGGGTAGAAAATCCGGTCTCAAACGTCACCCATAGAGCCAGTGCAGTAAGGATAATGGATAAAAGATATCCAATCACGTGCTTCCATGGAATTCCGCCGTGCTCTCTGGATAGAGAATCTTGTGGATTAGCCATTGTGCAACACCATCCCTGTTAAATACACGGCGGTAAAGATAAAGATCCACACCACGTCAAGGAAGTGCCAGTAAAGACTTGAAATAAAGACTTTAGCAGACGTTTGAGGTGTTAGTCCCCGTCTTGCCACCTGTATCAAAATTAAGGTAATCCAAGCGATACCCATTGTTACGTGCAGTCCGTGTGTCCCTACGATTACGAAGAACCCTGACCAGAATGCGCTTGTCCCGAGAGCAGCGCCCTCATGCACGTAAGTTACAAACTCGTAGATCTCATAGCCAAGGAATCCTGCACCTAAAGCCAATGTGATGATCATCCAAGTAAATAGACCTTTTCTATTGCGGCGTCGCATTTCGTGAATTGCGATACCACATGTAAAACTACTTGTCAGTAGAAGGAAAGTTTCAATCAACACACCTTTTAATTCAAAAAGTTCATGTGGGGTAGGACCGTCAGCTGTTCTGAACATTAAAACCAAATATGTTGCAAACAGTGTTGAAAACAACGCGATCTCCGCCCCAAGGAAAATCCAGAAACCGAGGATGTTTAAACGCCCGGTCTCTGACTGGTATTCTAAAGGCGTGTTATGATCGTGTACTTCTGCATGTGCCATTGTTCACGCCTCCTTTAAACGGTTAACCGTTCAGTTTCTTTTATTTCTTCTTCACTTACATAATATCCTTCGTTTGGATCGAATGAACGGATGATCAATGTAATAAACACACCGATCAAACCAACAATACCCATCCAGAACCATTCAAACACTAAACCGAAACCTGCAATAAAGAAGAAAGCAGACATGAAGAATGGAACTCCTGAATTATCAGGCATGTGGATCTTTTTGATATCCTTAATCTTCGGTTTAAGATCTACATTGTCCCGTTTCATCTGGATCAATGGATCAAAGGATTTTACAGTTGGAGTAATGGCAAAGTTGTAATGCGGCGGTACGGCTGAAGTGGTTGACCATTCAAGCGTACGTCCAAGACCCCAAGAGTCGCCAGTATTTTCTCGCTCCGAATAACGGAAGCTGAAGTAAAAGTTATAAACAAGAATCAAGAATGCAACACCCATCAAGAATCCACCAACAGTGGAAAGCATGTTCAGGTTACCCCAGCCTGATGCAGCGCTGTATGTGTAAACACGACGCGGCATTCCATCAAGACCAAGAATAAACTGAGGGATGAAACATACGTTGAATCCGATATTGAATACCCAGAATACCCATTTTCCGATACGCTCGTTCAGCTTGTAGCCAAACATTTTCGGGAACCAGAAGATCAGCCCCGCGAAACATGCGAACACGGTTCCTGCGATCAATACATAGTGGAAGTGGGCAACCAGGAAGTACGTATTATGGTACTGATAGTCTGCCGCAGCCATCGCAAGCATGACACCTGTAACCCCACCAATGACAAAGTTCACGATAAAGCCGAGTGACCAGAGCATCGGTGTCGTAAAGGAAATCTTACCTTTGTACATCGTAAACAGCCAGTTGAATATCTTGATACCGGTTGGTATACCGATGATCATGGTTGTGATGGAGAATACTGAGTTAACAAGCTCTCCTGAACCCATTGTGAAGAAGTGATGGACCCAAACCATGAAGCTGTACCCGGCGATGATAATCATGGCCCAAATCATAGCTTTGTAACCAAAAATCGTTTTGCGGGAGAACGTACTGATAATTTCTGAGAACATACCAAAAGCAGGAAGAACAACAATGTATACTTCCGGATGGCCCCATAACCAGAAAAGGTTCGCCCAAAGCATATCCATTCCAGCCCCTTGAAGGGTGAAGAAATGGGCACCGAATAAACGGTCAAATGTCATAAGTGCAAGCGCTACTGTAAGGATCGGGAACGCAAACACGATGATAATCATAGTAATCAATGCTGACCAGGTAAATACCGGCATTCTGAACAATGTCATACCAGGTGCACGCATTTTAAGAATGGTAACAAGGAAGTTAATACCCGTTAGCAGGGTACCAATCCCGGCTATCTGCAATCCGAGCAAATAGTAGTTCTGCCCAGGACCAGGACTCAATTCATTACCGGCAAGCGGCATATAACTGGTCCAGCCTGCAGATGGTGATCCCCCGATTACGAAGGAAACGTTGAAGAGCATCGCACCAATAAAGAATGTCCAGAAGCTGACGGCATTCAAATATGGGAATGCTACGTCGCGTGCTCCGATTTGAAGCGGAATAACGACGTTGATAAGTCCAATCAAGAATGGCATCGCCATGAAGATGATCATGATGGTACCGTGTGTGGTAAATATTTCGTTATAGTGCTGTGAATCGAGAAACTTGGAATCAGGTGTGGCAAGCTGCACACGCATGAGCAAAGCATCGACCCCGCCGCGGAACAGCATGAGTACTGCGGATGCAATGTACATGATACCCAATTTCTTATGGTCAACGGTAGTGAGCCATTCAGTCCATAGCCACTGCCATTTTTTAAAATATGTTAAATAGAATAGGATTCCGATAACTGTTAAACCGATAGAGACGTCCGCACCGTAAATCAGCGGGTCCCCCGTAACAAAAAATTCATCCCATTTCATAATTTAGTGCCTCCTCTATTAATGGGAATGAGATTCTCCATGAGTGTCGGATTCCGGTTTGTTCGCATCTTTCTGTTTGGATCCATGCGGATTTTGCGGAACCTCGCCCAGACGCTCACGAGTCTTCACTGCATAGTCTGCTTCTTTAGCATGATCTACCCATTTTAAGTGTGTTGACGAGAATGTCATTTTTTTCGCTTCGCCTTGAATCATTAATTGATCATATTGCTTTTTAGACAACTTAGGCGCCTTGCTCTTTGTATCCTTCGCCCACTTGTCGAACTCGCTTTGAGTAACGGAATGCACATCAAAAATCTGGTGAGCAAATCCTTCACCATTAAAGTTGGAGTTTCTTCCGGAGAATGTTCCGGTATGGTCGGCTTGCAAGTATAATTTTGTTTCCATGCCGGCCATGGCATATTTCTGTCCTCCGAGTTCCGGTACCCAGAATGAAGACATTGAATCTGCAGAGGTCAATCTAAACTGTACTGGACGGTCTTTAGGAATATTGATGTAGTTGACCGTTTCAATACCCTGCTCCGGATAGGAGAAGATCCATTTCCAGTTTACTGCCGTAGCATTAATGACAAGAGGTTCTTTCTTTTGACCGGAAGCAGATACCGGCACCTTCTCGACATCATAAATCGTCTTTACCGTCGGAATGGCAAGGGCGATGATAATCAAAATAGGGATAACTGTCCAGATGATTTCAAGCTTTTTGCTTCCATGCTGATCCGGCTCATAGTTATCGTCGTTCTTTCGGTCGCGGTATTTAATAACGATGACTGTGAATAAGACGTATACCACTACACAAATAAGTGCCATAAAGCCAATAGAGTAAAGAATAAGATCCTTCTGTTGCGCAGCAACAGGCCCTTTAGGATCAAGAACTATATAATTACTGCATCCGCCCAAGAAGAAAACGGACAGCAAAAGTCCCAACGCAAAAAACGGTTTAAACCGCTTAAACACTAGGCCCACCTTCCTTCCTTTAAACATCGTGTGAGATTTCTCACTGTAAAATAAATAACATTGTGCTTTTGTTCACATAATACCAAATTTCCGCCAAAAATAGATACCCTTTTATAAACTGTCATAAGTTCTTCAACTAAATTTCACGAGTTCATCACATATTTTTCAAAGAATGTTCATATTTCTGGAATTTCCTTCTTACGCTTCCATTTCCGAATTTTTTCCATGCGCAAGAAAAGAAAAAGTCGCCGTCTGCGGCGACTCTTTTAAGTTCTAACCATGATATTTCCCTCTGCGTTTCATATTAAACCATTTCCTTAAGATAATTTCAACACTTAAGTATTTCCATTCTTACACTTATTTTTTACCGAATATTGCCTATTTATTCCCTTGTGGGGTTTCAGGACTGATCGACTCGGGATGGTAGACCATTTTTCCGCCATAATGCCCAGTAAGGGACAATGTAACGGCACCGGCTAATGAAAGAACAAGCACCAGCGGCAAAAGTGGCTTAGTAAATCCAAACCTGTGGAGCAGCTTCAGGAGAACCACAGCTCCAAAAATAAAAAGTGTGACGAGTGCATAGGTCTCATGAATATGAACCGAGCTCTCAATACTGTGGCCAACTTGGTCTCTTAAAAAGTGTTCCGCTCCGTCACCTGACACATAAGCGAGGATCCCTGTCAAAAAGCCGGATGAGAAAAGGAATAATGCCAGCTGATCAAAAAACGGTTTTCTCCAAATGGCGATAATCTGCACAATTACACCAATGATAAGCAATGCAATCGGAAAGTGAACCAATACTGGATGAAGTGGGGTAGATAGCATAGAAAATTTCAGCTCCCTTGTGTTTTCCTTAAGATACACAAAGAAACTGAAATTAAACTGAAAAACGTAAGCTATGCAAGAATGGGCAGCTTGACTCTGAAGGTTGTGCCCTTGCCGGGTTGGCTTTCAGCATCTATGCTGCCCGCATACTGATCGGTGATTTCCTTAGCAATGGATAAACCAAGACCAGCACCGCCCTGATGGCGTGACCTCCCCTTTTCCACACGATAAAAGCGGTCAAACAGGAAAGGCAAATCTGCCGGAGGAATGCCCTCCCCTTCATCCTTTATTTCAATTACAAGCATACTTTTCCCCTGCGTTTTCAGCCTGATTTCAACAGGAGAACTTGCCTCAGAATATTTAATGGCGTTATCCAGCAATAGCTGAAGCAGCTCTTTGATTCTTCCTCTGTCGGCTTTAACCATAAGGTCGTTGGATGGCGCAATCACTTTGATGGTTCTTGGGTTATGGGAAAGCTGCTCAAATTGCCGGGCCGTCTTTCTTGCAAGTTCATTTATCGAAAAGGATTCTCTATGGATTCCCTGCGGCTCCTGCTCTTTGGCCAGGGTCAGGAGGTGAGATACCAGGGTTTTCATTTGCCGGACCTCATCCTTTAATTCCTCAAGGGTTTCCCGGGAAAAGGAGGACATCTTGCTTTTCTCCTCTTTTTCCAGCACTTCAAGTGATGCAGAAAAAATACTGATGGGCGTCCGGAGTTCGTGGGAAGCATCAGCAATAAATTTTTTCTGGCTCTCCATATTTTGAATCACCGGCTTCAGCGCTTTTCTGGACAGCCGTTCGCCCATAATGACTGACAAAATAAAAACCGCCAGCCCAAGCAGGGCAAGCATAAAGAACCAGCGTTCAACCTTTTCATGGATTCCACTGATGTTTTTTCCAACATATAATGCTGATGTTTTATTCAGGCGTGCACTGGCAAAAATAATGTGCTGTTCCTCATGGTCGTGTTTTTCCTTTAAATCTGCGAGTTTGCCTTCGCTGGAACAGCATGGACGGCTTTGAACCAGCCGGGTAAAATCCTCATCCGCTTTCCCTTTAGAATCAGTTGAGCCGTTTTTTACCACAACGGAATAATAGAGGGAACCTGGTTCCGATGTTTCAGCACTTTCACCGGTCTCTGAACCCTTGTATTTACCCAGCTCATAATGCAGGATATCCTGAATGTCCTCTCTGGCTGTTTCAAACATCATGCCTTTCACCAGAAAATATAACAGTACAAAGACAATGAACAGCGTAAAAAAGAACCAGCTGCTGTAATTCCATGTCAGTTTCCGCCTCAATTGATGCAGCATTAGTCTCTCACCATTTGATAACCGACTCCCCTGACGGTCTGAATGTATTTTTTCTCACCGGAAGGATCCATCTTTTTTCTCAATAACTTGATAAACGCCTCAAGGGTATTCATGGTTACGTCACTGTCCGCTCCCCAAACATATTGAAGAATCGCTTCTCTGGTCAGCACCTGGTTTTTATGGCGGGCAAACAGCTCCAGAAGCTGAAATTCTTTTGGCGTCAGCTGTATGGATTCATCTTTATGCATCAGCACACGCCGTTGCATATCAAGGCGCAAATCTCCGATCTCCATCCAGCTTTCTTCATATGGAAGCGTCCGCCTTCTGCCCAAAGCAGCCAGCCGGGCAAACAGCTCTTTGAACTCAAAAGGCTTTGCCAGGTAATCGTCTGCCCCGGATTCAAAGCCGAGAACAAGATCATCCACCTCGTTTCTTGCCGTAAGCATGAGAATGGCACCATTATAGCCTTCATTCCGAAGTTCACGGCTGACAGCAATTCCGTCTTTTTCCGGAAGCATCCAATCTAAAATCATAATATCAAAGGGTTCTTCAAGACCGCGGTACAAAGCGGTTTCCCCATCTTCACACCATTCGACCCGATATCCCTCATCTTCAAGCATTTTTATGACCAGACGTGCGAGACGGCGGTCATCTTCAGCCAACAAAACCTTCATTCATCATTACTCCCATATGGATCATTACCTCCGGGGCCTTTTTCCGCTTGACCGGTAAGACTTCCGGGGGTTCTGATTTTTTTTCGATTCTGAGGAGATGATTTCCTTCTTCCGCTCCGGCTTTTCCAACACTTGCTTTTGGATGGATTGATGGATTCCTTTTTCAATCAGTTCCAGATACTTTCTGTCCTTCTGTGCTACCAGGGTGATCGCCAGCCCCTTGCTTCCGGCACGTCCTGTCCGCCCAATCCGGTGGATATAGCTTTCCGCATCCTGGGGAATATCATAATTGATTACGTGGGTAACGCCCTCGACATCCAGCCCCCGTGCAGCCACATCGGTCGCAATAAGAAAACGCGTCTCTCCCTGCCGGAACCGCTGCATGGCCGCTTCCCGTTTCGCCTGGGACAGGTCGCCGTGCAGTTCATCCGCGTTAAACCCGGCATCCAGCAAGGCTTCATACAATTTGCTTACTCTTCGTTTCGTCCGGCAAAAAATGATCGCGAGATATGGCCGGTGGATCCGCAGCAATTGTTTCAGGTCATCCTGCTTCGAGCGGTCGGTTGTTTCGATTACCCGCTGCCTAATTTCTTTCACGGTGATTTCTTGTTTTCGTATTGAAATCTCTTTCGGATCTTTCATATAGGTTTCTGCCAGTTTTACGATCTCAGGAGGCATCGTAGCGGAAAAAAGCATTGTTTGCCGCTCGTTTGAGGTCTGGCTGATAATTTCCTCAACGTCCTCCAGGAATCCGATATGAAGCATCTGGTCCGCTTCATCCAGAACAAGCATGGTGGTTTCCGATAAATCCACTGTGCCCCTCCTGACGTGGTCGAGAAGGCGGCCGGGAGTGGCGATGATGATCTGAATGCTTCCGCCAAGCTTATGGATTTGCGCCACTACGTCCTGGCCTCCATAAACGGATAACACATCAATGCCCAGCGGTTCACTCAGTTTCCTTACTTCCTCAGCCACCTGAATCGCCAGCTCTCTTGTCGGTGCCACAATCAGCGCTTGTACACTCTCTAGCTCCGGATCAATGCGCTGCAGGATCGGCAGGGCAAATGCCATGGTTTTGCCTGTACCGGTCTGTGATTTGGCAATTACATCCGCTCCCTCCAACAGTAGGGGTATGACCTGCTCCTGCACCTGCGTTGGCTGGTGAATCCCCTGGTTCCTTAAAGACTCGAGAAGCAGCGGATGCAGCTGCATGGATTTAAAATCTGCCATCGATGTACTCCTTTCCGTTCTAAAAAAGGAAGCCGCTTCAGGCTTCCTTTTACTTTACTATTTAATTTGCCACTTTGTTGTTCAGCTTATCAGTAAGCTTTGTCAGCATGTCTGCTGTCATTTTATCTAAATTGTAGTCAGTTTTAAAGCCCCATTCATTTGCAGCAGCAGATGAATCGATATGGTTCGGCCAGCTTTCGGCGATCGCCTGTCTGATCGGATCCACATCATAATCCATTGTAAAGGATGGCATTTGTTTTTTAATGGAAGATGCAATTTGTTCCGGTTCCACGCTCATGGCAGACACGTTAAACGAATTGCGGTGAACGAGCTTCGCAGGGTCTGCTTCCATCAGGTTGATAATCGCATTCAGGGCATCAGGCATATACATCATATCCATGTAAGTTTCCGCATCAATAAAGGACGTATAGCTTCCTTTGCGAACCGCTTCATAATAAATTTCAACCGCATAATCCGTTGTTCCGCCTCCAGGAGGAGTTACATACGAAATTAATCCCGGGAAACGGAGGCCGCGCGTATCCAGGCCAAATTTGTGATAATAATAATCGCAAAGCAGCTCGCCGGCCACTTTGTTCACACCGTACATGGTGGTCGGACGCTGAATGGTATCCTGCGGCGTCTGATCCTTCGGAGTGGATGGGCCAAAAGCGCCAATGGAGCTAGGCGTGAAAAACTGGCAGTTCATTTCTTTGGCCACTTCAAGTGCATTTACCAGGCCTCCCATGTTCAGGTTCCAAGCCAGCAGAGGCTTGGCTTCTGCGGTCGCTGAGAGCAGGGCTGCAAGGTGGATGACGGTATCCGCGCCATGTTTTTTCGTAATGTTTGCCATCGCTTGCGCATCAGTTACGTCCAGCACTTCAAATGGTCCGGAATGAACAACTGCACTGTCAGTTTTACGAATATCTGTAGCAATAACATTGTCATTTCCATATATGTTACGGGCATGCATGACCAGCTCTGAACCAATTTGGCCAAGCGCCCCAGTAATCAGTATCTTCTTCATCATAAATCCTCCACATCTATGCCGTTTTTACGATCAGGAGATAATCCCCATCTGCTTGCCAACTTTTTCATAAATCGCAAGAGCCTGGTCGAGCATTTCCTTTGTATGAGCGGCAGTAGGCATATTTCTTACCCGGCCGGTTCCTCTTGGTACGGTAGGAAAAACAATAGACTTAGCATAGACGCCTTCTTCATTCAGCTTTTTACTGAACTCCTGCGTCTTCACTTCATCCCCAACGATAACAGGTGTAATGGGTGTTTCGCTGTTTCCAATATCAAAGCCAAGCTTTTCAAGGCCCTGTTTTAAGTACTTGCTGTTTTCCCAGAGACGTTCCTGCAGCTCGGTGCTTGCAGTGAGGATTTCAATGGCTTTTGTACAAGCAGCCACATCCCCCGGAGTAAGGGAAGTGGAGAACAGGAATGGACGGCTTCTTACTTTGAGCCAGTCGATCAAATCCTTCTTGCCGGCCACATATCCACCAACAACACCAATTGCTTTTGAAAGTGTGCCGATCTGGAAATCTACGCGGTCGGACAGCCCAAAGTGCTTCACCGTTCCTGCACCTTTGCCGAGCACACCCGAACCGTGGGCGTCATCAACATACGTAATCAGGTCAAATTCTTCTGCAATTCCAACGATTTCAGGAAGTTTGGCAATATCTCCGTCCATGGAGAAAACACCGTCGGTAATGACCATGATTTTGTTATATAATCCGGACTCCTTGGCTTCCTTCGCTTTCGCACGAAGATCTTCCATGTCGGAGTGGTTCACACGGATGATTTTTGCTCTTGATAACCGGCAGCCGTCAATAATGGAGGCATGATTTAATTCATCAGAAAGAATGGCGTCATTTTTATCCATGACAGCAGAGATGGCAGCCATGTTGCAGTTGAAACCGGACTGATAAGCGATCGCGGCTTCGGTATGCTTGAATTCCGCCAGCTTTTCCTCTAGCTTCAAATGAAGCTCCATGGTTCCGTTAATGGTACGCACCGCTCCTGCACCAACACCAAATTCGTCAATGGCCTCTTTGGCAGCTTTCTTCAGGCGCTCATCCGTCGCTAATCCAAGATAGTTGTTGGAAGAGAGGTTGATCAGTTCGTTTCCGCCCACCTTGATGACCGGTCCGTTCGCACTTTGAAGCGGATCAATCACGTTATAAAGCCCTTTTTCTTTTAAATCTCCAAGGTTTTCCTGTAAAAATTGGTCCAGTACATGACTTGACATACATTACTCTCCTTTCATGGATAAAAAAATTGTTATGTGAGCCTGAACAAATGTACGTGTGAGAAAAACACTTTAATTCAGGTTTTAGTTAGTGGTGATAAGTATCTTCTTCTTAAATTATATTATCATATTTCTGTTTTGTTTACATCATGTGGACAATATTTGCACTTCTCTGTCTACTATTTTATTCCCCGTTTCTGGGAGATTTATCGGTGGACGCAAAAAAGCCGCCGGCGTGTGGGGAATGTTCGGCGGTGGGTTTCTCTAAGTTGCTCTTGTAAGTGATTGATTTTCGTTCCAAGTCGCTCGCTTTTACTGGCGCGAGCGCCTACCTTCGCAGGCGGGCGCTGAGCGTGGCTGGCGTAATCGCCTATTCCTCGTGTTTGTTCATGAAGACCGGCGAAACGCCATCCTTGTCTCATCTGTCCCGCTTTTCCTGCTGGAGTCTCGCACTTTCCACTGCAATCAATTCTTCAAAGAAGATTTTTGAAAGAAATGCCTACTTCCAAAAGCATTAATTTAGCAACCTTATTTCACAAGGTTGTGTTTGAAGGCGTAGATGACGGCCTGGGTGCGGTCTTGGACATCGAGTTTGCTTAGGATGTTGCTTACGTGGACTTTGACTGTTTTTTGGGCGATGAAGAGGGTGTCGGCGATTTCCTGATTGGTTTTGCCCTCCGTCATGAGAAGAAGCACTTCGAGTTCGCGGCTGGTGAGCTCCTCATGCGGGTGCTGCTGAGTCCTTTGCCGCATGCGGTTCATCATTTTGCCGGTCACCTCGGGTTCGAGAACGGACTGGCCATAATATGTATTTCGAACCGCATCTGCAATCTCGCTGGCTTTGGATGTTTTCAGCATATAGCTTACCGCACCGGCCTCAATGGCAGGATACACTTTTTCATCATCCAGAAAACTGGTGACAATGATGATCTTAGCTTCCGGCCATTGCTCGATAATCTTTTTCGTTGCTTCGATGCCGTCCATTTCATCCATGACAAGGTCCATCAGAATCACATCCGGCCGCAGATCAAGAGCAAGCTCCACCGCCTTCTTTCCATTCTCCGCTTCACCGACGACATCCAGGTCCTGCTGGGCCGAAAGGTAGGATGAAATACCGATCCTTACCATTTCATGATCATCTGCAAACAATACTTTAATCATTTTGATCCTCCTCCACCGAGATTACAGGTACTTTCACTTCCAGCCGGGTCCCTTTGTCAGGCAGGCTTACCACTTTTAACGTACCGCCAATTTCCAGCGCGCGCTCCTGCATATTTTGCAAGCCGTACGAGCCTGCTTTATTTTCATCCAATGCAAAACCTATGCCATTGTCGGACACCCGTAAAATAATCAAACCTTCCCTCTCGATCAGCAGAATCTCCAGCGAAGTGGCCTTGGCGTGCCTTAACGTATTGGAAACCGACTCCTGCAAAATCCGGAACAGGTGGTCTTCCACCCCTTTATCCAAACGCATGTCTTCGATTTTTTCATGTATGTGAATCGGCACCTTTTGAGCCAGTTCATCGAGCAGCTCTTTAATGCCTTCCTGCAATGACTTTCCTTTCAAAGCGGCGGGTCGCAAATGAAGCAATAAGGCCCTCATCTCCAGCTGGGATTGATGAATCATCTGCTCCACCAAATTGAGCTGTCGGTTTTCGGGAGCGTCGGGCTCTGTGGATTCATTGATTGCGGACATCAGCATGGAGGCGGCAAACAGCTGCTGGCTGACGGAATCGTGAAGCTCACGCGCTAATCGGTGCCGCTCTCGTGAAATCATTTCCTGAATGACTTTCTCCTGGTCTTCCGCTTTTTCATTCGCAAGCTTCTGCGATGCCCTTGCCTGCTCGGCAGCATGGCGCTGAACATTTTTCATCCGCTTCCAGAGCGCATCCACCTCCGTGCCTTCGGATACCACCGGAGGATATACAGGCCTGCCGTTCTCGATTTCCCGCAGTCCTTCTTCCACCTGCTTCAGCTGCCTGC
This sequence comes from Fictibacillus fluitans, assembly GCF_030418125.1. Classification (GTDB taxonomy): domain Bacteria; phylum Bacillota; class Bacilli; order Bacillales; family Fictibacillaceae; genus Fictibacillus_C; species Fictibacillus_C fluitans. The sequence continues at coordinate 11,899 of NZ_JAUHTR010000004.1, read as the reverse complement.
GTGCGGTGATGCCCTGGAACATACCAAAAAAGCCGCCAATAACCAGGCTGATGACAGGTACAATTACGATAAACGGCAGGCTGAACAGATGCTGTTCCCATAAATAAGACACATCAGGCAGGGGAAACGCCATAAACACAGTAATGAAGATTACCAGCATGACGACAAAAGCAACGGCAAGGGACATGACCACACTGCGCATAAACATACTCATGTCCGCTTCACCTCTAAATCCCCAACCGCAACCGTCGTAATAATTTTAATCCGCTGAGTCGCTTCATAGTAATTATCCGTATGGTAGGAAAAAAGCTGATTAAACACTTTAGGTTCATGAATATCAAAAATGGTCGCGTTCCCTGCCAGAACGGAGTGATGCACGCTCACCGCCACTTCGTACGGAATAAGAATTTTGATATTGCCAATGATATTCCGAATTGTGATCACCGATTCGCCCTCTGGAAGGACCGTATTGCTGAGATCAATCACCGTGTCACCGATGCCGCACTGGATATTGATATCTTCCCACTCATACACCTGATCGGGGGTTTGCTGTGGTCCGTATAAAACGTTCTTAAACAAGTTCTTCTTTATAAAAAGTGACTCGGACAGCCTGGACTCCGGCTCTTTGATTTCCGGCTTAATGGTTGTCGGCCGTTTTTTGTTCTGGTACACCTGGATGAGCAGATAAATGAGGATGGCAACAAGCACAAACTTGAATGCCATCATATTCAGCAAAGTTATTGCTGCTCCAAACCAGCCGCCCCAGTAGAGCAGCTTCCCGAATGTCCGAGTCCTTCTTTTTCCGCCAACATAGATGCAGCCTGCCATAACGGCAAAAACGAAAATCAGTTCGCCGCCGCGAAAAATAAGTTCAAGAATAAGTAGAAATAGACCGATTAACAGCAGCCAGCTGATTAAATCTGTTTTTTTCCCGCTAAACATGGTGCACCCCCTTCTCGCTCTAACCCCTGCTCCTGAATATTTCTAAAAGGCGTAGAGCTCTACGCCTTTTAGAATACCATTTTTATGTTAGGAATTCGCAGGTTTTTCTTTATTTTCCCATTGTTTTTCAAGCTGCGCAAAACGGTCTTCCATCGTGTTGCGGTGATAGTCTGAATTGACCTTATGCTCAAGACGCTCAAGGTAACGCTCCATTTCATCAAACCGCAGTCCCGGTTTTGCACTTTCATTCGCATCGAGCACCTTGTTCATGCCGCGGTTTGCCCGGGCAATATTTTCCCGGCCCATTAATTCCATGCGTTTCACATACATATCCTTTAATTTATGCTTCATTTGCTCGAACTTTTGCTCCAAATTTTGGAGTTCGCGCGTCGCTTCTTCTCTTGACTGGTCCAACCGGACTGCACGCTCCTCGTATTGCTGCTGTTCAGCCGCTGCAAATTCGTGCAGCTCACTTTCACCGGCTTGAAGAGCCAAATCCGCCTGCCGCTTTCGTTTTTCTGCCTGCGCTTTTGCTTCCCTGTATTCCTTTGTAAATTCCTCAGTCAGCACATATTGGCGTTCCACAAGCTTTCTGACACGGTCTGTTTCCTGCTCGCATTGACGCAGGTATTGGTTAAGCAAGGAAATTGGGTTGTTCTGTTCCTTTTGATCCAGCAGTTCATGAAAGTCCGCTGCAATCGAATTTTTGATTCGTGAAAATAATGTACTCATTTGTTTTTCTCTCCCTTTGTTAGTTTCTGTTCATTTCTGCCCATTGTTTTTCAAAATTTACAAATGGGTCGTTGTCCTTGCCAGGATCCTGTTTCTTGCCGTTCCATTTCTTATACACTACATAGAGGACGTATGCTGCTGCGATCCCCAGCAATGCGGGAACATTGGATATGGCGGCGCATGCCGCGAAAATGCCGATAATGGCCCAGATTACTTTCTTGGATGTCGTTTCCGCCTTCATAAATCCTTTGACGGCAAAGTATAGAATCACCAGCCCAATCGCCAGGCCAATCATCGATCCGAGGTTCGCCAGCAGGATAACCGCTGCAATGCCTCCGAGTAAAAACAAACCAAATTTTTTCATTTGTTGTTTCCTCCTTTCTTAACTCTAGCTTACCTTCTGCCGTATTTTCGTATAATGTACTCCAGCTATATTTCCGCTAAGACCTGAGGCGTATTTTTAAAGTGCCGTATTCATTAACAACAAAAAAAGCCGGCCCGGGAGCATATCTCCCAAGCCGGCTTTCACTATTCATTATTCATATTAGGTCCAGGACTCGATATCGTCCTCGTCGATTTCTTCTTCATCGTTGACATTGTCGTATTCCGGTGAGTGCTTCCGATCCTCCTGCACCACACCATGTCCTTCATCCCCGGAGACAAAGCCCCGGTCGGCAGGAACATGCTGCTGCAGGTTTCGCACACCATTGGCATTGATTTCGTTTTCGACAAGATAGCGGATGGAATCCATCAGGTTCGTTTGTGAGTTGATCCAGTCAATAATGGCGGGGGCTTCGTTCTTTTTTGTTTTTAATGAAATATTATCGCCTGGCTTTTTTTGTTTCTTCATCATTACACCCCCTCACCATTTAAAATTAAAACTTAAACCGGCTGTTTCGCACGGTCTTTGATCGCACCGTAGATCTTGCCGCGTACAAACGCATCCAGTCCGTTCGCATTCATTGTCACTGCATATTTTGCAGGGATGTAAAGAAGCTGGATTTCACGCTCTTCGCAAAGTTCCTTCAGCATGGGAGCAAGGATTGGCTGCATAAGAATGCTTCCGCCGCCGTATACGCAGATCAAATCGATCTCGTTTCTTGCCTTTGTCAACTGCTTGCGGATATTGTTGATGATCTGACGAGCTTGTCCTTCAAGCGGTCTTTTCAACGTGTTCATCGCACGCGCATGATATTTGTGGTTCGGGTTTTTGATAACGTCACTGAAGAACTGACGCGGGCTGTCCGGAAGGTGGATCAGGCGGTTAAACTCGCTGAGTGCTTCCTCGATCGCATACCCTGCACCATGGTTGGTACCGTGCACGAACTGGCGCAAAAATTTGTTTCCTTCTGTAATTGGGTACTCGGTAGAACCGTCGCCAATATCAGTGTGAAGGATTCGTTTGTTTTTAAAGAAGCTTCCGTTAAAGTTTTTCGGAAGATCATTTTCTTCAATAAACGCGTCAAAAATATCGCCTTTTCTCCAGTTGCCATCTGCATCCTTTTGAAGAGAGAATGTTACCGGAGTTGCTTCAGGAATAACTTTTACGAACTCGAATTCTACTTTTACAGCCACACGCTGTTTGCCGACATGAACGGTTACGTGGTGCGGGCCATTCATGAAGCGCTTTTCAAACTTAGCTGCAGATTCGTCGGAATGCTGTGTAATTGGAAGCGCAGTTGCCATATCGACCGATACGTCAATCGATGCAGGCAGTTTCTTTTCTTCTGCAAATCCTTTTTGAACCGCTACAGCTGCAATTTGTGCAAGCGTGTTGACGATTGGAAGGTCAATCTCGTATTTGTAGTCCACACCCACCTGGATGTTTTCAATCAACTCACCGCTCTCAAGAGCGAACTTGCCTACATAGTACATACCCGCACGTGCAGCAGGGGAATCAATAGTTACAATCAGGTTCTCCTGAAGGTTGCGTACGAGTGTTTCAGGAGCCTGTTCTTCGCTCCAAGGCAGCTGGTCCACTGCGCAGTTAACGTTCGGCTGTTGAAACAAACGTCCGTCAATGTAAATATCATGCTCGCTGTTTCCGTTGTCGTTACCTACTAAAAATTGATATTGCATAGTATCTATTCCTCCTAATATTTTATCTAAAACTACCTGGTGGCACAAGGTATTACTCAGCCATACGGTTAAATATGTATGCTGTTAAAGAAGAGTCTTCTGCAAAATAGTGGCTGAAGTTCTACTATATAGAACTTCGAACGATTTGAATAGATTCCGACACTCCTCTACCTAATAATATTTGACAATTTTAGAGTAACACCTTCTATTTTAAAGAAATACCTCGCTCAGAAGTTTCTGAATGTTTTCTTGGAAAAACTTCCACCCTCCATTTGCCCCTTATTTATGGTAAAGTATTTTTTTAGGTTTACCTTGGGCCAGTAATGGAGAACTCTAGTAGTTAGTGGCACCTTTTAAATAGAATGAAATTGAAGTTAGGAGTGTCAGTATGTTTAAACTTAAGGAACGGAATACCACCGTACGAACGGAATTCCTGGCTGGTATTACCACCTTTTTAACCTTGGCCTATATTATCGTTGTCAATCCAATGATTTTAAAAGATGCGGGCGTGCCGTTCGAACAGGGCTTTACTGCTACCATTATCGCTACGGTCGTGGGAACGCTGTGCATGGCATTTTTCGCAAACTACCCGATTATCATTGGTCCGTCCATGGGGCTGAACGCTTATTTTGCCTACTCGGTCATCAGCAGCCATAACATTTCATACGCTGTTGGATTTTCGGCGGTTTTTATCACAGGCATCATTTTTCTGATCTTATCCCTGACATCCTTCCGGGCCAAGCTGATCAATGCCATACCTGCCAATTTGAAGCATGCGATTGCAGCCGGCATCGGGCTGTTCATCACCTTTATCGGACTGCGCCTGTCCGGCATTGTCGCCGATCACCCGACCAATCTCGTAACGCTTGGGGATTTCAGCTCTCCGAAAGTGGCGCTTACCTTAATCGGAATCGTTATCACTATTACGCTAATGACACTCAACGTGCAGGGTGCCCTTTTTATTGGAATGATCATTACAGGCATCATCGCCTTTTTCACAGGACGGTTAAATTTTGATAAAGGGGTACTTGCCATGCCACACCTTCCCGAAGGTGTGCTCGTCTACAACCCTATCCAGTCAGTGGCCGACGTCATCCATTACGGGTTGTACAGCGTTGTGTTTTCATTCCTGCTTGTTATGCTTTTTGATACAACCGGCGCCCTTCTCGGGATCGTACGCCAGGCAGGTTTGCTGAAGAACGGCAAGCTTGACCGCGCAGGCAGTGCCTTCTTTTCAGATTCAATCGGCACAGCGGTTGGCGCCATGTTCGGAACCAGCCCGACTGCAGCAACAGTAGAATCTTCGGCCGGAGTCGGTACCGGCGGAAAAACAGGCTTAACCGGAGTAACCGTCGTCATCCTGTTTTTGGTCGCCGCCTTTTTCGGACCGCTCGTCAGCGCCGTTTCTGCTGTTCCAGCCATTACCGCACCAAGCTTAATCATTGTCGGCAGCTTTATGATTAAAAGTATATCGGAAATTGACTGGAATGACTTCGATGAAGCCTTCCCGGCCTTTCTCGTTATCGTCAGCATGCCGCTGACATCCAGCATCGCCAACGGAATTGCCCTTGGGTTCATTTCCTACCCGATCATGAAATTTGCCAAAGGTAAAGTCCGTGAAGTACATCCGCTTGTGTATGTATTCGCCGTCCTTTTTTTATACCAGCTGATCTTTTTGGCGCAATAAGTGATCTTGTATAAGAAACCTCCTCTCCGTCCATAGTAAGGACGGAAAAGGAGGTTTTTCTAATGAACAAGCAACGCGCACAAGAAATTGCGTCTTCTCCTGTTATGGCAAATGTGACCTTCGATGGCATGCCGGTGTATATCCAGCATGTCGACGAACAGGGAGAAACCGCACGCATTTATCCGCTTGACCAGCCTGAAAACGAACAGCAGGTTTCACTTGGCAGCTTAACCGAGCATTGATCACCCCTTCCCCTGAAGGGGTTTTCTTATGCCTTTTGAAGGAATGGAGATTCATTTGGAGAAAAAAACGGGAATAGAAAGTACAGGATCAATTATACCGTTTAAGCTGAGGTGAAGCATGCATGCTGACATTAGACAAGAATCATAACCCACTGGAAAATAAAGAGCTGATTGCCTCCTTTTTCAGCCAAAAACAGGACCTTAAACAATTAATTGGAGAGACAGATACACTTTTTCAGGAGCTGAACCCGCTGCCTGCTCTGCTGCATTCATCGTTATTTTCGTTTAAAAGCCTGCTGCACAGCTTTCCGAAGGTTCTGCTGTCAACGTCATGGCACAAACATCTTGAAGACATGCCAATCGTAGAGACCGATGAACAGGAAACGATTTTTCCTTTCTGGAAAAAGAAGCTCGACCAGGAGTTCACCAGACTTCAAAACGAGATCACCCGGCAGGTTAACGTTAAAGAATTTGGCGCAGCGGGGGACGGGGTGACAGATGATACCGAAGCGTTCAAAAAAGCGATCGGCCACGGAAAGGTGAAGGTTGTTGTGCCTGAAGGCGTGTTCGTGACAAGAGGCATCCGCCTTCCTTCATGGACGATGCTGGTCGGATCGGGCAAGGGAACAACCGTCATCAAGCTTCATGACCGCGCTCCCAGAAGCCGGCAGCTCGTCACCAATTCGGGCCGGTGGAGAGGAAACCACCATGTGCTGGTCCAGGGCATGAGTCTTGATTGGAATATCGAAAGGTTAGGTCCGAAAAAACGGACAGCTGCCGGGAACAACCAATCAAGCTGCCTCACCTTTGCGCACGTCATCTACGGATGGGTGAAGGACGTCGAAGGCATCAATCCCGGCCTGCACTGCTTTGATGTCTCCTCAGCGGTCTATACCTATTTTGGTGACGGCACGCGGGCGAGAAGAAGCAGCCGCTATATCTGGCTCGATCAGCTGAACGGATACGGCTTTGGAGATGATGGAATAACAACCCACCACAGCGACAATATTTTAATTTCCAACTGCCATATGTGCGATCCGAGCGGACGTGCGCACAAGGAAGGGTTTTCAAACTCCAACGGCATCGAGGTTGATGATGGCTCCAGGAATGTCACGCTCGTCAACAATTCAACGACACGCTGCTTCGGCGGTGTGGAAATTAAAGCCCATCATAATTCGGCGGCAGCCAGCAACACACAAATCATCGGACACCTGTCGATTCATGACAACCGCTCGTATAACTTCAGGCATATCGGCCATCACATCGAAACCGATACCGAATCGATGACCGCCTATAACATTAAAGCAACCAAAATTGTAGCGGTGGCTCCCATTAGGACCCCTTTATACAAGGATTCGACTCCAAGGGCACTGGTCATTTCCGCCTACCGGAATGTGGTGATTAATCAATTTGTCGTTGTCGGCGACCCTCACTACGATTACCGCGGGGAGCCGGTCATCGCCGTTCAGTACCGTTCGCGGAATATTATGCTGAACGGACTGAACATTAAAGATTTTAAAACGGCAGGCGAGGACGTAAAAGTATTTGGCGGCGGCCATGGCTCGGATGCCGTTGAAATCCGCAACGTGACTATCCAAGATTCAGCGCCTACCGCTCTGCATATCGGGCCGGGAATCCAGCAGATCAAAATCAGTAACGTTCAGGCTGTCTGCGAGAAGGGAAGAGAGGGGCTGGTGGCCAGGCAGTCGGAACCCAAAATCTCTGAATTTCACGCGCTGGGCTATAAGACTCCGATTGCAGTAGGCAATCAGACCTGACCAACTGTAATTTGTCATGATTAATTTACAATAAGGCAACACTAATCTGCTTTTTCTTCATATCCCCTTAACACTAGAATGGTTTAATGGGTACGAAACAGACTCGTTAGGGAGGAAATAACTATGAAAAAAGGCATCACTCTCGGATTATCATTAGCGATCATGGCTTCAAGCGCCATTCCCGCTTTCGCTGAACATAACCAGCAGGACAAGCAAAATCACAATCAAATCAAGAACATTGAATTCACTTCAATGAAAGCTCCCAGCACCATCGAAAACATGGTAAAAACCTATACAGACGCAAAAGTAAAAATTACTTATACAAATGGCAAAGTGGAAGAAAAACCATTAGACTACAACCAGCTCTTTTTATCAAAAGATAAAATTGTAGACAACAAAGGCGAAAAAATACCAGCGGGCACTCCAATTGACGCAAAAGGAAACCCAATCATTGACCGTAGCGTACCGGACAAGCCGTCTTATTATATTTCTGATGCACCCGATTCCAACAGCTTCATTACCATCGCAGGAAAAGACTATATCATTTCTCACTATGAATATGATTCCATCGACAATTCCGGAAAAGAAATCAGCGGCCTGCCTGCATCCATGACATTAACACAAGTGGACCGGGATAAGAAAACCGGAAAGCTTACCGTAAATCATGCAAAGAAGATTGATTTTGCCAATGTAAACGGACTATGGACACCATGCAACGGCTCCACTACTGAATGGGGAACACACCTTGGATCGGAAGAATACGAACCGGATGCAAGAGCATTTGAAGACCCTTCTTCCTCTTCCTACCGTGATGTCACAAACTTTGCAAAAAACTATTTTGGTGATGCATCCAAGGCCAATCCTTATTTTTATGGATGGATTCCGGAAATATCCGTTCATCCAAACGGCAAGACATCGGTTGTAAAGCATTACAGCACCGGACGGTTCTCCCATGAAGTCATGCAGGTGCTTCCAGACCAAAAGACAGCACTTTTCGGCGATGACGGCGGAAATACGATGATGTTCATGTATGTTGCCGATAAAAAACGCGACTTCTCTGCAGGTACACTTTATGCGGCAAAGTTTAAGCAGACTTCAGCTGCCAACGGCGGAGCCGGAGATCTGCAGTGGATCAAGCTTGGCCACTCTACCGATAAAGAAGTGAAGAGAATCATCGATAAAGGCACGAAATTCAGCGATATCTTTGAAACGTCAGACAAGGCAGCTTCCGGCTTTAAAGCTGTAAAGACGGCAGCAAGCAAAAAAGTGGAGTACCTGAAAGTGAAGCCGGGCATGGAAAAGGCAGCAGCTTTCCTGGAATCCCGCAGATACGGGGCACTGCTTGGGGCAACTTCTGAGTTCAACAAGATGGAAGGAATCGCAGTGAATAAAGCAGACAATAAAGCTTATATTGCCATCTCCTATGAAAACGGCAGTATGAAAAAAGAAGGAATCGATGGGGTTCAGGATGACATCCAGCTTCCAGTAATTGATTCCGGTGTTACCTTTGAACTCGATTTGAATTCACAGCAAAAAGACCATAAAAAAGGACACATTGACAGCAACTATGTGCCTTCTGGAATGAAAAGCCTGTTGGCCGGTGAAGATTATTCCAAGGCTGATGCTTATGGAAATACAGCGAATCCGGATAAAGTAGCCAACCCGGATAACCTGAGCTTTTCCGATGACATGAATACCCTGTTCATTGGTGAAGACAGCGCGCACCATACCAATAACTTTGTTTGGGCGTATAATGTAAAAACAAAGAAACTTTCAAGAATCTTATCCGTACCTGCAGGAGCAGAAGCCACTGGCTTACGTGCAGTCGATAACGTAAAGAAATCACGCTATGTTCTCAGCAACTTCCAGCATCCGGGAGAGGATCTGGATGGAAAGCAGATTACGGCAGTCGATAAGACCAAACTTGAAGAAGCGATGAAAAAGGGAATCGGGATTCAGGAAACTGGAGGCGTAGGCTATATCTCCGGTCTTCCTTCCGGTCAGCTTAAAAAATAAATAAAAACACCCCCTGCACGCCGGACTAATGCGTCCGTGTACAGGGGGTGTTTTTTTGTTATCCGACAGGTACCTGCTGTTCCTCAATCATCTTTTTACAGGCCTGATAGCATTCCTCCACATGAGAGTTGCCAAGGTACTTCATCGCTCCAAAGCTGATGCCGGCCGCCACCGCCTGTCCTACTAAAGGTACAAACTTTGAGACCTGCTTCACGGCAATTTTCTTCCCTGCCTTCTTTAGGAGAAGGCCGATCATTTTCTTCGAGATGACCTTTCCGGCAAACTCACTTCCCATTGAAGTCAGAATGACGATCACTTTGCCTTTCAGCGTGTCATCCAATTTCTCAATTTGATTGGGCGCCAGCCCGAACTTTTCATTGATCGTCGGAAGAAGCTCCATCATGATTGTGATATCGGCCCCGACGTCCATGCCGGGAATGGGTACAATCGCTGCAGCCGCCGAAGTGGTTGCCCGCTTGTTCACCAGCGCTTTACACTCTTTGCGAATTTCTTCAAGTTCTTCTATTGTTCTGGGAATCATACGATTACTCCTTTATTCATAATCCTATCGAATTCATGTAATTCATGTGATGTTTATTATACCCTTTCCGGCGAAACCGTTAACCTGCAGAACGATGCCGGGTATATAAAAAAGGCTGAAACCAAGTTCAGCCTTTACCATTCTTATTGTGCTTTTTCCTTCTTAATCTGCTTGCTTCGCAGCTGGCCGCAGGCCGCATCGATATCGGTGCCGTGCTCCTGGCGGATTTTGCAGTTGATGCCGCGCTTTCTCAGCGTATCGTAAAAAGCGAGAACAGAAGTCGTTTCACTTCGCTGGTATTGCCCATGCTCATCCACCGGGTTGTATGGAATCAGGTTCACATATACCTTCCGTTTTTTATCCTGGAACAGATCGGCCAGTTCTTCTGCTTCTTTCTGATGGTCATTCACATCCCGCAGGAGAATGTACTCAATCGTAAGGCGGCGGTTGGTGGTTTTAATATAATAATCGACGGCTTCCATTAACGGCTCGAGCGGAATCGCCTTGTTGATCTTCATGATCCTTGTGCGCAGCTCGTTGTTTGGAGCGTGCAGCGACAAGGCAAGGTTCACACTAAGACCCGTGTCGGCAAACTCGCGGATTTTTTTCGCCAGCCCGCTGGTAGATACCGTAATATGGCGCGGACCGATCGCAAGTCCTTTAGGATCGATGACCACATTAATAAAGTCGATCATATTTTCAAAGTTGTCAAAAGGCTCACCAATGCCCATGACCACAATATGGCTTACTCTCTCGTCCTTGTTGCGCTCATCAAGGTGCAGCTGCACATTCATGATCTGCTCGACGACTTCCCCGCTGGAAAGGTCTCTGCTTTTCTTCAGCAGGCCGCTTGCACAGAAGCTGCAGCCGATGTTGCAGCCCACCTGGGTGGTCACGCAAACCGACATTCCGTATTTATGCTTCATCAGCACGGTTTCGATCAAATTGCCGTCCTGCAGTTTAAACAGGAATTTGACCGTTCCGTCTTCTGATTCCTGTTTGACGTGCTGCTGCATCGTCTGAAACGAAAAGCGTTCAGCCAAAAGCTTCACACATTCTTCTTTTACACCGGACATTTCCGCAAATGAAGTCACGCGTTTTCGATATAACTGCTCCCACACCTGTGACGCATGAAACGGCTTGATGCCGCGCTCAAGCAGCCAGGCGGAAAGCTGTTCGAATGTTAATCCATAAATGGATTCCTTCATCATGTTATTACCCTCTCTTCACATTCTATATTGAACTGTCACCTGGACAGACAAAGTCTTGATTAACACTTGTTATCTTAACATACAATAACAGGCATTGAGGAGTTTCGCTACTCCCAGTATGGGCAAACCCTGTCTATCCATAAACTGGAACGGCTTGAATAAGTCCCGCAGCTTTACTTTTCCGTTCATTGCCTTTAATATCCCTTGATAGTATTGCTTACCAAGTTAACAACAATGAAGCAGAGAGAGGCATGAAAAATGGAAAACTTAAATAGATATTTTGATCTTTTCGATCAATCCAGAACAAGCCAGAAGGCAATGGAGGAATTGAACCATTTATTCACAGAGGACATGGAATTTGTCCTGAATGGAGATAAAAAAAGCGGGATTGGGAACTGGAAGCTGTTCATGGAAAGAGTGTTCGCAGCCAACAGTGACATCAAGCATATGTTTGAAGGATGGAAAAAAACCGCGGACACCGATCAGTATGAAACCCGGTGGGCAGTTTGCGGAAAAACAGCATCTGGTAAGGTTTACACCCAAACCGGTAAAGACATCGCCAAACTGAATAACGAAGGCAAGATTATCTATTTGGAAAACGTTCCTGATAACACAGAACTGTTTCAAACGTATAAAGAATTGTAAGAACCAAAAACCCCTTGTACAACTTG
>NZ_JAUHTR010000039.1 GCF_030418125.1 Fictibacillus fluitans | reverse complement strand
TGACGCCACCTTTATGCGTATGAAAGAAGACCATATGAAGAACGGCCAGCTAAAACCCGGTTATAACGTACAAATGGCGACTGAGAACCAATTTGTTTTGTTTTATTCCCTTCATCAGCGCCCGACAGATACGCGGTGTTTCATTCCTCATTTTGAGAAACTGGCCGCGTCTTCTTTACCGATGCCAAAAACCGTGATTGCGGATGCCGGTTATGGTAGTGAAGAGAACTATTTATTTGCGGTCGGAGAAGAAACAGAACCGCGATTCGAATTTCTGATTCCCTATGGAAGCTATATGAAGGAACAAACCCGAAGTTATAAAAACGAGATCAAAAACGCAAAGAACTGGGTGTATGAGGAACTTGATGATTGGTTTATCTGTCCCAATGGCCGAAAGGTACTGTTTAAGAACTATCTGAAGAAAAAGAACCGATCCGGTCTGGAACAAAGTTTCAAGATTTATGAATGCGAAGATTGTACCGATTGCCCGTTTAAAACCCAGTGCACCAAAGCGAAAGGGAACCGCCAGGTGCATTGGAACACGATCTATGAAGAAATGAAGGCCAAAGCAAAAGCCGCCCTTGAATGTGAGGAAAAAGCCGCGATCTATGCCCGACGTAAAGTCGAAGTGGAAAGCGTCTTTGGCCACATCAAGGGCAATCGGTCGTTCCGCAGGTGGTCATTACGGGGACTGGATAAGGTACATATAGAGTTTGGAATCGTGGCATTGGCCCACAACCTCTTGAAAGTAGCAGGCATTCGCCTGGCTACTTTCAGGAAAAAAGAACAATCAAAAAAAGCAGGAC
>NZ_JAUHTR010000038.1 GCF_030418125.1 Fictibacillus fluitans | reverse complement strand
TTGAATCTTTCGATTTGACGGTCCAAACGGGAAAGGTAAGGCACGGAATCATGGACGTTTCCAGGGGTAACATAGGCATCAGTGATGATGTTGAATTTCATATCCGTCGTTCGATGGTCTAAATAACAGAACATTTCTTGTTTATGGTCTCGCGACATAAAACCACAATCGGGATCGGTCGTACTTTTGCGAATTTGTCTCTTTTCCTTCACCTCCTCTTTCTCCTTTAGAGCTTTTTTCCGTTCTTTTTTCTGTCCTCCTCAACCGCCTGATTTAATTCTTCGATATATTCTCTTGTTTCTGCTTCCACTTCTTCTCTTGTGAATTTATGTTTATTGGCATTGGCTTTAAGGTGAGTCGAATCGGAAAATAAGACTCTTCCTCCCACCATTTTATGATTCATGGCTTGAAGGACAATCTCATCAAAAATCTCTTGGAAGACGTTGGTATCTTTGAAACGAGTCCGCCGGTTCCAGCTGATGGTGGAATGATCAGGAACAGGATCGTTCAGTTTTAAGCCAAGAAACCAACGATAAGCGATATTGGTTTTGACTTCCCGTTCGAGCTGTCGTTCTGAACGAATGCCGTAAAAATAGCCGATGAACATCATCTTGAAAAGCAGAATAGGGTCCGAAGGACGTCCTGTAGACTCTGAATAATACGGACGAACTTTCTCACCGATAAAAGAAAAGTCAATATAGCGATCAATCTTTCTCAAGAGATGGTCTTGAGGCACCAAATCTTCGATAAAAACAAACTCTGCTTCATTCTGAGTATCCGTTTTCGGCTTATACATACAAACACCGTCCCAT
>NZ_JAUHTR010000037.1 GCF_030418125.1 Fictibacillus fluitans | reverse complement strand
AAGGCTGAGCTGTGACGGCGAGGGAAATTTAGTACCGAAGTCCCTGATCCTACACTGCCAAGAAAAGCCTCTAGTGAGGAAAGAGGTGCCCGTACCGCAAACCGACACAGGTAGGCGAGGAGAGAATCCTAAGATGATCGGGAGAACTCTCGTTAAGGAACTCGGCAAAATGACCCCGTAACTTCGGGAGAAGGGGTGCTCTGGTAGGGTTTACGCCCGAGAGAGCCGCAGTGAATAGATCCAAGCGACTGTTTAGCAAAAACACAGGTCTCTGCGAAGCCGCAAGGCGAAGTATAGGGGCTGACACCTGCCCGGTGCTGGAAGGTTAAGAGGAGGGGTTATCCCTTACGGGAGAAGCTCTGAATTGAAGCCCCAGTAAACGGCGGCCGTAACTATAACGGTCCTAAGGTAGCGAAATTCCTTGTCGGGTAAGTTCCGACCCGCACGAAAGGTGTAACGATTTGGATACTGTCTCAACGAGAGACCCGGTGAAATTATAGTACCTGTGAAGATGCAGGTTACCCGCGACAGGACGGAAAGACCCCATGGAGCTTTACTGCAGCTTGATATTGGATTTTGGTACAGTTTGTACAGGATAGGTAGGAGCCTGAGAAGTCGGAGCGCCAGCTTCGATGGAGGCGTCGGTGGGATACTACCCTGACTGTATTGAAATTCTAACCTGGAACCGTGATCCGGTTCGGAGACAGTGTCAGGTGGGCAGTTTGACTGGGGCGGTCGCCTCCTAAAATGTAACGGAGGCGCCCAAAGGTTCCCTCAGAATGGTTGGAAATCATTCGCAGAGTGTAAAGGCACAAGGGAGCTTGACTGCGAGACCTACAAGTCGAGCAGGGACGAAAGTCGGGCTTAGTGATCCGGTGGTTCCGCATGGAAGGGCCATCGCTCAACGGATAAAAGCTACCCTGGGGATAACAGGCTTATCTCCCCCAAGAGTCCACATCGACGGGGAGGT
>NZ_JAUHTR010000036.1 GCF_030418125.1 Fictibacillus fluitans | reverse complement strand
TCTGGCAGCCTTTTTTTAAAATACTATAAAAAGTCCACAAAAAAATCGTCCTCTTTAGTAAAATGAAAGTTACCACACCAACAATTTTACGAAAAGAAAGGACGATTTTTTATGCGCAATCTTACGATTACTACTGAAAATTATACCACGCAAACGAGCCTTCCTCTAGGGGGAATCCAAGAAAGTTCTTCTACTAAACAAAAATCAGCTCCCACTTTCAAACCGTATGATAACCAACAAGTTCAAATGATCTTCGATCTGCAGGAATGGATTCCAGACCACCATGTCGCACGTGTGATTGATGAAATGGTGGAGGCCGTTCCTGATGACCGGCTATTTTCTTATTACTCCGGCGGCGGACGGAGCTCCTATCATCCGAAAATGATGATCAAAGTCCTCCTCTACGGGTATTCACAGAAGGTCTATTCGTGTCGTGGAATTGAAAAGCTGCTTCAGGAAAACCTTCCGGCCATGTGGCTCGCAGCTATGCAGAAACCCGATTTCCGAACGTTGAACGACTTTCGCGGCCAACGGATGAAAGTCTTGATGGATGAACTGTTTGAAACCATGATCTGGAAACTCATCGAGGACGAGTATATTACAATGGATCACTACTTTTTGGATGGTACAAAAATCGAAGCCGATGCCAATAAGTATTCTTTCGTGTGGAAAAAATCCACCATGAAACATGAAGCGAAGTTGAAAGAGAACATTCAAGAAACGCTGCACCACATCAACCGCCTCACTGAATTCGAAGCATTGCCCGAAGGGGAAGAAACCAGCGATGAGCTCTCCCTTCCGTTAGAAGAAGCCGCCACGATTCTCGATGAAGAAATCACGTCCCTGACAAGTGCGATCGAGAAGGAAACGGATACCGAGAAACGCAAAGAGATGCGTAAGAAGCGCAGGATCTACAAAAAACCCTTGAAGCGTATTCGACAAGACTTCTTGCCTCGTTTAGCTAAATATAAGGAACAGAACGAATTATTCGAGGATCGGAACAGTTACTCCAAAACGGATA
>NZ_JAUHTR010000035.1 GCF_030418125.1 Fictibacillus fluitans | reverse complement strand
AGATGATCCCGGTATTGTTCCGGGGTCATCCTTTTTAATGTCCACTGATAACGTAAAGTGTTGTAGTACTCTATATAGTCCTCAATCATTCTTCTTAACTCTTCCAAGCTTGTACAGGTAGAAGCATCGATCTCATCTTTCATGTGACCAAAGAAGGATTCCATTGGCGCATTATCCCAGCAGTTGCCTTTACGGGACATGGATTGGATAAAACCTAGTTTTTTTACTCGGTTACGGAACTCTGGGTGCGTATAATGCATTCCTTGGTCGGAATGGAGGATCGCTTCGGGATGGATGTTACCGTCCAAAGCTTCTTGAAGACGGTTTAAGGTTTTATATACAATCTCCATTTTTAAAGAGGAGGAGAGATAATAAGCTAAAATTTTTCGAGTAGCACCATCTTTGACACACGACAAATAAGCAGGCGTTCCATTTTTCAGATACAAATAAGTAATATCGGTAAGAAGGACCCTCTCTGGTTCATCCTGAACGAATTTTCGATCTAACACATGGGCACACGTTCGGTGTTCTTGGGTAGCTTTTGCCATTTTACGATAAGGGTTGGCACGCCTTTTGTTTGAATGAATATTATACTTATTCATCAGACGGTAGATTTTCTTCAAATTCATATTAACTCCATACTCTTGATCAAGCGCCATTTTAATGAATTGCCCACCGGCCTTTCCTTTACTCTTTTGATGAATTTGACGAATTAATTGGACATCCTGTTCATCTTGATATTCTTTCTCTATTCTCTTATTTTCGGCCTTTAACCATGCATAATAACTCTTGCGTTTTACACCAGCCAGGCAACATAAGTAAGAGACCATACCTTTCATTTGGTGGTTACGGAGTGCTGCTTCAATAAGCCCGAATTTATCGGACCGAGCTATTTTTTCTTCGCCTGCCTTTCGAGTTCCTCGAGCTTTTTTAAGAACTCATTCTCCATCTCTAAAAATGCAATCCGGGCTTCTGCCTTTTTTAATTGGTCTTCCACTGTTTGTTCCTTCGAAGAAGGACGTCCCGTACTGCCTTTGCCTCGAAGGTCAGTTTCCAGTCCTGTTTCTCCATGCTTTTCAAACGTTTTCCTCCAGCGTTTTAAGCATTGATTGGGCTTATCTGGTCCAATCATTTGTAGATCAAATCCATGTTCAATAAAAATATCTTTTGGGCCTTTTCCAGCGATGTTTTCCTTTACCGCTTTTAACTTAAACTCAGAAAGGTAAGCGATGGATCGTTCGGAAACATGTTTAACATTGGGATTCTTCTCCAACTGCTTCTGCTGGAAGTCTGTAAATATAATTTTACTCATAACATTTATTCTCCCGTTCACTCTAATTAGTTTGATTATAACGGGTTTCTTGTGAATAAACACAAAAAATCCCGAACCATGGACTTTTTTATAAGTGTCCATAATTCGGGATACAGTTCA
>NZ_JAUHTR010000034.1 GCF_030418125.1 Fictibacillus fluitans | reverse complement strand
TCAGCTTGTAGACAAAGTCTCATGTCTACAAGCTTTTTTTATTGTAGAATGGAACTAGATACGGTTTGAGGGGAGAATTAACATGTTATCGAAGCATTCTACTGATGGACGTCACCAAATTACACTTGCAGCTCTTGATGAATTAGTGCCTCAAGATCACTTAGTAAGGAAGATGGATCAGGTCATGGACTTTGATTTTATTTATGATGCCATTCAACATACATACTCTCTAGACAATGGACGGCCTAGCGTAGACCCGGTTGTTCTCATTAAAATGGTACTCATTCAATATGTGTTTGGTCTTCGCTCAATGCGCCAAACCATTAAAGAGATTGAAACCAATGTAGCGTATCGATGGTTCCTGGGATATGGGTTCGATGAAAAAATTCCCCACTTCTCCACCTTCGGTAAAAACTACGCCCGTCGCTTTCAAGATAGTGATCTTTTTGAACAGATTTTTTACCGCATTCTCCGGGAAGCTTTCAACTATGGGCTGATTGATCCTTCGGTCGCTTTCATTGATTCTACTCACGTCAAGGCGAATGCCAATAAGAAGAAATTCGATAAAAAAACGGTTCGAGTAGAAACGCGCACCTACCAACATCAACTCGAAGAAGAAATTCATCTTGACCGTGAGGTACACGGAAAAAAGCACTAACCCCTCAAACCCAAACCGAAACGAAAGAAGTTAAAATCAGTACAACGGATCCGGAAAGTGGCTATTATGTAAAGGACGAGCGAGAGAAATTGTTTGCTTATTCTTTTCACACCGCCAGTGACTCCAAAGGATTTATCCTCGGCAGTTTAGTCACCGGAGCCAATGTACACGACAGTAGAATGCTTGAGCCACTAGTGAATCAACTCATTGAAAAGATCGGAAAACCTAACGCCTTAGCCGTAGATGCCGGCTATAAAACACCACCGATTGCCAAGTTTTTGATCGACCGGAATATTCGTCCTGTTATGCCTTACACCCGTCCCAAAACAAAAAAAGGCTTCTTTAAGAAATATGATTTTGTGTACGATGAACCATACGATCAGTATATTTGCCCGCAAGGGGAAGCTTTGCCCTATCGAACGACGAACCGCGAGGGGTATCGTCAGTATGCCTCTAATCCGCTGATTTGCCAGGATTGTCCGGTGGTCTCTCAGTGTACAAAGAGTAAAGGCCATCGAAAATGGATCAACCGGCATGTCTGGGAAGAATTTTTGGAAGAGGCTGAACACCTTCGCCATACAGAAGAAAATAAAAGCATATACGCACAGCGAAAAGAAACCATTGAACGGGTTTTCGCTGATGCCAAGGAAAAGCATGGCATGCGATGGACAAAGCTCAGAGGGCTTAAAAAAGTGTCCATGCAGGCGATGCTTACCTTCGCTGCCATGAATCTTAAAAAACTGGCAAACTGGACATGGCGAGGGCCATGTCCAGTATAAAGGAGGCTTTAATCTATCTAAAAAACACGACAAACCCCTTTTCAAAGAAATTGAAAAGGGGTTTGTCTACGGTCTGA
>NZ_JAUHTR010000032.1 GCF_030418125.1 Fictibacillus fluitans | reverse complement strand
TTTTCTTCACATAGTCTCTTCACCATATTCCTCATCACTGGTTAATTTTTCTCGTTCTACTTCGAGTTTGGTGCTGAGATCCTCTTCTTCATCGGAGATATAACCTTTATGAAGGATGGATTGGATCTTGCAATGCTGAAAGTAGACGTTGTTGTTGCTGTTGCTGTGCCCTATCGGATAACTGCATCCAATGTAATCAAACAACACTTCATCAGCAGCGATCGACATGCGTCCATAGATCATAACGGGACGGTCGGAGCCCTCGAGTGTAACAACCGTACCGATTGGCAGCGGAAATTTTTCTGTCATGGGTCATCCCTCCTTCATCTTATTCTTCTATCACACGGTTTACCATGGACATCTATTCTCCTTCTTACCCCGATTTCCAAGGATGTATCCCTCCCAAACAGCAAGGCTCCTGAATCGTCCTTATCGATCTCCCGCCCTTTTGCTATAATAAGGGAAATAAGGATACGATCGTGTGGTGAACCTATATGTTTAAACTATTGCTTGTAGAAGACGATACCTCGCTGTTTCATGAGATGAAAGAACGGCTCAGCCAATGGTCTTATGAGATTTGCGGCATCAGTGACTTCAACTCAGTTTTTCAGGAGTACACAGACCTCAATCCCGACCTGGTGATCATGGATATCCAGCTGCCCAAATACGACGGATTCCATTGGTGCCGGATGATCCGCTCACATTCCAACGTACCGATTATCTTTCTGTCGTCACGTGACCATCCATCAGATATGGTAATGTCGATGCAATTTGGGGCAGATGATTTTGTTCAGAAGCCCTTCCATTTTGATGTGCTCATCGCTAAAATTCAGGCTATTCTCCGTCGGGCGTATAACTATAGTACAGAGAAAACAGAACTTCGGACGTGGGCCAAAGCAACAATTGATTATGACAGAAACACGGTAACCCATGCGGAGGGAACCGTGGAACTGACGAAAAACGAGATGTTTATCCTGAAATTGCTTATAGAGCAGAAGAATAAAATTGTAAGCAGGGACCATCTCATCAACAGCCTCTGGGACGACAAGCGGTTTATCAGTGACAACACCCTTACCGTCAATGTGAATCGCCTGCGGAAAAAGCTAGAGGAAATCGGATTGGGGCGCTATATTGAAACAAAAGTTGGCCAGGGATATAAGGCGTTGGAAGAGGACCTCTCATGATCCGCGCCTTCCTTATTGAACGGCGAAGCTGGATTGCTGCTTTTCTTGTTCTTCAGCTGGCTATTCTATCTGTTTGTTATATTGATTCTTCCATTCCAGTCGGTTCCGTGCTTTACGTCATTTTTCTGTGCCTGATTCTGTTCACTCTATTCCTGGTCTATCGCTATCAAAAAGAAACGAAATTCTATCAGCGGCTAAAGGAGCGGGAGAACGATTTCGACCTGACCAGCCTGCCGGAAGCAGAAACCCCGTTTGAAAAAATTATAGAAAACAGCCTGGTCGGCCAGAGTACATATTTAAAAGAAAAAGCAGCCTATTATCAAGCTGAAACGGAAGAGACTAAGGATGATCTGCTGGGATGGATTCATGAAGTAAAAACACCGCTGACCGCCCTTCGGCTGATGATTGACCGTCTCGAGGATGAAAAGCTGAAAACTTCTTTTTTATATGAATGGCTTCGTATTCATTACCTCCTGGATCAGCAGCTTCACCAGAAACGACTCCCTTTTATGGAAAATGATCTTTATATGGAGAAAGTGGAACTTGGAGATCTTTTGTTCTCGGAAATAAAAACCCTTCAATCCTGGTGCATTCAAAAAGGGATTGGTTTTGCCTTGCAGCTGGAAGAAACTGAAGTATTAAGTGACAGCAAATGGCTCTCTTTCATTGTAAGACAGCTGCTGACCAACGCCGTCAAATACAGCAAAGACTCAGACATCCTCATTTCCAGCGGTACGCGCGGCGAAAGAGCCTTTCTTCAAATTACAGATCATGGACGCGGCATTGATCCGAGGGACCTTCCGCGGATCTTTGAGAAGGGCTTTACTTCAACGGTGCACCACGGTGATCATGCAGCAACAGGTATGGGGTTGTATCTGGCACAGAAAGCCGCTGCCCCTCTGCTGATCGGGATTGCGGTACATTCCGAGCTTAAAAAGGGAACCACATTCACGCTATCGTTCCCCAAACCTAATGACTTCTTGAAGATTACGGGCATGTGACATCTTTGTCACATGCTTTCCCCTTTTGTTCGGAGAATCGAAGGAAGAAAGAATTCTTTCCTTTTATACTTTAGTTATCAAGAAACAAAAGGAGTGCAGGATCAGTGACCATATTAGAAGCCAAAAACCTACACAAAAGCTACGGCAATAAATTCAATAAACAAGAGGTGCTGAAAGGGCTTGATTTTAGTTTTGAAAAAGGTGAATTTGTCAGCATTATGGGGCCGTCCGGTTCAGGAAAAACGACCCTGTTGAATGTCCTTTCTTCCATCGACCGGATCAACAGCGGTTCGATCATGATTGAGGGCAATGAGATTACCGGAATGAAGGAAAAGCAACTGGCCGAGTTCCGCAAACACCATCTCGGGTTTATTTTTCAGGAATACAACCTGCTTGATACATTGACGGTAAAAGAGAACATCCTGCTGCCTTTATCTGTAACGAAGATCTCACCTGCAGAAGCAGACCACCGGTTTACCATGCTGGCAAACGAGCTTGGTATCTATGAGCTTAAGGACAAATATCCGAACGAAATTTCCGGCGGACAGAAACAGCGCACATCTGCTGCACGGGCATTTATCCACCAGCCGAGCATTATATTTGCCGATGAGCCGACAGGGGCGCTCGATTCTAAATCGGCTTCCGGCCTGCTGAACAAGCTTTCAGAACTGAACCGGAGCCGGAACGCGACGATCATCATGGTTACCCATGATCCAGTGGCAGCGAGCTATTGCAGCCGTATCCTTTTTATCAAGGATGGCCAGCTTTACACCCAGCTTCATAAAGGAAACCAGACGAGGCAGGAGTTTTTTAAGGATGTTATGAAAACGCAGGGTGTGCTTGGCGGTGTTCAGAATGAGCATTAAGCAGCTGATTTTCCGCAATCTGAAAAAGAACCTGAAAAACTATTATCTTTATGTATTTGCGCTTATTTTCAGTGCAGCCCTTTACTTTGCCTTTGTGACCCTTCAGTACGATCCTTCCATGACTGAAGCGAAGGGATCCATCAAAGGAGCGGCGGCACTCAAAGCCGCTTCCGTTTTACTTCTAGGCATCGTTACCATCTTTCTGTTATATGCCAATAAAATTTTCATTAAAAGGCGAAGCAAAGAAATCGGGCTGTTTCAGCTGATTGGTATGACCAAAAACAAGATCTTCTCTATCCTTACAACCGAGAATTTCCTTCTTTACTTTGGATCCGTTCTCTTGGGCATCCTTTTCGGCTTTGCGTTCTCGAAGCTGGCCATCATGATTTTATACAGAGTCACAGGTGTGGAAGCCATTGCCACCCTTCATTTTTCCGCACAGGCTTTGATCCAGACTCTCATTGTCTTTGTGGGCATCTATCTTTTGATCATGTTAACCAACTTTATTTTTATCAAAAGGCAAACCATTCTTTCACTGTTCCGGGTGGTTTTATCGACGGAAGGCAAGGTCAGTAAAATCTCGATGCTGGAGATTGTAATCGGAATGCTTGGCTTAATTTTCATTATCGTGGGCTATTATGTTTCATCCAAGCTGTTCGGAGGTGATTTCAACAACGAGGCCAAGCTATATCTCGCGATGATTGCAATTCTCGGTTTTGTTATTACGGGAACCTACTTGTTTTATAAGGGGACTGTTCGTTTTGTGTTCAACCTCATCCGCAAAAAGAAAAACGGATATCTGTCCGTAAATGAGGTTCTCTCCCTGTCATCCATTATGTTCCGGATGAAATCGAACGCTCTTTTGCTCACGATCATTACGACCGTGTCCGCACTCGCCATCGGGCTATTGTCATTAAGCTACATCTCTTACTATTCTGCCGAAAAAACTGCCCGAAATTATGTGCCCAATCAATTTTCGTTCACTAACACTGATACAGCCGGTACATTTAAGGAGAAGTTAAACGAGAATCATATTGGGTTCAAGGAAACGAACGTTGAAGTTCTTCGTGTAAGGGCGGATCTTTCCTCTGTTATGAAAGCGAAGCTTGAGGCTTCCTCTACAGCCACCGGGCTCAATCCAAAAAACGTAATACTTTCCGTGGTCAGCGATTCTAATGTAAAAGGCGAAAACCTCTCCAAACGGAACATATATTTAACAGGCGTATCCGATCTTCAACAATCCTTTTTTAAGATTCAAGACTCCGGCCAAATCATATGGAAAACGAAAAAGGAAAAAATGTTGCAAAACTATACCGGCATGAAAAAGGATTCTGTCGTATCCATTCCTTTTTCAGCAGGAATGCCAACAGCGGTCGTTAACGATTCTGTGTTTCAGGTCCTTAAAGACGGGCTCGATCCATCCCTCCAAACCGATGCCTCTCATTATGTCGGCATTGATGTCACGAAGGAAACCGAGCTCCAAAAAGCGAATGATCTGTTTCAAAAGCAGCAGTATAAAGCAGGCCAATTCTCAAGAATGGAAATGCTTCATGAACAAAAGCAAAACATGGGTCTGATCATGTTCATCGTCGGTTTTCTTGGACTCGCATTCCTTATTACCTCAGGCTGCATTCTCTATTTTAAGCAGATGGATGAGAGTGAAGAGGAAAAGCCGAACTACACGATTTTGCGAAAGCTTGGGTTTTCGAGAGGAGATTTGCTTGCGGGAATTCGTTTCAAGCAGCTGTTCAACTTCGGAATCCCGCTCGTATTGGGGCTGATTCACAGTTATTTTGCCGTGAAGTCGGGGTGGTTCCTCTTTGGAACTGAATTGTGGACACCCATCATCCTGGTTATGGTTCTGTACACCGCGCTGTACTCCATCTTCGGCATCCTGTCGGTGGTATATTATAAAAAAGTGATCAAAGAAGCATTATAAGAAAACGCTCCGGCCGGTATGCCCGGAGCGTTTTCAGCGTTACTTTTTGTATTGGCGCAAATCAAACCGGGCGATTTCTTCCTTTCCCGTGTATACCACCAGCGTCGCATCCATTGCTTTACTCTTCAGCTTTTTCAATTTAGCAGCAGAAGGCACGTGAATGCCTCCCACATCATACGTCAGTGCAAAATCTTCCTTTTTATTTTCTTTTAACTCGGAGGGATACGATGCGCCATATCCTAATCCGGATTCCTCATAATCCCATGGCTTGAAAATGTTAAATACAACGGTTTGTTTGGACTGAAAAGCCAGGGAGTCGCGAGGCTGAATCTTTATTTTTATCTGCTTATCCTTATGTATCCCTCCCACTTTGTTATCACCCGTATTTTTTAGAACAAACTTATAATATAAAGAAGTCGGCACCACATCTTCACCTTTTCGTTCACCCTCTGTTATGATTTCTGATCCTGTTATATCTTTATCATGAATAATAACTGCACTTGCCTTGGTGAGTGTTACTTCCGGCTTTGATGAACACCCGCCGAGCAGCAGTAAAAGAGTGCAGAAACTCATATTGAAAAAAAGTTTTTTCAATTTCCTTCCCCCTTCGCTTTCCTTGTGTTATACCCTCCATCCCAATTATTGTAAACGGTTACCCTCTTTTTCTTAATGTTTATTCCTATTCTTCTCGAGGAATACACCCTACAGATTAAAGGAGGTTGTTATGATGGGAAGACTTGAAAACAAGATTGCGGTTGTGACCGGTTCCGCAACCGGGATTGGAGCAGGAACGGTGAAGCTCTTTGCCAAAGAAGGAGCGACCGTTATTTGTGCGGACATCAATGATGATGACAATCACAAAACAGTAGAAGAAATCAAACAGGCGGGTGGAACAGCCGAAGCCTGCCATGTGGACGTATCCAGCGAGGAAAGCGTGGTTGAATTCGCAAACTACCTTAAAGAAAAGTACAACCATATTGATGTTTTGTTCAACAATGCCGGCGTAGATGCAGAAGGCGGAAAGGTGCATGAGTATCCAGTGGAGCTGTTTGACAAGATCCATTCCGTTGATTTGAGGGGAACATTCCTGATGAGCAAATACCTGATCCCGCTAATGTTTGGGCGCGGAGGTTCCATCATCAATACATCCTCCATGTCAGGGCGCGCCGCTGACCTGAACCGCTCGGGCTATAATGCCGCAAAAGGCGGTGTCACCAACTTCACGAAAGGGATGGCGATCGATTATGCCCGCGAAGGCATCCGCGTGAACTCCATCTCTCCGGGAACCATTGAAACTCCGCTCATCGATTCGCTGGCGGGCACGAAGGAAGAAGAAGCCGGGAAACAGTTCCGGGAAACGAACAAATGGATCACCCCGCTCGGGCGGCTCGGTGTTCCTGAGGATATTGGCCATCTTGCCGTGTTCCTTGCCTCAGACGAAAGTGCCTACCTGACCGGCGAGGATATTACCGTCGATGGCGGTATCATGGCGTACACGTGGCCTGGCAAAATGCTGATGGAGAAGGGCTGGAAGGAAACCACCGAATAAGCAGACTAAAAGCCGCAAGCATCGG
>NZ_JAUHTR010000031.1 GCF_030418125.1 Fictibacillus fluitans | reverse complement strand
GGACATTCAGACACCTCCCGGTGATTTTTTCGTACTCTTATCTGTATGTCGGGTTGGGCTTGTTAGGTGTCTGTACCAAAGAGGAATGATTGCTAAAGTAAAAACATTATATTGATTCAATTTATGGGAAAATACGATTAATAGTTCATTTGACAACAATAAAAAACCCGAGCTCCTTTATTTAAAAGGTATCGGGCCTTTCAGCATCCATTTTCCATTTTCTTCTTTGCAATCATTACCTAAGAAAGCATAACGTTCAAGTCCTCTTCCACACTACCAATAAGTTTAAGATCAAATGTTTCTTGCAATACCTGCATGACTCCTTTTGATATGAACTCTGGAGGTTTCGGTCCAATACGAATGTCTTTTATCCCCAAACTAAACAAACCGAGTAAAATAGCTACAGCTTTTTGTTCAAACCAAGAAAGAACTATACTAACTGGCAATTGGTTTACTTCACATTCCAATGCTTCAGCAAGTGCTGCTGCGATTTTCACAGTTGAAACGGAGTTATTACATTGGCCAAGGTCTATATAACGTGGAATATTAGTTCCGGGTACATTTCCAAAGTCCACATCATTAAATCGGAATTTTCCGCATGAGGTGGTTAATATCACCGTATTGGCGGGTAAAGAGGTCGCTAGATTCCGATAATATTCCCCACCCTTTCCTGGTGCGTCACAACCTGCTATGACAAAAAAACGTTGAATTAATTTATCTTTTACAGCTTGGATAATTTCAGGAGCTATGCCCAAGACTGTTTGATGATGAAATCCGGTAGTTAACATTTCGTCAGAATCGATATTGGACTCAGGAAGCTCTAATGCCCGATTGATTAACGGAGTAAAATCATCATTTTCAATTTTTACAACCTTTTCCAAACCTGCTACCTCGTACGAAAACATTCTGTCTGAATAAGCACCTTTTATCGGCATTACGCAATTAGTGGTGGCTAATATGGCCCCAGAAAACTTTTCAAATAAACGCCGTTGATCATACCAGGCTTTGCCGATATTTCCTTTCAAATGTGCATACTTTTTGAGTTCAGGATAACCGTGTGCTGGTAGCATCTCAGAATGAGTATAAATGTTTATATTTTTTCCTTCTGTTTGCTTTAATAGTTCTTCCAATGCAAACAAGTTATGGCCAGTAATCAAAATGGCTTTGCCTTCAATTTTATTTTGTGTAATTTTTTCAGGAGAAGGAATACCTAAACGATCAGTATGTGCCTGGTCTAAAAGCTCCATTACACGAATCGCGGCTTTTCCAACTTTTAAGGCCATATCAATATGTTCCTGCACATTGAAGTTTGAATTGGTTAACGTAAGATATAACGCTTCATGAGTCGTAGCATCAACGAATGAGTCGGTATACCCAAGTTGATTCGCGTGTGTTCGATAAGCTGCAATACCCTTTAAGCCAAAGATAATTGTATCTTGTAAGCTGGCAATAGTTTCATCTTTTCCACATACCCCTATGGTTTTACAACCGCCTTTTGGAGTTTGCTCGCATTGGTGACAAAACAAAATATCCATCCCCTTCCTACATGCATTTATTGAATTGTAGGTTTCATTTTTACTATTTTAGAATATCCTGAAAAAGGTTTTGTTTCCGTGATTAGTATCACGAAAACAAAACCTTTAAGGGATGGAGATCTTTTGAAAATCAACTTACCGATCTGGCAGTGTTGGTAACTCAACCATTACGGTAGTGCCACGTCCCATTTTTGACTGAATAGCAAACCGGCCACCTACAGACCGCGCACGTTCTTCCATACTAAAAATACCAACCCCTCGCTGGAGCTGACGGTTATCAAATCCCTGTCCCTTATCCCGGATTCTGACTTGAATTTTTTCCTCTACGGTACAAATGGCAACAGTGGCATGGTTAACCAAGGCATACTTTCTCACGTTCGTAAGTGCTTCTTGTATAACTCGGTAAATGGTGGTTTCAATCCCAACACTTAGCCTCTGAGGCGGGAGAGAACAATCAAAATCAATATCAATCCCATAGTTTTCGATATACCGAGTTAAAAACGAGCGAATGGCCGGTACCAGTCCTAGGTCGTCAAGAACAGACGGACGAAGTTCCCATGAAATATCCCGAACCTCTTCAATTAAATCGGATGCTTCTTTATGCATCTGATCAAGGAGTGGATGATTTAACTGGGACCGCATAACATTAATGGTAATTAGATGACTGTATAGATTTTGACCCACCCCGTCATGAAGATTGCGGGCCAGTCGTTTCCTTTCGTCCTCCTGGACATCAAGAATGCGCCTCATCATCTGTTGTAATTCGTGTTCTACCCGTTTTTTTTCGGTAATCTCTGAGCGAATGGCCATGTACTGAAAGGGATTCCCTTCTTCATTTAAGAACGGAATAATGGTGGTAAACATCCAGTAATACGTTCCGTCCTTCGCTTTATTCCGGATTTCACCTTTCCACACTTTCCCTGCGGATATGGTGTTCCACAGGTTCTTGAAAAATTCACGAGAATGGTAGCCAGAGTTGATAATACGGTGGTCACGTCCTATCAGTTCTTCCCGGCTATATTGGGATATCTCGCAAAACATGTCATTTACATAGGTGATCTTTCCTCTTTGATCGGTCATGGCCACAATAGAGGATTCATCAAGTGCAAATTTGATATCCATAAGTTCTTGAATAGACTGCTTTAGTTGTTCAACTACCTTCTTATGTTCTGTCACCTCATAACGGATGGCTAAATACTGGTACGGTTGGCCCTCCCTATTTAAAAAAGGAACAATCGTCGTATCTACCCAATAAACGTCTCCATTTTTTGCTCTGTTCTTAATTTCTCCACGCCATACGTTTCCTGAAGAAATCGTTTTCCACAGGTTTTTCATAAACTCCTTTGAGTGGTAACCGGAGTTGATGATTCTATGGTCTTTGCCCAAAAGTTCATCCATGGAAAACTGAGAAATATCGACGAACTTCTGATTAACATATGTTATTTTCCCTCTTTTATCAGTCATTGCTACAATCGCCGACTCATCAAGGGCGAATTTAATATCCAACAATTCCTTAAGAGTTTGCTCAGATTCTTCCTCCGTTTCCATAATGGAAAGAAGGTAAAAGTCTTCGCCTCGAAGTGAAAATGAGTGTTTTTTTATGTAAATCGAAAAGGTTTCTTGTCCGCATTTGATTCCTTTTTGTCTTATTGCTTTTCCCTCCGGCAGGATGGAAAGAACCGTTTCAGGTAGCAGGGTCGAGTGAAGTTCCCCTTTCTTATCGCCACAATTAAACATTTCCATCGCTTCTTGACTGATGTGCTCTATGACTCCTTCTGATACCTCTACAACCAGGTTAGCCTTCGTTGCTTTTTCATCTTGCTTTAGTCTATACACGGTCGCCTGTTCTCCCTTCTTGGGATTCAGACAGGTAAAGGTCTTCTATTCTCAGCGCTTTGTTTTGCACAAGGTCTTTTAGGGTCTGAGTTATTTCCGTTTGTTGATGGTAGCCTACTAATAAGACTCCCTTCAGCTGGCCGGCTAATATTAGGGGTACCGCATACGCGGAAACCAATTGTTCAGCCAACATGATGGGATATTCGACGGCTTTCCCCGTAATACTCTTAGGAAATTCATCCACTTGAATCGCCCGACCGGTGGAGATTACCTTTCCAGCAATCCCCTTGCCATACCTCACCGAAATCTTTTTGTATTTTTCGTTGCGGTTGCCACACGCATAGCGCCAGTGAACATCAGATCCTGCTCCATCCTGTAAAGCTATTCCTGCAAAAGAACTTTGCAGCTCCTGTGCCAGTTTTTCAAGTTCGATCAAAAATGAGGATTTATACGCCATAGCCCAACAATCCTTTTTTTAAGGCATAGGCCACGAGTTCAGGCCTCGTCTTCATCTTTAGCTTTTCCATTACGTGCCCCTTGTGTGTTTCTACAGTTTTTACCGAAAGCACCAGCTGATTAGCAATTTCCTTATTGGAATATCCCTTGGCAATTAAGGTAAGAACTTCTTTTTCCCGATCAGACAGCAGGCTATAGGAATCTATGGTTCCCCGGTTAACGTTAACTAAATACTCCTCCATGAGTCGTTTTGTCGCTGCGGGGTTTAAATACGCGTTCCCCTTGTAAACCGATTGGATAGCCATAATTAGCTCTTCATGCGGTTCACTTTTCAATATACATCCAGAAGCGCCGGACTGAATGGCGCGGAACAAATATTCTTCATCATCATGCATGGTCAGAATAAGAATGGCAACGTCGGGTAAAAGCTTCTTCAACTCAGTTGTAGCACTTAAACCATCTTTTCCGTGCGGCATGCTTAAATCCATAATAATAATATCAGGCTTCAGCTCCTGTGCTTTTTGAATGCCTTCATTTCCTTCTGAAGCCTCGCCAACAACCTCCATTCCTGGCTGTGCGTTTAATAGCATCGTCAGTCCTCTCCGTACAACGGCGTGGTCATCCACCAACAAAATTCTCATGAATTACTCTCCTCCTCTAAGGATTCAACAAAGGAAGTACCATTGTCACTTCCGTTCCTTCCCCGACAAGAGAGGAAATGATGCATTCACCTCCAGCAAGATGCATCCTCTCTTTCATGGCCTGTATTCCCGGAAAACTCTGGGTTTGTACTTCGTCAATTTGAAACCCTTTACCAAAATCTTTTACTTCTATCTTCAAGCAGTCTGCCTCCCATGTAAAGATGATTTTAATAAATGATGTGTCCGCATACTTAGCTGCATTATGCAGAGCCTCCTGGCACACTCGAAATAACGTTACATTTTGCCCTTCCGGCAGCTTTTTCTCCTTTCCTCCTTCTTCTATCTCTACTTCAATGCCAAATGTCGCTGTAAATTGCTTCGCATAACTTTTTAAAGCAGGATAGATGCCAAGTGTACTTAGAGTTGGTGGATGAAGTTCAACAGACACCATTTGGATCTCTTTTATCGATCGTTCCAACGACTGCTCCATTTCTTCCGCAAAGCGTTTCAACTGGTTGTCGGTAATTCCGCTCTGAATAAACTGCAACCCTGTATAGAAGCTATACAGGGTTTGACCAACACTTTCATGAAGTTCATAGGAAATACGCTTCATTTCCTCTTCCTGGGTTTGTATGATATAAGATATTACCGCTTCCTTTGATTGTTTGGATGGTTCTCCCATCATCGCTCCTCCTGATTTACATGCTCTCTGTCTTATAGTATGTGATATCACTAAACATGCCGGCATATTGGTTGATTTCTCCTGCTTCATTTTTTATGGCACTGATGGTCAGCCATTCAAGATAGTTTTGTCCGTCCTTTCTCCGATTCCAGATTTCCCCCTGCCAATACCCCTTTTCTTCAATAGACAGCCACATGTTTTTATAAAAATTTTGATCTTGAATACCAGACTTTAAGACATTGGGGTTTTTTCCGATTACCTCTTCAGGTTCATATCCCGTCAGCTCGCTGAACGCAGGATTTACAGAAATAATCTTACCTTCTTTATCCGTGATCATGATTCCCTCTGCCGTGCTGTTTAAGACTTGAGCCGACATGCTTATACGGTCTTGGTAATACATCCAGATTACGAGTACCAGACTTGCCAACGCCACTTCCGATAAGGCCATAAAACCAATGGCATAATGTCCCGTGAGTTTAAAGAGAACGGCTAAAATCAGTGGAGGAAAGAACCCTCCAATTCCACCCATAGCGGATACCACACCGTTCACAATGCCAGCTTGCTTCGGGAAATAACTTGGAACCAACTTGAAAATGACTCCGTTGCCCATCCCTGCGCAAAACGCAATGGTCAGACATCCAAGCGTGTACAGTTGGATAGATGGAGCAAAAGACAGAAGCAAGGCGGAAAGTGTATAGCCACCAAAGACAAACATGAGTAGTTTTAAAGAATGAAAGCGATCGGCGAGCCACCCTCCTACCGGCCTCATAAGGGTTGCGAGTATAATGAAGCCGGCGGTCCTTATCCCGGCATCCACCTTTTCTAACCCGAAATTGGATACCAAAAAATTAGGTAAGTAAATTGTAAAAGCAACGAACGAACCAAACGTAATAAAATAAAAAAGGCAGAACAACCACAATTTTTCGTTTTTATAGATAGTTTTCAGTTGTTCAGATAGTTTTGTTCTTTCTTTCGCTTCTCGTCGATCTCCAAGAAAAAGGTTGGCGATTACAATGATTGCAAGGAGCACCAGATAAAACTGAACGGTTAGTGTCCAGCCCCATTTAGAAGCAAGGACGGGAGCTGCAAAGGTGGAAACCGCCGTACCAATGTTACCCGCTCCATAAATTCCGTTTACGAATCCGTGCCTTTCTTTTGGATAATATTTAGGTACAGAAGTCACTCCTACTGAAAATACCGCCCCTCCTACACCCAGAAACAGACCACCTACTAAAAGATCGACATAGGTAGATGCGTGGGCGATATAAAAAACAGGAAATAATAGAATCAGAAAACAGATGATAAATAGTTTCCTTGCCCCAAACCGATTAGTAAGATAACCAAGTGGAATGCGAAGTAAAGATCCTAATATGACAGGTACCGCAGTGACCCATGCAAGCTTATCCGCAGGAATATTGATATCTTCTTTTATAAAAGGTAACAATGAAGAGATCAAGACCCATACCATAAAACCGGCAATCAAGTTCACCGTTTGTAGAGGAAGCTGAATTTTTCTATTCATATTGATCTTTCCTTTCTGATTCCATAATAAAGGCAGCTGTCCGCATCAAATGTGGTCCAAGTGTCTTTAGTGAACGATGCTAGACTATTAAATGGGACGGCTAAAAAATGAAAATCGTTGAAATACAAGCGAAGGTGAGTGCAGTCTGGACATGGTTTAACCTTCTTTATTCTTTGGGCCATCCAAGGGATATCCCTCACTTCCTTTTCATAGATGGCTAATTCAACAGGCTCGGATACGTAAGATAACAGGGCTCTGATTGCCTCAAGTTCCACAGCTTCCACATCCCTTCATAGCGGGATATACGTTAAACTTACAACCTTGCAGGTATTCCCAAAATGAAGAGCACCCTGTTTTCTCTAAATGGTTCAACACTTCGTCTTCAGAAGCCCACTCACTCATTCCTCGTACTTCTGCTATAACAATCTCCAATCCATTTTTCTTCTTTTCTTCCAAGTACCAGTGAAGAAGTTGATGATTAAATAGGTGCTTAAGAGTCTTGTCTACTTTACTCAATAAGGATTCTTCGGATCCTCCAAAGGTTCGAATAAAACAAAAATCAAGATAGGTTTCATTGTTCATACTTTTTTCCACCTTTATGAATTTCCTTTTTGTAAATCAAAAGGGCCACAGGAAATAAAAAGAGATTAAGAGCTACACACGCAAGTGTGTTGGTGTAATGCTCATAAAAGAATTGGTGTACCATGAACTGTGTAGTAACAATGTTGATGGCAAGAATAAGAGCAAGCAGGAAAACGCCAAGAAAACTACGCTTCATATCGTTTCACTCCCGTCGCATAAATAAAACCGTTCTCTACTTTCAACTGAATTTGGGGCAGCGGCCTTCGAGGCGGTCCTGCAACCGGCTTGCCTGTTTTGGCGGAGAATTCGCCATGATGACAAGGGCAAATCATCTTATCCTCTTCTTTTTTCCAGAACACGGGGCAGCGCAAATGGGTGCATGCATTTTGATAGGCAACAAAACGGGTTTCACTCAAACGGATAAGCAGAGCGCTATCATGTTCACCCGGGAAAGAGAAATCCACCGAATCTCCAACAGCAACAGCCTTCAGAGAAGCGATTTTCTTATGAGAATACTCTTTTTTGGACAGCCCCATGAGTTCTTTTGCGGCAATGGTTCCCCATGGCAGAGAAGAGATAGCGAATAGGCCAGCGGCTCCCACAAGTGTTTTCATAAAACCCCTACGATCCAGCATTCGCTCATTGTTTCTTTCAATGTTATGGGTATAGTTATCTTCGTCAAATGGAATGTGGTTTTTCCGGTCTGTCATATTGCTCTCCTCCTAAAACAACTTTTCTACGCCCTGCAAAATACCTGGAAGATTAATTTTCACATTGGTTCCTCCTTCAAGGTAAGGCATGCTCGACACCCACTTTTCATTTTCTAGAGCAAATTGGCTCTTCTTTGTTGCAATTTCTTCCTCACTTAGCCACTGCAAGGTATTTGACGGGCACACACTTGCACACATTGGTGGTATACCGTCCTTTGTACGATCTATACATAAATCACATTTGTACATCAGGTTTTGTTCGCTATCGAATTTAGGTATCCCATATGGGCAGGCGATCGTACAATTTTGGCAGCCGATGCATTTTTCCACCAGTGCAGATAATACTGCGCCGGTTTCATGAATCTGGATGGCTTGCGCTGGACAGCTTCTGGCACAAGCGGGATTTTCGCAGTGCAGGCACATCAGAGGCATCGTCTGCCTGGATATGAGAGGATTGACATCATAAACATAATTTCTGTTCCGCTGTTCATGGCCTCCACACTGAGTGCACGCTGCCAGGCAGGAACGGCACCCAATACAGTTTTCCAGTTCAATATACAGTCTCTTCTTCACGGTTACCGTTCTCCTTTGTGGCAATCTTTGATAGTTGCGCTGCGCATACTTTAAACTCAGGCATGCGTGAAATAGGATCTAGTGCAGCAATGGTTAGTAAGTTGATTGAATCTTCATCCCCGAAATGGTATGGGACAAACACCGTATCTTCCCTAATGGCCTCCGTAATTTTCACTTTATAGGTGGCTTCTCCTCTCTTTGTATAGAGCCGAACCACCTCTTCATGGTTTATATCGTAAGCTTTCGCTGTCGTTGGGTGAACTTCCACATATGGATCTGGGCACATGTCATGAAGAAAAGGAATTCTTCTTGTCTGGTTCCCGGATAGATAGTGATAAACCACCCGTCCAGTCGTCAGAGATAGTGGATATTCCATCGTTGTTTCCTCTGCTGGCGGCCGGTAAGGCAGGGCACATATTTTGGCTTTGCCGTCTGGATGATAGAATTTTTTATCGAGAAACATATGAGGTGTCCCATTGTCGTCCTCACTTCGACATGGCCAGAACACGCCGTCTTGCTGATCGATCTTATCCCAAGTGGCACCATAATAATCGGCAGAGCCACCTCTAGATGCCAGCCTAAATTCCTCCGCTACATCACGGGTAGTTTTTAAATGCTCAAAAAAAGCACCTTTACCAAGCTTTTTCGCTAACTCCACTTGCATCTGCCAATCTGGTTTTGATACACCGATCGGTTCTTGGGCCTTGTTGATTTTAATAATACGCCCTTCGAGATTGGTAACCGTCCCTTCATCCTCACTCCATGTAACAGAGGGCAAAACCACATCCGCAAAACGTGCGGATTCCGATAAGTAAAAATCGGCACAAACCATAAAGTCAAGTTGTTTCATAGCTTTTCTAACAAAATTCAAATTCGGTGCGGAAACAGCTGGGTTGGAACATAGCAGATACAACCCGCGTATCTCTTTCTTTTCCATAAGTTCGAACATCTCGTACGCTGAAACGCCTGGCTTTGGCATTTCTTCGGGCGTTATCCCCCATACCTGGCACACTTCCTCCACATGCTTCGGATTGGTAAGTTTTCGGTAGCCCGGCAGCAAGTCGGCTTTTTGGCCGTGTTCCCTTCCTCCCTGCCCGTTCCCCTGGCCTGTAAATGTAGCCACGCCAGAAAAGGGCCTGCCGATTTTCCCCGTAATTAAGGCCATATTGGTATATGCTGACACATTATCCACGCCTTTATGTTGCTGTTCAATTCCCCGGGCAAACATCACAATAGCATTTGGAGCCTTTCCATAAATCTCCGCGGCTCGGATGATTTTCTCTACTTCCACTCCAGTGATTTTGCTCGTATACTCTGGGGTGAAAAGCTTCAATAGCTCTTTGGTTTCTTGGAATCCGTTCGTATGGAGCTGAATGAACGCTTCATCCATATATCCCTTTTTTATAAGCAAATGAGCAATCCCATTGGCCAAGGCAAGGTCTGTGCCGGGTTTTAAATCCAAGTGCACATCAGCCCTTCGAGCAATGGGCGTTTCACGAGGATCAGCAACGATGAGGTAGCCTCCTCGCTCCTGCACAGACCACACACGAAACATGGATGTTGGATGACATTCTGCGGTGTTGCTGCCTGCAATAAATAAGCAATCGGTCTCATGAATATCAGTCCAGGGGAGTGTGGATCCCCGGTCTACCCCAAATGAGCGGAGAAAACCACCTGCTGCACTGGACATGCAGAATCGTCCGTTATAGTCGATATAGCGTGTTCCCAGGGCTACTCTTGCAAACTTACCCGTTAAGTAACACTTTTCGTTGGTCATGGAGACACCACTGAAGACAGAGAGTGTATCTTTTCCATATTGAGCCTGCAAGTTCGTAAATTTCTCTGCAATCAGATTGTATGCTTCCTCCCAGCTCGCTTCCCGAAAACCTTCTTTCGTTCCTTTCAATTCAGCATGGTCCCGGATAAGCGGCTTTAAA
Organism: Fictibacillus fluitans; assembly: GCF_030418125.1. GTDB lineage: Bacteria > Bacillota > Bacilli > Bacillales > Fictibacillaceae > Fictibacillus_C > Fictibacillus_C fluitans. Next base: position 4,331 of record NZ_JAUHTR010000031.1, on the reverse strand, counting down.
AGACGATCTTTATGATTGGTTTGCTGATAGGCGGTTACCCCCTTCGGACACATTTTTCCGACGGTTACTGGCCAGTCATATCTCGGTTCCACCCCAATAATTTTATTGGTATGGGTATTTACGCGTAAGTTCATGCCGCATTGCATGCCACAATAGCTGCAATGTGTTTTAACGAGTTTCTCATTTGGATGTTGAACGTTTTCTACCTCTTTAAAGAATTTATCCCTTAGCATTTTGGTTGGCCTCCTTGACTTTTGCCTCATGTGTGTTGAATCCGGAAAACCTAGACATCCGGTACTTCCTCCTGCAAGGAAGGCAAAGTTCAGCCAGGTGAAATCCTTCCTGCATCTTAAATTGAATATCGTTTTCGTTTAGTATTTGTATCACATCGTTTGATTGTTCCGTTGAGACAAATGGATCACCGCATACACGGCAGTTTTTCATGGACTGAGATCCGTAATGCTCGCGATAGTTTTTTGCAAACACGCTGACGGCACGGAATGGAATATGCGCCAGCTTTCCAAATGGTAAATAGAGTAGGGTTATGATTACAGAATACTGATGGATCAGAGACATCACCGGCTGGCCTTTGCCATGAAAAAAGACGTTCATCACCGTTAAAAGGAGACCCGTCACACTGACAAGCAGAAGCATGTAAAGCGGCAGAAAGTCATAAAGAAACTTTTGTTCTGCTCTTGCCTGCATATTTTTCAATCGGCGATAAAGGGCCATGCTAACACCGGCAATTACCATAATGGCTGTAATATTAAGCGCATTATAAAAGAAAAAGGATAAAACTCCGTCCGCTTTAACTTTCATCAAATTGATCCCCATACCCACCACTGTGTAATAACCGTTTTCCTCCATTGTGAAATACATCCATCCAAAGACGAGGGGAAACGTCACAAAACAAGAGAGGATACATCCCCATCCAATTAAAAAGTGCTGGGCCCATCGGTAAATTCCCCGATTCCAGATAAATTGGTGTGTGACCATATGGTTGGTTGCCGTTTTCGTGGTGGACTTCCGAAACAACAGCCTTATCCCTTTTTTAATTAAATTCTTTGTTGGAGGCCGTTCTGCCCAAGCGATAAACCTGTAAAAAAATCCTCCTATAAAGACAAGCGTCCCCACCATATACCCATACAGATTTAAATCAAGGTGTGTAAACATACGTGTTCCTATAAAAACCAATACCGCAAGCAAAATTACCGTAATAAAAATGGATTTTGCAAAATGTGAAGCAAATGCCCTGTTATAAGACCGGATAGATTGAGGTTGAACAAGAATAGGTTTCGGCATGCTGCATCTCCTTTACTTGATATACTGCATCTACATATATTTTAAGAAGCAATGAATGATTTAGGTATCGGGGAAACTCCCCATTCTTCCCAGTAGATTCCCCTATCCCAAAGCAAGCTTAAGATATAGGCTTGACTCCTGAAAAAATTCGTTGGGAGCAAAACAAACGACTTAGCTGTGCTAGCTATTTCCCTTGGAACATGCATCTCAGAAAAGAATGATTGAAAAAATCACAAGAAAAAAAGAGCTGTTTCAGCTCCCAATTTACATCCATTCTTATATTTGAAACTTCACTAATGAGTTGAATATTCCAAGTTTGCAGTCACAGCTTAGAAAAATGCTTACCCCCATGGTAGCCAATTTGAATCAAAACAAGAGATTTACTTAATTAAATTTTTTGTAAGGTTAGTTTTCTTAACTTAAGGAAAAGATAAATTATTTTATGTACAATAAAATAAAAACAGACAATAAAGTTAGCTTTAGTAATGAAATTAGAATATCATTTTCCACACAACGGGCCGCATACGTCGCAAGCTTCGTGCCCTTCCCTATCGAGTAACTCTCAATGGCTTTGATGAACCCAATCGTTCCGATGGAAATCAAGTCTTCCTTGTCTTCCCTGCTCTTATGGCGCATCACTCTTGGAAGTCTGAGGAAGTTTGCTGTTTAGCAAACTCCTCTTTATTTATCGTGATGCTTTTTCCATCTTTTTCAGGATGAATAAAATTTAATAGTTTGTGGCCCTCTTCAAACAAAGCACGTTGTTCCTTCACACTGATCTTATCAAAAAGTTCAATTACTAAAACTGTTATCTTCTTTTGCTCTTCTATTTTCCAAATTCCCTTCACGAATCCATCTACGAGGACCGTAGGACGGATTATCCCATTTTTCGTAAAAATACGTTTTTTAAAACGATCCTCCATTATTCTCGATCGATCTTGAAAAGAAAGGAGCATATTATCAAATTCTGAAAGAAACCGAACTGGGGCGGGTGTATTTTCTTCTGGAATCGGGCCGTCTTGGACATCTAAAAGCTCTGTACCATTTTCATCTCTAAATGACCGAAGCTGTGGACGCATCAGCTCTACTTCCTTCTTCAGACCAGTCAGCCCAGACCATACTTGTATATCCTTTATCGAAGCTGGACCAAATGCCTGAAAATAGCGAAGAATGAGCTCATTCATCCCAGCAGCACGAATTTCTCTATCCCCAAGCCAATATTCCAGTGTCGTATGTGAAGCTTTTCCACTGAATCCCCATATTCCTCTTGGCGGCACCTGCACGAGTGGAACCAAAGAACGAACAAGATTAGCCATAATATCGGGTGAAACATGCGGCCACCTTTCATTGAATACCAGACCTAACTCATGAAGAGTGCACGGCTTTTCCTCCAGCAGCTTTCTGCTTTCTTTCATAAGAACCTCAAGATCTGCGCCTTCTAATTTCTTGCTGAATAAACGTACCGCCTTATCAAAAACAGGCTTCATCAGTACACGCCATGCAAGCGCATCTTTATATGAAACAAGATGCAGAGTCCCCCGATGAAGAGCCATCCTCACAGTTTTTCTGTTCGTGAGAAGTGTTGTCAACTCATGATGAGAAAATGCCTGCAGACGCGTCCATAACGCAATATATGGTGCATGGGGTGCTTGAGCTTGAAGTCCTGCAAGGTGGTAAATAGCTTCATTGGCTGTATATGATGATCTTGTTAAAAGCAGCTGCCGAGCAAGCAATGTTCGATTCAGTGTTTTCTTATTGAGTACAGAATGAATACTGATATCAGCACCCCCTATTAGTACTATTATTTCATTCATTATCTTGTTCAATCTTAACGTCTTTTTTCCTGCTTTAATTCAATAAGACTCTTTTCGTAAAGATTGTTGTTTTTTATATACGGAATAAGTTGCATTATATGTAATTGTGTTAACAAGAGGTTGTTTTGTTAGCAGACATTAAATCAGAAATAATTTAAACTTTCTTTTTCAAAAAATTCCAGGAATTTCAATAGGGCTCAAGCCTTATCTTTCATACTTTACCACTCTTTATTTTTAATTCTCATCGTACCTGCAGAACCCAACTTCAATGCCTCCTTTTACCTAATTCCATACACATATCGATAAAAAAAGATAGTTTGTATACAAACTACATGTATAATGAAAGGAACTAGATTCAGCTGTTAGTAAATTGCGAAAGTTTTTAATCATTTCTCTTTAATCTCCTTACATTAGCCATGAGTAATACGCTTAATAGTTCTGTTTGATTTAGAGATGAATATATTCAAAGATTGTCGATAAATATATTCCTTCTAGTAATCAAATTCATGTGATCAAAAACAGGGGGCCCATGTATATGGATAATGTATTAAAAGTATCATCAAAATCAAAGCCGAAATCAGTTGCGGGTGCAATAGCAGGCGTAGTAAGAGAAATTGGTCATGTAGAAATTCAAGTGTTGGGAGCAGGTGCATTAAATCAAGCAATTAAATCCATTGCAATTGCAAGAGGATTTGTAGCTCCCAGTGGTTTTGATCTGGTCTTTGTTCCTGGATTTACAACTATTTTTATTGATAGTAAAGAAAAAACTGCAATAAAATTATTGATAGGTTCTAGAAAACAACGGTAGATTTTCATTATGTAAAGAGCCTGTTCAACGGACTTCTTTTGTAAGACTTAACAAAAGGATTTTATTTTTTCATCCGTAAGACGTCTGCTATATGCTACATTTTCAACGTTTGTTATAAAAGACATTTGCAAGTCCATATTATCTTGATTGATCCGCTAAATATATATTAGTCCTAGAAATATTGGAGCTCTGCAAGTGAGTTTAAGAATAGAGCTGCTGATTACGCAGCCCATATAAAGCTATGGTAATGACATTAGAATCTCATTAACGTGCCGCATACGTCGCAAGCTTCGTGCCCTTCCCTCTTGAATAGCTCTCGATCGCCTTGATCAGCCCAATCGTCCCGATGGAAATCGAGTCTTCCGTGTCTTCCCCTGTATTCTCAAACTTCTTCACGATATGTGCTT
>NZ_JAUHTR010000030.1 GCF_030418125.1 Fictibacillus fluitans | reverse complement strand
GTGTTGCCGAAACGATGAAAATGACGTGATCTGCAAGTAAATCGTGTCGAACCGCAAGTAATGGAGGCAACATCGCAAGTATTCGTTGTCGAACCGCAAGTATTCAAGCCTGTACCGCAACTAAACGGTGTCGAACCGCAAATAGCGCATCGCCAGGGGGACAAACAGTGCCCCAAAGACCCGAATCAGCCCCCTCTCCAGCTCCAGCCACACCCAAAAACCCCTAATTAGTCCTTTTCCTCTTCGTAAAACCTAAAAAAACTCTCCTGAAAGATCTCTACCTTTTCCACTTCTTTTAATAATCAATACCCATCTCCAGGTCCGTCCTTCAGTCGCAAATACTCACCAAGCAAATAAGGAACCTTATGCTGTGTTACGGCGAGAAACTCCTTGATAAAAGGGAGATCATTGGTTGTATAGGAGTGGAAGATATCACTCCACCATTCTGTTTCATAACGGCACAGCATACTGAGGTTGTAGAGCACAGCGTAATGAATCATGCATTCGTTCAATTCCTTCATGTCACGCCTGCTGCTATATAAATAATAATTACCGTCACTATGGTAACTGAATGGTTCACACTCGAGAGGATGCAGCTCTTTGGATGAATGAACGATGATGTGTTCTTTTGTTTCTTTCAACAACTGATACGTAATGGCCGAGTTATCATTCAGGAAGGGGAGGAACCTGTCTGTATTCATATACAGACCATCAAGAACTTCTACAGGAATCATCAGTTCCTGGTCCTTTCTTAGGACAGCTACATTCACCCTTTCATTTTGCACATGCCAGAACAAATCTCTTAATTCGGGAATGAGGGGCATAATATCGTTCATTTTCAGCTTTTCTCCTTCAGCATGTTTCACATGAAACAATTGAGCAGAAAAGTGATTAAAAAGTCCGCTTCGTTGAATTCTTACTTCATCGTGGAGAAACTCATAATACTTCTTTTTCCGTTTTCTTGTCGTCACCCCGTGGGCGAGGACGGAGCTGTTTTCCGGGTAGCCGGGATCAACCGTCAGGATACAGGCTTTAAGCAGCTGGATCATTCCGTAGAACAAAAGGACAGGCTGAAGCTCTGTAGGAGCTGTACCGGCCAGATCATAATACTTCTTACCGTGCTCAAGAAAATAAATAAAGGGGTAGCAGCTCTGGTAGCTTTTGCTTTCAGCTTGTTCAATCCCTTTGTTTGTGTAGCAGGAATACAGATATTTTTGAGCCCTGCCCGAAGAGAGGAAGCTGCTGTACATAGACCAAATAGTATGAGTTGACATGTGTTTGTTCCTCTCTTTTTATTTTTTGAAAAGTTAGACTTATCCTTCCTTCCTTGACAGTAGTTTATCCAGTTGTTAATCTACAAATAATATTTTGCAGGAAGAAAATTGATGGAAGGGTGAGTATGCATGTGGGAGAGCAAGTTTGAGAAAGAAGGATTAACGTTTGATGATGTACTGTTGGTCCCGTCAAAGTCTTCAGTACTGCCAAAGGATGTATCTTTAAAAACGCGTCTTTCTGACTCTGTACAATTGAATGTACCTATTATCAGTGCAGGGATGGATACTGTAACAGAAGCTGAGTTGGCCATCTCTATGGCACGCCAGGGCGGGTTGGGTATTATCCATAAAAACATGTCAATTGAACAGCAAGCGGAACAAGTGGACAGAGTTAAGCGTTCAGAGAGTGGAGTTATTACGGATCCTTTCTACCTGACACCGGATCATCAAGTATTTGATGCTGAACATCTTATGGGGAAATACAGAATCAGCGGTGTACCTATTGTGGACGGCGACAAAAAACTGGTCGGCATTCTCACCAACCGGGATCTTCGTTTTGTTGAAGATTACTCCATCCAGATTTCAGATGTAATGACAAAAGAGAATCTCGTCACCTCACCAGTTGGAACGACACTGAAAGAAGCGGAACAATTGCTTCAAAAGCATAAGATCGAAAAGCTTCCATTGGTTGATGATGAAGGAATTCTTCAAGGATTAATTACAATAAAAGATATTGAAAAAGTAATTGAGTTTCCGAACTCAGCAAAAGACAGCCAGGGACGTTTGCTGGCTGGAGCAGCAGTAGGCGTGACGAAGGATGCGATGGTTCGTATTGACAAGCTTGTCGAAGCTGGTGTTGATGTAATCGTTATAGATACCGCGCATGGCCATTCTGAAGGCGTACTGACTAAAGTCAGGGAAGTTCGTGCCAAGTACCCGGACCTGACAATCATTGCCGGTAATGTGGCCACTGCAGAAGCGACAAGGGATCTTATTGAAGCAGGCGCAAGTGTTGTAAAAGTAGGTATTGGTCCTGGTTCCATCTGTACTACCCGCGTGGTGGCAGGTGTCGGTGTTCCACAGATTACGGCTGTATACGACTGTGCCACAGAAGCACGCAAGCATGGTATTCCGATTATTGCGGACGGCGGCATCAAGTATTCTGGCGATATCGTAAAGGCATTGGCAACAGGAGGACATGCGGTTATGCTGGGCAGCATGCTTGCCGGTGTCAGCGAAAGCCCGGGAGAGCGTGAAATTTATCAGGGACGTCAGTTTAAGGTATACCGGGGAATGGGATCCATCGGTGCTATGGAACAGGGCAGCCGCGATCGATATTTCCAGGAAAATAATCAAAAACTTGTTCCGGAGGGCATTGAAGGACGCGTCCCTTACAAAGGACCATTGGCCGATACATTGTTCCAGCTCATCGGTGGCATTCGTTCAGGTATGGGATATTGCGGTACTCCGACAATCGATGATCTTCAAAATAATTCCAAGTTTGTGCGTATTACAGGTGCGGGACTTCGTGAAAGTCATCCTCACCAGGTTCAAATTACCAAAGAAGCACCAAATTATTCAGTCTAAAGATAGATTTTTGAAAAAAAGTGGACAGAGGTTATTCCTCTGTCTATTTTTTTGTAAATTGCTATGGTACAATTACGTTTGTGTGTAAATTGTATGGAGGTGTCAGTGTTGTTCGGCAACAAAATTAAAGATTTTGCGTTTTCCGCCGTTATGGTTTCAATGTTATCAGCCAGTGTGTTTGGATATTCAGATAAAGCAAGCGCTGCTCCTGAACTTAAATCGAGTTCAGAAACTGCGATTTTAGTTGATGGAGATACAGGAAAGATTTTATATGATAAGAAAGCCGAGCAAGTATTGCCGCCTGCCAGTATGTCGAAAATGATGACTGAATACCTGGTAAATGAAGCAATTAAAAACGGTAAGATTAAATGGGATCAAAAAACTGCCATCAGTACATATGCCCATAAAATTTCTCAAAACCGCTCGCTATCAAACGTCCCATTGCGCAGTGACTATAAATATAATGTAAAAGAACTTTATGAAGCGATGGCGATCTACTCTGCCAACGGCGCATCCATTGCGCTTGCTGAGCTTGTCGCCGGCTCCGAAGAAAAGTTTGTAAAAATGATGAATGATAAAGCCAGGGAAATGGGAATCAAGGATGCCCGTTTTGTTAACTGTACTGGCTTAAACAACAATGACTTGCAAGGATTTGACTCTGTTGGAAGCAAAACAGACGAGAATAAAATGTCCGCAAAGTCCGTTGGAATTCTGGCGTACAAGCTGATCACCGACTATCCGGAAGTTCTGGATACAGCAAGTATTCCTACCAAATGGTTCCGACCGGATACCGATGATAAAATCCTTATGAAAAACTGGAACTGGATGCTTCCTGACCTTGTTTACGGATATAAAGGTATGGATGGTCTTAAAACAGGTACCACTGACAGTGCCGGCTATGCTTTTGCGGCTACTGCCAAGCGTGGCGACACACGACTTATTTCTGTATTAATGAAATCCGATAGTTACAAAGGCCGTTTTGATGAAACAAAAAAGCTTTTGAATTATGGCTTTGACAACTATACAAAAGAAACATTGCTGCCTAAAGGATATCAGCTTAAAAAGCAAAAAACTCTTCCTGTTATTCAAGGTAAAGACAAGGAAGTAGGAGTAAAAACAAAAGAACCGGTAACCATGCTGGTGAAAAACGGTGAAAAAGAAAACTATAAGCCTGTACTTGTGATTGATAAAAAACATCTTGATAAAGACGGAAAATTAAAGGCCCCTCTCAAGAAGGGTGAAACAATCGGCCACATCGAGCTGAAGTATACAGGTAAAGAAAAGGATCAGGGCTATCTGCAGAATGATGGTTCCGGCAAAGGACAGGCCAGTGTAGTTACAACCAAAGCGGTCGAAAAGGCCAACTGGTTTGTAATGTCCATGAGGGGCACGGGTAACTTCTTTGGCGGTGTCTGGAATTCTGCGATTGATACGGTAAAAGGCTGGTTCTAAAATCATATAAATACTCTTCGAAAGCATTGCTTTTGGAGAGTATTTTTTTAAAGCCTATGAATTTTATCGGTTTTACGATAAAATGAATGTGAATTTGATTATTACAAAAACTCAGATTGGGTTAATAAATAGGGGGATATGTAGCATGTTGAAAACAGGTACAGATCGTGTTAAACGCGGAATGGCTGAAATGCAAAAAGGCGGCGTCATCATGGACGTCATCAATGCAGAGCAGGCCAAAATTGCTGAAGCTTCCGGGGCAGTAGCCGTTATGGCGCTTGAGCGGGTTCCGGCAGATATTCGCGCAGCCGGCGGAGTGGCTCGCATGGCTGACCCTACCATCGTAGAGGAAGTACTGAATGCAGTCAGTATCCCCGTTATGGCGAAAGCAAGAATTGGCCACATCGTAGAAGCTCGTGTTCTGGAATCCATGGGAGTAGATTACCTGGATGAAAGTGAAGTACTGACTCCGGCGGACGAAGTATTCCACTTGAACAAGCGTGATTTTACCGTGCCATTTGTATGTGGAGCACGTGACCTTGGTGAAGCATCCCGCCGTATTGGCGAAGGAGCATCCATGCTTCGTACAAAAGGCGAACCAGGAACAGGAAATATCGTAGAAGCTGTACGCCACATGCGCATGATTCAAGGCCAAATCCGCAAGGTATCTGCAATGAGCGAAGATGAATTGATGACAGAGGCGAAAAACCTTGGAGCACCTTATGAAATTCTTCTTCAAATCAAAAAAGACGGCCGTCTTCCAGTTGTGAACTTTGCAGCCGGCGGCGTAGCTACTCCAGCTGATGCAGCACTAATGATGGAGCTGGGAGCTGACGGTGTATTTGTCGGGTCCGGAATCTTCAAATCAGCAAACCCTGAAAAGTTTGCCCGTGCGATTGTAGAAGCAACTACTCATTACAGAGATTATGAGCTGATTGCCCAATTGTCCAAAGGACTTGGAACCGCAATGAAAGGAATTGACATCTCCACGCTTCTTCCTGGAGACCGTATGCAGGAGCGAGGCTGGTAAGAAGGGAACGCTGCATAATATGACTAAAATAGGTGTACTTGCTCTGCAAGGCGCTGTAAGGGAACATATTAATGCTTTACAGGAAAGCGGCGCAGAAGCAGTAAGCGTAAAGCGAATTGATGAGCTTAATAATCTCGATGGCCTGGTGATCCCGGGTGGAGAAAGCACGGCCATGAGGCGTTTAATCGATAAATATGAATTTCTTGAACCACTCAAAGCCTTTGCAAAGGTAAAACCGGTTTTTGGAACCTGTGCAGGCTTGATCCTGATGGCAAAAACCATTGAAGGACAAGATACAGCGCATCTTGAGCTGATTGATATGACGGTGGAACGCAATGCATTCGGCCGCCAAAAAGACAGCTTTGAAGCAGAACTGCACATCAAAGGTGTGGGCGAGGATGTAAATGGAGTATTCATCCGTGCTCCTTACATTATGGATGTCGGTGAAGACGTTGAAGTCCTATCCATTCATAACGACCGCATTGTGGCCGCCAGACAGGGGCATTTCCTTTGCGCAGCCTTTCATCCCGAACTGACGGATGACTACCGCCTGCATCAATTTTTTGTGCAGATGGTCGCTGAAAAGAAAAAAGTCATTGCATAAAAAATAAAATTGTTGTACATTACTATACAAACATTAATTGTTAAATCGAAGACAGGAATCAGTAGCAATATGATTTTGCCAAGAGAGTCGGTGGCAGGTGAAAACCGATCAAAGTCAGTTGTGAATCCATCCTTGAGTGGAAAGCTGAACGATTAAGTAAGCTTTCACGGTCCACATTGTCCGTTATCAATGCCGAGCGGCAGGCACATGCCTGCAACCAGGGTGGCAACGCGGGTTAACTCTCGTCCCTTACTACTTTTTTGTAGGGGACGGGAGTTTTTTATTTGTTTACGCCGAACCATAAGCGGCGGATTTCTTCGTTGCCTTGTTTCCTCGGATCCTCATTTAGGGGAAACTAAACTCCGGTCCTCGGAATCGTCGGCGCCTCGAACTCCTTGCTTCTGGTTCGGCTACGAGGGAATGTTGGCTTCGTTTTTCGGGTCCTCAAACCTTCGCCGCCTCGAACTTCTTGTTTCTAAAACGGCTGCCCGGGAGCGGCGGATTTCTTCGCTGCCTAGAGTTCTCGGAAACGGCAGGACTAAACTTTTGGATGGAATACTGGTTATTGTGTAAAGGTTGGAATTAAGGGAGGATAAAAACATGCTGGATTTAAAATTTGTTCGAGCGAATTTTGATGAAGTGAAAGAAAAGTTAAGCAAGCGGGGAGAGGATTTGTCCGGTCTTGACCGTTTTCTTGAATTGGATGAGCGCCGCCGCCAGTTGATTGGGGAGACGGAGACGCTGAAGTCCAAACGTAATGAAGTATCCAAACAGGTTGCGGAATTCAAGCGCGAAAAGAAGGATGCCGATCACCTGATTAAAGAAATGCGTGAAGTGGGCGACAGAATCAAAGCGATTGATGAAGAGCTCCGCACGACGGAGGACGATTTACATCACATCATGCTGACATTGCCGAATCTTCCGCATGAGAGCGTTCCGGTTGGTGAAACAGAGGATGATAACGTACCTGTCCGTCACTGGGGAGATATTAAAGAGTTTTCTTTTGAGCCAAAGGCACACTGGGACCTGGCCACTGATCTTGATATCGTAGACTTTGAAAGAGCCGCAAAAGTAACCGGCAGCCGTTTTGCTTTTTATAAAGGAGCGGGGGCGCGTCTGGAGCGGGCTTTGATCAATATGATGATGGATTATCATGAAGACCAGCACGGCTATACGGAGATTTTACCGCCTTACATGGTAAACCGCGAAAGCATGACAGGCACCGGTCAGCTTCCAAAGTTTGAAGAAGATGCATTTAAGATCCGAGAAGAAGATTATTTCTTAATTCCTACAGCGGAAGTTCCTGTGACAAACCTGCACCGCAACGAAATTTTGACGGCTGAGGAATTGCCAAAGGGCTATGTGGCATACAGCGCATGCTTCCGTTCTGAGGCAGGTTCTGCAGGCAGAGACACACGCGGCCTGATCCGTCAGCATCAGTTCAATAAAGTAGAGCTTGTGCGCTTTGTTAAGCCGGAGGATTCCTATGAAGAGCTCGAAAAGCTCACTGGCCATGCTGAAAAAATTCTTCAGCTGCTAAAACTTCCTTACCGTGTGCTCAGCATGTGTACGGCTGATCTTGGATTTACAGCTGCGAAAAAATACGACATTGAAGTATGGATTCCAAGCTATGGCACATACCGTGAAATCTCTTCTTGTTCCAACTTTGAAGCCTTCCAGGCAAGGCGTGCACAAATCCGCTTCCGCCGTGAAGCTAAAGGAAAACCGGAATATGTTCATACCTTAAATGGATCCGGTCTTGCGATAGGGAGAACGGTTGCCGCGCTTCTGGAAAATTATCAGCAGGAAGACGGCAGCATTGTCATTCCTGAAGTACTGCGTCCATACATGGGGAACAAGGAAGTTATTAAGTAAAGCGAAGGGAGAATTCAATCTCCCTTCCTTTTTTTATCTTTTTTAAAGGACAGGGCGGTAAGGAGAAGGGCAATGAGGATCAACCCGTAAACAGGAGTCATCCAGATTTGATGGATGGAGCCGGGATCTCCTTTTACAAATTGAGTATCAATGCTGATTCTGTTCCATTGTATAGTGACAGGGTTTTTGGCATTAATCGAAAAGCGGGGTAGGTACAGTGTTTCTTGGCCAAGGCGGTACAACAGGTAGGCAAAGCCTATCAGCAGCAGTAATATGGCAATCCTAAGTTTCTTTATTTCTTCATCCCCCTTTTTATTTACTATACCGTGTCAATTTAACCTTGGAATGCATAGAATGAAAAAGAGAATATTTTTATGGGAATCTGTTGACTTTAAGGTTAATTACATGGTAATATATTTTTTGTCAGTACACGGAGGTATACCCAAGTCCGGCTGAAGGGATCGGTCTTGAAAACCGACAGGGGCTTAACGGCTCGCGGGGGTTCGAATCCCTCTACCTCCTCCATACATAATGAACACACCTGCCTTGTGCAGGTGTTTTTTTATTGCTTCTATTTTAAGAAAGAAAAAAATCCTCCCCATACATTCCGGGGAGGATTTCTATTATAGACGTACTTCTCGTTTAGTTTCGATTTTCTGTGCGATCTTGGCAACGATTTGCTCAATGGATGACGGGTCCCCAATGAGATCATAGTCATTGATGTTGACGCGGAGAACAGGACAGATATTGAAGTTGGAAATCCACTGTTCATACCGCTCATACATTTCGATCCAGTAATCAACCGGGGTATCCTGTTCCATCTGGCGTCCACGGTGTTTGATCCGTTCCAGTATATCTTCAAGCGATCCCTCAAGGTGGATCAGCACATCGGGATGCGGAAAGTAGGGTGTCATGACCATTGCCTCGAACAGCCGTGTGTACGTATCATAGTCCACTTCTGACATGGTTCCCTTGTCATAGTGCATTTTTGCAAAAATGCCGGTATCTTCATAAATCGAGCGGTCCTGAACAAAACCGCCGCCATATTCAAACATCCGCTTTTGTTCCTTGAAACGCTCGGCCAAAAAGAAAATCTGGAGATGGAAGCTCCATCGCTCAAAATCCTTGTAAAACTTGTCGAGGTACGGATTGTTGTCTACCTTTTCCATGGATGTTCTGAAGTTTAATGCTTCAGCAAGTGCGGAAGTAAGTGTCGATTTGCCAGCTCCTACTGTACCTGCCACTGTAATCACAGCGTCTAAAGGAATGTTGTACTTCTGTGCTAAATTCATCGGGTTAATTCTCCTTTATGCAGGGTGGTTTCAATTTCGGCAAATATCCGCTCTTTGTCACTGCTGTTTGCTACAAAATCCAGATCATCTCCATTAAAGGTGAGAACAGGGATTTCAGGGTGTTCCTTTTGAAAAGCAGTCATGAACAGTTCGTAATCCGAAACGAGCTGCATCAGATACGCGGGATCCATTTGCTTTTCGATATTTCTGCCGCGAAGCTCAATGCGTTCGAGCAATGTTTCCAGTCCTGCATTCAAATAGATGATCATGTTCGGAACCGGCATGTCTTCGGTTAGGATATCAAATATTTGCATGTATTTATCATAATTCCTGCCGGTAAGTGTACGTTCGGCAAAAATTCGGTTTTTAAAAATATGGTAGTCAGCCACAACCGGGGTGTTTTGGTTCAGATAAAGTTTCTGTATATCCTCCAGCTGCTTGTAGCGGTTGCAGAGAAAAAACATTTCAGTCTGGAAGCTCCACTCTTCAATGTTTTCATAAAACTTCCCCAAAAACGGGTTCTCTTCTACAATCTCTTTTAGCAGCTTAAACCTGTAATGTTCTGAGATGGCTTTTGCTAATGATGTTTTTCCAACACCAATCGGCCCTTCAACTGCAATAAAGGGGGTAGAATTCATGCTGTGTTCCTCCCTAACTTCACTTACAAAAAAATAACAGACAGAAGATATTGTAGCATATGAAGAGCGGAGGGAGTAGAACTAAATCATTTATAAGGATGTTTGCTAAAACATCACAAGGATGTTTGCTAAAACATCCTGGCGCCGGTCATCAAAACATCGTTCGTTTTTTGTTTTCTTCCGCTTCTCTTGTGATCTTATCGAGGTCAAGGTCACTCTCACTCGTTGTATCCGCACCAAGGGTGTTTTTCATAAGCAAAATCGCGCGTTCGTTATCCTCTGCAATATTCGATGCAGAACAATCTTCAGGCACATAGAGGGTGAAATCCCGCATGAAGGCGTCATTGGCAGAGAAAAGAACACAAATGTTCCCGGCCACGCCCGCCATGATCAGGCTTGTGATTTTCATATCGTGCAAAAGGGTGGATAAGGGTGAAGAAAAGAAAGCGGAATGCATGGGCTTAATAATAAAAAAGTCGTCTTCATCGGGTGTAAGCTGCTCCACAAATTCCTTCCCTTTTTCTTCAAGACAATAATCAACAAGCTTATGCTTGTCCGATTGCCATTTACCGAAATTATCATTAACATAAATCACAGGAATGCCCTTTTCCTTTGCCTTTTTTTTCAAATTGGCGATATGAGGGGCGACCGGCAGTGACTGCTCAAGGAGCATCTCACCTTCAGGAAAATTAAAGTCATTGATTACATCTATGATTAACAGAGCCACAGGGGGATAAGATGGTGATGAGGACAAAGTAAACTCACTCCTTTTAAAGTCTGTCTCGCGTACTCATATCTATTCCTTTCTTTATTATTAGCAAAACCTTTTGTATAATCACATAAAACACAAAGATGGAGTCTGAAAACAATGCTTCAACATGAAAAAGACGAGTATTATATGTCGCTTGCCCTTAAGGAAGCCAAAAAGGCGGAAGAAATCGGAGAAGTGCCGATCGGTGCCGTTCTGGTGAAGGATGATGAAGTGATCGCTGCAGCCTATAACCGCCGGGAGACAGAACACCGTGCGGTTGCGCACGCGGAACTGCTGGCGATTGATCAGGCGTGCAGCACGCTTGAGGCATGGAGGCTTTCAGGCAGTACGCTGTATGTAACCCTTGAGCCGTGTGCCATGTGTGCGGGCGCGCTCGTCCTCTCGAGAGTCGACCGGGTAGTATATGGCGCAACAGACCCCAAAGGCGGCTGTGCAGGAACATTGATGAACCTTCTGGAGGATGAACGGTTTAATCATCAATGCGAGGTGGCGGCAGGGGTGCGGGGTGAGGAATGCAGCGAGATGCTTTCCGCCTTCTTTCGGGGACTCAGAAAACGAAATAAAGAAAAAAGAAGACTGCAGGACCGCCAATAATTGTAAATATATGGTCCGGGTTGATTTTTTGGAGCTGCCGTTGTATACTTAATCTTGCACATTTGATATGTGCCTAACAATGTTATACACTTTGTCGCGCTAGGCGGGGAGGTAGCGGTGCCCTGTACTCGCAATCCGCTGTAGCGAGGCTGAATTCCTCTCCTCGGTTAGTCCAGCGTACGGTCTGACCCATGTAAGTGGTGTTGACATTCGGGTCCTGCGCAACGGGGACCCATGAACCCTGTCAGGTCCGGAAGGAAGCAGCAGTAAGTGGTCATCTTCGTGTGCCGTGGGGCAGCCTGGATCGAGCTAACTGCCTGGGTAACGCGTAGGCTGGCTATTCCAAAGAGAGGTGCGCGGCATTTTATATACTTAAAACAATAACTCACTCCTTATGGGGTGAGTTTTTTGCTGATTTTCAGTATAATAGAGGATAGAGACTTTAATTTTAAAACATGAATGAAGGAGGGCATGGGATGAGCTATCAAGCGCTTTACCGTGTCTGGCGGCCGCAGTCCTTTCATGACGTGGTCGGACAGGAACATATCACCAAGACAATCCAGAACGCACTTGTTCAGGACAAGCTTTCCCATGCCTATCTGTTTTCAGGCCCGCGGGGAACGGGAAAAACAAGTGCGGCCAAAATTATTGCAAAGGCTGTAAACTGTGTCCAGGCACCAACAGCGGAACCGTGCAATGAATGTGATCACTGTATTGGAATCACAAACGGATCCATTTCAGACGTTCTGGAAATTGATGCTGCTTCCAATACAGGAGTGGACGACATCCGGGATATCCGGGATAAAGTGAAATTTGCACCTTCGGTTGTCCGGTACAAGGTCTATATTATTGATGAGGTTCATATGCTTTCAACCGGAGCGTTTAACGCCCTGCTTAAAACGCTCGAAGAGCCTCCACCCCATGTTATTTTTATTCTTGCTACAACAGAGCCACATAAAATCCCACTGACGATCATCTCGCGTTGCCAGCGGTTTGACTTTAAACGGATCTCCAGTGATTCCATCGTTAACCGGATGAAGACCATACTTGATTCCAACAGCATCATTCCGGATGATGACGCACTCCACCTTCTTGCCCGTGCGGCTGAAGGGGGAATGCGGGACGCGTTAAGCCTGCTGGATCAGGCGATTTCCTACAGTGAGGACGAGGTGAAGGTCGAAGATGTGCTGGCCGTGACCGGTGCCGTTTCCCAGGGCTTTTTGTCACAGGTAGCCAGGGCATTTAAAGAAAAGGATGTCGCCAGGGCCCTGAATGTTGCCAGCCGGCTCATGTCCGAGGGCAAGGATCCTGTACGCTTTCTTACCGACCTGATTTATTACTACCGCGATATGCTTTTATACCAGACGGCGCCGGGCCTTGAAGAAATACTGGACCGGGTAAAAGTGGATGATGAATTCAGGGAACTTGCAGAGGAAACAGACCGTACCTGGATTTATAAAGTCATTGAGCTGTTGAATCAGTCGCAGCAGGAAATGAAGTGGACAAATCATCCCAAGATTTTTCTGGAGCTTTCCCTGATTAAAATCTGCCAGGAAGAACGGCAGGAAACAGCGGGAGCCAGTCCGGACCTGTTAAAGAAGATAGAAGACCTCGAGCATGAAGTCCGGGTACTCAAGGAAAAAGGTGTGGCACTTGCGCCTGCTTCATCCGATGCACCTCCTGTCCAGGAAAAGAAAACGTTCAGGACTTCAGGAAAAGGAAGCGGAACAAATACCGGCCGGGTAAAAGAAATGCTGAAAAAAGCAGCCAAGCCAAACTTGGTCCAGCTGAAAAACAACTGGGGAAGCATTATGGAGAAAATCAAGTCGGAAAAGGTAAGCGTCTATGCGCTTTTATCCGGTGCCGAACCTGTTGCCTGCTCGGAGAAAGAAGTGCTTCTTTCCTTCCAGCATGAAATTCACAGTCAAATGGCGTCATCCGACCACATTCGCAGCTGTGTGGAAAACGTAATTTATAGTACAATAGGGAAGTCCCTTACCATGCTAACCATCCTCCAGCCTGAATGGGAGACTGTGAAAAAGGAGTTCATTCAGCAGCAGCAGAGGAGCGATGGCGGACAGGACCCGGCCGAAGCGGAAGATCCATTAATTGCTGAAGCCAAAAAGCTTTTTGGAGAAGAATTAATTGAAATAAAAGAATAAAAACTCTAGGAGGAAGATATTTATGATGCGTGGCGGCGGAAACATGAACAATATGATGAAGCAAATGCAAAAGATGCAAAAGGAAATGGCAAAAGCACAGGAAGACCTGAAGGATAAAAAAGCGGAAGGTACTGCTGGCGGCGGTATGGTTACCGTGATTGTCAACGGACATAAAGAAGTACTGGAAGTCAATATTAAAGAAGAAGTCGTGGATCCTGAAGATATTGAAATGCTTCAAGACCTCGTGCTTGCTGCTACAAACGAAGCACTTAAAAAAGTAGATGAGCTGGTATCGCAGGATATGGGCAAATTCACTAAAGGGCTGAACATACCGGGATTATTCTAGGGGGCTAACATATGCATTACCCAGAGCCGATATCAAAGCTGATTGACAGCTTTATGAAATTGCCAGGAATCGGGCCCAAAACAGCGGTCCGTCTGGCATTTTTCGTATTAGACATGCGTGAGGACGATGTGCTTGATTTTGGACGGGCCCTTGTAAACGCCAAACGCGATTTAATGTATTGTTCCAATTGCTTTCATATTACAGACCGTGATCCGTGCATGATCTGTGACGATTCCAGCAGAGACCGTACCACCATCTGTGTGGTGCATGATTCCAAGGACGTCATCGCTATGGAAAAAATGAAGGACTTCAGAGGCCTTTACCATGTGCTCCACGGCTCCATTTCACCTATTGAAGGAATTGGACCGGAAGACATCAAGATTGCGGAACTGCTAAAGCGGCTGGCGGATGATACCATCCAGGAAATCATATTGGCAACGGACCCCAATATTGAAGGTGAAGCGACAGCCATGTACATTGCCCGTCTGTTAAAGCCGACCGGCATAAAGGTTACGCGGATTGCTCATGGCCTCCCTGTAGGAGGAGATTTGGAATACGCCGATGAAGTGACACTTTCCAAAGCCATGGAAGGCAGACGCGAAATATAATTAAAAGGAGAATACAATATGTTCTTCTCCCGAAAAGGGCGTTTGCGAAAAGAAGGCGATCAGCGTCTTTTACAATCTCTTGATGAAATCAAGACCGTATGGACCAATCAGAAAGCCATGGTCGAACGCAGCCTTGAGCCCTCAGACCAGGTTTTGTATGAATTGAAGCTGACAGAAGCCAAATACTTGTTTCTGCTAAAGGAAGCGAAAATCAGAAAGGTCACAACAGGGAGGCTGAAATAAGCCTTCCTGTTCTTTTTTTGGGACATCCTCCATACATTGTCTATATATGAAGTGCAGGGAGGATGAGTATGCAACCGGTTATGGTCATTTCCATTATAGGAAGTGCAATCTTGCTGTTACTATTAATAGGAGCTCCTTTGAAGCCGATGAGGTGGACCGGGCAGATGCTGATACGGTTGGCTATCGGAGCCTTGCTGCTGTTTTTTCTGAACACTGCAGGAGCCTCTTACGATATCCACGTACCGATCAATGCAGCCACTGTTTTTATTTCCGGTTTGCTCGGTCTGCCGGGACTGGCCTCACTGGCGGCCATACAGTATTTTATTGTGGGATGATCCTCTCGATGCTGAGCTTTTGTTCGGCAAAAGAGGATTCTTTTTTTATTTTGATAAAAACTCTTGCCAAGCATTAGAGACCATGGTATATTAATTGAGCTGCTTCTTTACTTGCCGATTTGGCAAGCAGCCAAGAAAAACTTTTTGAAAAAAAGTGTTGACTTGGTTGGTAGCTAAGTGATATACTAATAAAGTCGCCAAAACAAGCGACGCAAACAAATGTTCTTTGAAAACCAAACAAAAGCCAGAGTAAGTCAGGGATTTTAT
>NZ_JAUHTR010000003.1 GCF_030418125.1 Fictibacillus fluitans | reverse complement strand
CCCATTTCAGGGCTGTTTTCTTGTTTACTTCTCTTTTTTACACGGTTGTTTGGCTTTTAATGCTGACTCCCTGAATCACGAATCCGCTCTCAGGATACGTTGGCATTCGGGAAAGGCTGTAGCTTAAATCCTGCTCCATTGGCACGTTGTAAATCATCTCATTGGTTAAAAACGAGAAGCTTGTTTTCATAACCTGGAGGGTTGCCATTTCACCCGGACAGCGGTGGCCCGTGGCCTCATCTCCCCCACCCTGGGGAATCAGATCAAAAATGCCGCCGTTCCAGTTCCTGAACCGCTCCGGGTTGAACACGTAAGGCTCTTCCCAAAGCCGGTTATCATGGTTGGTTCCATACACATCGAGGAGGACGAGCTGGCCTTTTTCAAAGGTATGGCCCTTCCATTCGAAGTCGTTCTTCACTTTCGCACCCAGGAAAGGAGCAAACGGGTAGAAACGCCTCACTTCCTGCGCAAACATCTGAACACTTTCTTCATCACCGTCCTGCAGCTTTTCCTTCCAGACATTATGCTGGAACAACGCAAGGGCGCCGAACGTTACCAAGTACGTAACCGCTACGATTGGACGCAGAACATTCAGCAGCTCGACCGCAGCTGTATGTTCATCCAGATGCTTTTCCTTATGGTCGCGGTGCCAGGCCATTTTGTGAAGCGCCGATCCTTCAATCGGCTCCATTCTTCTGTGGCGAATTTCTACAATCAGCCCTTCAAAATAATCTTCCATCTTTTTTCTTGCCTTTCGCCCTTTCTGGTGCCTTGATCCAACCGCACCAAACGCTTCAACCATCGCAATAAAATCGCGGGCCAACGGCTTTACCTCTATCGCATCAATCGGAACGCCAGCCCACCTGCAGGCTACCCTGCACAGGATCTGCGGTACCTCGTCAAAAAGGACCGCTTTGTCCATCTTCGCCCACTCAGCGGCTGCGAGTCTCCATTCTTCTCTCGTCAGCTCCCCTAGCTGTTCCAGTCTTTCTTCCGTCATTAAGGACATAAATAACAGCTTGCGGTGTTCATGCGCCTCTCCATCCAGTGTATGGATGGCGTTTTCCCCAAAAAGAGATTTCTGGATTCGCTTCGGTACGGCCCCTTTTCTTTCAAACTTATCGTTATCATAGAAAAGCTCGGCCCCCTCTTGTCCGCCAATGCAGACGACCTTCTGCCCCAGAAGGCGGGTTTCGAAAAGATCGGTTTTAAATTTCGAACGGCGGCTGGGGATATATTCATATCCTTCCTGTATAAGAGCCAGGCTGTGATCCAACCCTTCTTCCTTTGGTATGTCTGAATGCTTGCTCATTTACTTACACATCCTTCCCATCGGATTTCTCTTTAAATGATACCCTCGTTTTTCATTTACCAATCAACAAAGCGTCACTGTTCCAACGACTCCCGCATCTTTTGCATATAGGCCGGTGCATCCATCGGGTCGTCCACAACAAGCTCGATCAGGCAGAGCTGTTCACCGTTTAATTTTTCCACTTGTGAAATGGCTTCATCCAGCTCCTGGTTTGTTTTAACTTGTGCGGTAAAGACTTCTCTGCCAAACACCTCAGGCAATTTTGTATATTGCCACATCGGAATATCATTATAGGTTTGTTTTTCCACCTTCACCTGAACATTCAGGTATTTTTCAATCGTATAGCCGTCATTGTTCAAAATAAAAATGATCGGTTTGCAGTCATTCTCAAGCATCGAACTGATTTCCTGAACGGTCAGCTGAAGTGAACCGTCACCTGTAAAGAGGAGAACGCGGCGGTCTTTGGCAGCGATGCATGCGCCAAAAGCGGCCGGGGTCGCATAACCTATGCTTTGCCAGCCTCCTTGAGCAATATAGGTTGCTCCCTTGGGCAGCCTTACTTGTGACATCCCATAAGAAAGGGTGCCTGTTTCCGTCACAATGACATCATTTTCCTTCAGCATATGTTGAATCCGCGGATAGTAATAGGCCGCCCTCAGGTGGTCCTCTGCACCTCCTGTAACCGAGTCATACGGAAACGAAGGATCAGGCAGCTTTCCTTCCTGCTTGTATCCTATACCGCACAATTCCTGGATAAAATCGGCTGCCTGAATCTTCATGTAGCTTGCTTCTCCCACTTTAACGGAGTCCGGCTGTATTTCCACCATCTTGAGAGGGTTAAGTTTGATGGTATTTTTCGATGTATTCACATCTGACCACAGCGCTCCGACTGCTATGACCGCATCCGCCCCTTCCACAATGTTTGTGACTTCCTGATCTCCAAACGCTCCTCCATATACACCTATGTACTGTGGATGGCTTTCATCAAATGCACTTTTCCCTTGCATAGAAGAAGCGACGGGAACGTTCCATTGCTCAGCCAGCTGCCTGACCTGTTCCTGAAGGCCATACCTGATGGTTTTCACGTCCGCCAGAATGACAGCACTTTTTGCGCCTTCCAGCAGCGTTTGGCTGTGTGCGATCGCCGCTTTCAAAGCAGAGTCCTTGGTTTCCTCTTCGTTTGTTTGTTTTTCTGAAGGGATGATCGGCTGGGTGACCAGGTCAATAGCAACACTAAGATAGACCGGTTTTTTCTTTTTCTTTGCCACTTCAATTGCAGCCGGTATTTCACGGGCGGCATTCTCCGGTGTTAAAATCGCCGTATATGCGGTTAGATTGTCATATACTTTCCGGAACACATCAAAGTCCTTGTCCATCAGTGTATGGTGGGGCAAAGCCTTTTCCTCCTGCATGGCTGTCTTTGGCGAACCGACAATGTGGATCACCGGGACACTTTCACTGTATGAACCCGCAATCGCGTTGCATGCGCTCATCTCTCCCACTCCAAACGTCGTAATGAGAGCCGAGAGGCCATTCAGCCGGGCATACGCATCTGCGGCATAGCCAGCGTTCAGTTCATTTCTGTTGTTCACGAACTGGATTTCTTCATAATCCTTGAGCGTATCAAGCAAGGAAAAGTTGTAATCTCCCGGCACACCGAAAATTTCTCCAATCCCTTCAGCTTTTAAACAATCCAGTAAATACACTCCTAATGTCTTGCTTTCTGCCAACATGCTCACTCCTTTAATCGTTTCAACTCCTACTCTATGTATATACCCAAACCTTTTTATGCTAATCCCACAGTCGAAAAGAGGCTATTCATGAAGTGTCTTTGAAGCTCTTGAAAGCGTTACTTTCCGTTCCAGGATGCTCGCTTTTACCGGCGTAAACGCCTACCTTGTCTCACCTGTCACGCTTCCCCTGCAGGACAAGGAAGGCTACGGCAGCTGTACATCGCACGAAGAAAATGTGATCTTCATTTTCGAGGAGTCTCGCATCCTCCACTCCAAGTAACCAGTCAATGAAGATGATGACCAACTCCATGCTGCCAAATAAAAAAAGGAGCTTCCATAAGTCAATTTTACTGACTTATGGAAGAGCTCCTTCTAACTTTTATTCTGTGGTTGTTGACTGGGCTTTACTGCGGTTATTGCTTACGCTGTTTGACTGAATTGTATCTTTTTTCGGAGGCGTGGTTGGCTCAGTTGGTTTTTCAGGTTTTTTGTTGTCCTTTGGCGGCGGAGTGGCTGGCGTGTCGGGTTTATCCTGCTGGCCGCCGTCCTGCCCTGTGTCTCCACCCTGATCGGTACCGCCACCCTGATTGCTTCCGTCATCCTGGTTGTTTCCATCATCCTGATTGTTGCCGCCATCCTGGTTGCTTCCGCCCTGTCCGTTGTCTCCATTTCCACCCTGATCGCTGCCGCCCTGATCATCTTTTGGCGGTGTGGCTGGCGTATCAGGAGTGGTGGTGGTTCCATCATCTTTCGGTTTATCTTGATCTGTTTTCTTATCTTCTTCTTTTGTATCTTTTTCTTTGTCGGTGTCTTCTTCCTTTTTCACCTCTTCTGGTTTATCGGAAGTCGATGTATTCTCATCACTTTTTGCGTATTTCGGCTGAGCCAAAGCGGGTACAGAAGTTCCTTGAACATACAGTTCAGAACCCCGGGCTACCACGGAACCCGGCTTTTCAAAATCAGCTGTCATCTTCCCTTCAGAAGCATGGGACACGAGCTGCTTGAAGATCAGCTTGGCGATGACCTGATCATCTTTTCGTACATAAGTGTTAGATCCCGTTTTATCATACCCGGTCCATACCGCTGCTGTATAGCGGGTGGTATAGCCGACAAACCAGGAGTCGCTTGATCCATTTCCATAGACGCCAGGAGGCAGATTGGTTGTTCCCGTTTTTCCGGCTACATCCAGACCCGGAATCTGGGCCATCCGGCCGGTTCCTCTGCTCACTACGCTCTTCAGCATGTCAGTTACCATATACGCCGTATAATCGCTCATCGCTTTTTTCGGTTTATGCTTTATTTCTCGGACTTTTCCGTTCGGATACTCTACCTTACGAAGGGTGGTGGGCTGATTATAGATCCCCTGGTTACCGAAGGCAGAAAATGCGCCAGCCATCGTCATTGGCGAAACCCCGGTTTCAAATCCGCCAATCGCATAGGACGGATAGACTTTATCCAAACCAAGACCGAGATTATTGGCAAACTTTTTTGCATTGTCTTCGCCGACTGCCTGGAAGGCTTTTATCGCCGGAATGTTATAGGATTGAACAAGCGCTTCTCTCATCGTGAGGGTGCCATGGTACGATTTATCCCAGTTCTGCACCTGCTTGCCATTGATTTCAAGCGGTTCATCCCTGATCGGTGTATTCGTAGACCACTTTAAATATTCAATTGCCGGACCGTAATCCAATACCGGCTTAATGGTTGAACCCGGCTGTCTCTTGGTATCAGTGGCATAGTTAAATCCTCTGGAAACCTGTTCTTTTTCGCTCAGGCGGTTACCACCAATAGCCCGGACTTCACCGGTTTTCGTATCAAGAAGCACCGCACCGGCCTGGAATTGATCGTCTGGATAAACCACATAATCATTGGTGCTCAGAATTTTTTCTGCCTGTGACTGGGCATCCGTGTCCAGCGTCGTGTAGATTTTCAAGCCGCCTTCAAACAGGTCTTTTTCAGAAATGCCTTCCTTTTCAGCATCATCAATGACCTGCTGGAGAAATGCTTCATACTTCGGGCCTGACTCCTCTTTTTGTTTAACGACCATCTTTTCTATTGATACAGCCTGGGCTTTCTCTTTTTCCTGCTCGGAAATGTATCCGTTTTTCTCCATAAGTGACAGAACAACATTTCTTCGATGCTCCGCCAGATCCGGACGTTTCACAGGATCATATCCGTTTGGACGCTGCGGCAACCCGGCAAGCAGCGCAATTTCACTTGTTGTTAATTCATCCAACGATTTATCAAAATAGGTTTTTGCTGCGGTTTTAATACCGTATGCCCCATGACCAAAATAAATCTTGTTCAAGTAGAATTCGAGAATCTGGTCTTTGGAGTATTCCCGCTCCAGCTTAAGCGCTAGATAAGCTTCCTGTATTTTTCTTGTTACCGTTTTTTCCGGTGAAAGGAAGGAATTCTTGATTACCTGCTGGGTAATGGTACTTGCTCCCTCTGAACCAAATCCGTGGGTAACGTTTGATAGAATCGCCCCGCCTACACGTTTTGGGTCAATTCCGGAGTGCTTGTAAAAACGGACATCCTCGGTCGCGATAAATGCATTTCGTACACGCGGAGGAATTTCTTTGATAGATGCATAATCACGTTTTTCCTTACCGTTGATGGATATGACCTTTTTATTGTTCATATCATACACGGTAGAAGAGCTTGCATACTTTAAGTTTTGTGCATTCAATTCGGGAGCCTTTTTAATCATTGAAAAGACTGTGATGCCTCCGCCAACGACAACGACAAGAAAGAGAACAAGAAAAGTGACTGCAGTATATGTGAGGAATTTAGAAAAACTCTTTTGTGGCTTTTTGTTCTGTTTTCTTCTTTCCATTCTTGAAGCTGAATTATTCTTTTCCATCATTACTCTCCTTCAATTGTTCCATGATATTTCCTATGCTGAAATAGTTAAATTTATCCTGAACACCAATTTTATACTATTTTCATAGAAAATCATACGATTATCACCCGGAAATGTTACAACTTTATTACAAACAGGCAGGAAGTACTAGATTCATCCAGCTGTTTATATGATATGCATCTGAAAAAGAACAAGAACCAGATGCCTTGTTCCATTTGCCTGTTCTAATGATATACAGGCTGGGAGGCCGTTGACCGAAACGGATGCTCTGGATAATAAAATGATAGATTATGATAGTTCCAGGCATAGCGGCTATGTTTAAAATATGGACTCAGCGGGAGCATTTTCATCTTCTGCCCTTCTATCCAAATTCCTTTATTCCTCGGTTTCTCGCTGTCAAAACCAAATTCTAACATATTATTATTGTAAACCATGGATTCTTTAGTGGTGCTTTCATACAAGTTGTTCACATGGGACAGGACAGCACGGTATCTGTTGAAGTGCTTTGTTATTTTAAAAACATAAATTTTATGCGGGGCATCTGTGATGGCGAGTGTGTATGGACTTTTTGCAACAGGAATAGATTGATAGTTTCTTGTGTTAAGTTCTTCCGCTTCCTTATTAATCACGGATTTTACCGCCTCGCTTTTTGACTGATAGCCGTAATGGATAACAGCTAAATAAAGAGAAGGAATGACCAAAATAAGAAGCAATAGTAAAAGCCATTTTCTGTTCAAATGGTTAACGCCGGTCTTTCTAATAGTAAAATGGTCAAGCTTTCGTTCCCAACCATATTCAGGATTAATTCCATAATTCTTCACCCTCCTGTTTCATTCCTCATTTTACCACAAGTTTCCCTATATATTGTAAAAAAAAGAAGCCTTTCTTCAAGAAAGACTTCTTTCGGTTACTTATGTTTTGGATGGCCAGGAACCCTGCAGTTTTCGAAGCTGAACAATCTGCCCGGTATGAAACGAATCATGCCTTATCAGGCTTGAAATATAATTCCCCATAGGATCACCTTCAGGAAGAAGGGTATCAAACTCTTCGTCATCTTTGGTTCCAATGATGTTCAGCAGTTCCTGCTGCACCTCCTCGATCCGGGAAACAGTCTGCTGCCAGGCCTCAGCATCATGGGGAGAGTGTACTAAAAACGTTTCATTGTTCGTTTGTGCGGGATCGGAAAGTTTTTCACCTTTTAAATAATGCAGAAGCTGCCGCTTGTAATACAGCAAATGATTGGCTGTCTCCCAAATGGTGTTCACATGTCCTCCTTCCGGCCGCCAGCTTGCCTGTTGTACAGACAAACCTTCGAGCGCCGGTTTGAGCGGCTCATGCCAATCCCTTTGATCATACGCATGCCTCATCTCACCCAGTAATAATTCAAACTTACTCATTGTTTTCCTCCTTTCGTTCCCAATACACCATATCTCCCTCTAATCCTGTACGCCTCATCTTCACTTTTTCCAATACACGTACCGATGGTTGATTGTCTCTCAGACATTCTGCAATAATTCTTTGGACATTGTCAGAGGTGAACGCCCACTGGATCAATCGTTCTACCGCTTCGGTGGCATACCCCTGATTACGGGCAGATGGATCAAACCCATATCCGACTTCCACTTTCTTTTCTTCATCCGGCTTTCCTTTAAATCCGATATCCCCCACAATGCGGCCTGTTTCTTTTTCCGTTACCAGCCAGACGCCCCAGCCGTATTCATCCGGATCCTGGTCCAGCTTTTTCAAATGTGTTGTGATGTGACCGCCCAGTGGATATTCATCCTCGGACAATGAGGCAACATACGGACGGGTACACGGCATGAGGGTTAATCGTTCTGTTTCCAGTTTCATGGATTGGTTCCCTTTCTCTTTAAGTCGTTCTAAGTCTTTTTATGTATTCTGCTTTCCTCCCGTAAATCCTTTTACACGCATAAAAAGGCGCCGGAACGCTGCCGGCACCCTTTACCACTATTCATTTATGCTTTTTACTTGTTTTTGATTATCATCCGGTTCTTCTTCCTCCCACCACAGGGCTTTTTCCGGATTTTTCAACACCTCTTCTACTTCGGCCGGCTCCTCAACTACTGGCAGAGAGCCACGAAGCGAGCGGCCGGCTGTCTCTCTAACAAAGAAAGCAACAACGATGATTCCTATGGTACATACAGCCATTAAATAGTACGCAGGGAACAATTTATTGTTGGTCTCTTTGATCATCCAAGACACGATCAGCGGTGTGGTTCCTCCAAAAATGGAGGTGGATACATTATAGGTTAGCGCAAGCGATCCATACCGGACGTTTGTGAAAAATAGAGATGGCAGGGTCGCAGGCAGCGTTCCTTGAAAAGCTGTCAGCAGGCATCCCAGGATCAGTACTCCCCAAAAGGCATTGATACCATGGCTGTTTCCGGCCAACATAAATGCCGGGATGCTGAGAACAATGGTTAAAATAAGAGCTGAAATGAGGATTTTATTCCGTCCGATCCGGTCTCCCAAATAGCCCATACCAATAACAAATGGAATCATAATAACCATTACGATCAGAATAAGGAGAAGGCCTTTGGTCTCGCCATAGCCGAGCTGCTCGGTCAGATAGGAAGGCATATAGGTTAATACCATGTAAACGATTGTATTATAAAACAGTACAACCCCCACACAAATTAGTAGAGATTTCCAGTGATTAACAAAAATTTCTTTAAGGGAAGACTTGCTTTTACTTTCCTCCTTTTCTTCCTCCATCGCTTTAAATGCCGGTGTTTCTTCGAGATGAGAACGGAAATAGAGGCCAATCAGTCCCAGTGGCGCCGCGACAAAAAACGGGATTCTCCAGCCCCATTCAAGCATGGTTTCTGTTCCAAGAATGAACGTAAGCAGCGTTACCAGGCCAGAGCCGGCAATATAGCCAACCAGTGTTCCCACTTCCAGCACACTCGACATCACACTCCGCTTTTTATCGGGTGTGGATTCTGCAATGAACGTCATCGCACCGGCATATTCTCCTCCAGTGGAAAATCCCTGGACAAGCCTTGCGACCAGCAAAAGAATGGGCGCTGCTATACCTATGGACGAATAGCCGGGAATCAGCCCGATGGTCAATGTGGCAATAGCCATCATAATCAATGTTATGGCCAATACCTTTTTTCTTCCAAGCCGGTCACCCAGCATTCCGAAAACAATTCCGCCAATCGGCCTGGCAATAAATGCGACAGCGAAGGTTGCAAATGCATAAATAACCTGGGTGGACGGGTCAACTTCCGGGAAAAACACTTTACCGATGGTTACTGCTAAATAGGAATAAATACCAAAATCAAACCATTCCATCGCATTGCCGAGTGAAGTTCCCAAAATCGACTGCTTTGCAATTTTCTTATCAACTACGGTAATATCCCCTTTTTTTAATTTCCTTCTCATACCTTTAGCCACAGCGTACCTCCTTCAATTTGCAAGAATTTTAGTTGCTTTACTAAACCATTTCCCCAAACATTTTCTTATTAACCGTTAACCTTGGTTTATGGCCCACGTCTTGCTTAAAACAGAAAGGCTGCCTGATGTCCGGCAGCCTTTTTATTCATTGAATATTGCTTGCGTTTTTCTGCTGAGATCCCAATAATCCTGGTGAAATGCCTGCTCGTTCTTCTCTTTTCACCAGTTCTTCCTTCCACCAGAATGCTGTCTCTGGATCGAGTTCCGCTGCTTCACTTTCATGCTCCACTGTTGGCTTTGAGCCCCTCAATGAACGCCCCCCTGTTTCTTTTACAAACAGAGTGACAACAAAGAGACCGATGACACATACGCCGATTAAAAAGTAAGCAGGAAGCATATTTACGCCCGTTGACTTCACAAGCCATGCGACCACAAGCGGTGTGGTGCCGCCAAAAATGGAGGTGGATACATTGTAGGTAAGTGCCAATGACCCGTACCGGACCTCTGTGAAAAACAAGGATGGCAGTGCGGCCGGCAGTGTACCCTGGAAGGCTGTAAATAAACAGCTCAGCACCAATAAACCAATAAATGCTGCCACGCTTGAACCTGTATCCATCAGGTAGAATGCCGGAATGCTCAGAACAATGGTGCCGATTAAGCCCGTTACGATTAACCGGTTCCTGCCAATGCGGTCAGCCCAGCGTCCCATGAGCAGAACACAGGGAATCATCGCGATCATGACAAACAGGATAAGGACAAGGCCTTTCATTTCTCCGAAACCAATCTGTTCCGACAGGTATGACGGCATATAGGTAAGAATCATGTAGTTGATGGTGTTATAGAAGAAAACAACTCCAATGCAGATGAGCAGCGAACGCCAGTGCTCTGTGAAAATCTTCTTAAGAGAGGCTTGATTCTTTCTCTCTTTGGCCGTTTCCTTCATTTCTTTAAATGCAGGAGTTTCCTCCAAATGTGAACGGAAATACAATCCGATCATACCTAATGGAGCCGCGATAAAGAATGGAATTCTCCAGCCCCATGCAAGCATGGTTTCGGATCCCAGCAGAAAAGTAAGCAATGTAACAAGGCCAGAGCCGGCGATAAAACCGACAAGGGTCCCTACTTCAAGGAAGCTCGACATAAAGCTCCGCTTTTTATCAGGGGTGGACTCGGCAATAAACGTCATAGCACCGGCATACTCTCCGCCTGTGGAAAACCCCTGAACCAGACGGGCAGCCAGCAGTAAAGCCGGAGCGGCGGCGCCAATGGTGGCGTACCCGGGGATGAGGCCGATGCTCAATGTCGCCACGGCCATCATGATCAGTGTGATGGCAAGGACTTTCTTTCGGCCCAGACGGTCACCCATCATACCAAAGACGAGACCGCCAATCGGCCGGGCAATAAAAGCGACAGCAAACGTTGCAAAAGCATAGATCAACTGGACAGATGGATCGATTTCAGGAAAGAATACTTTGCCAATGGTAACGGCCAGATAGGAGTAAATTCCAAAATCAAACCACTCCATGGCATTGCCCAGAGACGTTCCAAATATTGATTTCTTCGCGATCTTTGTATCAACAACTGTGATATCTTCTTTGGTCAGCTTATTGATTTGTCCTCTTTCCACAACGTACCTCCTCTTATTACCGTAATCTTGCCTCTTTCTTTAACCCTCTTTCACTTTTCAATTAGATAATTTGTAGCAAACAACTTTTGGCTCAGTCATTTCCTGTATGGCAAATTTGATGCCTTCTCTTCCAAGACCTGATTTTTTTACACCGCCAAACGGCATGGCGTCAATCCGGTAATCACTGCTGTCATTGATCATGATGCCTCCGACTTCCATGTTGGCAATGGCCTTTTGGGCTTGGTCCATGTTTTTTGTGAAAATGCCTCCTTGCAGGCCATAGCTGACCGCATTCGCTTTTTCAATCGCCTCGTCCACGTTCTCCACTTCAAAAAGAAGAACGACCGGGCCGAAAATTTCTTCCCTGGCAATAGCACAATGCTCAGGAACGTTTTTTAACACCGTTGGAGAGTAGAAAGCACCCTTTCTTTCCCCGCCTGTCAGCAGCTCTGCCCCTTCATCAATTGCTTCATTTACAAGGTTTTCGATACGCACCGCTTCCTTCTCTGTAATGAGCGGCCCCATATCCGTCAGCTCTGACAGCTTATCTCCCACACGATATTGTTTAGTTCGTTGTACAAAGCCTTCTTTAAATGGATCCATCACTTTCTGCTGGACGTATATGCGCTGGACGCTCAGGCAATTCTGGCCAGCTGCCCAAAACGCTCCGGACACCGTGGATTCCACCGCATCTTCCAAATCAGCGTCTTCAAGCACAATAACAGGGGAATTCGAACCAAGCTCCATGCTGATTTTTTTCAACCCCGCTTTTTTTACAATCTCTTCTCCTGCCTCTACACCGCCTGTAAATGAAATCATGCGGATCGCCGGGTGTGTAACCAGCACATCGCCAATTTCACTGCCATACCCCGTAATAACGGACAGCACTTTCGGCGGAAGCCCGCTTTGTGAAAAAGCTTCTGCAAGCAGCAAGGCACTGAGCGGTGTAACCGTAGCAGGTTTCACAATGATCGCATTTCCTGATGCGATGGCCGGTCCGACTTTATGGGCCACCAGGTTCAGCGGGTCGTTGAATGGAGTGATCGCTCCGATAATGCCAATGGGAAAACGCTGATAGTAGCCGACACGGTTTTGGCTGCCCTCCATCTGGTCAAAGGGAATGGTCTCTCCCTGGATGCGCCTTGCCTCTTCGGCACTGATCCGGAGAGTCTGAATGCACCTTGCTGTCTCTTTTGCCGCTTCACGGATGGTTTTTGAGCCTTCCTGAGCAATAATGGAAGCATATTTTTCCTTGTTCGCTTCGATGTAATCAGCCGCCCTGTGAATGACCGACATGCGTTCGTAAACCGGCATCGCGGCCGCAATTTTTGCTCCTTCTTTCGCAAGCTCGATACAGGACAGCATATCTTCCTCTGAGGCGGCCGGAACGGTGTCAATCAATGTATTATCCTGCGGGTCCCTTACCTCAATGACTTTTTCGCGATTTACCCAGGAGCCTCCTAAAAACATCTTTTGTCCAGCAATCTGAATGGTCATAATTTCCCCGCCTTTCTTGTTTAGATGTTTACCAGTTTCCGTTCACGGTCAATGTTGATCAAGTCAATGAGCAGAGAGAATCCCGTTTCCACTTTGCCTGCTCCGGCTCCGCTCAATGTTACGGTACCTAAAAGGTCACAGTCATAAGCAATTGCATTTACCGTTCCTTTGATGGATGCGAGAGGATCAGTGGCCTCTACTTTTTCGGGAGCAATGGAAGCAACAACTCTTCCATTCTCTTTTCGCGCCTTTGCGAGAAGCTTCCACCGTTTGCCCTCCGCTTTGGCGGTTTCAATATCATGCCGGTTAATTTCCGTGATTCCCCTGCAGGAAATCTCATCTACAGAAAGCGGCTGCTTCATGACATAGTTTGCAAGAATCGCAATTTTATACCGCGCGTCATATCCCTCCAAATCGCTTGTCGGATCGGCTTCTGCATAGCCAAGGGCCTGAGCCTCCATCAATGCTTCCTCATACGTAACCCCTTCATCCTCCATTTTCGTCAGGATATAATTGGTCGTCCCGTTTAAAATACCGCGGATTTCATAGATTTCATTTCCAGCAAGCGCAGCGATTGGCATGCGCAAGGATGGCGTCCCGCTCATCACAGTGCCTTCAAAACCCCAATGAACACCTTGCATTTCTGCCAGGTGTGACAGCTCCTGATACGCCAGCGCAACAGGGCCCTTGTTTGTCATCACCACATTCTTTTGGGCCCTAAACGCGGTGCGGCAATGGTCAATTGCGGGCTGCCCTGTTTTGACATCGGTATAGGATACTTCGACAATGGTATCCGCATTGGATTCACGGATGGTCGTAAGGCTGTCCCATCCCGTCACGAGACCAGGTGAAGAAGGATAGTTTTCCAGATTTCCGGTTTCCTTGAGCACTCCAAGCACTGTTCCAATTTCAAGACCTCTTGGGTGATAGATGGATCCTTTATTAAAGTCTGATATGGCCACTATTTCTGCTTCGAAATTTTCATTCACCTTTAACTGTTCTTTCTTGTTTTCTAAAATTTCAGCCAGCCCCTGACCGACTGTCCCAAACCCGATAAATGCGAGTTTATGTGCCATGAATGTCGACCTCCACCTTTTTGCGGTTTGGCAGAACTGCCTCGCCCTTTAAATAATTGATTACTGTTTGTGCCAGGATTGCCGTACCAATTGGCAGGCACTCCTCATCGATGTCAAAAATCGGGGTATGCAAATCCTTTTGCTCACCGTCAGGTTCAGCACATCCCAGAAAAAACAGCGCACCTGGTACCCTTTCCGTTACGTATCCAAAATCCTCCCCGCCCATTCCGAAAGGACCTCTTGTGATATTAATAGTTGGATACAACTGCTCGGCCGCCTTGATAAACCACTGATTTACTGTCGGGTCATTTTTCAACGCAGGCTCGCCGCGGTCGATTCGAAAGGAATACTCTCCGCCGAGCGGTTCAACAATGGAAAACGCCCGCTGCAGCTCCACCGCCAGCTTGTCCCGCACTTCCGGTGAATAGCTGCGCATGGTGCCAGTTATGGATACTTCGGTAGGAATAATGTTGCTTGCTGAACCTGCGTGTATTTCTCCGATACTGACCACAGCCGAATCCAAAGCCGAGAGTTTCCTTGCCACGATGCCATGAAGTGCCTGCAGCACCGGGCCCAGCATCCAGATTGGGTCTGTCCCCTGCTCCGGGTAAGCCCCATGGCCGCCTGTCCCCGTAATCACTCCCTGGAACACGTCGACATTCGCCATGCTGTATCCGTCGTTCACTTGCATGGAACCTGTGGGCAGCCACGGACACATGTGAAGAGCAATGGCCGCATCCACTCCATCATAGGCACCGGCCCTGATCATGTATGGAGAGCCGGAAAGACCATTTTCATCCATACTTTCTTCTGCCGGCTGGAAAATAAACTTCACGGTTCCCGCCAGCTCCCCTGTTTGTAAGTGTTCCGACAGCAATGTGGCTACTCCAAGGACAATCGACGTGTGTGCATCATGTCCACAGGCGTGCATCACTCCATCGTTTTCTGAGGAATAGCGCACATTGTTTTCTTCTGTAATCGGCAGGGCGTCGATATCCGCCCTGATCGCGATCACAGGTCCTTCTCCCGCAGACAAAGTGCCGACGACCCCGGTAGCCCAGCCTACTTCAGTTTCTGTCTTCATCCCCGGCATCTTTCTTAAAGCATTGGCAATGTAACTTGACGTTTCAAACTCCTGAAAGCTGAGTTCCGGCCTTTGATGAATATGCTCCCGCCAGGCCACAAGCTTTTCCTTCATACTCTCTGTCCATTCCGGATGTTTCATAGACCACTCATCTCCTCAAACCCGGAAAATGTCTTAAACCTTCAACCCGCTTTCCACATGCTGAAAGGCTTGTTCAAAATCGGCAATAATGTCCTCAATATCTTCAATGCCGCAGGAGATCCTGATTAATCCTTCCGGGATGCCCATGGCTGCCCGCTCTTCCGGCGTACATTCAACATGGCTTGTGGTACGCGCCGGTCCGACGGTTGTTTCTACCGCACCAAGGTTTGCTGCCCGGTTGGCATATTGCAATTTCGGAAGAAGGTCCCGCACCGTTTCGACGCCGCCTTTTACGGCAAAGCTGAGCATCCCGCCAAATCCTCTCATCTGTTTTTTGGCGATGTCATGGTTTGGATGTGTTTCAAGTCCCGGATAATAAACTCCCTCCACAAGCTCTTGCGTCTCGAGGAACCTGGCCAGTGCCAATGCATTTTCACTTTGCTGGCGGACACGGAGCTTCAATGTTTTCATGCCGCGCAGCATCAGGTAGGCTGCCATTGGATCCATGGTTGCTCCGTTAATTTCACGGAAATGATAGATTTTTTCCACCAGTTCGGCAGAACCGCACACAACGCCTCCAAGCGCGTCGGCATGGCCGCCAAGGAACTTGGTTGCACTGTGGATAACCAAATCCGCACCAAGTGCAAGGGGATTTTGATTAATCGGTGTTCCAAACGTGTTATCCACCACCACGAGTGCCCCGGCTTCACGGCCCGCCTTGGCCATTCGTTCAATGTCTGTGATCTTAACGGTCGGATTCGTTGGTGTCTCCAGATAAAGAATGGAACATCCTTTGCCTACTTCTTCTTCGATTTGTTCATGGTTGCCTGTTTCACACAGAACCACCTCTATCTGCTGGCGGGGAAGAAATTCAGTGAAAATCTTATTCGTTCCGCCGTATGTATCCTTGATGGAAACAATCCGGTCACCCGGCACAAGGAACGTGGACAGCGTGTTGCTGATCGCAGCCATTCCGGTTGAAAAACTTGTAGCCGCTTCTGCCCCCTCAAGAATCTTTACTTTATCTTCAAACGCCTGAACGGTTGGATTCGTATTCCTGCCGTAAATATGTCCTTTTTTCTTGCCGATGGCCACGTCATACCATTCATCCATATCGTCATAGCCATAAGCCACACTTAAAACCACCGGCACCTGGGTTGCGCCGTGCACCAAATAGTCTTTCTCTCCTGCCCAAACGGATTGTGTTCCTGCTTTTGCCTTCTGTGTCATACGATGACTCCTCCTTTAGTTTTGTTTTCAATTTTCAGGCCAAGACCCCGGTTCACCATCTCCTGAAAAGCGAACAGAGCAATCGCCGTATCCTGTACACCTGTTCCTGTCAGATCACACACTGTAATCTGCTCATCATTCTGACGGCCTGCAGCCTGCTTTGAGGTAAGCTCACCGACTTCTGGGATATCTTTTGTCTGCGAAATCACTCCCTGGGAGACCGCGTGATGAAGCTCGCCCATCCGCTCACATTGAGCGACCGTATCACAGACCAGAACGTCAGCTTTCGCCAGAACCTCTGCTTCAAGCTCCTGTTTGTGCTCTGCATCCGAGCCCATCGCCGTGATATGAATTCCGGGATGAAGCCACTCAGCTTTAATCACCGGTTCACTTGCCGGTGTTGTTGTAATGACAAGATCACTCTGGATAACGGCCTCTTTTGCACTGCCGGCCGCCAATACCTCTACACCAAGCTCTTTGGTCATTTCCTTCACATACGCTTGTACCCGGTCCTGTGATCTTCCATAGACAAGCACCTGTTTGAAATTACGGACAAGCTTAAGCGCTTTTACCTGATACCGTCCCTGGCTGCCGCACCCGATCACACCTACCGTATCAATATCCTTTTTCGCCAGGTATTTCGATGCGATCGCCCCCGCCGCGGCTGTCCGCACATCGGTCAGGTATCCATTGTCGAGCAGGAGCGCCTCAGGAACTCCGGTTGTTGCGCTTACGAGCATCATCAGCCCGCTTCCGCTTGGCAGTCCGAGCTGGTAATTGTTAAAAAATCCTGAAGACACTTTAATTGCAAACTTATCCTTGCCTTTGATATAGGCCGTTTTCACATCTACTTCGCCGTTGTGGTCATGCACGTCCACCCTCATGATGGGAGGCATGACCGCTCTTTTTTCAGCGAGGCTTGTGAACCCGTCTTCTACCACCGATAATGCTTTATGGTTAAGTGATATGTGCTGCCTTAACTCTTCTTCTGTAAAAATGTACATCTGCCGCTCTCCTTTTAGTTAAAGTTGGTTTCAAGAGCTCCTTCTTTAATCACCAGCTGTCTTGGCAAGGAAGC
This sequence comes from Fictibacillus fluitans, assembly GCF_030418125.1. Classification (GTDB taxonomy): domain Bacteria; phylum Bacillota; class Bacilli; order Bacillales; family Fictibacillaceae; genus Fictibacillus_C; species Fictibacillus_C fluitans. The sequence goes on along the minus strand of NZ_JAUHTR010000003.1, from coordinate 379,599 downwards.
AAATGTTTCACAGCCTGTTGCTGTTACCCTTAGCGCTTCGCTCGCTTCAAATCCATACTGATCAAGCCAGATGCCCGGGATGAGATGGAACGTCATATTGGGCTGGAGGATCGTTTTGTCTCCCTTACGGATACTGGCTGTATGCTCGCCCCAATCCGGAGGATAGTTCAGACCCACTGCATAACCAAGACGTGATTCCTTAACGATCCCGCTTTTATGAATGGTCTTTCTCCACGTTTCTTCAATTTCTTCACAGGCAATGCCCGGTTTGATCATATCCAGACAGGCATTCAATCCCTCTACCACCACTTCGGAAAGGTATTGCAGCCGTTCAGACGGTTTTCCAATATTGACCGTTCTGGCAAGAGGGGAATGATACCGTTTGTAGCAGCCGGCCAGCTCCAGGATGACTGAATCCCCTTTTTTATATCTGTCATCGGTCCAGGTCAAGTGGGGTGTGGATGTTTTTTCCCCTGATGGCAGCAAGGGAACGATAGACGGATAATCTCCTCCGAATTCCTTGGTTCCCGTGATCTGGGTATGAAAAATCCTGGCCGCCACATCGCATTCCCGTACACCTTCGTTAATCATCCCGATTCCGTCCATCATAGCCTTTTCCACGATTTTGGCCGCACGTTTCATATACTCTATCTCTGTATCTGATTTAATGAGGCGGATCCAATTGACGAGCAGAGTTGCATCCTTGAATTCGGCGTCCGGCAGTCCCTTTTTCAGCTGTTCATAGCATTTGGCGGTGAAATAGTAGTTATCCATCTCTACTCCACACGTCCGTTTGTCCTGTCCGATCTGCTTTAAAATATCAGCAACAAAGTCCATCGGATGCTTCGTATCGGATTGAACATAATCATCCGGATAAGGAATCAGGTTCTCATGATAGAGCCAGGATGTGGCTTTGGCTCCATTCGCATCCTGATTGCGGCCGATCCAAATGGGCTGGTCTTCATCATCAATGACGATCAGCATTTGATGAACATAAAAGGACCATCCATCATAACCGGATAAGTAATTCATATTTGCGGGATCCGTGATCAGCAGGACCTCAACTCCCTTTTCCGCCATTCTTTGTTTCGTTCTCAAAATTCTCTCCTGATATTCAGTTGTTCCAAATGACATTGAACCCACCCTCCCCGTTACACTTATTGATTGAATTTTATGAATATTTAATCTATGAGTCTAGTATAAAAGAAAAGCCGGTTTTCTCTCATCTGCAAAAATGTATGAAGTTTTTGTAAAAATTTCAGCCACTTTATCAGAAATGTGTATAAAAAAACAAAGACCACACACACAGGTCTTTGTTTCAATACACGAACATCAAATGGTTTCTGAGTAAACAGGAGATTCAGTAAGACCCAGTCTCCACGTCTTTATACTGAGGTCAAGCAGGAATAAATCATCCGTATCAATGAGGGAAAGGCCTGTCAACGTTTCAATTTTGCGCAGTCTGTACAATAAAGACTGCCGGTGGAGATTGAGCAGGCGGGCAGTCTGGCTGACGTTCCCGTGGCATTCATTATAGGTGCTGAAGGTGCCGATCAGATCCATGTTACGCTGCTGGTCATATTGGATGAGCGGATCGATGGCAGTGACAATGATTTCTTTCATTTCCTTGTTTTGGGCGAGGGTTAACAGCACCCTGTCCACCTTCGTATTCTCATACAGCACCCGGTACCCTGCCCCTTTTTTCTTTCTGCCGATTTGAAGAGCCGTTTGTGCATGATCATAGCCCGTTCTAAATCCTGCGATGGTTTCTTGTGCCCCCCCGATTCCCCATGAAATGATCACATCCGGCAGCAAATTCCGGAGTCGCCTCTCCACCAGGTCCAGAAAATGATGGGCAGGATTTTCATTGTTTTTGGCCTGTACAAAGAGGATTAGTTTATCTCCCTGGTAAGTCATCATGACTTCTTTTTCAAGCGACCCGGCAGCATAATAAATCTCTTCCTCAATGTAACGGATCATGCTGTCGAGCCAATGCTCATATGAAAGGTCATGCTGCTTTCTTTTTTTAAACAGCATCTCAAGGTTCTCCGGATAACCGGCAATACAGACATAAGAAAGCTTAAGATTGAACCCGAGCAGTTTGGCCCGGGATTCCGCTTGTTCATCAGTAGTAAATTCGCCTTTGGCCAATTCCTGTATAAAATCACTGCGAAGGCGCATCTCGGTTTCTTCAATGGCATTTTGGCGCGACAGCCAAAGCGCGATGGTGGTAGCTGAATGCTCAAGCACATTTACCCGGTATTGAGTGAGAAAATCCTCAATTTTTTCATTCTTCGGGAACAAAACAAATAAATATCCTTGAACATCTCCGGAAGCATTCAGAATCGGAAGCCGGAGAACAGGTTCACCATCGAGCTCAATCATTTGGAACTTTTGATACATCGGATCCTGGGGCAAAAGGGAGGGCCTCTTTTTTGTGGAAATTCCATCCTTCAGGTTATAATACTTCCATTTTCCGTCCGGGTCGCCCGCTTCCGTCCGGTCCTGAACGATACCTGCCCGGTCGGTAATAATGATCGGACAGCCCACCTGATGCTGGATGTAACCGGAAATTTCCCCAAGACTCGTTTCCTTGAGAATCAGCTGGAGAAGCTCCTGCTGCGCTTTTTCCGACTTCTCCCGTTCTTTATGCTGAATATCATTCAGTTCTCTCAACACTTCTTCTATAATGGTAGAAAACCGGACTTCCCACGGTATCTCCATAATGATAAATTGATGCTTTTCGGCCAGCTCCACAACTTCTTTGGGAACGTCAAAGATATAACGCCCCAATGCAATAATCAAGGCGGAAGCTTCTGAATGGATAATATCCTCCACAAACGTTTTAAATAATTGAACATCATGCCCGCAGCCGATCGCTGTACTGAGGACGACTTCGTTCTTACGCACAAAGTTTTCCACAGGCATTTCAATGGCAGAAATCCACTGGACATGCTTTTCCTTAAGATGGGAGCTCCCGGTCCGAACCCTGGCATTTCCCATAATTTCTAAGCCTAACAGATCATTCACCGCTAACTTCAACCGCTCTCCCCCCTGGCAGCAAGATTATTTTCTAAATATTCATATAGTTAACTATACCAAAACTTGCAGCAGGCGGGGAGTCCTATTCAGGGTGATACCCATTCAGTACATGCTGAACAACTGATAAATCCACATTATGTCCTGTAATAATGACGGCGACCGCCCCATCCTTGTACTCGATATGATTTCCCAGCAGTGCCGCAATTCCAGTCGCCGCTGCTCCTTCCATAATCATTCGGTGATGGTCCATCATGAACGCCATACTGTGGGCAATTTCCTCTTCTGGAATTAATACCCCCCGGTCCATGTATTTTTGGACCATGCCAAACGTATACCGGTTATCCAGTCCGATGCCCCCGAGCAGGCTGTCGGCAAGCGTATCCTTTTCGGGCATCTTAACCGGTCTGCCTGCTCTTAAACTTTCATGCATGACGGCTGATTCTACCATGGAAACACCCGTCACACGAATGGAAGGGTCATTCGTTTTGACTGCCATACCGATTCCTGACAACAGTCCTCCCCCTGAAAGAGGGACCACCACATCCTTCAAATGAGGAATGTCCTCCAGAAGTTCGAGGCCGATGGTTCCCTGCCCGGCAATGACCTCCGGATCATCAAAGGGTTCGATGACGGTTAAACCGTGATCATTTTCCAGCATCAGACAGCGTTCGCCTGCTTCATCCTGGCTCTCTCCGCAAAATTCAATCGCGGCGCCGAGCCTTTTCAATGAATCTACTTTTGCCTTCGGTACCCGGTTGGAGATGCAAACGGTCGCTTGAATTCCGAGCTTTTTGGCTACATAAGCCACTGCCATTCCGTGGTTGCCGGTCGAATAGGTCGCTACTCCCAGCTTTCTTTCCTCCTCACTTAAACTGAGGATTTTATTGGCTGCTCCCCTCACCTTAAAGGCTCCTGTATCATGGACCGTTTCGAGCTTCAGGTAGACCGGACGGCCCAACTTTTCTGATAGAATAAAAGATTCGACAGCCGGCGTTCTGCCGATTAAAGAACTGATCCTTTTCCTTGCTCCCCATACATTTTGTATCGTTACCTGAGATTTGATTTCCTTCATTTTGTTCCCTCCCTGTTAAAGCATCTCTACTTCGGATTATATAGTAACAATATTCTGTAATCTATTGTGAAAAGTGACTAGTAACAGGAAGGGCTTTTACTACAGAATGATAAAAACCGCCGGAATCCTCCAGCGGTTTCTAAGCTTATTATTATCGTCCATCCAGCACAACGGTACTGAGGGCCGGTACTTTAACAGTTTTGCCCATTACGATTCCTAGGGGTTTGTTGCCCGCCTCTTCGCCATTTGCAAGGATTCTCCACGGACCGATCTTTGGAAGAGAGATCGTTTGAACGCTTGTGTTGGCGTTGTATACCACAACAAGATCCTTTGATCTGTCTTTGTTCGCATGACCTGTCAGATCATAGGCAACCGTATTTTTCGGTGCAGGGAGGAACTTGATATGGCTCCTGATATCAGCAGCCGTTCGCATCCGGAAGGCAGGATGGCCTTTTCGGAGCTTAATCAAGCCTTTCATATAGTCTACCTCTTTGCTGAAATCGGCACGACGCTGCCAGTCCAGCTGGTTGACCGCGTCAGGCGACTTGTAGCTGTTATGATCGCCGCCTTTCGTTCTCATGAATTCCTGTCCCGCGTGCAGGAAGGAAATCCCTTGAGAAGTCAGGATGATCGATGACGCAAGCTTGTGCATCTTTTTACGGGTATCCACCGGGCTTTCCGGATTTGTCAGCTGCAGCTTGTCCCACAGCGTGTGGTTATCGTGAGCCTCAACATAGGTGATCACCTGCTCCGGATCTTTATAGGTCGCCATTGTGTCCGGGTAATCGATCCCTGCTTTGACGCCTTCTTTAATTGTTTCTTCGGTATCAGGTTTTCCGTTCACAAACCCTTTGTCTGTATCGACAAACACGCTGCCCTTTAAGCCGTCGCGGATACCATCGTTAAAATGGGCAATGCCATTCATTTTTCCGGCATTCTTTTGATTGGCCTTCAAGGACGGATCAAGCGGGGTATTGAGGTCCCATCCTTCACCGAGTACGATGATCGAAGGGTCAATTTTGTTCAATGCCTTTCTGACCTCATTCATTGTTTTTACATCATGAATGCCCATCAAATCAAACCGGAAGCCGTCCAGATTGTATTCCTTTACCCAGTAGCTGACGGATTCCACAATAAATTTGCGCATCATTTTGCGTTCAGAAGCCGTATCGTTCCCTACTCCCGTTCCGTTTGCCAGTGTACCGTCTTCGTTATAGCGGAAGTAATAACCCGGTACAAGCTTTTGGAAGTTCGATTCCTCTGCTGAGAACATGTGGTTATACACGACATCCATTATTACTCTTAAATTGTTGTGATGCATTGTATTGACCATCTGCTTCATTTCTTTGATCCTGACAGCCGGCTTGTAAGGATTTGTCGAATAAGATCCTTCCGGTGCATTGTAGTTCTGCGGATCATATCCCCAGTTAAACTGAGGCTGGTCGAGCTTGGTTTCATCTACCGTCTTATAATCATAAATCGGCAGAAGCTGGACATGTGTCACACCGAGATCTTTGATATGGTTCAGCCCTGTTTTTACACCTTCTGGTCCTGTTGTGTTTTCTTCAGCCACTCCCAGAAATTTACCTTTATGCTTGATTCCGCTTTTCGGGTGCATGGAAAGGTCTCTGACATGAAGTTCATAAATGACAGCATCTTCCGGAGTGAAAGCTTTCATCCGTTTATGGAAGTGCTTTGGATCGGTTTTGTCCAAATCGATGACAGCCCCTTTTTGGCCGTTTACGGTAACCGCACGGGCATAGGGATCAACCGCCTCATTCCATTGGTTTCCGATCTTCACCTTGTACGTATAGACCAGACCTTCCTGGTTGCCTTTTAGTGTTACTTTCCATGTTCCACGCTTGCCTTTTTTCAATGGAACCTCTGTACCCTTTTCGTCCTGCCATGATTTGTACATCACGAGCTTCGCCTCACTGGCAGTTGGCGCCCAAAGCCGGAATTTTGTTTCCTTTTTGGAATAGCTGTTTCCCAAGTCATCTCCGCTGTAAAAGAACTTGTTGTCAAATTCCGGTGTGCGGACCACCTTGCCTGCTTGAACTGCAGCTTCTCCAAAGTTTTCTTTGGAAACCTTGTACACTTTGGTCAGATCCAAATCTTCGGAAGTGATAATCTTCACTTTATTTGTGAAGTCACCCGCTTCCTTGTCCGCAGGAAGAACTTGTTTGATGGACGCACCGCCGGCAAGGCTGATGCCATGTTCTTTTACATCAAACGGAAAATTGGTTTCAAAGGTAATTTCACGAAAGCCATCGATCGATGCTTTTACAATTTTCGGTGTACGGTCTATTTGGTCTTTATCATAGTAAATGCGCTCCTGCCCCTGCGCAATCCATACCTCGGCAGAGCCGTCTTCCTTAAACTTCGTAACATAGCGGTCATTGAACTCCTTTTCGGCCCAATCATTGCCTGGTATGCTCTTTCTTACAATCAGCCCCAGCTTGTGAACGTCTTTCAGGTTCTCCATTTTGATTGTTGCCACTTTGCCGAACGCATCTTCCTCTGTAAACTGGACCGCTTTTCCTTCACCGTTCTCCGGCCATGTCCACAGATTCCATCCGTCGTATTGATTATCGTATCGGAAATAATGCACTTTCACATTGAGGTTTTCATAGGCAGGCAAGTCACGGTATTCACCGTCAGGCGGCTCGGTATAGGTGTTGTCATCCCCTGACTTCACCCAGACCTCTCCTTCGCCTCCAGTAATATCAATGAAACGGTCGACTCCGTCTTTTTCCCAGCTGTCAGTGCGGACAATAAAGCCCACTTTTTTGTATGTACCATCCAGCTCGACCTCGGCCAGCTTTCCGAATTTGTCCTCTCCGGTAAACGGATATGCTTTTCCTTCCCCGCCTTCAGGAAAAATCCATAAACTCCAGTCCTTCGTATTCCCCTCGGAAGGCTTGTAATGAATGGTTACTTTTGTTTTCCCTCCTGAAGAAGTCCCCTCTGCAAACGATTGCACAGAATGGAATGAAAAAAAGACTCCCAGAAGCAAAGTGAAAATGGATACTAAAGAAATAAAGCGTTTGATCTTGGTCCCTGCCATATCCTGTCCTCCCCTTAACATGAAAATTTTGGATTGCTATCACAACTTTACCATGATAAAGCAGTAAGTGAAAGCGTTTGCATAATAGATGGGTCAAAAGGCACAAAAAAAAGCCGAAAAGCGATACTCAGCTTTTTTCGGCTTCTGCCTGCAACTCTTTCATTTTGTTTTGAAAATAGGTTACCTGTTCAGGGTAATCTCCTAATTCCTTTTTCCCTTTTTCACTTATCGAATAGATGCCCCGGGAAATTTTTTCAAACCAGCCATAGTAGTTTTTGTTTAAAATGGAGAGCGTTTTGTCTCCCGTTCCCCATCCGCGCAGTGCTTTCGGTGTCAGCGGACCGAATTCCTCCAGCAGGCAGGCGATGTAAATGCAGGTTTCCATGTAGGCGGTAATCAGTTTCGTTTTGCTGCTTCCGCCAACATTGTAATCCCCATTCCTGCCTCTGATCTCCTCCAGGAGCTTCGTCCGTCTTTTTTTATACCGCTGCTGGCTTTTCTTGCGGTCAAAGGCTCCGGGATCAAGAATTGTTTCCACGACCGCTCCTTTTTTTGTAAAAGATACATGGAGAAGCCCAAGCTCAAGACGCTTAATTAAGTGCAGCACATCATGCCACTTTTTTGAATTCCGTTTGTACTTAGGCTTGGGGACTGCTATATAAACAAAGTCTGTCAGCCGCTGCCGGTTCGTCGCCTGCACCAGCAGATCCACGTTTAGGGTGAGCTTGAGTTCAACGATAACGAGCTCTTCTTCTTTGATCATGGCGACATCACAATGATGGACTTCACCGTAGACTTCATATCCTTTTTCAATGAAATAATCCCTAACAGGCATATACAGGTCGGTTTCATAGCGTTTTTCTTTACTCGTCTTCATAACTACCTCGCTTTGGTGCCCATTATAATCGGTTCCCATATCTTTGAAAAGCTTTTTATCTCACCACTTTTCATTCCCTACATATTCTGTTAGTACTCACCGGGCGCCTGCCCATTGGCCCGGTACATGAATGCGAAGGGAGAGAACAGATATGGGCGTTGAATTAACAGCCCTTCATTGGATTTATGTTGTGTTCATCTTTTTAATCATCGGCTTTATGGCAGCAAGAAGAGATACGACCCTCATCTGTATTGTGGGGATTTTCTTGATTGCCCTCACTGCCACAAGCTCGCTGAGCGCCTCGATAAGCAGCATCTTCAACAGCTTTGCCTACGCGATCACCGAGCTCCTCTCCACGATCCTCGTCATCTCGATCATTGTGGCCATGAGTAAAACACTGACCGCTTCAGGAATCAATGATGTGATGATTTCCCCTTTTTCAAAGCTCATACGGTCACCGGCCCTCGCTTACTGGACGATCGGGCTGCTCATGATGTTGATCTCCTTTTTCTTTTGGCCCTCTCCCGCCGTTGCCCTGATGGGAGCTGTGTTGCTTCCTGTTGCCATTCGGGCCGGTCTTCCGGCTCTTGGAGTAGCCATGGCCATGAACCTCTTCGGTCACGGTATCGCATTGTCCGGTGACTTTGTCATCCAGGGTGCACCCAAACTGACCGCGGACGCAGCCGGCCTTCCCGTCAGCCAGGTTATCCAGGCCAGCTTACCACTTGTCATTGTCATGGGTGCCGTTACGACCGGTTGTGCATTTTACTTTTTAAGGCGGGATTTAAAAAACGGCAAGCTTACGGGCTCTATAGGATTGGCCGCAGTCCCCGCTTCTTCTCAGGAAAGCCTCGTCGAAAATGAAGAACCCGCCTTGCTCTCCTCCAGCCAAAAACGCTTTTTCGCGCTGCTCATTCCTGTTTTATTTGCTTTGGATGTTGCCGCCATGTTTATGTTTCACCTTCAGGGCGGTGATGCGACCGCACTGATCGGCGGCACCTCTGTTATCATTCTGCTTCTGATTTCGATGGCCGGACACAAAGGTACGGGATTGGAGAAAACCACCAGTTATCTTATTGAAGGTTTTCAGTTTGGATTTAAAGTTTTTGGTCCGGTTATTCCGATTGCTGCCTTCTTTTATCTCGGAGACGCCGGTTTCAACACCATCATCGGGAACCTGTTGCCCAAACATTCACACGGCATTGTGAATGACCTTGGCGTATCACTCGCATCTGTTGTGCCGCTGACCAAAGAAATCGGTGCTGTCACCTTAACAGGTGTGGGAGCCATTACGGGCCTGGACGGCTCCGGTTTCTCCGGTATTTCGCTTGCCGGCTCCATTGCCGCGTTATTTGCCCATGCCATAGGTGCAGGAGCAGCTACACTAACTGCCCTTGGCCAAATTGCGGCCATTTGGGTCGGCGGAGGCACACTGGTGCCATGGGCGCTGATTCCGGCTGCAGCCATCTGCGGAGTAGATCCTTTTGAGCTTGCCAGAAGAAATTTGCTCCCTGTGACCATCGGGCTTGTGGTCACCACCATTGTGGCTATGTTCTTGATTTGACACTAAAGAAGACCCCGGTTACAGGGTCTTCTTCTTTACATTTACAAAACAAATTCCTGTTTCATTTCCATTTTCACTCCAAATCCGTTATAATTCGCCCCAAGGGCAATTTTGAAAGGAGTGAAATAATGAAAAAGATTATTTCAATTTTAATGATCGCAATGCTTGCCATCGCATTGACAGCTTGCGGTTCAGATGATAAAGACAAAAAGGCTTCAGATACAAAGGACAAAGAAAAAACATCTCAAGCCGATAACCAGAAAAAGCAAGAAGAACAAATGAAAGAAATGCAGAAGAAACTGGATGCACAAAAAGTGGATGACAAGAAAGTCGTGGCAACGGTAAATGATGAGAAGATCGTAGGCAAAGATTACAACATGGCTCTTTCTTCTTCACAAATGCAAATGCAGCAGATGGGACAAGACCCTTCCTCCAAAGAAGCTGCAAAGCAAGTGAAAGACCAGACTGTAGAAAGCCTGATTGGACAATCCCTTATCCTTCAGGATGCAGAGAAAAAAGGATACAAAGCATCAGATAAAGAAGTGAACGAGCAGTTAGCTCAAACCAAGAAGCAATATAAAGATGAGAAAAAATTCGCAGCAGCCCTTAAACAAGCGAACCTGAGCGAGTCAGATCTTAAAGGGCAAATTGCTGACGGCATCGCTTCACAAAAGTATATCCAAAAAGAAGTTCCTGCGGATAACGTATCTGACAAGGAAATTCAAGATTACTACAATAAATATGCCAAACAAAGTACTGGAAAAGATCAAAAAGCGCCAAAACTCGAAGAAGTAAAACCTCAGATCAAGCAGCAGCTCGAACAGCAGCAGCAGCAGCAAAAACTCGTTAAAAAAGTTGAAGGTCTGAAAAAGAACGCTAAGATTGATGTAAAAATCTAATGTCGCAAAAAAGGATGGACTCCTTAGAGGTCCATCCTTTTTTTGTGGTCTTGTTTAACGAATTGACCATGAAGGATCCAGGGGAGTTACCGTGCCCTGATGAAAGTAAAGCTGCCACCTTCCATCCATGTGCTTCCAGATGGAACTCCTCAATGTGTTCCGGTCTTTTGTCTCATTACGGATAATATAGGTAGTTAATATAATGTCAGGCGCCAGCATCCGAGCTTCAAAATTAGAGAGGAATAAATCATCAACTGCCAGATCACCTGTCAAGCAGTCCTCTTTTCGTATCAGATAACCCGAACTGCCGAATTCAAGGAAATCATCGGCAAGCAGTTCATCCAGCTTTTCGACCGACGTTCGGACATCCGGCCGCAAATGGCTCTCCTCCAGCTCCCTCATCTGTTCTTTCATTATGTCATCCATTGATCTCATTCCTTTATACTGTGTTCCTTTTACTATTCTTCTTCTAAAAGGGTTATCCTTTCCACTCCGGCTCTATTTTTTTAACAAGAAATCACTCCTGTCCACATATAGTTTAAAGACAAGCTGATGGAGGTGGAGCAATTGAAAATTTGGTATGTTCCAAGAAAATGGATTTTACTGTTCTTTTTATGTATTTGTATCGGGCTCGGCACATGGTACGCTGTAAAACCGGATGCGGTAGAAACAACGGGGTCACCGGCCAGCGCAAAACATCTGACCATCAACATGGTCACAGGGGAGTTTAAATCCAAGCTGGATAACGGGAAAGAAATTGAAGCTTACCGATGGGATCCGGGCACGATTTATATTCCGCATGATCAGCCCGTCACCCTGAGCATTTATGGGGTAAACGGCAAAGCACATCCTTTTTACATCGAGGGAACGAATGTGAAGGGCAATGTCGTAAAAGGCAAGGAAACGGTTCTGAACCTGCGCTTTAAGAAGGAAGGAATTTACCGGCTGATCTGTAAAACACACGCAGACATTTCCCATAACGGCCCCATGATTGCCTACCTGGTTGTTGATTGATTCGTTTGAAAGCATTCGTAGCTGAATGCTTTCTTTTTTTTTTTTTGCGAAAAATGCTGCCTGACGATTGGAGTGCAAGGGCGAGACTCCAGCTGGGCCCCTTCCAATTCTTACAATCCAGCCGGAAGGTGATTTCCGTCCATAGAATCATCGGCCGAATCTATGGAATATCCATTTTTGTCAGTGTTCCGGCAGGTATTTATCTGGCTGTTTATGCCACAGGAGGTCTTGCCTCTTCGATCGCTTTTATCATTCTTGATGCTGCCTGGTTCATGACGGCTTTTATCGGCTTAAAGCGCATCCGCGAAAAAAAGGCGGTCAGGCATCAGGAATGGATGCTTCGGAGTTACGCCGTTACTCTCGTCTTCGTGACGTTCCGTGTCTTTCTTCCGCTGCTCACCATTGCCGGCCTGCCATTATCTCTATCGTTTTCCCTGTCTGTATACCTTTCAATGGCTGTTAATCTCGGATGGGCCGAATGGTACCTTTGGAGAAAAAAAGGAAGATCCCTGAAGCCGAATATTTCCGCATAAACGAAAGAAGGAGAAAAACAGGTTGGTTTTTCTCCTTCTTTCTACAGGTACTCTTTATACAATTGATTTACTTTTGCATAAAAATGGTTTGCATTTTTATATGAAAACTTTCTTGAATAATAAGCCGCCAGTTCTTCATACATTTCAATCAGGTGAAGACGGTCCTGCGTCTTTTCCAAAAACGGCAGCGCTTCCTCTTCGATAAACCGCTGATAGGCTTCTTCCTGATCCCGCTGGTTAACATTAAACTCTAATTTTTTTAACCGGATATAATGAATGGTAATTTCGCTCTGATCAATCGCTTGAAACCCTTTTTTCAGCCACTGTTTCGCTTCCTTTATTTTTTGCAGGTTAAAATAAGTATGAGCAATAAGGGCGATGGTGGACGCTGTATTGGACCCTTTTCTTTTTTCGAGACACTCTCTTAGCACGGAAAGGGCTTCATCATATTGTTCCGCCTGGAAATGGGAATGTCCCAAGTTATGAAGAATTCCTGGAAGCATTGCATTCAAGGCAGGGTTGAATTTGGATGCATTCAGTGCAATCGAATAATGAGAACGGGCACTTTCAAAGTCCTTTAGCCGGCTGTAATTGATACCAAGGATAATGTGGCAATCAATACTGCGGGAATAATTGGCTTCGGCATTGAACGCCTCAAGTGCGGTTATCCCATAAAAAAGGGATTGTGAAAAGTAGCCAAGCCTCATGGTGAGATTGGCCAGCTGGTAATAGAGCTCTTCGTCATCAATTCGCAGTGTTCTCGATAACACATACGCTTTTTTATAATAATCCAGAGAAAGCCTGTAGTTATCGTAAAGAAATTCATACAAGCCCCTGAATTGCAGGGTATAAAATTCAATTTCACTGGTAGACAGCTTTTTCACTTCAGCGAGCCGGTCAAGCAGGCCTTTCGCTTTATCCATGTCGTCTATATAAATATAATACCTGGCAGCCATAACCTCATAGAGGTTGACAAGCCCCGGGTCATCCATATCCTTCATCCGGTTTTCAAAATCAGCAAATTTTTGCCGGGCCACCTGTTCATTCCGGTACTTTATATCCTTGTACCAAATATGAATCTCTTTCCTCAGTGCAATGATGGCTTCCTCGCTGACATAGGAATATTCAATATCCAGCCGCTCACATAACAGCTGCAGGATTTCCGGGCTTGGGGTTATGCTGTTGTTCTCAATTTTACTTAAATATGAAACCGAGCAAATTCCTTCGCAAGCCGCTTTTTGTGTTAATCCCTTTTTAATTCTGTAAAAGAAAACTTTCTTGCCGTCAATCAATGGCTTCCCCCTTAAATTCTCAGAGCAGATAATATTTTCCTAGTAAAAATATTACCACAAAATCTACCAGACCAGCCACTTTACAGAATGAGAGTTTTACAGAAAAAAATTAGTTTTTATTATAGGTGGGAATGGACAGCAGTTTTTGGTAGCAGTTTAAAAGCTCGTTTAATTCATTTCCGCGGGTAAGGGTTTCTTCACTTTGAAAACCGGTCTCCCTTGCTGAATGAATCATTTCATTACGTTTATGTTCAATTAATTCTATTAATTCCTGGTTTAAATCCGGACTCATTTCATCCACTCCTGAAATATCATTTCTCCCCTCATGATAAATCAAAATATAATCCATTAGTAGCAAAATTCGACAATTTGAGGTTGAGAAAATCGGGGGGAAAACCACCTGTTTTAAGCCGATTTCAGGAAGTGTTTCTCAACCTGTAAAAAAATAACGGCTGTTTCCCCTGGGAAACAGCCGTTGATTCTTATCCTTTATAGATATATAGTGTTTGATTTTGTGACGGGCCAAAAGACATAGTGCTCTTCTTCTCATTGTCGCTTGACCTCCACTCATTCGCAGGTACTTTTTCACAATTTTCCTTAATCCAGTTGTTGACCTCCTCATTTCCTCTGCCACCCATTCGGCCATCGCTGCCGCCTGAAATCAAGAAATATTTAATCTCTCCTGCTTTGGCCAGCTTCTCCAATTTGTGTGCTGTCAGTGCAGGATCGCTTCCGGAAAAACCGCCCATCGCCATAACCGCATAATTTGTGTTTAAGATAATCGGCGCAGCAGATTGAGAACTTTCTGTAGCTACCAGATACTTTTCGCCCTTATACTGTTTCTTTAAATAGCTGATCAATTTTTTGTTCACCTGCTGGTTCATCGGGTTATTGCCTTTTTTCATTTCAGGTATTGCGGCACGATTGATCCGTTCGAAGCCCTGGCTGTTTCCTTTATTGCCCCCGCCATTCACTGGAAATCCATTGCTTCCAGGGGGATTGCCTTGCATATCACTTCTGGCAGACATTCCTGGAGGACCTCCCATACCTCCGCCAAATCCATGGTAGGAGGGGCCAGCTACCGGAATAGATGAATTTCCGCCTTGAATGGTGAGAACGCTCCAATACAGCGGTAAAACCAAAGTGAGCATCAGCCCGGCAAGAGAAGCCTTAAAGCTGGGTATCTTTCTTATGAAAAGAAGAACAGCCACCAGAATTCCCGCCAAGACGGCACCTGCCGCCCATCCAAGAGAAACCGATTCTTTGTTCTGGTAAACAATTAATGCTTCAAAAAGAAAAGTGATCAGGATTCCAACAGACAGAAGCCATTTCCCTGCTCCTTCCCCTTCTTTATATTGCTGCCATAACAGGACCCAGCCGGTTCCCACGAGTGCAGCAATGGCAGGTCCCATCATGCTTAAATAATATTGATGAAAGAAGCCGGCGACACTGAAGAACACCATCATCGGAAGAAGCCAGGCAAGCCAGAACAACGATTGCTTATGCTGGATCGTAAATTCCTTCGTTCGCCTGAATTGAATGAGGGAGCCGATGACTCCGAACAATACGAACGGCAGCAGCCAGCTGATCTGGCCAGATAATTCGCCCGAGAAAAGCCGCAGGACACCGGGTGACCCTGTGCCAAACATTCCGCCGCTCTGTTTCATTTTCTTCATTTGTCCATCTATGTTTGGAGGAGTTCCTGCACCTCCATTTTGAGTGTTATCTGCCGCAACCGTGCCAGATTTATTCTGCTGGGCCTGTTTCTGATTTTGATTGTTATTCCCTTGTGGCACCCCGCCTTTTGACCCTGGACCCTGGTTTCCTGTAAGCCGCGATATTCCGTTATATCCCAGAGCCAGTTCAAGAACCGAGTTGGTCTGGCTGCTTCCGATATACGGCCGTTCGCTTTTCGGTACAGAGTCTACAACAACCGCCCACGACAGGGACACGCCAGCCAACACAACAGAGGCTGTCAACAGATGCAGGATACGTTTTTTCCAGTTCACCTTAACACCTAAAAAGTAAAATAAATAAAATGCCGGTAACACCATATAGGCCTGAAGCATCTTTATATTGAAGCCAATTCCAACGAGCACCACACTCAGGATCAGCCAGCCCCATTTCTGCTTCTCTACCGATTTCATGAGTGCCCAGGCTGCGATCAATAAGGTTACTATTAAAATACTATCCACGTTGTTCGTTCGCACCACTCCGACAAAAATAGGGGAGCAGGCAAGAACAAGGCTTGCTATCAGGGCAGCACTTCGTCCAAACCCGGGCTTAATCAATACATACATCAACGCAACTGAAATGACTCCTGCCAGGGCTTCCGGCAGAAGGACGCTAAAATCACTGACACCTAGCAGGTAAGCGCTCCCTGCCTGTATCCATAAGGCGACTGGCGGTTTATCCACCGTAATAAAACCCGCGGAATCAAGTGATCCGTAAAAGAAAGCGTGGAAGTTCTGCAGCATGCTTTTCACGGCCGCCGTGTAATACGTATTGGAGCCTGCGTCTCCAAGACTGTAAAAGTTCAGTGCTGCAGAAAACAGGACAATCAAGAGCAGCAAATAGTCAATCTTCCATTTTCCCATTTGTTTCATCATATTAATGACCCCTCCCTTTCCGTCTCAGAACGATCGGCATCATTTCTTTCGGCTGTGCTTTTGTTGCCGGCAGAAACCGCGTTCCAAGGCCAGCAACAGGAATGACTGCTTTTCTTATTTTCATGTATGTTCCCCTCTTTTCCATTCTTTTTCCGAAAAAACCAATAGCTTCGTACCCGCGAAGTTAATCATTGTTCCGACGACGGTAGCTCCAAGTTTACTGCTGTAGACACCCAGGCTTCCCTGCTCATGGAATAGCCAGAGCACAAGTGAAGTGGCCAGGAATGTAACTCCATTGGTAAGCATAAAGCGGAAAAATTCCGCAAAGCTGGCTTTTTCTGTTTGTTTAAATGTCCATGTCCGGTTCAAAAAATAACTGTTAAGAACACCCGCACTGTATGAAATGCATTGTGCCGCCATATATGCCATTCCCGACCCGGCAAGAAGGCTAAAAAGACTGTAATCCAGCAGGGTGTTCAGCGCACCGACACTGCCAAACCTGGTGATTTCTGCTGTATTTCTACCCATGGCGCAATGAGCGGGGCCCTCTCATCTCCTGAGCAGATAACCCGTAAGTTTCCTTTACAATGTAGAGCGGCCTGTCTTTTGTTTCATCGTATATACGCCCGATGTATTCCCCCATCATGCCAAGGATCATGAGAACAAATCCGCCAAAGAGCAGCTGAATGACAACAAGGGAAGACCAGCCCGGAACGGTTGTCTCCGTAAAGAACGTTTGAAACAAAACAGCGAGCATATAGACAAAGCCAACAATTGATAAGGCCATTCCGCCATAACTCGCCAGCTTCAGCGGCTTATAGGAAAACGAGGTAATGCCATCGAGGGAAAGTTTAATCATTCTCTTCAGCGGATATTTGGTTGCACCCGCTGCCCGTTCGTCCCGTTCATACTCCACAGCGGTTTGGCGGAAGCCGACCCAGCTTACCAATCCCCGTACGAACCGGTTCTTTTCCTGAATGCCCTTGAGCTCATCGCACACTTTTCGGTCAAGCAGCCGGAAATCACCCGTATCTACCGGAATTTCAATATCCGTCATCCTTCTCAGTGTTCTGTAAAAAAGGGAAGCAGTCTGCTTTTTAAAAAGGGTCTCCCCTTTTCTCGCTGTCCGTTTGGCATACACCACATCATAGCCCGTTTCCCATTTACCAATCATATCCAGAATAAGTTCCGGGGGATCCTGCAGGTCTGCATCGATGACAATGACCGCTCTTCCCCTGGCATAATCCATCCCTGCAGAAATTGCCACCTGATGGCCAAAGTTCCTTGAGAAATCAATCAGCTTCACATTGAAATCCTGCTGCCGGATTCTTAGCAGCTTTTCAACCGTTGCATCTCTGCTTCCGTCGTTCACAAAGAGAAGTTCATAGGGTTCTTTTGTTGTATCCATCACCGCTTTCAGCCTGCGGTATGTTTGTTCAATGACTTCCTCCTCATTAAAGACAGGAACCACAACAGAATAAATACACGTCCTCTCTCTTTCCATTCACATCTCCATCCTTTCCAATAAATAACCTATGGTCAGTTTAGAGAAGCAAGCTTAACTCTTCCTTAAGTTCATTAATCAAAACAAAAAACCAGATTTCCGATGAACGGAGATCTGGTTTTGGTTAGATTTCATATACAATTTTCCTGAGAGGTGCAGGTCGTAGCCTTTTAATTGGCTGAGCTGGGTTTGATATTCGGGAGAAGCGATGGTGTCCATCACGTGCTGAATGAGGTTTCGGCTGTCTTTTAGCACCACCAGATCGTATTGTTCCTGAATCAGGGGGCTAAAATCCACTTCGGCCATTTTGGCTGCGTTCTCGATTCCTATTATAATAAGTTATAATGAATCTACTTAATTTGAAACGAGGGATATGGATTTGAAAAAAACAATTTATCTTGTACTCTTTCTCTTTCTATTTTCGATCTTGTCCGCTTGCGGGGAGAATCAGAACAACAACGCCAACAGCAAGAA
Organism: Fictibacillus fluitans; assembly: GCF_030418125.1. Taxonomy (GTDB): domain Bacteria; phylum Bacillota; class Bacilli; order Bacillales; family Fictibacillaceae; genus Fictibacillus_C; species Fictibacillus_C fluitans. Next base: position 361,652 of record NZ_JAUHTR010000003.1, on the reverse strand, counting down.
AACGACAGAACTGACGATTTCTGCTGCAGCGAGTCTGAGTGATGCCCTGAAAGATGTACAGAAAAGATATGAAAAAGTGCATCCAAACGTTAAGCTTCACTTCAATTTCGGCGCTTCCGGAACCTTGCAGCAGCAGATTTCCCAGGGAGCCCCGGCCGATTTATTCTTTTCTGCCGCAGAGGACAAATTTAATGTGCTGGTAAAGAGTGGATTGATCAATAAAAGCGAAGGGATCAATCTCGTCGGTAATGAGGTGGTACTGGTTATACCCAAGGATTCAGATACAAAGATCTCGTCATTTACCGAACTTTCAAAGCCATCCATAAAAAAGATATCTATTGGAACACCTGAAGCCGTGCCTGCCGGCGCTTATGCTGAGGAAACCTTTAAAAACATGAAGCTGTGGGATAGTCTTCAGCCCAGGCTGGTTTATGCCAAGGATGTTCGCCAGGTTCTTTCCTATGTAGAAACCGGAAATGTTGATGCCGGTGTTGTGTATAAAACGGATGCCCTGATCTCAAAGAAAGTTAAGATTGTCGATTCAGCCGATCCAAAGACCCACAGCCCAATCGTCTATCCGGTTGGCATTATTAAAGATACAAAACATAAAAAAGAAGCAAAAGCATTTTACAAGTACCTGCAGAAGCCTTCCACTGTAAAGGTTCTGGAAAATTACGGCTTCAAAAAAATCAGCTGATTGCAAAAGGCAGTTCACACCATGGTGAACTGCCTTTTGCAGTATTCATATTGTCTTTGTCCTTTTCATACATATATAGGCAGCAGTAAACTCTATCCTTTGAGAGGTGAAGTTCTTGAATGTAAGAATCGTCAACCGCAAGCTTGCTGTTCATGAGTTCAATATCATAGGTGTGAGTATTTCTTCTGTTTTGCTGATCGGAGATGCAGAATCCATCTCCGCGGGTTCTACTTTCGATACTCCCCCCACCTCTCTTGTAGTCGGCCCTCTCCTTGTGCCTATTCAGGGTATTCTTGAACCTGCACCCCAGAATACAGCACCTCCAGAAACCGGTGCTTCTGTTCCGTTAACACCCGCTCCTCCTGCCGCAGCCTCTCCACCCGCAGGAGCAGCACCTCCTGCACCATCTGCAGGAAGCGGAGGAGCTCCTGCAGGAACATAAAAAAACAAAAAGCCAGTTTCCCAATAAGGGAGACCGGCTTTTGTCTTTATGATTTCAATTATTGATTACCCTGCTTGACCCACTCGGCAACATTAACCGTACGCTTCGCCTGATGCTTCACGGCACCCTGAACATCTTCAACCATATTGCCGCTCTGGTCGACAGTAACACTTGTGCCGTAAGGGTTTCCTCCCGCTCCATATAGCACTGGATCCGAATAGCCAGGCGTGGCAACAATCGCACCCCAATGGTACATCGTTGTATACAACGATAAAATGGTGGCTTCCTGTCCCCCATGAGGGTTTTGAGCTGAGGTCATGGCGCTGACCACCTTGTTAACCAGCTTCCCTTGAAACCAAAGGCCTCCTGTTGTATCCAGAAACTGTTTTACCTGTGCCGGGACGTTTCCGAAACGGGTCGGCACACTGAAAATAATGGCATCTGCCCACTCAAGATCGCTCAGTTGAACTTCAGGAACATGCTTTGTCTCCTCCACATGAGCTTTCCACGCAGCATTGGATTCAATCGCTTCTGGTGGCGCCAGTTCGGGAACCTTCAAAACTTTGACTTCCGCTCCCGCTTCTCTTCCACTTTCAGCAGCCCAATTCGCAAGTTGATAGTTTGTTCCTGTCGAGCTGTAATAAATGACAGCCAGATTGATTGCAGCCATTCTATTCATCTCCTTTTTAAAAAGTACACTATTTTCTTACTACCCTTAACATAACCTATTAAATATAATTTAAACCTCTATTTTTAGTTAATAAGGAATTGTAAGTATGTACCTTTAATTTATAGGAAATGATCTTATTTTTTGTTGCCTGTTCTAAGAATAATTACCTGATTGATATCATAAAAGTCTGCGGTTGGCTTAATATAGGCAATGCTCGTCAGGCCATATGGATCCGGCTTTACTTTAACAATGGTTCCGATATCCAAATTCGGAGGCAATATTTCTCCAAGTCCTGAAGTGACTACCTTTTCACCTTTTTTCAGATTTTTGTTCAGAATGTCACGGACCATTAAATACTTATTGCTCGGGTCAAAACCGTTCAATATACCGTTCACATTTTTTTTGCCTTGAATGGCGGCAGAAATACGATATCTTTTATCTTTGCTTGACAGCAGCTTCACTTCCGAGAGTGTAGGCTTTACCTGTGTAATCTTGCCGATCAGTCCATCCTTGGTCATGACAGCCATGTTCTCTTGAACGTTATCTTTACTTCCTTTGTCAATAATAACCGTCTCATACCAGTTGGCCGGATCTGCATCCCTGTGCATCACACTTGCCTGCAATGGATTATATTGCTGCACTTCTTTTGTTTTATCAACAACCGTCTGAAGGTTTTTATTTTCACGCTTCAATTCCAACTGCTGGACAGACAGCGTTTTCTGTTCCTCCAGTTTCGCCTTTAAAACCTTGTTTTCTTTTTCAATCGAGGCCATATCCTTAACATTTTGGACAATATTTGAAACGGATTGCTGCCCGGGAATCGTAATATTCGTAAAATAATACAGCAGCATTACTGCTAATACAGCGATACAAACCAACAGCAGTAAAAATCGCAAACTAAAAAATCTCATGAATGAAACTTCACCTTTCACATTTATCTGTTAATGAATCATTTTAAATTAATCATGTCATAGACAGAGACGCTTCGTCACATACGTTCCATCATAACTAATATCCGAAAGAAATTCGCATTTAGTGATTGATTTACACACAATGTTCAAATTCAGCCGTAAAACTTATACCATTGTACCATGAAATATAAAAAATGGTGCCAGCCATCTTGGAAATTCGATGAACCGGCACCATTGCATTTCTTAGCTTTATTTGTGTTTATGATGAAAAGGACACTTGCCTTCAATCGGTTTAACATCGTCGCCGATAAAATATTGCTTCCATTCTTTGTGTTCGGGATCTCCATAATGGCTGATGTTGGGATGAGTCGGCAGGTTGTCCCACTTCTCAACCCGTTCCCTTACCTTTTCACGGGACATGATGCCACCCTTTGATGTACCTTCCAGTCCTTCAAAGATACGTCGGGGCTGGAATCCGAGCACCAGGCTGTTCCCCAGATCCCGTGTCTTTCTTTGTTTGTAGGCGGGCGCATTTCCAAACACGAAGAATGGCTCTCCAGCAAACGTAAAGTTCCACAGATAGTGGTCCGGGTCGACCGGCTTATCCTCCGGCCAGGGAACGTTATCTACTTCATGCATATATTGAAGAAGGTTCCAGAAGTACTCTCTATAATAAGGTATGGATTTTTCATCACTTTCCGGCTCTACAAATACAAACAATCCGTGCCGGATCAACTTTGGTGCGTCGAACAGCTCCAGGAATTCTTCAACGGCACCTGGCAGGTTGGACCAATCGTCGCGGGTAACATAGGCGTAACGCAGCTCACCCTTCTTTTCGGCATTCATCCCGAAATAGCACGGAAACGTCTTGTCTGTTACCGTTTGATGAAAATTCTCGTACTCATCGATTACCCATTGCGGCACGATTTCCGGGTTCGTCATATCTTCTTTCTCTAAGAGATATCGATTGGCTGTTTTCAAATTACCACTCCCATGTAAAAATCTTGTACATAAGAGCCGTTTCCCTTATACCGAGTTAATTAAACAGTAAGAAGGTTAATTGGAATACCTTACCAATGGCAATGTGCAGCATCTGAAGGAGCCGCCGGATTTAATAATTTCCGAAAGATCTACTTCAATGACTTCATAGCCTCTTTCCCGCAGTTTGCGGTTAACCTTCTTATTAAAAGGCAGACTAAATACTTTCTTATTCCCAATGGAAAGAACGTTGGTGCCCAAAGTAAATTGTTCTTCCTGGCTCACTTCAATAAGATCATACATTTTGGATAGAATATCGAGTTCTTTTTCTTGAAAAGCAGGAGGGTAGATTAACGCTTCCTTGGGCGAAAGAATATTGAAGACACAGTCCAGATGCAAATACTTTTTATCAAATGGAATGGCCATCACATTTTTTTCGGGAAGATGTTGTTGAAGTGCCTTAATAGAAATGTTTGAAGTGCGGCCGCTCACCCCGACAAACACATTTTCACGGTCGGCAACCACGTCTCCGCCTTCAATTTTCGTGCCAGGCAGCGGCTGCATATTTACCTTTTGGGAAATAAGCCATTTTTTTAATATTTCTTCCTCACCTTTTCGGATCGTGCTACCCATGTTACAAAGAAAAACAGTCGAATCGATAGTAAAGCCGATATCACGGGTAAATACCTGTTCCGGGTATTGCTGATCTGGTTTCAATTCAACAACTTCCACCCCCTGATTGCGAAGAGCATGCACAAATTCTTTATGCTGGGTGGAGGCTAAGCTTCTGTTTATATTTTCGCGGGCATAATGCCGTTGGGTTTCATTGATAACCTCTGAGATGGACATGTACTGTGGCTCACATACAATAACGCGGGCAAGATAATCATATTCGCTTTGGCATTTGATGCTTTCTGTGGGCTTCAATGCGATAGACATGTGGTTCCTCCGATTCGATTAGTTACTATTTTATTTCCCATTGTATGCTTCCCTTTAAACATCAGGCAAAAGAAAAGCAGCTGTCGAAGCGACAGCTGCTCTATTCTTGTTTATCTATGATTTTCTACCGGAGAACTTGTTCTTGCAATTGATTCTATGATTGTGGCCCAATCTATGTGATGCAGTTCATGGCCAGAACCTTTAAGGGAGATCAATTGAGAATGTGGAATCGCCCTGGCAAGCGCCTTCCCGTGCTCATAGGGAAGAGCAGGATCTTCCGTACCATGGATGACCACTGCCGGAACCGCTATCTCACCCATCCGGTCGTAGTATTCTTCTCCGCCACCCAGCAGCGCATGATTAAACCTGCTTTGCAGCTGTCTGGCCCGGTCTACTTCCCTTTCTGCCAGCCGGTACATTCGTTCCTTTTCAAATGGCTTGGAGCCCGCCAGTGTTTTCCATCCATCAGCAAGATAGGCAATAACCGCTTCCCGGTCGGACCAGTCTATGGAAGCATTCTTCGCATGATGCTCAAGAACTTTCGGATCCATCGGCGGAAGCTTCTCCTGTTCCGTTCCGAACACACTTGAAGCAATCAGGGTAAGTGAAAGGACTCTCTGGGGGTATCGAACAGCAAGGATCTGGCCGACCATTCCCCCCATGGACATGCCGACAATATGAGCTTTTTCTAAAGAATACGCATCCAGCACTTGTATTGCATCATCAGCAAGGTCGGTAATGCTGTAATTGGAAGTCCCGGGCTCATACACAACGGATTTGCCCAAATCGCGGTGATCATACCGAATGACAAATCTTCCTTTCGATGCCAATGCGCTGCAGAAGTCTTCATCCCACCAATCAAGCGAGGACATGGCTCCCATGATCAGTAAAATGGCCGGATCCCCCGGTTTCCCAAAGTTTTCAGTACAAATATTCATTCCATTACAAGATATTATTTTTTCCTTCATAACGATCCCTCCGTACTTTTTATTATCCAACGCCGGCTGAATCAGGCGCAGATCCTTTACTCGTAACGGAGCAGCAGGTCTGCACCTGTCATTATCTGACTCTCATCCATTTGATAATCATGACGATGCAGCCTCCTTTGATTAAAATTGTGGGGATATCCCCCTTTCACTATACCATGGTATACGGGAAAATAATCCAATTACTTCTTAGCATTTTTCTATTCAGCAATCGACTTTTATTAGTCTTGAAGGTTAATAATCTATCTTCAGAGAATAGATTAAAACGCAGGTTTGGAAAGGGGATTATTACGATGGCTGATGAACTATTTGAGAATCCAAGACTCGCTTCAATTTATGACCCCTTTGACCCTGATCGTTCTGATTTAGATGCTTACGAATCCATGGTTCATGATTTTGGGGCTCATACTGTACTTGATATCGGTTGCGGAACCGGGACGTTTGCCTGTCGTCTGGCAGTGAAAGGGATGGGGGTTATTGGGCTGGACCCGGCTGCGGCGTCATTAAAGGTGGCTAAAACAAAGCAAGGGGCTGATCGTGTAAGGTGGATTCACGGAAGTGCCCGGAACCTGCCACCTTTAAAGGTAGATCTTGTTACAATGACTGGTAATGTTGCTCAGGTCTTCCTGACCGATAAAGAGTGGAAAGAGACATTACTTGCCATTCGAGACACTTTGCATCCAAGCGGACGATTGGTGTTTGAAACACGAAAGCCAGAGTCACAAGCATGGTTGGATTGGAACAAAGAAAAAACCTTTACGAGGGTTAATGTGCCTCATTGTGGGTTTGTCCATGGCTGGACCGATGTGACTGAAGTTTGGAACTCCTTCGTGTCTTTTCGTTCGACTTATGTTTTCGAAAACGATAATCAGTCCATTTCCTCAGATTCCACATTACGGTTTAGAAGCTTTCATGAAATAAACAAAACTCTTAACAGTGCAGGTTTCTCAGTGGAAGATGTAAGAGAAGCCCCAGACCGTCCAGGACGGGAATACGTGTTTATAGCCCGTCCAAATGAAATATGAGTTGAAAATACAAAAACCATTGCTGGCTGCAGTGGTTTTGCTTTTTCTGCTATATAAAGTACTCCTTATAATAAAACGCTGTGGCAATAACTGAACAGACCGTATAGCCGACAGCTGTATAGAAGGCAATACCGGGAGAAAAAGCCCTTTTTTCCTCTTCCTCTTTTATTCCTGTCTGGGCCTGTGCCTGAAGTCTCGCTTTGTTGGAGAAAAATCCACCGCTTGATGTGAAAAACTTCAGCAAAACTGCTGATGCGAGTCCGATGATAAATGCCACATCGATAAATAAAACGTTGGCTGCCCATGAGCAGACGAGGTTGAGTACGACTATCCCTATTAATGTAATACTGAACGTAACGATTGACCTCTTCATTGCTTCGCCTCCGCGTATCTCATATCTGACAACGTCACTGGCACTACCAGGACATCATATCCTTCTTTTACTCCTGTACAGCCTTCGAGTTGTATTGTGGAACCACTAAAGGCTTTACATTTATATGTTTTCCGTTCTCCAAGAGAAGGTACCGTATTTTTGTAGATGATTTGTTTTCCGTTATATTCCAGTGTATTCTCGTAAATCTTGTCGCCCAGAAAATAATGGATACTAGTCTTAAAAGGCATGCCCTGCTCCGCTTCCTTCTTTAAGCGCAGCATGTATTCAAGATTCTTGGTTTTGCTGTCAGGTATCCATTTTTCGTTTAAATACGAAACTACTTCTCCCTTCTTAGTCGCTTCTTTCACTACTTGTTGTTGTTTCATCTCGGTTTTCGTAATGGTTCTTCCTGAGGCGGGATCGAGCTTACCGTGATTCGTCACCAGAGAGGTCGATAAAAAGAAGAGCAATGCACAAACAGCGAGACTGGCAGCTGTCATAACCAATGGACGTTTGCGTTTTGTCCTATTTTCCGTCTCCATGCTTCTGTACCGCTGATGCACCGCCTTCCGGTTGCTTTCATCAAACTGATGGTCATTAAAGACCGTTGTCTTCAGTTGATTTCGTAATCCTTTGAGCTCTTCCATTTTTACTTCCCTCCTTTGATTGCATCTTTTAGCAGCGATCTTGCTTTCGTTAATCTGGATTTGACCGTACTCAGGTTGGTGTTGAGTGTATTGCTGATTTCCTGAAGGGTTAGTTCTTCATAATAGTATAAAAAAATAATTTCGCGGTACTTCAATGGCAGCTTGAAAATGTGCTGAGAGAGCATCTTCTTCTCATCCCTGTACAGAGCGATTTCCTCTACAGAAGAAGATGTTCCTTTTATGTACATTTGAATTTTATGGGTCACCATGGAATAACGGTAATGCGCGCTTTTTACATAATCTTTGCAGTGGTTTGCCGCAATCTTGTACAGCCATGTTTTTACCTTCGCCTCCCCCTTGAACGTATCCGCCTTCTCATAGACCTTAATGAAGACTTCCTGTGCCAGGTCCTCGGCCAGATTCCATTCCTTCACATAGGTGTAGCAAAGATACAGTACATCGTTACCATACTCCTTCATGAGTTGTTCCATGGTCTCTTCTTGTGTCATTGCTGCTGTTAAAACTGGCTTTCTGCTAAATGACTGTAAGTGCATGTGTTCACTCCCTCCACCCCTCTCTATAACTATAGACGAAGCAGACCTGGTAAAAGTTGATAAATTTTAAAAAATAGCAAACAAAAAAGGACCCTGACCAGGATCCTTCATGCTTAAGAATGGCTGTTCACTTTTTCTGCTTCAGTTTCTTCGCTTTCGCTTTGCCAGCCTTTGCAAATGTCCACCCATTCTTTGGCTGAGGCATATGTATACAATTCATCACATGTCAGTTCGATTGCGGAGCTGGGGCTGCCGCATGCCGGAAAGAGGGTGTCGAAGCGCTTCATGGATTCATCGAGATACACGTCGAGTTCATTTTTCAAACCGAAAGGACACACTCCCCCTACCGCATGGCCTGTTTGGTCAAGAACCTCTTCCGGTGAAAGCATTCGGGCTTTAAATCCAAACCGCTGGCGGAACTTCTTGTTATCTATCTTCGCGTCTCCTGCTGCCACGATTAAGATTGCCTGCTCTCCCTCTCCCCTGAACGACAGGGTTTTTGCAATCCGTGCAGGAATAACGCCAATCGTATCGGCCGCCTCCTGGACCGTTGCACTGGATGCTTCAAATTCCATTACATCCTGTTCACGGTTAAATTGTTTGAAATGTTGTCTAACACTTTCAATAGCCATTTCTATCATCCCTTCCAAGCAGATATTTCTAGCATCTTATCATTTCTAGTCAAATATATCGAAAAAAGCGATCACGGCTTAAAGTGCTGCAGGACGGTTCCACTTCCTTCGGCCGCTTCCACTTCCGCCCAGGCTCCATTAATGAATGTGATCTGAGGGGGCACATGCCCGCAATCTATATCATAGATGACCGGAATCTTCAGTTCTTGGGCAATATCTTGATAAACATCTTCAACTGTATATCCGCCTACTGGCTCATTGGCGGCACTTCGGCCAAACACGATACCTGCGCATCCGTCAAACCAGCCGGCCAGCTTCATTTGCACCAGGGATCGGCGAAGGTCTGCTGTATTTAGCTCGCAGTTTTCCAGATACCAGATCACTGGCTCTCCTGCAATATGTTTTTCTTTAAAGGCAGCGACATTGCCATAAGGAGTGCCCACCAAATGGCGGATGACATCAACACAACCGCCCAACAGGCGTCCTTTAATTTTTTCTGCCCTACGCGATACTGTTTTCCATTCGGTTTTTTCAGTCAGATGAAACACGTGTGGCGAAGGATGTTTATGGTCCCATTTTTCCTGATACTGAGCGGAAGAATGCTGCAGCACCGAACGGTCTTCTGTTGTGTACAATACCGTTTCCCACAAAGCTGTTGTGGCATCCGTCTCTTCTCCACGCAAATCGATCAGGCAAGTGCCATGTGCCGTTGCCATTCCTGTCGTTAATGTGGTTGCCAATAGCAGAGCACTAATGTCTGAATAACCGAGGATCCATTTTGGTTTTTCTATCGAATAATCAACAAAAGGCAGCATTTCGATTAACAGTTCCCCGCCCCATGGAGGGATAATAAGATCGACGTCGCTTCTTTTCATCATGTCATTGAATTCTGCTGCTCTTACTTTGGCATCCGCGGATTTTGCCTTTTGCTGTGTCCATGGTGTTTCTCCTAAGACCACTTTGTAACCCGCTTGTTCCAGCCTTTCCTTTGCCTGATGCAGAAGCGGATGAAGATCGGAATTCAGACCCGAGGATGGCGCAGTGACACCAATTGTTGCTTCTTTCTCTAAAGTCGGATAAATAATCAATGCCGTTTCCTCCCTTTACAAGCTTTTATTCATAACCGCTCGGTTTCCATTCACGAGATATCCGTTTTTCTCATAAAACCTTTGCGCAAGTCCGTCGGTTGCTGTTAACAAATAAATGCTCTGGACTCCTCTTCCCTTCAGTTCTTCTTCCAGTAGTTTTAACATTTTTGATCCATAGCCCTTCCCTTGATTCTCTGAATTTACGCAGCATTCCGCGATGTAGTAGGTGAGTCCCTGGAAAGTTCTCTTACTGTTGCCTGCGATGAACCCTGCCAGCTCTTCCCCTTCATAGAACATGAATCCGAAAAACTTTGGGGTATTCACCAGATCGTTCAGCCTTTCCCCTGCCGTTTCATGGGTCCAGCTCTCGTTCCATGGTTCACGGTTGAATACCTTTTGGTACAGCGTAACGCAGCCATTCACATTCTCATTGGTCATCAATACAGTGGTGAGCGGCACGGCAGTTCTTCCTTTCTCTTTTTGAAGTACGAAATATTCCGTCTATTATAACAAAAACGGTTCAGTTGTTTAACTGAACCGTTTGACTCCCTCTTTTGAATAATCCATTCTGGCAAAGGGCATACCGGACATGGTTTTTACAACCAGGACAGCAGAAAAAATACCGAACAGCCCGCCCGTCACAACATCCACAGGGTAATGCACCCCTACCCAGACACGGGATATAGCGACTAAGCACGCAATAAACATCCAGATGGCTCCTGTCTTTCTTTTAAAAAGCAGCAATACCGTACAGACAGAGAAAAAAATAATGGAATGGTCGCTAGGAAAGGAGTTATCAATCGCGTGGTCAATCAACTGGTTGGCGTCCGGCAGTACGGAAAACGGCTGATGATGGGAATAGAACAGCCCTGCCAGCCTCCCGAAAATCTCTGCCACCAGACAGCTTACAATCGCAAAACCCACCATAATCCGATTCCGTTTTGAACGGGTCAAAACATAACCAATCAACACCATTCCTAATATGTACAGCATATACTCTGCCATAAAGACCATAAAGGGATTTAAAGCGGACCAGGAATCTGCCAGCTGATTGATGCTTCGAAACGTTTCATTATTAAATTGAGTAAAATCCATTCGTTACCCCCTATTATTTTCAAGTATCCTTTTTCTTCTTTTTCTCTTTCTAATGTATATGGAAAATAAACGGGCCGGCATCGAAACATCTTACAATTCTCTTACAATGTTGTAAGAACTTCCTTACCGTTATTTGCATACAGCCGCATATTGGCCTTTTGTTACTTCAATTAAATCTTGTGGAGACAATTCTACTTGATGGCCAATTTTCCCCGCGCTTACAATGACCGTCTCCAGTCCGGCTGCTTGTTCTTCTACTATGGTGACATAGAGCTTTTTCATCCCAATGGGTGAACAGCCCCCACGGACATATCCTGTGACAGAAAGCAGTTCTTTGACCGCGAGCATCTCTACTTTTTTCTCGCCAGCCGCCTTTGCTGCCTTTTTCAAATCCAGTTCCGCTTCCACCGGAATCACAAAAACGTAATAATCCTTTCCAGCCCCCTGTGCCACCAGTGTCTTATATACCGTTCCAGGCTCTCTACCAATTTTATGGGCAACAGAAACGCCGTCTATTTTACCGTCATCCGTACTGTAATTCATTGATTGATAATCCACTTTGTCTTTGTCCAAAATTCTCATCGCATTTGTTTTTACTTTTTTCATCAAAAACTCCTTCTCTCTGCCATTACAAGTTTCGGCGGTTATTCCCTGCATATCGTAAATTTCACTAAAAGAAAAACACCCCTAAATTCTAGACACTGTCTAAAATTTGTGGTGCAGTACACGAACGTGTCATTTACTTTACCTTTTTGATTATATTAATGAATGAATGATGTTTGATGCTGTATGCAATCAAAGATACAACGGTTGATGTAACTACAGCTGTACCAATGACAGTGGGTATCCCATATGTATAGTAACCACCAAATAATAGCATGAAAATTAAGGGAAATCCAAACCATTTGGAAGCAAAAATGCTTCTTATAAAACTCATATTAATAACCCCTTTAGCGCTGTTCTTTATTATTTACGAGTATTAGCATTATTTTCCCTTCTTTTAATTATAAATCAGGTCCCTTTTATGTAAATTCATCATTTTGCAAGACTGTCCTAAGTTGTTCTTCTCTTTTCGATTTAAACATGGTATACTTATCTCTGCGATGAGCTTATTTTGCATAAGACGAGATTGACCCGCCGATTTTAGGCAATGCACAAATGTGGAGTGCTGTCTCTCGCCGCAAAACGCCAAAAAGACGTCCTTTGGGACGTCTTTTTTTATTACATAAATTTTTTTATGCTTTCACTCCATGAATAGCGCTCAACGCTTGTAAAAGATACTTTCTAAATTCCTCATGGTTTTCACTCATTGGGAAGTGGCCGATGCCCTCCATTTCAATAAATTCAGCATTCTTAATCTGGCTGGCAGTACGTTTCCCGGCTTCAGGTGGTGTTAGGTAATCATAACTCCCTGTAAGCATGACCACTTTTACTTTATCCCCTTGAATTTGCTCAAGCTTCCCGCGAAGGTCGTGATCAACAGAATAGTAATACAAGTCACCTTTAAACGCTTCTGCACCTTGAGAATAATAGAACCAGGTCGCCCAGCGTTCTTTATCTGGAGATTGCGGAGCCATTAAATCCCAGACCCCGCTCGCACAAACCTGTGCCGCGTTAGCGTGGGGATGCTGCCACCAGTCCAGATAAAATCCTGGTGAATAGTCAGCTCCTTCCACAGGAATAACTGCATCAAAACGATCGGGGTAATGAAGAGCAAGCTGAAGTGCTACGTTACCGCCAAAAGAGGATCCCATGAAAATCGGGTTCTCCAGTTCAAGAGCATCGCAAAAAGCCACAATGAACTTGGTAAAAAAGTCTGCTGTTAATTTATATTCTTCCTTCCACCATTCTTTATTAAGCGGCGGATCGGATTTGCCATGACGGGGCAGGTCATAGGCAATTACACGGTAATTCTCGGTAATTTCTTCATCCTCCAGCAGACCGCGCCATTGGTGGTTATGGCATCCTGCTGTATGCTGGCACACAAGAGGCTGTCCTGTTCCGTTCTCCAAATAAAATACCTTGTACTCTTCTTCCTCCACGTCAAAGGAAACATACCGGCCGACTACAGATGATATCTTAGCATTTGCCATTTTTTATCCTCCTTTAATTGTTCTTGATTTAAGCTGGTATTCCAACAACCCGCAGAAGCTCTAACTGAGTGGTCAGGCACCGGAGATTTTGCATCAATACAAGCAAATCACCCTCCAGCTTCATATCCCGCTGAAAGCTTGCCGCAAAAATCCCATGATACATTGGCGGCGGAGTTGGCATTGAAAACTTGCTCCATGTGTCTTGACTTGCCCGGATGGCAAATTGATAAGGATCGAGCGGGCCAGGATCCATCGTGATCTTTTCAATTTTCCCGCCGTGGGTTTGTACGAGAATTTTGGTTGTTTCCATATCTAATAGATAAGAACATGAAAAATATTTTCCGTGCGCATTTAATTCTTCATTTGAATCATTAAGCTCTTTGAAGCGATTGGACCAGTCATTTGTCGTAGTAACTGTCATATTATTTCCCCTCCTAATAATTTGATAGCGTTTTCAAAAACTATTTAAAGGAGCTGAATAACCCGGCATTCCTGCCAGGCTATTCAACAACTATTTACTGAATATCATTCTTGTATTCCATATAAACTGCATGGGTCACGAGGAAATCTCCGATACCATGCTTGCCGTCCGCACCGCCAAGGCCGGACTTTCTCTGGCCAGCGTGATAGCCCTGGATCGCTTCAAAGTTTTCACGGTTGACGAACGTTTCCCCATATTTCAGTTCATTGGCTGCCCTCATCGCTTCGTGCACATTCTCGGTGTAGATGGAGGAAGACAGTCCATACTCGGAATCATTTGACCATTCAATCGCCTGATCAAGAGTGCTGTAGGTCACAACCGGCAAAACAGGTCCAAAGATCTCCTGCTGGATAATTTTCATGTCCTGGGTGACATTCGTAATAACGGTTGGTTCATAAAAGAACCCCTTATCCATATTTGCACGCTTGCCGCCCGTTGCCACCTTGGCTCCACTGCTCACCGCATTCTCCACCATTTCATGCACGGTTTCCAGTCTGTCCTGACTGACCAGCGGTCCCATCTCTGTACGATCTTCTGAAGCATTGCCGACGGTAGTATCTCTCATGGCGTTGACCATCTTATCGACAAACGCATCAGCCACGCTTTCATGAACATAAACGCGTTCTGCATTCGTACAAGCCTGTCCGGCATTCGTGATCCTCGACGTTTTGATCTTTTCTACGGCCAAATCAAGATCCGCATGCTGGGTGACGATGGCCGGTGCTTTGCCGCCAAGCTCAAGGTTCACTTTTGTGATATTTTTCGAGGCGGCTTCCATGACCTTCGCCCCGGCACCGATGCTGCCAGTCATCGTTATGATGCCTACTTTCGGATGGGAGGCCATCGCATTGCCAATCACAGATCCTTTACCTGTAACCAGGTTATACACACCGGCCGGAATTTCATCCTTCATTCCGTCAATGAGCTTGGTGAACTCAACCGCCGTGTTCGGTGTCTGCTGGCTTGGCTTAAGAACAATGGAGCATCCCGTAATAAGCGCGGTCGCAACCTTTCTGGCCAAAATAAACACCGGGAAGTTCCATGGGACGATCCCCGCTACGACGCCTATTGGCTTGCGGTAAATAAATATATTTTCATTGGGCCGGTCGCTGGGGATGATTTCCCCTTCGATACGGCGCGCCCATTCAGACATGTAGTGGAAATATTCAATGGCTGTATCGACCTCCATGCTGGCCGCATCATACGGTTTGCCCTGTTCTTCAGACAGCAGCTGAATGAAGGTTTCTCTTTTTTCCTGAATTAAATCCCCAAGTTTCCGTACTGCTTTTCCGCGCTTAAAGCTAGGCACCTTCTCCCATTGCTTTTGCGCTTCAAATGCTGCATTTATCGCTTTATCAACATCTTCTTCTGTCCCGTTATAAATGGAAGAGATAACCTCCTCCGTTGATGGGTTTAAAATATCAATCGTTTCATCGGATGTGGAAGGTACGTATTCACCATTAATGTAAAGCTTATGTGGTTGCACTAAAAAATCCTCCCTTACTTCTTTTAAGTACATCCGTTATCTTCCACATTTTAGATATGGTGAAACATTATGG
The DNA here is from genome assembly GCF_030418125.1 of Fictibacillus fluitans. Taxonomy (GTDB): domain Bacteria; phylum Bacillota; class Bacilli; order Bacillales; family Fictibacillaceae; genus Fictibacillus_C; species Fictibacillus_C fluitans. The sequence goes on along the minus strand of NZ_JAUHTR010000003.1, from coordinate 346,482 downwards.
GTTTTTGAATACCCGCCATTTTGATCAATTTACCCGCCATTTTGATCAATTTACCCGCCATTATTATAAAATACCAGCCATTATCAACGATTTACCCGCCATTTCCCGATTATGTAAACATCAAACTCCCCAGTCATGTCATGTCCCGTCCATCTTCATGCATACAATTAAGGAGTGGACAAGAAGGAGTGGCGGAATGAACGATTGGATAACATTGATTCATTTTATTGTGCTGGGGTTAAGTTTAGCCGCACCGATCGGGCCGATGAATATAGAAGTTATGAGACGGGGATTGACGGAAGGTTTTTTCGCCTCATGGTGTGTGGGGCTTGGTGGATTGACAGGAGATATACTGCTGCTGCTCGGCATCTATATCGGATTGGGAAAGGTCATGCAGATACCGGGTGTACAGATTGGCATGTATATAATCGGAATTGTTCTCTTATCGTTGTTGGGCTGGCAAAGCTTCAGCCATGCGTTTCGGACAAAAGAAAGACAAGATACGGCTTCTAAAGAAACCAGCCCAAAAGGTGCCTTCATGACAGGACTTATGATATCCATTGCCAATCCAATCAGTTTAATTTTTTGGTTTGGTGTGTTTGGTACCTCCCTGCATGTTCTGACTGCCTCCCATTCGGCGGTCTTTTCGATACTTTGCAGCTTTGCCATTATACTTGGCTTATTTTTATGGAATCTTAATTTGGTGTTCACTGTTCATTTTTCCAAACGGCTGTTGAGCCTGAATGTGATGAGAACCATTATGGTCTTGGCCGGACTATGTCTGTTGGGTTTCGCTTGCCATTTTTCCTATCAATTATATAATTTAATTCTATGAATTTATCGTAAAAGGAGGGTCGTCATGGGAAATGTATGGGATGCTGAATACGTCGTTACTCCCTCACTCGCCGAGCTGCTAATTGAAGCCCAATTCCCTCAATTAACCCCAGTCTGTGTAACTGAGCTTGGCAAAGGTTTTGATAATACGGTCTACTCCGTAAACGAACAATATGTATTTCGTTTTCCCCGCCGCTCCATTGCCGTCCCGCTTTTGAAAACAGAGAATGCGTTACTTCCCCAACTGGCAAGGGTACTGCCCATTCCGATCGCCACTCCTTGCTTTTTTGGCCGCCCGGAACCTGGCCTGTTTCCCTGGCTGTTTACAGGATATCACCTTCTTCCCGGACGACTGCCAGGAAATTTACCCTATGAACAGCGCATAAGATCGGCAGCTGCTCTCGCAATCTTCCTGCGGGAGCTTCACTCCTTTCCTGTTGAAGAAGCGCTAAAAATGGGAGTGCCCTTTGATGATCTTGACCGGCTGGATGTTAACTTACGAAAACCAAGGCTCTTGGAGTTTTTGGAGAAAATAAAAGCAATAGGATTGTACAATGAGGTTGATAAATTGATCCAAATGGTCTTGCACACCTCTCCTCATCACACTGGCGCACAAACCTTTCTTGTTCATGGGGATCTGCACATCAGGAACATGATTTTAAATGAGGATGGAATCATATCAGGTATTATCGACTGGGGTGACGTTCATGCGGGACACCCTGCTGTGGATTTATCCATCATTTATAGTTTTCTTCCTCCCGAGGGCAGGGAGCGTTTTTATTACATTTACGGTGAAGTGACGCCAGAGACCAAAGAACTTGCAAGGTTTAAAGCTCTTTATACCACAGCGATCCTCCTGCTCTATGCTCATGACACAGGAGATTTGCACCTGCAAAAAGCTGCCGCTCAAAGCATGGATCTTCTTCGATCCTGAGCGGCAGCTTTACTTTATAGCGGAAACCGCAAGATAACGGTCGTCCCCTTTCCTTCTTCACTTTTCAGTTCCATGGTTCCCTCATGAATCTGCATAATCTTCCTGGATACCATTAAGCCGAGACCGATTCCTTTTTCTTTATTGGAATAAAAGGGCTCTCCCAGCCGGTCAAGGCGCTCAGCCGGCATGCCCTGTCCATCGTCCTTAAGGGTTATGCACACTTGCTGTTCATCCACAGCGGCAGAAATCCAAAGGTTACCGCCATTCGGCATGGCATCTGAAGCATTTTTGGCTAAGTTTAACATCAATTGACGAATGTGTTTTTCATCACATTTGATAAAAGGAATATCAATATTCAGATCGGAAATTATTGTAATGTTTTGCAGAAAGGGCTCTTTCTTCATCTGTCTCAGGAGATCTTTCAAGATAAGGGATATATTTTTCTTTATCAGCTTTATTTCATGGTGGGGCTTGGCAAGGATGAGAAATTCATGAAGAACTTGCTCGATCGTTTCAAGCTCAGACATAATGATCTCAGCATATGGAATATTTATATGCTCGTTCATTTGCATGAATCCTTTAACCGTCGTTAAAGGATTTCGAATTTCATGGGCAACCCCGGCAGCTAGCTGACTGACAATCTCAAATTTCTCCGCTTTTTGGATCTGTTGTTCCTTTTCTTTGAGGTCGGTGATATCCTCCCAGATGCTGACGTTTTTGAACACTTTATTTTTAACGGGAAACACAGGATATCTGCGCCACCGAATCCAGCGCTGTCCTCTTTTGGGATGATTCAGGCGGTAATCTATATTAATAATGGTTTCGGGACGCTTTCCACCGGTGGTACGCACCGCTTCCTGATCTTCAGGATGGATGCATTGCAATGCATGTACCGGGTGGTTCAGGATCTCAGCCAGCGGCTTGCCTAAAATATCCTCACCGCCAGCGCTTAAAAAGTAGATTTTGGAGAAATCGGGGGAATGGATGCAAAAGTTTTCCTTTGCATTCTCTGTAATTTCACGCAAAATTTCCTGGCTTTCCTGAAGTTTGTGAAGAACGTTCTGAAGTTCGGTGTAATCTTTTAAAAACACGGCTATACCGTTATCCGTGGGATAGGTGCGGATATCAAAATATTTTCCGAACGTTTTTGAATACACTTGAAAATTGCATGGAACCTGCTCTTCGATGGTTTTTCTGAAGTTCTCTTTAAAAGGATGCTGCAAAACAACCGGGAAAGCATCCGATATCACCTTGCCAATCAGGTCCTCGGCAGGAATCTTCCACATTTTCTGCAGCGGCTTGTTCATGTAGGTGAACCGCAATTCCTCGTCCAATGTGTAGAAACCGTCCGTTATGCTTTCGAGAATCGTTTCACACCGCTTATTGGCTTCCTTCAATTCCTCAGTTTTTCTTCCCAATTCCCACTCGATCCGTTTCCGCTTTGTGATATCTCTTGTTACAGCACTTAATGCGATTACATTGCCACTATCGTCCTGGATTGGAGAGATCGTAACACTTACGGAAATTAATTCCCCGTTCTTTTTCAATCTCTGTGTTTCAAGATTTTCAATTCTCTGGCCGGTTTTCGCCACCTCCAGATAATGAAGGAAACTTGGATACAGCAACGGTGGAATGGTGGATAATGTTTGTCCGATCATTTCATTTTGGGTCCAGCCGAACAATTCTTCAAAAGGCCGGTTTATGGCCAGTACATTTGTTTCGGGATCAATCATTACTGCCGGATCTGCTTGTTTTTCAATGACGGCCTTGTGCATATCAATCGTTACTTTCCCATGACTGACAGGCGAGAGAATACCTTTCAAATACAGCATCTGTTGATCAACAATCGCTCCATGGGTCCATTTCAACTGTCTGATATCCCCTGTTTTGACCAGAACCTGGCAATCGAACTGGGCAAATTCCGAAGTGCTCAGCCCGCTGCTCCAGCGTGTAAACTGCTCATGCAGTTCAGGTGGAAAAAAACTGATCAATGGCCGGTGAAGGGTTTCCTGCTGTTCATAGCCGGTGAGGTTATTCCAAGCTGAGTTTGTCTGTTGGATAAGGCCTTTTTCATTGCAAACAATATATATTTCTTCGGATACTTGAAAAAACCACTCTGCATTCAACTCTATCCCTCCTTTTCTTCTAATGATGAACCACAAATCCAAAAATTTCACCCGCTATTTTTTTACAATTATACTTCTCCGTTTTCTGTATCGGCCAAACCTGTGATGTTTCAATTCAAGTAAAAAAAATTCTATAAAAAAGAAGGAAATCTTTTTTAGATTTCCTTCTCGCTCAACGCCTCTTCTTTCTTTTTCAATTCCATATGCTCCACATGGGCAGCTCCCCACTTGTGCATGGCATCCATGACCATTTCCAGGCTTCTTCCGTATTCGGTAATTGAATATTCTACTTTCGGAGGAATCTGAGGATAAACCTTTCTTTGGACAATATCCTGCTCCTCAAGCTCTCGCAGGTGAAGAGTAAGCATGCGCTGAGTAATATCAGGCATTAACCTTCTGAGTTCATTAAAACGCAGTACATCTCCATTCAACAGATGTTGTATTATAACCGGTTTCCACTTTCCTACAATCATATCCAGGGCCACAACGACCTGGCATTGCTCCGGATTCTTCTTCATGTTGCTGCCTCCACTTTTACAGTACCTTTTTTTATACTATACCACATAAATGTGCCTACTTCACAAATTCAATCCTAAGAGTGATAATAACACATGCACATGTTGTGCGTTGAAATTTAGGAGAAAAGGTGGAATTAACAATGGCAAAAGTATTATACATCACTGCCCACCCTCATGATGAGGCTCAATCATTTAGCATGGCTGCCGGAAAGGCATTTATCGATGAATATAAAAACTTGAATGCCGGAGATGAGATCGTTCATATCGATCTTTATAAAGAAAACATCCCGCAAATTGATGCAGATGTATTCAGCGGCTGGGGAAAACTTCAAAGCGGTAAAGGCTTCGAAGAATTATCTGCAGGAGAAAAGGAAAAAGTGGAGCGTTTAGGTCAGCTTAGCGAGCAATTCGTTGAAGCCGACAAATACGTTTTCGTTACACCGCTTTGGAACTTCTCATTCCCGCCTGTAATGAAGGCATACCTTGACTCTGTTGCCGTAGCAGGAAAAACATTCAAATATACAGAGCTTGGGCCTGTAGGCCTTTTAACAGACAAAAAAGCAATTCACATTCAAGCTCGCGGCGGCATCTATTCTGAAGGCCCTGCAGCAGAACTTGAAATGGGTCACCGTTACCTTGGCATCATGATGAACTTCTTCGGTGTTCCTTCATTCGATGGCGTGTTTATCGAAGGACATGCAGCATTGCCGGAAAAAGCACAAGAAATCAAAGAAAATGGTGTTGCACGCGCTAAGGATGCAGCTCGCACTTTCTAAAAAAATACTCAATCAAGCAAGGCAGATCTTTCACTGAGATCTGCCTTTTTTGTTTGACTAAAAAAGCACAGGATCGAACGCCTCTTGTAAATAGCTGTTGATCAGGGGAATCGTAAATTCCTTGTTATATTTCTCAGAGGCCACACATCTTCCATCCCATTGAAGTGTATCCAGCTTGGTTTCGCTGTCTTCATTTCTCAACAGGATAGAAATGATGCCATTGGGTGACCGTTCAAAACAGAGCACCCTTTGTTTGATCATGATTTGGGCAAAGACACCGGGGATAGATTGATTAGTTACAATGTTAATTTCATCCGTTTTTTCTTCTACTGATTTTAATTTGTACTTCATATCACCAAAAAACACGTTAATGGAATGCTGGGCTTTATCGATATGAACACGAGCGTTATGGTCCAATATGTACATTTCCCTTACCTTTTGAATGAGTTTTTCTGAATATGACATACATCGCACCTGCCTTTTTCTTTTCCTGCAATACATTCGATAATCACACAAAAATTTCCTTCCTGTTTCTGTCTATTTTTCTGTTTTAACGTCATTTTGTGTCTATGTAATATCACTCTTGTAAAAAGGACAGACTATATTAAGTTTTGAACGAGACCATAAGCACATTGTTTTATCGCACAATTCGGATTGTGTTACCATGATTTTGATTATAATTCTTTTAACCACAGGAGGAGTCTTGTCCATGCCACATCTTTTTTCTCCACTAACCATTAAAGATATTACACTTCGAAACCGAATCGGTGTCTCACCCATGTGCCAATACAGTGCGGAAGACGGAATGCCCAATGACTGGCACTTCGTGCATTTAGGATCACGTGCAGTCGGTGGCGCCGGTCTTGTGATCGTGGAAGCTACTGCCGTAGAACCAAGAGGACGCATCTCACCAGAAGACCTGGGAATTTATACGGATGAGCATATCGAACCCTTCAAACGCATCAATGCCTTTTTGAAAGAGCATGGTGCCGTCCCAGGAATACAGCTCGCCCATGCTGGAAGAAAAGCTTCCACCTACAGCCCATGGAAGGAAAAAGAAGCACCCGCTGCCGGAGTACCAAACGACCAGGGCGGCTGGGATGTAGTCGGACCGAGTGCCATCCCGTTTAATGACGGATACAAAGAACCGAAGGAATTGAGCGTGGAAGAAATCAAGGACATTCAGGAGAACTTCCGCCTGGCCACCATCCGGGCACGGGAAGCCGGCTTTGAATGGATGGAATTCCATGGTGCACATGGATACCTGGCTCACAGCTTTTACTCCCCGCTATCCAATAAGCGTACAGATGAATATGGCGGAAGCTTTGACAACCGTATCCGTTTTGTATTGGAAACGGTCCGTATCATGCGCAAAGAATGGCCGGAGAACCTGCCGTTTACTGTCCGTATTTCATCTACAGACTGGGTGGATGACGGCTGGACACTGGAGGAATCCGTGGAACTGTCCAAACGCCTGAAGGAAGAAGGCGTAGACCTTATCGACTGCAGCTCAGGCGGCAATCTTCCAAAAGCGCCGATCCCGGTTGGTGCTGGTTACCAAAACCTTTTTGCTGAAAAAATCCGCCAGCAGGCAGGTATTGCAACAGCTGCCGTCGGCATGATCACACAAGGCATGCAGGCAGACGAAATTATTCGCAACGAAAAAGCAGATCTCGTTCTGCTGGCCCGCGAGCTTCTCCGCGATCCATACTGGCCGCTTCGTGCTGCGGAAACCGTGCATAAGAAAAACGAACTACAAATCCCGCCTCAATACGAGCGGGGATGGTAAGAAAAAGGGCAAGGGTGCTGCGGCATCCCTGCCCTTTTTTGATTTCCTGGGAAAATCTTTTCTTGGTGGTTATGGCCCAACCTTCTTTTTTATATATTAAAAAAGAACGATATGGAGGTGATATGGTGGCTGTTGTGCAAGCCAGCAATGCAGACATTAACCTTCTCGCCCGTCTGCTCAGAGCGGAAGGTGAAGGTGAAGGAGTCCGCGGGATGCAGCTGATCGGCAACGTTGGGATCAACCGGATCAGGGCCAATTGTTCCGACTTTAAAGGCCTCAGAACCATTCCTCAAATGATTTACCAGCCACACGCTTTCGAAGCCATCACGCATGGCTATTTTTATCAGGCTGCCCGATCAAATGAAAAACGGCTCGCCAAGCGTGCAATTAACGGAGAACGGTTTTGGCCTGCCAAATATAGTCTATGGTATTTCAGGCCGCAGGGTAATTGCCCATCGACCTGGTACGACCAGCCGTTTGTTGCACGATATAAGCTTCATTGTTTTTATCAGCCTACTGCTGAAGAATGTGACAATGTTTATAGCACATTTTAACCGGATGGGCATGATATAAGACTGCTGATTTCACGCTAAATTCAGCCTTATATCATGACTGTCCATTTTTTCCAGTTTAAAAGGAACGTACGTTCGGTTATCATAGGTAGAAAGGAGGATGAATGAAGTGATACGGGACCGTGGTAACATAAAATGGAAAACAAGCTTGATGCTGCCCGAGACAGTGACACATCTTAAGAACTATTTTCTGGAGGAATATTACAAAGAAGAAGAGTTGGAGATGGATGAACAGCACCTGCAGGAGATGGATCAGCTGATGCTTGAAGCCATGGAATTTTCCTATGCGTTACGGTTTGACGTCTATCAAAACGGCCATATGGTTAATGTAAAAGGAAAAATCCATTATATGGATGAAAAACAGCGCATCCTGAGAGTTATGGATGAAGACGACCAGCTACATATTTTGCGTATTCCAGCCATTAAAGACATTTCAAAAGCGGAGGAGTAAATAATGAAAGAGGGGGCAAACCGCCTTGGTTTGCCCCCCCTTTTTTAATGGATATTTTTAATGGCCTGCTTGACACTGCCATGTACCTTAATCGATGTAAAATCAATGCCTGCGTGAACAATCCGGCCGGCCAGTTCGGGACGTATTCCTGTAACCATGATATCAATGCCAAGAAGCCGAAAAACGCTGTGTATATTAAAAATATACATCGCTACTTCTGTGTTAATGTTCACGATTCCGGAAAAATCAATGATCAGGTGCTCAATGCGCAGCTGCTGAATCCTTGGAACGACCTGAGTGAGTAAATGATCTGTCCGGTCCGCATCCACCTTTCCAATCAAGGGAAGAATGGCAATTTTGTCTTGAATGGGGACAACCGGATTGGATAATTCTTTGATTTCATTTTGTGCATCTGTAATGAGATGATCTTTGAACCGTTCAAATGCCAGAACCGTTTCATTAATGCTGAGATCGAGTATGTGGTTCACACGCTTGATAACCTTTACAATATCCTGAGTGCCCAGCTGATATTCCAACCCCAGATTTGTCATATAATCAGCAAAAACGATCCGGGTATCTGGATATCTCATCAAAATTTGCGAGATTTCCAGCCCGCTTTTGGCAGCTGTCTCTCCGTTCTTTTTACTCCACTCCATTAACACCTCAGGAACAGAGCCTTCTTCACAATCCAGAGAATCTGCCAGAAACACAATAAATTCATTATACATTTTTTTTGCCTGTATAATTTCATCTTCCGGAATATGAAATTCAAACCGCTCTGTGATTTCGTTCACCACTTCTGAAGCAAGGGACGCTGAATGATTGGTAAGATAGTTTGCCAAGGTAATAATAGAGTCCATGGTTACTCTCCTATTAAGATAGTAATGTTTAATCGATAGGTGTTTTAATAGTTAAGCATCTAAACAACCTAAGCTAATTATAGCTTATTTCAACATAATAGGAAGAAAATTGTTATCACTCCGCCATGAAAACTTTTGCTGTGCTAGGATATAAGAAAAGAAGGTGAATCTATGAGTGAAAAAGAAGAATCTTTCCTTTTACAGCCAATAGAATCCCTCCATGTGGAATGTATGCTTCAGCTCGAGGTAAACAATCGTGAGTTTTTTCAAACGTTCACCCCTTTAAGGCATTCCGATTTCTACACACTGGAAGGCCAGCGGGAAAGGTTGAATATGATCAAGCGGATGCGCGAGCTCAGGCAGCAATATACGTTTGGGATTTTTGCTAAGGACACCGGCGATTTAATCGGGGATGCCTCCCTGTTTAAAATAGAAAGGGAACCTGTGCACAGCTGTATGCTTGGATACTGCCTGGACCAGGATTACAACGGAAGAGGATACATGAGCATCATCGTTAAAAGAATGGTTTCCTTTGCCTTTGGTGAACTCAAACTGCATCGTATTGAAGCGGGAGCCATGCCTCATAATAAGGGCTCCATCCGTGTCCTGGAAAAAGCCGGGTTCCATAAAGAAGGCATCGCCGTAAAATCCGTCAGGATCAACGGGAAGTGGGAAGACCACCAGATGATGGCTATCATCAATAATGACGTTTGAAAGACCGCTCGTTACAACGAGCGGTCTTTTTATTCATTAAATGATGTTTTTCTTCTCCAGAAACTCCTTTGCTACCCGGGCCGGTGACATGCCTTTCACATTCACCTTATAGTTCATCTCCCTCATTTCATCGTCTGTAATTTGCCCAGCCAGCTTGTTCAGTGCGGTTTTAATCTCAGGGTACCTTTCAGCTGTTTCCTTCCGCATGAGCGGAGCTCCCTGGTACGGCGGAAACAAGTGCTTGTCATCCTTTAGGACTTTCAGGCGGTATTGCTCGAGCTCGCTATCGGTGGAATAAGCATCCACAATATTAATGTCGCCCTTCTTGACGGCATTGTACCGAAGCTTCGGCTCCATCGTCTTCACATTTCCCAGTGTAAGGTCATATTTTTTCTTGATGCCCCGGTAACCGTCTTCCCTGTCGGCAAATTCCAGTGTAAACCCGGCGTTCATCTTCTGGCTGACCTTCCTTACATCGGAAATTGTACTCAGACCATATTGTTTTGCCGTTTGCTCCGGAACCGCCAGAGCATAGGTGTTATTATATTTCATGGGACGGAGCAGCTGCATGTCAAATTTTTCAGCCATTCCTTTCTGTGCCTGATCGTATACTTTCCCGCTATCTGTACTTGATGCGGTTTCTTTTAAAAATTCCGTGATAGCTGTACCCGTAAACTCAGGGTATACATCAATGCTGCCGGATTTCAGCGCGTTAAAGACGAAGGAAGTTTTTCCAAGACCCGGTTTAAGCTCAACCTTCAAATCGGTTTCATCTTCGATTAATAGCTTGTACATATTAATGAGTATTTCCGGTTCTGAGCCAAGCTTTCCAGCAATGACAATTTCCTTCTGTTCTCCCCGCATCGCAAAAGGAACTACTGCAACCAGAAGGATCACCAGACCCAAGATGCCAAAGGTCATCATGGACCGTTTAAATGAAAGAAGTTCAAATCTTCTAAGAAGCACATCAAACAGGATCGCCAGCAAAGCCGCGGGAATGGCACCCAGTACGATGAGGGTTGAGTTGTTCCGGTCGATGCCAAGCAAGATTATATCCCCAAGTCCGCCGGCACCGATCAGCGCAGCAAGCGTTGCTGTACCAATGATCAAAACCATAGCCGTCCGGATTCCTGCCATAATTACTGGCATCGCCAGGGGAAGCTCCACTTTTATGAGCCGCTTTCCGCTGTCCATACCCATCGCTTTTGCGGCTTCAATTAAGGATGGATCTACTTCCTTGATACCGGTGTATGTATTTCTGAGAATGGGAAGCAAGGCGTACACGACCAATGCGATGATGGCCGGAATTTTCCCGATTCCAAACAAAGGAATTAATAATCCTAAGAGTGCTAATGAAGGAATCGTCTGCAAAACCGCTGTGACGCCAATGATGGGTTCAGCTGCTTTTGGTTTTTTCGTTAAATAGATTCCAAGTGGTATGGAGATCAGGACCGCAAACAAAAGGGCAATAAAAGATATCTGGATGTGTTCAAGAAGAGCGCTTGCCAGTTCCCCTTTCCTTTCCTGAAACAGGTTAAAAAAATTATTCATGGCCGCTGCCCCTTTCCTCCAAATGATCTGAAAGGTATTGAATCACGGCTTGTCTGCTGAGGGTGCCGATCAACTCCCCTTCTTCCTCAACACACAGTTCTTCTTCATCCTTTAAAAGAACCAGAGCATCCTTTAACGAAGCTGATGCAGAAATTGTTTTCACCCCGTTCAAAAAACTGTCATCCGCCGGAAGCGGAACCGCCAAACAGGAAAGCTCCCCTTTCGCTTCATAGGTTTTTTCGTTACTGCCAACAAAATCCCGGACAAAAGGATCAGCAGGATGCTGCAGCAGATCTTCGGGGGTTCCAACTTGAACAATTTCTCCGCCATTCATGATACAAATGCGGTCACCCAGCTTTAACGCTTCTTTCATATCATGCGTAACAAATACAATGGTTTTCTTGATATTGCGCTGTAAGTCGTATAAATCATCCTGCAGCTTTTCCCGGCTGATAGGATCGAGAGCACTGAACGGCTCGTCCATGAGAATGATTTCCGGATCAGCGGCCAGCGCCCGGATCACGCCGATGCGCTGCTGCTGTCCGCCCGAAAGTTCTTTTGGCTTCCTTCCGCGGTAAGTACCGGGATCCAAACCAACCATATCCAGCAGTTCATCCACCCGCTTGTTTATTTTTTCTTTGCTCCATCCCCTGAGTTCTGGAACAACCGAAATATTTTCCTGAATGGACATATGGGGAAATAGAGCAATTTGCTGAAGAACATACCCTATATTCCAGCGCAGTTCGTGAATATCGTAATCACTGATCCTCTTTCCATTAATGAAAAGTGTCCCTTCTGACAATTGAATCAGACGGTTGATCATTTTGAGCATGGTCGTTTTACCGCACCCGCTCGGGCCGATAATGACAAAGAACTCTCCTGCCTGGATCTCCAGATTGAGAGATTTCACTGCAACGGTTCCATCCTTGTACTTTTTCGAGACATTATCAAATCTAATCATTCACATACTCCTTATTTTATGTTTACTAATTGCTTTTCTGGTATGTAACCATATCCTTTGTATTTTCACGCAACTGGATAAATTAAAACATCAGCAGCCTTCCTATAAAAAAACAGGGCCATACCTGCACAGTTTCCATAACTTGCGCAAGTAAAGCCCTTCTACAAAACGATACAGATTCCTCCTTTTACAACATGAACTCAGATTCCCAATGATTCTTTTAAAAAGGCGGTTAAATAATCGGTATTGGTTATTTTTTTATTGCACTCACTGCTGTCGGCGCAGATCAGATTGCCAATCGCTTTGTAGTAATCCGGATTTTTTGAATTCTTCGCTTTGGTTACAGTGGAAAAATAAGCGACCTCTCCAGCACATTTGCAAAATGAACAATAGCTCTTCTTGCCCGCTGGTTCAAATTTGCATTCAATGCCTACCAATTGTCCCTCCAGTTTATATACAATAAATTTTTTGTTGGATCTGAGATCATTCCAGCTCAGGTATGTTAGCTTACTGTGGTCCATCAATGATAAATCGGGCAGCTTTAACTTTTTATTTTTCGGAAACATTTTTTTCAATTGCTGCCCGGTTATGTTTGGAAAAGGCAGCAAAAAATCAGAAAGATGCTGAATATACTGGTCGAACTCATCATCGGTTTTCAATCTTGAAAGGTTCAGCATTTCTAGTTGAGTGGATGATGCATTTGGGAAAAGCCCGAGTATTTTAGCGTTGGCCATGTCAATGGCAGCTCTCAAAACAGCTGGAGCCACATGTTTCTGAGCCGTGTCCTTTATCAGTGCAATCTGCTTTTTTATAAAATTCAACTGTTCGTTTTTAATAAACTTCTCCGTCATCAATCGTCTCTCCCATCATTATCGGCGCCTTTTACATTCAGTATAAAAAATCCGGCAAGCTTTCAAAATGGAAAAAATGAATTAGAACCGTTTTTGGCATAAAAAGGGCACCGGTGAAAAGAATGCACCAGTGCCTTGAACTTACGTTTTTCGTGAATAGACAATCTTCTTAATGGTTTCAGTGGAAAGATGATATTCCCTGGCCAGCTGTTCGATGCTGCTCCCGTTATGAAAAGCAGCTTTCATTCCTGCATTGCGTTCGTCAAGCAGCCGCCTGCCGCCGCTCGTAACTCCCCATTGCCGGTACTCATTTTCCTGCTTTGGAATGTAAAGGGTCTCCCCCTGGACATACTTTTGGATTTCGATAATGAGTTTCTCAGGTAAAACTTTACTAGCATTACTATATTTCATTTTTGCCAGCCCCTTATTTTAATTTCCAACAAAATAAGGCGCAAAGCCAACATACTAGAAAAGCTGTATTATTGCGATCAATTAAAGGTTTCGCCCCATGCAAAGGATCGCCTTTCTAATAACAGGCTTTGCATGAGTGAAAGAAGTCCCGGACAATCGTATGTGATTCTCCAACCGGATGCACCCCCTTTAACCATTATCATACCAAAATTCGCAACCTGTTGAATATTTTTGTTGAATGTCTAAAATGTCCCACATTCCATGATAGCTGTGTACAAGCTGGTATAGTAAAGACATCCCAACAACCCCTTTTCATATTTAGACGTAATGCCCGGCTGTCCCGCCGGGTATTTTTTTATTTCTTATGTATCCGCTTACATCATAAACTGTATTAGTTTTTTTCTCTTTTTTACTCACACAGATTTCTATTCCAATTATTTTCCGCTGGGAAAGAAGTGTGTTTTTGTGGTACAATGCATACAATCAAAATATTCAAACAATGGAACAGAATTCAACAGTAAGGGATTACAGTTAAGGAAGGTGAAGTCATGACTACAACTTTAGAATCCGCAAAAGCTGAAAATAATAGCTCTCCCCTGCGCCGGGATGTCAAATACCTTGGGCAGCTGCTGGGTAATGTCCTGGTACAGCAAGGCGGACAGGATTTATTGGACAAAGTAGAAAAAATCAGAGAAATGACCAAGTCACTTCGCAACAATGACCAATTATCCTATCAAGAGCTGAAAAATGAAATTGCTGGGCTGCAATTGCCGCAAAGACAGCAGGTCATTCGTGCTTTTGCCATTTATTTTCACCTGGTTAACATCGCAGAACAAAATCACCGTATCCGTCGCCGAAGAGAATACCAGCTTCTTGACGGAAACCAGCCGGGTTCCCTTGAATCAACCGTAAGCTCGTTTAAAGAAAGTGGAGTCGAAGCCGATCTTATAAAAAATGTAATTGATAAGCTTTCGATGGAATTGATCATTACCGCGCACCCAACGGAATCCACCCGAAGAAGTGTACTTGAAATTCATAAGAGAATCGCCCTTTTGCTGCATCAGCTTGATCAGACGGTTCTTACCACCAAGGAGCGCCAGGACGTTCAGGACAAACTGTTCAATGAGATTACCATCCTGTGGCAGACCGACGAGCTTCGCGACCGCAAGCCGACGGTTATGGATGAAGTGGCAAATGGTCTTTATTATTTTGATGAGACACTCTTTGAGGTGCTGCCGCAAATTCATGAGGAACTCGAAGAAACCCTTCAGACGCATTATCCTTCTGAAGAGTGGCACGTTCCGAACATACTCCGTTTTGGTTCGTGGATCGGCGGGGACCGTGATGGAAACCCGAATGTCACTCCTTCCCTTACATGGGAAACGCTGACCAAGCACCGGAAACTGGCGTTGCGGAAATATCACCAGGCGCTGACCAGCCTGATGAAACAGATGAGTCAATCAACAAAGCACGTTCAGATTTCAGAAGAATTGATCGCTGCCAACAAAAAGGATGCTGCATTCCTTCAAGAGGATGAAAAATGGAAAGTCGAACATGAAGCCTATCGTGTTAAAATCGCCATCATGCTGAAAAAATTAAAGCTTGTCAGCAAAGATGCGCAAGGCTACGAGCATGCCAATGAATTTCTGGAAGATTTGCTGCAAATCAAGCAAAGCTTTGAGCAGCATTCCCCTGCTGGCAGCCGTTTGAAAGATCTAGACCAGCTGATCCGACAGGTAGAGCTCTTCGGGTTCCATTTGGCGACACTTGATATCCGAAATCACAGCGGCGAGCATGAGGCAGCTATTACAGAAATCTTCCGTTCGGTCAGCCTGGCAGAAGATTACGCCGCCCTGGAGGAAGAAGAAAAAGTAGCATTATTGACCGGGGTACTCGAAGATCCCCGTCCACTTCTGCTTCCTTTTTCTGAGGATTATTCCAAAGAGACCCGCCAGATCATTGATGTATTTACAATGATCAAGGAAGCTCATCAGGAGTTTGGGGATCGTGCAATAGAAGTCTACCTTGTCAGTATGACGGAATCGGTGAGCGATTTGCTTGAAGTGCTTGTTCTCGCCAAGGAAGCAGGGTTATACCGGCTTCATGCGGACGGCCGCATCGAAAGCAAACTGAATGTCGCGCCGCTGCTTGAAACGATTGATGATTTGATTGCCGGTCCTGCGATCATGGAAAAGCTGTTTTCCATGGATTTCTATCGCAAACAGCTTGAGAAGCATAACAATGTGCAGGAAATCATGCTGGGATATTCCGATGGAAGCAAAGACGGCGGCACATTGACGGCCAACTGGAAATTATATAAAGCTCAGCAGGAAATCCATGAAGTCGCTGAAAAATATAATGTAAGACTTAAATTTTTCCACGGTCGCGGCGGCTCACTCGGACGAGGCGGCGGACCGCTGTATCGAAGCATCCTTTCCCAGCCTGCCGAGACCCTCGGTGACGGCTTTAAGATTACCGAGCAGGGTGAGGTTTTATCTTCACGTTATTCACTGTATGACATATCTTATCGAAGCCTGGAACAGGCCACGTCTACCCTTCTTTCAGCCGCGGCTCATGTTTCATCAGAAGCGGAACAAAACAATATCCGGACGAAAGAATGGGAAAAGATGATGGACGAGATGTCGGCGGCGGCTCTTAAAAAATATCAGGAGCTTGTCTTTAATGATCCTGATTTCTTAACTTATTTCAAACAGGCGACGCCTCTGCCGGAACTTGGTTCCCTGAACATTGGTTCACGTCCAATGAGCCGGAAAGGGAGCGAGCGGTTTGAGGACCTGCGGGCAATCCCTTGGGTATTCGCATGGACGCAGAGCCGCCAGCTTCTTCCCGCCTGGTATGCGGCCGGCACCGGACTTCAGCGTTTTACAGAAACAGAAGAACAGCTTCGCCTGCTTCAGCAAATGTATCAGGAATGGCCGTTCTTCCGTTCCACTATTGATAATCTTCAAATGGCGTTGATGAAGGCTGACCTGACTGCCGCACGTGAATATACAGCGATGGTGGAAGACCAGGAGATGGCCCAGCGCATTTTTGCAGAAATTGAAAATGAGTATAACCTGACAAAAGATGCGATTTTACTTATTACCCGCCAGGAACAGCTCATGGACCATATTCCTAACATTAAAGAATCCATCCGTCTTCGAAATCCGTATGTGGATCCGCTCAGCTTTCTTCAGGTTGAACTGATTTCAAAACTGCGGGAAAATGAACAAATCGATGAAGAGCTCCTCAGAGAAGCATTACTTACGATCAATGGCATTGCCGCGGGGCTCCGAAATACAGGCTGATCAAGCAAAACAAGCCATTCGCTCATAAGCGAATGGCTTGTTTTTTTAGTTGTGGCCTTATTTTTCATCAACCGGGATTTGAATCAACGAGTTTGTTCCGGTCGCTTTTGGCATCTTTCCATCCCATTTTTCAATCCACTTGTTTTGAATGACTTCTTTAGAGATCGATTTTTTGATGATGGCGTTATAGTCTGCAATCCCTTTGGCTTCAATTTGCTTCTTTTCAGCCTCTGCTTTTGCGATTTTCAGCTCGATTTGTTTTCGTTCCAATTCCTGAGCTGCTTCGACTCTTTTATCGATAGCTGCCTGAGTTGATTTATCAGGCTTTGGCACCCCAAGCGTCAAGTTATTAACGTTAAAGCCAAGCTGACGAACATCATCTGCAAAAATTTTCTGCACGTTGCCTGCTGCCTCTGATGATTTCTCACCGTATGTATCAATGACCGAATATTTTGCGATGGCTTTCCGTCCCGCATCCCATAATCGTGTACGCAAATATGACCCTTCAATTTCTTCGATTTCCACCGGGCCAAACTTATTGAACACCTGTACCACTTTATCAGGCTGAATGCTGTAATTGTAAGCAAAATCAATTGTCACACTCTTACCGTCGGATGTAGCCACTTGAATATTGCTGTAATTAACGGTCTGCATCCGTACAGGATAAATCGT
The DNA here is from genome assembly GCF_030418125.1 of Fictibacillus fluitans. Taxonomy (GTDB): domain Bacteria; phylum Bacillota; class Bacilli; order Bacillales; family Fictibacillaceae; genus Fictibacillus_C; species Fictibacillus_C fluitans. The sequence goes on along the minus strand of NZ_JAUHTR010000003.1, from coordinate 329,154 downwards.
GACTTTATCAAATAAGCCGACCAAGTGCCACCCCTGACCTAACGTATCTTCCTGAACACCGCCGTTTGGACTGTACACGACCCCTACATAGCCATTGGGTACCTTCTCGATGAACAACGAAGTAACACCCACTGCGAGGATTAAAGCTACCGCAATAATGATGCCTCCAAGTACTTTACGGTTATTCCCCTTCTTGCTTTTCTTCTCCATTTTCTTCCCCCTGTACATTCTCTCTGAACTTATGGGCAGTATTCCCCACTTTTTTAAATGAAGGAGACAGAATGAGCCATACGCCAAAACAGATCACCAGGACAACAATGATCGAACCAATCAGTACCTTCATATTTCTCCCTCCCCTATACTACTATTACAACAGTTTCCAATTATGCCATATCTGCCAGTTAATTACCATACATATGTGCGAATTCACATAGAAAAAAGAGCCCTGTTGGCTCTTTTTTAATGTCATTTTCTTGTTGGATCCTCATCCTCCGCAAACTCTGTTACAAACCGGAGTTTAGGTGTGGTGCCCGGATGAGAGTGCATTTCTTCCTTCTTGATTGGTATGTGTTTTGCTAAGAATTTATGAACATAGACTTCTCCCGCGGTGATAATGACCGCTGATATCGCACTCCCCCACGCAATCTGCAAATAGCTGTGCAGGAGAATGGATCCAAACAACCAGACAATGCTATACGTCAGCAAAAATTCTGCCATCAGTGTGTTGCCTTTCCCCAGCCGCGGCAAAAGAATTCGGTCAGCAAGGATGTACGTAGCTACCGTGGTTGTGACACTGAAAGAAATAATATCGGTTAGTGTTGCGTTGAAAAACATATCCAACCCAACTGAAAATGCGATGAGGCAAACAATAAATTTAAGTAAAATCACTTTTGCTTGTTCCAAATTAAAAAACCTCCTTTTTCTGTTCCTAGTTTGCAACAAAAAAAGAAGGTTCATTCTTTAATTTTGTGTTGTAGTCAAGCTTAATGCTGAATCAGGCTGAACCCAATATGCGTTAAGGCATCTTCCAGGCTTCCCTTAATCGTTATATCTGCGAGTTCTTCCGCACTGTCCACACTGCGCCTTGCCATATCAGGCCTGAAGCCGGTAATAATCGGATATACTCCGAGCAGTGACAGCGTTTTTGTAATCGTTAATAAATAATTGGTCACATACTCATTGATTTGAGTGATAGCAGAGAGATCAATCACAAGGCTTTCCAGAGAAAGTGTTTGTGTTTTCTCCAGAGTCAGATGAATGATGGCTTCTGCCCTGCTTTCCGTGATTTCCCCTATTATCGGAAGGATGGCGACCCCCTTGGTGATCGAAATGATGGGAGCCGACAAATGATTGATTTCTTTATTCGCCCGGCTTAATCCCAGAACGTAGGTCATGAGAGAAGCCATCGTGGTGAAAAGTTCAATATGCTCCTCTGTAAATGAAAAGGATTCCTGGTCTAGTCCGCAGATCGTCCCATAGTTCTCTCCATTTTCATAGTAAATGGGAATGCCGATAAAGCTTCCATTTCCAAGGTTCCTTGTTACGCTTAAATTTTTAGTAAGCGGGTCTTCGGAAATATCTGCAATAACAAGGGCATTTCTTCCGTTTTCCACGCTAAGATTGCAATACGTTTCTCTGAAGGGAAGCTGATCTCCTTCATTCAAAAGTACATAGTCGCGATTATGGACCTTAACCATTTCATTGGTAAATGTATCATTTCTCGCTATAAATAAGGTATTAATGGATATAAATTTACTCATTAAACTCAGAATACTGTCGGCAGCTTCTTCGAAATCAGAAAAAGGCGTCACTAACGATCTTTTATTCAAATTTCCCGGACTCCTTTCTTTTACTAGCACGAATCTTTACCATCATACCATTAATGAAACAGTTGCAAAGAAAATAACTTCAATTCATAAATGAGCTGATCCTTTTGCTCTTTCCTGAAAAGGAAATATTATGTAATAAATGTATCGCAGAATGAAATATTCCCCTTTGATCAGGCTAATAAAAAACGATTGAAAGGCAGGTGCTGTATCATGAAGCTGGGTTGTCATATAAGTATCAGGAACGGGTATTATGGTGCTGCGAAACATGCCGCTTCGATCGGGGCAAACGCTTTTCAATTTTTCCCTAAAAATCCGAGAAGTCTTTCGGTCAAAGAATTTAACCGGGATGATGCCGAGCAATGCAAAAACTTTTGCCTTCAACACGATATACTTTCGATCGCCCATACCCCATACCCGACAAGCCTTACACCTCATGATGATAAAAAGGAACTTATCCTCCGTTCACTAGCCAATGACCTTGAAATTTCACAGGCCTGTGGTGCAGCCGGAGTTGTCGTTCATTTTGGTAATCGCACGATCGGAAATGATCCTCTTGCGGCGTATCAAACCATGATCTCCATGCTGAACGAAGTCCTTGCCGGCTGGGAAGGCAACTGCAAGGTCCTGCTTGAAAACAACGCAGGGCGGCCTGGCTCTATGGGTACTACGCTTGAGGAACTCGTTCAGGTGCGCAGCCTGACCCATTATCCCGACAAAATAGGCTTTTGCCTGGACACGTGCCATGCCTACGCCAGCGGTCTTTGGAACGGGGACAACTGGGAAGAGATTGTGGATCATGGCGAGCAGCTCGGATACATTCAACACCTGACAGCCATTCACCTTAATAACTCGAAATATCCTTACGCGGAAGGCAAAGACCGCCATGCCAATATTCTAAAGAATGGTTATATCTCTCGTGAACAGTTTCAAACCTTCTTTCGTTCTCCCCTTATTCAAAAAACCCCTCTCCTCCTTGAAACACCAACTGAGGAAGGAATCAGCCATGCTGAGGAAATTGATCAAATAAAAAAACTCACCCAAACATAAAACTCCTTTCCTCTGGCATGAGGATAAGGAGTTTTATGATTTACACATAATCAGAATCTTCATCGGTTTGTTCCTGGTCCATTAAAAACCGTTCATAATCCTTGTGCATTTTATTAGGTATGATATGGGTGTTGCTTCCATCTATGTCGGTGGCAATAAACCCTTCAATATCTTCTACATACCCGACATTCTCTTCTGATTCCACAAACATTTCGTTGTAATTGAGCATTCCGTTCTCAGAGAAATCCGATGGTGTTTCACTTGTTCCATAAACGGCTACATCCTGCCAGGAATCTTCGGCATCATAGAATGTCGCATCCTTTTCATCATTATCAAACTTTCCATAAGGAGGCATGAGCACTTCCTCTTCAATCGGACGCCGGTTAGAGCCCGTCTGCTCCAGGCTGTGTTCTTTGCAGTAGGCTGTTGCAGGCAGGGCTTCGAGACGTTCCGCAGCTATGGGCTGGCCACACGTCTTACAATAGCCGTATTCCCCGCTGTCGATCCGGTTCAGCGCTTCATTTATGGATTTCAGCTGTGTTTCATTCAGATCATTTAGCGCAATATCCTTTTGCCGCTCAAACAATTCGGTACCCGTATCCCCCGGATGATTGTCATAGTTGGAAAGCTCGCTGACCGATTCTTTAATCAGCTCAAATTCTGATCCATAATGCCCGTTATCCTTTAGCCTGCTGTCCAGGCTCTCCTTCATTTCAAGCAATACTTCTTTAAAATGATTCATTCTCTGTTGTGACCACATGTTGTATTGAACCTCCGATTGTAAACTTCTCCACAACTGTATTATGCAACGCAAGCCCGGACAACATACTGGAAATAAATAAGAGCTGCCTACTGGAGGCAGCCCTTGTCCATTAAATATTCTGTTTTGTCGTCTTCGCTATAATTAGCGTTGTCCACCAAATCCAGAAAGTTGAGATTGAGCTTGAGCAACTAGACGTTTAGTGATTTCTCCACCAACAGATCCGTTAGCACGAGCAGTTTGGTCAGCACCAAGTTGTACACCAAATTCAGAAGCGATTTCGTACTTCATTTGGTCGATAGCTTGTTGAGCACCTTGAACCAATAGTTCGTTGTTGTTTCCACCTTGTTGAGCCATGTGTTTTCACCTCCTCAATTGGTATACTTAAATTCTCTCTCTAATGAGAAAAACAATACCTTGAAATTTTTGTAAATTAATAAAAAGCATTGACATGAAACCATTTGGTTGTATATAATCAATGCGAAACCAAACGGTTACATATTTTATTAAAAGGAGAAGATCTATGTCTGAATCAACTGAACGCGCAAAAGATATACAGTATGAAGAAGTGATTGAAGCTCCCATTGAAAAAGTATGGAATTTGGCAGCCACAGCCGAAGGCATCTCCAGCTGGTTTATGCCCAATGATTTTGAGCCGCATGTCGGCCATGAATTTCATATTCAGTCGCCATTCGGTCCTTCACCATGCAAGGTTCTTCTGGTTGAACCACCAAACAAACTTTCTTTTGCATGGGATCAATTTGGCTGGATTGTTACATTTGAACTTAAAGAAGAAGAAGGAAAAACTCACTTTACCCTTACCCATTCCGGCTGGGGACATCCTGATGCTGTACTGCCTAAGGCCCAGCAAAAAGTTTCTGCGGTCCGAGACAATATGAGCGGCGGCTGGGCAAAAATCATGCAAACCTTGAAAGACACTGCAGAAAAGAAATGAGCACTTCACCAAAGAGGCATGATGTCTTTCAGGCCATCGCTGACCCCACGCGGCGGGAAATTTTGAAACTGCTGGCCGGACGGGAACTTGCGGTTACGGAAGTTGCAGAAAAGTTTCCCATCAGCCGTACAGCCGTATCGAAGCATCTGCTCATTTTGGATGAAGCCGGTCTGGTCGAAAGCAGGAAAACCGGAAGAGAAAAACGGTTTACCCTGAAGCCCGAACCGCTCTCAGAGCTGGAACAATGGCTCTCCTACTTTGAGCAGTTCTGGCAAAATAAAATGTCGATGCTGAAGCACCTTGCTGAAAAAAAGGAAAATTAAAACCCGCGGGCGATTTCATTGCGCGTTTAGCGCAAAAATCAGCCCAGCGGGTTTTTACCATACATTTTTGAAGTTACCTACAATTTTATGAGCCGGAACAGCTGTAATGAACGCTGTTTCATCCACTTCCTTCACAATATCCACAAGATCAGACCATTGGATATTTACAATGACACAAAACACAACCTGTTTGCTCGTATGTGAATACGCTCCTTCACCATCCCAAAACGTAACTCCGCGGTTAAACGCTTCGTTCAGCGCAGACGACACTTCACTTCCCTTATCGGTGACAATCATTACAGAGCTTCTTTCTGCAACCGTAAGGATCGTATCATACGTTTTGGCACCAACATACATGGAAAGAATGGTGAACATTGCTGACTGTACGTTGAAGATTACCGCCGATATTGTAATGATTATAAAGTTCATAATGAGGCCGAACCTTGCAATGGACAGGTTTTTGTATTTGGCAATCACCCTTCCCAATACGTCCAGACCACCATTTGAACCTCCTGCCCGAAGCATGATCGCACCTCCGGCGAAGGAAACCACGCCTCCGAAAATGGCTGCAAGGATAATGTTCTGTGTCCACATCATTTTAATTGGAACCAGATGCAGGAACAAAGAGTCAAAACCTACCGCAAGCAGCGTATACACAATAAATTTCCTGCCAAGATGGATATAAGCCAGAACAAGCAATGGAATATTATAGAGTAAATATTGAGTTCCCACTGACCAGCCGGTTACATTGTATATGATCATACAAATACCCATGAGGCCCCCTGAAAGCAAGTGGGCGGGCAAAAGCAGCGTATTCGACCCTACTGCAACGAGCATGCTTCCAAAAATGATACATGCCACTTCAAATCCTATCCTGACCATTTTATTACCTAACAACATGCGCAACCCTTCTTTTTCAACGATTATGTATAGGAATAAACCATACTATATGGAACTTTACCATGTATAAAAAGAAATAACTATTGTTTTAATATTATCTTTAAAGCTCAAGCTTAAACCAAAAGAAAAGCCGCCTCTTCCATTGTAATGAAAGAGAGCGGCAGCTTTTTATCAGGAGATTTGGCTCGACACTTTTGTTTTCATCAATTGTTTGGCGGTGCTCAGGGCCTCTTCCATCCGTTCAAAGAACCGGTGGTGCCCGATCTCGCGGGTGAGTCCTGTACGCTCCAGTAATAGCTTGGGCTCAGGCTGAAGTCCCACAATCAACAGCTCCCCATTATGCCTGTTCACCTTCTTTACAATATTTAACAACGCTGCCTCTGCGCTGGTATCAATATAGGGGACATCCTGCAGCTTAAGAATGACAACCTTTTCTTTTTGTTTCATACCGACCGATTCTTCAAGAACATCGGTTGATCCGAAAAAGAGAGGGCCCTTCAGGGTAATGACCTCAATGCCTTCCTTCTCATGCTCTGCCAAATGAGTGAGCGCTGTTTTTCCCTTCTTGATGTGCAGGGAACGGCTCATCCTCGTAATAAAAATCACAAAAGCAAGAAGCAATCCGGCAATAACCGCAGTAGCCAAATCGGTGAATACTGTCAGCAAAAAGGTCGTCAGCAATATAACAGAATCCATAGTCTTTGTTTTCAGCACATGCATGAACTGCCTTTTTTCACTCATATTCCAGGCAACAACCATTAAGATCGGTGCCATACTGGCTAGCGGAATGAGAGAAGCATAGGGTGCAAACAAGAGCAGCACAAGCAGAACAACAACTCCATGGAAAACGCCTGACACCTTTGATACGGCTCCGTTTTTAATATTGGTGGCGGTTCTTGCAATAGCACCGGTTGCCGGAATTCCTCCAAAGAGCGGCGCAACGATATTTGCGATACCTTGTCCCACCAGTTCTTTGTTGCTGTCATGTTTGTAGCCTTGTTTCATGCCGTCTGCCACCATCGCTGACAATAGCGATTCAATCCCGCCAAGAAGGGCGATGGCGATGGCAGGAGGAAGAAGATAGATAATCTTTTCAAGCGATAAATCGAAGAATTGAAATTCCGGAAGCTTGTTCGGTATATCTCCAAAAGCGGTACCAATCGTTGGAATCTGTCCCTGGAACAATAAAAATCCTACTAAGGTAGATCCAAGCAGACCGATAAGAGCCGGCGGAATTTTACTCGTTTTTTTTGGCACAGCGATCAATAATGCAAGGCAGACAAGAGCTACCAGCACACTTTTTCCATTCAGTGTTGAAATCTTATCCCAGATTGCCACCATGTTGAGATGAAATTCTTCATGCTTTTCCACATCTTTCAGACCAAGGAAATTAGAAATTTGCCCCGAGAAAATAATGACAGCAATCCCTGCCGTAAAACCAATGATAACGGGCCTGGGTATGTATTTGATGAGTGACCCCCATTTTAAAAGCCCCATGATCACGAGCATGATTCCTGCCATAAAACCGGCAATCAGCAGGTTTTGAAACCCATATTGCATTACAATCCCCAGCAATATCGGAACAAACGCCCCGGTAGGTCCCCCGATCTGATAGCGCGATCCGCCGAGCAGTGAAATCAAAATGCCCGCGATGATAACGGTATACAATCCATTTTCCGGACGAACGCCTGATGCGATGGCAAATGCCATTCCAAGGGGGATCGCGACAATCCCTACAATAAAGCCGGCCACCAGGTCCTTTCTCAAATCAGCCAGTGTATATCCCTTAAAACGGTTAACTAGACTCATTCAATCTCTCCCTCTCTGTTATCTCTCTATTGTCTTTAAGGCTGAAGCGTTTTTACAGCATCATGCATTTCAACAGCCGCCAATCCTCCTGTATGCGGGTCGATAACAAGTCCGTGCACTTTAATTCCTTCAGGAAGCAGCGGATGATTTTTAATCAGTGCCACACTGTGGGCTACGCTATCTTCCACACGGTCAAAGCCTGTCAGCCACTTTTCAAGGTCTATACCTGCACTTTTTAAAAATTCCAGCTGGTCTTGATCAATGCCTTTCTCCTTTACCTTATCAAGAAAAGAATCGTGACGGAGCCCGGACATGCCGCAATCCTTATGGCCAATCACACATACTTCTTCTGCTCCCAATTCATAAATGGCAACAAGGATGCTTCGCATAACACTGCCGAACGGGTGCGAAATAAGCGCTCCGGCATTTTTTATGATTTTGGCGTCTCCATTGCAAAAACCCATCGCTTTAGGCAGCAGTTCTGTAAGCCTCGTATCCATACACGTTAAAATGACCATCTTTTTGTTCGGAAATTTGGTTGTTTCAAAATCTCTGTACACTTCATCTTTCACAAAGGTTTGATTGTGTTCCATGATCTCAGAAATAATTGACATGTTTCTCTCTCCCTTTTTATGTGATGCGCTAATTATACAGTGTAACGTAGTACTGTACGTTTACAGTTTAATTAAGGGAAATTTGGTTGAAAGCGCTATCTTTGAGAAAAAATACATAATTTATGACAATAGAGAGAGATACTTCTAATCAATCATGACCATGGTTGTGCCTGATTTTTGCTCCTTCGTACCCTTATTGATCCGTATGCGCAAATTAAGGTCATTTGAAGGACATACTGTAGGAATAAAGGAGCATAACAACCGGAATCGCCAGGAAACAAGGCAGTTTTTAGAACCCCTGTCCTAGTGATTCACTCCATATATTGACTTAATCTTTGTGTATTCCATAAGAACGTTACAAAAAACGGAAAATGAACGAACGATATAGGGTAGACTATGCGTGTGTTTTAGGAGGAGTCTGATATGTCAAAAATGATCAACAAAAAACCAACTAATTATCTTCAGGAAATCAGTGCGCTGATCTTAGAACAAAAAGAAGCGTTATCCAATTCCATCCTTGACGATGAGCGGTTTAACTATAAGCATTTAGGAAATAACAAAGACCGTCTTCAGGTTTTACGGCTGCAGTTGATTCAGTTGTATGGGGAAACCATCCCGCTTTCTTTAAACATTACAGCTGAAAAACTGAAAGAATGGGGCAATGATTACGCGGATATTTTTGTATCGTTGAACATTCCTCTTGATCATGCGATCGAAGAGGTTCATTTTTACCGCAACAAAATTGGGGTAATCATTAAAGAAGCAGCAAAAAACGAAGATTTGGATCTCGATACGTTTTATGAAATGATTTCAGGATATGACCTGGTAGTGGATACTGCTGTTCAAATAGTAAGTACATCCTACATGGATAAGTATATTTCCCACTTGAGGACCGCTGAGGAAGAGATTGACGAATTGTCTGTTCCGGTGGTTCTTCTGGGAGATGGAATAGGCATACTGCCGATGATTGGGGATATTGATACAAAACGGGCACAGATCCTCATGGACAATGCCTTAACAAGTTCGACAAACCTTGAATTAAGCCACCTTATCCTTGATTTATCGGGAGTTCCCATTATTGATACGATGGTTGCGCAAAAGATTTATCAGGTCATTCAGGCACTGGAGCTTATTGGTGTTGAAACCAAAATCAGCGGTTTACGGCCGGAGCTTGCTCTTACGATGACATCCCTCGGGGTTGAATTTAACGGCATAAAGACTTTCTCAAGCCTGCATCTCGCTCTAAAGCATCTTGGTTTCAAACGAATCATAAACTAAACGTTAAAGAAAAAAGAAGTGTCCTGTAAAGGGCACTTCTTTTTTTTGGTCTTAAATTAATTTGCTCGCATTAATGGCTTCCCTGTATCCTGATCTTGTAAAGTGATAACGATCATCCAGGTACCCCTCACGCTGAAGGGAACTAAGTGTTTCTTCTGGTATGGTAGCTGCCAGTTCATCGAGCTTTCCATTAATTTCTCCCAATGAAGATTCGCTGACAAATTCAGGAGTCAGAAGGCGCACAATGCCTTCAATACGAGAATCCCGCTTTTGGAAAAACTGGGGTGTACGATTGATCGCCTGGGAAATCCGGTTTGTGAACTGAATCAAATCCTGCTTCAGGTTAGTAGCTTGTTTTTCTTTTTCCTGAAGCTGTTCCTGATAGAACTTTCTTTCCTCTTCATTCAGGTTAGCCCTCGAGTACAACTGCTGATAGATCTGAGTCTTGTCCATCTCGATTTGTTTCAATTCTTCCTCTTTCAGCATCTGTGTTTTCATGTCTTCTTCGCTTGGCTCATAATACGTCCAGTCAGTTTCCGTATCTTCCCCATCCATACGGTCAATGGATGGCTCTTCTTTTATTGCAACGTTGTCTGGTTCATCTGCTTCGGCAACTGTTACAGGATCAGCTGCTGACTGAGCCGCTGTTCCTTCAAAGGATTCATCGATTTCCGCTTCCCGGTTCTCAGGCTGGTGCAGGACTTCTTCTCGTTCTTCTGCCTGTTCAGCCTGAACATCCACCGACTGCTTATCATCGACCGGAAGCTCTTCTGCCTCATCTTCTTTCAGCTGGTTCTCTCCTTCTTCAAGAAAAACAGCTTCTACAGCAGGTTCTTCTTTGGTTACGATGCCTTCAGGCAGGGCTGCCACTGCCGGTTCTTCCATTCGTTTTGTATCGGGAGTACGTTCTTCAAGCTTCCGGACCAGGTCGTTGAATTTTTTATAATATAAAACGGAAATGGTCAATGCAAAAAGTGAAGCAAACAAAGAAATAAAGTCCGAAAAACGGAAAACGAATGGCGAGGTCGCAATCTTATAAAATAGTAAAAGTGCAAAAGCCCCGATTACAATGACCTTCAACCAGCTTTCCCGGTTCTGGATTTGCTCACTCTTTTTGGAAGCTTCACCGCTTCCCCCAAGAAAAGATGATAACTTTTTGTTCATAGCGTATTCCTTTCTAAAAGTGTGTCGTTTGTCAGAAACAGTAATATGCACATCTTGAGGTGTGCTCCTACATAAATATCGATTGCTTCCCTTTCTTTCTAGGGGTTTACCCTGCTGGCTGCAATCAGCCGAGTCTCACTCCTTTCCCTTCCCGCCTGGTCTCATGCCTACTGCATATAAAAATAAAATACAGGTTTCTTTTACCCTCTATTCTACCCTTAAATAGCATTTCTGCAAAAAAACAAAGATGTATGTCATAAATTGGGTGTGTAAAAACTAACGATAAAGGTAAAAGTGTACTAGGGTTTAATCAGCCCAATACATAACGAAAGGCACAGTTTTTTCGTTTTTCCAAAAATCCAGACAGATATCCGGGACATTTTTCCTGTAGGAGTGTGTTAAATGGCAAGGTTCAGATTACTTGATAAATACCTAAGACGGTACACCCAGCTTTCAGAGAGAGAATTATCACACCAGCTCCAGACGAACATGTGGTTTACCCCTGTTCTGTATATCATTTTTTCGTTTGTATTGATCGCCCTTTCCTATACATCAGATTACAAATTTCAAATGGGCGAAAGAATGTGGGATATTTTCTCGGTAGATTATGATCTTACACAAGCACTGATCAGCACACTGACTGCAGCAATCCTGACATTGACTACATTCACCTTCAACTTAATTCTTGTCGTATTTACAACCTTTTCCGGCCAATTTTCACCGAGGATATTAAAAAACTTTATAGCAAGCAAAGCAACACAGCGGATCCTGGGAATATTCACTGGCAGCTTCTTCTACATGCTGTTTTCCTTTTTGGTTCTGAACAAACGTTTTGCTGATTATTTTTTCACCGTACCACTCGTGGCTGTTCTTCTTGCTTCCCTGTCCATGGGAACGTTTATCTTTTTCATTAACCATGCAGTAGCGTGGCTGCAGGTAAACAAAATGACAAACGAAATGAAAAAAGAGTCCATGTCCATCGTGAAAGGTTCGCTTCAAAATGAGGTTGATCCATATAAGGTAAAAGATACCGCCCCCCTTAAGGAGTATGTGGAACGGCTGACAAAACGTGAAGGAAAACAGCTCAGAGCCAACAAAGCAGGCTATATCCAACTGATCGACTTTATTGAAATCATGGAAGAAGCAAAGAAAGACGACATCATTATCAAACTCGAATATACAGTTGGGGATTATGTATTTAACTCCACGCCGATTCTTTCATACTGGTCGGAAGAGGAGACTGAGATTGACGAACCCAAATATTTGGCACTTTTCAGCTTTGGAAAACGGCAAACGGAAGTACAAGATGTGGAGTTCAGCATTAATAAACTGGTTGAGGTTGCCATTCGCTCCGTAGGAAATTATGATCCAAAGACCGCCTCAAATGCGATTAATCAACTAGGAGAGCTATTATCGTACATTTCCCATGTAGGTAATCTTAACCCATACCTTGTCGACAGGGACGGACACTTGCGGGTCATCCTTCAAGAAAAGGATTTCAGCTATTATTTATATAACGGTCTTGGATACATCCGCCATTATTCCCAGGACAATGTGATTGTCGGGATTGAGATCTTGAATGTACTTCATTTAATTGCGAAATCGGCAAATCCAAGAGATTATGACGCAATATGGGAATTTGCTGTATATACCACAAAAGGGTTTGAAAAAGACTTTCTTTTTGGGCTCGATAGTGAAAAATTCAACAACCTGCTTTATGCAATCGCCAAATCGACAGGTCATGAATGTGACTTTCAACATATGGAGGCGTAACAAATAAGCCTCTGAATAAAAAAACAATCAGCCCTTTCCGGGTTGATTGTTTTTTATTTTACGCATTGCTTACCGAAGGTTCAAGAATCGTAAACTTGTTATTCACTGTGTCCAACCTGGCCCTGGCACCAATCGGAATCGCCGATTTATAGTAGCCATGGGCTGTCGTCACATTGGTCATCAGCGGTTTTCCCAGCGGAATCATGAAATCTTTGATCAGCTGCTCATAGGTTACGGCATATGCCGGTTCACAGGATGTACATTCCCCCATTACAATTCCCGCACAATCAGCGAATTTGCCTGCAATTTTGAGGTGATTCAAGTACCGGTATACGGTATTCATTGGTTCATGGGTTTCTTCAATCACAAGAATCTTCCCTGTTGTATTAATTTCAAAGGGAGTTCCCAGATTATCCACGAATGATGTAAGATTCCCTCCAACCACCTCTCCAGTCACATTTCCGCGCACTCGGCTGATCTGGGGAATACTGGGAGGATTTACGATTTGACGGGGAGATTGAAAGGTGGAAGTGGCCAAGAAAAACTGGTCGTAGTTATACGCCGGCGTTTCAAGATTAAAGTCGAGGAGCAACAGGCTTTGAAGGGAAATTAAGTTTCCATACTGATACAGGGCGTTGAGAAGGATGGTGATGTCACTGTATCCTGATACGATCTTTGGATTTTGCCGGATGACACTGAAGTTCAGGTATGGAAGGATACCAGCTACCCCGACCCCTCCTCGTGTTGGCAGAATCATTTTTACGGTTTTATTGGAAAACATCGCCATTAAATCAGCGGCCCTCTGTTGATCGGTTCCAGCCAAAAATCCCGTAGTGGTATACACATTTTTTCCCAGCACTGTTTTAAACCCAAGGCTTCCAAGTGTTTTAATTCCTTCATTTATTCGTGCAGGCACCAACGGGCTTCCAAGCGTTACAATCCCGATGGTATCCCCTCTTTTCAGAATTGGTGGTCTGACAGCCATGTACATCCTCCCCCATCCCAAGCGTTCCCCATCGAGATGCATCATTGATGTATATGAAAATCAAAACAATATTATCCGTTTCTGATAAATCTTCCAAAACCATACTTAAAAGGAATTAAAGAGGGTATATAGAAGTAATACATAGACCAGTTATTAGTTTACGAAGTGAACTATCAAATAGAAAGGGGAAAATTCCATGAAAGAGTACAAAATTATTGAAACCAGCGGGCGTTGGACGTTCAGCCTTGATACAATGCCGGACAGCAATATGCCGTTATCATTGGAAGAAGCAGAGCGCGTAAAAGAACAGCTGGAAGAATGTGTCCCCTTCCAGCTTGAGATTGTGAAGATAGATTCAACTGACTGACAGCCTGCCATTTTGGCAGGCTTTTTTATTGAACGACTTTTAATTTAGTCTTTGCTTTATGTTTGAGAAGATCCGCTTTATTAAGAGACTGATGAATTGAACACCACGAGCGTTTCGAATAGCATACCAGAATGTCTTGCTTATTCGCTTTTTTCTTGATAGCCGTGGAAAATTCATGATTAATATAATCAGTCAATACAAGCACCAGATCCACATGGCTCGGTATTTCCTTCTGCGACATTCTTGCTTTTCGCCCGCTTACATGAATAATTTCCTCTACCCCCTCATGCTCGAGCTTCTTTCTGATTTTCCCAAGATGATCGCCGCCTACAATCAACAATGCTGACATCAAAACTACTCCCTTCCACATTTCCGTTCATTTAATGGTTTTGACAGGGTGCCTTCCGTTTTTCCAATCAGCAGCTCACGTTATTATTTATTCTTATCGGTTTACTAGGATTTATTTTTTAATAAAAACCTCTTCCTACAGCATTTTGCGAATAAAAAGAGGTTGTGATACCAATATAGACAGAAAATTTAAATTATTAAAAATAATATACTGGAAGGGTTCTTTCAAGTCAATAGTTATTTCGAAAATTTCTGTATTATGTAGGCAAAAAACCCATACTAAAATATGAGTTTTTGGCTGGTTCTAATTCTGCATATATAATTTTTTAATCAGCCTTGCTTTTAAGCGGCAAATAGGTGTTGGCCACAAATTCTCCAACCGGGTGAATTGCAGAGTTTTCTTGTTTTTTCCCCTGGCTTAAAGGCAGCCTTGGGAAAAGTAATTCCGCTACTCGATATGCTTCTTCCAAATGAGGATAACCCGAAAAGATAAAGTGATCGATACCAATAGACTGGTATTCTTTCATTCGTTGGGCTACGGTATCAGGATCACCGACAAGTGCTGTGCCTGCTCCTCCCCGTACCAGACCAATCCCTGCCCAAAGGTTCGGGCTGATTTCGAGGGATTCCCGTTTCCCATTGTGAAGGGCTGCCATCCGCTTTTGCCCCACAGAATCGTATCTTGCAAATATTTTTTGCGAGGCGGCAACTGTTTCCTCATCCACATGTTGAATTAGTGAGTCTGCTGCTGCCCAGGCTTCTTCCTCGGTCTCCCTTACAATGACATGAAGCCGGATTCCGAAGCTAACAGTCCTGCCCTGGGCAGCTGCAAGCTTTCTGACTCTCGCAATCTTTTCTTCCACTTGCCCGGGTGGCTCGCCCCATGTCAGATAGACATCAATATGCTTGGCAGCCACTTCCAGCGCAGCATCCGAAGAACCGCCAAAATAAAGTGGAGGGTATGGTGCTTGCTGCGGCGGCAGTAACACCTTTGCTCCTTTAATTGTCAGGTGCTCCCCCTCAAAGTCGACCGTTTCTCCTGCCAGTTCCTTTCTCCATACTTCCAGAAATTCGTCAGTCAGCTGGTAGCGTTCGCTATGGGATAAATGGAGCCCATCGCCCGCAAGCTCGACCGGATCTCCTCCCGTCACTACATTGATCAGCAGTCTGCCATTAGATAATCTGTCAAATGTTGAAGCCATCCGTGCAGCAAGTGAAGGTGAGATCAGCCCTGGCCTAACAGCCACCAGAAACTTCATCTTTTCTGTCGCCTGGATGAGGGAAGATGCTGTTATCCACGCATCTTCGCATGAATGCCCCGTAGGAAGAAGCGCTCCTTTAAATCCCAGTTCATCCACCGCCTGCGCAATCTGGCGGAGATAAGAGAGTGTAACCGGCCTCCCTCCCTTTGATGTTCCCAAATACCTGCTGTCTCCATGTGTGGGCAAAAACCAGTAAACATTCATGCACCTGTCCCCCTGCCTTTGGCGGAATCGAGTTCCAATTCTCTGATATAGATGTCTTTTTTCACCTCATCAATCAGCTCATTCAGCGACACAAACAGTCTGTTTTCAATTTCTGGATCAAACCTTATGTCCAGCCCGTTATTGTGCTGCAGCAGCTGATCAATTAAGTAAACTCCGTTTAATATGTTTCTAGCACCAATTGCATACAGTACCGGTTTCAGCGCATAATCGATGCTGAGTAAGTGCGCAGCCGATCCGCCGGCAGCGATGGGCAGCACGCTTTTCCCGGAAAGAATGTCGCGCGGCAGCAAATCCAAAAGGGATTTCAGTACGCCGGAATAAGCTGCCTTATATACCGGTGTTCCGATGATTACTGCCTTTGCCTGCTTCAAACTTTTTTCAATTGCCTTAAGCTCAGGGCTGTTAAAATTGCCCAGCACCAGATCTTCAGGCGGAATGTCCAGCACAGAATAAGATTCTGTTTCCAGACCCGCTTTTTGCGCCAGATTGCTTAAATGGTGAAGAACAATCCCTGTTCTTGACGTTGCCGACGGGCTGCCTGAAATCGCAACAATATCAGCCATTACAACTCCTCCTTCTTCTTCAGTGGTTTTAATGAAGCATTTCTTTGTCTATTAATAAAAAAGGTCTGCAGCGCTCTCGCAAGGCCACCTGTGCCAAAAGTCAGATGCGTACGTTTACCATCCGGGCACCGGCTTTGGACATCAGTTAAAAAGTCCAAAATATACAGCCTCCTGTAGAGAATATTGCTGATACCCTGCTTTGAAAAATAGTCCTCAATCGTGTTATACAGCCCTTTGTTTACCCCGTACCGCTCCCTGCAGACCCCGCTGAACTCAAGGTCGGTCAAATTCACGAGATACAGCTGTTCTTTTGTTGCCGACGATAAAATATTTTGTGGTTTAATCCATTCTTTTAACGATGCTTCACCCATAAATGATTCCTCCCGAATGGTAGTGGATTATTTATTCTCCAGCGCTTTTTCAACAAACTTGTTTTCTATGACTTTAGACGTATCGAGCTTTGTTTTGATTCCCCCTGCTTTATAAAGGAAATCCGCCTGATCCTGATGAGCTTTGGCAAACTCCGTGTTTGTTGGAGAAAGGATTAAGTTAGACCGTTTCAAGACTCTGCTTACGATTTTCGGATCAAGCTTTTCCTTTTTGGCAATTTCGGAAGACACTTTATCCGGATGTTCAATAAATTGCTTCATGACTTTCTCATAGGTTTTCAAAAACAAAACCGTTAAATCCGGGTGATCTGTCGTAAATTGAGTTCTGGCAACAAGAAAGCTTGGCGCATTGATATTCAGGTCCTCTCCATCAGCCAGAGATTTTGCGCCGGTTTGATAAATCGCTGTTGTAGCATAAGGCTCCCATGTGGACCAGGCATCTACTGATCCGTTATCGAGCGCTGGCCTTGCTTCATCCGGCTGCAGCTGAACCACTTTAATATCTTTGTCGGACAGCCCCGCACGGTCGAGTGCCATATAAAGGAAATTATACGCACTGCTTCCTTTCGCAACGGCAATTTTCTTGCCTTTTAAGTCCTTTAATTCTTTAATTTTGCTTCCTTTAGGAATGATGATCGAATTTCCCTTTTTTCCATCTGATGTAACGGCGATCGCCTTAAAATCCACATTGCCGGACTGTCCGGCGATCAATGGCGTCCCTCCAGTGGCGCCAAAGTCCAAACGTCCTGAGGCCAGTGCCTCAAAATGCGGCGGTCCGCTCGCAAACTCGCTCCATTTAACGTTGACTCCTTCTTTTTTAAAGGCTTTCTCAAAGGCTTTGGTCTCTCTTGCATATGGCAGGACCCCCGTACTTCCCTGCACCCCTATATTGACCGTTACATCCCCTTGCTCGGCATTTGTTTGTTTCTCATCGCTGCATCCTGAAAGTACGATCATCATTGTTAAAAGTGCCAGCAATCCTGCTGCTATCGTTTTCTTTTTAAGTTTCATCAATTTTTCCCCTCTCCCTATCCCATTCATTTGGTTAAGCTTGTGCTGAAAGATTGACCGTACCCGTATCCGGCCACTTTAAACCGAGGTGCTCCCTTAAGGTTGTTCCGGAATATTCGGTTCGGAACAGGCCCCTTTCCTGAAGGAGCGGAAGGACATACGTGATAAAATCATCAAGCCCTTCACTCATTAATTGCGGCATAATATTAAAACCGTCTGCTGCTTTGTTTTTGAACCATTTTTCCAATTGATCAGAGATTTGTTCCGGTGTGCCCGCAATGGTGTAATGGCCTCTCCCCCCAGCCAGGCGAAGCAGAAGCTGTCTGATCGTCAGATTTTCGCGAAATGCGAGCTCCTGAATAAGCTTAGTGCGGCTTTGATGTCCATCCGTAGCTGGAAGCTGAGGAAGCGGCCCATCCAGCGGATAAGCAGTAAGATCGGCGCCAACCCGATTTGACAGCTGATAAAGGCTGAACTCTGTATTGGTATAGTCATGAAGCTGTGCTTCTTTTTCTTTTGCTTCCGCTTCTGTCCTGCCTATGACCGGGCATATTCCTGGCAGCACCTTGACTGATTCAGGTGACCTGCCGAACGCTGCAGCACGGGTTTTGATTTCCTGATAAAAGCGCTGTGCTTCCTCCAATGTTTGCTGGGCGGTGAATACGGCTTCGGCATACTGCCCTGCAAAGTCAATCCCGTCCGCTGAAGACCCCGCCTGAACAAGGACAGGCCTTCCCTGCGGTGAACGCGGGATGTTAAGCGGACCTTTAACTGAGAAGAAGTTTCCCCGGTGATGGATTTCATGAACTTTTCGTTCATCCGCAAAAATCCCAGCTTCCTGGTCTGCAATAATCGCATCATCTCCCCAGCTGTCCCATAGCTTGCTTGCCACCTCCAGAAACTCACGTGCCTTTTCATAACGAAGACCATGTGAGGGAATTTTCTTCGAATTGAAATTCTGAGCTTCGCCATCTGTTCCCGAGGTAATAACATTCCAGCCAGCCCGGCCGTTGCTGATATGATCGAGCGAAGCAAACCGTCTTGCCACGTTGTAAGGTTCATTAAAGCTCGTTGAAACCGTTGCGATCAGTCCAATATTTTCTGTTACTGCAGCAAGAGCGGACAGAAGGGTCAGCGGTTCAATGCCTCCCTGCAAACCGTATTTGGCCCCCTGCCGTGATACCGCATATCTGTCAGCCAGAAATAAGGAATCAAATTTGGCTGCCTCCGCTTTTTGTGCGAGTTTCACATAGTGGGATAGCTTCAGGTTACTCCCTATGTCTGATTGCGGATGCCTCCAGGCAGCTTCATGATGCCCCATGCCTGTGAGGAATAAATTAAGATGCAGCTGTCTTTCCGGTTGAGACATGATTTAACACCTCCATCATTTATTTTTCAATCAGCCGATAAAGCTGTCGCGCCATTTCAGAAGTCTTTTCTCAAAATACCTCACCAGTGAATCCGATGCTTTGCCAAACACAGCGAAAATGATAATTCCCACAAACACAATGGATGTCTGGGAAAATTGGCGTGCATCCATGATCAGGTAACCGATCCCTTCGCTGGATCCCATGAGCTCAGCAGCCACCAATGCGAGCCACGCCGCCCCCAAAGACAGCCTCAGTCCGAGCAGAATGTTTGGCAGAGCAGCCGGCAGGATCAGCGTTGTAATCTGCTTCCATTTGCTGAACTGCAGCACTTTTGCGACATCAAACAGTTTTGAATCGACCCCGCGAATGCCAAGAAAAGCGTTAACATACAAAGGGAAGAAAGCAGCTTTTGAAATGAGAAGGATCTTGGATAATTCGCCAAAGCCAAACCAGAGGATAAACAACGGGATAACGGCCAGAGATGGAATGGTCCTCATCATTTGCAGCGTGGGATCCAGTGTTTGTTCGGTTTTGCTTGAAAACCCCACAGCCAGCCCGGCAAGAAGACCGAGACCGCCTCCAAGCAGGAACCCGAGTACAGCCCGGAATAAACTGATTTTCAGGTGAGCGAATAATTCCCCTGACACCATTAAATCCTTAAATGCCACCAGAATCTCACTCGGCCTTGGAAGCAATGTTGCTGAAATCAGCCCATAAGCACCGGCCGCTTCCCAAATCAGAATGACAAGGACTGGCAGTGCCAAACCCCGCACCCAATTGGATAAAGGCCATCTTTTGCGCTGTCTTTTAACCGCTGTTTCCTTTACTGATTGCCCCGTGCGTTCTACACCTGATCTTGTTAAAACTCCCGTTTGGTTGCTCATTTTTTCATCTCCCTTTGAATCATTGGATCGCTCCAGTTGCCTGTTGTTCTTCTACTTTTTCAAATTCACTCAGCACCCTCTGGCGAATTTCCTGAAAAGACACATCTGTTTTCTTTCTTGGATAGGAGAGGTCGACCGGTATCACTTCCCGGATGGTTCCCGGTCTTGGATTCATGATTACTACCCTTGTCGCCAGATAGATCGCTTCGTCAATATCATGGGTAACAAAAAGCATGGTCGTTCGATTTTTCTGCCAAATATCCAGCAGCACCTCCTGCATATGAGAGCGGGTAAAAGCATCGAGGGCGCCGAACGGTTCATCAAGCAGCAGCACCTTCGGATTTCGAAGCAGGGCTCTCGCAATCGCCACCCGCTGCGCCATTCCGCCTGAAAGCTCTTTTGGATAGGCATTTTCAAAGCCTTTCAACCGGACCAGCTCGATCAGCTGCTTCACACTTTCCTTTGTTTCCTTGATATTAACGGGCAGGTTAGCTGCAATATTTTTCTCAACGGTCAGCCAGGGAAACAGCCGCGGTTCCTGAAAAATAAATCCCTTTTCAATGCTGGGTCCAGTGACTTTCCGGTTATCGAGCAGCACTGATCCTTCATGTTCTGTATCCAGCCCGGCTACGATTTTCAGCAACGTGCTTTTCCCGCATCCGCTCGGCCCGATGACTGTAATAAATTCGCCTTTCTTCACATCAAGCTGGATTTTCTCCAGCGCTTTAACCTTGCCATTGGCTGTTTCAAAGCTTTTTTCAACCTCATTGATCTGTAATAATGCCATGTACTGTCCTCCTTTTTTTAATAAGGTGTTCAAAATAAAAACAACCGGAGCCATTTTAATAAACAAAAATGGTCTCCGGTTGTCCGGTCGACGTTAATAAGCTGTTTGCTATTCGGTTTTAAGCATAAAAAAACTTCTTCCAACGTGCCAAAGGGACGGAAAGAAGAAGTGAAGTTCATGCTTCTCTTATCATCCAAGCTTGCGGCTTGTTGGATTTGGCACAGTTCTCTTCAATTGAAAGAGTCCGCTGCCGAGGTTTCAAAGGGCCAATTCCCTCCACCTCTCTTAATAAGATAGAGTATGTAGTTTTTTGAATAAAAGATAATCCTTATCGGATTACTTGTAATTAAAACAGGTCTTCTATTGAAAGTCAATGCGTTTTTCAAAAAAATCTAAAAATAGTGAATTTAACCCCTGGTGGCCAGCTCCAAAATCTCCACATAAAACATATGCCCCTATCCCATACTATTTGTTGGGAGGTTTTCGACTATGTTACTTTCTTGGTTAACGAGTATACTTCTGCTTGTGCAGCCAGTCCCTGTCAACCCGCCGGACAGCATCTCACTTGTGCAGCAGGGACAGACAATCGCCATTATACAGCGTAAGGATTTTATGGTTCCGCTTCCAGGGACCCCTGTTATTGATACCGAAAAACTTAAGCATTTTACGGATAAGCTGGAAGGGCAGGTGTACCGTCCGCCCATCAACGCACGAATCAATGATTACGGAGGAATTTCTCCTGGACAAAATGGTTCTAAGCTCTATCGGGGTGCGTTCAGGGATCAATTTTATGCAGAGTTCTTCAGTAAAGGTCCCGCAAAAATAGAAATTCCGAGTTTGACGGTCCACCCCCGGGTTGACAGTGAACTGCTCGGAAACATACGGACCAATCATCTCGGCCAGTATATGACGTACTTTAACCGCTCCAAAGCCGCTCGAATTCATAATATTTCACTGGCTGCCAAAGCGATTGACAATCACGTCGTTTTTCCCGGGGAAACCTTCTCCTTCAATAAGGTGGTTGGAAACCGGACAAAGGCAAAAGGATATATGCGGGCTCCGGTGATTGTCCGCGGTGAACTGTCCGAAGGAGTCGGCGGCGGCATCTGTCAGGTGTCTTCCACGCTGTTCAATGCAGTGGACCGCGCCGGACTGCATATTGTCCAGCGCTATTCCCATACCCGCAGGGTTCCCTATGTTCCGAAAGGCCGGGATGCGACCGTAAGCTGGTATGGTCCTGATTTCCGTTTTCAAAACCGTTTTAACCAGCCTATCCTGATCCGTGCAAAGGCTTACGGCGGGAGCATTATGGTCATGATTTCTTCTTCAGATGTGATCAATCTTCCTCAGAAAAAAAGGTAACTGTTTCTTCTCTCCATCAATTGTGTCAACATTGTTAACCATTGCACAAACCCATTCCAAATCCATGGTCAGGGTGATAGAATAAATGAGGATTTGATCATCAATTGGAGAGAGTGATGACATGAAAAGTCTTCCATTTTTCTATATGCTATTTCTAATCAACGGATTGCTTCTTGCTGGCGGATTGGTCAGCCCGGCGTACATGGCAGTTGCCCGGTGGAGCATGATTTTCTTTAATATTACGGCATTAGCTGCCCTTATTTATTTTAAAGAGCATGGCAAAGGTGCACGCTGGAGAAAAGTATCATCCCGTGGCCGCATGCTTTGGTGGGGCGCATTTATGTTCAATGTTATTTCAGCTTCCAATGAAGTTCTTCATTCGGCACTATTCCAAGGTTAATAAATAAAATGTACGAAAGCCCGGCAGGTGATCTGCCGGGCTTTTTTCATATGGAGGAAATTACATGTTTGCTTAAAGCGGTTTTAAGGAAGAAAGATAAAGCATGTAACACTGTAAGGGAGATGGCTGCTTTGTTTGGCTTCACAGAAATCTGGAAATTTTTCTTTTCATTCTTTTTGGTATTACCTGGTGTGACTTTACTGCATGAATTTGGTCACTATTTTTTTGCCCGTATTTTTGGCGGAAAGGTCCGGATGCACGTAGGTACAGGAAATGTGCTAATGAAAGTAGGACCTCTTCGCATCCGTAAACTCTACTTTTACGATGGCTGGTGTGAATATGTGTCATTAAAAGAAGGCGGCAAATATTCCAAAGTTCTCGTTTACCTTGGCGGCTCTCTTTTTAATCTGGCAGCCATTCTTTTATTGAACTCTCTCGTTCTTCAAGGCATCTTGGAGGCAAACCTATTCTTTTATCAATTTACGTACTTCTCGTTTTACTATGTATTCTTTTCTCTAATGCCGATGGAACAGTCAAGCGGTTGTCCGAGCGACGGACTTGCAGCCCTGAATACGCTTAAAGGCATCGAGTTAAAAAGCCATCCTGCTGATTAACATACAGCAGCCCGCCTTTTTTGGCGGGCTGTTTTTTTATTCTTTAATAATATTTATAATAGCTTTCTGTACAGCCAGTTATATGACAGCCGTTTTTTTGGAACACGCGCTGCATCTTTAAATTTTTCTGATGTGTGCTTCCAACATAATATTTCGCACCCATCTCCTTTAAACAGGTCAGCGCCTGTCTGTGCATACATGTTCCTGTTCCTTTTGACCGGATGCCTTGAAGCACCCCAAAGTAAAACAATCGTCCCTCAGTTGTTGTACCCTGTTCGATATGGGGGATGGCTATTCCGATTGGCTGATCTTCTTGATAAAAAATCCTGCAGGAATGTTTCCATCTGAAGCCAAGCTCAAGCTTAACCGACTGAAGATGCTGCTCCATCGACAGAGTTGATGCTGCATTATCCGATCCCTGCATACACATTCCCCATAACTCCATAAAACCTTCTTCAGTACATCGGTGATCTTCAAGTGTTCGCCACGTATAGGGATGGTACTCTTCCATGTCATCCAATTCGCGATACACATCGACTTTTGATGCATAATGCTCAAAACCAGAACGAATTAAGTAATCGGAGCGTTGCTCAAAATCTTGGTGATTGCGATGAAGCGTTATTCCTACTCTATTGACATCCTCTATTTCAGCCTTTTGGAGGACCGCTACTATCCCCTTTTTCCACTCGTTTATTTCCACTATTTCCTCTGTAGGTTCAATCAGAATATATTCCGGGGTTCCATCTTTCACTTTCATCAGCCTTCCCCTACTGTCTTTTGCTGATAAAATTTGTTGATCACACTTTGGAAGGCTTCCTTCTCTTCCAAAAAAGGATAATGATTGCTGTAATCAAAAACAGCAAGCTGCACATCGGGAATAAGTTCCGCCATTTCCCTTGAGAAAGCAAACGGACACTGAACATCGTGGAGCCCGCAAGCTACAAGCGTTCGGGTACTGATTTTATACAGCTGCCTAGTTACATCAAAAAGGAGGATCTCCCTTGAGAAGAACTCCATCCGCCGAGCGGACATGGATTTATGGACATCTCCTGAAAAATACTCATCATATCTTACAGGCTCATACAGCGATAATTTAGTCCGTTCTCTGGCCAAATGGTTTCTTTCATCAGCCGGGAGATTTGTTTTTAATTGCTCAATCAGCGACTGCATGTTTGCAAATTGCGGATGCTCCGGATGATAAATGCAAAAAGGGGATGAAGACGCATATTCTCGTGCCGCCGCACTGGCTATGATTAAAGATTCAAGGGATTCAGAATGCCATATTCCATATACCAGTCCCAGCATTCCTCCTGTGGAATGTCCCGCATAATGCCAGACGGGATAACCGAGTTCTTCTCTTACCGCTTCAAGATCCAGTACAGTTTCAATCATGCTAAGCTGATGTGGTTCATGAGCCGCTTCTGATCTTCCCGCTTCTCTCAGGTTAATCAGAAATACCTGATGCGACTCTGTGAACGTGTCAGCAAAACGGTCCCCTGTTTCATTGAATTCTGAATAAAGGTGGGATACACATAACGGCGCACCTTCCCCTTTACTGAACACTTCAAAAATGCCCCTTTTTGTTGGAATCATCAATGTCTTCCAAGTGGTCATCATTATCCTTCTCTCTGCTCTTTCGTCTTCTATACTAAAACAACATTCTCTGTTCCTTTACAAAATTCCTTTTTGCCATTTGTCGAACGATTTTTGTTCACTAAATTGATTTTTACCATTAAAATAAATTTTAACAATAAATAATATTTTAGTAGGAAGGAGATTTAATAATGGCGACCACTTTGGCCCAAGAACAAAGGATGGTAAGAAAACAAAGATTCGGAGGCATCCTCGCCAACCGGCAATTTTTATTTCTGTGGATTGCCAGCATCTTTACGGGATTATCCTTCTCGATTTACTTAATCTCAGAAACATGGTTTGTTCTTCAGGCACTAAAAGCGCCTTCCAAGCTGGGAATTATAATGATGCTCACCACCATCCCCCGTGTGTTGCTCATGGCCGTTGGAGGAGTAATGGCTGACAGTATAAAGCGGTCCCACATAATTTTAATCACAAATTCAACCAGGGGACTGCTGGTTCTTGGATTGGCTGTACTTATCCTGAACCACAGTATGAACCTTTACCTTCTTGGTGCTTTTGCTCTTCTTTTTGGCGTTCTAGACGCTTTTTTCTGGCCTGCCAACCAGTCTATGCTTCCCACCCTTGTTAAAAAAGAGCAGATCGTCCGCGCCAACTCTCTCGTGCAGACGACCAATCAGCTTTCATTGCTGACGGGTCCGGTCATCGCAGGTTTTATGATTAAATTCGGCTCGTTTTTCGGTGTCTTTGTATGCACCTCCATGTTGCTATTCTGCAGCAGCATACTAATCGGTCAAATCCGCCATCCTGAAAACCCGTCCACTGTCAGCAAGCAGAAAGAGCCGGTGTTCAGGCAGCTGAAGGAAGGAATTATTTACGTCAGGACGGTCCCCTATCTGCTGCTCACCATGTTCACTTCCATCTTCGTTAATTTGCTGCTTGTCGGTCCCTTGAATATTGGACTGCCTTTAATGGTGGATCAGCAGCTGAAAGGGGATGTTCTGTCCCTAAGTTATCTGGAAAGCTCGCTGGCGCTTGGGATGGTGGCGGGGGCTTTTCTTACCGGCATACTGAACATCAAAAGTAAACGGCCAATCATCAGCCTTTCACTGATTGCCGTACTTTCATTCTTAAATATCTTTCTCAGCCAAATGACCGCCTTGTGGCACGGAATCCTGATCTTGTCGCTTGCCGGAATCTGCCTGTCCATTTCCAATATCATTGCTCCTTCTCTGGTTCAGGAGATGACGGAGAAACGGATGATGGGAAGAGTCCAAAGTTTGATGTCAACTGCCTCGATGGGCTTTATACCGCTTTCCTTTGCCCTTGTTTCTGCCCTGCTCTCGAGCGGCCTTCCAATCGACATGATTATTTTGTACTCAAGCATCGCCCTTACCCTTTTTGTCCTAACTGTTCTTTGGAGGAGCAAAATCATTCGCACCATTGATTAGTCACGTACAACCTTTGAATTGTGGTATTCTTTTTAGTAACACAATGTTTAGGTGGGATATAACGTGGCACAATGGAAAACACAGTCAATCGATTTAATGAAGATTTTTTCTGATCCCAGACGCCTGAGGATTCTTCATCTTGCTTCCGAACAGCCGATCACCGTTAAACAGCTGGCTGCTGAATTAAATGAACATCCTTCAAGACTTTATTATCATGTAAAAAAGCTTGAGGATGCCGAGCTTTTGGCAGTGGCCGAAACAAAGCAGCTGGGCAACTTGGTGGAGAAATATTATCAAACCATCAATATGGACGATGTATTATACCGCGGAGATTTACAGGCACAGGCGGAACAGCCGGAGGTAGCTCTTTCCCTAACGTACCGGCTCATTGAACCCGCACTGAAGCTATACGAAAAGTCGCTCGCCAAGCTGCGGGAAGAAAGAAAGCATGGCGAAGAACTCAATGAAATGCCGTATCACGTTACCATTAATTCCTCCAGTGACCGCATGACTGCCAAAGAATGGAGAGAATCCTTTCCTGCCATCATGAAAGCACTCGGTAAAAATGAAAAGAAAGACTACGAATGGCCCGAACGCTCCTTTACCTCTGAAGAAGAAGCAAACAAAGTCGGTACCTACCAGTACGTTTTGCTCAGTTACCGGATTGAGGACGCAGAAGAACTAGGAGTCGTAACCGAAAACGAGGAAGAGAAATAAATATAGCTGCCTTTAGCACATGCTGAAGGCGGTTTTTTTTGTAAAAGCACCGATAAGGCGCTCCTACATATAGTGA
The DNA here is from genome assembly GCF_030418125.1 of Fictibacillus fluitans. Classification (GTDB taxonomy): domain Bacteria; phylum Bacillota; class Bacilli; order Bacillales; family Fictibacillaceae; genus Fictibacillus_C; species Fictibacillus_C fluitans. Next base: position 302,298 of record NZ_JAUHTR010000003.1, on the reverse strand, counting down.
CATCATAGCTTTCATTTAACGTGCAGATTGTTTTTCTGGAGGTATATAAACGTGCAAACCTTACATGAACGTTCGGAAAGACTGCTGAAGGAGCGGATCAGCTGTCTGGGGAATCATGGCTTTAACTTTGTTTTTCTTGGAGACAGCAGAGGCCGCGGCCCTGAAGATAATTGTTTCACCATGAGTGGAGAATTTGAACTGGTATTACAGAAAGCCGTCGACCTGGATCCCCTTTTTATTATTCATGGCGGTGATACCGTATTCACCGGAGAAAAGAAATACCTGGAGGATTTTGTCCGGGTGGTCAAACGAATCGCAAAGGATATCCCTGTTTTTGTATGTGTAGGAAATCATGATGAATTACCTATCCCGGAAAGTAATCTGGCGAATTTCCGTGCTACGATCGGCAAAGTTCACTGGATTATAGATGTGCTCAAGTTTAATTTCAGAACCATAGCCATTAACAATATCATCAGTCCCGGGAATAAAATCTACGGATTCACAGACAATGAATTGAATTATTTACGGCGCCAACTGATGACCAGTCCCCGGCAAACCGTCCTGGCTATGCATGCCCAGCCCAATATCGGACGATGGGCGGATTTAGGCGGGTTTCCGGTGGATACTACTCAGAGCCATATTTTCTTTGATATGATTCAGCAGCATGGTGTCAAAAAAGTAATGGTCAGCCATGTGCATGCATATGACGAACAGTTTATATGGAAAAACAAGGACGGCACTTTTACCCTTGGGCAGGGAACTGATTTTGTTCTTTCAGGCGCTGCCGGAGCCCCCCTGGACCTTGAACCACCATTAATCTTAAATGATTACAGTCTGGCTGAGTTTTTTGTGAACAAGGAATTAATAACGGCGCCTCTTTTATGGAGAGTCACTGGAACGCCCCGGAGAGCATGTATTTAAAAAGAGAAAAAGCTGTTCTTTTCCAATTGAAAAGAACAGCTTTTTATTAAGCATGTAAAACGGAAGGGTGTTTAAAGTGAAGGAAAATATGCAAGGATTTTCCTGCCTGCCTTAATTGGCATATAAGCGGTACGAGTCGGTTAATGTTTCGCCATTCCCATAAATATATGCCCTTGACGGAGAATAGGTATCGCTGCTATCGTACTTCCATTCAACTCTTAGCGCCATGTACCCGCCTGCTCCGTATCGGTTGGTTCCTCTTTTTTCAATATATTGAGAAAAGCTGTCCCACGTTCTGGGCCCAACCACGCCGTCAACGACTAAATTATGCGTTTTTTGATATTTTTTTACTGCCGCTTCTGTTTTCGGACCGAAAATCCCATCCGAATCAATAACGGAAGAATCGGTGTAAAATCGAAGAACGTTAATGATGTACTGCATGTTTTTAACTTCAACCCCGCGGGTGTCTTTTCGCAAAATCGAGTTTTTATCCCAGTCGGCCGGATGATGAAACCCGGGTGCCGAGGCAGATGCGGTAGAAAAGGAAATTCCCCAAGCCAAAAGAACAATTACCATACTGGCTACTATTTTCTTCACAATGCCATCTCCCTTTTATTAATTGGTGCAAACCCCTTACAAATTTCCCCTCCTTCTGAAATTTCCCCCTTTTCATAAATTGAACCCTATCATTCTTATGACCAATGCCCTGTTTTCTTTCTGTATCTTTGGAATTAGTGTCCACGCGGCTCAAGGAAGAATAGGATATTCAGTGTGAAAATAAGGAGGTTTTTGGATGAATGAATTTTATGGGCAGCATTCCAACCCAAGAATGTTTCCCCAACTTCCCGGTCAGGGCTCAGGCCAACAGGCTCCCGGGTTTCATGGCTTTTACCCTCAGGGACAGCAGCAGATGCCTCAGATCCCCGGGCTTTTCCCCGGCATGCCCGGCGGGCAGATGCAACAGGGACAGCAAGGCGGACAAGCTCAGCAGGGACAAGGCGGACAGCAGCAGATGCCCCAGATGCCAGGACTTTTCCCCGGCATGCCTGGCGGGCAGCAGCAACAGGGACAGCAAGGCGGGCAAGCTCAGCAGGGACAGGGTGGACAGCAGCAGATGCCTCAGATGCCAGGACTTTTCCCCGGGATGCCTGGCGGTCAGCAGCAGCAGGGACAGCAAGGCGGACAATCCCAACAGGGACAGGGTGGGCAGCAGCAGATGCCTCAGATCCCCGGGCTTTTCCCCGGCATGCCCGGCGGGCAGCAGCAGGGACAGCAAGGCGGACAATCCCAACAGGGACAGGGTGGGCAGCAGCAGATGCCTCAGATCCCCGGGCTTTTCCCCGGTATGCCTGGTGGGCAGCAGCAGGGACAGCCAGCTCAGCAGGTGTTTTATCCTTATTACTACCCTCCTGGCATGTTTTAAGCCGGTCGGACAGTAAATTCTTGAAACAAGCCAGTAAAGTTTGAATTTCGGCCAGTAACCTGATGATTCTGGACAGTAACTTTCGCTTTTCGGCCAGTATTTCTGTGCAAATACCAAAAACAAGAGAATTCCTCGTAAGGAATTCCCTTGTTTTTAACAAAATAAAGCTTATTTTTCTGTTTTCTCTTGCATCTTCTGCTTTTCCCACCGCAGTACCCCATCGTCTTCATCAAATTCGATGGTGACATCGGTGACTCCTTTTTCCTGCATAATCTTTTCTTCCAGCCGGTCTTTAATATCGTCGGCCTGCGCAACAGTCAGTGAAGGATCGACCTCCACCTCAAGTTCCACATGAAGTTCCTCGCCTTCCTTGATAACAACCACTTCAACTACGTCTTTCACTTCAGGGTCACGCAAGGCAAGTTCTCCAATTTTGTCTTCCATTTCCTCATCCGCTTCTCCAAGGACTCCTGCTGCATTATCAAGAAATACTTTTCCTACAACAAAGAACATCATGAGACCAATAATAATCGAAGCAATTCCTTCCGCCTGATGAAAAGGGGTAAAATGAGAGATGACGATAGCGATGATTGCCAGAATTCCTCCCGCTGTCGCCACGAGATCCTCCATAAACACCAGTTTGGTGGCTGGTTTGGCTTTTGGCAGATGGCCGAAGCTTTTAAGGAAAACCCCAAAACCACTCGTTGTATCGCCAACATCATGCATAATCTCTCTCATTGCTTTAAAGAGAACAAACGCTTCAAGCAGAACTGCGGCACCGAGCACCGCAATGTTAATTGCAAAACCGGTAGATTCCGTTGGGTGGAAAATATGAGAAAAACCTTCCTTAATGGTTTCAAAAGACATAATTCCCACAATAATAACGGCTCCGAGCAGGACCAGGTGAACCAGTCTGCCAAATCCATTCGGAAAGCGGTTCGTCGCACCTCTTTTGCTCAATGCCGAACCAATAAAAACAAAAAATTGATTGGCCGCATCTCCAAGGCTGTGCATGGTTTCTGCGAACATCGCCACATTTCCCGTGTACATATAGGTTCCGCCTTTGATTATGGCGATAATCGTGTTCACAATCGCCGCCAGGAAAGCGGATTTGTTACCGTTTTTTAATGATTTAAATAATCTTCCCATTGGATCCTCTCTCTCATTATGTATATAGTTCAATTTCATTTTACCCTCTGTGATCTTTACCTACACTTTATTTACCTTTCTTGCGGACTAAAAAAACCCTTTCCTCCCTATTTTAGCGATTCATCAATAGGAAGGAAAGGGTAACTGGCTGACTATTTGCTCCAAATGGCATGCTTTACGTGATGTTGAACCTGAGTGTATTTACGAATAAGGACTTTAACAAACGGATCAATCACAGGGGACATCATATAAATCAGAATACTGATTATCCCTGCCACCACTATACTTCCTGCAACATCAAGAGGATAGTGCTGTCCTACCCATATTCGTGATAACCCGGTTAACGCCGCTGCTGCCAGCATGGCACTTCCCAGCTTTTTGTGGGTTAGGAATACGGCAAACGATAAGGCAAATGCTCCTGTTGTATGGTCACTCGGAAATGAAGCATCCGCAGCATGTTTGAACAATAAATGCACATGGTGGCTGACAAACGGCCTTGGCTCATAATAAAAAAGAGTGATGATATAGTTTACGATCAGCCCAACAATTCCAGTTATTCCGGAATAGATTGCTAACCTTTTATACGAAACATCCCTCATCCAAAAAACCAAAAGAACAATAGCATAAATATAAAGCGCCTTTTGGCTTAAAAAGATCATAAAACCATCCAATACAGGATGAGAAACGGACAAATTATTAATATCTTGAAACCACTGGTAGTTCATTTTCTTCCCTTTCTTTTGGCTTATTTCCCACTTTATTCAAATTAAGACTTGTTTCAATCGAATATTTCGGACGCCTTTTTACTTCTCTGAAAATTTTCCCGATATATTCACCGATAACCCCAATTCCCATCAGCTGCAGACCGCCAATGAACCAGATTGAAACCATCAATGATGACCATCCGGCTGCTGTATTTCCCACTATTTTATGCACCATTGTGTATGCCCCTGTGAGCATACTGAGACAAACCGCCATAACGCCAATCACTGTAACAAATCGAATGGGGACGATACTGAACGAAGTGATTCCATCCGCTGCAAAGGCCAGCATCTTTTTTAACGGGTATTTCGTTTCTCCTGCCAGCCGCTCTTTTCGATCGTAATATACATTCGCCGTTTTCATCCCGATCAGCGGAATAATCCCTCTCAAAAAGGGATTGCTCTCTTCATAGCGGCATAGCTCAACAAGTGCCCGTTTGCTCATCAGGCGAAAGTCTGCATGATTGGGAATAAGATCGATACCAATTTTCTTCATGAATCCGTAAAAACCATTAGCGGTCACCCGCTTGAAAAAGGTATCGCTGTCCCGTCTTTTGCGGACACCGTATACGATTTCGCATCCTTCTTTATATTTTAGAATAAAATCACGGATCACCCCGATATCATCCTGCAAATCGGCATCAATGGAAATCACGCAATCGGAAAAATCCTTCGCCTCCATGAGCCCGGCTAACAGCGCATTCTGATGGCCGGCATTGCGGGACAATTTCAAGCCTGTAACAAATCCATTCACCAGACTTTCTTTTTCAATGAGTTCCCATGTCCCGTCTTTGCTGCCATCATCAACAAACAGGATTCTGCTTTGCGGATGAATCCATCTGTCTGTCTCCAGATCTTCCATCAGATAAGTTAATTGTCTGGTTGTTTCACCCAGGACTTCTTCTTCGTTATAGCAGGGAACCACTATGGTCACAACCGGTTGATTCATCAGTTCCACTTCCTTTCGCTCATGCTGCAGTTCATCTCTTCTGGTATGAATACCTTCCATACCGAATGAGGATCGGTGAATACCTTTTTTATATCAAGTGATCTTGTTTGGCATTCGCGAGCATCGATGGAAAGAGGGCATGAAGCCAGACACGCTACTGAGCTCCTTTTAATGGAGTCCAAAATATCATGAATGCGTATATAAGCAATCTCCCCAGGAAGAATCGGGGGAGAGATAGATCAGAAGGATCATTACTGCAACAGTTAAATATTGGGTTTCAGTTAATTGATTCCCTCTGAACAAACGATATACACCTGTCAGAATGTAATGAATGTGTTAAGCTTGCCGGGTTAAGGTAAACGCCGGCTCCAGCAAGGATTGAATAAATTTAGTAATCTGATCAGGCGATAGCATTTCGAGCCCTTTTTCATAAGCATTTTTGGCGGATTGCCAATTTTTCATGGCAGGCTGATTTCGCAGTACGCGTTTCAACTGAGATTCCAGCGGTAAGGACTTGTTGATCCGGAAAACCAAATTCTTTTCCTCCAAGTACTCAAGATTGATTTCTTCTTGTCCCGGGAGTACGGAATGTACAAATATCGGCAGGTTTTTCCTTAGTGCTTCACTCACGGTAATTCCGCCAGGCTTTGTAACGATGGCATCTACCCTGTCATACCAATCATTCATTTCGCTCCGTGATGAAATATACGGCAGAGGATGGATATTCACCGCACCCAGCGAACGGATCTTTTCATACAGCTTTTTGTTTTTTCCGCACAAAACATAGTAATCAAAGGTGTTGGAAGAGCTCGCTGCGGTAATCAATTCATAGATATCACCCAATCCGCTGCTGCCGCCTGAGATCAATACTTTTCTTCTGCTGCCCTTTGGTAAATTGGTTGATTTTCTTTTGAACTGCTCATGAACCGGAATACCCGAAACAATGATTTTCTCCTGAAGAATATGGTGTTCATCCATAAGTTTTGTTTTCATGTCCTGATTAGGAACGAAATGGTAATCAATTTCTTCTTTACCCCATACGTCATTAATGAAAAAATCAGTATAAATATTCATGACAGGTATGTCACATTTCCCCTTGCGTTTTAATTCGTTCACAAGGTAAGAGGGTATGCTGTGCGTGCATATGATAACATCAGGCTGTTCATCCTCCAAAAGCTTGTACATTGCCTTTAAAAACAACAGATTATATCCTTTAAAGGATTCTCTTCGAATGGTGGAATACGTAAAGTTCTTATATATAAGTTCATAGGTTCCTGGCAAATGTTTAATCCATTTCAAGTAGGTCTTAGTCACCATTTTTTCAAGAGGAACGTTTATATAGCTCAGCAAGTCCACTTTTTTTAAAACAATATCCTTCTCTCTGATTTTCAGCATGTCGATCAATGCTTCTGCTGCCTGATGGTGGCCGGATGGCATCTGTAAAAACGGCAAAAATAATATTTTCTTCATTCTTCATCACCTGTTTTATAAATAAAATTTCATTTAATAAATCTTGTACACTTAAAAAGACGGAAGTTAGACCAAAAAGTTCATTCCAAACAAAAAAAAGTCCCGGCAAATCCTGCCAGGGACTATATTTATTTTGTTTTGCGTGCCCGAAAGCGTTCAAACAGAAATTTAAAAGCTCCTCCCAATGATAGAAAAAAGAGAAGAAAGAAGAAAATACTGCCAATAATCGGGAAGTTGAACAAGGAAACCAGCAAAAAAGATCCTGTCAAATACTGAATCCATGGAGGCTTATTCTCCAGGCTGGAAATTTGCGCCGCCAATTGATGGCTATAGATGGCCAGCCCCGTAATAAATACAAGTACCGGAAATAGTAAAAGCAGGATGGAGACTGGAATTCCTATGACCGTAATAGCAAGTAATACACTTACAGCCAGCAGTGCGGCACTGATAATGGCTCCAGATAATATTAGTCGCGGAGCTTGTCCCTTTGTTAATCCTGCCAGTCTGTTTGTTCGTTTATGAAGCGACAGGCCGGCAATTACGGTTAAGAAAACCAGCACAATGTTTGCAATAAGCCGGAGAAGCCAGCCGCTGATCAGGACCATCCCCCCAAGAAAAAGGCTGTTCTGGGATGGACTGTTCAAGTTCACGGCTATGATGTTATCGGTTACCTTGGAGCCTGCTTCTTGTTTAACATGCCCGCCGATGACAAGGACCAGTTCCTTAACTTTTGCTTTTTTCTTGATATCTACATCTCCATTAATTACAATGACGGCGGTTTTCACCTTGCCCTTTACAATCGCATCGTGTCCAAAAACAATGACATTTTCCACACTTTGTTTTGCGGGCACCATCACTTCTTTTTGTTTGATCACATTCTTTTCAGCACCATAAGCGCTTGGAGCTGAAAGGGTAAGGGCCGTCATGAAAACAATCGTTATGCTAAGTAAAATACGGTACTTTTTCATTGCTGCCCTCCTCACCCTGTTGACTTTGTATCCAGTAATCTTCGCACAGACCATCCTGATGCCAGCAGCACGATTAGCGCCAGCACGAGGAAAATCTCAAGCAGATTCGGCAGAGCTCCCGCGACCGAAAAGGCTGAACGGATTAAACTGAATGATATCGATGTGAGAGTAACCCCCACATGAATCCCTTTCGTAATAACCGATGAGGCGAACCATAGAAAAGCGATCAGAATCATAGCCCCTGCTAAGGCTGCAGCCACTCCTCCCCGGGAAGACTGCGGCTCGTGTGCAGATTCTGAACGAATCCTGGCCAACACCATTTGCTCCATGTTGCTGTTTTTCATTTCAAGTTCCTCATACGTGGAGGACAGCAACGTTTTTAATTCCAACAGCTGGGCCACTTCATCCCTGCATTCCCCGCAGACACTCATATGCTTTTCAACTTCTTTTCGTTGCTTGCTGCCCAGCTCATCATCCGCATAAGCGGAAAGAAGTCCATTTATTTCCTCATGCATCACCATCACCCCCTCAAAAGTTCTTTTCTCAGTTCTTTACGGGCCAAGTTAATTCTGGATTTAACCGTCCCCTCCGGTATTTCCAAAATGTCCGCAATCTCTTGATAAGAAAATCCCTGGATATCCCTTAAAACAATGACTGTCCGATGCCCGGGAGTAAGCTTCTGCATGGCAAGCTGCAAACTAATTTTCAACTGCAGATTTTCCACTTCCGATTGGGTATCGGCTATTAACTCTGTTTGTTCCGGGTCCATTTGCAGCTGTGGCTGTTTCTCTCTCTTTTTTATCCGGTCATAACAAAGGTTGGCTACAATTTTTGTAAGCCAGGAGGAAAAGGCAAACTCCTCTTTCAAATGATCCATTGAAAAATAGGCTTTGACGAAAGCTTCTTGCGTAATATCTTCAGCTTCCATCTGATCATGGACCATCGCAAAAGCATGCCGGAACACTTTTCTTTTATATCTTTGAATCAGTTCAGAAAAGGAATCCTGGTCTCCCTTCTTGGCTTTTACGATTAATTGCTGAAGTTCATGGTCCACACTTTTTTCACCCGTTTCTGGACAGACTGCCTTTTAGAAAAATGGTTTCTACTTAAAATGACGTAAAATGATGAAATAAGTTCACTTTTATTTTTTGTTTCTTTTCTTTTATTTTGGATCAAGCGGAATTCATTCATTCTCATTATTATCCAACATAGCACGAACATAAAAAAAAGCCCCGCTGAGGAGGTTTTTAATTTTCTTCCACTCTCGGTTTTAGGGGGTTGCAGCCCGGTTCCGCCGTCTGCGAGGCCATCGCCACCTTTGTAAGGTAATAGCATTCTTCCCTTGCCATATGGTCGGCCATCAGGGCGGAAAACGTACCGAGCACCTCATGCGAAAGCTCAAGCTCCTCAATCTCTTTTAAAAATTTCCGGAACAGCAGAATCTCCATCTTCACTTCCTGATTCATCCGTTTCAAGGCCGGAAATTCTTTAAGGTTTGTCCTTAAATAGCCTGCCAGCTCTACCGCCTTGATATAAAATTGTTCAAAATGAACGCTGTATTCCTTGCTTCGCGCCTTTATATCTTTTTCTACCGCATCCATTGTGTCCGAAATCGCTCCTGCATGGCCTGCGGCATCAGGAAGCCATACCATATGGTAATTCAGCTCATGGTAAAGCGGCGGCATTTGTTCTGTCTTTAAATGTTTCAGGATTCCTATATATTCTTCCACCTCATTCACCATATGGTTTAGAAAGGTTGGTGATAGATGGATGCTTATTTTGCCAGTCAGGTGCCTCCTGATCATATGAAGCTTAAAATCCCTGATTGAAGTCGCCATTTCTTCCGCCGCAGCAGTAAGCTTTTTGAGATCTCCATTTCCTCTTGCCTCTTGCAGGAGGCGGTCAAACCCTTCTTTGTATCGTTTCGCTGCTTCAATTTCTTTCGTTTCCTTTGATGCCAGGGTATCCAAAAAGAAGCGCGCATGATCCCCCAGCACCTGAAGCCAGAACTGATGCTCAAACCGCGCGCTTTTTTCCCATGTTTGCCGGTCCATCTTCATCTCCTCCTTTGCACCTCTTTCATATGTATCAAAGAAAAAGACAAGTTATGCAAAAAAGAATCACCCGGTTTCTGTTTTTCTCCATACCTTTCTCATAAAAAAGGAGGCGATGCCAATGATCGCGGCTAACAGAATACTTACATAAAAGCCGGGACGGATCGTTTTTTCAGCGAGCGTTCCGCTTATGCTTGCCACAATCAAAAGAAGCCCCACACCTGAAAACACTTTGCTCCACATTTTTTGCTTGAGCACTTTCAAGGAAGAAATAAGGATGAACAGCCAATTATATAGAAGCAGAATTCCGGCTGCCGTTGTGATGTATTCATAAATTTTCCCCGGCATCAATAACGCAGTAATGATGGAAGCAAGGAGACCCGCAGCCCCCAGTCCCAGTGAGGCTAACGGCAGATCCTTTAATTTTTTGATTTTCTTGCTGAAAAGTGACGGGGCATCACCATCCTCTGACATTGTGCAAAGAAGGTTGGTGACACCAAAAAGAGAAGCAGTCATGGTAGAAAAGCCTGCAATAATTATGGCTCCATTAAACACATGCGGAAAAAACGCAAGATGGTAATCAGCCAAAGCTGTGACAAACGGGCTTTCCTTATCATCAAACGCGCCCTGAAAAACCATGGTGACGGCCAGTCCCATGGAGATTACATAAATTCCTGCCAAAACAAACATCATGACTTTGCCCGCTTTTGGTCCGTCTTCCTTCTTTTTCAGCTGCATCGCCATCAGCCCGATGACTTCAATGCCTCCAAAGGCATAAAACGCGTAAATTAATGAGGACCAAAATCCCCGAAACCCATCATGAAAGAAATCATCTGGGCTGTCAGGAAGACCCGGCTTTTTCACATCGCCATCCAGCCAGCCAAGAAGCGTAGCCCCTGCGATAATAATGAACATTAAAATAGCCGCCACTTTTACAACGGCCAGGATGTTCTCCACTTTGTCAAAGCCATCAGTCCCGGTTAACACGACAATGACAGAAAGAATCGCATAGCCGGCTGCAAACACCCACAAAGGCACTTGATCAAACCAGAAGCGTGACAAAATGGAGAGAGCCGTCAGCTGGCTTCCCATGACGAGAATATTGGACAGCCAGTAATTCCATCCGCAGCTGAAACCTGCCCAGTGGCCGAATGCCTTTTTGGCATATGCGCAAAACGATCCTTTCTGCGGATCCTCCGCAGTCATCTGTGCCAATACATTAAAAACAATATAAGTTCCGAGCGCAGCAAGGACAAAGGAAATGACAATAGAAGGTCCGGTCATCATAATTCCGATGGAAGACCCTAAAAAATACCCTGTTCCAATCGTGCAGCCAATGCCCATTAAAGGCAGCTGCCACCATTTCAAATTCCCGCTTCCGCCGTTTCCACCTGAAGGAGAGCCGCATTTCGTCTGACTCATCATACCACCCCTGTTCTGCCGTTAGTTTTTGTAGATCAGGGTAGAATATGTAATGCTGCCGTTACCAGTAATTGTTTATTACTACAGGTGATTTGCTATATAATCAAGGCATAAAGAAATTAATTAAAATGAGGAGGATGAAATGAATCCATTTATTTGCAGCACTTGCGGAGTACAATATCCCCCATCCGAGCACCCTCCCAAATCCTGCATCATTTGCACAGAGGAACGCCAATTTGTTTTACCTACGGGACAGTCATGGACCACGCTGAAAGAGATGAAAAACCAAAATTTCAAAAATACCATTCAAGAAGACGAATCACATCTGTACAGCATACATACCGAACCGGCTTTTGCGATTTCGCAAACGGCCTACCTTGTACAGACTAACCGCTTCAATCTTTTATGGGACTGCGTGACCTATCTTGATGATGAAACGATTGAGCACCTTAAGCAATTAGGAGGGATTGATGCCATCGCACTATCTCATCCACATTACTATTCCACCCAGGTGGAATGGGCGGAAGCATTTGACGCACCAATCTATATTCATGAGGATGACAAAGAGTGGATCACCCGTTCAAGTCCGATGATCAAATTTTGGTCCGGCGAAACGCTCGAACTCAGCGAAGGCCTTACCCTCTGGAGGCTTGGTGGTCATTACAAAGGCGGTGCTGTTGTCCACTGGTCTTTGGGCAATGACGGAAAAGGGGTACTTCTGACAGGTGACATTATCCAGGTAGCAGCAGACAGAAATTGGGTCAGTTTCATGTACAGCTATCCAAATTTAATTCCACTTCCCGCATCCACCGTGGAACGCATGGCAAGCACGGTAGAAGCCCTGCCTTTTAGCCGGCTATACAATGCATTCCACAGGGTTGTGAAGGAAAATGCTTCCCAGTCGGTTCAGCAATCTGCCAAAAGGTACATTAAGGCACTTAAGGGAGAATGGTTCTCTACCTAAAATAAAAAGCGAAGGCGTTATGCGCCTTCGCTTTTTTGATGCGGTCAAAAGCTTTGTGCCATTTCCTGCGCTCTTGTGATCGCCTGTTGTTTAATCTCTTCGGCCCGGTCGGGGAATTGATTTTGCCCTTCCACAAACAAACCTTCGAATGAAGGAATGCCAAAAAAGTTCATGATGACACCGATGTACCGGTGGCCCATCTCAAGTCCTGCTGCCGGCCCTTCTGTATAGATGCCTCCGCGTGCCTGGATATGCAGTGCTTTTTTGTCAGTCAGCAGCCCAACAGGCCCCTGTTCGGTATATTTAAACGTCTTTCCTGCTGTACAAATTGAATCAATATAGGCTTTCATTACCGGAGGAAACGAAAAATTCCACAGAGGTGTTACGAAAATATATTTATCTGCCGCTGTAAACTGATCGGTCAGTTCAGAAAGTCTCTGTACTTTTGTTTTTTCATCTTCTGACAGTTGATCAAAGGTAGAACCCGTTCTAAGTTTTCCCCATCCGCTGAACACATCCACATCAATTTGAGGAATATGTTCTTTGTACAAATCCAGGTGAACAATCTTATCAGTTGGATTGGCCTGTTTATAGGCATCAATAAATGCTTTTCCAACCGCCATACTGTAGGATTGTGTATCATCATGAGGGTGCGCCGTTATATATAATACTGTTGTCATTTGTATCCCTTCCTTTATCCTTTGTACAGAATTAATATGATACAAAGAAAGGAAGCACATACCCTTTATTTACGGTAATTTTGTTTCCAGCGGTTTCAGCCTGGACTCGATCTCCTGGCGTTTTGGCTCCAGAAATGGCGGAAGCGCCAATGATTCTCCCAGATGCTCCATATCTTCATCCGTAGCAAATCCTGGTCCGTCCGTGGCAAGTTCAAATAAAATACCGTTTAATTCCCGGAAGTAAAGCGACTTAAAGTAAAACCGGTCAACAAATCCGGAGTTGGGGAACTGGGCATTCTGAACTTTTTCTATCCAGTTCCTCAGCTCCTCCTCATCAGGAACACGGAAGGCAACATGATGCACGCCCCCTCTTCCAAGGCGTTCAGGGGCCAAATCCTTTCGTTCTTCGATATGAAGCTCTGCCCCTGTACCGCCTTCGCCTGTTTCATACACCACAATATCCGGCTGTCCGGGCTGAAACGGCGGGTATTCTCCTTTTTTTCTGAATCCTAAAAGCTCGGTAATGACCTCCTCTGTAAGCTCTTTCGTTCGTACAGTCAGCCTGACGGGACCCAGCCCGGTGATGCCGTATTCTTTTGGAACCGGGCTTTTATCCCAGGGTACACCCGCAGACACTCCTCTATTGGTTTCATCCGATACCAGCAAAAGGCGCTGTCCCTCATCATCTTTAAACATGAGGGACATACGGCCGAATCGTTCCGACATTTCCTCATGGTTTACGTTCATTTCTTCAAATCGCTTCTTCCAGAATTTCAATGCCTCGTCATCTTTTACCCTCAGCGAAATTTCAGAAATACTGTTGGCGCCATCATGATTTCTTCCTGCCATCGGGATTTCAAAAAAAGTTAATTCTGTTCCCGCATTTCCCTTTTCATCACCGTAAAACAAATGGTAAACAGAGGTGTCATCCTGATTGACCGTCTTCTTGATCAGGCGCATTCCGAGCACCTTTGTGTAAAAGTCGTAATTCTTTCCTGCCTTAGCCGTAATCGCTGACACGTGGTGAATCCCTTTTAATTCCATATGTCCTCCTTTTTTGTAGCCTTTGTTGCTCTTGCAAGAAGTTGTTCTCCGCTCAAGGATGCTCGCACCTTGTGCTACAACAACTGATCAAGAAGCTTTTACAAAGATCACATAAAGTTTAAGCAAAACCTTTTTGAATAGTCTCTTATGTATATCATACCCTCATGCCCGGTAAATTCAAAAAAACAGCATTACGAATCGTGAATGCTGTTTTTGGATGTGAATAACTATTTATTTTTGCTGGTCTCTAAAATCAATGGCCTGGGCCAGTGTTGAGGTTACTGATACCCGGTCAAAGGAAAGACCCAGTTGAACCGCAGTTGTAGCAATCTCGGGACGGATTCCGGACAATGTAGTCTTTACTCCAACAAGATTAAGCGCATCAATCAGCTGAAACAATTCGTGGGCAACCATCGTATCGATCATCACCACTCCTGATAAATCGATAAACAAATGGCCAATCCGTTTCTGTACGCATTGATTTAATGTATTTTCCAGAATAAATTTCGCTCTGGCTGTATCGACATCACCTACAAGAGGCAATAATGCCGTATCGTTATTCAGCGAAATCACCGGAGAGCTTAATTCATTGAGCAGTTCCTGCTGGGCACGCAGCCGGTCGGTGGAATATTTATGTGTCTCCTCGATAAATTGCAGCATGACAGCATCAAACACTTTAATCATCAGACGGTTCCATTCATCGATTTCCTCTTGATTCAGAGAATCACGGTTTAACGCTGCAAACTCATTGATATAATCAAAATATTGCTGGCGTACCCGCATGAATTCTTTGATGATTAAATGGATGGGCGTTCTCTGATGCTCATTATCTTTGGCGATTTTTACTATCCAATCTGCAAACTCTTTAAAGAAAATCTCCTCCGGCTTTACAAGAACCTCGCATAGATGAATGTGGAACTCGTAATTTTGCGCTTTCAGCGTTTCAATCACTGTCGGGTCATTGGAGGTATATACTCCGGAAGTGCTGGATTTATCGAGAGAATTATACCATTCCTCGGTCAGATTCCTGGCCCTTTTTAAAAGAAATTGATGTAATTCTTGATTTTTATTCATTGAAAATACTCCTTGTATAATTAAATATCTTTATACAAAAAGTTTACTTCCCCTATTATCGGATGTCTAGCGGGAGGTGCTTGAAATTTTCTCGAATCCTTCTTCCACAAGATAATCATGTGCCTCTATATACGACTCAAACGCTGCTTCGAGATTAAGACCGGCATAAATATTCCATAATTCATCTTCGTTCACAAGAAGCAGCCTTTCATTGTCAGCGCCTCCTGTCCAAAATTCCTTCACAGGATCTTTCGGCTTGGGAGCAGCCACTGACTCTTCGCTGCTTAAATACGCTATGGAGTTTGAAATGATAGAAATAAGATCTTCTGCGCTGTACTCGCGAATGTTAACCAATTCCTTGTCATCCTTTTGCCTGCGGTCCAGGTGGCCTGCATACACAAAGCCGTTTCCATTCGGATGCAGCTGCTGTACGACAACTTTCTTATCTCTTTTGCTTTCTTCCAGGTGGTAATTGACTCGTCCGAGTGAGATATTTTTTCTGTTAAGCTGAGGGAAATTTGTTTCTATAAGTTCTATTTTTTCTTGAAATGATAGCATGCTTTGCCTCTTTCTATAATTAATTTCGCCTGATTATACCATAACCCGATGCCAATAATATCATTCCGCAAATTTACCCATGAAAAAAACACCGTGTGATCACGGTGCTCATTTATGTCTGCAGAATTCTGCGGTAATCGCATCAGTGGCGGCAGTTACGTTTGCAAATGAGACTACTTCCTGATTTTCGCTGTATTTTAGTTGAAAAACATGTTCCCTTTTACTGTAGCTAATAGAAAGGAAAGGAATGTTATTTTGACTTAGTGTGTGGGTTATTTCAGATTCAATGTACTGCTTTGCTTTTAAATCGACCAACATCTCTTGAATTTTAGATTGATTCATGGTCATCAATCCCCTTTCCAATATGAGGGACAAAAAGCGAAAAAACCCAAATATTTTTTATTGATTCTATTAATCATAACATAAAACAGGTTTCATTTAAAGAGATTATGGGAATAATTATATCTTTATATTATTTCAGGACAAATGTCATAGTCAAAAAAAACAGTACTGCCTTGTACGGCGTACTGTCTCTTAAAATGCTTTGCCTTTTGCTAATAGCTTTTCTTTAAAGCCAAGAAGAACTTCCTCTCTCCTGGGATAGTCTTCTTCGTCCTGTTCCCAATGGTTCAGGTCCGCTCCACGATCAATAAGCTCAATGGCTCTGGTCCTGATTTCCTCCAACAGTTTATCCTCTTCAAGCTGTCCGGCAGCAAGCCCGAAATATACTTGTGATAAAACTTCAAGGTCTTCTTGTTCGTCATATTGCTTGTGATAGTCATCAAGTATCATTTTCGTCGCTTCGTGGACGGTTACATCATCATTCAACAGTTCCTCGAATCTTTCTTTGACACGACTTGCTGTTTCATTGTCGAGCAGGCCTGTTCCCCGTGTACCCATCGTATCAGGCTCCTTTTTTAGTATCCTACTCTACTACCATTCCTCCTGCAGCTTTATGACAAACCAAAATTTATCAATTAAACCTGACAAAAAATTATACTCTATTTTTAGTGTCTTGACACTTGGGAAAACATCATGCCGGATACGAGAGAAATCAAAAGAAAATTACACTATTTTTCCCAATAACGTAAATATTCCCCTATGCTATGATGAGGATAAGGGCGCCCCCTATAAAGAACATTAGGAGGGTATTTATGAAAAAAGGTGTTATTGCATTATTATCCGCAGGTCTGTTATTCAGTTCCGCCTACCAGGCAGCAGCAGCCAACGAGCCGGGAACAAAATCGCAAAAGCTTGTTCTTCATGAGAATAGCCAAACCCTTACTCCTCAGGTCCAAGTCACAACATCTAAGGACAAAGCCATTCCTTCCTTTATTGCAGGGAAACTTTCAAAAGGTACATATCATACCGAGAAAGAAGTTCTTGCCTTTATTGACAGCAACAAACAGCTCTTTCAATTCAATGCTTCTCATCACCTTACACTTGTAACGAAAGAAAAGGACAGCCTGGGCATGACACATTATGTGTTCAACCAATCCATTAACGGGGTTCCTGTTGACGGAGCGGTGTTCATGGTCCATACCGATAAACAAGGAAGAATTATGGCAATTAATGGAGACGTCCATGCCAATCTTCCCGAGAACGTGAAGTCATCCAAAAAGCTTACAGGTATCAGCGCCATCCGTGCTGCATGGAAACATATCGGTGAACAGCCGAAAAAAGAGAACAGCAAGCCGCTTGCTTTTAAAGGAGCGAAGGTCAGCGACACCGTCGAAAAATCCAAACTGGTCATCCTTAAGGATCAAAATCAATACAAGCTCGCCTACCGGGTGGCGCTTCAATTCATTGATCCCTATCCTGCAAACTGGCAGGTATATGTGGATGCCGCCAGCGGAAAAGTTTTGAAAAGCTTTAACGCCGTCAACCAGGACGGCCCAACCTCTGGCTCCGGCTACGGTGTTCTTGGAGATTATAAAACGTTGAACACGTACCTTTCTGGCGGCACTTACTATTTGTATGACACCACTAAAGCCATGTCCGGCGTGATTGAGACGTATACAGCACGAAATGGTTCCAGCCTTCCCGGCGTTTATTCGACAGATGCTGATAATGCATGGAATTCCACTTCTCAAGGAGCAGATGTGGATGCGAACTACTATGCCGGCAAAGTATATGATTATTATAAAAATACACACAGCCGCAACAGCTTTGATAACGCAGGTTCCACTATCAGGTCTACCGTCCACTATAGCTCGGGATACAACAATGCGTTCTGGAATGGTTCGCAGATGGTCTATGGGGACGGGGATGGACAAGTCTTCCGTCCGCTGTCTGGCGCACTTGACGTTGTGGCGCATGAGCTGACCCATGCTGTTACCGAGAGGACAGCAGGACTCAATTACTCCTATCAATCCGGGGCCTTGAATGAATCAATGTCCGATGTTTTCGGTTATTTCCTTGATCCAAACGACTGGCTGATGGGAGAAGATGTTTATACACCAGGCACAGCCGGAGACGGCCTGCGCAGTTTGTCCAATCCAAAACTTTACGGTCAGCCTGACCATATGAGCGGTTATGTCAACACCTCCAGTGACAATGGGGGCGTGCATACGAACAGCGGAATTCCAAACAAAGCCGCCTACAATACCATCACCGCTATTGGAAAAGCCAAAGCAGAGAAAATTTATTACAGAGCATTGACCCGCTATATGACACCATCGACCAATTTCAGTGGTGCACGTGCTGCTTTACTTAGTGCAGCTGCTGATTTATACGGAAACACAAGCACAGAGTACAATGCGGTGAAAACAGCCTGGACCAATGTCGGCGTAAACTAAATAATAAGGATATTCCACCGCAGGTTTCCTATAGGAAGCCTGCGGTTGTTTATGCGGAATGTTTTTATAAAGAATCTAGGGGTACAGAAGAGAAAGGTAATAGAGGGAAAAGGAGCTGAGAACGGTATGACTTTAAAGGCACTTGTGATTAATTGTACACTGAATCCAAGCAACCAAACATCGAATACCAGGGCTTTAATTGATGAAGTGGTGAAAATTTTTGATAAAAAGGAAATGGTAACAGAAATTATTACACTTGTTGATTACAACATCGAATATGGAGTTACCGGAGAAGCAATCAGCGACCAGGATGAATGGCCTGTTATTTATGAAAAGGTGAAAGAAGCTGATGTTTTGATCATTGGATCTCCCATCTGGCTTGGCCAGCAGAGCAGTTTGACGACCGTTTTGATTGAACGTCTCTACGGGGCAAGCAGCGAAACCAATGAGCAAGGTCAATATATCTTTTATAATAAAGTGGGAGGTGTGGTAGTTACTGGCAACGAGGACGGAGCAAAACAGGTCAGCCGGTCTGTGATCTATGCACTCTCGCACATCGGATTTACGATCCCGCCAAATGTTGACACCTATTGGGTGGGAGAAGCGGGACCCGGTCCTTCGTATATAGAAGCAAAAGGATATGAAAATGAATTTACCATGCAGCACGCCGAAATTATGGGGTACAACCTTTATCATTTCGCTCGCCTGCTCAAGGAAAATCCCATTCCGCCAGAAGGAAATGTCATCAAGCAATCCTATTAAAGCCGGCCACTCTGCCGGCTTTTTTATTTTTCCTCTTCAAAACGGATAAGGGCTGCCTTTGCCCGATCCCTGAGGGAAACCAGATCACCTTCCACCTTTAGAATATTCTTTTTTTTCTGTTCCAAAAGTTTTAGCTGCTCCTCAACAGTGTCAAGAACCTTTTCAAGCTTTTCTCTTTGAAGCTCTGTTCCCTTCACCTGTCTGTAATCATGGCGCTGGAGTTCAAGCGTATCGTTCAGCTTAATGAATTCCTGAAGTTCCGCAAGAGAAAAACCCATTACTTCTTTGGCATTTGTAATCTTCTTTAAAAAATTAACATGTTCCTCTGAATATAACCTGAATCCCCCCTCACTTCGAGGCGGTGAAGACAGCAGCCCAATCTGCTCATAGTAACGGATTGTTCGTTTTGTCAGTCCGCTTTGCTTTGCCACTTCATCTATTTTTAAACCCGTCATTTGAAAAATCTCCTTTAAAGAACATTGGATTCCAAAACTCTATACTCAAAATAACATAAAGCTATATAAAAAAGGAAATAGTTACGTTGACGTAAATGTTAACTTATAATATAATTTTTGAGTACTGATTTTAATTCGCATGAATTACATTTAACTTTGTTAAGTAAATTTGATGAAAAGGGGTTTTACAACATGCGTCAAGAAGCGCTTGAGATTCAGAACCAGTCTGCCAAACAGCCACTGGTCATCTGGGTCATCTTTTTTGCAACTATTATTTCGTTTATGGGATTAGGACTGGTCGACCCGATCCTTCCCGCCATCGCCAAGCAGCTTAACGCAACTCCAAGCCAGGTTTCGTTATTGTTTTCAAGTTATAACCTGATCACCGGTGTTGCCATGCTGATAACCGGTGTTGTTTCCAGCCGGGTTGGTGTTAAATGGACATTATTATCGGGTATTTTACTTATTATTGTCTTCTCGGCATTAGCAGGTTCCTCTGATGCTATCTCCCAAATCGTTGGATTTCGCGGAGGTTGGGGTCTTGGTAACTCTTTATTTATCGCAACAGCTCTGTCAGCTATCGTTGGACTATCTATTGGCGGGACCGCAAAAGCCATTATCCTTTATGAAGCAGCGATTGGGCTGGGAATCTCCGTGGGGCCTCTTCTTGGCGGCGAACTCGGTTCCATTTCCTGGCGCGGACCTTTTTACGGAGTAAGTGTTTTAATGGTTATTGCCTTTTTTGCTTTATTGATTAAAATGCCTCAAGTACCGAAACCAAAAGTGAAAAGCTCTGTCCTTGATCCAATCAAAGCCTTGAAATACCCAGGATTGCTCAGACTCGGACTTACAGCCTTTTTCTACAATATCGGTTTCTTCACGCTGATGGCTTATTCTCCATTTGTTATGAATCTCGATGAACACGGCTTGGGCTATGTGTTCCTTGGATGGGGACTTTGCCTTGCTATTACTTCTGTATTTGTAGCACCAAAGATTCAAGCACGATTTGGTACGGTTAAGTCCATGTGTGCCATGCTGATCTTGTTTGCCTTAACGCTGCTTTCCATGGGGATTTGGACCGATCACGCCATTGTGGTCATCATTGCTGTTGTTGTAGCCGGACTGTTCCTCGGTACAAATAACACATTGATCACCACCGCAGTAATGCAGGTAGCACCGGTTGAACGGGCAACTGCTTCAGCAGCTTACAGTTTTGTCCGCTTTATTGGGGGTGCCATTGGTCCGTGGCTGGCAAACAAATTGGCTGAAACGTATTCGCCTCATGTTCCTTTTGTAACCGGAGCAATCTTTGTTCTGTTGGCCATGCTGGTTGTTGCCTTCGGACGCAAGCACTTAGCACATGTTGACACTGCTTCTCACTAATTAAAAAGGAAGGTCTTACTTATGTACAATAAAATTCTAATCGCCTTTGACGGTTCGCCTTCTTCTGCACGTGCCTTGATGCACGGAGTCGAGCTGGCTAAAACATTCGAATCCGAGCGCGTAACCATCGTTCATGTGAATAAAAATCTTCCCATGCAAGAACCGGTGATGACCATCAATCTTGATGAACTGATCGAGGAAGAAGACAAGGAATTATTGCTTCCTGCAGTAAAATATCTTTCCGATTCGGGTATCCACTACGAAACGCATACGTTTCAGGGTGATCCCGGCCATGTGATTGCTTCCTACGCAAACGAAAATGGCTTTGATGCGATCATTATCGGAAGCACCGGAAAAGGCTTGATAAAAGAGGCATTGCTAGGAAGTGTCAGTCACAGCGTTGCACAACTGGCAGACTGCCCAGTTATTATTGTTAAATAAAAAAAATCGGTTCCTTTTTAAAGGAGCCGATTTTTTTATGCTGTCCAGCCCGGCTGGTAAAAATACTTAACGTTCCCGCCGCCGCCCGGAACAATAATTCCCCTGAATGCCTTTTTGTCATCCTGCTGTACAAGAACATCACGAAATAAAGGAAATTCCTCTTTTATTACAATATATTCACTGAGATTTCCGTTCCGCAAATCCGAAAGAATTTCATTGGCTAAATGTTCATTCATTATGATTTCCTCCATTATTTCCATTCACCACTAGTACACCACAACCTTCTTTGGTATGTCCACTGTCAATTAAACAAAAACTAAGCAAGACATGCGATATTCAATACTTCATAAAAAAGGATTTAATAAAATGAAAAGTATATTTAATGTGTTTCGTACCGATTGGAAAGAGGTATTAACCATCCCTTCTGCCGCCCTGATCATAATTGGCCTGATCTTTCTTCCATCCGTCTATGCCTGGGTGAACATTAAAGCAATGTGGGATCCCTACGAGAACACGAAAGGGATTAAAATTGCCATCAGCAATGACGACAGAGGAACCGTATTTCAGGATAAAAACCTCAATATCGGAAACGAAGTCGTCCAAAATTTAAAGAACAATCAGAAGCTTGGCTGGACGTTTGTTACCAAGGAAAAAGCTCACAATGGTGTTGTTATGGGAAATTATTATGCAAGCCTCTATATCCCGAAAGACTTTTCCAAAAAGATAGCAAGTATCGCGAGCGAGTCACCCGAAAAACCGGTCATCGATTATACGGTAAACGAGAAAATCAATGCGGTTTCTCCGAAAATTACTCAGAGTGGAGTCTCCACCATCATCAACCAGGTTAGTGACAGCTTCACAAGAAATGTAGGAAAGGCCATCTTTTCAAAGTTCAACGAAGCAGGAATCACACTTGAAAGGAATTTACCCACGATCCAAAACTTTGAAAAGAAACTCTTTACCCTCGAAAAAGACCTTCCGAAAATCAACGAAATGGCCCGGCACATCATTTCACTTGATGAGAAGCTTGCCTTATTGCATAAACAAACAGCTTTACTGAACCTGCAAAATGTGACTTCCGATTTCGAGAAAGTTAATTCGCTTCTGAAAAGCGGTGAAAAAGCGGTTCCAGAAATAGAGCAGGTGCTGGAACAGGCCTCCTCCGCAGAGGGCAGCCTTTCCATCTTTCAATCAGCAGGGCAAACGGCAGACCAACTAGACAACACCCTCTCGGAGCTCCAGTCGGTGACAAGTCAAGCCGTACAAAAAGCACGGGAAGCACAAGGTGCTTCACCGGGCATGCCTTATCCAACAGAACAGCTTTCCACGATTAAAAACGACTTGGATCATCTGCGTGCGCTCACTGAAAAAAATCGCCGTTCATTAAGTGAACAGAGCGGAAGCCTTACTTCCCTGCAAGATCTTGCGGTCTATTACAAAGAAGATTGGCCAGCCGCCAAGAAAAAAATCAGTGAGTCATCAGCCCGACTTAAAAAGGGATCTCCCCAGCTTGCCGCTGCCTCCCTGAAGACGGAAATACCTAAAATGGAAAGTGCCGTCCACCGTGCGGCCATACTGGCTGAGAAAGACCTTCCTCAAATGGAGAAAGCCATTACAGAAACAGCGGACAAGATCAGAGATTTTGAGAGAAATCTGAATCTCCGTGATATCATCAGGGCGTTGAAAAACAACCCGGGAAAAGAGAGCGATTTTCTTGCCTCTCCCATTGTTCTAAAAGAACATAAAATTTTCCCGATCCCCAACTACGGCTCTGCCATGACTCCCTTTTATACTGTTTTGGCACTCTGGGTAGGAGGCATGCTTCTCATTTCCTCTCTTAAAGCGGGCAGAACAGCAAGTAATAAGAGCGATTCCGGCATGGTGTTTTTCTGGGGAAGATGGTTTACGTTTATTTCAATCGGCATTCTCCAGGCACTGGTGGTTTCCCTAGGAAATATATTTGTGATATCTGCATACATTGTGGATCAGCTTCAATTTGTGTTTTTTTCTATCCTCTTGAGCATCATATTCATATCAATCATCTATTCGCTCGTTTTCATTTTTGGAAACATCGGCAAAGCGCTGGCAGTGATTTTCCTTGTTCTGCAATTCTCAAGTTCAGGAGGTACGTTTCCCGTATCGATGACCTCGCCTTTTTTTCAAAAACTTAATCCGTACATGCCCTTTACGTATGGCGTCAGCTTGCTGCGGGAAGCAACTGGAGGCATGATCAGAGAGATCGTTCTTTCAGACATCTGGCATCTCATTCTCTTTCCAGCCAGTTTTCTGTTGTTGGCGGTCATTTTATCCAGGCCGCTTTCAAGGATATTCTCAAGTAAGAAAAAGGGATGGAAAAAGGCGCGTATCCTTCAATAATTTAAATCATCCCTTTTCTTTAATAACCATATTTTTTGAAACTGACCGCTTTGCCGTATTCTTCTTCAAGATCGGTCAGGGTGAGCTGAAACAAATGACGTTCTTCCTTCTTGTACACCCCCATCTTGATAAGACTTGTAATGAGCTGGTTCCTTTTGCTTTCTACCGCTTTACGCAATTGATTTCCCATGATTTCTCCTCCTTTTCGGACAAAAAATAAACGCATGTCATGAGATCGACATGGCGCCTTTGGTTGACCAATCAGCAGCTGTTCAAAATGAAAAGCCTCTTCCTGCATAAATCGTAAGCAAGAAGAGGCGGGTAGTGCACAGTGTACGGGCTCTTCTTATCTTTCAAGCTGTAAGCTTGTGGAATTGGCACAGTACTCGTAATCGAGTCCGCTGCCGAGGCTTCACAGGGCCATTCCCTCCACCTCTCTTCATAAGAACATTAAACCGTTATTTTTTGTTTTTTAGTTAACCTGCTCTTTGTTCCTTGGAAGATTTTCTCCCGGCTGGAGCACGAGAGGATTGACCTCTATCGTATCCGGGTATTTGATTCCCTGGCCAGTGTTCAGGCAAAGCACGCGTTCCCCTTGCCCAATCCAGCCTTTGTCTCTTAATTTTTTTGCTGCCGCAAATGTTGCTGCACCTTCAGGACAAATGAAACTTCCTTCCAGTTCAGCCGCCTGGCGGAGGGCTTGTTGAATTTCATCTTCTGAAACGGCGACCGCACAGCCTTCAGTTTCATAGATAGCTTCAAGAACCAAAAAATCTCCGATGGCTTTCGGCACATTAATTCCGAAGGCTGCTGTTTTGGAGTCCTCCCAGAATTCCGATTCATTTTTGCGCTCCTCCCACGCTTTCACAATAGGGGCGCATCCCTCTGCCTGAACGGCTACAAGGCGCGGGAACTTGCTTCCTTTAAAAAGTCCCAGTTCCTTAAATTCCTTTAATGCTTTATAAATCCCGATCAGTCCAACGCCTCCGCCGGTAGGATAAAGGATGACATCTGGAGTTTCGCCTCCGGACTGCTCAATTATTTCATACCCCATCGTTTTCTTGCCCTCGATCCGATATGGTTCCTTTAACGTCGAAGCATCATACAGGCCTTCGTCTTTCACCAGACCGGCAACCATTTTTCCCGCATCACTGATCAGGCCGTCCACAAGGTAAAGCTCAGCTCCGGAAATGGCCGTTTCTTTCCTGGTGATAACAGGAGCATCGACAGGCATGACAATCGTTGGCTTAATACCTGCTCTCGCGCAATAAAGCGACCATGCGGCTCCTGCGTTCCCATTGGTTGGCATAGCGAGTTGTGTAACTCCCAGCTCCTTTGCTTTTGAAACCCCGACCGCGGCTCCTCTGGCTTTGAATGAACCCGTCGGTATAAGACCTTCATCTTTCATATATAACGATTCAATTCCCAATTCCGCACCCAGTTCAGGCATCTGCAAGTATGGAGTCATTCCTTCACCCAGAGATATTATATGTTCCTCACCCGTAACCGGCAGCAGCTTGTGATAACGCCAAAGATCGTTCCGTGTTTGATCAATAATAGTGTCTTCCTCTTTCAATCTCTCAAGATCATAATCCACAAGGAGCGGTGAACCGCAGGTACAAAGCTGGTGCATCTCATTATGATCATAGGTTTTAGAGCATTTTGGACATACAAGATGGCTTACATAGCTAAATGACATATCAAAAAACTCCTCCAAAGTTGTGAAAAGCCTGGAGCATTATGCCGGAGATCCCTTTCCTGCCAGCGCAGCAGAGCACAGTAAAAGAGACACTGCCCTGCATCGCAAAGAAGTGCCTTCAGTTTTCTGATCAGCTTTTCATATTGTGTTTTTGTTGTGTACATTTTAATTGAAGTATCCCGATAAGTCAACTTTGTTTTACTGTTGAATTCTTATGTCCTGGCCAGCACCCTGTCCTTGATTTCCTTGATTTGCTCCAGGTGCCTTTCTTCATGATAACCGACAAATGGAATCCATTGCTCCAGCGGCATAGGGCCAAATACGGGATGTGGATAGGATTTGCGTTTCAGCTCTTCCTGGTTGGCACTTGCCGCTACCTTATTCAGCTCGATTCTTGATTCTTCCAATTTGTTTTTCATTTTTTCAAGGGTCAGGTGCTTTTTCGTAGGAACAACAAAAACGGGTGCATTGACTTTCATACTTCGATCCACTGTCCTGTCAATCGGCTTTCTTTCTGCAGGCGCTGTTATTTTGCTTTTCAGACGGTTCGAGATAATGATTGCCACCGACCGTTCCATAAGGTAAAGATGGTGCAGAGTCTGCATGATGGACCATCTGCCCTTTTCCTCCGGTTCATTTAATTGATCGTCGGTTAAGCCATTTACCGTTTCCAGTACTTCCTTTCTGATTTCATCATTATGCGTCACATGGACCGCCTCCCGGTTTACTGAATACATTCTAAATTTCTTCTTCCGCACCCTTTCATTTCCCTTTAATTTTAAAAATTATTAAAAAGTTTTAAAAAAAAGTGATCCAACTGCAAATTCCGTGCGTTTTCTGTATGAAATTACAAAAAAGGCCACCAGGCCAAAAAATTTGAAGGAGTGAATTTCACATGAAAATGAAAAAAGTACTTGCACCCGTTCTTGGACTCTCTCTTCTTTTCCCATCCATGGCTAGCGCTGCAGACAATGCGCCTGCAGTTAAAACACCGGCAGCCGACCTGAGGGCCGGGCTGGATCATCTGCTGTCCGAGCATTTTGCTTTATCCGTTATTGAAATGGAAAAACGGTATGAAGGCGCACAGGATGCGGACGCTGCCAAAAAAGCACTGGACCAAAACGCGGCTGACATGAAGCCGGCTATCGCTTCCATTTACGGTGCCGATGCGGCTCAGCAATTCAACGATATTTTTGCTCCTCATAACGACTACACAGATGATTATGTAAAAGCGGTAAAAGCAAAAGATATGGATGCGAAAAAAGAGGCCGAAATGAAAATTGA
Organism: Fictibacillus fluitans; assembly: GCF_030418125.1. Taxonomy (GTDB): domain Bacteria; phylum Bacillota; class Bacilli; order Bacillales; family Fictibacillaceae; genus Fictibacillus_C; species Fictibacillus_C fluitans. Next base: position 275,663 of record NZ_JAUHTR010000003.1, on the reverse strand, counting down.
CAGATTCGCAAAAGACTTCGGTATGTTCCTTGGAAAAGCTACAGGAGGAAAACTGCCTGAGGATGCAGCCGTTAAAGCGGTACAGGCTCATGAAGATGATGTACAAAAAGCATTTGACTCATATGCAGCCGGGGACTACAAGCAATCAAACCAGGCTTTCCGCGATGGCTTCCACCGCATGTTTGATATCAGCAAAGCATTGTCCACCGCAATCGTGTCCCAATCACCAGATAAATTTGAGAATTCTAAAGCGGATACCGCAGCGGCTGATTTGCGTTCAACGTTAAACAGCCTGACTTCCGAACATTTTGCTCTGGCTGCAATGAGCATGCAAAAAGGCGTGGATGGCGCGAAGGACTATGATTTTGTGAACTGGGCTGAAGATCAGCATACAGCAGATTTCACGGCAGCCATTAAAGGCATTTACGGTGCGGAGGGCGCATCGCAATTCGAAAAAGTATGGCAGGGCGATCACATCAATGCACAGGGTGACCTGGTCAGTGCCACTCTTGAGAAGGACGAAAACGCCATGAATGAAGCCAAAGACAGGCTTACATCACAATTTGCAACCGATTTCGGCAACTTCCTGGCTGCTGCCACAGAAAATAATTTACCGACAAAAGATGCGATGGGTGCCGTGAAAATGCACGAGGACCAAGTGATTCAAACGTTTGAACAATACGTGAATGATGATTATGATATGTCCTACCAAACTTTCCGTGAGGGCTTCAAATTCACTTTCGGAATTGGCGAAACACTTGGAGGAGCTATCGTTAAACAAATGCCTGACAAATTTGCAGGACAAGGAATGCCGGATATGCCAAAAACCGGAATGGGCGGCAGTGAAGCTTCAACCGATACTCTCGTTTGGGTTTCAATCGGTGCTCTTGCCGCGGCTGGCCTGTCCCTGATTCTTAGAAAACGATTAAGCCGCCAGCAATAATTGCAGCATTTCTAAATGAAGAGAGGGCAAGACTCCCTCTCTTTTTTCAAATCATAACCACCGGAAAGGAGGAATCTCTTCCCATGAAAAATGGATCCACAATACTCCTCATTGCTGCGACCTGTATGATGCTTGGCATTTTCACACATTTTAATATGGATAAAAGAAACGAAACCATCGCCAATGCTAATCCTTCCCTTGTAAAAGAAACGGAAAAACAAAACCAAAAAGAGAACAAAACAGCCAAAGAAAGCCAAAAACTTTCCGAGTTCAAGGTTCTCGACAATAAACTTAGAAAAGCAGTTGAAATCATCAAAAAAGAACATATGGAAGCTGGCATCATACCTGCAAAGCTTATGATCCCAAAGATTAATGTAAAAGCGAATATTGAACGGGTTGGCGTTCTTGAAAATGGGCAGATGGGGGTTCCTTCAAATATTGAGAACACGGGCTGGTTCGAACCAGGAACGAAGCCCGGTGCACAGGGCAATGCAGTGATTGATGGACACGTTGACAGCAAAACAGGTCCTGCTGTTTTCTTTGATTTAAAAGACCTTAAGCCCGGCGACGAAATCCTCCTTTCCGATCAAAAAGGAAAGACGATTACCTTTATTGTCAAAAAGCTCAAAAGCTATCCAAATGATAAGGCGCCTCTCAAGGAGATCTTTGGACCGGCAAGCACAAGGAACCTTAATTTAATCACATGTACCGGTGTTTTCAACCATACCAAAGGCACACATGAAGAACGTCTGGTGGTGTACACGGAATTAAAAGAGAAAACTGCCCATTCTCCTAAAAAGCAGCAGAACGCCAAGCGGCCGATATCACCGGATCATGTATCAGTTGAAGGTACATTTGTTTCTTGGCACGCCGTGCGCGACAAGGATATTGTCGGCTACAGGGTGTATAAAGGAAAGAAAAACAAACCATTTAAGCATGTTGCCAGCATATCGGCTTACGAGCGGAAAACGTATACCGATCAAGAGGCAGAAAAATACAGCTACTATGTTACTTCCATTACCAAGCAAGGGATGGAGTCAAAGCCATCAAGTATTATTCATCCTGAAAAACAGCCATAGAAAAAGAATGCCGAGGGGCATTCTTTTTTAATAAAGCCGGGTTTGATAGCTTTCTTTCAGTCCTTCAGCCACTTGCTCTTCTCCCATAGCCGGCAGATTCATGTGGGCTGCCATAATTGCAGCAGCAGAAGGCAGCAATTCCTTCGAAAGCCATGTTTGCGGGTCCCATATTCCCGACCTGATAAAAGCCTTGGCACAGTGGATAAAACATTCCTCTGCTTTTACAATTACACCGAAAAGCGGAGGATTGCCCTTAACAGAGTCCTGCTCGAGAAGCTTGGAATCACGGGTGAGCATCGCTTTGCCATTGATCCGCAGGGTTTCTCCCATGCCCGGAATCATGAACAGGAGGCCCACACCGGGATTCTTTAGTATATTTTTTGCCGAATCCAGCCGGTTGTTCCCTTTGCGTTCAGGGATAAACAAGTATTGTTCACTCAATACAGTAACAAAACCAGGCTGATCCCCCCGGGGTGAAACATCACAGCAGCCGTCAGGACCATAAGTAGCCAATGAAAGAAATGGAGACTTTGAAATAAAATTTACGCAATGTGCATCAAGCCGGTCAATGACTTTATTGGCAGCGCGTATACTCGGGCTGCCAGCATGGGCTTGCAGCTCTTGAAACTGCTCCTCGGTCGTAATAAGGTTTTGAAACTCCATCGCCATCCCCCTCTTGGATTCACTTCCATTATCAGGATAACACGAAGCTTCTCAGCCGGAAAATCTTTTTTCCATAATAAATGGCCTGAACTCGTGAGAAATGTGAGTTCAGGCCTTTTAATTCAACATTGGCATATGCTCCTGGAAAATCAATTTGGGTTTAAAAAGGTTAATTCATACTCAGGCTTTCTGTTTTCATCCGGTTTTTCCAATGTCCCCGCTGCCCTTAATAACGGCTGCTTAGGAACGGACTGCGTTATTTGCTTCGAAACGGGCTGCTCAACTTGATTGATCTCCATTTGTCCATCCCTCCTTAACAAGTTTCTAACTCTATTCCCCCTCTTTAAAAGAGATAAACATGAAAATTCAATATTTTCAATTATTTATTTTATGAAAGTTTAACGAATCGGTTCATTATACGGTGAGAAGTTCATATAACGTTCAGTTTCACACATGGTCCAGGGGGGAAGTTTAGATATAATAGAAAAGAATTAAATATCTCTTTTCATTCATCTTAAATGATGGTAAAGTATTTTTCTGAACGTCATCTGAAAGGAAGTTTTACCTATGAAAGTCAAATTGGTGTCCGGACTGTCTTTAGCCTTGAGCCTTGTTCTGTTTACAGGCTGCTCGAACGATGAGCCTTCCCAAAAAGAAAGCACATCCCACAAGACTGAAGATCATGCAAAAGAAACACAGCAAGAGAAAGATCAATCTAAAAAGAACGATGATAACAAAACGTCAAATCAAAACAAGCCAAGTGATGAAACCAAAAATAATGGCGGGAAAGTCAGCCAGGATCCTGAACCAAAGGACGGGCAGGAACCTGCAAAGAACGATCCAACCGAGCCTTCTCAGGATACGAAAAAGCCTAAACCAGAAACCAAGAATAACGACAGCATTTCTGTTGTCGCACATCCTGAAAGTATACCGGTTCTTGTAAATAAGCGTTCTAAACTTCCCGAAGATTATAAGCCGGCAGACCTTGTGTATCCGGACGTACCTTTTATTTTCAGTGAGAAAATTGAAAAACGGATGATGCGCAAACAAGCAGCAGGAGCACTCGAACAAATGTTTGATGCTGCAAAAAAAGACGGGATTAACCTTACTGGGGTTTCAGCCTATCGTTCCCATGAGACCCAAACATCCCTTTTTAACAACTACGCCAAACGAGATGGCTACGAAAAGGCCCGTACATACAGTGCGCTGCCTGGCACAAGTGAACACGAAACAGGACTTGCCATCGATGTAGCCGGCGACGGTGGCAAATGCCCTGCTCAGGATTGTTTCGGCGATACGGCTGAAGCAAAGTGGCTGGCAAAGAACGCTCCTGATTTCGGTTTTATCATCAGGTATCCTGAAGGCAAGGAAAATATTACAGGCTATAAATACGAACCATGGCATATCCGTTATGTCGGTAAATCTGTTTCCAAAAAGATTGTGGCCAAGAATGGGACACTTGAAGAATATTTCAACGCAGTTCCTGTAACAAACGGCGAATAAACGAAAAAATACCAGCCTTGAGGGCTGGTATTTTTTTATTGGTAATGAACCGTTTTATTTTTTTGTAACATCACATCCAATGACAACAAACAGCTGCCGTTCAACAACAAAAATACAGAGATGACCAAATACGCCAAGTCTAGTTCATATCCGGCTGACTGGCCGTTCCCGGTAAAGCCCGCTTGTGCTTTTACCGTAAAGACCGCACCAAGCAGAATAACGGCAAACAAAAAAGCGACCACACGGGTTCCCAAACCAAGAATCAACAGAACTCCCCCTGCCAGTTCAATAACCGCAACGATGTAAGCTAAAAAACCAGGTAAACCGATGCTGTCAAACCAGCCTGCTGTATTTCCGATTCCCCCCTGAAATTTTAAAGATCCGTGTATTAAAAAGGCAACACCGATAAAAATTCTTAAAATAAAGGCTCCTGCATCCTTTCCTCTCATCGCATCATACCTCCTGACAACTAGAATATTACCCACCAAGTTACTTAACATAAGTTAGTATAAATAAATAACTAATTGACGTCAAGTAATTATGTATAAAAAAGTGTATAAGTAACAACTTCGGCCTGGAAAGTTTTTTAAAAAGTAAAAGAGCCCTCTCCTTTCCGGAGAAGGCTCTTCTTATATAACTAAGCGGTTGGTCCTTTCAGTTCAGGGTTCTCATCCCCTGCAATGTCTTCGTCATCATTATCAATGATGGCTTTTGGAAGTCCAGAATACTTAGCCCAGAAATAAATGGCGAGCGCCCCAATGGCAATGATAATCAAATCCCATGGATTGCCCAATATTCCTTTCCCTCCGCCAAACGAACCGATGTAAGAGATGATCAGCATCATTACATAGTAGACAATGAGCCACCATGATGATTTGATTTGCTGTGACAGGCTGACATCCTTTGTCGGTACGTATTTGGAAAACAGCAAATAGATGATGAACATCAAGAGCTGTGAACCAATCAGCCATGAAATGGTCTTCCATCCTGACCAGTATACGATATAGGTGGCGAAGATAAATGACAATGGAGCAATAATATTCATACCCTTTAACGTAAAAGGCTTGTGAAGGTCTTTTGCATTAATGCGGAACGCTGCAGATGAAATTGGAGCAATCGCATAAGATAGAATCAGCGCCACTGAACATACGTTGACCAAGGCATTCCAGGACGGAAATGGCAGCGTCCAAAATACGGCCAGACCGAATGAGAGCCACAGGGAAGGTCTTGGAATCCCCGTTTTTTCATTTACTTTTGAAAAAACATTAAACAGGGTCCCGGTCCTGCTCCATGCATACACAAGACGGGATGTAGTATTCATAAAAATATTCCCGTTTCCTCCTGGAGAGATAATGGCATCCAGCACAACGATTGTAGCAAGCCAGCCCAATCCGAGTGCAACGGCAATATCTTTAAAAGGAAGCGCAAATTCCTGTGCAATTTTCGGCCATCCATTAGACAGGATATCGGTCGGGATTGCACCAATAAACAAAACCTGGAGCAGCGTATAAATAATGGCCGCAAGTACGATACAGACAATCAAAGCGATCGGAATATTCCGCTGCGGATTTTTTACTTCCCCCGCCACAGAAACAATGGGATGAAGACCCAGATAGGCAAACATCACACCGCCCGTTGATATGGCTGCCTGAACTCCCTGAAACCCGAATGGAGCAAACCCTTCTGTTGAAAAGTTACCTGATTTAAAATGAAACGCAAGAACGACGATGATCGTAAGCGGAACAAAATATTTAAAGATAGAAATAATTACATTTGACTTGGTAAACGCCTTGACACTCCAATAATTTAAAAGGAAGAAAAGGCATAGCAGGGCGAACTGCAGCAGCCAGCCGGCAATGGTGGGGGAATCCGATCCTGCCTTGGTGAGTCCCGGGAACCAATAAGCCACATACTGTCTTACTGCTGTAACTTCAATTGATATTAGACTGGTGTAGGCAACTATCGTGATAAATGAAATCAAGTAGCCTACTAAGGGTCCATGCGAATAAACTGGATATCTTAAGATACCTCCTGTACGCGGGAGAGCTGCGCCCAGTTCGGCGTAAACAAACCCGATGAGGAGAACAATAAGGCCGCCGATAATCCATGAGAAACTGCCGATCGGTCCAGCTTTTGATGCAACATTACTTACAGCAAACAGCCAGGCTGATCCGAATATAGCTCCTAGTCCAATTAGTATAAGATCTAACAATGATATCGACTTTTTGAATGGTCCTTGATCTGACATAATTTCCTCCTTAGTGATTTCCGTTACCCCTTCTTCTCCTCCTTTCGATATTTTTCGACTTAATTTGACAAAACATACATAATCAATATTTATCCATTTCCGCCTTATTTAAAACCTCTTTTTCTTTTGCTTGCTGGTTTATTCGAAACTCTTCATTATGTCTGGAAGCAGCTCACTTACATCACTGGCCAATAGCCCCCGCTGTGCTTTTGTTTTTCCCCAGTGGTCTGCACTGCAGCCATGAAAATAAACAGCGTTTGCCACAGCCGATTTGATGTCTTTTTCCGCAGAAACAAAAGCCAGGAGCATACCGGTCAGTGTATCGCCTGTGCCTCCCTTTGCAAGGCCCGCATTTCCGGTTTCATTTACAAACAAATCTCCATCTGGAAAGGCAATCACGGTATTTCTTCCTTTTAAGACGGTAATAACACCTTGTTCCTGTGCATACTTTTGGGCAAAGTAAAGACGGTTTTTTTGAATATCCGGAACAGGAATACCGGTCATTTTGCTGAATTCTCCAGGATGCGGCGTCAAAATGATTTCAGCTTTCCTGCTCGGATACCGGCGTTCTTGGAGTGCTCCTGCATCGATAATCAGGGGTAAATCGGATTGAAACAATACCTTTAAAGCCTGTTCAATCTCTTCTGGATTCGGAAGCCCCGGTCCGATCGCACAAGCCTTCATACCTTTTGGCACCTGGCCATTCACCACTTTCTGAAGCCCATCGTGCGCATACATGGCCTCCGGAATCCGCCCTGCAAGAACACCTGCCACAAACCGGCTTGTGCCAATCGTCAATTTGCCAATTCCGCTCCGCAGCGCACCTATTCCGGCTAGAAGCGCACTTCCAGGCATTTCATCCGAACCGGCAAGAAGCAGCCCCGTTCCAAACGTTCCTTTGTGGGCTTTTTGCTCCCTTTTTTGGAAGGTCCGTTTTACATGCTCTTCTGTCCATACCTGCCATTTCGATTCTTGTGGCAAACCTATCCCAAGAACCTTTTTCTCTCCGTAATAATCTGTGCTTCCTTCCAAAAATGCGGAAGGTTTATATCCGTGGAGGCAATATGTATAATTCGCCTGAAAAGCTTCATCCGCCCATCCCTCATCTGCCGATACTCCCGTTGGCAGATCCACAGCAATTTTAAGGGCATGCTGTTCGTTCGCCCAATGGATCACCTTTTGTATCTCACCTTGTAAAGGAGGTGTTGCTCCTGCCCCAAGAAGGGCATCAACGATCACATCATATTTCCCCTGTATTTCTGATACTTTAAGCCCGCAGGACGTATAGTGGGTAAAATGCTTCAGGGCAGTTTCACTTTTAGGCTTTCCGGCAGGTAAAACAAGTTCGCAAGAATAGCCATGCTGCTGCAAATACCGGGCCAGCACAATTCCGTCACCGCCATTGTTTCCTTTTCCTGACATAATCAGAATCCGGTCTTTTTTGCCAATGTGCTTCTTCATTTCCTCAAACAACGCTCGTCCTGCATTTTCCATCAATGTGAAAACATCAAGTCCGCTTTTTTGGGCGATTTGATCGATTTGTTTAATTTCTGCTCCCGTAAAGATATGCATATACAGCACCTCCAATTAATCAATGAACAGCTGATTTTTCTGGATATAAAAAAGCCCTTGATGGATTAAAGGCTTTTTTGTTTATTCGGTATCCTGTTTTTCCATGGCTGCCGGATTTGGCCCTGGATTTGGTTGATCCTGTTGATTGTTCTCATTGTTTTGGTTTGGCGGCATTGTTTCATCTGGATCCGCATCGTTATCTGCTTCCATATCCTTTGCTGGCCCAGGATTTTTCTCCACATCAGGCTTGTTCTTTGGATCTGCCTTTTGCGGTGGTTCCGGCTTCTTTGGCTTTTTTGGCTTCTTCGGTTTTTTTTCTGCTTTTTCCGGTTTTGCCTTAGGCGGATGGGCGGGTGGTCCTGCAGGTTTTTTCTTTTTTACAATTTTGCTTTCATTTTTATGTTTGCCTTTTTGTTTTCCTTCGTTCTTATCTTTCTCCTTTTGCTCCTTGCTGTTACGCTCTTTTTTTACTTTTGTTTTTTCTTTATCATTATTTTTTTGCTCTATCTTTTCGGGCACGGCTGCTGCTTTGTTCTCCGTCTTTTCGACCTTTTCTTTTTCAGCAGGACTGCCAGTATTAACAGGCTGCTCCATCCTTTGTACCGGGACGTTCTGAAAAAGCTGATCCGTAGAAATGACCTGCTCCAGTAGAATTTGTTGATCGTTATTATGTAATTGATCAGTTGAAACAATTACATTTGATAACGTATGGATGGTCTTGGTTTCACTTGCCTTTGCCTTTGTTTCAGGTGTTGCCGATTTTTCCTGTCCTTCATATCCCAGCCATATTCCTATCAGCAGAAGCGGTATGGCAATCATAAACTTATACATTTCTTACACCTTCCTCATAGCTACATACCACGGCAGCGGCCTTCGTAAACCCATTTAAAACAAACGGATTAATCTCAATTTTATAAAAACTTGGGAAAATAGAGTCTGAAACACCTCATTTATTGTAATAATTTCGGGTTCACTTTCCCAAGTTTACTTTTTCCATTATATGCTACTATTTTGATATAACCTTCTTAAGGAGAGTTATCATGATATTACAAACAGAAAAGGCGTCTGAAGTCATTGAATTGCTCAGTCGATGGAATGTAAGTATGAGGGATCGCAATCTGGCAGTTGCCGAGGAATTAAATGTTGAGATACTGGAACAGCTTGATCCTGCTGAACTGGATCATCAGGAACTGCTATGGCACTCTCTGCTGGAGACGCGGTATACACTCATCCATAAAAGGTATGAAGACACCGAAGTCCTTTTGCAGCAACTGGAACTGCTGGAAGGACAACTTTCCCCTGAAATGGCGTTTTATTATCACTTCTTAAATGGCATGTTTGCGTCCAGCATGAACCGGCACGTAAATGCTGTTACCTGTTACCAGATCGCAGAGCGCTTTTTAGGCTGTGTGGAGGATAAAATTGAAGTGGCTGAATTCTTTTATAAAGCGGCTGCCGCCTTCTATCATACCCGGAAATTTTTGCTTGCCATCAATTATGCAAAAATGGCCAGGGAGACCTTTGAAGATGTTTCAAAGAATGATTTAAGATGCGCGGATTGTGAAAACATACTGGGTTTGTGCAGCCTCAGCCTCAAACAATATGAACAGGCAGAAGAGCATTTTTTAGATTCTCTGGATATCGCGGAAAAATTTAAAAATGAAGAATTGCTCAACTTTATCCGCTATAATCTGGGTTTTCTTTATTCTGAACAAAACTTGTCCGATATTGCCATCCGTCATCTGGGCGAGCTCTACAGTAAAAAATTTATTCCTCACAAGCTTACCTTTCTGCTTGCACGTGAATACTTCAAGATGAATGATAAGGAAAATGGATTTTATTATCTTCATCAAGGCATGGATGTGTGCAGCAGCGCTGAAAATGAAGAGTATCTCCACCACCTGCAAATTTTAAATGCCCAGTACTCTGATCTTCCTTTCGGGGAAATTGAACAGATTGTCATTGAGCATTTGAAATACTTTGAAGAAAAACAGCTTTGGGGTTTTGTGCAGGATTACACAGAAGCTCTTGCTACCCTTCTTCATCATGAAAGACAATTTGAAAAAGCCAGCACTTACTTTTACCAAGCGTTCCGCGCTAAAACCAAAATCGAAGAAATGGGGTATTTACGATGAAAAAAGCAAAAATTCTTTTGGGAACATTTTTGGTTTTGACCGCGCTCTTCGGCGCAGTTGCAAGTAATGGAAGCTTCGAAGCCGAGCATGGCGTAATTCGTGACAATCCTACACATCTTTAATTGAAAAAAAAGAGCCCGCCGGCTCTTTTTTTATGGAATTATTTATTTGTTGCTAATCCCCTGGCATTAAAGATTCGGTCTATCAACTTTCCATTTTTCCCCCGGTTAATGAGCTCATCAGCCTGTTTAATGGCACGTGCCCCGTCATTGAAGGACGCATTAGGAGTCAGCGACCAATGAGACTGCAAAATGATTTTGGTGGCTGCATCCCTTCCCAGTGCGCTGGCCAATTCATAAAGTGGCTGAGACCAGATTTCTCCGTCTGCATGAACTTCCCCCACTGCATCCTTCGGGTATACTTTGTTTTCATCCAGTCTACGGAGACAAGGCGGATCGCCTTCGGAATACGAGGTGGCATCCCATTCGGCTACACAAGCTCTGCCAAACGAATTTCCGGAAAGCGCGTCTTCATAAACAGCACCGAGATAATCTCCGAAGCCTTCACCCATAGAGCCTCCTTCGATCGAATCTCCATAGCCCGGAACCTGATTGTCCTGTATGGAATGACCATACTCATGGGCAATGACTCCGGCGTCCTCCGCATCATCCACACCGCCTGATCCAAAGGTCAGGTCTTTTTTGGTGGGGCTGTAAAAAGAGTTGTCTCCTTTATATGTATTCACATTCGCTGTTATGGAACGGTTATTGATATTAGTAAAGCCAAGCGACTGAATGTAGCGCTGCAGCCGGTCGAGATGATAGTAGGCCATTACGTCTTCAAAGCGGTCATCGGACCGGGTATAACGGAAAACATTGCTCTTGTTTTTCGTTTTTGCTTTGGAATAGACATATACAAAATCACCGGTAAGCGTGCCTGAACCGTCAAGGCCCTGAAGAGCCACTGTTTTAAGCTGTGCCGTTAATTCCGGAGAATCGGCATCGTTGTTATCCGCAAGATTGGAGGCACTTCCATTTGACTCTACCGGGTTCGGATAAAATACTTGTCCTGACCCCATCGCTTTTTGGTTCAAATCTTTCTTCTTCATCAGCTTCCCAGTACCTGCGTGGACAATGGTTTCCCATGCGCCAAAAGGAGCTTTTGCGTGTACAATTACCTTGTATGCCGGTATGGCCTTGCCATTTTGGATCACATAGCCAAACGTATTCTTTGTCGTTCCCCAATCTCCCTCTCCTTTGTCTCCGATCCATTTATGCGCTTTGGACTCAGCCTGGCTCTTGGAAAGCTTGTCCTCCACCCGTTCTACTGATGTGTACGGGACATAGTCCGACACTGCAAGAGTCACCTTTCCGGAAGGATCCACGGTTACTGCAAGCTGTCTCCCGAATACCTGGTACCCATTAACCGTTTGCTGGTATCGCACGTAGCTCCCCGCCTCTGTCTGCACCGTATTGACGTATGAGAGACCGGACAGATCCTGAGGCAGCTTTAAGGCGTGCGCTTGTTCTTTTAAATACGCTTCAGCCACCCCTTTCGCATCAATGTCTTGCGCTTTGACAATTGGACTCTGATCCATTGGACCTCCATGCTTGTAAATGGGGACTCCCATTGTAATGAAAAGCGCTGCTGTTGCAGACCAGATCATTTTCTTTCTCATCATCTCATTTTCTCCTATTCTTTTTAAATTTTCAGATAACTTAATTGTATGCTGTGAAATTAGAACCAGGCAATAGACACAATGAGCTATTTTTACAAGTATTGGATATTGTTTGATCAGGTGAAAGTACTTTTCAAATATATTAATGTGCGTTATAATAAGTTTGTGAATCATTGAGCATACTTTTCTGTGAGCAACTCCCTCCTTATCGGGGAGGGAGTAAAAGTACGCTACATTAACCAAGAGATGTAAATAGGCAAAGAAATCAACGATAAAATTGTACTGATTACAAACGAAGAAGCTGTTTCAGCAGATAACGATTCAAAGCGTGTGGATATCATGGCAGCGACAGCTGAACCAGGAAATGCCACAAGCAGAATAGCTTTTACAGTATCTGCGTGGTTAAGTCCGATCGTGTGTGACACCAAAACCATGAATAATGGAAGAGCTACCACTTTCAATACGGAAATGCCGACAGCAACCGGCTGGAAGCTGATTTTGCGAATACCGACGGTTACACCAACCGCAAACAGAGCAACACCAGATGTAACAGAACCAATTTGATCCAAAGCACTTTTCATCAGTTGAGGCGCCTGGAATCCAAATAAGGTCAAGACAACGGCGAGCAACGGAATACAGGCCAGCGGTTCACTGAGCCCATGAAGAATAATTCCCAGTGTGCTTGATTTCTCCCCTTCTGCTTTCCCTTTGCTGCTTTGTCCGATGGTACCTACAATAGTAGCCAGCGGATCCAGCAGCGCATTAACCACAATACCTGTTACTGCGATGGGAATCGCTACTTCCTGGGCACCGAACAAGCTTCCAAGAACGGAAATCCCCATAAATGCAAAGGCAGGCTGGGTAGAGTTTAATGAAAACATGGATGCTTTCGTTAAGTCGTATTTAAACGCAAACCGGGCGATCAGAAGCATAATGATATAAAATCCGATGATGCAAAGCGTCATGGTTAGAAAGAACGTCCATTGGCTGATCAGCGTTTGCTTGGATGTTGACGTGATCCCGATAAATAAATGAGCTGGCAAAGCAAATTTGGTAACGAGTGTATTCAGGCCCTTCGAAGAATCTTTGTTAAAGACCTTAAAATAGCCTCCCATGTACCCGATGATAATGGTAAAGAAGATCGGGATTAGCGTTAGAAAAATATTCCCTATAGACATAATAACTGCACTTCACTTTCCCCAAAAATTGTAGTTGTTAAAAATGGCAGAAAAGAACCCGCCTCAGCTTTTTAGAAGTAAGGCAAAGGCGGCGCCTCCCCTGCATTGGACAAACCTTATATGGCAAGAGTTGTGATTGTTTTGTATTCAGGCTTCCACATTGCTTCGGTTACCGCTTGCTCAAGGTCAGAAATATCGGCTGATGCAATGCCTTCTTCGATTGCTGTCTTAGCCACTTCGATGGCCACAGCCTTGGAAACCTCATGCAGCTGATCAATGGAAGGCAGAAGCGATGCACCAGGTGTACTGCTGTCCGACATTCCGGCAACCGCGTTTGCGGCTGCTGCCAGCATTCCTTTTGAAATAACCTTAGCTTTTGCAACAATTGCTCCAAGTCCAAGACCCGGGAAAACAAAAGCATTGTTGGATTGTCCGATTTCGCAGGACACACCCTCATAAGCTACCGGTTGGAACGGGCTTCCTGTAGCAATCAATGCTTTGCCGTTTGTCCATTTGATCAAATCTTCAGGAATAGCCTCCGCTAAAGGTGTTGGATTGGACATTGGCATAATGATCGGGCGCTCCACATGCTTAGCCATTTCTTTTACAACTTCCTCTGAAAAAGCTCCAGCTTGTCCGGAAGTACCAATTAATATGGTTGGTTTTACTCGTTTGATGACTTCCAATAAAGGAATAATGCCTTCTGCATTTCGTTCCCAGTCTTTTACTTCCTCCGCTTTTCGGGTATACGGCTGCTGAAATTTAAATACATCCGCTATATCGTCGGTAAGAAGGCCACGGTAATCTACCGCCCAAAAACGGTCATAGGCTTCTTCTTCAGATAATCCCTCAAGCGTCATGGTCTCAACAATCTGGTCCGCATTACCGATTCCCGCAGCTCCTGGTCCAAAGACAAGAACCCGCTGATCTTTCAAAGGAACTTCGGTTACTTGAAGTGCAGACATGATGGCTGCAAGTGTAACTGCACCGGTTCCCTGGATATCGTCATTGAAAGTAAGGATCTGCTCACCATATTTGTCGATGATGTTTCTTGCATTTACGTTGCCAAGATCTTCCCAGTGAAGCAGCACATCAGGGAAATATGTGGTTGCCTTCTGTACAAACGCATCGATAAATTCATCATAGCTTTTGCCGCGAACCCTGCTGAATTTGTTGCCGATGTATAGAGGGTCTTCAATCAGCGCCTGATTGTTGGTACCTACATCAAGTACAACCGGCAGCACACGGCTTGGGTCAATTCCTGCTGCTGCAGTGTACACAGCCAGTTTGCCAATTGCGATGTTAATACCGCCTACACCCTGGTCACCGATCCCCAAAATACTTTCGGAATCCGTCACAACGATCAGGTCGACACCACTTCCTGCAAGATTAAGATTTTCAAATGCCTGATCCATACCTTCAAGATCATCAATTGAAAGATATAGTCCACCTGGACGGCGGTATTCGTGTGAATACTTCTGAATTGCTTCTCCGACTGTCGGCGTATAAATAATAGGAAGCATTTCACTTAAATGATCCTGGAGCAGCCGATAAAATAGAACGACATTACGGTTATACAGATCATAAAGAAGTCCATTTTTGCGGATATCGCTTGTTTGGGCCGAAAACTGTTCGTATGCACGCTTTGCCTGCTCGTCAAGATTCAACACTTGAGACGGCAGCAAGCCTTGCAGACCGAGTGTTTCCCTTTCCTGCTTTGTAAACGCAACGCCTTTATTGATAAAGGGGTTGCTGAGAACCTCTTTCCCTTTCAAGGTTGTTTTGAGAACTTTTCTTGTCATAACTGCATTCGTCATGAAACATCCTTCTTTCTAAAAAAGTTTACTGAAGTATAACCAAAACAAAGAACAGCTGCGATCCGAATCTCAGCCATTCACCTATCAAAATACGTATATTCAGCCTGCCACCAGACAGGCTATATAACGGTATACACTTCGTCTTTACTTGTATTATGTTAGTGGCTTTACGGACATTTCACCAGTTTATTTCATTTAGTTAAGCATTATGTAATTAAAAAAAGTAAGCAGCGGGAAGGGCTGCTTACAAATAATGTTGAATCCTATGTGTTTGATCCTCTTTGAGGGTATGCTGTGAAACCGGCCGTCCAACCGTGCCATAATGAATGTTCACCTCAAGAATTCCTATGTCACTTAAAAATTTAAGGTACTTTCGCACGGAAACTCTGGAAATCCCGGTTTGGAATACAATATCATCTGTAGAGAAGGAGGTTGACCTTAATTGTTCAATAACCTCCCAGATCACTTTGAGTGTTTCCTGCGATAAACCCTTTGGCAGTTCTTCCGGAAGCGGCTTTTCATCTTGACGGTGAATCAGCTGATCCAATTCTTCCTGGCTGAGCGTACTCTGGTTTTTCCAAAAAAGCGACTTTTCCCTGTAGGATGACAAGGCCGCATTAAAGCGTTCAAATTCAAAGGGTTTGATTAAGTAATCGACCGCCCCCAGCCGCATGGCTTTTTGGATTCTTTCTTTATCTGATGCAGCGGAAATAACGATTACATCAATCTCTATTTCACTATTACGGATATAAGCAAGAAGATCCAGACCGCTTTGGCCCGCCATAAAAATATCAAGCAAAAGCAGTTCAACTCTGTGATTCTTCAGCTCCTTCATCGCCTCTTCTGCAGATCGGCAGCTGACCGCCGTTTCAAATCCTTCAATTTGTTCCAGATATCGCTTATTAAATTCGGCTACCATCGGATCGTCTTCCACAATCATTACCCTAATCATCCTGTATCCCCTTTGCTTTATAAGGAATATAAACCACAAATTTCGTACCTTCTCCAACTTTGGAAGAGTAGTCCAGCTCCCCTCCCAATTTTGTCAGGCTCTCCTTCAGCAGATGCAGGCCTATCCCTCTGTTTTCTCCTTTTGTTGAGTACCCTTTTGTAAAAATGTTATCCAGATCAGTGGTTGAAATGCCGGTGCCTGTGTCGCGAACTTCTACAGTTAAGATCTCATCCGCGTAATCAAACATGACATCGATCGATTTGGCCGGCCTTTTCTCCACCGCATCCACGGCATTGTCGATTAAATTCCCGACGATCGTAATCAATTCGTGGGTAATTTCCGAATCGGCAGGCTCCGGCAGCGGAAAATCCGAAAATACGTACAATCGTGCTCCCCGTTCCCGGGCATGGCTCATTTTTCCGATCAAAAAGCCGGCCAGTACCGGATCTTTAATGTACTCGGTTATGGAATTCATTTCATCCTTACTGCGTCCTACAAGGTCGCTGATGTAATGGGATAATTGATCATAGTCCTTCATGTGCACCATGCCAAGGACGACATGAAGCTTGTTCATGAATTCATGCGATTGAGCTCTCAGCGCTTCAGCATACATCCGCACGCCGGTTAATTGTACGGCCAGCTGCTGGACTTCCGTCTTATCCCGGAAGGTTGAGACAGCGCCGACGATTTGATCATTTACGATCACCGGCAATCTGTTTACCAAAAGATGCGTACCCTTTAAATCCATTTCTTCGTTCAGGTCTTCCTTCCCTGTTTTCAGCACTTTTTCCAGCTTAGATGCCGTAAAAAAGTACTCCGCCCTTTTTCCAAGCGGATTATCGGAGATGCCTGCTTTTTTTAATGTATTCATCGCCGCTTTATTGACAAGAGTAATTCTTGAGTCAGGATCAACCGCGATGATTCCCTCATGAACCGACTGAAGAATGGCACTTCGTTCTTTCAGCAGTTTGGCAATCGCGACCGGCTCAAGTCCGAACAATATGGTTTTAATATATCTGGCGAGTAAAACCGCGCCAAGAATTCCGGCCAAAATTCCGAAAAGCGTACCGGTATATATATTCAGCCTGTTTTTGAATACAGCTTCCTGAACCGTTTGCAATGAGATGCCGACAGCAACAGCCCCTGCCTGTTTGCCTTTTTCATCATATACCGGGGTAAATGAGCGCAGCGACTTCCCCAATGTTCCTTTAGAAATGGAAATATGCTCTTTCCCTTTTAGAACCTGTCCCTCATCTCCACCTTCAAACTTACGTCCGATTTTGGAAGGATCCGGGTGGGTTTTGCGGATTCCGTTGTTGTCCATAACAACGATGAATTCCACTCCTGTAGCCTTTCGAATGCTGTTGGTGTAGCGCTGCACAGCCCTTTGGGGATCATCTCCCGTTAAAGCCCCAATGACCAGCGGCGTCCTGGCCACAGTACGGGCAATATTCTCGGCCTTTTCACCCTGGCTCTTTTCAATCGTTTCGGAAACGGTGCGGCTGATCAGAATATCCGTTACAAAAAGCGAGAGCGCCACCACCAAGCACACCATGATCATAATGGTGAACTGCAGACTCCATTTCCCTTTTCTCATTTCCACTCACCTCTTAAATCGATCCGTGCTTTATTTTATTATCCATTCCCATAGTTTACTTCTTTTACCCGAATATACAAAGGCTTTCATTGAAGAAGGATTAGCTGTTATAATAAGGAAACAATTCCTTTAATCAAAAAGCGATGATGAGAAAGAGTAGAATCCCACCATTTTCCACAGAGAGCTTCGGCAGCTGAAAAGAAGCAAAAATGACGATTCGAATATGGTCTCAGAGCTCTGTCCTGAACGCAGACCTTATGAGTAAGGAGCAGCGAGTGGTGGCACTTGTTATCAAAACCACAGTATAAGAGTGTTCTTTTTACTCACTCTGTACTTGCTGAGATGACAGGCGCAAGCCTCTCATAAATAAAGGTGGTACCACGGGTATACAAACCCCGTCCTTATCTGTTATTAGATATGGACGGGGTTTTTTGTTGTTTAGTATGAATAACAGGGGTTACGGGAAAGGGTAACAAACCCGGCTCAATTACAAGGAGGAATACGGATGGCTATTTTCATTGGAGGGGCATGGCCCTATGCGAACGGCTCTCTTCACACGGGACATATTTCAAGCCTGCTGCCCGGTGATATACTCGCGCGCTATTATCGGTTAAAAGGTGAAAAGGTGCTGTATGTATCAGGCAGCGACTGCAACGGCACACCCATCACGATCAGGGCAAGGCAGGAAGGAATAACTCCAGGGGAAGTGGCGGACCGCTTTCACACGGAGTTTGAAAATAACTTTAATAAGCTTGGTTTCTCATATGACTGTTATACCCGTACAGATCATCCCCATCATCATAAAACAGTTCAGGAAATCTTTCTTTCTCTTTATAAGGAAGGATATATTTATCCAAAGGAAATTGAACAGGCGTATTGCGAAACCTACGGACAATTCCTTCCTGACCGCTACGTGGAAGGCACCTGTCCGGTATGCGGGAGCCATGCACGGGGAGACCAATGTGACAACTGCTCCACTATTCTCGATCCGTCAGACCTCATTGACAGAACGTGCAAGCTTTGCGGCAAACCTCCAGTATTCAAACGAACCGAGCATCTGTACTTTGCTCTTCACTCCTTTCAGGAGCCGCTGGAAAAGGATGTGGCAGAAGCGGAACTGAAGCATGCCTGGCGAACAAATGCCATCCAGCTGAGCAAACGTTATCTGAGAGAAGGATTGATCGACCGGGCCGTTTCCCGTGATCTTCCCATAGGAGTTCCCGTGCCGATTGAAGGCTATGAAAACAAGAAGGTTTATGTATGGATTGAAGCTGTCTCAGGATATTACTCTGCGAGTAAACGATGGGCTGAGGTAACAGGGAATGATGATTCTCTGTTCTGGCAGGAAGATACCATATCTTATTATGTACACGGCAAAGACAACATTCCCTTTCATACCATTATCTGGCCGGCGATTCTCCATGGCATCGGAAATCCCGCTATCCCCCGCCATATCGTGTCCAATGAATATTTGACATTGGAGAAGAAGAAGCTTTCAACAAGCAGAAACTGGGCGGTATGGGTTCCGGATCTAATAGAACGGTATCATCCCGATTCCATCCGTTATTTCCTGACCATCAATGCCCCGGAGAACCGCGATACCGATTTTTCATGGCGCGAATTTATTTACAGCCACAACAGCGAGCTCCTTGGAGCCTACGGTAATTTCGTTAACCGGACACTGAAGTTTATCGAAAAATCGTTCAACGGAGTGGTTCCCGATGGCCCACTCGACAGCATCGCAAGAGAGGAACTGCTTCCTTTGTATGACCAAATCGGGTCCCTCATTGAAGCGTCCCGTTTTAGAGAAGGACTCGACGAGATCTTTTCCTACATTCGTTCTGCCAATAAATACTTTGATGAACAGCAGCCATGGAAACAGATCAAGGAAGTGGATCAAAGCGGTGTTAACCGGACACTTGCGACCTGTGTGGCCATCATCGCCAATCTCGCCCAGCTTCTCGATCCCTTCCTGCCTTTTTCCAGTCAAATGGTACGTGAAACGCTCAAGCTGGAAGGCGCATCATGGGAGATGATCACTCCAAAAAATATTGTGGTTTCCGGAGTATCCCCGCTGTTTGAACGGATTGACCTTAAGCAAATTGATGAAGAACTTGAACGTTTGGGAAGTGACGCTTAAACACAAAAAGGAACGAAGCCGTTATTTGGTTTCGTTCCTAACGTTTGCGTTTGATACCAGAATCTCTTATGCTCACAATATCTCAACCCGTGTTTACATTGCCAAAATTAACCATGTGTGTATATAGTTTTTTGGATATAGACAAACAAAAACGGATGGAAGTTTTCCACCCGTTTTCTTCGTAAATTATGAATTAATGGCTTCCGCTTCTTCCTTAGGAAAAGCAGGAATCCAGTCACCGTGTGCTTCAATGAGATCGTCACATAGCGCAACAATGTCATCCAGCGAAAGTTCTGCAGCAGTATGCGGATCCAAAAATGCCGCCTGGTACAGGCTGTCGCGGTTTCCTGTAACTGCTGCCTCAATCGTCATCAGCTGCGTGTTGATGTTCGTTCGGTTTAGCGCAGCGAGCTGTTCTGGAAGCTCTCCCATATAGCATGGCTTGATTCCGTTCCGGTCGGCGACACACGGAACTTCCACGACCGCTTTTGACGGAAGGTTGGAGATCAAACTTCCTTCGTTCAGCACATTTCCGCCAAATACAAACGGCTGATTCGTTTCCATTGCTTCAATGATTCTTGATCCATATTCGTGTGAACGCACATGGGTCAACTGGTCATTGTCCACAATGCTGTCGCGCATTTTTTCCCAGCCTGCGATTTGCTGCTCACAGCGCCTTGGATATTCATCCAGCGGTATATTGAACTTTTCAATCAGTTCAGGATAATTTCTTTTAATAAAGTAAGGATGATACTCCGCATTATGCTCAGACGATTCCGTTACATAGTAGCCGAATTTATCCATCAGCTCGAAGCGCACCATGTCATTGTGCTTTTCTTTTTGCTTTTCTTTCGCACGTCGCTTGATTTCCGGGTACAGGTCTTCCCCGTTGCGTTTGATCTCGAGCAGCCAGGCCATGTGGTTAATCCCTGCAATTCGTTCTTCAATGCCGTCTGCCGGAAGATCAAGTGATTCCAGTAAATCTCTTGTGCATACCTGAACACTGTGGCACAGACCGACAGCCTTTATTGACGTATAGCGTAAAATAACACCTGTCAAAGCAGCCATCGGATTGGTATAGTTCAGAAGCCAGGCATCCGGGCACACACTTTCCATGTCTTTTGCGATATCTAGCATGACCGGAATCGTCCGTAACGCACGGAAAATCCCGCCAATCCCGATGGTATCCGCGATCGTCTGCTCCAAGCCGTACTTTTTCGGAATTTCAAAATCGATCACCGTGCTTGGTTTATAGCCTCCAACCTGAATCGCATTAATGACATACGAAGCACCCGTTAAAGCGGGAATTCTTTCTGAATAGGATTTTATCGCAATGTCTGCTTTCAGATTTTTTTTAAGCTGATTCAGCATAGCTTCTGATTCACTGAGACGTTTAGGATCAATGTCAAACAGTGCAAATTCAAAATTTTGAAGCGCCGGTGACATCATGCAGTCACCCAATACATTTTTGGCAAAAATGGTGCTTCCTGCTCCGATAAAGGTAATCTTTTTCATTACGCGCTCTCCTCCAACATGCAATTTATTGTTATTATTTTTCCAAAGATAATTATGAGAATGTTTGTTATACTCAATATTAAATCGCTTACATTACATTATCAATGGTAAAATACTGTTTTTGGAGGGTAATAAATTGCTGAACCACGTATTAGAGAAACCTTACGGCAACAGCGTATTTCAGTACCGCAAAAAGGATATATCCATGCCGGCCAACCTGTGGTACGCGGGATGGGAGCTTCAAACCTCTTCCGACTACCGCTGGAACGGGAATACAAGGAACGATGGTGATCATACATTTATCTTTCAATACACAACAAAGGGAGAAGGAAGAATCCGGGTGAACGAAACCACCTATCCTCTTTTACCGGGAGACGCATTCCTTGTTGCTGTTCCAAGTGATCACGAATACTGGCTCCCCGAAGAGAGCAGGGAATGGGAATTCATGTTCATTACCCTGGTTGGTGAAAGCACGGAAATGTGCTGGAAGGCATTCATCGAAAAGAAGGGGCCGGTTCTCGATATTCCCTACTCCTCCCGTGTAATTCAGCTTCTTCATCAAATCAACCAGGAAGCTGCCAATAAAGAAATCAAGGATGCCTATATGGCCTCTAGCCGGGCCTATGAATTCGTTATGGCCTTGCACCGGTTTGGCCAGGGATATACCGAGGATACTTCACCCTTGCCGGAAAGCCTGCAGCAGGTGATCACTTATATTCATCAAAATCTCGGCTCGCCTCTTCACCTGGAAGAGCTGGCTGCTGTAGCCGGCTTGTCCAAATTCTACTTTATCCAGCTGTTTCAGTCCCATCTTCAGACGACTCCCATGCAGTATGTTACAAAAACAAGGATTGAACAGGCGATGGCCTGGCTGTCGAATTCGACCATCCCGGTACAGGAAATCTCCCGCAAGAGCGGGTTTGAATCCTCGAATTATTTCAGCAAGGTGTTCAGACGCTATACCGGAGAATCACCGAGCAGTTTTCGGGAGCGCACAAGGCACCGCAAATTCACCAACGTTTTTTTGGATTAAAAAACCTCACTCCATGCGGAATGAGATTTTTAGTCTTCCTGTATGCTGTTGAGTATTTTCCCGAGTGTACTCCTTAATTGGAAAAGCTCCTTTTCATCAAGATCCATATTTTCGAGCAAGGCGCCCGGTATGCATGCCGCCTCCTCCTTCAGAGCTTCCCCTTTTTTTGTAAGTGAGACGATTACACTCCGCTCATCCTGTTTTGAACGCTGCCTGAGAATCAGCTCATGTGACTCCATGCGCTTGAGCATCGGTGTCAATGTACCCGAATCTAGAAACAGTTTCTTTCCCAGTTCTTTCACGGACACTTCCTTCTGTTCCCAGAGCACCAGCAATGCAAGGTACTGAGGATAGGTTACATCCAATTTTTCAAGAAGCGGGCGATATTGTTTAGTCATCTCCCGGGCTGCTGCATAGACCATAAAGCAAATTTGATTTTCTAATTTTAAGTGGTCTTGTTCCAAGTGTCTGTCACCTCTTTTTCACTTTCCAATTCCTTTCTTTACTATAATGCACAAAAAATCATGGGTCAAATTAAATTGCGAACAACTTAATTTTTGACAACTGTTTTTACATATGATAAATTAACATCTAGCAATTAAGTTGTGCACAACACAAATAGCGAAAAGGAGAGATTGTTTATGTTAGACGCATTATATACAGCAAAAGCAACAGCAAACGGTGGACGACAGGGTAAAGTTCAATCCACTGACGGAACCATCGACTTTTCATTATCCATGCCAAAAGCTCTTGGCGGAAAAGAAGAAGCAGGTGCAACCAATCCAGAACAACTATTTGCGGCCGGTTATGCGGCATGCTTTGACAGTGCTCTTCAGCTTGTTGCCCGCCAGGCAAGAAAGCGGGTCGAATCCAGTGTGACAGCAGAAGTCAGCATTGGGAAAGATACAGACGGAGGATTTGGACTTGCCGTCGCGTTGCATGCGAAGATAAAAGGAACAAGCCAGGAAGAAGCAGAGCAGTTGATCCAACAGGCTCACCAGGTGTGCCCTTATTCCAAAGCAACCCGCGGAAATATTGAGGTTACGCTAAACGTTTCTGCAGAATAATAATAAAGCCAGTCTCTCAGCCTAAAGGGACTGGCTTTTTCTTGGGCAAATCAAATGACTTTTTAAATCTTGTCCGGTATAGTGGCTTAAACAACGAAAACGGGAGGAATAGTAATGAGTGCCATAGCTGTTCCCGCTGAATTAAAAGCCAAATCAGGCAAGGAACAACAAACACTGGATGTACTGCTCGAAGTGATGAGACATTCCAGAAAAGAAGAAGGATGTCTTCTCTATAATCTGCATCAGGCACAGGATGACCCTCAAACGTTCATGCTGTATGAACTTTGGAGCGATCAGCAGTCCATCGACCGCCATATTGAAACCGCCCACTACAAAGCCTACCGATCCAGCATCGAGCCTCTTCTCCATGATCGCCAGGTTATGAAGTGGAACCAGATTGACTGATTACATAAGACCCTGCAGGGAGGCATTCTGTTGATACAATTAAGCATCCTTGACCAAGTTCCCATTCCTAAAAATCACACGGCCTCTGAGACCCTGCATCAAAGTGTAGAGCTAGCTCAGCTTGCGGAACAATGGGGCTACAAACGATACTGGTTTGCCGAACACCATAGTACAAAGGGACTCGCAAGCACAGCACCTGAAATCATGATGGCACATACCGCTGCCAGAACAAAAACCATCCGGGTGGGTTCGGGCGGGGTGCTGCTTCCCCAGTACAGTCCCTTTAAAGTGGCAGAAACTTTTTTACAGCTCGAAGCGCTGTATCCCGGACGAATTGACCTTGGTGTCGGCCGTTCACCGGGAGGAACGATGAAAACAAGGCTCGCACTGACGGACAGCATCAAAAAAAGCATGACGGAATTTCCCCGCCAGCTTCAGGACCTTGCCTATTATTTATCAGGACCGCTTCCGTCTGATCATCCGTATTACGGAATTAAGGCCGCCCCCTTTGTCCCTTCTCCTCCACCGGTTTGGGAGCTCGGACTGGGAGAAAACAGTGCACGGCAGGCAGCTTCGCTCGGAATGGGTTATGTATTCGGACACTTTATCCACCCTGACCGTGGACAGGGGGCATACAAAGCATACTATTCAAGCTTTATTCCTTCGCCGCTTCTTAAACAGCCCGCAGGAATTACGGCCATCTTTGTCATATGCGGGGAAAGTGATGAACACGCTGAAGAACTCGCATTAAGCCAGGATTTATGGCTTCTTTCTGTGGAAAAAGGGCTCGACAGCAGAATACCGGGCCTGGAAGAAGCTAGATCCTATTCCTTTTCACAAGCCGACAAGGAAAAAATAAAGACGAACAGAAAGCGCATGGTGATCGGTTCTCCCCAAACGGTAAAAAGACAGCTGGAAAGCTTGGCCGAACGGTACCGAACGGATGAATTTATGGTGTTGACCAACCTTTATTCCTTTGAAGAACGAAAGAAATCGTATAAGAGACTGGCGGATGTTTTTTCTTAATCCTTCGCTGCACAAAAAAAGAGACCCTATCAAGGTCCCTTTTTTTATTATTTAAAGATTTTCACCCGGTCTTCAAGCGGTTGGAATTCTTTTTCCCCTGGTACCGCAGCAGGTTTGCCAAACGGCATTTGCGCAATCAGATTCCAGCTTTCCGGCACATTCCATTCCTGTTTTACCTCTTCATCGATCAGTGGATTGTAGTGCTGAAGCGAGGCTCCAAAACCTTCGTTTTCAAGCGCGGTCCAGATGACCAATTGCAGCATTCCTGAAGAATGGTGAGACCAGATCGGAAAGTTGTCAGCATAAGCTGCAAATGTTTCCTGAAGTCCTTCGATTACTTTTTGGTCTTCAAAGAATAAGACTGTTCCGTATCCGCTGCCAAAAGCATTCATTTTCTCTTCGGTTGGAGCGAATTTTTCTGCAGGCACCATTTTGCGCAGAGTTTCTTTTGTGAGGCTCCATAGTTTGTCATGATTTTCACCCAAAAGGACAACCACACGTGCACTTTGAGAGTTAAAAGAAGAAGGTGTATGCTTTACTGCATGCTCGATAATTTCCTGAATTCTCTCATCAGAAACCACAGCTTCTTTACTGATTCCATAATAGGTGCGTCGATCTTCAATAGATTTCAAAAAAGCCTTTGCCATAATCGCTTTTCCCTCCAACAATTTTTTAATGTTAATTACTTTATATAAGTAAGTATAGTAATTATATTTTATTACGTCAAGTAAAATATGATAAATAAATTAGCTCATTTACATGGTTAATTCTGATCAATAGGGGGAATTCTTTTTAAAACCCTAATGAGGAGGATTCACCATGAAAACGTATGAAGTAAAAACGTATTTTCTTGAGGACGATGGCTTTATTCCCAACAATCCCCGTCTGCCCGTTTTATTTTATGAAGGTGTTTTGTCCGGAAAACCTCAGCAGGCAGAAGAAATCTTCCGTTCTAACAATTGGCTGAACAGCTGGCAGGGAGGAGTTTACGATTTTCACCATTATCACAGCAATACCCATGAGGCATTGGGTGTGGTCTCTGGCTTTGCCACAGTAAAAATCGGAGGTAAATCAGGTGAGGAACTTCAGGTCCATACGGGGGATGTACTTATTCTCCCAGCAGGAACCGGGCATATGAATGTGGATTCCAGCTCCGATTTTCAGGTTGCAGGTGCCTATCCACAAGGTATGGAACATAACCTGATGCGTGGAGTTGACGGTGAACGCCCGCATGTACTGGAGGAAATCGATTCGGTCCCACTTCCTGAAACTGATCCTTTATTCGGAACAGACGGCCCCCTTCTCCAGTATTGGAATGTAAAATAAAAATGGCCCGAATCACACAGCGATTCGGGCTTTTCCTATGCCAGTGATTCCGGCGGCAGCGGCTCTTTTTTTATTGTAGGTTTATCCCATTTTGATTTCGTTTTGATCACTGAAATTACTGCTATAGCCAAACCGCCTGTCGTGTCCGCGATCAAATCAATCATCGTATCGCTGTTCCCGCCGCCCTGCAATGTCATTTGGAACATCTGATCCATACTGAATTCGTACATTTCCCACACCACCCCGCCTAGAACAGCAAAGGAAAGCACGAACCAAAATACAAGCCAGGGTGAAATTTCTGTTTTTCCTTCCCTGTGAATGAGTCGTTCATAAAGAGCGATGGCCACGAATGCCAGTAGAGCTCCGCTCAGGAGGTGCAAGAAGGTATCCCACCATCCAAGTCCGTAAAAATGCAGGATCGACCCCAGATATTGGCTCGCAAAGAGAAAGGCGAGATAAGAAAGTGTAATAGATAGGTTAAACGTCATTTTCGTAAATTTCGCCAACAGGAGCGGTATGGCCCCGCATAAAACCCCGCCAAGCGCGACCTGATAGCTGTGTGTTGTACCCTTTGAGAAATAATAGAAAAACAAAACCGCCATAAAAACGGTGTAGGCCAGACTGAGCATGAGCACCCATTTTCGCTTCATAACAACACCTCTTTATTTCATCCTTCTTATAAATTATTGCCACTCCCTCCTGAAATATGAATATTTCCATAACACAAAAAGACCCGGAACAAAATTTCGTCCCGGGCCGAACACTGTAAAGCCTTATTGTTTGGTTGTATCAATTCGTTTTCTGATAGGTTTAATTACGTTCATATCCACATTATATGTCTTTCCGTTGTATGTCACTTTTGCCTTGTCGTCTCCATCCCGGCCGGTAATCTTCACGCTCTTGCTTTCGATTAGAAAGCTTCCGTCCTTCTTTTCCACATGTTTGGCATTTCCCATCTCTTTATTGATCACAGGTTCAATGGTTTTCTCATAGGCTTTCGAGGCGGAATTTGCGCCTTCTTTACCGATATCTGCGATCTTTCCGGGGCTGACCCCAAATACAACAATGGCGATAAGGGCAATAATTCCAAAAAGAATGGCAGCACGTACTGCAAGCTTCAGCAAGAAAATAAAAACTAGTATGGCAACAACAGCAAGTATAACAAGCAGGAGGTGATTCTCCAACCAATCCATAATTTTGTCATCCCTTCCTTTTTAACAGAGTATTACCCTATTTACCAAGAAAGTAGGCAAGGAAAGAACTTCCTTTTATTAAGAAGCGCTTGCCTTCCTCAGTGCCTGCTTTACTGTTGAACGGGAGACATAGCTGTGCAGTACCATGCCAAGCATAACCAGAACCATACCAATCCAGCTTAATGCCGTGGGCAGCGGCAATGAAAGCAGCCAGATTTCTCCTGCGGCTGCAAACAATACTTCTGCCGACTGGGTCGCTTCTACTGCAGCAAGCTGCTGCATGTTTCCCCGGACCAGGTCCGTCGCGTAAAAGAACAGCACCGTTGCAATTACCCCTGAAGAAAGAGCCACAATTCCAGTTTGCAGGACTTGTTCTTTTGCAGGCGGACCCACTGTCAGTAAACCGGCAATGGAAAGAATGATCCATAATGGCAAGCTTGCCAGCGTCATTCCCAGCACCCTCTGATACGCATCGAGTCTTCCCCCGCATACTTCCATCATCTTGCGGTTTCCAAGCGGATAAGCAAACGAAGCCACTATCACAGGAAAAACGCCAAGCAGGATATCGTTAAACGACAATGTCCCTGCCTGCTCGAGCTGCATTAGTACAATGCCAAGCAGGATAATGAGAGACATCGACAAGCCTTTGAACGGTATTTTCCCCCGCACGGCTTCCAGTCCGTTTGCTGTTTGAACCTGCTCCTTAAAAAAAGGAACCAGGAGTGATCCGGAGATGATGGTAATCTGCCATGTTCCCGCTATCAGCCACCCCGGCTCGTATGCCGCCGCAAAGCAAATGGGCGCGTAAAAAAAGCCGAACCCAATAATGCTCCAAATCCCCCAGGCTTTCGGATTTTCCTTCATCACCCGTAAAAGGGGCTGCAAATTCCCTCTCATTCCCACAATGATCAGAAGAAAAGGCACCATGAACAAATACCGGAGCGAAGCACTCCAGATCCAGCTTCCTCCCGAAACTTCCATCAATGAATTAAGAACGAATGTAAAAGCGAAAAAGAATGCTGAACCTATTCCAATAAATACCGGACGCATGACAAACACCTCTGTTTTATTCTTGTGTAAGCAGTTCTCCAAGACTCAGCCAGTTCTTTTCCGTTAACTGTGCGGTCTTTTCCCTATCCTTTTCTATGCAGGCAGAGATGATTTGCTCATGCTGCTCCACCGATTTGATTCCTTTTAATGAACCGAATTGTGCCATTTCGAGTCTGCGAATTTTGGCCGTACAGGTCTCAAGGGCTTTTCTCAACTCCGGGTTACCGGCAGCTACAAGAAATACCTCATGAAACATTTCATCCGCTTCAATCGCCCGGCTTACGTTTTTTTCCTCTATGGCTCTTTTGAAAATTTGATTGCACTCCTTCAATTTTTGTATATTATCTTTCTCTAAGCCAGGAACGGCTAACCTGGCTGCAAGTGCATGCAAGGCAGCCACTAAAGTAAAGGCATGCTTTGCCTCCTCTTTATGGAGTGGTGCCACCCGTGTCGCCGAACCCGGCATCGCTTCCACCAGTCCCTCATCTTCCAATCGTTTTAGCGCCTCTCTCACCGGCGTCCGGCTAATCCCAAACTGTTCGGCCAAATCCTTGTCATTGAGCCTTTCTTCCGGTTCCAGTTCAAGTGAGAGAATGGCGTCCCTTAAATGATGGTACACTTCATCCCGCAGCGATTGACGTTTAATTCGTTGAATGTTTTTCATAAAACCAATATATCGCATATCAGTTGAATGCTCAATAAAAAATCAGTTTCCTCCGAAACTGATTTTAAAGGCTATACCCGTCTTCGTCTGTAGACAATTTCTCCATCATACTCTTCTCCTGTCGGCACATAGCCCAACTTTTCGTAAAGAGAAATGGCAAGGTGATTTTCCCGGTTTACTGTGAGCCGTGTTTCTTTAGAATGAGGAAATTTTTTCTCAATCCAGGAAATCATCTCTGTCAATGCCTGCTTTCCATAGCCTTTGCCCTGCTGCTGTTCATCAATAAGGAAGCCATTGATCCAATACATGCTTTCTGTCTCGGGTACACAGGCATGCATAATGAAACCGACCATCCTGCCATTAACATAAATCGAGAAAGGCAAATAATTCACCTCATCACCGTCAGGCTTGATGTACACTTTGGCCAGAGAGACTGCAACTGACGGCACCAGTTTGACCTGCTCGCTCTTCACCTTCAATTTTATTGCTTGTTCCCAATTTTCACGATCGACTTTCCTTAGCTCCATCTTCCGGTATCCTCCTGCCTGGCAGTTTTCTTTCTCTTCATTTCCTCTCCTGGTTTGCACTTTCCTTTAGAAGAACAAAAAAACCGGCGTCTGCCGGTTTTTGTTTAAGCCGTTTTTCTGTATTTTCCCGAAATGCCAATCGCAAAACAGATTATGGTCGTAATGAGCAAAGCCTGAGTAATCGAGCTTAAAAGCGGACTAAAGGCCATTGCGCTGTAGATTTGAACGGAAATGCCGATCGGAACTCCCAAAAATAAAACAGCAGATCCGAAAAGCGCATTTTTGGTCGTTGTCAGTGACGTGCGGTGCGCCCAGTCGAGAATACGCAAAGCTCCGATCCAAAAAATGCTGACAACCGCCCAGAAAAAGAGAAGGGCAGCAACAAAGGAATGGGACGATAAACCAAAAAGTACTTGCTCGGAATACAAATTGATATTCATAAATACTTTAATGGTTTGATAGGCCCCTACTCCAAACAACAGTGTAAGGTAAAACAAAGCAAACTCCATGCCTCTATGGTTCTGTAATCTCCGTTTCCATGAATGCATCATCTTTCCCCCAAAAAATGACTTATTTGTTTATCGTCTTATCATACAAAAAACAATCTGAAATTTAAACCTGTTTTTTTAAAATTTTTGCAAAATAACGTTAATTGGTAAGATTGTACTACTTTTTAACTCGCTTGTCTAATTTCATATACGATAAAATTTCACTATCAATCTTGCCTTTCTCCTGCTCCCTGTCTTCAAAATTTTCGGTATGGATATAGGTTGTCAGCGCCTTATACAGCTTGCCGTCATCTGCCGAGGCTCCTTTCATGTAGTTTAATCTGAGCAGCTCCCTGCTTATTTCCTGCTTAACCTCTTCATCAATCTCTATAATATCTTCCGGTTTGGAAGGAGCGAAATATAATTGGTGCAGCTTATAAATCCGTTTCAGTTCTTTAATCGGTTCCTGGTGATCCTCCACTCTTAAATCAATATAGCGGTCATTGAACCCTCCATAGCCGCCCTTATCTTTCACAACCAGCAAAGCAGCAGACTGCTGGCCCCGGCTGTCTCCGCCAGCCTCTTGTCCTGCCTGCAGGGCTGCAAGCAAACGTTCAGCAAGTGACCCCTGCGCCTCAGAAAAGGTTCGTCCCATGGCTTCTACCGTGGCGGAACTGACCAAAATATTGCCCTGGGCAGCAAAGTTAGGACCGGTTATTCCTCCTGCCCAGTCATAGCATTCTTTCCCGGTAAAGGTAGCACCATGTCCATTGGCATCGATCAGGCCAACCTGCCTCATTTCCCGCTGCTCGTCCTTTTCAATCAGCATCTTCAGCGTTTCCTCCGCTGATTTACCCTGTTCCATCGCCTCCAGTGCCTGTGGACCGTATGAGGTATTGGCATAGGATTGTGTGGCAACAGCGCCAACTCCTGCCTTTGCCCACGGAACGACCGCGCCCACTCCCAAAAATTTGGACTGCACCGCAATTCCCCACTCTTTTTCACTAGGATCATAGCCCGCAATTGAATATGTCATTTAAAAACCTCTCCTGTCTTTTATTATGTATGGATGATAGATTTTATGCTTTTTAGAATAAAACGGTTTGGAAACCAGAACTATTCCTTGTCCATGCTCCTTTTACTTCTGCAAAATGCCATTTAATTCCTCTTTTTTCCACATAATTCGTCAGAACGAACTAGACTTTATTAAAGGTTGCTTGCGCAGGATTTCTTCCAAGTACTTCGTTGAAAGGTTGATTGCAGTGCAAGGTGCGAGACTCCTCGAAAATGAACACTACATTTTCTTCGTGCGATGTTTCGCTGCCGAAGCCTTCCTTGTCCTACGGGAAAAGCGGGACAGATGAGACCAATAAGGCGCTCGCGCCGTTCCCGCAGGAGCTTGCGACGAGGAGGTAGGCGCTTGTGCCGGTAAGGCTCAGCGCACGCCCGTGAAAGTAGGCGCTCGCGCCGGTAAAAGCGAGCGACCTGGAACGGAAATCAACTACTTTCAAACCAACATAGGTTATACCCCCAAAAAAAGAAAGAGCCTCGAGGGCTCTTTCTTCCATGAATATAGTTATGAAGCATTGATTACAGCAGGGTTTCTGCTCCGTCAATATAGATTTCTGTGCCTGAAATATGGCTGGATCGTTCGGATGCCAGAAACAAGGCAAGATCTGCGACTTGCTCGGGATCGCCCGCCTTATGCTCAAGCGGCTGATCGCCCTCGGGATATTTGACAGGAATACTGATTTCTTTTACATCTTCTGTTGGGAAGGTATTTTGCCCGATGTTAGTAGTGATGGCTCCCGGGCAGATGGCGTTCACCCTGATTTTGTACCGGGCAAGCTCCAGCGCGGCCATTTTCATAAAGGCCACCTGTGCCGCTTTGGTAGAGCTGTATGCCGACATCCCGAATCCTGAATAACGGCGGTTTCCATTGATGGATGCCGTAATGACAATGCTTCCACCCTCTTTTTTCAAATGAGGCACCGCATGCTTAACGGTTAAAAAAGTTCCCGTTAAATTAGTGGAAATCGTCGTGTTCCAATCCTCCAGCTCAAATTTTTCGATAGACGAAAGGGTTCCATTGATGCCAGCATTGGCATAAAGAACATCCAGCCTGCCCCATTCTTTTACTGCCTTTTCAATGCCTGCTCTCACCTGTTTCTCATTTGTAACATCCACTTCTCCGGCAATGGCTTCTCCGCCCGCTTCCCTGATTTCATTTACGGTTTCTTGTGCCCGCTCCTCTTTTACATCCAGAACACATACCTTCATTCCTTCTTTCGCAAACGCAAGGCACGAAGCCTTGCCAATCCCTGATCCTCCACCTGTGACCACGGCTACTTTGCCTTCTTCATGGCTATAAATGGTTCCCATATGTATCTCCTCCTTTAGATTTAATACTTATATACCCACTTATTCAGTATTTTTTTGAAATTTTAAAAACTTTATTATGTTACACTATGTCTGAGGATTGCAAACTTAAAAATTGAAACGTTTCAATTGATGAGGAGGAAAATTTATGGCACCACTTTCCAATGATGAATTGATGGAACTTGAAAGCAAACATTCCTTCCTGTTTTTCTGGCGGGAGGCCAACAGTAATCCAGAAAGCCAGGGATTCGGATTGATCCGCGACCGCGCGCCGGGCGATCCCGAGATGTGTTCTGTCGCTTCGGTCGGCTATGGATTAACTGCGCTTGTCATCGGTGCGGAACGGCAATGGGTTTCCACTGATGAAGCCAGTCAGCGCGCCGAAGGAACACTTGATACGCTATTGCTTTACGCAGAAGAAGTGAACGGTTTTTTCTATCACTTTCTTTCCATGAACACAGGTAAACGATACGGCAATTCCGAGGTTTCCGTTATTGATACAGCGATTGCCGTGTGCGGGGCAATTACGGCAGGTGAATATTTTGGCGGAAAATTGAAGGAAAAAGCACAGCAGCTGTATGAACGGGTAGATTGGGAATGGTACAGAAATCCTGAGACCAACCAGTTTTATATGGGATATACACCTGAGCGCGGCCATTGGGGTGCCTGGGACATGTACGCCGAGCAGTTCATGATGTATTTTCTGGCGGCAGCTTCGCCTTCCCATCCGGTGGATCCTGAGATGTTTTACGATTTCCATCGCCAGGTCAGCACCTATGGCGATGTTCCCCTTTTCATTTATACCTGGACAGGCTCTTTGTTTACTTATCAATTTTCCCATGCCTGGTTTGATTTGCAGAACAAGACGGACCGGGACGGCCTGGACTGGTGGGAAAATTCGGTTAAAGCCACGCTTGCCCACCGGCAGTATGGCATGGACGAATCGGCCAGCTTCAGGACCTTTGGACCGAACTCATGGGGGCTGACGGCATGTGACGGCCCTTATGGATACAGAGGGAATTATGGAGCTCCTCCGTCCGGACGGTCCGGAGCCAATGACCAGCATCATCCCGACGGGACGGTTCCTCCTGCCGGTGCCATCGGATCCATCCCCTTTACACCGAAGGAAAGCCTGGAGGCGATGCAGCACTACTATAACCAAGTTCCGGAGCTTTGGGGAGAATACGGCTTCAGGGATGCATACAATCTGGATGTTTCTCCTGCATGGTATGGGCGCGACGTCATCGGGATTGATAAGGGCATTTCACTGCTTATGATCGAAAACTACCGGACCGGACTGGTGTGGAAATGGTTCATGAAAAACAAGTTTGCCAAAAAAGGTCTGGAACTGACCGGCTTTACCGAGAAACCACTATAAAAAATGCCTGCCGGGCTTGAGCCTGACAGGCATTTTTTGCTTATTCTCCTGAAATTCCTGTTTTGTCTGTTGCCTCCACAAACCATCGCTGAGCCACAAAATACAGCACCAGCAGCGGAAAAATGACGAGCATCGTTCCTGCCAGTTTAATGGATTCGTTAATATCGGTTTTTGCTGATGCAGCCTGGCTTCCGCCAAACATATTTTTAAATGCATCGTTAAACTCCTGAAGTTTTAAAGGCAGCGTGGACATGGCATCCCCAAGATACAGTGACGCCATATAGGTTTCATTCCAATGCCATACAAAGGAAAAGAGAAACACAACCATCATTGCGGGTACCGAAATGGGAAGCACGATCCGGAAAAAGATTGAGATTCTTCCGGCTCCGTCAATCTGCGCCGCCTCTTCAAGGGCTACAGGAATGGACTTGAAAAACTGGGTGTAGATCAGGATAAACAGCGTGCTTTTAATTCCCATGGCAAAAATGGCCGGCAGGATAAATGGCAGGGAAGAACCGGTCATCCCATAGTTTTCAAACAAGAGATACAGCGGGATCATAACTACCTGCGCCGGGATAATAAATGTGATGATCATCAGTACAAAAAATATCGGTTTTCCCGGAAAACTAAATTTTGCAAAGCCGTAACCTACGAGGGCACAGGAAATCGTTTGTGCCACCGCTGGCAGAGCTGCATTCATAAGTGTTGTGCTTAAGGTTTTCGGGAAATCAAGAACCTGCCATGCCTGAATATAGTTCTCCAGGTTAAACTCCCGCGGAATCCACATGACAGTCGGATCAAGCAAATCATCCATGCTTTTAAAGCTCTGCGAAAGGATGAACAGTATCGGATACAAGTACACAAAGCCGATGCAAATCAAAAGGTAATACGTAAAAAACTTAAAGATGAGTCCGTCATTCCCCTGTTTACCCAATAAAAGACGCCTGGCACGGAGAAGGAGCGGGTTTTTCCCGTACATCCCTTTAGCAAGAACAGAGCCCGCAGGCGGTGTTATTTTTTCGTGTTCTGCGATGCTTTTCATGAGACTGTCCCCCTTTTCACTCGTGGCTTCCGGTACCCAAGCTTACGCTCTTTCTTGCCTTCCTTATTTCTGAAAAAGAAAAAGATGACCAAAAGGATGAGTAAAATCAACCCCTGATAGATCCAGGAAAGCGCAGTAGCATAACCGAATCCGGTTTCAATTTTGAACATATTCTCCTTAATCAACTTGATGACGTCGTTCACCGAATTGGTAAACAAGTCAACGGTGGTGTAAATCAGGTTGACAAGAATAAACGGTTTTAAGCCGGGCAGTGTAATCTTCCAAAACGTTTCCCACGGTGAAGCTCCGTCGATCGCAGCCGCCTCGTATATGCTTCTGTTAATTTTCTGGAGTCCTGCCAGAAAGATCAGGATCTGGACACCCGAGAACCAAAGAATCAGGATGAACTTCTGAATCACTTCAATGATGGGATCTGCAAGCCCCGGACCCAAAGAATCCTTAAGCATGGTTACAATGCCGTACTGCTCAACCATGGGAATGGTTCCCGCTCCCTGGGCAAACAGCTCATTGATCACTGCACCACTCGAAATCACGACCGGCAGGAAAAAGACGGCGCGGAACATCCCCTTCATCTTAATGGGCTGATTGATCAAAAGGGCAACGATCATGGAAAAGATGACGACAATCGGTACCATGAGAATCACCGTCTTGGTAAAGTTAAATACTTCATCCATAAAATACGGATCCTTGAACAGCGCGTATTGATAGTTATCGAGCTTTACAAATTCGGACTGAATGCCTTCCGGCGTGATGAACACTTTTTCAAAACTCATTTTCAAAGAAGAATAGATGGGATACGCCATGAAAAATAGAAAGCCAATCAGCCAGGGAGAGATGAACAACAATCCTGTCAGTGTATTTTTCCGTTGGTTGGTCATTGCCTGCTCCCCCTTTTCGATAGAAGAAAGTCTCTTGCCGGAATGGTACGGCCATCTGCTTTTACTGCTTTGGATTCATAGTTTACAAGGATGACTGTTCCATTTGAATAAGTCACTTCAACTACACCCGGCTGATAGACTTTCCGGTTTTCAATGGTTTCCCCCGCCACTGCACCAAGCGGCTTTTTCACTCTTTCATAGATCTCTTTGGCATCATCCAGCCAGTCCTTGTAATAGGAAGCACCAATAGACTTTGACGGCCCTTTGCTTAACAGATGAGAAGGTTGCTTTGTAAAATAAAAGGATGGATAAGCTCCTGTTTCTACCATCTTCAAGACCATTTCATTCTTGTCTGCCGCAAAATTCAGCGGAGATGTAAAGTAATTGATATAACCGTGAAGCACCATCTGTACAAAGGGAACGGTGTCCGTCGCATACATGTATTGCGAGGAATCCATTTCAATATTGTAGATTTTCGATGCATGCTTTAAGAGATAGGCATTTGGCTGATACAGTGCCAAATCATCAAATTGGTTAGAAAGGTGGTCCGCAAGTTTCATATAATCAGAGGCAGCTTCATCACGGCCCACAGGGTTCGACTTCCTGAAATCCGAGAACAGGACAGACCCTGTATTTTCAAGTGCTGCACCAGCAGAAGGAATATTCTTTAACTCTTTCGTATCCTCCCTGGCCAGGTTTACCGCCTTGTGTGGAGAAATGTAATACCGCTCCAAATCGATTTTTTCCTTTTCAAACGGATCGCTTCCAATGCGCTCAATCAACACCTGATTCGTAATCTTGCGCGCCGCTTCCGTTTTCTCATTGAAATTATTGGCACCTTCATAGCCATACGTATAATCCAGCTGAAGCGACAATGCAATTCCCCGGTTCTTCAGCACATGGGCCAGATCCGTTAAACCATCTTCGCCGCCGAGCTCACTGGCAACAGGAAACCGCTCGGGGTTGCTGCCGGTAAGGCCGCCATGGTTCCATCCCCGCAGGAGCACGTCGAGATTGGAAAGACCTTCTGCTTTTAATGTTTTCGTAATGTCATCGACATCCTGAAATTTTGTCATCTCCACAAATTTTCGGCTGAACAAGCCTTTTTCCATTTCACCGCCAAGAAATTCAACATGTGCCGGCACATCTGTTTTTGCTGGCTTTGTTTTCTTCAGAATCCCTTTATTCTCCAGGTAGCTTCGGTACGACTTGGCCATCCCGGTATATGATGCCTCGTCTTTTTGGAGAAAAGAGTACCTGATTTTCAGGTCAGTCTGTATTCTTGTTTTTTGGTAGGTGTTGTAGCCGCCCATATTTTTGCTTGTTGGCTGAAAGTAGGCGTTACGGATGATAAACCGCGGGCTAATCCAGTTGAAATTGGTGTTCAATCCTGCCGGATAGGCTACGATTTCCGCATTATACTGGCCCTTTTCCACAATGCCGAGAAAGCCATTCTGCCCTTCGCCATGAACCGCTCCAAATACCGGCATGGTTACGTTAATGTTCCTGTTGCCCCCCATTCTTGGAGGGTTGACGGAATAATCCTGGCCAAAAATTCTTCCGACAAACGGCTCGTCATAGGAAACTGAAGGCTTTTGATAGCGGATAAGGGCACCACTTCCATCCGGAATCATCATATAGCCGGGAACATCATCCAGACGGGTGCTTCCCAGAAAAGGATAGACGTAAATATTCGCCAGCTTATGGTCTTTTTCACTCCAGCTTTTTTCCGGAACGTTTACAACAAGCCCGCTTTCCTCAATGCTTACCTGCACATCAAAGGACGTTTTTAGTTTCTTTAAATCCACGGTAAATTGAAAGCCGTTTTTGATGGCTTTTTTGTTCATCACCTGGCCGTCAAGCGAGGCTACACTTCCTCGATCAAGCCCGGCATTATCGTTAAAATAATCAATCATCACCGGGGAGCGGACAAGCATGCTCCAGTCCTCGTTCAACTGCTCTTTTTTCAAGGTATCTTTTGAAGGATAAGAAGACCATACATATCCTGTCTTTTTATTTTCCACCATGATGCCCATCGTTTTGCTGTCAACATAAAGTGCGAGGGACGGCGTTTCTGCTTCTTTCTTGTATTCAGCCGGAATGGAAGGGGATTTTACTTCCTTTTGTTTTTTGTCCGGCTGTGTATAGCGGTTGGAACTCAGCTCAACGGCCGAGAGTTCTTCATGTTTTTTCAGCATTTCCTGTGGCGGCACATCCTTCGTTTTGGTAAAAAGCCCTGATGCACCTGTAATGCCGCTTGAAATCAGCAGCAGTACCGCAAGCATGACACCAAACACTGCTTTTTTCACTGTGAATCTAAACACGGGCCTTCACCTCCGAAAGGATAGCATCTACAAAATCATACAGCTGGTTGGTCAAACCAAACATCATAAATCCGATCAGCCCGAGAATACCCATGCCCGCAAAGGTTAAAAGAATATTCTTTACGGTTTGTCCAAGCTCGAACCGGTGGATCTCCTTGACCATTAAAAACATGAGAAGGGCTGTCCAAACCATCATCCCGTACCGGGAAATGTCATAAATTACCGATTCCATCAATGTCAGTCCATTGGAAACGATGGCAATTGGAATTCCCAAAAAGATATAAGGGCTGAAGGCATAGGCCGTTCCAATATAAACGTCACGCAGTTTTCCTTTACCGTCATTGATGGTGCTCACCAGGTAGTTGGCGATAATCCAGACAGCAATCGGGACGAGAACCTTCCACAACTCATTGAACAGCCTGATGTTGTCGGGATCTTCAGCACTGAACAGAAAGTTGGTATAAATAAGATCGATGAAATAGACGGCAACGAGCAAAACGTAAAGGATCGTGGCCATGAACACAGAGCCTTTTCCTCTTTGGATAAGCTCCCAATAGCCCTCGATTGGATGTCTCATGATCCGGAAGGACTGAAGAAATTGCGAAATATATCTTTCCTTTTTCATGGCCTGCCACTGGTTCATCACGCCAGCTCCAAGTCCCTTTTTACGATACAGACGTCTCATAAGAAAATAGGCAGCGAGAAGAACAGCGCCTGCAATGATAAAAGAAGACGTGTGCTCAAGCATCCATTTCCGCCGGATTTCCCAGTAAGCCGTGGAGTAGCCTTCCATATCTTTTGAAATCGAAAACCGTTCGAGTGCCTCTTCGTAATTTCCTTTTTTCAGAGCTGCCATTCCCATCCCCTGATGAGCAAGGCCGAACATGCTGTTATACTTGAGAACTTCTTTCCAGTACACTTCACTTTTTTCGTAGCGGCCTTCCGAGTAATAGGACATTGCCTTATGCACAAGATTCGCATAGGCGGTGGGCTGGAAGACCTGAATGGCTCCGCGCTGTTTATCAAGCACGAATACACGTCCCTTTGAATTCACCGCGATGCCGGACGGGCTCTTTGTCAGTCCAAGGCGCTGGTTTCCGCTGTCCTCTCCGCTGAAGGTGAAGATCAGATTGCCTTCAGAATCATATTCATAAATATAACCAAATTCGCCGTCAACGGAATAGATGTTACCCATAAAATCCACGGTGACGTCTGAAAGGCTGTCACTGCCCATGACCGATGGAATAAGATTGGAGCCTGAAATGTTCAGCTTTTTGATGCTTTCTGTTTTGGCTCCTGTGGTGCTGGTATAAATCAGCCCCTCATCATCAATGGCAAGGTTGCTTGCTGAAGGCGGTTGTTTGCTTTCAAGCTTTTTCATCTGTTCCTTTGTATACAGCACATCCTGGACCTTTCGTTTCAGGTCAAAGCCGGTCTGGTTGGCTCCGAAATATCCCAGAAACTCACCCTTTGAACTGAACTGCGCCAGCCCTTCAACCGATCCTTCGAGTACCGCGTACAAGTTCCCCCGCTTATCGACAATCACCTTTTTCGGAACAAAGTTGGTGTCTTTGCCAAAGAGAACCGATTCTGGCTTTCCAAACTCGTTCACTTTTTTGCCCTTAGCGTCAAATTCAAACAGCTTCTGGCTCCCGTAATCGGCCACAAATACATGTCCGTTCTCCTTCACAAAAACCCCGGTGGGCTGGGTGAGCACACCTTTGCCGATACTTCTGCTGTACGTACCATCAGGGCTAAGAACCGCAATTCTTCCATTGCCGGCATCCGCGACATAAATTTGGTCCTTACGGTCAATAAAGATGTCTTCCGGCTGGGAAAAAGGCTGAAGTTTTTCTTTTCCGACACCTTCTGTATTTCCGATGGAAGCCAGCCCATTGATCATTCCGGTCGGCAGGTAGGCATCCTGGGTAAGCATCCATTCACCGTCAGGATTTATTGTATACGTATCATAAGGTGCAGAGGCTTGAGTTTTTCCCGGAAGCCAAAGGAGAAAAACAATGAACATGAGTACCATTTTTTTTGCCATAGTCTTTCCCCCTTATTTCAGACCTGAATGGGCCATCGTATTGATTACTTTACTTTGCATGAAAATGAAAATAATAAGGTTCGGAATGAACATGATCAATCCTGCAGCTGCTGCCATCCCCTGGCCGGCCACGTTATTTTCGAGCTTGGAGGTCAGCGTGTTCATGTAAAAAGCAAAGGTTTTTAAATTTTCGTCGTTCATGAAAATAACAGAGGTTTCAATGTTGTTCCAGGCCAGCTGGAACGCAAGGATCGCCACGGTGGCCAGTGCCGGCATGATCATCGGAAAGATAATCTTGCGGAACAGCACAAAATCGTTGGCACCGTCAATGGAGGCTGCGTCAAGAAGCGAATCGGGAATCTGATCCACAAATTGCTTAACAAGAAATACGCTGACAGGCAAAGCAAGAAGCGGCAGAATATGGCCAAGAAACGTATCTGTCAGGCCAAGCGTCTCAATAATAAAATACCTTGGAATCATGACGGCTGCCGGAACAAACATCATCGCAATAATGTTGGCTTCAAAAATAACTTTCTTCATCATAAAATTCTTTTTTGAGAGCGCAAAACCGGCCATGGCACTCACAAGACACGTTAACAGTACAACAGAGCCCGTGATGATAACACTGTTAAACAGATAGCGTGTAATCGGCACCAGCGTCGTGGAGGTTTGCGACATCAAATCCCCAAAGTTCTCCATCGTCGGTTTATGGACCAGGAAACGCGGCGGATACAGGAACAGCTCATCCATAGGTTTCAGTGCCTGAGAAAACATGAAAATGATCGGTAAAATCATGAATGTGCTCAGTGCCAGCAAAATCACGTAAAACTTCCACTGGCTGATATGAAATTTATCCGGGTTGATTTTTGTTGATTTAATTGACATCGGGCTCAGCTCCTTCATGTGGAAGTAGATCAGTCTTTTTCACCGAATAACCTCCAGCACAGCTTAGAAAAAAGATAGACGATCAGCAAAAGGATCACTGAAATTGCCGAAGCATATCCCATTTCATAGCGGATAAATCCATAATCGTCGATATGGTTGATGATTAGCTGTCCGGCATACTGCGGAGTGGGGTTCGCACCCGACAGCTGCACGCCGATCACCCCTGCCTGCACGGTTCCCACAACGGCCATCACCGCTCCAAACAGCATCTGCGGCTTCATGGAAGGAATCGTAATGTAGAAAACCTCCTGAAGACGGCTTTTGATTCCGTCGATGTAGGCTGCTTCATACAGCTCCTTATCCACGTTCAAAATTCCGGCAAGCATCGCAAGAAATCCAACACCCATGCTTCCCCATAACGACACAACCACCATGATGGGCATTAAATAATCTGGTGACTGCGTCCATTGGACCGGCTCATAGATCAGGCCAAGCTTCAGAAGCATGCTGTTTAAATAACCTGCACTGTCGCCGCTGAAAATAATGAGCCAGACAACTGCCATGGCAATTCCCGCTGTCATCGAGGGCGAGTAGATGACAAGGGTAAGCACAGTGCGCGATTTTTTTGGAATCTGCGCCAGCAGCCAGGCGAGCCAGAATGACAGGGCATAACCTATAGGGCCGACGATCAGGGAAAATTTGATGGTATTGGGCAATACGTACATCATAAAAACATTGTCCTGCGTCAGCAGATTAACGTAGTTCTGAAGACCGATGAACTTCGGCGCTTCCACTGTATTGAAGTACGTAAATGACAGACCGATCGCAGCAATGACCGGGATGACAATGAAGAGAATAAATAGAATCAGAAAAGGGCCGATAAAAACCATGGCGCTTCCCTCTTCCCTCCACTTTTTCTTTTGAAGAAACGTGGCTTTCCCCAGGGTTGGCCGCTTACCTTCAGAGGCTCCCGCCTGCTTTGGCAGGACCGCAGGATTGCTCTCCTCTTCTCTTTGCACAGACACATCGGGTAAACTCATTCATGTCACCTCACTTCTCCTGGAATTCAGGCATCTTAATTTTCTTCACAACTTTTCCGTTCTTCACATAGCCAAATTCCTCTTGCTTTTTCTTCATCTCCCGGTTGGAAAGAACAATGGCGTCTTCAAGTGCTTTTCTCGGGTTTTCTCCATCAAACACGATCGAATTCCAGGCGTTGCTGATTTCCCGTTCGAGCAGGTAATCTCCGGGAACATGGGTAACATCCTTAAGCCACTTCCACTGCTCATTGATTACCTTTTTATCTTCGTCCGGCCACGGAAGTCCTTTAAAGGCCTCAAGATTACTTGTGTTCCATTTATAGGAAGGCCCGTAGTTCACTTCCATCTTCGTTCCATATTCCTGCTGGACATTGCTTGACGTCCACCACTTCAAAAACTCCCACGCCTCATCTTTATGCTTGGTTTTTTTGAAAATCAGACCCGATTGCCCGGTTCCCGGAGCCCAGCGCTGGATCTTGCCATTTTTATCGCGCACACCAGGCTGAGGTGCAATCTTCCACCAACCGGCAAGTTCCGGAGCCGCAGAAGTCAGCTGAACATAGGTTTCATAATCGGAAATTCCGATCGGCAGATTTCCCTCACGGAAATGGTTGTAAAAGTTGGGAACCTGCATGGACATACTGTAGATAGTGAACGCTTTGGTCATCAGTTCAAAGCCTTTTAATGCTTCATCCGTTCCGATATTGGCCTTCATCCCGTCTTTCGTGTAAAGAGATCCGCCAAACTGGTACAGATATGGCGTGGTCAGATGAAAAGGCTTAAACCCGCCTGCCTGTGACAGCGGTGTATAGAAGTTCATGCCATATCGCTGAAGTTCCGGAAGCATATTCAAAACTTCATCCCACGTTTGGGGTATCTTCATATGAAGAGCATCGAGAATATCTTTTCGGTAAAACATGACCCAAAAGTTCTGGGTTTCCGGGACAGCATAGACGCCATCGTCATAGTAAAAAGGAAGCATGGCACCCGGTGAAAAGCGTTTATTTACCGTTTGGAAATCCGGGAATTTTTTCAGATCAAGTATTGCGCCACGAAGGGCCATATTGTATGGCAGCTGATTGCTCACACCGAGGGCAACGTCAGGTGACTTGTTGGCCGCATTTGCCAAAATCAGCTTTTGCTCATCGGGCATGATGGAAAATGAAACCTTGATACCTGTTTTTTTCGTAAAATCCTGGTCCGCCATCTGCTGCATCATGCTTACATATTGCTGTGGGCGGTTGACCCAGACGGTAAGCTTTTTCTCTTTTTTCTTTTCCGGCGGTGATGTGCGGTTAAATGAAAGGAAAAATTTCGAAACCTGGCTTCCCAGCTTCTTTGTCCAGCCTGCTTCAGGGCTTGGCAGTTCGCCATTGGACAGATAGAGTCTGTCCAGCTGCATTCGCTGGTTCGGCAGTTCTGCCAAAAGGTCTCCAAGCTGCTGTGAGGCTGACCCTGATCCCTGGTCAAGCATACTTAACTTGTCTGGCACCTCATTCGGGTTCTGTGCCAATTTTTTCAGCTGGTTGGCAGCCATCATTAAATTTCTGGCGGCATCCGGCTTGTTTCCTGTGATTTTCTGCAAATAGGCATATTCTTTGCTCAATCGATCCGCATTGTCGGTTAATATCTTTTTAAGGTCTGGGATCTGCGTTGCAATCTCCCATTCCCGGTTTCGGTCGACCGAGTTTCCGGTGGCCATTTTTATCCGAAGAGAAAGCTTTTTGATCTCGTCCATTACCTTTCGGACAGTTGTTACTGTTCGCTGAATCGGCTGTCCGTTGACCACCAGTGAAAGGGTATGTTCTCCTTGATCCAATTGAATGTTGTAAGGTTTCCCTTTACTGCCAAGGGTTTCATTGCTCCATGCCTGGTTATAGGAAAAAGGATATGCCTCCAGTTCCTGAAACGGAATTTTGCCATCTATGAGCACCGTTCGGAAGACCGGCATGTTAACTTTTTGATCCTGTAAGTATTTAAAAGACAAATGATACGTTCCCGCTTCTTTCACATTGACTTTCCAAGTGACTTTCTGCCCCCCCAGCTCAAAGGATTTATCACCCGGTGTGCCGAGCGTGTTCAGCAGCTCTTTTTTGACACTGTACGGCTCCACATTCGTATCGGGTAAAGCGACTGGCTGAATATAGGGAACATTTTTATACGTAAACCGCTCCGCTTCCAAAGTGATAGTTTTGGACGGCTTTTTGTCTGATTCATTGGCGGTTTCATAATCTTTATAGGTTGCCGGCTTTTCTGGTGAGGAGATATGCATTTGAGCCAGCAGCATAGGTTCCCTCACGTATTCAAGCGTTACCGTATTTTTGCCCTTTTTTAAATAAAATTGCAGTGGTTTATCTTCAAAATAACTGGCATCCATGGCATAGGTCTGCTGCCACTTTTTTACTTCTTTCAATTCTTGGGGATATTCGTTCCCTGATTCATCATGAGGGAATTTTCCGGTGGGACTTTCCCATTTACGGTCAAATACGATTCTTCTCGCCTCAAAGAACGGATACTTTCCGTTTACTTTTATGCCCCGCTCCACTGTATTCACATTTTCTTCAAGG
Organism: Fictibacillus fluitans; assembly: GCF_030418125.1. Lineage (GTDB taxonomy): Bacteria > Bacillota > Bacilli > Bacillales > Fictibacillaceae > Fictibacillus_C > Fictibacillus_C fluitans. The sequence continues at coordinate 231,303 of NZ_JAUHTR010000003.1, read as the reverse complement.
GGCATGTAATCGAAAGCGAGCTGATACAACCCGGATTCCGCCACCTCTACGGGGATCGATAATTCCTTCAACCCTTCATCAAACCGAACAGCTTTATTTCCCTGCTTCATTTCCGTATGGCCTTTGGCCCCCGAAAGCTCGCTTAACGAAATGTCCATCGTCTTGGCTGATGTGCTTTTCAGACCTGCTTTCTTCCACTCGGCCAGTACATCACTGTAACTGCTCTCCACCATTTTTGAGATCAGAGATTCGTCCGCCTGTTTTCCGGATGAAGCTTTTTTATCTTTTTTCTTGTCTATTACGTTTGTTTTCTTTTTATCAAAAAGATCATTCAAAAGGCTTTTGGTATCATTTTTCTCGGCAAACGTCTGTGCCGGTGACCATACGGTCTGAAAAATGAGCAGCAGCGCAGCAAGGCGAAGGACCCACTTACATTTCATGGCATAAACTCCTTTATGAAGGTAAGGCCCCTTCTGCTGAGAGAAGGGAGCCCGGTACCTTGCCTATTTTGTAGCTTCATCCATCTTTTTCTTGGCGTCCTCGTATGCCTCGTTCGAACGCTTCTGAAGATCCTGGCTGATGTCTTCCGGCTTGATTTCGCCTTTAACAAATTTCTCATAGTTGTTGCCGACAATCTTGTTCATCACTTCCTGATAGCCCGGAAGCCACTTCCAGCCGTCGACAAATCCGTCGGAAATCATCGGAACAACATTTTTCATTCCAGCTGGTACTTCTTTGCTGTCCAGGTATTTCTCCCATACACTCTTGTCATTGATCAGAGGGAAGCTCGTAATCGGCTTTTCCACATCAATTCTGCTTTCCCAGCCTTCTTTGGAATAGGTCATCCATTTCACGAGTTCAAACGCTGCCTCTTTATGCTTTGAAGACTTGGCCATCCCGATATAATCTGTTACAAGCGGTGTACGCTGGCCTTTGTCCTTTGGCATCGGAAGGAAATCCCAGTCAAACTTCAACTCTTTGGACTGCCAGCCGAAATCAGAAGATCCGCCATAACGCATTGCTGCTTTACCGACATTCCATGAAGATTTGCCTTTGCCAAACTCTTTGTCGCGGTCTTCCTGAGGAAGGATTTCAGCAGACACTTTATCCTTGGTGAGCATGTCTGTAACAATTTTATTGGATTGAACAAATGCAGGCTTATCAAAGTTGTACTTTTCGCCATCCCAGGTTAACCAGCCCTGTGAAGGATCAAGCTGAGGGATCAGTGTTTCACGCAAACCGCCGACTCCATCAAAACCATATTGCTTCTCACTGACTTTGGTCAGCTTCACGGCTTTTTCACGCATTTCATTAATCGTCCAGTCAGGCTTTGGAAGTTCAACATTTTCTTTTTTGAATATATCCTTGTTGACGAAGATTCCATTCGCATACAATCCTTGTGGAAGAGCATATTGCTTGCCGTTATACTCGGCTGTTTCCGTCAAATTCCCGAATACTTTATCTTTGCTGTATTCTTTGTCTTTCTTTAAATAAGGAGTAAGATCTTCAAGCCAGCCATTGGTTACGCTTGGCGGAACACTGAATACAAAAAAGACATCCGGAAGCTTGTTGGCTGCTGCCGCTGCTGCAAGCTTTTCATCCCATGGCCAGGTGACCGCCTTGTTCATTTTCACTTCAATATCCGGGTGCGCTTTCATAAAAGCGTCAACACGCCGCTTCTCAACAGCAGGGTCTGCCCAGCTTGAATACGTGATTGTTACCTTCTTACCGTCTTTTTTACTGTCTTCATCTGCCTGGTTCCCGCTTGATTTTTTTGAATCTGAACAGCCTGCCAGCACAACAGACAAACATAATAGAACAGTCATTAACAAAGCATACGTCTTTTTCATCATAATCCCCCTCAGTTTGGTTTTACTTTTATTATCCAACCTTATCAATCACACCTGCTCCCGTTGCCCCCTCACCTCCTTCATTAGCTCCCGGGAAGAATCTCTAATGATTAATTCCGTTGGCATGATGTAATCTTTTTTCGCAATTTCTTCTTTAATTGACCGGTAGATAAGATGTGCCGAAAGCGAGCCGACCTCATAGTTGGCCTGGCTGACCGTTGTCAGCTGCGGAGTGGTGTAGCGGGACATCTCGATATCATCAAAGCCAATGACCGATATCTGCCGGGGGACTTTTATTCCCGCGTCTTTTAAGGCGTTCATTGCCCCTATCGCCATTTCATCATTTCCTGCAAAAATAGCGCTTGGCAGATCGCCTTGAAGAATGAGCATCTTGGTGGCCAGGTAGCCGCCCTGCCTAGTAAATTCGCCCTTCAGCAGCCACTTGGGACGAATCGGGATGGCAGCTTCCTGCATCGCCTGTTCAAATCCTTTGCGCCGCTGAAGGTTGTCCCGTGAATCAAGCGGCCCGCTGAGATAGGCAATATCGCGGTGTCCCCGGTCGATCAAATGCTTTGCTGCCTCGTAACCTCCTGATTTGTTGTCCACAACCACACTCATGATCGAATCGTGGTTCAAAATCAGCCGGTCGAGAACAACGATGGGAAAGTCCTTCCTTGCCGCTCTCTCAATCTCTTGATCTCCTAAATTGGATGCCAGGATAATCGCTCCGTCTGCACGGCGCTCTGCCAAAAATCGAGAAGCCGTAGAATCTCTTCCGCCCATTGAGCTGCAGGCGATCAGTCCATAGTTTAAAGATTGAAGCGTATCTTGCACGCCCCTTACCAGCTCTGAATAAAAGGGACCGGCCAGATTATGGAGGATGAGCAGAATCGTATCTGTTTTATTTCGTTTCAAATCCCGGGCAATGCCGTTCTTTTGATAGTTTAAAACACGCGCCGCATCGATAACTTTTCTGGCGGTTTGCGGCGCTACCTTGGAACTTTGGTTTAACGCATAAGAGGCGGTAGATACTGCCACACCTGCGAGTTTTGCCACATCCTTTATCGTAGCCATTGAAACCTCCAGCTATTGAAACGTTTCGAATTGCAGGTTAAAACGTTTCTCTTCATCTTTTAAACGTTGCTAGTTCTCTCCTGTTCTCAAGAAACCAGGAATATAATTTTTGATTTTGATAGGTTTCTGTCCACGCATCATGTCCGGTGTCCGGGTAAATAGTCAGCTTTGCCTCTATTCCAGCCTCAACCATCGCTTGTATCATGGAAGTCGAACAAGAAACAGGGTTGATATCGTCCGTATCACCGTGAAAGGCCCAAACCGGCAGTCCCGCGAGACGTTCTGCCTTTTCAGGAAAACTTTTTCCACACACAGGAGCCGCGGCCGCAAAAAGTTCAGGATGCTCGATCGCAAGCTTCCAAGTTCCTGCGCCTCCCATACTTAACCCTGTCACATAGATTCTTGCCGGATCCACTTTTAATGCAAGAATGCATTGTGCGATGAGTTCTCTTAATGTATCTGTTTCTTCCGTCCAATAGGAGTCATGTGGGCATTGCGGTGAAACCGTAACAAATGAAAAATACTGATCATCAGCTGCAGCTTTTGGTATGCCGTAATGCTTAATCAGATTTAAATCTGTTCCCCTTTCACCCATGCCATGCAGAAAGAGAATCAATGGCCAGTTTTCTTCAGCTGCATACCGTTTTGGCTTTGACAGCAAAAAAGGGAGGTTTGTCGTTTTTCCTGTGAATTGATGATGCTCCAGAGTCATTACGAAACCGCCTCCTTAATTTCATCAATTTTAATCACGATTTTTTGTGTTCTCCATGTCAGCCATACGGTTATCGCGCTCACTCCAAAAAAGGGAAGGAGCGATGGAAGCTTAAGCAGGATGGCGCCGATTGTCAGGGCACCAGCCACTGTAAAGATGGTCTGAAGCGGATGAACCATGGCAATTGACAGGGCGTACTTCCAATATTGGAAGAAATTAAGCCGGTAATGTGTATACACAGGAAAGATGTACACAACTGCCATGGCCAGCATGATGGACAGAACAATCGCTATCGCTGAAAAAACAAAGAAAATGGTTGATGACTTGCTGGAAAAATATAAAAAGTCCAAATACAGTACACCCATCAGCACAATCGTAATCCAGCCGTACCCCTGAGAGCCAATGAAGTTATGCTTGTATTCCTGCCAAAACACTCGAAAGACCGGAAATTCCTCCTTGGATCTTATCCAGCGTCTGCATACCGAGAAGGCAGCCGCAGTCGCTGGGGAAAATCCGGCAACAACCGCACCCAAAAGCGTGAAAACAATCCAGAGAATATTAATATAAGCCATCCGCATCAGCCAATTGCATACCTCCATCAGAGGCATTTTCTTCAAGGCATTCATGCTTCCACCTCCTTCATCAGACCGGGGATCAATCTTGGTATTGAAAACCAGTCAATCGTTCGGGCCTTCTGCAATTTGTTTCCAATTCCAGAAAGCGCTTCTTATCCGAAGATTCCAGGATCGCTTCCATAACCTCCAGCACGTGCAAGCCAAGATCTCCACTGCAGAGGTACGGACGTCCTTCTTTTATGCCTCTGAGCATATCTGCCAGGCCGATTCCCCGGCAATTATCGGTATAGGAACTTACAAGATCCGCTTCCTGCCAGCCTGTGGTTTCGTTGTTCATAAAATAAACGGGACCATTGAATTCGTTGGGATCCGGCACGAGCAGAGTTCCTTTTGTACCATAAATTTCAATTTTCGGAAGCTTTGTATCCCATACATCAAAGCTTGTGATAAATGATGCACTGATTCCCGTTGAAAATTGCAGCAATGATGAAACGTACGTCGGAACCTCCACCTTGATCTTTGTGCCGGCAAATGGCTCACTCGTAATCTCCCGTTCCGGAACCGTCACCCTGTTCATGGAGGCCACCTGGCTTACCGGACCAAGCAGGCTGATCAAGGCGGTTAAATAATAGGGACCTAGATCAAACAGCGGGCCTGCACCCTGTTTGTAAAAGAATTCAGGATTCGGATGCCAGCTCTCCGGGCCCCGCCCAAGCATAAAGGCAGAAGCACCTACAGGTTCTCCTATCACTCCCTGATCAAGAAGTGCGCGGCACGTTTGCAGGCCGGCTCCCAAGAACGTATCCGGCGCAGTGCCGACATGAAGTCCCAAACGGCGGGCTTCCTCCATCACCAGCAGGCCATCGTTGCAGGTAGTAGCGAGCGGCTTCTCTGAATACACGTGTTTTCCCGCCTGCAGGGCCTTGATGCTGACTTCCTTATGTGCAGCAGGAATGGTCAGATTCACAACCAGTTCTATATCTTCTTTTTCCAGCAGCTCTGATACACTGCCTGAAAAAGGAATCTGGTGCTTTTCAGCCTGTTCCTGTGCACGTTCCACATTTATATCTGCCACTCCGGCAATTTCATAGTTTAAAAATTTCTGAGGCGAGGAAAGATAGACATCACTGATGCTTCCTGTTCCAATGACTCCAATTTTTGTTTTCGTCATCTATTTCACACTTTCTGTTTTAAAAGGTCTTGAAGAACGATCACATTTTCCTTCGCCGCCGTCTCCAGATCAGTTTCAAAATGCTCCTGCTCAACAACGAACCAGGATACGTCCATCTCTTTTCCTTTTGAGACAATCGACGCAAGATCGAGTTCTCCTGTACCGAAAATCGTGCTTTTCCGCTCCGCTCCTTTTACTGCCATGTCTTTGACATGGAGTGTAACGAGGCGGTTACGAAGGGTTTCCATAAACTGAACAACGTCATAGCCTTTGTAGGCAGCCCAATACACATCCAGCTCAAATGATACAAGAGACGGATCGGTCTCTGACAAGAGAACCTCATATCCGGTAAGCGCATCCTGCTTTTCAAATTCAAAGTCATGATTATGGTATCCGACCTTCATTCCCTCGGATTTCAAAAGGTCTCCTGCCTTGTTCAGTGTGTCCGCCACCCGTTTATAATCGTCCAGGTTTCGTCTGTTCTCTTCTGTCAAATAAGCCAGAATAATAAGCTCGTTCCCGATTTCGTGACTGTATTCGATCTGCCGCTTGAGTTCATCATCTTTTAGCTGGTCCAGTCCGGTATGGCTGCCCGCCGGCTTTAATCCCAGTTCAGACAGCGTGTTTTTGAGCTGGCTGGCTGGTGTATCGTAAAATCCGGCAAACTGTGCTCCCTCATATCCCCACTGTGCCACGTTTTTCAGTGTTCCGATAAAGTCTTTCTCACAAAGTTCTTTAATCGTATAAAGCTGTAAGGCTTTCCTTTGCATATCGTTTCCTCCTTATTGAAGCAATGCTGTCGTTTCTTTTGTTTTTACAATCGCTTTTGTTTCGCTGGATTCAAGTGCGGCAAGGACTACATTCAATGACTTCATGCCTTCTTCTCCGTTCACTGGTGGTTCTTCATTGTTTACAACACTGCTGACAAAGGCGTCGATGACATGGGAGCTGTGCTGGCCGCCTGAATCGTTGGTTTGTATTTTATCGAGTTCATATTTAACCACTTCACCATTTGTATATTGTGCGATCAATGAAAACTCCGGGTCTTCTTCGAGGCGCAGTATTCCTTTTTCTCCATAAATGATGGTAGAGTTGTCGGCATGATGATACGACCAGCTGGCAGCAAGCGTTCCGATGATGCCGCTTTCAGATTTTAAAATGCAGACCGCGTTGTCATCAATGTCGGTATCTTCCTTTGCAAGCGTTTCAACAAAAGAACCCACCTCACTGATTTCTTCTCCAAGCAAAAATCGCACCAGGTCTGTCTTATGAACACCAAGGTCTCCCATTGCCCCAATAAACGCTTCACTCTTTCTGAAAAACCAGCTGTTCCTTCCATCCACGCTCCAGCCTTCCGGTCCTGCATGTCCAAACGCCGTTCGGAAGCTGTAAATTCTTCCGATAGCACCGGAGGAAATCAGTTCTTTCGCTTTTTTGTGGGCGGCAACAAAGCGCTGGTTGTGGCCGATCATCAGCTTTTTCCCGTTTTGTACGGCTGCTTCGATCATCTGCTCCGCTTCTTCCCTTGAAGTGGCCATTGGCTTCTCGCACAGCACGTGCTTGCCGGCATTCAGCGCATCAATTGTTACGGGTGCATGAAGATAGTTTGGCAGGCAAACACTGACTGCATCCAACTCTTCCACTTTCAGCAATTCCTGATAGTCGGTAAACGCCTGTGCACCGTACTGCTCACCATAGGCCTCTGCTCTTTCTGATACAAGGTCACAAACCGCAATGAGCTCCACTTCCGGGTTTGCGTCATATTCCGGCAAGTGCCTGAATTTTGCGATCGTTCCACAGCCAATTACACCAATTTTCAATTTCCCCATATCTGATTCCCCCAAATTAAGTTTAATTTTTTTGTACTGCCGCATTCCTTTGATGATCGATCATGTTTGAACCTGGCACAGTCTTCACTTCCAAATGGTCATCTACCTTGGCATGTTTTTTTGACGTAATGATCGTTTGGTTTCCTTCTTGTACAACAGCAAAATCCGATGACGGCAGGAGTTCAGGAGTTCCTTCAAAAACAATAACATCTTCCTTTTGTGTCAGCCGGAATTCCACGGCAGCATCTTTAATCTCCTTGATTTCTGCTGTTGAATATAGAATCTTCATGCCATTTTTCAGCATCATATTCACCGGCAGCATCAAACCGTCTTTGCTTTGCAGCAAGAGCGTTTTGCCCCCAAAAAGAGCTTCGCCGTTTTGGTACAGATGCAGTTCTTTATCAAAACCGTCAAGATTCAGCAGATGGTAGAAACGCTCATCGGCCTTGTTAATCGTCGATGTCATGAAGATACCATGATCCTTGAAGTCATGAATCAGGCTTGCGCTGGCTCCTAGCCGCTCGAGCGCTTCTGTAAACAGCGGGATATCACAGCTGTAAGATGATCCAATGACGATCGCTTTGCCTCTGCCGGCGTTTGTTTCAAATCCGCACACTTCATTCGTTCCGTAAACAGTAAGGATAGGTTCTCCGCCGCTCAGCCTGTATGTTTGGGCACGATATGCTCTTACCTCCGGACGGGGTGCTGCCCAGCCTTTGGCGACAACAGACAAATAATAATGCTGTTCTTCTTTTACATTTTCAAGCAGTTCGGCGCCAAGGGCATCGGCTAAAATGGAACAGTGCTGACCTTCCATATCCATAGAGGGAACTTCACCATAAATCAGCAGGCCACCTCCGTCCTGAACAAAACGGGCCAGCTTTTGTTGGACAGCTGCTGCCATATAGGCAGCAGACGGCAAGACTAAAACGGGTGTTGTTTCTGGGTCAATGGATTTGTTTTGAATATCCGACGAACCAAATCTGTAGCCAGCCAAAAGCATGGCCCGTGCCATGATTTCCCATCCTCCGCCTGAACGGTAATCTTCGAGATTCTTAATGATTTCTTTCATCCTGCCGCTGTTTGGATGGAAGGATTCGGTCATGTAATAATCAGGGATAAAGCCGAATGATACCCCGTCATGTTCCTCCACCATTTCTGCGAGCTTTTCAGATGAGGCCATGACCGTTTTTGTCACTCTCGCCATCCGACCGTACGTATAGTTCAGTTCTCCTTCAGGGCTTACCGGTGCTGCAAATCCATGTCGTTCACCGGTAAAGGCAATCCGGTCATTTCCATCCTTCAGTTCCTGATCCATTCTGTAATTGCGTCCGCCTGTAAACAGATAGTAGTTGATCAGCCTGTTTCCTTGCGCAATGCACATGCGGATTTTAAAATCCACAGCAGATGGGTCATACCGGTCGCTGTATGTACTTCCAAAATTCCCGTCGCCGCAATTGAACTCAACAGAGGTTAGCGGCTGTTCTTCCCGGTGGACTGCATCCATAAAGCCATTGATCAAATAGAGATCCTGAAACGTTGTCATGTTCAGGTCTCCAAAGTAAATATCAGAACCTGACAGGTAGCCTTCATCCTGAGTATAGGATTCGTACAGCTGGCTGATGCCTATCGGATACGTGAATCCCCGGCCCCCGCTTGTTCCATGGATATTGACGACAAACGGAATATCCTTGACTCCGAACTCTTCTGCGTAATTACGAAGTGTGGCAACATACTGTGAAAACCGGTGCCTCATGTAATAACCCAGATCCTTCATTAACTCTGCGCTATAAGCTTCTTTCGGTGACCTGATTTGTTCGTTTCGCTCCTTGGAGAAAGCAAGAGAAAAGGGATAGCGCAAGTTGAGCTCCTCATTGCTGTAACGATTCTCAAGGTATTGACAAAAATGGTCAATCAGCTGATCGGTAAGGTCCGGTGAATTGCTGACCCATGAAAGCATGCCGATTTCATTGTCAAGCTGCACGGCGATGACATTGCCTTCATTCTGAATCAGCCTTGGTTCGATGACACTCATGATTTTTTCATACCATTTGCGTGTTTCCTGTAAAAAGGAAGGAGCAAGGTAATCAATGGTCATTGTTTGGATATCCCGGCCATCCCATGTCACCGGAATGATTTCTGGATGCTTTTTGTAAACCCAAAAAGGAATACCTTCATTTTTCATCTCCGCCATGATAAATGGCCCCGGACGTACAAAAAAGTAAAGACCGTTTTCTTTGCATAAATCAATAAATCCGCCGATATCAAGCTCGGGCCGGGTTTTTCCCGTTACATCAAGTTCACCTTCAACCGGCTCGTGGCAAATCCACGGAACGTACGCAGCCACTGCATTGCATCCCGCCTGCTTGAGTTTGTTGATCCGGTCCTGCCAATCGCCCCTGTCCAGTCTGTAATAATGAATTTCTCCACACATAATGATCTGGGGAGAGCCGTCAATCCATATTTGTTTTTCTTTGATTTCGATCATATCGTATCCTCCAAATTCCCTCTGTTCCCAAAACTTTCTATCACTAATAGAAACGTTTCGAAACAGTGTAAAAAAATAAGGTTTTATGCTGTTTTAATTGGAATCGCTTACATTGTTGAGCTGATAAGTCTTCTGGATGATTAAAAATAGGAGGGCTAAAAAGTGAAACGTTTCGATATAATCTTAATATGATTCTTCTTTTCTTACAAGTACTTTTTAAAATATTCTCATAAGTCTTATAAAACTCGCTAAAAAACCGTCTGCACTTCTCAGCAGACGGTTCTCCTTTAGCGACTATGATAATTTTTAATGTCATCCGGTACAGCCATAATCTTCTTGTTCTTTTTATCGTAGGAACGATAATGGGAAACCACCTGATTCCTCTCCATTACCATGCATTCGAGTATGTTGGGCATGGAATTCTCTTTTGCCTCCAAAACCAGGTCTGTTTCTCCCATTTTAAGCCTGTAGGTGGCAAATGTAAGACCAAGCAATTCCCTCCGATTTTTTATCGTTTCCGGGTGAAGCATAATAAACGTGGCAAGATCATCCACACTCATTGACGATTCCTGCTTGATCTTGTTGAAAATTTCTCTGAATCCCTCAGAAGCTTGTCCCAGCCTTTGCTCTGTCCAGCTTACGGCTTGCTGCAGCCAGTTATTCATACCGAATCCTCCGTTTATACTTGCGATTTAGTTCAAAATGAACATCCTATGTTTAGTTTAGTGCCGAACGCCAGAAATATGCATACATCTTCAAGTTCAGGGCTGCCTTTGAGGAAAACGGCAATAAATTGTTTCAATGTAACGGCACTTTACACAGGTACGCTTGTCCGATTCGGAAGTTTCAAAGAAAACGTGAGAACATTGGGACTGTATTTCCTTCAGTTGTTTTTCCAGGAACCGCACTCGTTCGGCCAGCTCCTCAATCTTTTTCATAAATACAGATTAGAGCCCTGTTCCTGAAACTCTTTTGCTTTTTTCTTCATTTGGTTCTCGGCTTCCTCTTTCAGCTCCGGCATGTTTCTAAGATCATGCGAAATCCGCATGGAGCAGAACTTCGGTCCGCACATGGAACAGAAATGGGCTGTTTTTGCTCCTTGTGCCGGCAGGGTTTCATCATGATATTCTCTTGCGCGGTCCGGATCAAGCGACAAATTGAACTGATCCTCCCACCTGAATTCAAAACGTGCCTTGGACAAAGCGTTGTCACGTTCCATCGCTCCCGGGTGGCTTTTGGCCAAATCAGCCGCATGTGCTGCGATTTTATAAGTAATTACCCCTTCGCGCACATCATCTTTATTAGGCAATCCCAGATGTTCCTTCGGGGTCACATAGCAAAGCATGGCCGTACCAAACCAGCCGATCATCGCCGCTCCAATGCCCGATGTGATGTGATCATACCCCGGGGCAATATCTGTCGTTAACGGCCCGAGTGTATAGAAAGGCGCTTCATGGCAGATCTCCATTTGCTTGTCCACATTTTCCTTAATCTGATGCATCGGCACATGCCCTGGTCCTTCAATCATGACCTGCACGTCATGCTTCCAGGCGACCTTCGTCAGTTCTCCCAGCGTTTCAAGCTCGGCAAACTGTGCTTCATCGTTCGCATCGGCAATCGACCCCGGACGCAAGCCATCACCAAGCGAGATGGAGATATCGTACTGTTTGCAGATTTCGCAAATTTCCTCGAAATGCGTATACAGGAAATTTTCCTCATGGTGAGCCAGGCACCACTGGGCAAGAATGGATCCGCCCCGTGATACGATGCCGGTCACCCGGTTGATGGTTAATGGAACATACCGGAGCAAAACGCCGGCGTGAATCGTAAAATAGTCCACACCTTGTTCTGCCTGTTCAATCAACGTATCTTTGTACACCTCCCAGGATAAATCCTCTGCAATGCCCTTCACTTTCTCAAGCGCTTGATAAATCGGGACTGTCCCAACAGGTACCGGTGAATTTCTGATGATCCATTCCCTGGTCGTATGGATGTCTTTTCCGGTGGACAAATCCATGATGGTGTCTGCTCCCCAATAGGTCGCCCAGGTCATTTTTTCAACTTCTTCATCAATGGATGAGGTTACTGCTGAATTCCCAATATTGGCATTGATCTTCACATGGAAATTGCGGCCGATAATCATGGGCTCCAATTCAGGATGGTTGATGTTGGCCGGAATAATCGCCCTGCCAGAGGCCACCTCATTGCGTACAAATTCAGGCTCAAATCCTTCTCTGATCGCGATAAATTCCATTTCAGGTGTAATCATGCCATTTTTTGCGTAATGCATCTGCGTTACATTTTCAGCTTTTCCCGCACGCCTCGGTTTTCTTGCAGCAACCGGGAAATAACGGTCATTTCTTTCGTTATATCCATTGTCTTCGGGTTTCACATCCCTTCCTGCATATTCTTGGGTATCTTTTCTTTCCTGAATCCATGGCTCCCTTAAAGCCGGAAGTCCTTTTTCTACATTTGATGTATAAAGCGGATCGGTGTAAGGTCCGCTCGTATCATAAAGAAGTACCGGCGGGTTCTCCTCTTCCCCTCCAGAAAGTCTGGTGGTACTCAGGTTCACCATTCTCATGGGCACTCTGATATCGGTACGGGAGCCCTCCTGGTAGATTTTCTCACTGTTTGGAAATTGCGATTTCACTGATATCTTTTTTTCGTTCTGTACTGTCATGCCACTTCCTCCTCTTGTAAATAGTCGGAGCTACACGCAGCGGGGAATGACGAAAGCAGCCGGTAAAATTAAAAAAGCCGGGTTCTAATAAATAGAACCCGGCAGGATAGACAAAGAAAATACAAACACACCGTATACCTTCGACTCCTACTTTCCTACGCTGGTATAACCCAGATCAGGTTCAAAGGGTCAAAGGGATCGTTCTCCCCTCTCTCAGCCCGTCTACGGGCTCCCCTAGCAGAAAATATATTTTATTTTCCATGTCATCATAGCATCTCTCAAAATTTTCTGCAATCCGTCTTTTGACACAGGCGGATGTACACCTTTTTCTGAAAACTTTTAAAAAAACAGCAGAACATGGTTTAATTTGGCGAAAAAAGAGGAAAGAATGAAGTAGAAGAACTAACCATTATAATTTAAGGCAGGGAGATCGCATGCTAAAACATACAGAGGTTGTTTTGTTTATGAAAGAAATCGCTACGCTCACTGGCGAATATATACGGTGTCGGGATCACTCGGTTAAAGAAAAAATTAAAGATGATATCGATTTTTTACATTCAGTCATTCACTCCTGATTTAAATTCATGCAGTGAATGACCTTACATAAAACATAAAACCTCTGTGACTTTCTGCTTTTTGTGTTGAATATAAATAACCCGGAGAACCCTAAAAACAGGTTCCTCCGGGTTATTTTTAATGCTGTGTTCGTTCGAGCAATAATTCCATGGAATGCAGCTGGCCCAAATGGTTGGATTCATGAAAAAGAGACATGTTAGCGAGTTCCCGGAACGTTTCCAATCCAATGAACGGCTTTTCGAGTTTTTGCTCAAGGACCTCTTCCGGAATTTCTTTAATGCGAAGAAGCTGCTCCTCAAGCTGGGGAATTAATTCCTCGATGGATGGAACATCTCCCTGCCAGTCAGCCGGCTTTGAACCATTGCCGAAGAGTTCGACATAGTTTCCGGGCAAAGCAAAGGATTTACCAAACAAAAATTGCTCGGTTACGGTTAACACGTGTCCGATGTGCCAATGTATAGTGTTGTTATACCCCTGCGGCTGAATATCAACCAGATCTGGTGTGATCTTGCTGATGCTTCTTAAGAAAAATCCCCTTGTCATTTCAAATTGTCTGTAAAGTTCTTGATTCATTCTTTTATTCTCCCTTCAAAGAAAACTTCAACTCCTACCCTACCAGAAAACATCCTGGAAATGCAGTGCAGAAGGTCTCAAATGAATAAAAGAGGCTCTCCAAGAAGTTTGAAAGCCTTTGATTTACGTTCCTGGCCGCTCGCTTTCCGTGGGGCGTGCGGTGAGCCTTGCCGGCGTGAACGCCTACCTTTTGGCGCAAGCACCTACCTAGTCTCACCTGTCACGCTAAGCCCACAGGACAAGGAAGGCTTCGGCAGCTTTTCATCGCACGAAGAAAATGTGGTGTTCATTTTCTAGGATCTAGCGCCTTCCACTACAATCAACTTTTCATGGAGGCTTTTTATGCAAGAAGAGGCTGCCTGAAGGTCAATTTTCGACTTTCAGGACAGCCACTTCTTCATTCTTTTATTTATAAAGATTTAAGGGCGTCCGCCACTGGCTGATCGCCTTCAAGGATTTCAAAGATTTTGTGATTGGCATTCTCGAGATCCAGTGACTGAACGATGACCTTTGCGACATCTGCACGCGGGATGCTTCCGCGGCCCAGCTGCTCGCCTATTTTAATTTCTCCGGTTCCTTCATCATTTGTCAGGGCTCCCGGCCTCACGATGGTATAATGAAGCCTGCTGGATTCCAGCCGGTCATCTGCTTCACCCTTCATCCTCAAGTAATGCTGCATTTCTTCCGGGCCTTTTTCAGGACTTCCGGCACCCATGCTGCTTAACATGATAAACCGCTTTACCTGCTGCTTTTCCGCTTCTTCCATCAGCTTGATGGCTCCGTCCCGGTCAACCGCCTCGGTTTTATCCGGACCTGTTTTAGAACCCGAACCTGCGGCAAATATGACGGCATCGCACCCTCTGACGGCTTCTGAAAGATCTCCCTCCAGATCGGCAAGCACCGTTTCGGCCCCCAGCTGTTCGAGTTCGGACGCCTGTTCCTTTTTTCGTATAATTGCTTTTGCTTCGTGTCCCGCACCGGCTAATTCCTGCAGAATCAGCCTGCCGGTTGTTCCGTTTGCACCTGCAACTGCTACTTTCATTTTACAAAACTCCCTTCTGCTCTATCTATTACCTTTTCATACCCTCTTAAACCTTTCCCTATTCCGCTTTTGCTTCCTCTCACTACAGTTTTTGCCCGCTTGCAAAATAACTGAATTTTCGCCATAAAAAGATAAATTGTTACAATTAAATTTCTTTTTGCCTGTACAGGAGTAAAATGCTAAAATTGTGGTATTACTCTTATATAAACCAATACGGAGGTGGTCCCGTCATGGTTTCGTTAGTCAATCATGTAAGCCGGCAGCGTTCCTGGTCAGTTGGACAAAAAGAGATACAAGGTAAAGAATACGATTCAGTGGTAGGCGCGCTGCAGAATTGTCATGAAAATGAGGCAGTTGTTTGCAGAATTAACGATGATTCTGTTTGTGTAACAAGCAAAGAGGACATTCACGAGTTAGAGGGAATTGGCTATAAAGTGCTAGCCGCCAATTAACACACCCATTTGGGTGTGTTTTTTTGTCCGAAAATAAAAGCTTGCCCATTCGGCAAGCTTCGACAAAGTGATTATTTAATTTCAGCGAGAAAGGTATCAGAAGGAATGCGGTCAAAAAACGGTGAAAGTTCTCCTTTGGCAAAAAGATGGAGTTCATGCATCGCACGGGTGCAAACGGTATAAAACAATTTTCGTTCGCTATCTTTTCCATATACTTCTTTTGAAGCATCATAGACAAGAACAGCGTCAAACTCAATGCCTTTCGCAAGATAGGATGGTATGATCAATGTCCCTTGTTTAAACGAGGACGATTCCTTCAGCATTAATTCTGCTTCTGCCTGACCCTTCAATGCTTCATGAGCCTCTTTACACTCCTGCTCAGTTTTGCAAATGACGGCAATCGTTTTAACTTGCTCGTTTTGCAGTTGTTTAATCGTTTCTGCAACCGCACGGCTGTGCTCTCCGGAAGCGGAAAACTGTTTCAGCACAGGCTTTTCCCCATCCCTGTTGAACGGAATGACTTTATCCGGTTCATCCAGCAGCTCTCTCGTGAATTCAACAATCTGTCTTGTTGACCGGTAGCTTCTGGTCAGAATAATCCGTTCGGTATTCTCCCTGCCAAAACGGTCGTACATCATTTGGAAAGCGTCTCCTGTGGAATGCGCATAGATGGACTGGTTCAAATCACCCAGTACTGTCATTTTGCTCCTTGGAAAAAGCCGCTGAATGAAGGCGAACTGAAACGGCGAATAATCCTGGGCTTCATCAATGAATACATGCCGTACAGCCGTGTTGGTTTGAAAACCCTCTATCCGTTCTTTTAGATAAAGAAACGGGGTGGCATCTTCATAATACAATTCTCCATCGGCGAGGGTTTTTGCCGTAAGCAGGCGGATTTCCTTCCATTTGGATGGTGCTTCTGCAGGAGAAACTACGCCATCCTCTTTGAACAGCGACATATAGAGCGCTTTTAGATTGACGAAGGTTAACCCCTTGATTCTTTTCTTCAGCGGTTTAAACGCTCTTGATACAACATAAGCGGATAACAGCTTTTGCTCTCTTTCAAAATCGTTAAATGTATTATCACTGTACTGCTTTTTCTTCTGCAGCTTTTGATACAGCTTCACGTATACATCCTTATCAAGAAGCTGAATTTTTTCCTCTACCCACGGTTCATTTCTTTCGGCCTTTTCAAATTTGCGCACCTCGCGGACCAGCCATTCGGAAACCAGCTTCATCCGGTTCGGAATCGAGACGGATGGAGAGTAGGAATAAAACTTTTCCTGGATCTCTTCAGCCGGAATTAATGCTTTTCCCCTGAATTTGACTGGTTTAAAGATCATTCCCTCTTTACGAAGACGGGAAATGTACGTTTCAATCATATCCATAAAATCCAAAGAAGCCTTATATTGGATACTGGCCAGTCTCGTCTGATCCTGCGGACCCTCTCCCGCCGTAAGCACGGCTTCCATCTGTTCCAGCGGATCCTCGAGGTGAAAAGAGATTCCCAAATGATGATGAATATACTGCTGAAACGTTGTCTGCATCATATTTTCCTCACCGAGTTCGGGAAGGACATTGGAAACGTAGCTATTAAATACATTATTCGGAGAAAAAAGGACAATTTGGTTGGCTGACAGTGTTTCCCTGTAACGGTACAACAGGTAGGCCACCCGCTGCAGGGCAGCAGAGGTCTTTCCGCATCCTGCAGCACCCTGCACGATCAATAGGGAACCTTTCGTATTCCGAATGATCTGGTTCTGCTCTTTCTGGATGGTCGCCACAATGCTTTTCATCTGCGGGTTCGCCTGACGGCTCAGTACTTCCTGAAGTAATTCATCACCAATCGTCACACCGGTATCAAACATGCTTTTGATGGTGGCGTTCCGAATAATATATTGACGCTTCAGCTCCATCTCACCAGAAATTACACCACCAGGCGCTTCGTATTCCGCTGTCCCCAGAGAATAATCATAATACAAACTTGAAATGGGTGCCCGCCAGTCAAAAACCATAAATTCATCTTTTTCTTCATCATAAAAAGAGGCAATGCCAAGGTAAATCTGCTGAGATGCAGTGTCACTTTTTTCCTTAAAGTCGATTCTTCCAAAATAAGGAGAATCGCTCAGGCGCACCAGGCTTTTCATTTGTTCCTCAGCATTTTTGTGGCTCCGCTCAAGTTCCGAAAGCAGTTCGGCCTGCTGTTTAATACTCGCCGCAGTCTCTATCGCTTCATCGGCATCTTCTAAATTGACCGTTACGTCTTCCCAGAAATTTTTTCGGATGTCAACTACGTCTTCTTTCTTTCCACCGAGATGCGCCTCCAGCTGCCGGATCTTTTGAGCAGCCTTCTCAACAACAGAATTTACTCGCTCCTGCTCTGTCTGCCATTCTTTTTCCCACTGGTTCATGGCCCCTCTCCTTTATCTAAAAATTTTAGCCTACATTACTTGACAACAGTCAGTCTTACATAGTATAATATATTTGGATAGTTGTATGATAATACATAACACTAAGCCACAACCTTTATTTTAGCACAGCTGTTATAATCGAATCAACCTTTTATTTACATATGAAACTCAAAGAGCCGAAGTCTATTTCGGCTCTTTTTTATGCCTTCCTCTCCTTTTTTGTTCTTGTAGTACATTCTATGCGTTACCTATGGTCCATTGAGGGACCCAGAGAGTTGGAATATACTTGAATTGACAGAAAAATATAAAATTTTACAGGAGGGATCGACATTGAAAAAGGATGGCTTTAAAAAGTGGCTGCCGATTGCCCTTAGCACCGTTGTGGGGCTTGGAGCTGTTTCTATGGCAATGCATGGTGAAGCAAAGAACCTCACCAAGAAAGAACCCAAAATCAAGAATGTTATTTTCATGATCGGGGACGGGATGGGCCCTTCCGCTACCACAGCACTGAGGTATTGGAATGATGATCCGGATACGATGGAAATGGAAAAAACGGCGTTTGACCGTTATTTTGTCGGAAAACAAATGACTTATGCCGATGACCCTGACGAGAATATCACCGACTCCGCTTCAGCTGCCACAGCTATGTCCACCGGAGAAAAAACATACAATGCCGCCATTGCCGTGGACAATGATCAAAAAGAGTTAAAAACAGTACTTGAAGCCGCTAAAGCCCGCGGAAAATCAACCGGGCTTGTTGCCACATCCGAGCTGGCCCATGCCACTCCTGCTTCTTTCGGCGCACATGATCCGAGCCGGAAAAACATGAATGAAATCGCCAATGATTATTTTGATGAAAAGATCAGCCGTAAGCATAAGGTCGATGTCCTTCTGGGCGGAGGCTCGTCCAACTTCATACGAAGTGACAGAAATCTGGTGAAAGAATTTAAAAATGCCGGCTACAGCTATGTGACCACAAAGGACCAGATGCTCCGCAACAAGAACGAACAGGTTCTTGGTTTGTTTGCTGAAGGCGGAATGCCCAAAATGATTGACCGCGATCAAGACCTGCCTTCACTCAAAGACATGACGAATTCCGCCATTAAGCGGCTTGATAAAGATAAAGACGGTTTCTTCCTCATGGTGGAAGGAAGCCAGATTGACTGGGGCGAACACGATAATGATGTCGTAAGCACGATGAGCGAGATGCAGGATTTTGAAAAAGCGTTCCAGGCTGCGGTCCAGTTCGCCAAAAAGGACAAGCATACCCTCGTTGTCGCTACAGCCGACCATGCGACCGGCGGAATTTCAGTCGGAGCAAATGGAAAGTATAACTGGTTCACCGGTCCTGTAAAAGCATTCAAGCGTACTCCCGATTTTCTCGCTGAAACCATTGCATCTGGTGCCAATGTTGAAGCAACACTCAAAAAATATGTGAAACTCGACCTCACACAGGACGAAATCAATAGTGTGAAGGAAGCATCTAAAACGAAAGACGTAACAAAAATCGATGCTGCCATCGAGAAAATTGCCGACCTTCGTTCCAACACCGGTTGGACAACCACCGGCCATACCGGTGAGGATGTGAACGTATATGCCTACGGTCCGGGCAAAGAAAAATTTTCAGGATTAATCAACAACACAGATCAGGCGAAAAAGGTTTTCCGTGTCATCCATACAGGGAAATAACCACTAAAAAGCAGCCTCCGGATAATCCGGCGGCTGCTTTTTTACTTTTTCGGTTTGTCGTAAATGTTAAATCCCGAATCACTGGTACCTCTGTATGTAAATCCCGCTTCACGGTAAAACGTGTTCAAGCTCTCGTTTGTGGCAATGCAGTCCAAACGAATCATTGTTTTTCCTTCAAAGATAATACCTTCTGTCACCCAGTTCAGAATATCTTTTCCAAGGTTCTTCCCTGCAGCACCACGGTCAATGGCCAGGCGGTGCAGATAAATAGCCTCCGGCTGATCACTTCCCCACAGATCAAGATCCCATTCTCTGGCATCTTGCGGAAGCATCACTACTCCGACAACCCGGCCTTCTTTTTTAAAAACAAACACATCACCGTCTGTAATCGATTGAGCCATTCCGTGGACATCCTTGCCTTCAAGCAATTCATTCCATTGAAGCGACCCTTTGCTTTGCAGCCATTGAGCGGTCCGGACAAGGAGCCCCATAATTTCACCGGTCTCTGCTGCCACAGCCTGAGAGGCGACTACATTCTCACTTACTTCTGGTTTAACAATAGTAAAAGTACCCAAGCTGATCCTCCTCTGTTCTTCTCTCTTTTTAAAACTATCAAGGATCTGCCCCAAAAACAACTACTGAGACTTTCCGTGCTTTACTTTGTAAATCAAGCTTGCCACAAGAGCCGACGGAAGATTGAAAAGGTTGCCCTGAGTATGATAATGAAGCTGCTGTTCCTGAACCGGCATTGCATCATACATCTCCTGCTGTTTCAGCCCCGTCCTTTTGCTTCTTTCCTTCAATCCGGAGATATAGGCATACTGTACAGGAATCATGACCAAAAAGTACAACAAGGCGATTCCGCCAAAAAAGTAATAAACCGTTATCATATCATCCCCTCCTTTACCATATTATAGCATTCATTGGTGGATATCGCTTATTTCCATCCGCCCCATGGATTGCCAGTATCCCATTTGGGTAAAAATGAAACCAAAACCAAAAGAACACGTATAGGTACTAAAGGAGCTGATCGAATTGATTAGAAAACTACTGAAATCCCTGCTTGGAAGCCGCCACAGACGGTACAGCAGCAGTGACCACCGCAGACATTCCTATCGAAAATACAGCAGCAGCAGCGGGCATAGAAAGAATCATTACGGAAAAAGCCACGGCCACTCCTACTACAAAGGGAAGCGTCGGAAAAGTGGATTCTTCAGCAGCTAAAGAACATGAATTTTCATTGGATAAAAACCATTTACCGGTTCATCGCAGACCAGCCACTGCCAAAAGGCCATCTCCTTTTTCAGAGGTATACCATTGAAGAAGTAATCGGTATGGGCAGCTATGGGATTACGTACCGGGCGACTGACTTCATTACCGGAAACCACGTGGCGGTAAAGCAGCTTCGAAGAACAAAATCCTGGACAGAGGAAGGAAGAAAATCCTTTGAGAAGGAGAAGCAAATCCTTCAGGAGCTTTCCCTGCCGGAAATTCCTACTATTCATCCTCATACAGCAAATGAAAAAGGACAGTTCCTTGTTATGGATTATGTAGCAGGGAAGAATTTCGAGGATCTTATTTTTTCAGAAGGAAAAGTTTACTCGGAGCAGAATGCCCTGGCCATCTTTACTCAACTAGTGAGCATTGTTCAAAAGATCCATGAAAAAGGCATTATTCACAGAGATCTTCGGATTCCAAATATTATATCTTCCGGTGAGAAGCTTCATATCATAGATTTTGGCCTTGCCTTTAAACTTTCCGATGAAGCCGGGGGAAAAGCAGCAGAAAAGCACCGGAACCTCATGCGTGAGGTTTCGGTAACAAGTGACTTTTATGCGCTCGGCCACTTCCTTCTTTTTCTTCTATATTCGGGCTATGAGCCTCAGTCGAAAAAGGAAAACAGCTGGGAGGAAGAGCTTTCTTTATCCCCGGGAGTCCACCAGATGCTAAGGCGCCTGCTGCAAATCGATGAAAGCTTCGGTTCTGCCGAAGAAATAATTGCGGAGATTTATTCCATGCATCTTACTAAAGAAGCTGGCAAAACCATGTAAATTAGAGAACGGGCTTTTCGTTCTCTTTTTTTATTTCACCCGTTATCAAGATGCTGAATAAATTACGGTAAACGTCGATGTCTGGAGGGTTTGTTATGCAGGTTTTTAATTACGCAACGGGCCGTCATGTATCCGTGCCGGCCGTACCGGCCGTACCTGCCGTTCCGGCGGTTCCTTTTACTCCCGCTCCCCATCCGCCTGTTCCGTCAGCCTTTTCTTCCTCCTACTCTCTTCCTTACTATTCAGATCCCTATCACATGTCCTACTCTGTGTCATATCCCTTTTACTCCTATCCCTACTATACTTATCCCGGCTGGTTTACCCCTTATTAGAATGATCCTTTCTCAAGATAAGCTCCATCCTTTTCGTCGTTTCCAGTTCCACAATGTCACCTTTTTCTATCGGGATCTTGTACCGAAAAAGAGGTCCATCATACACATAGCTGTGATATTCCCCCGCTTCTCCCATCGGACAGATACCTGTTTCCACAATCTCATTCAAAAAGGACACATCCACTTCTCTCCCCAGCCAGTTTTCATCAAGCTTGCGGTTTGAAATCCGTATCACCTTTGCTTTGTATCCCGAATCAACAAAGGCTTTTAAGGCAGCGCCCGCCTCTTCTTTTTTCATCCAAAGCGGGAACCCTGACAGCAGACCCGCCTGTTCAGCTGTGTTTTCTCCCCATTCTCTATGCTCGTCCAAATACAGGTCGCCAAAAGCCACGCCGTCCACTTCATATTTATTTTTCAAAGATTGCAAGCTTGATATAAAGTCCTCTGTATAGGAATCGAACGAACAGGATATCCATTCAAGGGGAATGCCGATTGCATCCGCCTGCGCCTGGATGAGCTCTGTTCTTTCACCATGTCCGAACGTTCTTCCAATCTCTTTCGGTACGGTGGTTATCAGGCAAACTACCTGATAACCCTGGCTGGTCAATTGATCCAGCACCATACAGGCATCCTTTCCACCGCTCCATGAGAGCACCCATCTTTTATTCATACCATTTCCTCCTTTCACTTGGTAAACCATTCCTTTTTATTCATAATTCGTATATACTTTCTAAAAACCGATAAAGGGGCTTTCCAATTATGCCAATAATAATGAATGAATTGAACTGGGTCGGAAGCTCGGAGCCTTTTATCGATCGTCCTCATATTTCTGAACTTTATCATATCACGCTCGGAAGGTATGGCGGCCATTCTCTTTCAGGCGCAAAGAAAAACGAAGATGGCTGCCTGGTTTGGGCTTGCGAAAAAGGAGATTGGGAGTTTTCCGCCATCCTTGACGCCCACTACAGTGCGGAAAGTGCAGAACTTGTGGTTAAAGGACTGGAGGGAATTAAAGCAGAGTTGGCAGAAGCTATCGATCAGGCTGTTCCCCATTGTTTTAAAGAACTTGAAACCCGTATCGTTACATTATTTAAAAGTACAGCGTTCCGCGATGAGTGTCGGAGGGTAAAAGGAGAGACCGCCTGCCTGCTTGTTTTCCGCAAAGAGAATTATGTATGGTGGCTTTCCATCGGGGACTGCGTCCTCTATCTCTTTCACCCGGAACTTGCCGCTTTTGATCAATATCAGTTAAACCAGCGGAACTTTTATGAATGGATCGGCAGAGTGAATACATTTGAAAAACCTGTACCCTGTTTCAGTTCTGGCACCAGGGAACTAAGAAAAGGCAAAAATACCTTTCTCCTCGCAACCGATGGCATGACCGAGTGCCCCGGTACCGGCTATGCGAATGCGAAAAACGTGTATCGCGTGTTTGAGCAGACCGAAAATCCCCAGGCAGGTGTACACCATTTGCTCAAAGCCGTTGAACAAAACGGCGGCCGTGACAGCGCCACGTTAATCGGATGGCAAGTTGACTGCTTTGAAGAAGGCAGCGAACCGAGCAATGGAAGGGTTCGCCCTGAACTCAGGCAGGAATAAACCATGAGAGACGCTATGCCCCAGTTATCAGCATCGCGTCCTTTTTGGTTTAACCCATTTTCCTGTGCTCTTTGACAGACGATCCTTCCAGAGCTTTAAACTCTTCATCATACTCGACCAGCTTGATCTTGCATCCAGCCCCAATTCGCACCGATTTTCCGCGCACCACATCAGCCGTCGTATTCTCCAAAAAGACACTGTCTCCCTCAATGATCCCCGCTTCAAGAAAACCCTCATTTTTCACGAAAGGCAGGAATGCCCCTTTCTTTTGCACACGGATTGTCTGTCCCCCCATCTCCTGAACACGACTCGTGCTGAACCTCAGCTTTACATCGATGACATCCGCATTCAGCAGGCCGGACACCTCAAAAAGACCGCTTGAGATAAATTCCTCTGCTTCTAAATCACCTTTCACCGCCAGGCTTCCTTTAAGATCCACTTTATTACCGGTGAATTTTCCTGCGACATCCACTGAGCCGCGGATTTTCGTGATTTCAATTGCCGCTGTTTCTCCGATGGAGAGCGTTCCAAACACCTTCAGGTTATTTGCCTGCACATTCCTTTTCACTTCAGTCTCCCCAAAAATTTCGATATCTCCGCCCTTAACATTTCCGGACGCTTCACTGGATCCATAGGTTTTAAAAAGGCTGCATTCCAAATCATCCGTGATCGTTCCCTCACCCATAATTTTCACTTTGTTGTACAAGCCGCCTGCTGCACTACCGGAACCTTTCATCATTAAATTATTTGCCTTGTACATTTCCATCCTCCTTTCGTATCGTTATATTTTTCTAAACTCCCGAACTTTCGCGGCATCGTCCAGGTGAATGCTTTCCTTGTATTCCACCAGATCAATTTCACATTCAGGCCCTATGGTCACATTTTTCCCTCGGACAATTTTCGCATTTGTGCTTTCAAGTTCAAGTTCATCGCCCTCAATGACGTCTGCGGTCAGTTTAGCCGGGAAAAAAGGTTTGAACAAATGAAAAAATCCCCGCTTCTTGCCCTTTATCTTGATTGTCTGTCCGCCAATTTCCAGAGCCGAACTCTCACCATAAAGTTTGACATCAATATGATCGGCACTAAGCAGTCCCCCAATGGCAAATTGGCCTTCCGTTTGGAAGCTTTCCGTTTCACAATCTGTGGCAATGGTCGCCTTACCCTTTATTTTGATTTCATCCGCTCTAAGGCTTCCGCCGATTTTACCCGACCCCGATATATTCATCTTGTTTACCAGACTTACTCCTTCAGACACCGAACCATGTCCTTCAATGGTGAAATCATTTCCGTTAACTCCACCCTTTATTTTACCGCTTCCGCTGATCTTTCCACGGTCTATCTTTAAATCACCTTTCACCGTCCCTGACCCGTTGCATTCGAACAAGACACATTCCAAATCTCCGTTCACTATGCCTCGTCCGTTCAGCTTAACTTCATTAAAATGTCCGCCATTTGACGAACCGTACCCATTGAGTATGAGATTCCCTTTCATTCCGTTTTTCATATGTCTTCCTCCGCTACAAATTTGTTTTCAGCTCTTCTATGCAGCTCTCTACAGACAGCATCACTGTCACTCTCGACCCCTGGTCCACCATGATATTTTCTGCTCCGGCCACTAGCAGGCATGAGGTCACACCCAGCTTGCGAATCAATAAAAGTTCATGTTTGCTTTTGTTGAGTCTCCCGCGGCCTTCCTGTAAAACCTGGAGAATCATCCTTCCTTCATCGAGACTGATATCTCCCGAAGACAGCAGTTTATCCAGAATAAATAGTTCGAGAAGCTGTTCGAACTGGAATTCCTCTGCAGTACCGTTTTCTTTTGCATACAGCTCAAGCGAAACATTCGTAACAATGTTTCGTTTCAATAATTCCTTTCTCGATAATTCCATCATTGCTGATGATGAGGGCGACAGCCGTTCAGCAAGCTCATCAAGCGAAAGCGTCTCCTTCATTGATTGAATCTTGTCAATGCGCTCAAGCACTTTTTCCTTTGGGAAGAACGTTTCCTGACCTGTAAACGTGGATTTTCGGATAAACCACTCTTCCGGAATAAGGTCTTTCCTTTTCCAGCGGTACAGCTGTCCATAAGAGATTCCAGTCAGGTCCAGCAGGTCTTTTTTCGATATCAGTTCATTGCTCAAGGTAAATGCTCCTTTCTTTTATGATGCTAATGTAACATAACACTGTTACGTTTGTAAAGACAGTTTATGTATTTCTCTTATTTTTGTTACAGATAACAAAAAAAACAGCAGGAGCCTTCCTGCCGTTTTTATATGCACGCCTATTTTAATAAAGTTCGGGTTTGTAATATTCAGGGAGTGTTTGCTGCAGTGTACCCTTCGTTTCTGCTTTATCATCAAACGTCACACCAAGCTGGATCATTTTTCTCACAAGTTCAGCGCGCAAACCGGTTATCACTGCTTTACATCCCATAAGTGAAATGCCATCAAGCACCTTTTGAAAATGATGGATCACTTCCATATCCATATCGGTAATCCCCGACAGGTCAAGGATGAGTGTCCTGATCTTCAGCCTGGAGATATCCGTTAATACTTTTTCTTCAATAGTATACATACGGTATACGTCAATAATACCGATAAGCGGAAGAACCGCGACATGAACGCTGAGCGGAATAATGGGGACTGATAAATGCTCCACCGTTTTGCGCTGGGAGCTGATCAATTCATCTTTATATTCGGAATAGCTGATAAAAAAACTATTGATAAATTGGTCGAGACCATCGTTGATTTGCTTTTCCATCTGGTAAATCATTTTTCTGAATTCCGAAAGGGAAAGCTCGGAATTTACTTCGTCATCGTAGTCCTTTATATAGTGCCAGACGGTTCTGCGAATCGCATGGACCCATTCTAGTTTAAATTGAAGTGTCAGCGAATGCTCCGCCCAGGCAATGCCTTCCTGACGGGCAAAAGCAGTCAGCTCTTCTTCCCGGTTTTCCACGACAAACTGAACGAGCTTCTCTGCATTCTTGAGCAAATCAATATTGCCCTTCTGCAAAATTTCATTAATTTTGGAAGCCACTCCGTCTGCCTCACTTAACAGCTTGCTGTGAAAATCTTCTCTGTTTCCGACAATATATGAAGTAATTTCATCTTTATATACCTTTTTCATGGGATATGCTCCTTACTTTGTATTTTACAAGTCGTCACTAATTCCTTTTGTCCCAAAAGCATTCCTATAATTTCATTAAAGACGATGATTGCTTACAAAGCAAGCATGAAAAAGCTGGATGCATCATAAACTCCTTGATGCAATCCAGCTTCCTGTTGCCTTTACTTTTTATCGAACCGTTGATTCTTCCTTCGCCACGGCTTCTTTCAAAAATGTTACCGCAGCTGCTCCAAGGGTGTTGGCTGCCACAAGCATGGCACGCTCATCAATATTGAACTTTGGATGATGGTGAGGATACATTTCATTACGGCTTGCGTCCTGTGCACCAGTGTAAAAGAAGGTTCCCTTCACATGCTGAAGGTAGTAGGCAAAATCCTCTCCGCCCATATCAGGCTCGCATTCTACTACGGCGGTCACTCCCGGTACATCACCGGCCACCCTCGCAACAAAATCGGTCTCATCCTTATGGTTCACCACCGGCGGATAGCCCCGCTGATAGGATAGCGTATATTCTGCATCAGCTGTGAGGCAGGTTCCTTTTACCACCCTCTCAATTTCCCGTTCCATTAAATCCCGCACATCCTCTTTAAAGGTCCGTACAGTTCCGGTAATTTTGGCTGTGTCCGCAATCACGTTAAAGGCGTTCACCGCTTCAAACCGGCCGATGGACAATACAGCGGAGTCAAGCGGATTTACCCGCCGGCTAACCAGCTGCTGCAGATTCATTACGAGCTGAGAACCGATTACAACCGCATCCTTTGTAAGGTGAGGCTGGGCTCCATGTCCACCCTTGCCCTGGATCACCACATCAAACTTATCGGCTGCGGCCATAAAAGGACCTGAGCGGTGTTGAACATGGCCATATGGCGTAACCGCCCAAAGATGGGTGCCAAAAATGACATCCACACCATCAAGGCAGCCATCTTCAATCATGGCAATCGCCCCTCCGGGAGCAAGCTCCTCGGCATGCTGATGAATAAACACAATGTTGCCTTCAAGCTCTTCTCTCATACCATTAAGCACCTTGGCCAGAACCAAAAGTGTAGCCGTATGCCCGTCATGGCCGCAGGCGTGCATGACACCGTCCACTTTGGATTTATACGCTACATCATTCTCTTCCTGAATCGGAAGTGCATCGAAGTCTGCCCGGAGTGCAACAGTTTTGCCAGGCTTTCCGCCCCGCAGGACTGCCACCACTCCTCTTCCGCCCACCTCGGTGCGAACTTCGTGGCCGAGATTTTCATGATAAGCGGCAATGTATTTCGGTGTTTCCACTTCCTCAAACGAAAGTTCCGGGTGCTCATGAAGATGTCTTCGAATTTCCACCATTTCCGGATATCGTTCCTTCAGTCTGTCGTATAGCTTTTCCATGTGCGTTCATCTCCCGCTATTTTTTGATCCAAGGCTTCAATAAGAATTTCAATGCCCTTTTGCAGGGTTTCCTTCGGCCAGCCTGACAGCCGCCGATCTTCCACCGCCAGCTCGTTTGACGGAGGAACATGTATAAAACCTGCAGGAATGCTGTGCTCCGCCTTATCCAGATGGTGAAGCATACTGTACATGACATTATTACAAAGGTAGGCACCTGCTGTATTCGATAATTCAGCAGGAAATCCTCTTTCATTTAACACGTTTACAAATTTCCTGACAGGAAGGGCTGAAAAATAAGCAGCTGGACCATCGCCCGCAATCGGCACATCCGTCATCTCTTCGCCCAAATTGTCGTTTGGCCCGTCATTAAGATTGATCGCAATCCGCTCTGGCGTTATCCGGTTTCGCCCTGCCGCAAGACCAAGCATCACCACCGCATCAGGCCGCAGCTCTTCATAGTGGCCGATCAGTTCATGTGCCGACCTTCTGTAGTCGACAGGCAGCACTTTTCCCGCAATGTGATAGGAGCCGATTTGTTTTCCGTCCAGCTGGCGGACAATATATTCCGCGGGGTTGAACGGATGCTCCAGAAAAGGTTCAAACCCTGTCAGCAGCAATGTTTTCATGCGCTCGTCCCCCTTGTCCGTCCGGCTTTAGATGATCATCAAACCAGTTCACAATATATTGCAGCCGGTTCACCCTCAAGCCCGGGTCTCCGTTTCTCGAAAGATTATGGTCAGACTTTGGAAACCTGACGAATTTAACGCGTTTGCCCTGCTGTTTTAAGGCAATAAACAACTGCTCACCCTGTTCGATCGGACAGCGGAAATCTTCTTCCCCGTGTAAAATGAGAAGCGGAGTTTCCACCTTGCTGCTCAGGCGCAAAGGAGAATGGTGCCACAGCTTGTCTGGATCTTCCCATACATGGTTTCCAATCTCCCATTTTGTAAAATAATAGCCAATATCGCTGACGCCGTAAAAACTCAGCCAGTTGGAGATGGACCGTTGAGTGACAGCGGCCTTAAACCGGGATGTTTGTCCCACGATCCAGTTCGTCATAAACCCTCCGTAGCTGCCGCCGGTAACCACAAGCTGCTCAGGGTCCACAAAATCACAGTGCGCTGTCACATGATTAACCGCCGCCATTAAATCGCGGTAATCACCGCCTCCGTAATCCTCCATACACGCTTTCACAAATTGCTGCCCGTAGCCATAGCTCCCTCTCGGATTGCTGTACAGCACCACATAGCCCGAAGCAGCCAGGAGCTGCAGTTCATGAAAAAAGGTATTGCCGTACATGGCGTGAGGTCCGCCATGAATTTCGAGCACCATCGGATACTTGTTTCCCTCTGTGTAGTGCGGCGGCTTCAAAAGCCAGCTTTGTACCGTAAATCCCTCATCATTAATAAATGTAAATTCCTCTGGCTGTGACAGGGAAATAGTTGAAAGCAGCTCCTCATTCACATCCGTCAGCCTGACTTCCTCGCTCAGGTTGGACAGGGAAGCATAAAACAGATCTCCCGGCACCGTCGGAGAGCTTGCCGCAAAAACAGCATAATCATTTTCCACAGCCATGGTGTACCCATACACATGGCATTTTTGCCGGGTAATTTGTGAAACATCTCCTTCCATCGTGACATAATGGAGAGAAGCATTGCCTTCACAGCTTGCAATAAAATAAAGTCCTTTTCCGTCTTTTGACCAGACTGGCTTTGGCGAAGGATGACCATAGTGAATATCTCCAACCATCGCATCACCGGCATGGTCATCGAAGTCTCTGGTCAGGCAAACAACCTTCCCGCTCCCCACCAGTGCGTTATAAACATTTCCCAGTGTTGCGCTGCCATATTCAAAGGTTTGCCCCAAAAACGCCAGGTGTTCTCCGTCTGCTGACCAGACTGGATCAGAAAAGGAGCCTGTTTCTTGATTAATTTTTGTTTCCGTTCCATTCAGTGTACGAACAATGAGATCAGATGCATACGAAATGGCATCTCCCTGGCCCCTGCTCTTGCAGTATGCGATCTTTTGTCCATCCGGCGACCAGGCAGCGTCAAAATGCTGATAAGCCCCGGAAGTCAGCTGTGTCTCTTCCCTTGTTTCCACATCAATGTGCACAAGCTGGCTGTATGCATCGTTGAGCAAGCCTTTTCCATCCGCTTTATATTTCAGGTGTGTCACTTCCAGCGGCTTTAGCGCGTTTTCTTCTTCTTTCTCTTCTTCCACTGTCACGCTCACCAGGAGAGACTTTCCATCCGGCGACCAGACCGGGCTTCCTGCGCCTTTTACGCTGCTGGTCAGCTGAACCGCCTCCCCGCCTTCTGATGGGATAAGCCAGACCTGATTTATTCCGCTCCTGTCTGACACAAAAGCGAGTGTCTTACCGTCAGGGGACCAGCGCGGATTGGAATCTTTATGTCGGCCGTTCGTCCACCGAACTGATGCACCGGAATTTAATCCGCAAATATAGAGATGAGATTCATAGTTTTTGTCCTGGTTGATCACTTTTACAACATAAGCAACCTTCTCCCCATCCGGGGAAATTTGAGGATCGCTTACAAAACGCAATCGGTATAAATCTTCTGCCTTTATTCCTTGTTTCATGTTTTACTCCTTCTCTCTGTATCATTCTAGTGTTGAATTATAAGCAAGAATATGGATACCGTACTGAATCCTGTTCCTATTCCAAGCAATATCGAGGCAAAGAATGGTTTTCTTTCCGCCAGCGAAGCTTCCATCTCCATTTGTGCCGCTCCGACAGCTGAGTGGGCTTGTTGCTTTCGAATACGGATAAACTCCAGTGTCCGCTTAAGCGGTGAAAGAAAACCGCTGGCGAGAACAATTGCAGAAGCTCCTGCAGCAAGAAAGCACAGTCCGAGAATAAAAGATTGGTTGACCGCATCCAGCGCATGCAGCTTCCACGCGTTCATATATATGAGCCATGCACCTGCCGATAAAAGGACAGCTGTCAGAAATTTCATAACCTATCACTCCATTGAAACAAAATAGGAGGAACCTGCCAAGTGGCAGGCGGCCCTCCATTTTATTTATTCTGTTTTTTCTGCCCAACGGACATACGGATAGCGGTTAACCGGATAAACTACACCTTTGAACTTGCTGGAAGTTAAGTAGTTGTTAGAGTAGTAGTATACCGGCATGAAAGGAAGATCCTTCATCAGCACATCCTCCGCCTGGTGAAGCAGCTCCATGCGTTTTTGTTCGTTCTGTTCGGTTTTGGACTGTGCAAGCAGCTTGTCATATTTTGGATTCACCCAGTTTGTCCGGTTGTTCGGGCTGTCTCCAAGATAGTAATCAAGAATTGGTGTTGGATCCACATAGATGCCGATCCAGCCCATGCGCGCCATCTGGAAGTTCTTTTGCTTGGTTGTATCCAGGTAGGTTTTCCACTCCTGGTTCGTCAGCTTTACATCGACTCCAAGGTTTTTCTTCAGCATTTCCTGAACAGCCTCAGCAATCTTTTTGTTGCTGTCCAAAGTATTGTACTTCAGTTCTGTGTCAGGGAACTTGCTCCAGCCTTCTTCTTTCATGGCTTCCTTAATCAGCTGCTTCGCTTTTTTCACATCTTCCTGGAAATACTGTTCTTTCTCTTTTCTGAAATCCTTGCCGCCGACTTCAGCTCCGTATGGCACAAATCCCTGTGCAGGCTTTTCACCGGCTTGTGTAATCTTGTCCGTAATCATCTTGCGGTTAATCGCAAGGTTAAAGGCTTCACGCACCTTTTGGTTGTTGAACGGCTCCTTATCCACGTTAAACATGTACATGTAGGTACCGAAATACGGTGTTACCTTGTATTCTTTATTATCCTTTTCCTGGCTGATGACATCAGACGGCAGGGTTTGGATCAAATCCAGCTCTCCAGATTTGTACATCTGGTAATATGTTGTGGCGTCATTCACCATTTTCCATGTAACCTTTTCCATTTTCACATCGTCTTTACCGTAGTAATTCTTGTTCTTTTCGATCACAACGGAACGGTTATGCTTCCATTCTGTTAATTTATAAGGACCGTTGGAAACATAGTCCTTTGCTTCCGCTGCCCAGTTTTTGCTTCCTTCGGCTGTTTCTTTCTTTACAGGGTAATAGACCCAGAACGATAGGAGTTTTTCAATAAAACCGATAGGTGCAGCAAGATCAACCTGAAGGGTCTTGTCATCAAGTGCCTTCACCCCTACATCTTCGACAGAGCCCTTGCCTTTGTTATAAGCTTCTGCGCCTTTAATGTAATACATATAAAATGCGAAGGAGCTTCCTGTTTTCGGATCAAGCACGTGCTTCCATGCATATTCAAAATCCTGTGCTTTTACCGGGTCGCCATCCGACCATTTTGCATCATCCCTGAGTTTGAACGTATATACCTTCTTATCCTTTGACACTTTCACATCTTTCGCGAGGCCTTTTACAGAATCGCCGCTCTTGTTTTTCATGTACAATCCTTCATACAAATGGTCCAAAATCCATCCTGAAGTTGTGTCCGTTGCGAGGGCCGGATCCAAAGAAGGCGGCTCACCACTCGCTGCGTTCATCGTCATTTCTTGTTTAACACCTTCTGTTGAAGACGTTTTGCTGTTGCCCGAGCAAGCAGACAGTACAGACATAACCATGATTAAAACAAGCAATCCGGCAAACGGTTTTTTTATCGCTTTTATCATATTCCTATTCCCCCATCCGTTTAATATAAATGACAAGCCGCCCAATGCTTTGGACGTATTTCTTTCCACTCTGGTACCTTTGCAGCACACACATCCATGGCATGAGGGCAGCGCGTTCTGAACCGGCAGCCTGACGGCGGTGAAATCGGGCTTGGCGGATCTCCCTTTAAAATAATCCGCTCCCGCTTTTCTCTCGATACCGTTGGAGCCGGTATGGCTGACAAAAGGGCCTGGGTATAGGGATGGAGCGGTTCACTGAAAAGATCATCACTGTCCGCGAGCTCCATGAAGCTTCCCAGATACATTACACCGATCCGGTCGCTGATATGCTTGACCATCCCCAGGTCATGAGCAATAAACAAAAAGGTGAGCCCCATATCCCGCTGCAAATCTTCCATAAGGTTAATCACTTGCGCCTGAATGGAAACATCAAGTGCCGAGATCGGTTCATCGGCCACGATAAACTTTGGTTCAACCGCAAGAGCCCGGGCGATGCCGATCCGCTGCCGCTGTCCGCCGCTGAACTCATGCGGATAACGTTTGGCATGCTCTCCCTGCAAGCCCACCCTTTCCAGCAGGCTGTAGATGCGGTCCATTCTTTCTTTACCGGAAGCAAGTTTATGGGCATCCATTCCTTCGGCAATAATATCGCCCACTTTCATTCTCGGATTAAGAGAAGCATGCGGGTCCTGAAAAATCATTTGAACGATTCTGTTGTACTTTCTTTTCTCCTTATTGCTGAATGTCCTGACATCCTTACCCTCAAAAACCATTTTTCCGTCTGTTGCCTCATTCAAGCCGACAATGGTACGGCCGAGTGTGGACTTTCCGCTTCCGCTTTCTCCAACCAGTCCCAGGGTTTCCCCCTTTCGAACGGAAAATGAAACATTATCCACAGCTTTTAAGGATTGTTTTCCTACATTAAAATACTTTTTCAGATTTTCTACTTCAAGCAGCACCTCTGTCATGATTCATCCCTCCCCGCTGCCGCAAATTCAGCGACCTGAGGCGCTCTTGGATCGTTCAGCCAGCACCGGGAATAATGGCCATCGTTCACGGTGAACGCCTTTGGCAGTTCCTCAACACAAATTTCCATGGCATATTCGCATCTGGCAGCAAACGGGCAGCCTGTGGGCGGGTCGTATAAATCGGGCGGTGTACCTTCAATCGGTATGAGCCGTTCCTTTTCGCCATCCTCATAATTAGGAAGGGAATTCAGCAGCCCTATGGTATACGGGTGCTTTGGCCGTTCCAGAATATCGGCCACCGTGCCGCTCTCCACGACGATTCCCGCGTACATTACGATAACTTTTTGAGCCATTTCAGCGACCACACCCAAATCGTGGGTAATCAGCATAATGGAGGTGCCAAACTTGTGCTGCAAGTCCTTCATCAAATCCAGAATCTGGGCCTGAATGGTCACATCAAGAGCGGTTGTCGGTTCATCGGCAATTAAGAGCTTCGGATCACACGCCAGTGCAATAGCGATGAGTACACGCTGACGCATTCCGCCGCTCAGTTCATGCGGATACTGATTGTATCGGGATTCAGGATTAGGTATCCCGGCGAGCTTCAGCAATTCCAGCGCTTTTGCCTTTGCCTGTGTTTTATCCAGCCCCTTATGCTTGATGATCCCTTCTGAGATTTGTGTTCCAATTTTCATCGTCGGATTGAGTGAAGTCATCGGATCCTGGAACACCATGCTAATTTGCGAGCCTTTCAGCTGCTTCATTTCTTTTCCTGACATTTTCAGCAAATCTTTTCCTTCAAAATGAATAGAGCCTTCTTTAATGTTGCAGCCTCGTTTGGGAAGAAGCTTCATGATCGCCTGAGCGGTGACGGACTTGCCGCAGCCGCTCTCTCCTACCACAGCAAGCACCTCACCATGGCCGATATCAAAGCTTACTCCCCTGACCGCCTGAACTTCGCCCCCATGGGAGCGAAACGACACTTTTAACTGTTCCACTTCCAAAAGCTGTGCCATCGTTTCCCCCCTAATCTTTTACCTGGTGCGGATCCAGTGCATCCTGCAATCCGTCTCCGAACACGTTAAACGCAAACATCGTCAGTGATATCAAGAATCCCGGAAAGAACAATCTCCACCACTGGCCGCTTAAGATAACACCGAGCGCATCATTGGCCATCGTCCCCCAGCTTGCGATGGGTGCCTGGACCCCAAGGCCGATAAAGCTCAGGAAGGCTTCAGCAAAGATGGCATTCGGAATGGTAAATGTCAGATTGACAATGATAATTCCCAGCATGTTGGGAAACAAATGCTTAAGAATAATGGTGCCGTGCGGTGTTCCGAGCTTTTGGGCAGCGGCCACGAACTCCTGCTGCTTGATCTGCAAAATCTGCCCCCGCACAACCCGGGCCATCGAGACCCAACCTGTAATGGAAAGCGCGATAACGATGGTCCATAATCCCGGCTTCATCACCACCAAAAGCAGGATGACAACAAGCAGATAAGGAATGCTGTAAAGAATCTCTACTATACGCATCAAACCGTTGTCGATCCGGTCACCGAGTTTGCCCCTGCCGGCCATGTAGCCTGAAATGCCACCAACCAAGAGACCGATGACAAGATCGATCAGTGCAGCAGCCACCCCGATGGTTAAGGAAATCCTGGCGCCATACCATGTTCTTGCCCACATATCGCGGCCCAGATCATCGGTTCCAAACCAGTGCTTTCCGTCAGGCGCCAGGTTTCCGCTCGCAAGGCTTTGGTCGGAATAACTGTATGGAACCATTTTCGGACCAAAGATGGCAAAAAACAGAATGAACAGCAAAATGACAGCGCCGGTGACGGCAAGCTTGTTTTTCAGAACCCTCCGAAAGCTTTCTTTTGCCTGGCTGACACTTGGCCGCCGTATCTCTTCTTTTTTCAGACGGCCCTTTTCCAGCGGCCTGAAAAGTGAATCGTGTGAAGCTTTCTCCAGCATGTCAGTCCCCCCTGCTGCTTAATTTAATGCGCGGATCAATGAGCCTGTACGATAGATCGATAAGAAAGAGCGTTACAATCAGAATGACACTGAAAAAAATGGTCGTTCCAAGAATAACGGGATAATCCCGGTTAAAGATACTGTCCACAAAGTATTTGCCCAATCCCGGAATGGCGAAAATCTTTTCAATAACAAAGGTTCCGGTCAGAAGATGGGCAACAAGAGGTCCCATAAAGGAAACGACCGGTATAATCGCGTTGCGGATGCCGTGCTTGATGACAATCCCTGCGGCACCAAGCCCCTTGGCATCTGCCGTTTTCATGTAATTCTGTTTAAGCACCTCCAGCATGCTGGATCTTGTAAAACGGGCAATGATGGCAAGCGGTCCGGCAGCAAGTGCAACTGACGGCAATATGGTATGTTTCCACGTGCCCCATGAAGCGACCGGCAGCATTCCCCATTGAACCGCAAAGAATTTAATCAACAGTGGTGCGAGGATGAAGCTTGGAACAGATATACCGAGTATGGCGATCGTCATGGCCGCATAATCGATGGTCCGGTTATGGAACAAAGAAGCAATGATTCCAAGGAGGAGTCCAGAGACAATTGCAATAACCAATGCCTGGAATCCAAGAAGTGCAGAAACCGGAAGACCTTCAGCAATGAGTGTGTTCACGCTGCGTGTTTCCGATTCAATGGAAGGGCCCAGGTCAAATGACGCGAGGTTTTTCAAATACAGCACGTATTGAACAGGCAGCGGCTTATCGAGATTAAACTTTGCACGCATGTTGTTCAGTACTTCTTCAGGCAGCACATCGGAATCCGACGAAAATGGATCTCCCGGGATGGTATGCATAATCACAAAAGTGAGTGTTGTAATCACCCAGATTGTCAAAAGCATGGTCAGCAGCCGCTTCAGGATGAACTTCATTTCTCCACGCTCCTTTCTATTCAGCTTTTATGCATTGGCATGTCCCAGCACGCCATTGGTCGCCGCCATTCCGATAATGACTGCTCCCCACATATGCTTGTAGGCGGTGATATAATCCTCACACGTAAACCGGATCGTCTTCGGACCGATGAGCTCAACTGTCGGCAAAGTGGTTGTCATCATCGCCTGGTTAGTTCCTTTAAACTCAATTTCAAATGTTACAGGGCCTTCCACAACATATGGCGGAATCTCTTTTGCCCTCTCTGCTCCGCGCTTTGCCTTTTCGCGGATAATCTGTCTTGCCTTTGAAGGATGCAGGAGTTCTGCCGCAAACCGGTCGACCGCAAGTTTCACTACGGCGCCTTCGATTTCCGGCAAGGTTTCCATTACTTCCTCCACGTATGCATCATCCCCGGTAGCAAGAATGGCAGGTACGCCGAAATAGCCTGCAGCTCCTGCATTCATTTCTGTTTCCCCGACCACCTTTCCGTTGATTTTCATCTCAGCAACCGCAACACCGGCGAGCGTATGGCTGATCACTGCCCGTTCTGAACCGGCTTCACGACCATGATGGCCGACAAACATAATCCCGTCGAAGCTGTCATCCAGGCCTGTCAGCTGGCAAAGCACCCGGTTGTTTCCTGACACCAGTCGTGCTCTTTCATCAAGCTCCTCAATAAGGATGTTGGACATATTGCCATGTCCGTCGGCAACCGTTACTTCGGTTGCTCCTCCATCAAACGCTCCCGCAATGGCCGCATTGACATCCTGTGTCATCAATTTTCTAAAGCGCTGATACTCATCGTTTTTTTTCAGCTGCATGTTCGTCGCTACTCCTGATATGCCTTCCATATCTGCAGAAATAAACATTTTCATGGGTATTCCTCCTAAATAAATGTAAATGTTGAACGTTCTGATAATGATTCGATAAACGAGAGCAATAAATCCACAGTAGCCTGCAGATCTTTCATATCTATCACTTCCACCGGTGAATGGGCATACCTTGACGGGATAGAAAGGACACCTGTTGGAATGCCCCGGCCGCCAAGGCTCAGGGCCCCGCCGTCTGTCCCAATTCCAGGAAATACCTCTCGTTGAAAAGGAATGTCATGCTCCCCCGCCAGTTTCACCAGTGATCTCTTGATGGCCGGATGGGCAATCAGGCTAAAGTCCATGATTTTAATGCCTGTCCCGTCTCCAAGCTTCAAGCTATTATCCATTGTGCTTTCGGGGGTATCACTCACTGCCGTGGTGTCGATGGCAATAGCGGCATCCGCCTCGATATGGTTGGCAGCAACGGATGCTCCTCTCAGCCCGACTTCTTCCTGAACCGAAAACAGGGCAATAACCTCACCTGCAAAGTCTCTGCTTTTCAGCTCCTTCAGCGCCTCGATGAGAACAGCACAGCCAGCTCTGTCATCAAAGCCCTTTCCGACAATCCGCCCGGTTTTTTCATTGCCGAGATATTCCGTTTCGCTGTACCAGGTCGCAATATCTCCCACCTGTACACCGAGCGACTCAGCTTCGCTTTTTGATGAAGCTCCAATATCGATATACAGTTCCTTATGCCTGCGCACGGCGTCCGGATTATCAAATTTCATGTAATGAGCGGAAATGGTGCCGATAATCCCCCTTAAATGCCCCTTTTCTGTCGTTACTTCCACTTTTTGGGCAAGCAGGATGCGGTCATCATGCCCGCCCAATTTTTCAAAACGCAAAAGGCCATTCTCTTCAATTTTCTTGATTACAAATCCTACTTCATCCATATGGGCCGTTACAACGATCCTTGGTCCCGGCTGGCTCCCCTTCATCCTGCATATGACATTACCCACTGCATCTACTTCCACCGAATCTGTGATATCTGATGTTTGTTCACGAATATAGCGCGCGACCTGTTGTTCATACCCGCATGGTCCATGAAGCGCGGTTAACGCTTTAATCAACTGATACAATGTCGCAATCCTCCTTAAAAGGAAATGGAATTTTCTGAATCTGATAGTGATATAAAAAAGACCCGGAGGCCTTAAATATATTCAAATGAGTTTTTATACACGTCCATCTGCAGGATCACATTGGTTTTGTTGATTCCCTGCAACTGATGAATGCTTTTCACAATCTCGGTAATTTCCTCGTAATCCTTAACGTTTGCCTGAACAAGCAGCTGATATTCGCCTGATGTTAATGTAATAAAACGGATGCCGGTGATGTCTCTCAATTGCTGAATGGCATGGTCCATATTCGGCGGTACCACACTTATTTGAATGATTGCTCCCACCTTGACACCGAGAGAAATCGGGTTAATTACCCCAACGACCTCGAGAATGTTATTTTCAACAAGGTTGTTGTAACGGGAACGGACCGTCTTCTCGGTTACATTCAAACGATTCGCAATTTCTGTAAATGACATTCTTCCGTCCTTGGATAAAAGTTTTATAATTCCCTTATCCAGATGATCAATAATTTCTACCGACACCATACTTCCACCTTTCAGTATTAAAGAGCTTATTCAAATCTCTAATATAGTACTATTATTAGTATATATTACCTAAAAACTATACTTTTTTTATAGAATGGTATTGAAATAAGTAATTTTTAAATAGTATAATTTTTTCAGAATATTTATTCAAGTGTTTTTTGAAAAAAATTGAAAAAAAGAGGGGGATTTTGTCATGCTTCTTATTAAAAATGGAACGCTCGTGACCGGAACCGGCACCTTCAGTAAAGGTGATGTTCTGCTGGATCAAGGGAAAATTGCCGACATTGGCAGCATTAGCGACCTTCATCAAAACGTGTCAGTTCTTGATGTGGAAGGAAAATTTGTAACGCCTGGTTTGATCGATGTACATACGCATTTAGGTATTCATGAGGAGGGAATTGGGCCAGCCGGACATGATTACAATGAAACAAGCGATCCGGTTACTCCCTATGTACGGGCGATCGATGGCATTAACCCGAACGAGCAGGGATTTGAAGACGCCCGGAAGTCCGGTGTGACTACCGTTCAGGTGATGCCCGGCAGTGCCAACGTCATCGGAGGAGAAATGGTGGTCCTGAAAACGGCCGGTACGGTCATCGATCAAATGGTGATCCGCAATCCTTCCGGAATGAAGGCAGCCTTCGGAGAAAACCCGAAGCGCTTTTACGGAGGAAAAGGAAAGGAGCCGGTTACCCGGATGGGAATTGCCGCTCTGTTCCGCAAGGCAATGAAAGCGGCGCAGCATGATTTAAAAAAGCTTGAGCAGGGAGAGGAACTGACTCCGGATTTAGGAACCGAACAGCTCATCAAAGTCCTGAAAAAGGAAATACCGATTCGGGCACACGCTCACCGTGCGGACGACATTGCCACTATACTCCGCCTGTCCAGGGAATTTGGATTTGATCTGACGATTGAGCATTGTACCGAAGGCCATCAGATTGCTTCCTTTATCGCAGAACATAATGTGCGGGTTTCTGTCGGCCCTACTCTTTCCACACGCAGCAAGATTGAACTGGCTGATAAAGGATGGCATACACTTAAGGAGCTCAGTGATGCCGGAGTGCCGGTTTCCATCACCACCGATCATCCTGTAGTGGGTATCGACAGCCTGATTTTGAGCGCGATCAGTGCTGTTAAACACGGTCTGGATCAAGAAACCGCCTGGCAGGCCATTACGCTGAATGCGGCCAGACATCTCGGGGTGCAAGACCGGGTGGGTTCCCTTGAAAAAGGAAAAGATGCCGATGTGGTCATTTGGGATGGCGATCCGTTTGATGCCCGCAGCACGGTAGAAAAGACCATTATTAACGGTACGATTGTTTATGATTGTTCAAAAGAGTAGATTCATAGAAAAAGGCAGCGGTGACCGCTGCCTTTTTCTATGTATGATGGGACAGTTTTGAACGATCAGGCATGAATGGTGAAATTCTCACCATTCTGCAATACTGCCGTCCTTATGGCGCCAAACCGGATTTCTCCAGCTGTGTCCTTCCTCCGCCATCTTTCTTACATGATTTTCATTAATTTCAATACCAAGTCCGGGGCCATCAGGGATCTTGACATAGCCTTCTTCATAATGAAAGACGGTACGGTCCACGATATAATCAAGAATGTCACTGCCTTCGTTATAATGAATACCAAGGCTCTGTTCCTGGATAAACGCGTTATGGCAAGTCGCATCCACCTGCAGGCAGGAGGCCAGTGCAATCGGTCCGAGCGGGCAATGCGGAGCGGCTGCCACATCAAAGGCTTCGGCCATCGACATGATCTTCTTGCACTCCGTAATTCCTCCGGCGTGGGAAAGATCCGGCTGAATAATATCAACATATCCATCAATCAGCAGTGGTTTGAAGTCCCATTTGGAAAACATTCTTTCCCCAGTGGCGATCGGAATCGATGTGGCCCTCGCAATCTCGCGCAGCGCCTCGTTGTTTTCAGGCAGGACCGGCTCTTCAATAAACATAGGCTTATAGACTTCAAGCTCTTTTGCCAGCAGCTTGGCCATTGGTTTATGTACACGTCCGTGGAAATCCAGACCGATTCCAAACTGCGGTCCAACCGCCTCCCTCACCGTGGCTACGGTTTCCAGGATTTTATCTACCTTGTCATAGGAATCAATGTACTGAAGCTCTTCAGCACCGTTCATCTTAACCGCTCTGAAACCGGCCGCCTGTGCCTTTTTGGCAGCGAGTCCTACCTCTGCGGGCCTGTCTCCGCCAATCCATGAATACACCTTGATGGAATCGCGGCATTTGCCGCCTAGCAGCTGGTGAACAGGAGCATTATAATACTTCCCTTTAATGTCCCAGAGCGCCTGATCAATTCCCGCAATGGCACTCATCATAATCGGACCTCCCCGGTAGAAGCCTCCACGGTACATCAGGTTCCAATGATCCTCAATTTGCATCGGGTCTTTGTCCATCAAGTATTCCATCAATTCTTCAACCGCTGTCTTAACCGTGGCTGCACGTCCTTCAATAACCGGCTCTCCCCATCCGACAATTCCTTCATCAGTTGTAATCTTTAAAAACAGCCAGCGCGGCGGCACCTGAAACAATTCATATCCTGTAATTTTCATGGTCTCATCTCCCTATTAATCTAGTGATACAGCTCTTACAAAATCACGTGCTTTTTCCGTAAGTTTTGATAAATACGCCTCTGTAACTTCTTCTTTTGTATTCACAAGTGCACTGCCGATGCCGCATCCGACAGCACCCGCTTTCATGAAATCCGAAACATTTTCAAGTGTCACACCGCCTGTCGGAAGCAGTGGAATATGGGGAAGCGGACCCCGCAGATCTTTGATATAGGATGTTCCGATGGAAGCCGGGAACACTTTGACAATATCGGCGCCATGCTCATAGGCGGTTAAGATTTCGGTCGGTGTGAACGCGCCCGGAATACTTACCGCTCCATACCTTTTGGTCATTTCTATCGTTTTCAAATTTACCGTCGGAGCCAGGATAAATTGCGCCCCGGCAAGGATCGCCATTCGCGCGCTCTCCGGATCGAGAACCGTACCTGCCCCGACCAGAACCTCGTCTCCCATTTCCGTTGACACTTCTTCAATGACTTTAAGCGCCCCCGGTGAGTTCATGGTGATCTCAAGCGTTCTTATTCCCCCGGAATGAAGCGCTCGCGCAATCTTCATTACACTCTTCGGTTCTGCTCCACGGATAATCGCAACCAGCTTGTTTTCTTTTATGGATGAAAGTACATAAGACAAAATGACTCCTCCTCTTTTCTTAACGGCTTACATCACTTTTGGTGGACAGATAAAGCTCCAGCGTTTTTCGGTCAGGCAGGCCTTCAATATCACCATTGACCATGGTGACCAAGGCGCCGATGGCACAGCCCCTGGTAACAGATTCTTTGAGGGGAAGACCGTCCAGCAGCCCTGATACCACTCCTGCCGCAAATCCGTCACCTGCGCCGACAGGATCGATTACCTGTTTCACACGAAAACCCTCCGCATGTCCCTGTTCCTTTTTTGATAAGCAGGAATAATAGGCGCCTTCTTCTCCCTTTTTGACAACAACGGTATCCGGCCCAAGATCGTGCAGCGCTTCTGCTATTCCCTCCGGATCGCTTGTGCCGAACAAAAACTCCCCTTCACTCGTTCCCGGAAAGACAATATCGGAATGGCCGGCAATTTCAATGATGGTGCTTCTCGCCTTTTCCTCGGTCCAGAGCTTATACCTGATGTTCGGATCCAATACAATGGTCATCTTGTGCTGTTTGGCTTTTTCAATCGCATGAAAAACAGCCTTAGAACATGAATCGGAGAGTGCCGGAGTAATCCCTGTTATGTACAGCACCTTAGCCTCAGTCAGATAGTCTTCGTTAATGCTCTCCGGGTTCAGAAAGCTGG
The DNA here is from genome assembly GCF_030418125.1 of Fictibacillus fluitans. Taxonomy (GTDB): domain Bacteria; phylum Bacillota; class Bacilli; order Bacillales; family Fictibacillaceae; genus Fictibacillus_C; species Fictibacillus_C fluitans. The sequence continues at coordinate 188,809 of NZ_JAUHTR010000003.1, read as the reverse complement.
CAGCGGAGTGTTTACGGTAATAATGGACGCGAACGTGATCTCCATAAACGTTCTCTTTAAAAAAGATCCCTGTAGGTGCCTCATCGTCCTCGGCAACCTCGCTCACATCCACTCCTTCGCCTCTTACGGCGTTTTTGAGCATGGCACCGAATTCATCACTTCCTACTCGTGAAATCCATCCTGTCTGATGCCCAAGTTTAGACAGCCCAATGAGGGTATTGATTTCTGCTCCGGCAATTCTTGAGGTATAATCCCTGGCATACCTCATGGGCCCGCTTGTTTCCGGGGTAAAAAGCACCATCGCTTCCCCAATGCTGATCACATCCATTATGTTTGCCTCCCTGTCTTTTTTATCTGGCCAAATAGCCGAGACTGGCTGATATCTTTTTTGAAGTAAGCAGCAATACTTTGGCAATCTGTTCTTTACGGGCTGTCATTCTCTCTTTTGGCGCCGCTACACTGATTGCAGCCTGCATCAGCCTGTCACCTCCATATACCGGTGCTGCCAGACAAAATAACCCTTCCTCGTTTTCTTCATTATCAATGGCATAGCCCCGTTTCCTGCTCTCCTCAATTTCCTGTTCCAACTGTTCCCTGCTTGTAATGGTGTGAGCGGTAATGGGAAGCAGTTCTGTTGAATCAAGCAGCTTGTTTTTTGCTTCATCCGGCACGAAGGAAAGAAACGCCTTGCCAAGCCCCGTGCAGTAAATCGGCTTTTTGTTTCCTGGCTGGGCCGTGGTCCGGATGGAGCGGTTATTATCAATTTTGGCAACATACACAAGCTCTTCTTCCGCCATCAGAGCCATAAAGACCGTTTCCTGCACTTCTTCCATTAATGTTTTCAGATAAGGCTTTCCTACTGCTGAAACATCCAGCGATTCCATGGCAGCAGTTCCAATTCCAATGAGTTTGGGTCCAAGCTTGTACTTTTTGTGCGTATCCTGTCTCAAATAGCCTTCTGCCGCTAAGGTTTTAATTAAATTTGATGTGCTGCTTTGCGGGAAGTCGAGGGTTTCGCTGATTTCCTTTATGGAGAGACCCTCTGTATGCATGGTCAGGCACTCAAAGACCTGCAGCACCCGCTGAGCTGATTTAACTGACATCTTACCCTCCATTCACATCACATATGTGATGAAATATTCTGTATGTGATTTTTGACACCTAGAAACTACCACAGCACTTTTTGAATTGCAACCGCTTTCCAAAGAATTTTCTTAAAGCAGCAATAAAAAAGACAGCTGTCGTCAGCTGCCTTGTTTGCTCCAGTTTTCTTTTATGAATTCATCTCTTCCAGATTCAATTCGTTCCTGTTTGTACTTTTCGGGATTCTTTTTATAAAAATCCTGATGATCCTCTTCAGCGGCATAAAAGACAGGTGCCGGCAAGATTTCGGTTATAATCGGTTTGCTGAACTTGCGGCTGTCTTCAAGCTTTTGTTTGGACGCCTGCGCAAGCTCCCTCTGTCCTTCAGTATGATAGAAAATGGCCGTACGGTACTGGCTGCCACGGTCAAAAAATTGTCCACCCTCATCTGTTGGATCAATTTGCGGCCAATACAGATCCAGTAACTGTTGATAAGGAAATACCTCCGGATCAAATGTAATTTCCACCGCTTCGTAATGTCCGGTTGTTCCTGTTTTCACTTGTTCATAGGATGGATGGTCCACATTCCCACCGGTATACCCGGAAACAATGCCATGGATTCCCGGGAGTTCATCAAATGGCTTGACCATGCACCAAAAGCACCCTCCGGCAAACGTCGCTTTTTCAAGTTTACTATTTTCCTTCATACAGCAAGTCCCCCTCTTAGTCTTGTTGAATTCTTTTTATCATATCTATTAAGGGAACGAAAATCCATAAAAAAGGCCGGTTCAAAAATGAACCCGCCTAACTCTGCATACTATTTTTCATCTTTTCCAAGATAATCTTCATGCTGTCTGTTTCTTTTTTTGCGCCGGACGGAACGAACGACCAATATGACAATTACGATAATCAATAATATGCTGACATTTAAAAAGCCGCCCACGAATAGTAGTATATCCTTTAGCCAATCTGTAATTGATTCCATAGCTGTATTCACCTCTCCCCTCTACAATACCCCGGCGGAGCAAAAATTAATCTATTTTCAACTCCATTTTTCACAAGAGCTGATCACCTGTTAATTGATTACCCTGCTTTTCATTTTTTAGACACGGAAAATGTGGCAAAAAAACAAACCTTCCCATGATAGGAAGGTTAGGTTAAACATTATTCGCAAAAGTAATGTCCTGTATTCGGTCCTGCCATCCGGCTGTTGGTCAAAAAGTGAAGATTCACCATGTCCTCGATCGGAAGAAGAAAAGATACCATCTCCATGTTTTCCCGCATTTCATGAATGGACGAAAATGCGGGAACAACCGGAATTCCATTCTGCAAACCCCACTTCATGGCAATCTGGGCCGGGGTTTTCCCATGCTTTTCTGCAATGTCCAGCAGCACTTTTTTCTGGAAAAGCTCCCCCCTCGCATACGGGTTTCTGGCCTGCACCTGAATCTGGTTCTGCTGACAGAAGTGAATCAGCTGTTTTTGCGGCTTTAAAGGATGATATTCCATTTGGTTAACATGCGGTTTAAGCTGGCTTCGCCTCATGATCAGCTTCAGATCGCTTTCCTCGAAATTACAAACACCGATGGCTCTGACTTCACCTCGGTTATATAGAATTTCGAGCGCCCGCCATGTTTCTTCAAGCTCTCCTCTTACCGGCCACTGAATCATGTAGAGATCAATATAATCGACTCCCAGTTTCTTTCTGCTCTCATTAAAAGCAGCAAGGGTGTTATTGTAGCCGTGGGAAGTACTGTTTAACTTTGCTGTAATAAAAAGATGCTTTCTATCAATGCCTGATTGGGATAGAGCGTTTCCAATTCCGCGTTCGTTTTGATAGGATGCGGCGGTATCAATCGCTCTATAGCCTGCTTCTATGGCAGCAAGCACTCCTGTTTCCACAGTTTTCGGGTGATTTATACTACAGGAATCCAATCCGATCCAAGGGATATGAACTCCATTTGACAACACCGTTCCTTCCTCCAGACCCATCATCATTGTTCCCCCCGTTATTTCATACTTTTTACATTCTATGCGGTTAAGCTTTTTTTCATATCATTTTCGAAGAACCCTTTAATCGGCTATACTGGTAAGGGATGCAGTTTAGAAGACTGCTGATGGAGAAAGGAGTTTAAACATTTTATGAAATCCATTGTACTTGCTGAAAAACCAAGTGTTGCCAGAGATCTGGCCCGTGTGCTTGGCTGCAGCCAGCAATCAAAACAATATATAGAAGGACCCAAATACATTGTGACGTGGGCGCTTGGCCACTTGGTCGAGCTGAAAATGCCCGAGGATTATAACAAGGAGTATAAACAATGGAGGATGGAAGACCTGCCGATTATCCCTAATGAAATGGGATTGAAGCTCATCCGCCAGGTCAGTCACCAATACAAGGGTATTGAACAGCTCTCCCGCAGAAAAGACGTCGGTGAATTTATTATCGCAACAGATGCCGGACGTGAAGGAGAACTGGTTGCCCGCTGGATTCTGGAGAAGCTTCGCTGGAAAAAACCTGTTAAACGGCTCTGGATTTCTTCCCAGACCGACCGGGCCATCAAGGATGGATTCAAAAACCTGAAGCCGGCCAGAGAATATGATTTTCTATATCAATCCGCCGTATGCCGTTCGGAAGCGGACTGGCTGATCGGCTTGAATGTGACACGCGCCCTGACTACGAAATACAATGAACAGCTTTCTGCAGGCCGTGTGCAGACACCGGCTCTTTCCATGATCCTGGAGCGTGAAGCAGACATTAAAGCGTTTGTGCCAAAAGAGTATTTTACAATCGATGCCAAAATCGGACCTCTCGAGGCTGCATGGGAGAAGAATGGAGAGAAGCGGATTTTCAACCGTGATCAGGCCGAAAAGATCGTAGAACTTGTGAAAAACGAAAAAGGAAAGGTCACTTCCCTGAGTACGAAACCAAAAACCGAACAGCAGCCTCTTCCGTACGATTTAACGGAACTGCAGCGTGATGCCAACCGGCGATTTGGGTTCTCTGCCAAGAAAACCTCCAGTGTCCTGCAAAATCTGTACGAAAGGTACAAACTTGTTACGTACCCGCGGACAGATTCCAAATATTTGACCGTGGACATGAAAAATACGATGAATGACCGGCTGCAGGCCCTCTCGTCCGCGTATCGTGAAGAAGTCCAGCCCGCCCTGAAAAACAAAGGAACAGTGCTTGTCAATAAGGTCTTTAACAACGACAAAGTGTCCGATCACCATGCGATCATCCCAACAGATGAGCCCCCGCACCTTGGCGATCTGTCCAGTGATGAAAGAAAGCTGTATGACATCATTGTCCGCCGTTTTCTTGCATTATTTTACGGTCCGTACCAAACGGAAACCATTCATGCGGTGATTGATGTGAAAGGGGAATCCTTTTCAGCGAGAGAAACGAAGATTGTGGATGCCGGGTTTAAAAAAATCACCGGGAAGGATGAGGAAGATTCCCGCAGCAAACCGCTCGGCAACCTGAAATCCGGACAGGAATTCAGTGTAAAAGAGTCGAGGCTGCAGAAAAAACTCACCGAGCCACCCGCCCGCTTCAATGAAGCCGATTTGCTCGCGCGAATGGAGAAATACGGTCTCGGGACTCCGGCAACCCGCGCGGATATCATAGAGCGCCTGCTCAGCACCGAAACCATTGACCGCCAGAATAACCGCCTCCATCCTACACCAAAAGGAAAACAGCTGATTGATTTGGTCAACAGTGAGCTGAAGTCGCCGGAATTGACGGCAAAATGGGAAAAACAACTGGAGGACATTGCCCGTGGCAAAGGCAATCCAAAAGATTTTCTTGAGAATATCCGAACGCAGACCAAACAGCTCGTCAACGAAATCAAAGGCAGTGAACAAACCTATAAAGCACATAACCTTACTGGTTCGAAGTGCCCCGAGTGCGGAGAATTCATGAAAGAAGTTAAAGGACGCGACGGAAAAATACTCGTGTGCTCAAGCCGGGAATGCGGCTTCAGAAAACGGAAGGATCCCAAGATGTCCAACCGCCGATGCCCGCAATGCCATAAAAAAATGGAGATTCACAACGGCAAAGCCGGTACCTATTTCCAATGCCGGCCATGCAACGTGGTTGAAAAAGCAGAAGACCGTAAGAAAACCGTTACCAAACGCGAGGAACGCCAGCTGATGAATAAATATAAGAAAAAAGAAGAAGCCCCAATGGGCAACAGCCTGGCTGATGCCCTGAAAGCGGCCCTCGAGAAAAAAGACTAAACCCACTAAATAAGACCAGAGTCCGTTGATGATCGCTCATCACGCCTCTGGTCTTATTAAATTTTTTCAAGAACTTTTTTATTCAATAAAATTCATCCGAATGGCTTTCACCACAGCCTCCGTCCGATTTTTCACTTTTAATTTTTTTATGATACCGGCCACATAGTCCCTGACGGTGTAGTGGCTTAAATGAAGAAGAGATGCAGCCTGCTGAATGGTTTCCCCCTGTGCCATCAGCTTGAGCACCTCTTTTTCTCTCGGTGTTAAGATCGGTGAATCCATGTCAAGCAGCTGAATAACCGTCCCCCATTGCTTATAAAGAGCCTCGCCTGCATACTGGCCGAATTTCATGAGCATTGCCTGCTCGTTTGGAGTCGGTTCCTCAAAGTGCGCTCCATTACAGTCCAGCAGTACAAGCCCAAGGAAACGCCCTTTTCTTGGCGTGAACACCGGAACCGCAATCAGTGATGTCAGCTTGAACTGATCTGCCAGCTCTTGCGGGACCTGGTTGGAAGCATCCTCTAGGTAAATGGGCTTTGACTGAAGCATTTTTTGCAAGTGATCCTTTAAAAAAGCAACCTCTGTAAAATCAACTTTAATCTCCTGCAAATCGTGTCCCAGGTTTCGATGAGCCGCAAATACTACCCTTTCCACTCGGGGGGAGTATAAAAAAAGGGCACTTCTTTCGAATTTTAAATAATCCACAAAACCATCTGTAACCGTTTTAAGTGTTTCAGTGCAGGTTTGTGCCATAAGCAATCGGAGTGTATATAAAAGCGCAGCGTCTTTCCATTCGTTTTCACTTTCCAGCGTATTCATCTTAAGCTGCTTTTTGTACATGTTCGAAATCAATTCAATGCGCTGGGAAGAAATGCTGCCCGTATCCGTTGATTTCACACAAAGCAGCAAGGTTTCTTTGGCAAATGATACAGGAATGACTCTTGGCTGTTTTGTTCCTGGATTCATCAGGCGGCACAGAGCAAGGGACAGCTGCTCGGAGGTTGGAGCGGACATGGTTTTGCAGATCTCGATGAGTGATTGATTGTCCTGTCCGGTATCCACACTTTTCAGTTCGATTAATTTATACTCGAAATCCTCGATTCTCAGCAATGCAGCCCAATGAAGCGGGATAATATTGGAGGTGATCATGGTATCCAGCCACCGATGCCCGTTTGTCTCCGATGTCAGAGGAATCAGGACATGATCCAGAAGCTTGTTAAAAATATATTGAACAGACTGGTGGTCGATAATTCTTGGATTTTCTTCCTGTTCAAGAATATGATGAATCATATTTTCAATGGCAGACAGCAGAAAAATAACCTGGCTGTAATCAACGTCCATCGAATAATGGTCTCTCCATTGTGAGATCATGGCAAGTATAAGCTGATTGATATGCTCACAATCGTTCTCTTTCAATAATTCTTCAAAAGAGAATGTCATCATTCCGTCAAATTCCATAATGAGGTCCTGTTCCTGCTGAGTGGATAGCTCACTTTTTATCGTTTTCCAGTTGTTTAATATGTCTCCGCCATACTTCGTCAGTAAGGCCATTCCATTTAAAAAAAGCTCATCCATCTCAAACCCTCCTCCCCACTGCCTACATTCACTTTATAGTTTTCGAAATCTTTTTACAATATCCGCCCGATTTACCCGACAATTGTCGGGGGGATCAGCGTAATTACGATACTTATCGGAATTGTCAACTTACTAAACAAGCCGTACAGTTACATTATTAAAGCGTTTCCATAAAAAATAATAAGGGTGGGATACCGATGGGTAAGACGATTGAATTGAAAACAACCATCAACAAAGGCAATTTGAACAGAAAAGTGTTTTGGAAAGCCTTTGCATCAGGCATGGTGGTGCTGGCTGCCCTGCTGAGTTTTATGGGAATATCCGGGACGGCATACGCCATTCCCATGGCAGGAGTCGGCAACTTTTATGTTGAGTTTGATCATCTGGCGGGAAACGGCTATACCTTCTATCCAAAAATGGGTGAATCCAGCAAGGAAAAATCCACCCCGCAGGGCACCAACCTGATAAAAGACTTAACCATTGACCATTTGCAGCTGTACAAAGATTTTAACATCAGCGGTGACAAATGGATCCGTGTAAAAATTGCCGCCAGTAAACCTGTTCATATTTCCGGTCTTCAGCAGGACGCGTCCGTGATTAATGCAGATGCCAAGTTCAGCAATCTTGCATTGAAAGAAAAGCAAAGCACTGACTGGCAAAAACAGTTCCAGCAAACGGCTTCAACCATTGAACTTAATCATGCAAAAATAAAAACTCATTACCTTTTTCAAGAGAAAATTATGATGAACGGAATGAAGGTTACGGTGGAACGAATCAATAAACCAGCCAATTAACAACAAGGAGGAATAAAGATGTCTGTTAGACAATGGAAACACGAACGCCCCTTTACCGGATCACTGCTGACCTTACTGTCCGGAGCATTGATTCTGTGGGTGCCCTTGAACCTTATCGTGAAAGCGTTTCTGCCGGGTACTGCCTCTGTCATTGGCATTTTATTTGGCGGCATGATTCTTTTGCTGGGAGCCATGGCTTTATTTTTTCCTCAGTTCTCCAAAGTGTTTGGCATTATCATCATCTTTTTATCCATATTATCTGTAATTGGAGCTCTGGGCGGATTCCTTATAGGAACATTACTGGGCATTACCGGGGGATCCCTTATGATCGCATGGAACCCTTCCCCTCCCCTTCAAAAGGAGGAAGATCAAATTGATGCTTATAATGGCTATGAATCTGCTGAACTGGTAGAAGCAAAATGAGGATGCAGGCCATTCGAGTCTTTACCTGTTTGCTTGTTATGGCCCTTGTGTATGTTCCAAATCAATCACAGGCCAAAGCCAGCGGTGAGAATGATGAAGGATTTGTTATCAGTGCAGACCGGGTGGAGGGCGGCATTATGATTCCTCAGGTGGTCATGGGGGAAACATCAACAGGAAAATCAAAGCCCATGATCCGTTTTCAATATCGTAATGCCACACTGTATGGAATGAAACTTACAAAGGTACTCTCAACCGATGAGGGACCGGTCACTGTGATTATGCAGGCACACGGCCCTGTTCATATGACGAATATGTCGGCTGATGCGTCCGCCTTCTCGCTAAAAGGAGCATGCCTGACAGCAGGAAAACCAATCCCTGATCCTGGTCTTAAAAAAGTAACCATGCTCGTACACAAAATGGAAGCCTCAAAGGGAGAATTGGACAGACTGACGCTTACCACGGTAAAAGGCAATCATGGACAACAGCGGCCAGATGCTCCGAAAGTGCTTCAGGACCTTGCCTCGCTGCCCCTGTTGGAGGCAAAAGAAGCAGTTGGCAAGCTCATGAATGGCCATCTGCCGCTGACATGTGAAGACAAAAAAGAGGAAAAAGAGAATTCGTCTGTAAAACCGTCTTCACCATTCGATGATGCAAAAAAGGCACTTCCCGTGCCGTCAAAGGTTGCAATAAAAAAACCGGACGCAAAGCCTGATAAACCCGATACTAAGCATATAGTAAAGCACGTTAAAAAGCCGCTGGATGATGCGGCTGATCCGGTAAAGCGTGCGAAAAAACCACTGAAGGATGTAGCTGATCCGGTTAAGCGTGTCAAAAAGCCAATTGATAATGTAGCTAAACCGGTTAAAGATCATGTGGAAAAACCCGTAAAAAAAGTGTCAAAAGTGATTAATAAAACGAAAGAGACGGCCAATAGGGAGACGAAAAAGATCAAGAAAACCGTTCAACAAACGAAACAGCAGCTTTGCAGCGAAACAGGCAAGCTCAATGGATCTGTACCCAAAATGTTTGGACTTCGCCTGATTGATGAGGCCCAAAAAGAAAAGGTTGCGCTCAGCAGTCTCTGTCCAAATGATAAGGCCGCAACCAAACAGCTGAAGATCGTTCAGAGTCAGCTCTTAAAGAACCTTAACCTGCCTTCCCTGGAAAAAGACCAGCTTGCCGATCCTGATCTTTTGAACAAGATGGAAAAGGAGATAGAGAGTCACTCCGCTCTCAAACTACTGCCTGATCTTTTAAAACCATTGGACGGACTCTTTTAATAAAAGACCCCGGCAGCCTGAAGCCATTTTCGGGCTGCTTTTCCCCTGTTCTTTACAGTGCGCAGAAGGTAAAATAATACAAAAGATTATAGAGCAGGGGGAATATGATGTACAGGATTGAGAGAACCATTACCGACTTTAACTGGGATGAGATATTAGCCGTTTACCATGCTGTCGGCTGGACCAGGCACACCCTGAAGAATTTGCAAACTATTTACAGCAACAGCAGTCATGTTGTGGCTGCTTACGCCGACAATAGGCTTGTGGGAATGGGAAGAGCGCTGTCTGATGGAGTGTTCAATGCTGCTATCTATGATGTGATTATTCACCCTAAATTTCAGGGAAAGGGAATTGGGAAGCTCGTTGTCGAAGACCTTCTTTTTCAGCTAAAAGACGTATCCTGCGTGCATTTAATATCCACGACGGGAAACGAGCCCTTTTATGAAAAAGCCGGACTGAAGAGGGTAAAAACAGCCATGGCACGCTACCTTAATAAAGGGCTGGAAGCGGAGTATTTAGTATAGAAATAGACAAAAAGGATTCACAACTCTCTGCGGTTTTCTGCTCAATGTATCCTGTTGTTATGGTAAATTAATAGGGACATAAGATACAGGAGGTTACCGGGTATGAATCCATCCCTCAAACGCTTTATTTTAATCGGAACACTTGAAGGTATTTCTTTTCTTGTTTTGCTCGCCATCGCGATGCCGCTCAAATACTTTGCCGATCTTCCAATGGCTGTTACCATTGCCGGTTCTCTGCATGGGCTGTTTTTTGTTTTATATTTAATTGCACTGGCCTATGCCACCTTTAAAAACCGCTGGTCATTCCCCCTGGTCATGGGAGCACTTGTGGCTTCCGTCCTTCCCTTCGGCCCCTTCGTGTTTGACTCCTATTTGAAAAAGAACATATAAAAAACAGGCCTGCCTTTGAATGGTTCAAAGACAGGCCTGGCTGTATTTTACAGGATGGTTCCAAGAAAATCTTTTGTCCGCTGGTTCTTTGGCTGGGAAAAAATATCGCTCGGTGTTCCTTTTTCCACAATTTTGCCATCATGCATATACACCACAGTATCGGCCGCTTCACGTGCAAAGCCCATTTCATGGGTAACGACGAGCATGGTCATCCCTTCTCTCGCCAAATCCTTCATCGTGGACAGCACTTCTCCAACCAATTCAGGATCCAGGGCCGAAGTCGGTTCATCAAACAACATAATTTTTGGCTTCATGGCCAGCGATCTCGCAATCGCTACCCTTTGTTTTTGGCCGCCGGACAGCTTGGATGGATAAACATCTTCCTTATCGGCCAATCCCACTTTCTTTAAAAGTGCTCTACCTTCCTCAACCGCCTTGTCCTTTGGGATCTTTTTAACCATGACAGGGGCTTCAATCACATTTTCCAAAACGGTCTTATGCGGGAAAAGGTTGAAATGCTGAAAGACCATTCCCACCTCCTGACGCACTTTGTTCAAATCCGTTTGATCCGGTTCGATGACTTTGCCGTCAATGGTTATCGAGCCGCTCTCTTTGTACTCCAGATAGTTTAAACAGCGAAGCAATGTGCTTTTACCTGAGCCACTGGCACCAATCAAAACCACAACATCCTGCTCATGAACCTCAATGTCCACATCCTTTAAAACATGAAGGTCACCAAACGACTTGTTCAAGTTATTTACCTTAATCATTACTTTTCTCTGTTCCACGCTCATACCTCCTACTCGTCTCCTCCGGCAATTTTCCCTTCCAGTCTGTTAACCAAAAGGGTGAACAATAATACAAGTACCAGATAGTAAATCGCCACTATTAAAAGGTACGTCATCTCTTCAAATGTCCTGGAACCCTGAGTCGTGGCCACATTAAACAATTCTGAAGATGAAATAAAGGCGGCCAATGATGAATCCTTCAGCCCGATAATAAACTGGTTGCCAAGCGGAGGAAGTGCGCGCCTGAATGCCTGAGGCAGCACAATTCTCCTCATGGCCAGCGGCGTGCTCATCCCCAGTGAACGACCGGCTTCCAGCTGTCCTTTATTAATGGACTGGATGGAGCCCCTGAAAATCTCGGCAATGTAGGCACTGTTATGCAGCGCCAAACCCAGCGTTGCACACCAGTAAGAAGATATGCCAAGTTCGGACAAACCGAAGTAGAAGAAGAAAATCTGTACAATCAACGGTGTACCCCTGATAACCGCTATGTACACGTTGGCAATCCAGTTAAGAATTTTGCTGTTTGACAGCTTAAAAAAAGCAAACAACAATCCGACGACCGTTCCAATTAATACGGAAACCACCGTAATTTGTAAGGTAAGCAGCAATCCTTTCATAAAGAGCGGATAGCTGTCGATGAATACTTCGAAAAAATGCGTAATCTTGGTTCAGCTCCTTTTGAAAGAAAAGAATGTGCAGTGTAACACACATTCTTCATTGATTTTTTATGGTTTTTTTGTAATATCGGTTTTCAGGTATTTTTCGCTAATTTCTTTCAATGTTCCATCTTTCCTTAGTTGTTCAAGTGCTTTATTGATCGCCTTTAACAGCTGCTTGTCCTTTTTGGATACCGCAACCGCTTGTTCACTCGTGCCAAGTGTTTCTGCTTCTTCTACTTTAAATCCTTTTGCGATGGCCTGTTTGCCGGTAATGGAATCCGTGATTACACCTTCATGCTTCTTTTCACTTAAAGCCCGCAATGCGGTTACATCACTGTCATATACCGATATGTCTTTTGTGTATTTCTGTGCTTCACTTTCGTATGTAGAGCCTTTGGCTACAGCAATATTTTTTCCCTTAAGGTCTTTGGCACTCTTAATGCCGCTGCCCTTCTGAACAAACAAAACCGGTCCTGAATAGTAATACGGTGTACTGAAATTTACTGCTTTCTCTCGTTCAGGTGTAATAGTATGACTGGCAACAGCTGCATCAAACCGGTTGGTCTTTACAGCCGTAACAATTCCATGAAATTTCTGCTTGTCCACTTTTGCCTTCAATCCCATTTCCTTGGCAAGAGCCTTTCCGACTGCAACATCAAATCCATCGAGCTTACCATTCTTGTCCGAGTAGCTGAACGGATAAAACTCACCTGAGACGACAAAAGAAAACACACCGTCTTCTTTCAGTTCCACCTCATCTCCGCTCTTCGTTTTGGATGTCGAGGACCCGCAGCCGGCAATCGACAAAATCATTGCAGCAATTAACAGCATTGGCAAATAGAATTTCTTCACTGCTTTTCCTCCTTTTGTAGTGTTTGATTGTTCTGACTAATTCAATGGTAACGTGTTGAAACTTCAAATACTAGCCACAAAAGTACTAGAGAGTTTGTACTATACTGGGTATATTTACACGCCTCGTTGTAACAAATCGCTTTTATTCGCAGATGCCAAACGATAGTCCCATGAGATATTTACCCTAATAACTCTGTAAGTAATCGTAGGATTATTCTAAATTTTGTAGAATATATCATTTATTCTCTTTATTTAAAGGAGGTTTGTGGGAAATGATGGAGAGTAACCCGAAAGTCATCCTTCTCTCTGACTATAAAAAGAAGAAACGAAAAAGGCGCGGAGCCCTTGGTTCAACCCGTGTTCTTCTCCGGTCTACCTTGCTGTTTATGATTGTCAGCTTTTTGGTATTTGCCGTTTTTATGTGGCAGGATTATAAACGCACCACTCTTTTTTCTCACAACCCCAATCAAATCTTTGAAGTTTTAGATCAGCAGGATTCAAAAACATTATCTTCATCCGCTAAAGAAAAAATTTCGTCCATTGCCTCTAAAATCGAAGGACTGGAATATTTGGCTGTTTTTTCTCAAAAACCAGTCAAAGCTTCCGAAGACGCCACTTCTCCCGTCTTTGTATTTTCAAAAATGAAAGGGAAAGTTGGCGACACTCTCAAGCTCGGGGATGGAACATGGCACATTGAATATAAGTTTAAGGATCCAGAAAACCACTTCATATGGAACATTTTCCTCGTCACCTTTATCTTTTTCTGCTTTATTTTCTTCGGGTTATGGATGATCATTGGCTTTAAGTATCCAAAAAGCATGGGCCATGCCAGCCGCATGATCTATACAAAATAAAAGGAACTGCCAGGAAGTCAGTAAATTGACTTTCTGGACAGCCCCTTCCTTTTATAACTTGCTCAAATCGTTGACAGCTTCTTGAACCGACAAATAGGTTTTCAAGGAATATAATTCATGGCTGGTACCCGCTTTCATGGCGAGCTGTGCGGAAATCCCGGTCAATACAAGATCCGTGCCCAGCAGTTTAAGAAGATGATGCAGTTGATAAATGAGAGAAGAAGTGTGTTCATCAAACATTCCCAAACCTGAAAGATCCAGGATTAAATATGTAGCGTGTCTTACATTCAGATCAGAAACTATCGTCTCGGTGATCTTTTCGAAACGTTCACGGGAAAGGTTACCGATCAATGGAAGAACCAGCGTGTTATCCGTAACAGGAACAAGAGGAGTGGACAGCCGTTCAATTTCCTTTAATGTCAATTCCAGTTTTTCCTGATACTCTTCCTGCTTGGTTATGTCATTTTGAATGCCAATGAAATAGTACTTTTCTTCCTCTTCCATATAAAAGGGGTCGATCGTTAACTCATTCCAAAATGGCGTTCCGTCTTTACGGTAGTTTCTGAGTTTAATGGAAATTTTCCTCTTATCCCCAAGTGCATCTTTTATTTCCCTGATTGACTCTCTATCCGTATCTTCCCCCTGAAGAAAGCGGCAATTTTTCCCGATCACTTCTTCGTAATCATAACCAGCCATGGACAGAAAGCCTTCATTCACATAAATGATGGGATTGTCCGGGAGTGATGGGTCTGTTATGGTAATGCCTACTCTGGTAAAATCAAGGGCTTGTTCAAGCAATGACACCTTTTCCTTAAAAAGATTCAGGTTTTGTTTCAAAACATCCTCTCCCTTTATACACCGTTCTACTATTTCAGGGCCATTATATCATTATTCTTCCTTGTTTCCCAACTTTCCCCCTTATCCTCTCTTTGCTGGGGAACTCTCCATTTATTTCCCGGAAAATGACGAACCAAGAACAAAGGCCGGTTATCATGTTTATGAACACCCTGATAACCGGCCTTTATTTTTTTCATCATTCATACGGACGAAATCGCCGGATTCCATGGAATGGAAAGCCGAAAACGCCTACCCCCGGTTGCAGTTCTCCTGCAAAAAACGGAAGGGATACACGGCTGCCTCCAGCTTCTTCCCCATTTATGGGGATGGCCATATAGAGATTTTCATTATCGTATGAATATAGAAGTCCGGAATAGACCTCTCCATCTATCATTTCCAATTCACTATGCTGTCCCATATAATGCCGGCATAAAAACAAATAATGATAAGGTTGGTGGGAGCCCGCTTTTTTAAGAGCATCGAGAGGAACAGAGTTCATTGTTGGCTTTAGGTCTTTGTCCAAATTCATGTTCTATCTCCTCCTTTGTACATACCATCTTATTCCGCTTCTTTCGGATTGCACCGCTTATCCACCCATCTTTGCAAAAAAAACTGCCAGGTACCAGTGAGTGCTCTGGTCTCTGACAGTTTTTTCAGCTTCTTATCTATAAATTTACGCTTCGAGTACTTCGATCACTTTCTTGGCTACGCTCAAGCTTGACTGCGGATTCTGGCCGGTTACCAGCTTTCCGTCCGCTACAGCAAAATCGGCCCAATTCTCGCCTTTTACAAATTCTGCTCCCAGTTCGCGCAATCTTGTTTCCAAAAGGAAAGGCACCTCGTCAGCCAGACTCATTTCTCTTTCTTCTGAATCGGTGAAAGCCGAAATCTTTTTCCCTTTTACAATCGGAGTCCCGTTTTCGCAAGCAGACATGACCAGACCCGATGGCCCATGACATACGGAACCAATCACCTTGTCATCTTCTGCAAACTGACAGACAACGACTTGGAGATCATGGCTGTTAGGGAAATCAAACACGGTTCCATGTCCTCCGGGAAGAAAGATGGCATCAAATCCGTGAGCGTCATCTCTTGTTAAGGGCGGAGTATCCTTCAGCAATGCTTTAGCTTCCTCAAATTCTCCTGTATCTCCTTCAAGGCTGTTCGGATCCAGCGGAACCTCGCCGCCAGCGATGCTTGTCACTTTAATCTCATAGCCCTGTTTTTTAAATTCATTATACGGGACGGCAAGCTCTTCCAGCCATAAGCCCGTTTTGTGATCACCAATGGTATCATGACTGGTTACAACAAACAGTATCTTTTTGGATGACATTTCTCTTCACTCCTTTTAAATTACTTCTCCACCCGTATTTATTCCTTTCTTTCCCAGACAATAAACATTGTAATCCTATCTCTGAAAAGCGGAATGTCCAAACCCCTGTCCTTCTATTCACATAACCTATCAAAAAACAGAATGGGGACAAAACATGAAGTTTACCTTCGGAAATAAAACCACCGATGCGAAACGGTACAGCACATTTCAGAAAAAACTAGCTATTACCAAAGAAGCTGAATTAAACAGCCCCAGTGATATTCTGCCTCCCAATGAGGAAATTCCCCTTCTCTCCCTGTATTTTACACAGTTGTCGAAAGGCGACAAGGTGGAAATCGAAGCGTCCGCCGGCTGGACGGCGGGCTTCCCTTGTGAACCCGCAGCCATCAAGCTCACAGTAAGGCGCAATCCAGATATACTGGTCACAGAAGCAGAGGAATCCACCCAGGACCTTCAGATGCAGAAGACAACAACACTTACGGGTTTTGAGACCTTGAGCGATAATGTCGAACTGGCTCTTTACACCTTGTACGCATCAACCTTACAGGCACAAAGAATCCGAATGAGCGGCAGCTTCCGTCTCCGTGCGGTTGTAAGGCTTAGCAACTAAAAAAGCAGCATGGCCTCCGCCATGCTGCTTTCACTCATTTTCGCTCAAGAGCATACAAATCATCTTCCACTGCCCCAAGCCTGTCTCTGACCACATTCAATGAATCCTTGATTCCCTGATTATAAAAGTGCTGTCCCAACTGTGATGAAAAGAAATCCAAAACATTTTCTGCCGCGATCGCTCCGATTTCCTCTCCTCTTTCATCATAAAAAAACTGCTGGATATCCCGGATTGCCTGATCCTTATGTTCTTTTTTCCATTGTAAAAGCATGATACCGCCTCCTTATTCTCTATTAGTTTATCATTCTTCCTATAGGCATAATAAGAGAAAGCCGGCTTTTTCTTACTTACTTTTTGCAAGCTGAATCATGTCCCTGAATTTCACCTTTCCGCCGTAATGCATGACGCCATGCACATAAATTCGTCCTGCCAGCCGGTTAATGAATAACAGGGAAATCAACAGGATGGCGATCGTTATCACTATTTCAAGGGTTCCTGCCTCTCCGGCAACAATTCGTGAAAAGGTAACAATGGGTGAGAAAAAGGGAATGTATGAGCTCACCACAACAAGCGTTGTCGAAGGGTCAAAGAGCGACCGCATTCCGATGAAGAACGCGCCCATAATAAGCATGATAATTGGAAACTGTGAGGAACCGAGGTCCTCTGTGCGGCTGACCATCGATCCGACTGCCGCATACATCATCGCATACAGGAGATACCCCAGAACGAAATACGTGATAAATGCAGCAATGACTCCAGGAGTCAGGTTTGACAGATCGATTCCCGATCCAAAAATGGAAAGCTCGTTGGTATCGAGCCAGCCGATGGCATAAGCGATTAACCCCGCTGCTGCAATAATAGCAATCTGCACGATGGCTCCGGTTAAAATGGCGGCTATTTTGGCATACATCATTAAAATGGGCTTCACCTTGGGAATCATAATTTCCATGACTCTTGAGGACTTTTCCGCAGCCACAGCGGTTGCGATCATTTGCCCGAACGCTATAATAAACAAATACATAAAGAAAACAAACACATAGACGATTCCAAATGTATTGCTCGTATCTTTTAGAACCTCATCCTTCACCTGAACGGTTGAAAGAAGAGATGCCGCAGTTTTTGAATCAATTTTATTCTGGGCAATCGTGTCCGCAATATAGGATTGCTGCAGTGCTTGTGAAACCACAGGTGCCGCTTCATTATTCGGGAAGTTTTTATAAATATAGGTCAGTGCCGGCACCCCTTTTTGGGCGCGGACAAGGATTAATCCATCCACGTTTCCATTCTCTACCTTTTCGCGGAATTTCTTTTCCTCATTCTTTTTAGCGGATTCCAGCTTTGTTTCTTCCAAGCCTTTATTCAGGGATTGAATGTTTACATTGCTTTCCGTCGTATTGATTATGGCAATGGAATCTTTATTGCCGCTGTCATTCTGATTCGCCCAATTGGAATAGCCAAAGAAAGCCAATATGGCGACAAAGATGATTGCTGTCGATATTTTAAAAGCCTTGGATGTTAAATTTTCTTTTAAATGGAATTTGTAGATGGCCGCAAATTTTTTCATCTTACTTCACCTTCTCCAAGAAGATTTCGTTCAATGTGGGCTCAAGCATTTTAAAATAACGAATCGGAACGCGGTCTGAATGGAGCCTGCTGAACAGTTCAAACGCCTCGGATTCATCCCGCACTTTAAGTCTTACCTCATTGAGTTTTTTCTCAAAAACCATATTCCACTCCTGGAGCTTGTTTTCAACTTCTCCATCGTTATGAAGGGTGAGATTTCGGTAGCCGTAATTCTGCTTGATTTCACTAAGGTTGCCCTGGATTACCGTCTTGCCGTCCTTCATCAGACAAACCTTTTCACAAAATGTCTCAATTTGTTCCATGCGGTGAGAGGATAAGATCACTGTTTTCTTCATCTTTACCTGTTCTTCAATAATGGAGGCCAGCATGTTGGCGTTCACTGGATCCAGGCCGCTGAAGGGCTCATCAAGTATGAGCAGCTCCGGGTCATGGATAAGGGTGGCGATCAGCTGGATTTTCTGCTGATTGCCTTTTGATAAGTCGGAGGCCTTTTTGTCTTTATGCTCAGGGATTTGAAGTTTTTCAAGCCAATAGTCGATTGCCTGATTAGCGCTTTGTCTGTCCATTCCTTCCAGCTCTGCAAAATAGCGAAGCTGGTCGGATACTTTGCTTTTTTGGTACAAGCCCCTCTCTTCCGGCAAATATCCGATTGATATCTTTTCTCTGTCCAATGGAGCCCCTTCCCATAGAATTTCCCCGGCGTCCGGGATAAGAAGCCCCAATATCATTTTAATCGTGGTGGTCTTTCCTGCTCCATTCCGGCCAAGCAGACCCAGCACCTGCCCCTTGGGCAGATTCACTGTAAAATCGGCAACGGCGTGTGTTTTTCCGAATGACTTGTTTACCTTCATCAGATCCAGCGACAAAAAACATTCCCCCCTTATGTATTTAAAAAATTAACATTCTAGCATACTGGCAAAATACGTCTTATATTCTCTCATACAAAAATGGAAATATCAAACAGCCCTTTGTTCAAAAATCGTTTCGCATAAAAAAACCTGCCCTCCCATTAAGGAAAGCAGGTTTCTTTTATTTTCAATTGGTAATCGTAAATTGTTCTTCTTCGGTTGATCCTTTTAATGCTGTGGTAGAAGAAAGCCCCCCTGAAATGGCCTGTGCCACTTCATCAAAGTAGCCTGTCCCCACTTCTCGTTGATGACGGGTCGCAGTATAGCCGTCCTTTTCACTGGCAAACTCTTTCTGCTGCAATTCCGAGTAGGCGGCCATCCCCCTCGTTTTATACTCTTTGGCCAGTTCAAACATGCCATGGTTAAGGGCATGAAAGCCTGCAAGAGTAACAAACTGAAACTTGTATCCCATTTCTGCAATCTTCTGCTGAAAGGTCGCGATGGTTTCATCATCAAGTTTCTTTCTCCAGTTAAAGGACGGCGAGCAATTGTAAGCGAGCATTTTGCCTGGAAAACGCTCATGAATCGCATCCGCAAACTTTTGTGCCTCTTCAAGGCTTGGTTCCGAGGTTTCGCACCAGATGAGATCTGCATATGGAGCATAGGCCAGTCCCCTCGCAATGGCCTGGTCTATTCCGGCATGCGTCCGGTAGAAGCCTTCCGCTGTGCGGTCCCCTGTTAAAAATGGATGGTCATATGAATCAATGTCACTTGTAATCAGGTTTGCAGCATTGGCATCCGTTCGTGCGATAAGGATGGTGTCGACACCCATTACATCAGCTGCAAGCCGTGCTGAAATCAGGTGGCGTACGGCCTGCTGTGTCGGCAGCAGCACCTTGCCTCCAAGGTGCCCGCATTTTTTTTCTGAGGACAGCTGATCTTCAAAGTGAACACCCGAAGCTCCTGCTTCAATCATCGCCTTCATCATTTCAAAAACATTAAGTGCGCCTCCAAACCCCGCTTCCGCATCGGCAACGATCGGTACAAACCAGTCGGTGTCTGTTTTTCCTTCGGAGAACTCAATCTGGTCGGCACGATGCAAGGCCTGATTAATCTTTTTAACCACATTGGGCACACTGTTCGCCGGGTACAGGCTTTGATCGGGATACATGTGGCCTGAAAGGTTGGCATCTGCAGCTACCTGCCAGCCACTCAAGTAAATGGCCTTCAGCCCTGCCTTTACCTGCTGAACGGCCTGGTTTCCCGTCAATGCACCCAACGCATGGACATAATCTTCCTCCTGCAGTGATTCCCACAGCCTCTTCGCCCCTCTTTTTGCAAGAGTATGCTCAATTTGAACCGATCCTCTTAATCTTGCAACCTCTTCTGCACCGTACGTTCTTTCTATCCCTTCCCATCGTTTACCGCTCCAGCTTTCCTCGATTTGTGCAGCCGCTTCCTTTTGATTCATCATGTACCACTCCTTATTTAAAATGATGTAACAGTGACAAACACCCGATATGCTCTTTAATCAATGATTCCGTTTCCATTGCAGCGTCTGCAGCATACGCATCCTTCACCCTGGCAATCCGGGCAATTTCCGTTTCTGTGCTTGCCTGTACCGTTGCATTCCTTGCAAGTTTCCTCGCCGTGTCCCTGGCATCCTTTGCAATCCATTTTAAATTCCTCCTTTAGAATGTTGAACTGTTATAAAACAGTTTATTATCTTGTACAATAATATATAACACACCAAGGGATATGTGCAACAGTTTTTTATAACAAAATGAAAAATAGGCCCTCTGTTCTATAACAGAGGGCCTTCTGCGACAAACTTACTGTATTTGCTGTTAAAAGTCGTTCGGATTGGGTCCATTTCTGTGATTCAGATTTAATGCGTCAATCTTTCCCATGTCTTCCCTGCTTAATTCAAAATCAAAGATGTTGCTGTTTTGCTGAATTCTGTCCTTATTCACCGACTTTGGTATCGTGATGACGCCGTTTTGCAGGTCCCAGCGGAGAATGACCTGTGCCACTGTCTTTTCATATTTCTTTGCCAGCTCCACTAAAACAGGCTCATCAAAGATTTCTCCCTTTAACAATGGACGCCATGCTTCAAGCTGAATGTTTTTGTCCTTGCAGTAAGACAGCAAATCTTTTTGTGTCAGGCGGGGATGAAACTCCACCTGATTGACCATTGGCACAATTTCGCAGTCGCCGAGCAAATCTTCCAGATGGTGAATTTCAAAATTGCAGACACCAATCGCCTTTACTTTTCCCTCTTTATAGAGGTGCTCCAGCGCTCGCCAAGTATCTTTATACTTGCCGGAAACCGGCCAATGGATCAGGAACAAATCAACGTAATCCAGAGCGAGCTTCTTTATGCTTTCTTCGAATGACTGGAGTGTTGTCTCGTAGCCCTGCTCCGTATTCCATACTTTTGTGGTAATAAAAAGGTCTTCCCGCGCAAGATTGGACGTCTTCAGCGCCTGCCCCACACCTTCTTCATTTTTGTAAAACGAAGCTGTATCAATGCTTCTGTATCCCGCTTCAAGCGCATAATGTATGGCATTAACGACTTCCTGGCCGTCCTCTGCTTTATAGACACCAAGTCCGAGCCACGGCATTCGTACACCGTTGTGCAGCACGGCTGTGTCTGAAATGCTTTTTATCATATGTACCGCCTCCTTGAGATTATCCTACCACTCTGGATGTGAAAAAGAAAAACCTCCCGTTTTATCCGGGAGGCTAAACAACAGATCTTAAACGGAAGCAAGTTCCTTTAGTTTATTCACTTCAAATTCCTGCTTAATGCCGGCAAGCACGTCTTTATCCGTGAAAAGCTTCAATGCGGTTAACGCCAGTGCCTTTGCTCCGAGAATGAGTGCACGGTCTCCTGCCGGTGAAATGGCTGCCTCGCGAAACTCATCCGTATGTCCTACAAGGCTCTCAGGCCCAATTTGCAAGTAAGGATGAATAGTTGGAACCACCTGGCTGATATTGCCGGCATCCGTGGATCCAAGCCCGCTGCGGTGCGAGCTGTCAACTTGAGCACCAAGGCTTTCGAGCTGTTCCTGAAATACTTTGTCAAAGGAACGGTTCAATAAAAGGTTATCGACCTGATTTTGAAAAGCAATGACATTCAATGTTGCGCCTGTGGCAAGAGCAGCACCTTCCGCAATCCCTTTTACCTTTTTCGTTACCTCGTTCAGCTTGGCGCGTGTGGCGGCCCGGATGTAAAAACGGGCTTTTGCATACTCCGGAACAATGTTCGGCGCATCTCCGCCATGGGTAATGATCCCGTGAATTTTCACGTCATCCGGTACATGCTGCCTGAGTGCATTGATTCCGACAAACAGCTGAATGACCGCATCCAGGGCATTGATGCCCTTTTCCGGTGCCGATGCCGCATGGGCCGGTTTTCCGATATACTCAAAATCGAGCGGATCAACCGCGAGAGATGTTCCTGTAATACGGTTGGCATTCCCCGGGTGGAACATCAGGGCCGCATCGGTGTCTTCAAGCAGCCCGTGTTTTACAAAGCTGCCCTTGGCGCTTCCATTCTCCCCGCCTTCTTCAGCAGGCGTGCCAAACACTCTGACTTCACCGCCAATTTCATCAATTACAGATCCGAGAGCAATTGCCGCAGCCGTACTTGAGGTTCCAATAATGTTATGGCCGCAGGCATGGCCTAGTCCCGGCAGCGCATCGTATTCAGCCAGAAGCGCAATCGCGGGGCCGTCCAGTGCGGATTTTTTGCTGGCAACAAACGCTGTTTCATGGCCTGCTACACCACGTTCCACCTTGAATCCCTCTCGTTCGAGCAATGAGGTCAGAAGTCTGGATGCTAAAATTTCCTCATTACCGATTTCCGGATTTGCATGAATTTCATGTGAGGTCTCAATGTATGATGCTGCATTCTCCTCTACATTCACAGTGATAAGCTCTTGAATTTCCTCTACAGTACGGCTGATAACAGTCATTTTCTCAGATCCTTTCTCTCTCTTTTATTCTCCTATTTCACTTAGTGGGACGAACGTTGGGATGGTTGCGCCCTTATAGATTTCATTGATTTTCTTTGCAGTATCCTTGGATTGGTAAATTTTCGCGATTTTCTTTAACGTCTTATTGTTCTTATCTTCTGTTCGGACAGCAATAATGTTGATATATGGCTTGGCTGTCTTGCTTTCCAGATAAATGGCATCCTTCTTTGGATTCATTCCGGCATCAACTGCTACCCCATTATTGATAATGGAAGCTGCCACATCAGGAAGCACACGCGGAGTCTGACCGGCAACCACAGGTTTAAGCTTTAAATGCTTCTTGTTCTCAACGACTTTCTTCAAATCTCCATTGCCGTCAAAGTTTTTCTCCAGTTTGATGAGACCGGCGCTTTGAAGGAGAAGCAGTCCACGGCCCATGTTTGTGGCTTCATTCGGAAGGGCAATAGTCGCTCCATCCGGAATTTTCTTGATGTCTTTGTATTTTTCAGAATAGACGCCCATCGGCGCGATTACAGTAGTGGCAATCGGTGCCAAATCCAGCTTGTGTTCCTTTTTAAAGGAATTAAAGTAGGAAATGGTCTGGAATGAGTTTGCATCAATATCTCCGTCTGCCAGTGCCTGGTTCGGACGAACATAATCGGAGAACTCCACAATCTCAAGATCGATTCCTTCTTTCTTAGCTTTTTCTGCAATGTATTTCCAGACATCGCTATCCGATCCGCTGATGCCCATTTTTACTTTTTCCTGTCCCTCTTTGCTTCCGCCGCTGCATCCGCTTAAGAAAGCCGACAACAGCACCCCGACGACTAAAATGATAAGTGAATATTTTTTCATCATGTATCTCTCCCTTTTCTATCGCTATCTTCTTCTTAATCTTCTTGAAATCACGTTTCCTGAGCTTTGAAGCCCTTGTACCAGGACAATGAGCAGAACGACCGTTACAATCATGACGTCCGTATCAAACCGCTGATATCCGTAAGCAATGGCCAAGTCACCAAGACCGCCTCCCCCTACTGCACCAGCCATCGCTGATGCACCAACCAATCCGATGGTTGCAGTCGTCAACGACAGGATCAATGAACTGAAAGCTTCCGGAAGCAGAATACGGAAAATGGTTTGCCATGGCGTTGCACCCATGGCTTCTGCCGCCTCCACGATTCCCGGATCGATTTCCAGCAGGCTGTTTTCCACCAGCCTGGCGATATAGGGTCCCGCATAAACAATTAGCGGAACGATCGCTGCCGCTGTTCCGATGGACGTTCCCACAACCAGACGTGTAAACGGAATGATGGCTACCATAAGAATGATAAACGGTATGGAACGGAGAACGTTCACAATGGCATTCAGCACATTAAAAACAGGCAGATTTTCAAGAATGTGTCCTTTTCTCGTTACGACAAGGATAACGCCAAGCAGAACACCGATCACTGCTGATGCCAATAACGAAATACCGACCATGATCAATGTATCACCGGTGGCATCAAGGATATCGACCCAGAATGTACCCCAATCAACTTGCATGTTCAATAACCTCCCTTACTTCCACTTCACCCTGTCCGGCAAAAATGACTGCCCTGCGGATTTCGTGTTCGTCCCCAATCAGCTGAACAACGAGATTTCCGAATGGAACATCCTGCAGTTCGGTAACATGCCCATACAGCACACTGACATCAACATCAAATTTTTTCGCGATTTGTGATAAAAGCGGCTGCCCGGTTGAAGCTCCTGTAAACACAATCCGGAACACCTGATGATTTTTGTCCTGGTTCCTCAGGATGTTTTTAAGTGAATCAGGAAGTTCATCCTGAAGGACGGAGCTCACAAACCGGCGGGCGGTTTCTGTTTTCGGACGGGAAAAGACCTCGAAAACGCTCCCCTTCTCAATCACTTTCCCTTTCTCCATCACCGCGACCGAGCTGCATATTTCACGGATGACATTCATTTCATGGGTGATCAGCAGGATGGTGATGTTGTATTCCTTGTTAATTTTTTTTAACAGCTCAAGGATGCTGGAGGTGGTCTGCGGATCAAGCGCCGAGGTCGCCTCGTCACAGAGCAGAACCTCGGGATCCGTGGAAAGGGCCCGTGCAATGCCCACCCGCTGCTTTTGGCCGCCTGACAGCTGATCCGGGTATTTATGACCGTGTTCGGAAAGACCGACAAATTCAAGCAGATTGTTTACTTTTTCTTTAATCACGTTCTTTTTTTCACCCTGAAGGTAAAGAGGTGTTGCTATGTTATCAAACACCGTTTTTGCATTGAGCAGATTGAAATGCTGAAAAATCATCCCGATGTTTTTTCGCTTTTTCCGGAGCTCCTTCGATGAAAGTCCAGCCATGTTTTCCCCGTCTACCAGCACCCGTCCGGAGGTAGGCTTTTCAAGCAGGTTGACACACCGCAGCAGCGAGCTTTTTCCTGCACCGCTGTACCCAACCACTCCGTAAATCTCTCCTTTTTCTATTTCAAAGCTCACGCTGTTAAGTGCTTTGACTTCATTTTTACCGCTCTCGTAAATCTTCGTAACTTCTTCAAATCGAATCAATCGTGTGTTCCCCCTTTGTACTGCTCCAACAAAAAAACCTCTTCTTGTGAACACAAGAAGAGGCCAATAAAAGTTATTTAAGCTTCTCTTCTTATCTCCCAAGCATCATGCTTGCCGGAATTGGCACAGTATTTCCGTTTGCCGGAAACCCGCTGCCGAGGTTTCAAAGGGCCAGTCCCTCCACCTCTCTGGATAAGAAAACATTCAGTTTTTTTGCAATAAAAAATTCTCTTCCAAGACAAGAAGAGAATGTTAATTCCAAAATAAAGAATTTTGCTCTTCTTATCTTCCAGGTCTTGTTTGGGTACCTGGTGGAATTGGCACAGTGTTTTTTCAACTAAATGAAAAACCCGCTGCCGAGGTTTCAAAGGGCCATGTCCCTCCACCTCTCTGGATAAGAAATACGTCATATTTACTTGATGTGCTCTATCATATACCCGGAATTTCTATTTGTCAACTGTTTTCCGAGCTGTCCGCTTGGAATTTAACTATGTACTGCTTGATCTTAAAGCTTTATGGCTTCCTTTTCGAGAAAAACCATAATACTTCCCTCTTCGATTTTCTGAACATAACGGTCTGCTGTTCGTTCGGACAAATCAAGGGACATTAAGAGTTCTTTTAAATCCTCCTCAGAATCATCCGAAAACATGGATGCAAACGGTCCTGCTGCCAGAAGTGGTCCTATTCCCGGTACGCCAAGACCTGGAACCGCAATGGCTCCTCCAATGCCGGAAAGGAACCCGGCGATCGTGCCATAGGCTGCGTTATTTACATCTTCGTCCAGATGTTCTTCCGAAACATTGGTTTTCTCTGCAACCCGGTCCATTGGCTCGTCATCTTTAGCAAGAATGGAGATATCCTTCGCTCTGTAGCCCTGATCAACCAATGCCTGAATGCGTTCAATCGCTTCCCGTTCTGAATCATATACACCGATTACCATTTTACTCATTGCATATCCTCCTTTATTCCGTATAGCTCTCTATCTAGTAATTACCCTAACCCTTCTTCACTAAACAATCACAAAAAAAACTCCTGGAAGGAGTTTTTTTGCCGGAATCAGGAGATGCCTGCCCGCTGAAAAATATGTTCTTTTTGATCGGCCTCATAACGGCTGTCTCCGAGGACCAATCCCTGAATCAGGGTATCCGCATCTTCATAGGGGCTGTCGCTCCCGTCATAGATGGAGAGGGGCACAAAATATCCATCTTCAATAGCCTGCTTTACCATATCATATAACGGTTCAATTCCGCCGGCTGATTTCCAGGATACATATTTGACCACCTTTTTCCCGAGCTGCTCAGTGATGCTGTCTTTTAATAGCAGAGCGGCTGTTGAACCATTGACTCGGTAATTCAAATCAAATGCAATCATCCTGCCATCCGCTGTAACAGCAATATCAAAGCCGGCAATTCCCCTGTAGCCTCTCTTACAGCCCTCTTCCATAATGCGGCGGCCGATTTTAATCACTTCGCTGTCAGGCTCGGAGTCTTCGTCCACCCAGTTTCCTTTATATTTTGCGTTTTCATCAATATTTTGAACAGTGCTGCCAAGATAAATTAATTTTTCATCAAACGTGCAGGCAAACTGAACGCAGTAATTGTGCTCAATCTCCAGATATTCCTCGATTACGATGCCTTCGCAGGTTTCAAAAAACTTTTCTGCCTTTTCGATATCTTCATCCGTTCTGCAGATAAATACATCAAATCCTGCGGCATTTGCTTCATTGGTCGCTGCTTTCACAACACATGGGAAAGGAAAAGCCTCAAGGTGCTCATGCATCTGGGCAGCGGTGGTGCTCACTCGCTTGGGAGCATGTCCCTCCGGCACCAGTTCTTCAAGATTGGCTTTATTGTTCAAAAACTGAACAAGCTTTGGATCGATCCAGTAGTTTACAGATGACATTTCTTCCTCTGGATGGATATGCTGGATCACCATCCGTTTCCGTTCGTCTTCCAGCCGTTTGAATAAGTTTCGGTAATCCGTTTCAGTGGAGTAATAATGCATGGGAAAACGAAGCTGCAATCCGGCCCTCTCATACAAATCAGCCGCCTGCCTGGTGGTCACGGACCGGCTGCAAATGACCGGCATATCTCCCATCACGGCAAACTGGCTGCCAGTGAGTAAATCGAGCTTAACCGGACAATCAGGAATCCATTTATTATGGGCAAACGATGGCCTGGGATTAAAAATTAAATCAGGCCCGTAAATTTCTGAAAAGGTGTAACGCGGAACGATGATGGGTTTACTTTTCTGCATGCATTTGTACCTCCTGATCATGCCTTCAATTACATGTTAAATACCTTTTTTATCATGCCCTTAAACTTATAAAAGCTTCCAATTCAGCCAGTAAGCAAAATAACCATTTATTGTACTTTACCATAAAAAAACCCCTGCTCCGGTTTTTTTGCCGAAACAGGGGTTTTTATTCTTTTTTTATCCAAAAATCGGAGCAAACATCATGGTCACAAACATTAAGGTTAAATACATAATGGAAAACTTGAACATCTTACCGGACCAGACCAGTTCACTTTCTTTTTCTTTAAATTTAAAGGACTGGATCGCTCGGAACAGGAAGACTGCTCCCAAAATGCCTGCAACAATCAGATACCAGAGGCCCAAAACATTAAAGAAATACAGAAGCAGTGAAGCGGCAACGGCAAACACGGTATAGATTAAAATATGAACCTTTGTTTGCTTAAAGCCCACCTTGTTTGGCAGCATAGGAACGTTGACACTCTTATATTCTTCCGCACGCTTCATGGCAAGAGCAAAGAAATGAGGAGGCTGCCATGCAAACATAAACACAAACAGAAGCAATGCAATTAAATCAAAGTTCCCGGTGACAGCCGTATATCCGATAATCGGCGGGGTAGCGCCTGAAATACAGCCAATTTCCGTGTTCACCACGGTTACACGCTTGGACATCGTGTATACAAAACCGTAAAACACAAATCCTATAAAGCCTATCAATGCTGCAATCGGATTAACAAACAAGCCCAAAATCAGCTCGCCGATCACAATCATTGCAACGGAAAGCAAAATAGCATTCCGTTTTGGAATTCTTCCATTGGTAATCGGGCGGTTTTTTGTCCGTTCCATGTGCTTATCGATATCCGCATCGTAAACATTGTTAACGATGGCAGATGACCCGATAACAAAAACAGTTCCAAGAACCGTCCAAAAGAACAGCTCCCATAAACTGAGACTGGAAGACAAGTTTCTCGCACCGATACAAAAGCCTGCTATGGTTCCCAATAAGTTTGAAGTGATAATACCAGGCTTTGTAATTTCTATATAGTCTTTAAAAATGCTTTGTTGAGCATTTTCACCCATAAGATCACCATCTTTTCATATCTATCATTAGTATGACTCTATTCTAACAGAACTAACACATGTTTGTGATAAATGTCACATTAAGTTCTTACAGTGTTCAGAAAACGTTCATATTATGCCGGTAAAAGCATAAAAAAAGACAGCACCGAGCTGCCAGTTATTAATTGATCTAGTGGCGGCCCCGGCAGGAATCGAACCTGCGACGCACGGTTTAGGAAACCGACGCTCTATCCACTGAGCTACGGAGCCAGCCTAAAACACTGTCGTATCAGCATTTGTCATTTTTCTTGGTTCGCTTTTGTATTATACAGGATAACGGTCTATATTAAAAGCATCTTTAACTAAAGGAGAAAGAAATTGAATAACGAATCTAAAAAGGGAGAAAAAGCAACATACCTGATTAGTTTGGGAGCAGAAATAGCGGGAGGTGCTGCAGGGGCTGCTATAGGGTTAATAGCTGCCAATCCAATATTAGCAGTTACACTAGGAGCGGTGAGAGCAGGAATATCCAAAGGTTTAGTTGATGCAACTGAAAAATATCTATCTAATCGTGAAAAAGTAAGGACTGGAGCTGCTGCTGCACAAACAATTGTAAATATCAGCGAAAGAATGAAAAGTGGTCAACCTCTTCGAGATGATGATTTTTTTGATTTGAAAATGAATTCCAGATCTTATTCTGAAGAACTCTTTGAAGGTGTATTGTTAAGATCTAAAAACGAGCATGAAGAAAAGAAAGTAGTGTATATTGCTAATATCTTCAGTAATTCTGTATTTCTTCCAATTTCACTTGGCGAAGCTAACCACATCTTAAGAATTGCACATCATCTATCTTACAGACAACTGTGTGTATTAGGTTTAGTTAATGCAGATAAATCATTATTAGGGATTATATTAGGTGACATTCGACTAAGAGATAACCAAGAGCTAATACGAAAACTTCCCGTTGAATCGATCTCATTAAGACAAGAAATTGTGGACCTCCAAAGCCAAGGATTAATTGAATGTGGGGTAGTTAAGCAAAGTGAAGGGAATTGGAGCAGTACAAGACAAGAAGATCACAATCTGTTTATGCTAGCCTGGTATGACGTTATTCCTGCAGGATTAAAGTTAACTGTACTAGGGGATTTATGTTTAAACCTAATGACATTAAATGCGATACCAAATTCAGATTTATTGGAGGTAGCACGACTGTTAGTAATTTAATCATCCCATTTTTATGAAAAAGGTAAAACCGTATACAAAAATGAAGCTCAACTTGGCGGTTTTTTACTCCTTGAATTATTGTGGAAAGATAGAACCAAATTAAAAGACAGTAACTAGTCATTCCTTGTAGTTACTGTCTTTTAATGATTAATTAGTTATAATTTTCATTAGGGTTTTTCAACCGACGTCCAATATACTTCCAGTGATTTACTACTTGTTGTTCCATTAAATTAGTTGTGCTTTTGTTTTCATCAAAAATACGTTGCGCTCTTGAAACATAACTTAAAAAATTGCCATGTCCTTTTCTTCTCTTTCCTAGATGAGAGTATGTTTTATACAAGCTTCTCCTATAAACTTTCCTTTTTTGTTCTTTTGCCATCCAATTACAGAGCTTAATTTTTTTATAAGCTCTACTGTAAAACTTGAAAAGACTTTTTTCTCGAATTTTCACATTATTCCCATCAAAACAAAAACCTAGATAATCTAATACAGCTGGTTCTAGTAGTTCATCATGTATCTTATCATTCATGTAAATATACTTACCTGTCTTTTCTTCTTGGATTATTAAATTGGGCGTTTTATCCTTAATGCTATCAATAAACAACACATGATTGTCCAAGACTTCTTGTTGCAATCTTTCTTTAATAGGTATAACTATGATCAAATCGTCACTGTATCTTCTATAAATTCCTTTATTGCGGCTAACATAATCGTTTATTTCCTTGTCAAAGTCTAAAAGGTATATATTAGAACAAACCGAACTTATTCCTGCACCCTGAGGAATCCCAAATCCTTCTTTGTTGACGTGGACCTTATTCTTTTTAAACTCTCTGAATTCCCTATCGCCAAAATACCTACTTAACCTCTTCCTCTCGTCATGAACAGGATATTTTTCCGTTATTGCGGCATCAATATCCTCTCGCTCTATCCAACTAAATTTTGTAATGTTTTTAAAGACATTGTAATAGTCTGGAGGCAAAACCTTCACATTCAAAACATCTTTCATTTTCTTCTTCAAATGTTTATGGTCTAAATGATCGAAAAAGGATGTGAAGTCAGCAACGTAAATAAATGCTTTTTCACAGCTTTTTATAAAATCAATCACTTCTTTAGCGAAATGAATATTACTCATTCCACTAAAGTTATTCCTATAGGCCGTGGATACAGCGTTTATTCCTAACTCATTTACCACAGTATTATAGTGATCATTCAGCATATCACCATAGTATTTATATATATAACTATCTATGTGGGATGCGTAATATATATCCCGAACCTTTGGTTTTTTTTGTCGACTTTTCTTACTATATTTGAAAAAGCTCATTTGATAATGTATAAACGGGAAAAAACCATGCCTTTGGATCCAACTCGGGTTCATAACATCTTTTTCAATTGTTTCAAATTTTTTCTTGTTGTCAAAATGAGTATATCTTTTGATGGAATACTTCTTTTTATCAATTATGGCAGAGCCAGCGAGGGTTTGTAATCGTAGTCTATTACTCTGAACCAAATTCAGTCACCCCTCACCAGCATACTCAAAAAATTTCGAATGCATCTCTCGACACATTAGGACTACTAATTTCACTTATAGGTTATACTATAGAATATATAGTAGATTGGGTAATGAATACAAATGGAGGTGTTGATGTCCATATGCATTGTTGCTTAGCATTAGCCATAGCGTTAACCTGCTGGGTGGTTACAGCAAGAAGCCATCAATGGGTTCAGCTTGACAACAGTTCACCAATCTCCCTCACAGCACATTCTGTGAGACAATTTAATCATACCATAAATTCATTAATTTCCCAAGGATAAATATGGTTTAAGTTGACATCATATCTATTTAAGTCCTCTTGCGAATTTACATAATATACACTAAGAACACAAATAACAATAATACAACCTAAATTTTATTAAGTTAAATGATTCGAATTACTTTTTCGTTTTGGTATACCTACCTAGTAGCCTACCGTTGCTAACAACTTGAAAAATTTAGAAAATGGGGATCCGTGCCTACCGTCTGTTACTGCTGTTGTCTTATTCTTTCTTGGTCTTCCTTATCTGCTGCTTTTTTAGCAAGAGCCTTCCCTTCTTGTATACGTTCTACAATCATATAAAGTTCAAACTCTGCGATAAATAAGTGGTGTTTTTATTATTATTTAAATCTCAGAAAAAAGACATCCAATAAATTCGGATGTCTTTTTTAGCATTATATCACTTGTTCTCTGATAACTTTTTTCAACAATTCCAGGGCATTCTCTTCACTAAGATCATTTGTACCAATTTTACCTTTATATGCTTTGGATAGAATAGAAATTTTTAATTCCTCACATACATTTAGGGTTTTATTTAAACTTTTCTCGACTACCTCAAACTTATTAAAAGCACTTTTTATCTTACGAACTATTTCATATTGTTCATCTAATAGTGGAATTGGTATCCATACACTTTTGATATCATTAAGTCCTAAACCTGCTTTTGTAGCACCTCTTTGAAGCCTATCAAATTGAAGTCTTCCTCCATTCCTAGATGATAAAAACCATGCAACATATTCAATACAGTAGCCACTAGAAGGTCTTGCTAAAGCAATGTGCTGATTAATATAAGCTTTTGGAAATTTTTTTGGAACTACAGCAATTCTACCAACATCAGCAGTTATAGATACTAAGATATCACCTTCTTGGACGAGTGTTCTAGTCCCTTCAGTTCCTTCAGGTAAATTCACCTTTTGCTGACCAGTCAAATCGATATCTATTGTTTCGTGATTTAGATTACCTACCCTAAGAAACAAATCACCTTCATCACTATAATATTTAGCCCAGCCTCTAGAACCGCTAGTTACAAAAGAAAATAGTACATTAGATAATACCCATTCCCAAGTATCTGGTATACTTATATCAGACATTTGGCTATTAAGTTTTATACTTTTTTTATTAGCGATTACTGCACTTCTTGGTTCAGATCCCCTTAAAATACCTCCAAGATTTTCCTCTCTCCATTTCCTAGTTAATCCCCCCCGAAATGCCTTATCTAAAATAGCCGCTCGACGAAGTTCAAAAGTTTTCTTCGCTTCCTCTACCAATTGCTCTGCTTCTTCAATTTTATTTAACAGCCGCTCGACTTTTTCAATAATTCGTTTTTGTTCATTTATTGGTGGTAGGGCAATATTTTGATCATACGCATCTTCTCTGTTTAATCCTGGAATTGCTGTGGATCTATTTAGTCCCTTTAAATTCACAGTTAAAAGCAAATAATAAATGAATTTGTATGAAACTTTCTTATTAACTTTGACGTAGTAAGTTGTATCAATTGGCCATCCTGATTGTTCATACCAATTAACTTCTCCATGTGATCCTTTTCGTCCAATAACTATTACTGGGCCTTCTATTAAGTAATCTTCATGGTATCCAACTACCCCATTAGAACCATAGACCGGAAATCCTTCACCACTTCGCTTGGTATTAGGCAAGGACTTACCATATGCTAATTCTATTATACTACCAAGCTTAACCCATACCCAATTCTCAGGAATTTCATAAGGTTGGTCTTCTTCTGAAACTAAAGAACTTTCCAACACCTCATCAAAAGTCTTATATTTCTTAGTCATAGTATAACTCCCTGGTCTCCATCCATTTCTCGAAGTTCAACCACAACTTCACTTAACAATTCTATTGCTTGTTGCAATTTTGAAATTACTTCTTCTGCTGATTCAATTGGATCTGGTAAGTTTTCATATGACGATAACGATTCATCAACAATAAGACCAATATCCAAGTTATCGTTCTTTTTTGCAATTTCTTCTCTTGTGAACTTGTTCCAACGTTTATCATCTATTTTAGAGCGGTCTTCAGCCAAATAGGCTTTCATGAAGTTTTCAAAGTGAGCCATAGTTAATGGATTACGTTTCCCAAATGAAGACATATTTGTACGAAGATCATAAACCCAAACGTCGCTCGTGTTATCTTTGTCTGTTGTTCCCCTTGTGATGAATAAGACATTTGTTTTAACACCTTGTGCATAAAAAATGCCTGTTGGTAATCGTAATATAGTGTGTAGATGGCATTTGTTCATTAAATCACGGCGTATTTGTGTACCGACACCACTTTCAAATAAAACATTATCTGGTAATACAACTGCCGCCCGTGCCTTCCCATTAGCTTTTAACGCATTATAAATAAGCTGTAGGAAATTCAGCTGTTTATTTGATGTTTCGAAAGTTAAATCATCTCGTGAAACTCTTTCTCCTCCTTTTTTCATTCCAAAGGGAGGGTTTGTTAAAATAACATCAAAGTCCTTCATCCACTTTCCGTTATTTGAAAGTGAATCACCATGTTCCATACGCCCTTCCATATTATGAAGGAGCGCATTCATTAGAGCGAGACGATGTGTATCCTTTACCAATTCCATTCCTGTAAATGCTTCTTTCTTTTGAAATTCAGCATCTTTAGGATCAAGATCAAAATAGTCATCTGTTTTGTTTTTTAGATAGCGATCTGCAGCAATCATGAACCCGAATGTTCCTGCTGCAGGGTCATTACAGCGTTCTCCTACCTTAGGATCTACAAGCTGCACGATAGCATCAATAAGCACCCTTGGAGTAAAGTATTGTCCTGCTCCAGATTTAGTTTCACTTGCATTCTTTTCCAGAAGACCCTCGTATAAATCACCCAGCCCTTCTTCCTTGGCATTATACCAATCAAGAGCATCTATAGACTTAATAATTTTCTCCATATTTTTAGGCTCCGAAATGCTAGTAGATGAGTCTGCATAAATAAGCCTTAATCTATCGTTTTCGTTGCTTCCTAGTTCTAACAGCAAGTGCTGATAAAACGTTTTAAGCTCTAATCCTTCCTTTTCAAGTAAATTGTCCCAGCGGTACCCTTCTGGAATAACTGCCTCACTTTGCTGTTCCTTCATCATTTTTAAAAACAATAAATATGTTAATTCCGTTACATATTGGTGATATGTAATACCGTCATCTCGCAATACGTTACATAAACTCCATAATTTCTGTACAATTTCTTGGTTGTTCATTCTCCATCCTCCAGATCTTTTCCAAAAATATCTATAGTTCATTATTAACATTTAATATAGTAGCCGAATTCCCATTATAACAAATAAAAGCCTCCCAAAAGAGGCAAACTTCAACTAATGTATAGGTTCTGATTTATTGTATTTACTACTTTATCTATGGAGTCCCCAAATTCCCTTTTAAGAACCTTGTAACCTCCCTGACTTAGGAATGGTTCTTCAGAAAATGCATCTTGTGAATTTGGAGCTAGTACTGGTATTTGTATTAGTTGCTTTTCAATTCGCTCCAGCCATTTCTTTTGTCTTGGTGTCCAGTCGTTCAATGAATATACCTTTTGCATTGCTTGTCTTATACGAGTGCCGTGATCAACTAGAGCTTCGCCCAATGCAGCTTGACGAATAAAACTAATAATATCTGCGGCAATGTCTTCATTTTTCGTTTGTTTCCAAGCAGATTGTAAATGAGACTGTTTATAGCCTTTTGTCTCAAGTATGGAAATCAACTCTCTCAAGTCTTTTCTGGTCAGATCTCTGGGACGTGAACAAACAAGTTGAAGAGCAGGTATTTCATTTAGATTCTCCTGAATGAAACGAACAAAACCATCCAAATAATCTTCAGGGCGATTATTCCCTTCCCCATAGCCACGTATAACGTCATATATCTTATCTTGTTTATTGGAAATGTAACGTTTATCTCCTTTTACTCGATATGTTTCAAGGTATTCAAACAGTATATTATTTTCTTTTGCTTCTTTTGGAGAATAATTTTGGACTTCTTTCACCCATTCATCGATAGGTTTACCTTTTGATAATTCTTCAAATTTCTGCTTTCCCTCTTCATTCAACTTTTGTTTACGACGCTGAATTTTAGCCACCAGTTGCTCCCTAAAATATGAAGATTCTTCTTCTGTTGAAGATTGGGTCAGTGAGTGATACAGGTCAGTGATAGTATAACTTTGTTGCTTAACAACAGGTTTCATCTCTGTATATTTTTTCAGCTTATCATAAATACTTACTGCATCATAAATGTTAAAGTGGGTTTTTCCTATCTCAGGACACAATCGTGTTGCTCGTCCTAGCATTTGATCATACAGTATTCGAGATTGAATTCTCCTCAAAAAAACAAGATTTGTTATCGCAGGAACATCTATACCAGTAGTCAGTAAATCTACTGTCACCACTATATTTGGGAGACGTTCATTTTTCAACCTTTTAATCGCTTCAAGAGGCTTATAGATATACCCTGTGATTTTCATTATAGCGTCGTCTTCTACCTCATCCCCACGCTCTTTGAAAGCT
This sequence comes from Fictibacillus fluitans, assembly GCF_030418125.1. Taxonomy (GTDB): domain Bacteria; phylum Bacillota; class Bacilli; order Bacillales; family Fictibacillaceae; genus Fictibacillus_C; species Fictibacillus_C fluitans. The sequence goes on along the minus strand of NZ_JAUHTR010000003.1, from coordinate 152,724 downwards.
TCTTTTAATAACCGAACAATTAAATCTGCATGTTGATCAGTAGCTGCAAATATTAACGTCTTTTCCCTGCTTGTAGGATCAATATAATCCACTAATTTATCTAATATCGCTTTGTTAAATGGTGGAGTGATCACTCTTTTGTTAAATTGTTCTACATCAAAATGAAGGGTATCCTCCATCTTTTCTAATGTGACTTCTCCTTCATCCACATCATATACTTCTACTTCTTCATCCTTTTCAAATGTAATGCCAGCTTGTGATAGTTCTGTCTTAAATAGATATGGAGGTTCATGGTCTACCAAAAATCCTTCTAGAACCGCTTCACTATAAGAATATTTGTATATAGGCATTCCAAAAATATCTGTTGTGTGGAGCGCAGGCGTTGCCGTTAACCCCAAACAAGCAGCATCGAAATAATCAATTACCCGCCTATACTGGCTAATATAGTCATCTTGGTCTCTAAATTCGAATTCTTCATCGGACATTTCCCGGTCACTTGTGTAGCCTCGATGAGCTTCATCAACGATAATAAAATCATATTGTCCTACGCTTGGCATATTTGAGTTGTTATTGTAGAAGAGTCGTTTAACCATTCCTTGAATAGTAGCAATATGAACTTTAGTAGAAACTTCTGGCTCTAAATCATCCAAAGATTTTACGTCATATATATCTGTAAACGATAATCCCTCAATCTTTGTGTCTTTGAGTGCATCCTGAGTTTGTTTTCCTAATGAATTACGGTCTACTAAAAAAAGAATTCGACGACATTTTTTAGTTTTTATTAGACGATACATTAATGCTATAGCGGTTCGAGTCTTACCAGTTCCTGTTGCCATAGCAATTAGCATTCTTCTCTTCTTTCCTTCAATCAAAACCTCTTCAGCAGAAAGCACAGCCCTTTGTTGATAAGGTCTTAAACCAAACTTGGTAATATCCTCTTCTTGGAGGTTTTTGTTTGCATCCTGGTCAGCTTGACTTAGTAATAGCTCTAAATCCTCTGGAGAGTGCCAACCCTCTAATGGCCGAGCATACTCCAATGGCTTACGAGAATCCCAGAACCAAATTCCCGATTCTTCTTGTAGCTGTTTTAAATACCGTCTTCCATTTGTTGCGTAAAGAAACGGGACTTTATAGTCACCACTCGTTTCCGTGATAACTTCATCCTTTATCTGCTTAATATTTTTAGCATATACCTTAGTTTGGCTTTCTAACGCACTTGGTATCGTTTTGTGCTTAGCTTTAGCTTCGATCAACCCGACTAATTTCAAGCCTATAAATAGAGCATAATCAGCTCTTCCGCCCTCAACTTTCCATTCAGCAATAGCCATTTTACGATTCTTAACTGGCATAGTTCCATGTTTTTGGCTATTTAACATTAATGTGTCGGCTTCCCATCCAGCAGCACGTAATTTCTCATCAATAATTGACCTGGTCTCGGCCTCAGTTAACCTATTGTTCCTGACAAATTTTTTGGTTATCTTTTTACGTTTTGCCTTTGCTTCTGCTCCTTCAGTTTCTGCTTTTGCACGAAGAGTTTCTAGTTCCTTTTCAAGTTGGGTAACTTTCATTTCATATTCTTGTTGGAGCTTATGAATGTCATGACTTTCCTTTTCTTCAGGTTCTTGATATGTTGGTGCTTGAAAATTCCAATTACCGTAAACCTCCATAAACCAAACAGATAAGCGAAAAGCCAAATGCAACAATGATTTAGCTTCTTCCGTTTTTTCATAACCCGCTTCATGCATGGCAATATTACCCTCCAGACGAAGCGTTTCAAATATATCAATAAGTTCAGCTTCAATTAAGCCTTCTCTCCGCATCGTATTAATACGATTTACCTGAGAAGTACCATAGACTTCAATAATATTATCAGATGCTAAAACAAACTTCGCTACTGTTTCAGCGAACAATCGGAGTTTCATCACAGTAGTATGGGGGTCTTGATATAGATTTTTTTCTGCTGTCTCACCTAAATTCGCAAGTACATCCCATTTCCCTCGAAAAAAAGCAAAATTACTCTCCAATTTTCATCACCATTTTCCAATAGTTTAGATGCGTTCATTATACTATACTCATACAAAAATTGGTTAAAGGGAACGGTTATTTCTTAGGTATTACTTGTTTGGATCGAAAAGTAGTTTTTTGTTTAACAAAAATACCAGAGATGATTATATTATTTGCACATTGACATTGTTCATTACACTATTTTCGATTTATTGTTAAGATAATTAATAAAATCGTTATATTATTAAGTATTAAGCATGAAGCATTGATCATAATGTTTGGAATAACTATTTGAATCGGCGAAAAAATCAAAATGTGGATCTGTGCCTACTACGTACCTATCCGGTAGATAGGGGGACTTAAAATGTGGGAATTAGCCCCCCTATGTATTACTATATAAAAACAATAGTTTTGCAGGCTTGTCTGGTCTATCGTCCATTACCTTATCACGGTGGTACTTAGTTCTAAATTACAGTTTTATCGTAAATCAATGACACGTTTAATGGATGACTGAATCTTTAGCTATATTGCCTTACAACAACCTGAAATACCTCATACACTTCTAAAAACTTCGTAATGTATTTGGCACGTTATGTATTCTTCAGTACCTTCCTCTATTTCCTTTATTGAAGCAAACCCCATTTCCTCACAATATTAAATAAAATCAATCAGTAAGAATGACCGCTTGTTTCTTTAACTCAAGTTCAAAAATTCTTTTCATCCCTTTATTGTTCAATTCTCACCCTCACTCCTAACTTTTTAATTCACTTTTCCTTCGCATTAACGTTCTTTTGTTCATGCCAGTCATAGATTCCACTTGCTTGTATGTATGGGTCTCAAGCAGTTTTAAAGCGTGTTCTACCTGTTGCTTTGAGTGCTTTCTCGGTCTTCCTTCCCTATAATCACTTCTCTTTTTAGCTAAAGCTTTACCTTCTTGTGTACGTTCTATGATCAAGTTACGTTCCATCTGAGCTATAGCCAACAAAGTAGTTAAGAAAAAGCGACCCATTGTTGTATCCTCTAACAGACCTACATTCAGTACATGCACCTTAATGCCTTTTTCAAACAGACTCTCAATAACTTCAATACCCTCTTTAGTGTTACGAGCAAGACGATCTAACTTTGTAACCACTAACGTGTCACACTCATCTAATTTGCTAAGTAACATATTTAATTGCGGTCTATCTGTTCTTGTTCCTGTATATTTCTCTTCAACAATAACCTCGCAGCCTTCTTTCTTCAACTCCTCACGTTGTACAGCAAGATCTTGTGCTATTGTTGACACTCTAGCGTATCCATATTTCATTGTTTTTCCCCTTCTTTTTTGTCGTTAAGTTTTGTCACCTTCTGATACACTGATTTTACTAGTCACTTAACATTACGTCAATTCTATTAAGTTTTGTCACTTCTACAATAAAAAAAGGCAATGAGATGTAACTCACTGACCTTTAATCTTGATAAGACTCTAGTTTACCTTTTTGAGACATTGAATTGCTTATTTAAAATAGCTGCATAAGCTAGTGGCTTTCGCTCAAGTTCTATCAATTTTTCTTTACCCAAAGCAGCACAGAAAGCCCCCATAAGCCCGAATGATGAGGATGCAACATCTACTACATCTTGTTCAATAATTCCTTTACCCAATGTTAACGCCGAAGATCCTAATGAACAAATTGAAGCAAAATCAAGCATTCTCCACCTATAGTCCTTCATTCTATCCGTTATATAACTTATTTCATCCTTTGCCTGTTCTGTAAACAGTTCTAATCTTTTTCCCTGTTGATTTTCTGATAAATGTTCAAGGTCCTGAATAAAACTTTCAACAAAACGACGAAATCCTTTCAGACTATCATAGTATTTTTCCTTAAAACGATATATATCGTAAGGATCTTCAATAAATTTTGGTATGGGTAACACGTTATTAATAATTTTTGACTTTAACTGTTCCTTCAAAACATGTGGCAAATCACCTTCCTCCAGCGGAAGAAAATGGTACATTTGATGGTAACTATCTGTTATGGGCATATAATCAGTTAAAGTGCCTAAAACTGTGGCTAGGTATGTCATGAAATTTGATGCAGTGTAACCTTCTACTTTATACCAGGAACGCTGCTTGATAGCCAATCCTCTTTGAACTAACTCTTGTCCTATACTATCCAATTTTCCCATGTGTATATTGAATGAAGGGTAGACTTCATCTTTTCCATTTAGCACTGTTCCTCTTCGGAGCATACGAACTTTCTTGCTAATAATCTCATTTTTATCAATGAAATCCATAAAGGATTTTTCAAAGTTATTGATTTCCCAGATATAATTTTCTGGTACCACTTGTTCAATTAATTGTACCTCAACTAACATCCTCATATGGTCATCTAATAATTCTGGTCTTTCTAAGAATTCTATCGGTACTATTGACCCTATTTTATCCCAGTAAAATAAAGAACCCATTAGCCAATTACTTTTCACAATATTTATTGTCGGAAAATAAAGAATCTTATCCATACGTTTCTCCTTTGCTTTGGAAGCTCTTTTCAAAAACATTTTCCCTATGCCATTCTAGATAATATCTACGCTTAGCCGCCATTTCAATTTTCATATTTTCATTAATATTTAACAAGAACCTGGTTTTCTCATTGAGCGAACCAGAAATCAATATTTGACCTTCGCTATCAAAAGTTATAAACCCTTTATCAAACAAAGCATCGTGGTTAGGACACAGTAACAATCCGTTGGCATAATCAAGCCTTTCTAAATGGTTTGATTTGCTCCAGGGCTTTATATGACTAGCTATCAAAAATCTCCTATCGGAGATTTCACATAAACAACATTTGCTATCTTTACTTAAGAGAGCCTTCTTAAAAATAGATTGACCATATCTAGCCATTACAAGACGTTGTCTCTCAGTATTTAAGACAGTTTGTTCCCCAAGAGTATCCTCATTTGAATAGCCATCAATTTCTAGCTTGCATCTCAATAAGCAAGCTATTAGTATCTCAAAATCGTTTTGTTGATTCTCTAGCAGATTGATTGCTTTTTCAATGGTAAAACAACTAAATATGCCCTTATGTTTTTCTCTTATCCCAATGAAATGAAGTATACTCATAGATTGATAACCACGGCTTTCTGCTGGGTTAAAACCTAGGACAAACTCATCTAACCAACGATGTGTACGGGAGTTGAATAGGTACTCATAAACTATTAAATCCCTAAAATTTTCTTCATAGGCAGCAAATTCTCTTGATCTTTTCTTTGGTTTCAATCTACTCATAATAGGAAACTTCTTAAGGTTGAATTGTATCCCGCTTCTTTCGATTAATTCCTGGACATTCTGATAGTCCCTGACCAATGCTTTTGTTGTACCTGAACTCCTATTATATGAATATGAACAAATAGCTAACCTATTATCGTCATTAAAGAATTTCACTCTATACTTTCTAAAAAAGTATTCTATGGCTGCACTTCTAGTGGACTCATTCCCCTCCATTCTTTTCATTGGTATATGTAAATGGAGAAACACTCCATTATCCTTAATGGATAGTAAATATTCACCATCCTGCACTTTAAATTCCCAAATCTGAAATTCGTTATTACTCCGGTCCTCAAAGAAGAACTTTTTATATTTTTGATATCCCTTTTCGACAGCTTCATTCTTACTAAACCAGATAATTTCAGGAAAAGTGTTATGAAATTGATATTCCACAAATTTTCACCCCTTTTACTAAAATTACTCATACAGGGAAATCATACCATATCCCCAAGATCAAAAAAGATATATTTATGTGGGTTCCTGTTAGCCTTTAGCACTTTACTCTTCTACAGATTGCAACCCTCAAAGCTGCATATATTGATGTATGAGGAAGGTTGTAAGTGCCTACCCTAGTAAGAGTCAATCTAATAAAAGTAGGAGTAGTATATGAGAAAGCGACAATACAATTTTTCAGTAAAAGAATTAGAAAAAATGAAAAACCTATATGAAGAGGGGAAAAATACTATTGAAATTGCCAAAGAGTTTCAAATAGGGGTTCAATTAGTTAACCGCCGTCTGAAAGATTTAGGCATAAAAATGCGAAAGAAGGGTAAACTAACTTATTTTTCGGAACAAACTATAAAAAATATGTGGCATGCTTATATAAATGGTCTCACAATTGCAGAAATTGCGAAGGAACACCGAGTTAGCCATGTTACAATATACCGCAAACTAAAGACTATTGGTCTAAATGTTAGCCATGTTGACAAAAGATCTAAATATAAGTACAACAAACACTTTTTTGATGTAATTGATACTGAACATAAGGCTTATTGGTTAGGTTTTATCTATGCGGATGGATGCGTCTCTAAAAACAGAGGCTCATATGTACTAAGTATTGCACTTGCTTCCGTTGATGTTGTTCATCTATACAATTTCAAAAAGCATATAAGCTCAAATCACCCGATCTACCATTCTACTTCGCATTTAAATGACAAACAATTTTGCAATTGCAAGATACAAATATACAGCGAAAGTTTATGCAAGCAACTTATTTTGAAAGGGGCCATCCAAAGAAAATCTCTAGTATTAAAGTTCCCCTCAACGGAAACTGTACCTAATGATCTATTGCCGCACTTTATAAGAGGATTCTTTGATGGAGACGGTTGCATAAGCTTCCCAAAACGGGGGAAGTACAGCACATTAAGCGATTTAATTCCAGTTGTTTCATTTACCTCTACTAAGGAAATGCTTGAAGAGCTTAAGTTACATCTACCTGCTTCAAAAGATACGAAGGTCAAAAAAAAGCTCAATCACTATGAATTAAGATTCTCTGGAATTCGGCAAGCAAAAGCAATCCTAGATATCATGTATAAGGATGCGACAATTTATCTACAGAGAAAATATGATAACTACCATAAATTAATAGACATAACAAATGAAATAGATCAAAAGCTTAAATACAGACAACTTAATGAGTTACAGGCAAAAATAGTTAAGTTGTTGTTTACCAAATATATTGAGTTAAAGTCTATCCCAGCTGTAATACGATTTATGAATAAACAGGGATATACCACTCTAAGGGGGAAGCAATTTCATTACACTACTGTTTCTCATATGCTTCAACAACGGAGCTATACAAGACCCATTAGGGTAAATAACAAGATCACCCTGATAATAAAGATGGATACCTTTCAAGAAGTGCAGAGAATATTATGTGCAAAAAAACAATAAGAGACTCTCAGAAAAGTCTTAGAGTCTCTTATTTTTGCGACCATATCTATTTTAATCCAACATCTGCTAGCCAACTATCATCATTCTTTTGTTCTTCAAGCTTAACTAGTATATTGCCTATATCTTGATCATAGCTCTCCTTCACTTTCTCCTCTTCAACCCTCTTAGCATCTCTTGAAATAGGAATAACTCTTCTGACTATCCTAAGATCTCTTGTCAATTTAGACAAAATTAAAAAATCCAAGAAATGAATTCTGGATTTTAATAATCGTCACTACTCCTAACAACATTACTCCTTACAATGTTCTGTAAAATCACAATGATTTTCTGACAAGCTGTTACATACCTCATAGCCTGAGCCATTGTAGGATTAGCTCTTCGATTACTCATAGCGTTTTGTATATCTCTCAATTTCACTGCCTCAATAAAGGTATCCTCTGCAAGATAACCACTGTCTACCAGGTTTCTTAAATTTGTAACCATGTTATAACCGTCTATAGGATATTCCCCAAGTTTCCCTACTGTCCTTACTATTTCACGTTCTATGTCACCCCATGCTAATGACATTGCAGATAAAGGCGATGCTTCGGCCACTTTATAATAGTACTCATCGAGACTGTCAGACACCGTACTGTAATGATCTGAAGCCGTCATGGGAGGATCTAGGCGTTTTCCTTGTAATTGTTCATCTAGTCTCTCATTTACTTCTTCTATTTTAGGACCTAGATCAATCCCTGCACCAACACCAGGTACCGTTATACTTTTTGCTCGTTTGAGAATATCAGTAATCGGCTCCTTAAATTTGTTGGCAATCCATACAATAGCAACTGGCCAAACTAAGCTTTTTACTAAAGAAGCGATAAACTCTAATTTCGTCACACTACAATCTCCTTTGTCCGTTTTACTTTTGCTGATCCTTTTCTTATTTGCTTGCCTGACACCTACCTAAACTGCAGACATAATAAGAAACCAGAGAATTGCTACGACCACCAGTAAAAAAATACATAGATGACTATTCCTGATATGTTAAAGATAACAAACATTCCCCTTTGAATTTATTTCCATAAGTATATCAGATATAAATGGAAAATGGATATATTATGTAAAAATAGGCCTATAGTCAACGTATCGGCTGGGTCATTGCTTGATTCTCAACCAGCCACGATGTTCTTCATCGGTCTCATTATCGTACTGGTTTAATTCTCCGCCAACATAATTTTGCAGCAAACAAACTCTGAATATGTTCAACATCATTTCATTCAATTCTCTATTTGTAGTCCCTTTCCCATCATATCTCCACCAGTATTCAATGGTATGGGAACAGATTGTTTCCCTTTTCTCGACTTTACATTATCCATGTTGAATCCTCCTTATTTCTCCATTAAAAAAGGAACCCATAGTAGGGTTCCCGTTACAAAATCTATTCTTGTCGTTCCATATGTGTTCGGATCCAGTGTACCGCTTCTTCAAATGGCGGTCTGGTTTTATCGTTTGCAAGGATTAACGTCCATTCGTAAATCTCATCATCAGTTGCTACTAGTTCGTAGCCGTTCCAATCCAAAAATGTGGCTACAGCTAGATAGGATGTGCGTTTGTTTCCATCTTTGAAGGTATGACCGTCTGCTAACATATAATGATACACCGCAGCCTTCTCTTCAATAGTAGGATATCGTTCATAGGAGCCAAAGCCAGACATGGGGATAGCGAGTTTTGCCTCAAGATTTCCTGGATCACGTCCGGGGAATCCACCATAGTCTCGTAAGGCCATATCATGAAGATCTACTACGTCCTCGACTGTAAGATATTCAAATTCCATTAGTTCTTACTGAGTCGCTCCAACGCCTTACCGTTTTTCTGCTTAATCTTGTTGTAGCTGTCTTGAACTCGGCTTTTGCGATCTGTTTTTTGTTTAGGTTGAGTAGTTGCGTTCATCTCATCATCACCCTTTTTCTTTTTCATTGGACACCTCCCATATACCATTAGATATATGCAGGATGTCCAGAAATAGAATCTATTAATCTACATTTACCCTATCATACTACATTTCACACATCCTGGCTAGAGAGTCTACTGAGTCTCTTGTAAGCCCTTGTAGCCTTGCAACAGAGTCTGATATTCTTAACCCTGTAAGCCCTTGTAGCCTTGCAACAGAGTCTGATATTCTTAACCCTGTAAGCCCTTGTAGCCTTACAACTGGATCTGATATTCTTAACCCTGTTAAGTCACTATCTCTCTTCTTTCTTACCAATTGGCCCACCTCGACTTATGTTTTACAGTTAAAAATTGATTTTTGTATTGTGGTTAATCCCATATTGCTTGCTTCACCCACTACCGATGGGGTTCATCAAAGTCCTCTTCATTAAACATATCCTCATGTTCAATCGTTTCACGGCTTACAATTTGAATATCTACACTTCTAGGTTCAATGCCTTTTACATAATCCCGTAAAGAAAATTTAGCTACGTCTAATGCTTTTTTCTCATCAATAGGTAATAAAAAGATAACACTCTCTTCTATTTTAACTCTATCTGTAGCATAGTACTGATGTTTATCAATCCTATCATTATGAGCAGGATTATATAGATTAATATCGATATCTACGTCAATTTCCAATGAAACTGCTACGCTTATATCGCCTCCATAAGTCATCACTTCAATTAATTCTACGTTATCAATATCGCTAAAGTATGTAGGTTCGACATAACCACCCATATAATAATCATCGTGAATCTCTTCTGGCAAAGTATCAGACAAGTAGCTTTCAGTATATTGAGTGATCTGTTCAATTAGATGTTTTTCAACTAATACTGTAGCAAGTCCACCCTTTAATTCTTCTTCAATTTGTTCTGCAAAATCATCTGATAAGATTCGTTCGTGAAGCTGTTTATCTTTGAATAGTTCTTTGATTTCAACAGCATTGTTCGATAAAAAGTCATTAATGTCTCTATATGCAATAATGTTACTTGAGTCAGACAGATTCTCATGAAGAGTATAAGGCTGGCCTTTAGGAGTGTTCCCAGCACCAAATGCACCAAAATCTTTCGTATTATGAGAAATAAAAAAGCAATTTTCAAGGTTGTTTTTTTCGATGTATCGCTTGTATGTATACCAAATAATCGAATCCCGCACTTCTTTCTTCTTATAAGGAACAACTTCTTCTTTTTTGTTTGTTAATTTCAATCGTTTAATAAAAGGCTCTTTTTCATACATGTCCATTTCTACGACGTCTTTCAACACATCTACATCATAAGGAATTATTTTTAATTGCTCTTCTAATTCTAGTGTTTCAAAGTGGGAGATCACATCATCCACTATATCTTCAATCTTTACATCAATTTTCACATTTTCCCTTTTCGGATCGAACAAGTGCTTAATTTTAGATAGTGCTTCTACAGCAGTCTTTAACTCTTGATCAGTAAATACTTTATGTTTTCTTAGTACTTCCGAATAAACGGTTTGATTGATAAATAATTTTACGTCTTTGTGTTTTGCTAGGCGTAATAAGATCGGCTTTTTTCCTTTTGTTAGATAAGGGTCATTAAAGAAGACATTGGTATCTAAGAAAATGTTCATTCTTCCACCTCATTAAATTGATAGGTTTTTCCTATTTTACCATTTATTTAAAGAGTAGAATATTCTTTTAGAAAAAGGGGTTCTATTTCAGACAGTCAAAAGACACCGTGTTTATTTAAACTGAAGGTGGTAATGCCATTAACCAAAAAAAAGCCTCCTAAGAGGCTCCTCTTTCATCTGATACTCCTATTCCTCCACCCTTAAACTTTTTATAGTCAACCTTATATTGGAACTCTGCATCTGACGCTGCCCATACAGGAGTATGTTCTCTATGAATCCACCTTGTACAGTAGTTTTTTGTAGTTGTATTATTAATTTCAAAGTGTACAAAGTAAAGGATCTCCTCATCATGCAGTGCTTTCAGATAATTAACAACCGACTTTCGGTTAATATTTGTGTTCTTAACAATTGAATCAATTTTAATATATGAAATGGGATTATTGGTGCTGTTATAAAATAGATACCCAACCATATTAAGATAAGCGGCGAATACCTTTGGCTTATAGTCGCTTTTCATTGCAACAATTTTTTGAAGATCTTTATAAAACACCTTAGCAAAGCCATATTGTTCATCCATCCCTGTTGGTTTGATAAAGTAGTTGTTAGAAGGCTTTAAATTGATGACTTTGTTCTCCATTTCAATCTGATCATATATCTCTATATGCCCTACCTCTTGCAATCTGAGTAGGGAATTTTTTGCTCTAGCCTTTGTTGAGCTTTGCTCCGTACTTACTGCAATGAATTTCATAATATGGCTAATACCTGTATACGCAACTCCTTGGAAATTGTTTGCTAAAGATTTGATAATTGCTAAATAATAGACATCTAATTCCCCATTCTTGCCTAAATGTTTAGTTTCTATTAGCGACTTTGAAATCTTAATAAAGGATTCTTCCCTTTCTAAATGTGTGGTTGATTTTGTTTCATTACTCAATTATTCTATCTCCTTATTAATGAAGTTTTTCACTACAATAAAGCGAAAAATTAGTATGTGGCACAAAAGGAGCTTGCGACTTTTGCGCCACATACTTAATCTATTATATATTCTTCTATCTAATTATCTTCTATCTATTCCCCTTCTAAAATTGTCCGATTCCAATGAAAAAAGCTGGAGTTGTTAAAGGTATGAGGGCGCCCGATTATTAGGTGAAGTTTATCATGTATACACTCAATTTCCAGGTGCCATTTTACTATTTTAACTAAAACCCCACCTGAATTTCGTTCGCTAAAAAAGTTATGCCGATTCCTTTTTCGGTTTAAGTATTCTCTGCAAAGATACTGGTTCGCAATAGAGAGAAAGCTTACTATTCTTATTTGTTAATGCTTCCTCAATTCTCTTTGTTGCAATTTGCCCGCTATAGTAAAAAAACAAGTGTCTCATTATTTCTTCATATGTCCATTCACGTGGGCTATTATTTATGATTAAGCCAATGTGTCTTTGAATGGCTCCAATTGACCACCTTGGGTTGTATTTAGTATTTAACCATGGGCAGGCTTTCCCAATAACCCTTAGTTCCTCATTTTTGAGTAGTTCTTTATCCATTACAGAAAAAACCACTGATAATTCTAACCCAGGTTCAATTCTTTGTAATAGCCCCTCATGAACGTGTTGTTTTGCACGTCTACCTTTTAGGTAGCCGTTAACAAACCTATTCCTAAAACACTCAGTTTTGCCAATGTACCATATGTGGCGCTTAGTATGGAAAATGTATAATCCACTAACACCTTTCAAATCCTCAATAAAATCTGGTATTTCTTCAAACTTCACATTCGTATTTTTGTTCATCTTGTTCAATCTCAACTTTCTATTTATTTATTTTTGCAAGCTATAGCTATTTGCTTGATCTCCTTAAGGCAATCAAATGATCTATATTCATTATACATTTTGTGATTCTTGAAAAGCGGGACCAGAAACACTAAGGAAAAGTTACGATATAAGCAATAAAAAAAGCGAAAAGCTTGTCAAGAGTTTTTTGTTTTTTATAACATCAATACCTATCGAAAAAAGGGTAGTGTTTTACAAGTAAATATTTATTTTATGTAACCAAGGTCAATTATCTGAATATGAAAATCTCTAAATGTTTGCTTGGCTTGAGAAAATGCAATATAAACTTTGTTTATGTGAGAATCCTTTTCGTATCGGATTTTTAGAGACTGTCTTATGTGAATAGATGCGGTACACTGTTGCTATTTTGAAATGGGAGGGGGTAAATCTATATGGCAGACAAATTTTCTCCGGAAGTTTGAAGTCGCATAATGAGATCCATTAAGTCTGTCTCGAAACTAGAAGAGATAGTTAGTAAGGAATTGTGGAGACGTGGGTTTAGATTTCGAAGAAATGTAAAGGACTTATTCGGGAAGCCAGATTTTGCGATTAAAAAGTACAAAGTTGTAATATTTATCGATTCATGTTTCTGGCACAATTGCCCAGTTCATGGTCACCTACCTAAAACGAACGTAGAATACTGGCAAATTGTATAGGAACGCATGGAGGGATTACCAAGTAGATAATTATTATTTAGAACACGATTGGAATATACTACGCATATGGGAACACCAAGTAGAGAACGAGTTCGATCAGGTAATCGAGGGTATTATCACTTTTGTGGAAAAAGCTAAGACGAAGAATCTCCCTTAAGTCTCTCCAAAAAACCCAACTAATTTTACTTTTCGATTCATCCTTTTAAAATTTCACAAACACCCCTCTATATCAATAACGATTTACTACCCGAAAAGTAATACAAAAATAGAAAAGTTTTTTTCTGGCGTTTAAATTCCTCTATATACAGGTGCCTGCGTTTAACAAGCTTTTCCTAGGTTATTAACATATAGAAATAGAAAAGCTCAATTCTACAAGGAATTGAGCTTTATGACCTTAAGCTGCTATTTTAATTAAAAATTCAGTTTTCCTATAGGACTGTACTTATTGTGCTGTAGTTTAGTATCAGATTTATTCATTTGGATGTAAACACGAATCATTTGCATGGAAGAGTGACCGAGAATGAGCTGCAGAGTGAAAGGATCTCCGCCGCTCAGAATGTAATTCTTTGCGAAATAATGCCGAAATGAATGTGGCGAGACTCTCACATTCTTTATACCTGCCTTATCCTTGTACTGCTTTAGCCTCTTTTGTATACTGCGTTTTTGAAATGGCGTTCCATACACACTTAGAAAGATTTCATTGCTCACAAAATGACATTCATTAAATTTGATTAGTTCTTGGAGTAGCTTAGCAATTTTGTTTGAGAAAGGAATGTGCCTTCCTTTCCTGGTTTTCACATTCTTTGCTTGTAAATAGATGCTCTTTTGCACTAGATCAATATCTTGACTAGTTAACGTTGTAGCCTCTCCAATCCTTATACCAGTATCAATTAGTAACATGATCAGGACATAGTCTCTAAAACCCGTATACTCATCTCTGTTGATCGTTTTCAACAAACGCATAATGTGATCATCGGTTAATACGTCAATGGCATCTTCCTCGGTTTTTAAAAGCTTGATGGAAGCCGCTATATTATCTTCTATGTACCCCTCTTCAAAAACGAACTTGAGAAAGCATTTTAACGTCCTTAATCGGACATTGATTGTAACTGGAGAAAGTCCTACCTCGTTTTTCATATGGCTAACGTATTTCCTAACGAGTGTTGTGCTTATGTCTTTTATTGTTAACTGACCATATTCCTCATACCATTGCCTTAAATATCGGAAATGGTGTTGGTAATCCTGTATTGTCCGTTCCCGTAACCCTTCTGCTTCTTTCACTGTTATGAAAAGATTTTGAAGCTCGACCAGCGTCAAACTGGCTTTCCTAGTGTTGGATCTGGAAGCAGAAAACTTTACCCTTTGTTTACCCTGAAACATATTTTTAGCCACAAAAAAAGCCTCCTATTGGTTATACCAATACGAAGTGTCTTCAAAAATAAGGAGGTACGGTCTATACTTAAATTCACTAGACCGACTCGAAGGACAAAACCCTTCAAAACCCGCATTATTACTGGTGTGGCGGCCCCGGCAGGAATCGAACCTGCGACGCACGGTTTAGGAAACCGACGCTCTATCCACTGAGCTACGGAGCCAATATGCTGTTCTTGGTGTAACCACGCACAAGAAATCTTCTTTACCTGATAATTCTACAAGACGAACATGATAGAGTCAAGCAAGGATATTCATTTGTTTATGTGCAGCCCCATTGATTATTTCAGCTGCTTTCTCTACTCTAGAAATAGTAATTACAGAATATCAGGACAAAGGATGAACGGAATGAACAAGACGTTGACAGAATTAACAAACCACCCTGTATTTCATTATTTCGCAGAACTCTCTTCCATTCCCCGGGGCTCCGGCAATGAAAAAGAAGTCAGCGGCTACCTTCTCCGGTTTGCAGAGAAACGAAAGCTTGCTGTAATTCAGGATGAGGCGCTTAATATTATCATTAAAAAAGAAGCGACGGCAGGATATGAGCATGTGCCCGCGATTATTCTTCAGGGCCATATGGATATGGTCTGTGAAAAAAATAAAGGAACCGCCCATGACTTCGACAAAGACCCTCTTCAGTTACAGATCAAGGAGGACATGCTTTTCGCAAGCGGAACTACCCTTGGAGCCGACAACGGCATTGCTGTCGCTTATGCGCTCGCACTTCTTGATGCCAATGATCTTCCACACCCCGCTCTCGAAGTTGTTATTACTACAGAAGAAGAGACCACGATGAAGGGTGCCCTTGAGGTCAGTCCTGACCATTTTTCCGGAGAGGTGTTTATCAACCTGGATTCCGAAGAAGAAGGCAAGCTGCTGGTCAGCAGCGCAGGCGGCATCACAGCATCTCAAAATCTGCCCATCCAGTGGGAACCTCTGACGGGGGATACGAGCGCTTTTCTCATTCAAATCACAGGACTTTATGGCGGCCATTCGGGCATGTCCATACATAAAGGCAGAGGAAATGCCAATAAACTCCTTGGCCGCCTTCTGAATGGTCTTTCTGAAGCATTTGATTTCCGCTTGTCTTTGCTATCCGGCGGATTGAAATCAAATGCGATTCCCCGGGAAGCAGAAGCTGTTATCCATGTGCCGGAAGCGCATGCTTCCCGTGTCCCGGAACTCGCAGACATCTGGGAATCAATTTTTAAGGAGGAATTGAGAACTTCGGATTCCAGGGTTAGCGTTACAGCAGAAAAGGTCAACCTCCTGCACGAACAGGTATACTCCGCTGAAACCACCGGATCGGTCATCAACTCGATCATGCTCATTCCAAATGGGGTGCAGTCCATGAGCCAGGAGATTGAGGGTCTTACTGAAAGTTCCACCAATCTAGGGGTGATTTCCAGCAGTGCTTCGGCCATCACCTTCGTCAGTGAAATCCGAAGCTCCGTAAAAAGCTTAAAAGAACAAATCCTTAAGCAAAACGAGCGGATTGCCAGAATGACAGGTTCATCTTTCACGACACAGGCGGACTATCCCGAATGGCCATATCGCAAAGATTCCAAGGTTCAGAAGCTTTTTGAAGAAGTATACGAAAATCATTACGGAAAACGCCCTGAAATTGTAGCGATTCATGCAGGACTCGAGTGCGGGATTTTCACCGAAAAACTGCCGCATATTGACGCCATTTCTCTTGGTCCCGATATGTTTGATGTTCATACACCGGAAGAACACCTCAGCATTCCATCAACCATCCGTACATGGGAGTACCTTCTTTCAGCTCTCAGGGAAATGAAAGCTTTCTACAGCTGATTCCATGCAAAAGAGCCGCCTGTGTAACCCCTGGCGGCTCTTTTTACTGTTTTCCGTTTCTTAAAAATCAAATGGGTCAGGTATCGCCCGGTACTCAGTGCCGCAGTCTGTCATCCATAGAGACGGAAGTTTCGTTATTCAAAACATTTACAATTTCATGCAGGTATGTTGTTATCTTTATGGAATGTATATATGCAAATAGAAGTATGTATAGCGGAGGTGTTTTGATGAAAAATAATGTCATTAACTTCCCCAGGCAAGTAAACCCCGTTGCTTTTATTGAAAGCGAGATGGATTTAGTAGCTGAAATCCGGGGATTGCTCAGCGAATTCAGAAATGATCACCCGGTCTTGATTAAACGGGCGATCCTGACACGGGTTGATATTTTAACCCAGCAGCTAGTCAGTCTCTCCTAACAGCCGTTTCTTTGGTATTCGTTCAACAGCCCATCCAGCTCCTGGCTGCATTGAACCGTCTCATGATTGGTAAACCCTCTGAGAAAAGCCAGCCTGATCAGTTCTTCCTTCTTTGCTCCAATAGATTCCAATAGTCCTTTTAAGCGATATTCCGCAGTACTCATGCACAATGCTCTCCTTTTCTATCAATTCCAACATCATTATTCGATACACAAGAGATATTATCTATAAAAACCAAGCATTTGAGAAGGGATTCAACAAAAGAAGTGATAAAGTTACAAAACTATACAAAGTTCCCCGCCTCCTCTTTTTTTATCATCCGGTTTTATAGGACATACTGATTAAAAAAGACAGGAGAATCTTTGTGAAATTCATCAAGTACATTGTTTTGTCGCTAGGGTTCCTTTTTCTTGGCGTCATCTGGTATTTCGAATTTGCCAGCTGGTTCAAATGATCGCAACAAAAAAGGCAGTTCCTTGAGGAAGCTGCCTTTTGTAGCTTTTAGTTCTTGGAATTGGATAATACCAATTTTGTCAGATCCACCAGCTGATCGATCAGCGCATTCACACGAAGTGTTGCAAGCTCTTCCGTTAGCTCGCGTTCATCATTAAAATGAAGCGGATCAGCGACAAACTGGTCAGCGATTACCAATGAATAAAGACCTCTCAATACAGTACGGAGGTTATTCAAGGCATTGATTCCGCCTTTTCCCCCACCTGCAGCAGCTGTAATCACGGCAGGCTTATTTTTAAACTGTGCTCCTGTGAGGAAATCAAGAGCATTTTTAAGCGCCCCGCTCATACCGTTGTGGTATTCGGGTGTACAAACGAAAAAGCCCTGTGCTTCATCTGCTGCCTTTACCAGCTTTCGGACCGCTTCGTTTTCTTGTTCCGCTGTATCTCCTGTATACAATGGAAGACGATCCTTGCCAACGTCGAAAAATGTGACTTCAACGCCTTTTTCCTGCAAAACGTTTGCTGCATATTCAGCTATACCTCTTGTTCTTGATTCAGCCGTCGGGCTGCCGTTCATGACTAAAATTTTCATTCAGCTTTCCCTGCCTTTGTGCTCAAATTATCGTACCCCACCTATTATACTTAAAATCAACCGCAGTTAAAATATTCTGCATTAATGTGGTTTCATGGAAAAACCTTCATGCCCGCACCGTTTAGTAGGCGTTGGCATACACTACAATGTCGTGAAGGCTATTTACAAAAGAGGTGAACCGAACGTGATGCCTTATCCATATCCACCTTATCCCGGTGTCATGCCCTTTCCCGGAATGCCGCCTGGGGGAATGACTGGAGCCATGCCAGGAGCTATGCCTGGGGCTATGCCCGGAGCCATGCCCGGAGTTATGCCTGGGGCTATGCCCGGAGCCATGCCTGGGGCTGGCGCAGGATATCCTGGGATGCCGGGAGGAAATTATTACACACCTTACAACAATCCCTTGAAATTATCTACCATGACGTCGGTCGAATGGTTTGTTCAACGAGGCTTGGCAGAGGCGCCAAAGACCTCCTATGAACATGCTTTGCGGGAGACGGCGGCCATGGCTTATTTGTACGGGATGGGCTATCCGCAGCAAGCAGCCTACAAGCTTGTAGAGTCATGGGAACTGGGTGAAAAATTTTACCCGGGAGAAAGATGACGGACTGGAGAATACAGTGATGTATTCTCTTTCTTATGTGGACTTCTTGAAAAAACAAAAAAGGGAAGCAAAAGTCTTCAGACTTTTGCTTCCCTTTTTTCTAAGTATCCTCATTGCAAAAATGAGCTGGCTTTATAATTGACCGCAATGCCACTGCCGCCTGCTTTTCCAGAATCTACTACTTTAAGATAATAATTACCGGAATCCTCAAGATTAAAAACTTTTTGGTAGCCAACTCCATTACTGCTCACCCATGCCGACTGTCCCACTTTTTCATCCTTGAAGAATAAGTGCTTCTTCCAAAGCTCCAGCTTAATTTTCCCACTTCCCGAAGTCTTTTTTATAGAAATCGTAGCATAGGAATCATCAAACGCAGCAGAAGAAGACATTTTATCTCCGCCCGTTGATTTCAAGCTGATGGATTCAGCTGCATACGCCGTGCAAGTGACCAGCAAAAGAACTGCGGTTAAGATAAAAATTTTTGCTTTCATGTAAATCACCCCATCGGTACGTTATTTCAACATAATATAACATACCGATGGGGTGAACTTAGCCGATGTCATGATGCTGTAATAAAACGTAATGGTTTTGTCCCATTTCACTGCTTCTTTTCATTAAAGTAATGGACCCCATAAGCGGAGCCTTCGGAAACCATTTTTGAATCCTCATAGTCACTGGGATCCGGGTGGCCGCCTTTTTCAACTGGCAGTACATTGCTTTTTTCAGGTCTTATTTTTCTTTTGATGTTAGTAAATGCTAATTTTGTACGGATTCTGTTCGGCTTGGATGATAACCAAACCGCTGCTGCAGAGGTGCCCATTCCAACTAGTATCCACGGTTTCATACTGGCTGTTTGTTTCATTGTTATAACCTCCTTACGATTCTATACCCGGATCAAACTTCGGTTAACCGATAAAAACATTTCATTTTTTTTACATAATGCGACTCATCCCGGTATGATATGCCAATGTTTTCCGCATATTAAAGCCAAGAATGCCAAAAGGAGGCAATACACGTGAAGTCGATCTTTTTTAATATGCTTCTTTTCCTTATCCTGCTGATGACTGCCGGATCTCCCATACACGCCACTCCGCTCGATCCAGAGACAAATGTGGAGAGTAAGAGCGGTTCATCCATTTTCGTAATCGATCAGCGGAAAATGGATGTGACGGGTGACAAACGGCCCGATATGGTTACGTTAATGGGCCAGAAGGAAAAGCAGGAAAATATATATTCGGAAAATCTTTTCCTGATTTTCCAGGATGGGGCCACGCGCCGTTTTACCACGTTGAATCTAAATGACGGGGGATATCATCCCAACATACAATTTTTTGATTTTAATGGCGACCGTATTCCCGAAACTTATATTTCTGCTGAAACGGGCGGCCGGGGAGGCACCTCTGTTTTCCATCTGGTTTCATCAAAGAACAATCATGTAGTGGAAATTCCCGTACCTTCTTCACTCGGTATCAGCGGACGATTTACGGACGGTTATCATGCTACAATTTTGGTTAAAAACACAGGCCAAATTACGTCCATCAATCTGGCTGAACGACGACAGAAATATGAAACTTCCGAGGTATATAAAAACGGAACGCTTATTAAACCCATCCGAGTTTCGGCGAATAAATTCAGCATGCTGACCCCTGTGGATGTTAATGGTGACGGTATATTTGAACTGCGGGGCGTCCAGCGCATATCCGGAATTGCGAATGGAGACTCTGTAGCCTTTGCCGACTCGATCTGGAAATATAAATTTATGCACTGGGAGCTTGTAAGCAGCAGTGTCCACAAAGCGAATTAACGAATTAACAAAAGAGCAGTCCAGGACCATCGCCCTGGCTGCTCTTTTTCATGCTTCACTGGTGTGATTCAACAATCGTTGAAGCTGGTTCCCCGCATTTTCACCGCACAGCCCGCCATGATAACAAACAACCTGTTCCACATTATAATCAGCGTAGCGTTGTATGGATCTCTCTGCCTCTTCAAAATCAAGCGTCGTTTCCTTATGGGGGCCATACAGTACTCCATTCATACTGTACATGGAATCGCCTGCGACCAGTAACTTGCTTTGCTTCAGGTAGAGGCTGATATGACCAGGTGTATGACCCGGAGTGAAAATAACGGATATGCCTCCTGCCAACTCGAGCTCCTCTCCTCCTTTTAACGGAATGTGCACCTTTGAGACTGGTGCCGGAACTTCATAGAATGCCTTGGCCATCTCGGGAAGAGCCTCGAATTCTTCATCACTCAGCGAACTTCGATCCGTTTTTATTAAAGGCTTTTCACCTTGTATAAACGGTTGATCGATCTTGTGCGCGTAAACGGTAAGAGTATGTCCAGAGGCCTCCTGAAGTTCCGGAAGGCTGCCTGTATGGTCAATGTCCTGGTGGGTCAGAATTACATGCGTGAGACTTCGGAATGGAACACCAGCCGCCTCCATTTCGCTTTGAAGGCTTTGAAGCTGTCCCGGCACACCTGTATCAATCAGAACTGCCGCTTGTTCGTCCCACACAAGGACCGGATGGATCAGCATGCCGTTCACATTTACATCAAGCATGGCTGCACCGCTTGCGAGTTTTCTCATACGTTTACCTCCTGCCATTTATTTTTCAATCTAAGCTTAACTATTCTCTTTTGGCTGCTTTATTCCTTGAATCAGCTTGAACCTTTTCGCAAAAGGGTACTACTAAGAACAAGACCAGCGAACTGAAAGGAGGCAATGATGAAATCAGCTAAAGTACGTTCCTTTTTTAATGCGGCAGGACTGGCTCTCGTTCTGGCAGTCAATTACCTGGCCAATGCGCTTCCACTGAATGGGAAAACGACCGGCCAGCTCTCGGATCAATACAACGTCCTCTACACCCCGGCGGGCTACGTATTTTCGATTTGGGGGCTCATCTACACGCTGTTAAGCGTATGGGTGATCTACCAGCTCTTTCCCAAAAACTGCGATAAGCCTGTTTTCCGGCGGATCGGCTATTGGTTTGTTCTTAATTGTCTTTTTAATTCAGCCTGGATTTTCGCCTGGCATTACGAGCAGGTCGGCTTGTCTCTGTTAATCATGTTTGGCCTTTTGTCCACGTTGATCGTTATTTATAAAAAAATTACGGAGACAAAAGAAACTTCCGCTTTCATCCGGATTCCCTTTTCCATTTATATTGGCTGGGTGTCTGTTGCCACGATCGTCAATACAGGTGTGTTTCTGGTTTCACATAATTGGAACGGATGGGGCTTAAGCCATGTGACCTGGACCGTTATCATGCTCATCGTCGGCACAGTTTTAGCCTTTTACTTCACTTCCAAAAACAAGGATATCTTTTATTCACTCGTATTTGTGTGGGCGTTCATTGGAATTGCAATAAAGCGGGCAGAGCTTCAGGACATTTGGCTTTCTGCCCTGCTGGTGGCGGGCGTGCTTGCGATTCATGTGATCTACCGGCTGCTTTTCAATAAAACCACTTCCTATAACCAGCGGACACAATAGCTCACATAAAACCGGCTCCACGTTTGGGGCCGGTTTTTATTTGTATATTAAGGAAATTTTTTAGGTTTTCCGGCAGAAATCTTGTATACTTTCTTATAGATAAATTGAGTATTTGCTGGAGGCTTCCATGGAAAAAACAAAATGTCCCGTTCCGGTTTTCATACCGCTCATTGTTGGCATTATCGCCGTATCGTTCTCTTCTATTTTTGTAAAACTCTCTGATGCTCCTGTCTCTGTTCAGGGCATGTACCGCTTGTTGATCACGATCCTCTTCATGCTTCCCTTTTCAGGTAATCAGTGGAAGAATGCGAAACAGATACAGCCCAGGCAGTGGCTGCTTCTTTTTTTGTCGGGAACCTTTCTCGCCCTGCATTTCCTTTTGTGGATGGGCTCGCTCAAGCTGACTACAGTGGCCAGTTCTACCATCATTCTGGCGCTGCAGCCTGTGTTTGTATTAATCGGAGCTTTTTTCCTGTTTAAGGAGCGAACCTCCTCTGCCTCGCTTATCGGAATGGCGATTGCTATTTGCGGTGCCGCCCTTATCGGATGGGGGGATATTGGAATTTCACCAGAAAATTTGCTTGGGGATTTACTTTCGCTTTTCGGCACACTTGCCGTGGCCGTACATATGCTCATCGGACAACATTTATTGCGTCATATTCCTTCTTTTTTCTACAGTCTTGTTGTATTTGTTTCAGCCGTCTTTGTGTTTGCCCTGTACAATGGGGCCGCCGGTATTCCCATGACCGGCTACCCGGGCCACGACTGGCTCATCTTCTTTCTGCTTGCCATCATTCCTACTGTATTCGGGCATGTCCTGTTCAATTGGCTGATGAAGTATGTCAGTGCAACCACCATTTCCGTCAACATCCTTGGAGAGCCGGTAGGCGCAAGCATCCTGGCGTATTTTATGCTGAAGGAAAGCATCTCCCTCTTTCAGGGAACCGGCGGTTTTCTGGTTTGTACCGGCTTGTATCTTTTCTTAAAAACAAGCAGGGTGCCCAAACCGTTTAAAGAAGCCCCCGCTGCCCAAAACGTATAGGCTGTCAGTTGATTAAAAGAAATAAAAGAGGTACGTTAATAGAGTTAATAAAAGATTAGAGAGAGATTGCTGATCTCATCAGGGGGGATTCTGAGATTGGAAAATAAAAAAGCGCTGCCAATCTTATTTTTAGTGATGTTTTTAGTAATGGTCGGATTCGGAATCATTATTCCTGTCCTGCCTTTTTTTGCGGAAAAGGTCGGTGCAAGTCCTGCACAGCTCGGCCTTTTGATGGCCGTTTATTCGTTGATGCAGCTGTTGTTTGCGCCCGTCTGGGGCCGGATTTCCGACCGGATCGGCCGAAAGCCGGTCATGCTGATCGGAATTGCTGGACTCGCTGTTTCATTTTTTTTGATGGCTGTTTCCAGCCAGCTTTGGATGCTGTTCGCGGCCCGTATTGCCGGGGGGCTGCTGTCTTCTGCCAATATGCCGACAACGATGGCCTACGTAGCAGATATTACAACACCTGAAAACAGGGGGAAAGGCATGGGTATTATCGGAGCAGCCGTTGGCCTCGGTTTTATATTCGGGCCGGCGATTGGCGGTATTTTTTCCGAGTCCAGTCTGAACACTCCCTTTTACCTTGCCGGGACTTCTTCGCTCATTACGTTCTTTCTTGTTCTTTTTGTATTAAAAGAATCACTGCCAAAAGACATGAGAACAACCGGAAATGTCAAAAGCGCATCCAGGTGGGAAGCGTTCAAGGGTGCGGTTTCCATCCTTTTCGTTCTGCAGCTGTTTATTTCCCTTTCTTTGTCCGGACTTGAAGCCACATTTGCTTACTTTGCGGCAAAGAAAGCGGGACTTGATACAAATCATCTCGGGTATATCTTCATGATTATGGGCTTTGCCGGTGCTCTTGTTCAAGGCGGACTTGTTGGACGTTTAACTAAAAAGTACGGAGAAGGAAAAGTTATTCAGGGAGGAATTGTTCTTTCCGCTGTTGGATTTGGCTTAATTCTTCTTGTCCATAACTTCACGACGGCTGCTATTTTCCTTTCCATTTTCGGAATCGGAAACGGAGTCATCCGGCCAAGCGTGTCTGCCCTGCTGACGAAGACGTCCACCTCGGGTCACGGCAGTGTTACCGGCCTGCTGTCTTCCTTCGATTCACTCGGACGGATTATCGGTCCCCCTCTCGGAGGGTGGCTGTTTGCTATAGCCGCCGGGCTGCCTTATATCACGGGCATCGTGTTATCCATCATTGCTCTTGTGCTTTATCAGGTTTATCGTTCGAGAGCGGAAACTTTTTCAAAAGCAGGCTAAAAAAAGGCAGTGCACATAACGTGCACTGCCTTTTCCATGCTATTTGACTTTTACAAGCTGGGAACGGTAATTGTCTTTTCTTCCCTCTGGCTTATAATGATTTTCGATATTGCCGCTCGCGTCCATGGCAAACCATTTGACTGTAGCGGTTTGCTCAAGAACTGGTTTTTCCGCGCCTTCACGAATGCCGCTGATCTGTATTTTTTTCGATGAGAATGTGGGACGCTTGTTATTGGTGGTATAGTAAATTGTTGCCGGCTCGGACGTTGAAAATTCGAGCGTTGATTTTTCCATTCCGCGTTTCACATGCAGGGAGGAAGTTGGCGCTTGTTTGTCATGCTCGTAGTCATAAGCAACATCCAGCATCCCGATCAGGCCGTTGGCGAACTCCATGGCTTCTTCATGCCCTTCTTCATAAGGCGGCTGAAATCCGACCAGCTCCCAACTTTTCTCCTGAGCGTTCCATAGATCTGCCCCAACTTCAAAATCCCAGGCATAAATGCCATTGTTATACCACAAGGCATCTGCTGAGTTTCCGGCTGCGGAATACAGCACATCAGGCACAGGACCCGTGCGTCCCGGCAGAATGGTTGTACCGCGGTACTCTTTAATTTGCTGAAGGATCCGTTCCGACGCACTCCAGAAGAAGGCCTCCTGCCCTGCAGTCGGACGCGGCAATGTTTCTCTGCCAAGTGCTTTATATGCTCCCGGAGGCCACATGAAATAGCCGCCATAGCTGTGTACATTCATGGCAAACTTCACATTCGGATTCTCATCTGCCAGCCAGATTAAGTTTTTGGCTTCCGGCTCGGACTGCTCTGTAGGGCCTCCGTAAACCGAGCTTTGACAGTCGGTGGAAGAACCCAGATATCCGTCATACACCGAACCGACTCCATGATTTCGGTTCAAATCGACACCCCATGCATTACGAAGAGCCGGGTCCGATTTCTCAGGGCCGCAATAATTGGTCATGTTCTTTCTCTGCCAGTTATAATCGTAAAAAGAATAGGTAGCACCATCCGGATTCATGGACGGGACGATAAAAATATCAAGATTATTCACCAATTTGCGTGTTGCTTTGTCTGTACTGTAGTTTCGAAGCAGCCGTTCCGCAGTCTCTACAGTTACGAGCGGTGTAACCCACTCACGGGCATGCTCTTGCGAATAGAGAAGAACTCCGGCTTTCGAGCCATCCCGATGTTTTCCGATCCGAATCGCTTTCATGGTATGTGGTTCGCGTGAAATCGACTCCGGTGCTTTTAAGCTATCAGTCAGCTTCATTTTTTCGGTTGGTGCAACAAGCCCTTCCCCGCTGTTTCCTCTAAAAGGTGTGGCGGTAACCAAACTCCCCGCCTCTGCATTTATTTTCTGGATAACGTCTTTTGCTTTGCTCGAACTTTGTCCTTCGGCGTCGGTTGCGAGCTTCACTACAATCGTATTATCCTTTGTCTCAATGGAAAGCGGAAGATTGGCACCTTCCTGTTTCATTGCCTGAAGGCTGATGCTGTTTCCGCCTTCATTGCCCCATTTTTTCGAGGTAATGACAACAGCTGAGGACGGGTTCCCCTGATCTCCAATCATCGTTTGTGCCTTTCTGCGATAACCGTTGGTCTCATATGGCAGTTCTACAATTTCTGCAATATTGGAAAATTGCTTTGCCAGCTTGGTGATCCGCTGGTCAAGCTCAGTTGGCGTCATGTAATGGTCTGTAAAATCCGATACATAGTGTTTGCCTGGTGCCGGCTTCTTGCCTCCAATCCAGTCTGTTACCTTTGCTTCCAGGGTGCCGCCAAGACTGCTCGTGATTTTAACTTTTGAAGGCCGGGTATCCACCGGCAGCAGCATGGAATGATACATGTAAACACCCGCATCCTCTATGCGTTCAAGCGCAGCTGTCCCACCCGATTCCGGTGCTGTATTCTTTCCTTTGTCCCATGTTGCGGTAAGCACGGTCGAATTGAGAGAGCCTGCATCCGTCTTTGCTTCTACATACAGGAACTTGCCGCCCTGGCTTGTAAAATAGTTGGCTCGCAGAATGGTAACCTTGTCCTTGACGGCTGCCAGATCTTTTTCCTGCTGAACCGTAAATTGGCGCTCCTGCCTCAGGGTTTGGATTTGCTGCTGGGTAGAAATAACGTCTGTCTTGTATCCTTTTAATTGCAAAATCTTCATTTCTTCCCTGGTCAGGATAGCATCTGCTTCCATTCCCTGGCCTGCATGCTGGTCGATGTTTTCCGTAAGATCAATTCCATAGCTTAGCAGTTTGTCCAGATCCGCACGGTTCTTCAAATGGATCTTCACCAGCATAGGGTCATTCTTTACCGTTGCAGGTGGGCTTGCCGCATAGGTTGATGCCAGCGGCAAAGGCAGCAGAATGGCAGCAGCCATCGACACAGCCATGAGTTTTTTCTTCGTCTTTCGACTTTTCAATTTTATCGCCTCCAATAATCGACTATTATGCAAAATATGTAAGTTGATTACAGTATAAGATAAATTAAGTGAATATTTTGTCTCTTCTTGTTTGTTGACCATAAAATGATTCCAAGTAACTAAATCAATACCCGGGGCCCATGCTATAAGTCCCTGAAAATAAAGCGTTATATTTTCTTTTCGGCAGCAAACCTACTACACTGTTACTATGGTAAGTTACTACGTACATATGGGAGGATGTTATGTCTGTTTACGAGTATCATGCGAAGACGATCATGGGCGAGGAAAAAGCACTTCAGGAGTATGAAGGAAAAGTCTTGGTTATTGTCAATACAGCCAGTAAGTGCGGATTTACTCCGCAATATAAGGAGCTTCAGGCACTTTATGATGAATTCAAGGATCGGGGCCTTGAAATATTGGGGTTCCCGTGCAATCAGTTTGCCGGACAGGAGCCTGGAGATGAAGAAGAAATCCAGGAATTTTGCGAGTTGAATTATGGAGTCGCCTTTCCGATGTTTGCCAAGGTGGATGTAAAAGGCGATCATACACACCCTCTCTTTACCTATTTAACCCATGAAGCACCCGGGATTTTAGGGTCCAAAGCCATCAAATGGAACTTCACCAAATTTGTGGTGAACAAGCAGGGAGAAGTTGTATCCCGCCATTCTCCTCAAACCTCACCGAAGGATATGAAAAAGGAAATAGAAGCACTGCTCGCGCAGTAATCTGTCCGCACGCTTTAGGGGAAACCTAAAAGCGTGCGTTTTTCAATACACAGTAATTAGGCTTGTCGGCAAGGCAAACGTCCAGACCGAGTGATTCCTCCTACATATACTGTATCGAGAATGTTGGAATTGGATATTAAAGGAGGAATTTTAAATGTATGCAAACTCACCGATTAATGCACCAATCAATGCTCCGTTAAACGTACCTGTATCGACGGCTTCTTATGGGTATGGTTATGGCGGCGGATGCGGCGGAGGTTACGGCGGATACGGGTATGGCGGCGGAAGAGGATTCGCGATTATCATCGTATTGTTCATCCTCTTGATCATCATCGGCTGCGCATGCTGGTCCGGCCACGGCCACGGCGGATGCGAAAGCAGCAGCAGCTGCTAGTAGCTCATGGAGCAAATAAAGATCCAGGCGGTTATCCGCCTGGATCTTTTTGTTTTTTTAAAGAAGAACTTCCTCCGCAACCTCGCTTGCAGCCGATAGTCTCACAGGGTAAATGCTCGTGAACGGCAAGGGACTTTCCGGCAAATCTCCAGCGTAAAGAAGTGCAACGAGAGAGGCCTCCGGCAGAGAAACGGTATCCAGCACTGCTCCTTGCAGTTGAAGGGCAGAAATCGCTTCTCCCGAGATGTGCTCTTTTTCACCAATAAGAAGATAGGTTGTTCCCTCCTTGGCCTGTTTTCTTTGCGCCACTTCTGAGACTGCCGGTTTATCCTGGTAAACGCTGCCCGATTCATAGAGCGACAGGAAGTCTTCGACGATGGCACTTGCAGTTGCTTCAGCCCCGGCGCCCGGTCCCTGCAAGGTTAAACAGCCAAGCAGATCCGTCTGAATCCGGACTGCATTGTCCACTCCCTCCACTCCGTAAAGCGGATGTTCACTGTCCACCAAGACCGGTTTTACCTTCAGCCCGAGGCTGTCATCAAGAAGCACAAGGTGCTTGAGGCGCAGTCCAAGCTGCTCTGCCAGCTGTATTTCCTCCAGACGAACCGTTCCAATTCCCTTTACCTCCGCTTCCTCCCATAAAGGCTGTACACCATATATCCATTGACTCAGCACCATGGCTTTATAAAAAGCATCCAGCCCTTCAATATCATTCGTCGGGTCAGGTTCTGCATAACCTTTTTGCTGGGCGAGTTCCAGAGCTTCCGGAAACGTGGATCCTGTTGTTCTCATATGGGAAAGAATAAAATTGGAGGTGCCGTTCAAGATCCCTTCCACATGCTGTACTTTATTAATTCTCAGAAGCTCTCTCAGTGTCCTTAACACCGGAATGCCGCCCCCTACACTTGCTTCAAATACAAAGCGCGCTCCTTTTGCTTTCGCAAGATTTATAAGTTCTTCCCCATGGCGGGCGATCAGGTCTTTATTGGCAGAAATCACATGGCATCCTGCTTCGAGTGACCGGGTAATATACGTTCTGGCTGGTTCAATTCCTCCGATGGCTTCAATGATTACATCCGGCGCCTCTTTATCCAAAATTTTTTCAAACTCTGAATATAATGGCGCTTTCTGATATTCGGACCTTGATTTTGCAGGATTTTTAATCAATATTCCCGATACACGGATCTTTTTCCCCAGCAGCTGTTCAATCTCCGGTTTTCTTTTTAAGAGTGAGGAATAAACTCCGGTTCCCACAGTTCCCAGTCCAAGCAATGCAATTTTGATTTCGCTCAATGATATCTCTCCTTTTTTTGAATGGTTCAGCTTAACCTTGAACAAAGCTTAGAAAATGAAAAAACCCTCTTCCTAAGAAGAGGGCTTCCGGCCTCCTCTTATCAACCAGGATTTCTCCTGCAGGTAGTAGCACCTTTTCAGACAATATGCCTGAAGGTTGCCGGGCTTCATCGGGCCTTTCCCTCCGCCGCTCTGGATAAGAGTACATATGAAATTAAAACATGTTATGCAGCAATTGATTATTTCAGCACAAAAAACTCCCTTATCAAAGATAAGAGAGTTACATTCCGGTTTCATCTCTTATCTCTCAAAGTGTTACCTTTGAAGGACTTGGCACCTTTTCAGACAAATATGTCTGAAGGTTGCCGGGTTTCATCGGGCCTTTCCCTCCACCGCTCTGGATAAGCTATATTTAAATTAGTATTACTTTATCATGGAGGAAGAAGAGCGTCAACTGCTCCTGGACCTATTTTTCCGTTCGAGATAAAACATGATCAGCAGAGAAGGCGCCAGAGCTATCATAAATGATTTTGTGATAACCGCTCCATTGAAACGTTCATTCGCTGCGATATGAAAGGCAAAATCTGTAAATGTGATAGCCAACGCCATTAAAAGGGCACCAGGAATTACGTTTTTCATAACCAATCCTCCTGCCAAACGAAATTGAATTACCTTTAGTTTACAAAATTCCGGTAATGAAATCCATTGTTTCAGGAGGTATTTACGACAATATTCAGTTAACCACTTTCCCGGCGCAAATCAGGCGCAATCCTTCAAGGGCATCCTGCTGGTCCTGTCCTAGCGCCGTTATGCAGCATAACCCTGCGATTCCTGACAGCTTGCTCATGCTTAGCATGCTTTTGGCATTCATCTGGCAATTATCAAATTCGAAATAGATCT
This sequence comes from Fictibacillus fluitans, assembly GCF_030418125.1. Lineage (GTDB taxonomy): Bacteria > Bacillota > Bacilli > Bacillales > Fictibacillaceae > Fictibacillus_C > Fictibacillus_C fluitans. The sequence continues at coordinate 122,616 of NZ_JAUHTR010000003.1, read as the reverse complement.
GGCACTCTTCAAATTCGTTCGCTTTATGAACAAGCTTTGAGATCGTTCTTGAATTCATTTTATCCTGCAAAAAGCAGTATGTCTTCATATCTTTCCACTCCTATTCCTTTTCCCTGCCATTATAGCCCCCAATGATTAAGCACATATTAAGGCAGTTTAACTTTTTTGCATACCAATGAAGATATGCACGCCTGACCATCAATATGTGGATATTGGGCAGTTCAGGAAGAAAGGCTGAGCATCCGGAGCTAAAGCTGTTGTTTCTCCGGCCCGCTCTGTTCCCATGCCTGCATTCCTGCACCTCCTGGTTCTGCTTGCATACACCAAAACAAAAAAACACGCTCCTTTATTATCAGGGCGTGTTTTTTCATTATTCGCTATCCTTAACATTCTTGATTTCGGCGATATCTCCCTGATTGGCGATTGGATCAGCATACGTTCCCTTTGGAATATCCGCCTTTCGCTTTCGCTGTTCCGCATTTTGCTCACGTCTTTTTTCATTTTCGGCCATCCGGACACCTCCTTGCCTGGTACTTAACATATCCAAACGAGGTAGAAACTACTCAGTTACTTTCCGAGATTAATGTAGGCCTTTTGGGTATCTGCCTTCTTTTTGATCATGTGTGTTTCATACAGCCAATCTGAAACCTTGTCCCACGAACTCTGGTCCTGATACCCAAACGGCTTGCTTCCACTGTCCATCAGAGGCAGCAGAATTTGAAGACTTTTCTTTTCTACCTTTTGATCCAGCGGAAATTCTTTGTTTTCATGCTCAAACAAAACATTCAACGCTTTTTCCGGCTGCTTCTGTACATCTTTTTGCCCTTTGGACAGCGCCCGCCAGAACTTTTGGTACAGCTTTTTGTTCTTCTTCAGCCCATCTTCACTTGAAACAAGTACAAGTTCATAATAATCAGGTACACCGTATTTTACGGGATCAATCGACCGCACAGGGTGCCCTTCTTTTTCCAGCAGAATTTGTTCATGGTTGATGTATCCCCCCGAAACGCCATCGACTTTTTCGGAAGCCATAGCCGGAATGATATCCCAGCCGATATCCGTCATTTTTACATCATCCGGGTTTCCCCCGTCATGCTTTACCATCGTTTTGACAATAGCTTCATTTATTGGAATAGAAGGATAACCCACATTTTTCCCTTCAAGATCTTTAGGTGTATGAATGCTGCTTTTCTTTGCTACCATCAGATGATTGAGCGGATGCCTCACCAGCGCGCCCAGAGAAACTACCGGTATGTTCTCCGCCCGGGAAAGCACAACCTGCGGCTGGTAGGTTAACGCAAGATCTGTACGTCCTGCAGCCACCAGCTTTAGTGGGTCATTGGTTTCAGCTGGCATTTTCACATCTACCTCAATGCCTTCCTTTTTAAAATACCCTTTTTCAATGGCATCATAGATTCCGGCATGCACCGCATTCGGGTACCAGTCGAGCATCAACGTTACTTTCTTTAATCCGTTTTTCCCTTCCCCGCCTTCTGTAGCAGAGGAGGAACATGCGCCAAGAGCAAGAATCAAGCACCCTGCAAGCAGCCATTTACTGTGTTTCATCCACTTTTTCATGTTGTACATCCTTTCTGACTTCTTTCCATTTGAACGTTCGTTTTTCTGCAAGCGCTGCTGCTCCAAAAAAACACATGCCAAGCAGCGATAAAAGGAAAATGGCGGAAAAGACACCTTCCGCGTTCAGGCTTCCTGACATTCTCCTCGAATAGTACCCGAGCCCTTCGCTTGCTCCCAGCCATTCACCGATGGTTGCGCCGACCACCGAAAATACCGCAGCGAGTTTGATGCCCGAAAAAAACGAGGGAAGGGCCATGGGCATCTGAACTTTTTTAAAGATCTGCCATCTCCGTGCTCCCATCGACCGCAATAGGTCCACATAGTCCCGGTCATGATGATTCAGGCCGTCATATGTACTTACCACAATGGGAAAGAAAGCGATCAAAACGGTAACCGCCACCTTGCTCCAGATACTGTAGCCGAACCAAAGGACAAAGATGGGCGACAGAGCGATGATCGGTATGGTTTGGGAGATCAATACCGCGGGATACACCGTTCTTTGCACCGATTTGAAAAAAAACATGGATACCGCAAGTGAAACACCCGCCAACGCCGCAATCAAAAAGCCGATGGTGGTTTCCTTGAATGTCGCCCATGTATGCATAAGCAAGATGTCCCTGTTCTCAACAAGTGACAAAAGGATTCCCGACGGCGCCGGCAATATAAAAGGCGGCAGTCTGCCTGTATCAACAAGCCATTCCCATACACCAAGCAGGATGGCGGCTGCCATCAAAAATAAATAATAATCCTTAAGAAATGCCTTGATACGATTCATGTGTAATTCTGCTCTCCAATGTATTGATCAATCCAGTTATTTCAGGGGTTAAAAACGCCTCTCGCGGTCTCGGCAGCTGAACCATGATTTCCTCGGTTTCACCTGACGGGTGAAGCACAATAATCCGATCACTTAAAAAAACCGCCTCGTGAAGGTCATGGGTGACCAGGACGATCGTTTTATTCAGCTCTCTCCAAAGAGCAGCCATCCATTGGTGCATATCCTTTTTTGTCATCGCATCAAGAGCGCCAAATGGTTCGTCCAGAAAAAGCACATCTTTTCCCGTCAGCAGTGTACGCAAAAAGGCAATTCTTTGACGCATTCCACCTGACAGCTCATGAGGGTAGGCTTCCTGACAGGCCGACAGCCCCACCCTTTCCAGAAGGGCTTCCGCCTCTTTTTTCTTTTCTTTTTTCTCCTTTTGAAGTTCTGGTGACAAAAGCAGGTTATCCATGACCGTACGCCATGGAAGAAGGAGATCTTTTTGAGGCATATAGCCTGCTGAACCCGGGACAGACGGCATGTTTTGAATCATGATTTCCCCTTCATCCGGTTTCTCCAGACCGCATGCAAGTTTAAGCAGTGTACTTTTTCCTGTACCGCTTTTGCCGATAATCGAGACGAATTCCCCCGCTGCTGCTTCCAGGTTTATGTTCCTTAAAATAGATTTGCGCTCTCCGTTGTTTTTAATGCTGTAAGAAACATTCTTCATCATGAACGTCATTTCCATTCACCTCCCGTTCTGCCTCGTTATACAGGCCATTCGTGCCCGTAATAGACCATGTCCCAAAACATGAACTCAAATCGTGATGTCGTCAGAAAGTGGTTCTGCAAACCCTCGAGCTCCTGATTTGTTTTTCCTTCTGCCCATTCATCAAGCTTCTCCTTCAGCCAATGGGAAAGACTGCCGAATTCTTCAGAGGCGTACATTTCAATCCAAGGTTGGTACGGATGACCGTCCAGGTTCTTCACTTCTTTTTTCAGCATGGTTCCGATCTCATGATAGCTCCACATGCATGGCAAAAGACATGAAACCAATTCCGCGAGGCTCCCCTGCTGGGATGCCGTCAGCATGTACCTTGTATATGCGAGATTAATAGGCGTCGCTTTTTCATTTTCCAGTTCTTCCTCACCAATGCCGATTTCCTTGCAATACCCCCGGTGAAGATCCATTTCCGTATGCAGGGTTTCATGCAGAAGACTGGAAAACCATTTAATCGTTTCCGTATCCTCTGCTTTTACCACGCCAAGTGCAAACAGCTTGGCATAATCCTTCAGGAATACGTAATCCTGTTTCATATAAAACATAAAACGCTCCATCGGCAGGGAGCCGTCCTTTATTCCCTGAACAAATGGATGGCGGTGGATATGCTCCCATACCGGCAATACCCGTTCATGCAGCTGGCTGGTAAAGCGGTCCTTAGTCATTTGTACTGCTCCTTTCTGTATTGCACCATTTTTCGATAAACCCGGCGAGAACTTTGGCATGCTCAACCAGCTGCCCAAGCTCAACCTTCTCGTTTAGAGAATGAGCCTCTTCCAGTTTGCCGGGACCGTAGATTACTGTTGGTACACCGGCCTGTCCCAACCAGCCCGCGTCTGTTACTGTTGGTGACATGGACACCGCTGCTTCCCTGCGGGATACCTCCCGATGCTGGTTCTTTAGCATGACAAGCCCTTGATGGCTTTCATCAATATCTATAGCGGGAAAGATTTCTCCTCTGTCTTCAATCATCGATTTTCCGCCCCATTCAAACAAAGGAGGATGGTGTTTCAGCCACGGATCTCCCAGGGCGACGGCAAGGATGTGCTGCTCGATTTCCTCTGCAACATCTTCATAAGTCTCATTCGGGTAAAAATGGACGGTAATCCAAAGCCTGCACTCATCTGCGATATACGCCGCATTCCTTCCCCCCTCAATTACCGAAGGATTGATCGTTGTGCTTCCCGGAGGAAAACCCGGGTAGGCTTTCGTTACGGCCCAGTGCCGTTCAAGCTCCTGAAGCCCTTGTATGACTTTCATCATCTTCTCTATAGCACTTGCACCCACAATCCCACCGCCGGCATGAATCATCCGGGAACGAAGGCCATCATGATGGGTGGTTTTGCTTTTTACCGTGATCCAGCCTGTAATCACACCGCCCTGGCCATGAATCTCCAGATCGGATGTATCCGCCACAATAGCAAAATCGGTATGCATGCCGCGGTCGACACATGATTTTGTTCCAGCCTCACCGGCTTCTTCTCCAGTTACGGATTGAAAAAATATATCGCCCTTCAGTTCAATTCCGAGTTCACACAGAAGCTGCAGCGCAAAAAGAGAGGAGGCCATTCCTCCTTTCATATCAGCTGTGCCTCTTCCATACAAAAAATCTCTCTCTTTTCTCAGTTCAAACGGCGGATGCTCCCACTCTGCTTCATCTCCCGCCGCCACCACGTCAATATGTCCATTAAGAATGAGACTTTGATACCGTTCTCTGTTTTTTCCGAATTTGGTGCCACACACTATCCTGTCACCGGGAAACAGCTCCCACTCCTCCGTCTCAAACCCAAGTTCCTGTAACAGATCATTGATATAGCCCTGGGCATCCCCGGTATTCCTGGCCGGAGGACTTTCCGTCCGGCAGGCGACAAGCGACCGAAGAATCCCAATCAAATCCTCTTTTCTTTCCTCTGCCAATCTATCAATCTTCTCCTTAATGCTGCTCATGCTCACCCTCCTTTAAGCTTTGTTGCTCTTAAAAGCAGTTGATTTCCGTTCCAGGATGCTCGCTTTTTACCGGCGTAAACGCCTACTTTCGCAGGGCGTGCGCTGAGCCCTACCGGCGTAAACGCCTCCTTATCGGCGCAAGCGCCTCCTGGTCTCACCTGTCACGCTACTCCCGCAGGACAAGGAACGCTACGGCAGCGAAACATCGCACGAAGAAAATGTGATCTTCATTTTCGAGGAGTCTCGCACCTTGCACTACAATCAACGTATCAACGAAGATTTCTTTCGCTTATCCCTTATGCATAAAAAAACCGCCTTCCCCGGATGAGGAAGGCGGCTGTATGATCGATTTGTCTTAAACCGTTTCGCAAGCCTGCTTCCCTACGCTGGCATCATCCAGATCAGGTTCCAAGGGTGTAGAACAAACCGTTCAGTCTCAGCCGTTTCCGGCTCCCCTAGCAGAGTGCTATTCAATTATCCTATTAAGCTGTAATACAAATTTTTGGCTTCTGCTATATCTTTCGTGCCATGGATTAAAACCCGTCCGTCCTTGAAAAAAACAAGCCGGTGCTGCTCGTTTGCCCTATAGGAGAGCAAATAAGGGTTTTGTTCAACCCTGCCTCCCAATCGTGACAGCACTCCGGAAAGCTCCTCCAGATCCCTCTCCCCGTGTTCAGATGGGCGGATTTGCACAGTATCTCTCCCGCAGAGGACGGCTGTCTTTGTCTGGTTTTCAGGATTCAAGTAAGGATATGATGGGTGGTTTCCGCAGGAAGGACAATCCTGTTTTTTAAGCTTCCTGACATCCATCGCCATGTAATGATTATTCCAAAGGTCAAAGGATACCAGTTTGTTTCTCAGTGCATCCTTGTTTCCGGTCAACAGCTTCAATGCCTCCGCTGTCTGATGGGCGACAACCATCTGTACAGCAGGAGCTATAATTCCCGCGGTATCACATGTCGCTCCGCCCATGGGCACTTTCTCAAGCAGACAGCTGAGGCAAGGAGTCTCTCCCGGTATAATAGAATAGCTAAGGCCATAGCTTCCCACACAGGCACCATAAATCCATGGGATTTTGGTTTCCTGAGAAATATCATTCATCAAAAGCCTTGTATCAAAGTTATCAGTGGCATCTATAATGAGGTGGACAAATTCCGTCAGCTGCCTCAGCTCTTCGGCACCCGCATCCATAACAAGCCCCTCAACCTCGATATCAGAGTTGAGCTGTTCCAGCCGTTCTCTTGCCGCCACCGCTTTTGGCATTCGATATTTTGCATCTTCCTCGCTGAACAGCTGCTGCCGCTGCAGGTTGCTCCATTCCACATAATCCCGGTCGACAATTGTGATTTTTCCAACGCCCGCCCGGGCAAGAATTTCAGCATTTCCTGTTCCCAGCGCCCCTGCACCAATGATCAGCACATGCTTATTGGCCAGGAGCTCCTGGCCTTCTTCTCCGATCGAATCAAATAAGATCTGCCTGGAGTAGCGATCGTTCATTAAACACTCATTCCCTCCAGCGGGCTGCTTGCCGTGGCATACCGTTTCTTTGGAATCCGTCCCGCTTCAAAACCAAGCCTGCCTGCTTCAATAGCCAGCTTCATCGCTTTTGCCATTTTCACCGGGTCTTCTGCGCCCGAGACGGCTGTGTTCAGCAACACGCCATCAGCGCCGAGCTCCATTGCAAAAGCGGCATCCGCCGGTGATCCGATTCCGGCGTCAACAATAACCGGTATCGTTGCCTGTTCAACAATAAGGCTGATATTCAGTGGGTTAATGATCCCAAGGCCCGAACCAATGGGTGAAGCTCCGGGCATGATGGCATGCACGCCAAGGTCCTCTAATTTCTTTGCAAGAAGTACATCATCAGAAGCATAAGGCAGAACCGTAAATCCTTCATTCAACAGTATCTCCGACGCTCTCAGCGTTTCTACCGGATCAGGCAGAAGGGTCTTGAAATCTCCTATTACTTCCACCTTAATCATATCACATAAACCGGAGGCTTTTGCCAGCTTTGCAATCCTGACTGCTTCTTCGGCTGTTTTGGCTCCCGCCGTATTGGGAAGCAGGGTATACTTCGACGCATCCAGCTTTTCCAGAAAGTTCGGCTGGTCGGGTTCAAATATATTCATTCTTCTGACCGCAAAGGTAAGGATTTCTGTGCCCGATACGTTAACTGCCTCTTTTTGCACATCAAAATTCGGAAATTTTCCTGTTCCCAAAAGAAGACGTGAAGAAAATTCATGGTTTCCAATTTTAAGCATTTCGCTCATCCTCCTCCTACAAAATGGACAATCTCTACTTTGTCTCCATTGGCCAATACCGCTTCGGCATGCTCACTTTTGCTCAAAATTTCTTCATTGAGCTCAACAATCGCTCCCTTGCCAGCCAGCTTCAGCTCTTTGATCAAATCACCAACCGTTTGAACACCTGCGACTTCCATCGTATTTCCGTTCACGACCAGCTTCATGTCCCCTCATCCTTTCATTTGTTCAAGTACAAACCGTTCGGGAGCAAATTCACACAGGCTTTGCTCCTCCTTCCTGCCGCAAATCAATTCGGTCATCCACTGTCCGGTAATCGGACTTAACAGAATTCCGTTTCTGAAATGCCCGGCCGCAAAATAGATGTTGGGATAACGGGGATGTTTCCCCATATATGGAAGGCCGTCCGGTGTTTGCGGCCGGAAGCCGCTCCACGCTTTCTCCCATTCTCCATTCCGGATCCCGGGAACCACTTTTATGGCTCCTTCAAGCAATTGCTGAATACCTTCGGCAGTTACTTTCCGGTCATACGTTCCAGTGTGCATCGTAGCACCGATGACGAGTCGTCCACCCTGCTTCGGCACAAGGTAGCAGTCTTCGGAAATGATGCTTGCCGTAATGACAGGCTCCATAAAGTTCAGCGACAGGCACTCCCCTTTCACGGGAAAGACCGGCATATGAAGACCTGTCTGAGCCGCGAGCCGACCTGTCCATACACCTGAAGCCAGCACAAGTTTTTCTCCGTAAAACGTTCCTGCGCTGGTTTGCACGCCTGTTCCCATCTCGGCAAACTCGAAGCCTGCCGCCTCGGTATACTCCATAAAGTCAGCACCCAGCTTTACAGCGGCCTGGGCATAGGCCTGAGTCAGCTTGGGAGCGTTCACCTGCCCGTCCCTCGGCAAAAACAGCCCGCCTGCCAGCTTTGTTGATATATTTGGTTCTTTTTTCCGAAGTTCATCCGCGTCCATCCACTCGGCAGGCTGGCCATTAACCCTGTGAAAGGCAGCCAATTCCTTCAGTCTTTCTGCTTCTGCGCCGTCTTTGGCCGTTTTCAGGAGTCCTTTATCGACCCATTCCATATCCACACCGCTGATTTCTTTCAGTTCATGGCTCAAGTCAGGAAACAGCTCCCTGCTCTGCCTGGCCATCTTATACATCGGGCCAGCTTCATGAATCTCAGCCTGGGCACCCAGCATGCCGGCTGCCGCTGATGATGCTTCACTTCCAATTTTGTTTCGTTCCAATACAAGGACGGTGTAAGGGGTATGACGGCGAAGAAAGTAAGCGATGGAACTGCCAATGACGCCTCCGCCGACGATAATGACATCATAATGTTTGCGCATCCTGATCACTTCCTTTCATTAAAGCGGTTTTGTACTGTTTAGCGATTGAAACAGGATCATCTGCATTCCAGATTCCTGACATGACAGCAATGCCTGATGCACCTGCACAGAGAACTGAGCTCACCTTCTCAGGAGAAATTCCTCCAATGGCGAAAACCGGAACGCTGACCGCTTTAGCGACATCCCTCAATTGATGAAGTCCCTTCGGCTCTTTATCCTTTTTGCTTTTGGTGGAAAAAACGTGTCCAAAAAAAAGATAGTCCGCCCCCTTCTGTTCCGCGTGGATGGCCCCCTCACTTGAATGAACGGACCGCCCGATTCTAAGAGGGGGAAAATGTTTCCTGACCACATCCGGCGCCAGGCTGCTTTCCTTTAAATGAACGCCTCCGAGTCCTGCAGCTGCCGCAACATCCACACGATCATTCATATAAATCGCTTCACTCTTTACCCCACGCTGCTTCAGCTTTTCGGACAAATTGTAAATGCTCCCTGCACTTTGGCTGTTTTCTCTGATATGTATAGCTGTTACATAAGGGACAAGAGTGGATGCCACTGCAAGAATCCGGTCGTCGCTCTGTTTGCCGTCCGTGATGACGTGGAACTCCAATTGCTCCATTTCCACTCCTCATTTCCATACAAAAAAGCCACTCTTTTCGTAGAAAGAGTGGCTGATTGATTGTTTTTTCAAATCAGATGCAGCAGCTGTCAAAGCTGTGCGGTCGCACTTCCCTACGCTGGCATCATCCAGATCAGGTTCAAAGGGTTTAGAACAATGCGTTCAGTCTCAGCCCGGAAGGCTCCCCCAGTGTTGCTTAAAATATGAAGTTATTTTTATCTTACCACGAGCGGAAAAAATGTAAAGTGATTAGAAGCTGATTTTCCCCTCAAGGAATGTACGCAATTCAGTTACTGGCATACGCACCTGTTCCATTGTATCACGGTCACGGACGGTCACTTGCTGGTCTTCCTTCGAATCGAAGTCATACGTGATACAGAAAGGGGTTCCGATCTCATCCTGTCTGCGGTATCGTTTTCCGATGGATCCGGTTTCGTCGTAGTCGATCATAAAGTCTTTGGCAAGGCTTCCGAACACTTCACGCGCTTCTTCGGATAATTTTTTAGAAAGCGGAAGTACCGCTGCTTTAAATGGCGCAAGGGCCGGGTGAAGATGAAGCACATTTCGTGTGTCTCCGCCTTCCAGCTCTTCCTCTTCATAAGCATCAATCAAGAAGGCAAGCGTTACACGATCCGCACCCAGCGATGGTTCGATGCAGTATGGAATATAGCGGTCATTTGTTTCCTGATCAATATAATTAAAATCTTCTCCGGAATGCTCGCTGTGACGCTTCAAGTCAAAGTCGGTGCGGGATGCAATCCCCCACAGCTCGCCCCAGCCAAATGGGAACTGGTACTCGAAATCCGTCGTCGCATTGCTGTAGTGGGAAAGCTCTTCGGATTCATGATCACGAAGGCGAAGCTTATCCTGCTTCATGCCAAGGTTCAACAGAAAATCGTGGGCATATTGCTTCCAGAAATCAAACCATTTCAGTTCCTCACCAGGCTTACAGAAGAATTCAAGCTCCATTTGTTCAAATTCCCGCGTACGGAATGTAAAGTTTCCTGGCGTAATTTCGTTTCGAAAGCTTTTGCCTACCTGGGCAATACCGAACGGCAGCTTTTTCCTCATCGTACGCTGAACGTTTTTAAAATTCACAAAGATCCCTTGTGCTGTTTCAGGACGAAGATAAATTTCGTTAGTGCTGGATTCCGTCACTCCCTGGAATGTTTTGAACATCAAATTAAACTGGCGGATGGAAGTAAAATCATGTGCTTCGCATTCGGGACAGGCAATATTATGCTCTTCAATCAACTTTTCCATTTCGTCAAACGATAATCCGTCCACGATCTTTTCAATGCCTTTTTCTGAAAGTGCATCCTCAATCAATTTGTCTGCACGGTGGCGTGTTTTACACTGTTTGCAGTCGATCATCGGGTCATTGAAGTTTCCAATATGACCAGAAGCCACCCATGTTTGTGGATTCATAAGGATTGCAGCATCAAGCCCTACATTGTATGGGGATTCCTGAACAAACTTTTTCCACCAGGCTTTTTTCACATTATTTTTCAGTTCCACACCGAGCGGGCCATAATCCCATGTATTCGAAAGTCCTCCGTAAATTTCAGAACCCGGAAAAATAAATCCGCGCTGCTTCGCCATGTTAACGACTTGCTCCATTGTTACACTCATGTCATTCTCTCCTTTAGTAGTGCTTTTAGTAATCAAAAAAGCCCCTAAGCTTTTTGTAAAACAAAAAGCCCCCATCCATAGACAAATCCTGTTTGTCCAGGGACGAGAGCTGTACTCACGCGGTTCCACCCTAATTGATGCAATCATCCTTGCATCCACTTTGGTCAATTAATGGCTCGAGACTTCCGTTTCTCTGAACATTTGTCCGGGCTTTCACCATCCCCGGTTCGCTTCTGCTAAAGAGGCTCAGATACTATTGGTCTGTCATTGCGTTATGATCTTCTATTATGGAAAAAATAGTACAATTTTTCCGCCATAATGTCAAGTCTGCACCTATTCTTACAGATTTATTCCCCAATATTCAAAAGCAAAAAACTCACCCTTTTGGATGAGTTTTTGTTACAAACGTTTAGAAGCCTCCAAAGCCGGCACCGGGAAATCCGCCATAATAACCAGGGTAGCCGCCGTATCCTCCTGGAAAGCCTCCATAAGCGCCAGGGAATGGAGCGACCCCGCCGTATCCATAACCGTATCCGAATGCGACCGGCGGACGGGGAGCGAGTGCAAAACCTGCAATCGTACCAAGACCAAGACCAACTAGCCCTGCACCCAGCAGCGGAAAGAATCTTCCTGTTCCATCGTCCTGATGGGGAAGCAAATAAACATTTTCCGCATCAACGCTTTGGATGGTTCCTACGTACCGATTGCCATCCTGGGTAGTGATTTCAACATCCTGCCCCATATGTTGACAGCATAAGCCATAATAATGTTCTTTCATGTATAACCCTCCCTTTTTGTTGAAATTACATAAAAGTTTCTATATATGGTATGCAATTTATGGAATATGGGTGTGGACAGCTGTCTGCTAGTTTGATGAATTGGAGAAAATGGGTACTAAGTATATAGAACCTTTGAAAGGGGTACCCATATGGATAAAGATTTGTCACAGCACAAAGAACATGCTGAAAGAAAAGCAAACGAATACAAAGAAGAAGCTGAACCATGGATTGTCCGCATGGCCCGGTTTGGCCACCTGTCGAAAGGTGCAGTTTATATTCTCATTGGAGTACTCGCCGTCATGACTGCATTTGGTTTAAGCGGCAAATTGACTACTTCCTCAGGAGCTCTTTACACCGTCGCCAAGCAGCCGTTTGGTTCAGTGATCCTTGCAGTCCTTGCTCTGGGGCTTGCCGGGTATGCGCTGTGGCAAATCATTATGGCAATCTTTGATCCTGAGCACAAAGGCAAGGATGCAAAGGGCTGGATGTCCCGGATCAGCTATCTTATTATCGCCGGTATCTATATCGGCCTTTGTGTCAGTGCAGTCAAAATCATATTCAGAGCAAGCTCAGGTTCATCAAGCGCGAAATACCAGACAATTTCAGCGAAAGTTCTTGCCCAGCCTTTTGGCCAGTTCATCATCGGGCTCCTTGGCGCCATCATTATTGGTGTAGGTTTATTTAATTTTTATAAAGCCTATAAAGAAAAGTATTTAAACAAACTGAAGCGCGAGGAAATGAATCAAAAGGAATGGAAGACTGTACGCTATATCGGAAAGTTCGGCATTAGTGCACATGGTGTGGTTTTTGCTATTATGGGAATCTTTCTTATCCGCGCCGCCGTTCAGGCAGACCCTAAAGAGACGAAAGGACTCGACGGGGCACTCGCAGAGCTTGTTAAACAGCCCTATGGGCAGGTTTTATTGACCGTAGTCGCCCTCGGTCTCGTTGCATATGGGGTATACCTGCTTTTTGAAGCACGCTTCAGAAGAATCGACCCTTAAAACCAAAAACATCCCGGCTCATGAGCCGGGATGTTTTTTTATTGATCGGGTGTCAGGACAAGTTTGTCTTCCCCCTTAAACGATGCTTCGTTTGTATAGGTTACGTGATAGTTACCTGTGGTCCAATCCTTAATCTGGTTGTCGTACCACTTGCTCAGCACATGTCCTGATTGCCCGGGCCCGACCACATTATAGGATTTGGACAAGTCGGAAAGATCTACGACCGTCCGCCATGCTGCACCGTGATTTACCTTTCCTGTCACCGTATCCCAACCTGCCGCTCCTACGGTTACCCGACTTCCGCCCATCTCCGTTTCTTTGGGGTTAAACAGCAGATTGAGCGGTTTAACTGCTGCGAGCGGGTGCTCAAACGGCAGCGTGTGATAAGCCCCCCATCTCCAATTTTTTGGATTTTCTCCCTGGAGAGTTTCAACTTCCTTTACCGTTCGTGAAAATGATCGTTTGGAGACAGCCTTAAGTCCGCCCGCTTCCGTTATCCAGGGTCCTTCCTGTCCCTTGGATGCACGGCGTATTAGCTGATCCACAACTTGTGCTTTTCCGTCAAAAAGGGCCATCATTTTTTCATCAATCTTTTTTTCAAACAGCACGCTGCTGAATTCCTGCATCCATAAATGAAACAGTAAAGGTGCGGCAAGTTCCTTATTATCCTCATAATTCCAGTCCTTCAATATCTGCAGGGCTTTCTTTTCGTTTGTATTCAGCTTGCCCTTTTCAACTTGCGGCAACAGAATGGGAAGCATCTCCTCGGCCTGAAGATTTTTTCTGTCAAACTGAAGTTTCTTCATATCATTCACTGACAGCTTTGCCTTCGAAGAGAGCACATCCTTAATCCGCTGTTCACGGTAGGGCTGGGCCCAGGAATCGGTAATATGGTATGGGTAATCCTCCCCAATGACTTTATTGTTTGCGGTAGCGATGAAGCCTTCCTTCGGATTCACAACTGTCGGCAGTTTTTCCCATGGAATGTACCCTTTCCACTCATACTTCTTTTCCCAGCCCGGAACTGGTACGGAAGCGTATTTCTCGCCGCGGATGGGAATATGTCCATTTGCACGGTAGGCGATGGTTCCATCCTCGGAAGCAAAGACAAAATTTTGGGCTGGTGTATGAAAATACGTAAGCGCCTTCTTGAATTGCTTCCAGTTTTCTGCTTTATTAAACATCAATACGGCCTGAAGCTCGGTGGAGGGTTCAAGTGCTGTCCACTTCAGAGATAAGGCGGTATCTTCTTTTTTATCGAGAGCAAATTCCGACATGACTGGCCCATGCCGGGTAACCGTTACTTTGTATGGAACTGTTTTGTGATCTTTTACTTTTATATTTTCCTGAATAACCTTCGCTTTTTCCCATTTGCCTTCATAAAGAAATTCCTCAGCATTTTTTGGGTTTCTTTTTTCTATATATAAATCCTGTACATCGGGGCCAACATTCGTCACTCCCCACGCCACCTTTTCGTTATGGCCGACGATAATACCCGGAACGCCTGCAAATACCACCCCGCTTACATTCATTCCAGGTGCCTTGAGCTGTGTTTCATACCATATGGAAGGCGTGGCGAGTCCGAGATGCGGATCGTCAGCCAAATAAGGTTTGCCCGATTTCGTTTTTTCCCCTGCAACGACCCAGTCATTCGAGCCGTTATATTCGTTTGGTACGACCGCGCCGGCGAGGCGGCTTTTGATGTCAATTTTCGCTTCCATGGCCTTATTTATGATTTCTGCCCCGTTTTCCGGATAAGACGGGAAAAGATCCAGTGCCTTTTCTTTTGGAAATTGCTGAATCAGATAGTGGCGGAAAGCCTGTCCTTCCCAATGGCCGCCAAGATCAAAAGCCATGTATTTTCCAATGGTGAGCGAATCGACGGGTGTCCATTTCTTCGGTTCATAACCGGCAAGCATAAATTCGACCGGAAGGTTTTTTTTCTTTTTCGCTTCCTTCAGATAGGCATTCACCCCATCTGCATACCACTGCAACACTTTTCTTGCCTCCGGAGAATAGACGTTGAACGAGGCTTCTGCTGCCCTGCGCAAACCCAGTGCTCTAAAAAAACGGTCTTTCTCAATTGTTTTTTCACCAATTACTTCACTTAACTGCCCTGAAGCCTGACGTCTGCTTAAATCCATCTGAAACATCCGGTCCTGAGCGGTTACATAACCTTGAGCCATATACATGTCCTTTACGGTTTTGGCCACGATGTGCGGTACGCCATTTTTATCCCGGTAGGCTTTCACTTCGGATGTCAGTGAGGATATTGTTTCGGTCCCGCTCGTCTCCGGCAGACTTTTTTGCATGACCCAATAAGCAGCAGCTCCTGAAAGTAAAAGAATGATTACAAATCCGGTTATTACGATAATGGCTGTTTTCTTCCAGCGGCGCCTTTTAGGCTGCTGTTTTTCAATTTGAACGGCAGTTTCCACCATCACTCCCCCTTTTTTTAATCCATTCTGTATCGCTGGCTGTTATCCTTCTCCTGGATTTACCAATTCCAAACCGCTCTCATATGTTTCTTTCATGCTAATATATTGATAGAAGAGTGAGAAATGGTTTAAAATGGGTACCTTGAAAGGAGGCAGCATATGAAGAATTGGCTATGGCTGGCGCTCATCCTTTTAGGTTTGATAGTTGTCACAGTCGGGGGATGGTATTATTATCCACAGTTTAAAATCGATCGTCTAAAAGCACAAAGTACCGCTTTACAGGACTCAGCCGGTAAACCTGAATCCCATAAAGTTTCCTATATCGGCCATTTAAGAAACCTTCCAGGAAAAACAATTCATCACCTTGCCCTGGGAGACTCTGTTATACAGGGTCGGGGGTCTGCGGAAGGCGGCTTTATCAAGATCGCCAACGATGAACTATCCTCGCTTACAGGAAAAAAAGCAATTTTGGATAACCAGGGCATCTCCGGCGCGACAAGCAGCGATCTGCTCAAGTATTTATCCACTCCTGAAATGAAAGAGAGAATTCATTCGGCAGATCTGATAACTATCAATATCGGGGGTAATGATCTCGTCAGTCTCGCATTAAAAGAAGGGCCGGTAAAAGCGCTGCAGGATTACACCGATGTTAAATCGTCCTATAAGGATAACCTTGTAAAAATTTTCTCCATTATCCGAGAAGAAAACCCTGACGCCATCCTTGTGTACAACGAATTGTACAATGCGGTGGATTCAGAGGAAAAATTCTTTCCTGCCACGAAGAAGTTATTGAATGACTGGAATCTTATTGCTTATGAAACCACTGCCGACCATAAACCATCAATTGTTATCCCGAGCAGTGAGGTGCTCAAACCCGAAAACAGAAAAGAATGGATTTACGATGCCATTCATCCGAATGATGAAGGCCATAAAATGATCGCAAAACAAATGATTAAAACACTAGAAGCCCCTTATCAGCAAAAATAAAAGCACCGTCCTTAAACAGGACAGTGCTTTTTGATATGGCAAAAAAATAGAGATGCCCTGGTCAAGGCATCTCATATGTATAGGGGATTACATTATCTCACCTATTCCACAGTTCTGTAAGTATCAAGAGACTTGCGTCTTGATGCCTATTTTTTCGGGTTAAACACAATAGCAGACCAATATAACTAAGACCTTTCCGCTAGTCCCGCATCCTTTTTAATCTGCTCTCTCGCTTTTGCGCTTTTAAGCCCGTTTTTCTCTTCCAGATAATCCAGAATTTCTTCAACCGTCATGCCCACGGCCTCTAATCCTTTGGCAATAGTGCGCAGATACCCGGGAGCAGGAGCCACATATTCTTCTTCACCCATGTCGTGATTGGATGTGAACGAGAAGATGGGATAGCCGTCGCAATCGCCAAGATAAACAATCGTGCCATACCATCCCTCTGTCAAAGGAAGAAAACGAGCTTCTTTAATCTTTTCAAAATCAAATTCAAGCCCTTCAATGCCGTTTTCCTGTGAGGCAACATCCATAAACTGTTCCTCGGTTACTAAATACATGCGGCCTATGGTTTTTGATGAAGCTGCCGGCTGATGGCCGATAAAAGCCACCCCGCCTGCTCCCCACTTACTTTCCTGCTTAGAAAAATAAAGCGGATATTCAATTTCAATCAGGCGATCCTCCAGTGGGGGGTTACAGTTTCTGCATCCCTTTTCCGCCTCAGAACTCCCTTCTGCCTGCGTTCCTTCTATGTAACAGGAAAACCTGTCTTTATTCATGTTCGATCCGTAGCTTGCATACCATACATACTTCATGCTTAACTCCTTCCTACAAATACCGCACCTGCTGTTTAATATAGCGGCGCAAATAACTGACAAAATCCATAAAACTGTTTTTATCGTCAAAAATTCCTTTTATCGTGTCCAACAGCGGGAAGATGCCATGCCTGTTAAACCTGACAGCTGTTGTTCCCCGGTAAAAATCGCTTCCATCTTCATTCAAAATCACTGTATCGATGTGTACTTCCTTTGTTCCTTCAATATAATGCTCGTTTACCTCAAAAACATCCAATACATTCAGCTTATATTTCAGCATATGGATTCCTCCCCGTCTCATTGTAACAAATGGCCGTCCGGAATTCCCGCCAGCCGAATGACAGCAGGATGAGCCATCTGTCAGTAATGGTACAAAAGCCCTTATTTTATTTTTGTTTTATAATATGTCAGAATTTACTGATAAATAAGTTGGTAAATAGCTACTATTGTACTATTGGGAATGTTTTGAAATAGTCTTAACGATTCTTGTTATATATTGGCAATCGGGATAAAATAGGAATATACAAGACAGGGACTGCGGCTTATTCGAATGAAACGTTCTAGCCCAATACTCAGGGGGAGGGAATGGTATGACAGTATTCGAAGCAATGTCGTTGATGATTGGTTTTTCCATGCTAGTGCTGACCATTATTCGCTCCAAGGACAACGATTAAGTTTTGCCCACATAATTATACAAAAAAGCCATGCGCTGAACGCATGGCTCTTTTTTATTCTACGACTAATTCATTTTCACGAACATCCACTCTTAACTCTTTGCTGTCTTCTTGATCCAATAACAAATCTGCGACGGCATCTTCTACTTTTTCCTGAATCACCCTGCGCAAAGGTCTTGCACCGAATGCTGGGTGATAGCCCAATTCAGCAATTTTCTTCTTCGCTTCATCCGTAAACTCAATTGTAATTCCCTGTTCCACAAGATTTTCTTTGAGATCGGCAAGCATGAGATCAACAATTTGTACCAGATCGCCTTCTTTTAGAGACTGGAACTGTACAATGCTGTCAAAACGGTTCAGGAATTCCGGCTTAAAGTAGGAACCAATCGCATCAAGAATACTGGTTTCTTTTTGTACTTCCGCGATTTCGTTGGTAAATCCTAATTTCTTGGTTTGCTTTACACCGCTGCCGGCATTGCTTGTCATGATGATGACTGTATCTTTAAAGGATACGGTACGGCCCTGGCTGTCAGTTAAGCGGCCATCCTCAAGGATTTGCAGGAACATGTGCTGTACATCGGGATGCGCCTTTTCGATTTCATCCAGCAAAATGATGCTGTAAGGCTTGCGGCGGACCATTTCAGTTAATTGTCCTGCTTCATCGTGACCGACATATCCAGGAGGTGAACCGATAAGCTTGGACACGGCATGTTTCTCCATGTATTCACTCATATCCAGACGGATCATGGCTTCCCTGTCACCAAATAATTCTTCTGCGAGTGACTTGGTCAATTCAGTTTTACCCACCCCAGTCGGACCGACGAAGAGGAAGGATCCGATTGGACGGTTCTTCGCTTTCAGACCTGCACGGCTTCGGCGGATCGCTTTGGATACTTTTTCAACTGCTTCTTGCTGGCCGATGACTTTTTGGGAAAGGTTCTTCGCCAAATCCTTCATTTTTGCCTGTTCGTCTTCCTGAAGCTTTCTAACAGGAATACCTGTTTTTTGCTCAACGATAGACTGGATGTCTTCAAGTGTAACGGCAGCTTTTTCTTTGCCTTCGTTTTCGGTTAATTTCCCCTGCAATTGAAGCTCTTCCTGTCTAAGTTTTGCAGCAAGCTCATAGTTTTCATTCATTGCTGCCTGTTCTTTTTCTTTTGAAATTTCTTCTAAGCGTTCTTCAATGGAAGAAATTTCATTGCCTGAGTGCAGCAAATTGATTTTAGAGCCTGCTTCGTCCATAAGATCGATCGCTTTATCCGGAAGGAAACGATCCTGGATATAGCGGTGGGACAAGTTAACACATGCTTTTAATACATCTTCTGAAAACGTTACTTCATGGTACTGCTCATATTTTGGAGCAAGACCTTTAAGAATTTCAAATGCTTTTTCAGGAGTTGGCTCATTTACGATGACCGGCTGGAACCGGCGCTCCAGTGCTGCGTCTTTTTCAATTTTGCGGTACTCTTTCAGTGTGGTTGCCCCTACAAGCTGAAGTTCACCGCGGGCAAGTGCCGGTTTTAAGATGTTGCCGGCGTCCATGGATCCCTCGGCTGAACCCGCACCGACAATTTGGTGGATCTCGTCAATGAACAAAATGATATTTTTACGTTTTTGAAGCTCTGCAATCAGCTGCTTCATCCGCTCTTCAAATTGTCCGCGAATGCCTGTATCCGCAACAAGAGAAGCTACATCAAGCAAGTAGACTTCCTTGGATTGAAGTTTAGCCGGAACCGCACCTTCGGCAATTTTTAATGCCAATCCTTCAGCTATGGCTGTCTTACCAACCCCCGGTTCCCCAATAAGAACAGGATTGTTCTTATTTCTTCGGTTCAAAATTTCGATCACACGGTTTATTTCTTCCTGACGGCCAATCACAGGGTCAACGAGGCCGGCTTTTGCAGCCTGGCTGATGTTGCGGCCGAATTGATCAAGGAAGCCTCCACCCCTGCCCCCGCCTTGCTGCTGGGCTTGCTGGGACTGCTTGCCGGAAAATCCGGAGTTCATGCCGTTGTTCATCATTTGTTTAAAGAAATCATCGAAGGATGAAAATTGGTTCATAGGATTCATACCCCCTGTTGTATTCATGGATTGAGTAATTTTATGATAGCAATCTGCACATAGTGTTAATTGTTGTTTATGTTGGTTAAAAGAAACGTTCATTTGAATTGTCGCAGGATTCACTTTACATTGTTCACATTTCATAAAGCATGTCCTCCTTTAAAATAGTTGGCCTTTGTTTGACTTTGACTATCTTTGACCTTATGTCTATATTATACTTTGACCTTCTTTGACTTTCAAGTCCTTTGCTCAAAAAAATGATATTTGCTTATTTAAAGTTCGTTGTTTTTATGAGTGTACTGCGGAAGAAATAAAAAATCAATCAATCTGCACTGCTCTGTGCGGCATAAAAAAATCCGCTCATAAAGAGCGGATCCTCACTGTATTTCAAACATCTTTTTCTGTCTGTAGTTGTTCTCTTCATTTTTCGCAGTCAGCCATATTTCTATGGTGTAGGTCCCTGCCGGCAAGTTTTTCACCATAATGTCCTGCGTAAATACTTCTCCCTGTTTCAGGGTGATTTTTGAAAGGGACTGGGTAAACATGTGATCCTGTGAATACTGATAAACCTTTTTCCCGTTTTTATCTGTAATGATGTAATCAAACTTTTTCCCGCTTGTAAATTCAAAGATTTTTACTTGCTCCGTCTGATTCTTCAGCTCGTAACGCATGAGCGTGCTGCCTGTTTTTTGCTCCATTACCGACAGCTTTAGTTCAATGGATCCTGCAACGATTCCCCCGCTATGGTCCCTGCCGGGCTTGTTCTGGTGCTGCTCCTGTTTATTTCCGTCTCCCATGACTGGCTCCCCCTTGTCCGCTTCCTTTTTTTCCGATGTCCCGCATGCGGTTAAAAGCAGTGTAAAACTAAGTATGAACAGCCATTTTTTCATGTCATCACCTCACCTAATAGTGTTGGCTGATTTTTGTCTTTTTAACAGAATAAAAAGGATTTTGGCTTTTCATCTCTAAATTACCCTAAGAAGAGAATAATCAACATACACCTAAGGGAGGATTTTTACATGCAGGCAACACATGAGGATTTACTTATGGAAATGAAAAAACTAACGGATGAAAAAAGGGCCACATGCAATGAAACCATTCTTCGCCAGCACAGCAAGGATGAATCTCATCATTCTCCTGTGCTTCCAGAAGTCGTTGTGTTTCCAAACTCAGCCGAAGAAGTTTCTTCTATAGTAACATTCGCCAATGAACATAAAATTCCTGTCGTTCCGTTTGGCGTCGGGTCCAGTCTTGAAGGTCACTGCATTCCTTTGCAAGGCGGCATCTCCATTAACTTTCAAAATATGAACAAGGTGCTGGAGGTCAGGCCCGAAGATTTTCTGGTCAAGGTTCAGCCGGGAGTAACCCGGACACAGCTGAATCAGGCTTTAAAGAAATACGGGCTGTTCTTTCCGGTAGACCCCGGAGCAGATGCAACTCTTGGCGGAATGGCAGCCACCAATGCAAGCGGCACTACAAGCGTCCGCTACGGCATCATGCGTCCCCAGGTCAGAGACCTCGAAGTCGTTCTTGCCGATGGTACCATCATTCATACAGGAGGTTTGGCGGCGAAATCTTCATCAGGCTACCATCTCACTGGCCTTTTCGTTGGATCTGAGGGAACACTTGGTGTGTTTACAGAACTCACCCTGAAGATATACGGCATTCCTGAGACAACTGTGGCTGGCAGAGCCGTTTTTCCGAGTGTGAAAGAAGCAGTTGACGGAGCTGTATCGTTATTGTCTTCAGGAAATTCTTTATCGCGCGTGGAGCTGGTGGACGAACCCTCCATTCGCCAGGTGAACAGTCACAGCGATACCTCCTATCCCGAGAAACCCACCCTTTTTCTTGAATTTCATGGCAATGAAGGCGGAATTGCCCAGGATGTTGCTTTTGCAGAAGAACTGCTTTCAGCCAATGGTTCTGAAGAACTGGTTTTCGAAACCGATTCCATCAAAAAGGCAAAGCTCTGGGAAGCGCGTCATAACCTGGCTTATGCGTTTAAGCACGGCTTTTCCGGAAGGGAAATGATGCTGACGGATGTAGTTGTGCCCCTTTCAGAATTAACCGGTGCCGTCGTCTATGCGCGTGAGCTGATTGAAAATGAGGGCTTGCCTGGCGGTGTGCTCGGCCACGTAGGAGACGGCAATTTCCATTCCATTATCATGTTTGATAAAAACAGCGACGAAGAAACGAAAAAAGCAAACCGGATCAACGAAAGAATTGTGGAATATGCACTTTCCAAAAAAGGAAGCTGTTCCGGCGAACACGGAATCGGCATTGGAAAAATGAAATATCTTCGGCAGGAGCACAGCGACACATTGCCGCTGATGAAAATGATCAAGCAGCAGTTTGACCCGAACAATATCATGAATCCAGGGAAGGTTTTATTTTAAAGGTTAAAGAGAAGGCACGCAGGGTAAAGATAGAGTAGAAATCATTGTGAAAAAGAAAGGACTCTATACGTGAAAACTCTGATCATTCTCATACTCGTCGTCATTCTCATTTACCTGTTTGTAAAAAGAAGAAGATAATTTTAAAGACCCCTTCCGTCCAGGAGGGGGTCTTTCTAAATCAAGCAATATAATTAAATGGATAATTTAACCTCAGCGTTCATGCCAGGGAGTACTTTGTCTGAAGGATTTTCAATAGAGATTTTAACTGCAACTTTTTGCGTTACCTTTGTATAGTTGCCACCTGAATTTTGTGAAGGCAATTGTGAGAACACAGAGTTGGCTGCATAGCCGATTTTCTCCACTTTCCCTTCAAACTTCACATCCGAATCGCCGTCTACGGTGATATCCACTTTATCTCCCTTTTTAATATCCGCTAATTCGGTTTCCTTAATATTGGCTGTGACAAATAAATGGTTCCGGTCTGCAGTTTGTGCCAATACTTCTCCAGCTTGTACCATCTGTTGATCTTTCACTGCGCTTTTTATTATGGTACCGCCTTGTTCAGCGGTAACCGGAAGATATTTTTCCTCTCCTGAAACACTGGCCAGCTGCTTGCCCATTTCCACCTTGTCTCCTTCTTCTTCTTTCCAGCCGTTCAGTTTTCCTGTTACGGGTGAGACAATTTGGGTAAAATCGGTGGTTACGGTTGCTTCATCTGTTTTTACATAGTTTTGACCCTGATAGTAGTAGTAGAAGCAAACTGCGATTAAGGCTAAAACAACTACAATCCCAACTGTGTTGGCAAAAATCAAACGCCCTTTTTTCATTCCTGTCATCTCCCTTTTTCTTTATGATGCATCCCGGGACTGCTGGTCCTCACGGGGTGAGGGAAGAAGCAGCCGTTTTTCTTTTTTCACAAGAGACCGGCCTTTTCCCGT
The DNA here is from genome assembly GCF_030418125.1 of Fictibacillus fluitans. Classification (GTDB taxonomy): domain Bacteria; phylum Bacillota; class Bacilli; order Bacillales; family Fictibacillaceae; genus Fictibacillus_C; species Fictibacillus_C fluitans. Next base: position 99,609 of record NZ_JAUHTR010000003.1, on the reverse strand, counting down.
CACTGTCTTACCAACGGAAGCCGCCAGCATGATGAATCCCAGACACACAAAAATGGTAAACAAATCATGATAGGCGCCTAATATGGCCGATCGTTTGGCATTGGCAATAAGTGAGTATGCGGCCATGCTTTTTGCCTCCGCAGCTGACATGCCCTGTTGGATAAAGGTACGAATCATCCGGGCCAGTTCTGAATTGACTTCCGGATTCATGCCATCCACCTGTTCACGAACCGTTTCATAGTGAACGGCATTTTTCATATAGGCATACCATCCCAGAAATGGAGCTGTAAGTGCACCAAGGAAATTTCGGATAAAGTGCAGTGAAACGGAACGCATAGACGCCTGATGCAGATCACCAGCGAGAGCCGTACCCAGTGCCCCTGATACAAGCACCATACTCACTCCACTTCCGAGGCATGCCACCTGGAAATACTGTGTATGGATGGAGACAGAAGGATTAAGGTTCCGCCACTCCATACCAATATAAATGACGAGAAGTGAACCAATAATTCCGAGAATGCCCGCTCCCCATTTGTCGTAAAAGAAGGTGCTGAAGAGAGCAGTTGCCACAATACCGATAAAGAACCATCCATAAACCAGGGACAAATAAGAAAATGGAAGATCCATATTATTACGGAGAATACCGTTGATGCCCGCCAGCGCAACAATCAACGAAATATGTGCTGACACAGCCATTAAGGTTCCGGAAATCGGTTTTGCATTCCAAAGCGCCCTGAAAGGAACAAGAGGGTTCTCCACCTGCCAGTCAATTGTGATAAATAAAACCAGCAAGAATAAAGCAGCCAGTAAAAATGGCCATACCAGATAGGAAGAAAAACCTTCTTCCTGCAGGTGAATCAGCGGAATCGCCAGGACTGCCATTGTGAGCGTCAAAATAAATACGCCGGTCTTGTCAATATGATAGGGTTCCTGCTGATCCTCTTCAGGCTTTGGCAAACTTGACGCTCCAACAAGCAGACATACTATTGAAGAAAATATATTTAATACAAACAGCCAGCGCCAGGCATCTGCATTTAATGACAATGCTCCAAACAAGGCACCAACCGCAGATGAACCGAAAAGCCCGCTGATCACGAAAAACAAAAACCAGTGGCGGACATGATTGGGAAACGACCGCAGCTTTACCGGCAGAATCGTCAGAAAAAGTATACCTGCACTTAACCCCTGGACCGTTCTCCCCACGATCAGTGTATCAAGGCCAGCAGAAAAAATATCGGTCATGGACCCAGCCAAAAAGATAAAAATAAACAGCAAATAAATTCTCCGCACCCCGTATTTCAGGGATAGCACACGTCCAACGGGCACGCCCAGCGCAAACGCAAGGTTGGACAAAATGGATGGAACCGCCATCTGATTGGTACTCAGGTTCAATCCATTCTGAATAATCATTTGGTTTACGGTATACGATAAATTAAGAAAATATTGCGGCCCGATCGCGAGAATGGTCAAAAGAGAAATAATCAAGTGTCTCGGTACACTGATTCTTTTTTTATCCTGTTGCATCTTTCTCTCCTCCTCCCGATTTTTTACAACTTGTATAATACAAGTTGTAAAACACAAGTTATATTATATAAGCAGCCGCCCAAAAAAAGCAACTAATCAAGAGCAAAAAAAAGACAATGGCCTGCCTTGCCATTGTCTTTTATCTTTTCCAATTTTTAAAATCGCGGTTTAATCGCTTCAAATTCCCTTCCAGCGCTTTCAATTCATCAGCCTGCCACTCACTGAGCACTTCCTCATAAGCATTATATCTTGCTTGCTGAACCTTTCTGAGAGATTTCAAACCTGTTTCAGTCACTTCGAGCCTGCTGATCCTTCCATTTTGCGGGTCAGGAAAACGCCTTATGTAATTTTTTCTCTCAAGTGACGCTACCTGCCTGCTGGCTGTGGAAAGATTCAATTTTAATTCTTCTGCCAATATATTAATAGCCAGCGTACCGTTTTTGTCCAGTTCGCTTAATATAAGATATTCAGAACGGTCCAAATCCCCGAGTCTTGGACTGTGTGCAGTAGTCAGCCTTACCAGAAGCGCAATTTCTTGTTCAATGATTCGAAGCGAGTCCTCTTCCATGGTGGTTCCCCCTCATAAATCGGCAATAAAGCTATTATAAATGAAAAAACCATTCAAGAAAAATGAGTCACAAAAAACCAAAAGCGCCTTTCAACAAGGTGCTTTTGGTTTTCCAAATGAGCTTAGCCTTTAATGAAGTTGTTCATTGTACGATTGATATTCCCACTGGGCCAAATCATAATATCCCTGATTAATTCTGGTCTTTTCCTCCTCCAGCACAGACAGGAGGTCTGCCGGCAAATGGCTGGTCTGAACGGAAAGATCAATGGAATCGTTCGGTGAATAGATGAGAACAGTAAACAGCTTCTTGGAGCCCATTTCCATTCCGTGTACATGAAGATAATTTAAATCATGAATGCGGTAAACGAAAAAAATTCGGTAAGGAGACATACAAAGTTCCTGCCTTTTTAGCAACCAGTATGTCCTCTTTAGCCTTTTTTAAACGACGGAAAGGGGATAAATGGGCAGCTTGACTTGAACCTTCGTTCCTTTTCCTTCTTCACTTTCAAAGTGGATTTGTCCAAAATGTTCTTTAACGATTTTATAGCATACCATTAATCCAAGACCTGTTCCTTTTTCCTTTGTGGTATAAAAGGGCTCACCCAGTTTTTCAAGCCGGTCCCTCGGGATTCCCGAACCCTGGTCCACCATTTCCACAATCACATTTCCTTTGCTTCTTGTAAGGGTCAGCTTGATGAGTCCCCCCTTGTCCATGGCTTCGATTGAATTTTTTAAGAGGTTAATAAAAAGCTGCTTCAATTGATTTTCCACACAATAAACAGGTGGGATTTCCCCAAATGTGTTCAGCTTAATTTGGACATTTTTTATAATGGCCTGTGTATCCAGGAGCCGCACCACGCTCTCGAGCATGTCTTTCAGGGAACTGTTTTCAAAATGAACGGCCTGGGGCTTGGCAACGAGCATCAGCTCACCGACAATATCATTGATCCGCTTTAATTCAGTCAGCATAATTCCAATATATCGATCCTTCATTTCCTCATCAGATTCCTTTAGCAGCTGGGCAAAGCCGATAAGCGATGTAAGAGGATTGCGGATTTCGTGAGCGACACCTGCCGCGAGCTCGCCCAGAACAGACAGCTTCTCTGATTTCCTTATAAGCTCTTCGGTCTCTTTGGTTGCCGTTATATCCCGAGCAATGGTTACATAACTCTCAATCTCATCCCATTCGTTTAAAACCGGGACGGCGTTGGTTTCCATAACCACCCAGTCCCCACTGTATATTTTCAGCCGGAATTCAAACGTAAAGGGTTTCTTCCGGCTTCTCGCTTTGGCAAACGTGGCACGCAGGAATTCCCAATCATCCGGATGAATTCTTGAATAAAGAACCTCATTCAATTCATCCAGCCCATCTGTCAGCCCAAGCAATCCTTCATGTGAAGGTGAGCAGTACAGAAGTTTGCCCGATGGATCAGCCACAGCAATCAAATCTTTGGAATGCTCAGCAATCACCCGGTACTTGGCTTCACTTTCCCGCAGCGCCCTCTCTGCTTTCTTTTGGGGTGTAATATCCCGGTAAATTAAACAAAAGCCGATAACTTTTCCCTGCATATTTCGAATGGCCGAGAAAGAAATGGAAACATCGATCCTTGTTCCTTCTTTGCACACCCGCTGGGTTTCAAAGGAAGGGACAGTGCTTCCTTCCGCCAGCAGGGTCATAATACTTTTTGACTCGGGTTTATATTCAGATGGGATAATCACATCTATATCTACTCTGCCAGAGATCAGATCTTCTTCTTTCCAGCCAAATAAATGTTCAAAAGAATGGTTCACTTTGATCGGATTTTCCTTTGTATCCACAATCAGTATCGCATCGGTCGTTCCTTCAAGAACCGATTCCAATAATTCAAGGGCCACACTGAGTTCTTCTTCCTTCTCTTTATGCTGGGTGATATCGCGTCCCGTTACAAACAAATACAGAGGATTGCCCTCATCATCAAAGGTTGCTTGTTTAATCAATTCAAGAATAATACAGGAACCATCCTTTTGGAGCACTTCCTCCTGGATTTTAATCGGCTGGCCCGTTTCCCATGCTTTTTGGTCTGTTTCCCGGCAGCGCCGGATGGTATCCGGCTTAAGGAAGCAGGAAGTTTCTTCAGCTCGCAAGCCTTTATATGAACACCGGTCGACACCGCACACTTGTAATGCAAATTCATTGGCTTCAAGCCATTCGCCTTCCTGGTTTTTCAAACAGATGAACTCAGGAATAACATCAATTAACTTTTTCAATACGCCAAGCTTTGGGAGAAGCTCATTACCCGTCAGTATCATATAGGTCCACACCCTCAACTATCAGTCTGTCGTTTTCTGTCTCTAACCTCCTCTATATTAGATAAAAAGGGACCGTATTCCTTCATGAATCGACCGACAAAATGAGGAACAAATCGCTCTTTTATGACAAAAAAAAACCCCCTTGAGCGGGGGTTCTCTCTTATACTGCCTTTACAGCTTCTTTTAATGACTTGCCAGGCTTGAATGCCGGCACACTGCTTGCAGCAATCATAATTTCTTCGCCTGTCAAAGGGTTACGTCCTTTACGGGCGTTCCGGTTGCGAGTTTCAAAGGTTCCAAACCCAATCAGCTGAACGCTTTCTCCCTGCTTCAATGCATTGGTAATGGATTCAAGTACAGCTTCCACCGCAAGGGTTGATTCCTTTTTATTCATGCTTGTAGCCATTTTTACTGCGTCAACTAAATCTTGCTTTCTCATAATAAAAGACCTCCTAAAATAGCAATTTAATGTGTTGCATTTGCTACCATTATTAACCGTTCTGCATGTTTTATACCTATGTCCCTGTTTTTTTCGCAAACAAAAAAACCTTGAGACTATTATGCTCAAGGTTCGTGGATTCTTACTTCTAAAATCCGTATACGGTCATACCGCCATCGACGAACAACGTTTGGCCCGTGCAATAGGATCCCGCGTCCGAAGCGAGGAAAACAGCCGGCCCAACCAGCTCCTGCAGCTCGCCGACCCTGTTGAGCGGAGTACGGGACAGGATATCGTTGAGATAGGCTTCATCTGCGAGCAGCTTTTCGGTCAGCGGGGTTTTGAAATACCAGGGACCGATCGCATTTACATTAATTCCATACTTTCCCCATTCCAGTGCAAGGTTTTTGGTCATTTGGATCAGCGCGGCTTTAGTGGAAGCATAGACTACCCCGGTGCGCAGTGCCACATGGCCCCCTACTGATGAAATATTCAGGATTCGGCCATATCCTGCTTCCTTCATCCGCTTTCCGGCTTCTTGGGAAAAATAAAAAGCAGATCGGAGGTTTGTGTTGATAATGGTTTCCCATTCTTCCTCTGTCACATCAAGCGCCTTGCTCCTGATATTCATGCCGGCATTATTCACCAAAATATGTAAAGGAATGTGATCTGTATCCAGAGAATGATACAAAGACTGTATTTCTTGCTTTTGTGTGACATCTGCAGCGTACGTATACGCTTTTCTGCCCATCTCCTGAACGAGCCCTGCCACCTCGTCCAGATCCTTCCGGGTACGCGAAACCAAAATAACATCAGCTCCGGCTTCTGCAAAGCCGATGGCCAGCGCCCGGCCGATTCCCCGGCCCGCACCAGTAATCATTGCTGTTTTTCCTGCCAATGAAAAGGATGGCAAATACATTAGAATCTTCCTCTCTGATCAATACTTAAGCATTATTTTTTCAATAATCAAACCATTATCATTTTAGCATATTCAAATGAAACTGCATTTTTTTATGGCTCCGGTGAACGAAACGAGTGCAATAAACGTCATAGTATTGATTCTTGAATCTTGAGCGGCAAGGAGGAATGTGCAGTAATGGAGGAAAAGGACTTGATTCAACAAGCAAAAAAAGGGGACCAGCACGCTCTTTCTCTTTTGCTGCAGCAAAATTATTCGATTCTTTTTCATTACCTTTTAAAAATCACCATGAACCGGCCGCTGACCGAAGATCTTGTGCAGGAAACCATGCTAAAATGCATACAAAAAATCGGCATGTATCAGGAAAAAGCAAAATTCTCTTCCTGGCTGATTTCCATCGCTTCTCACCTGTATATGGATCAGATCAGAAAACAGAAGACGGAGAAAAAATACAACGAACAGTTCAAACAGGCACGGAATTTAAAATGGAAAGCTAAAACCAGCAACGAAGAATGGTCTGAATTGCTGGACGCCCTATCTTTATTAAACGAGGAAATTCGGATTCCGTTAGTTCTGAAGCATTATTACGGGTACACCTACGACGAAATCGGCACGTTGCTGAAGATCCCGACAGGAACCGTGAAATCAAGAACCCACAACGGGTTGAAATTTATAAGGGAGGAGTTGGGAGACCATGAAAGAAAACGAGGAGATGCTTGAACAGCAGCTTGCAGACGAGCTTTCAAAAATAGAAAAATGGGTCAATGCCCCTGTACCTGACATCGTCTTTTTTGAACAGCTTGTTGCTGAAGAAAAAAAGCGAAACCGTCAGCAGCTTATAAAGGAGCTGTTCTATTTCGCCCTGACGGCGGCAGTAATTCTTTGCTGTGTAGCGGTTATGCTCATACGCCTTCCTGTTTTCTTCTTGCTGCTGCAAATTCCGGTTATGGCTGCTGCCGTATTCTTTCTCTTTTATCATCAAAAAAAGGATGGTGAATGGAATGACATCTGATATCCATAATCTGCCCCTGTGGTCTCTCGTTCTGTTAATCCTCGTTTTGCTGTGTCAGAGCACCTGGCTTTTTCTAGATGGAAGAAAACGGGGATACCGCTATTGGCTTTGGTCTTTATGGGGCCTGATCCAATGCCCGCTCCCGATTCTTTTTTACCTGATTTTCGCGAGAAAGGTATTCCGCAGAACCCCTTCAAAAATTTAAAAAGAGGAGCTTATACGGCGGTATAGGCTCCTCTTTTTCTTATTCTTTTTCCACCCATTCCTTCCGCAATACAAATAGTTCACGTAATTCCCGTGTGGACAGTTCAGTGATCCAATTTTCACTGGTAATGACTTTTTCGCTTAATTCTTTTTTGCTTTCAAGCATTTCGTCAATACGCTCTTCCAGCGTTCCAAGCGTAATCATTTTGTGTACTGTCACAAATTTTTTCTGACCGATCCGGTGGGCACGGTCCGTTGCCTGGTTTTCCACCGCCGGATTCCACCACCGGTCATAGTGGATAACGTGGTTGGCTTCTGTAAGATTCAGCCCTGTCCCTCCTGCTTTCAATGAAAGAACAAAAACGTTGTGCTTTTTGTCCTGAAACTGTTCAATCATCTCATCGCGTTTTCCTTTTGGAATTCCGCCATGCAGGAATGGCACTTCCTCATCCCACCGCTTTTCAATATAATCCTTTATCATGTTTCCCATAAACAGGAATTGCGTAAAGATCAGGCAGCGTTCATCCTTCTCCTTGATGGCCTCCAAAAGCTCGATCAGTTTCGAGAATTTGCCTGATCGTTCTTCCAGCCTGGTTTTCTTTTCTTCTTTTAAATAGAGGACGGGGTGATCACAAATTTGCTTCAATTTGCCGAGGAGTGCCAATATCAGCCCTCTTCTCTTCATTCCTTTCTCTTGTTCCAGCTGCTGAAAAGTATCCTGGATGATCCGTTCATACAGTGTAGCCTGTTCCGTTGTGAGGTGCACATACTCTTTAATCTCCTGTTTATCCGGCAGGTTCAGCTGAACATGGGGATCCTGCTTTGTCCTTCTCAGCAGAAAAGGCTGAACGAGACTTTGGAGCTGCTTAAGCCTTTCATTGTCATGCTCCCTTTCAACAGGAATAACGAATCTCTTGCGAAAGGCGGTTTCACTTCCAAGGTAACCGGGATTAAGAAAGTCAAAGATTGCCCATAGCTCCAGAAGACGGTTTTCTACCGGTGTCCCGGTCAGCGCAATTTTATGGCGGCCGGACAAACGCCGGATGCTTCTGGACTGCTTGGTAAAACTGTTTTTGATGTTTTGCGCTTCATCGAGAATGATAGCATCCCACATCACAGGCTGAAATTCTTCCTGATCAAGCTGTGCTGTCGTATAGGAGGTTAAAACCACATCAGCATCCCTGATCGCCTCCATAAATTCTTCTCCCCTGATTCGTGAAGAACCATAATGAAGAAAAACGTTCAGGCTCGGTGAAAAGTGCTGCAGCTCTTTTTGCCAATTCCCGATAACAGACGTGGGACAGATCAAAAGCACAGGGAGCTGACCGCTTCCTTTCCCTTGTCGGGTACTAAGGAGGTAATCAATGGTCTGAATGGTCTTTCCAAGCCCCATATCGTCAGCAAGGCATCCGCCCAGTCCAAACTTCCTTAAAAACTGAAGCCAGGAAGTGCCTACTTGTTGATACTCACGAAGACTGCCTTTAAACCCGGGTGCCAGGGGCTGAATCGGAATTTCCCTTACTTCGGACAGCTGCTCCACCATTTGCGAAAGATCACTGTTCAGTTCAATATTGACATAGCGCAGCATGGAGGGCTCTGCTTCACTGCCCGCTTTTTCATTTTGAAGAAGATGCTGCTCCAGAATATCCTTCAGCTGCAAGCCCTTTTTGTTGACACTTTTCATGACTTGCCGCACTTCACGGATGAAAGCAGGATCCAGCTTAAACCATTTGCCCTTGATTTTGACCAGACGCCTTCTGCTGTCGACCAGCTTCATGAATTCGTCCTCGCTTAATTCAATATCACCAGTAGACACCTTCCAGTCAAATTGAACAATAGCATCCAGCCCCAAAAAGGACGGCGCATAACCGGATGTATTTTTCACCTTGGCTTTAATGTCGGGCTGGAGGTCTTTCAATGCTTCCCACCATGACGGAAGAAGAATCTTAAATCCTCCCTCTTCGAGCCATTCGCCTTTCTCATTTAAAAAATCCCAGGCTTCATTTTCTGTCAATTTGTTTTTAAAAGAGCCATCCTTCTTTTTTAAAAAAGGCACCAACGTTCCCGCAAACGCCAAATCTTCGCCGATCCGGTCTTTATAGGCATCCCAGCCGTCCTTTGGAAGTGACCCATCATCCTTCCATTCAAAGGCCGAACCGTCCTCTTTGTCCTCCAGCATCACCAATACATTCCAAAACCGGTCATCTTCCGCAGGTTCCTGAAGCTCAAAGAGCAAATCAAACGGTTTTTCATCTTTTTTCCATCCTAATTTAACGAGCCATGACTCTTCCGAAAGATTTTCGTACAAAGCGTTCTTTTCCAAAAGATGCTCAAACGGAAAACGGTCAAAAAAGGCAGGATCCGCATCCAGCCTTTCAGGTTCTGTTAACGCAAGCCCGTCGATGGCGGTATTGGCCCAATCAGACAGTTCTCTTGAAGTGCCCTCGATCTCCCATCGCCAAAGTCCCGTCTTCCAGGCAGCAAAGCTCGGCTTTACCACATCATTTTTCAATGAACAAGTGACCCATTCGGCTTCCTCCATCATCGCTTGTGCATCTTGCGTCCAATTGCTCTTCTTGAGGAAAAATCGTGGATGATTGGTGAACAGGCGAAAAGCATCCTCCGCAGAGACATAGATATTCTGTTCATCATCCCTGTCAACAAAGGTGCCGTAGTAGGATTCTTGATGCCAGGCAAACAACAAAGGCATCCAGTCATCAATATGAATCCGGCTTCCCTTCTTTTCACACCAGAACATCATTCTTTTTTCTTCCAGCCATTTTGTATGAATAACAATGGCAGTCACATCAATCATGTATGAATTTTCCTTTCCTCAGCTCTTCCTGTAATGCACGAAGCCGCCCATATTGGGCAGACAGCTTTTCAATGTACTCATTAAACTGCCAGGTACGGTCCGATTTTTGATAAATGGACTGCAGCTTCTTCAAAAAGCGAATAGCCAATTTGTAGGATTTACGGTTTTTTTCCCGGATAAGCCGGTCGACGGATTGGTGGTAAATCGGCAGCAGAGCATCCATTTCCAGCTGCTCCACATCTTTCAAGTCAGCAGAATTGATCAGGGAAGGAGAATAGCCCATTAACAGCTGAAGCTCCGTCCAGCGCTTGAAATCCTGCTGAACATGCAAAAACTCGTTATATTCATAAAATGTGACAGGGAGGCAATCCACGAGCATCTGTTCATATTCTTGTTCTTCGCCCGTATACTGGGCATACTTCCAAAAGAATTCGATATACTGATGAAATTCTTCCCGTACCGAAGCGTCCTTATAATAATCCTGGGTCTTGCGGTAAAATTCCGGCTTCAGGGCAAGAAGCCATTTCAGGAGGGTTTCCCACTTCTCCCAATGAAAAAGGAGCTCAAGCCAAATTAATGCATGGCGGGATGAAAATTGCTCAGTGCTTTCCATCCTCTTGAATGCCTCCTTAAGATCATCTCTCAAAAAGGCAAAATGAACGAGCGCCATATCAAGGAATTGGGCCCGTGATCCTTTTTCTTTCTCGGCAAGCAGCTGTTTCTCATAGGACACTACCCATTTCTCTACATGGTAAATGGTCGCCCAGCCGACCTGAAATACCCTAAATATGGTATCAAAGTATCGGGAGGGGAGCTTAAAGATATTCTGGAATTCTCGTAAACTTTCTTCAATCAGATCAAGGTGCTCACTCCTCAGACGCTCTCCATCTATCTCCATGGCTGTCTTAAACATGCCATCCACCAGCTGTTTGAGATTAAGTCGAAAGTGAGAGTGTAAATAATCGGGAATGCCAAATTGTTTTTCATATTCCGTCAGTCTGAGAAATGTTTCAAGCTGGGCATGGAAACGGTACAGCCTTCCTATATCGTCATCCAAAAAGGTCGCAGAATTTAACAAGCCGGGATAGAATTCCCTGTAAATATGGGTAAATGTATATCCTTCTCCCTTTTCCAGCTCTTTAAAGGTCATATTCTGCATTTTGGTACGTTCAAAATCTTCAAAGCGCTGATCAAAAACTGTTTTCCATTCTTCCACCGAATGTACGTTTTGAATCAATCGCCTTTTTGGCAGGTCTCCGGTATTTTGCAGACTGTCTGTTATCCCGGCATGCCGGGCCAAGCCGCTCTTCTCCTTATCTTTCGGTTTTCCACGCTGGCTTTTCCACTCCAGTATCAGTTGATATGGCGGGCCAAAGGAAGCATACATTTGAAAGAACACAGCCATAATGTGAGTACAAGGTTTAGGTTCCCGGCAAGTACAGCTGCTCTCGAGGAAATGGTCAAGATTGAGGCTTACCTCCTCACGCTCTCCTTCCCCCGTAACACTCCCGCTCACCACATTTTCTTTTTTTACATTAATATTATATACAGCGCCTTTCTGATAGAGCGCATAACCATCCTGGATCGCTTCACTGCTAAAATGAAACAGCACTGTTTTTCCAATGTTCAACACAACGTCTTTAGGGATTTGCTTACTTAACATGTGAGCCTCCGATATATAGTATCCTCCATTATATCAAATTTCAGGAGGTTCCATTCAATGTTGTGCCTGTTTCTTCTTAAAAACAAAAAAACAATGGACACTTCTGTCCATTTTCTAAAGGTTGAATTTTTTTATCAGTGATAATGCCCCGTGAACGGCACCGGCATTTATGATTCCATTGGCAAACGAATGTATGTTTACCCCAAAATTCCAGAAGGAGAGGAGCACCGAAATCCCCAGAAACACCCAAAATACGTATTCCTTTTTTAAAAAAGGTGCCCGCCTGAGTCCAAAGCCAATGACCAGCAATGCCGGAATTAAAAATAAAGAGTGCTGATTCAGATACTGAAGCAAAAAAGTTAACATATCCACTCTATCACCGCCTTTCATCAAAGCTGTAATAATATATGGAAGTTTACTAGATTTGCTTCTTCATTTGCCTGTATTAATCCAGATCCTTTTTTCCCATTCTATTTAAAATTTTATCTTTTTCTATTTCAGCCAATTCTTCTGAAATAAGCAGCCTTCTGGCTAATATATCTACCGCTTCATGTTCAGCTGCCAATGCCTCTGCTTCCGCCTTTTCTTCCATTTCCTTCTCGAGTTCAGGATAGTCACGCAGCAGCTCCTCCATGCCGCTTTTGGCTTCATTAATTGCCTGTTCATAGCTTTCTTTGATCTTTCTGAAGGTTACAGGAGTAATAACCGCATCTTCCTGGAGACGGTAAAGGTGTTTCAGTGCACGTCGTGAACGATGATAACTTGTAAACAATATTTCGTTTCTCTGAACAGCTTCAGCCTTTTTGCGTATACCCAAAATATTAATTAAATAGCTGATCGTTGTTCCCTGAACAAGGAGAGAAAAGAATACAATAGAAAAGGACAAAACGATAATATCATCCCTTCCTTTAAAATTCTGGCCCAGACTTAATGCAAGCGCAATAGAAAGTGATCCGCGCAAGCCGCCCCAATTGATCACGTGTTTCCATTTGGAAGGAATATCTTTAACAAAGACCAGCATCCCATAAACAACCACAGCTCTTGAAACCAGCACGATTAAGATTCCAATTCCTATAATTCCCCATTTATCGTGAAGATCAATGTTGGCAATCTCAAGCCCGACCAGCAGGAAAACGATCGAATTGGCCAAAAGGGAGGTTACGTCCCAAAATGAATTAATATTCATCTTTGTAATCGGGCTCATCCCAATCTTAGCTCCGTAGTTCCCCAATACAAGTCCACTGGTAACGACCGCAATAACACCGGAAAAGCCAAAAACTTCCGAGAGCAAGTAGCTTCCATAGAAAAGGAGAACCGAGAACAGAATTTCCAACGGATAGTCATCGTAAAAACTGGTGAGCTTTGAAAAGATATAACCCATTAACGCCCCGATCGCGATGCCGCCAAGGGCCACTTTAATAAAAATACCAAAGGCGTACAATCCACCTGTTGCCCCCATATCCAGATAAGCAGGCAGATAGGCAGAAGCAATCGTAAATAAAACAACAGCCATTCCATCATTAAACAAACTTTCACCCTCTACAATAATAGAGAGTTTTCGGTTAACACCCGTTGATTTAAAAATACTCAAAACTGAAACCGGGTCTGTCGCACTCATCAAGGCACCGAATACAAATGCCGCCTGAATGCCGAGGCCCAGCCATAAATAAGAACTGAAACCTACAATAATACATGTGAGCAGAGTGCCAACCAGGGCCAGCAGCATAATAGCAGCTTTATTTTTAAGCAGATGGGTAAAAGGCAGCTTTAAGGAAGCTTCCCCCAATAGAGTAGGAAGCAGAAGGGAAATAATGATAAATTGAAAGACCTCTCCTTCCTGGGTTAAGTTTTTGATTGGTTCCAAATTCTCAATGGGAATTAGCCCTATTAGCGCACCTACCACCACCAGTGCAATGGGATAAGGCCTTTTTAGTTTTTTGGCAAGTGCCGTCACCACCACCGAAATACCCAAGAGAATGACAATTATATGTAACATTTCCTCCATGCTGTTTTTCCTCTTTTCCTGTAAAAGCTTTTATTTCTATCCATTTACTTTTTCACAGCGAGTTAAACGGATTGAACTGCAGGGAACAGGTATTTTGTAACTTTTTGACTATTTTTAGCAAAGCTCTTTTCTTCAACGTTGTTTTGCTTCATACTTGTTTTTGTGACAAAATCCCTCATGAAAGTCGTGAATGAAAGATGTTATTACAAATGATTGAAAAAAAGCGGGAAGTTTTGCTATGTCTTGGTAAGACCTATGGCTTGACGGCAGAGGTTACTGTAAAATGCAGCCAAGAACTAGATCATTTGCTAAATCTGCTTTCCCGAACAGAGGAAAAACCGAAAACTTTGATGAAACAATAACGGACAAGCTCAGAAATGAAATTTAAAACGAAAAAAAACGGCAGGGAATCACTCCCGGCCGTTTTTAAATGAACCCCTATTAATTTTGAAGGATTTCCTCTATGCGCTCTAGTGATTCGGCAGCGAGTTTGACCCCTGATGCCTTTACGGTCTCTTCCAGCTGATCCGGTGAACTTGCGCCCACAATCGCACTTGACACATTCTCCTGACGTAAAACCCAGGATAGTGCAAGCTGAGCCACTGTAATTCCGTTCTCTTCTGCCACTCCTTTTAGCCGCTCTACCTTCTGAAGATTTTCGTCCGTCAAATGGCCGGATATCATCTTCTTGCTGTTCTCATCTGCGGCCCGGCTTCCTTTTGGGGCATCCTCCCCGATTTTATACTTTCCAGTCAGGACTCCCTGTGCCAGCGGCGACCATACCACCTGCCCGATGCCGTGCTTTTCACTCACCGGAATGACTTCTTTTTCAATGTAACGTTCCAACATACTGTATTGAGGCTGGCTGACAACAATGCGGTCCAGTAATTTTTTATCTGCAAGGTTTACCGCTTCTGTAATTTGTTCTGCTGTCCATTCACTGACTCCGGCATAAAGCACTTTGCCATGCCGAATCAAATCATCGATGGCTCGCAGCGTTTCTTCCAGGGGTGTTTCCTTATCATATCGGTGGCAATAAAAAATATCGACGTAATCCAGCCCGAGACGTTCGAGACTGGCATTGCACTGTTCAATTACATGCTTGCGCGAAAGCCCTCTGTCATTGGGACCCTCCCCCATTGGCCAAAACGCTTTAGTAGCCAGTACATAGGAATCCCGCTGGTAACCTTTCAAAACGTTTCCCACCACTTTTTCTGCTTCGCCGCGCATATATACATTGGCGGTATCAAAGAAGTTAATTCCAAGATCAAATGCTTTATGTATGCTGGCTTCTGCATTCTCGCGGGCCACATAGCCTGCAGTGGTCAACCAGCTTCCAAGGGAAATCTCGCTGACTTTTAATCCAGTACTCCCAAGACGACGGTATTCCATAATCATTTTCCACCTTTCGATTTAGAAAAATAGGTACGATACAAGTTTACCAGTTTTCTAAATATTATAAAGAATTACAGCTTGAAATATCCAAAATATCCCCTATTAGTAGGACAAACAGCCGATATATCTCTCATTAATGGATGAATTTACTACTATTTTGAAATAATTATGTAACGGTTTTGTTACCTCCCTCTAACCTGCCTGTCATACTCTACCTGTACAATGGCTATTGTGGCTATCAAGGAAATCATATCCTTTTTAACTAAAACTTTTCGTACTTTAGGAGGTACATATGTTAAAAAAAGTAATTGCAACAGGAGCGATCACTGGAGTAATCATGAGTTCTCCAATAGTAGGGGAAGCCGCGTTAGGGGACCATACATTAAAACAAGGTATGTGGGATAAAGACGTACACCAATTACAGCAATCGCTTAAAGATAAAGGGTATTTCCATTACACGGATACAACAGGTTACTATGGAGATATCACAACGGCTTCCGTGAAGGATTTTCAAAAGAAAAACGGACTAAAAGTAGATGGTATTACAGGAAAGCAAACAGCAGAAGCTCTTCTTCAATCTTCTCTAAGTAAATCCAATTTGCTTAAGCAAGGCAGTAAAGGCTATGCTGTTTCGGGATTGCAAAGTGAATTAAAGGATCAAGGATTCTACAACTATACAGTTGATGGAATTTACGGACCAGTTACAGTAAGAGCGGTAACAGCTTTCCAGAAGGCTAAAGGCATTGCTGTCGACGGCATTACTGGACCTCAAACCATCAAATCGCTTTACAGCGATAATGGTGTCAGTGTAAAAACAGAGGTTCAATCTGCTGCTCCGGCGCCAAAAGCTGCGCCAGCACCAAAAGCTGCAGCACAAGAAACAAAGGCACCAGCACAGGAAAAGCAGGGTAAAACGATTTCTGTGGAATCAACAGCTTACACAGCAAACTGCAACGGCTGCAGTGGCGTAACTGCAAATGGGACAAACCTTAAATCTAATCCAAATGCAAAAGTCATTGCCGTTGACCCTGATGTTATTCCTTTAAACTCAAAAGTATATGTTGAAGGATATGGCTATGCAACAGCAGCTGACACTGGCGGCGCGATCAATGGCAACCGAATTGATGTATTCTATTCTTCCCTTGATACTGCCAACCAATGGGGAAGAAAAACAGTTAAAGTTACTGTTCTTGATTAATCAGAATAGACTTTAGTTAAAAGAGGCGGCCGCGTGCCGCCTCTTTTTTTGATGACCTGTCGAAAAGTTTAACGTGAGCCCGAACAGCTAACCGGCTTGCTCCGTTCTTCTTTGTCACACAATCTTTATATGTTTTTTAGCTATTTTCTTTTATAATAGGTAAGTGTTTGATTAATTTAGTGAACAGGCTGGTGAATGTATTGTTTCTTTGGATTGCCATTATTATGGGTTTGGTTGAGGGACTGACAGAATTTCTTCCGGTTTCCTCCACTGGACATTTAATTATCGCAGGGCACTTTTTAGGATTTACAGGAGATAAAGCAAAAACATTTGAAATTGTAATTCAGCTCGGTTCCATTCTTGCTGTTGTTGTCCTTTACTGGAAAAGGCTGTGGAGTCTTCTCGGTGTGGGCAAAATCGAATCTGAGGATGGGCAAAAGGGCCATCTAAATCTGATTCATATCTTTTGCGGCATGCTGCCTGCCGTTGTGATTGGACTTCTTGTTCACGATGCCGTAAAAAAATATTTATTTTCAACAAGTACGGTTGTATTCAGCCTGATTGTCGGCGGACTGTTGATGATTTACGCTGAAAAAAAGAAAAAGAAGATTACCGCAGCTACTCTTGACCAGATTACGTACAAGCAGGCATTTATTATCGGCTTGTTTCAGTGCCTTGCGCTATGGCCGGGCTTTTCACGTTCGGGTGCAACCATTTCCGGTGGTGTGCTGATGGGCTTAAGCCATAGAACAGCGGCTGATTTCACGTTTATTCTTGCGGTTCCGATTATGATCGCGGCCAGCGGACTTGACCTCTATAAAAGCTGGGATTATTTAAGCGCAAGCGACCTGCCGTTTTTTATTACAGGATTTATTACGGCCTTTATCGTAGCGGTCGTTGCCATCTTGTTCTTTATCCGTTTGATTGCAAAAGTAAAACTGACACCCTTTGCTTATTACCGCTTTATCCTGGCAGCTGTACTTGCTGCCATCATCTGGCTGTAATCTTAAAGCATCAAAAAAGATGGCATATGCGCCATCTTTTTTTGATGTAAACATTATAAGGCGAGCCATTTTGTATCTTTTTTCAGCATACTGTACATTATCAAGTCTTGAAATTCTCCGTCTACGAACTGGTAATCTCTCAGACGTCCTTCTGCCTGGAAGCCTAATTTTTCTGCCAGTTTGCCAGAACCGTGATTATCCGGATGTATAAGCGCTCCAATGCGGTTAAGCCCCATTGTATGAAAGCCATAGGGCAAAATCACGCTTAAAATCTCAGACATTACACCCTTTCGCCACTCACTCCGCCTTATTTCATACCCAACTTCCGCTCGCCATTTCTTCTTGGCCCAATTGTGGTAACCGCATGTTCCAATTAACCTTCCACTTGCTTTTTCGGCAATCCCCCAGCGAATGGTTCTCCCTAAACTGAATCCGTTCTGAAAATCATTAATTAGTGAAGCCGTCTGTTCGATGCTCTCAAACGGAACCGCTCCCCAGTACTTTACCACTTCGAAATCAGAATATACTTTATGAAGATCCTCTGCATCTCCCTCTTTGATTTCTCTTAACTGAAATCGTTTAGTAAAAAGTTCGGGAAATGCAGGAACTGAAGATTCTCTTTCCATACTCATCAGCTCCCTTTTATCGCAAACAGCTGATTTGAACAATATTCAATAATATCACTGCGGCGGACGATGCCGATAAAAACATCGTTATCATCTACCACAGGAACAAAATTTTGGGTCGCTATCAAACTCAGGAGATCCTCCATTTGAGCATTAATGTAAACAGATTTAATTAACCGCTCCTTTTTTATACCCGAAATGGAAAACCGGTGGCTTGTTTCAAAGTTCAGCCCCGGTGTGTTTTTAATTGTCCACAGGAGATCCCCCTCTGTGACCGTTTCAGAATACCTTCCTTTTTCATCAAGCACCGGGACTGCGGTGTATCGATGGTGTTCGAGTTTTTCCAGCGCCTGTCGGACGGTTGAATTTGTCTTCAGAAAAGCAACCTGTTCTTTCGGCAAAAGAAAAAAAGCTATGTTCACGATACCTTCCTCCTAGCTATCTAAATCTGCAAATCGTTTACTACGGGCTCTGCCGCAAGGCTCTCCCACAGATAATAGGTAATATACGTGCCCCACGGATGCCAGTCTGCCGCAAGCGTCCGGACATCTTCTTCCGTTGGCTGGTAATCCAGTACCCATGCCTTTCGAACTCCATTCCTTAAGCCAATATCGGCAGCGGGAAGCACATCCGCTCTCCCCATGGCAAAAATAAGGAGGCATTCAATGGTCCACCGTCCAATCCCCCTGATCGGCAGCAGCGTTTCTGTTACCTCGTCATCACTCATCCCCCAGAGCGCATCCACATCAAGTTTCCCCGTTGCTATCATCCTGGCAAAATCAATAATATATTCTGCTTTTCTTTGGCTGAACTGCAGTTCTCTCAGCTCCTGGTAATCAAGCGCAGCAATCTTTTCGGCCGTCGGAAAAATGGAGAACGACTCACCATTTACTTCCAGATGCTCACCGGCAAGATCAATGATACGGTCGATCAAAACACCTGCGAACGTTAGATTCACCTGTTGGCCAATGATAATTTTCACCATAGATTCAAACAAATCGGGATCCGTCATCAGGCGCAGCCCGTAAAATGATGTGATTAGAGGGGCTATTTGCCTGTGCCCGGAAAACTGTGAATAAAATTGTTTAAGATCAATGTCCGTTGAAAACATCCGTCTGACAGTAACATCCAGCACATCTTTTTCCTCCTGGCTGAGGCCATTCGGATAATCAATCAAAAGTTCCGCTTTTTCAACGCTTCCGCTGGACTTTACATGAAGCAGTACAGGCCGGCTTCCCACATGGACCATCCGTTTGTACGATTGATTCTCCAGGTCAGCATGGACAATGTTATTTTTCCCATGACTCTTCACCCTGCGCAGCATTTTAGAGAAATCAAAGGGTGAAGCAGGTTTAATTACTTTTATCATAATTTCTCCTTTATCTTTCTACTTTGTAAAAAAACACACATCATGTATGCGTTCTCATATTTATTATCCCTTCTTGCCCGCAAACTTTCCAGTCCCAATTTTAACTCCTTGTGATCCACCGAAAATTGAGCGCAAAAAAAACGCTGCCGAATCCTTCAGCAGCGCTCATTTACAGCAGTCCGGTCATGCATCTCCCGATTTTTCTCGTTTTTTAAGATGAGGGTTATCATCAAGGCTGTCCACTGTATGTTTATACGCATACCCTTTCGAGATCGCCAAAACGAATACCACAAGAACAAATAAAATAATAATAACGGAAATCAAAATAGAAATAAGAAGAGTTGACACGACGTACAGCTCCTTTTATTTGATAATCCTTATTTTAACATGGACAGATACGGAATCCCATGGACTGTTCCTCTATAATGTGCCCTTATATAGATTATAATCATCAATACTTGAAAAGCACCCCAGCCGGTCCCCGATCAGCAGCCCAAAATCAATATATGCATTGTTCTTTGCTGTTATTATATTTTTGTCTTCAACCACCTGCCGGTTCACAGCGCGCCCCCTCAGCCACTCCTTCATTTTTCTGTTCTCCTCTTCCATAAGAGGAGCGGTATAACTTTTATTTTCCAATACCCCGGCTTTTCCGGCAATGAACACTCCTGAACCAATAGCCCCAATTCGCACTCCATCTCTGTCGAATGCCTTGATCAGCCGGATCAGGCGCGGATCTGACTGGCTTGCTGCCTGCCGTCCGCCAGGAATCAGCAGCAAGTCGTATTCCAAAGGGTTAATATTTTTCATTTTAATGGTAGGTTGCACGAGCAATCCGCATTCACTCGTAATTCCCCCATGTGGTAATGAAAAGCTTAGAATTTCGTAATATCGGCTGAGGGCGGATAACGCCACCATAATTTCTACTTCCCTGAATTGGGGATAGAGATAAACCAGCACTCTCTTTTTCATGTGTCCACATCCATTTCTGTGGTACAAATGTCATACCATTTTTTGTCGAACCTTGTATTAATTTCATTGTATCAATACAAAAGAAGGGTGTGTATTGGGAAAATTGATGATTAAGTTGTGAAAATAACTCACTATTTAACCGTCTATTTTCCCAAATTCTACATTCTTCGCTATGAAATCTAAGAAAAAATAAAAATTTTATCAAAAACACGGACTTTTTTTAATATTTTGTAGAAAAAAGGTTTGACTCCTAAACCATTTGGGTATTTATAATGGTCGGCTTTTTGCGAGAAGAAGCTGTTACTTATTTACTAGGAGGTACTACATGAAAAGGGTTACTGTCTTATTTATCTCTGTTTTAATCATGCTGGGGATGCTTGCCGGCTGCTCGGGAAGTTCAGGAGGGCCGCAGGAGAAAAGCTCTGGCGACAGTTCTGATCAAAAGGGCAAAGTGACGTTGAATTTCTGGACATTCTGGGGATCCGAAACAAGACGTCCTGTTATTGAAAAAATGATCAATGATTTTAACAAATCGCAGGATGATATTTATGTAAAGCATACCTTCTTGCCATTTGGCGATATCTGGACAAAGAACCTTGCCGCTATTTCTGCCGGAAATCCTCCCGATGTCATCATTAATGATATTAACTCTGTACAGCATCGCGCCAAAAACAATCAATCTACCAATTTATCTAAATACATAAAGGATGACTCCTTTAAAGATAATTTCTATCCGCGATTGTGGGATACTGTCCTATATAAAGACCAACCGTATGCCGTGCCATTCAACACCGATACCCGCCTTCTTTTCTATAACAAAAAGGCTTTTAAAGAAGCAGGCCTTGATCCCAATAAGCCGCCGAAGACATGGGATGAGCTTGAAGCATATGCCAAAAAACTTGATAAAAAAAGCGGCGACCGCTACGAGAGAATTGGTTTTTACCCGCTTTGGGGCTCATTCGGGGCTCCAAGCTGGCTGATGAATGCCGATAACGGGCAAGGATTTCTGTCCAAAGACGACAAGGTACAAATCAACACACCTGAAAAACTGGAAGGACTAAAATGGCTTAAAAGCTGGAATGACCGAATCGGCCAGGAAAATGTAAATGCGTTCAAGGCGGAATTCGGAAGCGAACAATCCAATCCTTTCATTGCAGGCAAAGTGGGCATGTGGGTGGACGTTGCCACCTTCTATACGCAAATCAGGGACTTTGGAAAAGACATGGATTTCGGTGTAGCCCCTATGCCTGCCAAAACTGAGGGTGCAAAACACTGGAGCGACGGCGGCGGCTTTGTTGCTGAAGTTCCGAAGGGTGCCAAACATCCGAAAGAATCCTTTGAATTCATCAAATATTTAACAGGAGAAAAAGCTCAATCATATTGGGCAGCCAAAAACTTTGATAATGTGGCAAACAAAAAAGCTTCTGAAGATGCACTTTCAAAATTAAGCGGCAACGACGAAATGGTTTATAAACAGGCCGTTGACAATTTACAAGTAACCACCATGAATCCGGTTCCGGCAGATGCCCCTGATTATCAGAACAAGATCAATCCATTAATTGATGCGGTTCTTTTAGGAAAAGAAACACCCGAAAAAGCACTGAAAAAAGCACAGTCAGAAGTAGAAAAATCAATAAACAAATAACCCAGTCTCTTATTTGCAAAAAGAAACGGCCTGTCGCCAAAAAGACAGGCCGTTTATGCAACCATATGAGGCTAAGCGGCGAGACTGCTGAAAAATAATGAGTGAAGGGCGGGATGTTACGATGGAAACAGCTTATGAATCTGCAAAAAAGAATAAACAGGCTGCCCAAAAGGAAGTTGCAGAACCTGTAAAAAAGTACAGGATAAAATCCTTAAGAAAACGTGAAGAACTATCAGGATTTTTATTTATTTCGCCATGGCTGATCGGGTTTGTGGCATTAACATTGGGTCCCCTTCTTTTTTCCCTGTATGTCAGTTTTACCAATTACAATATCACATCGAAAATGGATTTTGTGGGAACACAAAATTATCAAAATATGTTTTTTAACGATGGATTGTTCTGGACCTCACTTTGGAATACCCTGTATTTTGTCGCCTTTTCTGTACCATTGACGACAGCAGGCGCCATCCTTCTTGCAGTGCTCCTTAATCAAAAGATTCCCGGAATAAAAGTGTTCCGTACGATCTATTATCTCCCTGCTGTTCTATCCGGTGTAGCTGTCTACTTACTATGGATGCAGCTCCTCAGTCCATCAACAGGTTTAGTAAACACTGCATTGAGCTGGTTTGGCGTAAGGGGTCCTGCCTGGCTGTTTGATCCTGAGTGGACTAAACCGGCATTGATTGTCATGAAAATGTGGAGTGTAGGCGGCGGTATGCTCTTGTACCTTGCGAGTCTGCAGGGCGTATCAAAAGCCATGTACGAAGCAGCGGATATCGATGGTGCCAGCGCGTTCCGCAAGTTTTTTCATATTACGCTGCCCATGATTACACCTGTCATCTTTTTTGATATTGTGACAAGTCTGATAGGAGGATTCCAGATCTTCCAGGAAGCTTACGTCATGACGGAAAATGGTGATGGAGGACCTGTAAATTCCCTCCTGTTCTATAATTTGCATATGTGGAATAAAGCATTTGAAGTCTTTGACATGGGCTATGCTTCAGCGATGGCATGGTTCCTGTTTGTAATCGTCCTCGTTTTAACAGTAATCAATCTGAAATTCGGAAAACGCTGGGTTCATTATGGTGGGGGTGATGAAAAATGAGTACACAGGAACACTCGCCAAAGTTCTATGAAACGATGTCCTTTAAGCGCAGAATGAAAAAAATGTTTGTTCTTTTGCTTTTGATTCTTGGCAGTATCGTTATCCTGTCACCCGTTTGGTGGATGATCTCTACTTCTTTGAAAACTCCGGGAGAGATCGCCCAATATCCGCCTTCATTTCTGCCTGATTCCTTTCAATGGAGCAACTATGTAAAGGCCTGGCAAACAGCCCCCTTCACCCGGTGGGCGCTTAACACCCTTTTTATTACGGTATGTGTAGTAATTGGAAACGTAGTGGTGAACTCCTTTGTCGCCTACGGCTTTGCTAAGATCCGGTTCAGGGGCAAGAATTTACTGTTTACACTCGTACTTTCCACTATGCTGATACCAGGGTTTGTCATGATGATCCCTCAATATATGCTTTTTTCCAAGCTGCACTGGATCAATACCTATTTGCCTTTGATTGTTCCCGCCTTTTTCGGTAATGCATTTTTCATTTTTCTGCTTCGTCAGTTTTTCAAGACCATACCTGATGAAATGATTGAAGCAGCAAAAATTGACGGAGCGAACCACTTTCAGATCTGGTGGAAGCTGGCGATGCCTCTTATGAAGCCTGCGGTCATCACTGTAGCCATTCTTTCGTTTAATGGTGCATGGAATGATTTCCTTGGGCCATTGCTGTACATCAATGATGAGAAGCTCTATACCCTGCAGATCGGGCTGCAGACTTTCAAAGGAACAGTCCAGACTCAATGGCATTATTTGATGTCGGCATCAGTGCTTGTTCTGCTTCCTGTTATTCTCATTTTCTTCTTTTTCCAACGGTACTTTATCGAAGGCTCCAACATTACGACCGGAACTAAAGGATAAAACAAAAAAACGGGTATACCGCTGCGGTATACCCGTTTTTTTTGTTTTGAAAGTGATATAGCATTACCTATTAGTTCTTCATGCCGGCAGAAGCGATACCCTGTACATAATACTTTTGGAAGAATACAAAAATAATCAAAAGCGGTATGGTAGCCATCGTCAGGGCTGCCATAACATGTCCATATCTTACAGGCGGCTGGTGGAAAAAGAATTGCATACCCACCTGCAATGGCCTGACACTTTCATCTGTAGTGGCAATCAGCGGCCACATAAAGTCTCCCCAGTGGGTAATGAAGGTCAGCAGAGCCACCGTGATAAAAACAGGTTTTGACAACGGAATGACTATCTGAAAAAAGATTCTTATCGTGGATGCTCCGTCCATCCTGGCCGATTCCTCAAGCTCCTTCGGCAGATTCAGGAAAAATTGGCGGAACATAAAAATGTTAAAGGCGTTGGCAATAAAGGGGATTATGAGCGCTTGGTACGTATTCAGCCAGTCAAACTCGTCGATGATCAAATACAGCGGCAGCAGGATGCTCTCAAATGGAATGATAATCAAGGCTACCACTATTGAAAACAGAAGATCCCTGCCCTTGAATTGCATGCGGGCAAACGCGTATGCGGCGAGCGAGTTTACAAACAGTCCGAGAAGAACGATTACGGATACATACAGAGTGCTTGTAAGCAAATAACGGATAAAAGGAATCCGTTCAAAAACCCCTGTATAGTTGTCCAGTGAAAACGTATAAGGAACGAAGGCTCTAAATGATTTCAAGTCGGCAAAAATTTCCGGTTCCGTTTTAAACGAGGAAACTACCATCCATACTAGAGGAAATAAAAAGAGAATGGCCAGTAAAATGAGAACAACATACAATCCGATTTGTGCAATGATACGGTTCTTTTTCATACATTCTCCTCCTATTCTGTATTTTCTTTAATGAACTTTCTCTGAAGAATGGAAATGATCAATACAATAACAAAGAACAAGATGGCGATCGCGGAGGAATAACCCACATCCCGGAATTTAAAGCCGGTCTCGTACACCATATAGACAAGCGTTTTCGTAGAATCGAGAGGCCCCCCCTGCGTCATGACGAA
This sequence comes from Fictibacillus fluitans, assembly GCF_030418125.1. Taxonomy (GTDB): domain Bacteria; phylum Bacillota; class Bacilli; order Bacillales; family Fictibacillaceae; genus Fictibacillus_C; species Fictibacillus_C fluitans. The sequence continues at coordinate 74,890 of NZ_JAUHTR010000003.1, read as the reverse complement.
TGGCTGTATAAACAATTTCGTCGCTGCAATCATCGTCACGATGGCAATAAAGGCCAGGATATTGCGAATTCCCGGAATGGTAATATGGATCAGCTTCTGCCATGCATTGGCTCCGTCAATGGATGCTGCTTCATATTGATGATCTGGAATATCCTGAAGTCCCGCAAGAAAAATCATCATTTGATAACCGGCACCCTGCCAGATACTCATAAAAATAATAGAATACATTGCCTGGTCTTTATCAGTCAGAAACTGAAATGGGCCCAGACCGACAATATTTAAAATGGAATTTGCCAGTCCATTGTCCGGATTATAAATAAAGGTCCAGAGGATGGATACGATAACCATCGACGTTACAACAGGAGCAAAAAAGGCCATCCTGAAAAACTTTATACCCATTAATTTTTGATTGACTAAAAGGGCCAGGGCCAGGGCTACGAGCGTTTGCACAGGGACAACGATAACAACAAAAAGGGCTGTATTGCCCAGCGATTTAAGGAATAGAGTATCCTCTGCAAGCCGCTTGTAGTTTTCAAATGCGACGAATTTCGTTTTTTCCGGAGTTAGAAGATAATAGTTTGTAAAGCTGTAATACAACGCCAGAATAGCCGGTAGGATTAAAAATACAAAGAGCAGGATCATCGCCGGAGCTGCAAAACCATAACTTGTAAACAAATTTTTTCTTTTTCTTTGCTTGGGGCTTACGGTGGGCAGCGGATTGTTCAGTTTTGTTTTTTGGGTAACTGGTTCCATTCTTTTCTCCTTTCCGAGCAAAAATATATGAAAAGGAGTGACATGATCACTCCTCTCTTTTCTTATTTTTTAAAGCGCTCCAACTCCCGGTCGGTATCCTTTGCTGCTTTATCCAGTTCCTTTTTGACATCCTGTCCCAGCGTAGCCGCTTGGAAGGCTTCTGCAAATTTAGCGCTCAGTACTGGATATGCAGGTGTAGCCGGACGGGCTTTAGCCGTATTCAGAACCTGGTCTTTGATTATTTTTTTTGGAAGCTTATCATACTCCGTCAGTTCCTTAAACGCCGATTCTCTTGCTGGCGGCATTCCAGTAATCTTTGAGATTTCAACAACGGAATCCTTATTGCTCATCCACTTAGCAACTTCTGCCGCTTCTTTTGGATGCTGGGACTGACTGGAAACGCCGAATGCCCAAGAGCCTGAAGGCGAAACTTTCTTTTTGCTATAAGGGAAATAGGTCATCCCCCAATCCAGATCTTTATATTCTTCAAAACCAGGAATCAACCATACTCCTCCAATCATCATGGCTGCTTTGCCCTCTTCAAAATCTGCAGGTCCGTTGGAAACACTTACAACCTTAGATTTAAACAGATCCTTCACGTAATCCAATGCTTCTACTGATTCAGGACTGTTTAAATAGCCTTCTGCTTTGGTCCTGTCCTTATTGAGCATGAGCCCGTCATTCGACCAGACAAATACCGAACCCATATATGTGAGCCATTCTCCGACCCCAAGATCCATATGCATAGTAAGTCCCTTTACATCGCCTTTTGTCAATTTCTTGGATGCTTCCATGAATTGATCCCACGTCCATGCTTTATCAAGAGTTTCAGGGGCCTGAATCCCTGCTTCTTTTAACAGCTTTTTGTTATAAAAGACTGCGATGGATGACTCCATTGCTCCCAGCGCATAAAGCTTGCCGTCATATGTACCTTGCTGGATGATGGATTTGGCAAAATCCTGTTTGTCCTTTTTATCTACATAATCATCAATCGGAGCAAGGATACCGGTAGCTGCATAGTTTCCGACAAACGGCCCATCCATATCGAGGACATCCGGCAGTCCATTGGAGGTGGCAGCTGCATTGATTTTGTCTTCGTATGCGTGACCTGCCCCGCTTGGAATGATATCAAGTTTTACATTAATTTTACCTTTATGTTCCTTGTTAAACTCATCAATCCTTTTTTTATAAAAATCGACTTCCTTCGGCTGGCCCTGGTGCGCCCACATCTTGAGCTGAACCTCTCCGCCTTTCTCTGTTCCTGATGCTCCCTGCTTGTCGTTGGAACAGCCAGCCATTGAAAACGCAAATATCAGGCAAAATAGCAGCAATACTCCCTTTTTCATAGAATTGCCTCCTCATTTTTATAATCGTATGGGTGATTTAAATGGATCCTGCACTTCATCTTGGGATGGAAGCGAGCGGATCACTTTGTCATTCTCCATGATTAATACACCGTTCATATCCTTCAGTTGTCCTTTTACGATTACGGTTTCCCCTTTGGCTACAGGAACCGTTAAGGATTCAAACGGCCGGACGGAATCCTTCTCGATTAATGGAACGCAAAACTTTTGCTGATCAACCAGTGTTCCATCTTCCTGGAACACTTTGTAAGTCACTTCATAATTTTCAAAGATTACATTATAGTCATTAATGATCCAGGGCACAATTGTCGCAGTGCGCCCGAGTTCACCTTCTGTTATATCCCCGTTGAATGACAGATGGAGAGGTTCAAAAGCTTTTGCCATTGCAAAGTACGCTTTTTTAGGCTGGCGGTAATAGTCGATAATGGACCAGTCAATGGATGGACCGGTATTTACAAAGTGAAATTGCAGCAGTCCGCCGACCTGGTTGTATTTTTTTCTTCTTAATGCCTCTGTATGCTCCTTGTAAAATTGCACCTGGTAATCCTGGGTGATATCGATCAGATCCTGAAGTGACTGTGTCATCACAGATCCCATCATCGTCTGGTAGATGTTAGTCTGGAAACCCCATGTCCGGTAAATCTCCCAGTTAACCGGCCAGAGTGACTCCTGATTCATAAATTTCTTCAGGGAATCCTCATTCGGTATGGACTGGGTTCCATATTCTGTTACAAACATTGGGTTATAGAACTCTGCATCCTCAATTTTCCCCCAGTACCATCCGACCCAATGAACACTTAAATGCGTACCGATGTAATTTGTAAAATCATCAAGTGTTTCAAAATAGTGTGGAAGCTCTTCATCAGAGACAAGGACTGAATTTTTTATTACAGGGCGCAGGCTGTCCAGCTCTTTGACCACGCGCAGCAGCATATTATCCAGCTTGTTGTAATCATGATAGCGGGATTCACTGTGGCAGGACCAAAGAATAATGGAGGGATGGTTGTACAGCATCCTGATAAACCGGCGGGCTACATCTTCCGCTCTTTTTATAAAAAGCCCTGTCGATTCATAGCCCCATTGAAAGGGAAGATCTTGAAATACCATAATTCCCTTTTCATTGCACAGCTGGTAGAACTCTTCCTGTTCTGCATGGGCAAATAAGCGGGTGGTGTTCATGTTGGCATCCAGCATCATCTGGACGTCGAGCTGGTAGGACTCCTTTGTCATGAGGGAAAGGAACTGGTCTGACAAGTAATTGTTACCTTTGATGAAAACCCTTGTTCCATTGAGATAAAAGATCCACTTATCATCCATTTTGATTTCTTTAATTCCAAATATTTGAATCTTTTTATCCACCAGTACTCCGTTTGCCCAGACCTCAATCACTGCTTTATATAGGTGTGGAAAGCCAAGCTCCCATGTCCACCACAACTTTGGTTGAGACAGCTGGTCAGTCATGGAATAACTGCTTGTTCCAGGTCTCTGGAAATAACTCTGCCGTTTCCACCTGTAAATTTTCCCCCTGAAATTATGCGGCAAAAAGGAGACCTCTACATCAATTTTTGCTTCCTTGCTGTTATTATTGTTTAATTCAACGTCCAGATAGATGGTCGCTTTCTTATAGTCATCCTTCAAGTAAGGAGTAATCTGGATATGTTCAATATGTACCTTGCCTCGTTCCTCCAGATAAACATCCTTCCAAATGCCGCCCGGGTTTATGAGTGGATTCGGATAATGGGCGTTGACAGAAGACGGGACCTCGGGACAATCGGTGAGCCCTTCCTGGTTAACCGGCAGGCAGTCCCAATGATAAAGTCCTCCCTTGGCAATCTTTTTCCTCTCTGGCCTTGTATCCAATTCAGAGGTAACCTTTATAACCAAAACGTTTTCTTCGCCATTATGCAGAAAATCGGAAACATTGAATTCAAAAGCATCAAAATCGCCTTCATGTGTTCCCAAATACACACCGTTCAGCCAAACTTCCGAATAATAATCTACCGCGTCAAAGCAAATATAAAACATCTTATCCGACTTTTTAGGCGGCGCCCTGAATGTCGTCTTATACCACATCACCCCCTGAAAATCTTCATAACCCGCTTTCTGCCAATGAGCTGGAACAAGGATGTCGGTCCATGTTAATTCTTCAGCATGATAAACCGGCTTATTTCGGATATTCCCTTCCAGCAGGTCATTTTCGTCCTGCACACATTTCCATATTCCATTTAAACTCAGTTTTTCTCTGCACTCTCTGCTCATTTTTATCACCTGACTTTTTGGATATATGTGTATGGTTTCTATTACTTTATGGGCCAGAGCCAAAGAACTTCACACTATTCTGAACATTTCCCTTGTAGGTGGCTGTGTAAACCATTTTATTGCCATTATCCTCCATATATATAAAAAGAAGCACTGCTTCATCCCCGATAGAATCTGGCCAATTTTGAGATGAAGCGATGCCGTGCAATACCTTTTTATTTTGTTCCCTTTCCTTTTGTCAGATGGCAAGGGACTCCATGGCCAACTGCTCCCGGACAATTCATTTTTTCAATATATGCCAGTCCTCTTGCACACTGGGTTTTGCATGAAATGCACGTTGAGCTTGTTACCATTTTTACAGTATGCGCATACTTGTTAACCGCCTGATCATACTTGGATGTCTTTTTTGCCGTTTTCTTCGCTGGTTTTTTCGCCATTGTTCTTCCTCCTTGCCTCACATCTTTCATATGATATGAAGCGGGCAAAGAGGATGACACCCGGCAAAAACAAAAAACCACTTACAGCAATAAGTGGTTTTCATCATATTTTAACTGATACTCCAATGCGTTCTGATTCGCAAGGGATAGTATATAATCGCTGTCTCTTCTGTCATAGGAAGCCAAAAAGTCTTTTAGCGGCATGTGGTATTTGTTCCACACAATGTCCATTAGCCACTGCTGGCTCACCTCAAAATATTCTCCGTCAAATCGATCAATTTTGACAGTTTCACCTAAATACATGCCTAACACTCCTTTCTCAGGATGGTAAACTGCATTAAGGTCCTACAATATCTCTTAAATTATACTATAGTATTCAGAAAAGTGAAACAATATTACAAATCGCCAATAAAAAAACAGACATACCAGGTATGCCTGTTTTCCTGCTATATTTTCTTTGCTCCAAGATATTTAGGAGCCCAGTAAGGATTTTTCATAGAAGCAATACTTACACCTTTTGAGGATGAACTGTGAATGAACTCGTTGTTGCCAATATAAATACCCGCATGTGATGCTCCGCTCTTATACGTATGGAAGAATACAACATCGCCTGCTTTTGGCTTGCTCACACGCGTCCCTTTCAAATAAATACCTGAAACCGTACGTGGCAAGTCCACTCGCTTGGCTTTTTCATAGACATAGTTAATATAGCCGCTGCAGTCAAAACCTTTTGGTGTCGTTCCGCCCCAGCGGTATGGAACACCTTTATAGCGTTTCGCCACGCTTACTACGCTTGCAGAGCTGCTTGAAGAACTTTTCTTAACAACTTTTTTTACACCCAGTGCTTTAAATGTGTTTGCGCCTGCAACTCCATCAGCTTTTAGTCGTTTTGCTTTTTGAAACTTTTTAACTGCTGAAGTCGTATATGTACCATAATAAGTCGTTGTCTTTTTATATGTGAAATATCCTTTTTTCTTTAGTACTGTTTGTAATTGCTGTACGTCTTTACTGGTCATACCTTGTTTTAAAGTGTGATCGCCAAGCGCTGCTTTCCCTACAATCGGATTGAAGGCCATCATTCCTACCAGTGCCGCTGCCGCTACCATTTTTTTCAAAGCATGTATCCCCCTAAAATCTGTATTACCAATGTTGGTATTTTCTTCTTGCTAACTTACTTAGATTCTACCAACAAAATATGACATACGTGTTTTAGGAAGATTACAGTAATATTACAAAAAGAGATAATTCCCGCTTTTTCATGACATTAAACCTAAATAATCACTCAATATTTGTCAATACCAGTTAAAATATGGAGAAGGGTTTCCGTCATTTGCTCTACCCGCTATCTTGCGTGGTTCTTTAGACCTATATAACTGTAAAGTATAGTGACATATAGCATTCTTTCCTAAAAATCCTTCTTTTAAAGAGTGCCAGCGGCCTATTTTTACGCTATGATGGACAAGAACCTTCACAATATCGAACATCCTTTCCTGCTTTTGGAAAAGCCGGCATTTCCAGAAATATGGTATAATGTGGTATTCTCCTGCATGTGACATAAAGTGTTCAACCGGGCAGAATAGGGTAATACATAGTTAGCAAGTACTTTTTTATCACGGCTAAAGGAGTAGTGACTTTGAGTAAATTAAAACTTCATTTCTTTCCTTTGTGCTTAATGCTCTCTATTCCGCTTTTGCACTCTTTTTATGAGTTGCTCAATAATGGAGCCCGTGGAGCCAGGAGCCTTAGCACATCGTTCGACCAGCAAATTCCTTTTATTGAAGCCTTCATCATACCGTATGTCTTTTGGTACATCTTCATCTTTGGCATGCTGTTTTATTTTTTTGTTTATGACCGGTCTCTCTATTATAAGACGTTGCTGAGCCTTACCGTCGGAATGGCCATCTGTTATGTTATTTACTTCTTTTTTCAGACTACTGTTCCAAGACCGCACCTTGAAGGAAACAGCCTGTTTACGTCCATGATCCGTTATGTGTATTCGGCAGATGAACCGTACAATTGTTTTCCAAGCATACACGTGCTGAGCAGCTATCTTATGGTCATTGCGTCCCGCCATTGTAAAACAAAAACTCCCGTTTTTGTTGCTGCGGTGGCATTGATCGGATATTTGATTATTTTATCCACTCTTTTTGTTAAACAGCATGTCATTCTCGATGCATTTGCAGGTATCCTGCTCGGAAACATTTTGTTTCACTCCATCTTTTACTTTAAGGCCATCCTGGAATACGCGAACAGCAAAAAGTATGCCAAAGACAAAAAAGCAGCAGAACCCCGTTAAAGGGCACTGCTGCTTTTTTATTGTAAAAAAATAAGGAGCGGCTCAAGCGTCCTCTCCTTTGTTTGAAGCATTTCCATGTGTGTCCATAATTTCGTCTACTGTTCTCATCCTGCTGTCTTCGAGATTCCCTTCTCCCTTACGAACAAACGAGGGCTCTTCGATTTCGTACTCGTCACTCACTTTACCTTCCCTGTCCGCTACTTCCTGGGCTGCAACGGTCCGTTTGGCATAAGGAAGGACCTTTAATCTTTCATAAGGTATTTCCTCTCCCGTGTCAACGCATTTCCCGTAGGTACCCTCTTCGATACGCTGGAGCGCCTGGTTAATGTCTTCAAGAATTTCCTCTTGATTTTCATCAAGCGCCATTGCCAATTCGCGGTCATATAATTCACTCCCCATATCACCAAAGTGGCTGTCAACTGAGCTAATTTCCCCTGTAGACTCTTGCAGGCTTTCGTCGTTCTCCCTTAATTCCTGCTGTTCCTCAAGTTGTTTCTTCATCCCCAGCAATGATTGTTCGAGTTCGTTGATTTGTTGTTTAGTTAAGCTCATGATGGTCCTCCTCATACTTGTTAGTGATTAGTATTTACCCTGTTTTACCGAAAATAACACGCACTAACCCTCCGAACAGGCATAAACTTTATTCTTCTGTAAAAAAAGCCTCCCGTTTGAACGGGCGGCTTTATTCTTTGGCATGTTTGTCTTTATGCTCCATTTCATCAATTGCCTCTTCTTCTTCCCCCAGTACTCCTTCATCAATTTCTTCTTTATACGCATAGGATAAAAGAAGGGATACGAGGATTCCGCCCCCGATTAAATTACCAATGGTTGCGGGAATCAGATTTAAAAGAATGAACTTGTACCAGCTGATATCAAAGCCTTCAAGTACAGAAATGCTGAAATACCCCATATTCGCTACGGCATGCTGAAAGTTTCCGGCTTCAAAGATAATGACAGGAAGCATGATGCCGAGGATTTTCCCTACGACATCTCTTGCAGCAGTAGCCAGGATTGCTGCCGCTCCAATCAGCCAGTTGGCAAGAATGCCTGAGAAAAGGACCTGGAACCAGCCCCATGTTCCGCGATGTGTGAATTCCATTTTCTTTTCCATGAATGTGAGCAGGTGTTCATAAAATTCACCATGCAGCGATCCTGAAAAATTAAGCAGGAAGCCGACAAACAACGCACCAAGAAAGTTTCCTATGTAACAGATAAGCCAAAAATAGAGCAATTTTTTGCTGATCCAGTAATTGCTTTGCATGATATAGCTGGGCAGGAGTATGTTTACCTCAGTAAAGAGGATAGAGCCTGATAAAAAGACCATGGCATAGCCGATCGTAAAACCGACACCTGCAAGCAGATTCATTACACCCTGGCTGTCCACTTGCATGGTCAGCAATACTGAACCGAGAGCTCCAAAGGCGATGAACGCTCCAGCCAGGCTCGAGAGAATAAACTGGGCCATGTAAGACGTTTGCAGGGATTCCTTTCCTTTTTCAATAAAGCTTTCCACAATCTGAGCAGGAAAAAAATATTGACGCTCCGGTTTTATGGGTTTTGATGCTTTTTTAGTTTCGCTATTGGTACCTGCGCTCATTCATACCCCTCCATTTCCCTGCTAGGATTCCCCGCCGCAGTAAGCCTCAAACAAAAGTGGAATAAAATTGCTCATAGCGTTCCCGAAAACATCCTGCATTATGTTGATTTTTATAAATGAAGACACAAAAATAAGGCGCTGTTTATGTGAATGAACATAAACCTGCGCCTCATTTAATGTACTTGCTATTCACTTATTGATTTTCCTTTCTTTACTTTCAAACACATGTCTTGCATTGCTTGCAGACTTGCATCTTTCAGTTTATTTTCCTTCTTTGGATTCCCACATGCCCACATGATGCGAAAATAGTTTTCACGGACTATTTTCTGTTGCGCCATGATTCTAGCATGTTTCGCTTACTGTTGTCATTGGAATCACGTCCTCTGAAATTGATGCGTACCCGTCATCTGGTTTCCCACACGTCCACATATCGCAAAACCAGTTTTCACGGGCTGGTTTTTTGTTGGATATGATCCTGACATGCTTCGCTAACATTTTTCATTGGAATCACGCCTTTAACAGATGATGTGATATTAAATAGACTTCTTTGAAGACCCACATGCTAAGCTTTTTTAAGGCCTTATCAGCATGCTTCGCTTTCGTTCTTCATTGGAATCTACTCCCTTCCTTTGTTACGTTTATAATACTGTATTCTATTCATAATTAAAATATTCAGAATAATCTATTTTGTCTGATATTAACCCTTTTTGCTTACTTCACCTCCGCCCTATGAGTTTTTTTATAAAATTCCTTCTTTTTTCTTCATATTTCAACAAAAACTAAATAAAATCTTTAGAAACCGCCTTTTCCTGAATCTTTTACCGGGTATGTCCGTGTGTAAGGAATGCCGGCATATTTGTAAACAATTACAATTTGCTTGACCGGTAAGTCATGGAGAATGCCGATATTCTTTTTTTGTCCTGCAGAAACTTTTTGCCCGCGCACCGGTCTCCATGAATCTTTTATATTCATTAAGGCTTCAGGAGGAACTTCATTATTATTAATATAAAAAGCTTCTATTTTCATGGAAAGGAATCCCGTATTTTCTGCGGACAGCATCGTGTGAACCGCAGATGTTTTTTGGATTTGCAATTCAAGCGGCGGCACCAGGCTGCTGTAGAAATAGGCGGCAAACCCAGCAATCACAACCAAACCGGCCACCCTGCTTCTTATCTTTTTCTTCATGAATATAATCACCTTGTTGCCTTTCCACTTTTTTCTCTATTGTCTCTTTCTTTACCAGCGAATATCAATAAAAAAAAGCAAAAATTCTAATGTGACAGATTTCAAAACATTTGAAAAATAAATGTTGCAATTCCCATGCATAATAGTAAGAGATTTTTCCATTGTCTGCTATGCTTTTAATAATCAGGATATGAAAGGATGGTCTTGTGAGAAAAAAAGGTCTATCTCTCATCACAGCTCTTTCCATTTTATCCGCATTGGTCTGGCTGGTGGGTCTTGCATGGGTCCTTCAGGATCAATTTTTTGCGGATGGCAAAAGCCGGCAGGCAGAAACGATGCAGCCGGATACCCCTCAAAAACAAAAGGACAATTCATCATCAGCAAAAAAGCTGCAAATCGCGGCAATTGGTGATTCATTGACAAGAGGAACAGGAGATCCTGATGGCAAGGGATACATCGGTTACCTCAAGGAAGAATTGGCAAAGAAAACAAAAAAGGAAATTGAATTGACCAATTCTGCGATAAAAGGGCAGACCTCTTCCCAGCTTATTAAGCAAATCCAGCAGCCTCAGATTCAGCGGCAAATCAAAAATGCGGATGTGATTCTGCTTACCATTGGCGGCAATGATTTATTCCGTGGAGGACAAGCACTGGAGGAGCTGGATTCACAAAATATCAATAAAACCGAAGACGCCTATCTTTCAAATTTAAAAGCGATTTATAAAGAAGTCCGTTCGCTGAACAAAAGCGGTATAGTCTATCATGTGGGGCTTTATAATCCCTTCAGTGACATGAAGGATTCGAAAACGACCTCCGGCATCGTCAGAAAGTGGAATTATGATTCAGCAAACGCTGCTGCGGCCCAGCCCAATATCATCTATGTACCTACATTTGACCTTTTCGAACTGAATGTGAATGATTACTTGTACAGTGACCACTTTCATCCAAACAAACAGGGATACCAATTAATCGGAGAGCGCACCGCTTCCCTCATCCGTTTTAGCGAGGAGGACCAGAAATGAGCCAATCCCCTGCTCTATCCGTAAAAAACCTTCGTAAGACAATCGGTAAAAAAGACATCATTAAAGGCATATCCTTTGACCTGTATCCTGGTGAAGTTTTTGGGTTTTTAGGTCCAAACGGTGCCGGAAAAACGACAACTATCCGTATGATTGTCGGTTTGATTAAACCCTCTTCCGGCACTGTCTTGATTGGAGGTAAAAACATTCAGACCCACTTTGGCGATGCGATGAAAGACTTGGGCTGTATCGTGGAAAATCCTGAGCTGTATCCTTATTTGACCGGCTGGGAAAACCTTGAGCATTTCGCCCGGATGGATTCTTCCATTCCGCTTAAGCGTCTTTATGAAGTGGTCGATCTTGTGGATATGGGTAACCGTATTCATGACAGAGTGGGAACCTACTCCCTGGGTATGAGGCAGAGGCTTGGAATCGCCCAGGCCTTGCTTGGCAATCCCAAGTTGCTGATCCTTGATGAACCTACCAACGGACTCGATCCGGCGGGGATCCGTGAAATGAGGGAGTTCATTCGATTCCTCGCTGAAAAAGAGAAGTTATGTGTCATGGTTTCTTCCCATTTACTTAGTGAGATCCAGCTCATGTGCGACCGGGTCGCCATTATTTCCAAGGGAAGCATCATCCGTGTAGATTCTGTTCATGCCTTGCTGGCAGAACAAGAACGGGTGGTGTGGAAGGCCGAACCGCAGGAAAAAGCAGAGTCCCTGCTCAGGGAAGTCACAAATGTTACACGTTCAGAAGAATTTCTTATTACCTTATATGATGAAAGCCAAATCGGGAATTGGAATCGAATGCTCGTTACTGCAGGAGTGGAAGTGAAAGAGATGCGGACAAAGCTGCCTGCCCTCGAAGATCTTTTCCTGGAACTGACAGGAGGCGAGCATATTGAATAAACTTGTTCATAATGAATTGCTTAAGCTATTCAGAAAAAGGCGTTTGTTCGTTATTATCCTTATCATCGCCGCCCTTGTTCCTCTTTTTACGTATGCACAGTATCAGGAAGTAAAAACAACCCGCGAAAAATTGGGGAACGTGGATTGGAGAACACAGCTCCAGCAGGAAATTGTGGATACACAAAATCGGCTGAGCTCAAGCAGGATGCAGGATGACTGGAGAAAATATCTGAAAATCCGTCTGGCTCAGCAGCAATACTACCTGGACCACAATATCAACCCGCAGGCTCCCGGTGCTCCCACCTTCATGAGAGTGTTTGTCGAAAACTCCATTGATTTGCTGCTTCCACTGCTCGTTATGGTTGTCGCTGCAGATCTCGTTTCTTCTGAAGCGAGTGGAGGAACCATCAAGCTTCTGCTTACCCGTCCAGTCAAACGATGGCGGATTTTATTGAGTAAATATTTAGCTTTGATTCTATCCGTCTCTTTTATTGTGACAGCATCCGCGGTGTTATCCTATGGCATATCCGGCGTAGTGTTCGGTTATGGCGGATGGGGCATGCCGCTCCTCACCGGTTTTAGCACAAGCGGAGAGGAATTAGTTACAAACAATGTTCATCTCATACCGCAATGGCAGTACATTCTTATGGAGTTTGGTTTAGTCTGGTTTGTATGCCTGGTTGTCGGAACATTGACCTTCATGCTTTCCGTTTTGCTCAGAAGCACCGCGGCTGTCATGGGAATCATGCTGGCCGCACTTATCGCCGGAGCGATTCTTTCCAACATGGTATCGTCTTGGGAAAGTGCGAAATATTTGTTTATGGTTAACCTCAGCCTGACCGATTACATCAGTGGAATGGCCACACCAATAGAAGGAATGTCCCTTGGCTTTTCACTCATCGTCCTTTTAGTCTGGGCAATAGCTGGACTTGTTGTTTCCTTTACAGTGTTTACAAAAAAAGATGTGTACTAAATAAAAAAGCTGAAGCAGAGAAATATCTGCTTCAGCTTTTTTTATTTTAGACACCACTCTCAGGATGTTCGGCAGGCTTTGTTGTGTTCCCTTTGTTTGAACGTTTCTTCATCAAGCCAATCAGGACGACGGCAGCAATGACAATGATCTCAAAACCGTACTTAATGAACGGATTGCTGAAATACTCCTTCATAAACGGCTCGCCGACGATCATTTTTGCAGCTGTCCAGGCGAGAATGGCAGCCCCGATGGTAATAATGAACGGAAACTTGTCGATCAGTTTCAAGAAAAGTGTACTGCCCCAAACAACGATAGGAACAGAAATCAATAATCCAAGAATAACGAGCAAAAAGTCTCCATGAGCTGCTCCAGCCACAGCCAGCACATTATCAAGACCCATCACCGCATCGGCGATAATAATGGTCCGGATTGCTCCCCAAATACTATTCTGTGCCTTAATGTCATGGTCTTTCTCCTCCACCATAAGCTTATAGGCAATATAGATCAGAATCAGGCCCCCTGCCAGCAGCAGGCCAGGTACTTTAAGCAGCCAGACAACAGCCATCGTTGCGACTGCACGGATGACGATAGCTCCTACTGTCCCCCAGATAATAACCTTTTTTTGCTGTTCTTTCTTAAGGTTTCTCGCTGCAAGCCCTATAACAATCGCATTGTCGCCTGCAAGTACCAGGTCAATGATGACAATGGATAAAAGTGCAGACAGAAATTCAGTTGATAAAAAATCCATCAGTAAATATCCTCCTTGATTTCCAGTTCATACACCGTTTGATGTCAAAACCATATAAAATAATTTCAAATTCCTTACTATCATTTCTTAAAAAGCCTGGTGACATGCATCGTCAATTTCTCAATCCTAACTTTGTCCTTCACCTCTCAATCCTGCTTTTTAAGAATTTTGGCACGTTAAAGTATACGGTTTGTCACCCATAAGGTTTCACTCATTTTTAGGCAGCGAAAAAATTGGGCTTCCACGTCTCTATTGCAGAAACAAGGGGAATACTGGATTTAGCAAGGCAAAAGGAGTTTATTATGATTGTATTTCTGAAAGAACTGAAATTGCGTTTTTTTGAAGATAAAGTGTTTGATTTGTCGGCACAACTGGCTTATTACTTTTTGGTTTCGCTGTTTCCATTCTCATTTCTGGTTTTCTCCATACTGGGCTTTCTGCCGATTTCTTCATCCTCCGTACTGGAGCTCATCCGCCCGTTTGCCCCAGTTCAGGCATTTAACCTGCTGGAATATAATTTGATTTCGGTTCTGGATCAAAGCCGCGGAGATATTTTTTCAATCAGTCTGGTGGTCACACTCTGGCTGTCATCGATCGGCATTCTTGCCATTATCCGTGTGTTCAATCAAGCCTATCATGTAGAAGAAAACCGGCCGTTTATCAGGGAACTGCTGGTGGGAATTCTTTTGACCATCGGCCTGGTAATTGCGATTGTTTCCTCCCTGCTGCTTCCCGTTTTTGGAAGCTCAATCGGCCTCTTTTTAGCCAATCACCTTGGATACAGTCATCCGGCTTTTCATTTCTGGACCACGACCCGTTGGTCATTGGGCTTTGTGATCCTCATGGTTATGTTTGTTTCTCTGTATCTCATCGCCCCGAATGTCCGCCTGAGATTAAAACATGTGCTCCCTGGCGCATTTTTTTCAACCGTTGGATGGCAGCTGATTTCGCTTGGATTTTCCTACTACGTGACTTTGTTTGATTACCGTCAGATTTATGGAAACCTGGGAGCTTTGCTTACGCTTATGATCTGGTTCTACCTGTCCGCCATGATCCTGATCCTCGGCGGGCAGCTCAATGCAATTTTGGTCACCATGCATCAAAGGAAAACATGAAAAATTCATGAAGTTACCAACATTACAGATTGACTTTTTACCCGTTCCAGTTAATCATTTAATAAGAGATAGTTATTTTACATAGAGGATGATGGCCAGAAATGCGTTTAAAGAATGTAATTATTATTATTGTGCTGCTGGCAGCAGCCATTTTTCTTATTCCTTATAGCATTCCATTGATTTTAGCGCTTATGACCGCTTTGGTGCTTGAGCCTGCGATCAAACTTTGCATAAACCACTTTAAAATTAGAAGGCTGCTGTCCGTAACGATTGTGTTTATCTTATTTCTTGCCGGATTCGGCATTTTCACCTACTGGCTGACAACAACACTGGTTGTTCAGACCATTGATTTTCTTACAATGGTTCCAAAGTATGCTGTAAAAGTATTCAGCCTGATCGAAAAAGATTTATATAAAGTAGAAAAGCTCTATGCATCCCTCCCTCCAGAAGTCCTTTCGACTGTCCAGAATGCCTTGGACGGATTTAAGAATTATGCCGGGAACTTTGCAACCAAACTGACAAATGGAATAATCTCGGTAGCCGCAGCCATACCTCAGCTGCTTCTCTACCTTATTATTTATTTGGTTGCTTTATTTTTGATTTCACTCGATTTGCCCCGGCTGTTTGCCAACTTTCTCAATCTGTTTACTACCTCTGCCCGGGAAAAGGTCGAGCTCGTCTTTACCCAGCTGTCCAGAGCAACGGTAGGATTTATCCGCGCCCAGCTGATCTTAAGCTTCATTACCTATGTGCTTGCATTAATCGGCCTTTTAATCCTGGATGTCAAATATGCCGTCCTGATTGCTTTGTTTATCATTCTTGTAGATATCCTTCCCATACTGGGTACGGGATCATTTATCGTCCCCTGGGCGGTCTATAATTTTGTTGTAGGCGATGACTTCCTTGCGATCGGTTTGATCATCATGTTTGTTCTTCTTACTGTTATCCGGCGTATTATCGAGCCCAAAATCCTGGGATCCAGCCTTGGAATTTCAGCGCTTGCAGCACTGATCAGCCTCTATCTTGGCTTCCAGCTCCTCGGTTTCATCGGATTGATCGTCGGGCCGGCTCTTGTTATCATCTATGAAGCACTGCGCAGTGCAGGCTTCATAAAAATTAAAATTGATTTTTAAGCTCTTTTTAAGAAAAGCATGATATGGTTAAAGTACAAACCTCCGTTTGTACTTTTTTTTATTTTCAGGTTAGATTACCAGTGATTTATGGGAATTATAGAAGAAGATACAAAAAAAACGGACCCTGCTATTAAAGAAGAAACGAATAACTATATTTGCACGTCTTGTAGAAGTTGGAGGAATTATGGCAACCCAAGTGAAGGAACGAGATTATTATTTTGACAATGCACGCTTTATTTTAATTTTTTTGGTAGTGTTCGGACACTTTATTTCTCCGATTAAAAGCCAAAGTGATTGGCTATACACTATCTATAATTTCATTTATACCTTTCACATGCCGGCATTTATTTTAATCTCCGGATTTTTCACCAAGGGAGTACTCAAAGATGGATACCTTTCCAAAATCTTCAAGAAGATTCTTATCCCATACATCATCTTCCAGTTGATTTATTCATTTTTTTATTACGATTTATACAATAAAAGTGAAATGAAGCTTAACTTTTTCGATCCGCATTGGGCACTGTGGTTTCTATTAAGCCTCGTATTTTGGAACGTCCTTTTAAAAGTCTTTGTGAAAATGAAATACCCGCTGCTCCTGGCAATCGGCATCGGAATTGCTGTTGGCTACATAACAGAAATCGGTACGTACCTGAGCCTTCTGCGAACCTTTGTCTTTTTCCCGGTCTTTCTTCTGGGACACTATTTGACCAAAAGGGATTTCAAACAAATTTTAAAGCCATCAATACGCATCGCTTCAGGTATTTTCCTTGTACTGATGTTTTTGGCCTATCATTTCTTTATTCCGGATCATGCCAAGGACTGGCTCCTCTCCTCTTCTTCCTATGCGGATATATTGGGGCACAATGAATGGTATGGCGGAGTAATACGTCTCGCCTTGTATGCGGTCATGTTTTTGTCAACGTTCAGCTTTCTGGCCATCATACCAAAACGGAGATTTTTCTTTACCGAATTTGGAGAACGGACGTTATATATCTATCTGCTGCATGGTTTTGTGTTGAAATATTTGTTTACAACCGATTTGTTTTCATCGATTGAGGACAACAATTATTATGTCATGCTCCTTATTCTCGCGGTAATCATTACGATGTTCTTGGCCAGCAAGCCGGTAATCGCTCTTGCGCAGCCGCTGATCGAGCTCCGCTGGTCCAAGCTTAACCGAATGCTGAAAAAAGAAGAAAAATCATAAAAACCATCCAGAAATCATTCTTCTGGATGGTTTTTTTCTTTGTATGAAGCGCGATGCAGAAGAAACTGAAGGATAAGATAAGCCGAAAGCCGGCTGGTCATATCCCTGAAATCAAGGGTCGGGTCCACCTCTACAATATCCATACCTTTAACTTCCGGGCAGGCGGAGAGGTATTGTATCCCCTGAATAAGTGCTTCACTGGTCATTCCCCCCGGCCCGATAGCCGGGCAGCCGGGAGCATATGCCTGGTCCAGTACGTCCATATCCACCGAAACATAAATGGAAGAAACCTTTGATTTTAATGTGCGAATGCTCTCTTCCAAAATCTTTTTTGTCCCCAAACGGCTGACTTCGTTCATTGAATAGACCGTAATTCCATTTTCTTTTGCATAATTCGTATACATCCTGCCATTGGAAAAATCCCGGATTCCGATTTGTATAAGATGCTCCCCTTTAATATCGGTTCCTTCTATTAATTGGCGAAATGGCGTTCCATTGGAAGGTCCCCCATCTCCAAGATTGCGGAGATCGTGATGGGCATCAAATTGAATAACTCCAACTGGGCCTTTATTTTTTCTAAAGGCTTTGATGCTTGACGCACTGATGGAATGGTCGCCGCCAAGGATTACGGGAACGATATCCGGATTGCGTTCAAGCACTTCTTGAATCACCTGAACAAACCTGCTTCGGGTTTCATGAATATCTGTTACATGAGGAGTGATATCCCCAAAATCGGTAATGATGGAGGATTCCAAATCGAGATCCCTTTCCACACTGTAGGTGGTAAAGGAAGACAGCATTTTGCGAATCACTTCAGGCGCCATGGCAGCTCCTGAGTGGGATATGGATGTTTTGGATAAGGGAGCCCCGATCAGCCCAATTCCACTTGCCGGGCTGCCGTTCCAGGCTTTTAGCAATTCACCTGCTTTCGTTATCCCACTATCCTTGAATTTAGCTTCACTGGAGGGCAACAGATGCCGGATATCATGCATAAGAAGGTTTCCTCTCCTGAGCTTTCCTGCCTTTTTTCCATACGGTGTTCACATGGTTCACACCATAGTGATAAGGGAGATAATGATAGTTGGGAATGTCCCATAACACAATGTCTGCCCATCTTCCAGTCTCGATCCCCCCAGCTTCTTCCCCTCTTCCGATCGCATACGCAGCATTTACTGTGACCGCATTCCAGATTTCCTCCGGTTTCATCTTCAGGCGCAATGCAGCCAAATTCATGATAAACTGCAGGTTTTCCGTAGGAGAGCTTCCTGGGTTGAAATCGGTTGACAAGGCGACGGCTCCGCCTGCTTCAATTATGCTTCTGGCAGGAGCATAGCTGTCTTTGCCAAGATAAAATGTAGTTCCGGGAAGCAGGACGGCAATGGTCGGCGATGCTCCAAGCATGGTGATTCCTTTTTCAGAAACACCAACCAGATGATCTGCCGTCACCGCTCCAATTTCACATGCCATTTCCGTTCCGCCAAGAGGGTCAATTTCATCTGCATGAATTTTAACTCCAAATCCCATTTCCTTGGCTGATGCCAGAAATTTGCGGGATTGGTCAACGGTAAAGACACCTGTCTCGCAAAAAATATCAACATATTCCGCAAGTCCCTCTGCTTTGATTTCAGGTAATAAATTTAGCATGCTGTTTAAAAATGCTTCAGGTGCACCTTTATATTCAGAAGGCAGGGCATGTGCTCCCAAAAATGTGGAGACGATGTCCATTACGTGCTCTTCATTTAATTGTTTAACGACCCTTAGCTGTTTGAGCTCAGTTTCCCTGTCCAGTCCATAGCCGCTTTTTGCTTCCATGGTTGTGACGCCAAGGCTCAGGCTCCGGTCAAGATGGAACATCCCCTTTTTGAAAAGGGCTTCCTCACTTTCTGCTTTCGTCGCTTTTACAGTAGATAAAATTCCTCCGCCACGGCTGAGAATTTCCAAGTAGGACATCCCCTGCTGCTTTAATGCCATTTCATGTTCCCGTGAACCTCCAAAAACAAGGTGGGTATGAGGATCGACCAGTCCGGGAGAAACGACCTTTCCTCTGCAGTCTATTCTTTCTTTTGCCTCTAACCCTTTTGCCTCCTCGGCACTTCCGATAAATGAGATTTTTCCATCTTTTATCCCCAGCGCAGCATTTTCAATGACAGGAAGAACGGCCATGTCATTTCCCCGTTTTGGTCCCTCTGAACCCGCAATCATCAGCAGCTGGCCAATGGGTGTCAGTAGTGTATCCAGCATTTTTTTGCCTCCTATTCGTGCAGCATTGGCATATGAATTCCCTTTTCTTTAGCAGTGCTTTTAGCCAGATCGTATCCTGCATCCGCGTGCCGGACGACTCCCATGCCCGGGTCTGAGGTGAGCACCCTTTCGAGTCGTGCTGATGCTTCCAGGGTCCCATCTGCCACAATCACCATTCCGCTGTGCAGGGAATATCCCATTCCCACTCCTCCCCCATGATGGAGGGAAACCCAGCTTGCTCCATTGACCGAATTAATCAGCGCATTCAGAATTGGCCAGTCGGCCACCGCATCGCTGCCATCAAGCATGCTTTCAGTTTCCCTGTTTGGCGAGGCCACCGAGCCGCAATCCAGGTGGTCCCTTCCGATCACGATCGGAGCCGACAGTTCTCCCTTTGCCACCATTTCATTGATGATTCGGCCAAATTTTGCACGCTCACCATAACCGAGCCAGCAGATTCTTGAAGGCAGCCCTTGAAATTGAACTTTTTCCCGGGCCATTTTAATCCAATTGCATAAGTGCTCATCGTCAGCAAATTCCCTGAGAATGACTTCATCCGTTTTGTAGATATCTTCCGGATCACCTGACAATGCCACCCATCTAAATGGACCTTTCCCTTCACAGAACAAAGGCCTGATGAAAGCTGGGACAAAGCCTGGAAAAGCAAATGCATCTTTTACGCCTTCATCAAATGCAACCTGTCTGATGTTGTTGCCGTAATCGAATGCAACGGCTCCTTTTGCCTGCAGATCCAGCATAGCCTGGACGTGAACAGCCATGCTTTCTTTGGCTTTTTTGATATACACCGTGGGATTTTCCTTGCGTAGACGTTCTCCTTCTTCCATCGTCATTCCTGCAGGAAGATATCCGTTTAATGGGTCATGGGCCGACGTCTGGTCAGTCACGAGCTGCGGAACTTCATTTCTTTTCACAATCTCGGGCAATAGTTCTGCGGCATTCCCAAGTAAGCCAATGGAAAGCGGGCGTTTTTCAGCCATCGCTTTTTTGGCCATCATCAATGCTTCATCAAGATCAAGAGCAAGCACATCGCAATAATCTGTATCGATTCTGCGCTGGATGCGGGAAAGATCGCATTCAATGGCTATAACCACACCGCCGTTCATCGTTACGGCCAGCGGCTGGGCTCCTCCCATACCGCCGAGTCCCGCAGTAACGGTAAGTGTCCCTTCCAGTGATCCATTAAAATGCTTGCGGGCCGCTTCCCCAAACGTTTCATATGTGCCTTGAAGTATTCCCTGGGTTCCAATGTAAATCCAGCTTCCCGCCGTCATCTGCCCGTACATCATCAGCCCCTTACCGTCAAGCTCACGAAACGTTTCCCAGTTGGCCCATGCGGGGACAAGGTTGGAGTTGGCAAGGAGAACCCTGGGAGCATCGCTGTGAGACTTGAAGACGGCCACCGGTTTGCCTGATTGAATCAAAAGGGTTTCATCACTTTCAAGCACTTTTAGCGTTTCCACAATTTTTTCATAGCTATCCCAGTTTCTTGCCGCTTTTCCGATTCCTCCGTATACAACCAGTTCTTCCGGCTTTTCTGCCACTTCTGCATCAAGGTTGTTCATGAGCATCCGGAGAGCCGCCTCCTGTACCCACCCTTTTGTATGAAGCTGGTTTCCACGTGGAGCAGAGATTCGCTGAATGGTATCTGACATCTTAAGTTTCCTCCTTTTTATCGTTGCATTTCTTTTGAGTTTTCACCCGACATATCAATGAGGCCATCCCAGCGAATGTGTTTAAGCCATTCGTTCATTTTTTCAATATCATTTGAAAAAATACGGTCTGATGTAATCGGCGGACAGATGGAGCTTGCCTGATCATATATCGTTCTCGTTCTAGGTGCCATCCGTTCAATTCCTTTGTAACGGACGGCCTGCAGTGCACATATCAATTCGATGGCCAACACCCTTCTCACATTTGTGATGATCTGGTAGGCATGCCTCGCTCCGATCGTTCCCATGCTGACATGGTCTTCCTGGTTGGCCGATGAGGGAATCGAATCAACACTGGCAGGATGGGCGAGTGTTTTATTCTCAGAAACAAGAGAAGCCGCACAATATTGCATAATCATTGCCCCTGACTCGAGGCCCGGATTGGGGCTCAAGAAGGCCGGCAGGTCACTAAGCTGCGGGTTCACCATCCGCTCGATGCGCCGTTCCGAAATGTTGGCAAATTCCGCCATGGCGATACTGAGAAAATCCATAGCCAGTGCAACAGGCTGGCCGTGAAAATTGCCGCCTGAAATGACCTTCCGCCCTTCATCAAAAATTAACGGGTTGTCTGTGGCCGCATTGATTTCAATTTCAAGCTTCTCTTTTACATAGCCAAGGGCCTGCCAGGAAGCTCCATGCACTTGAGGAATACAACGGATGGAATAGGCATCCTGTACTCTTGCTTCTCCCTGCCTGGTGGTCAGCCTGCTGCCTTCAAGATAAGACAGGATCCGATGTGCAACTTCACATTGTTCCCTGTACCCACGGGCGAGATGAATATCCTCGTCAAAGGCATCCGTAATGGCCGTTAATCCTTCCATCGTTAACGCCGCAATGGATTCAGCCTGGCTTGCCAGCTGTTCCGCCTCCAGATAAGCGGCCACCCCCTGCGCAGTCATGGCCTGTGTGCCATTGATCAATGCCAGGCCCTCTTTTGCTGTAAGAGTTAGCGGGAGAATTTCTTCCTGCAGCAACGCATCCATTGCGGAAATTCGCCTCCCGCGGTGCCAAACCTCTCCTTCCCCGATCAATGCGAGAGCCAGGTGGGAGAGCGGAGCTAAATCACCGCTTGCCCCAAGAGATCCCTGCTGGGGGATAACCGGATGAATTTCATGGTTTACTAGCTTTATCAGCGTTTCAACTACAGAAGGGCGAACACCGGAGTAGCCCTTCAAAAGAGCATTGGCCCGCAGGACCAACATGAGGCGGCTGACTTCTTCGGGAAACGGGGCACCTACCCCGCAGGCATGGCTTCTGATTAAATTCATTTGCAGCTTTTCTGTATCTTCAGGAGCAATATAAACATCACTCAGCTTCCCAAAACCGGTTGTGATGCCATATATCACATCTCCGTTATCCACAATCCGTTCAACGGCACTCCTGCTCTTGCGTACCCTTTCCATACTTGTTTCACAGGCAGCAACCTGTTCACCGTCTTTCATGATTCGTTTTGTTTCCTCAAGTGTCAGTGTATTCCCTGTCAATATGACCATGACGTTTCTGCTCCTTTTTCCCTTTAATGAATGGCAAACAAAAAGAGGCTGCATTTAAAGAAACAGGCATACCTGTTTTCTTCAATACAGCCCCCTGATCACTAATCACTATGGGCTTTAGTTATATGTGGTTAATACCGAGTCCAATGGCTTCATGCTCCAGCCCCTTAACGGGCGCGCCAATGGTTCCATATAAAGCTACAGCAATCCATTCTCCTTCTTCCGGCTGCTCATACGGCTGGCCCCTGACCACGGTAAACCGCAAACCGACGGTGCGAAGAACGGTTCCCAGCTGAACCTGGCCGCGGGTGACTCCGTGAAGCGCTTCCATAATCGCATGGTAGAGCGCATGAGTCTCCCGGTAGATGCTGCCGTTAATCACTTCATTCTTCTTGGCAGCTGTTTCAATCGCCGCCACAATTTTATTGGATTCCATTGAGCCTACCTTGCCGCTGCAATGAATCCATCCCAGTTCTTCCACGCTGTCCTGCCGTGTTTCATCCAATACATAAAGCATGGCAATCTTGCCAATCCGCTTCTGTTCTGCAAGTGACATCCTACCACTTCTTTCGCTCTTCCACTAATAGCTGAGTACTAACCTCAGTGTATTCGTTTCCGAATTGTTCGTCAATTCCCTTTCAACAACTTATCACTTTAGCAAAGCAGCACAATCCAATGTATAAACTAGCAATCTAGCGGACAAGCTGTAGGTAAATAATTCATGAAAGAGAGTGGTAGTGTTGATAAACGTTCAAAAGGAGATCGTACTGGCCACCATGAAGCGGCACCCTGTAAAAAATGAAAACAGCACTGATTTTTTCATCGGGTATGACGAGCAGGATACACCTTTTCTGATACTTCCAACGACACCGGGTCTGCTGCTTGAGGACGAATGCTACGGCATTTCTTTTCAGCGGGATGAGACTAATCCATATAAATACCATCTTGACACACACATTGTACCCATCAATTTAAACAGGATCCGGATGTTTATTGATCATCTGGCTTTCTTTTTCGGACCTGATCACAACATGCTCAATTGCTATCTGCAGGCTCCCGGGTATCAGGCTTATGTAAGCTGGAGCGAAAAAAAACAGGGGGAAATGATTCGGGAAACCTTGATGAAGTACGGAACAGTCAGCACAAAGGATGAAAAGAAGAAGTACAGCGACCTGCTTTCACAGCTTCTCAGCAGTTAACCTTTTGATGGTAAATTTTCTCACCAGGTAAATTGTTGACAAGCAACCGGTTCGTCAATATACTGCAAATAGTTTGAAAATATAAATTATTAATATTTTCTAATTTTTTATGAATGGAGGCATCTATGAATCTACTTCGAAAAAAATCCATCTCAGAAATGCTGGCACAAAGTCAGCAGAAAGGACTTAACCGTTCTCTCGGGGCTTTTGATCTTACCTTGCTTGGTATTGGGGCTATTATCGGAACCGGAATATTTGTCCTGACAGGAGTGGTTGCTGCTGAACATGCCGGCCCGGCTCTGATTCTTTCGTTCATTATTTCCGGACTCGCCTGTGCGTTTGCTGCTTTCTGTTATGCGGAATTCGCCTCAACCGTCCCTATTGCCGGCAGTGTTTACACCTACACCTATGCAACACTTGGAGAGATGTTTGCCTTTTTAATCGGCTGGGATCTTATGCTTGAATACCTGCTGGCGACATCTGCGGTTGCCACCGGGTGGTCCGCCTACTTCCAGTCACTGATCGCAGGATTCGGCCTGCACTTGCCGGCAGCACTGGCATCCGCTCCCGGTACAGGAAAAGGCGGTATGATTAATCTCCCGGCAGTTATAATTATCTTGATCATTACAACCTTATTAAGCAGGGGCATTCGCGAAAGCGCCCGTGTAAATAACATTATGGTTTTCATCAAGCTTGCCGTCATTATCCTGTTTATCGTGGCAGGAGTCGGCTATGTAAAACCCGATAACTGGACACCATTTATGCCGTTTGGATTTCAAGGCATCGTAGCTGGTGCGGCTACTGTATTCTTTGCTTATATTGGATTTGATGCGGTTGCGACCGCTGCCGAAGAGGTCAAGCGCCCGCAGCGGGATCTGCCGCTGGGGATCATCTGGTCGCTTGCGGTCTGTACAGCACTTTATATTATTGTGTCACTCGTCTTAACGGGAATGGTGCCGTTCGCCAAGCTGAATGTGGCCGACCCGGTTTCTTATGCTCTTCATTATGTGGGACAGGATTCCATTGCAGGTCTTGTATCGGTTGGTGCCATTACGGGAATCACCACCGTGCTTCTCGTCATGCTTTTTGCACAGGTCCGCATTTCTTATGCCATGAGCCGTGACGGTTTGCTGCCGCCTGTTCTGTCAAAAGTCCATGAAAGGTTTAAAACACCGTTTAAAAACACATGGCTCACCGGATTTGTAGCTGCAGGGATTGCCGGGTTTATCGATTTGACAACCCTTGCCCACCTCGTCAACATAGGGACGTTGTCCGCTTTTTCCCTCATTGCTGTTGCTGTCCTGGTGCTAAGAAAAACCCATCCCGATCTTAAACGATCGTTTAAAGCACCGTTTGTTCCAGTACTGCCAGTTCTGACAGTTATCTTCTGTGTATATTTGATGCTCAGCCTGCCGCCCCTCACATGGATTTCTTTTGCCGTTTGGATATCTGCAGGACTAGTCATCTATTTCCTTTATGCCCGCCAAAGAAGTCATCTGAATAAATAAAAAAACGTGTGCGGATATATTCCGCACACGTTTTTTATCCTGTAAACAGCTCTCCATCCGGATACCGGATATTTGACTTATCGGGTCTGGCAATCGAAAACGCGAGCGTTAGAGGTCCAATTTTCCCCAGAAACATCACGCAAATAATAATTATCTTTCCAAAAAGCGTCAATTTAAAGGTTAGTCCCATGGTAAGCCCCACTGTACCAAATGCCGATACCACCTCAAACAAAATCGTTAAAAAAGGGGCTTTTTCTGTCATAGCCAAAAACATAACACCCGTAAACACCAGCAGCATGCTGATGGTGGCAATAGCAAGTGCCCGGAGGATAATTCCTGATCTTATCGTCCGTTTCAAGACAGTAACTTCATTTTTCCCCCGCAAAAACGTAATTACAGCAAAAATAATCACAATAAACGTCGTCAGCTTAATTCCGCCGCCTGTCGAAGCACTTCCTGCCCCAATAAACATGAGCATGATCATAAAGAGAAGAGAATCCTGTCTCATTCCCCCAATATCAATTGTATTGAAACCTGCAGTCCGGGGCGAGATTCCCTGAAAATAGGCAGCCCACATCTTTTCTCCCCAGGACAATGGTCCAAGTGTGAGTGGGTTATTGTATTCAAACGTATAAAACACAAGAATGGAAACGATATTAACAATCAGCGTGCTCGCGATCATGATTCGCGAGTGCAGCGAAAGTTCTTTCCACTTTTTGCTGTACCAAAGATCCACCAGTACGGTAAAACCAATTCCTCCAGTAATAATCAACAAGGTGATGACAAGATTGACCGTAGGATCACCCACATACCTTACGAGATTATCAGGCCAAAGGCCAAAGCCAGCATTATTATAAGCGGCTATGGTGTGGAAGATACTGTAGTAGATCCCTTTTCCCCAGCCAAGATCAGGCACCCAGCGAAAGGAAAGGAGAACCACAGCAATGGCTTCAATCGACAGGGAAAAGATGAGAAGGTTTCTGACCAAACGGATCACTCCGCCGATCGATGGCTGGTTCAAAGCTTCCTGCATGATGAGCCGCTGTTTAATCCCTATTCGTTTTCCAAGCATAATGACAACGAGGAGGGCAAAGGACATGATCCCCAGTCCCCCCACCTGAATCAGAAAGAGAATGACAATCTCCCCAAATAAGGTAAAGGTAGAGCCGGGATCAACCGTCACTAGGCCTGTTACTGTAGCTGCAGATACCGCGGTAAAGAATGCATCAATCCAGCTGACCCCTTTTTCAGATGCTATGGGAAGCTTAAGCAGCAAAGCTCCGGCCACCACAAGCACCAGAAAAAGAAGGGCAAGAATTTGGGGAGGATTGAGCCTGATCGGTTCATACAGAAAAGTTCTCCGCTTTTCAACCTTCAGAGCCACTGGATGTTACACTCCTTCATTCTCAAATGTATTAAGATCCTTATTTTGGCCAATTACCACAAGCATATCCCCTTGTCTCAGCACAACATTGGCAATCGGGGAAACAAGTATATCATTTCCTTTTTTTATGGCCACGATATTGCAGCCATACTTCGCGCGAATATCGAGCTCTGTTAACGTTTTGCCTGAAAGCTTGTCTGTTACCCCTACTTCGATAATGCTATGCTCATTAGACAGCTCGATAAAATCAATAATCTTTTCGGAGGTGATCAGCTGCGCCACGCGGAGGGCCATATCCCTTTCCGGATGTATAATCCGGTCAGCCCCAAGCTTATCAAGAACTTTATGATGATAATCATTGGTTGCTTTAACCCATACCTTTTTAACACCAGCTTCTTTCAAGAGAAGGGTTGTCATGATACTGGATTGAATATCTTCACCGATTGATACGATGACATGGTTGAAATTTCGAATGCCCAGTGCCTTTAATGCTTTTTCATCTGTAGAGTTGGCCTGAACCGCCTGGGTGGCAATATTGGCAAACTCGTTAACCCGTTCAATATCTTTATCCACCGCCATGACTTCATATCCCATTTTTGCAAATTCTCTGCATATGCTTCCGCCAAAACGGCCCAACCCAATGACCGCAAACTGCTTGTTCATTGTTTTCTCTCCTTGTAGGTAAACTATCACGTTCGTTGGCAAATAAAAAAGACCATTAAAAAAAATGGTCAGCTACTATCCAAACTGTCCCTTTCTTCCAATTTAACGCTTACGAGGTTAGCTGACGGATTAGGAATCGGAAGTATCCCCTCTTTTGTAAAAAGATTCACCCCAAACAATTGGTTCCCCCGCTTTTAAGTTCTAAAAATCTTAAAATTAAGCGATCAAAAAGGCTATGCGGTTTTGAATAGTTATAATGTAATCCTGCAGGAATGAAAAGTCAATCCTTTCTTCCTTAGGTTAAAAAAGACCAGCCGCCTGCATGCAGATGATTGAGATTCCAAGCAGCCACACATAAATGGCAAAACCTTTTAATGAACCCTTTTTTACCAGGGCAATCATCCACTTCACCGCGAAATATCCAAAAACCGCGGACATCGCCGTACCGAGAAACAAAGAAAAAAAGGATAGCTTTTCCGCCTGGCCTCCGAGCACATCCTTTAGTTGCAGAAGGCACCCCCCTGCAATAGCCGGAATGGACAACAAAAACGAAAAATAGGCGGCTGTTCCCCTGTCAATTTTCCTGAAAAGCGCAGCTGCGATGGTCAGTCCAGACCTTGAAACCGCAGGCAGGATTGCAGCTCCCTGAAAACTGCCTATCAATACAGCATCCATTAGTGAGATATCTTCCAGTTGCTTATATCCCCTTGATTTCATGGAATCCGCTAGCCAAAGAATACAGCCTGTGGCAAGGAACTCCCATCCTACCGTAATCCCGGTTCTTGAAATCTCCTCAAAGTAATCCTTAAATGAAAGGCCGATGATGACAGTGGGTACGGTTCCCGCAGCCAAGAGCAGGGACAGCCTGCTGAATGGCCGGCGAATCAACTCTTTTATTTCTTTCCAATAAATTGTCATTACCGCAATCAGTGTTCCGATATGAAGCATGCTGTCCAGAAACAAGCCAGCTTCATCCAGCCGGAAAAAATGCCTTCCCAGCAGCAAATGGCCGGTGGAACTGATCGGCAAAAATTCAGTTAACCCTTGTATGATCCCCAACACCACTGCTTCAAGCCAGTCCAAACGATCACCTCTTATCACTCAGCATGATAAAGGTTATTCATATAGGGACAAGGATAGTACAGTATTAGAGATCTTAAGCTGTTTCTTTTAAAGAACTCCTGAAAACAGTCTGGCGGTGGATTCCTTTGTCCTTTCCCAAACGCTTCTTTTATAAAATCCGACCGGCCTGACTTTTTCACTTTCTTTGATATCTTCTTCGTAATGATCCACAAGATCCTTGATGGACGAGGCTCCGGTGAGGAACACATTGACTTCAAAATTAAGGTGAAAACTTCTCATGTCCATGTTTGCCGTTCCGATTGAAGCCAGATCTCCATCCACTATGATCACCTTTTGATGCAGAAACCCTTTTTTATAAGAGTAAATTTCAATTCCGCTGCGCAGCAATTCCGGAAAGTACGACCGGGTTGCGTATTGGGTGAGAAATCCATCATTGATCTCGGGTACCATAATTTTGACCTGAACCCCTTTTCTTGAGGCAATCCTGAGCGCAGTACGGATTGATTCTGTCGGCACAAAATAAGGGGTGGCAATCCATATTGATTTGGTAGCACAGGAGATCATTGAATAGTACAAATCGCTCATAATGCCTTCCTGAGTATCCGGGCCGCTTGGTACTACCTGAACAGCACCGTCCCCCTTCACAGGTACCGGTGTTAGATATTCTTCCGTTTCGAGCAGGTACTCATTACTCACATAATCCCAGTCAAGCAGAAATACGGCATGCAGGGTTTGCACCGCTTCCCCTTCCATTACCATATGGGTATCCCTCCAGAAGCCGAGCCTCTCATCTTCGCCCAAATACTCGATTCCTACATTCAAGCCTCCAACAAAGCCGACTGCACCGTCAATCACGATGATTTTACGGTGATTTCGAAAATTGAATTTTTGGTTGAAAAATCCGTATTTTATCGGAAGAAAGGAATACACATGAATGCCAGCTTTCTTCATTCTGTCCACTTCAGCAGACGATAGTGACAAGCTTCCAACCGCATCATACAGAAAACGGACCTCTACGCCTTCTTGTGCTTTTTCAATCAGAATATCAATGATTTCCTTTCCAAGGCGGTCGGATCTGAAAATGTAATATTCAATATGTATGTAGCGCTTAGCTTCTGAAAGACGTTTTTTGATTTCAGGAAATGTTTCATCTCCATTTTTCAGAATTTTGGTTTGGGTCGCAGTATTCTGAAAGGTCATTGTGACATTGTGGGAGAAACGGGAAAAACATGCTTGATGATCATTAAAATCAGAGAAGTCGGGTTTTTGCTCCCTCTTTGCCAACAGCTGAAGTTCTTCCCTGTCATGTTTCCGCTTTGTCCTGAAAAGATGTCCTTTTAAGTAAAGCTGGCCTGAATATAAATAAAAGATATAGCCTAAAAGTGGCAAAAAAACGAGGGCATAGATCCATACCAGAGTATGCTGAGCAGTCCTGTTTTCTAAAATCAAGGAATATATCGTAACAAGAAGAATGGAAGCATACAACGCAGCCAGGCCCCATTTCCAATATAGTCCGAAGTCGGAAAAAACGATAACATATAGCGCGGCGATCATTATGAGTACAAAGATAAATTCAATAATCCGTTTCATGGTACATTCTCCTACTGCTAATAAATTTATATGAAAATTTCCCTATATCACACCTCTTTAAACAGAAAGAAGGAGAAAGAGCTCTCCTTCTTACCATTCGTCCCGATCATGTTCAAATAAATCAATGACTCCAAGCACAATGTGCGCCAATCCGAAACCAAGCAGAACCTTTGAAAGGCCGGAATACTTTCGGGTGGATGCTCCAAACGAAAAAGAAGCCAAGCTTACAATGGTTCCGAGGACCGTCGGAATCATCCCTTCTCTTCTCAGCATAACAGCACTACCTCCTTAAGCTGGAATAACCTTAGTATTTTCAACTTTGGGCGGAGTATGTTACACAAAGGGGTTTTGGGCACAAAAAAAACAACGGGAAAAATTCCCGTCGCCTTAAGGGGCCAAGGTCAAGGCTTCATGCTGTTTTTTATCATTTCCGAATTTGTCGTATATCGTAACCAGCGTTTCAAGGTCATCTCTGGAGAGTTTGCTCAGAAGATTTTCCATGCTTACCAGCCGGCGTTCTTCCGCTTCTTTTAAAATGCTGCTGCCGGTTTCTGATAATTCTAGGTATACAATCCTGCGGTCAGCCTCACTGCGGTAACGCTGAACATAATTTTTTTTATAGAGTCTGTCCACCGCCACCGTTACGGCACTCGGCTTTACCTCAAGCATCTCGGCCAGCTCCGTAACCGTCCAGCGGTCTCTTATCGAAAGCATTCTCATGAGAATATATTGGGTCCTTGTCAAATCTCCTTCACCTGTCGTTTCCGGATGCAAACTTTTTGACAGTATATAATGAGCCACTTCCAGCTTTTCTACATATGCCTTTAGTCCTTCTATTTTCATTGAATAGAGTCCCCCAACTTTATGATCTAATAACATTATACTAAAAAATCTAAACATTGGAAAATCATTTTTTTGAAAATTTAGCATTCCTAGGCTTAATGACCCATAATAAAACCAAAAAGAGGACTGTCTGCTTGTAAAAGGGCTGAAAGAATGGGAAAAAGGTATGCAAGAGAGGATCAGTCGAAGGAAAAGCAGAATACGAAGCAGAAAAAAGGGCTGTTTCATCATGGCACTTGTCCAGACTTCAGCCGGCATACGAGCATATTGTAATCATGTAGAGAATATCACTCTCTCTGCCGGCCAGAAGTCTCACCGGCAAAACAGCACTTCCCCACCCCAATTCTTCATCATGCGTTCGGCTTTTTGCCATAATCCAAATGATTATGGCCTTTTTTTATTTTTTGGGAAGTTGAAATGAGGTATATGGATCTGTAAATTTCGACAGTTCAGCCGGCAAATCCCCTTTTGTGAAAACCTGCTGAATCTCCCGGTGTGTAATTTCCATCCGTGACAGAGCCGGATAAATGGAAAAATCGGATTTTGGGTTATACCGGGTTCCCATGGTTTGAAATGCTTTGAGTGTAGACTCTTCAATTCCGTTCACATATTGGTGAATTTGGTGAATTTGCTGGACAATCATCAGATATTCAGCTTTTAAACGCTGCATTTCATCAATTTTCTTTTTCATGGTCCTTGTTGATGCATCCACTTCCCGGTCTCTTGCCTGCAAAAGAGTATCAACAAATTCCTTCATTCTGTCATGTTTGCTATCTTTCAGCTCATCGAGATGTTCCATGGCGTCTCTTTCTTTTGCCATAAGCCGAAGATACTCATTCTTGCTCTCATGGAGCGCATCCATATCCACTTTTGAATTTCTTCGGCCATATTGCCCAAGCAAATGCTCATATTCTCTTGAAGCTGCCTCCTTTTGTCTGTTAATCACTTTCCATCGATCATGTGCCTCGCTAATACGCTCCTCATAATCCTTGCTCATTTGATTAAATTGCCTAAGTTCAGGATACACAATCTTTGCTCCTTTCATCTGGGTAAAACGATAACGGAAAAATTCTCCTGTTACAGTATTCGTTAAAGGATTTTGGTTTAGCGGCCTCGAAACTTACAGAGTTATAGACAATACATAGAAGAAAGAGGACAGCCATGAAACGAATTATCGCCGTCCGGCATTGTAAGGCTTCAGGTCAGGAAAGAAGCGCTGTACTTACAAAAGAAGGAATTGCGCAATCACAAAAACTGAAGGCTCATTTAATGAAGGAACCGATCGACAGAATCATATCAAGCCCCTTTATCCGTGCTGTGGCTACCATTGAACCGCTGGCACACTTCAAGAACGTGCCCATCGAAACAGATGAACGCCTTTCAGAACGAATTCTCTCTTCACAGAATTTGCCGGACTGGCTCGACCATCTGGAACATTCATTCACCCACTTTGAAGCTGTACTTGAAGGAGGCGAATCCAGCCAGCGGGCAACAGACCGCGTGACCTGGCTGATTCAGGAGATCGAAAACTCATCGCACCAGTGTACTGTTCTTGTCACCCATGGAAACTTATTAGCCTTGCTGCTGCGAACGTTTGATGAGCGCATCGGTTTTGCAGAATGGAAGCAGCTTTCCAATCCGGATGTTTATGAAATCTTTCTGGATGAGGGTCGTATCCAAAGAAATCTCCCATTAAACTGGTAGTTGTTTCCACACCCCCAACCATGGTCACCTATACCCGAAACCTGTGTTGTAGCTAACATCACTATACAAAAACGGGAGGAATTCATCCATGAAAAAGGTAGTAGTAGCTTCAATTCTAGGTGCATCTCTTTTTGGTGTGAACGCAGGGATTTCACATGCGGCAGATTGCCCGCAATCTCAAAACGTACAGGTACAGCAGGGTCAATCCAGTGCTGATATCAATAAATTAATCGAATCATTAAAGGCGCAAGGAT
Organism: Fictibacillus fluitans; assembly: GCF_030418125.1. Classification (GTDB taxonomy): domain Bacteria; phylum Bacillota; class Bacilli; order Bacillales; family Fictibacillaceae; genus Fictibacillus_C; species Fictibacillus_C fluitans. The sequence continues at coordinate 42,201 of NZ_JAUHTR010000003.1, read as the reverse complement.
TCGATGTACAAGCTCAAAACGTTGAGCAGCAACAACAAGCTCCAGCGCAAGAAAAAACACAAGCAGCTCCTAAGCAGGCACAGCAGCAAACAAGTGCAGCGCCAAAGTCTGACGCGGCAGCCGGACAGCTGACTGCTGATGAAAAGCAAATGGTTGAAAAAGTAAACCAAGAGCGTGAAAAAGCAGGAGTAAAACCACTTCAAGTGGACATGGAACTTACCAAAATGGCCCGTGTAAAAGCACAGGACATGATTGATAACAACTATTTCGATCATAACTCACCGAAGTACGGATCTCCATTTGATATGATGAAGAAATTCGGTATCCAATACCAAACAGCAGGTGAGAACCTTGCTGGAAACTCTTCAGTAGACGGAGCTCATACTTCACTTATGAACTCACAGGGTCACCGCGAAAACATTCTTAAATCTGACTACACAAAAGTCGGAATCGGAATTGTGGACGGTGGAAAATACGGTAAAATGTTTGTACAAGAATTTACTGGATAATAATTGATTTCAAAGAGGCGGCCTTTAGGGCTGCCTCTTTTCTTGCATAAAGTCAGCCAAACAAAAAAGCTAACGAAAACACCTGCTAAAGCAGTATGGTTAAAGTCAGCTTTCCATCGTTGTTTTTTAGGGGGATAAAGGCAAAGATATTTCAAAGGTGGTCCCTTTTCCCACTTCACTTGTAACGTGCACCGTACCCTTGTGATTTTCTATAATTTTATAACTGACCATCAGCCCGAGGCCCGTCCCGTCTTCTTTCGTCGTATAAAACGGTTTTCCAATCCGGTTTAATACCTTGTTGGGCATACCTGTTCCGTTATCGGTGAAAGTAAAGTGAATGCATTTGCTGTCTTTTTTCTTCGCTGTAATCAGAATCCTTCCGCCTGCATTGCTTGCTTCAATAGCGTTTTTAATCAGGTTGATAAATACTTGTTTCATCTGGAATGGATCACAATGGCTATCCGGAAGATCTTCTTCGCATATAAGGTCGAGTGTGATATTTTTTAAGATCGCCTGTGTTTCAAGGAGAGAGACTGTTTCCTTCAGCGTATTGACCAGGCTTATTGTCTGAACCTCCTGCCGGTCCGTTTTGGCCAGAAGCAGAAATTCCTTAATAATATGTTCAATTCGGTCCACTTCGTTCAAAATAATGGAATAATACACATCATGAGCCTGTCCTTCGTTTTGCATCAGCTGGACAAAACCCTTCAGACTTGTTAATGGATTGCGGATTTCATGGGCAACGCCCGCAGCCATTTCCCCAACCACATTTAAGGTTTCAGCCTTGCGGAGCCGTTCCTGTGTCTGCCTCCGTTCAGTCACATCCTGCAAAATCCCCAAATGGACTCCTGGATAAATATCCCTTTTTCCCGTAAACTCAATCAGCCTCTTATAATGGGAGCTTCCCCGGTTAAATTCCCACCTGTATGATGGATCAAGTAAAAATAAGTCCCAATTGAGAGATACATCAAACCCTTGTTCTCTGCCAATAAATTCATCTATTCTGCTCCTTTCCACATCGTAAGGAGTGATTCCGAGCAGCCGGCGTGCGGCAGAATTTGCATCGAGAATGATACGGTTATCATCCAACAGCAGTGTGGGATAGATGCTATGATTAAATATTTCTTTATATAATTGCGATGATTCGCTTCGCTCTGCAACTGGATGAAAGTTCCCGGAATAGTCTGCAGTAGCTCCTGCTACTTCGATTACTTTCCCGTTGGAAAAGACAGGGGTAAGCGAGGTATACAGCGTTCGTTTTGCATTACCGGTCTTGTAAAAGCATGGCATCCCACCAAACGCTTTTTCAAAATAAGGCCTTACTTGTTCCATCGGCTGACCGGTAGACATTTCTCCCGATCCCATAAAGTGAAAGCCCAATTCATCGGCCAACACTCCTTCCGAGAAGGTCATCGTATAGTTTCCGGCGGTTGTTTGCTTTAGTCGAAAATAGTGGACGGAATCCATTTCCAAGGTAGTAATCTGCATATCCTCCCTACAAGGTTCTTCGTGCGGCCTCTGCAGTTTCATCATCTGTTCCAAAGATGGATCAACCATGGTTATAACCCCTTTTCCTCCATAGTTGGATTGATATAGCATCCTATTCCCCTTTTACTATTTCTCTAAAAAGTCAAAAACTCCTAGTATTCGAATTACCTAATTTTTCATTGTAAAATTTTAGGATGAAATGACTAAAATCCTTGGTGGAAAATGGCGTTATTTGGACCGTTTAATAAACTCTGTCATGAGGCCTGGAGATAAAGCTCCAATCATTTTCTTTTGAATCACACCGTTGGAATCAACCAAATAACTGGTAGGAAGAGAGACAGCCTGGAATTTTTTACTGACCTTCCCATCGCTGTCAAGCAGAACCGGAAAGGCGGCTTTTCTCTTCTCTACATAATCGGAGACTGTCTTCGTACTTTTTTCCGTATACCTTAGATTGACGGCCACAATCTCCAGTTGATTATCTTTATGGCGGCTGTACATCTTCTGCATATCCGGCATCTCCTTCCGGCATGGCGGACACCAGGTAGCCCAAAAGTTCAAAATTACTTTTTTCCCGCGGAACTCTTTTAATGAAACCGTTTTGCCTTCCAATGATGTCAGCGTTGCATCTGGAAGGGTGTTGCCTGGCTTCAGGCCGGTCTGTCCATTCCCCTTTACTGGCTGAAAGCTTTCTGCCGGTTTCTCACTTTCATTGATGCTGCCGGATTCCTTCTGAGAGGTCCAGACAGCTATCCCAATCAGCCCGATTAGTACTAAAAACATTAATATTGGTTTTATTTTCATGAGAAAAGCCTCTTTTATCCTTAAAGTTGTTTTACAGCTTGGAGAGAAGCACTATAGATCCTTTTGGCTGTTCACTTTTCGCTGTTGGTTCATGGGAAACCGCGACTGCATCCCAGTTATGCTCTCCAGGATAGTCAACGTCAAATACTACGGTGCCGTTTCCCTTTTTATCAGGAACAAAGGTGCCTGCCCGGAATTTTTTCTCCCCTTCAATCAGCCACACCTGATATGCCTCTTTTCCTTTAACAGGAACCATATCTTTGGTTTGGACCACCAGGTTCATTCCTTTTTTCCCTTTGACCATAGAGGCCGTCCCGCTCGATTTTGAATCCTGGGGTGCAAGGTTAACAGATACATACGTCTGCGAAACCTTCTCTTCCAATGCTTGCTGCTTTTCGTTGTTTTGAGCCAGCAGATAGGCATTCGCTCCCAGTGAAAGTACGAGTCCCGCAGCAAGAACACCACTGATCCAATTTCTTCTTGATCGGTATGCAGATGATTTACGTTCAGTATCTGGCTTATTTATTGCTTTTGAGCTTTCAATTTCTTCACTGTCAAACACAGTGCTGAGCACTCGTTCTTTCATTCCTTCAGGGGGAGCGGCCGGTTCTGACAAATAAGGCAAATCAGTCATCAGTTCTTGCATTTCTTTGCACTCGTCCAGGCAATCCGGACATTCTTCCATATGAGCTTCAAATTCCATTTTTTCTGTGTCATTCATATGCCCGTTCAGGTACTCGATAAGCTGGTCACACATTTTTGGGTCCATACGTCCCCCCCCTTTCTGCTGCTTTATATTTTTCTTTGAGATGCTTTAATGCCAATCGGATTCTGCCTTTTACTGTTCCCAGCGGGATGCCGCACTCTTCTGCAATTTTTTGTTGGGACATTCCCTTGAAATAAAATAAATCCACCACTTTTTGCTGTTCATCTGCCAAAAGGTGCATTGCTGACTTCAATTTTTGTCTCTCTTCTTTCCATGTAATCTGATCCTCTACCGACATTTCATCCTTTACAAGAGAATCCCGGTCTTCGAGCTCTACCTCATTTCCCTTTGCCTTCCGGATAAAATCCAGACAAGTATTTCTCGTAACCGTTAACAGCCACGATGAAAATTTTCCCTTTTCCTCCGAGTAGACCCCTTTTTTTCTCCAAAGCTTAATAAACACTTCTTGTATCACATCTTCGGCAGTGTCTTTATTCTGGGTCATTCGGAAGGCGAAGGAAAACAGCAGCTTTTCATATCGATCATAAATCTGCTCGAGCGCTGATTTATCCCCATTTTGAACTTTAGTATAAAGTTCAAAATCCGTTAGCTTTGACATACTATTCTCCTTAGATTGAATTTACTGCTATTATACCGATTGAATGGCTCTTTGTCTTATCCCAGCGGACAGTAGCTATCGAGCTAACGTTCGAAATTGCCATATGGATGACTTTTTCCCATAAAATCCTTCCCCTTAATCCTACTATGGACCTATAGAACCTATTAAAGTATTGGCTCTTTATAGTATTGGGAAATAACAAAAACAGGTAAAAAGATAAATAAAAGACGGAGCTTAAATGCCCCGCCATTTTTACTGCTGCTTTTGCTGTTTCGCTTTTTGGAGTTCTTTTGGTTCATATTTGTCCTTATAGGAATCCAGGAACGTAATTCTCTCCAGCATGGTGGGATGCCCATATAAAAAGAACTTCACCAGCTTTGGAGGATTCACCTCACTGAGTCCGGAAATCGTCAGCTTTTGGAAGGCGCCGACAGCAGCTTCGGGATCCCTGGTCATTTCAATGGCATACCGGTCTGCATCCTTTTCGGCCTTGCGGGAAACCGCATTTTCCACCGGTCCTGCAAGAAAAGAGAGAAGACTGAAGATCAAGAGCAGAACAGGAAGTCCGGCAATATCCCCTGCTCCTTTAATACCCCATCGTTTCCCCCATTTTGCCAGTGCCCATGTGTAAAGCTTGCTTCCCAAAAACAACCCGAAAAGCGTCAGTATAATGGCACCGATCAAATTCTGGTATAAATGGTTCATCACATAGTGCCCCATTTCATGCGCCATGACAAACAAGACCTGTTTATCATTTAATCGTTCCAGTGTGGTATCCCACAATACAATCCGCAAATTGGAGCCTATGCCGTTCACATACGCGTTCAGGGAGTTTGTCTTCTCTGACATATTCACTTCATACACATTCGAAGCCGGTATTTCCGCCCGGTCGGCAAGTGTTAGAATCTTCTCTTTTAAGGCCTGGTCCTTCAATGGGTAAAATTTGTTGTACAGCGGGTCAATCACCACCGGCTGGATAAAGTACATGAAAAGGGTAAACGGAATAGAAACCAGCCAGGCATACAGCCACCATTTCTTTTTGGCTTTCCGGATAAAGAAATAGATGACAACAACGGTGAGGAAGGTAAATAACCAGCCCACCCAAAAATCAATAAGACTGTCCTTCATCCATCCTTTGAAAAGCTGTACTGAAATGTGATAATCCCTTGAGATAGTATAGCTGTAATACCGGAGCGGGAAGGTCAAAAGCCAGCTTACAAAGGAAAGCAGCAGAACATAAAGCCCTGTATGAACGAGTGAAAACCGGGTGATGCCCTTCACCGCGCTGCCCATCTTTTTCGAAAGGCCAAATCCCAAGACAAGCAGGTAAATCAACCATTCCAGCGGCACGGAAAGAAAGTAAATCCAGTCTTTCAGCCGGGAAAAGTCATAGCTCAGTTTTAATTGGCGGCCGTTCATAAACATGGTCGGATCCGCGGCCGACCCCCTGTACTGAATCGGCAGTTCAGTATGGGCCCCATGAAGCAGGTAATACCACATCAGCGCACCATATAAAATAAAACCGGCGGCAAACAAAAGTGCCTTTTTCACACGCTCTCCTCCTTACGGACATCCTATTACTAGTTTAGGTAACTTTGTCCGAAATAGAACAAAAAAGAGCAAAGACGTTCATTCTTTAGAATGCATGAGCCAGCGTCGGGACAACCGTTAAATTATTATGCTGCAATTGGTAGCCGTTTGGCTGTATGTATACTGCGTTTAACCCCATTAACAGGGCAGGAGCTATTTCATTGATAAAATTATCACCGATGGAAACAGCTTTTTCCGGTGCTATGTTCCATTTCTCCAAGATCGCAGACAGGACGTCTTTTGTTTTAACCGGCTTTTGGGAGGATGGGTAAATCGCATGGAAAAGTCCGTCCAGTTCCAGCTCCTTCAGTAGCCTAAGCACATCATCTTCTTCGCTGTTTGTCATTAAGACTAGAGACTTGTCCTTTTTCAGGCGCTCCAGGCTCTCCTTCAACCCGGGCGTTTTTGATAGTGAAAATTCATCACTGACCATATAGAATTTAGTGGCGTTATAGGCATCCCATGTATTCTGCTGGGTAAGCCCGTAATGCATGGCAGTGACATAAGGCAGCCACCATCCGTCACCAATAGCAATAAACCGTTCAAAATCATAAATAAGCTCACCAGGGTATTCCTTTTTCAACGATTCCTCTTCCATGGAAGTGCCATCCCATTGATGAGCTGCGGTAACCTGCAGGGTCAAAGGGTCGACCGTAAGCGCCATGTCTAATTTCAGGTCATACACTTTTCCAATGGCCACAGGATGAAGCCCCTTTTTCATTTTTTCATACGCATCGTAAAATTCATCCTGAATGCTCTTGTCTGCCTGCTGCTGGAGCAGACGGCAGTAATGGTCAAAATGGTCTGTGTCCTCATATAACGTTCCGTCCAGATCAAAGATTAAAAGGTCACTGTTTTCTATCAGATCTCTCAATTCTTCCCCACTCCTTTCTTCATCTATTGTATTCGCATTAAGCGTCGAAGTAAAACTTGCCTGATCCTTTTTCTTTGTTTGTAAATGCTGTTTTCCGGCAAACATAAGACTAGCGAAAAGAGGTGAACGCATGGACGGAATGTTAGAAACGGCATACAGAACCATGCTGGGACTGGCTTTTTTGTTATTGTTCACAAAAGTCCTTGGCAAAAAGCAGCTGGGCGAACTTACATACTTTAATTACGCAACAAGCATTGCATTTGGAAACATTGTCGGAGAAATGATCATTCATTATCAGGATGTTTCCATTGCCAACGGCATTGTTGCGGTGGTGATTTGGGGCCTCTTGATTCTCGGAATTGAGTTTCTTGTCAAGCGCTCACCCAAGGCTAAAGTTGCCTTGGAAAGCGAGCCTGCCATTGTCATTAAAAAGGGGCTCATTATGCAGGAAACCTTAAATAACCTGAATCTTGGTATTGACGACTTGTGCATGATGCTTCGAAACAAAGAAATTTTCTCCATTGCAAATGTGGACTATGCTATTTTTGAGCCTAACGGCCAGCTCAGTGTAATGAAAAAAACACCGGATTCCGCTCCGCCGGGCACTTATTTTCTCCCTTCTGAACTCATTGTGGATGGAAAGCTGATGAAAGGTAATCTAAAGGAATACGGACTCAGCGAAAAATGGGTACAGAGCAAGCTGGACAAAGCCGAAATTTCTTCAAATACTTCTGTGTTTCTGGCACAGCTTCAGGAGGATGGCTCACTTTATATTGCTCCCAAAGACAATACAAAGCCGCTCATTGTCTGAGCGGCTTTGTATTTTTATTTTGCCTCTGCTTTATGATTTTCCTTTAAAAGACGATGAAGCTTGTCAGGGAAGTTCGTAAACATTCCGGTGACTCCCCAATCGATCAGCTTCTGCATATCCGCTGTTTCATTTACTGTGTATGGGTGCACATCCAAGCCTGCATTGCGAGCCGTTTGCACATAGGCTTTGTCCAGGTAATTGAAGTTTGGCCCGATTCCTACGGCATATTTCTTCATGTCCGCCGCTTCCTGACCGGTGAGAACAGCATGCTTTTTGTAGGATAACAATTGGATCAGTTTCACGGATGGATCAAGGTTATGCACTTTTAAAAGGCTTTCTTTGCTGAATGATTGAACCAGAAGCGTGTCTTTGTTGATGTGATATTTTCTTACCAGACGCAAAAGCTCCTCTTCCATGCCAGGGTAAACATCAGGTGATTTGGTCTCAATGTAATACTTTTTATTTTTGGTGAACGTCTTGAAGATTTCCTCAAGCGTTGGCACCTTTAACCCTTCATACCGCGGATTGGCATATTGCGGATATTTTTCATTAAACCAGGAACCCGCATCGAGCTGTTTGATCTGTTCGAGCGTAAAGTCTTTAACTTGCCCTGTTCCATCTGTCGTACGGTCTACCGTCTCGTCATGCATGGCAATCAGCTTGCCGTCTTTTGTCATTTGCAGGTCAATTTCTATGTAATCCCCATGCATACGGTCACCCATTTTATAAGAGGTAAGTGTATGTTCCGGTGCATAGCCTGACGCTCCCCTGTGAGCGATATCGAGCACGTCGTGATGCGGATTCTTTGCCGCCTCAGTTGTTGTTCCCGCAAACAAGCTTGCCCCCAGCACTGCTGCACTAAGTATGGTTTTCATCTTTTTGTTCAAAATTCTTCTCCCCTTCCGCTTTTTCCAGCTAAGAAAAGCGTAACAAGGCAGTATTAAGCCAGGTTGAAGACAACGTAAACAAACTGTTAATATGTGTAACATTTAGATAACAGCATAAAAAAGCCCGGCTTCTTAAGCCAGGCTTGTTTTGCGTTCTTCCAAATAATTTTCAATCGCATAGGCGACTCCGCTTTCGTCATTCGTCTTGGTCACGAATTTGGCGATGCTCTTGATTTCATCATAGGCATTTCCCATGGCAACACTGATGCCCACTTTCTCAAGCATGGAAACATCATTGTAATTGTCGCCAATGGCCATCGTGTCTTCAAGACTGATGTTCTGCAGTTTCGCGAATTTTTCCAGTGCAGCTCCTTTTTGTGCGTCCGCATTCGTGATTTCAAGGTTGTTGTTGGCGGAAGAACTGACGGCGAGATGATCGATCTGTTTCAATCTTTCCACCGAATTGGCCACCTTGTCCGGTTCGCTCGAAAAGGCAAGAATTTTATAGATTTCAAGGCCTTCCTTTTCCATCAAGAGATCGTAATCCTTAATATACTTGACCGTTCCCAGCTTAAAACGGCGCAGAGCCGCTTTATGAACATCATCTTCTGTCGCATCAGGATTGGAAGTGAGCACGATATCCTTCATCACTTTGAAGGCCTTCTCCCGGTTATCGGTATAGGTTCCTTCACTTGTATAGACTTCATAGTAAATATTATTCGCACGCAGTGCCTTTTCCACATTAAAATATTGCTTGAATGGAATAGGGATGCTGGTCACTTTTTCCCATTTTTCGTTTCGAATTTCTGCCCCGTTCACGCAAATCAGCGGAAGATGCAGATCCGCTTCTCCCAGTGTGTAGCGTGCTTCATCAAAGGATCTTCCAGTCGCAATAACGACAACATGCCCTTTTTCACGGGCTCGTTGAATGGCTTCCTTATTTGCTTTGGTAACCTTCAGCTGTTTGCTGACAAGTGTTCCATCCATATCTATTGCTATAAGTTTCATCCAATATCATCCTTTATCTCCGTCATTCCTTTTTCAGTTTACCCTTTTTCATAAAAAAAAGAGCTAAGTATAGCTCTTTACCCTTTAATCTCTATGGAAAAAACCTGTAAAAATGTCCAAAAAAGCATGAAAAACTTCCAGAGACTGAAACAACATGAGGGAAACCGCCGTCATTGAAAACAAACCGATTAATGCAAAGCGAATGATATGCAAATACATTTAAATCCCCTCCTATCGTTTGGGTACTCATACTAACATAGTGAGCCAGGAAAGAAAACCTTATCCTTATGGAAATTTATGTTATAATCCCCAAAAAGAGAAAAGACTCACGGCTGCCACTGAGCTCAGAACCACTAGAATGATGTTCCAGTTCAACAAGGAAGAAAATACAGCCACACCCGCTCCTGCAATACCATACCATATGCTTGCATCATTAATATGAAGAATTCCCGGAAAAATCAGTGCTCCAAGAATGGCGAAAGGAACATTCTTCAGGATACTTTGCAATTTACGTGGGATGATGCTGGTATCCAGTATAATAAGCGGAAGCACGCGCGGAAGGTAGGTTACCACCCCCATCCCCGCGATCATCCAGAGTAAATTAGTTTCCATCGGCTTCCTCCTTCATCAGAAATTCAATGCCAGCTGCTGAAATAATGGTCGATAAAATAATGCCCCATCCTCCTGACAGCGGCTCATACATTGAAAACAGCGAATTCAAGAGAGCAGCTGTTCCCGCAAGGAAAATCACCTTGCCGGATTTTTTTGCAGATGGAACAAGCAGGGCGATAAACATGGCATACAGCGCAACCGCCATTCCGGCCTGAACGGTTTCCGGCAATCCCGCACCGATTAAGTATCCGATGCCCGAATTGATCACCCAGCTTCCGTAGGCCGTTACACCGAGGCCAAGCATAAAGGAAGAGGTGAGCTTCTTTTCGCTTCTGGTCGCGGCTACAGAAAAGGTCTCATCTGTAATGAGGAAACCATATATGGCTTTGATCCATTTTGCGTCCTCTGCCATTTTTTCGTTTAGTGAAGCACTCATCAGCAAGTGGCGGATGTTCATAATAAAAGCAGTAATAATAATTTCAAATGCACCTGTACCCGCTGCAATCATGGAAAGAGCAATATACTGGGAAGCCCCCGCAAACACAATCACACTCATGCCAACCGTTTCGAGCAATGACAATCCGCCCGCTTTTGCGAGAAGACCGTATGTAAAGGCAATGGGCAAATAGCCGATGGCAATGGAGAGCCCTGCTTGAATTCCCCTTTTGAAATCATGATTTGCAGCAGAAATAGCGGGAATCGGGATCATGATGTAGAACACTCCTTTATTCACATTGTTCAGAAAAGTATGTTATATTATACATATTGTATGTTATGGAAAACAATTACACAAGGAGTAATTTTTCATATGAATTTAACTGAAATCATAGGCAAAAGATTAAAAGCCATGCGAAGCCATCGGAGCTGGAGCCTGGACCAGGCCGCCCAGGCAACCGGGGTCTCCAAACCGATGCTCAGCCAGATCGAGCGTGGAGAATCCAACCCGACGGTGAGCACGCTGTGGAAAATTGCAAATGGATTTGGAGTGTCATTCAGCTCCTTTGTCGAAGAAGACCAGCCTTCCATAAAAAAAGTTATCACGAGTGAGGTGGATCCGATTGCCGATACCAGCGGCACCTTTCTGGTCCGGCCGCTGTTTCCGGTCAAACCGGGGAAATCGTTTGAGATTTACTCACTGGAGCTTCTTCCCGGCTGTGATTATGCCTCTGAAGCCCACCCCGATGGCGTGGAAGAATATCTGTTAGTCGAAGAAGGCAGCTTCTCGCTAACGGTTCATGAAATGACTTACAGCTTATCAGCTGGTGAAAATTTGCGGTTTGCCGCCAACTTTGCGCACTGTTATCAAAATCTTGGAGATACCCCTGCCAGATTGATCATGATGATTCATTATCCGTACCCCCGCGCGTAACAGCTATGCGCAGTAAGAATAAAAAAACTGCACCCGGAGATTTTAGCAGAGCTAAAATTCCAGGTGCAGTTCCAAAGCTTTATGATGTTGCAGTTTCTTTTTTGCGTTCAGGAGGTAAATGAATGGCTTTTCCTGTTGCCTGTTCCACCGCCTCAAGCCATGTTTCACTTAGTGATGGATGAGCATAAACCGGATACGAAAGATCTTCTTCTCTGGCCGCCATTTCAAGTGCCAGCGTACCTGTGCTGATCATTTCCGCAGCTCCCGCCCCCATCATATGGACTCCCAGCAGCAAGTCTGTCTTGGCGTCCATAATCATTTTTGCCAGACCTTCCTTCTGTCCGCTCAGGCTGGCAAATCCGTTGCCGCCCATGGCAAACTGACCCGTTTTAACTTCATATCCCTGCTCTCTCGCTTCCTTTTCGGTCAAACCGACGGCTGCAATAGGCGGTGTGCTGTGAATAACTTGAGGAACAACGGCCAGGCTGTACGCAGAGGCAATCCCTGCAATACGCTCAGCAGCGACTTTCCCCTGCTTGATTGCCTTGCTGGCAAGCCTCATTCCGATGGTACAATCCCCCGCAGCAAAAATTCCGGGCACACTGGTTTCCCCATATTCATTAACTGCGATATATCCCTCATCATCCATAGTTACTTTTATAAATTCAAGGCCCAATTCATTTGTGTTCGGCTGATAACGTTCAGTCAGAACCAGAACATCGGCATCCAGTGTTACTTTTTCCTTTTCACTTTGAAGCGTGATGGTGACCGTTTCCCCGCCTGCCGAAGCTTCAACCAGCTCGGCCTTTTTAAACAGTTTGATTTTCGCTTTCTTGTATACCCGGTTAAGCTCACGGGCAATGGATTCATCAAGTCCAAACGTATCATCCCTGCAGATCAGGGACACATCTGCCCCTAAATTGCGGAAAGCCATGGCTGTCTCTATGGCGATATAATCTGAGCCGCATACCACTACATGTCCCGGGACCTGTTTTAGGTTTCTCAATTCCTCAGCGTATATGATTTTCCCTTCAGTCCGGCTGATACCCTGTGGCATCACCGGCCTTGCACCTGTTGCCACAATGGCATTTTCATATTGATACATTTCATAATGATGGCCCGAATCTACTCCGATCCGGTTTTCTGACATAAACGTGGCGGTTCCTTTGATAATTTCAATTTTGTTTGCTTTAAAAAGAGCTTCCACTCCTTTTTGCAGGCCCGAGACGGTCCTTTTTTGATACTCGATAAATGCCGGCCATTCAAACCGTACCGCCTCTGTATGAATTCCCAGTTCCTTAAGGTGCGGCATGGAGGAATATTGTGATGCCGCATGAGTCAGGGTCTTGGAAGGAATGCATCCTGTATTGAGGCAAACGCCGCCAAGCTCTTCTTTTTCAATCAAGGTCACTTCCTGCCCGAGCTGTGCGGCACGAATGGCGGCATTGTAGCCACCGGGCCCGCCGCCCACGATGATCAGCTGCCTTTTTTGAACAAATTCACCTACAACCATCTTAGATCAGCTCCAATACCATTACCGAAGGATTTTCAATAAGTTCCTTGAACCGGTTTGTAAATTGCACTGCTGTTGCGCCGTCTGCCACACGATGATCAAAGGACATGGACACGTTCATTACCGAACGGATTTGAATTTCATCCTGGATAACCACCGGCATTTTCTTTGTTTTATGAAAAGCCATTAATGCTACTTCAGGAGCGTTAATAATTGGCGTTGCCCCCATGCTGCCGAGCGGACCTACGTTGGAAATGGTAAATGTCCCGCCTGTAAGGTCTTCCCTCGTAAGCGCACTTTCCTTCGCCTTTGTGATTTTCTCTTTCATGTCACGGTTAATGTCTTTAATGGAGCGGCGTTCGACATTTTTAATGACAGGAACAATCAGTCCGTCGTCTGAATCCGTCGCAATTCCGATGTTCACCTGCTTTTCAAGCCGGATGACTTCCTTTTCCTCATCCAATTTGCTGTTGAAGATAGGAAAATCAACAAGAGCCAGCTGGATTGCTTTAATAAAAAAGGAAGCAACGGAAACCGAAAAGCCCTTGCTGCTTTCTGGATCCAGCAATTTAAGCTGTTTTTTCAGCTCCAATACGTTCGTCATATCCACTTCTTCAAAATGGGTCACGTGCGGTATGGTAAACAAGGATTGTGTCATCTTTTTCGCGATTTGCTTTCTTCGTCCCCTGAAAGGGATTTCTTCCATGTCACCTGCAGTCACTTCTTTTGCAACAGGGCCGACTGGATTTTGAGCGACCGGGTCAGCCAGCCTTGGGGCAACAGGCTGTTCTTCCTTCATGGAGACTTCGTTTCCATGGACAAAACGGAGAACATCTTCCTCAGTGATGCGCCCGGCAGGTCCAGTTCCAGTAATCTGCTCAATGTCCACGCCGTGCTCCCTTGCCACTTTCCGGGTATACGGAGCTGCGAGCACCCGCTTGGTGAGCATCGCTATAGACGCCCGTGGATTGGACGGGCTGCTTTTCATTCCTGTTTCAATTAGAGGTTTCTGCAATTCAGGTGTTTTAGAAACAGCTGCAGCAGCTCCTTCACTTTCAAGACAGAGCAGAACGGTTCCTACCGTAACGGTTTCTCCTTCTTTCACAAGAATTTTCGTTACTTTTCCTGCAACAGGGGAAGGAAGCTCTGCGGTTACCTTGTCAGTCTGGACTTCCACAAGAGGCTGGTCAATGGCAACCACATCCCCTGTTTTGACAAAGAAGTGCAGGATTTCGCCTTCGTGCATGCCTTCTCCAATATCGTGCAGCTTAACTTCCACCATAAACAAGCCCTCCTAAAAGTTGATCACTTTATGAATCGCAGTTGAAATTCTTGCTGCATTGGGAAGGTAATGATCTTCCAGCGCAAACATCGGTACAGGTGTGTCAAATCCGGTAACTTTCTCAATGGGTGCCTTCATGTATAAGAATGACGTGTCATTGATAAGTGAAATGAGGGTGTCTCCGAGACCGCCGGTGGATGGTGCTTCATGTACGATGACCGTTCTCCCCGTCTTCTGCACACTCGCCGCAATCAACTCTTTATCCAGCGGATACAGGGTCCGTAAATCAATGACCTCCACACTGACCCCATTGCTTTCTGCTTCATTTGCCGCTTGTAAAGAAGCGTCCACCATGGCACCATACGTCAAAATGGTTACCTGATTCCCTTCCTTCATTACACGGCCCTTTCCGATTTCAACGGTATATTTACTTTCGGGGACGTCCATCTTTGAACTTCTGTAGCATCTCATCGGCTCCAGAAACAGAACGGGGTCGGGGTCTTCGATGCTCGCAATGAGAAGTCCCTTCGCGTCATAAGGATTGGACGGCACCACAACCTTGATGCCGGGCATTTGCGTAAACAGAGCTTCAACCGAATCCGAATGGATTTCAGGCGCACGGACACCCGCACCAAACGGAGCACGAATAACCATGGGAACGGTAAATGACCCAAGGGTTCTCGAACGTATTCTCGAGGCATGTGTCATGATCTGGTTAAATGCCGGATAGATGAATCCAAGAAACTGCATTTCGGCAACCGGCCGGAATCCGTTCATGGCAAGGCCGATGGAGGTGCCGATAATGCCCGACTCTGCAAGCGGCGTATCGATAATTCTCTTTTCGCCAAATTCCTCCATTAATCCGTCGGTTGCACGGAATACTCCTCCATTCCGTCCGACATCTTCACCGAGAACAATCACATTTTCACTCTCTCTCATCATGGTTCTCAGTCCGTCGGTAACTGCCTGAACAAGCGTCAGTTTCTTTGTGCCAACTGCTGCTGTAGCCATGCTATTCCCCCCTCACAAGCGCATATGCTTCTTTTTGGTCTTCAATCGGCCATGGATTTTCGGCAAACACGTGGTCAAACATATCTCCCACATGCGGCGGCTGTTCGTTCTCCATTTCATGTACCGCTGCTTCAATTTCAAGAGTGATGTCTTGTTCCAGCTGTTTTTGCCATGATGAATCCCAGATGTTTTCCTGCTGCATATACTTTTCAAGACGAGCCAGTGGATCCGTGGTTTCACGGCGGATTATACTTTCATTCTGGTCTCTGTATTTGGACGGATCATCTGCTGTTGTATGAGCTCCATATCTCCATGTAACGGCTTCGATCAGCGTCGGTCCGCCTCCCGCACGAGCCTTCTCTACTGCTGCTTTCGTATGGAAGTACACTGCAAACACATCGTTTCCGTCGAGCCTGATGCCTTCGATATCATATCCGGCCGCTTTTTGGGCGATCGTTTTGGACTTCATTTGCTTTTCAATCGGAACCGAGATGGCAAATCCGTTATTCTGGTTAAAAAAGACCACTGGAATGTTGAACACACTGGCGAAATTCAGCCCTTCGTGAAAATCACCTTCAGAAGTGGCGCCATCTCCAAAATAAACGATGGAGGCCCGGTCCGTTCCTTTCATTTTTTCGGCCCAAGCCGCTCCTGTCGCATGAAGCAGCTGGGAAGCGATGGGCACAGCAGGAGGAAAAATCTTTTTCCCGTCGGGAGGGATACAGCCTTCCTGACGTCCCTTCCAGTACAAAAGCACATTTTTTAACGAATGGCCAAACGTTAAGGTCGCTCCATGGTCACGATACGTCGGAAACATCCAGTCTCCTTCTTCCATCGCCATTGAACTGCCGATCTGTGCCGCTTCCTGGCCTTCAAAAGGGACATAGGTGCCGATGCGCCCCTGCCGCTGAAGGTTGACTCCTTTTCGGTCGAACATCCGGGCCCTGAACATTTTCGTATAAAGTGTTTTTACCAGGCTCTCGTCCAGCCTGTTTTTAAAGGCATGATCCACCACTACGCCATCTTCATTCAGAATTTGCTTTTTGGGAAATTGCTTCTCCACATTAACTCCTCCTTAAGTTTAGGATCTTTTAATGCCTGACGGCCCACTTTGGCCGCTGTTGATGCGAAAAGAAACTGTTTCGCTTCCTTCGTTGATTGATCCGGTCTTCACAAAAGCGGTTGGCCGCTTCCATAGTTGAAAGATCCTGCTCCCTGCTTTGTTTATAGATTTCAAGAAGAGAATCATAGATGGCCTTTGTCTGGTTCAGCACGCGGGCTTTATTCGGACCGTAAAGCTCGTCGGCCACCTGGATGAGTCCTCCTGCGTTCACGATATAATCTGGGCCATAAAGAATCCCTTTTTGCTGAAGATAGATTCCGTGTTTATCTTCCAGCAGCTGGTTATTGGCACTTCCTACTACTGCTTTAACCTTCAGCCTGTCAATCGTCTCGTCATTGACGACACCTCCGAGTGCACAGGGAACAAAAATGTCGGCATCCACACCGTAGATTTCGTTCCCCTCAACTACTTCTACACTGCCTGGCAGAAGTTCAGCCCGCTCTACAAGGCTTTTTTGGGCCTGGGGGTTAATGTCGGTAACATAAACACGTGCCCCTGCCGCTATCAGCTGCTCAGCCACTTTAAAGCCAACCTTTCCAAGCCCCTGGATACTGTATGACATTGCGGACAGATCCTCGGTTTCTAGAAGGGTCTTTAATGTGGCTCTTAACCCATAAATGACTCCCTGGGCTGTCGGAACAGAGGAATCGCCGCTTCCCCCGTATTCATCCGGCACTCCGACAATACATGCTGTTTCCTTTAGTGCATGCACAAAATCAGACGGTGTTGTCCCCATATCTGTACCTGTATAAAATCTTCCGTTCAATGAATCTACGAACTGGCCAAAAGCCCGGAACAATGCGGGAGATTTATCGGTTGTAGGATCGCCGATGATTACTGACTTCCCCCCGCCGAAATCAACGTCTGCGCCTGCACATTTATAGGTCATGCCGCGGGAAAGCCGGAGAACGTCCTCAAGTGCTTCGTCTGTAGATTTATACGGCCTCATTCTGCATCCCCCGAGCGCTGGTCCAAGCGTGGTGTTATGTATGGCGATGATTGCTTTTAACCCGCTGGCCGGATCGTTGCAAAATACTACTTGTTCATGCTGCGATATTTTTTCAAACATGCTTTCTCCCCCCTCATGATCCTTTGACTCTTTGTCGCTTTAAAGTAAGCGCTTACATTTCATTCTATAAAACTTTCATTTCCTGGAGTTTTTTCGAGATGTGTGCTTTCGGCAATATATATTGCGTAACTTCCCCCTGCCCCACAACCGCTTTTTCATTGCGGACCACCACCTCGCAAATCACAGCCTTTCCCTTCAATTCCGTAAGCGTTGCTGTAATGAAAAGGGCCATGCCTTCAGGCGTTGGTGCCAGATGAGCCGCTTTAATCCCGCCTCCAATTCCTTCCTCATCTTCTTCAAGAAAGGGAAGAATAATTTGCCTTGCTGCCCATTCCATATGATAAACCATCGAAACGGTAGAATAGGCCGGATGAACCAGCTTTCCCTCAAACTGTGCGAACATTTCGGGCGTAACCCTGGCAGTTATCGTTGCCGTGTCCCCTATCTTCATCCCTGGTTTCATCTTTTCACCTCATTATGAAATTGTTAAACCGCAAAGAATGAGGACAATGTCCTGCTCCGGTCCATGCCCTCTACGATTCACACTATTCAACTCGATAATTGTATGACGTTTTCTTAACGTTATAATATCATTTTGTTAAATAAACAGTCAATGTATACCCTGAGATTTCAGCTCCTGGGAAGATGGAACACACAAAAAAACCGGGCCCATTGTCTGCCCGGCATTTCCTGTAAACATAATTGCGAATGTATTAAAACAGCCCAACCTGGTTTAAGAAAACAATAAGAATAACGATTGGCGTAACATAACGAATCAGCAACAGCCAGACCGCAAAGCTTTTTCTTCCGACTGTTGCACCGCTCGTAAACTCATCATACAGCTTGTTTTTCGGATAGCGGAAACCTACGAACAACGCAATAAACAGTGCGCCCAGCGGAAGGAGAACATTGCTGACAAGATAATCAAGCGAATCGAATATGTTCTTGCCGAACAGTGTAAAGTCTCCCCATACGCCCATGGAAAGCGCCGACGGAACTCCTGCAAGAAAAATAAGGATTCCCATAATCCATGACCACATTGAACGCTTGGAAACATCGTCCTTAATGATGGAAGCTACGATAACTTCGAGCATGGAGAAAGCTGACGTAAGTGTTGCGAATAAAAACAGAGCCAGAAAAATAACGAAGAAAATCTGTCCGAATACGATTTTTTCAAAAACGGCAGGCAGTACAACAAAGAGCAGTCCTGGCCCTTCCGTTGGTTTTAAGCCAAGCGAAAAAACACCGGGGAAAATCGCCAGCCCTGCAAGCAGTGAGATCACAACATTCAGGCTGACAATGGTCGTTGCCGATTTCGGCAGACTCTCCTGTTTTGACAGATACGAGCTGTAGGTTGCCATAACCGAAATCCCCACACTGAGAGAAAAGAAGGATTGTCCAAGAGCAAACAGGACAGATTCCCCCGTAATGGATGAAAAATCCGGCTTCAGAAAAAATTCAACGCCTTTCATTGCTCCGTCCAAAGTAAGAGAGCGGAGGATCAGAACAATAAACATGATAAAAAGGGCTGGCATCATAATGTTATTTGCCGCTTCAATCCCGCTTTTCACTCCACGGGATACTACAAATATCGTGATGGCCATAAACAGGAACTGTCCAAACACCACAGCACCGGAATTGGATATGGAGCTTCCGAACAAAGCGCTGTAATCCTGGCCGAATACCTGGCCGGTCACACTTTTATATAAATAAAGAATCACCCATCCGCCGATCACACTGTAAAAAGATAAAAGAATAAAGGCTGTTGCCACTCCCATTCTTCCGAGCCATGGCCATCCGGAGCCGGGCGCAAGAATGCGGTACGCTGTAATGGCTTCTTTCTGTGCTCCCCTGCCGATGACGAACTCGGCCATCAGGAGAGGAAAACCAATAATAAAGGTAAAGAGCAAGAATAGTAAAAAGAATGCTCCTCCACCGCTTGTTCCTACAACGTAGGGAAATTTCCATATCGCCCCGAGCCCGATCGCAGAACCTGCTGCAGCCAGGATAAAGGCCAATTTTGACGTCCATTGCTCATGCTGCTTCAAAAAAAATTTCCTCCCACTTGAGTTTGATTATTACCGTATATTTAAGCTCAAAGTCTACCTGTTTTGGGAAGAAAAATCAAGGCGTCCCAGCGTTCTTACTGCTGGTAAAGTGTTACAGGGCTTTTATGAAAGCAATGCCCGGTCGCTTGCCATTTTTTCTCCGCGTATTCTTTTAAACTCCTCAAGCAGCCGTTCCACGGTAAGCTGCTTTTTGCTTTTCTCATCCACATCCAGAATAATCTGCCCTTTATCCATCATGATCAGGCGGTTTCCCAAATCGATGGCCTGCTGCATATTGTGGGTAACCATTAATGTCGTCAAACCGTGCTTTGAAACAATTTCTCTTGTTAAATTTGTGATAAGTGCAGCGCGTGAAGGATCCAATGCTGCCGTGTGCTCATCCAGCAGCAGAATATCCGGCTCGGTGAATGTGGCCATCAGCAAGGAAAGCGCCTGGCGCTCTCCGCCGGATAACAGTCCCACTTTGGCTGTAAAGCGGTTTTCCAGCCCCAAATGTAAAGTCTTTACTGCTTCCTGGAAGAACTCCCTTGATTTTTTTGTAAGGCCCCGCCTCAGTGACCTTCGCTTGTTTCTTGCATAAGCCATGGCGAGGTTTTCCTCGATGGTCATTGTCGGAGCAGTACCTGCCATCGGGTCCTGAAAGACACGGCCAATAAATCTTGACCGTTTATGCTCGGGTAGATTGAGAACGTTTTTACCTTTGATGAGCAGTTCACCCATATCAGGATAAAGAACACCCGAAATCACGTTCATGAGGGTGGATTTCCCCGCTCCATTGCTGCCGATAATGGTAACAAAATCACCGGGTTCCAGCACCAGCTGGATATTGGACAGTCCAATCTTTTCATCCGGCGTACCTTCGTTAAATATTTTATGAACCGATTTTAGTTGCAGCAATTTCTTCACCCTTCCTTTCGAGAGCCTGACGGTGAAGCTGTCTTCTCTTTGCTTTTCTTGCCTGCTCTTTCCGCGCATCCAGTAATTTGGGGAGGACAAGTGAACATACCACAATGAGGGCTGTGATCAGCTTCAGGTCGCCCGTTTCAAAGAATTCAATCTGCAGGGCGAACGCGATGATGATCCGGTAGACCACTGCTCCGAGAATAACGGCAAGTGTTGCACGACCAATCGATTTTGTGCCAAACAGCGCTTCACCAATAATAACGGAAGCGAGCCCTATAATAATCATCCCAATCCCCATGCCAACATCGGCAAATCCTCCGTATTGGGCAATGAGTGCACCCGCAAACGCTACCAATGCGTTGGAAAGCCCCAATCCTAAAACCGTCAGGCTGTCCGTGTTTGCCGAAAAACTGCGGATCATGCGTTTATTGTCGCCTGTAGCCCGGATAGCCAGACCCACCTCTGTTCTCAGGAACCAGTCGGCGGCAAACTTGATCAGCAGTGTAACTATCGCCATAATAATGAAAATCCCCCATGTTTTCGGGAGGCTCTCTCCCAGTCCGATGGCTGTAAACACGTTATTGACCGCACCGTCAATACCGAGCTTCTGCCAAAAGCCCGTGATGAGGGTAAACGAAGTATCTTCACCAAGCAGCGGAACATTCGACCGCTGATCCATAATCCGGAGATTAATAGAATAAAGGGCGATCATCATCAGGATACCTGACAAAAGCGGATTGATCTTTCCTTTTGTATGAAGAATTCCCGTGAGACAGCCCGCTATAAAACCCGCCAGCATGCCAGCTATGGTCGCCAAAAACGGATTGTGCCCATTTACAATCAGCGTGGCTGAAATGGCCGCTCCTGTAACAAAACTGCCATCTACGGTCAGATCCGGAAAATCCAGAATCCGAAAGGACAGATATACTCCGAGAGCCATGATGGCATAGATGACCCCCGATTCCAAAGAGCTGAAGAGTGCAAACATTATGTTATCCCTCCTGTAAAATGCGATTTAATAAGCAAAGATTACGGAAACCTCATAAAAAACGTGCCGGATTTGACCCATGACATTCTGTGCCAAATCCAACACATATGCATTACTAGGTAATTACCCTGTAATTACTAGGTAATTACCCTGTAATTACTAGGGAATTATAGGATAATTTACTCTGTATATTCAGCCTTCGATTTCCATTCCGGCTTCAATTTGACACCCATCGCTTCTGCTGCTTTTTTATTGATAACAAGTTTAAGTTTTTGAGGGTACTGCACTTTCAGCTCGCTTGGCTTTTTATCGCCCTTCAGAATTTTCGCGGCCATTTCTCCTGCTTCATAACCAATGTCATAATAATCGAACCCATAAGCGGCAAAAGCTCCGCGCTTTACTGAATCCAGCTCACCGGCAAACATTGGAATATCTTTATCCTCCGCTACACTGATGACGGATTCGAGCGCAGAAACGACCGTGTTATCGGTGATGATGTAAAAAACATCCGCACGCCCTACAAGGGATTCCGCTGCCTGTTTTACATCGGCCGAAGTGGAGACGCTGACCTCAACCGGCTTGAGATCTGATTTTTTCATGGCTTTTTTAACGAGGTCCACCTGTGCGACGGAATTTTGTTCTCCTTTGTTATAGATCAGTCCAACGGTTTTGGCGTCGGTCTCTTTATCAATAAATTCAATGGTTTTCGGGATTGCGTCCGGATGCGTATCCGTCGTTCCCGTAATATTGTCTCCCGGCTCGTCAAAGCTTTTCACGAGCTTTGCTCCCACCGGGTCGGTGACAGATGTAAACACGATAGGAATATCTTTTGTAGCATTAAGAGCGTGCTGTGCACTTGGCGTGGAATTCGCAAAAATCAAATCCACCTTATCCCCAACCAGGTTTTTCGCGATGGTTTGTGAATTGTTCGGATCGCCCTGAGCAAGCTGAACATCATACTTCACGTTCTTCACTCCGTTGGCTGAGATCGCCTTTTTAAAGCCCTTGTAAGCAGCATCAAGTGACGGATGCTCCACGATTTGGGTAACTCCGATTTTGATCTCCTTATCCTTGGCTTCACCGTTTACTTCTTTTCCTTCCTTTGTGCCGCAGCCGCCAAGCATCAGCACTCCAGCAAGAGAAACGCCAAGCAAACTTTTCCACGTCTTCATTCTCTTTTTCCCCCTTTTTGCTTCATCAGACATCTCCCTATCATGCTGAATTCCCCTTGTTGACCGGCCATGTCTCCGTAATTTGTCGAACTATTTACAAAATTTATTATATTATAAATTCTATTCCTTTAAAAGGCTATTTCACGTTTTGCCACTGGCTGGCTTTCTCTTTCTGGGCTTGTAAAGCCGCCAGCGCCTCTTTCGTGATCGACTGAATTAATTCGCTTGCTGAAGGCATGTCATTAATCAGCCCGGCAACCTGGCCGCTGTTGATATACCCTTCTTCAAAATCACCCTCCATGGCGCCCGCCAAATGGCGGTCTTCAGCTGTCATCTCATTAAATTTTTCAAGGGTCATCCCCTTATTTTCAAGGGAGTATAGATGCTCCGAGTAAGCGGCGCGCATTACTCTCCTTATCCGGCCAACCGAACGGCCGATAACCATGGTATCCCTGTCTCCCGCTTTTATAAGGGCTTCTTTATAGAGTAAGTGGAATGGTGCTTCCTTTACTGAAATAAAACGCGTTCCGAGCTGGATAGCTTCCGCTCCGAGAACCATCGCTGCTGCCATGCCCCGTCCATCTCCTATTCCTCCGGCAGCCACCAGCGGTACAGTGATGGCATCTGCCACTTGAGGAATAAGGGTCATGGTCGTCGTCTCGAACGGAGAGTTCAAGCCGGCTGCTTCATACCCCTCTGCCACGATCACATCCGCCCCGGCATCCTCTGCTTTTTTTGCGTGATAGACTGATCCCACCACACACATGACTTTTATTCCATGGGACTGCAGCCTGGAAATGTAGGGTGACGGATTGCCCGCTGACAGGGAAACCACCGGTACTTTGTATTTAACGATAAGCTGAAAAATTTCTTTTATGTTAGATGCTACAGTCAGAGGAACGTTTACAGCAAAGGGTTTGTCTGTTTTCGAGGCTGTCTCTTGAATTAGCGTTTCTACTTCTGAAGGAGAACGGGTGCCCACTCCAATGGTGCCAAGTGCTCCTGCATTGGAAATAGCAGCTGTCAAAGGGGCGTTGCTGGCATTCCCCATACCTCCCTGAATCACCGGATAGCTGATTCCCAATAACTTGCAGACTCTGTTCATCTTCTCTCTCCTTTCTATGAATCTGTTATACTTAGGTAAAACCAAAGGAAGGATGTTGCATATGAATTATCCGTTTAACGGAAAAACACCACAAATACATGAAAGCGCTTTTATTGCACCCGGCGTACATATCATTGGCGATGTGACCATCGGCAAGGAATCCAGTGTTTGGTTCAACAGCGTTCTGCGCGGAGATGAAGGGCCTATTACGATAGGTGACCGCTGCAACGTCCAGGATAATTGCACACTGCACCTTTATGAACAATTTCCTCTTGTATTAGAAGACGAGGTCTCCATCGGGCACAATGTGATCCTGCATGGATGCACCGTCCGCAAAGGTGCCCTGATCGGAATGGGAGCGACGATACTCGATGGCGCCGAGATTGGTGAGCAGGCGTTTATTGGAGCAAATACACTCGTCCCCTCCGGCAAAAAGATTCCTCCACGGACAATGGTGATGGGCTCCCCCGGCAAGGTGGTCAGAGAACTCACTGACAAGGATTTAGAAATTATCTCGCTAACCATTGAAACGTACCGGCAAAAAGGTCAGCAATGTAAACAGGAATTAACATAGCCGTTTTAAAAAAGCACTTTCCCTTAGAGGGCGGAAGTGCTTTTTTGTTTGAATCAAAGGCTTATAGCTCCTGAATGAGCGGATGGTTGAGCGCGTTATAGGATTTATCCTTCTTCAGCTCGTTTCCTTCCCTATAAATCTTTTCAAAAAAGGAGCTTGAAGGGCCGGCGAGTGTTCTGTAATAATCACCAAATAGAGAAGCCGCGTAATCACCGAGCCAGTCCGAAGGCAGCAGTTCCTGTGGAAGGCCGGGATCCACAAAAAGGAACTTCCGGTATTCATGGACAAGCTTCGTTCTCTCAACAAAGCATTCTCCATCGCTCATTTCGCCTTTTTCGATTTTATTTTTATCGATCACATATTTCTGGGAATACGTTTTAATGAATACATCGTACTTTTTGTTCGTTTCCGCAAGATCCCAGCATTCATTAACAAGCTCTGCGTTTTTGTGCGGCCCCTCATATGTTGCCGTGAAATAATGGACATAATCCTGTATTTCATACTTCTCCATCATCTGTTTAATTTGTTGCCCCTGATTATTCGGAGAGATCCAAAAACTGTTGGCCAACAGACCAAAGCCGCTCCAAACGAGCTCTTTTCTCAGCTCATCCCTGATGCTGCGCTTCTCCTCGGGAATCGTATAGGTGAACATATACCAGGAACCGTCCCATTTTTCCGGCTGCAGCTTGAAAATCCGCTTGGCCGCCTCATCCATTCGTCTGGCGCCTCTCGGGGTTAAATAATAATAGCTTTTGTTTCCCTGCTTTCGCGAAACAATCCAGCCTTGTTTGTTCATCCGGGAAATGGCGGCTCTTACCGCCTGCTCATTATGGCCAAATTCTTCAAGCAGCCGGATGAGGCTGCCGATCCAGATTTCATTTCCATAGTGCCGGATATAATCCCCATAAAGCGTAAAAATCATTGATCTTGTATTTAAACTGTTTTGCATCATGTTCCCTCATTCGTTTTACTGTCCATTTTTAATGACTCTAATCCTACCAAAACCAGAGGGCTGGAACAAGACATCTGCGTCCCCCTGGTCTATTCCCCTTTAAACATTGGTGCTCTTTTTTCGCCAAAGGCTTCAAGCGCTTCTATCCTGTCTTTTGTGGGAATGGTCAA
Source organism: Fictibacillus fluitans (assembly GCF_030418125.1). GTDB lineage: Bacteria > Bacillota > Bacilli > Bacillales > Fictibacillaceae > Fictibacillus_C > Fictibacillus_C fluitans. The sequence goes on along the minus strand of NZ_JAUHTR010000003.1, from coordinate 16,993 downwards.
TTCGTACGCTTTGGCTTCAATCGCCAGCCCTGTCTGCAGGTCCGTATCCATCCCGTGTTTAACCGCATACTTTGCCTGCTGTACAGCAACCGGGCCATTCTTTAATATAGCCGCTGCGTACTCCTCGCATACTGCCATCAATTCCTCTCTGGAAGCTGTCCGGTTAAGAATGCCGTATTGCTCGGCTTCGGCGGCGCTGAGTTTTTTGGCGGTCAAAATCAGCTCAAGCGCTTTTGCCTGGCCGATCAGGCGCGGCAGCCGCTGTGTGCCTCCTGCACCCGGAATGATAGCCCAGCTCAGCTCGGTAAGCCCCATGGAAGCCGCCTCCACTGATACCCTGATATCACAGGCAAGCGCCAGTTCAAAGCCGCCTCCGAACGCATGGCCGTTAATGGCTGTGATAGTTGGCTGCGGAAGCGCCTCAATGCTGGAAAAAACATCGCGGATTTTCTTTACATTCCGCTTTACCTCCGCTTCAGAAAGCGTGCGCCTCTCCTTCAAATCGGCGCCTGCGCTAAAAGCTTTTTCACCGGCACCGGTAAAAATGACAACACGCACGTCCTGATTGTGATGAATATCTTCGACCACTTCGCCGAGGCGCTGCAGCGTGGGAAAGTTGAAACAGTTAAGAACTTCCGGACGGTTCAATGTGACATAAGCAATATGATTTTTCACTTCATAAAGAATGGTTTCTGGCATGTGGTTCTCTCCTTTATTCGATGTTTTCAACAACTGCAGCAATCCCCTGGCCGACCCCAATGCACATGGTGGCCAGTCCGTATCCCGCTTTCCGTCTTTTCATCTCGTGGATGAGGGTGGTCAAAATCCTCGCCCCGCTTGCACCGAGCGGATGACCGAATGCAATCGCTCCGCCATTTACATTCACTTTTTCCGGATTGAGCTCAAGCTGGCTGATGCATTCGAGCGATTGAGAAGCGAAGGCTTCATTCAATTCCACCAGTTCCATATCGCCCATCGTGAGGCCCGCCCGCTGCACGGCTTTCCTGCTGGCTTCGATCGGACCAAGCCCCATCACTGCAGGTTCGAGGCCCGCAACCGCTGATGCTTTATAGCGCACAAGCGGCTTGAGGCCAAGCTCCTTCGCTTTTTCAGCGCTCATTATGAGCAGCGCGGCTGCACCGTCGTTCACCCCTGAAGCATTTCCTGCTGTAATGGTGCCGCCGGGAAACAGAGGCTTTAATTGGGACAGCTTTTCAATCGTCGTGCCCGGCCGCGGATGCTCATCTTTATCAAAAATGATTTCATTGCCTTTTTTATCTTTAATTTTAACCGGAATCAGCTCATTCTTGAACAGGTCTTCTTCAATTGCTTGGTGAGCCCTGCGCTGGCTTTCTGCAGCAAACTGGTCCTGCGCCTCGCGGGTGATGTTATACCGCTGCGCCACATTCTCTGCTGTCTGCGGCATAGAGTCGGTGCCATGCTGTTCATTCATCAGGGGATTAACGAACCGCCATCCGATTGTCGTATCAAACATTTTCATGTCTCCGCGCGGGAACTCTGCGTCCGGTTTTGCCATTACGAGAGGAGCTCTCGTCATGCTCTCCGTTCCGCCAACAATAAAAATGTCCCCCTCATTTGCCATGATCGCCCTGGCTCCATAAATGACCGCATCAAGCCCGGACCCGCACAAGCGGTTGATCGTCGTTCCCCCAACCTCGACTGGGAGCCCGGCCAGAAGTGCTGCCATCCGCGCCACATTCCGGTTGTCCTCACCGGCACCATTGGCGTTTCCAAGAACCACTTCCTCAATCTGTGACACTGGCACATCGGGATTCCGCTCAAGCAGCGCTTTGATGACGATGCCGGCCAGATCATCCGGCCTGACGGATTTGAGGCTGCCTTTATACCTGCCAATGGGCGTTCTCACAGCATCTACAATTACGACCTCTCTCATTTCGTTACGCCGCCCTTCTCTGCTTCTGATGTATAATCATAAACTCCGCGCCCTGTCTTCCGGCCAAGACGGCCTGCTTTTACATACTTAACAAGCAGCGGACACGGGCGGTATTTCTCTCCCAGCGTTTGGTGAAGGTAATTTAAATTGTTCAGGCGCGTGTCCAGCCCGACCAGGTCGCCCAGCTCGAATGGCCCCATCGGATAATTCAGGCCCAGCTTAATCGCTTTATCAATTTCTTCCGGTGTTCCGACACCTTCCTGAAGCATGAAAAAGGCTTCGTTTCCGACCATTGCTGAAATCCGGCTTGTTACAAAGCCTGGAAATTCATTTACCACTACTGTTTCTTTCCCCATCCGCTCAGCTGCTTCTTTGGCGGCCTGTGCGGTTTCGTCACTTGTTTCGTGGCCGCGGACGATTTCAACCAGAGGCATTTTATGTACAGGATTAAAGAAATGCATGGCAATTACTTTATCAGGACGAGAGGTAAACGATCCGATTTCAGTCGGGCTCATCGTCGAGGTATTGGTCGCCAGATAACAATGCGGCGGCGCAGCATGCTCAAGTTCAGTAAACACCGCTTTTTTTATGTCAAGATTCTCAGGTACAGCTTCAATGACCAGATCAGCACTGCTGACAGCATCAGAAAGAGAGGTTGAGTAAAAAAGCCGCTTTCTTGCTTCCTCTGCCTGCTCACCGGTCAGCTTTCCTCTTTGCACACCTTTAGAAAAAATCGTTTCAATTTCTCCACGGGCATTTTGCAGCGCTTCTTCCTGCACATCCACCAGCTGCACATGAAAACCTCCTGCGGCGGCAGCGTACGCAATGCCCCTTCCCATTACACCTGATCCCACAACAACGATGGATTCTATCAATGCCATCTCCTCCACTTCCTAAGAATATCGTAAAAGCGAGCCCTTCAGCCCGCTTTTATTGTCTATTATCTTCCCGTAAATGCAGGCTTTCGTTTTTCCATAAATGCCGAAACACCTTCTTTATGATCCTCGGTGTTCCCAGCAGTTTTTTGGGCAAGGGCTTCATATTCCAGAACCTCGCTCAGATCACTTTCCCAGCTTTTGTTCATATACCGCTTGATCAGACCGATGGCTTTGGTTGGCATGCTGGCAAGCTTGACAGCAAAAGCCTCCACTTCCTGAATAAAGGCTTCCTCTTCTGCAACTTTCGTCACCAGCCCGAATTCCTTTGCCTGGGCTGCAGAAATTTTTTCACCCAGTACTGCAAGTTCCATGGCCTTCGCATGGCCGACAAGCCGCGGAAGAAAATAAAGGTTACCCGAATCCGGAACGAGACCCACGTGGATGAAAGCCTCAATAAAGCTTGCTTTTTCAGAAGCAATCCTGAAATCGCAAGCGAGCGCGAGACTCATCCCGGCTCCCGCAGCCACACCATTGACTGCCGCAATTACAGGCTTCTCGATCGAAACCAACTCCTGAATCATTGGATTATATCCTTTACGAAGTACTTCACCATAATCCGGATTGTCGCTTGAGCCAAGATCCTGTCCCGAACAGAAAGCCCTGCCTGCTCCCGTAATAACGATGGCGCGGATATCCTTGTCCTTTCCCGCATTCTTTAAAGCCGCAAGCATTTCCTTGTGCATTACTGCCGTAAAGGCGTTTAGCTTCTCCGGCCGGTTCAGCGTGATCCAGGCCACCCCGGCTCTGGATTCATAATTTATCGTTTCAAACATGGACCGCTCCTCCTTATTTTCCCTTAAAATGGGGGTGCCGTTTTTCAGTAAAAGCTTTCATTCCTTCTTTTTGATCCTCAGAAGAAAACAGCAAATAGAAGTTCTTTCTCTCAAGCTGCATGCCGTCATGTACGGAATGATCGGCGGCAAACTGAACGGATTCTTTTATCAGCCGAAGAGACAGCGGTGCTTTCCCGGCGATGGTGCGGGCAAATTTCAGAGTCACTTCCACCACCAGCTCGGGAGCGACTATCCGGTTAATGATCCCGTGTTTTTCCGCTTCTTTCGCCGTCATCGGTTCACCAAGCCACAGCCACTCAAGTGCTTTCTTCTGCCCCATCAGCTTCGTCAGCTTGACTGTGCCTCCTGCACCTGGCATGACACCAAGCTTAATTTCAGGAAAGCCAAACTGGGCTTTTTCTGAAGCAAACAGGAGGTCGCAGCACAAAGCGAGCTCAAACCCGCCTCCAAAGCAATACCCGCTGACTGCTCCGATCACTGGCTTTTTAATGGTGTGCAGCTGATCCCAATCCTTAAACTGATTAAGCAGTTCAAGAGTGACCGCATCGTCCTCCATCATCTCATCAATGTCGGCCCCGGCAGCGAACGCTTTCTCGTTTCCAGTGAGAACAATCACCTTGACCGCCTCATCTTTGTCAAACGTTTCAAAGGCGGAGCGGATTTCAGCGACCATGCCTCTGCTGATGGCATTCAGCACATTGGGCCGGTTTAGCTCGATGAGGGCAATCCCGTCTTCCACTTTTGTTTTAATGCTTTGAAAATCAGCCATTCACTTCCTCACCGATCATCAGCGTAACCAAATCTCCCGCAAATGACATTAAATCCTTTCCGGAGGCTTTTCCTTCAGCAGACTTCATGCCCGCCTGCAGGGATTCATGGTCATCATAGTACATCTCGCAGAGCAAATAGTACTTGCTGTCTCCCATTGGTGAGCCTGTAATTCGGGTAACTTCCATCTTTTTAAGACCCGGAATTTTTTTTGTAACATCCGTATGTGTACCGTAGTAGTGCTCATCAAAGCTTTCCTTATTTTCCGGAGTTTTGTAAAGGGCGATTAATTTGACCATTCAAATCTTCCTCTCTTTATATGTTTTTTTTGGTATTCTATCTTTCTTTCAATTCATATCTGCGACGGGCTTCATGGCTTCAAACGGGTTTTTGCACGATTTGCAATACAGAATGCTGCGGCAGGCAGTAGGCCCGAAGATATTTTCCATGGTGACATAGGATGATCCGCAATATGGACAGTCAATGCTCCATGGTTCCCCCATCACGTGATTGGCCGGAGGCGGAGCGATGCCAAATTCTTTTAATTGGCTTTTTCCTTCCTCTGTAATCCGGTCTGTTGTCCAGGTCGGGGAGAACACGAAGTCTACTTTTACTTCTTTAACATCCTCTACTTTACTCACTGCTTTCTTTATATCCCGTTCGATGATATGAAGTGCAGGGCATCCTGCAAACGTCGGAAGCGCCTTGATTATCACGGATCCTTCTATTTCCTGTACTTCCTCTACCATGCCGAGATCAAGGATGCTCACTGATGAAATTTCCGGATCTTTGACTTCCTTTAATGCCAGCAGGATTTTTTCTTTGAGATTCATAGACTGCAACACCGCCTCCATGTTCTCTCTCCTTTCTTACCAGCCGGACGCCGGGTTGGTCGCATAGACTTCCGAAAGAGTGGCAAGCGCATCGGCTAAATCCTGCGTATGCTCTCTCTTTCTACCGTTTCCGCTTTCAATCAGCGGCTCGCCCTGCAGCGGCACACCGGTCTCCTGAAACATCTTTTCGATTCGGTTCAGCCAGCGTTTTTTCATTAGGTTCTCATCCTCTATGAATCCGGCTTTCACCATTTCGCTGTAGGAGGGACCGAGTGTAAGCACCCCGCCAAAATCCTTCCAGACTGTTTCCACTGCTGAAAACATTCGCTTTTTGGCTTCTTCTGTACTCGTTACCAGCTGTTTGAACCACAGCTCCCAGTGCATTAAATGATAGTATTGCTCGGTTATGATCTTTCTTGCGGCATCTGCAAGCGGCCCATAGGATGATAATCTGAGAGATTCCAGGCGAACCTGTTTATGAACAGCATAAAAGTAGTTTCTTACAACCGCAAACGCCCAGTCATAATCCGGCTTATCGAGATAGGTGCCACTGCCGTTTACTTTTTCAAGAAGGATGGCATTGCGGAAGGCTTCCGGATTTCTGAGATGAGCCAGTTCATCGGCCTCTCCTTCCCCCAATGCCTCTAAAAGGTGATAATACATCGTGGCATGACCCATCATATCCTGGCTGATGGATGAGAAGGCAACATCTTCTTCGATGTGGGGTGCCAGCCCCAGCCACTCAGAACCTCTGTAGGCCAGAATGAAGTCGTCATCACCAAGCTGGTAAATCAGTTCAATAAGCGCTGATTTTTCTGGATCGTTCGTTGTCTTGTTGTTCACCGGCTCTCTTCCCTTCCACCCATGATGTGCTTCTCCGTAAATTGCTCCTGGTTGTAGTCGCGCCATTTTTTCTTTAAATAGCCGTATCCTTTTGTTTCCCGGTAGTTCTTATCCATCCGCTTCAGCATTTCCCGTTCACCCTGTGTCAGGCCGCGAATATTTTCCCGTTTGACAACCCAGATGTCCGCCACCGTTTCTCTTCGAAAGAAATTTTCCTTCGCCATTACAAGAGCCATATCGGCATTTGGGGCCAGCAGGCTGAACTGATGCTGAAATGGAGATTTATCTGTCTTTTTGCTGAACACTTCATACACGTTATAAAATTGATTTTCTAGCTCGCTCATCCGTTAACACTCTCCTCAGATTGCCTTTTGGGCGGCAAGCGCCTCACGAACCCATCCGTTGTTATCATAGGATCTTCTTCTTAAATCCAGGCGGTCCTGTGAACGGGGACCATTTCCAGAAACAATTTGTTTAAATTCGCTCCAGTCAACATCCTGGTAAATCCACATTTGTGTGTCATCATCAAAGTGAATGGTTTCATCCGGAATGGTGAGGCCGAGCGCCCAGATTCTTGGAATATATTTTGTAAAGAATTCCTGTCTCAGCTCTTCATTGGTTTTGGTGCGGATTTTGTACATAATGTTTTTGTCAGCATTGGAATTGCCTGTTTCTTTGGCAGATTTCGGGCCAAAGAACATGATCAGCGATGTCCACCAGCGGTTAAGTGAGTCCTGCAGAAGCTCACGCTGTTCCGGAGTTCCTTCCGCCAGAGCAAGAATGATGCTTTCTCCGTGCTGCGCATGAAAAACCTCTTCCGCACAAATCCGCTTCAACGCCCTCGCGTACGGTCCATAAGAGGAATCAAGCATCATGCTCTGTGAAATAATGGCCGCACCGTCCACCAGCCAGGCAATCATCCCTGCATCTCCCCAGGTTGGCGCTTCCATGTGAAACACGTTATGAAACTTCAGCTTCCCTGAAAAAAGGTCCTGCATGATGTCTTCTCTTGTCTTGCCCAGCGGTGCCATGAGATCCTCTGCCACACGCAACAAGAGCTGTCCGTGCCCCATTTCATCCTGTACCTTCGCCATGATAGCCAATTTGCGGTGAAGAGAAGGTGCTTTTGGAACCCACTCCTTCTCTGGAAGCGCTCCCATAATTTCCGAAATGCCATGCATGGATATCAGACGGATCAGGCTCGTTCGGTAATCATCCGGCATCCAGTCATCTGCTTCAATCTTTTCACCGCGGTTAATTCTTTCCATAAAATGCTGGTGCTTCTCTTCATTGGTCAACTGCTCAAACCTGAGACCTGCCTGCACAATAGCCCCTCCTAATTATATTACGTATATTTACCGTTATTATAAAATAACGTCATATAAATAACAACTACCTACACTTCCAGCTGAGCCGGTTTATGCCTGACGACACGGACTGCCTTTCCTTCTGAACGAGGAATGGAGCCTGGCGGAAGTACATGGATTTCCAGATTGACAAGGCAGCTGCTTTTGACCGCTTGTTTGATCTGATGCTTCAGATGATTCATTTGGTCATGGTTTAAATTTTGTTCGATTAGGGTGAAACATGATTCTGTCATTTCAACATGAAGCTCCACCTTTTCCCTAAACCCTTCGGCATGAACATGAAGCTGATAATGAGGGACAAGTTCATCCACCTTAAGAAGGCAATTCTCAATTTCTGAAGGAAATACATTCACCCCGCGGATAATCAGCATGTCATCAATGCGTCCTTTTACCCTCGACATACGGACCGAAGTTCGTCCGCACGCGCACTTTTCTGTATGAAGCGAAGCAATATCCCCTGTGCGGTAACGGATTACCGGAAAAGCTTCCTTTGTTAAACTGGTAAACACCAGTTCTCCCGGCTCTCCTTCTGGAAGAGGCTCAAGCGTATTTGGATCAATAACCTCGACATAAAAATGGTCATCCATAATATGCAGGCCATTCTGGGCCTCATGGCATTCCATCGCTACACCAGGACCCATCACTTCGCTCAGTCCATAAATATCATTGGCCTTAATATCGAGCTTCTCCTCAAGAGCTGCCCTCATTTCTTCTGACCATGGCTCCGCCCCGAAAATACCGTATTTTAAGGAGGTAGAACGCGGGTCTTTCCCCATTTTCTCCATTTTTTCTGCGATGGTCAGAACATAAGATGGCGTTCCGCAGATAACCTCCGGCTTGAAATCTTCAATAAGCAGAATCTGGCGCTCCGTATTTCCCCCTGAAACAGGCACTGTAACCATGCCGAGTCGCTCCGAACCATAATGAAGGCCCAGTCCTCCGGTAAATAATCCGTAGCCGTAGGCATTATGCAGAAACTTCCCTGGTTCTCCACCGCCTATGGCAATACTTCTGGCAACCATTTCACTCCAGTTTTCAATATCTCTGGCCGTATATCCAACGACGGTCGGTTTGCCGCTGGTTCCTGAAGAAGCATGTACGCGCACAAGACTCTTCGTTTCCTCCGCGAACAATCCGAATGGATAATTATCCCTGAGATCTTTTTTTACTGTAAATGGCAGCTTTTTTATATCCTCCATTGAACGGAGATCTTTAGGAGAAATCCCCTTTTCCGCAAAAGCTTTTCTGTAAAACGGCACCCTTTCATACACCTTTGCGGCCGTTTCTTTCAGCCTTGAGAGTTGAAGGTTCTGCTTTTCTTCCTGAGTCATGCATTCCATTTCCGCATTAAAGATCACAGCTATTCACCTCTTGAACAGAATTGTAAGCCCTTTCATTAATAAACGAAATAATATGACGTTTTATTTTCGGTTGTGTTTTATATGTAATACTTTTCTAAAGCTTACCGTTTTACGATTATTCTGTCAAATATCCCTTATAGACTTGAAAGTGGTTGATTTCCGCTTCAGGTGCTCGCTTTCCTCGGGCGGGCGCTGAGCCTTACCGGTGCGAGCACCTACTTCCTCGTCGCAAGCTCCTGCGGGGTCTCATCTGTCCCGCTTTTCCCGAAAGAGTCTCGCACCTTACACTCCTATCACCTTATCAGTGACGCCTTATTGACCCTGAAATCAATCAAAAAAGAACACAGTCCGGCTGTGCCTGCAAGCCCACTGTGTTCCATCAATATATTAATAGAGTAAATCCAAAAATTCTTCTTTTGAAACATTGCCGAAGTAATGGCGCATATTTATGTCTTTCAGTGCTTTCTCAATTTCTTCGCGGTCATAGCGTTTGTCGATCAGACGCTCTTCGATATCGTGCACATCGCCGACTCCAAAAAAGTCTCCATAAATTCTGCATTCCCTCATGATACCTCTTTCGATCTGCAGCTTCACTTCTACCGATCCACCGGTAAACCGGTTGGAGAGCTCGACGTTTGATTTCGGTGATTTTCCGTAGTTCCAATCCCAGTTATCGTAGCGTTCTTCGGAGATCTTATAGATTTTCTCCCAGTCCACCTCGGTCAGTTCATAGCGCGGCACATCCTCAAACTCTTCAAACAAGTAGGCAAGAAGGGTTTGCTTGAATTCGTCCATCGTCATGTCCTGATCGAGATGATCACGGATATTGGTTACACGGCTGCGGATGGACTTAATGCCTTTGGACTGGATTTTCTCCATTTTTACATTAAGGGCAGATACCACGTTTTCAATTTCCGAATCAAACATCAGCGTTCCATGGCTGAACATCCGTCCCTTTGTCGTGAACATGGCATTTCCTGAAATTTTCTTTTCGTCTACCTGAATATCGTTTCTTCCTGTCAGTTCCGCGTTCACACCCAGTTTGTTCAAGGCTTTTACGACAGGATCGGTAAACTTTTTAAAATCATGAAAAGAATTACCGTCATCTTTGGTAATAAAGCTGAAATTCAGGTTGCCGGTATCATGATAGACTGCGCCCCCTCCGGACAGCCGGCGTACCACATGTATGTTATGCTCGCGCACATAATCAGCGTTAATTTCTTCTACGGTATTCTGGTTTTTCCCTATGATAATAGAGGGTTCATTAATATAAAATAAAAGGTAGGTTTGGTTTATATCAAGATGCTTTAGCGCATATTCCTCAATCGCCAAATTCACCCTTGGATCAGTAATATTACGATTATCAATAAACAGCATAGATCTATTCTCCTTCACTGCTCAGTTAGAAAAAAATTCCCCTTTTTCGTTATACAACTCTTTTAAAAGAATAGCAAGCTGTCTGACTTTCGTAAAGGCAGCAATTTATGGATGCTGTTTTAATTTTCCCATGTCCAGCCTGCATAGGCGGTTTCAATTTTCCCTTCAAATTTTTCTCCCGCCTGAGAAACGAGCTGCTGCCGGTCACCATAATGGGGAAGGTGGGTCAGGAGAAGAAACGGCACACCTGATGCTGCTGCCAGATTCCCTGCATCATGCGAATTCATATGCCCGGGGCCGCTGCCATCCTGATCACTGTAAAAGTTGCACTCCGAAATGAGCAGATCGGTTCCGGTACTAAAAGGAATAAATTCAGGAAGATAGGCAGAATCCGCTGTATAAACGATGGTTTGATCCCCCGCTGTAATTCTCATTCCATAACAAACCGCTGGATGCTTTGTTTTCTGAAAGTTGATGGAAAACGGGCCGACAGCCAGTCTTTCTTCTGGATTATAAGCAATTCCTTTCGTTGCCTCACGGTAGGTAAGGTTGGCAAAGGCTTGCTCGTCCTCCTGATGGCCGTAAATCGGCAACGGCTCAACACCTGACTGGAGAAAGGATTGGACGAGTCTTGCGTATTGCAGAACACCAACGTCGGCGACATGATCATGATGATAATGAGACAGGATAACGGCATCCAATTGCTCCGGCTGGATATAGGATTGCAAATTGGAAAGAACTCCGCTTCCGCAATCGATCAACAGATTGAATCCTTCATGCTGCAGCAGATATCCCGAGGTAGCTTCTCCTTTTCCCGGATAGCCGCCCCAATAGCCAATAACGGTTAATTTCATCTTCTCACTCCCAGTTTCGTTTATAGTTATTAATAGTGTACCCTTAAATTCGGTTTGAACAAAACTTGATAAAAAGCAAAAAAGGGGCAGTCCATGAAGTCTGAAAGCCGTTGATTTTCGTTCCAGGCCGCTCGCTTTCCGAGGGAGTCTCGCACCTTGCACTACAATCAACTTTTCATGGAAGCTTTTTACGCAAAACGAGGCTGCCTGAATGTCAATTTCACTTTCAGGACAGCCTCTTTACTCTTATTCTTTTACAGCACCCGAGGTAAGCCCTGACACGATTCTGCGCTGGAAAAGCAGTACCATGATGACGAGCGGTATCGTAACAATAACGGTTGCAGCGGTGATATCGCCCCAGGGCACCGTGAACTGCCCTTCAAACATGGCGATGCCCACCGGCACAGTTTTGAATTTTTCTTCAGTGTTGATCGTCAAAGCAAACAAAAATTCATTCCAGGCTGCAATGAAAACCAGAATGGCCGTAGTGAAGATTCCGGGCACAGCCAGCGGAAGGATAACCTTCCAATAGGTTTGCATCAAGGTAGCACCATCCATCTTAGCAGCCTCTTCCAGATCAAATGGAATCTTTCTGAAAAACGTAACAAGAATCCAGATTGAAAGCGGAAGCGTGATGGTCGTATACGGTATGATTAATCCGAGATAGCTGTTGGTCAACCCGATATTCTTCAATAAGATATAGATGGGCGAAATGGTCGCAATCTGCGGAAACATTGAGACCGACAATACCAATCCCAGAATCACGGTCTTCCCTCTGAATTTAAGCCGGGCGATCGCATAAGCAGTAAATGATGCGATCAGAACCGTATACAGTGTGGTGATACCTGACACTACAAAACTGTTCCATAAATATTTCAAAAATGGATAATTGGTAAAGACGGAAATATAATTATCAAGTGTCGGACGGCTGGTAAATGGCGTGAATGCCTTGTCGCCGAACAGTTCATTTATAGGTTTGATGGAACTGATCAGCATCCATAAAAATGGAAACATGACAAGGAATACAAAGATGGCAAGAAAAACATAAAACAACGGCCCTGCTTTTTTATTCACAAATTCTCACTCCTTTTATACACGATTCTTATCTGTCGGTCAGCAGGTCACGGCCAAGAAATTTAATAAAGATCATGGAAATGACGGCCACACATACAAAAACAATAACCGACAAAGCGGATCCGTCCCCAAAATTGGTCTGTTCAAACATCCGCTTGTAGGCCAGGATGGAAATCGTCTCTGTGGAGTTGGCAGGACCTCCGCCTGTGAGAACGAACACAAGGTCAAACACACGGAAAGCATCCAGGGTTCTGAACAGTAAAGCGACCAGTATGCTGGATTTTAATAATGGAAGAGTAATCGTCGTAAACTGCTTCCATTTGCTGGCTCCATCAATGGAGGCAGCTTCGTAGAATGAAGCTGAAATGGTCTGCAGCCCCGCAAGCAACAGAAGTGCCATATATGGTGTCGTTTTCCAGACGTCGGTAAAGATAATGGAGAACATCGCACCAAGGTTGGTGGTCAAAAGATCGGTGGCATTGTCAACAAGTCCGATCTTCTCAAAAATGTGAGCTACCACCCCGTTTTGCCCGTCGTACAGAAATTGCCACATTTTTGCGGATACTGCTGTTGGAATGGCCCATGGAATCAAAATAGTGGCCCTTACCAGCCCCCGGCCGAAAAAGGCTTTGTTAATCAGTACGGCGATCGCCAGACCAATGACAAGCTCGATGAATACGGAAACAATCGTAAAGGCGCTTGTATTCCAGATCGCCATCCACATTCGCTTGTCTGTCAGATTGTTTTTGTAATGTTCCAATCCAATAAAATTGGGTTGGATGACCGCTTCATTAAGGGAGGAAGAAAGCCCCAGTGCATCTTCTTCATTTTTAAGGCCCTTTAATCCCTTAACTTCCGCTGTCAGCTTATGAAGCGTTTTATCCAGTTTCAGCGCATCACTTTTATCGACTTTTACTGAGCTTACCTCTTCACTCACCGGTTCCATGTTGGTCAGCTTATCATCCACCTGCTGATATTGCTTTTTAACAGCAGAATCTTCCTGGATTCCGGCATCCACCTCTTTTAGCTCAGCGATCAATCCATTTAACGTTTCAGCCGAAGAGCCTTTTGCTTTGCCCGCTTCGTCTTCCAGGACATTGATTAAAAATGGATAACTGTTCAGATACTTTTCCAGATCCAGATGATAGGTTAATGTAACTTCCGATTTGGTTGGATTGTTCAGCCGCAAGTCAAACAGGCTGTAATAAAAGGATTGCAGGACCGGCCAGATGGCGATTAGAAGAATTAAGATCAGAGATGGAGCCACAAGCAGGTACGCCAGCCTTTTTTCTGACGCTTTTCCTTTTTTGCGTGAAGATGTTTTCGTCCGTTCAGGTTCCTTTTTCGGACTTGGATTTGAATCATATTTCACTTCCACATTTGCCACTCCCTTGTGATACGGATGCAATCGATGGACTGGCGTAGCAGCAGTCCATCCATTCCATTCTGGAATCGATACCAATATTTGTTAGGCATAAGCCTCCATAATATATGAAGGCTTATGCGCTTAACCCTTAACCATTACTTTTCCATTTTGGAAGAAATCTCTTTTTGCATGTTTTTAGCCGCTTGTTCCGGTGTGATTTCTTTTGCGATCGCTTTGGACACCTGGATTTGGATAATGTCCGAGATTTCCGTATAGTTTGGTGCTACAGGGCGGGATACCGCGGATTTAAGGGCATTTACAAAGCCTTCCTCTTTAAAGTATGGGTTAGCTTTTTGCACGTCGGGATCATCAAAGAGCTTGTTGATTGTTGGTGCGTGGCCGCCGTTAATTGCATCCATCTTCTGTCCTTCTTCACCGGCCATAAACTTAAGGAACAACCAAGCCTCTTTTGGTACATCTGTGTTCTTATTGATTCCGGCCTGCCAGCCGCCGAGTGCAGCAGCAGGTCCCTTGTCACCGGCAGGAAGCGGAGCTACGCCGACTTTACCGACGATTTTGGATTGCGATTTGTCATTTGCGAGCGCAAACTGATACGGCCAGTTCCGGATAAATGCAGATTGTCCGTTTATGAATGCCGTATGGCCCTCCGGCTCTGCAAACGTGGTAACGTTCTTTGGCACGACATCAGAAGTGGCCACTTCGACAAGTTTCTTCAGCCCCTTTACGGCTTGAGGTGAATCTACCACCACTTCACCTTTATCATTAATGATCTCTCCGCCGTAAGAAGCGATGAACTCAACCGCATTACAGACAAGCCCCTCATATTGCTTCGCCTGCATGAGGTAACCAAATTTGGTACCGCCTTTTCCTTTGTCCTCTTTTGCCTGTTTCAAAAGGTCATCCCAGGTTTTAGGCGCCTCTTTTACGAGGTCTGTACGGTAGAAGAGCATCCCGGCATCAATGAACTTTGGCAGTGCCCACTGTTTTCCTTTGAATTTAGAAGCGCTTAACGCTCCCTCGTTGTATTCATCAAGCTTAATTCCGTCTTTCTGTATAAAGCGGTCGAGCGGCATAACATAGCCTGCCTGAGCGAACTCCGCCGGCCAAACCACATCCATATCAAAAACGTCAATCTCGTCCGATTTTGCATTAAAAGCGGTTACATAAGCGTTATGCTGTTTCCCGGTATCAGCCGGCATCTCACGGAATTTCACATCAATATTCGGATACTTCTTCTCAAATGCAGCTACCATTTTTTGAGTGGCATTTGTATCATCTTTACCGCGGGCATAAATCAGTTCAACCTTTTTACCTTTATCTGCAGAATCCTTCTTCTCGTCTGTACTGGCCTTATTGTCACTGCACGCAGACAGAACGAGAGAAAGAGCAAGCGATGTTGTCATGACCTTTGAGATTTTTTTGATGTTCATGTAGATAATCCCCCTTTAATATGGTTTGCGGGCTGCTGTTCGTTTACAAATCAGGTAGACCGCCGTTTAATGAGTTCAAAATCCAGCTTAATTTCCTTTTTTTTGCTTGGCAGTTTATGCTGAATGATATCAATCATCTGCCCCATTGCCTGCTGCGCCATCTTTTCAATCGGCTGTCTGATGGTCGTTAAACCAATCAAATCCGCTACCGGCTGATCATCAAAGCCAATGATGGCGAGATCGTTTGGTATATTCCATTTCTGATTCAAAGCTTCTTTCCAAATTCCTGCCGCCACTTCGTCACTGCCGGTAAAAACCGCGGTTGGGCGTTCATTCATTTTCGCGATGTCGCTGAAGACCCGCTTACCATCGTTAATACTATAGGCATTTGTGAGAATCCATTCCTCACTTGGAACAATACCTGCCTCTTCCAAGGCTTTTTTGTATCCCTTGTACCGGTCAGATGCCACCCGGGACGCGTGGTTATCTCCAGAACAATAGGCGATTCTGGTATGTCCCTGCTCAATAAGATGCCGGGTTCCGATGTACCCCCCTTCAATTTGGTCCAGGTAAACTGTTGGAACCTGTGCCCGATCATTGTACTCGTTGCATAACATGATGGGGCCGTAATTCATATAAGGCTCAATGTTGCTCCATTCATTTTCGATTGATGTAAGAATAAGTCCGTCTACCTGCTTTGTTTTCAGCAATTCCAGGTAATTAATTTCCTGATTGCGGCTGTAGCTTGTTTGGCAGAGAATAAGCTGATACCCTCTCTCTGAAGCATAGTTCCCCATAACTTCCACCATTTGGCTGAAGAATGGATTTGTAATCCTTGGAACATATACAGCAATGGTTTCTGTCTGCTGTTTTCTCAGCCTCCGGGCAGAAGAATTGGGGACGTAATTTAACTCTTCCATCGCGTTCATAACCAATCGTTTCTTTTCATCCGTCACATAAGGATGACGATTGATCACTCTGGAGACGGTCGTTCTCGACAGTCCGGCCAGCTTTGCTACATCTTGGATCGTTGCCATTGCGTTTCTCCTTCATTTTAACTATGAAATCGAAATCATGAAACCGTTTTCATAGATAGAGTATAGGTGAAATCACCTATCAGGTCAACGACTTTTCTGAAAATTTTTATAATGTTTTTGTATATTGTTTATTCATCGCATTCTTGCCTTCTAACAGGTATAATCATACTAACATCTGACAAGAGAGAAAAAGGGGGAACGCATTCTCTATGATAAAAGTGCGCAATCTAAAAAAATCGTTTGGCGATCTGGAAGTGCTAAAAGATATTAATTCAGAAATTAAGGAACGGGAAGTGGTCTGTGTGATCGGGCCATCAGGATCAGGGAAAAGCACGTTCCTCCGTTGTTTAAATAAGCTCGAAGATATTACCGGCGGGGAAGTTATCGTCAATGGCTACAATCTTGTTGATCCGAAAGTAAACATCAATCTGGTCAGGCAGGATGTCGGTATGGTATTCCAGCAGTTCAACCTGTTTCCGCATAAATCGGTATTGGAGAATGTCACCCTCGGGCCGGTCAAGGTACGCGGAATGGCTCCTGCCAAAGCAAAGGAGAAGGCTCTTGAACTCCTGGCCAAAGTAGGGTTACAGGATAAAGCGACAAGCTATCCCGGCCAGCTTTCAGGCGGCCAGAAGCAGCGTGTGGCTATCGCAAGGGCACTGGCAATGGATCCGAAAATCATGCTTTTTGATGAGCCGACATCCGCACTTGATCCAGAGATGGTTGGTGAAGTGCTTGAAGTTATGAAACAGCTGGCAAAAGAAGGAATGACCATGGTCGTGGTCACCCACGAAATGGGCTTTGCGCGTGAAGTCGGTGACCGGGTTATTTTCATGGACGGCGGCTATATTGTCGAAGAAAACGTTCCTTCCGAGCTCTTCGGCAATCCACAGCACGAGCGTACGAAATCGTTCTTGAGCAAGGTTCTGTAAGCCAACAAAAAACAGTCCGGCATAGTCATGCCGGACTGTCAGGCTGTCGAGAAACTCTCGACAGCCTGTTTTTTTATCTACTA
>NZ_JAUHTR010000029.1 GCF_030418125.1 Fictibacillus fluitans | reverse complement strand
GGAGCCCCCAATCGGGGGCTCCTGGTTTTTCTTATATATATCATTCCGGCCGTTTGGTTGTCTGCAAGGCAATGTAGAACAGCACCGCGAAAAGGATGGTAATCAGTGCCGAGTGAGACATGGTGGCGAAAATATTCAATCGGCTCAATACGACAGCCACGCCGCTGACTCCTTGCAGGAGGGTCAAAATCACTGCGAGAAGGGAAGCGTAAAAGATATCGGGCCGGCCGTTTTTCAAATGCCGGATGGAGTAGATAAATAGTCCGAATACCAGGGCGAGCAAGACCAAAGCAGCTATCCGGTGAAGATAATGAATGCCGGGAAGTCCTGCAAATGGCAGGAAGTTGCCGGGATAGCAGCCTGGAAAATCGGTACAGGCCAGACTTGCTTTAACATGGCGCAAATATGCTCCCGAATAGATATCGAGATAGGCGTAGGCAACGGTAATCCAGGCGAACCACTTAAAGCGCTTGGATACCGATTGTTTCACCAGCAAATGAGAGCGGTCCTTTTGCACAACGAACACGCTCAAAAGAACAACACCGGTAAAGGCCAACAGTGAAAATCCAAAATGAAGAGCCAGTACTTCAGCTGATTGCGGCCAAAGAACCGCAGCTGCTCCGATTAACGATTCAACAATAATAAAACTGATACCAAGAATGGCAAGGCCTTTTACTTCGCGGTTACCGCGGTAACGGATCCATGCCCAGATTGAAAAGATAATAACAACAATTCCTGCAAATCCGGTAATCAAACGATGTGAATATTCGATCATCGTTGCGACGGTGTATTCAGGAATAAATTTACCATTACATAACGGCCAGTCACTGCCGCAACCCATTCCGGAGTCGGTGTCCGTGACAAGGCTGCCGGCGATCATTAACAAAAACATGACCACACTGGTAAAGACGGCCATTGCTTTAAAGGCTTTATCCATAGAGAAGAGCTCCCTTTAGTAATATATACTCACACTTGACATCATGGGGTATAAGGAGCCTGTAGTCAACTGAGACACAGCAAATGACAAACATTTGTCAATAAAAGAAAAACATTTCGTGAACAAAGGAGAAGCTTAGAAAGTATCCAGAGATCATACCCATTTTACAGCAATAATCGTTGTACCCATTCCGGGGCCGGAGTCAATCGTAAATTCGTCCATCAGGCGTTTAACGCCAGGGAGTCCCATACCAAGTCCGCCGGATGTGGAATAGCCATCTTCAAGCACTGTGCGGATGGAAGGAATCCCGGGCCCCTGATCAATTGCGGTGAGTTTAATCCCTGTTTTGCTTTGATCGAGCAGAGATTCAAAGCTTAGCCTGCCCTTTCCGGCATACAAATATATATTTCTTGCCAGTTCTGAAACTGCAGTCGCAATCCGGACCTGGTTAATGACAGAGAATTTCAAGGTGCGGGCAAGCTGTTTGACTTGCTGCCGCGCAGTCACGATGTCCTTTTCAGTATGTATATCGACAATGATAGCTGTTTTAAGCATGACAAGCACCCTTTTGTACAAAAGCTGATGTTTCAATGATGTAGGTATAAAACAAGCGATCATCCCCTTATGTAAAACATTTTTTAACAAAAAAAGCCAAAAAGAAGGCAGCGTTTGCCTTTCTTTTTGGCTCACATCTAGTTCCACGCCTAGCTTGTTACTGCCTTTTATGCAATTGGTTCCAAAATAAATAACACACTGCTTGAATCACGTCCAAAATTCCAGTCAATGAAGGCATCCCGAACTTTAGTGTTCAGGAGCTTCTCCAATTGCTCCTGGTTTGTGCTCAATAACCTTTTTTCTAAACTTCTTTTTGCGATTCGAAGCATTTCCTGGCCGCCATGGGCAATGATTTCCTTTTCGATGTTCACCAGGATATTTTCCCTCACAACGACCAGCGTCCGGGAGTTGATCAGGTAGGATTGGATTAGCCCGGGTATTTTTTCAGCCTCAAGACTGATCCTTCCGATTTCTTCGTGAAACGCCATTTGATTTGTATAAGTTTGACTGGGCTCTGCAGGATTGAACGCTTTGCTGACGGCAACAAACATGCCGGTTTTTGTTTCGAGGTTCCAATCATAATAAAAATCCAGAATGTCCATGCCTGAGCGGGATTCCAAATACTTGGTGATTTCCCCGCTTAATGAATCCATTAGCCGGTCCCGTATTTTTTGTACCAGTTCTGCCTGGCCGGATTGAAGCAGAGACCGTTCGGTGGGTGAAAGAAAATTGGTAAAGTAAATGGTAATGAAAGGGTCTGCCACAGTGACAAATACGGATCCTGGACCTTTTCCAAAATGATCTCTGAGGATACGGCCAATATAACTGCTGAGTTCTCTTTCCACATTTACTTGATCCATTGATGTCTCCACCTAATCCTTAATATGACTTGACTGTATAAAATTTCTACTTGACATCTCCGGTAACTTTCTATTTATAGTATTCGTGCAATAATATGATTTCCCTTCCTTTCTTTGATGAAAACTTTAAATTATTGCAGAAAAAATACCACTTGAACCTCAAGCGGTATTTTTTCGACTGAAATCAAGAGTGTCCCATTTCTTTTGCGGGTTCATGTTCATAGATGGCCTTCTGGTACATTGTATTTCCATAGCCGATTTGGTTTTCATAAACAATTGAACCCAACAGCAGAATGTCTTCGCTGATTTTCTTTTTAAAAAATTCTTTATCACATGTCTTGTAGTCATAAAGCAATCGACGGAGCTCTTTCATAAACATCGACATCTCGTGTTTGTCAGCCATATCGACAAAACTCCTTTTTGTGAACTTACAAGGGGTGCAATTAGATAAAATCGTTCTCTACTAATGTACCCGTTTGTAGAGTATTTTTATCTTTTCAGCGAAAAAAAGAGCCGAAAAGAAAAGGACCAATCCTTTTACTTTCCGGCTCATGACTGGCACATTGTGTCCAATTCATTACTGCCGCACTAAATTTTTGGTTTTAAGATGAGTGTAATAATGCTGTTATCTTTTACAAAATCCCAATCAACAAAAATATCAAGAATATCCGCATTTAAAACCTCATCATAGTCATCATTCTGAAGCATGAGGCCTTTTTCCAATGGGCGTTTACAGACACGAAGTGTATCGTCAAACCCCATTGAAATCAGCTGTCGTTCAATTGCCACCAAAATTCCTTCCCGAACAACTACGAGTGTTCGGGGACTCAACTTATACGAAGTAATTCGTTCAGGTTCCTTTTGCGCAAGCTTACTCATTTTAATAATCCGGTCATGAATTTCCTGTTTTCCCTGGTAGGGTTCCCCATCCGTTAAATCTGCTTGAAGATCGTCAAGACAAACCCCTACGAAAATACCGGATTGATGCTCAAGATTCCAATCATAGTATAAATGCTGTATATCGATGTCTGTAACACCTTTTATTTGTCCTGTAATCTCAGGTTCAAGTGATTTCATTAACAGTTCTCTGGTTGTCATTACCCGTAATTCTTCGTTCTGGTTTAACAAGATTTGTTCCATGGGTGAGACAAAACCGCTGACATAAACGACTACATAAGGTTCGTAGATCGTTACATGGATGGCTTCCGGCCCTTTGCCGAAATTATCCCTCAATAGTTTACCAAGATTATTCGCCAGCTTGGATTGCTGTGCTTTTACTTCCATACGTTTTCATCCTTTTTTGAGAAAGAAGCATCATATCTTCCTTCCAATTTTTATTTTAGCACCTTTACGAAAAAAATCAAACAACTCATACAAAGAGTTTGTATTCTTTTTTTATCCGTTTTTGTCACCTGTAAAACGTTTTAATTTGTCGAAAAAATGCCTTTTTAGAAGGTGGAACTTGGGGTAAAAATGCATTAAAATAAAGGAGTATATAAAAATACTCCTTGTTAGGAGTAGTTTAATGAAACCACGGAGGGACGATATGATCAATCTGTTAAAAAAGCTCGGTATGACGGAGCTGGAATCAAGGTGTTACATCACCTTGCACGAAGAACCTGACCTTACGGGTTATGAGGTGGCAAAGAGAGTTGCTGTGTCTAGGGCAAACGTGTACGCCGCTCTAAGATCACTGACAGAAAAAGGGGCATGCAGAAGCATGGAAGGAGAGACCGTGCGCTATAACGCCGTACCCATCGAGGAGCTGGTGAGGCTGTTTCAATCCCAGTTTGAACAGACTTCAAAAGCGTTGATTGAGGAGTTAAAGACCCCTCCGCGTCCGGCACCTGCTTTTTATAACTGGCAGGGTAACAAAGGATTGGACCTGGCAATTCAGCGGGTGATCGCAAACACCGAAGAGGTAATGGTAGCTGAAATCTGGGCGGAAGATCTGTCTTGGGTGGCGGAAAGCCTGCTTGATGCGGAAAAGAGAGGTGTGACGGTGGTTCTTATTTCTATCGGGGAAACCGATATCGCGCTTGAACATGTGATCGTCCGCCAGCTGGAGGATCAATGGCATACAGATGAACGGAAATTTTCATTGTTGTGCGATTCGAAAACGGCCTTTATTGGAAGCTTTGGCGGCACACTGAAACCGTCTTCTGTGGAAACGGACCATCCAGCTGTCATTGAAATGCTGAAGAATAACTTCTACCATGATTTGATCATGCAGCAGATTGAGCACGACTTTGCTTCTGATCTTCATCATCGGTATGGTGAAAATTATACAAAACTATTAAGGTATTATATCCATGAAAAAGGATGGAAGGTATAAAGGGTAAAACGCGAAAACATGCGGCCAGTTTGAATTAAGAAATTGATAAAGAGGCTTCATTCATGAGGGGAGAGTTACTGCGGAACTCTATATTCTTACCTTTTTCTTCGTTTCAAAAAGATGTGCCAATGCCATTTGTAAATTGCCAAACTTCATGATTTTTGAAAAATCGAGCCCGAGCTGAATACTTGTCATCGCAATCTCGGGGCGGATACCTGTAATGATCGCTGTGATACCGACGAGGGAAAGCTGTCCGATCACAGTAAACAATTCCTCTGCAACCATGGTATCCAATAGATAAACACCCGACAAATCTATAATTAAGTGGGTTAATTTAAGGGAAAGAGCTTTCGTTAACGTTTGCTCCTGAATGACGTTCATCCGCACCGAGTCAATATCACCGATCAGCGGAAGAATGCCAATCTGTTCGTTGATCGGAATGATGGGAACACCCAACTGCGCAACCAGCTGCCTTTGGTTCACCTTTTCCAGGTCTGCATCATGATAATGGTCGACAAAGACTTCAATAATAATATCAAAGGCGCTGTTCAGCTTATAGCTCCATGTACTGATATCAGTGACTTGCACATGATCATGAAAGCGGGCAAACTCTTCGATAAACTGCCAGTAAACTTCACGGCAGCGTTTAAAGTTTCGTATAATCTGCAGCAGGGGAACACCCTCTCGCTCCCGCTCGAGTGCCAGCTCCTTTGCCCATTTAAAGAGATCATGTTCGTATTGGATGAATCCGGCAAGCATGTTGGTGAATTGGATATGCTGTATGCGCAGCTTTTCTTCAACTTCTTTTGGAGCATATATCGAGTAGCGGGAATTCTGCACTGCCTCCCTCCCTTTCAGCCACTCATCTGCCATCTGATGGGATTGGTCGATCAAGTACATATAAAGCTGCCTTTCAATCACCATTGATCCTTCCTCCAATCTAATAGGAATCTTTCGTGCAAAAGTGCAGGGTCCTGTTTCATATGCGTTTTTGCATATACTGCAGCGTTACAGGCAGTGAGGGAAGTAGTGATCCCAGCTTAAATGAGGGATGAAAAAGTTTGTTGATGTATTGATTTCTCCTATAAAGGAGTTAACTCCTCCTTTTATACTAAAATAGCAATGTGGCTAATAGTCAACAAATTAATAATCATTTCCCGGGAAATTTTTGTCGTATTTAAACGTAAACCTTTTGGAGCCAATTGGTTGGTCATTAAAATTAATTCCCCTCCCGTTAAGTGCATATGATGAAAGAAGGCTGCTTAACAGGTTGGAGGGTCAATCATGGCAGAAAGAAGGCTCTTAACGGAAAGCGAGATGCTTAACACCATTCGCAACGGGCTGCCGCCGGCAGTGGCGCCGAAAAAAATTGCGATAGCAGGAGCGGGCATGGCCGGCCTCGTAGCGGGAACGCTCTTGATGGATGCCGGCCATGATGTCAGAATCCTGGAGGCTTCACAGCGTGTTGGAGGGAGAATCTATTCTGTCCGGGCTCCTTTTACAGATGGACATCATTTTGAGGCGGGGGCGATGCGGATTCCGCACACCCACAAACTGGTCTTTGAGTATATTCACCGCTTTAATCTCCCGTATAACCGCTTTGTGAACCGTCTGCCTGAGGATTTGTTTTATGCGAATGGCCGAAAAACGAGGTCTGCTGAATATGACCGGAATCCGGAGCTGCTCGGTTTTCCTGTCGCACCGCACGAACGGGGAAAAACAGCAGAGGATCTGATGAAGTATGCGATTGGTCCGCTTATCGATTACGTGAACCAAAATCCAGAAAAGAACTGGCCAATCGTGATTCAGCATTATGAAAACTACTCTGTCGATGCTTTTTTGAAAAACAATCCGTTTGGCCGGTCGTTATCGGCGGGTGCGGTGGATAAAATTAAGGTGCTGATTTCTCTTGAGGGGTTTCCCGAGCTTTCTTTCCTGGAGACCTTCCGTGATATTTTGCTTATTTTTATTCAGCCGGATTTGCGCTTTTATGAAATTACGGGCGGAAACGATCAGCTGCCCAACGCGTTCGTTCCGCATTTAGGGAATCGCCTGCTCTTTGGAAAACGGCTCACCCGTATCGTGCAGCGTCCAAAAAAGGTATCTCTATTTACTGAAAACCCGGTCAGCAGGGAGGCGGAAGAATTCGAGGCCGACCGGGCGATCATCACCATCCCTTTTTCCGTGCTCAACTTTGTTCAAATTGAGCCGGAGCAATCACTATCTTATTTGAAACGAAGGGCGATCAGGGAACTTCATTACGTGCCTTCCACCAAGGTGGGCATACAGTTTAAAAACCGATTCTGGGAACAGGAGGGCCTGCATGGCGGAAAAGCGGTAACTGATCTCGCCTCGCGCTTTACCTATTACCCCAGCCATTATCCTGCCGGTGTTCAGTCCGGAGTTGTGCTCGGCAGCTATACATGGGAGGATGACTCAAACCTATGGAGCTGTCTGCCAAGCCGGATACGGGTGGGGGAAACGCTGAGGTGCCTCTCTGTATTGCATGGCCCCCAGGTATTTGAGCAGTACATGACAGGATCCTCCTTCTCCTGGACCAATAATCCGTATGCCGGGGGAGCCTTCACCATGTTTAAGCCCTATCAGGAAAAAGAGTTCGGAGACGTAATTTCCACACCGGAAGGAAGGCTTCACTTCGCCGGGGAGCACGCCACCACGACCCACGGCTGGATTCAGGGATCCATCGAATCGGCCATCCGCGCCGCCCATGAGGTGCATGAGAGTGAATAAAGGAAGAGAGCTCCGCTGTTTAGTTTGGACAGCGGAGCTTTTTTGTGTTCTCGGAATCTATGAAAATGACATGATATGCAACTAACATGACCCTCGAACTTTTGCATGCCTGTAACATTGGGCGTAAACTTAGGTTATCTTCTGAAAAAGTGATCCGAAGTGGATGGACAAGCGTTAACATAAAAAAAGCTTCTAAAAGAGGCACCGGACACATAGTTGTTTACTAACATGTCCATTAACTGGGTTTGTCTTCCATTGCAAATGATTTGAACTTATGTATAATCTTTGTATAATTGCTGAGTGACCTGCCGGCTTTAGGAAAGGAGGCTCATATGACAGCTGCTGCTATTCTAAAAAAACTTGCCAGCCGATTTTTCGCACTGCGAGTTTATGATCTGTCTGCTCAGATGGCCTATTACTTTTTAATGTCCGTATTTCCATTCCTGCTGGTCATATATTCCTTGTTGGCCTACCTGCCGATCAAGGAAGAAAACATAATGGAGCTGGCCAAACCGTACGCACCGGAAAATACGTACTTACTGATTGAAAGAACCCTGACCTATACGGTGACCCATCAACAGGGGAACCTATTGTCATTCAGCCTGGTCATTACATTGTGGCTTTCGTCCATGGGGTTTCAGTGCATCAAGCGGGTGATGAACGACGCTTATGCCATTGAAGTGAAAGAAAGCTTTTTTAAACAGATCCTGGAGGGCATCGTTCTCACCATCGGCTTTATGATTGCGATTCTTTTCTCTGTATTTGTACCGATTATTGAAGAATTAATGAGGCATTACCTGAACGACGTATTTACATTAGACGGCTATCATAAACTATGGATTCTAATTCAGTGGGGGATTGGAAGCTTATTTTTGCTTCTTTTCTTCATTGCACTTTATTATTTTGCCCCAAATGTGAAATTGAAATATGCAAAAGTGCTGCCGGGTGCCTTTTTTTCCATGATTGGCTGGCAGCTTGTATCCATGGGCTTTGCCGCTTATGTGAGAGGAAACAACTACTCAGCGCTCTATGGGCAGCTTGGCGGTATTGTGGTACTCATGCTTTGGTTTTACCTGTCGGCCATGATCATCGTGATCGGCGCACTACTAAATACTATCGTCTATCCGATCAATGAACACAGAAAGGACTAACAAAAAATGAAAGCACAGGGATACTTGATTTTTGGCTTGCTGTTCGCCGTGCTCATCGCTGTTTTTGCGGTCGTCAACGGCAATGATGTTGAATTCAACTATATTTTCGGCAGTGTAAAATGGCCGCTTGTTCTCATTATTTTAGGTTCTGCTGCCATCGGCGGACTTGCTGTCGGCCTGCTTGGCTTCATTAAAATCATTCAGCTGCGGAAACAGTGAAGGTACTGGAGAGGGAGCGTGCAGCGGGCGGGGAAGTGACAGCAGCTCCGGAAGTGGAAGAAGCACCGGACTCCCGTTTGCATGAGTGAGTGCTATAATGATGAGCCTTTCCGTGTTTGTGCACGGGGAGGTTCTTTTTGATTGTGTTGGCTGGTTTACATAATCGGGTTTTGGCGGGTAAATGTTTGATTATGGCGGGTAACCGAAAAAAATGGCGCGTATTTCTTCCATTACGGCGGGTAAGTCATCTGTTTCCGCGGGTAAACGGGATTCCAATCAAAAAAAGCGCTTCTGACAGGGTCAGAAACGCTTCTCGTCTGAAATTAGCTTGTGCGCGCGCCTTCGAAATAGCCGCTTTCAATTACAATATCCTGTGAAGTGGTAGCAAATATAGCAACTCTTACAACGTCTCCAGGATTAAGGAATATATTGGTGCCACAACCGTTTATGTCAACACAGTTTGTTCCCTGGATGCCTTGTACAGCCAGTTGCCTGATATTTGAAGCATTTCTCTGAAGAAACAGGGAAGCAGATCCGCTTGTTGCCGCAGATATCCCCCGAACCTTTGCCTGAGCGCAAAATTTGTACACACCGGCGCGAGTAGCCGTGAATTCAGAGCTGAATACATTATATTCATTGTTGCGATTGTAGATCATAGTCGGATAATTAACGGTGGTAACCACATTCTGGGGTATTCGCTGCTGAGTCGTTGTTTCTGCAAGGAAATAAGAGAATCCCATTGGAACAGGCAGAAAGTTAACAACCGGCCCTGGAATTCGGCACAGATCGACAGGTGGTCGAGGACTTGAACTGGAGCTGCTGCTCTCCTGATGGTGGCTGGAACTCGAACTGCTGGAACTGGAACTGGAACTGGAGCTAGAGCTAGAGCTAGAACTTGAGCTGGAGCTAGAACTGGAGCTAGAACTGGAACTGGAACTGCTGCTCTCGGGATCAGGACAATGGCAGCTGCTCTCTTGATAGTGACTGCTTGAGCTGCTTTCAGGTACAACATGGTGGCTTTCCTGGCAATGACAGCTGCTTTCCGGATAATAACTGCTGCTGCTCTTCTTGTGGTGACTGCTGCTTTTCTGATGATGGGAGCTGCTAAGTTTTATGTTCGGAGTGCTGCTTTCGATGTGAGGGCTGCTTTCACATCGGGTGAGGCTGCTCTCCACCTGGGTATGGCTGCTTTCCAGACAAGGACATTTGCTAGAGCTTGAACTGCTGCTTTCCCAACAATGACAGCTGCTGCTCTCGTAACGTTTACGCATTTATCTTCCTCCATATAATATTTAAGTTGCTACACATAACGTGTTTCTACTAGTGTATGCGGACAGGAAGTAAATGCTTGGACATATACCTTGGTCAGGTTGTTTAAAAGAGGTGAGCAGTTTACATAATCGAGGTTTGGACAGTAAATTTTGAATTTCGGCCAGAAAAACTTCAATTTCGGCCAGTAAATGTTCCAATCTGGCCAGTAAGTCTCTCATTCCGGCCAGTATTTAACATTCCAAGCTTTAAAAAGCACAAAAAAAGCGCTCTGCATAAGGCAGAACGCTTTTTTTACCTCAACGAGTGTGAACTCCTTCTAAAAAATCTATAAAATCGCTGATATTTTCAAAGGTTTGATGAGGTTCGTGGCTGAATTCTTTCGTTTGGACCTCTGGCAGCCAGTGTACACCGATTGCGCGGACCCCGGCACGCTGTCCGGCTTCGATGTCAGAGTCGCTGTCACCAAGAAACATGATGTCTTCCTTTGAAACGCCAAGCTGATCGATGGCTTTTAACACACCTTCGGGATGTGGCTTTGGTTCGCTTACATCATCCCCGGTCATAATGACATCAAACAACCCGTTCATTCCGAGTTTTTCCAGGGAGATGTTCAGGCTGCGCCGGCTTTTCCCGGTCATGATGCCAAGCTTCAATCCCTTATCCTTCAAGGACCGAAGCAGGTCATCCATTTCAGAATTGGCTTTCACCAGATCGGAATGCTTGTCTTCATAGGTCGTATAAAACGTTTCGATGGCGCTCTCCTTGTCGGAATGCTCCAGATGATCCTGAATGATCACCGGCTCCACGGGTCCGAACATCTCTCTAACTTCCTCATCCGAGAAGTCTTTATCATCATATTTTTTAAATACAGTTTGAAAGGAATGGTAGTTCACCGGCAATGTATTGGCAACCGTACCATCAAAGTCAAAAATAAGTGCTTTCATACATGACACCTCCATGGCCTTCTTTTCCCATAAAAGTGACAGGCTATTCCTTTATCACTAAGGTAATTTTTGAAAGAAGTTCTTCGGCAGACAGGATAGTGGCAAATTCTTTGTTCAGCATGGCCAGTTCCGCACGGAAAATTTCTTCTGCTGAAAAGTGGTATCCGATATGATCCTTCAGCTCAAAAGCAGCGGTGGCATCGCACACCAAATACGTCAGAAAGCCCAGATTCCCGCTCATGCGGGTCGTTGTGGAAACACAATGCTGAGTCGACAGGCCAGTTATGACAACATGCTGTATTTTCTTTTCTTCAAGATGCTTTTGCAGGTCAGTGCCAATGAAGGCACTGTTTACGTGTTTCTGAAAGACCGTTTCATCTGGTAGAGGCTCGCAGCCTTCTTTAAATTGGATTCCTGCCTCTTTTTTGTAATAGAGGGGGGACTCGGGATTGAGCGACAGGTACTGGGTATGGATGACCTCCCACTGTTTCTTTCGCCATTCCCCAAGTAAAAAAGCGATTTTTTCTTCTGCGTGCTTATTATTCCGTTCGCCCCAGTACGGTTCGTCAAATCCTTTTTGAACATCTAAAACGAGCAGCGCGGGCTGATCAAATTCTATCTCCATTGAGTATCTCCTTCTCTCATTCTATCTATGTAACGTTAACAGTATGATCGATATGCTGAGAGTTATTCTTTAAAAGCAGACATTCACCCGTCCGGATTGCCAGGAATACATTGGTACGAATGGTTTACAGGGAGTGGGGCGCATGTTATTTGACAGCGATACAATCAGGAGAAAGAAACTAGCGTTATGGCAGCAGGGGGCAATCGAGGAGTTTGAGAGAAGAATGAGATCGGCGACACGGCCGTTTCCGTGTATTCCGGCCACCATCGGCGATTCATTGCGGCAGTTTCGTTTTGGATTTGCGGGTAATCCGGGCGATGCTTCCTCAATGGATGATTTGGCCGTGCTCTTAAAGGAATATACAGAGTGTTCAAGGGACTGCGGAGATTATACGTCACTTGTTGTGTTTTATGAAACTCCTCAGGAAATGGCGGAACACATGAAGGTGGAGGAATATGAACAGCTGTTTTGGAGCCAGCTGGCCGGATTGGCTGAGCGGGATCCAGGGGAATGGCCGGCCCATGTACCGAACGATCCGCATCAGGCCCTATGGGAATTTTGCTTTCACGGGGAACCGTATTTTATGTATTGCGGTACTCCGGCACATGTGAACCGCAACAGCCGGTACTTTCCCTGTTTTATTCTGGCCATTACACCACGATGGGTGCTCGAGAGATTCAATGCTTCCCCGTCCAGGGCTTCTAAAATCAAACAACGGATTCGTGAGCGGCTAAAAAAATATGATGCAGTGGATATTCACCAAGATTTGAAAATGTACGGATCGAAATACAATTACGAATGGAAGCAATATTTTTTGCGTGATGATGATACGACGGTATCCAAGTGCCCTTTCCACAGGTTTTTCAACAAGAAAAAATAGCCCCTGAAGCGTTCCTTAAAATAGGAGCGCTTTTTCATTTCCAATCGTTTTTATGGACAAAATACTTAGAATATAGAATAAAAAATGATAAACTATTATAATGTGATATTAGAGAAAATTTTAATATGGATAAGGTGGTTTCATGGATAATTTATTGGTTAATCTTTTAGAAATCCTTCTTATAAATATTGTACTGAGCGGGGATAATGCAGTGGTTATCGCGCTTGCCTGCCGAAACCTGGAGGAGCGGCACAGAAACAAGGCCATTTTCTTCGGTACGTTCGGTGCAGTATTTTTAAGAGTGGTATTAACGTTTGTTGCGGTTTATTTATTGAAGATTCCTTTTTTAAACTTTGTCGGCGGACTGCTGCTGTTGTGGATTGCGATTAAGCTTTTAAAAGGGGAAGAAGAAGGAGACATTGAAGCGAACTCCAGCCTTTCCGGGGCGATTAAAACCATTGTGGTAGCGGACCTTGTCATGAGTTTGGACAACATCGTGGCCGTTGCGGGAGCTGCCAACGGAAATATCGTGCTGATTATTCTCGGTCTCATCATCAGTATTCCATTAATCATTTGGGGAAGCCAATTGCTTATGAAGATCATGACACGCTTTCCGATCATCATCGTTCTCGGAGCAGCATTGCTCGGTTATACCGCAGGTGAAATGATATTAAAGGACAAGGCCGTGGGGCATTATCTGGAAAATATTCATTTGAATCTTCATCTCATTCTTCCGCTGCTGCTCGCCCTGCTTGTCGTTTTTGTCGGCAAATTCAGCGGCCGACATGCAGAGAGTCATTAATTTTAAGCTGGACATGCCAGGCACTTTCTTTTGACCTACGTCAATAGGGTGACCTGGCTTTTTTGTTATCTGAATTCCGCACCTATCAAATAATGGAAAATATGGTAAGGTTGAATGATAGATGATGTTGAGAATGGAGCTGAATTATGGGTAAAACATTAAAGCTGTTTTTTCTTATCATGCTGATTTTCAGTACAGTGGGGTGCAACAAGGAAATGAAAACAGACGGACAAAACGCTTCCAATCAGAATCCATCCATTGAGGGAAACTGGAAGGGTGAGATCAAGATTCCAAACCAGCCTCTTGAGATTTTAGTGGAATTTAAAAATGAGAAAACAGGAGCTATCAGTATTCCTGCACAGGGAGTGGAGGATTTTTCTTTAGCAGATATCAAGAAGGATGGCAAGGATGTTTCTTTTTCTATGCCGCTGCCGGGCCAAAGTATCAAATTTAAGGGAGAGCTTAAGGATAAAACGATGAGCGGGACGTTTACACAGCAAGGTCAACACTTTCCCTTTCATTTGGAAAAAACAAATAAGAGAGAATCGAAAGCAGATCAAGAGAACTTTTTATCTGTTGAAACACCAACAGGCAAGCTGTACGGTTCGCTTCTTACACCGGATGGAGGAACAAAATATCCCGTTGCCCTGATTATTCCTGGTTCTGGGCCGACTGACCGTAATGGGAACTCTCCTGCATTGGGAGGCAAAAACAATAGCTTGAAAATGCTCGCTGAAGCATTGAAAAAGCATGGCATTGCAAGTGTGAGATATGATAAGCGGGGAGCAGGGAAGAATGCACAGGCGGTGATTCCGCAGAAAGATATGCGATTTGGTCAAAATGTGGATGATGCCAAGAAATGGCTGGACAAGCTGAAGCAGGATGAACGCTTTTCAAAAGTTGTTGTCATTGGCCATAGTGAAGGTTCTCTGGTAGGCATGCTTGCCGCAGAAAAAAATAACGCCGATGCTTTCATTTCTCTCGCAGGCGCGGGACATTCCATCGACCAGGTATTGAAACAGCAGTTAAAAGCCAGTTTGCCGCAGGATCAATATCATAAAAGTGAATCGATATTGGGCCAATTGAAACAGGGGGAAACGGTAAATGATGTGCCCGGCTCCTTAAAAAGTGTGTTTAATCCGAGTGTTCAGCCGTATTACATTTCATGGATGAAATATGATCCGGCGAAAGAAATCCGAAAACTGAACCTTCCTGCGTTAATTATCAATGGAAAACATGATATTCAAGTGCCTGCGTCCGAGGCAGAGACCTTGAAAAAGGCCAAACCCGAGGCAGAGCTGCTGCTGGTTGATAAAATGAACCATGTGCTGAAAGAAGCTCCGGCTGAAAGAGAGGCCAATCTTAAAACGTACACCGACCCATCGCTTCCGCTCGCTGATGGGCTTGAATCAGGGATGGTTGAATTTTTGCAGAAGCATAATTTTAAAAGTGAAATAATAAAAAAAGCTGCAGGTCAGGCCGGGGAATGAGGAGAATAGCTATGAAACAAGGCAGATTGGTTATCATTACTGGTTCACCAGGGACAGGTAAAAGTACGACGGCTTCTATTGTTGCTCAAGAGTCTGACTTATCAAAGTCGGTACATATGCATACCGATGATTTTTATGACTATATTCAAAAGGGAGCAATACCTCCATTTTTACCAGAATCACAAGAGCAAAACGTCATTGTTATTGAAGCCTTTCTGGAAGCTGCAAAACGTTTTTCACGTGATTACGATGTGATCATAGATGGAATTGTTGGTCCTTGGTTCTTAGAGCCATGGTTAAAAGCGGTACAAGATCATTATGAAGTACACTACATTATCTTAAGAGCGAGTAAAGAAGAAACAATGAAGCGAGCAATCAACCGGACAAAATTGGACGAAGATACCAACATTGAACTGGTAGAAAGAATGTGGGGGCAATTTACCAATTTGGGTATCTATGAATCCCATGTTATTGATACAACAAATCAATCAACCGAACAAAGTGTTTCTGCCATAAAAGCTGTGATTGAAAAGAAGTCTTCTTTACTTACTATTTGATGCTCAGACATAAAAATGACTAAGCACTGTGATCTCACAGTGCTTTTTAGCTATTCCATATGCGATTAGGTTCAGACAGGAGCTTTTTCAAATCGTCGTTAAAATCAGTGAGACCAGCAGTCCGATCGCAGCGATGAGACCGACAATCGATCCTCCCTCTTCAAAGGCTTCGGGCATCATGGTGGAGCCGACCATGGTAATAATGCCGCCCGCGGCAAAGGAGGCGATGATGGCCATGAGTTCCTCAGAGGCGTTTTCCAAAAAGAAATAGCCGCCCCACGCGCTAAAGGTAGAGATCAAGAGAACCGTCAGCCAAAGGATCATAATTTTTTGTTTGCTCATGTTGCTTTTCAGCATACCTGACGTACTCGACAGGCCTTCGGGAATATTACTGATAAAAATGGCGATAACCAACAGCCAGCTGACATTGTTGTTTTCAATAAGGCTGGCACCGATCATGATGGATTCAGGGATGGCATCCATTACGGTTCCGATAAAAATGGCAAGGCCGGACCCGCTTTTCGCGGCACCACTCTGACCGGCAGAGCGCTTCCGCTGATGCCCTCCTTTTCTGGATATGAAGAAGTCTAAAAGTGTGAAGACGATGGCGCCAACTAAAAAGCCCGACCCTGTCGGAAGCAGGCCCCCTGACCGGACCGACTCGCCGAGTAATTCATAGGTGGCTGCACCGATCAATACACCTGTACCAAACGACATAATAAAGCCGATCACTCGTTTTTTGATGGGGAGAGCCATGGCCGCAATTGCTCCCAGCAATACCGCTGAACCGGATATGGCTCCCCACATGGCAGCAATCCACATGTTTCCGCCTCCTTTGGTAGTATTACAGTTTTACCCAAAGGAGGCGGATAAGTAACCATTCAAATTCAGAGCAGGGTTAAAGCTCCAGTAAGGAGAGCCAGTCCTGTAATAACCACACCGGTCAAAATCGCCCATTTATAGGCAAAGCGCTGAAACTCACTAATATCGACATTGACCATACTGACAAGCAAAAAGGTGGAAGCGACTAACGGACTCATTAAATGAACAGGTTGTCCCATAATGGAAGCCCTTGCAATTTCAATCGGACTCACTCCATAAGCGGAAGCTGCTTCTGCCAGAATGGGGAGTACGCCAAAGTAATACGCATCATTGGAGAGAACAAAGGTAAACGGCATACTGGTAATGGCCCCAATTGCCGGGAAAAGCGGTCCGGCTGAATCCGGAATGATGGAGATGAGTGCCTGGGCGATTGCGTCGACCATCTTGGTGCCTGATAATATACCTGCAAAAACACCAGCGGCAAACACCAGGAGTACCACGGTCAGCGCATTGTTCGCGTGTGCGGCGATGCGTTCCTTCTGAAGATCAAGATTCGGGTAGTTGATCATTAACGCAATGATGAAACCGACCAGGAATAAAGCTGGAGCCGGAAGCAATCCCATCACTAACACGGTCATTATCATAAGAACAAGCAATAAGTTGAAATAGCGGAGATGCGGCCGTTTGATGCTTGCAGAACCATCGTCATAAACGGTTTCCTGGGCGGCAGCCAATTGTGAGAGAATCTCAGGATCTACTTTGTTATGCTGTATATCTGCAATTCCAATCCTGCGGCGTTCTCTTTTTCCAAGCAGATACCCTGTAAAAACGACCCATAACGCGCCACCGATCATGGTCGGCAGCAGCGGGATGAAAAATTCAGAAGCATCCAGCCCCATTACAGCAATGGCCCGTGTAGCAGGACCTCCCCACGGAGTCATACCGCTCATAATGCTGAGGGAAAGCATGGATACGGTTGCGAGAATCAATGGATTCATCCCAATGCGGATATAAAGGGGAAGCAATGCGGAAACAGCGATCATATAAGTGGTGGTTCCATCCCCGTCTAACGCAACCAGCAAGGAAAGGATCGCCGTTCCCATGGCAATTTTTACAGGATCTCCTTTAACAATCTTGAGAATCTTTTCAATGAGTGGATCAAACAATCCGGCATCGATTAAAATACCGAAAAACAGAATGGCAAAAAGCAGCAAAGCAGCAGAAGGGGCGACAAGCTTAAGGCCGTCCATGATCATGGTGCCAAGCTTCCCTCCAAACCCTCCCAAAACAGCAAACACAACAGGAATAAGAGTCAGAGAAGCGATGGGTGATAATCGTTTCGCCATAATCAAATACGTAAACACCACAATCATTACAGTACCTAAAATAGCCAGCATAGTACGAAAACCTCCTCAATTCTGTATACGCTTTCAAAAAACAGGTTTTGTAAAAGCGTCTAACATGTTTGTTCAAGAATAATACATGCAAAAGAATAAGTTAAATATATATTTTTTAAGAATTTATATAAAAAATATTTATAACATAACTATGCTGGATGAAATCTCTTTATTAGGTTGTGGACAATTCTTGGTGTAAAAAATCAGTAAATGCTTTTACTACAGCCAGATTGAGAGAATCGGGATGATACATCAGCCAGGTATCACGGAGGACCGGTTCGTTATTTTTATAAGAAAGACCTTTAACAAAAAGATCATCTGAAGGCTGGAGACAGATTTCGGGAACAATTCCGAATCCAAGCCCGTGCTTGACCATTACCTTGCATGTTTCCTGGCGGTCCACTTCCATGGCGACAGAAGGCGGGCTTGTAAAATTATCGCGCCACCAGGCATTGATTAAATTATCAAGAGATGAGTCCGTCTTATAGCTGATCAGCGGTAAATCCGGCAGCTTATCCAGGTTAACCTCAGATTTGGAGATAAGGCATAACCTTTCCTTTGTCAGCAAAAATTTATCTCCCTGCCAATGGTAATCCCCTCTTAATACACCAACATGGACATTGGAAGCATCCAGCAGATTCATTATTTTCGTGCTCCAGCCGGTATTCACTTTAAACTGGACATCAGGATAGATTTGCGAGAACCGTTTAAGAATTTCGGGCAAGCGGTATTGCGCAAAATTACTGGAAACCCCGATTCGAAGTGTTCCTTTAACGGCTTGTCCGATATTTGAGATATGATCTTTTGCCCTCTGCAGTTCTTCAATCATCTGTTCTGCATATTTAGCGAGATATTCTCCTTCTGCGGTAAACTCAATTCCTCTTTTTCTTTTATAAAACAACCGGCTGCCGAAGGCTTCTTCGAGGTGCTTCAGGCGGTAGCTCAAAGCAGGCTGGGAAATGTACAGTCTTTCTGCCGCCCGCGTAATGCTTTTTTCCTCAAACAATATTTTCATTAATGCCCAATCTTTCTCGTCCATTTTTCTCACTCCTTTTTTTCATCCTACCACTCCTGTTTTTAGTTATAAATATTTTTTAAGGTTTTAGATAAATAATATGTATTTAATTTATCGGAAGAATTGGACTAAGATGAGGTCAAAGAGAGAAGTTCAGAATTAGCTGAGGTGATGAAGATGACGAAAATTCCGGTAGCCATTATGCGGGGAGGAACAAGCAAAGGCGCATTTTTCAATGAACAGGCTATGCCAAAGCAGCGAGAGGATTGGGAAGGATTTTTGCTGGATGTCATGGGAAGTCCCGACAATATGCAAATTGACGGATTGGGCGGCGCCAATTCACTTACCAGTAAAGTAGCCATCATTAAAAAGTCAAAGGAAGCCGATGTGGACATTGATTATACCTTTGCCCAAGTCAGCATCGACAAGAAAATGGTAGATTTTAAAGGGAACTGTGGAAATATTTCTTCGGCAGTCGGTCCTTATGCGATCGAACAAGGGCTGGTCGCGGCAAGAGAGCCGGTAACGGAAGTAAGGATTTACAATACTAATACAAAAAAGGTGATCATTTCTGAAGTAGAAGTGGAAGACGGAAGGGTGAAGCAGGAAGGGAACTGTTCGATTCCAGGGGTGCCGGGAACCGGTTCTCCCATTTATCTGTCGTTTGAAGATGCGGAGGGATCGGTGACAGGCAGGGTATTTCCCACCGGGAATGCCATTGAATTGATCGAAACCTCGTTTGGTGTCCTGTGTATATCGATCGTCGATGTGGCGAATCCGCTAGTTTTTGTAAAGGCCGCAGATGTGGGGCTGAACGGAACCGAAATGCCTGATGACTACTCCACAGAATCATTAGCCAAACTGGAAGAGGTACGATCCATCGCTGCCGAGCTTTGCGGATTTTGTTCGAGAGAAGAGGCGGCTCACCGTTCGCCAGCTGTGCCAAAACTTACGATTGTTTCTGAGCCGACGGAATACATCGATCTTACCGGAAGGAAGCGGATGGCGGAGGAAATGGATTTGGCGATCCGCATGATGTCCATGCAGCGGCCGCACCGGGCGCTTGCCATCACAGGTGCAGTATGCACAACAGCTGCAGCTTACCTGGAAAACACCATTGTATCCCGCCTGGTTCCCAACCTGAACCGCACACTTCGCCTTGCCCATCCGGCGGGGATCATGGAAACGCAGGCAGAGCTTCATGAAAAGAAAGTCCACGCGATCAAAGTGGTGCGAACATCAAGAAGAATTATGGAAGGTTATGTTTATACCAAAAAAGAGTATGAAATGGCAGCTTCAACAGAGGATCACAGAAAAGAACAACTCGTCATTTAACGGCCAATTTTCCATTTTGCATAAAGTGCAGCGATCAATCCGCCTGCCACACCAGCTAAAAGGTCTTCCATCGTATCTTTGTTTCCGCCGAGCTGCATCGTATGGGTAGCCACCAGATCTGCGGTAAATTCATAGATTTCCCAGAGGGCGGAGGCGAGGCAGGAAAAAGAGAGAACGAAAAGAAAATAAAGCCAGGGAGATACGCGGTCCCGGAGCTTTTCGGGCACAAACATCTTATAAAGCGACATGGCACAAAGGCCGACGAAGACCCCTTTATAGAAATGAACCGTTGTATCCCACCACTGAAATTTGAGATAAAACTGCATGATGCTTCCAAGATAGGTGGCACTTAAAAGAAACAGAAAATAACCGATAATAAGAACCAGAGGAAAGGGATTTCTCTTCATAAGCAGCAGGCACAGGGGCAGCGCACTGACAGCGATTCCGCCAAGAGCAACCTGCCAGCGGGAGGAATCATCTTTCATAAAATAATAGATGAAAAGGCCAAGCATAAACGTCATAAAAAGAAGACTGCTCCATTTGATCATTTTTCGCTCCACCACTTTCACCTGCCTCCCTGTACTGTTATCAGTATGGCCAACAGGGAAAATACGAAACAGGAAAAAAGCCGCAAGCACCGA
>NZ_JAUHTR010000028.1 GCF_030418125.1 Fictibacillus fluitans | reverse complement strand
GAGGAAGAACGCTGTGTATGCGTCTTCCTCTTTTATCATAAATCTATTGTCCGATAATGATCTTTTCTTTTGGATAATGGAAATGTTCAATGACAACACGACCGCGAATAATGAATAGGAAAGAAAGAATTCCAATCCTGCCGATAAACATCAGCGCCATCAGCACCACCTTGCCGCCTGTGCTTAAATGCGGAGTGATCCCGAGGCTTAAACCGGTTGTTCCAAATGCGGAACATACTTCAAATACAATCTTCTCAATCGGCATTGGGTCGGTAGCCGCGATAATTAAAGAAGCGATGCTGCACAGCATAAATGCTACGATAAGAACGATAAACGCCTTTTGTATATCCTCAGTAAGTACTTCTCGCTTAAATACTTTAATCGTATTGCGCCCCTTTGCATAAAACAAGATGGCAAGAAAGGCCACAGCAATCGTGGTTGTCCGGACACCGCCGCCCACACTGCTCGGTGATGCACCAATAAACATCATGGCGCTCAAGAACAGATTCGTCGGCACGGAGAAGTTATTCATGTCCATGGTGGAGAGCCCGCCGCTCCGTGTCGTTACCGATTGAAAGAGCGAATAAAAAAAGGTTTCATGCCATGTTTTATCCGCCAGAAAACGATGGGATTCAAAGGCGTATATCCCTACCGTTCCAAGCACAACAAGAATAAAAAATGTAATGGTTGTTATCTTGGTAAACAGTGTAAATGTGTACCGTTCCTTGTATTTCCGTTCCGCAATAAAGTTTTTCACTTCTATCAATACAGGAAAACCAATTGCGCCTGTCGTAATTAAAATCATAGTCAAAACCTGCACCAGGTAATCATGTCTAAATGGAATGAGCGATTGTCCGGTGAGATCAAAACCAGCGTTGGTGGTAGCCGTAACCGAAGCAAAAAACGCATGATAAGCAGCTTCCTGCCAGGTCGGATAATATTTAAGGAAAAGAAAAGTGAAAATAACCATACCAATAAACTCTATCATGATGATAAGACCGAGTATCTGCCTCATCAGGTTGACGATACCAGCCAGTGTTGACTGGTTTTGGTCGGTCATAATCAATTGGCGCTCACGCATGCCAATTTTTTTCCCAAGCAGTATCCATAACGCCGTCCCCATGGTCATTACGCCTACCCCGCCGATCTGGACGATAATAGCCAAAGCAATAACACCGCTCGTATTAAAGGTTTCATGAATCGTTACCACTGTAAGCCCTGTTACACTGACCGCACTGACGGCAGTAAACAAGGCATCGATAAAGCTTAACGAAACACCCGGATTGTGAAATGCCGGCAGACTTAAAACTCCAGTTGCTACAACTACAGATATCAGGTAAAAAAGAACAATAAGTTGAACCGATGTTAAAAATAATGCTTTTTTATCCCTTTTTCTTTTAACTCCGAGCAATCTCCTCACAACCCTGTCTATATCAACTATACTTTCTTAAACTATACCCAAAACAAGGATAAATCTTACCCTATATTGAGCAATATTTCAAGGGCTGCTGCCAACCGGCAAGTCAGTGGATATTTTTCTTTTTAAATCTGCCGCCTTTTACATCATGAATATTGCCGACTGCTAAAAAGGCAGTAGGATCAATGTCATCTACAATATTTTTGAGTTTGGCTTCTTCCAGCCTGGTGATTACTGTGAAAATTACTTTTTTCTCATCTCTTGAATAGGCACCTTCTCCGTTCAGATAGGTAACCCCGCGTCCGAGACGCGCAAGCAGTGCTTCACCAATCCTCGTATGCTCATCGCTGATAATCCATACGGATTTCGATTGATCAAATCCATCAAGTGTAATATCAATCACCTTGAAAGCAATGTAGTACGCGATTAACGAGTACATGGCCCGGTCCCAGCCGAAAACAAAACCGGCACTACCCAGAATGAAGATGTTAAAGAACATCACCACTTCACCTACAGAAAAAGGAGTTTTCGCATTAAAGAGGATAGCCATAACTTCAGTACCGTCAAGAGATCCTCCATACCGAATAACCATTCCCACTCCTACCCCAAGGATAATGCCGCCAAACACAGCAGCCAGTAATGGATCATCGGTCAGTACAGGAACAGGATGAAGTACGGATGTACCAATAGACATGATGGTGACACCAAACAACGTGGAAAGGGCAAAGGTTTTACCTATCTGTTTATATCCAAAGAAAAAGAAAGGAATATTAAGAACGATAAGAAAAAGGCCAAGCTTCCATCCGGTTAAATGGGATAAAATAATGGATATGCCGACGATTCCGCCGTCAATGATCTGATTGGGAACAAGGAAAATTTCAAGGCCGGTAGCTACCAAGGCAGCCCCAAATGCGATAAAAATTACTCTCTTGAAAAGATTTGTCTTTGTAATTCTTTTATGAGCTTCCTGCTGCTGTAAAGCTTCCAAAAGCACTCCCCCTCATGTTATAAGTTTCTCTTATGGTATATCTTAATTATATCAGTTTTTTACCGTGATCATAATCAATATGCCTGTCTGACAAATAAAAAAAGCTCCTGCATAATGCAGAAGCTTTTACTTTTTTATGATGCTTGTTTAACTTCATTGATATAAGTCTGTGCTTTGGATTCATCAAATTGGCCTTCCCACTTGGACATGATGATGGCTGCCAGTGAGTTTCCGACTACGTTCACAGCAGTACGTGCCATATCAAGAATACGGTCAATTCCCGCAATGAACGCTAATCCTTCAACCGGAATCCCGACTGAACCCAATGTAGCAAGAAGAACGACAAACGATACGCCAGGAACACCTGCAATCCCCTTGGATGTTACCATCAGTACGAGAAGGAGTGTGATCTGGGAAGAAATCGGCATATCAATTCCATACATCTGGGCAATAAACAGGGCGGCCAGTGCCTGATACAGCGTCGAGCCATCTAGGTTAAATGAATAGCCTGTCGGAATAACGAAGGAAGCAATCGCCTTCGGACACCCGAATTTCTCCATTTTTTCCATAAGCTTAGGCAGAACCGTTTCTGAACTTGAAGTGGAATAGGCGAGAATAAGTTCATCCTTTAGAATACGGAAGAGATTAAAGATATTTATACCGGCAAACCTGGCTACAAGACCAAGTACCACAATTACAAAGAATATCATGGTGGCGTACACCAGTATCACGAGTTTGCTTAAAGGAATAAGGGATGTTAAACCAAATTTAGAAACAGTTACACCAATAAGCGCAAACACACCAAATGGAGCAAACTTCATAATTTGGTTGGTCACGTAAAACATCGCTTCTGCTGTACCCTGGAAGAACTTAAGAACAGGTTCACCCTTCTCTCCAATAGCTGCAACACCAAGCCCAAAAATGACCGAGAAAAAGATAATGGCAAGCATGTCACCATTCATCAGGGATTGGAAAAGGTTTGACGGAACAATATTCACAAAGGTTTCCGCAAATCCATGTTCCCCGGCTGTTTTCGCCGTATCAACATAACTTCCGATATCCGTTTTTTCCAAGCCAGAACGGTCTACACCAGCACCTGGCTGAAAGATATTTGCAGCAAGCAAACCAATTGCAATAGCGACGGTCGTAATGACCTCAAAATAAAGAATTGTTTTCCCGCCGAGTTTGCCCAGCTTTTTGATGTCGCCAACACCGGCCACACCGACAATCAAGCTGGAAACCACGATTGGAATAACAATCATTTTGATAAGTCTGATAAAGATATCACCGATCGGCTGTAAAAATTTCGCAACATCATCGCTGCCGTAAAAAATCGCACCGACTGCAATACCCAAAATCAAACCAATAAGAATCTGCCAAGCTAGTCCAATTCTTCTCATGTTGTTTCTCACCTCTTGTTGTTTGTAATCGTTAACACACAATATTACCATTTTATATTTAAGGTAAATTACTTGTCAAAGTAAATAATTGCTAACTTAACTTTTTTATTATATAAAATAAAAAAAACACCCCATAACGGGATGTTTAATGCTGGCAAAAATCTGTTAAATCGGGAAAATCGCTACAATCTCGCATATGCGGATAACGACCCGGAACGTACAATTATTTTTTCGGACACGCAGTACAATGACATCACGGCCAACTTCTACCAACCGACCGCGGAATGTCTGGTTTACGGTATCTACTTGTACACGTTCGTTAATCAGCGCACACGCTTCTCTTCTAAACGTATCTCCCCGGCGGCCGCCCCAGCCTCCGCCATCAAAACCAAAACCCATGAATTACTCTCCTTTCATCATCGATTAAATACACAACCGATGTTACTAATAGTTAATGCAAGTCCAGTGGTTTTGGTGTGGACAATCATCATGGTCTTATGCTGATATTTGGAATTAAACGATTGTTTAAATTCAGACGCACAGGGAAACCTTTATAGGACTACTCAAACGAAGGGATGGAGTTTACATGCGACATGCGGAATCGTTCGAAGAAGTCCTGGAATTTTCCAATGCTCATCAATCAGCACATGGTACGATGTATCTGAGTCAGAAAGAAACTTCACCAGGCGGTATTCTGTTTAGTGATGAAGATTCAGGAAAACAGCCGTTGGAGCTCGAGATCAAACTTCTTCTGAGAGCAGAAAATGACTCCCTTTATTTCTCAAAACGTTATATGGAAGATGAAGAAGAAGAATTTGAAGAAAGAATGAAGCAATTGGACACTTTAAAAAATCAATTCGAATTAGAAACGGTTAGTTCAAGTGAACTCAATGAATTTTTGAAAAATGCATAAATGACATTGGCTATAATGAAGTGGAATCGCTGCCTGCCTGCCATCATAAAGTAAAACTAAAGGGTGGACAGGAGTGAAACTATGCTGGCAAAAATGACAGCCGTCTTCATCGGCAGTTTTCTGATGGGAATCGGAATCAATATGTTTATCCTGCCTTTTCATCTACTGGACGGCGGGATTATTGGGATTGGACTGCTTGTTAAATACATCTGGGGATTTAAAGTAGGGATGACGATCATCCTGCTCAGCATCCCCATTTATTTTTTGGCATGGAAATTTGACCGGAGGTATTTCCTGAACAGCCTGCACGGTATGCTGATCTCTTCCTTTGTCATCGATTTGCTGGTGCCGCTCAATGGGTTTCTCCATTTTCCTGAGATGGAAAGCGCGGTGGCAGGAGGTTTATTGATCGGTACGGGAATCGGAATCATGCTGCGATACGAAACAAGCACAGGAGGCACTGACCTTTTGGCTTTGTTTATTGCAAGAAGATCCCCGCTTAACGTAGGTATCATTATTTTCTTTATCGATGCCTCTGTTATTTTGGCAGGATTATACTTTATGGGCGAAGGAATGTTTTTTTATTCCATGGTTACGATCCTTTCAGTGGCATTTGCAACCAGCTCCCTGACATTGATCCGGTCGGTATCGATCTTTCTCAGTCCGAGATAAAACAATAGCAGCCTGCCATCAACATGAGGGCAAGCTGCTATTTTTAATAATTATTCTGGGTCGGTAATTAAGGCTGGCTGCCTGAGGAGTTCCTCTTCCTTTTTCGGGCTTTCCACCTTATTAACCTCAATGCGCTTAATTTGGTGGCCATCGATTTCGACGACCTTAAAGGTCAGTCCTTCGTAATCGATAACCCCTCCTTCAACGATATCGGAATTTTGGGAGAGGACCCATCCGCCAATCGTGTCCAGATCTGAATCGTCAATTTCCAGGCCATATAAATCATTCACCTCAGAAATCAACACTTTTCCGTCAAGCGCAGTGACCTTCGGTGTTATTTTTAAAATCATAGGTGTCTCATCTGTATCAAACTCATCACGGATCTCCCCTACGATTTCTTCCAGAATATCCTCAACCGTCAGAAGACCCGCAGTTCCTCCGTATTCGTCCATGAGCACTGCCATGTGAACCTGCTGCTTTTGAAGCTTTACCAATGTTTCCTGAATTGGCATGGTCTCAAGCACTGTCAGGATCGGCCGCAAATAGCTTTCCAGCGTTTTTTCCTTGCCGGACATGAGGTCGTAAAAAATTTCTTTCACGTTAACCAT
This sequence comes from Fictibacillus fluitans, assembly GCF_030418125.1. Lineage (GTDB taxonomy): Bacteria > Bacillota > Bacilli > Bacillales > Fictibacillaceae > Fictibacillus_C > Fictibacillus_C fluitans. The sequence continues at coordinate 22,116 of NZ_JAUHTR010000028.1, read as the reverse complement.
TCCAACCACATGGTCTTTATCTTCGTCGACAACAGGGTAACGGGTATATTTCTCACTCGTAATGATCGCAAGGTTTTCCTCTATGGATTTGTTCAGATACAAACATACAATTTCCGTACGCGGCACCATAATTTCCTTTGCGACACGGTCATCAAATTCAAATACTTTATTCATGTAGCTGTATTCTGACTGATTAATTTCTCCGCTTTTATAGCTTTCTGATAATATCAAGCGCAATTCTTCTTCAGAGTGGGCCATCTCGTGTTCAGATACCGCATGTAAACCAAACATCCTGGTGAACAGCCGGGCACTTCCGTTCAACAGCCAGATGACCGGGTACAGCACCCTGTAAAACATGATCAGGGGACCAGAGAGCATCAAGCTGATCTCTTCAGCTTTTTGAATCGCAAACGTTTTAGGTGAAAGTTCACCGAGAACAACGTGGAGAAAGGTAATGATGGCAAAAGAGAGTGCGATAGTAATTGTTTTTGTGAGTGCAGGAGTCAAATCAAGCTGGCTGAACAAAGGTTGAAGCAGGTGTTCAAGTGTTGACTCACCAAGCCACCCAAGCCCCAGGGCCGTAATGGTAATCCCGAGCTGGCAGGCCGAAAGATATCCATCCAGGTTCATCAGAACCTTTCGGACAGCAATGGCCTTTTTGTTGCCTTCCTCAACGAGCTGATCAATTCTCGTCCGGCGGATTTTCACAATCGCAAATTCGGCTGCCACAAAAAAGGCGGTTAATACAATCAGTAACGCTACTAAGAATAGCTTAAATATGTCCAAATAGACTCTTTATTCACCCGTTTAATAGAGGAATAAAGATGTCACCTCCTAAAGTTTCTACTGGATAACCAATCGTTCCCTTAAACAAACGGCGTTTCTCCAATAATCAATAATAGGCTGTGAAGTAATGCAACACGCTCGGCAGGCATCTGTTTAACTGCCAGTTTAAGTTGTTCCTTATTCAGCTGCTGAAGCAGAGGTCTCAGCTCCTGAACATCTTTTTCAAGCGTATTGAGCTGCATATCAACTTTTTGCAGTGTTTCGGCATACTCCCCTGAATGTTCATTGAGTGATGCCATTTTTTCTTTAATCTTCTCCAAAGGAAGATGCTGATTTTTATAATAATTAATCCACTTAAGCTGCTCTAAAGCTTCTTCACTGTAAAACCGATAATTTGATTGGGAACGTTCAGCCTTTAACAGGCCCAGTTTCGTATAATAATCAATGGTTCTTTTTGACACGCCTGCTAATGTTGCTAGTTCACTGATACGGTACTTCCCAAATCAATCACCCCAATACATAGATAATAAACAATTTTACAGAATTTCAAGTATACAGTCAAACGTTTCAGTTCGGAATGTTATACGAAAAAATAGCTGATAATTAACATCAGCATCACAAGGATCAGCGATAAAGAAATAATGAAAACTATTGATACAGGAGATTTAAAGGTCTGATTATTAATTTGTTTACGCTTATTCATGTAATCAATGGTGGAAAAAATGATGGCAGCCACACCGAGAAGAAAGAATATAAAGCCTATTGCGGCAACCACCTTTTCCTCCAGCTGCAGCACCCTGAGCTGCAGGGAGAAGTGAACGTTCAAAAAAACAAATCCGATGCCTGCCATAGCTAGGGCTGTCCGAATCCAGGCCAGATAGGTCCGTTCGTTGGCGAGATGCTGCTGGATGTACTTCGAATCCACGGTTTGTTCGTGCTTTTCATTTATCATAAACACCCCCTGGCTCACATTACTTAAATCGCAAAAAAAGCAGACCCGGAAGACCGGCCTGCTTTTCTACGGATTACTTAGCAGCAGCGACAAGCTGGCTGACAAGGCCCATAACATCATTCTTCAGGCTTTTCAGCAGATTTTCACTGTCTCTGTACGTATTGGATTTAACGGCAAAGTAAAATTTAATTTTAGGTTCTGTTCCGGATGGGCGGAGACAAAACCATGAGCCGTCCTCCAGAACATATTTCAAGACATTGGAAGCCGGCAGTTCGATCCGGGTCTCCTCTCCTGTAGCGAGAATGCGCTTTTTGCCGATACTGTAATCTTCCACATGCTGTACAGCCTTTCCTGCGACTTCCGCTGGCGGACTTGACCTGAAGCTGTTTAGGATGTTTCCTATTTGCTCAGCACCCGCTTTTCCCTTTAGCGTAAGAGATTCAAGACCCTCCAGGTGATAGCCATAAGTGGAGAACACATCCATGAGGCCTTCATACATGGTTTTGCCTTGCTTTTTGTAATAAGCCGCTACTTCAGCTGCCAGCAGGCAGGCTTGTACAGCGTCTTTGTCTCTTACAAAGTCACCGATAAGGTAGCCATAGCTCTCTTCATATCCAAACAGGAAGGTATGCTCCCCGGTTTTTTCATATTCTTTAATCTTTTCTCCGATAAATTTAAATCCAGTAAGCGTATCTACCGTTTTAAGTCCAAAGGAGCTCGCAATTTCTCTTCCAAGCTCAGAAGTTACGATCGTTTTCAGGACAACACCTTTTGGACAAAGCTCGCCTTGTGCTTCCTTCTGTGATAACAGGTAATGCAGCAGCAATGCCCCTGTCTGGTTCCCGGTAAGCACCACATACTCACCATCCAGGTTCTTGACAGCTACGCCCACCCGGTCTGCATCAGGATCTGTCGCAATCAGTACATCCGCATCTTTTTCTTTACCATACCGAATGGCAAGTTCAAAAGCTGCATGCTCTTCCGGGTTCGGCGATTTGACCGTGGAAAAATTGGGATCCGGAAGTTCCTGTTCTTTGACCACTGTTACATTTTTAAAGCCTATTGCTTCAAGTCCATTTCGTACAGGAAGGTTTGCCGTTCCATGAAGAGGAGTAAAGACGATGCTTAAGTCTTCCATCTCCTGAACCAGGTCTGGATTTACCGTGATGCCTTTCAGCTGTTCAAGGTACGCAGAATCAATTTCTTCGCCTATGATTTGAATTAATCCGTCTTCCTGCAATTGGGCTTTATCCTTTACAGAAATGGCAAGCTCATTTGCAACCTCTTCCACCTTTTCGGTTAAAAGATCTGCTTCACGAGGAGGAAGCTGGCCGCCGTCCGGTCCGTATACTTTAAATCCATTATATTCCGGAGGATTATGGCTTGCTGTAATTACAATTCCGCTGAACGCCTTTAAATAGCGGACAGCAAATGAAAGTACAGGTGTCGGCCGCAGGCTTTCGAACACATAGGTCTGAATACCTCTTGAGGCCAGTGTGCTGGCAGCCTCCATTGCAAACTCCGGAGATTTATGTCTTGAGTCATACGCAATGACTACCCCGCGCACCTTTGCTTTTTCACCTTGCTCTTCAATAAAGCTTGCCAAACCGGAGGATGCTTTTCGGATCGTATATGTATTCATTCGGTTCGTTCCCGGTCCGATTTCGCCCCTCATTCCACCTGTGCCGAATTCCAGGTTCTTATAAAAGGAATCCTCCAGGCCCGTTTCTGTTTTTTCTAATTCTTCGAGCTGGAACCGAAGCTCCTCATCAAGAGTTGTTTCGTTTCGCCATTTTTCATAAGATGTCTTCCAGGTCATTTCCGGACTCTCCTCCTTTATATGCTGAATATTTGTCCATTTAATCATTAGCTTCTCTTTATTATAGCGCAGTGCCTTAGAGAGGAAAACCGCTTTCGACAGGCTTCGCATAAATATCTTTCTATTTCTGGAAGCAGCGACATATTTCCCGAGAAATATTTCATTTCATACAAAAACGGCAGGAAATGCTCCTGCCGTTTTACTTACATTTTGCTTTTGCTTTTTTGAATAACTTCATAGAGATCCAGTCTGCGGTTTCTCAACTGGGTCACATTCCCTGTCTTGCGCTGTCTGCGCAGAATTTCAAGATCCACATCCCCGACCACCACTGTTTCAATGTTCGGGTGACACTCTCCAACGACTCCGTCACGCGGAAATGCGAAATCTGAAGGAGTAAAAATCCCGGACTGCGCATACTGAATATCCATATTTTCCACCTGTGAGAGGTTTCCAACAGTCCCCGCAATCACGGTATAAATTTCATTTTCAACCGCTCTTGCCTGTGAACAATACCTTACCCGCACATAGCCTTGCCTGTCTTCTGTACAGAATGGGGTAAAAATAATGTTTGCTCCCATATCTGTAACAATTCGGGAAAGCTCGGGAAATTCAATGTCATAACAAATAAGGATGGCAATCTTTCCGCAGTCCGTATCAAACACCTGGACTTTGTCTCCTGGTGTAATACCCCACCATTTTCTTTCATTCGGGGTAATATGAATCTTATATTGTTTTTCGATTGTCCCGTCTCTGCGGAACAGGTAGGCTACATTATAAATATTTCCATCTTCCTCCACAAAATGGGAGCCGCCGATTATATTTACATTGTACCTTACAGATAACCCGGTAAATAGTTCAATGTAATCCTCTGTAAATTCGGTTAAACGGCGGATGGACTGACTCGGGCTTTTTTCTTCCACAAATGATAGAAGCTGGGTCGTAAGCAATTCAGGAAAAACGGCAAAGTCGGAGCCCTGGTCCGCCGCAACATCGGTATAGTACTCTACCTGTGTAGCAAAGTCATCAAATGATTCGATGGTTTTCATCATATACTGAATTGCTGTTATACGAATCGGTTCGCTTGTTTTGAAGTGCCTGCGCGTATTATGCGGAAGATAATCCACATTGTTCCATTCCATTAATGTTGCATATTCCTTCGATTGCTTATCATCCGGCAAATAATGGCGGTTAATTCTCATTACGGTAAAGCCGTTCATAAGCTGAAAGGTAAGTACCGGATCGTAAATGTTGTGGTGAATGACTTCCTTCACGTAATCACGCGGAGTCATTTCCTTGGAGTATTTATAATAGTTGGGAATGCGTCCTCCAAGAATGATACTTTTCAGGTTCCATTCTTCGGCAAGCTCTTTTCTTGCTTCGTACAGGCGTTTTCCAATTTTCATCCGTCGGTAATCCGGATGAACCATAACCTCTATTCCATAGAGATTATAGCCGTTCGGATTATGGTTCGTGATATAGCCCTCATCCGTAATTTCATCCCATGTATGCTGGTCATCGTACTCATCAAAGTTAATGATCAGGCTGGAACAGCTTCCGATGATTTTCCCCTCAAAGGTAACGACAAATTGGCCTTCCGGAAAAATATCCAGGTGGCTTTCCAGCTGTTCCCGCTTCCACGGTTCCATATGCCCCGGAAAACAGGTGCGCTGCAATTCAAGTATTTCATCTATATCGTTGTATTGGATATTTCTCAGTTCAATTTTTTTCTCGAATTTGGAAACATCTACTTCGCTCAATGGTTTCACTCCTTCAACCTGCTATTTTAGCTTCTCTGATAACCTTTGTTGTTCCTTAAAGGTAAGTTGATTTCCGTTCCAGGATGCTCGCTTTCCGTGTGGCGTGCGCTGAGCCCATCGGCGCAAGCGCCTCATTGGTCTCACCTGTCACGCATCCCCCGCAGGACAAGGAACGCTTCGGCAGCGATTCATCGCACGAAAAAAATGTGATCTTTATTTTCGAGGAGTCTCGCTCCTTGCACTCCAATCAACTTTACAGAAAGCGTTTAGATCAATAATTACTAGAAGAAAGCTTGTATTATCTCCAGTCCTTCATTCTTCCGGATAAAGAACCTGTATTCAATTCCAGCTGGATCCCGTCCGGATCCAAAAAATTCACACACCTGCCGTCCCCGCGTGCAACAGGTCCTCTGATCATGCGGACTGAGTGGGCTTTTAAGGCTTCAACCGCGTGGTCAAAATCGGAATCAGAGATCGTGAATGCCACGTGGTCCATACCGGCTCTGCCAGCTTCTGCCCTGTTAGCTTCTCCCCGTTCAAGCAAACAAATCCAGACTGGGCCCCACTCGATATAAGCATCGGTTCTGCCCCGGTGAACCAAAACCGCACCTAAAACATCCACATAAAAAGAAAGGGATCTCATCAGGCTGTTGACGGTCAGTGTGAGATGATTGATGCCTAGTATGGGTATCATCCGAATTTTTTCAGCAATTCTTTAAACTGCAGTTCGGCCATCGTTGCCATTTGATGGTCAATATCCCCAAACACAAGCCCCTTTGTTACTTCATTTGGAATGACCACACAATATAAGCCAGCCTTTTTGGCAGCCCTGGCCCCATTAGCGGAATCTTCAAATGCTATGGCCTCTTCAGGCTTAACACCGAGACAGCTTACAGCATCACGGTATAAAGCAGGGTCAGGTTTTACGTGTTCTACGTCATCCGCCGTCTTGATGCAGTCGAAAAAGGGGAGCAAATTCAGTTTTTCCAGGTAACCGGTCACCCAGGCCCTCGATGAGCTTGTAGCCAACCCAATTTTTAAGCCGAGCTCCTTGGCCGCTTCCAGGTAATCCTCCACGCCGGGAAGAGCGCGTGTTCCTTCCAGCATGGCCACCACGCGTTCATGATGCCTCGACTGCAGACCTTTCCTGTCCACTTTTTTACTGATCTGTTCCTCAAGATATTCGAAGGGATCCAAGAAATCCTTTGTTCCTATGCATTGCTGCCAGACTTCAAGGGGCATGTGGCTTGAATGCTCTGAAAAAATCTCCTGGATGGCATTATAAACGGATGTCTCCGAATCGAGAATCAGCCCGTCAAAGTCAAAAACAACAGCTTTAATCATATTGCTCTCATCTCCCCTCTCTTCTTCTTATTTTCTTATCGAACAGAGAAAAGTGCAAGAAGGAAGCTTTAAATCCCAGCCAACATTTATACCCGTTTTTTTTATAAAAAAAACAAGGCAGCCTCAAATCAGGCTGCCTTATTTGAAACCGTTCGTCCGGTAGGTGATTTTTTTCCCGTTGCTGATGGCGGTAATTACGCCCAGCTGATCTGTGCGGTAGATCGTCATGTTTCTGCGGGCCAGCCGGTACAATACTTCTTTTGAGGGATAGTGATAAGGGTTGTTTTTGCCAACAGAGATAATGGCCGTTTTGGCATGGACCGCCTTCAAAAACGCCATGGTCGTTCCTGTATTTGCTCCATGGTGGCCGATTTTAATCACATCTGCACGGACATTTTTCTTGGACGAAAGCATCTCTTTCTCGGATTCCATACCTGCGTCGGCCATTAATAAAAATGAATTTTTGCCGTGGGTCACTTTCATTACTGCTGAATAGTCATTAATGTACTTATAATAGGAAGACCTTGGAGCAAGCATTTCCATCTTTACAGAAAATCCAAATCGAAAGCTGACTCCCGCTTTTGCCCGCTCTACGGGTATTTTCTTTTCATTGATTATTTTAAATAAATCATGGTAGTAGGCGGTGTCATAAGGCAGGTTTGGCATATAGATTTTTTTTACATTGAAATTTCGGATCACATCGTCCATTGACCCGATATGGTCATGGTGTGGATGTGTTGCTACCAGCACTTCAATGTCAGCCACACCCTGGCTTTGAAGATAGCGGATAATTTCCGGACCATCATTTTCATCTCCCGCATCAACCAGAACATTCTTCCCATTTGGCGTTTGGATTAATATACTGTCAGCCTGGCCTACATCGAGAAAATGCACTTTGAGCGGCTCAAACCAGGCCGCACTCGCACTTGAAGGAGAGAAGCAAAATACAATGGCAGACAGAAAAAGAACCGTCACCATCTGCTTTACAATTCGGATATTCACAGGCTCCGGCCCCTCCCAACATTGGTTATAAATTAATTATATGTAGTTTTCAGGATAATAAAAGAAATCCCATTATCCAATAGATGGATAATGGGATTCCTAGTTAACGGGCTGCTTCCCTTTTTTTAAAGAAGCTTTTCATGGAATGGTATACGTCCGCTTTTTCTTTTAAAATGTAATAATTAAACTTTGGATCGGTTATGTTCTTGTATACACTCATCAAAGTGGAATGGCGATTGTAGGCATTAACCTCGCCATAGCCAAACATATTGCTGTGCTGCATAATTTCCTGCACGAGCTTTACACAACGCGCGTTGTCGCTTGTCAGATTATCTCCGTCTGAGAAGTGAAACGGATAAATATTAAAACGGGATGGAGAATATTTGGTTTCAATGAGTTCCAATGCCTTTCTGTATGCGGAAGAACAAATGGTACCGCCGCTTTCACCCTTATTAAAGAAATCTTCCTCAGAGACCACTTTGGCTTCAGTATGATGAGCAATAAATTCAATTTCAACGGTCTCATATTTGGATCGAAGAAAACGGGTCATCCAAAAGAAGAAGCTTCTTGCCATGTACTTCTCCCAAATCCCCATACTTCCTGATGTATCCATCATGGCAAGCACGACAGCCTTGGATTCTGGCTTTACGACCTCATTCCAAGTCTTAAACCTGAGATCATCGTTGTAGATCGGCGCAATCGCCGGCTTGCCTTTTAGGGCATTTCGCTTGAACGCTGTAAGAATCGTACGTTTTTTATCTACATTTCCCATCAGGCCGGTTTTTCGGATGTCGTTAAATTCAACTTTTTCAAGGACAATATTATCCTGTTCTTTTTGTTTAAGGTCCGGCAATTCCAGTTCCTTAAACAGGAATTCCTGAAGCTCCGCCAACGAAACTTCCGCTTCCGAATAGTCGGATCCCGGCTTATCTCCCGGCGCGCCCTTGCCCTTTCCGGCTCCCGCCTGGCCTGCGTTTCCGTCCCTGGCCACCACATCGCCTACCTGGCTTTCTCCTTCTCCTTGCCCAACATGCTTGTTCTTTTCATAGTTGTATCTTATTTTGTATTCATCCAATGAACGGATCGGTATCTTTATAACATCCCGCCCATTGGAAAGAATGATGTTCTCTTCACTGATCAAGTCAGGCAAATTGTTTTTAATGGCTTCCTGAACCTTTTCCATGTGACGCTGCTGGTCATGATGGCCTTTACGGTGGAGGGACCAGTTTTCCTGAGAAACTACAAAATTGTTTTTCGCTTCCTCGCCCATTATTTCCCCTCCTTCTTTTGACGTGCTCATTTGTTTTATTTGAATGTTAATGGATCAATTGATAAAAGAACCACCCGCTTTTGAATGTAAAAAGGGTTGGTTACACTATCCTATGCAAGATAAGACGAGAGTTGCTAAGTAATTGGCACATTTTAAAAAGAAGAGCGAAAAAATAAAAGCATCCCATGGCGAGCCAGGGGATGCTTCGTTTATTTTGTGTAGTTGTTAAATGCAACTTTGCTTTCTGTCATATCACTGCATGCTGATTGACAGCCTTTCTTCATAGAACAGGTCGCACATTTTCCTTGTTTGCTTTTTTTCACAAATCGAAAAATCGTAAAGCCTGCATATCCAAAAATTAATATTCCGAGCAATATATTAAGCAGCATCTATATCCCTACTTTCCGGTTAAACTTAAAATCCGAGCAGCTTGCCGCCCTGATAAATGATCAACGATACAATATAGGCGATGAGCAGTGCATAAATGATAGAGAACCATGTCCACTTGGCAGACCCTGTTTCTTTTTTGATAACAGCCACTGTCGCCAGGCAAGGGACATAGAGCAGCAAGAATGCCATAAAGCTGTAGGCTGATAACGATGTGAAATGATGGGCCATTACGCCTTGCAAGGTATGAAGGTCAGGCGCAACATAAATGATGTTCATGGTAGAAACCACGACTTCTTTGGCCAGGAAACCTGTAATCAGCGCAGCTCCTGCCTGCCAGCTGCCGAACCCGATCGGTTCAAACAGCGGAGCAATGGCACCGCCGATCAACGCCAGAAAGCTTTTATTCATGTCCACTCCCATTCCGGCGGGACCGGAATAACTGAGGAACCAAATAATAACTGATCCCCCGAAAATGAACGTTCCAGCTTTTTTAATGAACCCCTTGCCCTTTTCCCATGTATTCCTCATCAGTGTACGCCATTGAGGAATGCGGTAAGGAGGAAGCTCGATCACAAACATGGAGCCTTCCTCTTTCAAAATGGTGGAAGAGAAAATTTTAGCCAGTGTCAGAGCAATCACAATGCCAAGCAGGTAAAGCGAAAGGACAACAAGGGCCTGGTTTTGCGTGAAAAAGGCACCGACGAACAGGCTGTACACCGAGAGTCTTGCAGAACAGGACATAAGCGGTGTAAGAATGATGGTCAACAGCCTTTCCTTTGGCTGCTCAATCGTCCGTGCCGCCATAATACCGGGGACGTTGCAGCCAAATCCGATAATCATCGGAATAAAGGCTTTTCCGTTCAGCCCGATGCTTTCGAGCGTCTTATCCATTACCATGGCGATTCTGGCCATGTACCCTGAATCCTCAATAAACGAGATCAGGAAGAAAAGGATCATGATCTGCGGAACAAAGACAAGAACCCCACCCACACCGGCCACAATCCCATCGAGAATAACGGCCTTAATAAAGGCAGAAGCACCTGCAGCCTGCAGCATGGATGTCAGACCGTCGCTGAGTGGCCCGGTTAAGAACCCGTCAAGCAGATCCGAGATTGGGCTGCCAATCCAGTCAAACGTCAATTTGAAAATCAAATACATAAAAAGGATAAAAATTGGAATCCCCAAAAATTTATTGGTCACAATATTGTCGATTCGGTCAGTCAGTGTATAGGCAACTTCATCACCTTTTTGAAGGGAAACATCAAGCACGCCTTTTATATATTCGGCCCGTACGGCGCGGATATGATAGGAAAGCGATTTTGCACCCTCTTCCATTTGAACAAGCTTCTCAGTCTCCGCAAAAATGCGCTGCAGCTCTTCCACAGGCATCAGTGTTTTCAGCAGGGAATGCACCACTTCGTTCCCTTCAAAAAATTGAAGCGCAAGCCAGCGCTTTGGCGGCAGATTTTCAGCTTCCGGCATTTTTGCCACGAGTGACTCCATCGCCTGATCGAGATACTGCCCATACGAAATATATAAAGGCTTGTTCTCTTGTTTTTCATTGGTTAAAAGCCCTGCAAGCTCTTTGCAGCCCGATCCTGTGCGGGCCACAATAGGCAAAACGGGGCTTTGTAATTTTTCGGACAATTTCTTTTCATTCACCATGATCCCGCGGCCTTTGGCTACGTCCACCATGTTAAGCCCGATCACTACAGGTTTTCCGTACTCGAGCAGCTGAATGGTTAAGTATAGGTTTCGTTCAAGCTGGGAGGCGTCAACGATATTGAGAACCATGGAAAAATTCTCTTCAATCAAAAAGCGCGTTGCCACCCCTTCATCCTTGGACAAAGGATTGAGGGAATAAATGCCGGGCAAATCGATAAGATGCCCTTTTTTATTATTCAGCATGCCGACTTTCTTCTCTACCGTCACACCTGACCAGTTCCCAACGTATTCATACGAGTTGGTAAGAATATTAAATAAAGATGTTTTTCCGGTATTCGGATTTCCGGCAAGTGCGATTTCAATCATGAATGGCACACCTGAATCAACTTGGCTTCACTTCTGCGAATACCTACCCACTGTCCGTCGGCTTCAACCGCAAACGGACCTCCAAAAGGGAGAATTCGTTTAATGCTGATTTCCGTTCCTTCCATGATTCCCAAATCAAGCAATCGTCTTCGTACCAGTACATTCACATGTTCCGTATTAATAATTTTTGCTTTTCCGCCAGCTTTAATGTCCGTCAATACCATATATAACACCTCTAAGAGAATGATAATTATTATCAGTATAATAAGTCCATTATATGAGATTGATTCTCATTAGTAAATAGATATTTTGAATTCACCGAAAAATTTCATAAAAAACCTGTCCGGAACCTTCCCGGACAGGTTTTTTGCAGTGTTTATTTATCTTTTTTTACTTCTTCATCCTCATATTGAACCGGATCTGGCGTCTTCCCGCTTTTTTTTACATTTTCATTGGTTGACATGTGTTCCATTACTTTTCCATGTTCTTTCATTTCTTTTAAGTTTGGAGTCATGGAGCTGTTTTCTGGTTTATCGATATAATCCTGTTCTCTGGACATAACCATCACCTCTTGCCTCCACTATTCCCAAAACTCCTTGTCATTAAACTACTTGATGACTTTGAGTTCTTCCATGGGCCAATAGCGCAGGTTCACTTCTCCAACGATTTTGCTTTGGTCAACCAGTCCGATGTGCCGGCTGTCAATGCTGTGAAGACGGTTGTCTCCCATCACAAAAACCTTTCCTTTGGGAATCACCTTTTTCCCGGTAACCTCTTCAAGCGTAAAATCACCAGTCAGGTTCCCGTTGGTCACCTGCTTTTTATAATTATCCAGGTAGGGTTCATCGACCTGTTTGCCGTTAATGAAGAGATGGTCATTTACATACTCAATGTGCTCTCCTGGCATGCCGATTACCCGTTTGATATAATCCTCCTGCGGATTTGCATGAAATACAATTAAATCAAATCGCTTAGGTTCACCTATATTGTAGCCCAATTTATTTACAATCAGCCTGTTCCCGTTTTCGATCGTAGGCATCATTGATTCTCCATAAACCACGTACTGCTCAAATAAAAAGTTTTTTATTAGCAACGCTAGAATAAGTGCTATTCCAATGGCTTTGATCCAATCCCATAATTGGCTGCCGTTTTCTCTGGAACTCATCCTTTCACTTCCTTTTTGTTAGCGTATAGTATTAATTTACCACTCTAGTTTATCACATTACAAGGTATTCTCCTCCTGTTTGGTTTTTATTCCCGGCTGTTTTGTTTCAAAATAAAAAGAAGACGCATCCCATTTTCACAAAGGGATGCGTCTTTTTACGGTTACCGGTTTAACAGGCTTCCTACATATCTGAGGAGTTCATTCGCTGATGTCGTATTATACCCATGTTCATCCACGAGACGGGCGATTACTTCATTTACCTTTTTCAACTGTGCTTCATCTGGTGTTTTGGAGGATGTTGTAATCTTAACCACGTCTTTTAAGTCAGCAAACAGCTTTTTCTGAATGGCTTCTCTTAACCGTTCATGAGAATTGTAATCGAATTTCTTTCCTTTTCTGGCATACGCTGAAATTCGGATTAATATTTCTTCCCTGAATGCTTTCTTGGCGTTTTCAGAAATCCCAATTTGCTCCTCAATCGAGCGCATGAGTTTTTCATCCGGGCTCATTTCTTCACCTGTCAGCGGATCTCTCAGTTTGTTTTTGTTGCAATAGGCTTCAACGTTATCCAGATAATTATCCATCAGGGTCTTGGCAGACTCCTCATAGGAGTATACAAATGCTTTTTGTACCTCTTTCTTGGCAATCTCGTCATATTCTTTCCGGGCAAGAGAGATAAAGTTGATAAAGCGTTCTTTATCCTCCTTCGTAATGGATGCATGATGGTCCAGACCGTCCTTCATGGATCGCAGCACATCAAGGGCGTTGATGGAAGGTATATCCTTGCGGATGATGGCAGACGAAATCCGGTTGATGACATACCGCGGGTCAATACCGCTCATGCCTTCATCAGCAAATTCTTTCTGAAGCTCTTCAAGGTCAATGTGGTTATAGCCTTCTACAATTTCACCATCATACAGCCTCATTTTCTTGATGAGGTCCATTCCTTGCTTTTTGGAGTCCAGCAAGCGGGTAAGCACAGAGAAAATGGCAGCCACCCGGAGAGCATGTGGCGCAATGTGAACATGGGACATGTCGCTTTCTTTGATCATTTTTTCATAAATGCGTTCTTCTTCCGAAACCCTCAGGTTGTAAGGAACCCCCATTACGATAATCCTGGAATGAAGAGCTTCATTTTTCTTGTTGGCGATAAACGAACGGTATTCCGATTCATTGGTATGGGCCACAATCAGCTCATCAGCGGAGATAAGGGCAAAACGGCCTGCTTTAAAATTGCCTTCCTGCGTGAGAGATAATAAATGCCAGAGGAACTTTTCATCACACTTCAGCATTTCCTGAAATTCCATCATCCCCCGGTTGGCTTTATTCAGTTCCCCGTCAAAACGATACGCGCGGGGATCCGATTCTGAGCCAAATTCAGCAATGGTGGAAAAGTCGATGCTTCCCGTTAAATCGGCAATATCCTGCGACTTCGGATCGGACGGACTGAACGTTCCAATCCCTGTCCGTTTATCCTCAGAAAAAAAGATACGTTCAACCATAACATCCTCAATGCAGTTGCCATATTCCTTTTCAAGCCTCATCGTGTTCAACGGGGACAAGCTGCCCTCGATTCGAATACCAAATTCCCGATAAAAATCGTCTCTTAAATGATGGGGTATGAGATGCAGCGGATCTTCGTGCATCGGACAACCTTTAATGGCAAAGACTGCCCCGGCCTCTGTTTTCGAATAATCTTCAAGACCCCTTTTAAGCATGGTGACAATAGTGGATTTCCCTCCGGAAACTGGCCCCATCAGTAAGAGTATCCTTTTTCTCACGTCCAGACGCTTGGCTGCAGGATGGAAATACTCCTCCACCAGCCGCTCGATTGAATCCTCAAGCCCAAAAATCTGGTTGTTAAAAAAGTTATACTTCTTGGTTCCGTTCACTTCCTCTATTCCAGCATCTTTAATCATATTATAGACTCGGGAATGAGCGGACTGAGCGACATAGGGACGTTCCCTTAAAACATCAAGGTATTCTCCGAAGGTACCTTCCCAGGCAAGACGCCTCTCCTCTTCACGGTGCAATTGGATTTTACCTAAAATATCCATGTGTACCCCCTTGCGTAGTGTTTGCATCCTTCGTTTGTTAATCTACTTTATGCGAGGATGTCCTCAATCATTCAACTTGTTTTATGAATTTCGCATGATTGCTGTATGGCCACGGAAGTTAATGAATGATAGTGGTTTTAGTATGGGTATGATACAAGTTGAAGAAATAGTCTTTTCTTTTTGTGGCTGATTTCTGTTTTTAGTTTGGCGTTGTACGTTGACAGCGGTTTCGCTATAATAAAAGAAGATTCGGAACCATCACATCCAAAGGAGGAGACCGCATGAGTTTTATCCTGGTTTTAGGAGTTATGCTTGCGTTCCTGACCGCCATTTTCACTGCGGGATACAATGATAATCCCGGCGCGAAATAAGCAATACATATAAAAAAACGCCCCAAACCTGGGACGTTTTTTTATTTATATAACGAGCACTCATGTGAGCGCCGGAAAATCTTGCTGGCGCAGGGCTTCATAAATCAAAATGGCAGCGGTATTGGAAAGATTCAGCGACCGGATATGGTCATTCATCGGCAGCCTGAAGCAATATTCCTCGTTTGCCTTCAGCAATTCATCAGGAAGTCCGGTTGTCTCACGGCCGAATACAAAAAAGTGATCCCTTGCAGGCTCGCTGTAATCCATATCGGTATACCGCTGCTTTCCAAACTTCGTAATATAGTAAAATAATCCTTCTGGAAATTGTTCAAACAGTTCTTCCAGCGAATCATAATAATGAACATTCACATGTTCCCAGTAATCCAGGCCTGCACGCTTAAGCTGCTTGTCATCCGTTGAGAAGCCAAGCGGCCGAATCAGATGCAGTGAAGCGCCTGTTCCCGCACACGTACGGGCAATATTCCCTGTATTCGCCGGGATCAGCGGTTGATAAAGAACTACATGTAAACCCAAAACTCTCACCTCGTATGCTTATATCTTCATTATTATAGCACTTTTATGAAGAATTAGCCCCGAGGCGCGCTCTACGAAATATGAAAGAATTTATATTTAATCTTCGGTGTGTAAGCCGTTGAATCTTCATACCTCCAATACCTCATCCGGCTGTCCGTGGAATGGGCATTCACGAGCGGCTCGCCTGATGAATCCTTCGCCACGACAATGGTGGTATGCTGCCAATGGCCGTCTCCGTCAAAATCATAGCAAATGACATCTCCAGGCATGAGCTGGCTCGCAGATGATTTCTCCCTTGCCTGCAGGGATGACTTGGATCCGCTTAAATACCACCTCATGGCATTGGCTACTGTCCAGCTGTAGCTCCAGTCATGATACTTAAACCACCATCCCTTGGAACGGGTTCCATGATGGGCCATGGGAATGCCTCCGCCCGCATGAAGGCATTGGGAGATATAGTTTGTACAATCCACATCAAATGACTTGTAGGCCGGATTATAGGTATTCCACCACCGCTCCGCATACCGGACGGCTGCAAGCCGGTCGTAGTTATGCTTTCTCGGTTCAGGCGGATCGGTTTCCCTCTCGATCTTTACTTTTTCTTTATGTTTTCCTTCAGGATTCAGCAGCTGGTCACTGATCAGTATATCTTCTTTAAACACCGCCCGCCTTTGCTGTATCCATTCTTCCACATAAAAATCAAAGCCATGCCTGATTAGATTGCTGAAATGAAGAACATAATCCACCTGTCTGGTATCATTCAACACGGAATGCCTGAGGACCTGCGCCTCCACATTATTGTTGACAAGCACCGCGTTTCTTTCATGCAGTGCCTGTTTTCTCCTTGCAAAGCTTTCTCTTTCCTCCATCGGGAGCTGCACACTGTCACTCCAGTTTTCATTAACCATCCAGTCAGTAAGCTTTTGGACATAAAATTTGAGATGTTCCAGCCAGTTCATATGGCACCTCCACTGCTGCAAAAGTAACGTACTACTACCATATGAAACAAAGCCAAAAAAAAAGAACCGTCATTATAAACGGTTCAGGAAGACTTGGGTATTGAGTGTTGAAGTTCGATATTTAAAAGAAGCTCTTTTTTATCCAGACCCCCGCCGTAACCGACCAGGGCGCCATTGCTCCCTACCACACGGTGACAGGGAATCAAAATTGGAACTGGATTCTTATTGTTTGCACTGCCCACAGCTCTTACTGCTTTTGGTGCACCGATCCCTTGAGCAATGTCCTTGTAGGAACATGTGGCACCATAGGGAATTCCCTTAAGCTCCTCCCACACTTTAATCTGGAAAGGAGTGCCGTACAAATCCAAAGGAATAGTAAACTGCTGGATATTACCGCTGAAGTAACTCGCAAGCTGATCAATGACCGGTTTTAGTTCTTCCGGTGAATGAGTCAGTTCCCCCTTGATATAGTGCTTTGACATCCAGGATTGAAGGGACGGTAAATTTTCTTCCAGGCTCCCGAAGTCAATCCGGCAAACGCCGTTTTGAGTGGCAATAACAGTCAGGGGGCCCATAGGGCTATCCATTTCCTCGTAAGAGAATAAGGTTTTGATATTACACATAAAAATCCCTTCTTTTGTTTTCTTGGTTTCTATACTAACGGACATGCAGTTGCGATGCGATTAGTGTATGCCTTGATTTTGAATCATTTCAAGGCCTTTGTTGATCTCAGCTGCCACATTCCCGTCTTTTTCTTGTTCTTTCGCCGAAATAAGCTCGTTTTTCGCCGCCTCTGAGCCTATTTTCCCGAGTGCCCATGCAGCAGTTCCGCGAATAACAGGCCTTTGGTCCTCATTCATGAGCTGTACCAAATCATCGACAGCACTCGCATCCTTAAAATGGGCAAGCGCGATGATGGCATTTCGCTGAATTGGCTTTTTGCCCCTCCAGGATCCGGACACATGGCCGAACTTCTCCTTGAACTCCCGGTTGCTCATGTGCAAAAGCGGCTTCAATAAAGGCTTTGCAATTTCAGGATCAGGCTCCATCTCGGAATGAAGGTGAAAATCTTTTCCTTTATTTTTAGGGCAGACCGTTTGGCAGGTGTCACATCCATACAACCGGTTGCCGATCTTCTCGCGATATTGGTCAGGAAGAAAATCCTTTGTTTGCGTTAAAAAAGCAATACATTTGTTTGAGTCGAGCTGTCCCCCTTGCACGAGAGCGCCCGTAGGACAAGCATCCACACAGATATTGCAATCCCCGCATTGGTCTGTGATGGGAGCGTCAGACGGAAGATAGACGGTCGTCAGCATCTCTCCCAAATAGACATAGGAACCAAACTCAGGCGTAATGGTTGCACAATTCTTGCCGCTCCAGCCGATCCCGGCGCGTTCAGCCACCGCACGGTCAGACAGCTCTCCGGTATCCACCATTGACACAGAACAGGCATGCGGGGCTTTTTCTGCGATAAAAGCCTCCAAAAGCCTCAATTTCTCACGTAAAATATGATGGTAATCCACTCCCCAGGAAGCTCTGCAAAATATTCCTCTTCGAGCTTCCCTTGTGCTGCGCGGAGCATCTTTCATTCTGGAAGGATAAGCAAGGGCAATCGAGATAATGGTATTTGCTCCATCCAATAAAAGCTCCGGATTGGTCCGTTTATCGATATCCTTTTCTTCAAATCCGGATTGGTATCCTTGGTTCTGCTGTTCCTTCAGCCTTTGTTTTAACTCAGAAAAGACATCGGCAGCAGCAAACCCAATCTTGTCGATACCAATTGATTTACTATATGCAATGAGTTCTTCTTTTAACTGGGCGCCTGTCATGACTGTACCTCCTTTCTACTTAAATGGATGATTTCATCTATGGTAAACTAACTATAAAATACAGCGATAAGATAAGGGTGAAAAGTGAATGATTAAGCTTGCAAAGGACATAAAAAAACTTGTCCCTTCGTTTAAAATAGGCGTAATACTATATCATGATATCGTGATTGAAGAATCACCGCAAATGCTAAGAGGCAGATTCCAATTATTTCTTGAATCACTGAAACTGGATGCAATTGAAAAGACAGTGGCAGACCACCCGGGTATAAAGGAATGGCGGCAGATCTTCAAAACGCTTTCCATGGATCCCTCCCGCTACCGGCCATCCTCAGAAGCTCTCCTGCGCCGTGTTTACGGCGGCAAGGATATTGCGTTGGTCAATTCGGCCGTTGACGTAAATAACTTCTTTTCTCTTCAATATGGTATACCTTTAGGGATTTATAATTCAGATGCCATCCATGGTGATGTTGAAGTAGCCTTAGGCGCTCCTGGAGACCAATATGAAGGATTAAACGGCCGTTTAATGAACATGGATGGCAAACTCCTGTCCAAAGACGAAGAAGGCGCCTTCGGAAGCCCCATCGTGGATTCTAAACGCACCATGACAGAAGAGCATGTCAAAAATGCTCTCCAGCTCGTTTATCTCAGGCCCTCCATGCCGGAAGACGAAGCCGAAAAACTGCTGTCAGCAATCGAGAAAATGTTTGTTCAAATCCACGGCGGCTCCTCAGAATCCTTCCTTATCCACTAAAAAAAGCGCAGGACTTCATTTAAAACGAAGTCCTGCGCTAAAACCTACAACTGCCTTGATACCAATATAGTCAGCGTGTATTAAAAATATGACAACCTTTCATTACTTTTTTATGAAAAAGCATGCCTCATGCTACACCTGTGATCGGGATCGAACAGACACCCGGAAGATTGAGTCTTACGCACCAGTTCAAATACACATTAACTTACAAACGCTTTAAAGGTGCAAAAATGCAACTAAGGACGGATGCCCTATGTGCCGCTGTCTTGATTTTCCTGCATAATTATAGTATTAAATAACTGTTTTCCACTATATTCGACATAGTATGTTTTACTTATCACCGTTAGGGAACAGACTATACGGCTGGCAAAGTCGATTTTTGTAAGCGCTAACAAAATTTGAAGGAGGATAATCAATGAAACGAAAATCTCTCATCTCAGCTTTGGCGATTGCTTTATTATGTGTTCTTGCCCTTTCCCCACTTCACTCTCAGGCTGCTTCACCCTCTACTACTGGATCTAAGTTGCTTAAAAACATAAAGGTCACGGGTGATCTTGCGAATGGTGGCTCGTTTAAAGGAATGTTGAATATTAACAACCTGTCATACGATCAAGCAAAGGGGCTCTTAATGAGCGGTTCTGTTAAAGGACAAGCTATTTCGAAAGATGGCTCTTCCACAGCTGTGAATGAAAAATTCCAAAACATACCAGCAACCTTGAATGAAAGCGGAGGAGACATGATGAGCTCTGCCGCCCTTGCACAGCCAGAGTGTGATCTTTTGAATCTTGACCTCGGTCCTATCTTTTTAGATTTACTTGGCTTGCAGCTTGATCTTTCAGAAATTAACCTTGACCTTACAGCTGTTCCTGGAGCTGGTAATCTGCTTGGGAATTTGTTATGTGCGGTAGCTGGCCTGCTTGATGGTGATGGCCTCTTGGGTGGTGGACTTGATGGAGTGTTAGGATTATTAGAGTCATTATTAAGTGAGCTTAATTCATTATTAGGGTAAGGAAGCATTTGTTGCCAGCCAGCGTTTTAAACAATTTATAATGGTTTTATCGGTATATTAATTGCATAGCTGAACATCGGCGTCTTTCTGCGACAAGTGGGAGGGCGTTTTAATTTAGATTATTGTTTTATCTCTATTTGAGCTGTTAACATACGACATGGGAAAAACGATGGCTAGAGGAAAAAGAACACGTGTAATGAAGAAAAAAAGGACCTCTACAACGTAGAAGTCCTTGGTATCATTATGTAATGGTACCGGTGGTCGGGGTCGAACCGACACTCCCGAAGGAACACGATTTTGAGTCGTGCGCGTCTGCCAATTCCGCCACACCGGCATGTAAAGTAAAGCAGGCAGTATATTTATTTGGTGCCGAGGGCCGGACTCGAACCGGCACGGTAGTCACCTACCGCAGGATTTTAAGTCCTGTGTGTCTGCCAATTCCACCACCCCGGCTGGGTGGTATGTAGTGGAGGCGGCAACCGGATTCGAACCGGTGGATAAGGGTTTTGCAGACCCTGGCCTTACCACTTGGCTATGCCGCCATTTAGAGATCATATAATTGGAGCGGAAGACGGGATTCGAACCCGCGACCCCAACCTTGGCAAGGTTGTATTCTACCACTGAACTACTTCCGCAAATATGGCTGGGCTAGCAGGATTCGAACCTACGAATGACGGAGTCAAAGTCCGTTGCCTTACCACTTGGCTATAGCCCAATCATATGGGGCGACCGATGGGAATTGAACCCACGAATGCCGGAATCACAATCCGGTGCGTTAACCACTTCGCCACGATCGCCATATGGCAGGGGCAGTAGGAATCGAACCCACACCAAAGGTTTTGGAGACCTTCGTTCTACCTTTAAACTATGCCCCTATATCAATAAATGTGCTGAAAAAATATAAATGGTGGAGGGGGACGGATTCGAACCGCCGAACCCAAAGGAGCGGATTTACAGTCCGCCGCGTTTAGCCACTTCGCTACCCCTCCATGAGAGACAAAACCTATTTTAATACATATCCACATATTCTTCAAGAAGTAATTTCTTACAACTTGAAAAAGGGATAGTGGTGCCGGCTAGAGGACTTGAACCCCCAACCTACTGATTACAAGTCAGTTGCTCTACCAATTGAGCTAAACCGGCGCCAAAAAAATGGTGGCTCGAGACGGAATCGAACCGCCGACACGAGGATTTTCAGTCCTCTGCTCTACCGACTGAGCTATCGAGCCAAGATTTAGTAATACTGTCCGTCGGTTCCCTGTCTCTTCCTCTACTAGTGGAAGCTGACGATGTGAATCCGTCGAGACAACTCGCTGCTTATTCACGATGCATTACTCGTGACTGAGCTATCGAGCCAAGATTTAGTATTAGTATGAGAAAAAATGGCGGACCCGACCGGGATCGAACCGGCGATCTCCTGCGTGACAGGCAGGCATGTTAACCGCTACACCACGAGTCCATTTGGTTGCGGGGACAGGATTTGAACCTGCGACCTTTGG
Source organism: Fictibacillus fluitans (assembly GCF_030418125.1). Classification (GTDB taxonomy): domain Bacteria; phylum Bacillota; class Bacilli; order Bacillales; family Fictibacillaceae; genus Fictibacillus_C; species Fictibacillus_C fluitans. The sequence continues at coordinate 591 of NZ_JAUHTR010000028.1, read as the reverse complement.
GTTATGAGCCCAACGAGCTACCAGACTGCTCCACCCCGCGATGATATTAAGATTACGGACGATGTGTCCGAGAATGAGGAACTCTTCCTCTACAAGTGATTTCTTTGAAGTGTATGCGTCGAGTTTACTCGCAGCTTAATCGTGCTGTAACGCTCGTTGCTCCACCCCGCGATGATATCAATATAAATAGTAAGGTAAAATGGTGGAGGATGACGGGTTCGAACCGCCGACCCCCTGCTTGTAAGGCAGGTGCTCTCCCAGCTGAGCTAATCCTCCGAAAGGTTTTAATATGTATTAGTTTTTTTCTTCGAAAAAAACTTGGTGACCCGTACGGGATTCGAACCCGTGTTACCGCCGTGAAAGGGCGGTGTCTTAACCGCTTGACCAACGGGCCCTATGTTTAAAAAATTATGGCGGAGAGCAAGGGATTTGAACCCTTGATACGCGGTTAACGTATACACGATTTCCAATCGTGCTCCTTCGGCCACTCGGACAGCTCTCCATAAAATGGCTCCACAGGTAGGACTCGAACCTACGACCGATCGGTTAACAGCCGATAGCTCTACCACTGAGCTACTGTGGAATAATATA
>NZ_JAUHTR010000027.1 GCF_030418125.1 Fictibacillus fluitans | reverse complement strand
CAATAGATACAAAAAAACCTCCGCGGTCAGCGGAGGTTTTCCTAATTAATCATCATTATTCATGCCGACGAACATGAGCACAAAGCGCAGAAGTTCGAGGACAGCAACGAGTGCGGCAGCCACATAGGTTAGTGCAGCGGCATTCAGCACTTTTCTTGCCTGGCGTTCTTCGTTGTTCCGAATCATGCCAGTGGATACAATCTGATCCATAGCCCGGCTGCTGGCGTTAAATTCGACCGGCAGTGTCACAAGCTGGAACAGCACTGCAGCGGCCATAAAAACAATACCGACCAACAGCAGGTTTGCGGAAGCCAGAAGCATACCTCCTAAAATCAAAAGGTACGAAAAGTTTGATCCGAGATTTGCGACTGGAACCAGTGCATGTCTGAAGCGAAGCGGCGCATAGCTTTCTTTGTCCTGAATGGCGTGGCCGACTTCATGGGCAGCAACCGCGGAACCGGCAATTGAATGGCCGTAATAATTTTCTTCCGATAAGCGGACCACTTTGGTGCGCGGATCATAGTGGTCGGACAGCCGGCCGCCGATTGGCTCGACCGCAACATTGTACAACCCGTTTTGGTCCAATATTTCACGGGCGACTTCAGCTCCCGTTTTTCCTGTAGAGTTTTCAACTTTTGAATATTTGTTGTAGGTGCTTTTCACTTTCATTTGTGCCCAAAGTGGGATAATCAACAAAAGCGCGAAGTAGATGAGAAAAGACATTTATGGCATTCCTCCACTTAAATTTATACTTTAATTGTATTAATGTATAGCCCCTGTGTCAATTAGAATGCTCATTCCTCCGGCTTTTCCACTGCCTTAACACTTTCTGTCTCTGCTTTGTATTTTCTCCATCCGACATAAAATAATGTAGAAAAAATAATGCCGCCGATTGAAAAAATCAGCCAAAATAATGAAGGATCGGAAGAATCTTCTTTTGCATCAAACAACTTTTCGAAGTCTTTTTGAATCGATGTCAGTTTTTCCCTGCTTTCCTTTGCCGAAATCATATTTGTCCTTGTTCCTTCAATATATTGCACGTCCCCGTCCACCTGGTCAAAAACTGCCTCGGTCACATCCATACTGACAGCGGGGCGTATCATGTTATAATTGGCCAGAAATTCGTTTGCGGCCTCCTGGAATGATTGATCTTCCCTTTTTTTCAGAGACAGCTGCATCGCTTTGATTGGATTCATAATCTGATACTCGGTCTGTTTCCACAGTGGCTGATGGTCTGAAACCAAGGCGTCCATAAGAAGCCGAACACCGGTAAGGGTGCTGATTTTCACATCACGGGATTCCTCTGCCCTGCCAAGGGTTTCTATCGTGTTTTCCATGGTCATGTCCACCATCCGGATCTTGTCATCCGCAAGATCACTTTTCGCCACATCCTTGCCAAATTGGGATGACATATAGAAGAGAACCTCACTTGCTTCTTTATACCGTTCTTCCTTGGCAAGCTCGAGCGCTTTATCAGACAATCGGGTTACATTGTCAAAGTCCGGGTGTTGATCACTGCCAGCAGCATGAACATCTGCCGGCATTAATAGCAGAAAAGCGCTTAACGCTGCAGCGGTTTTTCGTTTTCTTCCCATTCTTGTCCCTCCCATACCGGGTATAACCCATCATATGAGAAAACGGACAAGGATAGACCTCTATTTGCCGCTCGGCTGCACCTCACGGGTGAGTACATAAACAAGCGAAACTGAAATGGCGCTCAGCCAGAATGTCAGGTAGCCGATCAGCTGCATATGGTCGGCCAGTATATCGTAACGGGGCATCATTCCATAAACATAATCTATGATTTCATTATGGAACACCCACAGAGCGGCAACCGCCATATGACGCAGCTTGATCTTATAATATGAGGTGTACAGAAGTCCTTCAATAGCCATCCCCAAATGCGAAAAAATCAGCATATAGCTTTCCCAGTACAGCGGTGGAGCCACCACGCCCCCTGCTATATTCATCCCTACTGCCCATATTCCATATTTAAATAAGCTTACAGCAGCCAGTGCTTCCATATACGGAATATTTTTTCCAAACAGAAAAGCAATAAGGACAAAGACAAAGAACAGGCTTGCAGTCGGACTGTCGGGCACAAAAAGAACAAATTTCAGAGGGGTTGCTGCCAATTGGTCTTTGTACCAGTAGTATCCGTAAGCTGTCCCGAGAATATTGACAATCAGCAAACAGGTTAAAAACCACCTTTGCTTCAGGATTCCGTAAAGATAAATCATTTCTTTTCTCCTAACATGCTGAATGATGTAAAAAAAGCCGACTATAGAAGCCAGCTTTTTTTCATTACTATTTTTCCAGTTTGGATATAAAAGTAGCCAATTTCTTTAAATCTTCTTCATTGCCCTTGTAAGCGTTGGCAGGCATTGCGCCTCGGCCTTCTTTGGCAATTTTCATAATATCCTCAGGCTTGAGTCCGGTTCCGATCAGGGATGGACCTGTTCCGCCGGACAATTCCGAGCCGTGACACCCTACACATGACTGACTTTTAAAGACTTGGTAGCCAGGATCATTTTTATCAATGTTGGTCTCCACGATTTTCCCTTGCTCTTTTGCTTTTTCCCAGTCATGGGTAACAACCGACTCCCACGTCAGGTATGTAACGGAAATGAGAGCAATAAGCATTAACCCTGTTGCAACTGGACGTCTTGAAGGTCGCCGTTCCGGTCCTCTGTCGAGCCACGGGGCAAGCAGCAATGCTCCAAACGCAAGACCAGGAATAACTATCGTACCGATCAATACATAATCACCGGCAGCATACTTGTATTTCAATAGCTGGTACAAGAAAAGGAAATACCAGTCTGGAAGCGGGATATACCCGGCATCCGTCGGATCTGCCTTACGTTCCAGCGGAGATTCGTGCGAAATGGTTAAGATTAAATACCCTATTAAAAAGACGGCACCTACCATCCATTCTTTCAAAAGGAAGTTTGGCCAGAATGCTTCTGTCTTTCCGGGATACTCTGAATAATCTTTTGGAATGTTCGGCTTGCGCTCTGCAGGCACACGCGAGTCACCTACAAATCTCATTCCTTTGCCTCGATGCATCTTTCTCCCTCCCTTTTCGTAGCGTTTAGAAGCTCTGTATCATCAGCAGAAGCTTTTATCCGCCAGCATCCTCTCTTTTTTAGCCAAAAGAGCGGTTTCAGACTGAATTTGAAAAATAAAGATAATTAAAAAAACAATTTTACAGCGGTCCGGAGATCCCCTGTTTACGAATCATGATAAAGTGGGCACCCATCAGCGCTAAAAGTGCAGCCGGCAGGAAGAAAACATGTATGGCGAAGAAACGTGTGAGCGTCTGTGCTCCGATGATTTCTCCTCCAGCAAGGAAGGTCTTGGCAATCGGCCCAATAACGGGAATCGTTTCAGCGATTTGAATCCCTACCTTCGTTGCGAACAGCGCTTTCATATCCCATGGCAGCAAGTACCCTGTGAAACCAAGTCCAAGCATAACGAAAAAGATCAATACTCCTACTACCCAGTTCAATTCACGAGGCTTCTTATATGCTCCCTGGAAGAATACGCGTAAAGTATGTAAAAACATCATAACAATTACCAAGCTGGCTCCCCAGTGATGCATTCCCCTAACAATGACACCGAATGCCACTTGATTCTGCAGATAATACACAGATTCCCAGGCATTTACAATATCCGGAACATAATACATGGTCAAGAACATTCCAGACAGGATCTGGATGACGGTAATAAAAAACGTCAATCCTCCAAAACAATAAACAAACGCGGAAAAATGATGGGCGGGATTCACGTGCTCAGGCACTTCATGGTCAGCCACATCTCGCCAGAGCGGCGTAATATCCAAACGCTCGTCCACCCAGTCGTAAATCTTTTGCAGCACTGATTACGCCCCCTTTCGTGGTTTTGCCTTTCCTAGATACAATTTTCCATCTTTTACCTGGCTGTCATACACATCGAGAGGCGCAAGAGGCGGTGTACCTTTAATATTCGTTCCGTCTTTCTCATAACGGCCTCCGTGGCAAGGACAATAAAACTGGCTCGGATGGGCAGGATCAGTATTCCAGTCAATCGTGCATCCCAAATGCTTACAAACTGGTGAAAGCGCTATTAATTCGCCTTTACTGTTTTTGTAAACCCATGCGGATTGGGTCACCTCTGATTCATACCAGCCGTCTTTCTGCTTGATTTTGAAGTTAAAGCGCTTTGGTTCCTTGCCGATTTTGCTGACTTCCGTAACCGCTACCATATCCTGGCTCGCACCCTTTTCAAGAATGGGGTCGATGGCAAAACGCACCATGGGCATCAGCATTCCTGCAGCCATGAATCCTCCAACTCCGGTTAATGTGTAATTCAAAAACTGGCGCCTGGAGATATCTTCCTTAGACATTTCGTTTCCCCCCCTTGCTGTAAATAACGTCCATCCGGACAATTGGTTTACACACATATTACTAGGACATTAACATGATAGCGTAAGTTGACTTTTACTGTCAATATGAACCTGATTCTCCAATGCCTGCTTTTTAGCTTTCTTGCCATTTATGCAAAATAACCTGAAACAGCTGTTTCACCTGTTCTTTTACAATCTCCTCCCGGTAATCCTCGTCCATTGTCTCCATCGGAATGACAGGCAGCCATAAAAGAGTCTCCCCAAGCTCCTGCTCCCTTTTTTTCCACTGGGAATCACTCGTCAGAAAATAGACATGGCGAAGTCCTTCAGCTTTCAGTTCCTTCACCCATGAATGCAGCCGAAGCATCAGGGTTTCACTGTCTTCCTCCATCAAGTACGTGAACGGAGGCAAAAGAAACAGGCGTCCGTGAAGCTGCCGCTCGGTCTCCTCTCCGATCAGCGTGGAATAATCCGCCATGCTGGCGCTTGTCCTCATGGAAGAACCGAACGACAAAGGAAGAAGAGGAATGATGGCAGTATCCACAAACTCTTTTGACTGCTGGTAAACGGTAATATTTCCTGAACTCCATTTCATTTGCGAAACTCCTTTTGTATGTAGGTAATGTCGTTGTATTCATCATCGTATCAGAAAATAAAAAATAAAGCCCTCCTTTTTTGAAAGAGGGCTACAATTTTCTTAGTTCTTCCGTAAGTTCTTGAAATGTTACTTCATCTTTTTGGTCCAGTGCCTGATCAATCTTCACCAATATTTTTTGTCTTTTAAACTGGGAAACCGATTGATCCAATATAAGTTCTGCCCAGAGACCGTATTTGCGGTCGGTTACCATATTATCAGGCAGGTGGGGATTTTCCTCCAGCACAGAGGCATATTCCGGTGTAAGTCTTGAAGAGTTGAAGTTAAGTTCAATAAAAATATCTTCTTCCTGGTTCAGGCGAATGTCGTGGAATGATTTTTCAGCATCGGTCGTCAGCACATTTTGCTTGTAAAAACGAAATGGTACACCATCCGTGCATTGAGCTGACATAATAATGGCTTTAGGGCAATATTCGGCTTTTTCTACAAAGTGAACCTTTTCCATGAGCTGGTCGTCACTGACAAGGTAGTTTAACAACCAGACGCACTCACGTTTTTTTAATTGATAATGATTTAAAAACCATTTAATAAAATCCTTTTTTTCTAGGACAGAAACGGTGCTGCTCATCGTGATCCCCCCATCATTCCTAACCAAAGTATATTACTTTAGTATATTCTTGGCCTGCTCGATAAATCCTTCTTGCAGGAAAGATTATTTGTATTAAAATTCCTCAAGCCTGCTGATGATTTCTTCCAGATGATTAAGGTTTGGATTTAATGACAAGGCGTGCTTCAGAACTGCGGATGCCTTTTCAGGTTCTCCTTCCTCAATCAGAAACATTCCGTATTCCTCTAAGAAAACTTCATGGTTTTTAAAATAGGGATAGGCTGATTCATACTGCTGCCGGGCAGCATCAAATTCTTCGGCTTCTTTGTAGGCAAAGGCAAGATCCCACGCCATCTCAGGCGTTTCATCTCCCTGCTCCTTGACATGCGTAAGGAGTTCAATGATATCATCAAACCGCTCTTCTTTCTTCAGCTGCGAAGACAGGTGAAGAACAGCTTCTGCATTGGAAGGGTTCAGTGCAATAACGTCTCTTGCAAACCGCTCGCCTTCATCCTTGCTGCCCATCCTGTACAGAAGCTTTGCAGCGCGGACTTTCAGGTCTTCATTGAATTCATCCTTGGCAATCCCTTCCCGGACAGCCTCCAGGGCTTCATCCAGGGCACCTTCTTCCTCATATGCTGAGGAGAGCAGGGGATAAAGGGTAGTGTAATCCGGATCAAGCTCTTTTAATTCCGTGAGGGCACTGATTGCCGTTTTAAATTCACCTGTTTTAAAAGCTGTCATGCCATATCCGAACAAGCTGTGCAATTCTTTTTTAACGTCGAGACCTTTTTTATAATATTCCAGCGCTTCTTCGAACTTGCCTCCCCTGCTAAGCGATTCGGCAAGCCTTAAATAAAGATCACCTTCCGGAAGGGTGTTTGCAATCGGTTCTGCTTCTTGAAAGAAGGCAGCGGCTTTCAGGAAATCACCACGTTCCAAATAAAGTTCACCGAGCGCAAAGGCAAGAACCGGTTCCTCCGGATTGCTCTTCCTTGCTTTCAGCAGCTTTTGCTCTGCCACTTCGTGAAGACCCTGCATGAAGTAAAGGTCAGCCTGCAGAAGAAGGGATTGAACATAAGAGTCGTCATAGGCACTGATTTGCCCCAATATTTCCAGGGCTTCATCTTCTTTTTCCATTTCAATGAGGAGTTCAGCAGCAAAGATGGTAAGGTCCCCTTCATCCGGATAGAGTGCTCTCAGCTGGGTAACAATCTTTATTGCTTCATCAAGATGGCCCCAATTTTCATAAAGCCGGGCAATATCATACAAAGTTTGATGATCGGCTTCTTTTCTTAATAATTCAACTAGCTGAATGCCCTCCTGAACATGTCCCATTTCAACAAGGGTAACGGCTTCCTGTAACTTTTCCACTGGCAAAAACTCCTTCTCTCACTACAATCATTCTATACGATTATTATACATGAGAGTAAGGGTTCACTTCAAAAGGTACGTTTGGCTAACCCACCTTCTATAGACAGGCTATGAGTTCCCTTGCAAAGTTATGATTGCCATTCAATAAAAAAATCCCCGACCATGAAAGCGCTGTCAGGGAAAACAATAATATGGATAGGAGTGGAGAGAAACCATATTAGTTATAGTATAGCAGGTACATGATAAAAATCAACCATGTTTTTCGAAAATTTTGAATTCAACAAAAAAGAAGCCGAAATTCGGCTTCTTCCCTGCAGTAATCTTAAACTGTTTCCTTTTTTATCCCTGCTGCAGTTTCGAGATATTTTTCCAAATGGCTGATAATTTCTTTGTTTTGAATCTCATCGCCCACCGTAATTCTCAAGCTTGTAGGAAAGCCGAGCGCTGCTCCTGAGCGTACGATATAGCCTCTCTCCAGCAGATGCTGAAACAGAATATTGGCATCTACCTTAAAATCAATCAAAATAAAATTGCCCTGTGACGGATAATAGGACAGTCCATTTTTCTCGCAGAAGTCGTAATACTGCTTAAGTCCTTTTCTGTTCTTGTCCAGACAATCTTCAAGAAAATTCTTGTCTTTAATGGCCGCACGGGCAGCTGCCTGGGCAATTCTCGAAGTGTTGAACGGCTCTCTGGCGGGTTCTATGGCGCGAATAATGCGTTCATCCGCTATCCCATAGCCGATTCTAAGCGCAGCAAGACCATAGGCTTTTGAAAAAGTCCGCATGATTACAAGGTTAGGATATTGCGAGAGGTAAGGAATAGTTTCAGGATAATCCTCTGCCACCACGTATTCATAATACGCTTCATCACTTACGACGAGAACATGCTCAGGCACCTTTGCCATAAAGGATTCAAAAGCGTTTTGGCTGATATAATGCCCTGTCGGATTGTTTGGAGAGCAGAGCCAGACAATTTTCGTGTTTTCATCAATGGCTCCGAGCATGCCTTTAAGATCATGCTCACCGTTAATGAGCGGTATTTCACGTATTTCTGCCCCTTCAATCACCGCGTTGTGCTTATATTGTGGAAAGGTATGTTCCGCCATCACCGTATTGGTGCCTTCACGCAAATAACTTCGTGAGAGTATCTGCAAAACTTCATCCGTACCGTTGCCGAAAATGAGGTTTTCTTTTTTGACACCCAAAAAATCAGAAAGCTCATCTCTCAGTTCTGCACTGTAGCCATCGGGATACAGTCCAAGATTAGCAGTTTCGGCAATAATGGCATCCCTGACAGACGGGGAGCTGCCATATGGGTTTTCGTTTGACGCCAATTTGGTAATTTTGGTCAGGCCGTATTCCCGTTTTACTTCTTCAATTGGTTTTCCAGGTTGATAGGGTGTTAAATTCTGCAGTTGTTTTTTCGCCTCCACAAAGACCCTTCCTTTCTGTTAACTGTACACTTTCACCGGAACCACCTTGGACAGGAAATCGGAAAAGGCCGCAATGGCTTTGTCCTTCGTTTCCATGTTCACAAGCTCAGGCCCCAATTCTTCAATTTTTTTGACAATCGCACTGCCCATAATATATCCGTCGCATTTCCCTTCGAACTGCTGCATCTGTTCCCTGCTGGAAAGCCCGAAGCCTACAAGCACCGGAACTCCGCTGGAAGCTTTGGCATTTTCCAGAAAACAGTCCAGGTCATTGGCAAACGACGTCCTTGTCCCTGTCACGCCAAGTGAGGAAATACAATACAAAAAGCCCTGGGCAGTCCGTCCGATCTCTTTAAGCCGCTCCCTGGATGTTGTAGGGGCAGCCAGGGAGATGAAGCTCAAATCATGCTGAAGACAAGCTTCCTGAAGCTCTTTGCTTTCTTCAAACGGCATATCGGGCACAAGAAGCCCGTCAATATCATGCTGTGCTGCCAATTCAAAAAATTTCTGTTCTCCCAATTGTAACAAAAGATTGTAATAAGTAAAGATGATAACCGGTATCGTCAAGCCCTTCTCCCGCATAACAGAAACAAGCTTAATGGCTTTCTCGAGCGACATTCCGTTTTTAAGCGCACGGAGGGAAGCACGCTGGATGACCGGGCCATCAGCGAGCGGATCAGAATAAGGGATCCCCAGCTCCAGGGCCGAAGCTCCTTCGTTTTGAAGAGCAAGAGCAAGGTCAACCGTCGCCTCAGAAGAAGGGTCGCCCGCTGTAATAAATGGCACAAAAAGTGGCGCTTTCAGAGTTTGGAACTCTTTCATCCTAGTGGTCATGAGAATCTTCCTCCTTCTGCTGTTCAAACAGGGTATGAACATCCTTGTCTCCGCGGCCGGAGAGGCAAATAATGATATTTTCGTCCGGAGTCATACTTTTTGCTTCTTTAATCGCCTGTGCAACTGCATGCGCACTCTCAAGCGCACAAAGGATTCCCTCTTCAAGGCAAAGAATATTCAATGCTTCAAGCGCTTCTTCATCGGTAATGCACTGGTAATCCACCCGTTGTGTGGATTTTAAGTAGGCATGCTCCGGTCCCACGCCCGGATAATCTAGCCCGGCCGAGATGGAATAAGGTTCCTGTATTTGCCCCTCCTCCGACTGCAGCAGATAAGTAAGAGAACCGTGGATCACTCCTTCTCTTCCATTGGCCATCGTGGCCGCATGCAAACCTGTCAGAATTCCTTTTCCTCCGGCTTCAACACCCACAAGCTTTACATCTTCATCAACAAACCCGGCAAAGATGCCGATTGCATTGCTGCCGCCGCCCACACAGGCTACGACCTTCTCCGGCAGCTTGCCTCCATGCTGCTCCTTGTACTGTGCTTTTGCCTCAAATCCAATCACGCTTTGAAACTCCTTAACAATCTTTGGATAAGGATGGGGACCAACCGCAGAGCCGATCAGATAAAACGTATCTTCCACAGCTGACACCCACTGGCGAATCGCTTCATTTGTTGCATCTTTTAAGGTCCGTGTGCCACTGGATACAGGGATGACTTCAGCTCCAAGAAGCTTCATTCGAAAAACATTTAATTCCTGTCTCCGAATGTCTTCTTCTCCCATGTATACCTTGCACTCGAGTCCATAGCGCGCTGCTGCTGTTGCCGCAGCCACACCATGCTGTCCGGCGCCTGTCTCCGCTATGATTTTCTTTTTTCCCATCCGTTTGGAGAGGAGCGCCTGTCCGATTGCATTATTGATTTTATGTGCACCGGTATGGTTCAGGTCCTCTCTTTTCAGGTAAATGCCTGCTCCTCCCAGCCGTTCTGTAAGTTTTCCTGCATACGTTAAAGGAGTGGGCCTTCCTGAGTAATGCGTAAGCTCATGTTCAAGATCCTTTTGGAAATCTTCATCATTGATTGCTTCCAGAAAACCTTTTTCCAGATCCTCGAGTGCAAACATTATGGTTTCAGGTACGAACTTCCCTCCAAATTGGCCATATCTTCCCTTGCTGTCAGGATATACTGTTTTCATTGATGATCATCCCTTCCAATTCTGTAATTGCCTCTTTGCTTTTCTTGCCGTCCTTTTCAATTCCGCTGGAGATATCGATTCCATGAGGCTGGTAGCTCAGCAGCCGGGTAATGTTGTTTGCCGATATGCCTCCTGCAATGAAACATGGCACTTCTTGCCTGGAAGCTTCCTCGAGATAGAAGGGGACAGCCTCCCAATCAAACGCCGTGCCCGTTCCGCCATATGCGCCTTCCACCCTTGCATCAATGACATACCCGTCAGCGATGCCAGCGTAATCCTCCAGTGCCGTCCATCCCTCTTCTTCATGCCGTATGGCTTTCCACATGATTTTTCCAGTCTTATTCTTTAATAGTTTCAGAAACTCCGGTGATTCATCACCGTGACACTGAATTACATCAAGAGGCAGCAGATCAAGTGCATGTTCAACTTCTTCAGCAGATGGATTAACAAATACACCTACAAGCTTTTGGGAAAGTGGCTGAAGTTTATTTATCCAGCGCGCGACTTCATCCGGCACGACCTTCCGTTTGCTCGGCGCAAAAATAAATCCCGCGTATCCCGCAGAGGAGTTCTGTACAAGCTCTAAATCTTCCCTGCTTCTGCACCCGCAATACTTTACCGCGATATCCTTATTCACCATAAAGCAGTTCAATTCCTTTTTCAGGAGAAGAGGCGCGCATTAGGGTTTCACCGACCAGTATCCCGTCAATTTGATGTTCCCGCAAAAATTTAAGATCCTCTGCCGTTTTAATCCCGCTTTCGCTTACGGTTAATATCTCTTCCGGAATGTGGCGGGCAATAGCCTCGGTATGCGCTACATCTGTTTTGAAGTTTCTTAGGTCACGGTTATTGATTCCGATCAGTTTGGGTGTAAATACATTTAGGATACCTTCCAGTTCGTCAACAGAGTGAACCTCTACCAGGCAGTCAAGATTTTCCTGATGGGCATATTCATAAAGTTCATGAAGTTTGCCGGGCTCCATGGCCGCCGCGATTAACAGAATCGCATCGGCGCCAATATGGGCACTCTCGCGAATCTGCACCTGATCAATAATAAAATCCTTTCTCAGCACAGGCAGCGAGACCATTTGCTTTACGGCAACAAGGTCAGCCGCATGTCCACGGAAGAAACGCTGATCTGTTAGAACGGAAATGGCAGCCGCACCTCCCTGTTCATAGGCTGCTGCAATTTCAGAAGGCACATAATGCTCCTTAATAATCCCTTTGGATGGAGAGGCTTTTTTCACCTCAGCAATCAGGGCCGGCTTTCTTGCGGAATTCGCAAGTGATTCATACAGGGATACCTTTTTCTGGTTTGGCTGCCCGTCAAACTCACGGTCCAGCTTTATTATTTCTTCTTTTTTTACATCAAGAATTTGTTGCAGCATAGGGAACTCCTCCTGTCTGGTTCTGTATCATTTCAAGATGCTCCAGGGCTTTGCCGCTTGCAATAAGATCCCGGGCATAAGCCACTCCCTCCCGTACACTTTCCGTTCTTCCGGTGAGGTATAGTGAGGCGGCAGTATTGTAGATCACAATATTGCTTGCCGATTCAGGTGCATTCCCCTTAAGGACGCCCCGGATTAAAGCAGCACTTTCCTGGCTCGATGCAACAGTTACTTCCTTCAATTTACCATAGGAGAGGCCTACATCCTCCGGTGAAAGGGTAAATTCCGCAACCTTTCCATCGTTTACTTCAAAAAAGTGTGTCGGTGCAAAAATTGAGCACTCATCAAGTCCGTCCTCGCCGGTTACAACCAATGTTCTCTGGTTTTTGAAGCGTGAAATCGCAATGGCCATTTTTTGGGCCGTTTCCCGGTTGTACGCTCCAATCAGCTGATGTGTCGGGTGTGCCGGGTTAACAAGCGGTCCCAGGATATTAAATACCGTCCTGAATGACAGGCCTTTTCGTGTCTGGCTGGCATGGCGGAGGGCCGGATGATAATTCGGAGCAAACAGAAAAGATAAAGAAAATTCATCCAGATTTCTCTTAATTTCTGTTGCGTCGCTGCTCGACTGGATACCAAGTTGGCTTAAAACATCCGCACTTCCGCTTTTTGAAGTAACAGCCGAATTACCGTGTTTTGCGACTTTAATGCCATCTGATGAAAGCATGAGTGCCGAAGCGGTAGAAATATTAAAAGTGGAAGCTCCATCGCCGCCAGTTCCGCATGTGTCCAACAACTGCGGATAATCAACGTTCAATGGAACGGTATGGTCGAGGATCGCGGTTGCAAATCCGATAATTTCGGAAATGGTTTCTCCTCTCAGACGGAGTATGGTTAACAGACTGGAAAGCTGAACCTCTGTCGCTTTCCCTTCCAATATTTCATTCATCATTTCGTAAGCTTCATTTTCTGAATAGGACTCTCCCAGAATTCCTTTTTGAAGCAGTTCTTTGATCGCCATTGCTATTCCTCCTTAATGTTTGTATGGTCATTAGGGTGCAAGGCGAATTTCATACCGGGGTTAAACTTATAGGAAGACAAAACATATGTTGATCCACCTCCATCAGGATGGAGAATGAATGAGGAAAAAAAGGGGACAAAAAAACCCATGCTCGAAGAGGCATGGGTGATATCTATGTAATAAACCCTCTGCTCCGCTCCACTCATCATTCTCAGCTATTCTCATCTCTCTGCTAAACTCACTCTGGTTCTCTAAATTCTTGTCTAAATTCTCATCAGCTAAACTAAATCGTTAAAACACAAGATAAAGCATTTGTTTCATTTTGTCAACCCGAAAGGTATCGACATTTTTTCAAAACACTGATTTTTGAAAAAATAAGTTATTTTCCATAACGAAAAAAACCAGCCGCAACGGGCTGGTTTGTAACGCTTACATTAAATCCAGGAAGAACCTGCTTTTTCATATTGTACGAGCTCTTCTGCATGAAAGAATAATCCAATTTCACGTTCAGCGCTCTCGGGAGAATCAGATCCGTGGATCACATTGTTGCTCACCTGAACAGCAAAATCTCCGCGGATTGTGCCCGGTGCAGCTTCGCCAGGATTGGTTTTTCCCATCATGTTTCTTGCAGTGGCAATTACATTCTCACCTTGCCATACCATTGCAAATACAGGTCCTGACGTAATAAAGTTCACAAGATCACCAAAAAACGGACGCTCTTTGTGCTCGGCATAATGATTTTCCGCAAGCTCGCGAGAAATGGTCATCAATTTTGCTCCAGCAAGCTGAAATCCTTTTTTCTCAAATCTGGAAACAATCTCTCCGATCAGATTACGCTGCACACCGTCGGGCTTTACCATTAGAAACGTTTGTTCCAAAATAATTCTCCCCTATCTTCTATGTAGTTACTTCAGAAGGACTGCCTATAATCTGCAACCCCTAGAAAATAGTAACAAAAATCAAGTTATTTAGCAACGTGTTAAAATTTTCGGCGTCCGATATATTTTGCAATCTTAATCATGCTGTTCTTCGCTTGTCCAGAAGGCAGACCCTCAGCAGCAGCAAGGGCGTCTGCCAGATAAGACTGTGCCGTTTTGGAGGCACGCTGGATGGAACCGCTCGTTTTGATTGTATTAATGATGGAGGAAAGCTCACTCTCATTCATTGTTTTGTAAAAATGTCCGATTTCTTCTTTGAGTTCAGGAAGCTGTTGCATGGCATAAAAAACAGGAAGGGTGATATTACCCTGCCTCAAATCTCCGCCTGCAGGTTTTCCCAATTCCTTTTCAGTAGCCGTAAAGTCCAAAATATCATCGGTAATCTGGTACGCCATCCCAACGGAATACCCAAAGCGGTACAGCCGCTTCTGAAGATCGATAGAAGCATTAGAAGCAATCGCACCAAGCTGGCAGCTGATGGCAATAAGCAGTGCGGTTTTTCTTTTGATCCGGCGCAAATACTGCCGGACATTCTGATTCAGATCAAATTGTTCCTTGATCTGCTGAATTTCGCCGAGGGACATTTCCTTCATGGCATAGGACAGAATCTGATGCGCGGCAATCTGAGGAATGTCCGACATAAGCTGAATGGCTTTGGCAAACAGAAAATCGCCTGTATACATGGCCACTTTGTTGTCATATGCGGCCTTTACCGTCTTGGCTCCCCGCCTCAATTCAGCATCATCAATGACATCATCATGAACGAGCGAAGCCATGTGAATGGTTTCAAGAGCCGCTGCCACCTTTTTGACAGGTTCAATATCATAATTTCCAAAATGTCCGGAAAGCACTACAAAAACCGGGCGGATTCGTTTTCCGCCCGCTTTCAGCAGCTGGTTTCCCGCATTTTGCATAATGGGATGCTGTGAGGAAATAGTTTGTTCCAGTTCTTTTTCAATCTGCTGTAAATCTTTTTTAACATGCGTATACAGTTCTGTCAGTTTCATTTTCTTCACCTAAATGCCCTGTAAGGAATAATTAAAAAATGTAAATTCAGGAAGAGATTGAATGAAGGAATGCTTGTAGGCCAGTTCAAAATAGCGCTTCAGCCCTTTTACGTGGTTTTCACTCAAATCATAATTAATGCCCCGGAAGTAATTGGTCCAAAATGCAGATTCTCCGCCGTGCTCGTGAAGAACGGCTTCAATCATCTCCTGATAACCATCTGCTTTAGTCCGGCTTTTACTCTCCGTCATTTGAATCTGAAGCTTCTCTAAAAGCGGCGTTTCTCTTTTTATTGCATCGTTTCTCACAGCCATAACCGCATAGGTCATTGGAAGGCCGGTTTTTTCATACCAAAGTTCACCTAGATCATAAACGTAAATATCTTTTTCCTGTCTCCATCCGCCTTTGATCGCATCTTCCCCGATCAGGAGGCATGCATCATGGCTTGCAAGCATTTCGTCATAATCCGGAGTCATTGTTATATAGTCAGGATTTACACCAATGAATTCTTTTAAGATTACTTTCAATAAAACAACGGAAGTTGCCGAGCTCGAAGTCAAGGCTATGCTTTTTCCGTCCAATTCTTCAATTTTTCTTTTGGAAAATAATAGAATGGAACCTACCTTGCCATACGTAGAGACTGACAGGTTGGGAAAAAGACTGTACTGGTGACTGTTCTCGCCAAAGGAAAATGATGATATTCCCCCCAGATCAATTTCTCCTCTTGCCATTCTGCGGTTTAACTCGGCCGGAACCTGCGGAATAAACTGCGCTCCGGTCTTTTCGATTTCCTTTTTATTTATATAAAAAAATAAAGGAAGAATGTTAGTATACTTAATTTCGCCAATGTTCAGCGCCATTACTCTCCCCACCTTCTAAATCATTCATGATGTTCACCCAGGTTGTTAGCCCTGCAGCAAAAATGTTATAAAAGCAAATCTCCCAAAGAGAAAATAAACATAACCACGCTCAAAATCCCGTTCATTGTAAAAAACGCAAGATTTAGCTTTGACAGGTCTTCAGCAGAAACCATGGAGTGTTCATATACCATAATTGCTCCTGACAAAAATACGCCTGCGAAATAAACCCAGCCAAACGAAGATGCCGCCCCCAAAACAAGAAAAGCTGTAAAGCTGATCACATGGAAAAGGCGAGCGATAAAAAGTGCCTTGGGAATGCCGAAAAAAGAAGGAATGGAGTATAATCCATGCTTCTTGTCATAATCTGCATCCTGAGTGGCATAGATTACATCAAATCCGGCTGTCCAAAACAAGACGCCCCCATACAGCAAAAATGCCTCGGCTGACAATGTCCCGGTAGCTCCCACCCATCCGCCCAGAGGTGCGAGTGCAATGGTCCCTCCCAAAATGACATGACATAAATATGTAAACCGCTTGGTATACGAATAAAACACAAGGAAGAAAACGGCAAGCGGCAACAGCCATACAGACAGGATATTCAGCTGGTAGGCACTGACAAACAGCAATACAAAAGAGCCGGCAATAAAGAAAGCTGCCTCTTTCATGCTGATCAACTTTGCAGGAATGGCCCTCATGGCGGTTCGCGGATTTTTCTGGTCAATTCTCGCATCAATGACCCGGTTCAGCGTCATCGCCGCACTTCTCGCGCCGACCATCGCCAGAGTAATCCAAACCCACTCCATCAGGGAAGGAAACGTCCCTTCCTCTACAACATTTCCAAGTATTGCTCCTAAAAAGGCAAACGGAAGAGCAAACAAGGTATGTTCAAATTTAATCATTTCAAGAATGATAGCTAATTTCTTAAACACAAGGCAATCTCTCTTTCTATGTTTGTTTAATCCCCATGTGCATAGCTGCCGTTCCAAATGTATATGGCTTAACCATGACACGGGTCAACCCGGCTTCTTCAAACAGGGACTTCAGTTCGTTTCTGTTCAGAAACTCCCCTGCCGATTCCTGAAGCCATGAGTATTCGTTGTAGCTTTTTGCAAGAAGCTTGCCAAGAACGGGCATAATCACTGAAAAATAGAAACGAAACAGAGGCTTGATCACCGGAGTGGTAGGCTGAGAGGTTTCTAAACAGACGACCTTTGCTCCCGGTTTGGCCACGCGGTTCATTTCCTTAATTACCTGCAGATAATCAGGTACATTCCTCAGTCCAAATCCGATCGTTACATAGTCAAAGGTATTGTCTTCAAAAGGCAGTTCCATTGCGTTGCCATGAATCAGCTCCACATTTTTCATGTTAAGCGATTCTACTTTTTTCTTTCCGACTTCAAGCATGTTCTGGCTAAAATCCAGGCCTGTGACATGCCCCTTCCTGCCAACCGCTCTTGCCAGGGAGATGCTCCAGTCACCCGTTCCGCAGCAAACATCAAGCGCCCGGCTGCCTTCCTTTACAGCCATCTGTTTCATCGTGTCTTTCCTCCAGCTTTTATGGCGCTGGAAGCTGATCACATTGTTCATGAAATCATATTGATCCGATATTTTTTCAAATACCGAGTGGACTCTCTGTTCCTTTAACTGTTCCATGGCTTACCCTTCCTCCGGCAATAAATAGTGAGGCCCTTCAAGCAGTCCCCTCATTCTCTTTTCCATGACTGGTTTTAGCGATAACGGCTGCTTTTGTGTTTTCAGTTTGTGCCGGGCAAGCAGCACGTCATTTTTAATTTGGAGATGATAGTCTGAAAAAAGAGAGTCAGGGCAATGGGAGGTGGCAGAAATAAACAAAAACTCTGTGATAAAAGGTATGTATTGTTCTTTCTTCAGATGATGGGCGACACGGGTTAGAATCCCTGCCTCCATTCCTTTTATACTGTTGGTTACCTCTTCTGGCTTTGTGTGTTTACTATAAAAGAGCCTCATTTTGTTCTCATTAACATCCTGAATACCCAATGAAAGCGCACGGATCAAAGGCACGTCCTCACAGATGGAAAGCATAAAATAGTAGAGGCTGCTGTAATAGTCTCCTGCCAGTACGGTCAACTGTCTCTCCTTGACATGACCTTCCGTGATCTTCAATATCGTTTCATGCATGTCCAATGCACACTGAACAAGTGTGACCGCAGCGTATAACTCCTGCAGTTCCTCTCCCTCGTACCCGCTCTCGGCCAACAGCGAATAGGTGATCAGACATTTATCCTGATTTAACTGGGGAACATTAACATATTCCTTTAAAAACGAATGTTCCATCTTCTGTAAAACATATTCATTTAATTTATTTACTTCCTGGATGATCCTCATGTCATTGCCCCCGCATCCTGCAACTAAAGCTTACTCTGTCTATTATGTATCATATCATATTGAGCATTCAACTATTGTTTACCGCATAAAGAAAACTTGGCTCGTGCCAAGCTTTTTTTATACTTCCGTGTCGACTTCACCGTGCCGTGTATAAATGACGGCTTTGCCCCGCACCTTCACAGCAGATGTATGTTCTGTAAATTGCGCCAGCATTACCTCGCCCTTGTCGAGCTTTTCTGAATGGTGAAAGCGGGTTTCTGTCCCTCTCGTCAATCCAATGACATTGACTCCATTTTCTTTAGCCTTGATGACGAAAAACTCATTTTCGTTTACCTTCATCCCGAACACTCC
The DNA here is from genome assembly GCF_030418125.1 of Fictibacillus fluitans. Classification (GTDB taxonomy): domain Bacteria; phylum Bacillota; class Bacilli; order Bacillales; family Fictibacillaceae; genus Fictibacillus_C; species Fictibacillus_C fluitans. The sequence goes on along the minus strand of NZ_JAUHTR010000027.1, from coordinate 14,649 downwards.
GTTCCTGTAAAATTAGCTTCGAATAAATGTAAGAACTTCTGCTCTGGCCGCTGCATCATTTACAAAGACTCCTCTTACGGCAGAAGTTACGGTTTTCGAGCCCGGTTTCTTAACTCCGCGCATGGTCATGCACATGTGTTCAGCTTCAACAACAACAATCACTCCGTGCGGGTTCAGTGTTTCAACAAGAGAATCAGCGACGGTTGATGTGATTCTTTCCTGCAGCTGCGGGCGGCGGGTAACCGCTTCGACAGCGCGCGCAAGTTTGGAGAGGCCTGTCACCTTTCCGCCTTTAGGGATGTATCCGATATGGGCTTTTCCGAAAAAAGGAACCAGGTGATGTTCACACATGGAATAGAAAGGAATATCTTTTACGAGAACCAGTTCTTCGTGATCTTCTCCGAAAATAGTGGCAAAGTGCTCTTTCGGGTCCTGATTCAGCCCCTGAAAAACTTCCTGGTACATTTTAGCCACTCTTTTTGGTGTATCGACAAGGCCTTCACGCGCTGGATCTTCTCCAATAGCCTCAAGAATCATGGTAACCGCCTGTTCTATTTTCGCCTGATCAAATTCCTTCAATGCAATATCCTCCAATTTCGTTCGTGCAACGTTCCAAGTAAGTTTTACTTAACGATTGCTGTACGTTTTTCTAAACCGATTCTAGCATATGAATCAGGCAAAGGCAAAGGTAGGGGACTAAAGTCGTGCGTTTTACAGAAAAATAAAAGAACCGCACAATGCGGTTCTTGCTTGCCCTATGTATAAGCTTACTTTAGAGCATCCTTAAGGGCTTTTCCTGGTTTGAAAGCAGGTACCTTGCTTGCTGCGATTTCGATTTCTTGACCAGTTTGCGGGTTGCGGCCTTTACGAGCTGCACGCTCACGAACTTCGAAGTTACCAAAACCGATAAGTTGTACCTTGTCACCTTCTTTTAGCGTATCAGCAATTGCCTCGAAAACTGCATCAACAGCTTTAGTGGCATCCTTTTTAGAAAGTTGAGTTTGTTCAGCTACTGTGTTTACAAGATCAGTCTTGTTCATTCCATTCACCTCCTCTCAAAGAACGCTGTATCTATGCTCTAAATATTTGGTTGTACTACTATCATAAAGCTCCGGCCCCTGTTTTATACAGGATTTACTAAATACTTTGATGACAAGCCTTATATTAAACGATACGCCATGAGAATTCAATGTTTTTGTGCGAAAAATAGCGAAAAACCCCTTTTTCCATGGCCAAAAGACCTATTTATTGGAATAACCGCCTTTCTTTCCAAACAAAAAAGACTCCAAATAGGAGCCTTTCGCTATAAAATAATGGCTATTAATCCTCCGGAGCCTTCGTTTATGATACGCTCCAATGTTTCCTTCAGTTTGTACCTTGCATTTTCCGGCATGAGCGATATTTTGCCCTGGATGCCTTCACGTACAATTGAATTGAGCGACCGTCCAAAAATATCGGAGTTCCAAATGGAAAGCGGGTCTTCTTCAAAATCCTGCATGAGGTACCTGACAAGCTCTTCGCTCTGTTTTTCCGTGCCGATGATTGGTGCAAATTCCGATTCAACATCCACTTTAATCATATGAATCGATGGGGCTACCGCCTTCAACCGGACTCCGAAGCGTGAGCCCTGACGGATGATTTCCGGCTCATCGAGGCTCATATCGGACAATGCAGGGGCTGCAATTCCATATCCGGTCTGCTTCACCATTCTCAGAGCATCGGCTACCTGGTCATACTCCTGCTTAGCATAAGCAAATTCCTGCATCAACTGTAGGAGGTGATCTTTTCCCCTGATCTCCACTCCTACAACTTCTTTTAGGATCTGGTCATATAGATCATCGGGAGCAAACAGATCAATTTCTGCAATCCCCTGCCCCATTTCGATACCCGCAAGGCGTGCGTCATCGATAAATTCAAAATCACTGAAGCTTCCCACAACCCGGTCTACATCTCTTAATCTCCGAATGTCTTTGACGGTTTCCCTGACAGCTTCCTCGTAGCTTTCTCTCAGCCAATGCTCCTCCCGAAGTACCATCACCCAGCTTGGCAGGTTCACGTTAACTTCAAGAACCGGAAATTCGTAAAGGACTTCCCGGAGCACATTGTTGATATCATGCTCAGTCATGCTTTCCACACTCATGGAGAGTACGGGAATATCATATTTCTCATTTAATTCTTTGCGGAGCTGTTCGGTATCCGGATGATGCGGGTGAACCGAGTTGACCACCAGAATAAATGGTTTGCCGACCTCTTTCAGCTCTTCAATGACCCGCTCTTCTGATTCGATGTAATCGTATCTTGGAATTTCGCCAATTGAACCATCTGTGGTTACCACTACACCCAGAGTGGAGTGCTCCTGAATGACTTTTCTTGTGCCGATTTCGGCTGCCTCGTGAAAAGGAATCGGTTCATCATACCACGGAGTGTGAATCATGCGCGGTCCGTTTTCATCTTCATAGCCTTTCGCACTTGGTACTGCATACCCAACACTGTCTACAAGACGGACATTGACATCAAGACCCTCTGACACATGAATACTCACTGCATTGTTTGGAACAAATTTAGGTTCAGTGGTCATGATGGTCTTGCCCGCTGCGCTCTGCGGAAGTTCATCCTGTGCCCGCTGGCGCTCTCCTTCGTTTTGAATATTAGGAAGCACCACCAGTTCCATAAACCGCTTGATAAACGTGGATTTCCCTGTACGAACAGCACCGACTACTCCGAGATAAATGTCTCCCCCTGTCCGTTCGGCGATATCTTTGAAAATATCGATTTTTTCCAATTCGTTTCCCTCCCGATCCAAATAAGTTCCGGATGCTATTCTTGGACATTACATCTATATGATGTTGTCCCAAAAATATGATAAGGAATGAAAGTTTTTTCATACAAAAAAGAGCGTGGACCTGAGTTCGTTGTATTGACCGGGAGAGAAGCACAATTGCTTGTGACTTTCCGTGTGCAAACTGTCCAGGTGTTCACCATGTCCGTTTTTTATATAAAAAACCCTCCTCCTTTTCTATGAATGTATTAGAAAAGGGGAGAGTTCATGACTATTATTTATAGTGCATCCTATAAAATTACGGTTTGCCGATCAGGAATTCCGGTTCTCCGTTCTTTACACTGTAGGGGACTGAACGGACGGGCACAAAATAGGAATTTTTCGTCAGCAGCGGCCGAATGTCTTTTCCTTCTTTAACATCTTTTGTCTTTTTTAACGCTTCGTACAAATCGATCGAGTAATCCACATGCACTTTCGATTCATTGTCCACAAAAAACGGGAGGTTTTTTCCACTGTACGGGCTAACGACATAAGGAGCTTCCTTATACCCCATCTTTTTATAATTGAGGGTGTACCTGCCGCTGGCCATAATTTTGTCATAGGGAGGATATTTGTGCGTGCGGGTATATTCCTTAAGCCGAAGCTCAAGGTCCTGTGCTTTGTTCACGATGACAAGATCGATCAGCTTTACCTTCGGATTCGTTTCAGCGTCGGTTAGCACATACTGAAAGGTTCCGCCTTTTTCAAACGAATTGCCGGGAGGCTGCTGCATATATTTCGGTACCAGGCGCCCGAAATCAATAGGATATTTTTCGTAAATGTCGGTGGAAGCATCCTTGTTCTTAATAGGCAGAACAGAGGTATCTTTTTTATAGTCGTTCACTGCACCCTGCACCATTTGAATCTGGTCCTTGTAGGGAACCCTGTTCTCCGATTTCTGTTGATCGGGATACAAGCAGCCTGTCAGACTGAAAAGCATGCAGATGCCTGTGATCATTAAACATATTTTTTTCATTCCAGCTGCTTTCCTATCCTTTCGCCGGCCCGCTAAATACGACGAGTACAATTAAAATACCTGCCGTGAACATGCAAAGATATGCGATAGCTGCCAGTATGTATTTAAAAAATCCTTTTAACTTTGCCCTGCTGATCATAATTGAAAAAACGGCAATAAACATAAGGCCGATGGCTGACAGAGCGACCCACATTTTCATTAATCCAGCGTCCATATATATCCTCCTTTTACAGCGTAAATTATAGCATAAAATATAAGAATTGCGTAAGCGCTCTTATTCAATACTAATGGCATAATCAGCAAAAAAGAAGCAGGCCGGTGCGCGCTGCACCGCCTGCTTGGATGACTAAGTATTCCGACTTGCAGAGAGATTGGCTTTCCCGTTCCCTACTTATTGTCGAACATTTTGGACAATGTACTAAAATCAAGAGGTACATTGTTATTAATCACAGCACTGACAATCTGGTCTTCTTTTTGTTTCGAAACAGGAACACCGGCCAAGGAGGCTACCTGGGAGATCAGTCTTCTTAACGTGCGTTCATCCCGTAAATTTTCATTGCTGACCGTTTGGGCCAGTTTGAAAATATCTTCCTTTTTTACGTTCGTTTTCTTTTCAACGTTATCAAAAAATTGATGATTACGATCCATTTTTCGTCCTCCTCCACAACCTATTCACCATTATCCTATGCATCGGTCTAATAATCGTGATAGAAATCAGGGAGAAGGACGGTTCGTTTATTCTGCCCGCCGGTCGGAAACGAGGGAGGAAACATCCTCCACCTCATGTGTCCGGCTCCTTTTCATGAGTTCATCGACAGCTTCTTTTGCATCCTTGCCATCAAACAGTACATCATGAAGGACACTCGTAATAGGCATTTCCACTTTTTCCTGTTTAGCAAGCTGGTAGGCTGCTTTTGTTGTTCTTACGCCTTCTACCACCATGCCCATTTTTTCCAGTACATCCTCAAGCGCCTCGCCTTTGCCAAGCATATTGCCCGCCCGCCAGTTCCGGCTGTGAACACTCGTACAGGTTACAATCAAATCACCGATGCCTGTCAGTCCTGAAAAGGTTAAAGGGTTGGCACCCATCTTCGTTCCGAGCCTTGCTATTTCAGCCAGCCCCCGTGTAATCAAAGCCGCTTTAGCATTATCGCCATAGCCCAGACCGTCAGACATGCCTGCTCCCAGAGCAATAATGTTCTTCAGGGCGCCCCCAAGTTCTACTCCAACGATATCAGCGTTGGTGTAGACACGGAAGTTTTGATTAATAAACAGATCCTGTACATACTCTGCTTCTTCAATATCAGAAGATGAAACCGTCACTGTTGTCGGCTGCCTGAGTGATACTTCTTCTGCATGACTCGGCCCTGAAAGAACTACAATGGAACGGCGTTTTTCGGCTGGAATTTCTTCCTCAATAATTTCCGATACCCGTTTATAGGATTCCGGCTCAATGCCTTTACTGGCATGAACCACTGTGACAGGCTCATCAATCAAAGGAACAAGATCACGCAGTACATCCCGCATCGCTTTTGTCGGGGCGACAAGCAACACGGTTCGTACCCCTTCCACTGCTTCTTTCAAATGGTTATAACCTTTGATTCCAGCTGGAAGAACAACACCCGGCAAATATTTTTCGTTCGTATGTATGGTATTGATTTCCTCAATCTGTTCTGGCCTTCTTCCCCATAATCGGACATCATGTCCATTATCGGCAAGCACAAGGGCCAATGCAGTACCCCAGCTCCCTGCTCCAACTACGGCAACTTTTTCCATTCCCATCCCACTCCTTACCTATTGTCCTAGTTTTCGTTCGTTTCCATTTAACAGTCTGGAAATATTGGTGTGGTGCCTCCATATGGAAAGCAAGCCAATCAACAAGGCGATAATTGCCGCCTCAACTGGCACTGATTTAAAAACAAACATTAAAACCGGAGTCAAAATCATGAAAACGATCGACCCCAACGAAACATAACGGGTTAAAGCAATAATAAGAATCACAAGGATACCGGCAATCAGGGAAGGAAAAAACGACGCGATAACAAATACACCAATCGTGGTTGCGACCCCTTTTCCTCCTTTAAATCCATAATAAACCGGCCAATTGTGTCCAATGATGGCCATGCCGCCTGCGATAATAGCAGTGCTCAGATCAAAATGAAGAGACAAGGCTGCCCAGACCGGCACGATACCTTTGAGCGCATCAAGAATAAGTACCAGGATGGCAGGACCCACACCGATCACCCTCAGTGTGTTGGTTGCCCCCGCATTTCCGCTGCCAAGCTTTCTAATATCTCCCTTTTTCAACCCTTTGGTAATGGTGTAACTGAAGCTGATGGAGCCTAACAGGTAGGCTCCAATGCATAATAAAAGAATGTCCATAAAAAACACCTGCACCTAATCATTTTTCTTGCGGGCAATGATTCGGATCGGAGTCCCAATGAAACCAAACGTTTCTCTTACCCGGTTTTCAAGGAATCGTCTGTAAGAAAAATGCAAAAGTTCAGGGTCATTAACAAAAAGAGCGATGGTCGGCGGCTTTGTCGCCACCTGTGTTGCATAATTAATTTTCAGTCGTTTCCCGTTATCTGTTGGTGTTGGATTCATGGCAACAGCATCCATAATCACATCATTTAATACGTTGGTTTGAATGCGCAGAGCATGGTTATCCGCAACCTGGTTGATCAATGGATAAAGAGCATGAAGACGCTGCTTTGTTTTGGCTGAGACAAAAAGAATCGGCGCATAGCTTAAATAAAGGAAGTGATCCCTGATTTTTTGCTCAAATTCACGGAGTGTCTTATCATCCTTTTCAATAGCATCCCATTTATTCACTATAATGATGACCGCTTTTCCGGCTTCATGAGCGAAGCCTGCCACCTTCTTGTCCTGTTCAATAATGCCTTCTTCCGCATTCAGCACCACACAAACGACATCCGCCCGGTCAATGGCCTTTAAGGCGCGCAGTACACTGTACTTTTCGGTATGCTCATACACTTTCCCTCTTTTGCGCATGCCTGCTGTATCGATAATGGTATACTTCTGGCCTTCACGGGTAAATTCAGAGTCAATGGCATCTCTTGTGGTTCCTGCAATTTCACTGACAATTACTCGTTCCTTGCCCAGGATGGAGTTCACAAGCGAGGATTTTCCGACATTCGGGCGGCCGATCAAGCAGAAGCGGATCGTTTCTTCATCTTCCTCTTCCTCCGGCTGCTGCGGAAAATGGCTGAACACCGCATCAAGCAAATCACCAAGCCCGATTCCGTGTGAACCGGACAATGGAAAGGGCTCACCCATTCCCAATGAATAAAAATCATAGATGAGTTCTTTTCGCTCAGGATTGTCGATCTTATTCACACCAAGAACGACCGGTTTCTTTGAACGGAAAAGAAGCTTGGCCACTTCTTCATCGGCAGCCGTTACCCCTTCTTTTCCATCCACAAGAAACAAAATAACATCAGCTTCATCAATAGCAATCTCCGCCTGCTGTCTCATAAGGTGCAGCAGTGGTTCATCTCCTATTTCTATACCGCCTGTATCAATAATATTAAAATCACGGTTCAGCCATTCAGCCGAACTGTAAATTCTGTCTCTGGTTACACCCGGCATATCTTCCACAATGGATACCCGGCCTCCAACAATCCGATTAAAGATCGTGGACTTTCCCACATTTGGTCTTCCGACGATGGCCAATACTGGCTTTTGCATGTCGACACATCCTTTTACTTAATAGTTCCCAAAAAAGAAAACCCTTCCGTCATGAAGGGTCTTGAGTTAGCTAATTTATTTTAGCAGATAAAAGTCTAACCCACAACCACAAGGCGGCGGGACCGCTTACCGCGATGCCCTCTTGGACACTCGCCCTTTTCCTGCTTCTGTATAAACGTAAGCAGAAAATTGATGGAGCCCTTCCCATGCAAAGCAGAGCGCGACCGACATCGAGAGAACATCGAAGAATGACAGGCTGCCCAGCTCAAGAGTAAGCGCTAGTTTTTTTATTATAAAATGATACACCGTCTCTCCTAATGCCATTCCAGCCCCCAGCATATAAGGCCTCATCCCTGTATCCCGCATTAAAAATAGAGATAAAAGGAACAACGCTCCTGCCAGCATCCATTTTACTTCAACAACAATCCATACCGGATCATACAGGGAGAATAGAAGCATGGCATTATAGGCCAGAGCAACCAAACAGGAATAAAAGACAAAAGATATCACTCCTTTAAAACGGAGGCGGAATACAGACATAAAACAGCTCACCAGCAAAAATGCAAATGAAAAATGAAGCAGTAAATTCCCTGCTCTTATTGTAAACCCCTGCAAAATCACCATCATCAGGAGCATCATGGAATAAATCGTTCTTTGCGGGCATGCTTTCATTAAAAATGAGCAGTAGGCCCAGCCAATCCATGTAAACCAATAAAAGAAAATACCATCCAACATGTTCTCCTCCTCTTCCTCCATTATGCTCAATCGAATAAAACCTAATCACAAAGTCATAATAAAAGAAAAGCGAAAGGAGGAAATCCAAATGGGAAAAGACCGCCAGGAGAAAAAGCTGAGAGAATCACACCGAGTAGAATCCGATCGTGACCAATCCTTAAAATATAATGGTGCCACATCACTCGAAGGACCTGAAGAGGCCAGAAAACGAAATCATCAGAAGGATTAGACTAGGATTTAAATAAAAAAGAACTCCGTGGAGTTCTTTCTGCAGGGTATGCTGTGGAAAGAATCATGGAGTTCTTTTAAATTAATCTTTTTTAAGGCCTTTGAGCTGATCGCCAATCATGTCAGCAAGGGAAAATCCTCTTTCCTCTTTAGGGAAGTTTTTTTGGATATCCTTCTGCTCAGTATCCTCCTGTGCTGCACGGATGCTCAGTGAAATTCGTTTCTCTTTGGAATCCACATCAAGAATTTTAACAGTGACCGTTTCACCTTCCGACAAAACTTCGCCAGGACTGCCGATATGGCGGTTGCTGATCTCGGAAATATGAACCAGCCCTTCAACTCCTGGAGCTACTTCCACAAAAGCGCCGAAGTTAACAAGGCGTCTGACGGTGCCTTGAATAACTTTTCCAGCAGACAACGTGGAAACATTGCTTTCCCACGGTCCAGGCTGGGTTTCTTTAATGGAAAGGGAAACCCTCTCGTTATCGCGGTCAACCGAAAGCACTTTTACTTTTACTGTATCTCCCTCAGAAACCACTTCGGATGGAGTTTCCACCCGTTTATGAGAAAGCTGGGAAATATGGACAAGCCCGTCAAGCCCGCCGATATCAACAAACGCACCAAAATCCGTAAGACGCTGAACGGTTCCGTCAAGCACTTGTCCTGCTTCAAGATTATTGAGCAGTTCTTGTTTCTTTTTGGATTCCAATTCTTCTTCAACCGCTCTGTGTGAAAGGATCACACGGTTTTTCTCCTGATCCAGTTCAACAATTTTCACCTCGAGCGTACGGTTTTTGTAATCGCTGAAATCTTCAACAAATCGTTTTTCAACCATGGAAGCGGGAATAAAGCCGCGAACACCAAGATCAACCACCAGTCCGCCTTTTACCACTTCATGAACGGTTACTTCAAATGATTCATTTTGCTCAAACTTACTGTTGAGTTCTTCCCATGAGTTCACAGTATCCACCGCTTTTTTTGAAACGGTAAGCTGATCTTCTGTCAGAGAGGTAACTTTCACTGTAACTTTGTCACCCTCCTTTAAGAAATCCGAAGCTTTTTCAACAAAAACATTGGATATTTCATTAACGGGAAGAACTGCATCCTGTTTGTAGCTTACATCAAGAATGGCCAGTTTATCTTCAACCTTTAGAACGGTTCCTTCTACGATATCCCCTACCTCAAGGACCTTTGTTTCTTCTAGACTTGTGTTTAATTCGTCAGCCATATGTCACTGCCTCCTCAATTTCGTATAAGTATATATTTTCAACCTTCATTTGAAGGAAGTATACAGTATGCCTTTTACGATGTTTCCTTTAGAAGCTTTTCTATATTTAACATTATAAGGTTTGTTGCGTCCCGAGCGGAAGCTTTTTGCTCCCTCATTTCAGAAAAATCAATCGGCTTGCCAAAAATAACAGTAACTGTCTTGCCTCGTTTATACTGTCCCTTAATGGCACACGGGACAACCGCTGCTTCCGATTTCAAGGCAAAAAAACCGGCACCGGCAAGCCCTTGACCGAGTTCGCCTGTCTTGCTTCGTGTACCTTCAGGAAAAAGTCCGAGGACCTTGCCTTCTTTTAGCAGATTCAGGCCGTTTCTTAACGCTTGCTTATCACTCATTCCCCGTTTGACCGGGAATGCGTTAATCCTGGGAAGGAGCGCTTTTAGGACTGGCATGTCAAAAAGCTCTGCCTTGGCCATAAAATGAACGTCTCTCGACGCGGCCACTCCGACAAGCGGAGGATCAAAATTATTAATATGGTTGCTGCAAAGAAGAATCCCGCCGGTTTGTGGAATATTCTCCACTCCTCTAACCTCTATTCGGTACATGCTTTTTAAAAATGCACCGCAGACCATTTTCCCAAATCTGTAAAGGTTCACTTTATATTTCAGCCCTTTCACTCACCAAGTGAAGAATTTCATTAACAACATCTTGAATGGACATTGATGTGGTGTCAAGCTCTATGGCATCATCTGCTTTTTTAAGAGGAGCAAATTCCCGCTCAGAATCACGTTTGTCACGGAGACTGATTTCTTCTTTTAATTGTTCAAGATTGGTTTCATACCCTTTATTCCGGTTTTCTTCAAAGCGTCTCTTGGCACGCTCTTCCACGGATGCTACAAGAAATACCTTCAATTCTGCATCAGGCATGACATGGGTCCCAATATCACGGCCATCCATCACGACCCCGCCCTGGGCTGCCAATTTTTGCTGCCTGTGAACCATTTCCTCCCTCACTTGCTGAGGTGTGGCCACAAACGAAACATTATTCGTTACCTCTGCGCTTCGGATTTCTTCTGAAACATTTTTCCCGTCGAGAATGACCGCTTGCCCGCTTTCAGTGATCTCAAGCTCGATCTCCGTTTCTTTTAAAAGAGACTGCAAGACACTGCCATCATGCAAATTACTGTTGGACGCCAGCGCTTTGTAAGTGAGTGCACGATACATTGCCCCTGTATCTATGTAAATGTAGGAAAGCTGATCTGCCACCAATTTGGCAACTGTGCTTTTACCCGCTCCGGCCGGTCCGTCAATGGCGATTTTTAATTTCTTGTTCATGTTTCCTCCTGCTTTTCAAACAACATATATTTTTAGTACCATACGAACAAAAGCAGGTATTTACCTGCTTTTTATGCGTTGAAGCATTAACTATTCATAGGTAACTTTCCGCCATTAACTATATCATAAAGCTTATTTATGGTCTATGGTCTCTGTCGTCCTTGGTTCGTTTCCTTTAATGACTCCTTCATAATAGATGCTCTTATTAACGTTCCGCTTCCAGCTGTCGTGTGTCAGCACCCATTGCGCCAAAACAAGAAAAATCAAATGAATAAGGGCAAGCTTAACAAGCATATTTTCTAGTTTTTTCATGATCGGTCCCTCCATATTTGGCACTAATATAACCAAACCACGGCTGCTCTATACCATTGATGCCATGGAAAAAGGGAAAAGCCGCTGTGATTTTTCCACTCCTCGTGAAAAATCTCTGACTTTTCCCTTATTATCCTTACATGGAAGCGTAGTCCGGCTGGCCTTCACGCAATTTCTTCACTTGCTCTTCATCACCATTTTGTGCACTGATATAAATGATGTACGTTTCATCACCCAGCACCCCTAAAAACTCATAACAGTATACTTCTTGTTTAATATCATTTTTTATGATGGCCATATGTTTCTCCATCACCTTAAACTTCGGATTGAGCTTGGCTCTCGCCTGCTTCTCGGTAATTTTTGCGGCCGGGATTTTCCGGTCGTAATGAGAAGTAAGGAAATCCGTTCCCTGATAGCCCATGATGTCTCCATTATCAAGAGCAACCTTGATGGAGATCATGTCGGGGTAAATCCTGACTCCCTGCTTTGTGCTGACAAAGTTAAATACTGCAATATTGTCATACTGGTTTGCCGAAACCACTTCCATTTTGCTTTTCATATGCATATTCAGGAAGGATACAGCTTCTTTTTGCGCTTTGTTCAAACTGATTTTTTGTGCACCCACTTTTCGGTCCTGAAGCACCCATAGCGGATATCCGCCTTTTTTTGTGATATCCATATACGTGGTTGCTTTTGTATCAGGATTGTACATAGTCAGGGAGTAAGCACGATATTGAGAACCCTTTCCGGTTTCCTTCACTGTGATTTTCACATTTTTCTTTAATTGAAAGAATTTAATCGCTTGTTTTTTGGCTTCTTCCTTCGTGATATAACGGCCTTCAAGCTTGGTCAAATTTCTTTTTTTCGCGTTGTGCATGCTTGCCACTTCGGGGCCAAAGTCAGTTTCGGCATATCCTTGTGACGCTTTATCAACTGTTTTGAACCCATCTATGATCGTATTATCCTGAGGCTGGTCTTTCTTGGACAGTGCTAATTCTACATCCGTCCACCGTATATCTTTTTTGCTGGCAACAGCCTCGGTTCTTCGTAATTCATCCTGTATCCCGGTGGAATTAGCATAAAGATCCTTCAGCGTTTTGTATTCCTTATCAGTAAGAGGCTTTTTTTCCAGATCTCTCAAGGAAACACGATAACTGAAATCTCCCATCTTCGTCAGGAAATCCTCCGTTTTATTAAACGGCAGCAGTCCGAGCGGCAGCTGTCCGACGTTATTGTGCGCTTCTGAAGTTAAACGCCATACCTGGGCCAGCGTCGGGGAAATCTGGCGCTTGGAATTCATAGCGAGCGTTTCACCAATTTTGTCGTGCAATGCGTCCAGATTAAAGTTCAAATCATGGAATGCGCGCTGGTAGTTATTTTCTGACTGAATTCGTATCGCATTCTTTTCCTGCTGCTGTTTATATCCCCAATAACCTGTGCCTGCAACAGCTATTACTAAAAGAGCAATCAATGCATTTCGTATCAAGGAAATCACCTCCGTTATTTGGTATAAATGTGCTTACCAATTTTTTTGATTTGAGGCCTTGTCCAAATCCAGCCTGATGTAGCTGTATCGGGATTAAAATAATAAAGTGCTTCACCAGTTGGATCCCAGCCATTCAAAGCATCCATGACGGCTTTTTTTGCTTTTTCGTTTGGTGTTAAATAAATTTGGCCATCCGCTACCGCTGTGAACGCTCCTGGCTCAAAAATAACGCCTGAAACGGTATTTGGAAATTCGGAATTTTCCACGCGGTTGATAATAACTGCCGCTACAGCAACTTGACCGATATATTTTTCACCCCGTGACTCACCATACACAGCATTCGCCATTAAATTGATATCGTTTTGGGAATAACCATCAGGAATATTTGATCCTTGTTTTGGTGTGCGCACCTTAACTGCTGCTTTCGCACCGGGTTTTGCACTTTTCCCCTTGGCTCCCTGTTTGGCGGGTGCAGCTTTTGCACCGGCACCGGTCTTTCCTTTAGATTTTTTGACCTGTTTCTCTTTCGGTACACCGCCATATGTTGTGAATTTGTTACCTTTTCGGATCTGCTTATGCACCCAGCCATAATCAAATTTCGTTTGATCCGCCAGCTTCTTTTTTGTTGTAAAACCTGCCAGACCATCTACTTTCAGCTTGTTTTCATACTGAAAATTGCGGAGGGCCCAGTACGTTCTCCAGCTAAAGACGCCATCGATCGGCCCATTATAAAAGCCGATATACTGCAATCGGGACTGCAGCTCGATCACATCGTCACCCGTAGCTCCTTTTTGTATGACCTGTGGGGTAAAAGCATGAGTGGTTTCCGGAGTAAATCCGGTCAATAAACAAGTTATGGCAGTTAAGAACAACAGCGTACGCTTTATGTAACGCATAGATTTCTTCATGGAAAGTGCCTCCTGTGAAATATTCTCAGCTTTGTATGATGATGTTAGCTTTTGTAAATCTCAGCATTTTATACAAAAATAAAAACATATAAAAAAACCCCAAGAACTTAGTCTTCGGGTTTCTTAAGAACCAATATTTTTTTGCCTTGCCAGCCATGCGGTTTTGTGAGCGTTGGCCAGTTTTACCTTTTTCAATCCCAGCCACCAGAGGAACAGCATAAAAGGCAGCATGGCAATCAAAAAATCCCGTTCAAACGCGAGTAAAATCCAATTATATACCCCGTGCAGCACAAACGGAATAATGATAGAGAACACCAGAAGCCATTTCTTCTTGGAGCCTGATGAAAATTTTGCTTTTCCAAAGTAATATCCGCTGATGACGCCAAAAAGTGCATGGCTGGATACGGGCATTAGTGCTCTTCCCAGGGCTTCATTGACACCATGAACATACAGATAGAATATATTTTCCATGGAAGCAAATCCAAGGGAAAGAGAAACAGCATAAACAATGCCGTCATAGGGCTCATTAAATTCAGCATGCATATAGGCACAATAAAAAACTAAAAACCATTTTAAAAACTCTTCAAGCAGCGCAGACAAAAAGATTCCTTCCGTCAGCGGCGAGACCATGAGCTCTTCTTTAAATCCAAATTGGATGACCATTACGGGAAAAACAAGCAAGGCCCCAAAAATATATAAACGAATCACCATTGAAACCGGCTCGGTTTCGTATTTATCCTTGAGATAAAAAAAAGCAAGCAGGGCAATAGCAGGAGCGAGCCCTGCCGAAATGATTCCAAACATAGCAGCCCTCTTTTCAGCTGTTTTCATTCATCGTATCACGGAAAAAGGAGATTGGAAACATCAAGGCCCGTTTTATAAACAAATTGTCAATTTTACATAAGAAAAGCT
>NZ_JAUHTR010000026.1 GCF_030418125.1 Fictibacillus fluitans | reverse complement strand
GCAAAATCCCTGACTTACTCTGGCTTTTGTTTGGTTTTCAAAGAACATTTTGTCGATGTCGCTCGTTTTGGCGACTTTCTTATAATAGCACCTTTGACGAAAGGTGTCAACCACTTTTTTGCTTTGTTTATTTCGTTTGTTTCGTTTGTTTGCCGCGTCGTTTCAGCGACAAGTAGTAATATACCATGTTAGCTAGAAAGTGGTCAACACCTTTTTCGAAAAAAGTTGTGCTTTTTTATAATTTAGTGGTGTAGTGACGGTGATACAAGTGTTTTCCCTTTGTTTCCTGCCTGATTACATGGACGATCCCCTTTTCGATCAGGTGCTCAAGAAGGATAGTTAGATCAATAGAATAATCAGTGACTTCACGATGTTCCATTAATTCTGCGACAGACCATTCGGTTTGTTCCTGAAATACACTCAGCAAATGGCCGGCGCCAAGCTTTGTTTTGGAACTGATGGAAAACTCGCTTGCAATTAACAGAAGTTCAATCCTTTTTTCAATAGGTTCATTTCCGGTGATAAGCTCTTCATATAGCTTGTAAATTTGGGGCTCGATCACTTTCACCTGATTCCAGACCGTAATTTCGGGATGAAATCCGCGTTCAATCACAGCCAGCCGTGCCAGGTGATGCAAGGCATGCAGAATATGATTGAATGAATCAAGGTACTGTTCGCTGTGAAACAATTCCTTTCCGTCGGAAAAACGGCGGAGCAGCTTGCCGAACTCAATGGTTATTTTCTTGGACCTTTCCGGTACGGGAAACTTGTCCATCCGGTCACGAAGATCCGTAATGTATTCGTTTCGGTTAAACAGGACTTTTCCGTTTACAACCCAATCAACCACACGGCGGTTCGATCCAAGAAGAAGCCATTGGTTCAGCTGGTCCTCCGTTACGATATGTAAGGCTGTGATTTTGCCACCATATTCATAATGTTTTACGCCCCAGGGTTTTTCCCCTTTTGTGACAATGATAAATATGATGCTGTCAAAGTTGTCCGTTAATGGGCTAAACGGTTTGTTGCTTTCAATTAACAGCACTCCCAATGTGTTTTCGTTACTTGCCCTTTCCTGATAAAGCGGGCGTAACAAGTCTTCCATGCCTTCAACTCCCGTTCTGATTTCGGTCTTCAAACCAATTCAACGTATGGGCTGAAAATCCTTTCTTTTTTTCCAAGTCCTTGTATACTGTTAGGTAGGAGGGACAACCATGATAAAATATACGAGCAAGATCAATAAAATACGCACGTTTGCCCTGAGTCTTGTGTTTATCGGAATTATTATTATGTACGCCGGACTGTACTTCAGAAGCCATTATATACTAATGTCATTATTTATGTTAATCGGGTTTCTTGCAACCCTTGCAAGTGCTGGAGTTTATTTTTGGATCGGGATGATCTCGACGAATGCGGTCCAGGTGGTCTGCCCGAATTGTAATAAGGTAACAAAGGTTTTAGGGCGGGCAGATGCCTGTATGTCCTGCAACCAGCCATTGACACTTGATAAAAACCTCGAGGGCGTTGAATTTGATGAAAAATACAATTCCAGACGCGCCATGAGACAGGCGACAAAAAAATAAGCTGAATCCAGCCAAGCTGGTTCAGCTTATTTTTGTTTTATTGCTTCTGCAATCCGGGCATGTACCATAGATCTCCATGCGGTGATGGCCCACATCAAAACCTGTAACCGACTCGGCCAGTGCCTCCACCTCATCCAATCCTGGATAATGGAAATCCACTATTTTGCCGCACCCTTCACAAATGATGTGATAGTGCTCGGTAGTGACGCAATCAAAACGGCTGGAGGCATCTCCGTACGTCAGCTCCTTAACGAGACCAACTTCTTTAAATACACGAAGGTTGTTATAAACCGTCGCTACACTCATATTGGGAAACTTGCCTTCCAGGGATTTATATATTTCATCTGCGGTTGGATGGGTCATTGATTGTATCAAATGTTCCAGAATCGCATGACGCTGAGGAGTTATGCGTACTCCAGACTGCTTTAATGTATCAATCGCTTCATTAATGCGTACTTCAGACATCGTCATGCACCTCGCTCTCAAAAGATATTCTTACATTGTAATATTTATAAATAGTGTATCTTGGAATGCCTGCATTTGTCAATCAATAGCCCCGCTCTACTGCAACAATATTGGCTAAATCAGGGTCTTTCTTCTTATATTTCTCCAGGTTCTCTGCAAACAGCTGAATCGCCCTGTACTGATATAAAGGAGAAATGCCCGAAAGATGGGGGGTAATGGTGACATTGTCCATATTCCAGAGCGGGTGTTCTGCAGGAAGCGGCTCTTCTTCAAACACGTCGAGAACAGCATGAGCGATCTCCCCTTGCTCAAGAGCCAATTTCAAATCTTCCTGGACAACCGTCGTTCCCCTTCCTATGTTGATGAACACAGCCGATTTCTTCATAAGGCGAAAATGCTCGTGTGATAGAAAGCCCCTTGTTTCCTCTGTTGCAGGAAGCACAGAAACAAGATAGTCGCTCTCCTGAAGGATGGAATCCAACTCCCTTTCCGAATACATCCTGTCCACATATTCAACATCCTCCCCGCTTCTATTGAAGCCAAGCGTAGTCATGCCGAACGCCTTCGAAAGCCTGGCAATTTCGCTTCCAATAGCCCCTGCTCCCAAAATACCAATGACCCGGCCTGATATTTCACTCATCGGAACACTTCTGTCCCATATTCTCTGTTCCTGGTGCTTGATCAAGGTTTTAGCCTGTCTTGCTGTCTGCAGCATCATGCCCAGTGTATACTCGGCCATCGGGGTTTTATGAATGCCTCTTGCATTTGTCACCAATATCCCCTTTTCCTTGATGACCTGAAACGGCATTCTGTCCATTCCGGCCGATATGACCATAATCCATTTTAAATGAACCGCTTCTTCAAGGTACTCCCTGTTTAAATCTTCCCCCAGGGTAATTAATATTTCTGCATTTTTTAAATTACTTTGCGCTTCGCTGATGCTTTCGTGGAAATAAAATTTCTCTTCGGGAAAACGCTCCAAGAGTGCTTCCTGAAGATCTTGTCTGATTTTTGCTGATGTCACAATGTTCATGGTGCTTCCTCCCGGTAATTAAAAAAGTGATCAAAGAAAAAAGTGCGGGAACGAATCCCGCACTGATTGGAAGAGTTAATACTAAATTCTATGCACTTTCGAATCTGCGGTACCATTTGTTTTGCTAATTTTTTTATTTTAAATGCTGCGGGTTCAGCCCTTCAAGTTCAGGAATGACAAACAGTCCATCCTTCCGGATAAGAACGTCATCAAAATACAGCTCTCCACCGCCATACTCCGGCCGCTGAATGAGCACCATATCCCAGTGAACGGAAGAACGGTTACCGTTATCCGCATCCTCATAAGCTTCACCCGGTGTAAAGTGGATGCTTCCCGCTATTTTTTCGTCAAACAGGATATCTCCCATCGGATGCAAAATCATCGGATTTACACCAATCGCAAACTCCCCGACAAAACGCGCTCCTTCATCTGTATCAAAAATCTCATTGATTTTATCAGAATTATCAGCTGTTGCTTCAACAATTTTTCCATCCTTGAATGTAAGGCTTACATTGTTAAATACAGTTCCGCGGTATGGACAAGGAGTATTGTATGTGATTGTGCCGTTCACACTATCCTTGACCGGAGCTGTAAATACCTCACCATCCGGGATGTTATTTTCCCCTGCACATTTCACAGCAGGAATACCTTTAATGGAGAAGGTGAGATCTGTACCCGGTGAAACGATCCTTACTTTATCCGTGCGTTCCATTAGTTCCTTTAAAGGCTGCTGGGCCTGATCCATTTTTTCGTAATCAACGTTACAGACATCAAGAAGAAAATTCGTAAATGCTTCATAACTCATTTTCGCCTTTTGTGCGAGACCTTGGGTCGGATAATTCAGCAGTACCCATTTGCGGTCGTTTATGATAACTTTTTGAACCGGCTTAAAGTATTCACCGCGCAGGCGGAATTTCTCCCCTGGAACTTCAGAAAGCTCGGAATCGTTTTCTGAACTTGAAATGGAGATATAAGCATCCACTTCCTTCACTCTCTTGAGGTCCCATTGCATGGAGGTTTCCAGCTGTTCAGCTTCAAAACCCGTATACAAATACCGGTTTATCTCGTCATCATACAGGTTAACATACGGATAGGCCCCCATTGCATAGGCTTCTTTAATCAGCGCTTTTATCAAAGGGCGGGCAGTCAGCGGCGAAGTAATCAGAACCCGTTCTCCCTTCTTCAATTGAACGGAATGGTGAAGAAGTGTTTTGGCAAGAGTAACCACTCTCTGGTCAAGCATGTAAAGTCCCCCTGTTCTATGTATCTTACAAAAATTCCAACAATTCAATATTATCACGATTTCTTTCAGCATGCTTATATTTAAGCCAAAAGTATACACAGGCAAAATCGGTTCAATACTAAAAATAAAAAAGGAGTACAATACCCATGAACACAGACCGTGCAAAACAAATTATTACCTCTCCCAGCGAGATTGAAGTTCATTATTACGGAAAGCCGGTATGGATTGAATCGGTAAACTCCGCAAGCGGAACCGCCTGGGTACACCCCAATGAAAACCCGGCACATGATATGGAAGTTCCCGTTTCAGATCTCGAGGAACATTAAAAAGAATGCTGCAGTGTTTGCAGCATTCTTTTTTATTACTTTAAGTTATCCCGGATATAGGCCAGTACTTCGTCAATATGTTCTTTGACCTTCACTTTCCTATATTCTTTTACAAGCGTACCTTCCTTATCAATAACAAAAGTCGACCGTTCGATCCCCATATATTCTTTTCCGAAGTTCTTTTTGAGCTTCCATACATCAAACAGCTCTGCCGCTTTATGCTCTTCATCAGCGAGCAGTAAAAATGGAAGACCGTACTTATCGATAAATTTCTCATGTCTTGAAAGCGGATCTGTGCTTACGCCAAGAATAACCGTATCCAAATCCTGAAATTCCTTATGCTTGTCCCTGAAATCGCAAGCCTGGGTAGTACATCCCGGCGTCATATCTTTCGGGTAAAAATACAAAACCACATTTTTCCCATTAAAATCCGATAACGCAGCTTCTTTCCCGTTGCTTGCCGGCAATGTGAAATCCGGCGCTTTTTGTCCTGTCGCAACTGCCATTAGTATCCCTCCTGCTTAAGTTGTTTCCATATAAAGAGGGTAACCAATTCTTTGTCTTCCTACAACCTTTTTGATGGAGGGTTTCGGTCAATGACAGAATTCAGAACAAATGCCGCCGGGAGCAGATATCCGATAAGCGCCTCCAGAATAGAAAGCCATCTGCCAAAACCCATTGGTGTGAGATCTCCATACCCTACTGAAAGCATCGTCATCGAACTGAAATACATCGCGTCATCAATCACGAAAAAAAAATGCTGATGCCCGATTACCAATCCATCTTTCTCGAGTACATGGATGTCCATCAAGAGCAGCGAAGTGTACATTAGGCCAAAGCCCAAAATAATGGTTAAATATACGGTCATCAATACCAAAAGGTGATTCAACGACATAAGCTGATGCTTCATTACCGGGTGAGAAAAAAGGGACTGCAGGCTTTTGAATACAATAAATCCTGATAAGAAAAGCATCGCGAGGTACATACTCCGTCCACCATCCCTTGGTAGAAGTTTATGCTTCACCCGCAGGGATTAGGACAGGTCCGGGCCTTTCCATAAAAAAGACAGCGGAGCTGATGCCCCGCTGTCTTTTACACGTTGATTAATAACGAACCGCGTTTGCTGCGTTTACACGCCCTTTGGAGAAATAAGTTCCGGTACCGGAAATTTTGTCTGCGGTGTTTTCAATGGACGCGCGAATCTGTGATGCGCTCTTCCCCTGTGAAGCCAGCAGTCCGGCTACACCAGCGACTAGAGGAGTGGCCATGCTTGTTCCGGAAAGATAAGCATAGTTTCCGCCAGGTACTGTGGAAAGAATGTTAACCCCTGGAGCCGCTACATCTACCCAAGAACCGTAGTTGGAGAAAGAAGCAAGACGGTCATTCTGGTCTGTTGCTGCAACAGCGATAGCTGAAGAGTAGTATGCAGGGTAACTTGGAGCAGAAGTGCTCTCGTTGCCGGCAGCCGCTACCACTACAGAACCTTTGCTTGCCGCGTAGCTTACCGCACTTTGAAGCGTGGTTGCAGAGCTTGGCCCGCCAAGGCTGAGAGAAATAACTTTGGCTCCTTGATCTGCCGCATAGCGGATGCCGCTTGCCACGTCATCAAGAGAACCGCTTCCGTTTGCATCAAGCACACGGACTGCCAATACGGAAACGTTTGGCGCCATCCCGGCAATACCACGGCTGTTGTTTGTCAAAGCCGCTGCGATACCCGCGCAATGCGTACCATGCTGGTTTAAATCCATCGGATCACTGTCATTGTCGACGTAATCATATCCTTTAACCACTTTGCCTGCCAGATCGGGATGGTTGTAGTCAACACCTGTATCGACAATGGCGACTTTTACAGATGACGATCCCCGGGTAACGTCCCAGGCGGACTGGGCCCCTACTTTTTGAGGTGCATATTGATAAGAAGAAAAATATGGATCATTCGGTGTATAGGTTGCTTTATATGTATAGTTTGGTTCCGCATATTCTACGTTTGCATTATTTTTGTATTCCTTAATGGCCCCTTTTACATCGCCATCCTTAACTTTAACCACTTGGAACCCTTGTTCTTTTTCAACAAGCTGAGCGTCAGATTTTGAATGGATCGCTTTTGTTTTGGCTGAAGATACACCCTTTTTAAATTTTACAATAATTTCGTTCGGTGCTACTTCTGCTTTCACAGCTGTTTTTTGTGAAACCTGTGTTGCAGCTTGTGCAGGGGAAGCTAAAGACACAACAATTGGTAATACAGCGGCTACTGCCATGAACTTCTTGATCAAATTGATCACTCCTTTGTTTGGGATACTTTTAGCATAGTAGTAAATTCGCAGAAAATAAAGAAAATTTTACATAATTGTTGAAAGATGAATACTATCTACCAATAACTTCGTATTTAGAACCTTTATAAGGTTAAATAACTATATAATTAATGTAAAAAACGCACTCCTTTTTTCCTGTTACCATAGATACCGCCTAAGTATGAAGACATAAAAAAGACACCCCATTTGAGGTGTCTTTTATCCGTTAATTTCCTGCGCCCCTGTATTTGGTAACGCCATAATTCCAGAAGACAACCGAAAGGCCAAAGAAGATGACCCCGATCACCGGAGTGAAAAATGCATACCCGTACCATTCGTCCCTGCCTAAAAAATAGGCAGACGGATAAACCCCGACAAAGGCAAAAGGAAGGATCCAAGTTAATACATAACGAATAATACGGTTATAGATATTAACCGGGTAACGGCCATAATTTCCGATGTTGTACATCATCGGCATAATATCCGTTTTGCTGTCGGACCAAAACCCGATACTCGCCAGAGCAACAAAGATACCCGCATAAACGAGCGCCCCGCCGGCAACAAGCAGGACAAAAACGAACGGATCGTACCAATGTAAGCTTAAGCCCAGTTGGTGTCCGGAATAAAACATGATACCAAGCCCCGTAATTACACCAAACAAGGATTCCAGCTCCATCCGCTCAAGGATAATCTGGAACAGGCTATGAATCGGCCTGGTCAGGATCCGGTCCATCTCCCCTTTGACAATATATCTGTCCGTAAAATCCCAAATGTTAAAAAAGGCACCAAAAATGGCAAAGGGAACAAGAAAGAAACCATAGATAAAAACCATTTCGTCCTTGCTCCACCCGCTGAGCAGGCTGGTATGGCCGAATACAACCAGAATAAAAATAAGATTTACAGCCTGAAACAGCAAATCGGAAAAGATTTCTACCAGCATATCAGCCCGGTAGGTCAACCGTGTTTTTAAATACTGTCCTGCATATTGAAAAAAGATAGATAAATACGACATACTGCGATCAACCTCCCTGTACAATCAGCTGACGTTTTGCCGTCGTCCAGAGCAGCTGAATCGGAATAAAGAGAACCAGTGCCCATAGCGTCTGATTCAAGAGCCCATGGAATATTTCATTGCCATGAAAGCCTTCTGTAAAAATCATGCTCGATATATAGCTGATTCCTTTAAAAGGCAAATAATCCATGACACCCTGAGCCCAGACCGGGAAAAAGCTGATCGGGAGAATCAAGCCTGAAAAAAGGTCAATGACAACCCGTTTCGCCCTGATCAGCCCATCATTATTAAATAAGAAGAAGGTGGCAATACCGGTCAGCAGATTAATTTGTGTATTGATAATAAAGCTCAAAAGAATGGAGATCAAAAAGTAGATCCAGGTGGCCGGATGAGTGGTAAATTGTATCGGAAAAATAAAATACACAATCACCATGCCGGGTACCGAGAAAAACAATAGCCGGAACACCCCTTCTCCGAGGCCCTGCATCATTTTCATCCCAAGGTAGTTATAAGGGCGGATCATTTCGATCGCGACTTTGCCCTCCTTGATTTCAAGCGCAATTTCGCGGTCAATGTTATTGAAGTAGAACGCCCTTGCCATCCATGAAACCGCAATGTACGTTGTCATCTGTACAATCGAAAGATCCTGAATGGAGGACTTGTCACCATAAATGGCACTCCACAAAAAGTAGTACGCACCTATATTAATGCTATAGATTAGAATACCGCTGTAATAGTTGGTCCGGTAGGCAAGCATCATTAAAAAACGAATCCGGATCATTTCCATATATTTAGCCATTCCGGATGACTCCTTCTTCATAAATATTACGGATAATTTCCTCAGTAGTAATTTCAACGATTTTCAGGTCGGCTATTTTTTTCGCGCCAACTACCCGGCCGATGACGGCAGAAATAATGTCTTCGTTGTTTTCAACGCTGGCTGTCCAGTTGCTGGCATTGCCGCCCTGTTCCCACAGCACCAAATGTCCCTGCGTCAGACTTTGAAGTTCTGCATGTGTCGCCTCTTCAGCAAAGGCAAATTGAATCTGCTTCCCTTCTCCCCAATTTTCACGCAGCTTCCGGAGTGCCCCGTCATAAATAATTTGGCCTTCATCCAGCATGATGACCCGCTCACAAAGAGCTTCGATATCAGACAGGTCATGGGTGGTGAGAAGAATGGTTGTTCCGTACTTTGCATTGATTTCTTTCAGAAACTCTCGAATCCTTAGCTTAACGAGCACATCCAGTCCGATCGTGGGTTCATCCAAAAACAAAAGCGGCGGATTGTGAATGAGTGCGGCCGCCAGCTCACATCTCATCCGCTGCCCCAGTGACAGCTTTCGCACCGGTTTATCAAGCAGCGGTTCAATCCCGAGCGTCTTGATCACATCTGCCATATGGGTGTTGTAAAACTCGTCGGGAACGTTGTATACCTTTTTCAGCAGACGAAACGATTCCTGAACCGCGATATCCCACCATAGCTGGGACCGCTGGCCGAATACAACGCCTATGCTGCGCACAAATTGTTCCCGGTCCTTGTGCGGATTCATCCCATTTACCCGGACGAGTCCGGAGGTGGGTGTAAGAATTCCTGTAAGCATTTTGATCGTTGTTGATTTACCGGCGCCATTTTCGCCAATATAACCGACCATCTCTCCCTTTTTAATCTGTAGGGACACATCATTCACTGCTGTCTTGATGGTATAGTTTCTTGTAAATAAATCCCGGAACGCTCCCTTAAGCCCCGAACGGCTGGAATGCGACGTAAACTCCTTGCGCAAATCTTTCACATCTATAATATAGTCCATTATTTCTCCTCCAAAAAACTTCGATCTCGCGCTTAGCACCTGAACTAGTGTATCCTAACTTATCAAGGACCACAATTGTTTCATTCTGACTTGGGGCGTTTCTTCAGCCGCCATGCCTAAAACATGCTACAATATAGGATGGTTTTTAAACAGGTTTTAAACAGCAAGGAGGACATTTTATGAACCATCAACAGTCAGAATTACTATATAAAGAAGCACAGAAGCATATTGTCGGAGGGGTTAACAGCCCATCGCGTTCGTTTAAAGCCGTAGGCGGCGGTGCCCCGGTATTTATGGAAAAAGCACAGGGTGCATACTTTTGGGACGTGGACGGCAACAAATACATAGATTACCTTGCGGCTTACGGGCCCATCATCACCGGGCATGCCCATCCCCATATTACGAAGGCGATCACAAAAGCGGCCGAAAGCGGCGTTCTTTACGGGACACCTACAAGCCTTGAATTGAAATTTGCTAAAATGCTGAAGGAAGCCATGCCAGCCATGGAGAAAGTCCGTTTTGTAAATTCAGGAACGGAAGCTGTCATGACAACGATCCGGGTGGCACGGGCATACACCGGGCGCGACAAAATCATTAAGTTTGCCGGCTGCTATCATGGCCATTCCGACCTCGTTCTTGTTGCTGCCGGATCTGGGCCTTCCACGCTCGGCACTCCCGACTCTGCCGGCGTGCCAAAAAGCATCGCCCAGGAAGTGATCACTGTTCCATTCAATGACGTTGATGCCTATCGGGAGGCATTGCAAAAGTGGGGCGACCAGATCGCCGCTGTTCTTGTGGAACCGATTGTCGGCAATTTCGGTATTGTTGAACCGAAGGAAGGCTTTCTTGAAGCCGTAAATGAATTGACCCATGAAGCTGGCGCTCTCGTTATCTATGATGAGGTAATTACCGCGTTCCGCTTTATGTACGGCGGCGCACAGGATCTTTTGAGCGTAAAACCAGACATGACTGCCCTTGGTAAAATTATTGGCGGCGGCCTGCCGATTGGGGCTTATGGCGGTAAAAAAGAAATTATGGAAAAAGTGGCGCCTCTTGGACCTGCCTATCAGGCGGGAACCATGGCAGGAAACCCCGCATCCATATCCGCAGGAATCGCCTGTCTCGAAGTCCTTCAGGAAGAAGGCGTATACGAAAAAATGGATGAACTCGGACGCAGGCTCGAAGAAGGCATCCTCGATCATGCAAAAACTTACAACATGCCGATCACGATCAACCGTCTTAAGGGAGCATTGACCGTTTACTTTACAGATGAGAAAATCTCCAATTATGAACAGGCGGAAAACACAGATGGCGAGATGTTTGGCAAATACTTTAAAGCGATGCTCGAAGAAGGGATTAATCTCGCACCTTCCAAATATGAAGCGATGTTCCTGACCACCGCTCACACCGAACAGGATATCGAAGAAACGTTAAAAGCCGTCGGATCTTCTTTTAAGAAACTTGCCGAAATGTAATTTTTATGAGACAGAGTGAATAATCACTCTGTTTTTTTATCCCCCAATGTAAGCGCTATCAATACTATCCTCTACCCCTTATCACCACTCTGTTATGTATTATTCATTATTTTGAATAAAGATAATTGACTGACTATTTAAACAATGGTACTATGATAAGAACGGAGAAAAAATATCTTCTCGAAAATAACACATCTGCAAAGAGATAAAACCATTTCTAGCGATTTGGTTTTTTTATGTCTTATATTAAAACGTTGGAGGTAAGGGGGCGATCGGATGGGTAAGTCATGGAGTCCTGCGCAATTTAAGGATTACAGGAAACAAGAGTTTGACAGCTGTGGAATCGTTTCGGTCATAGAAAAGGAGAACATTCCTACAAAAAAGAATGTGGATGATGCCATTTCTGCATTGATCACCATGAACCACAGAGCAGGTTTTATCGAAAACGAAGGAGACGGCATTGGGATTAATATCGATATTCCCAAGTCACTTTGGAAAGAAAAGTTGACCCGGGAAGGTCTCCCTTATGCTGCCGTCCAATCGGATCAATTTACGGTCGGTCATATTTTTATTGATAAAAATGCGGACAGTCTGTCTGAGACGTCTCAAATCAAGAAACTATTTGAGACACACGGTTTTGAACTTCTGTTTGAAACCACATCTGTGACAAAGTCTGAAGCACTCGGTCCGATCGCCAGAGGAGAAGAACCTGTATTCTGGCAGGTGGCCCTTCATCCGGAAAAAGAAATGGCGGACCTCGACTGTACGCTGTATAACCTTCTGACTGATATTGAAGTTTCACGCTCTGTTCATGTTGCCTCGTTAAGCAACCATCATGCGGTTTATAAAGTAATGGGATCCGGGGAAACTCTTCCTGCCTATTACGACGACTTGAACAATCCGCTGATTGCATCCACAGTTACCCTTGGACATAACCGCTATTCAACCAATACACTGTCTACCTTTTTCAGGGTACAGCCGTTTAGTGTACTTGGTCACAATGGCGAATTAAATACGATTGCCAAGCTTCGGGAAGAAGCTGAAATCGTCGGCATACCGGTGACCGCCGGCGGGAGTGATTCACAGGATTTAAACCGTGTCATTGAGACATTGATCCTTCGTGACGGGTTTACGCTGTTTGAAGCGATGGATGTTCTCTTCCCTCCCATCGTACATGAAATCAAATCCTATCCTGAACATCTTCAGGATCTTTACACCTATTTACGGGAAGCCTGGGGTCACTTTGCACAGGGCCCCGCCGGTATTATTTCAAGATTCGGTCGGGAAGCGGTATTCAGCGTGGATGCGCTTGGCCTGCGTCCGATTTGGCAGCTTGAAACAGAGTCCTCTCTTTATTTCTCATCCGAACAGGGCATTCTATCAAACAATGAATTTACAGCAGAGCCCAAGTGTTTTGCACCCGGTGAAAAGGTGGGGTTAAAGCGGGAAGACGACGGACGACTGGTTTACTATAATCATAACGATTATCAGGAAGCTGTCTTCACATCGATGAAAGAGCGGATTCAGGTTGACGGCGCGCATAAGCAGCTGAATACTCCGGCCTTTGATACGGGGTATGTACGTGGTCCGCTCAAGAAGCACAATGGCTGGTATTCAGCTTACGGCTGGGACCGCGAACAAATTCATCAGCTCGAGCAGATGGCGGAAAAAGGGGTTGAGCCAATCCAATCACTCGGCCATGATTCACCTCTGGCTGCCCTGCATCCGGAACGCCAGAACATTGCGGATTTCATTAAAGAGAGTGTGGCCGTTGTTACCAATCCGGCCATAGACAGAGACCGTGAAACGGAGCATTTTTCTACTCGTACCGTTTTGGGCAAACGGCCTTCTCTTTTTGAAAAAGAAGAATCATTGGGAACAGTCGAGCTGCTTACTCCCCTGCTCGTGGAAGGAAAGGATGGAAACGAGCTTTCCAAACAAAACCCCCACCCTTCTTATGAGCAGCTCGGCGCTTATTTCGAAGATCGAAACGAAAAATACATTCTTCATACCATCATGAAAGACGACGAAACAGTGGAAGGCGCCTTGAAGCGGCTTTGCGATGAAGCAGCTGCTGCGGTTAAGGACGGGGCAACCATTTTAATATTGGACGATAATCAGGCACACCGGGTGCACTTATGGCTCGATCCGCACCTCGTACTATCAGCTGTGGATCAGAGCCTGAGAAAACAGATGCTGCGCCGCAGTGCCTCTCTTATCCTGAGATCTGCTGCCATCCGTTCGCTTCACGACATCATTCTCGCGATTGGGCTCGGAGCGGATGCTATCAGCCCTTACCTGCTATTTGAAACCGTTACGGAGCCAGAGGATTTCACACCGGCCATTAAATTGTTTGAGGCATTGAACAAAGGGCTCGAGAAAGTGATCTCTACTATCGGAATCCATGAATTGAGAGGCTATGACCGCCTCTTCTCCAGCATTGGGCTGAGCCAGGAAATTGCTGAAACGCTCAACATCGTTAATTTTTTCGGTTCAGAAAACCTAAGCTATAATTTCTCGGCACTGAAGGAAGACAGCCTCGCCCGCATGGAAGTATTCAAAGAGGAAAATGCTAGGCCAAGCAAAAGCTTCCGCCTCTTTCCCCGCATTTGGAAATCCATCGGCGATATCGCAAGCGGAAAAGCCGACTACAGAAGCTATGCCGACAAATTATCGGAACAAGAGTTGAAAAATCCGATTGCGCTTCGCCATCTGACCGACCTTGTCCCGTCACAGACTCCGGTTGACCCTGCACAAGTGGATGTGGGCGTAAAAGACCACAGCCTTCCTTTTGTCATCAGCTCGATGTCATTTGGCTCGCAAAACGAAACCGCGTTCAGAGCATATGCCGAAGCGGCGGATGTTCTGAATATGATCAGTCTCAACGGCGAAGGCGGAGAGATTAAGGATATGATTGGAAAGTATCCAAAAACACGGGGACAGCAAATTGCTTCCGGACGTTTTGGCGTTAATATTGAACTTCTCAATTCATCCAACCTGCTCGAAATTAAAATAGGCCAGGGAGCAAAACCAGGGGAAGGCGGTCATTTGCCAGGTTCCAAGGTGACAGACAAAATCGCGGAGGCAAGGAACGCGACGATCGGATCGGATTTGATCTCCCCTTCCAACAACCATGATATTTACTCTATCGAAGATTTGGCACAAATGATTACAGAATTAAAAACAGCGAATGATCAGGCAAAAGTTTCCGTCAAAGTCCCGGTTGTACCGAATATTGGTACCATCGCAGTCGGTATTGCTAAAGCAGGAGCTGATATTATTACCTTAAGCGGATTTGACGGAGGTACCGGAGCAGCCAGGGTGCATGCCCTTCAGCATGTTGGATTGCCTGCTGAAATTGGTGTAAAAGCCGCACATACCGCCTTGCTTGAATCCGGGCTGCGCCACAAGGTTGAAATTTGGGCTGATGGAGGCATCCGCAGTGCACTCGACGCTGTAAAAATGATGCTGCTCGGGGCTAACCGCATTGGCTTCGGCACCCTGTCCATGGTTGCGATCGGGTGTACAACCTGCCGTGGCTGCCACCTGGATACATGCCATGTGGGGATTGCCACCCAAATTGATTCCGAACAAAAAGCGATCGATCACGGCCTTCGCCGCTTCGTTCCAAGGCAGTTTGACCCGGCTGTTCAGGGGCTCGTGCGACTGTTTAGCGCTTTTGGAGAAGAATTGCGCTTACTCACCGCCTCCCTTGGTTTTTCTTCGGCTCAGGAACTTGTTGGAAAGTCCGATTTGCTTGTTCAGGTTCGCGGCCAGGAGCAGATTGACTTATCCACCCTGCTTCAGGCCTCGGTCGTAGAAGAAATGGTGCCGGTGCCTCAAGTGGAGGAAAAACTGCTCGCAGCAGTTACGATGGCTGCAGGAGCGGAATACCTGGACAACGACGTTGCCCAGCTCGCACAGTCCAGAGATTTTCAATTTGTTACAGCTGAACAGCGCGTGCTTGGCAGCCGTGTCTCCGGGCACAATGTTCGTTCGAAGCAAACGGGCAAAAAGCCGGACATTACTCTTACATTTAAAAACGGATCCATTCCCGGAAACGGACTTGGCGCCTACACCTCTAAAGGAATAAAAATAAAGGTGGAAGGCGGAGCACAGGATGGTCTGGCCAAGACAGCGTTTGGCGGGTCGATTACCATCTTGAAAGCCAAAGGAAAAGATGGCAACTACTATAACGGTTCGGTTGGAAAAGGCTTCGCCTATGGCGCTCAAAAAGGGCTGTTCATGATTCAGGGAAATGCAGACGCCAGAGCAGGTATCCGCCTGTCCGGTGCTGACCTGGTCATTGGCGGCAAGCTTGCCGGCCCGGTTGTTAAAGGCCGTGGCAATGTTGGTATAAACGCCAATATTAAAGGATTTGCCTTTGAATATATGACCAACGGAAGAGGCATTGTTCTTGGTGATCCTGGTCCATGGATCTGCGCCGGTATGACAGGCGGTGTCGTATACCTCCGCCTCCAGCCCGAGCTTGGTCTTACAACAGAAGTTCTGCAGTCCAGGATCGCAAAAGGTGCGAAAGTAACTCTCGAGCCTATCGGATTTAAAGGTGCGGAAGATATCTCCGACCTGCTGGCAAAGTATATGGCAGCTCTTGTGAAATCCGAACAGTTTGAAGAGGCAGCTGAAATTAAACAACTGCTCGAACATCCGCTTCAGCATTTTGTTCAGGTGATTCCTGTTAAAGAACAAGCCGATCCTGATGTGTCTACTGAATAAATAAACTATTAAAACCATCCATTTTGGGGAATTATCCCTGTAGTGGATGGTTTTAATAGTTTATCGATATTCTAGAAATTGTTACAAATGAATACTTGATTATTACGGGGAATCATTGTATAGTTGTCAAGATTATTAGTGAACTTATTTTAATTATAGAAGGGAATACCTTTTAAGATGAAACTTGGAGCCCGAATGATAAAAACCGGGTTGGCCATCACCATGGCCATTTATCTAGCCATGCTTTTTAATTTGAATACACCTGTTTTTGCTGCAATTGCAGCTACGTTTGCGATTCAGCCTTCAATATACCGGTCCTATCAAACCATTATTGAACAGATCCAGGGCAATATCATCGGTGCATTTTTCGCCATTGTCGGAGTGCTTTTACTCGGAAACAGTCCGTTTGTCATCGGATTTGTTGTGGTAATCGTCATCGCCGTTAACTTGAAAATCAAAGTGGAAAAGACCATCCCCCTCGCCATTGTGACCGTAATTGTCATTATGGAAAGCCATACGCCAAACTTTATCTCCTTTGCGCTTGGGCGGTTTCTGCTCATTATGCTGGGCGTCGTATCCGCTTTTCTCGTAAACTTGATTTTTATGCCGCCAAAGCATGAAACAAAGCTGTATTACAGCATTTCAAACTTAACCGATGATATTATTAAATGGATGCGCATGATCAACCACCATGCTTCAGACTATTCCGCCATCAAAGATGACATTGGAACGATGAAGGAAAACAGCATCAAGATGGATCAGCTCTATCTTTTATACAAAGAAGACCGTACCTATCTTAAACACAATCAGTTTACCAAAGGCCGGAAGCTTGTACTCTACCGGCAGATGATTCATACAACTAAAAAACTGCTGGAGCTGCTGCGAAATCTGCATCGGCATGAAAACGAATTGTTATGCATGCCTGATGAGCTGCGGGGATTGATCACTGAACAAGTAGAATGCCTGACCAATTACCATGAGCAGATTCTGCTGAAATATACAGGAAAAATCAGAGCCCAGCATTCATCAGTGATGCTGGATGGACTTTGTGAAAACAAGAATTCCTTGATGAGCTCATTCATGAATTATTATAACGAGTTAGAAAATGACCAGTGGATGCAACTGTTTCCTGTATTTGCATTAATTATTGATTACAGTGACCAGCTGGAACATTTGAACCGTCTGGTTGAAAGCTTTAAGAATCACCACGCAGATGATAATGAACTGACGATAAAAGAAGAAAATATCCATTAAAAAGCAAAAAAACTCCTGACAGACGTCAGGATTTTTTTTGCTTTTAGCTCTTCATTCTCGGATCGAGTGCATCCCGGAGGCCGTCCCCCATCAGGTTAAAGCCCAAAACGGTAAGCATGATGGCGAGGCCCGGAAAAATAACAGTCCATGGAGCCTGAATGATAAAATCTCTTGAATCCGCCAGCATTTTCCCCCACTCCGGAGTCGGAGGCTGAGCTCCAAGTCCCAAAAATCCTAGAGCTGCGGCTTCAATAATGGCTGTAGCGATGGCCAGTGTTCCCTGAACGATGATGGGTGCCATACTGTTGGGAAGCACATGGTGAATCAGGATTCGTGAATCCTTCATGCCGATCGCCTTTGCCGCTGTAATGTATTCTTCTTCCTTAACACTCAGCACTCGTGAACGAACAAGCCGGCCGAATATCGGAACGTTTATAATCGCGATGGCAATTAATGCGTTTCTCAGGGATGGCCCAAGAACAGATACAACAGCAATCGCCAAAAGAATGCTGGGAAACGCGAGGAGGATATCGAATATCCGGGAGATGATTCCATCCACTATTTTCCCGTAATAGCCAGCTACAATACCCAATGCTGAACCTACAATTACAGATCCGGCAACGGAAACGAATCCTACCCACAGGGAAATTCTTGCCCCGTACAGTACCCTGCTGAAAATGTCACGGCCAAACTCATCCGTGCCAAACCAATGCTCCCCGGAAGGAGACAGATGCTTGTCCGCCAGCTTTTGTTCGGAAAAGCCATACGGTGCCAGCAGCGGAGCAAAGATAGCAATCAATATGAAAAAAACAACAATTCCCAATCCAACCATTGCAAGCTTATTCTTTTTAAAAGAGCGCCACGCATCTTTCCAGGGCGAGATCACTTTGTCGTCATGTTGCTCCATCACCGGCGGGTTGTTTAACGGTGGTGTGCTCTGTGCCAATTCTGCCATACTAAACTCCCCCTATCAGTACTTAATGCGCGGATCAATGGCCGCATACAATATATCCACGAACAGATTGATAAGAACAAACAGCGTTGCCACTACCAGGATGCCGGACTGGATCACAGGATAGTCACGTGACTGGATGGCATCGTATATGTAGGTTCCAATTCCCGGCCATCCAAAAATGGTTTCGGTAAGAATTGCCCCTCCAAGAAGAAGCCCTGTTTGCAGACCGATTACAGTAACAACTGGAATCATTGCATTTTTCAGGGAGTGCTTGTACACTACCCAGAACATTTTCAATCCTTTTGCACGAGCTGTACGGATGTAATCGGATCTCATCACTTCAAGCATACTGGAGCGGGTCATCCTTGCAATGATCGCCATCGGAATGGTTCCAAGGGCGATACCAGGCAGGATCAAGTGCTTCACCACTTCAATGAACTGGTCAAACCTTCCTTCCATCAGCGTATCGATCAGGTATAAATGCGTGATGGCCTCGACCGGCATCCGGATATTGTCACGTCCGGTGGTCGGAAGCAGGTCCCATTTGATGGATACAAAATATTGCTCCATCAAACCGAGCCAGAAAATTGGCATGGAAACCCCGATTAGCGCGATCAGCATCACAGCATAGTCGAACCATGAGTTTTGAAACCAGGCAGAGATAATTCCGGCATTCACGCCGACAATAACAGCGATTAAAATCGCCACAAGCGATAATTCGATAGTCGCTGCCAAATATGGCCAAATTTCATCACTGATCGGAGATCTTGTTTTTAAGGACATCCCGAGGTCTCCCTGAAACAGTCCGCCTAAATAATGAACGAATTGCGTATACCAGGGCTGATCAAGACCCAGCTGTTTGGTTAATGTTTCGATCGCATCTTTTGAAGCTTGCTGCCCCAGAATCAATTGGGCCGGATTACCCGGTATGGCCCGAATCATCATAAATACGATGAATGTCATGCCTAGAAGCACCGGTATCAGCAAACCAACCCTTCTCATTGTATAAGAAAACATGTCCACACCTCATTTACACGTAGTTGTCGTTACGTCCTGATGTTTTTCTCCAAAACAAAAGGGGAGCATGCAAGATACTCCCCGTTTTTTTCATTACTTCGACATGGAAACATCAACAAATGACTGAGAACCTTTAGGATGCGGGTAGAAACCTTTAATCGTATTCACACCAGCAAGCTGCGGCTTCGCATGCACAAGAGGAACCCATGGTGCATCTTCATGAATAATTTCCTGTGCTTTTTTGTATAGCTCTTCACGTTTCGCTTCATCAGCTGTGGATTGTGCTTCAATCAACAGTTTGTGAACCGGTTCGCTCTTATAGCGGGAATAGTTGTTGGAGTCAATCGTTTCTTTATCAAGAAGCGTATACAAGAAGTTATCCGCATCTCCGTTATCCCCTGTCCAGCCGATTAAGAAAGCAGGTGATTCACCCTTACGAAGTTTTTCCAGGTAAGTACCCCACTCAAAGGTTACAATGTTAGCTTTGATTCCGACTTTTTCAAGGTTAGCCTGGATGGCTTCAGCAATTTTTTGTCCATTTGGCATATAAGGACGTGATACCGGCATTGCCCAAAGATCCATTTTGAAACCGTTTGGATATCCTGCTTTTTTCAGAAGCTCTTTTGCCTTTGCTTCGTCATAAGCGTAATCCTTAACATCTTTATTTTGTCCGGCAATGGAAGATGGAAGCGGCGTTGCTGCCGGCTCTGCTGTTCCATTGTAGAAGTTCTTGATCAAATCATCTTTATTCACAAGGTGGCTGATCGCCTGACGTACTTCTTTTTTGTTGAATGGTGCTTTTTCGGTATTGAAACCGAAGTAGGCAACGTTCATGGAAGGACGCTCAAAAATTTGGAGATTCTTATCTGATTTGATTTTATCAATGTCACTTGGGTTTACTCCGTCGATCAAGTCAACTTCACCCTTGGTTAACGCATTCAAACGTGCAGAGTTGTCCTTGATGACCTTAAACGTAACACCGTCAAGCTTTGGAAGACCTTTTTTCCAGTACTTATCATTCTTAACAACTGAAACGGTGTCTCCGCGTTTCCACTCTTTAAACTTGAAAGGACCGGTTCCTACCGGATGCTCGCCATACTTATCGCCGTATTTGTCGATTGCAGCAGGGCTTGAGATGGCAAACGGGCTCATCGCAAGGTTCTTAAGGAATGGTGCTTGCGGGCGTTTAAGCGTAAATTCAACCGTGGTTTCATCCAATGCTTTTACTTCTTTAATAACATGGCCAGGATCATTTTTATATCCGCCAAACATGGAAGCGTAGTATGGGAATTTGGCAGCATCGCCATTCATCCAGCGTTCGAAGTTTTTCACAACGGCATCCGCGTTAAAGTCGGTTCCATCCTGGAATTTGATGCCTTTTTCTAAAGTGAATGTATATTTCTTTCCATCATCAGCAATCTTCCAGCTTTTTGCCAGTTCAGGTATTACATCCGTATTTTCTTTTTTATAGCCTGTCAGTGTTTCAAATACCTGCTCTGTAACGATAAAGGATTCACCGTCTGTTTCATGAGCCGGGTCCAGTCCAACCGCGTCACCGCCGCGTCCGTAGATCATGACACCGCCGCCTTTATCTTTGTCACCGCTGGCGCCTTCGCTGTTAGACTTACAGCCTGCAAGCCCCAGTGAGAGAACCAAGAGTAACACCAGAACTGTTAACGAACTTTTCTTCATGTTCTTTCCCCCGTTATCATATAGTTTTTTTGCCTCTATTTATGTGTACGAGCTGTCATTCATAAAGATGACAAGCTACGTAGTGGCCTTTTTCTACTTCTCTAAAATCAGGTCGTTTTGCTGAACATACATCCATTGCCTGAGGGCAGCGGGTATGGAACGCACACCCCTTCGGCGGATTAGAAGGACTCGGAACATCTCCTTTAAGAATGATGCGTTCCTTCTTGATCTCGACGTCCGGTACAGGTACTGCCGAAAGCAGAGCCTGAGTATAAGGATGAAGCGGATTGTCATAGAGCGGTTCACTGTCTGCCAGCTCCACAATTCTGCCGAGATACATGACTCCCACCCTGTCACTGATGTGTCTGACCACACCAAGGTCATGGGCAATAAACAAGTAGGTTAAACCGAATTCCTTTTGAAGATCCTGCAGAAGATTAAGCACCTGGGACTGAATGGACACATCCAGTGCGGATACAGGCTCATCGGCAATGATCAATTTGGGGTTTACGGCCAGGGCACGGGCAATTCCGATCCGCTGTCGCTGCCCGCCGCTGAACTGGTGGGGATAGCGTTTCGCATGGTAGCTGTTTAATCCAACAACCTCCAGAAGCTCCTTCACCCGTTTCTTTCGTTCCTTGGAATCTTTCATGCCATGGACGATCAGCGGTTCCTCCAAAATTTTCTCTACGGTATGCCTTGGGTTGAGTGAAGCAAAGGGATCCTGGAATACCATTTGCATTTCTCTGCGCATTTTGCGCATTTCATTTAAAGACAGGCCGAGAACATTTTTCCCTTCAAAGAACACGTTACCTTCACTCGGTTCCAGGAGCCTTAGCAGCATACGCCCTGTCGTGGACTTGCCGCAGCCGCTTTCTCCCACAAGGCCAAGTGTTTCCCCTTTGTGTATGGTAAAAGATACTCCGTCTACAGCCTTTACTTCACCGACGGTCTTTCCAAGAAGACCGCCTTTTATCGGAAAATGCTTCTTTAGGTTTTCAACTTTAACTAATGGTTCGGTCAACGATGTCCACCCCTTTCTCATCCTCGTACAGCCAGCATCTGACCTTTTGGCTGCCCCCAAGGCTTTCCAGCGCGGGCGTTTCGCTGATGCAGCGGTCAAACGCATGGGCGCACCGCGGCGCAAATTGGCATCCCGCTTTTACTGAGCCGGGCTTGGGCACATTACCGGGGATGGAGTACAGTCTCTCTTTCTTATCCCTCATATCCGGCACCGACTGAATCAGTCCCACCGTATATGGATGTTTTGGACTTGTAAAGATGGTTTTGACATCTGCCTCTTCCACTACTTTACCTGCATACATAACAACCACACGCTGGCACATTTCTGCCACTACTCCCAGATCATGTGTGATCATCATGATAGCTGTATCTGTCTCTTCATTGAGTTTTTTCATCAGCTCAAGAATCTGTGCCTGAATCGTCACATCAAGAGCCGTCGTCGGCTCGTCTGCAATCAGCAGTTTCGGAGCACAAATCATGGCCATGGCAATCATTACACGCTGGCGCATTCCTCCGGATAATTGATGCGGAAAATCCTTCATTAATTCTTCCGCACGTGGAAGGCCCACCATTTTCAGCATATCAATGGCTTGTGCCTGAGCTTTTTTCTTTGGCCATTTTCTATGTATTTGCAAAGCTTCGATCAGCTGGCTGCCGATGGTGAAAACCGGATTTAAACTTGTCATCGGCTCCTGAAAAATCATGGCGATTTCATTTCCGCGGATTTGCCGCATCCTCTTCTCCGAGGCAGAAACGAGATTCTCCCCATTAAACAGAATATCTCCCTCTACTTTTCCCGCGGGTGAAGGCACAAGTCCCATAACAGATAAAGAGGTAACACTTTTGCCGCATCCCGATTCTCCGACAATTCCAAGCACTTCACCGGAATTGATTTGAAAATCGATGGAATTAACAACTGAAATCTCACCATCATCTGTCATAAAGGAGGTCCTTAATCCTTTAACTTCCAAGACAGGACTGCTCACTAACCCAACCCCTTTCTATGATGCTTTTTTCTTTCTGCGTGAACATTTAGTAGGACACTCTACTTCGAATTATGACACTAGTCTGATTATTTGACAATATGAAAATTTTTAAAAATTTAAAAGAATTAACATTTTTTTGCTGATTACAGGTCTTTTTTAACAAAAAAAAGAGGCGGTGTATAGGTATACACCGCCCATTTCCTCAGTTTCCCTTATTTACTTATCACAACTTTATTCCTATAGTTACCAACTTAATCTCCGAGCTGCTGAACCGTAAAGAGATTATAGTAAACGCCTTGTCGAGCCATAAGTTCTTGATGGGTCCCGCTCTCAGCTATTTCGCCATTATTCACCACCACAATGCGGTCAGCATGGGTAATCGTCGCCAATCGATGGGCTACAATAAAGGTTGTTCTCTCTTTGGCAAGCTTTTCGAGCGATTCCTGGATCAAATGTTCACTTTCCAGATCAAGAGCGGATGTAGCCTCGTCAAGAATCAAGATCGGAGGGTTCTTAAGAAAAACTCTGGCGATGGCAAGCCGCTGCTTTTGGCCACCTGAAAGTTTGACGCCTCTTTCCCCGATTTTTGTGTCATATCCTTCCGGGAGCCCCAGAATGAAATCATGGGCATTGGCTGCTTTTGCCGCTGCTATGACTTCCTCATCCGATGCTTCGGGATTTCCCATCAGAATATTGGATTTTACCGATTCACTGAATAAGATGTTATCCTGCAGAACCATACCGATTTTATCTCTCAGGGAACGTACTTTAAAGTTGCGGATGTCTTCCCCGTCCAGCTGAATACTGCCCTCGGAAACATCGTAGAACCTTGGAATCAGGCTGACGAGGGATGATTTTCCGCCGCCGCTCATTCCTACAAGAGCGATCGTCTGGCCGGATTCCACTTCAAGATTAATTCCTTTTAACACATAAGGTTCATTCTCATTATAACGGAAAAGTACATCTTTAAATGAAAGCTGTCCTTTGACTCCGTTCAGCTCCCTGGCCTTTGGCTGGTCGTAAATATCATATTTTTCATCCATGAATTCAAAAACCCTGTCCATGGAAGCGAGAGACTGTGTCAGCGTGGTTGAAGAATTCACCAGTCTTCGAAGAGGGTTGTACAGCCTGTCCATATACCCGGCGAAAGCCACCACTTCCCCAATCGAAATATGACCTCCGATGGCACGGTAGGCAGCAAATCCAATGACAAGCAACGGAGCAATATCCGTAATGGTGTTCACCACGGCAAACGTTTTGGCATTCCATGTCGTCTGATCCATCGCTTTGTTGAGGAAATGGGAATTTCTTTTATTAAATTGAACCTGTTCATAATCTTCAAGCGCGAAACTCCGGATCACGGACATCCCCTGCACCCTCTCGTGCAAATGCCCCTGAACTTCCGCAAGCGCCTGTGACCTCTGTTTAGTCAGTCCGCGCAGCCTTGTATAAAAATATTTAACCGAAAGGCCATAGAACGGCAGCATGGCCAGTGCGACCAGCGTCAGCCAGCCATCCATGGTGGCCATGATCACGATGGCAATCACGATTGTAAACATGTCCAGCCAGACATTCATTAAGCCAGTTATGACAAAATCCTTCGTCTGCTCCACATCATTGATAACCCGTGAAATAATTTCTCCCGATTTATTATTGGAGTAAAACCGCAGTGAGAGGCGCTGAATGTGATGGTACAGTCTGTCTCGTATATCATACAAAACTTTACTTCCGACCCATTGCGCATAATACTGTCTGTAATATTCAATAGGCGGCCGCAGCACACCAAAGATAAAGAAAGCTCCTCCCATCAGCCAGAACAACTTGCCCATTTTCTCACTGGTCGATAACCCCTCACCGCCAATGATCGTATCCACCACATATTTTAAAATGAGTGGAATCAGGAGCGGAATCCCAAACTTCAAAATTCCGATCACAATTGTCCAGCTAATCTGTTTTTTATAAGGCTTAACAAAACCCAAATACCTCTTAATACTATCCAAAAAATCACACCCTATATATAGAAATGCTGAAGCGGCTGTTTAGAGACGAAAAGCACTGGAGGGTTTTGGCATAAAACGCTTTTTGTTTTCTGACAAAAACCGAAGTGATCGAGTCTCTGGCCGCTGAAGCTGGATCCTGAAATGCTGAAGCGGCCGTTTAAAAGCGAAGGCGTTGGAACTCTTGAACAGAAATACGTTTTTTGTATTTTGTGAAAGAGTGAAACGGACAAGCTTTTGGCCGCTGAAGCTGGATCCTGAAATGCTGAAGCGGCCGTTCATTGGTGATTAGTTGCGGTTCAACACGATTTAATTGCATATCACATCGTTTTCATAAATCAGCTCTATTTTTCTGTTTATCCGCCTGCTTTCCCAGCTTTAAACCGCCATAACAAAATACGCCTGTGGACAGACCCGAGTGGGATCCAGCCAAGGCGCCACTATCAGACACTTACAGTATACCTTCTTACGGGCAGAAAAACCTGTTGAATGCTTGATTCAACAGGTTTTTTCTTATCTGAATTCCAAATACCGCTCGTACCATTGCTCAATAAAGCCAGGTTCAAACGGGCCTTTTCTTTGATTGACCATGGAAATTAGATCATTCAGGTTCTTTTGGATAATGTAGTCCAGCTCTTGCGGATATTTCATGATCTGACGGTGCAGGCTGTATTCATCTTCATCGAGCAGTATATAGGACATATCGGGAAAAACTTTAATATCGAGGTCATAATCTATATATTTTAGTGCCTCATTATCCCAAATATACGGTGTGCCCAGGTTGCAGTAGTAATAAAAGCCATCCTGCCGGATCATGCCGATTACATTAAACCATTGTTTGGCGTTAAAGTAGCAGATTGCCGGTTCACGTGTCCGCCACTGCCTGCCATCTGATTCTGTAACCAGAATACGGTCATTTCCCGCGATAACAACGGACGAGCTTCCTTTCAGGATAACCGTATCTTCCCAGGTTCGATGGAGGGAACCATTATGTTTGTAGCTCTGAATATCGATAATACTTCCGGGTGTGGGAAAACTCATATGCTTCTCCTTTCCTTCGCGATTCCGGAAGCCAATGGTTTACCAGTTATGTGGTTACTCCTTTCCATTAAAATAATACATATAGGTAATTCACCAGCTTCGTTGCAAAATACGTTCATTGTGTGGTCTCATCACTATTCTAGCCCTGCCCGGCCTTCATCATCCCCAAGAAACAGTTACTTTACGTTATTTTCTCTTCTATAGTATATCGTTTTAAGAATAGTTTGGAAATGATAGTTACCCTGTTTATTAAAAAAAAGCTCGCCCATTTTTTCATTGCCTACTTCTTTTCCCCCTGTATGTAGTCGAAAAACCCAGAAAACCAAAAATGCCCCCTGCGTATAGCAGGGAGCATTAATGGATAGAGGTTACTGTTGGTTACCTTGACCTTTACGTTGTTGAGCTTGAGCGTTTTGCTGACGAACTTGTTGAGCGTCAGTTTCGCTTCCAAACTCAGCACCGTATTGACCTTGGCCAGCTTGAGACTGTTGGTTTTGACGTTTAACTTGCTGTGCGTTTGTTTTTGACTGTTTGTCCATGTGTATCACCTCCACGAAAATTAATTTAACCCTCATCAAATGTTTTTATGTGAACAAAAAATAATTATTTGATGAATATTTTCCGTGGTTGCCGCATCCCCAGACCGGGTATAGGATTGCAAACGGGATGAAAAACTAAAAAGACTTTTTAGCGTGGTGCCCAGGCACCCACACTGGCACAAGGAGGCAAAATAATGTATGTAGGAAGAGATATGAGCGAGCTTGATATGATTGCTAAAAAAGAGTGGAAAGACAGTGAATTGGCATATTTTCATCAGTCCTTCCAGCAAATTACACCATATTTAAATGAGGAAGGAACAACCATTCATCGGGAGATCATAAAGGAAATTGAAGCCAGAGGCGGCTTGAAGAGTGATGAAGCGAGTTATGAGAGAGGCACGACCCCGAAAGTCGACTAAACGCACAAAAGGTGATCCTGAACATTCAGGATCACCTTTTTGGTTTAAAAATTGCTGTACGATTGTCCGCCGTCAACATTCAACGTGGAGCCAACCACCCATGATGCACGGTCGGATGCCATAAAGATAACTGTGTTGGCAATTTCCTCTACTGTGCCAAACCGCTGGGCCGGAATGTTTTGCTGGATATACTGGTTAATTTTCTCCGGGGTTTCTTTCAACCGGCGCTGCCAGTTGCCTGTTGGATGCAGTACAGAGCCCGGCGCAATTCCCGCAACCCTCACACCCTGAGATATCATTTCATCTGCAAAGGACTTTGTAAACGAGATAAGTGCCGCTTTACTGCCATTGTAAGTCGGCTTTCCTCCCGACTCCCGGCCAAAAATGGAAGAGATATTTAGAATTGTACCCCTTTCCTGCTTAACCATTTCTGCCGCTGCCAGCTTGCTCATTCCAACAGCAGACAAATAATTCAAATGCACCGATTCTTCAAATTGATCCATTGTGGTGTCCATTACAGCTCCCCCATTGCTTCCTCCCGCGTTATTAACGAGGATGTCAATGCCTCCAAAATGCAGGATGAATTCCTGAAGAATGCGTCCCCTGTCTTCAGATAACGTTACATCTCCCTGCACAGTGAAAAGAGCTTGTCCCAATTCTTCTTTCGCTTCCGCAAGCGTCTCTTCCTTGCGGCCGCATATGCCGACAAGGGCACCTTCTTCCATGAACAGCTTGGCTATTCCTTTACCAATGCCCTTGGAACCCCCGGTAATTAAAACTTTTTTCTGTTCAAGACCTAAATTCATAAGACTGCCACCTCTTTCGCCAACTTTATGATTTTTTGGTGAGAGACAGGAAAAGGAAAAGCCTCCATTTCCTCAAATGTCACCCACTTGAGATCATCCTTCTCTCCTGTTTCAGTGGTGCATTGTCCTTCAAATAATTGAATATCCCATTTCAGATGAGAAAATACGTGTTCCAGGTTACTGATATGATCTCCAATTTCTGCGGTTATTCCCCATTCTGCGTCAAGAAAAACGGTAAGATCCTCAATCTCGCTCTGCCCTCTTTTCCGGACCGGAACATTTGGAAACTCCCACAGATTGGCGAGCAGGCCTTCCTTGGGACGTTTGTGAATCAGGTATTTCCCGTCTGCCCGCCGTAAAATAAGAGCGGCCATATCCACATGACGAACCTTTGTTTTTTTCTCTTTTACAGGAAGCTCCCGCTGTCTTCCCTGGTCAAAAGCACGACAATGCTCATGCACGGGACAAATCAGACAAGCCGGGGACTTTGGTGTGCAGATCAGAGCTCCCAGCTCCATCATTGCCTGATTGAAAGAGGAAGGATCTTCTTTTGAAATAAGTTCCCGGACTGCTTTTTCAAATAAAGTCCGTGTTTTGGCCTTGCCTATATCTTCTTCAATCAGCAGGATCCGTGACAGCACACGCATTACATTGCCATCCACCGCAGGTTCAGGGACGCCATAAGCAATGCTCAGTATCGCACCTGCCGTGTAAGGACCGACCCCTTTGAGCTTGGATATCTCCTCCGGTGTATCGGGAACTTTTCCGCCATATTGCTCGGCAACCTCTTTAACAGCGGTTTGCAAATTGCGAACGCGGGAATAATAACCTAAACCCTCCCATGCTTTCAGCACCTTCTCTTCATCTGCTTCGGCAAGAGCTCCGAGTGTTGGGAAAAGGCTGAGGAACCGATTGAAGTAAGGAATGACCGTGTCCACACGGGTTTGCTGAAGCATGATTTCTGAGACCCATACTTTATACGGGTCCTGATCTGCTCTCCAGGGCAGGTCTCGCTGGTTCATTTTGTACCAGTCCACCAGGTCTCGCTGAAAATCCAAAATCGAAAAATCGTCAGTATAAGAATTCAAATTGCTTACTCACCTTTCTTTTCAAATGCCCAGCAATGGAGTTTTGACAGACCGCCGGTGATCATTTGATCCAGCGCTCCATAAACGGTATGCTCTCTGGACCGCCGCTTTTCTTTGATGGAGATATAAAATTTTGGATTACTGACATCAAAACATTCAACATACAATAAATCCTGGTCGATGGCTTTCATCCAAACAGGAGAATAAGCACCATCTTTCTTTAATGCATCAAGCACTTTTTTCATATACTTTTCATATTGACCGACTTGATCAGTGTTTACTTTATATTCAATAAAAACCGTTATTTTTTCACTCAAGGCAGGATCCTCCATTCTACCACTAAAACACGTAAGGAGGTGTGTAAATTGGATACTGGAACCCATGTCGTAATGGGGCTGGGGCTCGGCGGTCTCGCAATGCTGGACCCGGCCGTCTCTTCCGACTCTGTAACTGCCCATGCCGTTATTCTTGGGACACTGGTCGGTTCACAAGCACCCGATTTTGACACCATATTAAAATTAAGAAACAATGCCGTTTACATTCGCAA
Source organism: Fictibacillus fluitans (assembly GCF_030418125.1). Classification (GTDB taxonomy): domain Bacteria; phylum Bacillota; class Bacilli; order Bacillales; family Fictibacillaceae; genus Fictibacillus_C; species Fictibacillus_C fluitans. Next base: position 11,355 of record NZ_JAUHTR010000026.1, on the reverse strand, counting down.
TCATCGGGGGATTACCCACTCCGTACCGGCACTGTTCATTTGGCCGGCAATACTCTCATTGATTATTTTTGGACTGAGTCCCGGCGCGGATGGTCTGCACTTATGGCTTTGGACGTCCCTGGCAGTGTTTCTCCATGTTTTTGTCGACATATTTAATGCATACGGCACACAGGCTCTCTATCCATTTTCAAAAAAGTGGGTCGCTCTGGGTGTAATCAGTATTTTTGACCCGTTTATTTTTATCCTTCACTTGATTGGATTAGCTCTGTGGTACGGAGGCTTCGATCCGGGAAGGACATTTGCAGCAATTTATATTATCTTGGCCGGCTATTATTTACTCAGAATCTGGAACCGCCACCGGATAGCCCAGGTGGTCAGGCGCCATATACCGGAAACTATTGAGGTCATCGCATCTCCCACCATTAAATGGGGACAGTACCATCTGGCGATTAAAACCAAACATCAATTTTTTGTAGGCAGCATAAAACAAGGACGTTTCAGGGTGCTCGACACCTTTGACCGTGTAGAAGTGCCTGATACGGACGTGATACATGCTGCAAAGAAAGACAAAAACCTTTCGGCGTTTCTGTCCTTTTCACCCGTTTACCGGTGGGAGGTTGAAAAGAACAGTCATGGACATGAAGTCCGCTTTATCGACCTTCGCTACAGAAGCAAAGGGCATTATCCGTTTGTAGCCATTGTGCAGCTGGATGAAGAATTAAATATCATGACTTCTTATACCGGCTGGGTATACAGCGAAGACCGCTTACGGAAAAAACTGGATTTCACACCAAGTGTATTAAAAAATGAGTGATGAAGGAAACTCCTTCATCACTTCTTTTTTTTCAAGTGTTTAAATTTTGGATTGGATGTTTCGTACTCATGCAGCTTCGGACCAAAGCTGTTGATCCACTGCACAACCATTTCTTCTGTTTTATTCTTTCCGCCATACTCGTATCCAGCTCGCGCACGGGAGGACTCAAAATCTTCCCATAGTCCTTCTATCCAGGTTCTGGCTTCGTCATAATTGAGCAGTTCATTTTTGGCCGTCAGTATCCGGGCAAGACGGTCAAATCTATCCTCCATTTTTTCTTCCTCCTTATCCATTATTTTGACGTTTTCTATTCACATTAAAGGTTTTTATTCAAACCATACTAGATGGGAACCGATTATAAGGAGGGCTTAAAATGCGAAACAAATCGAAAAACTTTCCTAATCGGATCTCCTTCTCAGGTGAGCCGAAAGCTAAAGAAGAATTCTCTTCCAAGCGGCCAGACGGATCCATTCGTGACCATCCACAGGAACGAATGTTTCAATCCAATCGACACCGGGATGAACAATAGCTCTTGCGGTTATGGATGGTGCTAAAGTCATTAGCGTTGCCGACCGGCTTTCATCCAAACACGCAAGCGTTAGTATTGCCGGAAAAAGAAGCGGCCCTTTCCGCTTCTTTTTTCAATTATCATCAGGGCTGCTGAAGGATGGCGATCGGAAAGGCTTCCAATTCCTGCGAATCGTCTCTGTAGCCCCAGGCAAATATTCCATTCATGTACAATATTTTAAAGGAAGATCCGGGATCCCCCTCCACACCGTATGTTTTTCCTGGTTCAAACTGGGCAGGATCCAGCATATAGGATTTTGCCATCATGATTTTTCGCTCATATACGGCAAATTCGCTGATCATTCCCATTTGTTCCGCCTTTTGCGCTTTTGCATGAAGGTCAGCAATTTCGTTCTTAAGTTGTGTCTTGTCCATTTCACTATATCTTTTTTCCATGATGAGCCTCCATTCTACTGCTTTTAGTATAATAAACATTGTATAAGAATCCAAACGTATTGAAAGGATGATCCCATGAAATCAGTAATAATTACCGGAGGCGGTTCTGGACTTGGAGCAGCGCTTGCGGAGGAATATGCAAAAAAGTACAAAGTAATTCTTATCGGGCGCACCCTGAAGAAACTGACAATGGTGAAGGATGTGCTGATGCAAAGAGGACAGCAGGCGGATTGTTACGCTTGCGATGTGACATCTATGGAAGAAGTGAAACATGTATTTGGGCAGCTTTTTCAGCGGGAAGATATACATATGCTGATCAATAATGCCGGTTCAGGAATCTTTGGCCCGCTGGAAAAGTTTACAGAAGAAGAAGTGGACCTCTTGCTGGACACCAATGTAAAAGGCACCTTATTCACTACCATGGCGGCTTTGCCTTATTTAAAGGAAAAATCAGAAGGAAAAATCATGAACGTCATTTCCACCGCCGGACTTCGGGGAAAGGTAAATGAATCCGTTTATTGCGCAAGCAAATTTGCCGTAAGAGGCTTTACGGAAAGCCTGGTCAAAGAATTGGACGGAACCGGCATCAGCGTAACTGCCGTCTACATGGGGGGAATGGATACCCCGTTTTGGGAGGCCAGCGATCATGTGAAAGACAAGTCCCGGTTTAAAACACCCCAGCAGGTGGCAGTGCAGATTGTATCGGAAGACAACGGAAAAGCCGAAATCTTTATTGATCGATAAGGTCCGAATTCAGCACTTCGTCGATCATTTCGACAGAAAATCCTTTTCCATAGAGATGCTGTTTCATTTTATTGCGGTATTGCATCCCGGAAAACTTTTTATAGCGTCTATGGGCTTTGTTAGCCTGTTTTAGCAAGGCTTCCATTTCCTCATCCCTTGAGCTTTCCATGTCAATGTCTTGGAGAGCTTCTTGAATCACGTCCCAGGAGTATCCTTTTTGAAGGAGCTGCTGGGATATTTTATTTCGCCGTTCATTGCTTGACAGGCTTTTATTCTGGTTTGCTTTTTTTTGAGCGAAAGAAGCAGCCGACTCGATTTGCTCATTAAGCGGAAATTCGTTCAGCGCTTTTTCAATAACAGGCTGTGAGATGCCTTTTTGCGATAGCTCTCTTGTTATGACTCCAGCCCCTTTTGACGTCGTATTCTTTCTCGACCGCACAAACGTATTGGCAAAATCGGTATCATCAAGATACTTGTATTCCAGCAGCCGCTTGATCACCTCTTCGATGGCATTATCCTCGAATTCCTTCTTTTTCAGGTGATCCCGGACTTCTTTTTCGGACCTCATTCGAAACGACAAGAATTGAAGAGAGGTATTAAACCCTTTTTTAATTTCATCTTCATACAGCACGTTTCTAAGCTCTTCTGTATCGATTTCTAAACCTTTTTTCAATTTATATTTAATCAGAATATCTGTATCAACACTAAAGCCGTATTCTTCTCCTTTGCCCTGGTCGATATAGATATTGAAACGATCCGTGTTCTTTTTTTGAGTTGTGATCTTTGTAATGACTGTCATTGCTTTCACCCCGCTAATACTTTTATCTTAACATACCTGACCGGTAAAAGAGCCCGCATAAACCTTATGCGGGCTCTTGGCTTCTAGCAGCATCTCTTGGCTGATGCTCCGTATTTTTTGTCCAGGAAATCCTTAAAGAATTCAGCTTCAGTGGGCGGGGCTACCTCCGGATGATGGATTCTAATATGCTCCACGTAGGACTGATAATCCGGAAGATTTGAAATCCCCTTGCCGATTTTGCGCATGATTTCGGCACCATGTCTGATTTTTTGGAAAAGAGAATTCATTAGGACACCTCGCTGATTTTCGTTTGTTTAAACGGTTCCTCGCTTGTCGGAAGTTCTTCTTTCTTAAACCAAACCTTTCCCCAAATCCGCATGGCATCAATCAGAACGCCGAGAATGAGAAGCATGAAGATTCCCGTAAGCACCGCATTTAACTGGTTGTTAAAGATAATCTGCTTGGCCGCTTCGGCAGTCGGTATGGTTGGCGGGAGCTTTCCTGCAGCCAATGCCTGTTTTGTCACTTCCGCCTGCTTCAGGAAACCGATATTCGGCAGCTGAGAAAAGATTTTTTGCCAGCCGGCCGTAAACGTTACAATCATAAGCCAGGCAAGCGGTGCCAGTGTGACCCAGCAATATTTGCTTTTGCCCATTTTGATGATTACGGTTGTCGCCACAATCAGGGCAATGGCAGCCAGCATTTGATTTGTTATGCCAAATAACGGCCAGAGCGTGTTGATTCCGCCCAGCGGGTCTGTGACACCGACCACAAGGAAGTAACCCCATCCGGCAACCACAATGGCGCTTGTAATATAAACCGCAGGCATCCAGTCGGTTTTTCCGATCGGCTTCCAGATGTTGCCGAGTAAATCCTGCAGCATAAACCGGCCGACCCTCGTTCCGGCATCAATTGTCGTTAATATGAAGACTGCTTCAAAGAGGATGGCGAAATGGTACCAGAACGCCATCAGCTGCGGTCCGCCGACAATTTTTGAAAAGATGTGTGCCATTCCAACGGCAAGCGATGGAGCCCCGCCTGTCCGGGAAAGAATGCTTTCTTCATCCACCTGTTGGGCAAGCGTATTAATTTCATCAGCACTGACCGAGAATCCCCAGGATGAAATTGTTGACGCGGCAGCACTTACATCTGTACCGATTGCGGCGCCCGGCGAGTTGATTGCAAAATAAACACCCGGCGATAAAAGGGTCGCAGCCACAAGAGCCATTACTGCAACAAAAGATTCTGTCAGCATACCGCCGTAGCCAATCATGTTGGCATGTTTCTCATTGGCAATCAGCTTTGGCGTAGTGCCCGAAGAAATCAAGGAGTGAAACCCTGAGACGGCTCCACAAGCAATGGTAATGAACAAAAATGGAAACAGGTTCCCTGAGAACACTGGTCCTGTTCCATCCACAAATTTGGTCAAAGCAGGCATTTGGATTTCAGGCATAACAATCAATATGCCGACAGCCAGCAAACCGATGACCCCCACTTTTAAAAATGTGCTCAAATAATCACGCGGAGCGAGCAGAAGCCACACAGGAAGCACGGAAGCCAAAAATCCGTAAACAATCATCATGATGGCAATTGTTTTTCCCTCGAAAGTAAACATCGGAGCCAGTGTGGCGGAATCGGCCACCCATTGGCCGCTGACCAGTGCGAAAATCAGCAGGGCAAAACCGATGATGGAAGCTTCCCCTACCCTTCCCGGCCGCAGAAATTTCATGTAGATTCCCATGAACAATGCGATTGGAATCGTCATCGCAATGGTATACATCCCCCACGGACTCGCTTTTAAAGCGTTTACAACTACAAGCCCCAAAACAGCAATGAGGATAATCATGATGGCAAATACACCTACGAGTGCAAGGTAGCCTCCCACAGGGCCAATTTCTTCTCTTGCAATCTCTCCGATCGATTTTCCCTTTCGCCTCATGGAAATGATCAAGACGACGAAATCCTGGACACATCCAGCAAGGACAGCTCCGGCAACAATCCAGATGGTTCCCGGAAGATATCCCATCTGAGCGGCAAGAGTAGGGCCGACAAGCGGACCTGCCCCGGCAATCGCAGCAAAATGATGGCCGTAGAGAACCCACTTGTTGGTTGGTACATAATCCTTTCCGTCTGCGTATCTTTCTGCAGGCGTTGCACGCTTCTTATCCAATCCAAAGATTTTATTGGAGATAAAACGGGAATAGAAGCGATATGCAACTGCGTATGTAGCGAGCGATGCCACCACAAACCAGATGGCACTTATGTGTTCGTCCCTCTGCAAGGCAATAACAGATAAACTTATGCCTCCAGCCAGGGCAACCGCAATCCAGATGATGGCCTTTGCCACCGGATTACTTTTCTTTCTAATGGTGCTTGTCTGTGTTTCCATTAGGCTCCCCCTCAAAAGATTGATATAATTACAGTGACAATTATATCAAATATTCTTAATTTTTAAATAAATTTTCCGGAAAATTACCATCCAGGAGGTTTTTATGAAAATTGCCATCACAGGCGGCACCGGACTCATTGGGTCTGCCGTCACTAAACTCTTGCTCTCAAAAGACCATGAAGTGTACATCCTGACCCGTTCTCCCAAAGAATCCGGCCATTCAAAACTTCATTACGTGCGATGGCTGAGTGATGACAGTACACCCGAACGTGAGCTACAGGGAATCGATGCCTTTATTAATCTGGCAGGTGAAAGCATCAATGGTAGATGGACTGATGAGAAAAAGAAAAAGATCATGGACAGCCGGATGAAGGCAACGGATGAGGTGCTTCGTATCCTGTCTGAGCTGCCCGAAAAACCGTCTGTGCTGGTCAACGCCTCCGCCGTCGGATTTTACGGAACTTCGGAACAAGAGCATTTCACTGAACGCTCTGCGCCCAAAAGTGAAAATTTCCTTTCAGAAGTGGCACAGCAGTGGGAGCAAAAAGCAAGCCATGCAAATGAACTGGGAATCCGTACGGTTTTTGCACGATTTGGCGTTATCCTTAGTGAAAAAGGCGGCGCCCTGTCTCAAATGGCAATGCCATATAAATTTTTTGCCGGCGGAAAAATCGGTTCAGGACGGCAGTGGGTATCATGGATTCATCTGGAGGATGCTGCCAGGCTCATTGAGTTTTGCCTGCAGCCAGGAATTGAAGGGCCCGTTAATGTGACGGCACCTTATCCCGTTCAGAACAGTGACTTCGGAAAAGAGCTCGGAGAAACATTGGGACGGCCTCACTGGCTTCCGGCACCTTCCTTTGCCATCAGAAGTCTGCTTGGCGAGATGAGTGTATTGATTCTGGAGGGACAGCACGCCTACCCGGAGAAGGCGGTAAAAAAAGGATTTACCTACCATTTCCCAAGGGTTCAGGAGGCGCTGGAGAATTTGCTCAAGTAAACAGCAATATAAATAACAAAAAAAAGAGAAACAGGTGATGTAGTTGAAAACACTCATTAAAGGCGCCAGGGTTTATCCCATCACATCTCCAGTGATGAAAAAAGGCGATATCCTCATCCAGGACGGTAAGATCCTTCATATTGCCCCGTCCATTAATCCCTCTTCAGATATGGAAGTCATTGAAGCGGCTGGCTATCACCTTTTGCCGGGCTTTATTGATGTTCATACCCATCTAGGGCTTTATGACGAAGGAACAGGCTGGGCAGGAAATGATGCCAATGAAACCAATGAAGTCCTGACACCCCATATCCGCGCCATTGATGGATGCCATCCGCTGGACAGCGGATTTCGCGATGCTATTCAACATGGAATCACAGCTGTCCACATTATGCCGGGAAGCGCCAATGTCATCGGCGGCACCACATCGGTCATTAAAACAGCCGGCACAGATATCCGTGATATGCTCGTGAAAGAGCTTGCGGGGCTGAAATTGGCCCTTGGCGAAAATCCCAAACGGATTCACAGCGGTAGAGAAAACAATTCCATCACCCGCATGGGCATTATGGGAATGCTCCGGGAAGCCTTTTATCATGCAAAATCATCAACATTCACGGAAGATCTGAGAATCGCACCCCTTTGGGCCGCTTTAAACCGGGAAATTCCCGTCCGTATCCATGCTCACCGTGCAGATGACATCCTTTCTGCGGTGAGACTTGCTGATGAATTTAATCTCGACTTAAGAATTGAACATTGCACAGAAGGCCATTTGGTGGCAAACGAATTATCGGGCCGGGGCCTGCAGGTTTCAGTCGGCCCCACATTGACTAGACGCTCGAAAATCGAACTGAAAAACAAAACATGGGAAACCTACAAAGTTCTGGCTGACCATGGAATTGAGGTTTCAATCACAACTGATCATCCCTATACTCCCATCCAGTATTTGAATGTGTGTGCAGCTCTTTCGGTTCGTGAAGGATTGAGCGAAGAAAACGCGCTCAGGGGAATTACCATCAATCCGGCAAAAAACCTTGGAGTGGCAGCGCGTATCGGGAGTTTGGAGCCCGGAAAAGACGGGGATATCAGCCTGTGGTCCGAGCATCCGTTTCACTTTTCCTCCCTTCCTGTTATGACCATGATTGAGGGGAAAATTCTTTACAAAAATAAGCGGTTTTTTTATAAAAAATAAACAAAAAAACTATTTTCTTTTTCAGTAAAATATCATATGATTCAAGTATAAATGAATAAGCAAAAACCATAGGGAAGGCAATTGGTGCGCCACCAGATTTTCTGGTCCTAGTGGGTTCGATTCCCACCCCGAATTAATTTTTATTCTTAATTCGAGGGTGGGATTTTTCTGCCCTCCAGGAGGGATTAAATTGTTAAAAAAGCGTGATTTAAACGACTGTCATGTTCTTTTCAATTTAATGGCGCACCCGGAAGTTTTTCCTTTTGTTCGGCAGAAAACCGAATGTCTCGAGGAATTTATGTTCCTTACCAAACAGACGATTGAAGAAGAAGAACGCGGAGAAACCATCTCCAGGACCATCCTGGATGAGTGGTATAATCCAATCGGAGCGATCAGCCTGTACGATATACAGGACGGATGTGGTTTTTTGGGCACCTGGATTGGACAGCCGTACTTTGGAAAGGGCTATAACAAGGTAGCAAAAGAACATTTCTTTTCAGAATTGTTTTATGAGCATAATATTAATACCGTCTTTATGCGGATTCGAAAATCGAATCCCCGCTCACAGAAGGCTGCAGAAAAGATTCCATATGTCACGCTGGCCAATGAAAGCCGGCCCGACATCTATCAGCAGCTCAACCGCGATGGAGACGTGTATAACCTGTACCATATCGAAAAGGATAACTATATGCTTCATCAGCTGAGAACCCAGCATCAACAGCTCGAAGTGTTTGATGACAACCAGTTGAAAGAGGCTTAAATATTTCGCGCCATTAAAGGAAAAACTATAAAGGGGATGACTCAGTAAGTTCAGTTGCTTGCCGGGTAATCTTCTTTTTTTTATTTCTTTTAAAGGGGGAGACAAATTTGAAAAGCAAAAAACGGCAGGCTGAAGAGCGTAATGCTGCTTTAACCAAAACGCAGGAAGTACTTTACAAAGAAGAGTTTAAGTCCGCTGACGGCAGGGAAAAAAATGAATATACATCCCAAAACTCTTCCCAAACCAAGTAGTTCCATTCTAAAAAACCAAACAACAATAACCCCACCATGATGACCTATACTGCTAAAGGAGGAATTCCCGTGGATAATGAAAAAGACCGGTTGGAGAATGAAAAGGACGGTTTGACCGAAGCGGATCTTAACCAGCCTGAAGGTGTAGATGTTGAATATTCTTCGGAGGTTGCCGATGAGGATGATAGAGAAGCTATAGAGCGCGCGGAAGAAGCAGACAATCGCCAGCTTGATAAATAAAGTAAAAGTCCTTCCTTATCGGGAGGACTTTTTTCTACTCCCTTTTCTGTGGATAATATTATACACAGGTTGTTGATAATGTGGATAAGTTATACCCTTATTAAAGATATGTAAAAAAATAAATGCCTGATGCGGGTTTTGTTAATTTTTCATTATTTCGCCTATTCACAACCAGTGGATAACCCTGTGGATTGTGTGTATATGTCTGAAAATATTGATTAATACCGCACTTTTCATTTAATCTAATATAGACATTCAAAACCCAAGGACGTGAAGATTACATGATGAAAAGCTGCAGATCTGGAAGTAATTTCGAATGAAAACCTTCAGAAAGACTTATTTATTTGTTTATATCCTGATTACCTTTCTCGGTATAGCCAGCCCACATCCCTGGAAGGGCTTGATCGTCGGCGTTGCAGGATACGGTATTTATTGGCTTATCTTCGGCTCCTGCATGAAAGCAGAAAAAGAGAAAAAAACGAAAGCAGCAGCCCGAATATCAAAGAAAAAGCGAAAAAAAGCATCAAAGGAAGGAGTGCGGCAGCAGCCACCTCAGGGTTTTGGTGGAGTGATACGGGAACAGATTCCGGGTCTTTCGGTGACAGCTGCAACGACGGAGGCAGTGATGGCGGAGGATGTGACTAGTATGTACAAAATAAAAAGAGAGAAGGTGATCGCTCACCTTCTCTCTTTTTTTCACTTTTCAATCTTTTGCACAAGCGTACACACGACTTCCACATGAGACGTCTGCGGAAACATATCCACAGGGGTCAAGTTTTCAACTTCAAATCCATGACTTATCAACATGTGGACATCTTTTGCAAGAGTTGATGGATTACAGGAAACATAAACCATCCGTTTCGGCTTTATCTTCCCCACGGTTTTCAGGAAAGCCTGATCGCATCCGGTTCGTGGCGGATCAACCACTATAACATCCGGCTTCCATCCTTCCTTCAGCCATTTAGGAAGGATGTCTTCGGCTTTTCCAGTTTCGTATTGCGTGTTCGTAAATCCGTGCCGTTTTGCGTTCTCTTTTGCATTCAGGATGGATTCTTCAATCACATCCATTCCTCTTATTTCTGCCGCGTCCGGGGCCAGCCAGAGTCCAATTGTTCCGGTCCCGCAGTAGGCATCGACCACTTTTTCTTTTCCGGTAAGCTTCGCCGCTTTTTTGGCTTCATCATAAAGCTTTACGGTCTGCTGCGGATTAAGCTGAAAGAACGCCCTTGCTGAAAGTTCAAACGACAAGCTGCCGAGCTTCTCTCCAATCGTTTCAGGACCTTCTAGGGGAATGGTCTTTTCACCAAAGATAATTGAAGTTTTTTTGTCGTTAACATTCTGCACAATAGATTTGATCCCGGGAATCCGTTTTTGGATTTCGGCGATCAGCAGTTCTTTGCGGGGGATTTTTTCCTGGGTGGTTACGAGTACGAGCTGGGTTTCCCCTGTTTCGAAACCGGTCCTTACCACGATGGTACGGATGATCCCTTTTCTTGTTTTTTCATGGTAAACAGGGATGTTTAAATCCTCGAGAATCCGTTTAACAGCGTTGGTTACACGCACAGTTTCCGGATGCTGGACGCTGCATTGGTCCAAATCTATGATGCGGTGTGAGTTAATGCCATAGAGACCCGCAATGACCTTTTCTTTGTCTTTGGCGACTTGTAGCTGGCTCTTATTCCGATATTCCCAAGGGTTTTTCATGCCAATGGTCGGACGCAGCGGCAGATTCTCAGTCTTAATTTTTGTATATCGCTCAAACGCCTGACGGACGACATCCTGTTTTTCCTTCAATTGGCCTTCGTAGCTCAGATGCTGCAGCTGGCATCCTCCGCATTCATCATATAACGGACAAGGAGGCACCACACGGTCATGGGATTTTTTCTTGATGCGCTTTACAACGGCTTCTGCCCTGTTGGGATAAACCTTCTCTATTTGTGCAATGATTTCCTCACCGGGCAGAGCCCCCGGCACAAAGATCACTGTACGTTTATAAAAACCAACTCCCTCACCATTAATGCCGAGGCGCTTAATGTTGAGCGGGATGGTCTGTCCTGTGGTTAGCAGTGTTTTTTGTTTGTGGTTGGCTGTTTCTTTTGGCATAGCCATTCACTTCTCTCAAAAAAATTTTTACGACCCATTATAGCATTGTTTCCCGCTTGTTCCAATTACAATACCGAAACAGAGAAAAAAGCCTTATCGAAGGCTT
>NZ_JAUHTR010000025.1 GCF_030418125.1 Fictibacillus fluitans | reverse complement strand
TTATTTTATTTTTTTCATAAAAGCATTAATTTCTTCTACCAGAGCATCCCTAGCTTCGTACATCCCCATATGCCCGGCTCCCTTCAGGGTTGCCTGAATGATATTCTCCTTGGCAACCGAAAATGTTTTTTCCGGTGGAACCACTTGATCGCTTTCACCAGCGACCAGGAGAACCGGGATTTTCGAATTCTGGAGGACATCATTGCGATTGGGCCGGTTTTTCATCGCAATGGCGGCAGCGATTGCTCCCTCCGATGCCGTTTCGTATCCAATTCTTTTGGCCTTCTGTATTTTTTCTGTCAGCGAAGTATCTGGTGCGAACAGGTTCGGAACCATTTGATCAATCACTGATTTGATTCCCTTTTCCTTTATTTCTTCAATGGTGCTGTCCCTCTTCTTTCTGGCGGCTTCATCATCCGGAAAGGCAGTGGAATGGATAAGTCCATACCCTTTCAGCCTGTTGCTTTGATGATCGGCAAACGCTAAAGTAATGTAACCACCAAGCGAATGGCCCAGCATTGTGACTTGATCCAGACCCAAATGCCCGATCAAATCCTTAATGTCCTCAGATAAATCTTCCACGGCACACACGGAATCACTGAGAGATGATTTTCCGTGTCCGTTTAAATCTGGTGCAATCACACGATACTCTTTTGCCAGCTCGGGGATAACGTCTTCCCAATATTCATGGCTGCCGCAAAAACCGTGAATCAACACGATAGTTTCTCCTTTTCCTTCATCAACATAGGCAAGTTTTCTTGTATCAAGGTTAGCTGTTTTGACTTTCACGGTACTCCACTCCTTTAATCCTACTTATGCGTTCAGACTTTCTTTTTTTAAAAAAAGCGTGCGGTCAGCAACCACACGCATTAACATTCTGAATTCTCCATCTTGTGCGCTTGTCCATCCTTATTGACTTTTCTCCTTAAATCTTCCAATTCATCGAGCAGCTTAATCATCATTTCATCCGTGCGTTTAAGCTCTTCATTCAACATGGTGATGGTTTCTTCCTCCCAGTTAAAAGGGTCGGCATTAGCGGGGGAAACAGCCAAATCCTTATACTCGATTCCCTCTTCAGAATCATCAGGTGATAAATAAATGGCAATTTCGCAATTTCTGTCTCCAAGCGCTATTCTTTTTCTGAGTGAAACTTTGCCGTAACCAAAATGTCTCGCAGCAATCCCGCCGAATACGCTGGATGTCATCATGCAAAGGTGGGGAGCGTCACTGATGTCATCTCCAAATGGGCACTGTATGGCCTTTAATACGATTCGGTCACCATCAATGGAAATGATATCAAACTCTCCGCCGATTTTATTTTTCAGATCGATAAGGATATCAACATATTGCTCAACAGTCCACGGGCTGCTGTATTCATTGTAATATCCTTCAATCCACTCTCCTGTACGGATCCCGATCTGGCGTATATATTCTTCAGCAACAGGACCCACTGCTTTTTGATGAACTCGTGCATACTGTGTAATCAGTTTCGCCAAAAAGACATGTTTATTCAATTCAAAATCTTTCACAACATCAGCTCCCATGCGGGTTTTCATTCAATCAGTAGTTGCTGTTTAGTCGCCAAAAGATAATAAGTTACTTTTTTGTAAGTATTGTACTATTACCATACTCTATATCCTCTCTCATAAAAATAAGAAAATAGATACAAATCTTGTAATATACGCTCCAATTATCGGTCGACTCCTTCTGTATACCCTGTTTCTTTCCCCGCTATGTGTAGTTCGCACCAGTTCATAAAAAAAGACGGCTTTTGCCGTCTTTTACCTACATTTTTCTCATTTTAACGCCAGATACAGAATGATTTTTTCCTTTTTCCAAAATAAGATGAGCCCGGTACTTTGTCGGAAGTATGTTTTCACGCAAATTAAGTCCATTAATGGTATTCCATATATTTAGTGCGAATTCAACCGCTTCCTTATCTTTCAAATCGGCATAACGGTGGAAATAAGAAACAGGACTTTGGAAAGCTGTGTTCCTCAAAATTTTAAAGCGGTCCACATACCATTGTTTGATTTCTTCTTCATCCGCATCCACATAAAGGGAGAAGTCAAAGAAGTCCGAGACAAAGATTTGTGTATTTTGATTTTTGTTTTTCTTTTGTTTAGGGACCTGAAGCACATTAATTCCTTCCACAATCACGATGTCCGGTTCAGATATGGTCTGTACCTGGTCAGGCAAAATATCATATTCCAGATGAGAATAGATGGGAGCTTCGACTACCGGTTTCCCTGATTTCAATTGGGACAAAAATTGAATCAATCCTTTTAAATCGTAGCTTTCCGGAAACCCCTTCTTTCCCATCAGCCCTCTTTGCTCCAAAACCGCATTGGGATAAAGGAAGCCGTCTGTTGTAACGAGTTCAACCTTTGGCGTATTGGGCCATCTGGACAATAGCGCCTGGATAATGCGGGAAGTTGTACTTTTGCCTACCGCTACACTTCCGGCAATCCCGATAATGAATGGCGGCTTTTTTATTTGCTTGCGCAAAAATGCATTCGATTGTTGATGAAGCTGCTGTGAAGAGGTGACATATAGGTTAAGCAACCGGCACAATGGCAAATAAATGGATGATACCTCATTGAGGGATACGTTTTCATTAATTCCTTGAAGTTCAGACACTTCCCATTCAGTTAACGGTTGTATATCGGCCGAATACAAGCCCGCCCATTCTTCTCTTGTAAAAGAAAGGTAGGGAGACAGCGACTCATTCTCTAACACGGTCTGGCTCATTGCTGGCATCTCCTTTTTTGGATCACTATGCTTAATATTCTATATCATCGTTCATAGGATACACATTAATCTAAGTATCATTTCGCTTTACAATGTTAACATAATTTTAAAGATAAGATAAGCTGATTGTAAACCCATTTGCCTTAAATAGGAAAGCGTTTTCTCTTTCAGCGAAATGAAAAGGGAACTTTACAAGAAAAGTCCCCTTCTGCAGCAGTATTTCTATTTCCGAAAAAAGCGCTTTTTCCAAAAGATAAACGCAACCAGTCCCGATATGGTAAAAGCAACACACAGGCTTACAAAAAAGGCATGTGGATATTTTTGGAATGGCAGCGGAATATTCATTCCGTAAAAGCTGGCCACCATGGTCGGCAGTGCAAGGATAATCGTAATGGACGTTAAAAACCGCATTTCAATGTTCAGGTTATTGGATATAACCGAGGAAAAGGCATCCATAAGGCTTTTTAATATGTTTCTGTAAATAAGGCTCATTTCAATAGCCTGTTTGTTTTCAATAATAACGTCTTCAAGAAGATCCTTATCCTCTTCATACATCTTCAAGTAGCTGACCTTCAGCAATTTTTCAAGCACTGCATCATTCGATTTAAGGGAAGTGGCAAAATAAACAAGGGACTTCTCCAATCGCAGCAGTTCAAACAAATCATCATTTTTGAGTGTCTGTCTCAATTCATATTCAATTTGCTCTGTTTTCCGGTTGATTTGACGCAGGTAACGTAAATAATAAGTAGCAATCATTTGAAGCAGCTGAAAAACAAAACGTGTTTTCTTATACGTGTAGAAGTTTTTTACCTTTCGCTTGGCAAACAGTTCAAGAATCGGGTTTTCTCTCAGGCAAACCGTTATGAAATGAGAATCTGTGGAAATCATGGCAAGCGGAAACGTATCATATTGAACACCGTTCTCGTCTGAATCCAAAATCGGCAAATCCACGATAACACTGACGGTGCTTTCTTCTTTTTCTACCCTTGAACGCTCTTCTTCATCAAGGGCATCTCTCAGGAAATCAGGATCTATTCCTATCTTCTCAACCACCCAGTTAATTTCTTCATTGGTCGGTGCAATAAGATTAATCCAACAGCCCTTTTGAATGTCTTCCACTTCTGTCAGTTGGTTGGCGGTGTCTGTGTAATAAACTTTTAGCATTGGCTATACCTCTTACATTCAGTCTATTCCTATAATAAAACAGAACCTTATAGAAATGTAAACAAAAGTTTTTTCCGGATACCAAAAAGAAGCGGCCTAAGCCGCTTCTTTGGCTATCTTTCATTTTATACCGTTTCAAGACGGATTATCACTTTAAATAAGTCACCGTCCACTTCCACGTCCATCCTTCCTTCATGAAGATCAACAATCGATTTGGCGATTGCAAGGCCAAGGCCAGAGCCATCTGTATGACGCGAGGCATCTCCTCTTTTGAACCGTTCAAACAGTTCATCCGTATTGCCTCCCAGTTCATATTTGGTAATGTTTTTAAAGGTAATAATAACTTCGTCCTTCATTTGTTCAATCCCAATATACACCCTCGTATGATCAAGAGAATATTTCAGGGCGTTTCCGATCAGATTATCAAATACACGCCACATTTTTTGCCCATCCACATCGGCCAGAATAGGCTGCTCAGAAAAAGCCAGTCTGAACTGCAAATTAGATTTTTCTATAGCTTCATCATTTTCGGCAAGTGCCTGCTGCAGCATCTGAACGATATCCGCTTTTGTTCGGACAAGTTCAATATTACCACTTGCCATTTTCGATGCTTCAAACAAATCATCAATCAGGACTTTGAGGCGTTTTGATTTCCGGTCAATAATTTCAACGTATGCCTTTTGGCTGTCCTCATCAAGATTCGGTGTTTTTAATAACTCCGTGTAAGAAATGATAGACGTAAGCGGTGTTCTTAAATCGTGGCTCACATTGGTAATGAGCTCGGTTTTCAGCCGCTCACTTTTGGCTTCGGACTTCTGAAGTGCTTTGACGCCGTGCTTCAATGTATTAATGTTCCTTGCCAGCCCGGCGAGCGGTGAGTGCCCTTTCGCTACAAGATCCGGCTCCATTTTCCCGGCAGCCAGGTCGGACGAATGGATAACGATCCGGTTGAAGTAGGAAACTTTTCGAAGCAGCAACAGGAGCGCAGGAACCGTAACGACTATAAAGAGAATGAGATACAATGATAAAAGCTGATTGTTGTACATAATGAACCCCACACCAAAACCGGAAGCAAAAACAATAACAAGCAGAACTATAATTTGGAATGCAAATCCCAACGAATGAAAAGCTTTCAGCACATCCATCCATAACCTGTAAACAAGGGTATGTTTCCAATCTTCACTGGTCAGACCATTTTCTTTTATTCCTGAACGGAGCCAGACCGCCTGAACCAGGATTAACCCTGCAATAATGGTAGTAAATAAAATATCAAAAAGTGTATTTTTCATCATGACTGAATAATTTCCGTACATGGAAAAAGTGAAAATGTTCCCGATTGAAACCAGGAGGATAACAATAAAAAGAAGTAAAGCTGCTCCTTTTAGATCGATTGGCACTTTTTTATAGAAGTCCCTTAACGGCAGTTCACCGATGACGGACAGCATACGGTATTTCCTTGCAAGCCAGATACTTATCACTAAACCAAGAACACCTAAAGCACTGTAAATGTAAAAAAAGAGCTGATTGATCTTGAACATATGGTACTGCTCATAAATCATGCTGTTTTTTGGCAAAGCTTTCGGCACACCAATCTTCCCGATCAGCACGGGATTTTCATCTGACAAAACCTCGGCAACCGTATTTTCATAATTGGGACCCTCTCCCGTGTAGTCTCCTGGAGGCATGTAATCTGAGATAGAGAGATCCTTTGTACTGTTGTATTCCTGAATATACAACATGCTGCTGTTATTCATCTTTTGAAGAGCATCCTGTTTATTACCGGATGTAAGGTTGGTAAAAACTTCAGCACTATTGTTATTTTGCAAATAATAATCAAAGGATGAATTCCATTGCCTGAACTGCCTTTTTACCTCTTGTTTATTTTCAATAAACTGATCGATCTGCTTCTCTTTCTCCTTCTTCACTTTCTCTTTTACATATTTATCACTGTCGAAATTCTTCTGAATGTCTTCAATCTTTTTATCTCTTTGTTTTTGATAATAACCTTCTAGTTTTTCATTATTTTCTGTTCTCGCTTCTTCCAGCTGCGGTCTGTATTGTTCCTGGATATTGTTGATTTGTTCAGATAAATCACCGTATCTGAATCGGTATTCCTCCATTTCTTCATTTGAAACGGTTATTTTTTCTTTCATCTCATCCGCTGTCAAATTGCTGACTTCAGAAATATGCAGATATCCCAGAAATGTATTATACTCACTTTCAAATTCATCACTATCAAAGTAACTCTTCCCGAGGTACGCATCCCAGTGAGACAAAAAGGTTAGGGTACCGCTCAATCCAATAGTAAACAAGAGCAGCCATGCGCCCCAGCCCATCCTACTTTTCCATTTTGTACCCAACGCCCCACACCACCTTTAAATATCTTGGATTTTTTGGATCAATCTCGATTTTCTCTCTGATTTTCCGGATATGAACAGCCACTGTATTTTCTGCGTTATAGCATGGCTCCTGCCAGACACGTTCATAAATGTCGTGAATGGAAAATACACGGCCGGGATAGGACATCAAGAGCTCTACAATTCTGTATTCAATGGGGGTCAGTTTAACCGCTTCCCCATGAATGGCAACTTCTCTTGCATCCTTGTCAAGAGTAAGGCCGCTAAGATTGATAACAGAATTCTTTCCCTCATATGTACCCAGTGTCATGTACCTCCTCAGCTGGGATTTCACCCGGGCAATGAGTTCAATCGGATTGAAAGGCTTTGTTAAGTAATCATCCGCACCAATTTGCAATCCTAATATTTTGTCCGTATCCTCACTTTTCGCACTTAGCATAATGATCGGGATGTTCTTCTTTTCCCTGATCCTGAACGTTGCCGCAATGCCGTCAAGGCGAGGCATCATAATATCCAGTATGATTAAATGAACGATTTCTTCATTCAAGATCTCTATTGCTTCTATGCCGTCCGATGCCTGCAGAACATTCATCTTTTCGTTTTTCAAATAGATTTCAATGGCATCTCTGATTTCTTTTTCATCATCTACAACCAATACGGTAAATTCGCTCATCTTCTCACGCTCCCTTCAAAATTATACCATGTCCTGTTTTCCTGATTACCTGTATCTTAACCTGTAAATCTTAACAATCAGTCAGCATAATTCTTAAGACTTTCTTAATATAAAAAAGACCAATAAAAAAAACGGTCCAATTAGTGTCTTAGAAGCTCTTGAAAGCGTTACTTTCCGTTCCGGGTCGCTCGCTTTCCGCAGGGCGTGCGCTGAGCCCCACCGGCGCAAGCGCCTGTGTATCTCACCTGTCACGCTTCCCCTGCAGGAGTCTCGCACCCTCCACTCCAAGTAACTGAACGATGAAGGTGAATGCTAAACTCAATGCTGCCAAAATGAAAAAGGAGCTACCAGAAGTCAACTTTACTGACTTTCTGGACAGCCCCTTCGTTCTTATATTGTTTACCGGTACTTGTCATGAAGCGGTTGAAAGACGTCTTCGTCTGCGCTTCTTACCATGGAAAAGTGATCCACATTATAATGGCCGTGAAGGATTTCATTGTGATGCTGAATGATTTCTTTGGCACTCAAGCTCTTTGAGGATGTGGTGGAATGCCCTTCCTTAATCAAGGTGACATCAAACCCCTGCACTGTTGCCATGCGAACAGCGGTATCGATACAATGCTCGGTTTTACACCCGGCAACCACCAGATGCTTAATCTCATACTTCTGCAGATGTTCCAGTAATCCAGTTCCGTAAAAGGCACTTGTGGCGCTTTTGTCAAAGAAAGGTGTATCTGCAGGCAATTGGATATCGCTATGAACAAGAAATCCATCACCCCTGCCTCCCGCTACGTCCAAGTCCCGCACCGCAACTACAGGCACCTTTAAATGTGTGGCTTTATCAATAATTTTATTAATCGTTTGAATGACTTCCTTTTTTTGATAGACTTCCTCATTCTCTTTGTTGCCGTCCATTAATTCCTGTTGTGCATCAATGATTAGCAGTGCTTGCTTCAAATCATCATCTCCTGTTATTTATTCTCCTTACCCTTCCCTTTCTCCACTGCGATCACATTTTTCATAAGAACCGCCTCCTTTGTAATACTCTGTCCTATGTATTCTTTAAAGAAGCCAGCCATTCCTCTATTCCACTATATTCTATTAATTTACACTATTAACCTTGTAAAATATGGTATCATGTAGAAGATTAAGAGATATGGAGGATGGCACATGAAATCTTTATTTATAAAAGCCGGTTTAGCCAGCTGCCTGGCACTCGGGCTTCCCCTTTTTCAGGACCACGCACTGGCAGCATCAAGCTCCAATGTTCAGTCGAAATGCAGTTCGCTGGGCATATTGAAAAAAGGAATAAATCCTTCCTATCAGCACATGAACTGCCTTCTGACACAGACTGCCATAGAAGCCGGCATTCCGCCAGAAATTATGAAAGCTGTAGCCACCCAGGAAAACAACTCCTGGAGACAATTTGATAAAAAAGGAAAACCGGTCATTTCTTCCGACAAGGGGATCGGCGTCATGCAGATTACCAACCAAAAACGGTATGATACCGAAAAATTAAAATACGATATTCCTTATAATCTGAAGGCTGGTGCCGATTTGCTGAACGACATGTACAGCCGGTCCGATCTTCCTTCCATCCTGCCGAAGGATAAAGACGTGCTTGAAACGTGGTATTTTGCGGTTATGGCCTACAACGGCACCAAGCCCATCAACAGCCCGCTCTATCAGAGCACTGGGAAAGTGAACACCAATGCCTACCAGGAAAAAGTCTGGACCCACCTGAACAGTGAAAGTTTCCTGGAGGATACCACCATTCGCAAGCCCGCTTTTTCAGTCAAAGATTTTAAATATGACCCTAAAAACAAGGCTAATATTATTTTTTTGAAGAAAACATACACTTTGTCCAGCCTTCTTCACCAGACAAGATATGGCTTGAAAAAGAATGACAAAGTGATTGCCAGCTGGGATAATTCTAATCTTAATGAGGTCAGAATTCGGAAATCACCTTCTACCGGCAGCTCCTTCAAGTGGATGAAAAAGGGAAGCCAACTCACCATTACAGGACCTTACTCGTTCGACCGTTCGCTAAACAGTTCCAACCCATTTGTCTGGTATCCGGTTTCTGTTCCGGGACAGAAAGGCACATGGTACATAGCTTCTTCCTATATCACCAAAATGCTTTCTAAGCCAACCGTTTCACCGGTAAACAGCAAGAGCAGGCAGATTTCAGGGAAAGCGGTAAAAAACAGTGTCATCACCGTTAAAAAGGGGAGTTCACGCCTTGGGACCATTAAAACGAATTCAACCGGATCATTTACCATGAATATTCCGTTACAAAAAGCAGGCACAGTCCTACAGGTAACGTATAAAGATTCAAAGAATGCCACAAGCCCGGCTGCCGCTGTTAAAGTAACGGCCAAATAAGTCAAAAAGCTGATTCTAACAGGAGAATCAGCTTTCTTTTATCATTGGGCTCTTTTTCGTTTGGGCTGTTCCTTTTTGGAAGGACGTGTTGTTTTCCGATTTCTGCGGTTTCGCTCATCCACCAGTTTCAATGTCAGCATGGCAAAGCCAATCATCAAGGATAATACTTGATAAACCGCCATAATCAACATCCCCTCTTAAAATTGGGAGCCGCTTTACTTTTGAACGGTTGTTGTTTCTTCCACTTTATTGCCTGAATCGGTTCTTTCGCCCATTTTTAAATAAAGCAGCCCATTGCCTTCTCCTTTTTTCGTCAGGCCAATGGTTTGGGTATTCTTACAAAGCTGGGCATATATTTCGGGATCGGTTAGCTCCCTGCCGAATTCTGCTTCCTCTTTCAGGATGAGCAGAGCCAGGGCACCGGAAACATGTGGCGTAGCCATGGATGTACCTGAAAGCTTGGCGTACTTTTCACCAGGATAGGTAGAAAGCACATTGACTCCCGGAGCTACAAGATCAATTTCGTCATTTGTGTTTGAAAACTCGGCCAGATGCTTTTGTTCATCTACTGCACCGACCTGGACAACTTCTTTATAATAACCAGGGTATGCTTGTTCATCAGTGCCTTCATTGTCATCGCCTTCGTTGCCTGCTGCGCAGACTACCATCACATTGTTTTGAGTGGCGTTCTTGATGGCTTCATGCATTTCCGGAATATCGTCCGGTCCGCCAAGGGACATAGAAATGACCCGAACCCTTTCGCCATTGTCGCCCCGCCATTCAACAGCATAGTTAATTGCATCAATAATTCCCTGGTAGCTTCCGCTGCCATCTTTCCCGAGCACCCGCAGGATCAGAAGCTTCGCTTCCGGTGCTACACCGGCAACTCCAAGTTTATTGTTGAGAGTGGCGGCAATCGTTCCGGCTACATGCGTTCCATGATAGTGGCCATCAAGGAAGTCCTCTGGATCATTACTCGTAAAATTTCGTCCGCCGATAATGCGGTCCTTTAAATCCGGATGGTTGACATCGCAGCCCGTATCAAGAACAGCGACAACCACATCCTTCCCCTTATACCCCTGGTCCCATGCGGCAGGAGCATTGATCATTTGAATACCATACGGAATTTCTTCACCGGCTGTTTGTACAACTTCTTCTAACTTAAAAGGAATTAAATGAACATCACTCATTCGTTCTTCCTCCTTTAAAAAGATAATGGTGGAACAGGTAAAGAGTATTAAACCGCCTTTTCCCAAATGTCAGGTTCCAAAAAGGGGAATAGGTGTTTGCATTTATTGTAGCACCCTCCTCATACAAAAACAATAATATTCAGAAAAATAAGAATTTAGATGCATACTAATTTATGTCACATGAGGAAATAAGCTCGTACAATTCTAATCAAATAGGTAATTAGTTACAGAAAGATCAAAAATGCTCCGGCCTCCTGAATGCAGCCTGTTTTCTTTTCTCCTCAACGGGAAGATGGGGAGAATGTCTCCCGACAAGTGTAAATACTTCCTCAACAACTTCCTCAAGAACCGCCAGGCCCACCTCTGGTTCACCTGTAAGAACTTCGGTGAACCTTTCATATAAACGATCAGGCACGATTATCATCTCACCAATACTCTGATTGAGCCATTTGAATGCAGGGTGATGAACATACACGCCATTCAAACCAAACAAAATGCCGAGCATCCGTTTTTGTACGGCAGTCATCACATCATAATACATCAGCCAATCTTTACGGGCCAGCAGTGCACTGCGGTTGTTCCACCTGCTTCCCAGTTCAAGGTTTTCCAGAATCATATTTTCTGACAGCGCCTTCGGATATGATTTCACTTCTTCTTTTAAGACAGACAGTGTTCCTTCATCCTCGAAAAGAATCTTCCCATCTTTAATAGAAGCAGCCAGACATTGCAGGTCATAGTTCGTATTTGCCTGCTTTACGACCTGCTGAATAACCTCTTGCATCGTGCGGACGAGGAAACCGCTGATTTCGAACTTTACACCATCGACAATATACGTTTCCGCCCACTCTTCCTCTTCATATGGATGAAAATCAATGATCTCGCCGTGTACCTCTTCTATTGGGCAAAGGCGGTCCCTGTCTCCCGGCGGTATCTTCCATAAAATATGAAGTTCGATATCGGAATGACTGTCATTCCATCCTCTTGATACCGATCCGCCCAGTAAAACACCCGCTATGTTTTCGTTTTTTTGATATACTTCCGCCATCTGACGGGCACGTTTAAATAATGATTGCATGTTCTCTACCCTTTCAAACATAAATAAAAGCTGCTCTGCTAGTATTCGGCTATCTACTTTAAATTCCTTTTTGGGTTGAAAGAATGGCCCCATGCCTATACTATTGAATAGGGAAATAGAAAGGAGGCGTTAGTGAAATGAAACTTTTTTCACATAATGACCTGGATGGAAAATCCTGCGGCATCGTAGCAATGCTTGTACTCGGAGAGGAAAACGTAGAGACTTTTTATTGTTCACACGAAAACATCAATCGTCGTGTGGCCGATTATATACAATTGCAACAACACAAGAATACTCCTGTTTACATAACGGATATTGCAGTGAATGATCAGGTTGCCCGCCAGCTGGAAGAGGAATATGAAGATGGGCGTGAAATTCAGCTCATTGACCACCATGTAACAGCCGACCACTTTAACGGCTATGAATGGGGATATGTTGAAGCAAAAAAGGAAGACGGAAAGCTTACCTCTGCCACCTCCCTTCTTTATGAGCATTTTATTGATAAAGGAATGTTGAAAGACGAAGGTGCCTTAAAAGAGTTTGTTGAACTTGTCAGACAGTATGATACATGGGAATGGTTTGAGAATGAAAACGAGGATGCCAAGCGCCTGAATGATTTGTTTTTTCTTCTTCCTCAAGGACAGTTTGAAAAGGACATGATTGAGCGCTTGAAAACAGAAGAGCACTTCCGTTTTTCACAAACCGAAGAAACCATTCTTCAGCTTGAAGAAGACAGCAGAAAAGCGTATATCAAGAAAAAACAGCGGCAAATGGCCGAGACCTGGGATTCTGTATATGAAACCGGCAGCGAGCCTTACCGAATCGGCATTGTTCACGCAGAAAGCCACCATTCAGAGCTTGGGAATGAGTTGAATCGCGAAAACCCCCACCTGGATTTAATTGTCATCCTGAACATAGGCGGGAAAAGGGCAGGGTTCCGTACCATTTATGACCATGTGGACGTTTCCAAATATGCTGCACAATTCGGTGGCGGCGGACATCCGAAAGCTTCGGGATGCACTCTTACACCGGAAGGGTTTCAGCGGTTTGTTCTCCCTGCGTTTGAAATTCCGCCACGCCGGCCGGACGCACATGATAATGAACAAAATGTTAAGGAAAATGAAAAAGGAACCATTTTCTTTAACCATAAAAAAGAGACAACGATCATTTTCAAAGACAGCGACCACCAGTGGAAGCTTATTCATCACCACCAGCCTGTTTCGGAAGCTTTTTCTGACTTTCAATCTGCCGAAAACCATGTGAAACGGCAGTACAGTTCATGGCTTATGAACGACGAGAAAGCGGTCGACTATTTAAGCAGCCGGCTTCATACACCACCTGAAGAGACGGCTGCCAGCTATAATGAAATGCTTGACCGTTTCCGGATCAATCTCAACAAAGCATAATAAAACAAGCGCACCGGCTTAGCCGGTGCGCTTGTCTTATTGCTATGAAAGAAAAACGAGAATATAAATATGCCATCCCATCAAAAGAAGATAGGCACTGAAGGCAACATATACAAAGATATTGTACTTGCCGCGCAGCGGCAAAAAGGACAAAAGAATAACGAGGATGGAGAATAAGAGTTTGACACCCAAAAACGCTAACGGATGAAAATGATAGAGAATCCTCATCACCGGGTTTAACTCATTTCCTCCCCGTTCGAGCAGCCTGAACGTTAAAAACGCATCCGCAAGATTGAACAGAGCAAGCAAAAAGCAGATCCACTTATACAATTTCATCGGATGCGCCCCTCCTCCCCACTGCCGACAAGCATTTCTTTTATTGTCTCAAATGCATGTCACTTTCACAAATGGTTTATCTCCAAAGGAAAGCAAAGGCCTGATACCCAAAATAAATGCCAAACCCGATCAATGATATTCCTGATATTCTCGAAATCAGGGTGAGCAGTGTATCGGCGAGAAAACGGCGAAAGCTGCTGGCTACCAGTGCCATCGTAAAATCCCATAGTAGAATACCGCCAAAGATAGCTGAACTGTAAAGGATGAGCTGCTCGGTTTGAGAAACGGCAGCGGTTTCTGCAAGAACCGACCCGTATATTCCCAGCCAAAATAAAATGGTGAGCGGATTGGTCAATGACATAAAAAAACCGGACAAAAAGCATTTTCTCATTTTTTCATTTTCCTGCTTTTTCGAAAGCACCAAAACGGCAGAACTCCTGAAACTTTCAATACCGGTATAAATCAGAACAAAACATCCAAACAACCATAAAAAGGCTTTAATAACCGGCGCCTCCAAAAAATGGACCAGCCCCATATAAACAAGTGCCATATAAATGGCGTCTGCCGTTGTGGCTCCGAGACCAACCATCCAGGCATGCCAAAACCCGCTGCGTATACCTTTATCCATTTGAGCAGCGTTAATCGGCCCGATTGGTGCCGCCAATGATAGTCCCAAAAGCATATATTTTATCAATATCCCCACTTCAGCCCTCCGCCTGTTTATTTGAATTAGTACAAGTCTATTCAAGCAGGACGGGTTGTACGACCTTTTTTGGGTGTGAAATTAAGAAAGAACGAATAACAAAATTCTCCAATACGCATGTTAAGGATAAAGAAAGAAAAGGAGCCATCGGTAAATGGAGGATCAATACCTGTATGCCCAAGCTTTAGAATGCGTGGAAAATGCCAGAAAAGCAATTGAAGAAGCCCAGGGAAGCAATAATCCTGCTGAATTCCAGCAGGGGAGGCAACTGCTTGAACTAGCTCATGAAAAGGTAAATCAAATCCGGCATACTGAAGGATTATCTCAAGAGCAGGCCCAAAAACTGTTGCATGCTCATGAGCACCTTCGACATCTTCAGGAAACAACGAACGCGATTGAAGCGACCCGGTATGAATAAACCCGCCTCTTGGAATGAAGGAGGAATTAGACATGAATTCAAATAAACTCCCTGTCCTTGCTATTGTCGTCCCCTGCTACAACGAAGAAGAAGTGCTTATGATTACAGCACGAGAACTGACAGGTGTCCTGCAGGGAATGATCTCCGAATCGCTCGTCTCGATGGAAAGCACCATCCTTTTTGTGGATGATGGAAGCACGGATAAAACATGGGAACTCATCTCCGCTATGCATAAAACCAACCGGCATGTCAGCGGGATCAAGCTGGCTAAAAATGCCGGCCATCAAAACGCTTTGCTCGCAGGAATGGATCAAGCCGGAAATTTTTCGGATTGCATCATTTCCATTGATGCCGACCTTCAGGACGATGTTGAGGTTATCCGCCAGTTTGTACTGAAGTTTCGGGAAGGATGCGATGTCGTTTACGGAGTCAGGCGCCAGCGCAAAAATGATACGATTTTCAAACGTCAGACGGCACAGGCTTTCTATAAGCTGATGGGTAAATTGGGCGTTGAACTCATCTACAATCATGCGGATTACCGCCTACTGAGTAAACGGGCACTAAAGGAACTTGAACGTTATGGAGAAAGTAATTTTTTTATGAGAGGCATCGTTCCTCTTATCGGCTTTCCTTCTGCCCAGGTCTATTACGACCGAAAAGAAAGGGCAGCAGGGGAATCAAAATATCCAATCGGAAAAATGCTTGCTTTCGCATTTGATGGCATTACCTCCTTCAGCATTAAACCGATCCGTTTTCTTACCGCCTGTGGCTTCTTATTTATTTTCATCAGTGCGGCCGCAGGTCTCTTCGCCCTTTTTCAAAAAATGAACGGGTACACGGTTCCAGGTTGGACTTCCATTGTCCTCTCCCTCTGGCTGATCGGCGGGCTGCAGCTGATGGCGATCGGACTCATTGGTGAATATGTGGGAAAAGTATTCAAGGAAGTGAAGAAAAGACCCCGCTATTGTATTGAAAGTGGTCTCCACCGCACAGCACACCAGCAGAAAAGGACATCAGAAACTCCGTTACGCACCAGATTAAGATCAAGCAGGAAGCTCTCTTAGCCGGTGTAAGCCCAGAGGATAAAGGGTATAAAAAAACAAAGGAGGTTTTTTCATGGAAGACAAAAACAAAGAAAAAATCCTTGACCAAAATGAACCGGAGAACGACAATGAAGAATCCGGCCTTAACAGCGTACTGGAAATGATTAACGCCAAGGGTAATGCCCGTAAACTAGAAGATGCAGTAAAAGACGGAAAAAATGAAGAATAGATAGATAAAGGAAGATGGCAAATCGTCCGTTATCTGTTGAGGTATAAACAAATCAATTCACACATGTAAAAGCAGACCAGTCCTCCCACGGACTGGTCTGCTTTACTGTTGTTGATTTAAATGATTCAATCTGTTTAGGGGATCAGTTTTTGGTTCTTCAACTCATCCATTAATTTACGCGGCCACATCTCTTTTTTTGAATACCAGCCAGGAAAGTGCCGTGAACAGTACAAAATATACGGCAAGCACTGACAAGGAGAAGTTCAAGGTCATTCCTTTAATCAGAGGCGTTCCATCAAAATACTGCTTTAAATCCACGTTGGCAAAAAGGATATACTTCACCCAATCGTACTTGGACAAAAGCTGGACCGCAACGGTTCCAGACATTGATAAAAAAATGGAGAATCCGATGGCAAGTGAACTGTTTCGGAAGATGGTGGACATCATGAAAGCAAACGTAGCCATCATTAAAAGCAAAATGCTCGCAAATCCATATTCTTTCCACATATGCCATACTATGTTTTCCTCAACCACCTTTCCGTTCGCATAACTTAGATGAGTTCCCGGGCTGAAATCAAATCCGAACAGCACGCCCCCCCACAGCCAGGCAAACACAAACGTGATGATTATCAAGAGAAGAGCATAAAGCATGGTCGATAGATATTTGGAAGCGAGGATAGTGGTTCTGCTGACCGGCCGGATTAAGAGAAGCTTAATCGTTCCCCACGAAAATTCACTGGCGACCATGCCTCCCGCCACAATGATAGTAAAAATCAAAATAAACTGGATGGCATCCGGGCTCTCCCCGACAAAAGACCATTGGCTTTTTGCGTCTACAGGCTTTATATCATGAGTGATTCTGTATTCATTTAACGCGATACTCCGTTCATAATGACTTTTCATCATTGGTTCTTTTTTAATGGTCTTTTGCATGGCAGCATTCTCTGCCTTCAGCTCCTGTTTCCAGTTATCGCTCACAGGCTTTGTTTTGTCTGTTTTGGTCAGGATCCCGGTCAGCCCAATAAACCCGATGAGAAGAAGGATCATGATTAGATTTCCCATGCGTCTGTAAATTTTCATATTTTCATTTTGAATCAAGCCAATAAAATTAGACAATTTCTTTTCCTCCCGTCACTTCCAGGAATTTGTCTTCCAATGTTTTCGTTTCTGATGAGATGCCATACACCTTTACGCCTTCAACAACCAGCGTTGCGGTAACCTCAGGAATCATCTCCCGCTCCATCTCTGCTTCCAGGTATTCATTTCCGAGTGTGATCCGTTCCGCTTTCACATGATGGCTGACAGCATGGCGTGCAGCTGCGGGATCATCCACAAGAAAACGAACCTTTCTTTCCGTTCCGCTTTCAACGAACTCTTTTGTGCTTTGTACACCGATCAGCTTTCCGTTTTGAATAATCGCGATCCGGTCACACATCAGCTCCATTTCAGAGAGCAAATGGCTTGATACAATCACAGCGATCCCTTCTTTTTCAGCCAGCTGCCGGAGATAATAACGGATTTCCCGGATACCGGCCGGATCCAAGCCATTAGTCGGTTCATCCAGGATAAGAACGGATGGAGAATGAAGCAAAGCCTGTGCCAGACCGAGCCTCTGCCTCATTCCAAGGGAGTAGGTTTTTACTTTTTCATGGATTCTGTTTGTCAGTCCAACGAGCTCGATTACTTCTGCGATTCTTCCCTTACTCACTCCCTTAACCATGCGTCTGTAGTGGATCAGGTTCTGATAGCCTGTCAAAAATTTGTACATTTCCGGATTTTCCACAATGGCTCCAACTTCAGAAATAGCCTGTTTATAGTGACTTTCAATATTTTTTCCTTTAATCAGAATTTGTCCCCCACTTAAGGACATCAATCCTACCATCATCCTGATCGTTGTTGTTTTGCCTGCGCCGTTTGGCCCCAGGAACCCAAACACTTCTCCGCCATAAATATCAAACGTCAGACCGTGAATAATATCTTTTTTTCCAATCCTCTTTTTAACATCCTTTAATTCAACCAGCGGTTTCTGGCTCATTTACCCATCCCTCCATCCTGATATACCTGCTTCATCCATTCGACGATGGAAACATTTTGTTCGATCCTCAATTCTTCAACTTCTTCCACTTTTAAAAGTGTCCCGTCTTTAATGAGGACCACCATGTCGAGAATCGGTTCAATTTCTTTAATTTCATGGGTTGTTATAATGAGTGTCTGCTTTTCATAATCCATAAAGGAAAGCAGCCCTTTTACAATGGAGTCCCGCACCATGGGATCCAGCCCGGACAGCGGTTCATCCATTAAGATGACAGGAACTTCGCGTGCCAGTGTCACCGCAATCTTTAAGCGGCCGCGGTTACCCTTTGATAAATCTTTCACTTTTTTACTGCGGTCGAGCTTCATGTAGTCAAGAATTTCTTCTGCTTTGCTCTGATTAAAATCGCTGTATAGAGACTTATAATAATCGACGGTTTCCCCAACGGTATAAAAGGTATAGTAAGCATCCAGTTCCGACAAATACGAAACCCTGCTGCTGATCTTCCGGGTTGCCGGTTCGCCGTCTACGGTTACACTGCCTTTGGTTGGAGAAATCAGCCCTGAAATGAGTTTTAGAACGGTCGATTTTCCGCTTCCGTTTTCTCCGACCAGTCCAATGATTTTCCCGTGAGGCAGCGTAAGAGAAAAGTCATTCAATGCTGCCTGGCTTCTGTACTTTTTAGTCACTTGATTAAATTCAATCATTTGTTCCACCCCGCTCCTCACCGGAAATGTACTCCTTCAACCCGGAAACCATCTCATCTTCAGTAAAGCCCATCTCTTTCATGTCTTCAAAAAAAGAAGAGATTTGCTCTTTCTTTAAACGCTGCCGAAGCTCATTAAGCACATATTGATCCTCTGTCACAAACGTCCCCTGCCCTCTTTTGGATTCCACACTGCCCATCCTTTCCAATTCACTGTACGTCCGCTGAACCGTATTGGGGTTTACACCCGATTGAATCGCCATTTCCCGTACTGAAGGTAGTTTTTGTCCGGTTTCCAGTTCCTTTCTGAGAATCTGGCGGTTAATCCGGTCTGCCAGCTGTAAATATATAGGTTTTGATGCATTAAAATCTTCAGCCATTTGTTACACCTCTACTTTACGTTCAATCAACCAGCTTGCTGTGAATAGGAGTAAAAGTGCCAGAAGAAAATGATAAAAATAATAACCGATATATACATGCTTAAAGGCTACATACGCGACGTCACTGAAATTGAGATCGATCCTTCCCCAGACAAACAATGCATCAAACAGTCCTGTACTCTCCCATTTGGACATCAGCCATGGAAGGAAGAAGAAAAGGACGATACCGATGACATTACCGCTCACCTTTCCAAGGGATTTGGAGACAACGAGGTAGATTGCCCATAGAAACGTTAATCCGATGCCAATATAGAGCGCAATCAGAATGATATGAATTTCGATGAAAACACCTGTGGAAATCACATCCGGCCACGTGAGTTCCGGGTTCAGTTCAAATAGATTAACAATCATGGTCCCTGAAATCAGCGTAATTGCACTTATGATGAAAAGCGAAAACGCAAGTGCACCCCATCCGTTCAATAATTTTGCAAGCAAAAGCTTATAAGCCGGCAGCGGTGTCTGCAGCCAAAGATGAAGCGTCCGCTGTTCACGGATTAAACTCACACACATATAACCTGCCATATAAAGGACATGCATCATCAGGGCAAACGCACAAAATGCAAGAAATGTTTCCGGATTGCCCATTCTCCAAGAAGTATAAACTCCAATTCCAAGATACAAGAAAAGAGCAATCAGAGCTCCAATGGCCCCTCCTCTTCCCAAACGATATTCTTTCGCTAATTGACCCCACCAAGGATTCACTTTAGCAGACCTCCATTCAAAATTGTTACAATGAACTAGTGTACTAGTATCACAATACACTGAGACGGAAGATAATGTCAAACCCATTTTTGTTTGTCTTTTTCCAATTCCGGGAAAAGCGATTCATGTAACAAAAGAGCGGGAGGGAATGGTAATGAAGGACACATACACTGGAAAAGGCTGGGATAAAGAATGGCTTACCGGACAGGTGATGAACATTTTGAACTTTTATTATCCAAGTTGCCTGGATCACCAAAACGGAGGTTATTTACATACATATAAAGACGATGGGACCGTATTGGACGAAAAAGGAAAGCATTTGGTTGGCACTTCCCGATTCATCTATCTTTTTAGTACGGGGGCTTTGCTGGTGGGACCAGACTGGTGCAAGGAAGCGGCTCTGGAGGGCTTGGATTTTCTCTGCAGCCATCACCTGGACCGGAAACACGGCGGTTTTTATCTGGAACTGCAGGGGCAGGCTCCTATAAACAAGGAAAAGTATTTGTATGGCCATGCTTTTGCATTTCTGGCCGCCAATATGGCATATAAAGCCGGCATTGAAGAGGCAAGAGAATGGGCAGTTGATATTTTCGATGAAATTGAAAGACATTTTTGGGATCCCGTCCATGGCCTGTACAAGGACCATTACTCTGAAAATTGGGGATACCTTTCTCCTTACCGGGGACAAAATGGTAACATGCACATGTGCGAGGCACTGATCACTGCTTATGAAGCAACCAGACAGCCAAAATATCTCGACAGAGCCATTCTTCTGGCACGCAATGTTACACTGGGACTCGCGGCGCAATCGGGAGGCATGATCTGGGAGCATTATGATGAGAACTGGCGAATTGATTGGAGCTATAACAAAGGAAATACAAAGGACGAAATGCGGCCATATGGTTTTATCCCGGGCCACTCCATCGAGTGGAGCAAGCTGCTGCTTCTGATGGAACGCTTCCGTCCGCAGGATTGGATGATCCCCAGGGCGCTTGAGCTGTATCGTGAAGGGATGAAAAGAGGGTGGGATTCGCAGTATGGAGGTTTCTTTTACTCTCTTGATCCAAACCATAAGCCAATTGACCATGATAAAAATTATTGGGTTACAGCCGAAGCCGTGGCCGCCTCTGCTCTTTTTGCCCGCCGCACCGGACAGTCGGAATTTAAAAAATGGTATGGAACCGTGCTGTCCTATGCTTCCGAGAACTTTATCGATCATGAACATGGCGGCTGGTACAAGCTGCTCAACAGAGAAAACCAGAAATACAGCGATACGAAATCTACTGCACCCAAAACAGACTACCACCCTGCAGCCGCTTTCTATGAAATTATTAAAACGCTTGAATAGAAAAAGCCGGTGATCCAATAAAGGATCACCGGCTTTTCTGATATTACGAGGAAATTCCCTCCCTGGCAAACAGATGTAAAGCGTTGCTGACTTTTCCGAATTCAGAAGCATGCGGCCTGTCCTCTCCGTCTCCATACCCGTAATCCACCATCCTGTTCCGGTTGAGGCAGAGCTTTGTGAGCTTGGGCTGGAAGAAATCAAACAGTTCAAACCGTTCTTGCAGATGAGGAAATTTATCCTGATAAGCATAAATCTCTTCGGCAAGGAGGCGCCAAAACACGGTTTCCTTCAAAAGGCCGTTCTTCATTAGCAGATCAGACAAATAACGAAGATGGCAAATAAACAGTCCTGTAAAAATAAATTGGGTCAGCCCTTCCGGCGGTTCGCTGCGCAATACCGCTTTCAGCTCATGCCCGAGTGATTCCAGCTCTGCAAACGGCTGGTCGCTAATGTTGACATCATCGACGAAATCCTTGATCGCAAGGCGGTGAGGCTTGTAATCCTTCAATACAAGAATCGTATTCTGTCCATGCGGAGAAAAAACGGTACCATACTGATACAAGTAATGAAGCAGCGGCGGCATCACCACATGAAACAATTGACTGATCCATTTCTCCGGCGACAATCCCGATTTCTCCATAAGGCTTTGAACAAAAGGCTTGCCCGAAGCATCCGCGTGCGCCAGTGCCGCAAGCGTAATCGGGCGCTCTCCTTCCTCCGTATACGTGTGAATGCTTTCCCTCCAAATCACACCCAGCATTTCAAGGTATTGATAAGGTGCTCCCTTTAATTCTGAAAAATGGCTTTGGTCTACATTGATGCTGGCATTCTCCCCTGGAAGGATTACCCGGCACACTTCTCTCAGGAAACGGTCCTGATCGGCTATGCCTTTAATAAATTCAGTAATCCTGGGAGCGATCACTGTTCGTTCAGCCGGCAATCCGCGATACACGAGCGTGTTCAGAATACTCATCGGAAGCTTGACATGATGCTTCGTTTTTTTTGATGTGTTAACGAACGTTCGGATGGATTGCTGCGGAAGGTAATGGTCCGGGCCATCTCCCAAAGGAACAATAATCTTTGCAGCCAGTTCCGGTCCAAAATTCTGGATGATCACGTTTTTCCATTGCCATTCATGGACCGGCATAAAGTAATACTGACGGTGGTCACAGCCTTCAGCCTCAAGACGCTCCTGAAACGCATGAAGTGTCTCTTGGTCAAGCTCAGATCTCAGCAGGTATTCATAATTTGTGCCTGCAACCGATTGGAAGGAAGCCTTCTCCTTTTTCACAGCGATCCACGACAGCTGTACCATCTGCTGGCTTTCCGGAGCAAATTTCAAATAATCATCATACCCGAAGCCAATTCTGCCTTTGTTGTAGGTAATCCATGGATGCCCTGCCATTTCCCCTTCCAGTTCTTCATATCCCAGTTCAGTTAGTTCATCTGCACTTTTGGTATGGTTGGCCATAAGGTTCACATCAGCAAGCAGTGTAGCGTTCAACTCTTTGATCAAGTGACCGGCTGTTTCGGCTGACATCCCGATGGTTTCCTGAATATCCAGGATCAACTGCACCGCGCTTTCAGCCGGTTCCCAGCTGTTATGGCCGTATTTTTCGATTGTTTGATAATCTACGGAATAACTGTTGAACAAACGAGATTCCGCTTGAAAACGGTATTGGACCCGCCCGCCGATTGTTAGCAGATAGGTATTCGCCTCGGCCTGTTCAGGGTAAATCATATCCTCATACATAAATTCTGCGATCATCTTGGCGAGCAGCTTTTGGTTGGCTTGCACCCAGTTCTCATGATTCAGGTTTTGCTTTAGCTCCTTAAGAAAAAACATGCGTTTGTCCCCCTCTGCCGGTTTGATTAATTGTTTTAGCTTCTTGCATTGTTTCACTCATAAACTGTTGAAATATATTTTTCTTTTCAACCGGGTAAAGTTGCTTTTCTGCAATGGCATTCAAGATCACTGCATTTCGGTAGGCACCAAGTCCGAGGTCAGGTGCTCCTACTCCGTGTGTATGCATTTCTCCATTTTGAATAAAAATCTCATTCTTAGTATACAAATGGGTTTTCAGACGGTAATCCCGCTCGATCTCAAATCTTCCCTGGTCATCCAGATCAATATATTCTTCCAGTCCACTTAGAAAAGACGGAATTGCCGTTTTGTATCCCGTAGCCAAAATAACCACGTCCGATTCCTTTTTAAAAGATTCTTCCGTCAGCCATTGCCGGCAATGCAGCACATGAGCAGAATCGGACTGATCGATTCCAGTGACCTCGACCATAGGCTGAAGATGGAAAGAGGTATCTTTCCCGGCTGCTGTTTTTTCGTAAAGCAGGTCATATATCTCCCCAATGGTTTCTGCGCTGATGCCTTTATACAGCAGATCCTGATGAGCCAGAAGCGCATCCCTTTTCTCCTGAGGAAGTGCATGAAAAAAATCAATGTAGTCCGGTGAAAAGTATTCAAGTCCCAGCTTCGAATATTCCATTGGAAAGAATCCCTTTGAACGGGTCAGCCAGTTAAGACACGTCCCATCGTCCATATTGCGGGCAATATCAAGAAAAATTTCGGCCGCGCTCTGTCCGGACCCCACTACGGTTATGGAAAGGACACCAAGCATGTCCTCTTTTCTTTTTAAGTACTGTGATGAATGAAAGACAGAGCTGCCTGAAACCGTTTCTGCATGTGGGGGCAGATAAGGCTTTGTGCCGATCCCCATGACCAGGTTGCGAGCATATACCGATGTCACTTGATCAGTCTTTTCATCCCGCACGTATACTTTATAGAGAAAACCGTCCTCCGATCCAAAGGGCAATACTTCCTCGACTTTCATGCCGAATTGGCAGGACGTAAGCTTTTTGGCAGCCCATTGGCAGTAATGGTTGTACTCATTTCTCGGAATATGAAACTTTTCAAGAAAATAAAAGTGGTATAAGCGGCCTTGCTCCTGCAAATACGAAAGAAAGCTGAATGGACTTGCCGGGTCGGCCATCGTGACCAGATCTGCCAAAAACGGCACCTGAAGGGTTGTCCCTTCAATCAGCATTCCTTCGTGCCAGTTGAATTCGCTTTTTTGTTCAAAAAACAGGCAATCAATCCCTGTGCCTTCAGCCAGTGCTGCCATTCCTAAATTAAACGGTCCGATTCCAATTCCAACCGCGTCATAGATGTGTCTGTGCTCTTTCCTTGTCACTGCAGCCCCACCTCCTGTAAAATTCATCTTTTCTGCAAAACATTAACAGTGCAGTTTTATCCGGCAGCTCAATTGGCTGGATCGCGCGAAAACCGCATTTTTCAAACACATGTATCATTTTTTCATTGCGGATATCAGGTTCCGCAATCACTTTCTCTGTACCCGGCTCTTCAAACTGATGCCTCACCATCGCCTTCAGCAAGGGTAATGAATATCCTTTGCCTAAATCGTCCTTCTCTCCGATCAAAAGATGGATGCCCTGATCAAAGGGGGCAGATGGATAGACGTTCTCTACCACATCCCCTTTTACCCAGTACGCTTCCCAGTAGCTCATCGGCTTATCGTTGATGCATCCGATATACAGTGTTTGATGGGAATCCGCCAGGGCTTTTTCCAAATGTCTATAGTAGTTATTTCTCGGACCGTTGAGCTTCCAGAATGGTATGACATGCTCTTCGTTCATCCACTTATAGAGGAGTTCGGCATCTTTTTTGAAATTGACCTCCCGGAAGGAGATTCGGCTTTCAATCCCATCATCATATGTTTCAAATTCATTCACCATGTGCGACCTCTGCCCTTTGTGCAATTGGATTGGTTACATTTACATATACCGATTGCTCCTCCAGTGATCCGACAAGCTCATCCTTGTCGTGCAGTCTTGTCAGAAGGTTGGCTTTACACGGAAGGACAGGCTCATTCAGCAGGCTCTGCACCAGAGAACCGGAATCGTCCTCTTCGTGCCTGGCAAGAGCTTTCCTCAGAAGATCAAGCAACACAGTTTCATCCGCAAGCCCTGCCGTTCCAAATCCATTAATTAATCCTAAGAGATGATTAAAAATGAGATAGTATCGAAATCTTTCCTCGGCCGTGGCATCCGAACAAATTGTTTCACTCTTGCCGTTCAAATCCGGAAGAAGCTGCTTCAATCGGTGTGCCTTGGACTCAGCATAATAGTAGCCCTGATTGTCTCTGTAATAAAATTCAGCGGGATATCCGTCGTCTGAAAGCCGGACGATGGAATTTTGCTGATGAGCCTCCAGCGCTAATCCGTATTGTTTATACAGCCATAGCATTGGTTCGAGAGAAAGTGATAAGTACGATTGAAACCAATCCCTGCTGACATCGTCCGTCGTTCGGTTTTCTTTTTGTGCGATCGATTGAATGATGGAGAACAGCCGGTTTTTCCCGCTGTATGGTACATCCTGGCATAGTCCCGCAATCAGGCTGGCATTTCGATCATTTTCGTAAAAAGGATTTTCCCGGATGACGATCTCAAATCCTGATTCCTCTTCTTCTGTCCCAACTGAAAGATAGCCCGGGTCTTCAACAATTGTAAAACCAGGATAGCGATTTTTAAGCTCTTTCCCCAGTTCAGTTTGCAGAAGGCGGGAAATTTCAACTCCCCGATGAAGTTCTTTCGGTTTATTGGCTCTGAGCGAGTTGGTAATCTTAATGGGTACGGAAAACTTAAACATGAATCGGGAGGTTTTACGGTACACCGTCCTGAGGGAAGATGTAGGTGTAAACGGGCTGCCGGTACAGCCGATATCAACCATTTGGCCTTCCTCAATCAGCTTCTGGACAGCGGGCTGTTTCACCAGCTCCCTCGCCTGAAGCGGATGCGCCGGTACGAGATAGAAGTCCTCATCCATGCAATGATTCACCGCAAATTCCCGGGGCACAGCTGGATCATCCAGAAGCATGCGTCTTACAATTTCCACCGCCGGCTGGTTCAATGTGGAATCCTGAAGAATGAGTGAATGATGGACCTTAAAATAATGCAGCGGAAATTCTCCCTTGAATTCAGGTGAGAAGATCAATTCCTCTCCCGGAAGCATGCCTTGTTTGCTTTTGGGAGTCGGATGCAGCAGATGGCCCAGAAGAAGAGATTGCTCGGCTTCAATAAATGTAAACTGTTCTTCCGTTAGTTTCCCTGCATCATCCAGCCGCTGTTCGATCGTCTCCTTCATGTTCTTGCAGCTCAGGATGACACGCAGAACAAGCTCGTCTTCGGCATCTTCCCTGCCCTGCTTAAGCAAAAGCTCCTTTGCAAGCAGTGAAACCAGGCTCAGATAGTCCGCCGGAACAGGTTTTCCTCCTCCTTTACTTTGGTACATGACGGGAAACGAAAAGAGGTGCCTTCCTGTCGGGGACCAATACTTTACTGGGATTAAGACCTCAATGTTTTGATTCTCCAGCGTGATAACCCGGATCATGCCCGCTTTCTTTTCATTTGAATTTCCCGTCTCACGCAAGTAACAGTTCAGAAAGCTTTGTATGGTCGCCTGCTCGGCAAGCTGTTTGCTATTCACGATGGTTTTCCTTCCCTTCTATGTATGTTGTCGCCCAATTCCACGATATCGGCAATCAATTTCTTCATGTCTTCCATGGTTACTCTGGGATTCAGCAATGTAAATTTCAGATACAGCTCTCCTTCATAGACGGTTTTGGCCAACAAGACTCTGCCGCCATGAAGCAGCTCACTGTGAATCTGTTTATTAAACGCATCACAGTTGTTTTTGAGAAAAGGAGGTTCATAGCGGAAAACAACCGCATTAAGTTCGGGTTCTCCATTTATAACCGTAAACAGTCTACTTTCCTGCATAAGCTGCGCCGTTTCCCTGGCGACTTGGATGGTATGGTCGATCATATCGCCAAACCGTTCCAATCCTACTGTTCTCAAGGACATGAACAGCTTTAAAGCATCAAATCTTCTGGTCGTCTGGACCGACTTATTGACAAGGTGGATCAACCCTTCCTCATCGTCCTGTTCAGGATTCAGATAATCGGCATGGTAGCTGATATGTTGAAAATGCCTCCGGTCCTTGAGCAAAAATGCACCACAGCTGATCGGCTGAAAAAAGAGTTTATGAAAATCGGCGGTGATCGAATCAGCCCGTTCTATTCCCTTAAGCCGGTGAACATCGTTATGGCTTAGCATAAGAGCTCCACCGTAGGCAGCATCCACATGAAACCATAAGCTGTTTTCCTTCGCTGCTTCTGCCATCTGATCGAGAGGGTCGATACTTCCAAAATCAGTGGTTCCGCACGTACCGACCAGTGCAAAAGGCAGCAGATTATCAGCTTTCAAGATTCGGAGTTTCTCTTTCAGATCCCCTAAAGACATACGTTGATGGCAATCCGTGCTCACCTGGATCACTGCGTCTTCACCAAGCCCCAGCTGTGAAGCAGATTTTTTTACCGTAAAATGAGCAGCTTCCGAGCAAAGGATTCGTAACCGGCTTGCTTCCGGAGGCAAGCCCTTTTTCTGCACATTCCAGTTCCACTGCTGTTGGCAAAAGCTGTCCCTTGCGAGCAGCAGGCCCATGTAATTCGACTGTGTTCCTCCGCTCGTAAACGTTCCATCCGCAGTATTACCAAGCCCGAGCCGGCTGCAAATCCAGTTAATCAACTCTTGTTCAAGATAGGTGGCGCTTGAACTTTGGTCCCACGAGTCCAGTGATTGATTGGCCGCACTGATCACCATTTCAGCCGCAAGAGCCGGAATGAGCGGAGGGCAATGGAGATGTCCGATACATGCCTTGTGATTCACCTGGATGCCATGCAGGAGCAGCGTCTCCACATCCTCCAATACCGTCTCAAGCGGCTGGCCTTTTTCTGCAGCCAGTTTCATCTCTTTCACCGCTCGTTGAATCATTTGTGGCGTTTCTCCGCAAAACGGTCCTCTCGTTTGAGCTGACACATCCGAAATTAACTTCTTTGTCTGGTCAATTGCCTGAAAGTAGGCATCCTGTCCGTTCAATCCTTCCTTGATAAACAAGTCATCAAATTTTGTTTTTGGATGAATTGCTGTTGTCATATGTGAACTATTCCTCCTTTACAGCTGCCTGTATGGCCTGTTCAAAAATCCAGCCTACATCCAAGACCTGTTCTTCTGTAATAATGAGCGGCGGCAGAAAACGAATCACACTGCCATGGCGGCCGCCGACTTCAAGAATTAGCCCGCGGTTAAAGCATTCCCGCTGGATCGCACTCGCGAGCGCTGGAGCGGCAGGAAGGCTTCCGTTCTTCCCTTTCTGTCCCTCAGAGTTGACGATTTCAGCACCAATCATCAATCCTCTCCCTCTTACGTCTCCAATTTGCGGATAAGACGACTGAATTTGCCCAAGCCTTTCACTCAAAAGCGCTCCCATCCTTTTCGCATGGGCAGACAAGTTCTGTTTTTTGACGAAACTAAGGGTAGCTGTACCCGCTGCCATTGCCATTTGATTGCCTCTGAACGTCCCAATATGCGCTCCCGGTGACCATTGATCGAGCTGCTTATCATAAATTACGACCGAGAGCGGCAGGCTTCCCCCGATCGCTTTTGACAGCACAAGTACATCCGGTACAATTCCGGCATGTTCGAAAGCAAAGAATTCCCCTGTCCTTCCGATCCCTGTCTGGACTTCATCAATGATCAGAGGTATGCCGCGTTCTTTCGTAATTCTCCTCATCTCTTGAAGCCATTCGACCGGAGCCGGAATGCTGCCGCCCTCGCCCTGAACGACTTCAAGGATCATGGCTGCCGGTGCCAAGATACCGCTTTCCGGATCATCGAGAAGATTCTCTATGTATTGTGAACTGATGCGGTGGGCATCTTCTCCGCCAATTCCGAACGGGTCCCGGTAGGTATATGGATAGGGCAAAAAGTGAACGTCAGGCATCAGGCCCCTTACTTTCTCCTTCGGCCCAAGGTTTCCGCTGAGTGCCATCGTGCCATGTGTCGACCCGTGATAACCACCCTGAAAAGATAGAATGCTCTGCCTTCCTGTTGCGGTTTTTGTTAATTTAATGGCAGCCTCAATGGCATCTCCGCCTGTCGGTCCGCAAAATTGGATCTTGGCATTTTGCGCAAATTCCGCCGGAAGGCAGTCGAACAGCTCGGTTACAAATTCTTCCTTGACCGGAGTGGTAAGGTCAAGCGTATGCAGAGGACGCTTATCCTTGATCACCTGCTGTATCGCCTCAATCACCACAGGATGATTATGTCCGAGCGCAAGCGTTCCGGCACCGGCCAGACAGTCATAATAGGTTTTTCCATCCACATCTTTTACAAAAATACCCTCGGCTTCCTCAATTGCTATAGGAATTCTGCGCGGATACGACCGGGCATTGGATTCTCTGTGCTCCTGTTGTTTTAAAAGAAATTCATTCTTTGTTATTTGTTGGGTGGCCATCTATATCAAAACTCCCTTTAATTGATAATGATTTTCATTAACATTT
Organism: Fictibacillus fluitans; assembly: GCF_030418125.1. Taxonomy (GTDB): domain Bacteria; phylum Bacillota; class Bacilli; order Bacillales; family Fictibacillaceae; genus Fictibacillus_C; species Fictibacillus_C fluitans. Next base: position 13,147 of record NZ_JAUHTR010000025.1, on the reverse strand, counting down.
ACAGCCTCTACTCTAAATGAAAACTATTCTCATCGTCAATCATACTTGAGAACCATTATCAATTATCTTTTCTCCTTTCAACAGCATGGTTATCTAGCTGCCAAATATGCTTAAATTCCTTGCAGAGCTGGGATTAATCCCTTTATGAAGCCCTTGGTTCAGAAACAGATTCCCCCCTTATCTAAGAATAATTAATAGTGCTTTTGTACTAATAGCTATGAATAAAAAAAGAGAGACGTTCTCATTCACATGAGAAACTCTCTCTTTTCCATCATTTTTTATTCTCAATTTCCACCTTTATTATATTTAAAAAATCATCTGGTTTCATAAAAACTGATGCCTTTTCACTATACCTCCTTACGCTGACTCCTTTGTTTTTAACCTCTTCATCACCAATTACAAGTGTGTATGGAGTTTTCAGCATTTGTGCCTCACGAATTTTATATCCCAGTTTTTCCTCCCTGAGGTCGGCTTCGGCTCTGATTCCCGATTTTTTCAAATGTTTCAGGATTTCTATTGCTTCATCCGAATGGGCTTCAAGCGACACGGGAATAATTTTCACCTGCACCGGAGAAAGCCATACTGGAAACGCCCCGGCATAATGTTCGATTAGTATACCCAAAAAACGGTCAATGGAGCCAAGAACCGCCCGGTGAATAACTACCGGACGCTGCTTTTCATTATGCTCATCCATATAGTGAAGGTCAAACTTTTCCGGCATTTGAAAATCAAGCTGAACCGTTGCGCATTGATGGCTTCTGTTGATGGCGTCACGGATATGAAAATCAATTTTCGGTCCGTAAAAGGCGCCATCTCCTTTATTGATCCGGTAAGAGAAACCTGACTTTTGTAATACCCTGGCCAGAGAACTTTCAGCTTGATCCCAGAGTTTTTCATCTCCCATAAAATCCTCCGGACGTGTGGAAAGCTCGACCTCAAAAGAAAAGCCAAATGTGCTGTAGACCTTACTGACCACTTGTAAAACAGATGCTAATTCCTCTTCAATTTGCCCGGGTGTTACAAAAATGTGAGCGTCATCCTGGCAAAACGTTCTTACCCTCAAAAGTCCATTCAATGCACCGCTGAATTCATGTCGATGCACCTGTCCAAACTCTGCCAATCTGAGCGGAAGGTCCCGATAGGAACGCCGCTTATTTTTGAAAATGAGCATATGTCCGGGACAGTTCATGGGTTTAAGCGCAAAGCTGGCTTCATCCACGTTCGTGAAGTACATATTATCCTTATAATGCCCCCAGTGGCCCGACTTCTCCCACAGCCTCTGGTTCATCATCAGCGGAGTCCTGACTTCTTCAAATCCGCCTATGTCCTGGAATTGCTGTAAAAAGCGTTCTAATTCCTTTCGAATCACCTGTCCTTTCGGCAAGAAAAACGGCATCCCTGGAGCTTCCTCTGAAAACATAAACAACTCCAGTTCTTTACCTAGCTTCCTGTGATTCCTTTTAGCGGATTCTTCCAATAATTTCAGATGCTCTTCCAGTTCCTTTTTAGAAGAAAAGGCGACACCGTAAATCCGCTGTAGCATCCGGTTATTGGAGTCTCCCCTCCAGTAGGCACCAGAAACTGAAGTTAATTTGAATGCCTTAATCCGCCCTGTTGAAGGAAGGTGTGGCCCCCAGCACAAGTCCTGGAATTCTCCTTGTTTATAAAAAGTGATCAACTCACCTTCAGGAATATCACGCAGCAATTCAAGTTTAAGCTCATCCTGCTTATCCTGCCAGTAGCAGGCGGCTTCGTCTCTTGATACCGTGATGCGTTCAATCCGTAAATCTTCATCAATAATTTTTTTCATTTCAGCTTCTATAGCGGAAAGATTTTCTTTTGAGATAGAGAATGGCAAATCAAAATCATAATAAAACCCATTCTCAATGGCAGGCCCGACCCCAAACTTCACCTCTCCGTAGATCCGTTGAATGGCCTGTGCAAGTACGTGGGCTGCGCTATGTCTTAATACCTCTTCGCCTTCAGGGGATTGCAGGCTGATAATTTCGATTTTCGCTTCTTCTTCAAGAGATGTGCTGAGATCCGCTAGCCGTCCATTTACCTTTCCGGCAGCTGCTTTTTTGCTTAAGCCAGGACTGATGGAGGATGCAATTTCTTGAATAGATACACCACTTGGATAGCTGTGCCGGGAACCATCGGGAAACTGAAGGCTGATTTCGTTTTCTTTCATTTTTCTCCGCTCCAATCTGTTTTTAGATAACAAAAAGCACACCCATCCCTATTCTAGGGACGAGCGTGCTTTTACCCGTGGTTCCACCCTGGTTCCTGCCATATTGGTCAATGGCAGCTCCATTTGCTTTAACGCAGCATCTGCGGAATAAGCTAGTCAATCTTAGTTTTACTCATTCAGCTCCCAGGTGGTAATCCAGGCCCCTTTGTCAGGAAGTTCTCAGCTTTCCTTCCTTCTCTGTATGACCGGTTGGCAATGGATATTGTCCTGTTCTCCACTATTTTCATTTAGAGGATGATTAAAAGAAAAAACGCACTCATCCCATAAAAAAGGGACGAGTGCGTTTTTACCCGTGGTTCCACCCAGATTCCCATCAAAAAGGCATGGCTAATTGATGGCTCCTTGGCTTTAACGCAGCGTCTGCGGTATGAGCTACTGTGTTCACCCAAACAGCTCAGGGATGGTAAGTCGTTCCGCTGCGTTGGGAAGTTCTCAGCACCCTTCCTCTCTGTGCAACCGTTCAGAATGACTCATGTTCCTTTCAATGCTTTTTAACCGTTCAGTTTTATTAAATTAGAATATACAGCATATTCCAGTTTGATACAAGAAATATTTTAAGCGTTTTAATATTTTTCGATGATTTCCGGACCGTCAGCCTCTCCGACCACAATGAGATCGGCACCATTCAAAAACAGGCCGTGCTCTACAACACCCGTCAGACTGTCCAGCCATGCTGCCAGCTGTTCCGGCTCACGAATTTTCTCCAAGTGGAGATCGATAATATAATGTCCACTGTCTGTCACATAAGGAGCGTTTTCTTTATTCCGAATCACCGGGGAAAGACCCTGTTTTTCAAAATATCGAAATAATCGCTGTGCTCCAAATGGTATCACTTCCACAGGCAGTGGAAATTTGCCCAATGATTCTACTTTCTTTGCAGGATCCACCACCCAGATTACTTTTGATGAGGCATTCGCGACCACCTTTTCAAACAAAAGTGCCCCGCCTCCTCCTTTAATGCCATTAAGCTTCGGATCGACTTCATCGGCACCATCAATGGTCAAATCGATCTGATCCACTTCGTCTATGGAGACTAGCGGGATGCCAAGTGATTCAGCCAGCTTGGTCGTAGAAGCTGACGTTGATACACCTTTTATCCGAAGGCCGTTTTCCACAGCCTCTCCAACTTTTTGTATGGTATAAAACACGGTGGAGCCTGTGCCAAGTCCGACCGTCATCCCGTCTTCGATGTAATCGGCTGCTTTTTCGCCTGCCAGTTGTTTTTGATTCATGGCCCTGTCTCCTTTGGGGTTTGGTTTCGTCTGTCCTTCTGACTTTAGGATACCATATCCGCGGAAAGACAGTCCCGAAGTGAACACTCTTCACCCTACATTTTAAACTCGATTTTTCCTGTTTCTTTGTTCAGGGCAAGAGCAGCAGCAAAGGGTTTGCCCTGCTTGCTTTTGAACCCCTTCAGCTTGGTGGTTTCACCCTTATTCAGAAGACTCTTCACCTGCGCGGGTGACAGCTTTTTCCTGGCAATTCTTCCCGAAATCGTAAATTTGCATCCTTCTTTATAGCCGCTGCAGCCGTAAAAATCATTACGTTTAATAGCAATATGGATGATATCTTTTCCGCAAAACGGGCATTTGCCCACAGGCTCATTTGCCGTTTTTGCCGTCCTGGATTCGGGCAGAGGTTCCACCTTCCAGCTTCCGGATGCTGCAATGGCATCCTGAATCACTTTCTCTGTCATCCTTTTCGTCATTTCCATAAACTGTCTGGCGTCCGCACGTCCCTTGCCAATTTCGTGCAGGCGCTGCTCCCAGAGAGCTGTTGTCTCAGCGGAGGTCAAAATCGAATCCTCGCCGATTGCCATAATTAACGCTTTCGCCTTTTCAGTCGCAAACACTTGGTTTTTTTGAACATGAATATAGTCCAGTTCTTCTATTTTTTTGATGATACTGCTTCTTGTGGCCTCTGTTCCCAGTCCCTGGACCTGGTTCAGCACCTTGCTGAGCTCTTCATCTTCAATCGTCTTTCCTGCGGTTTTCATTAAGGTGACCAGGCTTCCAAGGGTATACCGTTTCGGAGCCTGTGTCTTTCCTTCCCTTATGGATACCTTTTCTACGTTACCATTTTCTCCGGGTTGAACATCCGGCAGTACAACGTTCTCTTCATCGTCTTTAGTGTCTTCTTTTTTGGTGTTCTTTTCAAACAGGACCTTGCGCCAGCCCTCCTGTATGATCACTTTCCCCTTAGATACAAACTCATCGCGGTTATTGACTTTCGTTACAATGGTGGTTGTATCCATAATGGCCTTATCATAATGAGCGGCGATTACACTCCTGACAATCAGGTCATAAATATTCCGCTCATCTCGGCTTAGCTTTTCCGGATTTGCCACATTTTCAGTGGGGATGATAGCATAGTGATCTGAAACTTTGGCCGCATTCACAAAGCGCGGATTTCCCATTAAGGAACGTTTAGGCGCCGGCAGCAAATGCTTATAGTTTTCATGCTGGCCAAGCTTTTGTAAAATGCCTGGCAGCGTTTTTGCCTCTTCCTCCGTTATATACGGGCTGTCCGAACGGGGATAGCTGACCATCTTTTTCAGGTACAGTTCGCTTGTGATATTCAGCGTTTTATCTGGCGAGTATTTGTAGATTTGATTGGCTTTTGCCTGTAAAGCAGACAGGTTATACAGCATGGGCGGGTGATATTCTTTTCTGTCCTTTTTGATATCGGCGACCGCACAGTGCTGATTCCTGGTCCGTTCCAGGATCGCCTCCGCTTCTTCCCTGTTCTTGAGGCGGCTGTTCTCTTTTTCCTGCCATTTTCCGCTGTACTGCTTGCCGTTCACATCAAACTCCCCAATGACTTCAAAGAAAGGCTCCGGTTTAAAATTTTCAATTTCCGCTTCGCGTTTCACCACCAAAGCAACGGTGGGAGTCATTACTCTTCCCGTTGGAAAGGTCTCTCTTATTCCTTTTTTCTGCATGAGCAGCGTATACGCTCTTGTAGTGTTTAATCCTACCAGCCAGTCTGCACATGCTCTGGAATAGGCTTCAAAAAAGACAGGCAGCGTTTCCTGTCCGCTTTTTAAATGATGGAAGCCATCAAGAACGGCTTTCTTTGTCAAGGAAGAGATCCACAGACGCATGACCGGCTTTTTGCAGTTCATGTTCATCAGAAGCGATTTGTAAATGAGTTCCCCTTCACGCCCTGCATCTGTTGCTCCAATAATGCCTGTAACTTTCGGATCAAACGCCAGCTTTTTTATGATTTGAAACTGGTCCCATTTGGAGGGGGATACTTTGTAGCGGAACCGCTCAGGCATCATGGGCAATGTGTCGAGCTTCCACTTTTCCCATTCCGGTTTATACTCCTTAGGCGGCACAAGTTCCAGAAGATGGCCCACACACCATGTTAAATAAGCTCCGTCAGGAAAGGGATCCTGAGGAGGAATCTCATAATAGCCTTTTTGTTTTTTCACTTTAGAAAAAGGCCCTGCAAGTGCCTGGGCCTGTGATGGTTTTTCAGCAATAATTAACTTCATGGTTCACTCCCGGGAAACGAAAACTTCGAACATCTGTACTCTTTTTTTTATTATAGCACTATCACTAAAAGAATAGAAATGATCGGTTAAACCTGTCAATGTTTTGGAGCGAATAACGACTGTTCTTCATACAAATAAAAAATATAATCGGTCGCTGCCCCTGACTCACCCATCTGCCTGAGCATGGCCGTCAGGTTCCCGCGGTGATAAGTGCCATGATTAACGACATGGCCAATAAGGTCCTGCAGCGGAGCCTTGGCCTCACCAAATTTCGGATGAGAAATGGTGAGGGTCTGTTGCGGATCTTCAATTCCGTTCAGAAAGTTTAAATATTGTCCTGTGATCTCATCAAACTGTTTTTCCAGTCCTGCCAGTGACATGTTCTGTATTTTTTCATTAAATTCATTCAACCTGTCTATGGTTTCTGTATATTCCTTGCCAGTTATGGTCAAAAGCCAGATAAAATCCGTTTTCAGCATATGAACAAGTGTATCCTTCAGGGTTGGAAAAACACTGTTGATGTTTTGAGTGATCATGTCTTCCGGAAGCTTCTTTAAGTGTTCAAACCATTTATGATTGGCCCATTGATGGTAATTCATGATTTTCAGTGAATAATTTTCCATCCTTATATCACCCTTTTTCGATTAATAGCTGCCTTTTATGGATTCGATAAGAGCGGACATCTTCCTGCTCTCAAGACGTTCAAGAAACAGGAAACCAACTTTTTATGCAGAACTATTATCTAAGTACAGAATTTTTAATAGTGGAGGATCACCAATCATGGCAATTCAACAAAGAACCCGCTTGCGAGAATTAAGGCAAACCGACTGGAGATTTATACATTCCTACGCTTGCCTCGACATCTCCTGCCGTTATCAGCCGTGGGGGCCCAATTCTGAAGAAGAAACACTAAAGTTTGTGAGCCAGGCGATAAGGGATACGAAACAAAGCCCGAGATCACGGTTCGCGTTTGCGGTAATAGAAGAGGAAAATGAAGAACTAATCGGTGTAGCGGAATTGAACATACGTGACTTCAGCAATAAAATCGGGGAAATAGGTTATATCATCCATCCTGATTTTTGGAGCCGGGGGTACGCCACAGAAGCAGGCGCTCTTCTTCTCCATTTAGGATACACCGTCCTTGAGCTTCACCGGATCTATGCAACATGCCACCCTGAAAATACAGGCTCCATACGTGTATTGGAAAAGCTCGGGATGAAAAAAGAGGGAACGATGAGGGAAGATTTGAAGATGGAGAACGGCTGGCGTGATTCACTTCTATACAGCATCCTCGAACACGAGTGGGCTTGTATGTAAAAAATAAAACCAGCACAATTGTGCTGGTTTATTGATCTTGTCCGGTAACAATCCTTGCTTCCAGGCTGACTTCCACGTTACCCTGGATAGCCCTCGTAATCATGCAGGACGATTCCGCTTTTTCGGCAAGAAGCTTGGCCGTCTCCTTGTCCTTTTGCGAGGCATCTTCTTTTAAAACAATAAGGGGGCGGTGAATAATCTTCTTATAGGTGATAACCCCTTTTGTTACATCAACGATTCCTTCTGATTCCATGGTCAAGCTCACTTTTTCAAGCTTGCTTCGTTGCATCATGGCAGCGAGTGTAATAATATAACAAGTTGCCGCCGCCCCAAGAAGCATCTCATCCGGATTGGTTCCTATACCGGGGCCATCCATTTCCGGTGGAATGGATATCTTTGTTTTTAAATTGCCCGCCTCGATTTCTCCTACATCATTGCGAAGGCCGGGCCAGTTTGCTTTTAAGTGAAACGAATGCTGTGCCATTTCAGTTCCTCCTTACAATACTGCCATTACTATCATTTTATCAGTCTATCATCGTTCTCTCACGGTTTTTGCATGTAAAAGGGGTAATTGATACCTTTCTTTCACATTTTTAGTATAATAATAGAATATGACCGTGAAGTTTATTTAAAGGAGAAAACCGTCCATGACCATTCTTATGGTAGATGATAATTCTGTGAATTTATTTGTTATTGATAAAATATTAAAAGGTGCCGGATATGAAAATACGGTGTCCCTCTCATCAGCTGGCCAGCTGTTTGACTATCTGCAGATCGACAAGCCCCAGGCCCCTAAGCCCGACGTCGATTTGATTCTTCTCGATATCATGATGCCGGAAACAGACGGTATCGAGGCCTGCCGGCGCATTCAGGAATCAGAACGCCTAAAGGATATTCCCATTATCTTTATTACCGCTCTGGAGGACGCCAATAAACTGGCTGAGGCCCTGGATGTGGGGGGAATGGATTACATAACCAAACCTATCAATAAAGTCGAGCTGCTCGCCCGAATTCGTGTCGCCCTCCGGCTAAAATATGAAAAAGATTGGCACATGGAGCAGGAGAAAAAAATCAGGGATGAACTGGATCTGGCCATGCAAGTGCAGCGGAGCCTATTAAATCCCCCACTTCTTCAGGAGAACATCCAAATCAATGTATCCCATCTGCCATCTTTTAAGCTTGCAGGGGATATGTACTACTGGCATCGTTTCAATGATCACCGATACGGTGTCATTCTTCTGGATATGATGGGTCATGGACTGTCTTCCTCCCTCGTTTGCATGTACATCTCCTCTGTCATGAGAGATGCGATCAAGATGCTTGAAGATCCGGAACTCGTGATTAAAGAGCTGAACCGGTATATGGCACTGCTGTATAACCAAAAAAACTTTTACAATTATTATTTCACCTGTATATACCTTGTGATCGATACAGAAAGCAAAACAGTGGAATATGTGAATGCCGGCCACCCTCCAGGCTTTGTTTTAGTCGATGATTCCGAACTTTGCATGCTGGAGAGAGGCAGCTGTGCGGTTGGCTTTTTTGATCAGATGCAGGTGACAAAATCTACGATTCACTTTGAGAACGACATCCAGCTCCTTCTTTTTACAGACGGAGTGGTTGAAGCGAACAAAGATGAAAATCTGCTTTTGGAGAAACTTCAGTACATCGCTTCGCAAAAGTGGAACCAGACGATTACGTCTCCCATCCATATGGTCATCCCGGAAGAAGAACTGGGCAATCAGCAGGATGATATGTGTATCCTGATGATTCAGGCACAGGCCAGCAAAGTGACTTCCATCTTATAAACAGCTGAATAACAACAGAAAAAGACGGGCCGGCGGCCCGTCTTTTATCGTTTTTGATATATTTTTTCTGTGCAGTCAAACTCCAGGTAGTGTGTGGTCTTTTCTGAAAAACGAAGGGATTCTTTGTCGCCGAGACCAAGAAACCCGCCAGTACACAGGCTTTCATAGAATAAATCCTGGACTTGATTCTGCAACTCCCCTGTAAAATAAATCAGCACGTTCCGGCAAATAATCACATGAAACTCATTGAACGAGGAGTCGGTAACCAGGTTATGCTGTGCAAAGCTGATGTTCTTCAAAAGAGAAGGATGGAAATAAGCGAAATGGTCATCCGCTGTATAATACTCGGAGAATGCCTCTGTTCCGCCAGCCTGCATGTAGTTTTTCGTGTACGTCTGCATTTTGACTAGAGAAAAGGTTCCCTGTTTTGCTTTTTGCAATACATTTTCATTCATATCGGTAGCATATATCGTTGTTTTATCCGCAAGACCTTCTTCTTTAAGCAGGATGGCCATGGAATAAACTTCTTCACCCGTAGCACAGCCTGCATGCCAAATGCGTATGTTCTCCAGCTTCTTCAGCTCAGGAACCACTTTTTGGCGGAAGGATCTGAAAAATGAAGGATCACGAAACATTTCGGTTACATTAATGGAAAAGTCGTTGAGGATCTTTTCCAGGAATCCTTTTTCATGAATGATTTTTTCCTGCATGGCCGTAATGGTCCCGATCCGCTCCAGCCTCATCCGGTTTTGGATGCGCCGGATGATGGAGGACTTCATGTACTTTCTGAAATCAAAACCGGACAGTCGGTAGATCGCTTCAAGCAGCAAATCGACTTCAATGTGTTCCACCATTCCAATGTCCAGTTCCTCTTCACTTAACATTACTTGATTGTTCATCCGAGTTCTTCCTTACTTGTTTAATATCCAGACCCTCATGACAGAAAACAGCTGTTCAATTTTCAGCGGCTTGCTGATGTAGTCAGAGGCTCCGGCTTCCAGGCATTTTTCCCGGTCACTTTTCATGGCTTTGGCGGTCAGGGCAATGATTGGAATATCAGCCATGCTCTTCTCAGCCCGGATTATTCTCATCGTTTCATAACCGTCCATCACTGGCATCATGATGTCCATCAAAATGATGTCCACATCATTTTCATGTTCAAGCATCTCGAGGCATGCCGTTCCGTTTTCCGCAGTGATAACATTCATTTGCTCATTTTCAAGTGCCGTTTTCAACGCAAATATGTTGCGGTGATCGTCATCAACAATTAACACCTTTTTCCCCTTAAAAGAGCTGTCATTTTCTTTGACAGAGATAAGCTCTTGTCCACGGACAATGTCATCTTCGGATTCTTTCACTTCTTCAATTGCTGAATCATCCATAATGGTGGCAGCAACTTCGCTTTCTGTCTCATTAAACGGCAGCAATGGCTCGCTTTTCATCAAGCCATTTGGCAGGCTCGGGATGTACAGTGTAAAGGTGCTTCCTTCTCCCTCTTCGCTTTCCAGATCCAGCTGTCCGCCAAGCAATTTAACAAATTCCAGGCAGATTGAGAGGCCAAGACCCGTTCCTCCATATTTCCGAACAGTCGCTCCATCACCTTGCTGGAAGGCTTCAAAAATGAGATCATGCTTATCCTTTGGAATTCCTATTCCAGTATCTTTAACCGAGACCTTCAGCCAGTGATCGGCTCCGACTTCCGGATGAAGAGCCTTGTCTTTCGCTATATGAAGAGACACACGGCCTTTCTCTGTAAACTTGAAAGCATTGGAAAGAAGGTTTTTGATAATTTGCTGGAACCGTTTTTCATCGGTATAAAAAATATCAGGAACATCGATATCCTTTTTCACCTCAAAGGTTAGCCCTTTTTTATCGGCCATATGACCAAAATTACGTTCAAGCTGTGAAGGCAATTCACTCATGTTGACTTCACTGAAATGCATTTCCAGCTTGCCTGCCTCGACCTTGGATAAATCCAAAATATCATTAATCAAATTCAGCAAGTCCTGTCCGGATGAATGAATGACCCGGGCAAACTCCTCATCCTCAGAGGAAAGTCCCTTCGCGGAATTCTCGGCAAGCATTTCGGACAGAATTAAAATACTGTTGAGCGGCGTGCGCAGCTCATGGGACATGTTGGCCAGAAATTCAGATTTATAACGCGAACTTAAGGCAAGCTGTTTTGCTTTTTCTTCGAGTTCCACTTTTGCCTGCTGTAGTTCGGCTGATTTTCCTTCTGCCTCAATAGAACGCTGTTCCAGCTGTTCATTAATCATGCGCAATTCTTCCGACTGCATTTGCAGCTCCTCGGATTGCGTCTGGAGCTCCTCAGATTGTGCCTGAAGCTCTTCGGTCATGGCCTGGGATTCCTTCAAGAGGCGCACAACCTCCATTCGGCGAATCACACTGTCAATGGTCTGTCCAAATGTTTTCGTAGTATTTTCCACAAGCTCGACATGTTCTTGTGTAAATGTTCCGAGAGAAGCAAGCTCCAGGACGGCGATAACTTCATTCTCAAACATTACCGGTGCCATCAATAAACTTCTTGGGTGTACCTCACCAAGTCCGGTACCGATCATCTGGTAATCATCCGGAAGATCTTCAACGACCATTACACGCTGTTCAGCGGCACACTGGCCAATGAGACCCTCTCCTTGTTTAAAAGATTCCCGGCCAGCCGAATTCATCGGAGCTGCGTAAACGCCTTTTTTAATATAAGAAGCCTTATTGCCTTCTCCTTCACGTATATAAATGGCCCCTGTGGATGCCTCCGTAAAGTGGGCGATCCCTGTAATAAACTTGTCCCCCAGAACTTTAATGGTCGAGGTTCCCTGATAGCGCTCTACTACCTCATTGGTGCTTGACTGCAGCCATTCCCTGCTTTCAACAACAGAAAGAAGGTTGTTTGTCGCTTCCGCCAAGTCTCTGATTTCATCCCTGCTTTTCACATGGATCCGCTGGCTGACATCGCCGTTCGATGACATGGCAGCTATGGATCGTACAACCGCTTTTACGGTCTTCACAATGGAACCGGACACAAACACAGCAATCGCAGAAGATATCAGGACTACTAAGAACAACAGTACAAACAGGCTTGTCTTCAATACATCATTTTGGTGATCAAGCTTGTCCGCTCTTTCTTTGGTATATCCTTTTTCTGTTGTCCTGAACGTATCAAACTGGTTGCGGATGTCCTCTACTCCCTTGGTACGGGCGGTATCTTTTCTGAAAAAAGAAAGCACATCACTGTCCTGGCCTTCTCTCTTCATCTGTATGGATGGCTCAGCCGTATATTGAATCCATTGATTGATGTCATCGCGGATATCCTGCAGCCTTTTTTGCTGTGACGGGTTATCAGAAATTAAATCATACAATTTGTTGTAATTATTCTTCCAATCGTCCGCAGCCTGGTTATACGGTTCCAGAAAGCTTTCATCATCTGTAAGGATAAAGCCTCGCTGTCCGTTTTCCATATCGAGGACCTGCTTTTCAATTTCGTTCGTTAGCCCGTGCACTTCAATATCGTGGTTAATAATATAATTCCGCTCTTTCTGCATGGAGGAAACTTGGTTGTTCACTGCGATTATTGAAACGACCAGACACAGAATAATGACCAGATATCCGATAAAGATCTTGCCCCGGATTCCGAACCTCTTTCTCCCTATCATTCTATCATCCGCCTTTTTAAAGTCTCATGTTCACTTTATCTATTATAAACAAGTATTACCATTAAGGACAGCATGAACTTATTCATCAAGCCAACAAGAATTCCTTCAAAAAAATAATAAAAAACTGAATTTTCTGTTTTAATTAGTTAATACTTCTGTTATCATTATCTTTAAAACTTTAAAGGGAGGACGCGTTAAATGATTGATTACAATAACCGGCAATTTGTAACCATCCGTCAAGCAAAAAAGGGAGAGGTTTCATCAAAAACCTATTTTTCATATAAACAAGAGGGATCGATTGTCAGTGCCACCTATTCCGGCGGCGATATACTGAAAGGAAATATGGTAGGAGTGGCAGATGAGAACGGAAACATACAAATGACATACAGCCACATCAATCAGGACCATGAAATCAGGGGCGGTACATGTACCGCAGTTCCCCAAACATTGCCCGATGGAAGACTTCAGCTCACTGAAACGTGGACGCCTTCCGGAGAGGAACGCCATCAAGAGGTTTTTGCTGTGGAAGAAGTTTCTGAAATGATTTTTACCCCGCAAATCATTTTTAACTAATGTAAATGGAAAGAGCCTGAAATCCTATAAG
>NZ_JAUHTR010000024.1 GCF_030418125.1 Fictibacillus fluitans | reverse complement strand
GTTAACTGTTTTTACAGTTAACTTTTTTCTTTTGGTTGACATAATCGGGTTTTGGCGGGTAAAAAGCGCAAAATGGCGGGTATTTAGAAATAACGGCGGGTACACGATGAGCGGGAACGGTCCCTTCAGCTTTTCATTTGCACATTCTGGTTCTTCGCTATATGATGGGACATGTACATAATTAAATAAGAGGAGGCTGTTTTCATGGGAGTTACATTTAAAGAAAAACCGGTTACACTGGCTGGCAAGCAAGTACAGGTAGGTGACCAGGCTCCGGATTTCACGGTGCTGGCAAATGATTTGTCGGAAGTAACGCTTGCGGACTCAAAAGGTTCTGTTCGTTTAATCTCGGTAGTGCCTTCTGTTGATACAGGAGTTTGTGATGCGCAGACCCGCCGCTTTAATGAGGAAGCTTCCAAATTGGATAACGTGAAGATACTTACTGTTTCTGTTGACCTTCCTTTTGCTCAAAAGCGCTGGTGCGCAGCAGCGGGAGTAGAAAACGTTCAAACGGTATCCGATCACCGCGACCTTTCTTTCGGTAAAGCATACGGTGTAGCGATTGAAGAACTTCGCCTTCTGGCAAGAGCGGTTTTCGTTGTAGACAGCTCAGACAAAGTAACTTACGTTGAATACGTGGATGAAGTAACCAACCATCCAAATTATGAGGCTGCTATCGAAGCTGCAAAAGCTGCCAAGTAAACAAGAAACTCCGGATTCCGATTCCGGAGTTTTTTATCGGTGTGAATCTCCCATGAACAGCTTGCTAATTTGAAATAAAGCATTAAACGCATAAAAAGTGCGGCTGCAAGATATATAGGAGGAACGACAATGAATAGCAATCTTTCGAATGTAGAAAAAATATTTATGGTTATCGACCATTCGGCGGAAAGAATTAAACAGGAAGAAGACCTGACGTACCTGGATGCCCTTATTGAAACCGGGGAAAATATGTTTCATAAGGAAATTCCTGAAGACGCATCTCAAGTTACCAAAGCCTTTTTGGAAAAGGAATATGCAAAGGTAAAGCTTGAAGCCATGAATCCCGAGGAAATCCGAAAAGCCTTTCAGCTTGCCGTATTAAAAGGAATGAAGGAGGCCATTCAGCCCCACCACGCCATGACACCGGATGCGGTTGGTATTTTTATCAGTTATCTTGTCCAGAAGCTGATGCCTTCGACCAAAGATGTTTCCTTGCTCGATCCTGCGGCAGGTGCGGGTAATTTGCTGACAACGGTATTGAATCAATTGGATGGCAATATAAAAAGCTTTGGCGTAGAGGTGGATGAAACCCTCCTGCGGCTGGCATGGATCATTTCCAATCTGCAAAAGCATAACGTTGAGTTTTATCATCAAGACAGCATAAGGCCGCTTTATGTGGAACCCGTGGATCTAGTAGTCACTGATCTCCCTGTCGGATTTTATCCGAATGATGAAACGGCAAAGGAATTTATCGTTGGCGCCCAAGAGGGGCACACGTATGCTCATCATCTTCTAATTGAGCAGAGCCTTCATTATCTGAAAGAATCTGGATTTGGAGTATTTCTTGTTCCCAACGGTCTGTTCTCCAGTGAACAGGCGCCTCTTCTTCAAAAAATGATCAAAGAGAAGGCTGTCATTATCGGGATGATTCAGCTGCCGTTAAGTCTTTTTAAACAAGAGACGCAGGCAAAAAGCATTCTTCTTCTGCAGAAAAACGGAGAGAATACAGTAAAACCGAAGCAGGCACTGCTGGTGGATCTGCCGTCCTTCTCCAAAAAGCAGGCCATTGCCAGCGTGATGGACCAAATGAATGAATGGTTTAGCAAAGAACTGAAACGTCCATAATAACTATAGAAATATATCCACAATGGAAACGAATTCATTTCAGAAAAATACGAATATGGCAGGTAAGCCTTTACAAACTTGAAATAAGCGGATAACGATGGTTAAATGGTTAAGGATATATTGAATTTATATGAGAAGAAGTACATGGTCACATGCACTTCTTTTTCATTGCTGTTAAGGAGCTAAAAGAATGGCTAAAATTATTGCAATCAATGCCGGGAGTTCTTCCTTGAAATTTCAATTGCTTGAAATGCCCGAGGAGCTGGTTCTCACAAAAGGCGTGGTTGAACGAATTGGATTAAATGACTCCATTTTCACCATTGAAGTGAATGGGGAAAAAATAAAAGAAGTAACAGATATTCCTGATCACGGAGTAGCGGTAAAAATGCTGCTTAATAAACTCACCGAGCATAACATCATCTCCTCCTATGATGAGATCGAAGGAATTGGGCACCGGGTCGTCCACGGCGGGGAAAAATTCCATGATTCTGCGGTAATCACGGATGAAGTTCTTGAAGAAATCGAGGAGCTTTCTTTCCTTGCGCCACTTCACAATCCTGCCAATGTGGTAGGCATTCGTGCATTTAAGGAAATATTACCAGATGTCCCGTCTGTTGCTGTGTTTGATACAGCATTTCATCAGTCGATGCCTGAACAATCATATTTGTACAGTTTACCATATGAATATTATGAAAAGTACGGAATCCGTAAATACGGTTTTCACGGAACATCCCACAAGTATGTATCCGAGCGCGCGGCTGAACTCCTTGGCCGTCCGATTGAACAGCTTCGCCTGCTGTCCTGCCATTTAGGAAACGGAGCAAGTATTGCTGCTATTGAAGGCGGAAAATCCATTGACACTTCCATGGGCTTCACGCCTCTTGCGGGTGTGGCTATGGGAACACGTTCAGGAAACATTGACCCTGCACTCATTCCTTATATTATGCAAAAGACAGGACAAACTGCCGAGGAAGTACTGAATGTATTGAACAATAAGAGTGGTATGCTCGGTGTTTCCGGATTCTCATCCGATCTTCGCGATATCGAACAAAAAGCGAATGAAGGAAACGAGAGAGCAGAACTTGCACTTGAAGTATTCGCTTCACGTATTCATAAATACATTGGTTCTTATGCTGCACGCATGGCTGGAATCGATGCGATCATCTTTACTGCCGGTATCGGTGAGAACAGTGACACCGTTCGGGCGAGGGTGCTTCGCGGCCTGGAATTCATGGGAGTATACTGGGACCCTGCACTAAACAAAATCCGCGGCAAGGAAGCTTTCATCAGCTATCCGCATTCACCAGTAAAAGTCATCGTCATTCCAACAAACGAAGAAGTAATGATTGCGCGCGATACCGTACGACTATCAAAATAAATAGATTGAACAAAAGGACAGCCCTTCATAAAGAGCTGTCCTTTTTTGTCTTTATTGTTGTTTCTTCTTTTTGACCGGAATCCAAATTTCGCTTTTAAAGGTTGGGGAAGTTGTATCTTTCTGTTCATTCCACAAAATCTCCGGTCCCTCTATTTGTTCATAGCTGGAGGAGGGGAACCACTCGGAATAAATTCGTCCCCACGTTTGCTGTAAGGTTTGCGGAAAAGGGCCGATTGCTTCAAAAACAGCCCACGTACTTTGCGGAACTTCAAGTAATGTCCAGGCATCAGCAGCCTGGAGTGTAGTGGCTGCCCCAATGTAATGATCCAATTCTCCCTTTCCCTCCATTCTTTCTTCGGAAAAATTGGCAGAAGCGCTGATCAGTCCATGAGGCTCCATATTGGAATATCCCTTTAATTCTTTAATTTGCAGTTCATCGAGGCTTTCCCACATGGATTGTATTTCAGGATTAACACCCTCAAACTGCAGTCTGACTCTTTTCTTGAGACCCACTATACGAAAGGCTCCCTTTTCTGCGATACGGTAGTTCATTTCATTTCCTCCTCTGATGGATAGGTGGAAGGTCATCGGGGGAAAAGCTTTCAATGAATGGCCGTTATGGCGCGCTTCAGAGGGAGTGATCCCATGAAGATTCACAAAAGCCCTCGTAAAGGCATCGGAAGAGCTGTATCCGTATTTTACAGCGATGTCGATTACCCGCAATGAAGAGTCGCTGAGTTCAAAGGCAGCAAGTGTCAGGCGCCTGCGCCGAATATATTCAGAAAGCGTCATCCCTGCGAGGAAGGAAAACATTCGTTTGAAATGATATTCGGAGCAAAGGGCCTTTCGGGCCACTTGTTTAAAATCGATGCGATCTGTTAAATGCTGCTCAATATAGCTTAATGCCGCATTCATATCTTTCAGCTGATCCATAATAACCTCCTTAACTGCTACAATAGCAAGAGAAATGACTGGGCATCCGACTTTCCGTGCACGAAGATGCAGGGTGCAGGGGATTTATGTTATAAAAGATAAAAAGGTTGTATAATAACTATAACAAATGTGAAATCTCAGGAGGTCGAATTGTGAGCCTAACGCCTAGAGAAGAAAAAGTAATGAATTCCATTCTTCAGTGGGAGTCCAGTTATTTTGAATATGAGCCGACAGACTTTGAAGCGACGTACGAGCGGTGGGTGAAACAGCAGCTGAACCAATTGAACCCGGCCCTCATTGAAAAGATGAACAATGGGATTGATGCAGCTTTATTCCATGTTCATGCACTGATCCAAAATTCCAGGCATCAAAAGGACGTCCGGGAAAGGCTATTGTCAGAGGCGAGAATCTTTTATCCGGAAGCAGAAGAAATTGAAGATTTGAAAGCATGCTCCATTGATCAGCTTACATATATTGCCCAACAGCAGATTGCCAGAAGCCGGATGCTGTCACTTGCGCAGGGAGGACTTTCAGGAACCGGCGGGTTATTGTTGTTGGGAATCGACATCCCGGCGATGATTGCCCTGCAGGTTCGTTCCATTCAATATATCGCGATGAATTATGGATACGACATTCAAAAACCGTCTGAAATGATGATGTCGCTCAAGGTGTTCCATGCATCCACTCTTCCTAAGCGCTACCAGCATGAAAGCTGGGGAGAACTGATGGAGGAAATCAGCAGCGGGGAAGCCGATTCGTTTTTTTATGTTGGAGATGAATCGGTAGCTGATGTTTCCTGGCTGTCTATGCCTCTGAGACAGGGCATGAAGGGACTCATTATCACCATGCTGAAAAAGAAGGTCGTCCAGGGAATTCCGCTTATTGGAGTGCTGTTTGGAGCAGGTATGAACTATCAGAAATCGAGAGAAGTTACAGAGTTCGCCCATAAATTTTATCAAAAACGTTTTTTAATGGATAAACAACACTGATTTTTATACATTTTATGCATACGGCATACAAAAAACACCCGATGATCTGCTGATTGGCACCGGGTGTTTTTTATTATGAATGAAGTCGGGTGCTAATATCCTGATGAGTCCGGTACCAGAGCCACAAATCGTTAATAATGGACGCCAGATCAGCGATTTCCCAATTTAACCGGCAGGAGACTTCGAAATTTTCTTCCTCGCCCAGCGCTTCTTGCTTTTGATTAATGGTTTCTTCAATCTGTGCAATACGGTCCGGGATCGTTCCGCGGATGGTTTCCCACTCGGCCAGGATTTCGGCCTGTTTTGCGGCGGAGTAGTCTTCCCAGCGCTGATCCAGGCGGGGAAGAGCAATGCCAAGGCGCCCATTAAATATAAAATCTGATCTCACTTTCATCACCTCTGCTTCCATCATACATATTATAAAGCAGTTGTAAAATGAAATCAGAATTAATATTTATACATTTTTATAAATAATTATTGAAATATGATCCAAGAGTTGGTATAGTGGTCTCAGAAGAAAAATTGGAGTTGCAAAGAGCAGCTTCTTTTATTTAACCGGTAATGCATAAAAATTAAGTTTAAAGTATTTTAATACAAAGGAGTTTTTATAGAATGGCGAACAAAAAAGTGGTATTGGCATACTCAGGCGGATTGGATACTTCAGTAGCAATCAAGTGGCTACAGGAGAAAGGCTACGATGTTATTGCTCTTGGACTCGATGTAGGGGAAGGAAAGGATCTCGATTTTGTTAAAGAAAAAGCGTTGCTTGTAGGGGCAGTGGAATCAATCAGCCTTGATGTGAAAAAAGAATTTGCACAGGAATTTGTTCTTCCCGCGCTTCAAAGCCATGCAATGTATGAAGGAAAATATCCGGTGGTTTCTGCACTATCACGACCGTTGATCGCAAAAAAACTGGTTGAGGTAGCTGAGGAATACGGCGCACAGGCAGTGGCTCACGGATGTACAGGAAAAGGAAATGATCAGGTTCGTTTTGAAGTTTCAATTTCTGCTTTAAATCCAAATCTTGAAGTGATTGCTCCGGTTCGTGAGTGGGGATGGTCACGTGATGAAGAGATTGAATACGCAAGAAAGCATAATATTCCGATTCCGGCTACTCTTGACAGCCCGTATTCAGTGGACCAAAACCTTTGGGGTAGAGCGAATGAATGCGGCATTCTCGAGGATCCCTGGATCGCACCTCCAGAGGATGCGTACGATTTGACTGCAGCGCTTGAAGATACGCCAAACACACCAGATGTTATCGAACTTACATTTGAAGAAGGTGTTCCAGTTGCATTGAACGGAATTCCTTACAGCCTTGATCAATTGATCCTTCATTTGAATAAGGTAGCCGGTGCGCATGGTATTGGCCGAATCGATCATGTGGAAAACCGATTGGTGGGCATTAAATCACGTGAAATTTACGAGTGTCCTGCAGCCGTTACATTGCTTAAGGCACACCGTGAGCTCGAAGACATTACCCTTGTAAAAGAAGTAGCTCATTTTAAGCCGGTTGTTGAGAAGAAATTGACGGAAGTCATTTATGAAGGACTTTGGTATTCACCAATTCGTCCTGCACTTCAGGCTTTTCTTGAACAAACACAAAAAACCGTAACAGGTGTGGTACGTGTCAAGCTGTTTAAAGGGCATGCCATTGTGGAAGGACGTAAGTCACCATTTTCCCTTTATGATGAAAAGCTTGCCACCTATTCAACAGAAGATACATTTAATCACCAGGATGCAGTAGGATTTATTTCTCTTTGGGGCCTTCCAACCAAAGTGAGCAGCCAGGTGAAGCAGCAAAACGGGGTGAAAGCATGACCACAAAATTATGGGGAGGAAGATTTACCGCATCCGCTGAACAGTGGGTCGATGAATTCGGTGCTTCCATCTCTTTTGATAAAGAATTAGTAGAAGAAGATCTTGCAGGCAGCATCGCCCACGTGACGATGCTTGCCAAATGCGGGATTATAAAAGAAGAAGAAGCAGAAACGATTCGTGGCGGTCTGCAAACACTTTTGAAAAAAGCACAAAACAATGAGCTGGAGTTCAAGGTGGACTATGAGGATATTCACTTGAACCTGGAAAAGCTGCTTACTGATGAAGTCGGGCCGGTGGGCGGAAAGCTTCATACGGGCAGAAGCCGAAATGACCAGGTTGCAACAGATATTCACCTGTACATGAAAAAGCAGGTTTCTGCGTTTATCGAACAGGTGAATCAGCTGCAAACGGTACTGCTTTCTCTTGCGGAGGAGCATGTGGAAACCATCCTGCCTGGCTATACCCACCTGCAGCGGGCACAGCCGGTTTCATTTGCTCATCATTTAATGGCTTATTTCTGGATGTTCCAGAGAGATAAAGAACGCCTTTCCGACAGCATGAAGCGTATTGACGTGTCCCCGCTTGGGGCCGGTGCGCTTGCAGGGACAACGTTTCCTATTGACCGTGAATATAGCGCCCAGCTTCTTGGATTTGATGATATCTATCACAATAGCCTGGATGCGGTCAGTGACCGGGATTTCCTGGTTGAATTCTGCAGCAACGCATCGCTTGTTATGATGCATTTGTCCCGTTTTTGCGAGGAGCTGATTCTGTGGTCTTCACAGGAGTTTCAATTTGTTGAAATCAGTGATTCGTTTGCGACAGGCAGCAGCATGATGCCTCAAAAGAAAAACCCGGATATGGCAGAGCTGATTCGCGGAAAAACCGGACGTGTCTATGGCAGCCTGGTTTCCTTGCTGACGGTGCTAAAAGGATTGCCTCTTGCGTACAACAAGGATATGCAGGAAGACAAAGAACCGCTGTTTGACGCGGTGCATACGTTAAAAGGTTCATTGGCCATTTTTACCGGCATGCTTGAAAGTCTTACGGTTAAATCAGAGAATATGCAAAAAGCCGTCTCTTCGGATTTCTCAAATGCCACTGAACTGGCCGATTATCTTGTGAATAAAAATATTCCATTCCGTGAAGCCCATGAAATTGTAGGCAAACTGGTGCTGACCTGTATTCAGAAGTCGGTGTATTTACTGGATTTGCCGTTTGAAGAATACACATCCGCCTCTTCATGCTTTGAAGAAGATGTTTATGACGTCCTTCAGCCTAAAACTGTTGTTGCCCGACGAAATTCTGCCGGAGGAACCGGTTTTGAAGCCGTCAGAGCTCAATTGGAAGTGGCGAAGACTAAAATTTTACCAGCCAAATTGTGGCACGCTAATTCTGCCTCCCGTGGTGAACACTAAGGTAAACCCGAGAAGGAGGAGATCGCATGCCCAAACAAGAAAAACCTGGTTCCTTCGCTTCCTTTGACCAGGAAGATGAGATTACTATTCAACAGCAGATCAATGAATCGTATCAAAGCGGAATCGTTGATTATGTAGATCAGGGCCATTCGAAAAAAGAGTGGGAAGATGAAGAAAGTCTTGAATCTTAATATACGAAAAAGCACCTGGCGAGCCAGTGTGCTTTTTTTGTCTTGCTGTAATGAGTAGTGCAACACATTTGAACGGTGTCCGGAATAGACTTAGTTATGGAGAAATGGTTACAATGATAATAAAGGATCAGAGTTTTTGGAGGTGATACAGTGAGGCATGCCATTGTCACAGCAGGATCAAAAGGATTGGGCAAGAAAGTATCAGAGCAGTTAATCAAGAAGGGCTGTTCCATCACTGTAAACTATCGGAGCGATGAACAGGCCGTAAGCAAGCTCAAGCAGGAATGGGAGAAGTATGAAGACCGCATCCAATACATAAAAGGCGATGTAACAAAAAAAGAGGATATCTCCCGTATTTGTGAAGAGGCTCTTAAACAATTTGGACGCATCGATTACTTAATTAATAACGCCGGCCCCTATATATTTGAACGAAAAAAGCTGGCTGATTATGAAGACCATGAGTGGTATGAAATGATCGAAGGGAATTTAAGCTCTGTGTTTCATTTTTTGAAATGCACTATACCGATTATGAGAAAAAACGGTTTTGGGCGCATTATCACATATGGGTTTCAGGACGCGGAGTACACACCGGGCTGGGTCTATCGTTCAGCGTTCAGCGCAGCGAAGGTGGGGCTTGTATCACTTACCAAAACAATAGCGCTTGAAGAAGCAGAACACGGCATTACAGCGAACATGGTTTGCCCGGGCAACATTATCGGAGAGATGAAGGAAGCCGGTATTGAAGAAGCAAGGATGCTGGGAGACCGAGATACGCCCATCGGCCGTTCGGGAACAGGGGAAGACATCGCCCGGCTGATTTCATTCTTGTGTGAAGAAAATTCGGATATGATTACAGGCAGCATCATTTCAGCGACAGGAGGCCTGGATGTCATCAACCGTCACCGGAAATAGGAAGTTTTTTAGTATTTTCTTGCTCAAATGCTAAGACTAAACATGGATACGTTTTTACATAAATAATCATTGGTCACAATGAGGAGGATGAAAAATGAAAATCGGTGTTCCTACAGAAGTGAAGAATAATGAAAACCGTGTGGCAATGACGCCGGCGGGTGTGCTGAACCTGGTGGCATCCGGCCATGAAGTGTATGTTCAGACCGGGGCAGGTGAAGGATCGGGCTTTCATGATTCAGAATATGAAAAGGCAGGGGGAACGATTGTTCAGACTGCTGATCAGGCCTGGTCCATGGACATGGTGATGAAGGTAAAAGAACCGCTGCCCGAAGAGTATATCTATTTCAGGGAGGGATTGATTTTATTCACCTATCTGCACCTTGCCCCAGAGCCGGAGCTGACTAAAGCCCTCATTGATAAAAAAGTAGTGGGCATCGCTTATGAGACGGTGCAGCTGCCAAACCGTTCACTTCCGCTCCTGACTCCAATGAGTGAGGTCGCAGGGAGGATGGCGGCGCAAATCGGCGCACAATTTCTAGAAAAGCCAAAAGGCGGGAAAGGTATCCTGCTTGGAGGAGTTCCCGGGGTAAAACGAGGGAAGGTAACGGTCATCGGCGGCGGAGTTGTCGGAACGAACGCAGCGAAAATAGCCATGGGGCTTGGAGCTGATGTTACGATCATTGACTTGAGCCCGGAGCGGTTAAGACAGCTGGATGACATCTTCGGAGCAGAGATTAACACTCTCATTTCCAATCCTTTGAACATTGCACAGTCAGTAAGCGAGTCAGATCTTGTGATTGGCGCTGTGCTGATCCCTGGTGCGCGTGCACCAAAGCTGGTAACAGAGGAAATGATTAAATCGATGAAGCCGGGGTCTGTCGTTGTGGATGTAGCCATTGACCAGGGCGGAATCTTTGAGACCGTTGATAAAATCACCACCCATGATAATCCGACGTACGAAAAACACGGAGTGGTCCATTATGCGGTCGCCAACATGCCGGGAGCCGTTCCTCGGACATCAACGATCGCACTGACGAATGTAACTGTTCCCTATGCGGTCCAAATCGCAAATAAAGGCTATAAAGAAGCATGCCGCAAAAATGAGGCACTTCTTAAAGGAATCAATACGCTTGATGGCTATGTGACATACGAGGCGGTGGCTGAAGCACACGGTCTTGAGTACAAGTCCGTTCATGAGTTTATTGATTAAAGATTAATACAAAAGGAAACAGCGGATCCAAATCTGGATCCACTGTTTTTTTGATTATTTTACAATGACAAGTTCTTTAGTGAATTGTGTAAGGCATTCATGTCCGTTTGCTGTAATGTAAACATCATCTTCGATCCTCACACCCCCCACTTCCGGAAGGTAAATTCCCGGTTCGATAGTATAAACCATTCCTTCTGTCAGCTTTTCATTATTTTTTTCGTTCATGGAAGGATGCTCGTGAACATCAAGTCCAAGTCCGTGACCGATGCGGTGAGGGAAGTAGTCTCCGTATCCCGCTTCTTCTATGACCCTTCTGGCAGCAAGGTCAAGGTCACCCACACGGGTACCGGGCTTGCTCAGGTCCAGAGAAGCCTGCTGGGCTTTTTTAACCACTTCATAAATTTCTTTTTGCTTTTCGGAAACGGACTGATAAGCTACGGTCCGGGTAATATCAGAACAGTACCCGTCAACCACCACGCCAAGATCAAAAAGGACAAAATCCCCCGGCTGAATCTCTTTTAATCCGGGATTGCCGTGTGGCATCGCTGACTTTTCTCCTGCCAGGATGGTGGTTGAAAAGGACATTTCGGCGGCGCCTTTTTTCTTGAGCGCATATTCCACTGTCGCGACGAGCTCAAGCTCTGTTACTCCTGTGCCTATAGCTGCGATTCCTGTTTCTACACCGTAATCGGCAAGCCGGGCTGCTTCACGTAAAATGGAAATTTCATCTTGGCTTTTGATCAGCCGCATCGCATTCAGCTCATGCTCAACCGACACAAGGGAAGCGTTTGGGAACAAATTCAGCAGCTGCATCCCGCGGTGATAGGAGAGATGCTCTTTTTCCACCGCGATTGATTCCACAGAAGAAATGCCGCGGCCGGATAAGGCCTCAGAAATCATTTCCCATGGGTTGTCCGTATCGGAAAAGCCCAGGATTTCATGCTCCCAGCCTGCGTTTTTTGCCTGCAGGACTTCCATTCCGGGACAAATAAGAACCGGGTCTTTATCCGGGAATACAAATACACCGAGCAGACGCTCATGAGGGAAACAGCGAAATCCCGTTAAGTAATAAACGTTGGCGGTTGAAGTTACAAATGCGCCTTGTATTTTTTGTTCTTTCAGCCATGTTGAGAGTGCTTCGATTTTTTGCATCATGTATCTTCCTTTCCTATGTATGGCTATTCATTACTAATTGAAGTACGCTTTCAATGTATCACTTCATTTGGGGGTTGTAAACGAACCTCCTGTGTAAAAGTCTGTTTAAGATATGTAAAAACAGGTAATGAGAAGGAAATGAAGGCTGTAATTACGAAATGAATGATTGATCACCATTAAAGGAGATGTTGAAGAGATGAAATTAACGTTCCATGGACAATCCGCATTAGAGATTACAACCGAAAAACATTCCATCTGGGTTGACCCCTTTATTTCAGGCAACACCTATTGTGATGTGGAAATTGGCGATGTAAAGCCTGATGTTATTCTGCTGACCCACGGACATAATGACCATGCCGGTGATGCAGAAGAAATTGCCAAGCGGAATAACAGTTTAATTGTGGCTCCGTTTGAACTTGCGGAATACTTTGGCACCAAGGGCTTGACCGTTCATCCCATGCATATTGGCGGTGGCTATCAATTTGAATGGGGACATGTAAAGTGGACGCAGGCTTTCCACGGATCCAGTTTTACCGAAGAAGACGGAACGGTAGTCTATACAGGCATGCCGGCAGGAGTTCTCTTTAAAGCAGAAGGAAAAACGATTTATCACGCCGGTGATACTGCCTTGTTCTCGGATATGAAAATGATCGGTGAACGCAATGATATTGATGTGGCCTTTTTGCCGATCGGGGATAATTTCACGATGGGCCCTGAAGATGCAGCCACAGCTTCCGAGTGGCTGAATCCAAGATTGACAGTTCCTATTCACTACAACACGTATCCTGTAATTGAACAGGACCCAGACAAATTTGTCGCCTCTCTTAAAGGAGACGGCAAGGTTCTCAAACCTGGAGAATTTATTGAACGATAGAATACGCTCTGCTTCTGCCTCCTTGTCAACATGCATAGCATTAGACAAGGGGGTTTTTTTATGATGGCCAATCACACCATGTTTAAAGCGCTTTCTTTGTTGGCTTTGCTCGTTTATGGCATTCCGCATCTGAATTTTTCTCAGAAGGGAAGTCCGGCATTTATTTTCTCGATCGTTTGGCTTGGCTTTGCACTTGTGGCATTCATAGCACAGACGAAGAAATTGTGGATGGCGCTCGATAATGTCCCTGAGCTGAATCGGCATCAAAAAGGCGATTATTCCGAGCGTTCCGGGCATTCCTTCCTGAAGAATCATTGAGTTTCTGTTTCAATGTCTGTATAATCTGTATTAATCAACTATAGTAGAACAGATAAAACAGAAGCCAAAAGGAACGGTGGATAACGTGGCTACCAAACATGAACAAATTATTGAATACATCGAATCCCTTGAAATCGGCTCGAAAATTTCTGTAAGGCAGATCGCCAAAGCGCTTTCCGTAAGTGAGGGCACTGCCTACAGAGCCATTAAAGAAGCCGAGAATCAGGGCGTTGTCAGCACAATTGAACGTGTTGGAACGATTCGTATTGAACGCAAACTGAAGGAAAACATTGAAAAACTCACCTTTGCCGAAGTGGTTAACATTGTGGACGGCCAGGTGCTCGGCGGCAGAGAAGGATTACATAAAACACTGAACAA
This sequence comes from Fictibacillus fluitans, assembly GCF_030418125.1. Classification (GTDB taxonomy): domain Bacteria; phylum Bacillota; class Bacilli; order Bacillales; family Fictibacillaceae; genus Fictibacillus_C; species Fictibacillus_C fluitans. The sequence goes on along the minus strand of NZ_JAUHTR010000024.1, from coordinate 36,820 downwards.
ATTTGTCATCGGAGCCATGAAGCTGGATGCCATGATGAGATACGTGGATCCGGGAAGTCTCCTGATCGTCGGTAACCGTGAAAATGCCCATGAATTGGGGCTGAATTCAGGTGCAGCTGTACTCATAACCGGTGGTTTCGACACAACAGATGAAGTGAAACGGCTTGCCGACTCCCTGAAACTTCCGGTAATTTCTTCGAGCTATGACTCTTTTACCGTGGCAACCATGATTAACAGGGCCATTTATGACCAGCTCATCAAAAAGGAGATTGTGCTGGCTTCGGATATACTGATACCGACCGAAAAGACCCACCTGTTAACCACTGCAGATGATGTAGAAAAATGGTACGAACTCAATCAGGAAACACAGCACAGCCGTTATCCGGTCATTGACAGCCAGATGAAGGTTGTGGGCATCGTCACATCAAAAGACATCATCGGGATGGACCGGTCTTCCATGATTGATAAAGTCATGACTCGGTCACCAATAACAGTCACTAATAAAACGTCTGTCGCTTCATGTGCCCATATTATGATCTGGGAGGGCATTGAGCTTTTGCCAGTGGTGAACAACGCACAGAAGCTGCTTGGGATTCTGACGCGGCAGGACGTGTTGAAATCGATGCAAATGATTCAGAAACAGCCGCAGGTTGGAGAAACGTTTGACGATTTGATTACTGCCTCTATTACGGAAAGCAAAGACGGACAAGCCCCAAGGTACAAGTTTGGGGTTACCCCGCAAATGACCAACTACCTCGGAACCGTTTCATACGGCGTCATGACAACTCTCGTCATTGAAGGAGCCAGCCGCGCCTTAAGAAAGATTAAAAAAGGGGATATTGTGGTTGAAAACCTGACGTTCTACTTTATTAAACCGGTACAGATGGAAAGCACGATCGAAATCGTCCCCCGTGTACTGGAAGTCAGCCGGAAGTTCGGAAAAGTGGATGTGGAATTGTATCATGAGGGTGCCGTCGTGGGTAAAGCGCTATTGCTTGCCCAGCTGATCGGGCATCGTTCCTAACAAAAAAACGGCTCAGGATACCATCCGCTGAGCCGCTTTTTATATTAAGATCGTGCATTTTGTGCCTCTTCTATGGCTAAAGGCAGAAAATGCTTGTACATTTTATAGCCGGTCACCATCAAAAACAAGCCGTAAACAGTAAAAATAATGGCAATCCAAAGCTGGATTTTATCATCGACCATGGTGAATTCATTCAAACCGAATGAAAGTAAAAAGATGCCAAGCGCTATTTTGGCTTTGGCGCCAATCCAGTTTTTTTCATAAATGGCTCTGGACCGGACTTCTTTTACTTTATAAAAAATGTAAAATGAAAGAGAAACTACAACCAGGATAACAAATAACGGCATATGTCTTCTAACCTCCAAGTTCATCGTCCATTTCCATTGTAATGGTTGAAGAGAAGAATTGCCATATGGTTAGTCAAAGAAAAGGGAGAGAATTCAATGAAAGACGCTATCCTTGAAACCATCAAAAGCTACACTAAAATTATCATCCATCGTCATATCCGCCCGGATCCCGATGCGCTGGGTTCCCAGGGTGGATTGGGGGCTATTTTAAAAGCCAGTTTTCCGGAAAAAGAGATTTACCTGGTCGGGGAAGAAGACCCGGCCTTAACGTTTTTGGTTCAAATGGATCACATTCCGGATGATACATACAAGGATGCGCTTGTGATTGTCTGTGATACAGCAAATTCCCCGCGGATCAGTGATCAGCGGTATTCGCTCGGCGGCCGGCTGATTAAAATTGATCACCATCCGAACGAAGAACCTTATGGTGATCTTGTCTGGGTCGATACAAGTGCGAGCTCTGTCAGCCAGATGATCTTCGAGTGGTTCGAGCATGAAAAAGAGAATGGGCTGGTTCTCAACAAAGAGGCTGCGCGGCTGTTGTTTGCGGGAATTGTGAGCGATACCGGACGATTTTTATACCGTAATACAACAGAGAGAACGTATTATGCCGCGGGAGAACTTGTTAAAAAGGGCATTTCGACAGGCGAAATCTTTGAAAATCTGTACAAGGTAAAAGAAAGTACCGCGAGACTCAATGGCTATGTTCTTCAAAATTTTGAAGTCATTGATGGTATCGCAGGGTTCATACATCTGCCGAAGGGGACTCTCGCAGAGTATGGCGTAAGTGTGAGTGAAGCCTCCCAGCTAGTGAACGCTTTTGCCAATGTGGAAGGCATTGTGGCATGGGTGTTTTTTGTGGATGAACCGAATCAGATTCGTGTTCGCCTTCGCTCAAAAGGCCCTGTGATCAATAAACTGGCGATGAAATACAATGGCGGCGGCCACCCGATGGCTTCAGGCGCTACGGTTTACAGTGAGGAAGAAACAAAACATGTGGTTTCAGATTTGGTGAATTTGTGCAAGGAGTATGTATCGGGGCGCTAAGAAAGCAGTAAACATAAAAGAAAAACAGCCGGCCGGCTGTTTTTCTTTGTTTGTTATGGCTTTTAACTAATTTATGCTTTCTCGGGAATAAACCAGGAGCCAAGTTCGGTTATGTCTTCGTGAACAGGAATATTCAGCTTCATCAGTTCTTTTTTGATGAGTTCTGCCACTTCTTTTGTTTCTGCAAAAGCAGAAAAGCCATTCTGGATTTTCTTGACTTGTTCACGCGCAATTTCTTTTCGATTAATAATCAAGCGAAATACCCCCTATTCTTACTTGCTTTCTTATATTGTAAACAATCCGGTATGAAAATGCCAACAGATTATTAGAATTGTCAAAAAACAGGAAATACGAATTATTTTTGGGATGAGGAGATTATCCATCGGGAATGATTTTTACGTGAACCTCGAGAGTCGTGTACAAAAACAGATGAGTAACGGTGACTTTATAGCCCTCGCCATCTACTTCATACCTTTTGTTTTCAATGGCTTTGTAAAGGAGCATCCGGGTTTTATAGACGGACTCGATATCTTCACCGAGGAGATTTTCCAGCTGATCCTGTACGGATTCCGAAATTTCATAGATTTTGAGCTGCGGCAGTCTGAGTGTATTATTGTTCGTTACGTATACCTTGATTTTCTGAACCCTTAATTGTTTCTCGTTTTCTTCATTGCTTTGTTCATACGTATCTCGCCATTGGGCGATTTGTTCCTTTAGGTCCGCGATATGGGAGGCTTGATTCTTGATGGTGCTTACATAATGTTCCACCGTCATTCCGTACTGCATTAAAAAAAAGACCCATCCCAGAATAATCCCGAGCATCATTCCGGCAAAAAAGCGCTGATAGCCTTTTCGGTTAAAAAATGGGGGAATTCTCATCTCAGTTTAAATTCTCCTGTGTCAGCCATTGCAAAAGAAGCATGGCGGTATTGGCTCCGGCCATGGCGATGAAGATGATAATCAGCTGTTTAATGATTTCATAGGTTGCACCATTCAAAAAACTTCGTTCAAAGTTTGTAATGGTGTCAAACGTACCTCCCATTGCAGCCACGATGGCCCAGATCTTCAGCTTTTTTGCAAGATCCACCGTTTCCATGAGAGGAGCTTTTCCGACCAGGAATGCGGCGAGGCCGCCGATAATGGCGCCTCCGAGAATGACGCCGAAAGCGATAAAAAAGGTAATAATAATGCTTGAAAGGAACTCTCTCATACGTCACCCCTCCTTTTTAATATGCTTATGGACACGCTCTGCGGAATATGCTTATTTTCTAAAGGAGGCAAGGATGTACTATAATAGAAGACAAATGAGCGATAAGGAAGTGATGCAATGACATTTGTTCCGTTGCATATACATACAGAATACAGTCTGCTTGAAAGTTCTAGCCGCTTACATTCCTTGGTGAACCATGCAAAAGAGCTTGGGTACAAAGCGCTGGCCATCACGGACAAGCTGAATATGTACGGGGTAATCCCCTTTTATAAAGCATGCCAAAAACAGGGGATCAAGCCGATTATTGGCCTTGAGGTCCCGATCCTTTTAAATCCGGTGTTCGATACGAGAAAAAGGCCGGAGACTGGCAGGCTGCTTCTCTATGCACGAAATGAAGAAGGCTATATGAATCTTTTGAAAATCAGCACAAAGCTCATGCAGGATCCGTCCTCTTTTCCAAGTCTGCAAAAAGATGTTTTGAGCGCTCATAAAGAAGGGCTGCTCCTCATCTCTTCCGGTACGGAAGGAGAGGTGCAGCAGCTGATTCTCCAGGGAGAAAAGGAAAGGGCCAGGGAAGTTTGCCGGCTTTATCAACGCTGGTTCGGCCCGCACGTTTACCTTGGTGTGGAAGACCATGGGACCGGAAAAGAAAAAAATATTAATTTTGAGGTGGAGCAGCTTTCCAAAGCGGAAAACATTCCACTTGCCGCTGCTCATGAAATCTATTATATACATCAGGATGAAGCGGAATCACAGGAGGTCCTTCTCTGTATTAAAAACGGTCAGAAGCTTGGAGATTCCGACAGGGAAATGCTGCCGACCGATGAGTTTTACCTGTTGTCACCTGAAGAGATGAAAACGCGGTTCAGCCACCTTTCAGATGCGCTGGCTGCTTCAGAAAAGATTGCGTCTGAGTGCAATGTCGATCTTAAGTTCAATCAGCAGCTGATCCCGGAGTATCCGTTGCCAGAGGGTACTTCTTCCACCGACGAACTGAAAAAGCTTTGCCTGAAAGGTGCTGCTGCCCGGTATGGGGAACCAGGTAATAAAGTACTTGAACGGCTGGACTACGAACTTGAGATCATCCGAAAGATGCAATTTGATGATTATTTTCTAATTGTCTGGGATTTTATGAGATTTGCCCACCGGTCCGGAATGATCACAGGACCGGGGCGAGGTTCTGCGGCAGGCTCGCTTGTCGCATACGTACTCTACATTACGGAAGTGGATCCTATCGAGCATGATCTGCTCTTTGAACGGTTTCTGAATCCTGAACGTGTAACCATGCCCGATATCGATATTGATTTTCCGGATGTCCGGAGAGATGAAGTCCTTCAGTATGTGAAGGAGAAATATGGGGACGAGCGGGTGGCCCAAATCATTACGTTCGGAACGCTCGCTGCAAAAGCGGCAATCCGTGATACGGCCCGTGTGCTAAACCTGCCTGGAAACCTGGTGGATTCGGTATCCAGGCAAATTCCATCCCGGCCGGGTATGACGCTGGCGCGGGCAGCGGAAGAGTCGTTTGGGCTGCAAAAACTGATGAACGAAAATCCGACTGTGCAAAAATTGATGGACGTAGCCGCAACGCTTGAAGGCTTGCCGCGCCATGCTTCCACACACGCGGCCGGTGTAATCATCAGCGGCCGGCCGCTGACCTTTTACACCCCCCTGCAAATGGGGCATGAAGGCATACCTCTAACACAGTACAGCATGGAATGGCTTGAGGATATCGGATTGCTTAAAATGGACTTTCTTGGACTGCGCAACCTAACGCTGCTGGAGCAAATCTGTACACTTGTTGAAAAAGGAACAGGCAAAACCATCCAGCTTGGAAGCATTCCCTTTGATGATGAGGCGACCTTTGACTTGTTGGGAAAAGGCGATACAACTGGGATTTTTCAGCTGGAATCCGATGGAATGAGAAGGGTCCTGCAGCAGCTGAAGCCGACGGAATTTGAAGACATTGTCGCTGTTAACGCGCTTTACCGGCCGGGTCCGATGCAGAACATTCCAGATTATATTGGGGGCAAGCATGGGACACGAAGAGTGGAATACCGGCACCCCGATCTTGAGCCTATTTTAAAGCCAACGTATGGCGTTATTGTGTACCAGGAACAAATTATGAAAATTGCCTCGGAAATGGCAGGCTTTTCCTTGGGGGAAGCTGACCTGCTGCGGCGTGCCGTAAGCAAAAAGAAGCGGGATGTGCTGGACAGGGAAAGGGAGCATTTTGTTAAAGGCTGTCTCAATCGGGGGCATGACCAGGAAACGGCAAATGCTCTTTATGATCTCATTGTCCGGTTTGCCGATTATGGATTTAACAAAAGCCATGCGGTCGCATATAGTGTCATCGCGTATCAGCTGGCATATTTGAAAGCCAATTATCCGCTGTATTTCATGGCGGCTTTATTATCAAGTGTAACGGGGAATCCAGATAAAATTGAGCAATACAGGAAGGAATGTGCTGAAAAAGGGATAGAGGTTCTTCCTCCATCCATTCTTCACAGTTTTCTCCATTTTACTGTGGAAGAAGATTGTGTTAGATTTGGTCTGCTGTGCATAAAAAATGCAGGTTATCAAGCTATTAAGCATTTGATTGAAGCAAGGAGCAAACAGCCGTTCTCTGATTTGTTCGATGTTTGCGCATATTCACCGGCCAGGCTGGTGAACAAGCGGACACTTGAATCCCTGATTTTCGCAGGGGCGTTCGATGATTTTCAAAAGGACAGAGCTTGTCTTCTGGCTACCCTGGACCGAGCCATTGAGTATGGAGAAAAAATCCAGGCATACCGGGAAGAAAATCAGATTCAGCTTTTTGGTGAGCACCAAATCGAGAAGCCGGGCTATGTAGAGGTTCCCCCGTTTAAGGAGGCGGAACGTCTGAAGTTCGAGCAGGAAGCGCTCGGCTTTTACCTTAGCGGCCACCCGCTGGAAAAGTTTCATCGCATAATGGAACAGTATGGGATTCTTTCGATCCAAAAAGCGGCGAACATCCACGGGAAGTCTAATGTTCGTCTTGGCGTGATGATCACCAAGGTAAGAGCGATCAAAACAAAAAAGGGAGACATGATGGCTTTTGTTTCAGGAAGTGATGAATCGGGAGAAATGGAATTCGTCGCTTTTCCCAATGCTTATAAAACCTACCATGACCTTTTTCAAAAAGGAGCTTTTCTCGTCATTGAGGGAGCCATGGAGGACAAGAACGGGTCAAAGCAGGTATTGGTCAACAAGGCAGGTCTTCTGTCGGAGCTCAGTGAAAAAAAGCAGCCATCCGGTGAACAGATTCTGTATCTTAAGCTTCATGAGAACCTTTCTTCGTCCCTGCTTAACCAATTAAAAGAAAAGCTGAATTCGAGCCGGGGAGAAGCGCGGGTCATCCTGTACTATGAACAGGATCGAAAGAGCATTAAGCTTGCACAGCCGGTCGCTCCCACTCATGAATTTCTATCCGAAATCAGGAAGCTGATCGGTGCTGAAAACGTGGTGTTAAAAGAAGGGTAATGTCTTTACAGCTTGCCTTCATCTGTTATAATAAATAGGTCAATGGTGGTCAGACCACCAAAAAAAGCTGATAGAATATACTGGATATTTGCACCTCTTTGAAACAAGACATTGCTTCACCAATTCTTTTTACGCTAACTTAATTCTTAAAAATTAGGAGATGAACGGATGTCTATATTACGAGAAGAAGCACTGCACATGCACAGAGTAAACAAAGGGAAACTGGAATCAACTCCTAAAGTTCCGGTAAGAAATGCAAAGGATTTAAGCCTTGCATATTCCCCTGGAGTAGCAGAACCATGCAAAGATATCTATGATGACAAATCCAAGGTGTACGAATATACCATGAAGGGCAATACTGTTGCTGTAGTTTCCGATGGTACGGCGGTTCTTGGGCTCGGAAACATCGGACCTGAAGCAGCCATGCCTGTTATGGAAGGAAAAGCTGTCCTTTTTAAAAGTTTTGCAGGAGTGGATGCGTTCCCGATCTGCCTGAATACTACCGATATCGATAAGATTGTTGAAACGGTTAAGCTGCTCGAGCCTACTTTTGGCGGAGTTAACCTTGAAGACATCGCAGCTCCAAATTGCTTTATCATTGAAGAGCGGCTGAAAAAAGAGACAAACATTCCTATTTTTCATGATGACCAGCATGGTACAGCAATCGTTACACTTGCTGGCCTGGTCAACGCATTGAAACTTTCAAACCGTCAAATGTCTGAAATCAAGGTGGTCGTTAACGGAGCGGGTGCTGCCGGAATCGCCATTATTAAGCTTTTGGACCGTTTTGGTGTAAAAGACATTGTCATGTGCGATACTAAGGGTGCGATTTATGAAGGCCGTCCGTTTGGCATGAACAGCGTAAAAAGCGAGGTTGCTAAATTCACCAACCGATCCAAAAAGGAAGGAACCCTGAAGGAAGTCATCGCCGGCACCGATTTGTTCATCGGCGTGTCAGTTGAAGGGGCCTTAACCGAGGAAATGGTTCAATCCATGAATGAAAACCCGATCATTTTCGCCATGGCAAATCCTACGCCTGAAATTATGCCTCAAAAGGCGAGAGAAGCAGGGGCAATGGTTATCGGGACAGGCCGTTCCGACTTTCCAAACCAGGTAAATAATGTTCTGGCTTTTCCAGGAATATTCCGGGGAGCTCTTGACGTCCGGGCAACCCATATCAACGAAGAAATGAAGATCGCTGCGGTTCATGCGATTGCAAATCTCGTGGCAGAATCAGAACTAAATCCTGATTATGTCATCCCGGCACCATTCGATCCACGCGTCGCACCAGCGGTTGCCGCAGCAGTGGCAAAAGCGGCCATGGAAACCGGTGTGGCCAGAATCAAAGCAGATCCCGAAAAAATTGCTGAAAAAACCAAGCAGCTTTCATTGATTGGTAAGGAATAAGTGATTCTCAAGGGAGGCTGAACAGTTGTCAGGCACATCTGAAAAGGTCTATGTTGAGATCATAAAAAAGATTAAAACCATTATTGAAGAAGACGATCTGCAAGCCGGTGATAAACTTCCGTCGGAGCGAGAGCTTACAGACCGCCTGCATGTTGGGCGCTCATCTGTAAGAGAGGCGCTGCGTTCGCTCGAGCTTCTGGGGCTTATTGAAACCCGCAGAGGCGAGGGGACGTTTATTAAGCCCGCGACGGGCCACCGGCTTGTGGAAGTTCTTGCTTCTTTTATTTTGCACGACCAAACGGCCAGACAGGATCTTCTGGAAACAAAGTCTATTATTATCAGAGATTGTATAGAATTAGCTGTACAGAGAGTTCGTCCAGAGGATATTGAGTTCCTTAATGGCATGATCCGGGAGATTGAACAATCGGAACAGGAGAGGGATTTGCAGCAGCAGATTCACAGGTTCCAGGAAGCTGTTATTAAATTATGCAATAATCATTTACTGTACAGGCTGTGGGTAGAGTTATCAGACTACGGACTGTCAGTTCATCAACATTCATTTCTTCTTCATTCAGGGGAATGCTCGCAAATAGTGGAGCACTTAAAGAACGGGGACAGCAAGAATGTAATTCAGCTAATGTCACAGAATATGTGAGATTAAGTTTACACAGTATGGGTGGTGTTACTTTGTTAAAGGATTTTTTCGCCAAGAAGAAGAAATATGCCACGATTCCTACCGAAAAAATGAAACAGGATGTGCCCGAGGGACTAATGACCAAGTGTCCTGAGTGTAAGCACATCATGTATACAAAAGAGTTAAAGAAAAATTTGCTTGTATGCCAATCCTGCCAATATCATTATCCGATGTCTTCCTTTGAACGACTTGGAAGCCTCGTAGATGAAGGCAGTTTTACAGAGTACGACCGTAATATGATTTCGGAGAATCCGCTGGAATTTCCAGGATACCTGGAAAAGTTGGATAGTGACAGAAAGAAAACAAAAATTAATGAAGCGGTTGTGACCGGGGATGCGACCATTAATGAACACCCGGTTGTCATTGCCGTCATGGATTCGCGTTTCAGAATGGGCAGCATGGGCTCTGTCGTTGGGGAAAAGATTACGAGAGCCATTGAGCAGGCCGTAGAGAAAGAGCTTCCGTTTATCATCTTCACCGCTTCCGGCGGTGCCAGGATGCAGGAAGGGATTTTAAGCCTGATGCAGATGGCAAAAACCAGTGTGGCGCTTAAACGGCACAGCGACCGCGGGCTGCTGTTTATTTCTGTCATGACCCATCCGACAACGGGCGGGGTATCTGCAAGTTTCGCTTCTGTTGGAGATTATAATTTTGCAGAGCCTAAAGCTTTGATTGGGTTTGCCGGCCGCAGGGTCATTGAGCAGACCATCCGCGAGGACCTGCCGGAAGACTTCCAGACGGCAGAATTTTTGCTGAAGCATGGCCAGCTTGATAAGGTCATTCCAAGACATGAAATGAAAGAAACACTGACAAATGTATTGAAAATCCACTCAGGAAGGGGGGAATAGACATGGTTGGAGAATTGGAATTTGAACGTCCCATTACTGAACTGAAAAAGAAGATTGCAGAGCTTAAATCGTTCATGGAGGAAAAGGGAATCGATCTAACCGATGAAATCACTTCACTTGAAGAAAGGCTGAGCGCTCTTCAAGAAGATACGTATGAAAACATGAGCGCATGGGACCGTGTTCTAGTTGCCCGCCATCCTGAGCGCCCGACAACACTTGATTACATCTCTTATCTTTTCAAAGATTTCATTGAATTGCATGGCGACCGCCTTTACGGAGAAGATGAGGCGATTGTCGGGGGAATCGGCATGTTTCATGGCCAGCCCGTTACTGTGATTGGGCAGCAGCGCGGCCGTGACACAAAAGAAAACATCAGACGCAACTTCGGCATGCCCCATCCGGAAGGATACCGCAAAGCTCTTCGTTTAATGAAACAGGCTGAGAAGTTTTCCCGCCCGGTTATTTGCCTGATGGATACAAAAGGAGCATTTCCCGGGAAGTCAGCGGAAGAAAGAGGACAGAGTGAAGCCATTGCCAGAAACCTGGTAGAAATGGCGGGTCTTCATGTACCCATTATTTGTATCGTCATCGGTGAAGGGGCAAGCGGCGGAGCCCTTGGCATCGGAGTGGGCAACCATGTTCATATGCTTGAAAACTCATGGTACTCAGTTATTTCTCCTGAAGGCGCGGCTTCTATCCTCTGGAAGGATTCCACGAAAGCCAAGCTTGCTGCAGAGTCGATGAAAATCACAGCTCCTGATCTGAAGGAACTTGGAATCATCGATGAAATGATCCCCGAAGTTAAAGGCGGAGCACATCATGATCCGGCAGAACAGGCGAAGCGCATCGAAGCAGTTATCCAGTCATCACTTGAAGAGCTGATGAATTTGTCAGAAGAAGAGCTGGTGGAACAGCGCTATGAAAAGTATAAAAATATGGGAAAATTTACGTTTGTAAACGATTCCATTGCTGTAAAATAAGGAATGTGCTTTCTCAATGAAGAGAAAGCACATTTTTTGTCGTTTGTTGTCTATTGTGTTGAAGTTTTGAACATGATATTTTAATAAGATGAGAATACATGAGAGGTGGAAACTAAATGAAGCGAATTGGGGTTCTTACAAGTGGAGGAGATTCACCGGGTATGAACGCTGCCATTCGTGCTGTAGTTCGTAAGGGGATTTTTCATGAACTTGAGGTTTATGGCATCTATAATGGTTATGCTGGATTAATCGCGGGTAATATTACTAAATTGGAAGTGGGCTCTGTCGGAGATATTATTCACAGAGGCGGCACCATGCTTCGCACAGCACGATGTGAAGAATTCAAAACCTCTGATGGACAGGCGAAAGGCATTGAGCAGCTGAAGAAATTTGGTATCGAAGGTCTGGTTGTCATTGGCGGAGACGGTTCTTTTCAGGGAGCAAAAAAACTCTCCGAAGCAGGATTTCCGACGATTGGTTTGCCTGGAACCATTGACAATGATATCCCGGGAACCGATTTTACAATTGGATTTGACACAGCATTAAATACTATAATTGAAGCGATCGATAAAATTCGAGATACTGCAACTTCCCATGACAGAACCTATGTCATTGAAGTTATGGGTCGTGATGCAGGGGATCTGGCTTTATGGGCGGGTCTTGCTGACGGTGCAGAATCCATTCTTATACCTGAAGAAAAGCATGATCTTGAACACATTATCAACCGTCTGCAGCTGGGCATTGACCGCGGTAAGAAACACAGTATCATCATCGTGGCTGAAGGTGTCTGCAGCGGTGTGGAAATCGGTAAACAGATCGAAGAAAAAACTAACTTGGAAACACGGGTTACAGTGCTGGGACATATCCAGCGCGGCGGGTCACCAACCGCATTTGACCGTGTACTTGCAAGCCGTCTTGGTGCCAGAGCTGTAGAGCTCCTGCTTGAAGGCAAAGCCGGGCGTACCGTTGGTGTGCAGAAAAACGCCCTGGTGGACCATGACATCTCGGAAGTGCTTGCGAGCAAACATCAGCTGGACCAAGGAATGTACCGTCTGTCTCAGGAACTATCAATCTAATTTCACATTGCATGAATGAGTGCAAAACACAGGAGGAAGACCATGCGTAAAACAAAAATAGTCTGTACAATCGGGCCTGCAAGCGAGAGCGTTGAGAAATTGACTCAACTCATCGATGCAGGTATGAACGTGGCTCGACTTAATTTCTCTCACGGAGATTTTGAAGAGCACGGAGCACGTATTATTAATATTAGAGAAGCAGCTGGCAAGCTGGGAAAAACAGTTGCCATTCTTTTAGATACAAAAGGGCCTGAGATTCGTACACAGACATTGGAAGGCGGAGTGGCTGAGCTTCAGTCAGGAGAAGAGCTTGTCATATCCATGGAAGAAGTTATGGGTACGAATAAAAAGATCTCAGTCTCATATCCGGGCCTTGTGGACGATGTTCATGTAGGTTCCAAAATTCTTTTGGATGATGGCTTGATTGAGCTGGAAGTTACAAAAGTAGGCTCCAAAGAAATCACGACAAAAATACTTAACAGCGGAACGCTAAAAAATAAAAAAGGCGTTAACGTCCCAAATGTCAGCGTGAAGCTGCCAGGAATTACGGATAAAGATGCAAAAGATATCGAGTTCGGCATTGAACAGGGAATTGACTTTATCGCTGCCTCCTTTGTGCGCCGTGCGACAGATGTGCTTGAGATCCGAGAAATTCTTGAAAAGCATAATGCCCAAAGCATTCAAATCATTCCAAAAATCGAGAACCAGGAAGGTGTCGAAAACATCGACGAAATCCTTGCTGTATCTGACGGTTTGATGGTTGCCCGCGGTGACCTTGGTGTGGAAATCCCTGCTGAGGAAGTTCCATTAGTGCAAAAAATGCTCATAAAAAAATGCAACGAGCTTGGAAAGCCAGTCATCACGGCAACACAGATGCTCGATTCCATGCAGCGTAATCCTCGTCCAACACGTGCGGAAGCGAGTGACGTGGCCAACGCGATTTTTGATGGAACAGATGCTATTATGCTTTCCGGGGAAACAGCAGCCGGAACTTATCCGGTTGAAGCGGTACAAACCATGCACAAGATTGCGAACCGTGCCGAATCGGCTCTGGAATACCGCAATATCCTGTCACAGCGAAGCAAAGAAAGCAAAACAACAATTACCGATGCGATTTCTCAATCTGTATCCTTTACCGCTCTTAATCTTGAAGCGGATGCCATTATTACAGCAACCGAGCGCGGACATACGGCCAGAATGATTTCTAAATATCGTCCAAAGGCTCCTCTTGTTGCAGTAACGAGCCATGATGACGTAATGAGAAAGCTTGCTCTTGTCTGGGGAGTTTATCCGGTAAAAGGCAAAAAGGCAGAAACAACAGACGAAATGTTCCAGATTGCTATTGACTCTTCCATCGAAAGCAACCTTGTTACCCATGGCAGCATCGTTGTAATCACAGCTGGTGTTCCAGTCGGCAAAACCGGATCAACGAATCTTCTTAAGGTTCATGTGATCGGTGATGTGCTTGCGAAAGGTCAGGGCATTGGGCAAAATTCTGCTACAGGGAAAGTTGCCGTGGCGAAAAGTACTTCGGATGCTTCCAAAGTTCAAGAGGGCGATATCCTTGTAACGATTGGAACGGATCGGGAAATGATGCCGGCCATTGAAAAAGCAGCAGCCATTATTACTGAAGAAGGCGGATTAACGAGCCACGCTGCAGTAGTGGGTATCAGCCTTGGAATTCCTGTTATCGTTGGCCTCCAGAACGCTACAGAGCTATTGAAGGACGGGCAGGAAATTACAGTGGACGCTTCCAAAGGCGACATTTATGACGGACGTAAAAACGTACTATAAGAGTTACAAATAAGAGAGGGATTCGTCCTTCTCTTTTTTTATAAATAAAATGTGTGATGGTAAAGGAGTACCTTTATGTTCAGGATTTTATTTTTACTGCTGCTGATCGTTCCCGCTGCCGAAATTGCCATTTTGGTATGGGTGGGCCATCTGATCGGGCCGCTGCCAACGTTCGTACTCATTGTACTGACAAGCCTGCTGGGTGCGTGGCTGGCCAAAAAAGAGGGACTGCATGCATTACGGCTTGCACAAACCCAGCTGCAGAACGGGCAGGTTCCAGGCTTTGTCCTCATTGACGGTATCTGTATTCTGGCAGGCGGCATACTTTTGTTCACGCCAGGGTTCATTTCAGACATCCTCGGGGTGCTTCTGCTGATCCCACCGACCCGGGCGGTGGCAAAAGCCTGGCTTTTACGCTATTTTCAGCGGAAAATCAAATCCGGGCAATATAATTTTTATTGGAAAAGGTAAAAGAGCATCCATTTTGGACGCTCTCTTCTTTTTTAATGGGAAAATGCTGATAGTGGATGGCAGAAACTGTGTAATATCCGCGATAACATGATGCTTTCCCGCGGAAATCAAGGCAATACCCGCCGAAATTTAAATTTACCCGCCATTACGGCCCTATTACCCGCGAAAACCTGATTATGGTCAACTGGCTTCGCGGGCTTTTCGTCTCTTAACGGGCGTGTCAGCTTTTCCTGATCCAGCTTCCACGCCCAAAGACTCGATCATTTCCCACTTTTCCAGAAAACAAAAAGCGTTTTATGGAAAAGTCCTCCAATGCTTATCGTCTTTTATCGGGCGTGTCAGCTTTTCCCTTTAATAAATGCATAGATTTCGTGGAAAAACTGGGCTTGATGAAGGGCGCGGATGAGGACAAGAAAGGCCGGTCCAATTAAAAGCCCAAGAAAGCCGAACCACTGATACCCGGCAAAGAGGGCAATCAGGGTGGCCAGGGGATCGAGTCCAATAGTGGAGGAAAGGATTTTGGGCTCTGCCAGCTGGCGCTGAATAATCACTACTCCGTAAAGAATAGAAAGTCCCACAGTCAACGGATAGTCCCCTGATACAAAAGTATAGGCAATCCATGGCATAAAAACGGCACCTGTTCCGAGGTAGGGAAGCAGGTCGACTGCTCCGATCAGAAGAGAAATCGTGATCGCATATTCTATCTTGAGCAAAAGAAGACCGATTAGAACGATGCAGGCTGTCATGGAAATGAGTGTGAACTGTGCTTTGGCAAACCCGAATAATGCTTTTCTAAGCTCAAGATAGACGGTTCGTGCGCTTGTCATCCACTTGTCCGAAGAAATCTTACGCAAATAATGGGAAAAGCGGTACCAGTCCTTACATATGAAAAAGGCTGCCAGAATGGAAAAGACAAAAACAGTTACAAATGTGGGAAGACTGACGAGCAGTGAGGAAACAATATCCACGACTTCCTGCGCAAGCTTGGAAACTGTTGTCGTAATGTGGGTTCCAATGGCGTCAATATTCTTCATGATTGTTTGCTGGTGATCATCTTCAAGGTTGTTGAACATAGCGTTGATATCATTGTAAAAGGGCAGGATTTTTGTTTTAAAATAAATTTCCATATACTGCACCAGTTCTTTGCTGTAATCGGGAAGTACATGTGCCAGATATGCCACCCCTGTGAAAATCTCACGCACAAGCAGCAGGACGATGCCGGCTGCTGCGCCAATCATCAGCAGCAAGGCGACAAAGACGGCCAAAGATCTCGGCATTTTCCCCTTTTCCTCCAAAAAGTTAACAAAGGGGTTGATCGCCATGGCGATAATGCCTCCCAGGATAAAAGGGTAGGTCACCTTGGACAGGAAAAAACAGCCTGTTAAGACGAGCGCAAATAAACATACTATGAGAAAGAATCGAAATATACGGTTCAGGTATTCATGGTTCACCAGTGACCACCACTTCCTGTTAATTGCTTACTAAGAAAGAAGGTAATATTATGCAGTCCACTATATTTTTGATTATTTTGCTTATCATAGGAGTAATCGCGAAGAACCAGTCGCTGATTGTAGCGCTGGCTGCATTGCTTGTCCTGAAATTCACCGGGATCGGAGACAAATTGTTCCCATTGATTCAGCAAAAAGGCATAAACTGGGGAGTCACAATCATAACCATTGCGGTTCTTGTTCCCATTGCGACCGGCGATATCGGATTCAAACAGCTGCAGGAAGCTTTGAAGTCTTCCTTTGCGTGGATTGCCTTGCTCTCCGGAATATTTGTTGCACTCATTGCTTCCAAGGGGATCATTCTTCTCCAGGAAGATCCGCATATTACCGCAGCTCTGGTTTTCGGCACCATTCTCGCTGTAGCTTTCCTGAACGGCGTAGCCGTAGGCCCGCTTATCGGGGCAGGAATAGCTTATTTAGCCATGAAGATTGTCGAATATTTTACTGCATAAGGAAGGAAAAAGGGCTTAACCATTCACAAAGTACGGATTATTGTTTATAATTGACTTATATGTACCAATTCCTTTAAATAGTCTACATTTCTTAATAGGCCGGAAATGTAAGCTCTTACTTTATAAGAGTTTTTTGGTTTTGTGCTTTTCTATTAAAGGAGAAAGAGATTCTAGAAAGGGAGAGATAACCATGACAACAACAAGAGGATTAGAAGGTGTAGTAGCTACCACCTCATCTGTCAGCTCAATCATTGATGATGTACTGACATACAGAGGGTACAGCATCGATGATCTCGCAGATCATGCAACATTTGAGGAAGTGGTGTATTTATTATGGAATGGAAAGCTTCCCAACGAAAGAGAACTGGAACAGTTTAAAGCAGAGCTTGCTGAACAAGCGACTGTTTCTGAAAATTTAATCAGCCAATTGAAATCGCTTCCGCTGCAAGGGGTACATCCGATGGCGATTCTTCGTACAGCTGTTTCCATGCTTGGCATGTATGATGACGAAGCGGAAGATATGTCAACAGAAGGAAATTACAGAAAAGCGGTAAAACTTCAAGCGCAGATTTCTACAGTGGTTACAGCGTTTGCAAGAATCAGGGAAGGCAAAGAGCCTGTTGCTCCGCGCAAAGATCTTGGCTTCGCTGCCAACTTCCTGTACATGCTGACAGGCGATGAGCCGGATGAGGTAGCTGTAGAAGCGTTTAATAAAGCGCTGGTACTTCATGCCGACCATGAATTGAACGCGTCCACGTTTACTGCACGTGTTGCTGTTGCAACGCTTTCTGATATGTATTCCGGAGTTACAGCTGCAATCAGCGCACTTAAGGGACCGCTTCATGGAGGCGCTAACGAGCAGGTTATGAAAATGCTCAGCGAAATTAAAGAAGAAGAAAATGTTGAAAGCTATTTAAGAAACGCTATCGACAATAAACAGAAGATCATGGGCTTTGGACACCGTGTATACAAGAGCGGGGACCCTCGCGCCAAGCATCTTCGCGAAATGAGCAAGCAGCTTACGACAACAACAGGTGAGGAAAAATGGTACAACATGTCTGTGAAGATTGAAGGATTGCTGAAAGAAGAAAAAGGCCTTCTTCCGAATGTTGACTTCTATTCTGCAAGTGTTTATCACAGCCTTGGAATTCCGCATGATATTTTCACACCGATTTTTGCAGTAAGCCGTGTATCAGGCTGGATCGCGCACATTCTTGAACAATACGAAAATAACCGCCTGATCCGTCCGCGTGCAGATTACACCGGACCATCCATGCAGAAGTACACGCCGCTTGCCGAGCGTTAAAAAAAGATCATGAGAAGAGGGCTTCCTCTTCTCATTTGAACGGTATTTTAGTAGGATAGAAAAGTAAGAGTTTTGGATAGATTACCGATAGGAGGACAATCAACATGTCAAACGGAGAGCGTATTACAGTAGATAACGGGGTACTAAACGTACCAAACCATGCAATTATTCCTTTTATTGAGGGAGACGGGACAGGCCCTGACATTTGGGCGGCAGCATCTCGTGTATTGGAAGCTGCAGTTGATAAAGCTTATAACGGAGAAAAGAAAATTGTCTGGAAAGAAGTTCTTGCCGGAGAAAAAGCTTTCAACGAAACAGGAGAATGGCTTCCTGCTGAAACACTTGATGTGATCCGCGATTACATAATCGCTATTAAAGGACCTTTAACTACACCAGTAGGCGGCGGAATCCGTTCATTGAACGTGGCACTTCGCCAGGAGCTTGACCTGTTTACATGCCTGCGTCCGGTTCGTTACTTCCAGGGTGTTCCTTCACCTGTTAAACGTCCGGAAGACACTGACATGGTTATCTTCCGTGAAAATACTGAAGATATCTATGCTGGTATCGAGTATGCAAGCGGATCTGAAGAAGTGAAGAAAGTGATTTCTTTCCTTCAAAACGAAATGGGTGTAAATAAAATCCGTTTCCCTGAAACTTCAGGAATCGGTATCAAACCAGTTTCTTCTGAAGGAACAAAGCGTCTTGTACGTGCTGCACTTCAATATGCCATCAACGAAGGGCGCAAGAGCGTAACGCTTGTCCACAAAGGAAACATCATGAAATTCACAGAAGGTGCTTTCAAAAACTGGGGTTATGAGATTGCTGAACAAGAATTCGGCGATAAAGTATTCACTTGGGCTCAATACGACCGCATCGTTGAAGAGCAAGGAAAAGATGCTGCCAACAAAGCACAAGCTGATGCAGAAGCTGCTGGAAAGATCATCGTTAAAGACTCAATCGCTGATATCTTCCTTCAGCAAATCCTTACTCGTCCGGCAGAATTTGATGTTGTAGCAACCATGAACCTTAACGGTGACTACATTTCCGACGCACTTGCTGCACAAGTAGGCGGAATCGGAATTGCTCCTGGAGCGAACATCAACTATGAGACTGGACATGCGATCTTCGAAGCGACTCACGGTACAGCTCCTAAATATGCTGGTTTGGATAAAGTTAACCCATCTTCTGTTATCCTTTCTGGTGTACTTATGCTTGAACACCTTGGATGGTCAGAGGCTGCACAGCTGATCACAAGCGCTATGGAAAAATCTATTGCTGAAAAAGTGGTAACATATGACTTCGCCCGTCTGATGGACGGTGCTACAGAAGTAAAATGTTCCGAGTTTGCTGATGCATTGATCAGCAAAATGCAATAGTATCAAAAGGTCCCGGTTTCGGGGCCTTTTATAAAATTTAACGAGCTGCAGATCAGAAAACCTGAATACCTTGGAGGGATAATAGAATGGCAGTGAATACGCGCAAAAAGATTTCAGTCATCGGTGGAGGATTTACTGGAGCAACTACTGCATTTATCGCAGCACAAAAGGAACTTGGCGATGTCGTTCTTGTTGACATTCCGCAGGCTGAAAACCCTACGAAAGGCAAAGCGCTGGATATGCTTGAAGCAAGTCCGGTGCAGGGGTTTGATGCCAACATCACCGGTACATCCAACTATGAGGATACAAAAGATTCCGATGTGGTTGTCATCACAGCGGGAATTGCACGCAAACCCGGGATGAGCAGGGATGATCTTGTTAACACGAATGCCAATGTTATGAAGAGTGTGACACAAGAGATTGTGAAACAGTCACCTAATGCCGTCATTATTGTTTTAACCAATCCGGTTGATGCCATGACGTATACTGTATTGAAAGAATCCGGCTTTCCAAAAAGCCGCGTGATCGGCCAATCGGGTATTCTTGACAGCGCCCGCTTCCGTACTTTTATCTCACAAGAGCTTAACTTGTCTGTTAAAGACATTACCGGGTTTGTTCTTGGCGGACATGGAGATGACATGGTTCCGCTCGTTCGTTATTCATATGCAGGCGGCATACCGCTTGAAAAATTGATTCCTCAGGAACGGCTGGATGCCATTGTGGAACGGACACGGAAAGGCGGGGGCGAAATTGTTAACCTGCTCGGAAACGGCAGTGCCTACTATGCGCCGGCTGCATCTTTGGTTGAAATGGTGGAAGCGGTTCTTAAAGATCAAAGGCGCGTCCTGCCAACCGTTGCTTACCTTGAAGGTGAGTACGGTTATCAGGGAATCTGCCTTGGCGTTCCGACTATTATTGGTGGAAACGGTCTGGAAGAAATTATTGAGCTGGAACTTACGGCTGATGAAAAAGCAGCTCTTGACCGCTCCGCTGAGTCTGTAAAATCAGTTATGAACGTGCTTGCCTAACAATAGAAGATCCGGGACTTACCCGGATCTTTTTCCGGCAATAAAATGTAAGCGTTTACTTTTTAATTCGGGGAAGGGGTGTTCTATATGCTGCTTGGAAAAAAGCGAAAATTGGGCAGGAAATTAGAAGAAATCAAAACAGGTGAGAAGCTTGAGCTGTCTGAAGCGATAGAAGATAAAGATCTCCTGTTATATCTTGGGCTCACCAACGATAATAATCCTTTATTCATCCAGCATGACTATGCATCCATGACGCCTTTCAAAAAGCCGATTGTCCCACAAATCATGCTGACGGGAATGGTAACCTCGGCCATATCAAAGTATTTGCCGGGACCAGGAAGCAGCATTAAAAAGCAATCCCTGTCTTTCATTAAACCGGTTCACCATTATGGCAAAGTCCATTTTCTTTTCCAGGTGACCGGCATCGACGCGGCAGCCCATTCCATTTCAATGTCAGTTGAAGGGAAAAATGAAAATAACGAAAAGGTGCTCGAAGGAGAACTTGAAGTCTGTCCTCCATATGCCCCTAAATCAATTACTTCCCATACCTTGGAAAACTTCTGAGAAGATTTAAAGACCGGCTGCATAGTCGGTCTTTTTTCATTTGTTTAAAAAGCACCTTAATAATAAAGAATGTTTCTATATAAAAATTTTACAAACTTTACGAAATCTTTATTCTGACCCTTTTGTGAAATGAAGAAAAAAATAGTATGATTGTAATGAATCATGTGAAACGTAATTATAAAAGGGTGGGAAAAGATGAGCCAGAAGATTATGGTAGTCGAGGACGAATTATCGATCTCAACATTATTGCAATTTAATTTAGAACAAGCTGGTTTTGAAGTAATCACTGCTATGGACGGACGTAAAGGTCTTGAATTGGCGGAGATGGAAAAACCGGACTTAATGGTTCTCGATCTTATGCTTCCTGAGATGGATGGCCTGGAGGTTTGCAAAAACCTTCGGCAGAAGCAGATTTTTATTCCCATTCTCATGCTTACTGCAAAAGATGATGAATTTGATAAAGTCCTGGGGCTTGAGCTGGGGGCTGACGACTATATGACAAAGCCATTTAGCCCGAGAGAAGTGGTGGCTCGTGTAAAGGCCATTTTAAGACGGACAAAGCAAATGGCCATTGAAGAAGCTGCTCCTGTGGAAGAAACAGAAAAGCTGACGATCGGTGAAGTTGAGGTATATCCGGAAAATTATGAGGCCTTTTATAAAGGAACGGCACTGGAATTAACACCAAAAGAATTTGAACTTCTCGTATATCTGTCAAAGAATAAAAACAGAGTATTAACCCGTGAACAGCTTCTGTCAGCTGTATGGAATTACGATTTTGTCGGGGATACACGGATTGTTGATGTCCATATCAGCCACCTCAGGGAAAAAATCGAAGAAAATACCCGCAAGCCCATATATATTAAAACCATACGGGGAATGGGCTATAAATTAGAGGTTCCTCAGTAATGCCAGATTTTAAAAACCGGGTGCTCTCTTTTTTCCTGGTTGGCATTATGCTTATTTTTATTTTGCTTGCTTTAATTGTGGGAGGGCTGGTGCACTACACCATTAAGGAGAAACGGGTGCAGTCTTATCAGCATGAACTTGAACTGGTGGCGGTTGCTGCCAGGGGCAGCGACCAGGAACTGCTTAAAAAGCAGCTGAATGAGGCGGAAAAGGCTCTGCAAGGTAAGCTTGTCTATCTATCCCCTGAAGGCAAGGTGCTTGCCCAGGCAGACAGTGAAGAAACTGTTCCCCCGCAGCCGTTACAGGGGCTCGATGGATATAAAAAAGATGTACTGGTGTCCACTAAACATATGGACCGTATTCTTTATACCCTCCCTGTAAAAGAAGACTCCTCCGGCAAACTCCGTGGCTATGTTCAGCTGATTATCCCCGAGCAAGCTGCCAACCAAACAGAACGAACAGTATGGCTCAGCCTGTCACTCGGCTTTTTGCTCAGCCTTGTCATCGTTCTTTTCATTTCAATCCGGGTGCTGGACCGGATTGTCAAACCGGTAGAAGAAGCGACCGGCACCGCAAAGGAATTGGCGCGGGGAAATTTTAAAGCACGAACCTATGAGTATAAAGGTGATGTCGGAGAACTGAACTTTTCCTTAAATGTGCTGGCAAGAAACCTTGAAAAAATGACGAAATCGTACGAATCACAGCAGGACCGGTTGAAAACCTTGATTGAAAATATGGGCAGCGGGCTGATTCTGATCGATTCCGACGGGTATATCAATATCGTTAACAAAGCCTTTAAAGAAATTTTCAGAGAGTATACTGATTCCTGGAGCGGGCATTTGTTCCATGAGGTTTTTCCTTATAAAGAGATTAAGGAGATAGTGGAAGATACTTTTATTATGGAAACCAATATCCGCAAGCAGGTGGTCCTGCCGATCCATATTGAAAGAAAGAACTTTGATGTATACAGTGCACCCGTTTTAAACAGTCTTGGAAAACTCCGGGGCATTGTCCTGGTTTTCCATGATATTACCGAATTGAAAAAACTCGAACAAATGCGCAAGGACTTTGTCGCCAACGTTTCCCATGAACTGAAAACACCTGTTACCTCGGTAAAAGGATTTGCTGAAACATTGCTGGATGGAGCGGACGAAAACCCGGAAATCCGCAAAAAGTTTTTAACGATCATCTGGAAGGAAAGCGACCGGCTGCAGCATCTGATTCAGGATTTGCTCGATCTTTCCAAGGTAGAACAAGGGTTTTCATTAAATCTGCAGAAGGTCAATCTTTCATCCATTGTTGAAGAAGTGATTGTCATGCTTGAAACGAAGGCAAAGGACAAAGAAATCGCACTGAAGTATTCGGTCGAGGGAGACACCGCCATCGAAGGTGATGCTCCAAGGTTAAAACAAGTATTTATCAACCTGATTAACAACAGCCTGAATTATACGCCAAAAGGCGGCCGGGTAACCATCAGGCTGAAGGAAAGCAGTGAAAAAGTGACGTTCAGTGTGTCGGATACGGGAATTGGCATTCAAAAGGAAGAAATCTCCCGTATTTTTGAGCGTTTCTACCGGGTGGATAAAGCAAGAAGCCGGAATTCAGGGGGAACAGGCCTTGGCCTTGCCATCGTCAAGCATCTGATCGAGGCTCACCATGGAAGAATTCATGTTAAAAGCAAACCGGGTGAAGGTTCGACATTTACGCTGGTTTTTAGAAAAGAATTTGTTGAGTGAATTTACAAACTATTAACACTGGGTTTGTTTCAGCTTAACAGTCCTCATGTACTATGAAAGTATCCTTTTTCAGTACCCCCTTTAAGAGAATCCGATTCCGGGTTCTCTCTTTTTTTGTTTGCGCGCACCAGGCAGCTTTACGGGTCGCTCCGTTATTTTGTTTTCATTGAAACGGATGGTACAATATAAACAGAAAAACCGATCAGGGGGTATCATTTTGGCAAATAAATTAGTATTGATTGACGGAAACAGTATCGCCTACCGGGCGTTCTTTGCACTTCCTCTGCTCAATAACGACAAAGGCGTTTACACGAATGCCGTTTATGGATTTACCACAATGCTTCTTCGCATTTTGGAAGATGAAAAACCAAGTCATGTGCTTGTGGCTTTTGACGCAGGCAAAACTACGTTCAGGCATAAAACATTTGAAGAGTATAAAGGAGGCCGTCAAAAGACGCCTTCCGAGCTTTCTGAGCAATTCCCGTTGATCCGGCAGCTTTTGGACGGTTTTGGAATCAAGCGGTACGAGCTTGAAAGCTATGAAGCAGATGATATCATTGGCACCCTTTCCAAACAGGCCGCAGAAGGTGATTGGGTTGTGAATGTCTATACAGGAGATAAGGATTTACTCCAGCTTGTAACAGAAAATGTAAAGGTTACGCTAACGAGAAAAGGCATATCTGAAGTTGAAGCTTACGATCTCAAGCAGGTAGAAGAGAGATATGGCCTAACACCACATCAGATTATCGATATGAAAGGCCTCATGGGCGACCCGTCCGACAACATTCCGGGTGTTCCGGGAGTCGGGGAGAAAACAGCCATCAAACTGATCAAACAATTCGGTTCACTGGAACAAACACTGGATTCCATTGACCAGGTGTCTGGAGCCAAGCTTAAAGAGAAGCTGAGCGAAAACAAGGAGCAGGCATTGATGAGCAAGGAATTGGCGACCATCACGCATGAAGCTCCCATTGAAGTTTCTCTGGAGGATTCCGTATACAAAGGGTATGAGCCAGAGCAGCTCCTTCCGCTGTTCAAGGACCTCGGATTTAACTCCCTTCTTGAACGGATTGGGGGAGACACCGGGCAGGAGATGGTGAGTGAAGAAGAAAAAGAGACGATCGAATTTGAAGAAGCGAAGGCGCTGAATGATAAAATTCTATCGTCTCCGGCGGCCTTGATCGTTGAAACGACACCTGAAACCTATCACCGGGCGCCGGTAAACGGCCTGGCGATCGTGAATGAAAACGGAAAGTTTTACATTCCGGGAGACCTTGCGCTTTCTTCTCCCGAATTCAAGAAATGGGCGGAGGATGAAAGTAAAGAAAAATATGTATTCGATGCGAAAAGAGCATACGTCGCATTGGACTGGAACGATATTTCACTTCAGGGAGTAAAGTTTGACCTGATGATCGCGTCTTATTTGCTCAACCCGTCAGATTCAGGTGATGATGTGGCCGTGATCGCCAAGCGCTATGGCATCCATGACACCGATGGAGAAGAAGCGGTATATGGAAAGGGGGCCAAACGAAAGGTACCCGAAATAAGCGTACTCTCCGAGCATATGGTCCGCAAAGCAAACAGTATTTATGTACTGCAGGAAAAGCTCACGAATGAATTGAAGAAGAATGAACAATATGAGCTGTTCGCTGATCTTGAGCTTCCATTGTCGCTCGTTCTTGGTGAGATGGAAACGACAGGTGTTAAGGTGGATGTAGGAAGATTGCAGGCCATGGGGCGGGAGCTGACAGAGCAGCTGAATGCACTGGAAGCCGAAATTCATGAACTTGCCGGTGTGGCTTTTAATATTAATTCTCCAAAGCAGCTTGGTGAAATTTTATTTGAAAAACTTAATCTGCCTCCCATCAAAAAAACAAAGACCGGCTACAGCACCTCTGTGGATGTGCTGGAGAAGCTCGAAGGCAAGCATGAAATCATCCGGAAAATCCTTGTTTACCGGCAGCTCGGCAAGCTGAGCTCGACCTATATTGAAGGTCTCCTGAAAGTGGTGGATCAACAGACGGACAAGATTCATACCCGGTTTAATCAGGCCTTGACCCAGACCGGACGCTTAAGCTCAACAGAGCCCAATTTGCAGAATATACCGATCCGGCTTGAAGCAGGAAGGAAGATCAGACAAGCTTTCGTTCCGTCCACACCAGGGTGGAAAATCCTTTCGGCCGACTATTCTCAGATTGAACTCCGGGTCCTTGCCCACATCTCTCAGGATGATAACCTGATGGAAGCCTTTAAAAAGGAAATGGATGTTCATACGAAGACGGCCATGGATGTATTCCATGTTGAGATGGAGGATGTAACCTCCCAAATGAGAAGGCACGCAAAAGCCGTAAACTTCGGAATTGTTTACGGAATCAGTGATTACGGATTGTCTCAAAGCTTGAATATCACGAGAAAAGAAGCCGGAGAATTTATTGAACAATATTTAAAAACGTTTCCGGGTGTGAAGGAATATATGGAATCCATTGTCCGCCAGGCCAAACAGGATGGCTACGTATCCACGCTGATGAACAGGCGCCGGTATCTTCCTGAAATTACAAGCCGAAACTTCAATCTCAGAAGTTTTGCGGAGCGCACGGCTATGAATACACCGATTCAGGGGACTGCAGCTGATATTATCAAGAAAGCCATGGTGGAAATGGAACGGGTATTAAAAGAAGAAAAGCTCGAAGCCCTGATGCTGCTTCAGGTGCACGATGAATTGATCTTCGAAGTACCTGAACATGAAATTGAGAAGCTTTCACAGCTTGTTCCACAAGTTATGGAATCGGCACTGGGCCTTGATGTTCCATTAAAAGTGGATTTAAATCACGGAGATACATGGTACGACGCAAAATAAAAGAAAGCAAAACGGAAAACAGCCGCGGGGCTGTTTTCCGTTTGGTTAGAGGTGAAACAAATGCCAGAACTTCCAGAGGTTGAAAATGTAAAGAATACACTGAACCGGCTTGTTGGGGGAAAAACCATTAAAGAGGTTAGTGTACTTTGGAGCAATATCATAAAACATCCCGAGCTGGATGAGTTCAAGCTCCGGCTGCAGGGACAGACGATTCAGAATGTGGAGCGCAGAGGGAAATTCCTGAAAATTTTCCTTGATCATGATGTTCTGGTGTCCCATTTGCGGATGGAGGGGAAATATGGGGTTAATCAGCTGGATGATCCGCTGGATAAACATACCCATGTTCTTTTCTCATTTACGGATGGCACACAGCTTCGTTACCGGGATGTAAGGAAATTTGGAACCATGCATCTTTATCCCGTAGGAAAAGAGGAACAAGAGCAGCCGTTATCAAAGCTCGGGTATGAACCTTTTTCGGCGGAGCTGACTTCTTCGGTCATGAAAAAAATGTTTTCCAAAACAAGCAGGAGTATCAAAGCTGTGCTATTGGACCAGTCCCTGATTACCGGGCTTGGCAATATTTACGTGGATGAGATTTTGTTTGCTGCCGGTATTCATCCGGAAAAGAAAGCAAATGAAGTGTCTCTTCCACGATTAAAGAAGCTTCACGAAAATATGGTATCCATCCTGAAGAACTCAGTTGAAAAAGGCGGCAGCACGATCCGTTCCTATACCAATTCAGAAGGCAAAGCGGGAAACTTTCAGCTTGAATTGTTTGTGTACGGAAAAAAGGGTGAGCCCTGCAAAACGTGCGGCTCAGAAATCAACCGGTCGGTCGTGGCCGGGCGAGGGACCCATTTTTGCCGCAAGTGCCAGAAATAACAGTTGCCAGGCTCCTTTCATATACTGCAATACGTGGTATGAAAGGAGCTTTCAGAGTCATGGTATCCTTTTCGATGCTCTTGCTGGCGTTTGCTGTCAGCCTTGACAGCTTTGGTACGGGTTTAACCTACGGAATGAAGGAAATTAAAATACCAGTCAAATCAGTACTGATCATTTCCTGTTGTTCCGCCATTACTTTTTTTGCGGCCATGGGGTTCGGCCATTTCCTGGAACGCTTTTTGTCCCCTCAGGCGGGTCAAATGGCAGGTGGCTTGATATTGCTGGGCCTCGGTTCGTATTTTTTGTTTCAAGTTGCCAAGCCTGACAAAAAGGCTGAAGCTGTACCCGAAGAGAAGACTATTGTAAAATTAGAAATAAAATCACTCGGAATTATGATACAGATCTTAAAAAAGCCGGCGATTGCGGATCTGGATAAATCGGGATCCATCAATGGCTGGGAGGCGGTGCTTCTCGGTGTTGCCCTTTCACTGGATGCATTTGGTGCAGGCATCGGGGCGGCCATGGTCGATATGCCGCCTGTCATGACGGCGTTCACGGTGGCAGCGATGAGTTCCATTTTCGTACTGGCCGGCATTAAACTTGGGTTTGCGGTCTCCAGAGTGACCTGGATGAAAAAATTAACGTTTCTTCCGGGAATACTGTTGATTATTATTGGCTTGCTGAAATTGTAATGAAGGGATGTTAACGGATGATTATCGGCCTGACCGGCGGAATTGCCAGTGGAAAAAGCACAGTTTCCAATCTTTTGCGGAGCCATGGACTGCCAGTTGTTGATGCAGATATTATTGCGCGTCAGGTTGTGGAACAGGGCCATCCGGCCTATGAAAAAATTGTGGAGCAGTTTGGAGAAGATATTCTGGATGAAGCCCGGAACATCGACAGAAAAAAACTGGGAAGCATTGTTTTTACAAACGAGGAAAAGCGAATGGTGCTGAACGGGATTGTTCACCCGGCCGTACGCATGGGGATGAAAAATGAGGCGGCAGCGCATTTAAAGGATGGACATCCGCATGTTGTTCTGGATATTCCATTGTTATTTGAAAGCGAATTGACACACATGGTAGACCGGACCCTACTTGTTTTTGTAGATGAAGAAATCCAATTACGACGGCTAATGGACAGAGACGGCTTTACAGAAGCAGAAGCAAAAAGCAGAATCGCGGCGCAAATGCCGCTAAAGGATAAAGTGCAGCTTGCCGATGCAGTGATTATGAATACTGGTTCCCTGGAAGAATTAAAAGACAAAGTGGAGACCCAGCTTCGCGAATGGAACATGATTTAACCCTCTGATTAGGCAGAGGGTTATTTTTTAGCCCGTTTTTACAAAATAGTGTTCTTTTTTAGTTCAATTATGCTATACTAATCATAGCAAAAGAGAGAAAAGAGTATAACACATATTTGGAGGGAGCATACCATGAAAGCAAAAGTAGCGATTAATGGACTCGGGCGAATCGGAAGAATGGTTTTTCGAAAAATGATGGAAAAAAATAATGAATTTGATGTAATGGCGATCAATGCCAGTTATCCTCCTGAAACGCTGGCACATATGATAAAGTATGACTCCATCCATGGAACTTATAAAGGTGAAGTCGCTGCCCATGAAGGATACTTAATGGTGGACGGGCAAAAGATTCTGCTTCTTAATTCACGTGATCCAAGAGAGCTCCCTTGGAAAGGGCTGGGTATTGATATTGTGATCGAAGCAACGGGGAAATTTAAATGCCAGGAAACCGCTGGCTATCATTTGCAGGCGGGCGCAAAGAAAGTGATTATTACCGCCCCGGGAAAAGATGAGGATGTAACCATTGTTATGGGCGTGAATGAGAGCGATTACAACCCGGATACACACCATATTATTTCCAACGCATCTTGCACGACCAATTGCCTTGCACCGGTGGTAAAGGTGCTGGATGACCAGTTTGGCATTGAATCAGGAATGATGACAACGGTACATGCCTATACAAATGACCAAAAGAATATAGATAATCCACATAAAGACCTTCGCCGTGCGCGTGCATGCGGGCAGTCCATTATCCCTACATCCACAGGGGCGGCCAAAGCGATTGCCAAAGTGCTGCCTCATCTTACGGGCAAGCTCAACGGTATGGCGCTGCGTGTGCCTACTCCGAATGTGTCACTGGTGGATTTTGTGGCCGACCTTAAAACAGATGTGACGGAAGAGAGAATCAATGAGGTTCTGAAGTCAGCTGCAAACGGACCTTTGAAGGGCATCCTTGGCTATAGTGATGAGCCACTGGTTTCCATTGATTACAACGGAAATGAAAATTCATCCATTATTGACGGACTCTCTACCATGGTAATAGAGAACAGAAAAGTGAAAGTGCTGGCATGGTATGATAATGAATGGGGTTATTCCTGCCGTGTTGTCGATCTGGCTGGTTTGGTTGCCGCAGGTCTTAAACAAAAAGAAAATATTAAAATTCCTTCCTGATCAGAGGAAGGCATCTGACAGCACCGAATTATTCGGTGCTGTTCTTTTTTGTGTCTCCGTACGATATTTCGCTAAGTCGTGCGAATACTTTCCATATATAATATTCACAGAAAAAATTGAATCAGGTTATTGCAAATAAAAATTAAAACAAGTATACTATGATTCGTGAACTTCAAATAAAGCAAACCAAGGCGTTGGATTCTACTTAAAGGGTTAGGACCTCTTAGGACTAACTTTCCCCCGTGGTAGATGTTCAATACCGCATGCTTGAAGGCATGAAAATTTTTTAAGGGGGACTATGCTATTATGGATACAATGGGAAGACACGTAATTGCCGAATTATGGGGATGTAACAGTGAGAAGCTGAATGACATGAGATTTATTGAAGAAACGTTTGTTGACGCTGCTTTGAGAGCAGGCGCAGAGGTTCGTGAGGTGGCTTTTCATAAATTTGCACCGCACGGAGTTAGCGGAGTTGTCATTATCTCAGAATCTCATCTGACCATCCACAGTTTTCCAGAGCATGGTTATGCAAGCATTGACGTATACACTTGTGGGGATCGAATTGATCCGAATGTGGCTGCTGATTATATTTCACAGGCATTGGAAGCAAACAGCCGTGAAAATTTAGAGGTTCCGCGTGGAATGGGTCCTGTCATAGTTAAAAATAAAGTTGCCGCTAATCAATAATAAAAGTCAAATAAAAAAGAGGTGTGTAATTTGCACCTCTTTTTTTACATGTTATTCTATAAATAACAACCCTGAGGAGGAAGACCATGCTACGACGTTTGCAAAACATTTTGAAAAATAATTCAGAAACTTCCGAAAAACATTATGACCCCTTGCTCAGAACGCCTTATTTTAAGGCCAACCGCAATAATGTCATGGATGCTGTGGAAGAATTAGTCCGTCAAAAACAGAATTACAAGCTGCTCGGCTCGTCCAAGGAAAGAGGCGAATTGTCCTTTCAAGTCCTCTCACCCCGAAAAGCGTTTGTTGTTGTAACCGCCACCAGTCTCAGGCCCTACCGTACCGCTATCGATTTCAATGTTTCCACGGAGTCTGCCCTTCCTGTTGACTTTGGTTACAGTAAAAAAGTGATTGCCAATGTAACGGAAGAACTAAAAGGAAAGCTTGAATATATCGGAACATCATTAATGGAAAACAATTAATTCTTGTCACCCGCCCTCCTTTTGTCTAAGATAGAATTATAGTAGAGGAACATTAATTTTTGGAGTTGATCTGCATTGCGTTGTCCGTCCTGTCAATATAACGGTACAAAAGTGCTTGATTCCCGACCCGTTCATTCAGGAAGATCGATTCGCCGTCGACGTGAATGCGAATCATGCAACTATCGATTTACCACATTTGAAACCGTTGAAGAAATACCGCTCATTGTTGTAAAAAAAGATGGTACAAGGGAAGAATTCAGCCGGGAAAAGATTCTCCGCGGACTCATTAAGGCCTGTGAAAAGCGCCCTGTTCCCTTGGAAGTTCTTGAAAATATCGTGGATAATATAGAAAAAGATCTCCGTAACCAGGGGACATCTGAGATTAACAGCCAGGAAGTCGGCGAAAAAGTCATGGATTACCTTGCAGACACGGACGAAGTAGCGTATGTCCGATTTGCTTCGGTTTACCGGCAATTCAAGGACATTAATGTATTTATTCAGGAACTGAAGGATCTGATAAAAAAAGACGAGCACTGACCTGCGTAAGACAGAACCGGTTTTACGCTTTTTTTTATCGAAAGGGCTCTATATCCTCTGCAACAACAGAAATTTTTTTTTGAAAGGTGAGAACCATGAGTGTACACTGGAAAGAAATTGTCCCGGTGGATACATATGAGGTTCAATTTAGCGGCTATCTTCATGATGTAGACCGCAAAGTATTGACCATGCTGTACCAGCCGTTAATAGGGGCTTTTGCCTATAGTTTATATATGACATTCTGGTGTGATGCAGAGATGGAGGCTGAAAACCCCCAAACTCATCAGCGCCTGATGAATGTTACCCAGTTTTCATTAAAAGATATTATCGCAGCACGCAAGAAGCTCGAAGCCATTGGTTTATTGAAAACCTATAAAAAAGAAGAAAATGAATCAAAGCTTTTTCTGTATGAATTGCAGACTCCGCTTTCTCCGGCTGCTTTTTTCAATGATGGAGTGCTTAATATTTATTTGTACAACCGGCTGGGGAAATCCAAGTATTGCGAGATGAGGGATCATTTTGTGAGGGAAGAAGCGGAAGCGGATGATTTTGAAGAGGTTACCGCATCGTTCAGCGATATTTTCGCCTCCCTGCATCCTTCGGAGATGACCACCGGAACGTATTCGGAAATTCAGGAAGGCGCCAACGGAAGGCTGACGGATCGTATGCCGGGCAGGACGCTGGACATTTCAGCAGAGGAATTTGATTTTGACTTGCTCGTTTCAAGCATTTCCAGCTTTATTTTGCCCAAAGAGGTGATTACGCCTGCCATCCGGGAAGCAATTGTGAAGCTCGCTTATGTGTATCAAATGGAACCACTTGAAATGAGCCGGCAGATTCAGAGCGCCTACCATATTCATGGAGAGCTGACCGAAGAAAATCTTCGAAAAGAAGTTCAGAAATGGTACCGGATTGAAAACAATAACCAGCTTCCGCAAATGGCTCTCCGGACCCAGCCGCACGGTTTGAAAACCATGAGTGCCGAACCTGTGACTGAAGAAGAGAAAATGATAAAATACTTTGAAGAGGTGTCTCCTTTTCAGCTGCTCGAGCATCAGTCAGGAACAAGGCCGGCCGAAGCCGACCTGAATATTGTCAGCTACCTGATCCTTGAGCAAAAATTGACCCCGGGCGTCGTAAACGTATTGATCGATTATGTATTAAAAACGAACGACCTAAAGCTTACCCGGTCATTTGTCGAAAAAATCGCCAGCCACTGGGCGAGAAAAAAAGTAAAAACGGTGCCCGAAGCGATGGCACTCGCCCGTTCCGAGCAAAAGAAATACAAAGACTGGCAGGAACGGAAAAATACATCCTTTCAGCGAAATACATCGCAAAGAAAGGCGCCAAGACTGCCGGATTGGCTTAAGGAAGAAAACGCGCCTGCAGAGAAGTCCAGTCCAAACATCAATGAAGAAGAAGAGCAAAATCAGCAATGGCTGGAAAACTTGCTTAAAGAAATTTAAAGGGGGGATCAACATTGGAATCCATTACTGACGCTGTAAAAAAGATGGAAGGGTACGACCAGCTTAGAAGGCAGCTTGACCGTATTAAGCAGCAGATACTCCAAGATCCGTATGTCGCTTCTTTTATGGAAGCGAACCCTGGCATCAACGAAGTCAACCTGGAAAAAGGGCTCACCAAGCTGTATGAGTACTCCAAGGAAAGGCATAACTGCGACAATTGCCCGGGTCTTGAACGATGCCCGAATTTGATGCAGGGCTACCAGCCTGTGCTCACTGCGGATAAAGATCAGATAGAAATCTTTTATGAGAAATGCTTCTTGAAAAAGCAGGATGAGAAGCAAAAATCGATGACCGCTCTAATTAAAAGCTATTTTATTCCAAGGGATATTCTCCAGGCTTCTTTCGACCGGCTGCACAGTATTGATCAGGACCGGAAAGAGGCGATTGGATCCGCTGCTGAGTTTGTAAAAAAGGTGGCAGCTGGCGAGGAATGCAAAGGACTTTATTTTTACGGGAAATTCGGCGTTGGAAAGACCTATCTTCTCGGAGCGATTGCGAACAGGCTGGCAGAGCGCCAGATCTCTTCGCTGCTAGTCCATACTCCCGAATTTCTACGGGAAATGAAAAACAGTCTCTCCGATGGGTCATTCAATGAAAAAATGGAGCTGCTGAAAACTGTTCCTGTCTTGATGCTGGATGATATCGGAGCGGAGAATATGACCAATTGGGTCAGAGATGAAATTATCGGTGTCATTCTGCAATACCGCATGATGGAACGGCTGCCGACCTTATATACCTCCAATTATGATTTTTCCTTGCTGGAAGAGCACTTTTCCTACTCCCAAAAGGGAGGCCTCGAGGAGGCAAAGGGGAAACGAATTATGGAACGGATCCGCCACCTTACTGTTCCGGTTTTTATCGGCGGAGACAAAAACTTCAGGTCGTTACAATAAAGAAACGAAAACCTTTGCCATTCATTGGCAAAGGTTTTTTGTTTGAACTGATGATTCTGGGGGAAGATGCTAATACTATCATCTATAGAATCAGCAGAAAGAAAGGAAATGAATATGGGAATACTTTTAGCAGTAGTTACTGCCGTGTGCTGGGGAAGCATTGTGCTGGTCAGCCAAAAACTGGGGGGAGACTCTTACAGCCAGACCCTTGGCATGACCCTTGGCGCTCTGGTTTTTTCCGTCATCACGTTTTTTATTGTCTCACCCGATATCAATACATTTGTTTTAACGATTGGCGTAATATCCGGTGCCCTGTGGGTCGTGGGCCAGCGGTTCCAATTTGCGAGTGTTGATCATCTTGGTGTGTCCAAGGCTGTTCCTCTTTCTACCGGGATGCAGCTGTTTGGAACCACCTTGTTTGGGGTGCTCGTTTTTCATGAGTGGAAAACAAAAACTGAAATTATTATTGGAATCATTGCGATCGTTGTGATCATCTTGGGGGCTGTTTTCACGTCCATTAAAGATAAAAGCAATGAAAACGGCGGGGGAAGCACCAAAAAGGGCTTGCTTATTCTCCTGCTTTCAACAGCGGGCTATGTTGGCTATGTGGTAATTGTAAATTGGTTTAAAATCGGTGGCTGGGAAGCCATTCTCCCCCAGGCAGTAGGTATGTTTGTCGGTGGTTTACTTCTCACGTTCACAGGGAAACCGTTTAATAAATTTGCATTAAGAAACATAGTAACAGGGCTGATTTGGAGCGCAGGAAACATTACACTGCTGCTTTCCTTGCCCAAAATCGGTGTGGCGACGAGCTTTTCATTATCCCAGACGGGGATTATCATATCCACGCTTGGCGGGATTTTCATCTTGAAGGAAAAGAAGTCAAAACGCCAGGTCATATTTGTTATTGCGGGTTGTTTACTCATTATTGCGGGCGGCGTTATGCTCGGATTTACAAAATCTTAAGGAGCGGATGAAGTTATGTTTACAGATTTAGAAGGAAAAGTTGTTGTAATTACAGGTTCAACTACTGGCATTGGAAAAGCATGCGCCGAAAGGTTTGCTAAAGAAAAAGCGAAAGTAGTCATCAATTACCGAAGTGACAAAGGAAATGAATTGGAAGAGCTTCTGCAGGAATTAAGAGACCTTGGCGGAGAAGCGATTGGGATTCAGGCAGACGTATCAAAAGAGGAAGATGTTAAGCGGATGGTTCAGGAAACTGTGAAGACATTCGGCACACTGGATGTTTTTATCAATAATGCGGGGATTGAAAATGAAGTTCCTTCACATGAACTTTCACTTGATGACTGGAATAAAGTCATTTCCACCAATCTTACGGGACAGTTTATCGGCTGCCGTGAAGCCATTGATTACTTCCTGAAGCATAACATTGAGGGCAATATCATTAACATGTCAAGTGTTCATGAAATCATTCCATGGCCGCATTTTGTCCATTATGCAGCAAGTAAGGGCGGCGTAAAGTTAATGACTCAAACCCTTGCCATGGAATATGCGCCAAAGAAAATCAGGGTAAATGCCATTGGGCCAGGTGCCATTAACACACCGATCAATGCTGAAAAATTCGCGGATCCGGGGAAAAAGGCAGACGTGGAAAAACTGATACCAATGGGTTATATCGGTGAACCTGAAGAAATCGCCTCTGTAGCTGTCTGGCTCGCTTCAAAAGAATCCAAATATGTGACAGGCCATACACTTGTAGCTGACGGCGGCATGACGCTGTATCCTTCCTTCCAGGCAGGAAGAGGATAATCATAAAAAAATCGGGGCTATCCTGAAAGTCAAAAATTGACCTTCAGGTGGCCTCTTTTTTATCGTAAAAAGCTTCCATGAAAAGTTGATTATAGTGGAAGGAGCGAGACTCCTGTGGGCTCACCGCACGCCCCATGGAAAGCGAGCGACCTGGAACGGAAATCTACGGCTGCCAGACTTCTTGGGCCGCCCGTGTTTTGTGAAGGTAGGCTGCCTGTTTGTTTGCTTCACAAATTTCATGAAACTATGATAGGATTATAGAATGCTACATAAGATGTTCCGTAACTGGAGGTAATATAAATGAGCATTGATGCGATTTTGCAAAAAGCACTGGATGGCAAACGCTTGACCGTCGAAGATGCGGTTGCTCTGTATGAAAGTGATGAAGTGGAAAAGATGGGGGAAGCGGCCGACGTAATTATGAAGCGTTGGCACCCGGAACCGATTACAACCTTTGTAATCGGGAGAAACGTCAACTATACAAACTTTTGTGATACATACTGCCGTTTCTGCGCGTTTTACCGCCCGCCCGGAAGCAAAGAAGGCTATGTATTGGATGATGAGGTGATCTTCCAAAAGATTCAGGAAACACTGGATGTTGGCGGGACTGAAATCCTGATGCAGGGTGGAACCAATCCGAACCTTCCGTTCTCTTATTATACTGACCTGCTTCGCAATATTAAGAAGCGCTTCGATATTACAATGCACTCTTTTTCACCGGCAGAAATCTGGAAAATGGTTGAGGTTTCCGGGCTGACTCTTGAGGAAGTGCTGACCGAGCTGAAAGCAGCAGGACTTGATTCACTTCCTGGGGGAGGAGCAGAGATACTGGACGACCGGACGAGAAAAAAAATCAGCCGGTTGAAAGGATCATGGAAAGATTGGATGGAGTGCATGAAAACGGCGAAGAAAGTCGGGCTTCATTCCACTGCTACGATGGTGATTGGCTTTGGTGAAACCTTTGAAGAACGGGCCATGCATCTGCAGCGGGTACGCGACGCACAGGATGAAACCAACTGCTTCCTTGCCTTCATCTCCTGGACGTTCCAGCCGGATAATACCAACTTAAAAGGGGAAAAAACTTCACCAAGAGAGTATTTGAAAAACGTGGCAATCTCCCGCCTGTTCCTTGATAACATTTCCAACTTCCAGTCTTCCTGGGTAACAATGGGGCCTGAAGTGGGCAAAAAGTCCCTTCATTACGGCTGCAACGATTTCGGAAGCACCATGATGGAGGAAAATGTGGTTTCAGCAGCAGGAACCACTCATAAAGTAAATACGAACCTGACCCTGCGTCTGATCCGTGAAGCCGGTAAAATTCCGGCCCAGCGCAATACGAAGTATGAAACCTTGCGCGTTTTTGACGGTGAAGAAACCGCAGAAAAAGATTTCGTGATGCAAAACTAATGAACCAAAAGCCCGGCCTTTTAAC
>NZ_JAUHTR010000023.1 GCF_030418125.1 Fictibacillus fluitans | reverse complement strand
CGAACAACTTCGTTGTTCAAGTCGTTCGCCGTCGCTCATTGGCGACTTTATTATCATAACATGTCGTTCAAGGCTTGTCAACAATCTTTTTTAAAAGGTTTTTTAAAATCAATTTGTTGAGCACGTTTTTGTCGTGTGCCTCAGCGACGAATACTAATATACCACCTATTTAAATCACTTGCAATACCTTTTCTGAAAAAAGTTTGATTTTCTTTAAAACCAGAGAAAAAACAGCCTGCACATCGTGGCAGGCTGTTCTGATCCCGTAGTCTTATTACTTTTCGCTGTGGCGCATTTGCGGGAATAACAGTACGTCACGGATGGATGGTGAGTCGGTTAAAAGCATGATCAGGCGGTCAATCCCGATTCCAAGCCCTCCAGTAGGAGGCATACCGTATTCAAGTGCTTCTACAAAATCCTCATCCATCATGTGGGCTTCGTCATTTCCTTCTGCACGCTCTTGAAGCTGTGCTTCAAACCGCTCTCTCTGATCGATTGGATCATTGAGCTCGGAGAAGGCATTGGCATGCTCACGGCCGACGATAAACAGTTCAAATCGGTCAGTGAACCGCTCGTCCTCCGGATTTTTCTTGGCAAGCGGCGAGATTTCTACCGGATGTCCGTATACAAAGGTAGGCTGAATCAGCGTTTCCTCGACAAAGTGCTCAAAGAACTCATTGACAATGTGCCCGTAGGACATATTGTCCTTTACCGGAACTTTGTGCTCTTTTGCAAGGGCAAGAGCTTCTTCCCTGCTCATTTGAGGCCAGAAATCGACACCTGTCGCTTCTTTAACCGCATCCACCATATGAACCCTTTTCCAGCGCGGCTCAAGGTCCACTTCATGCTCGCCGTATTTTACGGTTGTGCTTCCGTGAACATCCTTGGCAATGTGTGCGATCAGATTCTCAGTAAGCTCCATAATGTCATGATAATCAGCATAAGCTTCATAAAGCTCAATCATCGTAAACTCAGGGTTATGGCGTGTAGATACACCCTCGTTCCGGAATACACGGCCAATTTCATAAACCTTTTCCAGGCCGCCCACAATGAGTCTTTTTAAGTGAAGCTCTATAGCAATACGCATGTAGAGTTCCATATCAAGCGCGTTGTGGTGCGTAATGAACGGACGAGCCGATGCTCCGCCCGGGATGGAGTGCATGGTTGGTGTTTCCACTTCTAAATAGCCATGGTCATCCAGGTAGCGTCTCATGGAACGGATAATTTTACTGCGGGCAATAAAAGTATCTTTCACTTCCGGGTTCATGATCAGGTCAACATAGCGCTGGCGGTAACGCTGCTCAACATCCTTCAGGCCATGGAACTTGTCAGGAAGCGGACGGAGCGATTTGGTAAGAAGCTGAAATTCCTTCGCTTTGACGGAAAGCTCGCCTACTTTAGTTTTGAAGACGGTACCTGTAATGCCGACAATGTCTCCGATATCTATGGTATTGAACAGTTCATACTGTTCTTCCCCGACAGCATCGGTTCTTACGTAGATTTGAATTTGTCCTGTAAGGTCCTGAACGTGCGCAAAACCGGCTTTTCCTTTTCCACGCTTGGTCATGATGCGGCCGGCGATCGTTACTTCGATGCTCTTCTCGTCCAATTCTTCTTTAGAAAGGTCCTGGTACTGCTCAAGAATGTCCTTGGCATTGTGCGTACGGACATATTTTGTACCAAACGGATCTTTACCGCTTTCGCGGAGGTTGTTCATTTTTTCTCTGCGGACCCGCAGCAAATCATTTAATTCTAAGTCCTGGCTCATGGAATTCTCCTATCTTTTGCAGTTTTGTATATTAATGATTTCATATGATATTTGTCCCCCGGGAAGGGAGATGTATATTTTCGAGTTCAGCGGTTTGCCAAGAACAGCCTTGGCTACCGGGGAATCGGAGGCAATCTTGAATTGTCTCGGATCGGCCTCAAAGGGATGTACAATGGTATACGTCATTTCGTCCTGAAATTCGAGCTCAAGCAATGTAATGGTAGAACCGACTTCAGCTTTATGGCCGGGCTCTTTCTGATTTGAAAGAATTCGGGCATGAAGAAGCACGTGTTCGAGCTGCTTGATTCGCTTATCCAAAAATTGTCCTTTTTCTTCTACCGTGCATGTTTCCTTTTCATCGATCAAGCTTTTTAATTCATGCTTAAGTTTCCTGGTGCCTTCATTCGTAAGCAAAACCGTTTCTTGGGTCATTTGCTTTTCCTCCATATCATTAATAAATAATATCTTATGAAAACACCAGGAAGCAGGATTAGATAATATAAGTGCAACAAAAGCCAGAAAGAGTTCTGGCCGGTGTTATTTCCTATCGGGGTGAATGATCAGCTTACCTTGTTTACCGGCCTTGCTTCTACTTCTTCAACATAGTTAAATAGAAGCTTGCTCATTTCATCCCTTGTTGTTTTAGTATTCACTTCATTGCGGACAGTACCGGTTTGCGGAAGTCCTTTAAGATACCATGCGGCATGCTTGCGCATTTCGCGAACCGCCACATTCTCCCCTTTCAGGTCGATCAGGCGGTCCATGTGCAGCATGCAGATGTCGATTTTTTCTCGTGGTGTTGGTTCTTCGGGAATCTCTCCGGTTTCAAGGAACTTGACAGTCCGGTACAGCATCCACGGATTACCTAGTGCCCCGCGGCCGATCATGACCCCGTCCACGCCGTACGTTTCAAGCGCATGCTTGGCGTCGTGCGGAGTGGCAATGTCTCCGTTACCGATTACCGGAATGGAAACACTGTCTTTCACTTGTTTAATGATATCCCAGTTTGCTGTTCCTTCATACATCTGAACACGGGTGCGTCCGTGAACCGCTACTGCGGCACCGCCGGCACGCTCCACTGCCTGTGCATTCTGAACAGCAAAAATGTGATCCTCATCCCAGCCGACGCGCATTTTTACGGTCACCGGTTTTTGTACGGCATCAACAGTGGCAGCCACCATCTCGTAGATTTTATCCGGATCCAGCAGCCATCTTGCTCCTGCATCGCACTTTGTAATCTTAGGGACAGGGCAGCCCATGTTGATATCTATAATATCGGCATTTGTGTTCTTGTCTACATACTTTGCAGCAGCAACAAGCGATTCCCGCTCTCCTCCAAAAATTTGAAGGCTCAGGGGTTTTTCCCGCTCATCGACATAAAGCATCTTCAGCGATCTTTCGTTTTCATGCAGAATCCCTTTGTCGCTGACCATCTCTGCGCAAACAAGTCCCGCGCCAAAATCCTTTGCAATTAAACGGAAAGCTGGATTGCAGACACCTGCCATTGGCGCAAGCACTACAGGATTTTTCATTTGAATTCCGCCGATTTCTAACATCTATATCACCTCTCTTTACTTTCGGACATACTCTTGCGTTAGTTCATCTATAGGAATCTGAAAGATCGCAGCAATCTTTGACATCAGTTCTTCCTTCGGCTTCCGGTTTCCGCGCTCAATTTCTCCAAGTACGGAAACGGAAATGCCCAATTCCCTCGCAAGACCTTCCTGTGTAAAGCCTTTTAACTTTCGAAAAGCCCGGATTCTTCTGCCCCACTTTTCTTCTTCCATCTGTGTACACCTTCTTTATTCTGCAGCTGTTTGAAGAGAATCCCCAGTGGTACTTCTTCAGTACCGGGGAACGTGAGATCTGGAGCAATCTCAAGCAACGGAATCAGTACAAAAGCACGTTCCAGCATACGCGGATGCGGAATGTGCAATGTGTCTGAATGTATACGTTCACTATTATACAACAAAATGTCAAGGTCTATTGTCCGGGGTCCCCACCTGATTTCCCTGATTCTTTCCAGTTTGTTTTCAATTTTCTGGGTTATGCTCAGCAGTTCTTCTGCAGAGAGGCTTGTTTGCACCCGAACCGCAGCATTCAGGAAAGGAGGCTGGTCGGTATAGCCCACAGGGTCGGTTTCATACAGGGACGAAACCATGCGGACTTCCATGTCCGGATGGGCTTCCAGTTCTTGTACCGCCTGCCGGATGTATTCCTCCCGGTTGCCAAGATTGGAACCGAGTGAAAGATAGACCATGTTCTTCATGTCCGGCTCCTTGTTATTTCAATGGCAACCGAATCATAATGGCCGGGAATGGGCGGATCGGGTTTGACTACTTTTACGGTGCACTGCTGAACGAGCGGATAACTGGAAAGAAGGGTGGTGGCGATCGTTTCAGCCACCGTTTCAACGAGCTTTTTCGGTTCGCCTTCCACAATCTCCTTTACCGTTGCATAAACCTCTCCATAGTTGACCGTTTGCTGCAGATCATCTGTCGCGCCTGCGGGGTGAAGATCCATCTCCATGATGAGATCCACCTTAAACCGCTGCCCAAGCTTGTTTTCTTCAGGAAAAACGCCATGATACCCATAAAATGAAAGACCGTTCATATATATTTTATCCAAGTGGATTCATTCCTTTTCCAAGCATGGCATCCATCATCCTGGCCATGCGGCTCATTTCTTTTACATCGTGAACCCGGACGATGGTACAGCCGCGCTCAATTCCGAGACAGACCGTGGCGCCCGTCCCTTCCATCCGCTCATTGACAGGAAGATCGAGGGCATTGCCGATCATGGTCTTTCTCGACGTGGCGAGAAGAACCGGATAGCCCATATCCACAATCTGATTCAGATTGCGCATCGTCTCCAGGTTTTGCTCATAAGTTTTGGCAAATCCGATTCCGGGATCCAGGATGATATTCTCCGAGGTGACGCCTTCTTTCGCACAGATGGCTATACTCTTATTCAAGTCCGCAATGATGTCCGGCATCAGCTCATCATAATCACGGTCGGGACGGTTATGCATAAGGATGATTGGCACATTCAGGCGGGCCGCAGTCCCAGCCATCTTGTCATCTGCTTTCGCTCCCCACACA
This sequence comes from Fictibacillus fluitans, assembly GCF_030418125.1. Taxonomy (GTDB): domain Bacteria; phylum Bacillota; class Bacilli; order Bacillales; family Fictibacillaceae; genus Fictibacillus_C; species Fictibacillus_C fluitans. The sequence continues at coordinate 49,225 of NZ_JAUHTR010000023.1, read as the reverse complement.
TCATTAATAATGTGGGCTCCTGCAAGGATCGCCTTCTCCGCCACCTCCGCTTTATAGGTGTCAATGGATAGTGGAACCGGAACTTCCTTGGACACCGCTTCAATCACAGGGATGACACGGTGCAATTCTTCTTCCGCTCCGATCTTTTCACCGCCAGGGCGGGTCGATTCACCACCGATATCAATAATATCCGCTCCGTCAGCCACCATTTGCCTGGCGTGCTGTATGGCCGTTTCAATCGAATTGAATTTTCCTCCATCAGAAAACGAATCAGGAGTTACATTCAAAATCCCCATCACATGCGTCTTTTTCGACAGATCCAGTGTATACGGGCCGCAGGAAATGAGATGGTTAAAACTCTTTGTTGTGGTAGCTTGTCCCATTAAAGGCTCCCCCTTTATGCTAATTCATCAATACTCCATAAATCCTTGCTGCATGAATGGTACAAAAACAATAGTGAATGCAACACCTGTCCGCCGGCACCGGGAAAGTTTTTCCCTTCAAACGTTTTAACCGGCACCATTTCCTGAATGGAGTTGGTTAGGAAAATTTCATCAGCAGACAACAGGTCCTTTGGTGTATAAAACCCTTCCTCGGCATCCATATCAAGCTTGGCAGCTGCTGCCAGGATAAATTGCCTTGTAATACCGTTCAATATGCCTGTGCCGAGTGAAGGAGTAAACAATTTTCCATCCTTCACCCAAAACACATTGGAGACTGTCCCCTCACTGGCAAATCCGTCCTCTGTCAAAAAAAGACCTTCCTGTTCAACCGGCCTGCTCAGCTCCCTTTTTCCCAGGATGCTGTTCAGGTAGTGATGGGATTTTAAGCGGACACTGCCTTCTGGTGTATTTCTCCTCGTCTGTAGCACCACCAGTTCTTTTTCGAGAAACGGCCCTTGTTCAGGAAGCGGTTTTCCGTAAATGATAATGGTCGGCTCCATGTAGGGCTCTGTTTGAAGACCAATTTCACCGGTTCCCGCCGAGATATTAAATCGTATATAGGCATTCTTCCATTTATTGCGCCGCATTAACCGCTTGGTCTCCATCCAGGCAGCTGCGCTGTCCAGCTCATATTTGATGTTGAGCTCAACGAGCGCCTGCCGGAGACGTTCCATGTGGTCTTCCCACAGAAACGGATGGCCGTTATAGACCCGGACGGTTTCAAAAGCTCCAAGCCCATACATGTAGCCGTGGTCAAATGGAGAGATCGAAGCTTCATTTTTACTTACAAGTTTTCCATCTATTAAGAGGTACATACCTTGTTCCCTTTATTTTTGTATTGATCGATAAAATTACGGAGCAGCTGCTTGCCCGCTCCAGTCATAATGGATTCGGGGTGAAACTGCACGCCTTCCACCGGCAGGGTCTTATGCCTGATGGCCATGATTTCATCGTCCGCCGTCCATGCCGAAATATCAAAACAGTCAGGAAGCGTCTCTTTTTTTACGGTTAGGGAATGATATCGGGTTGCTGTAAACCCGTTTTCCACACCGCTGAAGATCGTATTTCCATCATGAAGAATCGCAGATGTTTTGCCGTGCATCAGACGCTCCGAGCGGATTACATCTCCTCCGAACACCTGTGCAATGGACTGATGGCCAAGACAAACACCGAATATAGGAATTTCCCCTGAAAACCGCTTGATGACATCCATGCTGACGCCCGCTTCATTCGGTGAGCAAGGTCCGGGAGAAATCATCAGATAATCCGGTTTTAGCATTTCGATCTCTTCAAGGGTAATTTCATCGTTTCTCTTGACGACCAATTCTTCTCCAAGCTCTCCCAAATATTGCACCAGGTTGTACGTAAATGAATCATAGTTATCGATCATTAAAATCATTACTCATCTTCCTCCTCTAAGCTCTGCTAAACTAATTCGCAACTTTTTTCTTCGCTTAATTCCTTGGCCCGCCAAAGCGCAGCCGCTTTTTTCAAGGACTCTTTATATTCCGCTTTTGGATCGGAGTCAATGACAATGCCGGCTCCAGCCTGAACATGGGCCATACCGTCCTTGCAGACCATCGTCCGGATCGCGATGTTCAATTCGGCATCTCCATCAAATCCAATCCATCCGATAGAGCCAGTATATACCCCTCGCCGCACGGGCTCAAGCTCTTCAATAATTTCCATCGTCCTAATTTTCGGAGCACCGGTAATTGTTCCTCCGGGAAAGGTTGCCTCAATTAAATCAAACGCGTCACATTCCTCGCGCAGCCTGCCTTTTACATTAGAAACAATATGCATGACATGCGAGTACTTTTCAATCGTCATGAACTCATCCACTTCAACACTGCCATAGGTACTTACTTTTCCGAGATCATTTCGTTCCAGATCAACAAGCATCACATGTTCCGCACGTTCTTTTTCATTTTCAATCAGGGTCATCGCGAGCTGGCGGTCCTCTTCTTCCGTCTTCCCTCTGGAGCGAGTGCCTGCAATCGGACGAGTGCTGATCTCTTCTCCTCTTTTTTTGACCAGCAACTCAGGTGAACCGCTCACCAGCTGAAAGTCGGGAGTATGAAGATATCCCATATAAGGAGAGGGATTGAAACGGCGGAGTTCTTCATAAATCTCAAAGGGCTGTGACATTAAGGGCTTGGACTGTCGGACAGAAAGGTTGACCTGAAATACATCGCCGGCAGCAATGTATTCTTTTACCGCTTTTACCGCTTCGACAAAACGTTCCTCTGACATCGAAACAGATTCATGCAGAAACGGAAAATGCACTTTTTCCACCGCTTTTTTTTGCTCGGGCGAGTGCGGCGCCGTCCATAGCTGCACATAGTTTCTCAATTTGCCTTCTGCACTGCTACGGTCCTTTTCCTTAAAATGAACCATAATAAAAAGCTGTTCTTTTTCATGGTCATAAACAAACACATCTTCAAATACCATAAGCGAAACATCAGGCAGATTCAGGTCGTCCTCCGCCTGTTCCGGAAGCTTTTCGATTTCACGCGCGACGTCATAGCTGAAATATCCGATAGCTCCTCCTTTAAAATCAGGAAGACCGGCTGGAGCATCAGTATGGAACGAGGACATCCATTCTTTAATGACAGGGAGCATATTGCCTTTCTTTGTGACGGTATTCCCTTTATAGGTCATGCTCACCTTATTGTCTTTCCCAGTAATAAAAGCCACTGGCGACAGGCCGGCAATGCTGTATCTGCCGCTTCTGCCGCTTTCGAGAAACACGTGATGCGGTTCCTCAGCCGAAAGTGCTTTATATCGTTTAAACCATTCATGTTTCGGCATGGCCAAAGTATCAAAAATAACGTGCCGATCCGACTTGCTTTGATTAGGCAAACCCTTCACTCTCCTGATCATTCTTATGGATACTATTGTAACTGATGCAGTCATGAAAGTGGTGATAAAAATCTTGCAATTTTATGGAAGAGTGACAGAAATTTGCTCATGAAAAAAGCCGACATCCAGTCGGCTTTTAGGTAATTTACTCTTTACTCTTCGTCAAATTGGTACAAAGGTGTGCTCAAATAACGTTCACCGTTACTCGGAATAATGGCGAGCACTTTTTTGCCTTTGCCAAGCTTTTTCGCCACTTTAAGAGCGGCTGCGATCGCTGCTCCCGAGGAAATTCCTCCGAGGATTCCTTCTTCACGGGCAGCGCGGCGTGCATATTCAAACGCTTCATCATTGGTAATCTGAATTACTTCGTCATACACGGATGTATTTAACGTATCCGGTACAAATCCGGCACCGATGCCCTGGATTTTATGTGGCCCCGGCTTTCCGCCTGAAAGGACAGGGGAATCGGTTGGTTCCACGGCATATAGTTTGATGTCAGGGAAAGTCTCTTTTAAGACCTCACCGGCACCTGTAATCGTTCCGCCTGTTCCGATCCCTGAAATAAATCCGTCAAGACCATCAGGAAATTGAGCAACAATCTCTTTACCTGTTGTTTTGCGGTGAATTTCCGGGTTCGCCTGGTTTTTAAACTGCTGAGCCAGAAAGTATCCGTTTTCCTGGGCTAGTGCCTCCGCCTTGCGGATGGCTCCTCCCATTCCTTCAGCTCCCGGAGTCAGAACCAGCTCTGCTCCAAAGGCGCGAAGAAGATTTCTGCGTTCCATGCTCATCGTATCCGGCATAACAATTACCGCTTTATATCCTTTGGCTGCCGCTACCATGGCAAGACCGATTCCTGTATTGCCGCTTGTTGGTTCAATTAATGTATCTCCAGGCTTTACCGCACCTTCTTCTTCGGCTTTTTCAATCATGGCGAGAGCAATTCGGTCCTTTACACTGCTTCCCGGGTTCATGAATTCCAGCTTCAGATAAATATCTGCAGCTTCTTCATCTGCCAAACGGTTCAGTTTGACAACAGGCGTTTCTCCGATTAGTTCTGTAATTGAATTTGCTATTCTTGCCAACTTAATCACGCTCCTAAATAATTCCGAGTAATTTCATTGGATTAAGTCTACCAATAATACGAATCGTCTGTCAATTCTTCTGCCCATCTTTAGACCTATAATTTTTGATTTATTTGCTTTCGGTATAAAGCTCTTCAAGATCTTCAGCAGAGAACAAATACGTTTCATTGCAAAATTGGCAGTGAGCTTCTGCCTGGCCGTCTTCTTCAATCATTGCCCGGATTTCCTCTTTACCTAATGATATGAGCGCATTGGCAATGCGGTCACGCGAACAGGTGCATTGAAACGACACTGGCATCTTATCAAGCAGCTTCACATTTTCTTCTCCAAGGAGCTCAAACAGGATTTCTTCCGGAGTAAGTCCTTTTTCCACCAGCTTTGAGATCGGTGGAATCGCTGCAATCCGCTCTTCCAAGAGATCAATAATTGTATCTGACGCATCCGGCATTACCTGAATAACAAATCCGCCGGCTGCGAGAATGCTGTTGTCCGGGTTAACAAGGACACCCACTCCTACAGAGGAAGGCACCTGTTCGGAGGCAACGAAATAGTACGTAAAGTCATCCCCGATTTCACCGGAAACCAAAGGCACCTGCCCGGTAAAGTTATCGCGCAGCCCCAAATCCTTAACGACGGAAAGAAAGCCATCTTTCCCTACCGCACGGGCAACATCCAGTTTGCCATGCTGGTTTAAATCAAAATGGACCTGAGGGTTTGTAACATATCCTCTCGTCTGTCCGTTAGGGTGGGCATCCACAATAATCGCTCCGATGGGGCCTCCCGCTTCGATCTTCACCGTAATTTTGTGTTTGTCGCTTTTCAGCATGGAGGCCATCATTGTGCTTGCCATCATCGTACGGCCCAGTGCCGCTGACGCGGTCGGCCATGTTTGATGCCTGCGCTGTGCTTCCCCGACCATGTCTGTTCCTCTCATTGCATAGGCACGAATCTGCCCGTCAAATGCGAGAGCCTTAATTAAATAATCCTGCATGTTTATCACCTGTCCTTATGTTTTCGCTCCGGAAGTGTCAAAACCACGTTCTGCGGTTTTTTGTATAGATAAGTTGAAGTCCTTTTAACGTCAAATAGGGGTCCACAATATCGATTTGCTGGCATTCCTCAGCAATAAGACCAGCCATTCCTCCGGTAGCCACTACCTTTGGATTGCTTTTTTCCTGAGCTTTTATTCTTTTAACAATACCCTCAACCTGGCCAACATATCCAAACAAAAGTCCTGACTGCATGGCACTGACCGTATTTTTTCCAATAATATTATCAGGCTTGGCGAATTCAATTCTTGGAAGCTTGGCCGCATTTTTATAAAGGCCTTCTGTAGCCACATTGATTCCCGGGGCAATGGCGCCGCCCATGTATTCTTTTCGCTCATTGATGTAGCAATAGGTGGTGGCCGTGCCGAAATCCACGATAACAAGCGGTGATCCGTAATCATGGATCGCTGCCACCGCATTGACAATCCGGTCCGCTCCCACTTCTCTTGGGTTTTCGTATTTGATGTTCAGACCTGTCTTGATGCCCGGACCGATAACCAGCGGCTTTTTATAAAAAAACTTGATGCACATCCGCTCCAGCGTCGCCATAATATGGGGCACCACCGAAGAAATAATAATGCCCTCCACTGCTTCTCGTTCAAGTTCAGCATGGCGAAAGAGGTTCAGAATCAGAACTCCATATTCATCCTCTGTTTTTCCCCGGGAGGTGCTGATGCGCCAATGGTGCTTCAATTCGTTTCCTTCATACATGCCGAGCACGATATTCGTATTTCCTACATCAAAACACAAGATCATGAAAAGTCCCCGCTAACTTTCAAAAAGGATGCCTCTGCATGAGAGACATCCTTTTTGTGATTTTAAACTTCTTTATTTTCTTCTTCGTCCTTCTTGTGGATGGTTACTTTCACATCATTTTCCGGAGAAGAGATCACTTTTCGATCTGGAAGCTTGCCGGTTTTCACAAGCTCCTTGATTTGCTCTTCGTCGAGAGTTTCTACGTTAAGCAATGTTTGGGCAATGATTTCGAGCTTATCGTTATGCTCTGTAAGAATGTCCTTACAACGCTTATAAGAATCCTTGATAATAGTCTGGATTTCCATATCAATCTCATGAGCGATTGCATCACTGTAGTTTGCCTCGTTGTTGAAATCGCGGCCAAGGAATACCTGTCCGCCCGAGGTGGAACCAAACTGCATTGGCCCCAAACGGTCACTCATACCGAATTCTGTTACCATGCGGCGGGCAATGCCTGTCGCACGCTGGAAGTCGTTATGTGCGCCTGTGCTGACTTCATTAAATGTGATTTCCTCTGCTACACGTCCGCCAAGGAGACCAACAATCTTATCAAGCAGCTCTGGTTTTGTCATAAAGTAGCGATCCTCTTTCGGAAGCATAACGGTATAACCGCCCGCCTGACCCCGGGGAACTACGGTTACTTTATGAACCGTGTCTGCGCCTTCAAGCACAAGGCCTATAACAGTATGTCCGGCTTCATGGTAGGCCACAATATTTTTCTCTTTTTGGGAAATAACACGGCTTTTCTTTGCAGGACCTGCGATAACACGATCAATCGCCTCATCGACGTCCTCCATATCAATTCTCTTTTTATTCACCCTTGCTGCGACGAGTGCCGCTTCATTCAGCAAGTTCTCGAGATCCGCTCCGGAGAAGCCAGGTGTGCGCATCGCGATGGTTTTCAAGTTCACTTCTTCGCTTAGAGGCTTGTTGCGTGCATGCACGGCAAGCACTTCTTCGCGTCCTTTTACATCTGGGCGGTTAACCGTAATCTGACGGTCAAAGCGTCCCGGACGAAGAAGGGCAGGGTCCAGGATATCCGGACGGTTGGTTGCGGCGATAATGATGATTCCTTCATTGGCACCGAAGCCATCCATTTCAACAAGCAACTGGTTAAGCGTTTGTTCACGCTCATCGTGTCCGCCGCCAAGACCAGCGCCACGCTGGCGTCCTACTGCATCAATTTCATCGATGAAGATGATACAAGGAGCATTCTTTTTGGCATTTTCAAACAAGTCACGCACACGGGATGCACCGACCCCGACAAACATTTCAACAAAATCAGAACCTGAAATGGAGAAGAAAGGAACGCCTGCTTCCCCTGCAACTGCACGGGCAAGCAATGTTTTACCTGTTCCCGGAGGCCCCACTAGGAGAACCCCTTTAGGAATTCGTGCGCCCAGAGCGGCGAACTTGCGCGGATCTTTCAGAAACTCTACTACCTCAACCAGTTCCTGTTTCTCCTCATCTGCTCCGGCAACATCTTTGAACGTTACTTTTTTCTTTTCTTCATTGTACAGTTTCGCTTTGCTTTTACCGAAGTTCATTACACGGCTGCCGCCGCCCTGAGCCTGGTTGAGCAGGAAGAAAAACAGGATGAAGATGATGACAAACGGGATGATGGAGGTGAAGAACGTTACCCACCCGCTTGTTTGTTCTTCTGGTTTAAAATCAACTTTCGCTTCTTTCGAAAGCGCGGCAAGCTGTTTCATGGATTCATCAGAATCCGGGGTATAGGTTTCGAAAACCTCTCCCTGTTTGTAATTGTCGAGCTTACCTCTGACGACATAAACGCCGCCTTCAGGCTGGTATTCGATACTGTCGACACGTCCACCCTGAATGTACTGCGTTAACTGGTCATACCGAATTTTCTTTACTTCATTGTTGGTTCCGTTAAAAAAGCTGACGACACCAACTACAACTAAAAAGATCAACAAATAGAATATGGTGTTCCGGAAGATCCGATTCATTCCTTACCTCCTCAACGACAATGAGACGATCCATTACATTTATTAATGCATGTTAAATAATACACAGAATTACTTTTCATATACTTCAGGTTTTAAAACCCCGATATATGGCAGGTTGCGGTAGCGCTCGATATAGTCGAGTCCGTAACCTACTACAAAGGCATCAGGCACGATAAAACCGGTAAGATCCGGTTTAATATCCACTTTTCTGCCTGTCGGTTTATCCAACAGAGTTACAATCTTAACTGAATTGGCATTGCGGTGTTTAAAGAGCTGGACAAGATAGCTCAGCGTAAGGCCGCTGTCTATAATATCTTCGACAATGATGACATCGCGTCCTTCCAGGGATGTATCCAGGTCCTTAATTATTTTGACCTCACCGGAAGAAACAGTGGATGCCCCGTAGCTGGATACCGCCATGAGATCAATCTCAAGATGAATATCCATCCGTTTGATCAGATCGGCCATAAAAGGGAGGGCACCCTTTAACACCCCGACTACAAGCGGAAACCGATCCTGGTAATCCTCTGATAACTGCTTTCCGAGATCCTGAATCTTTTCCTGAAGCGCTTCCTCGGAAATTAATACTTCTTTAATTTCATCATGCATGCTGCTTTGGCCTCCTAGACGTCCTGGCAGAAATTTTGAAACTGTAAGACTAACCATTGCTCGGGATCGCCTGATGGTGGAACATCGCCATGCTTTATACCCGGAATCCAAATAATGTTTCCTTCCCCGTCTTGCAGGATGGGCCATACATCGCGTTTCTCCCTCTCAAGCTTCTGGTCAATAAAAATATCTTTTACCTTCCGAGTCCCACCCTCCCCCGGCAGGGCCATTCGGTCACCGGGTTTGCGCGTTCTCGCAATGATTGGCAGACTTACACTTTTTACATCACATACAAAAACATCTTTTCCCCTTTTCTCATTCGGATACTCTTCTTTATACACAGAGGCAATCACTCCAACAGGAAGTTCCAGCTTTCCCGGGATATTCAATTCCAGCTGATAGCCGGCTTGTCTTTCGGACGGGCCAAAGACGAGCCTGCAACGGTCATAGGAACGGATGACGTGTAAATCCCGCGGAAAATGAAGTCGGCCCGAAGGATGGTCACTCCTGAGTAAAGTTAAAAAGCTTTCCTTATGTATGGAGGAAAGAGATGAAGGTGTTTGCTTATATAGATAGTTTAATATTAGTGTAATCGCCCTTTTTTGTAAAGGAATTGGCATGCCCAGAAATTTGCTTACAGAGACCTCGACCAAGGAGGCATTTTTCTCTGAAATAATCGCTTCCAGACCTTTTGCGGCCTGCTCCGTTAAATACGTTTCATCCTCATAAAAAGTTTCACTTATTTGCTGAAAGCGAAGATGAACATTTGGATTTTCTTTTTTTAAAAAGGGAAGAACATGATGCCTGAACCGGTTTCTGACATAATCGTCCGTTTCGTTGCTCGGATCCCTTCTTGGGAAAATCTTATGTACTCTACAATAATGCTCTATTTCGGTCTTTGTTATTCCTAAAAAAGGCCGAATAATGCGTAAGTCTCCAAATGGCCGGCTGGCCCGCATCCCACCCAGAGCGGTCCCTGAACCTCCTCTTGTCATCCGCATCAGGACAGTTTCCGTCTGGTCATCGCCATGATGGGCAAGAGCAAGTGAATCTGCATGATACCGTGAAACGGCCTCTGCATAAAAAGCATACCTGCATTCTCTTGCTGCTGATTGTGTACTGGACAGGCCATGCTCCTTTTTGTAGGCAGCTACGTCCACACGGGTGCTTTCGAACGGAATGCCGTTCCTTTCGCAATAAGCCTGGACATACAGAAGGTCTTCATAGGATTCATCGCCTCTCAGCATATGATCCACATGCACGGCAACGATCTTCAGGCTCTCCCCCTTTCCCCTGTTCCATAGATAATGAAGCAGCGCCATGGAATCCGGACCGCCGGAAACGCCAACGGCTATCGTCTGACCCTGCTCGATGAGCTGATGTTTTTTAATGAATTGATCGACGGCCTGCAGCATTTCCTTTCTCTCCTTATCTGGCGCAGCCTGAGATGCTTTGTCCATTTTTTTACTGTAAACCTTCCGTAAGTATAACAAAAGGAGACCGGTGCTGAAAGGATTTGCCATTTTGCATCACATGGTTTGGCTGATCAGATAAAACAGATAAACAATAAACAGGAATGAGCCTAAAAGAACGGTTTCAAACATAAATGCTCTTTTGTTCTTCTTTATTACTTTTTTATGGGTTGACCGCCGGCTTCCGACGGACGTCTGGGAGGCACCTGACACTTTGCCTCTTCCCTTATTGTTCAGGGAAGAAACCAGTTCATTGCGCATCTCTTCGGCACTTTGATATTTGCCGTACAGCCCTTTGAGCAATATCGTCTGATAGTTTGAAAGTAGCGGGCTGCTGCGCACAACGTCCTTCAGCTGCTGCCGCCCTTCTTTCTTCTTTTCAAAGCGGCTGGGAACCGCCAGATTGACCATGATCATACAGGCTGAAAACAAATCGTAGGAGGGCTCTGCCTTTCGTGTGCCCAGACCCCAATAGCCTCTGTCGAAAAATTCCGTATACTCTTTGATCGACCGTCCGATCTGCGTTGTTCCCCCAACATCAATCCAGCGGATGCGTGACGGAGGGCCCACCACCAGCAGATTATCCGGTTTAAGGTCACCAAACACCCAGCCTGCGCGGTGAAGCATACTCAAATCGGTCAGCAGCTGAACGAGGAGAATCCCTGCCCATTCCTCATTGTGGTTTTTCATAAACTGAAAGAGCGATTCTCCTTTCAGGTATTCCATTACATAAAAAGGAACCTGACCGCCATTTACCACATAGTCATCCACATCGATTAAAGAAGGCCCAAGGATTTTGCCCTGGACCCTCGAAAAATGCTTTAGCACATTCACTTCTGAGATGATCGCCATGCTGTCATGACCGGCTTTAACCGCCACTTTTCCAGCTTGTCCTGAAGCAAGATATACCGTGCCTGTAGCACCTGAACCAAGCTCTCTGATGATGGAATACTCATTACGGTGCCATTTCCCGGAGATCACATCACCGGGATGAAGTTTAAAAACCTGACCCTTCTGAGTATTCTTCTTCATCACCTGTAATCAATCTCCTTTTTTCACGCCTGTTCGTAAACTCATTGATCGCGGCCTTAATGGCCGGACCAGTCGGTGTAATGCCTCCCGACGAAATTTTTGTAAAGGCCTGGGTCAATGAATTCAGGCGGGGTGTCCAATCGATCAAAAGCTCGGTATCATCTCTTTTACCGGGAAACGCAAAAAGTGCAAATTGATTGTAGCCGATTCTCGAGTTAACCGAGATGGAAAGGTCAATCAGCGATTCCTGAACCGTGGCGAGCTTCTTTTCCATGCTGCCGGACGCATCCACGAGAATAATCAGCTCCAGATCCATTGTTTCACCAAGATCATCCACCACTTCCATCACCTCTCCCCGCTTCTCAGGAGGCAGGTCTTCAATGGTCGTCTCTTTGCCGAGTATCTGCTGAAGCTCACTGTTAATGACGCCATGAATCGTCTGGGTCATTCCCTTTTTAGTGACCATCTGCACGGTCTGCGACAGCTGGGTGGTATACACAATCTGGCTGACGCCGCCTCCGGACAGCGCAATCTCCTCGACCTCCCGAAGGCCTTTCTGATGGTATTCCGGACTGTTCTCTTCCAATATTCCTATTACATTTATCGTAATGCCATGCTCACGCGCCAGCGCCGCCATGGCGATGGGATCCTCTCCGTGATTGGAGCAGCCATCGGTAATCAGCAACACTTGACGCAGGGTACCTTTTTTCATTTCCATTAAAAAAACTCCTCTCATCGAATGCTGTTATCATCCTTGTCATCGATGAGAGGAAATATACTTTTGATCTATGAAAATTATTGAGCTTTTGGACGTTTGAGGTTGATTTTTGGGAAATGGGGGATGGAGGCCCATTTCGGAATGTTCCGGTTGATTTTGGTCACGACAACGGTCATGTCGTCTTCTATCGTGTTGGAGCCGGTGCGGATCACCTCCTCCATCAGCAGGTCTGCGACTGCCTGTGGATCGTCCGTGCCGATTTCTTTGATTTTACGCTTCATCCAGGCGTCGATGTTCTCTACATGCTTTGGCCCTTCATAAATGCCGTCACTCATCATGATGAGCAAATCGCCTGCTTTTAGCTGCTCGCTTACGACATCCACATCAAATTCTTCAATAATGCCTATCGGAAGGTTGCTCGCCTCGATCACCCGCACCTGGTCCCCCCGTTTGACAAAACTCGGCGAAGAACCTATTTTTAAAAATTTCAGCGAGGCGTCCTGCAGGTCAATCATGGCGAGGTCAAGCGTTGAAAAAATCTCATCGGTCGTTCGGAGGGAAAGCACTGAATTAACCGATTTGATAGCCACCTCTTCATCAATTCCCGATTTTAGAATCTTTTGCAGAAGCTCCAGCGTCTCATTGCTTTCCCTGTTCGCCCGCTCGCCGTTGCCCATTCCATCGGAAATCGCCACCGCATACTTCCCTCCGCCAAGCTCCATGGTGGAATGGCTGTCTCCGGAAAGCCAGGCTCCTCCCTTTGCTGCGGACGCGATGCCGGTTTCGATCACAAATTCACGTGCTGAACCAAACGCCGCATGACAGTAGCCATTCGGATAATAACCGCAATCCTCTTTTTTCACCACAATGTTTTCCTGCAGAATGTCAGACAGAAGGGGAGCAATGATTTTTTCGCACTCCCCGCTGCCATTGCAGTTGGGCAGGCTCATCTCAATATCTACATTCGAAGCTTCCAGACTGTAGACATCAATATGTCCGAGTTCAATTCCCGCACTCTGAATCGCCTCTTTTATCTGCTCTTCCTGCACCTGGTGGTTAATGTGCTCCCGCTGGATTTCTTTGGCGAAGTCCCCCATCACCTGTGATACGCCGAGCAGCTGGTTGGCCACCAGCTTCCGGCTTTCCTGAACCTGCTGCTTGAGCTGCTGGCTCGCCTGGTATTGTGACAGCTCCTTGGAGATGGCTTCTGTAATTTTTTGCGGTTTGACACAGTGCTTTTCCCACTCCAGCTTCAGCCTTCGGTCCTTAATTTCCTGATATTGTTCCTGCTCAGTCATAATCTGGGTCATCATTTCATAGGTTTTAGTAAAATTCACCGCCCAGCACTGCTCTTTTTTGAAGCACGTCTGGCAGGTTTTTTCGGTCACATTGCTTAAGAATAAATCCACCTCATGCTCCTGATATTCATCATAAGCACTTTCATTGTATGAAGCGAAGGAATGGGAAAGAGCCTGAAACATGCTGGAGAATTGCTCCACCCGGTTAGCCGTGACATCCCTGATTTTTTTTACATATTGCTGTTGTTCATTGGAATGCTCCCTTGTTCCCGGAACATAGCGCGCTATACTGTGAATCACCGCCTGTGGCGTCAGCAGGAAAAGTCCGATCGCAATGACAGATTCAATCAGCGTTTTGGCTATGGCAACGTTCCCTTCTCCATAGAGGCCGATCAGCAAGGTTCCAATCAGCAGACCGATCCCCACACCAAACCGCTTTCCTTCCTTCAGCAGACCGCCCAGCAATCCCGAAAAGGCCAAAAGGCTCATCTGATAAAGACTGCCCACATTTGCCAGGCTCAGAATTAAACCTGTTACCACCCCAACGGTTGAACCAATGGCGGCTCCGCCTACAAACGCGAACATCAGTACCAAATATCTGGAGACGATATGCTCCACAGAATAATGATGGATTTCCCAGCCGATGGTCCCGGTCATGACAGAAGCCAGCAGAATCATAAAGCAAATAATTTCCTCGTTCTTTAAGGACTGAGGGATCCGTTTTAAATTCAATAATGGAATACTTTGTAAAAAGATAAGGGTCAGCACAAGGGAAAGGCCCGCCTCAACCGCACCCATCATATATTGGCTGATCTGGGGTGGCCCTGAAGTGAAGAAGATCGTTCCGGCCCTTGCCGTGAAGCTGCTCAGGAATACGACAGCCGGCACCCATCTCATACGGTTCTTTGTAAATATGTCTGCCGCTTTCTGATAGATGGCATATACAACAACGCCCGCGAGTATGTAAAGTGCGTTCATGGGCACATGAGACAGCGCTCCGGCTACAAGCGCCAACAGAGCAAATCCCGTCCGCTCTTTGCGTAAAATAAAAACAGAAGCAATCAACGGCAGAGCAAAAGGAGTAATTTCTGACAAAATCATGGCTCGTCCAAGCAAGAAGCCGATCGCAAACAACAACAGTCTCCAATTCAACAGTACACCTTCAACTTTACTCATGAAGCGCTTGCCTATACCGTTTGACACACTTTGTGTTTTCTCTAGCCAAACCATTGCCCGCATGGGTTCCATCACATTCCTGTCCGCCTTCTGATACATCCTCCACACCACCCCGTTTAGTTTTGTGTGTCCCATTATAACCACAGGCGATTCACATTTTTTGTCAAACGGTTAGAGCATCTCCCAAAAACTTCTCGACGAACAAATACAAAAAAACTGTAATTGCCTTGAACAAATACAAAATACATAAACAGACACAAAAAAACCCTGCATTTGCGGGAGAAGTGTTTCTCCGGAAAATGCAGGGTGTATCATTCTATGTATTGGTTTTTTTCAAAAAAAAAAATGGTTCTTTTCTTCGAAAAAACTTGGTGACCCGTACGGGATTCGAACCCGTGTTACCGCCGTGAAAGGGCGGTGTCTTAACCGCTTGACCAACGGGCCAATGTGCTTTTTTTGTAGAAAAAATGGTAGCGGCGGAGGGGATCGAACCCCCGACCTCACGGGTATGAACCGTACGCTCTAGCCAGCTGAGCTACACCGCCATGTTAAAGACACAACTAGTATATTACAAGAAGGCATGCCCCCTGTCAACGCTTTTTTAAAAGTAATAAGGAAAAAGTTTGGCAGAGGTGTATTCGTAAGCTTTGTTGCTCTTGATAGAGGTTGATTTCCGTTCCAGGATGCTCGCTTTCCGTGGGCGGGCGCTGAGCCTGGCCGGCGTAATCGCCTACTTCCTCGTCTCTTGGTGCTAAGGATCGGCGAAACGCCCTCCTGGTCTCATCTGTCCCGCTTTCCCCACTGGAGTCTCGCACCTTGCACTACAACCAACCGGTCAATGAAGTTTAAAAAGGTCTTACAATGCAAATCTTTTAAAAAGGTTTTTTGCAAAAAAAAGAAAAGGCCTCTCTTTTAGAAGAGAAGCCTTGGATATATAGTATAAGGTCGTGAAGCTTGAGCATTCAAATCAGCAGCTTGTTAGCCTCGGCGAGCTCCGCGTCCGCCACGTTTTGACTCAGTTTGGCGTTTTAAAGTTGCCAGACGGTCTTCACTGTCTTTTAAGAATTTACTCATTTTATCTTCAAATGTTACAGCCGTGTTAAAACCACCATTGCCGCGAGGTGAACCTTTGCGCTGTTTGTTGAATCCGCCTTTTGACGGTCCAAAACCACCGCTTTTCGGGGCGCCATAACTTCCTTTGTTCGCTCCGTAGTTACTTCTCACCGGTGCCGGATTATCTTTTGCTTTCTTGATGGATAAGCCGATTTTGCCATCTTTTTCGATATTCATGACTTTAACTTCGACTTCGTCTCCAACTTTCAGGTGGTCGTTAATGTCCTTAACATAGTTGTCTGCAACTTCGCTAATGTGCACAAGTCCGGTTGTTCCCCCTGGCAGCTCGACAAACGCTCCAAAATGAGTAATCCCTGTAACCTTACCTTGCAACTTGCTGCCTACTTCAATTGACATGAAGAAAATGCTCCTCCTTAGGTATTCATAAGTTTACTTTATTATACATTATACATGTGTAAAATTCGGGATGTCAATCCGACGAAGATCCTTGTGTTTTAAACACGATCTCCCCCTTCTTGGACATGAATAAATCACGCCGCGCGATTTCCCCGATATAATCAACGTCTTTTAGTTTATGCGCTTCCTCTTTAAGTTGTGCTTTCTTTTCCTTGGTTTGCGCCAACTTGGACTTTAGCTGCTTTTCCTGCTTCCCTTTTTCTGCAAGGGTAGACATTTGTGATGTGATCGTTGAAAGCATGGCAAACGCGAGAACTGAAAAAATGACCAGGAAAGCTGCCAGCCTGCGGTATAAACCACGTTTCCTTTTTGCGTCAATCTTTTGCTGGAGATGATGTTCCTTCACGTAGCCCGTATTTAATTCAGTGATATTCTCTTTATTAAACTGGACCATGTACAACCTCCTATTTCTCCTTCTTGCGGAACCAATTTTTGACTGTATTCTTCAGAGAAATAAGAATCCCTGCTTTTTTTAGCCATTTACCTTTTAAATTATACCATGTTTGCTTGGGAATGAAACGTAAAATCAGGCTAAATAACCATTTTAGCGGAAAAAAAATGAGTTTAAAAACGATTATGACGAGGGCCCAGACCCAGCGGCCAGCCAATAGAACGAGTGCAAAAATAATCGAGATGACCCATTTTACCGGATGAATGATAAGAGCAAGGAGCAGCCGCACAAAAAAACGATACAAATTGCTTATAAATGTAATAATCACTTCAAGCAATTTTTTATAGCCTGCTTGAAAAAGGGCCTTGTACATACTGAAGCCGCATAGAAGGGCAATAAAAATATACAAACGGAGATTGGCATGGTTTACCTGAAGCAGCACATAAAAAACAATCAGAGCCTGAAGCAGCCAAAAGATGGTGTCATTGATGAAATGCAGCCAGTACCACTTCCGGCGCTCATGGACGAAGCGGCCATAAGTATCAATGGCCATTCCGATCCAGATTCCCATGGCTGCCATGGCCAGCATGGTTTGAAACTGTACAGAAAGCGTCATTTGAAGAGCTTGCCAAAAAATCCTTTAGTTTTTTCTCCGCCCTGCTGATCCAGATAAACCAGATCGAACACTTTACCCTCAATGGATACCATGCCGGATTCCACATCCAGGTTTTTCATTTTCAAATTTGTACCCCGGATGGCCAGAAACCCCATCGTTGTCTCAAGAAGAAACTCTTCGTTATCAAAGCTCTCCACCTGTTTCACGCCTGTGATCTCCAGCTTTTTGCGGCCCACCATCTTCACATCATGATCCGGGTTCGTGTTTTTATTTAAGGAGCCATAATCATAGAATTGGTCCATTTACATCCCCCTCTTTCGCTATATGTTTATGAAAAGGGGGACAACTTTAGAACAGGCGCCTTATTTAACTGCCCAACAAAAAAAGGCCTAAAATTTAGGCCCTTCTTCCGTTGATTGAAGTGATTCTTCGTTGATGATGGTATACATCTGGGCAGCATCCTCTTTTTTCGTGAACTCTTTCAGCTCATCCACACGGACAGTAACAAGCTTCTGGCCAAAGCGGATCTTGAGTTCATCTCCGGCTTTCAGTACCGAAGAGGATTTTGCCTGTTTGCCGTTAACGGCAATTCGCCCTTGATCGGAAATTTCTTTGGCCACCGTCCTGCGTTTGATCAGTCGGGAGACTTTAAGAAATTTATCCAGTCTCATTTACTTTACAGCTTCCTTAAGCTTATTTCCGGGACGGAAAGCAGGAACCGTTGATGCCGGGATGCTGATTTCTTCGCCTGTTTGGGGATTGCGTCCTGTACGGCTTGAGCGCTCCCTCGTTTCAAACGTTCCAAACCCGACAAATTGTACTTTATCTCCGCTCTTCAGCGCTTCTGTAATCTCATCAACGAGTCCACTTACAACCACTTCAACGTCTTTCTTTGTTAATCCTGATTTTTCGGCAATATTGGTAACCAATTCATTTCTGTTCATTTTAACAACCTCCTTGGCATTCTTTCAAAAGATTCGGATAAAGTCCAGAAAACTTAAGGGTTCTGCCTGCTTTGAACAATATTCTCTAAGAAAAAAGAGATTCCTTCCAGGTTTTATAAATTTTCTTTGGCCTGATCCCAGAGTTTATCCATCTTCTCAAGCGTTGTATCCTGAGGAGTCAGCCCCTCCTTCGCGAGCTCTGTCTCTATGTAGCGGAACCGCTTGTAGAATTTTTGGTTCGTTAAGGACAGTGCTTCTTCCGGGTGGATGCCGTAAAAGCGGCCAAGGTTGACCATCGTAAACAGCATGTCCCCAAACTCTTTTTCGCGTTCCTCATCCGTCTCAGCGCTTTTCCATTCGTCAAATTCTTCTCGTAGCTTGTTTACGACCGGTGTAACCTCGTCCCAGTCAAAGCCGGCCTTCGCTGCCTTTTTTTGATAATCATAGGCTTTATGGAGGGAGGGAAGTCCTTTGGCCACGCCGTCCAAAAGAGAGGTCCGGTGGGCATTGCCCTTTTCAGCTGACTTGATTTCCTCCCAATTTTGCAATACCTGGTCGGCGGTCTCTGCCTCAACATCCCCAAAAACATGGGGGTGGCGCCGGATCATTTTATCAGCCAGGACAGTAATTACATCATCCATGGAAAAATAGCCGTCATCTTCTCCAATTTGGGCGTGCAGCAGGACCTGAAGCAGCACATCTCCCAGCTCTTCGACCAAATGCTCATCATCTTCTTCATCGATGGCTTCGATGACTTCATATGCTTCTTCTATTAAATATCGTTTGAGCGACTCATGTGTCTGTTTTTTATCCCATGGACAGCCGTCAGGACCGCGCAATGTGGCAATAACGCCCCGCAAATGTTCAAAGTCCCTGAACAGCATGGTGTTGTCGCGTACAGGCGGAACATAGACCGCGGTCAGATTGTTGAGTTCCACGGAATGGTCCAAATCGTGAAGCGGAACATATTGAACGGACTCGCTGGCACTTCCTGCGGCCGTGACAACAGCAACTTCGAAATCGTCAGGATATTTGTCCATGAGCGTCAGTTTAACTTCAGACGCAATAAACCCATCATACACCTGAACAATAATAAGATGGTTGCGTACCTGAATCTGTTCCTTCTTCAAACTGGTTCCATCGAGGATCTGGCACCCTTCGATGGGATCGATTTTCAATGCGGTATACATTTCATCCAGAAAGCTTTTGCCCCCGGCTACTTTTACCGGGATCCCCTTGCCCTCTGCTTCCTTAAGCAGAATTTGGACGGTTTGCTCTGCAACAAGCGGATGCCCCGGCACTGCATAGACGATGTCTTCTTCAGCGGCTTTTTCAAAAAGGATAGAGGTAATCTCTCTGTAAACCGCTTCAAACCCGTCATGCTTTTCATAGATATCATCAAAAAACGTCATGCTGATGTTTTCTTTTTGCAGCTCCTCTACCGCCGGGTGATCTTTTGTGCGGACATACACATGATCCGTCTTCTGCAGGAGGCGGTACGCTCCCAGTGTGAGCTGTTCCAGGTCCCCTGCTCCTAAACCAACGATCGTAATCGTATGAGACACGTTTAACTCCTTCTTTCTTTCCACCGGCTCATCACATGCCGGATTTTTTGTAATTTGGGAATGCGCATGAGGTCATCCATGTTAAACACCCTCGCCAGCAGCAAGGCGGCCAACAGCACGATTCCCCCGACTGCACTTGCGCCAAGGGAAACCATGGCGCTTGCCGTGCGGGTTTCAGGCAGCGCTGCAGCAAGGCCTGACTTGACGAGCCAGGCGGCCAATGCCATAAGAGCAACTGCACTTCCGATGCGCATGCCATAAAACCTTTCCTCTGCGGCAAACCTTGTCCTTTTTTCAAGAAAAACAAGATTTACGCCAGCCGCCAAGGAAGATGCAAGAACGGTAGCTGTACTTGCCCCAATTTCGTGAAAGGCAGGCATAAGCACAGCGTTTCCTGCAATTTTACTGATAAACGCCAACACTACACTGACGACAGGATAGGCGGTCATTCCAAGTCCCTGCAGCAAGCCGGTTGAGGTTAAAAACATGGAAACCGGCAGGATCGACAGGCCGAGCACGGCAATCTCCAGAGATCCCTCTTTATTTTCAAAAAGCATGGTGTTGACCGGCTCAATAATTACGGCAAGACCGGCAGCGGCTGCGAGTCCGATAATAAAAACAACCTTGATTGACAGGCCGCAGATTTTGCGAAGGCCGGCAGCATCTCCCCGCCTTTTTGCTGCAGCCACAGCCGGAACAGCGGCAAGGGAAAGCGACGTGGCAATGACCGTTCCGAGCTGAAGAAGCGGCTGCGCCCTGTCAAAGATTCCTTTTATTTTTCGTGCATGCTCAATAGCAATGCCGCTTTTACTGAGAAAATTAACAAATGTAAATGCGTCAGCAAGCTGGAACAGCAGCAAAATCATCGAGCAAAGTGACAGCAGCAGTCCGGCAGACAGCAGCTGAACACTGCCTTTTCCCGGCAGGGTCAGACGAGGCTGAATCCCCCTTCGTTCCTTCTGTTCTTTGCGGAA
Organism: Fictibacillus fluitans; assembly: GCF_030418125.1. Taxonomy (GTDB): domain Bacteria; phylum Bacillota; class Bacilli; order Bacillales; family Fictibacillaceae; genus Fictibacillus_C; species Fictibacillus_C fluitans. The sequence goes on along the minus strand of NZ_JAUHTR010000023.1, from coordinate 28,738 downwards.
AAAGAGGAACAGGACGACAAGCCCTGCCATTGCCCCGACAACTGAACCCGAAGTCGCAGCCGCGCCCGCTGTATACACGCTGTATCCCCGCGACATAAAGTAGTAGGAAAATCCAATGATGCACACAACTCGGACCGACTGCTCAACCACCTGGGAATAGGCGGTCGGCTTCATTTGTTCCGCACCCTGGAAAATTCCTCTGAACACGGCCACAAACGGCACGAATAAGTAGATAAAGGATGTAGCTTGAATCGGCGGCTGCAGACGGGAATCACCCATCCATCCGGCAATGAGGGAGGAGCCGAAAAACAGAAGAACAAACAGTATGACGCCCACAGCCATAAATGTAGTAAACGCCTCCTGAATCCTCTTATTCCGATGTTCTGCAACCTCCCCGGACTCAGACAAGATCCGGGAAAGCGCAACCGGAAACCCCGCCAAAGCAAACGTTGAAGCTATTCCGTAAAAAGGGTATACCTGCTGGAACACATAAAACCCGGTATCCCCCGTTATATTCTGATAAGGAATGCGGTAAACCACACTCAAGACTTTTACAATAATCATGGCAAGCGCCAGCACAACCGCACCCTGCCATATCCGTTTCGATTGATCGTCCATACCTTCTCCTAGAAAAAAATAACATAATACCACGTATTATAGCACGGAAAAGCTGAAGCCGCTGTTCAGAGACGGCAGGCATTGGAGTGGGAAGTCCAGCTAGTTTACATAACGGGCGTTTGGCTTGTAAATAGTGAAAAATGGCGCGTATTTGATCAAAAGTGGCGTGTAATCGACAAAAAGTGGCGCGTATTCGACAAATTTTGGCCGGTAAATCCAGAAACGACCGTGCAAACGACCCATAAAAGTACCAAAAAGACCGCCTGCGGCCAAGAATTCCGCCAAAGTAGTAAAAAACAGCACGCCACGGCGCAAAATAAATCCTATTTTACTCAAAATCTTCTTCATCAGGACGAAAAAAAAGAAGGAGCAGAAGCATCCCTCTTTTAGTGTTCCATTTGCCGGGCAAGAAAGCCGGCTGCTGTTTCTGCAAGCTTTTGCTCAAGCTCTGTCATTTTTTTGCCTTCTTTGGAGAGAAGAGTGACGACGCCAATAGGGTCGCCGCTGGCTACGATTGGGGCAATAACGTAAGATGAAGACTCTGTACTTCCGTCGACCATTTCAACGTCTGTGCTGTTGGCCTCAAGCACCGATTTGCGGTCGTTCATGGAGGTCTCTACGACTTTCCCGATTCCTTTGTTCAAGTAATCCTTCTTGGATCCTCCTGCTACCGCAATATATGTATCGCGGTCAGCGATAAGGACAACATGTCCGGAGCTGTCAGCCAGGGATTCTGCATATTCTTTCGCAAAATCGCCAAGCTCATTAATGGGCGAATATTTCTTAAGAATGACTTCCCCGTCCCGGTCCACAAAAATCTCAAGAGGATCGCCTTCTCTGATGCGAAGTGTGCGGCGAATCTCTTTTGGAATAACAACCCGGCCAAGGTCATCAATACGGCGTACTATGCCTGTTGCTTTCATTGAATAATGCCCTCGCTTTCATAAGATGTAATCACTGGATGTATTGCATAAATGAAACCTTCTTTTGAAGATTGTTCCATTCTCTCCTGTTATTATCTGTTACCTTGCGAGTTCTATTCATGAAAAGCATTATTGTTTTTTTAGCCGGGGTTTTCTAATTTACGATCTTGCCTTCGCTTTATCTTTTTTGGCGCTTTTCAGCTTTTTTAATACTTGCTCCATTGCCTGAAGCAGTTCTTTGTCTGAAATACGTTTTTTATTAAATACAATCTTCAGCTTCTCTTTTTCCACACCGAGGTTAATGAAGCGGCCGATTTTATTGACGATGTCAAACAGCTTGGCTCCATCTACTTTTTCTGTTGCTTCCTCTGACAGCAGGATGGTCACCGTATCGCCCTTTTGTTCGATGCTGTCAGCTTTTTCGCGCTTGGCGAGCTCTTTAATGCGTGCGATGAGAAGCAGGCATTCCACTTCCACCGGATAGTCGCCAAAACGGTCGATCAGGGAGTCGTGGAGCTCATCCACATCCTGCAGGGAGCTTGCTGCTTTAAATTGCTTATACATATCAATCTTTTGTTTGCTGTCTTCAATATAGAAGGCAGGAATGTACGCGTCCACTTCCACGTTAATGTCGATAACGGGCGCAGCCGGCTTCGGTGTGCCGCCTTTTCGTTCTTCGATGGCTTCCTGCAGCATTTGGGAATAAAGGTCGAAACCGACAGAATCAATAAACCCGTGCTGCTGCGCTCCAAGCAGGTTACCTGCTCCGCGGATGGTTAAATCCCTCATGGCAATTTTGAACCCGGAACCAAGTTCGGTAAATTCTTTGATTGCCTGAAGCCTTTTTTCGGCTACTTCCGTCAGCACTTTATCCCGCTGGTAGGTAAAGTAGGAATAAGCGACACGATTGGAACGGCCGACACGTCCTCTTAACTGATAGAGCTGGGAAAGCCCCATTTTATCAGCATCATAAACAATCAAGGTGTTAACGTTGGGAATATCCACCCCGGTTTCAATGATGGTCGTTGATACGAGAACATCCGTGTTGCCTTCGAGGAACTCGAGCATGACCGATTCCAGCTCATTTTCCGACATCTGGCCATGGGCAACACCTACTTTAACATCCGGCACGAGAGACGAAATCTGCTCAGCCATACGGTCAATGGAATCCACGCGGTTATATAAAAAGTAAACCTGTCCGCCGCGCCCAAGCTCCCGTTCAATGGCTTCCCTTACGAGTGACGCATTGTATTCCACCACATACGTCTGGACCGGGAATCGGTTTTCCGGCGGAGTTTCAATAACGGAAAGGTCCCTGACACCGAGCATCGACATATGAAGGGTTCTCGGAATCGGTGTCGCCGTTAACGTCAGTACATCAACATTCGATTTTAACCGTTTAATTTTTTCCTTATGAGTCACACCGAACCGCTGCTCTTCATCAATGATCAGCAGGCCGAGGTCATGGTATTGGACATCCTTGGAAAGAAGGCGGTGTGTACCAATTACAATATCAACCGTCCCGTTCTTCAGTCCTTTTGTCACTTCATTTTGTTCCTTTTTGGAACGGAACCGGCTCAGTGATCCGATCGTTATCGGGAATTCGGCAAACCGTTCACGAAAGGTCTCGTAATGCTGCTGCGCGAGGATCGTGGTCGGCACCAAAAAGGCAACCTGTTTGCCATCCATCACCGCTTTAAACGCGGCACGGATGGCAACCTCTGTTTTTCCATAGCCCACATCTCCGCACAAAAGGCGGTCCATCGGCCGGGTCCGTTCCATATCGGTTTTGATTTCATCGATGGCACGGATCTGGTCGTCTGTTTCCTGGTACGGGAAGGAAGACTCGAATTCCTGCTGTTCCGCTCCATCTTTTCCAAAGGCGTAGCCGATACTTGCTTCCCGCTCGGCATACAGCTTGATCAAGTCATCCGCAATATCCTGTACCGACGACTTAACCTTGTTCTTGACCTTTTTCCAGTCACTGCCGCCAAGTGCATAGATTTTCGGCTCTTTTGCTTCGGAACCGACGAATTTCTGCACCTGGTCGATTTGTTCAACCGGCACGTAAAGTTTGTCGTTGCCCGCATACCGGATATGCAGATAATCTTTATGAACCCCTTTGATCTCAAGGGTTTCAATACCGAGATATTTCCCGATCCCGTGGTTTACGTGGACAACATAATCTCCGACCTTAAGCTCGGAGTAGCTCTTGATCCGCTCGGCATTGGACATCTTTTGGGAGCGGACGGGACGCCTGGCTTTTTTAGTGAAAACTTCCTCTTCCGTAATCACCGCAAGCTTTTGCTTCGGCGATTCGAATCCGCTGGAAAGGTCTCCAATTAAAATCTGGTTTACTTTCGGCTTCAGCGCTTTGTCGCCCGAAAGCAGGCTCGCGTCCATATCGTAATCTGCAAGCACCCGCTCCAGACGTTTCGCACGCTCCTCATTTGCCGCAAGAAAGACAATCGTGTAGTTCGTCTTTTTCCATCGTTCCAGCTCACCCTTCAGCACATTAAGCTGTCCATGGAAATTCTGCATGCTTTTACTTTCCACATTCAGGATATTTTGTGGGCTTGTATGCGGAACATGGCGAAGGAAAAGAGAAAGATAGATTTTTTGAAAAGGTGAATTCTGAAGAATATCCCGGTCCTGAGACAGGCGGATATCGGTCAGGATTTCACCTTGCATGAGCATGGACGTGTGCCATTCGGCTTCTTCCTTTTCAAGCTGATTGGACATTTCTTCCACACGGCTCACTTCATCCATCACAATGATGCTGTTACCCGGCACATAATCCAAGAGACAGGCGTGCTCATCATAAAACAGGGAAATATATTTATACATCCCTTGAAACCGCTGCTTTTCCTTGAATTGTCCCATTTCATAATTCATGTGTTCAACAAGCGATTCCTTTACCTGCTTGTCTCTCACCTTTTTCAGCGTGGCAGCGAGGCCCGCTTCCATCTTCTTAACCACACCATCGAATTGTTCATCATACAAGAGAATTTCCTGTGCCGGTCCAATGGTGATATTTTCTGCCTTTTCATCCGACCGCTGTGTATCCGCTTCGAAATAGCGGATGGAATCGATCTCTGTATCAAAGAGCTCAATCCGGACAGGCATCCGTTCGGTTAATGAATAAATATCGAGGATGCCGCCGCGCATGCTGAACTCCCCTGGTGCAGAAACCATGCTTACCCGCTCATAGCCGATGGCCACCAATGTATTTAAAACGTGTTCAACGTCTATATCCATTCCGGTTTCAAAACGAAGCTGGGACTTTTTCCAAACCTCTTTTGGCGGCAAAAAGCGGCGCACCCCGGCGATCGGAGCGATGACAACGCCTTTGTCACGTGAGGTTAAAAAGTTCAGTACTTCCAGGCGCTGTGCCTTTAATTCCGGGCTCGCAATGGCAATTTCAGAAGAAATCAAATCATTGACGGGATAGAGAAGAACGTCTTCTTCCGGAAGAAGACTGCAAAGATCTTCATACAGCTTTTGTGCCTGGTATAAGTTATGGGTAATCACAAATTGGGTTTTGCCGGTCTCTTCATACAAAGAGGCAATCAGCAGTGTTCTTGCTGACCCGGAAAGCCCCGCCACAAGCTGTTCCTTCAAATTCTCCTGCAGGCCGGTTAATACCGCCTGAAAATCATCGCCCTGGCGATAATGCTGCTTCAGTCCTAACATGTAAACCTCCCCCCTGATGAAATACTATTCTCCGTATTCCTCAGTACTATGTTGTATATGCTGCTTTTTCGTATTTCTTGCTTTTTTCCCCTTTTACACGCCAATTATTCCCACGCAGCCTGCAAATAGAAAAAGGCCTTGGCTTGCTGCCAAAGCGTCTTTCTTATTGAATAAAAGATTGGAGCGCATAATAATCCGGGTTTCTTTCGAGCGCTTCATGACAATCCTCGCAAATGGTTTTGACGTGAATTTCACCTTGCTTGTCATACTCGATCATCGTTTGCCTGTCTTCGGCGGACAGCTCATGAAAACCAAGCTGTTCGGCGGTCAGAGTGTTTTGTTCCAAACGCCCGACGTGCTTTTTGCAATGGCGGCACTCGTAATGAATAGCCATTTTTCAGCCCCCTTATCCGGTTCACTAGCATAGGATATGTTACTACCATTATGAACGGAACAAGGGGTTTCTATTCAGCCGTTATACTTATTCATGACGCGTGTAAACGGCATGGAAAGAAAGGCTTCACAGGCGTCTGCGGAGCGTTCCACAGTCTTCTCGGCAAATGGAACATCTTCCTTTGAAAAAGGGCTCAGTACATAGTCGGGGACGGGCTGGGCATTTTTCGGACGGCCGATGCCGAACCTGACCCTGTTGTACTCTTGCGTGCCGATATGGGCGATGATCGACTTCATCCCGTTATGCCCGCCGGCGCTTCCTTTTTCTCTTAACCTGAGCTTTCCTGCCGGAGTATCCAGGTCATCGTAAATCACAACCATATCCTCGACCGACAATTTAAAGTAATCCATAAAAGGACGAACGCATTCACCCGATAAATTCATATATGTTAAAGGCTTCAACAAGTACACCTTTTCTCCGTTAATAACACCCGTTCCATATATTCCTCTGAACTTTGACTGGTTTAACGGAATATTGAAACGCCGTGACAGTTCGTCAATTACCCAAAACCCGACATTATGGCGGGTTTTTTCATATTCTCTGCCCGGATTGCCGAGGCCTACAAACCATTTCACTATGAAATCCTCACTTTCTCAAAAAAAAGCCTTTCTGCTACTTTTATTATACACGAAACTCTCTCACTCATTAATAAAGACGCCTGTCCTCATAAACAAACGGCGCAGCCTGTAAGCTGCACCGTTGGAGTATGGTTAAGGCAATCTTATTCCTTTGTTTCGCCGTTATCTTTGTCTTCTTCATCCACGGCTGCACCTTCTGCATCTCCGCCTGCATCCGCTTCGGCTTCTTCCGCATCTTCTGCGTCTTCATCCTCTGTTTCAGCAACGGTCGGAGGTGTTACAGTAAGAACCACTTCTTCTTCATCATCCATAACTTCGTATGCAGATGAAGTTGGGATGTCTTTCACGAGGAGAGAATCCCCGATGTTAAGATTTTCAGCATTGACTTCGATGTGATCCGGGAAGTCATTCGGCTTGGCTTTAACCGTTACCGTATGAAGGATACGCTGTAACACGCCGCCTTCTTTCACTCCCGGTGATTCACCTGTTACCGTAAGAGGAACATCGGATTCGATTTCCTTTTTAAGGTCAACAACGATGAAGTCAACGTGTGTAACTTCGTTTTTCAAATGGTCACGTTGGATTTCCTGAACCATGACGGACTGTTTCTTGCCATCCAGATTGAGGGAAATTACTCCGTTCAGTCCATTATCTTTTAATATTTTTATAAATTCGGTTCCAGTAACCGCTACTGACTGGGGTTCTGTGCTGCTTCCATACACTACTGCAGGCACATTTCCTGATTGCCTTAGTTGAGTGATATAAGAACGCTTTGTGGTATTCCGTTGATTGGCTTTGAGTTCTGTTGCCATATTATTTCACCCTTCCTAAATATAAGTCTCTATAAAGAATTACCCAATTTAATGAAGTTTAAAACAAGCAAGCAAAAAACCTGGCTTTAATCAAACAATTTGGACACTGAAAGCTGCTCATGCACGCGAATAATCGCTTCACCAAGCAATGGTGCAACAGACAGCTGAGTCACTTTGTCTGTGCGTTTTTCTTCCGGCAAGACGATGGTGTTGGTGACTACAAGCTCTTTAATGCGCGAATTTTGAATACGCTCAATGGCCGGACCGGAAAGCACCGGGTGGGTACAGCAGGCATATACTTCCTTCGCCCCGTTTTCCACAAGTGCATTGGCAGCAAGCGTTATGGTGCCGGCAGTATCAATAATGTCGTCAATCAAGATGGCTGTTTTGCCTTCAATGTTACCTACAATATTCATAACCTCTACCACATTCGGGCGCGGACGGCGCTTGTCGATGATGGCAATCGGTGTTTTCAGTCGGTCCGCCAATTTGCGGGCACGTGTCACACCACCGTGATCCGGTGAAACGACGACGATATCTTCAAGTTTTTTATCTTCAAAATAATTGGCAAGAATCGGAACACCAAGAAGCTGGTCCACCGGAATATCGAAAAAGCCCTGGATCTGAGTAGCATGAAGATCGATCGTAATCAATCTTGTCGCACCAGCGGTTTCAAGAAGGTTTGCTACTAGTTTTGCTGTAATGGGTTCACGGGCGCGTGCTTTGCGGTCCTGGCGTGCATATCCGTAATACGGAATAACCACATTGATCGTTTTCGCAGAAGCTCGCTTGAGTGCATCAATCATGATAAGAAGTTCCATCAGATGCTCGTTCACCGGGTCGCTTGTCGATTGGATAATATAAACCTCACTGCCGCGAATGCTTTCTTCAATATTAATTTGAATTTCGCCGTCACTGAAGGAAGTGACGGAGCTTTTTCCAAGATCAATACCGATATGCTTTGCAATCTCCTGGGCGAGTTCGATATTGGAGTTTAACGTAAAAACCTTTAACGTAGAATCAACATAACTAGTAGCCATTAACACCTATTCCTTCCGTTTTTTAAACTGCTTGCTCAATTATTTTGAAAGCATTATGCTTTATTGTTATTTCTGTTGGAAACATAATTTTCTTTGTTTGTCTGCCGGCTTCTTGCAATCGAAAGTGCTTCAGCAGGAACATCCTCCGTAATGGTGGATCCAGCTGCGACATACGCATTTTTGCCAACCGTGACAGGGGCAATCAAATTCGAATTACAGCCAATGAATGCACCGTCTTCCACCTTGGTAAGATGTTTGTTCTCTCCATCATAGTTTACCATAATTGTTCCGCAGCCGAGGTTAACATCTCTGCCAATTTCTGCATCTCCCACATAGGTAAGATGGGATGCTTTGCTGCCTTGAGCCATTACAGATTTCTTCACTTCCACAAAATTCCCGATTTTCACCTGGTCTTCAATGGAGGAAGCGGGACGCACATGCGCGAAAGGTCCGATATTAACTTCATTGCCCACTTCACTGTCATGAACGACAGATTGCTTAATGGTATTGCCATTCCCAATCGTACTGTCCTTGATCTCGCTGTTAGGCCCGATGATGTTGTCATCGCCAATACGGGAGGTGCCTGTAATCATGGTACCGGGATAAATAACTGTATCCCGTCCAATAACGGCATCCGCAGAAATATAAGTCTGGTCCGGATCCACGATGGTAACACCATTTCTCATGTGTATTTCATTGATTCGCTTTTTCATCGTTTTCTCAGCCTGCGAAAGCGCGACACGGTCATTAACCCCGAGCGTCTCGTCAAAAGAAGGCGTTTGGTAAGCCGCTACCGTTTCTCCATGCTTCTGAATGATTTCAATAACATCCGGCAGGTAATATTCACCTTGGGAATTGTCATTATTCACAGAAGAAAGAGCCTCAAATAAGGACTTGTTATCGAAGCAGTATGTTCCTGTATTAATTTCCTGCACCAGTTTCTCTTCGTCTGATGCGTCTTTTTGCTCAACGATACGTTCAACCGTTCCGCTTTCATTGCGAAGCACCCGGCCGTAGCCTGTTGGATCTTCCGCTTTTGCTGTCAAAATGGTGACTTTTGCATCAGCAGCCTGATGCTCATCAATGAGTTTTTGCATGGTCTGCGCAGTAATCAGAGGTGTGTCTCCGCATACCACCAGCGTAATGCCTTCCTCATTGGACAATGTTTCTTCCGCTTGAATCACGGCATGCGCTGTTCCGAGCTGCTCTTCCTGAAGAACATATTCGGAAGCGTCTCCTAGCTGGTCTTTTACTTTTTCAGCTCCGTGGCCAACCACTGTTACGATCTTCTTCATGCCTAACTGAGAGATCTGATCGACCACATGTTGTACCATCGGCTTGCCGCAGACAGGATGAAGTACTTTATATAGACTGGATTTCATTCTTGTTCCTTGACCTGCAGCTAACACTACTGCATAGCGATTACTCATAAATGACCTCCACTAGTATTTACTATTATTCTGGTAATATTCCATTACGAATATATCTCATAATCACAGTCATTTCAAGGAATGTGAAGAAGTTGTCAAGGGATTGTTAAAAAGCGGAGGCGCCTTGCTCAAAAGCGGCAGACGTTGGAGTTTTCGAACACAATACGTTTTTTGTATTTTGTGAGAAAACGAAACGGCAGAGCTTTTAGGCGCCGGAGCTGGATTCATAAAAAAGCGGAGGCGACCGTTTAAAGCCGATAGACGTTGGAGGGCTCACACATCAACACGCTCTTTGTGTTGTATTGTGAGTCCGAAACGGCAAAGGCTTTGGCCGCCGGAGCTGGATTCATTAAAAAGCGGAGGCGCCTTGGTAAAAAGCGGAAGTGACTTTGGGCAGGCTGCAAAGGGAAGGAAAGAACGCTAAAAAAAAGAACCCCCATTTTGGTAAGGAGTTCTCTAAATAATTAAGATCAGGATGCTCCTGCTTCTTCAAAAGCAGATTCCATTTCACCCATTCTGTGATACTCCGTCAATACCGCGTTTTGAATCTTCTCGCGTGTACTCGACGTGATTGGGTGAGCAATATCTCTAAATTCCCCATCCGGCGTTCTTTTGCTAGGCATAGCAACAAACATTCCGTTGTTTCCATCAATCACACGTATATCATGAATAACAAACTCATGATCAATTGTAATTGAAGCGATCGCTTTCATTCGGCCCTCAGTGTTCACCCTTCTAAGTCGTACATCAGTCACTTCCATTCCAGACACCACCTTTTTCCATAAATAAGAACGTATAACAACATTTCTTCATTTCCGGGTAAAATCCTTCTATTAATATAAAAATTTTTAAAAAATTTTGTGAAATAAAAAATAGCACCTTTCCAAATGAAAAGGTGCTATCTTCCTATCTTTGAGACCATATTTTTCAGGACCTGACGAGTGCAACCACTTCGATTTCAATCTGGGCATCCTTAGGCAGGCGTGCCACTTCCACGCAAGAACGGGCAGGCTTATGGTCCGAGAAATATTCTCCGTAGATTTCATTGATTTGTCCGAAATCATCCATGTTTTTGATAAATACGGTCGTTTTCACAACCTGGTCAAAGGAAGAGCCCGCCGCTTCCAGCACAGCAGCCAGATTTTTGAATACCTGGTGAGTTTGGACGTCTATACCTCCCTCTGCCATTTCCCCCTCTGCGGTTAATGGAATTTGACCCGAACTGTAGAAAAGATTATTCACAACCATTCCCTGTACATAAGGGCCAATGGCCGCAGGTGCTTTTTCAGTCTGTACCTTGTTCATTGTCCGTTCGTCTCCTTTTGGTTGAAGTAATTTCCTTCTTCGACCTCTATTCGCTGTTCTTTTTCATTTACGCTTGCCAGTCTGGTGAGTGACACATAATCATCCACCAATCGTTCGGCCCCGTCCTGGGCTTCCACGAGCACGCCGATTCCCGCGACTTCAGCCTGAAACTCTTTAATCAGACTGATCATGCCGCGAATGGTTCCGCCTGCCTTCATGAAATCATCAATGATAAGGACATTGGCGCCTTTTTGGATACTTCTTCTCGCCAGCGCCATCGTCTGGATGCGCTTTGTGGAACCGGAAACATAATTAATGCTTACCGTGGAGCCCTCTGTGACCCTGCTGTTGCTTCTAACGATCACAACAGGAACATTAAGCTGCGAAGCCACTGCATAGGCGAGGGGTATTCCCTTGGTCGCCACCGTCATGACAGCATCAATCTTTTGGCGGGAAAAGACAGAGGAAAACAGACGCCCGACTTGATTGACCAGGCTCGGATTTCCAATAATATCTGTTAAATATAAATACCCTCCGGGCAGCAGCCGCTCCGGGTCTTCAAGCATATCGGTGATTTCCCGGATCACGCCCGTTGCTTCTTCCTTTGAAATGGACGGAATATACTTTACTCCGCCGGCCGCTCCGGCAACCGTAATGATAGAGCCAATTCCCTGGAACTCAAAATTTTCCTTGATGATGGCCAGATCCTCGCTGATGGATGATTTGGCTGATTGATACCGCTCTACAAAATAAGACAGTGGAATTAACTGATGCGGATGCTGTAATAAATAGGTGGTGAGGTCGACCATTCTTCCGCTTCTTTTTAATTTCATCCTTTTCCTCCAAAAACCGAATATTTGAAGTTAATATACCATTTTCATACGGTTTTTATCAACAAGGAAATGGAAATCATTCAAATTAAGCGGTTACTGTTTTACAATTTTTCTCGATTATAGTCCTTAAAGTCGTCCTGCCCCTCACCCAAAAGGCGTACGGCATACACTTCAGTACAGAAGCCCCTCAACCCGTTGTACACACGATTTACACGGGATTCATGCTGAAACAGTCCAAACACAGTAGGACCGCTGCCGCTCATCAATACTCCGTCAGCTCCAAGCCTGCTCATCTGGTCCTTAATCTGTTTCACTTCGGGGTAAAGCGGAAGAGTGACCGTTTCAAGAACGTTACCGAGCTGGCTGCAGACGGCCTCATAATCATAAGTATCAATCGCCCTTACCATCGCATCAATATCAGGATGTTCAATATTCTGAACATCGAGCTTGCGGTAGACCTCGGCTGTGGAGACACCGATCGGCGGCTTCGCCAGAAGTACCCAGCAAGGAGGCGGCGGTTTAATATGCTCGATATGCTCTCCTCTTCCGGTAGCTATGGCTGTACCTCCATACACGCAAAAAGAAACATCAGAGCCGATTTTCGCCCCGAGAACAGCCACTTCATCAATCGACAGCCCGAGCTCCCAGAGTTCATTCAGGCCCTTCAGGGTTGCGGCAGCATCACTGCTCCCGCCCGCCAGGCCTGCGGCAACCGGAATATTTTTGGAAATATGTATTCCGACACCTTTTTTTACCCCAAACGTCTCTTTCAGCAGCATGGCCGCCTGATACGCTAAATTGCGCTGGTCGAGGGGCACAAATCCGCCTGTGGATTCAATGGTGATTTTATTTTCCTCAAGGAGGGTCAGTTCCACACGGTCCGCCAAATCCACTGTGGTCATAATCATCTTAACTTCATGGTACCCATCTTTACGCTTACCGAGAACATCAAGCGACAAATTGATTTTTGCCGGAGCTTTAATGGATATCTTTTTATCATTCATAAAGATTCCCCTATATCATTAATATTTAATTTGATACTATCACAAATCCCGTGCAGCCTCTATATGGAAAAGAAACTGCCGGCTAATGGCCCACAAAAAAACCGGAGCATGGCTCCGGCGCTCGCATATTTATTGCTGTCGGGACAGGTTCTGCTGCGCGATTTCAATGGCACGCTTCACCATGTTGCCTGCATCCTTGGCCTTTATGCCGCCCCAGCCTTCCTGCTGGACTGTATCATAAAATCCAAGGTCCCTGGCTAGCTCCATCTTGAATTGCTCAGACATCATTCCTCGTCTTCTGCTCATGATGCAAACCCCTCTCAATTTAAATAGCGATATGGATTAGTATTTTACGTTTGGGGTATGGTTATGTATGAATAGGTGATATGGCGGTTTCAAAAAAAAAGCATAAAAAAAAAGCAGTAAGAATTCTTACTGCCCGCTAACCACCTGGGATTCTTCTAAGAAAGTAAGTTCAACGGTTTCTGTTAATACGTCAGCGTAGCTGTAAGAAACACGTTCAAAAGCGTTGGTGTCCTGATCCAGTTTAATAATAAATACGGCAGGGTATGTTTCTTCCAAGGTACCAAGTCGTTCAATCGTTTTGCGACGGCCTCCATTAGCTCTCAGAGAAAGTCTTTTACCCACGTTAGACTCCAAAATTCGTCTAATGTCCACTATTGTTTTACCCATATCGGCTCCACCTCACTTAGACAAATTGTAACATAAATCGCTACTTTTTGTCAAATTAAAACTAAAATTATAGCAATTTTGAAGTTCAGATGTCAATGAAAAATTATCCTTTTTTACACTTTTATTATGTGGACAAATGTAAAATTTATGTATGGGAACCAAAAAACTTTATAAAAACACAAAAAAGCCCCCAGCAGGGAGCAGCGAAAACCGTGCTGCTCATTCCAGGCTGGAAGCCTTTTTATTGAATATACGTCTGGGATTTAATCGGCATGCCAGTCCGCAAGAACCCTTTCGTTTCGACCCCGCCCAATCCTTCCCTTCCCGTAAGGGTGTTTCTCAGGACGTCCATCACATTCACATGCTCCATAAATGACGTAAGACTGATCTTCGAAACAATATAGACAGGGTCCAGTGCATGAATATTAATTCGCGCGGGTGAACTTGCAAAATTGCTGCCCGCCTTGATCAGCGATTCAAAATGGGACTGGCAGGCGCCGGCAAATATCATGAGATGGTCGAGCTGCGGATATTTCCTGCGGATCTCCCTTACCGTCCTGACAAAAAACTTGGTGTGGCGGTATGCCTGCATATCCTCGATGGAGCCTTTGCTTTTCATATACGCATCATGTCCGGTAATGACAAGAATATCCGGACGGACCTCATCGACCAGGGCCGGAACCTTTTCGGGCATTTCCGTCTCTTTGATATGAATCCCGTAAACCGGGACACCAAGCCGTTTATATAATTCCAGGCATTTGCTGAGGTAAAGAGGGTCACCGTCCACGTGCAGCACCCTTCCCGGCAGTTCAAAATAAGATTGGTCATATTCGTAACCGTTCGTTGAGAGATACTCCCTTTTTTGCCGGAGCAAATAGTAATCCTGCCGGAACAGCTTATAAGAAGACTCTTCCTTTGCCTGGCCTTCCTGACGCCTTTCGTGCTGCTGCTGCTGCGACATGGCCACAAGATCAGCGACAGGAGAATCGGCCAGGAGTCGCATTTCCTCACCCGCCAGGTCAGCAACAGTTTTATCTTCATTAAAACCTACGATGCGGAACAGCAAATCACAATTATAGGATGTTCGGCCAACTACGGAACCAACCTCAAGTTTCATCAAACTCCCCCTGTTTGGGAAAAAATACAAATCCCAGTTACCATATTCTTATTAAAGATATGTAACCGGGATTCGAAACATGAGTCTATTTTAGAAGAGGGGCCAATGCTTCAGATAGTTTGGCAAACTCCTGGATGGTCAGTGTCTCTCCTCTTCGTTTAGGATCAATCTCAATTTGCCGGAACACATTCTCAAGCTCTTCCCGCTTCTCTTTTAATGGAAGGTTATTGAGCAGGTTGTTCCAGAGTGTTTTTCTTCGCTGTGCAAATGAAGAACGAATCACTTCAAATAAGAAATCTTCATCCTCCACCTGAACCGGCGGCTCTTTCCGAAGTGTCAGGCGGATGACGGCCGAGTCCACATTCGGAGCCGGCACGAAAACGGTTTTCGGCACCTTGAGGACGGTCTGGGCTTCCGCATAATACTGGACAGCGATGGAAAGGGAGTTGTACTCTTTCGTTCCCGGTTTTGCCGCAAGCCTGTCCGCTACTTCCTTTTGGATCATGCAGACAATCCCGCGGATGGGAAGCTTTTCGGTAAGCAGCTTCATGATAATCGGTGTGGTCACATAATAAGGAAGGTTGGCGACCACCATGATATCCTCAATTCCTGAAAACTCTTCCTGAATCACTTTCTTCACGTCAGCTTCAAGAATATCAGAATGAATGACTTTAACGTGAGGATATGGTGCGAGCGTCTCATTTAAAATAGGCAGCAGCCTCTGGTCGATTTCAAACGCCACCACCTTTTTTGACTGACGGGCGATGTGCTCTGTGAGCGAACCAATTCCCGGTCCGATTTCAATGGCCCCTGAGTTTTCCGTTAGGTCTGCCTGGGCAACGATGTTATTCAATATATTGCGGTCGATCAAGAAGTTTTGACCGAGGCTTTTCTTAAATGTAAAGCCATGCTTCTTCAAAATGGCTTTCATGCTTTGCGGATTCGAGATGTCCTTCATTATTCCCGCTCCTCCTGTTGTAGTTCAAGTATGGCATCAGCAAACTGCTCTTCCGTGATCTGAAACATCATCAGGCGCTTGTGGAGCTGCTTGCCGTTCATATACCCAATCCGTAATAGTCTTCCCAATTTTTCTCTTCTTGCCTTTGCCTTCGGGCCGCCGATCAGGCCGGCCGAAACCAGATCATTCCACGTAATCCGTTCCACTTCTTCAATATATTCTTCTTTTACGTTGCCGAGCGCCTCCAAAATCGATTCCCGGGAAGCATGCTCCACACCGAGTCCTCTTTTATTTTTTGCGATGGCCTCCTGCTTCGGAAGAAAGGCATGCTTGCAGCCTGGCACTTTGCTTGAGATGATTTTCCTGATGCGTTCACCGGGATAATCGGGATCGGTAAAAATAATAACCCCCCGCTTTTCCTGGGCAAGGCGGATTTGTTCAATCGTCTCCTCGCTGATTTCCGAGCCGTTTGTTTCAATGGTATCCGCATTGACTGCATGCTGTATCACAGTGGTATCACTTTTTCCTTCTACCACGATTATTTCTTTAATTTTCATAATTTCCTCCCAGATGATGCAAAAAACTACTTTCTAGTATACCCTTACTTTCCTTTTAGGAAAATAAAAAGCAGGGGATCGCCGCCAATTCGGATTGGACGCCTCTCCCCTGCTTCCTGAAGCTTTGATCTATTTAATCACTTTTACTTTTACAGATTTCCTTCCCCATTGCTCAGCTTTAGACTGAGAGGAGAAGAATACATCGATGCGGTTTCCGTCGATTGCTCCGCCTGTATCGGCTGCAACCGCGTATCCGTAGCCTTCAACATATACTTTGCTGCCAAGCGGAATGACGCTCGGGTCAACGGCGATCACTTTTGCGTTCGGGTTTGCATGCAGGTTCACGCCTAGAGCGGTTTTACCGGTGCATCCTTCGCAGTTAGCTGTATATGCGGTGCTTGTTACATACAGTTCTTTATCTCCGGATGAGGATGGACTGCTCTTTCCGCGGGACACAACAACCGGCTTTGCTTTCGGTTTCGGCTGTGCTTTTGGCTGTGCTTTTGGCTGCGGTTTTGGCGCTGCCTTGGTTCCCACAGCAATCACCTTATCCTTACTTTCTTTAAGCGTTTTTTTACTTTTAAGCTTGCGGGATACTTCCTTCCCGTTTTCAAGTACGACCACATACTTTTTAGAAAGCCGGCCTTTTGAGCCTTCTTTTACTACTTTCTCCTTGCCCTTTGCCAATTCCCCGTCTTTATGCTTAACAGTGGCAAACGGTGTATCTTCCTCAACTACATCGGTGACCTTTTTCACCCGGGTTATGTTAACTTTCATTCCGTCTTTTAGTTCGGTCTTTTTCGCTGGTTTTACGCGATCAAGATCTCCCAATTTCACTTTGTCTTGCTTTAAAAGGTCAGCGACCGTAGTCGAAGTGGTCCAGACTTGCTTTTTCTTGCCCCCGACAACAAGGTCTACAGAGACAGCTTGCTGCAGGTTGATTTCCTGCTTGTCTTCGATTGGTGTATTTAATGCAGGCTGTAATTTATCGTGCTGGTTTACGCTGATATCGCGTTCACCCAGAAATTCTTTTACTGTACCGGCAGTTGTCCACACGGTCTGCTTTTCCCCGTCCACCGTAAAGTTCAAGCGGTGTGCAGGCGTGTATTGTATCTGCATGCCGTCTTTAAGCGGCTCATTTAATCCTGGCGTTACTGCATCATGGCGGTTTAGTTTAATTCCATAATCAGAAAGTGCATCCCTAACATTTTCAGCGTGCGAACTAAACGATTTCTTCTTTCCGTCAACCATGATGGAAACATCTGTTTTCGAAGTTTCATAGCCTACGAAACCTGTTGTCACAGCCAGAACGATGATAGCCGAAGCAGCCAATATGAGCTTTTTCGTCATAAAATTATAAAAAAGCTTTGCTTTGCTCCTGTTCATTTCACCTATTCCCCCTTCACAAAGATTGAAGTATAATCGCAGATTTCTCTGTTGTCAAATCCCCCCTTGTTTTCAAATGATTGGAACATGGCCGATTTACACTTGAAGCCGGGTGGAATGAACGGGGAGACACCCCTATCATTTCCCCACTCATCCCTTGCTATTGCCGGGTTTTTCACAACGGTTTGACCGAGCACTCAGTCGCTGATCTGATACAAGCGCTTCGCATTTTCGGTCGTTTTTTTAACTAAAGCTTCCAACGGCATTTCTCTTAATTCTGCTATGGCCTCAGCCACATATTTTACATATGATGGTTCATTTCGTTTTCCCCTGAGCGGGTGAGGACTTAAATAAGGACAGTCCGTTTCAATTAAAAGCCGGTCAATCGGAATCTCTTTTGCTACTTCCTTCGGCTTTTTCGCGTTTTTAAAGGTCACGGGGCCGCCAAATGAAATATAAAAGTTCATATCCATGCATTCCTTCGCCACTTCAAGGCTTCCGCTGTAGCAATGCATAATTCCGCCGACTTCTTCGGCTCCTTCTTCTCTCAGAATATCAACGACGTCCTGTGTCGCATCGCGATTATGAATAATAATCGGGAGCCTTACCTTTTTCGCCAGTTGAATCTGCTGCCGGAACACGCGCTTTTGCACGTCCTTCGGTGACTTGTCCCAATGATAGTCCAACCCCATCTCGCCAATGGCCACGACTTTCGGGTGGTCCGCAAGTTCTTCAATCCATTGCAGATCCTCCGGTGTCATATCCACCGCATCCACAGGGTGCCATCCTACAGCTGCATAGATAAAATCATATGTATCAGCCAATTTTAGAGCGCCTTTGATTGTCGGCTGGTCAAAACCAACAACCACAATATGTGAAATTCCTTCATCCAAAGCTCTTTGAATCACGTCTTCAAGATCTTCTTCAAACTGAATTGCATTTAAATGTGCGTGTGTATCAAACATGAAGATTACCCTCCTATTAACACTTTCACAGTTTATCATACCTTTGTCCTATAACACCAAGTCGTCCGTATAACAATTGCATTACAGAATTATTACATACTGGAAAATCAGCGGTAAATATAGGGATTTTTTGATCGAATTCCCTCTTTTTCTTCTTTTTTATACAAAAAAAGGAAGCCCTTTTAGGCTTCCCATTCGACGCTGTTCTATTTTACTTTCGCACCATTCGGCAAACTTTGATCTACGGTTGCCAATGTGAGCTGATCGCCGGCTGAACCGGCAAGGATCATGCCTTCTGACAGTTCCCCGCGCAATTTAACCGGTTTGAGATTCGTTACACAAATCACTTTTTGTCCGACAAGGTCTTCGGGGCGGTAGAACTTTGCAATCCCTGAAACAACCTGTCTTTTTTCATAGCCCAGATCCAGCTGAAGCTTCAAAAGCTTGTCCGCTTTCTTTACCGGTTCTGCTTCAATGACCTGTGCCACCCGAAGATCAACTTTCATGAAATCATCAATTGAAATCTCATCTGATTCTTCTTTTTCAACAACGGGCTGCTGTGGTTTTTCTTCCTCTTTCGCTGCAGGAGCACCGCCCATTGATTCTTTAATGTAGCTTACCTCTTCCTCTGTTTCCAGACGAGGGAAGATCGGGTTTCCTTTTTGGACCTTTGTTCCTTCAGGAAGCTTGCCGAATTCATACACTGTATTCCAATCGGTCAGCTCGCCTTCCTTGATGCCCAGCTGGTTCCAGATCTTTGCTGGCGCATTGGTCAAAAATGGCTGAATCAGGATGGAGACCACTCGGATGGATTCAGCCAGGTGATACATAACAGAACCCAGGGCTTGCTTGTCTTCTTCGTTCTTGGCCAAAATCCAAGGCTGTGTTTCATCAATATATTTATTCGTGCGGCTGACAAGCTGCCAAATGCTGCTCAATGCTACTGAGAATTCCATGTTTTCAAGAGATTCTTCCGTTTTCTTGATGGCCTCCTGAGCAAATTCAACCAGGCTCTGGTCATAATCCGTTACATTCCCCTGGTAAGCAGGAAGGGCGCCGTCAAAATACTTGTTGATCATGGCAACCGTCCGATTGACCAGGTTTCCAAGGTCATTGGCCAGGTCATGGTTGACTCTGTCGACGAAGCTTTCCGGTGTGAATACGCCGTCAGAACCAAATGGAACTTCACGAAGCAGATAATAGCGAAGCGCATCCAGGCCATAGCGGTTGATCAACGTAACCGGATCCACCACGTTTCCTTTGGATTTGGACATTTTGCCGTCTTTCATTAACAGCCATCCGTGCGCGAACACCTTTTTCGGAAGCGGAAGCTCAAGCGCCATCAGCATGATCGGCCAGTAAATCGTATGGAAACGGACAATCTCTTTACCTACCAAATGAACATTGGCCGGCCAGAATTTTTTATACTTCTCATCATCATTGTCAGAGCCGTATCCAAGAGCTGTGATGTAATTGGACAACGCATCAATCCACACGTAGATCACATGCTTCGGATTGCCCGGTACCTTCACGCCCCAGTCGAACGACGTACGGGAAACCGCCAAATCTTCCAGACCCGGCTTAATGAAGTTATTGATCATTTCGTTTTTTCGGGACTCTGGCTGGATAAAGTCAGGGTTCTCCTCATAAAACTGCAGGAGACGGTCGGCATATTTGCTCATTTTAAAGAAATAGCTTTCTTCTTTAACACGCTTAACTTCCCGTCCGCAATCCGGGCATTTGCCGTCAACAAGCTGAGTCTCCGTAAAAAAGGACTCACACGGCGTACAGTACCAGCCTTCATATTCGCCAAGGTAAATATCACCCTGATCCAGCAGCTGTTTAAAGATTTTTTCAACACTTTCCTTATGACGGTCCTCTGTGGTGCGAATGAAATCATCGTATGAAATGTCAAGCTTTTCCCAAAGTTCCTTGATTCCGGTAACAATCTCATCCACATACTGCTGTGGGCTCACATTGTTTTCTTCCGCTTTTTGCTGAATCTTCTGGCCGTGTTCATCGGTTCCTGTCAAATACATCACATCGTAGCCCTTCAAGCGCTTGTAGCGCGCAAGCGCATCACCCGCAACGGTTGTATACGCGTGGCCGATATGGAGTTTTCCGCTGGGGTAATATATAGGCGTTGTAATATAAAATGTTTTTTCTCCCATAATAAATTCCTCCGGTATAAAAATTTAATAAACTATGAAAAAAGCCCCTGCATAAGGAGGGACATGTTATTTACAGGAAAAGTGAAAACAACTGGCACCTATTCGATTTGGGTAAAAAGAAAAAGTGTAAAAAAATGTTTCTTCTGGGACATAAAATACAAAGCAGGTGCGAAATCACTTTATGTAAATACTTTCATTATGCTCTTTTCTTCACTCAAAATATACCTAATACCACAAAGTGATGTCAAGGTAAACAGGATGAACAGGGAAGAACAGGCTAAGAGGGTATTTTTTAAAAGTCAGTTTTGTCGAAAATTGACGAATTTATCAAGCGTAATTTCCAGTAATAAATTTGAAAATAAAGAATAAAATTCTAAGCCTATTTTTACCTTATTCCTTTAACATTCTGATATGATTGAATTCAGAGGAAACAGGGTAAATAGATAAAGAAATTTTTATTTACAAAATAGTTGACCTAATCTGGAAATATTGTTATGATGAATCCGTAAGATTTTGTCGAATTCTGACGATTATATAAATATAGATAAAAAATCAGGTTTAGATATTCCACTATTCGGGAGGAGATTACTAAAATGAAATCTACAGGTATTGTTCGTAAAGTTGATGAGCTAGGACGTGTGGTAATTCCAATCGAATTACGCCGTACTCTTGGAATTGCAGAAAAGGACGCATTGGAAATTTATGTTGATGATGACCGCATCATCCTTAAAAAGTACAAGCCTAACATGACATGTGCTGTAACTGGTGAAGTTTCTGATGACAACTACTCACTAGCTGGCGGAAAGATCATTCTTAGCCCAGAAGGCGCAAAAGAAATCATGAACGAACTTCAAAAACAGCTTCAAACTTCAAAATAATAAAAACGGCCTCCTGTAAACCAGGAGGCTTTTTTTATACTATTTTATTCTTGTTCGATGTGATAGGCCTGGTAGACTTCCCGCTTGGATACGTTTCGGTCTGTTGCAGCGCGTTTTATCGCCTCTTTGCTTTTTAACTGTTCCTGGTCCATGTAATGCTGTACATGTTCAACGACGGTAA
Organism: Fictibacillus fluitans; assembly: GCF_030418125.1. Classification (GTDB taxonomy): domain Bacteria; phylum Bacillota; class Bacilli; order Bacillales; family Fictibacillaceae; genus Fictibacillus_C; species Fictibacillus_C fluitans. The sequence goes on along the minus strand of NZ_JAUHTR010000023.1, from coordinate 7,142 downwards.
ACGGCTCCCACCATTCTGCCCCCGCATTCTCTTCATCCAGTCCATGTTCCGATCCTTCTACAATGAGGCAAAATTCTCCTCTGATCTCTGTGCTTTTTGCCCACTCCTGAACTTCCGTTAAAGAGCCTCTTATAAACTCTTCATATTTCTTCGTTAATTCCCTGGCCATCGAAAGCTGCCGGTCCCCCAGCACTTCATGCATAAGCGATAGCGTTTCCTTTAAGCGGTGGGGAGATTCATAAAAGATCATCGTAAACGGATAGAACTTCATCCGCTCCAGCTGTTCCCGCTTCTCTTTTTTTCCCCGGGGAAGAAATCCATAAAAGTAAAAGTCCTTTGTATCAAGACCCGAAGCAATCAATGAGGACAGGGCCGCATTGGCTCCAGGCAAAGGGATTACAGGAATGTTTTCCGCTAAGGCACTGACAACCAGCTCATACCCAGGATCCGAGATGGCGGGAGTTCCTGCATCGGATACGAGGGCGATCGTCTTTCCTTCTTTTAACCGGTCCATCAGCTTCATTCCGCTTGTTTCTTTATTGTGCTCATGATAGCTGAGAAGCGGTGTCTGTATTTCAAAGTAATTGCAGAGCTTTTTGGTCTGCCGCGTATCTTCCGCCCCTATGTAATCCGCTTCCTTCATGATTCGTATCGCCCGGTAGGTCATATCCTCCAGATTGCCGATCGGTGTAGGAACCAGATAGAGCACGCCTGTTTCATGCTGCCCCTGATAGCTGCTTTGCTGCCACATGGCTCATTCCTCCTTCCACTTCTTATTTTGCGTAAAAAACGGTCTTCAATTCTTCTGTGTACTGCCCGTCTTCTCCATATACGGTAAGCGGCGGAAGAATATGAAGATCCGGCTTGCCATCCTTCATGCCTTCAATCAGCAGCATGTTGGCTTCACTGCCCTTTTTCGGATGGATAAATTGCAGCCGCTTTGGCTCGAGGCGGTATGCTCTCATGGTGCTTAAAATATCCATCAAACGCTGGGGCCGGTGGACAAAGGTAACCTTTCCGCCCTGTTTAACGAGCTTGCTGCTTACCGAGACGACGTCTTCCAGCGTACAGTAAATTTCATGCCTCGCCACAGCAAGATGCTCATTTTCATTATGGTCTTTCCGGTTAGCTGAGGGAAAGTAGGGGGGATTGCATAAGACCGCATCAAATCGGCCGTGCCCCAATTTCTCAGGGACATTCACAATATTGTCCGTCACCATGCTCACCTGATCCTCCAGACCGTTCAGAACAATGCTCCTTCTCGCCATATCGCTCAGCCGCTCCTGAATCTCCACGCCTGTAATTTGAGCGTTGGAGCGCTGGGTTAACAGCAGTGCCACAGCACCGTTTCCGCTGCAAAGATCAATAATTTTTCCCTTTTGGATAGGAATATAGGCAAACCTGCTGAGCAATACAGCATCCAGGGAAAAAGAAAAAACGCTGGGGCTTTGTATAATTTTCAGGGACTCGTCCACCAGGTAATCCAGACGTTCGTCACCTTGTAACCGGCTTTCCATTTCATCACTCTTTTCGAATTTTTGCCCTTACAACAGAAAAGAGTCTTCCCCAATGGAAAGACTCTTATTTTTTATTAAGGAATGAAAGACAAAACAGGCAGTCGCCCTCTGTCCGTACACTTCCGTAATGCAGATTGCAAATATGAAATCCTTCTTGATACAGCCTGGCCAGGTTGTCATAGCCTTCCCCGATATCTGCCGATTCTTGTGACAGTGACCGCTTTTTAACAGAGGATTTGGATCCCTTTTTTTCCAGTGGTTTCAGAGCACTTCGCAAATTGTAATTTTCCATTTGCAGGTTGTGATTCTGTTCCAATAAAGCGACTAGGTCTGCTTTTAAGTCTCCAATTTGCTCCGTTAAAGCTGCCAATTGCTGCTCCATATGGGTCACCCGGGAAAAAATTTGATCTTTCTCCACGTGCTTTCCACCTCATTATTCTGTAGCTTGCGTAAATAATTCCTTTTCTTTCATGAGCTCATCAATTGTGTATTCTGTTACTTTTTCAAGTTCAGGCAGATTGACCTGCACAAGTTTCTCGAGCATATTCAATCCTACTACGCGACCTCTTCCATCAGGAGTGGCAATGTACTCGCCAACATCCGGAAGCTCTTTTTTGACTTCTTCATAATAGTCATTTTCGTATTTCAAACAGCACATTAAACGGCCGCAAAGCCCAGAAATTTTCGCCGGATTCAGCGAGAGATTCTGATCTTTAGCCATCTTGATTGAGACGGGTTCAAAGTCACCAAGAAAAGTTGAACAGCACAGCATTCTGCCGCATGGACCGATTCCGCCAAGCATCTTGGCTTCATCACGAACACCGATTTGACGAAGTTCAATCCGTGTTCGGAAAATAGAAGCAAGATCCTTAACGAGTTCACGGAAATCGATGCGTCCATCCGCTGTAAAATAAAAAATAACCTTATTCCGGTCAAATGTATATTCAACATCCACCAATTTCATATCCAGCTTATGCTCGGTGATTTTCTCAGTGCAAAGATGAAAAGCTTGTTGGGCAGCTTTTTTGTTTTCGTCAACCGCAAGTGTATCTTTTTCGTTTGCGGTTCTTACGACTTTCTTCAGAGGAAGTACAACATCATTCTCCCCAACCTGCTTCTTATCTATAACGACTTTTCCGTACTCAATACCGCGTGCTGTTTCGACAATTACGAAAGAATCTTTTATGATTTCAAGGTCGCCAGGATCGAAATAGTATATTTTTCCCGCTTTTTTAAAACGGACACCAACTACTTCATACACAGGCTTTTATCCCTCCCGTAATCGTAAAACCAGCTGCTCCATGAGGAGCTGTGGATTTACGTTTGCACCTAGACGTTGCTTGGCAGTTAATACCGCCAGCATGTTCTCACTGATTCGTTTCTGTGAGGTATGTAGAGCTTGTTGCTCCAACGCCTGCCGCTGATCGACAAATACCAGGTGCTCCGGCTCTGAAAGCTGTATAAATAAAAGATCTTTGTACCAGATCAATAAAAGGCTTAATGCGTTGTCGAGTTGATCTCTTTCCTTAAAAAACGACAACCAGTTTTCCTGTAATGAAACAAGAGCCTGATTGGGACGACTTCTCAACTCTTCAGTTAATTGTATCACTTTGTCTCGTGCTTGTGCAAACCACTCTTCCCTACAAATTTCGACCGCTTCTGACTTATCACTCGTCAAAGCTGCTGCCATTGAAGCCATGGGCAGAGAAATTCCCTCATCCTGAAGCACTCCGATCAGCTGATCAGAGGGAAGCGGTGAAAAAGAAAGCACCTGTGAGCGTGACATAATAGTCTCAAGCAACCGGTGCACCTGCTCAGTCAGCAAAATGGCGATGGTGGAAGAAGAAGGCTCTTCCAGAAATTTCAGCAGACTGTTGGCAGCCTGTACAGTCATTCGGTCAGCATGTTCGACAATATAAACCTTCTTCTCAGACTCCATGCCATGATAGGCAAATTCCTTTTGCAGACCGCGTATTTGATCGATCTTAATGGATTGTCCGTCCGGCTGAACGACATGAACATCGGGATGATTGCCTGAATCGATGCGTCTGCAATCCTTGCATTCTCCGCAAGGTTCAACATCTGTTTTCTCCCGGCATAAAAATGTTTTTGCAAGCTGCAGGGCCACGTCCATCTTGCCGGTGCCATGGCCTCCCTCAAAAACATAAGCATGAGCAAGACGTTCTTTCCTGACAGTGTTTGTTAACGTTTTAACCACCCGTGGCTGACGCTTAGTTAATTGTTCCCAGCTCATTTTTTCCACCTACATCTACAGATTAATCAACAGCCCCTTCGTTTCGCCAACCTGATCAGGAAGGACCTATAGATCTTCCTTCTATATCATCATTTTTATATTCAAAACTGCTGAAAACTTTCAATCGGAAGAACAAATACAGTTGCGCCTCCAACTTCAACTTCAACAGGATAAGGGACGTAAGCATCTGCATTGCCGCCCATAGGAGATACAGGGGCAACCAGCTGATTGCGGCTCTTGCAGTTTTCTTTGATGATTTCCATGACGCGATCCACCTGGTGATCTTCCACACCAATCATAAATGTCGTGTTGCCAGCCTTCAGGAAACCTCCTGTCGTGGCAAGCTTGGTTGCACGAAATTCATGTTTGACAAGAGCATCTGCCAGCCGGTTGCTGTCTTTGTCCTGTACAACTGCAATGATCATCTTCATCCTTTGTATCCCTCCTGCTTTTTATTATTTATATCGGTTCGCTAGAAGTAATTTAATATCCTTTATGATTTCATCAAAAACTTCATCCATGCCCTGATTTCCATCAACAAGCAGGAAACGTTCCCTGTTCTCTTCATAAATTTTTTGGAAGCCCGATCTGACCCGTTCATGGTAATCAAGCTCTTTCTGCTCAATACGGTCAAGCCCTTCTCCGGAGTACCGGCTCACCATGCGCTGTCTCCCGATCTCGGGGGACACATCAATAAGGTAGCTGCGGTCCGGCTTCAAGCCTCCGGTTGCAAACGTGTTGATGCGGGTTACATCTTCTACGGGAATACCAAGGCCATATGCCTGGTAGGCGACAGAAGCGTCCACAAACCGGTCGCACAGGACCAATTTCCCTTCCTTTAAAGCGGGGACAATTTTCTCCTTTACGTGCTGTGCACGCGACGCGGCATAAAGCAATACCTCTGTCTCATCCGCCATTTCGGGATGGGCGGGGTCCAGGATTAATGACCGGATTCTGTCACTGACCGCAGTTCCTCCCGGTTCCCGGGTTAAAATAAAAGGAATTGAACGTTCCTTTAAAAACTCCGCCAACTTTTTAATCTGAGTGGATTTGCCTGATCCATCAGGGCCTTCAATGGTTATAAATAATCCGTTCACTAGCACTCTTCCTTCTGTTCTGCAAATACGTATATTTTATGTTCCTGTCCTCCATGGAATCTGGCTCCCTGGCAGGACAAGTACTGATATTCTTTAATCATGTCTGCTGTGATCCGTTCCCCTTTGGCAATTAAAGGAATGCCTGGCGGGTACGGAATAATCGCTTCTGCCGCTATCAATCCCTCTGCTTCTTTAAGAAACACAAGATCGGTCTCCATTTGCGCCAATTCCTTGTAACTTTTCTCAAGAGCGCTTATTTCCCCCGGCGGGACAGATAACGAAATTTGTCGAAATTGTTCCTCGTGAAACATTCCTTCCGAAACGGCTTCTTTTATCTTTTCAATGATTTCAGCCAAGTCCGGAATCTTTCCCAATGGAAGAACAAACAATACATTGGATGGATCGGAAAGCTCGGTATAAATTCCTTTTTTCTCAAATATATGCTGAAGTTCGTATCCTGATAATCCCCTGGTACTCTGCACAGTTACTTTCAATGGATCCAGTTCGCAGCCTGGTGAAGCTTCCAGCACACAAAGTTCGACAAGTTCATTTAATGAATTGCGGAAGTGATCTGAATCCAGCTTGATTTGTTTAAAATCATTAGAAGAAAGATTTGCGGTATATGCTCTGGCCAAATCAAGAGAGGCCATTATGGGATAGGAAGGTGAACTTGACTGCAGGGCTTGTAAATAATGTCTTACCCTGTTTTCGTCAATTCGAAAACTGTTTGAGTGCAGATAAGCGCCCATTGTCATGGCAGGCAGAGTCTTATGGGCAGAGTGCACAACCATATCTGCTCCGGCTTTTATGGCACCATCCGGAAAATATGGGCTGTGTCCCAAATGAGCACCATGTGCCTCATCCACCAGCACGACCAATTCTTTCTGATGCATATACTCAATAATCTCTGCGAGCCCCAGAACCATGCCATAGTAATTTGGAGAAGTAAGGAGAATTCCTTTAGCATCGGGATACTTGTCCAATGCCTTTTTGACACTTGAAAGGGAAAGACCCGTCGCAAATTGCCCTGCCGGATCCACTTCCGGCGGCAAAAAAACAGGCTTCAATCCTGCCAGCTCAAGCCCGTTTAACACAGACTTATGGCAATTGCGCTGAATGAGGACAACATCCCCTTCCTTAAAAGCGGAAAACAGCATAACAAGGTTCCCTGCTGTACTTCCGCCAACAAGGAAGTAACTGTGCCTCACATTATAAAAATCAGCGGTCAGCTGCTGCGCCTCATGAATCGCTTCTGCCGGTTCATGAAGATCATCCAGCCCCGTCAGTTCTGTCACATCAAAAGGTAGCATCGATGAGAACGTCTCATTTCGCTCATATCCAATCGTTCCATTCTTGTGGCCCGGTACATGAAAAGACCATTTTGCATGCTGACGATGCCGCACGAGGGCATCGTACAATGGTGTTTGTTGTTGTCCCATCTGTTAATCCTTTAATCCTTAAATAGTTTACTTTCCTTTATTTTAGCATAACTTGATACCCACTGCTTTACCCACAAAGAGAAAACAGGCCCGCGGGGGCCTGTTTAGACAGAGGAATTAACCAGTTTCAATTTTCTTAATTGATTCAGATAGTGTTTATAATATTCATCATTGGTCTCCGCAGAAACTATTTTTTCTTCACAATCCATACAAATGTACTGATGTAAAATATGAATGCCGGTTTGTTTCTTTTCTTCACAAACCAAGCATATTTCCCCTGCTTGCTGTTTTGATGATTCCATTATTCATCCACCTCCGTTACTTCCATTCTTCCCAACGTGCAGTTCCTCTATACTCTCGTACCTTACTAAACTTGTTTTTTTCTTCTTGGGCTCTAGTTCAATGTATGTAAAGCAGAATTTGTTCGTGTCTGTCTCGAAAATAAAAGCCTATATCTCGTGTTGAGCTGAAAAATCAGTTCTTTTTTGAGGAATTAGGATGTTTGGAAAGAAAGGGGATAAGTAGTGATCTTTGAGGAGAGTTTTTTTGGGTTTTGCGAAGAGGAAAAGGACTAATTAGGGGTTTTTGGTGTGGGCGGAGCTGGGGAGTGGGCTGATTCGGTTCTTCGTGGCCTTTTTGATCTCTCTGGCGCTGCGTTACTTGCGGTTCGACACCGTTTAGTTGCGGTACAGGCTTGAATACTTGCGGTTCGACAACGAATAGTTGCGATGTTATCTCCATTACTTGCGGTTCGACACGATTTACTTGCAGATCACGACATTTTCATCGTTTCGGCAACACAAAAAAGCACCGCTGATTTCTCAGCAGTGCTTCA
>NZ_JAUHTR010000022.1 GCF_030418125.1 Fictibacillus fluitans | reverse complement strand
GTCCTGCCTTCGTTTTTTAATTATAGTAACTGCTTTTCCACAAATGCCAGCGTTTTCTCAATAATCATTCCCTGATCATTATCAAGGGTTGCCACATGATAGCTGTCGGCCATATACTGCAAGGTCTTTTCTTCTGAAGAAATTTGCTCCAGGATCAGCTGGGAGTTCAGCGGAGGAACCACATGGTCGATTTCGGAAACAAAAATGAAGGCCGGACAGGTTATACGGTGCAATCCGCTTTTCACCTGATCCATGAGCTTTAGTATTTCCTTCACCGACTTTAGAGGCGTCCGTTCATATGAAAGTTCGTTTACACCCGGGTTTTTAATATCCGATCCGATGGCATCAAGAAAACGAGGTTCCTCTGCGTTACTCATCTCTTCCATGTTGGGGATATCCACTGCTGCATTAATAGGAATAATCCCTTTAATGTCAGGGTATTTCTCAGCAAGATAAAGAGTCAGCGTACCTCCCATCGACAGACCGGTTACAAAAATGGTGTCACAGCGTTCCTTAAGCCAGGCGTAGCCTTCTTCAACCGAAGCAATCCAGTCCTGGTATGTCGTCTGCTCCATGTCCTCGTAGTGGGTCCCATGTCCCTTAAGTCTTGGCCCGCAAACCGTATACCCTTTTTCTGCGTATGCCTCCCCCAGGGGACGCATGCTCTGGGTGGAACCTGTGAACCCATGTATCACCAGGATTCCCACCTGACTTCCTTCAAAACAAAACGGCTCTCCTTCTTTCAGCACTGGATACTGCAATGCACGTTCTTCCATAGAATCACCTTCCATTTAAAGAATGCGTTCCACTATCATTTCTTTTATTCCGCTACTATTTCCTGCATAAACCTATTTTCGCACCTGTCTTAAAGGTGGGCGATGATTCATAAAGTTATCAAAGGCAAACCCCCGCACCTGCTCCTCATTGTAGTGCTTCAACAGTTCGTTAATCAGGTTTTGACTTTTGGCGGCATTCTCCAAATCGGTAATAAACGTAGATATCCCGTCGAAATCCGAACCAAGGCCAATCTGTTTAGCACCGCCAAGCGAGCAAAAGCGGTCGATGTGCCTGATCAAGTCAGGAATGGTAGCTGTATATTGATCTGTGTTAATGAACGGTGGATTGTACACCATGTGGATGGTGCCGCCCTTTTCAAACATGGCTGTTGCCTGGTCATCCGTCAAATTACGAGGATGATTACAAAGTTCTTTGGAATTGGAGTGGCTCGCAAATGGATACTCAGCAGTCTCCATAACATCCCAAAATGCCATCTCACTTAAGTGCGAAACATCGGTTAACATCTGATACTGATTAAGGAACCCGACAACGTCCTTTCCAAACAGAGTTAAGCCTCCTCCACGCGGCTCACCTGCCCCATCAGCTGCCAGGTTCGCTGTATTCCAGGTTAACCCGACAGACATGACGCCCAGCTGGTGGAGAATATGCAGCTTGGACAGGTCGTTGCCAATGGCATCGACTCCTTCAAGTGTAAGCATTGCGCCGATTTCTCCATCCTTTAAACGATCAAAATCTTCCCAGCTTCGAATGTGTTTCATCTCCGGATTTTTTCTTAATACCTCACTGTAAAACAAATCAACCTGACCCAGTGCAGCCTGGTATTTTTGATCGGAAGGAATCTCCGGCTCAATGAAAATGGCAAAGCATTGTATTTTCACCTTTCCCTGCTTTAGCCTCTCCTTGTTTGTTTCCAGTTCAGGCGCCGAGGCAAAGCTCAGCGTTCCTTTGGATTCGTACAGCTTCAACAATGCGTCACAATGAAAGTCGATAATGTTCATAATAAATCCCCTTTTACTCAATTGAAATCATATGTATTACTGTATTTTTCTTTAAACTCTCTTTACTCCCTTCCTTCATTTTGAATATATCTAAAAAATATTGTAAGACAGCTGTGCAAAAACAAAGGAACTTTGGCACTATATGGCGAAATTATTTGATAATTGTCTAGTTCTTTTGTTCTATTAAACAATAATAGAAAGGAGCGTGCATATGAAATCTTCTAAAGCACAGGCTGCCCGCTGGCTGTCCCGTCTGATCCAGCGTGAGCAGATTGACACACTGGATCAGCCTGCGGAAGGGAACGTTTTTTTATTTACAATTGAAGGTTTTTGTGAACGGAATCCTACTTTTTTTATTTGCCGTAAAACAGAAGGCCTGGGAATCGGCTATCATTCAAGTGCTAAGGACCCCGTTGCTGTTCCTGTGGAACGCCATCTGATTGAGTGGCATGTCCTGGAATCGGCAACTGCGCAGGAACGCCAGGAAAGAATTTTAAACACGCTGGTGGCAACCATCCGTGCACGAAAAAAGCAGTATCGGACATGCCAATACTGCAGCGGTAAATATGCCCCTGAACAGGGTTCTGGCCAGAAGACTTGTTACAGTTGTGGAGCACCGCGTTCTTCTGCTGCATTCTGACCGCTTTTTTCGGGCTCGGCGCCAAGCTGCTTTGCCAAATAAACGATGGATTCATTGATTCTCCAGACATAGTGAATGTTGTGAAGTAGACGGAGGTGATTGATCATATCCTTTTCACTGGCTTTCGACTCTTCCGGAATCCGTTCGAGCTGTTCACGTTCTTTTTCCAAATCGACAATATGAACCTGGCTTTCTCCTCTGACAGCTGAACAAAGCCCTTCGATATTGCGGGAGAGTGAGTGCTGTACATGATTCAGCAGCTCCTCAAACTTGTAGTTCGTATTCAGCTGGCTCTTTCTTGTCGAAGAAGCCACAAGCTGCTTGGCGTAAAAATTTGCTGCTGTCAGTACCGTCAACTGCTGTTGAAGACCCCTACGGCCAAACCAGCCCCTCGATAACGGACTTGCATCTGTAATCAGTGTCTGAAGCATTTGATCAAGCTCCAGCGCGTGATCTGCAAGGTTATAATCAGAATGCTCATTGTTAAAACGATCGATATATCGTTTCACATATTCTTTCAGGGCTTCCAGGTATTCGATGGTTGAGGTAGTAACCTTGTCCCTCGTTTTCTGGGGAAAGACAAGTGCCGATACAATAAAACCAAGACCCACTCCGGCAACTGTATCAATGACACGGGCAACCATCACTTGCTGTGTAATGCCTCCCAGAAGGATATCGTACATTAATGCCATGAGCATGGTAATCCAGAACATCATCAGGGTGTACGAAATCGGAAGCAAGTAAAAGGCCATGAAAACACAAAAGAAAAGCAGGATGACATCTTGGATGCCTGTCAAGAATAGGGCAATCAAAAAACCCGCTATTGCTCCCAAAAAGGTACCCACGCTCCGCTGCAGTGCCTTAACCAGCGTACGCCCAACCGTTTCCGTACCAAGAAGGACAACAAAACATGACAGCAAAATCCAATATTGATGTGCAGGCGAATAAAGGTGTCCTGCCAAAATCGATAATCCTCCGGCGATGGCGGCCTGAATCGCTTTTTTTGTTGTCGGCCGCAGACCATCCTCCTCTTCTTCTTTCTTTTCTTCTTCGTTTATATCCTCTTTCCCCGCATCCGGTTTGTTATGTTTGCTCTCCTGCTGCAGGGACTGCTGGAGCTCGAATGCACCATCAATGATATGGTTGGCGATCGACTCCATCCTCCGGATCAAATAAAGCCATTCCCGATTCGTTTTATCCGGCTTCAGTGTTCTGAGCAGGCTGCGCAGTGACTGCACACTCGCTGCTGCATTTTCCAGGTGATGCATCTGATTCGTATTAAGAACCTCTGCCTCACGGATGGATTGGATGGCCTGCAGGAGCGCGGCGCGGATCGCTGTATTTTGGAGAGCGTGGTGTTCTTTCAACCGCCGGATGGTCGGAGACAATGTTTCCATCAGCATGGCGGTATCAAATATGTACAACCGCAATTGATTGGTACTCAGCCCCGGCCAGATGGAGCCGGGATCGGTTGTCCCCAGCTCGTTCGACACTACCCGTGCATAATCTCCAAGCTTTTGTACGTTACGGTCCAGATTGGCAAGCCGCTTCTGTTCGAGATTAATATCTCTGACAATATCACTGACAAGGTACAGTGTTAAATTTGCCTGGATATGAAAAGAGTCCAGGGACCGCTTCAGCACTTCATCTGGCTTGTCCTTAATCAGAATGAAATTATACAGGTAGGCAAAGGTGATTCCAGTTAAAATCGAGAGCAGCAGCCACGGAACCTGAGGGAAACCCACCTTCAGCAGGGTGACAAAATAAAAGGACATAAAGGCGATCATGCAAATGGAAAAGTAGCGGCTGCCGAACCGCTGAAGATACAGCGCCAGGAATACGACGAGCAGCAGGAAGATGTCAGCTGCAAAGCCCCACTTTGCCAGCAAAGAGCCAAAAGCAATAGAGAACGCACTGGAGATCGTTATCAGAAAAGTGGTTACCTTTTTCTCTTTATCCGAATCATCGTTAACCACCAGAATTCCCATCATTCCGATTACTCCTGCAAAAATCGCAGAGGTGACCTGGCCGCCAGCGTTTATAACAATCAACAGCATGACTCCGACTGAGCTGATGACGCTCAATGTCACTTTACTCGCCGTGCGGAGCCGCTTTCTGCCCGGGTCGGATGCCAGCAGCCGGTATAACCAATATTTCATTTTGTCCTCCTTTCTGCCAAACAAGCTTTTTTGTGAATTATACCGTTACATCCGCATCCCGTACAAGAAAAGGGGATGAACCCTGTTTGCCTGCACTCCCGGTGCAACGGTTAAGACCGGCCCCATAAGGAGCCGGTCTGTTTATTTTTGTCTAATGTCCGCCGAGGTATGCCATTTTCACCTGTTCGCTTGATGTCAGTTCTGCCGCATCACCAGAAAGTACGATCCTTCCTGTTTCCACTACATATGCCCGGTTGGCGATGGAAAGTGCCAAATTCGCATTTTGCTCGACGAGAAGAATCGTGGTTCCCGCCTTGTTAATCTCTTCAATGATGCGGAAAATTGTTTTGACCAGGAGCGGCGCAAGCCCCATTGAAGGCTCATCAAGCAGCAGCAATCGCGGCCTCGCCATTAAAGCACGGCCCATGGCCAGCATCTGCTGTTCTCCGCCTGACAGCGTTCCTGCCTGCTGCTTCAGCCGTTCCAGAAGGCGAGGAAACAGCTCGTATACACGTTCCAAATCCTGCTTGATTCCTTCTTTATCCTTGCGGAGGAAAGCCCCAAGCTGAAGGTTCTCTTCCACTGTCATATTGGCAAATACCCGTCTTCCCTCAGGCACATGGGAAATGCCCTGCTTAACGATCGTTTGTGCGGCTTTACCATTGATAGGCTTGCCTTCATACAGGATTTTCCCCTGCTTTGGCTTTAACAGGCCGGAAACAGTTTTCAGCAGCGTACTCTTTCCCGCTCCGTTGGCACCGATTAACGTCACAATTTCACCCTCATGAATCTCAAGGGAGATGTCATCAAGTGCCTGGATGTTGCCGTAATATACATTTATGTCTTCCACCTTCAGCATTACGAAACCTCCTCACCTAAATACGCCTCAATGACCTTCGGATTGTTCTTGATTTCAGCGGGTGATCCCTCTGCAATCAATTGTCCGTGGTCCAGAACAAAGATGCGTTCACACACGCCCATAACAAGCGGCATGTCATGCTCAATTAATAGAACCGTAAGATCAAACCGTTCCCGGATAAAGGCAATCAGGTTCATGAGCTCTCTCGTTTCATGAGGGTTCATACCAGCGGCAGGCTCATCGAGCAGCAGGAGCTTCGGATTTGCCGCAAGCGCCCGGGCGATTTCAAGCCGCCTCTGCTGTCCATATGGCAGATTTTTGGCTTTCTCGTGTTTAAACCTGTCGAGGCTGAATATCTTTAAAAACTCCGTCGCCTTTTCTTCCATTTCGCGCTCTCCCGCAAAATGGGGCGGCAACCGGAAGATAGAGCTGAACAGCGTATGCTTCGCCTGAGAATGATAAGCAACTTTAACATTATCGATAACAGAAAGCTCCCCGAATAAACGGATATTTTGAAAGGTACGGCTGATCCCGTTTCTCGTAATTTTATAAGGAGGCAGGTTATTCAGCTTTTTCCCATTGAGCACAATCTGCCCTTCTGTCGGTACGTACACCCCTGTCAGCATATTAAAGAAGGTGGTTTTCCCCGCCCCGTTCGGTCCGATCAAGCCCGCCATCTCGCCTGGATACAGCTCAATATTCACATCGGAGACCGCACGCAGACCACCGAAGCGGATTCCGACGTTCTCTACTTTAAGCAACGGTTTGTCCTTTTCCATCCTTCTTCCCTCCTTTAACTTTCTGGCTTCTGCTGAATACAGATGTAATCTCTTTCGTCCCCATCAAACCTTGAGGGCGGTACAGCATGACAACAATAAGAACAAGACTGTAGATAATCATTCTCGTTTCAGGATAATCCTGAAGGAATGTAGAGATGACCGTTAACAAAATGGCGGCAATGACCGATCCCGACAGAGAACCCAGGCCGCCGAGTACGACAAAAATCAAAATATCAAAGGATTTCAAAAAGCCGAAGTTCGACGGCTGAATGATATAGAAATTGTGCGCATACAATCCCCCGGCAACACCGGCAAAAAAAGCACCGATCACAAAAGCCATGACTTTATAGTAGGTGGTATTGATCCCCATCGCATCCGCTGCGGTTTCGTCCTCCCTGATGGAGATGCACGCCCGCCCGTGGGTGGAATTTGTAAAGTTGACGATGACGAGAATGGCAACAAGCATGCAGACGAATACCCACGGCCAGGTGGTCAGATGATTAACCTGCATTCCGCTTGCCCCGCCGACATAATCCATGTTCAAAAACAAGATGCGGACGATTTCCCCGAATCCTAAGGTGGCAATGGCCAGATAGTCGCCCTTCAGCCTCAGTGATGGAAATCCGATAATGAAGCCCGCGAGTGCAGCCACAAGACCGCCAACTACCAGTGCTGAAATGAACGGGAGCTCCAGCTTCATCGTAATGATTCCCGAGGCATATGCCCCTACGGCAAGAAAACCTGCATGCCCGATTGAAAACTGTCCGGTAATGCCAATAATCAAATGCAGTGATACTGCAAGAATGATATTAATTGCAATAAAGACCAGTGTATTAACATAAAAAAGGTTCAGCATCCCGCCGGTAATCATAAATTGTACAACGGCAAAGAGTACAAGAGAGACAACGATCGATGACCAAAAGAATTTCGCCTGTTTAAAAACCGCCATTCCAGTTCCCCCTATACCTTTTCTCTTTTATACTTTCCGAACAGTCCCGAAGGAAGGAAAATAAGAATTAAAATAAGAACAATAAAGGCTGCACCGTCACGCCATAGGGAATATCCAAAAGCGCTGACCAGTGACTCAATTACACCGAGCAGCAATCCACCGACCATCGCACCGGGAATGATCCCGATACCGCCAAGCACCGCCGCAACGAAGGCTTTAAGTCCGGGAATAACACCCATTAACGGCTCAATCTTAATATAGTAAACTCCGAAAACAACACCTGCTGCACCGGCAAGCGCCGATCCGATGGCGAATGTGGCGGAAATGGTGCGGTCCACATTGATGCCCATCAGCCGCGCAGCCTCTGCATCAAAGGACACTGCACGCATCGCCTTCCCGATTTTTGTTTTATGTACGATAAATTGAAGGATAATCATCAGGGCAACGGATACACCAAGAATCAGAAGCGACTGGCTGTTAATCTTTGCTCCGAAAATATGAACCGCATGCTCCGGCAGTACATCCCCCGGATACGCTTCCGGCTGCGCGCCGCGCACATAAATAAATCCATATTCAATGAGGAGCGAAACCCCGATGGCTGTAATAAGCGCCGCAATCCTTGTTGCGTTGCGCAGGGGTTTGTAGGCAATTCTCTCAATCAGAACACCGAAAACGGCACAAACGGCCATGGAAAGAATCAATGAAACAATGAAAGGCAGATGAAGCACTGTGATCGAATAAAAGCCAACAAATGAACCGACCATAAATACGTCACCATGTGCAAAATTAATAAGTTTTACAATTCCATAAACCATGGTATAACCGAGGGCAATCAGGGCGTAAATACTGCCAAGCGAGATTCCGTTCACCAGCTGTTGAATCAATTCCATCTCATTCTCTCCTTGAGAATACATATTTTTTGCGCTGCACACATGCAGCACTTTATTGAAAAAAAGCGCAAAACGGAGAATAGGGGGACGGAGCCCCCTATCCAGTCTTGCTCTTATGGATTGATTTTTGTATTAAACTCCTGCTTGCCGTCTTTGTATTCAAGGATGGATGCCGATTTGATCGGATCGTGGTTTTTATC
This sequence comes from Fictibacillus fluitans, assembly GCF_030418125.1. Lineage (GTDB taxonomy): Bacteria > Bacillota > Bacilli > Bacillales > Fictibacillaceae > Fictibacillus_C > Fictibacillus_C fluitans. Next base: position 49,226 of record NZ_JAUHTR010000022.1, on the reverse strand, counting down.
CAGCGTCAGTTTGCCGGAAACAAGAGATAAATCTTTTGTTTTTGCCAGCGCTTTTGCGATTTTTTCAGGACTGGCATCCCCTGAACGTTTAATGGCATCCGCCAGGTAATATGCGGTATCATAGCCAAGCGCACTGAAGGCATCCGGTGATTTTCCTTTGTACTTTTTCTTGAAGGCACTGACGAAATCCTGGATCTTCTTATCAGGATCTCCTGAAGAATAGTGGTTGGTGATATACGTATGGTTCAACGCTTTTGGACCGGCAATTTCTACGAGTTTTGGAGAATCCCAGCCGTCGCCGCCCATGAACGGTGCCTCAATGCCAATTTCACGCGCCTGCTTGATGATCAGGCCGACTTCTTCATAATAGCCAGGCAGGAAAATGAAATCCGGCTTGGCCGCTTTCAAACGGGTAAGCGTCGCACGGAAGTCTGTATCTTTTGCCACATATGCTTCCTCTGCCACAGTGGATCCGCCATTTTTCTTATAAGCAGATTTGAATGCGGAAGCCAGCCCTTTGGAATAATCGCTCGCACTGTCGATAAAAACGGCTGCTTTTTTCGTTTTTAGCTTGTCTGTCGCAAAGTTTGCGGCAACTGTTCCCTGAAACGGATCAATAAAGCAGGTCCGGAAAACATAATCATTCACCTTGCCGCCTTTGTTCGTGATATCCGGATTTGTTCCTGTTGGCGTGATCAAAGGTACTTTATTTCCCTGGGCAATCTGTACCTGTGCAAGCGTATTGGTGCTGGTCGCAGCCCCGACCACAGCCGCCACCTTATCTTGGCTCACGAGTTTAAGCGAACCGCTTGTCGCTTCTGCCGCTTCTGATTTATTATCTACTTTGACAAGTTTAATTTTCTTTCCGTCAATGCCCTTTTTGTTCAGCTCGTCCAAACCAAGCTGAAGCCCTTCAGCAATCGACTGTCCGTAGGATGCTACGCCGCCTGACAGTTCCAGGTTGGCTCCCACTTTAATGGTTTCCTTGCCTCCTGAACCTCCTGTCGATGCCGCACCGCAGCCCGCCATCACTCCTGCCGATAATGATAGGGAAAGTAAGACCCCTGCTATTTTCCTCTTATTCATTTCCAATCCCCCTCTTTTTTTGTAAAAAAAGAAAAACCCTCTACAATATTTAAATATTGTAAATAAAATCAATATTCTGAAAATATTTTACAATATTCTATATCCATCGTCTAGCGTACTTCTTCCATTTTATTTTTCCTGCCTTCGTGAAAAATTTTTATAAAAAAACAAAAAAACATAGAATGGATGAGGAGTTAAGCAGCTTTTTTGTTTATAATAGCTAAGGTAAACTACGGAATTTTGTTTCCTTGCTCTGAGTGATATAATGTACGGATAGAAATGTTAATAGAAAGGCTGATACGGGATGGAAGAAAACTCGAATTTTATAAGAAGCATTATTAAAGAGGACCTGGAGTCCGGAAAACGAGATACCGTTGTTACCCGATTCCCTCCGGAACCAAACGGCTACCTGCATATCGGGCATGCCAAATCCATTGTGATTAATTTTGGAATCGCAGATGAATTCAAAGGACAGACCACCCTCCGTTTTGACGATACAAACCCACTAAAAGAGGATCAGGAATATGTGGATTCCATTAAAAACGATGTTGCATGGCTCGGCTATGAATGGGAGAACCTCCGCTTTGCCTCCGATTATTTCGATGAAATGTACAATCGCGCTGTCCTTTTGATTAAAAAAGGCAAAGCGTATGTGGATGACCTTTCCATTGAGGAGATCCGTGAATACCGCGGCACTCTCACTGAACCTGGAAAAGACAGCCCGTACCGCGGCCGTGCAGTGGAAGAAAATCTTTATTTGTTTGAACGCATGCGAAAGGGAGAGTTCCAAAACGGCGAAAAGGTGTTGCGCGCCAAGATCGATATGTCTTCCGGAAACATCAACTTGAGGGACCCTGTCATCTACCGTGTTTCCCATGCGTCTCATCACAATACGGGGGACAAGTGGTGCATTTACCCGATGTATGCATTTGCTCATCCGCTTGAAGATGCGATTGAAGGGGTGACGCATTCTCTTTGTACTACGGAGTTTGAAGAACAGCGTCCGCTGTACAACTGGGTTGTGGAAGAGTGCGAAATGCCAAGCAAGCCGCAGCAAATCGAGTTCGGCCGACTGAACATCGAAAACACGGTGATGAGCAAACGAAAGCTGAGACAGCTGGTGGAGGAAGGCTATGTGGACGGCTGGGATGACCCCCGCATGCCGACCATTTCCGGACTGCGCCGCAAAGGTTATACCCCTGAAGCGATCCGCGAGTTCGTGCAGGCAACTGGTGTTTCCAAAGGCTCCGGTGCAGTGGATGAAGCGATGCTCGAACACTTTGTCCGTGAGGATTTAAAATTGAAAGCACCTCGTACAATGGGCGTGCTGGATCCATTAAAAGTCGTCATCACCAACTATCCCGAAGGACAAGTTGAAATGCTTGATGCCGAAATCAATCCTGAAAATCCTGAGATGGGAACTCGCCAAATTCCGTTCTCCCGTGAGATTTATGTGGAGCGCGAGGACTTTATGGAGAACCCGCCCAAGAAATATTTCCGCCTTTTCCCAGGCAATGAAGTTCGTTTGAAGCATGCTTATTTCATTAAATGCGAAGAAGTGATCAAGGACGAAAACGGTGAAGTGGTGGAGCTGCGCTGTACGTATGATCCCGAAACTAAGAGCGGCACAGGCTTTACCGGCCGTAAAGTCAAAGGAACGCTGCACTGGGTGGAAGCCACACAAGCTCTTCCTGCTGAGTTCCGTCTGTATGAGCCGTTGATCCGGGATGAGGACCTTAAGGCAGCTGACGAAAGCGAAGACAAAACGTTCATTGATTTTGTTAACGCTGATTCGTTAACCATCCAACAAGGCTTTATCGAACCGAACATGAAAGACGCCAAACCGCAGGATAAATTCCAGTTCTTCCGCCACGGCTATTTCAATGTGGATCCGAAGCACACAACCGGCGACAAGGCTGTATTCAACCGTATTGTTTCCCTGAAAAGTTCATTTAAGCTGTAAATTTGAAACCCGGCTCTCTTGTGGAGATCCGGGTTTTTTGATGAGGTTTTGTTTACATAATCTGGTTTTGGCGGGTATTTGATCTGAAATGGCGTGTATTTTGTTCAGAATGGCGGGTATTCCGCAAAGAACGGCGCGTAAATCCGCCTTTTCCGCGGGTAATGCAGCACCCGCACCTCTTCCATGCAGTCCTCCCTTCCCTCCAAGCGCTATTTGATGACAGCGAGCCTGTTAGCGTATAGTAATAGTAAAGATAAAGAGGGGGAATGCCGCCTGAAAACCATAAAAGTATCGCTGCAGATCAAAATTCTCGGGCTGGTTCTCTTATTTGGATTTTTTCTGATCATTCTGCTGACCGGCTATTTCAGTTATAAAGAAAGTAATCAGATTGAAGAGAATAGGGGGAGACTGGCCCTTGAATTGGCAAAATCCATCTCCTTCATGCCCACGGTCATAGATTCGTTTGAAACCGAGGATCCGGCCAAAACCATACAGCCGCTCATGGAAAAAATCCGCGAATCGACTGGCGCTGAATTTATAGTTGTGGGAAATCGGCAAGGCATCCGGTACTCGCATCCCGTACCCTCCGAAATCGGGAAGAAAATGAGAGGCGGCGACAACAGCAGGGCCTTGCAGGGAAAGTATTATGTTTCTACAGCTAAAGGATCTCTCGGACCTTCCTTGCGTGGAAAAGCCCCCATCTATAACAAACAGGGCGAGATTATCGGCCTTGTATCTGTAGGATTTTTAATGGAGGATATTAACGAGCAGATTACGGACAATCTGCAAAAAGTCCTTCTTGTTTCTTTTCTCGCGCTTATCATTTCCATCTTCGGAAGCTACCTGTTATCCCGGGACATCCGAAAAGACACGATGGGGCTGGAACCTTATGAGATTGCAGTTCTCTATAAGGAAAAAAATGCGGTCTACCATTCTGTCAAAGAAGGAATTCTCGCCATAAAAAAAGATGGGAGAATCACCAACATGAACCAGCCGGCAAAAAGGCTTCTTAACATTGAAGGTTCTGTCCGCAACATGAAAGTGGATGGGTTGTTTCCGTCGGATTATCTTTACGAAGTCATGCAGCACGGCAATCCGGAGCCTGACAAAGAAATGTACTGGAAAGGCCAGACCGTGATCGTAAACTGTACGCCACTCCGAAATAAAAGCGGTGAAATTAACGGAGTTGTCGCTTCTTTCCGGGATAAAACCGAAATTGAACAGATGGTCAATACACTATCTGAAGTGAAGCAGTATTCAGATGATCTGCGTTCACAAACCCATGAATATACAAACAAGCTTTATGTTCTTTACGGTCTTCTTCAGCTCGGCGAATATGAAGAGGCTATTGATATGATCAAAAATGAAACCAGGTTTCTTCAGCTTCAGCATTCTGTTGTATTCAAGCAAATACAAGATACAAAGGTACAAGCCATTCTTTTGGGCAAACTCGGAAAAGCGTCCGAAAAGAAAATCCAGTTCGAAATCGCTTCAGACAGTACACTCGAAGAGCTGCCCGAGCATATCAAGCTGTCCAATTTGATTGTCATCCTCGGAAACATCATCGACAATGCTTTTGACGCTGTGGCAGGTATGGACTCACCAGCCGTAAAGCTGTTTGCCACCGATATTGGCGGCGATATCATTTTTGAAGTTGAAGATAATGGAACAGGTATTGAAGAAAAGGATATTCCCCAGCTTTTCAACCGGGGCTATACATCGAAAACCGGAACCAGCCCGCGGGGATATGGACTATCGAACGCTGACGAAGCGGTAAAAGAATTGAACGGGATTATCGAGGTGCACAGCCAGCCGGAAAGCGGCACGGTATTTACGGTGTACCTTCCAAAGAACAACCAGGGGAGCTGATGAAGTTGATAAAGGCCGCCATCGCGGAAGATGATTTTCGGATAGCCGGTATTCATGAAAAGTTTTTGCAGAAATTCAGTGAAATTCGCGTTGTGGGAAAAGCGCTTACAGGAGAAAACACCCTTCAATTACTACAGGACACAAATCCTGATTTACTGTTGCTTGATGTTTACCTGCCGGATATGCTCGGGTCGGAACTGCTTCCTCTTATCCGCGAACGTTTTCCTGGAATCTCCATCATTATGATTACTGCTGCCACTGACAAAGACATTCTCGAGAAGGCACTTGCCTATGGAGTGAACAGTTACCTGATCAAGCCTGTCACCCAGGAACGCTTTGAAGAAGTGATTCAGAGTTTTATCAAAAAGCATGCGCTTCTGTCAGTTAGCGGGCCGGTAAACCAGGATTTGGTGGACCAGATTTTCGAAAAATCAAGACAGGAGCAGAATAAAAAGGGAACAGCTTATCCAAAAGGAATCGATGAAATCACGCTAAAAAAAGTAAAAGCGGTTCTGGAACCCAAACCAAGCGGCATGTCTGCCGAGGAAGTTGCAAATGCTATTGGCGCCTCAAGAATTACCGCGAGGCGTTATCTGGAATACATGTCATCGGTTAATGAGCTTAGGACAGAAGTTGTCTATGGCATCGTCGGCCGTCCCGAAAAGAAATATTATCCGGTGTAAAGGGTGGCTGAGCAGGCCACCCTTTCTTATTCCCTTTCGTGAACTTAATGTACGAAATGATACTAAAGTACGTTAGTAACTTTATTTTGTAAACGTTTTCATGTCAGAAAATTTCGTTTACACTGTGGTTAGTTTACGAAAGAGGTGAAGACCATGCTCGCATTATTAGGTTTTTTATTAATCCTTACTTTCATGTTCTTAATTATGACAAAACGTTTATCTGCCATGATCGCCCTGATGGTGATCCCGGTAATTTTTGCTTTGATTGGCGGTTTCGGTAAAGATATCGGACCGATGGCTCTTCAAGGAATAAAAGATGTGGCACCTACGGGTATCATGATTTTGTTTGCCATTCTCTTCTTCGGCATTATGATCGATGCCGGTGTATTTGATCCCATCATCTCACGCATTTTAAAAATTGCCAAAGGTGATCCGGTTAAGATTGCAATCGGTACCGCCGTTCTTGCTCTCCTGATTTCACTTGACGGAGACGGAACCACCACTTATATGATTACGATTTCTGCCATGCTGCCATTGTACAAACGAATCGGCATGCGGCCTCTTGTGCTCGCAGGTATTGCCGTCTCTGCTTCCGGGGTTATGAACCTCCTGCCATGGGGCGGACCGACCGCCAGAGCCATGACCGCCCTAAAGCTTGAAATGTCCGATATTTTCACTCCGGTTATTCCTGCCATGATCGGCGGCGTCATCTTCGTTCTGTTCATGTCCTATGTTCTTGGTAAAAAAGAACGCAAACGGATTGGTGTAGCTGAAATTGACTACAGCACGATGGCCATGCAGGCTGCGACTATTGACCCTGAGGTACTTGCGCTTAAACGTCCTAAGCTTATCGTTATCAACTATGCGCTGACCATTCTTTTGCTGTTTGCCCTGATTAAAGAGCTTTTGCCGACCACTGTCCTGTTTATGGTTGGTTTTGCAATCGCTATCACCTTGAACTATCCGAAGCTAAAAGACCAAAAAGAACGTGTCGCTCACTATGCGGATAATGCATTGTCCGTTGTCACCATGGTGTTCGCAGCCGGTATTTTCACCGGAATTTTGACAGGCACAAAGATGGTTGATGCAATGGCCAGCTCCATGATCACCCATATCCCTGATGGCCTTGGTTCGCACTTTGCCATCATTACCGCCATCATCAGTGCACCATTTACCTTCTTCATGTCCAATGACGCATTTTACTACGGTGTGCTTCCGCTCCTTGCCAAGGCTGCTGCCGGATATGGTATCGATCCTGCCATGATCGGGCGTGCCTCCCTGATGGGATTGCCGGTCCACCTATTGAGCCCGCTCGTTCCATCCACGTACTTGCTCGTCGGAATGGTTGGCGAAGACTTCGGAGACCTGCAGCGCGGCTTTCTGAAATGGGCCTGTGGCTCAACCCTTGTGATGATTCTGGTGGCCGTTGGGCTGTCGATTATACCATTTTAATTCAAAAAGATAGGAGATAGCGTATTGCCTCCTCCTATCTTTTTTTATTCTTTTTAAAACTTGAACATTGTTTATTTTTTAAATTGAATCGTAATAATTTCCCAAGGTTCAAAACTCAATTCGATATTCGAGCTGTCTTTTAATTTTTCTACAGAAACATGCCTCTGATCCACTTCTGTTCCTGTAAAATCAGTTAAAAACACCTCTGAAAGTAGAGCTGCAAATTTAATATACCCAGAAGTGATATTCTCGGAATAATTAATAATGCGGACAGTAAATCTATCTTTTTCTTGATAAAAGGCAGTCATTAAAAGGTTTTTATCAGTCATTGAGATTAATGTATTCTTGGGGAGCAGATTTGTTTTCCAAGCCTCAATTGTTGCTCTCGATTGCTTTGATAAACGAGCACTGTCAGAAGAAGAGTGTTTTCCAAAATACAGGGAGAATGTCCACTTGTATTCTCCATTGATTTGGTCACGGGCGAGCAAATGTTTCACTTTACCACCATTTTGAGACCGTGATAGCTCTATTTTCTGAACTCCTGGATGTATAAGCGTAAAACCCTTGTCACCTTTTCCATTAGTTACTCTTAAGTAAGAGTTAGCATAAATATCATCAATTGAAGTTTCTTCTTCTCCGAAAGGAAAATCTCTTGTATATTTAGCAGATGCAAGACCATGTTTAAAAACAGCATGACACTGTAAGGCTAACGGTACCCCCGTATATAAATAGGATTCGCATTCTATTTTTCCAGTCTGATGATCGAGTATTACTCTTGATTGCGCAAAAGCAACCGGGGTGTTTGACGTATGTAGTGTAAGCAGATCACAATGCAACAGAAGGGTGCTTTTGATTGAATTAGAAGCTTCAACCTTCGCCTTAATTCTGGACTGCGAGATCTGATCCGGGCAATGCGTTTTACCATCAAAGGCAAATGTGAATATTTCATGAGCAGGACTTAGTGATGGAAATGGCCCGCCATGCTCGTTTTGTTTACCAATAGGCCCGGTAAATGCTTTAAATTCTACAGTTTCTCTGGTCTGTTTGTTGGTAATCTCTATCCCCCATGACCCTGAAATCCATCGTAACAGATAATCTCCATCCTCAATACTGCTTTCTCCAATAATTGGTTGGATGTCATAAGGGGTGGAAGAAGCTTCCTCCTTTATGATATTAACTGTTGCAATACCGAGTTCCGGTAACTCTATCATTGCCAATCCGGTCACCTTGCCTTCTTCCTGGGAAGTTATACAATGTGGAATTCTTTGACCAGATTGGTACAGGCACAAATTGTCTCCGTTTTGATTTTCTATTTCGAAGCTTACGGTTCTTTTATGAGAGATGCCTGTATAGTTAAAGAAACACAATTCATTGTTTAGCAATGCATTATCTTTAGAAGAAGTCAGTATCTCTGTAAAAAGCTTTTGAGCTTGTGAAATCAATGCTTCATATTTAACGACTCCATAAGAACCCGCATTCGTCACCAACCCATCTTCAGTAATGGCTCTATAACTCCTTGCCACAGAAAAATCATGATTTTGTAATATTAGAAGTGTCTTCCATAAGACCATTAATTCGGCATGTACTTGACTGTTTTCCTTTTCCTCTAATAATCCAAGCATTGCTGCTAAGGTTTCGACTTTCAGAAGTGAATGCTCGGCCATCTGATCGCTTATTATGACCCGGTCACCATCATACCCCCATCCCCCTCCCTGATACCAATTATTTTTATAATTAGATTGATCCAGAGGAAGGTAGTACTTTTTCAAATCCCGGTTTGGCAATTCTTTTTCAAAATATCCAGCTAAGGAGGTGCACTGTCCTCCCCATTTCCTTACTTGATGAATAGCCTTTTCAAATGGAACCGCACTTGCACCCCAATCCATACCCGGCGGCCAAATTTCCACCCATTGAAACAGGAGAGGACGTTCGTACTCTTCTAATCTCTTTTGATATTCATCGTATCCAGTATATTGTCTAACACACGATACCATCAGGTCATTCGCAGGAATAGCAGGAATAACTGTACCGTCTATCCCCTCCCAGTCAATTAACGCTTCATTAAGCGGCATAACCTGACCTGAATTTTGGTTTTGCAGGGAAGCATACTTAAACCCGCTTTTCCTCAGGAGTTGCGGCATCTGGGGATGATACCATTGTTCTTCAACGAGAAAGGCATCCACATTATAATCAAGTACTTTTTGTATCACTTCTCTACCATATCTAAGCTGTCTTATATTTGGCTCCCATCCATAATCCTGTCCAAAAGGCTGACCATAAGTCCCACCCTCGATAGATGCCCTTCCTTCACTCAAATACTTTTTTAGCCTGACAATACATTGTGGATCTTCTTTTTCAACTTCCTCATAGGCATAAGCATCTAATTCCAGAGAAGCGATAAGTCCTGGATACATATCTGCTGAATCTAGCATTTTGTGAATGGTATATGAAGTAGAAAATGTTTTTTCGTACTTTTTACCGTTATACCACCCCATCGGAAAGGCAAACCCAATGCCTCCTTGTGTCCAGTGGTTGCAGAAGAAATAATAAAAATTACCACTCATGGTATACCCCTTTCTGGAAAATGTCACGGAACAGCTAAAGCTTGCACCATCTCACTTTATCCCCTAAATTTCTTCAAGCAACGTTCTTTTTTTATACTGACGCGGCAGCCTTTTTTCTACAGGCAGCATTTTCGGGAAACGCTGATGCGGTTCAGCCTGGTACCAGTAAGCAGTACTTGAATAATCATTTTGCAGCTTATTGGCATGGCCGTGCTCTATTGTGACTTTAATGGATTCCTGGAAATGTATAGGATCCTCAATATGGAACCTGTACATAGAATTTTTCCCTCTCCAGGGATTTTCCCTGTCACCGGAGTTTAGGCTGATCCCAAAGTAAGGGGTACTGAATTCATCTTTCGGACAGAATGCCGTATTGAAATAGTCTTCTGTCCCAGTCCCATGAATGGATGGAAATTTCTCTCCATCTATAAAAATCATATCGTCTCCTTCACCATACCAATTGTTTTTTTCCTGAGAAAAACAGTCAATATTAAGGTTGCAGCCAACATAGTGGCCAGTCCCTCGGGCTTCGAGAATGATATAGTTCCCCTCTCCAGTCAGATTGGGTTTCTTCCATAATTCTTTAAACAGTTTTTTCTGCCCTTCAGTTGTATCTCCCAGTGGAGCCTTTAATGGCAAATCCGCTCCCCACGATTCTGTTGCTGCTTCCCTTCTCCATTGAGCATGAAATCGACCCAGCTCAGGATTAATTTCATTATATTCCTCATAATCAATGTAAAAATACAGGTTCACAGGTTCACTGCCTTCATTAATAATTTTTATAGTGGCGCCTTCAGAGAATGGCATAGAAAAAAAGCAATTAAATCCCCTGCCATTATCTGGAGCCATTACGAGAGGAAGCGACCAAAAATCCTTACTTATCCCATGGCCCATTCCGAAAAAGTCACCAAGAGGTACGTGAACACTGGCTTCTTCTTCGTTATCCCAGTACATTTGTATAAGAAGCTTCCTAAGTATAAATGGTTCATTTGACGGGGAGTTTACCGTACACCAAATATGGGTAATGCTGCCCGCCCCGCTAATGTCTGCAATTACTTTTTCTTCTCCTTTACCTATTTCCATCCAATCATAATTTCCTCCCGTTCGATCATAACTGGATATGCGCCGGCGCTTGCACGCTCTAATTTTCGGAAGATTGGCTAAGGTACTGTATCCGATCATGACCATTTGCACCTCTTTTCAGCAAATATTGAATAATTATGTCTAACCAGTAGGAGGCCGCAGGGTTATACTTTAAACCAGAAGGTTCGGATCCCAATCCGCCATCAAAGCGGAGGGTGGTAGCAATGAGCTTTCCTTTGCCTATTTCTTTCTCAAACATATAGGAATGCAAATTAAAGTTCCGGGCATCAAGCCGTCCTATTAAACTTGCTGAATCAATCTCTTGTATATTAAATGCAGTATCTGACGCTAATCCATACATGGCAAGGCTGGTATGGCTTTCATGCGGAAAGGCATCTGTTACTGGATGACGATAAAAAAGTTGTACAGATTCTCTCCAAAATGGTAAAGATGAAACTGGAAAGCACCCTTCCCCCCGCTGAAGATAAAATACCGCCCCTCCCTTTTCCATGAACGCCTTATGGCTATCCGTCAGATTGGACGTTACTATTATTTGTGTCTTATCAGTGATACTCGTGGAAAAATAGCGTGTAGGATATATCTCCTTAATTCCGTCAAAGACGTGAAACGGATCATCTATTAGAATATCTAATCGATCTCCCTTCATTTTGGAAGTTTCAGGAAAAATCCATAATTCCCATTGATTATCAAGCTTACGTTCTTCTGTGACTAAGGTTGCCCTCAACACTAATTTCTTTGGTTCATCCACTGTAGGACACACAAATTCTCCCACTCCAGCTTCTGTAGCCTCTCCTTTATAAAAAGAAAGATTTTCTATCATCCCACTGCAATAGGATTCACTTTGTCCTTCTCCTCTTACTTCCCAAACCAGGCTTGCATTGCTTATCGAATTTGTCCCATAATGTGAGACAAAAAAATGAGGTCTGACTATCTCATTTGAACGGTAGTTGTAAGGATCCCAATTAATTAGTCTGTCGCCGCCGTTTGTCCAGCCTCTTTTGTTATCCCAAGTCAATGAAATAACAGTATCAGAATTAAAACGTTTAACATCTTCAGAGTCATGGTAAGCCTGACCGTAATCATCAAAGATCGCGCTGGTGGCTACCGGGTTGCTCTTTATAGAGGTAAGCGAGTATCCCGTGATATTTTTGTAAGTACGAACAAGTTCCAATACATTTTTTCTATAGACTAATGCACTTTTTACTGAGTTTTTTCTCAGTTCATCTTCTGAGTAAGGAAGTTTTAAAGCTTTAACACGTTCTTCCTGTTCAGACCATTTCCATGCTTGAACCGCAGAACCCGGGTTCTCAATGTCATTGTTTTTTAACCACCATGGCAGCTTGCCGCCATACTTTCCTCTAAGTTCACTAATATTTCGAAAGACATCATAATCACAAAACTCACCAAAGAACCATGGTTTCGTTTCCCTCCATGATCCAGCAAACTGTTGAATGAGGTCTCTATAAAAATGAATATCGTTGTAAAAATGATAATCATAAAAATCTGCAAACTCTTTTAAAAGTCCTCCGTAACACTCACCCGACCCGCTATTATCCCTTACAAGAGCATTATCGGTAAGCTCCTTGGTTGTTTCATATAAACGTTTAAGCAAATTGGAACTGACTGACTGATTTAATTCACAGCCTAATGTCCAGAGTATGAGTGAAGGGTGATTTCTGATCTCTTTGATAATTCTTTCATATTGGTAAAAAACCCTGTTCTCAAATCCTTCATTGACAGAAGGCAGCCACATTGGAAGCTCCTGCCACAGGAAAATCCCTAATTCATCTGCAATATCAAAATAATCTTGTATAGGAACATAAAGACAGTGCTTCACCATATTGAAACCCTGCTCTTTAATCCTCTTAAGCTCCTCCCGTATCTCTTTACGTGAAGGAATGGGAGCAATATGTTCACCGTACCATCCCCAATGAAGAACTCCACGTAAATAAAAAGGTGTACCATTTAACAGGATTTGATCACCTTTAACCGTTACCTCTCTCATACCGAACTTGATTTCTTTCCTGTCAATGACTTCACCTCTTCTATTAACTAAAACCTCTAAGGTATAAAGAATGGGATTCTCCGGTTCCCAGAGAACAACAGAATGAGTAAAGGAAACAGTTAGTTGTCTTGGTTTTTTCCAGTCAGTTTGCAAGGGATCCAAAAATTCTGTTTTTCCGCCTACTTTGTTCTGGTCCTGGTCAAATATGCTAAAAGTTATGTTTTCATCTCCAACTGGGTCAAAGAGATCTGCTTTGTAGTCAAGTTCTATTTCTTGTGTGGTTACTCTTGGCTTAACAAATACATCTTGTATTAAAATACTGGGCTGGACTCTGATATGTACAGGCTTCCAGATCCCTCCAAAAACCACTCCCACATCTGGTAAAAAACCAGCCAAATGTTCTCTAATGGGAAATGTATTACCTTGTTTAATAACTTTTACCGTGAGAACATTTTCCTCATTGTTTAATACTGACTCTTCTGGAAAAGTAAAATTGAATGTATTCCACCCTCCTTCATGAGAGCCTATAAAAATGTCGTTTAACCAAACTTCACAAAAATAATTTACTCCTTCAAATTGAATATATAAGGTTTCATCTCTCCAAGCATCGGGAAGAAAAAAACTTTTCTGATACCAGACCGGCCCATCACTTTTTTTGTTGATTTCGTATTGCTCCCAGCAGCTTGGAACCTGTACACTTTGCCACTTTCCGGTTTCAACTATATCGTGTACTTGTTTTATTTGTTCTTCAAAATCAATAAACATTTTCCATTCACCACTTAAATTTACAGATCGCTGCATTAACCTTCCCCCTTAGTAAAAAGGCATTAAAAGCTTGAAATCAGACCAAGCATCTTAATGCCTTATTTGTTACTGAATTGTTAATCCGTCAATCCAAAAGCTGAAATAACCCTCTTTTGAATGCACAGCAAGTTCAATAAAATTTATCTCATTTTTGGATGGAGACCCTGCTTCATGAACATTCCACTGTTTTGATTCATTTAAGTCTATCTCCAAATACACCCATCCATAACGGGCTTCTGAGCTAACGCTGGGCCATGTAAAATCTAGTGTTTTAGGTGTGTACGAAAAATAGTTTTGATCATTTGTTGCCAAAGTTACTGTGGGGGTTTGGTAATTGACGAGCGCGTCTCTAATCTCATGCTCTATTTTTACCCAGAAGCTGAGACGCTCTTTCATTGATAGGTCCAATCCCGCATTTTTTTCTATGGGATAATGGAACTTAGCCAGGTTGCTGTTGGTTCTCAACTTGATAGAATTAGCACCTTGGATTGTTGTTTCATGATCAATAACCATCTCGGTAAAGCTATCGTCAGGTAGCGCATTAACTCCCCATTCCAGCTGATTATTTGTCTCTGTGCCAATTTCGCTTTCATTTTGCAGCACATAAAGGTCAAACCAAATAAGATCCGAGAGCTTTCCATCATTTACTGTTAAGCTCACCCGGTAAAATCCTGGTTTTTCATAATTATGTTTTACTTTTTCATCCGTTGATTGTGTTCCATCCCCTAGATCCCACCTATAAAAGAGTGGTTTCTCGCTTTGAATACTGCTGAGAGAAGCATCAAATGTGACAAAGTGCCCAGCATATACTTCTTGATGAGAAATGTCTGCTTTGGCCACTGGAGCAATGTCGTTGATGTCGGCCTCACGGTGAAAAATATCTGTCACATTGTCATCTACCTTAATATCTCCAAGTTTGTTTCCTCCAAAATCATTACCTGCAATATCCAGCCAGTTTGCATGTTTCAAGTAAATACCGTATGTTTCATTATCTGTGATTGTATTTTGCTGAATGATCCAGTGAAAGGCTTCATACCCTTCTTTAAACCGGACAGCAACACCTGCATTTTTATTATGATGTATGTAGTTTTTCTTCATGATAAAATGAGTACTGCTTCCATTTACAACTGCCACTCCTGCATTGCCAAATGACTCAGGGGCATTACTGATTCTTATCCCATTATAAGCTGCCTCATTCCCTACAAATACGGTATGATCAGAGCCTCCCAGCCAAAAACCATAACTTGAATGGTTCCCTTTATTATTAATCAGAACATTGCCTGGATCCCATATCTCCCATGCATTGTTATGAGCATATGAAGCATCGTTCCCTTCAAAATAATTGCCCGTGCTCACATAATTATTTAACGAGCGAATAAAAACACCATCGCCTCCGTGTGTAAAATCATTATTAAAGAAACGATTATTGTTTGACCCGGACTCAATAAGCACTGATGTAGAATCTCTGGCATGGACTTCTCCCGGAGCAATCCTAAGACCATAATTCATCACATTATCGCGAAACATGTTTCGGCATGATTTCCATAATTTCAGGCAAACATTATGGCAATGTGCAAACTCGTTGCTCTCAATCGTATTATCAGCGCAATCCTCCAAGAACAGGCAATTCCAAACGTTGTTTCCCTTATTTGAACGAACAATACTCTGGTTAACATTCTTCATCCATAAAGCCCCGTCTGGATTACCATCACCCCATCCAAAGTCGGGGTCTGTATAATTATCAGAAAAATCATTATTATCGATGAGCATTTCTTGACCATTCATTAATTTACACCCAAGTAAAAAGCCTTCGATTTTAATATTCTTAATCGTAATGTTAGTGTGGCCGTTAGAGTAAATTCCTGTTCCTCGATAGCTGTATTTTTTCTCTCGCCTTCCTGGTCCCTTAATTACTGCACCATTACCATCAATCGTAATATTGCTCGCACCAATAATCAGTCCTTGGCCGCTTGAAAAGTCATATTCTCCCGGTTCAAGTTTAATATCCTCTTTTATGACCATCCCTGATACAGGTTTTTCCAAAATCGTTTGCATAGACATTAACCTCCTTTAAAGTCAGGAAATGAGGGGTTTAGTTAGATATATCCTAAAGGGAATATGCCCCCAGACCAATCCAGGAGCATATTTATCATGCAGTATTACTTACTGGTTGTTGTATCTAGCATGTGCAGATTGCTTTGCTTTTTGAATATCTTTAATCCCCATCGAATTTAATGTTTCAACATAAGACTTCCACTCTTTATCAATATCTTTTTTGCCAGTAATAAAAGCATCTCTCATTTCTGACTTATACGTTTCAATATCTGTAGATGCCGCCTGGACAACATCATTTTCCTTTTTTGTCATGTATAGAATTGGTTCAATGGCATTTGAAATATCCACATCAGCCCATGCTTCCCTCGTTTTCACCCCATCATCATCGAGAAGAGCTTTTGTAGCATCTACATCCGTAACGGTCAGCCACCATGGGTTTACATACTTGGTCGCTTCCACTCCAGGAACATTGTCTTTAGATTTCATAATCTTGTCTGTATAAACATTTTTTCCACCTTTCTTTTCAAATGTTTCACCTTCAATCCCCCAGTTAAAGAGAGTCTTGCCTTTTTCTGAATAGCCGTAATCCAAGTATTTTACAATCTTCTCAGGATTTTTAGCGGTGGCTGAAATTGCTAACCCGTACGGTTGTGCCACCCTCTTTGCGGTGGAGTTGAAAGATACGGAAGTACCTTCATATTGCAGATAAGGGACAGGCGTAAATTTAAATGGATTTCCACCATCAGATGCAAGTTTCATGATTCGCCCAGCAGTATCGGTATTGTCAATAAACCCGGCACTTTGGCCTTCAACTAAATGTTTATCGTAAATATCAACCTCTTGCGTTAGAAAATCCTTATCGATTAAGCCCTCTTCATACATTTTGTTAAACCACTTTAAAGCCTTTTTGTATTTTTCTGTAGACGGTCCATAGGTAACTTTGTTATTTTCAAGATACCAATCGTCCGCCACCCCAAATCCGTAAAATAACTTACTTAATTGCTGAGGATACCCGGTTAATCCTACAAATTTTTTTGTCCCGCTAACCTTTTGATCCTTCATTGCTTTTAGAGTCTGGTACAATTCCTCATTTGTTTTCGGCACGTCTTTATTTACCTTCTTCAACCAGTCTTCTCTTAAAATTAACCCCTCACCTAGATTCAAGAATTTATCAAGTGTAATCCAAGGCATATAATACATTTTTCCTTGAGGATCAATAACCTGTTTCTTTAACTCAGGATTTTCTTCAATTAGCTTCATCAAATTAGGTGCATGCTTCTTCACTATTGGATAAATGTCCAATATCCTGTTGGCATTATGATATTGACTAGTAAGCTCAGGACTCCAGTGGTACCAAATTGCATCTGCCATTTTTCCCGAAGTCATCATTAAATTAAACGCTTCTGCCGCATCACCCGTTGGATGAATATATTTCACCTTTTTGCCCGTTCTTTTTTCCATTTCTTTGTACGCAAGAACTTGATTGTAGCTTTTGCCTCCCCACGTTTCTACCGAACCAAGCCAAGTCCATATACTAAACGCTGCATTATCATTTTCCGACGCGTCTGAGCTTGCTTTTTTTGGTTGATCTTTACATCCTGTTAAAGAAATACAGATTATCATGATTAATAAAAGAGAAAGTGATTTTTTCCATTTCATGATTTGAACCCCCCATAGATTTTTTAAGCAAGCATGTTCAACTTTTCACGTGCTACTCTTTTAAAGACCCGAGCATAACCCCCTTCACAAAATATTTTTGAATGAATGGGTAAACGAGCAAAATCGGGATTGTACTGACAATAATGGTTGCGTATTTCAGGTTTTTCGCCACCTGGTGGGTAACTGTTGCACCACTTCCGCCAAAATCTGCAACCCTTCCTTGAATCAGAATTTCTCTCAAAATCATTTGAAGCGGCCAAAGTTCCCTATTCTGCAGATAAATAGAAGCACTGAACCAGGAATTCCAATGGCCCACTCCATAAAAGAGAACCATCACAGCAAGGATTGGCTTTGCTAATGGGAGCATGACTTTAAAGAGAATTTGAAAGTCATTAGCTCCATCAATACGTGCCGATTCTTCAAGGCTGTCAGGCAATCCGAGAAAGTATGTGCGCATCATGATGACATTCCATGCTGATATCGCTCCCGGGAGAAGCAATGCCCAAACCGTATTGAACATCCCAAGTTTTTGAACAATTAGGAAATTGGGAATTAATCCTCCTCCAAAAAACATCGTTAGTACAATCATCATCATGATGATTTTCCTTCCCTTTAACCATTTTCTTGAAAGAGCATAAGCAGCAAATATCGAAAAAATCATATTAATGGAAGTCCCGACTACTACATAAAATATTGAATTCCTGAACCCTTTCAAAATAAACGAATTTTGGAACACAGCCTGATAAGTCTCAAAGGTTAGCCCTTTCGGCCAAAACATAAAAGAACCATGCTTTGCTATCTCAGAAACTGAACTGATTGAGGCTACGAAAATATAGTAGAGCGGGTAAAAAGTGACAACCATCAATAAAGACAAGGTAATGTAAACAAAAATATCAAAAACTCGGTCAATAACTGTGGGTTTATATTTCATGTCCGTCACCACCTACCATAAGCTATTCTCTGAAATCTTCCTGCTAATTCTATTTGCTGCAATTAATAAGGCAAAATTCATAACCGTATTAAACAATCCAACGGCTGTTGCAAAACTAAAGGAGGATCCTTCAATCCCTTTCCTGTAAACGTATGTAGAAATAACGTCTGCTGTTTCATACGTAAGCGGCTGATAAAGTAAGAGGATTTTCTCAAAACCGGTACTCAGCAAATTGCCGATGGTTAAAATTAAAATGATGACAATTGTCGGCCGGAGAGCCGGGAGAGTAATGTGCCACATTTGACGGAACCTTCCCGCACCATCAATAGAAGCAGCCTCATATAAATTAGGATCAACAGCGGATAATGCTGCAAAATAGATAATAGAACTCCAGCCGATGGTCTGCCAGATATCACTGGTAACATAAATCGTTCGAAAATATTCAGGAAACTGTAAAAATTGAAGGGAGTCTTTGCCAAGAATCTCACGCAATTGATTGATCATTCCGTCTGTGGCTGTAAAATCTTTTATGATCCCTACTATGACTATGATGGAGATAAAATGAGGAATATACGTGACAGTTTGTACTCCCCGCTTAAACCACTTCGCTCTAACTTCATTTAATAACAGGGCTAATATAATTGGAGCAGGGAAACCAAAAATCAGAAGCCAAAAATTTATTAAAAACGTATTCTTCATCAGCCTCCAAAAATAAAAGCTTTGGAAAAACTCAGTAAAGTGCTTAAGCCCTACCCAGGGACTCTCAAAGAAACCCGTTCCGGGGATGTAATCCTGAAAAGAGATAACAATTCCGATCATTGGCCAATAGTGAAAAATCAGATAGTACAGCACAACCGGTGCGAGCATCAAATACACATACTTCCCCCGGTTAAAATCTCTTTTCAATCGCTGTAGCCTTGTTTTTTTCTTTTTCTTTACCGAAATATCAGCCAGATTCAGCTTAGATACATTTAAATCATCCATGATATCCCCCTTTCATTTCCTCATTCATTAAAGATTGTTTTTATAAACTATCTAATCTATGAATACGCTTTCATATACCTTTAGTATAAAACATAAAATTGTTTGAAAAATACACTCTAAATGAACTTGTTTTTTCACAATCTGAACCAAATATTCGCTTTCTCTTTAAAAAGGTGTCAGACCATTTTATTTACATTTAAGACCTGTTTTCTATTACCGGAAATTCGGCTATCCTTAGTCGGGCTGCACCATACGGTATTAGCATAATATCTTCTTCAGGTTCATGAGATACTACGGGACTGATCGGAAGAGTTCCGGCAGAATTTTTTTCTAACTGCCATTGGGGAATTCTTCTTGCTTTAGCAATTGCTCTTATTGGACTTGACTGAGAGAAAGGCTGTTTTCCGACTGCTTCTGTTAAAAGCTGAAAGGAGTTTTCCAACTGTTCATCCAGGATTAAACCATAATTCCATGGTGATTTGGGAACGACTTCTTGGTTTGGAAACATATCATTTCCGCTTCTTTTTCTCCAATGCTCTTCTACCTTTAGTGCATACAGGAGTGGCCCGCGTTGTATACCGACTGCATTGTCTCCTCGATGAACCAACGAAAATTGCATAGGAAACTCTATTAAAATCTGGTCTCCATTTTTCCATTCTCTTGTAATGGTCACATAACCATCTGGATCAGCAGTACTACATTTCGAAGTAGAATTAATTGTTATATTTGAAGAGGTGCACCATTCAGGAATTCTGAGTTTAATGGGAAAAAGAACGGACCGGGATGTGTTCAAGGTAATTTTTACCGCTTGTTCAAAAGGATACTGAGTTTCAACTTTAATAGATACCTGCTCCCCGCTCCCAACCTCTGTTTGAATCTGGCATGGTGCATAGGAAATCACTGCTAAACCATTATCTTTTGTTTTCATCCATAGCCTTGCAGTGAATTTCGGCCATCCTTGATGCATATTTGCCGTGCAGCATCCAAAATTCGGCTCAAGCCCGAACATATTGGATTCATCTCCGTTCAACGTCCAATTTCTGCGAGCTTGAGTACACAAAACTTGATTAGCCTGCTGGTCATACTGATGCCCATGCCAATCAGGAGAAATTGTAGCGGGAAGGGCATTGAATGCTACTTTTTCAAGTATATCTGCAAAATAGCCGGATCCAAATATCCTCGCTAATGTTTCCAAGCTATACATATACTCCACCACTGCACACAATTCCACCCCCTGGCTTGGATGGGTACCTGCAAGCCATTCGTCTCCAGAAAACATTCCGTTTACTTGGCCATGGTATAGCATGAGACTTTCAATTCCTTTTCTTGAAGCTGTTCTATCCTTTTCTGATCCAGTCAGAAAATAGTGAACTGCAGGATATTTTAAACTCATGGCAACGTTTACGACATGTACCCTGTGGTCAAATCTGGTTTGATATCTCCAAAAAGGAAAATTTGAATAGATACTGCTCCAATCGATGGTTTGTTTGGCAATAATGTCGGCTAAGGTTAACAGCCAATCCTCTTTTATTTTTTGATACAACCACTGAATACAAAGGATATTTTCACCGCCACGTGCCTCTCCCCATTCTTTAAGAGGCTGAGAGTTGATTTTGCTTTTTTGGTATTCAAAATATTTCTTCATAAAGGGAACAATACGCGAATCTCCGGTAGCCTCTTCATATTGAATGAGAACCTTCAACATCACCATACGGCTCCACCAATCATCATTGCTTTTAGGTCCAAACTGTCCGCTCGGCAGCTGACTGGATAAAGTCCACTCTATCCATGGCTTTACTTTATTAATAAGTTCTTCGTATTCTAGTAAATATGCTAACGGCACCAAACCGTCGAGATAATAAGGCCCTCTTTCCCAGCTTTCACCAGAACCTCCTTTCCATCCACTATTAGGACCCACATCATCCCAGTATTCCTCTAATTTCCCCGTCATTCCTTCTGCTTGAATGATCAATTGATCTTTAAGCCAGCCCTTGGGTTTGATTGATCCAAGTGGAAGTTCAGAAAAAACCCCATTATGTACTTTTCGTTTTTCATCCATAACGTTTTCAATATCCAGCAAAATTAGGCACTCCCTTTCCCCAAATATCGTTCCAATATTTTAAATCTTCAATCTAGTATTTTGAGTATATCTCCTCTAATATTGGAATTATAGACAATTTGTGAACCTGTTTTTGTACAATATGAACTAATTAAATGTGAGGTGGGATTTAATGTCATCCTTTTTTGAATTTACAGTGCCTCCACTTCCCCATTATTTATATTGCGGGGAAGATATCTATTCTGGAAATACATCTCATCCTAATCGGAAAAATATAGAGGTTTTTGACTTACTGGTGGTCACTCGGGGAAATTTAAAAATGGCTGAAGAGGATCAGCAATGGTCTGTTGACGCTGGACAGGCACTTATCCTGAGACCAGACCGTCATCATTATCAATATGAAAAGTGTAAAGATGAGACGCATTTTTATTGGCTTCATTTCCAGACCAGGGGAGCCTGGTCTGAGAATAAGGAGAATAAAGAAAGATCAGGAAATGTACAGATTACACCGTTTCATCAAAAAGAACTATTTTATATCAACATCCCTAGATTTTGTTCCTTGTCAAACCCGATTTCTGTTTATGAAAAGATAAATAATTTACTCCTTCTCATTAAACAGCCATCTTGCAACACCAAGCTGCATGAGCAAGCAGTATTTCATGAATTGCTTCAAGATTTGCAAACTGAACAAAAACCGAATATAAATTCTACTATCCTTCAATTGGCTGAACGTACAGCAGTGTATTTGCAAAAGAATTATGAGAGCGCCATCACCTATTCAACAATTAGCGAAGAACTAAATTTTCATGCTGCTTATCTTACACGGTGTATGAAAAAGGTTTACGGATGTACTCCTTTAGATTATTTAACAACTCATCGCATTAATCAGGCTAAATTAATTTTATTAAATACAGATATGTCCATTGGTGACATTGCCGAAAAAGTTGGTTTTTCATCTACCTCATACTTCACCCGCTGTTTCTTGAAAATGGTGAAAATCTCTCCACTAAAATTCAGGAAGCGATTCCGCACATGAATTTCTGCACAAAAAAAAAGCGACCAAAAGGGGTCGCTTTTCAACGCTCTAGATTCGATAATAATCTCCCCGCCAATTCGTGATTCTCTCCTTAATTTCTTTCGTGCTCCAATTGTTTTCGGCGGCTTCCACGCTCAGTGCAGGCAATTCTTCATCACTCGCAAAACGCAAGGCGACGATTTGCCTGGCGGACAGCCGCTGGTCGAGCAGTTTACCTGTCAGCACGTAATGCCTCAGGTTTTCTTCCGCACGGATGGCCCGGTCCTGTGCTTTTAGCGGGTACAGCCGTACAAGCATAAAAATGACTACAAGCGATCCGGCCATCAGAAGCAGCACGACCGCCAGATTGATGTTTTTCCCATCCATCAATGCACCAATAAAGTAAGTGACCGCCGTGCCAAGCGAACCCAGAATAAGGATGGTCAGGACATAATGATACAGCGGGTGTACCCTCGCATGATTTTTTAAACTTTGATTTTCCATCTCAGCCTCCTAATTTGCTTATTCCCATTTAAATGTCAAACTTGCTACGATAAAGGCACCGATGATCCAGCCGCCAAGGACCAGTGCCTCCGTTCCGAGACTCATAAATGACGCGCCAACGTTCATCGTCTCTCGCATCGCTGTCGTCAGATGCGCTATAGGAAGAATATGAACGATCGGCTGGAGAAATTCCGGCATGTTTTTAATCGGGAAAAATACCCCGCCAAGAAACAGCATCGGAAAGGACAGGAAGCCTGCGATCGGACCAGCGCTTTCCGGTGTTTTGGCAATTCCGGCAATAATAAAACCTATCGCCATGAAAGCAAGCGTTCCAAGAATAACAAAGCTCACAAGAGTCAGCCACGAACCCCTGACCTCGACGTCAAACACCAGACGGGCGACCAGCAGGACAATCAGCGCCTGCAGGCCGTTCAGCATAAGGCGTGCGGTAATCTGAGCGGCAATAAACGTGTGGGCTTTTAGTGTAGTTCCCTGCATCCGCCGCAATATACCCCGTTCCCGCCAGGAGGCGATCTGGCCAGCGACTCCGTTCATGTTGTTGCTCAGAATCATCATCGCCACAATTCCCGGAACAAGAAAATCAATATACCGGAGATTCAGTGTCTCCACGCCTTTAGGATTAATCACGACAGCCGGCTTATAATCTGCCTTTTGTTTGCTTACCGCATCCACTGCATTGTAAACGAGCTGCTGGCCGACCTGTGAAACGGCCATATCGGTCTCATTATAAAAAACAGGCAGAGTAAACGGTTTTCCATTCTGTTCAGAGTTCTTCATTCTCTCTTCATAGCCCTTGGGAACCTCTACTACGAGCTGTACATCCCCTTGCTTCAACTGGGAGAGTGCATCTTTTTTACTGGATGATTTATCGAGTGAAATCGCTTCGTTTTTCTTTAAAACTTCTGCAAGCTGCTTCGACTGGGAAGAATGATCCTTGTCGACATAACCAATCGTCACCGACATGCCGTTTCCATTTCCTAAAAAGGAGCCAAGCATGACCATCAGGAAAATCGGAAATGCCAGCGTCCAGAACAGCACCTGCCGGTTGCGCAGGAAAATCCGCAGCTGAGCCAACGTTAACTGCCAATAAGCCTTCATCCTTCTCTCAGACTCCTTCCTGTCATGTGAATAAATACATCCTCCAATGTGGCGGTGCGAGTCTGGAGATCTATCAGCTTTAGGCCTTTTTGAGAAGCCGTTTCGATAAGGCTCGTTAACGTTTCCTGAAGGTTGTCGGTATACAGCACCTGCACATCCTTGTGGCCGCCGATTTGCTTCACCCCTTTAATGTCCTCTAAATGAAAAGGAGCGTTCTCGTCCATCCGGAACTCAACCGCACTGTCCGACTGCAGGTTCTTCACCAGATTTTCCGGAGTATCCAGTGCGATCATTTTTCCCTGGTCCATGATGGCAATCCGGTCACACAGCACATGTGCTTCGTCCATATAATGGGTTGTCATCATGATCGTCTTCCCTTTTTCCTTGAGATTCAGGACGATGTCCCATAATGTGCGCCTTGCCTGGGGATCAAGGCCTGTTGTCGGTTCATCCAGAAAAATGATCCACGGATCATGTACAAGGGCAAGCGCAATCGCTAGCCTCTGCTTTTGCCCTCCGGATAAACTCTTGATCCGGCTCCGTCGTTTGTCTGTCAGTATCATGTCCTCAATCAAATCGGGAATGGATATATGCTTTGGATAAAAGCTCGCATACATTTTTAAAATTTCTTCAACGGTGAGGAGTTCAAACAAGGTGGTGGATTGCAGCTGCACACCGATCACCTCTTTAATGCGTTCGAGGTCTTTTCGAATATCGAAATCCCCGATCCATGCGGTTCCTTCGTCCGGTTTCCGAAGTCCGACCAGCATCTCAAGCGTTGTCGTCTTCCCCGCCCCGTTCGGTCCAAGCATGCCGAATACTTCTCCTCTATGTACCTCAAAGTCAACGCCATTTACCGCGTAAAAATCCCCATAGCGTTTCACCAGATGCTCGGCTTTAATAATCGTTTCATGAGAACTCAAGGTTATCCCCCATTTCTTAACTTCCATCATAAAAAAAGAGCTAGGTAACCCTTCCATAAGAGCCTAACTCATTCCTTTTTATGTCGTATAAAAAAATTCCGTCTCAATGGCCGCTGTGATTTCATTCTCACCGGTTTGGATGGGCACCGGTCCTGCCTGCGCGAACATGGCTCCCTGAAAAGGAACAGGACCTGGCCTGGCACTTTTGGTCAGCTCCGTCACTTTTGCCGGATAGCGGTTGATGGTGACACCCAGGTCCCTTGCGATATTCATCGCTTTTTGCTGGGCGTTCTGAACGGCCAGTGTCAGAGCCTGATTATAAAAAGCATCCTGAGACGACACGATAAATTGGATGGACGAAACAGAATTGGCTCCCTGGCTTACGGCCATATTGATTACGGCACCCGTCTGGCTTATATCACGAACGGTGACCTGAAGCTGGTGGTTCACCTGATAGCCTTTTAAATGCTGCTGTCCATTTTCATAAACATACTGCGGATCAATCCGATAGAGCGACGTCTGGATGTCCCTGGCTGGTATGCCCATCGTCATCAGTCCATGAATCACCTGGTTCATCACGTCATTGTTCTGCTTTTGCGCGGCACTGACATCCTTATTCTCGGTGATCACACCGAGAGCCAGCTGCACCTGGTCCGGCACAGCATAAGCAGTGCCTTCTCCATACACTCTGATGAAATTTCGCGTGGCTGTATCCGGCCGCTCATAATACACCGAAATCCCTCCCATCCGCAGACTACTTCACAGTTTATGCAAGGGAAACCCGACTCAGCACAAAAACAAAGTACCTTGACCATTGAGCAGGAAGTTTGAAGAAAGCAGGCTTGTTTGAAATACTTTGAGGTGAGTTGTCAATCCTATAGAAAAAGGAGAGTGTACACATGAAAGTCTTTTTAGTAGGAGCAAACGGACAAATTGGACAGAAACTGGTGAAGCTTCTCGCTGACAGTTCAGAGCATGAAGTTACTGCCATGATTCGTAATCCAGAACAAGCGGGTGACCATGAGAAAGTAGGTGCCCAAACAACAATCGCCAACCTTGAGGGCAGCGTCGAAGATCTCGCATCTGCCGTTAAAGGCCATGACGCCATTATTTTCTCTGCCGGATCCGGCGGAAGCACGGGCTCAGACAAAACTTTGCTCGTCGATTTGGATGGCGCGGTGAAGGTGATGGAAGCCGCCGAACAATCCGGCGTGGACCGTTTCATCATCGTGAGTGCCCTTCAGGCCCACAACCGCGAAAACTGGAACGATAAACTCCGGCCTTATTACGTGGCCAAGCACTATGCGGATAAGGCATTGGAAGCAAGCAAGCTGAACTATACGATTGTTCGCCCGGGCGGACTGCTGAACGAACCAGGTACAGGAAAAGTACAAGCAAGTGAGAATCTGGAAAGAGGATCTATCCCGCGAGAGGATGTGGCGCAAACGGTTTTTGCGGCATTAACCGAGGAAAACACCTTTAAACGAGGATTTGACCTGATCTCCGGAGAGCAGTCCATCAGCGAGGCACTGAAAAATCTATAAACAAGAAGGCTGGCCCCCTTGATGGGAGTCAGCCTTTTTTGATCTTCTTTAAATAGTCTTCCAGCCCTGTATTTGCCGATTCATACGAAGGAAGCATTGAGTCAATTCTTTTCTGTGACAAAACTGAAGTAAATAATCCTGTAAATACCTCACCCTGGACCACTTGGGTCTGTTCACCCAAATCAGTAAGCTCCCAATAGTGATAGCCCGTCAATAGGCGAGGCACACCCCCTGTCCATGCCAGCTTTTTCCTTTGATCAAAATCTTTTACACTGGCTTTAAAACGAAAAGGCAAGCCTCCTCCAATTGGTGACCGCACACATACCGACAAGGAGCTGCCCTTGCTGCACTTCCCTTTGATGGATACGATTTGCGGATTCCACAGTGCATGTTTTTCTGTATCGGATATTACCTCCCATACCATATTGATCGGATATGGAAGCACACATTCTGTTCGCAACGATTTCATTCAGGTTCCCTTTCTCTACTCTTGTTCTGGAGGGCGATCTCCATTTTTTAAATCCTCGATGGAAAGGCCAAAGTCTTTTTGGAGGTGCGGATAATCTTTAAACTCCCAGTCCCCTCCCCAGCTGAATCCCAGATCTTTGGCAATGGCAACCACCTCCATCCAGTCGGCTTTTCCATTACGGTTGCTGTCGCGCTGCATATCCCAGACCACATCTCCATTTGTCGTCTTTAACGCAAAGTCAATCGCCAGTCCGTAATTATGATAGGATTCGCCGCCTCTGACGGTTGTCACAATGTCACCTTCTTCACTACGGCCTTTGGCATACAATTTATCCTGCTCTTTAAACGTTCGGAATCCGTCGGTTACAACAATGGATATTCCTTTATCTTTCGCTCTTTTAATCAACTTTTCTTTATCCTTTTCCACTACCGGATGAAGCTTGGTTGGAAGCGGAACATTCTTTTTCTCCTTCACATTTTCCGATTGAAAATAGATAAAAAGACAGGCTCCCATCACGAGCAGAAAAAGAATCCAGCTGTTTGCAGTCGGCTTTCTCTTGGATGCGCTCATTCGCTACAAAAACCTCTTCCACGAGTAAAATTTTCTTCTCTTTCCCTATCCTACCATACCCGGGTCTATCTCTCTAAAACCGCATTAAGCTTTATTTTGTCTGTTCCAATCCTCCAGCGACATCATTTTAAAATCTTCCTCAACGTCTAATCTTAAAGGAGCAATTAATTCAAGTGAGTTGCCATCAGGATCTTTAAAATAAATCGCAGCGTGAGCATGAGGATTATTCGGTAAAACCAGCGGCTGTTTTTCCGGAGGGAATCCAAAGCTGGAACGTACTTGTATCCCTTTCTGTTCGAGCCATTCTTTCGCATTTTGGATATCTTCCATGTCAACATGCAGCGCGATATGCCTTAACGAGGGGTGATATGGTGTATTTACGTTGTCTGTTTCCCATAAACCTAACCAGCTGTGCCCTTTCTCAATCCAAAAGAAAGCCAATGTATCATTTTGATAGGCGAGTTCTAAATCCAGCTTTTCATAAAATTTTATTGAGTTTGCAAGATTACTTACAGGCAAATGTGCTTCATAAAGGCCTTTAATCATTGTTCCTCTTCCTTTGGTTTTAATATTTTAACCTTCTCTATTCTTACTATATCAAATTGATTTAAGCCTGAAGAGTAATCCAATTATTTATTGACAAAACAAAAACAACGTAATAATATTATTTTACGTAAAACTTAATTTTTATGTTAAGATCTGTTTTCTTCAAATATCCTAAACAGAGAGGAGAAATGATCATGCATGTTTTTGTTATTGGCGGCACAAGGTTCATGGGTCCGGAGGTTATTAAACGGTTAATTGGCCTCGGGCATAAGGTTACGGTATTTCACAGAGGTAAGACGAAAGCTGAACTTCCTTCTCAGGTCAACACAATACAGGGTGACAGAAACCATCTTCCCTCTTTCCGTAACAAAATTCAGGAAATCAAGCCTGATGCGGTGCTTGATATGATGTGTATGACCGAGATTCAGGCAAATGAACTGCTTCAGACGATTGATGGCATCGTCAACCGTGTAATTGTGGTGAGCTCCCAGGATGTGTACCGGGCGTTCGGCCGAGTGAACGGTACGGAAGACGGTGAAGCTGAGCCGGTTCCGATCGATGAAAATGGAGAATTGAGACACAACCTTTATCCCCGCAGAGCTTTTGCAGAAAACGAAGAAACCCGTATGTACGACAAAATTCTCGTGGAGCGGACCATTATGGATCACCATGAAATAAAAGGAACGGTCCTGCGACTCCCTGCTGTTTACGGACCGAATGACCCTCAGCATCGCTGGTATTCGTTCATCAAGCCGATGAGTGACCAAAGACCTTATATCCTCCTGGCCGAGAGCTTCGCCGGCTGGCGCTGGACCCGCGGCTATGTGGAAAATATGGCCGAAGCCATTGTTCAGTCCATCCTGAACCCAGAGGCGGCAGACAAGATTTACAATGTCGGTGAAAAAGATGCATGGACAACCAAAGAGTGGATTGAAACATTCGCACCTCTTCTGAATTGGAGCGGGAAAATAGTGGTGCTGCCGGACGACCAGCTTCCAGAAGGCTATAGCTGGGGAATAAATGCGGAACAGCATGTGATTTTCACTTCAGATAAAATACGTCATGAATTGGGATATAACGAAACGGTATCATTTGAGGAAGGATTAAAACGAACCATTGATTGGGAGCTTCAGCATCCACCGGAAAAACAGACGCTGGACTATGATGCTGAAAATAAGATCATGAAGCAGCAGAATATAAATACTAACTCATAAATGCAAAAAAAAGAGGTCAATTTGACCTCTTTTTTAATAAAACATTTATTTCCCTTCGTTAAGAACCTGTACAAATCTTTTTGCCAGACTGATGGTAGACTGTGGATTTTGTCCCGTCAGCAGCTTACCGTCCACTTCGATGTGATCTGCCCAATTGTCTTTTGCAACAAATTCAGCACCCAGCTCACGCAGTTTGCTTTCAAGAAGGAACGGCATATAAGGATCCAGCTTTGTATCTCTTTCCTCAGCATCTGTAAAAGCTGTAATACGTTTTCCTTTTACAATCGGTTCACCGTTTGCCCGTTTTCCTCCTACCAGAGCAGCTGGACCATGGCAGACAGCTGCAATTAATTTATCAGCTTCCGAAAACTCGGTAAGTAAACGCTGTAAGTTCGTATCTTCCGGAAAATCAAACATGGTTCCGTGGCCTCCAGGTACAAAAATACCCGCAAAGTCTTCAGAATGTACTTCAGCCAAAGATGTTGTATCTTCGAGAAGTTTCCCCGCTTCCTTATCTTCGTCCGT
Source organism: Fictibacillus fluitans (assembly GCF_030418125.1). Classification (GTDB taxonomy): domain Bacteria; phylum Bacillota; class Bacilli; order Bacillales; family Fictibacillaceae; genus Fictibacillus_C; species Fictibacillus_C fluitans. Next base: position 19,579 of record NZ_JAUHTR010000022.1, on the reverse strand, counting down.
CACATCATCTGTTAAGCTATTGGGGTCAACCGGGGATTTCCCGCCCTTTGGACTTGCTACAACAACTTCATAGCCTTTGTTCTTAAACTCTAAATACGCTTCGGAGAATTCTGTAAGCCAAATACCAGCAAGCTCACCATTTTCCATCGTATGTCCATTGGTTACAACTATTAATATTTTTTGATTTGTATTCATGATTCGCTCATTCCTTTTTTTCAAAATTTCCGAGTATATCCATTGCCTGAACGCGTTTATGGCTCGAATTCTTTGATAAGTTCCCCTATATTCTCTCCAAGAAACAAGGAAACTTTCCCCAAAAAGTGAAAAAGGGGTTGTCCTGAAAGTCAAAAATTGACCCTCAGGAAACCTCTTTTGCGTAAAAAGCTTCCATGAAAAGTTGATTGTAGTGGAAGGCGCGAGACTCCTCGAAAATGAAGATCACATTTTCTTCGTGCGATGTATCGCTGCCGAAGCGTTCCTTGTCCTACGGGACTAGCGGGACAGGTGAGACTACTGGCTCACCGCCCGCCCCGAGGAAAGCGAGCAGCCTGGAATGAAAATCAACGGCTTCCAGACTACTTGGACAGCCTCCAGTTTCCAAATTCCGCTTCCATATCATATTGGCCGAGCAGAGCCTCTGCCTTTAACGCTTTGCCGATGTCGCCCTTGACCTTCAGTTTCCCCATCATAAATGCTGCTGTACCGTTCAGCTTTCCGAAAAGCATCTTTTTGAAATTCGGATACGAAATGATAATGGTGCAGTCTCCGCGCTCGGCGAAATCTTCCCTTACTTCCGCTTTTCCATCGTTCAGGTGCAGCTGGAATGAGTAGTCCTCATCGGGGATGTCATACTGATATACTGCCTGAACTCCCTGTATCGGATCAGGATTATCGTTAATAATATGTTCAATCTTCTTTACTGTTTCCTGAACAGTCGAATCCTCGATTGCTTTTGCCATGAGCTTGCCTCCTTATGACTTTTGCAGCGAAACGATGTTTTCGGAGTTTGCCCTGGCCTTTCTCCGAATGTAAATGGTTTTCTCCACGACAGCATGGACAAGTCCTGCTTCATCCACGAGCTCAACTTCATATATCCGGTCGAGACTGTGCCTGCTTTTAAGCTGCCTCTTCACATCTTCCACTTCCTCTGCCGTTATCTTGAACGTGGCGTAAAGCATACTCTTCCCTGGCTTTTTAAAGGCTATCGAGGCGGCTTTGTCCCAAACGATATAGTCGTCCCCTAGCAGCTTCAGAAACATGTACATATACATGGGATCCACTGCGCCATAGATGCTTCCCCCAAAAATGGTACCCACATAATTCCGGGTCCTCCAGTTTAGAGGAAGCTGTATCGTAATTTCCGAATAATCTTCAGCAATATAGATCACCCTTGCCCCTGTTCCCCGGTACGCAGGAAACAAATTAAAGCCATAGCGGACACATCGGGTTTTCCAGGATTCTTTCATTGTGACCTCCTTACTTTATGTAAACCAATTTTTCCGGGTCTTTTCTGTTTTCTTTATAATAGGCCACCATGCTGGACACGTAATCTTTAAAATCCGGACATTGCACGCCAGCTTTGGCCAGTACCTTGCTGGCATTTGCCGCATCGTATTGACAGGCACACCTGAAATACTCCAATGCTTCTTTTTCTACTTTAAAAAAGCGCCGGAACAGTGAAAAGGACAGCATAAACTCCACAACAGCAGGCGGTATGGTCCATGACGGGGCTTTTCCGATCAGCTCCTCACAGATCATGCGATAAAGCTTCCGGCTCTCATAAGGGGACGGATCTGTCAGATGGAATGCCTGATTTACCGCGTCATCTGACTCTGCAAGGCAAAGTGTCGCATCAATAATATAATCAAAGGGCACGACGTTAAAGAGCGCCTCAGACCTTCCCAGGTAAGGAACAGGAAAATACCGGAGTTTGTCCAGAAAATGCATGATAAAATACGGGCCGTCGAACTTAATGGTTTCCCCCGTTTTGGAGTGCCCCACCACTACTCCCGGCCGGATGATAGTATATGGCACATTTTCAAGTTCCGCCACCAGCTTTTCGGCGGCAAACTTAGTAGATTCGTAATGATTTTTAAACATCTGCCCCGCATCCAATTCATCTTCTTTAATGAGTCCGGTTCTTTTTCCTGAAACGTAAGCTGTACTAAAGTAGACATACCGCTCGAGGTGCGGAAGTTCCTTTACAAAAGCATTGATATTACGGGTGCCCGTAATATTGATGTTCGCCGCATCGAGCTCCGGCACTGCCAGATCATAAACAGCGGCCAGATGAAAGACATGCGTAATGTGGTTTTTCAGCCAGTTGGTTTGTTGAGGGCTTAGTCTCAATCCGTCCTTCGTAATGTCACCCGTATACAACCTGACGTTGGGCTCGCTGGCTGCCAGTGCTTTTGCTTTTTCAATCTGACTGGGGTGGACGAGAAGAACAAACTCACATTCTTTGTAGCGCTGCTGCATTTCATTCAGCAGCATGGAAGCAAGAAAGCCGGGAAACCCAGTAATGAAGCAGCTCTTCATCGGTCCTCCCTCCCTGTCATTCGGCTGCATCATTCACAGCCTGGGGTGGAAGCTGTTTAAAAAACGGCACCTTCTGAACACCCGTCATGCGTGCGTACGTAAACAGCTGGCCTTTATGATGGACTTCATGGTCAATCATGCTTTCAAGCCAATAGCTTCCCGGGGCGGTGAATTTAAAGATATCGATCTCTTTTTCCAGATTGGAGGTTTGCAGCTCTTGAAAATCACGCTTTGATTTTTGGGTAAATTCATCAAGGATCTCACGCACCTCATCCATGGTTTGAAACTCACGGGGAGTGCGCAGTGAAACAAACTGGCCGTTTCTTATGGTTTCAAGAAACATATCCGTGGAGCTCGCTATATGCACCGCAAGATCGCCAAGGGCAAATCCATCGCTCCATGGTTTAAAAAACACATGCTGTGGTCCAACCTCTTCCAAAAGTCCGTGCAGAACCGTCCGGTGCTTCAGCCAATGTGTATAATATTGTTCCATCATAATCGCCCCCATCAAAGTGATCTACTAGATAAGTTCGATACTGCCTGCTGTTCCCCTTTTTTGCACAAAGCAAAAAATCCAGCGTATCCCACTGGATTTATCTGGGTGACCGGTTGATTCCCTGTGGAAAGGAAAACACATTATATGGGTCGTATTTTTTATTTATCTTCTTTAAACGTGGCGCATTCCATCCGAAATAGGCTTTTTCATAATGCCGCAGCGGGCTGTATGGAAAGTTGACAAATGATCCCTTTGTAATCGATTTAACATAAGGAAACCGCTTTTTCATCCATTGAAGGTTTTCAGGCTCAAAGCCCGGATCCTCCCAGATCGTTTGGATGCCAAGAATATAATCAGCCTGGCGATAAAAAAACGCGGTTTCAAAAGGATTAACATCACTAACCTTGCCGCCGAGGGCATACACGGTTAATCCGGTGAAAATGGAGCCTTCCGCCCGCTTTTGAACCAGCCCCACCAGATTCCGGATTTCCCTCCCGCTGAATTTCCGATAGACAAATCTTCCTGTAGATTTAAACCGCTCATACTCGGGATACGTGGCTTCCACAGCCCTGACAGCCTCAAGGAAAGGCAGGTATCTGACGAAGAGCTGAATCTTGCCGTTGATCAGCAGCGGCTCCAGCACTTTTGCCGCTTCCTCAGGCGGTCCGTAAAAAAAGCCCCGGCCATAGATGGCTGTTCCTTCTTCCAGTGAGTTATAGACACTGGCGTTGGCTGTCATTCTCTCGTCCAAATCCTCAAGCCAATACTGCCAGGCGTTGAGGAAGATCTCCTGGAGCTTCACATCCGCTTTTGGCGCATAGATTTCGACGAAAGAAATGTTATCAACCGGCTCCGGAAGAGCAAACGTCATGGAGACAACCACACCAAAATTGCCTCCGCCCGCTCCTTGGCAAGCCCAGAACAAGTCCTGGTTTAGCTGCCTGTTGGCCTTCAATACCCTGCCGGTATAATCCACCAGCTCCAATTCAATCAAGCTGTCACATCCAAGCCCGAGATACCGGCTTGAAAACCCCCAGCCGCCCCCGAGGACATACCCGCTGACACCAACAGTCGGACACGTTCCGCCCGGAAATGGGTAGCCCATAGAACCCACAAAATCGTAAAGCTGTTCATTTTTCACACCACCCTGAATCGTCAGCTGTCCATTGTTGTTAAGGACGATGCCATCCATCCTGCTGATATCAATGACGATTATACCGTTGCCCACCGAATAGCCCTCGTAGTGATGGCCTCCTGAGCGTATTCTGATCCTGACTTCATTTCTCCGTGCCCAAAGAATGGCATTCCTGACATCATCGACCGTGCTGCAATATACTATAACAAGAGGGAACTTTTGCACAGCGCGGTTCCATTCCTGTCTCGCCTCTTCATATTGAGGAGAGAAGCGGGTAATCACTTCCCCCGTCAGCCCTTTCAAATTGAGTTTTTTCATAACCCTGTCCTCTATCCCTGCTTAGTGGAGATAAAAACTCCCTATAATAACGTATGCCGGGAATGGACAGACAGTCGTATTTTTTCTTATTTTTTCAATTTGTAGTAGGTTAACCCAAGGGCAAACGCGAGTACTGCTCCCTTCACAATGTCCATGGAATAATACGGAACAGACATCATGACAAGCCCGTTCTGCAAAATCCCAATCAATATGGCGCCAACGAGCGTGCCAAACGCATTGGGCTTCCCTGCACCAAACACGGAGAAACCGATGAAAGCCGCCGCCACCGCATCCATGAGATAAGGCGTACCGGCATTGATTTCTGCTGTCATGACCCTTGAAGCAAGAACAATTCCGCCGATAGAAGCAAATAGCGCTGACAGGAGGTAGGCCGCCACCTTATATTTGTTGACCGGAATACCAGAAAGCCTCGCCGCTTCCTCATTTCCTCCGATCACATACATATAACGGCCGTGCTTTGTATAGTTAAGCAGTACGTGAACGAGCACCACCGCAAGCGCCATGATCAGAATGATCCACGGAACCTGGCCGATTTTTTGGAACGCTTCAGAAATTTTTCCGGTCGCAAAGCTTCCGTCAGGCATCACCATGTTTTGCGAAATCGTTGCGCCCTTTGTATAGGTAAGCGCAATCCCCTGAACGATAAACATTGTGGCAAGCGTCAGGAGCATATCCGGAATCTTCACTTTTACAATAAGGACCGAATTGATAATCCCTACAATCAGGGCAGCGGCCAATGCTGAGAAAATTGCAACTACTGTGTTTTGTGAAAACCAGACGAACATGGAAATGACGATCGCGTTGGATAAAGATGCAACCGAACCGACTGACAAATCAAAGCCGTTTACCGACAGTGAGATGGTGATTCCTATCGCAATGATCGTCACGATTGAGATGGACCGCAGAATGTTCATCAGGTTTTGCCCCTGCAAAAATGAAGGATGTGCGGCCGTAAACACACCGATCAATACTAGAATGGTCAGGATCGTTCCGTATTTATAAAAAAATTCAAACAGCTCAAACTTCTTTTTGGGACCTGCCTTGGCGGGTATGGGTTTTGATAACTCCATTTACCTTCCTCCTGTACTGTAAAATAATAGCTCTTCCTCGCTGGTTTTTGCGGTTTCCAGCTCTTTTACACTGCGACCGTCGTACATGACGTACACCCGATTCGTAATCCCCAGAATTTCCGGAAACTCTGACGATGCGTAAAGGACCGCTTTTCCCCTTTTGGCAAGTGCCGAAATCAGTTCAAAAATATCCCTTTTCGCCCCGACATCAACGCCTTTAGTCGGCTCATCAAAAATATAAACCTCCGCATCGGCCAGCAGCCATTTGCCGATGGCTATCTTTTGCTGGTTCCCGCCCGACAAATGCTGTACCTTGCTTTTTTCGGACGGTGTTTTGATGCCAAGTGTTTGTATAATCTTAAGAGATTTTCTTTTTTCCTCGCGCCGGTCAAGAAAACTGAATGCTTTGGCAAACTGGCCGAGGCTGGCCGCTGACAAATTGGCAGCCACCGATTCCTCTACGAGAATCCCTTCTTTCCTCCGTTCCTCAGGTACAAGAGCCAGACCCTGCCGAACCGCATGATACGGGCTCTTCAGCTTCAGTTTCTTCCCATTCAGCAGCACATCCCCCGCTGTGATGGCGGTGCTGCCAAACAAGGTTTTGCACAGCTCGGTTTTTCCTGCTCCCACAAGTCCTGCAATTCCTACGATTTCACCCGCACGGACCGTCAGGCTCAAATTCTTTATTTTCTCCTTATCGGATAGACCTTTCACTTCAAGCAAAGTTTCGCCTGTCTCACTATTAACAGCCGGAAATTGCTCGTCCAGCGCTTTCCCCAGCATCTGCTCAATGACCCGGTTGATAGAGCTTTGTGCAATCTCTTCCTCGGCGACCTTTTCTCCGTTTCTCATGACAGTAATGTCGTCACAAATCTCAAAAATCTCCGGGAGGCGGTGGGAGATAAAAACAATGCCGACATCCTTTGCTTTCAGCTCCCGGACAATCCGAAACAGCTCATTTGTTTCTGAATGGCTTAAAGGAGCTGTCGGCTCATCAAGAATGAGAAACCGGCATTGAGCCGAAACAGCCCGCGCAATCAATACCATCTGCTTTTGGGCAAGTGTCAGCTCACTGACAAGCTTTTTGGAAGATACATGGATGTTCATTTCCTCCAAAAGCTGTGCGGCCTTTTGATGCAGAGTTTTCCAGCGCACGAGCTGCTTTTTCCCCATTTCATTAACCAGATCGTGCAGGAGGATATTCTCCCCAACCGTTAAATAGGGAACCAGGACGGTATCCACCTCCTGATGGACGATTTGAATGCCTTCATTCAGGGCGTCCTTTGGCGAAGATATGTCTGCATTCTTTCCGTCTATCTCGATTGAGCCGGTGAAATGCGTATAGGCTCCGGTAAGCACCTTCATCAGCGTTGATTTTCCGGCTCCGTTCGCCCCGATCAGCGCATGAACACGGCCGGTTTCACTTCTAAAATCCACCTCGTTCAGCGCCTTTACCCCGGGAAACTCAATACTTATGTTCTTCATCTCGAGCAATGCCATCGGCCGGTCTCCTTTCTTCAAAGCAAACACTCTCTTCTAAAAGCTTAAGAGAGTGTTTGTATGCTTATTTTTTGTAGTGGTCTTTCAGGGTGTCCATCCAATCTTCTTCAAAAGCGTCCGATTGGCCCCATCCTTTAATTTCCTTGGACAGGTTCACCATGTTTACTCCCTCGGAGGATTTTTGAAGATCCTTCTGGGAAACGAGTGAAGCGTCCAGGTCGTATTTTTGCGGTGTTTTTTCACCGGCCAGTTTTTTCGCAAGAATTCTCATATCCACCGCACCGATCAGCTTCGGGTCAACAGCAGCCGTATACTTCCATGGGCTGTCCTTCTTTTGGATCTCCTGAAGATCCGCATTGGACACATCAATGCCGTAAATTTTGATTTCATCCCGGCCTGCTTCCTTAATGGCACGAGCCGCTCCGATCGCAAACGCATCCCATGTCGCAAAGATCGCATCGATCTCGCCCTTTTTATGCTTGTTCAGCATGGCCGTAACGGCATTTTGCGTTTGAACGGAAGTATCAGCCGATGCTACGCCAAAGCGCTCCACTTCTTTGATACCGGGATTCTTTTTCAGCGTTTCTTTATAAACGGCATTGCGGCGCACCATTGGCGGGAAACCGTCCACCCACAGGTACACAATATTGGCTTTTCCTTTTTGTTCTTTCACAAGCTGATCCAGCGCCAGCTTGGCCAATGCCTCATCATCCTGTGAAGTAAGCGTCACACCGCCCACCTTGGCGAGATCAGGATTGGAATCAAAGGTGACCACACTCTTTCCTTTATCTCTGAGCTTTTGAATATCATTAATGGTTGCCGCGTCATCACCGTGGGAAATGATGAACCCGTCATAATCTTCATTGGCCGCCTGGGCGATCGCATCGTGGAACTTCGCTGTATCACCGTTTGCCGTGTAAATATCAACGGTAAAGCCGAGCGCTTCTCCTTCTGCCTTCGCTCCAGCCAAAAATTGTGCTGTATGGTCGTCTCCGCCGATTTTTCGGATGACTTTAATTTTAGCGCCCTGCCCCTTGGCGAATCGTTTTGGCACGTTATCAAATGACACCTTTTCGTGTTTTGATTCTGATGATGCCGTATTGCTGCCGGACGAGCAGCCCGTTAATAATAATGAGATGGCAACGGCAGACACTGCTGCAGTTTTAAAAAATTTCTTCATTCCCCTACCCCTTTTCTGTATGTCTCTCTCTTCTCAAAAGCAGCTGGGCACGGTCCGGGAACATAAAAAAACCTCTCCGGAAAAGAGAGGTATCATCGCATATGAAGGCAAGGATTCGTCCTCTCTCATCTTTCAAAACAGCACAGCTGTTTTGCAGGATTTAGCACCAATTCCATATTGGAACGGTTGCCGGGCGTCACAGGGCCAGTCCCTCCGCCACTCTTGATAAGAGATTGAATATTAAGTTTGTTGAAAATATAGTTTTAACTTTAATCGGCGGAGAGAGGAAAGTCAATATGTTTTTTAAAACTATTTCGTTACCCTTTGTTGCCTCTTGCAGGTGTTCTTTCCGTTTCAGGTACTCGTTTTCCGCAGGGCGGGCGCTGAGTCCCGCAAGCGCCTTCTTTACCGGTGCAAGCACCTACTTGGTCTCACCTGTCCCGCTTCCCCTGCTGGAGTCTCGTACCCTACACTCCAATCAACAAATCAGTGAAGTATCTTAAACATAAAAGAATGTTCCAAACCCATACTCTCAACCCATTAACCCGTTATATTCAGGAAATATCCCCGCCAAAAATCGCAACGTTCTGTACCTCTGGTGCAAACTCCCGCCCATTCCATTTCATTGTGGTCTGCACATAACCGAGCCTGTCGGCGTTATACTGTCCGGCGATATTTTGGTAACCCAGCAATTCGTATGTGCCATTGCGGTCAAAGTCGACCGGGTAAAGACCTGACAATCCAGAAACAAATCCCTGGATGGGTTTTTTCAGCTTGCCATTTGGATAGTAGATTTCGGACAGGTACTCCTTGCCCCTTGTGGTCAAATCAATAATAAACTTTTGATTGGTGGTATAGCTGTTCACCTGGACTTTGTAATAGTCGAGGTAAAAGACCCGGTATTTGAAACGGTCATTAAAGACATCCGAGTCAAACAACTGCCGGAACTGCCTGCCTCGATAGGCGAACACATAGGCATTGATCATACCGCCGCTGCCGCCTGTATCCATTACCACCATAATGTCTTCCACCCTGTCTCCGGTAAAGTCACCGAGAAAAAGAGTGGGATTGTACCCCTGATTTTGCTTGAGCGGAATCTGTGTATATTGATTGGTTTTTCCATCCTGTACAACCACCCTAATGTTCACCCAAAACGGACTGTCCTGTGTTTTTTCAGCGGTAAGATATACGGTATCAATGGAATTGTCTCCGATGACATTCCCCTTTTTCATAGCAACAACCTGCCGTGCTCTGTACATCGCCATCCCCTGCCTTCCCCCTGTTTTGCATAACACAGTGTATGAAAAAAGCCCGTTTTTGGTTTTTATTTGTGAATCGTGATACACTACAAAAAAATCAAGCAGGTGCATTTGTGGATATTAAACAATTACAGTACTTTATAGAAGTGGCAAAATATAATAGCTTTACACGGGCAGCTGACGCTCTTTTCATCACCCAGCCGACCATCAGTAAAATGATTAAAAACCTGGAAGATGAGCTGGGTGTCGTTCTTTTTGACCGTTCGCGAAAGGGACTGACCCTGACCGACGCGGGCCGGACGATTTTTGAACAGGCCATACTGGTCGATAAGGCGTTTAATAACCTCGAGATGGAGCTCGACAATCTCCTCGGACTGAAAAAGGGGCACATTCGCATCGGTCTGCCTCCGATTTTGGATCCAAGGCTTTTCCCAAAATTGATCGGCAGCTTTCATGACCAATATCCGAATATTACGTTTGAGCTGGTTGAGGATGGATCAAAACGGATCGAAGAGGATGTGGCCAGCCATCAGCTCGATATTGGCGTTATTGTCCTTCCTACCAACAATGAACTCTTTCAGTATTTCGGGTTTAAAGAAGAAGACCTGAGACTGATTATCCATCCTGACCACAAGCTTGCAGACCGGGAAGAAATTGATTTGAGCGAGCTTAGCGAAGAACCCTTTATTTTGTTCAACAAAGACTTTGCGCTTCATGACCGGATCATTTCCTCCTGCAACCAGGCAGGATTTAATCCGCACATCACTTCCGAAAGCTCGCAATGGTCGTTTATCGAAGAGATGGTGATTTGTAAGCTTGGCGTTTCACTTTTGCCTGAAAGCATTTGCCGCCATCTGAACGATGAAGTGCGTGTCATTAAAGTCGTCAATCCGACGATCAGCTGGCATTTGGCCCTGATTTGGAACAAGGATCAATACCTTTCGTTTGCCGCCAAAGAGTGGCTCAGTTATGCAAAGGAACAGCTGGCAGAGCTTGAATAATGGATCAAAGGCGGTTTTTCCTGATGTGGGAAGGCCGTTTTTTTACCAAGATTTTTCTATGCCTCTTATTTATATCTGAAAGCATTTACATAGAGTCTATCTATGCAAACGATGAAAAATAACAATTTTACTTCCTTTTCTTGGAGGCGTACACTTGTAAAAGTAAGAGGGAAACGCAAGAAACAAAACAAGCGTCCCTTTAATCGAGATACGTTAATCATGAAAGGAAATGATTGTTTTGAACGCAAAAAAAACAAGCGAAAGCCGCATTATTAATACAGACCAGGTATTAGCTGGTGACTTGAATAACTACAATACATTGTTTGGCGGAGTATTGATGAAAAAGCTAGATGCTGCTGCATCACTTTCTGCACGCCGACATGCCCGTGTAAGAACTTGTGTTACGGCATCAACCGATTCCATCGACTTCTTGCATCCGATTCATCAAACCGATTCTGTTTGTATCGAATCGTTCGTATCCTACACAGGAAAAAGCTCCATGGAGATTTTCTGTAAGGTTATTGCTGAAGATATTCTTACTGGAGAACGAAGAATTGCTGCTACAGCATTCTTGACCTTCGTTGCTTTGGGAGAAGACAAACGCCCGGTTGAAGTACCAGCCGTTATTCCTGAAACAGAAGAAGAAAAATTCTTGTTTGAAACCGCCGCAGACCGCGCAGAAATGCGTAAAGTCCGCAGAGCACGCAGTAAAGAACTAGCTGAGGTAATTTCATTGCGCAAGCCTTGGCAACAAGAAGGTGCATTAGTATGATTACACTTTGCAGCCATGAAGAATTAAAAAAAGCAAAAGAAGCACTAGAGAACATTGAACGTTCATGCCCTGATCTGTATGAAAAATGGGTGCATATTATCAATTTGACCCGTGCACTTCAATTTAAATATCAGTACATGGGTGCATTAATTATGAATGAAAATTGCCGCCGTTATGCTCCTGAATTTTGCCAGGGATCTGTGATTCGTCTTTATAAAAGCGAGCTCGCCAAGCTTACTTCAGATGAGAACATTGATACACTCCGCAACATGATCAGCACGTTCAACAATGCCGATTTCGCAAAAATCAGTTTGCTGGCGATCGGCCGGTCCCCTGAATCCCTAATGGGAACCTCCGCTATCATAAATTAAAAAGAAAGAAGCAGACGATCGCGGGATCATCTGCTTCTTTTTTGCTTTAGTCTTCGTCCTTCGCATCCCAGTCCTCAGGGATTGGCTCATTCATATATTCCTCAACAAGTTTTTTGTACTTTTCCATCTGTTCAAGATGGGAATTGAACTGTTCCTTATTGATGAGATACTCATTGCCATCATGGAAGGCACGGATTTTTTTCTGCTGAATTAAACTTTCAATATGCGTTTCAGGCAGATCCAGAAATTCTGCCGTTTCCTTTAGCGTCAGATACATGATTTCACCTTTTCTTCTGGCGCTTATTATCGTTCACAGCCCCATATCCATCATATTATCCACCCATTCGGGATTTTCTTCAAGAGTGAAAAAGATTTAAGAAAAAATTCTGCTGATTTCCTGAACTTCCTGATCACTGAGCTGAACATCCAATGTTTTCAGGTTGTTGCTGACTTGATCGGCGCGTTTTGCTCCTGGAATGATAGCGTCGATTGCCGGCTGTTTAAGATACCATGCAAGAACGACATGAGCCACTTCCGCTCCCCTAGCTTCTGCAATACCGCGAAGCTGGTCCACTTTCTCCAGGTTTTTAATGAAGTTCTCGCCCTGAAAATGAGGCATGTCCTTGCGCAAATCATCAAACTTCGTGTCTTTGCTGTATTTGCCTGCAAGCAGTCCGGATGCCAGCGGGAAGTAAGGAACAAATGAGATCTCTTTATCCGCTAAATACGGAAGCAGCTCCTTCTCTGCATCACGCTGCAACAGGTTGTATTCCCCTTGGAACACATCCACATAACCGTCCACGTTTGCCTGCTTCAGCTGTTCGATGGAAAAGTTTGAAACACCGATGGCGCGGATCTTCCCCTGGTCTTTCAGTTCTTTCAATGCTCCGACGGCTTCATCCTTTGGTGTTTTCTCATCAGGAAAATGAATGTAGAACAAATCAATGTAATCCGTTTGAAGCCGCTTCAGGCTTCCTTCAACCGCATCTTTTAAGAAGGCAGGCGAGTTGTCGAACACCACGTCTTTGCCAACAAACTTGTGCGCCCCTTTGGTTGCAATTACTGCCTTGTCCCGGCTGCCTGTTTCTTTTATTACTTCCCCGACCAATTCCTCTGAACGCTCAGGTCCGTAAATGAAAGCCGTATCCAAAAAGTTGATGCCGATCTCCAATGCCCGTTTAACGAGATCCTTTCCTGCCTGCTCGTTCAAGTCAGGATACAGATTATGTCCTCCAACCGCATTTGTACCAAGTCCGATCGGGTTTACCAATAAGTCTGTTTTTCCAAGTTTCGTTTGCTGTGCCATGTGTTGCGTCAACTCCTTCTAAGATAAGTTTGTACTCCTTGTCATCGTAGCAAAAGGCTTGTTTAAATGAAAAAAATCGGCTCAAGCATGAGGTTTGTATTCCGGGGGTTTACGGGAAAAATCCTTTTTTTAACGAACCAACCACCCAAAAAAACATAGAATAAAGGAGTTAATAAAGAGAGGAAGGGGGATATTCAGATGTATAACTGGAATCGCGATGCGCAAAAAATTGCCAATCTGGAAAAGGCCCTGAACGGAGAATATAGTGCAATCATCTGCTATGAGAAAACGGCGTTGCTTGCCCCTAATTCAGAAGAGAAAAAGACGATCCAGGAAATCCGGCAGGATGAAGTCAACCACTATCAGGCCATAAGTGCCATTTATACACAGCTGACGGGAAGGACGTTTACACCGAAACAGACAGAGGCTTGCCCAACCAATTATCGGGAAGGGTTAAAGACGGGCTTTAAAGACGAACAGGAAACGGTTGATTTTTATCTTAAGATTTCGGACCAGGCTAGTAATAATTATATAAAAGAAGTGTTTAAACGGATTGCCATGGATGAACAGAACCACTCAGTCTGGTTTTTATACCTGTTAACAGGAGGGCAATAAAAAGGGGAGCCCCTGTTTTATTCTAAGGGGTTCCCTCATAGTTTTCGTATTAGCAAATTAACATCCACATATTTTTTATGTCTGCAACAGTTATTCTTGTTATACATAATACAGCACAGACTGTTTTTATAAGAGAGCTTGTTTTCCTTTCTACATAAAATGGGCATTTTTGAATATAAATGATGCTGTTTTAAAAATAAATTCACCACATTTGAATATGAAATGGACTTTTTGAAAATAAACAGGTTCATTTTGAACATAAATTCCTCCAGTCCCCCAAGCAACTGGATTAGGCGTTTACCTCACCGTCATAAAAGGAACTAAATAACTATATATTTCCACCAAGGAGCGCTGTGATGTCCAAAACAGAATCTTATTCCCTTACAAAACAGCAAAAATGGAAATTCTACCTGCTGCATCCACTGTTAATGAGTATTATGGCTTTTGCTATGCTTTTTCTGCTCGAACGCGGCTGGCCGGATTGGGGTCGATGGATTGGCTTAACGTTTGGCTTCTTTCTTGTCTCCTTTTTATTTGGCAGGAAAACAGCTGAACGGGAGGCAACCCGTGGAACACCGTCATCAAAGCAAAAAGTTGCCAGCGTGGTGTTATACATCCTTCTTATCGCTGTTCTAGTCTTTTTTGTACTTCGCTTTTTTAAACCAATATAATCATCAAAACCAGGAGGAAAAAAGCATGAATAATCTTTTTGTACGTTCAGCCAAAAAAATGATCTCAGAGGCGTTTGAAGGTCCGCCCTTCCCGTCAAACGTAAGTTGGTTCACAAACACGGAACCGGATTCCGGAATCCTCGCTGCACTTGCCGGGCTGTCGGCAGAACAGGCTTCCCTCTCCATTCACGGCACAAACCTGGCGGCGCATGCGGATCATGTCCGGTATCACTTGTGGGGAACGACTGAGTTTCTGAAAGCAGGCAGAATGCCAAAAATGGATTGGAAGCAGAGCTGGATGATCGCTGCAGTTGAGGAGGACCGGTGGAAGGAAATTCAAAGGGAACTAAAAGAAGAATACACCCGGTTATTGCAGACCCTTGATTCCACCCTGCCCTGGGATGAAACCTATGCGGATGAAGCTCTGGGGTCTCTGGCGCATTCGGCCTACCATTTGGGGGCCATTAAACAAATGATTAAATATATCACCGCATAAAAAGAGAGCGAATTCCCTCTGAGGAATTCGCTCTCTTTTTACTGTATTCGTTCCGGATGGGTGTACACATTGAGCCGGGTGCCGCGGATAAATCCGACAGCGGTGATCCCAAGGTCATTTGCCAGCTCCAGTGCCAGCGTGGTGGGTGCTGATTTGGAGAGAATAATGCCTGCACCGATTTTTGAAACCTTAAGCAGGACTTCGGAAGAAATCCGGCCACTGAAGGCAATCACCTTATCGGAAAGTGGAATCTTGTTTTCAAGACAATAGCCGTAAATTTTATCAAGCGCATTATGGCGGCCGATGTCTGACCTGGAAATCAACAGCTCCTCATTGGTGCAGAGCGCAGCGTTATGCAGCCCGCCTGTCGAATGAAAGTCATCGGAGGAGTCCTGCATCGCTTCCATCAGCTGGATGCATTGCTCCACTCCGATTGTTGATTTGCTGACGATCGTTTTGGCATTTTTCACATCGCTCTGAAAATAGAACTGCCGGCTTTTTCCGCAGCAGGATCCGATAAACCGTTTGGACTGCAGCTGATTGGTCACTGGCGCTTTGTTTACAAGCTGCACATAGGCAAATCCCCGGTCTTCATCAATGGAAAGTGACTCGATTTCTCTCGGAAAACGAATGACCCCTTCGGATGCAAGAAAACCGGTGACAAGGTCCTCAAGAAAAGTCGGTGTACATACCATGGTTGCAAATTCTTCTCCATTCACATGGATGGTCAGTGCATATTCGGTTGCCACTGTATCTTCTGTCTCGTGGAATGAGCCATTATTGTATTTGATGATATTTATATTCTTCATTACGTTGTCTTTCATCTGCTTCTCCTTTTTAGCCGATCTCCAATTCAAGACCCGGAATCGGCTTTTCCAGGTACTTTAAATCCTTGATGACTTCATGCTGATTATACACCACAATGGTTTCTCCCTTCATGAATAAACCATTATCATACATTTCTTTACCCTTTACCGATACCGGAATATCCAATCTGAACAAAACAAAAACCGCCGGAGCCCGATTATGGTTAAAAAACCGGACACCTCAGCGGTAGACTGCAGCCAGTTGACATCACTGGTGGCTTTTATTTTTTCATTAGCTTTTCTTCCAGGTTTTCATCAAAAACGAAAATGGACATTCCAAAGTCTTTTTCAATATCGATGTCTACGAAAAGCTCCAGAAACTTTGCTCCCAGCAATTCTTCCATTTCAACGGGATGGTTCTTTTTGTACATGTCCTTCACCATTTCGGTTCTTGCAGAGCGCAGCTGCTTACCCTCACTGTGTCCTGAAATGAACTTTTCGACGGGTGACAGATTGCCTTCCATCTCGCAAATCGCCCAGTTCTTGCAAAAAGTTGTTTTGATTCGCCGGGGGCCCCTGCCCATGTGGCGCTTTCGAAAAGCTCTCACCCGATTACTAAACTCTGCTTCATAATTATTCATAAATGCCAATCCTTATCTATGCATTTTTGCTATCAAAAAGTATAAATCAGAAATTCTGGGCCTGCAACTGTTCACCGGAAGTATTTTCCTTCTCAAGCCGGCGGATATCCAGCCGGGCAAGGAATGTGACAATCAAAGCGACGATGAAGAGAGCTGCAAAGAAGGTCAGGCTTTCTGCGTAGCTTCCGGTTGTATCCTTCACCCATGCGGCAAACAGAGGTCCCGCAAGACCTGCTGCTGCCCAGGCGGTTAAGATGTACCCATGAATAGCGCCCAATTGTTTGGTTCCAAAAAGGTCACCGATGTAGGCAGGAATGGAAGCAAATCCACCGCCATAGCATGTATAGATAATGGCGAGCATGATTTGAAAGACGATGGCTGTCGTGATGTTTGGCAGCAGGAAGAACAACACCGTTTGAAGCGCGAAAAAGGTCGTGTATGTGTTTGTTCTGCCAATGTAATCCGAAACCGAAGCCCAGCCGATCCGGCCAAATCCATTAAACAGACCGAGTACACCAACAAGCGCAGCCGCTTCTGCCGTCGACAGGCCAATGCTTTCTTCGGCAAGCGGTTTGGCCGCAGACAGAATCGCGATTCCGCATGTCACATTGATGAACAGCATGAGCCAAAGATAGTAGAATCGTTTGGTCTTCACAGCCTGATTGGCCGTCAGCTGAGACAAATCCTTGCGCACCGTCACGTCCCCGCTATCCACCTTTTCCTGAAATCCTTTTGGCTGCCAGCCTTCTGCCGGTTTCTCCAGATAGAGAGAGGACACCAGCATAACGATAAAGTAAGAGATACCCAAAATGTAAAATGTATTGGCGATGCCGACCGATTTGATCAGGCTGTCCATGATGGGAGAGCTGATTGCCGCTGCAAAGCCAAATCCCATGATGGCAAGCCCTGTCGCCAGTCCGCGCCGGTCAGGAAACCATTTGACAAGGGTGGAAACCGGTGCGATATAGCCTACTCCAAGCCCGATCCCTCCAAGCATGCCGTAAAAAACATACAGTAATGGCAGTGACTCCATTTGTACGGCAAAACCCGATCCTGCCACACCCACTCCAAAGAACGCTGCGGCAAGCAAACCCGATTTTCTAGGTCCGTATTTTTCCACAAAATGCCCCAGAAAGGCAGCGGACAGCCCGAGAAACAGAATGGCCAGACTGAAGGTCAACTGAACTTCACTCGCACTCCAGCTGAATTTCTCCATTAATGGATTGGTAAAATTGCTCCAGGCATATACTGATCCGATTGAGATATGTATACCTACTCCCGAAAGTGCGATCAGCCAGCGGTTTTTAACCTTGCTCATTTCTAACCCTCTCCCTTTTATGTAAATTTAAAAAGCCGCCACAAATTCTTCTTATAGTTTTTATTCACTATAAGAGCGAAGAATGCGGCGGCGGCAGAATCACAGGTTCGTATGTTGTCTCTGACCGTTTTATCCAGTTGACTAAATATTCAAACTCTTATTCTTTAGAGTAATAGAAACAAGAAAGCCAGTCAAGCAACTGACTTTTATATAGCAGAAAAAAAAGCACCTGCCAGTCCCGGCAGATGCTTCTTTTTATGATAATTTTTTCAGGATGACGACCTTGAGGTAATCTCCTTCTCTGAACTCTTTAATGGTCTTGAAGTCTTCCGGCAGGGTATGCTCTTCGAGTATCTTGTAGTTTCCTCCCGTTTGGCGGAACGCTTTTTCAATGAAACCTTTAAACTTCTTCATGTCAAACGTACTGCAGTTGGAAGAAGCGACGATCACACCATTTTTTTCAGTAATCTCAATCGCCTGTTCAAGCAGCGCCGGATAGTCCTTCCCGGCACTGAAAGTATGCTTTTTGGAACGCGCAAAGCTTGGCGGGTCAAGGATAACCAGTCCAAACGAAAGCTTTTTCCTTACTGCATATTTAAAATAGTGGAAGACGTCCTCCACAATAATGTCGTGAGCTTCATAATCCAGTCCATTGACGCTGAACTGTTCCTGCGTTTTGCTCCGGCTGCGGTTGGCGAGATCCACACTCGTTGTTTTCTCTGCCCCGCCCAGGGCTGCCGCTACGGAAAAGGCACCGGTGTAAGAGAAGGTGTTCAACACTTTTTTGCCGCTGGCGTACTTGTCCCGAATCGCTTTTCTTACTTCCCTCTGATCAAGGAACACACCAACCATTGCGCTTTCATTCAAATAGGTCGCAAAATGAATGCCATTTTCCTGCACGATCAACGGAAACTGCGCGCGCTCGCCTGCAACAAAATCATCATCATCAATATAGGAACCTTTTTCAGCAAACCGCTTCTTTTCATAAACTCCTTTATAGTCGGTGAGCTTTTCTAACGATTGAAGAACTTCTTCTTTAAATTGATAGATGCCCTCGCTGTACCAGTTGATCACATAGAAACCATCGAAATAATCCATGGTGAGGCCGCCGATTCCGTCTCCTTCTCCGTTAAACACACGGAAAGCCGTGGTGCTTGGATCTTCAAAGAACGATTGCCGGTTCTCGAGCGCCGCTTTTATTTTTCTTTCAAAAAAAGACGCATTGATCTTTTCGTCAGCATTTCGGGTTAAAATCCATCCGAGCCCTTTGTTCTGCTTTCCATAGTAGCCTTTTCCGATAAACTTGCCTTTTTCATCCACAACATCAATAATCGTGCCTTCAGCAAGACCTGCATCCACATAAGACACGGCTTCGCTGTGAATCAGCGGTGATCCGCCTTTAATCCCCTTATCGGAAGATTTTATTTTCAAACGAGCATTTATACTCAATCCATTCACCCAATCCATAAATTTTATGGTGATCCTATATTTCTTTATCACATTCTGTCATTATAATACTTATCCTAAAAGAAATCATTAATACATAAAGGAGAGTTCTTTTTCATGGACCATTTAATTGAAGAAATCCGTAAATTTCGGGACGAGCGGAACTGGGGACCGTACCACCATGCCAAAGACCTGGCTCTCTCCATCACGCTGGAGGCGTCTGAACTTCTGGAGAATTTCCAATGGAAAGAAAGCCAGGAAGCCGTTGATGAAAACCTGGAAAACATTAAAGAAGAGCTGGCTGACATTATGATTTATTCCCTTCAGCTCGCAGACAAGCTGGATCTTGATGTTGAACAGATCATTCGGGATAAAATGAAGAAGAATGCGGTGAAATATCCGGCAAAACAGGATTAAATGGTTTAGTTCGGGGATGGTTGATTGATTTAGTTGCGGTATATACCTTTTTACTTGCGGTTCGACATCATCTACTTGCGCTTCGACATGATTTAGTTGCGCTTCTGCCTAATTTACTTGCGGTTCGACACGATTTAGTTGCATATCACGTCATTTTCATAAAATTCGTCTTTAAAACAAGCCCATCCCTGAAGGATGGGCT
>NZ_JAUHTR010000021.1 GCF_030418125.1 Fictibacillus fluitans | reverse complement strand
CCAGCACTTTGCCCGGGTCCGACAAGCGCTGGAGTCCATTGGTCAGAAAATGTTTTTAATGCGGTCCTCTCCTTGTGCGGCAAGCAGAACGGCAAGCCTGATTCTCGCTTTTTTGCTGTCATAATCCTTGCCGAGGATAACGCCGTTCTCTGCCAGGTCATAGGTGCTGCCCAAATAGTCGTAGGTTGGATACACTTGCCCTTCTTCAGAACTTGTGGTGATAACGACATGTATGCCAGATTGCACTGCAGCAACAATGGCTTCCATCATTAGCGGTGCCACCTGACCACGTCCTGCTCCTTCGAGTACAATTCCCTTTACACCGCTATTCATGGCCGCTCTGATAAATTTTCCGTCAGCACCAATGTAGCATTTGATAATATCCACCTGTGGCACTTCCTTGTGGAGGGGATAGAATTCCCGGCCGATCGGTTTCTGGTATGGAACCACTTTATCATTATCAATGATCCCCAAATAGCCGAAGCCAAATGAATTAAAGCCCTGAAGATTGGATGCATGTACCTTCTTTACATATCTGGCACTAAATATCCGTTCATTGAACACCACAACCGTGCCTGACCCCTTTAAATCAGGATCGCAGGCGGTATAAATGGCATGTCGCATGTTCGTGTAGGAGTCGCTGCCGGTTTCTCCGGGTGACCGCTGGGAACCCGTAACGACCACCGTACGCTCATCAGCTACCGTAAGATCAAGAAAATACGCAGTTTCTTCAATACTGTCGGTTCCATGGGTAACCACTACACCGTCATATTGATCATCACCATATAAATTATCAATCGCTTCTTTCAGCACTTTCAGATGATCAAAGGTCATGTGCATACTGGGCACCTGAAACAGCGAGAAGATTTTGACTTCAATGTCACCAGGCAGTTCAATCATCTCCGCAAGCTCCTCGCCTGTAAGAGCACCCGAAGACAAAAGTCCTGTTGTTTCATTCGGTTTGCTGGCAATTGTTCCGCCAGTAGTTATTAGGGCTACTTTTTTTGTCATATGTATACACCTCTTTCGTATCATAACATAGCGGGTTTACAGGTAAAACGTAAGAACAAAAAAAGCCCCGCGTTATTGCCGCGGAGCTGAAAGGGTTTCTGCAATGAGATTACCATGAAATCTGCCATTTTCAATGAAAATTTCATTGGCATTGTTACCAGCAGCAATGACCCCGCAAATGAACACATTTTTAACGTTCGTTTCCATCGTTTCAGGATGATGTGCCGGACGCCCGGTCTCCTTGTCGATCTCTATGCCGATATTACGAAGAAAGCTGTGGTCGGGATGATACCCGGTCATGGCGAATACAAAGTCGGCTTTCACGGATGCTTGCTTTCCATTCTCCTCATAAATAACATGGGTTTCCCCGATTTCAATCACATTCGCCCCAAAATGCATTCCGATTCTGCCATGATTCACATGGGATACAAATTCGGGAAGCACCCACGGTTTAACACTGGGAGAATAGTCCTCTCCGCGATAGAGAACGGTAACCCTTGCCCCTGATTTATGCAATTCAAGAGCCGTATCGACCGCGGAATTTTTCCCGCCTATGACGGTTACATCTTTATCATAGTATGGATGACCTTCTTTAAAATAATGAAAGACATGTCCCTGGTCTTCACCTTTCACATTCATATATGTGGGGTTATCATAATAACCTGTGGCGATGACAACAGCTCCAGCTGAATATTCCAACAGGTCACCTTTTACAGTCTTTGTTTTAACAGTGAATTCAGCGTCACTGATTTTCTCTACTCCTGTCACCTTTTCATACGTATGGATATTAAGTTCCATGCGCTTTGCCACTTCTCTATAGTAGGTCAGGGCATGAATTCTTCTTGGTTTTCTTTCTTCATTCACAAAAGGCATATTCCCTATTTCAAGCTTTTCACTGGTACTGAAGAAGGTTTGATGCGTTGGATAGTTATAGATGCTCTCCACAATGTTCCCCTTTTCAATGACCAAATAAGACAGCCCTTTATCTTTCACGGCAATCGCTGCGGATAAACCGCAGGGACCCCCGCCTATTATCACAACATCGTACTTCATTTCTCCACTCTCCTGGTCTTTATCTGCAGGGATTTTTTGTACGGTACTATCATACATAGTATTCAATCGCAGGATTGATTTATCCAAAAACAAAAATCCCCTATCTCAAAGTAATGATAGGGGATTGCTCAGTTATTTGCAAAAAATTAAATCCATCCGCGGAAACGGGAAGCTTCCGCCATTTTGCGGACACCGACCATATAGGCCGCAAGCCGCATGTTCACTTTGCGGTTCGTTGAGGTCGTGTACACATTATTGAACGACTTGACCATCACGGTTTCCAGCTTCTTTTCAACTTCTTCTTCAGTCCAGTAATAGCCCTGGTTGTTTTGCACCCACTCAAAATAAGAAACGGTTACACCGCCGGCACTTGCCAGTACATCGGGCACAAGAAGAATGCCGCGTTCTGTCAGGATTTTAGTCCCTTCCAGTGTAGTTGGCCCGTTTGCCGCTTCCACGACAATGGATGCTTTAATGTTATGGGCATTTTCACCTGTGATCTGGTTTTCAATCGCTGCGGGTACAAGAATGTCGCAATCCAGCTCCAATAATTCTTTATTGGAAATGGTATCTTTAAATAGTTTGGTTACTGTACCAAAGCTGTCACGTCTTTCTAACAGATAGTCGATATCCAGGCCATCCGGATCGTGCAGGGCGCCGTATGCATCGGAGATTCCGATTACATTTGCACCGGAATCATGCATGAACTTCGCAAGGAAGCTTCCTGCGTTTCCGAATCCCTGTATGACTACACGGGCACCCTCAAGCGCAAATCCTCGTTTTGCAGCCGCTTCGCGGATGCAGATGGTCACTCCTTTTGCCGTTGCGGTTTCGCGTCCATGAGAACCTCCTAGAACCAAAGGTTTACCTGTAATGAATCCCGGGGAATCAAACTCGCGGATCCGGCTGTATTCGTCCATCATCCATGCCATTATTTGTGAGTTGGTGAATACGTCGGGAGCAGGAATATCCTTTGTAGGTCCAACCAGCTGGCTGATTGCGCGAACATACCCGCGGCTTAAGCGTTCAAGCTCGCGGAAAGACATGTTTCTCGGGTCGCAAATAATGCCGCCCTTACCGCCGCCATATGGAAGGTCTACAATTCCAGCTTTAAGGCTCATCCAAATCGAAAGCGCTTTTACCTCAGTTTCGGTTACACTTGGATGGAATCTCACGCCACCCTTTGTTGGTCCGACAGCGTCATTGTGCTGAGCACGATAGCCTGTAAAAATTTTGGTGGATCCGTCATCCATTTTTACAGGAATACGGACAGTCAGCATACGGATGGGCTCTTTTAACAGCTCATATACTTCTTCAGGGTATCCCAATTTATCCAAAGCTTCCCCAATCACGGATTGTGTTGCGGTCAGCACATTGTTATTTTCATGATTTTCTGATTTGTGATCTGCTGCGTTTTGGGCAGTCATATGTTTACCTCCCATTATTGTCACCTCTAAAGTTTAGTCAATCTTCAGAGACAGTATACACCTTTGTTTGCTCCATGAGAAGGGAATTTTCAAGAATGTCCCGAAAAACGTAAGCGCTTACGGTACTTTTTTCCCATTCGCAAAAAAGTCAGCAATAAAGCCCTTCTGTTGCGACAGAAGGGCAAATTTTATTTTTTTAGAGAAAGCTGAACAAGCTCTTCAATCATTTTGGGGTAAGATAGTCCTGCTTCTTTTGCCGCATCCGGAAACAAGCTTGTAGGCGTCATGCCGGGAAGAGTATTCACTTCAAGAATGACCGGATCGCTTCCGTCTTCAGGGACGATAAAATCGACACGGGAATAAACCTCGCAGCCCAGTACCTCATGAGCAAGCACAGCTTGCTTTTGAAGCAGCGCGGTTGTTTTTTCATCCAAACGGGCAGGAACGTAATGGACACTGCCGCCTGCAGCATATTTGGATTCATAATCGTAATACTCATTCTTTGGAACAATTTCCACGACAGGGAGAGCTTTGACGTCTCCTTTGTCTCCCATGACCGCTACAGTCACTTCTTTTCCAGAAATAAACTCCTCAACCAGGACCGTCTGATCATGAAGCATCGCTGTAGAAATTCCCTTCAGCATTTCTTCCTCGTCCTTTGCAATCGTCAAACCGATGGTTGATCCCTCATGGTTGGGTTTAACAACCAAAGGGAAACCAAACGGCACATTCAGCTGATTTTCCTTATACAGCTTTTTCTCCAGAACTACCTCACTGGCAATGCGAATACCGGCAATCTTAAAAAACTGCTTGGACCTTGCTTTATCCATTGCAAGAGCAGAGGCAAGAACGCCTGACCCGACATATGGAATTTTCAGCATATCCAGCAAGCTTTGCAAACGGCCGTCTTCACCATACCGGCCGTGCAATCCTATAAAAACAGCATCCACATCAAGATGGACAATGTCATCAAGACGGTCCGGATGAAAATCCACACCTATAACTTCATGCCCTTTGCTTTCCAGAGCATTGATGATTTGTTTCCCGGAGGAGATGGATACCTCGCGTTCAGCAGAAATGCCGCCATATAATACTGCAATCTTCATTGTTAAGAATCACTCCTACCCCAAATATATGTAATATCAGTATATTCCCTGCAACTCCGCATGAGCTTTTCTTTTAGGAAATCCAATCTATCATACCACGTTTAGCGCTTGTTGTAACAGCATACACCGCCTTTTGAACTAAAAAAACTCCCGCATGGACGGGAGCTTAATTGAAGTACTTATTAATTTGCGAAATCGCATGACTGTCCATCAGTGCTTTTCCGTATTCAATTACCCTGTAGCTTGTTATCGTCGATGAATTTCCAAATTCCGCCAACAGCGCAATCAAAGTATCCAATTCAATTTCTGTCAAATCATGTTCTTCAAATTTCAAATAAAAGCAATCTTCAAACGAGTAGAGAACGCCTCCATCAAGGTTCAAAGGCTCCAGGCGTTTTGCAAGTGCAATTACATCTTCGAAGGACGAAAACTCATAGAAGATTTCATCACTCTCATCGAGAGTAACCTGCATTTCAATATAGTCATCATCGTATTCATCTTCAAGTTCATACTCGTTGTGCCCTTTTGTCACAATGACCACCATTCCTTGCGCCGGTAAAGCAAAAACTTCAACAGCGATCGGTCCGTCTGCTTTAAACCCTACTTCATCGTCTGCTTCGGTCATCATGTCTCTGAATAGTTGGTGAACTTTAGGAATATCCTGCCAAATCTCATCCTTGGATATTCCACGCTCTTTTAAATCATCAAACGTTAGGAAGATCTTGATCTTGTTATAAGTTAATCGCTCTACCCGCATTTCTGGTCCCCCTTACATTCGATTCCGCATCTCTTTACTAACACTATATGAGTGAGAAGGCAGTTGGTGATTAATGATCCTTTCACTTCTGTGACCAAAGAGGCGGTCGTTTTTCTTCTTTCAATTTTTGGTGAATCCATTGATCCCATTCGGTTTTTGTCTTCCCTATTATAATGTCTTTAATTTTGGTTTTTATATCATTGGATAAATATTCAAGTCCCAAGCCGCCCAAGCCGATTTGGAGGGAGGGATGGTTGTGTTCTGCCTGTTTAAGCCATTCAATCGTTAATGGCAAGTGCTCTCCCACAGTACAGGAAACAAATAGCAATTTAGGATCAATCTCTCTGATAACAACATCCAGATCCTCAGGAGGGATTCCTTCACCAAGGTAAATTACCTCAAATCCTTTTTGACGCAGGTAAAGTGTAAAAATTAAAAGTCCCAGCTCGTGGGTTTCTTTCAGTCCGCATACTGCTATAACCTTGGGAAGATAGCTGTCCACAGGAAGATGAAACAGGATATTGCCAATCTTCGCTTTTAAAAAGCTGGAGGCGTAGTGCTCATGGGCGACTGTTATTCTTTTGCTTTCCCACATATCTCCTACCTTAACAAGCAAAGAACCCAGAATATCAATGGTCACTTTTTCAATGGTAAAAAGGCTGAAGGCCCTGTCCATCACTTCTTTGGCTTTGCGCTCATCAAACGACATAAGAGCGGAAAGAAGCTCGTCCGACAACTGCATCGCCACATCCGTTTGGCCACTGCTTTCCACAATAATCTGGGATATTTTATTATCATGGTGTTCAAGCAGGTCGACTGCCTGGCTTATTGTGAAACCATGTTTAATTTTATTCATAAGCCATTTGATAATATAGATATGTTCATCCGTATAAAGCCTGTGCCCCGCTTCATTTCTCTTCGGCTCGATGATTGAGTATCTCCGTTCCCAGGCGCGAAGTGTTCCTGCCTGGATGCCAAGCATTTTAGAGACGGCTTTAATATTGTATTTTCCTTCCTGCGATGCCATTTCTATATCCTCCAATAGCTGATTATACCTATTAGTATAGCGGACAGATTTACTGGTGTAAAATTTCAGGAACCAGTGGGGAACCAAATTTTACTGAATAATTAATCCTGAAGTTGTTATTCTTCTTTCCCCCAAGATGTTGTTTGGTAAAACACATTTTAACTGAAAATTGCTAAAAAGGACAGCCCTAAATTAGGGGCCGCCTCAATCTTCATGTATGCTTAAAATCCTGAATCCGGACTGGCTGAGCTTTTCCGTAAATTTATCTAGGTTGGGAGTTTTTTCCACCTTCATTACCATCCTTCTGACTAATTTATCTGTCTCATCAAAAGTTGTTAATGAAATAATGTTTTCATGAAATTGTTTTGTAATCTCTGACAGCCTCGCAATTCTCCCTTCAGCTTCCAAAGAGGCAAACGCGATCCGCACCCCTGGCATTTTCATGCCAAATGCGCTTTGAAATTGGTCAAGTACCTCATACCTTGTAATGATTCCAAGCAACACATTATGTTTATCCTCCACCGCAACAATCGGCATGTCGTTTACCATAAGAAGCGTCCGCTCAAACATTTCATCCTCTGATACCGCCTGGTTTTTGTACCTTGAAATATCCCCGGCCCTTGTTTTCAGCAAGAATTGCTCCTTGGACAAAGGGCTCGAGAAGCAAGCCTCATGAATGATATGGCGTGTGATGATCCCCTGATAATGCTTATCCTCAACAACCGGTATTCCATCGAGGTCATGCTTTTCCATTAGTTCCAGCGCTTCCCGTGCGGACGCACTCTTATGGGTAAAATGTGTTTTTCTCAATGGAACCATATGGCTTTTCACAAACATCCTTCTTTCACCTCCCGTCATGTTAAGTTTTACGTCTATACATTTACATAAGCAGGCCAGTCTTAATTAAGATTATGAGAATATTTAAAAATCTCTTATTGTAAATCCTGTAAAATTGTCTTATCATAAAAACTACAACCGATAAATTTCAAAAAGATTGGAGAGGAACAACATGACTTTATTAAAAATCAAGACAAAATCTCTCGTGTTAAATAAAGATCTTGAATATAATGAAAAACTGGGTCTTCCCGTTGAAGTGTATTGCCCTCTTGCCCATCAAACCATTGCTTTCGGGCGGATTGAAACATTGGATGACCATTTTGTCGTTATCAATTCGGAAAAACATGCGATTGCCGATCACTTTTTCTTTGGCTGCCCTTGTGCGGTCTGATCTGTCACTTGTAATACAGGTTGATGTTATATTCTGATTTTATAAACTCCATGACCTGGTGCCTGTTATTCCACATGTCAGGCCTTGGCCATAAATCGTCGCCACGCTCTACGATCTCTTTCCGTATGCTTTCAAATTCTTCATCCGCTTTTGCGCATTTCTTTTTTATCCGTTTCCATTGAACCCCGGCGAGCAAAAAGTATACAAAAATAAACCAAATCATTTGGTCACCTGCCAGGGACGCCACTGCTGCCCGCAAACTTCCTGCCTCATTCCACTTAAATCCATACAAATAGATCAAACTTAAGCATCCCATGAGCGAACTGTAAAAGGCCCACCGTTTCATTTGCTTGTCAAGCTGGTCTTTCCGTTCCTTTTTTTCAATCAGCGTTTGGAGAACCACTTTGCAAATGTCTGAGATATAAGGCTCAACCTTCCAATAATTCAATGCATTCATATAAGCCCCCTCCTGCTTCAAATTATGCTTCCTCTATTTAAATCATTCCGAATGGGCTTTTTGTTTTTGCCCATGAAAAAAGCTGACGGCAGCTTTGCCGTCAGCTTAATTATGCGATTCGATTTGCACCTTTTGGATATCATCTTTTCCATTGATCGGATTCATCACTTTCGGAAACCAAAGATTAAAAGTAAGTATAAAAACAACAAGCAGCATAAATGCGAGAAGCAGGCTCTGGGTAAGCGGAAGCCGTTTTTCCTTTTTGGATGATGAAGGTTGGGGAATTTGTTCCCCGTCTTGTTTGTCCAATTGTTGCGCTTGCTGTACTTTTCTTTGATGAAATTCTTTTCTCGAAGGCAGTGGACGATCCTGGATCAGTCCAGTGTCCTCACTCATGTTCTTCAAAAAAACCACCTCCGTTTTCTGCCCGGTCATCACGGACAATCAGCCAGCCTTTTGAGATAAGCAGTCCCAGCAGGAAATCAATAAAAAAATGAGCAGCCATTGGTACGATTAAATTATTGGTTTTCTCATATAAATATCCCAGAAGAAAACTCAGTAGAACCGCTGCTATGAACAAAACCGGCTTTTTTATATATCGTACATGGAGTACGGCAAATAGTAAACTGGTCAGGCTCAAACCCACCAGAGGCTGGATGGCACCGCGGAAGAGCCATTCTTCGGAAAACGAAATCACAGCCGTCAAAATGGCAATATGCCAAACGGGGACCCTCCTGAAAATCCGTTTATTGATGCCGCCATCATCCAGCATTCTTTCAGGCAAAAACAAGTGAAGGAGCAGATTCACCAGCACCACTGCAACAGCCGTCCCGATACCCAGCACAAAAATAGGAAACACGTCCCACCTGAACCGATCCAGATGAAAACCGCTAAACAGCATAATCAATGTCCCCGCAGCCAGAAAAACACCCTGGGACACATAAATATTAATTCGAAGCTCCTTGTCGCTCATTTGCCGGATCAGCGCTGATTGATCCCACTTTTTCATGAACATCATCACTTTCCTGATTAAAAATATATCGAAGCTCCTTTTGCCAGCTCACAGGTTCATCAAAAAAGCGTTCCTTTTCTTCTTTCCTGTAAAAAAGACCGAGGTCCAATTTGCAAAAACTGCAGCAGTTCCATTCGATGCTCTGGCTGGTTTCACAAAAAATATCTCCGATTTTTTTCCGTTTGCAAAAATCGCCCTTCGTCCATTCTACCATTTCGCTCAGTTTTTTGCGTTTGTGGGCTTTTCTCTGCTGTATTTTTGACAAAATGCGCTCCCTTGCGTCCTTCGGTAAGGGATATCCCTCATTTGAAAAGTAGCCTTCCTTTTCAAATTGGTAAAACAGGAATCTTCTCGCGCTTTCCCCCATCTCCATTCGATCGAGCATTTCCATAAAGCCTTGAAGATCATTGGCTGGCAGCGAAGCACAATGAATGACTTGAGCTTCATTTGGATATTCATGATCAATGAACATTTCCGGCAAATCCGCATCCCCGCTGCTGTACAAAAGCACGGCAAGGCTTTGCCTCCCATCCCTGCCGGCCCGTCCGATTTCCTGGACATATGATTCAATATTGGATGGTAGGTGAAAATGAATAACATAGCGTATATTTGGCTTATTAATGCCCATTCCAAAGGCGTTCGTGCAGCAAATCACATCAAGCTCATCATTTAAAAACTGTTTTTGAATCAACAGCCTGTCTTCATTTTCCAGTCCTCCGTGATAAGCAGCCACCCTGTTCTTCCCATGCTGGCGAAGCATTTCTGAGAGTTGTTCTGTCCAAGATCGTGTTGAGGCATATATGATTCCCGGTCCTTCGAGCGAAGAAGCAAGTTCCAATACCCGGTTCAGCTTGTCAATATGAACCTGATGCTGTTCGGTCACGAGTGCAATATTGGGCCGGTCAACACTGTACACATGCTCTGTGCATGTAGGAATTCCAAGTTTATCACAAATATCCTTCCTGACTTCGGGTGTAGCCGTTGCGGTCAATGCCAGACAGGGTGGCTGTCCAAGTTGTGAGCGTATGGAAGAAAGTTTAAGATAGCTGGTGCGAAACTCATGGCCCCATTGGGAAATGCAATGCGCTTCGTCAACCACAAAAAGAGAGATCGATAGTTTTTTTAATTCCCGGATCATATAATCATTTTGCAGAATTTCTGGTGATACATAAATAAATTTGTAATAGGATAGGCGCTTCATAACCCTTCTTTTTTCTTGAAAATCCATAAAGCTGTTAAGGGCTACCGCTCTTTTCTCTCCCGACCGCTTCAATTGTTCCACCTGATCTTCCATAAGGGACAATAAGGGCGATACAATGAGCACTGCTCCTGATAGAACATATCCGGGAAGCTGGTAGCACAGGGATTTTCCTGTTCCAGTCGGCATCATGGCCAGCACGTCATTTTTGCAAAAGATATCCTCTATGACTTCACGCTGGCCGGCACGAAATTCCCGATATCCGAATCGTTCATATAACAGGGTTTGCAGTTCCAAGAACGTCACCAGCCTTTCCAAGTACGAGCCTGATTTTAAAATACGATATATCTTCCAATTTATCTTTAATGACTTTCAGCTTTTTTGTCTGAAGAACGGTATAAGCATTTAAAATCCTGTGCTGTTCTTCCATGGTTACATAGGGATCAATCGAAAAACGCTCATAATGGATGGCGATTTCAACGAGATGATCTTCGATTGTACTTTTTTTCATCCTGCGAATATGGATGATTTGGTCCATGCTTTTTCCTTCATTTAAAAGATGCCATGTTTTTTGTGCGGAAAGGGTCAAAGGCTTGTCCAAATCCAGGCCGGCAGCCAATTTGTTCAGCACCCTGTAATCCCCATTCTCTTCTTTAGCTTTTTTCAGAAAAAAGTGAAGCATTGAACGAAAACGAAGCTGCACTTCCACTTCCGGGATATTTAAAACCTGTGCAACTTGTTTGTTCGTTAAGCCTGTCCGGTTATGCCTGCTCAGCCTGAGGACAAAGACCTCCGCATCAATATCCGTCCTTTCACAAAGAAGGGCAAACATTTCCCGGTACAGCTGATCCGCTTCTCTCTGCCTCTCCTCCCCCTTTGGAAACCGCGTTTTTACCGAATGAAGAACAGCCGGATCCTGCGAAACAGGAAAAAATGTATAATCATTCCTGATTGCATGTGACAGGGATTGTATGTAAAGAGAGAGCATTTGATAAAAAGGCTGCTCAGCCGGTTTATACCGCATTCCGTCAAATGCATAAAGGTAAGAATGAGAATCAAAGAAATCTTCTAATTTCTTTTCCCCTTTTTCCGTTACTGTATAGCGGTCCTTCTCCAGGCATATCATTCCTCCTTTCAACAGCTCTGCCGCGGTTTGTTCCGCTTCATCCCTGTGAAGACCCGGCAATATTCCAAAAAAAGAAGAAACGTTGAATAAATGTCCATCTGAGAGGGTTTGGGATGTCTTTTTTCCGTTAAGCATATGCAGGAAACCGGAAAGGCTTCGCTCGCCATTGAATTTTTTTATAAAGTATAGAAGAAGTCCTTCTGTCATATTCATTAATTTATCACCACGCTTATAGTTTACATGAAAAAGCTGACCAATAAGCCGTTGACAGATTGGAAAATTTAAACGGAAAACGGGAGTATTGGCAGAGTGTTTGCATAAACGATCATTTTTTCTATTGAAATAGTGGTAGAGAATAACTTACAATATGTATAGCACACATATATTGAAGTATAACAATTTGCATGTATACGTAATATATTGTATCGTTTTACCATGATTAGGAGGTTATAAATATGCCAAAGTACACAATTGTAGACAAAGACACTTGCATTGCCTGTGGAGCATGCGGAGCTGCCGCACCTGATATTTATGATTACGATGATGAAGGAATCGCTTTTGTTACCCTTGATGAAAACCAGGGTATCGTAGAAATTCCAGATGTATTGGAAGATGATATGCAGGACGCGTTCGAAGGCTGCCCTACAGATTCAATCAAAGTTGCAGACGAGCCGTTTGAAGGCAACCCATTAAAATTTGAATAGTATCGGACGGATCAAGCCCTTCATTTTCGGAAGGGCTTTTTATATTCATTTAAAAACATTATAATCCGGTCTGTCAATTCCATTAAACTCCTAAGGTCTCAAATTTCGTTTGTAAGCGAAAAAATCCTGTGATAAGTTATCAGTATTATATAAATATTCTGCAATTACTATTCTTGAGCGGGAGTGATTCCATGTATACTGTGCTGGCGACGGATTCGATTGCAAAGGAAGGAATGGCAGAACTTGAGAACGAGCCCGGTGTTTCCGTTTTATACGGACATATTGACGAAATCACCCAACCAGAACTGATTGATGGTTTGATTGTACGCAGTGCCACCACGATAACAAAAGAGCTGCTGTCCCGTTTTTCCAACCTGAAAATTATTGCCCGCGCTGGTGTAGGGGTGGATAACATTGATATCAAGGCAGCCACACAGAGAGGAATACTGGTGATCAATGCTCCGGACGGCAATACCATTTCTACAGCGGAGCATACATTTGCCATGATCATGGCCCTTTTACGAAAGATTCCCCAGGCTAACCAATCCATTAAAGAAGGAAAATGGAGCCGTCCGAGTTTCAAAGGAACTGAACTTTCGGGAAAATCGCTTGGCATTGTCGGCATGGGCAGAATTGGCACAGAATTGGCCAAACGGGCAAGAGTATTCGGTGCCAAGGTGCAAGTCTATGATCCATTTCTGACCAACGACAGAGCTAAAACCCTTCAGGTCATTTCTTTACCTCTTGATGAGCTGCTTGTGACGAGCGATATTATCACCGTACACACTCCCCTTACAAAGGACACGAAAAAATTGATCAATGCAGACAATCTTTCAAAAACAAAAAAGGGAGTTTATCTCATCAACTGTGCCAGAGGCGGTATTCTGGACGAAGAGGCTCTATACACCTTCTTAACCAGCGGGCATGTAGCCGGCTGTGCCCTTGATGTGTTTGAGACTGAGCCAGCGGTTGAAAACCGGCTCGTTCAGCTGGACAATGTCATTGCCACTCCCCATATTGCCGCATCAACGACTGAAGCCCAATTAAATGTAGCATCACAGGTAGCTCATGAAGTATCCTCCTTTTTTAAGGGGAAGCCGGTTAAAAATGCCGTGAATCTTCCTGCCGTTTCAAACGAAGAATTTCAAAAAATATATCCTTTTTATGAGCTCGCCAAGATGTCTGGCCAGCTGCTGTCCCAATCTTTTTCCTCCCCCATTAAAGAAATTAAAATCACCTTTGCGGGTTCCATAACAGACTATGACACCGGACTCGTAACCAGAGGATTGCTTTCCGGCTTCTTACAGCCCCGGGTAGACCGGATCGTTAACGACATCAATGCGGCGCTGATTGCCAAAGAGCAAGGATTCACCTTTGGGGAAACCTACAGCACAGATGCTCAGGGCTATGAAAATTGGATGGAAGCCCGTGTTATAGGAGAACATGACAATTTCAGCCTTCAGGCTACCTTTATCAGTGGCTACGGACCGAGAGTAGTCAATATTAACGGATATTCTACAGATTTTATTCCCGAAGGCTATCTTGTTTATATAGAACATATCGATCGTCCGGGAGTCATCGGAAGAGTCGGCAAGCTGTTTGGCGATCTGGAGGTTAACATTGCCTCCATGCAGGTGGGACGAAAAATGGCAGGCGGCGAGGCCATCATGATGCTGAGCTTTGACAAAGAGCTGAATCAGGACATCTTCCTGAAGATCAAGGAACTGCCGGACGTTGTGTCGGCAACCAAAATAAATCTGTAAAGCAAAAAGCACGGAGATATGAACTCCGTGCTTTTTGCCTGCATTTTAATTAAAAGGAAATTTCCTTTCTTTGGCCTTTGTTAAACGTCATAACCGAGCTGTATCCTGTTTCCTTTGCCAGTTGAAACGCCTGATCGTAATCTGCACCAACGTGGGAAGGCTCGTGAGCGTCGGACGAAAAGACGATTGGTATTCCTTTATCCTTGCACATCTGGAGAAGAACGGGTTCAGGATACAGCCTCTGAACCGGTTTTCTTAAACCCGCGGTAGAAATCTCGACACAGGTTTTTGAATTCTTCAGTGCATCGGTGGCCCGGTCATACTGCTCAAGCAAAAATTCTTCATCCTTGGGTATGTACTTAAAAATTTTCACGAGATCAATATGGCCAATAATATCAAAAAGATTGGATTCAGCAAGCGTGACCACCTGATCGTAATATTGTCTGTACACCTCATACAAGTCCCTTCGGTCCCATTCTTTACGGTATTCGGCAAGGTCAATTCCGAAGTCGCCCACCCAGTGGACTGAACCTATGATATAGTCAAAATCGTAGCTTGAGATAAACTGCTCCATCTCTTTATGGCGGCCGGGTGTATAATCCATTTCAATTGACATTTTCACATCCATGTCGTTGTCCCACGCTTCATGAAACAATTTCACATAGTCTTCCATATCATAGTACCTGCGTTCTTCCATCCAGGGCTTGCTGACAATATCCTTCGTTTGATAAAAATGATAGGCATGTTCAGAAATCCCGAAATTCGGAATAGATTTAGCGCGTGCTTCATCCCCAAATTTCTTTAAGTAGTCCAGTGTGAGTGTCCCTTTTTCCAAATGATTGTGATAGTCTGTCGGCAAACCATTTCCTCCTCTGATTGTACAACCTATTTCTTGGGTAAATCCTTATCCACTTTTGTACCATGAAAAAGGGGCTCCTTCAAGTGTTTTTCGAAATTTTCTTTCGATTTTGCCTCTCCGCCTTTTCCGCCAAGAAACAGCATACCAATACAAAGGGTGATCGCCAGTACGACCAAAAACCGTCTTCCGTAGTCTTTCATCTTTTCCTCCTGAAACTAGAATCACCCTTTCATGTTATGCAGAAGCCGTTTTTTAAGAACATACAATTTAGTAGTTTTTTACTCAATCATCCAACAGAAAAAAACGTAAAAAAACAAACGGCAGGAACCGTTTGTTTTTGGATTTGTTTCTTATGGAACAAGAAAAATCGGGTGAAATACCTATTCTTCAACAGATAGCGGCAAGAAGATTGAAAATGTGGTGCCTTCGTTCAGCTTGCTGTGAACGGAAATGCTCCCATTGTGGGTAACCACAATGTTTTTTGCAATGGCAAGTCCAAGGCCAGTGCCGCCTTTTTTTCCGCGTGTCCGTGCTTTATCTGCTTTATAAAAACGTTCAAATACAAACGGTAGATCTTCTTCTGCGATTCCTGATCCATTATCTGTGACTTCGATTTTCAGCCCCTGCTGCAGCCGTTCCACCAAAATGGCAACCTTGCCCTTTGACGCAGTATGACGAAGGGCATTATCGATCAAGTTGGTCAGCACCTGTTCAATCCGGTCGGGATCAAATCGGGCAGTGCCTTCCGCATTCAGG
This sequence comes from Fictibacillus fluitans, assembly GCF_030418125.1. Taxonomy (GTDB): domain Bacteria; phylum Bacillota; class Bacilli; order Bacillales; family Fictibacillaceae; genus Fictibacillus_C; species Fictibacillus_C fluitans. The sequence continues at coordinate 42,411 of NZ_JAUHTR010000021.1, read as the reverse complement.
TTCAGGGCCAGCTCAATATCACGTTCTCTGGCGATGCCATAAAATTTCCTGACGACCCGCTCAAAAAACTCGTTTACCGAAACTGTTGCCGGCCGCAGCTCCATCTGCCCGGCTTCAAGCCTCGCCAAATCAAGGAGCTCATTAACCAGCCGTCCCATTCTTAGAGACTCATCATGAATGATTTGCACAATTTCTTTTTCCTGTTCCCTGGAGCCGGCCACGTCATCCACGATCGCCTCACTATACCCCTGAAGCATTGAAATCGGGGTTCTGAGCTCATGCGAAACATTGGCGATAAAGTCTTTGTTCAGCTTTTCCATTTGCCGCTCTTCTGTCATGTCACGGAGAACAGCCACCGCTCCCCTGACAAAAGATTGATTGTAAAGCGGAGTCATAACAACCACCCAGCTCCGGCCCTGGATAGCTATTTCGATGTATTGTTCCTTTTCTGATGTGACCACATTTTGGAACAGCTCAGTAAGCTCAGATGGCAGGGCGTCCTTTTTGTCCGGATCCATCCCCTGCTCGTAATACCACGCCTGCAAAAAACGCTGAGCGGGAGGATTCGAAACAAGGATGCTCATCCGGCGGTCAAACGTAATAACACCATCGGCCATCGAACTGAGAATTCCCGACAGCTGTTCCTTTTCCTGATTCAAAGCGGTAATGAAATTTTTCAGCTGCCTCCCCATCCGGTTGAATGCCATGGCAAGTTCACCGATTTCGTCATGTGTGAGCATTGGCACCTTCATGTCAAATTCTCCGCGCGCCATATGAGAAGCCGCTTCCCTCATCTTTCGGAGCGGCGCGGTCACACGGCTGGAAAGGAAGAAGGCAAAGATGGTTGTCAGGATAATGGCGATACCGGCCGATAAAAAAATAAGCCTCTTGGTATAATTCGTGCTCTCCGCGATATTTTCCAGTGACTGATAAACATAAACGGCACCGGTTTTGCCATTTTCCATCTTAAAGGGCAAGCCGACGATCAGAAGCCGGTTATGTATTTCCTTCCCTTTTGACATCACTGGAAAATCGCCTTTCTTTACCACCTTTTTTCCATTTTGGTAAACAGAGGCAAGGGATTTGTTTTTAAAAAAGACACTCACCGGAAGGTCGGCTTCTTCCTGTTTTCGTGATGTCGGTGAGTAGTGCTCATTTTTATCCATGATGATCATGGCATTCAGGGAATAGGCATCCACGAGCTCTGAGGAAATGCGCAGCGCCTCTTCCTTGCTGTTATAATCCTCAAGAAGCTCAACCATTTTATGCGTAAGCTTGGTGAGCTGTTCTTCTGCCTGGTTATCATAATAACGGCCGACAAACTGCGTCAGCATCACGGTCAGTATGAAAAGAACAACCGAAACCAGCAGCAAAATGGTTACCCACAGTTTTCCGACGACACTCCGCCAGATCATGCTTGTTCTGCAGCCTCAAATTTGTAGCCGACACCCCACACCGTTGCGATCATGGATGCTGCTTCAGGTGAGACTTTATTTAATTTTTCGCGGAGTCGTTTGACATGGGTATCCACTGTCCGAAGATCGCCAAAGAACTCATAGTTCCAAACATCTTTCAAAAGCTGTTCCCGGGCATATACCTTGTCCGGTGTTTTCGCCAGGTAATAGAGAAGCTCGTACTCTTTAGGCGTCAGGTTGACCTCCTTGCCACCCGCGATCACACGGTGAGCATCATGGTCAATGGTGAGATGCGGAAACACAATGATATTTTTGGCAACGGATTCGGTTTGTAAGAACTTCGTGGAAGAAGACCGCCGCAGCAGCGCTTTTACCCGCAGAATCACTTCACGGGGACTGAACGGTTTTACGATATAATCATCCGCCCCGGACTCAAAGCCCTGGATCCGGTTTACTTCTTCCCCTTTTGCAGTCAGCATAATAACAGGAGTTGCTTTTCGCTGTCTTAACTTTTCACAGACTTCCATGCCGTCCATACCTGGCATCATGAGATCAAGCAATATCAAATCATAGTTGAGCGTTAAAGCAAAATCCAGAGCTTCTTCTCCATTTTCCGCTTCATCCACTTCGTAATTTTCGCGTTCAAGATACATTTTTAAAAGCTTGCGGATTCGATCCTCATCATCCACGATTAAAATCTTAGCCTCTTTTTCCACTGGTGTTCCTCCATTTCATTGAATCTGCACCTCTATCATACATGAACAGCCTGTATATCACAAAACCCTTCATCTCAAAAGAAAAAATTGAAATGAAGGGCCGCTTTTTTCATGTTATGCGTAGGAATGAAGTCCGGATATTACGAGATTAACAGCGATCAGGTTGAACATGATGATGACAAAACCAATCACGCAAAGCCAGGCTGATTTCTCGCCGTGCCATCCCCGTGAAAGCCGGAAATGAAGATAGGCTGCGTAGAACAGGAAGGTAATGAGTGCCCAGACTTCTTTTGGATCCCATCCCCAAAACCTCGTCCAGGCCTCCTGTGCCCATATCATAGCAAAGATCAGGGCCCCGAGCGTAAATACGGGAAACCCGATGGCAACGGACCGGTAGCTGATTTCATCCAGCAAATCCGGTTTCAGGTTCAAGAGCTTCGGCTGGATTGCTGCTGATATTCGTTTTCTTAAAATGAGACGGACAATTCCATACAGAACACCGCCTGTCAGCAGCGACCAGATAAAGGTGTTGAATTTCCTTGGCGCCTGCTCTCCGTTCATCCACGAAGGTGAGGAGACAAGCGGGCCAAAGTGATCATCTGCCTGAGAACCGTTTGGCGGCCCGACAAGTGCAGGCACATTATAGGTCACTTCCACCTTCTGGTCCTTTTTGTCGGTAAAGTTAAATGATGTTTCATAACCGGCTGCTGCAGAAATCGCACTGACCAGAACAAAGCCGAATACGCATAATAGCAGATACATAATGATTTCGAGCATTTTTGTTTTTTTGGTAGAAACGGTCTGATCAACGACCCGGATTAAAAAGATTAATCCCGCAACAAAGGATATGGATAATATTCCTTCTCCAAGAGCAGCTGTTGTAACATGGATTTTCAGCCAGTCACTTTGAAGCGCAGGAATCAGCGGTGCGATATCTCTGGGAAACATGCTGGCGTATGCAATGACCAGAAGAGCGATTGGCATGGCAAACACGCCTAACGCATTCGTGCGGTAAATCGCATAAATCAGGATAAAAGCAAATACCATCATCATCCCAAAAAACGTCGTGAATTCAAACAGGTTGCTGACCGGTGCATGACCGCTGGCCATCCATCGTGTAAAGAAATAACCGAGCTGGGATGCAAAGCCAAGGATGGAAAGGATGTAGCCCACTCTTCCCCATCTTTTCGTATAAGCCGCTTTGTTCTCTTTTCCTTTTTTATCGGAAAGGGACATGGCAAAGACAAGCGTTGCAATGAGATAAATAATAAAGGCGATATAAAGCAAAGTACTGCTGAGTTCAGCCATAATAACCTCCTGTACAGGGCTTAAGCACTTTTTTCGTCACTTTGGTCAATCGGCATGACCAGCCCGGATTCTTCTGATATGTTCTGCATCTCCCTTTTCAAGCCAAACCAGTTCTTATTGGTATGGGCAGCGATCCATAATTGGCCGTTCCTCTGTTGTATCCAGATTCTCCGGTGGTTCCAGTACAGACCCTGGACCACACCAAGCATGAAAATAATGCCGCCGATAATGATGATCGGAAGTGTCCTGTCCTTTTTGACTGTCAAGGCGGAAACATTCTTGGTTTCAATCCCGGAAAAGGACATTTTATATTTGTTGTCGCCAGCCTCCACATTTTTCCGTATGCCGATAAATGCGGTTTCGCCTTTAGGCGTCTCTGGTGTAAACATCTTGAAAACAAAAGCAGGATTGTCGGGAATGCTGTTTTCCGTCGTTGGCTGGTCATTTTCGTCGAGTTTAAAATTCGGAAAGTATTCGACCATATCGACTTTGTAGCCGTTTCCAAGATCATAAGAGGATTTTGGATTAAACAGGTTCACTTTGATTTCGCCGTAGGTTTTTCCTGTCTTTTTATTTTCCAGCTTGAGATTCATCCTATGAAACTCATTTAACTTGAAATCTACTTGATAAACAGAATAATCATTAAATGATAATGGTTCATTGACTTTAATTTTTGCGTCTCTTTCTTTTTTCAGCTCTGTTTGGGCCCCGACCACTTGAGAAGGTTCAGCATGGTAAAGAGTTACATTGCTTTGGTAGTTTTTTGGCACAGGATTCCCTGTTTTATCAAGTGCCTGTGAAAACTGCTTATCCTTCTTGTCATAGAGTTCCATAACAAATTTGTGGTTTTTGAGATAGTATTGCCCATCTTCCGTTTTTGTTCCGGGGACGGCCGTTGTCTCTCCTTCCCGGATCCATATGGTCTGATCGGTATACATGCCCGGGAAAAAACGAAGCATCGCCCCGATCAGGAAGATAATCAGACCCACATGGTTGACGTATGGCCCCCACCGTGAAAAACGGTTTTTTTCGGCAAGAATATTGCCGTTGTCTTCCTTGATTTTGTAACGTTTCTTGGCAAGTACAGTTTTTACACGATCCATGGAAATTCCGCTGTCGGACATGGCAAAGAGCCTTTGCCTTTTCATAAAGCTCTCATGCCGGGTCACGCGCTGGTATTTAAGCGCTCTGTACAGGGGAAAACCACGGTCAATGCTGACAATAATAAGCGATACGCCAAGTGCAGCGAGCAGTAAAAGGAACCACCAGGAACCATAGAGGTCATGGAAACCCAGCAAAAAGAAAATCTGTCCCGGTGTTCCGTATTCCTCTTTATAATAGGTCGTCGGATCCACATTGGGCGGTATGTACATTTCTTGTGGAAAGATAGTTCCAATCGCTGCGGCAACCAAAATCACAATAATAATCCAAATTCCAACTTTAACGGATGAAAAGAAATTCCAAACTTTATCAACAATCGTTTTGTTATAGGTTTGAGAACGCACGGCGCTTCCTTCATACCTCATGTTGATCAGTTCGTGCGACTTTTCATTGGTTAACGGCTTTCCGCACGATTCACAAATTTCGGTTCCGAACGGATTGCTATGGCCGCATTCACATTTGATTGTTTTCAATTTTGCACACCCCGTTACGGCTTGATATTTCCATATACGATATAATCGTCTCATTCGATATGGATACGCTGTTTTTTTCCGAACATTTTCCGTTTTATCCCCGGGGAATGTGTATGCCTGGGTTCCATGCCATACACTTAGGGAAAAGAAAAATGAAAGCGGTCAGCAAAATTAATAATAGAAACAAGGGATTCCCTCCTTATTAACGGAAAGAATCTCCATCCCTGCTTCTATTTTCAGGTTTCCATCTTAACTATAACGCCTTGGATTTTAATTATGGCCTCTCTTTTTTGACGGTTGTGTGACAGCTTGGTTTCGCAGCTGCTTCACTTCATGAGGGGTCAGTTCTCTGAATTCACCAGGATTCAGCCCTTTCACATCCAAAAAAGCATACCGTTCCCTTTTCAGCTTCAGAACTGGATGCCCAATGGCTTCAAGCATTCGCCGCACCTGGCGGTTTCTTCCTTCGTGAATGGTCAGTTCAATGATGGCAGTTTGTTTTTTCTTGTCTCCCGAAAGGAACTTCACCCTTGCCGGAGCCGTTTTTCCATCTTCGAGCATGATTCCTCTTTCAAGCTTTTTCATCGCTTCCCGTTCCGGAATTCCTTTTATCTTGGCAATATACGTTTTATCCACTTTATATTTCGGATGCATCAGCTCATTGGCAAATGTACCGTCATTGGTCATAATCAGGGCACCAGATGTATCATAATCGAGTCGTCCGACAGGAAAGATCCGTTCTTCCACGATTTCTTGAAAATAATCGGTAACCACTTTTCTTCCTTTATCATCTGAAACCGCCGTGATTACTCCTGACGGCTTGTACATTAGGAAGTAAACCGGATGTTCCCTTTCGATTTGTACACCGTTGACTTCGATCCTGTCTCTTCCAGTAACTTTGGTCCCAAGCTCCCGGACAACGGTTCCGTTGACTTTAACTTTTCCTTCCGTAATTAATTCTTCTGCTTTTCTTCTCGAAGTAATGCCGCTCTGGGCAATTACCTTTTGTAAACGTTCCATGATTTCACCTCATTTAACATCATACTCTCTCGCCTGCCATTTCACAAGGTCTCACCAGAAAAGCCGGTTTATAAACAAAAACACACCTGATGTTATTGTTCCATCCGGTGTGTTCTATGAAAATACAAGACTGACAACCACAATAGAAGCAATAAATCCGACGAGATCGGCCAGCAAGCCCACCTTCAGGGCATACCCCATTTTTCGGATGCCCACCGCCCCGAAATAGACGGTCAGCACATAAAAGGTGGTGTCGGTGCTTCCTTGAATGGTTGAAGCAAGCCGGCCAATGAAGGAATCAGGTCCATGGGAAGCGATCAAATCAGAGGTCATGCCGAGGGCTCCGCTCCCTGAAATGGTTCTCATCAGTCCGAGCGGTACTACTTCGCCCGGCACATGCAGCCAATCAAACAAAGGCTTTCCAAAATCAAGAAGCAGGTCAAGCGCCCCTGAGGCACGGAAAACGGATATGGAAACGAGCATGCCGACAAGATAAGGAATCATGGATACAGCCAGGGAAAAGCCTTCTTTTCCGCCTTCCACGAAGGCTTCATAGGTCGGCACCTTTTTGTATGTGCCGTATAGAAGAATAAATCCGATCAAAAAAGGAATAAACCAGATGGAAAATGAATTTATGAAACTCATAATCTACTTTTTCTCCTTCCGGACCGACCTGTAATAAAAAAACCGGTCTATCGAAAGTGCAAACACGGTGGATACCGCTGTAGCCATCAGTGTTGTGCCTACTATGTCTGTTGGAGTGTGCGAGCCGTAGTTCATCCGGATGGCAATAATGGTCGTAGGGATGAGGGTAATGCTTGAAGTGTTAATCGCCAGCAGAGTAATCATGGAGCGGCTGGCTTCATTCTTTCCACCGTTTAATACTTTCAGCTGTTCCATTGCCTTGATTCCCATGGGAGTCGCGGCATTCCCAAGACCAAAAAGGTTTGCTACCATATTGGATAAGATGTAACCCAGTGCCGGATGGCCTTCTGGCACATCCGGAAAAAGCCGTTTAACGAGCGGGCGGAACAAAAGAGCCAAAAATTCAAGCAAACCGCCCTTCTCCGCAATTTTCATCAGTCCAAGCCAGAAAACAAGAATACTGATCATGCCCAGACTGATGGTGACGGCTTCCTGGGCGCTTTTAAAAACGGCAGCATTTACCTTGTCCACATTACCGCTGAAAATGGCGACGATAAAACCGGTCACCATCATACCCACCCAAATGTAATTAACCATGGTGTGAACCACCGCTTATGGCAAACAGGGAAGCCACCATATGTTTAAACACATTCCAGATACTATGGTTTTCTTCTTTTACCAGCCCTTTGCCCTCATAGTACAATGGCAGGCTGCCAAGGATTTGGTCTCCGAGCATTACTTTCATTTTGCCAATCGGCTTGGGCACCGCTCCATTTTTCCACTTACCGCCTTTTGGCGGCTGGTAAAGATTCACCGATCGTTGAATGTCCTTTTCCTCCCCCTTCATTAAGGGGTAATTAAGGTCTCTAGCCGCTTCAATTTTATTTTGATAGGCCTTTAGCTTGATCCCGTTTACTACTCCCTTTTTTACAAGGCTGGTCAGCTTGAACGTCCGGTAACCCCAATTGAACATGGACGCGTGGTCTTCCCAGTCATTTGGATCATTCAATGTGACAGCGATCAGTCCCATGCCGTCTTTTTTAGCAGTGGAAACGAGGGTGCGTTTGGCAAGCTTTGTATATCCTGTTTTTCCGCCAGTGGAGTAAGGATAAAGCTTCAGCATTTTATTTTTATTCCGCCAGATCCGCTCCCATTTTTCACCCTCTTGTGGTGACCGGTAGATAACGGAAGATGAAATTTCCCTGAACTTTTCATTATCCATCGCATACCGGGTAAGCAGCGCCATATCATAAGCGGATGAGTAGTGATCATCATGGTCATCCAGGCCGTGCGGATTTCTGAACTGCGTGTTCTTCATTCCGATTTCACGGGCTTTTTCATTCATCATATAAACAAAACCATCGAGGCTCCCACCTACATACTGGGCAATGGCAACAGCTGAATCATTACCCGAACGGAGCATCAGACCGTATACAAGATCATTAAGTGAGATATGCTCTCCCGGTTTTAAATAGAGAGAAGAACCTTCCGTCCGGGTGGCCGCATCGCTGATGGTAACCCGGTCTGAAAGCTTGCCGGATTCAATGGCAATGATGGCTGTCATGATCTTCGTAATGCTTGCGATGCGCATGGGACGGTGTTCATTCCGTGCATATAGAATCCTTCCTGATTCCTGTTCCATTAAAATAGCAGCTCTAGCGGACACACCAGGCCCTGCAGCCGTTGCCTGAGGCGGCATACAGGTAAGCAGAAGAGCAGCTGCTAAGATAAGCATTGTCCATTTTTTTGTTGAATAGCGCATGGTATCCCGTCCTTAGTTGTTTTGTACAAGTTTATGCAAAAAACGGACGGTTATGATTGGTAAATTATTTCCAGTCAGATATCATCGCCTGGCAAAAATCGTCGTTTCCCTTGAAATCGGGCGCTGTAATTGGTTGCTTCCTGCAGCGCTTTTTCTTCTTCAGGTATTCGTACGGACAGAATCACCGCGTTTAAAATAAGGAAGAGCACCATCGTGAAATAGGCTTGAAAAACTAAAGGAATCATAATGATTTCCAGTGTTACAATGACGTAGTTTGGATGTCTTATATATTTATAAGGTCCCTTGGCCACCACATGGGCACCGGGCAGGATTATAATTTTTGTATTCCAGAAATGACCTAAAGAGGAGATGCACCAAACGCGGGCCACTTGGGCCAGAAGAAATAGAGAAAAAGGAATCCACCACCAAAATGCCGGGTCCTTGTGAAAGATGAGCACTTCCAATAAAAACGAAACAAAAAAACAGGTATGTATGCCGACCATCCATTTGTAATGTTCATGTCCTGCTTCAAAGGCTCCCTTGGAAAGCAGGTATTTCTCATTTTTTCTGGCAACCAAAAGCTCGGCTAGACGCTGGATCACCAGCACAGCAAAAAATATCCAGAACAGCATGATTCTCCCCCTTTTTTATTTCCATTGTAAATAAAGCAATTCAGATGAAAAACCAGGTCCGAGTGCTGCCATCAGACCGATATCCCCTCTTTCGGGCATTCTTGCCATAAAGCGTTCCATCACGTAAAAGACAGTAGCGGATGACATATTCCCGAAATCCTGAAGGACCGCCTTTGAAACTTCCGTTTTCTCAACAGGCATGTCCAAAGCATCAACATAGGCATCCAGGACCTTTTTCCCCCCGGGATGTGCAATAAAATGGCGAATATCCCGGCCGGTAAGCGCATTTCGTTCAAGGAACTGATCTACGTTAGGCTTGAGCCAGCCGCGAATGATATTTGGAATGTCCCTGGAGAATACAACATACAGTCCATTGTCCTTAAAATCCCAGCCCATTACCTCTTCAGAATTTGGCATAAGGGTTGACATAGTGTCCATCACTACAGGAACAGCTTCAAGGGAGGATGCACTCCCCGCCCTGGAATCATCACCGCACAGCAAGGCACAGCCAATTCCATCAGAAAACAAAGACGTGCCCACCAGGTTGCTTTTGCTGTGGTCATCATGCTGGAATGTCAGGCTGCAAAGCTCCACACTAAGCACAAGCACATTAGCTTCAGGAAACGCTTTACAATACTCATACGCTCTTGAAAACCCGGAAGCACCGCCAGCGCATCCGAGTCCCCAAATCGGTATTCTCTTGGTATGCGGGGAGAATGGCAATTCATTCATGATTCTGGCCTCAATGCTTGGTGTGGCGAAGCCTGAACTTGAAATAAAGAAAATGGCATCAATTTCCTGATAATCAACCGGCCGGTTTAAAAACGGAGATTCCTGCAAACACTTCCGAATGGCACGTATGCCGAAACGGGTTGCGCTCTCTATGTAAAAATCATTTTTTTCCTGCAGGGAGTGGGGTTCGGCAAACCATTCTATGGGCTTGGCAAAATAGCGTGTTTTTATTTCTCCGTTATGAAAGACTTTCAAAAGCCGTTCAATGTCCTTAAATGAGCGCTGAAACAAGCCTCTTGCAAATTCAAGTGTTTGTTCCTGTTCAAGTTTATGTGGCAGATTTGTTGTTTGGACGGATAGAATTTTAGGCATCAATGAACCTCCGTATACGTAGTTACTGAAGTTTTCCCTCTTTACAATGCTTTTACGCTTATAAATGGAAAAAAGCCCCCTTTATAAGGAGGCTTTCGTTTAGGATCTGATAGAGGCTGCTTTAACCCGGTCCCAGATTCTCTTCAATTTATTCCAGTCAAGGTTCTGAAAAAGGGCGGAAAATTCATTCTGATCGTTGATGTACACTTTCCGGCGTTCGAGATGACCATCCGCCTGCAGCAGGCAGGCAAGAGCGGCAATATCCCTCACGGCAAGGTGCTCTCCACTTTCTAATGTGAGCTGCTGTGTGAGATCCTCCTGCAGCTGTTCTTCAAGAAATCTAACGTACAGCAATTCAAAGGAACGCTCTTTGCCCTTATGCTCATAAATGACTTCTGAGCGGTTAAAAAAGTCCTCAGGGGAATTGGATTTTGCTTTTTCCAGCTCATATCCGGCACAAGATCGAATTTTCAACGAATCCTCAGCTCCTTTTCATTCATCCATGGTTTCCTGAAACTTTGAAAAAAATAAATCTGCTTCCTCTTCAATAGACGAGTCTTCCAACTGCTCAGGAAGAGGAGGTAGTTCCTCGATGGACTTTAATCCGAAATGCTCAAGAAAGCTTTTGGTCGTTCCGTACAAAATGGCACGCCCTGTCCCCTCGGCCCTGCCTTTTTCGGTGATTAATCCTTTGGATGAGAGGGTCTGGAGCGGTTTTTCGGTTTTCACCCCTCTTACTTCCTCAATCTCTGCCCGGGTAATAGGCTGTTTATAAGCGATGATGGCCAGTGTTTCAAGGGCTGCCTGAGAAAGGCTTGTGTGTGACGGAGCGGCGACCAGCCGCTCATAATAAGCGGCATGCTCCCGCTTTGTTACAAATTGAAAGGAACCGGCGATTTCAATAATTTCCATTCCTCGCGGGCCCGACCGGTAGTCGTTGAGCAGATCGTCCAGCAATGATTCCACTTCTGGCATGCCGACCTGAAGAACATCGGCCATCTGCTTTTTGTCAATGCCCTCCTCTCCGGATACAAAGATCAGTCCTTCAATGACTGCTTTCTGTTCTGCTGATTGATTCAAACTTCATTCTCCTTTGGTGCATAAATAAAAATTTCGCTAAAGTTATCTTCCTGCTCACATTCTACTTCTTTCGTTTTCATAAGCTCCAGGACAGCGAGAAACGTAACAACGAGATACTCCCTGCTCGACGAGGTAAAGAGATCCGAAAATTTCTTTCTGCCTGATCGTTTAATGTCCTGAATGATCTGCTGCATCCGCGTTTCAATCGGAATTTCCCGGCGCTCGATGGTCGTCTTTCTTGGAACTTTCTCCATTTTTTTCGAAAAGATTTTCTGCATGGCTGCCAGCATATCATAAATTGTCACGTTGGCGACGGGATTAGCGGCTTCCTCTTCATTTTCATAGGAAGTGAGATCCATTGGCTCCCTCGTAAAAATCATGCTTCTTGCCGTTTCTTTTTCTTTCAGGTCATGCGCTGCCTGTTTAAACTTCCTGTATTCCACAAGTCTTCGTACCAAATCCTCCCGCGGATCGTCATCCTCATCCATTTCAAGCTGATCATCCGGATCGAGTACTTCCTGTTTGGGAAGAAGCATTTTGCTTTTAATGGCAAGCAATGTCGCAGCCATAACCAAGTATTCGCTGGCCACATCCAGTTTTAATTCCTGCATGGTATGTATATAATTCATATATTGTTCGGTTATGACAGCAACCGGGATATCATAAATGTCAATTTCATACGTACCAATAAGATGCAGGAGCAGATCCAGAGGACCTTCAAATGCATCTATCTTCACGCTGTATTTCATTGTCGCAACCTCTGTTTCTACAATGTATCTTGTATCGGAATTATACCATATTTTAAAGGGAGTTCCTTTTTTGCTTTCTCTTTTTTTAGTAGAATGAAGAAGAACCTGTCCGAAGGAGGACCGCAAATGTACCCTGAAGCTTATATCGACTATCTGGCATACTTTCATGGAAAAAGAGATTACTTCGAATGCCATGAAGTCCTCGAAGAACATTGGAAAAAAGAAGGCATGCAAAATGGCGTCTGGGTAGGTCTGATCCAGATCGCAGTTTCCCTTTATCATCAGCGAAGGGGGAACGTTGAAGGAGCAAGGAGAATGATGGAAAGCGCAATAAAACGCCTGGACGGCCAGAAAGAAAATATTGCAGCACTCGGTCTTGATCATTCGCTGCTGCTTGAACAGCTAAAAAAGCGGCTCAGCGACATCACCAGCCGTTTTCCCTACACCGATATGAACCTTCCCGTTACGGATAAGAGCCTTTTTAATGAATGCTGCCAATCCATAAAAAAACATGGCTCTTCCTGGGGAGCAATGAGCGATATGGACAATGACCAGATTATTCATAAGCACCGGACCCGGGACCGGAGCGAAATCATTCGTGAACGGGAAGCACAAAAAAGGCGCAAAAACACAGCTGCGGAATAAGAACTTTTAAGCATATAAAAAAGCCTCCTGAAGCGGAGGCTTTTTTTCTGTTCTTATTCTTCCCAGACTTTTACTTCTTTCATAACATCGCCTTGCTTGATTCGTAGCACGGTATCCATGCCTTCAGTCACTTGCCCGAAAACCGTATGAACACCGTTCAAATGAGGCTGCGGCTCATGAACGATAAAGAACTGGCTTCCGCCTGTGTCTTTTCCTGCGTGTGCCATGGATAATGAACCAGCCACATGCTTGTGCGTGTTTCCTTCAGTTTCACATTTGATGGTATACCCGGGACCGCCTGCTCCTGTTCCCGTAGGATCGCCGCCTTGTGCTACAAAGCCGGGAATGACACGGTGGAAAGTTACCCCGTTATAAAATCCTTCGTTCGCAAGCTTTTCAAAGTTTGCTACCGTTCCAGGTGCTTCGTCCGGAAACAGCTCGATCGATATTTTTTCTCCGTTTTCAAATTCAATTGAACCTTTTTTCATGTATATTACCTCCTGAATTCAGCATACTTCCTTATTTTATGCTTTTTTTGGCCGAGCGTCCAGTGAGGTTTACTTAATTACCGGCCAATACGCCGTTTTTTAATGGCAGGTCCAGCCTGAGAAGGTCTTCATAGGTTTCCCTTTTAACAACCAGCTGATCTTCTCCCTTTTCCGCAAAAACGACCGCCGGCCGCGGAATGCGATTATAGTTGTTGGACATGGAATAGCCATAGGCCCCTGTACAAAATACAGCAAGGTAATCACCGGTTTGCACCTCGGGGAGAAGAATGTCCCAAATGAGCATATCTCCGGACTCGCAGCATTTTCCTGCAATGGACACCTTATTTGTTCCTTTTTCTCCCGCCCGGTTCGCAAGCGCGGCTTCATATTGGGCCTGGTAGAGTGCCGGCCTGATATTATCGTTCATCCCACCGTCTACCGCCACATAATGCCGTACGGAAGGAATATCCTTTTGCGAGCCGACCGAATATATGGTGGTTCCTGCGTCTCCGACGAGCGAACGTCCCGGTTCAATCCAGATTTCAGGCACTGAAACCGAATTTGAAGCAGAGAGGCTTGTTACTTCACTGATCATCGCTTCAATATATTCTTTGGGCTCAAGCGGCTCATCTTCCTCTGTATAACGAATACCAAAACCTCCCCCCAGGTTTAAAACATCAGGGAAAAAGGAAAATTCGCTGTTCCATTTGGCAAGGTATTCATACAGCTTCTGTATCGCCAGGATGAAACCGGCAGTTTCAAAGATTTGCGAACCAATATGAAAATGCACGCCCAGAAGAGTCAGGGCTTCTGAATCCAGTGCTTCGATCGCTGCTTTTTCCGCCTGGCCATTCTGAAGGTCAAAGCCAAATTTTGAATCTTCCTGACCGGTTAAAATGTATTCATGGGTGTGAGCCTCAATTCCCGGAGTGATTCTAAGAAGAATGGACGCCTTTTTATTCATTTTTCCACAAAGCTCATCAAGCATGCGCAGTTCATGGAAATTATCCACCACAAAGCATCCGATCCCTGACTTCAGGGCATATTGGAGCTCATCATAGCTTTTATTGTTGCCGTGAAAATGGATGCGCTCAGCTGGAAAACCAGCTGCAAGCGCGGTATAAAGCTCTCCTCCGGAAACAACATCCAGGCTAAGACCCTCCTCCGCCACTAATTGAACCTGTGCGAGGCACGAAAAGGCTTTGCTTGCATATGCCACCTGAGCTTTGATGCCTTTTTCCTCAAAGGCTTTTTTAAACGACCTTGCGCGTTGTCTGATCAGTTCCACATCATAAATATAAAGCGGTGTTCCGTATTTTTGTGCAAGCTGGACCGTGTCCAGCCCGCCGATTGTCAAATGATTATCTTCATTGATTGAGCTTGTGCCGTGTAAGTACATTCTAATCTCCCCTTTTCTATCCTGCAGAGATCCTGTTCCGACGAAAAAACAAAGACAGCCCGTGTATAAGGTACACTGGCTGTCTACATCCGTACCCCCATTTGCCGGAATAGTTCTCCACTGCAAGCATTGCAGTGACAGTCCGCTGTCTGTTCGGCAGCGGCCCAGCATAGGAACGGATGGAGCATTCCCACACTTCGGCAAATTGGCCTTTAAAATGATTTCATCATGTCCATTCACTCCATCATCCTACTCATCCGCTTTGCGCCTCTACCCCATTATTTATAAATGAGGCATATCCAATTGTTATGAACAAATTTATCACAAAATTGGATATTCGGCAACACTTCTTAAGAAGTTGGCTGCTTTTTGCTGTTTTGCGGATGTACGACGCTTGGCCGGACTCTGGACAATGGCACAGCCAGCCGGATCACAATCTGCATAAAAGCTTTGGCATTGAACGGTATAAACGGCCACAGATAAGGTGTATTCAAGTTTTTAATGAAAGCGAGATACAGGAGCAGTAATGTGGCTCCGCCCACTAGTCCCGGCACATGGAAAATGGCGGTTAATATCAAAAGGACAAGGCGAAGCATTTTATTGGCCACACTCAGCTCATAGCTTGGCGTCGAAAATCCGCCGATCGCAGCAACGGCAACATATAAAATAACCTCTGGAACAAAAAGCCCCACATCAATGGCGATCTGTCCGATCAGCACCGCGGCAATCAATCCCATCGCTGTCGACAGCGGACTGGGTGTATGGATCGCGGCTACTCTCAGGATCTCAATCCCGATTTCCGCAAAAATAATTTGCAGGAACAATGGGATATTGGTTGTCTTGTTCGGTCCGATAAAATCGATATCTGGGGGCAGCAGCCCTTCCTGTGTAGCATAAAGGTACCAGAGCGGAACAAGGAGAAGCGAAGCGATAATGCCGGCAAACCGGACCCAGCGGATAAAGGCGCCGACCATCGGGGTCTGGCGAAATTCTTCGGCATGCTGCACGTGGTGAAAATAAGTGGTTGGTGTAATAATGACACTCGGGCTCGTATCGGTAATAATGAGAACATGCCCCTCCATTAAATGCTGGGCGGCAACATCTGGCCTTTCCGTATACCGGACAAGAGGAAACGGATCCCATCCCTGTTTCACGAGAAATTCTTCAATTGTTTTGTCAGCCATGGGAATACCATCAATATCAATATTCTGCAGCTCTTTTTTTACCAGATCGACAAGCCCGGGATCAGCGATGTCATCAATATAGGAGATACAAATATCGGTCTTTGACCGCTTTCCGACTTGCATAATTTCGTGCCGCAGCCGTTCATCCCGAATTCTGCGGCGTGTCAGTGCGGTATTAATGATAATGTTCTCAGTATATCCGTCCCTTGAGCCCCGGACCACCTTCTCAATATCGGGTTCTTCCGGCTGCCGTCCGGGATAGCTTCTGACATCCACTATGAATGCCTGGTCTTCACCTTCCAAAAATACAGCAATTAATCCGGAAAGCATCCTGTCGATCGCGATTTCCAGGTTATCTGTCAGCTCAACCTGCTGATGGGAAAGATGATCATGCAATATTTCTTTGACATTGGAAGGTGCACGGTGCCCATGATCCATGTCCATGAGCTCCCGCATGATTTCAATAATAAAGAGACTGTCGCAAAGCCCGGTGCAATAGTAAATCTGAACTTCTTTTTTCATGACATGAAGCTTTCTAACGCCCACGTCAAAGCTGACACCGATTCCCAGCCTTGATTTCAGCTGATGTTCATTTTCCTGGATTTTTTTACTGATTCGTGTCTTTTGTCTTTCCTTCGGTTCCTGCATTATACCCGCTCCTTTCTAGGATGGTTGCCACAGCTATGCTGGTTATGGGAGCTCCCTTTTCCACCGCATCATGCCCTGCCATCTTTCCGATATCGCCGATGCCAATAACAATCGGAAGGTCTAATTCATCAAGAATATATACTGTGTCCCCGTTGATCCTGCCTGTTTCAATGTCAGGCAGACCGCTCTTATCAATGCCAAATTCCGTGAATTTTCCATAGCGGTCAATGGAGAAGTGGACTTTTGTCCATTCGGAATACCGTGTTTTGGAGGCCACCGCTATGGCGCCCAATACTTCAATTCCAGGATGTTCACAAACTGCACGCATGGCCAGTTCCCCGGGTCCTTCCCCCCTGAATCCGCAATCATCAAACATGACGAGCACGGGATCATACGGTGTTTTCATGATCAGGGATACAAGCTGCTGACCGGTTAACCTCGAAGGATTGCCCCATGAGTGGGAAATGCAGCGTCCTCCAATTTTGCGGGCGACATGCTCTACCGCACGCAGTGCATATAAATCCCCGTCAGTTATCAGAATGACGCGTTTTTTTCCCACCAGATTCACCCCTTCGGCTTAAATATCAACGCAACAAGAAAACCAAACAAAATCGCGGATGAGATACCTGCTGAGGTCAGTTCGAATATTCCCATGGCGATACCGATAAATCCATGCTCCTCTGCTGAAGCCATTGCTCCATGGAGGAGGTTATGTCCAAAGCTGGTTATCGGGACAGTGGCCCCCGCACCGGCAAACTTGATCAAATTATCATAAATGCCAAACGC
Source organism: Fictibacillus fluitans (assembly GCF_030418125.1). GTDB lineage: Bacteria > Bacillota > Bacilli > Bacillales > Fictibacillaceae > Fictibacillus_C > Fictibacillus_C fluitans. Next base: position 25,196 of record NZ_JAUHTR010000021.1, on the reverse strand, counting down.
ATCAAGCAATGCACCAAGCACGACAAAAGAGGTTGTTACATGAGCCGGGGTCAGTTTGAAAATGTCGATCAACAGCTGGCCAACCACACAAATGGCTCCGCCCACAAGGAATGCCCATAAGTAGTCCATCAGTTGCTTCCCCCTTTGATTCCTTCAAGAGCCACCGCATGAGCAATGGTTGGTATGGATTCTTTTTGCTGGATCATTGTTGGATTTAAGAGCGCTCCAGTTGCTACCACGAGAATTCGCTTCAGGCTGCCTGACATCAGTTCTTTTACCAAATGGCCATAAGTTACCACCGCTGAGCATCCACAGCCGCTTCCCCCTGCAAATACTTCCTGGTCCGGCCGGTAAACCATCAATCCACAGTCTCTGTGATTATTTGAAACATCGATGCCTTTTTCCTTTAAAAGCATCTTGACAATTGGTGCCCCTACTCCGGACAAGTCTCCGGTGACAATCAGGTCGTAATCTCCCGGAGCCATGCCTGTCTCTTTTAAATGGGTCATAATCGTATCTGCAGCTGCTGGCGCCATGGCCGAGCCCATATCAAATGGGTCTTTTATGCCAAGATCCTGTACCTTACCGATGGTGGCAGATGCAATTCTTATCGGTGAAGGTTCACTGCTGATCAGTGCAGCACCGGCACCTGTAACTGTAAATGTGGCGGTATCCGGTTTCTGGCCGCCATATTCTGTCGGATAGCGGAATTGCCGTTCAGCCGTAGCATTATGCGAACTTACAGCAGCAACTACCCTTTGGGCAAAGCCGCCATCTACGAGCGCTGCGCCAACTGCCAGTGATTCCATGGATGTGGAACAGGCTCCAAAGACGCCCAGAAACGGAATTTCATTGCCCCTGGCCACATAGTTCGCTGTAACCACCTGATTTAAAAGATCCCCAGCCAGGAAAAAGTTAATGTCTTCATTCGTCAGTTTGGCCTTGCCCAGGCAGCTTGCAATGGAATCTTCCATCAAACGCCGTTCCGCCAGCTCCCAGTTTTTTTCATTACAATGCAAATCATTGTATCTTACATCAAACAAAGAACCGAGCGGCCCCTCACTTTCCATCGGGCCCACTGCTGTGCCTGTTGAATTGAGATAAACCTGATCACCAAATTTCCATGTCTGCCTTCCTTGCAGTTTCATGCCCTTCACTCCTTTACATCAGCGTTTTGAACGCGTAGCGTATCATTCCGAAAATATAAGCAGACACCGCTCCGAATACGATTACCGCACCTGCCAGCTTAAATAAATTGGTTGCAATCCCAAGGACAATGCCTTCACTTTTATGTTCGAGAGCAGCGCTCGTTACAGCGTTGGCAAAGCCGGTTACGGGTACGGCCGAGCCAGCTCCTCCGAACTGTCCAATCTTGTCATACACCCCGATGCCCGTGAGCAGAGCAGCAATTAATATCAGGGTGGCCGCGGTCGGGTTCCCGGCCGTTTCTTCATTAAAATTGAAATAGGTCATGTAAAATTTCATGAGCGCTTCTCCAATGACACAAATGAGCCCTCCGACTAAATATGCCTTCAGACAATTGATAACGTAAGGCGGTTTTGGCTGAAGCGGCTTGATTTTCTGTGCATATTCTTGCTGTTGTTCTTTATTGGACATTACCTGATACTCCTTCTTTTTTATTGGTTAACATAAACCATCCAGTGAAATAAAGAGCCCAACACTTTCCCTAATACGATTGCCATGAGTATAATCAGCAGCCTTTCCCCCATCCCAATGCGATTGGCGAGGATTGGCATGACATTCAAGACCTCAGTGAGCGCGGCAGCAAGCATTCCGACGAATACACCGCAAAAGGCACCTATTGGCACGAGCAGCAATGGAGAAAGATGAAAGCAGACATCCTTCAGGTTTACCCATCCGCCAAGAACAGCACCGAGGATGACACTCCATTCGTACGCCCTGATATAACAAAAGGTTTTACTGAGCTGCATCAGCCGGGGAATAATACCAAGCACGGTCAGAAAAGCCACAAACCCCGAACCCACGGCTATACCTCCGCCAAAACCAATAAAGGCTAAAAACACGCTTTTAATCACCATGGATTTTTTTCTCAGTTTCCTTATTTTCATGAATGACAACATACTGATCGAGGTCCTGCTGGTACTTAAACATCTCAACTTCAAGCGGGCTCGGCTCTTCATTCAGCCTCTTTTTAAAGACATGGTTAAAAAAAAGAACCATTCCTATTCCAAGTCCCAGAGAATAGGGAATCTGCAAAACCAGTGGCTGGTTATCATAATGGCCCGTCACCATATAATAAATTTTTTGGTGAACCACCTGCATGCTGACATCTTCATGGAAATTCATGATGGCCAGTGCGGACCCGATAAATAATAACAGCCAGACGAGCACAAAATAGACGGGCGTCAGCTTCTTTTTTTTATACTGGATCTCAAGAATGGACTGAGCGGGACCAACTGTCTGGATCTCAATGCCCGGCAAAACGTGCTGAATATGTTGAACCACTTTCATCACGTCCAGGACAATCAAGTGCTTGTCGGCTGGCTTTACCTCATAAATCACCAGTGTTTGCAGCTTTTTTTGGATGGCTGGAGAAGCCACGATCTGGGCTGCCGTTCCAAGTGTCACGGGCTGCCCAAGCACAACCTGAACCTTTTGTCTCATCCTTATGTAAACAGCAGATTCTTTCATGGCTGCACCTCCTGATCATTCAATATTCTTGTTTAGTATGGATTTGGCAAAGTTGTATCATTCTTCTTCCAACTATTATCCATCAATTCCCATAGGCAAAAAGCAACATATCTTCACACAAAAAAGCCAGATGGATCATTCATCCATCTGGCTTTTCATCTGAGCCAAAATTTTCTTTTCAAGCCGGGAAACCTGAACCTGCGAGATCCCCAGCCGCTCGGCGACTTCCGACTGGGTCTGGTCCTTATAATAACGAAGATAAACAATGAGGCGTTCCCTCTCATCCAATGATTCAATGGCTTCCTGCAATGTAATTTTGTCGAACCACTTGTTCTCTGTGCTGTCTGCAATCTGGTCCAGCAGTGTAATGGGGTCTCCATCGTTTTCATAGACAGTTTCGTGGATGGAAGTCGGTGCCCTTACAGCCTCCTGTGCGAGCACAACATCTTCCACACTGATCTCAAGCTTTTCGGCAACTTCATTAACTGTCGGCGTCCGTCCAAGCACTTTGGACAATTCGTCCTTTGCTTTCCTGACTTTGTTTCCCATCTCTTTGAGTGACCGGCTTACCTTTACCGTCCCATCATCCCGAATGAAACGCTGGATTTCTCCTATGATCATCGGAACGGCATATGTGGAAAAACGCACATCATAGCTCAGATCAAATTTATCAACCGATTTCAAAAGCCCGATGCTTCCGATTTGAAAAAGATCATCTGGTTCATAGCCGCGGTTGATAAACCGCTGTACAACAGACCAGACCAGGCGCATATTTTTTTCAACGATCAGATCCCGGGCGGATTGATCACCTTCTTGGCTTCGTTTGATCAAAAGCTTGATTTCCTCATCCTTAAAGTACGATTTGTTTTTACCGCCTTTAACCTCGACATCCATAAGGCATACCCCTTAATTGATAACCGCTTTATTTTTTGCCAAAAATTTTGTCAAGTGGATCGTGGTGCCATAGGAGGGTTCGGAAATCACCTCAACCTCATCCATAAAGTTTTCCATAATGGTAAAGCCCATGCCTGACCGTTCCAGCTCCGGCTTGGAAGTGAAAAGCGGCTGCCTTGCTTCATTCAAATCTGGTATGCCGATGCCTTTGTCCCGGATGGTCAGTTTGACCGTATCTTCATCAAGCGTGACTTCAATATAGACAATTCCATCTGGCGAATTTTCATAGCCATGAATAATGGAGTTGGTTACAGCCTCTGAAACCACCGTTTTAATCTCGGTCAGCTCATCCACCGTAGGATCCAGCTGCGCGATAAAGGCCGCAACCGTAACCCGCGCAAAGGATTCATTCTGGCTTAGTGCTGAAAACTGAATTTTCATCTCGTTTTTCATGATTAAGCCACCCCCAGGGTTTGTAGCGCATATTCTTCATTTTCTTCCAGTCTTATTATCTTAAACAGACCGGACATATCGAATAACCTTTTTACAGCAGGAGAAATGGCACACACCACCATTTCGCCGTTATGACTCTTGATTTGCTTATACCTCCCAAGGATTACGCCGAGGCCCGAGCTGTCCATGAAGTCCAGCCCTTCAAGGTTCAGCATGATATGTTCAATTTTTTTATTCTTTAAAATATTATCAACCTTTGACCTCAATTCATCAGCCGTATGATGGTCAAGTTCCCCATCCAGGCGAATGCATAATACCGTATGCTTGATCTCCAGCCCGATGTTAAGACTCAAACGTCTCTCCTCCTTCTTCTTGATATGCAATTGTTTCGATAATAAAAGGACGAATTCCTCCACTATTACAAAACTAGTGCGGATTCGTCCCATTTAGTCAAAACATGAGTTTATGACGATTTTGCCATATGTCCAAGCGTGCGTTTAAACAAACTCCACCACGAAGCACTCTTTACATTCTCGGAGGCAAGCAGCGGGCTTTTGGTTACAGTCTTGCCGCCTTTCATAATGCTCAATGTTCCGACTTGCTGTCCTTTTTTGATCGGCATTTTCAAATCGGGCTTCACCTGGATGAGCGGTTTCACGTTGTTTTCTTTTTCCCCGCGTTTGGACAGCAAGGAAATACTTTCGGATGTCACGACTGCCAGCTGCTGTTTATTCCCTTTTTGGATTTTTATCTGCTTTACAATTTGATGGCGGTCATATAATTTTTTGGTCGCATACTGAGAAAACGCATAATCAAACAATTGGGTGATCTGCTGATTGCGCTGTTTAGGGTTGGGTGCACCCATCACCACAGCAATAACCCGCATATCATGTTTTTTGGCAGTAGCAGTGAGACAATACTTGGCTTCTTGTGTAAAACCTGTTTTCAAGCCATCTGTACCAGGATAAAACTTCACCAGGCGGTTGGTGTTCACCAGCCAGAATTTATTCGGCGTGTTTTGACGGAGATATTCCTCATACAGCCCGGTATATTTGGTGATTTCTTCATGCTTTAACAGTTCTTTTCCCATAACGGCCATATCATGAGCAGAAGAATAATGTCCTGCAGAAGGAAGCCCGGTGGGATTTTTAAAAAATGTGTCTTTTAATCCCAGTTGTCTGGCTTTCTTGTTCATCATATCCACAAAGGATGACTCAGAGCCCCCGATTTTTTCTGCCATGGCCACGGAAGCATCATTGGCACTTCCGATTGCAATTCCCTTCATCATGTCGTGAACGCTCATTTCTTCACCGGGTTCAAGAAAAATTTGGGAACCCCCCATCGAAGCGGCATATTCGCTCACTCTAACAGGATCAGTCAGCTTGAGCTTTCCGGAATCAAGAGCTTCCATAATCAGAATCATGGTCATAATCTTTGTCATACTTGCCGGCGGCAGTTTTTTATGGCTGTTTTTATCAAAAAGTACTGTTCCCGTATCACGTTCAATCAAAATAGCTGAAGATGCATTTGGAGCAAGACTTTGTGCTTTTTCAGCTGCATAGGTCTGGCCTCCGCCCGCAGTGAGCAGAAGTGCGATTGCTACAGCAGCCACTATGTATCGTTTCATTCCATTTCCCTCCAATCGTGATACCCCTATTTTTTCCATTAATTTTCGGTTTATACAGGAATATCAGCGGAGGAGAAAAAAAGAAGTTGTCGAGGAAGTCTGGAAGCCGTTGACTTTCGTTCCAGGCCGCTCGCCTTCCACTACAATCAACTTTTCATGGAAGTTTTTTATGCGTAAAGGAGCTGCCTGAAGGTCAATTTTTGACTTTCAGGACAGCTCCCTTACAAAATGCATTTCTTCTTTTATTTAATAATATCGTGAATCAATTTAGGTGATTCCACGGATCCACTCGTGAATGTGTAGGCTGCTTTCAACGTTTTCTCTGCTTCAGCTATGTCTTCAGAATTAGCATGGAATACAGCAAGAGTTTCTCCCTTTGCTACTGGATTCCCCACTTTTTTCTTCAAGGTAATGCCTACTGCATAATCAATGCTGTCTTCCTTGGTCTTTCTTCCGGCTCCCAAAAGCATCGCTGCAATCCCAACTGATTCAGCATCGATGGTTTGAACGTTGCCTTCTTCATCTGACTTGATTTCGATATGGTACTTGGCTTGAGGCAATGTTTCAGGATTGGTAATCTGGTTGCCGTTACCACCCTGGGATTCAACAAATTCCCTCATTTTCTCGACAGCCTTGCCGCTTTCCAAAATCTTTTGCAGTTCTTGTTTCGCTTCATCAAAGTCAGAGTATGCTCCGCCCAATACAGCCATATTGCCTGCAAGTGTTAAACAAACCTCTGTTAAATCCTTGTCACCTTCCCCGCTTAATACAGCAATAGCTTCCTGGACCTCATTTGCATTACCGATTTCATGGCCTAAAGGCTGGTCCATATCCGTAATAATAGCTACCGTTTGACGGCCTAATTCATTACCGATCCCAACCATTGCAGTTGCCAATGCCTTTGCATCTTCCAGCGTCTTCATAAATGCACCGGAACCAAACTTAACATCCAGCACAATAGCGTTAGACCCCGAAGCAATCTTCTTGGACATGATGGATGAAGCAATCAACGGAATAGAGTCCACTGTGCCTGTCACGTCTCTCAAGGCATACAGTTTCTTATCAGCAGGAGTCAAGTTCCCGCTTTGACCCACAACAGCAATTTTATGTTTGTTTACATTCTCGATAAATTGCTGCGTTGTCAATTCAACCTGAAAGCCTTCAATTGCTTCTAATTTATCAACAGTGCCTCCCGTGTGTCCTAAACCGCGCCCGCTCATTTTTGCCACAGGTACGCCCACTGAAGCTACAAGAGGAGCAATAATAAGGCTCGTCTTATCTCCAACTCCGCCTGTAGAATGCTTATCAACTTTGATTCCTTCGATTTTAGATAAATCGATTTCATCTCCAGACTTAACCATCGCGTTTGTTAAGTGAGCCGTTTCTTCTTTGGTCATTCCTTTAAAGTAAACCGCCATTAAGAAAGCTGACACCTGGTAATCAGGAATATCACCGTTTGTATATCCTTGGATGAATGTGCCAATTTCTTCTTTCGTTAATTCTTTTCCGTGTCGTTTCTTTAGGATAATATCGACTGCCCTCATTTAAATCCACCTCATTGAGCTTTCTTTTTTCTTAAAATTACTTTTCTCTTTTTGTTCAAGCAACCCTGACCTGAAAAGATTACAGCGTTACAGTTTTAACGATTTCTTTCACCAGGTTGATGAATTTAGGCTTCGTGCGGTTTGCCACCGCCACCACTTGTTCGTGTGTGAGCGGTTCAAGTTCGTCTGCGATCGCCATGTCAGTGATACAGGAGATTCCAATCACTTTCAAGCCCATATGGCTTGCCACAATGACTTCCGGCACTGTTGACATTCCGATTGCGTCTCCGCCCACTGTGCGAAGCATGCGAAGCTCTGCCTTAGTCATATAGGTTGGCCCGGTAATTCCTGCATATACACCCTCTTGAACATTAATTCCCAGGGAAGAAGCTGTTTCTTTTGTAAATTGAACAAGTTCCGGTGTGTACGCTGTGCTCATATCCGGGAAACGCGGACCGAGCTCGGACTCGTTTGGACCGATCAGCGGATTGGCTCCTGTCATGTTCAGATGATCATTAATAATCATAAGGTCACCGGCTGAAAACTCGGGATTCATTCCTCCGCAGGCATTGGTCACTACTAAAAGCTTAACACCAAGTCCCTTCATGACACGTACAGGAAACGTTACTTCCTGCATGCTGTATCCTTCGTAAAAATGAAAACGGCCCTGCATGGCTAAAACGGTCTTACCGTTCAGCGTGCCAATTACCAGCTTGCCGGCATGTCCTTCCACCGTTGAAACCGGAAAGTGAGGAATCTCACTGTAATCGATCTGAACCGCATTTTCGATTTCATCTGCCAGTTCACCAAGGCCAGATCCAAGGATTAAACCGATTTCCGGTTGCATTCCTTTTATTTTGGATTGAATAAGTGTTGCTGCTTCATTCATATTGGATAAAAGTGTAGCCATTTTTTCTTCCTCCTTAAATGGTTTTAACAATGCCTTTGACCAGGCCAAGAAAATTCGATTTTACCCGTTCAGTGGTTTCCATCACTTCATCATGTGTCAATGGCTGATCCAAAATTCCTGCAGCCATGTTGGAAATGCATGACAATCCGAGCACTTCCATGCCGGAATGGCGCGCTACAACCACCTCGGGAACCGTTGACATGCCAACTGCATCGCCGCCCAGAATACGGAGCATGCGGATTTCAGCCGGTGTTTCATAGCTTGGGCCCGAGTTCGCCACATACACCCCTTCCTGGAGGGAGATACCGAGCGAGGATGCAGCCTGGCGGGCTGTTTCCTGCAGCCTTGGTGTATAGGCATCAGACATATCAGGAAAACGCACCCCAAATGAGCTGTCATTTGGCCCGATCAGCGGATTGTCGCCCAGGTTGTTGATGTGGTCGGTTATCAGCATAAGGTCGCCTGCTTCAAATGCGGTGTTAATTCCGCCTGCAGCATTTGTTACAAGGACACTGCTTACGCCAAGCTCCTTCATTACTCGTACCGGAAAAGTGACCTTCTCCAAGGAATATCCCTCATAATAATGAAAACGCCCCTGCATGGCGATAACTTTCTTGCCCTCAAGTTCCCCGATAACAAGCTGTCCGGCATGACCCTCAACTGTTGAGACCGGAAATTCAGGAATGTCACTGTACGGAAGAACCACAGCGTTTTGAATTTCCTCAGCAAGAATCCCAAGGCCAGAACCCAAAATCAAGCCGATTTCAGGTTGGGAAGAAAGTTTGTTTTGTATAAAATTTGCAGCCGTTTGAATCGGTTTCAATTCTCCCATTTCTCATTTCCCCCTAGTTTAATTGATCTAAAAAGCTTACTCCGTGTTCCGGCAGCTTCACATGATAATTATCGGCTACCGTCGCTCCGATGTCAGCAAAAGTTTTGCTTACTTTCAGCGGTTTTCCTGACTCGATGCCCTTGTAATACACGAGAAGGGGCACATATTCACGTGTATGGTCGGTACCATGGTGAACCGGATCATTTCCATGATCGGCGGTAATGATCAGTACATCATCCTCATTCAGCTTTTCAAACACTTCCGGAAGACGTGCATCAAACTCCTCCAGAGCCTGTCCATAACCTTTAGGATCACGTCTGTGGCCAAATAACGCATCGAAATCAACCAGGTTTAGAAAGTTAAGACCTGTAAACGACTGATCCATCGACTTTACAAGCTGGTCCATGCCGTCCATATTGGATTTCGTACGGATCGCCTGGGTCACTCCCTCACCATCATAGATATCAGAGATTTTCCCCAGCGCAAGAACATCATAGCCACCGTCCTTCATCTCGTTCATCACCGTTCTTCCAAACGGTTTAAGCGCATAGTCATGGCGGTTCGATGTCCTCTGGAAATCTCCGGGTTTACCGACGAACGGACGGGCGATAATCCGTCCAATCATATATTTATCGTTCATTGTCATTTCTCTGGCCATTTCACAAATCTTGTACAATTCTTCAAGCGGAACCACCTCTTCATGGGCGGCAATCTGCAGAACCGAATCAGCGGATGTATAAACAATAAGCGCACCCGTGTTCACATGTTCTTCGCCAAGCTCTTTCATAATTTCCGTTCCAGATGCCGGTTTGTTGCCAATGATTTTACGGCCTGATTTTTCCTCCAGCTGTTCAATCAGGTCATCCGGAAACCCTTCTGGAAACGTCTGAAAAGGCTGGTCAATAAAGAGGCCCATAATCTCCCAGTGTCCGGTCATTGTATCCTTTCCATTAGAAGCTTCCTGAAGCTTCGCATAATGCGCTTTAGGCTGCGTCGCCGCTTTAACTCCCTGGATTTCACCGATGTTGCCAAGGCCCAGCATTTCCATGTTTGGCATATGAAGTCCGTTCATTTCCCTTGCGATATGGCCAAGCGTATCAGAACCTTTGTCGTCAAACTTTTCCGCATCGGGTGCTTCGCCGATCCCAACGGAATCCATTACAATTAAAAACGTACGTTTGAAACGTTTATATTCCATTTTTTATAACCTCCAGTACAAAATAATTCATCTTTAGATACTATATCCTACCATCACCGCCAGCAAACTCTGATCGAATGATGTCAGAAGTCAGACCTCTTGATGTAAAAAAAGGCTTACGCCCTTGGATGATAGGCAGCATAAATATCTTTTAATCTCGTTTTTGACACATGGGTATAAATCTGCGTAGTTGAAATATCCGCATGGCCAAGCATTTCCTGAACCGCCCTTAAATCCGCCCCATTCTCCAGCAAGTGGGTGGCGAATGAATGCCTCAGCGTATGTGGTGTCAATTCTTTTTGAATGTTTGCTTTTTGCGCAAGGTGTTTCAGGATTTTCCAGAATCCCTGCCGTGATAAACGGTTGCCATGATGATTCAAAAACAGAGCGTTGCCGCTTTTTCCTTTTTGAAGAGCCGGTCTTCCGGTCTCCAAATACACCTGAATGGCAGTTGCCGCCATTTTGCCAAGGGGAATGATCCGCTCTTTGTTACCCTTTCCAAGACAGCGCAAAAATCCCATGGACAAATGAACATCCGATTGATCCAGGCTCACCAGTTCGGTTACCCTGATGCCCGTAGCATACAGAAGTTCAAGCATCGCCTTATCCCTCATACCGAAAGGCTGGCGGGTATCGGGAACATCTAAAAGCGCTTCCACTTCCTTCATGGAGAGCACCTTGGGCAGCTTGCGTTCGGTTTTCGGTGTTTCAATATGTACTGACGGATCTGCATCACTGATCTTTTCCCGAAGCAGATACTGATGGAATGACCGGATGGATGCAATGTTTCTGGCTATGGTGGTCGCCGCTTTCCCGTTTTCCTTCAAATGGAGCAGATAGCCTACAATATTGGCACGCTGAATCTTCCCGATCGCATCAATTCCTTCGACCTTCTCCATATACAGCGCATATTGTTCAAGATCACGGCGGTAAGAGTCAACCGTATTTTTCGAGAGACCACGTTCGACGATCAAGTAATGTATAAAATCCTGGACATGATCTTTCATATCTGCACTCCTCACTCACTGGATTCATAAAAAAACAGCAGACGGATAAGCCAATTGCCCTCGTCCATACTTTCGGCGGCAGAATCGTTTTGGAATACCTTCACTGCTTTGCCTTTTGGCACGTCGTATCTATGATAATTCTGATATTCCTGATTGATCCACAGCAAGCCAAAATAGAATAATAATGTGCAGGCTGTAAATGAAACAAATATCTTGAATGCACTCCAGCTTAATTTCAGCCAAGATCCCATGTCTTTAAGCCTCCCCGTACAAGTTATTAATACAGGTTATGCCAAAGAATTAAAGGAATATACACATTTTCTATTTTCACTTTAACTTTACGTTAACTTATTCCTCTGAATTTGTAAATAAATAAAAAAATGATGAGCATCATTCATTCGGATGTCTCATCATTTTCTTCCTTTCCGTGACAACGGTGGCAAATCCCGTGAAAGGTCAGGCGATGGTCTTTAATTTTAAAATTCCATCCTTCTTCCACTACTTTTTCTACATCTTCCAGAAGATCCTCCTGAATTTCATCCACAGCTCCGCATTCAAGACAGACGAGGTGGTGATGAAAGTGAGCGGCTCCTTCTGTTCGGAGATCATAGCGGGAAACCCCGTCTCCAAAATTTATTTTATCGACCACTTTCAATTCGGTTAATAATTCCAAAGTACGGTAAACAGTAGCAAGACCTATTTCCGGCGCTTTCTCTTTTACCAGCAGATATACATCTTCTGCGCTTAAATGGTCTTCCTCATTCTCCAGGAGGACTCTGACGGTTGCTTCTCGCTGGGGAGTAAGCTTGTAGCTCTGGGAATGCAGCTGTTTTTTGATACGGTCAATACGGCTTTCCATACCTTATCCTCCCTTATGTTTCACATTCATATTATAAGTCATGAGAAGAAAAGGTGTCAATTTAAAATGATTATAATATACAGTTTAAAATAATTATTATCTAATAATTTTTAAGATTTTATTTTTTAGCCAGGCTCATAACACCTTCCATTAAATGGGGAGAAAGGTACGCTTCAAACAAAGACGCAAGGCCCAAAAACAATCCCACAGCAAGGATGAGCGCAGAATACTTGAAGAACTTTGGAAAAAATGGGTCGCTTGATTTTTTAAAAAACTGCTGCCTGATCATTTTGATTGAAAATAAAATGGAAGCGGCTGCGGCAATTATGATGCCGGGTACCAGAATAATGTTCTGCGGCAGCACTGATACAAAAGCAAGCAGGAACCCATGCCATCCCATTTGGTTCACCAAGAATCCCACCGTAAATCCGATGACCACACCTTTAATGAACAGCATGATCAAAATGACCGGCAGACCGATGACGGACAGGCCGAGGATCCACATGAGCATGATGTATTTAATATAATGGCTGTAGCTTTGAGAAAACATATCCTTTGAATTGGCAAAACTGCCATTGGAGACTTCACCAAAAAACCGCGACAGGTAATTCAGCAAATCTTGCTTTTGACCAAGGGTCAGGCTGTTTACAATTACAGCGCCAAAAATGACTCCCATCAGCAGCAGGACGGAAACAAATACATAAAGCGAATAATGTTCCTGCAAATGGAACCAGACAAATCTTTTAATTGAAGCCATCTCTTTTTCCTCCCTTACTCTCTTAATTCATTCTATGAATCAAAAAGAGAGGTATGCTATTTTTATTTGCTAGATTTACGTTTGGGCGACCTTCCCGTAGGTTCCTCCCCCTCCTGCCTGAAGAGACAGCTTCCCTTCCCTTGCCAGAAGGATATGGCCTACGACAGACTGCGGCGCTACGGTCCTTAAATCCTTTTCTTCCACATCATGCAGCACTGCCATGTCCGTCCCAAAATGGTCTCTCAGCTTTTGCAGCGTTTTCGGGCCAAGAGCCGGAATAAATTCCAGCGGCACCTGGTGGATGTAAGGAGGTCTTTCTCCTCTATCGATCTGAGGCACATCGATTGCTGATAATTCGCTGATTCTGTTTCTAACGCCACGGATGACTGTGGTTCCTCCGCATTCCCCGCATACCATGCCAGTTTCCTCATGAATAACAGCAGAGCACTTGGCACAGGTGGTTTCGTAATACTTTCCAAGCCTCGGATCAAGCCCGTAATTGGCGGTTATCCTTCGGCCTTCCTGATTTTTCAGAGCAAGTTTAAATTCTGCAAATGTTGGTTTTTCCATTTGAATAGTCTGGTATTCCCGCCCGATTTTCTCCAGGGAATGAGCATCCGAATTGGATAGGTACGGATATTGCCGGAGTTCCTGGATTCCATCCGCCATATTCGTATCCGAGCTTAAACCAAGCTCGATGGCATCAATGAGCTCAGGCAGGAATATTTCAGAAAGTGATTCCTTTACACCTTTCCCGTAGACACTTTTATGAGGTGTAAACACATGTGCAGGAATGAACAGGCCCCCCAGTTCTTTGGTGACACGCTGCAGGTTATGTGCTGAATCATAGATTCGCTGAGAGCTCAGAGTAACGTTTTTCATTCTTTCGCGCAAATACAGGCTGTACTGCTTCATCTTTTCAACAGTTGGAAAGAATGACAGAACATGCACAGGTCCCCGGCAGTTTTCATCGTAGATTTCAATCTCGGACCCTGGAAGAAGACAAACATTCTCATACCATAATCCGCCTTCCGGATGTTCCATCATTTCGCCTGCTGCCAGCATCTCTTCCATCTCATCAATGACCTCCGGCACATGGCAATCTATGATTCCCAGAAGATTGATACCCTTCACTGAGGATGCCATCTCTAGAATATTGGATAGGGTCAGCGTTCTCGCTCCGGTAATTTTCACCGGTTTCCCTGAACGCGTCCTGCCGATGTGCACATGAAGGTCGGCATAATAGGTGTTAAGCATGATTCTCCATCTTTCTTTTCAGCTGTTCATATTGCACGGCATAGGCTGTTTTCGCATCATGAATCTGCTGGTTTTTTACAAGCTCCAGTGCCTCTTCAAGCGTTACTTCCATCACATCCAGGAATTCATCCTCATCTGGCTGCTGTTCTTTGCATTCTTTCAGAGAGTCTGTATAAAACAAATGAATCAATTCATCGGCAAATCCCGGTGACGTGTAGAACGAGGTGAGGTATTCCAGATTTTCACACTCATAGCCGGTTTCTTCAAGCAGTTCCCGCTCTGCACATTTTTTTGGATCTTCATCTTTTTCAAGCTTTCCGGCGGGAATTTCTACGATGACTTTATCCAGCGCTTTGCGGAACTGCCGGACAAAGAGCAGTTTATTTTCCGGGGTGATGGCAATAATAGCTACTGCGCCCGGATGCCTGATGATTTCGCGCTTGCTTTTATTTCCGTTGGGAAGTTCTACTTCCTGGATTTCCAAATCTATAATTTTCCCTTCATAGACGGAATCTGTAGAAAGGGTCTTTTCATTTAAATGATCCATGCTGTTCTCACTCCTGGTTCTATATCTTGTTTGGCTACATAAAGTCTACCATAAGGAAAAGCGTAATACACATTTAAAAGGAGCTGGTCATATGAAGATCTATATTCAGCCCAAGAGCGTGACTCTGGTGGGAAAAGCTTGGCAAATACGGTACATGCTCAAGCGTTATATGAAAGAACACACCACAGTGCAAGAATGGATATCTTCCGCCCCTGGGTCAAAACAGTAACCCTTCAGGCTGGAAGGTTTTTTTTTGCCCGTTTTCATGCTACTCTTTTTTTAACCTATCAAATGAAGGAGCTGATATGCAATGAAGCAGAACCAACTTGGATCATCAGAGCTTCGAGTCAGTGAAATTGGACTGGGCTGTATGTCCCTTGCGCCTGAAAATGGAGCGGAAGGAAGAGAAATAATCAAGAGGGCATATGAAGAAGGCGTCACTTACTTTGACACTGCCGATCTCTATCAATTCGGCTGGAACGAAGAGTTCGCAGGGAAAAGCATCCGTCCCTTCAGAGATAAAGTCGTCCTGGCTACAAAGGTTGGAAACCGCTGGACAGCCGATAAAAAAAGCTGGGAGTGGGATCCTTCAAAAACATACATAAAAGAAGCTGTAAAGGACAGCCTCCACCGTCTGGGAACAGATTATATCGATCTGTACCAGCTGCACGGCGGAACGATTGAAGATAACATGGATGAAACCATTTCAGCGTTCAATGAATTGAAACAGGATGGCCTTATCCGTGAATACGGCATTTCGTCCATCCGGCCAAATGTGATCTCCTATTACGCCGAGCACTCAGAGATTGTAAGCGTCATGATGCAATACAGCATTCTTGACCGCCGTCCCGAAGAAGAAATGCTTGATTATCTTCACGGTAAAAATATCAGTGTGATTGCCCGCGGCCCGGTTGCCAAAGGCTGGCTTTCCGAGCGCGCGTTTAAGCGCAGCGGGGATGAACAGTATCTTGAATATGAAGGAAAAGAAATCCGGGAGCTGGTCAAAGGAATGCAGGACAAACTGTCCAGTGAGCGAACATTGAGCCAGGCGGCCATCCGCTATTGCCTGCATCACCCTGCCGTGGCGGCCGTTATTCCGGGAGCAAGCTCTGTTGATCAGCTGCTGTCAAATGTGGGGGCGGCACACACCCCTGACCTTTCACAGGATGAAGCTGCCTTGATTCAGTCCCTTTCAAAAGCTTCTGTCTACAACCAGCACCGACGTTAAGAAAAGCTATGTTGCTCTGTAAGTGGTTGATTTCCGATTCAGGTTGCTCGCTTTTACCGGCGTAAACGCCTACTTTCGCAGGGCGTGCGCTGAGCCCCTTAGTCGCAAGCGCTTAAAGGTCTCACCTGCCACGCTACCCCTGCAGGACAGGGAACGCTGCGGCAGCAAGACATCGCACGAAGAAAATGCGATGTTCATTTTCGAGGAGTCTCGCACCTTAAACTTCAATCACATGCTCGATGAAGAAAAATATCTTTAGAAAGAAAAAAGCTGCCACCGCCTGTTACGGCGTTTGGCAGCTTTTTGTTTATGATGATACATTTTCAATAATCATGGCTATCCCCTGGCCGCCACCGATACAAAGGCTGGCCAAGCCATAACGCAGCCCTTTGTTTCGGAGTTCATATGCAAGGGTGAGAAGCAGGCGGGACCCGCTTGCACCGACTGGATGGCCGAGCGCGATGGCGCCTCCGTTGACGTTTGTCTTTTCACGGTCCAGACCCAGTTCTTTTTCAACCGCCAGATATTGAGAGGCGAATGCTTCGTTGATTTCTACAAGATCCATGTCTTCAATGGATAGATTGGCCTTGGCAAGGGCTTTTTGAGAGGACGGTACCGGCCCGATTCCCATGATATTCGGGTCAACACCGCTGATCCCCCAAGATACAATTCGCGCCAGTGGTTTAACCTGGCTGCTTTTCACGGCGTTCTCTCCTGCGAGTACCAGAGATACCGCCCCATCATTGATTCCACTCGCATTTCCCGCTGTTACGGTTCCGTCCTTTTTGAAGGAAGGGCGCAGGGCAGAAAGCTGCTGAAGTGTGGAGTCAGGCTTTACGAGTTCGTCCACCGTGAAGGTAAGGTTCTTTTTTTCATCAATAACAACCGGTATCGTTTCCTGGCCAAATCTTCCTTCACGAATGGCTGCGGCTGCTCTTTGATGACTAAGAAGGGCGTACTCATCCTGTTCTTCCCGACCGATATTATGCTTCTCTGCAAGATTTTCTGCGGTAATACCCATTCCACAGCCAATATACTGATCGGTCAGCGTATTGAGAAGCATATCCTCGAACGCAAGATTTCCAAACTTTTGTCCTTGAAATCTCTGATTAAAGGAAGAATGCGGGCTTTTGGACATATTTTCAATTCCGCCGCACAAGGCCAGATCCGCATCGCCTGATTGAATGGCAAGGGCGCTGCTTATGACAGCCTGCAGACCCGATCCGCATAAACGGTTTACCAGCATGGCGGGAACCGTCTCAGGCACTCCTGCTTTTAACGCGACATGCCTCGCCGCATAGGCTGCGTCAATACTAGAATGGATGACATTTCCGTATACCACATCCCCAATTTGCGCCGGGTCAACATTAGCCCTCTTCATGGCTTCAACCGCAGTCAGGGTGCCCATTTGAATGGGCGGGATGTTTTTTAATGATTTTCCAAAACTTCCAAACGGCGTTCTTGCCCCTTCCACAACATATATTTCTGTCATGTTTGCTCCCCCGCTTTCTATGCCTTAATAAACACCCAGCGTCACTTCATCGGTCATCAAATCCGGCTCGGTGCAGTTTTTAATATCTTCAATACTGTAACCATCGGCTATTTCTACCAGTTTCAGACCCTGCTCTGTTACATCGATAACCGCCCGGTCTGTAATGATCCGGTCCACAACTCCCTTTCCTGTAAGGGGCAGACTGCACTTTTTCAGAATTTTGCTCTGTCCGCTTTTGTTGACATGTTCCATAATGACAATGATTTTTTGTGCGCCGTGAACAAGATCCATGGCACCGCCCATTCCTTTAATCATTTTCCCCGGAATCATCCAGTTGGCCAAGTCGCCCGTTTCTGAAACTTCCATACCGCCCAGGATGGCAATATTCACATGTCCTCCCCGAATCATGGCAAATGAGTCTGCACTGTCAAAATAGGAAGCTCCCTTAATGGCAGTCACAGTCTCTTTCCCCGCATTGATGAGGTCCGGGTCCACTTCTGTTTCTTTAGGATAAGGGCCGATTCCAAGCAGCCCGTTTTCCGACTGCAGCACCACACTCTTATTCTCGCTTATGTAGTTCGCTACCATGGTCGGCATGCCGATGCCGAGGTTTACGTAAAAGCCATCCTCTATTTCTTTTTCCGCTCTTCTGGCAATTTTCTCTCTGCTATTCATAGACTATCCCCACTTTCTCTCTTTATGATTGAACAGTCAGTCGCTCAATGCGTTTTTCCTGAGGCGCAACAATCATTCTTTGAACATAGATTCCTGGCGTGTGGATGCAGTCCGGGTCCAGCTCCCCGATTTCATGCAATTCTTCGACCTCTGCAATGGTTACCTTGCCCGCTGCAGCCATCATTGGATTAAAGTTTCGCGCTGTTTTATTAAAAGCGAGGTTGCCTGCTTTGTCGCCGCGGGCTGCCCGCACGAGACTGAAATCTGCGGTCATTCCATGTTCCAGAACATATTCCTTCCCATCAAAGGTTCGCACTTCTTTCCCTTCTGCAATCGGCGTACCCACACCGGCCGGGGTATAGAAAGCGGGAATGCCCGCACCGCCTGCCCGGATACGCTCAGCCAATGTACCCTGCGGGGTAAGTTCAACCTCCAGTTCACCGGAAAGCACCTGGCGCTCAAACTCTTTGTTTTCTCCCACATAGGAGCCTACCATCTTCCTGATCTGTTTATTTCGCAGAAGAAGGCCGAGCCCCCAGTCATCAATGCCGCAGTTGTTAGAAATGACAGTCAGGTCTTTTGTTCCTGTTTCCACGAGCGCAAGAATCAATTTCTCCGGAATCCCTACCAGACCGAATCCGCCGACCATCAGCGTTGAACCGTCCTTTATATCTTTAACTGCATCCAGTGCACTGTTTTCCACCATTTTCATCATATGCCGCCCTCCTTAGTCCAAGTTTTCATTTTTTACGATGGTAGCTACGCCCTGGCCGCCCCCGATACAAAGTGTGGCAAGGCCCAATCGGCTGTTTCTTCTTTTCATCTCATGCAGCAGGGTGACCAAAATTCTTGCACCGCTTGCCCCAATTGGATGGCCGAGAGCAATGGCTCCTCCATTCACGTTCAGTTTCTCAGTTGAAAATTGGAGTTCTCTCCCCATTGCAAGTGACTGTGCGGCGAACGCTTCGTTAGCTTCAATCAAATCAATATCCTCAAGGGTTACCCCGGATTTTTCAAGCACCTTTTTCGTCGCATCCACCGGCCCGATACCCATAATGCTGGGATCAACGCCCGCGCTGGCATTGGCGACGATGGAGGCAAGCGGTGTAAGACCGAGCTCTTCAGCTTTTTTTCGCGATACCACCACAAAAGCAGCCGCTCCATCATTGATTCCCGATGCGTTTCCTGCAGTTACCGTTCCATCCTTTTTAAAGGCCGGTCTTAGCTTGGCAAGCCCTTCAGCCGTTGTTCCTTTTTTCGGATATTCATCTTCCGAGAATTGCAGCGGCTCTCCTTTTCGCTGAGGAATTTCAACAGATACAATTTCGTCTTTGAACTTTCCTTCATTTATTGCTCTTTCGCATTTTTGCTGGCTCTCTGCTGCAAACTCATCCATTTCCTCACGGCTGAGTCCATAGGCATCACACAGGTTTTCGGCTGTCATTCCCATATGGTAGTCATTGAATGCACACCAGAGACCATCATGAATCATGGAATCTGTCATTTTTCCATCTCCCATGCGCAGTCCTGTTCTTGCGTTATCCAAAAGGTACGGTGCCCTGCTCATATTCTCCATTCCGCCGCAGACAATGATATCTGCTTCTTCAAGCATGATCGCCTGGCTCGCCAGATGCAGCGCTTTTAATCCGGATCCGCAAACCTTGTTGATCGTCATTGCTGAAACCCGGTTTTGCAGCCCGGCTTTAATTGCCGCCTGCCGTGCGGGGTTTTGGCCCAAACCGGCCTGAAGAACATTCCCCATAATGACTTCGCTCACATCGTCAGGAGAAACATTGGCACGCGACAATGCCTCCTTAATTACTAAAGCCCCGAGTTCGGTGGCAGGTATGTTTTTTAAGGCTCCTAAAAAGCTGCCAATCGGTGTTCTGACAGCGCTTACAATCACTGCTTCCTGTATCGCCATAAATTTCTTCTCACTCCCATGTTTTTTTCTGAATTTTCCCTTTTATCATATCATATTTCCCTTCTCTGTATTGCATCTGAACTGTCCAAATCGTAAAATAAAGAAGAAATCAATGACAAATATATACATAGGAGGAACCATGGAATTACCCCAAAGAGTCTCGATCATTGAGGTTGGACCGCGCGACGGGCTTCAAAATGAAAAACAGCTTGTTCCTGCACAGGAAAAGATTCAATTCATTCAAAAACTGAAAGCCTCGGGAATTCAAGAAATGGAACTCACCTCTTTTGTTTCCCCTAAATGGGTCCCGCAAATGAGTGATGCAGAACAGGTCATTGAGCGCTGCCTGGATGATCGTACGCGCAATTTTGTTCTTGTCCCCAATGAAAAAGGCGTTTCCCGCCTGCTTTCTTCCGGCTGCAAAAATGCCGCATTTTTTGTCGGGGTAAGCAACACCTTCAACCAAAAAAATATTAATAAAAGCACAAGAGACAGCATGGAAGAGCTGGCACCCCTGATTAAGGATCTGAAACGGCGGGGCTTCTTTGTGCGCGCCTGCATTTCCACCGCTTTTTATTGTCCCTATGAAGGAAAAGTGGATGAGCAGGAAGTCCTTGCTCTCTCTGAGGAATTCTGTGCGCTGGGTGTGGATGAATTAAGCGTGGCGGATACCATTGGCCTTGCCAATCCGCAGGAAGTTTTCGAGCTGTTCAGCCTGCTTAAGCACCATCTGCCCTCCACTCTGCTGATTGCCGCCCATTTCCACGATACAAGAGGGATGGCTCTCGCCAATATCTTCTCCGCACTTCAGGCTGGCGTAGACCGTTTTGATACATCGGCCGGCGGACTTGGCGGATGTCCGTTTGCACCGGGCGCAACCGGAAACGTGGCAACCGAGGATGCCGTATACATGCTTAATCGCATGGGAATCAGCACCGGGATTCAGCTCGATCCATTGCTCGAGGCTGTGGAATTTATTGCTCCCTTCGTTTCCCGCGGTCTTCAAAGCCGCCAGTTTTTACTCTCTAAACAGGAAAGGGCGCTTTAATTTAAGCGCCCTTTCCTGTTTCTATTTTATTTTCAAACCGAAGATGCGGATTAAGCATCTGGTTTGGGCTTTTTAACTGAAATGTATTTTGCTCCTCTTTGTATTCAATCGTCATCTTTTCATCAAAAAATACCAGTTTGCTTTCCTCCATATAAACAGGAACAAAATTGGTATTCACCTTTATTGTCCCATAAGGCTGTTCATCAACAAGCCATAGTACAGACACACCGCTTACAACACAGCCGCAGCCCTCTGTATCATATTTCAGAAACAACTGTCCGCCCTGCACCTTGTGTTCTATTTTCTCAATAGCCTTTTGTGTCCATTCCAAGATCATTTAACATCACTGCCCTTCTCTTTTGTACGCTTAATTACTTGAATGGCCCAGTCGCACCATTCAATCCAATGCTGCATATAACGCTGCCCAAATTCAGATGTTAAGTATTCTCCCAAATCTTCCTGGTTAAATTCTCCTTCGGGAAAATGGCTGTCTCTCCATTTTTCCATTAAACCCAGGCCGAACATATGCTGTTCCTTTGCCCGCTCCAAAAAGGCGATCGCTTCATCAGCCGGGATCAGCTGAAACAGCGATACCCGGAGCAGCAGATCATCCTTTAAGGTTGAAGGGAGAATTTCCTTGCTAAAAAGCCACTGAAGCAGCATTTCATAACCTTTGTCTTCGAGCCGATATACTTTTTTATCTGGATAATCCACCTGATGAACCACTTGTGAGGAGACAAGTCCTTCTTCCTCCATCTTAACAAGCTGACGGTAAATCTGTGTATGATGGGCACTCCAGAAATGAATCATGGTTTCTTTAAACTGCTGATTCAGTTCATATCCGGTTGCTTCATTTTTGGTCAATAAGCCAAGAAGCGCATACTTCAACGCCATCTTTTCATTCCTTCTTTCCGTATCTGTATGTCATTTTAACACATTCTTCACAATTAACTAAGGTTAATGCTTGATATATTTGTAGTACTTTTATTATACTTACCTTGAACATATGTGAAAATACACATATAAATACTGAAGGAGCGTGAAACATGAACTGGCTAACGAAATTCAGCTTAAAGAACCCAGTCGCTATTTTTATTTTTTCTTTCTTGCTTATACTGGGCGGCTTGTTTTCTTTTAGCTCCCTGAAAGTTGACCTGCTTCCAAATGTGGAATTTCCGCAAGTCACCGTGCAGACCACTTATCCTGGTGCGTCTCCGCAGGATGTCAACAAGCAGGTAACAGATGAGCTTGAAGAAAAATTAAAAAGCCTTAACAACGTAAAGTCGGTCAAAAGTACTTCACTTGAAAGTGTCTCGATCATTAATCTTGAATTTCCTTTTTCCGTGAACATGGATGATATAGAGGATCAAATCAACACCATTGCAAAGGAAGCAGACCTTCCTGACACAGCGAGTGTTGAAGTGAACCGCTTTTCATTCGGCACGATCCCTGTGTACAATATCTCTCTATTCCCTAAAGAGGGAGGCAACATTCAGCCTTTTGTTGAAGATGAGCTGGTGCCTGAACTTAAAAAAATCCAGGGAATCAATAACGTTTCTGTCGGCGGTGTGAAGGAAGATTTCGTATCCATCAAGGTCGACCAAAAGAAATCCCAACAGCTTGGTTTATCATTAAACACCATTAAGGATGAAATCAATTCAAAATTCCTCTCGTTCCCTGCCGGCAATGTAACCTCTGGTGACATCTCTGTGCCAGTCCGTGTAGAGGAGCAATTAAAAACAATTAAAGAATTAAAATCACTTGAGCTGACACCTTCTTCTCAGGGAGCACCACAAGATTCGTCAGGTAGTCCAGGTGGAGCAAGCGGAGGACCTCCCTCAGGAGCTTCACAAGGCGGCGGAGAAAGCAGATCTTCTGGTCAAGGTCCGCAGCAAGGCGGAGCCCCATCTGCGGCTGCAGCCCCGCAAAGCGTTCAGCTTGGAGATATTGCGACAATCAAACAGTCAGAAGATGTGAACGAAATTACGCGCTATAACCTGAAGCGTTCTTTATCGATGGCGGTTACCAAAAAACAGGACGCCAATACAGTCGATGTCGCTGACAAAGTCATATCTGTTTTAAATAAAGACAAATACAAAGACAAAATTGACTATGCCATCGGCTTCGACCAGGCAAGCGGCATTAAAGAGTCCGTCAACTCTCTGATCAAGGAAGGATTGTTCGGTGCTCTCTTTGCTTCATTGGCAGTTCTCTTGTTCCTAAGAAACATACGCGCAACCATCATTGCCATTATATCCATCCCGCTGTCGATTCTCATATCTGCGATTTTTCTGAACCAGCTGGATATTACGCTTAATATCATGACGCTTGGCGGAATGGCCGTAGCCGTCGGCCGGGTGGTGGATGACAGTATCGTCGTCATTGAGAACATCTTCCGAAGAATCCGCAAAAACAGCGGAGAATACAACAAAAATGAACTGGTCATTGATTCGACCAAGGAGATCCTCCGTGCGATTGTATCCTCCACATTGACAACCGTGGTGGTGTTCCTGCCGCTTGGCTTTGTCGGCGGAATTACAGGAGAATTCTTCCTGCCATTTGCTTTAACAGTCGTCTTTGCTCTGTTGGCTTCCTTGCTTGTAGCCATAACCATTGTACCGATCCTGGCCAAGTTCGCATTCAAAAAAGTCAAACCGGAAAACAACGATGGTCCTCTTCAGCGGGCATATGCGAAAGTCATCCGCTCGTCTCTGAACCATAAATTCATCGTCCTGTTTGTATCCTTTATTCTTCTTGCCGGCTCTCTGTTCCTGTCCACAAAGCTCGGAGCGGTTTTTCTGCCGAATGAAGAACAAAAGACCATTACAGCAAACATTGAACTTCCTGCCTCCACGACTGTGGAAAAAACAAATGATGTGTCACTGAAAGTTGAAAAGATGCTCGATCAGCGTGATACCATAAAAGAAGTAACCGCCGGGATCGGCAGCCGTGACTTCCAGTCCGGATTGAAACGCGAAAATGTAGCCAACTATTTTATTAATCTTAAAAAAGATACCAATGTAGATAATGAAATTAAATCACTCGAGAAAGAAATCCAGACCATCGTGGACGAAGACAGCAAAGATGCTGTCGTAAGCCTGCAGGAAGCGCAGTCCGGCGGGCCTCCATCCAATAACGAGGTTAACATCGATTTGTACTCCAACAACCTTGATGACCTGCAAAAAGGCGCAGCATCAGTAGAGAAATACATGAAATCACGTGACGACCTAAAATATGTGACCAACAACTTCAAAGATACCCAGCGTCAGTGGATCGTGAAAATCAACACGAAAAAAGCCGCGGATGCCGGAGTATCAGGTTATACGGTACTCGGCATTATCAACGATGCCACCAAACCTGTCTCTGTCGGAAACCTTGAACTGAGCGGAAAAGAAAGTGATGTCCGGCTTGCTTATGATAAAGTGCCGAAATCCCTTGATGCTATTAAGGACCTTAAAGTATTTGGCACCAAAGGCCCGGTTGCCCTCTCAGAAGTGGCAGACATTCAGGATGTAGATGCTGTAACCGCGATTCAGAAACTCGACGGTAAGGTATACGCACAGGTTTCAGCACAGATTCCCGGCAATGATGTTCAGGGAGTTACTCAGGATGTAATTAAAAGCGTAAATGACAAAGTAGAGCTTCCGAATGATGTTTCGACCGAAGGCGGCGGCGGAAGTGAAGAAACCACCCAAACCTTTAAAGAACTTGGCCTGGCCATCGCAGTGGCCATCGGTCTTGTCTACTTGACGATGCTCATCACCTTTGGCCGTGCACGCATACCATTTATCATTCTGTCGTCTCTAATTTTCGTACCTGTAGGTGCTATAGGCGGCCTTTACCTTGCGAATGAGCCGCTCTCTGTCAGTGCGATGATCGGCATTCTTATGCTTATCGGAATCGTAACCACCAATGCGATTGTTCTCGTCGACCGGATCGGACAAAACCGCGATCTGAAAGGCATGACCATCCGCGAGTCGCTGCTTGAAGCCGGAAAAACCCGACTTCGCCCGATTCTGATGACGGCATTTGCTACCATTGCAGCCCTCATCCCGCTGGCACTGACCTCTTCATCGGGAACATTAATTTCAAAAGGCTTAGCCGTGGTGGTAATCGGCGGTTTAACGACCTCCACCCTGCTCACATTAATTATTGTTCCTGTATTGTATGAACTCTTTTTCAGGAAACAGGCTAAAAGAGAACAGCGTGAATCCAAAGCTTGATCACCAAAATAAAACGGGGCTGTCCAGAAAGTCAGTGCAAACTGACTC
>NZ_JAUHTR010000020.1 GCF_030418125.1 Fictibacillus fluitans | reverse complement strand
TTATCTTTTAATGTGTTTATTTTATATTGAGAAGCTATTGGTGCGGTCGAGAGGACTCGAACCTCCACGGGGTTGCCCCCACTAGCCCCTCAAGCTAGCGCGTCTGCCATTCCGCCACGACCGCAAAGCAGTTAAAGTTATTGTTAAGTACATTTTAGAAAAAATGGTGCGGGTGAAGGGACTCGAACCCCCACGTCATAAGACACTAGATCCTAAGTCTAGCGCGTCTGCCAATTCCGCCACACCCGCATGGTGTGAAAATAAATGGTGAGCCATGAAGGACTCGAACCTTCGACCCTCTGATTAAAAGTCAGATGCTCTACCAACTGAGCTAATGGCTCATGAAGATGGCTGGGCTAGCAGGATTCGAACCTACGAGTGACGGAGTCAAAGTCCGTTGCCTTACCACTTGGCTATAGCCCAATAATCATGATGTATTTCTTATTTAAATGTTGGTTTTAATTAAAATGGCGGGCCCGACCGGGATCGAACCGGCGATCTCCTGCGTGACAGGCAGGCATGTTAACCGCTACACCACGAGCCCACTTTAAGTTAAAACAGCTTGTCCTTTTCTTTCGAAAAAGCAATAAAAATACTTGGTTCTTTTCGAAGAAAAGAACTTGGTGACCCGTACGGGATTCGAACCCGTGTTACCGCCGTGAAAGGGCGGTGTCTTAACCGCTTGACCAACGGGCCGACAAAAACTGGCAGAGAAGAAGGGATTCGAACCCTCGCGCCGCGTTAGCGACCTACTCCCTTAGCAGGGGAGCCCCTTGAGCCACTTGGGTACTTCTCTGTATGGCTCCACAGGTAGGACTCGAACCTACGACCGATCGGTTAACAGCCGATAGCTCTACCACTGAGCTACTGTGGAATGTATTTTTGAGACATTTAATATCATACTTTCTTTTTCTCAAAAAGTCAACTGCTTTTTTCATTTATTTCGTTTATGTAAAGAGCAAGATGTCTTTCAGCGACTTTATTAATCTAACACATATCAGAACACCTAGTCAACACTTTTCTCACCACTTTTTAAAAACAATTTCCCGCGGCATTTTCCGCACACATATCTCCTTGTGTCAATTCGGCGCTTTCGCTTGTATTGCTGCTTACATTCTTTGCATATATAGAGGTATTTATAAGCAAGAGTTGTCCTTGCTCCGGGCAGGACTTCGCAATATCTCAGGCCGCCCACTTTTTTCAGCAGCTGTTTAAACTCGGGATCCTTGTGCTGGTATCCCCTTCCTTCAATATGAAGGTGGTAATGGCACAGTTCATGCTTTATGATACCCACCAATGCCTGCATTCCAAACTGTGTCATTTGCTTTGGATTGATCTCAATGTCATGGGACCTGAGTAAATACCGGCCGCCGGTTGTCCGCAAACGGCCGTTGAAACGAACAATATGCCGGAAGGGCTTATGAAAATAATCGTTTGATATCTGCTCGACGAGCATTTGAAGTTCCCTTTGTGTCATTTCCTTTCCTATCCTTTCTCCTTCTATAGAACAAAAAGTTGGTCACATCAACAAGCCATGAGACATAGACTAAATCACGCTTGAATACGTGGAGGTTTTGTCTATGCCCACATGGTTTAAGAAACAACTCAGAAAAGCTTATCTTCAAAAAGACCGTTATCAAATCCGGTTGTTAAATCAATGCTGGTTTTTTTATAACCAAAGAAATAGCAATCCTGAAAGCAAGCATCTTCCCTGACGGCTGGTGCTGACCGCACCAACATCACTGCGCCTCCGGAGGCAGCATGGTAAGAGCCACTCTTCCTTTATTGAGATCCACGCTATCCACCCATACTGTCACCACCTGCCCGACGCTGACCACATCCATAGGGTGTTTCACAAAGCGCTTGGCCAGTTTCGATATATGAACAAGACCGTCCTGTTTCACGCCAATATCCACAAAAGCGCCGAAGTCAACGACATTTCGCACAGTTCCTTCGAGCTCCATTCCCTGTTTAAGGTCTTCCAGCTTAAGGACATCGGTTTTCAGCAGGGGCTTTGAAAGTTCTTCCCGCACGTCCCGGTTTGGACGAAGCAGCCCGTCCACGATGTCATGAAGAGTGGGCACCCCGATATCGAGTTGTCCTGCCATCGCTTGCACATCGATCGTTTTCAATTTTTCTTTCAGGCTGTCTGTGCCGATCTCTGCAACTTCACTGTTCATTTCTTTTAAAAGAAGCAGCGTTTCTTTATAGCTCTCCGGGTGAATGGCCGTTTGGTCTAGCGGATTCTTCCCGTCCGGTATTCTTAAGAATCCGATACACTGCTCATACGTTTTCGCACCGAGACGCGGGATCTTCTTCAGTTCTTCGCGTTTTTCAAACTTTCCTTTTTCCTCTCTGGCTTTTACAATATTTTGCGCGACCGTCTTGGACAAGCCAGCTACATACTGAAGCAGGGAAGAAGATGCTGTATTTACGTTAACACCTACCTGGTTTACCGCTGTTTCCACCACAAAGGTCAGGGACTCGTTCAAGCGCTTCTGTGATACATCATGCTGATACTGCCCGACACCGACGGATTTCGGATCGATTTTCACCAGTTCAGCGAGCGGATCCTGCAGCCTGCGCGCAATGGAGATAGCACTCCGCTCTTCCACCTGAAGATCAGGAAACTCTTCCCTGGCGATTCCTGAAGCGGAATACACACTGGCTCCTGCTTCGTTAACGATAATATAGGAAACCGGCTCGTCCAGCTCTTTAATGGTATCAACAATAAACTGCTCCGTCTCCCGTGAAGCTGTTCCGTTTCCAATGGCGATCACATTGATGCGGTACTTTTTGATCAGCTCTTTGACCACTGCTCCAGACTTTTGAACTTCTGATCTTGGCGGTGTAGGATAAATGGTTTGAATATGGAGCATTTTGCCCGTCTCATCCACCACACCAAGTTTGCAGCCGGTTCGGAAGGCAGGATCCACTCCCAGCACCATCCTGCCCTTTAAAGGGGATTGAAGAAGCAGGTTTCTCAGGTTTTCAGAAAAGATGTGAATCGCCTGTTCCTCACCCTTATCCGTCAATTCGTTCCGGATGTCACGCTCAATTGAGGAAGCGATCAGCCTGCGATAGCTATCCTCAATCGCCGCTTGGAGATATGGGGCTGCAGGAGACTCCGCTTTTTTGATGACCGTGCGGTTCAGCCGCTGAATAATTCTTTCAGCCGGTGCCTCCACTTCCACCTTGAGTACGTCTTCTTTTTCACCACGGTTGATGGCAAGGATACGGTGAGGCACGATTTTTCCGACCGGCTCACTGTACTCATAATACATTTCATACACCTTTTTTTCGTCTTCTCCGTTTTTCTTTAAGGAGGTTTGCAGCTGCCCTTCCTTAAACGTAAGCTCCCGAATCCACGCTCGAATAGCCGCATCATCAGAAATCTGCTCGGCAAGAATATCCTGGGCTCCGGCTAGTGCCTCTTCAGGTGTATGTACCTCTTTTTCCTCGGACAGGAACTCGCCGGCCTTTGTCATAACATCCCCTTGCCACGGTTGGCTCATGAGCCATTGTGCCAGCGGCTCAAGTCCCTTTTCCTTGGCTACTGTCGCACGGGTTCTTCTTTTTTGTTTGTAGGGACGATAAAGATCTTCAATTTCCTGCAGTTTTTTAGCACTTGAAATAGCGCCCGACAATTCATCAGTCAGCTTACCCTGCTCACCAATCAGCCGGAGAACTTCTTCTTTTCGTTCCTTTAAATTTTCTGCGTATTGCCATCCATCCATAATATCTTTGATTTGAACTTCATCCAGGCCGCCTGTCAATTCCTTGCGATACCTGGCAATAAAAGGCACCGTGTTGCCGTCCTTCAACAACCCGATGACGCTTGCCACTTGTTTTTGTTTAATCCCCAGTTCTTTGGCAATTTCCAAGAATCCTTGATCGTTCTCTATTGTTTTTTCCAATAGAAGTACCCCTTTCAAATCCGTAACAATTACGGGTATACCCACTTAGTTTAACACTTTCCGAATGTTTTAACGAAAATTGCTGCAGGAATTCCATATAAAAAAGCACCCCCGGAAGAGCGCTTTATCGTGTATTTGTGAAGACATAAAAAAAAGCCGAGGCAACCCGGCAGAGAGGCTGATGACCTCCAATATGCTTATGCATGCGACACTTTTCCTACGAGGCAGGTAGCATCATCAATTAATTTTTGAGAGAGATTGCCCAGGTAAGCTGCGGATTCCCGGGGCGATACCATATTAGTGAGAATGGAGCGGCTTTGCGTATGAATTTCCATTCCATCTGAATAGATGATAAATGCAGTCTGATCATCAAATGGAAATTGCTGTACCCGGAACTTCTGCGGCTTTCCGGAAAGAAATCCAACCGTTGGGAGAGGATAGATTAATTTGCGGTCTTCTCCCGCCATCATAAAGCGGATGTTTCCCACTCCGGCATACTTGACGATGCGCTGGTTGAAATCAATTTTAAAAATGGAAAGTACAGCTCCCCTGGTTCCTTTGAGCTGTTCATTGCATACGCTCATGATTTCCTCAACCTCTAATTGATGGTTCTTCTCTACAGCGATAACTGCCGCCTGGGAAGCATTTCTTGCTAAACCTCCGCTCCCCAACCCGTCAGCTACCGCACAAATAAAATAATCACGGGTTTCCGTGACATAAAAACTGTCTCCACATAACGCATTACCGTTTTTAGGCTTTTGGAAAGAGGAGACGGCGATTTTGTCATAGGAATAATCCTGGATCATTTTAAAGCCTCCGATGGTTCCACCCGAATCGCTTCACGAAGCTTTTCAAGTGCTCTTCTTTGCAGCCGTGAGACATGCATTTGAGAAATATCCAAGCGCTCTCCTGTTTCTTTCTGGCTCAAATTCTCAAAATACGTGCATTTTAATATTTCTTGCTCTCTTTCAGAAAGAACGGCAAATGCTTTCTGCAGGAGCATTCTTTTATCAATTTGATCATAGCCGGCATCCTGTGTACCCACAAGATCGAGCAGGGTCACTGTGCTGCCTTCCTGATCTGCTTCAATGGAACTGTCTACGGAAAGGGCCTGGTAACTCTTACCCATTTCCATCGTTTCCAGCACTTCTTCCTCCGTAACCTCCAGGTAATCGGCAATTTCCTGGATTTTCGGAGAGCGCTGAAGGTCATTCGTCAGCTCTTCTACAGCTTTTTTAATTCGTGGTCCAAGTTCCTTAATTCGTCTCGGTACATGGACACTCCAGGTTTTATCACGGATAAACCGTTTAATTTCACCAATGATGGTAGGGACAGCAAATGATTCAAACGAACGTCCAAAGTCGGCATCGTACCTTCGCAGTGCAGCGAGCAGGCCGATCATTCCCACCTGGACCAAATCGTCATGAATACTTTTCCCCTTGGAAAATTTTCGCGCTAGCGAGTGAACGAGATCTTCATATTGATGTACGAGTTTCGTTTGCAATATTTCGTTCTTCGGATCGTTCTGTAACTCGTGAATCCATTTATAGACTTCTTCTTTATTATTGTGTAGGTGCTGGTGAGGTCCTGTCGACATTTTCCTCCACCTCATCTCTGTGAAGATACTTCGTCATCATTACGATCACACCCGCTTCACCGCTGATTTCCACTTTGTCCATCAATGACTCAATTAGGAAGAGGCCCAGACCTCCTTCATTCAATTGTTCTACGGATTTCCCTTCTACAGGTCCGAGTGATTTATTCACATCATCATAATCAAAGCTCTTGCCGTGGTCCACAACCATAATTTCCAATCGGTTATCATACACTCCGCATCCAATGCGGATCTGTCCTTTTTCCGAATCTGTATAGGCATGATTCACAACATTGGTACAGGCCTCTGAGACAGCGATTTTTATATCCTCAATCTCGTCAAACGCAAATCCCATCCTGTTCGCAATACCAGAAATCGTAAGACGTACCACTCCGACATAGTCGGTTTTGGCAGGCACCGTCATTTCGATAAAATCAGAGGCTTTATTACTCATCTGGCCTCCCCCTTTACCTCATTGTCTATGTCCATGACCTCAGTAAGGCCGGTAATTTCAAACAAACGCTTAACTCTCTCGGTCATTCCGCGCAGCTTTAACGTCCCGTCGTTTTTCTTCGTGGACTTCAATGCTCCCACAAAAATGCCGAGCCCTGTACTATCCATATAATCAATGTTAGACAGGTCAATCACGATCTGGGTATTTTTTTCCTCAGTCAGAGGAACGAGCATCTCTTTAAGTTTTGGTGCGGTGTACGCGTCTACTTCTCCAGATAATGTTAGATAATGGACTTTATTCGTTTCTTCATGACTAATTTGCAAGTTCATTTTTTTCCCCCCACGATATTATCATAAACCCATAACACTAATTACCCGTTTTTGAATAAGTTTAAACCATTCTTTTTAGAATAATCAGGGTAAAGTCGTCTCTTAACTCAAATTCCTGAAGCCGCTCAAGCTCAGTGAATACCGAATCCACGATTTCCTGGACCGGTTTGTGCATATGTTCACGGATAAGGGCGACAATTTCGTCCCGTTCAATGAACCCTTTGCTTGTTCTGCACTCTGTGACCCCATCGGAAAGAAGAATAATCATATCTCCCTGGTCGAGCTGCTTTTCATATTCTTTGTATTTGGTCGTTCTTGATACACCCAGTACAAGGCCCTTGGCAAACATGTCCTCAAATTCATCCGTCTCTGCTTTATAAAAAAAGCCGGGCTCGTGTCCGGCCCCGGCATAGAAGAATTTATGGACATCAGTGTCATAAAGCCCATAAAGCATGGTTATAAACATGTTCGGGTGCACGTTCTGTTCAACGACTCTATTCAGATTTTCAAGAAGGAGATTAGGCTGCATCCTTTGCTCCGGAAGACTGTCCATCGCGTATTTAATCATCGACATGCACAGCGCGGCAGGAATTCCCTTCCCGATAATATCCGCTACCGCCACACTTATGGACTTGTCATCCTTTACAAAGTTAAAATAGTCCCCGTTCATTTTCTTGGCTGGAACGCTTTTGACACCAATGTCAAGAGAATCCACCGTCGGCACATCACTGATTAAAAGTGTCTGCTGCATGCTTGCCGCCACTTCAATTTCCGATTCCAGCTGGCGCTGGCGGGTCCTCAGGCTCTGATGTTCGCGATACGCAAACCCATACCCGATCATGACCTCCAAAAGAAAATCAAATGCGTCCTTCATTTCTTCAGTCATCTCAGGAAATACTTCATTCAGTACATTTATATGATGGCTGACCACATCTTCAGGCGAGATCTGCTGCTCAATCAGCTTTCGGCTGAACTGCTGCCCTTTGTACAGGGCTGTCTCGTTTTTCCCGTTAAGATAGGTGGTCAGTAAATCCTTATATCTATCTATAATTAAGTCTCGGTCGTTCATTTAATACCTCCTAACGAAGCCACTTCGTCGCAAGGATTTCAGTTCCGCTGTTAATTGTGGAATCAATGGTAAACTCGTCCATTAAACGCTTTACCCCCGGCAGTCCGGCTCCAAGTCCGCCTGAAGTTGTATATCCGTCTTCCATTACTTTACGAATATCCCTTATTCCCGGGCCATTGTCCACAGCAATAATGCGGAGGCCTTTTCGTCCCATCTGTTCCACGGGCTCAAGGCAGATCTTTCCGCTTCCTGCATATAAATAAATGTTACGGGCTAACTCTGAAATCGCAGTAGTGATACGAGCCTGGTCTACATTGCCAAATCCGAGTTCTTTTGCCATATTTCTTCCCAATTGCCTTGCACTCACGATATCCCATTCATTGCAAACTTCTACACAGGATTGGATGTCCATGCTCATCCCTCCAGTTCCAGCTGCAATTTATCAAGCCCTTGTTCCAGGTCAAGAGCGGTCGGAACCTCTCTCATTGAAATCCCCAGGTCGATCAAAGTAATTGCTACTGCGGGCTGGATACCGGTTAATACCACTTGCGCTCCCATCAGTTTTGACATGCGGACAACGTCCCCCAGTACTTTTGCAATAAAGGAGTCAATCATGTCTACAGAGGTCAGGTCAATTACTACACCCTTAGCACCGGTGTCATGTATTTTATTTAGCAAGTCTTCTTGAAACTGCAGAGCGGTCTGATCATCGAGCTCTACCTGAATGGTAATAAGGAGATACTCATGCAGCTTCAAAATAGGAATTCTCATTTTCCCCACTCCCTATTTTTCATTAACAATTTGTTGGTTTGTAATTTCCAGAGCTTTCGCCATCCCTTTTTGCAGCGTGCTTTTCGTAGGGAAAAGGCTGAGGTCTATCCCCAGGCTTACAATCGTTTGCGCAATTTCCGGCCGGATACCGACAAGAATGCAGGTAGATCCCAGCAGCCTGACCGCATCTGCGGCTTGAATGATGTGGTGGGCGACCATTGTATCAACAACGGGCACACCGGTTATATCTATAAGAACCACCTGTGAACGGTATTGAATCACACCTTCCAGAAGGTTCTCCATTATTAATTTCGCTCGTTCTGTGTCTATGGTTCCGATCAGCGGCATTACGCTAATATGCTGAAAGACCGGAATAAGCGGTGCTGATAACTCCAGCAACGCAGACTTTTGAATGGAAACGGTGCGTTCCCAAAGCCGGGATGAATTTTCAACCACTGAATTCAGAATGGGATCCATCCAGCGGTCCACTTCCCTATATGTTTCAAAAGCCGCATCTTTTTGAATATCTTCTTCAGTGATGATCTCCAAAACTATACGGCGAAAAGATTGCAGCCCTTGTGTTAAATATTCAAGCGGCATATTAGCACGCAAAACTTTATCAAAAAAACGTTCCAATGTCCCGTCCGCAGAAATATCACCCTGGCTGATATGGTTAAACAGGAGTGACAAAAATTCGTTGTTCAACTGTTCTCGCATATAGGGTGTGATGGCTCGGTTTGTCGATTTGTAGTCAGCGATTTCTTCAGACCACAACCCATCTATTTCCATGCGCTTATTCAGGATCATATCGATGATGGCCGCATTCAAATTCTATACCCCCTTACGTCGGTACACTACTTTCATTATTCCACTTCTCATTCATTCTTGCAATCTTTTGCTTTGTCGTTCATCTGCTATATAGTTCGCTCGTAAACCGAATTTCCTGTTCCTATCACTCAGGAAAGTTATTTCCATTGAAAAAACTGCCAATTCCCCAGAAGAAAACGGCAGTTTTAAAAGTCAATAAGACCAAGACTGATTTGTAACGCTTCATCAACGCGACGCATCATTTCATCGTCCAGATGCGTAATTTTGTCAGTTAGCCTTTGTTTATCAATTGTTCGAATTTGCTCCAGCAAGATAACGGAATCCCGTTCGAACCCGTACTTTTTCGCATTGATCTCTACATGCGTCGGCAGCTTTGCCTTTTGGATT
The DNA here is from genome assembly GCF_030418125.1 of Fictibacillus fluitans. Classification (GTDB taxonomy): domain Bacteria; phylum Bacillota; class Bacilli; order Bacillales; family Fictibacillaceae; genus Fictibacillus_C; species Fictibacillus_C fluitans. Next base: position 48,703 of record NZ_JAUHTR010000020.1, on the reverse strand, counting down.
TGTGCTGTGATTGCTGCAACAATAACTGTAGGACTAAATCGGTTACCGATATCGTTTTGAATAATTAGAACAGGTCTGATGCCCCCTTGTTCTGAGCCAACAACCGGGGAAAGGTCTGCAAAGTAAACGTCTCCGCGTTTTACGATCAAGGGCCTACACCCCGCTAACTAAGCGGTCTACGGTAATTTCAGCTTCCTCCTCTAAAAGAAAGGCTTCTGAAGCAATGTTCAGATTGATTTTTGCCATCTCCATATAACCTTGTCTCATAGATTCACGAATATGACGTTTCTTCTTTTCGCGAATATACATCTTTGTTGCCTGATGGATAAATTCGCTTCGGTCCAAATTCTCATTCTTAATCATCCGGTCAATTTCATTGATAATTTGTTGAGGAAGACTGATAACGATCCTCTTTGTGTTTGCCAATTCGGACACACCTACACCTCCAGAGCACAGCTTCTGCGATATGCTACGATCATTCTTAACCACATTAATCTTACCATTTCACCTATCGGTTTGCAAAACGATTTCAGAGTAAAGTATTCTTCATGTTTTTTAATAGTCCTGCTAATATTCTGCTAAAAATTTAAAATTACATTCACTTTTTCTAAAATTCGACCCGATTTCTTATAAATGCGGGGTACGCGTGATGTAATTAAACATGGAATTTCGTAGTTTATCGTATCATTTTGCACGGCTACATCATCCATGGATATCTTTTCACTCCCCTGTTCCCCGATCAGGGTGACAGGGTCGCCAACCTTCATTTCATACGGCAGGCGCACCATACATTGATCCATGCAGATTCTGCCCACAAACGGAACCTTGACTCCGCCTGCAATCGCATGGCCCTGATTTGCATAGCGCCTCTGCCAGCCGTCGGCGTATCCAATCGGGAGAGTGCCGATCCACTCTTCCTCTTTGGCCGTATAGGTGGCACCGTAGCTTACCGTATCTCCCGGCTGCACTTTTTTCACATGAACCAGCCGTGTATTTAACGCAAACGCCTCTTTCAACGGAATGGGCAATACATTCTTGAGTTCGCCCGAAGGCGCAAGTCCGTACATCGAGATTCCGATTCTTGCAATATTGAAGATTTGCTCCGGAAAGCGGAGGCTTGCCGCACTGTTCCCGCAATGGATGTACCGTGGAGCAGCTCCCGTTTCCTTGAGCCAGGCAAGGCTTTCGGAAAACCGTTCGAATTGCTGCTCCACCAGTGGAGATTCCAGTTCATCCGCTGTGGCAAAGTGCGTAAATACTCCTTCGAGCTCGAGATGCGGAGACTTTTCTATTGTTCGAACAAGTTCCTGAGTTTCCTCTTTATCTCGTGTTCCGATCCGCCCCATGCCGGTATCGACTTTCAGGTGAAGGGGTATTTGCTGGCCATCCTGAAGGTGGCTTGACGCTTCACTCACCCAGGATGCCTGAAACACAGTAAGCGCAACCCTGTACTTTGCAGCAATACCTGCATCTTCCGGCCGCGTTCTGCCCAATACAAGAATGGGTGCTTCGATTCCGTGTTTCCTCAGTGCCACCGCTTCATCTAAAAGCGCCACGGCAAGATAGGTCGCCCCTGCCTCGAGCGCTGTTTTCGCCACCGGCAGCGCTCCATGTCCATAGCCATTGGCTTTGACAACCGCCATGATCTCGGTAGTGTCCGGCAGCAGGTGCCGGAACGAGCGGATATTTTCTTCGATGCAGGACAAATCGATCTCTGCCCAGGTATCTCTATAAAACTCTCCAGTATCCAAACCTATCCGTCCCATCTATCTGTATCATTTCATTTTAACAATTGGTCTATTCGTTATTCTACAACATCCCCGGCAATTCCGTAAGAGCAAATCCAGAATAAAAAAGGCTGATTCACCATTTAAGGAATCAGCCGCTCACTTTTTTATTTTGACCCTTGCGCAGAAACAGAACGGGCGATGGCCATAAGTTCTTCCTGATTCAAGGAGTTGGAGGCTAAAAAGAAATCTGTGCCTTTATACGTCCAGGAAATCGATTTGTCATTCATTGCCCCCACTGTGAAACCGAGGTCCACCGGTTCTCCGCCCGGCATTGTCAGTCGCTCTCTTTTGGCGGCAACTGTCTCTACCGCTGCATTTTTTCGTTCAATTAATGTAAACGAATGTTTCTTTTCATCCGTGTAGCTCAGAACCACTTGTTTTTCACCGTCGGCCATAACTTCTTTCTCATTCGTCAATTCAGTATTCCCAGGGCCCATATATTGAGGATACAGAACTTCCATTTCTTTTTTGGGCTCACCGGCCTGGCTCATTGCCGGGAGCTCCAGCTGGGCGCCTGTCATGTTCGTTTCCATATCAAAGGCGCCTTTATCGAACTTGGCATTGAACTTCACGTTTTTGAACTCCAGTTTGACCAATTCTTTGGCATCCTTATCCATTACCCGGACCGAGTTCGGATCGAGGTCTTTATTTAAGACAATTTCCTGCTGGTACAGGTTTTTGTTTTGATAGTTCGTTTTGGTATGGAAAACATACGAGTTTTCTTTCGCCTTAAACCCGCGGTCTGTATCATTTAATATATCGGCAGCCAGTGACTCAAACAAATACACCTGGCTGTTATTTTCCGGCCAATCACTCTGAAATCTGAAACTTTTATTCAGCGCCGGCGTTAATACAAATACACCCTCTTTGTTTCTCAGGATCATCTGGCTCTGGTCCTTTTTGGCGTTCTTCAGGTTCACCCGGTAAAAGTTCGGTTTCTTGTGCCACACCTCAAGCTCGTACTGTATCGGTTTTTCGCCGGTATTCAGCGTCATGACGGCGTCTGCTTTATAACCCGTCATTTCTTCCATTTTCTTATCCAGTGACGCTACAACATCTTCCTGGCTTTTTGCTCCACAGCCCGCCAATCCGAATATGAAAAGAAGCGCCATCAAGGATAATGACAGTCTCTTCGTCATTGTTTTTATCCCCTTTGCCCTTTATTTTACAAAGGAGGATCACCGCTGTGTCCGACGCCACCAGGATGTCCCTCCCCACCGCATTACACTATATGTGGACAAAAGGGACATTATGCAGACTAGCTTGACAAGCAAGCAAACTTACAGAGCGGTTTCCATAATAACCTGGGCTACCGCAAATTCTTTGGAATGGGAAATAGAAAGATGAACGATCGTATCCGGCTCTGCCGCAATAAAGGGCTTTCCATTATCATTTTTCGAAATTTCGATATCCTGCCAGGACAGATGCTTGCCGATCCCTGTGCCGATGGCTTTCGCATACGCTTCTTTAGCGGCAAACCGGCCGGCCATAAATTCCGCCTGCCGCCTGCCGGTCAGCTTCTCAAACACAGCGAGCTCCCTCTCCGTGAGGATCCTTGCGGGAAAGCGGTGCTGCTTACGGCATACTTCCTGGATTCTTATGATTTCAACAATATCGATTCCTGTTCCTATAATCATCGGTAAATTCCTTTCCGGCATGGTATTACTTATTTGTATTACCGTTATGCTATGATTAATATACTACATTCAGGTGGTGATGCTGGTTGTTCGTACGAGAGGAAAATTTTAAAACGTTCCTGAGGCTGTATCCGGTCATATCAATAATAACGGCCATTCATTTAATCGTTTTCCTGCTGGCTAACCTCGGGCCGCAGGCAGATTTTATTTATTATTACTTTACCGGATCGAATTATTACATTTCGCAGGGAGAGTACTGGCGGCTGTTCACCCCGATTATTACTCACGTCAGTCTCAGCCATGTGCTGTTCAACACTTTTTCCCTTGTAATTTTCGGTCCCGCGCTCGAAGGTATACTTGGAAAAGTGAAATTTATCATTGGCTATCTGGGTGCAGGCATTATCGCCGATATCGCTACCTATTTTCTTCTTCCCCTGAACTATGCCCACATCGGGGCGTCCGGCGCCATCTTCGGACTGTTCGGCATCTATCTGTATATCCTGTATGCCCGAAAGGAATATTTAGGGCGTGCAAATAAACAGATTCTTATTGTCGTTCTGATTTTCAGCCTGATTGCCACCTTCACAACGCCCGGCATCAATATCCTTGGCCACTTGTTCGGACTCATTGCAGGCGCAGCCCTTGCCCCGCTCTTAATGGCGTTTGTTCCAAGAAGGAGATAACAGCAAAAAAGACACCAAGCCTTATGCTTCGGTGTCTTTTATTATAAATATTTTTTCATTGCTTCCTGAATCGTGGACAAGAAAGAAAATTCCACCTCTGAATTCAGCTCATGCATTTGCCTGGCGTGCTCGGGCTTTACACCGACAATCACAGATTCGATGCCTCCCATATAGGAAAGTGCCCTGAACAAACTCTCCATCTGTTCCAGCCCTTCAAGCGTGATGGAACCCACACCGGTAAAATCAAAAAGGATGGTATCCAGATCCTGGCGGTACGCATTTTTCAGCGTATTTTCCCTGATTGAATTAATTTTACGGGGAGTGATGTCTCCAAACATTGGGATTAGAGCCACTTCATCCGACAGCGAAATAAAAGGACCTGACAGCCTGTCAATCTCCTCCATCGCCCGTTCAAGCTCTTCCTTTTTTTCAAAGAGCTCAAAATCCGTGCTCGACAATCTGTTTTGCAAACGGTAGACCATGTTTTCAAGATTTTTGTTTTGATCGTTCTTTTTTATGCAGACCAAATGGCCGTTCAAGTAATGATCCCATGAAATATAGAGATCAAAAAGCTCCAGCGGATGGTTCTTTGTTTTTAAGCTGACCTCCATAGGCTGTGCCACATTCGGGGTCTGGAGGAAATTTTCCAGTTTTGCCACACTTTCCTCGTCCACCATGGAGGTGAATTTCTCAGCAACCATAAAAAGGGCTTCCGCCTGTTTTGAAAAATTAAGGATTTGGAAATCGGAATTAATTTTAAAATATGGAACCGGTAATACATAATCAGTAACGGGCATTTTGCTTCTCTCCTGTACTATACACACTCAGCCAGCTGTGAAGCTCCTCCACATCTTTTATAATCACTGTTTTATCGGAACAGTAAGGTCTGAGATCATACTTTTCTGCCAAGCGGCCGCCGACCACGACAGTGGGACCATAATTCAAATTCTCCAATGCTTCCACATACGTTTTCAGATTAGGGAGGTTATAGGCAATGGACACGGAAAGCCCAATCACATCCGGCATCCATTTTCTTGCCGTATCCACTGTATATTCAAGCGGCAGATCTGCCCCCATAAACCGGGACTGCCAGCCTTTCTCTTCAAATAATCCGGAAACCATTTTTAGCCCCAGGGCATGCTGTTCCCCTTCCAGGCATGAAAACATCGCTTTATGGTTTACACTGTGACGGCCCACTGCGCTGTTGCCCGGACTGTAATGATACTGGGCGAGGACAAAGTCGCACACGGCAGTAGCCAAGTGCTCTTCTGCCACCGTTATATCATTTCTTTCCCACAATTCACCAATATAACGCATAGCCGGTGTCAACAGCTCATTATACAGCCTGTATCTTGGGGTGTGCTCAGCAATCTGGCGCAAAAGTTCGATCGCACGCTGCTGATCTCCATTCAAAAGAAACTCTGCGAATTTCTGCGGTGAATGTTGTTGCACCGCAATCCCCCCTTTATGCCTTTTCTTTTAATACCTTTATTCCTTCTTCCAAATAAGAACGATAAGCTGAAATCCTATCGTCATCAGGCATTTCGGCTAAAATTTTGTCAATTTCATCAAAATTATAAATTAAAAGATCGGCCGTCATACCGAACTTTTCAAGAATACCATTAAGCCAGATGGCATAATCGGAAAAAAAGACCGGATTCTTCAATTCGTATGCGGTCTCCAAATGCTTCATATGGTGATAATTATCTTCGATGGCTTTTTTCTTTCCCTTGTCTCCGTAACGTTCCTGGAGATCGGGATAATCTTCGTACATCTGTATGACTACCTTATTAACAATATCATCTACTGGAAATTGTGTCATGTAGCTACCACCTTGTATTGTTTAACCGCGGGAATGATGGCCGCGAGTTCCTGGTCAGGGTACTTCTTCTCCATGTCATGAATATCCTTGAATTGCTGGCTTCTCACCCATTCGAGATAATGCTCCTTTGTGTCAAAGGTTAATTGAACGGTAATTTCCCCGGTCCTTTTTTCGTTCTGAAGCAGCAGGAAGTCCTGAAATCCCTCTGCCCCATCCACGAGACGGGATCTATTTCTGTATATATTAATAACTTCTTCCGCTTTTTCTGCCGGTACATCAAATGTTGAATGGACAATATACATCTTATACCCCATTTCTTGAGTTAGTTATCATTTGCTATAAATTTCAACCAGAGCGCTCGTTTTCCCTTCCCAATTTATAGAAAAACGTGTCTCTTTCCCTATAACATTCGTCCAAGTATAACAAAAACAGGGAATAGCAGCCATCCTTTTCCACGACTTACACAAACAAGGAAAAATATGAGAATCATTATCCGCAAAAAAAGAGAGGACTCTGCCTCTCTTCTTCCGTACTTCCCTTGTCCCAATCAGACTAAGGATAAAATGGCCGTCATCATCAGCAAGATAAAAAGAGTGACCACTAATATCCTTACTTTGGTGTTAATATCCATAAAAATCCCCAATCTGTCTTATTTGATAAAGGTGTAATTCTTTTCGTACCGTCTCATACGCGCCAATGCTCTGCGTTTTTTGTTTCTCATTCGGACCATTACCATTAATGCAGCAAGCATAAGAAACCCGCTGTAAAAGAACACTGCGGTTCTTGTTGTTAACTGGAGGGCGATTTTCGAGCCCTCCCCTTCTCCGGAAGAATGTGCAGCCACTTGACTGGCTTCCTTTTTCGGACTCGGCTGGAACAGCTGAACTGCAGCCAGTGAGTCTCCCGCACTGTTTTTCAGAGTCAGCTCACCGGATGCCGATACATTTTTACTCGCATTTTCACCGACCGGCAGTGTGACTTGAATGTTTTCCTTCAGAACGTGTTTCTTCCCGGCCGGACCTTCAATAAGGGTGCCTTTGGAAAGGGTCTGCCTTTGAAAATGGCTGAAGCCGTAATCAAATAAGGAAGTCGTATCGTCGTATGCGGCCTTTGAGGTCGGAGCTTTTAACACTACCGCAATAAAATCCATGCCATCCCTGGAAACCGAAGTTACCAGCGTGTGCTTTGACTTGTTCACATACCCGTTCTTCACACCGGTGGTTCCCGGATAATCCCATAGCAGACGATGATGGTTCACGAGTGTCGTATCCCATCCCTTCACATGCCATGGTAAATCCTTTATTTTTACAATCCTTCGAAATTCGCTGTTTTTCATGGCATATTGTGTGATCTTTGCCATGTCTTCGGCCGTCGTATAATGATTCGGATCAAACAGACCGTTCGGCGTCACAAAATGGGTGTGCCTGGCTCCGGCCATCTTGGCGAATTCATTCATTTTGTCGGCAAATGAAGGTACATCTCCAGCCAGGTATTCTGCAATGGCAATCGCTGCATCATTCCCTGAGTTCACCATCATCCCTTCAACAAGTTTTCGCAATGGCATCTGTTCTCCCTCGTTTAAATAAACGCGGGTCCCTTCTGCCAATGTTGCATTTTTGCTCACCGTCACCGTTTCACCCATTTTGCCGGAATCAATGGCAAGGATGGCTGTAACGATCTTGGTAATGCTCGCTGGGTACATTTTTTTATTATCCTTCTTATTATAAAGGACATTTCCTGTTTTTTGGTCAATTAAAATGGCGCTCTGACTTTTTACGAGGGGCGCTTTATCCTGTTCAGCAAACACCGTGGAAACCGGCGCCAGCATTGCTGAAAGAAAGCAGAGGGATAAAATGGTGTGGAAAAGTTTCTTCATTTGCCGCTAACAACTCCCGTCTTTAAACTACTACCTAACTAAAAGGTTCGAACTAAACCTTACACTATTAATGGTCAGGCGAATAGTTTTCGAGTTATTTTTTCATAACATGTTAACATTCGACAAAAAACGGCAAACTCTTCTTTATTAACAAGAGATTAGCGGCAAATTTTTATTGGTTTATTTAAAACGGCTCTTTCGGCTGCGGCTTTTTAGCAAGTCGCCGGTCCACCCCTTCATTCTCAGCCAGATATAAATGCTCACGATTGAAAGGCCAATAAGACCCAGGGCAATCGCGTAACCTGACTTCCAGTCGAGTTCAGGCATATTTCGGAAGTTCATTCCCCAGATCGAGCCAAGCATCATGCCTGGTGTGAAAATGACGGTCATAACGGTCAGTGTTTTCATAATTTCATTTCCGCGGTGTGAAGAAAGCACTTCCTCCAGCTTAAGCATGGTGTCAATATCATGCTGGTAGTGCATGATGAGATTCTGCGTCCGCTCGATTCTGACGCTTGTCCGCCTGTACTCTGTCGTTTCGGTAATTTCATCGAGAAAGGCTTCCTCTGCCGCAAGCTTGATTTCTTCCACTGGTATCGTTAAATCGGTCCAAATCAACAGTTCCTGGCGCAGATCATAAATGCGGTCCATAAGGTTATGGCTGTTATTTTGTTTCAAATCATACTGCAGTTCCCTCAGCTTGTATTCAAAATGGTCGATACCATCCAAATAATTATTAAGCACTTCCCCCAGGAGGATAAAAAAACCTTCAACTGCATTTTTGCATTGATGCATCTGTCCGATCATATCCTTTTTGTTGGTTCGGTCGAGCCGTACGATATCCAGGCCCACCGTTACAAAATACGACCGGGTGATATAAAAATGGAAAAAGTCGTGATCAAATTCCTCTTCTTCTTTTTCATAAATCAGACAACCATGAAGAGCCGGCTCATTTCCATAATTTTCGATGCGAAGATAGTTGGTATCTTGCCTATCAATGGTTTCCAGCCACTTTGTACAATCCGGCAGTCTATGAACCATCTTTTTGATGTGTTCTGCTTTGTGATCAATGGTTTCTATTTCATACCATTTCCAGTTTTCCAAGAAACGATGGTTCATTCAATCTCTTCCTTTCTAAACATGACCCTACTGACCCTACAGCGAAAAATCGGCTGCTCCTTTTTGTTTTGCCCAGCTCAGGCATTTCTGAACCAATTGCTGACGGAGCTGACTTTCACATGAAGGCGCACATAAATGCGTGATGGCCGCCGTCGGCCTTTCCGTAAGCGACACCGGATCTTTTTTGCTCAGTCTCACAACCGCATAGCCGTGTAGGGCTCCCTCTTCCTCAGCCACAAACACCTCTACATCCTCGCGCTGCAGTGAGGAGCTCCATTGCTCCCTGGACCATTCATCCATGATTTTTTCCGTGTTTCCCACAAGTTCTTTCATATTTTGAAAATCGCCAGCTGTTCCTTTACGAATAGATTGGCTCATCGTATTTCCTCCAATAACAGGTTTTCTTAGGGCTGTTTCGTCCCTTCCACTACAATCAACTTCAATGAAGACTGAACGATCTTTTTCTATAAAGAAACTGCGATTACTCACAAATTTCCCCTATGAAGCACTTCCTGAAACGCTCACTGATTTTTTGTCTTTCTTCTATATAACTATGTGTTCGTCCACCTACGTAAAAATCCTGCTGGCAGCGCCAGCAGGATTATCTTGTTTTTATTTATGAGATTTTTTTGCTGCCTACAATTTTTCGGTTGCAGTGGTCCCAGGTAAACAGGGTTTTGCTGTCCTGCTGCAGGAGGGAGAGCGAGGAACTCGTGCATTCCACCACTTGAGAGTTTGGTATGGTATGTGTGATCTGCTGCCCAGTGTTAAGATCCACATAAACGATCTTTTCCGATTTACCTGTTGCCAGATCAAGTTCGTACACCATGATTTCATTTTCCACATGGTATAAAGCACGGGGAGAAATGCTAAGCGGATACTCCCTGACCACCTTTTCCTTATTGTTGAGCACGATGATTTTCTTCGGATCTCCATTTAAAATGGGCGCAGCAGAAATATAAACTTCTTCCCCAATACAGAGAATATCGGTCGGTGCCATGTTTTTTCCAAGATTTACTCTTTTTTTCTTATTTCCCTTGATGACGTAGAGGACAGCCTGATCTTCCTCTACAATGTAACAGGAAACATAAAGTGTACCGTTATTCTTTTCCACTTCCCACAGGTACCCGTTCACTTTCCACTCCTTCAAAAGCTGGAGTTCATCCTTGGAGAAGATCAGGATAGAGCCTTTGGACCCATCTCCCTCACAGGCCACCACCACACTGTCGTCAAATTCGTAGAAGTTGGGGCGTCCGTTCACCGTGTGACAAAGGCGTTTCTTACTATTAAGGTTATGGGTATAGATGGTATGGCGTTTTGACTTTGTTCCTTCAACCTGACTCACCCAGTAGTTTTTATGGTCATCTTTATAAACATCCGTATATGTTTGTGAATCATTCCAATGCAGTGTGGAAGGGTTCCCGGCTGTATCTGGATCATTCGAGACATATAGCAGTTCCTTGATGTCTGATTCGTTTGCTGTTATTGAAAACATTTTTGCCATTATGTTCTCCTCCATTTCTAAATGGCCGGTACAACTTTCTTACCATCCGGACAAGTTTGGTAATTATTTTTTAATTGGTAAATCTAGCAAAAAGCAATTATTATCTGTTATATTTATCTTACCAGACATTTCTGTGGGTATGTATTGGGAAAAGTAGTAGTATTGGTACTTGATTAGTGGGGGGTTTGCATGACAATTTTCCCAAGTTCGGAAAGGGGGATTACATGGTCGGTCAGAGAATAAGATATTATAGAAAAACCAAAGGCCTAACCCAGGAAGAACTGGCTCAGGGAATCTGTTCAGTGTCCTATTTAAGCAAGATTGAAAAAGGGGATGCAAAGTCCAGCGAAGAGGTCATTAATCTCCTATGCGACCGGCTGGGTATTTCGTCCGGGGAAGTGGACAGCAACGAGATCCTGGAAATGCTCAATGAGTGGAATATGACGATGGTGAACCGCCGGTTTGATGAGGCGGAGAAACTATATATACAAGTAACAGAAAAAATAAAAATGATTCATGACCCTCAGATTCTTTTACGCCATGAATTATTTTTAGCAAGATATCATCTGACAAAACAACCAGCTGATGCAGAATTGGCGCTAGGCTATCTAAAGAAAGTCGATAAACTTGTTGAGCAATTAAGCAGTGAATTGAAATTTTATTATTTAATGTGCCAAGGCTTATATTTTAATATAATTGGGAATTACAAAACAGCCTCTCACTATTTTCACAAAGCTGAAAATATAAATAAAATGGATACCAGTATTCAAGAAATAGAACTCGCGGTACTCTATTATTTTCTTGCGCTTAATTACAGTTACCTTATGCGAATCAGTACTGTTAATGCATATGCGTATAAGGCACTCACCATATTTGACAAGGAATACAATTTTTCCAGAAGTGCCGATTGCCAAATACTCATTGGTGTAAGCTTTAGGCGAGCAAATAATTATGTTGAAGCTGAATTTCACCTCAATCAAGCTTTGAAGTATTCAATTCCTTTTAACGATCATTTTGCCTCAGGAGTAATCTACCATAACTTAGGATACGTCGCTTCCTGCAGTAAAGAACATTTAAAAGCAATCGATTTTTTCAAAAAAAGTTTACAGCATAAAGACAAAGGTGCTCCTGAAAGAAGAGCGAGCACGTCATTTTTATTAGCTCAAGAATACTTAAACTTAAACAATAAAAAAGAAGCTAAAAAATGGATTGACCAAGGTTTTGAAGAAGTTGATCGAGAAAAAAATGAAGAGCTTTACTATCATTTGAAAATTACATCCTACAAACTTGAAGAATTGCACTCACCGGATTTTGAAGTTTTTATGAGTAAAGAGGCCATTCCATTTTTCGAAAAAAAGAATATATGGGAATATGTTTCTTCTTACTCCGAATTGCTTGCAGATTGGTATTTTGAACATTCTCAATATAAAAAAGCCAGTCAATATTATAGAATCGCTAATAATTCAAGAAAGAACATTTATTAAATGGAGGAGTTTTTATGAAAAAATTAGGAGTAACATTACTATTAACTGGTGTTTTAGCATTAGGAGGTACGGTATTTCTTCATGATGATAACCCAAGACCCGTGGCTCACGATGATAATCCGAGAGCTAGCTCTGTAAAAATTGTGGCTCATGATGACAATCCTAGAGCAAGTTTAGTGAAATTTGTCGCTCATGATGACAATCCTAGAACTAACTCAGTAAAGCTTGTCGCTCATGACGATAATCCAAGAACGAATACGGTTAGAGTTTAAATAAAGTTTCATTTGTCTTCAATATCCTTTGTTATCTCCCAATATAAACCTTCGTTCCAAGTGGAACCATTGCGGCTAGTTCAAGCACATCTTTATTGAACATTCGAATGCATCCTTTGGAAACGTTTTTCCCAATGGACGCTGGGTTATTGGTGCCATGGATGCCATAATGCGGGGCGGAAAGCCCCATCCACATGAGTCCAAACGGACCGCCGGGATCAGGCTGCTTATTAATAATTGTATACGCTCCCACAGGCGTAGGGGAAAGCATCTTCCCCACTGCAATGGGATATCGCCTAATGGTTCTGCCGTTTCGAGTAACTGCCATTCTTTTTTTACCTACAGAAATAAAGATCTGATACGCCATTTGATCCACCTCCACTGTTACAGTATGTCAGTGGAGGTGGTTCTGTTTGTATTGCCGCAGGCGTCAGGCCTGCTGGTGGAGGTAACATCCTTCCTCATGCTGTGTGGGCATCATTCCTGTCGCCATAAGAAAGCTTTCCGCCGTGGTCAGCCCGAAGTGTTTAAACGTTCGTTTAAGTATTTTCTGTTTTTCCAGCGGATCCTCGGGCAGCTGTTGAAAGAATGCATTCAATCCCCCGTACTCCTTGATAAGTTCATCGCACCGCTTTGCATTTTCAATCGTTGCCTCAATTTTTCTTCTGTGCCTGACGATTCCCTCGTTATTCATTAACTTCTTGATGTCCTCTTCTGTCATTGCCTTGACCTGCCGAATATTAAAATGGGCAAAAGCTGCTCTGAAGTTTTCGCGTTTATGAAGGATCGTCCTCCAGCTCAGCCCTGCTTGAAACATTTCAAGAGTGAGGCACTCAAATAACTTCTCATCCTCCGTGACAGGAACTCCCCACTCTTCATCGTGATAGGCAGACAAGATTTCGCTATCCATACTCCATCTGCATCTTACCCGGTTTTCCATAAGCTTTCCTCCTATATAAAACAAAACCTGGCCGGTCAGGTCAGGTTTTTCATTCTTAATCTACTTTTCGGATGTCCTTGAATGGATAGATGACCACTTCGGATTTCCCTTCAATCGAATCAATATTAATTAGACCGAGGCCATTTCGGGAATCCATGCTGTTTAGCCTGTTGTCTCCCATGACAAAGCATTTTCCTTTAGGGATTTTTATCGGGCCAAAGTCTTCTGTTAAATAAACCCCAAGGCTTCTTGCCTGCCTTTTATTCTGGTTTAAATACGGTTCTTTCATGGGTTTTCCATTAACCAAGAGCTTATCTTTCTTTACCTGGATCGTATCTCCTTCTATACCGATTACACGTTTAACATAACGCTTGTCATCACCCTTTATGATGACAATGTCACCCACTTTGGGTTCGGTTACGGAGTATATGATTTTATTGACATAAAGTTTATCGTGATTATGCAACGTTGGAGACATTGAAGCTCCTTCAACCATATAAGGCGCGAAGAAAAAAGTTTTAATGATATAAACAAGAACGAGAGCAAATACAATGGATTTAATCCAGCTGAAAAGTTCATTTCCTTTTTTCTCTTTTTGCTCCATACGGTTCACACCTTTCTACATTAAAATTGAAACATATTTCCATCAGTTTACCTTCTTATTGTACCGTACAGGTTATAAAATGGTCACGCATTTTATATGGCGCTGATTTTGATCTTGATTTCCTATCACATATTGTAGCAAAAAGAATTTGGGCATCATCACTTTTGAAAGATTTTACAAATTTTCATTTAGGTGTTACTAAGTCATATAAAGAAATACCAAAATCAATCTAAGAAGAATGTTTCCTTCCAAAGGGAAAAAACCCTATGCTTTCAAGGGCTTTCAGGTGTTTATTTCAAATAGAAAGAAGCTCCGTCGATCACTTCAGCCTCTTTTCTTTCCTTAATATTCCGCATCAGCTGAAACAGCGCTTCATCCTTGCGTTTTGCTTCAATCATGCAGTCCACTTGGGAAACGCTCCCCTTAATTCCGTTCAGGAAACGAAAAAACAAATCCGGGTCAACATAGTCCGCATGATGCCGGAATTCCTTTTCACTCTTTGGGCTGGAGATATGTATTTTTAGCGGCAGCGGTGAATGGGACCACGTGCTGACCACCCTCTCCCAGTTTTCCTGCCAGTTTTCATTTTTGTGGTGTGCCAGGTGGTGGTGATAATCAAAGACCAGGGGAATGCCCAGTTTTTCGCAAAGATACAGGGTATCTTCAAGGGTAAATGATGTGTCATCATTTTCTAGCATAATCATCTCCTGAAGCCGGTGCGGTACATACATCCAGTTGTGAACGAATCGCTCCAGGGCCACATCGGTTTCCTTGTAATTTCCGCCCACATGCATGACGCAGCGGTGCACAGGATCAATGTTCATGCCCTTCAGTATTTTATAATGAAGCTGCAGGGTTTGAATCGTATTCTTTAATACTTCGTCCTTTGGGGAGTTGATCAGCACGAAATGATCCGGATGAAAATCAAGCCTCATCTTATGCTTTTTTGCGAAATCCCCTACCTCCCGCAGCGACTCTTTTAATGGCAGCATGTATTTCCAGTCCAGCAGCTCCTTGTGGTTGGCCAGCGGGATCAGCCTGGAGGTCATCCGGTAAAAATGAATGTCATGAGCCGCGTTGTGCCTTAGCAGACGAAGCGTGTTCTCAAGGTTGGATTTTGCAATCCTCTCCAGTTTCCTGAGTGCTGCTCCGCGGTCTTCAATCTGCGAAAAGCGGGCATATGTCATCGTCTGGGATGGAGAGGCATTCTGCAGCTCCATGCTCATCGCTACATAGCCAAGCCGTATTTTTGTCATGCCTGTCACCTCACTTCTACTAACAGTATGTCCAAAAAAATCATTTCTTTTATCTGGCGGATTATAGACAAATTCTTGAAACAGGTATATATTCGATGGCAGAACATAAAGGACAGAGGGATTACATAATGGAAAAAAAGAAGTTTTACCTTATATTGACTTCGTTAAGTATCGTAACGATTATCTGGGGCCTCAACGTAATTATGATTAAATACCTTTCAGGAATTTTTCCGGTCGTACAGCTCTCTGCCTGGAGAATTTCAATGGCCGCTTTGTGCCTGCTTATTTTCACCTATTCCAAATGGAAACCGGGAATAAAAAAACTCCCGATTTCGGCGTGGGTGCTCATCTTTTTGGTCGGCTTTACCTCGATCTTCCTGCATCAGCTTTTGATCTCACAGGGACTGCGGTTTACATCAGGCTCGGCCGGCTCCCTCATACTCGGGCTGAACCCGCTGACCACCTCTCTTTTGGCGATGCTGTTTCTCGGTGATCAGTTCAGCCTTAAACGCTTTATCGGCATCGGGCTCGGCTTTACAGGTGTCCTTATTGTCGTCGGCCACCCCGGCTCAGCCGGAACAGATCCCGTGAAAGGAAACCTGATTGTATTTCTCTCCATGCTCGCCTATGTCGCCGGCGGTCTGTTGATTAAGCAAGCCGTAAAACAGGCTTCCGTCTTTCAGGTAACGACCTTCAGCCACTTGTTTGGCGCCTTGCTTTTACTGATAATGTGGTTCCTATTCCCTGTTGAGCCGTCGGTTTATCATGCAGACCTCTTTTCTTTTGGCGTGATGGCGTTCTCAGGCTGTATTGCCACCGCTCTTTGTACGTCCTGGTGGAACATGGCAATCTCAGAGATCGGTCCGAGCAAAACCACCCTGTTTTTAAACGTCATGCCGATCAGCTCCTTGTTTTTCGCCGCACTCTTTCTGAATGAAAGGATCCACTGGTACCATTCGCTCGCTCTTCTGCTGATCGTGGCAGGCATCTATCTCGGGCTGTCGCGCCAAAAAGGCGCAGGACTTCCGGCTAAAACGAGCACTATCCATAAAGCTATATAAAAAACCTGCCTGGATTCCAGGCAGGTTTGTTTTGTATTTAATTCAGATCAATATCACCGGTATCGGATCTAATCATGATTTTCGGACCACCTTTTCCCGCTTTCCCTTCTGCTTTGTGGTCACTCTTCTCCATATAAGATACCTTCCATTGAGGGGAGACGCTGATATCGCCGGTGGACGATGATGCTTCAAGTTCCATGGAGGCAGGAGGCTGTTCCATGGTAAGAGCCACATCTCCGGTATTGGTCTCAATATGAACATTCTTTTGGGCGCTTTCCATCGTCAGATCATCTATATCTCCCGTAGCCGTTTTTATGGTCACCTTCGCGTTTTTTGAAATCCGTCCAGCTTGAATATCGCCGGTGTCGGTTTGCAAATCCAGACTCGCTCCCCTGTATTCATTGAAGGAGAGGTCTCCGGTTTCACTCTCTGCCTTCAGCCTGTTTACCTTAAACAATCCTTCAGCTTTGATATCACCCGTATCGGTTTCAATCTCTGCCTGATCCGCTGTTAACCTGGAAAGGCTGACATCCCCCGTGTCGGTAGATACATTGAACTGATCATACATTTTAGCAGGAACATAGACTGTCAGCTTCGGGCTCCAATGAAAACCTATCATAAAAAGACGGTTCTTCTCAATGACCCGAATATCAAGTTCTCCGCCATTCTGTTCTGCTTTCAGGCTGTAATCGGTCCCATTTCCTTTTTGGCCGTCGAGCACTACCCTCGCTTCCTCGGTGTTCGATTCTTTAACGAGGATATCTGCAGTATTGGATCTGATATTTATCGATTTGACCGCCCCTGCATGAAGAGTTTTCTCATCATACAGCTCTCTTGTTTTGCTTTTTTCAAAGGAAAACATAGTAGGTTCAGATGTTGCATAAACACTCCACATACCAATCAGCCCGACTCCAAGACAAATCGCCGCAATGACAGCCAGCTTTTTTAATATTGAATTCATCCCTGTCTCCCCTTAATCATCTTGACGTTGAATTGAAGGTATCTCATGGTTAACCTGTAAAACCAGCGTGTTATAAAGATGGAGCCTACTCCAATCAAAACCCCAGCTCCAAGTGAAGCGAGAATCGCAAACACGCCAATCAGCCAGTCTGCAGAACCGCTGAGCTGATTCCAGCTGAATAATAAAGCAAACGGAAACAGAAGCAAGGCAAAGGAGGCGGCAAACAGGCTGATCAGTACACCCACCACTGCAAAAAATGGTCCGAGAATAAAAATGAGGTTAAAGAAACCGAGGGCAACCGCGACAAGAATCGCTTTTCCGACCGAATCAGCGGATGGCTTCGGCTTAGCCTCCTTCCCGCGAAACTCCTCTTTCACTTCACGCGCAATCGCCTGTGGCTGACCAAGGGAGGCCGCGATTTCTTCCTCTGTTTTCCCTTCTTCAAGACCTGACCTGAAGTGCTCCTCATAATCATATAAAATATCCTGCTGCTCAGCTTTGGGCAGATCCTGCAATTGCGCCTTCAGCTGAGACATGAATTTACTCTGCACCATCCCCTAATCCCTCCTTAACAATTAAATTGACACCCTCGTAAAACGTGTTCCATTCACTCACCAATTCATCCATGTAGGCTCTTCCTTCCACTGTCAGCGTATAATATTTACGCGGTGGACCGCCGGATGATTCTTTCAGGTACGTTGAAAAGTAACCTTCTTTTGTCAGTCTCCGCAAGAGCGGGTAAACCGTTCCCTCCGCAATGAAAAACTTTTCCGAAATCATCTGCACCAATTCGTAACCATATTTATCACCTTTCGCTGTGAGCACTAACACACAAAGCTCAAGAATTCCTTTTTTAAACTGGGCATTCACTGTGACCGCCGCCTTCTTCCCTCTTTCGGGCTACTAAAATACTCTTTTGATAATTCCCATATACTTACTTTCCAACTATAGAGTACCATTCAGTACTGTATATTGCAAGGTACTAAATAAAAAACAGCCAGGTAATGTTTACCTGGCTGTTTTTTTCTGCTATTCTTTCGTTTCCATATAATTTACAGCACCGATCTGTTCTTCCTTCTGTTCACCGGCCGGTTTAGTGGTGCTGGCTTCATCGTCAAATTCTACCGTCTCACTTCCGTAATTCTTTGCTGTCACAAGAGCAGCATCCATCATTTTACGGGTTTCTTCATCACCCGCTTCGCCTTTACCTTCCACAGTAACCGTTGTTTTCGACCCGGACTGTTCCACTTGGAGGGTTTTATCCTCCGGCACAACGGGCTCCAGCTTTTTATCTTTATAGCCCTCGTTCATCTGGTCCACCGCTTTCTCCAGCGTTTCGGCAGGCTTAGCAAAGGTTGTTGCATTGCTTTCTACCAGAAACTCATCACCTGTTGATGTGGTATAAGCAAAAGCGGCTCCTCCCCTTACCCCATTTACATCCAATTCTTCCTTTGGACCCTGGGAGGAAAAGTCATAACCCGGTTTTCCATCTGTTTCAAACTTTACCGTCGAATAGCCTTCACGGTAACCGAATGTATAGCCCAGCACTTTTGGCAGCAATGCTTCTTCAGAAGACGAGACACTCCCTGCCGGCAGATTAACAACCACTGCTCCTTCTTTTTCGGAAAGCTTTGCCTGGTTCAGCAGTGTTGGCTGGAGGCCCACCTTTTCCGGATGGAAAGAGCCAAGCACATCTTCCACTTTATCGGCATACGTTCCTCCTCCCTTTACAAGAAAGGAGAGCGGTACCACCAACTCTGCCTGTTCATCGCTATACGCAACGGTCACCAGGGATTTGCCTTCTTTTTGCTGCTGGTTCAATTCATCCATCATAAGGGGAGAATGATAGTTTTCATCGCTGGATGCCTGAACAGTCACAGGCGGAGCTTCCTCGTCTCCACCTGCGTTATTGTCCGCAGGCTGCTCTTTTTGCGGTAGTGGAGCAGTACTCCCTTGATTGTCACCCTGCGGTTTTTTTTCGACTTTCGGTATCGTCCGGTCCTTTTCTTTCTCCTTTACCGGAGCATCATTTTGATGTTCACGTGTATCCGCTCTTCCTGCAGGCGGTTCCGGATCCCTTGCCACAGCATTCGGATTTTCCTGGTTTCCTTTTGGCAGCGTGCGTTCCGGCATGCCGGGTGCCGCGGCTTCTTTTTTGAAAAAAGGAAGGGGCATAAGAATGAGGACAATCGCAAGCATAAATGCCATTGCCATTCCAGGCATCATCCACGTTTTTTTAACCCTTCTTTTATGCAGGGACCATGCTGCCAGTTTTCCTTCGATTTCATGAAAGATGAATTCTTTTGAGCGCTTATCTTTAACAGAGGGCATTTTCTCCAGCTGTTTCTGGATCTCTTCTTCTGTCCATTTAGACGATTCCATCTTTCCATTCCTCCTCCAAACCAGGTCTCTCATCCAGCAGCCCTTTAAGTTTCTTGAGGCCCCGGTGCTGTGTGGTTTTCACCTTGCTCTCCGTCCAGCCCAGTATCGCTGCGGTTTCTGTTATGGAAAGCGATTGAATATAACGCAGAACCAGTACCTGCTGCTGCGCAATCGTACAGTCTGTTAAGGCACGGTACAATTCCTTGACCGATTCTTGTTGTGTGACAAACTCGTCCGGGAGCGGCTGAAGGTCTGCAATCTGATTTTCCTTCTGGGAAAGGTTGAAAAAAAGGAGCTTTCTTTTCCGCCGGTTTTGCTTGCGGATCCAATCTATGGTCACATGTCTGGCAATCGAGTACAGCCATGTTTTTTCCGAGCTTTTTCCCTGAAACGATTGATACGCCTTTAACACCTTGATATAGACTTCCTGAACAATATCCTCCGCTGCCTCCCTGTCCCTCACCATATAAAAAATAAACTGAAACAGAGATTGGTGATAGTCACTGTACAACCGGTCAAACGAGTCATTCACTGCGTTTCCCCCTGTCTACCTGCTTAGTCGATGCACCTGATCAAAAGGTTGCAAAAAACCCAAATTTTAGTTTACCCCATTTCCTGTAAATGGCAATGCTTAACCAGTTGATAAAATACGAGCTGATTTGACAGACAACCGTTTGTTTGGGGAATTAAATGCGTAATTTCGACACTATGGTTTATAACCCGGGAAATTATTCGCCTTTATGGCACAAAAAAATCGGGAGACCCTGCTACTCCCGATTGGTTGTTGATGATATGCCGCTGAAAAAAAATGCCTCAATCATTTCCCATGTCTTTTTATACCTTTCTTCTTCACCAAGCAATGAAGAGTGAAGAGCATTGCCGTCACGGATCGCCCAAAAAATTTGAGCAATGAATTCAGCATCCATAGGTTTGAATTCGCCTGTTTCCTGCCCCTCTTTTATAATTTCCTGGATAAAACCAGTGAATTCCCGGTATCGTTCTTCCATCAGCTTCTTTAAATCCTCCTGGCGTGCACTGTACAGCCAAAACTCTGTATAAAGCCTGAAGGATTTTCGCCGCTCATCTGTAAGCTGTTGTTTCTGGAACCGTTGAAATAAAAAACGCAGCTTTTCAGTAGCCGTCTTCAACGCAGGATACTCGCTTTTAACCTCCAGGAAAAAATCCCTTGTTTCTCCCTGAAGAAGCTGCAAATAGATTTCTTCCTTGCTGCTAAAGTAATTATAGATGGCTCCTTTGCTTAAGTTGGACACCCTCACAATATCGTCAATTGTAGTGGCTTCATACCCTTTTTCACCAAAGCAGCGGAGTGCTCCCTGCAAAATTACGTTTTTCTTTTCTTCTTTATATTGCTGTGAAACCTTTGGCATGCTTTTTCCCCCAATGTACTGATCTCATGGTTGTATGCACACCTTTTTCTGTGCGAACCGCCAAAACCCTTTTATTTTCTGCTAAATTGTCTTTGACATATGAACCTGTTCGATAGTGGTGACAAAACCTTCATCCTCCAATGCCCGGCATACAGGCTCGTTGCTCCTCGGAAAATTGAACGTCATGCGCTTGCAATCCAGGAGAGATGGTTGAAACACAGCATGAAGCAAGCACGAAACCACATCTTCGGTCTTATGATAGTCCGGTTTTCCTTTGCACTGATAAAGGATGATATTTTCAATCTTGCCTTCACTGTTTCTGATTCTACGGTACACTGCATAACCCACTGTTTCTTCACCAGCTTTGACCATCACTGCCTCTGCACCTGCAAGACCCTGAACCTGAGTCTGCCATGGCGCAAAATGGTCATAGAAATCAAGAGCCGCTGCCTCCTGCGGAAAAGCATTGACAACATCATAGCTTCCGTTGAAAGGGAATGCCTCCCGTGAAAGAGCTTCGTTAGAAAAGAACGCCAGCTCATCGATTGTTTTATAACCCATTTTTTCATAAAGCTTTATGGCTTTTGTATTTTCGGAGATTGCTTCAAGCATAAGGAAGTTGATTCCCTCCTGCTTATAAAGTTCCATAGAGGCTGTCATCAGCTCCTTGCCGATCCCTTTTCCTCTGTAATCTGGAATAACACCTGTGCCTCCATTCCAGGAAACCTTCTGACCGTTGATCGTTCTAAAGCCATTCAAGATAAATCCCACGGGCTGCTCTCCATCATAGGCGACCAGAGAACGTTCAGGTGAAAGCTCCTCATTGGCTATCTTTTTGATCAGGGTATCCACTGTAAGATGAATTTCCGTAAAGTAAAACTTAAATCCCTCATTGAACAGATGAACCGCTTCTTCAAAGCTTAGCGTGCTTAATCTTCTGAATGTAACCAATGCAATCCCTCCAATAAAATGACTAGTCGTTTTATTTTATTTTTACACCATTCCAACCTACTAAGCAACAACATTTCATCGACAAACGGCGCAATAAAAAAAGCTAAAACAGCGGTTTACGCTGCTTTAGCTTCTTTAAAAGATATTGCTTTTTAATAGATCTTGCCGCTGTCTTCCCCTGGCAGGTTTCTGTCATCATAATAACGGGAGTTCAGCGTGTTGTTGGTTCGGAACGTGTCGTAAACGTGTTCCCGGCGTTCATTATCTGCGTCCACAAGAACAAGGATCTTCCCGCTTTCTACATAATTGTTGTATTCCTCTGCTTCATCTTCGGGAATGCCCATACCGACCAGTGCTCCGACAAGACCACCGGCTCCTGCTCCAATGGCCGCTCCCCCTAAAGTAGCTGCGATAGGGCCAGCAGCTACAATCGGTCCGATACCCGGGATGGCGAGGGCTCCAAGTCCAGCAAGAAGACCGCTCACGCCTCCAAGCACGCCGCCTGTTGCCGCACCTGCAGCAGCACCTTCTCCAGCTTTGGTTCCTGTTTCATCTTCAATATGGCGCCGTTCCTCTTTATCCCTGGCGATTACTGAGATGTCTTCTTCCGCATATCCTCGTTCTCTCAACGAATTAATTGCGGTTACGGCTTCTTCTTCTGTAGAAAAAACACCAACTACTTTTTTCTCATCCATTTTGTAATCCCTCCAAGTCTAGACTCTTTTCATTTGTCTCTGTTCCCTGGAATGTTTAATTTAAAACCATTTATTGTTCCATCAATTTCTTCAGATGTTCATAATACTCATTCAGTTCTCTGGATTTGGACTCAAGAAACTGTTTTTTATCCTGTTTTGTTTCCATTGCATCCTGGCCTACAGAAACGATATCGTCAAAGACTTCTGTCGTCTGTTCTCCTACTTCCACATCTTCTTTTAGAAGCTGGCTGATCTCTGTTATCTTCTGAAGCCGGTCTTCATTGTAATCTTCCTCTTGAAGCTGCTGTCCCAAAAGAGAATACAGCACATTTACGCGTTCTATTGTTTGTGGTTTTAGCATATTGGCACCTTCCTTTTTCCTGTAGCACTAGTCTTTGTTTAATTTACCCTTATGACAAAAAGCTAATCTATTTTTGTGTTGTAAACGGGCAGATTCTTCCTTTTAAAGGAAAAAAGTGATGGATATCGAAACTTATAAGTACAAGCTTTGAAGGAGGAACACTGCGATGCACCATGTTGATTACCAGACGGAGAAAACTGAAATAAAGACGTTTGAGGAATTTTGGGTCTTTTATTTATCACAGCATTCCAAGAAAAGCACGAGGGCCTGGCATTTTACAGGTACATCTCTTGTCTTTATCTTTCTCGCACTCGGTGCAACGACCAATGCCTGGTTCTTGCTGGCCGCCCCAATTTCTGCTTACAGTCTTGCCTGGTATAGCCATTTTTTTGTTGAAGGAAATAAACCAGCAACCTTCGGCCACCCTCTGTGGTCTTTGCGCGCCGACTTTAGAATGTTTTTCTTTACACTGACTGGAAGACTGGAGCATGAATTAAAGAAAAGATCCTTATAATTTCTGTTTCCAAACCTCTTAAATAATATTTCCGGGGAAATTCGATAATTTTCGCCATCTGCAATCCCGGCAAATTCCACCATTGTCCCATTAGATGTCCAAACCCTTCCAGCCATTTTTCATATTCTATATGGCAAGTAACTTTTAATAAAAAGCTGGAAGAAAGGAGATCTACACATTGTCTGGTTTAAGAAATAGGCGTCAAGGATTTGGATACGGTTACGGCTTTGGCGGAGGCCCAGGATTTGCTGGTGGATTTGGAGGCGCAGGAGTTGGCGGCGTAGGATTCGGCGGCGGCGGATTTGGCTATGGATATGGATATCCGGGCTGGGGAGGCTGCGGTTATGGCGGCGGCTTTGCCATCATCGTCGTTCTGTTCATCCTGTTGATCATTATCGGCTGCTCATGGGGCGGAGGCCATTTTGGCGGAGGCTGCGGAAAAGGCGGCTGCTAATCACTCACATGGAGACAAGATTTCATACATCTTGTCTCTTTTTTTGTTTTTACCTGCAAAAAAAAGCAGTGCACCCCTGGCACACTGCTGAAATGAAACTATTCTTTTTTAGATTCCATGAAGGGCCACCAGTTCGCCTTTCCAAAGGTTTTGACCATCACAGGTACAAACAATGGCAAAATGACAAAGGCGTATAGCAGCAGACCGCTTAAAATAATGGTTGCAATCTGCAGAAGCGAAAGAACACCTGAAGGATACATCGCTGCAAATGTTCCTCCCAGTATGACAACAGCCGAAATAATAACTGTCCCCATATTCTTCATCGATAACAGCATAGCTTCTTTCACAGAAAGCGATTTGTATTCGTTAAACCGGTCCATCAAAAAGATACTGTAATCCACGCCAAGAGCCACGAGAATGACAAAGGCAAAAAACGGTACCGCCCAGTTAATACCCGAATACCCGAGCAGATTCACAAATATCGATTCGGTAAATGCCATAGCCGTGTAGTACGTCAGAATCAGCGAAGCGATAATATACAGCGGCATGATAAAGGAACGCAACATAATAATGAGAATGATCGCAATTCCCACAAGCATCAATACAACGGTTCTTGAATAGTCGGATGCCGATATATCGTTCAGATCGGAATAGATACTTGTTACACCGCTCACTCCGAACTTTGCATTTTCAAGGTTGGTGTCCGTACTTGCCCGCTTTACAGCTTTCTTTATTTCATCCACCTGGCCAAGCGCATCCTGAGAATAAGGGTTTTCCTTAAAAATCACGTCCAGGGTTGTTAATTTCCGGTCACCCGGCATGTACTCGTCAAACACCTGCTGAAACTCTTTATCTTTCAAAACATCCTCAGGCAGGAACCAGCCGGCCATCTCGGGATCTTTTGCTGAAGACAAAGACTGAAGGTAATCATTGGCCGAGTCGATTCCCCCGGATACCTTCTTTATGCCTTTGGCGCTGGAGTTCAGTCCATTAGAAAGCTCAGCCAGCTGGGAATCCATTTGTCCAAGCCCGCTTTTCAGCTGTTCCTGGCCTCCGGCAATCTTCGCAAGACCACCCTGTACTTCCGGCAGCTTCGCAATCACCTGCTGCTGGCCGTCCGCTGCTCTATTGATTCCTGATTCAAGTTCACCGAGTCCGGCTGAAATAGAACCCAGACCGTCAGCCAGCTGCTTTTGACCGGATGCCACTTTGGACAGCCCCGCATTGGCCTTACTCATATTGGCCTTAACGGTATTCAGGTTTCCGTTCAACTGCTGCAGCCCGCCGGCCATCTTGCCGAGCCCGCCCTGCAATTGGGTGACAGTGCCTTTAAGCGCCTGATACTGCGGATCCTGTTTAATATCCTGAGCTGGATCTTCACTGCCGTATTTGGATTCAAGGTGCGCAAAGCTTCCTTGCAGCTGGGAGAGCCCGTTTGCTGTTGTCTTGAGCTGCTGCCCCACTTGTGCATATCCGCCTTGCAGCTCCCCAAGCCCATTTTCCATGGCCTCATAACCTGAAAGCAGCTCCTGGCTGCTGTTGGCCAGCAGATCCGCACTTGATTTCGCCTTTTCTACTCCGGCTTTCAAATCTCCTGCACCCTGGGAACCATCGCGCATTCCGGTTTCAATTTGGGAAAGTGCACCGGACAAATCACCGATTCCCGATTTCAGCTTGTTAGTGCCATTGACAAGCTCTCCGATCCCATCGGTCGTTTGTTTCATTTTCGGCTGGGAATCACTGAGCTGTGAGCTTGCTTTGGAAAGCCCGCCGCTTATTTTTTTCAACCCGTCATTCCCTTTGGACAATCCGTCATCGAGTGACTCTGCCTGCTTGGTAACCTGCAGTTCTTTTAATTGATCACCCACCGGACGGGTGGCGCTCCGCACACGGTCAACACCATTCACCTGTCCGACTTCCCGGCTGATCTTTTCGATTGTTGCCATGTATTCCGAGCTGTCCATCGGTTCGTCATTTTTCAGTACGATTTTGGCGGGAAGAGATTCTCCAGGACCAAAGCTTTCCGAAATTACGTTAAAGGCTTTAACGGAATTATACTTATCTCCGATTTCATCCAGTGAATTGAATGAAAGTTCGCCGTCATAGGTTGCCAGAAAAGGAGTAACGATGGCAGCGACAATAATAAGGGTCACGAGCGGGCGTTTAAAAGAAAATGACCCTGCTGCTCCCCAAAGTTTACTTTGCTTGTGCTCCATGGCCGCTTTCGATGGCCAGAACAGTTTGCTCCCGAGAACCAGCATAAAAAACGGGACGAGTGTTAATAGAGCAAGCAGAAGCACGGCTACCCCGATCGCTACAGCCGAAGCAGACTGATAGAGTTTGAACGTCGAAAAACCAATCGCTGCAAATCCGATCATAACGGCAAGGCCGCTGAAAAACACGGTTCTGCCCGCCGTTTTATACGTAGCCAGAATCGCATCCGGCAAGCTTTCATTCCTGCCCATCTCTTCCTTAAAGCGGCTGAGCAGAAGGATGCAATAATCGGTCCCGATTCCGAAAAGAACCGCCACAAGGAAAATTTGCGTGAACGTGGACAGCGGAAAATTCCAGCGGTCCACCAAAAACGCTACAATCGACTGTGCCGCAATATATGAGATTCCGACCGTTACGAGCGGAATAAGCGGTGCCACCAGGGAACGGAAAACGACAAACAGAACCGCGAGAATGAAGACGACAGTTATGTATTCCGTTTTCTTTAACCCTTCCTGTGAGCTCGCGACCACATCTTCATCGATCATCCAGCTGCTCGTATAGTAGTGAGGAACATTAACATTCTTTAGCTCGCTGTAAAGGGAATCGGAAATCTCAGATGCTTCCTTGTTCGAGGTATTGACCGTCACAAGGGAAAGCACGGTCTTTCCGTCCTTGGACGCCAGCTGATCCTTCAGTTCTTTATTATCAAAATGGGTAAGAACCTCTGTAATCCCAGCGTTTTCTTTATCCTGTTTCAATTCTTGCAAGGCGCTTTTTATTTCTTTCAGATCATTACTGCTCATCTTTTGATCTCGGTGGAACACAAGCGCCACCTGTGATTCATCCGCTTTTTTCTCTTTTTTATCCACATCATCCAGAAGCTTTTGGGCGTAGCTGGATGAATATCCGTCCGGCACGTTGATCTGTCCTTTTTCGCGCACCAGATCCGCCATATTAGGCGCCAGCAGCACCAGTGCCGCCACCAGGGCAATCCACACGACGGCAATCAGCCACTTTGCTTTAAGCACAGCTTTCATTCTGTTTCCCCTCTCCTATTCCTCATTCACCTGTGACGCCAGTTTTTCATACAGCGTTAAGAAGGTTTCTATCTCTTCCTCACTGAACGTTTTCAAATATGGAGAAACCACTTCAAAAACTTTTTCCTCTCCCCACTGAAAAACCTTCAATCCTTCCTCCGTCAATTTTAAATAAACGATTCTCCGGTCCTTTTCATCTCTGATCCGGTGGATGTACCCCTTTTCCGCCAGCCTTGTGACAATGGCCGTGATTGCACTTTTCTGCACACAAAAAGCCTCTGCGAGCTCTGTGGTCGTACAGGACCCAAACCGCTTAATATAGCTCAGTGTCATTTGCTGCTCGACGGTCAGCACATCCTGAAGCTGTTCCTTGATCATCGAACCAAACCGCTTATTCACTGTAAAAGAAGCCGCTTCATACCGGCCGAAAATGCTTTTCCATTTTCCAACATCCATTCTATTCACCTCTGTTTTCTATTAGACCATAACTAGTTCAAGAGTTGAACTGTTCAAGACGAGAACAGTATGGCAATTTGGTGACAGTGTAAAAAGCCAGCGGAATTTTTTAGTGGCTTCCTTGATAAATTGATTGTAGTGTAAGGTGCGAGACTCCTGTGGGACTAGCGGGACAGGTGAGACCCAATGAGGCGCTTGCGCCGATGGGGCTCAGCGCCCGCCCCACGGAAAGCGAGCATCCTGAAACGCAAATCAATTACCACCAAGAACAGCGGAGCTAATGCAAAAGCCCACAAAAAAAAACCGCCCTTTTAAAGGACGGCTTCGCATGGTTTCCCTATGCTATCTGTTGTGCTTCTTTAAATTCTTTTTCGATGTCAGCTGATGGCTTGGCTGTCAGAAGGCTGACTGCGATAATGACGATTCCGCAGACGATGAAGCCCGGAATAATTTCGTAGACGGCTTCTAACGCTTTAATTTGTTCCCAGATAATAACGGTCAGGGTACCCGAGATCATTCCAAAGAACGCTCCCCATTTCGTCATGCGCTTCCAATAGAGGCTGAGAAGAACAACCGGGCCGAACGCCGCTCCAAACCCAGCCCATGCGTAGCCGACAAGATTCAGAATCGTTTTGTTCGGATGCAAAGCCAGAACGAGCGCAATCAAAGAAATGAGCAATACCGACAGCCGGCCGACCAGGACAAGTTCTTTATCCGTAGCGGACCTTCTGAAAAAGGCTTTGTAAAAGTCCTCGGTTACCGCGCTCGATGTTACAAGCAGCTGAGAGGAAATCGTACTCATGACCGCGGCCAAAATGGCGGCCAGCAGGAACCCGGTGATTAGTGGATGAAACAGCACATCCGACAGTACGATGAATACCGTTTCCGACTTCTCAAGCGTTCCGCCGTTAAGATGGAAATACGCGATTCCAACAAGTCCGGTAAACATGGCGCCGACAATGGAAAAAATCATCCACCCCATGCCGATTCTGCGGGCGCTTTTCATTTGTTTCACGGAGTTAATGGCCATAAACCGGACAATAATATGCGGCTGCCCGAAATATCCGAGCCCCCAGGCCAAAAGAGAAATAATGCCGATGAAACTTGTTCCTTTAAAGGCATCAAGCAATTCTGGATTAATGGAACGAATCTCAGAGAACGTCTCTCCTGTTCCGCCAAGGTTGAAAATCGTTACAACCGGAACAAGAATCAACGCAATAAACATGATGGTGCCTTGAACAAAATCGGTCCAGCTGACGGCGAGAAACCCGCCAAACAGCGTGTACAGCACCACAACGCTGACAGTCAGCCAGATCCCCGTCATGTAATCAAGTCCGAACGCTGATTTAAAGAGTTCCCCGCCGGCAACCATACCTGATGACGCATAAAACGTAAAAAAGATTAAAATAACAATTCCAGATGTTATGCGCAAAATACGTGAAGTATCCTTAAACCGGTTCTCAAAATAATCCGGAATCGTAATGGAATTGTTCGCAATTTCTGTATAGGTCCGCAGCCGCGGAGCAACAAAAAGCCAGTTTAAATAAGCCCCTGCCGTTAATCCCACAACAATCCATCCTGCGCTTAATCCCGATACATACATCGCCCCGGGAAGACCCATTAACAGCCAGCCGCTCATATCCGATGCCCCGGCACTTAGCGCGGTAACAGCCGGTCCCAAATCCCTGCCTCCGAGCATATAATCCGATAGATTAGCTGTCCGGCGATAGGCAAAATAACCGATTAAAAGCATCCCCGCCATATAAATGGCGATGGAGATCATCACTCCGTATTCCATTGTCTCTCTCCCCCTCTTTCTATCTCCCTGATAACGCTTTCATCATCAAGCAGATAACCCCTGTCCTTCAGGCGCCTCCCCTGGCTCTGAAGCACATCTCTTTTTAAAATTATCACAGGCCCTTCTTTTAAACAATGCTTGTAATTCAAGAAAAAACATGCTTAATGCTTGTCCGAAAACACAAAATACAAACCGGCCAACAACAGCACCAGCCCGATCACCTTTTTATATGTAAGATGAATGGCCTCATTGCCAAACCAGCCATTGTGATCGATGGTCACGCTCATGATAAGCTGGCCGATAATAACAGCAGTAATGGCGCTCGTTACGCCAATTTTCGGTACCGCCAGAATAACGATAAACACATAGACTGCCCCAAGTATGCCTCCGATCAGGTTCCATTTCGGCACCTGCCAAACGGTGCTCAAGCTCCCGTTTCCCCAGATCAGCATAATCACCAAAAGCATGATTGTTCCGGTAAAAAAGGAAACGAATGCCCCTTCAATTGAGCCGATTCTCTTTCCCAGCGTTCCATTTACAGCTGCCTGCATGCCTTGTCCCATACCGGCAAGTAAAACGGCCACGAGCATTATGATTTTTCCCATAGATGTCCTCTCCTCACTTTAACTTTCCCCACATAAAAAACACCACGCATGAGTGGTGTTTATCGATTAATCAGGCTTGAAAATGTAATCAACCAGTTCTTGAAAGACGTTGACATTATCCGTCAACAGGAACACCGGCAGAAGCAAAATGGCAAACAGCACAAGAAGATTAGATCCGATCCCTCGAATAACAATCTTTTTTAGCATATTCATTTATACTCACTTCCTTTTGACTTATTATAACGCCTGCTGCCCAAGTAGTCAAAATCTTTTGTTAAATACATTTCGTCTTTCATCCAATGTATTTTTGCTTCCTGCTTTTTAGAAGCAAAATCAAATGGGGAGTGATTATACTTACCCTTTTGAGACGTGATACGAAACATATTTCTAGTTACCGGCCATAATGGAACATTTACCCGCCACCGGGCTCCCCTACACAGCCTAAATCTGTTAAAATACCTGCATGTAAGGAAATACTGAGTATAGAAAAGAACGTTTTTGCAGGTTTCATCATCTTTCCTTGTGGAAAAAGACCTGTAATAGAAACTTTGTATAGAAAGGAAAACGCCATTGAAAAAAGGACTGGAAGTATTACTTCGCCTGGGGCTTACTCTTCAGGTATTAAAAACAGCGATCGCAGCCGCGCTTTCCTGGACCGTATCGACTCACCTCTCCCAAAATGATTATCCATTTTTTGCCCCGCTGGCCGCTGTTCTGACCATGCAGGTTACCATCGCCGGCTCCCTGCAAAAAGGGTTTTACCGGGTGACCGGTGTCATAGGCGGCGTTGTGATCAGTATGCTGATCGGCTATTTTCTTAAACTAAATGCGGGGTCCATTATGCTTGTTGTCCTGATCAGCATGGCCGTAACAACAGCCTTCAAGATGCCTGCAGGGGTAACCTCTCAGGTGTGTGTAAGCTCGATCCTCGTTCTCGCATTTGGACAGGGGTATGCGTTCAGCCGCATTATTGAAACGATCATTGGTTCTGCCATCGCCGTTCTGACCAATGCCCTGCTTGTTCCTCCGAATGCCATTCCGGCAGCCGAAGAGCTGCTTCTGAAGCTTTCCAATCAGGCTGCCAAGACATTAAAGGATCTGGTCGTACTGTGGGACAGGAATCTGTCTCACCGCCGGGAGATTCAGCAGGAAGTCAAAGAACTGACAGAACGGAACGAGAAAGGAATCGATGCGGTCGTGCTCGCCAGAGAAAATCTTCGCTTTACCCCATTTTTTACGAAAAGAAGGATCCGGCTCACCCATCTTGAAACAGGAATGAAGCACCTTAACCACATTACCCTGCAAATCCGCGGGATTGCGCGCGGTATACGGGACTTGTCATCCATTATTGATACAGACAACGACTCTGAAGAAATTCAAGAGTTAAACCGGGCCATCGAACAAACAGCGGTCTGTGTCGCCCATTATGGAGAAACCGTCATTAATCCATCGGCGGAAAATTTAATGATTCTAATTTCCAGCTTGAAAGAAGCACAGAAAATCCAATCCAACTGCCTGGTGATTCTGAAACGGTATGAATCGCTGACCATACTGCGGGATGTAGGTGCGATTCTTACCGACTTAAACCGCATCCTGAAAGAGACCGGCGGCCAGACGGTCATCAGCACCGGCCGGGTTTTCTAACAAAAAAAGCAGGAAGGCTGTTCAAGCGCCTTCCTGCTTTTATTTATTTTTTCATATTCTCATATTGGCTGACAATCGCCTTGGACAGCTCAGACGCTGCCGGGATTTCCGTGAACTGCTCAATCGCCTGCTCCAGGCCATTTGACGCAATGGTCTCCTGAACGTTTACAGCCTCCGGGTCTTCTTTGTAATCATATAGGAGAGCCGCTGCAATCACTTTGATTAAAGAAGCGGGCATGTCGCCTGTTAATTCATGATACTGTTTCGCCGGGCTGACAAGGCGGTCGTTCGGTCCAAGCTTGCGGATCGGGGAACGTCCCACACGGGTCACTTCATCCGAGATATACGGATTTGTGAACCTGTTTACAATCTTGGCCGCATACGCTTCATGCGCCTCACGCTCGAAGCCGTATTTGCTGATGAGCATGTTTCCGGTTTCCTTCACTGCACCCTCGATCACTTCTTTGATTTCGGGGTTCTTCATGGCCTGGTCGATCGTTGGTACACCGCCGTAATAACCGAGATAGGCAGCTGCTGCATGGCCGGTATTCACGGTGAACAATTTGCGTTCAATATACGGCTTCAGGTCATCCACATACGTAATGCCTTCCACATCGGGTTTTGTACCCACGATTTTGGTTTGGTCCACTGCCCATTCATAGAAAGGCTCAACCTTAACCATTAGTTTGTCTTCGTTGGATTGGTTGGGAACGATGCGGTCGACCGCTGCGTCCGGAAATCCAAAACGGGTTTCAAACTGCTGTTTTTCTTCTTCATTCAGTTTTTCAAATACCTTTTCCTTTAAAAGGGTGCTTCCGCCGATCATGTTTTCACAGGCAATGATATTCAGCGGAGCGTCACTTGCCGCTGTGCGCTTTTTCAATCCTTCTGCGATCGTCCCGGCAATAAAGGGCAGAATGTTCGGTCCGACTGCCGCTGTGACAAGATCAGCTTTAGCCACCATTTCCACCGCTTTTTCAGCATCGGTACTGCTGTTTACCGCACTTACATTTTTGATGATTTGCTCCTGCTGGCTTTCATCTGCAAGAACCACGGTATATTGCTTTCTTTCATTTAAAAGAGAGACGAGTTCCTCGTTCACGTCCACGAAAACTGTTTCATAGCCAGACTGGTACAATAAGTTGCCAATAAATCCTCTGCCGATGTTGCCTGCTCCGAAATGTACTGCAAGCATCTTACTCAACATCCTCAAAGAATGCCATAACATCTTCCTTGGAAGAAGCGTTCACGATTCCCATAACGTTTTCTTCCGCGGAGCAGACAATCGCAATTTTAGAAAGAAGCTCAAGGTGCTCATCGCCTTTTCCGGCAATTCCAATCAACAGCTTAACTTCGCTTCCTGGTGCAAATTCTACACCCTCAGGCACTTGGATGATCACAATTCCTGATTCTTTTACGGATTTTTTGGCATCTTCTGTTCCATGAGGAATGGCTACATAGTTCCCCATGTACGTAGAGGTCAATTCCTCGCGCTCAAGCATTTTTTCAACATAGTCCGGTTCAACATAGCCGTTTTCCACGAGCAATTGGCCTGTCAGGCGAATGGCTTCCTCTTTGTTGGCTACGTCTGCTTTCAGTACAATGTTTTGTTCGTTTAGAATGGTTGACATGTTAACCTCTCCTTATATCTTGTAGTTTTTCGTCATAAAACTGGTGAAGCTTTTCTGTAAGATAAGACATTATCTGTTGTTCTTCCTTTGTTTCAAACCGCGTAATGCTCTCCTGATCTTCAATAATAAGAGAGCTGATAGTACTCAGTACCTCCAACCCCTGGCTGGTAAACGCCTCTGGAGCAAGCAGCAGTAAAATGCGGCCAATTTCAATGGCCGACTGGTCCATCGCAGTAACCGTCACTGCAGGTTGCAGCTCATAAATCGTGAAGGACGGCTTTGCGATATATGGGCTGCGCGCATGAAAAAGTGCAAGTGAAGTATTGGGAATACCCAATCCGCCTAACTTTTCCCGCTCGATCAGCGCATGAAAGACGCCTTCGCTGTCCCGCAAAGCATCTTGAGCCTCCAATGTACCGCATGCTTCCCGCAACACATCTTCCACACCTTGTCCGCTCCCCGCTTGAAAGAGTTGAAACCCGCGAAGCACATCGGTAACGGCATCGGTATAATGCTTGATGTTTTCCATTTGTGCCAAGACCTGCAGCGGATCCCGTTCCTTTTTCACGGCTTTAGCGGGAACACGTTCCGCTCTTTGCCGTATGTTTTTCATTTCGGCAATCCATTGTCTGACCTTCTTCAGCTCTTCCTCATCGGGAATCGGGCTGACCACAATATGCGGCAGATGGTAATCCGGCAACTCTACCGTTGAGATGACAAGATCATAGGAAGTGGTGTCCATATGATTCATTTCAAAAATCGAGGCATTTTTCAGCTCACTGATCTCCGGAATTTCCCGCTTGAGCACGGTAGCCAGCATTTTGGACGTTCCAATGCCAGTGGAGCATATGACGAGCGCCTTCAGATCATTGGACTCGCGTCCGTTCATCAGCGCGGATCCAAAGTGCATGACCAGATACGCGATTTCCTCATCCGGAACGTCCAGATCGGGAAAGATGACCGCTGTCCCTTCCTTCACCAATTCAAAAAGATCTTTATAATCACTTTTGATTTTTGGCAAAAGCGGGTTGGTAATGCCCATCTCCTGCTTAATGCGGTAGAGGGCCGGCTTTAAATGGGTAACCAGCCCCTGAAAAAGCGATGTGTTCTGCAGCAGGTCGGTGCCTGTTTGGTCAGCGATATACGTAATCAGGCTCTTGGCTTTAACCGCTGTCTGAAAGCTGGACTCCTCCAGCAGGTACTCTTTGTCCCGCCGAAGCTTGGCCCCCTGCAAATGCATTGTAATGTAGCCGATTTCCGCTTCCGGAATGTCGGTATCAAATACCTTCTTCAGCTTGTTGATGATCTTCTCTGCGGCTTTATATTCCGGCGCAAGCTTCAGCCTCTCGAGAAACGCATCATCCATATTGATGTTTTCGCCCTGCAGAATCCGCTCGATCGCCAGGGACAAGTGAACAACAAGCCCGATATAGGCACTGTCGGCAATTGGATAAGGAAGCTCTTCGTTCACTTCCTCGATGGCATGCTCCACCGTAATGAGCCGGCTCTTTTCCACCAGGCCAAGCAGCCGTTCGGAAATCGAATCGGTCGTTTGCAGGGAACGCTTCTGGATATTCTCCTTCACAAGAGACAAAAAGTCGGTTTCGTTCAGGTTCTGAGCAATGATTTGGCTCATCGCCCTCCGTTTTGCGCTCTCGTCTCCAGTGATTTCCACTCCGTATCCCCGTTTTCTCACAAGAGTCAGGTGAAACTCGTTCAGCCGGCCTTCGAGTTTCGTCAAATCATTGCTGATGGTGGCAATGGTGACATTCAGGTCGTGCGCCAGGGATACGAGCTTCACCGGTTCCTTTGCTTCAAGCAGTGTGCAAAGAATAATGGTCTGCCGCTCATCCGGCGTGTATTCGTTATACGACAGTTGAAAGAGCGCCATCCTCAGCTCTTCCATATTTTCCTCGGACCCGACTATCTGGATGCCGACGCCGGACTTTTTAAGAAGTTCTAAGTTATAGCTTTTCAGCGTATTTTCCAGTTCTTTTAAATCACGGTGAATGGTACGGGTACTGACATCAATGGCATCCGCAAGATCTTTGACTGTCATCTCTTCTTTTTTGGATAACAAGATCTCGAATATCAGCCGTTCTCTTGCCGAAATGTACATGTCCTCACTCCTATAAGCAGGTGCAGGTTTGGTAAATCTTTTCTTAGCTTGATGACAACTTTTAAGTTGTATACCCCATATTTATTCTATACCCTCGAGAACCCTTGAAACAACGAAATGAAAAAGCATTTTCGTCATTTGGGTTGTTGCCAACATTTAAATACTAAGCGAAAAAGCCGGACTCAGTGTCCGGCTTCCCTTCGCTTATTTTTTGGCTGATTCCAATTTACTCATCAGCTCATCATATCTTGGTGAGTTTAAGAAGTTTTCTACTGAGATGTGTTTTGCACCCGGTAGCTTCGCTTTGGCACGATCGGTCAAATCCTTGTGCGTGATGACCACATCGGCATCATCCGGCAGGTTGGAAATGGACGTGTTGGACACGGCAACATCCAGACCGGCTTTCTTCACTTTGTTTTTCAGGATGGACGCACCCATCGCACTCGAGCCCATTCCTGCATCACAAGCGAAAATTATTTTGGAAACATCGGCATACTCATTATCTTCCGCTGGCTGTGCGGCTGGTTCTGACGTCACTTCAGCTTGTGTAGCTGGGGCAGCACCCTGGCCCTCTTTCAGCTCATTCATCAGCTGATCATATTTCGGGCTGTTCAGGAAGTTTTCTACTGAAATATGCTCAGCGCCCGGAAGCTTCGCTTTTGCACGGTCAGTCAAATCCTTATGCGTAATAACGATATCCGCATCGGACGGAAGGTTGCTGATGGACGTGTTGGATACCGCAATAACCAGTCCCGCTTTTTGAACTTTATTTTTCAGAATGGAAGCACCCATCGCACTGGAGCCCATTCCTGCATCACATGCAAAAATAATTTTGTTTACATCACTGCGGGTTTTCACAGCTGCCGGCTCTTCTTTTTTGGCTTCAGGCTTGTTGATCAAAGATGATGCACGGCTTTCTTTCCCTTTAAGTGCAGAAGTTTTTTCTGTTGCTTTGGTCAATTCATCATCATCGTCGTCTGTTTTCTTGGATGATTTCAGGATAATGGATGAAATCAAGAAGGAAACCGCTGTGGCGACAAGCACCCCTGCGAGTACGCCAAGATAATGTCCTCTCGGTGTCATGGCAATCAGTGCGAAAATGCTGCCTGGTGATGGAGCAGCCACAAGACCTGCGTCAAAGAGCAAGAAAGTGAATACGCCTGATGCACCCCCGGCAATAACTGACAAGAGAAGCATTGGCTTCATTAAAATGTACGGGAAGTAAATCTCGTGAATACCGCCCAGGAAGTGAATGATGGCTGCTCCCGGTGCAGATTGTTTCGCCATTCCTCTTCCAAAAAGAATGTAAGCAAGAAGGACACCAAACCCAGGTCCGGGGTTGGATTCCAGCAAGAAGAGAATGGATTTTCCGGCTTTGGCTGCCTGCTCAATACCGAGCGGGCTCAATATACCGTGGTTGATCGCGTTGTTCAGGAACAAAACTTTGGCTGGTTCAATAAAAATACTGGCCAGCGGCAGCAGGTGAGCGTCAACGATCGCCTGAACGCCCGCTGCCAGTGTTTTGTTCAGTGTTACTACGACAGGTCCGATGCCTTTGTAGGCGATCAGGGTAAGAATACCGGCAATGATACCGGCTGAAAAGTTATTGACGAGCATCTCAAAGCCGGATCGGACCTTGCCGTCGATCATTTTATCAAACTTCTTGATCGCCCACCCGCCAAGAGGACCCATAATCATGGCTCCCAAAAGCATAGGAATGTCAGCACCAACGATAACCCCCATGGTTGCCGTTGCACCGACCACACCACCGCGCAAATCATAGACAATGCGTCCGCCGGAAAAACCGATCAGAAGCGGAAGCAGGTAGGTGATCATCGGTGTGACCAGCTTCGCCAGGTCTTCATTCGGAATCCATCCGGTTGGAATAAATAACGCGGTGATGATACCCCAGGCGATGAACGCCCCGAT
Organism: Fictibacillus fluitans; assembly: GCF_030418125.1. Lineage (GTDB taxonomy): Bacteria > Bacillota > Bacilli > Bacillales > Fictibacillaceae > Fictibacillus_C > Fictibacillus_C fluitans. The sequence continues at coordinate 11,516 of NZ_JAUHTR010000020.1, read as the reverse complement.
GTTCGGCATGATCATACCGCTCAAATGGCTCCCAAAGCGCTGAATTTTCACTTTGGCGCCTGACTTTTTCTGTTCAGAATTAGCCATATCTATCGAAAACTCCCTTCAAGTATCGCTTTTATCAATTAGTAAATAGGACTTATGTATTAATTGTAAAGCGGTTACAGTCTTTCTTCAACGGAAAGAAAACGGGATTTTGTCACCATACTTGTTGTCATTTCTTTAATACCCTTATTTGTGGCAACAACTCTTAAAGTTAAAACTTTAGGACAAAAATGACTGCCTGAATATTTCTATTAAAATTTTTAGCTTCTCACAGAAAAACTCTCTCGTAATGACCTTTATGCAAAAGAAATCTAGCATCATTGTTAAACTTCTTTCATAATACTCTGTTATTGAATAATAAATAGGAGTGATACAGATGTGTACTAACATAGTCATTCCACGTAAATTTAAGAATGATCCTCTGGTTTCTGCTCGGACCATGGACTGGGCTATTGAACTTCCAACTGCGATTACCTTTTTTCCGCGCGGACAGTCATTTCCTGAATTCAAGCTGTCTGAAGAAGAAATACATTGGAAAAATTCTTTGGCATTTATAGGTGCGGTGCATCCTGAAAAAAGAACCATATACGACGGATTGAATGAAGCAGGGCTTTCAGCTTGCGGCCTATCACTGTTTTGCAGTGAGTATCCAGAACGCAAATCTAGTTCTCACATATTGAACACCTATAATGTTGTGTCTTATGTGCTGGGAAACTTCAAAACTATCCAAGAAGCAAAAACTGCGCTGTCTAAACTGACCATCATTAATCCTTTTAATGATCCTTTATTAGCGCAACACTTCATTATTAGTGATATATCCGGAAATCATTTAATTGTTGAATTCGTTAATGGAAAGATGAAAACCTATACGACCAAGTTGGGAGTCCTGACCAATGACCCGCCGTATGACTGGCACCTTTTGAATCTTAAGTTATATGAAAACCTGAGCCTTGAAGATACGGTTAAACTCTGTGGGGTAGGACTTGGCGGAAGTGGCCAGCTCGGTATTCCCGGCGATCCAACGCCACAATCCAGATTCGTCCGTGCTGCTTTTCTTCAGAGAACCGCGTTTCAGCCTAAAGATACTCAACAGAGTATTGGAGTTGCGCGTCAAATCATACAAACACTCTCTGTACCAGCCGGAACAGCATATGGAGAAAATAGTGATTTTTACGATTGGACCTTGTGGACTGTGATCCGTGATCATACCAATTTAACTTACTATTTCTATACAGATTTTAACAGTAAGCTTTGTGGGGTACGGCTAAAAAAGTTCGACGTAAATTCAAAGAGCCAGCAGCAAATCAATATTGTACAGCCCGACTGGTACAAAGATGTCTCCAAACGAATGAAATCTGAATGAGTCTGTCTTTCCGCCGTTCTTTCCACTCTGCTTTCATAACAAAAAGGCTCCATTCTATAGAGAATGGAGCCTCCTTTTAAAATTTATTTTATTTATTCAACCGTTACACTTTTCGCAAGGTTACGCGGCTTATCCACGTCACAATCACGGTGAAGAGCGGCATAGTATGCGATCAATTGAAGCGGTACAACGGATACGAGCGGAGTGAGGTATTCATGTACTTCTGGAAGTACAATACGGTCTCCTTCATCCTTCGTAACTTCAGTACTGATCACGCATGTGTTCGCTCCGCGTGCTGCAACTTCCTTCACGTTACCGCGGATGCTTAGGTCCACGTGTTCCTGAGTGGAAAGTGCGATAACCGGTGTGCCGTCTTCGATCAATGCGATTGTACCGTGCTTAAGTTCTCCTCCGGCAAATCCTTCAGCCTGGATATAAGAGATCTCTTTCAGCTTCAGTGAGCCTTCAAGGCAGACAAAGTAGTCAACCGCACGGCCGATGAAGAAGGCATTGCGTGTTTCGGAAAGGTATTCCTGAGCGACACGCTCCATGGTTTCTTTTTGGTCGGTTAATGATTCAATCGCATTCGCTACGATCGCAAGCTCTTGAAGCGGATTGAAATCAAGTTCAATTCCCTGTGCACGGGCTGCATCAACGGCAAGGATCGCAAGAACAGCGATTTGGGCAGTATATGCTTTTGTGGAAGCTACTGCAATTTCAGGACCTGCATAGAGATTTAGCGTGTAGTTTGCTTCCCTTGAAAGCGTAGATCCCGGAACGTTTGTAATGGTAAGTGCCTTGTGTCCAAGCTTCTTGATCGCTACAAGCACCGCACGGCTGTCAGCTGTTTCCCCGGATTGGGAAATGAAGATGAACAGCGGCTTCTCGGAAAGAAGCGGCATGTTGTAGACAAATTCACTCGCAATGTGTACTTCAACCGGTACTTTTGCGATGTTTTCGATCAATTGCTTACCAACAAGACCGGCGTTATAGCTGGTACCGCAAGCCACGATGTAAATACGGTCTGTTTCTTTCATCGCCTCGCGAATATCATCGTCAAGCTTCAGGTTGCCGTCTTCGTTCTGGTAGTGCTTGATGATGTTACGCATAACGAATGGCTGCTCATCGATTTCTTTGAGCATATAGTGAGGGTAAGTTCCCTTTTCAATGTCACTTGCATCAAGCTCGGCAGTGTAAGGCTCACGGGAGACTTCCTGCCCGTCGAGTGTTTTGATGGTATATGAATCACGCGTCACGATGACGATTTCTTCGTCCATAAGCTCCACGTATTTGTCTGTTTGGGAAATCATCGCCATAGCGTCACTTGCTACAACGTTAAAGCCTTCACCAACACCAACTAAAAGCGGGCTTTTATTTTTTCCAACATAGATGGTTTCTGGATCTTGGTTATCCACCAATGCAATTGCGTAAGAACCTTTGATAACAGAAAGTGCATGACGGAAAGCTTCTTCCACGCTTTCGCCTTCGTTCACGAATTTCTCGATGAGCTGCACAACAACCTCTGTATCTGTATCACTTACGAATGTTACATCCTGTAAGTATTCTCGTTTAACTTTCCCGTAGTTCTCGATTACACCGTTATGAACAAGTGTAAAACGTTCTGCAGAACTTTGGTGTGGATGAGAGTTCACTTTGCTTGGCGCTCCGTGGGTTGCCCAGCGGGTATGTCCGATACCCATAGTGGATTCAACGTTTTGGTCAACGATCTCGCGCAACACAGCAATTCTTCCTTTTTCCTTGAAAACCTGCACGCCGTCCTGATCGACCACTGCAATTCCTGCAGAGTCATAACCGCGATACTCCAGCTTTTCAAGTCCTTTAAGCAAGATTTCCTTCGCATCCTTATTACCTACATAACCTACAATTCCGCACATTTAAATTATCCTCCCTTTGGTCAGAAACAGCTCTTTATCTGATGCTGTATCCGCCATACAGGGGGACTGCGAGCGGGGCTCACAGCCCCACCTATGTTTATTTTTATGGTAATTAGCCACTGCTTTTATTTTTGTACAGGAAGTCGCCTTGCCTGTTTTAGATAAAAGCTAACGAAAGTGACTGATTCCGAGAGGCATCCGCCGAATGATCGATGAACCTCTTCCTCGTCAACTATTTTCTTTTCGTCCGAAAATAGTTCAGGCGCTTTGTATTTAATTTACCACTCTGTTCTCCTTCCCGTTTCTGAGTCAAGATAAACTTTATGATAGCCTGTTTTTGACCAAGCGTCAATTGGTTGCCAGGCAGCTTAATAAATATTTAATAAAATATGCATAAGCGAATCGGTCGGTGATGCGCTTATGCATACTTTTCGTATCTATTTGGTCGAATGAGGGTGCCTTTTATTAAACAAGCTCAGTCTTCACGACTTCAACAATTTCCTCAGCGTAGGTTTTGCACTGTTCTTCTGTCGGTGCCTCAACCATAACGCGTACGAGAGGTTCTGTTCCGGACGGGCGCACAAGCACACGGCCGTTTCCGTTCATCTCATCCTCTACCTTATCGATGGCAGCCTTCACGGTCTCATTGCCCTGCAGTTTTGTTTTATCTGCCACTTTCACATTGATCAAAAGCTGAGGGAACTTTTTCATTTCATTGGCAAGCTCGGACAATGGACGTTTGGTTTGCTTCACGATGCTCGCAAGCTGAATCGCGGAAAGCATGCCGTCACCAGTTGTTGTATGGTCAAGGAAAATGATATGTCCTGACTGTTCTCCTCCGAGATTATAGCCGCTCTTTCTCATTTCTTCCATTACATATCGGTCACCAACCGCTGTTTGAACCGATTTTACCTCTTTTTCTTCCAGTCCTTTGTAGAAGCCAAGGTTGCTCATAACTGTAGAAACGATCGTGTCGTTTTTAAGTTCGCCTTGTTCTTTCAGGTATGTGGCGCAAATAAACATGATCTGGTCGCCGTCTACAATATCGCCGTTCTCATCAATCGCAATCAGGCGGTCGCCGTCCCCATCAAAAGCAAGACCCATGTCTGCTCCTTTTTCTTTCACGAGTTCAGCCAGTTTTTCCGGATGGGTGGATCCCACTCCGTCATTAATGTTCAAGCCATTCGGGTTTGTTCCCATCGTGGAAATATCAGCTTCGAGGTCCGCGAACAAGTGCGGCGCAAGTGAAGACGTCGCTCCGTGAGCGCAATCGAGTGCAATATGCATTCCGGAGAAATCTCCCACAACCGTCTGTTTAAGATACTGAAGGTACTTCTGTCCGCCTTCAAAATAATCGCCGACAGATCCGATATCGCCGCCTGAAGGACGTGGGAGCTCGTCTGCCTCCTGATCCAGCAATGCCTCAATTTCAGCTTCCTGCTCATCAAGAAGCTTAAATCCGTCTGATCCGAAAAATTTGATTCCGTTGTCTTCTACCGGATTGTGAGAAGCAGAGATCATAACCCCTGCCTGCGCGCCAAGCGCCTTTGTTAAATAGGCAACGCAAGGTGTAGAGACAACGCCCAGACGCAATACTTCAGCTCCGGTGGATAATAGGCCGGCAACCAATGCTCCTTCAAGCATATGCCCGGAAATTCGTGTATCTCGGCCAATCAGAACTTTTGGCTTTTGGGTTTCTTTTGTTAAAACATATCCCCCAAAACGCCCCAGTTTAAAAGCTAGTTCCGGCGTAAGTTCTGTATTGGCAACGCCTCTTACCCCATCTGTTCCAAAGTATTTACCCATGATTTAATTCTCTCCTTCAGTCTGTGATTCGTTAGGATCCGATTTTTCCTCTGATTTTGATTTTGCCACGGCTGGGTTCTCTTTTTGCCCATCGTCTTCTTTGGTTGTGCTGTTTACGTCAGGTTTGGGAGACGTTTCGTTATCCTGTTCCGGCTCTTCCGCACCATTCGTTTCGGAAGCAGGTTCTTTAATTGAAATAGCCGCTTCGGAAACCTCTGTCTCCATCTTAAGGTTTTTGGAATTGGAGGCGTGTATGGTTACGGTGTGCTCTCCTGGTTCCAGATTATTGACATCGACATAGGACGTAATGTCTGAAGCATCCAGTCCTTCGATGGCCTTTTTGCTTCCGGATATGGTAACATCCATTTTTCCGTCAGAAGGTGATACAAAGGAAGCAGGCTGTTCACTGTTCTCTCCGCGGATTTCTATAGGAACGTTTTTTATGGTCTTTGATCCTGTATCCTTCTCAACGTCAACCTTCACTTTGACTTGCTTTGGGCTGACGGATTCGGCTCCGTCCGGAAGCGGGACATCCACATCCACCGTTGAGTCTTCCTTTATTTTCGATAAATCCACGTCTACACCGCTGATTTCATTAATGTTATCAAGAGTGGAAGATGGTCCTGAGAGAGTGACTTCTTTTGGATCAAATGAAATCCCTGCAAGAGTCAAGCCTTCCGGGAGATCTCCTTTTTGGTTAATTCTCAGCGGAACGGTCTTTTCCGGCTTTGAGATCGGCACTGTTACATTGACTGATTTAGGATCAATCAGAACATCCAGTAGATTCCCCTGGCTGTCATACGCTCTTAGCGGCACTCTTGTTTCCACTTTGTCTTTTGCGTTTGAAACATCGACCGTTGCCCGTACGCTTTCAATCCTGTTGATATATTCATCCGGTCCGGTCACGTATACGGTTTTTGGTGAAAAATCCACGCTGCCGGTTTCATATCCTTCCGGCAGTTTCGTTTTGTTTTTAAGATCGATGCTTACCGGTATCTGCCGGGTTTGCTTTTGATGAAGAGTTACTTTCACCTGCTTTGGAGAAGGCTCCGCTTCCAGTTCATCTGGTACATTTTTTAATTTCACGGGAACTGTATGGGTGCCAGGCCCCAATTTGGTGAGGTCAATATAAACTTCTATTCTGCGGTCAACCTTCAACGCCTTGGTCAGCAGGTTGGACTCGCCTGTGAGTTTGACATCCACCGATCGCGGCATGTCAGTAAGGACATATTTGTTTTCATCGAAATATGGAACGATTTCAACACCGTTGACGCTCTGCGTGTTCTTGGACACCGAAGTAAACAGTGCATTCCGGCTGGTCTGCTGCTGGTCTTCCATCGATAGCACGGTATAAAGCATGAGAGCCAGAAGAAAAGCGATGATCTTTACGAACCAATTGCTTCTAAGGAGTTTGTCCATTTTTCTTCCCCCTCCAATTCCAGCGTGATGAGGAAGCGGAGCGGCCCGACCCCATAAGCTCGGCCGTTAATAAATTCTTTAATGATTCCTCATCCAGGTTGCGGTGAATTTCCCCGTTCTTGGTAATGGAAATTCCTCCGGTTTCCTCTGAAACAACAACGGTTATCGCATCGGTAACTTCGCTGACTCCAATGGCTGCCCTGTGTCGTGTACCGAGTTCCTTGGACACGAAAGGACTTTCCGTAAGAGGCAGATAACAGCCTGCCGCAATAATTTCATTTGCCCGCAAAATAACGGCTCCATCGTGCAATGGAGTATTGGGTACAAATATATTGGTTAAAAGCTCGGAGGTGAGCTTGGAATGGATGGGAATCCCCGTTTCCACATAATCCGTCAGCCCCGTCTCCCGTTCGAACGACATGATGGCTCCGATACGACGCTTGGCCATATAACTGGTGGACTTCACAATAGCAGCAATGGATTTTTCTATTTCTTCTTCTTCAGCTCCGCCAGTTCTTGAAAACAGTTTACCGCGGCCAAGCTGTTCGAGCGCGCGCCTCAGTTCCGGCTGAAAAATTATGATAATCGCAAGCAGTCCATATGTAATGGCTTTATCCATCAGCCAGCTCATGGTCCTGAGCTCAAAGAAGCTGCTGGCGAGCCAAACGGCTACAATTATGACGATTCCTTTTAACAGCTGTACCGCTTTGGTTCCGCGGATCAGCATGATCAATTTATAAAAAACATAGGTAACCAGTAAAATATCAACAATCTGGCTAATATAGTTACCTAAGCTAAAACTTCCAACAGGTAACATGACATCACTCCACTTCGGGAACTACCCTTTCTGTTAATGTAGTGCAACAATGATGATAATATACAACATCCATTATTATAGCACATCCATACCTTTCCTTTAAAAGTTCAAGGCCATTGCTAAAAAAGAAAAAGCCGGCCATTTACAGGCGGCTTATCAACTGCTCTATATTCATTCGATGTGCAAACCTATTTTTGTTCCTGTCCGGTAAAGAACGTTTTTAGTTTATACCAAACCCATTCTACTACCTCATGGATTTCCTGGCTGTCTCCGGTAATCTGCCCGGCAGAAGCCATGTATTTTTCTCCTTTTATGACCACCACATTGCCTTCGACCTTGCCCTCGACATTAATATTGCCATTTTCAACCACCAGGTCACCTTTAACCGTTTCGCCTTTTGGTACAGTCACTGTGTGGGCTGCAGAATTCACTTTGATGTTCTTGGCTGCTGAATGCACCGCAAAATCATTTTCTGTATTCCATCCGGCCATCACCGAACCAAACATTAAAATTAAGAATACAGCAGCAGCAGTCAAGACGGGGTATCGTCTGATCCACTGTGCGGGCATACTGCGCTTCTTCGCTTCCGGCAGCCGTTTCATCACGTTCTCCGTAAAATGCGCGGGCGCCACCACAGGAGAAGCTTCTTTCATTTCATATATAATTTCCTTTAATGCATGATAATGCTCTCTGCAGCTCTCACAGCTTTCCATATGACGATTCAGTTCTGTCTGTTCCTCGGCTGTAATTTCCCCATCAAGGGCTTTATCAACGAGATCCATGTATTCTTCTGATACACATGACATTATGTTCACCTCGATTTCGCAACCTTTTTGTATGCCTTTTTCAACGCTTCTCTTCCCCGATGGATCCTTGTTTTTACAGTAGGAACGGGCAGATCCATAACAGAACTGATTTCTTCAAGGGACATGTCCTCAATGTACTTCAGCAAAATGGCTGTTCTGTATTTCTCAGGAAGCTTCATGATTTCCTGCTGCAGCTGGTCACGCTTTTCTTTTTCTTCCACTTCATCTTCCGGCAGCGGATCAGCATCCGCTACCTGGCTGTACAATGTGGCACCTTCCGTCCCCGGAATTTCTGCATCCATGGAATAATCCGGTTTTCTTTTTCTCAGCCGGTCAATGCATAAATTTGTGGCAATCCGGTACAGCCATGTCGAAAACTTGTAGCTTCCGCTGTATTTATCTATATTCACAAAAGCCCGTACAAAAGCTTCCTGTGCGAGGTCTTCTGCTTCATGCCTGTCACCGACCATTCTGTAGCACAGCCGGTAGATCTTATCCTTGTAGATCTCAACCAGGCCTTCAAAAGCCTCCCGGTTACCCGATTTAACCTGAGTAACCAGGCTGTTTATTAACGAGTCCATTTCAATTGTCCACCACCAGTTATGGTTCGTATTTTTCTACGTATCGAATTTAAAAAAGTTTCAAGTTCTTAAAAAATAAAGCATTTTTAATTTTAGCATGAATCGGTGAGACTATCGAAAATATTTTTATACATTTTTTACAAATTAAGTTTCACATTGGATATTTGCGGGAATACTGGAAATTAAGATTATCTATAAGGAGCGTGTACTAATGGACCGCAATATCCTGCTTAGAGAAATTGAAGTATCTCGAAAAAAGATGAATGAAATGTCTAAATTCATGCCATTAATCGCTGATGAAATCGTAGAAATCAGCCAACATATAGATGCCCTCTTAAATGAATTCCAAAAAGCGAACGTAAAAAACAGCTACTCTTGATAAAGAGAAGCTGTTTTTAATTTGCGTATTATAGAAGTTTTTCCCCGAAAAGAGAACCCATTAAAGCGACCGCCACTGTTGCTGTTTTATTCCGTTCATCCAGAATGGGATTGACCTCCACAAATTCGGCGGATGTAATGATTTGAGATTCAGCCAGCATTTCCATGGCCAAATGGCTCTCCCTGTAACTGATTCCGCCAAGAACCGGTGTACCCACCCCCGGCGCATCCTGGGGATCAAGACCGTCCAGATCAAGACTCAGATGAACACCATCTGTTTTGCCGGACAGGTATTCAATCGTTTCCTCCATCACCTTCGTCATGCCAATCCGGTCAATCTCATGCATGGTGTATACCTTAATCCCGCGCTCCTTGATCAGCGCCTTTTCTCCTTCATCCAGCGAACGTGCCCCGATGATGACGATGTTCTCTGGCTTAACCTTCTGTTCGTAGCCCCCGATACCCGTCAGCGATTCATGGCCAATACCAAGACTTGCAGCGAGAGGCATACCATGGATATTGCCGCTTGGTGAGGTATCTGCTGTATTCAAGTCTCCGTGGGCGTCATACCAGATGACCCCAAGGTTCTCGTAATGCCTGGAGATGCCTGCAAGAGAGCCGATCGCGATGCTGTGGTCTCCTCCCAAAACAAGCGGAAAGCGGTTCTCCTGAATAACATCCGAAACGGCCTGTGCCAGCTTCTCACTGGCAGAAGCCACTTCTTCCAGGTTCTTCAGGTTCGTTTCAATCGTTTCCTCGATTGTTCCCGGACGGGCTATACCAATATCTCCAAAGTCGTGAACCTGATGGTCAATATCCATGAGGCGTTCCACAACGCCTGCATATCGAATGGCGCTTGGACCCATATCCACTCCCCGCCGTGTCTGCCCTAAATCCATTGGTACCCCGATAAGTGTAATGTCCTTCTTCATTTGTAGGCCTCCCCTGAGCTGCGTTTCATTATTCTATCAATTAATTTTAGCCTGTCCCATACAGGTGGTTCAACTGGACACAAATCTGCATAGATATACCCGGTAGTAAGCGCTTTCCATGAGTGGAATGGATAATTATTAAGTAAAACAGAAGGCTTCCCTGAAAAAGAGAAATGCGGGACTGGATTAAAAGCAATAAAAAAAGCCTTTGGACCTTTGTCCAAAGACTGTACGTTTATTATGTATGGTGGAGCCTAGCGGGATCGAACCGCTGACCTCCTGCGTGCAAGGCAGGCGCTCTCCCAGCTGAGCTAAGGCCCCAAATAAATTTAAATGGAGCGGGTGATGAGAATCGAACTCACGACCAGAGCTTGGAAGGCTCTTGTTTTACCACTAAACTACACCCGCATATTAACCTTATTATTCTTTATGCCCAAGCTTTCTGTCTTTTATTCAGAAAATGGTGAGCCATGAAGGACTCGAACCTTCGACCCTCTGATTAAAAGTCAGATGCTCTACCGACTGAGCTAATGGCTCAAGTTGTTATGTCCGTCGGTTCCCTGTCTCTTCCTCTAAAAGAGAAAGCAAGGAGAGTATCCGTCGAGACAACTCGCCGTTCAACCACGAAGCTTTGCTCGTGACTGAGCTAATGGCTCACTGTAAAACAAAGTAATAAGATGGTGGAGGGGGACGGATTCGAACCGCCGAACCCAAAGGAGCGGATTTACAGTCCGCCGCGTTTAGCCACTTCGCTACCCCTCCACATAAAAAAAGGACATCACAGTATTTCTTATGAAAAATGGTGCCGGCTAGAGGACTTGAACCCCCAACCTACTGATTACAAGTCAGTTGCTCTACCAATTGAGCTAAACCGGCGTTGTAAACAATGGTAATAAAAAAATGGTGGAGGATGACGGGTTCGAACCGCCGACCCCCTGCTTGTAAGGCAGGTGCTCTCCCAGCTGAGCTAATCCTCCATATGAAATGTTATTTTCTTCAAAAAACTTGGTGACCCGTACGGGATTCGAACCCGTGTTACCGCCGTGAAAGGGCGGTGTCTTAACCGCTTGACCAACGGGCCGACTGGAGCTTCCAACCGGGCTCGAACCGGTGACCTCTTCCTTACCATGGAAGCACTCTACCTACTGAGCTATGGAAGCATGGCTCCACAGGTAGGACTCGAACCTACGACCGATCGGTTAACAGCCGATAGCTCTACCACTGAGCTACTGTGGAATAATAAACAAATTAGAAATCCACAAACCAAAAATTTTGAAATGATAGCCTGGCAACGTCCTACTCTTACAGGGGGAAGCCCCCAATTACCATCGGCGCTGAAGAGCTTAACTTCCGTGTTCGGTATGGGAACGGGTGTGACCTCTTCGCTATCGCCACCAGACTGTCTTTCAAAGGTTGTCCTAAATTACAAGGACAAGATACATTTTACAATGTATTTGCTCTTTTGACAAGAGTT
>NZ_JAUHTR010000002.1 GCF_030418125.1 Fictibacillus fluitans | reverse complement strand
CGTGGAATTGGTCTTTTTTGTTCTTTTTAATGTTCTGTCGAAACAGAGGTTACTGCCTCTTTCTTCATGTGTTTTTTAGAAATAAGAGGATAAATGATAAAACCGGCAAGGAACAAGCCAATGCCAAGACCGAATGTTTTCAAGTCTGCGGTCCCGCTTTTGATAACCCAGATGGAATAGACAAGCGCGATAACAGCAATCAATCCATCCTTCCACCGGCTGACGTTGCCGCCGTCCGATGCTTCACCCTTTAATGTAAGCTTCAGGAAGAACGCCGCTGAAACGAGATACGGAATCAAATACGCAAGCGTGGCCGCAGTTGTTAAGAACGTATAGGCCTCACTGATCGTTCCGGAGACGGTTGAAAAGATTAAGATTTGCGACATGGCATTGGTTACCGTCAAAGAACGTACAGGGCTCCCTTTTTTATTAACCTTTGCAAAATAAACAGGAAACACACCTTTTTTCGCAGCCTGAAAGGGAACTTCAGAGCTCAGCAGGATCCATCCGATCGTTGCGCCGAACAAGGAAACAAGTGCGAGCAATGCCATGATATTTGCTCCAGCACTGCCAATCAGAGCGGAAAGAGCATCCACAAATGGTTTGTCGGAAGCCTTCAGCACATCCTGCGGCAGGATGCCCATCATGAGCAGGGTAATGGCCATATAAATGACAAGAGCCACGATAAGGCCAAAAATTGTCGCGCGGCTTACATCACGCTGTGACTTGGCGCGCCCGGATAAAACAACAGCCGATTCGATTCCGATAAACGCCCAAAGCGTAGAAATCGCGGCCATTTGCACCTGGCTGAACAATCCGTGAGAAACACCGCTTTCGTCAGTAACCGGCAAGTAAAACTCTCCAAAATTCGAAGCTTGAAACGCGAAAACGGCTGCGACAATAAAAAGCGCAAAACCGGCGACCTTGGAAGCTGTCGCGATAAAGTTCAGCTTTCCGGCTCCATTCATACTGCTCACCAAAATAAAGTGAATGCCCCAAAGCAAAACCGTACAAACCAAAAACGTAATGAGATGGCCGAGGGAAATCTTTTGTGAACCGATGAAGAACACGGTGTTCCCTGCTTTCATAATCGGCAAAAACGTAGAAAGGTAGCCGGCAAAGCTTGTTACCATGGCCACGTTGCTGATCCAGTTGGCGATCCAATAACCCCATACCATGCTGAAGCTCGCCAGTTTCCCTCTCTTTTCCGATTTAAAAAGCGCCCTCGCATAGCTTTGCGGACCTGCCGTTAGATCCGGGCGGCGGATTGACAGCTTGCTGAAAATAAGAGCGATCATCATGACACCAAAGCCCGTGACAAGCCATGCGATCGTTACTCCGAGCGGACTTGCGGTCTGTGCCAGGGTGCTCGGCAGCATAAAGATTCCCGATCCTACCATATTTCCGATAACGAAGGCGGCCAACAGCCAAAACCCCCATTTTTTCGTTGTATCCATTGAACATTTCCTTTCTTCTATATGAAAACGCAAAAAAACGCATGGTTTTCCACCACCGCGCCTCTTGAGAAACCATTTCTGATATTTTATTACTTTACCATGGTAGAATATCAGATAACTAAAGGCGCGTCAATCTTATTGAAAAGAAATAAGCTTTCTTCTTGCCTGCTCCAGAACCCTTTATCAGTAACTATTTACATGATGACATTTTTCCAAATACTCCTTATTATGGAGGAGAACCGCAATGACATCTAAACCGCATGGGAAAATGTAGTAATATCGGGTTTTATCATGTTGCTTATTGTCCTCTCTTACCTCTTCCATTTCTTCAACCCATGCATCAGCGACTTTTTCTCCACCCCGAAAAAATCATGAAGCTCCAGATAGTAACTGTATAATTCCTCGTAAATCTCCACATGCTCCGGAACAGGCTTATAAGTCTCTTCCCTAACTCGGGCCATATATTTTGCTGCCTCAAAAATGGAATCGTAGCCGCCTGCTTTGCTTCCGGCCGCTACAGCCCCGTACATCGCAGCTCCAAGTGCTGTCGTCTGGCTGGAGTCTGCGACCTTGATTTCACGGTTGGTTACATCGGCGTAAATTTGCATGAGCAAGCGGTTCCGGTCTGGCAAGCCTCCCACGGCAAAGATTTCATCCACAGGCACCCCTCCCTGAACAAAGCTGTCGATGATCTTTTTTGTGCCAAAAGCAGTGGACTCTATCAAGGCCCGGTAAATTTCTTCAGGCTTCGTGGCCAGGGTGAGCCCGATAATTGCTCCTGATAAATGAGAGTCAACCAACACAGAGCGGTTTCCGTTCCACCAATCCAGCGCGATCAGCCCCGTCTGTCCCGGCTCATAGGCAGAGGCTTTCCTTTCAAGCAGCTGATGCACATTCAGCCCTGATTCCTCCGCTTCTTTTTTCACATAGCCGGGCACAGCCTGATCCACATACCATGCAAAGGAATCACCGACAGCCACCTGACCTGTCTCAAAACTGATATATCCGGGAATAATCCCATCCTCCACGCTTCCGCAGACCCCGACTATCGGTTGATCTTTATCCGTCACCAGCAAGTGGCAGTTGGAAGTGCCCATCGTCATCACCATTTGTCCTGGCCGGACAGCGCCTGCCGCCGGAACACCCGCATGTGCATCAATGATTCCGACCGCTATCGCTGTGCCAGGATTCAGACCCAGTACCTGAGCCATTTCTTCGGTCAGTTCTCCTGCCTTTTCTCCAATGGAAAGCACGTCCCCGCGCATTTTTGTTTTTAGAATATCCTTAAGACGATCGTCCACCGCAGCAAAAAATTCAGGTGACGGATAGCCTTCTTTCTTGTTCCAGAACGCTTTGTAGCCCGATGTATTGCTGCTGCGGTGCAAGTTCCCGGTCAGCCTGCTTGTCAGCCAGTCGCACGCCTCCATAAAAAGATCCGCCTCATCAAACACCTGGGGAGCCTCCCGCAAGATCTGCAATATCTTCGGAAACATCCACTCGGATGAAACTTTCCCGCCATAACGCTTGAGAAAAGCCTCTCCCCTCTCCTCAGCGACTCTGGTAAAATCATCGGCTTCTGTCTGAGCCGCATGGTGCTTCCATAACTTCACATAGCTGTGTGGTTCGTTTTCCCATTTACTCTTTAAACAAAGCGGCTCCCCTTTTAGATCTAGCGGCAGTATGGTAGATGCCGTAAAATCAATTCCCAGACCAATAACATCTTCCGGCATCACGCCTGCCTGCTGAAGAACTGCAGGCACAGACATGGAGAGCACATCCAGGTAGTCGCCTGGATCCTGAAGCGCCCAGTCCGTACCAAGCGGTGTTCCTCCCGGCAAGGTTTTGTCCAGTACTCCATGTTTGTAAGCGGTAACATTAGTGGCGACTTCTTTTCCTGTATCAGCCTCAACCAGTAAAACCCGGCCGGACTCCGTACCAAAGTCAACGCCCATCACATATTTTTTACCCAAAGCAGTTATCCCCCTCAGTTCCATTTCTCTTTTGTAGAATACTACTATATTTTTTAAGAAAACGCATATGAAATTCACTTTGCTTCAAAATCGCAATCTTTTATGTATGCCCATTTATTTTGATTCTGCTATATTTAATAATGTGAAATAATTTACATACTAGTTAAGGAGAAAACTGCTATGAAAAACAACTGGATTCGGCCGGTTACTGTCGTCGTGCTCGTCTGGATGACGTATATGTTTTCGTTCGTGGACAGACTGTCATGGCCGCCGGTCATTCCGCTTGCCTCAAAGGAGATGGGCTTGTCTGCTGCAGATGCCGGAAGCTATATGACCGCTTTTTACATCGGCTATGTAATTACACAATTTCCGGGTGGTCTGTTGACCGACCGGTTCGGCTATCGCAAGGTGCTGCTCGGCTCGTATTTAACAATGGGAGTCTTTACGCTCTGCATGTCTCTCGTACATACCTTTGAACAGGGTTTTGCCTTCAGGCTGTTGGCCGGCCTTGGCTCGGGCGCTATTTTTTCTGCTTCCTTGGCAGCCATTTTTGATCATGTTTCTGCAAAAAGAAGAGGAATCGCCATCGGCCTCTTCATGACGGCAACTTCACTTGGGGTCACTGTCGTTAACTTATTTGTTCCCACCGTCGCAGAAAACCATGGCTGGCGCTCTGCCTTTCTGGTGGCAGGATTGCTGCCGATCGCCGGTATTATCCTGAGCTTCTTTTTTCTTAAAGAAAGCGGCACTTATCATGGAACAAAGAAAAAGGGTGTCTCACTAAAAGAGATGCTCGAGGTCCTCAAGAATAAAAATCTGCTGCTCGCCGGGGTGGCAGGTTTCGGCGGGTTATGGGCCACATGGGGAACAGCCACATGGGCCAACACCTATTTGAACCACTCCCTTCACCTTTCATTGGTAGAAGCGGGAAAAATGATGGCAGTTTACGGGATGGCCGGCCTGCTGTGCAAACCGCTCATTGGTTTTATTTCTGACTATCTCAACAAAAAAACGATTGCCTTTTGGGCGCTGTTCTTGTTTGCTCCTGTTCTGATCTGGTTCGGCATTAACACCCATACCGGCATTCTTGTGCCTCTGACTGCCATTCTTGGCATCACTGCGTTTATATACAGTCCTGTGATGACCGCCATTATTGGTGAGCTGGTGGAGGAAAAGCAAATCGGAACAGCCATGGGGCTGGTGAACGCCATCTGGCAGCTCGGGTCTCTCATCTCCCCGCTCGTTGTAGGAGTAGTTGTAGATACTACCTCTAGTTACATGCTTGGATTTATTGCACTTGCGGCAGGCCCGCTGCTCGGCGCCATTATGATGTTATTTGTAAATATAAAGACGAAACAAGTGAGAAATCGGGACGCTGCCTAAATAACAAAGGTAGTATTAATAAATACTTCTATTTTTCAAATTGACAGACACTCCGTTTCCCGAAGGCGGGTTAACGGGTATATTATCTTCACGTGCCATTTTAATCTTTCACGAACAGGGAGGAACATCCATGAAATTGTCTGGTAACACGATCCTGATTACAGGCGGAGCTTCAGGCATTGGACTGGCTTTTGCCGAACGCTTCTTACAGGAAGACAATAAGGTGATCATCGGTGGACGGCGTCAGGAGAAATTGGACGAAGCCAAAGAAAAATTTCCGGAGCTTTATACGAAGGTTTGTGATGTTTCCAATGAAGAAGAGCGCATCAGTCTTGTGGAATGGGCAACAAAGGAATTCCCGGATTTGAATGTGCTTGTGAATAATGCAGGCATCCAGCAGCGGGTCAACCTGCTGAATGCGGCTGAAGAGTGGAAGTACTATCAAAATGAATTGGCCATCAATGTGGAGGGGCCGATGCATCTGTCCATGCTGCTCATTCCTCATTTCGTTGAAAAGGAACGGGCCGCCATTTTGAACGTTACCTCCGGGTTGGCCATTCAGCCGGGTGTATGGGTTCCGATCTACAGTGCAACAAAGGCGGCCATGCATTCCTTTACGGTCACTCTGCGCCACCAGTTGGCAGAAACAGGTGTCGAGGTGGTGGAAATCCTCCCTCCAGCCGTCAATACGGACCTGGGCGGCGTTGGACTTCATACATTTGGCGCTCCGCTGAATGATTTTGCAGATACCATTTTTAATGGATTGAAAGATGAAAAATTAGAAGTCGGCTATGGAGGCACTGAAGAACGCCTCCATGCGCCAAGAGATGATATTGAAAAAGGCATCTTAAATGCCTGGCTTGGGTTCCAGAAGAACAATCCTGACTTTCGGAAGTAAAAATAAGACTCCCCTTTCACCAGGAAAGGGGAGTCTTTTATTGCTGCGGCCGCACCTCATCGCTTGGCTTCGGCTGGGTAAAGAAAAAAATAAAGATAATAAGGGGAAGCGCCAGCAGAAAGACACCGGCCTTCGCCGGCCTGACAGTCGGAATATTGGTCAATGATAAAGCCAATCCTATCATTCCTTTTGTTGTGGATGTCGTTATTACTGTATTTCCGGGACGAGTACTCTGTACCCCCTGGAAAGGGAAAAAATCTTTTGGAGTTGTCTTGCATTCCCGTTCCGGGCCGTGAGGAATAGGATACAACTGTGGGGGGAGGCAAATGACGAAAACAGCGGAGCAGACAGAAAAGGAACTTCAAATCATTGGTGCGATTCAGCGGGGTCTTGATTTGGCAACGGCTGCTTTACTGCTTAGCGGACAGATCACCATTATCGGAATCTTTGTGACTCCCCGGGGGTTCCGGGTTTCTTTGGGCGGTCCGCTGACAGGCGAAAGCCGGCTGGAAGGGATCGGTGAAAACCAGGCGGGAACCGCACTTGTGGATGTGATTGATATTGGCCTGGCCATCCTCCTGATCAGCGACCAGATTCGCGTGACCGGAAGCTTTATTGCTCCCGGACGGTTTACCATCAATGTCAGCGGTCCTATTTTTGGCGTTCCCTTAATCGTTCCAAGCCTTCCCCGGCTCAAGCGGGAATCGGCTTTTTTTCAGAAAATCGTCTCCCGGCATTTTGATGTAGATCCCCAGGTTTTCAAACCGGATCAACAGTATTAAGATGACTTACAAAGCATGCCAGTAGTCTTTATTGTTGATGTTTTCAACGCACCATTGATAATGGCCGTCCGAGCAGTCTTCGAAATAAAAATTCGCGGTGATGAAGCTGTATATCAGAACATAAAAGTACAGTTCTTTTCTGATTCCTTCACCCAGCGTTGACAGTATGATCGTTAAATATCGATCACGGATTTTTGCATTTAATTCATCGTACATATCAAAGCATACCCACCCGATGGCAATATCGAATAACGGATCGCCATACATGGTCATCAATCCAAAATCGATTACTCCAGTAACCTCGTTATTCCTGTTCATTAATAGATTGCCAGGAAAGTAGTCTCCGTGAATTAATGAATGTTCCCCTTTATACCCTGGAGACAAGATGTTTGATAAATGGTTCAGCTTTACTTCATAATCCACAACATCTCTTTCAAAATATGGTTTTAATCCCTTTTGCTGCTCTGTTATTTTTTCTTTCAATACACCATACCAGTTGTCAGCTTTTATCCCATCTTCAAATAAGACGAACTCCTTGATTGTGGATTTCCCTTTAATCTGCTGCAGCGCCAGTTGGGCGTTCAGGTAGATTTCCATCATTTTGTCTTGT
Organism: Fictibacillus fluitans; assembly: GCF_030418125.1. Classification (GTDB taxonomy): domain Bacteria; phylum Bacillota; class Bacilli; order Bacillales; family Fictibacillaceae; genus Fictibacillus_C; species Fictibacillus_C fluitans. The sequence goes on along the minus strand of NZ_JAUHTR010000002.1, from coordinate 430,826 downwards.
TCATCATAAGACATTCCTGAGAGCAAAGTTTGCATATTGCTGCCCTCAATTCGTTTTTCCGTCGTAACCAATAGTCCATTTTCCAAAAACACATCATAAATGTAAGGAAGCTCATAGCTCAATCCATCAGAATGAATCCCGGCATAAAATTCTTTTAAGCTCTTTTGTTTATTAAGATCGGACATATCATTATAAACTTTTAACACTTTTTGGTGAGGTAAAGCATAAACCTCGGCTTCCATTCCTGAGCCTAAAAAATCCGATTGTGCAACGTTATATTTATCTAAAATAGCTGATTTGACATTGTTATTCATCCATTTACCATTCCTGACTTCTATTCTTATAGCTCCGTACGAAGGTCCCACAGCTCCGGAAAAAACCGCTGATCCAGTACTTTTTTCAAGTATCCGACACCTGAAGAACCGCCCGTTCCCCGCTTGAAGCCTATTACTCTCTCAACGGTTTTCATATGGCGGAACCGCCATTGCTGGAGCCAGTCCTCAATATCGACCAACTTTTCCGCAAGCTCGTAAAGATCCCAGTATTTCTGCGGATTTTGATAGACGGTAATCCAGGCCTTGCGAACAGAATCATTCTCCTGGTATGTTCGCGTGACATCACGGTTCAGCACCTCTTCGTCAATGGAGATTCCCGCCTTGTTCAGCGCATGGATCGCCACGTCGTAGAGCCCTGGTGCTTCATATGCCTGTCTTAGTTCTTTTTGAAGCTCGGGATCTTTTTCATAGATTTTCAGGACATGAGGTGTTTTGTAGCCAAGAGCAAACTCGATCATCCGGTATTGATAGGATTGAAAGCCGGACGCCTGGCCGAGTGAATCCCGGAACTCCATGTATTCGGATGGCGTCATGGTGGACAGCACATCCCAGGCCTGAATGATTTGTGACTGCGTTTTTGACACGCGGGCCAGCTTTTTGAATGCACTGGACAGGTCGTCTTTCTTAATGCAGTCGATGGCCGCATGCATCTCATGCAAAATGAGCTTCATCCACAGCTCGCTGACCTGGTGAATAACAATAAACAACACCTCGTCATGGTGTCCGGATAACCGGCGCTGAGCCGATAAAATTTTATCCAGCTGCAAATACTCGCCGTACGTCATATTATTTTTAAAATCCGTATGAATGCTGGTTTCTGAACTGGTGGCATTGACTTCCTGCCGGTTTTGGTTATCTTGCATGCTAATATCCCCCTTTTTTTGATACCGCTTACAACCATTCCTATCATACCTTATTTTCAATTCAATATGTGTTTCTGTTTGCATGCTATATAATGAAAAGAAGAAGTGAAAATGAAAGGAGCCGCAACATGAGTGAATTTAGGACACGCCACGCGCGAGAGCATATCGACAATGAGATGGTGATTATAGAAGTCAACCTTGATGACTGCAGCGGAGAAACGCTGTCATATACGATGGACAGGCTGTTTGCGGCCGGTGCCAACGATGTGTACTATACTTCCATCTATATGAAAAAGAACCGCCCCGCCTATAAGCTATCGGTACTTTCAGACAAAAAAAAACAGCCGTTGCTTGAAGAGATTATCTTTCGTGAAACCTCAAGCTTTGGCCTTCGTTATTACCCTGTATCCTGCCACCGCCTTGGCAGAGAATTCTATCAGGCTGAAACAGCATATGGAGAAGTTTCTGTTAAAATCGGAATCTATCAGGGAGAACCCATCAAATTTTCACCGGAATTTGAGGATTGCAGGAAAGCGGCGGAAAAACATAATGTTTCTCTTCAAAACGTGTATGACGAGGCAAAATCGATGGCGACGATGCATTATAAATCCTGATTTTCCTCTAATGGAAGCTTACTAGAGCTTCCATTTTTTAACTTACTCTCAAATTCGGGCTGTTTATTATCAAAAAACTCGATTTATTATCAAAACCGGCCACTTTATTATCAAAAATCCTCATTTTATTCTCAAACGGTTTAAGCCATATGGATTTCGACAAAATACGACGCGTTTATTTCCGCAAACAGCCACTCCACCCAAGTAAAAAAATCCTGTTTCATCAAGAGATGAACAGGATTTTATACAAATAATAGACTCCAAAGCAGACGCTCAGCACGCCTGTACAGCGGGTAAGCAGGAGATTGATTTTTTTGTGGTCCGATGACCAGGAATACGGCAGACCGATGGCCAGGGTGGCGAGCACCATACTGATCAATGTTCCTGCGCCAAAGACAAGCAGGTAGATGAAGCCTAACTGTTTGTTTTCGATGGTGCTTAAAAACAAATACGCCACTCCTGTGCTCCCAGCCAGTCCGTGCAACAAGCCAACAATCAGCGGCCTGAGCATCCACCTGCTCCCTTTGCCGGAGATGGCATGCTCATGCTTGCGGGAAGCGCGCAGGGTATAAAACGCCTTTACGCCAAGGTAGATGATCATGATTCCGACCACACCCTCCAACAGCTTTTCCACTGAATCGGAAACGAGGAGATTGAAGTAGATGATGGCGCTTCCGACGACCAGGATTGTGGTCATATGGCCGACTCCCCACCAGGCGCCGACCAGAGCGGAAAAACGGGCCTTTTTCTTTTCACTGACAATCGTGGTTACGGCCACAAGATGGTCCGGATCTAGCGCGTGCTTCAAACCAAGAAGCATGGCCATCAATAAAATCGTGATAAATTCCATGTGAGAGAGCTCCTGTTTTGTTTTTTCTCTATTTTCTCATAACTGTCGTTAATTTTCCAAGCCCTTCTACCTCAACCGTGACGATATCTCCATCTTTGAGCCATTTTCTCTCTCCTTCCGGTTCTCCCATAATGACGCCTTCTGGTGTGCCGGTCAAAATCAAATCACCCGGCTCAAGCGTCATATGCTCCGATACATAGCTGATAATTTCCTGGCAGTTAAACACCATATCCGCAGTATTCGAGTCCTGGCGGATATTTCCGTTGACCTCAGTCTTTAACGACAGAGCGTTTGGATCTTTTACTTCGTCTGCGCTAACAAGGTAAGGACCGACCGGGCAGAAGCCGTCGCACGTTTTCCCGAGCAGCCATTGGCCGGTTTTAAACTGAAGATCACGTGCGGACAGGTCGTTCGCTGTGCAATAGCCGTATACATAATCAAGTGCATCCTCTTCACTCACCTGGCTCGCTGTTTTTCCGATCACAAGAGCCAGTTCCACTTCATAATCCACCTGCAGGGAGCGTGCCGGAAGCTTGACCTCCTGCTGTTGTCCGGCCAGGGCATTATTGAACTTGCTGAAAAGAATCGGGGATTCAGGAAGCGGCATGTTCGATTCTTCAGCATGCTTTTTATAATTCAGTCCAACACATATGATTTTCTGCGGCTCCGTAACGCATGGCCCAATCTTTAACGAATCCTCGGTATAGAGAAATTCTTCCCTCACTGCCATCTCGGACTCTGTAAATTGCTGAAGAGCTGCTTTACCCTGCTCTCCTTTGGCAATCAGTTCTGCTACACTTTGCGGTACGGTATCTGAACCAAGCGCCCGTGCGGACGCCCCGACATCCAGGATGCCGCGCTCCGTTTTCACTCCCAATGCCCACTGTCCGTCTTTTTCAAAAGTTACTGTTATCATTTTCATCTTCTCCTTTTCACATAAAATAGGAGGGTTAATCAGCGGAATCCAATCCGCCGATCACCCTCTTTTAAAACACTATCAGCCTTTTACAAAAACTGTTTTGATCGATGTGTAAAACTCCATGGCTGCCTGGCCCTGTTCTCTGGAATGAGAGCTTGACTGCTTCATGCCGCCGAATGGTGCCTGAAGCTCTACACCCGCTGTTTCGGCATTAATGCGGACAAGTCCGGCTTCCATATCGTTGATAAAGGAAAGCATGTGGCTGATGTTGGTTGTATAGATCGATGCACTCAATCCAAACTCCACATCGTTGGCAAGTTCAATCGCTTCTTCCATCGTTCCCACCTTGATCAGTGCAAGAACTGGTCCGAAAATTTCCTCCTGTGAAATGGCCATGCTGCTTTTCACATTTTCAAAAACAGTAGGCTCTACATAAAAGCCGTCCTTCATTTCAGGTGCCTCGAGGCGCTGTCCGCCATAAAGAAGGGATGCTCCTTCTGCCTGTCCTTTTTCAATATAGGAGAGAACGGTTTCGAGCTGCTTTTCGCTCGAGCAAGGTCCCATCCATGTCTCTCCTTCGAGTCCCGGACCAACCTTCAGCTCCTTGACTTTGGCAATCAACTTTTCTTTAAACGCGTCATACACATCTTCATGGACAATGACACGGCTTGTTGCCGTACATTTTTGGCCGGTTGAGCGAAGTCCGCCGCTGATCGTTCCATCCACCGCAAGATCAAGGTCGGCATCAGCCGCAATGATGACCGGGTTCTTTCCGCCCATCTCGAGCTGGTATTTTGCTCCGCGTGCCAGTGCCGCCTGCCCGATCGCTTTTCCTGTCTGGTTGGAACCGGTAAATGTAATGCCGTTGACCTGCGGATGATCGACAATCGCCTGTCCGACCTGAGAGCCTGTACCTGTCACCAGGTTCACCACTCCGGCAGGAATTCCTGCTTCGTCAAGGCACTCGATTACTTTTACAGCCGTAACTGCCGCTTCTTGTGCCGGTTTAATAACAATGGTATTTCCATAAATGAGACCAGGAGCCATTTTCCAAACTGGGATGGCCACAGGGAAGTTCCATGGAGAAATGACGCCAACCACGCCAAGCGGTACACGTGTCGTAAACATTAAAGCCTCGCTGTCGCTTGATGGAATCACATCACCGGTTTTGCGCATCCCTTCGCCCGCATAATAGCGGAGAATGGCCACTCCCCTCAGCGTTTCACCTTTCGCTTCTCCCAATGTTTTTCCCATCTCTTTTGTCATCGTTTCAGCAATTTCATCGGCACGGCTTTCCAGAATATTGGCCGCCTTGTAGAGGAATTCTCCTCTTGCTGCGCCGGACAGCTTTTTCCATGAGGCGAGAGCCTGGTGTGCTGCAGCAACCGCCTGGTCCACATCTTCTTTTCCTGATTTTTGCACATTGCCAACAACATCGTGTTTGTTAGCCGGATTGATGCAGGAGATGGTTTCATTCGTTGAAGCTTCCACCCATTCTCCGTTCACGTAGTTCAAAAATGTTTTCACCTGTGTTTGTACTGCCATTGTTCATCGCTCCCTTTCATTTTTTAAAATGTAGGTCCAATTCTCCAAATACCAAAATCATGCTGCTTCAAAATTTCTGACTTGGTCATCTTTCCTGATGAAACCTCTCTGATCTCTTCAAAAATGCGATGGCCGACTTCCCCGATTGTTTCTTTCCCTTCAATGATCGTACCGGCATTTAAATCCATGTTATCGCCCATGTTTTCAAACATGGCGGTATTCGTTGAGATTTTGATCACCGGGGCGATCGGTGAGCCTGTTGGCGTTCCGCGTCCGCTTGTGAACAGAACCACCTGTGCACCCCCAGCCACCATACCGGTCAGCTGTTCGATATCATGCCCCGGGGTATCCATCCAGACGAGTCCTTTTTGCGTGGGCGGCTCGGCATAATTAATCAATTCATGAAGAGGCGTTGTTCCTGACTTGTTGGATGCGCCGAGCGACTTTTCCTCCAGTGAACTCAAGCCTCCTTCAATATTGCCGGGGCTCGGGTTGCCTGTACGGATATCCACACCCATCAGAATGGCGCGGTTTTCCATCTGGTCAATTACTTCATACACCCGTTTGGCGACCTGGTCATTGACCGCCCGTTTGGCAAGCAGGTGCTCTGCTCCGATCAGCTCTGTCGTTTCGGCAAGTATGGCGGTGCCGCCTGCCTCCACGACCAGGTCGCTCACCACGCCAACTGCGGGGTTAGCGGAAAGGCCGGAGCAGGCATCTGATCCGCCGCACTCTGTGCCAACGATCAGCTCGCTGAAATCGAAGGGCTCCCGGCGCTGTGCCGAGGCATCCTGCACCATTTTGGCTGCCACTTTTGCGCCCTGGGCAATGGTCATCAAGGTGCCGCCGTTATCCTGAATGGAAACGACCTCGACCGGCTTTCCGCTTTTGGCGATTTCTCCCGCCACACTTCTCGCCTGATGGGTTTCACAGCCCAGTCCAAGCACGACAACACCATAAACGTTCGGATTCAGCCCCATCCCGACATAGGTCCGGAACGTCTGGTCATAATCCTCTCCCACCTGGGCGCATCCGTGCTGGTGGATGAAGCTGACGGTTCCTTGTACAAGCTCTGTGATCTGCTTCGCTGCCTGGGTGGCGCACGTAATTGTCGGCAGAATCAGCACATGATTGCGGACACCGACTTTCCCGTCTGGGCGCCGGTATCCGAGCAGTTGGTTACTGTACTCGAGACTCAACTTTATCTCCCCTTCCTCTAATACCTTCGAGATTATGTACATGAACGTGCTCGCCCATGCCGATTTCAGAGGATGCCCGGCCAATGATTTCACCGTATTTCAGAATTTCCGCACCCTTTGCAATCGGCTTGACCGCAAATTTATGGCCGAAGCGGATATCCTGAACCAATTGCACCTCTTGCACATGCCCTTCACACGCAACCGGTACAACAGTTCCTTGTGGAAGATCCATCAGCGCAATGGCCACATTGTCCGAAGGCTTCATCATTACCGTTTTATACTGAGTTCCCATGAAACGATCCTCCTCCCGAATAATTGTTTCAACATTCCCATCATACCTAATTTTCAGTTTTTTTGTTGGTTAGCGGACTGCAGTAACTTTACTTGTTTGCGTTTTTACCGGGTTATTCAACGTTCCAATGGAAGAAATTTCGATTTCGATCCTGTCTCCGTCCTGCAATGTGAACTCATTTGGCGGAACGATGCAGGTTCCCGTTAATAAAACCGTTCCGTCAAAAAGATCATTGTCTTTGGCCAGGTAATCCACGAGTTCATCCAGCTTTCTTTTTAATTGCTTGGTATTGGCGGTGCCTTCCACCACTTTTTCTTCTCCACGGTAAATGCGGCAGGCGAAATCAAAGTCATAAGGATCCTCGACTGCGTCGGCAAGTAAAATGACAGGACCGATTGCGCACGAATTCTTCCATACTTTTGCCTGGGGAAGGTACAACGGATTCTCTCCTTCGATGTCCCGGCAGCTCATATCGTTTCCAGCCGTGTACCCGAGTACCTTTCCGTTCTTGTCGAGTACCAGCCCAAGCTCCGGCTCAGGGATTTGCCAGTTTGAATCACTGCGAAGGTATACGGGCTGATCCGGTCCCACGGTGCGTGCCGCTGTGGATTTGAAAAAGATTTCCGGACGTTCTGCATCATACACTTTATCGTAAAAGGTTTCGGCATCAAGCTTTCCGTCAGTTGCTTCATAGTTACGTGCCTCTTTGCTCTTTTCGTATGTCACCCCTGCTGCCCAGACCTCCGGAGCTAAAATGGGAACCCCGAGCTCAAGCTCACTAAACGCGGCTTTCAGCGGCTCCTGCCCGGCAATCAATTCCTGGACATGTTTTAATGCTGTGGTCTCCTTTTGTTCTGCTGATGAAACGAGCTCCAAAAATTCGGCATAAGGCAAATCATACACTCTTTCATCATTTGCCAAAGCAGCCAGATTGTAAGTACCTTCATTGTTTTTATAACGTAAAATGCGCATCTTACATTCTCCTTTTCGTTTTATATTATCAAACTCCGTTCTCACTAGAAGGCACACTCCTGTCATAGGAGCGCGGTTTTGTTCAGATCGAGGAGGCTTTTACTCCGAATCCAAGTTCCCGTGAGATGTTTTCTGCTGTTGCCTTGAGCATCTCGGCAATCTCTTTGACCGCCTTTTTATTAATGCGGTGTACAGGCTGCGACATACTGATGGCCGCAATCACATGTTCCGAGTGATCTCTGATCGGAACCGAAATGCATGAAACGCCGGCTTCATTTTCCTGATTATCGACAGCGAAGCCTTCTTTTCTTACATTATTGAGTTCAGTCAAAAAATCCTCTTCGTTGGTAATCGTTTTTGGCGTCTGGCTGATGTACTCATAATCCTTGAGTATGGCGGCCAGCTCTTCCTGACTTTTAAAAGCCACAAGCGCCTTTCCTACCGCGCTGCAGTGAACCGGTATTCTGCGCCCGATTCTGGAATAAAGGATGGTCGCTGCCGAACCCTCAACCTTGTCGATGTAAACGCCTTCTTTTCCATCCAAAATAACAAGATGGATGGTGTTTCCTGTTTTCATGGAGAGCTCCATGAGATGTTTTTTCGCTACCGACCGGATATCGAGGTTATGAATCACAAAGTTACCTCGTTCGAATAGCTTCATTCCCAGCTTGTATTTGCCGTTTTCAATATTTTGTTCAATATAGTTGTAGTGCTGCAATGTTTTAAGCAATGAATGAACCGTGCTTTTGTGTAAATTCATTCTTGCGCTGATGTCGGTTATTTTTAATTCCGATTCGTATTCATCAAATAGATCCAGAATACGAAGCGCCCGGTCTACGGATTGAATAATTGGCATGTCTCAATCACCCTTTGATAAAGTTTGATGGCTTGTCTTTTCCCTTATAGTACCACACCTCAAGGGGGATACAACCGGATTTGTCCGGCAAGACATGCCAAAAGCGGCAGGCTGTCTGCAGCCTTTGCTTAAGGCGCTCCTACTTTTCCGCCCGGCACGGGAACAGCGATGCCCTCGGCCCCTTTTTCAGAAACCTTAAGGTCCGGCGCATAGCGCTTGATCATCTCGAGGCCAAGCTTCGCCCGTCTCACACGCTCCTTGGACAGCGCAATGGAGGTCTGTTCAAGATGCGTCCCGGAAGGATAAATATTCGGAGCATTGCGCAAGCCGAATTTAATATAAACAGGCGCAGCCACCCGGATGATTTCCGGTATTTCATAATGGCGGATGAACCCTCCCACATCATCAGGCACCTCAACATAAATATCGATTGGAACGTCAACTGCCTGGCGGATCGCTGCCAGCCTTGAAAGTGTCAGGTCCGTCGGTACATTGTATGTTCCCGCTCCAATCTGCTCCATCAGACGGATGGAAATGGGATTCGCCTGCGCTACCTGCACCGAAACTTTAACGACAAGGTCACTCGGAAGTTCGCCCATCTTTTTCAATTCATTAACGAGCCACAATAATCCTTCATCCGCTACCAAAATTCCCCGGATTCCCGCTTTGCAGGCGCGCTTAATATCCTCAACCGAATAGACGAGCTGGTCCATTCCCTGCACCCGGAGGCCGGCGATTTTCCCGGCGCTTGCCCATTGCATGGCCGATACATCCCACGAGCCACGCGGGCCGACAAACAAGCTGACTTCAAGGTTTTCTCTTCTGCCGATGGCCGCCATCTGCTCCAGCTCTTCGTCGGTCAAAAGCATAATTCCGCTTCCCTGCGAGATTCGGTGGATGCCCACATCATATTGCTCGCAGGCTTCAATGACCGCTTCAAATGAAGCCGGGCCTTCCACACTTGGAATCTCCACACGGTACTGGGCTCCGTCAGGAAACCTTTTTTCCGAGGTCGGAAGGTCATGGCAATCTCCCGGCGGAAAACCCAATTTTTCAATGGCTCTTTTCGTTTCTTCCATTCGTCATCTTCCTTTCGCTTAGTGTTGGGCCAGATTAAGGGAAACAATATCTTTTTTATAGTCCAAATCAGCTTCCTCAAAAACTTGAAGCGGAACCACACCATGAGCCGCATCTGTATGGCTAGTCATGCGGTTGCTTGCGGCCACTTGGCGCTGGCGCTTTGCGATCGCCTTCAGGCGGGAAGCTGCCAGTTCTTTTCTCTGCTCGCGGATGTGATCAAATTCAAATACCTGTTCTCCACGCTGGAACGCCGTTTCCTCCATGAACTGAATGGTGCGCTCGCGGAAATCAAGAAACAGAATGTCCCCGGTTTGGAGATAAAGGATTCCTCCGTCTTCCTTGGCTTCGGGAGTCATGTGGCCCACTGCCGCTCCGTACGTAACGCCTGAATAGCGGCCATCACTGATTAATGTTGCCAGCCTTTTGAGCTTTCGGTTTGCATTGATATGCTGCATCGGCGTAAACATTTCCGGCATGCCGAATGCGACAGGTCCCTGTCCTGATACAACAACGGCGAGTTTCAAAATTCCTTCTTCTACCATGGCATCAAACAACGAGTCATAGGGATGGTTACTCAATGCTTCATATTGGTCCGGCGCATTTTGTTTGACTGCGGCAAGCAGATTTTCATGAGTGAACGCTTTTTTATCCTTAAGCTTGTCGAGCAGCCCGGCATCCAGCAGTTCGTGGTTGGCATCCTCTTCGTTATCGTAGAAAAGGACAAAGGCCGCTTTTTTATCGAACTCATCAAGCTGACGGGTCGTCATCCCGCTGATCTTAACCACGGCACTTTCAAAAAAGTTTCCGCTGAGTACGTCAACACCACTGTACGGCCGTCTTGGCTTATCAAGAATAACCGGATTCTCGGCGATCTTTTCGATGGAGACCTTATGTTCCTTCTCGAGCCGTTCGCGCCAGCTTGTGCCGGTAACGGTTGGTGCATCCACATCCATCGGCACGCCGTTTTGAAGCAATTCATAAAATAATGATTCCATGCCGCGGCTGTTTCCTGAACAGCATTGCATGGCCAGTGCAAAAATATCTCTGCCCTGGGTGAGGCTGTAGTCAAACAGATCAGGCACAGGCACTTCGTGATGAATCCGATCCATCTCATGCAGGCTGAACTTGAAACCGCCATAAAGCATTCCGGCCACGATATGCATCATCAGGTTGGTGGAACCGCCGGATGCGCTGTGGATGCGGACGGCATTTTGTATATTGGAAGCCATGATGTTGGAAGCCCCAAAGGCTTGCTTGTTGATCATGCCGGCCAGCGGATCAAGCGCCGCATTGATTTGTTCCTGTGTCGGAGGATCGGTCAGCAGCTCAAGATCGGGATGAACCAGCCCCATGCCGGCCACCAGGTGCCTTGAGCTGTTTCCGGTTCCATTAAAGGCACACACGCCGCCAAGCCCGTCGCACGTATTGACCGCCAGGCGCTTTTCATAATCATCGTGTGCGGCCTGGGTGATAAACCCTTTTTCCTTGGCCCGCTGGAGAACGCCCTGGAACGCGGTGTTGGACGAGCATTGAAGAATGTAAGCCATCGCATCACGAAGGTCAAGCGCAATGTCCTCTGAACCGTTTTGCTCTGCTTTTTGGGCAACCGCTTCAAGCTCTTCAAAAAGACCTTCCGGAATGGTTCCTCCTTGCAGCACATGAGCCGGCGCAAATGTCGCAAAAAACGGTGATTCCCCGCGGTAGTTCCGGATGCGGTCCAGATGGGCCATGGCACTGACAACCCCAAGCGGCTGCTTGTCACAGCCCTGGATCACAAACGCGCCATGATAGCTGTGCGCCTCGATCTGGTTGACGACCATTTCCGCAACCGCGTTTCTGCTTTGCAGGGAGTAGCTCATTCCCTGGTTGCTTTGTGCCGTTCCGTCACACATGACCGGTGTGGAAAAGTAAAAAGGAACCCCTCCGTTTTGCCAGATGCGCAGCGCAGCCCTGGACGATGTCTGAAAGTCCATGATATGTGCCGGATGGTCGGGAGAACCCCCGATAATGGCAATACGCGGCGCATTTTCATGAAGCCGGTTATAAATTTCCTCCAGGGTCCAGTCCGGCGAATCGCCTTCATAGGTTGGCCCGAGAATCTGTTTTGCACGGTCCAAAAGACCGGCCACACAAATCGGCTCATTGGCCTTGCCCTGAACATTATCACGATATGGATTATAGGAATTTTCAATATATGGATACAACACAATAGTTCGCCACCTTTTAAACGAGTAAACTGCTAAAGCATAAGAAGTGCAATCAATGTCCCCATACTGCTGTAGAGAAAAGCAAATCCGATGTTCCAGAACGAAATGCGGTATGGGTTCTGATGCAGAAGACTGCCCGTTAATGAAACCGTAATGTTGTAAGGGCCGGCCATGACGGTGGACAGTCCTGATGATATAAGTACAACGGCAAAGCTTAAGGGATTAATCTCTCCCAAAAGGGGCTGTATGACCTCCCCCAGAATACTGATGGTCACGAGCGGATGAAACCCGATCATAGCCAGTCCAAGAAAAAGGATCTGAATAAGCAGAAAGAGCAGCACGGGCCACTGCTCCACGGCTCCAAACGGCCGCTGGAGCCATGTTAAAAATGGTGAAACTTTAAGTGTGCTAATTAAAAATCCTGCGGATAAAAAAAGAACCATAAAATTTTGCTGGGACGATGCCCTGTTCTTCCAGACACGCAAGCTGTATACCAGATAGGACCTGATTCTTTTTACGAGAAGAGCCCAGAGAAACGAGTAAGGAACAATCACAAGTGTGACGGCCATAAGAAAATCGGTGTTCAGCACACGCTTAGCCCCGATGACCGCGGCAATAAAAACACTTAAGTAAAGAAGAAGCACTCCTGCTTTTTTGATGACTTTTCCATCCAAAGGCGCCGCTTCTGCCGCCGCCGACTGTTCCACCTGATACTTGCGGTACTTGAGGCCAATAAGCCAGTCCGCACCGAGCAGCGTGACAGAGAACAAAAGAAGCCAGGGAAGCAGATGAACATAATTGGAATGCGTGATGTCCACACTGATCGCCACGAGGATCTCCATGGGGCTCCAGGCGAGGCACAGTGCATAGCCTCTAAGCATCGCACGGCTGATGAAAATATCCCTTAACTTGTCCTCCGCTTTTTGCAGATTTCGGCGGAGAACCGATTCAACAAGCGGGATCGTTGCGATATTCAAGAACGACCCCAGCAAAAAGCTGACAAGCGAGCTCCGGTAATACAGCTGTCCCAGATTGCCGACCCGGCGCTTCAAGAGCTGATTCACACTTTTATCGTACCGCCCCACAACGATGATGCTGTTGATGAAAGGCAGTACATAAAAGATGGCAAGCAGAACAATCGTTGACGTCATATAGTGCGGCAGCTGAAGCAGCGGCTTTTGCAGGTACAGGTAGAGAAAGCCGCCCACCACGAGAAAGACCGTTCCTGTGGCACGGTACAATCCGTTTGCCTTCGGAAAGGAAAGAACGAGAGCCAGGATGGCGAAAATTCCTGTCACCTCATCCAGCAAAGAGCTTTCCGCAAACAGACTGATGGTGTAAAAAACGACCATCAGGCTGTAAACAAGCAGGATCACCGGGTTTCGCCAGCTGTGTACATCTCTGCCGGTTCAGACAGGATTTCAATGTCCGGATGGGCTTCCGCTTCCTCCTGCAGGCTCTCGGAGATCCAGATGTGCTGAAGGTCCAGCGTGTTCTGAATCCGGACTACCCTCGCTTTTGTGAGGTCGCGCGCATTGCACGTTTTGATGGCCGCTTTTATTGCCATCTCTTCGTCCTCCAGCACCATCGGAACTTTTATGACCGATGTAACGGTACTCGTGAGTGAATTGGCATAGCCTTTTTCCCAGGAGATGCTGTTGAACAGCTTCCTGGTAGTGGTGTCCGCCAAGCCGATTCCGTTGGCATTTCCATGGGTTTTCTCGGTTAAACCGAGCACAACAATGCGGGAAACGTCAGGTCCGCCAAAGGCATAGGGAGTGGCATACCTTCCGGTGATGTTCGGATCCATCCCGTCACCCGAAATGTCTTTTCCAATTTCTTCAACAACTAGCACATCCATCGGATCAAACAAAATTTTCGGCATGAATTCCTTTGCTTCAAGCAGAAGCCCCGGCTCCCTTGCTTCCATCTCCTCGGCAGGAACGGCCACAATTTTGGCAGGACGGTCATAGGCGTTCTCGATGGATCCGAGTCCGAAAATGAGCGGAATCTTGGACATAACGATCTTGGCCATTTGGGGAACATGTTCTGCCATGTATTTAAAGCTGTAGGCATGCGCCGCCTCTGCTCCTTTTTGCTTGCCAAGCCCGATTGTGATCATCTTCATCAAGCCGCTTTCAACCGGGCCGCGAAAAGCGGTGTGCGGCTTGATCCGGTTAATCACAATTACTTTGTCCGCACCGGAAGCCTGTTTATCGGTGTACACCGGCAGCCCGTTTTCGAGCGTGCCGGTTTGCACTACCTCCATGCTTGATACAACCGGTGCTCCGACCGACGCTTCGGTTACGCCGAGCTGTTCGAGCACCTCCCGTTGTCCCTCAGCGGTTGCTCCTCCATGGCTGCCCATGGCAGGCACGATAAAAGGAGAACCTCCGGCAGCTCTGACGGCGTTGACCGTTTCCCTGACCAATATGGGAAGGTCGGCCACACCGCGGCTTCCCGCGGCGATGGCAACCCGGTCGCCAGGCGATATCCTGGCCATGACGCCTGTTCCTTTCAGCGTCTGCTGCACGGCGATTGCTGTATCCTCAAGTTCAGGAGCATGAAAGGATTGCTTTACTTTCATCATTTTCGGAAGGACTATGTCCTGAAGCAGCTGTGATATGATCTCCATCCCTCTTCCTCCTTATCTTACGGTTCTCTTTATTTTTTTCTCGCTTTTTCCACTTCTGACATCATTTCATCGACCAGGTCCTGTCCGAATTTTTTCGCGTACTTGTCAGTGACCGGCTTCACGATTTCTTTCATTTTTTCTTTTTCGGCATCAGAGACCTCATTGACCTTCATGCCGGCTTTTTTCAAATCCTCGAGTGCTTTTTCGTTTTCTTTGCGGTTCAGGTCACGCTGGTATTTCCCCGCCTCCTGCGCCGCATCTCTCATGATTTTTTGTTCTTCCTTTGAAAGCTTGTCCCAGAACTGCTTGCTCACAAGAAAAACAAACGGTGTGTATACATGCTTGGTCATGCTTAAGTACGGCTGAACCTCGTCATACTTGCTGGATTTAATGGTCGCGAGCGGATTTTCCTGTCCGTCGACTGTTTTGCTTTCAAGCGCGGTGAAGACTTCTGAGAATGCCATTGGAGTCGGGTTCGCTCCGAGCTTTTTGAATGCATCAAGGTGAACTTCGTTTTGCATGGTCCGGATTTTCAGCCCTTTAAAATCATCCGCCGTTTTTACAGGATGTTTACTGTTTGTCAGGTTACGGAAGCCGTTCTCCCAATACCCGAGTCCAACCAGCTTGTGTTCAGGAAGCTTTTTCAGAAGCTCCTGCCCCACTTTTCCGTCAAGAACAGAGTAAGCTTCTTCTTCGGTATTAAAAACAAACGGAAAGTCGAAAATTCCGTATTCCTTAATCATCCCGACAAGCGGTGAGGTGGAAGGAATGGTAACCTCCTGAAGACCGCCCTGCAGCGCCTCGGTCATTTTCTGGTCATCCCCAAGCGTTGCGCTGTAAAAGTTCTGCACTTTCATTTTCCCTCCGCTTTTCTTCTCGACCAGCTCTTTGAACCTCTTCAGGCCCTGACCTTCCGGATGATCTTCATTCAACCCGATGCCCGCTTTAATGGTCCGTTCCTGGATGCCGCCTTTTTCCGATCCTCCGGTTTTCGCAGCTCCACAGCCCCCGAGGATCAGCATACCCGGTAGGGCGATTCCGATTGCCAGCTTCTTCACCAAATTCTTCATTCTATTTCCCCCTTCTTCACGCAGATTGGCTAACTCATTGCATAGCGGCTTTCCGGCTGATTGCTCTTCAGTCCCGACAGCTCTTCCACTTGCTTGTTCACCAGATACTTTGGATACTCCTTGCAAATCAGAACGTCGACTACGCCAAGTGCTGCCTTCGTTCTCATTTCCCTGGCTGCCTCCTCGGAATACCACGCCACATGAGGCGTCAGGATCACATTATCCATAGAGAGGAAGGGATGGTTTTCAGCAATTGGTTCTTCCTCAATTACATCCAGGGCCGCTCCACCGATCTCTCCGTTTTTCAGTGCTTCAATCAGCGCCTCTTCGTCCACTACCGGCCCTCTTGACGTATTGATCAGAAGGGCATCGTTTTTCATTTGGGAAAACAGGGAGGCATTGATCATTCCTTTTGTTCCTTCTGTTAATGGAGCATGAACGGAGATGATGTCAGACACCCGGCATAATTCCTCCATGGAAACCAGCTGGACTCCCTTCTTTTCCGCTTCCGCCGCGGGATAATATGGATCAAACGCGACAACTTTCAAGCCAAGGGGCTGTACCTTTTCAGCGAGGCTTTGCGGAATTTTCCCAAACCCTACCAGACCTAGCACCTGCCCGCGGAGGCGGTGAATCGGCTGGGTCACTTTAAAATCCCAGTTTCCGTTTTTCACCTGCTCGTTTGCTTTAACGACCTTTCTTCTTGCGGAAAGAAGGAGCGCGAGCGCATGGTCAGACACTTCATCCATGCAATAATCCGGAACGTTGGCGACACAAATGCCTTTTTCGGTGGCAGCATCTAGATCGATCGTATTCACACCAACACCGTAGCGTGTAATTACCTTGCATTTTTCAAGCTGTTCAATCGCCTTTTGGCCGATCGGTGCGTATTGGTTGATCAATGCGTCCGCATCCCGGCAGGCCTCAATGATTTCTTCCTCTGTCCGGCATTGGGCGCCGATCAGCTCAACCTCCGGATATTTTTCAAAAACGGCTTCCTCAAAGCGTAAATCATCATATTCCCAGTCGGTAACCACTACTTTAAATGTTGTCATAACAGAACCTTCCTTCGTTTAAGTAAGCCACTGCAGAGGAACCATGATTATGCTCGGAAACAGAATCAATAAGAGAAGAACAATCACATGAACAAGCAGGAATGGAAGTATTCCCCTGGTGATCTGCAAGATATCAATCTTACTGATTCCGCAGCCTACATAAAGGACCGTTCCAACTGGTGGTGTAATCAATCCAATACACAGGTTGATGACCATGATAATTCCAAAATACACGGGATCGATCCCCGCCATTTTTACGACCGGAAGAAGCACCGGTGTGAAAATAAGAATCGCTGGTGTTAAATCCATAACCAATCCGACGGCAAGCAGGAGCAGATTGATCAACAGAAGCAGCATTAATGGGTGCTCAATAACACCGCTCAGCATGTTCGCAATCTCAGTTGGAACATTGGCCACTGTAATGAGCCAGGCGGAAACCATCGCTGCCGCAGCAACAAACATAACCACACTGGTCGTCTTCGCGGCTGCCACAAGCACGCTGTACAATTCCTTCACTTTAATCTCCCGGTAGACGAACAGTCCGACAAACAAGGCATAAAAGGCAGCGACCACTGCCGCTTCAGTCGGTGTGAAAATACCGCCGCGCAAGCCTCCGATAATAATAACGGGAAGGAAAAGCGCCCAGCTTGCCTGTTTGATGGCACTAAGAATTTCTTTTCCCGAACTCCGCTTTGGCAGCTTGGCAGTATCGTCCTTTCTGGCGAGGAATGCCCAAACAATCAGCAGCCCGCCTCCCATCATGATGCCGGGAATGATTCCCCCCATGAAAAGCTGGGTAATGGAAACCCCGCTCGTTACCCCGAAAATGATCATCGGAATGCTTGGCGGTATAACCGGGGCGATGATTCCGGAGGCACAGATCAGGCCAGTGGAACGATCGATTTTGTATCCCCTGGACACCATCATCGGAATAAGAATGGCGCCAAGAGCTGCGGTATCAGCCACCGCTGACCCTGACAAACCGGCAAACAGCACACTCGCAATGATAGCTACAAAACCAAGGCCGCCGCGAATGTGGCCGACCAGCGCCATCGCGAAGCTGACAATCCTTTTGGAGATCCCGCCGGCATTCATCAGTTCACCTGCCAGCACAAAGAAAGGAATGGCCATCAAGGAAAAGTTGTTGGCCCCGTTGATCAGGTTCTGTGCGATGATCTGGCTGTCGAACGTACCCATGATGAACATGAGTGCGACACCTGACAAGATCAGCGCAAAGGCGATTGGCACACCTAAAACGAGCGAGCCAAACAGTGATCCTAAAAATACACCGAGCATATCCTTATCCCTCCCTTATCTCTTTTTGTTCCACGCTGACATCATCCACTGCCGCAATGAGCTTGAAAGAATCGTCTTTGTCTTTGGCAAAAAGGACTTTTACCATATTGGTAATGATAATTGCTGCCATGGCAAGGCTTGTCACCAGTCCGATTCCGTACACCCAGGAAAGGGAGATGCCGGTTGCAGGAGCGATGCTGTCCATGTTAAGCACCGTCATTTTCCAGCTTCCATCAAGCAAAAGCCAAAGGATAAACAGCACACACAGATTGCTGATGACAAACACGATTCGCTTCAGTGTTTTTGGCAGAAGGTTGACGACCAGATCGACACCGAGATGCATTTTATCCTTCAGAGCGGCAATGGCTCCAAAGAACACCATCCAGACAAACAGAAAGCGGGACATTTCCTCAGACCATGTGATTCCCGAGTTAAAGGCGTACCGCAAAACGACATTCCCAAACACCAGAAGAGCCATGGAGGCCAGAGAGACGGCGATGGCTCCATTCAGGAGGCCGTTTGCGGCCCTGCTTATTTTCTGAAGCATAGTACTTCCCCCTTATTCAGCTTCTTTTTTGATCTTGGCTACGAGATCCTTGGCCCAAGGGTACTTTTTGTAAAAGTCCTTATAGAGCGGATCCGCTGCTTTTTCCATGTCTTGTTTAAAAGAAGCATCAGGAGTGGTGAATTTAATGTCTTCCTTCTCAAGATCCTTCTTGTCTTTGTCGTAGCTTTTTTCCATCAGGCCAAATTCATAATCTGCCGCTTCTTTGGATGCCTTTTCAATAATTCCCTGCTGTTTTTTGGACAGGCTGTTGAAAAATTTGCTGTTGATGATGTAGATGTTGGGGCTGAACATGTGATTGGATTCGAGTACATTGCTCTGCACCTCGTACCAGCCTGAGGCTTTTAACGTGGCGATCGGGTTGTCCTGACCGTCTACCACCTTTTGCTCCAGCGCCGAGAACACTTCGGAAATCGGCATCGGCGTTACATTCATCCCAAGCAGCTTGCCAAGCTCTATGTAGTTTGGAATGTTTGGCATTCTCATTCTCATCCCTTTAAAGTCACCCATGTTATGAATGGGTTTGCTGCTTGAGAACATTCGGAAACCATTGGCGCTCCAGGCCAGCGGTTTAACACCGTGCTTCTTTTCAAGATCCTCGGTCAGCTCTTTTCCGATTGGGCCGTTGAGCACCTTTTTCACATGATTATAGTCTTTGAAAAGGAATGGCCATTCGGGAACCGCCATTTTTTCGATATCCGCCTGCATGATCAGTCCGGGAATTCCCATTTCGATGGTCCCGTTTCGGACACCGTCGTAAAATTCCTTTTCGGCACCGAGCGTGCTGTTGTCATAAATCTGAACCTTCAGCTTGCCTCCGGATTCCTTTTCAACCATCGGCTTGAATTTTTCCCGCAGTGCCACATTTTGCGGATGATCCTTTGCAAAATAGTTGGCGATTTTTATGGTCCTTGTTTTTTCCCCAGACGAGGAAGTAGATTTGCTGCCGCATCCCGAGAGAACCAGTGACAGCATCAGCATGATGCCCATTACTACACCCAAGCTTTTCTTCATCTTCAACCTAACCACCCTTTCGTTTGGTTTTTGCTTTTTGAAAGCGTTACCACCGTACTGCAAAAAAATAGAAAAGTAGAATAGCGGAGGACTGTTAGTTTTATAATATAAAACCCTGTTCTCATCACTTCGCAAACAAAAGACACTGCCCCTTTTATAAAATGGCTGGTTACTTTCTGGAGGTGCAGCATCATGGATGTTTTATAATATAAAACCGCGTTCTGTTTAACTGTGATAATCATAGTACATCTTGTCAAAGCATGTCAATTCGTTTTTGTAACTTTCTGAAAATAGTCTGATTTTACTATTTTTAAGTTGAAAGTAATTGTGGTTGTCTACGGGATATACCCCAGTGTGGTATATTACAGAGCGCACCAGGTGCGCGGACAGTAAATGTTTCATTCTCGCCAGTAAATCTTTAATTCTGGCTTGTATTCTCTCAAAAGCAGCCAGTAATTCTCTGATTCCGGCCAGTAAACCAGGATAATACCCTCTTTCCAATCACCAATAACGCTCTCAATCTTGTAAACAACTCTAAAAAGGCACGGGAGAGAGTAACTTTGCCCGCTCCCGCCCTTTATTACTGAAAAAGGATCGCTCTCAGCACATTCGGATGCTCAAAGTCCTTTTGTCCTGCTCCATAGCCGATTTTCTCGATGACAAGAGGCGGCATATATCCATACTCATTGGCAAGGGCCTTTAAGAAGCCCGCTCCGGTTGGTGTGGTCAGCTCACCCTTTACATGAAAGGCTTCAAGCGGCACTCCTCTAAGTATTTCGGCAGTAGCCGGGGCCGGAATGGGATAGAGTCCATGCGCCATTTTCACCTTGCCATACCCAGTCGGGACAGGTGAGGCTGTGATTCTATCAATCTGCAAATCTTCAAGAGCGAGGCATACTCCGATCACATCAATGATGGAGTCCATGGCGCCCACCTCATGAAAGTGAACTTCCTTCGGGTCCATGCCGTGGATTTTACCCTCAGCTTCCGCGATCACTTCAAATACACGACGGCTTCGTTCCTTTACCCGGTCAGGAAGCGCGCTTGTCTCAATCATCTCTAAAATCGTGGATGCTTTCCGGTGAACATGGTCATGGTGGTGATCATGTTCGTGGTCATGACTGTGATCATGACTGTGATCATGAGCATGCGAATGGCTGTGGTCATGATGATGGTCATGCGAGTGGCCATGCTCGTGATGATGATCATGCGAGTGGCTGTGGTCATGTGTATGGCTGTGTCCTGCTTCATGGACATGAGCGGCCACCAGTTCGTTTTCCTCAAACTGAAGATCCAGAAAACTGGCGAAAATTCCCCGCTTATCGGTTTTCTTTGTGTCCATGTGAAATGAATCAATTGGAAGTTGTTTCAGGTGCTCAGTGACATAGGAAAGATCAGCGCCAAGGTCAAGCAGCGCGGCAAGCGTCATATCCCCCGAAATGCCATACTGGCAATCAAGATAAAGCTGTTTCATTGGCAACCCCCTCATTTGCGAGTTTTAAAATAAGCGCTGCCTGGTAGGCGGCACCGAAACCATTATCGATGTTCACCACACTCATTCCCGAAGCACAGGAGGTGAGCATGGCAAGGAGTGGCGTAAGTCCCTGCAAATGGGCGCCATACCCCACGGAAGTCGGAACGGCAATGACCGGCCGCTGAACCATGCCACCGATTACACTGGGCAGTGCTCCTTCCATGCCGGCCACAACAATCAGCACACTGGCTT
The DNA here is from genome assembly GCF_030418125.1 of Fictibacillus fluitans. Lineage (GTDB taxonomy): Bacteria > Bacillota > Bacilli > Bacillales > Fictibacillaceae > Fictibacillus_C > Fictibacillus_C fluitans. Next base: position 409,733 of record NZ_JAUHTR010000002.1, on the reverse strand, counting down.
TTGTGATGTCTTCGCGGTAGGCAAGAAGACGGTCAATCCCCGCTACCCCGACGTCGTACACGCGGTTGACCTTGCAGCCCATCCAGTCGGCGGTAATGGCCGCCTCCTCAGCCACGGGAAGGTCGGAGGTGCCTGCCGCGACAACCATGACATCTCCGCCGTATTTCTCACGCGGTGGTCCGTATAAAAGAATTCTGGAGACGTCGTGGTAATGAGCATCAGGATACACGGCAAGCAGTACCTCTGCCTTCTCTTTGGCAAGCCGGGTAACCATGGCCTTTCCATGGTTATCAATCAAAGTTTCCATAATTTTTTTTATCTGATCTGCTGTTTTTCCTTCTCCATAAATGACTTCAGGGTAGCCGGTGCGCTTCTCGCGGTCCAGATCCACCTTGCTGAAGCCGAGGTCTTCGAATTTTTCCATGAAATCTCCTTCTCTACGTTGTTTTGGTTTCAGCCAGCACTTTGTTCATGCTGCCGCTTTTATAGCCGTTCAGGTCCATCGTGACATAGCTGTAGCCAAGCTCCTGCAGCTGTTTGGTAATTTCTTCGTGATGTTGAAGAAGCCTGTTCATTTCCTGTGGCTCTACTTCGATTCTGGCAATGTCCCCATGGGTGCGGACGCGTACCTGACGGATGCCGAGGGCGCGGATGGCCTGTTCGGAGCGGTCCACTTTTCTCAGCTTCTCGATGGTGATTTCTTCGCCATAAGCAATCCTTGAAGACAGGCAGGCAAAGGAAGGTTTATCCCACGTAGGAAGCCCCATCTGCTGGGAAAGCTCCCGTATTTCGCTTTTGAACAAACCAGCCTCCTGGATCGGCCCGCGCACATTGTACTCTCTTGCCGCTTTCGTCCCCGGCCGGTGTTCGCCCATGTCATCGGCTATCAAGCCAAACGCGATATTTTCGTACTGATGTTCATGCATGATCGGGATCAGATGCTCGAACAGACTCTTTTTGCAAAAATAACAGCGGTTGGAGGTGTTTTCGGAATAGCCCGGGATGCTGAGCTCTGAAGTTTCGATAACTTCGTGGCGTGCCCCGAGGATTGCTGCGTACCTTTTCGCCTCCTGCAGTTCCTCAAACGGATAGGTCTCACTGTCTGCGGTGACCGCAAGCACATTTTCTTTTCCGAGGGTATCAAGCGCTACTTTTAACAGGAAGGTACTGTCCACCCCACCCGAAAAAGCGACTACTACGGTTTTCATTTCTCGTAAAATATCCTGCAGCTTTTCATACTTATCCAACAACAGAACCCCTCCGTTCTTCCACATAAGGAATGGTAAGCGGCCCGAGCGGCAGCACCGCGATGGTCATCTCAGGTCCGTATTTCTCTTTCAGTTCGTCAAGTGTTCCCTCAATGTCATGTGTCGGCTTGAGGATGGCTCCCTTTACCTGCTCATCGGTCAGCTTGGAATAAACATAAACATCCGCCCACACCTGGGTAACCGCCTGCTTTTGAACCTGCCACTGATCGAACATTTTAAAATCAGGATCATTGATCAGATCCAGCAGCTCCTGTGGTGTCTCCGCGAACTGAAATATTTTCGAGTAATTTCCATGGTCCGGCAGCCCGTCTGAGCATTCCGAGGCAACGATAATGGCCCCGCCCTCTTTAACGATCTTATGCGCAGCACTCATTCCTTTAACCGCCTGATACAAATTTTGGTCAAGCGGATACCCGGAGTTGGAGGTAATAACGACATCAAACCGCTCATCGCAGCGGATCATAGCATGTTCCTTGGCAAACGCACAGCCCTTGTCATGGGCTTCATACAGCTCCCCGGCAAACACATTGGTAATTTCCTTTTCCCGGTTCAGCGTTACGTTGAGCATAAAATGCGGCTTGCACATCGCATTGATTTCCCGTGTCATCTCCTGAACGGGATTATCCTGCATATTGCCCCAGGTGGATCGGGGATCCCCGATCATGCGCGCGTTATGAAACGTCATAATGGTTTCGATGCCGGCAATGCCAGGCATGATGCCTTTTGGACCGCCCGAGAATCCGGCAAAAAAGTGAGGCTCAATAAATCCTGTGACAATGCGGAAATCGGCTTCCACATAGTCGTTGTTCAAATAAACATCGCAGCCGAACTTGCTTCTTCCCACATTGACGAGTGAGCCGGGATCATGACAGTGATTATTGACAATCTTGATATGATCCACGACCCACTGGCCAAGCATTTGTACAAACTCTTCCTCCGTCTGGTCACGGTGAGTGCCTGTCCCATTAATAATCACAAAGTTCTCGAGCGGCACATGATCCAGTTCCTGTATTAGCAGAGGAACGAGCAAGTCATTGGGTGTTGGTCTTGTAATATCGCTGATCACAATCGCTACTTTGTCTGTCGCCTTCACACTCTCCTTCAGTGAAGGAGCACCGATCGGATTCTGCAATGCATACAAAATTGCCTGCTCTTTGTTCTCAACCCCAGGAAGGTTGTTCGGTTCTACAACAAACGTGTTCTCAGGGAGATTCAGCTTCAGCCCTTCTTTTCCGTATAACAAAGTTGTCTCCATAGGTTGTTCTCTCCTTTTTAACTGCTCTTACGCTGAAGTTGACGGTACGCTTTTCTCTTTATGGTTTGATCGTTCTAATTCAAACTTCTCCAGCTTGCCGTCGATTCCTCTCGACTTTTGCCATTTATCTACAAGAATCACCGCAATCGGACATAAAATAGCCGTCGTCAGGGTGGCAATGGAAATCTGCGCGGTCGCTATGTTTACAATATCCTGGTACGATTGTGCTTCTGCAGCGCTCATCATACCTGAACCTGCTGCAACAGAGGCAGCTGCCGCGATGGCTGCCGGGGTACCTGCGGCATTTCCGGCCGTGGACGCTTCCGAAACCGGTGCAATATAGCTTTTTTCTTTAAATAGTTTAAATACAAGAATGCCTGTCGTCGCCGTTAGAATGGTTGTCATTAATCCAATCGTCAGACCTGCTGTCACGACAGACGGATTGAAGAAGCTCGCAAGGTTCATTCCCGCGCCCAAAGCAAAAGCAAAGAACGGTACTGGAAGAATTTCTCCAGGCTTCAGGAAGTCCCGAATGTCTTCGTCCAGATTTCCGAGAATCATTCCGATGGCAATCGGCAGCAGCACGGCGATAAAGGAAATGATCGGAAAGCTTGAACCGAGCAGGCCTAGTGACATGAGTGTAAAAAACGGTCCGTCGTTCAATGAAAGGACCGCCACCGCTCCAACATCGGAACGGTTCCCGTATTGTCCGGTAAGCGCCGCATACATTCCGCCGTTTCCGTTCGTCATGGCCGCAATGATGGCCAGGGTGGAAAGTCCGAACAGTCCGTGCATCGGATCAAAGAAATAACCAAAGAGCAGACCGACCGCCAATCCGGTTAAATACTTGGAAGTGGTAAGCATGATCCCTTTCTTCAGTGCCGCTCCCCCAACCCTTAAGTTCATCTGGCTCCCTGCACAAAAAAGGAAGAGCGCTATTAATACGAGCGCACTGTCTTTAAACAGTTCCTGAGAGAAGCCCCCGATCCGCAAAAACTCATAGTAGCCTTCTTCCGTTTTGGCAACACCCAGCGATTTCAAAAAATTCATCACCGGCTTCAGATGAAGCTGGTCAATGGTATTCAGCAGCGCCCCGAACAGCAATGGAACTACCATTAGCCCCCCGGGTACTTTTTCAATCGTCTGTTTAAGTTTCATAGTGTAAAAACCCCGCTTTCACTTATTGGTTTGGTATGAATAAACGTTCGGACAAGCTGTTCTGCACTATACTCCAGCAATTGAGGCGATTGTTCCATAGCTTCCTGAAGGGTCAGTGGCTGCTGAATGATGCTCGTGATGCTGATAATGCCGTATTGATAGAGAACGTCCACGCCATCGCCGACCGAGCCGGCAAGAATGAAAGTCGGAACGTTTTTTTCTATGGCTTTCTGCGCTACACCCATCGGTGTTTTTCCGGATGCCGTTTGAGAATCCACCCTGCCTTCGCCGGTTATGACAAGATCAGCTCCCTGAAGGGCTTCGGGAAGACCGGCATACTCTGTGACGATATCAACCCCGCGCTTCATCTGGGCAGAAAAAAAGGCCAAAAATGCTCCTCCGATCCCGCCTGCTGCTCCGGCACCCGGTAAATCATGCAGTCGTATGCCTGTCAGCCCCTCCACTTGATCTGCCCAGTGGCAAAGATTTTGATCCAGCACACTGACCATTTCTGCTGTAGCTCCCTTCTGCGGTCCAAATACAGCAGAAGCACCCGATTTCCCTACAAGAGGATTTTCAACATCTGATGCAATAAGGAAGGTGCTCTCCTTGATTCTCTGGTCAAATTCGGAATCATCAATGGCTTCCAGATGGACCAGCTCACCGCCGCCAGGACCAATTTCAGTTCCATTTCGATCTAAAAGCTTCATACCAAGCGCCTGAAGCATTCCTGCACCGCCATCATTGGTGGCAGAACCCCCAATGGCGAGAATAAACGAGCGGAACCCATCATCCAGTGCCTGTTTAATGAGCTGCCCTGTCCCGAATGTGCTCGCGGCAAGCGGATTAAGCTCCTCTTCTGAAAGCAGGCAGAGCCCCGAGGCTTCAGCCATTTCAATCACACACATGCCGGCGTCACCCAATATGCCATAGGACGCCGTCACATCTTGGCCCAGCGGACCTGTTACCCTCACTTCTTTCTTCTCACCGCCAGTCGCGGCAACAAGTGTGTCCATCGTTCCTTCTCCGCCGTCTGCAGACGGCACAAGAACCGTTTCAATGGAAGGATCAGCCTTCTTTACCCCCCGTTGAATCGCTGCTGCTGCTTCCATTGCCGATAAACTTCCTTTATATGAATCTGGCGCAATCACAATCTTCAACCTCGAACCTCCTTAGAAAACGCTTTCATTTAATGGTTGGTTATAGTATACTTGTCTGAAAATTATAAATCTATGGTTATAACCTCTATAAATCGCTCTTATTTTTCATGATTTTTTGTAGAATATAACCAAAGGAGAGCGCTATGCTAACGACTGAAATCGCTGAAATGATCGTAAAGGAAACGTCTGCGCGGCTGAACCGCAATGTGAACATCATGAGCAGCAAGGGCATTATTATCGCGTCATGCGATTCATCCCGGCTCTACCATATTCATGAGGGGGCTCTCGAGGTGCTGCGAAGCGAACAGGCTTTTACCGTTCCCATGGACCACGAAGGGAAATGGAGAGGCGCCCAACCGGGGATTAACCTTCCCATTGTCTTTGACCAGCAGATTGTCGGGGTCATCGGCATCACCGGTAACCCAAAGGAAATCGAAGATGTGGCTGGCCTTGTAAAAATGACTACTGAACTCATGGTGAAGCAGTCCTATATGGCCAGCCAGACGGAATGGCAGCAGCGGACAAAGGATATGATTATCGAGGATCTTCTGAACGAGCAGCCATCCATTGAACATGTCCTCAGGCGGCTTGCCCTTTTGAAGATCGAACTGCCTTCCACACTCCAGACGCTTGTGATTGAACTCGACGAAGGTCCTTCCCTTTCTCGCTCGGTGCTGATCCACCAGCTGGAAAAAGCAGCGGGATCGTATTCCTGCCTGGTGGGATTTGTACATACGAAACGATTATGTATCGCTTTTTCGTACCAAAAAGAAGCAGATGGAAAAAAGAAGCGGGAAGCGGTCCTGCAGGTGCTGAAGTTGCATCATTTCAAATTCCGAATGGCCTCCAGCACCCCGTTTTCCTCTCTGGAATTATTTCATCAATCATATGAAGACTGCATCCTTGCTTTCGAAATCGGGGATCCAAAGCAAGAGGTCCTCTCATTTGCAGAGCTTGAAGCCCAGGCGCTGATTCACCAATTGAACCCTGTTGCAGCAGACAGGCTTTCGCGCCGTGTCCTGCTGAACTCCGTGCTTTCCTTAACAGACACACTGCAGTGCTTTTTGGATCATCATTTGAATTTGCAGCAAACCGCTGACAGCCTTCACATCCACCGGAATACCCTCATTTACAGACTCAACAAAATAAAAGAAGAAACGGGTTATGATCCCCGGAAATTCAAGGATGCCTTTGCCCTGCAAATGGCACTCTGGATTCTGGAAAAAGACCAAAAAAAGAAAGAGCTGGCTCATGTTTAGGACCTGCTCTTTCTTTTTTGTTTAGGACAATCCGAAATAGGTTATGAGAATAGTATACGAACGTTTCAGCCCCGCACGTAGTTTGCTAAGGAGGCGAATGAAATGAAGTATAATAAAGTTCTTATTGCCCTAGACGGATCAGAAGGAAGTCAACAAGCCCTGCAATATGGGGCAGAATTGGCAAAAAGCGCAGGAAGCGAGTTGACACTTGCCCATGTGCTGGCTGAACCGGCCTATCCGTTATATGGAGAAGGATTTACGATGGCTGCCTACAAGGGATCGATTGAGCAGGATGTAAGAGACGCCGCAGCTAGCGAAAAAGGACATGGCGAGAAGTTACTTGAAGAGGCAAGAAATACGGCATTGGACTATACAAATCATGTGAAAACAGAAATTCTTGAAGGAAACGCAGCGCGTTCCATTTGTGATTATGCCAAAATTCATGATATCGATTTGATTGTTATGGGAAGCCGGGGGCTGAGCGGGCTGAAGCGGATGGTGCTTGGAAGTGTAAGCCAACAGGTGCTGTCAGAAGCAGAATGCCCGGTACTCATAACCAAGTGACAGAGAAAAAGCTTGCAGGCTAGTGAAACAGCTGCAAGCTTTTTCGGGTGCACGAACCTTAGATTAGTCGTGCAAAACTTTATCCAAAAGAAGTCGTGTTGGTGCATCAAAAATCCCGGTATCTTTAAGCTCCGGGTATTTCTTTTGAAACTTGAGGACAGCAGCTTTCGTTTTCGGACCATAAATGCCGTCCACGCTGAGTGAGGATCCAATGTCATTAAGCGCCTTTTGAAGGATTTTTACCGCAGTGCCCTTGCTGCCTTCCTTCAGCACGACTTCTGGAAAGCCATAGGAGTTCACTTTTTCAGACAACGCAGCATGCGTCTTTTTTCCGTAGATTCCATCAGGAACCAATTTTGCGCTTTTTTGAAAGGCAATGACGGCTTTCTTTGTATTAGGGCCAAAGATTCCGTCTGTTTTCAGCCCGGCATTAATCGCTTTGTTTAATGCCCATTGAAGAATTTTTACGTTTTCTCCATGATCACCGGATTTAAGGACTCCGGACCTTGGAAGCTGAAAAATGGAGTAATCGTGAGCAGCCTGGGCTCCGGCCACAGAAGGAACTCCCATGAGCAATGCAGAAGCAGTTAAAACAGATGCAATCATTTTTTTCATTATTTACGACCCCTCTCTTTTTATCACCGTGATTAAATGGCTTACATCCGATTAGTCGATGAAAGCCGGTAAAGGTTACACCAGAAAATGGGAAACCCCAAAAATTAAAGGAAGTGAGAACTTGACGGTTATAAAAAGTCATAGAAAATCTTTCGTTGTTCTTGTCGCTCTTCTCGTCAGTCTGGCAGGGCTTGGATGGTATTACTTATCATCCTCTTCGGTAACTGAAGAGGTCGAAGCCACAGAACCTGGAGGGAACTTGCCCTACAACACATTGATCGCTTCCACCCATGAGTACTACAATAAAACGCTTTGCAATCATATGGATGAGAATATCAACTGGCCCCTCCAGCAAACCCATGCTCTTGAACTGGTCAATGAAATTAATTCTGTTGCCGTAAAAAATGAAAAGATAAAAAAGGATTTCCAAAATGCCAGGGATCTGGCTGAGCAGGTGTCCGCAAAGAAAGACAAAACGGCATTGCTGTATTTGCACAGAATCTTTCATGACCTGGATAAGGCCGTTAATCATTACAAGCAAAAGGATGAATTCGGATACACCTATACCGGAACGGGAAAACGCCTGTTTGGCGGCGGCGTGAATAAAGTCGAGCATTACCTCGCTGAAAATAAAAGATGATGTTTTTACTCAAAAAACGGGTATAAAAAGGTATAGAACACTTTAACATTAGTTGATGGAGGTAAATTATGAGAAGCTCAACCAGAAACATATTGATTGGATCAGCCCTTTCCACAGGCGCCGCACTTGCCATTAACTCTTACCGTTTAAAAAAATCCTCACCGGATATTCTGCCGGATGTGGATCATAAAAGAAGCCTGAAGGTCGACAAAATGGAAAGCGTGGACGCCAACAAAGATCCCGAGGAAAAAGGATTGACGCAGCTTGATTCCACCTATCGGTCAGAATGGCAGGCTAACGGCTTTCCGCAAACTCATTTGGACATGGAAGAGCTGGAAGAGCTCAAAAAGCAACAGCACTAAATGACAGATCCCCTGCAGAAACTGCAGGGGATTTTTTAACGTTAGGAAAAATTAGTAAATTAGACTGATAGTAATTTTTTGAAAATTGAAACCAATTACCCACCTCATTTCTTTTAATATTTGCTATTATTGTTGTAAATTGTAAAACGATGTTGAAGGAGGGAGGTCAGGGGGGTCTGACATCTTGCTTTTAACATACTGAAATCCAAAACTATTTTTAAGGGGTGTCAAAATGAAGAAAATGACAGGGGCTCTTGTTGGTATTGCATTAGCTGGCGCGTTATTGATTGGTGGCTATATCGCGGATCACTCAGCCGTTACAAATGCCGAACACGGGAAGACATTTTCTACAACGACCGGGTAACCTGAACGTTACTCATATGCACACCCAGACATTCACATAGCATCCAGGGAAGAGAGCAATCTCCTTCCCTTTTTTTGGTTGGGCATTAAAAGTAGGAGAAAAGGAATGGTTAAATTTTTTATCAATTGCGACAATTGACTCAATCGTTAACAAACCGAGTATGCTAATATTGTGTTAAAATGTAAATTTATGCAAAAAGGTGGGGCGAATGTTATGGAAGCAGAGTTGACGAGTACGGATCAGATGATTCAGCTGTTAAACAGCTGGTACCGTGAAATTCTTTCGCAAAACCTCGTAGAATCCCGCAGACTCAAGCTGGAGATCGACGAAAAGATTGAAAACATGGAGATCGATCCTACCCAGACTCTTTTTATCTACTACTCTTTATTATGCTTCAGGTACCAGCTGCTGATCGATGATTTATGGGAGGCCAGGTATGCCCTGAACCATCTGAATGAAGGACAAAAAAGGGAAACCGACAACTTTTTATCCTACTACTTTCACTTCTTCAAAGCCATTTATGCAACAGAAACAGGAAATTACCTCGAAGCCAAGCTTCACTATCAGCTCGCTGAAAAGCGTTTAAATCAGTTTACGGATGACATTGAAAAAGCAGAGTTCAACTATAAAGTCGCCACCTTTTATTATCATATCCGCCAGCCGCTGCTTGCCGTCCGGCATGCCCTCAAAGCGAAAGAGTATTTTGAAGACAAGCCCGGATATGAAGTAAAGCTTGCCGGCAGTGAAAATGTGATCGGCCTCGCCTCGACTTCATTAAAACAGTTCAGGGAAGCTGAAGATCATTTTCTCTCTGCGCTCGACATTCTTCGTTCCTGCACACTGAAAAAAGAGCCGTTCGAACTAAAAATCCGCTACAATCTAGGCCTGCTGTATGCAGAACAAAATTACTCTGAAAAAGCACTCACCCACTTAAGCGAGGCATTTGAGGAAAAAAGCACGGATTACAAAACTACCTATCTGATTGCCCGTGAACAAGTAAAGCTGAAAAATTTTGAACTGGCCAATGAATGGATTACACTCGGCTTAAAAATTGCGCGCGATGCTCAAAACGAAGAATATATTCATCATTTTTCAATTTTAAGCGACTTCAACCACTCAGCCACAGCCGATCAACTTGAAAAAACGGCTTCTGATGCCCTTACCTATTTTCAATCCATGCAATTATGGGGTTATGTTCAGGATTATGCGGAAAAGCTTGCCTCGGAGTTCTACAATATCTCAAATGATAAAAAAGCGAGCAAATACTTTCATATCGCCTATACGGCCAAACAAAAACTGCTTAAGGAAGCAGGCAGCTGACCCGGTCAGCTGCTTTTTTACGTTTTCCGGGGGCTATTGGAGGGAGGTGGGTCCATTTAGTTGCGGGGTGAGCCGGTTTAGTTGCGGTCCTGGTAACTTTAGTTGCGGTTCGACACGATTTAGTTGCGGTAATGCTCAGATTAGTTGCGGTTCGACATGAAACAGTTGCATATCACGTCATTTTCATAAAATCGCTCACAAAAAGACCGGGCCAATGAGCAGCCCGGTCCTTTCCGAAAAGCTAGTTTACCAGCTTTCCTTTGTTCTCCCAGTATTCTTTTCGGAGATGCACCTTCTGGATCTTTCCGGATGCCGTCTTTGGCAGTTCGTCAACAAACTTAATGATCGTCGGAGCTTTGAAATGGGCCATTCTGCTTCGCGCAAAGGTGATCAGTTCGTCTTCACTCGCCTCGTGTCCTTCCCTTAGGACGACAATGGCCTGCGGAGTTTCTCCCCACTTGTCGTGCGGCACGGCAATGACCGCAGCCTCAAGCACAGCCGGGTGATCGTACAGGGCCGCTTCCACTTCAATGGACGAAATGTTTTCACCACCGGAGATAATAATATCCTTCTTGCGGTCGGCGATCTCTATGTTTCCTTCCTCATCCACGAATGCCATATCGCCTGTATGATAAAACCCGTCGCGAATCGCTTTATGGGTTTCTTCGGGGTTATTCCAGTACCCTTCCATCACCGTGTTGCTGCGGACAATGATTTCACCGATCTCTTTTCCGTCCGCTGCTACTTCTTCTCCGTTTTCATTGACCACCTTTACCTCGCTGCCGATAAACTCATATCCGGCCTTGGCTTTGAGACGGTACTTTTCATCCTGTGCCAGCTGCTGCTGGGTATCCCGGATGATGGAGGTGGTGATGAGCGGGGCGGCTTCCGTCATGCCGTACACCTGGATGAACTCCCACTTCAGCTTTTCTTCCACCGCTTTAACAAACGCCGGGGGAGGCGCCGAGCCTGCAATCACGATCCGCATCTGCTGTTCGGTTTTAGCGGCTTCAGCCTGCTCGTCTGCATACTGCAGCAATCCATTTAAAACGGTCGGTGCCATGTGCATGACGGTGACTCTGTTCTCTTTCACCTTTTGGAAAATTTCAGCCGGCATTACCTTTTTCAGAAACACCTGAGTCGCGCCGTTTGCTGTGTAATAAAAAGGCGAACCCCAGCCGTTCACATGAAACATGGGCAGTACATGCAGGAGCACATCTGTATCCGACACGCGCAGGTGATGCTGTATTGTAAGCGCATGCATAAAATTGCTGCGGTGTGACAGCATGACTCCTTTCGGCTTGCCTGTCGTTCCACTCGTATAAAGAAGTGTGGCCAGGTCATTCTCATCCATATCCGGACGGTCAACAGGATCAGTGTCAAAACCGCCGAGCCACTTTTCATAAGACCGGCAGGCATCCTGATCTTCATCCAGACCATGAACGAAAATCGCCTCTACCGTTGTCAGCTCATCCAGAACCGGTTGGATCAGTGGAAGCAGCTCATCGTCCACAAATAAGACTCGTGTGCCGCTGTGATTGAGGATATACAAATAATCTTCAGGCTTCAGGCGTGTGTTGAGCGGCACCATAACCGCACCGAGCTGAAGCACTCCATAGAAGCCTTCATACATCTCGGAGGTGTTGGGCGCGAGATAGGCCACACGGTCCCCCTTGTTAATCCCGGCCTCTTGCAGCCCGTGTGACAGCTGGTTGACCCGGTCGTTGATCTCCCTGTATGTATACGTTCGTTTTTCCCCTACAATCGCTGCTTTCTTTCCATAAAGCTTGACCGCACGATCCAAGAATTGAGGCAACAGCATAGGTACATTCAAGAAAGTATCCCTCCGCGTTCTTAATTTTCAAAATTTTTATTCATTATATCACAGAAACAACAAAAACTGACCCGAAAGCCATTACTGCAACGCCTTCGGGCCAGTTTGTTATCTTTTCATAAAATCATGCATGGATTTGGCAGCCAGATTCCCCGGCGACCCGGAGACAAGCGCTCCATCCTTCCGCTCAAAGAACTGAATCCGTCTCGGTCTTCCAGGAATCAGATCAAAATAGTTATCCGAAAAAACACCCTCGGTTTCCGATGACAGCCAAACCTGCTTGGCTAGCGTACTCGATTCGACCATGCATTCACTCTCGCTGACTTTAGTAATAGTCAAAACCGGCTCTTGCAGCTTCAGGTCCTTTCCGGACACAAAATAATGCTCTTTGCAATCTATGATTCTTTCACCTGCAACAAGCTCTGTCTGAAAGACCGTGCCTGCCAGGTCATGTCCTTTCAGCAGCTCATCGGTTGACAGGGTCAAAACAACGACGCCTGTATTCCCTTCGAGTTTTACCGTGTCCTTGAGTTCCCTGATGACCTTTCCCTGAAAATCCATCAGCCTTGAAATAAGGGTTCCCTCCACCGGCTCCAGTCCGTCCGAAACCACATGAACCTCTATCTTTCCGCTGTTCGTGCCATCGATGGACACCATCACACCCTGAAAGCTTTTCTTCGCATAATAATGCAGCGCCTTCCACCTTCCGTAGTAATCCATGCTGGCCCATGAGGCCACCGGCCAACAGTCATTCATTTGCCAGTACAGGGTTCCCATGCAATACGGCTTTTTTCTGCGGTGCGCTTCAATCGCAGACTTGATGCCTTCCGCCTGAAGCACGTGGCTCATGTACAGGAACGACGGGAAGTCCTTTGCTTCCGGCAAGTATTTTTCCATGTATTCTTTAATGAGGGCATTGCCGCGCCCGTTTTTTTGGTGATGGAGCATTACCTCGGATTCAAGGGCCATGTCGTCATCTTCCGCGTACTGTTTGACACTTTTATATTCCGGAAACGATTGAAATCCATATTCACTCATAAAGCGACCGACATGGCTGTTGTATTCCTCAAAAGGCTTGGAGCCGTGCCACACATCCCAGTAGTGAATGTCGCCGCTGCCAGACGAATAGTGGGAATGCTGCTGCCCGTCATTGGACCAGTCGGCCATCGGTGATGACGGCCAATACGCGGTTTCAGGCGCGAGCCGCTGAACGGCCTCCGGCAGCAGGTCATGAAAAAGGGTATCATAGGCACTCCAGATTTCCTCTCTTTGCTCCTGTGAATACTGCTGCTTCCATCCCCAGCCCGCTTTCTCATCAAATTGGGCCCAGGCGGCATCCATTTCATTGTTGCCGCACCATAGGGCGATGCATGGATGGTTTCTTAAGCGCCTGATATTATCCTCTGCTTCAGCATTTACATTGTCCATAAACGCCTGATCTCCCGGATACATGCTGCAGGCAAACATAAAATCCTGCCAGATCAAGATTCCGTGCTCATCGCACAGCTCATAGAACTCATCGTTTTCATAAATGCCGCCGCCCCACACCCGGAGCATGTTCATGTTGGACATTTCTGCGCTGAGAATTTCATGCTTGTACCGCTCATACGTCACTTCCGACGCAAAGCTGTCGTTCGGAATATGGTTCGCTCCCTTGGCGAAAACCGGTACACCATTTAATTCAAAGTAAAAGGACGCGCCCTGCTCATCCTTTTCGCGAACCAGCTTGATGGAACGCAGCCCTGTGCGCACCGTTTTTTCCGCGATCACCTTTTCTTCCTGCGCAAACGATGCGGTAAAATCATACAAATGCGGTTCACCGAGACCCCTGCTCCACCAGAGCTTCGGGTTGGTTATTTTCAGTTCGACTTCAACCGTGTTGGAACCCGCAGCGAGCTGTACATCTCTTGAGAGGCTGACCCCCTCTGCTGCCAAATGCAGGGTGCCCCGAGCCTCGTTTTCCGTTTGAATTTGAACCACGGCTGTGAGCTCGGCGGAAGAGGAAGTGATTTTTTTCTGCTGAATAAAAAGGTCGCTGATCTCTGCCGTTGACCATCCTGTCAGTTCAACATTTCTCCAGATTCCGCTCGTCACAAAACGCGGACCCCAATCCCAGCCATAGTGATACGGCGCCTTTCTTGCAAACACGCTTAATTTCTTGTCGCCTACTTCTCCGTCTTCCGAATGATCATTGACCGCAGGCAGGTTATAGCCGAGCTTCTCCTGTTTTATGAGATCCTCTTGAATGGGTGAACGGAAGCGGACACGAAGCACATTGTTTTGCTCCTGAAGATAAGGCTTCACGTCTTTTTTCCACACCCTGAACATGTTGTCCGTCTGCAGAATTTCTGTATCATTCAGATAAACTTCGCCATACGTGTCCAGCCCGTGAAACGCAAGCTGTAGCCGGTCAAGGGAAAGCATCGCATGCGGAACATCAAAGGTGGTCACATACTCCCAGTCTTTCTTATCAATCCATTGCAGCTTGAGCTCATTTTTGCCGTAGAACGGATCCGGAATCAGTCCGTTTTTTAAAAGATCAGTGTGCACACATCCTGGAACGGCTGCGGGAAGCCAGTTCTGTTCGTCACACGCCTTGAATTCCCAATCGGTCAGCTGCAGTGTGCTTTTAGTACGGGTTTCATTGAAGGATATTTCCTGTGTCATCACATTCTCTCCTCTTCACTCAACGTGGTATGGCTTGTGTTTCTGCTTGCTTTACTGAGGCCGCATTAATGGCGGAAATCTTAAAAGATTCCAGTCGCACCTCCGAATTATTTAAAGACTGGATATGAACCGTTTTTTCCTCTCCGGGCAGGAGGTCAAAAAAGTTGTCCGAGCAAACCACCTCTTCCTGGGGAATATCAATCTTTACAAACCGTGCGAGCTTGTCCGCTCTGACTGTAATTGCATTTTCTTCTTTGCTTTGTGCCATTTCTAGATGTGTCTCCGGATAGGTTATATCCTTGAAATCGCGCAAATAATACCGGTTTTCCGGAAACGTCCCATTTATGGAAGAAAGGCAAACAATTACATTCTCAGGCTTTTCCCCCTTGAGAATTTCTCTCTCGGTAAATTGGGCTAGAGATAAAACACTGTTTCCGGCCGCTTCAAAGTCCAGATCCTTTGAAAATACGGTTTTCCCGTTAAAATCAAGCACTTCCATTGTCACCGAGTCGTTCACGGGCTGCAGAGAATCATTGATCACCGTGAGTTCAAGGTCACTTCCCGGATCATGGTTCACTGTCACAAGTACAGGGGCAAAGAACCGTTTGGCATAGTAGTAAGACGCTTTTGGCAGCAATTCATAATCGACCATGGACCAGCTGGTGCCCGGCCAGCAATCATTAAGCTGCCAGATCAGCGCCCCGCTTGTATACGGCTTGCGGCGCCGGTAATGCTCAATTCCGTACTTCAGGCCCTCTGCCTGGGTCAGCATCGAATAGTTCATATACTCTTCAATGGTACCCGGCACACCGGTAAACCCTTCCATAAGAAGGATCCCTTTTTCGTGAAAGTGATCTTTGTTGCGGTAGGACATCTCGGCACTTTTCCAATAAAATTCGCCTTCTGGAATGTAGTTGGACAGGGTGTAGGCGTTGGAGGAAGCATGCATGCCAAACTCACTGGAAAAGAGGGTGAAATCCTTTTTGTACTGCTTGAACGAAACGCCTTCAAGCGAGATGTCCTGAATGACCGGCTCGCCCTTTTTTCTTGGCTCGACATTTCCATGCCAGACCACCCAGTTATGGCGGTCCCCCACGGTTTCATCATCGTCATCGCTGTCTCCCGAACTGCCAAAAGGAGAGCTTGGCCAATAGAGCCGGTCAGGATCAAGCTCTGCGAGCAGCTCCGGAATCACTTCATGATAAATAGACTCACCGTAAAATGGCGTGGTGATCTCGCCATCGGAATGCTTGCGGTCATAAATCCAGTCGATCTCATTATTGCCGCACCAGATTGCCAGGCACGAATAATTTCGGAGCCTTTTTATGACCTTCGTGATCTCGTCCTTTACATTGAGCATAAAGTTCCGGTTGTAATCGGGATAAAGGGCGTTGGCAAACATAAAGTCCTGCCAGACGAGCAGTCCCAGCCGGTCACATTCTCTGTAA
Source organism: Fictibacillus fluitans (assembly GCF_030418125.1). Classification (GTDB taxonomy): domain Bacteria; phylum Bacillota; class Bacilli; order Bacillales; family Fictibacillaceae; genus Fictibacillus_C; species Fictibacillus_C fluitans. The sequence continues at coordinate 393,819 of NZ_JAUHTR010000002.1, read as the reverse complement.
AAGATATCCTTCTCATAGATGCCCCCGCCCCAGACGCGCATCATATTCATATGAGCGTCCTGAGCAAGCTCAAGCAATTTTGTGTACCTGCTGTTCTCTGCGCTGCCGATAAAGCTGTGAACCGGAATCCAGTTCGCGCCCTTCACAAAAAGCCGGACACCGTTCAGGTTGAAGGCAAACAGATTCTCCCCGTTTTCATGAGTTTGTTCCACCTGGATCTGGCGGATGCCAAAGCTCTGTTCGTGAACATCCAGCACCAAGCCGTCTTCACCTTTCAGTTCCACTTTTAATTGATACAGATGGGGCTCCCCGAGGTCATGCGTCCACCAGAGCTTGGGCCTGGGCACTTCTATCGTGGTTCTACCGTAAGCGCGGAGCACATCGGCATCGGAGGTGATAACTTCCGTTCCGGAGCGGAGTTCAACGGATAGGGACAGCGTTTCTTTGTTTTTAAACAACTGTTTAAAGCTGGCTTCCACTTCAATCACTGCTTGATCTTCTTCTATTTTCACCGTTTTTGCGTGTATTCCTTCAAGGTGGGCTTTTTTGTATTTTTTCAAGGAAACGTCTTTCCAGATTCCCGCTGTCACCAGGCGGGGACCCCAGTCCCAGCCAAAGTTCATCGCAGCTTTACGTGTCCAGATACGTTCCTTTCCATAGCTGCACCAATAATCCTGTTCCTTGTTTTTCATATGTAGAGAAATGGGATCGAATTTAACGGCAATCACATTCTTACCTCTTTGCACCTGACGGGTGATCTCAAAGGTATGCTCCACCAGCATGTTCTCCGTGCTTCCTATTTCTTTGCCGTTAAGATAAATGGTCGCATAGGTGTCGAGGCCCTCAAAAATCAGATGCAGATAGTCCTCTTCAAGGCATTCATCCTCCCACAGAAACGTGGTGCGGTACCACCATTCTTTTTCTTCCATCCAGCCGCAGGCCAGATCGTTATGCCCCACGAACGGATCTTCAATCAACTTCTTCTCCAGAAGTTCCGAGTGGACATCTCCCGGTACAGACGCCTCCATCCAAAAATGATCGATATAGGATGGAGCTGCTACTTCCAGGGAAGGCACACTTCCCGGCTCAAACCATTTCAGTTTCCATTCACCTGTTAGCTTCATCACATTCTCTCCCTTTGCTCGTATTGTTGTCTTTCCTGCCCGGCATGAATGAGATTCCGGTATTGGGTTGGCGTCAATTTGGTGCTTTTCTTGAAAATATGCACAAAGTATTTGTATTCGCGGTACCCCACCCTTTCAGCAATTTCAAAAACGCGGCAGGAGGTTTCCTTCAATAATTTCTTTGCCTGTTCCAGCCTGACCTCATGCAAGAAATCATTAAAATGCTTTCCTGTTTCCTGCTTGATCAGCTGGCTGAAGTGGTTCGGCGAAACATGGATGATGCCCGCCAGTTCACCTGCCTTCAGGTCCTCGGCATAATGCTTTTGAATATAAGAAACGGCTTTCTTGATCAGCCAGCGTGATCCTTCTCCGGCAGCCGCCTGCTGAAGCAAGCCATAAGCGGACAAATCCTTTAAAAACAATTTCCTCAGCTGATCATACGAGTTGTACACCGTCGAATTTACTTCCTTTAAAAACTGGAAAGGAACCGTTGGTGGAAGCCCTTCCAAAAGGCTGCGTTCAACAGCCGAAACCGCCGAACAAATTACGCTGGCTGGACATCGGCAGTCAGAGAATTTCTGAAAAAGCGTTTCTGCTCCTTCTGCTGCATGCTCTGCTTCGAGCAAAAACACCTGCCTGATTTCTTCCTCCCATGTAAGAGAACAGGATGAATCCTCCACCTCCGACGTCCAATAAACAGGATCTGGCTGAAACGGATACCCTGCCAGTCCATGCAGTAATTCATGAAAACGGCTTTTCATGTCCTTACTGCTTTGAAAAAAAGGAGTCATGCACAACGAGCAGCTGATTCCTGCCTTCTTTTCCAATCCCTCTCTAACAGGAAGGAAATCCTCTTTTTCCTTTTGGCCGTCTTCTGCCAGACAAAGGGTAATCAGCCGGTTTTGGTCACTGAAAAAGGACGCACAGATCATACCCAGCTTGTTCAGCTCTGTTTCAAGCGATGTTTTCCACCGCTGTTTTAATGCCTGCTCCTGCTCTGGATTGAGGTCCCCGGTTTGTTCACTGTACAGCTGAATTTCGCTTCCCAGTAAAAACAAGTGCTTTCCCTCAAGGCACACATTAGCAGTGTGTTTCCCATCCAGCTCATGATCGAGGACCGTATCCGTCAGCAGCTGCTGCAACTGCTGCCGGCACTCTTTTTCGCGATTGTTCCGCCTTTCATTTGAAATTCTTTGTACAAGAACCATTAATTCTTCAATATCCACCGGTTTCAGCAAATAATCTTTCACACCCAGCCTCATTGCCCGCTGTGCGTATTCAAACTCTTCATAGCCACTGACCATGACGGTCTCAATGCCAGGAGCGTTCTTATATACCCATTCTCTCAGCTTCAATCCATCCATGACCGGCATTTTCACATCGGATAAAATAATATCCACTTCGGTTTCCCGCAAAATCTCGATCGCTTCTTCACCGTCATAGGCTTCTCCAACAACTTCCGCGTTGATTTGGTCCCATGGCACAGTTTCCTTCAACCCCTGCACAATCACCGGTTCATCATCCACAATCAACACTCTCACCGTCATCGTCCATCACCTTCGCTTTTATCAGCATTAAAAGGAAAGACAAGCCTGACCCATGCCCCTGACTCCTTCTTCCTGATTTCCAGTTTCCCCTTATCTCCATATGCGCTTGTTAACCGGTCCTGGATGTTTTGAAGGGCAAAGCCCCCTTTCATGGCAGATGCCGCCTCTTTGGGAGAAAATCCCCTGCCGTTATCCATGACATCAATAACCAGCCTGTTTTCTTCCTGAAAACAGCGGATATAGATTTTCCTGATTTTCCGCATATTTTCAAAACCGTGCTGCAGGCTGTTTTCAATTAGCGGCTGGATCAGCTGTTTAAGTACCCGGACTTCCATCACCCCGGCATCGCAGTACACCGTATATTCCAGCTTTTTGCCGAGCCTTCTTTTTTGCAGCGCCAGGTAGCTCTGGCTGTAGGTCAGTTCGTCCTTAAGTGAAATCCAGGGTTTTCCCCGGTTCAGGCTGATCCGGAACATTTTGGAAAGCTGTTCGATCAGCATGCTCGTGTCCATCGCTTTTTCAAGACGGGCAGTCCATCGGATCATATCGAGTGTGTTGTACAGAAAATGAGGATTGATCTGGCTTTGCAGCAGCTTTAAATCTGCTTCCCTGCTGCGGATTTCCATCTTGTATTCCTTTTCGATCAAGTGCTGAATCCGCTCCACCATTTTATTAAACCTTAAGCCGAGAAGTCCGATTTCGTCATGGGACTGGACCAGGACATTTGCAGAAAAATCGCCTTTTTCCACTTGCCGGGTCTGCTCCGTCAAACGGACGATCCGCTTAATGTTAAAGTGGTAAAAACCGGCCATGGCCAAAATTCCGAACAAGGTGAGGACAACCATCATCATGATGATCGAATCCACAATCTTTTTCAGTCCTTCTGCTACATTCGTTTTGTCGACAATGGCCACAAGAACCAAATCTGTTCCTTCGAGCGGCTGGGTCACCACATGATATTTCTCTGATCCCTTTTCATAAATAAAAGATCCTCCATGGTCTTTCCGGAGCTGCGCCTTGTTCATAAAATGCTTGTCGGGATACGTTCTTCCAATCAACGATGGATCGGGGTGAAGGACGACTTTGCGGTTGTGGTCCAGCACAAAGGTTTGCTGCAGGCTTTTCGAGTCCGTTTCAATGAGCTGATACAGCTTGGCGGCATCGAGCCGGATGGTCACCAGCCCGATTGACCGGGTGATATTGTTGATGTCATTGATCACCCTGAACAAGCTGACCACCTTTTTCCTGCGGCCCCAATTGTCCTCGATCGTATAGGCTTCGCTCCATAACACGTTGCCGTGAAGGGCCTTCGCTTTCCTTTCCCAGACTCCTTCCTCATTCTTCTGGGGCGGGGTGCCGATCTGAATCCGGTTGTCATGAAGGCCGGTAAGCGTAATGGAATCGAGGTACGGTTTCGAATTCAAATGAAAAACCGCATAGCCGTTGATCCTTTCTTCCAGATGCTTCAGCCGGGTCTGGTTCTGTGGTGTACCCGGCGTCGTCAAAAATGTACGGAAGTCATTGCTGTATATCATGTAGGATGAAATATCTTCAATGCTGAGAATGGCAGCTGACATATTGTCCTCCACCTTTTCCAGATGGCTTTTCGTATTGTCGATCGCCTGCAGCTGGATGGCCTGGTCCGCCTGCGAATAAATGAATAAGCTGAAGGCGATCATCGGGATCATCACCAGTGCCATGAAAATGAATAAGAACTTCCATTTCAGCTGCCAGTCGGGAAAATAGAAAAGCCGTTTCATTGCATCTACTCCTGTTATGCTTCGTATAACACTAGCTTAGCCTTTTACCGCACCGGCTGTCATCCCCTTCACGAGATGGTCCTCAAGCAGCAAATAAATGATAATGACCGGAATCACAGCCATTGTCAGCCCTGCCATCTGGGCGCCATAATTGGTGGTAAATTGCCCGGCAAAATTGGCCAGCCCGAGCGGGAGTGTTTTCAGCGAGTCATCATTGATCAGCACAAGCGCGAACGAAAACTCGTTCCAGTTGTTGATGAAGTTCAGGATAATAACCGTGGCCAATGCCGGCCGGGTCATGGGAAGAATAATCGAAAAGAAGATCCGGAACACACCGCACCCGTCCATGATCGCCGATTCTTCGATATCCCGTGGAAAGGACTTCATGAAGCTGACCAGGATAAAGATCGTGATGGGCAGGTTAAAGGCAATGTACGGTAAAACAAGCCCAATGTGCGTGTTTAAGAGACCCAAAGACTTCATCAGCAGAAACATCGGAACGAGCGTCGCATGAATAGGAATCAGCATGCCAAACACAAAGAAGGCGTACACCATCTTTCCCCATTTAAAAGCGAACCGCGCCAGAAAGTAGGAGGCGATGGCTCCGGCAAAAATCGTTACCGCCACTGCGGCCACGGAAACAATGACACTGTTAAAAAAATAAGTGCCGAGCTTTGCTGTCTCCCAGGCGGTCTTATAATTATCAAACATCCATTGCACCGGAAACCCGAACGGATTCTTTGCAAAATCGATATTGCTTTTAAACGAATTCAGAAACATCCAGATCATCGGATAGGCGTTCACCAGCCCATAGACCACAAGCAAAAGATAAATCAGCGCCTTTTTCGAAAAACGCCTGCCCTTGCCTGATTCTTTTTGAAGTTCAATATTTTTTTGTTTACCAACCATCACATGAGCCATTTTAATCCCCCCTTTTTCTCAGAATAAGAGTAGACAAGTAGACGAGCGCGAGACTGAAGAAAAAGATAAAGAGCGAAAGAGTGCTTCCATAGCCGTATCTTGTGGAAGAGAACGTCTGGTCAAACATGTACATGGCGAGCACTTCCGTCGTATGGCCCGGCCCTCCCGTTGTCATGACATAAATGAGGTCAAACGTCCGCAGGCTCCCGCTGATGCATAGAATCACGGCCACCATAATGGTATTTCTCATCATGGGCAGTGTAATGTACAATGTCCGTTTAAGGCCGGACGCTCCGTCAATTTTCGCAGCTTCATAGATTTCTTCCGGTATATTCTGGAGCGCCGCCAGAAAGATGATCAAATACAGCCCGATAAACTGCCAGATGATCGTCACACATACAGAAAACATGGCCCATTTCGGATCTCCAAGCCAGTTCTGTGCCCAGTCGCCAAGACCGATTCCTTCAAGCAACTGGTTGAAGAGCCCCCTTCTCGAGTTATACATCATCCCCCAGACAAGAGAGATAATGACGGTCGAGATGACAACCGGCATGAAGCCCAGCGTTCTGAACACCTTGCCAAATTTCAGCTTGCGGTTGATCAGCAAGGCAAAAAACAGGGCGAGCGGAACCTGTCCAAAAACGGACGCTGCCACGACCAGAAGGTTGTTTTTCAATGCTCCCCAGAACACCGGGTCATGCAATGCTTCCTTAAAGTTTGCCAGTCCGACAAACTTCATTTCCGTAAAACCGTCCCAATCCATAACCGAATAATAGAATGAAAGAATGATCGGAACGATGGCAAATAACAGATAGATGATCAGCGCCGGCGCAATGCCGATAAGGGCCGGCCACTTGTAGCGGTTTAACAGATGCATGGTATCCCTCCTTAAAAAGGAGGAAATCAAGCAAGTTTACTTGATTTCCAACTGATTCCTTTTACTTTTCTTTATCCACTGCAGCCTGCAGTTTTTTGGCAAGCTGTTCAGGCGTCATCTGGCCAAGCGTGACCTCTTGCAATCCTGAATTGATCGCATCCGTAACATCCACCGGAAGAGTCGCATCATAAACCGGCGCGATATGGTCACCCGTCAGTTTAGATACCTGTTTCAAGGCCTGGCTTACTCCTTTAGGCGGATCAATATCAGCAGGAACCAGAATATCTGCTTTCATTAAATCGGTATAATATTCTTTACTGTAAAAGCTTTTCAGGAATTCCTGTGCGGCTTTCAGCTTCTCCCCCTTCAGCTTGCTGTTCAGGGCAATGCCTGTCCCGGTAACCGCAGAAACGGCTTCAGGGTTGCCTTTACCTCCATCAATGGAAGGGAAAAGGGCAATTCCCATGCTGCTGTCATCTTCCATTGCCTCAAGAACAGGGCCCAGTGACCAGGCACCATCAATCATCATCGCCGCATCACCCATAACGAATAGGTCTCTGTGCTGGATATTGTCAATGGAATTAAAGTCGTCGTTAAAGGCCTTCATATCCGCAAGTTCCTTAATGACACCGACTGCTTTCACAAACTGCGGATCCGTAAACTTCTTTTTGCCCTCCAATACATCCGGAAGGAAATTGCTTCCTGTCATGCGGTCACCAATCATGGACATGTAGGAAGACTGCAGCACCCATTGCGCTTTATTGCCAAGCGTAATTGGAATCACATCTTGCTTTTTCAGTTTTTTAACGAGCGTTTTGAAATCTTCATAGGTTTTTGGAAAGTTCTTATATCCAGCTTTGGCCAGCATCTTTTTGTTATAGTAAACAAGGCTTGTCGGCGTTACATTCGCCGGCAGTGCATATTGCTTTCCGTCCACATTGTAATCGGACAGCTGGTTTTTCTTAATCAAGCCGTCCCAATGGCTCAATATACCGTTGAGCGGCTGAATGAGCTTGCCGTTTACAAGCGGCGTGAGCTCGGCACCCGGCCATACCTGCACAAGGTCCGGCAGCTGCTGTCCTGCGGCTTGCGTTTTTACTTTGACCTTAAACTGGTCATGAGGAATGTTTTGCTGCTTGATCACAATGTTTGGATGTTCCTTCTCAAACTTCTTAACCGCCTTTAAGCTCGCCTTATTTTGCGGGGAAGGATCAGTCCATATGTTCCAAAACGTCAGTTCAACCTTATCTCCGCTTCCGTTGCCCGAAGCCTTTTCGCCATTGCTCGAACAGGCTGACATCAGGACCAGCATCAATGCCGATACTACCAAAAGCGCTCTTGCTCTCAACCGTTTACTCATCTTCTACGCCCCCTCAATCCATTGTTTTAAACGATAGTTTAATTGTAAACGGTTTCATAATGGCTGATAATCCGAAAAAATTAAGATAGCATCCTAAATTTTCACCTATTTTCTGTTATTTCTGATTTTTCAAATTAACTCACCAGTTCATCTTTTAAGTATGTGCGTTTACTCGCGGTTCGACATAAGCTACTCACCGCTTTAGTCTGATTACTCACCATATGACTTCGGTTACTCACGGAAACAGGAGCTTTACTCACCATTTTGCGCCGATTACTCACCACACCCATCATTTTCATAGAAAAAAACCACCCAGCATTGCTGGATGGTTCCATTGATATTATATTAGACTATGCTTTCAATTCCAAAACAGAAACATCTTCTTCCTTCAAGGCGCTCTTTGCCGTCGCTTTTGCAAAAATAGTTCCGAGTACACAGACCGCGAAGTTCGCCATCAGTCCGATGACACCTCCATGTATGCCGTATACCGTTTTGTGCCCTGTCAGCGTCAGGTACCCCGATAAAGCAGCACCGATCAGCATCCCCAAAAACACAGGTTTGGCGCTCATTTTCTTCCAGTACAACCCGAGAACAAAGGCCGGGAAAACTTGTACAAGAAGCTCAAACTTTAGTACAAAAATCTGATAAAGCGTTCCTGGCGGGTTCCATGCGATGATGAGCAGGCCAAAGATGGCAACAATGCCTCCCACCTTTCCTACCATAACTTTTTTATGCTCAGAGGCATTTGGGTTAATGAACTTGCCATACACATCATTGGACAGCATGGATGAAAAGCTTAGCAGCACAGAGTCAGCGGTGGACAGAATCGCTGCCACAATCCCCCCAAAAAAGATGATCATCATCCAGTAATAGATGGGATGAATGGCGGCGATCTTGTTCGCCATGAGACCAACAAGCTGCTCTGATCCTCCTGTATCCAGGTTAGGAAACAGCATCAGCCCCACAATTCCGATGACAAATACCAAACCGGTCGTGATCGGCGGCATCCACGCCATGCGGGCGAACGATTTCTTCAAGGTGCGCTCACTTTGTGCTGAATAGATCCGCTGCACAGCATGAGGATAGATACTGGCACCCAAACCAACGAGAACAAGCATGCTCAGCCAGTTGATGGACGTTTCCGCTGGGGGAACAGCTACTTTGGCAGGCTCACTTTGCTGTATATAGTTGGTCACCTCACTGAAGTTGCCCCCAACTAAATACAAGGCACCAATCAGAAAAACAAAGATACCCACCATCAAAATAATACCCTGCATAACATCGGTGAAGGCTACTGCTTTCATACCGCCCATCCATTCGTAGGCGAGCATGACCAGCACAAAGGCAATAACCGCAATTTGATAGGGAATGGTTCCGCCCGTCATGCCGGCGACTGCCTGTCCAATCGCCACCAGCTGCTCGAGCAGATAGTTCCCCAATCCCCAGAGCATCAAAAAGATACTGAGAAGCGTAACCGCTTTGGATTTAAAACGAAACTCGAGCCAGTCGGTCGGTGTAATGAACTTTTTCCGTTTGGCAACCACATAAAGCCTTGGCGCAAACAAAAGATAAACACCGATAATGATCGTCATAAATGAAATCGACTGCAGCCAGGAAAAACCGGTTCTGTAGGCGCTCGGCGCATAACCCACGATGGTGTTTCCACTGTATTGTGTGGCGTACAGAGTAAAGAACAAGGCGATAAATCCAAGGTTTCTGCCTGCCAGGTAATACCCTGAAAGACTGTGATGCAGGTTCTTTTCCCCACGTCCTGATAAGTAGCCAATCACAAGCATGATCACCGCAAAAGCTGACAATATAATGATGCCATCCATTCCCGCAAATGTCAGTTTCATCGCTGAGCCTCCTCTGCCCGTTCCGCTTCTTCCTCATCCTCCACAATGTTCCACTGTTTAAGGCACAGCCAGCTCAGATAGGCAGATAAAACAAGCGTAAAAACAGTGGAAAGAAACGCCCATAAAGGAAATCCAAAAACAAAAGGCTCTACTGCACTTTCAGGAAAATACCACGGAACGATCGCCAAAACAATCAGTAAAAGCAAAAGCCATATCCACTTCTTCTGAATCGGTTCTTTAATCCCGTCATTCTTCATGTCCCTTTTCTCCTCCATCCCGCATTCACAACTGGTAACCGCTTTCATTCATATCCTTAAATCACTTGTCTTTCCTGCAATTCCGTAAGCTTATCCTCACTGTAGCCGAGCAGCTCACCATAGATCTCACGGTTATGCTTGCCCATCGTCTCAGCCCCTGGATATTTGACCTTGCCCGGTGTGCGGCTCAGCTTTGGAACAACACCTGGCATCGGAAACTCGCCGAGAATCGGATGCTCCACGTTCACAATCATTTCCCTTTCCTTGTACTGAGGGTCCTCCAGCACTTCCTTTGCCGTGTAGATCAATCCCGACGGCACTCCCTTTTTATCAAGAATGGCAAGCGATTCTTTGGCATCGAGTGTTTTTGTCCATTCCTCAATAAGCAGGTCAAGCTCTTTCATATGTTCTCCTCGGGCTCCATGTGTGGCATACTTCGGGTCATCGGCGAGCTCGGGCTGTCCCATCGCTTCGCACAGCCGCCTGAATACACCATCAGCGTTCGCCCCAATCACGATGTAGGTTTTATCTTTTGTAAAATAAATGTTGGATGGTGCCACACCGGGAAGGATATTTCCCATCCGCTCCCGGATATAGCCGGCAAGCAAATAGTCCGGAATCATGCTTTCCATTACGGAAAACACAGATTCATAGAGTGCCGTGTCAACCACCTGTCCGCGGCCTGACGTTTCTCTTTCATGGACCGCAACCAGACAGCCGATTGTTGCGAACAATGCAGCCAGTGTGTCGCCAATGGACACCCCGATCCTCGATGGCGGCCTGTCGGGAAAGCCCGTCACATTTCGAAGCCCGCCCATCGCCTCGCCGACGCTTCCAAATCCGGCACGATGCCGGTAAGGGCCTGTCTGTCCATAACCGGATGTACGGACCATGATCAGCTTCGGGTTAATCTCTGACAGCTCCTCATACGACAGATTCCATTTCTCCATCGTTCCCGGTCGGAAATTTTCAATAATAATATCCGTTTTTTTCACAAGCTCCTTTAAAATTTTCTGACCTTCTTCTTCCCGCAGGTTGAGTGTTATCGACTTTTTGTTGCGGGACTGAACAGGCCACCATAAGCCGGTTCCTTCCTTCGAGTTCCCCCAGTTCCGCATGGGATCGCTTTTTCCCGGCGGTTCCACTTTGATAAGCTCCGCCCCAAAATCACCGAGCAGCCGCCCTGTAAACGGACCGGCGATCAGCGTTCCAAGCTCAAGCACCCGCAAATCCTGCAGCGGAAGTTGATTAGTTTCCACGTAACTCCTCCTCATCTGAGCCGACCAGCTAATTATTACGCAATTTTCTGAATTATGTATACAAATTTAAGTCATTGTATACAAGAAGTCAACAGCTTATTAAAAAATAGGGAAATTTAATAAAATTAAGCGTTTTCTTTCCTGTTTTTTCAGAAAATATTGATAACTATTTTTCTATTGTATACAATCAGGATGAGGTGTTGTTATGGATGCATACAAGTTTATAAAGGATTCCATCATTCAAGGAAAATTCGAGCCGGGTGCCAGACTGGCGGAAGAAACACTCGCCAAAACACTCAGCTTAAGCCGCACCCCCATCCGGGAAGCGATTAAACAACTCGAAGCGGAAGGACTTGTTATTCCTTTAAAACGCGGGGTGGGAGTACGAAACTTTACCAGAGAGGACATCCGCCAAATCTATGATTTGCGGACGATTCTCGAAAGCTATGCGGCAGGCCAGGCGGCCATCCATAGAACAGCAGAAGATCTGGAGAGAATGCAGGACGCTAATAACCGGTATGAAAAAGTCATCCAAACCTATGTCGAATCCGATATTGACCGCATAGGGGAGATTACAGAGGTCAACCAGGAGTTTCATGAGGCGATTGTGGCAGCGGCGAGAAATGACCACCTCTACTTCCACATTTCCAAGGTTGTAGTCGTACCGCTCGTTTTCCGGTCATTCTATTGGTACAACCAATTTCAGATTCTTCAATCCCTGGAAGTCCACAAAACGATACTCGAAGCCATCACCAACCAGGAGCCTGAGCGGGCACGGATTGCGATGCATGAACACATTTATCAGGGACGGGATCATGTACTAACGAATTTCGAAAAAATAACATCCCCCTCATAAGGAGGCAGGACCATGATTGAACTATGTGAAGTTGGACCGCGTGACGGTCTCCAAAATGAAAGCAAGCTGCTGTCTGCCGAAACCAAACTGGATTTAATCGAACGTTTAATTTCCGCAGGCCTCCGCAATATCGAGTGTGTTTCTTTTGTAAACCCCAAAGTTGTGCCGCAAATGGCCGATGCCGAAGAAATTGTTTCACGACTTCCCAAACGGGAGGATGTCCGCTATGGCGGTCTTGTGCTAAGCGAATCCGGTCTTAAACGTGCTCTTAAAACCGACATTGATGCGCTGCATGTTGTTACGACTTCCAGTGACAGTTTTAATCTGAAAAACGCAAGGCGGACAGTGGAACAAGCGGTGGCAGAACTTGTTCCTGTCATTAAGGAAGGACGGTCTGCCGGCAAAGTGGTGTCAGGTGTGCTCGGGACCGCTTTCGGATGCCCGTTTGAAGGCGAAGTGCCGTTAAAAAATGTTCTTGGTATTGCAGAGAAATTTTTAAAAGCAGGATGCACCGAGATCACGCTGGCTGACACGACCGGAATGGCCAACCCGGCCCAGGTCAGAGAGGTGGTTTCCCGGTTTTATGAAGCGTTCGGGCATGACCTTTCACTCGGGCTTCACTTCCATAACACCCGTGGCCTCGGATTGGCGAACATTCTCGCGGGATACCAGTCAGGTGTAAAACGGTTTGATTCTTCCATTGCCGGTCTCGGGGGCTGCCCTTTTGCTCCAAAAGCCGTCGGCAATGTATGTACGGAGGATATGGTGAATATGTTTCATGAAATGGGGATCGAAACCCGAACCGACCTGCAGCAACTGATTGAAGCGGCCCAGTGGATGGAAAATGTGATGGAACGGCCGTTAGCCGGAATGCTCATGAAGGCGGGCACCGCTTGATTTCAATAAGGAAGGGTAACTGCAGCGGCTGCAGTTACCCTTTTTTCATGAATTATTGTATGCTAAATGAACCAATACACAGAAAAGAGGCGGTTTTTTTGAGTTTAGCAGGTTTTAACTCCTTTGACCGGTATGTCCTCCCCCATCTTCCGCTGTTCGCCATCGGGGCAGCGGCCATATTGATCTATGCCGGTATTCTCTATTACCGGGCCAAGGCGACCGGCATGGGTTTTGGGTTTATTATTGTTGCCGTGATTCTAGTGATTGCGGCGAATATTTATAAGTAAAAATAAGCAAACTTCTTTCCGTTCATGTTATTTGTCCAAGCCGTCCGGCCGGCATTGCATATACTGGATTATCCGCAACGGACAAATTATTTGAAAGGAGAGCAACTATTGGCTAATCACTTAAATAGAAGCAATTCCTGTATTTGCAGGTTTATAAGAAGCCTCAAACCCGGGGAACTGATTACCATTTTTTTTAGGGACTCCTCCGCTTCTTCTTACGGCGCCTTTATTTCCTATAATGCTAAAAATGACGTTGTAACTATAGGAGTACTTAATGGCGGAGGCATACAACGATTCAGATGCCAGGATGTAAGCTTTGTTCAACTCGGTGAACAACCACCTCAGCCTGGTCCAACTCCCTTTACCTGTGGCGCTTTATCATGCTTATGGGTGGAGGATCCAAACGATCCTATCTATATTCCTCCTGCCAACTCAGCTTACTACGAAACCGTCCGTTATGATGCATCCGCCTTCAACGGGACAGACCCATCGGCTTTTTATAAAATGTGGTATGATACAGGATCCTCACCTTCCATTGCTTTAGCTACATCTCCTGATGGAAAAAATTGGGTTCCGTCTAATGACACTGTACGCGGTTTGATTTCCACAGCCCGTCATTCACGGATTTTATATGATCCAAATGGTTTTGGAATAGGTTATCAATACAGAATTTGGTATTGGAACAGTAATTTTAGAGAATATTCCAGTTGTCCAGCGCTGCCTAATAATCAAGTCTGTCTGATCCGGACGGCTGTATCGAACGATGGCATCACTTGGCTCGATGAATCAAACATTAGTCCGTACAAGGACCAGCCCATTAAGCAAGACTCAGAAAATCCATTATTCCTTACAGGAAGTGCGGCCAATGGGAGTTTTGGACCTGCCGATATCTTGTATTATCCAGAAAATCCCCCAGTTCTCGATGTGGCAAATCCTTTCAACAATCGCTATGTTATGTATTATAGTATTCGAGCAACGCCATCTCCGCCATTGAGTACCGCGTTTGAACAGATTGCACTGGCAGTTTCAACAGATGGAATCACATGGAGTTCCTATGGTTTTAATCCTATAACCGGCCCTCAGATCATCCTCCCTCGTGGCGCTACTGATGCAGATTGGGATCTTCGTTATGCTTCAGTTGGAATGGTAGTCGTCCAGCTCGGACCAAACAATTTCAAAATGTGGTATAGCGGCGGCCATGACAGATCACAGGAAGGCATTGGATGTGCTTCTTCAACAGATGGCATCCATTGGACAAAATATGCGGGCAATCCGGTTTTATCCTTTAGAGACAATGTTGCATGGAGAAATTGGAGAACATATAATCCTTGGGTGCTAGTCAATCCAGAAAGATTTAACGGCCACGGAGATCCTGTCTGCTCCAAGCTTTGGTTTTCAGGACAACAAGGCAACGATAACAATCCCTTAAGAATTGGCTACGCCTTAAATGCTAATGAGGATTCACCGGTATAAAAGCAAGAAGCCAGTGCCCAAAAAAGGTACTGGTTTTCTCTATCTTCGTATTTTAGACAGCAGCCGGAGAATCTCCACATAGAGCCAGACGAGGGTAATCATTAAACCAAACCCAGCGTACCACTCCATGTATTTGGGCGCTCTCCGGTTCACACCGCGTTCGATAAAATCAAAATCCAGCACAAGATTGAGGGCCGCTACACCGACGATCACAAGGCTGATCAGAATGCCAAGCCAGCCGGTTTCGTGAAGGTATGGAACCTGAAGACCAAAGAAGCGGAGCATCAGATCTACTAGGTAGACAATGAGAATACCGAGCGTGGCAGAAAGGACGCCCATCCTGAAGTTTTTAGTCACCTTGATCCATCCCAGCTTGTAGACGATTAACAGTGCAAAAAGCACGCTGAACGTGAGCACGACCGCCTGGGTGGCAATTCCTGAATATTTGTCTTCGTACATGGCACTGATGCCGCCGAGGGCAAATCCTTCAAGCAATGCGTAAAGCGGGGCTGAAAAGGGAGCCGCTCTTGGTACAAATATTGTAAAAAGAGAAACGGCCAGTGAACCGATCACCCCTAAAAGAAGCAGCCCCTGGATCTCTTTGCCATCATAATACTGATTCCATGTATAAAAGGCTGTGGCACAAATGAGCACGAGAAGGATGAACGTTTTGTTTACCGTTCCCTGCAGTGTCATTGGATGGTTCAGCCCCTGATTTTTCAGGTTCGAAAAGGTTGAATCTTTTAAACTTGGATTTGCGCTTCTCATGGATTCCCTCCTTTTTGTCCATCATACTAAAACTTATGCAGGGGTTCCAATTTCATGTTATAGCTTTGTGTGGTGATGAACATACAAACGGCTGCCTCAGAAGTATATTACTTTAGAGGCAGCCATCTTTTTATGCGTTTTTACTTAATCGAACCGTATCCTGAGCTGCTTCCGCACGCTGTCGCTTCGATTTTCTGAAATGAAGCAGTTCATAGAAAACCGGAACAATGACAAGTGTGAGGACGGTTGCGCCCGTCAGTCCGCCAATCACGACGACAGCGAGTGATTTGGATACGAGGCTGCCATCTTCTGGTTGTGAGAAAAGGAGCGGAAGCATCGCAAAAATTGTGGCAACGGCGGTCATCATCACTGGTCGGAGACGCGTTCCGCACGCTTCGATGATGGCGTCGCGGATGATCATCTTTTCCTCATTCTGCTTCACGCGGTCAATCAGCACAATGGCATTCGTGATAACAATACCGATCAGCATGAGGCCGCCGATCAGAGCGGTTGGATCTGCCGGTACACCCGAGATCAGGAGACCAAGGACTGCGCCAATGGAGGCAAGCGGAAGTGTCATCAGGATCGCAAGCGGTGCCCGGAACGTTTTAAATGTAATCACCATGATCAGGTAAACGATCAGAATGGAGGCCAGCATGGTCATTCCAAGGTCTGCAAAGTCACTGGATTGCTGTTCTGCCGCCCCGCCTTTTTCCAGGTTCATGCCTTTCGGAAGATCCACTTTGTTTACTTTCTTGTCGATGGCAGCTGCCACCGCAGAAAGGTTCTCAGGCTTTACTTCCGCAGAAATCCGGATGTATGGCTTTCCATCCTTATGAAGCTCTGTGCTCGGCTTGTTTTCCATCTTGATGTCCGCCACTTTCGACAGTGGCTGAATGCCTTGTGCCGTCTGAACGGAAAGATCTTCAAGATCTGAAGCCTTCGACGGATTAATTCCTGCATCCAGCAGAACCGGTGTGGTTTTATCATCAAGCGTGATCGTTCCAATAGGCATTGGCTGAATCAGGGAAGCGATCTGATGGGCAGCCTGCTCGGTGTTCATTTTTTCGGTATCGACTTTAACCGTATAAACAGGAGCGGTTTTATCCTGATTGCTTGAAACCTTTTTGACTCCTTTCACATCCTTGATTTCATTCATGAGCTCTTTGGATGTGGTGTTCAGTTCATTTTTGTCATTGCCTTGTATGTCATACGTTATTTCAGAGGTTCCGGAGCCCGAGCCAAACATACTTCCCGGTGACGCAGTAATGGTTACTCCGCTTTCCTCTTTTTTCGCTTTGTTCACTTCTTTGATGAAGTCATCCGCATTTGCATCTTCCTTCATGATGGCCGTATATTTCACGACATCCAATGAGCTGACACTGCCGTATTTGGCTTCATCTTCACTGACTCCGTATTGCGTCAGCAAATATTGGTAGCCTTTCATGCCGGCAAGCTTGCTTTCAAAAGCTTTCATTCGATCCTTGATTTCATTCGTCGGGGTATTGGATGGAAATTCCATATTTACAGCAACCATGCTGGCATCCTCGGCATTTACCTCGCCCTTCGGCAGAGAAACATACATGCCGACTGCCCCGACCAGCACTCCAACGGCTACAATGATCGGTACATATTTATGATTCAACGACCATTTCAGCAGGTTCACATACCGCTTCGGTTCTCCGTGAGCCGGAAGCTTCATGTTTTTCAGCATTCCCTGGCTCATCAGTGGAACGACCGTCAACGCTACTAAAAGGGAAGCGAGCAAGGAATAGGTGACGGTCAGACCGAACGGCAGTAAAAACGCCCTCAGTGAGCCGCTGACAAGGCCCATCGGCAGGAACACAGCAACAGTGATCAACGTGGAAGACGTGATCGCACGCGTAACTTCTCCTGTTGCTCCCAGCACATTTTCTTTCGTAAACGCTTTGCCCTCGCTCCGCCTGAATATATTTTCGACCACAACGATACTGTCATCCACCAGGCGGCCAACAGCTACTGCCACACCGCCAAGCGTCAGGATGTTTAATGTAACACCCGACAGCCAGAGAAGAAGCAGTGTTATCGCAAGCGATAGCGGAATCGATACGATCGTTACCAGTGTCGGCTTAACCCGTCTCAGGAACACCAGAATAACGATTGTCGCAAACAATGCCCCGAGCAGCACTTCCTTCATCATGCTGTTGACCGAGTTTTCCACCATATCGCCTGTTGTAAAAATGGTTTTTGCCTTTACACCAGGATATTCCTTATTGATTTTGCTCACCGTATCCCTGACATCATTTCCAGCGGTTACGGCACTGGCGCTGTTTTCCTTAAATACCGTGATCGCCAGGCTTTCTTTTCCGTTAATCCGGAGTACAGTATCTTCCATTTTATCCTGTTTAACGGTTGCTACATCCTTCAACCGGACAGGCGGTGCTTTTGGGTCTGCAGCCTGAACCGGAATAATCAATTTTTCCAAGGCACCGACAGAAGTTAGATTATCTGTCACATTTATCGTGCTTTTTTTGCCGTCAATAGTGGCACCGCCCGCTGTTACAGAGGCATTCTGCCCTTGCAGGACACTCATCACGCTATTGACTGGAATGTTTTTTTCATTCAGTTGCTTTGGATCCAGCTTTACTTCCACCCGGGAAGTGTTCTCTCCAAAAATGCTGGCCTGTGAAATGCTTTTCTTGCTGTCAAAAAGCGGAAGCAGCTGCTTTTTTGCTTTTTCCATATTCTCTTTGTTCAGGCCGTCTGCAAATGTAAAGGAGACCTGACCGACAGGAATCATCGACGTATTCAGCTGTGATACCTGTGGTTTCCCGACGGTTTCAGGGAATTTCAGCGAGCTGACCGCATCCTGAACTTCCCGCTTCGCTTCCTTCATCTCGGTTTTCGAATCAAAATTAATTGTAATCTGCGAGTAACCATCACCCGTTGTTGACAGAACGGATGACTTTCCTTTTACACCCGATACTGCTTGCTCCACCGGCTCGGTCACTTTTTCTGTCATCGATCCGGCGTCATATCCCTGCCCGATCGTAACCACGCTCACCTGCGGGTTATCTGCTTCAGGAAGAAACTCCATCGGCAAACGGAAATAGCTTACTGTTCCAATAATAAGCGCAATGATCACAAACAAGGTAACAGGGGCTTTATTGCGAAAAGCCCAATTAGTAATAGACTGCATACACTTCCCTCTCCCTATCATAAATTCACCGTGTGCATCATCTCGTTGAAAAGCAACTTCTTGTTTTCCAACTCCCCCTCCTATGTATGTGTGGCAAAGGCGTGCTGTTTATTTAGCTCATTTTGCCCCGTGCCTAAAGCCCCACAACCAAGTATACTTACAATCCCGGAAATTATAAACCATAATCTGTAAATACTTTTTAAAATTTCCATATCTCTATCATAAGTTCTGTAAGCTTCTTAAGAAATGTCCTCCGGCTGTATTTCAGGCTACGCCTTGGGGCTTATTTTTGGCGTGAAGTGGTGGTTGGGAAGTTTTTGCGGGGACGGTGACATTACGAGATTTCCAGGCAAGTTTCAGCATTTCCCGGGAAACTTTGCAAGATTTCCGGGCAGGTTTGTCGAATCGCCCTCTGTCTTACCCGTAAAAAAAACCACCCGGATTCACTCCCGATGGTTCCTTTCCTTCTATTTTACAGCGCCCATTTTCGGATGGCCTGCGCCACGCCGTCTTCCACATTGGTTCCTGTAACCCAGTCAGCTGCTTCTTTAACCGTATCCTGCGCATTGCCCATGGCTACGCCAATTCCCGCCTCTGTGATCATGAGGATATCATTCAGGCTGTCGCCCATCGCCATTACGTTGTCCATCGTGAAGCCGAGTTCTTTGCAGACACGGTTGAGCGCCTTTGCTTTTGTCACGCCGACCGCGTTGATCTCGATGTTGGTCAGGCTGGAGTTGCTGATCTCAAGCTCTTTATTGAGTGCCAGCTCTTCCAGCACCAGCTTGCGGACTTCATCATCGGCAATATTGAACCCGAATTTCAGCCATTCCATCTCCGCCGCATTTTCCGGAAAGTTCTCGCGCCACACCTTATCGGTGGAAACCGCCCAAAACTTGGCCGAATGCGTTTTCGTCATCTCGATCAGCTTTGCAATTTCATCATTATGAAGCAAATTCCGCTCGAGCAGATTTCCTTCCCCATCATAAATTTCACTGCCGTTTACCGTAATCAGATACGATTTCAGCTCAAGCGATTTGGCATAGTCACGGCATGTCAGAAGTGACCGCCCAGTGCTGAGCACCACATGAATGCCCTTATCCTGTGCTTCCCTGATCGCTGCACGGTTTCTTGGTGAAATTTCAAGCTCATCATTCAGCAGTGTTCCGTCCATATCCAGGGCAATCAGTTTAATCTCTTTTTGTTCCACTCCCACTCAAAACATTCCTTTCTTCAATATACTCTACCTTCAGATTAGCATAGTTTGTCCTCTTTTTCTTTTGCCAGCCGTCTTACACTCTATGATGAGTCTCTAAAAAAAATGATTTTCTATGGCAAACTGCAGTATTTGACCCTTACTTGTGGTGGTTGCATATCACGTCCACACGGGTTGTAACTTACTGGAAACCACTCTCCACCTACTCCTTTTAGCAAGAAGCTGTGTTATCCTATTCAATAATCAGAATAATGTCTCAATAAACGGGAGTTGCAGCCATGGATGAACAACAAAGACTGCTCGAAATGGAAATTGAGGGAATCATCAATGATTCCGGCGAGAATATTATCGTGACCGACAGCGAAGGCGTCATTTTGCGGGCAGTGAAAAACAGCAAGGAGATGTATGGAATTTCTTCCGAGGAGCTTGTTGGCGCTTCCGTCAAGGAGCTTGAGCGGAAGAAGATTTTCAGTCCTTCGGTTACGCTCAGTGTGCTTCAGCAGAAAACACCCATCACGTTTATGCAAAAAACGGGAACCGGAAAAGTCATCATGACACGGGGTATTCCCCTTTTTAATGAAGATAACGAAATCATACGTGTCATCAGCTTTTCTCATGACATGACGGAAATGGAAGAGCTGAAAGAACAATATGAACAGCTTCAGCAGAAAATGATGCGCTATGAATCGGAAATTGAGCAGCTTCGCGTGCGTGGAACTGTTCCGTCGGACGTTATCATCAATAGCCGACCGATGCAGACGGTTTGGGAACTCGTCAATAAGGTGGCGCGAAGTGAAGCAACGGTTGTGCTGCAGGGTGAGTCTGGAGTCGGAAAAACGGTCTTCGCCAAAGCCCTTCACAACGGAAGCGACCGCGGGGGAAAACCGATGATTGAAGTGAACTGCGGGGCCATTCCGCAAAGCCTTTTTGAATCGGAAATGTTTGGCTATGAGCCGGGAGCATTTACCGGGGCCAGTTCGAAAGGCAAAGTAGGATTGATTGAACTGGCAGATCAGGGAACCCTCTTTTTGGATGAAGTGGGCGAGCTTCCCCTTTCCATCCAGGTTAAGCTTCTGAAAGTGCTTCAGGAAAAGAAAATCACACGAATGGGTAGCACGAAAACCCGCACCGTAAATTTCCGGCTCGTGGCTGCCACCAACCGAAACCTCGAGGAAATGGTAAAGGCCGGGACGTTTCGGGATGATCTTTACTATCGGCTAAATGTTGTTCCAATCAGCATCCCTCCTCTCAGGGAAAGAAAAGAAGACATCCATCAGCTGACCGAAACTTTCCTAAGGGTATTCAACGTAAAGTATGGAAGTGAAAAAACCATCCATCCATCGGCACTGAAAGCCTTTTGGCAGCATGACTGGCCCGGTAATGTGCGCGAGCTCGAAAACCTGATGGAACGTCTTGTCGTGACTCTCGAACATAAAATTATCATGCCGGAACATCTTCCTTTTACTCAAAAAAGAGAACCGAAGCATGTTCCTGAATTTGAAGCGCCAGCCTCATCTCTTCAGGAAGCGTTAGAATCCTTGGAAAAGAGCTGGCTGCTGCGGGCGAGCCGAAAGTGCAAGTCCACCTATGAAATGGCCGAATATCTGGGATTAAGCCAGCCGACTGTGTTCAGGCGGCTAAAAAAATACGGCATTAATTCAATAATGAATCGTTAATTCATAAGTGAATTGAATTTTCTTCGTTTTAATTCACTTATGAATTAAAACATATTAATATTCCCGTCATACCGTTTGGCACAGAACTTGCAATAGTAATTATGTAAGCGCTATTAAGTCAGAAAACTATAATTATTCAGCAAAGGGTGGTTATGATGGAAAATCAAAAATCCTATGAACAATTGGCAGAACTCGATAAAAAGCATTTCTTGCATCCGACGACCGCAATCAAGCAGCAGCAGGCAAACGGTCCTGAATTTATTTTAACCAAGGGAGAAGGCGTACGCCTTTATGACCTCAAGGGCAGAAGTGCGATTGATGGTCTCTCCTCTCTATGGAACGTTAATATCGGCCACGGGCGGGAAGAGATTGCGCAGGTGGCATACGAACAGATGAAAACACTGGGCTACAGTTCCTGTTTCGCCACCTTCTCAAACGAACCGGCGATTAAGCTCGCAGCTAAGCTGGCAGAAATTGCACCAGGGAACCTTACCGCCACGTTTTTCACTTCCGGCGGATCGGAATCTAATGACACCGCCTATAAACTTGCCCGCCATTACTGGATTTTGAAAGGGCAGCCAAAGCGCAAAAAAATCATTTCTCGTTCACAGTCCTACCACGGGGTGGCAATGGGAGCGACAAGCGCTACCGGCCTCAAACCATTCCGTGATTTTACCAACTCACTGGCACCCGATTTTTACTATGTCGACCATTTTTCGCCGCAGGCGCTGCGGGACAAAATTCAGGAGGAAGGCCCTGAAACCGTCGCCGCTTATATTGCAGAACCTGTCCAGGGAGCAGGCGGAGTGCACATCGCACCCGAAGGCTACTTTAAAGAAATCCGGAGCATTTGCGATGAATTCGGCATCCTTTTTATTACCGATGAAGTCATCACGGCGTTCGGCCGTACCGGCAAATATTTCGGAATGGACCACTATGACGTCGCGCCTGACATGATGTGTTTTGCCAAGGGAATCACAAGCGGTTATGCCCAGCTTGGCGGTGTGATGATTTCGGAAACGATGCACAACGATTTTATCGAGCTGTCTGAAGGAACGCTGCTTCACGGCTACACGTACAGCGGACATCCGATGGCATGTGCCGTGGCGCTTAAAAATCTCGAAATCCTCGAGCGCGAAAACCTTATTGATAATGCCCGGGTTATGGGTGAAGAGCTTCTGAAAGGCTTTAAGAACATCCAATCCCAACGGTCTATCGTCGGAGATGTGAGGGCTCTCGGCCTGATTGGTGCGGTTGAGCTCGTCAAAAATAAAGATACAAACGAACGATTCCCTGAACCGCTTGCGCCAAAGGTGCTCGCAGAAGCGGCAAAACGCGGACTGATCATGCGTTCCGTTGTGTTCGATAATCAGGATACTCTTGTCTTCGCACCGCCATTGATTATTAATCAGCAGGAGATTAACGAGCTGATCGAAATTTTAAATGAATCCATTGAAGCCGTTGAGCGTACTGCCGTTTCAACATCCAACTAACCGCACTGAGGAGTGATACACATGCAATCTGTCATTGAAGTAACGAATCCGGCAAACAACAGTGTCGTAGCCACCGTACCAAATGGAGGATTTGAAGAAGCACGAGCGGCAGCCGATGCCGCTCACCATGCCTTTAAAGCCTGGTCCAAGCGTACAGCTGAAGACCGGGGCGCCCTGCTTATGAAATGGCACCAGCTCATCAAGGAAAACACTCAGGAGCTGGGTGAACTGATGACCCGGGAACAAGGCAAACCATTGAAGGAAGCGATTGGCGAGGTAACCTACGCCAACAGCTTTATCTCCTGGTACGCAGAAGAAGGAAAGCGGATCTACGGTCAAACCATTCCCGCTTCCCACACTAACAAACGGCTGCTCGTTCAAAAGCAGCCCGTTGGTGTAATTGCAGCCATTACGCCATGGAATTTCCCGGCCGCGATGATCACCAGAAAGGTGGCACCTGCCCTTGCAGCGGGCTGCACAGCGGTCGTCAAGCCTGCTGAACAAACACCGCTGACGGCCATCCGTCTGGCGGAACTTGCAGTTGAAGCAGGCATTCCAGAAGGCGTACTGCAGGTGGTAACCGGTGACGCCGCGTCCATTTCCGATGCCTGGATGGAGGATACCCGCGTACGGAAAATATCGTTTACCGGATCGACTGAAGTCGGCAAGCTGCTCATGCGAAAAGCAGCCGATACCGTAAAAAAGATTTCGCTTGAGCTTGGCGGCCATGCTCCTTTTATTGTGATGGGTGATGCCAACATTGAAAAAGCCGTGCAGGGACTGCTTGCGTCCAAATACCGCAATGCCGGCCAGACATGTGTCTGCACGAACCGCGCCTACGTACACGAATCCATTGCTGAAGCTTTTACAGAAGCCTTTACCCAGGCCGTTTCCGCCTTAAAAGTAGGCGACGGAATGGAAGAAGGAACCGACATCGGGCCATTGATAGATGAAAATGCCATCAGCAAAGTCCAGCGTCATGTGCAGGATGCGCTCGATAAGGGCGGAAAGCTGGCATGCGGAGGATCCGCCAAGGGAGATTCCCTGTTCATGGAGCCGACGGTTATTGCCAATGCCACGGATGACATGCTGTGCATGAACGAGGAAACCTTCGGGCCGCTTGCCCCGATCACCACATTTAAAACAGCAGAAGAAGTCATTGAACGGGCAAACAATACCCCCTATGGTCTTGCTGCTTATCTTTACACGGAAAATCTGACACAGGCGCTTACCCTTTCCGAAGAACTGGATTATGGCATTGTCGGCCTGAACGACGCGCTGCCGTCCGTTGCCCAGGCACCATTTGGCGGAACGAAGCAGAGCGGATTGGGACGTGAAGGCGGCCACTTTGGAATTGAAGAGTATCTGGAAGTAAAATACGTTTCCATCGGCTTGTAATCGCTGAACATCTATCCCGCACAAAAAAGTCAAGGAGGCGAATAACAATGGAAAATAAAGAAGGACTTCAGAAACAACTGAAAACAAGGCACATTACGATGATTTCTCTGGGCGGCATTATCGGCGCCGGGCTGTTCGTGGGAGCCGGTTCTGTGATCCAATCAACAGGACCAAGTGCTGTTCTTTCGTATGCTTTTGCCGGCCTGCTCGTCGTATTTCTGATGAGAATGCTTGGGGAAATGGCATCACGCAATCCTGACAGCGGGTCATTTGCCACCTATGCCCGGGAAGCCATCGGGCCCTGGGCGGGATATACCATCGGATGGCTCTACTGGTTCTTCTGGGTCATTGTAATCGCCATCGAGGCTGTAGCCGGCGGAGCGATCGTCCACGGGTGGATCCCTTCCATTCCCATCTGGACGTGGAGCCTGGTCCTGACCGTTCTGCTCACATTAACGAACATCTTCTCTGTTAAATCGTTCGGAGAATTTGAATATTGGTTTGCGTTAATTAAAATTGTAGCCATCACCATCTTTATGGGTCTTGGACTGGCTATCATTTTTCACCTCTTCCCGGGCATAAAATCACCGGGCACAGAAAACTTGATCGGCCGCGGAGGATTCTCGCCAAATGGCATGGGTTCCATTTTCCTTGGTGTGGCCACTGTCATCTTTGCTTATTTTGGAGCCGAAATTGCCGCGATCGCTGCAGGTGAATCGGAGGATCCGAAAAAAACAATCCGGGTTGCCATCAAAAGCGTTGTGTGGCGGATTCTCATTTTCTATATTGGTTCAGTAGCCATTCTCGTTACCCTGCTGCCGTGGAACTCAACGACAGCACTAGAGAGCCCGTATGTCACCATGCTAAAAATGGTGGATATTCCGGGCGCAGGATTGATCATGAACATCGTTGTCTTAATATCGGTTCTGTCCTGTTTGAACTCGGCGCTTTATACCAATTCACGTATGATCTACTCGCTTTCCCGCCGTGGAGACGCACCAAAGGCGTTTCTGAAATTAAGCAAACAAGGCGTTCCCGTCCGCGCGGTTTGGGCAGGAACAGTGGTTGCCTTTATCGCAGCCATTTTCAACTTCGTTTCACCAGACAAGCTGTTTCAGTTTTTGATTAACGCCTCCGGTGCCATTGCGTTGATTGTGTATCTGGCCATCGCCATTTCACACATCGTCATCCGGCGCCGTGCCGAAGCGGCCGGTGAAACTCTGGAGCTGAAAATGTGGCTCTTCCCTGCTTTATCGTATTTTGTTATTGCCAGCATTTCTGTGATTTTGGTTTCGATGGCTTTCATCGACTCCATGCGTTCGCAGCTGCTTCTCACGTTGCTCGTTACAGCCGTGGTGATTGTATCGTTCTTCCTTTTGAAAAAGAGGAATGCTGCCGCAAGAGCGTCATATGAAGATCAATCTACCTTTGCAGAATAACCACCGCAAACCCGTCCAAATCCTTGGGCGGGTTTTTCTTTTTTTGTAATATTTGAAATATAGTTTATAAAAGTTTAAATCTGGTAATCTATCCTCTATAATTAATAAAAGTCTCCCGCTTGTTCGGTATTATAGAACACGGTTTATATAAAACTAAACAGAGAAGAAAGGCGATAACATTGACTGAAATAACAAAAAGAAAACGACTGCAGCTTGCACTTCTGTTAGGATCTCTTGCCCTTTTAGGCCCGTTCACTATTGATACATATCTACCCTCTTTTCCTACCATTGCAAAGGAATTCGACACGACCGCCTCATTGGTGCAAATCAGCTTAACCACCTGTCTTCTCGGCCTTGGCGTAGGCCAATTAATCATCGGCCCCATGAGTGACGTCCTGGGCAGGCGCAAACCGCTGCTTATCTTTCTGATTTTATATTTGTTGGCATCCCTTACCTGTGCCTTTGCACCGAATATTTACTTCTTCATCACCAGCCGGTTTATTCAGGGCTTTTCCGCAGCAGGCGGACTGGTTGTCTCCCGGGCAGTCGTTCGCGACTTGTACAGCGGCAGGGAGCTCACCAAGTTTTTCGCATTGCTGATGCTGGTGAACAACCTTGGCCCCATCCTTGCTCCCGTAACCGGCGGCGGTATTCTGGCATTTACCGACTGGACGGGCGTGTTTATTGTTTTGGCCTGTCTCGGCCTGATTTTGTTTCTGATTGTTTCTACCAAACTGGAGGAAACCCTGCCAATTGAAAAACGCTCACCGGGCGACCCCCTTCAGGTCGTTCGGAATTTCGGTTCTTTATTGAAAAACCGGCAGTTTCTCGGCTATGCCTTTACACAAGGATTTATTATGGCGGGAATCTTTGCCTATGTATCGGGCACCCCGTTCGTTTATCAAAATATATACGGTGTATCTCCACAGGTTTTTAGTATTTTATTCGGAATGAATGGATTTGCCTTAATGCTCGGAAGCCAGCTTGTCGGCCGCCTGACAGATACAATCCCGGAGCGCACCTTTTTAAGAATCGGCTTGCTCGTCTCCAATCTGGCCAGTTTGGTGCTTCTCGTTTCGGTGCTGATCAAAGCTCCATTGGCAGCCGTCGTTATTCCGATTTTCTTTTTTGTATGCTCCCTTGGCATCATCGCCACCACATCTTTTTCGCTCGCGATGGACGCACAGGGGCATATTGCCGGAAGCGCATCAGCGCTGCTCGGTTTGCTGCCGTTTATTCTCGGTTCCCTGGCCGCACCGCTTGTCGGGGTTGCCGGTGAAAATTCAGCAGTTCCGATGGGAGCGGTAATCTTCTTTGCAAGCTTCCTTGCCTCTCTTTCCTATTTCGGACTGGTCAGAAAAAGAAAAGCTGCACAGCGGATACAGGTTCCAAAGAGCAGAGGAATTTAACTCATCGCCATTGAATTTCTTTGTTAGGAAGGAAGGGTGATGAAATGAATTTTAACCTGAACGAAGCGATTGAAGTGCTGGAGACTACACCCCGGACACTGGAACATTTTTTATCCGGATTGTCTCCAGGCTGGCTTCACTGCCATGAAGGAGAAGGAACATGGAATGCGGTTGAAGTCGTCGACCACCTCATTGAGGGAGAGAAAACCAACTGGATTCCCCGGCTGGAATGGATCATTCAAGAAGGAGAGGGCAAGCCGTTTCCTCCATTTGACCGCTACGCTCATTTAAATAAACAAAAGGAAAGCACAATCGAGCAAAAACTGGCGGAATTTCTCACGCTTCGAAGTGAAAATATCGCCAGGCTCAGAGCTTTAGTAGATGATGAGATGTCGTTGGAACAGACGGGCACCCATCCCGCGTTCGGCACCGTGAAAGCCAGAGAATTGATCTCCACCTGGGCGGTGCATGATTTGACTCACATTACCCAGATCGCCCGGATTATGGCGGAGCGTTATCGCACCGATGTCGGGCCGTGGGTTGAATATTTGGGGGTTTTGAGGAAGTAGCTTTGGTGGTTGTTATGTGGGCCGGGATTTGTGGGTCGCGTTTGCTGGCTGTGTTCCGGGTCGCTAGTTGACATAATCGGGTTTTGGCGGGTAAATGTTCGATTATGGCGGGTAAATAGGTTACTTTGGACGTTAAATAGTTGATTTCGGCGCGTAAAAGTGGAAAACTGGCTTGTATTCCGTATTTCAGCGCCAAATTGTCCCCACCGACAGCCCAATCTGCCCTCGAAAAGCACCAAAACTACATCCACCAAGGAAAAAAGCCTCTTTGCAGAGGCTTTTTTCCTTATAATCGATCATTTTCTCCCTAAATTAAGCTGGTGGTCATCGCCCAGATGGATAATGATGCTTCACTCCCTGGATTTACATACCGGTGGGGCGTTGTACTGGAAAAGTGGATGCTGTCGCCTTCCTGAAGGTGGATTTCCTGATCTCTCAGGATAACGATCAGCTCACCCTGGAGGACAATGCCGCACTCTTCACCTGAATGAGCGACCAGTTCGGCTTCCTTCATCTCGCCGGCCTGGATTTCAACCATGAGGAAATCCAGTTTCCCGCTGCGGTTGGACGTCAGTTCATGGTACTTCACCTTTTCGTCCGACAGCTGAATCTTGCGGCGCTGATTCTTCCTCACGACCACCCGGTCCTCATCCACTCCTTCAAAAAGGTAGGTCAGAGGAACGTTCAGGCTTGTGCATATTTTCCAAAACGTGCTTACCGTCGGGTCAACCAGTCCACGCTCGATTTGAGACAGCAGGCTTGGGCTTAAACCCGTTTGTGCCGCTAAAGCCTGAAGTGTAAAGTTCCTCTGCTTTCGCAGTTCCCGAAGCCGCTCCCCCTGAATCACTGTGCTACCTCCTCCTATCCTTCAAGATGACAGGCAACCCCATGCTCTTCGGTGATTGATTCGAACGCGGGAGCTTTCAGGCAAGCTTCCATCCGGAAGGGACAGCGTTCAAAAAATCCGCATGCCTCCTCCCCCGAATCCACTTCAGCTGGTGGAGCAAAGCTCAGCGCCGGCCCCTTCTTTTCAAAAATACTCGGCAGTGAAGATAAGAGAATCTTCGTGTACGGATGGCGCGGGGATTCAAACAGCTTTCGTGCCGGACCGGATTCCACAATACGTCCCTTGTACATGACTGCGATCACATCACACATATACCGTATGACCGACATGTTATGGGAAATGAACAAATACGTTAAGTTGCGCTCGTTTTTCAATTCCTTCAGCAGGTTGAGCACCTGTGCCTGCACAGAAACATCGAGTGCGGAGGTCGGTTCATCGAGAACGATAAAGGATGGATCGGTAATAAGCGCCCGGGCGATGGCAATCCGCTGTCTCTGTCCGCCGCTGAATTCATGAGGATACCGGTCAAGGTGCTCCGCCTTCAGACCGACGCGCTTCATCAGCGAAGTGAGACGTTCCCGGCTGCCTTTTTCCTTCCTCTCTCTCGTGCCCAGTGCAAAAAGTGGTTCGAGAATGATTTCTTTGACACGCATCCGCGGATCAAGAGAGGATTGCGGGTCCTGAAAAACGCTCTGAATTTCACCGGGGCGGGGACGGATGAATTTTTTATTTTTCCAAAGCGGCGCACCCGCATACTGAATGCTTCCCTCAGACGGCATTTCCAGACCAATCAGCATCTTCCCGAGTGTACTTTTGCCGGATCCCGATTCCCCGACAAGCCCGACGACGCTGCCTTTTTTCACTGTAAGGTTGGCACCAATGACCGCCTTCACCGACTCTTTTCCTTTATAAAATGATTTATCTACAGAATGAAAATCGATGAGTGTACTCAATATGTATCCCTCCTTAACCAGCAGGCGGCTGAACGGTTTTTTGATACAGGTTCCAGCGCCGGCACCGAAACGCCGCAAATGTCCATGGCTTTTGGACATCTCGAAGCAAAGGCACAGCCCGCAGGGCGGTTTTGCAAATCAGGAACTTCGCCCGGAATGGCCTTTAGCGGCTCTTCGGGATCCGCAAGATCGGGCAGCGCATGAAGCAATGCCTCCGTATAAGGATGTGAAGGAGCATTCAGCACCTCTTCTGTTTTCCCTTCTTCCACCACTTCGCCGGCATACATAACCATCACCCGGTCACACACACTCGAGACCACACCCAGATCATGTGTGATCAATAGCACCGATGTGCCCCGCTTATCATTCAGCTCTTTTATCAATTGTAAAATTTCTTTTTGGATCGTCACGTCAAGCGCGGTTGTCGGCTCATCCGCAATCAAAAGGTCAGGCGGAGCCGACATCGCCAGGGCGATCACAATCCGCTGCCGCATCCCCCCGCTCAGTTCGAACGGATACTTTTTCGCAACCAGTTCGGGATCATGGATATGCACCTCTTTTAATGCCTCAACTGCGAGCTTATGAGCTTGTTTCTTTGATAAACCCCTGTGCCGTTTAATAACTTCAGCCAGCTGGCTGCCAACCTTCATGGTAGGATGCAGAGCCGTCATAGGCTCCTGAAACACCATGCCGATTTTCTTGCCCCGCAGACTTTGCATTTCCTTTGGACCGAGCCTTAACAGATTTTGCCCCAAATACGAAATTTCGCCGTTTGAAATGGTGGCGTTGGACCCAAGCAGCCCGAGGATGGATAATGCGGTGACCGATTTTCCTGATCCGGATTCACCAACAACGCCAAGCACCTCTCCCTTTTCAATGGACAGGCTGACATTGCGCAGTGCCCTGACCTTTCCTCTCATGCCGGTAAAATCCACGCATAAATCTTTCATTTCCAGTACCATGCTGTCCCTCCTAGCGTCCGGCTTTCGGATCCAGAATATCCCGGATACCGTCACCAATCAGATTGAGCGAGCCTGCAGACAGAAAAAGAAGCAAGCCCGGGAATGTCGGGTACCACCAATAATCCAGCAGGTACTTCCAGCCGATGCTAATCATGGCCCCCCACTCCGGTGTTGGCGGCTGTGCTCCAAGACCCAGGAATCCGAGAGTCGCGATCATGAGAATGGCATCGCCAACATCAAGCGTGGCCTGAATAATAACGGGAGAAACCGAGTTTGGCACAATGTGTTTGCCGATGATCCTCCATGGATTGATTCCGAACGACTGGGCGGACTTCACAAACAATTTTTCTCGGAGAACAAGCGATTCCCCGCGGGCCAGCCGGACATAGACCGGAATTTTCACAATCGCGATGGCGAGCATGGCGTTTTGCAAACTTGGACCCAAAGCGGCCGCCAGTGCCATGGCCAAAATCAGCGTTGGAAAGGCCATAACCATGTCCATGATCCGCATGATGGTCACATCAATCACTCCTCCAAAGTAACCCGATATCGTTCCAATCAGTATTCCTATTACACTTGCCATAATAATGACCGTAATGCCGACACCGAGGGATATTCGTGCGCCGTATAAAATTCTGGTTAAAATATCACGGCCGACTTCATCGGTTCCAAACCAATGATGAAGAGAAGGAGCCAGGAATTTTGATGAGATATCCACCTGTGTGGGGTTATAGGGTGTGAGGATGGGAGCGATCAGCGAGCACAGAACGATTACGCCCAGTATGCCCAGCCCCACCCAGGTCATTTGATTTTGTTTCAGCTTGTACCAGAACGGCCGGACCGAGGTAATCGGCTTCGGCTGGCTCGTTTCCGTTTGCAGTGGTGTTTCCATACCGGCCTCCTATCCCTTGATTTGCGGATCAAGAACATAATAGGTGAGATCCACAATCAGATTAATAATCACATAGCCGACCGCAATCAGCAGCGTAAAGCCCATCATCGCCGGAAAATCAAGATAGGCAATCGAGTCGACGACGTACTTGCCCATTCCCGGCCAGCCAAAAATGGTTTCCGTCACGACCGCTCCTCCCAAAAGGGATCCAAACGAAATGCCGACAACCGTAATAGTCGGGATCAGCGCATTCCGCAGCGCGTACCGGAAAAAGAGAAACGGCCCGTGTATGCCGTTGGCGATCGCTGTCCGGATGTATTCCTGTTCCATGATTTCCAGCATGCTCGCACGTACCTGCCGGGTAATGACGGCCAGCTGGGCATACGACAGGACGATAGCGGGCAGCAGAATGTGATGAAGGCTGCTCTTTAACGCCACCATGTCCCCGCTGAGCAGGCTGTCCAGAATATACAGGCCGGTAATGTGTGTGGGAGGATGAATATTCATATCCAGCCTCCCGTTCGCAGGAAACCAGTTTAAATAGCCGTAAAAAATGAGGATGATCACAAGCCCGCTCCAAAAGACGGGCGTTGAGACTCCGCCGATAGAGAAAATCCGGCTCGCATGATCCCAAAAGCTGTTCTTTTTCACTGCGGCCAAAACGCCAAGGGGGATGCCGATCACCAAAGCAAAGATAAAGGCAATGATGGCCAGTTCCATGGTGGCAGGGAAAAAAGCTTCCAGGTCATCGATGACCGGTTTTTGTGTACGGATCGATGTGCCGAGATCTCCGCTTATAATTCCTTTCATGTAGGTTTCATACTGAATCAAAAGAGGCTGGTCGAGCCCGAGCTGCTGCCGTACCTGCTGAAGCGTTTCCTCATTCGCCCGCTGCCCCACCATCATCCGGGCAGGATCACCCGGAATGACGTGCGACAGCAAAAAGGAGATGAGGGTAACACCAAACACCACAAAGATCAGGAGACCCAGCCGGTTGATAATTATTTTCTTCATGGTCAACACTCCGCTTTTTGGTTATTTGGACATATCTGCAAGGTTGTACATACTCTCAAGCATCGGGTTGTATACAAATCCTTTTACATCTTTACTGATGGGCATCAGGAAATCCTTTTGGTACAAAAGAATGTAAGGAGCATCATCGATAACGGTGTCCTGTGACTCCTGGTAGAGCTTCTCGCGCTGTTTGGCATCGTTTAAGGTTGCTGCTTTCCTGAGCTTTTGGTCGACTGCGTCATTTTTATAAAACGCACGGTTTCCGGCAAGCCCGAAATTTTCCGAATCATACCAGTAGTTCATAAAGGCATACGGATCACCAAAGTCAGGGCTCCACATGCCAAGCGCCAGATCAAACTCGCCTTTATCCATCATTTCCCTTGAGGTCGCATACGCTACTTTTTTCAGGTTCACTTTAATGCCAATATCCTTCAAATTGGACTGGATGGTCAGTGCTTCTGTTTCCCACCATGTTTTGTTGTCCGAATACAAAAGGTCGAGGCTGAGATTCGAGACTCCCGCTTCTTTCAGCAATGCTTTTGCTTTATCCTTGTCGTACGTATACTGCTTGGCCTGGTCGTCATGACCCCAAAGCCCTTTAGGAATCGGACCGCGCATCTGGGTGCCGTATCCCTGCTGCACCGCATCAATCAGCTTGTCGTAATCCACCGCATAACTAAGCGCCTGACGGACTTTTTTGTTTTTCAATGCTTGATTGCCTTTTGATGAATTTACATAAACATATTCAACAAGCAGACTTGGTTCCTGAAGCAGCTTCGCACTCTTAATCTTTTTCACGGAATTGACCTGATCGACCGGAATTCCTTCAGCGATATCGATTTCGCCTTTTTCCAGCTGAAGGCGCTGTGCGGAAGGATCGGCTACAATTTTAAAATAGACCTTTTTGAAGGAAGGCTTCTTGGAGGCATATTTGTTTTGATCCAGCCTTACGTACTCTCCCTTTTTCCATTTAGCGAGTTTGTAAGGTCCGCTTCCCATCGTGGCGGTGGCCAGATAATTTTGTCCCATGTCGCCGTTCTGTTCATGGTCCATTACCTTTGGATTGACGACGCTGCCATAGTTGGCTGCAAGTGTCGAAATAAACGGAGGGAAATTTTCTTTGAGGGTGAATGTGACTGTCGTTGGATTCTCCGCTTTAATGTTCGAAATCACACTGAAAACTTCTGAAGGTCCTTTGCCGATTTTTTTGAGGCGCTCAAAGCTCTCTTTGACAGCACCTGCATCAACGGCTGTGCCATCGGCAAATTTATGTCCTTCGTTCAGGGTGAAGGTCCACGTTTTTCCGTCCTTGCTGACTTTCCATTCCTTGGCGAGCCCCGGTTTGACCTTTGTGCTTCCCCCGTCATACTCCACAAGGCGTTCGTAGGCCGGATATGTAAGTTTCCATGCGGAATTGTCCATCGTTACGGCCGGATCGATCGTCCCCTGTTCTGCGGTTGTCGCAATCGTTAAAACATCCTTGCCGCTTGCACCTTCTGAGTTGGAATCTGAGCCCCCGGACGGTTTGGCGTTTGAATTCTTTACACAGGCCGATAGCAGCGCAACGATCATCACGGCAATCAGCAGTACACTCATTTTCTTTTTCATTGTTTTCCTCCATAATCTTTATTTTTTTTGATTGATTCTTGCTTTCTACCTTTCAATTCCGTAATAAAGA
The DNA here is from genome assembly GCF_030418125.1 of Fictibacillus fluitans. Taxonomy (GTDB): domain Bacteria; phylum Bacillota; class Bacilli; order Bacillales; family Fictibacillaceae; genus Fictibacillus_C; species Fictibacillus_C fluitans. Next base: position 359,853 of record NZ_JAUHTR010000002.1, on the reverse strand, counting down.
ATGGCGTTTTCCGTCGCGTTTGCCCATCTTCTGTTGCCATAATCGTAATGCCACCACTCTTCTGAATTGGACACAAAACCCGCGTTTTCCATGACCTTCCGCAACTCGCGGCGGTTGAGACGGATGGCTTCTTCCTTTTGGGTGAGGTTCGGTCTCTTTTCATACCATTCCAGTTGCGCTTTTTCCGTAAAATCGTCAAAGCCTGTTCCCATGTCGAGCCAGCCCTGATGGTTGGCGAGCGTAAGGTCTACAGCTCCACCGGTCAGATGGGGCGCTGGCTTCAAAAGGTCACGTGTAGGAACGGCAACAAATTTGGTGATCTCAATCTGCATTTCTTCCGGGGTGAGCTGCTGGTCTTCGAGGTCTTTTTTGATGGTTTCATAGATGGCAAGCTGTGTTTCGTAGGACCGCCAGCCGTCAAGGACGACCAGCTTGACGCCCGGCGGCAGCTGTTCTGCCGCATGGATGAGTCTTTCCACTGTTCCCTTGCGCAGGAAGCAATCATTCTCTGAGCCTGGCAGATGGTTGTGGTAATAGAATGGATAGACTTCAATTCTGGGGGACACACCGGTTAAGGAGATGAGGGGCTCATGCTGTGGTGTCGGGGGTGTGCCGGAATCTAAGTTGGGTATTTCCGACAAATACTTCCACCTCTTTTCAATAAATTGAATATTCTTACAATATATTAAATATAATGATATAGTTTATGACAAAATATTGCAATGCGTTAAATAGAAATAGGCGGGAAGATTTTCTGACAGGGTGTTGTTGGGGGTCTGAGTGGTTTTGTGGGTCGGTAGTTGACATAATCAGGTTTTGGCGGGTAAATGAGTTACTTCGGACGGTAAATGGCTCATTTCGGCTTGTAAATGTTGAAAATCGGCTTGTATTCGGTTCTGGAGCACGATTCCAGCCGATTAAAAGCTCCATTTCCTAGCTAAAAACAGCTAATCCATCTCTTAAAATCAAAAAGCCTCCCAAAAAGGAGGCTTTTTCACGTAAAATCTATCAAATTACAGCCCAAATTCTTCTTTTATCCTGGCCGCAGTCTCCTCCGCACTCAAATATGTATTATTAATCCGCAAATATGGTGTTCTCTGGAGCTCGCCCTCCAGGGAATTCAAGCGGTATTGGTCCAGTGAAGAAACCAGTTCCCCCTCCGACCACTCTAAATCCCGTTTCGTAGGCTTTTGCGCCAGACGAAATTCGCTTTTGTTCCGCTGCAGCCGTTCTTCCAGGTCTGCCTCCAGTTCAACAAAATAAATCTCCGCTCCCCGGGATTCGAAGATTCCGCACACGTGGTCCACATAATCCCAGTCTTCCTGCTCATTAAAGGCCCACACATAGGTGAAAATCATGCCGCTCTGGTCACTCTTGGCGACTTCTTCAAAAATCTGCTCGCGGAAGGAATGAACGAGGCGCATCCCTTCTTTTGTGCCGTAGTCAAAAAAGTGATGAACCAGATCAATCGTCATGTGGTTATGAAACAATTTCAGACCGGTGATCTTTGCCAGCTCATGTCCCACTGTCATCTTTCCGACCGCCTGCGGGCCGAATAGTAAAATGAATTTCATAGCAGCGTTCCTCCTGATGTCCCTCTTATCTCCCATTCTTCTTTTCAATGGATAGAGACATGTTTACAGCTTCCAATGCATGTATATTTGCAGTGTCATAGAGAGGAACTGAGGAATCCTCCCGCTTGATCAATAGTCCGATCTCTGTACAGCCCAGAATAATTCCTTGAGCGCCTGCATCAATCAAACCTTGAATCACTTTTTTATATTCATCCCTTGATTCCTGGCGGATTTTCCCCAAGCATAATTCCTCGTAAATCACTTTGTTTACCATTTCTCTTTCAATTTCCTTTGGCACCATAACCTGTATCCCGTTACTCTCCAAACGTGACTTATAAAAGTCCTGCTCCATGGTGTACCTGGTGCCCAGTAAGCCAGCTGTATGAATACCGTCCTTTATTATCCTGGCCGCTGTTGCATCTGCGATATGTAAAAATGGAATGGTGACTGACGCCTGTACAGCATCAATGACTTTATGCATGGTATTCGTGCAAATCACAATAAAGTCTGCTCCGCCTTTTTCCAAAGAACGCGCAGCATGACTTAACACATCCCCCGCCTTTTCCCATGCTCCTTCTGACTGGTAGCGTTCAATTTCCTGGAAATCAACGCTGTATAAAAGGCATTTGGCCGAATGCAAGCCTCCTAATCTTCGTTTTACTTCCTCATTAATCATCCGGTAATACTCAGCGGAAGATTCCCAGCTCATTCCGCCAATAAGACCAATTACTTTCATTTTATCCACCTCAATTTTGAAAAAAATTCACTCAAAAGTACATTCTTTTCAACCCAGCTCAATCCCTTTTTAATCCGCCCCACAAATAAAAACCCGGACTCACTTTCAACGAGTCCGGGTACTAACCATTTCATTAATTAATAAGTCACCGTGTCATCCACGCCCACCTCAGATTTCTTAGCAACAATAGGACGGACGAAGCGGATAACCGCAAGGGATGCAAAGATGGCAAGGCCCCCGGCAAGCAGGAAGGCACCTGAGAAGGTTCCAGTCTTGTCCACGATAAAGCCGGTTAATGCAGGTCCGATAATACCTGCTGTGTTGGCCAAAAAGTGCATGAAGCCGCCAACGGAACCGACATTCTGTTGATCGACCACGTCCTGAACAATTGCCCAGTAGATGGCACCCGTCAGATACAGGAAGAACACAGAGAGCGCTACCAATGTTACTGCGCTTACAGTTGTGCTAACCAGTCCGGCAAACCCGATACATACTGCTGAAGCAAACAAGCATGAAACTAGAACGACTTTACGAGAGAACAGCACACCTTTTCGTGCGACTTTCTTGAACACATAGTCAGATACAAAACCGCCGGCAGCGAGGCCGATAAATCCTAAGATCCAAGGAATGACGGTAATGACGCTCATCGATTTTACACTCAGACCGCGTTCTTCCACCAGATAGCTTGGGAACCATGTGAGGAAGAAGAAAAGAATATAGTTGTAAGCAAAGAAAGCAAAAGCAGTAAAGAGCACCGTTTTTTGTTTCAGGTAGAACGTTAGCGGAATTTTCTCCTTAGGAGCCACTTCCGCTTTCATGGCAGGCGCATCACCCATCGGCTTGGCAGGCTTGTCTTTAACAAACTTGAACCAGCAGACCGCCCATATTAATCCGATAATCATGATCAATACGAAGGAAACCTTCCAGCTGAAGGCGATTGCAATCATACCTACGATCGGCCCTGAGATGGCGCCTCCAAGCGGTGTTCCGCTGTTCGTTAATCCAATGGCGGAAGCGCGCTGGGTCGGCGGGAACCAGTTATTGACCATCTTGTTGATGGTGGCCGAAAGCGGGCCTTCTCCCATTCCGAACAGGATGCGGATGATCATCAAGCTGACGAATCCGAAAGCAAGCGCAACCGCGCCGCTAAACAGAGACCAGACAATCATGGCGACAAACAGGGTCAGTTTTGCGCCATAGCGGTCAGACGCCATTCCACCCAAAAAGTTAAAAATCGCATAACCTACTGAGAAACTACTAAATATCAGACCCATCTGTGTGGCAGACAGTGTCAGGTCATCCTGAATGAATGGTGCTGCAATGGATAATGCTGAACGGTCCAAATAATTTATGACTCCGGCTAAAAATAATAAGATAATAACTGGAAGCCTGTCTTTTGTAAACATGGTAAAACCCTCCCCTATACTGTGCGAATCTTCTGATTGTTAAATGCGAACCGGGGGATAAACCGGTTTATTTACTAGCCCCTTTTATCCTGAATGTCTTGAAATAAGTGCCGGCTCATAACGGTACATCCATTGTTCTGCCTGCTCACTGTTTTTAATCTGCTTATAAAGGATCGTTCCGGCCTGCTTCGCCATTTCCACGGCTGGCTGGGCAATCGTTGTGACCGGCGGTGTAAAAAAGCTGGCAAAGGAAACGTCGTCAATTCCAATAACGGCTGCATCCTCCGGGATTCTGATATCCTTTTCCTTCATGAACTTCAATACCTCAACAAGAACGATGTCATTCCCTGCCAAAATCGCTTGCGGCGGTTCGGGTAAAGAAAACAGTTCCGAGAGCACTTCTGAAATCTGGTCAGCATCTGCTGTTTTGATGTACTCCTCCCGAATGGGAAGATTTTGATTTTCCATCGCTTTCTTGTACCCTTCAATCCGTTCCACCCTCGGGCTGATGTTGCGGATAATCGATGTTGTTACGATGGCAATCCTGTCTAAACCTTGCTCAACAAAACGGTCCACTGCCAGTTTGGCCGCAGCATGGTTATCGAGCATGACCGTCGATATCTCCAGGTCCTCGATCGTCCGGTCCATAAAAACGATTGGAAAACGATCCTGCTTCATCTTTTCGTACAGCGCAAGGTTTTCACCCGTCGGAAAAATGATAATGCCGTCCACCTGCTTGGCACGCAGCATTTCAATATACTTCTTTTCCTTGACCGGCTCATCGTCTGCATTGCAGACAATGATGTGGAAGCCCTGTTCGTGAAAATAGTCCTCGATCGCCCGGATCACCTGTGTGGAAAAGGTGTGCAGGATGTTCGCGACCACCACGCCCACCGTAAAGGTTGATTTCTGCTTCAGGCTGCGGGCTACGAAATTGGGCTGGTAATTGAGCTCCTGTATGGTCGCCTCGATTTTTTGTTTTGTTTTTTCACTCATATAATCAAAGCGCTGGTTTAAAAATTGAGAAACCGTGCTTTTTGAAACATTGGCATGCTTAGCCACGTCGGCTATCGTAATGGTTTTCATTGTCATCCCCGTCTAATTCGTCATATTTCACTAGTATAAGCAAACTGTAAGCGCTTTACAATCAGCTGGAGAAAACAGCATATCCGGTCAGACGCCGGAATATGCCATAAATCCTCCATCAACAGGGACGGTAATGCCTGTGACGAATCCTGAATACGAGTCATCCGCTAGCCAGAGCAGCGTGCCGAGCAGGTCTTCCGGTTTCCCGAATCGCTTCATCGGTGTGCCTGTAAGGATTTTTTTCGAGCGGTCCGTATGACTGCCATCTTCCTTAAGAAGCAGGTCACGGTTCTGTTTGGTTAAAAAGAATCCTGGCGCAATCGCATTGATCCGGAGACCGGTTTCGGCAAAGTGAACCGCCATCCACATCGTAAAGTTGTTAATGGAAGCTTTTGCGGCGCTGTAGGCCGGAACCTTGGTCATCGGAGAATAGGCACTCATGGACGAAATGTTGATGATCGTACCCGAATCTGATTTCAGAAGCTCTTTGCCGAACACCTGGGAGGCAAGGAACGAGCCGGTAAAATTAGTCGCAAACACGCGCGAAAATCCGTTTTCATCCATATCAAAAAAGGATTTTCCCTGTCCTTCTTCTTCATAAATTTCCACGTCCGTAATGGCATCGGGATGATTGCCCCCCGCCCCATTGATCAGCAGATCGACGGAACCAAACTGGTTCAGAACTTCTTCTTTTGCTTTCTCCAGCGACTCACGGTTCAGCACATCCGCAGAAACCGCAAGTGCCGTTCCGCCTGCCTGGACAATTTCATCCACCACTTCTTTGCCCTTTTCGGCCGTGCGGTTCAGCACAGCGACTTTGACGCCATGGCGGGCAAGCTCCCGCGCCATCTCGGAACAGAGCACACCGCTTCCGCCAGTGATTACTGCTGTTTTGCCATTGAGATTTTCATGTACCGGGATCATACGTTCACCTCTTTTTTGGCTGCAGCGACATAGGCGTCCCAAAGGCCGTTCAAGTACATGATTCCAAGTGCGCGGTCGTACAGGCCATAGCCCGGACGGCATTGCTCACCCCAGATATGGCGGCCATGATCCGGTCGGACATATCCTGTGTAATCCTGTTTATGCAGTTCTTCCACCACACCCTGGACATTGATGGATCCATCTTTTGTCAGGTGGGACGTTTCCACGAAATCGCCGTTATCATAGATTTTCACATTTCGGATGTGTGAAAACGGAGCGATGCTTGCATATTTTTTCGCAACCTCCACCATATCATTGGCAGGATTGGCGCCCATGGAGCCTGTGCACATCGTAATACCGTTTGCCGGGGAATCGGAAATCGCCCGCAAGCGTTCATAGCTTTCTGCTCCTGTAATGATGCGCGGCAATCCGAAAATGGACCATGGCGGATCATCCGGATGGATGGCCATTTGGATTCCATGTGCCTCGGCTACCGGCAAAATTTCATCCAGGAAAATCTTCAGGTTGTCCCAAAGCTTTTCTTCATCAATTTCTTTATAGGCTTCAAAAAGCTCTTTGATCTTTGCCATCTTTTCAGGCTCCCAGCCCGGAAGCGTAAGGTCTGATGCTTCTGCCACCGTTCGGATCAGCTCTTGTGGATCAAGGCTTTCAACCTTTGCTTTTTCAAAAAACAAAGCCGTGGAACCATCCTCAAGCGGTCGGTACATGTCGGTCCGTGTCCAGTCAAAGATCGGCATAAAGTTATAACAGATCACCTTTACGCCAAGTTCGGAAAGGTTGCGGATCGTTTGTTTGTAGTTTTCAATATAGCGATCGCGTTCACTGTTTCCTAGTTTAATAGATTCATGGACGTTCACACTTTCCACAACATCCGTATGAAAGCCGTGGCTCTGAATGTACTCTACTTCTTCTTTGATCTCTTCCTTTTCCCATACTTCACCTACAGGCTTTTGGTGAAGAGCCCAGACAATTCCCTTCACGTTAGGAATCTGCTTGATATGCTCCATCGTTACGGTATCATTGCCGCGCCCGTACCATCGAAACGTGATATTCATGTTACACCTCCGAATGTTGATTCATTTTCGCGATATACTCTCTGCTTAACGATACCGCTTCATCGTATCCGCCCTTTTTGAAGGCTTTGGTCAAATCACTGCCCACCCCGACAGCCACAGCGCCGGCACCCAGCCAGTCGTTCATGTTCTTTAGTGAAATCCCGCCAGTCGGCATGATGCGGACGTTTGGCAGCGGGCCGTTGACGGATTTAATAAATGAAGGATCAAACGTGTTGGCCGGGAACAGCTTCAGCACATCACATCCCGCTTCAAGGGCGAGTGCCATATCGGAAATGTTCATGCAGCCAGGCAAGTACGGAACACTGTATCGGTTGCAAAGGGTTGCGATCTCTTTTACAAAGTGGGAGCTTACGATAAACTTGGCTCCGGATAAAATGGCGTGCCTCGCCGTTTCAGGATCCATTACCGAACCTGCACCGAGCAGCACATCCATATGGCGCAATTCTTTAAACACTTCCTCCACTTCCGGAGTGGTATAGGTCAGCTCAATGGCGGTAATTCCGCCTTCAATCGCTGCTTTTGACACCTGAATGGCTTCATGGCTGTTTTGTCCGCGGACAACGGCAACCACTTTCGTTTCCAACAATTGCTGATAAACCGAATACTTTGGCAGCATGCCTTTTCCTCCTTTAATCAAATGTAATAATGGCCTTGCGGACCTGATCCGGATGCTCTTCAACAAACCGGAAGGCTTCTTGTACTTCGTCTACCGAAAAGGTATGGGTCACAAGCCCGTCATGCGTAAGCTTGCCTTCATTCAATAATTCTACGACTCTGGGAAACTGGTTAGTCTGGAGTCTGGAACCGGTGATCGTTACTTCCTTTTTCGTAATCGGAAGCTGGGAGATTCCCGCCTCCTTTTCATCAAAGCCAAGAACGACCACATTTCCTGCCGGGCAGACCGCGTCAACGGATAATTTGAATGTCGATGGGAGGCAAACTGCATCGATTACGACATTCGCTCCCTCATTGTCCGTCCACTCCTGAACTCTCGCCAGCGCATCCTCATGCTGGACATTGACCGTTACATCCGCACCGTTTTCTTTCGCAAACGCCAGCCGTTCTTCATTCAGGTCGGTGACCATAACGGAAGCTCCCTGCAGCTTTGCCATTTTTAAAATACAAATTCCAATCGGCCCTGCTCCCTGAATGAGAACCGTGTCGCCCCCTTCCACCTCGCCTCTCCAAACCGCCTGCGCGCCAATGGTGTAAGGCTCGGCCATCACTGTTTCCTCCCAGGGCAATTCTACGGAAACCGAATGCAGCTGTTTTTCGGGCAGCACCAGGTATTCCCGCATGCCTCCATCCTCATGAACGCCGAAAACCGATAGTGACAAGCAAACATTGGGCCGGCCTTTGCGGCATGCATAGCATGTTCCGCAATACGAAATCGGCTCAACGACTACATGGTCCCCAGGCTGAAGATGCTTAACTGCCGAGCCCACTTTTTCCACCTGTCCGGTCACTTCGTGGCCAATGACACGCGGCAGTGTAGCGAGGGGGTTTGTGCCATGATAAATGTGCATATCCGATCCGCAGATTCCTACCCGCTTTACTTTGACCAGCACATCGCTATCGTTTACGATGACCGGCTTTTCCATTTCCTCTGTGACGAGGTCATGCGCTTTTCGTACTTGAACCGCTTTCATTTTACTCACCTGCTTTTCAAAAATTCATACACTGGCTGTGCAATCGTAATCCCGTTCTGAAGGTTTCTCTCCTCGTGAAGCTGCTCTATCTCTCCTGGTACATATACCCGGTCAAAGCCTGGTGCAGGCGGTACCTGCCGCAGCTCCTCCATCATGGCATCCATTTGTTCCAGAAATCTGTCTCTGTCTGTAAAAAACGATGGATTACGCTTTTGGTTGTTGCCATAACTCTTCCGCCCTAACGTTCTACTACTGCTTCCTGGTTTACAAAAGACAACACTTCTTCAAGGAGCGGCAGCCCCTCATTATCACCGGAGACCGTTGTCACCAGTGCACCAACGGCGTTTGCGAACTCAAGCCGTTTTTCCGGTTCAAATTCATGAAGGAAGCTGTACAGGTACCCAGCGTCAAAGCCGTCTCCCGCACCAACTGTATCAACCGGCGTAACCGAAAATGCTTCCTTTCGCACCCATTGTCCATCCATGTATAGGGCCGATCCTTCACCGCCGTCTTTGATGACCAGCTGGCTGATCGAATAGCGCTGTGCGAAATCTGCGAGTGCTTTATCATCATCCGTACCAATGATGCTTTTGATTTCATCCCGCCCGGTTAACAGGATATCCACATAAGGGAACACATCATGATAGGCGGCCCGTGCGTCCTCAATGCTCCACAGCTTCAGGCGGATATTGGGATCGAAGGAAACCAGGATGCCTTTTTCTTTGGCAATGGAAAGGACACGATGGACGATATCCAGATTTTTGCGGTCGATTGCCATGAACACACCGGTGAGGTGAACGATATGAATGTCCTTGAACATCTCCTCTGTGATGTCTTCCGGTTCCATCGTCAGTACCGGTGAATTGTACCGGTAGTAAAACGTTTTGCCGGATCCGTCTTCACGGATTTCTTTTATGTTAAGAGAAGTGGGATGGCCTTCAACATACTCCACATCGGTCATGTCAACGCCTTCGCCCTTGGCAAAATTGTAAATGACGCGGCCGAACTCATCTTTTCCGAGGCGGCTGATCCATTTGGAGCGGAGATCAAGCCTTGCGCAGCCGATCGCGAAATTCAGTTCCGCTCCTCCTACTTTTCGTTCAAAATTGGCAACAAAGCGCAGCGGCCCAGTTGTTGCAGGGTTCAGCGTAATCATTGCGTCTCCCATCGTTAAAATCCCAAACTGTTCTGGCACATTTATACCCCTTTCTTTAGGTTGCTCAATGCTATGTCGTTCTTGGAAGTGGTTGATTTACGTTTCAGGCTGCTCGCTTTCCGTGGGCGGGCGCTGAGCCTGGCCGGCGTAAACGCCTACTTCCTCGCCGCAAGCTCCTGCGGGGTCTCAGCTGTCCCGCTTTTTCCACTGGAGTCTCGCACCTTGCACTCCAATCAACTTATCGGTGAAGAAAAAATGCTCCGATTGCAAAAATCTATTAGAAAATGTAAGGGCTGTTTCATAGATAACAAAACTAAATCGGTTTGGTAAACCGGTTTAGTCACATGGTATATGAAAACCCTTACAAACGCAAGACAAAAAAACTGTTAATTTTAAAAAATCTGTTTAAAATTCGACAATGGCTTTAATGACCTTGGATTCAGGCTTGAGCCAGCCATCAAAATCAGTGATCATTTCATCCAGGTTCGAGCGGTGGGTAATGTATGGCTTTAGATCAACTTCCCCGTTTTTTACCGTATTCAGGACGTTTTCAAAATCCTCCCGGGTGGCATTCCGGCTTCCCATCAGGGTCAGTTCCTTTTTATGAAAATCAGGGTCTGAAAAGGTGAGGTCACTTTTCACCAATCCCACATAGACGAGGGTTCCGCCATGCGCCGCATAATCGAACGCGCTCATCATGGAACGTGCATTGCCGGTTGCATCAAGGACAACGGTCGGAAGTTCGCCGTCTGTCAGCTCAAGCAGTTTTTCGACTGGCTGATCTGCCGCATTTACAATAGCATCAACATTCGCCCACTTTTGGCAAAAGTTTAACCGTTCGGCATCAAGATCCATCGCAATGACCCGCGCACCTTCTGCTTTGGCAAACGCCATAACGCCAAGACCGATCGGCCCTGCACCGATGACGAGGACATTCTCGCCTTTTCTCAGCCGCGAGCGTCTTACCGCATGCGCGCCAATGCTTAATGGCTCAATCATGGCTGCCTCATCCAGGCTCAATCCGTCCGTTTTAATCAAATGGTCAACAGGAACAGCCATCCATTCTCTCATTCCGCCGTCCGCATGGACACCAAGCACCTTCATATCTGTGCAGCAGTTGGTTTTGCCGTTTCTGCAGGCCACACATTTGCCGCACTCCAGGTAAGGAATAATGCTTACCTGATCGCCCACTTCATAGCCAAATGGATTGGCGCCTACAGATTCAATTACACCCGAAAGCTCATGTCCAAGGATGCGCGGATAGGTAAAATACGGCTGGTTCCCGCTGAACGCGTGCAGATCCGTGCCGCAGATGCCGACACGGCGGATTCTGAGCAATGCCTCGCCCTCCTTGGGCACGGGCTTTTCCACCTCAATTTGTTTAAATGCATTAGGTTCTTCACAAATGATTCCTTTCATAGCTGACCGACTCCTTTCTATTAATTAAAGTGTTACACCTGATTTAAAGATGGATATTTCCCTAAAGTCATTTTTTTCGTTATTGACTTGTTCACCGCTCGCCACTTTAATGACATAGCGAAGAAAATCCTTTGTTACTTCTTCGCTGGAAATATCGTCATGAAGCAATTTTCCTGCGTTGTAATCAATCCAGTGCGGCTTGTTTTCAAACAGTTGGGTATTGGTTGAGACCTTCATCGTTGGCACAAAGGTTCCAAACGGTGTTCCGCGACCGGTGGTGAAAAGGACCATATGACATCCTGCGGCAGCCAGAGCCGTTGAAGCAATAAGGTCATTGCCCGGTGCGCTGAGCAGGTTTAACCCATTGGTTTTTAACACTTCGCCATACTTCAGCACGTCCACAACCGTTGATGTACCGGCTTTTTGGGTGCAGCCAAGCGATTTGTCCTCCAATGTTGTAATCCCGCCTGCCTTATTGCCCGGAGATGGATTCTCGTACACCGGCTGATCATGCTGAAGAAAGTAGTCTTTAAAATCATTCACCAGATGCTCAATCTTGTGAAAGACTTCTTTGTCCTGCGCCCGCTCCATCAATAGCTTTTCAGCACCAAACATTTCTGGTACCTCGGTTAAAACGGTCGTTCCTCCCTGAGAAATAAGGTAGTCTGAAAATCGTCCAAGAAGCGGATTGGCTGTAATGCCGGAAAAACCGTCCGATCCGCCGCACTTCAAGCCGATCTTCAATTCTGAAACCGGAACCTCTTCACGCCTGTCATCCTGGGCAGCAGCATAAATTTCTTTAACGAGCTCTACTCCGGCTTCAATTTCATCGGATACTTCCTGTGACACCAGGAACTTGATCCGATTTTCGTTAATCAACCCGAGCGATTCTTTAAAGGCCGGCAGTTCATTATTTTCGCAGCCGAGGCCAAGCACAAGGACTCCTCCGGCGTTTGGATGGTTCACCGCGTCAATCAGAATCTGCCTTGTGTTTTCATGGTCGTCTCCCAGCTGGGAGCAGCCATAGCTGTGCTTGAGTACAAGCACATTGTCAAAAGGCGCAATGTCCCCGACTTCCTTTTCAAAGCGTTTGATAATTTTTTCGGCGATACCGTTAACGCAACCAACCGTTGGAACAATCCAGAGCTCGTTGCGGATGCCCACTTTGCCGTTTTCCCGGCGGTAGCCTTGAAACGTGAGGTTTTCTTCGCGATAAGAGAGTTCTGCTTTCTTCGGATGGTACTCATAGTCCTCGGTTCCTGACAGGTTGGTTTTCGTGTTGTGGGTATGCACCCACTCCCCGGCTTCCACCGCTTCCGTCACATGGCCGATGGGGTAGCCGTATTTGATCACATCGCTGTTGACAGAAAGATCGGTAAGCGCCACCTTATGCCCGCGGCCCACATCGCTCTTTAAAATCACTTCTTTTCCTCCAGCCGACAGCACCTCTCCCTCTTTCAAATCACGGAGAGCCAAAATGACATTATCGTTTTCATGGATTTGCAGATAGTCCTTCATGATACCGCTCCTTTATTTGGTAAAGGCAGCATTCACTTCAAGAAGTGCAGCCTTAATCCCTTTATCTTCAATGACTTTCAAATGCTCGGCGACCGTTGTGGTCAGCCCGGTAATGGACGAAAGATCTCTTCCCCACCACTGCTCTTTGGAGAGGATATTCTGGACGAAAGCAGTCAGCTGCCATTCCTTGCTGTCGACTTTCTGCCAAAGCTTCTTAAACTCTTCTATGATTTCAGGACTGTCATCCAGCGGAATGTCTTCCTCTCCTCTTTTTCCTTTGTAAAAGTACAGTAGAGCGCTGAGCGCAAACGTGAGGCGCTGTGGCAGCTGCTGCTTCCTCGTTACGTAATCCACCAGTGACGGAACATTTCGGGCATTGAATTTCGAAATCGCATTCAGTGCGAGCGAGCTTAGGAAATGGTGAATATACGGATTTCTAAAACGCTCCAGAACGTCCTGGGCATATGCCTTCATTTCTTCCTCGCTGTACTTCATTCCCGGGATGATTTCTTCAGCAATCAGCTCTTTAATGAATGCTCCGGTGACCTCATCATTCACCGACTGTGACACCGTATCCAATCCGTATAAATAGCACACAGGAAGCATCGCCGTATGCGATCCGTTTAATATCCGGACCTTTCGTTCACGGTAGGCGGTGAGGTCATCCACAATGAAGCTGTTTAAGCCCGCTTTTTCAAATGGAAGCTCATCCTTCAGCCCTTCCGGCCCCTCAATTACTAAAAGGTAATATTGCTCAGACACGACCATCAGTTCATCACGGTATCCGAGCGCCGCTTCTTTTTCTTCACCGGAGTCCTTGGGATATCCCGGTACAATGCGGTCTACTAAACTCGAACAAAAGGTGTTGGCCTCATTGAGCCATTCCACAAATGCCGGTTCAAGTTTCCAGTGCTCTGCATACTGCAGCACGACTTTCTTCAGCTCCAGCCCGTTGTTTTCGATCAATTCGCACGGAATCAACACACAGCCCTTGGATAAATCCCCGCTGAACGTTTGAAACCGGTGATAAAGAAAAGCGGTCAATTTCGCCGGAAACCCTTCCTGCGGACGATCTTCCAATCTCGCATTCTCGTTAAAGCGTATCCCCGCTTCTGTTGTGTTTGAGATGACAAACCGCAGATCTTCGCTTTCCGACAGCTTCAGGTAGTGATCATAGTCCTGATCCAGGTTAATGCCGCGGCTGATGGAGTCTACCACAAGGTGTTCATTGACTTCCTGCCCCTCTTTGATCCCTTGAAGATAAAGGGTAAAAAGGCCCTCCTGACGGTTCAGACGCTCAATCTTGCCGGATCCTCTCGGCTGGACCACGACAACGCTTCCGTTAAAGCCTGCTTTTTCGTTCAGCTCCTGAATCTGCCAGTCCGCAAACGCTCTCAAAAAGTTGCCTTCTCCAAATTGCAGCACCTTCTCGGGATAGCGGTTCGCAGTACCTGCAATGCTTCGGTTTAATGTTTCCAATCCAATCCCCTCCTGTTGTCTATTTTTGCACACGTGAACAATATATTTTGAAAAAAAGGCCCGTTTAGGTTTAAACGGGCGTTAATTTAGCGTTTTCACATGTTGCCTTGAAAGTGGTTAATTTCCGTTCCAGGCTGCTCGCTTTCCTAGGGCGGGCGCTGAGCCTGGCCGGCGTAATCGCCTACTTCCTCGTCGCTTGGTCTTGGGGTTCGGCGAAACGCCTTCCTTACCGGCGTAAACGCCTCCTTAGTCTCATCTGTCCCGCTTTTCCCTCAGGACAAGGAACGCTTCGGCAGCGATAGATCGCACGAAGAAAATGTGATATTCATTTTCGAGGAGTCTCGCACCTTGCACTCCAATTAACTTGTCAGTGAAGACACTATGCATAAATGTACTAAAAAGGAGCCTACCTTTTTTCCTCTTTCAGATCCTTCACCGAGTCCCTGATAATCAAGGATGTGTTTTCGTACAGCTTGACGCTCTGTGCAGGGGCCTTGCTGATGGCGAACAAAAGCCGCTTTGCCCCTTCGATACTGATTTTTTCAACTGGGCGTTTTACGGTTGTAAGCCTTGGTGTTGTGTACTGGGCGAACCCAATGTCATCAAAACCGACGATGGACACATCATCCGGAACCTTCAGGCCCCTGGCAAAAACGGCATTCATCGCTCCAATGGCCATATCATCATTCGAGCAGAACACAGCTGTAGGAGGGCGATTCAGGTCCAGCAATTGATTCATGGCGGTGTAGCCGCTCTGCATGTCGTAATGGCCTTCCACCTGATACTCCTTATGAATCAAAAGCCCGTTTTCAATGAGGGCAGCCATATATCCGTCCTTGCGGGCCTGGGCGGATTTGAATCCTTTTTTCCCTTCAATTAAAGCGATGTCCTTGTGCCCTTTGGCGATTAAGTGTTCGACCGCCTGCCGGGCTCCGACCTCGTCATTGGAGAGCAGGTTGATCAAGCCTTGTTCCTGTATCTCCCGGTTAAGGACAACAAGAGGGATCTTCTTCTGCATCACATGATAGATGAAGGTATTATCGACTTCACTCTGGCTCATTAAAATGATGCCATCAAACCTCATATTATTAATGGAAGAAAAATTATCGTAATCATCGATTCCCCGCACGAACAGGTTAAATTCCTGCCCGATCACACTGTTTACCCCTTTGATGGTATCCGCCAGGAAGATCGGTGATGTTCCGTTTGAAATGCTGGTGAAAAAGAGGCCGATCGTATGCGACTTCTGCATCACCAGGTTCTTGGCGTTGTAGTTGGGCGTGTAGTTAAGCTGGGAAGCGATTTCAAGAATCCTCCGCTTGGTGGGTTCCTTAATGTAAGGACTATTGTTAAGCGCTCTTGATACCGTTGTATGAGAAACATTAGCCAGTTTAGCAATATCTTTTATCGTTACCATACTTGTTTCATCCTTTTGCCATAGTCCTTAATCTGCAATCTTTGTTTATAGTTTAACACGGAGGCTCCCTCAGCTAAACCTGCATGTGCCCCGTTTTCAAAAAACTTTAACTTCTTTGATGAAGTTCAGTGACAATACGGGCATGCTGCTTGTCTGTGAGCTTATACATAAATCCAACAATAATCATGGCGAGTGTCAGGGCAAGCGCAGGATACAGGAGTAAAAGCGCCTTGATCCCAATTAGGGCACCGGCGGTCTGCGCTACGTTCGGCACATAGCCGACTAGCCCGAGGCCAATTCCGGAAAGGAAGCCGGATAATGACTGAGCCAGTTTGCGCGAAAAGTTAAACAGTGAATAGGTTGTTGCTTCTTTACGCTCGCCAGACTTCCACTCGCCGTAATCGATAATGTCAGAGACTAGCGCCCACGTGATGCCATTTGGAATACTGATTCCGATAAAGGCAATACTGGCAAGAATCGTAAAAATGTACACATTGGACGGAACCAGGAAGTTGATCAGGTCGGCTGCGACACTGATTCCAAAACCGATCATCGCCGTTTGTTTTTTTCCAAAAATCCTTACAAGCTTGGGCAGGAACACCACGCCAAGGAAAGAGGAACCAATAATGATAAAGTTCATGTATGCCATGAGTTCCACGTTACCAAGGTTATACTGGGCAAAATACACAAGCATGGCTGACTTGATGTTGTAGGCGGAGATCGAAAAGATTGTCATTAGTACAAGTGTCAGCAATGGCTTGTTTTGCACAAACGTCTTGATGACAGACTTGAACGTCAGCTTTTCTTTTGGTGCCTCTTTTACCACAACACGTTCCTTGCAATTTCGGTAGCATACATAAAACCAGATAACTCCGATGACCGCAAACAGCCCCATTACGATCGGGTAGCCGACTTTTGGGTTGTTAAATTTCACCAGGATCGGCATGACAGCGACACTTGTGATGAACAAGGCGCCAAGAGAACCGATCTGGCGGAAGGTCGCAATCGACGTCCGGTCATCGGCATTCTGTGTCATTGCTGCACCTAGTGAACCGTACGGTATGTTAACAAAAGAGTAGCCCAGTCCCCACAACATATAGGTCGCATACGCGTAGATCAGTTTTCCGGTAGTTGACAGGTTCGGAGACAGGAAAATCAAGATGGTTAACAGCGCAAGAACCATGCTTCCGATCAAAAGGTAAGGACGGAATTTGCCGCGGCTACCGATGTTCTTCCGGTAATCGATGGAAGAACCGACGATCGGGTCCGTAATCGCAGCGAACAGCTTACTGACCAAAAAGATGGTGCCCGCCAATGCTGCCGGGATGCCTGCCACATCAGTAAAGAACTTTAATAAATAAATTTGGCCCAGGTCAAACATGAAGCCGTTGCCAAAATCACCAAAACCGTATGATACTTTTTCCTTTAGGGACAGCCTTTTCTCTGCCTCTATTGGTACGACTTTTTTTGCCAGCTCTGCACTCATTTCGCACCTCTATGATATTATTTGAACTTGCCTTTTTTGTACGATATACTTCTAGTCTAAAGTTTTTTTAAGAGATTCCCGCTCAGCATATTGTTGGCCCTCTATGCTGAGCAGGGGATCTTTTTTTGTTTATACGTTTACTTCGCTCTCTTGAAACTGAAAATATTCCTTCGCATTGTTGTACGAGATGCCCTGCACGATGCTGCCCAGCAGCTCGATATCCTCCGGCACTTCCCCGTCTTCCACCCATTCACCGATCAAGTTGCAGACAATTCTTCGGAAATATTCATGGCGGGTATAGGAAAGGAAACTTCTGGAGTCGGTAAGCATTCCAATAAACCGGCTGAACAAGCCCACATTCGACAGCGCTTTCATCTGAGCGAGCATTCCGTCCTTCGTATCATTGAACCACCATGCCGTACCGTGCTGAATCTTTCCTGGCGTTACACCATCCTGGAAACTATTAATCATGCTTGCAATTACATAGTTATCATTCGGATTCAAGGAATAAAGAATGGTTTTCGGCAGCTTGTTGTTGGTGTCGAGCGAGTCGAGCAACTGAACAAGCGGCTTTGCAATTCCTTCATCGTTCATGGAATCAAAACCGGTATCCGGCCCGATTGTTTTAAACATTCTGCTGCTGTTGTTGCGCAGTGCATTAATATGGAATTGCATGGCCCAATCCAGCTCTGCATACAACTCTCCCAAAAAGCGAAGCGTATACGTTTTGTATTTGGTTTCGTCCTGAAGGGATACGGTATCTCCGGAAAGACGCTTCGCAAAAATCTCCTCCACTTCCTCTTTGCTTGCTTGTTCAAAGCCCATGGAATCGATGGCATGGTCGGAAACGCGTCCGCCAAGGGAGTGGAAGAAACGAACTCTGGATTCAAGTGCTTCGAGAAATTCATCGTAATTTCCGATGCTGCGGTCAGCAGATTCTGCAAGTTTTTCCACCCATGGAAGATACGTATCTCTATTCATCTCAAGTCCTTTGTCCGGACGGAACCCTGGCAGCACGCTTACCGGAAAGTTGGATTCATCTTTCAAAAGTGCGTGATACTCAAGGGAATCTGTCGGGTCATCGGTTGTGCAGATCACTTTTACATTGGATTTCACAATCAAGTCTCTTGCGCCAAAGGATCCATTGCCCAGCAGCTCATTGGTTTTCTCCCAGATTTGCGGTGCGCTTTTTTCATTAAGAATGTCATAGATTCCAAAGAAGCGCTGAAGCTCAAGGTGTGTCCAGTTGTACAATGGGTTGCCGATCGCCATCGGAACGGTTCTGGACCAGGCAAGAAACTTCTCATAGTCCGGTGCATCTCCGGTTACGTATTCTTCCAAAATGCCGTTTTCTCTCATGACGCGCCACTTGTAATGGTCGCCGGAAAGCCAGGCATCCGTGATATTTTTAAAGGTTTTGTTTTCATAGATTTCCTTAGGACTCAAATGACAGTGATAATCGATAATCGGCATTTCACGTGCATAATCGTGATACAACGTAACAGCAACATCGTTTTTGAGCAAAAAATTCTCATCCATAAACTTTGCCATCATTCCACCAACTTTCCTAATTTTCTAAAATGTTAACGCTAACAATACAGTGTTCAGAAAAGCGGTTTTCTTCATGAGAATGGATCTCTAAAAAACCGCTTACAAAATACCGTTGATGTTCACGTTAACAATTTTCCTCGTGGTTTATTGTACAACTTCACTTTTCCAAACACAATACCTATTTAAAAATTTTCCGATATTTCTGTCTGCGGCTTTTTCCTTTGCAGGACTTTACGAACCACCTGATACACCGCCAGCAAGCCCGCCAATTCACCGATGGATGCGGCAATCGCTCCGGCCCTGCCATTCAAATCAGGCAGATAATAGACCAATGGCACAATAAGGACGCAAACGGTAATAATGTTCAGAACCTGAGGCTTCAGCATGCTCCGAGTACTTTTTTGCAGCATAAGGATGCCACCCAGAAAATCCACCCACGGAAAAACGAGCGTTTTAATAATAAAGTATTTCAACACACTTAAGCATTCCTGACCGAGTGCCTCGTTGGTGCCCATAATATGGCTCATGAACCAAAGCCCCGCCGGTGTAAAACAAAGCACACAAAGAAGCAGTGAAGGCACAAGGCTGAAGACGATGACACATTCAATCACCGTGCTTCTGTTATTTTTGAAGAACTGCAGCACGAGCTGATGTGTATACATGAAAAAGCTCAAAACAAGATTGGTGATGCTGAAGGCCAGCGCAAACGAAGCAATTCCCATGTGGACATTTTCGATTTTCCCGAGAAACGCATAGATAATCGGGATGATGATGGTCTGAAAGGACAGGTAGAAAACGAGCGGCGTATAAAATGAATAAATTTCTTTTTTCTTTAGCTCAGGCTCTTCTATCTCTCCCTGTTCGGCCAGGATGGAACGGCCTCTCCACACACTGAACCCGCATTCGATGACCATTCCCGTCAAGAAAATGAGCGCACCCGCCGAACTGGATTTCACGAGATCAAAATGAACAAGGCTGAATGAGATGATCAGCATGCCTGCCAGACGGAAAATAACCCCCGCGGTAATCCACTTTGTTTCATAGTGATTGATGATGATTCCCTGGTAGAGGCAGCGCATCCCGGAGAAAAGAATCACAAGGGCAATGATTCTGAAGCTGGAAAAGAGCTGATTCAGCGAGGCAGGATCGGCATCAAACAGCGTGAGAAAAATCCAGTTGCCAAGCGGTGTAAATCCAATCAGGGCACAAACGAGAAAAATGGCAATTGTCACCCTCACAAACACAGAGAACAACACCTGAAATGATGCTTGGCCTTTGACCAGCGCCGAACACGTTTGCCTGAAAACAAGAACCGGGCGTTCAATAATGCCAAACAGGGACAGTGCAATCGCGTAATTGGCAATGATGATTTCCGCATGGTCGGCACGGCCCAGTGTCCCGTTGATGATGACATGGGTAATGGACGTCAGGCTGGCCGAGAACCCCAGCGGGATAAAAAAAGCGAGCATCCTCATCAATGAAAAATTGGGATTTACCTTATCCAAGTCTTTGGACTCCCTCCTCTCTTATTCACCTACGCTATACCCAAATTCACACTATTTCAACTTTTTAAACTCGGCAGGTGTATACTTTATCGAATTTCCGTTTCCAGGAACTAACTTATACGCGAATTTGCTGTGTTTATCCGCGAACAGGCTGATTTATCGTTTACAAAATTAACTCACTCTCAAATCAACTTCATTTATTCTCAAATTCGGCTCACTTTTTCTCAAAAACGCATGTTTTACTCTCAAACCGCAAAAAAAGGCCCTCTCTAAGGGCCCTTTTCGTGCGGATCGTTTTCTAGGTCTGGGGTCAGGAGTTTTTGTCGTGGTTGTGAAAGTCGAGAACAGCGATTACAAACATTCCAAAGCTGATCATGAGCGAGATGACTTCAAATGTGTTCATCAGCATCGTCCTCCTTTATCTTCATTGTCCCCGGGACCAAACTTGTCCTATACGCGAAATTAGAAAATTTTTATTAAAAAGAAAAAAGGCCCTCATCAGGCCTTTTCCTTACTTCCTTTTCATGATCGCCATGGTGCAGCGGGACACGCATACCAATTTTCCCTCTTCATCGGTAATTTTAATGTCCCAGACCATGGAGGTTCTGCCCTTATGTAACGGGGTTGCCGTTGCGGTCACAACTCCATCCTTTTTGCCGCGGAGATGGTTGGCGTTGATCTCCATTCCGACAGCCATTTCGGTGGTTTCATCAATAAAATGAAAGGTTCCGATGCTGGCGATGGTTTCCGCCAGTGCGACGGATGCGCCGCCGTGCAAAAGTCCAAACGGCTGGTGTGTGGCAGAGTTAACCGGCATGGTCGCAACCGCCTTTTCATCGGAAAGTTCAACAATCTCGATGCCCAGCGCACCAAGCATCGTGTCTTTCAAATCTTTCATTTCCAACTTCACTCATCCCCTCTCTATTCCTATATCTTCAGCATACCTCTCGGAAACGAGAAAAGGAAGAAATCGCTTTCAATCCAGTTAGTTTTTTATTAAACAACTGTTTAATCACGAATTACTTCGTTATAGCTCTCATATAAGGTGGTTAACACCATTTAACTGGATTTTGATCAAAAAAAATCTTATCAATCTGCATTTTTAATGTTAACTTTAAAATATATATAGTTTACATTAAAGATTAAAGGGGAGACTTGTTATGGATCAATCCACGCGTTTGCGCATGACCATCATCTGCGCTTTGTTTGTGGCGATGACAGCCATTTTGGCGCAAATTGAAATTCCGCTTCCGCTTGTTCCCATCAGCGGACAGACGCTCGCCGTCGGAATCACGGCTACCATATTGGGAAGCCGTCTTGGGGCACTGGCTATGATCGGCTATATGGCCGTTGGGGCAGCAGGTGTACCGGTTTTTGCCGAAGCGAAAAGCGGATTAAGCGTCATTATTGGGCCTACCGGAGGCTACATTATCGGTTTTATTTTTGCCGCATATATTACCGGACTCATTCTTGAAAAGACATCTTTTACCCTGAAAAACGCCATGCTGGCCAACACAGTCGGTATGGTGGTTACCCTGTTATTCGGTGTCATCCAGCTCAAATTTTCGGTTGACCTCAGCTGGGCAAAAGCGCTCGCAGCCGGTGCCTATCCGTTTATCATAGTCGGGCTGATCAAGGCTTTTCTTGCCAGCTGGATCGGCATTACCGTTCGGTCCAGGTTGGAAAAGGCTCGGCTGCTGCCAAACACGGGGATAAAGAAGGCAGTATAATAAACAAGAGAAAAACCGTGAAGGTCAACTCCTTCCCGGTTTTTGGTTTGTATTGCTCCCACTACCTATCTAATTTTTGCAGTTCATTCACCGTTACAAACCGGTACCCCTTTTTACTCAATGCATCCAGCGTTTTCTCCACTGACATCAGCTCATTCCCTGTTTTATCATACATCGGATGAAACAAAATAATGGAACCTGGCTTCACATTTTTCACCACATAATTCACCTTGTCCTCCACCGAGGTGTAATAGGTATCCGGCTCAAGGTTCCAAGTGATGGTGTCCATGTGAAATTTATTTGCATAGTACGGCAATCCGATGAGCTTTTTGCCGTTCGGCGGTCGGAGATCAATCTGCCCCTTGTAGCCGGCCTGACGAATCAAAGCATTTGTCTTTTTCAGTTCCTGCTTGATAAAGGAAGGCGATTTAAAGATCATTCGTTTGTGGGAATACGTATGGTTGCCGATCTGATGGCCAGCCTTGACCAGCTTCTTTCCTTCTGCCATATTCTTCTGCAGCTCATTTCCAATGAGAAAAAAGGTTCCTTTTGCATCGTACTTTTTAAGAACAGGAAGAAGAGCATCCACATGATCCGTTGGTCCGTCATCAAACGTGACTGCAACCACCTTTTCCTTCGTTTCCACATGACTTATCAAACCGCCAAACACCTGAAAATTCCGGGCATTCATGAGTTTATATGTACCCACTAATACAAGAAATAAGACGAGTAATATGGCTAGGGTTAAAACTATTCTTTTTTTCATGATACCTCCAAACTAAAGAGATTGATTTAATTAAAAAGTAAAAAGGTCTTTACTTCCTTTTCGCTTAATAATATCATGGTACAATATGACTATTTTTGTTGAATTTTGTAATTTACAATAAATATAAAAATGGGGGAAAAAGATGGGATTAACTAAAACTTTTGGGGAAAAAGTAAACAATACACCTGTACTAACAAACGGTTATTGTACATTTAACGGGACCAAAAGTATAAACGATCGGAAGAAGAAACTAAACAAAAAGTACTATGTTTACAATCAAGAATCTGGAAAGGTTGTTGAACTTGCTGAACATGAGCCATTGACAGTATTACAAAGTATGAATTTACGAAGTATACGTACAAAACAAGGCAATGCAATCCAAGAGAAAATTATATTTTATGTAGATTCAAAGCGAAAACTTGCTTTTGTTAAAACAAGGCAAAAGCAATTTGGAAAATATATAGATAAGATTGAAAAAACCCCTGCACTTCGCGGAACTGTCCTCTTAGTTTTGTTCCACTTCTTATTTTTTGGCATAATGCGATTTCAGAACTACTCATTTAGACAAACTTTTTTATCCTTTGGTTATGATAAAAGCGTCAATGTAAAACTGAATTTTATTTTCCCTAAAACAATTAGAGAGAAATTTGCATTTAAAACTGGAAAAATTACTATGCTTTTTCATGCTTATTGGTGTTGGATTCCAGTAAAAATGCTATATCAACACTACTTAGAAACAAGTTCAATTAATATCCCTGTCTACATCAAGCTTGAGCATGAGGAGCACAGCTATTGGTATAATTTAAAATCTGCATCAAAACATAACTATGATAAAAAGCATTATTTATATAATACATTGTCATGTCGGCTAAGAAAAATGAATAGTGAATTATTTGTAAGGAAATCAATAACTGGCCAATACGTTATCGTTGTAACCAGTATACTGAGCAAATGGATAGCTATTAAAGAACTATTTGCATTTTTACTCCATTTAATAATATCTAATAAAGAAAAATACGACATTTATTTTGAAAAATTTAGCATGGGTGCCTCAGAATCTGCTTTTGAGCTTTTTAAGTATGCGTATAATAAAGGTGATGTCTGCCTATATATCCTGGATAAAGATCATGTAAAATTTCAAGAGTTAAAGAAAAAGTATGGTAAGAGTGTTGTGGCAAAAAATAGTTTTCTTGCTTTTTTATATATTTTCTTAGCTAGAAGCTTTCTATCTTCTGATTTAGTCAGCCATATTCAAAGAAGATTATATGACAATGACTACCTTGTAAAGAGAAAGGTTCTTAATACAAACAAAAAAATAATGCTTCAACATGGTCCGTGTATGGCGACCAATATTTTTGAAAGAGGCTACTTTAACCGAAAAGTACCGATTGCTCCAGATTATATGCTGGTTAATTCTAAGTTTGAAAAAGACTTATTTTTAAAGAATACTTCTTATACGGAAAAAGAAATTATGGTAACGGGGCTTCCAAACCTCGACCTTTATGTACAAGAACAAAACAATCAAAAGAAAGAAGTTACCTTTATGCTAACCTGGAGACCTTGGGATCTTACCGGAAGTATTGAAGCTGGCAGCTACTTGGATCGTTATTTATCTTTTATTGAATTAATACGTAAAGAACCATTCTATCTGGATAAGAAAGTTAATGTAGTTCTTCATCCCAAATCAAAAATTATTTTGCAGGAGCAGTTCCCTGACATTTACAAGAAATATGAACCCTACTTTTTTGTAGGGGATATTAAGGATGCTCTATTGAGTAGTAAGGTCGTTATTTCAGACTATTCCTCAATCACCTTTTATGCATATGCAGGAGGGAGCAATGTCATTTTTTATTGGGAAGACAAGGAGTTGGCTGAAAAAGAATATGGTTCACCAAATACTCTTCAGAAAAATATCGTATTTGGAGATATAGTCGAAGAATTTAATGAGTTAAATTCAAAAATTATAGAAAACTATGCTCGACCGCAATTATCTTTTCATAAAGCTCAATTTGCTAAATTAATGGAATGTACAGATGGGCAAAATACAAAAAACACCTACGACTTTATCCATAAGAATATTTTTAATGAGCTATCTTCGCCAAACGATATAGAATTGTCTTCTGAACAATCGTTTTCAGCATAAGTTTGAGCAAAAACTGCCAAACTACGGTTTTTTTTCATAGTAAGCAGGAGGGAAAAACAATAAGTTTTTCCCTCCTGCTTTTTCAATATTATTTTGAAAGTATCCTATATAAACGCCTGCTACTTCAGTAGATTTTAAACAAAGTAAATTATTGCCGGAAACCGACACGCAGGTCATAATAAGCATCCTCTGCATCTTCTTTTGCATACAAAGCTGGCTGTACATGCTGAAAAATATGCATGCAAAAATAGGCGGCTAAAAAGAATCCAATAAAAAGACCTTGTTTTGGAAATTTCTTATCAGGCGCAATCCATTCATTCCTGTAAAGCACAACATAAAAAAAGGTGAGCACAACCACTGTTGCCCAGGTAAAGACCTCTGTTTCTTCTGAAATGGCTTTGTCTAATCCCTTTTCAAAGTCTTGTAGAAATTCTCGATTTTTTTCTGTTTCTTCATAGGTCCGGCTTTTTACCTTACCCATAGATAGCGTCCATTCTGTGGGCCGGTCACTTTTGATAAAGACCTTCTGCTGATAAGACATATCACTCCAATAATCCTGCCTTTGAAATACCATCACTTCTTTTGATTCACGATAAGTCGAATGTGCTGAATCAAGAAAGAAGTATAGAGCTCCGAAGCAAACTGCGACTGTTACTAGAAGCACAAGAAAACGCCCGCTCACATGAACACCTCATTTATTTATTTTTCCAGCTCTAAAAACACCTTTTCGGCGCGTTCACTTGCTCTGGCTGCATCTTGCACAATTCCTATCATCAGACCTATTAGGAAAATAGGTAAAAAACACAGTAGAATCTTTACCAAGTAAGGATTTTTTTTGGTGAAGCGTCTGTGGTTAATGAGCAGCACGCTTGTTACCACCGCCCAATACCCAAGGAGTAAATAGAAAAGTGATTCGCTGTCCCCCGCCTCATTAACCGCATCCCAAGCTTCTGAATCCTTGTGACTCGTACCAGCATCTTTCTTGCTTTCAGAAAGGTGGATCACCCCATACTTGGTGCCCAATGTCCATTCCTTTGTATCATCCTGTGAATCAAAAATCTCCTTATAGTGTAATTGGTGCCAGTGATCCCACCATCTGGAGACTTTCGTGCCGTTAACCTCTTCTTCAGTACTCATTGCAGTAAAGGAATAAACCACTACACAAATCATGGCGGCTATACCGCCTATTATCGACAATACGAGTCGCACCATCACCAGTCTCCTTTACTCCCATAACCATATCGAAAGTTTTTATTATTTTCTTGCATGTTCTGCCGCAGCCTCCGTAATATCCTCAGCTCTCGAACTCATGTTATTCCAGTTCAGGCTTCCAATGTAAAAGGTGGCCAGTAATGCAAAGCCTATTGCCCCTTTTATGAGCTGCATAGATTGGGGTTTTATCGATTTCCGGTACATAAAAGCTATTAACCCCCCAGCAGCACAGATCGCAGCCACAATATGAATTGCGGCTTCCAAATAACCTGTATGCTCGACATGGGTTTTAAAACGGTTAAGATATCTAATCGTTGCTGCCTTTTCTTCGGTATTAGCGTAACCATTTTCCGTTACCATGTGCCACTTGTGGGGTTTCCCTTTCCTCTCTGTTATTCGGTAGGATACCTGTCTCCAAAGATCCGATCCCTTCACTACCTGTTTTCCATTTGAATTCTTATATGTACTTGGCTGTACACCTGCAAAAGAAAAATAGGCAACACCGAGAACAAAAGCAATAGCAGCGACCAACACGACCGTCCGGACCACAGCTTCACCTCTTTCATGCTTTTGTATTGCCAATTCCCTAAATATATGAACTAAAACCATTTTATGTAAAATATTGTTTTGAACAGCTTCGGGCATCAAACGTAAACGCAAACAAAAAAGTGACATGCGAAACCATCGCATGTCACTTTTATTTTTTTTATCTGAACAGGTTGGTCTTGGCCAAATCGACCAGCTCGTCTCCTTTTCCGTTCAGCACGGTTTTGAGCATCCACATGGTAAAGCCGTGTGCCTGCTCGAATTCGATTTTTGGCGGAAGGGCGAGCTCCTGGCGGTTGACCACCACATCAAGCAGCACCGGACCGTTATGATTAAACGATTGTTTAACCGCGTCCTCCAGGTCACCCGGATCCTCCACACGAATGCCTTTAATGCCCATCCCCTCAGCAATGGAGGCATAATTGAATTCACCGAGCGAGGTTCCAGTCTCCAGGTAGCCGGCCGCCTTCATCTCCAATTCCACAAAGCTTAATGACGTATTGTTGAAAACAACCACTTTGACCGGCAGCTGATGAACCTTCAGGGTGAGAAGATCGCCCATAAGCATGGCCAGTCCGCCGTCACCTGATAAGGAAATGACCTGTGCATCTCTTCTTGACACCTGGGCTCCAATGGCTTGCGGCAGCGCATTGGCCATCGTTCCATGGTTGAATGACCCCAGCAGGCGGCGCCCCTCACTCATCTGCAGGTAACGGGCGGCCCATAATGTCGGCGTTCCCACATCACATGTGAAAATGGCGTTTTCCGAAGCATAGTCACTGACGACCTTGGTTAAGTATTGAGGATGAACCGGTCCTTTTCCTTTTTTACCTGTCGCCATCTTGTCGAGATCCTTGCGTACCTTGGCATAGTCTTTCACATACTTGTCCAAATGGCCGGTATCTTTTTTAACCTTCAATAATGGAAGCAGTGCATCTATCGTATGTTTTACGTCGCCAACCACCCCATAGCTGAGGGCAGCTCTGCGTCCCAGGTGTTCACCCCGGATGTCGATCTGCAGAATATCCGCTTTCTCAGGGAAGAATTGCCGGTACGGGAAGTCGGTTCCAAGCATGAGCAGCACGTCGCAGTCCATCATGGCGTGATAGCCTGAGGCATATCCGATAAGCCCTGTCAGGCCGACCGAATACGGATTATCGTACTCAAGATGCTCCTTCCCTCTGAGCGCGATGACCATTGGGGATTTGAGCGCATCACACAAGGCCATGGCTTCCGTATGTGCGCCTGCACAGCCGGCACCGGCGAGAATAGTCACTTTTTTCCCTTTATTTAAATAGCCCGCCAGCTTATCAAGCTCTTCATCGGATGGGCGCACAACTGGCTTGGTCACATGAATGACCTGCGGAGGAACTGTTTCCTCGTCATGTAGAGAAGCCACATCACCTGGCAAAATGATGACGGATACCCCTGCCTGTCCAATGGCGTGCTGCATGGCCATCGTTACCATGCGCGGCATCTGTTCAGGACGTGTCAGCACCTCGCAGTAATGGCTGCAATCACGGAACAGCAATTCAGGACGGGTTTGCTGAAAGTATTGTCCGCCAAGCTCGTTGCTTGGAATATGGGCCGCAATGGCAAGGACCGGGATCCGGTTTCGGTGGCAATCATAAAGACCGTTAATCAAATGCAGGTTACCCGGACCGCTGCTGCCTGCACATACCGCAATACTGTTGCTCAGCATGGCATCAGATCCTGCTGCAAAAGCGGCAACTTCCTCATGCCGTACGGAAATCCATTCAATTTTTCCGGATCGGCGGATAGAGTCCAGCACAGCGTTCAGCGAATCTCCCACAATTCCGTAAATCCGTTCAATACCAGCACTTCTCAATGACTCGACCAGCAGATCTGCAACTGTTCTCTTCATAAGCACTCTCCTTTTTGAATACTGCCTCACATTGTGCAAATACTTCCATATTATCCCTTGGGCGGCAGAGAATATGCGGTTTTTTCCGTACAAACCACTTGATGAAACACTACCCAAACCAATTAAAAGGGAAACCTTTCCTAAAGCTTCCGGAGATAATGCAGAACACTGTGTACCGTCGCATGACCCTATCATTTTCATAAAAAAAGATGACGCAATCCCTCGCGTCATCCCATCTGTTCTATTTAGTTTTTTACCGCGCCAATTTTTTGTTCAAAACTGAGCTTCGCTAACTCCGCTGCCGGCATCTGCCCGTCATTAAAAGGTTTCAGACGGACAGCAAACTGAAAATCCTTCGTGTGCAGCTGATATTTATTCAAGACATCCGGTCCGCAGCTGGCAGACCCGAGCCCGTGCTGCTGATGATCCAGATGAAGAACAATATGATCAGCTTTAACCAGCTCATACGTATGCTTCGCAGTCTCAAGGGTTTCCACGGTGTAACGTGAAGCGCTGAAATCAATCACCGGCATTCCTCCTGCGAACAGACCTCCACCATAAGGACTGGTAAATGACGCCCAGCGTGTTTCGTGGCGGTTGCCATTTTCCTGCGGCAGCACGTATGGTGTGTAAAGTCCATCCACATGGGAACTCCAGACTCCCATTCGTCCGGCCTGCCTGCTGTCCATGTAGGACTCCCCTGGTCCGCGGCCATACCACTTCACCTGATCCAATTGGTTTGGCAGCTCAAGCTGCAATCCAATTCTCGGCAGCGTGGCCGGATAGTTCCCTTCAGGCTGGCCTTCTGCCCTCACAACCACATCTCCGCTTCCATAAATCTCATACGTGAGTGCTGCGGATATTCCCCAGCTGAGCTTAGCCGGTGCAATCCTGAATTTTGTCTCAAGCACAACGCTCTTATTATCATCTGAAAGCTCATATGAGAAAGAGAGCATCCGCTGCTGCAGATGATTCACTCCCGCTTCCACCCACTGTTCATAGGAAGATACCGTCTTCCAGCCCGAGTTCGCCAAATAATCATTGTCGATCGGGGCTCTCCAGAAGTTTAATTTTGGTCCTTTTTCCAGTACAGAAGACCCTTCATGTGTCCAGGATTCCATTCGTCCGTTCAGCTGGTTAAACACAACCTCAAACGATTGGCCTTTTACCCGGATTTTATGTGAGTCCTCTTTCACTTCCAAACCAGGTATGACACGCCGGTCCATTACCCGGGCGTCTGTATGAACCGGAAGCTTGAACTGAGACCAGGCGACCTCATGTCCAGCTTTTGCCCAGGCAGTATCCGCAATTAAAGTAAATGAAAGGTTCAGCCAGTAATCGGTTCCCGGCTGAATAATCGCCGGAAGAGCATATGGAATCATTGCCTCCTTCGATTCACCCGCTTGAATCTCATCCACCCCCATAATTCCGCTGTTCAATCGCTTGCCATCCGCTTCGATTGACCAGTTTAACTGAAGATGATGGAGCGAAAGAAAGTCATATCGGTTCGTAACGGAAATTTTTCCGCTTTTCAAATCGCGCTCTTCCACCACTACCGGCTCAATGACTTTTTTGTATTCAGCCAATGCAGGTGACGGGGTATGATCCGGCATGACCAGGCCATCAATCACAAAATTCCCGTCATGCGGCTGCTCTCCAAAGTCTCCGCCATACGCAAAGTACTCTTGTCCATCCTCTGTGTATTGGCGAATGCCGTGATCGAGCCACTCCCAGATGAAACCGCCCTGCAGGCGCGGGTACTTATAGAACGTTTCCCAATACTCCTTTAATCCGCCTGCTCCATTTCCCATAGCATGGGCGTATTCACATAGTATATGGGGCTTTTCCAAATCGGTCCGGCTCCCCAATTGGTCCATCACCTCGACTGCCGTATACATGGTGGTGAACACATCCGAAGCAACAGGTTCGCTTTTGGGTTCGTTATTATCCCTGACCATGATCTCCCGGACTTCTCCTTCATAATGAACAAGACGCGAAGGGTCTCTTTGTTTTGCCCATTCGGCCATCGCCACATGGTTTTGTCCGAATCCGGACTCATTCCCGAGCGACCACATAATAATGGAAGGATGATTTTTATCCCGCTCGACCATGCGGCGCATCCGGTCCATATACGCTTCCTGCCAATCGGAGTCCTCACTGAGTTGATGCATGTTGTCAGTAAACACAAAACCATGGCATTCAAGATCAGCCTCATCTATCACATACAATCCATACTCATCACACAGATCATAAAACTTTGGATCGTTTGGATAATGAGAGGTTCTTACCGCATTGATGTTATGGGTCTTCATCAGCCTGACGTCTTCGATCATCCATTCCAGTGGAACCGCACGCCCGAAGTCCGGATGATGATCATGCCGGTTAACTCCTTTAAGCTTGATCGGCACTCCGTTAACAAGAAACAGTCCGTCTTTTAGCTCAACCGAACGAAAACCCGTCTTGCTCGAGATCACTTCAATCGTATTCCCTTGTTCATCCTTCAACGTCATAAGAAGATGATACAAATAAGGAGATTCTGCCGACCATTTTTCAGGGTTCTCTACGGGCAGGGAAATGGATAGCCGTGCTTCCCCGAACGCATCCGCTGCCACCTCTTCATCTGTACGGACATTGCTTACTTCCTGAAAATCGCAGTCCAAAAGGGATACTTCCAATCGATAATCTTTCAGCTGATCACCACTGTGATTGTGAAGAACCGCGTCGAGATGCAGCACCGCGTCCTCATAATTCTCGTCCAGTTCCGGCCGGATAAAATAGTCATTCACATGAACCCGCGGCTGTGCAATCAACGAGACATCCCTGAAAATCCCGCTCAGCCACCACATATCCTGATCCTCTATGTAACTCGCTTCAGACCATTGATAGACTTGTACCGCCAGGGTGTTTTTACCGTCCCGGACCAAAGAGGTGATGTCAAACTCTGACGGAAGACGGCTGCCCTGGCTGTAGCCCGCTTCCTCGCCGTTCACCCACACATGAAAACTGCTGTCCACCCCTTCAAACCGGAGAATGATAGTATCGTCTTTCCAGCCTTCGGTTACATAAAAGTCCCGTCTGTATGAGCCCGTTGGATTCTCATCAGGTATATATGGAGGATCCACAGGAAACGGATATTGCACATTTGTATAGTGAGGACGTCCGTAACCGTTCATCTGCCAGTTGGAAGGCACGGGAATCTCATTCCATGCTGACACATCAAAATTGTCTTTTTGAAAACCTTCAGGCGCCAGAGCAGGCTGGTCGGCATAATGAAATTTCCATGTTCCATTCAGCAGCTGATACCTGCCGGATCTCCCTTTTTCATAGGACAGTGCCGATGCTTTGTCTTCATACGAGACGAAGCACGCGCGTTCAGGCTGCCGGTTTCGCTGAAGGACCGAAAGATTTTCCCAATCACTTTTTGTGTTCAATTTCTTCACTCCTCTGCTTTTTTAAATTGATAAATGCTACTTTAGTGCAGAGCCAAGCATCCCGGAGATAAAATGGCGTTGCAGGGCAAGGAAAAAGATAATCATCGGGATGGTAGCGATCGTTACCCCCATCATAACCTGGCCATAATCAATGCTGGTGACCCCCATGAGGCTAGCGATTGCTACTGGGAACGTATACATTTCACTCGAAGTGGTCGCCACCAATGGCCACATAAAGTTGTTCCACTGTGACATGAATAAGAAGATGGCCGTCGCAGCAAGAGCCGGCTTCATGGACGGCAGGACAATGGACAGAAAGATGCGCAGTTCACTTGCGCCATCCAGACGGGCGGACTCCATCAGCTCGGTAGGAAAAGCCATCAAGTTCTGCCTCATTAAAAAAATGGCAAACGGAAAACAAAGGCTGGGCGCAATCAATGCGAAGTACGTATTGAGCAGGTGGAAATCCGACATCATTTTAAACAGCGGAATCATAGTGGCCTGCCCCGGGATCATCATGGACAGCAGAAAAGCCGTAAAGATGGTCTTCTTGCCTTTGAATTCAAACTTTGCCAGAACATAGGCGGCGGCTGTTGAAATGGCCAGTGCCAGAATTACGAAAAGAACGGAAACAAAGACAGAGTTAAACAAGACCCGGCCAATTCTGACTGCCTCATTCAGATGTGCCAGGTTCACCATAAATTCCTTGCCCGGAAGCAATGTCGGCGGACTTGAAAACATTTTTCCTGAATGGTTGGTTGCTCCGATGATCATCCAGTAAAATGGAAAGATCGAGATAAAGGCAAACAGTCCAAGAAAGAGGTAGACCCCGCTTTGTCTGAAAAAGCCCTTTTTCTTTTGTGATTTTACCCTAGCCGGCAGAGCATGCGGATTATTCAGTGTTACTTTTTCGATAACATTCATCTTAATCCTCCCCCGTTACTTTAAATTGCAGAAATGACAGAACAGCAACCAGGATAACGACAACATAAGCAATTGCTGACGCATATCCAAAATCAAAGTATTCAAATCCATTCTGATAGATATAGAGACCCAGCGTCATGGTGGAATCAGCCGGTCCTCCCTTGGTCAGGTTCATGGGTTCATCAAACAGTTGAAGCGTACCAATGGTCGACAGAATCGTTGAAAACAAGATAACCGGCTTTAATTGCGGAATCGTAATATGAAAGAATTGCTGCCATTTTCCCGCACCATCGAGCGCTGCAGCTTCATAGATATCATCTGACAGGTTCTGGAGAGCAGCCAGAAAAATGACCATATTATACCCCGTCCATCTCCACGTCATAGCCAGAATCATTGATATTTTTGCCCACACGGGATGGGATAGCCATGGAATGGAATCAAGCCCCAGCATGTGGATGGCAGTGTTAAAAATGCCGTCATCCTGCATCATGATGGAGAACAAAACAGCATATGCCACCAGGGACGTAACGGCAGGCAGGAAGAACGAGGTCCGAAAAAAGCCCTTCAGCTTCAAAAGCTTTCGGTTCAAAGCATTTGCTAGAACCAGCGCCAGAAAAATCATGATGGGCACCTGGATAATCAGGATCAAAAAGGTATTTTTAAGTGCCTTAATAAAGATGTCGTCTCCGAACAGCCTTTGATAGTTTGCCAGTCCGGTAAAAATCAGTTCCCCTCCGGTTGATTTTTGAAAGCTCAGCAATAGTGAAGACAGAACCGGATAAATGGTGAAAACCGCAAACAGCAATACTGCCGGAGCAATAAAAAAATAGGGAAAGGCCACATTTCTTTTCATCGCGTACAAATCTCCTTTCAAAAAGTGATTGTCTCAGCCATTAATAGAAATCCTTTTAAAAAAGGGCTGGGAGCCTCCCAACCCTTTCCTTCATTCCTTTGTGCTTAATCGGTTTTCCAAACGCTTCTCCGCTGCTTTCAATGCGGTTGGAATGTTTTTTCCGCTTGTCAGGATTTCGGATTGGGCTTTAACGGCTTCATCCTTTGCGATAGCATAGTTTCCAGTATAGTTTGCTGCTTTAATTTCCTTCGTTTCATTAGCAAAGATCTGCCAGATTTTCTGGTTGTTAAAATAATCATCCGCTTCTGTGAAAAGTGGTGAGGTATACACGGTGTTTAATGTAGGGAATAAGCCGCCTTTTGTAGCAATTTCCTGAATCTTGTTAGTTGTGGAGAAGAATTTCAGGAAGTCATAAGCTGAATCCTGGTTTTTACTTGCCGTCGGAATCGTCCAGGCACTTCCGCCAATGTTGGCTGCACGGTTTCCGCCTTTCTCGAATGCAGGAAGCGGGAATACGCCCCATTTTCCTTTATCCTTCGGTGCCTGCTGTTCAATCAATCCAGCCATCCATGAACCCGATACAGCAGTCGCCACTTTGCCGCTTGCCACTCCGCTCAGCCATGCATCCCAGCCGGTCACGTTGCTGGCAACACCTTCGTCCTTCAGTTTTTTCAGCATCTTCATCGCTGTTTGCGACTCTTTTGAAGCAAGTGCAGGTTTATTATCATCTCCGAAGTAGAAAGACCCTTGCTGGTTTAGCATCAAACGGTAAACGGGGTCGTCCGAGTTCATATCAAGACTTAAGAACTTGATGCCTGTTTTTTGCTTAAGTGTTTTGCCTGCTGCAATAAAGTCGTCCCATGTTTCAATGGAATCAGGATTAATGCCTGCTTTTTTGAAATAGTCTGTTCGGTAGAAAACTCCGGCAGGACCACCGTCAAACGGCATGCCATACATGTTTCCATCCCGTGAAGCAAGTTCGCGTTTATAAGACGGGAATTTTTCGCCTTCCTTATCGAATCCTTTTTTCGAAAGGTTCACAAAGGCTTTCGGGAAGTTGTGCAGATACCCCTGAATATGAGTGTCCTCAATGAGAACAATATCCGGCAATCCCTGGCCGCCTCCCTGTAAGGATGTGGTCAATTTGGGATACATATCATTATTGCTGATTTCTTGTATTTTCAATTTGAATCCTTTGTGGTCTTTGGCATAAATCTTTTCTGCCTGCTTTAAGACCGGAACATTCGTATTCCATGCCCATACTGTAAGTGTTTTTCCTTTTTTGCTTGCCACACCGCTCGCTTCATCCGCTGATTGTCCGGAACAGCCGGTCATGGCCAGGATAAACACAAGAATTAAACTGAGTAAACTCCATGCCTTTTTCATCTTTCTCCCCCTATGATTTTCTGTTTTCATATTTTCATTGGTTTGCCTTCGTAATTAA
Organism: Fictibacillus fluitans; assembly: GCF_030418125.1. GTDB lineage: Bacteria > Bacillota > Bacilli > Bacillales > Fictibacillaceae > Fictibacillus_C > Fictibacillus_C fluitans. The sequence continues at coordinate 324,916 of NZ_JAUHTR010000002.1, read as the reverse complement.
TAAACTGATATGGGCTGTCAACCGGTGTCTTGCGGGTCACAATATCCAAAATGCCCTGTGCACTGATGGCCGGATTTAACGGAGCCTGTTCTCCTCCCATATCCGTGTGCATCCAGCCCGGGTGAATGGAACAGACGCCAATTCCATCACTATGCAAATAACAGTGCAGCTGCATGGTAAATTTATTGAGAGCCGCCTTTGATAACCCATACGGATAATCGTTGTCATGTTCCTTGGTTACGGCGCCGGCTTCTGAGGAAATGTTGGCGATAAACGGCTGGCTCCCTTTCCGAAGCATCGGCAGAAAGTGCTTAACCACCCTCATGGGGCCAAGAAGGTTTGTATCCAGGGCTCGTTCCATCTCCTGAAATTCCACATCCTCGATTTTTCTTTCCCGCCCCAGAAGGATTGCCGCGTTATTGATGATAATGTCGAGAGAAGAACAATGCTCCCCTGTCTCCTTAGCTGCCTGTTCCACTGAATCTTCATCAGAGACATCAAGCTGGATAAGCCGGCAACGTGTTTCATGCTTCTTGTTTAAGTCCTTCAGTTGCTCCGAGATCCGGTCCTGATTTCTTACACCAGCAAATACGGTATGCCCTTCCTTTACGGCCGCTTCTGCCAGGCTGCATCCTAATCCTCTGCTGGCACCTGCTATTAATAGGTTCATGATTTCCTCCCTTCGTTACCTAATATCAATGTCTTACCTTTATTGTAAGCGCAAACATTTCGGCATCCTATGACACAATTCCAACCTTTCTGCACTTTTAGCAATCTCTTTTTAGGACAGCATGATTCTTCCTTTGATATGTAAAAAAAGAGCAAACCGCAATCCGGTTTGCTCTCTTCCTTATTCTTATCTTCTGTGCTTAAATACATTCAAAGATGGAAGGGCATTTCCTTGGAAGTCGAACATGGCCTGGTTCTCCCACGCATTGCCTTCTCCCTGTTTCCAGCCAGCTCCCTCTACTGGAAGCCATGCCGGCTCCCAGTAAAACAAACCTAAACCGCGATGGCCCGGCACCTTTTCGATCACATCCATTAAATCGTTAAGGAACTGTGCCTGACCTTGAACTGTAGCAGGATAGCCTCCTATCTTTTCGAATCCTGGCTCAAAAATATTAGAGAGATCATCTCCGTTTTCAAGTGTATGGGCATAAGCGGTCTCCGCAACAAGCACATCTTTATTGTATCTTACGCTGATATCATTCATATTTTTTTGAAGATCTTCGAGAGTGCCATGCCAAATTGGATAGTAGGAAAACCCAATGATATCAAATTCGACGCTGCGCTTTGTAATTTCATCAAAGAACCAGCGGTACATCCCGTTATCTCCGCCATCTGCGAGATGAAGCATTACTTTAACCTTTTTGCCCTTTGGACTGCAGTCCTTGACACCTTTAATTCCTGATTTCAGAAGAGCTGACAATCCGTCAAAACCGCCTGCTCCGTCGCCCCATGTTTTGCCGTTTGGCCAAAGGATGCCGCTTTGTATTTCATTGCCGATTTGCACCATGTCCGGAGTAATATGAGCTTTTTCGAAAGCGATCATCACATTTTTAGTGTAGGTATAAACCGCCTGTTCAAGCTCGCCCTGATTCAAGTCCTTCCATTCCTCCGGTTTATTCTGTTTGCCGGGGTCCGCCCAGAAATCGGAGTAGTGGAAGTCCAGCAACACTTTAAAACCGTGCGCTTTTGCACGCTTGGCAAGCAGGAGTGTATGCTTTAAATCGTTGTATCCGCTCGCTTCCACCGGGTTATTCCAAAGCCGAAGCCGGATATAATTCACACCTTTGCTCCGTAAAATAACCAGCGCATCCTTCTCTTTTCCATGGTCGTAAAATTTCCCGCCGTGATCTTCTACTGCGGGCAGGCTGGATACATCCGCGCCTTTAATAAAAGGAGTTCTTTTTTCTGCGCTGGCCGGTGCCAGATTCATAGTTGAAAAGATAAGTACAAGCACACTAAATATGAGGAATAAGCGAATAATGGTTTTCATAGAATCCTCCAAGTCATCTTCATATTTTTAGAATGGAAACACCATAAGGCTGCAAATTCATTCGATGCGAGACCTCAATCCCCTGAAGCAAATCCAAATGTTCTTCTGCTGGCAATTCAACCGTTTTTTCCTGTGCCGTAAAGTTCATTAAAAAGATGTAACGAGCCGTACCGTCCGTTCTGAGCTGGGCCGTTACTCCATCGGGAAGTTCTGAGTCTAGGACTCTCTGGATTCCGAGCTTTTCGATCAATCGGCCGAAGAAGTCCCTGTTAAACGGCTCCTTGTTTCGTGAAGCCACATAATATGCGGATCCCTGCCCGAACCTGTTGCAAGTCAGGGATGGCCGGCCGGCATAAAAGTCACTTTCATAAACAGCCAGTGCTTCGGCCCCTTCCAGATGTATCAGGTCGCAAAGCTCATGCGCTTCATACTCCCCCTTGATTCCAAGGTCATTATTATCCACAAACGCAATGCTGTTTTTGTCATAATCATGAAGGGCATCGATTTCTTCGGACCAGATGCCAAGCACATTGCGAAGCGGTCCCGGAAAGCCTCCGAGAAAACAGAGGTCGTTTTCATCAGCAATGCCTGTCCAGTAAGTCGCTACAAAGGTTCCTCCGTTTTCAACAAACTGTTCTATCGCTTCTCCTACTCCGGAGCGAACCATATAAAGCATGGGAGCGACCACAAGCTTGTATGAGGACAGATCACATTCACTGTCTATGACATCCACTGAAACTCCTTTTTCCCAGAACGCCCGGTAGGCTTTCCTCACTGTTTCTTCATAATGAATACCTTGATTTCGCGGTCCCTGGGCGTCCTTTATGGCCCAGCGGTTTTCCTGATCAAAAATAATGGCGACTTCAGGCTGAACCGTCGTACCGGCAATTTCACCAATGGCGGATAACATCTGACCCAAATCCGCCACATCGTTAAATACCCGGGTTTGCTCTGAACCGCTATGGCTGACAACTGCGCCATGAAACTTTTCGCTGGACCCCCTGCTTTGCCGCCATTGGAAGTACTGTACGGTATCCGATCCATGAGCCACCGCCTGAAGGGAGGAAAGTTTATGCATGCCCGGCCGCTTCAGTTTGCTCACTGGCTGCCAGTTCGTCATGCTTGGCGTGCTTTCCATCAGCATGAAGGGTTTTCCCCCTTTCATTGAACGGTACATGTCATGGTTAAAAGCAAAAAGCACCGCCTGTTCGGTATCATCCTGCAGTGAATCATGCCATGTAGGATAGGCGTCCCATGAAATCACATCCAGCAGGTCAGCAAACTTCCAGTAATTCAGTCCTTCAAAGGTTTCCATAAAATTCGTCGTGATGGGAAGATCCGTATTTGCCTTGCGGAGCGGCCCGATTTCATGACGGCAAAAATCGACCGTTTGATCCGTGACAAAACGCTTCCAATCCAGATTTAATCCATGCACCATACTTTCACCGCGTGAGGATGGCGATTCAATTTGCGTCCAATCCGTAATAGTATGGCTCCAGAAAGAGTTCCACCAGGCATGATTCAGCTTCTCCAGTGTTCCATATTTGTTTTTCAGCCAGCCCCGAAACGCTTCCTGACAATTCCCGCAATGGCATTCACCGCCATATTCATTGGAAATATGCCAGCCAATAACTGCAGGATGATGAGCATAGCGCTCTGCCAGCTTGCTGTTTATGATTTCCACTTTTTCACGATAAACCGGTGAGGTATAGCAATGATTGTGGCGGCCGCCATGAAGATGATGAACACCATCTTCTCTTACGCGCAGAACCTCCGGATAAGCCTGTGAAAGCCAGGCAGGCCGTGCTCCGCTCGGAGTAGCCAAAAAAGCATAAATACCGTTTTGTTCAAAGGTATCGAGGACGCGGTCCAGCCAGTCAAAGGTGAACACTCCTTCTTCAGGCTCCAATGCTGACCAGGCAAAGATCCCCACCGACATCACATTGCATGAGGCAAGCTTCATTAAGCGAATGTCTTCCTCCAGAATTTCCGGATATTCCTGCCATTGGTCTGGGTTATAATCAGCTCCGTGCAGAAACCCTGGTGCCCTGCTGCTGATTGAAGGATATTTTTTGACCATGAAATCCACCTATTTCTTTTTAGATTTTTGTATTCCGCTATACCAATTATTTACTTCATCTGTAATCTGGCTCCCGCCTGATGCTTTCCATGTTTTTACGAAATGATCAAAGGAGGCCGGACTTTTTTTACCATAAATGATTTCATTAAACGTACGGTTTTCAATGTCACTCAAGTAATCCCACTTCTCTTTCATAGCGGGAGTTTGCGGTCCGGTGAACAGATTCTTCCTGGAAATTCGCTTTTGCTTCAGAACCAGCTTGGCCGCATTGGCTGTTTCAGCTCCAAAGTTATTTACAATTTCCAGTTCCTTCGCCGTTTTGGGTTTTGCTCCCTCTGAAAGCCGAATTAAATTATTGATTTGAACATCAGGAATACGGGCGCCCTCCCCCATTAAAAAATAGCCGTTTACATTGACATATCCGCCTGGAATGTCTTCGTTGTATACCGTTTTTCCGTCAATGATGTCATAATCGTATCCTTTGAATATTCCCTTGGCCCAGGGATCGGCGGGGTCAGGATCTGCTACATGATCAAAAAGATAGTTTTGATACGTAAAAAGAGCTTCAGGGTGTTTCATATTTTTATTGATCAGCAGTACCTCTGTATATACCTGTGTTCCATGCCTCTCTGCCTTACCGTTGGGACCTGTAGGTATCGGATAAGGTTTCCATACAGCATCTGGCTGATTTGCCTTTGTTTCTCTTAATGGCCATCCGCTCATCCAGTAAGGACCCGGAATAATTCCTGCTGTACCCTGGATCGCCGGCTCAGCGGTTTTGGTTTCATCCCAGAGTGCCCCTTCATTGGAAATCAGCCCATTTTCTCGCCATTTTTTAATTTTCAAAAGACCTTCCTTCATTCCCGGCTGGACCGAGCCGTACTCGAGCTTTCCTGAAGCATTTTTGTTCCATTGTTCTGGAAGGGTGCCATAAGCACCAAAAATCCAGGAAGGATCACCCATCCAGGTATTCATTGATGATTTGAAGCCGATGGAAAGGGGGACAACATCTTTTGGCTTCAGTCCCTGCGGATTGTTATACTTAAACTTTTCCATGATATTTTCCAAATCCTGAATGGTTTGGGGGGCTTTTAGCTTGAGCTTGTCCATCCAATCCTGCCGGATCCATAAAACATAATCATTGTTGTAGGCATAGTTAAGTACAGGTATGCCCATTCGTTTTCCATTCCGTAAAAAGGCATTCCACACATTAGGGTCAAATGCCATGGCCTTCTTCCATTTCTCATTTGCATACCGGTCAAACAAGGCACCTGCATCCCGGAATATTCCCGAATCAATCAAATCCTGCGCAAGCAGCTGGTCCCGCACCACTACAAAATCAGGCATCTTTTGGCCGGATTGCAGCATAAGCCTCAGCTTGGTTTCAAACGCATTATTACGATCGGAGACATACCAAAGTGTCTTGATATTAATTCCAAGCTGATCATGCGCCCATTTTGTCGCTACATTGCTGGCGATGGTTTCTCCATTTTTGAAGGCTGTGTTGGGCCCGACATCCCGAACCGTTGTAATGGTGACGGGTGGGTTGTATTTTTTCTTATAGCCTTCAGAAGGTTTCTGCCTGACCGGTTTTTGTTCATGATCGTTTGTACAGCCTGCCACACCCAGTACCATAATAAGAAGCAACAGAATCAGCCGGTACCTTGTCATGTTAACCTCCACCCTGAAAACCTCGAATCTCTTTTATTGTAAGCGCAAACATTTTTATGTTATATGACATAATGCCAACTTTTCTGCACTTTTATTAACTTATTCCGGTCTCCCTGAATTCCTGAGGTGTCATCCCAAATACCTTTTTGAACATTTTGCTGAAATATTGGGGATTTTGATAACCCAGCTGTGAGGTGATTTCATAGCTTTTCAGATGGGTATGCTTGAGTAAGTCTGCTGCCTTTTCCATCTTCATGCGTATAATGTAATCTCCGAGACTTTCTCCTGTTTCCTGTTTAAACAGTTTTGATAAATAAACCGGATGCAGATATACTTGGACAGCAATGGATTTGACAGACACATCCTGGCTCAGATGTTCAGCAATAAACTCCTGCACCTGATGGATGATCTGGCGTTTTTCCTTTTTTTCACCGGTATCAATCTCTTTTTTCAGCTTGTTAAAAATTGAGAATGTCCATTCTTTTAAACCATTAATTGTATGAAACGTGCGATTGCCCATGACAATATCTATCATCGTATGATCGATGTCGGAAAGATACTGCCCCTGTTTATGTGCAAGGTAAACAAAAGCATTGGAAAAGGAAAAAAACACCTCATACATATGTTCATGAGAAAAAGGCAGGCTGCTCATCTCATCAAAGATTTCATCCATTTTCTTCTCTGCTGCATTCCACTGGCTTGTTTCCAGCAATTGAATCAATGAAGGAGGCTTGTACATGCTTCTGACCCATTTCATATCCATTTTTGATGCGGCACTGTCCTTAAGAAAATGAACGTGGTTCTCTTCAGGTCGTTCACCTTGAAAAAAAGCCAGCAAACATTTTTGATAGTTGGACGCCAGATCCTCCGGGAAACGAATCATATCTGTTGCAAGCATGGTGATGTCCCCAAAAAGATGATGGTTTACGTTGTTCTTCACTGCAGCGAAATGCTCAGACATCAGGCTTCTCAGCTCCTCTTCATGTCCAAATTGCTGCAGTTTCGGCTGAATCAAGCCCGTGATATAGCCGTGCGGACTCACCCCATACCATTGATGAAAGTGTTCCTCCAATACCTCTTGAGTAATATCAGAAATGGCAAAGGTCAGCAGATTATGTGACTCATGGTTATAATCCGGAAATCCTTCACCCGGCTTGATCAAAAGCATGATAACAGGGACATCTGGAGAAACTGTTATCCTGTATGTATGAATCAGGTCGGTTAAGGCTTTGTCTGAAAACTTCTTTCCAAGCAAAAGATCATTTAAAAGATTCTCCCGCAGTAATGCGAGATCCGGCCCGCTGGCCGGAGGCAGATTGCCGGGCTGCTGCCACTCCTCGTTCAGCTGGGCAATTGCCTTGCCAAGCGTATCCATAAATTCATCATCATCGACCGGCTTTAACAAATAATCAAAAGCATGCAGTTGAATCGCCTTTTTCGCATATTCAAAATCGGAAAATCCTGTTAACAGAATACACTTCATCTGCTTCCACTTTTGTTTGGCCTGTTCAATCAGTTCAAGACCGCTCATGCCCGGCATTCGAATATCTGTCACCATCACATCTATCGATTGCTTTTCCATGATCTCCAACGCTTGCTGCCCTGAAAAGGCCAAATGAACACTGCTGACACCAAACTCCTCCCATGCTATGGTTTGCTTCAGGCTTTCAACCACATATGATTCATCATCCACTAGTAAAAGCTCAATCATAAAGTATTCCCCCCTGTTCTTGATGGTTCATTTTTAAGGCTTCCATCTAATACTCACCCTCAGGCCACCGAGGGGTGAAGGTTCTATAGTGATTCCTGCATCTTCACCATAGTGGAGAGACAGACGCTGATGGACATTCCATAAACCACAGCCCATCTCTTCATCCATTGGCTGCGACAGCTTCTTCTGCAGCTCTTTGATTTCCTTTTCACCCAGTCCTTTTCCGTCATCGTCCACTATTAATATCAGGTATCCGTCCCGCTGCTCACCTTTAACGTGAATCATACCTGCTTCAAAAACAGGCTCAATTCCATGTATGACTGCATTTTCCACAAGGGGCTGCAGGGTAAGAGGCGGGATTTTCGTTTTTCGCATGTAGGAGGGAAGGTCAATGGAGTAATTCAATCTCTTCATGCGCATTTTCTGTATCTCAAGATAGTTGGTTACAAACTGAACTTCCTCCTCCAACGGGACAAGGCTTTTTTCCTGTCTGGTGGTGTATCTGTAGTATTTCGAAAGGTTTTGAGACATCGCCACTACCGCTTTTGTGTCATTCAACTTTGCCATACTTGAAATAAACGAAAAGCAATTATAAAAGAAATGAGGGTTGATTTGAGATTGAAGCTGTTTGAGCTTGGCCTCACGAATCCTTAGTTTCTCCACATACACTCTCTCGATCAATTCCTCAAGGCGTGCGGCCATCATGTTAAACTGCTGAAACAAATATCCAAACTCTGCCGTTCCTTTAGGCTCCATTCTCACCGAATAATCTTCATTCTTCAGCCTTCTGAAACCGGAGATAAATTGATTGATAGGAACTTGAACCTGGTTGTACAGCAAATAGGCCGCAATGGAACTCATTAACAGCAAAACCACCATGGACAAATAAAATAAATAATTGCTTCTGTTAATTGGCTCGAATATTTGTTCCAACGGCACATAATCCACCAGAAACCAGGACATATTTTCCGATTTGACAGCGTTCACAAGAAACTTTTTATGCTGATACTCCAATACTCTCTGGCTGCTTCCTGGCAGTTTTTCCTTCTTCAGCTGCTGAATGAGACCGTGAATGATTTCTCCGTTTCCGTTCCGGTTATAGACAGGATTGTAGCCTTTTTTATAATAGAAGGGATCATGCCCTCCCCCTTGCTTGAATTCATCAAGCATATCTTTAATGTTGTCATCGCTGAACTGAACCTCAATAATTAATTTTGCCTTTTGGGGATCATTATTGGCAGAAAACGGCGTTACACTATACCAATGAAAGTCATACTGCGAATTTTCCTGAGTGCTTTTTCGCACAGACCATCCTGGTTTCAGGCGGGATTTTAAGACGGTTTCATTGTAGGTTTGGTAAGTGGCAGAAGGATCAGTGGAAATTACTTTTTTGACACTGGGGGAATACACGAACAGCTGATTTCTCCAGTTGGTAGAGTTCGACAGTATCCCCAGTTTGTATTGAATTTGCTTGATGACCGTAATCGCATCCAAATCAAGAATGTCACTTTTCAAAAATTCATTCTGCTGCCGCAGCACATCAGGGTCTTCAACCAAAAGGTTTGGAAAAAGGGACAGACGATTAATATTTGCGTCAAGCTGGCTTTGAAAGTAGAGGAGCTGACCTTTACTCGACTTGCTGATTTCATTTTCTACGACATCAGTACCTACCCGGTTGGAGTAAATGTATAAAAGAAGAATCGGAAGAAGCATTGCTACAATTAGCAAATTGATCTTTGTAAATATGTTAAATTTCTTGAACATGTTGAACCCCCATGGACTGCCGGCAGCCCCGTCATTTATCTTTGCTTATTTTATAGAGTTTTCTGAGAATAGTAAATATGGAGGTATGTTCTTCTTTCCATAAAAAAACAGCGCACATCTCTGTACGCTGCCTTTCTCTTATACCAACAACTGAAACAATGTTTTGTCCTGATTGACGTTCTGATAGGCAAAGCCTTTGCGGTTCATTCGCTCGATCAGCTCTGGATAGTCCTCTTTGTGCTTCAGTTCAATGCCGACCAATGCTGGCCCGCTTTCTTTGTTGTTTTTCTTTGTATATTCAAATCGGTTGATGTCATCATCCGGTCCCAGCACTTCGTCCAAAAACTCACGGAGCGCACCGGCCCGCTGTGGAAAATGAACAATGAAATAATGCTGAAGTCCTTCATAGATCATGGAACGCTCTTTAATTTCCTGCATGCGGCCGATGTCATTGTTTCCTCCGCTCACTACACAAACAACGGTTTTGCCTTTGATCTGCTCGGCATACTCGTCCAGTGCCGCAAGTGCAAGAGACCCGGTTGGTTCAGCCACAATCGCATTCTTATTGTATAGCGATAAAAGGGTGGAACAGACTTTTCCCTCAGGTACAACGACGATATCGTCCAGGATCTGCTGGCAGATTTCATACGTAATTGCCCCTACGTTTTTAACTGCCGCACCGTCCACAAACGGATCAATGCGGTCGAGGCATACATGTTTTCCTTTAAGCATGCATTCGTTCATCGCTGCCGCCCCTGCCGGCTCTGCGCCGATAACCTTTGTTTGCGGAGATACACTTTTCATGAATGTGCCCATTCCAGCTGCCAGGCCGCCGCCGCCAATCGGAACAAACATGTAATCAATGTTATCATCACAGTCATTCAAAATTTCTACTGCGACCGTCCCCTGGCCCGCAATTACATCCTCGTTGTCATAAGGATGGATGAACGTACGGTTTTCCTCGCGGCTGCTGACAATCGCCTGCTCGTAAGCATCATCGAATGTATCACCTGTGAGCACCACTTCAACGTGCTCGCCGCCGAAGAACTTCACCTGGTTCACTTTTTGCTTTGGCGTAGTGGTCGGCATGAAGATCTTGCCGTTGCTTTGCAAGAGGTGGCAGGAATAGGCAACGCCCTGTGCATGGTTCCCGGCACTGGCACAAGCAATCCCGTTGGCAAGCTCCTGAGGACTGAGCTTTTTGATCCGGTTATACGCCCCACGGATTTTGAACGAGCGGACCACCTGCAGGTCCTCGCGTTTCAAATATAATTTACAGTCATACTGCGCGGACAATAAAGGATTATATTGCAAAGGGGTATGAAGGACCACGTCCCTGATGCGCTGATTGGCGATCATGATGTCTTCGACCAGCACCGTTCTTTGTTTTTGCTGTACCTGTTCCATGTTCCTCTTCCTTTCTCGTTCCATTTTTACAAATAAAAAACTCTATTTTTTTACCCATAAAAAAACTCCTCCCTTTTTAGGGACGAGTTTAGCTCGCGTTACCACCCTAGTTCCGGAGCAAACGGGCTCCGGCTCTTAGTCAACCAACATGTTAACGGTAAAATACCGACAAAGCTTACTTGATGGTTCAGCTTTGCTTCTCAGAGATGATTTTCAGATAATGTTTGTTCACCGGCTCCCACCAATTCCGGCTCTCTTTGGAACAAAAATATTATCCTACTGTTCTCGTCATTGAATGTTTTCTGTTCAATTTTAAAACTAAGGTTAACAGCTTCAAAATGACAAGTCAATACGTTTATTATAAAATTTAGAATATTCTCTAAATGTAAGCGTAATCATTTTAGCGTATGGCCAAGCTGTTTGATTTAGAACGTAAAATGACTCAAAGCAAATAAAAAAACCGCTCAAATGATGAGCGGCTGATTCATTATATTCTTTTTGCGCCAATATAGCGCGGCTGCCAGTAGCTGTTGCTGGTTTTTGTGATAGACACTCCATGAGAGCTGGCAGATTGAATCATCTGTCCGCTTCCCATATAGATGGCAACGTGCGTAGGGCGTGAAGCTCTGTTGGGAGCGAAAAACATAAGATCGCCCGCCTTAAGAGATTTTACCTTGGTTCCTTTTTTATACATGTCAGCTGCCGTACGAGGCAGTGTTTTTCCTGATTTGCTATATGAGTATTTCACTAGTCCGGAGCAGTCAAACCCTCTTGGAGACATGCCTCCCCAAAGATAGCGGACACCTAAATTGGACTTAGCGACAGAAATGGCTTTTTTATGGTATGTAGTCGATGCAGCTTCACTCTTGGATGGTGATACTGTAACCGTAGTAAGAATAGTAGCGAGCAACAATAAAGCTAGAAGATTCTTTTTTAACATTGTGTTGTGTTCCCCCTGTTGTTTTCTACCTGTCTTACTATATAGTACCAATGTAACAGGAATATAGCACCTCTTTTACATTTATATTACAAAATACAGCAAGTTTATCCAATGTTCGCTAAATCTTTCCTCCGACGTTTTTACTAGAATCACCCAAAAAAAACTGCCGGTCGGCAGCTTTTCTCAATGCATCATACCATTTCCTACACCATCTGCGTCTGCAGCAGCTGATAATAGTCTCCTCCACCGGCAATCAGTGCTTCATGGCTGCCTTCTTCCTGGATTTGTCCGTCTTTGACAACAATGATTTTATCCGCATTACGGATGGTGGACAATCGGTGGGCGATGATGATGGTTGTCCGGTCTTTGGACAGTTCGTCGAGCGCCGCCTGGATCGCCCGCTCGGTTTTCGTATCCAGGGCGGATGTCGCTTCGTCCAGAATCAGTATCGCCGGGTCCTTTAGGAACATGCGGGCGATGGAAATACGCTGCTTCTGCCCGCCTGACAGCTTCACGCCGCGCTCGCCAATCATCGTATCAAGGCCTTCCGGCAGACTTTCGATGAGCTCTTCCAGCTGGGCGCTTCGGATTGCCTTCCACAGCACCTCTTCATCCGCTTCAAAATCACCATACATAATATTGTCCCGAATCGTTCCGTCAAAAAGATAAATATCCTGCTGGACGATGCCGATCTGGCTGCGCAGCGATTGCAGCGTCAGGTCACGCACATCCATGCCGTCAATGGTGATCTTTCCTTCTGTAATATCATAAAAGCGCGGAATTAAAGAACACAGCGTCGTTTTTCCGCCTCCGGACGGACCAACAAGTGCCAGCGTTTCCCCGTTCCTTACACGGAAGGAAATATTCTCTAAGACGGGCTGGTCCTCTTCATAGTCAAAGCTGACATTTTCAAAGGCGATGTCCCCGCGCACATGGGCAACCTCAATCGCATCTTCCTTGTCCTTAATGGAGGGCTCCATATCCAATACTTCAAGGTACCGTTTGAATCCCGCATACCCTTTGGGAAGCAGCTCGAGAATCTGGTTGATGTGCTTGATCGGTGCGATGAAGACATTGGAAAGCATGACAAACGCAACAAATTCCCCGTAGGTCATCTGGTCATTAATTACGAACCAGGAGCCGCAGCCGAGAACCAGCAGCAGGATCACCTTCATGAGGGCGAAGTTGATGGAACTGCTCCACGCCATGATCTTGTAGGCGACCAGCTTGGCAATGCGGAAGCCTGAGTTTGTGCCTTTGAACAAGTTGATTTCATGCTCTTCTTTCGTAAAAGACTGAACGATGCGGATTCCGCCGATATTATTTTCGATCCGGGCGTTATAGCCGGCAATCTTTTCATACATCGTGTGGAACGCTTTGGACATTTTTTTGCTGTAAAAAAGAGAAACAAAAATGATGATCGGAATCGCAACAGCCAGAATCAGAGCCAGCTGCCAGTTAATGTTAAACATGATCACAAAGGAACCGATGATGGTCATCATGGCGATGAACAAATCCTCCGGACCATGGTGAGCGACTTCGCCGATATCCATTAAGTCATTCGTAAAACCGGAAACAAGGTGTCCCGTTTTATTGTTGTCAAAAAACGAAAAGGACTGTCTCTGCAGCTTGGCAAACAAATCTCTGCGAAGATCGGTTTCAATACCAACTCCAAGCCGGTGGCCGAAGTAGGTCACCACATAGTTCATGAACGTGCTCAGGATAAAAACAAACAGCAAGATGATACAAGCGATGGAAATCAAGCGCCAGTTGCTGTTTGGCAGAAGGTCGTCGATCACCCGGTTCATGGCGACAGGAAACGCAAGCTCGAGCAGAGCAACGAAAACCGCACAGCTGAAGTCCAGAATAAACAGGCCTTTATAAGGCTTATAATAAGAGGCGAAACGTTTGATCGTATCGATGGATGCCCCCTCCTTCTTGTTAAAATGTGAATCTCCAGAAAATGAGAAGGAGAAACTTCGTAATCTACTAACATCCTATCCTAATTGAGAATAATATTCAATTAAAATGTAATAAATAGGCAGAAAAAAAGCACCCATGTAAAAGGTGCTCATGTAATCGTTACGACTTCATGTTCCTTTGCCGATTGGTAGGCAGCTTCCACGATTTTGGTGGCGGCTACCCCGTCCCAGGCAGTTGCAAGCTCGGTCTGGTGATTTCCAATGGTTTCAACAAAGGCATTCATCATGTACAAATATTCAAAGTCACCATAATCGTGTTGAAGGGTCTTCGTATTGTTGTATTGAGTCACTTTCTGTGCGTACGCCCGTAAATCGACCGCCCCCTGGGTTCCGGTCGCCCGGAGGTCTATTCCTCCCCACGTCGGATAGCCTTCCGGCCGCGACCAGCTTGGGTCAATATCGGCAATAATGCCATTGTTAAATTCCAGCTGTACATGTCCCACATCGTCAATCGTAATGCACGGAACCAAAAATGAATCGGCTTCTGCATAGATTTTTGACACTTCGGCTCCGGTCAGCCATCTCATTAAATCAGCGAGATGGACAATGTGATCCATCAGTGCACCCCCGCCTGAACGCTTTTTATCAATAAACCAGCCTTTCGGGCACTGCCCCGGGTTTTTACCGTGAAAGGCCAGCACTTCTCCAATTTGCTTTTGCTCAATCACCCGTTTCAGTTCCATGGCCGGTGTGTTGAACCGCAGCGGAAATGCGGTAGCCAATACCACGTCCTGCTCCACAGCCTTTTTTGCCATCCGCTCCCCACTGACAGTGGATATGGCCAGCGGCTTCTCGCACAGAACGTGTTTATTCGCTTCAATGGCGGCAAGCACCAGCTCCTCATGCTTGGCATTCTCGGAACAGACGACCACCGCCTCACATACCGACAGTGCATCATGAAGGTTTTCATAAAAGACGGTCTGCAGATCAGCCGCCTTCTTTTTACCGCGGTGGGCATCATCGTCATAAATCCCGGCCAGCTCCGTGCCCGCGCACTGCTTTACCGCACTTGCAAAGGCTTCAAAATGAACATGGGCAGTTGATAAAATAGAAATCTTCATCAGGCATTCAGCTCCTTCACTAAGGAAATGGGCCGCTTTTCGTCCGCCGACTTCAAGGCCAGCAAAGCCACCCTTGTGCTTTCATACGCATCCTGAAGTGTTATCGGGATGGGGCGGTCGTCTCGGATGGCGTCGATAAATTCCCGCAGCTCGAGATACCAGGGATCGTCCCGCAAAAGTACTGCCGGAATCTCGGTGGAATCCTTTGAAGCTGAGGCCTTTTGATGAACCTGCAACGGAAGAACATCCTGGCTGTTGTAGGTAAATAGCTCATTTTCCTGTGCGATTTCCGCCTCCTGAACAAAGCCGCCCTCATACCTCCAGCTTCCTTCCAGCCTGGTGATGGACCCATTCTCATGACGCAGGGTTAGTAATGCGTAGTAATACTCGGCATCACTTTGTGCGTAAATTCTTGTCACCGGCCCAAACGCCCAGCATGCAAAGTCAATGTCATGAAGCAAAAGATCAAGTATGACACCGCCGCTGTTGTTGCGGTCGAGCGACCAGTTTTTCGCGCTGACCGGCAGCTGTGACCGCCTTGAAAGCAGCGAGGACGCTGGCTTGCCGGGATCAATATTCTCTTTTAACTGGCGGTATTCCGGAAAATAACGAAGCACCTGTCCGACCATGACTTTGCCAGCCGAACGCTGTTCCAGTTCCAGCATGAACCGGCAGTCTTCCTCTGTATGCGCCATCGGCTTTTCCAGAAAAATATGCTTGCCCCTGGCTGCCGCTTTTTCAAAAACCTCACGATGCATAAAGGTCGGCAGACAAATATCCACCACATCCGCAAGCTCCAGGCACTCGTCCAGATCGTTGTATACCGGTACTCCTTCAATGCTGCCGGTTTTGGTTGTCGAGTAAATCCCGGCCACTTCGACATCATTCATTTTCTGATAGGCGCTTAAATGGATGTTTCCGATAAAACCGTAACCCAAAATGACAATTTTCACAGCAGGCACCCCTTTCTTGGCGAAAAATCGAATATTTTATACATTCCCTGTTCAACCGGGAAGACCTGCAATATTTTTGAAGAGATGGGCGGAGTTATCTCACCACTTTTGTTGGTTTACTCACGGAATTTCGTCCCTTACCCACCATTCCGCTGCATTTACTCTAGGGATTTCTTATTTATCTCACCGTTTTGCTTGCTTTACTCACCAATCACATCATTTTCAAAACAGCCGACGAAAAAATACCGTTTGAAAACGGTATTTTCTCTCATCCTATCGTTGTACCCGTCCCTCATATTCATTCCTAAGTATACTGTAGTACAAGGACATCACTTTTTTCCCGTCCAAACGCTCCAAAATTTTCTCCTCGCTGAACCGGTACGTAAACCCGCACTTTTCATTCACCCGTTTGGAGTTGTGGTTAAAATCAAAATGCCCGCACCATACAACGTCGAGTTTCAGTTCTTCAAATCCGAATTGGAGCACAGCGTTGACGGCTTCCGGAACATAGCCATTTCCCCAGTAGGCGGGATTCAGCACATAGCCGATTTCCTTTTGTCTCAAATGCATCTGTGACAGATCTGGTACACGTTCATGGAGACCGATACTGCCGATCACCTTTCCTTCTGAAGGCAGTTCAATTGCCCATGTGTCATTTTCTTTTATAAACACCTCAATGATTTCCTTGCTTTCCTCTTCACCCAAATGAGGCTTCCAACCTGCATTCGGACCCACGTCCTCACTCTTCGCATACTCATACAAATCCTTGGAATCAGATGTTTTCCAAGGTCTCAAGCGCATCCTCGCAGTCTGCAATTCTTTCATGGTCAGGCCCCCTATTATTTTTTACAATTATAGGTGAAGTACCCCTAAATAGGAATAAGAAAAAGCAGTGCACCAAGGCACTGCTTCAAAATCTACCATTTTTTCAATCCCAGCAACTTTTCTCCCAATTCCGTGAGCTGTGCAGTCTCATATTTTTGATGCTCCAGGTTGCGCGGATCTCCCGGAAAAGCCTTCCCGGTTGGTGGTATTCTCTCTTTCCAGGATTGGATTCTCGTGTCCTTCAACTGATCGTTGTCCTCTTGTGCAGGAAACATGGAGATATACTGAGCGAGACGAGGCTTATCTGAATAATTGGGACGGATGCCGTGCGGCTGCATGCTGTTAAAAATCAGCAGATCCCCGGCCTTTGTGACCACTTTGGTCGGTGAATACCCAGCCGTATCCGGTTTATGCGGATCACGGTCATCCGGCTGATTCTTTACCCACTCATCGAAATCACGGTAAAGCTCTGGGATGCATTGAAACCCTCCCATATCAACATCGGTATCAGCGAGGGACAAGACCCCTTGCACATTTACCGGTATGGGATCAAGTGAAGTATCCACGTCCCAATGGATGAAACTGTTGTACTCATGGCCGGGCTTCATTGGAAGGTTGAGGTTGCAGCGGTCAATGCTTGCCCACAATTTCTCCGTTCCCCAGATATCTGTAAATGCCTCATAAACCTTCGGATACATCCGATTGTCCCACAGGTACTGATGATTGTAGAGCTCCACCATCCCTGTGTTTTTCAGCTCCTCCATCTGAATCTCGCGCCTTGCCGGTTTATACCAGGTGGAAGAATCATGAGGGTCCTTTTCTTCAAAATCCCAAATCAAGTTCACCAGCCGCTCAAGGTGATCTTTTGGAACAATATCCCGCACGATGACATAGCCATTTTCTTTCCAAAACGTCCAATCATCTTCACTCAGCACACGCAGTGGTTCATTGTTCTTTCTCTCATTTAACGGAACTGACATTTCGAGAATATTATTGAGCTTTTGCTGGTTCATTTTTACTTCCTCCCTGTTTTTATTTGTTGGTTGATGTTGTTTTAATCGTAGTCCCCCAGCTGTTTACGTACAATAAACGATCTTGTCTTCTTCTTAAAAAAACTATACAATCTTGCGGGTATCTCCTATTAATCTTGTAATATTTCACCTGAAATTCGCTTATAAGCAGGAAACCATCACTATCTTGTTTACCTTTACAAAAACCTTTCTTATCTTGCGGTTCTCTATAGATTTAAAGCGCTTTCTCTTATACACTAAAAAGAACTATTCTGAACTGAATGGTTCTCAAACGAATCGGGAGGTTATTGTATGTTAGACGTACTCAATCACAAATCCCTCTCCCCTGACACCTTGTTAATCAATAAAGCCCCTCGTCTTCTGTATGCCGGGCAGATTAGCGATAACCCCCATTGGAAGTTCTCCAGTCACAAGCATGACGACTTAAGCGAAATTGTCCATATATGTGCCGGTAAGGGAACGTTTATGGTGGATGGTACAACCTATAAAGTATCCCATGGAGATACCCTCATCTACAATAAAGGCGTCTTGCACGAGGAATGGTCGAACCCAGCTCATCCATTAAAAACCTATTTTTGCGGAGTAACCAACCTTTCCATTTCCGGGCTCGACGATCTCCATATCATCCCTTCAGGAATTGAGCCTGTGATCAGACGCAATAAGTATTCTGACAAACTAAAAACCTTGTTAGCCGAGATTTTTGATGAAGCCGCACTAAAAGCAGATGGATATGAAAGCGTCTCGAAGCATTTACTGATCTCCCTCATTACGTTGATTTACCGCATCCTTCACCTGCACCACAGTGATGTTTCGGCTGAATCAAGGGAATCACTCGCTCACCAAATACAAGAGTATATCGACAAGCACTATACGAAAAGCCTGTCACTGGATGACCTGGCGGAAGTTTTTTTTATCAGTCCCTATTACCTGTCCCATGTTTTCAAAGAAGAGACAGACCTATCTCCCATCCACTACCTGATTACAAGAAGAATGGGTGAAGCCAAGCGGCTTTTGGTCTCAACCAACTTAAAGGTACGCGAGGTAGCCCAGCTTGTTGGTTACGAAAACCCCAATTACTTCACCGTGCTGTTCAAAAGGTTTACCGGTGAGTCTCCGAAACAATTTAAAATCAAGCATTCTGAAAAGCTGCATTACCCGAACACAAAGAAAGGCCCTTTTCCCAAATAAGAAAGGGGCCTTTTTACTATTGCATTTTATTGAAACTCATTCTTTCTGAATACCTGTTTAACTAGGTGTCTGCTGCGTTTTAATGTATGATAGGTTGCAAATCCTGCTTTTCCTGCCAATGATTTTTTGTATTTTGTCCAGGTGTATCGTACTGCGTAGTTTCTTTTAAGCCCATTTATCCATCCTTTAGGCTGAAGAATATCAGCTTCTCGCTCTACGATCTTTTCAAAAATCCTGAAGCTGTTATTTTGGTCAACATATTTAAAATAGTCATGACGCTTTAAGCTGAATTCTTCTCTTTCCTGAAATTCATTTTCAATATACTCGCTCAATTTGTCCACCAATCCGGCTGAGTTGTACGCCACTTCACCAAACAAATCGTTCTTAAGATCCATGTAACTGCCCTGATGTTCCTGATATTTTTCCAAATCAAAATGGAAAAAGAGGACTGGCTTTTTCTGATAATAGGTCTCCCATGCAACACTAGAATAATCTGTAATCAAAAGATCAGATCTCATGAGCAAATCATTGATCTTTGCATCGCCAAACTGAATGACATTGATGTGCTCGTTGGAGCTGGTAAAGTTGGTAACGTACGGCATGAATTTTGGATGTACGTAGAAATTCATAATGACATCATGCTTTTTCAGTAAATGCGCAAGCTTTTGGGATTGGATCAGGCTGTTGTACTGCAAGTAGTAATCCGACTGAATAAACTGCTCATCCTGTACTTCTTCCAGCCAGTTTCTCCATGTAGGCATCAGAAAGATTTCTTTCTTCTCTTTCTCCGCATTTTTTTGTTCCACAACATCCCATCTTGAAAGTCCGGTCACGATTACATTGTCATCATCATAACCGAAATACGTTTTAACAATTTCTTTCTCAAAGTCCGAAGATACAACAAACAGCTCAGCTCCATTGGCTGTATTCACCTTGAAGGTGTTATCCACTCTCTTAAGGCCAAGTACACCGTGCTGAAGGAAAATATACGGTTTCTTGTTGAGATAATCCCGGATGACCCCTTGTGACACCCGCCAGGCATAGCCATGACCTTTCGTTTCGGATGAGACAATCATCCTGGAACCCAGCAGCAGCAAAAGATGTTTTATACTCATGAAATAAACAACACGGTTTTTATATCGCTCCAGGTGCTGTTCATCCTTTGAGCCCTTTTTTATGACATAAAACACGTTTCTGTCATAATGCTGCTCATAGCAATATTTGAAAAAGTAATAACTGTTGTCTTGTGCCGTTTCTGAATACTTTTCATGAATCAGCCATGCCGGCTTTCTCAAAAAGTACCAAAAGCACAGCAGGTACAAAATAAAGGCAGTATACTCATTTATCTTGTATTTAACAGTTTCAAACTCACCCATTTGACGGTAGGTCAGGCTGAGACAATTGTTGATGGTAATGTAGGGATATACGAGATAGTTATCTTCGGTTTTAATATTATAATTTAAAATAGCATTTTTCAGTTTTCGGTGAACGAGAAGACTCTCGTTCTTTAATCGAACAAGCCGCTTGGTTTGATTCTTAAAGACAACACAAATAAAGAAATCCCAATAAAATTGCTCTAGCGGCAAATCTTTTATGGAAAATCCAGCTTTTACTTTCCGGCTATTGCCAAGCTTTAAAGGTTTTTCTGTGCACGGAATATGAATCAAGTTGCTTTTATTATGACGACTTCGCAGCACCACAGAGTCAACCGAAAACTGGTCTGTCTCGTCTACCTTTATGGATGCTGTAAGCTTTAATTGCCCTTCTTGAGACATGCTTAATTGGTGGAGGTAAGCCTTCGACGGATAGAGCGTATTGACATGCTGCTCAGGTGTACAAAAGTAAAAAGCGAATTCATTGTCTTTTGTCAGGTATGGAGATAAACCCAGTTCTTCATTTAGTTCAAGATAACCCACTCGTTTATCTTGAACCGATTCAGGTTGATTCAAGTACTGGCCAACTCTCCGTTCTTCAACAACATCCGCATGAGAAAGCACAGCAAACAGATCCCACCGGCCGCTAGACCCAATGATACTTTGAAACTGAGAAACTGGAATATTAATCCATTCTTTTTCACCATGAGAGGAACGTTCTGCCTGGAGCTCTACTTTTTCCGCTTTTCTCCTTTTCCTTATATAAAACCTCACTGCTTCAGCATGGTGCAGGTCACTCTTTTTCATCTGGAAAACAACATGGTCTTCTTGAACTTCTAAGCTTTCTGCATAGATATGCCCTCTAATTACAGCCGTATTCATCGTTTGTGAACTATGAATTTGGATGAAGAAAGATTGATTCAAATAGTCAAAAAGAAGCTGTATATCTAATCGATGGCGTTCTAACAAATGTCCTTTTTCTATTTCTATATAAACATTCCACTTCTTTTCCTTATCCAGGACGTCCAGCTCACTTTTTGGGAAGTGGATACTGTTGACTCCGATCTCCATGGGAACGACTACCGCAGCATCTCCACTTTTCAGTACAAGCCTCGCCTCCTCCTTGTGGACACGATTTAAAAATGGTTCAGCCCAATTCAACTGTATGGCTCTTTCTGATTCCATCACCATGCAATCTTTTTGCTGGAATTCCACTACATCATAGCTTTTATCTTCCAGCTGCATGAGATTGGCACAATGAAGGGACAAACCATTTTTCTCCGTAAAGTAAGGAATGAATGTGGTTTTGTGATTTTGATGAAAAATCGGTGTAAGATAACGGATGGTTACAGGCGCAACAGGCGCATCATACAATCCCAGTCTCCCCTTCTGTTTGACCGTACCGTCTCTTCCGTTAAACGCAATATAAAAGTCCCATCGGCCTTTTCCTAATTTTTCCATTTGATTCATGAAAACCGTCAGTTTATAGCCAGGTGATGTTTCGATAAGATGATGTTTTACAGTTTTTCTTTCGCCGCTGTCTCTCTTTTGAATAAAAATATGAAATGGCTCATGATGAGGAAAGTCTTTGAATAAAAGATTCAGGTTAGTGCCATTCCATTCAACATGACTGAATGAAATGGTTTTGTTTTTATTTTTCAGCATATTTTCTCCCTTTATTGCCTCTTCTCTTGACGTGTCTCAGCTCCTGCCTGCTTATTTTGCCACCTGATGTAAACGTGATTTTTTCACCATATCGTACGCTCTTCTTACTTGTGATTTGGAGTTTTCGGAAATGATCTTTGCAGGTATTCCCACTACTGTCACATTATCAGGAACATCTTTTGTGACAACGGAATTTGCGCCAATAGAAACATTATTTCCTATTTTGATTCCTCCAAATAATTTGGCGCCGGGCGCTATGTATACATTATTTCCAATGTCAGGCACCCCACCCTTGTGCATGCCAATGTTTACACCGGAATGAATTTCACAATTTTTCCCTATTCTCGCCTTTTTATTTACAATAACAGAGCCGCAATGAGGAATCTTCAAACCCGGTCCAATGGATCCAGGATGAATGGATATTCCAAGACGTGCTCCGACTTTTTTTAGTTTTCTCAAAGAAAGGTTATATCTCAGCATGGAAAATCTGCTGTTAAATTTTTTTGTTTTTAAGTACTCCGATTTTCTTAACAATCGTTGAAAATACAATTCTGGATGCATCACCCGGTAGCTGTATTTCCATCGGTCCAGCTTTCTTGCTATCAAATCGGCTTCCAGGTAAATCTTATAATCATCCCTATTCTTTATCGGCATAATGCCCCCCCTTTTGAATAATAGATTTACTGTATGTTTTCATCTTTAAACGTTAGTGTAGGTACAAAGGGTTAGTTCACAGCAAAAGTACCACCTTCTTCATGAGGGTGGTTTTTGTTTTGTCATATAATAATTTAGGTTGGTAACCGGCTAAATCGGTTTCGTTCCTGTATTATAGCATAATAATTGTCAGAAAAAGTTTTAATTTGTATATTTTTGTTTAGTTACCAGAAACAAGCGCATGGTAAGTAAAAGGACCTATGAACTCTGTAAACCAAACATTCCTTCAACTTCCCTTTCCAACTGAATAAACAACGAAAAGCCGCCGACTTTTTTACGCAGTGCTTGCACCAATGATCGGTAATACCACTTCTGCTGATCCCTTCCTCTCTTAAAATGATCCCAGACAGCGTCACCTTGTACCTCCATGTCCTGTTTCAGCGACAGCACATTGTGCAGCTTATCAGCACATGCAATTTGGCAGACCTCCACGGTTGCTTCCTTCTCAATGAAGGAGATGGTATGCTGTTTTCTTTCTTCCCACGATGCTGATTTATTCGGCTCCGAGCTTCCCTGGACCAATTGAAGCACGTTCTTTCCAAACTTTATTTCAATATCAGTTGCAGAATAGCTTGTATCTTCAATCACATCATGCAAAATGCCGGCGATCACCACATCCTCATGACACCCCGCATCCATCAGCAGCATACCGACCGTATAGGGATGAGAGATATAGGGCTTCCCGTTTCCTTTTCGGACCTGTGATTGATGGGCAGCCGCAGCCAATTCAATGGCCGCGGACATTTTGATTACTGATTCAATATTCATAATTCACACTTCCCATAGAATGACTTACCAGCTTTCAAACATTACCCTGACTGACTGCCCTTTAAGCTTCCCTGCTTCTATAATCAGTTTGGTCGCTATACCTCATTTTTCATACCTTACACTATAGTAGTATTAATAAATACCACCCTATTTATTTTAGTAGTCACACAAAAAACCCCTCTCCATTTTTCTGAAGAGGGGCCAGACATTTCCGCTAATCAAGCGGCTTTATTTTTATTGTAGATATCCAACGCTACCGCAGCTAGAAGGACAAAGCCCTTGATGCCCTGCTGCCAGTCGATGCCAACGCCAAGGAGGGACATGCCGTTGTTCATGATTCCCATAACCAGGCCGCCGATAATGGCTCCCGCAACGGTTCCGATTCCGCCGTAGGCTGAAGCGCCGCCGATGAAGCAGGCGGCAATCGCATCCAGCTCGAACAAGTTTCCTGCTTTAGGGGTAGCTGCGTTCAGACGGGCAGCAAACAACAATCCGGAAAGCGCAGACAGAACGCCCATGTTGACGAATACCCAAAAGGTAACCTTCTTTGTTTTGATCCCGGACAGCTGTGCGGCCTTCTCGTTTCCGCCGATCGCATAAATATGGCGGCCCGCTGTCGTCTGATTGGTAACAAAACTGTAAAGGAGAACAAGGACACCGAGAATGACAAGGATGTTCGGAATGCCTTCATAGGTGGCGAGAACGTAGGCAAACAGATTCAGCACGATAAAAATGACGGCAAGCTTGGCGATGAATAAGCCTACCGGCTGTAAGTCAAAGCCATAGGAAATTTGATTCTTCCTGGCTTTCCACTCATTGAAAACATAAAGAAGAGCTAACACAAATCCAATGACCATTGTGGTCACGTGCAGTGAACCACCGCCGAGCCAATCGGGAATAAAGCCTGCGCTCATGGCTTGAAAGCCATCGGGATATGGTGCGATGGATTTCCCTTCCAGGGCGACCATCGTCAGCCCGCGGAAGATCAGCATGCCGGCCAGGGTGACGATAAAGGCCGGAATCTTCACATAGGCGACCCAGAATCCCTGCCACGCGCCGATTGCCGCTCCGAGCAGCAGAGAAATGATAATGGCCAGGAAGGTAGGAACGTTATGGTTAATGATCATAATCCCTGAAACGGCACCCACAAAGGCAGCGACCGAACCAACGGACAAGTCGATGTGACCGGTAATGATGACGAGGACCATTCCGATGGCAAGCACAAGAATATGAGCGTTTTGCAGAATAAGATTGGTGATGTTAAGCGGCTTGAGCAGCAGGCCATCGGTTAACAGTTGAAAAAGAAGCATGATGACAATCAAGGTAATGATCATCGTGTACTGCCGCATGTTTTTCCTGATTACCTGTCCTACGGAAAGCTCTTGGTGATTATCTTGCTTTTGCGGTAATTCCAGCTGACTTTGCATGGTGGTCACTCTCCTTACGTTTTGTCATGTATCTCATCAGTACTTCCTGGCTGGCTTCTTCGCGCGTGACTTCGCCTGTGATCCGGCCTTCGTTCATACAATAGATCCGGTCGCACATGCCAAGCAGCTCCGGCAGTTCTGAAGAAATCATGAGAATTCCTTTTCCTTGCCGGGCGAGTTCATCTATGATCGTATAGATTTCATACTTTGCGCCCACATCAATTCCCCTTGTCGGTTCATCGAGGATCAAGAGGTCCGGATTGGAAAGAATCCATTTGCTCAGTACGATCTTCTGCTGATTCCCTCCGCTTAAAAGTCCTGCCTTTTGGTGGACGCTCGGTGTTTTAATGTTCAGCTTCCTTCGGTATTCCTCGGCCACCTGCACCTCTTTGTTTTTGTTCACCACCAGCCGGCTGCAGATTTGCTTCAGGCTGGCGAGCGTGATATTTGTTTTAATATCCTCCATCAGAATCAGGCCGCTGTCTTTTCTGTCCTCGGAAACATAGGCAAGGCCATGGCCGATCGCCCGGTCCACACCATCAAGCACCACTTCCTCCCCTCTCAGGAAGGTTTGGCCGGTGATTTTCTTGCCGTAGCATCTTCCGAAAAGGCTCATCGCCAGCTCCGTTCGCCCGGCTCCCATCAAGCCGGCAATGCCTACGATCTCGCCGCTTCGGACGTGAAGATCCACTTCATCAATCACTTTGCGATGGGTGTGAAGAGGGTGATACACATTCCACTTTTTCACCTCGAAGATCGTCTGGTGAATGTTCGGGGAGCGGTCAGGATAACGATGTGTCAGATCACGCCCGACCATTCCTTTAATGATCCGGTCTTCATTCACCTGTGAGTCCTTCATCGACAGCGTTTCAATGGACTGTCCGTCCCTCAGGATTGTAATTGAATCGGCAACCTTTTCAATTTCGTTCAGCTTATGGGAGATGACGATGGAGGAGATGCCCTGCTTTTTAAACTCCAGCATCAGCTGCAGCAAATTTTCACTGTCCCTTTCATTGAGCGAAGCGGTCGGTTCGTCCAGAATGAGCAGCTTAACATTCTTGGAAAACGCCTTGGCAATTTCAACAAGCTGCTGCTTTCCAACACCGATGTCGCCAACCTTTGTATCAGGATTTTCCTTCAATCCCACCTTTGCCAGCAATTCTTTTGTTTTCATTGTGGTCTGATGCCAATTGATGATCCCCCTTCGTGACTGCTCGTTTCCGAGAAAAATATTTTCAGCGATCGACAGGTACGGAACAAGCGCCAGCTCCTGATGGATGATGACGATTCCGAGCTGTTCACTGTCCTTGATGGTTTTGAAGGCACACGAACTTCCGTTGAACAGTATTTCTCCTGAGTAGGTGCCGTGGGGATACACGCCGCTCAGCACCTTCATGAGCGTCGATTTACCCGCGCCGTTTTCCCCGCAAAGCGCATGAATTTCTCCTTCTTTTACCTTCAGGGAAACATTGTCCAGCGCTTTAACGCCAGGAAACTCCTTGGTGATGCTTTTCATTTCCAATATGATGTCAGACATGGTTCTCAAAACCTCCCCGCTGCTAGTTGATTCCAAGCTGTTCTTTCGTATAATAGCCACTTTTGACGAGCACATCTTCCACATTGTCTGCATCCACCGAAACCGGCTGCAGCAGGTAGGCAGGAACAACCTTTTTGCCGTTATCGTACGTTTTCGTATCATTGACTTCCGCTTTTTTGCCATGCAGCAGGGCCGCAGACATGTTGACGGCCTGTTCGGCCAGTTTTCTTGTATCCTTAAAAATGGTTTGCGTCTGCTGATGTTTGAGGATGGATTTGACAGAGGCGAGTTCCGCATCCTGTCCGGTGATAACCGGCAGCGGCTTGTCCGGCTTTCCGTACCCCACTCCCCTCAAAGAGGAGATGATCCCTATGGAGATCCCGTCATAAGGTGACAGCACCGCATCCAGCTTTTTATTGGAATAGTGGGCACTGAGCAGGTTATCCATCCGGGACTGGGCAAGCGAACCATCCCATCTGAGCGTGGCTCCCTGATTGAATTTGTCCTGCCCGCTCTGGATTTTCAGCTTGCCTTCCTTGATATAGGGCTTGAGGATGCTCATGGCCCCCTCGAAAAAGAAATACGCGTTATTGTCATCCGGCGAGCCGGCAAACAGTTCGATGTTAAACGGACCTTTTTTCTTCTTCAGTCCGAGCTTCTTTTCAATATACTTTCCTTGAAGAACGCCTACCTTAAAGTTATCTAAAGTGGCGTAGTAATCGATATAATCGGTGTTGAAAATCAAGCGGTCATACGAAATGATCTTGATGCCTTCGCGGTGAGCCCGTTCAAGCACATTGGTCAGAGCCGCCGTTCCATCGATGGGGGCAACGACGATGACGTCGACTCCCTTGGTCATCATGTTTTCGAGCTGTGCGGCCTGGTTTTCAACCACATCCTCCGCATACTGCAGGTCGGTTTTATACCCAAGCTTCGTAAATTGCTTTTTCATATTTTCACCGTCATTGACCCACCGCTCCGACGACTTTGTTGGCATGGAAATACCCACATAGCCGCTGTTTGTGCTTTCTGCTTTTTTTATACCGCATGCGGAAAGCACTGTTACTATCGTAAGCAGCAGAATGACAGAAAGGATTTTTCTCATTGAAATATCTCCTTTGAAGTCTGAAATATTACTGTCCGGTCATGGAAGACATCTTTTTGGCCGTGCCTTTGATGTTCTCGATTTTTTGAAACGACTGGTCACATACCCGGTACATGAGCCAAGCTGTAGGACTGATGATGATAAAAAGAAAGAATGGCATTGTGATGATGATGCCTGTCGAGAGTGAAAAAAGAAGCAGGCAAAAAAACGCGGCGTGCGGCTGAATAACAACGAAATACAGAGCGTTTTTGATCATGCTTTTTAGATCCAGTTCGTAATGCACCATAAAAGGAAAAGAGAGAAGCAGGACAAAGACAGCACCAAGAAGCAATGCCACCGTAACCGGCAGCAGCATCCAGCGGAATACCGTGCCGAGCTGCAGAATAATGTTTACGTTAAGCAGCAGCGCCGAAACCCACAGCACCAATCCCCAGCCAATGAGCAAACTCTGCTTCAGGTTTTCCTTGAAATGCGACCAAAACCCGCTCACCAGGGGAGGCTCCTTTTGAAGCCTCCAGTCCCGGAGAACACCAAACAGGGCAGCCGTTGCCGGGAAAACCGTGACGATGGGCAGTGAGCAAATCAGCCACAGCGTATTTAACAAAAACAGCCGCACGATATCATGTACCGTCCATTTCATACCTGCCTCTCCCCTCTCTATCCCTTGATTCCTCCGGAGGTTAAGCCGGAGATAAAATACTTTTGGAAGAACAAAAAGATGATGATAATCGGTATAACCGCGAGTACGGCTCCGGAAATAAGCATGTCGTAGTTATTTCCGTACGGGCTCAGAAGTGAAGCGAAGCCGATCGGCAGCGTAAACATCTCTTTGGAACGGAGCACAATGAGCGGCCAGAGAAAGTTATTCCAGCTTCCCATGGCCTGCAAAATGGCCATAGCCCCGAATGCCGGCTTCATCAGCGGCATCATGATCCTGAGGAATATGCCAAACTCAGTACAGCCATCCACCCTCGCCGATTCCAAAAGCGCCTTTGGCAGGCCAAGCGCGTATTGCCGGAAAAAGAACACGGCGACAGGTGCCACGATAAAGGGCAGAATCACCCCGGTGTACGAATCAACGATCCTTAACGCTACCGTCATCTTGAAAAGCGGCAGCATCATAATCTCAATAGGCACCATCATGATAAAAAGAACGAGAAGAAAGAGTACGTTTTTTCCTTTAAATGAATAGACAGCGAGCCCGTATCCGACCATCGAAGAGAAAAACAGCGTAAGGGCGGTTGTAATCACAAGGAGCAGCAGACTGTTTTTAAACCACTCGAAGTAGATGCTTCCTCCCTGAAACAGAAAGGCATAGTTTTTAAGACTCATCACCTGAAAATCCAGCTTCAAATTCAAGCCAAACCGCAAGAGCTCTGTGGAAGGCTTGAGTGAAGCAAGAACAAGGCAGAACAGCGGAAACAGCGTAACGACACACAAAAGGATAAAAAGCGCATTGACCGATACTTTTGAAAGTGCTGTGTTCTGTTTTCTGTTCATCTCAATGTTCCTCCTTAAATGAACCGGAAAGTTTAAGTGAGATAACGCTTACAAGCAGGATAATGACAAGCAGAACGATTCCGATGGCAGCGCCAAGTCCCATATTGTTGTAGGCCAGCCCCTGCTGGTAAATATAGCCCACCAGTGTTAATCCGATATCGCCAGGAGAGTAGTTTTGCCAGAAGACGTAGCTTTCCTCAAACATCCGGAACCCGCCGACAATGCTGATGGTCAGCACATAGACCGTAACTGGCTTCAAGCTCGGCAGCGTGATGTGAAAAAACTTCTGAAAGGTGGAAGCTCCATCGATGTCTGACGCTTCATACAAATCGTTCGAAATGTTCTGCAGCCCGGCAAGGAAATAAAGCATATTCACACCCAGCCACCGCCATGAAGCAAGCAGCACCATGACAAACATTCCTGTGCTCTCGTTTGAAAGCCACAACTCGGGGTCCAATCCGAGCTTGATGAGAAAGGAGTTCACAAGCGCGGACTCCATATCGCCAAAGATCAGACGGAACACGATACCGGCAATAATGGTAGAAGTAAGAACCGGAATAAAAAGCGCTGATTTAAAAATGTTCTTAAATCTCGTCATCCGCGAGTTTAATAGAACGGCCAGCACCAATGGAATCGGAATTAAGACAACAAGCGTCCAGAACGTGTATTGAATTGTGTTCAGTAAAGCGGTATAAAACGTCGGGTTATTCAGCCTTCTGTAATTCTCCAGCCCGACAAAGGTTGTTTCACCCGGCAGCACCTCCTGAAAGCTCATAATAAAGGTCTGGACGAGCGGATACGCAAAAAAGATTAAAAAAGAAAGAATAAACGGAGCAACAAACACATAAGGAGCCACTTTTCTTGAATACAGCATGCCGGAGAACCAGCTTCTTTTCTTCTCCTTGGAAAGAGTTACAGGCTGGGTATTGCTGTGCACCACCTTCATCAATATCCCCCTCGCTTAGTTTCATCTTAAAAAATCTTAAGAAGTCAGGTTATTTGAGTTCTCTGGCTGCATCATCAAGTGCTTTCTTTGGTGATTCGTTCTTCAATTTAATGGTCTTGTATAAAATTTGTGTGGCCAGCTTATCGGAAACAGCCGGGAAATCCTTCGTCATATACAGAGGATTGATTTCATCCTTCAGTTCAAGAAGTGTGTTAAACAGGCCGGTTCCATTCGTGAAGTAGTTGGTATATTTATTTTCTTTTTGCAGAGCCGGATCGTCCCAGACATCCCATCTGAGCGGATCAAAGCCGAGAACGGTCCAAAGCTTGATGTTGCCTTCCTTGGAAGCTTTGGCATATTGCAGGAAGTCTTTGGCGAGATCTATATTCTTGGATGCTTTCGGGATGGAAGTGGCTGTACCGCCCATTCCCGCTGACCGGTCTCCGCCTTTTGTCCAGGCGGGCATCGGACGGATGGCAATTTTTCCTTTTAAGTCCGGCATATAGTCCAGAAAACGCCCCATGTACCAAATCGGCATCATTACAGAAGCGGCGCCTCCCTGATTCATGAACCCGTAGTATTCTTCGGCATGATGGTTTCCGCCAGGAGTAGGTACGGCGACTTTGTCCTTATATACCATATCCCTGAGAAACTCGAGCGTTTTTACGTTGATTTTGTTGTTCAGGATGAGCTTGCCGTTTTTGTCAAAGAAACCAGACTTTTGCTGGATAATCATTGGCAGGAAGTTATTCGGATCCTTCGTTTCAATCGTGGTGATTGGCTTGCCTGTTTTTTTCTTCACCTGTTTGCCAGCGTTTACGTAATCCTCCCATGTTTGGATTTTGTCGATGTCCACTCCCGCTTTTTTCATAACTTCCGTGTTGTAGTACATCACAGTGGTTCCTACATGGGTGCCAATACCGTACAGTTTTCCGTTTTTGCTGTACATGGTAAGCCGTGATTCAACGAACTTGTCGCGGTCTTTTGCCACCAATGACGTCAAATCCACTAAAGGAATCTTGTTGCCCTTGACCATGGTTGCGAACCGTTTCTGTTCAATATCCACCAAATCAGGCACACCCTGGTTGGCAATCAGAGAGATGGATAGATTGTCATGCATCTGACCATAAGGATAAACCACCGAATTTAATTTAATCTTCCGGTCCGGATGCATCTTGTTCCACTTCTTCGCAGCATCCTGAAATAATGCCTCGTGAAGTCCGTTAAACGTCCAGTACGTTAATGTGGTCGTCTTCGATTCAGCGGGATCACCCGAGGTCTTCACGCTGCAACCGGATAAAAGGGAAATCACGAGCAAAACAGCCAAAACACACAAAACCTTCCTCTTCATCATTAACCCCCCTCAGTATGAACTGATTTTTACTGCTGTGGTGTTAATCTGAGCTGGTTTTTCATTTTCAAGCCGGTCCACCGGTCTCTGATGGTATGCGCATGCTGCAAAGCTTCTTCCAATAGTTCCTCTGTAATTCCGAGCTCTTCAATCGTGGCTGGACCCCCAACTTTCACCAGCCACTCTTGCATTTGTTTTTCTTTGGGCAGTTCCCCATAGTTTTGGGCCATCTCTTGTTGATGCAGCTTAAACTTTCTGTTTTTCTCCGGATCTGGCAGTTCCTGGCCACTTTTCATTTCTTCTATTAATCTTTTATATATTGAAGTAAGAAGGGCAGAAGCCACACCCACCTTCGCTCCATGCAAGAGCTGTGGGGCGTCTCTTTTTAAAAGATCCATCTCCCAGTAATGGGAAAGATGATGCTCCCCGCCTGATGCCGGCCGGGAATGATCCAGGACAAGCATTACAAGGCCGGAGATAATCAACGATTCCAGCAAAACAGTCAGACCCTTTTCGGATTGTGCAGCAACATCCTCCAAGTGGGACAGGCAGTTTTCCAGCGCCTCTTTTGTCAGGGCAGCCCCTGTCGGACAGTACGGTTCATTTGCCATCCAGCGGGATACCTTCCAGTCGGCAAGCGAGGTTATTTTTCCAAGCATGTCGCCAAACCCTGCGGCGGCCAATGCTGGGGGTGCCTCTTTTAACACATTAATGTCGGCAAACAGCGCAACCGGAGCGGTACACTGAATGGTTTTCTTTTCCCCCCTCACAATCAGGGGAGCCCCGGCGGAGGTAAATCCGTCAACGGAAGCGGCGGTTGGAAAAGAAATAAACGGAATACGGCGCTGATGGGAAGCGAACCGGACAATGTCATGAAGAGTGCCGGAACCCACAGCCACAAGCACATCCGTGTCCTTTGGTGTTTCCAGCAGCACTTGGACGAGCGATTTTTCATCAGCCGCTGCGTCTCCGTGATGGTTGGGCAGAACGAGGGACAGAGAAACTGAAATCCCCGAGGACTCCAGTATCTCTTTCACCTTGCTGCCTGCACTTTTCAGCGTATTTTCGTCACAAACGAGTACGGTTTTTTCAAACCCCTGCTCCTTGATAAAAGCGGACATTCTCCCGTACACCGCTTCGTCCGAGATCAGGATTTCCTTCATATTGATTTCATGGTGAAGTGAAGGACATGTGCAGGACTGAAACGCCGATGTTACAGACTCTATGAATGAACGCATGCCAGGCACCTCCCCTTTATTTGGCCAGGCGGATCACATTCCAGGACGCCTTTGACAGCTGCGCTTCAATGATTCCGTCCTTTAGCTCGGCAGAACCATTGCCATGAGGTTTAACTTTTTCTTCATTCAGTGAGTTAACCGCTTTAAGGTCGTCATTCTCAAGCACCATGTGCTCTACCAAGCTGTAATCTGCAAAACTTCTAACGTCAGCTGTCAACGGAAGAGATTCAGAGAGATGGCGGTTCAGGGCAAAGATCGTCACTTCTTCTTTTTCCTCGTTGTAAACGACAGCTGAGTCGAGGTAAGGAACATCTGTATAATCCTTCGTGTCATGAAGCGGTGAGGACACAACCGGCTGAAGGGAAACACCGCGTCCAAAGGCAGAAGCGTGCATGTAAGGATAGAAAATCGTCTGTTTCCAGGATCCGCCCTGCTCGGCCATAATCGGCGCAATCACATTCACAAGCTGAGCCATGCAGGCCATCTTCACGCGGTCCGCATGCTTCAAAAGCGTGATCAACATGCTTCCGACAAGCAATGCATCCTCAAAATTGTAATGGTCCTCCAGCTGCGGAGGTGCAATGGTCCATGGATCCAGCTTGGTATCATGGTCCTTGGAATGGTACCAGACGTTCCATTCATCAAAGCTTAAATGGATTTTCTTCTTGCTGCGTTTTTTCGCCTGGATATAATCACAGGTGGAGATAACTGTTTTAATAAAATGGTCCATGTCCATCGTTTTGGCTAAATAGTTCGCAGAATCATTGTCCTGGTTGCCGTAGTACTGATGGAGCGAGACAAAATCCACGTACTCATACGTGTGGTCAAGTGTTTTTGCCTCCCATTCAGGGAACGTCGGCATTTGGATGCCGGAGCTTCCGCATGATACCAGTTCAATGGAAGGATCCACCAGCCTCATCGCTTTGGCTGTTTCTACCGCAAGCCTGCCGTACTCATCCGCGGTTTTATGGCCAATCTGCCATGGGCCGTCCATTTCGTTGCCGAGGCACCATGTCTTAATTTTATGAGGCTCCCTGTAGCCGTGCTTGATGCGAAGATCGCTGTAGTACGTGCCCTCCGGATGGTTGCAGTACTCCAGAAGGTTGCGGGCGGCATCAATTCCGCGTGTTCCCAGGTTTACCGCCATCATGACTTCAGAATTGGCTTCTTTTGTCCATTGCGCAAATTCGTTAGTACCCACATGGTTGTTCTCGATCGTGCGCCAGGCGAGCTCAAGCCGTCTCGGCCGCTCCTCCTTTGGCCCAACGCCATCCTCCCAGTTATAGGCGGACACCATGTTTCCGCCCGGATACCGGACGATCGGCACATTCAGCTGTTTTACAAGTTCAATGACGTCCATGCGAAATCCGTTTTCATTTGCTGACGGATGGTCGGGCTCATAAATTCCTCCATAAACCGCCCGTCCCAGATGCTCGATAAAAGAGCCGTATATCCGTTCGTCAATGTCTGCAATGCGAAAATCCTTGTCCACGATCATTTTTGCTTTGTCCAGCTGTGCCATTAATCACCACTCCTTGAAATTTTATCGGTAAAGCAGGTCATTCCAGCGAAGCTCGTTTTGGAACGCGTGAAACTTGGTATCATTGTTGATCAGTACACTTTCAATTCCGCTCATTTCTGCAAAATCTCTCAGATTCTCCGGCGTCAGGACGGTAGAGTAGCACGTATGATGCGCGCCACCCGCGATAATCCATTGTTCCGCCGATTGGGCAAGTGACGGCTGCGGCTTCCACAGCACGCGGGCGACCGGCAGCTTCGGCATATTCTCGACCGGCTGAACCGCATCCACTTCATTAATGACGAGACGGAAGCGGTGTCCGATGTCAATGATCGAAGCATTCAGTCCGCGCCCAGCTTTTCCGTCGAATACGAGCCGGGCGGGATCCGCTTTTCCTCCGATGGAAAGCGGATGGACTTCAATTCTCGGCTTGGTCGCCGCAATGCTCGGGCATACCTCAAGCATGTGCGAGCCAAGGACGAGCTCGTTGTCCGGCTCAAAATGATAGGTGTAATCCTCCATAAAGGACGTATCCCGGTTGTTTGCCATCATTTTCATGACACGCACAAGGGCCGCAGTTTTCCAGTCCCCTTCACCGGCAAATCCATATCCGTCACCCATCAGGCGCTGTACGGCAAGGCCGGGCAGCTGTGGAATGCCATGAAGGTCTTCAAAGGTGGTGGTAAATGCCGTGAATCCGCCATCCTCCAGGAAAGCTCTCATGCCAAGCTCTATGCGGGCCTGCTCCAAAATGGAATGATGCTTTTCTCCGCCTTTTCTTCCATGTTCCGCGATGTCATACAGCGTGCTGTATTCCTCAAAAAGCTGATTGACCTCTGAATCACTGACAGCCTGAACGTATTCGGCCAGCTCTCCCACTCCATAGCCATTGATCGACCAGCCGAATTTGATTTGCGCTTCGACCTTGTCGCCTTCAGTTACTGCAACTTCACGCATATTGTCGCCGAAGCGCGCTACCTTCAGATGCTTGCTTTCTTCAAAAGCAGCGGCCGTTTGCATCCAGCCGGAAAGCTTGGCACGTACCTGTTCGCTCTCCCAGTGCCCAACCACGACTTTGCGGGCAATGTTCATACGCGAGTTAATGAACCCATATTCCCGGTCGCCATGCGCTGACTGGTTGGTGTTCATGAAGTCCATATCGATGGAGTCCCACGGAATGTCTCTGTTGAATTGTGTATGTAGGTGCAAAAGGGGCTTTTGCAGGGACTTCAGTCCGGAAATCCACATTTTGGCCGGAGAAAAGGTGTGCATCCATGTGATGATGCCTGCACATTTTTTATCCAGGTTCGCCTCCAAAAAGAGCCTTTGGATTTCTTCCGGCTGGGTCAGGACCTGCTTGAAGACGATCGAGCTCTCTCCCTCAATATGGTTGTTCAATCCTCTGACCATGGTTTTGGAATGCTCCTCCACCTCGCGGATCGTTTCCTCTCCGTACAGGTGCTGGCTTCCCGTTACGAACCAAAATTCATATGCTGCTGTTCCAATCATAAGCTCCTCCTCTTTCTACTCATACGGACAAGTTGTTCTATTACTTCTGCCCATAATAGGCATTCACACCATGCTTGCGCAAATAATGCTTGTCGAGAATCGCCTGGCTGATTGCCGGGATCCCGGGATTCAGCTGCATGGTATGAAGCGCCATCTTCGCAACTTCCTCAAGGACGACAGCATTATGCACCGCCTGATCGGCATTTTTTCCCCAGCAAAACGGTGCATGGTTGGTCACAAGAACCCCGGGAATCGCAGTGGGCTCAAGTCCCCGCTCCCGGAATGTTTCAATGATCACATTGCCGGTTTCCACTTCATAATCCTGCTGGATCTCCAAATCAGTCAATGCCCTCGTACACGGAATCTCGCCGTAATAATAATCGGCATGCGTGGTGCCAAGCGGCGGTATGGCAAGGCCGGCCTGTGCCCAGCTGGTGGCCCAGGGCGAGTGGGTATGGACGATGCCGCCGATATTGGGAAACGCCCGGTAAAGCCCCACATGGGTTGGCGTATCTGAGGACGGATTTAAGTCTCCCTCCACCACGTCACCATTCAGATCAACCACGACCATGTGCTCTTTTTTCAGCTGTTCATAAGGGATGCCGCTCGGTTTAATGACAACGCTCCCAGTCTCCCGGTCGATGCCGCTTACATTTCCCCACGTAAACGTTACGAGCTGATGCTTTGGCAGCGCAAGGTTCGCTTCCAGCACTTCCTCTTTTAGCTGATCAAGCATGGTGCATGACCTCCCCTGCTTGTCTCTTGAAATTTTTCAACGTTTTCATCACGTTGTTTTCACCCCGGCCGAAGTAATCATGCAGCTTCGCGTATTCATCGTACAGCGCGCTGTAAATTTCCACATTTTCCTTTTGCGGCTGATAGACCTTATCCTTGATGCGGGCCATATGTTTGGCCGCTTCCCGGATATCATCATAGCCTCCGCTCTCTTTGCCGGCTGCCACTGCTCCGAACATCGCGCTTCCAAGCGCCGGAGTCTGCGCCGAATCCGAAATCCGGATCTCCATGTTCAGTACATCCGCATACACCTGCATCATGAAAGCGTTTTTCTGGGCAATGCCGCCGCAAGCGTAGAATTCATGAACCGGGACACCGGATTTCCGGAAGGTTTCCACAATCATTCGCGTTCCATAGGCTGTCGCTTCAATGAGCGCCCGGTAAATTTCCTCCGGTTTGGTGGCCAGTGTGGCACCGATCAGCAGTCCGGTAAGATCCGCATCGACAAGCACCGAGCGGTTGCCGTTCCACCAGTCCAGCGCCAGAAGACCGCTTTCCCCCGCTTTAAGCTCACCCGCTTTTTCGGTAAGGTACTGATGAATTTCCTTGCCGGCTTCTTCTGCTTCCTTCTGATAGCTTTTCGGTACAGCGTTTTTAATGAACCATTCAAAATGGTCACCGACACACGACTGTCCTGCTTCATAACCGAGGTATCCCGGAATGACGCCATCCTCCACCACGCCGCACATGCCTGGTACGATTTCCTCTTTTTCACCAAGCAGGATATGACAGGTGGATGTTCCCATCACGGCCAGCAGCTTGCCCGGCTCTGTGATGCCGACGGCCGGTACGGCGACATGAGCGTCAACATTCGCAATCGCAATGGCTGTTCCCGGATTCAACCCGGTCAGCTCTCCCGCTTTTTCTGTCAGCTCCCCGGCTTTTGAACCGATCGGGACAATCGGCGCACTCAGCTTTTCCTCCACCACATGCTCGAGCCTCGGATCGAGTGCTTTGAAAAAGTCGTTTGGCGGATAGCCTTCCTGCTTGTGCCAGATCGCCTTATAGCCCGCAGTGCAGCTGTTTCTCTGAATTGATCCGGTTAATTGGGAGATCACCCAGTCGGTCGCCTCCAGCATATGACTGGCATCTTCATACACTTCAGGTGCTTCATTTAAAATCTGCCAAATCTTTGGAATCAGCCATTCCGATGAAATTTTTCCGCCATAGCGCGCAAGGAAGTCTTCTCCGCGCGCTTCGGCGGTTTCGTTTAACCGGTTGGCCTCTTCCTGTGCCGCATGATGCTTCCATAGCTTCACGTAAGCATGCGGATGATCCTGATATCCTTCATGCATGCACAGCGGGGTTCCTTCATGATCAACCGGCAGCATCGTGCAGGCGGTAAAATCGATTCCAAGCCCGATTACCTCATCTGCCGCTATCCCTGCTTCCTTCAATACTTGAGGTATCGTTGTCTGCAGAACTTCAAGGTAGTCCTTCGGATGCTGCAGCGCCCAGTCCTCTTTCAGCTTTTTACCGCCCGGGAGCTGGCGGTCCATCACTCCATGTGTATATTCCTTTACTGCGGTTGCAACTTCCCTGCCTGTGGCCACTTCCACCAGAAGCGCCCTTCCAGATTGCGTGCCAAAGTCCACACCGATTGAATACTTGCTCATCCATTCACCTTCTTACGACAAAAATAGTTTAGTAAGCGTTTACATACTGAAGATGATGTACGTACAAGTTAAAATAAAAGCGTACGCATTGGTGAGATGACAAAGGGGAAAGTCATTAATCACTTCTATACATACGCTTCTTTGTACAATAACTTGTACGCATCACTTGTTTTTTATTGTAGCACCGATTCTACAAATTTCAAGGATAAAATTCAAAAAATTCAAGTAACTATTTTCGAAGACAATTTTTTCGTTGACTCTCTTACGATTAATTCAGGCTCATAAACGAATGAATCGGTTCCGTTTTCCAACGATTTCCCTTCAATTTTGGCGATAATCCGTTTGGCAGCATCAATGCCCATTTGCGTTTTTGGATGGGAGACAGACGTGAGCTTCACTTCGGACGCCGTAGCCAGCTGGGAATCATCATATCCTACAATGGAGAGATCTCCCGGCACGCTTAAATTCAAGCTGCGGACAACATTCAGCACGCTTAAGGCCACGTCATCGTTGTAGCAGATCAGTCCCGTCGGGCGTTCCTTCCCTTCAAGCAAGGAACGAATTTCAGCAATCTTCTCTTCCTTCGTTTCCGTCGTATAGGTCACAATCATGTCAGGAAAAAACGGCAGATTGTATTTCCGAAACGCATCAATATAGCCTTTCATCCGGTTGACTCCCTGCAGGTCATCACTTTTAAAAATGCCAAGAATCTTCTTGTGGCCATATTGAATCAAATGCTCAGTCGCCAAAAAGCCACCCTTTTCATCATCGACCACCAGATGCGGCGGATTGATTTCCTTGTAATACTGGTTGATCATTAAATAAGGAATATTATGCTGCTCCAAATTCAAATAATAGCTGATGTTCGGATTGGCCGAGCTGCTCTTTGTCGGCTCAACAATCAAGCCATCGATATTTTTGCTGAGCATCGTCTGCAGGCACTGTTTTTCTTTTTCCAAATCATTGTTCGTGCTCGCCATGATCAATGAATAGCCCTGGCTGGAAAGATACTGTTCAATCCCTCGGATAATCGACGGAAAGATATAATCCGACATGTACGTTGTAATGACACCGATGTTTTTGCTGCTCTCCCGTTTGGTTTGCTGCAGAAGGCGGTTGGAGCAAAATGTCCCTGATCCGTGCTCGCGGTACAGCCAGCCCTCATGAACCAGGACGCCAATCGCCTGCCTTACCGTATGGCGGCTGACGCCAAACAGCTTCACCAATTCGTTTTCCGAATAGATCTTTTCTCCCGGCTTGACCTTCCCTTCCAGGATCCAGTCTTTTATCTGATTTTTCACTTGTATGTATTTTGAGTTTTCCTTCACCGTGCATCCATCCTTTGTTTTCTTTACTTGTATGTTCACTTTTTAAAGTTGTACGTAACTCTGATACAGTAAAAATAACACAGACCGGGGAGTGTTTACTAGTTTTTCTTGAAGAATTATTGGAGGAATTGCGGGGTGGGGTGCATTACTTGCGGTTCGACATGGAATACTTGCGGTAATGCTGGATTTACTTGCGGTTCGACACGAAATACTTGCGGTAATCTTAAGTTTACTTGCGGTTCGACAAAAATTAGTTGCATATCACGTCATTTTCACATAAAAAGAAAGAAACGGCATAATACGATGGGTGGAATACATGTCTATAAAAAAGCGACTGATCCTTTCAAATATCGCAATGATCGCTGTCCCTGTCGCATCCTTTTTCATTTTGGAAATGATTATTGCCCTGCTGCTCATTTATGGTTTTCATGTGGACGTAAAAGGAAGCCGGTCACAGCTTTTTATGACGATGAGGTTCGTCGGTCTGCTCGTTATCCTTACTCTGACCAATGGTCTGTTAACCTATGCGGTAGCCCGCTCGATCCTCATTCCAGTACGAAAACTGTCCAGAGCGGCAGAGGAAATCAGCAACGGGAATCTGGATTACAAAATTGAACCCATGAAAAAGGACGAGCTTGGCCAGCTTTCGGAAACCTTTGAAAGTATGAGAATTCAGCTCAAAACAGCAAATGATGCCAGAGATCAATACGAAAAGAACCGGAAAGAATTGATCGCGAGTGTATCGCATGATTTAAAAACGCCGCTCACCTCGATCAAGGGTTACGTTAAGGGTATTTTGGACGGGGTGGCCCATACTCCGGAAAAACAAAATCATTATCTTCAAACCGTGTATCAGAAAGCAGCGGAAATGGATCAATTGATCGATGAACTTTTTTTCTATTCCAAGCTCGATGCCGGCCAGACAGTTTTTCAATATGAACCCATAGACCTTCGAGCCTTTTTTGAGGATGTTCTGGATGAAGTAAACGAGGTGGAGCACGTTCATGCTTGGCTTCAAACGAAACCCGAGGAAACATATATGGTCAAGGCTGACCGTTCCAATTTGGGACGAGTGGTGCATAACCTCATTCAAAACAGCCTGAAATACACCGACACACAGCGGAAGGAAATCCAGGTTTCGCTAATGGAAGAGAGCGATCATATTTTGGTTGGAATTGCGGATAACGGCAGCGGTATAGGTAAACAAGAGCTGCAGCATATTTTCGACAGCTTTTACCGTGCAGAGAAATCAAGAAATTCATCGACTGGCGGAAGCGGCCTCGGCCTTTCCATCGCCAAAAAAATCATTGAGCGGCATGGCGGTGAAATCTGGGTTGCAAGTGAAGAAGGAAAAGGCACAAGCATCTTTTTTACATTGAAAAAGGAGGACAGTCATGCCGAGAGTGCTGATTATAGAAGATGAACTGAGCATTGCGGAACTGGAGAGGGATTACTTGGAATTCCACGGGATCCAGAGCGATATTGCCGTAAACGGAGATGACGGGTTAAGAAAAGCGGATGGAGGTTCGTACGATCTTATTCTTCTTGATCTGATGCTTCCCGGAACCGACGGTTTTGAACTGTGCACCATGCTTCGCGACCGGCTGGATATTCCGATTCTTATGGTAACCGCCAGAAAAGCGGATATTGATAAACTGCGCGGCTTTGACCGGGGTGCCGATGATTACATCGTCAAGCCCTTTAATTCCAACGAACTGGTAGCCCGCGTGAAGGCTCATATTAACCGGTATCAGCGGCTGACAAAAAACCGGGGAGCGCCTGACCTG
The DNA here is from genome assembly GCF_030418125.1 of Fictibacillus fluitans. Taxonomy (GTDB): domain Bacteria; phylum Bacillota; class Bacilli; order Bacillales; family Fictibacillaceae; genus Fictibacillus_C; species Fictibacillus_C fluitans. The sequence goes on along the minus strand of NZ_JAUHTR010000002.1, from coordinate 284,126 downwards.
ATCTCACATCAAGCCCTTGAAGTATATAGAGATTCCCGGCAGGTTTTCCTTCAGGGGAAGGAAGTAAAAATGACCGCCAAAGAGTTCGATTTGCTGGTATTTCTCGCTTTACACCCCAATCATGTGTTCAGCAAAGAAGACCTTTTTGAGCGGATCTGGGGTATGAGCGAGATCGGCGACCTTTCCACCGTTACCGTACATATCCGCAAAATCCGAGAAAAGATCGAGGAAAACCCCGGAGCACCCCAATTTATCGAAACGGTCTGGGGTGTTGGCTATCGATTTAAAAGCTGAGATTTAAGAAATCGTTAAGAATTTGCTTATAATCATTTAAGCTTTCCACCTTATGATGAGTTCAAGCTCGTTAAAGGAGGATTTTTATAATGAAAAGATTAACGTTTTTATCCATTCTCTCTCATCTCTGGGTGCAGTGGATTATGCTTGGAAGCATTTTAGCTGATACATTCATGCTGTATCCCAATATTTTTTATAACGTCCCGCAATCTCTTCAAACCGGCATGGATTTCATGAAGGTAGCAAGCCCGCACACCTACTTTCCGCCACTAGGAGCGGCGAGTATTGTTACAGGGATCTTGGCACTGGCTTTGGGGTGGAGATTCAAAGTCGCGCGGTATTGGATTTTGTTCAGCATGCTCATGATCGTCGTGGAAGGAGCAGTCTCCATGATTTTTGAATGGCCTCGCAACGAAATCATGTTTATTGAAGGAACTAAGATGCATTCTGCTGCCTTTTTGCAGCAAACCGCTCATGAATTTCTCATTGTGCACTGGTTTCGGGTTGCTTTTAATATTATTGCGTCGATTTTGATCTTTATTGGATTTATGAGGTATGACAAGAGCTGAGGATTCAGCTCTTTTTTGTTAGGTTATGGAGCTTACTTGCGGTTCGACATGGAATACTTGCGGTAGATCATGATTTACTTGCGGTTCGACACGTAATAGTTGCGGTAAAACGAAATTTACTTGCGGTTCGACAAGAAATACTTGCATATCACATCATTTTCACAAAAATACAGAGGCCACCCATGCTTCATGGATGGCCTTTATCAGCTTTCACTCAATCATCAAGGGACATCATATAGCGCCGATTTTTATATGAGCCTGAATAAGGAAGATTCATGGACTGAAGAATTCTGGAGCTTGCATAGATGGAAGACAAATGAAGAAAATCTTTAAGTTCACGGTTTGATATAGTGAGATCAACGAGGAGCTTGTAGTCGTTCAGGGCGGAAAAATGTGCGTCTCTGGACAGGGAACCACAAGTAGGGCAAATCCATTTGGCATGCAGTCTGACCATTGGCAGAGAAGAACATTGAGGGCATTGGACACCCGTTAAAATTTCATGGGGCTGGATTTGAAATTGCTTTAGAACGGCTGGGTTGGAAAGGGTATGGCTCATGAGGAGTTTTTTTGAAATTTTTTTAATATGCTGGGGATTGAGCAGTGGCTTGCGGTGGAGTGTTTCGAAAGACTTGATTTTTGTAAGTAAGTGCCCACTATGAATGACCTTTTCTGATAAATGGGACGCCAAATTCAGCAGGGTGTTTTTAATTACTGTATTGGGATAGCTGATCACTACCAACGTTTCAATTGGAATCTTTTCAAATTTTTGTCCCAAAAGCCAGCTCCTCAATTGCTCACGGTGGCGTTCCACTTGAAGAATCGGATCCGGAAAGCCCTCCTCTTTTTCTGGAGTAACGCGAATCAACTGTTTAAAGTGGTCATCAAAAATGAGCGTACCGGAAATGTTTTTCACTTCTAAAATGAGGATGAAATAAGGAGAAATAAGGATCGCATCAAGCTGGAAATGGTAATCTCCATTTGGGAGACGGAGATCCTGCAGAATAAAATAATCTTGAAGGAAACCCAGATAATAATCCAAGGACTGCTCTCCGCGATATCCAGCCATTCTGCGGGCTAATTGTTCTTCAATCTCTCTTCGTTTCGCATGTTCTGGGGGCAATCTCCTCAACAATGCCTCGAGTTTTCGAATATGAATCGGTATTTTTCGGTTTTTCACAATCAAATGCACATCAACTCCTCTACTTATTGATGAAAAGGTTCGTGCTGCCTATAGGTTTATCCTTCTTTTATCAGGATGGGAGGGGTGGATTTTTGCTTACTTGCGGTTCGACATGGAATACTTGCGGTGAATCGTGATTTACTTGCGGTTCGACACGGAATAGTTGCGGTAATTACCGATTTACTTGCGGTTCGACAAAAAATAGTTGCATATCACGTCATTTTCATAAAACCTCCCCGCGATAGTTTACCGAATATTTTGATATAATGAGTAAAACAGACAAGACGGGCGCGTGAAGAACATGCAGCAAACCACCTTTTGGAAAAATTATATGACGAATGCTCAATTGGACTTGTCCATTGCGAGGTACACGAAAGTTCCCGCTACCTGGGCAGAGGACAGCTATGTTCCCGAGTTTAACAAGCTATATTTTATTATGGAGGGTGAGGGCTTTGTAAAGGTCAACGGCGAAACCTATTACCCTAAACCCGGCGAACTGTATCTTCTTCCAGCCGGCTCCACCCAGGCGTACGGAACCCTCAACGATCATAACACCTTCGGAAAGTATTGGTGCCACTTCAGCTCAAAGGTCAATGATGCTCACTTGTTTCAAATCATACAGGCTCCGGTATTTATTACACCGTGCGATCCCGAGCTGTTAATCCACAAGTTTAAGCAGCTCATTTTGCATTCGGAAAAAGGAGATTTATCCAGCGGCTTTCGCGTTCACTCCACCCTGTTTGGGATCATGGCTGACTTTATTGAACAAAGCAGCGAAGTTCATTTTGATTCCCGTACGGTTCCCTCCTTTGAAAAAATGGATAAGATTCTGCAGTACATTGAAAGCCATCTTCATGACTCGTTGTCGGTTGAGGATTTGGCCCGCATCGCCAGCTTTCATCCCAACTACTTTATTTCTGTTTTTAAAAAATACACAGGTTTGTCCCCCATCCAATTCATTAACCGGCAGCGCATGGAAAGGGCCAAACACCTTCTGCTGTTCACCGAACAGAGTGTTACTGGTATCGCGGATTCGCTCGGTATGGAGGTTTCTTATTTCTCGCGAATGTTCCGCGAACAGATTGGATTCTCGCCGAAAAACTACCGGGAAATGATTTCACGCACCGGGGTAACAAAGAACTAAAAGGCCCCGTAAGAAAACGGAGCCTGAGTCATTTTTAAGGATAAAACGTATTTGCCGGTGTGGTCGTCGGGCACCATCGTGAATTAAACAGAAACTGAATGAGGGTATCTTTTGCCTCCTCCGTTCCAATGTAACGAAGCGCCTCTGCCGCATGAGCACGTACATACCGGTTCTCATCATTCAGTGCTTTCTCGAGCGACGGAACGGCAGAGGCGGCAGCAGGACCAAGGCGTGCAAGGGATAACCCGGCCATGAAGCGGACTTGAACATCCGGGTCCTCCAGGCATTGAGATAGTCCTTGAACTACTTCCTCCGTTGGCTGTCCAATCATGGAAAGCACCTCTGTTGCCGTTCGGCGGACCTTCTCCGATGAATGCTTCAAGCATTGAATTAACTGAGGGACTGCCTTAGCCGCATGATGTCCCAGTTCACCCAGCGCAAACGCCGCATGCACGACCGTTTTCGGTCGGCCATTCTCCAAAGCAGAAATTAACCCAGAAATCGCCCCAGGGCCAGCGATGGAAAGGCCGTAAGCCGCAACCCGCGATACCCTGACATTTTCATGGTACAGGGCCTGCAAAAGTTCGTACACGCCATTTTTCCCGCTGCAGGCCAGTTCATAGGCCGCATTCAATCCCTGTGGCTCGGATTCATCCCCCAGCTCCTGAACAAGCGCTTGAACCTCAGCTTCATCCTTCAGCCTAGTGTCTGCCAGGCTTCCAACCCTTCCAGCCAGCCAGTTCCATGTGTCTTCCCACATCACATCATGCTGTTCGGGCAGCGCTTGAGCAGAAGACGGCTTGCTCCAGGACTCCGCCTCATGATCCCAGCTTGGAGCTAGCGGCGCCTTCGTTCTCATAAACTCAAACTTCAGCATAAACCGCGGCTCGCCGACCACATTTGGAGTGGCTCTATGCCATATATCATAATGGATCAGAGCGAAGGTTCCTGCCTTACCGCTCGCCAAAGCTTCTTCCTTTGTTTCATCGTCCTGGAAAGTTCGGGTTTCATAATTTTGCGTCCCCGGCATGATTCCCGTCGGTCCGAGCTCCACAGGCGTGTCCTGTGGAAAATACATGATCATCGCCCACCATGGATGATGATTGCGCATCCGCTGATATCCCCAGTAGCTGTCTTTATGCCATCCTCCCGCTTCCGGAGAAGCATTGAAATGGCCATGCCGGTGAGCATGAAGCATGTAATCCGAACCTAAAACACTGGTTAAGGCCCCTGTAATGATCGGATGGTCAAACACCTTTTGAAGCTCCGGAATCCTTGGCAAGAGATTATTCCCGGGGTTTCCTTCTTCCTCATATACCGTTTTCAACTGCGTGTTCAACGTTTCATGAAATTCCTCGGAGAAGTCCGTTTGCAGAATGAGAAAGCCGTCTGTGATAAACGTCTTCATCTGCTCATCCGTCAACAAAAGCGGTGAATCCACTTTCAACTGCGTCGCCATGTGATCTGCCTCCCTTTCTTCATTTCCCCTTGATTATAAACAGAGGAAATCTTAATCAGAATAGAGAAAGCTAAGGCAGATTGGTACAAAATTAAGATATAAAAAAAGAAGGCATATCGCCCTCCCTTTTATGGCACAGGTGTATTCTTCAACAAGGATTCAACCCATTAAATGCGACAAAAAGTAGTTAAAAGCAAACGCACCGAGCAAGCTCAAACTTGTGACAAGAACGCTGAAAGGCAAGGCCCGCCTACCTCTCTCTTTCATAAAAACAATAGAAAGAACCAGCCCCAGAATAAAAAACGCCATCCATAAAGGGTTGAACGCAGATTCAAAGTTAATCAGGAAGTAAATGATAGAAACGATGTTGGCCAAAAGAAATAACAGCATGATCCACCTTTTCATCCAATAGCAGCCTCCTGTTTTATGCGCATTAAATATTTTCCTTAATATGTAAAATTATACTTAACGTCAACTGCCAACCACTATTTTTCAGAAAAAAATGTAACAGGGTACACCAAATAAGAAGTCAATTCCGCTTATCCATCGTATAGTTTTATAGGGACCTATTAATCATATGATTTTATTATATATTTGTTATATAATATTATATAACGACTTAATAATAGGAGGAAGCTTAATCCATGAAATTGAACAACGCCAGTTCCCTTCCTTTATATGAACAGCTGATGATCAACATAAAAGATGAGATGGATAAGGGAGTATATAAAGTTGGAGACAGAATTCCGAATGAGGCTGAGCTTTGTGACATTTACAGTGTGAGCCGGATTACCGTCAGGCGGGCAATCCAGGAATTAGTTGAAGAAGGACTATTGGAACGTAAGCAAGGCAAAGGCACGTTTGTTTCCCGAAAAAAGGTTGCCCGCGAGCTGATTACGGTTGAAGGGTTCTCTGACTTCAGCAAGCAAATGGGGGTTAACTCCTCCAAAAAAGTGCTGGAATGCAAGGAGATCAAAGCAACAAAGCAAGTGGCCGAGGCGCTTCAAGTTGAAGTGGGCTCGCCTGTACTCAATCTATCGCGCCTGATGTTCATTGATGACATGCCGTTTACCATCGATATTGTCCATTATTCCCTGATTCGCTTCCCTAAACTGATGGAGAACATTTTCGAGTATGAGTCCACCTACGATGTACTGAAACATATTTACCAGGTGGACATGCAGTCGACCACCTCCACCAAGATTTTAACCGCTGTACCTGCTTCCGCTGTCGAGGCCGAGTACCTGGATTGCGATCCCGGGTCCATGCTGTTCAACATTGATAAAACAGTGTTTGACGCACAAGGAGTACCTATTCATATTTCCACCTTTAAAGTACCAACCACACATATCGCATTTACGATCTCCACATAAAAAAATGGAACTAAGCCATTGCTGGCTAGTTCCATTTTTCATACGATCAGCGATTTACCATAACCAAACGCACCCATAACTTCACAGGTTCTTGCGGCTTTTAAGGCTGCAAACTGCAGAGACGCTTCAATGGAAGACTCGTTAAAGCAGCTTGTTAAAAATCCAGCGATAAACGAATCACCTGCTCCAAGCGTATCAATGACCTCCGCGTCCTCAATGCCCTGAGTGTACCGGTTGGACCCATCCGACATCATAACACCCTTCGATCCTCTGGTAATCACCACATTCGCGGCTCCAAAGGTATGAATTTTAGCGATCAATGCATCAATTTCCAGCTCTGATAAATCGCTTCCCGACACAAAAGCAAACGTAAGATACGGACATGCTTTTTTGAGCAATTCATCGTTATAGTGGTTGGAAAAATCATAAGAAAGAGGAATTACTTTTTTCAGCCGTGGAAGCTCATCCTCCAGGCTGCTGTAAATACTGGTATGAAGTACATCATAGCGTTTAACAGATTCATAGTCTTCTTCTGTTAATCTCAGCTTTAATTCAGCCTGTACACCGCCCTTATTGGATTTTACAAAAATCCGGTCGCCTTCTTCATCGAGATTTACATAAGCTTTCCCACTCTCTCCGACCGCCCGGCGTACCCTGCTTGCATCGACATTTTCCTTTTTCAGAGACTCAAGGATATGGTCACCTTCTGTGTCATTTCCCACAATTCCAATAAACGCCGTTTCTTCTGCTCCGCACTGACGGGACAGCACCGCTACGTTCAGCGCATTTCCCCCCGGATACATTTCATTCCGCTCGAGGTAAACATCAACCACATTATCACCGATCGCTATTAATTTCATTTGTATTTCAATCCTTTCTTATCCTTTTACACTGCCTGCTGCCAAGCCGCGAATGAAATATTTTTGCATAAATAAAAATAAGAGAATAATAGGTGCCGCTGAAATCATCAGCCCCGCCAGCAGGACTCCCCAGTTGGTCTGCAGCGCATCCCTGAACTGCATAAGGCCGGCTGGAATGGTTTTCAATGATTCTGAATCGACAAAAATGAGCGCGAACATAAATTCATTCCATGTAAAATACGCCGTAAGAATAATCCCTGTTAAAAGGATGGGATAATTGAGCGGTAAAAATATTTTGGTGAAGACAGCCCACGAACTGCATCCATCAAGAACCGCAGATTCTTCAAGCTCCTTCGGCACATCAAGGAAAGCAGCGCGAATGAGCAGAAGGGTGATGGGAATCCGGTATGCCACATACGGAAGAATCAGCGCCAAATACGTATCATGGATGCCCAATGCCTGGATCAATTTATATAAAGGAACAAGGCTGACTTGCGGAGAGAGCATCATTCCGCCCATGCAAAGAATAAGAAGCGCATTCTTTCCCTTGAAGGAAAACCGTGTTAACCCGTATGCCCCCAGTGCGCTTATGAACACTGTTCCCAAACAGGTGGTGACAGTGACGACTAAACTATTCACGAAGTATCCCGAAATTCCTGTTTCCCAGGCGTGGGAATAGTTGGAAAATAGCCATTTCTGCGGCATGGCCCAGCTGTTGGAGAAAATCTCGTCCGTGGTTTTAAAGGAATTAACGATCATCCAGAACAGCGGGTACGCCACCACGATAAAGTAGACTACTAAAATGAAATAAAGCGGAACAGCTTCTTTGATCTTTCCTTTCTTCGATCTTCTTTTGGCAGGTACATTGTAGGTATAATCAATCGCTGCTTTCGTTTCCAAATCAATCATCCTTCCCTGTACGGAATAGCTTCATTTGAACCAAGGACACAAGCAATGTGAGAACGAGAATGACGGTGGCGATAGCGGATGCATAGCCCATCTGGTCTTTGGCAAAAGCCGAATTGTAAAGGAGCGTTCCAAGCACCTCACTGGCGTTGCCAGGACCTCCCCCGGTTAAAATATACGGTTCATTAAACACGGTAAAAGCGCCTGTCAGCGTAATAAGCGAAGCGACAAAAAACATCTCTTTCACCTGTGGAACGGTAACGGAAATGAACTTTCGGACTTTCCCGGCCCCGTCCATTTCTGCCGCTTCATAAATTTCTCTTGGGACCGCCTGAATGGCAACGATAAACAACATCATGATATAGCCGATACTCTGCCATTGAGATACGGCAATGACCGCAAAAATCGCTGTTTCCGAATCACCGAGCCACTCTCTTGTCCAGGAGTCCAATCCAAGTCCATGCAGAAAGCTGTTCAGAATCCCCATGTTCGGTTCATACACAAAGGTGAAAAGCAGCGCGATTACCGTCACCGAGATGACCACCGGCAAAAAGAACACCGTTCTAAAAAAGCTGCTGATGAACCGGGTGATGGGGTCCTCCAGAATAGCGGCCAAAATCAGTCCGCCAAACACCTGGCAAATGATCGAGATGACGGCATACCAGACGTTATTTTTTAACGCGGTATAGAACACCGGATCATGAAAGAGGCTGATGAAATTGGTAAAACCGACAAATGCCTTGTCCGGGGAGAAAGCCGAAAAATCATAAAAACTGAACCGGAAGTTTTCCACGATTGGATAATATACAAAAAGCCCCATCATCAATATGCAAGGTGCAAGATACAGATACGGGACGAATTTTCTGATCGGCAATGGATTCACCTCTTCTTTTTTTAAAAGAAGGTGGTCAACGTGCAACCACCTTCTCTTCACCATTTTTTATTTTTTCTGCAATCCCTTGGCGGCTTTTTGGACATCCGCCATCACTTCTTTTGGTGTTTTCTTTCCGTTCAGCATAAGCTGGGATCCTTTTAGGTAAGCATCAACAATTTTGATATCCACTGCTGTATCAAACCAGAGATAGGTCTTATCCGCATTTACAATGAGATTAATGGCATCCTGCTGAAGCTTGGAAGCATTCTGTGCGTTGGTTGTTCCTTTAACAGCGCTGTATTCACTGACCTTGGTCAGCTGTTCAGTGCCCTTCTTTTTGGAAGTGAGGAATTTAATGAACTCCATCGCTTCTTTTGGATGCTTGGTTTTGGAAGAAATCATGATTCCTTCCGGAGCGGCCGTGATGGAGTTCGGATTTCCTTCTCCACCATCAATCTCCGGTGTATTGAACACACCAAGATTTTTCTTCAGGCTCGGCTCGATCATTCCAATTTCGGCCAGCTGGAAATAGCCAATCGCCGCTTTTCCGCTGTTAAACAACTGGCGTGCATACTCATGGTCCACCGAGTTCACACCTTTATTAAAGAACGGTTTCAGCTCATTAAACTTCTCCAGAGCCTTTACGTAACCCGGATGTGTAAACTCGCCATCCGTATTTTTCAGGTTATAGTCTTTTTCAATCACATCTTCCGGTACCATCTGGGCATTCAAGGAGCCGATATAGTGAGAAATCGTCCAAGGTGCCTTGCTGCCGAAAGCGATTGGTGTGATGCCCTTTTTCTCTATATCCTTGGAAACAGAGAGCAATTCATCCCACGTGGCTGGCGGCTTTAACCCGAGATCTTTGAAAATCTTTTTGTTGTAAAAAAAGGCTTTGCCGTCGGTAGACCACGGAACGCCGTAAATCTTTCCATCCAGGGTAAAAGGCTTAAACTGGGAAGGAATGATTTGATCAGACCACTTTTTATCATCGTTTACATACTTGGTTAAATCATAAGCTTGTCCCGCCCGGGCGAAATTGTAGGCAAATTCGCCGCTCCAGGAAAAGTACACGTCAGGAGGATTATCCGAGCCAAGCAGCACCCGGATTTTGTCTTTGTAGGAATCATTCAATACGGCCTCGGTCTGGATTTTAATCTTCGGATGAGACTTTTCAAACTCTTTCACCGCGTCTTCAAAATATTGCTTTTTGGGCTCTGTCGGCCAACGATGGAAAAAACGGAGTACAACGGTATCATCACTGCTTCCGGATGACGGACTGGAGGTACAACCCGCCATGAATGAAAGGAGCATGGCGGTGATCATACCTAGAATAAGCAGTCGTTTCATTTCCTTTCCTCCCTCAGTAAAAGCTTGATTTTAATATTCAACCTTCCACATGTATCTTCTCGTGGACAATGGATGATTGCGCTCTTCAGCCAGACGGTCGGCATATGTTCTCAGCACATAGTTAAGGACCAATGGAGCAATGTAGCCTTTCACTTCTTCACGCACACCACTGAAATCAAAGTCAACTGCATCAAGGACAATCAGCTTTTTGCCGTAACGCTTGGAGAATTCCAACGCGCGTTCTTCAAGGTGTCTTGTTTCATCCAGACCGAGGAGAATGATGAATGGTGTTTCCTGGTCAATGATTTCAAACGGTCCATGGAAATACTCACCCGCATGAATGGCGTGGGAGTGGATCCACTGCATTTCCATCAGGATGCAGATGGCAAATGAGTAAGCTACGCCATAGTTAGCTCCGCTGGCCATTGTGTAAATAATGTTTTCGTTTTTGTACAATTGGCCAAAATCTTCGGCATTTCCCTTGTAAAGCTCCACTGCTTTTTCGTATACCGGCTGAAGGTTTTCAAGACTTTCTTCGATTAATGAGAATTTGTCATTGTTTTCAATGGTTTTTAATACGCCGAAAACAAGCTGATAAAGAACAGAGTAGTTGGTGGTGAAGGCATTCGCTTTCTCTCCCCACTCATACTTGAGGACAACATCAGAGGCTTGCGCCAATGGTGAACCTTCCACATTTGTCAATGAAACGGCCAGTGCTCCTTTTGAACGGGCAAACTTTGCAGATTCTACGGTTTCTGGCGTATTGCCGGAGTGCGAGCAAAGGATGACAAGGGAGTTTTCGCCGAGTTTATTATGGTTACGGTGGATAAACTCATTAGAGCTGTATAAGTGGGCGTCGATTTTTTTCGCCTCACGGTCAATCACATATTTGCTTGGGTACATGAGAGCGGATGATCCTCCGCATGCCACAAAAAATACATTCTCAATATTCTTTTTCTTTACTTCCTCAAGGGCTGCCTGAACCTGTTTTTTTACGTCAACAACTAATTCTGTACTCATGAATAATGCCTCCAATTAGTAAATTTTCGGGTGCGCGCATACCCAAAACAATACACAACATTATAATACGTTATATATTGTTATATTATTAGATATAAATTTACCATCGGTTTCCTTCCAAGTCAATATTGTTTTCAGAATATTTAGCCGACAATTTTCGAGTTATTTTTTGATTTAGATATAAAAAAGGAGCTGCCTGAAGTCAGCTTTACTGACTTTCTGGACAGCCCCTTCCTTTTACGAGTAGAACTTTGCGTTATATAGCAATACCCTGTCTTCCCAATTCCTCACGCAAAACTTCGGCCATAATATCATACCCCAGTACATGCGGGTGAAGACCATCATCGGCAAGTTCGGGGCGCAGCGTTTTGCCATCCGTTTCTGTCAGATGAGGATGGTAATTCACAAAAGGAATGTTTTCGTTTCGTACGAGTTCTTTTAGCTGCTCATTGATTTTCAGAACGAGCTCATTCCGGATTAACGTTTGCATGTTGGTTTCAACATTCGTTGGAAGCAGCGAGCAGACAATCGGGATAATCCCTCCGTCCTTTGCTTTTCTGACCATCTCCGCAATATCGGCAACCATCTCTGCAAGCAGTGTAGTTTGTTCCGGTCGTTCCTCTCTTACCGGAGCATCAAGTGCCCATAAATTGTTGATGCCGATCTTAATGATGGCGTATTTCGGTTTAAGCTGAACGCAATCGGCATCAAAGCGCTTCAGCATATAAGTGGTGGTGTCTCCACCGATCCCACGGTTCACAATCTTGTTTCCTTTACCGCCAAAATACGTTTCTGTATCCCACATTTCCGTAATGGAATCTCCAATAAAAAGAAAATCAATGTGTGCCTGCTTGGCTATCAGCACTTCATTGTGGAAATCAAATACCGTTCGTCTGGAATCGGCGGCAATTACGCTTCCAAAAAAGCCTGGGGATATCATTTTAGGGCGTTGAATCGTTTTCATGGTTTATCTAGCCTCCAACGTTAAATTCAGTAATCCCTTATCTATTCCCCTTTTCATCCACCCATACCTTCATTTCTCCAATTTTCCGGTTCGCCCACGCAAAATAAGGGATAAATGTTAACGGTACGGTCTCTGTTGCTGTATGTGTTCCGCGCTGGTACAGTCCTGTTCCCCAATCCTCTGCTTTCTGACGCTCCCCTTCTCCCGTAATGACTACTAACCCATTGAGGAAATTCTCATCCTCTTGTACCTGGAGAGGTGCGTTTGCGGGCAGTGAAATTTGATGAAGTTGGGGGCCGTTATCTGCTTCCTCCAGGCAGTAAACGAGCGGGCCGCGCTGAAGAGCCACTTTTCCTGCGTTCTGGCGGACAAGGGGATGGCTTTTCATGCGTTCGACCGGCATGGCCAATATCAACTGAAACTGGTCTCCAGCTGACCATGTTCGTTTGAGATGAACATAGCCATTTGTTATCTCTTCCATTAGAACCTTTTTCCCGTTAAGGCGAAGATCCGCATGCGCACACCAGTCCGGAAGACGCAAAGCGAGCGTGAAATCATTTTCCTGATCGGCTTCCACCGTAAATTTGATTTCGCCGCTCCATGGATAATTGGATTCCTGTATGAGTGTTACATTGTTTCCGTTCAGCTCAACGTCCGTTTTGCTTCCAATATAAAGGTTAGTGTAGAGCGTGTCTCCCTGAACTGTGTAAATATATTGTCCCAGAGAAGAGAGAAGGCGCGCCACATTGGGCGGACAGCACGCACAGCCAAACCAGCTTTGCCGGACCGGCTTTACATGGTTATAATTTTCATTTGCTTCACACGCTTGTGGGTGAACCTCGAGCGGATTAACATAAAAGAAGCTTTTGCCATCCTGTGACATGCCGGCAAGCACCGTGTTATACAGCGCGCGCTCCATCACATCCGCATACTCGCTGTTTGGCTCAAGCTGAAGCATGCGCTGGGCAAAGAAAATCAATCCAATCGATGCACATGTTTCCGCGTACACCGTATCATTGGGCAGGTCATAGTCAAAACTGAACGCTTCGCCGTGGCGCTGTGAACCAATGCCTCCTGTAATGTACATCTGCCTGGAAACCACGTTTCTCCACAGCCTTTTGCATGACTTTATCATCTCTTCATCACCGGTTCGGGCAGCCAAATGCGCCATGCCGGTGCACATGTAAGCAAACCGTACCGAGTGGCCGATGGCCCTGTCCTGTTCGTAGACATGTGCATGAGCCTGACTGTACGCCTTGTTCTCAATCATGAAGGAGTTTTGCCAATGAGTGGTGCCGTCCCTTTTCTCCGCTTCCTTGTCATAAAAATGCGGCTGGCTTCCCCGCTCCTCCAGGAAAAATTGAGAGAGGCGCAAATACGTTTTGTTGCCTGTGGTTTCATACAGCTTAACAAGGGCCAGCTCAATTTCCTGATGGCCGTCATACCCCGAAATTTTGCCGGGCTCCCCGCCGAACACCTCGTTAATATGGTCCGCTAGCTTTATCGCCACATCGAGAATTTTCCTTTTTCCGGTCGCATCAAAATAGGCAACGGCCGCTTCAATCATATGGCCGGCACAATACAGTTCATGGCATTCACAAAGATCCGTCCACTGTTTGCCCGGCTCCTTCAGCGTATAATAGGTATTCAAATAACCGTTTTTATGCTGCGCTTTGGCAATCAGATCGATCACTTCATCCGCAATTTTTTCCAGCTTCTCATCCTTTTCGGTCTGCAGCAAATAGCCGACCGCTTCCAGCCACTTCGCCAGATCACTGTCCTGAAACACCATACCGCCGAATGTACCTTCTTCCTCGCCTGCAGCAATTTTAAAGTTTTTGATTGCATGGCTCGGTTCGGCTCCCTCAATCCGGTCATTCAGCGCCTCCCATTGATAGGGAACAACCACATCACGAACCAGTTGAATGTACCTGGACCAATAAGAATCGTTGATTTGAACCGACTTCAGTGGCAACGTGTGCAGAGGTGCAGCTACCTTCTCCATCTTCACATATCTCCTTCACTCTTTTGATAATGGAAATAAGCAAAATCAACATATCCGCCAATTTGCACAGCAGCATAATTAAACAGACCCATCCGGTACCCCATGAAATGATCCAATGTGTACTTCATCTTTAATGGACGGCCGATCCTGCTCCAGTTTTCCCCGTCTTCCGAATAGAAAAATCCCGCCAGATCCTTACTGTCTTCAAAATCAAACTCGATTTTCAAATGTACACGATCACCGGAATAAGGGATCTCTTCAACTGTTTCTTCCCTGCCTTCACCATCATTGACACACATGGTGACATATTTATTTCCACTCGCATCCGCCTTGATCCCTACTGTTCCAAAATGATTCTGAAGAGCAACCAATCCTGCATGATCACCCGGCTTCATGTTTGCTGCATCCATCATGGTGATTCCTGTACAGTGCGGTCCTTCCGTTCTTTGTGTCAATGTATTGCGTGCATACAAAATACTGTTAATTAAATGCCCGGTTTCCAACCGCAGATACCCTGGCCGTTCCGTAAATGACCAAAGATCATGGTCCGGATTATGATTCCACTGCCAATTCAAAGCCAGTTTATTTTCTCTATGATCAAATTCATCACTGATGACCAGCTGCTTTTGGGAGGACGCAGGCACGTTTATTTCCAATTCATTTGGCGCCTTGCCGTTCATCCCCACCATCGGCCATCCTTCCTCCCAGGTAACAGGGAGGACATAGGGAATTCGGCCAACGGCATCATGATCCTGAAATAACATGGCGTACCATTCACTTTCCGGTGTGTTGAAAATCGCTCCTTGTGCAATGCCATGATTATCGTAGCCCATGTCATCATCAAAAATCTCTTTACGCTCATACGTATCCAAAAGACTGCTTGCACGATAACAGATTTGCCTTCTGCGCTTGTTTCCGGTGTTTGGCCATTCGATAAACAATAAATAATAGTACCCGTCTATTTTATAGGCGTGACATCCTTCACACCGCAGACCGATTCCTTCTTTATCGGTAATCAGCAATAACTGGTCGATGCCGGACGGCTTGATGGCTGTTGCATCCGCAGTCAATTCTTTAATATGGATATCTCCATTGCCATAAATGACAAACAATCTTCCTTCATCAAAAAGCAATGCCGGGTCGTGATACACTCCTTCAAACGTTGAACGTGTCCATTCCCCATTTTCTATATCCTTTGTTTGATAGATATAAAACCGGTCCATATCATTACTTGAAAAAGCAACATAGAACGTTTCATTATGGTAGCGCAAGCTTGCAGCCCATGAGCCTTGCCCGTAAATTCCTTTTCCATCCTTCAGATTATGAGATTCATTGTCTTCCAAGCGATCGAAGACATATCCGATGATCTCCCAATCTGCTAAATTCTTTGACTTCATAATGGGACATCCCGGCATCGTATGCATGCTCGTACTTACCATATAATAATCTGTCCCGGCTCTGATCACATCAACATCCGGCACATCTGCCCAGATGATGGGGTTAGTTAACATCGTTTTATTCATATCATCCTTTATGCCTGGTAAAAATTGCGGATCCATCTGTGAGCTTTCAGCTTCTGAACCGCCTCTTGGGAAAGCCCTTTTCCGTCACCAATTTTACAGTTTCTTTCCACGTTTCTGATGGAACGCATACCAGGGATAACGGTGGAAACGGCAGGATGGCTTAAAACATAGTTCAGAGCAGTTTCGGCCACATCGTCGATTGAAATGTTAAGGTCTTCTGCGATTTTATTGACGCGGTTGGATACTTCAGCTTTTCTTTCACCATTAAAATAGCGGCTTCTGAAATCATCCTCATCAAATTGGCTCTCAGGAGTAATATTGCCGGTAAGCCCGCCTTCATCCAGCGGCACACGCGCAATTACGCCGACATTATGCTTTTCACATGCAGGGAAAAGCTTATCTTCCGGACTTTGTTCAAAAATATTGTAGATGACTTGGACGGTATCAACCAGACCGGTCTCAATCAGCTTAATGGCGTTTTCCGGCTGGTGGTCATTAATGGAAACACCAAAATGCTTAATTTTCCCCTGCGCTTTCAGCGTTTCGATGGCTTTAAGCCAGTCCCCCTGATTGACCCATTCGTCAGACCAGACGTGAAACTGCTGAACATCAATGGTTTCGATGTCCAGATTGCGCAGGCTCTCTTCCGTGGAGGAAATAATATGGTTTGCCGGAAACGCTTCCTCAGCTGAAATCCCGGCCGGAGCCGGCCATTTTAAATTTTTCGGAGGAATCTTGGAGGATACATAAATTGTTTCCGAACGTTCTCTCAATACCTGCCCGATTAAACGCTCACTGTGTCCGTTTCCATATCCTAAGGCTGTATCAATAAAATTCAGGCCAAGATCAATGGCTTTGTTTAGTGCCTTTATCGATTCCTCATCATCGGCTCCCCGCCATCCGGTATTTCCGATCCCCCACGCGCCATATCCAATCTCAGAAATTTTTAAGCCTGTTTTCCCAAGTGTTCTGTAGTTCATATGTATTCCTCCTGTTTTTTTATTTCGTCTGTAATTCCAATGACACGGGTTCCGGACGTTCACAGGTGCTTTCCATGATATAGTGTTTTCCGCTGTCAGAAGAATCATGGAATCCGTGCATGGCTTCAAGAACATGATAAGCCAATCTTCCATTTGCCCGGTATTTGCCTCCCTCGAGGATGGCTTTGGCCATATCGGCAACGCCCAGCCCTCTGCTGTTTTGATCATGGCCAAAAGTCAGAGGCACCTCTTTAAATTCCGTCTCGTCGCGCTTCCTGATTTTCACAGGTCCGCCAAAGGTATTCGGGTCTGGAACAAGCAGCGTTCCTTCGCTGCCGTAAATTTCGATTGGCGGAAGGGTCGAGCCGCCAATGGCATCAAAGCTTGTTGTCATATTTCCGATGACTCCCGATTCAAAGTCAATCACGCCGGAAATGTGAGTCGGGGTGGACACTTTAATTTTCGTTCCAGCTTTTGGCTGGCTGGACACTGTTCTTTCAGGGTAACTAATGCGGGTGGAACCGGAAATTCGTTTAATCGGTCCTAAAAGAGCCACAAGCGCCGTTAAGTAATAAGGTCCCATATCAAACATCGGTCCCCCGCCAAGGTCATAATAAAAAGCAGGGTCTGGATGCCAATGCTCGTGCCCGCGGGAAATCATGAAGGCTGATGCTCCAATTGGCACACCAATTTCGCCCTGTTCGATCAACTGGACCGCCGTTTGAATACCCGCACCCAGGAAGGTGTCAGGTGCACTGCCCACAAGGAGATTATGCTTTTTGGCCGTTTCTAAAATTTGTCTTCCCTCTTCACGCGTAACAGCCAGTGGCTTTTCCGTAAATACATGCTTGCCGGCTTCAAGCGCCTGGACGCATACAGAGGCATGTGCCTTTGGAATGGTTAAATTGATAATCAACTGAATTTCCGGGTCGGAAAGCAGTTCTGCGACCGAACATGCTTTAGGAATATTAAATGTCTCTGCCTGCGCTTTTGCCCGCTCTACATCCAGGTCGGCACATCCAACCAGCTCCAGGTGCTCAAATTTCGGACAATTTTGCATGTAGATTGAACTGATGTGGCCGCAGCCGATAATACCGATTTTAAGTTTTCTCATGTTAGACTCCACCTATTTATAAATTTTTTTGAACAGCTATTAAGGGATTTACTGACTGTCTCCCATTCCTGTATAAACCCGCCCGTTCCCATTGCCTGACGCACCGAAGGCTGATACCAACCGATCATTGGCTCGTTGTTTGCCTTCAGCAGCCCATATGAAACCGCGGCGCATCATGTGTGAAACCTCAGGCATCGCTACAATATCCGCCTTGTGACCTAAAGAATTATAAAAGACATGTCCCTGACCCCAGCGCTTTGTCCAGACAACCGGCATGTCCACCGCTTTATTGGCCGCATGCGGTCCGTCAACCACCGGGAATCGAGTGGTTGCCAGTACTTCAACCGCCGGATCAACGTGGAGGTAATATTGTTCACTGACTACTTTAAAATCAGATAGGCCTTCTAAGAGCGGGCTGGTGGAATGCTTAATGTTGACCATGTACTCCACTCCGTCATTTCCAGGGTGAGCCACCCAGTTCCCCCCTGTCATGAACTGCCAGTCCACATTGTTTCGGAAGGAGTCGCACATCCCGCCATGACAGCCGGCCAATCCGACACCGCTCATGACCGCTTCAGAAATATTCAGGACATATTTCTTTTCAATTTCGCCCATTGTCCAGTGAGGAACAATCAAATCCAGCGATTTAAGTTTTTCTGCATCACCATAGGAATCAAGCGAATCGGAAACCTCTACATTGAAATTTTCTTCTTCAAGGATTCCTTTGAAAATCTGAGAAATCTGCTCCGGTTCATGGCCATCCCAGCCGCCCCAAACGATCAATGCATTTTTTTTCATGATAAAATCTCTCCCTTTTTTGTAGTTGAAACGTCCAATATTCGGACCCATTGCTGTTTTTCTATTGATATATCGACGGCTTCCAGCACCTCCTGACATTTCACGCCGTCATGGAAATTGGGAACTGGCTGGCGATCTTCTCTGAATGATTCCATGAGCTCTACGATTTCATGGATAAACGTATGTTCATAGCCAATCGTATGCCCTGGCGGCCACCAGCTTTCTGCATATGCATGCGGAGGATCTGTCGCCAGGACGCGGCGGAATCCCTGGACATCGTCCCTGTCATCGGTAAAGTAAACCTGCAGTTCATTCATTCGTTCGAAGTCGAAAATAACGCTGCCCTTACTGCCATTGATTTCAAACGAATTCTTGCACCGGTGGCCTGTTGCAAAACGAGTGGCTTCAAAGCTTCCCAATGCACCATTGGCAAAACGGGCCATGAAGAGAGTGGCATCATCAACCGTTACTTCACCTTTTTCATCACTATCGCTTCCTTTTGCTGATAAGCCGGCCATTTCAGAAGGAAGTGGTCTTTCCTTGATAAACGTTTGGTTCATACCTATGACTTCATTGATGTCACCGATTAAATAGTGAGCTAAATCGATAAGATGGGCTCCCAGATCCCCGTGAGACCCGGAACCGGCCACTTCCTTCTCCAGACGCCAGACACGCGGGAAATCCGGGTCAACGAGCCAATCCTGCAAAAACCAGGCGCGAAAATGATGGATCGTTCCTAACCGGCCCTCATCAACAAGCTTTTTCGCCAGCAGTACAGCAGGAGCAAAGCGATAATTGAATCCAACCATATGCTTAACGCCTGCAGCTTCAACAACTTCTAGCATTTCCCTTGAATCTTCCAGTGTAAGCGCTAACGGTTTTTCGCAAAACACGTGCTTGCCGGCCCGTGCTGCTGCGATGGCTATTTCTTTATGGTTATTACTGGGAGAATTGATATCTACTAAATCAATATCCTCTCTTTCCAAAAGGCTCTTCCAGTCCGTTGTATAGTCTTCCCAGCCAAATTGCCTGGCAGCAGTTGCCACCCCTTCAGGATTACGGCCGCAAATCACCTTCATTTCAGGATGAACCGTATCCGGGAAAAAGAGAGGAATATCCCGGTAAGCATGACTGTGTGCCTTACCCATAAATTTATAGCCGACCATTCCGATGTTAAGTTTTTTCATGATCTGTCTCCTTGATTATTTAAATAGATTTGTTTTGTACGGATATCTTTTTTTATGTATTTTCCCAGCTTATCCTTTTGCTAATGAGTATAGATACAGAATAATCTTAGATTTCGGCAATCATTAAAATCTGAGCTGACCATTCTTTTAATATCTACCCTCCTCATCGTATTAAACTATTAAACTTTTTGAATATTATAACATTATATTTTAAGTTTGGATATTAAACAAACTAAGGGTCTCTGATTATCTTTTTTTGTGTAGTGGGAGCGAGTTATTTATGGTTCGACATCATTTAGTTGCATATCACGGCATTTTCAAAGGCTCTTTTCGTATAGATTGTTGCTATTTCAAGGAGTAGCCACCACCAAATATTGAACGGCTGTAATCGTTATTCAATAAAAGCGCCTTTTAATGGGATAGCTATGTTAAATAATATTGTTGATAAATGACCTGATAAATGACCATAAAATAAGGACCCCAATCGAGTCCCTATTTTAAGGCTATGTTAAAGCACGATGTTGATTTTTCACACCTGTTGATTGTTGAGACGGAAGGCTACCTCGAGATGATTAAAACTCTTAACTCACTAAGTCATCCAAACAAATTATCTCGCTTCCTTTACTTTCATAATAGTCTATCATACCATCAATTTTCTTCTTATCATAACTGGTAATGCAATCTGATAGTACACTAACCCCATAGTTTGATTTACGTAAGTTATAGCAAGTTGACTTAACACAAGCAACAGCATCTGCTCCAGTGATGTAGAAGTCTTCTATTTCATTTTTACTAATAAAGTCTGTGAATTCTTCACTTGTTAAAGCGTTTCCTTTATATTTCGTAAAAACATTTTCTGATACTAATCTCAAATCTGGAGCTAATTCGGCACCTCGTGTACCTGTTTTAAAAGTTCTCGTACCAGGTGACAAATTCTCATGTCTTATATAAACAACATGAATATTATTTTCGACCGCCCAATCAATTGATTTGTTGATATTGTCAATGATATCTTTGTAATTCTTTGTTATGTCATTTTGAATATCAATTATTACTAAAGCTTTGTTCTGCATAATACTTCCTCCTAATAAATAAACTGGTGTAATAAGCTACTGTAAATATAATACCATAAAAAGGGAAATTGACTTTAGCTTATTTAAAAGCAACAATCTTTAAGAAAAGAGCCTTTTCAAAAGAAAATCCCCGAACAGGAGACTTGTTCAAGTCTCCTGTTCGGGGTAGATTGGTTTGCTCTATCTACTCCTAAACTACTGGCTTTGTAGCCCCCTTCAAAATAAATCCCTCATATCCCTTTTGGGCGACATCGTCACAGATTTGGCGATAGTTGCCTACGCCGCCAAGGTAGATCTGGAAGCCCCGCGGCTTGCCGGGAATATTGGCGCCATTGTACCAAGACTCTGTTTTTGTGAAGAGGGTTGAATCAGCGACTTCCCTGCAATGCTTGCTCCACTGCTGTTCGGCTGCCTCATCTGCTTCAATGGTTTCTATTTCATTTTCTCGTAAATATTGAATACAGTCACCAATCCATTCAACGTGCTGTTCGATCGAAACGGGCATGTTGCTAAGAACGGATGGGCTTTCAGGTCCTGTAATCATGAACATATTGGGAAAGCCGGCGTTTGCAATTCCAAGGTACGTTCTGGTGGATGCTCCGCCATCCCACTTTTCTTTTAAGGAGATTCCCTCTTTACCGCAGATGTCGATCTTTAATAATGGACCTGTCATGCCGTCATAGCCAGTGGCAAAAACCAGGATATCCAGTTCATACTCATTGTCCCCGGTTCGAAGCCCCCTGGCTGTTATCTCTTCAATCGGCGACTTTTTCACATCTACTAAATCCACATTGCTGCGGTTGTAAGTTTCATAATAATTGGTGTCAATAATCGGGCGCTTTGTACCATAGTAATAGGAAGGCATCAATTTCTCTGCGACATCTAAATTCTTCACCACCTGCTGGATCTTGGAGCGGATGAATCCGGCTACGGTTTCGTTAGCATCCGGGTTGACGGTAATGTCATTGTAGGAGCTGAACAAGAAAAGTCCGCCTTTTTCCCAGTGCTCTTCATACAGCTTTTCTCGTTCTTCCGGCGGCACTTCGAGAGCCGATTTTTCACCGGGTATCACCGGATAGCCGCCCGTCGAGTGCTTCATCTGCTGAATCAGCTTGCTGTAGTTTTCTTTTGTCTTCTTAATATACTCGGGGTCATACGGATGGTTTCGCGCAGGGGCGCTGTACTGCGGCGTTCTCTGGAAAACGGTTAAGTGGCCGGCCTGCTCCGCAATAACAGGAATTGCCTGAACACCGCTGGAGCCTGTACCAATGATGCCCACCCGTTTACCGGTAAAATCCACACCTTCATGCGGCCATTGTCCGGTGTGATACCATTCACCCTGGAAATTTTCCAGCCCCTTGAATTTAGGCAGGTTCGCAGCCGACAGACAGCCAACACCTGTAATAAAATACTTGGCATCCACTGTGCTGCCATCGTTGATCTGTATGTCCCATTTGTTCCTTTTTTCATCGTAATGTGCAGAAGTAACACGCTTATTGAATTCGATATCACGTCGGAGATCAAGCTTGTCTGCCACAAAGTTAAGATATCTTAAAATCTCCGGCTGCTCAGGATACCTGGATTCCCAGGTCCATTCCTGCAGAATTTCATCAGAGAACGTGTAATTATAAAGGATACTTTCCGAGTCGCACCGTGCCCCTGGGTAGCGGTTCCAATACCATGTGCCCCCGACATCTGCTCCAGCTTCATAAACCTGCACAGAAAATCCGGCTTCACGCAAATGATGTAGCATATACATCCCCGAAAATCCTGCCCCGATTACCACTGCATCAAAACTCGTTTGCTCACTAGAAGACATTTTTGTTCCCCTCCTCTATATAAACGCACGTTGCTAAACTCTGCTTGCCCCCTGCTCTATTTCACTTAAAAATGAATTAAAACTCGAAATGGTCTCTTTGATTTGGTCTGGGAATACCGCCATGTTCGTAAAGAAGGCATGAATTAACCCAGCCTGACAGGTGCTCTCAACCCTCACACCCGCATCCTTCAGCCGTTTTGCATACGCCATTCCTTCATCTCTCAGGACATCACATTCCGCGGTGACCAAAAAAGCAGGCGGCAGGTTGCTTAAATCCTCTGCCAATAGTGGTGCGACGTATTGATCTCTCGCCTCCCCGGGATTATTAATATAATAGTTGCCAAACCAGATCATCAGGTCTTTGTTCAGTCCGTATCCCACCTGGAATTCCTCGTAGGACTTACTGTCATAGCTAAGATCTGTTACCGGATAAATCAATACTTGTGCTGCAATGGAAGGACCTTTTCGATCTCGTGACAGCATGGAGACTACAGCGGCAAGGTTCCCTCCGGCACTGTCACCGCCAACAACAATATTGGAGGCATTACCATTGATCTCTGCGGCATGTTCACTTACCCACTCCAAGGCAGCATAGGAATCTTCCAGAGGAACTGGAAACTTATACTCAGGAGAAAGGCGGTAATCCACCGAAACAACTACCCTGCCCGTTTTATTGGCAATCATCCTGCAGCACGCGTCAACGGTTTCCAGATCCCCTATTACCCAGCCCCCGCCATGATAATAGACAAAGAGATTAAATGGCCCCTGTCCCTCCGGAGTGTAAACCCTTAGTGTTATCTCAGCATCATCGCCGACAGGAATGCGCCGGTCCTCTATCCTGGCTAACGGTGCCAGTTCAACTTCTACAGGGGGAGCCTGTGCAAACAAATCCCGTACAGCTTGAGGCTCAAGTGATTCCAGAAGCGGCATCTCTGCAAATGCTTCTAAATACATTTTTGCTTGTGGAGATAAATTAGCCAAAATCATCTTCCTTTCTGAATTGGATGATTGACTCCTGAGAGAAACCATTTCTCAAAGTGCCTGTCTTAATGGTATAATTTTCTTTATAATCTGAATATTCCTTATTTCGAATGTGTATGATCCCCCAAAAGGAGATGGTTTTATGAAAGCGATTACATCTCAGTATGCGTTAAAGGAACATATTCAACTGTTACAGGAAACGGGATCTCATGAAGAGCAATTATATAAAATGCTGGAATTATATATGGATTTGTATCCAGTGAAAAACGCCTATTTGTTTAGATATTCCCCATTAGGCTTTCTTGGGGAAGGCATCATTTTGTTGAATTCCACCGGCCTTGTACATATTGGTGAAATACGCGACGACATCCGCTCGCTGTCCATCATCTTCTCCTCGATCCGCGAAAGAAAGGCAAAATATTGCTCAGGCATCGAGTTCCTCAAAGCGACAAGCAGCAAATACATTTTTTACTCCAATGTCAACTCCATGAGTGTTGTTCCCATCAGCTTCGGTTCAGCCGTGATTGGTTATATTTGCACGACAGAGTTTGAAACAAAAGCCTCCATTGATGAAAAGATGCTGACAAGCTTCACCCTCTTCGGGAAGCTGGCAGGACAAATCCTGGAGAAAACCGATAGTACAGAGGATTCCAAATTACTCAGCAAAAGAGAACTCGAAGTCATGAAGAGAATTTCCTGGGGAGAAAGCACAAAGGAAATGGCAAATTCTATGGAAATAAGCGAGCTTACAGTCAAACAGTACGTAAAAACAGCCATAAAGAAACTCGGAGCCCATAATCGCTCACATGCTGTGGTTGAACTGATCCGGAGAGGGATTATTTCTTGAAATAGGACCGCCTAAGGTGAGGCGGGCCTTTTTTTGTGTGTAGGGGAGCGAGTTACTTGCGGTTCGACATCATTTAGTTGCGGTGTCGCGGGATTTACTTGCGGTTCGACACGATTTAGTTGCGGTAACTCCGAGTTTACTTGCGGTTCGACAAGAAATACTTGCATATCACGTCATTTTCATAAAAAAAAAGCACTCCGGCTCAACCGGGGTGCTTCCAGTCCTATGAAACCTGTTTAACAGACGACCTTACCTCCGTCTGACTCGGACTTGTTCTGATAAACAACGAAATCATAAATCCAGCGCACATAACCAGGCTCAGCCACAGAAAAGCACTCTGATAGGACACGTGGTTCATCAGATACAGAGCTGCCGAGGGTCCTGTGCTCGCGCCTAGAAACAAAATAAAGGCGTTGAAGGAAATGGCGCTTCCCTTTGCTGGTCCTGCCAATTGATTAATGAGCGTAATCGAAATTGGTGTAATCAGCGCAATCCCGGCAACAAACAGGACAGTGGCCACTACAAGCAGAGGCAAACTATGGCTGAAACCAAGCCCCGCCAATCCGGCAAAACTCAGCAGCAGACTGCCGCGCAGGATCAAGCCATTCCCGAGTTTACCCGCAATTCTGCCGGCAAATGGTGACAGCAGCATTCCAATAATGCCGAACGCCCTCACCCCTAATAGCTGCTGGGCGGACAGTCCCCATTCAGGAGAAGTCAAATAGTTGCCCAATACGGAATACATGCCAACCAGGGACAGCAGAAGTGTAAAGGTAATGAGGTAGATCAGCATCAGCTGTCCATTCCGGAACAGCAGTTTTGTTTGTTTGAATTGAGCGAATACACTGCCCTTGGCCCGGGGAAGATCATCCTTCGGTAAAAAGAAAATAATCAGCAGGCTTGATACCAGGTAAACAACACCCAAAATGGTGAAGATGGCGTGCCATCCATACGCATGGTTGACAGCGCCGCTGAATACCTGCCCAACCACACTGGCCATCAAAAGACCGGAGCTGATAAAGCCAACAGCGGTCAGCCGCTTTTCAGGCGGAAACATTTCAGCCGCATACACGAAAGAGATCGGAGCAAATGCCGCTGCAATCAATCCTTCCAGCGCCCGAAGCGTAACCAATGCAGAGAAATGATCCACAAATCCAATAGCAAACGAAACAATAGTTAACGCGCTAATGCTGCAGACAAGAAAAATTTTACGTCCATACTTGTCGGAAAAGGGTCCGTACAGCAGGCATCCGATCGCATAACATAATGAAAATGCACTGCCAATCCAGGCAGCCTGATTGGCCGTAACATGAAAAGTCTCTGTGAATACAGTGGCCAGCGGGATGGTCACGTACATGCTTGAGATGATGACCAATCCGCTCCACAGTAAAATTAGGGTCATAATTGAATATTTCTTTTCCACTACATATCTCCTTTACTTTCCGCTGCATGCCGGCAAAATACCGGCAATCACATGGTCCACCAGTTCCGAAATAAAGTGTTCATCCGGTGTTTGTTTATAGATGAGAATGCGAAAATAGATCGGACCGATCAGCATATCGAGCAGGATATCGATATTAACCTCCGCTTTGATCCCTTCCCGTTCCATGGCCTGCTGCAAAAAAGAAGCGGAATCCTTTCGCCGCAAACTCAAATATGATTTATAAAACGCATCAGAAATTTCTTGATCCTCCACAATAATGGCCAGCATCGATCGTCCGAGCGTTGTACTGAACACATCCGCCAGGTTTTTCAGCTGGTCCACAAAATTGCTCTTGATCGAATCACTCGAATCAAATTGAAAGGCACACTCTGTCACCATTAAAAAGGCATCCAGTACAAGATGTGCCTTCGTTGGCCACCACCGGTATATCGTCGCTTTTCCGACACCGGCTTCTGCCGCAATTCCCTCAATGGTCAAACACAAATACCCCTTTTGGTTCAACTCATTGATGGTTGCTTCCAAAATTTTTTCCTTATTTCTCGCCTGTTTCGTTTGATTCATCAGCTGCAACCTCCAAAACCCTCTAAACGAAACGATACGTATCGTTTCACACTTTTGCCAGTATAACCGCCTTCATCTCCTGAAAGCAACACTTCTGCTTAAAAAAAAAACAGACCGTGACTATGCACAGCCTGTGTCTGCCTTTTATAATGCTTTTTTATGAAGAACGTCATTGTCACTCTCATCGCCGACATACCGGTTGCTTCCTGCTCCCATCCCCACAATAAAAAGAAGAACGCCAGCCACTGCCAGGACAGAAATCGGAAGGGTCCAGCTATGGGTTTTGTCATGCAAATAGCCAAACAGGGCCGGTCCAATTGCAGCGAGCAAGTACCCGATTGATTGCGCCATGCCTGAAAGCTCTGCCGCCTGATGGGCGTTTTTGGTCCGGAGCACAAAGAACATGGTTGCCAGTCCGAATCCCGAACCGATGCCGATTCCAATCAAGATGACATACAGCGGAGCGAGCCAGGTCAGGCCGCTTAGAATACCGGCATAGCCCAACAGTAAAAAGAGTACGGTGAACGCGACCAGTTTTCGCTGATCGGCACTCCTGCCTGCCAGCACCGGGACAAAGAACGTTGGAAGCAGGCTCGCAAACTGTGTCAGTGACAGCAGCCAGCCGGCTTTTGAAGGATTGACTCCCTGCTGGTGCAGGATGGCCGGAAGCCAGGTGATAATTGAATAAAAAACGGTGGACTGCAGCCCCATGAACAGGGTCACCTTCCAGGCAAGCCCTGAACCCCACATGGAAGTGCCGGTCACAGCGGACGATGGAACATGTTTTTTCCTCAGCTGAGGCAGCCAAACCAGAATGGAAACGAGTGAGATGAGCACCCAGCACACAAGCGCAAAACGCCAGCCAAAGCCCAATCCTTTTGAAATGGGAATACTGACCCCGGAAGCAACGGCTGCCCACATGTTCATCGAAACTGAATACGTTCCTGTCATCAATCCTACCTTGTTCGGAAACTCGCGTTTAATTAAGCTCGGAAGCAGCACGTTGCACACCGCAATCGCCACCCCAAGCAATACCGTACCGCCAAACAATCCGGATGCGAGAGGAACCGAACGCAATAAAATACCTGCCCCAAGCAGCAGCAAGGCGCCAAACAGCGTGTGCTCCAGGCCGAATCTGCGCGCCATTTTAGGAGCGAGCGGCGAGATCAGCGCAAAAGCGAGAAGCGGCACTGTCGTCAGCATGCCCGCGAGCGTGTTGGACATTCCTGTATTCTCCCTGATCATCTCAATGAGCGGTCCCACACAGGTTAATGGCGCCCTGAGATTGGCGCCCGCAAAGATAATACCTAAAATCAACAGCCAGCCACCCGGCTTGGAAACGGACAGCATACGGGCGGGTTGAGTCTCTTTCATCGTTTTTCCTCCAATAAGAAAAGGCCCGGCTCCTCAAATCCAAATGGGGGGCCGTGGCACAATGTCATTAATCTATTTACCAGACACTTAAGTATTTGCACAAAAGAATCCTGCATTAAGTATAACAGAAATTCAAATCCTTTAAAGGGATAAAGGATTTAAACATTTGTTTAACCACAAAACAGCCGCCCTTTTCGTACTGACGAGAGGCGGCTGCTTTTCTTCAATATACTTTTTGCTTTTTTATAATTGTATAATCCTTATCTACCAGCCACACCTGATGAACACGGAGATTGGGATCGGCTTCCGTGCTGAAATGATTAAGACTTACCGCAAAGAACCGTTCCACTTGTTCATTAAACGCCTCATTTTTCGACCGGATGATAAAGAACGTTTCCTTTTTTGCAAGAACCGCCTGGGTATCCAAAACCGAATGGTACCGTGCCAGGTCACCATACGTATCGGACATGGATATACGAAACTCGTCTTCTATATCCCGCTTGATCTTGCTTTTCGCGTCTCTCTCCAGCTGTTTTGACTTCACCGTCTCGATTGTCGCACCAACCGGGGAAGTCTCATTTTCTTCATATTTTGCAAAAAGCAGCTGATTAACTTTTAACCCTGTGCACAGACCTGCCGCGATGATAAACGCCATAAAAAAGAACAATCCCCGTTTCATACATCCCCTCCATTCTGGCTGCTCAAATCTCTTAATACAGCCTATGTCAGGGTGAAGGAAATTAGTAGTGGAATCTAGTAAAATTTTAAGTTTCTAGCAACAGATGATGACTACTTACGAAGCATTAACTCTAATGATTGCATTTGCAACGTTAATCGTAATAATCGTCTCCAACACAAAAAAGTAACCACCCTGTCCGCTAAGACAACTTGAGGTGGTTACTTTTGCAAAAATCGAGCCACCGCGCTATTGCGGGTAACTGGAGAACTCTGATGTTCCAGCATCAGGGTTCTTTTCATAGCATGTCATTTCTATACTCATTATATAATTTATTTATGTTTGTTACAAGGAAGGCTTCACCGCTTCTCCAAAAAAGGATTCCTCCATTCCATCAGTGCAGCGCAATTCCTGGATTCTTCATCCTCCAGGTAGTTTTCCACAACCTTAACAGGGACGCGGCCGCAGCTCATGAGAAACGTGATGACCGGATCATGAAACTCTCCCTTCACAATCGATTGGAGTTAAGTTTCGAATCACAGCAGAAACGGGCGTTTTATGATCTAGCACATAGAATTCTTTCCGGTTTATGTTGTTACTACTTTTGATGGGTTAATTTTAAATGAAATGAGTTTTATAGCTTCTTCCAACTTTGCTTCTGTTTCTTCATACGTGTCCATTTGAGCAATAATAAATCCAAGCCGGTGAGAAGCATTGGCAGGTATATGGACTTCATTGCCAGGTTTTGTGGTTAGGTGTATGTACTTAATGCCCTCTAGTTTTTCAACTTGTGAAACACCATTTACTTCATTAATGAATCCACTTTGGTCCGCGACTATAAAATGAATCCCCGCAAAACCGGAAGAGGTCATTAACGGCACGGAGAATTTCCCCAGCATCGCTTTTGTATGCAGCTCCATGAGATCTACATTTTTTACACGACGAATCAACTCAGGAATCATTCCACCTGCAGGACGCGCATTAATTTCAACGATGATACATCCCTTTTCAGTCACCTTGACTTCTGTATGAGTAACTCCCATTACAAATCTGACGGCTTTTAACGCAGAAGCAACAGTATTCTCCAGTTCTCCTTGAACCATTGATGATAAACCAGCGGGAAAAATATGCTCATACTCTACAAAGTAAGGACTTCCCTTTACTCTTTTCTCCGTTATACCAATACATTGAGAATTGCCTTCCCATGTATACATTTCCACGCTATATTCCTGACCTTCCAAATACTCTTCAACTAAAACTGCTCTTGCAGTGTTCTGGCCTCTGGGATTGGTCTTTATTCGCAAAATTCTTTGTGCCTGGGCTTTTACTTCTTCAATTGTCTGGCACAGGCGCACATGGTTAGATCCACTTTCATCCACTGGCTTCACTACACATGGAAAGCAGATTTCATTTGCAGCGGCTTCTATTTCATCCAATGATTTCAAAATCTTAAACCATGGCTGCAGAATATCGGCTTCTTTTAGAATCAACCGTGTCCGGTGCTTATACCTGCAATTCATCATGGCTTCAGGAGAATTTCCGGGCAGCCCCAAACCTTCAATAAGTTCAGATACAATGGTTAGATAATATTCGCTGGTGGTCATAATACCGGCAATTTCATCAATAGAGAACGAATCATGTATGATATTTTGTAACTCTGATACCGAATTCGTATTGCACTGTATGATTTCACAATCGATTTGTGCTAAGCCTTCATAAATCTTTGGATTACGCGTTAGAAAAACAGGTGTGTAATTCCATAATCCAGCTTTTTTTAATAAGATCATTCCAGTACCTGTAGTATTTGATTCAACAAAAAGAAGTTTCTTTTTCAAAATCAGTAGCTCCTCCCCATGATGGGCTCCCTAATATGAACATGGCCTTGACAAGAAGAAGTATTCCATGAATGATAAACCATCACCTCTTTAGAGTGTTTAGAGAGCTTTTCCCTTGCTGCCGCCAGTTTTTGGTGAAATTGATAGTCGCTATTGGACAGCAGGATGCCAATACATGTGCCGCTGTGCGCAATGGCTATACCCAGGCCCTTTACTTCCTCACAGATCGCCAAGACATGGTTTAACGTCCTCTTAGGTCGGATTTTTTGATGCATCATTGCGCTGATAGTGGATACTCTCCCGATCGCTTCCTCATTCCCGCTCTCGATTGCTATGGTTAAATCCTTTAAAAGTTCTTCATAATAAACCTTGTCCACGGACGAAAAGTTTTTTGGTATTCTATTAAACTCAACCGTATCCACAATTCCTCCTTCATCAATTCCTACAATACTCAAAGGGGGTAACTGTCCAATAAACTTACATAGCTCTACTTCTCTATGATAAAAAGAGACGACACCCTCATACATAACACCATCTGTAGGTTCGATTTCTGCCAAAAAGGATTGTGCCGTTTCTAAAGGGATATGAATTTGGAAACAATCAGAGATAGCCCTGATCACCGCGACAAGATCCGCAGAAGAACTGGCGAATCCTTTTCCAATTGGTAAATTGGAGTGTATATATAAATGCCCGCCAGCCGGCAGATTATAGTGCCTTAAAATGTTGTTTGCTAAATTAAGAGACTTCAATTTGTTAGAGGGATATATAGCCAGGGAATCAACTGTTGGAATACACGTAAAAGCAGCGTGAGAAAACTTGGCAATCGGCAACGTCACGAGAAAGTCTTTATCGTTATCATTACGGACCCCCTGCAGAAGCTCCCCAAACGTACCAAAAGCAGAGCCCTGGCCATATTGCAGCCCTTCAGCCAGCTTTTTTTGACCTGATTGTACAATCAAATTCTGCACTTCCTCTCCCCCGATAAGTATCAATTTCCATGGTTAGAAAGATGAACCATTGATCAAGTGATACCTGCTAACCAGTTCATTCCATGAAAGAATCGCGGCTTGCTCAGGAAATGACGATGTGGGAGCGCATACCGCGCATTCATATCCATTACCAATAGTGTACCGTCGAAAGTGCCATGGCTCCGTCAACGTATTCGATTCAAATACGATTTTTTCTTCATTTATCTTAAAAGCAAAAGAATCGAGAGGAATTGATAATCCGCGTCCATCTGCTTTTATGTAACTTTCCTTCAATGTCCATAACCTATAAAAGAAAAGAGTCTTTTGATTTTCGGTTTGCTTTTGCAGCTGCTCCTGCTCAATAATTGAAAAAAAGCTTTCTGCTATATTTGTGTCGATAGGAGATACTTCTTCAATATCGATACCTACAGGCCATTCACCGAACGCTCCAACAACCCAATGACCTGAATGGCTTACATTAAACTGTAAATTCGGGAAGGTACTAAAAAAGGGCTTTCCGTACTTCGTTCTTTTGAACACTATATCCTTATCTTCCATTTTCCATTTGTCCTTGGCATAGGTTTGAATAAGCAGTTCACTAAATAAGGAACGCAACCGGTCTTCTAAAAACCGGTAACTGCTGATGATCTGTCTTCTCTCTAAACTGACTAGCGGACTCAAACAGTCACAGACTTTTTGATCTGCTCCATTTATATTCAGTGCGATTATGTCCATTGGCTAACTCCTGTAAAGTGGGGTTATGATCCCTTAAAGTGCGGAACATCAATTTCTCAATCTGTCTTTTTTGGTGGCGGATGAAAAAATGCCCGCCCTCAAACATTTCAAAAGTTGCAGATCCAGTAGTAACTTCTCTCCAGGAACTGAGGCTTTCTGTCCCAACCGCTTTATCCTTATTTCCACTTAAAACTGAAATGGAACAGTCCAACTTCTCCCTGTCAGTAAATTGGTAGGTTGCATTAAGTTTGAAATCAGCTCTAAGCATAGGCTCATAGAAATCAAAAATAATTGGATCTTCAATAATTTCCTTAGGCGTACCTCCTAAATCTGTCAATCGCTGGATAAATGTTTTTTGGGGTAAATCATAAATATCGGGTCCCGTCTCATTAACCTGCGGAGCCGCTCTTCCTGAAACAAAAAGATGTACAGGTGATATCCCATATTTCTTTTTAAGCTCACATGCTGCTTCATAAGCAATGACCGCCCCCATACTATGCCCAAATAAAGCAAATGGGGTGTCGAGGTACTCCAATAGAGCTTCAGTAATCTTAGGAATCATATCTTCCATAGATGAAATGGGCGGCTCTTTATATCGGGACTCTCTGCCAGGAAGCTGGGCCGCATACAGCTCAATATCTTGGCCAAGTGCCCAATCCCGATAGATTGAACTGCCCCCGCCGGCATATGGAAAGCAAAAAACCTTTATTTTCGGTGAAAGCCGTGGCTCACGGCACCAAAACCAGGATTCCTGATCGTTCATAATGATCCCCCCAGATTTAAATACCTTTACTTAAAAAAACAAGCCGTTCTATTTCTTTAAATCCATTCTTTTTATAAAATTCCTCGGCAGGTATTCCCCGATCCGTAAGAAGTGAAATATTGGTGATGGGGCTTGAACTAATTTCTTTCGATAACTGATTTAAGAGCGCCTTACCAATCCCTT
Source organism: Fictibacillus fluitans (assembly GCF_030418125.1). Lineage (GTDB taxonomy): Bacteria > Bacillota > Bacilli > Bacillales > Fictibacillaceae > Fictibacillus_C > Fictibacillus_C fluitans. Next base: position 251,267 of record NZ_JAUHTR010000002.1, on the reverse strand, counting down.
TATTCTGCAGATCCGCCCTAACACACATTTCATTAATAAAAAATTCATCACCGCTCCACCATACTCTGTGAACACCAAAGATAAATCCTAAAATCTCGTCCCTTTCCACAGCTAATATTCCTTTAAATCCCGGAGTACAGCTGAAATCAAGCAGATATTGCTTTGCATTATCCAATGTCCACTCATCGTTCCAAGGTTCCTGGTTGAAAACATCCATGAATGTTTTCGTGCAATTAGGCAAGTCCTTATCTTCAAATAGTTTAAAATTCATGATGATAGCTCCTTCAGTTTTATTAATCATTTGGTCAACATTATTAAAATGCTGTTACAGCAGTGGTGCATAAGACCAGTTTTCCACTACAGTATGTTTTTTGACTTCTACTGGCCGATAGAGAAACTCCGTGGAAGACATTCCATTCATATGCCTGTAATCCGTAGAATAAATAGTTTCTGCATACCGGTCTCCACGATCAGGAAAAATGGCTGCGATCTTCACATCCTGTGACAGCTGGGTACTTATCCAGCGAGCCACCGCATAGACCGATCCGGAAGAATTGCCTGCAAATATCTTCTCGTTTTTGGCAAGGTTAATGGTAGCTGCAAAAGCTTCATGGTCATTAAGCCAATGCACTTCATCGATAAGGGAAAAGTCCACATTACCTGCAACTAAAGAATTACCTATTCCTCCTTGGAGCCGTGCAGGACGATCCGGTTGTCCAAAAATCACACTCCCTGTTGCATCTACCGCAATCACTTTGCAAGCGGGATTATACCTTTTCAATTCACGGGCTGTTCCAGAAATGGAGCCGCCACTGCCTACAGCAGCAACTAAGACGTCTACCTGTCCCAGTTCATCTATCAGTTCATGAGCCAATTCAGTATACGCTTCAGGATTTGCGGGGTTATCATACTGTCTGAGCCAGTATCCGTCAGGATAACTTTTCAGCAATTCGCGAAGCAGGTCCAACCTTCCCCCTTGCCATCCTTGTTCTCCCATCTTCTCGACAACATGAACCTCGCATCCTAAAGAATGCAATTTGGCCTTAGTAATGGAATCCAATCGAGGATCAGTAACAATGTGGACTGGATGTCCCAATGCTGTACCTACGAGGGCAATTCCGCATGCCATTGTGCCAGAGGAGCTTTCAAAAATTGGCTGCCCCTCCCGCAGCTCACCGGATTCTTTTGCTTTCATAATCGCTTTTTTCGCAACGCGGTCTTTCATACCAAAAGGGTTTTGCATTTCTAATTTCGCAAAAACTCCAGCAGATGACTGTTCATCAAGCTTAAGCTTTACTAAAGGAGTGTTTCCGATCATTTCAATCATGTTCTCATACATGCCCTTTTCCCCCTCAGCTATGTTTAATGGGCCCTTGTTTCGCCCTCAACTAAATTAAGGCTTAAAACGTTCGAAGCACATTCTGAGTACCATTATTTACTTCCATTAGGTTTAATATCAGACGTTGCTGCTCTAAGTAATATTGCTTTTGTTTATGAAGGAGACGCTCTACTTCCATTGGATTAGTAGATCCCAGGGTCTGTTTCTTTAAAAGGCTTTGCTGAACTTCAAATGCCTCCAGGAGGTGTTCTTCTGAAAGAGGAGAAACAAACCCTGCAGCTTCGCATTGTTTATTAAAGCAATCTACATCGATTTCAGTGGGTTTTCGGTTTTGCTGCAGCATACTTACAATATATTTACCCGCGATTACCTGAGCTTGGCGATAAGGAATGGAGGCCCTCAGCGTAAGCATGTTGGCTACAGAAAAACCCCCGTAAAAGTCTTTTGTACACAGTTCATACAGCCGGTCTTCTTTAAACTGAATTCCCTTCATTACCGCAGAGAAGAGTTTTAAGACGCTTTTCATGGACACTGCCAAATGATAAAAGTGAGCCCCTCCCTCTTTAGCTGTTTCTACGAGGTTGGTAAAAGGGGTATTTCGCTGCGAATTTACAATATCGAAATAATAGGAAGTAAGATGAGCAGTCCGTCCGCGGATCCGCTCCAGTACAGGGAAATTCTTCTTCTGAGGCATCGCCGATGAGATACCGGACATTTCATCAGGCAGTGTGAAAAATTGGTATTCACTGCTTCCCCACGTAATTAAATCGGTTACAAACCTGCTGATTGACACTGCTGCATTTGAACATTCTGATGCAATTTTCACCATCCAATCCTTTGAAGCAACACTTACAAGTGCATGCGGACATGGACGACTAAATCCCAGCGTTTCTGCCAGTGCTTCTCTGTCCCACTCCAATTCCATACCGGCCATCGCCCCGGCTCCAAGAGGACACTCATTGATCTCTTCGTACAATCGAAGCAAACGGCCCAGCGTTTTTTGCAGAGTTTCAGTCACTGCCGTAAAGTAAAATCCTATTGTTATAATTTGAGCGGATTGATAATGAGTATATCCCGGCATTGGAACCGACACGTTTTCTTCACAAAGCTGTATGGTGTCTTCCACGAGTAATGCAAATTCAGCTATCATTTCAGCAAGACACCTTCGGGCAAACATTAATTGAGCTGTCGCCTGGACATCATTTCGGCTTCTGTCGACATGCCATTTTACAGCAGGCTGCTGAAGGTGATTTTCGATATATTGTTCTATGGCAAAGCATATGTCTGACATATTGCTCTTTGGATCAGCTTTAATTTCAGCCGGTGTGATTACATTTAGCAAGCCGATTATTTCTTCGCTGACCTCCTCATCCAGCAATCCCATGCGTTTATATTCCTGGGTCATTGCCACTTCAATTTGGATATAAAAGGGCAAAAGGTGCTCCAGCTCATAATCAAATTGAGGCTTTAATATTTCTTCATGCAGTAGTGAGCTGGGTGATGCTAGAATCCTTCCCGTTAATTGTTCTGAGCCTTTATTTTCCTTCATAGGACACCCCACTTGTACCTTCTTCATTATTTAACCGCTGATTTGTTTCTGACTTTCTGTTGATTAGCACTATCGTTATACACTGTTCCAAATAAGTGGTCCCATAAAGTAATGAAGAACCCATAATTACTTCGATACACTTCATGATGCTTCACATGATATTGGCCAATAGCAAGTAATTTCGTAACTCTTCCTTTGATATGAGGATTATGGTCAATCACATTACTGGCAAAAAACACTTCATAAAAATAATGAAAACCCAGTAGTATAAGTCCGGGAACCGGGTCTAAAATCGCAATAACCACAAGAGGCAGAGTCAAAGTGACCCAAACATCAATGGATGCCCGCCAAGAGCCAAACCAGAAGAAAAAGTTTGGCCAAGAGGGGAGGAATGAGCTATCATATTCCACTCGGTGGTGGACTAAATGTATTTTTAATAAGGGATTTTTTTTACTGGGAATATGCGCGATACGGTGAATAAGATATGAATACAAACTCCAAATCAGAAAATAGATCAGCAACTTAGCCAGAAGCATAATTTTTGGCCACCTTATGTTTTAGTTCATCGTTTTTTGGAATTCAAGAAAACTGGAGATGGTCGGATACTTGTAAAGGTCCATTGTGTTGAGCGAATAGCCTCGTTTCTGAAGTTCCTCTGCAAGAATGACCAGTGTAAGTGAATGGCCGCCCAGCTCAAAAAAGTTTTGGTGTATCCCCATATTTTGAATTCCGAGCACACCCGCCCATATTTTTGAAACTTCTTCCTCCTCTTTACTTAGCAGTCTCTCTTCAGTATCGCTGAACTGAATATCCTCTGGAGATGGGAGTTTTAAAAGATCTACTTTTCCTCCGATGGTCACAGGAATTTCTTTCACGGGAATAAACAGATTAGGTACCATATAGTCAGGGAGCTCATCCTTCATGTGTTCAATTAAGGACTGTTTTTCCACATCGGATGTTTTAAGCACATAATAAGCACACAGGGTCACACTGCCATTTTTGTCTACGGGAATAACCACTGACTCCCTGACAGCAGAGTGCTCAAGCAAACGGTTTTCAATCTCACCTAACTCAATCCGGTATCCCCTCAGCTTAATCTGACGATCCTGGCGGCCTAAGAACTCAATATTGCCATCCTCTCTCCAGCTGGCCAGATCACCTGTTTTGTAAAAGGTCTGACCGGTGTCAAAAGCGTTTTCAATAAAGAATTTCTCCGTTAATTCCGGGCGGTTTAGATATCCTCTGGATACACCTCCTCCCCCTATATACATCTCTCCTGGTATACCAACCGGCTGAAGCTGTCCGTCTGGACCTGCAATAATTATGTGAATTCCAGAGCCAGGCTTTCCTATGGGTATCCCCCCCGTATCCTCCGGCTGAATCATATAAGCAGTGGTCATTACCGTTCCTTCTGTAGGTCCATATCCATTAATGAGCTGAAGACCTGGATGCTTGTCCAGTGTGCGTCTGGCTAAAAACGGCGAAATCGTTTCTCCTCCCGTCAAGAGCCGTTCCACTCCCGAAAATACTTTCACCTGACAGGATGCCAGGTGATGAAAGACAGCGGTTGGCAGAGCCGCAGATTTAATACCGTTCTTTTTAATGGTCCGTTCCAGCTCATCAGGTTTAAGCAATATCTCTTTATCGACAATAATGAGGCTGCCACCCTTAAGCAAAGTGCCCCATATTTCAATGGTAGAAATGTCAAAGACAATGGAGGACGCCTGCATCATTGATGTGCGCCTATTAAACGGAAATATTTCTCCCGTACTGTTTACCAGATTTATAATGTTTTGATGACCGATCAGCGTTCCTTTGGGCTTACCTGTAGTGCCTGACGTATATAAGAGATAAGCCAACGGATCTGAAGTGGCGGCTTGCTGGTTATAGGTAAATGGTTCGCCTTTCCATTTTTGTGAATCCCGAACCTGTATTACAGGCACTTCCAGATGCAAGGGTATGTGAGTGTTTTGATCAACCAGCATTAATTTCGATCCGCTATCTTTTAAGATGAACATCATTCTTTCTTCCGGATAGTCCGGATCTACAGGCACATATGCAGCTCCTGTTTTTAGTACTGCTAGAATAGAGAGAATATAATGGATTCCCCGATTCATACATACCGCTACAAAGTCTCCAGATTGAATGCTGCCCTGCTTCATGATTTCTGACGCGAACTGATCAGACAACAGATCAAGCTCTCTATATGTCATCTCCATTCCGTTATGAAGCAAAGCCGTTTTATGAGGATCAGCCAGTGCCTGAGCATGGAACAGCTCTGGTATGGTCAGCCTCTCCACAGGCCTATCCTCGAATGAATTAAACTGATGCCGAATTCGCTGTTCTTCTTCAGGGGAACAAATGGATACATCTCTAATCGCCATTGCAGGATTGTTAACTGTTGCTATCAGTACGTGCTGAAAATGCTCCTTCAGGCGGTTCATGGTCTCTTGATTATACTTACCTGCCGCATAATCAAACTGTATATGAAGTTGTTCCTTGGTCCTTCTGAATCGAAGGTGAATGCCCTTTGTCCGGCTGGTTTGCGGGAGCGGGGCATGCAGCCCATCCATCGAGACAACAATCCGGTTTGTATCATGCAGTTCATTCTCTAATTCAAGTTCTGACGCCAAGGGGTTCAAAGAAAAATCCTGGAAGGCATAAATAACTTCCATTTTTTCTTTGACAGCCATGACCCAATCTTTGAAAATAGTTGCTGGATTGACTTCCGCACGAACCGGAAGAAGCTGGTCCTCAACTTGCTTTTCGTCTTTTTGCGGGGAAGCCACGATCAGTTGCTGTTGTCCTGAGTATTTATAGAGACAAACATGGAACACAGACAACAGGTAGCAATACCATAAAAAATCCGATTCTTTACAGTACCGTGATAAGTGTTCATACGTACTTTGGTCGAGGATTGACTCTACTGTCAACATTTCATCTAAATGCGTATTTATTGAATGACCGGCTTTCGGCAGGAGAACTTGATCAGGCCAATCTCCCGAGAGTTGCTGTATCCAGAAATTCCTTTTTTTAATAGATTTTTCAGTTAATACAGACATCCTTACCCTCTCCCTCTATCCCTGTTGATTAAAATGTAAATGTTTCAGTTGTATTTATAGTCGGCACAGCCTTCTCTTGTGGATCAAGCTCCAGTTCACCAATCGTCATATTCATCTCGCTGCCTGCCATTATTTCTAACATCCGCTCAAAGTGTACCTGCATTTGACTCACCGTTTCCTTTTTAAACAGGTTGGTGCAATACTCAAAGGTAAAGTACAACCTCCCATTATCCTCTTTGGCAATTAAAATGATATCCAGGATACTTGTGCTTCGAGTGTTCGAATACGGATTAAAATGCAAACCCTCTACTTCAAAGGGAGGAATGTCCATATTTTGAAGAACAAATATCGTATCGAAGAGTGGGTTCCGGTTCGCAGATGGCTTAATTTTCAATTTTGCCAGCAGCTGTTCCAACTGGTAATCCTGATGTTCAAATGCTTGAATGGTGCTTTCGCTAACATCTTTCAAGAATTGATGTACGATTTTATTGGCCATTGGATAATTCCGGAAAGGAAGCGTATTAACAAAAAGTCCAAAAAGATCTTGAAACTCCGCCTGGTTCCGTCCTGCAACCGGAGCCCCAATCACAATGTCCTCTGCCCCTGAATATTTGTGAAGGAGCATGTAGTAAGCCGTCAGCAAAACCATATAAAGTGTTGTGTTCTCCGAAATGGCCAATTCCTTAAGCTTTAACGTCAGCTCCTCAGAAATCATAAAACTGGTGGAATCCCCTACAAACGTTTTCTCCGCTGGCCTGGTGTAATCCAATGGTAAATTCAAAATGGGCAGTCTTCCCTTAAAGGAATTTAGCCAGAATTGCTCTTGCTTGGCCATATAATCAGTAGTATTTAACACCCGCTGCCACATAACATAATCTTTATATTGGTATTTCAACTCATGCAATTGCCCGCCTTGGAATAATGTCATAAATTCATAGGCTAATAAACCAAGTGAGTAGCCATCCGATATACTGTGGTGAATATCAAAAATCAACAGATGTTTCTCTGGCGCCACACGAATCAATCCAATTCGGAATAACGGGCTGCCTGTCATGCTGTAGGGTCTGATAAACTTCTGAATCTGTTCTGGTACCTGTTCCTCTGTACATTCCACGACCTCAATACGGTAATCAAGGGTATCGTGAACTTTAAACATTACTCCTTCGGCCGAGGTACAGTAGGATATTCTTAGAGAATCATGCCGATCGATCAATTGTTGTAAAACCCGGTTCAAATGTTCGATATTCAAGGGGCCGTCTATCCAGTGAAGATCTGTGATATTGTGGCTGGTATCCGGTACCCGTTTTGATTTCTCCAGCACATACATTCTCGTCTGCTGGGAGGTGGCCGGGTAGAGCGCTTTTTTTTCTGCCACCTTTACATCAGGCAGACTTACTTTTTTCTTTTTCATTAAACAAACGGCAAGGGCTTCCACCGTGGGATTAGCAAACAAGTCATTCAATCCCAGTTCCAGGTCAAGTGCTTTTCTCAGCTTGGCAACGGTCAGGGTTGCCTTTAAGGAATGTCCTCCTAAGACAAAAAAGTTATCTGCTGGCTTTACAGCCTCTACACTGAGCACTTCCTGCCAAACCTCTGCTACCAGACGTTCTATGTCATTTTTCCAGCTGACCACCCCTTGATGCAGGGAGGGAACGGCTTGATTTGGAACGGGAAGCTCTTTTCTATTGACTTTGTTGTTCGGTGAAAGCGGCATTTGGTCTAACTGCACATATAGTTCTGGCATCATGAAATCCGGAAGATGCTTTTTAAGGTGAGATCTTACTTCCTCTTCAGCAATAAGTCTTTTAGCTGTATAGTAAGCGCATAATCTTGTATCCTTGCCCACAGTCTTTATGGGTAGAATAAATGTCTCCAATATCTCATCCATGTTGGAGATCTGCTGTTTAATCTCATCAAGTTCTATTCGATATCCCCTGATTTTCACTTGATCATCACGGCGTCCAAGATAAACGATATTTCCATCTTCCTGCCATTTCACCAAATCTCCCGAACGATAGAGTGTGTGCTGGGAGATTGCGGGCACCTTTATAAACTTTTCTTGTGTTAATTCTGGACGATTAGAGTAACCAGCAGATAATCCATCACCACCGACAAATAACTCTCCTGCTACTCCCACCGGAACAGGCTGAAAGGATGAGTCCAGAATATAACAGACTGTGCTGGTAATCGGTTTGCCAAGCGGAATGCTCCCTTTCTCCGATACTCCCACTTTATATACGGTAGAGTACGTGGTGCATTCTGCCGGTCCATAACCATTCATAAGGGTGACAGTAGGATTGTATTGCTGCAGAAGACGCACATGTGATAGCGACATGGCTTCCCCGCCTACAATAATGGTTCCAGTTGGGAAGAAGGTTTCCGGATCCTGATTCACCAAGTGGTTAAACAAGGCCGTCGTTGGAACCATGAAATTAATCTTGTGAGCGGCGAGGAAGGGTTTTAGCCGCTCCGCATCCAAATACAGCTCCTTTTCCACAAGGTACAGCTCTCCCCCATTTAAAAGGGGAGCCCATGTTTCAAATGTAAATACATCAAATCCAAGCGAACAGGTTTGGAGCATTCGTGTTTCTTCATTTAATTCAACATAGCGGGCTTGTTTCACCAGGCGGGAAACTCCGCGGTGTTTGATCATTATGCCTTTGGGACGGCCTGTCGTTCCAGACGTAAAAATAATTACTGCCGTTTCGTCCGGATCACAAACAACTACGGGATTCTTTTTTTCTGAGTGATACAGATTATTATCCAGTAAATCCAGTACCTTAATATGTGGAGGTAATTCCTGTTGAAGTGTTCCATGCATGAGAAGCAAATTACTGCCACTGTCTTCAAGCATATGCTGAATTCTTTGGGCAGGGTAATCCGGTTCAACCGGAACATAAGCAGCACCTGTTTTGGTTACACCAAGCATGCCGACAATTAATTCCAGTGAACGTTCAGCAATAATTCCAACTGCTTTCCCCGGACCAATTCCTTTGGCTTGTAAGGTGTGAGCCAATTGGTTTGCTTTTTCATTAAGCTGTCGATATGTATAAAATTTCTCATGGTAACGAATAGCGGGTTTCTGTGGATGGCGTTCCACTTGTTCTTCGAAGAGCTCGGCAATTGAGGCTTTTGGAAATTCTGTTGGTGCTTGATTAAATCCTGCTAATATATCTTCCTTTTCCTGCTCACCCAGCAGTTCACAGTCATGTAATCTTGTGTCTGGTTCTGCTGCTGCCTGATGAGCCAAAAAGGCAAAATGCCCGGCCAGCCTTTCAGCTGTTTTGGTACTGAAAAGATCTGTATTGTATTCAAGCTTCCCGCTAAGTCCCTTTTCAATCTCTGTAAGCTCGAGCGTAATATCAAACTTTGCTCCACATGAAGGAAGTTCGTGAGGTTGAATGGTCAGTCCGTTGATTTGAGCATCCGCGATGTCCATATTTTGCAAAACGAACATGGTATCAAACATAGGATGCCTGTCAGACGAACGATTTATATCCAGCTTTTCCGCCAGTTGATCCAAGGGAAAATCTTGATTTTCATAAGCAGCCAGTGTAATATCTTTTACTTCACGCAGAAGCTGCCGAAATGTCATTTCTCCCTTAGGCTTCACCCTGATTGCCAATGTGTTTACGAACATGCCGATAACTGCTTCGAGTTGGGCGTCACGGCGTCCCGCAATCGGTGTACCGATCACCATGTCATTTTGGTCAGTGTAGCGATAAAGCAATGTCGTATACAGGCTGAAAAGCACCATATATAATGTGGTATCTTCTTGCCTTGCCATATCTTTGAGGCTTTCAACCACAACTTCCTCCAGGTGAAAACGAATATATTTGCCTACGCCGCTTTTTTGAGCTGGACGCTGATAATCCGTCTGGAGGTTTAAAACAGGAAGTTCATCTTTGAATTGCTCCATCCAATAGGCTTCCTGCTTTCGGAATTCTTCACCATCGGCCAAATCATTCTGCCACATCACAAAATCGATATACTGCACATCAACAGGTGGAAGCTCTGCATTTTCATAAAGCAGAACAACCTCCCGGATAATGTTTTGAATGGATGTTCCATCAGCGATGATATGATGAATGTCAAAAAAGAGATAATAGCTGTCATCCCCAACATCAATGATCTTGCTACGAAACAAAGGTCCTTTTTCCAAATGAAATGGCCTGACCAAATCTTCCAGTAACGTATTCAGCTGATTCCTTTCAGACTTTATCATTTCTAAAGAGAAAGGCACCTCATCCTCAACAATTTGTGAAATGTCACTATTATCAAGATCGATTTCAAAAAATGTCCGCATGGATTCATGGCGCTCTATTAATTTTTGAAAAGCTTGATTTAATTTTTCTATATCGAGCAAACCTTCCATCTTAAACACTGCAGGCAAATTATATGCCGTACTTTCTGGATTGAATTGCTGCTGAATGAATAAGCGCCGCTGAGCGGAAGACGTTTCGTAACGCTGTTTGATTTCCATCACGCATTCTCCTTATTTGAAGAGTGTTTGGGAATTGCTTGATTAATGGAAGAAACCAGTTCCTGCGTGTAAGAATTCAAGAAAAAGTGGTCTCCCTCTATCCACGTTATCGTACACGGGGAAGATACATAGTTATTCCAGGCTGCTGCATCCTCTCTCCGGATCCGATCGCCCAAACCGCAAAAAATGGTAACAGGGCAATCGACTTTTACTGGTTTTGGCTGAAAATGATAGGAAGCCATCCATCCCAAATCAGACTGAAGGACTTTTCTGAAACTTTTAGCCAGATCAGGATGCTTTGCCAATTCTTTTGGGATGCCTCCCTTTAGAATAAAAAACTTGTTCAGCTTATCCCGGATCATCTGGTGAAGCCCATTTTTTTTACTCTTTTCCCTGGGAGCCGGTCTACCTGAAAGGAACAAATGACTCGGCTTTGGATACTTTTTATTCAAAAGCTGATAGTAGACCTCAAAGGCTAGCACTGCACCCATACTGTGGCCAAAAATGGCATACGGCCCCTTATCAGCAAGCGGAATTATTTGCTGAAGCACATCATCCAATGCGTCGGAAAAATTCAAGCTGGGCGGTTCATCAAATCGGGAGCCCCGTCCCGCAAGTTCTACCGGACGAATGTGAATATGGTCTTCCACAAGATTTGTCCATGGCATGTACATGGTGGCGGAAGCACCTGCATAGGGTATACAAAACAATTGGGTTTTAATTAGGCTCACCTCTGTTCTTGGTCACGCAGGTCAATTTATACATTAGAAAGAAGACGAGAGAGACTTAACTTGAAGAATGGTCATTTTTCCTGCATCCATTTTAATTACATGGTCTGCCAGATGGAAATAGTGGTCATCATGAGTGATCGCAATGACGCATTTTCCACTGGCTTTCATTTCAGGCAATAAAACCTGGTAAAAGAAACGCCTATATTCAGGGTCCTGATCTGCTGCCCATTCATCGAATAAACAAATGGGCCGGTCTTCCAGATAAGAGATTAGCAGGGCCAGTCTTTTTTTCTGCCCTGTAGAGAGCTTGGTCGTACTAAAGACACCCTTTTGAATCGTAACCTTGTCATGCAGCTTTAAGAGCTGAAGATACTGTCCGATTTCCTCTTTTTTCGCCTCCCAATCAATTCCATAGAGACGATCAAACAAATGATAATCACCAAAGATGGCAGAATAATAGTTTCCCAGTTCTCTCCCTGAAACCTTCTTGCCGTTGAGCAGGATGGTCCCGCTATGAGGTTGATAAAGTCCTGTCAGAAGTTTGGCCAAAGTGGATTTCCCGCTTCCATTCCCACCCGTAATAAAAACAACAGTCCCGCTGAGAAACTCATAGTGAATAGGGCCGACTTCAAATTCAGATTGCTGTATATCTAGTTCACTTCTGTACCTGTAGACCACATTGTTTAACTGCAGACATACCGATTGTGATTCACAGCCTGAGTGCTCCTGAGATCCTTGTCCAGACTTATCCATATCCACCTCAGTGATCATCTTCCGGATTCGCTCCCAGCTTACCTTGATTTGTGCAAGGTGGGGTACACTGTCTAACAACTGGTTCACAGGTCCCGTCATGTATAAAAAAACAAACACATAGTTGCTGAGCATAGTCTGATTCATCTGTTTGAACAGTTCCGGGAAAATAAAAACGACACATCCGATGACAAGTACAAACAAAAGTTCACCCAGTACAAAAATATCTGAATACCTAAGCTGAAATACATTCCGCTTTTCTTTATAGCTTCTGCAGCTTTCATGAATGGACTGGCGAAAATCTTTCCTCTTGTTCTGATGAAGAGCTAGCTCTTTGAAACCTTCTGTTAAATCCGAAATGAAGCCAAAGAAAACATTTTGAAGGTCTCTTGTCTCTTCCATGAGTTTGTTTGCCCGATTTCCAACATACATGTACAAACCCGCTAATAACGCAATGATGAGAATGGAAAGGATGAGGGCATAGAGGTTCATAATACCAAGGTACAAAAAACAAAAAACAAGAGTAATTAGATTTGTTGCACCCGATATCACGATCCCAATGGAGCGGCTGATAACTTCTGTGTCATTATTTAGCGTAGCCTCGACACGCCCTCGTTCAAAACTTTCCATACGTGTAAAGCTCGTATTCAACAGCTTGTCGATAAGCTCCATTCTTCTTTGATAAATGATTTCGTTGGTCATATTGACCAGCCTGGCCCTAAGATAGCGCTGCCCTGCGACATACATCACAATCGCCATCGCAAAATAAAAAAGCAATCCATTCGTCAAGTTGTCTTTCCGCACAATTGCTTCGTTAATAATAAAAATAACGAACGCATTGCCAAATCCGCTGACTACTCCTAAAAAAATCGGCCCCAATAACGATTTATCTTTCTGCCTTGGAAAGAAAGTCAGCAGGATCGAATAACATGCATAAAGCAGTCCCGCAGATGCCATAAGCCATATTGCAATCATCACGGTGGACGGCAGCCATACTCGTACGAATGACCAAGTCAGATGATAAAATAAAATATCCGGAACTTTGTAAAGGGCAATACCGAAGACACACAGTAAAGCGAGATGCAGTGTTAAAGAAAGGTAAGGCCGAATGCCCCTAAAAACGGCTATACGCTCCCTCTTTAAAATGGACCTTATTGTCCCCGATATATACAGTGAGATAATGATGCATAATACTGACAGAACTACGATGAGCCATGATGCAACGGCATCCACTTTTTTATAAGTGTCGGCCGCAAGATAACCTGGTGTATCCCCAATAAGCTGATTCAAGATTCCCTGACCGATTATCTGTGTATAATCACTATTGAGATTAGCCAAAACGACGACACCGATATTTTCTTTTGGACGCATAGCAATAAATGAAGAGAACGTCGGATTATTACCCGCGTGAGAAATTTCTCCTTTTCCCTTTTGATACACATCCCAACCGGCAGCATACGATGAGCCATTGCTGTCCGGATTCACTGAGCGGTTCGGTGAATGGGAAGTTTTCAGAAGAGATGGAGTGATGCTCTTAGAACGGATCGTACCTAACTGAAGCTTCAGCCATAAGGCCATATCTTGCGCACTGCTTACGACATAGCCTGCAGGTGCATTTCCTGAATAATATGGCGGCTGGTAGCTGTGTGGATTGGTAAGGAAGAATTTATATCCCTTTACTTTCTCCTTATCAGAAAACGGTCCATTTAAAACAAACGTTGAATTTAGCCCCATGGGGTGAAAAAGGTGGTCTTCCATGTAAGTGGAAAACCCCTCTTCTGATACTTTTTCAATAATCAGCCCCAATACATCATAGTTAATCGTTGCGTACTCAAAACTTTTTCCAGGCTCCCGATTCAATGGCTGATCTACGAGAGTCCGAACCGTCTTCTCCAAAGCTTTATTACCATCGCCTTTTGGCAAATGTCCTATAGATTCAAAAGGGATGCCGCTTGTATGATGAAGAAGCTGCTCAATCGTTACCTCCGCTGGTTTTCCCTTATACGTTAGCTTTAGCCAGGGTAAATAACGGCTAACAGGAGCATTAAGCTTCAGTTTCCCCTCTTTCTCCAATTTAAGGACGGCTAATCCTGTAAAAGCTTTGCTGTTTGAGCCAATTTCAAAAAGTGCTGAATCGGTAATTTCCTTTTTTGAAGATACATCTGCGTATCCGAATCCCTGCTGAAATATAGTGTCACGTCCTTGAACGATAGTAATGGACATGCCAGGGATCTCAGCCTTCTTCATTTGTTCCTTTGTCCATTTTCTGATTTGTTCCAGCTTCTTAGAGGGAATATCCTCATGGCCGTCTGCCGCCTTTATCGACGGCGCAGGTATGAAAAGGACGAGTAAGACAATAGCGATCCACGAAATCAGCATTTTTTTACAGGGGAATCTCAACGGTCATTCTCCCTTCATTGCAGCTGTGGCGCTTGTATTTCCAGCTGCCAGGATATAGCTCTTAGGCAGCCTTATTTCTTCATGGTCCAAATGCTCGTATAAAGCTGAAATATCATGGTCGAATTCTTCAAACTGCTGCAATTGTAATCCGCTTTTTATAACAGCCGTAATGATTTCAGAAAGTGTTGGGTCAAAAACATAGTATGGTTCGCTTTCATACGTCACATTATTGATATAATCAAGCCCTTCGGTATACTTCCTTGGTTCATTCAAAAAGTAAGAGTAACGGATAGAAAGCGGATGCTTTTTGTCTTTTTCATCGAGCATAAAGAGTACAGGGTGAATATCATAGATAAACAGGACACCCTTTCCTCTAAGCAGCCGTTTCACTTTCTGAAACAGGAGTGTAAGATCCGGAAACCAAATCAATGAACCCGCTGACATATAGACAAGATCAAATTGGCCATCATACTCGATGGGTATGTCATACACATCCGTCCTAACAAACTCACAACGGATACCTGTAGCATCGGCTAACCTTTGAGCCTCCTCTATTGCACGGTCGCTGATATCAAATCCTGTGCATGCGGCTGTACCCAAATTTGCAAGAGACAGTGTTTCCATGCCGTCATTGCAGCATAAATGGGCTATTTCTTTTCCTTCTATATCGTATTGTTTCAATTTACCGGTTACGAGCGCGTCCAGGACAGAATAGCCTTCTAGTTGGAATTTTTTTTTATGCTCCTCCTTAGCGGCATGATGCAGCTTTGCGACTTCATTCCACGACCGGCGGTTTGCCTCAGTATAATCTTTTAGGTCCATCGGCTTAATCCTCTCACGAAATTTCACACCTGAAAGCTATCTTCTGCGTCTCTCAACCTTCTTAAAAGAAAGGCCTTCACTCTTAGGATTGGTTTTCTTCTGTTCAATCATTTGTGCAAGACGCCGAATGGTCAAGCCTTCAAACAGCTCCCTGAGTGTCAGATTACACTGTAGCGATGCATTTATTCTTGCCAGGATGGCGGTAGCTTTTAAAGAATGACCGCCAAGATCAAAGAAGTTTTCAGTCACTCCAATTTCATCGAGTTTTAATACCTCTATCCAAATATCGAGAATTTCAGCTTCCAAATCCGTTTGAGGCGGAATAAAATCACGTTTGGATGATGGAATAAACTCCGGCTTGGCTAAGGCTTTTTTATCAACCTTTCCATTCGCATTCGTTGGCAGTTCCCTCAGGAATACAATTTGATTAGGCACCATGTAATGAGGCAGTCTTCTTTTTATATTACCTTCAAGTTGTTCAGCATGGATTGGCGTCCATCTAACGTCCATATCCTCATGCAGGAAATGCTGCACCCAGATACTCGGATCATAATAGACCCCACGATCATTATCAGGATCCATCCAAACGGGCTGGAGAGTATCTTGTATATGATAGCTGCCGGCTTTAGTACAGTCTGTAAGCCCCCATTGTTTCCAATCCTCAATTGTACCTTCCACGACCTGAGACTTCTCTGCTAATTGCAGAACTTTACCTCCTGCACGAATGTGCGATCGAAGCCATGGATCCACAGGCAGTCCGTCTTCTCTTAACAGGCTGCAGTATTCCGGGAAATCAAGGTCTGGATATTGAGTTTTTCCAGTAGGGCGTACTGGAACTATGATTCTTTTTAAGGATTGTCCATGAGCCATATGCTTAAAAGCTTCAATAAGGATGGATGCAAGGCCATGCCCCTGATACTTTTCATTAACAACCCCCGCAAGGACAAGCAAGGTATCAGGTGAATTGTGCTCCCCTGCTTCATGAAGTCCTTGTAACAGCCCTTCATCCCAGCCATTTGGGAGCTGTTCCACTGAACCATCCCATTGAACTGGCACAGTGTTGCCTACAGCTGCGATTTCACCGTCTTCTCGAATAATAGAAAACTGGTAATCAGGAAATCTTTTATAAAGCTTAGGCCAATTTTCTACCATGACACGATCACCAAGAAAGTATTCCGGCCAGGCTTGACGGTGCAGAGCATTCATACTTTCTTGGAGATTTGGCATCTGTTGATAAGTAAACATCTTAAGCTGCCTTGCTGAAAATGGCTGAAGGCTGCCGTCAAGTTCCACATAAGCAATCAATTCATCATGACCTTCATCTTTTCGGTGAAGAACTGCCGCCTGTCCAATTTCAGGATTCTGCATCAGCACCGCTTCCACTTCCTCCAGTTCAACACGGTTGCCGCGTACCTTCGCTTGATTATCCAGCCTGCCAATATATTGAATATTTCCTTCCTCTGTCAGCTTTACGATGTCTCCAGTTTTATAAAGTCGTCGTTCATCCTTATCAAATGAACCCTCACGGAAACATTCCGCGTTTTTTGCCGGATCATTCAAATAGCCTCGCGCCACCCCAAAAGACTGTACACACAGCTCTCCGGGTACTCCGATTGGCACTTGGTTTCCAAAAGAGTCCAGCACATACGTTTTACTATTTGAAATCGGCTTACCAATCGGAACAATCTCTCCTTCAAAGTCAAGACTGCAATCAAATACAGTAGCATCCACGGTCACCTCTGTCGGACCATAATGGTTGTTCAGGCTGCATTTGAACTGCTCCATAAAACCATCTCGAATCTTACGTGTGAGCGGGGCACCACCGCAAATGACATATCGCAAATGAGGAAGATCTGGAATTACATTACGTTTCCGCGCGTTTATAAACTCATCCAGCATAATCGGCACAAATTGAAGAAACGAAATGTTGTGCTGATGAGCGAGGTTTCCAATAGCTTCGATATCCTTAGCCTCTTTCATTTGAGGAATAACAACTCTCGCTCCCCGAGTTAGCGGCCAAAATATTTCTAAAAGTGAGGCATCAAATGAATAGGAAGTCATAAACAGGATAGAATCTCCGGCAGTAAGGGGATAAGCCTCCGCCAGCCAAGTTAACAGGCTTACCACACCGCGGTGTTCAACTTCAATCCCTTTCGGTTTGCCAGTGGTACCAGAGGTAAAGAGAACATAAGCTAGATTTGATGGACTTAACCCTGTAAGAACATTTTCAGCAGGATATCCCTCCAAAAGCTCTTCCTTTGTTAACTCCATAATGGACCCTTTAAATTCCTTAAGACTGGGTCCGTACCAACAGTCCGTAATAATCCGTGTTATGGATGCCTCTTTCGTGATCTGGAGTTTCCGAGACAATGGAAGTTCCGGACTAATCGGTACATAGGCACCTCCAGCTTTCATGACACCAAGCAAGGAAATAATAAGCTCTGCAGAATGATCCAATGTTATTCCAATACGTTCTTCTGGCTGTATGCCCTCATCAATTAGCAGGTGTGCCAGCTGATTGGCCCGTTCATTTAGCTCCTTGTAGGTGAATGTCTTGCCACCCTCAATAACGGCAGGTTCCTCCGGTGTCAAGGCGGCTTGCTGTTCAATTAATTGCTGCACACACAGTTGATCAGGGAAATCCTGTTCAGTTTTATTCCATAGCTTCATTTGTTGCTTTTCTTTCTCAGATACGATTTCGTACTGATGAAGAAATTGATCAGGATTTACGGTTACTTGTTTGGCCAACTGTATAAATTGCTCTGTAAGCCGTTCAGCGGTCGAATGCTTAAATAAATCCGAATTATAATTCACATTGATCTCTATCCTGTCCTCCAGTTCATCAAAAGCAAAGGATAGATCGAAGCGGGAACTGGTTTCGATAAAATCATACATTCTGGGATTAAAGGACAAGCCTTCAAAGTGTAAGGATTTAAGCAGGTTTTGTTTGTTATTTTGCAGCCCGTACATCACAGAAAATAATTTTGAGCGTGATAAATCCTTTACTGTTTGAAGCTCCTCTATAACCAGGTTGCTCGGGAAGAGATGGTTATCATAAGCTTCAATCGCATTTTGTTTACTTTGATTCGCCAGTTGAGTAAATGTCATACCCTCGTCGATCTGGCAAGCAAGTGGAATGGCTGTTGCAAAAAGACCGAGCATACGTTCAAGCTTAATATCATCCCGATTCACAATAGGTGAACCGACCGCAAAATGTTGTTGGCCACTTAGACGATGCAGCTGCAAATTAAGTACAGATAGCAGGAACATGTATAAGGTAATATGGTTTTTCTGGCAATATTCAGAAATTTGTTTTTGCAACTCAACATCTATTTTGTTTAAGACCGTCCCTCCATTAAATGTAACAACAGGCGGACGCGGAAAATCAGTGGGCAGCTCCAGGGCCGGAGGTACATTTTTAAACTTTTCCAGCCAGTAATGCTTTTGTTCCTCAAGCACTCCGCTTTTGATATTGTTATTCATCCACTCAGCATAGTCGGTATATTCCACTTCTAGATCTGGAAGCGTCACAGCTTCATTCTTACAATAGGTGTTGTACAGTTCACTGAATTCAGAAACAAGATTCATGGATGACGTCTCATCCCAAATGATATGGTGAGCTGCAAACATCATAAAAAACTGATTGTCTCTGTATTCTGCCAGCTGTACAGAAAATAGTGGCCCATTTTCAAAATCAAAAATTTGATTATTGTGCGTGTAAGCCAGTTGGCGTATATCCTGGTCCATTTCATCAGTTAAAACATGTTTTCGATCCTTATATATGCTGGATATTGTAAATTCAAGTGTTTGGGAGACCACCTGTTTAGGAGACCCTTCTTCATTTATGAAACGCAGTCTCAGCGCTGAATGACGATTAATTAATGCTTGCCAGGATTGTTCGAAAGCCATGAGATTCATTTCACCGTAGAACATCAAATCAAAACTTACATTATAGAATGGGTTCTCAGGTTCAAGCTGGTGCAAATACCATTCCGGGAGCTGGACCGGTGCAAGTTCATATACTTCCTTTTCCGGGAAACGCCTGAGGCTGTTGTGGTCCACTTTACTTTGCTGCCCGCCAGCTGAATGGTTTTCCACTTCCTGATCAATCGCTGCTGACAGACCCTTTAAGACTGGAGTAATAAAAATCTGCTGAAGCGGCATTGTTATACTGTACTGTTCCCGAATGCGGTTAACTAGTTTTACCGCGCTGATCGAGTGTCCTCCAATATGGAAGAAGTTATCCTCTGAACGAATATGCTTTTGTTCAAGAATTTCCTCCCATAGCCGTGCTACACCTTGTTCAGTCTCTGTCTGTAATCCTCTAGAAGATAAGGAGCTAGACGCCAGTTGTTGGTCTGCCCATTGAAGAAGCATCTTTCGATCGATTTTCTCACTGGTCAGCAAAGGCATACTGGAAATCCCCGTAATTTGAGCCGGAACCATATAATAAGGAAGCTTGGTTTGAAGATATTCCCGCAGCTCATTTACTTCTAGTTTTTCTTTGCTGGTATAAAAGGCAATCAGCATTGAATCTCCGTTTTTCTGCTTCTTCACTACAACTGCAGCTTCATCAACCAGCCTATGACGATTAACAGCAGCCTCCACCTCGCCCAGCTCGATCCTGAAACCACGAACCTTCACCTGGAAATCTATTCTGCTGGAAAACTCAAGGCTTCCATCAGGCAGCCAGCACCCAAGATCGCCTGTACGGTACACGGTGCTTTCATCCGTATTTCTTGCAAATGGATTCTCGATAAATTTCTTTTGAGTGAGGATTTCATTGTTCCAATAACCGCTTCCTACTCCTATGCCAGCAATCAATATTTCACCCTTTACTCCCACTGGCGCCAATTGATTAAACTGGTCAACCACATAAAGACGCATGTTCGGAAGCGGTTTTCCTATTGGTATTCTAGTGCGCGCTAACACACTCTCGTTCTGTGTCTCTTTCCTCATAACATGCTGTGTCACGTCGTCAGAGCATTCGGTTGGTCCATACGCATTGATTAGAGCAACTTCAGGGAACATGTCAAACCAGCTCGTCACCAGTTTAACCGGCAGCTCTTCTCCATTTGCAATCATCCACCGCAATGAATTTAGAAAGCGTTCCTCTGGCTTCATCCCTTTCGCAGTATCGAGAAAAGCAAATAATAGTGATGGTACCGTTTCAATGATCGTTACTTTTTCTTTTATCAAGTGCTCGATCAAAAGAGACTGATCGCGTCCCGTTTCAAAAGATATAATAGAGGTCTTTCCTCCAACAAGAAGCGCAACGAGTGATTGCCAAATGGATACATCAAAGCTTATGGATGCGTTCTGTCCAACCACATCGTCCTCAGTTAATTGAAGAGAAAATATTTTGGCATAAAGATGATTGATCATTCCGTTATGCCGGACAAGGGCCCCTTTCGGATTGCCTGTTGAGCCCGATGTATAAATCATATAAGCCAATCGGTCAGAACGTGGATCTACCTCTGGATTTGCAGTTGGAGCTTCCATCAGCTGATCTCCTGTAACAAGATCGTAAGAAGAGGTACCATTCAAACTGGCTAAATGTGCATCTGGACAGATCACTTTTAAAGCTGAAGCTGTCTCCATTCCCGCTACACGATCCAGAAGGCTTTCTTGTGTAAATAAACATTCAGCTCCGCAATCATTTAACACAAATGCTGCCCGTTCATCTGGAAGATTGGGGTCTATGGGGACGTATACCGCCCCGCTTTTTAAAATAGCCAATAAAGAGGTCAGCCAATAAACGCTGCGTTCGCACATTACGGCAGCCACTTTCCCCGAAACAACTCCAGAACTGATCAAATAATTTGCTGTTTGATTGACCTTTTCATTCAGCTCTTGATAGGTAAAGCTTGTTCCTTCAAAAGTAACTGCAATATGATTTGGCGTTCGCTGGACCTGCTTCTCAAACAGCAAAGGAAATGCAGTATCTGTTGGGAAATCCTGAGACAATTGATTAAACTCCAGAAGAATTTGATCTCTTTCTTCCGCTGACAGCATATCGATTTCCTCGATGCGCACAGATGGCTGGTCGACTACCTGCTGAACAATGTGAAGGAAGTGACCGCCTAGCCTCTCCATTGTTTCCTGATTAAATAAGCTGGTTGCATACTGAATATAGCCTTCTATCTTTCCTTCTTTTTGAAACAATTCAAAGGCAAAATCAAAGGGAGAATATCGTATCGGGTTTAAAGAATGTTCGAATGATAATAACAGTCCCGGTGCAATTTCCTGAACCGTTTTGCTGTCGGAATGCAGAGTGTGCATCTCAAACACAACATCGAATATCGGATTTCGGCTGCTATTACGTTCCACCCCTAAATCTTCAACGATTTTATCAAAGGGATATGCTTGATTTTCTTGTACATTAAGCACATTCTGTTTGATATGTTTCACAAAAGAAGTAAACGACTCCTCACCATTCACATCATTTCGGATCGGCAGGGTGTTGATGAAGCTTCCAATTACCTGATTCAGACTTGGATGAAACCGTCCGGAAAAAGAAGTTCCAACAATAATCTCCTTGTTTCGCGTATATTTGGCGAGCAGCACATTCTTCACACCCAACAAAAACATATACAAGGTTACATCCAATTGCTCGCACACCTTTTTCAACTTAGAGAGCAGTTCACTTTCGATCACTAAAGGAACGGTAGATCCCTCATAGGAGGGTACAGTGGAACGCTGACGGTCAACAGGAAAATTGAGGTCTGGCAGCTCTCCTAAGGCTTTTGACCAAAATTCCTTTTGTCTGATCATTTCTCCATCGGGAGAATTCAATAGACTGTTATGCCAATGAGCGTAATCACTATACTGAACCTCTGATGCCGGATGTGGTGTTGAACCCGGATACAGATTGGCACGGTACAATGCCATGAGTTCAGCAAGCAGGATATCAATGGATAAACCATCTGCTATGATATGATGAGCCATTACAAGACAAACATGCTTCTCCTTTGATACTCTGTACAGCCTTACCCTTAATAACGGCGGCTTCTCCAGATTAAACGGCGTGTTGAGCTCATTTTGAATCTGTTGCTCCAGCTGTTCTTCCGGATGGTCCTCATCCGTTTCTTCAACATTCACCTGCATATTTAACCTGTGGTACACAAGTTGAAAAGGAGTTCCATTTTCTTCTTTCAAGCAAGTGCGCAGGGCTTGATGCCGATCTGTCAAATCCTGAATGGACTTTTGAAATACGGCCAGGTCCAGCGTTCCGGATAACGTAAATACCGTTGACACATGCGACATGGAACGAATGGATTCATCCTTCGAATAGTCAAGCTGGTCAATAAACCAAAAGCGCTTTTGTGTATGAGATACTTCATATTTGTTGAATAGTGATACCGTATTTGTTCCCATAAAGCGATCATCCTCTCCTCGTCTATTCTTATCCATTTAGGATAGCGGTGTGGCTTTGGGAATGGGAAAGCTAACCTCTTTTTGCGTGGATTTGTTTAATTGTTCGTGAATATATTGACTCAATGCTTCAATCGTTTCATGACGGAACAGAATATTGGCATCCAGCTCTAGTTCATACAATTCGGAGAGCTCCACTGTTATATCCAGGCCTTGTATCGAGTCACCGCCCAATGAAAAATAAGTCTCTTTCAAACCAGGCTCTTCATCCAATTCCAAAATTTCTTTCCATAAGGATGCGACTGAAGCAGTAATGCTTTCTAAAGTGACAGGCTCAGCATTATGTTCTGGTTTCTTTTCTGACAAAATCTGCAGTTCACTAGACAACTCAAAAAAGGATAAATCCTTGATTTCTTGTAAATCTTGAGTGTTCAACCCTGTCACCAGAGTGTGACTGGCATTTGAACTTACAAGCTGATGAAACGAAAGTAATCCATCCTGGCGCTCAAAGCCAAGGATGAGCAGAGATAAACGCTTAATTTCATTGATAAGTGATTCCTGCTTTCCTTTTCTTGCTGCGTCCCCCATTCCAGTCAGCTGCCATCCACCCCACTGAACGGAAATGAAATTTTTCCCTAATTGCCTTTGATGCAGTGCATACTGATCCATAAAATGATTGGCACTTGTGTAGGGACCAATGTTTTGTTCTGAAAGAACTGCATCAACAGAAGAGAACAGAATAAAGAAATCCAGCATCTGATCCCGCAGCAGATAATCAAGGTAAACCGTTCCATATACTTTCGATTCAAAGACACGCTTAAAATCATAGAGGGACGCTTCCCCAAATGGTACACGGTTACCCATTACTCCTGCCGTATGAATGACCCCGTCTATCTTTTTATAGGTGCTGCTAATTTGTTTAACCATTTGCTGAAGTGCACTGAAATCAGCAATATTGACTGAAAAATACTCAACGGAAGCTCCCAATGCTTTAAGCTCACGCATATTCGTTAGCTGTTCTTCGCTCAACTGCTCATATGCGGATCGTCCAAGCAAAAGGAAGGTAGCATTAACCTTATTGGCAATTGAACGACAGACTTCTGCCGCTAAACCTCCTGCCCCTCCTGTGACTACATAAACGCCATTTTTGCGGAACATGTCTCGTTCCGGCTGATCAAGTACTTTCCGTTGCAGCTGCTTAACATATCGATTGCTGCCACGGTAAGCAATTTCCCGGATTTCCTGATACCACGTTACTTCTTGAACAATACGTTCTACCATGGCTTCCAATGATTGATCATAAGCTGAGAAATCAATAGAATACGCTTGTAGCTGCGGGTATTCTCTATTTAAACTGCGGTTTAATGAAACGTTTAAGCTTTGCAAAGGGTCTACCGGTATATCAGAAGGCTCTACTTTATCCGCATTAAAGGTGATCTGGAACATCGGTAAAGGGCCTTCTTCCGTTTGGGCAGCAAGGATTTTCCCAGTGTTTAAAATGGTTTGCAGCTGTGCCTCTATCACAGCTGATAAATGATCAGATTTAGGATAGCGCAGGTCGTGAAGACTTTTCTCCGTTCGCTCCTTTGATAAATAAATGAAAGCCCCCATAGGAATTCCAGCTTTTTTTATTTCGTGAAGGAGCTGCTCTGTTTCTTTTTCCGTATGCTCAGGTCCATACTGGATTTGAAGAACAGAGCGGCCTTCCTTTCTCAACTGGCTGGCCAGTAAATTTTCTAAATCGGAATGCTCTCCGGCTATTACGATAGTCCCTCTAAGCGGACGTCTGTTTTGTCTTGTTAGTTCCTTAGGCTTCCATGCTAAATGATGAAGCAAATGACTGACCGAGTTTAACGAACTCTTCTTCTGTTCATCACGCGGCAGTACTTTTTGATTATTAATCTCATTCATATCCAGCCAATATGATTTTCGCTGGAAGGGATAGACAGGCAAGGAAACGACCTTTCCTTCCTGCAAAGGTTTGAAGTTCATATTCATTCCTGACAAATATAGCTTTGCCAACAGTTGCAGGATGGCAGCTCTCTTTGCTTCATGTAAATATAAATCTGCCTTTTGCTGTCCAGCATTGAGGTTAGAAGCATGACCAATAGACAGGAGCATGCCTTCTTGATACCCTTCTTGTACGGAACTCCTCTCGTTTCCTTCTTCCCAGCTGTCAATGACATGTTTCAACGTGGAACCGCCATTTATGTAATCCGCTGCTAAGGCCCCGATTCCTGTGCCTGTAATATTGAGAGTCAGTCCAGTATGACGCAATAACTGAACTATTCCTGATAAAAAGGATACATACTTAGCCAAACGCGCTGACCGTTCATTCTCCTGATATCGATCAATCTCCAGACTGTATTTCTTCAATTCTTCATCGTTAAAAAATCCTGACTGACAGAGTTCTTCATACAGCTGCTCTGAACCTGTCTCATAATCTTGCAGCTGTACAGTGAGTACAGATTCTTGATTTTCACTGCTGATCTTCGAAGGACCATTCAATTGCTGAATGAGCTCAGAAGTGTCTTTGGCAATTGCCGCAAAACGATATTCCTCATGACTTCTGCGGCAGTTTAATGTATAGCTTATATCCTTTAGCTGCTGCCCGTTTCTCTCTTTCAAAAGAGTTTGCAAGTCTTGGATTTTTTTAGCCAGCTTGTTTTCAGTAGAAGCAGAGAGAGTCATTAAATATGGCCCTGCTGAAAGGTTGTCGACCTTTTCTGCTAATTGTTCATATTTCTCCAAAACGACATGCACATTCGTCCCGCTTAATCCAAAAGAACTTACTCCGGCTCTTGGCGGACTGTCTCCGTTTGCCCCTACAGGAGTTAACGCCTTGTTTATAAACACCGGTGATTTGTCAAAGTGAATCAATGGATTGAGTTTTTTGGTGTAAAGGGAGGCTGGGACTTGTCCATTCTTCAAGCTTAAAGCAGCCTTTGCCAGTCCTGCTAATCCTGCCGCACTATCCAAGTGACCGATATTTGATTTAACGGATCCAAGAGCAATAAATTGTTTTTCATTTGTAAAGGATTGAACGGCCTTCTGAATTCCTTTTACTTCAATCGGATCGCCGATTTTGGTTCCGGTCCCGTGTGCCTCGATGAAGGAAATGGTCTTTGGATCATCAATACCTGCATCTCTCCAGGCTTTCAGTAATGTTTCTGCCTGTGCATCAGGACTTGGGGAAGTTATGCCGTTTGAACGGGCCCCATCTTGAACAACTCCGCTTCCCTTTACAACAGCATAGACCCGGTCGTTATCTGTTAATGCTTGATTTAATGGTTTCAGTAATACACATATACATCCTTCTCCACCAATTGTACCGTCGGCGTCTTCGCTAAATGCTTTACAGCTCTCTGTCGGGGAGACAATATTGGATTCCATAGCCTCTTCCCGTCTGACAGGTGCTACATCGAGGTGGATTCCACCTACCATTGCCATTTCGCATTCCTCGTTCCGCAAGGATTGCATCGCTGAATGAAGAGCAGCCAGGGAAGAAGAACACGCTGTATCAATGACGAGTGACGGACCGTTAAAACCGAAATGATAGGATAAACGGCCCGCTAAGTTTGCAGGAAGATTACTAGAGAGCAATTCATCTATTCGTATATTTAAGAAGTGGTGATATTCCGGCAATACTGCACCCATAAAGACTCCAATCGGCCGATCCTTAACCTTTTCCTTGGAGTACCCTGCATCCTCCAAAGCAAAGTAGGCTGTTTCCAGCATAATTCTTTGATTGGGATCCATATATTTTGCAACCTTTGGTGTAATACCAAAAAATTGAGGTTCAAAATGATCAATATCTTCAAGATATCCATAGCGTAAATAATTCTTCTCTTCAAAGCCTTTAGGGTCCAGTTCTTTTCTGGATGTCTGAATTTCCTGAATGGTACTCTTTTCGTTCTCGAGTAACTTCCAGAATTCATCTGGCCCTGTGATTCCAGGAAGTCGAATACCCAAGCCGACAATGGCTATATCCTGATTTTTTGTTTCATTAGCACGGTCTTTCTTGCTATCTGACAACAGTACAGACTTTTTGCTCTCGTTCGGTTTTTGTATATAGTCTGCCAGTTCGGATATGGTGTTGTATGAAAAAAAGTCGCTAATATCTATCGTTACATCAGGCATTTCCTTTTTTAATTTGCTAAACACTCTCATTAGCTGAATGGAATTTCCGCCAATTTCAAAAAAATTAGTATGAACTCCTATATGCTGCAGTTGAAGGACGCTTTCCCAAATCTTGACCAGTTTTTCATCTAGTTCATGACGAGGCATACTCGTGTCCCTCTGCTCTTTGAATCCGCCCGTATCACTTCTTTCCAGAGCACTCCTGTCGACCTTCCCATTAGGGGTTTTGGGATATTCATCTACAAATTGAAAGAAGCTTGGAACCATGTAATCTGGTAAAACATCTGCTAAAAAACGTTTTAACTCATGTTGAGCAGGAGCATCGTATGATTTTAAGAAGGCACAGAGCACATGAAAGTTATTCCGGTTCTGAGCAACAACAACTGCATCATGAATAAGAGGATGTGTAAGGAGTGTTTCTTCGATCTCCCCTGGTTCTACACGGTAGCCCCTGATTTTAATCTGATGATCCATTCGTCCGATATACTGAACATTGCCATCAGGCATCCACTGGCCGACATCACCAGTTTTATACATTTTATCTCCTGAAATGCTTGAAAAAGGATTCGAAATAAACCTTTCTGCCGTTAACTCCGGCTGATTAAGGTATCCTTTTGATAGTCCAAGGCCGGAAACACAAATTTCACCCGGAACCCCGATTGGACACAGACGGTTTTTTTTGTCTACTATATAAACTTTAAGATTACTTCGGGGTTTCCCAACAAGAGATATTTCATCTTGTTCTCCTGTAAAATGGTAGGTACATGTTTCAACTGTCGTCTCTGCTGGCCCGTAACCATTAATAATCTTTCCATCCGAAATCAAATACTTTTTACATTTTTTAACCAGGCTAATCGGAACATACTCGCTTCCCAGCGATAACGAGGTTAAGTCCCCCAACAACGGCCCTTCGTATTCTTCTGCTGCAGCTTCCACTAAAACATTCATTAGCACGGGGATTTCATCCATATTATTGATGCGCTTCTCTTTTAAGTAGCGTAAATATTGTCTGGCATCCATCCGTACACTTGGATGAAGTAAATGCAGCGTACCGCCGGTGACCAGAGGCGGAAATATTTGCTGAATGGAACTGTCAAAAGCGAATGAGTTAGAGAGTAATACCTGGTAGCCTGCTCTGTGCTCATATTCTTCAACAGCCCATAGCACAAATTCAGTAAACGCTTGCTGATCAATCATTACTCCTTTCGGCTGTCCTGTGGAACCAGAAGTATAAATCACATATGCCAAAGGGAAATCAACAAGCTTCTCACCGTGTCCTGATAACACCTTACCGCTGCCAGTGCCTGCTCTGAAATCACCTTTGGCCATAATAACCGTATTGGGGACAAGGGAGGCGGCCATTGCAGAATATTGCTCAGAAGTTATTATCACTTGAGCCCGGCTGTTGTTCACGATATAGCGTATTCGCTCTTCCGGATAGCCGGGATCAATTGGAAGATATGCACTGCCTGAACCGAGGACCCCCATAATGGCTGTTATCATTTCCGTTGACCAATCCATAAGAATGGCAACAATATGGCCTTCGCCTTCACCCTGCTGCTTTAAATGGCAGCCCAGCCGGTTTGCTCCTGCTGCTAATTCACGGTAGGATAAGCTATCCTGCTGAAAAATAACAGCAGTTTCATCAGGTGTTCTTTTCGCCTGTTGCACAAACAATTCATAGACTGCTTTTTCCTGGTTAGAATACGTTGTTTCAGTATCATTAAACTGTTTCAGTAACTGAGTGTATTCCTCATCAGTGACTAAGCTCAATGAGTTAACCAGCTCTTCCGGACGGGAGATGAGTTGACTCATGGCAGAGAGGAAATGCCTGCCCATCTGCTCTATGGTTTGTCTGTCAAATAGATTAGCGTTATACTCGAGCTTTAATTCCGGATCTCCAGCTAAAAGAAAAGATACCGTTAGATCATAATGATTTATTTCTGCCTCTTTATAGCCTGTAATTTTAAAGTCAGAAAAAGCGCCAGTCATCAACTGCTGATCAAGCGGATAATTCTCAAATACCAGGATGTGATTGAATAATGCCTCTGTTCCTTTCAAGCCCGCAGATCTTTGAATTTCACTGAGAGGCAATTGTTCTGCTGACTTGCACCGAATCATTTGTTGATGTATACCACGAATATACTCAACTATTGTTGAGTTCTCTTCTTTTCTCGTAATAAATGGAATCGTGTTAATAAATAAGCCAGCAATCTGCTGCACCCCGGGCAATTCATCCGGCCTTCCAGAAATGGTCAGCCCAAAAATGGCTTCATCACTATCGTTGTAATGCTGCAGCAATAACCCCCATGCTGAGTTAATTACTGCATTAATGGTTACTCCATACGTCCTCGAGAATACTTCTACTTTCGGCAATAAATCCGAAAAAGAGAGAGAAATACATGAATTGTCCATTCCGCTGTGCCTTTTATTAATCTGATAAGGCAGCTTGGTATGAGAAGAGAATGAGGATAGTTCTTCCTTCCAAAATTCAGATGCTTTGTCCTGATTATAGTTCTGCAGCCACTTAATATATGACTTGTACTTCGGTTTACTTCCCGGTGACCATTTTTTATTTCTAAGCAACAAATCATAGGTCTTAAACCATTCACTGAGAATGACTCCAAGAGACCAGCCGTCTAGAATAATATGGTGAAATTGAAATAGTATTTGATACCGGCCAGGCTGTTCTTTAAATATAACAATCCCCGCCAAGGGACCATTCGACAGATCAAACCCCTCTTTTTGTTTTCGCTCCCGAACTTGCTTAACTTTTATTTCTTTTTCAGAAGCTGATAAGAGTGAAAGATCCTCTTCCTGAATCGTAACGCTCACTTTTTTCATAACAATTTGGACAGGATGGCTGATTTTTTCCCAACGGATAACGGAACGCAAACATTCATTTTCCTGGACCACCCGGTCAAAGGCTTCCTGAATGAAATGGGTTTCAATTCGTCCTTCCACCTGAAGGGAAACTTGACTGATATACAGTGGAAGCTGCGGGCTTTTTAAACAATGATATAAAATCCCTTCCTGTATCGGTGACAAGGCAACAATATCTTCTACCAGACTTTTGTTTAATGGCTGGGTCATGCTCTCTCCCCCGTTCGCTATTAAGCTATTAGACACAGTGCACTTGATAAACTTCCTCAATTTTCCTCAAATTTCGAATGATATTATCAACATGGTCATGAATTAAAGTAATGCGGAACCAGGTTTCATTATCACATCGGGGAATGCCAAAGACATTACCAGGAAGCACTCCGCATTTCGCTTCGTGGAACAACTTCTTAAAAAATTCATCGTCGTTGTTTTGATGAAGCTCCGGATTCAGTTTAATAAAAAAGACATTACCGATTTGTTGATTCATATAATCTGAAAATACATGAGACTGTGAGACAAATTCCGTAACTTTACGCAGTGCTTCCTCTTGAATTTGATTGGATGCCTGAATACGGGTTTTATATTTAGAAAATAAATCCAACTCCATTATTTTTTCGAATAAATCATTCTCATTTATAAGCTGACTCCAGCCAAAGAGTCCTTCTGAAAAGAACTTCATATCCTCAAGCTTTGGTTCTTTGTTAATGAGTAATAGATATTTAAAATACAAATTAAGAGCAAAGTAAACCAATGATGGAGTGCTCAAGCTGTTTTCCGAGGAGGAAATCATGTACTTATACTTCTCTGAAAGACGCGGATCCCCAAACCAATAGCCTGTTCTATATCCTGAATAAAAAGGTGTATCTTTCGAGCATCCATATACCTTTACCACGTAATCCAAACGATCTGTGAGATTAAAAATTTCTGTAAATCCACGTTCTTTAGGGAATACAAGGTCCTGATAGATATTATCAACCACTAGAAAAATTTCATTTTCCTGGCATATTGCGACAATTTCTTTTAATTCCTGAACATTATCGCCTTCATACGTGGACTGGGCCGGGTTGTTAGGATAAGTGATTACGATTGCTGCGGTCTGAGGAGTAATAGCGCTCCTAATTTCCTCACTGGTTGGCAGAAAATCATTTTCCCTTTTTGTATGAATGTACCGTGGAGTCACTTTTCCTTGTAAGTTAGACAGCTGTGCTGTATAAACCGTGTAATTGGGCAAAATTAGAATGACTTCCGGCTGTTCTAAACGATTTTCTTCCTGCTTGTGTTTTAAAATTGAATGAATGATTCCATTCATGACGTTTGTACAGCCGTTTCCGCATCCTACTCCAGCCTGTCTTACAAGCTGTTCTTTCTTCTCCCTCTCCTCTTCAGGAGCACGTTTAAGCAATCTTGCTAATTCAAGGGCCCTGATTACCTCATTCATTTCCGTATAGCCGTCTGGAGATGTGTAACCTGGTTCGATGGGATGTAGTTCCGCCATCTCTTTTCTTGTGAAGATTTCTTGGAAAAGATTGATGTTAAAATTCATGTTATCCAGTACATTGATATTTTCGCGGCGTTCAAAAATAATGCTCCAGTATTGGATCAAACGCTGATACATTTCCAAATTCTCCATCTTATCGTTGTAATAAGCATTTATCGACACAGAAACACTTCTTTCTCCCAGAGTATTTTTATCTAATCCATTAATAAAAAGTCCAATTCCTCTTGATCAAGCCCCACCGTTTCAAAGTCTGATGGTGTGTATTCAGTGCTTTCCTTGCTGGTGCAATGTTCAATAATTTGAATAAATTTTTCACTCCAAAGATTCAGTAATCCAGTGATTTGTTCCTCCGTGTATACACTGCATCCATACGTTACTGAAAAATGCACTTCCCCTTTTAAAATCCAAACTGAAACATCCAATTGTACATTTAAATGATTCTCTGGGCCGGTATCCAATCCAATCGTTTCATCGGCCAGTGTGAACAGCCCAGGAACCTCCAGGCCCTCAAAATCTCCAAGATAGTTAAAACGAACGGTTTGATGTTCCCATTTTCCGGCGGCGATATTCTTATTGTTCAAGTAGCGATTGATAAGATAATCAAAGCCTTTGTTCGGCACCGTTCGGAGTTGTTCTTTTATATATTTGATTTGCTCACCCAAGCTGTTATCCGGCAATTCAAACATGACTGGATAGATGCTTGTAAACCATCCAACGGTTCGTGATATATCAATTTCTTCATTAAACTCTTCTCTTCCATGACCTTCGAGCTGCATTACAATACATCGATCCTTACTCATATCCAGCAGGGCCATGGCGAGAGAGGCAATCAGGAGATCTACGGACTCCGTTTGATAGGCTGTATTGGCATCAAGAAGCCATTTTTTGGTTAATCCCCGGCCCATTGCTTTATGTGATGTTAGCGTATCCCTCATTAAAACTGGGGAATGAGGCGAATCAAACCTCGTCTTCCGAAGAAATTGTTCCTCAAGTAACCCCCAATGCTGAGTGTGCTTGCTGGGCATTTCTTGTGCATACTCGTTAACTTTTTCAACCCAGTTACGGTAAGATGTCGTCTTTGCTAATTGATGGTTGTCATTTCCATGCTGTTTGCCGGAAAGAATCAGTGCAAAATCTTCAAGAAGTATTCGCCACGAGACACCATCGATCACAAGATGGTGGACAATAACCAACAATCGTTTCCCCTGAGTTCCCAGGTCAAAGCAGGCTCCTTTTATCAGTAATCCGGACTCAAGGTCAAAATCCGATTTGAGATGTCTACCCATTTCAGCAATCGCTATCATCTGTTCGGCATATTCCATTGCCGAAAGATCAAAAACATTTAATTGGAAATCTTTCTCTAAATGAATAGGATTATAGAAAAGAACAGTGTTATTGCGAACGTTCATACGTAAGCTGTCATGCTGCCTGACCAATTCCTGGAATGCTGACTCTAGGTCGTGATCACCCATCCAGTCGCTTAATTCCAATAAGATAGACTGATGATAATAGTCGGGCTGACTGAAATGCTGGTCAAAAAACCATGAATGAATGGGAGACATCCCCACCTCGCCTTCAACGGGTTGATCATCCATGTTACGCTGCTGATTGTTTTTCATACAGGAAGCCATCTGTCCAATTTGAGGATTGGCCAGAATATCTTTTGTTTTAAGGGAATATCCCCGTTGTTTTAAACGGGAGGACAACTGAATAGCCTTAATGGAGTCTCCCCCCCATTCATAGAAATCATGAATGAGCTCAATAGTATCTACTCTTAATACATCCCGGAGTGCATCCACTAAAATTTGTTCGGCTTCTGACATTTGTATCATTCCCTCCGATACAACTAACGGGGATACCGGCTCAGGAAGCTTGGATCGATCTACTTTACCGTTCGTCGTTAAGGGAATTTGATCTAAAGCTATGAAGTGAACGGGAATCATATAGGCAGGAAGAGAATGAGATAATATCTTTTTAAGAGCTGATGTATCCATTTCCTCATTCAAAACGACATAGGCACAGAGCTGCTTTCTTCCATCTTTAAGAGTCCGATCCAATACATGAACATAATCTATTTCTTTAACATCCAACAGTCTTGCTTCAACTTCCTCCAGTTCAATCCTGAATCCATTGATTTTGACCTGATGGTCTTTCCTGCCTATGTACTCCAGAAGACCATTTTCCATGAAGCGAACCAAATCTCCCGTTTTGTACATCCTTTTACCATGCTGAAAAGGATTAGGAATAAAATGGCTATCCGTTATGTCAGGTCGTCGCCAATAACCACTTGCAAGCCCGTCACCAGCGATATACAGTTCTCCTGTGCTTCCCTCCGGTACTGGCTGTTGCTGTTCATCCAATACATATAATTGAACATTGTCCGCCGGTTTCCCGATTGGAACAGAGACACCCGTGTCTTTTGCAGGATCAAAGTGGTGAATCATACAGCCTACAGTAGCCTCCGTTGGCCCATATTCGTTGAAAATTTTAATCTCCTGATTAAATTGGTTCTGCACTGTACGTGCTGTTACACTTTTTAGATTTTCACCACCGACGATCAACGTTTGAAGAGAGGTATTTTCGTACCCAGAATCCTTTATCAGTGATAAATGGGATGGAGTAAGCTTTAAAACAGATACTTTATTTTCACGAAGGATCTGGAATAAAACAAAATCCTCCTCTGACTCTTTGTAAATTTGAATCTCATGGCCTCCAATTAAAGGAACAAACAAGGAGGTTAGCGTTAAATCAAAGGATAAAGATGAATAAAGTGCAAACACTTCTGTCTCGTCTTGGACATATTTTTTGTTCGCCCACCAACAGTAGTTTGTAAGATTCTTATGCGAAACCCTTACGCCCTTTGGTTTCCCTGTCGAACCTGACGTATAAATCATATAAGCAGTTTCAGCGGGTTCTGAACTCATCCCCACATTGAACAGATTTGGTCCCGGCTCATCATCCATTTTTTGCAGCTGCAGAACTTCTCCCTTATAGTCCACTTCTGCCGGAAGAGTTTGGTTGGTTAATACATGATTAAGGCCACTATCAAAAATAATATCTGCCAAGCGTTTGGCAGGATATGTATGCTCAAGCGGTACATAAGCAGCACCTATTTTTAGAATGGCCAATATTCCTGCCACCAGATCGATCGAATGCGGCCCATGCAGCCCAACCTTATCCCCTTTTCTAACTCCAGAACTGATCAGGGAATGAGAAATCCGGTTCATTTGTTCATATAATTCCCCATAGGATAATTGAACAGGGCCGTCACTGATTGCTGTCTTTTCAGGTGCCTTTTGAACCTGTTCTTCAAAAAGATGGATGACTGTTTTATCATGCGGGTATTCTCTTTTGGTTTGATTGAACTCGGAAAGCAATCTTAATTTTTCGCCGGGTGTTAATATCCCAATATTTCGAATTTTTTCTTCAGAGTTATGTATGACCGTATTAGCCGTTTCTATTAACCTGCAAAACATACTTTGGACATCGTCTTCAGTAAATACGGATGTTTGATAATCGATTTCTATCGAAAGCTGTCCTTTTTCCCACTCTTTTATAATCAGTTGCATGGGAAGCGCTTGTTCCCCGGGGTGCATTTCAATCAACGTAAAAGGGTTGTCCGATAGTAGAGATACAGGTGAAAAAGGATAATAATTTACAGCTAATTGGAATAACGAATCATAACCGCGTTTTTTTAACTGAAGGTCTTGAATCAGCAGATCATATGGATATTTCTGATGGAGATAGGTTTGGCGAATTTCCTTTTTTACCAGCGAAAGCATTTCAAGAACTGAGTAATTGGGATCTATGGTGAAGAGCAAAGGCAAGGTGCTTGTAAACATACCAATTGTCTTTTTTTCGTGAGAGGTTGTTCGATTATAGACAGGAGCAGCAAGTGTAAAGGATTGCATCCCGTATACTTTGTATATGTATATCGTAATCAAAAGCATAAAGAAATCATTAATGGAACAATTATAGTTGTTAATCCATTCATGGATGGATGATGTCAGATTTTTGTTTATGGAATAGGACTTTCGTTTTGCCTGTAACTCTCCAGGCTTTACGTGAAATATGGGGTCGGGGATGTTCTTAAACTTATGGTTCCAGTATAACCGGTCTTTTTCAGCCCTTTTTGATGTAAGGTATTTCGTTTCCCGATCAATAAAGTTTGTATATAGCGGCAAGTGATCAAGGGTCACATTTTCATAAGCACGGCTAATCTCTTCTGTCAAAAGCTGCATTGACCATCCATCAAAAAATAAATGATGCAGCTTGGCAAATATTCCGTAATGATCATCCGAAATTTTAAAAACCTCGAAAAAATAGGATGGGAAACCATGGAGAAGCAGTGGTTTCTTCAACTGAGTTTGAAGCCATTTATTATATTCACCCAATGGGTCAGAATAAATGGTAAAATTCATAAAGTTAAGATTAAAAACGTTTGGAAAAGATAATGTCTGAACTGGTTCTTCTTGCCTCCGGGACATATTAAATTGAAACGCCTGATGATTTTGAATGACGGATTGGATAGACTTTATAAGATGGGAAACATTGATGTTCCCCCTAATTTCTCCTATACCGCAAATATGGTGAATCGCCGTTTCAGGGAACAATTGTTCATTGTACCAAATCCTCTTTTGCGGATGACTCAACGCATAACAGTACTTTTCATTTTCGTTCGGTATCATATAAATCCCTCATACCTTCCCTCACAAGTAGCATGCAAACCAAATAATACCATGAAGAATTACCTAGGTCTAGAACCTATTCACAAATAAGGTAATATATAACTATTATTGATCCGAATATCACGTTCCATTAGAATCAGCATTAGGAAAGCCTGCCAATTGACAAGGTTAAAAAGTCGGATAACTGAAGAGAGTCTTTGTACCTTGTTAATTCCACTAAAGAACCCATTAATTTTTCAAATATAATGATAGTCACTAACATCTCGACTAAAAGAATGTTTTATTTATTTGCCTTTCGCTTGTTCACCAACTTAATTTTTATAATTAAAATTTATTTGACTGTTAATGCTTCAAAGATATGAAATGAATAAATGCTCTACAAAAATAAAAAAAAGAAAAACAAACACCTAGTAGTAATTTATTACCATTCCATTTAGATTAAAATCAAGGTCATTATTACTACATACATCAGATTTCGTTCGGCCAGGGAGGAGAAGCCATTGTAAGTATCCCTCTCCCATTCAATTTAAGAAATAACAGAAAGCGGCTGACCAAGATTATATGGTCAACCGTTTTTGATGACAATTATAAAGATAATGATTCCTGTTCATGAGGTTCCATCATTCCGTGCAGGCCGTTGAAGATCTCCTTCATCTGTCCGTAGCCTGTTATGTACAGGTTCATTCTCTTTTGATGATAAGGTGCTTCCTTTTCATCCGGATGGAAGACAAAGCTGCTTTTATCCAGCTCCCAATGATCCATAACCTCTGTTAACGATGGAAAATCCTTCACACCAACGGCAGCAAGCATCGCCGCACCGAGCGCAGCGCCTCCCTTACTGGCCTTGACATGTACAGGAATTCCAAAAACATCAGCCACCACCTGCCCCCACAGGGGATGCAGGGTGGCGCCTCCGGACAGGACCAGCCGCTCAGGCGTGCAGCCCGTCCGGCCTTTGAGATACTCCATGGAATGGTACAACGAATAAACAACACCTTCAATCAAGCCCCTGACCGTTTCGGCCCTGGTAGATTGGGCGGTAAACCCGATAAAAGCGCCTTTGGCTCCGGAATCCATATACGGTGTTCTCTCCCCCGCAAGATATGGCCAAAAAAGGGGAATTCCCCTGTCTTTTCTGGCATTGCTTCCTTCATCCATTAATTGTTTGATCGGGATTTGGTTTTTGTACTGCTGTGCTGCAAGCCAGGATAAGGAGGCTCCGGCAGAAAGGGTCGCACCCATAACCGCCCATTTCGCTTGTTCCGGATGGCAGAGCGTATGAATGGTGTCCTTTGACTGGTTGAACAGCTCAGAGCTTGTCACAAACAATTGCCCGCTGGTTCCAATTGTGCACAGCCAGGTCGATTCCTCCATCACTCCGTTTCCGATGGCCTGGGCCTGGGCATCCCCGCATCCGCAAACAACCGGTACCCCTTCTGCCAGGCCAAGCTCCATGGCTGCCTCTTTTGTGACCTGCCCTGTCGTTTTGGTAGATTCACAGAGTGAAGGCAGCTTGTTCTTTTCGATATCGGCCTTGCTTAAAATGTCATCTGACCACTCTCTTTTGGAGAGATCCATCATTAATGTCGCAGATCCGTCGGTATAGTCCGTTTCCCTGCTTCCGGTCAGGTACATGCGGATATAATCCTTGGGCAGCAGGAAGACATCGGTTTTCTGATACAGGTCAGGATAATGCCTTTTGTACCACATGATTTTACCCAGAGAAAAGCTGATGTTCGGCTGATTTCCGGTGGTATCCACCCACTGTTCTGTGGAATACCATTCCTTTAATTGCTGAGCTTCAGCTTCATTTCTCTGATCACTCCAAATAATGGCAGGTGAACAAACTCCGCCTTCCTGGTCCACCGGAACAATGCCATGCATTTGCCCTGTCATTCCTATGGATTTTAATTCACCGTACTCCACCGGATTGTTTTCTTTTATCTCGGCAATGGCTTTCTTAAGCGCAGCAATCCAGTCAGAAGGGTTTTGTTCCATCCAGTTCGGACTCGGGGTATGGATGGGATAAGCTTTTGATGAGGCACTCACCACTTCCCCTCTGCTGTTCACTAATAAGACTTTTAACGAAGACGTTCCAAGGTCAATTCCTAAGTAACAGTTCATCATGACTCCTGAGGGGTGCGCCGTTGTATTCCGTCAGATCTGTCTCCAGCACAGGCTTTGTAACATCCAGTGGAATGTAGAGTGTTTTAATTTCACAGGGCTTGAACGAAACTTCAACTTCCCGCTCCGATTCAGGAAGATGGATGCTCGCAACGGTTTCCGTTTGATGGGCTTCGTATAAACGCAGGACAATCCCTTCGCCATCCTCTGATTTTTTCAGCGCGGTAACAATCACATTCGGCGCATCCACCGATAAGAAGGAATGGGTTGCCGGTAAGCGGCCCTGATGATAGGTTTCCACCACCGTCGGGCATTTTTGGTTCACCTCATGCGCTGCACGAATCGTCCCGGCTGACTCCCATCCGCCCGTGTGGGGAAGGATGCTGTACGTAAATGTTTGCATGCCCTGATCAATATAGGTATAGGATTCATCGGTCTGAACTTCATATGGATCATGATGGGCATAAATAGGACTTCTCAAAACCGTCAGTCCAACCACATTTCCCAGGATATCTGCACTGTATTTACCATCATTAATCAAACTGACTCCATACCTTTTCTTCACACTTTTGGATGTGCCCGTAACATCCAGCCATTGCTGCATGCTTTCTTCCTCCCCGTTGGCCTCACGGGTAATGGTGCCAAACGGGATATCATACGTGTTGGTTCTGTGGTTCAGATTAAGAGGGAAAAGCAGCTTCAGCGTTTTATGCTGCTCCTGCCAGTTCACCTTTACTTTCACATCGATTCGTGGACTTTGCGCATGCAGGGTAAAGTCCTGGGTAATCGTCGATTGATTGAATCGGGTCGTCACCCGGACGACATGGACGACCGGACCTTTCTCCATCACCTTGATATGAAGCAATTTCGCAGATTCACCCTGCTGGTTAAAATGAAGCTTGCCATGCCCCCATGTATCGGAATGATCGTCTATAATGGCCGGCAATGCGGCAGGACCTTCAAAAACCTGCAGCTCGTGCTCTTTGTCATAAATGTTCAGACCGCCCGTCTCCTTGTCAAAGGTAATATGATAGCGGTCGCTTTCGATTGTATTGGGCCGACCCGTTACATCTGCCGGGATAGTTTCACTGCTGCCAGGCCGGATTTTATAAAGGGCATAGCCCAGTGCCGGCAGCTTTGCCATAAACGCAATGCGTTTTCGTCCCGGTACTTTGGCATGCGGCTTGATAAACTGGTGGGGCACCTCATTCCCGTCGGCATCCACAACATGAACATCGGCAATGGATCCATAATTGCCAAAAATGCCCCATTCCACTTCAACAGCTGTGGTTACTTCCCACGCATGGGGGTTGAAAGCGACAACCGGTTTCATGCCTTCCTCTTCGTCGATCTGAATGTCCCAGGAGATGGCCTGCAGCGCATGATTCAATCCCCGTGAAGAAATGCTCAGCGCTTCTCCGTACATTTCATTGGCGTCCTCATAAGCTGACTGAATGCTTGTGCCTGCCAAAATGTCATGAAACTGGTTAAACAGGATGTTTTTCCATGCACGATTATAATCCGCCGGATAAGGCTGATGCGTCATAACCGAGGCGATGCTTGAAAACTTCTCAGCCACAAGGAGGCGGTTTTCCGCGTCACGGTTTTTCTTTTTAACCTCCGAATGGACGGAGTAACAGCCGCTCGCATGGTGCTGCAGATCATCGTGGACCACGGGAAGAAGATGTTCTTTCCCTTTAATCTGTTCAAAATATTGATTCGGATCACTGAAGATGATTTCTGTTTCCTGGTCGCTTTGCTTCAGTGACCGGATCTCTTCAATATTTTCCTTTGTTGGGCCGCCTCCGTGATTACCTACGCCATAAAAGCACATGCCCTCATCTTTTGCATACGTAAGCTCCGGTTTGCAAAGCTCGATATGGGAAGACATATTGCCGAACGTACAGTACTCAAAAGGAATCCGGTAAGCTGTAACTCTTGAACCGTCATTGGATTCCCAGACAAACAGCCGCCCCGGAAGACCTTTTTCATCAGGCCCTGGTCTCATAAAAACATAGGCATCCATTCCGGACTTTTTCAGAATCTGCGGCAGCATGCCATGATGGCCGAAGCTGTCCACGTTATAGCCGACCTTGGCAGTAACCCCGAACTTTTCGGAAAAGTACCGCTGGCCGAGCAGTCCTTGCCGTACAAAGGATTCTCCGCCGGGAATGTTGCAGTCCGGCTGGATCCACCAGCCCCCGCACAGCACCCATCGGCCTTCTTTTACGCGCTCCTGAATCTCCTTAAACATTTCAGGATGATTCTCCTCAATCCATTCATAAAACTGTGCCGAGCTGGAAGTGAAAATAAAATCATCGTATTCATTTAACCGGTCCAGCGCGGAACGGAAGGTCGCTTTTGTTTCCTGAAAGCCCTCCTGCCACTGCCAAAGCCATACCGGATCCAGGTGGGCATTTCCAATCATGTGCAACTTTTTCATAAAGTAGCCTCCTTAGCCTTTTGCGGCGCCGCTTAACACGAATCCCTGGGACATATACCGTTGGGCAATGCCATAGAGTACAAAGGTCGGAATCATGTACAGCATGGAATACGCGGCAAGCTGGCCATATTGAACCGTGCCGAATTGTCCGAAGAACTGAAAGATCGTGACCGAAGCCGGAAGCTTATCCGGTGACTGCAGCAGAATAAACGGAACAAAGAAATTGCCCCAGCTTCCGATGAAGGTAAAAATACACACCGTAAATAGTCCAGGAACCATAAGCGGTGCCACTACACGCCGCAAACTTGTGAACAAAGACGCGCCGTCAATCCACGCGGATTCTTCAAGTTCAACAGGCACATTGTCCATAAAGTTTTTCATCATCCAAATCCCATAAGGAAGGGAAGAAGCAGACAAAAACAGCATCGTTCCAATGATTGAATCCTGCAGATTGATCATGAGGAACAATTGATACACAGGAACCATAACAGCGGTGATCGGAAGCGACGTCAAAAAGAGAATGACCAGCATCAGCTTCTGTTTTCCTTTCAACTTAAATCGTGATAATGGATATGCCGCTAAAGCAGAGCAAAACACAACGATCAGCGTCTGGCAGCCTGAAAGCAAGAGACCGATCATAAACGCTCTCTGGTTAGCAGGATCAGAAAGAACGGAC
Source organism: Fictibacillus fluitans (assembly GCF_030418125.1). Classification (GTDB taxonomy): domain Bacteria; phylum Bacillota; class Bacilli; order Bacillales; family Fictibacillaceae; genus Fictibacillus_C; species Fictibacillus_C fluitans. Next base: position 210,305 of record NZ_JAUHTR010000002.1, on the reverse strand, counting down.
GAGTAATTTGACAATGTAAACGAGTCCGGAAGCTTCAATGACTGTTGTGCCTGTGAATCGAACGAAGCCACGATCACCCACAGGAGCGGGAGAATAAACATGGCCGCAATAAATAATAAAGAGAAGTAAGGGAGTATATTTTTGGTTCGCCGATAGCCCATTTTTTTCATATGGATTCGCCTCCTATTCTTGATCGGTTTTCAGGAATTTAATGTACAGCAGACTGAACGTGATGCCGATCAGCAATAGAATTAATGAGATGGCTGTACCATAACCGAGCTGATAGTTCACAAAGGCCTGCTTATACATAAACACTGGCATGGTGGAGGTGGAATTCGCCGGCCCTCCGCCTGTCATGGTATAGATGAGGGAAAAGACCCCCAGCGTTCCGAGCGTGATGACGACCAGATTGGTTGAAATCGTATTTTTGATCGAAGGGATCGTGATGCGCCACAATCTCTGCCATCTTCCGGCTCCATCGACCATGGCAGCTTCATGGATTTCCTTTGGCACCCCGTCAAGCGCCGCCTGAAACATCATCATGGAATAGGCGGTTCCGTGCCATATGTTAGCAATAACAACGGCAGCCATTGGAAATGTGTATAACCAGGAAACAGGACCGAAATTAAAAATGTTAAGTAAATGGTTAAGCGTACCGTTATCACTAAAAAAGGTAACAAAAGCAAACGCACAGATAATCTCCGGCGTTACCCACCCGGCAATTACGGCAGTTCCTGTAATCCGTCTGACGGTCGCGTTCTTTTCTCTCATCAGCATCGCCAGGATAAAGCCAAGCACCTGCTGACCCAATATGGCTGACATCAGGAGGAAAACCATCGTTTTCATAAAGGAGGTTTTAAACGAAGGATCCTGAAACATATTGGTGAAGTTTTGAAAGCCGACATACTGGATATTTTGTGCTGAGGCACCGGTCAATGACATGTCGGTAAAGGCAAAATAAAAGGTCATTATGATCGGACCGGCAAAAAAGATGCCGAGTAAAAGCAAGGATGGCAATAAAAAAATAAGGGCTTGAAGCCATTTTCTTTTGTTTGAAGACTTTTTCTTTCCCTGGGTATTCCACTTTTGCTTCATCGATGTTTCTGCGGTTGTGTCCATTTCCATCACCCTTTGTGAATAGAGAATGAAATCCCTTCAGGATTTCATTCTCCCTTTTTATGGCTATTGAACCTCGATATTCTTCTCTTTCACCAGTCGTTTGAGCCCGTTAATATAATCGGCCGTGGCTTGTTTCGGTGTTTTCTTGCCGGATGCCACACTTTCCACTGTTTCCTGGATGAGCGTGGATACGGAAGGATAGCCGTCTACTGCAGGGCGGAAATTGGTCTTTTTCAGCATTTCACCGGCTTCTTTATAAACGCCGAGCGGCTGGTTCAAATAATCCTTTTCCTGCTGAACATCGCTGCGCACCGTCATATCTCCTGTTTGTTTTGTATAATTCAACTGATGCTCTTTATCCGTGCTCATCTGGATAAACTTCCATGCCAGGTCTTTTTCGTCGCTGTTTTTAGGAACGGACATCGCCCAGCCCCCGGACATGGATGTTGTTTTCGGATCCTGGCCTTTTTGCGTTGGGAATGCGGTAAAGGCCCATGTATCGAGAGCTTTTGGCCATGGCTTGCTGCCGCCTTCCCTCCAGCTTGCCGTAACCCAGTTGCCGTCCATCACCATCGCTACCTTATCATCCGGCATTAAGCCGTTGGCCAGTGTCTGGGCTGCTTGTCCGTCTGCCGCCTGGCTCATGCTTTCACCGAGCTTTTTGTCAAATACTTGCTGAACAAAGCCTAATGAATCTTCTACCGCTTTCTGATTGACCGTCCACTTTTTGCTGTCATAGTCGTACAATTCTGCTCCAGTTCCGCTGTGCAAAACCTGGAAGGTACGCATGCTCGTTGACTCTCCTGTCGCTTTGCTCGCGTACAAAAATAACGGAATCACATTCGAGCTGGATTTTTTCACGGCTTGAGCGGTCTTCATGACCTCTTGCCAGTCTTTTGGTTCATACGGCAAGGTCACCCCTGCTTTTTTCAATAGTTTTTTGTTATACCATAATCCCTGAACATCGGTGCTGAATGGAACGCCATACATTTTTCCATCCGAAGCGGTGATCCCTTTTTTCGTTGTATCAACGAATTTGTCCCAGTCTCCCCACTTTTGAAGCTTTTGATCGAGCGGTTCCAAATATCCTGCCTTTGCATCCGCATCAATCATAAATGTATCTTCGAGCACGACATCAGGAGCTGTCTTTTTTGATTTCATCATCATGGCCATTTTAGAGCTGATTCCGCCCTCATTGGCCGTTAACGGCTGGAGCTTAATATCCACCTTTGGATTTTCTTTTTCATAATCCTTTTCCAGATCCTGAAGCCACTTCTGCCACCAGTTGGGGTACGCGACGGTAATCACTTTTTTTCCGCTGTCCGAACCGGCTGAATCACTGCACCCCGACAGAACTGATAATCCTAAGGAAACCGTTGCAATTGTTAAACCTGCCTTTTTAATCAACTTCATAACCCATTTTCCCCTTTCTATTGACGAACGTTTTTGTATACGCTTTCATATCAGGCTGAACCTTCAAATGCTGAAGCGCGACGGAAAGGCTGGCATAATCTCCAATTTGCTCACCCAGTTCAGCAGGAACAATTTCACAAACCTTTAATGCCTGCGGAAGTGATTCCTTTTTCAATTCCTCCATTACCATCGGTTCCAACAGCTGCTGCTGCCTCGAATAGATACTGCCGATTACGATGCGCTCGGGATTGAGGATATCAACCAGGAGAGCAATTCCCCTGCCAAGCTTTCTGCCTACCTGCTCATAAATCCATTGTGCGGTTGAGTCACCCTCATGGGCAGCAAGCGCAACTGTTTTAGCGGTAATCAACGGGATGTGGTCCTTGTCCTTGCAAAAGGCTGGAATTCTCCCTTTTTCCAGCTCGCCAAGCACAACCTCCTGAGCAAACCGGGCAATACCGCCACCGCTGCAAAAGCCTTCAAAGGATCCCCTTTTGCCATAGCCCTCCGGCCCGTCTTCCTCCAAACGGATATGACCTGCTTCTCCAGCCATATCATTGGTTCCGGAATAAAGCTGGTTATTTAAAATCAATCCGGCTCCCATTCCCGTGCCAAAGGTTAGAAAAATCATGTTGCCCACACCTCTTCCGGCACCCCATTGCCACTCTGCGAGTGCACATGCATTCGCGTCATTTTGGAGAGCAACCGGTGAGCCAAAAGCTTCCTGTAAAGGAGTAAACAGATCGATCCGGTCCCAATTGGGCAGATTAGGGGGCGAAAGGATGATTCCATTTTTGGAATCCAATGGACCGCCGCAGCTGATCCCAATCGAATCGACTTCCTTCACATGATATTTTTTCATTAACTGAAAAATCGATTGGATAAAAAAAGTAACAGCTTCCTTTGGGGAAGACGGTGTATCGGTGCTTATCTTTTCTAAAATCGTCAGCTCCCCGGTACAGAACGCAAGAGAGACAGCAAGTTTGGTTCCGCCAATATCAATGCCTGCCAGCACCTTTTTCATACAAACCACTTCTCCTCAAGCATGAGGCAAAGCGTATGATAGATTGGGAGGTGCAGCTCTTGAATATCTGCTGTCCGCCTTTCCGGAACACAAATGGCAGCATCGCATAAATCCTTCATTTCTCCGCCGTCCTCACCTGTAAACCCGATGGTCTTCATGCCAAGCACCTTGGCCACTTTAACGGCCGCAATAACATTTTTTGAGTTGCCCGACGTGCTTAATCCAATCAGTACGTCCTCTTTTCGGCCGTAGCCGTATACCTGCTGAGCAAACATCATACAGGGATCCACATCGTTGCAGAAGGCCGTCATCAAGCCGGATTGACTGACCAGAGAGATTGCCGGCAACGCTCCTTGCAGGTTATCTGCCAGCCATTGCCCTTCCTTGCCAAACATCGTATGAAAATCACTCTTTGTCTGATTGGATAATGACCGTTTGCTGTAAAAGCCCTTCATCAATTCACCCACGATATGATCGCTGTCTGATGCGCTCCCCCCATTTCCGCAAACGAGCACTTTTCCTCCCGCACGATAAGCGCTTTCAAGAATTTCGTAAGCTTGAATAATGGAATCTTCACAGCTCTTCAGCATCTGGTATCGTGTAAACAGCCGGTGCAATAAGGGGTGGTCCATAACCGTCGTTTCCATGGCTCATCTCCTTAAATAATTGGTAGTCTCCGCAGTGCTTTCCCGCTCAATCAACTGGTGAGGAAAAATGATTTCCTTTTTCTCCGTTTTCTTTTCTACAATCTGTTCAATTAAGCAGCGCATGGCCTCAGCTCCCATTTCAAAGGAGTCTTGCCGGATGGTGGTCAGCTTGGGCCGGAACATCGTTGACAGCTCCGCATCATCAAACCCAATAATGGACATATCCTGCGGAATCCGGAATCCATGATCCTGCAAATAATTGATCGCGCCAACCGCCATCACGTCAGAGCAGGCAAACATGGCGGTGGGAAGTTCGTCTTGTTCCATAATGGTTTTCATGCCACGGTAACCGTTATTGATATCATGAAAATCCGAGAATACCCAATCATCATGGACGGCAAGTCCCGCGTCCTGCAATGCTTGCTGATATCCCCTGTAACGTTCGTAACCGGTTGAAATATCATAATCGGGCCCTTTTAAAATACCAATCTTTTCATGGCCTTTATTAATCAGGTATTTGGTTGCTTCATAGCTGGCTTTAAAGTTATCAATGAGAATATAAGGATAAGGAGTTTCTTTGATTTGCTGTCCGAGAAATACTGTTGGTATTTCGAACTCATTAAAAAATTGGCGGTGGAGATTTGTGAATTGACTGACTGAGAAGATAATTCCATCCAATTGACGGTCTTTAAAAATAGAAAGGTAGTCTACTTCTTTTTCCATATCCATGTGGGATACGGTAAGCAGAATGTTAAATCCATTGGCTTTGGCCACCTGCTCTGCTCCCTCAATTAACTGGGAGAAAAAGGTGTTGGCGACCTTTGGGATCATCAAGCCTATTAATTTGGTTTTTCTGTGTACCAGTCCCCTGGCTACTTCGCTCGGCGCAAAGCCGGTTTCTTTTATTACTCTCTCAACTCTCTCTCTGAGTTCGCTGCTTACAGGTTTACTATTGTTGATCACCCGTGACACGGTTGTTACAGAAACACCTGCTTTTTGTGCCACTTCTTTAATTGAAATTCTAACCAGTTACACCCCCTGCAAGAACAGGAAAACGTTTTCCTGTAGATTTTGAGTTTATTCTACCTGAGTAAATTCATTACGTCAACACAATACTCAGAAAATTATCACTACTTTTTACCCACTTCATGTGGGCAAAAAGCCACAAAAAAACCGATGAGCATTTTGAGAAAGCTCACCGGCACTTCTTGTTATAATTTGTTGAGACATATGCCTAAAATAGGTTAGATTATCTGAGAGAGTTTTAATCTAGTATGAAAGAGTGAATGAATTGAAACGTGCCTTTTATCTTTTGCTAATGGTAATGACAATTATGCTTGGCCTTGCCTCAAGAGCATACGGCTCCTCACTTCCAGCAATCATTGCTGAAAATGCAGGAGACGCTCTTTGGGCAGCCATGGTGTACTTTGGATTTCGGTTTCTATTGGTACGGAAAAGCCTGCTTACAGCCATGATGCTTAGTATTTTGTTCAGCTTTGCTATAGAATTTTCACAGCTCTATCAGGCTGACGGGATCAATCAGATTCGGGATACAGTGGTAGGGGCACTAATCTTGGGCAAAGGATTTCTGCCGGTTGATTTGGTGAGGTATACCTCAGGAATCCTTGCCGCTGCATTTTTGGATCGATGTTTTTTGCATAGCAAATCAAGGAGACGATAGCCGGGGATTGAAAACCTACGCCATAATCCCCATATCCTTCTCCAGTACCTCGCCCTTCAGCGGCTCGTTCTTCAAATACCGCTGAAACTCCTCAAGCATGCTTTGTCCCATCCGTGCACACTCCGCTCCTTTGCTGCCTGCAATGTGCGGCGTCAGCACCACATTTGGGAGAGTAAATAGAGGCGAGCCAGGGAGAGGCGGCTCGGGATACGTCACATCCAGGATCGCAGTGATGTCGTCGCGATACGCCAGCACCTCTATCATTTCATCCTCCCGCACGATGGCCCCGCGCGCAGTGTTAATAAAACTGGCGTTTGGCTTTAACAGGGAGAGATGCTCTCCGGTAATCATCCCCCGTGTTTCATCCAACAGCGGCGTGTGCAGGGAAACAACGTCTGCCCGCTGAAAAACCTCTTCAAGTGAACACAGCTCCACACCTAAACTTCGGGCAGCCTCTTCGCTTACATAGGGATCATAGGCAATCACCTTTACATCAAACGGCTCCAGCAGCTCACATACCCGGCGGCCGATTTTACTCAATGAAATAATTCCCACTGTGCTACCATACGCCCCAGCTCCTGCGGATATGGATTTCTCGGGATAAGCGCGTTCCTGCTGAATGCTCCGCACATAGCGCCAGCCGTTTTTTAAGGAAAACAGAATCTGTGACAGTGTAAATTCCGTGACCGGTACGGCATTTGCATCCGCCGCATTGACGATCCGGACGTTTCTTCTCCATGAAGCCGGAGTGGCAATAGTTTTTACGGTTCCAGCAGCATAAAAAACGGCATCCAGACGGGGCGCTGCCTCCAAGAATTCTTCGTCAAGCGTTGGCCCTCCCCATCCCGAAAAAACAACTTCAACATCCTTGAGCAATGACAGGTTATCCATAACCTGATCCCTGGTCAAAAAAGGAAGATCTCCATCAACCAGTGCTTGAATTTGTTCGCGTATATCTGATGGATACACCCAATCAAAAGGGGCTTCATCCATGATAAATAAGCCTTTCATACCGTTTGCACTCCTTTTTCCACTTAACTTTTCAACGCATGATCTCTCGGAAAGTCCATTCCTGACCATGCCTTTTTTGAGGTCCAATTTTCATCCTGATCCCGCCAAAAGGAAGCCGATTCCGGCAATCCCAGCGGCAAGAAGACCAGTGAACACAGATAGACGCTGCCATTGGTGATGTAGTGTTCACCAATGCCGGGCTGATGACCGCAAAACCCAACCGTTAGCCAACCGTCATCACTATACGTTCCGGGTGAATGCAGGCACTTTTTCAAAACGGCGGTCAACCCGCACCGAACCTGGGCGGATGATACACTCTCCGGCAGATCTTCTCGCCATGCGTGCTGCGCCAGTGTATGAAAAACACCGCAGCGGTAGGCAAGTGACCGGCCAACGGGCGGAAACGTGCCCTCCGGAGAGATTAAACGTTCAAGAATTTCCGCATAGCGCCGCGACCTATCCTTCACCGTCTCCACTCTTACCTGCCAGTCCTCATAATGAGAGCCAACTGCCTCCAGCACCTCGAGCAGCATCGGCTGAATAACAAAGCTGTTATAGTAATCAAAACGAAAATGGGGACCGTCACTGTAGACGCCATCCCCCGCATACCATTGCTCCATCTGCTTGATGGCATAGTCAATCCGCATAGGATCCCAGTCGCTTTCACCCATCCGCTGCAAAGCGGCTTCAATCACGGCAGAAAACAAAAGCCAATTGGAGAAGACGGGCTTTCGTGAACGGGTCGCTTTTAAAGCGGTGATCACATTCCTCTTCACATGCCCGTCCAGCTTTTCCCACAGCTCGGTCGGTGCCCGAAGAATTGCCTGAGCCAAAAATGCGGTGTCAACAATCGGCTGGAAGCCCTCTGAATAGTTCATATAATCGGGGGATGCCGGGTCTGTTCCAGCATCAATCGCCTGACGGGCCAGCTCACCATAATGCTTTCGAAGATGTTCTTCACTGCCCTCTGATTTTCCTTCAAGCCACGGTGCCATGCCGACAAGCAGACGAGACAGTGTTTCCAGATAAACATACGACTCTCGGTCTGCACCTTCCTTCATTTCCACCTTCATTTTTGCTTTCAGCTCTCTTTTAGCGAGTACTTCAAGCGGAGTTCTGGCCAGGGTAAGCATCGTGACCAGCCAAAATGAGCGCGTGGAATCATCCATCCAGTCCACCCGCTTTTGCCTTCCCTTCCAGCCTGAGGAATGCGCAATGAGAAAACCACATTGAAAGAAAGCCTGCACCACTCACATAAAAGAAGACAGAAAGCCCAGGAATCTTGTAGCAACTATACGTTACCACCAGGATACCCAGCCCGCTCATCACCGTCATCAGCGGTGATGACAGCCCGACAAACAGCGCATTCTTCACACAATCCAGGATTCCGCCTTTAAAATGAACCATCACCGGAAAAAGATACAGCAGTACGATGACAAATAAAAAGAACAAACCAAGCAGTAAAACCTTCAGCACACCAATTACTAAATAATCGAGCGGGAACATCAGTTTTACATTCACCCACAATAGCCCTCCGAACAGCACCATAAGATACCCCAGCATGTTCGCTTTTACAAACTGAGCCCGGTACTCTCTCCAGAACTGCCGGATAAGTGAAGGACTTTCCTCTTTTCGAATCCATGAACGCTCAACTGCAAACAACGCAGCGGTTGCCGGGAAAATACCGCCGATCACCAATCCCGCCAGACTGAAAAGAAGCCACAGAACATTTAAAAACGCGAACCGTGCAAACCATACACAGGCCATATAAAAGCCGCCAAAGGCCGTTCCATCCATCAAACTTCCCTCCTATGCAAAGAAAGGAGGATTTCTCCTCCTCCTTCAACTTACTTTCTATTTTCGACCCAGGCGGTGCTTTCCCGCTGCGCTTTATCCAGCGCCTGCTGTGCCGTGCGCTTACCCGTTAAGGCAGCTTCTATCTCTGACGTCAAGGTAAAGCGCGGCTGTGAGGAACCCCATGGGTATCGCGGTGTCACTGGACTTCTCATCGCTTCAAACACTGGCTGCATCAAAGGCATTTCCTTTGTGCTCTTCCAGGTTTTTGCGGCTTTAATGGCTGGAATGGCACCAACCTCTTCAAAAATATACTTTTGGGCAAATTCATCTGTCGCAAATTTAATCCATTCCCAGGCCAGGTCTTTATTTTTACTGCTCTTGGCAATCGCCAGCGGGCTTCCCGCAAACAATCCGCCTTTTCCGTCCTTGTTTTTAAACTCTTGTGCGATGCCAATGCGGTCCTCAAGCCCCTGGGCATATGTCGGTTTGATGGTGTCGCCAGGTCCCTGGTTCATCATGATGGCAACGTTGTTATCCTTGGTGAGCCATTTTTCTGAACCCTGGTTGCTGACAAGGCCCTTTGGCGCATAATTCTTCATGTCGAGCAGCCAGTCCAGCCCTTTTTTCATCTCAGGGGAATTAAAATTGAACTTCACGTCTTTCCAGGCAAAGCCTTCTCCCCATTTGCCGTTTTGTCCTTCAGCCAGATCGATCAAGGTGAACGCGGAGGACCAATCACCGCGGAACCAGATGCCATAGTTCTGCTTTCCGGTTTTCGGGTTTTTCCCGGTCATTTTCTTTGCTTTCTCCGCAACCTCCTTCATGGTCGGATGGTCAGAGAGATAGTCAACACCCCAGTCGTCAAACAGCTTTTTGTCATATGCGATAAAACGCGCGTCTCCCAAAAACGGAAGGCCGTAGATTTGCAGCTTGTCGTCGTCCTTGCCAAGCACCTTCCAGCCATCAACCTGACTGTCGATAAACTTGTCCAGATCCATTTCCTTGTCTTTATCGATGTACGGCTGAAGAGGTTCCAGTACACCCTGCGGCGCAAAATCGGCAAGCCCAGGCATCTGGTACACATCGGCTTCATTGGAGGTAATCATCGCCTGTGTTTTTTCCGTGTATCCTTCCCAGGGCATCAGGATAAAATCAACGCTTGCACCCGGATGCTGTTTTTCAAATTCCTCTTTTAAGACGTCAATGCCCTTCACTTTTTTCCCTGTAATCGGGTCGGTAGCCGTTTTGTCCTTAAAGTCCCCGATCATCTGCACCTTGATCTTTTTTCCTGCCCACTTTCCGTCCGCTTTTCCTGAGGTGTCCGAGCTTGAACAGCCGGTCAGCATAATCATGACAGCCAGCATTAAAATGAGCGATAACGAAATCCCTTTCCGAATGTGTTTCATTTTTTCGCCTCCTTTAAAATGGGTCCTACTCTCCTTTTACTCCGCTGAGCGCAATGCTTTGAATAATGTATTTTTGCAAAAACAGGTACAAAATAACGATCGGCAGGACACTCATGGTCGCCAATGCCATCGTTAATCCGCCAAGGCTTGTCCCATTCTCGAGGGAGAAGCTGGCGAGATAAAGAGGAACCGTCTGCAGCTCTTTGCTGTTCAATACAACGAGCGGCCACATGAAATCGTTCCAGCTCCAGATAAAGGCCAAAATGATCATCGTTGCAACTATCGGCCCGGCAAGCGGAAGATAAATGCGGAAGAAGGTTGTAAATTCCCCTGCTCCGTCAATTTGCGAAGCCTCCCTCAGTGTGTCAGGCAGCTGGTCAAAGAACTGCTTGCAGAGAAAGATCAGCATGCCGCTGATCAAAGACGGCAGAACGAGCGGCCAGAACGTATTAAGCAGGTGCACCGAATTAAACAGCTTGTACAACGGAATCAGGCGCGGCTCCATGGGGATCATGAGCGTGCAAAGCACCACCACAAACAGCACCTTTTTTCCTTTGAACCGTCCTTTGGAAAAGGCGTATCCTGCGAGCAGTGATGCCGATACCCCGATAAACACAGAACTTACGGTTACGATCCCGGAGTTCAGGTAAGCCTTAAGCAGGCTTCCGTTTTCAAATACGATGCCAAAGTTAAATGAAGATGGGCTCTTCGGTATTAATTTGGGCGGAAAGGGCATCGTGACATTGGCAGTACGGTCAAATCCCACGCTCACCATCCAGACGAAAGGCGTAATAAGCAGCAAACCAAACAGCAGCAAAATAGCGAACTTGAAGCCTCCAGCAATCTGTTCTCTCTTTTTATAGGAAGATCCAGCTTTCATACAACACAACCCCCGTTCACTTATATTTTCATTTTGGAAAATTTCAGGTTGATAAACGTGAAGACCAGTATCAAAATGAACATGATATAGGTTGCGGCCGAAGCGATTCCGAACTCGAACCCTGTAAAGCCCCGTTCGTAAATAAATGCTCCCATCGTTTGAATCGACCTTGCAGGACTGCCGTTCGGTCCGCCCAGCACATAGACTTCATTAAAACGCTGCAGTGCTCCAATCCATCCGGTAATCAGTAAAAAGGCGAAGGTTCCTGCCATATTGGGAATGGTGATGAAAAACCATTGCTGCAGCCCGCTTGCCCCGTCGATTCGTGCGGCTTCGTACATTTCACTCGGAATCGCCTGGAGATTGGCAAGACAGATGATGATGACAAAACCAATCCAGTGCCAGACCGCAAGAATGATAACCGCCCACTTTGAGGTCGACGGATCAGAAAGCCAGCCTGGAGTCGGAAGACCGATGGCGTGAAGGACGTAGTTGACGATCCCCATTTCCGGATGAAGCACGAAAGCAAAAATCATGGCAGCGGCAACGATGGATGTCACATTGGGCAGGAAATAGAGTACCTTGAAAAAGTTCTGTCCCCGCTTGGTAGAGTTAATGAGTGATGCAAAGATAAAACCGAGCGGGATCGTAATCATGATTTGGAAGATGCCGATATAAAAGGTGTTCCATACTGAGTTCCAGAACGAGTTCGAGGTTAAGACAGATTTAAAGTTTGCGAGTCCGATATAATTCTCGACCGTTCCATTGGATTGATAGAAGCTGAGACGCAGAGATTCAAACACAGGGTAGACCATGAACAGCAGGATTCCCAGAAAGCTCGGAATGAGGAACACATACCATTTCAGCCCCCAGTCCTTCCGTTTGCTTTGCACCTTCTCCACTTCCATTTTTACGTTCAGCTCAATGCTGTTGTTAGCCATGACAGCCTCCTTTCAAGTGGCAGGGTAAATATAAAACGCTTTCATTTATCTGTTTTAATTTTACTAATTTTCGGATAATTTAAAGGTTGCAGGATGGTCCTTTTTCTTGAAAAATTTGTCTGATGTTGCTCTATTTTCGTTCTAGTAGTTTCCGATTTGATCCAGTGCTTCACTTATGGTGCGCTCATTGCGGTAGGCGGTGGGTGTTATTTTGACTTGTTTGCGGAAAAAGCGGCTGAAATGCGAGGAATTTTCAAATCCAGACTCCAATGCCACCTCCAAAATCGACATTTCAGGATGCATTTCGAGCAAGTATTTGGCTCTTTTGATGCGGCAGCTCATCAGGTATTCCATGATGGTGAAGCCTGTCACGCACTTGAAGATTCTGGACATGTAATATTTACTGATATTCAGGCTTTTGGCGATATCATCCAGTTTAATGTTTTTTTCACGGTTGTCTTCCACCCAGCGGATGATGCGGTCGACGTGCATGCGTTTTTCCGACTTGACGGAGGGAATTTTGACGATCCTCAGCTTGCTTAATTCATAGATTTTAAACAGCAGCTGAACGAGAAGTGTCGTCACTTCCCCTTCCTTCAGCCGGTTTTCAAACTTGTCCTCCTGCTTGTACCCTGTTGAAAAACCAACCTGTGCTATTTTCTTGATCAGCTCTTCAATTTCAGCGAGCATAGCCTGATCCACCCCGCGGAACAGGCAATTGTTCAGCATATAAAAAGGGTTGAGAAGCTCCGGCACCTTTAAATTGGCAAGCACCGGTTTCAGCCATTCTCCGGAAAACTGAATGACACTCCGGATATAAGGCTGATCTTCTTCAGGATAAGGCCGGTGCAGCGTCAAACCGTCCATAATGATAATGTCGTTTTCCTGCAGATGATGGATTTCATCGCCGATCATGTACTTGCACCGGCCGCTGTGAAAGAAATATACTTCGTACGTATCATGGGAATGAAAATCATAGTCCTCTTTCTTGATCTCTTTGGACATCCGATATTCAGAAACAAAAAATTCTTCCTCCAATTTTTTCTCCCCCTTTACGATTTAAAACGAAAGGCAAACCTGACTACACTTTCCCCGAGTAAAGAACCGATGATAGAAACTGCCTTGCCGCAGCAGCTTCCGCTTCAAAGTCCTGCCACTGGCATTCGATGGAGATGCGGCCGTTGTATCCCGCCCCGCTCAGGCAGGAGACAAACCGGTCATAAGGATACGTTCCCGTGCCGGGCGCCCTCCTTCCTGAATCGGCCACATGGATATGTCGGATATAGTCTTTTTCAGATACCAGGTGCTCAAGCGGCTCATTTTCTTCATCCATATGATAAAAATCAGCCAACACCTTGATGGAAGGACGATTTACCCTTTTGGCTATCTCCACGGCTTCGGGAACCGAGTTAATGATATTGCTTTCCTTTTGGTTCAGCGGCTCAATGACAATCGTAATGCCGAGAGAATCACTGTAATTGGCCACCAGACCAAGAAACTGAACAATCTGCTCCTGACCCTTTTCCCTTGAAAACCCCTCCGGCAGGGACCGTGCGCCTCCGCTTCCAAAAACGATGGTATCGGCACCGATTTGCTTCACACGAAGAAGCGCTTTTTCGACATATCGTTCAACCGATGAAATGTTCACGTGTTCACCGGTAACTTTAAGTGATCCCGGCAAAAAGATGTTGCAGGCCTCCACCGGAAGCCCGCAATCCTGGTAGCGTTCCAGGATTGCGGGAAATTCGTCATCATTTTCCGGAACGAGGGATACCACCGTACATTCCAGAAAATCAAAACCGGCATTTTTGGCGATGGCGGAGTTATCAATGGTCGTACAACAGCCAAGCTTCATTCCTTCTCCTCCTTTATACAGCCAGTGTTTCATTCAGCAGTTTTTTCAAGGACTGAACATGATGCTTCAGGGAGTCGTGCGTCGACAGCGCCTGGCTGAAGTCTTCAATGCCAATATATCCATCATAGCCAACCGCTTTTAAGTCCTGAATCACCTGCTTCCAGTCCACGATTCCTTTTTCCAGCAAGGCCCATTCCGCTTTCCACTGAACACTTCCGTCAGCCGCCTGTCCGCTTTGCTTCCAGACGGCGTTTTTCGCATGAACGTGTGCGAGGTAAGGGCCGAGAAGCTCTATGCCCATCCGGTAATTTTCAAATCCCTCATGCACCATGTTGCCCGGATCATACAGGACGCCGATATGGTCAGGGTTAAAGGATGAGACCAACCGATGGGCAAGCCCGGCGCTCGGGGCAATCGTCTGGTGATGCGTCTCCACAAGTCCCTTTACGCCGTATTGCCTGCACATCTCCTCAGCCTCTTTTAAGTAGCTCACTGCTTCCTTAAACAAATCATTGTAATTTCTGCTCCGGTCATACCGGGGAACACCAAGTCGTACTGTTGATGCACCGAGTGACTGGGCGACCCGCAGCACATTTTCCGTTGCCGCCAGATCACCACAGGACAGGTAAGGCGTTACACTTGTGACTTCAATGCCTTTTTCCTTTGTTACAGACGATAAATGCGCAAGCTCTTCATCCGTGATATCCGGGGCAATGGTGCACAGGTTATTGCCCCAAAAGCTCGGCTCTTCCTTTTTGAGTTCCTGTGGCGTTTCTTTAAACCGCCATTCCACTCCCTCGTATCCGTATTCCTTCAGATAGCCCAATAACTGCTCAGGTGTTGCGTCCGGTGCCATTACGGTAAACACAGAAAACTTCATGATATCAGCCCGCCTGTCTTTTAATTTTTTCTATTCCACCCTGATTGCGTTCTCCTGGGCAACCAGGCACAACTCTGCCGCTTTAAAGGCATGCTCCTGGGTCATCGCTTTTTCCGTCCGGTTCAGGCAGTCGAGGATCAGCTCGCCGAAAAACGGATAACCGACTTTGCCAGTGAGGTGAAAGTGCTGTTCGCCTTCGCCATTTACCAGATACAGATGATCCCCGCTGTCTTCACTGGCCACATTGATATATTTGCGAATTTCAATATAGCCTTCCGTTCCGAGAATGAACGTTCTTCCGTCTCCCCATGTGCCCAATCCGTCCGGTGTCAGCCAGTCGACCCGGAAGTATTGGGTCGCCCCATTTTCACTGAGAAGTGTGGCGTCCCCGTAATCCTCAAGCTCTGGATAATCCTTGCTTGCATAGTTTCCGACCTTGCTCGAGAGCACCCTGGCATCCTTTGACTTTGTATAAAAAAGGAACTGCTCGATCTGATGGCTGCCGATATCACAAAGGATTCCGCCATACGTTTCCTTTTTGAAAAACCAGTCGGGCCTTGATGGCGCTGACAGGCGGTGAGGACCAAAGCCTGTCACCTGTATCACCCTGCCGATGGCTCCCTCATCAATGAGCTGTCCGGCAAATACAGCCGATTCCACATGCAGCCGCTCGCTGTAATACACCATGTACTTCTGTCTCGTTTCAGCAGCCTTTTTCTTCGCCTGTTCCAGCTGCTCCAATGTGGTAAACGGTGTTTTATCCGTAAAATAGTCCTTTCCATGGCCCATCACTCGAAGACCCAGTTCACAGCGCTTGGAAGGGATGGCAGCACCGGCCACCATTTTTACGTCCGGATCATTCAGAACTTCTTCCTCGGAGGAAGCGATCCTGACCTCCGGAAAAGCTTTCTTGAATTGGTCAACTTTTGACTGGTCGGGATCATACACCCATTTAAGGGTGGCACCCGCTTCTGCCAGTCCATTGCACATGCCGTAAATGTGTCCATGATCAAGGGCAACAGCGGCAATGGCAAAGTCACCTTCTGCCACCACACGGTTTGGTTTTCCTTTTGGGGCATAGTTCATGCCGTCTTGTTTGCTCATGTGTCCGCTCCTTTATCAGTACGTTCCGCCAACATCCAGCACAACGCTGTTTTTATCTTTTTTCACGTTGGATTGTGCCGCTTTTTCTTGCAGATGCTTCAGATAGAGCTCCTCGTCCACCGGAAACTCCACCCAGTCATCCAGCCACGTGGAAAGATGCATGGCATTGGACAGCTCAAGCCCCTTGATGCCCTCGATCCCCGGTGCAATGAGCGGCGTTCCCTTCAGGATGGCATCCACAAAATTCTGGGTGATGCCGCGGTGCGCCGTTTCCTTGCCTTCGATCGGCACCTCGACCTTCCAGCATTCCGGTGCTCCAAAGCCGCCTTTGTATTCACGGTTAAACTCTGGCTCCGATACTCGCAGCCTCCAGAAATCCAGCTTCCCGTCCTCAACGACCACCTTTCCCCGGCTGCCGGCAATCTCCAGCCGGTTCGTTCCCGGTGCTTCCCCGGTTGTCGTAATAAAAACCGCCGTCGCGCCATTGTCATACTCCGCAAAGGCAGTGACATCGTCCTCCACCTCAATCTCCCTGTGCTTGCCAAAATAGCAAAACGCGCGCATGCGCTTGGGCATCATGCCTGTCATCCATTGCCACAGATCGAGCTGGTGCGGACACTGGTTGATCAGTACACCGCCGCCTTCACCTTCCCATGTGGCTCTCCAGCCGCCTGAATCGTAATAGCTTTGCGACCGGTACCAGTTGGTGATCAGCCAGTTCACCCGGCGGATTTCCCCAAGCTCACCGGTATGAATGAGGTTGCGGAGCTTCTGGTACAGCGGGTTGGTGCGCTGGTTGTACATCATGGAAAATATTTTTCCGCTTCTCTCAGCGGCTTCGTTCATTTCGCGAACCTGCTTGGTGTACACGCCTGCCGGCTTTTCGCAGAGCACATGCAGGCCATGGCCAAATGCTTTGATGGCGAGCGGCGAATGATAATAGTGCGGTGCTGCGATGAGCACAGCATCGATAAGACCCGACTCGAAGAATGAGTCTTCGTCGGTGAATACCTGGACGCTGCTGTCGATTTCTTTTTTTAGTGCCTCTGCTCGTTCTACGCTTGAGTCGAGGACGGCGGTAAGGACAGCTCCGTTGATTTCTCCGTTCAGGAGATAGCGCGCGTGTGCTCCTCCCATGTTTCCTGCTCCGATGACTCCAAGTCTTACGTGTTCCATGTGAATGCCTCCTTGTGGTTTTTTGTTTTGGCTTCGTAGCCTCTATGAGAGTAGTTGATTTGCGTTCCAGGGGCTCGCTTTCCTAGGGGCGGGCGGTGAGCCTGACCGGCGCAAGCGCCTCACAGTCTCACCTGTCCCGCTAATCCCTAAGGAGTCTCGCCCTTTCACTCCAATCAACCTAGCAATGAAGCTCCCTGTCTAAGCAAGACTTTGTTAAAATCAATCCTTTGTCAGCCTGATAGAAGTGAGTTAGTGTCCTGCGGTGCTCCTAGTTCGATGGCTTTTCCTGTTTTGGAAGATTGGTAGATCGCCAGGATGACTTGGATGGCGGCTCGGCCGTCTTGTAGTGAGACGTAGGGTTCGGTATTTGTCTGGATGGCCCGGATGAAGTCGGCGATGATGGTCTTGTGGCCTTCGCCGTAAACTGAGTCGGGCAGGTTTTTTTGGCTGGAGACCATCTTGTATTCCTCCTCAGCAAATGAGGTGGAGAACCGCCACTTTTCAATTTGGTTTGCGGCGTTACCGCCAATGCATACGGTGCCGGTTTCTCCGAAAAGATTCAGGCTGGCTCCGAGGTCTGCGGGGTAAATAGCTCCTGTTCCTTCTACCATGCCTATGGATCCGTCCTGGAACTCCAGAAGTGCCGTGCCCACATCCTCCATTTCAATATCCACTGTCCGGGTTGCCGTTTTGCCCATTACGCTTTTGACCGGTCCCATCAGCCAAATCAGCAGGTCGATCGTATGGATGCACTGATTCATCAACACGCCGTCCTTCATGGCTGTCGTTCCGCGCCAGGAGTCCTGGTCATAATACTCCTGGCCCCGGCGCCAGCGGATATTCGCTGTTCCGTATGCCATTTTTCCGAACTTGCCTTGCTCCAGTGCTTTTTTTGTCGTCTGGACCGCTTCATTGAACCGGTTTTGGTGGACGACGGTTGCTTTAACCTGGTATTTTTCAGCTGTCTCCATGATCCGGTCTGCATCATGAACGGATAATGCCATCGGTTTTTCGATCATGACGTGCTTGCCCTTTTCCATCGCCTGGATCGCCATTTCCGCGTGGAGGGCGTTTGGTGTGCATATATTAACCACATCAATCGCGGGATCATTGATCATGGCGGAGAAATCAGTAATGGCAGATTCCGCTCCATATTTTTGTGCAAAGGGATAAAGGCGTTCTTCGTTCGTATCACAAACCGCAAGAAGCCGGGCTCCTTGCGCCTGTTGGATCGCCTCCGCATGAACGGCTGCCACCCTTCCGCACCCTGCAATCGCAAAATTGATCATAGCTTCCTCCCGGTGTCAGAATTTCATGGTCGGACCAGAGGAGACCTGCTGTTCCAACTTTTTCATAAAATGAGCATATTGCTTAAACGCTATTTCCGGCTCTTCAATCTCAGGGCACCAGACCTTCTCCCATTCCAGCGTAAAGTACCCTTGATAGCCTTCATCCTTCAGCAGGCGGTACATCCGGTAAAGCGGAAGATCTCCATCTCCAAGCAGACACAGCTGATAGCCTCTCTTGTGATCTTCTTTAACATAGGAATCCTTCCAGTGGGTGTATCGGATGTGCTTCCCGAGCACATTCCATGTCTGCTCCGGTTCCTCTCCAAGCGTCCGGTACGGATGGTGAACGTCCCACAAAACCTCCAGTTGAGAAGAATCCACCCTGCTGAGCAGCTCCTGGGCAACCTGGCAGCTGGTCCAGTCATCGTGTGTTTCCAATAGCAGAGTGACAGGCCGCCCTTCAATCACTTTTAAATACTCCGCAGTATTCTCAGCGGCAATGTCCACCGCTTCCCCTCTGCCATGGTCCCCAATCGAACCGCCGAACACCCGGATAAAGGGGGTTTCGAAGTACTCACATAAATCGGCATACTGCTTCAGCTCTTCGAGGTATTTCTTCTGTTCTTCCTTTGATTCGGTAAATAAGCGGACCGAGCTGGAAAAGCAGGGAATCTCAAGTTCCGCTTCCATGAACCTTTCCTTTGTTTCTTCCAGCGTTGTCGAAAACTCAGGCAACCGGTAAATTTCCATTTCTCCCTGATACCCGCGAAAGTCAATTCCTTCATAACCGTACTGACGAGCATGTGAAATCATCGTCCCCAGGCTCCAGCCCGGACATCCAAGCGTGGTAAACGCCAATTTCATGAAATCCCTCCCTGTATGCACTACTCCTTCCCTTTATGGTAAAAGGCCGGCAATCTGCCTGCTTTGTTCACGTTGCCTCATTTTTCGGGATTGATGACAGATATTGCTATAATTTGTTGAAGAGTTATACATGCTGAGCAAAAGCTTTTTTAATCAAGGCGAGATTATCATCGCCAGGCATCTCCCACAATTCTTTGTTCATGATCTCCACCTCAATCGGCCCGTGATAGCCGTTCTGCTCCACCGCATTCCGGATGCGCGGGATATCAATGACTCCTTCTCCCATCAAGGAACGCCCCATGAACAGGTCGATAATCGGCACCTTCCAGTCGGAAACATGAAACCCAAGAATATTGCCGTTGGCACGGTTGATTTCTTCATAAAGATAGGGGTCCCACCATACATGAAACACATCCACAATCACGCCAACCTGATCTGACCCGATTCTGCTTTTCAGGTCGTTCGCTTCAGCCAGGGTGGTAATCACCGACCGGTCGGCCGCAAACATCGGATGGAGAGGTTCAATGCCAAGCTTTACTCCATGCTGCTGTGCAAACGGCAGGATGGCCTCGATTCCCTCCTGTACCCACTTGCGGCTTTCGGCAAGATCTTTATGAGGTGAGGGCCCGCAGACCAGCACAAGCACCTCTGTCCCAAGCTCTGCTGCCTCTTCTATTGCCCGCTTGTTATCTTCAATCCGTTCGCTGCGTTCTGAAGCGGACAGGGCAGGAAACATTCCGCCCCGGCATACACTGGACACCTTCAGGCCGGATTCCCGGATCAGCCGGCTGCTCTCCTTCAGCCCGATATCAGCGATTTTGTGCCGCCATATCGAAATCGTTTCAATATCTTGCCGGAGGCATCCTTCAATCGCCTCGGCCAGCGACCAGTTTTCAGTGGTGATCTGGTTCAGGCTCAGTCTTTTTACATCCACAGAACCGCTCATTTGACCGCCTCCATCTGATGAATGCCTGCAAGCTGCAGTACAGGCTTCATCCGCTCAATGGAAAGCTCCGGATCAGACAGCACATTCGCCTGGTCAGCGAGCTGAAACAATTGCGATAGGTGCAGGATGGAACGCGCGCTCTCCGCACCCTCTACCATCCGGAAGTGAGGCTGATGTCCATTGAGATACGCCAGAAACACGATGCCCGTTTTGTAGCAGTAGGTCGGCGTCTGGAAAATATGACGGGAAAGGGGTACGGTGGCATCCATCTTCTTGCGGTAGTCCGCCAGGTTTCCGCTGTCCAGATCGCCAAGAGCGGAAGAGGCGACAGACGCGATCCCGTCAAAAATGCCCAGCAGTGCATGGCTGTAGCCCGCTTCGTCTCCTTCAATCAGTGACGGATAATTGAAATCGTCACCTGTGTACATTTTCACGCCAGCCGGCAGCAGCCGGCGCATTTTGATTTCCTTTTGGTCATCCAGCAATGAAATCTTGATCCCGTCGATTTTGTTTTCATATTTTCGTATGATGGCCAGACAATTTTCCATCGCTTCATCCAGGTCGTCTGATCCCCAGTAGCCGGCAAGCATCGGATCAAACATGTCACCAAGCCAGTGGAGGATGACCGGCTGTTCGGTCTGGTTCAAAATTCTACCGTACACATCGTCATAGTCTTCCGGTGAGCGGGCAGAGGCAGCAAGCGCGCGGCTTGCCATGAGGATCACCTTACTCCCGGCCTGCTCAATATGTGTTGCCTGTTCCTCATAGGCTTCACAAATGGCTTGTAGTGAATAATGTTCATTATCTCGAAGATGATCGGTCCCGGCGCCGCAGGCAATCCCTCCGCCAACCGCTTTGGCCTCTTTTACAGAGCGGGAAATGAGTTCCTTTGCGTCCTCCCATCGCAATCCCATGCCGCGCTGCGCGGTGTCCATTGCTTCTGCCACCGACAAGCCGAGCGACCATAAATGGCGGCGGTAATTTAATGTACTCTCCCAGTCGATGACATCCCCTTTGCCCTGTGAGAACGGATTGGCCACCACATGTGCGGCGGCATATGCCGTTCTTGAATGAAACGCGTTGGCCCCAGGCTTTGGCAGTGGTTCCTTGTTTTCAAGCTGATAGGGAAACACTGTACCATCAGGTGCGGGAAGATAAATAGTGCTCATCCTTCACCCTCCCTGCTGTGGTCAATTCCGGCACATCAAGCCAGCGGCGTTCTTTGGCCGACTGCAGCCCGAGATCGGCCAGTTGTGTTCCTTTTGCTCCCTCAAGCAAATCCCATGGAAAGGGATCATCCTGGAAGACATGCTTGAAAAACATCTCCCACTGCACCTTGAAAGCGTTGTCAAAAATCTGGTTATCTGGAACCTCGCTCCACTGGCTTTGAAAATCGATCGTATTCTCCAAATCCGGATTCCATACCGGTTTTGGCGTGTTGATCCGGTGCTGTGTTTTGCACTGACGAAGACCGGCCACAGCACTTCCTTCCGTTCCGTCCACTTGAATGGTGAGAAGGTCATCCCGCTTGACCCGTACCGCCCAGGAAGAATTGACGCTCGCAATCACACCATTTTCCAGTTCAAAGGTGGCGTATGCCGCATCATCAGCTGTGGCCTGGTATGTATTCCCCTCTTCATCCACCCGGGTGCTGATGTGGGTCGAAGCCACCGCTGACACAGCCTTTACCCCGCCAAACAGGTCATCGAGCACATAGCGCCAGTGCGGAAACATATCCACAATAATCCCTCCGCCAAGCTCCTTCTTATAGTTCCACGACGGCCGCTGGCATTCTTGCCAGTCCCCCTCAAACACCCAATAGCCAAATTCCATGCGCACCGAAAGGATTTCTCCAAAAAAGCCAACATCCAGCAGGCGTTTGAGCTTCATGATGCCTGGAAGGAATAATTTGTCCTGCACGACACCGTTTTTGACACCAGCCTCCTCTGCCTGTTTCGCCAGCTGCAGAGAACCTTCCATCGAGGTGGCTGTCGGCTTTTCACAATAGATGTGCTTTCCGGCAGCAATCGCCTGTTTAATCGACTCCTGCCGTCGGTCGGTCGTTTGGGAATCAAAATAAATCACATTGTACTCGTCTTGAAGCGCTTCTGACAGATTGGTTGTCCACCTGCTGAGCGAATGAGCTTCGGCTAATGCTTCCAGCTTTTTTTCATTCCGTCCGACCAATATTGGATCCGGCATGACCACATCACCGTTGTTAAGCTGTATACCGCCTTGTTCCCGAATAGCCAGAATGGAACGGATCAAGTGCTGCCGTGTTCCCATTCTTCCTGTTACTCCGTTTAAAATTACACCTGCATTATGGGTCGTCATGGCTCTTTCCTCCTCACTGATTTAACGTCAGTTTAAAGGCGGAGGCTTTTCCTGTCTTACTAGATAGCGAAGATGATTCTCAATTTCGGAACTCATTTTGATTTGTAGGTTGTTCGGTAAACATTTGGAGAGACACCAACCATTTTTTTAAACAGCCGGTAAAACGTAGATAACGATTCAAAGCCCATCTCAAAACAGATCGATACAATATCCTTTTCTGTTTCAAGCAGCTCTTTTTTAACCCGCCCAATGCGGACTTCGGTTAAATATTGAAGAGGAGTCATGCTGTAGTGTTCCTTGAAGATTTGTTGAAGATAACGTTTGCTGATGCCGAGCCGGTTCGCCAAATCCTCCGCGCTCCGGATGTCAAAGTACCGGGTTTCGATGTACCGTTTCAACTGCTCCACTCTCAGCGAATTAAGGTCGGCCGCTTCCTGGGTGTAGGAGCGCGAAATGATGATAAGCATCTCGCTCAACGAGTTTTTGAGTGTCATTTGCCAAAAAAGCTCACGGTGGGATTGTTCATACAGCTTTTTCCGCAGAAGCTGCCGGACATCACTGCTGTCGAACGTATTCAGCTGAAGAACACACGCGTTTCGAAAAACATGAGGGATGACCTCCTGCTGAATGTCCTCCCCAAGACTGCCTGCATCAAAATCGAGAACAAGCACACTCGTTTTTGAATGGGAATGGATGGAATGCTCCACCCCGGGCGGAATGATCATAAAACAGTCCTTTTTGAGCTCATGCTCCACCCCACCAAGCATGCAGATCCCTTCTCCATCCAGAATGTAGAGAATCTGATGGTTTTGGTGGTGATGAAGCTGGACAACGTCTTTTTCATTGTGCTTGCTTTCATAAAGGGAAATGAGAGGAGAGCGGTTTTGCGTCTGCAGGTCCAATAAACATCCTCCTTTTTCGCCTGGTGATCGGCTTGCTTACACGTTAGCAGTTTTCCTTAAGGAGTAAAAGAGTTTTCATTTATTGTTTCTTAGAAAAAGAAAAAGGAACTGTCCAGAAAAATAAAAATTGACTTCTGGCAGTTCCTTTATCATTTGGCAGTATTGGTCATAATCTTCATTGATTAGTTACCTGGAGTGATGGGTGCGAGACTCCAGTGGGACGCGCGTGACAGGTGAGACTATGCAGGTGCGAAGCTAATGCTTTCAAAAGCTACAAAGGCACATCCCCAACTGACAATATATTCAAGAGAGCTCTAACGTTGGTTCGTCTTTTCTTCTCAGACCAAAAACGATAAAAATCATTAAAATGGCCAAGAGGACAATCGTAGCGGCCAGGCTGGATTCAAAGCCATAGCCCGAACCGTTAATGAGCGTATTCTTTGTATTCTCCAGTGACAGCAGGGACGG
Organism: Fictibacillus fluitans; assembly: GCF_030418125.1. Taxonomy (GTDB): domain Bacteria; phylum Bacillota; class Bacilli; order Bacillales; family Fictibacillaceae; genus Fictibacillus_C; species Fictibacillus_C fluitans. The sequence goes on along the minus strand of NZ_JAUHTR010000002.1, from coordinate 186,568 downwards.
CATTTGCTTCCCGCCGTTCACAAACCCTAAGATGGTCGTTTGAATGACATTAATGAACAGGTGCAGAAAGATGGGAAACCATAAGCTGTTCGAAGAATAACGCGAGATTCCAAACAACAACGCAATCATAAAGATGTTAATCATTTCAAGCGCAATGAACACAGGCGGTCTTGAGAAAGCATCCGGATTAATCAAATGAATGGCGGCAAAGAGGATGGAACTCATGATCACAGCAAATTTTGGCGAATAGGCTTTCTCATAAAGTCCGTACAGATACCCGCGAAAGAATAGTTCCTCCCCGACAGCAACGAGCGAGAATAAGGCAATTTGTGAGAGCAGAATTTGACCACTTACATTGTTCTTTTGAATTTCGATGTTTCCGGCGATCACCATAAGCAGTACACTGATTCCTACGAACAAGGCCGCCACCAGGCTTCCCATTAACAGGTTACGGGACCATAAAGGATCTTTTAGCCTGAAATCCCATGAGCTGTTTTTTTCAAACAGCCTGTACATCAGCAGTGCACTTAATGTTAAAGCAAGGGGAGTGGCATAAATTTCTCCGTTGATTTGTTCTGCATTTTGCAACAGGATAGTAAACAGCATGATGAATGCAAAAAGGAAAGCTATACTCGCCAAAGTTTTAATCACTATCCGTATATAAGTTTTGGTCATTTCATTCGTTCCTCCATAGGTTTTATTAACTTTATAATAATCAATAAAAGTCATATAAAATCAGTGGGCGCGGTCATGAAAATAGTAACTTTGTCAGCGTGGAGTAACGGATGTGACAACATACATATCTTCAATGGTTAATTCTGCATTTTCGGTCCCTTGTATGGAAACTTTTAAAGGAAATCTCCCTGGCATCCGGTTATCAGGGAACCACTTTCTTTCATGATCTACCAAAATCATTAACCCATGGGTATTCCCAATGGGAAGGAAGCCCTCTCCGGCCCCTTTCCATGTATCCACGTTAAACGGTTCACATATTTTTCGCGACTCGATAAACGGTTGTTTAACGGGCATACCGACCTCGCAAATACGCAGAATGTCACATTGATCAAATTCAGAATCAGATGGGTTATCAAGAGAATGGTGAGCAATAAACTCCACCAAATTCCCGTTTGAATCATAAAAGTAACAAGCTGTCGCATTCCAGTCCGTAAAAGAGAATTCATCCTGGTTTTCCCGAGAAAACAACTGAACCCCTTTTTCTCTCAGCCAAGCTTTCGCTTCACGGAATGTATCGGATGGAATCATAAAGGCAAAGTGATAATACGGTTCTTCCCCTGTTTCTGTTTCCACTCTTTCAAAAGCAAGATGGGATTCTCCAGCTTTTAAGATCACGCTCTCTTTTGTTTCCGATATCAAAGGAAACCTCAATAAATCGCAGTAAAAATGTTTAACCTTTTCCAGTGATTTCGTTTGTAATGATACTTTAAGGATTTTCACTTTCTTTTCTCTCCAGCTTTGTTATTTCAATAATTGCAAATGTGTTTCTTTAAATGAATGCTCAGACTTTAATCCATATCCTAATGTCCGGTCCATGGCGATGTGAGCGGCCCATATCAGTCCAATCATGATGAACGCATCCATCTTTACGATCATGCCAACGATACCAAGCAGCAATGGAAGCAGATAGGTGTGAAAAAAGTTATAAGTAATAGAACCCATTCTCGGATTTACGGAATAGCCCAGCATAGAAAAATCAGGAACAAAGAGTAAAACGAAAAACCACACGATACTAAAATGAAAATGATAAAAATATAGCAGCAATGTAAGAATTAAAAACAGGAGAGATTCTGCCTGTAAGGTCTTCTTCAAATCAATAGCACCTCTTTATTAAATTTTCTTTGCAGCGCCTATCGCTTGATCCATTGCTGCAGCAGGATTCTTCAAAAAGCTCCCATGTCCCGCAGCCAAAACAGACGGCTGATACTGCCTTAGCTTCCGGGCACTATCAAGAGCGGCTGCTTTGTTCCATGTTGCCATCGCCGGAAACGGAAATGACCAGCGAAGCTGCCCGGATACAGCCAGCCCTCCTCTGATTTGAAAGGCATCTCCTGCAATTAGAATATGGTTCCGCTGATCCAAGAATGCCATGGAACCTGGAGTATGGCCCGGAACGGAAATGGCTGACAAGGAACCAATCCTGTCACCATCATTCAATAGAACATCGGCTTTTGTTTTCAATCCCTTTGGCAGACTTCCGCGGATTGGTGAGGACGGTTCCCCCGCATCCATTGTTCGGTCTCCGGCTAAAAGACGGGCATCCCGTTTTGAAATCGCAACAGACACGCCGGGGAACTCTGCTTTCAAAGCGTCCAGTGAGCCAACGTGATCTCCATGGGCATGTGTTAACAAGATATTGTGTAATGGTTTCCCTAGTTCTTTAATGACACGAATAATGTCTTCAGCACTGCTGGCCAATGCGGTATCCACCAGCGTTAAGCTGTCTTCTTCCTCCACTAAAAAGCAATTTACCGGAAACAGAGCTGGAAAGAATGTAATTTGGTGAATGGTTTTTTCTTTTGTGACCTTCATTTTATCTCTCCTTTTAGGTATCCTTTCTTCAATCGTTCCCACTCTTCCCAAGTGATGATGCCGAGCTCGGGTTTGGGCTTCTCGGGGAGCATCGCAAGCAGTTCCAGGGAATGCCCGTCAGGATCCTTGAAATAAATGGACACCGCCGGCATAAAAGAGAAAACATATAAGGTACATGAATCCCCGCCGAAAAAGTTTCGGGATTCTATTCCCCGCTGCTCCAGCCAGGCTGCGGCTTGTTTCAATTCATCTACCTCCGTTCGAAAAGCAAAATGCTGTCGTTGAACATTTGCTGAAGGGTAGTTTTCACGAATGCCAAGCATTGCTTCCCCAGGTTTGCCTACCCAATAAAAGTAAGCTCTCCTTTCAGGGTCATGAAATAACCGCTGCAGACCCAGTACCTTTTCATAAAACTCTGCAGAAACCTCCGCATTGGAAACATTTATGTGTGTTTCAAATAATCCATGGATCATGGCAGACCTCCTGTTTTAATAGCATCGGGCCTTACACTAAGATTTTATGAAAGTTATGTCATAAAACAAAGTGCCTGCTGTCATTAAAAAAGTCATTATTACAGTCGCGTTAAAACTGTTTAAACATCCATTCGATCAGGTGATGGGGGTTCAGCGGTTTCCCGAGGAAAATGCTCAGCCATACCGAGATTCCCAGTGCGTATAAAAAGAGAATGACTTCTGTTCCTTTTTTATTTTTCATTTCTTATGCCACCGCCTAACTTACCATGAGGGAGTCCATTATTCTTTTTAAAGCGTCTTTTTACAAATGTGATCAGAAGAAGAAAAGCCGGGATATAGATACCAAATACAATGTGATACCAAAACGAGTAGTTCTTATCCCAATCCATCGTTTCAATGACATTCGTATGTATGGTCAGGGCCAGGCCCGCTACGAGAATGCTGAGAGGGATGACAATGCCCGTTCGGTTTGGGATGCCGGAAAGGTGGCAGATGGCTATAGTTGCACAATACAAGGCGATCGCAAGCTTAATAAAAATGGAAAACAGCCAGATGATAATGATGGTCGCTTCCATATGTTCAATAAACGAGGCCAACTGGACTTCTTGGATCATGGTGAAAATAGGATAGATAAGATGTGAAGCACGGGTAATACCGATGGTGCCAACCGTAATGAATACCACAAGGCTTAATGCGAGTGCAGTCAATCCTATTCCTAACAAGAATATCCTTTTGCCCCCTTTGTTCGGCGCATAGGAAAATAACATTAACAGCAAGATTGGCTCCACAAAAGGAAAACCGATGATGGAATTTGAGTTCCAAAATGATTGCCAAATCTCCGTATCCAGAATGGGTTTTACTTTGTCCGTATCCCAATCACGAATAAGAACAACGCCGACGAACAGGAACACACTGTACATGATGGGACTCAGAAATTCGCTCAACCTTGAGATAGCATTGATCCCCTTTATAACTGCATACGCAGCGACCAACAGGAACATCATGTGAAACACTGATTTCGGTGTTTTTGGCATCAGTACAACCTGCATAAAATCCCCCAGATTGCGCGTTACCCAGCTTGCGATTTCGATAAAGTACCAGATATATAGCAAGGCAAAGAATATCCCTGCTTTTCCGGCTGACTCCCTGCAAATTTCAATGATGTTCTTTTGGGGATAAAGAGAAGCAAGCCCTAACCAGAGGAGCGCCATCAAAAGCCCCGCCACCCCTCCGATTAATGGCAGCACCCATGCATCTTGTTTGCCTATGGCGATCAGTCCCCCGGGACGGATAAAAAAGGCCGTGCCAAAGGTCACATTGAAGGTTAATAAAAAAAATTGCCACCTTGAAAGTATTGCTTGCTCCATCGTTATCCACCTTTATACGGATTTGTAAGATTACCTACATTACGAATGGCAGAATTCACTTCTGTGCGGACCTGGACTTTTCTCCAGTATCCGCCTTTTTTCCAGTTGTCTTCTCTTTTCATCTTCAATTGTCCCTGAATATCAAACAGGTCCCAGCCTTTTCTTTTACTTTTGTCCACGAGCTCATCGAGGTTTTGCTGGACTTCACGATCAAAGGCTTTTTGCATTTTTTTTAATGTGCTTTGGGTAAGAACCACATTGGCATTGCTGTCATAGATTTGAAGAGCTGCATTCACTCTCAGCTTCATAACCGGTTTGTTTTCTTCCATAACTAATTCTTTATGAATCCTTGGCTTGATCATACTTTTCAGGACGACTTTTTTATTCTCATCATAGTGAACCGCTTTAAAAAATTCTGTGCTTTGACCTTTTGCAAAGTGAAGCAAAGCCGAGTCTTTTCCATTAAGCATACCCACCATTTTTCCGTACTTCATGAGGACGGTGCCGTCCAGCCGGAAATTCCCTTGATTCGCATCAATGTCGTTAAGGCCTTCCATATTACCACGGAGATTTCCACCCGGTATAAGACGGATCATTGGCAGGAAAACGAGGCTTCCCGTCTCCATGCTTTCCGACAGGTCCAATACCTGATTCTTTTCCGACACTTTTCCCGATTGCTTTGACTGCATCTTAATCAGCGAACGAAGATCTACTCCCGGAATACTTTCAAGGGGAGTATAGGTTTTCATGGCCTGCTCTAAAGAATCAGAAGTGACCAGCACTGGAATATTGGACCTGCGATTGGGCTGCCGTTCAATAAAGTTAATAAAATCCTTCAGCCCTTTTTCAGCCAGCCTTTGGGAAACCATGATCCCTTGAATATGATCCGGAAACAAAACTCTTGGGAGGATATCAAAGGCCTCCAGATGGGTAGAAGCAATATCTTTTCTTTTAATGTGATAGGTATAGAGTGGTGCAGCCGTTCCCCCTTTATTACTCGCCAGCCCTTTAGGATTAATCACCTGATAAAATGCGGTATAACGGTTGGAAGCATGGTCATAATCCATTCCCACCATTGTCACAATGGCCAATTGGTTGATTTCAACTTTATCCCAGCAGCCTGTCAGCAAAGAAAATGACAGCATCAAAATGAGCAAGAGCTTGGTATGTCTCATCTTCAACCGTTACCTCCTTTTCCTCTGCAGATGATTCATGCTGGGAAGCTTTTTCAGCCATGGCCATGGCACCCGGATAACGGTATCTTTCAAATCCTTAAAGGACAGGGGCGTTACCGGCGCAAAATAGGGGGTGCCAAATGACTCCAGAGAAACAAGATAAAGCAACGTATAAAGCACTCCGCACAAAATCCCGAACAAACCCATGAACGCCCCCAGGCACATATATCCGTATTGCAATAAGCGCTGGACACTGCTAAAGCTGTACGATGGGGAAACAAAGTTAGAAATCGCGGTCAGCGAAACCACAATGACCATAGCCGGTGAGACCAGCCCGGCTTCCACAGCGGCCTGTCCCAAAACAAGGGCCCCCACAATGGATATTGCCTGCCCGGCCACGCGGGGCATCCTGATTCCCGCCTCACGTATAATTTCAAAAACAATCATCATTAACATCGCTTCCACAAATGCTGGAAAAGGCACACCTTCTCTTTGTGCAGACAAGCTGATCAGCAAGTTTGTCGGAAGAATCGCCTGATGATACGTAGTAATCGCAATATAGAGAGAGGGAATGAACACCGCCAGCATGAATGCGAGTATACGAAGCATGCGCATCAGCGATGAAATAACAGCCTTTTGGTAATAATCCTCAACCGCATTGAAAAACTGAAAAAAAGTGACGGGTGCGATGATACACACCGGTGTGCCTTCTGTAAGCAATACAACTCTTCCCTCTGTTAAATGGGATACGGCAACATCCGGCCGTTCCGTATTCAGAAAAACAGGAAAGGGATTAAACGGCTTGTCTGTGATCAATTCTTCTATGTAGGCACTGTCCAGAAGGCTGTCAATCTTAATCTTCTCAAGCTTATCTTGAAGCTCTTTCACCACCTTCATGTTGGCCGTATCATTTAAGTAGCATAAAAGAAGCTTTGTCTTACTTTTACTTCCTATATAGGATTTAACCACCCGGAATTCTTGCGTCCGGAGACGGCTTCGAACCAGGGATAGATTCGTCATTACATTTTCCGTAAACCCGTCCTTGGGACCACGAACGGAAGGTTCTGTCTGTGGTTCAGCAATGCTTCTTTCCGGAATATCCTCTGCCTCAATCACCAGAAAACCCGCTTCACCATTGATAAATAATAAACAATTGCCCAACAGAAGATAATCCGCACAATCTTTATAGCTTTGTTCAAAGGTGATATCAGACATCGGGATTTCCTTCTGAAAATAAGACATCCCATGCTGCCTCGATTTTTCTGCTTTCTGCTCTGTCATCAGATGTTCGAACACAAAGGTTTCTATACGCTTCACATCGATCAATGTATGTAAAAAAATACAGGTAGCCCACAGCTTTTCTCCAAGAAGAAAGGTGTGTTTAATCAAATCAGGCGGATGACCCAGCCTTGCCGAAAGTGCGGTGAAGAAATCTTCTTGATTAAATGGCGGGGAACCCTGATTTTTCATAAAAACACCTCCAATCCCGGAACGATCAGTATAGTATTTTCTTTTCAAACCGTTATCATACGAAAAATGACCGTTCAGACAGTCAGTCTACCCTGACGATTTGAACGGTCCCTTGTCTTTCATTTTCCTTCATGAATTTCCTTAATACTTTTTCCACGCAAGAAGGAGTGTATGGTTTTAACTTGCGCAACGGTTTCGAAATCGTACTTCTGATACACCTTTTCAACCATTTCGTTAATAGGGAAGATCCAAAGCTGGCGGATTCCTCTTTCAAGTGTCTCTTCCTGAATAAATCGAATGATTTCACCAATCAGGCCTTTTCCTCGAAACTCTTTCAATGTCGCAACACTTTCAATTCGCGCCTGGTCACCATCCGCGAACAGGCAAGCGGCAGAACAAGGAATACCGTCATACCGCAGCAAATAATGGGTGAACGCAGGATGGCTGAATTGTTCCTCAAAGATCTTCTCCACCGTTTCCATACCGCCAAACTCCGGAATACCTGCCTCAATCGTTAAAGCCTCCTGATAGGTTTCTGCTGTTACCACTTCAACCGTAATCCTCTTATCCCGATCTTTGGCCACCGGCTTCCCATTCCATAACTGTACGGTGCTGATCATTTCTTCATAACGGAATTTTCTATCGTTCAGTTCCCTCAATAAGTCTTGCTGCTCCTCGATTTTATAAATATAAAAGCGGGGAACAATGTTTTTATTTTCATAGTAAGATACGACTTCATCCACTATACGCTTCGGATCAGAACACCTGTCACTAAGATGAGCATGATTGGCATCGTAATAGTTGGGCTGGTTTTCATTGCAGAATAAAGCTCCCCAATCTGTATCCTTCCGCTTTGAAAAGGTAGAAAGATAAGCAAAATCCAATTTCAAAATATCCTGTAAATCCAAAAAAATCTCTCCCTTGTATTTCAACATACACTCCTTAATTAAAGCAGACTTTGAATACATTTGTATTAACTGTTAACCAAAATTTTTTCCGCAAACTTAGCATCCTCCAGCAATGGACGGCCGATTGCGATAAAATCAGCCAAATTGTCTTCAATGATTTGATTCATCATGTCTGCATTATGAATATTGCCTACGGCGATGACAGGAACCTCAAGCTCCTGCTTGATTACAGCTGCATACGGAACCTGATATCCGGAATAAATACTTTTTGGCTGAATCGGCAAAATGCCTCCTGCTGAAACATGGACGGCATCGAGAAAAGCTTCCAGCCCTTTAAGGATTTGTGCCACTTCATTAGGCGTGAGGCCACCACTTAAGAAGTCCGAAGCAGAGACCCTGATTTGGACGGGATAATGTGTTCCGACCTCATCTCTGACTGTACTCAAAACCTCTTTCACCAATCTACTGCGGTTCTCCAAAGATCCGCCATATTCGTCTGTACGCTGATTGGAAATGGGAGAAAGAAATTGATGAAGCAAGTATCCATGAGCCGCATGAATTTCAATCCCGTCAAATCCTGCTTGCACACTCCTTCTTGCAGCGAGACGGTATTCTTCTACTGCATTTTTTATATCCAGTGCACTCATTTCATTGGGTGTACCGTAATGATCATCAAATTTTATCGCACTGGGGGCAAGTAAATGTTCAGTCACTTCCGGCCACGACTTTCTTCCCCCATGTGACAACTGTATGAAAATAGGTGTTTCTTCGAAATGAACAGCGTCCACAACTCTTGCAAGAGGCTCAATATGTCTGTCGCTATAAATACCGATATCATCTTTATAAAGCCGGCCATTGGGTGAAACCGCGGTCGATTCTACAATGATTAAGCCAATTCCTCCCGCTCTGGTTTTATAATGCTTAATATGATGGTTTGTAGCATACGCATCTATCGTTCCTCCATTTTGCTGCATAGGAGCCATCATTAAACGATTATTTAAAGTGACTTCTCCGATTGCAAATGGTGTATTGATTATCGCTGGCATTTTTTCTCCCCTCTTACTATCGGTAATCTGTGGAACTGTTCTGAAAAACACTCATTAAAAATCAAGATTATTAACTCTTCGGACAGATAAAACAACAGCAAGCACCCCAGCCAGACCTACGGCACTATAGGATATTGGATTAGCACTGATCGATGAGGAAAGCATTAAAAGTAAAATGATTTCTGATGCAAACAGAGCAGGAGCAGAAAATTTCAATAATCCCACATACATCGGGATTAAAGATGAAAGCCCAAGCAAGACCGCATCCATTACAAGATATAGAGATGGACCAAGCAGATCCGACCAGCGCATCGAACCTTCGATCACATGAAAGAACGGATTGAGTGACAATATGGCCATCAAGAAAAACAAAGTGGAGCCCAAAACAACCAAAACAGTAAAAAGAAATACCATAAGTGCCTTATAAACCAAAACCTGCTTCCTGGAATAAGGATACAAAAACATAAGAGCGATGGTTTTATTCTTGAATTCTTCAATAACGATCCTGGATAGAAAAAGGGCTGAAAAGATGAGCGCCACCGGTCGTATCAAGGCCAGCGATGCCAAAACCATCAAGGAATAACTGGAGAAGATGTGAACGCCTTGCGTCAATTTCACGCCATAAGCGAGCCCTGTCAACCCTCCTGCGATTAAAAGGTTAATCACCAGCAAGCCTGTCATTAAACCACCGATTTTGTGTTTTCTCAATTCCAGCTTCATAAAGCGAATCAATAGTGCTTCCTCCTTTCCTGGCTGCTAATAACGTAATCCTGCAAGGTTAAAGTCATTTAAAATAAACAAAAGAACAATGCTGGAGATGACGAGCAAACTATAGACCGCTTTTTGTATCAGGTGCATACCGTGACTGTTCCAGCATTTTATAAGCAAGTAAATGAGTATCCCGGTAAATACGAACGCAAGCAATGGCATGAGCATAGCGATTTTTAGAATGAGCGGAACTGAAAACGTGAGCTCCCACAGCGTATCAACAGAGCCCGCAGCATACAGAAAACCACTCAGGAATAAAACAAAGGACATCGTCATGGCAAAAGCCGTATGGTCCAAAAGGGAATTGCTTTGGTGTGTGCGTTTGAATAACCTTACGATTTGCTTTGCCAGGAAATACAGGAAGTAAAGCAGGATGGTTCCAGCAGCGGTATATATCACCCAAGCATGATGGCCATAAGAGACAAAATACCATGGCACCTTTTCAAAACGGCCGCCCAGATACGTTACAGCTTCAACGTCTCCTTTTTGGTATTCATCCATCAGTACATAGTCATTGTGATCGCTTTTAAACAGCTTTCCATGATGAGGCCGGAATAATTCCTCTTTGCCTCCCATTGTGAATAGCAATCCCTCCTCCGTCGCTTTTACCTTAAGCGGAGGGGCCAGCAGCAGCTGAAACTTCGTGAATTCCTTTCTCGCATATCGGTTATAAAGATAAGCTCCTTCATATCGCTCAAGCGCCTTTTTGGATACCGTGGTATGGAGCTCTTCCGATTGCTGAACCGGAAAGAACGTTTCATAGAAATCTTGTTCAATCGGCAGCGGTTTACCTATACTCGTATACGAATAAAAGAAAGCAAAATCGTGTTCCGGGCTGATCATTAAATAACTGTGTGTGGCTGCCATGTCTCCGTTATGCTCAAGAAACCGCTGGCCGTCCTGGAGCTTCTCATGAAAGGTGTAGGTGTATCCCGGAATTTTTTCATGGGCCGTAAGCTGTGTTTTATACATTTGTTCATTTGAACGCTTAAAGAGCACGTTACTTTTATGTTGCGCACTTCGTTTATGGGCAAGCATAAATCGAGCCATATCCTGGCCGGTTGATGTGATGCTCGCAGCCGGAAAAACATTGTTGTCATAAAGCGGAAGCGGTTTATACTGCCCGCCCTTCAAGGCGTACTCCTTTGCCAAATGCGGAATCCGGTCTGAAGTTAAATAGGGTCTGCTGGTTTTCATGCCTAAAGGACGAAGAACTTTCCTTTGCATCAAATCTGCATACGGGTTGTCCGCAGCTTCCTGAAGAACATAAGCTGCTAACGATATTCCGTAATTGCTGTATGAGATGACTTTTCCAGGGGGATAAACCCGGTCTGGCACTTCATTCTTAACATAGGATCCCAGCTTCTGGCGATTTTTGTATGATGCTTCTGCAAACCCATTTAAATCATCATCAAAGCCTGCAGAATGGGTTAGCAGATGGTGCAAAGTGATCGGCTGCCTGTACGTTTGTGGAATCTGAAAGGACGATAAATACTGATTAATATCCTTATCTAAATCCACTTTCCCTTCCTCTGCGAGCTGCATCGCGACTGTTCCGAGGAAAAGTTTGCTTACCGATCCAATGCGGAAGGATGTCTGAATCGGATCCACCGGTTCTTGCCCTGGCACGTCGGCATATCCAAATCCTTTGTTGTAAATCACGTTGTTCCCATGAACAAATGTAAATACCGCACCGGTCACACCGTTCTTTTTCCTTTCGGTGTCTGAAAAATACTGCTCTGCAAACTTTCCGATGTTCCCTTCATGAAACACGGGTCTCTCACGTGATGCATAGGCAGGAGTCACCGATGTAATAAGCAGGATAACGGCTAATAACGAAACTAAAAGTATGATCTTTTTAGGCATGATGAATCATCCTATTCCATAAAATTAGTATTTATCTGTTCCTATCGTAAGATGCTAAGATGCCTTGCACTACAAATTTTATGGAAGGAATGTCATATAACAAAGTGTCTGCTGTCATGAAAAAAGTAATCACTTCTTGAAGTCATGAAAAAGAGCCGCTTAGCGATTGACTATGCGGCTCCAGCCAGCTTCCAAGAAACTAATAAAGATGACATGCGACTTCCCGGCCATAAACTTGCTTAAGGGCCGGCCTTTTTGTTTTACAAATTTCTGCTGCAAATTCACAGCGGGGATGAAACTTACAGCCTGCAGGCGGGCTGGATGGAGAAGGAATTTCTCCCTTCAGTATGATTCTTTCCTTCCGTTCATCAGGGTCTTTTCTGGGAATGGAAGAAATGAGTGCTTTCGTATATGGATGAAGCGGATCCCTGAATAGTTCTTCACTGTCTGCTAATTCCACGACCTCTCCCAAATACATCACCGCAACCCGGTGAGCAATATGCTCAACGACTCCCAGATCATGCGAGATAAAGACATACGACAGGTCAAGTTCTTCCTGCAGATCCTGAAGCAAATTGATAATCTGCGATTGAACAGAAACGTCCAGGGCGGAGACCGGCTCATCTGCCACAATCACCTTTGGCCTTAATATAATGGCTCTTGCAATCCCGATTCGCTGCTTCTGGCCACCTGAAAATTCATGGGGATATCGTGAAAGATGGTCCTCGTTCAGTCCGACAAGTTTAATGGTAGAGGTCAGCAGCTCCTGCCATTGGGCCTTTGGTATTTTATGCGAAATAAGCGGCTCAGCCATGATTTCGCCAATGGTCATTTTCGGATTCATGGAATCCATGGGGTCCTGAAACACCATCTGCACCTGTTTCCGGAAAGCTTTAAGCTCGCTTTTCGTGAAGTGAGTAATGTCTTTCCCTTCAAAGATCACTTCACCATGTGACGGCTCAATAAGGCGCAGCAGGCATCGTCCTGTTGTGGATTTACCACAGCCCGACTCTCCCACAATGCCAAGCGTCTCCCCCTCATGAAGGACCAGATTGACTCCATTTATGGCATGAACAAACGAAGGCGGAGCAAAAACCGCTTTTTTTAATTTGAATCTCTTCTCAAGGTCTTTTACTTCCAGAAGCTTGGTTTTCATTGAACAGCCTCCTTGCTTCCGTACAGCCAGCACCTGCAAGTCGTGTTCTTGTCCAGCTTGGATAAAGAAGGCTGTGACCTCCTGCAAACGTCCAATACATATTCACATCGGTCCGCAAAGCGGCAACCGCTTGAAAATTGTCCAGGCAGCGGGACCTGTCCCGGTATGGAGTTAAGGCGTTTATTTTCATTGGAAACCAAGGAAGCGGAATGCACCAGCCCCTTTGCATAAGGATGCTTGGGAGAACGCAGTAATGTTCTCGTATCCGCTGTCTCAACCACTTGCCCGGCATACATAACCACCACACGGTCACACATCTCAGCCACAACACCAAGGTCATGGGTAATAAGGATAATGGACATATTGAGTTCCTTCTGCAGTCCTTTCAGCAAATCCAATACCTGTGCCTGAATCGTTACATCCAATGCAGTCGTTGGTTCATCAGCAATTAAGACAGCAGGATTACAGGCAATTGCCATCGCAATCATCACCCTTTGTTTCATCCCTCCAGATAACCGATGGGGATATTCCCGGTAAATTTCCTCCGCACGGGGAATTCCCACTTTTTTTAATAACCCGATTACCTTTAACTTCCGTTCAGCTCCACTTGCCTCTTCGTGGATTTCAATCATTTCCCCGATCTGTTTACCGATCGTGAGAATGGGATTAAGGGAAGACATAGGGTCTTGAAAAATCATGGAAATATCACGTCCGCGAATCCCCCTCATGGCTTTCTCGCTTTGTTCAAGAAGATTCATATCGTTAAACTGGATGACACCCGATGATTCCCCTTTTTTGCCCAACAGTTGAAGGATGGACAAAGAGGTTACGCTCTTTCCACAGCCGGATTCACCCACGATTCCTAAAATTTCTCCCTTTCCCAGCTCAAAATCAACACCGTCCACTACGGTCGTATCTCCATGTTTGCCTGAGAACGTGGTAGAAAGTCCTTTCACCTTTAAAATAGATGGCATATCGTTTCTCCCTCTCTAAAAAAAACACGTAAAAAACTAATTCACTGATTTAGGATCAAAGATATCCCGGAGGACGTCACCAAAATCATTAATGACAAAAACAACGACCGTAATGGCAATTCCGGGAAATGTGGCAAGCCACCAGGCTTCATATATATAATTTTTCCCCTCACTCAGCATCGTTCCCCACTCAGGTGCAGGAGGCTGCGCACCGAGGCCGATAAAGCTTAATGCTGCTGTGTCCAGGATCGCTCCCCCAATAAATAGGGTCGTGTACACAACAAGAACCCCTGTAATATTGGGAAGAAATTGCCTCATAATGATCCAGGAATGTGAACTCCCAATCGAACGGCTTGCCTCAATATAACCAGAAGATTTTATCGTCAGAGCCGCACTCCGGGTAAGTCTTGCAAAGCTCGGTATCGAAGAAACCCCAACCGCAATCATCGCGTTTGTTAAACTTGGCCCAAGCACAGCAACAATGGCAAGAGCAAGGATAATACTCGGCAGTGCCAGCAGAATGTCCATAATTCTCATCAAAATATTATCGACAATCCCGCCTACATAAGCGCTGATCAAACCAAGCAAAGTCCCTGCAACAAAGGTAATGCCGGCAGCCAGAATGGAGACGGTTAGCGTCACCCGGGTACCATATAACAAACGGGAAAGAACATCTCTTCCCAAGGCATCCGTTCCTAATAAATGTTCTTTGCCCGGCGCTTGCAGAAGGGCATCGTAAAAGGGCTTGTTGGGATCAAACGGAGCAATCATTGGCCCGAATATTCCCATCACCAGGAAAAGAAATAGGAAAATCAGATGATACTTTGCCCGTTTATGATTCCATACTTTCCAAAACATACTGACCTTCAGCTTCTTCTGAACAAGGGCCGGATTCTTTTCTTCTTTCATAAGCGGCGCATGAAGTGATTGTGTAACCTCTTTTAATCTAGCCACCTATTTCCCTCCCTTTGCACTTAACTCCACGCGTGGATCAATCACTGTATAAAGGAAATCAACCAGAATATTGATGGTGACATATACGACCCCCATGAACAAAATGGTTCCCTGAATTAGGGGAAAATCCCTTGTTGAAATGGCTCCAATGGCCAGCGTTCCAAGTCCAGGCCAGTTAAACACCTGTTCAATAATCACCGTACCGCCTAAAAGAGCCGCCATCTGTAAGCCGATGACCGTGACAACAGGAATGAGGGCATTCCTTAAGGCGTGACGGATTAAAATCATTCGTTCCGCCAGACCCTTGGCTCTGGCTGTCCTGACAAAATCATTGGATAATATTTCAACCAGCCCGTTGCGTGTCAGCCGGCTGATCATCGTTGAAGCCAGGACCCCTAACGTCATGGCAGGCAAAATCAAATCCCGGATGCCCGTCCCTTGGGCGATCGGAAGCCATCCAAGCTTTACCGAAAACAGCATAATAACAACCAGGGCCAGCCAAAAGCCCGGAATAGAAACCCCCAGCGTAGCAAAAGTCATGGACAATTTATCAATGAAGGATCCTTTATATTGAGCAGAAATAACCCCGACGGATATACCCAATACCGTAGCAATCAGGATACCGGCAGCTGCCAGTTTCATCGTTTCAGGGAATCGTTCCAATATTTCTGTCAGTACAGGTCTGCCTGTTTTAATGGATGTACCCAGATCCCCCTGCAAGGTATTGACAACATAATCCTTGTATTGAACCATCAGGGGCTGATCAAGCCCCAGATAGGTGGTCAGCCTCGCTACTTCTTCATTGGTTGCATTTTGGCCAAGAAGCATCCTGACGGGATCTCCAGGAATAAGGTGAATCAAGAAGAAGGAAAAGATAGAAATTCCTATGATGACAATAATGCCCGAGAAGATTCGATTCAACAGGTAGGTCATTTTTTCACCCAGCTGTCATGGAATAGAAGCGTAGTTTGTGATTGTTTAAGGCCATGCACTCTCTTATTGCTTACGAAGAACATTTTTTCAACATAAATTGGAGCCCAATACGCCTCTTCTACAATAATCTTTTGGGCCTCTGCATAGATCTTTTTGCGCTCTTCAGAGTCGAGTGTCGCCCTTCCCTTTTCCAATAACGCATCCAGCTCTTTATTCTTGGCGCGAGAGTGATTAAAACCGCCAAGCTGGCTTGAATGGAACAGCATGAAAAGAATGTCCGGGTCAGGGTAAGAGTAACCAAGGAAGGTAAGTTCATAATCTCCCTTTGATACTTTCTCGCTCAATGCTCCCGCTTCAAAGGATTGAATCTTTATTCCGATTCCCGCCTCTTTGAACATTGCCTGAACAATTTGAGCCGGCTGATTCCACTGGCCACTGGAAGACAATTCAAAACTTAGTTCTTTACCGTCCTTTTCCAGCATACCTTTACTGTTTTTCTTCCAACCGGAGCTTTTAAGCAGTTTTACTGCTTCATCTTTATTGTATTGATATCCATACTTTTCAATATTTTTGTCGTACCCAAAAATGTTTGATGATATCGGACCGTATGCTGGATTCCCTTCGCCTTGAAGGACCGCTTTTATGATGGAATCCTTGTTGATCAGCATATTTAATGCTTTTCTCACCTTAATATCTTTTAAAATCTCATTTTCCGTATTCATTTCAATCGTTAAGCCCATGCCTTGCCGATCAAACTCAAAGACGTTAAATTGGGGATTTGCACTATACCTCTTGGCATCCTTTGGAAGCAAGTTGGCAGCAATATCAATCGACCCGCTGTCCAATGCCGAAAGCATGGTTTGATAATCCTTTATGAACTTGTATACCAGTTCATCAGGGTACGCACTCCCTTTATTGCTGAAGTAATATTTGCTCCATTTATAGTCCTCATTCTTTGCAAGAGTAATGGATTGGCCATTCTTCCATTCTTTAAACTTCCATGGCCCAACCCCGACCGGATTTCTTCCATATTTATCTCCATGCGTATCTATCGCCTTTTTAGATAAAGGCTGCATGAAACCTTCTATCGCCAAATTTGAGAGAACCGGGGCTGTCGGAGCAGCAAGCTCAATGATTAAAGTTGCATCATCTGGAGCTTTAATGGATTTAACACCTGCTAAAAGGTTTTTAACCACCGTGGCTCCTGTTTTTGGATCCAGCAAACGATCAAAGGTTTCTTTATACGCTTTCGCTGTAAACGGGGTACCGTCATGAAATTTGATCCCTTCTCTCAGCTTAAAGGTGATTTTCTTTCCATCCTCCGAAATGCTGTAGCTTTCAGCTAAATGCGGTTTCAGTTCTAATGTTTTGGGGTCAAATACTAACAGAGAACCCCCAATTTGAGTACCGATGTCATCAACAATGCTCATCGATGTTTTATGCACATCCATAGTATCCGGCTCCTGCGTATATCCGATAGAAATCGTCCCCCCATTTTGAGGAGTTCCCGCTTCCTTGGCACTGTTTTGTTTATCTTTATTCTTAGAAGTAGCCTCATTGGAGCTGCAAGCAGATACAAATAACATTGAAACAATAGCGATGACGGTTAACAGCATTCTTCCCATTCTTTTCTCAAACATCATGCTTCCCCCTCTTCTACTTTTGGAATTTGTCTCAATCCGAAGGCAATACGGTGAATTTGTTGATTTTCATTTCGTATGAATTGAAGTGTTTTTTTAAATTCCCTGCTCTTATAAAGGAAGGTGTCATTACCAACTGGTGTAAGAAGGAATGGTTTTCCTTCTGAGCCATAGAGCAGGCCTTCCTCATCCACATAAAAAGTGACCCTCGTCCCTTCTGCAGAAGCAAATTCTCCTTCATATTCTTTTAATTCTTCAACCGTTAAAGAAACTTCACCGAGCCTTATATCAACATCCTCTATGTCTCGCTCAAGATAACTGGCAAAAGCACTGAAAAGCAGCTTATCTGCCGGTACACCTAACAGGTTAGCCAGCGAGACTGCAGTCAGCTTCAATTCGGGTATGGTCCCGATAATTGAAGACCCTCCCTTGATTGCCCCGCCATGTTCAATCAGCTTATAGCCAAAAAAATCAGGGTGTATCATTACTCCATATCCATAAAACAAATCATGTCCGCATTTCATGTAAGGTGTCGTCATCCGTTCTACGCTCTCAGGAGTCAGGATTTGAGCGTTGCCAATCCTTCCTCCTGTGTGAAACAGATCAGAAAATTTCAGCATATCCCTTGCCGTGGATTTAAGAAAGCCGCCCGATCTCATTGCTGGAGCATCCCACGGTATGTTGGATTCAACTACAATGTTCTCTTCGTCTTTCTTATGCAATTCATATAAAACGGCAATATCCTCATAATCCTTTAATTCTTCATAATGAAAGACGGAGTGCTGCATACCGGCCGGCTCCAGAATAGAGCTTTTTACATAGTGCTCATATTTGATTCCACTCGTCCGTTCTACTATGGCACCCAAAAGCGCATAGCCATCATTGGAATAGCTGAATTGTGCTCCGGGCGGGCCAAGCAATGTGAAGGTGTCATTTGAAATAGCATCCAATAGTTCACTGTACGTTTCAATTTCAGGGAATTTTTCCAGGAACGTTACTAATGAATTCTCCTTCCTGCTATCTACTTCAGGATTCATTGCTATCAGCAAGCTCTTTTTCATCGCCCCATACAAGGTAGAGAGCGGAGGCAGTCCCGAGGAGTGAGTAAGAAGATGGTGAATCGTCATTTCTTTTGTTCTTTCTTTGTCCGGAGTCCTGAATTCCGGCAAATAATTGATTACCGGATCATGCAATGAAAGCTTTCCTTGTTCATGGAGCTGAAGAATGGCCACCGCTGTTACTTGCTTTGTTACCGAACCGATAGAAAATACAGTGTCCTTGGATAGAGGGAGTTCATTCGAGGTATTCCTGAAACCAATACCTTTTTCATAAATTAGTTTTTCGTCCTTTCCCAAGGCAATAAAAATTCCCGGGATTTGATACTTTTTCGCCACCTCCGCAGCATACTGTTCAAATCCAGATGAAACAGCCAGCGCATTGCCCAAACTCCACACCCCTTTTTGATTATTTTGAATTTTTACATCAGACCCATGCGTTAGATGCACGCACTGATTTACCCTATTCCGCTTTTGATATCTGGCGATAACCAAAGGCAACACGGTGTATTTTTTTATTTTCATCTCTCAAGAAAGAAATTGCATATTTGGAATCTCTCATTGCAAACAAGAAGGTATCTTCACCGACTGGAGTAAGCGTGGTCGCCTCATTTTCCATTGATGCTTGAAGCTTGTCCTCTTCCAGGTAAAATTTAACGGCCATTCCTTCCGGAGAGGCAAACATACCTTCATATGCTTTTAACTCATCCAGAGAGAGAGGAATTTCTTCTACTTGAAGTTCTGTATCTTCTATGTCGCGTCCGAGATAGCTGGCAAAGGCACTGAATAATAATTTGGTGGACGGAACACCTCCCAGGTTAGCAAGTGCCGCTCCAGTTAACTTGAGTTCCGGAATGGTCCCGATGTGTGCAGCCACCCCTTTAATTGCCCCGCCGTGTTCTACAAACTTATAGCCTAAAAAGTCGGGATGGATCATGACACCATAACCATAATATTTGTTGAAATCACACTTAATGTAAGGGGTTGTCATCAGCTCCACGCTCTCAGGAGTCAGAATTTGAGCATTGCCAATTCTCCCTCCCGTGTGAAAGAGATCCGAATACTTCAGCATGTCAGCTACCGTTGATTTTAAGAACCCTGCAGCCCTCATCGGAGGAGCGTCCCACGGATTATTGGACTCAAACACAACAGTCTCTTCGTCCTTTTTGCGCGAATGATACAAAATTGCTATATCATCATATTCTCCAAGCTCTTCATACTGAAAAACCGTATGATGCATTCCGGCGGGGTCTGTAATGTAATCCTTAATATACTGCTCGTAGGGGACTCCACTGACCCTTTCGATAATGGCACCAAGAAGGGCATATCCTTCATTCGAATAACTGAAAACCGTTCCCGGTTTGCCAAGCAAGGTAAAGGAATCTTTACTTAATGCATCCATAAGCTCTTCATACGTATCGATAACAGGAACTTTATCCAAAGGATTTTCAGCCGGCTGCTCTCCGCTCTCGGGCTTAGGGTCCCTTTCCATACTCTTTTTCATGGCTCCATACAACGTGGCTAATGGAGGAAGCCCAGAAGTATGAGTCAGAAAGTGGTGTATCGTCATTTCCTTTGTATAAAGGTCGTTGGGTGTTTGGAACTCAGGCAAATAATTTACAACAGGATCATGAACAGACAGCTTTCCTTGATCATGCAGCTGAAGAACAGCTACTGCTGTTATTTGCTTGTTAACCGAACCTATACCAAACACCGTATCTTTTGATAAAGGAAGCTTCTCGTTGACATTCCGGTAGCCAATCCCTTTTTCAAATACAATCTTCTCCTCTTTCCCCAATGCCATAAAGATTCCTGGAACGTGATACTTTTGAGCGAGATTTTCACTATACGAATCAAAATCATTCAATACTTTCATGTCATTTGCCATCCGAAATCACTCCTTGTTTAATGGGTAATACTATAAAAACTGACTATTCTGACTAATTTTGCCGCAATTCATGCTATGTTAGAAAACACTTTCAGCCTCTGTCACTCTTGTTCTCGAGAACATAATAATGAACGGGCTCTTTCTGTCTGAGAAGACCAACGACTCTGTAATCCTTTTCCAGCAGGCTGAGCATTTTGTTCCGCACATGCAGCCTCCACTCCAGGGCAAGGTTGAAATTCTCTTGTTTTATGCGTTCGATGTCAGCAGGAACGGGCACTAAATAACCCTGTTCATCAATTGCAGCATGGTTCAAAGTTTCAGGAACAGGATGGCTCCCGGTAGTGGTCCAAGACAGTTTTCGATACTGCTGCCACACCTTTTCTTTTTCAGAAATCCTCAGGTTGTCGGACACCCTTTCACTGCCTATGTCCCACTCCAATAAAAAGCGATCCGTTGGGAAGCCCGTATTGATCTTGTCCTTCATCTCTCCGTAGTAAGACACTTTGTAATGATCAACATAGCCTCCAAGCTTGTTCAAGTTAAGATGCGCGTTTCTCGTCTGCAGAGGATCATACGTCCAAATAATCTTCTCGTATCCAGCCTGCTTTGCCCACAATCTCTGCTGAAGCTTCAGCTGAAGTCCGATGCCGTTGTTCCGCTGACTTGGGAGGATTCCCATCATGTGCGAATAGAGATATAGATTATGACTTTGATAGCCTGGGAATCCGTAGCAAAATCCTGCGAGCTCATCATCCAGGTAGGCGCCAATGACAGAACCTCCGCTCTGGATCGAAGCAAATAATTGGGGGACCTCGGTTACAGCTTCTTTTCCCCAAATTAATTTTTGAAGGCTGACCACCGTTTCCAGTTCTTTAACCCTAGTAATATTCTTATATTTAATTGCAGAAGTCACTAAAGCTCCACTCCATCATTTATTTATGCAATGACAAACTCTTCTTCGTTTACGGCATACTTCCTCACACGTTCTTCCATTACTTCATAGCCAATCCCAGGTCCTGAAGGCACAGTAATCATGCCGGGCTTGCTGAAGGAAATCTCAGGCTCAACAATATCTTCGCTCCAGTAACGATTGGATGGAGAAGTGTCTCCCGGGATAACGAAGTTACTTAGCGAAGTGATGGCCAGGTTATGAGCCCGTCCCACTCCGGCCTCCAGCATTCCTCCGCACCAAACCGGAATCCCCTGCTCACTACAGTAATCATGAATGCGAATGGCTTCTGTAAGCCCTCCGACACGCCCTATCTTAATATTGATAATTTTGCAGCTTCCCAGTTGAAGAGCTTTCCTGGCATCCTCGAGCGTATGAATGCTTTCATCCAAACAAACCGGTGTAACGAGCTGGGACTGCAATATCGCCTGGTCGACGATATCATCATGTGCGAGTGGCTGTTCAATCATCATGAGATTAAATTCGTCAAGCTGCTTCAGAATGTCCAAATCTTTAAGCGTATAGGCGGAATTCGCATCTGCCATGAGAGGAACCTGATCGCCGAAATGGTCCCTGATGGCTTTGATCGGCACAATGTCCCAGTCCGGTTTAATCTTCACTTTTATTTTTTTATAGCCATCCGTCAGAAATTGATCGACTTTCCGGAGCAATTCATCCACGCTGGATTCAATCCCGATGCTCACCCCGACTTCCACTTCGGTTTTCGTTCCCCCAAGCGCCTGGGCTAAAGAAATATTCTTTTGTTTGGCATAGAGATCCCAAACCGCCCCCTCAATCGCTGATTTGGCCATATTATTTCTTCTGATGCCAGAAAAAGCCTTCAGAAGCTCTTTCGGATGCTGAATCGCACTATTTTTGACAATAGGAATGAGAAATTCCTTTAACATGTACTTTACGGTTTCTGTGGTTTCCTCATTATAGATGGGGTACGGCATGGCAACACTCTCTCCAAAACCCGTCTTTCCTCCTCCTTCAACGGAAACAAGAAGAAAATTCTTTAGTTCCACACCGCCAAAACTCGTTTCAAATCTCGACTTTAATGGAATCTGTAATTGTGTGAGGCTTACTCTTTCAATGTTCAATTAATCACCTTCTCGACTGTTATGGGATGCGGCGTAAGAATGAAATAAGTGGCTGGATTCGCGGTATTTATTTAACTGCTTTTGAACATTGCTCTTATCTTGCTTCATGATCCCGGTTACGAACAAATTTAATATGGAAAAGATCGTCGGCATTCCTTTAATGGATGAGGGCTCGGGTGTCGTGACTTTAATCAGGTAATCTGCTGAGCCAGCCACTGGAGAAAGTTCACTGTCCGTTAAGGCAAATACTTTAGCTCCTTTACTTTTGGCGGCTTTGACAAAAGAAATGGTTTCGGTTGCATATCTTGGAAAGGAGAAGGCGATCACCAGATGCTCTTCATTCAAATCAGAAAGGATGTAATGGGCATCATCCACTTCTCCCCGGTAAAGAATGGTGTTTCCCTTGACCACATTTAACGTGTAGGACAACCAATGCGCCGGAGCAAAGGACGTTCTCAAGCCAACGACCACCACTCGTTTTGCCTTAATGATTGCATTTACAATCTGGATATATTGTTCATGGTCAAATTCCTCGAGTGTCCGCTGGATGGACAGGAGATCCTGGTTCATTTCGGTATGGGCCGTTTCACTTAATGCCGTTTCTGCATCTGTCATCCGGTTAGCAAACTTGTTCAGAGCATCTTTATCCTTATGAATCAACAGTTCAGTGCGGACGTTTTCCTGCAAATCCGCATAACCGTCATAGCCAATGGCGTAGCAAAAGCGAATGATCGTCGTTTCGCTTGCCCCAATCTCTGTGCCAAGCTCTTTAGCGGTCTGAAGAACAACTCTCTTGGGATCATCCAGAATCTGTTTTGCGACTTTCTTTTGAAGCTTGGTCAGGTTTTCATAATGTGTTTTTATGAGTTCTTTCAGGGATGACATCGGTTCCCTCCTTGGGTTAATATGCAGCCGCGCCTTTTAACCGTTCATTCAATGGATAGATAAAATCATCCACTCTCCGGTATGGAAGTGAAGTAAAGTCTATGGTCGATAAGCCTGGAGAATCTACCGTTATAATTTCATTTGTCAGCTTTTCAAAACACGCTCTGAAGTGAACGCTGGACTTTAATGCCACAATCTTGTATCCCGTGACATCGATGCCATGCAGCTTGTAAATTTCGTCATCCAGAACCTGAGTTTTAACAGAGCTGACAATGATATCCACATTATTTACCTGGAGGCGTACCGTTTTTCCCAGATTTTCCTTGCGGCCGGTCCAAAGCGGGGAAGTATACGTAAATTGTCCGTCAGTCAGGCATTTTACATAAGCGGTCAGGAGAATGGGATCTCCATGCAGTTCATCGGTCTTTCCACCTAACATGAGGGCAATCTCATTCCCCACACCCGCTTCAAATGCCCGTTCCACGGCCTCCGGGTCAAATATACAGGCAAAGCAAATTTTTTCGTCTTTTATGGTAAGCAGCTCTTTTAACAAATGCGTCCCATCCCCCGGAGTTCCGCCCCCCGGATTATCCGATGTCTCATTGATCACCACCATGGATGCATGAGATTTCAGCGCTTCCTTAATGCCTTCCTTCGGTCCAATTGTATGCTGCATAAAGCATTCCCTCATGTCCCATATCTTTTCTGCAATGGCCGTTGCCGCCTCTTCCGCCAATTTAAGGTTGTTATGAGTGGTTGCTACAACAGAGACGCCAATCTGGGGAAGATCCGTATAGGGAAATCCGTGATAGAATGTGCAATCCACTACATCCTTCAACGCTTCCCATTCTCTGGTGCAGTCATTAATGTCCTTTACCGGAGAAAAATGAGTTGCTGATGTGGGAATGACGAGCGGCACATTGATGAGATGCATAGCAGGAACTAGGTTTCCCTTGACGATCTCAACAGCAAGATCCACTGCTTCTTGTCCAATTTCGTAGCAGTCGATATGAGGATAATGGTTGTTTCCGACGATGGCATCTGCTTCCTGTACCATCAGCGGGGTAACATTCGCATGAAGGTCCAGAGTAACGACCAACGGAATTTTATACCCTGCCGCTTTTCTCACAGCGGAAAGAATTTCGCCTTCAAGATCGTCATGATTTTCAACCACGCCTGCTCCATGCAGGCACAGCACAATCGCGTCATATTCATCTGCCGCAGAAAGAGGACGAAGAAGTTCATCTTTAAGGATTTCATAGGTTTCTTCCGTGATCAGCCCTGTAGGGTAAGCCGATGCACTGAAGGTCGGAACTGCCACATGTCCCAGCTCTTCAATCCGGTCGATGACTCCTCCCATAAATCCTCTGACTCCTCGGTTTTTCAGCAGAATGGCTTCCCCCAGGTCCCACTCCCATTTTTTAAAAGAATCGACTGTGGTTTTTATATTGGAAAACGTGTTTGTTTCGTGCAGGACTTGTCCAACTAAAATTTTCATAACCTCACCCCAACCCGGCATTGTTGTATTTAAATATTCGATGAAAGTTCATCCCAGCCAACAAAGCAAGATCACTTTCGGCATAACCCCGCTTCAGGATTTCATTCATGAGGCCATCCAGATTTTGATGTCCCTTTATCACATCAAACGGAATCCGGGGCATCTTAAGCAAATCCTCCCGGGAGATGTATTTCATGACACTGTCACAGAAGTCAAAACCAAAGCCGACATGCTCTATTCCGGCAAGTTGAATCAGGTATTCAATATGGTCCGCCAGGGCAGTTGGTGTACTTTTGGCATCTTCGGAATGAACCAGCATGGACACCGCATTTACCCCAATGACTCCTTTTTTCCCCGCGATCTCTTTAATCTGGTGATCCGTAAGATTCCGCATCGTAGGGCAAAGTGCTCTGGCGTTGGAATGAGAAGCAATAAGCGGTTTTTGAGCGACCTCCAGGACATCATAGAATCCCTCATCATTTATATGGCTGACATCAATCGTAATGCCCAGCTTCTCAGCTTCCTCTATGAGCTCGATGCCGAAAGAGGTCAGTCCTCCTTTTTTCCCTTCGCGAACCTCCTGGAAATGACTTCCGTCGCCAGCTTCATTTCGTCTGCTCCAAACAAGCCCCAGATTTCTTACCCCAAGCTCGTAGAAGATGTGAAGAAGACTCAGGTCTGTGCCAATTGGCTCAGCCCCCTCCAGCGACAGAAGAAACCCGATCTTGCCGGTCTCATACGCTTGCAGCATATCGCTGTCGTTCAAACAGATCATTAATTTATCCGGTGACTCCTTTACTTCCTGATACAGACAGCTGATTTGATTTAAGGCCTTTTGGAGAGCGGAATAAGGGACGAACTGGCTGTCCACAAAAACAGCAGCCACTATCACATGGATTCCTCCCTTTCTGAACGCTTCCAGGTATTCGCGTTCAATGACCCTTCTTGCTCCCTTTTCACGCTTCAATTGCACATCCATCAGCAAATCAAAATGAGCGTCAAGAACGAAGCGTTTGCGTTTTGGATATACTTCCGCTTGATTTTTCAAATCATACCTCCCAAAAAGCATTTTCTAGAACCTCATTGTGCCTGAGGCTTGAATGGATAGCAGCATAAGCGCCAGTAAGACTCTCGTGCCTTTGATAAGATCATCCGTAATATAGCGGACAGTACGCGGATCAACCCATTCCACTTGGGGGATATAACTCGCGATAGAGGCCATATTGGTATGTTTAAACTCAATATCGATCGTATAAGAAGATTGTTTTTCCACCGGTTTGACAGCTTTGCAATTCTCTACAGCCTTTCGGGCATCAGACTTGATTAGCTCTCTCGCTATTTTAGGATGGAGACATTGTGCAGTGAAGGCACCAATCCCCCGTTTGACCTCCGTTGTTATAATGCCTGGAAAATTCCGCCTGGCATCGGCACAGGTCTGGCTGTCTCCTGTCAGGAGAACGACCGGCACGTTCAGTTCTCCGGCAACGGCGGCATTATAGTCCCCCTCACTCACTTCCCTGCCATTCAAATACAGCCTTTGAATACTGCTCCCAAGGAATGTGTGATTTAAAATGGCGTCCTTTTCACCGGCTTTTCCGTGGTAGCCGACAAAAAATACAGCATCGAACGAGTCATCCAGCCCTTCCATCATCAGCAAAGGCTTATAAAAGCCCCGCACGACTTCTGCTTTTGGATGCAGCTCTTCCGGCAAGAGATTCCTCATTGGTCCATGTGATTCGTTTACGACGATTTGGGTGGCTCCGCCTTCAAGCGCCCCTTCAATCGCAGCGTTTACATCCTTTGTAAAAAGTTTTCTGCAATATTCATACGTTCTTCCATTTGGAAGAATATCCTCAATGTCCGTGATTCCTGATATTCCTTCCATATCAGCCGAAATAAATACTTTCATCCCATCACCCCTGTCCCCATTAACTGTTGCTGCTTGAATGTAACGCTTTAAAAATCACATTGATTAAAATTCCTGTTCCTGCTTCCAGTGCCTGATGATCAAACGTCATGTTCGGATGATGGAGACCTGGCGCAAGATCACAGCCCAGGCCGAGCATCGTGGCTTTAATATGGGGCCGTTTAATCGTGTAGTAATGGAAGTCATCCCCTCCAGAAGTTATAATGGACGGCTTCAGGTTTTCTCTTCCAATCACCTCGATAATCGCTTCTTCCATCAGACGCTGGGCGTCCTCATGATTTTGCGCCGCGGCTATTTTAGCTTTGTCATTCAGAATCACTTTTACGTGGTAAAGTGACTCAACAGCGCGGATTCTATGCTTTAAAGTAACCAAAAGACTCTCCATCAGCTCATTGGTCTGAGCCCGGACATCAAGGCCGAACCGCGCGCATCCCGGGATGATATTTGAACTGGTGCCTCCCGCATGAAAGGATGTCATCTTGATCGAATGAGGAATCATCGGATCAGCGTGAATGCTTTGAAGAGCCTGGACGATTGCAGCTCCGACTTCAATCGCATTCACTCCAAGATGCGGCCTTGCGGAATGGGCATCTTCACCTATAATTTCACCTTCGACAAAAGCTCCTGCTCCATGCAAAATGGAGGGACTCGCTTTTCCGTTGGCTAATTCCTGGATCGGCCTGAGGTGGACCCCAAACAAATAATCCACATCATCAACGATCCCCTGGTCAACGAGTGCCAAAGCGCCGGTCCCCTTTTCTTCGGCAGGCTGAAAAATAAATCGAACCGTTCCCTTGAGCTTTTCTTTATGCGCGCTGAGCGCACTGACGGCTCCAAGCACCATGGCCATGTGTGCGTCATGGCCGCATGAATGGTTGGCTTGAAAGCAGCCGTTTACCTCCTGCCAGAGCGCATCCATATCTGCACGAATCGCAACAACCGGTTTCCCGCTGCCAATCTCTCCAACCACGCCTGTTATTCCATTTAATGTTTTAACCCTGCATCCATTCTCAATGAGCCGGTTTCTAATGTACTCCGTGGTGCCTACTTCTTCCCAGCTGATTTCCGGATGGCTATGCAAATAACGGAACGCATGATTGACTTCCTTTACGATGTTAGCGTTTAAGAACATCTGTCCACCATCCTCGCTAAGAAGTTAATGCTTCTTAAAATATATATAAGAAGTTTTAACTTCACTTAATTACATAAAGAATAAATCAAAAGTCCTATAAATTCAACAAAAATTCTAAATATTTTTAGATTTACATGATTATTTACTCATTGACAAAAATAAAATCATATATTAATTCGAAATCGAAAAGCGCGAAGAAAAAGCAACACCCGAAATTCCAAAAAAATCAGGTGTTGCGAATGACATGAAACATTACAAGTTCGGATTGATAATTTTAGCGATGAGGGCAGCAGCTTCCTGACGCTTCATGCTTTGTTTGGAATGATAATTGACGGAACCATCTTTTTCAGGCTGGACATCCGGCCCGTACAAATGATTGGCAACAATCGTTTTGACGGCTTCAACCGCCCATGGATCCGTATCTCCAACCAACTTGGCTTCGCCTTTTGGCACTCCTTTAGTTGCCAGGAGGCGGTACGCGAAAGTGGCTGCTTCCTGCCGGCTGATCTGACGG
Source organism: Fictibacillus fluitans (assembly GCF_030418125.1). Taxonomy (GTDB): domain Bacteria; phylum Bacillota; class Bacilli; order Bacillales; family Fictibacillaceae; genus Fictibacillus_C; species Fictibacillus_C fluitans. Next base: position 158,340 of record NZ_JAUHTR010000002.1, on the reverse strand, counting down.
TCTGGATAGAAGCGCTTCGACTGATCAGGAGTAATGATGCCGAGCTCAACAGCGAATTGAACATAGGAACCATACTTGTGGCCAGCTGTATCGGTAAAAACGCCCGGGTTCTGGGACCCCTTATAGGTAATTGATTTAAGCATCATCGCAATAAATTCCGCTTGGGATAAAGTCTCCTTCCCGCCAAAGGTATGACCTCTCTTGCCTTCAGCTGATCCTAAGATTTGCAGTGTGCGGATATATTTCGCATAAGGATCGGACACAGGAACGTCTTTAAAGGATTTGATGTTTAACTTTTCACTGTAGCGGGCTCTCGTCACATCTTTAACGTAATCAATTTTTCCGTTCTTCTCCCTGAACACAAGGTATTTTCCAGAAGAGGGTTCTTTGAAAACTAAGGGCTTTACCTGACGGAATGTCCTTGGCGGGCTTTCGTAATAGGTGATGTTGAGAACACCATTTCCAGCAGCTTTAATCTCAGAGACATTGGTTTTGCCCCGCAGATCACGATATACCCCTTCAAACTTAGCCAGTTTCTTGGCACTTGATTTTAAATACATTTCCTTTACGGCTTTGCTTGGATAATACTTGTTCATGAAGGCCCGGTAAAATTCTTCACGCGGTCCTCCGTTCGTGTTATTGGCGATAAATACACCGACTTTTTTCTGCGGAAGGAGCCACATGTACGAGCTGAATCCTGGTGCGTCTCCTGCTTTGGAGACAACCCTTTCCTTTGATGGTGAAAAGTAGGGTGCTTCAAATCCATACGTTGTGTCCCTAAAGCCCGGGGAAATCTGTTGTTTAAAAACGTGCATCATGTCCGCTGTTCGCTTGCTGATGACAGATATCCCCTTATAATTGCCCCCATTCAGCTGCATCATCATGAATTTCGCCATATCTGAACCGGTAGAGAATGCTCCTCCGTTTGGCAGGTTGGATGGCTTTACAGCATACAATCCTACAGGCTTACCGTCAGGGCTGTATCCTGCAGCTAATTGAGGGACAATGCTCTCCTGAAAAACAGATGTCGTGTTCTTCATTTGCAACGGAGTGAAAATAGTTTTCTTCATGTAATCTTCATAGCGCTGACCAGATACTTTTTCCACGATATAGCCTTGAAGCAGGCTGGCAAAGTTATCGTACATATAGGAAGTGCCAGGCTTACGGACGACCGGCGGAAAATTGTTTTTGATATATTGTTTTAACGGATAATATGTTTTAAGATCTCCATGAATATCATCGATGTTAGGGTCACGGCTCTCAAAGCCCGTATTATGAAGAAGCAAATTTTTCACTTGGACCGGCTCAGTGTACGGGTTTTTAAATTTCATTTCAGGAATGTATTTTCTAATATCATCGTTCAGGTTGAATTTCCCCTCGTCAACGAGCTTCATTAACGCTGTGGCGGTTAATGACTTCGTTACCGACCCAATCCGGAATAGCGTTTGGTCCGGATTTACCGGAAGCTTCTTTTCCGTATCCCTGACTCCGTACCCCTTATTCAGCAGGACCTTTTCTCCTTGTACGACGGTAACGACAAGGCCAGGGTACATTTTCTTAATATCTTTACGGTTGAAAAATTGATCAGCAAACGCTGTCAGATCTTTTTTGTTGAGTGGAGCCACTTTTGCAGCCTGTACCTTTGCCCCTGAATCATGCGGCGCGGCTTTCGTGCCACAGCCCGTGATCAGTAAGGAGACGGCTACTACTCCTGTGAGAATACTCGAATATTTTTTCACGTTGTTCAGCCTTCTTTTATTATTCATTACATATCCATCACATTAATTTTTCTAACAGCCAGAAAAGCAGCGATAAGGCCAATTATGCTTAAAGAAACAAGAACCGGAATGCTGCCGCCAAGCTGGGTCAATAACAGAATGACCAGGATGGCTGTCGTTACAAGGGTCGCCGGCACGGAAAACTTTCTAATGCCGATATACATCGGAAGCAAAGCCATTCCCCCAATAATCAAGCCATCGATCAGCACTTGCATGAAAAACTTTGACAGCGTGGAAAGATCAAACGGCCCCGAAACAAATCCTACGGCTGGATTTACAAGAATGACAACAGCTCCACAAATCACGTTCGACAAAACAATGGTAAGGAAACCGAAGGCAAAAACCATAACAGACTTGTACAGCATGACTTTACTTCTTGTCACAGGATACATAAACATGAGGGACATCGTTTTGTTTCTCCCCTCATCAATGATGAGCCGGACAAGCAATACTCCTGTAAACATCAGCATCGTCGGCCGGATGAAAGAATGGATGGCTGCCAATAGCGTGGTGTAATCCGGAAACGCAATAACGCGATTGGATTTTTCGGCAAAGAAAATAACTGTAATGAGCGCTAAAATGACAATATTGGCACTGATCACACCGCGGATTAAACCTTTTAACCGGTGCTTTTTCATCTCCAGCTTCATGAAATTAAACATGCAAAGCACCTCCGCTCATTTTCTCCATAAAAAATTGTTCCAAAGAATAAGCTGATTTATAAACGCTGTTCACCTGAATATCATGGTTGACGAGCACTTTGGTAATTTCGTGCTCGGATACCGGCGAGTTCTTTATTTGAAGTTGTTTTTCATTTGTGATCTCAAAGTCATGAATCGCTAATTGTTCTTTAAGGACGATGGCTGCTGCGTTGGCATTGTTGGTTTCCACCACAATACTGCCAGAGCTTTTTGCATGCAGAGCACTCATGGTAATCTCCTCTACCAATGCCCCGTTTCGAATAATACCCACTGTATCTGCGATCAGTTCGATCTCGCCAAGAATATGGCTTGAGATGAAGAGCGTCATGCCATATTGCTTCTGAAGCGTTTTAAACACTTGTCTCATATCCTTAATCGCAACAGGATCAAGGCCATTGATCGGTTCATCCAGCAAAAGAAGCTCAGGCTTTGTAACGATTGCCCTGGCAAGGCCGAGCCTTTGCTTCATCCCTAATGAAAAGGCACTCACCCGCTTTTTCCCTGCATCCTGCAGTCCAACGAGCTCGAGCGACTCGTTAATAGATGAGTCGTCACGGAAGCCCATGTAATCACAATGCAGCTGAAGTGTTTCCTTCGCTGTAAGATGACCGTATAAAGTTGGGTACTCAATAATGCTTCCGATTTTGGACATCACGTGAACCGAATCACGCGTGAAGCGCTCACCAAACAGGTGGATCTCTCCTGATGTTGGCCTCACCAGGTTGGTGATCATCTTCATAATTGTCGTTTTCCCCGCACCGTTTTGCCCGAGAAAACCGTATATCTCACCTTTTTTCACTTTCATGCTGACATCTGACACAACTTGCTTCTCACCGTATTGTTTCGTGAGGTGGGCCGTTTCAATAATGTATGTCATAAATTCCTCCTCATTTCGCTTTCTATGGCCATCTTATCAATCCAAAATCACGGGAATGAAGTGGGGAAAGTAACGAATAAGTCACGTGGTTTTACACCATCCCCTGCCTTCATATGACAGGCAAATGACAAACTTCACTATCGAATGATGACTAAAACTTTATAAGATAAATATGCCCTATGTTATCTGATGCTACTAAGAGCGCCGAACTGGAACGATAGTGTTAGGGGGTATGCAAATTTACTATATAAAAGGAGACTACGGTATGAAGATTATGGAGGGAGTCTTGCTGGCGGCTGCCAGTCTGCTCGTCATTTTTGTTATTTTATCGAGGGGAAGAGGCCGGGGATTGACGTACCTTTCTTATGGAGCCGTTCTGCTGGCCTTCGTGCAGATCGCCGTGGAATCTTTCCGGTGGCAGATGATTCCCGCTTATGTATTATGTTTCTTTTTGGCATGGGGATCGCTGCCTTTAAATAAAAACAGAGAAAAAAAGCCAGGTAAAACGGCAAGAGTATTTTTTATAGCCGGTATGGTTCTTTGGGTGATTCTTCTTTGGCTCCCTCCCCTTCTTGTTCCCATGGTGTCCTGGGATAAGGCCGCGGGAAAATATGAGGTGGGCACGGTTGTAAAGTATTGGAGTGACAAGAGCCGAACTGAAACACTCGGCGAACGAAAAGGGAAAGCGAGAGAGCTTCCTGTGCAGATCTGGTATCCTGCCAATCAGAATCAAGGCGTTGTCAGGAAGGCTCCCTATATCTTCGGACTGAACGCTGCCGGCGGTGAAATGCAAAGAAAATATAACATCCCAACCTTCCTTTTTTCTTATTTAGAAAATGTGAGCACCTATTCGGAATTAAAAGCGAAGCCGGCTTCAGGACAATTTCCTGTCGTTCTTTTCTCGCACGGCTTTCCTGCTTCCCGATTTAATTACACGTATCTGGCCGAAGAAATGGCGAGTCATGGTTATGTTGTCGTTGCCATGGAACATACGTATCATTCTTTGATCACGACACTCGGGGATGGACGGGCTGCTTCCCTTGTGAAAACTCCTTCCCCCGTCCAATTGAATGCCTGGGACAAAATTATTGATAATATTTGGTCTCGTGACACGTCCTTTATTTTAGATCAGCTGGAGAAGGTTCAGGCCGGAACCATCCAAACTCCATTGAAGGAAAAACTTGATCTTACACGAATTGCTGTGGCCGGCCACTCATTCGGAGGCGCGAATGCAGCGGATTCCCTTATGAAAGATTCACGAATAAAAATTGGGGCAAACCTGGACGGCACCTTTTTTGGAAGCCAACTTCAAAACAACAAGCTGACCAAACCATTTCTTTACGTGACGACCAAGCCAATTGATCATGAAAAAGATATCGATATGCCTCCCCAAAAACAGCTGAATGATATGAACATGTCAAAAGAACAATTTAAACACTACGCCCATGAAATCAAAAAACGGGAAGAACATGCTCTGCAAAAGAACACTGATCACATGGTAATAAAGGATGCCAAACATTTAAGCTTCAGTGACATATACCTTTATTCACCTGTATTGGGTCCCTCTCCTGAGGCTCTCCACGAAAAGGTCCGCAGCAGCATGGTGGCATTTTTAGATACAAACTTTAAGAAATAGACGTTGGCGTACATTGCCAGAGTCTTTTTTTATGTAGTAACTTATAGAACTTTATACCCAGGTAGACTGAACCAATCATTGTCTTGTACAATAAAATTACCTGGTATTACCCAGTCATATTAATGGAGATACAGCACTTTGGGACATACTTAAAAACGAGCCTTTGAAAAGGAGGGTTCTATGAACAGAACAAGAAAAGACTGGGTTTGGATTGATTGGTTTGTGGTCTGCTTACGTTTTGTCAGCTTTATCATTGCGATGACCAATTCCTTTGAGGAACCCTACCTAAAGCATGTCGATCTTATTTTTTCATGGTCATTATTAGCTTTTGCTCTTCCGCAGCTGTTTTACATTCCAAATAATATTCGGCCGGCAGGCTATATCATTTCTGAAATGCTCATGAGCGGAGGACTGACGCTCTATCTGCTGCTTATCCATCCGGAATCGATTGCCTATCTCAGTATCCCCATACTCGTGGTGAGCTACGTTGCCATGAGGCACAGGAAGTACCTGATAACCGGAATTTTCTTTATAGCGATCCTATTATTTTTAATTTTCTTTATGCAGTATCCGTTCGAGCGGTTTTTCGGATCGGTGTTAAATTTGCTTCTTTTCAGTGTGTTCGGCAGTGTCTTCGGAGTGTTCCTCAATCAGAAGATGCAATTATCCCGATTCATTGCCATTGTGGAGCAAAGAAACAAGGAGCTTGAAAACTACGTTCAGCAAATCGAAAAGTTAACGATATTAGAAGAGAGAAACCGTATTTCCAAAGACCTTCATGATATTGTAGGCCATTCCATGACCGCTTCCATTATGGGCATGGAAGCCATCTATTCCCTGATAGAACGCAAACCGGAAATGGCCAAAGAACGATTGGAGAGCTTGATTAAATATAATAAGGAAGGGCTGCTGGACTTTAGAAAGATCGTTCATGCCATGGCGATCTCCGAGCTCAACCAGCCCTTGGAAAAATTACTGGAAAGCACCATTCATCAGTTTCAGGAACAAACAGGTGTCGATGTCCATTTGGGCGTTAAGACGGGGGACTTCTCGATTTCCAACCAAAAGAAAATTGTTTATCTCCGCTTTTTGCAGGAAGGATTGACGAACGCGATCCGCCACGGGCGAGCCTCCTCCATTCATGTTGAACTCCTGCGAACAGATCTTTCTTTAATTTTGAAAATCCGGGACAATGGAGTTGGACTGGAAATCAAAGAAATGGGGTTCGGATTAACCTCCATGAAAGAAAGAATTGAAGCATTAAGGGGAAGGTTAACGATTTCAGCCCATACCACAAAAGGAACCACGATCGAGTGTTCCGTTCATTTGGAGGATTTACAATGAGCAAAGACATTAGCGTTATGATTGTAGATGATCAGGAATTGATCCGTTCAAGCCTGGCCATCGTGTTAGAAGCAGAAGATGGAATCCAAATTGCGGGCACCGCCGAAAACGGAAAAGCCGCGATCGATTTAATTACTGAAACACAGCCTGATGTCGTTTTGATGGATATAAATATGCCGATTATGAATGGAATTGACGCAACCCTCAGGATTAAGGAAAAAGGAATACAGAGCAGGGTCATCATTTTGACGACCTTCCAAGAGATGGAGTACGTCATTAATGCCCTTCAAGCAGGAGCTGATGGCTACCTGCTGAAAGCCATCGACACGAAAGACCTTGTTGCCGGAATCAAGTTGGTTCACCGGGTCGGAACGTTGATCACTCAGGACCTTGCCAAGCTGCTCTTTAAGGAGCATGTGCAAAACCAATCCATCAGCCAGGCAGAAGAAAGACAGGAAAAATATCGTCTCAGCAAAAGAGAAAAAGAAATTCTCGAGTGTCTCGCCAACGGCCTGACCAATCAGGACATTTCGGATAAATTATATCTATCCGTGGGAACGGTAAAAAACTACGTATCCAAGCTGTACGCGAAGCTCGACGTGGCAAACCGCATCGAGGCCATCCAGAAAGCCAGCAAGGAAAACCTGATATAGCACACTTTGTTACTTAATGGTGACTTAAGTTTCTATGATTAGTGATTTTTTACAGTTATTTTTATGTAAAAACACTGGAGTTGGGTACATACCATGAAAATTGAACCTCCTCATTGTCATAGTTGCCTCGAATGCCAGACCTTATGGAAAGAACTCGAAAAGAAAAGAGAAATGATGATTGAAACCGGGATGCTTGAAGGATTCAGAAGTGAGAAGACCATCAAGACAAGCACCGAGCTTGATGAACTGTTAAATCAATTAACCGCACATTATCTTTCCGTTGTTGAGAAACGCTAAACCGGTGAATCCTCATAAAAAAACTTCTGCCGTGCAAATCAGCAGAAGTTTCCGGCTTATTTTGTGCATTGCAAAAAGAATTTCAGCTTTTTACGGGACCATAAAGACAGTACTAAAAAGAGAGCGCAAAAAATGAGGGAAACCGGTAGATCGAGCCAATAGGGCAGATGCATACCAGGAAGCATTTCCATGTGCAGTTCTTTCCATCCGAACGTTTTCAATAGCCCTCCGGCCAGCACTACTGCAGAACAGATTGCCAATCCTAGAGACAGAACGGTTAATACCGGAATGGCAAACAGCAAGGTAACTGACCTGGCCGCGGTTACTCCACTCTTTTTCCATAATGGCGTACGTTGTTGAGGTTCAGCCATGGGTTCCCACCTGCTTTCGTTACTTTTTTGACAATGGATGTTGGATGTACCTCACAATGTTCTCCATATCGCAATTCCCCAACCACGCACCGGGCTCCGATCCTCACCACATTTCCTTCCACCGAATCCGCAGCAACAGCTTCCATTTCAATGGTGTCTCCCTTTACCTGATAACATTTCGAGCGTCTTCCCCAGCCCCTTTTGCTAAGTGCTCCACTTTTTATGGAAATGTTCCTCGCACACAGCATGCCACCAATGGTTAAAACCCCCTTGGAGAAAAATTGTTCGTTTACTGCTGCATGCCCATCTATTTTCATAAAACCTTTGGAGTCTACAGTAAAGGCTTCGAGTTCCCTCGATTTAAAGTGACCTCTGTTTTTAAGATGATTGATGCTTGTTTTGCCCCCGACTGTGAACACACCGGATACATACGCATTAGCCGCTTGAAGCCCCTTCAGAAAGCATCCGTGTCCTGCGACCTTAACCTTTTCGGCTATCACGTTTTCTTTGTACTTTTTTTGGCCCAAAATGATCACATCATTCACTTTCTTCAACTCCGTTTACCAGACGGTGCATTTGTTCTACAAAACAGCAGTAAGCCTCGATTTCCTTTTCAGGCAGCTGCATGTAATACTTTTCGATAATCCTTACATCCGCTTTTTCCGTGTCTGAAAGCAGGGTCCTTCCCTTTTCACCAAGAGAGACAAACGTTTCTCTGCGGTTAGAAACATTCACTTCCCGCATCAAATAGCCCTCTCCCTCCAACTTTCGAATCGCCTGGCTGGCTGCACTCGCAGATGCATTTAAAAATCGGGCAATATCATTCATGGTTGTCTGTTTATTTCGCTGAATGAACTGAAGGAGATTCAATTGTTTGGATGTCAGCTCATACTCCTCCATTAATTCCTGATATTCCTTTAAAAAGACAGCTGAAATTTCTTCTGATTTCCGTTTCGCCTGCAGCAATCGTTCTTTAGAATTCACATTTTCACTCCTTAAACTGTTAAGTTATCTTAACTATTAAGTTAAATTAAAATTTTAAAAGCGTCAATTGTAATGTTTTCCATAAAATCATTTGAGATCTCACCGGGCAAAAAAAAGAAACTGCCGGGCATCCCGGAGGTTTCGTCAGGTTCATTCTAAAAATGACTCAAATGCTCATGAATCAACTTCCACTCGCCCTCTTCTTCTCTAACAAACACATTGGTCGCTCTGCCGCTGCCTTGAACGAATTTGCCTTCTGCATAGCCCTCATAGTTATACGTATAGATGCAAGTAGCCGCGTGTTGATCGACAGCAAGCCATTGAACGTTTGATGCCCAATACACTTCCTCTTTCACAGTGTTCCATGCGGATTCAAAATAACGCTGAATTTCCTCACTGGTTGTACAGTTTTTCCCTGAAAACCAGTACACAGCGTGCGGGTGCAGCAACTTCTTCACATTTTTAAAATCATGCGTATTTGTAGCATCAATATAATGTTCCAGTATTTCAGAATGATTCATTGCAGACTCCTCCTGTTTTGTAAGCCACCAGAAAACGGGTTTATTTTAATAGGTCTATTTTCCTATCACTTTCGCAAAATATTATAGCGTATCCTTCTCTGAATGAATATCGAAATTATTTGAAAAATCCTCGTAAACAAATTCATATAATTACCTGTGAAAACTATTGTAAGATGTATGTACCATTAGTTCAGGAGGGTTCTACATGTTAGTCGTTCGAACAGCGAAGGAATCTGAATTTGAGTTCCTTCAGGAGCAAAGGATCAAAGCCTATTCACAGTATGAAAAAGATGTACCTGCAGCGCATTTAGAGGTATTAATAAAGGCGATTTCTGCCGATGTCAGCATGGAGCAGGAAGCGGAATATTTGGTAGCAGAATGGAACGGGGAGGTTGCCGGGAGTATCGTAGTCTTCCCGCCGGAGAGCGATGCTTATGGCGGATTGACTGATATTTCAACATTACCGGAAATAAGAATGCTTGTGGTCGAGCCTTCTTTTCGGAAACAGGGGATTGGAAAAGCGCTCGTTGAAGAATGCCTTGCAAGAACCAAAGCCAAAGGTTATCCTGCTGTTGGTTTACATACAGCAGATTTTATGCAAAGCGCGGTTAAGCTTTATGAGGGGATGGGCTTCAAGCGTTTACCGCAGCTGGACTTTTCTCCGCTTGACGATGGAATTGTGGTAAAGGCGTTTCAATATACGCTATAACAGGATATCTGACACCCGGCGCACTATAACTCTAGTGCGCTTCCTTTAATTCGGGTGCGGATCACTTTGTTTTCTTTGCTCATGGTTTCAGAAACAATAATACTCGGCCGCCCCATAGCAATTCCCTGGATTATTATGTAACTGTTCCAACCATCCGTTAAAGGCGATAATACGTTATGCTTGGTTAAATAGGCACCTAATGCACAGGCAGCCACACCCGTCGCCGGATCCTCGTTATACCCCGCTCTTTTGGGAAATTGGCGCGCCTGTACACTTTGCTCCGATTTTTGGTCAATCGCAAAAGGATAAAAGCCGGTCGTATTATATTCATCACATAACTTCCAAAGGGCTTCATAATCAGGCGCAAGACGATTAAGTGTTTCAACGCTTTTTAACGGAACGATTAACTTATAACGAGACGCAGAAACGGATTGAACAGGAAAATCCCCGATCTCTTCCTTTTCAATACGCAGAGCTTTACATACTTCTTGTACCGAAGGATTTTCCTCCATAAATTTTGGGGTGAATTGTTCCACCGTAACGGCGATGTCCGAACCTTTTACTTCCCACTCCACATTTACAGGCCCGAGCAGGGTCTCCAACGTAATCGGCGAATGTTTGATCAATCCCCGTTTAACAAGAACGGTGGTGCTTCCTATCGTTGCATGGATGCACATTTCCATCTCATGAAGCGGAACAAAGAAACGGAACTTCACATCACAATCCGAACGAGTGGGTTTCAGCACAAAGGCTGTTTCATGTGCAAATTTCTTTGTCATCCTTTGCATTTCCTCTGTTGTCAGTTCGTCTGCATCTAATACCACAGGACAAGGATTTCCTCCACCTTCTTCTAAAGAAAATACGGTTGTTTGTATGACTTCGTATGACAAATTGTTTCCCTCCCTACTCGGTTCATTTATGATCTATATCTGGTTGGCCTCATTATCTTTAATGCTGTACATAGCGGCTTTATAACTTATGACCTCCAAATGCTTTAAATCCTCGTTAATTTTATTTTGAACCTTTGCTTTATGCTGCATCATTATTTCCTTTCTTTGCGATAGAGTCTCATCACCCAATTCATATAATTCAAGGTATCGCTTTATCTCGGAAATAGGCATACCAGTCGATCTTAACGTGCGGATGAAAGACAAATTCCTAATATTTTCATCGCTGTATACTCTGTGTCCTTTGGAATCACGGGAAATGTTTTTTAATAGTCCTTCCTTTTCGTAATATCTAAGCGTATTTGCCGTCACATTTACATGTTCCTCAATATATTTGATTGAATAGGACATCTAACTTCCCCCTTTCTAGTTATAGTAACAATAAGCTAAGTGCAATAAAAAGAAAAGGATAAACCTGAAAACCCTTATTTGACCGTGCTTTTTCGGATAGACAATTTAAACTTGCCTTGCAGTTACTATAACAAGATATCCTTGAATAGAACTCAATATTTATAGAGCAGGAGGAATTATCATGGTAAACATTAAAGACAAGGTTGTTGTTATTACAGGCGGAAGCAGCGGTATGGGAAGAACCACCGCAGCTTTATTGGCGGAACGAGGCGCGAAAGTGGTGGTTGGTGCACGAAGAAAAGGACAGCTTAAAGAATTAGTCACTGCCATTACATCCACTGGCGGATCAGCCATTTATCAGGTGACGGATGTGACAATTCGCAGCGATGTAGAAAGATTGGTCAAATGTGCTGTTGAATCTTATGGCAAAGTGGATGTCATCATAAATAATGCTGGTGTTATGCCTATTTCTCCCCTTGATGATCTGCGGGTCGAAGACTGGGAGAAAATGATCGATGTCAATATTAAAGGGGTTCTGTATGGCATAGCAGCAGCACTGCCTGTCTTCCGCAAGCAGGGCACCGGCCATTTTATCAATATTGCATCAACAGCAGGACATAAAACCGTACCCAGTCAATCCGTCTATTCCGCTACAAAGTATGCTGTTCGTGCCCTCTCAGAGGGGTTGCGGCAAGAGGCAGGTGACAAGCTGCGGGTCACGATTATTTCTCCTGGCATGACACTGACAAGCGGCGCGGAATCTATAACAAATCCGACGGCGAAAGACAGACTCAAAGAGCTCCAAAAAATCGCAATGCCTCCTGAAGCCATCGCACGGGCGATAGCGTTTGCGATTGAACAGCCAGCAGATATTGATGTCAATGAGATGATTGTCCGTCCAACTGCCCAGGCATAAGATTCCCCTTTCTTAATTCTATAAAAAACAAGTAAGCCTGCCATCTATTCTTTTAATAGATAGCAGGCTTGTATTCTCACATTCTATTAATTCGTAACAGCTTTCCCCTCACTCACCCCAACCTTCACAATCTGCTTGCTCTCGTTCGATTCGATCGCAGCGAGGATGACATCCAGAGACTTCATGCCTTCTTCGCCAGTAATGAGCGGGGCTTTCCCATTCAGGACGCAGTCCGTGAAATGGTCGATGACATGAGACTGGGTCTGTCCGCCCTTTTCGTTGGACTGGATTCTCTCCAGCTCGTAGTTGACGGTTTCACCTGTTTTGTATTGAGCGACCAGTGAATAGTTCGGATCATCTTCCAGACGGAGAATTCCTTTTTCGCCGTAAATGACGGTTGAGTTGTCGCCGCTGGAGACGTAGGACCAGCTGGCGGCCAGGGTACCTATGACACCTTTTTCGGTTTTTAAAATGCAGACCGCATTGTCGTCGACTTCGGTGTTTTCCTTCGCACTCGTATCGATGAACGAGCCGACTTCGGTAATCTCACCGAGGAGATAACGCATGAGATCGGTTTTATGTACGCCAAGGTCACCCATCGCGCCGATAAAGGCTTTTTCTTTGTCAAAGAACCAGCTGTTGCGGCCGTCGATGCTCCACTGCTCCGGTCCCGGATGGCCGAACGTGGTGCGGAAGCTGTAGATTTTGCCAAGCTCGCCGCTGTCGATCAGCTGCTTCGCCTTTTGATGGGAAGCCACAAAGCGCTGGTTGTGAGCGATCATCAGTGTTTTGCCATTTTCCTCTGCCGCTTTGTTCATCGCTTCTGCTTCTTCCTTGGATGTAGCCATCGGCTTCTCGCAAAGGACGTGCTTGCCGGCGTTCAATGCGGCAATCGTTACAGGCGCGTGCAGATAGTTTGGCAGACATACGCTAACTGCATCGATATCGGGATTTTTCAACAACTCTTCATAATCCGTATAACTGGCAGCACCATACTGCTCGGCGGTTTCCTGCACCCGTTCCGGAAGAAGGTCGCATACCGCTGCAATTTCCACATTTTCATTCGCTTCATATTCCAGCAGGTGACGCTTTCTAGCAATACTGCCGCAGCCGATGACTCCAACTCGCAATGTAGTCATTATTGGTTCCCTCCTGATACTAATGTTTCATTTACACCTGCAGGTCGGTTGTAGGTGCTCGTCATGTCATAATGCTTGCCAAGTGATGCTGCCTCATGGAATCCGTGCATGATCTCCAGCACATGAAATGCCTGATCGCCTGACGCGCGGTGCGGCCGGTTTTCCAAAATGGCGGCTGCCATATCGGCAATTCCGATACCTCTTGAGTTTTCCACTGTGTCTGACACAAGCTCCTGCTCCACCCATTCGTTCGATCCTTTTTGCTTGAACACGACAGGACCGCCGAATGTATTTGGATCCGGTACGGAGATTGTTCCTTCCGTTCCGTAAATCTCGATAAAAGGAAGGCGGCTCGCCTGTACGTCAAAGCTCGTAATGATGGTGCCGACCGCTCCGCTTTCAAACTCCACATTACCTGAAATGTGAGTCGGTGTATGAACAGGAATTTTCTTGCCCGCATCCTCACCTGACATGATCGTACGCTCCAAAAACGGCATGCCGGCAGAAGCGGTCACGCGCTTGACCGGTCCAAGCAGGGAAATAAAGGCGGTGAGGTAGTAAGGCCCCATATCATACATCGGTCCGCCCCCAGCCTGGTAAAAGAATGCCGGGCTCGGATGCCATTGCTCCGGTCCGCGTGACATCATGAAAGCCGTCGCAGCTACCGGCTGGCCGATGGCTCCGTTCTCAATCAAAGAGCGGCATGTTTGCAATCCCGCTCCAAGGAACGTATCCGGCGCGGCACCGATCAACAGTCCCTTTTCTTTTGCCGTATCAATCAGCTCCTGGGCTTCTGGAACGGAAACCGAAAGCGGTTTTTCCACGTACACATGCTTGCCGGCATTCAGCGCCTGCAGGCAAAGCGCGTAATGGCCGCCCGGAGGCGTAAGGTTCAGCACAATATCAATGTCTTCAGAGTGAATCAGTTCATCCACCGTTAGGACAGACGGGATGTTGTACTCCCGGGCCTTCTCTTCTGCCCGCTTCTGATCCAGATCGGATACAGCCACGATATCCAGATGCTCGAAACTGCTGCAGTTTTTTAAATAAATATCACTGATGACACCACAGCCAATCAGTCCAATGTTGATTTTTTTCATGGTATCTCTCTCCTGTCTATTACTCTTTTACTGCTCCGCCGGCAAGCCCTTTAACCACTTTTTCCTGTGAGAAAATATAGACCACGAGGATCGGCAAGCTGGCCAGTGTCAGAGCGGCCATCAAGCCCGGGATGTTAACGGAGAATTCGCCTTTAAAATCCTGCAGGCCGAGCGGCAGTGTCATGTTTTCGGGACTTGAAATAAGAACAAGCGCAAAGATAAATTCATTCCATAGATGAATAAAGTTATAGATTAAAACCGTCATTAGCGCCGGAGTCAGCATCGGCAGAATGACACGCCAGAAAATGCCGAAGTGGTTACAGCCGTCAATCTTCGCCGCTTCCTCCAGTGACGCGGGAATCTCCTGCATGAACTGCGTTAAAATAAAGATGGAAATCGGCAAACTGAACGCGATGTATGGACCGAGCAGCGCCCAAATCGTGTCATACAAACCCATGGTTTGAGACAGCTTGAAAACCGGGATGAGGGTCGCATGAATCGGAAGCATCATGCCCGCGATGAACAGCAGGAAAACCACCCGGTTCAGCTTGAACTTCATCCGGCTCAGCGGATAGCTGGCAAGCGCAGCAATCAGCATAACAGCGAACACCGCGATGACCGACACAAGGATACTGTTGATAAAATAACGGGACAATCCCATTTCGAAGACACTTTTGAAGTTTTCAAGGGTAAAGGATGAAAAAAGGGAATATGGCTTTTCAAAGAACTCCGTCCGGCTTTTTAAGCTGGTGGAAATCATGTAAAGAAAAGGATAGCCTGTAAACACAAGCAGAATCAGGGCAATCACATACAAAGGGACCTTTTTAATCGCTACATTCATACATAGGCTCCTTTCTTTTTCCGGTAATAATCAAGCGCCTGAATGATGATGGTCACAATCATGGCCAGGAAGAACATGACAAACGCGATGGCGCTGGCATAGCCCATGTTGAAGTTCACGAACGCCTGCTTGAACATGTACGTTCCCAGCAGCTCCGTACCATGGTTCGGCCCGCCGCCGGTCATAACGTAGAAAATATCAAACGCCTTCAGTGACCCGACAATGGCAAGGATGGATGAACTTACAATCGTGGGCATCAAGAGCGGCAGTGTGATACGGAAAAATTTCGTGAACGCGCTCGCCCCATCGATTTCCGCCGCTTCATACAGCTCTTCCGGAATACCGACGATCGCCGCCTTAAAGAGAATCATGTAAAACGGGGAAAACTGCCAGACGATGACGAGCAGTACCGCAAACATGGCCGTACGGCTCTGGCTCAGCCATTCCACATTTTCAAAGCCGAACACACTCACGATCTGGTTGATGATTCCGTTCAACGGATCCAGCATCAGTACCCACAATAAACCGACCGCTACAGTGGAGATCAGGAAGGGGAAAAAGTAAATGCCGCTGAACAACCGGATGCCCCGGATCGGTGCCAGAAGCATGAGCGCCATGATCAGTCCGAGCGGAATCTGGACAAAGATCGATGTCAGAATGACCCATGTATTATTCGTAAGCGATGTCCAAAACACGTTGTCACTCAGCAGGTTAATATAGTTCTGCAGCCCGACAAACTCACCGGCGCCCACCCCGTCCCACTTGTAAAAGCTGTAGAGCAGCGTCGAGAAGATGGGGTACAGCACATAAAGGATATAAACAATGATAGCCGGGGCCAAAAACAAGCTGATCGTAATGAATTTATTCAGCGATTTCTTCTTTGGACGTGTTTTTGTCTGCGCCGCGGGTGTGGCCGTACGTACTCCTTTTAATTGCGTTTCCACGTCATCCCTCCTCACGATTTATGAAGGAAAGAATCAAAGGGGCTCATCGCCCCTTTAATCCTCCATCATTTATTCCTTCTTCAGATCTTGCTTTGCTTTTTGCTCCATCTTTTTGGCTGCTTCCTGCGGTGTCATATCAAGACCGAACACCGCTTGTGTCGTGTCTTTGTGAAGCTCCGCAAGCTCTGGAGGAAGTGTTTGGTCGTAAGGCATTTGAAGATGTGTCGCGTTACTTACAGCTTTGTAGAAGCGTTTGCCCATTTGATCTTTTGGAACCACGCCATTTACTGACGTTAATGAGCCTGTACGCTCCACATAGGCTTTAGCGGTTTCTGTACTGGCCAGCTCATTCGCAAGCTCAGTCGCAAGCTTCTGGTTTTTACTGTTTTTTGCTACAGACCATACCGGGCTTGCCGCTGCACCAAGATTGGTTTGATCACCCTTTCCTCCTTCTACTGTCGGGAAGAGGAAGAAATCAAGCTTGCTTGCAAAATCAGGTGCTTCTTCATTCATGTTGTTTACGAATGAAATCGTCATGTCCATCATGGCCGCCTTGCCGGAATACATAAGCTGACGACTTTGACCCTCATCATACGGGATACCGTTAAAGCCCGAGTTAAAGGCTTTCTTCTTCACCAATTCCTGAATCTTTTCGCCTGCCTTCACATAGGCAGGATCATCAAAGGTTTTGCCTGTACGGTGGAACGCGCTGTCAAACAATTCCGGTCCGCCGATACGGCTGGCAAAGTTCATAAAGTAATAAGCGCCCGGCCATTTGGTCTTGTTGGCCAACGAAAGAGGAATAATATCATTTTTGTTCAGAGTATCAATGACTTTTAGCCACTCATCATAGGTTTTCGGAGGGGTTAACCCGTATTTCTTAAAAATCTCTTTGTTGTAAAAGATCACATCGATGGATAAACCAAGCGGCAATCCATATACTTTGTTGTCATACGTTGAATTGTCGAGCGCCAGTTTGTTGAAATGATCTTTGTCGGTATCAGCTGTAATATCAAGCACCTTGTCCTGATCCACAAAGTTCTTGAGCCAGCCGCCGCCCCAACTGACAAACACGTCAGGCGCACGGTTTCCGGACATCGCAACAGAAAGCTTTTGCTTATATGCGTCATTTGGAATCGTAAGGAATTTCACGTTTACATCTGGATGCTTTTTCTCAAAGCGTGCCACTGCTTCCTTATACACTTTCTCTTTTTCGCCCGGATCAATCTGCCAGAATTCCAGCGTCTTCTTCCCCTTGGAACCTGAACCATCGACAGATGATTCCTTCGATCCACCGCCATTTAACCCACATGCTGATAACAAAAGTGCTGCCACTAGACTTAACATCAACACTACTCTTTTCACAGCAATCCCCTCTTTTCCTGGTTTTTAAATAGGTTTAAGCCGTTATGTAGTTCTTGGTGAGGTATTTAAAACTGATTTCGATGCTTTCAAGCGGTGAGCGGCGGCTTTGGTCTTGTTCAACGACCCACCAGTCCACCTGGGAGGCTTCTCCTTTATTTAAAATTCCCGAAAGATCTACGCCGCCGGTGCCAAGCTCGGCAAAGAACTTCTCACTGTCTGTAGTCATGTCTTTCAAATGAACGAGCGGTGTGCGCCCCTGATACTTTTCAAGCCACTTCACAGGGTCCTCTCCCGCTTTGGTCAGCCAGTACACATCAAACTCTGCCTTAACCCAGTCATGATTCGTTTCCTCAAGCAGCAGATCAAGCGGCCTTCGTCCGTCAGACAGCGGCTGAAGCTCAAAATCATGGTTGTGGTACGCGAAGGACAGGCCTTCCTTGGAACAGGCTTCACCAACATTATTTAGAATAGATACAAGATCACGGTAATCCTGTTCACTTCTTCGCTCCGGAGGCAGGAAAGGACAGACAATATGCTTATTGCCAATCGCCTGCTGATACTCAATGACAGAGCTCAGTTCGGATTCCAATGTGGTAAGAGGCACATGGCTGGATGCAGCTTTCAGCCCCAGATCATCAAGCACCTTCTTTAATTCAGCAGCCTCCAGCCCGCCATATCCGGCAAACTCTACGCCTTCATAGCCGATTTCAGCTACTTTTTTAAGTGTTCCAACAAAATCTTTCTCTGTTTCATTGCGCAGCGTGTACATCTGGAGCGCAACGGGTATGCGATTGGACATAAACAACTCTCCTTTTTTATATATAAAGCTTATTTAATAAATGTAATCGGTTTCATTTTTGTTGTTGCTAAACCCTTAAAAATAAAGGGTTCTTAACTCTGTAAAAATGTAACCCATTACATGACTAACCATGATTTTTTTGCTTAGCTCCGCAAGACTCTCTGATGACCAGTTCATTTTGCAGCACATATTGTGTCTTGTTGCTGTCATCTCCGTTGATCTGCTGAAGCAACAGCTCCATCGCTTTGTTGCCCATTTTAAACATCGGCTGGGCAATGGTCGTAATGCCAGGATCATAGATGGCGGAAAGCTTAACGTTATCAAATCCGACCACCGCAAGATCTTCCGGAACAGACAGGCCGTGGTCCTTCGCTGCTTTAATGACACCTGTTGCCATTTCATCGTTGGCCGCAAATACCGCAGTGGGCGGATGTTCGAGGGCCAGCAGCTTGGTCATCTGGTTGTACCCCGACTCATGGGAAAAATCTCCCTCCTGAATCAGGATGTTGTCGACGTCCAGGTTATTTTGCAAGAGCGCCTGGCGGTATCCTTTCAGGCGGTCCCTACTCACCAGCAGATGAAGCGGGCCACTGATATGCGCAATCCGTGAATGCCCAAGCTTGATAAGGTGCTCGGTTGCCGTCCGGCCGCTGCTTACATTATCAATCGTAACCGTTGGAATGGGGATCCCTTCAAGATAGTCGGCAGTGAGAACGACAGGATACTGTTTCATGACTTCAGCTAAAATTCCTTTGTCCATCCGGGCAGAAAGCAGAATCATGCCATCCACCTGGCGCTGCTTCAGATGGTCGAGAAATTCATACTCCTTTTCCACCTGCTTATTCGTGTTGGCGAGCAGGACCCGGTATCCATTCTTCCCGGCTTCATGCTCAATGCCGCCAAGAATATGGGAAAACACCGTATTCAGGATGTTCGGAATGACCACAAGGATCGTGTTGGTCTCACTGCGCCTGAATTGCCGGGCCAAAATATTCGGCTGATAATTCATCTGCTCAATGATCGCCATCACCTTATCACGAGTCGTCTTTTTCACCGTTTCAGGATTCCGTAAAACCCTTGAAACTGTTGCTTTTGAAACATTTGCCTTCTCTGCTACGTCACTCATCTTCACCATTGGTGTATCCCCTATACTACTGGATTGATTTCTACTGGATGTAAAATGTAATCGGTTACATTTAGTATAGCTTTTATTGTCAGAATTGCAAGACAAATTTAAGGAATTTGTTGAATAAAAAAATAACCTGTTGTGCCTCAGGGGCAAACAGGGTATGTGTGACAGTTGACATAATAGGGAGTTGGACAGTAAATTTTCAAAACTGGCCAGTAAAAATCGTAAATCGGCCAGTAAGTATCCAATTTTGGCCAGAAAAGTTCTGAAACTGGCTTGTATATCGGTTGTAGAGAGCTAGCCCCTTCAATCGGTTATTTAGGCGTAATTTTATATTTATACTTTCATTTACATAAAAAAGAAGCCTGAAGGTCTGTCATCCCTCAGGCTCACTAGGGGGTCTTGCTTGTCATGGGGGGCAAGCAAGTAAAAGGGTTACTTATGTTATCCCCAATTTACGCAGGAAATAAACGGATTAATTGGTGGCAGGGTGCCACATTTCAAAATAAGTGTATTCCTTCTATTAAAACGGTTTAGAATACTCTTCTCCCTTTCCTTAGGCTTATTTTTTTACTTTCATCACTTAACCTATCAACGTATTCACAATTAATTGGTTACCACTCTATTCACACATTAAAATTTGTTTCGTAAATTTCTTAAAATCGGATAAATGCTTCTCGATAATGGTTTGAACAATAGCTAAGTTCACCTCTTGATAGTCATGAACGGCAATGTTTCGAAATCCAACCATAGCCTTAAGTCCTGCGGCAAGTTCAGATGTAATTATGCCGTTCTTTTCTAACAGATCAAATGTCTCTCTGCTCGTTTGTGGAATTCCGAGCCTTTTTTCTGCCACTACATGCACCCCCAGATCAATCGCTGCTTCACAGGCACGTTGAATGTTAAGAATAATAGAGTCTTGTTTAGTAAAGTTGTTTAAATTACTTGAATCGTTATCATATTCTTCATTGATCCTCTTTAAGCACCGTTCTATGACACTAATTTTGTTAACAATCACGTCATTCTTCATAGATTGATCCTCTCTTCTCAATATCCTTCATGATGATTTCACGTTCTTCATTCAGCTTTGCGTACATCTTCAATGTCATCATCTCAAACTCCATCCTACGTTTGTCATCGGCGCAAAAAATAACTTTGCCTGTCCCGACTATTTGAGCCTGAAAAACCGTAGACGCTTTTTTTAAATCAACTAGATCTACTTCTTTGTTTAATATAGACGCCAACTCCTGGCTTTTCATAAATCTCTCATAATGATCTATTTCTTTATCACTTAAGTAGCCGATATCAACATCGCTGTCTTGATTCTCATTCCCTTTTATGGTGGAACCGAACAGAACAATTAAGTAAGGTTCCAGCTCAGCGGCTAAAAAACGGATAATCTGTTCTTCTCTTTTGTTCAAGTGCTCCACCTCCTACATTCATTTACTATAAATTTCTGAATAACTGTCTCTTTTTCCTTTATACATTATAAAATTATCTACAGTATATCACGCTAATAAACTATCATCGTTTCATATATTATCTATTGCCATAAGTCTTCTTGCTAATAACCACACCACTGCCAACATACGATTTAACGAAAAGGAAATCATTTACGGAAAAGGAAATTAATTATGAAGATGAAAACGGAGGACAACGGAAATGAGTAAAAAATGGATATTAGCGGTACTCTGTTTAGGAATCATTGTGGTCATTTATTTTTTTGTATCACGGCCATCTAGTCCCGCCAGTCCAGCTCCCCCCGACATTCCTGCCACCTCCCTTGAAGAGCAGGTCTGCCAAAAAGTAGCGGATCAGGATGGTGACTGCAAAGGTATCCGTTTATTCGATGCAGATTCCTATCTGGTTTTTGCTGAAAGCAGTACAGGAATCACTCCTGCACTGACCAATAATGAGTTCACAAAATTTAAGAAGTTCATTTTTCCGATGCTGAATTTCCAGGAATTTAACGAGGAACGCGGCGACAGAGGCCCGATTATCTGGCAGGCGAAAAATAAGGTTCAAAAGAATTCGTCTATCATATACGGATTTTCCGAGGATGAGGCAAAGACCATCGTCATTAACAGTGAAGGCAATGTGCAGCCCAACCGTTTTTACATACGGGATAACCTTTGGGTGTGGTATGCGACTTTCCAGAAGGATAGCGTGAAATTGCCGGTAAAGTTGACCGTTTATGATGCAAAAGGAAACGTTATTCCTGATGGGAATAGCGAGTAATACTACTTAAACGAGCGTTTAAAAGGAGGGCAACAGTCTTCCGCTGCCTACCCATCTCCAAGTCCTTAAGAAGTCTGTTTACCCCTGTATTTCAACAGGGAAATAGGAAGGAAAGGAGGAGAATGCATTGTTTGAACATTTCACGTTAAAACAAATACAAACCGGTGAAGCTACCCTGCGTGTCCGCATTGGCGGAGAAGGACCACCGCTGCTGCTGCTTCACGGACACCCCCAGACCCATGTCATGTGGCATAAAATCGCACCCCTTTTGGCTAAACATTTTACGGTGATCGCTCCTGATTTAAGAGGGTACGGCGGAAGCTCTAAGCCACAGACGGATGAGAACCACTATCCCTATTCCAAGCGGGCCATGGCAAAGGATATGATATCGCTCATGGATCAGCTTGGCTACAACGAATTCGCCGTAGCGGGCCACGACCGGGGCGGCAGGGTCGCCTACCGTTTAGCCCTTGACAAACCGGAAAAGGTGACAAGGCTGGCCGTCCTCGACATCGTACCAACCGGTGAAGCTTTCCGCAGGACAACGATGGACTTTGGCATGGGCTATTTTCATTGGTTCTTTCTCGCCCAGGCTTACGACCTTCCTGAAAAAATGATTGGTGAAAACCCGGATCACTTTTACTTCAACGGAAAAAAAGATCTTTTTGACCCAGAAGCACTTGAGGATTATATGCGGTGGATCAAAGAGCCTGGAACCATCCATGCGATGTGCGAGGATTACAGGGCGGGAGTCTCGTTTGATTATGAGCTGGATGAAGCAGACCGTGGAAATAAAAAAATCCAATGCCCTACTCTCGTGCTCTGGGGCAAAAAAGGAATGCTCCCACGTTGGTATAACGTCCTTGATGTTTGGAAGGACTGGGCGGGCCATGTCGAGGGCAGGGAAATTGACTGCGGGCACTATCTTGCTGAAGAAGCGCCAGATGAAACGTATGAAGAGCTTTTTCGCTTTTTTCGGAATGAGGGGTAAATGTATCAGCATCTCCATTCTCCCCTGATCGTCAATATCTTTAACCGGAATCGTTTTCGCCATTTTGTCCAAGTCGTGGGTTAGCATTTTGCTTGGAATTGTTTTGAACGGATCAGTTATCTTTTAATACTCTCATTTGGAATTGGAGAAGCATAAAAAGGAGCTTTTTAGCAAAGCTCCTAGCAAAGCTCCTTTTGGCATATATACAAAAAAACCCCAACCTTCACGGGCCTCTTTTACCCCTAAACCATATTCAAAACATCCATTCCTCACAGCGATCAGCCAACTCCTGAACCTCATTGATAAACAAACTCACATGATAGCCATCACATACCGCATGATGCATTTGTATGGCTAATGGGAAAAGTGTTTTACCGTCCTGTTTGAAATACTTTCCGCCTGTAATGATGGGCAATAGATAGTTGTTGTCTTCATTAATATTGAGGTTGAATCCTGTAAAACTGACCCACGGTACCATGGAAATAGGAAAGGTGTTATCAGGTTCATTACTCTTTGTGAAAAAGCCCGGTACATCAGCATATCTCTTCAGATCTTCATTATAGTTATGATGAAATACAGGATAATCCCTGGAAAACTCTGTCCATATACTGGAGAAGGTCTTGTTTTCGTTGTGGAAAATGGTATAGCTTGGCAGCATATGATCCCAATAGCCCAACACCCCGTCGTTAAAGCACGTTCGAAATTCAATATGTTCATTCACTACCTTAGTGACCATGTAGATAAAAGCAGGGTAAAACTTAAAGACCTTAGCCTGAAGCCGTTCTATCAGCTTCGTAATATCGATATTCACTGTGACGCTGTAGCTGCACTTTTGGCTTAAATAGTGTTCGTAATAGGGAGCCCGGTCCCAGTTTTCCCGATCAATTCTATGAAATGTCATTTGATTCGCCTCCTAAAATATAGTTCTGCGATTTTAGGAGGCGAACTTATCTGCTTTGACCATTTCTCTCACCTCTGCCTCTACACTTCAACAAGAATCGCAGGATACCTTTTAACAGAGTAAGTCTGGGAGTATCATACCAATCCGATATAGGCTTTACTGCCTGTATCGTTTCTTCATTAATTCATGTTAGACTGCTAGAAAGCGGTTACACTACTATAAATCTTACAAAATTCCCGCCTCTTGTGACCTTTTCCATTTGAAAGGTTGTTAGATTATCTTACGCACTTAGTGAAAGCGGTCAAAAATGTGTACTATGATAGTCAACATATTGAAAAGGAGCTGAATAATTGGTGATATGACCCGGCAATGGATAACGAGCATAGGATTAGATATTGGAACAAGCACGACCAAGCTGATTGCCAGTGAGCTGTTGATTTCCCAATCACAGGATCAGTTCACGCTGCCAGGCTGTCAAATCATCGACCGCCGGGTAACGTATGCCAGTTCCATCTATACCACCCCTATGGTAAACGAGGTTGAAATTGATGTGGAGCAATTAACTCAGTTACTTCAGAAGGAGTACAAGCAAGCCAGGGTTACCCTGGACCAAGTTCATGCGGGAGCGGTCATTATTACAGGCGAAAGTGCCCGCAAGCAAAATGCTGAGAAAATCGTTCATTATTTGGCGGAGCATGCGGGGAACTTCGTGGTCGCAACGGCAGGAGCCGATTTGGAGGGCGTCCTGGCGGCCAAGGGATCCGGAGTCATTGAACGCTCCACTCAAACCGATCAAACCATCGCAAATATCGATGTAGGCGGCGGCACGGCCAACATTGCCTTATGCCAGGACGGAAAAGTCATTGAAACGTTCACCCTTCATGTGGGAGGAAGACTGATCCGTCTGGATAAGAACGGCCAAGTGACCTACGTCTCTTCCTATTTAACTGAATTTTTAGATAGTATTTCCGTTCTATTAAAAAAAGGGGGAAAAGCAACCTTCGAACAGCTCTCTGCCATCTGCCAGCACATGGCGGAAGAAACGATCAACTACGTTAAAGGAATCAGCAAAGCCTCCTCCCTGCTCGTATCTCCTCATACGAGATCCGACATTCAGCCCGATACTCTTCTTGTTTCTGGCGGTGTTGGCGCGATGATGAAGGAGAAAAAGCCGGAAACGCTGGAGGAAGTGACCGTACATGGAGATGTCGGACCGCTTCTCGCCTGGCATTTCCAAGCATGGGGTGTGTCACCGGCTCCTGAAACGGCACGAGCAACGGTCATTGGTGCCGGCATGCAAAATACGGAGGTTAGCGGATCAACCGTGTACATCCGGTCTGACCGGCTTCCGCTAAAAAACGTCCCGATTGTGAATATACCCGTGCAGCAGGAAGAAGAATGGATGCCTGAACGGTTCCAAGAACGGCTTCAACAGGCATTACAGCAGGCGTCCACCCTATTTAGCGAGGATGATCCTCCGGTTGCTCTGGCGTTATCTCACTTTCCGTACTGCAGCTATAAAATGCTTCAGCAGCTGACAAAAGCAATACTTGCTGAATTTACCGCTTGTTTTAAGGATGCGAAATGCCTTGTTGTCCTCTGTGAGCAGGATATCGCTAAAGCATTGGGACAGGCTTTGGCCAAACAGAGCAAGACACTAGATATCATTTGTCTGGATCAGATTGATTTTACACATGGAGACTATATCGATTTAGGATTGCCAGTCGCAGGAGAAGCCATTTCTGTTTCGGTGAAAACACTGGCTTTTTCATCATAATCCAAACCACTTTCAAGGAGAATGACCATGGATAAAACGACGACCTTATTAGGAGAAACCTTTGCATTTCATAGTCTGAAGGAAATCATGGCCAAAGCAAATGAAGAACGTTCCGGGGACGAACTGGCTGGAATCAGCGCTAGCTCCATGAAAGAACGGATGGCCGCCAAGCAGGTGCTGGCTGATCTCACACTTTCAGAAATCCGGAATTACCCGCTGCTCAGTCCCGATGAAGACAATGTGTCCGCACTCATTGAAAACCAGTTGGATCCTGCCGTCTACGAAATTATTAAAAACTGGACCGTCGCCGAACTGAGGGAATATATCCTGTCCGACCAGCACGCCAGCGATGATCTGTTAACACTCAGCCAGGGGTTGAGCAGTGAAATGATTGCGGCAGTGGCCAAAATCATGTCCAATCTGGATTTGATTCAGGCTGCTTCCAAAATCGAGGTGCAAACCACGTGCCAGACGACGATTGGGCAAAAAGGAGTACTCGCTTCCAGAGCCCAGCCCAATCACCCCTCCGATAACATTAAAGGCATGAGAGCCTCTTTATATGAAGCGTTGAGCTACGGGATTGGTGACGCCGTCATCGGAATCAATCCTGTCATCGACACGACAGACAACATTTATGCCCTTTTGCATGAAACGAAAAATATAATCAATGAATGGTCGATCCCCACACAAAACTGTGTGCTGTCGCATGTGACCAGCCAGATGAGGGCAATCGAAAAAGGCGCGCCTGCCGATTTGATCTTTCAAAGCCTGGCCGGTACCGAAGCCGGCAACGACTCGTTCGGCATTTCCCTCTCCATGCTGGATGAAGCGACCGCTTTAATTCACGAAAAAGGAACAGCAGCCGGGCCAAACCGCTGGTATTTTGAAACCGGACAGGGTTCCGAACTCTCTTCTGAAGCTCACTTTGGCATTGACCAGTTGACACTTGAAGCACGGTGCTACGGACTCGCCCGCCATTATAAGCCATTCATCGTAAACACCGTGGTCGGTTTCATCGGACCAGAGTATTTGTATAACAGCAAACAGGTTCTCAGGGCGGGATTGGAAGATCATTTTATGGGAAAAATGCACGGCCTGCCGATGGGCGTTGACGTCTGCTACACCAATCATATGGACGCCGACCAAAATGACATGGACAACCTGAGTATGCTGCTCGGAACTGCGGGAGTAAATTTCATGATCGGCGTACCGATGGCCGATGACTGTATGCTGAATTACCAGTCCCTGAGCTATCACGATATCGCCACCGTCCGTCAGGTTCTGGGCCAGACCCCTGCTCCCCTCTTTGCACAATGGCTTGAAGAACAAGGCATCACGCAAAACGGCCGGTTTACTTCCAAGGCCGGCGATCCGACGATTTTTCTGAATTTAACGTAAGGAGTGGCTTATCATGTTGGCAAATTCAAAAAAAGATCCGCTTGAAACGCTCAAACAATTCACCCCTGCCCGCATCGGTGTCGGACGGACAGGAACAAGGCCCTTAACCAGGGATGTGCTTCAGTTCCGGACCGATCACGCCGCTGCCGTCGATTCGGTATACGGCACCGTGCCTGAGAGTATCCTTTCTGAATTCAGCCTTTTCTCCGTTACCACTCAAGTGGAATCCATGGAACACTATTTAAAACGACCCGACCACGGAAGGTTACTGGCTGATGAAGCGAAAACCCTCCTCCAGAAAAACTGCCTGCAGACACCCGATGTACAGGTCGTTGTATCCGACGGGTTAAGCGCGAAAGCCATTGAAGAGAACCTGGGCGATGTGTATCCAGCACTGATTGATTCCCTCGAATCCTACAATCTTCAGATCGGTACCTCCTTTTTTGTTAAAGGCGGGCGGGTTGCCTGCATGGATCAAATTGGAGAAATTCTGAAGCCAAAAGCTCTTGTGCTCTTGATCGGGGAACGGCCGGGACTGATGAGCGCCGAATCAATGAGTGCCTATATGTGCTACCAGCCGGGCAAGGGCAAAAAGGAATCGGATCGAATGGTCATCTCCAATATCCATAAGCGGGGCACTCCTCCGATTGAAGCCGCCGCTCATATCGGAACCTTGATTGACAAGATGCTTCAGCAGAAGACGAGCGGTGTACACCTTATTGTTTAAGTTTTACTTTGTTGCTTTTGGGAAGTGGTTGCTTTCCGTTCCAGGTCGCTCGCTTTTACCGGCGCGAGCGCCTACTTTCGCAGGGCGGGGCTGAGCCCATCAGGCGCAATCGCCTTCTTTACCAGCGCAAGCACCTACTTGGTCTCACCTGTCCCGCATCTCCTGCTGGAGTCTCGCACCTTCCACTTCAATCAACTTATCAAGGAAGACTTTATCCGAAAATGTCCGAAAGCAATATATAAAACACAAAGGAGGAGAAAAGATGGCGCTACAAAAGCAGCTAAAACCGATTCACTTATGGGCAATTTCAGTAGGTATGGTAATCTCCGGACAATATTTCGGGTGGAACTATGGGTTTGAACAAGGCGGAATTATCGGGCTAGCGATCGCTACGCTGATTGTGACCGTTTTTTACACCACCTTTATGTTCAGCTATGCGGAACTTTCCACCTCCATTCCCCAGGCGGGCGGCCCTTCCGCTTATGCGAGACGGGCGATGGGGCCGTTTGGCGGTTATATGGCAGGCATGGCCTGTCTGCTTGAATTTATATTTGCGCCTCCTGCCATTGCGGTATCGACCGGCGCGTACATTCACTTCCTCATCCCAGTCGTGAACCCGGTGTATGCCACGGTTGGCGCATTCATTTTCTTCATTCTTTTAAATCTGATCGGTGTAAAAGAAGTTGCCGTTATTGAGCTGACTGCGACTATTTTGGCACTGATCGGCTTGTCTATCTTTTATGTTGCCGGCCTGCCTCATGTGGAAGCCTCCAACATCTTTAACGGCAACTCCTTTCTGAATGGCCCGACAGGCGTTCTGGCCGCTATCCCGTTCGCTGTCTGGTTTTATCTGGCAATTGAAGGCGGAGCGATGGCTGCGGAAGAAGTGGAGAACCCGAGAAAAGACATTCCCAAAGGCTTTATCGGTGCCATTATCACATTGGCGACTGCTACGTTATTTACGCTGTTTGTTACGGCTGGTCTTGGCGGCGGAAGCGGAAAGCTGGCGGATTACCCTCTTCCACAGGCGCTTTCCTCTGTTTATGACAACGGCATTTCCACGGCTCTTGCCATCATCGGATTGTTCGGCCTGATTGCCAGCTTGAACGGCATCATCATGGGCTTCTCCAGACAAACGTACGCCCTGGCACGTGATGGCTACTTCCCCAAGTTCCTTGCCAAAACGAATAAAAAAGGCGTTCCGGTCGGCGGCCTCTTGATCCCTGGAGCCATCGGTGTCATCTGTGCGGGTTCAGCAAGTTTTGCCAACGCGCTGATCATTCTTTCCGTTTTTGGCGCGATGATGATGTACTGCATCAGCATGGTTTCCCTCTTCATCCTGCGTAAAAAGGAACCGGAGCTCGCCCGTCCGTTCAAGGTAAAGTATCCGGTCGTGCCAAGCATTGCCCTGATCCTCGGATTGGTTTGTTTGTACAGCATTATTAAATACAGCGTGCTGACTACCAACATGATGCTGTTTGGCGCTTCTGTCCCTTTGATCTATGTGATTCTCGGTATTTTCCTAATTTCTTTAGTCTACTATGTGCTATATGGATCTGCCCGTCTTAAGAGACAAGCGGATGCTTCATATGCGGAGGAAGAGGGAGTTTCGGTGAATTAAGAAGAACCTAAAGCAACACCCGTGCCGAGATGGTAGGGGTGTTGCTTTATATTAATGAAACAAAATCGTAGCGGCCGTATAAACAAGCAACAAAGCCATCGTGATATTGAAAACCCTCTGATATTGTGCAATCCACTTCTTAAACAATGACCCAAACAAGCTCCAGCTGAATGTTCCCATGAATCCAATGACAGCCAACAAGAGAACAAAAAAGAATTGAGACAAATAATGCTGGTAAAAAGGAGCAATGAATGTAGCCGTAACGGTAATGGCATAAACGGTCCCTTTAGGATTGATAAATTGCAGCATCGCACCTGATTTTAAATTGTTGTACCGGCTGTTGAATTGTTGTTCTTTCCCAAGTTTGCTTTTCATGATCTTATAAGCCAGGTAAAGCAAATAGAGGCAGCCAACTAGTTTCATAATGGCCTCAAGCTTTGGAAAAACAGTGGTTAATGCAACAGTAAAATAATTTGCGATCGACAATAACATGAAGAATCCCAAACCCACTCCTACACAAAATTTAAACGTCTGTTTCAAACCAAATTGATTGGCGAAATACAATGACATAATATTATTGGGACCAGGTGTGAAGCTTGCAATAAAAGCATAAACCAACAGTGACAACACGGACATTATGGCAGCACTCCTTGTATGCTATAATGCACAAATGTACGCTATAGCGTTATGTACTTTAAATTGTATTATTTATACGTTATATTGTAAATAAAAAAATTGAGGGATATATGTGAAGGAAATTCATGTGGTGGTCGCTGAAAACATGAAGGCATTCAGAAGGATAAATAAATTAAGTTTGGATAAAGTATCTGAGTTGACCGGTGTCAGCAAAACGATGTTAGGCCAAATCGAACGCGGAGAATCGATTCCAACCATAACAACGCTGTGGAAAATCGCAAATGGACTAAAGGTATCATTCACTTCGCTCATTAAAGAATCAACGAACGATATAACGATCATTTCAAAAGAGGACTTATTGGAATTGCCCGAAAACGATGGAAAATATAAAGTGTATCCCTATTTCCCTTTCGAAAACAACAAGCAGTTCGAAATATATATGGTAGAAATTGAGTCAGGTGGTTATTTAGAGGCAGCTCCTCATCACGATGGCACGGAAGAATACATTACAGTATTTGATGGACAGCTCGAATTAACGATATCTGGGCAAACCTACTTACTCGAAAAAGATCAATCCATCCGTTTCAAAGCCAACTGCCACCATGCATACCATAATCCGGGCAGCGAATTAACAAGAATAAATATGACAATTAATTATCAGTCCCTGTAGCAATTGCTAAAAAGGATAAAACCCGTACCTATAGACGGTACGGGTTTTATTCACCATGAAATAGCCTTTAAGCAAGTTGAAGTTTCATTGCTGCTTTAGCAACTATTAATGGTTATACTTCCTGTCATTGAAACAGGGCCAAAAAAACTTGAATTAAAAATAGAAGTATTACTTCCTGTCTTTATAAACTGAACATATGGTCCAGAGGGTATATCAGTATTATCACATCGAACATCCGAAGAGCTATACACTATTAAAAATGTATCTATTGCTATTGTTAAAGGATCAATAATAATTGTCGTAGTGGTTAAATCATATGCAAGGCCTGTTAATGTAATACTGTTCAATTCAAGCTCCATATTTATGGGCTCCTCTTGAATAATTTCTTCTGATAGTGGTACACGAATAATTCTTCTCTGGGTTGCGAATAATAGCGGGGAATTTTCACAATCACAATCTACATTCATATTGGAGACAGAGTACGATAAATCAGCAGTTGGGGATGCAGTTCCACTACCTACAATTGAACAACCTCTGCACGGGATAATGACCGGCGGATTGGTATCAATATAAAACGGGAATAAAACACCCACAATATCTTCAATACTAAAAATAATTATTTTCCCTTCAGATAAAGCCGTCACACATTTAGTTCTGCAATGATAATTTACAAAAACAATATTAATTGATTGCAAAGAATCTTTTAAAAAAACGTTTATGGAAGTTCCTCTTCTTAAATCTTTTACTCTCCTTTGCAAGTTGTTAAATTTCTTCACAAAGTACAATCCCCCGTATCATAAAACTTGTACTTTATTCTATGAAAAATAACATTCCACGTTACACTTAATTCGTTCAATCTAATTATGTAAGTCACTGCAGGACAAGCATCAAGGAAATATCAATAAATAAGGTGATAACTGCAAATACCAGTTATCACCTTAACCTATACAATACTCTAAGATATTAACTCCACCCCAAAACCCTCACCATCAACCCTAATCAAAGTCCCTTCCTCTGTCCGCATAACCTCCCCAGAAGAAACACTTTCCACCTCGAAGATATTCCTCAAAACCACCTGATAAGACCCACTCAACCCTTCCGCATTCACACTAATCCGGTTCCCTTCTTTTACCGCGGTCACTGCCGCTGCCTTCTCACCATGAATGTTATAGATATCCGCACTTGCAGGCGTATTATCCTGCAGCTCAAAAATATGAACCGTTACATCTTCCGTATAATCGTAAGAGGCTCTCTTTCCCTCAGCCCCCATGACAATAATAGAGTTCTCCCGAGCCATCAACGGCAGGGTCATGTATCCATGCTCTTCCTTCACCCATTTTCCGCCTTCTACGACATGGTTTGTGATGAAATTGGTCCATTTTCCTTGAGGCAGATAGTAGTTTGCCAGACTTCGGTCATTCAGAATCGGCGCAACCAGCAGGGAGTCCCCAAGCATGTATTGTTGATCTAAATAATGACAGGTGGGATCATCCTGAAATTCCAACACCATCGGCCGCATCATCGGAGTTCCAGCTTGGGAAGCTTCTGCCGCGTTCTTGAACAGATACGGCATCAACCGTAATTTCAGCTGAGTAAAATATCTGGACACGTCAACAGCTTCTTCGCCATAAAGCCAGGGCACCTTGTACTCTCCGCTGCCATGATAGCGGCTGTGAGAAGAAAGCAGGCCAAACTGGGTCCAGCGCTTATACAGATCCGGTGTGGCTCCCGCTTCAAATCCACTGATATCGTGACTCCAATAAGCAAAACCAGATAAGCTGAACGATAGGCCGCCGCGCAGTGTTTCAGCCATGGAGTAATAGTTGGACCAGCTGTCGCCTCCCCAGTGAACCGGGAAGGTTTGTCCCCCGACAGTAGCTGATCGGGCAAAAACCACCGCTTCATTTTTGCCAAGCTTCCGCTCCAATAATTCAAACACGGTTTTGTTGTAAAGATGAGTATAGTAGTTATGCATCTTTTGCGGGTTCGATCGATCGAAGTACACCACATCGGTTGGAATCCGTTCACCAAAGTCGGTTTTAAACGAATCCACGCCCATTTCAATCAGCACTTCCAGCTTGTCCTGATACCACTTGCAGGCTTCCGGGTTAGAGAAATCAACCAGCCCCATTCCGGCCTGCCATTTATCCCACTGCCAAACGGAGCCGTCCGCCCGTTTTACCAAATATCCCTTTTCCATGCCTTCATCAAAAAGCTCGGACTTTTGGGCAATGTACGGATTGATCCACACACAAATTTTCAAGCCCCTGTCTTTCAGTCTTCTTAGCATGCCTTCCGGATCCGGGAACATCCGGTCATCCCAAATAAAGTTGGACCACTCGAACTCTTTCATCCAAAAGCAGTCAAAGTGGAAAACATCCACTGGAATATCCCGTTGCTCCATTCCTTCCACAAAGCTGGTCACCGTTTCTTCGTCATAATTGGTCGTGAAGGAGGTGCTCAGCCATAAACCGAACGACCAGGCAGGCGGCAGACTCGGCCTTCCTGTGAGTTTGGTGTAATGAGATAAAACATCTTTCAGCGTTGGCCCGTTGATAATAAAATACTCCAGATATTCGCCTTCCACGCTGAATTGAACCTTTGACACTTTTTCCGAGCCAATTTCAAAGGATACCTTTTCAGGATGGTTGATCAGCACGCCATAGCCTTTGTTGCTGACATAGAAGGGAACATTCTTGTATGCCTGCTCGCTGCCAGTACCGCCATCCTCATTCCAGATATCAACGGTTTGGCCATTTTTCACAAACGGTGTAAAACGTTCACCCAGCCCATAAATCAGTTCCCCGACATCCAGAGAAAGCTGCTCGCGCATAAACGGCTGCTTCTCATCTGATAAAATATACGCCATCGACCGGCTGTCAGATTGAGCCAGCAGTTCATCCTCATGGTAAAACGATAGCTTCCAATTCTCTTTATCTACACGGGCCTTCAGGCTGCCACTCGAAAAGGTCAGTTCTTGCTCACCATCGTCCATTACTGCCCCGTCATTGTCTTCATGAATCTCGAAATGAGGCCCTTGATTAACAGCTCCTTTATGGTGATACGCTTTTACCTTAATCACATCATTCATGGGAGAGGACAGCTCAATGGTTACCATCCCTCCATCCAACGTATCGCCGCGGTGATTGACTTTCCGGCATGGAGCATAAAGGGTGACCTTCTTATCTGTCACTCTCGTATCATTTACCTCAGTTGGGTGAAAAAATTGATAGCCTTCTTTATTTAACCAGCATCCATTACTGAATTTCATGCATTGTTCTCCACCTTTTTTATAAAATTACAGACTACTTGCTTTTTGCAGATGGGCAGCCTTTGCCTGGACTTTGACAAAAGCCTGATTCGCCGCCCACGTCATCATAAAAGCCAGTAAGCTTGCGCCAAAAAACAGAAAGACTCCAGGCACGTATTTGAGAAGCATATACGAAAACCAGACTCCGGCGATCATCATGACGGTGTAAGGAAATTGAGAGAGACTGATCATGAGCGAGTATCTGATATAGGCAAACGGCTTTAACTCGAAATGCACATATGCGGCAAAAAAGTACAGCAAAGAAAGTCCGAAAAGCACCATAACGACCAGCAATAATGGCACCATAATAAAATGAAGACCGCCTGAAGACTGGGCAAGGAATCGTTCGTCAACAAATAAAATACAGCCTCCGAGTATATAGAAGAATCCCGCTTTATTCGATTGAACAAACTCCGCTTTATATACATTTATAAAGGTAGACCACATTGGAATCTCCGTGCTTCCTCTGACCCATGCACGCGTAATCGTGAATAAGGCGACTGTAGCCGGTACGAATCCAAACACAATCAAACCCATTAACGTAAACAGTATCCACAGCAAATTAAGGTAACCAAATTTCATAATCCAATCACAATACTTATACAAATTGCCGCTTACTTTCATTGACTCGGCCCCTTTTCAGCTTTTTTATTTTACTTGCTGCTCCACAACTCAACACGGGCTTTCACCAGCTTGGTGTACTCGGCTTCCATCTTCTTGACGCCGATGGCATCCAATGCTTTCAAGTAGTTATCCCACTCTTTGTCAAAATCAGCTGGCTTGGCAAGGATCGCTTTTGTGACATATGACTTTGCCGTATCCTCTGCTTTTTGGAAGATTGCGCCGTATTCGGTATTGCTTGATGCATTGATGCTCCACGCCGCACCCCAAGGCAGAACAGGGAACTCTTTTTCACTTGGGAACAAATCCTTCCAGGTTTTTGCGTTGTAATGTGACAATACTTCCTTGGTTTCTTTCGAGTAGTTTTTAACCACATTTTCAGGGAAGTTTGTTGTGTAGTAGTTTCCGGTAGAATCCTTCATGCCATCTCCATATCTCATTGAGATGTTATACATGCCAATGCCAGTTTTCTTCGTGAACTCCGCATTGTTTTTCGTTTTTTGTTCCTGGACGTCCGCTGGAATAACGCGTTTGCCGTTATCCACTTTGTACTGTTTGTCTTTAATTCCCCAGTAATTTAGAATTTGTCCTTCATCTGAAGCCAGGAAATCAAGGAACTTGATGGCGCGGATCGGATCTTTGCAATTCTTTGTGATCCCAATTCCCCATCCTGCATTAAAGCCGATACTCTGGAAATCATGACGCTTGTATTTATCATTTAACGTAACAGGGTAGTGTCCGTACGTTAATTCATCTTTTCCTGCACCCTTCAAGGTGTTTTCCGCACTTCCATAGCTCCATGACTGGTCTGCCAATCCAACCACACGGCCTGACGCGACTTTCGCCAGGTATTGATCATACGTTTGAACAAAGCTTTGTGAGTCCAAAAGTCCGATATCATTCATGTGGTTGAGCCATTTGAAGTATTCCTTTTCTTCAGGCAGCCTGGAATGGAAGGTTGCTTTATGGGTTTTCGGATCGATGGAATATTCTCCTTCATCCGGTTTGCCTGTCGCGCCTGTGGCATTATTCGTGACCGTGATCAGGAAGTGCCAGTCACTCCCGATGAGAGACATTCCGACGGTTGGCTTCCCATCAACCGTTGGATGCTTCTTTACATATTGCTTGATTACATTCTCATAATCCTGCAGCGTTTTGATTTGCGGATAGCCCGCTTCCTTTACAGCGGCATGCTGAAGCTCGAAGCCTCCGCCTGCATCGAACTGCTTTTGTCCGACCGCATCATAGGTCGGGATAAAATAAACCTTCGGATCCTCATTGCTGTACTTTAAGCGGCCCCAGTTGTTGCCGATCAATTTTTTAATATTGGGCGCATATTTTTCAATGAGTGGTTTCAGGTCGACCATTGCCCCCGCATCCACCATTTTGGCTGCAGAACCCTTTGGACTGATCAAATCAGGATACTGTCCGCTCGAAGCAATAAGCCCGACCTTATCATCATTTCCTACCTGGTAGGAGGCTTTTAACGTAACTCCTGTGCGTTTGGTAATCTCTTTTCCTACTTCATCCTGCATATTGTTCCAGGTAGGAACCGGATCTGCTCCGAAATAGGTGAATGTAACGGGACCTTTACTGCTTTTTGCCTTGGTGGCATCCGTGCTTGCGGTGTCATTGCTGCAAGCGGCTGTACCCATCAGAAGAAGTGCGGCAGAAACGATACTGATAACCTTGCTTTTCACTTTCATTGTGAACCCTCCCCTTTTTAGATCAATCTTTTACAGCTCCGAGTGTCATCCCCTGCATAAAGTACTTTTGCAGAAACGGATAAATCACAAGAACCGGTACTGTCACAAAAATCGTCACTGCCATTTTGATCGATTCCGGTGTCACCATATTGGCTATGTTTTCCGCACTTTGCGCATTGGCGTTGGTGGTGGAATTCGTATTTTGCAAAATTTTAACCAGCTCATACTGCAGGGTCGTTAAACTGGGACTCATTGAGTTATAAAGGTACGTATCGAACCATGAATTCCATTGACCCACCGCTATAAAAAGGGCAACAGTTGCCAGAACTGGTTTACAAAGCGGCAGGATGATCCGCCAATAAATCACAAAGTCGTTGGCGCCATCGAGCTTGGCCGATTCCTGAAGGGAAATGGGCAGGTTGTCAATAAACGAACGGATGATGAAAATGTTAAACACACTCACCATACCGGGCAAAATATACACCCAAAAGGTATTCATCAATTGGAGATCACGAACAAGCATATATCCCGGAACCAATCCTCCTGAGAAGAACAGGGTCAGCGCAAGGAAAGTGGAAACGAATTTTCTTGCTTTATAATCTTTCCGGCTGAGCGTGTATGCGATCATCGAGTCACATAACACTCCCAAAAAGGTTCCCAGCACCGTCCGTAAAACAGAGTTTTTCAAACCGACCAATAAGGTATCGTATTCGAGAATTTTTTTATAATTTTCAAGAGTAAAATCCCGTGGCCAAATCGTAATGCCGCCCTTTACTGTGTCCAATGATGTATTGAACGAGATCGCCAGCACGTTTAAAAACGGATAAAGCATGACCACAACGACAATCATCATAAAAGCCATGTTACAGATATCGAAAATCCGGTCTGACGTATTCGTTGGTAAAGCACTTCTCCTTTTTGCCATGATATCCCCCTTTTACATGACGCTTTCGCCGGTTGTTTTCTTAAAGATCCGGTTCGCTGAAAACAACAGGATAATACTGACTACAGAATTGAAGATACCGACTGCCGTTCCGAATGAATATCTTCCCAACCCAATACCATAGTTTAAGGCGTAGAGCTGAATGACATTGGAATGGCTTTGCACAAGAGGATTTCCTAACAGCATTTGCTTTTCAAAACCGATATTGATTAAGTTACCAATGGATAAAATTAATAGAATCGTAATGGTCGTCCGGATGCCCGGAATGGTAATGTGCCAGATTTGGCGGAACCTTGATGCTCCGTCCACTTTTGCGGCTTCATACAGCTGCGGGTCGATGCCGGCGATGGCCGCGAGATAGATGATCGTGTTCCAGCCGACCTCTTTCCACACATCCGCTGTGGTGACAATGGACCAGAACCAATTTTCCTTTCCCATAAATTCAATGGGCTTGTTGATGACATGAAGGTTCATCAGCAACTGATTGACGACCCCGCCATCCGTGGAAAGCATTTGAATCACAATCCCGGAAACAACCACCCATGAAACAAAGTGAGGCAGATAGGAAATGGTTTGAACCGTTCGTTTGAAGTACTTATTTTTCAACTCATGTAAAAGAACGGCGAGAACAATGGGGCAGAGAAAACCGGCAACCAATTCCATAATACTCATGGCGAGCGTGTTTCGCATGACCAGATAGAAGTCATGATCAAGAAATAACTCTTTAAAGTTCTGCAGGCCCACCCACTCCTGCTGTGAAAACGACAGCCCGGGCTTAAAATTCTGAAACGCCATCGTCCATCCCCAGATCGGGATATACGAAAAGACAAAAACCCAAATCACAAACGGAAACGACATCAGTATTAAATACTTTTGACTGAGGATTTTGCTCCATACTGACTTTTTGGTCTTCACAACCATTGGCTTAGAGACTTCTAATGGCAGCGTTTTCAATTCCCTTTTCTCACCCCTTCTTCGTCTATATAAAAAGTGTAAGACAAAGAGAGAAGTTACAAAACCTGAAAAATTTAGACACTTTTCATACACTTATTTGATATTGCAGAAATTCAGCTATGATTTTGGGTTTGTCGAAAACTGAAAATGACGTGATATGCAACTAAATCGTGTCGAACCGCAAGTAAATCCAGCTTTACCGCAAGTATTCCGTGTCGAATCGCAAGTAAATCCAGCTTTACCGCAACTATTCCGTGTCGAACCGCAACTAACGCCCGGCCATGTGGGGAAGCTGCTAGTTTAGCAGTCTCTTTCTCTTGTATTCTCTGGGTACATGGATAGTAACGTTCGGAAAATTGAAAATATTGGCCTATTTAGATTTACTTCTTCTTAGCGTATAGTAAGAAACCGAAAACACCATGTCCTTTGCAGAAGTGACTTCTATGGGAGTGGTCAAGTTGAAAACAAATCTGGATCGTGTACAGTTCACCTTAAGGAATAAAATAGAGGCAATGGCCAGGCATATGAAGAACTGGACAGAGTCTCACCCCTGGATAAAGACAGTTTATAGCATCCTTTCGTGGATCTCCCTGCTGCTCTTTATATTAAGTCTGTTTTTCATGAAAGATTCCCGGACGATGTTTGTGCAGTTTCTTTGGTCCTTTTATCTTTTACTGCAATTTTGGCTTCTTTGCCGGAGCAAGACGTTTACCTGGCGAAAATTCACGTATTTCTTTATGGCGGGAGCCTGGCTTATTGCACCGCTCAATGCGGTGATTGTCCTTCTTATTACTGGAATGTTTGGTGGCAGGGCGCTTGATGTTTGGAGCCAGTCTTTTATCACGCCGGTAACAGAAGAAGTGCTGAAACTGCTTCCGTTTGCCATCTATTTGTTTTTATCCCGCAGAGCCACTGCATTAAGCTTAAGTGATTATGCGTTGGCTGGTGCAGCCACAGGAGCAGGGTTTCAGTTTTTGGAGGAAACCGCACGGCGGCTCGTTTCAGGGGCTTTTTACGGGAAAAGCCTATTGACCGGGCAAGTCCTGCATTGGGAATTCTTCAGTCTGTTTCCTGGTTACTTCGAGGGGAATATTTTCAGCGATGGCACCAGTGCGGGGCATGCGGTACTTACCGCAATGGTAACCGTTGGCTTTGGTTTGGCATTAAGGTATAAACATCGATTAAAGCGAGCGACCTTGTTAATACCATTAGGATTGCTGGTCTTAAGTATCCTTGATCATATCGTGTGGAATGCCGGTTACCGGGCACCTGATGTTCTAAAAGGGTTTCATGATTTGCTCGGAAGCGGATATGCATCGAAACCTCTTTTTCTAGGTATGCTCATTGCGGCCGTTAGTATCGATTACTGGGATCTGAACAGGGTAAAAGACAAGCTGCTCTTGCTTCCGGAAGAAAGGCTGATTAATCCTGTCAGCGAAGTCCATCATCTTCTATCTTCTCTTTATCGTGACCGGCAAAGGTTCGGAAGTTTGCTGTATTTCTACAGAGAACGGAGAGAGCTTGGGTTTACGCTGATTCGCGGAGATGAGGAGGCCAGGAGCAGGGTCCAGGATCTTTCGGCAACCGTACACAGGTACTATGGGGCGCTGCTGTTGCTTACAGCTATACTTATTATCACAGGATATGGATGGTTTAATGAATCTTCAGGTCTTGAGTCGTGCTTTGCCTGCCTGTTCGATTCCTTGCAGAACTGGTGGGATCACCGATTATCAGGAGCAGAAAAAGTAATGCTGATCGCAGGCGCCTTTGCGCTGTTTTTCCCTTTTCTTGGCGCATGGTCTGCGCTCGGAGCCGTTTCAGCCGCTGCAGGTCTGGCTCAAAGCGGGCATCAAGTCGCCGATATCATTCGCCATCCACGAAAATTAGCGTCTCCGGAATATGCGGCCGCTGCTGTTTTTACTCTCGGTTTCAACCGGCTGCCTTTTGGTAAAATTGTCGGGAAGAGAATATTGAAGACCGCTGCCGGATGGAAAAAATATGAGCTTGTGACTAAGGATGGCCTCGTGTACCGTACAACACTCGGAAAAAATGGAGAGCTGCGGGCCGTTTTTGCTAAAATTGAACCAAACAGCCTTGGAAAAGGAACGGATACGAATGATGCTTCAAGAAAGTTAATGAGACTCTTCGGCGGAAGAAATACGGACGATGCCGGACACGCGATCGGAAACAAGCTCGGCGGGCTTGGCAACAAAAATTCGGCCAATCTGTTTCCCCAAAACCACAGTATCAACCGCGGGGCGTTCAGGGCCTTTGAGAAGCAGATACATGATGAAGTAAAAGCGGGTAAAACCGTATTCGTACGAGTCGTTCCGAAGTATGCGGCAGGAGCCAACCGGCCGCATGAAGTGGCTTATTCCGTAAGAGTAAATGGACGTACAATAACAAGGATCTTTAAAAATCCCTGAGGAAGTGATGAGATGGATAAAAGCTATCTTCTAATAAAGGATTCCGGACAGCAAGAAGAAAGCGATCTGACATTCATTGGCGGACTTCCCCGCATCCCTGAGTCAGAACCGCTGCCCACATGTGAGTTGTGCGGGGAAAAATTGACCTTCTTTTTTCAGGTATCGTTCCCCGAGGGGCACAGCTGGGAAGGAAGAACAATGGCCGTTTTTGGCTGCACGATGTGCGCACATGAAGATTACCTGATTCCCGAGATGCTTCAGGATACATTAAAGGGAATTGATATCCCACAGGGGTTCCTGGAATCCTACCAGAAAAACTTCAGGATCATTCTCTTTGAAACAGAAAAAGGAGAACTGCGAAATGAGTATGAGGAAAAAATTAAATTTGTAAAATGGCGTTTGTCACCTGCTGCGGATCCTTACGAAAACCATGAAAAAATAGGCGGATCCCCAAACTGGCTGCTGGATGATGAATCTCCAGGCAGCTATAACTCGGAAGTGTCCATGATTTTCTTGATGCAGCTGCCGGAAGATATGAAGTTTGAAACCGTGGAAAATGCACCTCCCCAGATGGTAATAAGTTTGGAAGGGAATCAAGCACCCTCCTCTCATTCGTACTATGAACTTTTTTTGGCCAACCACATCTACTTTTTTGGAACAAAGAGCCGGGAGCCGCTTGTCTATGTTTTGACACAAATATAAGTCATGAATGAGCAACTCATTAAGGAGAGTGTTGGTTATGAAAGCATTGATTGTTGGCGCCGGAATTGGAGGCTTATGCACGGCAATTGCTTTAGAAAAAGCAGGAATTCAAACCGTTGTCTATGAAAGGGCTGCGGAAATAAAAGCGCTCGGAGCTGGACTTGGAATCGGAGCCAACGCCTTAAAAGGAATGGAGAAGCTCGGTATCGCTGAAGAAGTAATACAAGCCGGACATCAGCTGGATGGAATGGTGATTTGTGATCAGGGCGGAAAGCAAATCAGTAAAGTGGATACCAGGGTCATTAGTGCTCAGTATGGCACAGATAATGTCACCATCCATAGGGCCGATCTGCACAACATTCTGATGAGAAATTTGAAGGACACTCATGTGGTAACAGGCAAAAAAGCGGTGAATGCGGAACAAAATGAACAAGAGGCTACGGTTTATTTTGAAGATGGAACCAGCGAAAAATGTGATTATATTATAGCAGCAGACGGCATCCATTCCATTATCCGCCAAAAATTAATGCCCGAATCGGTCCCGCGCTACGCGGGTTATACCTGTTGGCGCGGAATCATTGACCACCATCCATTTAATGAAAACACAGCAACAGAAACATGGGGGCGAAACGGCCGTTTTGGCATTGTTCCGTTGGCAAACCAAAAACTTTACTGGTTTGCCTGTGTGAATGCAAACGCCCACGATCCAAAAATGAAAGCCATGAAAACAGAGGACCTGCATTCTATTTTTAGAGACTATCATGATCCAATCCCTTTCGTTATTCAAATGACGGAAGATCATGCCCTCATCCATAATGATATCTTGGATATTACACCCATCAAGCGTTTTGCTTTTGACAGGATTCTTTTATTGGGAGATGCCGCCCATGCATCCACGCCCAATATGGGACAGGGAGCGGGACAGGCGATTGAAGACGCCATTATTCTCGGTAACTGCCTTAAAGAACATGAGGATGCAAAGAGTGCCTTTAAAGCGTTTGAAGCCAAAAGAATGGAAAGAACGGCAAAAATAATAAAGATGTCAAGAAGGATTGGGCAAGTGGGACAGCTTGAAAACAAAATGATGATAAAAGTGAGAAACTTTTTGTTAAAACGGGAATCGGAAGCCGCCCAATTGAAGCGGATGGCCTTTTTATATGATGTTGATTTAAGCTGAAACACGGGAAAAAGGCTTGCACATTCAGCGCAAGCCTCACCTCCTCCCTGCTGTCTCCTTGTTCTTTTTAAACGTTGTCGGAGAAACACCGATATATTTTTTAAACTTGCTAAAAAAGTAATTCACATTCGTATAGCCCACCGATTCCGCCACCGCATACACCTTCATATCGGTTCGCAGCAACTGCTTTGCTTTTTCAATGCGTACTTGATCTAGATATGTATTGAACGATTCTCCTGTGGCATTTTTAAAAATTTTGCCTAAATACGCGCTGCTGTAATTAAAGAGGTCTGCCAGCATCTCTAATTTCAGGGGTTTATGATAGTTTTCATGAATGAATTCCAGCAGCTTTTCCATTTGGACTTCTCTCGTATCGGTTTTCATCTCGTTTAAAATCATGGTAAAGAAGTCCAGCATTCCTGTTTCCAGCTGCTCAAAACGTGTATAGTGATAGATCCGGTCGACCTGTTTGGGGTATTCCTTTTCCAGCCAGGAAAGAGAGGAATCCATATGC
The DNA here is from genome assembly GCF_030418125.1 of Fictibacillus fluitans. GTDB lineage: Bacteria > Bacillota > Bacilli > Bacillales > Fictibacillaceae > Fictibacillus_C > Fictibacillus_C fluitans. The sequence continues at coordinate 115,626 of NZ_JAUHTR010000002.1, read as the reverse complement.
ATTAACTTGGTCAAAACAGAAGAAATGAACTGAATATACTTGGCCTTCACCGACTTCTCATTGTCCTTTCCATTAATCAGCTGAAGGATATCGTGCTCAATGATCTTATAAACGACGTCCTTGTTTCCAATTTTCAAGGCATAGACAAGCTTATCAACGAGCTCATATTCCTTTTTTGAACAGATTTCTTCAGTCTTAAGCGCTGATAATTTAGGGTTAATGGGTGTTGCGGGGCATACAAGTACATCCTGGTCATAAAGAAATTTCTGTGCCGCCAATTCCCGCGCCTTTTCAAAGGATCGTTTAATAAAAGACAGTTCCTTTTCTGCGAATCCGGCAAAAATACAATAATCTCCATACTCTTTCGTGATCCCTTTTAATTCAGTCGATAAAAACTTCAAATTCTGGTTTTTGGTTAAACGTTTGTTTAAAAGGATAGCGATTGTGGAGGAGAACGTAAAAACGACACCGCGGTTTTGTTCGGCAAAATAACTCCCCAGAAACTGTTTCAACTGCAGTTGTCCTTGGGAGGCTTCCTCATGATTCACTTCCTTCAAAAGCAAAACCTGATACGACTCCCAAACCAGCCCTAATTTTTCAGCTTCGCTTTGAAACGAGATATCATCCTTTGTGACGAGGTCCACTATGAGCTGTTCCATGCGGGCTTCCGTGCTTTCACGGGTCTCCTCTTCAGAAAGTACACCCTTCAGCTTCACTAAACGGCTAATCAGCTCGTCCTCATCCAGAGGTTTAAGGATATAATCATCGACTCCCCACGCAATCGCCTTCTTGGCATAGGAAAAGTCGGCATGCCCGCTTAAAATAATAAAGTGGATGTGCGGATCGCTTTTCCGAATCTCCTGGATGAGTTGGAGCCCATCCATTTCAGGCATCTGGATATCAGCCAGGATAAGGTCAACCTTTCCCTGGTGCTCCTCGTACTTTTTTATGGCATCCATACCATTCGAGGCCGAATCCACCACCGTAAATCCATACTCTTCCCACGGAATAATGATTTTTAATCCTTCACGAATAACCGGCTCATCGTCAACAATCAGTACATTGTACACGGCTCAATTCCCCCCTGCTGGTATGCTGAAGCAGACTTTTGTTCCTAAGGTTTCGGATGTTTTAAGCGTTAAGCCATACTCTTCTCCGTAAGAAAGCTGCAGCCTTTGGTGGATATTGCTCAATCCGATATGCTTGCCGTCACTGTCATGAACATCATTCATACGTTCCATGATCTGATTTAATCTCTCCTGGGTGATTCCTGACCCATTGTCCGCAACTTCCACCCACAATTCCGCGTTAATCACCCTTGCTCTGATGGAAATGAAGCCCCCTGTCTCTTTATTCTTCAAGCCATGAACGATCGCGTTTTCGACCAATGGCTGAACAGAAAGCGGAGGTATTTTAATAGATTCTGATAAAGGATCAACATCCATTTCATACGAAAAACGGCTTCCAAACCGAAACTTTTGGATGTCCAGGTAGTTTTTCACCATCTCAAGCTCACTTTTCAATGTCACTGCAGCACTGCCTACTTCCAAGTTTTTTCGCATCAGCTGGCCCAGCAGTTTTACGGTTTGGCTGATTTCCTTTTCACCATTTAAAAGCGCTTTCATTCGTATGGACTCTAAAACGTTATATAAAAAATGCGGATTGATCTGACTGGCCAGCATTTGAAATTTAATTTCCTTTTGCCGGATAATCAACAAGGCTTTTTCCCGTTCAGCATCCTTGCTTTCTATCATCAGCTTCTTAATGTTATCCGTCATAACGTTAAATTGATTGGCGATTTTGCCTATTTCATCGTTGCCGGCCAACACCAAATTGGTATCCAGATTTCCATCCGATACTTCATGAATGTGTTTGCTTAAGCGCGAAATCCGCTGTGATAACATGTTTGAAAAAAAGTAGATTAATAGAATGGCAATGATACTGCTCAGCAGGATAAAGAGTAAGGCAAGCATGCTGCTTTTGTTCGCATCGGCAACGATCATCTCAACAGGAATAATCGTCACAATTTTCATACTATTGTAGCTGGACTCCGGCTTTAAAGAGGTCGTCACCACTTTATATTGATGATTATTTATCGTTGTATCAAATGTGCCGTTGGATTTCAGGGAGGTTAACGGCAGTTTGGTAATATCCTTTTGAATTAAGCCTTCTCTGCTCGAAGCAATGACATCACTGCCATTTAAGATGAGTGAAGGTGACGTATATTCATCCAAGATCGAATTAAAGTAAGAATTATCAAGGCTCAAAACCAGTACGCCATAGTTGTTGTAATGAAGGAAATCAATTCTTCTGACCAGAGTTAAATATTTGTTGTTCTTTTTGGTGAAATCCTCTGTAAAATACCATCCGATATATCCCCTATGGCTAACCGCCTGATTGTACCAATCCTTTTTTTTCTCACTTTCATCCGGCTGGATCACCCTCCAATTATCAATCATCGTTGGGTTGTCCATATAAAAACGAATGTTGGAGATATAATCGTAAAGATCCATGTATTGATCAAAACGCTGATACTGCTGAAACGCCTCTACGTATTGATAAGTGGTCTTATACTGCGTGTTAGCAAACTCCTCCAGCTGATTATCCAGTAAAAACTGGCTGGATATATTGATGGGAACCTGCAAAAACGCGTTCACCTGTTTGGCAATCCTCTTGTTATCCTCTACACTTTTGTTCATGGCATCATTCAGGGAAAATTCCCGCAGCTGATGTGTTAAATAATAGCCCGTTATCATAATGGGGATAAAAACCACGATAAGAAACGAGAAAACCAGTTTTTTTCGAATGCTAAAATCGTTCACTTTATTTTTTAGTTTTAAAATAAAAGTTCGCACCTTCACCCACCCAGCTGTTTTATAGTATATCTCCTGCAAGTAATACCATTATTATAATACAAACATTCATGTGAACGGACGCCTCGTTATGATGAAGGGTGATAATAGGACAACGACTAACGGGCGCGATTGTGGCTTCATGGTGGCGGTGATTTCTGGAGCGAATAATGAAAGAGGTCCCTTCATTTTAACCGTATCAAAATATGCTGCTGCAAAAAACATCAAAAATTAAATGATTATTCATCTAAAAATTAGGGATGAATGCACGTCAACTTCATTGATGCGTTCTGATTGACTTCACTAGGCCAAGGAGTTAAAATCCGTTACGTAAAGTAACCTTATTATCAATTAAAAGTTACTACATAAAATTTCATCATCAGAATTGAGAAAGAAGGTTCATTGAAATGGATATTCTGCTGGCCATACTTCCTGCGGTCTTCTGGGGAAGTATTGTTTTGTTTAATGTGAAATTAGGCGGAGGCCCATACAGTCAAACCCTCGGAACGACGCTAGGGGCACTGATATTTTCTGCTATTATCTATTTGTTCGTTCACCCGGTTTTGACGCCCCTGATTTTTATTGTCGGTATCGTTTCCGGATTATTTTGGGCAGTTGGACAAAGTAATCAGTTAAAGACCATTGACTATATTGGCGTATCGAAAACCATGCCTATTTCGACCGGGCTGCAACTGGTAGCAACCGCACTGTTTGGTGTCATCGTATTTCACGAGTGGTCAACCAGAGCAACCGTTATTTTAGGGGTGCTGGCCCTTATTTGTATTGTCACCGGGATCGTCTTAACCTCCCTTAAAGGTGAGGAAAATGAAGAACAAGCCGGGCAATTTAAAAAAGGTATCCTTACCCTTATTGTTTCGACCATTGGCTATTTAGTGTACGTTGTCATCGCTCGTTTATTTAACGTCGACGGCTGGTCCGCGTTATTCCCGCAAGCCATTGGGATGGTAATCGGAGGGCTGATCCTTACCTATAAACACAAGCCATTTAATAAATATGCGATTCGCAACATCATTCCAGGATTGATTTGGGCAGCAGGCAACATGTTCTTGTTCATTTCCCAGCCCAAAGTGGGAGTTGCCACCAGCTACTCCTTATCACAAATGGGAATTGTCATCTCAACACTTGGCGGCATCTTCCTATTAGGTGAAAAGAAAACAAAACGCCAGCTCATCTTCATAACCATTGGTATTATCTTAATCGTATTAGGTGGCGTTTTGCTTGGACTGGCTAAAACTCAATAACCGAAACATCATACCTTTAAAATGAAAAAGCCGTGAATGGAGGATCATCCTCTATTCATGGCCTTTTTTATATCTGTTTCAGGTTTGGGTATGATTTTTTATTTAATCCACTTGATAGCCCACTTGCTGATGGGCTCTAAGGCCATGCCGAGTTCGTAGCCTTTTTTCGTTAGTAAATATTCAATACGTACGGGACGGTCATTGGTAACATGCCGGACCACTACTTCTTCTTCTTCTAATTCTTTCATACGCTCGTTTAACATGCGTTTGCTTAAGGAAGGAATGCTGCTGTGGAGCTCACTAAAGCGTTTTGGCCCGCTCATCAATACATAAATAATCATGCCGTTCCATTTCTTTCCCACGATATCAAAGGTTTTATGTACTTTTAAAAGTATATCATCAACCTCATCCATACTCTTCACCCCACCTGACTACAAAAGGACAATTTAAAGTAACTTAATATTCCTATTGTATACTATCAATCTCAAAATCTAAAGGGCCCGCTCGTCATTCCACAAGTTTCCATCCTTCATATAAACTTCATCATCAGTTCTTCAGAAAACGCCAAAAACCCTAAAAAAGTCCCATTGATTTCTTATTCTGCGAACGTTACTATTGGTTACATAAAGTAACCTAATGTAATAAAAGTTACCTCTACGCAAACAATTTACAACCGAAAGAGGGATATCATGACAACAAAAGAAATGCCTCAGCCACAAACGTTTGGGGATCTTAAAAACTTGCCGTTATTAAACACAGATAAACCCGTTCAAGCGCTCATGAACATAGCGAAAGATCTGGGAGAAATTTTTAAATTTGAAGCACCCGGACGTGTCACACGTTACGTATCCAGTCAGCGCCTTGTAAAAGAAGTATGTGACGAGTCACGCTTTGATAAAAATCTAAGTCAGGCGCTGAAGTATGTACGTGATTTTACAGGAGACGGTTTATTTACGAGCTGGACGCACGAAAAGAACTGGAAAAAGGCTCATAATATCCTGCTTCCAAGCTTCAGTCAGCAAGCGATGAAAGGCTATCACGCCATGATGGCGGATATCGCGATCCAGCTGATTCAAAAGTGGGAGCGTCTCAATCCAGACGAGCACATTCAAGTGCCAGAAGATATGACGCGTTTAACGCTTGATACAATCGGCCTGTGCGGGTTTAATTACCGCTTTAACAGCTTTTATCGGGATCAGCATCATCCGTTTATTATAAGTATGGTGCGTGCGCTGGACGAAGCCATGAACAAGCTGCAGCGTGCCAATCCGGATGATCCGGTTTACGACGAAAACAAGCGCCAGTTTCAAGAAGACATCAAGGTGATGAACAGCCTGGTCGATAAATTGATTGCAGACCGCAAAGCGAGCGGCGAACAAACCGATGATTTGCTGACCCATATGCTCAACGGGAAAGATCCGGAAACAGGTGAACCGCTTGATGATGAGAATATCCGCTATCAGATGATCACCTTCTTAATTGCGGGCCATGAAACCACAAGCGGTCTGTTATCCTTTGCGCTGTATTTCCTGGTGAAAAATCCGCACGTATTGAAAAAAGCACAGGAAGAAGCAGCACGCATTCTTGTGGATCCTGTTCCAAGCTATAAACAAGTCAAACAGCTGAAATATATTGGAATGGTCTTAAATGAAGCGCTGCGCTTATGGCCAACCGCTCCTGCCTTCTCACTCTATGCGAAGGAAGATACGGTGCTTGGAGGGGAGTATCCGCTGGATAAGGGCGATGAAGTAATGGTTCTGATTCCTCAGCTTCACCGTGATCCGGTCATTTGGGGAGAAGATGCGGAAGTGTTCCGTCCCGAGCGCTTTGAAAATCCAAGCGCCATCCCCCAGCATGCCTTTAAACCATTCGGGAACGGACAGCGTGCGTGCATCGGCCAGCAGTTTGCTTTACACGAAGCCACGCTTGTTCTTGGCATGATGCTGAAGCACTTTGATTTTGAAGACCATACCAACTATGAGCTGGATGTAAAAGAAACGTTAACCCTTAAGCCGGAAGGGTTTGTCGTAAAAGCAAAATCGAAAAAAATTCCGCTCGGCGGCGTTCCTTCTTCCAGCAGCGATCAGCCTGTTAAGAAAGTACGGAAGGCAATTGAAAATGCCCATAACACGCCACTCCTTGTTTTATACGGTTCCAACATGGGTACTGCCGAAGGAACGGCCCGTGATTTAGCGGATATCGCCATGAGTAAAGGCTTCGCACCGCAAGTCGCAACCCTTGATTCACATGCCCGAAACCTTCCGCGCGAAGGAGCGGTATTGATTGTCACCGCTTCATATAACGGCCATCCGCCTGACAACGCCAAGCAATTCGTGGAATGGCTACAACATGCGTCTGAGGATGAGGTCAAAGGCGTCCGCTACTCCGTATTCGGCTGCGGCGATAAAAACTGGGCAAGCACGTACCAAAAGGTTCCCGCTTTTATCGATGAAACGCTTGCCGCCAAAGGCGCAGAAAACATAGCAGACCGCGGTGAAGCAGATGCAAGCGACGACTTTGACGGAGCGTATGAAGATTGGCGCGAGTCTATGTGGAGCGACCTGGCAGACTACTTTAACCTGGACATTGAAAACGGTGAAGAAAATAAGTCTACCCTCTCGCTGCAACTTGTCGATGGTGCGATAGACGGACCTCTCGCTAAAATGCATGATGCTTTTTCAGCAAAAGTTACAGTAAGCAAAGAACTTCAACAGCCGGGCAGTGAACGAAGCACCCGTCACCTGGAAATTGAACTTCCAAGCGGCACAGCTTATCATGAAGGCGATCATTTAGGGATCATCCCACGAAACTATGAGGGCTTGATCCATCGTGCAGCTGCACGATTCGGTCTGGATGTCTCCCAGCAGCTCCGCTTAAATGCCGAAGAAGAAAAGCTGGCTCACCTGCCATTAGACCAAACGGTATCGGTCGAAGAACTGCTGCAGTATGTGGAACTTCAGGACCCTGTAACGCGCACGCAGCTCCGAGCGATGGCTGCCAAAACGGTGTGTCCGCCACATAAAGTAGAGCTGGAAGCCTTGCTTGAAAAGCAGGCATACAAAGAACACGTCCTTCAAAAACGGGTAACCATGCTTGAACTGTTGGAAAAGTATCCGGCCTGTGAAATGGAGTTCAGCGAATTTATCGCCCTGCTTCCAAGCATGCGTCCGCGCTATTACTCGATTTCATCATCACCGCGTGTGAATGAAAAACAGCCAAGCATCACGGTCAGCGTAGTTTTAGGAGAAGCGTGGAGCGGACATGGCGAATACAAAGGCATCGCATCAAATTACCTGGCGAGCCTGCAGCCAGGAGACCTGGTAACATGCTTTGTTTCCACCCCTCAATCCAGCTTTGCGCTGCCAGAAAACCCAGAAACACCGATTATTATGGTGGGACCGGGAACAGGCATCGCTCCGTTCAGAGGGTTCGTACAAGCTCGTAAACAATTAAAACATGAAGGAAAAACGCTGGGTGAGGCACATTTATACTTCGGATGCCGCTCCCACGAAGATTTTCTTTACAAGGAAGAGCTGGAAGAAGCGCAGAATCAGGACATTATTACCCTTCATACCGCCTTTTCCCGCCTGGCCAATCAGCCAAAAACCTATGTCCAGCACGTAATGGAACAACATGGACAGAAGTTGATCGGGTTACTGGACTCAGGCGCCCACTTCTATATTTGCGGAGATGGCAGTCAAATGGCTCCGTCTGTTGAAGCCACACTATTAAAAAGCTATGCTGAAGTGCATCAAGTCAGCGATGAAGAGACAAAAGATTGGCTTCTGCAATTAGAAGAAAATGGCCGCTACGCTAAAGATGTGTGGGCCGGATAATTAAGATATAAAGAAAGGATGAGGAGCATGTTCAAAGAGGATTATGTAAAAGTAAATGGTGTAAACCTTCATTATGTCGAAAAAGGTGAAGGCGAATTGATGCTGTTTTTACATGGATTTCCGTATTTCTGGCACTGCTGGCACAACCAGTTGGAAGAGTTCTCCAAGGATTATCGTGTGGTGGCAGTTGATATGCGCGGCTATAATACATCAGATAAACCAGAAGACATTTCCTCCTACGAGATGCCGGTTCTGTTGGAAGATGTAAAACAATTAATCGAGGCATTCGGCGAAAAGGAATGCATTTTAGTTGGCCATGACTGGGGCGGTGCGATTGCCTGGACCTTTGCTTATACGCACCCTGAATATATAAAAAAGCTGATCATCTTTGATGCCCCGCATCCTTACACCTTCCATAGAGAGTTAGTAGAAAATCCCGCCCAGCGGGAAGCAAGCAGCTATATGGGCTTTTTCCAGAAACCCGACTCGCACGACGTCTTATTAGCCGACAACAGTGAAAGATTAAGAAAAATGATGAACACTCTGGGCCTTGATTTAACTCAAGAAGAGGAAGAGAAATACCTTGAAGCCTGGCAGCAGCCCGAAGCGATGAAATCCATGCTGAATTACTATCGCGCCGCTTCATTTTATCCATTTGAAAAACTTGCCCAACAGCCTGTTGCACTTCCCCACCGCCTGTTCGAGTCCCCGGCACTGATTATTTGGGGAAATGCGGATATCGCCTTTGAAAACAGCAACCTGAACGGCATTGAGGAATACGCCCCGAACATTACAATCCATCGTCTCAACGGAGTCGGGCATGCGCCTCAGCTGGAGAAGCCGGAAGAGACCAATGCGTTTATGAGGGAGTTTTTGCAACAAGATAGCTAAATAATACAAGCAGATCCAATGGGGTCTGCTTTTTCTATGTTGTTTTATTGTTAAATCCATCTAAAATAATAATATAAAGGAGTGATGGCGGTGAATAAGCCAATGAACCTGGATCTAATGGATATTTTCCGTATGCAATTTACTTTTGCTTGGAATACTGAGACCTGGTTTTTACCTTTAGAATCTGCTCTTAAGGGGTTAAATTCCACAAATGCAAGCTGGCAGCCTCCTGGGGGAGGAAATACGATCTGGCAAACGGTGAACCATCTGAATTATTACAATGCCCTGCTTGTTAGACAAATCAATGACACCACGCCTAAAAAAGAGACACCTGATAACAAGGCTGCATTCGGAGATATTGGAGAGCCGCCAAATTCTAAATGGCAGGCAGTATTGGCAGAGAACACCTTTGGAGATAGCGGGGATCCAGCAGACACTGAAAAATGGGAGGCTGCCTTGGCGGAAACACACCACATTTTCGAAAACTTGCGTAAATCACTTGAAAAAGTTAATAACAGTCAGCTGGATGAGGAACTTGTTGGAGGCCTGGCACGTCAAATTATGCATAACGTATACCACATAGGGCAAATTGTATTGATCCGTAAACAACAGGGATCTTGGCCGAAGGAGCGGGAATGATTGGTATAGGCTATACGGCTCGCTTGATCACGTAATTAAAACGTAGCTTCTGTTTTTATTTACAGAAGCTACAGTTAACTAGCTAGAAATTGTCGAATAGTGTGAATTACTCCATATCAACGTAATAATTATAATCATCCATCATTTTTCTCAAAAACTCTTCTAAAGAATTAGCTATTCTTATTTCATCATAATAAATAGGATTATTAACTTTGAATCTAGCATCTCTTATTGAAGTCGGTCCCATAATACGATTGATATTATTTTCTGATTTTTTAAGGAAACCATCTCCAACCTCTAAAAGAAACTCTCTTAAATCATTAGGAAACTTCAAACCCAAGCTTGATTCAACATCCTCAATTTCTTTTTCACTTACTGGATAGAACTCATTGCCCAATTGCTCCTTTATAAAATCAAATCTCATTTTTTACTTACCACCTTTAAATAATTTATTCGCTGGAGAACCAGTGCCATGTATTCCAGATTGGTGTTCGTTCGGGAATTTTGCGGGATGTATATTCCACCATTCATGTTCTCCTTGGAAACTATTTTCAATTATATGGTGAGCATCGTACTAATCTCCCTTTTTTCGAACAATTTCACCTGTCTTCTCAGATATTACTTCCTCAGTATAAGTTGGCCATTTTTGCCCAGACTCTATCTCCCACTCTTCAATTAGCTTATCTTTAACTCTATTAAATGAACGTCTGTGTTTTCTTGTTTCAGCAGGAGTTAATTTTTTATATTCTTTAGTCCTTAACGCTTCTTTCAATTTTTCTATCTGATTTTTCGGTAACACACTGTTTGTCCGTGATTCAATATCCCTGACATAATTTAAATCATAATCTATTTTTACAGGAACAGTCGTACTTTTACCCTTTCCTGAAAAGGCCAATGAACATGGACCTTATAGATATTTTTCGCATTCAATTTGATTTTGCTTGTTTTACTGAGACCTCATTTCATGCATTACTTAATCGTTTATTAGCTAAAATTGGGTAAGAATAAAAAACCTCGAAAGGACAAAGCCAATCAAGGTTTAAAACGCATTTTATTTTATATACAACTGCACATTTCCAAAGTGGATATTGTTCATTAAAGTCACTTAAGAGATTACTGAAGATTTGAGAATCATGTGGAAGTCTCTCTTTAACGTTGTGCCAGCCTTCAACTACCAACATATCCGGCATTTCAACTAGTCCAGTAATCGCATCCCGAGACCTCTTTGGAAGAACTAAAACTAAACCTTTATCCCAACGCCTTTTCTAATTTTTTCCTATCATGCTCTAGTACACCACTTATCAAGATGCCACAAAGGTTGTTCTTAGCATCCAAAGCAAATCCTATATGATCATCTTCTATAAAAGAGGAGATTTGATTTTCTGAGAAGGCGATCCATATATTTTTGTTTCCTATATTAACGTATAAGTCAGTCTTCTCATCGAGATACGGTTGATCCTTAAAACCTTCCACTTGGAAAACTGGAGTTCCTCTATCTGCCATCAAATTCTTACGATTAAAGTAAGGCTTCCTTGTTTTAAAAACCTTTTCGCTTAATGTTAAGGTAATTGAGCGAATAATCCCGGTGGCTTTTCCCATACCTATTTCAAGCAGGGATCTCTTAAAATCTCCAGTTCTCCAATAGATCGCTGGCTCTTTTGCTCGATCCCAGGAACCAAATTCAATAGTAATTGGTATATAAAGATCATATGTAATAGTTGCCGGCTGTTCTTCTATATATTTTAATACGTTTAACATCAGCAGCCCCTTCAACCACTCTTTTTTATTTCATCGAACCATGCATCAAAGATGTCATCAGGTAATAACTCTTCATTTTCCGAATAGATCAAATCATATTTATACTGTGCCTTCAGACTGTTTTGCTTTACATGATAATGTAATTTCATTTCAGTTGGCATATCTCTTCCATGTTCTTTACATAAAGCATGAATGTCTTCTAAATCTTTAAGCCCAATATCTAAAACAGCTTCTTGTCTTTCTTCTGATGTATCATAGGTAAATGAATCCTTAGTTTCCCTAACTGCATGATTCAAATGATGCTTAAGCACCAAACATTCGTTTATCCTATAAAACACGTCAAATACATACATTTCTGGTTCGTAGGAACAGTAAATATAAATATCATCAGCTCTATTTTCCACAAGCTCCAGACAGACAGCTGCCATATCTGCCTGAATTTAAGAAAAATAATCTTCAAATTCCTTTCGCACAGATACCACCTCAATCCATTAGTCTTCTTTAATAACGGGAAATGTAAAAAAGCCCGAAAGACTTATCGCCAATCCAAGCTCCTCTTTACCTTTTAACAGCTTCTCTTATTTGTTTGATAACTCGTTTAAGCCACTCAAGTGGTTCTAATCCAAGAATAAGAAAGTCTACTCCATCTGCGCAAGATTGAATGTATTTACAGTATCCGAATCATCACTTTGAATAAACTTGCTTAAGAAAACATCTGCAGACTCCAAATACTCTTTATTTTCCACTGTTAATAATTCTTGTAATGCGTCTTCAGGAGATTCAATATCTTGATGAAAGGTACCAGCCAAGAACTGGAAAACAGGTTCTTCTACTTTATCCCGTTTAATAAATGGGCTCTCCACCAGTTCCAACACCTCCACGCTATACTTATTGTCAAGGACTATTCAATTTCAATACAACACCATCTATGCCCATTGTTTACTGCATAAAAAATAAGTTCTCACCATTAATTATCCAGTAACGATTATTTATAGGAACCTCTTCTGTAAATTGCTCATATTTCCCTAGCCATCCATAAGGTACATAATGCTCATAGGACGCAGGCTCGGGAAAGGAAGATATCAGTTCCTTTTCGTCAAAGTTCACATAAAGAGAAGGCTGCATGTCTAATACATCATGATAGGTTTTCTGCACCAGCATCTTTCTTAACTCCTCATGACTTACTTGAAATCCACTAATCCTTTGGAGAAACTCTTCTGCCGTATTTTCATTAACAACAGCAATATCAAATCTGTCTGAAAAATCATCAGGATTATGAACTTCAAATCCCTTCTGTCGATAACTCGATATTAATTTCTTTAAATCTAAATACCATATCTCTTTGTCTGTAACATACCATTGATATAAACTTTTATATCTAACTAGAACGATGATCATCTCGGCATATTCAGGACGGTTATGCAATGTATCTCCTCCTACCCATGTAACAAAATCTTTTTGGCTGTTGCAACGCATGAAGATCTAAGGAATCCCAAGAACCTTAGCTTTCTTGAGGAGGGTTCTCAAGAGACAATTAACATATTTGCGTCAGATGGTTTATGTACCACTTCTTATAGCCCCAAGCTAGCTTGTTCATTATGTAAAAACTCATAAAAAAGACTGATCAATCTATTAATCTTTTCTTTTTCCAAGGATGATAACGAGTTACAACCATCTTTAGGAGGCATATACGTGATGAACGTTTCCATGTCTTCTGGATAATCAAAGTCTGCATACACTTCAGCAATTTTATCCAATAATTCTTTAGGTGTATCTTTGTACTTAGCGTTTAAATGGTTTAGAATGCTGTATCTCCATTTTCTTTTTTCGATATTCCATTCCACCGGATTTTCCTTTAAATTCTCCTGATATTCTTCTACTATCATCTGGAGTTTACTCAGATAATCGTCTTCATCATTTTCTCCCCAAGCAAGATCTATTGGTAAGGGATGACTGCCTTCCTCATGGGTAGACAAAAATTCGAGAGCATATTTAGTGATTTCACTATTTCCAATTAAACCAAGCTTTACTCCTACATATAGAGTCTTCCAGTCGTAATTCATTTTATTTTCTTTAAGAATATCGATAGAATAAGGCAATATCATTCACCAGGATCCTTTTTAAGTACTATACTCTAGCTCAGCTTTACTAAGTCCATTTAATACATTATCTATTCTATTCTTTAGGTTTTTCTTCATGGCGCAGAAGCAACTAGAAAGTCGAAAGGTGAGCCAACAGTTCTTGTAAGCTCACCCTGTTTAATTCAAATACTTCCTCATCAAAAATAGGCAGTCTTAGAACCTTTAACAACTTCCCCATATAAATAAACCTTAGACCATTCGACTGAAATATTTTTTACCACAATCTCAGCTATCTGCAAGTATCAGGCTATTTTAAAGCAACTCCACTCCAACTTGTTTATAAAATTTAACTTTTAGTCTCTCTTCTCCGCCCACATTCATAACCATAGCTTTGTCACCTTTTTTTATGCTTGTTACATTTTTAAAATCACCAGTAAATACTATAGAATCATTAAATGTAATACTTAGACTACTCGTTTGCTTATATACATCTAAAGTTAAAATCACCTTAAAATTTTGGTCATCTTTGTAGGTATAAATTAATTCTCCATCATCGATATTGCCTGTTATGCTCACCGGTTCACTTTGAAAAAGTTCTAATAGATCATATTCATCATACTTTATAAACATTTGTATTCATCCTTTTATTAATTATTTCGGTATAACTGTAATCACATCGCCTGTTTCATTTATTATTACTTTTACATCCTGTGTTTCATGAACAAACGTGTTACTTCTATTACCAGGTATCTTTTTCGTATTGATTATAGCGTCTTCAATAACTGAAGGTGGAATATTTCTTGGATCAACATATTTTTTGATAAACTCACTAAATTCTTTTGTTTGTGGTTTATATCCTACTTCTTCAGCTTTTTGAATTGCTCTACTTGATAAAGTAGCTTTTACTTCAGGAGTTTCAGGCGCCATTCTTTCCAAAGCATGCTGAGAATACTTTCTTCCATTTATTACTCCTCCGCCTTTTGACACACTCCAACCAATTTCACCCGCACCCTTAACAACATCCGCAGACCCAATAACTCTCCTCGCAGCCTGTCCTTCCTTAGCCACACCAATCACTTTATCAGCTGTCCGCACGACCTTAAATGCCTTAACGCCCTTCCCTACAGGGGTTAGACCAAAGACAAACATTCCTCCGGCCAAAACTCTTCCCCATCCATTAACCTTATCTCCAGTGGCAGGATCAATCCCAGTGGCGGCGCGCTGAGCATCATAGACACCGCTTAGTTCTCCGGCTGCGTCTTTTGCAAGCTTGCCTGCGTCGATGCCATCCGTTTTGCCTGGATCCTTGAACCGGTCGTCGTACTTGGCAAGGATGGCTGTGGCCTGGGTGAGCGAGAGTGGAATGTTATCGGCACCAGAGGCCTGGTGGGCAAAATATGAGAGCCATGCAGCCTGGTATTCGAGAGTTTGAACAATCGTTTGGCTGGCTGCCTTTATACTACCATTCGTGGCGGAAATTTGTCCTGAAAACGGAGGCGGGAATTCAGAACGAGAGAGAATGGAACTGGCTTTTCCGGTTTCTCTCTCCAAGCTGTGCTGAAGGTTCTTCGCCCGGTTTTGGTGCTCCAGCATTCGTTTCGACAGGCTTGCCAGCCGGTTAGGTTCTATTTTGATTTCCATGAAGTCCCTCCTGCCTTATTTGGTTGTTTCCTGCTTCTTCAGTGCTTCTTTAATTTCGTGAAGGGACACCGTTAACTTGGATCGTTTACCTTCCAAATAGGAGATCCAGTAATCCATGTAATAGACTTGCTGGCCGATGTCACCCTTAAAACTGGAAAGGGTCTTATCCAGCGACTCATACATGTCCTTATATTCCTGCTGCTTCTTTCCCTTCCAGACATTTTCCCGCGTTTCCTGAGTCACATCACGAGCAATATTCTGAGATAGCGTGTTTGTCTCTTTTTGCAAGGAAAGAAGACCTTGCTGCACCTCTCTTATTTGCTGTAAATCCCGGTTAATATTCTCAATCTGTCGTTGAACACGCACACCATCCATAAATCCGAGCATAACGGTCATCCTCCTTTCGTCCTTACATACCGTACAAATCCCTATAATAGTTAGTCACCATAATATTTTACCTTATTCTGCTAAACCTTTAACTCTATCCTTTGTACTAACCTGTACTTATTAAACTAGTTAAATGTTCCTAGAATTTATAGAGAATGCTAAAACCGGCATTCCATAAGGGCGACATTAAATCGGAATAATTTTAATACTTATTGTTAGAGACAGTAAATTCCTTTTCCAACTCATTAACTCTATCCTTGGGTTCATCCAGTTTCTTTTGGGACCGACAGCAAAAAAAGCTCCCCTTCATTTAAAGAGGAACTTAATTATAAAAAAATCGAAGCAATTTTACTCGTATTTTCAATACCGTACTGAGTAGAGAATACGATTTTTCCCCATTCAGTTTTTTCTTCCCAATCATTCGAATCAACTAAATTAAGCCATTCATTTTTTGAATCATTTGCTGTCCAAGACCACGCCAAATAACCTATCTTCTTTAAATGGCATTGCTTCATAACCTCAAAAGCATCTACTTTACAATTTTTGTCGTTTTTTTTGTTAATTACAGCCTCAGAATTATAACCAAACTCTCCAATAATTACACACAACCCCAAATCATTTATGGCTTGTAATTCAGTAGCTATCTTTTTTGTATTATTCCATTTTTCATACATATGGATAGAGAATAATACATTGTGTAGTGGATCATGTGCAAGTAATGATTTACCAAAAATTATAATTGGAGAGGATAATTGTCCACATCCCAAACTATCAATGATAATAGGATGTTTTAGCCCAGCATCACGAATGATTGTTATAGCTTTTTTATAAGAAGAATACCAAGAACTATTAGATAGATTTTCACTGCCCCATTCATTAGCAATATTAATAAGTGTGTATTTAGAGTACTTTTTCATGATAGAACTAATATCTTTTTGAGCGAAATAACCTGCCATATTATACAAATCAGGCTGACTTTTACAAGTTCCATCATGTAACTCAACTATAGCAATTAACTTTAGTTCTTGGCACCGCTTAAGTATTTTCTCTAACTCCGTAGGACTGCTTTTCCACCTACTAAATCCCCAAACAATTCGCACACTATTTGCACCATATTCCTGTACTGATGAGAGGGCATTATAGGATTGGGATAGAAACCAAATGTGCGGATTATTGACTCCGCGCATTGTAAACATTCTGGCATTCGGGTCATACAAACTCGTTCCATTCACAAAAAAAATATCATTCATTGCCCACTTAGGTATTTGAGGAGCTAGTTCATTATTTGTCCATTCAGGGACTTTCAAATGCTCTGATTTATTTTCCAATGCCTTAGTAACATTATCACTATTTGAAGTTGCTTTTTCGTTCAAAATCTTATCAAGACTGCCAAGAGGAGTATCAGGAGTTATGTCCTTTTCAGGCATGCCCCCCCTCCTTTTCCTTTAAAGGAGAAAATACTCGTTCAAAAACCTTAGCAGCTTCTTCATCTTTGATTTCTATAATTTTTTGACCGAGTTCTTCTCTCTTTATCTGAGCTTGAACTAAGCTATTAGCAAGATTCTTTGCTTTAACCGTTTCGTCTTGTAAACCATGAGAGTACTCATCGAGTCCATCCCCTTGACCGAGCATAGCTTCTATTATAACTCCATCAGTTCTTATAACAAGATTCTTTGCTGCTAATATTATTCCAGGCACTGTTATTTTTAATCCATTTCCCTCAGGATGAGAAGTGTACTTAGAAAAGATATCTTTTCTTACTCGGTAATAATTAAATGTATCTGTAGTCCCTCCATTCTCGTCTTTTAATTCTATTGTTTTATTTTGTACAAATGAATGGTGTTTATCTTGATAATCATATATGTTGGTTAATTCAGCAATAATAGCTTGTTTAATTTCTTCACAAGGATCCTTCCTATTTTCTAGTGTGTCTGACTTGTCTATAATTACTTCTTCAAGTAATAAATCGAGATCCGGAAGTGCAACTTCTTTATAAGAAAATCCATTATAATAAGCTACACGCACATCTACCAAATGAAGCAAAGAAATAAATTCTTGATTCATTTGTCGGAAAACAAAATTCAGTGTTCTACTAACATTTATATTTTGAATTTCACGTTCAATAGATGTTTCTTCACCTTCTTGCACTTTTGCTTCATTAGAAGTATTAATTTGTATATCTCTTTTAGCGGAAGCTTTGGAAGCATGTTTTTCAGCTGACCGGGATGTATTTTTTGCGAATTCTTCCCTTGCAGAATTGGTTCCACCTTTAACTCCACCACTTATTTTTGCACTTCCAAATCCCCAACTGCAATCAGCCTCTGCTTCTGCATGATACTCAAATGTCTCTTGATAATTTTCTTTATCCGACTGTTCCTTCCCTAAATCCTTTTCGAATTCATTTGCACTTTCCTTTGTAAATGAATCAAATATACTAGAGGCACTCTTTTCGTCTATTTCAGTTTTTCTAAAAGTTTTAATTGTAATCTTTGTTTTTTCCCCCGGCAGGAGGGAAAAGGTTTTTATGGTACGTCCTGCACCATAGTCTCCTAAGTATGTTGAAAGCTGGTAGGTTTCAACCAAAAGCAAACGTGGCCGTGCTGTTTCAGGTTCATTTCTGAAAATATAGCCAATATCTCCAAAAAACGTTGTATAAGGAATAAGTCGTTGTCCATACTCCAATCTTGAAGCAATCATTTCTGTGATATTATTTACCACGGTTGATGTCATTACTTGCTCTTTTTGTTCATTGGCATCACTAAGAGCATCTTTATTTAGTTTATTTACAAACTCCATAATAGGATTACTATCGGAGTTTATTAAATCATTGTTTTTTAAGAGCTCAGGTTCAAAACCAACACCTTTTATTAGTCGACCAATACGATCTTTTAAAACTGTTGGGTCTAATTCTTGAACTTTGTTCTTAACAGTCTTCTCTGGTTTTTTCTTAGTATGTTCTTTAAAATATTCCGATGGAATCTCCAGTTCGATATAATTTCTCCCACTATACTTTGTTGGCTCTGGTACATTGTAACTTAGTATAGGTGCTTTTCCATCAGGTTGAAGTTTGATCATGGGTTCAAGATTATCAGCCATACTTTTCCCTCCAAATTTTTTCTTAAATATAGAGTATCCAGAAAAAAAAAAAAAAATAACTCCATAATGTCCTAAAATACCATACGCGAAATAGTACCCTCTTTTCTGATAGGACCAAAATGCGACACAAAGATTTAACACAAAAAAATATCTATTTCTTGAATTGAATAAGAGCCACTTGTTTTTTTACTTTAAAACACTTCAACATTAAATACACAGAAATAATCCCCAGTGTATCAATGATTAAATTATACAATCCACCATCCCGTCGATATGAGAACAGCAAATGCTTCCAAGATATTTTTTTGAAAACCCTTTCTTGACCTCCCTCCCCCTTAACTCTTATACTAAATATGAAAATCATTTTCATAAAGGAGGTTACTTGATGAGTATTTTCTTCGAGAAGGCACAGCAGTTTGGTAAATCGTTTATGCTTCCGATCGCCGTATTGCCGGCAGCGGGGCTGTTGCTGGGGATTGGCGGGGCACTGTCGAACCCGAATACGGTAAAAGCTTATCCGTTTCTAGATATTGGCTGGCTTCAAGCCATCTTTACGATCATGTCGAGTGCGGGAAACGTAGTGTTTGCGAATCTGGCTTTGCTTTTTGCGGTTGGTATTTCTGTTGGTCTGGCGCGAGGCGACAAGGGAACAGCCGGCCTTGCGGGTGTTCTCGCCTTCCTGGTCATGAATGCGACCATCTCGGCGCTCTTAACCATCACCGGAACTTTGGACGCTAAGAATCCGGCAGCTGCCGGACAGGGAATGAGTTTGGGGATTCAAACACTGGAAACGGGTGTGTTTGGCGGCGTGGTTGTCGGAATCATGACATCCTGGCTTCATAACCGCTATAACAAAAAACAGCTGCCACAGTTCCTCGGGTTCTTCAGCGGCTCCCGGTTTGTGCCGATCATTGCTTCCTTTTCCGCGATTTTGCTGGGGGCTGTCGTCTTTTTCGTCTGGCCGTTTATCCAGAAAGGGATTTTCCAGATGGGCGGCCTGGTGGAAGCGACCGGTTATATCGGCACGCTGATTTATGGCTTTGTGCTCCGCATGCTCGGACTGTTTGGGCTTCATCATATTTTCTATATGCCGTTTTGGACGACCAGCCTTGGCGGTTCCCTGACCGTAGACGGAAAATTGGTGGAAGGCACACAGCGTATCTTCTTTGCGCAATTGGCTGATCCAGGCACACAGCACTTTTATATTGGTACAGCCCGCTTTATGTCCGGACGGTTTATCACGATGATGTTCGGTTTGATCGGTGCCTGTCTCGCGATGTACCGTACAGCCAAACCTGAAAACCGGAAAAAAGTAGCCGGACTGCTAGCTTCAACTGCTCTCACCTCCTCTTTGACCGGTATCACCGAACCTATTGAATTCTCATTTTTGTTTGTTGCTCCAATGCTCTATGTGCTGCATGCCTTTTTGGACGGAATGGCGTTTATGCTGGCCCATATCTTTCAAATTACGATCGGACAAACGTTCTCTGGAGGTTTCATCGACTTCCTCTTATTCGGAGTGTTTCAGGGCAATGCGAAAACCAACTGGCTTATGGTGCCGGTAATCGGTATTCCGTGGTTCTTCGTCTATTACTTCTCCTTCAGCTTCCTGATCAAAAAGTTTAACTTCAAGACACCCGGACGGGAAGATACGAATGAAGCCACCGTGAACATCACGAATGGAAGTGAACGTGCCGAAGCCGTTATTCAGGGACTTGGCGGCAGAGAGAATCTGCAAAACGTGGATTGCTGCGCCACCAGGCTCCGGGTGACTGTGAACAACCCGGCACTCATTGATGAAGAGCTTCTAAAGAAAACAGGATCCAAAGGAGTTATCAAGAAAGGAAACGGCATCCAGATCATCTATGGACCGGATGTCACGATTATCAAAAATGAAGTAGAAGAAATGGCAGGGGAAAAATATGCTTGAACAGATTAAAGGCGGCCTGGTGGTTTCATGTCAGGCCTTACAACACGAACCGCTTCACAGCTCCTTCATCATGGCGAAGATGGCACTTGCCGCCAAGGAAGGTGGAGCTTCTGGCATCCGGGCCAATTCGAAAGAGGACATTGTGGCCATTAAACAGGAGGTCAGCCTTCCCGTCATCGGCATTTTAAAACGAGATTATGAAGACAGTGACGTATTTATCACGGCAACAAAAAAAGAAGTGGACGAGCTGATTGAAAGCGGCTGTGAAATGATCGCAATGGACGCTACACTACGAAAACGTCCCGATGCCTTGGCATTAAAAGAGCTTGTGTCTTATGTACGGAAACAGAATCCGGAAGTTCAGCTTATGGCAGACATCTCATCAGTCGAAGAAGCAAAGCAAGCGGAGGAGCTGGGTTTTGATTGTGTGGGGACTACCCTATTTGGCTATACAAACGAAACAAAAGGCAGTAAGCTGTATGAGAATGACTTCGCCTTTTTAAGGGAAGTCCTGCAGAACGTGACCCTTCCCGTCATTGCGGAAGGAAATATTATGACACCTGAAATGGTAAGAGAAGCGCTTGATGCGGGTGTACATGCTGTTGTGGTTGGCGGTGCCATAACCCGGCCACAGCAGATCACCGCACGATTTGCCGCTGAAACTAAGAGATAAAAAGGATGTAGACTGATGGCTTCCCTGCTTAAGGAAATTCAAAGTATTTATTCTTCCCTTTCCCAAAAGGAAAAAAATATTGCCGATTATATTCTGTCCGATCCGGACGGTGCGTCACACAGCTCAATCCAGGAGATGGCTGAAAAAACAGGTGTATCGGTGAGCACCATCACCCGATTCGCAAAAAAAGCGGCCTGCTCAAGCTTCGTGGAAATGAAGGTGAAGCTTGCCTCGGGCTCTGAGAAGTCAGGCGAGGAAGGGATTGAACAGACCCTGCTTTCCTCCTACCGTGAGATGCTGGCCGATGTCCGCTCCTTATCGGACAACCAGGCATTCGATCAGGTGATGACCTTTCTTCGGGAAGCCAAGCGATTGTTCATCTATGGTCTCGGTAGCTCGGGCCTTGCCGCTCAAGAACTGAACTACCGGCTCAGCCGGATGGGCTTTGTGTCAGAGGCCGTAACGGATCCGCACTTAATGGTTATCAAGAGCACCTTGCAGCAGCCGGGAGATGTGATTATCGCCTTTTCACGCTCCGGACAGACAGTGGACCTCCTTCGATCTATAAGCAAAGGGAAAGAAAAAGGCGCCAAGCTGATCGCGCTCACCGCCTTCGGCAACACCCCGCTCACGAATTTGTCGGATGCGATTCTTTGGACGATCCATCCAGCCAGAAACAACTTCCTGCTGACTGGTCTCGATATGAGCATGCTTTACCTCATCGACCGGATCAGCCTGCATTTCCTCTCAGAACCAGAGCGAGAAGCGAAGTACCTGGAAACCGTAGAGGCAATTACATCGACTGGGATTTCGTCGGTGAAGAAGAATGAATAGACAAAAGCCGAGCCAGCGCTATGCTGACTCGGCTTTTTAATCCACACCAAACAACCAGTAGATCTGTCTGTTCCGCTGGTCGTTTCATAACCTTTACTCCTCTTCATAAAGTGTAAGAAAAGAATCTATATCGGCACGTCCTTCTGCAATCGCATTGACCTTGTCGACAAATTCCGGTTGAATTAAGTGGCGCAATGGCTGGTCTACGTGATTTAACCTTTTGAACGCCTCTCGAGCTAATTGATCCCATTTCTTATAGCGATGAAGATAATCATCAGGCATCACTACCGTGCTCGACGTACCTTCCTCAGGTTCACACTCAAATGGCTCGTCTAATCCAAGCGTAGCGTAGTCACATGTAATTTCCTCTCCAGGAAGAATATCTCTTGAGGCCAATTCAATCTCGTAAACAGTGGATACTATATTCGGATTGAAACTATGATTAATATATCTGCCATGATCCCAGCATAATACATAGCGGTCATCATCATTCAGATAGGCATATTTATAGATAATTTCCCTTCGTACAGAATCAAGCGCTTCTATTTCATCTTCCTCAAGAATAATGTCAAGATCATCTAATGCCCAAATAATTGTTCCTTTAGGAATCATTTTTGTGGCAAAAACGCCTACACCTATCTTTTCACTGACAAACCGAATCTCGGTATCCGGATGTATCATTACTCCTATGCACCCTTTCTCAAAACTTACTTTTATATATAATATAAAGAAGCTTTATTTAGGTGATAGTTTGTTCGCTTATTTTATCCGAGATAGTGATAATAGGGCGATTCCTATTCATGTGTATATTTGAAATAGGGTCGCCTAAAGGCGGCCCTATTTACCTGCAAATTTATATAAGAAAGATTATGAATTCCATTTAACATAATGGGAAAACAGGGAAATTAATCTTGGAATTTTCTCATTCTCTGCAATAAAAGACCATCCGAATCTCTATTCTCTCCTGTTACAAATTCCGTCATGTAGTGCATCAAATATTGAGTATAGTGGTTTTTTGTATTTAACAGAAGCTCCTCCACATAATAAACCCCATTTGGTATTTCATCTAACAGAAGTACAGATAATGAGGCATAGACACCGCATGCCACCTGAAAATAGGTAGCGTTCGTTTTATATTGAGAAAAGATTTCTTCATTACTTAATACATTGTACATGTACCGTTCTTTATCTTTATATACAAGCAGTACTCCGATTAAATCTTCTCCCGCCAAAGGTGCTTCAAGTGGATCAAGAACCTGCATTTCATGGTCCCATAATTGATTAAGATCATCCATTTGAGAACGAATTAACTGGGTGGTATGGTCATTTACCTGATACAAAAAGCCGCCTTCCATCTCATACAACTGACATAATGTATAGACTTCTTCATGGGGCATTAAACAACCATAAAATTGCTTTCTGCCTAAGTTCACCTTAAATTCAAGATCATAAACCTTTTCGTGCAGGAACAATGGCGTGCGATGTTGGACAAACATGGGATAGCTCATAATTGCTTCATCAAGGAAACATTCCGGTGACCAGGAAGTGTAAATAACGTCCTTTTTGGCATCACTCTCATCCTTAAAAAAAGAAGTATCCTGTTCAACAATATAGCAAGCGAGGGGTTTTTCTTGAGAATACTTAGTGAGAAGCTCAAGAGCCATCCATTGAACTACTCCTGGATTCATTCCGGAGCAAACGACAGCTGCTGTATTTGAGAAACTTTTTTTATATTTTTCGAAGAATTTAATCCTCTCGATCAGAGGAAATCCTTCATATAAATCTTCATTGTCATCAATGAAGGAGTTTTCCAATGCAGAATTAACGTATTTAACACCTAATTCGTTGCAGCATGTCAACATTTCAACCGTGTCAGCCCAAGACAGGTCAATGACAATATTTGTTTTTGTGGATACTAAATGCTTTTTAAACATGATAGTATCTTTTAAATCAAACTCATGAAACACAAACTTTTCGTATAAAGCAGGAAAAAGATTAGAATAATAGTCTTTTGGTTTTTGTTTCACATCGATTAAATGGATCTTTCCATATAAAACAAGATGATGAATTGGATCTTTCTCATCTTGTATTGATTTATTTAAAATGGCCAGTACTGATCTTGACAACCCACCGGCACTTCCTAAGATCGTAATAATAGCTTCTTTACCTTTCATCTCCAACTCTCGTCCAATCTTTTTTTATAACATATGTAATAGAAAGACGAGATGTATAGATAGCTGTCATAAATGCTTGAAATTTTATATTAGTAGGCTTAGTCAGCTATAGAAAATGAAGAGCACCCTACTAGAGAGCTATCAACCAGTGATGAAATCGTTACTCAACTGTATATTCAGCTTAATAGATTTATTATTCCTGTGGCTTTAGAAGAATACATACATCTGACGTCTCCACCAAACGGTCCCTCTAGCAAAAGATCAATTAAAATTTCAAACCGACGCCTCCTTTTCATAATTTTTCACTAAAAAGTGAAGACCTTTTTATAGAGAGGAAGAGCCATATGGTGCCTGGAAAGATTACAAATAATAAAACCTTGAGTGAGTTTCAAACGGTACAGGAGTTTAATGAAACCAACAAATACTTTTTGGAGGTACATGGGGAGAAGTTTTCAAAGGGAGAGTTGATCGCCGGTGTCTAAATTATTTCTTATTACCATTCAAGTAGGTGGATAACCCGATATAAGGAGTATATGGCTTTGGAGTTGGGTGCTTTTGAACAACAGAAGGCTTTGGCTGTGGATAAAAAATCTTTAAAATTTGCTTGGCACGATCTAAAGACATACTTACTTGGGGATTATGATGATTAGGATTAGATTCAAACACCTCTAATGTTTTCCGATCTTCTTTCGTGGAGGGGAGATGAAATATAAAATCATCAACTCTGATTACCACATACAATCGTCGAAACGTCTTTCCTAGGTTCTGGGAATAATGCAGACCTAATTTGTGAGCACGGCCCTCTTTCAGCAGCTGCTTGATCGCCCTATCCTTTACGGAATAAAGTTCTGGTGCATTTTTCGCATGGTTGTTGATAACATAGATCGCTTTAGCTATTTCTCGAACTGTCATATCCCTCATCTCCTATTCTAAAATTCGTGAGAAAGCATCCATTCATAGGAAATATCGGCACTTTCTCACTCATATTTAGCTTGTAGGCTTATTTTTGTCAACGGCATCTACTTTTCATTCCAGACTCAGAGTTCCGAAATATCCGGGAACCTTGTCCGCGATGCCACAGATTATGGAATTGATGTCGGCAATGTCGCTCAGCAGTCCGGACACCTCATGAATTTATTACTATTCTAAACACCCCGATCATTAAAAGCGGCTGTGCCGGACTTTCGCTCCGTGTCCAACTCCCTCATCCAGGGAAACACCATCATAGACTATGGAAAAATCAAAGGCTATGGCTGTAACGGCATCTTTGTCGAGGGACGTTCCGGGCTGCCTTTTTCGTTCTTCAAAAAAAATTTTCGAAGCGACGCCTCCTTTTCGCCGTTTTTCCCTAATTAAAGAGTGAAGACCTTTTTATAGAGAGGAAGAGCGATATGGAGCCTGGAAAGATTACAAATTTTAAAGAGTTGAGTGAGTTTCATACGGTAAAGGAATTTAATGAATCGAACAAACACTTTTTGGAGGTACATGGGGAGAACTTTACGAAGGGCGAGTTGATCGCCTTTAACCAGCTCACACGATATAGTGTCAAAGTCATTGGCGTATGCAACGCAAGAATCGGTACGCTTGTTTCTGCGTGCCATGAAAAAGGCGGCATATCGCGTTCCACGGTGGAACGCATGCTGCGCAAGGCAAGAAAGTGTAGCGTCCTTTCCATTCATCACACCATCCGGAACAAGGGCGGCTATGCCCATAACATTTTTGTGTTCCATCGCTTTGACAGACCGCTTCCCCAACAATTGACGGGCCGGCAAAGCCCCCAAATACCCTGCAGCTCTATGAAAAAGCCGGACATTCCGGCACCGGAAACTAAAAACATAGAAACAAAAAATATCAAAGAATTAAAAACCAAAACCATACGTAAGCAACCCGCGTTTTCTTCAACAACATTGGATTATTCATATCTTCCTGACTACATACCCATGGACTTTATTTCTGCGGTCAAACCCTTCTTCACAACCGCTGCTGAAATTTGTTCACTGTGGCAGAAAGCAAGAATTGCCTATAAAAAGTTGCAGATGGAAAGGCCACTGGAGACACTGGTTCCCGATATCATTCAAGCCTTTAAGATCACGGTTTACCAGTACAAACTTCGAAAGATTAAATCCACGTTCTCGCAATATTTTTATGGTGTTCTGTATGGAATTTTGACCGTTGAGCGCAGGAGGGAACGAGTTGCTGAGGTGCATACTTACGATTGGTTGAATGCGGATTAAACGAAGACTAGCAGAATATACTTATTTGCTTTTTCCATTCAAGTAGGTGGATAAACCGACGTAGGGAATATATTGTTTGGGGTTAGAGCGCCTGGGAATACCAGAGGGCTTTGGCAATGGCGAATAAGCCTCTAAAATTTGCTTGGCACGTCTTAAAGGCATACTCACTTTGGGATTACGATGATTAGTTTCAGATACGATAATCTTTAATTTGTTTCGATCTTCTTTCGTGGAGGGATGATGAAATAAGAAATTATCAACTCTGACTAATACATCCAAATGTTGCAAGGCGTTTCTCGGGTTCTGTGAATAGTTTAAACCTAATTTCTCTGCTCGTCCTTCTTTCAGCAACCGCTGGATCGCCCTATTCTTTATGGTATAAAGTTCAGGTGCATTTTTCGCATGATTGTTTACAATATAGATTGCTTTCGCTATTTCTTGGTTTGTGGTTTTCATTATGTCCTCCTATCTTAGATAGTAAAAAAGCATCAATCCAAAAGAATCGATGCTTCTCTTGTTAAAATATTAATCTCGCCTTACATCGATCTCATGACTTCTCGCTTTAAATTGCATTAGCAGCACATACACCGAAATAATACCCAATGTATCAATAATTAAATCATACAACCGGCCATCTCGTCCAAAATACAGCTGCATAACCTCGGTAAATACAGCGAATCCAAAGGACAGAACTACAGCTCTTCCATGCTTTCCTAACCAGGCAAAAAGTAAAAGATCCAGGATAGCAAAACCTAAAAAGTGCCCGGTTTTAATGAAGATGAAGTTAGGATGTATCAGGGTGATGTCTGAGAAGCTGAAGAAATGAGAGAAGTCAGGTGAGGTCAGTCTGAATTCAATAATGCGGCTGCCTAATAATGCTTCAAGATTGTCAGTAAACGTATGAATACCAAGGAAAAGGGTCCAGGCAATAACAATAAGAAATTTAAATATTTTCATAATCTATTAATTCCCATATGTGAGCGTATTTAGACTCTGGATGCTAGCTTCAAATGGGGCGACTCCTATCCTTTGTGCATTATAGATCACTAAACAAAAAGAACTATTAAAGCGGGGAGTGCCATTGATGCATTTTTGCATAGCCAAGAAAATTATCGAAGCAATATTTATTTGAATTACTTCACATCTGTTTGGTTATTTCTTTCTGTTTCTAAGTAAAAACTCTATCCATTCAGAAAATACGGATACTATAAAACTAAAGAAAATCCAAACTATGCTAACAAAAACAGCTATCTGAATATTATATTCCTTTGTTACTAAAGATTTATATAATGCTAGTGAAATACCTAAACTAGATAATAGTATTGGTATTATCCAATGTGGTCTAAATTTCTCTTTTATTTCTTTTATGTCAATTATTCCAGCTATCCTATTATTAATAACAAATTCATTTTTCTTAAATGATTTTGTTAATAATTTAATAACGAAATAATCACCCTTATTCAAAAGCATGGGTTCAACTTCTATAAATTTTTCATTTATTGATCTACTTATATTAACTTCTAAGTGATTTGGCATTTTTTCTACAATATCTGCCGCTAAGATGTCATTAATTCTAATTGGTTTTTCCCAATCTGCAGCGAGAATAGAAACGTTTCCTGTATTTTTCATCTTAAGTATCACAAGAATAATGTCTTCTTTTATTTCCTCATTCTTAAAATAGACTTTCAGATCACCAAAATCACCAAATTGACTTCCCGAAAGAAGAGATGTAGCAGATATTATCTCATAATGTAATTCTTTTTTTGTTTTTTGTTTATGATAAATCCATAATCCCAACAGGGCTGATATTATTGTAGCAATTAGGGAAATTAACTCAAAAGACAAATAATACCCTCCTATAATGATGTACTAACACTTTGCAATTATTCATTGTCTATTTTTAATTCAATCTCCAAATTCTCTCTTTCGACTATAATAAATCCATTCCTTTGATAAAACTCAATTAAATTATCTATAGTTTCAGACCCTAAAGGACGAATTTTAGCTCTTATTATTGGGACGTGAAGCAATTTAGCAACTTCAACTAATTCATTTATTAAGCTTGTCCCTAACCCTTCCCTTTTTCTAAAAACCTCCAATATAGCAATTTCTAATAAATTTTCTTTATAAGAATACACTGTTCTCATTCTGGCAAGTTCGCCATCATGGGTATTCAAGGTGAAGTTTAGAACTTCTTTTTTAGGGCAAAAGTTCAATACTAAATTTACTTCTTCTTTTTTTCCCTTTTTAATCAACTCAATAACCAATTCTTTTAAAATTTTGATTGAATAAATTTCTGGATTACATACCAGAAAATACTCTTTCTCATTTACGTTAAGAACTTTCATTATCTCCCCATGTTTCATTCTTATAAAACTAAAAAATTGCCTTGGGAGTTCATTATTTTTTCTCTCAGCCTCACTAAGCTTAATTCTAATATTCTGCAATTCAGGTATTTGAAAATCCTGTATAAACTCTTTAATATTATTTTTGAATTCATAAAACAAGAACATCACTCCCATTAGCAAGTCAATATGATACTTTGATATTTATCATACTTAAAACACAATGAACAATGCCTAACAATTCACTTTTTTCGTAATACTTTAAATGGGTTCCGCTATTAAATAGATTCCGATTTCTTTCAAGCATTTTCCAAAAGATTAGCCTACACCAATTATTACCAACTAAAAAATTTATCGTATTCCGATCCTCATTCATCTCTTCCCGCTCAATAATCAGCAATGGCTTCTGATGAACCACAGCTTCACTCACCGTTCCCCACCCAGCCTTTGATATCACCAAATCAGCAGCCGCTACATAGTTTTGAACTTCTGTATATTCAGCAGGCACTTTTACCACATTGGGATGCTCAATATCCATATGACTGGACACAACAAACACACAGTCTTCATTGTTCCATAGTGGCCAATCAGCCATATTAAGCTCTATCTTCATCCCAATAGGAATAAATACAATTTTCTTTTCACCAAAAGGATTAAGCTGGTGTCTTAACCTCTGCACTTCTCTATCATCTGATTCTCTGCAAAAGAAGCCAAATTGTTCATTACTCTTTCGTCCAAATTCCGGCTCTTTACTGCCCGCCAACTGAATGAAGTGATCCATCTTCTCATACATGGCTCTAAACTCATCATTTAATGAGGAATCAACTACTCCTTCATAAGCACTCCACCAGGTAAAATTAGATATACCTACCGTCGGGATATTCATCCGGTCACCTATCTCAAATGCAATAGGAACAATGTCAGAGAGTATACATCCAACATACAAAGGAGTTAAGTATTCAATCTCTTGCTTAGCCAATTCGTCAGAGTCCATTAAATAATCATGACACGCTTTATTTAACGTATCCTTATCAAGCTGTAGAGAATCCTTTTGAAGAATGTACCCCACATCTGTGGCTACCCCGTGATAAACAACCCTTTCCCCAAACTCCACCATTGATTCTCGAATAAACTCCAAAGAAAAACTTGTACAAACAACAACCCTTAATTCCTCTGCCTTTAAAATCTCTCTCATCAACGCAATGGACCGGGTGGCATGGCCAAATCCGTATTCCGATATATAATAAGCAATGGTTTTCATGTTATTCTCCATATACAAATAAGCCCACTGGCAGAACCAGTGGGCTTACGTAGTTTAAATAATTACCTGGGCTTTTGAATTGTAGTAGTGACCCATAATGTCGTCCCAGTCATGGAAGAGACGAACAAAGTCTGTATCAACAACTTCTTTCCCAGTTTGTACTTCAATGAATTCCAATTCTTTAATGGCACGGATCGCATGCTTCTTGCCAGCAGCAATATGAATAATGTCTCCTGCTTTGACACGGCGGACATTCTCATCAAGAATCAGCTCACCTTCACCACGAATAATGGTCCATACCTCATCACGCAAATTATGGTAGTGGTACGTTGAATTCTTATTCTGATGGATACAAATGCGTTTGGTAGCCATTTCTTCGTTCGTGTACTTGGCATAATCTAATACCTTCGACCAACCCCATAAACGTTCCTCATACATTGGTGGATGATCAAAACCAGCAATCAAATCCTTGATCTTCGGGCTGGACGCTTTATCGGCGACCAGGATCCCGTCTGGGCTTGCTGCTACCACAACATCTGAAACACCCAATACAGTTACCGGTATCCCAAGTTCATTCACCAAATGCGTATTTTTAGCATCATCAGAAATGACACCTTTCCCGATTTGTGTTGTCGCCATCTCCTCGGTTAAGGTATTCCATGTACCAAGATCTTTCCAGTAACCGCTGTATGGAACTGCAACAATATGCTCTGCCTTTTCCACGACTTCATAATCAAAGCTGATCTTTGGAAGAAGGTGATACAGCTTAGAAAGTTCCTTATAGCTAAGCGGCAATCCTTTTTCCTTTAAAATATCAATTAAGTAGTGAAGTTTAAAGGCAAAGACACCAGTGTTCCATAGTGCATTTTGGTTAATGAGCACCTCTGCTTTTTCTTCACTCGGTTTTTCGGTAAAACGTTCTACCTTAAAGTAATCATTAGAGGTAATTACCTCGTAAGGAACAATATATCCGTACTTAGTGGATGGGTATGTAGGATTCACACCCATAAGAGCAAGATTTGCACCGGAATCTGTAAGGGCACCTTCTACATTTTGGACATTAGCGAAAAAGCTGTCCTCGACATAAGGATCCACCGGAAGTACAACAACCGTTTCATCCAGATCCGTTTGTTTTTCATCAAATAAAAAAGCCGCCGCTAATGCGATGGCTGGAAAGGTATCTCGACGTTCAGGCTCTATGATAAGAGGAACTTCCTCCCCTAATTGACTGTGTATCATCTCTGTTTGTGATTTAGATGTCGCGATAACAGTTGACTCAGCTAATCCAACATTTTCAATTTGGTTCCACACCCTTTGAACCATGGATTGCTTCGCACCGATCGCATTTTCAAGGACTTTCAGGAATTGCTTAGAACGTGTGTCATTAGACAGTGGCCAAAGTCGTTTACCGGATCCGCCAGAAAGTAGAATAAGTTTCATGTTCGTCCTCCTTATTGAACTGCAACTGCAGGCTTAGCTACCACACTTCTTCTACCCATCGAATGATATTCAAGATTATACTTTTCTACCTCATTAAGGTCATAGCAATTCCTTCCATCAAAAATTAACGGAGTGCTCATCTTATCAACATAGGTTTGTAAATTAATTTCCTTTATTTGATTCCACTCAGTCACAATAAGTGCAAAATCACTGTCCTGAAGAGCTTCTTCAAGGCTTTCCGTATACTGAATACCTTCACCAATAATTCTTTTAGCATTAGAAACAGCAATGGGATCAAATGCAATGACTTCAGCTTCTTCTTCGAGCAGTCTTTTACTGATGACAATAGAAGCTGCTTCACGCATATCGTCTGTATTCGGTTTGAATGATAGACCAAGCAAGGCTACTTTCTTTCCTCTTAGATTACCCACTCGATCTTTCGCCTTTTCAATAAGTAGGCTCTGTTGATTATTATTCACCTTAATCACAGATTCTAATAGCTCAAATTGATGATCAATATTGGATGCAATTTGAGTTAATGCCTTAGTATCTTTCGGGAAGCAGGAGCCCCCATATCCAATTCCTGCATTCAAGAACATGGAACCAATACGCTTGTCCAATCCCATTCCATAAGCAACACTTTCAATATCAGCCCCAAGTTTTTCGCAAATATTTCCTATTTCATTAATAAAGCTAATTTTCGTTGCAAGAAAAGCATTTGAGGCATACTTGATCATTTCAGCACTTTGGACATCAGTAACATATACAGGAATTCCAAATGGTTCATTAATTTCTTTTATAACTTGAGCTGCCTCTGTATTATCAGCACCAACCACAATCCTATCACCATTAAATGTATCGTATACTGATGAACCTTCTCGTAGAAACTCTGGATTAGATACTATTTCCACCTTAACGTTTTTAATAAGGTGCTGTTCAATAATATCCTTGATGTAATGGTTCGTACCTACGGGAACAGTACTCTTAGTAACGACAATAACATTTTCTTCAATATTAACTGCGATGTCTTTTGCTACTTGTTCTATAAAAGTTAAGTTTGCCGATCCATCAGCTTTTTCAGGAGTCCCAACAGCAATATAAATTACTTTTGAATCTTTAAATCCTTCCCTGTGGTTTGCACTAAAAAAGAGCCGGCCCTCATTAATGTTTTTAACCATTAATTCTTCAAGGCCTGGCTCATAAATAGGTGAAATTCCTTTATTCATTTTTTCTACTTTATTTTGATCTATATCTACGCATGTTACTTTATGTCCAATATGTGATAAGGCTACACCAGTTACTAAACCAACGTAGCCAGTCCCTACAACTGAAATTTTCATTATTCAAATTCCTTTCTGGGTATTAATTAACCTTCTAGTACGTCATTCAGTACTTCTCTGTATTTATTAATCGAAATTTTTCTTTTTAAATGTTTGTCCAAATAGGCTCTTCCATTTAGTCCCATGCTTTTCAATTGACCCTTCTCCATCTGATAAAACTGATTTATAGCTTTCGTTATTCCTTCATAGTCCTGAGGTTCAATTACAAGGCCATTATTGCTTTTTTCAATCAACATTTGGGCCTCACTCCCTTGTTCTAATACACCAAGTATTGGTTTACCCGCAGCCATAACTCCATATATTTTACTAGGTACAGAGACACCTTTAATTCCCTTTTGGTTCACTACTAGATGAACATCAGCAGCATTTAATGAATACTTGATAAATTCTTTTGATTGATAAGGTAAAAAGTAAACATTACTTATCCCTTTTCTTTTTACAAATTCTAGCATATCTTTTTTAACAGCACCTTCACCAATAAAGACAAAAGCAATTTCTTCCTGATCTTTAAAATTTTCCGTAACCTTAATTATGTTTTCTAAATCATAAAAAAGTCCAATATTGCCTGAATACATAACAATAAATTTGTTTTCCAAGTTGTGTCCCTTTAAAAATTGTTCAATTTTGCTATTTGTTTTATTTAAAGGTACAATCTCTTCTTCATTCGTCCAGTTATTAATAACAGCGTGACTCGGTAATCGTTTATTAGCATACCTTGCGTGAAGAGTTTTACACATATCATTTCCAACAACTATTACTTTATCAGCGTAACTGCAATTTAGCATATCTATTTTCTTGGCAACCTTAAAAACGATTTGCTTATTAGTATAGCTAACAGCTGCTGCCTGTTCAGGATTGAAATCCTGTATATTATAAACATGCTTTGAACGTTTAAACCATTTCCCTATTGTCCCTATTAATCCACCGATTATTGGCGGTTGAGAAATAGTATATATTAAATCAACATTTCTCTCTTTTAGTAAGACCACCTGTGCATAGATAAAATAAGAGGTTATGTATTTTATCCTGCTCAATTTAGAAGTTTTGTCTACCTTTGGCAACTTTATACGGATAATTTTCATTTTTTCCATTTGTTCAACTTCAAATTTCTTAGTTGATTTTATATCTTCACCGGCATAACCTGGTTGTGCCGCAATAACAGTAATATTAAATTCCTGCTGAAGACTCATACAAAGCTCTGTCATTAATTGACCTGTTGAAGCAAAGTCTGGATAAAAATAATTTATAACAAATACAATTTTTTTTTTAGATTTCATATAATCCCTCTGTCAAATATTTATTAAGTAATAGCGAACATTATAGAATATTTCACAAAACTTGAACATTAAAAACACAGATAATAAAAAAGCTATATCAGAAAGAACTGACACAGCTTTGAGTTATATTATCCAATCTCATTTTTTTATATCTGCAAAATAATAATCCTTATACCATTTAGCAAATTCAGTTAATCCTTTTGAAAGACTTGTACTCGGTTTAAATCCAAAGTCCTTTACAAGGCTATTTACATCTGCATAAGTTTGATAAACATCGCCCGGTTGCATAGGTAATAATTCCTTATCAGTAGACTTAATAATAATACCTTCATCAATTAATGACTTTTCAAGTGTCTCGACAAAGTAAAGTAAACTTTCGGGCTGATTATTCCCAATGTTATATACTTTATATTTCACTCCATCCTCATTTATGTCAGGTATTCTTCCCATTATATTAATGACACCTGTGACAATATCATCCACATAAGTGAAATCTCGCTTCATATTACCATAGTTAAAAATTTTGATTGTTTCCCCTTTAACAAGCTTATTTGTGAAATCAAAATATGCCATATCGGGACGACCTAAAGGTCCATATACTGTAAAGAACCGAAGACCCGTTGAAGGGATACTATATAACTTAGAATATGCATGAGCCATTAGTTCATTGGATTTTTTCGTTGCTGCATATAATGATACAGGATTATCTACTTGGTCCTCTGTACTATAAGGTACTTTCTTATTAGAACCATAAACCGAAGAAGAAGATGCATAAACCAAATGCTCAACACCCTTTTGGCCATTATCATAGGAGTGACGGCAAGCTTCTAAAATATTAAAAAACCCAACCAAATTAGTTTCAATATATTCTTCAGGATTTGTTATACTGTAACGGACCCCAGCTTGTGCAGCAAGGTTTACAACAATTTCCGGTTTGTATTCTTCAAAAATTGAGTCAATTAGATTTTTATCAGAAATCGACCCCTTGATAAAAATAAACTTGCCTTTCAACTCATCTTCTACGATGTTCCTTAGTAATGAAAGCCTTTCTTCTTTTAATGTAACATCATAATAATCACTCATATTATCAAGACCAATAATATTTATAGTTTTGTCATTACCCTCTAAAATTTGTTTTGCCAAGTGAAAGCCTATAAACCCAGCTACACCTGTTATCAAAATTGTCTTGTTCCTTAAATAATTAATCATTTTCCCCACCTTCAATGTAGTATATTCCAATTCCCAACTGGATCTATGATGTTAAGATACTTTACTATTTATTTTGCTTATTCCTATCTTCTTAATCCTAAGTAAAATATTCTTATTTATATAGCAAACAACCATTATTGCAAAAATGCTAACAGTAAAACTCATAAGATTTGTACCTTTTAGCCATACGATCCCTACAAATAAATATGTTAAAGTCAGGATGCAAATTTTATTCCACCTAACTGAAAACTTTATAAGCTTTTTTGCATAAATCCATCTTAATGTTAACATTACTAAAGCACCAAATATTTGAGCAATTGCCACTCCTTGAATACCAATAAAATTAACTAGTAAAAACGAAAGTACAATAGTTGTAACCGCGCCAAAAATAGTCGTGTAAAATAATTGGTTTGTTTTGTTTTTTGCTTGAAAGATAGCACCTACATTGGTAGCCATTGTAGTGATAATAGCATATAAAATAAATAAAGGTACTAGTTGGTATGATTTTGAATAACCAGTTTTCGATATTATATTGTAAAAAATTGAAATACAAGGGATAGCGACAACACATAGTGATAAGAACAACTTAAATACATTTTCAATTACATTAGAAAAATATTCATCTACTTCTTTTTCTCCACTCTTTATAATAGCTTCTTCTATTAATGCCATTGAAATAACGGATCCTACCATGGTTACAATAGTCCCAAAATTCATTGCAAAGGAATATAATCCGTTAGCATAAGCACCAAGTTGATACATAATAATAATTTTTCCGAAACCTGCGATTAACCAATTTGATGTCAAATTTAATACTAGAGGAACTGAAAATATTAACATCCTTTTTAATATGAACCAATCAAAATCTCCAGTTTTGGAATACTTAAATACATGAACTTTCATTTCTATAACCAAGATGATGGAAATTTGCCCCAAAATGAATGACCAAAATAAACTAGTAGCTCCTAAATTCAAAAAACTCATGGTTATTACTAACATTAAAAAGTTCACAATTGTACCAGTAACACTTCCGACCACATAAATATGATTAAATCCAAGTGACCTAGCATAATATTGCCATATTTGAGCTGCTCCATAAATACATATCATTAGCATAGTATACATAAACACTTTGTTTTGGTTAAATGCAAATATTACACTGAATAAAAAAAGGAAAAACAAAACTACTTGTACAAACCGTAAAGAAGTAGCAATAACATTAGCACGTTGTTCTTTATCCTTTTCCGCTACGAGTAACCTTAAAATAGCTTCCCATATTGCTAAATATGTTATTGGTGATAATATATTCATTATTATTTGCGAATAATTAAAAACTCCTAGTTCTTGCACACTAACATAATAAGCATAAAATGGAACCATAGCGGCCATTATTATTTTAGAAGCGAAATTACCAATGAAGTACAAACCGCTCTTTTTGGCTAAACTACCATGTGAATTGTTCATGCTTTTTCAATTTTCTTCTTACTTGGTTTAACACATTTTGCGGGAATTCCTACCCAAACACTGTTTTCTCTCGTGTCAGACATCACTAAACTATATGCTCCTACCGTACTACCTGATTTAACTGTGCAATCACCAAGCACCATTGAATTCGCATATAAAACTACATTGTCTTGAACAGTGGGATATAATTCGACGCTCCCATTAGCTCTCCCTAAGGTAACATTTTGATAGATTGTAACATTATTACCTATCCAAACTCCCTCCCCAATAACAATTCCAACAGGATGAGGAAAATTTACATTTGATCCGAATTTGGAAAAAGGCGAAATATCGCAATGGAACTTTCTATATATAAGTGTGTTTATTACTTTCATAAGAATGTACTTTTTATTTGTTGCAGCCCATGATTGTAAATTTATCAAATATCGAATTTTCTCTTTTCTCCCTACAAAAGGTGTTAATATTTTAAATATATTTCTCACATCCTAGTACTCCTTATAAAAGCAATTTTCTCAGTATTTATTTTTGTCCTTCGGCTTAACATCTCAAGTATTTTTATTGTAACTGCAAATAACACGATTTTCATTTGAGATTCAGGCTGAAAGACTTCTAAAACTGGTAATATAAGTAGACCATACATACATAATAAAATAACACTTTTCTTTCTTTGAACTATTCTATAAAAATTACCTGCGATAATCCCTGTAAATAAACCACTTAATATAACACCAAGGAATCCTAAATTAAAATAAGCCCAACCATAAGGGCCTGTTGGTCTTCCTGTATCTCCAATGAAAAAGACATTGTTACTGACTATTTCAGCTGAGTGAACTTTAGGTTTATTAGGCCATAAGCTCCGTGGTATAAAATACTCTAATCCTGTTACTGCATATTTATATCCCTGGAAATTTAATTCTCCACTATCTAACTTGTAAACCAATGCGGGAATATTATCACCATATCCATTATATCTAGCCAAGATTGATAACTGCGATAAATAAAAATTATCTGTATTAGTCTGAGAAAAATTGGGGTTTTCCGCTGTTCTGATTGCACCTATAAATAAGATAATAAATAGTAAAGGTATCGCTATAATGGCTATCTGGGATAATTTTATTCTTTTTACCTTTGCATTCCAATAAATTAGAAAAGGTATAAAGGCGGTTAATATTGCCATGCTTCTGCGTCCTGTCATTATTATTCCAATAAAAACCATCAGAGCGTATAGTATAGCCTGAAACTTTTTACCTCTATATAAAGTCATAACTGGTAAACATCCTGCAAATCCTAATAACGCTAAAAGGTAACCTTGATCAGCAAAAGCTCCTCCCCCTCCACTCATACCTTGAATAAGGCCACCCAGCTTTATGGAAGTTTTTAAAGTAGATGTTATTGAGTATGCAAATATAAATCCACACATTAAAAAAATTATTTGTGGATTAATATCGGCTCCTTGGATGGAATTTGCTTTATTGCTAAATTCCTTTTTTAGCGAGATTTTAAAAACGAATCCATAACCTACAGAAAAAGTTAAAAACCATATTAACATTATTAGTAATGTCTTTGTATAAACGTAATCCGGCACCAATGTTAAGCTATTACGGACACCTGCGGCTACTAAAGTGACATCAATAAAACCTAAGAAACTAAATATGAAGAAGAAAATAAATGGATTAAAAAAGTTCTTGCTATACATTAGTATGCTGCAGAAAAAAACTGCAATTATACTTACCAAAAATATTGTAGTAATGGAAAAAGGTTTTAATACTACCATTCCGGAGAATAATATTATACCGAAAAATAATAGTAAGTATGATTTTACCACTATGGTGGTTCCAAAATTAACTTTTCTCAAAAACTCACTTCCTCTCCTTCCTACAACATTTTTATTATAGTGAGGCTTGACTGCCCAACTTATTTTTCCTTCAAAACAGATTCAGTATATTTCTTTAATTTAATATAGAATTGTTTTCTTCTTATTTGAAGTTTATCCTCACTATATTCTTTGGCTTTATATGACATTTTTTTACTAACCTCAGTCATTAAAGAAGAATTTGAAATTAAATATTCAATCTTTCTTATCAATTCCTCTATATCTCCCACATTAATTAATAGATCATCACTTAATAATTCTGGAATACCGTTAATTCTTGTAGATATGCAAGGTAACCCAACGGCCATTGCTTCAATAAGTACCCGTGGCAACCCCTCTCCATGGGTTGGAAATACAAATAAATCGCTTTCTGCTAATGCTCTTTTCATAGAGTCTTTATCAGGTATTCTCCCAACAAAAGATATTTTCTCCTCAACCCTTAATAACTTTGCATATTCCTGAAACTCAGAAACTAATTCACCATCGCCTACAAATTTAACCGATAAATCGTGTCCCTTTTTATTTAATAAACTCACGGCTTTAATTAATTCTTTATGACCTTTAACATATGAATTAATTGTATTAGCAACATGGATGATTTGGAATGCTTTTTGACTAGGAAGAAAAACCTTAGGAGGTGCGAAAAAATCTTTTTTTATGTTTGCCGAAGAATAATATGATTGAAAATGCTGTAGGGATTCTTTGTGTATTTGCGCTTTATTTGGATATCTTTTTTGTAAAGCAAACTGTGTAACATATGAAACTCCATTTGCATGCTTGCATAACTTTTTTAGTTGGTTTGTCCAGTGAAGGCGGACTAAAGGGCGAACTTTTGATCTAAGCATCCCTGGCGCCGCAAAGTCCCATGGGTCTACTACTACTTCTAATGCATAAGGTATTTTATTTTTAATTATTGATGCAAATTGAAATCCAATAGCACTAGGTATACGAATTATTGCACAATCGCAATCTTTACTATAAGAATTTATTGCTTTTTTAACAGAAAAATAATTTTTAATATACCCATTAACTCCATGAAAATCTGGTATAGGAAGAAATTTCAAATTTTGACCACTGCACAAATTCGGATATCCAATATTATCCTTTATATCTTCAATACGAATGGCCACATTCACTTCTTCAAATACATCTAAATAACGTGAAAAAAAGGAATAATCATATATTCCTTTACTCCAAACTTGACCATCCTTTGTCCGGCCAAGGTGATTATCCACAACTAACAAAAGCCTCAAAAATTATCTCCCCTAATTTAGTATTTCTAAGCTTATATTAAAATAACAGCTAGTAATCTACTCTGAAATAAAATACAGGTTAATCAAACATTCTCTTAACCTTATCTTCTTTTCGAACCTTCTTCATATCCCCCTCAACCATAATACGGACCAATTCTTCGAAAGGAGTCTTAGTAGGATTCCATCCCAAGAGTGTCTTAGACTTTGTAGGATCACCCAACAACTGCTCTACTTCAGCTGGACGGAAGAACTTCGGATCAACTTCTACAATCACTTCGCCGGTTGCTTTATTGATTCCCTTTTCTTCAATTCCAGTGCCTATCCATTCAATCTGAATACCAGCATGTCTAAATGCCAAATCAGCAAACTCACGAACAGAGTGCATTTCACCAGTAGCAATAACAAAATCTTCTGGTTTGTCATGCTGAAGAATCAGCCACATACATTCTACATAATCTTTTGCATAGCCCCAGTCACGTAGAGAGTCCAGGTTGCCAAGCATAAGCTTTTTCTGCTTGCCTTGAGCAATACGAGCCGCCGCTAACGTAATTTTACGCGTTACAAATGTTTCTCCGCGTCGCTCCGATTCATGATTGAACAGGATGCCGTTTACAGCGAACATGTTATAGGATTCACGGTAGTTCTTTGTAATCCAGAAACCGTAAATCTTCGCTACACCGTATGGAGAGCGCGGGTAAAAAGGTGTTGTTTCTTTTTGTGGTACTTCTTGAACTTTTCCGAACAACTCAGAAGTAGATGCCTGGTATACTCTAGTCTTTTCTGTTAGTCCCAAGATTCGTACAGCTTCAAGGATATTTAGTGTTCCTTTTCCATCGACATCTAGTGTATAGGCTGGCATGTCAAAGGAAACACGTACATGCGATTGTGCTGCCAGGTTGTAAATTTCATCAGGCTGAACCTGGTTGATGATATTAATCATGTTGGTAGCATCTGTTACATCTCCGTAATGGAGGTGGAAGTTTGAGTTATTTATTAATGCATTTGCTTCTTCTTCGGTTAAAAGATCTTCCAAACGTTCCTGATTATAAGAAGAGCTGCGGCGAATGATACCGTGTACTTCATACCCTTTTTCTAATAAAAACTCTGCTAAGAATGATCCGTCTTGTCCTGTTACCCCTGTAATTAACGCCTTTTTCATGTTTGCCTCCGCTTATCGAACCAAGTTGGTTTCTTTTTCAGTTTCCAGGTATTTTATGAATCCTTCATATGCTTTTTGCAAACCTTCATCTAAAGAAGTGCTTGCTTTCCATCCTAAAGAGTTAAGCTTTGTTACATCTACCAGCTTTCTTGGTGTGCCGTCTGGCTTGGATGTATCAAATTGCAACTCGCCTTCATACCCAACCACATCTTTTATTTTATAGGCTAGTTCTTTAATCTCTAGATCTTCTCCAACACCGATATTTACAATTTCATTACCTTCATATGTATTCATCAAGAATACACACGCGTCGGCTAAATCGTCAGAGTAAAGGAATTCACGTTTAGGCGTTCCTGTGCCCCAAATTTCTACGAACGGCTTGTTGTTTTCTTTTGCTTCATGAAACTTTCGAAGCAGTGCCGGTAACACGTGAGATGTTTCCAAGTCAAAGTTATCATTTACGCCGTAAAGGTTTGTTGGCATAACAGAAATGTATTTAGTGCCGTATTGGCGGTTGTATGATTCGCACATTTTAATCCCGGCAATTTTTGCAATAGCATAAGGTTCATTCGTTGGCTCGAGCTCACCTGTTAATAGATACTCTTCCTTAAGTGGCTGAGGTGCCATTTTAGGATAGATGCAAGTGCTCCCAAGGAACATTAGTTTTTCTACACCATTGCGGTAGGCTGCATCAATGACGTTGGTTTGAATAAGAAGGTTGTCACGTATGAAATCCGCTGGGTATTCATTGTTTGCCACAATTCCCCCAACCTTTGCTGCTGCAAGAAATACATAATCAATGTTCTCACTCTTAAAGAAAACTTCCACCTGTAGCGGATCGCGAAGATCCAGCTCACCGCTTCTTCTGTAGACAAGGTTTGAGTAGCCCTTCTCTTCCAATTTTCGTAAAATGGCTGAACCTACAAGACCACAGTGGCCAGCAATATATATTTTTGAATCTTTGTTCATTTTAATAAGCTCCTTTTCGTATCACTACTAACAAAACAGTTTTAATCAAAATTTTAATATCTAACCAAATTGATTGATTATATACGTAAAAAAGTTCAATATCAACTCTCTCAGGATAACCTACATCACTTCTACCGCACACCTGCCAATAGCCTGTTAAGCCCGGTTTAACAGATAAAAATATAAATTCTTTTTGTTTATACTCGTTTAATTCTTCTTTTACTACCGGTCTTGGCCCAACTAAGCTCATATCTCCTTTAAGAACGTTTAAGAACTGAGGTAATTCATCTATACTTGTTTTCCTTAGAAATTTTCCTATTCTTGTTATCCTAGGATCTTCCTCTGGTTCTAATTTGTAATTATTACGCAAATATTTCTCGTATAGAATACGATTGCTTTTCAATTTCTCTTCAGCATTTACTATCATAGATCTAAATTTATAAATATAAAAAGCTTCCCCGTTCTGACCAATTCTTTTTTGTTTGAAAAATATGGGACCTTTAGCTTCACCGAACAAGTAAAAAGTTGCAATTACTAAAAACACAGGAAAAAAAAGAATTAAACCAATTAAAGCTCCAATAATATCCATACTTCTTTTTATAAAACGCTGTGCACCGTATTCCTTTTTTAAATTATTAATCTCATTTGATATTGATATAGTATTTGGTTCTCCCATTATCACTACCCCTTTCAAATATGTAAGCGGGCATCAAACCCGTCCTCACATCATGCTATCGACGACTTGCGTCTAAGGTGCTGTAAGACACCCACAGCATAACCGAGTGCCTCCTTTGATATAGGTAAGGAGGCATCACCTTATGTTTTCACTACTTCGTTG
This sequence comes from Fictibacillus fluitans, assembly GCF_030418125.1. Classification (GTDB taxonomy): domain Bacteria; phylum Bacillota; class Bacilli; order Bacillales; family Fictibacillaceae; genus Fictibacillus_C; species Fictibacillus_C fluitans. Next base: position 72,910 of record NZ_JAUHTR010000002.1, on the reverse strand, counting down.
CTTTTGCTTTGTACATAGCAGTTAGTCGTTCTAACTCTTTAAGCAGACTTGGACGCAAATCCTTATCCTTCAATGCAAATTCCAATGTGGTTGAAATAAAACCAAACTTCTCTCCAACGTCATAGCGAGTTCCTTCAAAGTCATAAGCGAATACTCGTTGGAAGGTGTTTAGCTTCTGAATCGCATCAGTCAATTGAACTTCTCCACCAGATCCCTTTTCCTGCTTGTCAAGATAGTGGAAAATCTCAGGTGACAGTACATAACGGCCCATGATGGCCAGGTTCGACGGTGCGTCACCTTGTGCCGGTTTTTCGACGAAGTTTTGTACACCGTACAATCTTCCGTCTTGAGAAGTTGGATCGACAATGCCGTAACGGCTGGTTTGATCTTCAGGTACGGTTTGCACACCAATCACTGAAGAGCCTGTGTTTTCATATTGTTCAATAAGCTGCTTCAGGCAAGGCTTGTCCGCCTGGACGATGTCGTCACCAAGCAATACTGCGAATGGCTCGTCCCCGATGAATTTACGTGCACACCATACCGCATGTCCAAGGCCTTTTGGTTCCTTTTGGCGGATGTAATGAATGTCTGCCATTTTGGAGGACTGCTGTACTTTTTGAAGTAAATCGATTTTTCCTTTTTCAAAAAGGTTCTGCTCCAGTTCGAACGCATGGTCGAAGTGGTCTTCGATGGCGCGCTTTCCTTTACCGGTTACGATAATGATGTCTTCAATTCCGGACTCAATCGCCTCTTCCACGATGTATTGAATCGTAGGCTTGTCTACAATTGGAAGCATTTCCTTTGGCATTGCCTTTGTTGCTGGCAAGAATCGTGTTCCGAGCCCTGCAGCAGGTATAATCGCCTTTCTGACCTTTTTCATCCCTATCATCCTTTTCAATATAAAAGTATTGGTATTTTTAAAAAATCCCCAGTCGTTTTCTCTTTTTTATCCGCGTTGGTTCTTCTGCATAAATACTTTGATTGTTAACTACCAGCTGTGCGTTCTCTCGCAGGTAATAAGCCACGGTGTTATCAAACTTTTTACCTATTTCTTCATATGCCTCCCATAAAGAAAAGCCCCGTGACGAATTATTATGAGCGTCGGAAGCTATGAAGTGTGTCAAATGATGGTCTATTAGACTGATGGAAAACGAGCTGATTCTCTTACCAAAGGCCCCTGTGATACTGGAGGCCGTCACCTGGGTGAGAGCTCCTTCTTTAACAAGCTCGTACAGGAGATCCGGATTTTCCATTATGGCGCTGTTTCGCTCCGGGTGGACAATAACAGGTGTAATGTCCTTTAATGTGCATTCATAAATGACTTGCCTGGCGTATCCGGGTACGCGGTTTGATGGAAGTTCAATCAGTATGTATTTATTCATGTTGTTTAAGGTGAGCAGCTTGCCTGCTGCCAGATCTTCCAGGAACTCCGAATAAAGGCGAATCTCTTGTCCGGGAAGTATCGTTAGAGGAATTTGATGCTGGGACAAAGCCAGATTTAATTCCTCCGTCTTCATCAGGATGTCTTCTTTGCTGTTTTCAAATCTTCCATTTCTATGATGTGGTGTAGCAAATACAGTCGATATGCCGTTGTTTACCGCTTGACGGGCCATGTCGAGACTTGCTGTGAGATCTGGTGCACCGTCATCCACGTTTGGTAAGATGTGACTATGGACATCTATCAAAAGACCTACTCTCCCTTCACAAAAAAAGGTGCCAAGAACCGAAAGATGTATCCTAATACCTGTCAATGGTTCTTTTTACCAAGATTTATCATATGTTTCCTATCGTAGCATAATTACCAAATTTTTAAAGGGGCGTATTTTGTCGAAAATCGAAAATTTTATATTAATTTGCCCCGTAGTAATAATAGTAACTGTTTTCATTCGCTTCTTTTTGATTTAATACGACTCCCAGTATCTTCGCCTGGGCATGATCCAGCAATTCCTTCCCTTTCATTGCCGCTTCTTTTTCTGTCTTTCCACTGCTTGTTACGAGTACAACCCCGTCACAACGGTTCGCGAGCACCTGAGCATCCGTCACGGCCAATACAGGCGGTGAATCAAACAATACATAATCGTACTTGCTCATCGCTTCTTCCATCAATACTTCCATCGCTTTTGAGTTTAATAGTTCAGAAGGATTTGGCGGAATCGGTCCGCTTGTTAATACATCAAGACCGTCTACGTCTGTTTTTACGACGGCACCCTCCAGGGAAGTTTGACGGGTGAGCACGTTTGTGAGGCCATGAATGTTACTGACCATGAATGTATAATGAACGGTTGGCTTTCTTAAATCCCCATCAATCAACAGGACACGCTTTCCTTGCTGGGCCAGTACAACACCAAGGTTGGCTACCGTTGTTGATTTTCCTTCTCCTGAAACAGATGACGTCACCAGGATCGTTTGCAGCCGGGTATCAATGGCGGAGAACTGAATGTTTGTCCGGATGCTACGGTATTGTTCAGAAACGGGTGACTTGGGATTATTGTGTGTAATTAAGCTTCTTTGTGTTAAATGATTGATCGTCTTATGCAGCTTGCGGCTCAATGCAATTTCCCCCTACAAATTTATACGGCTTTCCTTCTGTTTGCTGGTGCTTTTTTTTCGTCATCCACGTTAAATTTCGGGATGGTTCCCAATACCGGAAGCCCCAGGTAGTTCTCAATATCCTGTTCCGTTTTCAATGTATTGTCCATGTATTCAAGCAGGAACGCCAGTCCCACACCTGCCATTAACCCAACTACAAGCGCAATCGCCATGTTCATCTTGGCATTCGGTTTAACGGGTGCCGGGTTGTCTTTCAGCACTGCCTTTGAAAGCACACTTACATTATCCACTTTCATAATGGATGGAATTTCATTTTTGAACGTTTCTGCCACACCATTGGCAAGCTTGACGGCCATCGCCGGATCTTCATCCTGTATGGTGACATTTAATACCTGGGTATCCTGCTCGCTGTTGATGGTGAGCTTATTGTTAAGTGCTTCGACTGTGGTATCTAGGTTGAGGTTGTCAATGACTTTAGAAAGGATGGCTGGACTTTTAATAATGACACTATAGGTATTGACCATCTGAAGATTTGTTTGAACCTGGTTATACTCTGGAACATCTTTCGACTTTTTCTGGTTGACCAGAATTTGCGTGGATGATTCATAAACTGGGGTTAATACAAAATAAGAAACTACGCCGGCAATCGCGACTGCCACTACAGCAAGCAAGGCGATCAGCACCATCCGCTTTCTTATCGTTTGGTAAATGTCTTTCAGACTTATCGTTTCTTCCATAATACCCTCCGAGAATATGTATAGGTAAAATTTTCACATACGATGTATTATAGCATAGGTATTTGGTATTTAAAGCCACTATTTTATAAAAATTGTAATATATTTTCATATATTGTTTTTATATAATAATTTTACAAGTTAATTATAGTTGATTGTAAAGCGCTTTCTTTTTCAGTAAAGGTCTATATTGTTTTTATGAAATAAGAACCACCCTTTACATATTAAGGGAACTGACGTATGATAATCACTTAAACTATAGGTAAAAAGATTCATAATCTGTTATATATTGTATGAACTATTTATTTTAGGTAGAGAATATGTTTTAATAAGCTAAAGTATTCTATATAAAGAACGACCCTACCGAACACCTGTCTATTGGAGGATGGATAATGTCAGAACTTCACGTGGTTATGGTTATGCCGCAAAAGCGGCCGTATATTACCGACATTCCAAATACAACGAAAGAGTTTGAACAGATTGTAGGCGGGCCCGTCGATATTTTAGGTTTCCAGCGGCAGTACAAAATTGTGTGCAACATTGAGGAAGGCTACGACCTCACGTACAATAAAAAGAAACCATCCAGCACCTTCTTCGTCGTCAAATATCAGGATCAATTCGAGAGCTTAAGTGATACCGAAGCCGAAGAAGTAAAAGAAGTATTAAAAGTAAAACTGAAAAAGTGGAAGTAACGGAAAAGAGGATGCCTGCTGCATGCTCTTTTTTTATTTGGTTCAGTGTTCCGTTATAATATCGGACGCTTTTCCACGGTTTTTAACGATTTTTTGTCGAATGCTGATTACTTTTTTAAAATAACCTCGGAAAGGAAGGAATCCTGTCTTTTCTGCGAAAGTGTTTAGGGAGTCAAAATTCCTATAGGAAAGGACGTTTTGTATTGAAGAGAAGAAAAATGTATGCGTTTACTTTAAGCCTTTTAATAGTAGCTTTACTATTCCCCTCCCCATCGTTTGCGGCTTCACCATCAGAAATGAAGCTGTTTAAGAACCCGGTTGTTGGTGATGGTGCCGACCCATGGGTGGTGAAGCATTCGGATGGATACTACTATTACATGCAGACAACCGGTAACAACCTGACTATCCGAAAGTCGAAAACGTTGACCGGTTTGGATCATGCCGAGAAAAAGGTCGTATGGACTCCAGAACCGGGCAGCGAAAACAGCGGAAACGTCTGGGCACCTGAACTGCACTACCTTGATGGCAAGTGGTACATCTACTTCGCCGCAGGTGACGGGGACATGGGCAAGCAGCGGATGTATGTGCTGCAGTCCGAAGGCTCTGATCCGCTTGGAAAGTATTCGTATCCGAAAGGAACGAAGCTTGGAAAAATTTCTGATCCCTCGGACAAGTGGGCCATTGACGGCACCGTCCTTGAATACAAAAACAAACGTTACTTTCTCTGGTCCGGCTGGGAAGGCGATGAAAATGTCAGCCAGCAGATTTACATTGCCCCAATGAAGAATCCATGGACCATTTCGGGTAAGCGTGTGGAATTGTCGCGGCCAGAACTTCCTTGGGAGAAAAACGGCACTCCTCTAATTAATGAGGGGCCGCAAATTTTGAAAAACAAACAGGGTGATGTGTTTATTGTTTATTCGGCAAGCGGCAGCTGGACAGATGACTATTGTTTGGGAATGCTGAAACTGACCGGGAAGGATCCTTTGAAAGCTGGAGATTGGTCAAAGAATCCAGAACCGGTGTTCAAAAGCAGTCCTGCTGATAATATCTACGGCCCCGGCCACAACAGTTTTGTAAAATCCCCGGACGGCAAGGAAGACTGGATCGTCTATCATGCGGCCAAGTTCAAGGGAGCCGGCTGGAACCGGAACGTGAGGATGCAGAAGTTCACGTGGAATGCGGACGGTACACCGAACTTCGGTACTCCGGTGCCTGCAGATACTCTGTTACGCGCACCTTCCGGCGAAGATGGCGGTAAGCTTGTACCCGCTCTCCCTGGAAAGGTTTATTCCTATGAAGCGGAAGACGGAGTAGTGAATCATGCTACTATCGTGAATAACTCGGGTGCTTCCGGCGGCAGCAAGGTCGGAATGATCGATTATAACGACAGCTATGTGGAATTTAAGGTGGCTGCCCCGCCTGGAGACTATACACTGAAGGTCCGCTATTCCAATGGCATGGGTGAAACCTCTACCCATCAGCTCGCCTTGAACGGAAAAGCGTTAGGTGAAGTACAGTACACTAGCTATGGCTGGGATACATGGCGGGATGCCGAGCGTGACATTCACCTGAATGCAGGAGAAAACAAAATCAGGTTATCCAAGGGCGCCCTTTTTGCCGAGGTTGACCGGATTGATCTCGTTCCGAAGAAGACGAAGGTTTTTCAGTATGAAGCAGAGCTTGGGTACCTGAAGAACGCCAAGGTTGTGAATGAGTATGATGCCGCCAATCATCAAAAGGTTGGTGCGATGTCCGCTCATAAGAGTTCCGTTCGATTCCCTATTTCTGTGGAGAAATCAGGGACCTATGTGATGAACATTCGGTATAAGCAGCCTGAAGGTAATAATGCGGTACAGGTACTGCGTGTTAATGGAAAGAAATCACTGATTCTTTATAAAGGTGGAGTAAGTGACCAGTGGAAGGAAACGATGGTGAAGGTAAGGCTCAAAAAAGGAAAGAATGATATTTCCTTTAGCAAGAGCAGAGGTGCGGTTGAGCTGGATTACTTTACGTTACAGCAAAAACACTAATGCACTTGGAGGTGCTGTTCATTGAAGGTATTTGCAGTACTTGGAGACTACTACCATAAAGGCGAGTGGGCAAAGGCGGCATTGGATCGGGCCGTCGCTGGGAACGTTCATGAAATCATTGAAGTGCGGGCTGAGGAATTGAAAGACTGGCTGGCCGAACAGCCGGATGCGGTTATTTTATTCAAGGAAAATCGCCTGAACCCTCAGGATGAGGACGTCCTCCACTGGATGACGGAAGAAACGGAAATAGCGATTACCGACTATGTGGCGAACGGCGGCGGATGGCTTGCCTGGCATGCGGGTCTGGCGTCTTATAACCATGAAGGCGAGTATATCGGTATGCTCAGGGGTTCCTTTGATTACCATCCACAGGAACATCAAATCGTCTCCTATAAACAGACGGAAAACAGTCCCTTTCCCGCTCCTGAGTTTGAATTAACGGACGAGCATTATTTCGTTCATTGTGATACGGACCAATCCACTGTGTTTTTGGAGTCGGAATCGGTGGATGGAAGCTCGATCGCCGGATGGTACCACACCTATGGTGACGGGCATGTGTGCTGCCTGACTCCTGCACATAACCAGGAAGGGCTGCTGAATCCGTACTTTTTGCAGATCCTTGGTGAGTGTGTTCAGTGGACATTAAAGCGGTATCCTGTGGATCAGAAATAAAAAAGTTATGGATGAAGCCGGCTGATTCAGCCGGCTTTTGTACTGTGGGCCTAGGTTTTCTGTGTTTTTACACCGTTCTTACCATAAAAAAAGAATAATCCCTTAAACGCATTATTCCTTCTAATCTTCTAAATTTTTACTCTTTATTTGCGCATTAAAATGTCGATCAAATGAGCGGAAATTCTCTGCATCAGTAACAGGATTTTCATATTTAAATCCATAAAATGATGATGGCCAGTCGAAATCCTTATCATTGTTACTGACTAAAATTAAATCATGAATTATCGCTGTGGCAGCGATAATAGCATCTGGAGCTTTAATTTTTGTGTTATTAATTATCCTTGCTTTTCGTCGTATTTCAGCTGAAAGGATAATGGTTTCTTTATCAATCTCATAAACCCGATCTTCGCACAGTTCAATCATTTCATCTCGAATCGCTTTTACCAAATGATCATTTTGATAAGAATAAACCGAAAGTAATTCATGCTGAATCATTCGATTTATACAAGGTTCATATCCATCCTTTATTTTCTTATCTAAATAATGAAATACAGGAGGATAACCTTTTTCAAAATTAGCCCAAGTATTTGTGTCAATTAACAACCTCACTCGGCCTCGTCCTTCCAATCTTCACGACGAGCAATACGATCTGATTCTTTAATTGTTTCCGCGTCATAATGTTTCGCCTTGCCTGCAATTTTATTTAGCAATTGTAATTTTTCATCTATAGTTAACTTTTTTTTAGGTGCCATGTTAGTCTCATCCTTTTGTTCTTCAACAACAATACCTACAGGATTAGATCTGTTGTGACTTTTAATCACCCGTACTACTACTCCGCCCCTGCCTGAAGGTTGAGAAGTTGCTCTATTATTTAAATCAGTTAATACGTCTTCAAATTCAATAAGATCTTGTGGACGAACGATATAATCATTTCTCACGTTTATCCCTCATTTCTTATTCTTATATTCCTTTAATTATAGCATGCCCATACCAAAAACCAAAATATATGTCAAACATAAAGTCTTTATCTGTTAATATCGCTGTTCTTCCTCAGCACGTAGCATTCCAACTGTAATGCAAATAATCAAAGAAGGAGGTATGATGTAAATCAGAAAAAAATTAATTTCAAAGGAGCCTCCTACATGCTTACAAAAATCCATCACGCGGCCATCATCTGTTCTGACTATAAAACTTCCAGAAACTTTTATGTGAATATACTGGGCTTGTGTGTGATCAACGAAGTCTACCGGGAAGAACGAGATTCCCATAAGCTCGACCTGGAGATTGGTAACGCTCAAATCGAACTGTTTTCCTTCCCCAACCCTCCAGAGCGTCCAAGCTATCCAGAAGCATGCGGGCTCCGTCACCTTGCGTTTGAAGTAGAGGATATTGCAGAAGTGGTTTCCCATATGGAGCAGCACGGAATTTCGGTGGAGCCTGTCCGGGTGGATGAATGGACAGGAAAGAAGTTTACATTTTTCAGTGATCCGGACGGTTTGCCGCTGGAGCTTTATGAGAGGTAGGGGTGCAGGGATAACTTGCACGCTTTTCTTGTGGGTGGAGATCATGGGGTTATGAAAATGACTTGATATGCAACTAAATCATGTCGAACCGCAACTAAATCCAGCAGTGCCGCAATTAATTCGTGTCGAACCGCAAGTAAATCCAGCTGAGCCGCAACTAATCCGTGTCGAACCGCAACTAACGCTCAGCAATCACCGCCCGTCCCGCAAAAATTACTCATTTACTAGAGGTTTGTCCAAGCCCCTTTCTCCTCCCCCGCATAAAATAATAGTGTTCCTGGTACGGCAGTGTCCTGCAGGTACATTTTTTTCAAGGGGGATCATTAATATAATGCGCAGAATGATTAAAGCTAGAAAGCCAGAATGTGATGGGCACGGCAAGAAAACAAAGCATGGCCATCACTCAAAGCACAGTATCTACGGCTCGTTAAATGGCACACCGGTCGGATTAACTCTGGCCCAGACAGGCGTCAACCTGGATTTCGTCGAGGCCGGCCCGACAGCCGGCATGATTGCCAATCCGGACAGGGATACCATTACCGTGAAAACACCTGGCGTGTACGAAGTCACCTTCTCGTTAACCACCGAGTTTGTGAACACGGAGGTTGCCGGTGTCAACTACTCTCTGTTCATTAACGAAGTGATTGTCGATGCTTCAGAGATTGCTTTCTTTAAAGATGCGGGAGACGAGCCCTTTGGCTCTCCGGGATCCAAGACGATTCTGTTAAACCTTAAGGCCAATGATGTTATCTCCGTACGTCCCTTCATCTTTGTGGGCGAGGCAGTCTATTACCGCAATCCAACGCTTGTGGTTACGAAAGTCGATAAATAAAAAGAACGGGTCGGATTTCCGACCTGTTCCTTTGTACATATATAATGAATTTTAGTTATGCTCCTCTAAAGCCTCTAGTGCCAGTTCAATAGACGCTATTCGTCTTTGTAGTAACGTCTTTTGTGCACTTCCCTCTTTGACTTTCTCATACTGTTTATGAATAGATGGAAGTAATTCCTGAAGAGTGCATTGGGCGGACCGGACAGTTTCAACGCTGTATGAAAATTCCGCTCCATGCCAGGCGTTTTGCAGGCAGTTTAACCCTATTTTTATGGCATCTCGTCTCTTTTCAACAAGAGTGGTATTGGAATTTTTCCCGCTCATACTTTTGCAGGAATTTTCGAGCTTGCTTAGCGTTGACCTCAGAGAATCAATAGACAATGTTTGGTTTTCTTCGCTAACTGGCTTCATCTCTCTCACCTCTCCTTCATTTTAGGGAATCCATTGTTACATAGTTAAGGCAAGCTGACAATTTACTTTTTATGGTATTGTTAAAGGAAGTAATTTAGCAGACTGATAGTAGAAATCCTAACATTATTTTTCATTTCCTTTCAAATTTCAATAAAAGGAGACACTGAAATGGAATATCGAATTGAGAACTTAGATTTTGAACTAAGGATTGCAGGCAACAGTAAACCGGTAAAAACAAACAGAGCATTTAAAATGGTTCCGACCCTTTGGAGCAAAGCGAAAAAGGAAGGATTTATGCAGAAGTTAATCGATATGTCCTGGGAGAATCCGAAATGCTCATTAGAAGGCATTTTGGGTGTATGCGGGAATGGAGCAGCCATCACTGATGAAGAATTCTATTATTTTATGGGTGTGCGGTATGATGGCGAGTTGCCTGAAGACATGCAAACATTGCTTATCCCGCCAGGCACATGGGCTGTTTTTCCCAATATTACGGAAGCGTGGAAACATTTGTATTCTGAGTGGGTTCCTGCATCCGGATATAAACTTGCGAATTTGCCCTGTATTGAGTGTTATTATGGGCCAGGTCACAAACCGCGCCATGAATTATGGGTGCCAATTACCCAGACTTAAAGTGCCTTTTTTTGTGTGATAGAAGGGGGATTTGCTGGGTTTCTATGGAATATAGGGGTGTACATAAAATTTCCATAAGGGAGCGATTTCGCATGCAAAATCAAACGCAATCACCAGCTAACATTTTGGGGACGAACGTGATTACGCAAATTGGAATTCTCGTTCATGACATTGAAAAAACAGCACAGGCGTACGCCGACTTTTTCGGCGTGGAAAAGCCGCCGTGCAACTGGACAGACCCTGCAGACCTGGCCCAAACGGAATATAGAGGCAAACCATCCGAAGCGCGCGCAATGCTGGCCTTCTTTGACATGGGTTCCCTGCAGCTGGAGCTGATTCAGCCGGACGAAAAGCCGAGCACCTGGCGGGAGTACCTCGATGAGCATGGAGAAGGACCGCATCATATCGCGTTTGTAATCGAGGGCATGAAGGAAAAGGTAATGCTTATGGAAGGCCAAAACATGTCCCTTCTCCAAAAGGGAGAATATAACGGCGGCCGGTATGCGTATATGGATACCTTCAAGGACTTGAAAATCATTACGGAGTTGCTGGAGAACGACAAATGAGTGAGTATCTGTTTACACAGCTGCGGTTTGTCAGGGGAAATACGCTGAAACTGGTCGAAGCCTTGAGCGAGGAACAGTCCGAGATCGTTCCGGAGGATTTTAACAACAACATCAAGTGGAACCTGGGACATATTTATTTCATTCTGGAACGGAACGCCTTTCATTTTACCCAGGAAGACTGGGTGATGCCTGAGGTGTTTCCATCCCTTTTCAGCCCCGGTACAAAGCCTGAACACGGGCAAAGGATGCCTGTCAGTCTATCTGAAATTCTGGAGCTGCTGGAAAATCAGATAGACAGGATTGAAGCCACATTCAGCGGCCGGTTGAAGGAGAAAACAACAGAAGACTACACCACCTCCCAGGGACTTTATATGTCTACTGTTGAAGAGTTTCTGAGCTGTAATTTGTTCCATGAAGGCATGCACCTGGACCGGATCAAGGTGCTGAAGAAACTGAACCGCACGAAGGTAAATCAAGGCACCAATCATTAGAACATATCGTAAAATATGAGGTATGTATTTCTAAGGATCAGGAGGAATCTCCATGGCTGTCCTTACGTTTCTTTTGCTTGCGGTGTCTTTTATTGTGTTGCATGGGACCCTGAGGAACCGAACCTTTTCGAAAAGCTTTCTTTTGTATTTGGCTTTGTTTGTTTCTGCTTTCCCGCTTGCGTACGCCTTGTTCGATGACAACAAACATCCGACTCCTGATGCAAACATCGGGCTGGGTCTTGCCTTCTTTCTGACCTGGGGCATTACCGCCGGTGTGGCGATTGTTGCTTTTGTGAAGTATCTGGTTCACCGGAAAAAAGCATAGGGAACCCTGATTGATTGGGTTCCCTATGCTTTTCGTTTGAATCTTCATACCCGCGCTTTATAGACCTTCATCGCAAAGAAATACGCCACCAGCATAATCCCTGCACACCAAGCAAGAGCGATCCATATCTCATTTCCTACAGGCTGATTTGCTAACAATGCACGAATGGATTCTACGATGGAGGTGACGGGCTGGTTTTCGGCAAAGGCGCGAACGACAGATGGCATTGATTTGGTAGGTACAAACGCTGAGCTGATGAATGGAAGGAAGATTAATGGGTAAGAGAAGGCACTTACGCCGTCCACCGATTTTGCGGACAGTCCGGCAATGGCTGCAATCCAGGTCAGGGCGAGGGTAAACAGGACGAGTATTCCGGCTACAGCGAGCCATGACAGCACCCCGGCGGATGAGCGGAAGCCCATGATGAGCGCTACGAGAATGATGATAACAACAGAAAGGGCATTGGATACAAGCGAGGTGAGCACGTGCCCCCAGAGTACGGTGGAACGCGCAATGGGCATAGAGTGAAAGCGTTCAAAGATCCCTTTTGACTTATCCAGGAACAGGCGGTAAGCCGTGTATGATATTCCACTGGCAATCGCGATGAGCAAAATGCCGGGCATCAGGTAATTTACATAGTTATCCGCACCGGTTTTTATTGCCCCGCCGAACACGTAAACGAATAGCAGCAATAAGGCAATCGGCGTGATCGTCACCGTAATGATGGTATCCAGGCTGCGGGAAATATGGCGCATCGAACGCCCGACCATCACACCCATATCACTGAAAAAGTGAGTACTCATATTGCTTTTTCCTCCTTTTTATTAATGATGGTAAGGAATATTTCTTCCAATGAAGGCTGTTTTTCCACATATTCCACTTTTGCAGGCGGGAACAGCTTTTTCAGCTCCTGAAGCGTACCGCTGGCAATAATCCTTCCTTCATGCAAAATGGCGATTTTGTCAGCCAGCTGCTCCGCCTCCTCCAAATACTGAGTGGTCAGGAAGACGGTCGTGCCGCTGTCCGCCAGTTCGTTGACGATCTTCCATACCTCAATGCGCGCCTCAGGATCCAGCCCGGTCGTCGGTTCATCGAGGAAAATAATCTCCGGTTTGCCGATCAGGCTCATCGCAATGTCGAGCCTGCGGCGCATCCCGCCTGAATACGTAGATGCCCTGCGGTCAGCAGCCTCACTTAAACCGAAGCGCTGCAGCAAATCATCCGCAACTTGGCGGGGCTGCTTCAGGTGATGGAGCCTGGCAATCATGATCAGATTTTCCCGACCGGTCAATATCTCATCCACGGCGGCGAACTGCCCGGTCAGGCTGATGGACCCCCGGACATTTTCAGGATCTGATACCACATCATAACTGTTTACGGAAGCGCTTCCGCTGTCCGGTTTGAGCAGCGTGGAGAGGATTCTGACGATGGTCGTCTTGCCCGCTCCGTTGGAACCAAGCAGGGCGAAAATACTGCCCTTTTCCACCTCAAAATCCACCCCCTTTACTACATGAAGATTCTTATAGGACTTTTGCAAACCTTTTACCTGAATCGAATGGTTTTCCATCCTCTTCTCCTCCTGTTATGAACTTTTTAGATAACAGTAACTTTGGATAAATCGGCTTCCAGGCCTTTCAGTGCAGCATAGGTCAGTTTATCCATTCGTGCATCGTCAAAGCAGATGGTTTTGATGGCACGGTAAAATTTCTTGGACAAGGCAGGTCCCTTAAAGGATACATTCTTGAGGGTTGCTCCTCTGAACGTCACGTCTTTCAGTCCGGCTTTATCAAATTTAACGCCGATAAAGGTTTGATGATCCAGATTCAATCCTTCCAGTGAAGAATTTGTGAAGTCTGCGCCGTCAAAGGTGCAATTTTCAAAGGTGGTTTTGCTGAGATCGGTCATGGTCAGCTTCACATCAGTCATGGTAATATCTCTGAATGTGACGCCGGCAAGCGACGATTTACTGAAGACGGTGCGCACAAGGATGGATTGGTTGAACGTTGAATTGGAGAGGTCTAAGGTGGAGAAGGTGCAGTCTGTCAGATTAGCGCCGTTAAAATTGGCGTCACGCACATCACTTGATTTAAATGTGCTGCCAGTCAGGTCGGAGCCCGAAAAGTCGGAGCCGATCAATGAGCTTCCTGCAAACTTTCCTTTGTGTGCCGTAACTCCTGCAAAGTCACTATTGGTTAAGTTGCTTGAGCTGAGGTTGGTGAGCACCTGGCGTTCCAATGACCGGGTCAGATTGGCAACCTCCTGAACCGTTTGTTCGATATCGCCAATGCTGTCTATCGTCATCTCCAGCGCTGTTTCATCGTCCTTGCCCTCTTTTTTGAGCTCGTTGAACCGCTCCTGCAAATCAGACAAAAGATCAGCCTGCAGTTCATCGACGCTTTTCACTCCTTTATAGGGTGCAAAAACGCCATTTACGTATTGGTGTAATTTTTCGTTCATACGTCACGTCTCCTTATAATAATTTTTCGAGTACACGTTTTGCGTACTCCCAATTGCTGATGTTGCTGGCGTGAGTCTCTTTGCCTTTTTCGGTAATCTTGAAATACTTACGCCGCCCTCCCTGGGATCCATCGCCCCAGTACCACTCCACATCGCCGTCTGCTTCCAGACGGCGAAGGCTGGAGTACATTGTCGCTTCCTTTAACTCATAATTGCCGTCCGACCGTTCGGCAATCAGCTTAACGATTTCGTACCCATAACGATCTGCCTCGGATAATAACCGCAGAATCATCGTATCGGTGTGTCCGCGCAGCAGGTCGGATGTAATTTTGTTTTCACTCATAAAATTACCTCCCTATTTGCATTATGCAATGAAGTACTGTGACTGTCAAGGTAATATTATAATTTACATACTATGAATAAAAATATACTCCGTGCATACATTTACCACCTATTTCTAAACCACCAAAGCAAATTGAACATAAAAAAAGGCATCACCATACTCCCTCAACAGTGGAAACTTTATAGTGTTCTCCCACCAGAAAAAAGTCCTAAATTATGTAAAAAGACGATATTATAACATAGGTACATAAACCTGTTTTCAGCAAGGAAAATAATTACTAATCGGGAGGTTGTTACGTGGAATTGGAACGAGCAAAACCAGTGTCAAAGGTTAAAAAGGCTTTGAAGGTGGCGGGATTCATTATTGGTGCATTTGTTATTTTGTTTATCGGTTTCGGGTGGGGGTCATCAGGCGCTAAAGTATCCCTTAATGAACGCAAATTGGATTCAATTGCCCTGGAAAAGCATATAAACAAACAGAAAAATGAATCTGAAAAATTACAGGGAGAATTAGAGGCTCTCGGAAAAGATGTCTCATCCAAGCAAGAGGAAAAAGATAAAGTGATTGCTCTTATAGATAGCCGTGACCAGGTGGAGGACGAACTAAAGGATACAAAAGATCAACTTGAGGATACCAAGGGAACCTTGGAAACTGAATTGAAAAATGGCCGTGCCAAAATTGATCAGCAACTTAAAGACACACGGACAAAAGCGGATGAAAAGATATCGGCCATAAAGGACGAAATTGATGACGCCAATGGCAAGTTAAAGGATCTACAATCACAAGTGAAGAGCAAAAAAGGAGAGCTGGCTTCATTAACCGGGCAGGTGCAAAAGGCGAAAGGCGCACCAAAGGTTCTTCAGGCAGGTAAATATACAGTAGGAAAAGATCTCCCGGCCGGCCGCTATGTAGCGACGCCCGTAGGATCCGGAAGCAACTTTGTGGTTTGGGATTATGGCGGAGATTTAGAGGTTAATACCATTCTTGGCAGCAATGGAACTCCCTCCTATACCTTTGAAGCAGACGATGAGTATACGATTCAGACAGAAGCAACCGTCAGATTAACACCGATTCAATAACCCCTGAATAAAAGTATATTTACTGAAAGTAATCCAACGATGCAAAAAACAACGGCTACTTTTCGGGCCGTTGTTTCATTATTTCATCGGCAGTTTCTGCTTCATGTACTCCATCACAATTTGTTTATCACTGTGAGGAGTTTTGGTGCCGCCCACCAGCTGTGTGGTTTGATGACCTTTATCGGTGACCAGCACAAGATCATCAGGTCCCGCGTATTCAAGTGCATGATGGATGGCTTCTTTTCTGTCACCGATCATGCGATAACGGTTATGCAGCATGCCTTCCTGGAAATCGGAGAGAATTTTATCCACCGGCTCGTAGCCGGGATTATTGGTGGTGATAATCACATAATCTGCCTTGGAGGCTTTTTCCGCCATCATCGGCCGCTTCGTATGATCCCGGAAGTCGCCGCCGCCAATCACGATAATCAAACGCCCTTTTTTCAAGTGTAAAAGGCTGTCCATTGCTTTTTCAATGGCATCAGGGGTATGGGCATAATCAATGTACGTTTCAGAGGATGGAGCTGACGAAACTTTTTCCATTCTTCCTCTTATTCTTTTGGCAAAAGGAACGACCCTTGCCATCTCCTTCACTTCTGCACCTTTCGCGTAAAGTGAAGCCATCGCCGCCATTATATTGTAGACGTTAAAGGTTCCGATCAGCTGCGTTCTGATCGTAAAGGATCCTTGTGGCGTATGCAGCATAAACTCCATTCCTTCTTCCGTACTGATCATATCGGAAGCCCTGAAATCGGCATGCTCGCTAAACCCGTAGGAGATGACTTCAAAAGGAGTAACGCTGGAATACGTATGAAACCTTGGGTCATCAGCATTGATCACCGCGTATTTTTCCTTGCGTAAGTCTTGTCCCAGCTGGGCGAAAAGCAGCCCTTTTGCCTGTTCATACTTTTCCATCGTCTGGTGGTATTCCAGATGCTCATAACTGAGGTTGGTAAACACGGCAATATCAAATTCAATTCCCCAAACCCGGCCTTGCACCAGGCCATGTGAGGACATCTCAAAGATCATGGCATCGCATTCCTGTTCTGCAGCCTGGCTTGCCATGTTAAGGTTGGAGGTGAGATCACTCGTCGTATTTGCGGTAGGAGTATGAGCATCATTCAAGTGAAACCCAAGAGTTCCGGCAACCGCCGAGCGTTCTCCCATAAGCAGCATAAGTTCATGGATCAAGTGAGATACCGTAGTTTTTCCGTTCGTCCCCGTAACACCTATGGTTGTCATGGAGGAAGTGGGGTATCGCCAATAATGGTGCAGCAGCCGGGCCAGGACTTTCACTGTGTCCTTCACCAGCACAAGCCCGATGTGGTCAAGATCGATAAGACCGCTTTCCTTTTTGGCGATGATCAAAGTCGCTCCATTCCCAATGGCCTGGCTGATAAAGTCATGCCCGTCCACGGTATGTCCGGTCATACAAACAAAGATATTCCCCGGCTCCACTTTCCGCGAGTCCGTTTGGATGCCTGTAATTTCAGGCGGAATGTTTCCCTTTTCGGTCCGGATCTTGATCAGGTTGAGCAATTCCTCCGTGTTCAGCGTAAGCCCCTCCTTGGTGTTGAAATGAAAGGTCTATCGATATAAAGAAATAATACCTTATCTATCTCTATTTTGTTATACCGTATATCTCGATGGATCCATTGGTCTGGGCAACAAAATATTCTCGCTCTGGAGATACAATGAATTCCCTACGGTAAGAACGCTTATCAAATTTATGGCTGTTCTTCACTTTTCCATCTTCTGATATCGATGAAACGATGGATTCTGAATCGTTGGTTACCACCCATAAATAGACCTCTTTACCACCTATCCAAGTGACAGAGGCACTATACGTATTTGGAATTGAGCTATATTTCCAAAGAATGTCGCCAGTCAAGGAATATCCTTTCACTTCACTCTTTGTAGCGACTACAACAGTATTCTTACCCAGGCTCGTTTCCACAATGTCTGCTTGTTCTTTGATTTCAATCACTTTCTCAAAAGAAGCATTAAAACATTGAATCGTACGTTTGCCGAACCGTAGTAAGAGAAGGTTATCTTTGGATTCATACGCTTCATAAATGGCTGCCGTCACCTTCATCTCCATTTCATCTTCGTTGCTTCTTAATACATACTTTTTCTTATCTAGACGGCTAATTTCAAAGTGAGGCGTTTTTTCATAATGAATGCCTGCACCAAACGGAGTAGGGTTTCCACTTTCTTCCCCCCCTTGTTTTAGAGTGAGATTCCATACACCGTTATTGTTTTTCGATATTATCCCTTTCATGCGGTCTTCTTTTTGTTCAAAAGCTAAGTTAACGGTCACTATACTATCTGATACAAAATCAAGAGAAAATCCCTGAGCAGGTACTTTAAACTTAGCTAATTCCTGTCCATCCTTTGAAATCAATAGGATATGCCCAGGCATGTATGTGATTTCTTGTTCATCGGGTACACTCGTATAAATTACTTCACCATCGGGTGACAGAAATAAGGACCACATTGCCGATAAAATCTGTTTTCTCCATTGTTCGTTGCCCTCAAAGTCGTAACAAACCAGGTGGTGTTTCTTTTC
This sequence comes from Fictibacillus fluitans, assembly GCF_030418125.1. GTDB lineage: Bacteria > Bacillota > Bacilli > Bacillales > Fictibacillaceae > Fictibacillus_C > Fictibacillus_C fluitans. Next base: position 55,000 of record NZ_JAUHTR010000002.1, on the reverse strand, counting down.
TTCTTTTCTTCTTTCTGATTCGGACAAGTCCATCCATTTGTTTACATCCAACTTTTCTTTCTCCACAAGATAAATACGATTTTCTGCCGTATCAATTACTCGGCTTCCGAACCAATCATTTTTGCTATTGTTTTTGAGCCACCATTTCTTCCTGAACCTTTTTGTTTCCGATATTTCTGGAGCTACTTCACTCAATGTGTTAATTTCTCCATCTTTTGTGAGTAACGTAGGCTCAAAATGACTCCATATGTGGTCTATATGTGCTCTCCAAAAATACCCCTGACCATTATTCTTTCCGTCAAAAAAGATATTCCTGCCGCTTAGTTGGAAGAGCTCCATCCCTGGATGTCCATCTGAACCCATGATAAGATCGCCGCTCTGTTTGTGAAGCTCATATAGCCGGTTATCTTCACAAACGATTAAATACTTCTCCTGGTTTGGAATAACCGCTATACTTGCAGCTTGTTTGGGAAGTTGCACACCATAAACAAATTCACCTTTTCGGTTTATCCAGAACGTCTCACCCTTTTCAAACGAGACAACTAACAGACCATCTACCCAATTGATAAATCTGCTGTTGTTTTTAAACGCGGTCAGCCATACTAACTTCCCATGACGGTCCCATGCAGTGACCCTGCCGTCCTCTTCCAGGACAAAAAGCATATCCGTTTCTGGGTCATGTACATAGCCTGCAAACGGAGAGTTCATGTTCGTCATTCGCATACTGATTGTGAATTGAGATGCGAAGTGTTCTGCTAATCTATTCCTTGCTTCTTCTTCATTTGTAGGTTGGGTAGACCATTTCCTTTGAAGTTCCTTCTGCTTTTGTTTCAGCTCTGCTGCTTTTAATTCTGAAATGGCTACTCTCGCATTGATGGTCCCATCTACACTTAACCGATAGATGCGGTCCATGCTGGATACAAAGATATCAGTAGAGTCCGTTGAGACTTGAAGATGGTAAGGGAAGAATTCAATCTCTCCATATACACTATCAAACTTTTCTTTAAAGCCTGTCGACCATTTAAGGTCTCCCTGCATATCAAAACAGTATAACTCTCCTGGTCCATTGATGGTTTGGCGCGTCCCTACTAGCCAATAATCATCCCCCATTGCCACCGTAAACGCTTGCCAGTCGAAATGAAACATGACTCCTTGTTGGCTTTGCATATTGATAAATGCCAGCTTTTCTTTCATTTGAAGAACGACTCCCTTTGCATTTGCCGCTCGTGCAGTCATCTTTTCAAACGGTGTTTCTTTTAACGAAATTTGGCGTACTTCATGTTCCTCGACGTACTCAATTACTCCAGCTGCTTGTACAATCATGAGATGGTCGTTATGGAAAAGAAGATTGGATTTCCTGCGTGAGCGATTCTCAAAACCTATTAGCTTAGGATTTTTCTTTACTGAAGAGAAAAATTGATCCCAATTTTTCTGGGTCTCCATCTTTAAATCTAAACTAAATTCACGCTTAAAGTTGTTTAGAAACAGCGGTTTTAGATAAGGGTTGGACGCTGCACTTGATTTTCCCATTGATTTCTTAGTTGTTACCTTCTCCTTTTTTAGAGGAGGCTTTGTATTGTTTTCTTTTTTCTCTGTTTTCGACTCTAGTGTAGTTGTTGAAAACAAATTTTTAATGGTATTAAAAAAACCCAATATTTACACCTCACTTTGGTTATTCTTATTTCATTATAAGAGAATTCTTCCCTTCACCCCAACATTATGAATGCGGTTTCAAGGTGTTACCACTAAATATTTGGACAACCACTTTGTTGGCTTCGCTATCTCGAATTAGGAAAGAATCAAAACAAGTTGAACAAATTCTAGTTTTGCCGTGCAGCATTTTTAATTCATCTATTAAATCTTTATAAATTATCATTATTTCTTCTTCACGAACGATATCCTGTCCAATTATACTTAAGAAAAATACCTTTTTAAGGAGATTCATATGAAGACCTCTGTACCCTGTCCGAGTTGTGAAAAGGCAATAACACTTGATGATTTTGAAGATTTTTCATCCCCTTTTACCATGAAGTGTCCGTACTGCAAAGCGAAGTTAAAAGAAACGAAAGTAACTCCCTTTCTTTTAATTGGGTTAGTCGCCATCATTCCTTTATTTATTTACTTAACTGAAAAATTGACCTCTTTATTAACCGGTATACTCCCTGTTATTGAAAAAATCCCTTCCGTTATTGTTTTTATTGGTCTCTTATATCCGCTCTATGCACTATACGAGCGAATGAACGGACTGATCATGTTTAACAAAGGGAATTTGCAGCTGAAAAAACGGCAGTGATCATTTGGAATATGACACAAATAAGGAGAGGAATTTCCCCGTTTTCTTTCAATAGGGTAAAACCTCTCCTGCTGCTCTTTCTGCTCGATGTGCACACTATCTATTGTTCTTTTCTGTTCAACATCGGAACAGTTGTCATCCTGCCTTTTGTAACCATCCCGAGATAAAGAATAATCCCTACGATCATCAGACAAAAGGTAACATTTTGCGCAATACCCACTACGTCACTCCAACTGCTTGCACCGTTTAAATACAGCTGCAGAAGCAATCCTGATAGAACGATAAGTAAGACATATGGAGTTCTTTTCAGTAAAAATCCAGCACACCCGCCAATCATGCCGCCCAATAGGGACATCCCAAACCAATTAATATATATTAGGACCCATTCTTTCAACGTTGCGACTGGGATTCCACTGTATAATTGTCCGATGACAAAATAAGATGTAATGGCACAAAGAATACAAATCGCTCCAAATAGTATTGATTCTTTAATAGTACTGGCAAATAGATAGCCCGTTACCATCGCAATAATAAACCATGTTGGTAAGGAATTAATCATGATTGCCAGATACGAGATGATGAACTCCAGGGGAGTTACACCATCCCTTAAGTTAGGTAAATGATCAGAGATCACTGAAAAAATCCCGAAAATTATACTAACGATAAGAGTATAAAGAACAAACCTCTTCCGTTGCCCCCAATTTTGTCCCGTTTTCAAACGATCACCATCCTATAAGAAGAAAGCACATTCTTATTTTAATAGTACAGTAGAACGATTACTATGGGACAAAGTAATTGGTTTTCTAATAATTATACAAACACACACAAAGAAGGATTATCTGTATTTCCGAGAAAAACGAAAACAGTGAAAGATCAAAAACCAATAAAAGAACGGCCCACTACAGGTCGTTCCTTCTTTATGCTTCAATTAATGAGGTTAATGAGTCCAAAATCTCGCTTAAACTTAGTTCCGCACATGCCATCGATGTATCGGACACGCCGTAGTACATTTTCACGATGTCTCCCTCAACCAATGCGCCGCAGGAGAACACGACATTGCCGAAGAAGCCGTTCACTTCATAGTCTGCTTCTGGTGAAACAATCGGGGATTCCGAGCGGGCGATGACCTTCGACGGGTCGTTCAGGTCAAGGAGTACCGCGCCCATGCAGTAGCGGTTGTCCTTGCTGGCGCCGTGGTACAGCTCAAGCCAGCCTTTATCGGTCTTAATCGGCACGGCTCCCCCGCCGATGCGGCCGTCATCCCACATGCCTTCGCGCAGTCCGAGCAAATACTTATGATTGCCCCAGTGCAGAAGGTCAGGAGATTCGGCGATCCAGATTTCCGGGTTGCCTGTGCTTTTTGGTACCGGACGGTGAAGCGCATAGTATTTGCCGTTCACTTTTTCCGGGAAGATCAGTACGTCCTTGTTTTCCGGCGCAAAGATCATACCGTGATGCTCGATAGTCTGGAAGTCTTTTGTGGAAATCATCGATTCTCCCACCCCAACTGGTGAAACCGCACTGAAATAGATATAGAACGTGTCCCCGATCTGCGTGATGCGCGGGTCTTCAATGCCAAACGACTCGAGCTCGTTGGAAGGATAATAGAATGGCGCAGGGTCGATCGTAAAGTTGCGACCGTCCTTGCTTCGGGCAATCCGAGTATACGATAACGACGTCAGAAAGGCGAATTGGCTCAAATCATCGGCTTTCCGGATTGTACGTGGATCATCAAAATTGTATCGCTTATCCGATATATTGAACTCCATAATTTCAAGTTCCTTTGTTTCTGTGTTAAAGATCGGCGCCTTCACAATATTAGGATCGTCGCTCAGCGGGCGCTCTGCCACGCGAAGCAGCATGATGACTTCATCTTTGTATCGGGCGATACCCGCATTAAACGCACCGATCACTTCAAAATCATCACGGTGAGGTTTAACATCACTAGGTGTTACTAAGGGGTTCTCTTCATATCGATTTACGTTCATGCTGCAGTCTCCTTATCTCTCATAGGGTAGGAACGGGTCTTGAATGGTAAGTTTATGGGCCTCGGCGTCCGAGATGCCCGCATATAGATCGGCCGTTCCATCTTCTTTTCGCACCAATCCGCCGCTGAACACCACATCGACAAGGTCCGGACGCTTCGTATCGCCGGGCAAAAAGTCATTTCGTACAGCGATCAGCTCGATGTCCGAATGTGCACCTGTTTTCGGATCAACGATAAAGCGCATCGGATAGTAGTGGCGGTCGCCTTGTTCATCAAAGCTTGCGATGTGCCCAAGGACTCCAATCAGTCCGCTGGAGAGGACATGAAGCTCGTTCGCCCCACCCCACTCGTCGTCAGTGAACTGGTTTTCCAGCAATGGCGCATTGTCGATCACTTCGATATTCAAATCATTGTATGAAGGAACGGTCGTAAACCCGATCTTCCCTCTGCCGCCTTTTTCGCCCTGCGGCCTTGTGAAAATAGCGATTGAACCGTTAAGAAGCTCGGCAATCCGGAGGTCCTTCATGCCGTCCGGCCCCTTAAAGAATTCCTGAAGGTCGTTGATGCTGCTTCCTTTATAGAAGACCGTCCGCCAGCCAAGGGCGTTTTCAATGGTCGGATGCGGAAAGGTTTGCACACCGCCAAGAACCAGTTCACCCGCAATATGGGTAAAAAACGGATCCTGCAGCTTCAAAACCGGAGCGCCTTCTTTTGGCACCCAGGCTTCACCGGATTGAATGAAGAAATGTACCTCGGACTGCTCGCTGTCCCGGGCTTCCACCCGGCCGGCGATCACGAGCTGGCCGTCGTCTTCAAACGGTGCGGTGATGTTGTATACGTCGTTATTTCCGACGCCTTCAAAAGTAAGTTTTTCCGGTAAACCCGGCTTGTCTTTTTTCTCATATTGGTTCAGCAGCTCGCTGCACGTTTTGATATCGGTTTTCGTTAGTTTCAAAGGATTCACCCTCCTTATTTCAGTGTAAATTGCATGCCTTCCTTAAACTGCTTGGCAAAGAACAAGAACAGAATGATGATCGGCACGGTCAGGATCACGGATGCCGCATACATTGGTCCCGGATAGCCGCCGTACGGCCCGAACATCTGGGACAGGAGCACATTCAGTGTCAGCATATTGTCGCTTTTGACAACGATCATATCCCACAAAAGTTCGGTCCAGCGTTCCATGAACAAGAACAGGAACACGACGATCGTGATGGATTTGGACATCGGCAGAATGATCCGGAAGATGATCTGCCAGTCGGATGCGCCGTCCAGTTTTGCCGCTTCAATAAACGTATCCGGAATCGCCCGGAAGAAGTTGGTGTACATGAAGATCGCCCACAGGCTCAGTGCTTTCGGAAGAATCATTCCCAGGTAGGAGTCATACATACCGAGGCGCTGAATGATCAGGAACGTCGGCACAAGCAGGATGATCGCCGGGAAAAACATCTGAAACAGGATGGCATTGTTCAGGAAGTTGCGGCCGCGGAACTGCAGCTTGGCAAGCGCGTAGGCAACCACCACACCGGTAATCATCATTAAAATGGTCGAGCCGGAAGAAACAATCAGGCTGTTAAAGAAGGCCCGGATCCACGGACGGGGCTCTGCGGACTGCCCGCCGCTCAGCAGCCATTCATACGAATGGAGCGTAAAGCTCGTCGGGATCAGCTTGCGGTCCACCTGGCTCCAGTCGGCAAACGAGTTGAGCACCATGTACAGGTACGGAAATATCATAAGCAAGAGCAGAAGGAACGCGATAATATAGCGGATTGTAAGTGATTTTTTCTTATGTCCAACCATTTCGTTTCCCCCACATTTCCAAGAATTTTCGAATGATAAAAATCGAGATGAAAGTCACGACGGATGCGATCAAAGCAACGGCAGAAGCATAGCCTGCAGAAAGGTTTTGGAACGCCTGCTTGTAGATCTCCATCTGCCATGTATTGGTCCCAAAGTTCGGTCCTCCGCCTGTCAGCTGGTACACCTCGGTAAAAATTCCGAAGGTGACGCCAATGGAAAGGATCAAGGTCGTGAACAATGCCGGATACAACAGCGGCAGGGTGATTCTCCAAAAGCGCTGCCAGCCGTTGACGCCGTCAATGGCGGCCGCTTCGTAAATTTCCTGGTTAATCGATTCAAAGCCTGACGTTAAAATCAACGCGTAATAGCCGGTAAACTTCCAGGCGATAATGACCGCGACAAGAAGCAACGCGGATAATGGCGTGCCGAGCCAGTTGATGTCGAGCCCAAGCTGCCCTCTCAAAAACGTGTTCACCGGGCTGTTGTAGGAAAGAAAGCCTTTCACGATAAAAGATGATACAACGCCTGATGCAAGATATGGCAGGAAGAAGCCAATCAGGAACAAACCTTTGAATCGCGGCAGGCCGTGAACGACGAGTGCCACGATCAGAGAGGACGCAATGACCATCGGCACGAACACGATCATAAATTTGAAGGTGACGAAAAATGCCGCATGTACGCCTGGACTTTTCAGTGCCTTGATAAAGTTATCTAACCCAACATGATGAAATACCGGGGCGATCAGGTTCCAGTCGGTGATCGACAGATAGAACGACCAGCCGAGCGGGATGAGAAAGAAGATCAGCCCGTATAAAAGGTAAGGACTGGCAAATAGCCAGCCCATACCGTTGTTATTTTTGGTTCTCATTACTTGAGATCCCCCTCAATGGCCTCTTTCATCTTTTCCCAGCCCTTCTTCGGCTGTACTTCCCCTTTTACGACAGGGTTGACGGCATATTGGCCAATGTACGTTTGAAGCTCATTGTATTTCGCATTATCAATGGACGGAACAGCGTTCGGAATCGCTTCGGCATACGGCTTCAGCGCAGGATTCTTCTCATAAATCTCTTTGAACGCATCGTTCGTTGCCAAATCGTCACGTGCTGGCGGAAGGTTCGTTTTCTCCATCCACTTCACGTCATTTTCAGGTTTTGAGTAGACCCACTTGATGAATTCCATCGCTGCTTTTTTCTCATTTTCAGGAGCAGAGGAATAAATCACAAGACCTTTTGTATCCGCAAATGTGGATACATTTTTTGTATCAGTGCCATCCGGAACCGGAGGCGTAGAGAACGCAAAGGTTTTGTTATATTTCATTTCAGGGAATTTCTCTGCCCAGTATTGAAGGGTCCATGGTCCGATGTCGGTAAAGATGCCAAGACCGGTTTCAAATGGATCCTTGGATTGCTTAGTCAGGATACCTTTTTCCTTGCGGATGTTGTCCATGAAGTTCAGGACATCCACACCGGCTTTGTCGTCCGCGACAAGCTTGTTGCCTTCGATGAATTTGTTTCCGCCGGATGCCGCGTCATACAGCATGAAGAAGTCAAACCAGCGCTTCCAGGCGGTTGGATCGGCAAGGTCAGGCTTTGCCCACAGGTACTTGTCCGGATATTTCGCTTTCAGTTTTTTAGTTACATCAAGTACTTCACTGTATGTTTTTGGCGGCTCATTATAGCCTAGTTTTTTCAGGATATCCAGTCTCCAGCCAAACAGCATGGCGTTGGAGTAGATCGGCAATACGTACTGGTTGCCGTCAGCAAACTTCCAGCCTTTGATCGTGTCAGTCATGCTTCGTGATTTCAGGATATCGTCGTACCCTTTCATCTTGTTCAGCGGCTCAATTGCTTTACTTTCTGCCAGCTGTGCGGCAAATCCACGGTTAATGTTTTCCGACATGGTTGGCGCTTCTTTACCCGCGATGGCGGACTGGATGCTTGCTTCGGATGTCGGGCTTTCCTTAATCGGGCTCACCTTGATCTTGATTTTCGGGTGGTCCTTTTCAAACGCTTTAGCGGTTTCTTTCCAATATGCCTGCTGCGGCGGGTTTGGCGCAGCCCAGAATTCAATCGTGGTCGTGCCGTTCTTGGACGTCGAATCCTCGCCTGCCGGGTTTCCGGTTGAACAGCCTGCAAGTGAACCAGCCAATACTGACGCTCCAAGCAATAGTGATGCTGCTTTTTTCATTTTCATCACAATATCCCCCAATACGTTTTTTGATAGCGCTATCATTCAATAGTAGAAAAAAATCCAGCGCCTTCTTTTTCCTTGCTGGAAAACATTACATTTTATTCTATTTGTAACTTTGTAATGTAATTAATAACCTTACAATTACAGTTTTACATGATTACAAAAGTTCTGTCAACTCTTTTTAACCTGAGTCTATTGGATGATTTTTCGTCATTGCTGTTTACCAGTACTCTCAGTTAGGTTATGATTACTTTGTAACGTGACAAACTTAAATTGTCATTATCCACTGAAAGGTTTGAGACCCTATGGCTAAAAAAGTGTCCATGCAGGATATCGCAGATGCATTGAATATATCGAAAAACTCCGTTTCCCAGGCTCTATCCGGAAAGCCGGGCGTAAGTGACGCCACCCGGAAACGCATTGAACAGAAAGCCCACGAGCTTGGCTATCGGATGAAAAAGCAGACTCTATCTATTGAAAATGCCAGCCGGGGCACCGGCAATATCGGATTGATCGCGTCGGATTACGCCTTTTCGCTGAAAAGCTTTTTCGGTGAAATCTACCTTAGTATTGAAAAAGAAGTAACGGTGCACGGCATGAACCTGCTCATTCAGTCGGTGAATACTGAAGCACGTGACAACCTTGTGCTTCCGTCCTTTATCGCTGAAGGCAAAGTTGATGGTGTGCTTATCCTTTCCCATATCAGCAACGAGTACACGAACGCCGTAATTGCAACCGGCATTCCGACGGTTATGATTGACCATCACCATCCTCTCATTCACGCGGACGCCATTTTAACGAATAACCGGTTCGGCGCCTATAGCGCGGTCAAGCATTTGCTTGAACTTGGCCACCGCGACATCGCTTATGTCGGAAACGCGAAGCTGTCACCAAGCTATCAGGAACGGCTGGAAGGCTATGATTTGGCGCTCGCCGAGCATGGGATTGAGCGGAAGAATCAGTTTGTTTTTAGTTCTATGGAAGAAGATGAACTGGATGTGAATGCGCTCGTGCAGGGGCTGGATGTGCAGCCGACGGCCTGGTTCTGCGTCAACGACGGGTTTGGCTTTTTCGTCCGGTCCGCCCTGCAGCAGCAAGGCATCTCTGTACCGGATGAAGCGTCTGTGGTTAGTTTTGACAACGGTATGCTTTCCCGGCTGACCACTCCGAAAATCACAACGATGAACATCGACCTTGATCTGTACGGCCGTAAAGCGGTTGAGCAGCTGATCTGGCGCATGCAGCACCGGGACGAACCGATCATCGAACTGCTTCTTCCGACAGAGTTAATCGTGCGGGAGTCGACGGCAAAGGCTCGGTCCGGCTCATGAACCGGATTTACATTTTTTCCGGGCCGTGCGGGGTGGGTAAATCCACGATTTCTAAAATGCTGGCTGAGAGTATGGAGAACGTGGTCCTCGTGCATGGGGATGATATTCATTCAATGTTTACCGGGAAAAATCAGCCGCCCTGGGATGAGCAGCTGTCCATCGTCTGGCAAAACACCCTCTCCATCACGAAAAATTTTCTAGAGCATAGGTTGGATATCGTGCTCGATTATGTGGTGGAGGACGAGCTGGAATGGTTTTGCCGCGGGCTGTCCGGGTATGATGTTGAGATTTATTATGTTGTGCTGCGGGCAGATGAGGACGTGCTTGTGCAGCGCCTGCAGGAACGAGGAAATGCGGACCTGATTGACCGGTCGCTGTTTTTACTGAACCAGCTCGAAAATGATCCCGCCAACCGGCGTTATCTATATAACACCACGAACCAGTCACCAAAAGAGATTCTTGAGGATTTGCGGAACCGCTTTCATGAATTCAGGCTTTAACTTTTTAAAAGGTTGACTGTTGACGGAATGGAGTAATTGATTTCCGCTTCAGGTTGCTCGCTTTTACCGGCGCGAGCGCCTACTTTCGCGGAGCGGGCGCAGTCTCGCACCTTCCACTCCAATCAACTTATCAAAGTAGATCCTACATTCCAAAGCAACAACCTTTTATAAAGACATCATAAAGTTTTACCAAGGAGGAAGATCATGAAGAGATTTAGAATGCTTTTGGCGTTTGTGGTGGCCTTTTGTCTGGCGTCACCGGCGTATGCACATGCGGCGGGGAAACCGTCGGAGGAAGAAACACCGGTGAATCTGGAGCACCTCAATTTTTTAAACGAGGATGTAACGATCGATGGGGTGGACATGCTGATCACCCACATCTATTCGGAAGCCCCGGATTACAAATGGGTTGACGCGTCAGGTGAAGGGATTGCCTGCGTGGACGATGTGGCCCGTGCAGCGGTCGTGTACCTGAACGATTATGAACAGAATGGGAATAAGAAATCCCTTGAAAGCGCAAAGAAAGCACTGAATTTTGTCATGCACATGCAGGCTGATGACGGTGAGTTTTATAACTTTGTTTATGAAGACCTTTCCATCAATAAAGATGGCGGAACAAGCAAAAAGTCGTTTGACTGGTGGGCTGCTCGAGCAATGTGGGCCATGGGGCAAGGATACAGCGTGTTTAAGAAGGCTGATCCCGCTTATGCTGCCCAATTGAAGGATAGCTTTATGTTGGCGAACAAGGCATTGCAGAAAAAAGTAAACGAAAACTATGGTGAATACAAAAATGTACACGGTTACAAAGTTCCTGCCTGGATCGGCGGCTATGACGCCATGTCCAATGCATTGCTCGGTCTTGCTTATTTTTATGAAGCTGCACCATCTGCAAGTGTGAAGGATTCGATGAAAAAAGTGGGCCGCGGACTTGATGAGTTTCAGTATGGTTCTTATACAAAGTATCCGTACGGCGCCCATCTGGACTGGGATGGCTCCCCTACCCTCTGGCATGCATGGGGCAGCGGCCAATCCTTTGCTTTGGCAAAAGCCGGCCGGGTGCTCGATGAAAAGAAATGGGTAAAATCCGCACAGCAGGAAGCGGATCAGCTCTTCTCCCACCTGCTTGTTACAGGAATGATCAAGGAAATGGCGCCAACCATGGCGAAGGATGAGCAAATCGCCTATGGCGTGAACATGCTGACACAAGGCTTTGCTGAAGTGTACAAAGCAACACATAATCCGAAGTACGCAAAGTATGCAGGGTTGGCAGCCTCCTGGTTTACTGGGAATAATGATGCGAATGCTGTCATGTATGATGCCAAAACCGGCCGCGGGTATGATGGCCTGAACGGCGTAACTGGAAAAGTAAACTGGAACTCCGGCGCAGAGTCGACCATCGAGGCTTTGATGGCGCTGCAAACGGTGAATTCCATTCCCAAAGCAGAGAAGCTTTTACAGGCGAAAACCGTTAAGCGGCATACAGCCGTTGTAGAAGAAGCTGAAGATTTTGACGCAGTGCTCGGCAAGCCGGAGACGTTAACCCCGGAAAGTTCATGGACCGGAGATGCATCCTACAGCGGGAAGATTGTGAGATTAGGAAGTTCAGATGTGATCTCCAAGAAGGTAACTGTTAGTAAGAGTGGCTTGTACCTGTTGTCTGGTGCGCTGGTTCGGGAAGCGAGTTCTGCCGGCAAGCTCGATGTGCAGGTCGATGGCCGAAATGTGAGCTATGTGAAGGTACAGCCTTCCCCTGATACCGATTTTCTGACGTTGGTTAATGCGGGACACCCTGTTTATTTGGGCAAGGGTGTGCACGAACTGAAATTGAAGTTTACTGGTGAAGAATTGCTGCTAGATAACGTGGTGGTGCAGCCAGCTGTGGAGTATGCGGTGTTTAAAAGTGATGGTAAGACGGTGAAATTGGAAAAGGATTTGCTTAAGGGACGTAATTTGTTGAAATAAATTTAATAGAAAAAAAGACCAACTTCACACGGTTGGTCTTTTTTTCTATCGTTTTGCAGATTTCTCTTGTAACAAAAATAACACCATACGCTGTTTAATTATCCTGCCCGGTCGTTTTAGTAACTTTTGTTTCATATATAAGCATAGACGATTGATCGTCATCGGGAACAGCGTACATTTTTATTCCCTGTTTCGTATTTTCAAGAAATACTGGATTCCGTGTCACAACATGTTCCTGAGGCGAAAACAGAGTAGTAGGCAATTCGTGAACCATATCCATCGTTTTCATATCAAGTAAAGCTAGTCCGCCTAATTCATATTTATCAGTGGCAGATCCTTTTTGTGGCAGTTCAGTAATGCCGCTGCAAATCATGCTGTCTTTTCCTGCATTTTCACAATCCTGGTAATCGATGAAATGACTGGGGTTATTTGATTTGCTGAGCACTTTTCCCTTTTCATTAAACGTATAAAAAGATCTTGAACCCCAGCTTACAGCTTTTAAAGCTCCATGTTTTCCATCACGAAGAATTCCACCAATGTGGTCATTTGTACGGAACACTTCTTTGGATTTCATTGTTTGAGGATCTATCTTATAGATGATTGACTTGCTGTTTGGGCGATATTCCGCAGCGGGAACCCAAACCGATTTACCATCATAGGCAATACCGCCGGGGTGGTATATACTGCCTTCGCCAAGCTTAATGTCTTTTAAAAGTTCACCTTGATTATTAAATACAAAAAGGTGGCCAACGCCTTTACCCGGCGTGCGGTCATAACCTTCTTGAGGCTGATTGAATTTCACAGGTTTTTCTAAGATTTCTACTGAAGACATATAATAAACGTCTCCAACTTTCGTCATTCCTTGTGGATGATAAGTATTAAATTTAAGGTCGATTTTCCCTTTTTGTTCCCAGGCATTATCTCGTGTAAGACCTTGGAATTTATCAACCATTTCACTTTTTTCTTTCCCCGAATTATGTGCATCAGCGTAGACAAACGCAGTTGATAGAGTGCTGATAGTAAGTGTGGCTGCTATTGCAAGAATTGCTTTTTTCATTATCCATCCTCCTCAGTTTACTAATATCATGTTGTCTTACTAACCTTACACAAAAGATATTAAGATAGAGTAAGGTGATTATTTGATATTTGTAAACTTTCGGATACATATTACAAGAACAAAATTACCCGGGAACATAGATTACCCTTTGGGCGCTCAATACCTCGTTGAAATATTTTTTTACATCATTTTCATATTACTTACCTTTTGGGGGTTATGAACCTGTAACCATATATCAGCTTGGTTTATCATCCAAGTTCCCATATTATCTAAAAAATTAATGATCACATTCCGGTTTTCTGTAGGATTAATAGCATATTTAACTGCTTGTTTCATTTCAGATTCTTTATCTGGATAATACTTCGAAAATATCTTATGCGCTGGGTATAGGTCTCTTGTATATTGTTTTTCTTTATCAATGACAAGTGCGAGACCTGCCCTAACTATAATTTTCATAATCCAAGTGCAACAATCCAATATATCTTCTTTATCATCATTGCCTGCAAGGTCCTCTTTCGCTTGTTTGATTTGATTCTTTAGGTTAACAAGATGTTGGTTCCCTAGTGTTTTATCTGCCTTGTAGTTAGGTAATTGAGCTGCTATATCTTCTCCATATACACATATACTATGAGTCTTAATCATAAACGGAATGATCGAAAAGTTGATGGTTTCTATAATATCTTCAATGTAATAGAAGCTAAACTCTACACCCTTTATACAATCATATTTTCTATTCAAATCATTTTCTGCTTTATCCACCCATTTCAAGTCGATATCATTCGTCTCTCTATTCGTTATTGCTATTGTATCTATGTCTGAAACCCCATATATGCCCAATCCACGGGGAACTGAGCCCCTGATATATACACTGTGCAGATCGGAGCCCAAGTGTTTTTGGTAATTTTCTACTACTTCTTCTATTACCTTGTAAAATTCTGGTTTAACTTTCTCTAAATGTGAGTCGTTTATTATATAACCATTGTCATTCATCAAACAAAAACGCCCAATATTTTTAATATAAGTCAACAGATCTCCACCTTTGGCACAAATAATGGCACACTACTTATTGTCCATTATAAACTTTAAGGCAATCGCTGTGCCAAAACACCTGATAAAGGAATCCTTTTGTAAGTGATCCGTGGGCTCTTTATGGTTATAGTGGTCGACACGATTTAGTTGCGGGATTGGCGACTTTAGTTGCAGATCGACAAAGATTAGTTGCATTTCACATCATTTTCATAAATCCAGCCCCCAATTTGCCCATACAGCTCCCGCAATACTCACATAAACTGAAGAATACGTTTGACCGGACTCGAAAGGAGAAATCAACTTTGGGCAAATACCGGATCATGACCTTTGATGGGGGCGGCACCTTGGGGGCGTTAAGTTTACAGCTTTTAAACCGATTGGCGAAAGCAACGCCACAGCTCGTTCGTAAAACGGATCTTTTCGCCGGCACATCCGTCGGTTCTTTCACTGCCCTGGCGCTGGCCAGCGGAAGAACGCCAAAAGAGACCTTTCGTTATTTTATGGAAGAAATTCTACCAGCCTTCAGTGTTTCCCGGCCAGGTGGACCTGTTTTTAACCAACAGTTACCGTACTCGGGTTTCGTAAAAGCGATACGGCAGTTTTTTCCGGATGACGTCCGCCTGAAAGACTTAAATCGCAGAGTAGTAGTGCCTGCGTTTCACTTGTACGACAAGGAGCTGGACCGTTGGAACGTGGTACTGTTTCACAACTTCCCCGGCTCTCCTTATTTAAATGAAAAAGCGAGCGATGTCATTCTCAGGAGCAGCGGTGCTCCCGCTACCCAGCGCGCCTATCAGAACTATGTGGATGGATATATTTTCGCAGCGAACCCCAGTGCAGACAGCATCTCGCTGGCAGTAGGTAAAGCCGGCGTACCCCTGGAGAAAATCGCGGCTTTATCCATCGGAACGGGCGAAGCGCCGACACGCTTAAAAAGGGACACCAGAGGCTGGGGAATGGTAAGCGCAGATAACATCCGTCCCGAAAACCTGGAGGATCTGCCTCCAAACTGGGGCGTCCTGTTAGACCATGCAGCGGATGAACCTTTATTGCCCTTTCTTCAAGTGACCGGCAGCAGTGCATCGTATAATTCAACCATCATGAGCGGCAATTTGCTGGGCAAACGCTTTTTCCGATTGAATCCGCGCATCCCCAGCCTTTCCCTCACCGACCCTGCCTCCGCTCCCATTGTCATCGAAATTGCAGACCAGACCAATTTAAAGCCTGCTGTTAAATTTGTAGAGAAAAATTGGGGTTGCTCACATTAGCTCAATAGAAAGCCCTCCACTCAGGACCTTTTGGAGGGCTTTTGCTATATTCGGGACATACAGAATGTGTTTTTGAACATAATAAGTTTGTTTAAATAAGAAATTGAGGAGGAAACAATATGCAGCAAGATCCACAGGCTAAAAAAGATTCGAAGGAAACAAATGTCTCCGGAACTGATGCACAACAAGTAAAACAAGAAATTCAAAAGGATGTCAGCGAAGGACAAGGTGCGATAACTTCCCGTGAGGCTGGATCCATGCGCGATTAAAAGGCATGCACACTAAAAAAGAGCGCTCAACTCCGAGCGCTCTTTTACATTCTCAGCAACGAAGAAAAACAGAAAAATCCAAGGTTCATACTCCGTCACCGTCTCATCATATACTGAAGAATATTCTTGATCGGACTGGAAAGGAGATATCACCTTTGGGCACATACCGAATCATGACCTTTGATGGTGGCGGAGTTTTGGGGGCATTGAGTTTGCAGCTATTGAACCGGCTTTCGAAACTGACGCCACAACTCGTTCGAAAAACAGATGTTTTCGCCGGAAATTCCATTGGCTCCATCACCGCTATGGCGTTAGCCAGCGGGAGAACACCAAAAGAAACCTTCCGTTTTTTCAAGAAAGAAATTCTGCCGGCATTCAGTGATCCGCTGCCTGGAGGTCCTGTTTTTAACCAGCAATTGTCGCTCTCCCGCTTTATTAAAGCGATACGGGAGTTTTTCCCGGATGACCTTCGGCTTAAAGACTTAAATCCAAAAGTAGTTATCCCTTCGTTTCACCTGTACGACCCGGAGGTGGATCGCTGGAATCCTGTGCTGTTCAATAACTTCCCCGGCTCTCCCTATTTAAATGAAAAAGTGAGCGATGTTGTCCTCCGGAGCAGCGCTGCTCCCACGGCACAGCGAGCTTACCAGAACTATGTGGATGGTTATCTCGTCGCAACCAATCCCAGTACCGCCTGCATCTCGTTTGCAGTGGGCAAAGCGTGCGTTCCTTTAAATAAGATCGCGGTTTTATCCATTGGAACGGGCGAACAGCCAACACAGTTAAGAAGAGACACCGGAGGCTGGGGAATGGTGAGTGCAGATAACATCCGTCCCGAAAACCTGGAGGACCTGCCTCCGAACTGGGGAGTCCTCCAGGATCATTCCGAAAATGAACCGCTGCTGCCCTTTCTTCAAATTACCAGCAGCAGCTCCGCCTATTATGAATCTATGGTCAGTAAAAACCTGCTCGGCAAGCGCTTCTATCGGCTGGATCCACGCATCCCCAACTTCTCCAAGACCGATCCAACCGCCGTTCCCGCTCTTATTGAGATTGCGAATGAGACTGATTTAGAGCCTGCTGAGCGGTTTGTTGAGAAGAATTGGGCTGCTGATGTTGTTTTGTAGGAGGGCCGTTATTATAGCTAAAAACAAAAAAGCAACCGGCCCACATAAAGCGGAGTGCTTTTTTCTTTAAAAGTTCTGATTCCCAATCATATCAAAAACAGCAATTGACATTCCTGCAGGAGCTGGTGTTGAATAACCAACGGGAAAACCAGGGTAAAGCTCGTCTCTACCCAATACACCCCAAGGCTCGGCATAACGAAAGAAATTATTATAGACTTTGATTTGCTTTTCTACTGGAGTAGAAGTACCACCGTTTCTATAATCAATAAAAACGGCAAGTCGATTCGGTTTTGGTTGTATAAACGTATTACCTTCAATTAAAATCTCTCGGAAGCTGTCAAATTGTACACCTCCAAGATACATATCGAAGATAACCGTGCTTCCACTTCTAGCGTCCCTATGGTCCATATAGTTTTCTGTCACAATGAACGATAAAGGAGCTACCGTCCTCGTGTTTAAAAGCCAGCCTTGTTGAAAGCTAAAGATACTGTTGTTCGAAAATTGAAGAGTACCTGTTGCTAGTGAGCCCTCAATCGAGAATGCCCGCCCAGCATTTACGTTCCCGTTCAAAACATTTCCCAAAAAGAGTCCGTTATTGATAGTTTGAAGGACCAATGCGTAAGTATTTCCATTATATAATACTGTGTTTCCAATGTATTGAAAATTTTCAACATCAAGGAGTGAGCTATATCTTCCCCCTTCCAGTATATTATATCGGATAATATCGTTCGTATATTGTTCAAAGGGTGAAGAGCTTTTCAGTCTTACACTTAAAAGGGCATTGTCCGTTGTCCCTACAGGTCCGATAAAGTGAATATTTTCGACAGTGACGTTATCAGCAGAAATAACCATATATGAAGTGTTCGAAGGTGGGGTGGTAAAGTTTACTTCTGTTAATTGCGCAGATATTCCTCTTAACGTTATTTGTTTGTTAATTAATAGTGGGGAAGCTGGCGTAACGGGTTCAGTATAGGTCCCTGGTGATAATTCAATTGTGTCCCCATCTTGTGTCAACGGGTCATCAATCGCTGCACGAATATTAGCATAAGTATTCCTGGTTCTGATATTCTGAATTCGAAGGGCCTGGGGATCAATATTTTCACCAATTGTAATAAAGTTAAACGCCTGGTTGGTGTTGAAAATCACAGTTGTAGCTGCAGTTGAAATAAGCCTTACAGCATTTGTCCGTACAAAAGCACTAGCACTGATATCATAAGTTCCAGGAGTTAAAATGATTCGGCTAATCGTATTGTCGTTAAGCGCCACCAGCAGGTCGGCACTTGTGCCCACTGTCGCAGTCGTTTGCATACCTAATTTTTGAATAAATACTGACGCGGTATCATTTGTCTGCGTTCCCCCGGCCGGCGTTTGAAGGGTAACTGTCAGCGGAACAACATTCGTATGATAGCGGACGGTCAATGTTGCAGGTACAGTATCTATTGTGAGTATGGTTTGTCCCAAATTTTGCTGATTAACATCATCCGATCCATAAATCGTTCCGGGAACAAGAATTCCTCCATTAAATAATCCAAACTGATTATTAATGTCCCCTGTTACGGAAAAAGAAATATAGTAATCCCCGGGGTCGTTGATTACAATTTCCGCTGTACCGGGTGTATGCGTAATGGTTCCAAAATTTACTCCATTGCTATCAAAGAGGATATCTTCTTCAGCAGTCAGTGCCTGGGTAATTAAATTATAGATAAACGCATGATCCGAGGAGAATCCCGGTGGTCCTGGCTGGCCAGGCGCACCTGGAGTACCTGGAATTCCAACTGCCGGGAGAACTGGACGATGTTCAATACTTCCGCAAACCTCACCTCTGGCCAGTGAACAGTGCGAAGAAGAAGAACTACTGCGTTTTGATTTTCGTTTTTTCTTCAAGTAAGGAACTCCTTTCTTATAATCGCTGAATGAGAATGGACGCTGTTACGTTGAACGCCGTTCCCCCTGCGATTGTTTCCAGTTGAACAGCAGTGTCTGAGAGGTTCCGTAGCGTAAGGACAGATGGTGCGGCAACATTAATAATGGCCACACCCGTATTCTGCTGGCTTGTATCCGCCGATCCATATATCGTTCCCGGTACCTGAGTACCATCTAAAAATAGCGCAAATTGGTTTACCTCCTGGGCGGTTACAGAAAAGAAAATCTTATAGTTTCCAGGGGTATTAAGTGTAATAGCTGCATCCCCCACCGTATGAGCAATCGCTCCAAAAATAGTTCCATTTTTGTCGAACGTTACATCGGTACCCGCCGCCACATTTTCGGCAGCCGATTGATAAATATAGGCGTAGTCAGTGGATGCTGCCGTTCCGGCTGGCCCTTGTGGACCCTGTGCACCTGGCGCACCCGGAGTGCCGGGTAAAGGAACCGGTATAATGGTGGTACAGGAGCAATGGCCATGTCCACATCTTTTGCATTTCTTTGATGACTTGGAAATGATAATCACCTCGTGTTGATATATTCGCTATACTTGTCCAGAAAGGCTCCAGTAATAGTAATAGAATATGCAGGTATAGTGACGTTGGTGTGAGGGAGAGGGACTAATTTGTATTGTATTGTTGGTTATTTCGGGATCATTTAGTTGTTAATCAATGAGCAGAGAGGTTAAACAGGATATATTTAGCCTTTTGAGAGACAAATTGAGGAAGTTAATAGAGTTTCGTGGCGTTATTACCTTCCAGATCTTAACTTAGGTGCGAATTTTAATTATTTATCCGCGAAAATTTCGATATATCCGCGAATTGAGCTTCTTTATCAGCGAAAAACTCTCTATTATCCGCGAACAGTCAATGTAAAGTGCCTTTCGATAAGATCCTCAGCCCTCAATTTGACGCTCCCGCTCATTTATTTTCAAATCAGCACTATTTATTTTCAAAACTGTATCATTTATTTTCAAAAATCCAAATCCATGTTCAAAAACCCCACTTTTATTTTCAATCCGTTTAACCCCACCCGATATCGACAAAACTCGCTACATTCATCTCCCAGCGCCCACACCAAAAAGAGACTTCCATCAAGAAGCCCCCCTCTTTATTGCAATTTCCCCGGAAATAAGTCGAACGATTTATCCAAGCATCTCGGAAATTAGCGCCAACTTCTTCTTCCGCTCACGGCGCGCAACCAGTGCCTGATCAATTGTAACCGCATGAAACCGAATCGTAGTAAGCGGACGGGCCTGTGCGATAAGATCCAGATCCATACTGATCACGGTACCGAGGGAAATAAACCCTCCGCCGCTCGTTGCGTCATTCAGCAGAACAATGATTTCCTCCTCATTGGGCACGAGAATGGCACCAATCGGATACGCCATGTCCACTACGCTGGCGAATCCCCCGCCTGAACCGAATGGAGGCGGAAACTCCTCGCTTGGAACAATCGCTCCCTTCATGCGCAACGCCACCCGGTCGGATTCCATCTGAGTGGTCCATTCACTGTTCAGGCACCCTGTCACTCCCTCATCAGTAATAAGGTCGCTCGTCAGACCCATCACCGCTCTCACGTTCACATGGTTTGAAAAAGCGGGAATATGCATATCGGGTAGCGATATGCCTGCCCTTTTAAAGGCACCAGGCAGCGGTTCACTAACCGCAACCTCGTCTCCTGCCGCCAGCCTCCTTCCCAAGTAACCTTCAAAGTCACTAAGCAAATAGGCCGAGCGGCTGCCCAGAACTTCCGGCAGCGAAAACCCTCCCGACACACATAAATAGGTATACACACCGGCTTTACTGCTGTGGTACGAAAACTCCAATAAATCTCCCTCAACAACCTTCACGGTCTCCCACATGGGAATCTCTTTTTGATTCAAAAGAACCCTGGCAGGCGCTCCAGTTACCGAAATAACCGTAGACTTCTCTACTTCAATAACCGGTCCGAGCAGAGTCATTTCAAGAGCCGCGCTATCCAGGGGGTTGCCGAGCAGTATGTTGCCAATCCTATAGGAAAACTTGTCCGCGGCACCTGAAGGAGGAACACCAAGGTGGTAAAACCCGTAGCGCCCATTGTCCTGAATCGTGGTTTTCAGTCCTGGTTTAATGATGTTGAACACATTAGAACCCCTCCATCATATTTTCAATATACGATCGCCCGCTCCTGACATAATCCTCTGCAGAAAAAGCTACTTCTTTAACCTTGTATCGATAGCTCTTTTCCTCTACTTGCTTTTTGATCGCCACAAACTCTTTCTCGTCAACAGATTTGAACTTCCACAGATCCCCCGGCCGGACCAGAATGATAGAAGACTTGAAATCTGACAGCTGCTGTTTCTGATCATAGACCGGAACGGCAGATGCCCCGATCAGCTGGTAGCTGCCGGGAGAAGAAAGGGGATAAATAACCGAAAACACACCCCCGATGCCGAGCGCGCCTTTTGGCGTATCTGTGCGCGGACTCGCATACTTTAGCGCATGGATGACCTCTTCTTTTGCCGGCCCAAGCGGATATGACCAGGTCAAGCCTGGGTTGAAGCCCAGCATAGTCACAAGATGCGGGTACTTGGAATGGGCCTCGATGAACCGCTCTTTATCACGGTAGCCATTGAGCTGCATCGTGTATTCAAAATCGGTAACATCCGCAGCGTCCTTCGGGTTACGGTCGCTGAACCTTCTGGAGAACTCGGCCGAAACCGGATCGTCATACCAGACAGGAACCTCGATCATCTTGCTTTGAAAATTGAGTTGGCCGATATCGCTTTTGGTTATATCGATGTCCTTCAGGTAATCAAGCAGGTCATACGGACTGACCACATCAGGATCATAGCGCACCAAATAGGAGGCATTGGCCGGATAGACCTCAATTACTCCCGGAATGTTTCTGTTCCGAACTTCATTCGTTATGGCCAGGGCTTTAAAATTGCTTTCCGCGTTCATCTCCCTGGAAATTTCGGCAACTATAAATTCGTCTCCGCTAAAATGAAAGCGGGTCTTTGGCAGGGTGAACAAATCGACATCCTCCTTACTTCGTAAAACGGGACATCCGCCTGCTGATGGTGGCAGGGCTGATTTTCAGTGCTTTGGCTGCATCCGCCGCTTTTCCGTATTTTTCCACAGCCATCTGAATCAACTGGTCTTCCAGCTGCTCAACGGCTTCCTTTAACGGGAGGATGCCTTCCACGACAACAGGCTGGGTCGGCAAATCGGTTGTTTTATAGAGCGCGTCATACACATCCTTGTGTTTGATTGCCTGCTCTTTCGTTGTGACCGCCAGGCGCTCGATCATGTTTTGCAGCTCACGTACATTGCCGGGCCAGCGGTAGCTTTCCAGCAAAAGAATGGCATCCCTGGACAAATTTTTCTCCATTCCGTATTTATCGTTCAACTGCTCCAAAAAGAAAAGAGATAGTGACACGATATCGTCCTTCCTTTCCCGGAGAGACGGAATTCTCATGGGAACAACATTTAGCCGGTAATACAGGTCCTCCCTGAATTTTTGCTCCTGCACGAGCTTTTTTATGTTGCGGTTCGTGGTGGCTATTACCCTGACGTCCACCTCAATCGGCGCGGTTCCGCCGACCCTGATGATCTCCCGCTCCTGAAGGGCGCGAAGAAGCTTCACCTGCATCAGCAGCGGCATCTCAGTGATTTCATCCAGCAGAAGCGTTCCGCCGTCAGCCAGCTCGAACATGCCTTTTTTGGAGTTCTGCGCCCCCGTGAACGCTCCTTTTTCATAGCCAAAAAGCTCGCTTTCCAGCAGGTTCTCCGGGATGGCCCCACAGTTGGTGCTCACAAACGGCTTTTCCTTTCGCTTGCTGTAGTAATGCAGATGCTGGGCGAAGACTTCCTTCCCGACACCTGACTCCCCCAGCAGCAGGATCGTGGAATCCACTCCGGCCACATGCTTCATCTCTTCCACCAGTTCCGTCATAGAGGAGGACCGGTAAATGAGCTGCTTTTTCGGTTTATGGCTGGCTGTGAATGGGGAATCTGCAGGCAGAACAGCTTCCTCATCCTTCCTGCTTTCCTTGTCCCGGGCGGTAATATCACGGGAGATGACAATCACCTTTTTAATCTTGTTTTTCTCATCCCATATCGGTGTGGCCGTTGACCAGATTTCATAGCCTTCATCCGTACGCTGAACAAGAGATACTTTTTTCTGCTGCTTGATGCATTGGTCTGCAATGTTCGGGGTGAACCGCCCGTCCTTTTCCAGTTGGAACACATTGGCGCCGATGATGTCTTCAGAGTTTTCAGCATCCCAAAAATGGCAGAGGAAAGAACCTGCAACCGTAACAATTGTTCCCTCTGCATCCACAGTAAGTATCTGTTCGTTGGATGAGGAATAGATGGCCTGCAGGTCCTCGTTCATTTCTTTAACAAAGGCGAGCTCACGCGCAATTTCCTCCAACTGCTCCTGCAGGAAAAAGACGTGAACCATTCCTTTAATACTATCCTTTTTGTAAATGGGCGAAAAATGGCCGCTCATCTGCTTGAAGTTAAAGGAGGACTTGACGTTTAAGAGACGCTTGCCCTCCAGTACCTCACTGAGATCCCGGTCAGTCTGGACCAGGGTCCGGTAATTGCGTTCCATTAAAAAGGTACGCGGCAGACCCATGATCGTTTCTGCTGTTTCATTCATGAACGTAATCCGAAAATTTTCGTCCGTCGTGATGATGCCGATCTGGGCATGATCCATGCTTTCGTTCATCTCGGTGAGCCGCTTCTCGTTGAGCAGACGCTCGGCCTCATCAGCGGTCGTATAGCCGGTGATTTCTTCTTGTTCATTCAGTCCCAGAAAAACCGAGCAATGGTAATAAAACTC
This sequence comes from Fictibacillus fluitans, assembly GCF_030418125.1. Taxonomy (GTDB): domain Bacteria; phylum Bacillota; class Bacilli; order Bacillales; family Fictibacillaceae; genus Fictibacillus_C; species Fictibacillus_C fluitans. Next base: position 31,431 of record NZ_JAUHTR010000002.1, on the reverse strand, counting down.
CACTGCAGCATTTTCAGGCACCTTTAAAATGTCTGTCTTGCCTTCAACCGTCCGCTCAAAATCCGCCGGGGATTGAATGGCGTTCATCAAAGACAGCAAAGAAACATAGCCGGTGATTTCGCCTGCTTCATAAATAAAACCGATGGCGCTTTTGTTGGTGATAAGTTTGTTTACTACTTGGGAATTGGTCAGATCTTTATCCAATTTAATTGAAATCGGCTTCAGCAGGTTTCTCCACAGCACCACAGTCATTCCCCCTTGGCAAATTGCTTGGTCATCTTAATGTTATCACAATTGGCTGCCATTATTAGTTGGGGAATCACACAGAAAGAAGATTCAAAGGATTTCGCTGATCGGCTTGACCTCAATCTCGTTTTTCGTTAAGGCTTCTCTGATCTTCTGGGCAAGAACCGAAGCGCCCGGTGTATCGCCATGAATACAGATGGTTTCCGCTGTAAGAGAGGCGTCTTCATTCAAATGCGTGAGAACCTTTCCTTCCTTCACCATCCGCACCACGCGGTCAGCCATCCCGTCATAATCCTTAATCTCCGATCCGGCACGTGTCATAACGATAGACCCGGAAGCGGTATGCTCGCGATCCGCATACGTTTCCAGCGCGACGCGCATTCCCATTTTCCTGCCTACTTCCAAAACAGCAGAGTTATTGAGCGCGAAGACGATGAGCTCCGGGTTGATTTTGTACAACCCTTCCAATATCGCTTTGGCAATCGCCTCGTCTTCCATGGCCATCATGTACAGTGCGCCGTGCGGCTTGCAATGCTGCAGTTGTACGGAATGGTAAGCTGCAAATTCCCGAAGCGCGCCGGTCTGGTAGATCACGTAATCTCTTATCTCTTCCGGAGTAGCCTTCAGTGGGCGGCGTCCGAAACCGACTAAATCGGGAAAACCCGGATGGGCACCGATGGCAACCTCGTACTTTTTCGCAAGCTCGACCGTTTTCCTCATAATATGAGGATCGCCGCCGTGGTAGCCGCAGGCAATGTTGGCCGAAGTAATGTACTTCATCATCTCCTCATCATTGCCCATCTGATAGAGACCGTAGCTTTCTCCCATATCACAGTTTAAATCGACTGCAAGCATCCTCTCACCCTTTCTTAAACGTTTTGAAGCGTTAAGTGGTTTTCAACAAATTTCGTGGTATAGTTTCCGTCTCTAAACGCCTTGCTGTCCAGAATTTCCTGGAGCAGCGGCAGATTTGTCTTGATGCCCTGTACCTTAATCTCTTCAAGCACCTTCTTCATCTGTTCAATGGCGGCCTTCCGATCTTCTCCGAACGTAATAATTTTCCCGATCATCGGATCATAAAAAGGAGTCACCTTGTTTCCCTGCTCCACGCCAAAATCGAGACGTACCCCATCCTTTGGAAGCTCCAGCGTTTCCAGTGATCCCGGGGAAGGGAAAAAGGTTTTCGGGTCCTCCGCGTAAAGCCGGTTTTCGATCGCGTGGCCCTTTATTTTGATGTCATCCTGCTGAAGTACGAGAACTTCATTGGCAGCAATCTTGATCTGCAGCGCGACCAAGTCTACTCCCGTAATTTCCTCGGTAACCGGATGCTCGACCTGCAGTCTCGTATTCATCTCCAGGAAATAATAGTTTTGATGATCGTCAAAAATAAACTCCATCGTTCCGACATTCGTGTAGTTAATGTTTTGCGCTCCCTTTAGTGCCGTTTCGCAAAGCTCCGCGCGCAGCGCGTCATCCAGGAACGGTGAAGGGCTCTCTTCCAGTATTTTTTGGTTTCTGCGCTGGATGGAGCATTCCCGTTCGAACAGGTGAATTCCGTTTCCGTGCTGGTCGCACACTACCTGCACCTCAATATGCCGCGGGTTCTGTATCCATTTTTCCAAAAACAAGCTTCCGTCCCCGAAAAAGGAGTCGGCTTTTTTCATTGTGGATGCAAAGGCCTTCTTCAGTTCTTCTTCATCCCGGACGAGCTCCATGCCGATGCCGCCACCGCCTGCGCTCGCCTTCAGCATGAGCGGATAGCCAAGGGATTCCGCAACCGACAACGCTTCATCAAGGGATTCAAGCTTTCCGTTATAGCCCGGTACGATCGGCACACCCGCTTCATCCATCTTTTTACGGGCCTGAATCTTGTCCCCCATCATCGTCATCACTTCAGGCTGCGGACCAATAAAGCAGATGCCCTCTTCTTTACACCGCTCTGCAAACGCTGCATTTTCCGACAAAAACCCATAGCCCGGATGAATCGCATCTGCCTGCTTTTCCTTTGCGGCTTCAATGATTTTCTCTCCATCCAGATAGCTTTGTTTCGCCTGTGCAGGGCCAATCAGAACGCCATGATCCGCTTCTTTTACAAACGGAGCATCCTTATCCGCCTCAGAATAAACAGCGACCGTTTCGATCCCGAGCTCCCTGCATGTGCGCATGATCCTTCTCGCGATTTCCCCGCGGTTTGCAATTAACATACGATTAAAATATCCCACTTCTCCAGCCTCCTCTTTACATGGATGTTATTCGATGACTGCAATCTCCTGGCCGGCGTCTACCACATCTCCTTCTTCCGCCTTGAATGCTTTGACCGTTCCGTCTGCCGGAGCCGTCACCTCATAAAAGTTTTTCATGACCTCGATCAATCCGATGGTTTCCCCGGCCTTTACTTTTTGTCCTTCCTCCACATAGACCGGCTCATCCGGACTCGGTTTTCGGTAAAACACACCTGGCACTTCTGAAATTACTGCTTGTTCGCTCATCTTTTTTCCTCCGTTAACTAATGATTTGTTTGATTTCGTCCAGCTTTGCGTTGAGTTCTTTTCTCGCTTCAATCGCTTCATCCAGTGTAACTTCGACAAAACGGACGGTTTCATTGGATTTAATTTGTCCCATTTTATTTAAATCGGTGCTGATAATGGTAGCGATAGTCACATAACCGCCCCCTGTTACCGCGTCATGCAGCAGGGCAATCGGTTCAATCCCAGACGGAACCTGGATGGATCCGATCGGATAGCCCAAATCGGTCACATTGGAAGGATCGCTTCCTGCGCCAAACGGCTGCTTTCTCGGTACAAAATCAAGTGGCTCACCCTTGAACCGGTAGCCGACCCGGTTGGCATCCGGCGTAACCGTCCAGTCTATACTTAGAAACTTCCTCCGGGCCTCTTCTGTCAAACGGTAGCTGCACAGCCCCATGACCACCCGGATTTCGTTGCTTTTGCTGAACTTCATTCTTAGATAGACCGGAACAGCGGTCCCTTCCACAGGTGATGGGCCGGTTCGCTCTCCAATAGCGAGAACATCCCCTTTTTGAAGGGCGCGTCCTTCAAATCCTCCGATGCCGCACAGTGTGTATGTGGATCGGGATCCCATTTTCACAGGAACTTCAATCCCTCCGGCTACCGCAATATAAACGCGGGCTCCCTGCTTAACAAAATCAAACGAAAGAACATCGCCTTCGCGTATCGCCAGTGTTGTCCACAGCGGCACACATTGTCCGTTCACCTTCGGAGGAAACTCGCCGCCTGCAATCGCAATGACTGCGTCGGTCTGGAATTCAAGTTCGGGACCTAAATAGGTCGCTTCCAGGACCGCGGCATTTTCGTCATTCCCAACAAGCAGGTTGGCGGCCAGAAAGGAGAACTTGTCCATCGCACCGGATGGCGGCATGCCAAGCGCATAATATCCGTTTCGTCCATTATCCTGCACTGTCGTCTGCAATCCTGGTTTCAATACCTTAATCATGGTACAGCCTCCTCATCACCTTTTCTGCAAAAGCTTGCGGATCAGACATCACTTCTCCCGGTGTAAAGGAAAGTTCTTCGGTCTTATAGCGGAACGTTCCGGCTTCTACCTCTTGCCGGATCGAATCATACTCGTCTCTGTCAACATCACGGTATCTCAGGATATCCCCTTGACGAGGGAAAACCATCGATTCCTTAAAATCAGGCAGCTGCTGCTGAACATCGAGGATCGGTGCAGCCGCTGTTCCAAACAATTGATAGCCTCCCGCTCCCTGCACAGGGTAGATCACCGCAAACGCACCGCCAAAGCCAAAGGCCCGTTCTGGAGTAAAGGTACGAGGCGTTACATATTTGGGAACCTCAATCTGCTTTTCCTGGCTGGTCAGCTGAAACGTAAACGGCAGACCCGGCACAAATCCCACCATCGACACAAGAAATGGATAATCCACAATCGAGCGGATCAGGTCTTGCTTTGAATCAAATCCATTGATTCGTGCGCAATATTCCAAATCTGTTGAGTCGGGATCCTGATGGTTCTTTCTGAATCGCATCAAAGCTTCATGTGTCCACGGATCCTCAAAAAGAACGGGAACATCAATAACGCGCGACTCAATCGCAATATTTTCATAATCGGTAGTGGATGCTTCGAGCTTCTTTAATTTTTCAATGACCTCCTGCGGATGAATTACTTCCGGATTCAGCCGGATCATATAAGAAGCATTGCCGGGGCAGATATCCATAATGCCATCCAGCTTTTCCTCTGCCAGTCCATTGGTTATAGCCATTCCTTTAAACATGGCCTCTAAATTCATGGATTCCGACAACTCTACAAAAATAAACTCATCACCGCCAAGTTCATAGCGGGTCGAGGACGTTTTTTGCTCAGCCATCTTGCACCTCCCATGGTTAGTTAGCGTTCACCCACTATATGTTATGCAACTTTCGTGCCAACCCGGCAAAAAGGGAGGAAATCCGACTAAAGCGCTTACTTGATTGTCTTTTTAGAATTTTCTTATTTATTTTAGATCGAGCTGGTCTTTCATTTTTGAAATCTTAATTTCATTTTTGAAATTAAAGAAACAAAAAAAAAGAGCAGCCCACAGACTGCTCCCTTTTTAAACTAGCTATTAAAGACAGGCACCATTGCTTCTTTTCTCTCCAGCGCCTCGGATCCGAACGAATACTTGTTCTCCACAAACACTTGGTGCCATATCATGAAAGTCAGTACGGTCCAAAGCTTGCGGCTGTTGTCGCGCCGGCCTTCTTTATGATCCTTCAACATTTGAAACACGACGTTTTTATCAAACAAATAACCGGTTTCACTCTCTTCAATCAGTTCCGCCGCCCAGCTTACCCACTCGTTTCTCAGCCAGTGCCGGATAGGCACCGGAAAGCCCAGTTTTCGATTATAGAGCACCGAATTCGGCACCGTACCTTCCATCGCTTTGCGCAGTGCATACTTTGTTGTTTTTTCCGCAATGGTTTGAGACGGGTGCAGCCGGGATGCCACCTTGAACACTTCTTTATCCAGGAAAGGAACACGGAGCTCAAGGGAGTGGGCCATCGTCATTTTATCGGCCTTCACCAAAATGTCCCCCCGCAGCCATGTATGCATATCGATGTACTGCATTTTATGAACGTCATCATAATACTGCGCCTTCTGATAAAGAGGCTGCGTCACTTTTTGGAACGGCCATTTCTCGTTATAGCTCGTGAGAAGCCTTGCCTTTTCCTCTTCCAAAAAGATTTTTGCGTTGCCGATATACCGGTCTTCAATGTTCATGGCGCCCCGCTCTAAAAAGCTTTTGCCTTTCATCGCCTCGGGAAGAACATTGGCGATTTTTGGCAGCGCTCTGCGAAGCGGTGAAGGCAGATACCGGAAATGCCTCAGTGAATGGGGTTCATTGTAGATGGTGTATCCACCAAACAGTTCATCCGCGCCTTCCCCTGACAATACGACGGTCACATGCTTTCTCGCTTCTCTCGCTAAAAAGTAGAGCGGAACAGCTGCGGGATCGGCGACCGGCTCGTCCATGTGCCAGATGATTTTGGGGAGTTCCTTAAGAAACTCCTCCGGCTGAATGACGTAGTGGATGTTTTCAACATTTAGTTCTGAAGCGGTTTTTTTGGCGATATCAATTTCACTGAACCCTTCGCGTTCAAATCCAACCGTGAAGGTTTTCAGGGCATCGTGATGCTCTTTTGCGAGAGCGACAATGCTTGATGAATCAATCCCACCCGATAAAAATGCTCCCACCGGAACATCACTTCTCATATGCAGGCTGACCGAATCCCTCAATACATGGCGGATGTCTTGGATTGCTGCACCGAGCTCCTGGATTCTTGGCGTGAACTTCGGCTTCCAATACGATTTGATCTGCAGCTTCTGGCCGATTTTTTTCTTGAAATAATGGCCGGGCTCCAGGCGTTTAATCTTTTCTGACAGCGTATGAGGCTCGGGTACGAATTGATAGGTAAGATAGTGCTGCACACTTTCCCTGTCGAGCTCTCCGCCATCGGCCGCCAGAAGGATGCTCTTTTTTTCCGACGCGCAATATAGAAGGTCACGGTCTTCCAGATAAAAGAAGGGTTTGATGCCAAAGTGGTCTCTCGCACCGAAGAGCTCTTCTTCCTTCTTGTCCCAGATGACAAAGCTGAACATGCCCCTGAGATCGTCCAGTGCCGCTTCACGCTTATAGCTGTATAGCGCAACAATCACTTCGGAATCTGATTCTGTTTGAAATGTATAGCCCAGTTCCTGCAATTCCTCTCTTATTTCAATGAAGTTGTAGATTTCACCATTAAAAATCATCCAATACCGGTCATCTTCGTAACCGATTGGCTGTTTTCCGCTTTCAATATCAATGATGCTCAGCCTTCTGAAGCCAAAGAGCACATGATCATCAAAATAATAACCTGCATCATCCGGACCCCGGTGCCAGATGATCTTGGTCATATCTTTAAACTGCTCAATGTTTTGATCGATACTGTTCATTGGGGAATTGCTTAAGACACTGATAAAGCCGCACATTCAGAAAATCACACTTTCCTCATTTATTTGAGTAGACCGTTTCCTTCTTTCTCATGCATATGTAAAATCATTATTAACGAATTACAATTATGGGTTTTAATCCCACATAAGTATAAATAATTACACAATTCCAGTAAATAGGACGTAATAACCTGTGTTTTTAGTTTTATAGTTAAATAGTCTATGTTTATTTCGGTAACTAAAGTCGTGCTTCCCTGGTATAACAGGAATTTTTACATAAATAATACATTTATTGTAGCAATTCGCCCTAGTTAATTTCCGTGATAAAAGTTGTGTACTCACTATATTAGACGTGCAACTAATTGGAAAGTTTCACTATTTGAGCATTTTATTTCCTAAAATACAAAAAGGACCCTTGAAGAAAATCTTCAAAGGGTCCTGCTGAATGATTAGTTGCGGTTCGACACGATTTAGTTGCGGTACTCTTGACGATACTTGCGGTTCCGTAACTTTTAGTTGCGCTTCGACAAGACTTACTTGCGGTTCGACAAAGAATACTTGCATATCACGTCATTTTCATAACCCCGGCATGATTATTTTGTAATCAAATCCAGATCAACCGGCACAAACTTCTCTACTTTTTCTTTCTTGCTCACTTTTACAGCGGTTTGTACGGCCTCTGAACCGATCATGTCTGGCTTTTGGGCAACGGTTGCGGCCATTTTACCGTCTTTGATCGCTTTTTGCGCATCATCGGTTGCATCAAATCCGACGACAATAACATCTTTTAAGCCAGCAGCTTCCAGTGCCTGAAGTGCGCCAAGCGCCATTTCATCGTTGTGCGCGAATACGGCATCCACGTTCTTGTTGCCTTGAAGGATGTTTTCCATAACATTCAAGCCTTTGGCACGGTCAAAGCTTGCGGTTTGCTTCGCTGTAATTTTGATTCCCTTTTCTTTATCAACCGCTTTGTGGAAACCTTCTCCACGCTCACGTGCGGCAGAAGATCCGGAAATCCCTTCAAGCTCAACTACATTTCCTTTGCCTTTCAATTCCTTGGCGATATATTCGCCTGCCATTTTACCGCCTTCCACGTTATCTGAAGCGATATGGGAGACTACTTTTCCGCCTTCCGCACTGCGGTCCACCGTAATGACCGGAATGCCGGCGCTGTTTGCAGACTCAATCGCTGCGGAAATGGCTGCAGAGTCCGTCGGGTTCACAAGAAGCACGTCCACACCCTGCTGAACCAAATCCTCAATGTCATTGGCCTGTTTTGCCGAATCGTCCTGTGCATCCACTGACTTAAGCTGCACGCCTGCTTTTTTCGCTTCCTTCTGGGCGCCTTCTTTTAACGTAACGAAGAACGGGTTGTTAAGCGTGGAAATGGAAAGACCAATTTTTAGATCACCTTTGCCTTTTTTCTTGCTGTCACTATCAGATCCTGGTGCTTTTGTCGAACAGGCAGTCAAGAGCAAAGCCCCTACCAGCAATAGAACAAAACTTTTAACCATGGTTTTCATAAAAGTATTCCTCCTTATTTTGACTAAAAATTAAGCGGCTTTCTTGCGGTCGATCAGCACGGCGAGAAGGATGACTCCGCCTTTTACAACCTGCTGATAGAAGGATGAAACGTTTAACAGATTAAGCCCGTTGTTCAGCACACCGATGATAAGGGCACCGACCAGCGTTCCGAAAATCCATCCCCGGCCTCCGGACAGGCTCGTTCCGCCAAGCACAACCGCTGCGATCGCATCGAGTTCATATGCGGTACCCGCTGTAGGTTGTGCGGAATTCAGCCGGGATGTGAGGATGATTCCTGCAAAGGCTGAAAGCAAACCGGTGAGCGAGTAGATCATCACCTTGATGCGGTCAACTTTAATCCCCGACAGCAGTGAAGCCTCCTCGTTCCCTCCGATGGCGTACGTTCTTCTGCCAAAGGTCGTCTTTTTCAAAAGGAACCAAAGAACGGCGAAGGAAACCAGCATCCAGATGACCGGAATCGGGATCCCTGCGAAGTAACCCCGCCCCATCAGCACAAAGCTCATGTTATCAGACAGACCTGTGATCGGTTTTCCGTCGGTATACACAAGGGTCAGTCCGCGAAATACGGTCATGGTGGCAAGGGTTGCGATAAACGGCGCCACTTTTCCCTTCGTGATGATCAAACCATTGATGGCACCCATGACGGCTCCTGCCGCCAATCCGGCAAGCATGGCGAGTACCGGATCGGTGCCTCCCGCCATCAGTCCGGCCGTTATGGCTCCGGACAGTGCGAGCATCGACCCGACGGACAGGTCAATGCCTCCCGTCAGGATGACAAAGGTGAGTCCAAATGCAATCAACGCATTAATGGACACCTGCCGCAGCACGTTTAAAATGTTCGCCAATGTGAAAAACTGCGGACTTAAGATCGATAGAACGATTAAGATAATAGCCAATCCGATAAGCGGACCCAGTTTCTGAAAAATGCTGATTTTTCTTGTTGATGCAGACATTCTTACATCCCTCCTGTTGCAGCATGCATGATTTTCTCCTGATCGGCATCCTCACGCATTAAGATTTTGGCGATCTTCCCTTCATGAATGACAAGAATCCGGTCACTCATGCCAAGGATTTCGGGAAGCTCGGATGATACCATGATGATCGATACTCCCTGTTCGGTCAGTTCATTCATGATTTGATAGATTTCCTTCTTGGCGCCAACGTCGACTCCGCGCGTCGGCTCATCGAGAATGAGCACCTTCGGCTGATTATTAATCCATTTGCCGATGACAATTTTTTGCTGATTTCCTCCGCTCAGTGACTTGACGGTTTGTTCCCGCCCTGATGTTTTCACGTGAAGCCTTTTGATCAGCCGGTCTGTTTCTTCCTGTTCCGATTTCGCAGAAAGAATTCCATTTTTTGAGACCGCTTTCAAATTGGTGAGCGTGAAGTTTTCCCGGACGGTCATCCCGGTCACAAGCCCCTTGTCTTTGCGGTCCTCCGTGACAAAGGCCAGTCCTGCGGCAATCGCATCCGCTGGTTTGGAAATGTTCAAGCGCTGCCCGTCGAGATAAATGGTCCCGCGGTCCTTTTTCTTGTATCCGAAAAGGGCTTCCATGATTTCCGTCCGGCCCGCTCCCATCAATCCGGCGACGCCAAGGATTTCTCCCTGTTTGACATCAAAATGAATGTCGTTGAAGTGCTCGTTTCGCGACAGGTTTTCCACCCTGAGCCGCTCCGGTCCGACCGTGGCCTGCCGTTCCGGGAACCGTTCACCAAGCTCACGGCCGACCATCATCGAAACAATTTCATCGAAGTTCGTTTCACTGACTGTTTTTGTCCCGACAAAATTGCCGTCTCGCAGCACAGAGATCCGGTCACAAATCCGGAAGATTTCTTCCATGCGGTGAGAAATGTACACAATGCCCACGCCCTGATTTCTCAGTTTTTCTATGACCTCAAAAAGGGCTTCGATTTCCCTATCGGTGAGTGCGGCAGTCGGCTCGTCCATAATGATGCAGTCTGAATTGGTCTCGAGCACTTTTGCAATTTCAACCATCTGCTGCTGCCCGACGGACAGCTCGCCGGCGACCGCATCGGGATCGATATTCACTCCCAATGCCTCCAGTGCCTTTCTTGCCTGCTTCCGCATGGCCCCCGTCCGTAAAATGCCGCTTTTGCCGTAGGTCAGTTCTTTTCCGAGAAACAGATTTTCGGTGACGGTCAGATAAGGAATAATGTTCAGCTCCTGATGGACCACGCCGATTCCCATTTCTTCCGCTTCCTTCGGTGAGGAAAAATGAACCTCTTTTCCTTTCACCACCGCTGTTCCCTTGTCTCTCTGGTAGATGCCAGCCATAATTTTCATTAACGTTGATTTGCCGGCACCGTTTTCACCCATAAGAGCATGAACTTCTCCGGGCCTCACTTCAAAATTCACATTTTTTAATACATGTACCTCTGAAAACGATTTATAAATTCCGCTTAACTCAACAAGTGGTGTTTCATTCATCAGAAAATCACCCCCGCATGTAAAATAATGTTGGCGTAAGGTGTAGTTTCACCTGTACGGATGACGGCTTTCGCATTTTTCGTTAACTGCTTGAACGTTTCGTGTGGCACCATCAGTTGGTTGGCTGCCGGCACCGTGTCCAGAACTTGCTGGAGATACGTGCTGTTTTCCTGAAGTTCTTCGGCGAGCGTAACTTCTTCTGCCTCCATGTCATCCACGACAGCCTTCAAGGTTTCCAGAAAGCCTGGCGTTCCCATGGTCAGTGAGATGTCGATCCGCTTCACGCCGTCAGGAATCGGCAGCCCGCAGTCTGCGATCACGATGGTGTCTGTGTGCCCGAGCCGTGCAAGAACAGCCGCAATCTCGCTGTTCAGCATTCCGTGTTTTTTCAATTGCCTCACCTCTTTTTCGTGCTGTTTGTTGGGGGTTGATTTCCGTTCCAAAGGGCTCGCTTTCCACTTCAATCAACTAACCAAGATGATTATTTATTAGCGGCAATAAACCGCTCGACTTCCTCTTTTGTTGGCATGCCGGTCTGGGCACCGAGTTTTGTGACGGAAAGTGCGGCGATAGCGTTTCCGTACTGGCAGGCTTCCTGCAACGACAAGCCCTGGCTTAATCCCACGGCTAATCCGCCGTTAAACGAATCACCTGCTCCAGTCGTGTCCTTAACCTCAATTTTATAAGAAGGGATGTTTACTTCCTCATTGTCTTGGTAAAACATTAGGCCTTCCGATCCCCTGGTTACAATGATTTTGTCCTGAAGTGATGCTAAATCACGGCCCTGAAGCAGCAGTTCCAGCTCATGTTCATTGGGTGTGATATAGTCCGTCTGATCTAGTAGTTCTTCAGACAACTCCTGAATGGGAGCGGGGTTCAGGATGACCTTTACTCCGTTTTCCTTGGCGATGCTTACCGCCTTCTGCACGCTTTCCAGCGGTATTTCAAGCTGTACCAGCAGAAAATCACTTCCGGCAATGGCCTCCCGCTTCTTTTCCACCAACTCTGGAGTCACGCTATGGTTGGCTGCGGACACAACGATAATGCTGTTATCTCCCTCTGAAACAAGGATCGTGGCTGTTCCCGTAGAACCAGAAACCTGTTCCACATGAGTAACATCTACGCCTTGCTTGTTCAGATGATTCAGCAGCTCCGTTCCGAACACATCATCACCGACGCAGCCTACCATTCGGACATCGGCTCCAAGCTTAGCCGCTGCCACCGCCTGGTTGGCTCCCTTGCCTCCAGGTATGGTCCTGAATTCCTGGCCAAGAAGGGTTTCTCCCATTTTCGGCACTTTTTCTGAAAGAGTGACCAGATCCATGTTAATGCTGCCTACTACCGTGATCCTTGGTGCCATATTTATCGACCTCCCTTGTTCTTCTGTTTTCTGGTGGATTCCCGCTCGATCAGCTCAACGTCCAGTTCAAGGAAGGTGTTTTCCACCGGCTTCTTTTCTATGAGTTTTACAAGCAAATCGGTAACGGCTGTCCCCATGTCGTAAATCGGCTGTGCAATGGTGGTGAGCTCCGGTGTCGTCGCCTCGGCCATGGAAATGCCGTCAAAGCCGATGATGGCCAGCTCCTCAGGCACCTTTTTTCCCAATTGATATGCGGCCTTTACTGCTCCAATTGCCATCACATCGTTCGCCGCGAAAATTCCGTCAATCTCGGGGTGGCGCTCCAAAAGCTCCAGTGTTGCCTGAATCGCGGTCTTCATCACATAGTTACCATCCGTTATATAACTTTGTTTGAACCAGGGCTCGCTCCCCACTTCTTCAAGGTAGCCGTCGACCCGTTCATTTGCGTTATCAATATGGTGAGGACCCCTGATATGGGCGATGCGCTGGCAGCCAATTTCTTTAAGGTAGCCTGCCGCTTTGCGTGCTCCCTGTTTGTTTTTTACGACCACCGTTGGAATTTCCGCTGTAATCTTACGGTCGATGCTGACAACCGGTATATTCAACTCTTTCACTTTTTGGGCGGTCAGTGTGTTGGAGGCAATGATTACACCGTCCACATACTTTTGCAGCAGAACCTCGAGATAGTGCTCTTCCTTCTCCACATTTTCGTCTGTGTTGCAAAAGACCACGTTGTAGCCCTTTTTGTGAGCCGTATCCTCCACCGCTCTTGCCAGTTCGGGGAAAAAGGGGTTCCCAATATCCGGCACGATGAGTCCGATCGTTTTTGATGTTTTTTTATAAAGGCTCCTGGCAACCGCATTCGGCTTGTAATTCAACTGCCGGATCGCTTCGTCTACCTTTTTCTTCGTTTCATTGTTTACGTATCCATTGCTGTTAAGCACCCTGGATACCGTCGCCACGGAAACACCCGCTTGTTTGGCGACATCTCTGATGGTTGCCATACTGAACACCCCGTAATTATGTGTAACCGGTTACATGTTGTTGAAATAAATAAGCGGTTTCTCTTGTGTAACCGGTTACACACAGTATAATTATTCTTTTTATAAAAGTCAAAGAGAAATTATGATTAGATTTGGGGCTGTGAATATCGTTTACTTGCGGTTCGACACGATTTAGTTGCGGTATGGGCTTGAATACTTGCGGTTCGACAACAAATACTTGCGATGCAACCATTGTTACTTGCTCTTCGACAAAAAATACTTGCATATCACGTCATTTTCATAAAAATACAGCCGGCTTACCGGGTTGAGTTAACATCTCTTATCTCGTAAAATTAATTTAAAAAACAAGAGGTGACGTCAGTGAAAATACAAATCATCGGCGGGTCGGGGACCGGAAAAAGCACGCTGGCCAAATACATCAGTGAAAAAGAAAAGATAAAGTGGATTGATACAGATCAATACCTATGGAAAGATGATACCTTTACCGAAAACAACCCGATTGAAAAGCGTATTGAAATGTATCAGACAGACATAGAGACTTTCAGCAGTTATGCGGTCTCGGGTTCTATTGATTTATGGTATCCCAATGGATTTGGCGACCGGGAGCTCCTGGTTTTCCTTTCACTGGATGAAACCATTCGATTGAAGCGGTTACGAGATAGAGAGCGCCAACGGAAAAACCAAAATAAACCCTGGTGGAAGGATGAAAATGGAGAATTTACAAACGACTTTTTAGAATGGTGCAAAACCTATTACACTGCGAAAAATAAAAGCGATGCAGGCACATTTGCCCAGCATTCTTATCTAATGAAAATTTCAAAAAGCCCTGTTCTTAAGCTTGATAGCTCCCAGCCTGTTGAAGAGCTGTACGACGAAATCATTAAAGAGTATAAAAGGCTTCATCCTGAGAGTTAAAGGAATCCGGGTCTTTCTGCCCATTCTTTCCAGAAGGATTGACAAACTTTTATGACCATAATAAGATTATCGACAGAATTATCTGTTTTTTTGTTATTGTATAAAAACTTAGTTTTACATTATAAAACTTTTGAGGATGTGCATCCTTGTCCTGACAGAAGAATACCTTTGCTTTTCATGGTTTGAAAGCGCTGCCAATTAAGGCGTTTTAATAAATAATTCTAGGAGGGATAGGTATGGCTATGGATGCAAATCTGCAAACAAAGCCGGTAAGGACCGCCAATCTGGCAAAGAAGTTTCGTTGGACGGTCGTTATCTGGCTGTTAATTGGGGGAATTATTAACTATCTGGACCGCGCAAACCTTTCAATCGCTGCCCCGCAAATGATGAAAGAGCTGGGGCTGACTGCGACGGAAATCGGACTTCTGGGTACTGTTTTTTCGTGGAGTTATGCCCTCATGCAGCTTCCGGCCGGCTGGCTGATCGACCGGTTCGGAACGAAAAAAGTGTATACGCTTGCGCTGATTTGGTGGAGCGGCGCGACGATGCTGACAGGCGCCGTATCCAAGATGGGTTCGTTTATTTTCGCACGTCTTTTGCTCGGTGTCGGTGAAGCGCCGTGCTTTCCGACGATGGCAAAGATTACGTCTTATTGGTTTCCGAAAAAGGAACGCGGACTGGCAACAGGGATTTGGGACTCTTCCTCCAAATGGGGCCCTGCCATTGCTCCTCCTTTGCTCGTCTTCATCATGGTTACGTTTGGCTGGAGAGCCCTCTTTTACATCACCGGTGTGCTGGGCATCATCTTCGCCATCGGGTTCTACATCTTTTATAAAAATCCTGAGCAAAGCCGCAAGCTGACCAAGCAGGAACTTGACTATATCCGGACGGATGGGGCTGGTTCTGAACAAAGCCTCCAAACCTCCAAAATCAAATGGAGAGAGCTTTTCAAATACCGGAGTGTGTGGGGCATGATTCTCGGCTTTTTCTGCACCATCTGGATCTGGAACATCTTCCTTGTCTTCCTTCCCTTGTTCCTGACAGATGTTCATGGTGTTACACTAAAAGAACTGGGAATCTATGCGGGTATTCCTTGGGTTGGCGGCATCTTCGGCAACATTTTCGGAGGCTACCTGACGAAAAAGATGGTAGATAAAGAAATGACCACTCCGATCAAGGCAAAGCGCATCGCCATCAGTATCAGTGCCATTTGTGCTGCTGTCGTCGTGTGTGCTGTTCCGTTCGTGGAGAGCCTTGCCATGACCATCGCCTTGCTTACTCTTGCACTTTGCTTTATTTCAGCGATGACTGGCAGTGCCTGGGCACTTGCCGGGGACATTGCCCCGCCGTCCATGGTCGCTTCTGTCGGATCTATTCAAAACTTCGGCGGATATTTTGGCGGCGCATTTTCTCCTGTCATCGCTGGCCTGATCGTCGACAAGACCGGCTCCTACTCCCTTGCCTTTATTTCCGGAGGCGTAATTGCGGGCTGTGCGGCCTTGTGCTACTGGTTCATCGTGAACAAACCGATTGAAAACTAAAAAGGAGGAACACCATTGAAACCGTATGTTTACCTGGCAAAACCTGTACCAGAAGAAGTAGAAAACTATATTGCCGAGCACTGCTTCTACGATAAATGGGAAAGCTCGGAGCCGATCACCCGGAGCGAGCTGCTGACAAAGCTGGGAGAAGCAGAGGGACTGCTGATTACCGGGGAAAAGATTAATGATGAGCTCTTAGATCATGCTCCCCATTTAAAAGTGGTGAGCAACATCTCCGTCGGCTACAACAATTTTGATACCGATGCCATGAAGCGAAGAAACATCATCGGTACCAACACACCGGACGTGCTGAACGAGACCGTGGCTGACCTTGCCCTCGCACTCATGCTGTCTGCCGCCCGCCGTGTGCCTGAACTCGACAAGCTCGTGAAGGAAGGAAAATGGGAGAAAAAAGGTGATGAGCCGCTGTTTGGGGTGGACGTCCACGGCAAAACACTGGGCATCATCGGCATGGGAAGAATTGGGGAGGCGATCGGCCGCCGCGCAAAATTTGGGTTCAACATGGACATTTTGTATCACAACCGCCACCGAAAGCCAAAAACAGAAAAGGAACTGGATGCGTCCTATGTTTCACAGGAAGAGCTGCTGCAGAAATCGGATTTTGTGCTGCTGATGGTTCCGTTTACTGAGGAAACGAAGCATCTGATGGGCCGTGAGCAATTTTCCCAAATGAAAAAGTCGGCCATTTTTATTAACACATCGCGCGGACAGACGGTGGACGAACAGGCACTGACAGAAGCCCTTCAAAACGGGGAAATTCTTGCCGCCGGCCTCGACGTCTTCGACCAGGAACCGGTATCGCCAACCAACCCGCTGCTGAAGCTGCCGAATGTGGTGACTCTTCCTCATATCGGATCAGCCACCTACCTGACGAGGTTTGATATGGCCATGCTTGCCGCTGAGAATTTGGTTGCGGCCATAACCGGCAAGGAGCCATCGGCCGTAGTCAGTGAACTAAAAGGAGTATTGAAGTAAAGAACAGCCAGGCCATTTAAGCGGCCTGGCTTCTTACATGAGGTGATCATTCTTCACTCCATGGCTGTTTGGACGTCATCACCGTTTGGCCCGTCTCAATGGCCTCCTGGATCATGAGACCCAGATAATGATCTTGTGAGGCTTCCTGCAGACTGTAAAAATTCGGTCCGCCTGTAACGTAGTCCGCCATCTTTTGCAAACAGGTGGCAATGGCGATCTCATCGTCATACAGCCTGGCGGGCGAAAACGGGTTTTTATAGACCCAGCGCTCACCCGCAAGGATTCCATCGAGATAATATCCTTCCTGATTTTCCTGTTCACCCTTGTTGACCCGCTGGAACGTGAGAGGAAGCGGTGTCTGATAGTCTGTGAGAACACTGATGCGCTCGTCAAAGAGCTCACCCTTTGTTCCTCTCACTGACAGATGATTGGAACGGATCCATGAGCGGTGCTGGTCTTTCGTAAAATCATAGATACCCAGTTTTTCACCAAACTGAAGCCAGGCGAGATCGCGTTCGGCTGTAATCAGTTTCTCCTCTTTTGGAGGACCTTCCCGTCCAGGTCCGGCCAGGATGGAGGTGGTAAATCGCTTTGCGGTAATCTCTGCATCTTCAAACGTAATCCCAAGCATTTTACGAATCAGGCTTACACCGTGATAAAAATGGGAAATGGATACAGTTGTCTCTGTTACCTTGCCCAGCATTCCCGACTGAATGAGGGAAAGACGTGCCGCATGGAGTGGATGCAGATGATATTGCTCGGCGACCTGGATTTTTTTCTTTTTCAATGTCAGTTCATCGTGAAGCGTATACAGCTCCTGAAGCGTGCTGCCAGGCGGAGTCTCAGTTAAAACGGGGATATCCATATCTCCAAGTTCCAATACATACCTGGCGTTTACACTGCCGGTAACCGATGTAACCACAAAATCAGGATGTTCACTTTGCAGAAGCTGCTCAAGGTTACGGTAGGTTCTTACGTTCCACCGCTCCTCCAGCTCCCGCCCTTTTGTTTCATCCCGTACAACCATTCCGGCAATGTGAAATTTCTGTGGAAGCATCCGGGCGATCCGCAAATAGTACAGTGCCCGAAAACTCCCTCCGCCAATGATACTAAAACGAATAGGATGAACCATTTAATCACCTGCTTTTTATCATTTAATCGTTCTTTGCAATTAAGCCTACAGCAAAAAAGTAATGATTACCATTTCCTGCCTCCGTTGTCGTGGTAAATAGTGCCTGGGTCCCTGGATAAAAAGAAAAAAAGTACTTCCTGCTCATTCCAAAATAAACCTAAAGTTGGATTTTATAGTATAATTTGTCTGTTACTGTGAAACGGTAGCGTAAAAAAATAGCGAGAGGTGAAGTAGATTGATGAAAATTGTAAAAAGAATTGCAGTTTTAGTCGTCATTGGGTTCGCACTAGTAGCCGCACCAAGCTTGTCGTACGCTCAAATGCTGGGAAAAGGAAGTTCCGGCCGTGAAGTAACCGCCCTGCAGCACACTATGAAAAATGCCGGCTATTTTAATGGCCCGGTAACCGGATATTTTGGTCCTCTTACCAAAAACTCCGTGGCAAACTTCCAACAGGCTGCCGGTCTTGTTCCTGATGGTGTAGCCGGCCCTAAAACATTGAGAAAATTAAATGATCTGGACATTATGGCAAGGGTGGTCAACGGAGAAGCACGCGGAGAATCTTATATTGGAAAAGTCGCTGTTGCTGCCGTGATCCTGAACCGCTTGGGAGACCGCCGTTTTCCAAAGGACGCCTACAGTGTGGTCAACCAGACAAACGCCTTTACCGCCGTTCATGACGGCCAATACAATCTGTCTCCCGGCAGCGATTCCTATCGTGCAGTCGTTGATGCTTTAAAAGGCTGGGATCCTACATATGGTTCTGTTTTCTACTATAATCCTAATACCGCAACCAACCAGTGGATTTTCACACGTCAAAGTGTTACACGCATCGGCAATCATATTTTCGCTAAATAATTATTTATACCTAAGCCGATTCTCATAGTGAGAGTCGGCTTTTTTCGTGTGCAAATAAAATTTTTGCTGTACCAATCTTTAAATATTCTCTAGCAAACTTGTAATTTTCTGTTATATTATAAAAGAAATTGCATTTAATCCGATATTACTATGCCAGGAATTTTAGCTGTTACTAATAAAGAAGAGGTTGATAAAATGGACACTCGTTCAGGAAAGCGCAAGAAGAAGCGCTCTGGTTTCAAGATTGCGATGATCGTTATAGGGGTAATTGTGCTGATAGCCGCAGGCGGAATTTACTATGTCTATGGTTCTGTTAAAAGCACAGCCAACAAAATGCACGAAGGTTCTGCTTGGAGTGGTTCAGACAAGCGAAGCGGCAAACTGGCACCAGGAGAAGGCGACCCGCTTTCCATCCTGATTCTCGGGGTCGACGAACGGCAGGGCGACCGCGGCCGCTCCGACACATTGATTTTGGTTACCGTCAATCCGAAAACAAACAAAATGGTAATGACCAGCATTCCGCGTGACACGCGCACCGAGATGGTTGGAAAAGGGACAGAAGACAAGATTAACCACGCGTACGCGTTTGGCGGAGAAAAGATGGCCATCAAGACGGTGGAAAACTTTCTTGATGTTCCGGTCGACTATTATGTAAAAGTTAACATGGAAAGCTTCCAGGGTCTGGTGGATGCGCTTGGCGGTGTGACCGTCAACAACCAGCGTCTCGCGTTTAAATACGATGGCTTTAACTTTCCGAAAGGTGAATTGAAGCTGAGCGGTAAAGAAGCATTGGCCTACACCCGTATGAGAAAAGAAGACCCCCAGGGCGACTTTGGCCGTAACGAGCGCCAGCGCCAGGTCATCTCAGCAATTGTGAACGAAGGAGCCCAGGTTTCTTCCGTAACAAAAATGGGCGACATCTTGAACGTGATCGGATCCAACGTGAAAACAAACATGACCTTTGATGAAATGAAAGACATCCAGTCCAAATACAAAGGTGCCCGCAACAACGTGGAAAGCGTAGAGGTCAAAGGAAACGGCCAAATGATCAACGGCATCTATTACCTGATCGTCCCTGACGAAGAACGCACCCGCATCCACACCATGCTGAAGGAACAATTGGAGATTTCTTCATAGAACACGAAGAAAGCTGTCCTCCCGGGCGGCTTTTTTTGTTTGCCGGCAGGAGACTTTGACGATTACTCACCGTTTTCCTGTGCTTACTCCCGGAAATACCTTGCTTACTCGCCGTTTTAAAGACTTTACTCTCGGAAATTCAAATTTTACTCACCGTTTTTAACTCATTACTCACCAAACACATCATTTTCAGAAAAGATGAAACCCCATGCAGCACCTGTCAGCATGGGGTTTCCCTCGTCATTCCTATTCTTCCTCTTGAAGCTCTTCGGATCCTTTGTTTACAGGTTCCTGATAAAAGTACATACCTCTGCCCGGGCTTGTGATGGCATCTGTTTCTTTTTTCAGCTTGTAAAGGATGGTCGTCAGGTTGGCTGGCGCCAGGCCGAATTGCTTGTCCAGTTCATGTCTGATTTCTGAAATGGTCAGACTCTTGCGGCTGCCTTTCAGAACATCTCTTACGGCCTGGACGTTTGAAACCTTTGGTCTTGGAGCAGCTGCAGCAGAACTGCTGCCTGCTGAGGGTAAAGACTCCACCACCTCTTCTTTTTCAGGAACTGCGGCCGGCGCTTCCTCCTCCAGTACTCCTGGGTCTACAGCAGCTGCAGCTTCTTCCCTCACCTTCACCGGTTCTTTATACGCACTCAATGAGGAAAGGCTTGGCTGGCTGTCGATCTCCCGCAGCCGGTCATATATTTCATTTCTCTCCTTTTGAAGCTCTTTCATGAAAAAACGTTCCTTCTCCTCCATCTGCTGTAATCGGAAAAGCAATGCTTCTTTTTCACTAGACAATGTAAAATCCCCCCATATTTCTGTATGTATATACTCACTATTAGATTATCACAAGATATTGAGATAAATAGTGGCTAATTGTAGCAATTCTTACAGGTAATAGGTTGTAAGTTTTCGACAATACGCCAAACCAATTAATTGTTTACGTAAAAACTCCCGCGTCAAAAGAAGGAGATTAGTGTAAATTAATGGAACATATTGTAGGGAGAGGTACTCATACACTGTGTCCTTATATACCTTTTTGAACGGGGGATTTATTTCATCTTATGTTGATAAAACGCATATTCATCACATTTGTTACATCCATCATTGGCATTGTGCTGATGGGGGCCATTCCGTTTGCCTTTAACGGAACGTCTTTTGAATTCAGCAAGTATACGGATGGATTGAAAGCTTTACTGGGTCAGCTGGCTCATCCGGGAGATCTTACCTATTCATCAGAGGCTGCCCGGCGAGGCCTTTTTCCTGATCTGTGGGAGCCTTACCTCTATTCCATGACGGTGCTGTTTGCCGCACTTTTTTTGGCCCTTTTCGCAGCGATCGTGCTCAGCATCCTGATTTCCCTGCTTCCAAAATCATTGTACCGGGGAGCAAAGTCGGTTCTGTTTCTGTTTGAATCCTTTCCAGATATTTTAATTACGGTGCTGATCCAGTTTTTGATTATCTGGATTTATAAAAAAACCAATGTGCTTCTTTTTGATGTAGTCGCTTATGGCGATTCACAGCCGTACACGCTCCCGATTCTCTGTTTAAGCGTGATGCCCACCATCCTTTCCCTGCGCATTCTGCTGTTTCATATGGAGGAAGAGTGGGAAGAACCTTACATCGAAAATGCAAGGAGCAAAGGGCTATCGCGGCTCTATATCCTGATTCACCACATCATGCCGAATACGCTCATTCACTTTTTTCATCAGTCTAAAATGATTCTATGGTTCATGCTTTCAAATTTGCTTGTCATTGAAATTTTGTTCAACATTCGCGGAATTACCAATTTTGTATACCAGCACGGAGATCCGTCCATTTTCACCGTCGCCTCCCTGCTCGTTTTCCTTCCGATGTATGCATTTTTCACTCTCGGATCATGGTTTACCAGCCGGTGGGCCCTGCAAAGTGAGGCCGCAGCGACCGCAGCGGCACAATCGGGCCTGAACCTGGAGCCGTTATGGCGAATGCTGAAACATGTGTTTGTTCGAATCATCCGGCCGCTGCAATATGTTGGGGCACAGCCGCTCTTTGTGGCAGGGTTCTGCATTATCGGCTCCATTCTGGTCATAAGCCTGATCCATAATTATGCGTTTGACAACAAGATCCTGCAAACCCAGGTCCTCTATGCCAAGGACGGATTCAACGCTCTTAAACGCGCGCCATTCGAGCCCTCTTCCCGTTTCTGGTTTGGCACGGACCAGTTTGGATATGAACTGCTTTATAAAATCGCGTCAGGTGCCAAGTATACGCTCGGACTTGCCTTTTTCATCAGCCTGGCCCGTCTTCTCCTATCCTTTGTTGGCGGTTATTTGTTTTTCATCATGAATCAAAAGTTGAAGGAGTGGATCAAAGGGCTTGTGGATTCCACCCATTACATACCGGTTGCGCTGCTCTGCTATTTTATTCTGTTTACGGTTATTCTCTCAGAGGGACTGACGTTCTGGGAAAAAGGCACCTTTTACATACTGATATTAACGCTTGTTGCCGTCCCAGCGGTGTCTGTCATGATCGGCTCGGAAATGGAGCTGATTTCGTACCGTGAGTTTGTAACCAGCGCAAAAGTGCTCGGGGGCAGCCGCTTTCATGTGTTTACCAGGCACATCCTCCCGCATATGCTGCCGAAATTGTGGTTCATCTATATTCAGCAAATCATGTATGTCCTTATTCTGTTTGCACACCTCGGGCTGCTCGAAATTTTCTTTGGCGGCACCGTTCGTGAAGAATACACGGTCTTTGGCGGAGATTTTTTACCGAAGTCCATGTCCAATGAGTGGTCCGGCCTCATCGGTTCCTATTACCGGCAAATGATGCTTCGTCCGTACCTTCTCGTCATTCCTGTCCTGTTTTTCGCTGTATCCATTTTTGGCGTGAATCTTATGCTCGAGGGACTGAAGAGGGCCATTGAAGATTTGCAGTGGCGAAGAAAGAAGCACTTTCATCCCGCTTCTGCCATTATCGTTGCTGTGGCTGTGGGCTTTTGTTTCTTTGCCGTTCATAAGTTTTCGGAGGACTTTGACCGAAAAGAGAAAATAGCCGCTGCACATGAAGCTGTGGCGACGGAACAAAAAACGCCAATTGTGGATCTGGATGATGACACAATCAGCCAATTTGAGGACGGAATGATCAATGGTGTCAGGGAGTACTATCTTGGCGGTCCGATGGAACGTACGATCATCAACAGCGTTTATGGCAAGCCGCTGAAAGTGAAAGATTATGAGAAGCGGACCGACTATTATTATAAGGATGGCGGCTACCAGATCATCATTTCTTCCGGGATGAGCCGAGTAATCAACCGAATGCAGGTGCAGTACGACAGCTCCCGAGAAGATATTAAAAAAGCGATGAAAAGTAAGCCGGCGAAAGAGACGAAGGATTCATTATCGTATATAAAAGGACGATATCTTGTCCTTTTTACCGAAAAATCGGACGGCCACTGGTGGATCAGCCTCCAGGATCAGTATTATTTCAGATAAAACGATGAAAACCGCACCGGAATTGGGTTCCGGCGCGGTTTTTTAGGTGGGGATAAGCTGTCTGCGCGATTTTATTTTCAAATTATGCGATTTTATTTTCAAAAAAGGCGATTTATTTTTAAAAACCCGAATTCATGTTCAAAAACCCACCTTTTATTTTCAAACCGTTTACCCCTAGTAGGTTTCGACTAATTTCGACACAATCATTCCGAAGCCCAAACTTAAAAACTGCTCTCCCGAATGATCAGCTCGGTGCCCACATAAATCTTCTTCGGTACTTTCCGCCCGGCCACCTGCTCAAGCAGAAGACCGACGGCGGTTTCTCCCATGAGCTCGGTGTGGATCTTCACCGTGCTGAGCGACGGGTACACAAACTTGGAAACACTGATGTCGTTGATGCTGATCAGGTTCACACGTGCGGGCACGGAGATGCCGTTCTCGTGAAGAGCCTTCAGGCAGCCGATGGCCATTGGATCGTTCCCCACAAAAAAGGCAGTCGGCAGCTCATCTCCATGCTCGGCGATGGCCTTTTTCATGAGCGCATAGCCTTCATCCACGGTAAATGAACTAAGGTAGATGTACCGTTCATCCAGCATGCCGGCAGCTTCCATATAATCCTTGAAGGCCCGGTCCCGAAGGTCTTCGGTCTGTGCGGTATCGTAGACCAGACTTTCAAATCCGCCCAAATAGCCGATCCGCTCATGGCCTTTCTCCATCAAATGCTTCAGCACCTTCTCTGTCGCTTTTTTTAAATCTACCACGACCGCATCGAAGACCTCTTCATTTGGTGATGAATCGACAAAAACAATATGACTGGTAATTTGCTGCAGCTTTTTGACCTGTTCACTGCTGTATTTGCCGATCGCCACCATGCCCTGAATATCCTCATTCTGCATGCGGGTCAGGCTGTTGCTGTTGTACGTATATTTGATGCACTGCATGCCGTTGGTCTGACACTCGTTTTCCACGCCGATCCGGATGGACATGTAATACAAATCGTCCAGCTCTTCCTTTTCGTTGTACCAGCTTAAGATGGCAATCTTGGCACCGTTCATTTTCCGGCTCTGGCCCTTTTTATAGGAAAGAGCTTCTGCCGCTTCAAACACCCTGCGTTTCGTCTCATCACTCACCGACAGGGAAGGATCATAATTCAGCACCCGGGAAACCGTCGCCTGGGAGACGCCCGCTTGTTCTGCAATGTCTTTAATCGTTGCCATTCTCTATCACTCTTTCTCTCCATTCAGAAACGCGCGGTTTTCAGGGTGCTGGCAGCCTGTCAGCTAAAGATGCGCAGCTTCCTGCGAGCGTTCCGTTGCTTCAATTTTCGTCCAGACTCCTTCTTCACGATAATGATAGAAGGAGCATCCATAGGGTTCAATTGATTCCCCATTAAATTCTTCTGCGGTGCCGTTGTGGTTGATGACAATCGCGTACTCTTGCTCTTCTGACGTTCTTCGCACCACTTCCACGCCCGGATTGGTTTCCAAAACGTTTAGGTTAACATCTCCAGCAATCTCCGAGACTAGTACGTTTAACAAATCTTCCTCCACACCAGCCCCAATATAGTAGGCTTTTCCTTTACCGAACGAATTCACCGTCACTGCGCTGTATTCGTTATAAAAAGAATCGGAATAGCTCGCAAGGCTCATGGCGTCTGTCGGGTGAACCATATCGCGCCAATGCGTGCAGCTGTATTCCTTTCCGCTGAACAAAAGAGATGCTGATTGTCCTTCATGCAGCGATTCGGCTTCATGGACCTCAATGCCAAGCAGACTGGATAACGGCCCGGGAATCATCTCGCCAAAGCGAAGGTTGTTGGTTTTGTCCCGCACGCCTGCGCGATAGGACATGATGACCGTTCCACCTTTTTTCGCGAAGTCTTCCAAACGGGCTGCCAGTTCTTCGTCAATGACCTTCATTACCGGCACAACAACCACTTTGTACTGGGAAAAATCGAGGTCATACCGGATGACATCAATCCCTGCGTTCAGGCGATGGAACGGGGTGTACAGCCTCATCAGCTCTGACGTGAAATCGAATTGCGGATTCTCCCGCTGGGACCTCCACGACCAGATGTTGTCGAAGTCATACAGGACGGCAACCTCAGCCTGGTATGGTGTATTTAAAATATCTTCATACTTTTGAATATCATTAAAAAACGACTTCACTTCATGAAACTTTCTTGTTTTTTGGTTGTTGCCGTCCAAAATGCCGTAGCAGTTCTGCTCCGCTCCGCGCGTCATGCCTCTCCATCGAAAGTACAGCATGTTGGTGCAGCCATGGGCGAATGCATGATACGACCAGGCTTTAGCCTGGTTTGGGCGCGGCAGATAACCGATCACATCATGGCCCTGCGCTCCCATAAGCTGTTCCACAATCCAGAAGTTCTCTTTTTTCAATCCCCGGACATAGTCGAGGGACATGGAAAGGAAAGCCGGCGTAACAGGCTCCTTCATGCCGCCCCAAACCGGATAGTTATCATAAGAAACAAAATCCAGCGAACGCGAAAATTCGTTGTGGTCAAACCACTTTTGGAAAAAGCCGCCGGGCAGGTTGGTTGTCACCGTTTGATGGCTGCCTTTTCGCTCCTTTACAAGCTCGATATGGGCGTGCGCAAAGTCTGCGAGCGACTTCGAACGAAACCGCGCCCAATCCAGCAGAAGGCTTGGATTATGGACCGTAATCGTTTTCGTAGGAAGCGGCACTTCGTCAAAGGAGTTATACGTTTGACCCCAAAAAATAGTTCCCCATTTTTCATTTAGTTCATCTATGCTTTCATAGCTGTTCTCAAGGTAATTCGTGAAACCTTTATGGCATTCACCGCAGTAGCACATGTCGCTGCCTTCATGGCCGAGTTCGTTATCCACCTGCCATGAAACAATAGCTTCTTCTTCCCGATAATGAAAAACAAGCTTTTCCGCAATGCGAAGCGAGTACTTGCGGTATTCCGGCGAATTGTAGCAATACTGCCGTCTTCCTCCGAACGCCATTTTTTGTCCGTTTTCATCCACGATAAAAATGTCGGGATGCTTCCTGCCAAGCCAGGCAGGAAAGGTGGCCGTCGGCGTTCCAAACATCACCATCATACCATATTGCCTGGCTTTGTTTAGGACATAATCAAAGAAATGGAAATCAAACTCACCATCCGATTTCTCCATAAGGTGCCAGGCAAACTCGCCAATGCGGATCATATTGGCACCCATTTCCTTCATCCGTGATAAGTCGCTGTCGATCATGCTGTGATCCCAATGCTCCGGGTAGTAATCAACGCCTAAATACATGTGATGTAATCCCTCCCTTATTTATGTATTAACCGAGCTGCGGTTTGTCGAGCAGGGTAATGGTTGCTCCTTCGTTTCCTTCCAGTTCAAGCACAACGATTTCATTTTCTCCATTCTTCAAAAGCGGCCCTGGAAGGTAGAGCGTTTCCTGAGGACCTTCTGACCAATACCTTCCCAGATTAAAACCGTTCACAAACACATTGCCCTTTGTCCATTCAGAAAGCGATACAAACGTATCGCCGACCGTATCGGCTGTGAATGTTCCTTTAAAAACCCTTGGATACCGCTCATCCGGCATTCCTTTATACTCCTTAGTATTACCAAGGAACATTTCAGGTTCGAAGCTGGTAATTTCCCAATTATAAATGTACTGATTGTTAAGCCAAATCCCCTGTGTAATCCCTTTTGGATCCTTCAGGTTATTGCCGTAATTCACGCGCCCCATGTTCTCTACCAGTATTTCCAGCGTGTTCACCGACTGGGAGAATGACAGAGTCACCGTTTGCTTTTCATCATTTCTATAGATCGTATGCTGATGTTCCCCGTTCACATAAATGAATGCCCGGTCATGTATGCCTCTTGTATCCATCTCATATTTCCCCGGAAATTCGACAGCCGTTTTATACAAAATATACCCGTAGTTCTGGCCGGCCTGCTCCATGGTCAATGGATAGGCACTGTTCATTTTGGAATTAGTGTCTGGCAGATAGTCAAACAAACTCCCCATATCGCTAAGCAATACATCGCCATAAGCCACCTTTGGAATCTCCGGAATTTCCATGTCAGGGATATCGGTGTATCGGCCCACGATATGCTTGCATTTCCAATATTTATCAGTGTAATCCCCCGACTCTGTCAGCAAGGCGTCATAATCATAGCTTGTAATGGTCGGGGAATAGCTTTCGTACTGGTTCGCTCCGTTCATAAATCCAAAGTTGGTTCCTCCGTGGAACATATAAAAGTTAATGGAGCCGCCGGCCCGAAGCATTTCGTCCAGTACTTCAGCTGCGTCCTCCCCTCCCCTCGTATGATGTTCCCCGCCCCAATGGTCAAACCAGCCGATCCAGTATTCCATGCACATGGCAGGAGCATCGGACTGAAATTGTTTTAGCTTTTCAAATCCTTCCTCAGGTCTGGAGCCAAAGTTCACGGTCGGCAGAACATCCGGCAGAGAACCGCTTTTCAGCATATCGGGTCCGTCAGACGTAAAGAGCATCCCTGTGATTCCGCGATTACGCATCGCATCTCTCAAAAAAAGCAGGTAAGATGCGTCATTACCATACCCGCCATATTCATTTTCAACCTGCAGCCCGATGACCGGTCCGCCTTTTTCAATCAAATACGGAACAATCTTGGGAATCAGTACATCGTAATAGTCTTCCACATGCTTTAAAAAGGCCGGGTGGGAGCAGCGCAGTTCCATATTTTTGTCCTGCAGGAGCCATGCAGGCAAACCGCCAAACTCCCATTCCGCGCAAATGTAGGGAGATGGGCGAAGAATCACATACAATCCCAGCTTTTGGGCGGCCGTAACAAAGCCTTCCAGATCCGCCATCCCCGTAAATACAAACTCTCCTTTACGCGGTTCGTGCACGTTCCATGGGATGTAGGTTTCCACTGTATTCAGCCCGCACGCTTTTAATTTTTTCAAGCGGTCTTCCCAATACTCGGGCACGACCCTGAAGTAATGGATCGCCCCGGACAGAATTCTGAATGGTTCTCCGTTGAGGTAAAAGGATTGGTTTCTTGTTTCTAGCATCGGTACCCCTCCTATTTCACGGCACTTCCGAGCATGCCGGAAATAAAGTGTTTTTGCAGTGCAAGAAAGACAATAATGATAGGAATTGTGGCAATGGTCACACCAGTCATCACCTGTCCGTAGTCAATAATGGATAGTCCCATCAAGCTGGACAAGGCAACAGGGAACGTATACATGTCACTGGATGTTGTGGCAACGAGCGGCCACATGAAGTTGTTCCACTGCGTCATGAATAAAAAGATCGCCGTTGCTGCCAGAGCGGGTTTCATCGACGGTAGAACAATGGTTAGGAAAATCCGAACCTCTCCGGCTCCGTCCAGTCGTGCCGCTTCAAGCAATTCGGTAGGAAAGGCCAGGAAATTTTGCCTCATTAAAAAGATGGCAAACGGATAGCAAAGCATCGGTGCAATAAGGGCAAAGTACGTGTTTAACAGATTAAGATCCGACATCATTTTAAACAGCGGAATCAGTGTCGCCTGGTTGGGAATCATCATGGACAGCAAAAACATCGTGAAAATGAAATTGCGTCCCTTAAACTGAAACTTGGCAAGCACGTAGGCTGCACACGTGCAGACGATTAAAGCAAACAGTAAATAAAGAAGCGACACGATCAGTGAATTCGCCAGAACACGGGTAATGCCGATCGAGTTGTTCAGGTTCGTGAAGTTGGTCCAAAACTCACTGCCCGGCAGAAGGGTCGGTGTATCGGCAAACATTTTGCTGGAATGGTTCGTCGCCCCGATCAGCATCCAGTAGAACGGAAAGATGGAGACGACGGTAAACACAGCAAGAAGAACGTATTTACCGACTCCACCTCCCCGTTTTTTCACGGTGCGCCGCGGCTTAACACTTACTTGCGGCCCTGATGCCGCACGCTCGGTCATGCTCATATCACTCATCTCCTGTTACTTTAAATTGAATGAAGGTCAAGATGGCTACCAGCACAACGACCACATAGGCGATGGCCGAGGCATAGCCAAAATCAAAGTACTTAAATCCGTTTTGGTAGATATACAAACCAAGGGACATGGTAGAGTCGGCAGGTCCGCCCTTTGTGAGGTTGTACGGTTCATCAAACAACTGCAGTGTTCCGATCGTTGACAGAATTCCGGCAAACAAGATGACCGGCTTTAAGCTTGGAATGGTAATGGAGAAAAACTGTCTTACCTTGCCCGCTCCATCGATCGATGCCGCTTCATAGATTTCATTTGGCACGTTCTGCAGAGCCGCAAGGAAAATGACCATGTTGTATCCGGTCCAGCGCCACGTCATCGCCAGGATGATGGACGTTTTAGCCCAGAACGGCGTGGACAGCCAGCCGACAGGCCCGATTCCAATCATGCCAAGCACATTATTGATAATGCCGTCTTCCTGCAGCATGATGCTGAACAGAATCGAGTAGGCCACAAGCGACGTGACCGCCGGCAGGAAGAAGGAAACGCGGAAAAATCCTTTTAATTTTAAAAGCTGATGGTTTAACAGATTGGCGAGAATCAACGCCAAAATGATCATGAGTGGAACTTGAATGATAAATATAATGAACGTATTGGTCAGGGCTTTCCAGAAGATATCGTCATGAAACAAACGGGTGTAGTTGGCAAACCCGATAAAGGTGGAGACGCCTCCGTTTGATTTTTGAAAGCTCAGGATCAACGAAGAGATCACGGGATAAATCGTAAATGCGGCGAACAACAGGAGCGCTGGTGCTAAAAACGTGTAAGAAAAGATTCTTTGGCTTCTCATAATACCTCCCCTTGTAATTCAAAAGGGTTGAATATGCGTGCATTCAACCCTTTCGTTTTTTTCTATTGGCCTATTCGGTTGGCTACCCGGTCTTGCGCTTCCTTCAGTGCTTTTGCCGCATCCTTGCCGCCCAGGGTTTCAGACTGCGCTTTCTCCACTTCATCCTGTGTGAGCGCATAATCGCCGGTATAGTTGGCAGCCGGAATGTCCTTCATTTCATCAGCGAAGGTTTTCCAGATGGTCTGGTTGCTGAAGAACTCATCAGGTTTGGTAAACATTTCGTTGTCATAGACCGTGGAAAGGGACGGGAATAATCCGCCTTTCATCGCTTCAAGCTGAACATCATCTGATGTGGAGAAGAACTCCATAAACTTGTAGGCTTTGTCCTGGTTTCCGCTTGCAGAAGTGATGACATAGTTGCTTCCTCCAAGGTTGGCCGCACGGTTGTCGCCTTCTTTCATTGCAGGCAACGGCATTACGCCCCACTTGCCTTTTGTATCCTTGGCCTGCTGCTCGATGGACCCGGTCAGCCATGCGCCGGATGGTGCTGTCGCTACCTTTCCGTTCGCCATCGCCGAAATCCAGGCATCCCAGCCGACTGTATTTTTCAGGAGGTTGGCATCCTTCATTTTCTTGATCGTTTCCATGGAAGCCTGTGATTCTTTGGATGTGAGATCCAATTTTCCTTTTTCATCAAAATAAAACGCGCCTTGCTGGTTCATCATCATGCGGTACAATCCGTCATCGCCATTCTTGTCGAGGCCTAGAAGGTCAACGCCTGCTTTGGCTTTAATCTTTTTGCCGGCTGCGATGAAGTCATCCCACGTTTTAATGTCTTCTGCCTTCACGCCTGCCTTATCAAAGAAATCTTTTCGGTAAAATACGCCGGTCGGACCGCTGTCAAACGGAAAGGCATACATTTTTCCGTCTTTGGAAAGAAGGTCGGCTTTATATGTAGGGAACTTGTCCTTACTTTTGTCAAAGCCTTTATCCGAGAGGTTTACAAAAGCTTTTGGGAATGCATTCATGTAGCCTTGAAAATGGTCGTCTTCCACAAGGACAATGTCAGGAAGTCCTTTTCCGCCAGCCTGCAGCCCTGTTGTAAGCTTGGAGTACACATCTTCCCTTCCAAGCTCGGTGACTTTCAGCTTAAATCCGGGATGTTCTTTTTCATAAAGCTCTGCAGCCTTCTTCAGCACCGGTACATTGATGTTCCATGCCCATGCGGTTACTTCTTTTTTCGAAGACCCGTTCGAACCACCGCCTGAACTATTGGAACTGCACGCTGAAAGAACTAGAGCCATTACAATGACAAAACAGATAAGACTCATTCTCTTTTTCATGTATATCCTCCTCAAACCTTTTTAGTAAACGCTTACAAGTATAGTAACGTTACAGAGTAAAAGTGTCAATAAACATTTTACTAAATATTTTACCAATTATATTTACTAGTAATTGGAGCCCGGTTTAGTTGCGGTTCGACAGAGTTTAGTTGCATATCACGTCATTTTCATAAAAAAAAACAGCAC
>NZ_JAUHTR010000019.1 GCF_030418125.1 Fictibacillus fluitans | reverse complement strand
GAAAGCACTGCTGAGAAATTAGCGGTGCTTTTTTTTGTTTGTCGAAAGATGAAAATGACGTGATCTGCAAGTAAATCGTGTCGAATCGCAAGTAATGGAGGCAACATCGCAAGTATTCGTTGTCGAACCGCAAGTATTCAAGCCTGTACCGCAACTAAACGGTGTCGAACCGCAAGTAGCGCAGCGCCAGGGGGACAAACAGTGCCCTAAAGCCCTGAATCATCCCACATTCTCAGCACCGGCCACAACAAAAACCCCTAATTAGTCCTTTTCCTCTTCGCAAAACCCAAAAAAACGCATCTTAAGAACACTAACTTGTCCTTTTTCTCAATTCTAAATTTCTGGATGCTTTTTTTGTTTTGGATAAAGCTGAAAATGAGGTGCTACGCAACTAAATCGTGTCGATCCGCAACTAAATCAAGGAAACGCGCAACTAAACAAGCGATTGCCGCAACTAAACGGTGTCGAACCGCAACTAACGCAGCGCCAGAGAGATCAAAAAGGCCCCGAAGAACCGAATCAGCCCGCATAGCCATCTCCAGCCACACCAAAAACCCCCTAATTAGTTCTTTTTCTCTCCAATAAACCCGAAAATTCATCCTGAAAACCTTCAATTAGTCCTCTTTCTATTTAAAACGCAATCAAAAATCAAACTCCTCACTTCACTTTCTTCATTAACTAATCCGAAGAGAGTGTTGATAATTCCTCTGTTCATCGATATAATGTTCATATGTTTTTAAATGAAAATGATTATCAATAAAGATGTCAAATGCCTCGTGGCAGTTACATAAGGTTTACCCTGATGCTTGGGGCCCAAAGGGTGAGTTCATGTTTAATACTTCTTCTCCAAAAGAACGTGGAAGAAATCCAAAAGTTTATATGTTGGTATGTTTATTTTTATTGGCGTTTGCGGGGCTTGCGGCATGCATGTTTTTGGCCATTACGTTTGGGGCAAAAGAGCTGTCGCTGGCTGCAGTCTGGTCAGCTGTCTTTCATTATGATTCTGCGGTTACTTCCCAGCAGGTTATTCATGAGCTGCGGCTTCCACGGGTGATCGGGGCAGCGGTTGTAGGAGCTGCTTTTGCTGTGGCGGGTGCACTTATGCAGGGAATTACACGGAACCCTTTGGCGGACGCAGGCATTTTAGGGATTAATGGCGGCTCTATGCTGATCGTTGCACTGTGCTTTGCCTTTTTCCCTCATCTGCCGTATTCGCTCCTGATGCTTTTTTCGTTTATTGGAGCTGTTCTTAGCACTTTATTTATTTTTTTGCTCGGCTCTATGTCTCCCGGGGGCTTGTCTCCGCTGAGGCTTACCGTATCTGGGGCCGTGATTGCCGCTCTTTTGCATTCACTGACTTCGGGTGTAGCGATCTATTTTGATTTGAGCCAGGATCTCGCTTTCTGGTATGCCGGGGGTGTAGCCGGCATCAAGTGGCAATATTTGCGTATTCTTGTTCCGGTTCTTTTAACAGCTATTTTATGTAGCATGTTATTGGGAAGGTCCGTATCACTTATAGCACTGGGTGATGATATTGCTGCGAATCTTGGGGTGAATATGAAACGGATTAAGGTTATCGGCATGGCCCTTGCGGTTGTTTTAGCCGGTGTTTCGGTTTCCTCTGTTGGGTCTATCGCTTTTGTGGGTCTGGTGATTCCTCATATCGCCAGGAAACTGGTGGGGGCAACGTACCAGCTTATCATTCCCATGTCGGCTTTGCTGGGGGCGGTTCTTTTAACACTGGCTGATTTGGGGGCAAGGACGGTTGATCCGCCCCGCGAGCTCGCCATTGGTATTATGGTTGCCATGATCGGGGTTCCTTTCTTCCTTTATACAGCCCGCAAAGTTGGGAGTGAGTTATAAATGAAGAAAGCTATGTCCCCTGATGCCAGGAGAGCTTCTGGTGTTTTCACACTTTTTGTATTGATCAGCATCGCTGCCATATTAATCAGCTTGAATACCGGTACATTGCCGATCCCGCCATTGAAAGTCATTCAGACCTTCTTTGGATACGGTGATTTCACCAGTACAACCGTTTTATTTGATTACCGGCTGCCTCGCATTTTGATTACCATGCTCGCTGGTATTGGGTTAGGTATATCGGGATCCATTCTCCAGGGATTGTCCCGCAACCCGCTGGCTGATCCGGGAATTTTGGGACTGCATGCGGGAGCAGCTTTTGGCTTGATTGTGTATGTTACCTATTTTCATTCGTTAAATGAGAAAGCCTCACTTTTTATTCCGTTGTTCACCTTTGGCGGCGGAGTGGCAGCTGCTTTTTTTATTGTCCTGTTGGCGCATGATAAGTTTAAAGGGATAATGCCTATTCGGTTAATACTGGTTGGGATCGCCATTTCTGCAGGTTTTGGCGCAGTGACACTTTTTTTGTCTCTTCGTTTGAATGAGGATACCTATCTGTTTGCTTCAAGATGGCTGGTCGGCAATGTGTGGGGAAGGGACTGGATTCATGTCGTGTCCCTTTTGCCATGGATCTTTATTTTAGGTCCATATGCATGGCTGCAGTCCAAGACGCTCAACGTACTGTCTCTTGGTGATTCGGTCGCAACCGGACTGGGGGCTGCCGTCCAGAAAAGGCGGCTGCTGTTGCTGGGTACCGCTGTAGGTTTGTCCTGTGCGAGTGTTTCAGTGGCAGGCAGCATTGGCTTTCTGGGATTGGTTGCTCCCCATCTTGCCCGGCGGCTGGTTGGACCCATGTATCAGTATTTCCTTCCTTTATCGGGACTGATTGGCCTTGTGATTTTAGTGCTGGCGGATACGATTGGACGTGCGGTATTCGCTCCCAATTCCATTCCTGCCGGTGTAGTAGTGGCCGCTATTGGAGCGCCCTATTTTCTGTATTTGCTTGCCAGAACAAAATAGATTTTAATTGAGGAGTTTGAAAATGAAAACGAAATTTGGAATTATCCTGAGTATCGTGCTGCTTCTTGTATTATCCGCGTGTGGACCAGCCAGTCCCAAGGAAAGAAAGAGCGAAGAAAAAAACGGGAATCAAAAAATCGCTTCCTTGTCCATACACTTGACCAATGACCTCCTGGCGCTCGGCATAACACCTGCCGGTTCGGTGGTCGGAGGGGGATTAAAGGACTTTCTTCCTCACGTGAAAGATCAGTTGAAAAACACAAAAAAACTGGGGCCGGCTGCTGATCCTGATATGGAAGCACTGCTTGCTTTAAAGCCTTCAGCGATTTATATGGACGAAGAATATGGTGGAAAAGATCTCGGCAAGTTCAAAAAAATTGCGCCTGTTCATGTGTTTGATCTTGATGAAGGAACATGGAGAGACCACTTGAAAAAAATAGGGAAACTTGTTAATCGGGACAAACAGGCAAAAGAGTTTGTTGAAGATTATGATAAAGAAACGAAAGAAGTAAAAGGCTTAATACAACATGAATTAGGCAAAAACAGCAAAGCGATGGCGATTCGTGTAACCGCCAAGGAACTTCGTGTGTTTGGTACCGCCCGCCCGATGGGACCGATTCTGTTTGACGATCTGGGCTTTACTCCTGCAAATGGGGTTAAAAAAGTGGATGCCAACCAGCCATATCAAGTGATCTCCCAGGAGGTCCTGCCTGACTTTGATGCGGATGCGATTTTTGTCGTAGTGAATCAGGATGACCAATCAAAAACCGCCTTTAAGCAAATGGAGAACTCATCCATCTGGAAAGGGTTAAAAGCGGTAAAAAACAAGCATGTGTATGTGGTCCCTGATCAGCCATGGCTTGATTATTCGGCCCTTGGTAACAAGATGGCGATGGACCAGGCGGAAAAAATGTTTTCCAAATAACATATTGGTTTTTAGAAGAAGTCCCGGCGATATTTTCGAGGGGCTTCTTTTTTAAATCTCTGAAAAGGAACGATTAACAGGAAAAATATCGGGTAATACTGTGAGAGAAATACCTTGTTCCCCAATGAGGCAGAAAGTATTCATTAGTTGCATAAAACCTGGGAAACGGACTATAATATATACATATAGTCAAAGATAGTCAAAGTCAGAGGGGAGGGGAGCAGGTTGAAAAATATCTCGGACATTATTGAAGCATATTTGAAGCAGGTCATCGCAGGTTCGAATGACAAATTTATTGAAATCAAGCGCACGGATATTGCTGAAAAATTCCAGTGTGTCCCTTCCCAAATCAACTATGTTATTAATACACGATTCACCGTGGAAAAAGGATTCGTTGTGGAAAGCAAGCGGGGAGGCGGGGGATACATCCGCATTATTAAGGTGAAAACGGAAAATTATGTCCATCTGATTGACCAGCTGCTGCTTTTGATCAATGACCGCATTTCACAGGGAAGCGCCGAAAATGTGGTGCTGCGGCTGCTGGATGAACAGATCATCTCCGAGCGCGAGGCGAGAATTATGCTGAGCGTCATTGACCGCACTGTTCTTCAAGTGTTAGACCTTCCTGAGCGTGATCAATTGAGAGCCGAATTATTAAAAGGCATGATTCGGACGTTAAAATTTAGAACCAGATAACGTTGTATCACATTTATTAATAGGGGAGGAGTATAAAATGTTTTGCCAGGAATGCCATGAACGGCCTGCCACTTTGCACTTTACAAAGATTGTAAACGGCCAGAAAACAGAATTTCATATTTGTGAGCATTGTGCAAAAGAAAAAGGAGAATTCCTTCCGGGGTCGAATACATTCTCTATTCATCAGCTGCTTTCCGGACTTCTTTATGGAGATCCGGCGATATCGGGAACAGCTTCTCCGGGACTTTCTCAGCAATCAGTTCTGGCGTGCCCGAAATGCGGCATGACATATCAGCAGTTTGCCAAGATTGGCCGTTTTGGATGCAGTCATTGCTATGAAGTATTTGACTCCAAGCTTGATCCAATATTAAAGCGGGTGCACGGAGGAAATACAAAGCATGAGGGCAAAATTCCAAAGCGGATTGGCAGCGGACTCCAGGAAAAACGGGAATTGGAATCGCTAAAGAAATCAATGCAGCAGTATATCCTGAATGAGGAATTTGAAAAGGCTGCTGAAACCCGGGATAAAATCCGGCTTTTAGAAAAGCAAAAGCATCAGGAAAAGGGGGAATAGAGCATGTCACTTGAACATTTTATAAGTGAGGCTATCAGTCCCTGGATGAAGAAAGAAGGACCTGACTCCGATATTGTGTTAAGCAGCAGGATCCGACTGGCCCGAAATCTGGAAAATTACAATTTCCCCGACTTTGCCTCCAGAGAAGAATCTGAAACCGTGATTCGTAAACTGCATGAAGCAAATGGGGATCAGGAGTACGGAAATTGGGGCAAGTTTGAAATTCTTTCACTGGATCAGCTAAAACCCCTGGCAAAAAGGGTATTGGTAGAAAAGCACCTTATCAGTCCTCATCTTGCTGAACAGTCTAAATATGGAGCGGTCATGCTGAATGCGGATGAATCCGTCAGCATTATGATCAACGAAGAAGATCATTTGCGGATTCAGTGCCTGTTTGCAGGCTTCCAGCTGAAAGAAGCGCTGAAGCTTGCAGGGGAACTGGATGACTGGCTTGAAGAAAAAGTAGATTATGCGTTCGATGAAGAAAGAGGCTACCTAACAAGCTGTCCGACCAATGTCGGAACAGGGCTTAGAGCTTCTGTTATGATGCATCTTCCCGCTTTGGTTCTAACCAAACAAATTAGCCGCATTATTCCGGCCATCAACCAGCTGGGGCTGGTGGTGAGAGGAATATACGGAGAGGGAACAGAAGCTCAGGGAAATGTATTCCAAATTTCCAATCAGATCACACTGGGGAAATCGGAAGAAGATATCGTTGAAGATTTGCGTGGCGTTGTCCTGCAACTGATCCAGCAGGAAAGGGCTGCGCGAAACAACCTGCAGCAAGGGTTGAAAATTCAATTGGAAGACCGTATCTTCAGGTCATATGGCGTGTTGGCCAACAGCCGGATCATCCAGTCCAAGGAAGCGGCACAGTGCCTTTCCGATGTAAGACTGGGAATAGATCTGGGAGTGATCCAGGGGATTTCCCGATCGATATTAAATGAATTAATGATACTTACACAACCGGGCTTTTTACAGCAATATGCCAATGAAATGCTGAATCCCGATGAGCGTGATATCCTGAGGGCCACGCTGATCCGGGAAAGAGTCGAACTTGAAGAAGCTTAAAATCCGAATGGGAGTGTGAATGATTATGATGTTTGGTCGATTTACAGAACGAGCTCAAAAAGTACTTGCGCTGGCACAGGAAGAAGCCATTCGCCTTGGCCATAATAATGTTGGAACGGAGCATATTCTGCTTGGCTTAATCCGCGAAGGAGAAGGAATTGCGGCTAAAGCGCTCCATGTTCTCGGACTCGGTCCGGAGAAGATCCAAAAAGAAGTGGAAACACTGATTGGACGCGGTCAGGAATCCGTGCAAACCATTCATTACACTCCACGGGCGAAAAAGGTTATTGAGCTGTCAATGGATGAAGCAAGAAAGCTCGGACACTCATACGTGGGAACAGAGCATATCCTTCTTGGCTTAATTCGTGAGGGAGAAGGGGTAGCTGCCCGTGTGCTGAACAACTTGGGCGTCAGCCTCAACAAGGCCCGCCAGCAGGTTCTTCAGCTGCTCGGAAGCAATGAAGCATCCTCCAACCACAGAGGGGCTTCCACCAATGCCAATACACCGACGCTTGACAGTCTTGCCAGAGATTTAACCGCCATCGCCAAGGATGGCAGCCTCGACCCGGTTATTGGCAGAGCGAAGGAAATCCAAAGGGTTATTGAGGTGCTGAGCCGCAGAACGAAAAACAACCCGGTTCTGATTGGTGAGCCAGGGGTAGGTAAAACGGCGATCGCCGAAGGTCTTGCACAGCAGATTATCAACAACGAGGTACCTGAAACCCTTCGCGATAAAAGAGTTATGACATTGGATATGGGAACCGTGGTTGCGGGAACAAAATACCGCGGTGAATTTGAAGACCGGCTGAAGAAAGTGATGGATGAAATCCGCCAGGCCGGGAATATTATTCTTTTCATTGATGAGCTTCATACCCTGATTGGAGCAGGCGGAGCAGAAGGCGCCATTGATGCTTCCAACATCTTAAAGCCTGCGCTAGCACGCGGTGAACTTCAGTGTATTGGTGCCACCACGCTTGATGAGTACCGCAAATACATTGAGAAGGATGCAGCCCTTGAACGCCGCTTCCAGCCGATTACGGTTAATGAGCCGACAAAAGACGAGAGCACACAGATTCTCCAGGGTCTTCGTGACCGCTATGAAGCCCATCACCGTGTAACCATTACGGATGATGCCATCGAAGCAGCGGTTACCTTGTCCGACCGTTACATTTCTGACCGCTTCCTTCCGGATAAAGCGATCGATTTGATTGACGAGGCCGCATCCAAAGTGAGACTTCGTTCGTATACAGCGCCGCCAAACCTGAAAGAGCTTGAACTTAAGCTTGAAGAGGTGCGCAAGGAAAAAGACGCAGCGGTTCAAAGCCAGGAATTCGAAAAAGCGGCGTCCCTCCGCGATACGGAGCAGCGTTTGCGCGAAGAGCTGGAGAAAACCAAAAATGTATGGAAAGAAAAGCAGGGCCAGGAAAATACCGAAGTGACTCCGGAAGACATCGCCCAGGTGGTGTCCAGCTGGACGGGAGTACCGGTTTCCAAACTGGCTGAAGAAGAAACTGAGCGTCTGTTGAAATTGGAGGAAATCCTTCATAACCGGGTGATCGGGCAGCACGAAGCCGTTCAGTCGATTTCAAAAGCCATCCGCCGTGCGCGTGCCGGACTAAAAGATCCTAAGCGTCCGATCGGTTCATTCATTTTCCTTGGACCAACTGGTGTCGGTAAGACGGAATTGGCCCGTGCCGTGGCAGAGTCCCTGTTCGGTGATGAAGATGCGATTATCCGCATCGACATGTCTGAATATATGGAGAAACACACGACTTCCCGATTGGTTGGTTCACCTCCGGGATATGTCGGACACGAGGAAGGCGGACAGCTGACTGAAAAAGTCCGCCGCAAGCCTTACTCTGTTATCCTGCTTGATGAAATCGAAAAAGCGCATCCTGAGGTATTCAACATTTTGCTTCAAGTGCTTGAAGATGGCCGCCTAACCGACTCAAAAGGCCGTACCGTCGACTTCCGCAACACAGTCGTCATCATGACGTCCAATGTGGGTGCGAGCACGCTCAAGCGAAACAGCTCACTCGGATTCACTGTTCATACGGAAGACCAGCAATACAATGACATGAAAACGAAAGTAATGGCTGAGCTGAAAAAAGCGTTCCGTCCAGAGTTCCTGAACCGTATCGATGAGATCATCGTGTTCCATTCCCTTGAGAAAACACATCTCAAGCAGATTGTTACACTGATGGCAGATTCGTTAATCAAGCGGCTCAGGGATCAGGGCATCGAAATCGAGCTTACCGATGCTGCACTGGATAAGATTACGGAGGAAGGCTACGATCCGGACTATGGAGCACGTCCATTGCGCCGCGCCTTACAGCGTAAAATTGAAGACCGCTTATCTGAGGAACTGCTAAGAGGAAACATCAGCAAAGGCAACACGGTTAAAATCGACATCGACAATAATGACTTTGTTGTAGAGACCGTCGGAGCTTCTTCACAGTCATAAGCCGTTAACAGAACCCGGAAGACACATGTCTTCCGGGTTTTTTGTCCATCTGTTACCGATTTGTCAGAATTCCAAATGCCCCCAATGGAAAGAGAGGTATGATGTTTGCTAAAATAAAGACATAGAGATAAAAAGAAAGAATCGTTTGCTGTCAAATACGGCAGTTGAACATAGAGGAGAACGTAATGGCCAAAAGCAAATCTGTTTTTATGTGCCAGGAATGTGGTTATGAATCACCTAAATGGATGGGGAAATGCCCGGGCTGCCACCAATGGAACACCATGGTGGAAGAAGTCATCAAGAAAGACACTCCAACCAGGGGATTATCGACCTCTTCCGCTTCCGGCACACAGCAAAAGCCTCAATCCATCGTTTCTGTAAAAAGTGAGCAGGAGCCGCGGATCAATACACATACAATGGAGCTGAACCGTGTACTCGGAGGCGGCATTGTACCGGGCTCACTCGTATTGGTGGGAGGCGACCCCGGTATCGGAAAGTCTACACTTCTGCTGCAGACTTCTGCAAAATTGGCAGATCACGGGCAAAAGGTGCTGTATATTTCGGGAGAGGAATCCGTCAAGCAGACGAAGCTTCGTTCGGACCGCCTGAACATCGCGGCCCAAGAACTGTTTGTTTTGGCAGAGACGGACCTGGATCTTATTGAAAAAGCGGTGACCGAAATTAATCCGTCGGTCGTCATCATTGACTCGATCCAGACGGTTTACCGTCCCGAAGTGACAAGCGCTCCGGGAAGTGTCTCACAGGTAAGAGAGTGTACTTCGCATTTTATGCGGATTGCCAAAACAAAAGGCATCGCCATTTTTATCGTGGGCCATGTTACAAAAGAAGGCGCGATTGCCGGTCCGAGGATGCTTGAGCATATGGTGGATGCTGTGCTTTACTTTGAAGGAGAGCGCCATCATACGTACCGTATTCTACGGGCGGTTAAAAACCGTTTCGGCTCAACCAATGAAATCGGCGTATTTGAAATGAAGGAGCTGGGCCTTGCAGAGGTGCTCAATCCGTCGGAAATATTCCTGGAGGAGCGTTCCAAAGGTGTAGCCGGATCAACTGTTGTGGCCTCATTAGAAGGAACCAGGCCCATGCTTGTAGAAATACAGGCATTAGTATCTCCTACAAGTTTTGGAAATCCAAGAAGGATGGCTACCGGCATTGATCATAACCGGGTTTCACTCTTGATGGCAGTCCTTGAAAAAAGGGTTGGACTTCTGCTTCAAAATCAGGACGCCTACTTGAATGTTGCAGGCGGGGTACGGCTGGATGAGCCGGCTGTAGACCTTTCCGTGGCTGTCAGCATCGCTTCAAGCTTTCGCGATGCGCCGACACGTCCGACCGATGTGATCATTGGCGAAGTCGGATTAACAGGCGAGGTCAGGCGGGTATCGAGGATTGACCAGCGAATCCATGAAGCAGCCAAGCTTGGCTTTGAGAGGGCCATCATTCCGGATAAAAACCTTGGGGGCTGGACGATCCCTAAAGGAATTAAAGTTATCGGTGTATCTACTGTCGAAGAGACATTGCACCATACTTTGGGAGGATAACGTATGGATCATATTTTAAAAGAAGCAATCATCAGCAACATGCTGCAGCTTGTTGCGCCAGGAACGCCCCTCAGAGAGGGTATAGACAATGTGCTCCGTGCAAACACCGGCGGCCTTATCGTTGTCGGCTATAATGATAAAGTCACACAGCTCGTTGACGGGGGATTCTC
The DNA here is from genome assembly GCF_030418125.1 of Fictibacillus fluitans. Lineage (GTDB taxonomy): Bacteria > Bacillota > Bacilli > Bacillales > Fictibacillaceae > Fictibacillus_C > Fictibacillus_C fluitans. The sequence goes on along the minus strand of NZ_JAUHTR010000019.1, from coordinate 52,772 downwards.
CATCAACTGTAAATACTCGCCGGCTTCACTCTACGAGCTGGCAAAAATGGATGGAGCGATCATCTTGAGCGAGGATGCGTCACGCATCCTGTATGCCAATACACAGCTCGTACCGGATACCTCCATCCCTTCAACAGAAACGGGAATCCGTCACAGGACGGCTGAGCGGGTGGCGCGCCAGACCGGAAACCTTGTCATATCCATTTCACAGCGCCGGAACGTCATCACGCTGTATCAGGGCGTGATCCGCTACTCGCTGAAAGATATTGGTGTTATTTTAACGAAGGCCAATCAGGCCATCCAGACCCTTGAAAAGTACAAGGTCGTCTTTGACCAGAGCGTTACCAACCTCGGTGCCCTTGAATTTGAGGAACTGGTAACATTCCAGGAAGTATCCCAGGTCATTCATCGCATTGAAATGGTTCTAAGAATAAAGAATGAAATCATAAAATATGTTAATGAGTTAGGCGTAGAGGGAAGATTAATACGTATGCAGATGGAAGAACTTGTCGCTAACATAGAAGATGAGGCGGTTCTTTTGATCAAGGATTACGTAAAAGACAGAAAGCATGATCCGGCCCATATCCTGCGGCAGCTGAAGAAGCTGTCGAGCGATGAACTGTTTGACGAGAATGTCATCGTTAAGCTGCTGGGGCATTCGCCTTCATCCAACGTGCAGGAGGAAACGGTTCATCCGCGCGGATACAGAATACTTTCAAAGATTCCGAGACTTCCTACCCTGATTGTAGAAAATTTGATTGGCACGTTCGACAGTCTTCCCAGCATTCTCCGGGCTTCCATCAAGGAGCTGGATGAAGTGGAAGGCATCGGGGAAATCCGGGCCAAAAAAATCAAGGAAGGCTTGAAACGGATTCAGGAACAGCTTTTTGTAGACAGGCATATTTAAATGACGAAAATTTTATGGAAATTCTCACATGAACATGTTTCAAAACAGACTTTCTGTAAATAATGGTTAAGGGAGGTGAAGTGCATGCTAAAAAGATTTGTACAGCTGTTTTTTGTTGTTGTCGGCGGCATGCTTGGTTTTATCTATGTCCCTGACGTGATCCGTATACTCAATCTGGGTGATTTGCCCAGTGAATTAACGTCTTCTTATGCGGGAGCGGTTTTGGGGGCACTTATATTCTTTTTATCTACCTTTTGGGTAACAGATTACATCGTGGGGCTGATTCGTTGGGTGGAAGAAACCGTCGTTAAAGCACCGGTCACGGATGTACTCTTTGGAACAATCGGACTTATTTTTGGACTTATAGTAGCATTTTTTGTGCAGCTTCCGCTTAATAACATCAATGTCGTAGTCTTCAGTTCTATTCTTCCTATTTTTCTTACCCTTTTGCTCGGGTACCTCGGGTTTCAGGTGGGCTTTAAAAAGCGAGATGAGTTAATCGCTCTTTTTTCCATTAACCGGGCCGGCAAAGAACGTAAAAAGGATGCTGAGGAAGAGAAGCTGAAAGGAAAATACAAAATCCTCGATACCAGTGTCATCATTGACGGCAGGGTAGCGGATATTTGCCAGACCGGCTTTTTGGAAGGTCCGCTGATTATTCCCCGCTTTGTGCTTGAAGAGCTTCAGCACATTGCCGATTCCTCCGATGTCCTGAAACGGAACAGGGGCCGCCGCGGGCTGGATATTTTGAACCGCATCCAAAAAGAGCTTTCCATCAAGGTGGAAATATACGAAGGAGACTTTGAAGAGGTCAGCGAGGTTGACAGCAAATTGGTGAAGCTTGCCCAGCTGCTGTCCGGTGTTGTCGTGACCAATGATTTTAACCTGAACAAAGTCTGCGAGCTTCAAAATGTGTTAGTATTGAACATAAATGACCTTGCCAATGCAGTAAAACCTGTCGTTCTTCCAGGTGAGGAATTAATCGTTCAGGTCATTAAAGATGGCAAGGAGCACAACCAGGGAGTCGGCTATTTGGATGACGGCACCATGATCGTTGTCGAAGAAGGCAGAAACTATATCGGCAAGACCATTGACGTCTTGGTGACCAGCGTGCTGCAGACATCCGCCGGACGGATGATTTTTGCCAAGCCGAAGCTGCTGGAAAAAGCTTTATAACTACAAGCATACAGGGTAGCGGTTATTTCTCTGTACGCAGTCTAGAGTGGTGGAGAAGGTTGTTGAAGTATAGTATGGTAATCCCTGCAGCAGGACAGGGGAAAAGGATGAATGCAGGCAAGAACAAACAATGGATCGAACTGAAGGGAAAGCCTCTGATTGCCCATACTCTGTCTGTCTTCGAGGAAGACCCGTGGTGCCGTGAAATTATTCTCGTCGTCAACGAGGCGGAGAAGGAACAATTTCATGAGCTGATTGACCGCTTTTCTTTTCAAAAGGTCACCAAGGTTGTCCCTGGGGGAGCGGAGCGGCAGCACAGCGTATTTGCGGGACTGAAGGCGGTAGCAGAGACGGATCTTGCGTTGGTCCATGACGGTGCGCGTCCTTTTGTCCAGCGTGACAACATCCATGAACTCGTGGTAAAAGCAACTGAAACAGGAGCCGCTATTCTGGCGGTTCCGTTAAAAGATACGGTAAAAAAAGCAAAGGGCGAAACCGTGACGGAAACGGTAGACCGTGCGAGCTTGTGGGCTGTCCAAACACCACAAGCTTTTCGTCTGCCTGTCGTTTTACAGGCCCACCGGCAAGCGGCAGAGGCAGGCTATCTCGGCACCGATGACGCCAGCCTGGTGGAGCAGACAGGGTACCCGGTTTCCATCGTTGAGGGAGATTATTTAAATATCAAATTAACGACCGTTCACGATCTGATTTTTGCCAATGCCATTTTGGAACAAAGGGAGAGAGAAACATATGATTCGAGTGGGACAAGGCTATGATGTGCACCAGCTGGTGGAAGGGCGGCCGCTGATTATCGGGGGAATCACAATTCCTTACGAAAAAGGCCTGCTTGGACATTCTGATGCCGATGTGCTTTTGCATGCCGTGACGGATGCGTTGCTCGGTGCTGCAGGAGAAGGGGACATCGGCAAGCACTTTCCGGATACAGATGAGGCCTTTAAGGATGCCGATTCTAAAAAACTTCTTCAGGAATCCTGGGAGTTTGTGCAGAAAAAGGGATATGAACTTGGCAATGTGGATTGCACCATCATTGCCCAAAAGCCAAAAATGGCGCCATACATCGAGGAGATGCGCGGTGTCATTGCCGGCATTTTTGGAGCGGAAACCGACCAGATCAACGTAAAGGCGACGACCACCGAAAAGCTGGGCTTCGCAGGCCGCAGTGAGGGAATTGCCGCCAACGCAGTGATCCTGATTACAAAAAAGTAGACGAAAGTGTTACAATGGACGAAGCATAAAAATGAACGAGGTGGACGTTAAAATGTCAAACGACGTAAGGGTGCGGTATGCGCCAAGCCCAACAGGACATTTACATATAGGGAATGCAAGAACGGCGCTGTTTAATTATTTGTTTGCCCGCCATCATAACGGCAAACTCATCATCCGTATTGAAGATACAGACCAGAAGCGAAACATCCAGGGCGGCGTGGAAAGCCAGCTGACGTATTTAAAATGGCTCGGCATCGACTGGGATGAAAGCATTGATGTTGGCGGAGAGTACGGTCCATACACACAAATGGAGCGCCTCGACATCTATAAAGAGCATTATCAGGATCTGCTTGACCGCGGTCTTGCTTATCCATGCTACTGCACCGAGGAAGAACTTGAAGCTTCCCGTGAAGAGCAGGTGGCACGAAATGAAACGCCGCACTACTCCGGGAAATGCCGGCACCTGACCGACGGCGAGCGCAAGGCGCTTGAAGCGGAAGGACGTAAGCCGAGCGTTCGCTTTGCCGTGCCGGCTGATCACACCTATGCCTTTTCCGATATGGTAAAAGGAGATGTATCGTTCGACTCCAATGGGATTGGCGATTACGTCATTGTGAAAAAAGATGGCATCCCAACGTACAACTTTGCGGTAGCCGTCGATGATCACTTGATGGAGATTTCGCATGTGCTGCGCGGGGATGATCATATCTCCAACACGCCAAAACAGCTGATGATCTATGAAGCATTCGGCTGGGAACCGCCGGTGTTTGGCCACATGACGCTGATTTTTAACGAAAACCGCAAAAAGCTCAGCAAGCGCGACGAGTCGATCATCCAGTTTATTGAACAATATGAGCAGCTTGGCTACATTCCAGAAGCGCTGTTTAACTTCATTACGCTGCTTGGCTGGTCTCCGGTTGGAGAGGAAGAAATCTTTACGAAGGATGAGTTCATCGATATTTTTGATGCTTCCCGCCTTTCTAAAGCTCCGGCTATTTTCGATAAGCAAAAGCTGCTTTGGGTGAATAACCAGTACATGAAAAAACAAGACCTCGAAACGGTCATGGAGCTCACGCTTCCGCATCTGGTGGAAGCGGGACGCTTAAAAGAGGACATGTCAGCAGAGGAACGTGAATGGGCAGCCAAGCTTGTGGCTCTTTACCAGGAAAAACTCAGCTACGGTGCCGAAATCGTTGAACAGACTGACGTGTTTTTCAAAAAACAGATTGAGTATGAAGAAGAAGCGCTTGAAGTGCTGAAAGGCGAAACCGTTCCTGAAGTTGTTGCTTCCTTCAAAGGACATGTTGAAGCGATTACCGATTTCTCTCCGGAGGAAGTAAAGGCGGCAATTAAGGCAACCCAAAAGGAAACAAAGCAAAAAGGTAAAAATCTCTTTATGCCGATCCGCGTGGCCACAACAGGCCAAACGCACGGACCGGACCTTCCGCAGGCCATTTCCTTGTTTGGAAAAGAAGAGATTTTGAAGCGCCTGGATCACACCGCATCGCGCCTCGTTTAAATTTATAGGCAATATTAGTTAACATTTCGCACGCAATGTAATATATTAAAAGAAATTAATTACAACAACAGCAAGGATGAGGAGAGTAGGTTTCTCATTTTCATACCAGAGAGGACCACCCTGGCTGAAAGTGGTTTATGAAAAAGGAAACTGAAGTGCACCTCGGAGCCTTTTATCGAAACATACAGTAGATAAAAGCGGCCCTCCACGTTACGGAGTATAAGGGAAGAGCAAAAATACCGAATTTCTTCGTTGTTTTTCGTATTTTTGCTGTTAAACAGAGTGGAACCGCGCCAAAAGCGTCTCTGTGCATACGCACAGGGCGCTTTTTTTAATGCCCAAGCATTGCTGGGCAGGGTTTACAAGCGGAAATGAAGATTTACCGGCGGGAATTGAGAATTTACCGGCCAAAATGGAGGATTTACCCGCCGAAATCGAACATTTACCCGCCAAAACAGGATTATGGTTAACTACCAGGGGGGGATTTCCATGTGGAAGCGCATGAGGGAGGATATACAGGCAGTTTTTGATAATGATCCGGCGGCACGCAGCAAGCTGGAGGTCATTTTAACGTATTCGGGCGTGCATGCGGTGTGGGCCCACCGGGTGGCTCACAAGCTGTTCAGGAACAATTTCTTGTTTCTCGCGCGTGTGGTTTCACAGATCAGCCGCTTTTTTACAGGGATTGAAATTCATCCGGGGGCGCAGATCGGGCGCCGGTTATTTATAGATCATGGGATGGGAGTCGTTATTGGGGAAACCTGTATTATCGGCAACAATGTTACCTTGTATCAAGGAGTAACACTTGGTGGTACTGGTAAGGAAAAAGGAAAACGGCATCCAACGCTTGAAGACCACACCCTGGTTGCTTCGGGCGCCAAAGTATTGGGATCCATCACAATTGGGAAACATTCTAAGATAGGGGCCGGTTCGGTTGTGCTTCGGGATGTGCCGCCGAACTCGACGGTAGTCGGGATTCCCGGGCGGGTCGTTGTCCAGGATGGCGTGAAAGTCGGCCAGGAGCTGGATCACTGCAACCTTCCGGATCCGGTGGCTGCCCAATTCCGCGAGCTGCAGGCGGAGATTGAACGACTGCAGGAAGATATGGAACGTTTACGAAAGGGAAGTGAAGTGCGATGAGCTTAGTTATTTATAATACGTTAACCCGTCAAAAAGAGGTATTCAAACCCCTTGAGGAAGGGAAAGTAAAAATGTATGTATGCGGACCGACCGTCTACAACTACATTCATATCGGAAATGCCCGTCCGGCTATCGTATTTGATACGGTACGCCGTTATCTTGAATACCGCGGCTATGATGTGAATTTTATTTCCAACTTTACTGATGTGGACGACAAACTCATCAGGGCGGCAAAAGAGCTCGGCACGGATGTTCCCACCGTAGCAGAACGTTTTATCCAGTCGTATCATGAGGATGTTTGCGCACTTGGTGTACAGGAAGCGGACTATCACCCGCGGGTAACCGAAACCATGCCGGAAATTATTGATTTTATCAGCAAGCTGGTTGAAAAAGGCTATGCCTATGAAGCAAAAGGCGATGTGTATTTTAAAACAAGGGCATTTGAGGGATACGGGAAGCTTTCCCATCAATCCATTGACGATCTCCGATCCGGGGCACGGATTGAAGTAGGCGACATCAAAAAGGATCCGCTTGATTTTGCACTTTGGAAATCGGCAAAAGAGGGAGAAATCTCCTGGGAGAGCCCATGGGGCAAAGGCCGTCCCGGCTGGCACATTGAGTGCTCGGCCATGGCGAAAAAGTACCTTGGAGACTCCATTGATATTCATGGAGGAGGACAGGACTTGACGTTCCCTCACCACGAGAATGAAATTGCCCAGTCAGAAGCATTAAACGAAGCTCCAATGGCAAAATATTGGATGCATAACGGGTATATTAATATTAATAACGAAAAGATGTCCAAATCACTCGGGAACTTTGTGCTTGTTCACGATATGATGAAAGAGTTCGATCCGCAGGTCATCCGCTTTTTCATGATGGCCGTTCATTACCGCAACCCGATTAATTTCAGTAATGAATTGCTTGAAAGCGCACATGTCAGCTTGAACCGGATCCGGACGGCTTACGGAAATCTCAAGCACCGTCTGGAAGTCAGTGCCGATCTTGCTTCTGACAGCGATCAATGGAACGAAAAAATAGAGCAATTCAAACAAAGCTTCACCACTGCAATGGATGATGACTTCAATACCGCAAATGCGATCGCCGTTCTGTTTGATATGGCAAGAGAGGCAAATGTCTACCTGCAGTCGGAAAATACTTCAACAGCGGTGCTTGCCAAATTCATCGGTCTTTTCGAAGAGCTGGCCGGTGTGCTCGGCCTGACGATGACAGAAGAGAAAGAGCTGCTGGATGAAGACATTGAAGCACTGATTGAAGAGCGGAACACAGCAAGGAAGGAACGGAATTTCGCTCGTGCGGATGAAATTCGTGACCAGCTGCGTGACATGAATATTGTTTTGGAAGATACGCCTCAGGGTGTTCGCTGGAAGAGGCAGTAAATGAGCAGACAAATCACTGATGCTGATGTTAAACAATTAAATGGAATGACCCTTGCGTATATGGGAGATGCCGTGCTGGAGAATTTTGTGCGGCATCACCTCATTCACTCAGGGCAGGTAAAACCGAACAAGCTTCATACCCTTGCCACCAAATATGTTTCCGCAAAAGCGCAGGCGTCGGTGGTTATACGGCTGCTTGAAGAGGGCTTTTTTGACGAAGAGGAAACCGCGGTAATCATGCGGGGCAGAAACGCAAACCAGGGCTCAGTCCCCAAGAACACTGATGTCCAAACGTACCGGTACGGGACAGGCTTTGAAGCAATTATTGGCTATCACTATCTTCTGGGCCGCCAGGAGCGGCTGGATATGATTTTTGAAAAAGTAGTGTCTTTCGTTGAACAGGCGGAAGAGGGAGGAAAACAATGAGCGAAGAATTTATTATCGGAAGAAATCCTGTACTGGAAGTGCTCCGTGCAGGCAGAGATATCAATAAAATTTTTGTAGGTGAAGGCTCTCAAAAAGGGCCGGTAAGCCAGGTCGTCCACATGGCCAGGGAAAACAACGTGATCGTTCAGGTTGTTCCGAAAAAAAAGCTGGATTTGCTGAGTGATGGAGGAAACCATCAGGGTGTTATTGCAGCCGTCGCGGCCTATGAGTATTCAGAGATCGACGATTTATTTCAAAAGGCAGAAGAAAAGGGTGAAGATCCTTTTTTCATCATTCTTGATGAGATCGAGGATCCCCACAATCTTGGGTCGATCATGAGAACGGCTGACGCGGTCGGTGCCCATGGTGTTATTATTCCCAAGCGGCGGGCGGTAGGCCTTACAGCGGCTGTTGCCAAAGCGTCCACGGGAGCCATCGAATACATCCCGGTTGTCCGGGTAACCAATATTGTTCAAACGATGAAGGAATTGAAGGAGCGCGGCCTGTGGTTTGTGGGAGCTGATATGAAGGGGCAGGAAGACTACAGGGAAGCCAAGCTGGATTTGCCGATTGGCCTTGTCATTGGAAGTGAAGGCAAGGGAATGGGCCGCCTGGTAAAGGATACATGCGACTTTCTTGTACGGCTGCCGATGGAAGGGAAGGTTACTTCTCTTAATGCATCTGTGGCAGCAGGTCTGCTCTTATACGAGGTTTACCGCAAACGCCATCCGCAATCATCATAATGGAGAATATCCTGATCGTTGACGGATACAATGTGATTGGTGCCTGGCCGGAGCTGAGATCCCTGAAAGATTTGGATTTCGCGAAGGCCAGGGATATTCTCATTGAAAAAATGGCGGAATATCAGGCATTTACCGGCTACAGAGTGATCGTTGTTTTTGACGCCCACATGGTGCCCGGCATTGAAAAGAAATCGAAGAATTTTAAGGTCGAAGTCATTTTCACAAAAGAGAATGAAACGGCAGATGAACGGATTGAAAAACTGGCCTCAGAGTTTAAGAATGTGAATACCCGGATTTTCGTGGCGACTTCAGACTATACCGAACAATGGGTGGTTTTTGCCAAGGGAGCTCTTCGGAAGTCTTCAAGGGAATTGAAAATTGAAATGGAAGATATCGAGAGGCGGATTGACCGAAAAGTAAAGTCGGCCAAGGAACGCAACTTTTCGAGTATCTCTTTGTCTGAAGAAATCGCTGAAATATTCGAAAAATGGAGAAGAGGCCAAAAATAAACAATCTTGACGCTATTTCCTGTCATGCTGTATAATATTGTTATATTTTGCCTTGCATTCAGGCTCTGACCGGGGGGATTGTCGTGAGCATTTACCTCAAAGAAATGACGGTTCTGGATTATGAACAGATTGAAGACGAAAGTCTGGTAGAACATGTCCATGTAGGAGACAGTGCTGCGCTGGAATTTTTGATTAACAAATACAAGAATTTCGTGCGCGCCAAAGCAAGGTCCTATTTTTTAATTGGAGCTGACCGGGAAGATATTATCCAGGAAGGCATGATTGGCCTTTATAAAGCCATTCGAGATTATAAAGAGGACAAGCTTTCATCCTTTAAGGCTTTTGCCGAACTGTGCATCACACGGCAAATGATAACGGCCATTAAGACCGCAACAAGGCAGAAACACATACCGCTGAATTCGTATGTCTCGCTGGACAAGCCGATTTATGATGAAGAATCGGACAGGACATTGATGGATGTGATATGTGGAACAAAGGTAACCGATCCGGAGGAACTCATCATCAACCAGGAAGAGTTCGATGATATCGAGCTGAAAATGGGCGAGATATTAAGCGACCTCGAGCGGAAAGTGCTGATGCTCTATCTGGATGGAAGATCCTATCAGGAGATATCCGTTGACCTGGACAGGCACGTCAAGTCGATAGACAATGCGCTTCAGCGCGTAAAAAGAAAACTTGAACGATATCTTGAATTACGGGAAATAACATTATAAGCAGGGGGACCTCCCCTGTTTTTCTTTTTGCGTTCAAAAGGCCAGAGCGGCTTCCGACCTTTATTGACAAGCCTTTTGCCCTGTGATAATGTGGTAAAAGTAATATAGATATCGTGGATGAGTGGGTCTAAACAGCACGGAAGGTGTTTTTATGCGAAAAAAAGTTATTTTAGCCTGCGAGCAATGCAACAGCCGGAACTATACCACCATGAAAAATCAGGAAGCAAATCCTGAACGCATCGAGGTTAAGAAATTTTGCAGTCATTGCAATGCACACACTACCCACAAAGAAACGAAATAAGATGCCGGCTTGCCGGCTGTTTGCACATATATTAACTTTTAGCTAATGGGGGTAACATGATGGCTGACATTGCAGAAAAAACAAGAAAGTCGCCTGCAAAGTTTTTATCCGACGTTAAAAAGGAAATGAAGAAAGTTAGCTGGCCAAAGCGCGAGGAACTGATTCGCTATACAACGGTTACACTTGCGACTGTTATTTTGATGGCGATCTTCTTCTGGGTAATTGACCTTGGCATTTCAAAGCTTGTTGAACTCATTGTAGACTAATTTGTTTATATAGAAAGATAACTGGATACACTGCTTAGAGTATATCCGCTTAGGAGGGAAAGGACACGGGTTGTCCCGATAAATATGGAAAAAAACTGGTATGTCGTTCATACGTATTCAGGGTATGAAAACAAAGTCAAAACGAACCTGGAAAAGCGCGTGGAATCAATGGGGATGTCGGACAAGATCTTCCGTGTACTCGTTCCTGTCGAAGAAGAAACGGAAGTAAAGAACGGCAAAACAAAAACAGCCATGAAAAAGGTTTTCCCTGGTTATGTTTTGACTGAAATGGTCATGACTGACGACTCATGGTATGTGGTTCGAAATACTCCGGGTGTCACAGGATTCGTCGGATCTGCAGGAGCAGGTTCCAAGCCGACCCCGCTTTTGCCTGAAGAGGTTGAGCACATTCTTAAAGGCATGGGCATGGAAGAGCCTCGCATCGAAGTGGACTATGAGCTTAAGGAATCCGTGAAAGTGAAAGAAGGTCCGTTCGCTGACTTTGTCGGTACCATCGAAGAGATCGATCCGACCAAGCGGAAGCTTAAGGTTCATGTCAACATGTTTGGCCGTGAAACGCCGGTAGAACTGGATTTCACCCAGGTTGTTAAGCTCTAGTTTCAAAGTAATTTCAAAAACGCTTGTAATCGAGCTTGAAAAGTGATAGACTTTTTAATGTTTGATATTTCTAAACAACTGCTTTCTCCTAAGCATGGAGGAAGCGTATTTTTGAGTGGGAGGGTATTGCACCCATATACCACATCACGGACTTAAGGAGGTGTGTCGCGTGGCTAAAAAGGTTATTAAAATGGTAAAGCTTCAGATCCCTGCTGGTAAAGCAAATCCGGCACCACCGGTTGGACCTGCACTAGGACAAGCTGGTGTTAACATCATGGGATTCTGTAAAGAGTTTAACGCTCGTACTGCTGATCAAGCTGGTTTAATCATTCCGGTTGAAATCACGGTTTTCGAAGACCGTTCATTTACATTCATTACTAAAACCCCTCCAGCTGCTGTATTACTTAAAGTAGCTGCTGGTATCGAGTCTGGTTCTGGTGAGCCAAACAAGAAAAAGGTTGCAACTGTAAAACGTGATAAAGTTCGCGAAATTGCAGAATCAAAAATGCCTGACCTAAACGCTGCAAACGTTGAGTCTGCAATGCGTATGGTTGAAGGTACAGCACGCAGCATGGGAATTGTTATCGAAGACTAATCCTGATGCGTCAAACGGGTTGCGAGTAAAGGAGACATCCTACCGGTAACGGTTCGCAACCTTTATTAATGAAACAAAGCCTGGAAGCCCCGGCATTTATTCCCGCGGCAAAAAAGGCGCAGCGGCCCTTCAAAATCTCGGAGGCCGTTTAAGTGGGAGGTATATCCGCTAAACCACAAAAGGGAGGAAATTTTTACAATGGCTAAAAAAGGTAAGAAATACCAAGAGGCGTCTAAATTAGTAGACCGCCAAAAAGCTTATGAAGCTGCACAAGCGATTGAGCTTGTTAAAAAGACTGCAACAGCTAAGTTTGACGAGTCTGTTGAAGTAGCAGTACGTCTTGGGGTAGACCCTAAGAAAGCGGACCAACAAATCCGTGGTGCTGTCGTGCTTCCACACGGTACTGGTAAAACTCAACGTGTATTGGTATTCGCTAAAGGCGAAAAAGCAAAAGAAGCAGAAGCTGCTGGAGCTGATTTCGTAGGCGATACTGACTACATCAACAAAATCCAACAAGGATGGTTCGACTTTGATGTGATCGTGGCAACACCTGACATGATGGCTGAAGTTGGTCGCCTTGGACGTGTTTTAGGACCTAAAGGCTTAATGCCAAACCCTAAAACAGGTACAGTAACATTTGAAGTTGAAAAAGCAGTTAACGATATTAAAGCTGGTAAAGTGGAATACCGTGTTGACAAAGCCGGTAACATTCACGTGCCGATCGGAAAAGTTTCTTTCGAAGACAGCAAGTTGTCCGAGAACCTTGGAACTATTGTCGATACGCTTATTAAAGTTAAGCCTGCTGCTGCAAAGGGGACTTATATCCGCAACGTAGCAATCTCTTCTACAATGGGACCTGGGATTAAAGTTAACCCGTCTAACTTTTCTCTTAAAAAATAGTTGACAAACATTTTATAAGCTGATATAGTTTGGAATGTTGAAAATAAATATCTATGTCATGCCGTAGACAGCGGGGGCTTTATGCTTAATTATCCTGCCGAGGTGTGTAGCACAGAATAAATCAATTTTTAATTGCTGATTTCTGAATCTACGCCTTCATGTCTTACATGAAGGCTTTTCTTATGGCTACGGTGTGAAGATGACTAGACTATTCTACAGGAGGTGTAAAGATGAGCAGTATTCTTGATACTAAGAAGCAACTGGTTTCTGATATCGCTGGACAATTGCGCGAAAGCAAATCAACAATTCTTGTTGACTATCGCGGTTTGACAGTAGCGGCAGTAACTGAGCTTCGTAAACAACTTCGTGAAGCTGGAATCGAGTTTAAAGTTTACAAAAACTCAATGACTCGACGTGCAGCTGACGAAACTGGCTTATCTGAGCTTAACGAGCATTTGGTTGGTCCTACAGCGATTGCATTCAGCAATGACGACGTAGTGGCTCCGGCTAAAATCCTTAACGACTTTGCTAAGGATCATGAAGCTCTTGAGATCAAAGCTGGTGTAATTGAAGGCCGTATCGCAACACTTGAGGAAGTTAAAGCTCTTGCAGTACTTCCATCACGCGAAGGACTTCTTTCTATGGTACTCAGCGTGCTTCAAGCGCCAATCCGCAACTTTGCGTTGGTTACTAAAGCCGTTGCTGAACAAAAAGAAGAACAAGGCGCATAAGCCTTTCGTTTTAAATCAAATCAGATTTAACTAACTAAGGAGGAAATTATAATGTCTAAAGAAATCATTGAAAGCCTAAAAAGCATGACAGTTTTAGAACTTAACGACCTAGTTAAGGCAATTGAAGAAGAGTTTGGTGTAACTGCAGCTGCTCCTGTAGCTGTTGGTGGCGGAGCTGCTGGTGCAGACGCTGCTGCTGAGCAAACTGAATTTGATGTAGTTCTTACAAGCGCTGGCGCTTCTAAGATCAAAGTTATCAAAGTAGTTCGTGAGCTTACTGGACTTGGTCTTAAAGAAGCTAAAGAACTAGTTGACGGAGCTCCAAGCAATGTTAAAGAAGGCGTTGCTAAAGAAGAAGCTGAAGAAGTTAAAGCTAAACTTGAAGAAGCTGGTGCTTCTGTAGAAGTTAAGTAATTTTAAATCTAAAAAGGGTTCGCCAACAGGCGGACCTTTTTATTTGAAATCATTTGGGTAATACTGTTACCAGGAATTCCTTTGGATGAAAGGGAGAAAAACATGAGTGGCCATTATTATTCAGAAAATCCTGATGCAAAAAGCAATCCGAAAACCTGGACGTTTGTTCTGAGAGACCGCGAATTGAAATTCACATCGGATGCCGGTGTGTTCTCCAAAAAAGAAGTGGATTTTGGAAGCAGGCTGCTGATCGAAGAATTTGTCTTCCCGTCCATCAGTGGAGATTGTTTGGATGTGGGCTGCGGGTACGGGCCGATCGGGCTGGCGCTCGCCAAAGAAGAAGAAAGCCGTCGCTTCCTGATGGTGGATGTGAACGAACGGGCGCTCGAATTGACCCGGGAGAATGCAAAGAAAAACGGAATCACCAATGTTGAAGCACGAAAGAGCAATCTTTTTGACGGTGTTCAGGAGTCGGAATTTGCGGCTATACTCACCAATCCGCCCATACGCGCTGGGAAAAAGGTTGTCCATCAGCTTTTCGAAGATTCCTATGGGAAATTGCAAACCAATGGAGAACTGTGGATCGTGATTCAAAAGAAGCAGGGGGCTCCTTCTGCCATCGATAAACTCGAGAGTGTTTTCGATGAAGTGGAGACCGTCTCGAAAAGCAAAGGGTACTTTATCATACGCGCAAAAAAGTGTTGACTCAGCTTGGAGTCTATGCTATTATTGTAAAATGCCAATGAATTCACATTTTCTGCCTTTGTGCGCAAATGCAGAAAAAACCTCGATATAACAACCAATTTAGGTATATCAAGAGAAGAATTTGGACAAAATTATATAATCTGTTGCTCGATAGAAATTGTGGTTTTGTAAGAAAACCCTTTTTCTTTTTGTCTTTCTGACATTCGATAGTAGAATGTTAGAGTATATAGGAACAAGAAAAAACGCTGGATTTGAGGGGTGAATCAGTTGACAGGTCAACTAGTTCAGTTTGGACGCCACCGCCAACGAAGAAGTTACGCAAGAATTAGCGAAGTGCTTGAATTACCGAACTTAATCGAAATTCAAACAGCTTCGTATCAGTGGTTTCTTGATGAGGGACTGCGTGAAATGTTCCAGGACATTTCGCCGATTGAAGATTTTACAGGAAATCTAGTGCTAGAGTTTATTGACTATAGCCTGGGTGAACCAAAATATCCTGTAGAAGAATCAAAAGAGCGTGATGTAACTTATGCTGCGCCGCTTCGTGTAAAGGTGCGTCTCATTAATAAAGAGACTGGCGAAGTGAAAGAGCAAGAAGTATTTATGGGAGATTTCCCGTTAATGACAGATACAGGCACGTTTGTGATCAACGGTGCTGAACGTGTAATTGTTTCCCAGCTTGTTCGTTCACCAAGTGTCTACTACAGTGAAAAGATTGATAAAAACGGTAAAAAGGGTTTCACTGCCACTGTTATACCAAACCGGGGTGCCTGGCTTGAGTTCGAAACAGACGCCAAGGACATCGTGTATGTGCGCATTGACCGCACTAGGAAAATACCTATTACCGTATTGCTTCGTGCGTTAGGGTTTGGTTCTGATCAAGAAATCATCGACCTTCTTGGCGAAGACGAGTATTTAAGAAACACTCTTGACAAAGACAATACAGAAGGTACGGAAAAAGCACTCCTTGAAATCTATGAGCGCCTTCGCCCCGGTGAACCGCCTACTGTTGATAATGCCAAGAGTTTGTTAGACTCACGCTTCTTTGATCCAAAGCGTTATGACCTAGCAAGTGTGGGCCGTTATAAAATCAACAAAAAGCTTCATATCAAAAACCGCTTATTCAACCAAAAGCTGGCTGAAACCCTGGCAGATCCGGAAACAGGAGAAGTGCTTGCAGAAGCAGGTACTCTGCTCGACCGACGTACGCTGGACAAGGTGCTTCCGTACCTTGAAAACGGCATTGGGTTCCGTCATGTGACTCCGGCAGGCGGGGTAGCTGAAGACCAGGATATTCCGCTTCAGTCTATTAACATTTATGCGCCGGACGATCCAGACGGTGAGCGCGTCATCAAAGTAATTGGTAATGCGTACGTGGAGAAAACTGTAAAGAACATTACAGTCTCTGACATTATCGCTTCTATTAATTACTTCTTCAACCTGCTTCACAGTGTGGGTAACACCGACGATATTGACCACCTTGGAAACCGCCGCTTGCGTTCTGTAGGCGAACTTCTCCAAAACCAGTTCCGTATTGGTCTTTCACGTATGGAGCGTGTGGTTCGTGAGCGTATGTCCATTCAGGATACCAACGCCATTACACCACAGGCATTAATCAATATCCGTCCTGTGATCGCAGCTATCAAAGAGTTCTTCGGAAGCTCTCAGCTATCTCAATTTATGGACCAAACCAACCCGCTGGCAGAACTTACACATAAGCGCCGTCTATCCGCATTAGGACCCGGCGGACTTACGCGTGAGCGTGCAGGATTTGAGGTTCGTGACGTTCACTATTCCCACTATGGGCGTATGTGTCCGATTGAAACACCTGAGGGACCGAACATTGGTTTGATCAACTCCCTTTCCAGCTATGCGAAGGTAAACGAGTATGGATTCATTGAAACACCATACCGCCGAGTCGACCCTGAAACTGGTAAAGTAACAGGCCGAATCGACTACCTTACTGCGGATGAGGAAGATAACTATGTGGTTGCACAGGCGAATTCACTTCTTGGTGATGACGGTTCGTTCCTGAACGAAGATGTTATTGCCCGTTTCCGCGGTGAAAACACGATTGTCCGCCGTGATCGAATTGATTACATGGACGTTTCTCCGAAGCAGGTTGTATCCGCTGCTACAGCGTGTATCCCGTTCCTTGAAAACGATGACTCCAACCGTGCCCTCATGGGTGCGAACATGCAGCGTCAAGCGGTTCCTTTGATGGTTCCGGAAGCGCCGGTCGTCGGAACAGGAATGGAGCACGTGTCTGCAAAAGACTCTGGTGCAGCTGTTATCTGCAAGTACGAGGGAATCGTTGAAAAAGTAACTGCGAAACAAGTCCAGGTGCGACGAATTGAAGTCGTGGATGGAAAAGAAGTAGAAGGTCAGCTTGACCGCTACAACTGTCTTAAATTTATCCGTTCCAACCAGGGAACGTGCTATAACCAGCGCCCGATCGTCTCTAAAGGCGACCGCGTAGTAAAAGGAGAAATCCTTGCAGACGGACCATCCATGGAAAAAGGAGAGCTTGCGCTTGGCCGTAACGTTCTTGTCGGATTCATGACATGGGAAGGCTACAACTACGAGGATGCCGTTATCATGAGCGAGCGTCTGGTAAAAGATGATGTATATACATCCATTCACATCGAGGAATACGAGTCTGAAGCACGTGATACAAAACTCGGGCCTGAAGAGATTACAAGAGACATTCCGAACGTTGGGGAAGAAGCTCTTCGCAATCTGGATGACCGCGGTATTATCCGTGTTGGTGCCGAAGTAAAAGACGGAGATATTCTTGTAGGTAAAGTAACACCTAAAGGGGTTACAGAGCTTACAGCCGAAGAACGTCTTCTTCACGCCATCTTTGGTGAGAAGGCACGTGAAGTCCGTGATACATCCCTTCGGGTGCCTCACGGAGGCGACGGGATTATCCTCGACGTAAAAGTATTTAACCGTGAAGACGGCGATGAGCTGCCTCCTGGTGTGAATCAGCTTGTACGTGCGTATATCGTGCAAAAGCGTAAGATTCATGAAGGGGATAAAATGGCCGGCCGTCACGGTAACAAAGGTGTTATCTCCCGCATTATGCCGGAAGAAGATATGCCGTACCTTCCAGATGGAACGCCAATCGATATCATGTTGAACCCACTGGGTGTACCATCCCGTATGAACATCGGGCAAGTGCTCGAACTTCACTTGGGAATGGCTGCCAGACAGTTGGGTGTTCATATGGCAACGCCGGTATTTGACGGAGCCCGTGAGGAAGATGTTTGGGCAACCATTGAAGAAGCTGGAATGGCCCGTGATGGTAAAACCGTCCTTTATGATGGAAGAACCGGAGTTCCATTCGACAACCGTGTGTCTGTCGGTGTCATGTATATGATCAAACTGGCTCACATGGTTGATGACAAACTTCATGCCCGTTCAACCGGACCATACTCTCTTGTTACCCAGCAGCCGCTTGGTGGTAAAGCACAGTTTGGTGGACAGCGTTTTGGTGAGATGGAGGTTTGGGCCCTTGAAGCATATGGTGCCGCTTATACCCTTCAGGAAATTCTTACCGTCAAGTCCGATGACGTGGTCGGCCGTGTGAAAACATACGAAGCGATCGTCAAAGGCGAGAACGTGCCGGAACCAGGAGTTCCTGAATCATTCAAAGTATTGATCAAAGAACTCCAGTCACTCGGAATGGACGTTAAGATTATGTCCGGTGACGATAAAGAAATTGAAATGCGCGAGCTTGATGATGAAGAAGATCAAGCGAACGAAAAGCTTAATCTAAATCTTGAATCTTACACTGTGAGTGAATAAAAACAGGATATCATAAGGGAGGTTTGCTCCTTGATAGACGTAAACAATTTTGAGTATATGAAAATAGGCCTCGCTTCTCCAGACAAGATCCGTTCTTGGTCAAGAGGAGAAGTGAAAAAACCAGAAACGATCAACTATCGTACATTAAAGCCTGAAAAGGACGGTTTGTTCTGTGAGCGCATCTTTGGTCCCCAAAAGGACTGGGAATGTCATTGCGGTAAATACAAACGCGTCCGTTATAAAGGCGTTGTATGTGATCGCTGTGGCGTAGAAGTAACTCGTGCTAAAGTTCGACGTGACCGTATGGGTCACATCGAGCTTGCTGCACCTGTTTCGCACATTTGGTATTTCAAAGGAATACCAAGCCGTATGGGTCTTGTACTCGATATGTCTCCAAGAGCACTGGAAGAAGTCATTTACTTTGCATCTTACGTGGTGACAGATACGGGTGAAACGCCGCTGGAGAAAAAACAGCTGCTTTCTGAAAAAGAATACCGGTCATACCGTGAAAAATACGGTCAGGGCTTTTCTGCACAAATGGGAGCGGAAGCGATCCGCCGTCTTCTTGAAGACATCGACCTTGTAAAAGAAGTCGACCAGCTGAAAGAAGAGTTGAAAACTGCACAAGGACAACGCCGTACCCGTGCGATCAAACGTCTTGAAGTACTGGAAGCATTCCGTCACTCAGGAAACGAGCCGCATTGGATGATCCTGGATGTTCTTCCTGTTATTCCGCCTGAGCTTCGCCCGATGGTGCAGCTTGACGGAGGACGTTTTGCAACATCCGATTTGAACGACTTGTACCGCCGTGTGATTAACCGTAACAACCGTTTGAAGCGTCTTTTGGATTTGGGTGCGCCGAACATTATCGTACAAAATGAAAAACGTATGCTTCAGGAAGCGGTTGATGCACTAATCGACAACGGCCGCCGCGGCCGTCCTGTTACAGGACCGGGTAACCGTCCGTTAAAATCACTTTCTCATATGCTAAAAGGGAAACAAGGCCGTTTCCGTCAAAACCTTCTTGGTAAGCGTGTTGACTATTCTGGCCGTTCCGTTATCGTAGTAGGTCCTCACCTTAAGATGTACCAATGTGGTCTTCCTAAGGAAATGGCCCTTGAGCTTTTCAAACCGTTTGTGATGAAAGAGCTCGTGGCTAAAGGTCTTGCTCATAATATTAAGAGTGCGAAGCGCAAGGTAGAGCGCGTTCAGCCTGAAGTATGGGATGTGCTTGAAGATGTAATCAGAGAGCACCCGGTACTCTTGAACCGTGCCCCTACGCTTCACAGACTGGGTATCCAGGCATTCGAACCTACACTTGTTGAAGGCCGTGCAATTCGTCTTCACCCGCTCGTATGTACAGCATACAACGCTGACTTCGATGGTGACCAAATGGCGGTTCACGTACCTTTATCCGCTGAAGCGCAAGCTGAAGCACGCCTGCTCATGCTGGCTGCACAAAACATCCTAAATCCGAAAGACGGCAAACCGGTTGTTACACCGTCACAGGATATGGTATTGGGTAACTATTACCTTACAATGGAGCGTGCAGGTGCGATTGGTGAAGGATCTGTCTTTAAAGATGCAAACGAAGCGATCGTGGCTTATGAAAATGGCTATGTCCATCTTCATACCCGTATTGCAGTACCGGTTTCAACTTTAAACAAACCTTCATTCAAAGAACACCAGCAAAACATGATGCTGATGACAACTGTCGGAAAGCTTCTCTTCAACGAGATTCTTCCGGAGTCATTCCCATACATCAATGAGCCGACAACAGCCAACCTGCAAATTGAAACACCGGAGAAATATTTCCTTCCTCAAGCTGCGAATATTAGAGAAGAAATCGCTAAGCATGATGAAGTGGATCCGTTCAAAAAAGGTATCCTCGGGAAAATCATTGCAGAAGTATTCAAACGATTCAAGATTACCGAGACATCCAAGATGCTTGACCGCATGAAAGAGCTTGGATTCAAATATTCTACACGAGCTGGTATTACCGTTGGTGTTTCCGACATCGTCGTATTGCCGGAAAAACAGGTTATCCTTGAAAAAGCGGAAGAAAAGGTTACAACCGTAATGAAGCAGTTCCGCCGCGGTCTGATTACAGAAGACGAGCGATATGAGCGCGTCATCAACATCTGGAGCCAGGCGAAGGATGAAATCCAGCAAAAACTAATGCTTACCCTTGATAAGAGAAACCCGATCTTCATGATGAGTGACTCTGGTGCCCGTGGTAACGCATCTAACTTTACACAGCTTGCCGGTATGCGTGGTCTCATGGCCAACCCGGCTGGTAAAATCATTGAGTTGCCGATCAAGTCCAGTTTCCGTGAGGGTCTGACGGTACTCGAATACTTTATCTCTACGCATGGTGCGCGTAAAGGTCTTGCCGATACCGCACTGAAAACAGCTGACTCAGGTTACTTGACACGCCGTCTCGTTGACGTTGCACAGGACGTTATTGTCCGTGAGGATGACTGCGGAACTGACCGCGGCCTTAAAGTGGCAGCGATCAAAGAAGGCAATGAAGTGATTGAGAACCTATACGAGCGTCTGGTTGGGCGTACAGCTTTCAGAACGTTGCTCCATCCGGAAACGAACGAGGTTCTTGTCAGCAAAAACGAACAAATTACGGAAGATTCCGCTCAAGCTGTTGTTGATGCCGGAGTGGAAGAAGTAACCCTTCGTTCCGTATTCACATGTGATACCCGTCACGGTGTTTGTAAGAAATGTTACGGCCGTAACCTGGCAACAGGCTCTGACGTTGAAGTCGGCGAAGCGGTTGGTATCATTGCTGCACAATCCATCGGGGAGCCGGGAACACAGCTTACAATGCGTACATTCCATACAGGTGGTGTAGCAGGAGACGATATCACACAAGGTTTACCGCGTATCCAGGAATTGTTTGAAGCACGTAACCCGAAAGGTCAGGCATTGATTTCTGAGCTTGAAGGTACCGTGATCAACATCAACGAATCCAAAGAGAAGCGTGAGATCCTTGTTCAAGGTGAAATTGAAACCCGTTCATACACTGTTCCATACGGTGCCCGCATTAAAGTGGCAGAAGGCGATGTTGTAACTGCCGGTCAGGTACTGACTGAAGGTTCAATTGACCCGAAAGAATTAATCAAAGTTCGTGGAGCAGAAGGTGTTCAGGAATACTTGCTGCGTGAAGTTCAAAAAGTATACCGTATGCAAGGGGTAGAAATTGGTGACAAGCACGTGGAAGTAATGGTTCGCCAAATGCTTCGCAAAGTCCGTATCATCGATGCCGGCCATACAGATGTATTGCCTGGCGCATTGGTCGATATTCATACCTTTACCGATGCAAACAGAAAGATTCTTATCGAAGGCGGAATTCCGGCAACAGGACGTCCTGTATTGCTTGGTATTACCAAAGCCTCTCTTGAAACAGAATCCTTCCTGTCAGCAGCATCCTTCCAGGAAACAACTCGTGTCCTGACAGATGCGGCGATCAAAGGTAAGCGTGATGAATTGCTCGGATTGAAAGAGAATGTAATCATCGGTAAGCTGATCCCTGCAGGTACTGGTATGTCCCAATACCGCAACGTCGGAATGGATTCTCCGGTCTCCACTGACGAAGAAACTGTAGGATCGGAAGCAACTGAGCTGGTCCCACAAGATTAACAAGAGAAGTGTTGACATTGGGAGCACAAGAGTGATATTATATCTGGGTGCTCCTAAGAAATGTTACTTTGGAGGATATAACGATGTCTTATGAAAAAGTGACACAGGCTTCTGATTTTATCGTAGGAACTAAGCAAACCATTAAGGCTTTGCAAAACGGGGAAGTTAGAGAGCTCGTCGTTGCCGATGATGCTGACCCTCGTGTAACCGGTAAAGTATTGCAGATTGCACAGGAAAGACTTGTCCCGATTACGAGAGTCGATTCCATGAAAAAGCTTGGCAAAGCTTGCGGAATTGATGTTGGAGCCGCAACTGTTGCGATAAAAGGATAAATTAAATGTTTTTGCGACGCCGCCTGCGTGGCCTCTCGCAAAAACTTTCTTTTGTCCAAAGATGAACCACCTGGTTCAGTGGTCTTAGAAAAAAGGATAAGAAGGGAGGAAAAACAAAATGCCTACAATTAATCAATTAGTTCGTAAAGGCCGTGAGTCAAAAGGCAAGAAATCTGACTCTCCAGCACTAAACAAGGGTTACAACAGCTTCAAGAAAGCTCAAACCAATGTTTCATCTCCGCAAAAACGTGGGGTATGTACTCGTGTTGGTACAATGACACCGAAGAAACCGAACTCGGCTCTTCGTAAATATGCTCGTGTACGTCTAACTAACGGAATTGAAGTGACTGCTTACATCCCTGGGATCGGGCACAACCTTCAAGAACACAGTGTTGTGTTGATTCGTGGCGGACGTGTAAAAGACTTACCGGGGGTACGTTACCACATCGTTCGTGGTGCGCTTGATACTGCTGGTGTTAACAACCGTATGCAAGGACGTTCCAAATACGGAACTAAGCGTCCTAAAGCTGCTAAAAAGTAAGTTTTAAATAAATAAGAAATCAATAGGAGAAAGGAGGGGACACAATGCCTCGTAAAGGACCTGTATCTCGTCGTGATGTGTTACCTGATCCAATTTACAAGTCTAAGCTTGTAACTCGTCTAATCAACAAAATTATGATTGACGGTAAAAGAGGAGTAGCACAAACCATTCTTTATAATGCATTTGACATTATCAGAGAACGCACAAACACAGAGCCAATGGAAGTTTTCGAACAAGCTCTTAAAAACATCATGCCAGTTCTTGAAGTTCGCGCACGCCGTGTGGGTGGAGCTAACTACCAAGTACCGGTTGAAGTTCGCCCGGAGCGCCGTACGACTCTAGGACTTCGTTGGTTGACAAACTACGCTCGACTTCGTGGTGAAAAGACAATGGAAGAACGTCTTGCCAACGAAATCATGGATGCTGCCAACAATGCTGGAGCTTCCGTTAAAAAGCGTGAAGATATGCACAAAATGGCGGAAGCAAACAAAGCGTTTGCTCACTACCGCTGGTAGAAAACACAAGAGACAGTTTAACGGCTGTCTCTATCCCACTATAAAAAATAATTTCCTATGTATAGGAAGGAGAGAAATTCATGGCACGAGAATTCTCCTTAAAAAATACGCGTAACATCGGGATCATGGCTCATATCGATGCCGGTAAAACGACAACAACTGAACGTGTACTTTACTATACAGGTCGTATCCACAAAATTGGTGAAACTCACGAAGGTGCTTCACAAATGGACTGGATGGAGCAGGAACAAGAGCGCGGAATTACAATCACTTCCGCTGCAACAACTGCTCAGTGGAAAGGTCACCGTATCAACATCATTGATACTCCTGGACACGTAGACTTTACAGTAGAAGTAGAACGCTCATTGCGTGTATTAGACGGAGCTGTAGCTGTACTAGATGCACAGTCTGGGGTAGAGCCTCAAACTGAAACTGTATGGCGTCAAGCAACAACTTACGGGGTTCCCCGTGTAGTTTTCGTAAACAAAATGGACAAGATTGGTGCTGATTTCCTTTACTCTGTAAAGACACTTCATGACCGTCTTGGTGCAAATGCACATCCAATTCAGCTTCCTATCGGTGCTGAAGATCAATTCGAAGCGATCATCGACCTTATCGAGATGAAAGCTGTATTCTACGGTAACGACCTTGGAACTGATATCACAGTAGGGGAAATTCCTTCTGAATATCAAGAACAAGCAGAAGAGTACCGTGGCAAGCTTGTTGAAGCTGTTGCTGAGCTTGATGAAGAATTGATGATGAAATACTTAGAAGGCGAAGAGCTAACTAACGATGAAATCAAAGCCGCAATCCGTCAGGGTACTGTAAACGTTGAGTTCTACCCTGTAATCTGTGGATCTGCTTTCAAAAACAAAGGTGTTCAGCTTATGCTGGATGCAGTTCTTGACTACTTGCCGGCTCCAGTTGATGTAGAAGCAATCAAAGGACATCTTCCGGATTCTGAAGAAGAAGTTTCCCGCGCATCAAGCGACGAAGCTCCTTTCTCAGCATTGGCATTTAAAGTTATGACTGACCCTTACGTTGGTAAACTTACATTCTTCCGTGTGTATTCCGGTACATTGAACTCAGGTTCATACGTACAGAACTCTACAAAAGGCAAGCGTGAGCGCGTTGGACGTATCCTTCAAATGCACGCAAACCACCGTGAAGAGATCTCTACTGTATACGCTGGAGATATCGCGGCAGCTGTAGGTTTGAAAGATACTACAACTGGTGATACTCTTTGTGATGAAAAGGAACAAGTTATCCTTGAATCCATGGTATTCCCTGAGCCGGTAATCCACTTGTCCATCGAGCCTAAATCTAAGGCCGACCAAGACAAAATGGGTATGGCTCTTGCGAAACTTGCTGAAGAGGATCCAACGTTCCGAACTGAAACTGATGAAGAAACAGGACAAACGATCATCGGCGGTATGGGTGAACTTCACCTTGATATCCTTGTTGACCGTATGAAGCGTGAATTCAAAGTTGAAGCAAACGTAGGTGCTCCTCAGGTTGCTTACCGTGAAACTATCCGCCAGGCGGCTAAGGTTGAAGGTAAGTTCGTACGTCAATCCGGTGGTCGTGGTCAATATGGTCACGTTTGGATCGAGTTCGAACCAGGTGAAGAAGGATCTGGATTCGTATTTGAAAACAAAATCGTCGGTGGTGTTGTTCCTCGTGAATACATCCCAGCGGTACAAAACGGTATTGAAGAATCAATGAAAAATGGTATGCTTGCCGGATTCCCATTGCTTGATCTTAAAGCAAGAATCGTTGACGGTTCTTACCATGACGTTGACTCCAACGAAATGGCGTTTAAGATTGCCGGATCAATGGCACTTAAAAACGCTAAAGCAAAATGTGACCCTGCAATTCTTGAGCCGATCATGAAAGTTGAAGTAACGGTTCCTGAAGAGTACATGGGAGACATCATGGGTGACGTAACTTCCCGACGCGGACGCGTTGAAGGTATGGAAGCCCGCGGTAACGCTCAAATCGTTAAAGCGATGGTACCACTTGCTGAAATGTTTGGTTATGCAACATCTCTTCGTTCTCGTACACAAGGACGTGGAACTTATTCCATGCACTTTGATCACTACGAAGAGGTTCCAAAATCAATTTCAGAAGAAATCATCAAAAAATCAACTGGACAATAATGGTTGCCAGTTGTAACAAGCTTGCTTTTCATGTAAGCTAGAATAGGCAGACAATCTGTCTGTTTATATAAATAAATCAACTAACTTTCACACATAATAAGGAGGAATCTTTCTCATGGCTAAAGAGAAATTTGATCGTTCCAAAACGCATGCCAATATTGGCACAATTGGTCACGTTGACCATGGTAAAACAACTTTAACAGCTGCTATCACATCTGTACTTGCTAAAAGAAGCGGTAAAGGTGCTGCAATGGCATACGACCAAATCGACGGTGCTCCAGAAGAGCGCGAACGCGGAATCACAATCTCAACTGCACACGTTGAGTACGAAACTGACAAGCGTCACTATGCACACGTTGACTGCCCGGGACATGCTGACTATGTTAAAAACATGATCACTGGTGCTGCACAAATGGACGGAGGAATCCTAGTAGTATCTGCTGCTGACGGTCCAATGCCACAAACTCGTGAGCACATCCTTCTTTCTCGTCAAGTAGGTGTTCCTTACCTAGTTGTATTCTTGAACAAATGTGACATGGTAGATGACGAAGAACTTCTTGAACTAGTTGAAATGGAAGTTCGTGACCTTCTTTCCGAGTACGATTTCCCAGGAGATGATGTTCCTGTAATCAAAGGTTCTGCTCTTAAAGCTCTTGAAGGAGATGCTGAGTGGGAAGAAAAAATCATCGAACTTATGGACGCAGTTGACGAGTACATCCCAACTCCTCCACGTGACACTGAAAAGCCATTCATGATGCCTGTTGAGGATGTATTCTCAATCACTGGCCGTGGTACAGTTGCTACTGGACGTGTTGAGCGTGGACAAGTTAAAGTCGGTGACGTTGTTGAGATCCTTGGTCTTACTGAAGAGCCAAAATCAACTACTGTAACTGGTGTTGAAATGTTCCGTAAGCTTCTTGACTATGCTGAAGCTGGTGACAACATTGGCGCACTTCTTCGCGGTGTATCCCGTGACGATGTTGAGCGTGGACAAGTTCTTGCTAAGCCAGGAACTGTAAAAGCTCACACTAAGTTCAAATCTGAAGTTTATGTTCTTTCAAAAGAAGAGGGTGGACGTCACACTCCATTCTTCTCTAACTACCGTCCTCAGTTCTACTTCCGTACAACTGACGTAACTGGTATCATTCAGCTTCCAGAAGGAACTGAAATGGTTATGCCTGGAGACAACATCGAAATGACTGTTGAACTAATCGCTCCAATCGCGATCGAAGAAGGAACTAAGTTCTCTATTCGTGAAGGTGGACGTACAGTAGGTGCTGGAGTAGTAGCAACTATCACTGAATAGTCTTTCATATAAAAAAGCATCCCGATTGCCGGGATGCTTTTTTGTTTGTCTGAAGTCTTATTTTCGAGTAGTTCCGCACCTTGCACTACAATCAATTTTTGATAGAGACAATCATTCAGCTATATGCCGAGCCAGCCACTCTTTTTATAAGAGCACATTACTATAGAAGAAACACGTCATTGGCTTTATTCAAGTTTGTGTTTATCCTTGATTTTACGCGGGTTTCCCCCTATAATAGAAAAAGTGCGCAAGCGAGAAAAATATTTATAAGAATAGCTTGCAATGGGCGGCTGTTTTTACTATAATAAGTAATGTTGGTCATTCATTTGCGATGATCCGGAAGGTTGCTGACACACCTGGCCCCATTGCCATGGCGGATGTCTGTCAGGTTAAATTTCCGTGGGAGTAATGTCTGTTTATCAAAATGGGCGAATAAAGGAGGGAAAATAATGGCAAAGCAAAAGATTCGTATTCGATTAAAAGCATATGATCACAGAATTCTTGATCAGTCTGCTGAGAAAATTGTTGAGACAGCAAAACGTTCTGGTGCAAAAGTATCCGGACCAATTCCGCTTCCAACTGAGAAAGCTGTATACACAATCCTACGTGCGGTGCACAAATATAAGGATTCTCGTGAGCAGTTCGAAATGCGTACACATAAGCGCTTGATCGATATCATCGAACCAACGCCGCAAACTGTGGATTCATTAATGCGTTTGGATCTTCCATCTGGCGTGGACATTGAAATCAAACTTTAATTCGTGTGAATTCAATATATATAAAAACAACATTTAATATTCAATAGGAGGTGTGACTAATGACCAAAGGAATCTTAGGTAAAAAAGTTGGAATGACTCAAGTGTTTGCAGAAAACGGTGATCTTATCCCAGTTACTGTGGTAGAAGTTACTCCAAACGTTGTTCTTCAAAAGAAAACTGCTGAAAACGACGGATACGAAGCAATCCAATTAGGATTTGATGACAAGAAAGAAAGCCGTGTGAACAAGCCTGCTAAAGGGCATGCCGCTAAAGCTAACACAAACCCTAAGCGCTTCGTTAAAGAATTCCGCAATGTAGAAGGCGCGGAATATGAGGTTGGTCAGGAAGTCAAGGTAGATATTTTCGCAGAAGGTGACGTTGTAGACGTAACCGGCACATCAAAAGGTAAAGGATTCCAAGGTGTTATCAAACGCCACGGACAATCCCGCGGACCGATGAGCCATGGTTCCCGTTACCACCGTCGTCCTGGTTCCATGGGTGCAGTTGACCCTAACCGTGTATTCAAAGGTAAAAACCTACCTGGACGTACAGGCGGAGATACTATTACTGTTCAAAACTTAGAAGTAGTTAAAGTTGACGCTGAGCGTAACTTGCTTCTAATCAAAGGTAACGTACCTGGTGCGAAGAAAAGCTACGTTACAATCAATGCTGCTGTAAAAGCACAAGAAGCTAAATAAGAAGGGAGGATACATCGATGCCTAAAGTAGCTATTTACAAACAAGATGGTTCTCAAGCAGGCGACCTAGAGCTTAATGCTTCCGTTTTCGGTATTGAACCAAACCAAAATGTGTTATTTGATGCTGTTGTAATGCAGCAAGCGTCTCAACGCCAAGGTAACCATGACGTGAAAAACCGTTCTGAAGTTGCTGGTGGTGGACGCAAGCCATGGAGACAAAAAGGAACTGGACGTGCTCGTCAAGGTTCAATCCGCTCTCCACAATGGGTTGGCGGTGGAGTGGTTTTCGGACCGACACCAAGAAGCTATTCCTACAAATTACCTAAGAAAGTACGCCGTTTAGCGATTAAATCCGCACTTTCTTCAAAGGTTATCGATAATAACCTAGTTGTACTTGATGCTATTTCTTTTGACGCTCCTAAGACAAAAGACATGAAGCAAGTACTGACAAATCTATCCGCAGATCGCAAAGCACTTGTTGTGACAGGTGACTTTAACGAATTCGTTGCGTTATCTGCTCGTAACATCCCTGGTGTAACAGTCGTTACAGCAAGCGGTGTAAACGTGCTTGATGTGCTTAACCACGACAAGCTTGTTATGACAAGAGACGCTGTGGAAAAAGTAGAGGAGGTGCTTGCATAATGGATGCACGAGATATTATTAAGCGCCCCGTAATTACAGAGCGTTCTACTGAAATTATGGCTGATGGTAAATACACTTTTGAAGTTGACACTCGCGCAACAAAGACTCAAATCAAGTCTTCTCTTGAAGAAATCTTCGGAATTAAAGTTGCATCAGTTAACACTGTAAACTCCAAAGGGAAATTCAAGCGTGTTGGTCGTCATTCTGGTTACACTTCAAAGCGTAAGAAGGCGATTATTACACTAACTCCAGAAAGCAAAGAACTAGACTTCTTTGAGGGAGTATAAACCGAGAAACAAGTAAAGGAGGGAAACACTCATGGGTATCAAAAAGTTTAAACCGATCACTAACGGTCGCCGTAATATGACTCAGTTGGACTTTGCTGAGATTACAACAGACCAACCGGAAAAATCATTGCTTGCTCCACTAAGCAAAAAGGCTGGACGTAACAACCAAGGTAAACTTACTGTTCGTCACCAAGGCGGAGGACACAAGCGTAAATACAGAATCATCGACTTTAAACGTAACAAAGATGGAATACCAGGACGCGTTGCTACGATCGAATATGATCCGAACCGTACGGCTAACATCGCGCTAATCAACTATGTTGATGGTGAAAAACGTTACATTCTTGCTCCTAAAGGAATTAAAGTTGGTCAAGAAATCATGTCCGGCCCTGAGGCTGACATTAAAGTAGGGAATGCACTTCCACTTGCGAACATTCCTGTAGGTTCTACAATCCACAACATCGAGCTTAAACCTGGTAAAGGCGGTCAGTTGGTTCGTTCTGCAGGTACTGAAGCTCAGCTTCTTGGTAAAGAAGAGAAATACGCTCTTGTTCGTCTAGGTTCTGGCGAAGTTCGTATGATCCTTCTAACTTGCCGTGCAACAATCGGTCAAGTAGGAAACCTTGAACATGAACTAGTTAACGTAGGTAAAGCTGGTCGTTCTCGCTGGATGGGTATCCGTCCAACAGTTCGTGGTTCCGTAATGAACCCTAACGATCACCCACACGGTGGTGGTGAAGGACGCGCTCCAATCGGACGTAAATCACCAATGTCACCATGGGGCAAACCAACTCTTGGTTACAAAACTCGTAAGAAAAACAAAACAACTGACAAGTACATCGTACGTCGTCGTAAAAAATAACGTGTTTGTTCTACGGTTCGGTCGAACCGTAGCGCAATCGCGAAGGGAGGTTCACGTATGGGTCGCAGTTTGAAAAAAGGACCTTTTGTTGATGACCACTTAATGAAAAAAGTTGAAGGCTTGAACGAATCTAATGACAAAAAAGTTATTAAAACATGGTCTCGCCGTTCAACAATTTTCCCGGACTTCATCGGGCACACATTAGCTGTTTATGATGGTCGTAAGCATGTACCGGTTTATGTTACAGAAGACATGGTCGGACATAAGTTGGGTGAATTCGCACCAACACGTACTTACAAAGGTCATGCCGCTGATGATAAGAAAACAAGACGTTAATTGAGGGGAGGTACACAAAATGCAAGCAAAAGCTATTGCTAAACAAGTGCGTATTGCTCCTCGTAAAGCTAGAATTGTTATCGACTTGATTCGAGGTAAGCAAGTAGGCGAAGCACTTGCGATTCTGCGCCTTACACCAAAAGCTGCTTCTCCAGTGATTGAAAAGGTGTTAAAATCAGCTATCGCAAACGCGGAACACAACTATGAAATGGAACCAAACAACCTTGTGGTATCATCTGCATTCGTAGATGAAGGCATTACGTTAAAACGTTTCCGTCCTCGTGCTATGGGACGTGCAAGCCGTATTAACAAGCGTACTAGCCACATCACTATCGTTGTTTCTGAAAAGAAGGAGGGATAAGACGTGGGTCAAAAAGTAAATCCGATAGGACTACGCATTGGAATCATTCGTGACTGGGATTCAAAATGGTACGCTGATAAAGACTATGCTGATCTATTACACGAAGATCTTAAAATTCGTAAATATATCGAAAAACGACTTAAGGACGCGGCTGTATCCGGTGTTGAAATCGAACGTGCAGCAAACCGCGTAAATATCACAATCAAAACTGCTAAGCCTGGTATGGTTATCGGTAAGGGTGGTACTGAAGTGGAAGCACTTCGTAAAGCACTTAACGAACTAACTGGCAAGCGAGTACATGTAAACATTTTTGAAATCAAGCAAGCTGATGTTGACGCTAAACTTGTTGCTGAAAATATTGCCCGTCAATTGGAAAACCGTGTGTCTTTCCGTCGTGCAATGAAGCAATCAATCCAACGTTCTATGCGTGCTGGAGCAAAAGGTATCAAGACTGAAGTTTCCGGACGTCTTGGTGGCGCTGATATCGCTCGTTCAGAATCTTACAGTGAAGGAACTGTTCCTCTTCATACCCTTCGTGCAGACATCGATTACGGAACTGCAGAAGCTGACACAACATACGGTAAAATCGGTGTGAAAATCTGGATCTACCGTGGGGAAGTCCTTCCAACTAAAGGAACGAAAAAAGAGGAAGGAGGCAAATAATATGTTATTGCCAAAACGTGTTAAATACCGCCGTGAACACCGCGGAAAAATGCGCGGACGTGCAAAAGGCGGAGCTGAAGTAGCATTCGGCGAATATGGTTTGCAAGCTATTGAAGCATCTTGGATCACTAACCGTCAGATCGAAGCAGCTCGTATTGCGATGACTCGTTATATGAAGCGTGGCGGTAAAGTATGGATCAAAATTTTCCCGTCAAAACCTTACACAGCTAAGCCTCTAGAAGTTCGAATGGGTTCCGGTAAAGGTGCACCTGAAGGATGGGTAGCTGTAGTAAAACCAGGAAAAATTATGTTTGAAATCGCTGGTGTATCTGAAGAAGTAGCTCGTGAAGCACTTCGTCTTGCTGCACACAAGCTTCCAATCAAATGTAAATTTGTAAAACGCGAAGAAGTGGGTGGTGACACTAATGAAGGCTAATGATATCCGTAACATGACCACTGCTGAAGTCGAACAAAATGCAAAGTCTCTAAAAGAAGAGCTTTTCAATCTTCGTTTTCAACTCGCTACAGGTCAATTAGAAAACCCTGCCCGCATTCGTGAAGTTCGTAAAGCAATTGCCCGTGCAAAAACTGTTTTACGTGAAAGAGAGCTAGGGATTACTAACGCTTAATATTGAGAGGAGGTTCGCACAATGAGTGAACGAAATCAACGTAAAGTTTATCTTGGCCGTGTAGTATCTGACAAGATGGACAAAACAATCACTGTGCTTGTAGAGACTTACAAAACACACCCTTTATATAACAAGCGTGTTAAGTACTCTAAGAAGTTCAAAGCTCATGATGAAAGCAACACTGCAAAAGTTAATGATTTGGTAAGAATCATGGAAACTCGTCCGCTTTCTAAAGACAAGCGTTTCCGTTTGGTAGAAGTGGTTGAAGAAGCAGTAGTTATTTAATATATGTTCGGATCGAAAATGTATCCGAAAGGAGGTCAATTCGCATGATTCAACAAGAGACTCGTTTAAAAGTAGCTGACAACTCTGGTGCTCGTGAATTGCTTTGCATTAAAGTTCTTGGCGGCTCTGGACGCAAATACGCTAACGTTGGTGACATCATCGTCTGTTCTGTAAAATCTGCAACACCAGGCGGCGTTGTTAAGAAAGGTGACGTTGTTAAAGCGGTAGTTGTTCGTACGAAACGCGGAATGCACCGTAACGACGGATCCACTATCCGTTTTGACGAGAACGCAGCAGTAATCGTTCGTGATGACAAAGGTCCTCGTGGTACTCGTATCTTTGGACCGGTTGCTCGTGAACTTCGTGACAAGCAGTTCATGAAGATCGTTTCACTTGCTCCAGAAGTACTTTAATTATCAATAGAATGCAAGGCTCATAATGCAGGCTTGTAAGGAGGTGCAACACGCTCATGCCAATGCATGTTAAAAAAGGCGATAAAGTACAAGTGATTTCCGGTAAGGATAAAGGCAAGCAAGGAGTAATTCTTGAAGCTTTTCCGAAACAAAATCGTGTCCTTGTAGAAGGCGTTAATATCGTTAAGAAACACTCGAAACCATCTCAGGCTAATCCACAAGGTGGAATCGTAAGCCTCGAAGCTCCGGTTCACGTTTCTAACGTAATGCCTCTAGATCCAAAGACAAACGTTCCTACCCGTGTAGGATACAAAGAAGTCGATGGTCAAAAAGTTCGTGTAGCTAAATCAGGTGAAGTTTTAGATAAATAATAGCAGTGAAAGGAGGGCATCTTGATGAACCGTCTACAAGAGCGTTATAAAAGTGAGATTGTTCCTTCTCTAGTAGAGAAGTTTAACTACACTTCTGTAATGGAAGTTCCAAAGATCGAAAAAATCGTAATCAACATGGGTGTTGGTGACGCAGTTTCCAACTCTAAAGTGCTGGATACAGCTGTTGAAGAACTGACTACAATCGCTGGTCAAAAGCCAGTAATTACCCGTGCTAAGAAATCTATCGCAGGCTTCAAGCTTCGTGAAGGGATGCCAATCGGTACAAAAGTTACTCTTCGCGGAGAACGCATGTATGATTTCTTAGACAAACTAATCTCAGTTACACTTCCACGTGTACGTGACTTCCGTGGTATTTCAAAGAAATCTTTTGATGGCCGTGGCAACTACACTCTTGGTGTTAAAGAACAATTGATCTTCCCAGAGATCGATTACGATAAAGTAAACAAAGTTCGCGGTATGGACATCGTTATTGTAACGACTGCCAACTCGGACGAAGAGGCTCGTGAGCTATTGACTCAAGTAGGAATGCCTTTCCAAAAATAATCTTTAAGCCAAAGGAGGTAAACCCGTGGCAAAGAAATCTATGATTGCTAAGCAACAACGCCAGCAAAAGTTCAAAGTGCAGGAATACACTCGCTGTGAACGATGCGGGCGTCCTCATTCAGTCATCCGCAAGTTTAAACTCTGCCGTATTTGCTTTAGAGAACTTGCTTATAAAGGTCAAATTCCTGGCGTTAAAAAAGCCAGCTGGTAATACCCTGACAAAGGGAAGGAGGTAAATATCAATGGTCATGACAGATCCAATTGCAGATATGCTTACTCGTATTCGCAACGCCAATACTGTTCGTCACGATAAACTAGAGGTTCCTGGTTCTACAATTAAAAAAGAGATCGCAGAAATCCTCAAGCGTGAAGGTTTTGTACGCGATGTGGAATACATTGAAGATAATAAACAAGGGATGATTCGCATCTTCCTTAAATACGGTTCTAACAATGAGCGTGTAATTACTGGTCTTAAAAGAATCAGCAAGCCTGGTCTACGTGTATACGCAAAATCAACTGAACTTCCACGAGTACTTGGAGGATTGGGGATTGCGCTAGTATCCACTTCAAAAGGCATTCTAACTGACAAAGAAGCTCGCCAGCAACAAGTCGGCGGCGAAGTATTAGCTTACGTTTGGTAAAATTCAAGCAGCGAATGGAGGTGTCATTATGTCTCGCGTAGGTAATAAACCTGTAGAGATCCCAAGCGGCGTAACAGTTGATATGAAGGATAACTTCGTAACTGTTAAAGGGCCAAAGGGAGAACTAACTCGTCAATTCAGCAAAGATATTAAAATTACCGTGGCTGAAAGCACAATCACTTTTGAACGCCCGAGCGATCACAAAGAACATCGTGCTTTACACGGAACAACTAGAAGCGTACTTAACAACATGGTTATCGGTGTTACTAACGGCTACGAAAGAGCACTCGAAATCATTGGTGTAGGTTACCGTGCATCTAAATCTGGAAACAAACTGATCCTTAACGTTGGATACTCTCACCCAGTAGAAATCGTTCCTGAAAATGGAATCGACATCGATGTTCCTTCTAACACAAGAGTGGTAGTTAAAGGTATCGACAAGCAGCGTGTGGGTGAAGTTGCAGCAAACATCCGTTCAATCCGTTCTCCAGAGCCTTACAAAGGTAAAGGAATTCGTTATGAAGGTGAGTTTGTACGACGTAAAGAAGGTAAAACTGGTAAATAAGCCGGTTAAGAAGTTAGTGGAAAGGAGTGCATAGGATGATCACTAAAGCGGATAAAAATGTCGCTCGTAAAAAAAGACATGCTCGTGTTCGCCGCTCTGTAATCGGAACAGCAGAACGTCCTCGTTTGAACGTATTCCGTTCCAGCAAGCATATTTATGCTCAGCTGATCGATGATGTGAACGGAGTTACAATCGCATCTGCCTCTTCTATGGATAAAGAAGCAGGCCTCGAGAACGGCGGTAACGTTGAAGCTGCTAAAGCAATCGGCGAAGCGATTGCTAAGCGCGGTACAGAAAAAGGCGTTAAAGTAGTAGTATTCGACCGTGGCGGTTATTTATATCATGGACGTGTAAAAGCATTAGCTGATGCAGCCCGTGAGGCTGGGTTAGAATTTTAATAGAAGGAGGGAAACTGATGCGTATCGACCCTAATAAACTTGAACTTGAAGAACGTGTCGTAACGGTCAACCGTGTAGCGAAGGTTGTAAAAGGTGGACGTCGTTTCCGCTTTGCTGCAGTTGTTGTCGTTGGTGACAAGAATGGTCATGTCGGATTTGGTACTGGTAAAGCCCAAGAGGTTCCAGACGCGATCCGAAAAGCAATTGAAGACGCTAAGAAAAATCTTATTACAGTACCAGTTGTTCGTACAACAATCCCTCACCAAATTACAGGACAATTTGGCGCAGGAAAAGTATTGCTTAAGCCTGCTTCCGAGGGTACTGGAGTTATCGCAGGTGGACCTGTCCGTGCGGTACTCGAACTTGCTGGAGTAGCTGATATTCTTTCTAAATCACTTGGATCTAACAACCCTATCAACATGGTGCGTGCTACGATCGAAGGATTAAGAAATCTTAAACGCGCTGAGGATGTTGCGAAACTTCGCGGCAAATCAGTCGAAGAGCTTTTAGGTTAAGGAGGGAACAGAGATGGCTAAGAAATTAGAAATCACCCTCACACGCAGTGTTATCGGACGTCCTGAGAATCAGCGTGTAACTGTTAAGACTTTAGGTCTTAGAAAAATGCATCAAACGGTTGTTCACGAAGACAACCAAGCTATCCGTGGTATGGTTAACAAGGTATCTCACCTTGTAACTGTAAACGAAATCGACGCGTAAAACGCTAATTAAATCATGAGGAGGTGCTCAGATGAAACTTCATGAGTTGAAACCAGCTGAAGGATCCCGTTCAACACGCAACCGCGTAGGACGTGGTATCGGTTCAGGAAATGGTAAAACAAGTGGTCGTGGACACAAAGGTCAAAAAGCACGTTCTGGTGGAGGAGTTCGTCCTGGATTTGAGGGTGGACAAAATCCATTAGCACGTCGTTTGCCTAAACGTGGCTTCACAAACCCTACTCGTAAAGAGTACTCAATTGTTAATCTTGAAAAGCTTGCACGTTTTGAAGAAGGTACAGAGGTAACTCCGGAACTTCTTATCGAAACTGGTGTGGTAAGCAAAGAAAACAGCGGCATTAAAGTGTTAGGAAATGGCACGTTAGGAGTTAAGCTTACAGTTAAGGCCCATAAATTCTCAGCTTCTGCGAAAGAAGCGATTGAATCGGCCGGCGGAAAAACTGAGGTGATTTAATGTTCCGGACAATCTCCAACATTATGCGTGTGGGTGATCTGAGAAACAAGATCCTGTTTACACTTTTGATGCTGATCGTTTTCAGGATCGGAACGTTTATTCCTGTTCCAGGTGTGAATCGCGAGGTTCTTAAGTTTGGTACTGAAAATAACGCAAGTATTTTTGGATTCTTGAACACGTTCGGTGGTGGAGCATTAAAAAACTTCTCCATCTTTGCAATGGGTATCATGCCATACATTACAGCATCAATCATTGTTCAGCTGCTTCAGATGGATGTGGTTCCTAAGTTCACCGAGTGGAGTAAACAAGGGGAAGTGGGCCGACGCAAGCTGGCTCAGTTCACCAGATACGGAACGATTGTCCTTGGTTTTATCCAGGCTGTCGGGATGTCCATTGGGTTTAACAACCTGTTCCCAGGACTGATTGCAAACCCAGGAATCATGACGTATTTGTTTATTGCGTTAGTGTTAACTGCCGGAACTGCCTTTTTGATGTGGTTAGGTGAGCAGATTACCCTAAAGGGAATTGGAAATGGGATTTCCGTTCTCATTTTCGCGGGGATTGTCGCAGCTATTCCTACAGCTGTTAACCAGATATATGCAGCGCAATTCAAAGGCGCAAGCGATCAGCTGTTTATGCATATTGTAACTGTACTTCTGTTACTGGTCGCTATTATTTTAATCGTTGTCGGCGTTATCTACATTCAACAAGGTTTGCGCAAGATCCCGATCCAGTATGCTAAACGCGTCGTCGGAACAAATCCTGTTGGCGGCCAATCCACTCATTTGCCGATTAAAGTCAACGCAGCAGGAGTAATCCCGGTTATCTTTGCGATTTCCTTGATTATCACTCCACGCACCATTGCCGGCTTCTTCGAGCAAAATGATGTAACAAAGTGGATTGTCAGCACGTTTGACTACACCCAGCCAGTCGGAATGATTTTATATGCGCTTTTAATTATTGGATTTTCGTACTTCTACACGTTCATTCAGGTCAATCCAGAGCAAATGGCTGACAACTTGAGGAAACAGGGTGGATACATCCCAGGCATTCGTCCGGGAGCAAACACCCAATCGTATATTACGAAAATTTTATATCGATTAACTTTTGTAGGATCTCTATTCCTTGCGTTTATCGCTATTCTCCCGGTAATCTTTACAGCAATTCCAGGGCTCAACCTTCCGTCTTCGATTCAGATTGGCGGCACGAGCTTACTGATTGTTGTAGGTGTGGCATTAGACACAATGAAGCAAATTGAAAGCCAGTTGATCAAACGGCATTACAAGGGCTTCATTAAGTAGAGGTAAGGGAAGACAATCTCTTCCCTCAAACCCTCGGTCTATTGGCAAGATTAGTGAGTATGGAGGGATTAGATGTATCTTGTATTAATGGGATTGCCTGGTGCCGGAAAAGGGACACAGGCAGAACAAATTGTTGAGCAGTACGGCATTCCGCATATCTCAACAGGAGATATGTTCAGGGCTGCAATCAAGGAAGGAACCCCTCTTGGTCTGAAGGCAAAGTCATATATGGATTCCGGTAACTTGGTTCCGGATGATGTAACGATCGGAATTGTCCGTGAACGTCTTGCCAAAGATGACTGTGAGAAAGGCTACCTGCTTGATGGTTTTCCTCGGACTGTTGCTCAGGCCGAAGCGCTTGAGGACATCACGTCTGAGCTGGACCGCCGAATCGATTTTGTACTCAACATCTCTGTAGAAAAAGATCAGTTGATGCAGCGATTGACCGGCCGCCGGATTTGTCCGGTATGCGGAACCACCTATCACGTAGTTTTCAATCCGCCAAAAGTGGATGGGAAATGTGACAAGGATGGAGCTGAATTGATCCAGCGTGAAGATGACAACGAAGAAACCGTTCGTACTCGCTTGGAAGTAAACATGGAGCAATCCAAACCTTTATTGGATTTCTATAAAGATAAAGGCTACCTCAAGAATATTGACGGTGACCAGGAAATCAATAAAGTCTATGCAGACATCAATAAACTTATCGGAGGGCTGGCAAAATGATTATCTGCAAAACGCCGCGGGAGATCGATCTCATGCGGGAAGCAGGGAGAATCGTTGCCCTAACTCACGAAGAGTTAAAGAAACACATAAAACCTGGTGTGACAACAAAAGAGCTGGATAACATTGCTGAAAAGTTTATTCGCAGCCAGGGTGCAATCCCTTCATTCAAGGATTATAATGGATTTACGGGAAGCATCTGTACTTCCGTGAATGAAGAGCTTGTACATGGAATTCCGGGAAAGCGTGTATTGAACCATGGCGACATTATCTCTTTGGATATAGGGGCGAAATACAAAGGCTACCACGGTGATTCTGCCTGGACTTACGGAGTTGGAGAGATCTCGGAAGAGTCTCAAAAGCTTCTTGATGTAACTGAGCAATCTCTTTTCAAAGGATTGGAGAAAGCGAAGGCAGGTGCCAGACTTACTGACATCTCCCATGAAATTCAAGTATATGCAGAGGCTGAAGGGTTTTCTGTAGTACGGGAATACGTGGGGCATGGAGTCGGCCAGGAATTGCATGAAGATCCGCAAATTCCCCATTACGGACCGCCCGGCAAAGGGCCGATTCTGAAAAAAGGAATGGTCTTGGCCATTGAGCCGATGATCAATGCGGGATCTCGTTATGTTAGAACTTTATCCGATAACTGGACGGTTGTGACAACGGATGGCAAATGGTGTGCTCATTTTGAACATACTGTGGCCATTACGGAGGAAGGATACGAAATCCTAACAAAGATCTAGGTGAAGGTGATATAATGGTTAGCGATTCTGAATCGATGCCCCAGATAGGACAAATGGTTCGAATCATTAAGGGAAGAGACGCAGAGAAATTGGGTGTCATCGTTAATATCCTGGATGATCGCTTTGTACTTATCGCAGATGGCGATAAGCGCAAATATGATCGCGCCAAACGTAAGAACCTGATTCACTTAGAACTACTAGATTTTGTTTCTCCGGAAGTTGCAAGAAGCATTCTTGAAACAGGCCGTGTAACTAATGGCAAACTACGGTACGCAGTAGCGAAGTTTTCCGACGAGAAAGTCATTGCTCTGAAGAAGGGAGACCATATCGATGGCTAAAGACGATGTAATTGAGGTAGAAGGTACGGTTATCGAACCACTGCCAAACGCCATGTTCCGTGTGGAGCTTGAGAATGGACATAAAATTCTGGCACATGTTTCCGGGAAGATCCGCATGCACTACATTCGGATTTTACCAGGAGATAAAGTTACCGTAGAATTGTCTCCATATGACTTATCACGTGGTCGTATAACGTATCGCTTTAAATAAAAAATCGTACTCCGTGAACATAAGGAGGTTTAAAAAATGAAGGTTCGACCATCAGTCAAACCCATTTGTGAAAAGTGTAAAGTTATTCGTCGTAGAGGAACTGTAATGGTGATCTGCGAAAACCCTAAACACAAGCAAAAACAAGGTTAATCTAAGGAGGTGCTACATTATGGCACGTATTGCAGGAGTCGACGTTCCACGCGATAAGCGAGTTGTCATTTCACTAACTTACATCTTCGGAATTGGTAAAACGAAAGCACAGCAAGTTCTTGCTGAAGCTGGTGTATCCGAAGAAACTCGCGTTCGTGATCTTACTGAAGATGAATTGAATAAAATCCGTGAAGCAATCGACAAGATTAAAGTTGAAGGTGACCTTCGTCGTGAAGTATCCCTTAACATCAAGCGTCTGATCGAGATCGGCAGCTTCCGTGGAATCCGCCACCGTCGCGGCCTTCCGGTTCGTGGTCAAAATACGAAGAACAACTCTCGTACTCGTAAAGGACCTCGTCGTACAGTAGCGAATAAGAAAAAGTAAGTAAAGGAGGTAAACTCTAATGGCGAAGCAACAACGTAAAACAAACACTCGTAAGCGTCGTGTGAAAAAGAATATTGAGACTGGTATCGCGCATATCCGCTCTACATTCAACAACACGATTATTACGATCACTGATACACACGGGAATGCAATCTCTTGGGCTACATCTGGCCACATGGGATTCAAAGGTTCTCGTAAATCAACTCCATTCGCAGCACAAATGGCAGCTGAAACTGCTGGTAAGACTGCAATGGAAAATGGCATGAAAACACTAGAGGTTTCTGTTAAAGGCCCTGGTGCTGGCCGTGAAGCTGCAATTCGTGCCCTTCAAGCGGTAGGTCTAGAAGTAACAGCTATTCGCGATGTTACACCTGTTCCTCATAACGGATGCCGTCCTCCAAAACGCCGCCGCGTGTAACTTTAGTTACACTCTGCGGTATATTATATGTATAACCTGTCTATAATGGGTATGTATAATATATGTTTTGGTGAAGAACACTAATTAGTTGTTTTAGTCGGAAATGCCATTGGGGAATTTCGGCAGGGCGATTCAGCCCAAAGTCGAGGTTCGACGTTTGAAGGAGGGTTTAGTTGAATGATCGAAATCGAAAAGCCAAGAATTGAAACGGTTGAAATCAGCGACGATGCCACATATGGAAAGTTTGTTGTTGAACCACTTGAACGTGGATATGGTACTACACTGGGCAACTCCTTACGTCGTATCCTATTATCCTCACTGCCTGGTGCAGCTGTTACATCCATTCAGATTAATGGCGTGTTGCATGAGTTCTCTACAGTAGAAGGTGTGGTGGAAGATGTAACTACCATCATCCTTAACCTGAAGAAGCTTGCAATGAAGATTTATTCTGATGAAGATAAGACATTGGAAATAGATGTACAGGGTGAGGGAGTCGTTACAGCTGGTGATATTACACATGATAGTGATGTAGAGATTCTGAATCCGGATCTTCACATTGCCACTCTTGCAGAAGGCGCTCATTTCCAAATGAAGCTGAATGCAAAACGAGGCCGCGGTTATGTACAGGCGGAAGGCAATAAGTCTGAAGATCTTCCAATCGGGGTTATTCCT
Source organism: Fictibacillus fluitans (assembly GCF_030418125.1). Classification (GTDB taxonomy): domain Bacteria; phylum Bacillota; class Bacilli; order Bacillales; family Fictibacillaceae; genus Fictibacillus_C; species Fictibacillus_C fluitans. The sequence goes on along the minus strand of NZ_JAUHTR010000019.1, from coordinate 11,545 downwards.
GTGGATTCTATCTACACACCAATCTCCCGTGTGAACTACCAGGTTGAAAATACTCGCGTTGGACAAGTGACCAACTATGATAAACTCACATTTGACATTTGGACAGATGGAAGCATCCGTCCTGAAGAGGCAGTTTCTCTTGGAGCGAAGATCATTACCGAACATTTGAATATCTTTGTCGGACTGACCGATCAAGCGCAAAAAGCTGAAATTATGGTTGAAAAAGAAGAAGACCAAAAAGAAAAAGTTCTGGAAATGACAATTGAGGAACTTGATCTTTCTGTGCGTTCTTACAACTGCCTCAAACGCGCTGGTATTAATACAGTTCAAGAACTTGCTAATAAATCAGAAGAAGACATGATGAAAGTACGCAACCTCGGTAAGAAGTCTCTTGAAGAAGTTCAGGAGAAACTTGACGAGCTTGGACTTTCCTTACGTGCTGACGATTAATCTGACAGACTAGAATTCGCTTTTTCACAGGTGACTGTTACTCGTAACAGCCTCCCTGTCTGCAAAAAGCACAGAAGGAGGGAATAGACATGGGTTACCAAAAGTTGGGTCGTGTGTCAGCTGTTCGCCGCGCAATGCTGCGTGACTTGGCAACAGACTTAATTATTAATGATCGTATCGAAACAACAGAAGCGCGTGCTAAGGAAGTACGTAAATTTGTTGAGAAGATGATCACTCTTGGTAAGCGTGGAGACCTTCACGCACGCCGTCAAGCTGCAAGCTTCGTTCGTAACGAAGTAGCTAACGAAGAATCTGGACAAAAGGCGCTTCAAAAGCTATTTAGTGACCTTGGACCTCGTTATGCAGAGCGTAATGGTGGTTACACTCGTATCGCTAAGATCGGTCCTCGCCGTGGTGACGGTGCACCAATGGTCATCATCGAATTAGTTTAATAATGAATAAAGGGCGGGACAGGGTCATTGCGATCGTTTCTTGCCCTTTTTTTATGTTTTAAACGGAATTTATCAATAGAGCTGAGCTGAGGGGGAGAAAAACGTGAAGGAACTCATTAAAGTTAACAACGTTTCCTTCCAGTACCCGAGTGAGGAAAACCTGACTCTGGCAGGTTTGAGCCTCTCGGTGTACAAAGGAGAATGGCTGGCGGTCGTCGGCCATAACGGTTCTGGGAAATCTACACTGGCTAAGCTGCTCAATGGACTTCTTCTGCCTGGTTCAGGAGAAGTTAAGGTAGAAGACTACACAACCGCAAATGAAGAAGAGCTTTGGGAGATCAGAAGGCGGGTCGGCATCGTTTTTCAAAATCCGGACAACCAGTTTGTCGGGACAAGCGTGAGGGATGATGTGGCCTTCGGTCTTGAGAACTTTGGAGTTCCCCGTGAGGAAATGATCAAGCGCATTGAAACGAGTATTGCCCGTGTGAACATGCAGGACTTCATCGAGAGTGAGCCTCATCATCTTTCTGGAGGGCAAAAACAGCGCGTGGCCATCGCGGGTATCATCGCTCAAAAGCCATCTATTATTATTCTGGATGAAGCGACGTCCATGCTGGATCCGATGGGCCGCAAGGAAGTAATTGATACTGTGAAGCAGCTGAATGAGGAAGAAGGAATTACTGTCATTTCCATTACCCATGATCTGGAGGAAGCCGTACGGGCCGACAGAGTCATTGTGATGAAGCAGGGTGCTATTCTAACTGCCGGCAGCCCGCGGGAAGTGTTTCAAAACGAAGCGCTGCTGCTGGATGCAGGGCTTGATCTTCCATTTTCGCTCAAACTTGGGGTGGCGCTCCGGGACTACGGCGTCAGCCTGAAAGAACAACATTTGACACAGGAAGAATTGGTGGATGCATTATGGACATTAAAATCAGCGGACTAACCCATCGCTACAAAGCAGGAACGCCTTTTGAGCGGCTTGCCCTCCATGATGTCAGCCTTTCTGTTCCTTCCGGGACGTTCCTTGCTGTCATCGGACATACCGGCTCCGGCAAATCAACCCTGATTCAGCATTTGAACGGGTTATTGAAGCCATCGGAAGGCACCATTACGGTGGGGGACCTCACGATTGCTGCCGGAGGGAAGAAAAAACAGCTGAAGGCGCTCCGCAAACGGGTGGGAATCGTTTTTCAATATCCTGAACATCAGCTGTTTGACGAAACGGTGGAAAAGGACGTTATGTTCGGGCCGATGAATTTTGGTCAAAGCGAAGAGGCGGCCAGAAGGGTTGCTCATGAGATGATTAAGCTTGTCGGACTTCCTGTCGAGGTGCTTCAGAAGTCACCCTTTGATCTCAGCGGAGGACAGATGCGCCGGGTAGCTATAGCCGGAGTGCTCGCCATGGAGCCTGACGTCTTGATTCTGGATGAACCGACAGCGGGCCTTGATCCGCGGGGAAGAAAAGAAATCATGGATTTGTTCCGCACGCTTCATGATCAAAGGAATATGACGACGATCCTTGTCACCCATTCCATGGAGGATGCTGCATATTACGCGGACCGGATTCTTGTGATGGAGAAAGGATCTACCTATCTGGAAGGAACGCCGGCTGAGATCTTTGCCAAAAGGGGAGAGCTGCAGGCGGTGGGCCTTGATGTTCCGGAAACGGTTCAGTTTTTGCTTAAGTGGCAGGAGAAAACCGGTAAACCGGCAGAGATGTCGTCCTTTACCATTGAAGATACAGCCAGGGCCATCTCTGCCGACTTTGGCAAAGGAGGGTCCACATGCTAGATAATGTGATCATCGGCCAGTATATACCGGGCACTTCGGTTCTTCATAAAATGGATCCGCGGGCGAAGCTGCTTGGCATTTTTGTATTCATTTTTGTTGTATTTTTGGCCAATAACTGGCTGACCTACGGAATCCTTGGCGTGTTTGCAGTCGCTGCGGTCCTGTTGTCGCAAGTCTCACTCCGCTACATGTATAAAGGCTTAAAGCCGATCTTTTTCATTGTGATCTTCACCTTCATCCTGCACATCCTTATGACCAAGCAGGGGGAGGTCGTCTATGATCTTGGCTGGTTTAAGATCTATGACGGCGGTTTGCGGCAGGGGGCTTTCATTTCCCTCCGGCTGGTGTATCTTGTCCTTGTCACATCTCTTTTGACATTGACGACCACGCCAATTGATATTACGGACGGACTTGAATACCTGCTTGGACCTTTTAAAAAAGTTAAGCTGCCTGTTCATGAATTTGCTCTTATGATGTCAATCTCTCTCCGCTTTATTCCAACGCTGCTTCAGGAGACAGAGAAGATCATGAAGGCCCAGATGGCCCGTGGTGCCGAATTCACCGCAGGACCTGTCAAAGAGCGGATTAAAGCCTTTGTGCCGCTTCTGGTGCCCTTATTCATCTCCTCATTTAAGCGGGCGGAAGACCTGGCTCTTGCTATGGAAGCACGCGGCTACCGAGGAGGAGAAGGCAGGACAAGGCTCCGTGTACTGCACTGGAGATTCAGGGACACCGGAGCGCTTTTCCTGCTGTTGATCCTGGCGGCCGTTCTCTTTATGTTAAGGACGCATGGATAAAGGAGAGTTTAAAGGTATGCAGCGCTGGAAAGCGACAGTAAGTTACGATGGCACACAATTTGCCGGGTATCAGGTGCAGCCCGGGGCCCGCACGGTTCAGCGGGAGATTGAAAGAAGCCTGGCCAAGATGCATAAAGGCACCTCTGTAAGGATTTCTGCTTCCGGAAGAACGGACGCAGGGGTACATGCCATCGGGCAGGTGGTTCACTTTGACAGCCCGCTTGCCATTGTGGCAGAACGATGGCAGAGGGCGCTGAATGCCCTGTTGCCGGCAGACATCCGCATCATGGATGTGGAGGCTGTGGCTTCGGACTTTCATGCGCGGTATAGCGTGGAAGAGAAAGAATATCATTACCGGCTGATGACAGGGAGCGAACCCGATGTTTTTCGGCGGAACTATGCCACTCACTTCCCTCATCCACTGAATCATGCGGCAATACAGGAAGCCATGGCGATCTTCACGGGCACCCATGATTTTACGTCGTTTTCCTCCGCACGTTCGGAAGTGGAAGACAAGGTAAGGACGATCTCCATGTTCAAGCTGGAAACAGCGGGAGATGAGCTTATTTTTAAAGTCCGGGGCAACGGGTTTTTATACAACATGGTCCGGATTATGGCGGGCACCCTGCTCGATGCAGGCCAGGGCAGAATTCAGCCTGATGACATCCGGTCCATGCTGGCGGAAAAAGACAGAAGCACGGCAGGCAAAACGGCACCTCCGCACGGCTTGTATTTATATCGAGTCACCTATAAATAATGCGAAAAATACATGCGGTAAATTTTGTGACACACTTGACATCGTTGTTTATATGTTATAAGATATTCTTTGGTATTTCTAAGATTATCTCCCTGCCCCGGAAGGTAATCCGGTGAAATGTTTAGTAACTAGAAATGTTCATCTGACCGTACTTTACAGTGAGTGAACAGCACCTATAAAAAAATTAAGCGATTTAGCGAATGAAGATACAGGAGGGAAAATTCATGCGTACAACATTCATGGCGAAAGCTTCTGAAGTAGAACGTAAGTGGTTGTTGATCGACGCTGAAGGAAAGACTTTAGGTCGTCTTGCAAGTGAAGTTGCAGCAATCCTTCGCGGAAAACACAAACCAACTTTTACACCACACGTTGACACTGGGGATCATGTAATCCTAATCAACGCTGAGAAAATTCATCTAACAGGTAAGAAGTTAAGTGACAAGATTTATTACCGTCACACTGGACATCCAGGTGGACTTCGTACAAGAACAGCATTAGAAATGCGTACAACTCGTTCTGAGCAAATGCTTGAACTGGCGATCAAAGGTATGCTTCCAAAGAACAGCCTTGGCCGTCAAATGATCAAAAAGCTTCACGTATATGCTGGAGCTGAGCACCAACATCAAGCACAAAAGCCAGAAAAATACGAATTACGCGGATAATAAAAGGGAGGTATTCACGTGGCACAAGTACAATATTATGGTACTGGGCGTCGTAAGCACTCCGTTGCTCGCGTACGTTTAGTTCCTGGTGATGGCCGTATCGTAATCAACGGTCGCAGCATTGACGAATATTTTGGTTTGGAAACACTAAAGCTTATCGTAAGACAACCACTTAACGAAACAGCAACAGAAGGTAACTACGACGTTCTTGTTACTGTTCAAGGTGGAGGATATACTGGACAAGCAGGAGCGATCCGTCATGGTATCTCGCGCGCTCTTCTACAAGCTGATCCTGAATTCCGTGGCAACCTAAAATCTGCTGGATTCTTGACTCGTGACGCTCGTATGAAAGAACGTAAGAAATACGGTCTTAAAGGCGCTCGTCGTGCACCTCAGTTCTCAAAACGTTAATCTTTACGTTTCAAAAGGCTCTCAAGCATTTGCTTGGGGGTCTTTTTTGTGCTTTGACTCATGTTCCTTGGAAGATTCGCAAACAATAGGGACAACGCCATTGGCCAAAAGGAGGAACAAAATGTCTGAGATCTTGGAAGTGTTTTGGCGGACCGTGCTGGCTTTTGTTTTGTTTATTGGAATTGCGCGTCTCCTCGGCAAACAGACCATGTCCTATTTAACGCTGAATCATTTCATTGCCGCCGCCACGCTCGGGTCCATTACAGGGAACCTGGCTTTTAACCTGAATATCAAAACCTGGCATGCTGTCTTTGCGATGCTGACCTTTTTTATTACCTCCATTTTGGTCCTGGTCTTTACGGTGAAAAGCAGAAAAGCCCGCCGCTGGATATCAGGTGAACCTACAGTACTGATTGAAGACGGACACATTCTAGAGAAGAACATGGGAAAAGCAAAATTCACAATCGATAACTTAAACCAGCTTCTCAGGGAAAAGGGGATTTTTGATATATATGAAGTGCAATATGCCATCCTTGAAACAAACGGCGGAATCTCCATTCAAAAAAAGCCGCCGTTCCGCTTAATTACCCGCCAGGATTTAAACCTGTCCTTCCAAAAAGACTCGCAGTTTCCGGTCGAACTCATCATGGAAAAAGAAATCCTGAACGATAATTTGAAGGAGAACAATCTTACCAAAGCCTGGCTGCAGCAGGAGCTCAACAACAGAGGCCTCGCTCTTGAAGATGTGTATTATGCGGTTCAGGGGACAAACGGCAATTTATACTTTGATTCCTATTCCGACCGCCTGAAGTCACCCATCGATAAAGAATAAGTTAAACGACCGTTTAAGTATGCACGTTTAAACGGTCGTTTAATTTTTTGGCCCCTCCAATGCTTATCGTCTCTAAACAGGCGTTTCAGCATTTCATATTTATTCCCATCATTTACGCAGGATGATGCTCCTTCCTTTTGCAAAAGATGTAGGTAAGGGTGTACCCACTATATAGATATGTGATTGGCGCATTCGCGCGGGAAGAGGATAAATGATGGCGATAGTAATTACAACATTTAGGGAGAAACAGCGTACGAAAAAAGCGGAGTACGAAAGAAAAGTGCTGAGGGATCTTTCGTTAGGGAAAATCAAAAAGGAAATTCAGTCCCTGTACCAGCCTTTTTTTCAGTATTCGCTCTTGTATCAGCAGGACATTGAGGATGCCTGTATTGATCTTGCCATAGATGCTTATTTACTCGGCGCGGCATACAGCCGGTTCGCTTACCATGGGGAAGCATTGGAAGACATCAAAAGACGGAGCCGGCAGGCCGAAATGGAACTGACGGAAAGCTTGTTCGATTATTGGCAGTTCTGGTGCTGGGGCACCGAGCAGATGATGGAATCCCTGCAATTGTGCTGCGAAGTGTATATCGAACGCTGGTGGCTTGAAGGATACTGGAATGGTGAGAAAAGATACAGAATGAAGCTCCATTAAGTACTAATTGGCTTCTTGTCCCATATATATAGACATATACGTCTGTTGATTAGGGGGCAAGGAATGAAAAGACGGGTAAAGCAAGTCGCCTTTGTCTTGGGATTTACCCTTTTACTATTTATATTTACGTATCATTTTTCGGAAAAAGGAACCTGGAAACCGTGGAGCCTTCCACTTTCGGGAAGGGTGATTGTGCTTGATCCCGGGCATGGCGGAATGGATGGCGGGGCGGTAGGCAGGGACGGGGTGCTGGAAAAGGATATTTCGTTGGATATCTCCTTAAAGCTCAGGGATTATTTGCAGGAAGCAGGAGCCCTTGTCATTATGACCAGAGAGCGGGATATGGACTTAAGCGGCAGGGACAGCGGGAGGATACGGGCCCGGAAATGGGACGATCTCAGGAAACGAAGAGAAATCATTAATCAATCCAATGGTGATTTGTATGTGAGCATTCATCTGAATGCCCTGCCTTCCACCCGCTGGCGGGGAGCCCAGGTGTTTTATTCACCTACCGATAAAAAGGGCGAGGCTGCTTCCAAATTCATTCAGAGTGAACTCAAGCGAAACCTGCAGAATACAGACCGGATTGCCAAATCCATCGAGGGCATTTATTTGCTTCGGACGAGCAAGCTTCCCGGCACATTGGTGGAGGTCGGGTTTCTGTCCAATCCGAGCGAAAGAGAATTGCTGAAAACTAAATCGTATCAGCATAAAATATCCGCCTCCGTCTATCAGGGGATTTTACGCTATTATACAAATGAAAAAGTACCAAATTGAGGTGCAGGCCCATCGGCTTGCACCTTGGGTCGTCTCAGTCAACGATTAAGCCCAACTGTGCTATACTTGGTATGGAATGAAATCGAATACATGCAAAGGAAGTGTCTTTTCCATGACCGAAGAAAAAGTAATCGAACTTTTATCTCGAATACAAGACCCTTTTTTACATAAAAGCCTTGTCGAGTCTGGAGCGATTCAGGAACTGAAAGTAAAAGAAGGATATGTCAGCCTGAAGGTGGCACTGCCACAAACAGGCTCACAGGAGCAAATGATGCTTCAGCAGGAGATCGTCAATACCCTTAAAGGCGCGGGAGTTGAATCTGTCGGCCTGCGTTTCGAGGAGAGAAAACCGGTTCAGGGAAGCCAGCAGCAGGCTGCAGCACCGGGTGTTCCCCCGTTGCTTGCACCAGGGAGCAAAACCCAGTTTATCTCGATCGCCAGCGGAAAAGGCGGAGTAGGGAAGTCAACCGTCTCTGTAAACCTTGCGGTGGCATTAGCCCGGCTCGGCAAAAAAGTCGGATTGATTGATGCCGATATTTACGGTTTCAGTGTACCGGATATGATGGGGATTACTGAGCGTCCGAAAGTAGTTGGAGAGACCATCCAGCCAGTTGAGCGGTTTGGGGTAAAAGTTATTTCCATGGCCTTCTTCGTGGAGGACAATGCACCTGTCATCTGGCGCGGGCCAATGCTCGGTAAAATGCTTATGAACTTCTTCAGTGAAGTGAACTGGGGAGATCTTGATTATGTTCTGCTCGATCTGCCGCCAGGAACAGGGGACGTGGCCCTCGATGTTCATAAAATGCTGCCGAAGTCCAAAGAAATCATTGTGACTACACCGCATGCGACAGCTGCCTTTGTTGCAGCAAGAGCGGGAAGCATGGCTCTAAAGACAGATCATGAAATCCTTGGGGTTATTGAAAACATGGCCTTCTTTGAAAGCAAAATTACAGGCGAGAAAGAATATGTATTTGGTAAAGGCGGAGGAGAACGCCTCTCAGATGAGCTCGGAGTTCCAATGCTCGGACAGTTGCCTCTCGGACAGCCTGACATCAATAAAGATGATTTTGCGCCAAGCGTTTATGCTCGTGACCATCGCCTGGGACAAGCGTATGAAGACATTGCCCAAAAGGTAATTGAACATTTAAATTAAACAAAACGAGACCTCGTACAGTTGAAGTACGAGGTTTTTTTATTTATTCTTATTGTCCGCCGCCAGCTTGCTGCTGGCCTTGCTGCTGTTGTCCCTGCTGAGAGCCTTTTTTAGAGGCCGACTGATCGATTTCATCATGAGCGGCTTTTTGCAGCATCTCTGACAATTGGGCCCGTACAAGTGGACTGTCGAAGGTTTCCATCATGACTTTCTTTACTTCTTTGCGGTATTGAGGCGAATTCGCCAGGTCCAGCACTTCCTTGCCCATTTCCGGGTTTTTCAGGATATTCATCATAAGCTGCTGATATGCGGGATCTTTCATCAGGTCTTTCATCAGTTTTTCATGCTCGGGCTTCATGCTTTTTGCATAGGCTGCAGCAAATTTAGGATCTTTAAAGGCCTGCTTCCAGAACTTCTCGCCTTTTGGTGACAGCAGTTCTTTTTCAATCGTTTGTTTGATGAGTGCCTGATCAAGCAAAAGCTGTTCCTTCATCTTCTCGTCAGACAATACATCGGTAATCGCTTTTTTTCCATCATCTGTTTTTAAAATATCCACCAGCATTTTTTTGGTGGCGTCATAATCCATGTTCTGAGGACTGCTTCCCTGTGCTTCCTTTTGTGCACAGCCGCTTACGGCTAAAAGAAGAAAACAGAAGAGGCATGGGATCCACGTTTTTCTCATCACGTCTGCTCCTTCTCCTTTCTTTGAGTTCTTACCTTTAGGGTGGGTGATTTCCGGAGATTTATGCAGGACAAATATAGGAAAACTGTATGGCTTTTTTTGGTTAGGATTGGTACAATCGATAACGGTTACATTTGGATTGGAGGCAATCATGTGAAGTCAAGGAACTGGGTCTTTTTATTTGTCACGACGTTACTTATTGGGATTGGCTGTGCCATTGTTGCAGGTTTAATTTCACAATTTCCCGAAACCGGGGGCGTGAAAGAATTTCTTATCTATATACTCGGTCTTGTTGGCTTTGGCGCTTTGTTTAGCGTGTTCAGCCAGATGGGCTTCTTTGCCTACTTGACGGTTCACCGTTTTGGTCTCGGGATTTTCAGGTCACAGTCCCTGTGGAACGGTGTTCAGATTGTCCTTATTATTGTTGTTCTTTTTGACTTGTTCTACTTGCGGTATTCCGCATTTCATAAAGCGGGGCAAAGCCTTGCCTCTTACAGCTTAATTCCTGCCGGGGTTTTTGTCCTTGGTTTGCTGGTGGCGTACATTAAGCAGAAACAAACGAATAAGGGAGCTTTTATACCCACCTTGTTTTTTATGATTGTGGTGACCACAATGGAATGGGTGCCCGTCTTAAAAACGAATGCCCCAAGCGCCATGTGGATGGCATTTGCGTCTCTTGGTGTGTGCAACCTTTATCAGATTCTTATGCTTCACCGGCTGATCCAGCCGAAGTCCGCTGCCAAATCAAAAACTTCCGCCTAAAATGGCGGAAGTTTTTTTTATTTATCGTTTTAATGAACTTCCTGGCTGTGTGCCTGTGTGTTTGCGATCATTTCGCCGACACTGACAAAAGAAAAGCCATCTGATTTTAATTTGCCGATAATTTCAGGCAATGCTTTATGGGTTTGCTTCACGGAGTCGGAAGCATGAAGGAGGAGTATGTCTCCCGGTTTCACATGATTGGTTGCATTCGATACAATGTTGTTTACTCCTGGGTTCTTCCAGTCTTTTGTATCGATGCTCCAATGCACAATAGAATGATGCGTACCTTCTGAAACCTCAAGCACCCGTTTATCAAAACTTCCATTTGGCGGACGAAGCAAGGAGGTTGTCTTGCCAGAAACTTTTTTGATCTTTTCCTGTGCGGTTAAAATGTCACGGCGGATCTGCGGGTCCTTCCAGTCTGTATAATCCTTGTATTGGTATCCAAGGCTCGCCAGTTCATGCCCATCCTTTACGATGCGCTCTACAATTTCAGGGTGGCGCTCTGCCCAGGCTGCTGAGACGAAGAACGTGCAGTTTTTGATGCCCTGCTTTTTCAAGATATCCAATATAGGCAGAGCCCGCTTATCTCCCCAGCTGATATCAAACGTCAAAGCCACTTTATTTCCTTTCTCCTCACCTTTATAAATGGCACGCGGTCCTTCTTTGGATGAAAACACAGATAATTGCTCTTGTCCCATAAAGGCAAGTGAAGCTGCAAAAAAAGCAGCAAACACAACAACCATGTATTGCTTGGCCTTTCTGCCATTAACCACCATAAAGAATTTCATGCCGTTCCCCCTGTTTCCAATGAATTTGGTGATCCTGATCTCTGTAAATGCTGTCTAAAGAGATGTATATGAAACGAGGGGACAAGATATAACTCCATACATAGAAAATACAGGGAGCGGGAATCCTACCACAAAAAACGGATATAGAAGGTTGCGGTGTATGATGATAGGGATTATGCTCAACAAAAGTGAAGCGAAGGAAATTGAATATCTGATTAAAAAAGAACTCGAGGAGCTTTTGTCCGATTTTAAAGATGATCAGATCGAGCCGATGGTAAAATCAGTGCTTGAAGAACGGTATCATGCGCTTTTCCGGCTTTTTACCCTGCTTGCCTCCCCGGCAGAATGCACACGCTTCTGCAGAAGGAAACAAGAGTACCAGTAAGGGGAAATTGAAAATCATATCTTTTTCGAAAAAAGTGTTGACTCTAAAAACAAGTACGTGGTATATTATTTCTTGTCGCTGCTGACACAGTGACTTGCAACAAAAAATCAACAAAAAAGTTGTTGACATGATGGTTGCTAAGATGTTATATTATAAAGGTCGCCAAAACGAGCGGCGCTAACAAAAAT
>NZ_JAUHTR010000018.1 GCF_030418125.1 Fictibacillus fluitans | reverse complement strand
CTTGGACAAGGGGTTTTTCTATGGATTTAAAGGAGAACTCTTTCCACTTCACTCCGCTTTTCTGCGAGCTTTTTGATTTGCTTCGGCTCGGTGCGGCAGCATCCCCCTATAATACGGGCTCCTGCGCGGTACCAATCCTCGGCGGCGAGATGAAAATCACCTTCGCAGCTGGCTGTTCCGCTCCACGTTTTCGTTTCCGGATCGTACGTTTCTCCAGAGTTGGGATACACGATGATCGGCTTTTCTGTATGTTTGTGCAATTCCGCAACGGCGTCTGCCGCAACAGAAGACGGGGCACAGTTCACCCCGATTGCCGCAATCTGCTCATTTTCATTAAAGTTCTCCGCACATTCTTTCAGTGATGTGCCTTCACTGATGGTTGTTCCATCACTTAATGAGAAGGACAGCCAGGCATAGGTTTCAGGATACTCTTTTAAAAGCTTGGCCACAACCTTTGCCTCCTGCAGTGAAGGAATGGTTTCCACCGCCAATACGTCCGCTCCCGCTTCGATCAGTGCTTTGATTCTGGGGCGGTGAAATTGTTCCAAGGTTTCATCAGACACCCCATAATTTCCTTTGTATTCCGAGCCATCTGCCAAATATGCCCCATACGGTCCAACCGATGCCGCTACGATCGGCTTTGGCCGGCTATCGCTGCTTTCTTCTTTCCAAAAATCATCTCTCGCCTTTTTCGCGAGCTCCACTGTATGCTGAATCAGCTGTATCGCTTCTTGTTCAGCAAGTCCGCGTGATAAAAAGCCGTCCAGGGTCGCCTGGTAGCTCGCCGTGATGGCGACATCCGCTCCTGCTTTAAAATAATCCTCATGAACCTGATAGATCAGCTCCGGCTTTTCCAGAAGAATGCTGGCAGACCAAAGCGGGTCATCGAGATTGCAGCCGTATCGTTCTAGCTCTGTGGCCAGAGCGCCATCCAGCACAACAAAGGAATGGTTTTTCAGAATTGTATCAATTGGATTAGATTTCTTCGGCATAGTTTTCTCCTCTTTTCTTTGATCCATTTTTAAAGTAATAGCTTCCGTAGCACACGAGCATAAACGGAACACCGCAATACAAAGCGATACGCTGCGTCGGGTCAAAGGCGATACCAATGAGTGAAGCGAGGCACAAAACAAACGCTGCAATTGGCACCAACGGGTATATCGGGGTGCGATACGCCAAATCATTGACTGAATTTCCTTCTTTCAGAAATTGCCGGCGGAAGTTAAACTGAGCGACACTGATACTCATCCAAACCACCACAACTGCCAGCCCCGAGATAGAAACGAGAACAACGTAGACCGTATCGGGCGCTATGATGCTGGATAAGAGAGCGAGCGCTCCGCCAAGCATACTTAAAATTACTGCATTGATCGGGACTCCCCTTTTCGTCACCCGCCCAAAGGCCGGATTGATCATTTTCTGGTTGGAAAGGGACCACAGCATCCTGGATGAGGCATACAGCCCCGAGTTTGCCGCGGAAAGAATTGCCGTCAGAATGACAAAATTCATAAGATCTGCAGCATATGGGACACCTATGCGGTCAAACACAGCAACAAAAGGACTCTTCAATACCCCTGCATCAGAAGTTGGCAGCAGTGCGGACAAGATAATAATGGTACCCACGAAAAAGATAATCAGCCGCCAAAGCGTCGTGCGGATGGCAATAGGTATTGTTTTTTGTGGATTTTCCGTTTCGCCGGCAGCCACACCAATCAGCTCCGTGCCGGAATAGGCAAAATTAACAGCCAGCATCGTCATCACAATGGCAAACGCACCGTGCGGAAATAGTCCCTCACTGGTTAGATTGGAGAAGAAGGGTGCCGGTTCGGAATGTGCCAATGGAATCCACCCAAATACAGCAGCTCCCCCCAAAAGGATAAAAAGGACGATGGCGACGACCTTTATGGAAGAAAACCAAAACTCGGATTCTGCGAAAAAGCGGACCGTCCATGCATTAAAGGCAAATATGATGAAAGCAAACAAAGCACTCCAGACCCAGACGCTCACGGAAGGAAACCACCGCTTCATCAATAGTCCTGCAGCCGTAAACTCTGACCCCAGTGCGACGGTCCATGTCAGCCAGTACAGCCACGCAACGGTAAAACCGGTTCCGGGGCCAATAAATTTGGTGGCATATGTATGAAAGGCTCCCGTTTCCGGCATATGCACGGATAATTCCCCCAAACAAAGCATGACCAGATAAACGACCAGTGCTCCGACCAAATACGATAAAATCGTCCCAAATGGTCCTGCCTGCTGAATGGTATAGCCCGTGCTCAAAAACAATCCTGTTCCAATAACGCCACCCAGCGACAGCATCACCAGATGCCTCGCCTTCATTTTTCTTTGCAGTTCTTGATTGCCTGTTTCCAGCATACTTCTCTCCTTCTTTTCGCACCCAGTCCAGATAAATAAAAAACGCACCCTAAAAGAGTGCGTTACTGACAAATAAAGCCGATCGCTCTCATCTATCAGGTTCTTCACCCGCTGGAATTAGCACAGTATCACAATCGACCTGTTGCTGAGGCTTCAAAGGGCCAGTCCCTCCACCTCTCTGGATAAGAAATATTTTTTTATTACAATAACAACTGGCAAACCGGCTGTCAAGGCAGCTTTTATATTCTTTCCCAATAAATCGACTATTTCCGGGGAAATACATCAGGAAAACGCATACGCTAATGAACAATTTTTACTTCCACTCTAATTCTGGCAAAATCTCTTTCTGCAATTCACACATTTCATCGATCATGGCACATGCCTGATAATAAGAAGGAGCCTGGGGATCCAGTAATATGGCCTGCAGCAATTTGGTTTTGGATTGTTCCACATAGGCTTCAAGCAACAGCTTATGAATGCTTCCCTGAATATTAATGGTGCCGAGTACGGCAGTAGGCAGCTCAATCTCCATCGGCTTGAGCGAGATTCCGTTTCCGTTCACGATGGCCTGAGTTTCCACCACCATGTCATCCGGAAGTCCTTTAATTGCTCCTTTATTCGGCATGTTGGCCGCATTGATTTGGATTTCTTCATCAAAGTAAACAGCCTCAATGATGGGAATAGCATATTCGTTACTCTTGCTGACTTTGTTTTTATCAAACTTGTAAGCTTGTTCCGCCCAGTCTTCCTGTGTGGTCGTGTCGTTAAACAACCCTTGATCCAGGGAATTCCCGCTCGCAGAGTATACAAATTCAGGTACTCGGGAACCGCTCTTCCACAGCTTTTCCCGGATCGGGTCATAGCGGAATTGAAGAGACAGGCCAGCGTAAAAGTCTTCAGCGTACGAAACGTATTCGCCGCAATGATTTGTTCCTGGGTATGGATAAAATCCATACGTACGGTACATCGTCCGGGATAATGCGTAGTGATCAAAATGAGCAAGACGATTGGCCGCTTTTTCTTTTTCATGGAATAAAGGATAAAGGTCTTCCCCTGTTTCCTTATCCCATATTTTCGTGAAAAAGCCGAAGTGGTTTAACCCTCCGCCCTCAACGCCGATAGAGCTTGCGGAGGTTTCAAGAAAGCTTGCCAGCTGATCGATTCCCATATCGAGTCCATGACAAAGTCCGACAACCTTAATGGACGTTAATTTGGAGATCGCCTCCACCAACTTTGCTTCCGGATTGGTGTAGTTGATAAACCATGCGTCAGGACATATTTTCTCCATCGTCCTCGCGATATGCAGCATCGGACCCAGGTTTCTTAACGTGTGGAACATGGAGCCGGGGCCGCCATTTTCCCCGTAGATCTGCTTGCTTCCAAAACGGCGGGGGATGTGGAAGTCCTGGGACCAGTAAAAGTATCGGTTGACTTCAATGGCAACGATTACAAAATCAGCATCAGTTAAGGCAATCTCTAAATCAGTCGTCCTGGACAATTCAGCAGGATGGGAAAACGCGGAATACATCTCTGCCGCATATTGATAGGTCCGGTTTACATTTTCCTGCTCAATATCCATTAAAGCGACTTCCAGCTGATCCACCTTTTTCAGCTTTTCGGATAAAACAATATCGTTGAGTGCGCCAAGGGCGAACGAAACACTTCCTGCTCCAATTAAAGCGATTTTCATTTATATCTCTCCTTCTGATTGATGGATGGCCAGATATCCTGCCCCGATCACTCCTGCATCGGCGCTGTATTGGTTGATGACGATGTTGATCTTGTCTTTCAGGTTTTTGAAAACTTTTTTCCTGGTGCTCTCGGCAACCTTCTCGATCAGCCATGGATTATGGTGAATAACGGCTCCTCCTAAAACAAAAATGTCCGGATCAATCGTTTGCATGAGGGAAGCGATGGCATTCGAGAAGTGCTCCACCCATAAATCGATGACTTTTTCCGCTTCTTCAGCACTCTTTTGATAGCGTTCGAACAGCAGGGCTGCAGAGGCGTCTACTCCGTACAGCTTTTGGCTTTCCGCCTCGAGGACCTGACCGCTGCATAACGATTCAAGTGAGCCGTCGTACAGGCTTGGATGGTTTGTTTTATGGCTGGAAACAATCATGCTGCCAATTTCACCCGCATAGCCGTGTGAACCCCTGAGAACCTTGTTATCAATGATAATTCCGCTGCCCACACCCGTGCTTACCGTGATGTAGATCGAGTTTCTAAAGCCCTTTGCCGCGCCGGAATGTGCTTCTAACAGCGCAACCACGTTCACGTCATTATCAATGAAAACCTGATAGCCCGGAAAATAGGATCGAAGGGTGTCCACACTCATTTCTTCGAGCCATGGAATATTTGTCACATCCACGATTCGTTCCGCATTATCGGGCCAGGGGACTGGAAGGCCGATCCCGATCTTTTTGGCTGTTCGATCCGGATCCACTTTTTTAATCATGCCAAGAATCGATTCGAAGAAATCATCTGGTTTCTTGTATTCAGTTGTCCGAGCTGTTTCTTTCCTGGTTAGAGACAGTCCGTTTTCCACCAGCCCCACACGTACATTCGTACCCCCGACATCAACGCCGATCACACGTTCATTCATGTTTTTATCCCTCAACTTTTTGTGTAATGTGCTTTGCAGCCTCCGTATCCAAGTAAAAATCAATATGGTCATGGTGAAGCAGTTCCTGGGCCGGCAGCCCCGCTTCTGGACGGTTAAAGATCTCTTTGACAATATCGGCTTTGTGTCTGCCGGTAATGGCTACAATGACTTTTTTGCTGGCAATCACCTGGTTTAATCCCAGAGTAATTCCCTTTGTCAGTGTTGCAGGCTCTTCAAAATACTTTTGTGCGGTTGTTTTTGTCTCATTCGAAAGATCGACGACACTGCTGTGATCCAGCAATGGCGTTCCCGGTTCGTTTAATCCGATATGTCCGTTCATTCCCACGCCCATTAAGCTGAATGTGATGGGATGCTCTTTGATATAGGCATCAATCTTTTCACATTCCTGCTGTAAATCATCGCTCATTCCATCATAGAAAAGGATTTGGTCAGGCTCGATACCGGCCGGGGAAAATAAATCCCTTTGCAGCATTTGATAGCAGCTTCCCTCCGACTCTTTTTCAATGCCCACCCATTCATCCAGGCTGACGATCCGAAGTTTCCTGACATTGTCGGTGTGTTTTGCCTGTAAAGCAAACCGCTGGTAGCTCTTTTGAGGTGTGCTTCCAGAAGCTAAACAGAATAAAGGATAATCTTCTTTCAGGCTTGCTGCCATTACGTTCGCGATGGCTTCGGCCACCTCTTCTTCTTTTTCAAAGATTTTAAGCATGCTGTTCACCTCCGGCTGTATTTGGCGCAGATATAACCTTTCCTATTTCACGTTGCAGCGATAGTATCCCCGCCCCCAGAGCAGACATGTGCTCGGCCGCACTGAACGAAATCGCCGGATTCCAATCCATATACCGCCCGACACATTCTCTGATTCTTTCAAGGAGCTCCTCCGGAAACAAAGCAATCGTTTTGCCGCTGATAATAATGCGGTCCACATCCAGGACACTGATGATATTGGTAATCACCAATGCGACCTTTTTGGCCAAATACTCCATGCATGCTTTATTTTCTTTCGAATCACTCAGATCATACGTTTTTAATAAGGCGCTAAGACCAAGCTTCCCCTCGAGCCAGCCTACTGAAGAGGGAGTCTTCTTAAACTCTTCATCAAAGCACAGATACTCAAGCTCACCCGCTCGTGAATTAAATCCTCTATGAAGCTTCTTATTCAAAATGAGTCCTGCACCGATCCCTTCTCCAAGGGAGATATGAATCAAATCCTCAGGCCATTCATCAAACGCTTCCAGGCTGCGGAATTCAGCCACGGTTGAAGCATTTACATCATTTTCAAGCAGGATAGGATAGGTAATATTGTTTTTCAGCCTTTCAACAATTTCCTCTACATGAAAATCCTCTTCCTGGTCTTCTACTGTTTTCATCCTGATCGTCTTGCTTCTTGTATTAATCGCACCCGCAACACCTATGCCAATTCCAATCACTACACTGCTGGCTTGCTTTGCTTCCTCCTCCATAACCGTTACGATTTCAGTAAAAACCCGCACAAAATCTTTATGGTAAAAGGGAAGATCGGTATGAAACGTGCGGGAAGCGATGACCTGGTTCTTTAAGTTCACAAGCAGCGCCCTCACAGCCTGGCCGATGATCTCCAGCCCAATCGTGACATAGCTGTTTTCATTGAACTTGTAAACCGTTCGTTTCCGGCCAAGCCCGCCCATTCCTTCGCGGCTTTCCCCGGTCTCTTTTAAAATTCCGATTTCGGTAAAATAGTTTACGATTTTACTTACCGTAACAAAACTCATCGCTGTTTTTTCTGTGATTTCCACCTTGGCCAGTTCCGGATGGTGAAGAAGGATATCAAATATGATTTTTCTGTTTTCATCTTTTATATCGTTCGGTAAATAAGATTTCATTCGTAACCTCTCAATTCAATTTAAGAACATTAATTAATAACCTTTAATAACTAAACAAAAATAAAAGACCTAATTTTCAGATCATTTATTAAATCATAAGTGACGGCTGCTTAAACTGTCAATACCGATAATGATCCGCACCCGGTACGTGAAGGAGGAGGTTTGCCTGTAAACGTGTTACCTTTAAATTGACATACATACTGAAGATGAGGTGAGAAAGATGAAAGTAGGAATCATTGGACTTGGAGATATTGCCCGTAAGGCTTATATGCCAGTGCTTACCCAGAAGGAAGGCATCGAACTAGTACTGTGCACAAGAAATGAGGAAACTCTTCAGCAGCTCGCGAGCCAGTATAGGATTCCTGAAACCGCCCGGACAGTGGATGAGCTCCTTGAAAAAGGGATTACTGCCGCATTTGTGAGTGCAGCCACCGACGCTCATCTTGAAATTGCCGAACAGCTGCTGAAAAACGGAATTCATACGTACATCGATAAACCGGTATCCCTTCATTTGGCGGAGACAGAACGTGTCGTTCAGCTTGCCAAAGAAAATGACGTGTTCGCCATGATCGGATTCAACCGCCGGTTTGTCCCGCGGGTCAGGGAGCTGAAAGAGCACGGGAAAGCCAACTTGATTTTAATGCAGAAGAACCGTTTTTCATCCTCTGATTACACCCGCCGGTTTATCATTGATGATTTTATCCATGTGGTCGACACGCTGCGTTTCTTAATGGGAACCGAGGTGCTTGATGTGAAAGTGGAGCATCAAAAAAAGGATGATAAGCTCCAGTACGTGATCATCCAGCTGATCGGGGATGGCTGTACGGCGATGGGCATCATGAACCGAAACGGTGGTGTGACCGAGGAAATCATTGAATACCATGCCGGCCACCACAAATATGTGGTAAACAGCCTGGTCGAAACCACTCATTATCACAATAAGTACATTGAAACGATCAAATTCGGAGATTGGGAGCCCACCCTCTATAAGCGAGGCTTCTATCAAATCACCGATCACTTCCTGGATTGCGTCCGCCATAACCGGCAGCCCAATCCATCGGTGGAAGACTCTCTCCTTACCCATGAAATATGCGAGCGGATTGTAAATCTAATTGAAGAAGAGCAGTAAAAGAAAAACCGGAGGCGGCTTGTCTCCGGTTTTAGTAATATACTCCCTGTGAGTTTATTACTAACTTTTGTAAAATATAAGAAAAGTTTGTTTGTTGGATATATAAACTAACTTGATGTTGGTATAATAAAATTAGCTTCCAGACGTTACATGCAGCTTGATCAGCAAGAAAATGAAAGCACTTACACTACTGAAAAAGGAGACCGGATGACATGCTCAACGTTTTACGCAAGCCCTTAATCACCGGATGCGCGTTAGCACTGCTGCTGCCCGCAGGCATTACCCATGCAGCTGAAGCCACGCCCAGCCAGAAGCAAAGCGCACTGGATGTAAAGCCGCTCGACAAAAGATACGAGGATTCTTTTACGATTGGTGCGGCTGTCGAGCCTAACCAGCTAGAAGGCACGGACGCTAAAGTTTTAAAGCGCCATTATAACAGCCTTGTGGCTGAAAACGTAATGAAGCCGATCAACATCCACCCTGAAGAAGGGAAATACAACTTTAAAGAGGCAGACAAAATCGTAAAGTTCGCCAGAAAGAACAACATGGACCTCCGCTTCCACAACCTCGTCTGGCACAGCCAGGTACCGGACTGGTTTTTCATGGATAAAGAAGGAAAGCCAATGGTAAACGAAAAGGATCCGAAAAAACGCGAACAAAACAAAAGGCTTTTGCTGAAGCGTTTGGATGAGCACATCAGAACCATCGTGCTCCGGTACCGCAATGATGTGGATTCCTGGGATGTGGTGAATGAAGTAATCGATGAAAATGCACCGAACGGCCAGGGGCTTCGAGAATCCCCATGGTACAAAATCACGGGAACCGATTATATTGCGACGGCGTTCCGCTCGACAAAACGATATGCCGGAAAACATTCAAAGCTCTATATCAATGACTACAATACCGAAGTGGAACCAAAAAGAACCTATCTGTACAACCTGGTGAAGGATTTAATGAAAAAGGGAGTGCCGATTGACGGTGTCGGACATCAGTCTCACATCCAGCTCGGCTGGCCGACTCTTCAGCAGATTGAAGACTCCATCAATTCCTTCGCGGACCTTGGCCTCGACAACCAGATCACAGAACTTGATGTCAGCCTTTATGGATGGCCGCCAAAGCCAGCGTACAAAACATACGACGAAATTCCTGCCGAAGTCTTCCAAAGGCAGGCAGAGCGCTACGATGCCCTGTTTAAGCTGTACGAAAAACTAGGCGATAAAATCAGCAATGTCACCTTCTGGGGAATTGCGGACAACCACACATGGCTTAATGACCGCGCCGAGCAATACAACAACGGTGTCGGTGTGGATGCTCCATTTGTGTTTGACCCGGATTACAATGTGAAGCCGGCGTATTGGGCGATTATTGATAAATAAGCATTATACTAGAGCTTATCCCTTTATGGGATAGGCTCATTGTATTTAAGTCACATATTAAGACAAGCTGTAAAAACCGGATATTACTACTGCAACATATAATAGCGCAGAAAATATCCATATTCTTATCCTGCCACTCCTGCCTGGAAACGGCTTAATTTGAATGTCAAACACAAAAGATAAGATGCTTAAACACACGATCATATACATAAGATTTGCAATCCAAGAAGGATGCGTTTTAAACCCAATAATTGAGGCTATGATGATGCTGCCTATTTTATAGATAATGTCTCCTTTTGAGAACTGCATGAACATCGCTCCTGCCTACCTTTGTATGGTTACCCCTAATGCATCATTTGGCCCATTAAAGAATGTAAAGACCCCTATTATAGCCAGCAATACAATGAGGATTACAGCTCCAATAATAATTCCAAGAACTATTTTTAACATTCTTCTTGTTGTAGCATCCAGTGCGATCACCTCTTTTTTATTTTAAGAACTGTCTAACCCTTGGATCTTTTCTTCCAAATAGTGGACCTAAAAGGAAAGTGTAAAAATTGTTTATTTTTGGTAACTTATAGTAATTTTTATACCCTTCGTTCTCTAAAACAAACACTATTACAATGAAATATTTACTCGTGTTCTGCTTAACAAAGCATCAATTGGAGAGCTTGACGATGAATTTTTTAGAAAAGAGGTGGTCCAACTTTTCTACCACCCAATCATTATTAGTGTTATGCATACAAAGACCCCGATAGGTATACTTATCGGGGTCTTAACCGGTTGAATTAAATGATTCCCTTTTGGAGCAGCCACTTTTCAAATGCCTCACTGCTTGTGTTATCATCGAGCTCTTTTCCGATTAAGGAAAAAATTTTGTAACCAATCTTTTCAACATAATTAAATAGTGGTTCCTTAACTTCGATTTGTTGTTCTTCTAGATCAATATAAACATCCCATATATCCTCATTCGCTCTTTTATAAGCGGTAGCTTCAATATCTTTAGAGTTTTCATAGTAACCTAAATGAAGATGTTGATTTGAGTCGTAAGCAGGTTTCATACTTTCCTCCTCCATCAATCAAAAAACGCCTCATTCATCCGCTCAAGGAGTTCCCCGAACAACTCCTTCTCTTTGCTGCTCCAGGTTTCTAGCATGTTTTGATACCGGGCGAGCCTCATTTTTTTATCCGCTTTCAATTTCTCACGGCCCAGTTCTGTAATGGTAAAGAGACTTACTCTTCCATCCGATGGATCGGAAGAACGCTCAATCAGGCCTTTTCCCTCCAGTGTTCCTGTCTGGCGTGAGAGGGTGGAGATGTCCAGCTTAAAGGACGCCGCCAGCTCTTTTACCCGGGCAGGTCCAAATTCCTCGAGCTGTCTCAAGATCAAATACGAGGCTCTCTCCAAATTTCCTATTTTATTTTCCGAGTTATCAATGTATACTGCCCGCCGGATAAAGGTGGTCAGTTCATATTCAATCCGTTCGACTGCATTCTTGTTGTTCAAAGCCATTCACTCCTGAACGCGCATATAGCCCGTATTCATTGACATTTGGCTATATGCTTGTATAATACAAATATATAATTGTATCGTACAAGTAATTATAAAAAATGTAAAGAGCAACGCTAGTCAGACAGAAGGGAGGGAGTTGTTCTATTAGAACAGCACCTTTTGTGAAAGCTATACGAATTATTCTGCAGATTGCCATTCTTTTCGCGTTTTCCCTGATCGGAGAAGGAGTTAATAACCTGCTTCATCTGCCGGTGTCAGGGAGCATCGTGGGATTGATCCTTATGCTGATCTGCTTAACCTTTAAAATTGTTCCGGTCAAGATTGTGGAAGACGGAGCAAGTTTTTTATTGTCATTTCTTCCCCTATTATTTATCCCCGCCATGGCAGGTGTTATGAATTACCCGGCACTTTTTTCAGGTAATGGCCTGGTCTTGCTGCTGATTGTCGTGTTGAGCACCCTTGTAACGATGGTCGCTGCGGGAATCGCGAGCCAGATGCTCGAGAATAATGCCAATAAGGGAAAGGAGAATGACGAGTGCAACAAGCATTTATCGCAATCATAATTATTTTACTCACCATTGCGGTGTATATCGCAATGACAAAACTATATGTGCGCTTCTCCTATCCGATCCTCATTCCTGTGCTGACCACAACTGTAGCGGTCATTGGGCTGCTGCTGGTCTTTCATGTTTCCTATGATCAATACATGATCGGCGGGAAATGGATCAATTCGCTTCTGGGACCGGCGGTTGTCGCATTGGCGTATCCGCTTTATAACCAGCGCAAAATTCTGGTTAAGTACAGCCTCCCCATTATAGGCGGCGTATTTGCGGGTCTGTTTTCCGGAATGATCAGTGGTCTTCTCTTTGCCGAAGTCTTTGGCATTGACCGGGATTTGATCTTATCCATCGTGCCAAAGTCGATTACAACACCGGTTGCCATCCAGATCGCCACCGGCATCGGCGGCGTACCTTCCATGACCGTAGTTTTTGTAATGGTTGCCGGATTCTCCGGGGTC
This sequence comes from Fictibacillus fluitans, assembly GCF_030418125.1. GTDB lineage: Bacteria > Bacillota > Bacilli > Bacillales > Fictibacillaceae > Fictibacillus_C > Fictibacillus_C fluitans. The sequence goes on along the minus strand of NZ_JAUHTR010000018.1, from coordinate 54,739 downwards.
ATTTTAGGGCCAAAGATCATGAAATGGGTTCGCATCCGAAGCTACCTTGGAAAAGGCATTGCCTTTGGAAGTGCCTCGCATGCTCTTGGCACATCAAAAGCCTTTGAATACGGAGAACTGACTGTATCCATGAGTTCAGTATCGATGACACTGTGCGCCGTTCTTGGTTCGGTGTTCGGTCCGATTGTCGTTTGGATCTTTCATGTATAAGAAAAAATAGAGCCGTCCGGGTTTCCGGGCGGCTTTTTCTCTGTTTGAATTAAAGGTTACTCACCGTTTTTCGATGCTTTCTCACGAAAAAGTACGGTTTACTCACCATTTTATTGTCCTCACTCACGGAATTCCTTACTTTACTCACCGCTTTTAATCAGTCACTCACCAAACAAGTCATTTTCAAAAAAAAATCCCCCAGGCACAATGCCTGAGGGATTTTCTATATGTTCTTATTGAGCAGTATAACCGCCATCGATCACAACGGCTTGTCCTGTTACACTTTTCGCTTTGTCGCTGGAAAGGAACATAGCATAGTCTGCAATTTCGCTTACGTCAAGCAGACGTTTTTGAGGAACTAATGGGTAGATAACCTCTGCCAATACATCTTCAAGGGATACGTTTCTTGTTTTCGCAAGATCGCTCATTTGATTGCGAACAAGTGGAGTGTCCACATATCCAGGGCAAAGGGCGTTAACTGTCACGCCATGTTCAGCTGCTTCAAGTGCTGCAACTTTAGTAAGGCCAATGACACCATGCTTGGCACTGTTGTAAGCGGCTTTACCGGCAAATCCAATCAAACCGTTGATGGATGAAACGTTGATGATGCGTCCGAAGCCTTGTTCTTTCATGATTGGCAAGGCATGCTTGATGGCCACAAATGGTGCAGTCAGCATGATTTTGATCATCAATTCAAATTTAGCTGTAGGGAATTCTTCAATTGGTGAAACGTGCTGCAAGCCAGCGTTATTGATAAGGACATCAATGCGTCCGTACTGTTTATGAGCCGCTTCGATCATGTTTTTGATATCTTCTTCACTTGTTACGTCGGCTTTAAGGCCAATCGCTTCATGTCCAAAGCCTTTAAGCTCTTCAGCCGCTTTTTTAACGCCTTCTTCGTTCAAGTCGGTTAAAACGACTTTGCTTCCGTTTTCAGCAAACATTTTACCAATTTCAAATCCAATTCCACTTGCAGATCCTGTAATAACGACAACTTTATTTTCTACCATTACACTCACTCCTGAAATTTTATATAATTCCCATGGCCGCCATAATGATTCCAACAATTACGGCGATCGTTGGGATGATTAAACCAACGACAAACACATCTTTATAGGTTTCCTTGTGGGACAGCTTCGTAACCGCAAGGAGTGTCAGCAATGCTCCATTATGAGGAAGAATGGAAGCACCGGATGCAACAGAAGCCATTCGGTGAAAGGCTTCCGGACTGATGCCTGACGTATGGGCCAGGTCGGCATAGGTTCCGCCCAAGGCCTGCAGGGCAATTCCCATTCCGCCGGATGCTGAACCGGTAATCATGGCCAATAGCTGAACGACCAATGATTCAGACACAAGCGGATTGCTGGAGATGCCCAGCAGCATGTCGGTAATATGATCAAATTCCGGCACACTTGTAACAACTGCTCCGAAACCGACAGCGGCTGCGGTGTTGATAATCGCAAGAACCGAGCCCTTCGCTCCTTCGTTCATGGATGGCATAAAGGCCTTATACCGCTTCAGGTTAAGAAGAAGCAGCACGATGATGCCGGCCAATAAGGAAGCGATCGGATTCAGCTTGACGAAATCCAGCAAAATAACTACCACGATCAAAGGTACAAGCGACAATAGCCAATTTGGAAGATCTTCGTTCTCGTCATCCTCACTTACCTTGTCACCTTCCACCTCCGTAAAGGTATCCCCGGCAGCTGTCATTCGGTTTTCTCTGAACTTCAGCCAAAAATAACCGCCTACCGCCATAATTAACGTAGCGACAATTCCGATCCATGAACCTGCCATCGGACTCGTTTTGAACGTATTCATCGGAATCAGGTTCTGAATCTGCGGCGTTCCGGGAACAGCCGTCATTGTAAACGTGAATGCGCCAAGCACGATGGTCGGTGCGATCAATTTTCTGGAGATGTTCGCTTTTTTAAACAAAGCGAGCGCGATCGGATAAATCGCAAACACGACCACGAACAAGCTGACTCCGCCATAGGTAAGAACGGCTGAGGCAACCAGCACACCGAGAATCGCGCGTTTCTCTCCGATATATTTTGTAAACTGAAGAGCTACCGATTTTGCAGCACCGGTATCCTCCATCAATTTCCCAAGTACGGCACCCAATAAGAAAATCGGGAACCATTGCTTCGTGAAGTTCACGAAGCCTGTCATGTACGTATTCGTATACGCGTCAAGCAGATCCAACCCGCTCAAGAGCGCAACAATTCCGGCAACAACCGGCGCCACCCAGATGATGGACCATCCAAGGTAAGCGAAAAACATTAGTAGTGCAAGCCCTATCAAGATACTAACCAAACCTTTTCCCCCTTCTCTTTCTATAAAAACGATGCATCGTCGATTTGTGAATTTTTTATGAAAATGTGCTGCCCGAAGAGGAATTTTACTCTTAGAGCCCGGATAAGTAAAATGAATTCTCGCTATAGGTGGTATGCGAAATAGGTATAGGTAAATAGTGCTAAAAAAGGGTGCTGTTCCAGGTCACAGAGTTATGGACTGGTGCAAAAAGGGAATGGAAAGGAATGGTGTTTTGCAAGCGCTTTATCGTAAAAAAAGGGAGGAAATGAAATGGCAAATGTGATCAAACCCAATCCAAAGCTTTACGTGATGGATAATGGAAGGATGCAGATGGATAAAAACTGGATGATTGCCATGCATAATCCGGCAACAGCCGACAATCCGAATGCGCCTGCTGAGTTTGTGGAATTCCCGGTATATACCGTGCTGATCGACCATCCCGAAGGCAAGATCCTGTTTGATACGGCCTGCAATCCGGAAGCAATGGGAGCAGAGGGACGTTGGGGAAAAGCGACTCAATCCATGTTCCCGATCAACATGGGAGAGGAATGCTACCCGCATAACAGGCTTGAGGAGTTAAATGTACGGCCGCAGGATATTAAGTACGTTGTCGCATCCCATCTCCACCTCGACCATGCCGGCTGCCTTGAGCTGTTTACGAACGCGACGATTATCGTTCATGAGGATGAACTGAGCGGCGCGCTGCAAACCTATGCCCGAAATGAAAAGGAAGGCGCCTACATATGGGGAGATATTGACGCCTGGATCAAAAACAATCTCCAGTGGAAAACCATTAAGCGAAATGAAGACCAGATTCATCTGGCCGAAGGAATCAGCCTCCTGAACTTTGGAAGCGGACACGCATGGGGCATGCTTGGTCTGCAAATCAACATGCCGGAAACCGGCGGCATTATTCTGGCCTCGGATGCCATTTATACAGCAGAGAGCTTTGGCCCGCCCGTAAAGCCACCGGGCATTATCTATGACTCCCTCGGCTATTTGAATGCCGTGGAAAAAATCCGGCGCCTCGCAAATCAAACCAACTCACAGGTCTGGTTCGGGCATGACACCAACCAATTTAAAACCTTCCGGAAATCAACAGAAGGCTATTACGAGTAAAAGGAGAAGAAGGAGGACAACTGAGAATGAATGCAGCAAAGCTGGTATTTACACCATTAAGCTATATTGGCTGGGGAGCGTTAAAGGAACTGCTGCCTGAAGTTGAAAAATACGGCCCGCAAAAAATCCTAGTCGTTACGGACCCGATGCTCGCTAAAATCGGATTGACCGACAAGGTTACCGGCCCGCTTGAGGAACAGGGCTATTCTGTCACCTTGTACACGGAAGTTGTACCGGAGCCGCCGGTTGAAATCGGAGAAAAGCTCGTGTCGTTCACCCGGGAAGGCGGATTCGACATGGTGATCGGTGTCGGCGGCGGAAGTGCACTGGATTTGACCAAGCTCGCGTCCGTGCTCGCTGTCCATGAAGGTCCTGTCACGGATTATTTGAATTTAACAGGTACAAGAACAGTAGAAAAAAAGGGACTGCCAAAGATCCTTATCCCGACCACCTCCGGAACGGGTTCAGAGGTCACCAACATCTCCGTCCTCTCCCTTGAAACGACGAAAGACGTGGTCACCCATGATTACCTGCTTGCCGATGTGGCCATCATCGATCCTGCACTGACCCTGTCCGTACCGCCAAAAGTAACGGCTGCGACCGGCATTGATGCCCTGACGCATGCGGTGGAAGCCTATATTTCCGTTAATGCAAGCCCAACGACAGACGGCCTGGCACTGCAGGCGATTCGCCTGATCGCCCGCTCCCTTCGCCGGGCCGTTGAAAACGGCAATGACGAACAGGCGCGGATTGACATGAGCAACGGCAGCTATATCGCCGGCCTTGCTTTTTTCAATGCGGGAGTCGCCGGTGTTCATGCCCTTGCCTACCCGCTCGGCGGCCAGTTTCATATCTCCCATGGCGAATCAAACGCCGTGCTGCTGCCTTATGTCATGGGCTATATCCGCAGTAGCTGTGTCACGCGCATGGGGGACATTTTAAATGCTCTCGGCGGCAATTCCGCCTACCTGTCCGATGAAGAAGCATCCTACAGATGTGTTGAAGAATTGAAGCGCCTCGTCAACGATGTAGGCATTCCTGATACTCTCTCCGGTTTTGATGTTCCTGAATCAGCCCTCGAGAGCCTGACACAGGATGGCGTGAAGCAAAAAAGAATACTGGCGCGAAGCCCGCTACCGCTGCATGAGGACGATATCCGAAACATTTACCAGTCCGCCTTTGAAGGTGCCGTTGTTGAGCCTCAGTAACACTTTGTAAACCTTTAGAAGCCTGGCCAAAAGCCTGGTTTCTTTTTTATGGAATACAGGCATATATGATTGGTACGTCAGTCCATCGGGTAGAGGATAAGGTGTCTATTTTTTATGAGGAGGAAACATTGATGGGAATTTCTTTAAAGAAACTGAAGCATCAAGTTGTGGTCATTACCGGAGCTTCCAGCGGCATCGGGCTGGCAACGGCAAGAATGGCCGCCTCAAAAGGAGCAAAAGTGGTCCTCGCCGCCCGTAATGAAGCGGCTCTTCAGCAGCTGGCAGAAGAACTGAGAAGCAAAGGCTGTCCCACTGCCTATGTGGTAGCGGACGTGGGCAAAGAGGAAGATGTACGCAAAATTTCCGACACTGCACTGAGTGAATTCGGCCGCTTTGACACATGGGTCAACAACGCCGGGGTATCGATCTTCGGCAAAGCCATGGACGTCAGCACCGAAGACATGAAGCGGATGTTTGAAACAAACTTCTGGGGCGTGGTGTACGGCTCAAGAATGGCAGTCAAGCATTTTACCGAACGAAGGGTTCCCGGTGCATTGATCAATGTGGGCAGCCTGTTCGGCGACCGCGGGACCGTCGTGCAGTCCACCTATTCGGCAGCTAAATTTGCGCTGCACGGCTGGACCGAGAACCTGCGCATGGAACTGGAAAAGGAAAAAGCACCCGTCTCGGTAACCTTAATCCATCCCGGCAGAATCGATACCCCGTACAACGAGCATGCCATGAGCTATCTGGAAAAACAGCCGGCACACGTCGGCATGATGTATGCCCCTGAAGCAGTGGCTGATGCTATATTATACGCTGCATCCCACCCGACAAGGGACATGTTTATCGGGTCACAGGCGAAGCTTACCACGGTTTTGGGAAGACTCGCTCCCCGCATGATGGACAAGTGGATGGAAGGGACGATGTTCCGAACACAGCATGACAACCGACCGTCCAACCCCCGCGAGGAAAGCGGCCTGTATCAACCCGGTTACGGCATGCATGAGCGGGGCACCAATTCCGGCTGGGTCCGCAACCGAAGCTGGTACGTCAAAGCCTCCAAGCACCCGGTGCTGTCGGCGATGGCATTGACCGGCCTCGGAATGTACGTATGGAATGCGTCGAAGAATAATAAAAAAGAGCAAGTGCCTTATTCCTAAAAGAAAAACAAAAAGGAGACCGAATCCAGTGTTCGGTCTCTTTTTTTAAGAGAGATTGATTACGTATTACCTGAATTTTTCTTCATGTTAACTGCTTACACAATTAATATACTTTCTAAAAATTCATCAGTTACTTTGTATTCCTTTGGCCTTTGACTAACTAATTGAACGTATCCCGCTTCATTTAAGTTGTTCATGATTTGATTTAATTTATACCTTGATTTTTTCGACAGTTCCATTAACCGAGTCACAGGAAAATTAGCTTCAGCGTCTACAAATACGTTTAGATAGGTCATTATTTTTAATAGATCTGCTTCTTCTTCCTGATCAGACCAATTATTACTTTTAAAATAGTTTTTAATACGTTCCATTTTTGATAAATTTATTTCTAAATCATCAATTATTCCTTCTTGTCCTGCAGATAGTAATTCTAACATATCCTTCAAATAAAATGTCATATCTCCTTGATTTAATGGAGAAGGTATTTCTTCTAATGCGTTGTAGTATTTTAGTTTATTTTTGTTAACTGCATAAGAGAATGTTATTGCAGAGTATCTTTCAAGATATCTAGATAAATAACTACATACTAATAACCGTCCTGTTCTCCCATTCCCATCATAAAAAGGATGGATATATTCATAATAATAGTGAGCCACCATGTAACGGTATAGTTCGGAATGCTGTTCATCATCCAAGTAATTGATTAATGCATTGAGTGATTCAACAATTTTGCCCTCAGAACTTACACCAATATGCGTTGTATTTATTCCATCGTTTATCTCTACGTACCCTTTTCTAAATAATTCTCCATCTGGTATATCTTCTTTCGCTATTTCATCAGAGACAAGGTTATCATAAAGCTCTCTAAAGTCTGCTATTTCTGTGAAGGACTTAATTTCATCTATAAACAAATAGGTTTTCATTAATCCTTTAAAGCGCTTCTTCTTTTTTTCCGATTTCATTAAGTCACCTAGTACTTCTTTTAGTTCCTTTTTTGTACTACGTATACCTTCTATTTCATTATTACTTTGTGCTTCGTTTATAATAAGTTTATGGAAGTATGGTTCTATTACAAAGTTAGGAAGCTTACTAATCAAAGCAGATATTTTGGAACTATTTATCAATACTTTATTATTCAGAGACATTAATTTATGAATATTGACATAAAATAATTGGTAGGTTTCACTAATTTTTTTTCCTTTACGAAAACCATTAATCGTTAAAGGAGTTAAATAGCTTCCATAACTATTTTTTCTTTTACTCAGTTCGTTTTTATAGAATTCTTCATCCTTTTTATAAAAAAGCTTTGATAATTTCTCATATTCCATAAAAACCACCTCCCTTATTTAAAATTATCGTCATTTTTTTAATTATATATTCCATTCTTTGCTTAATACAAATAAAAATTACGATTTTTTTATTTTGAATTCTAGATCTTGATAAAGCACAAGAATTGGCAGACCAAATTATTAGAAAACACTTACCGAACCTTCATGACAAGAGGAATAATAGGTGTTTTATCTTTAGTACTAATTCCTAGTTGAATGAGTATTTCAAAAGCGTATAGTGTGCAACCCTTTTTCACTAATGAATAAGCCATACTAACAAGAGCATATAGAGTTCTTGCGTAGTATGGCTTATTCATTAGTGCAGACTTGTTGACTCACTACTGTTATTGACAGTATACTGTCAATAACAGTAGTGAGTCATAAAATTATTGAAAATAGGAGGATTCTTATCCATGAAACATACAGGAAGACACACTGGAGCATTTCTATTAATGTTTTTAACAGACGGAGATAACTATGGGGGGAAGCTTCTGCAAAAATGTGAGGAAGAGCTTCCCGTCAATCCCATTGACAGTGCCATATTATATCGGACTTTAAAGAAATTAGAGGAAGAAGGGGCAGTGGAATCTTACTTTGATACTAATGGTGATAAGCCGATAAGAATGTATAAAATCACAGCAGATGGCAAAAGAAAATTAGAAGATTTTCATATAGATATAGAGGAAAAAATAAAAAATTTATCGTTCTTTCAAGAGAAATATAAAGAATGGAAGACTCAAAATAATGATTAGCGGGATTATTTTGTATGCTGTTGCTACTATCTATTTGGTTATTTCTTTCATAAAGGATAAGACTAAAACGAAAAATGCCTTATTGCGTTCATGGAAAATGTTCCGCAATGTTTTACCCGACCTATTGGCTATTATGCTTTTTGTAGGACTCGTATTAACTTTATTAACACCGTCATTTATTTCTTCAATTATTGGCGAACAATCTGGTTTACTTGGCATTTTTTACTCAACCATCCTTGGCTCGATTGCTTTGATTCCGAGTTTTATCGTCTTTCCTCTCGGACGTACCCTGATACAAAATGGCGCCGCTCTTCCTCAAGTAGCGGTATTAATGTCCACATTGATGTCTGTTGGGTTTGCCACATTATCCATGGAACAAAAAACGTTTGGAAGAAGTTTCGCCTATGCCCGAAATGCTTCTGCCATTATAATGTCCCTTCTGTTTGCATTAATTATTTGGGTGGTGATGGCATGATCAAACTGAAAAGGTACTGGTTCTTTTTCGTTTTATTAATAGGACTCCTTGTTATAACTTTTATAAATCAAACTATGGGATTGAAAGCCGTTCAGCTAACGGGCAAAAGCATTTTGGATATGCTGCTCCTGCTTCCTCCCATATTTATATTGGTGGGGTTATTGGATCAATGGGTAAAAAAGGAATCGCTCATTCGATATATGGGTGAAAAATCAGGGATATATGGTATCTTATTCACCTTATTATTGGCAACAGTAGCTGCTGGCCCTCTTTATATAGCCTTTCCCATCGCTGTTCTTTTATTGAAAAAAGGAGCCAGTGTCCGCTATATCGTGTTTTTCTTAGGCGCCTGGTCAACAGTGAAACTGCCTGTTCTTTTATATGAATTCACATCATTTGGCACCAAATTCACACTGATTCACATTAGCTTTGGCCTCGTATTTTACTATTTAACAGGACTTCTTTTTGAAAAGATATATGACCAAAAAAAGATGTTAAAGAATGACATAACGATGGATGCATAAATTGACTCTATAAAGAATTACGCTTAACGTTTAAAGAAGAGCTTCAAATACTGAGGCTCTTCTTTTATCACTTTTTTCATTTTTTTGCCAATCCTACTTACATAAAATGATAAAATATAGTCACTATACTCTCCAAAGAGGTGACATCAACTTGATCATTTATGAAGCGACAAAAATGGAATTTATCTCTGATGTTACAAATGAACTTCTTGTGGAACGTCTTTATGAATCTTATCAAAATAAAATAGGCCGGACAAGTAAAAGTGAAATACAATCATGGGAGAATTCACTCCAGCGAATGTCTAATGTTATGCAGGATAAAGAGATTCCAGATGATTCAGCTGTTGCCATAGAATTTAAGATACCCAATACTTCTAAACGGGTGGATTTCTTGGTAGCTGGTCATGATGGGACTGAAGATCATGTCGTCATCGTAGAATTGAAGCAGTGGTCAGAGGTTGAGAAGATAACATCCAAGGATGCACTTGTGTCTACTTATCTCGGCGGAGGGAATCGGACAGTAACCCATCCTTCTTATCAAGCATGGTCATATGCTGCCTTAATTCATGACTTTAATCAAAATGTGCAAGATCAGCATATCCTGTTGAATCCATGCGCCTATTTACATAATTACCGTAAGTCAGAAAATGATCCTTTAATCGATCCTCACTATACTGACCATCTTGAAAAAGCTCCTGTTTTTGCAAAAGGCGAAATACAGAAATTAAGGGACTTTATTAAGAAATATGTTCGTTTCGGTGACCGTAACCAGTTAATCTATCAGATAGAACACGGGAAAATCCGTCCTTCAAAGTCATTACAGGATTCTCTTGCTAGCATGTTGAAAGGGAACGAGGAATTTGTACTGATTGATGAGCAAAAAGTATTTTATGAAGATGCCTTTCTTTTAGCGTTGGAGAGTATTAAGACTGAAAAAAAGAGGGGTATGGTCATTGAGGGCGGACCAGGTACAGGGAAATCAGTTATGGCTATAAACCTCCTTGTTAACCTTATTAATCAGGAATTAACAGCACTCTATGTATCGAAGAATTCAGCTCCACGTAATGTATATGCCTCTAAACTGAAAGGCACCATCAAGAAAACCCAGATTGATAACCTGTTTAAAGGATCCGGAAGCTTTACGGAATCCGAAAAGGATGAATTCGATGTTCTCATAATCGATGAAGCACACCGTCTAAATGAAAAGTCCGGTCTCTACAGTAATTTAGGAGAAAACCAGATAAAAGAGGTAATCCACGCTTCTAAATTTACAATTTTCTTTATCGATGAGAACCAAAAAGTCACATTAAAAGATATTGGCAGCATTGATCTCATAAGCAAGTATACAAAAGAGCTAGACGCAGAACTGATTCAAGGTAAGCTTGTCTCACAGTTTCGCTGTGATGGGTCTGACGCCTATATTGCTTGGCTGGATGACGTTCTTCAAATTAGGGAAACAGCTAACGCAAATGACCGTGGCATAGATTATGACTTCAGAGTATGTGATGACCCCAATGCTATGCTGAGGGAAATTGAAGAACTCAATAAGAAAAACAACAAGTCACGTATGCTCGCCGGATACTGTTGGGAATGGCCAACGAAAGGCAGGAAAAACACATTACATAAAGATATTGAACTACCGGAACACAACTTTGAGATTAGCTGGAATCTATCAGACAGCATCTGGGCCATTGAACAGGATTCCGTCTCAGAAGCCGGCTGCATCCATACTTCTCAAGGACTGGAGTTTGATTACGTCGGTGTCATCATAGGACCCGATATTTCCTGTAGAGATGGCCATGTCGTTACAGACTATACTAAGCGCGCTAAAACCGATCAATCTCTTAGAGGAATTAAAAAACTGGCCAAAGAGGATCTTGAGAAAGCTCAAGAATTAGCAGACCAAATTATAAGAAATACTTACAGAACGCTCATGACGAGAGGTATGAAAGGGTGCTTTATCTTTTGTACTGATCCAGAGTTAAATAAGTATTTTAAAGAGCGCCTGAAAAAGTCTGCTCCTTATGAGGACTTGTCGCCTAAAGTGGAGGTGGCTGCGGAGGAGTTGGGGAAATATTAGCATTAGCGGGATTCTGAGAAGGATGAGCAAATAAGGCTTGCTACCAAATACAGTCTTTGGAGCATACTCACCGCGATTGGTGGTCTTGGGTCACTATTTTGGCAAGCCTTCTCATGGTCCAAAGTTATCGCCTTGACCAGAAGGCTTATAAGAGGGCTGCCTAAGAAACTAAAGAAAAAAGAGCTGCAGAACAGCTCTTTTTTTCATGCATTTATGAAAACATGCCCACAACCTGGCCTAGACCAGCCAAAGCAAATCCCCCTAAGTATCGATAAGCAATTAAGGCGATGAGTACCGATATATCAATGACTCCAATCGGTGGGATAAAGCGCCGAAATAACCCAAAGTAAGGTTCCACTAGATTACCAATCCACATGCCCATCCTTGTTGCATGAAATTGAGGGAACCAGGAACCGATAATGAATATGATCATCAACCAGTAAAAAATATCGTAAATGTATTGTCCTGCTTGTAAAATGATAGAACCCACTTTTTTTCTCCCCATCTAATACAATTTTGGCTCTTTACTCTTTGTTCTTTACTGCATAAACGGATAAGACTCAAAAAAGTTTCATCTTTTTTTATTGAAAACGTCCGTGTTATGAATACTATGGGAAGATCGATAGGGTTTTGGTACGAAGGAAGAGTAAAAAGAAGAGGCCAGCCAGGCCTGCTACTTATGATACGGCTCCCCCCGATTTATCCGAAACGCCCGGTAAATCTGCTCCACCAGCACCAGCTTCATCAGTTGATGGGGATAGGTGATCCTTCCGAAGGAAATCTTCTCATTCGCCCGCTTCATTACTTCATCACTCAGTCCCAGGGATCCGCCGATGACGAAGGCCACTTTGCTTTTGCCGTAGGTGGCGAGCTGGTCGAGGTTTTTTGCCAAATCCTCTGATGAAATCAGTTTGCCTTCAATCGCCATGGCGATGACGTGGGCGTCCTGCGGGATTTTGGCCAGGAGGCGGTCGCCTTCCGCTTTTTTGACGAGCTGCATTTCCTGATCACTAAGGTTTTCGGGTGCTTTTTCATCTGGTACTTCGACAATGTCGATTTTTGCGTACGGTCCGAGCCGCTTCACATATTCCTCAATTCCCATTTTTAAATACTTTTCTTTCAGTTTGCCAACCGTTACAACTAAGATATTCACAGGGTATAACTCCTTTTATAAACAACTTATCCACAAAAGTTATCCACATATGCACAAAATCTATCCACATTTAGTATAGGATCACTCGTTCGATACTTTATATATGGCTGTTTTATCGCAATATGTACAGATTGTTGATAACTTTTCTTTTTCTGTTAATAACTCCAGGTTCGGATAAATTTCCAGTTCGTCGATCAATTCGTCGATTCCGATATCCACATGTTCATCACAGCAGTATTTTTTCAAAATGATTCTCCTTATCCACAAGATACTCTTCTGATAGTTTAACACAATGTACACCTTCGTTATTCGACAAAAAAAATCAGGAGAAAGCTCTCCTGATTTTCTTATGAGGATTTTTGCTGTGCGAGTTTCACGGTAACGTTTTTCTTTTTGCCTTTGCTGTAGTAGGTGATATCCAGTTTGTCTCCTACCTTTTTCTTATACAGTACTTTACGCAGCTCAAGCGGTGATCCGATCTTCTTGCCGTCAAACTCTGTGATAACATCCATTTCTTTAATGCCTGCTCGGTCCGCTGGTGATAATGGTGAAACATCCATCACCACGACTCCTGAATTAACGCTTGATGGCAGCTTCAATGTGGTTTGGCGGTGATAGCTGCTGACCTGAGATAGCGGAATCGGTCCTACACCAAGGAACGGACGCTTCACTTCACCAAACTTCTCAAGGTCGTTAATGATCGGCTTGGCGGTGTCGGCAGGGATCGCAAATCCGATTCCTTCGACTTCCTCCTGAGCGATCTTGCTGGAGTTAATGCCGATCACCTGTCCTGCAACGTTGATGAGCGCGCCGCCGCTGTTACCAGGGTTGATCGCTGCATCGGTCTGAATGACTTCCGCCTGCCAGTCCGGGTTGCCGTCTTCATCAATATCCACCGGCATGGTGCGGTCGGCACTGGATACAACACCCTGTGTGACAGAGCCTGGGAACGTTCCGAGCGGGTTACCGATCGCAATCGCCGGTTCACCCGGTTTCAATGAGCTGGAAGAACCGAATTGCGCCACGTCCTTCACTTTGCTTCCGTCCACTTCAACCACCGCAAGGTCCATCAGTGGATCGGTTCCGCGGAGTGTTCCTTTAAGCTTTGTTCCGTTGCTCAGTGTGACTTCGAGGCGGGAGGCATCCTTCACCACGTGGTTGTTGGTGACGATGTAAGCTTTGCCTCCTGCTTTTTTATAAATAACGCCAGAGCCTGAACCGGCAGCCTGCTGCTGCCCGCCCTGGTTCCAGAATTGGCCCTGCTGGATGTTCAGGACTTCAACTACGGCATCTCTTGTTTTCGAGACGGCATCTGTCACATTATTGGTGACATTGACCTTCACGTTTTTCGTAATGCCTGAATCTTGTACTCCGCCATTGTTGTTATTGGAACTGGAGTAATTCTCAGGCAGCAGCCCCATGCCCCCGAGAGCCGGGATTGAAAATAAGATTAGCAGTCCGCCAAGAATGGCACCCACAAGGGCAGCCAGCAAAAACCCGCCGCGGTTTCCTTTTTGCCTTTTGGGACCGGATTCATAATCGTCATCGTAATAGCCCATTTCCTGCTTCACCGTTCCTTTCGTAAATATTATAAATGCTTTGTTGTAATTTAATTATAAAAAATTAGCACCACGGCATAAAAAATATGGGTAATTTTTCACACTTTTCCACACTTATGTTATTGCCTTAAAAAACCCAGTTTAAACAGAGAAAAGCCGACTAAACTAATACAAGTTCAGTCGGCTCTGTGGCATCTGTATGCTGAAGCTTAAGATCTTCACCAATAACAAATCCCTTGCTCTCTAAGGTTTGCTTCACAGCGAGGTGGGCAATGTCCTTCATGTTATTGTCCTTGCTCAAGTGAGCGAGATAAATGCGCTTTGTCTGGTCGCCGATCAAATCGGTAAGAGCATAACCGCAGTCCTCATTGGAGATATGTCCGTGATCGCCCAGAATTCTTCGCTTGATGTTCCACGGATAGCGGCCCATCATGAGCATGTTGATGTCATGGTTCGACTCCATGACAAAGGCGTCACTGTGCTTGGTGATGCCCTTCATGCGGTCGCTGACATAGCCGGTGTCGGTCATGAGCGTCAGTTTCTTTCCTTCGTGATGGAAGACGTAGAACATTGGCTCTGCTGCGTCATGGGAAACGCCAAAGGATTCGACCTCAAGATCCCCGAACGTCTTCACGGTTTCCATTTCAAATTCAAACTTCTGTTCCGAATCGACTTCACCGATCAGTCCGTTCATTGCCTTCCACGTTTTGGCGTTGGCATAGACGGGCAATTTATACTTTCTTGCCAGAACGCCAAGCCCTTTTATATGGTCGCTGTGCTCATGGGTTACGAGAATACCGTCAAGCTTGTCCAGCTCGCAGCAGCTCGCCTTCTCAAACAAGAGTTTCATTTGCTTTGCGCTCAAGCCGGCATCCACAAGGAGACGGGATTTTCCGGTTTCCACATATATCGCATTTCCTGTACTGCCGCTTGCCAGCACGCTAAATTGCAAACTCATGGGTATAGTCCTTTCTATTGTCCTTTGTCCACTTCCTGTACTGAACTGTCTGTGGCATTGACAAAGTAATGGCCATTTTGGGTTTCAATGGACCATGTTGGTGCATATACCTGCACATTCTCCACGTTTGCCAGACTATAGTATCCAAGGACAATCTTTTGAATTTTGTCGCCGATCGACAAATAGTTGTTTCTGTAGAGCTTTTCGATGGCCTTCATTGGCGGTATGATTTCCTGCTTTGTGCCCTGACGGTAGACGGAGATAAAGGTTTGGGTGTAACCGGTCAGGTTGCCTTTTTCATTCCATTCAAACATCACCATTCCGCTAGGACGGCTTGAATCATCTTCGGTATTAAAGAAGATCGGCTTGCCCTGGTAAACCTGGGTAAACCAGATTTTACGATTCTTTGTATCTTTCTTATAAAACTGGTATTCGTTGCCGCGGTACACGTTATCCTTCAAATATTGGCTCACATCGCTGGTCAGGTCGTCTTTATCCAGCTCCAGCGGCTTCTTCAATTCAAAAATAAGCGTGGTATCCGTGCTGTTCTTGTTCAGCTTGCTTGTCTTGGACTTGATCTCATTTTCCGAGAACGGCGCCCGCTGTCCGCTGATCAAGGTCTGCTTCTCATCATAGCTCTTGGGAAGACTGCTTTTGTATTTAATGTTGTTGTCTTCAAGCTGCTTTTCAAGCGTCGGGTTGAAGATGGTATCCAGTTTGCTTTTCGCCAGTTTCTGTGACAGCTGATAGCCGAGGAAGATGTTCAAGATCAAGAACGTTAAGATAAAGATCGTTTTTGTTTTTTTCCAATCCATCAGTTATCACCCCCTGGCTTCCGGCTGTCCCGGAATAATCGCTGCCAGTCATGATTGGGGCCATAGTTCATAAACCACGCAGGCTTAAGAATATATACGTTGTCCTGGCCCTTCTCATGGGCCATCTCATATCCGACGGTCAGTTTGTTCACAAGGGACATATCATACTCTTTCAATGCCGCCTTGATCTGTTCTGCACCCTGGAGCCGGACCTCTCTTGGCTTGAATGAATTATCATCGAGCACAAGCTCAACCATGGAACGCTGATACTCGTTCAGCTGGTTGTTGGTCCAGTCCAGCCGCACCTCCATACCGCTTCCAATGATCGGGATGCCCCGCACAAAAGGAAGAAATTCAACAGAACCGCTTGAAGGATCCAGATTATAGAAATAGTAAGGATTTCCCCAGCCGGCATGGTTGTTGATGAAGTCCACACTGTTAAACAGCGGGCTTCTCGTCTGCTGGTTAATGTCCTCATCAGGTTCCTGGGCGAAGTTCGTATATTTGATGCGGTTGGTCGCGCGGTTAATATCGAGCGCCGAGTTTTCATCGGTAAAATAGTCTCCCGTATTTCCGCTTTTCACCGTGCTTGGATCCGGAAACAGCGCATTTTTGTACCGGTCGATGGTATCTTCATTCACCGTACGGGTCAAATAGCTGTAGGAATTAAGCGTGAAGCTTTGCTTAGGGAAATAGAAACGGCGGGCCACCTGTGCTCCTTCATCCGTTCCGCTTTCCACATTAAACGGTTCATATTCCAATACCCCGCTTTTCGCATCGTTAATGATGTTTTTCAGCGAATCAAACGGGAAGGTGGTGCTTGCCGTAATCATCTTTCTCTGAGAATAGGAGATGATGTGGGCTTCCACCTCATTGGTATCTTTTTTGTAAAAAATAACCCGGTCCGCTGAAGGAATGGCAAAGGAACCTCCGGATGAAGCCATGTTGAAAATCTGGCTGTAAATATCCGATGTCATGTCTGTCGGATAGACGACTTCGATGTATTCCTTTTGCTTCAATTGATCATCCACTCCGTTAAACGGGCGGGTTTTTGTATCAAAGAACTTCGTGTTATCCAGCATCTGGTTGATGCGCGAGATAAATTTATCGTTGGCCGGCATTCCCCGGTACGAGTTTTTGTCGTAAAAAATGACCTGGCTCGGGCGGATCACATCCGTCACTTTTTTCGTATCGGTCACTTCTTCTTTTTTCACGGTCCGGGTGTCCTCAATGGCGGTATAATTGGGCTTCAACGTCCAAAGGCTCCAGGTGAGAACAAGGCTCAGCGCAATGAGGAACACAAGCACAATCGACTTGATCACTTCAAAATTCTTATAGACCGACTTCACGGTAAATTTAATAGCGTTGTAGATTTTTTTCCACGGCATTGGTTACTCCCCCTTTACCTTTTTTAAAGGAAGGGTAAAATGGATCGTCGTTCCCTGGCCCCATTCACTCTCGGCCCAGATGTCCCCGCCGTGGGCGAGCACAATTTCCTTGGTAATCGCGAGGCCGAGGCCTGTCCCCCCTAAATCTCTGGATCGGGCGCGGTCTACACGGAAAAACCGGTCAAAGATTTTAGACACGTTGTTTTTCGGAATGCCGACCCCCTGGTCCGCAATGCTTACTTTTATCTTTCGGCCGTGAAGGGAGGCGGCAATCGTGATGGTGCCTCCTTCAGGCGAGTATTTAATCGCATTCGAAATGACGTTATCAACCACCTGCGTCATCTTGTCGGTATCGATCTGCACCATAATCTTACGCTCCGGCAGGTTCCGGATAAAGCGAAGGTGCTCATGCTGCAGCATTTCAAACCGGTCGATGATGTCCTGCATAAACTGGACAAGATCGGTCTGGACGAAATTAAACTTGTAATCCTTGCTGTCCATTTTGGAAAGCTGCAAGAGGTCTGTAACCAGGCGGATCATCCGCTCGGTTTCATTTTGCGTAACCTCCAAAAAGCGCGGCGCGATGTTCTCATCCTGCCATGCCCCTTCAGCCAGTGCCTCCAGATAACTCCTCATGGTGGTCAATGGCGTGCGAAGCTCATGGGATACGTTAAACACGAACTCCCGGCGCTCATTTTCAATCTGTTCCTGCTCGGTTACGTCATGCAAAACGGCGATCAGACCGTTTACCGGACCGCCTTCTTTTTGGATCACGGAAAAATTGGCGCGCAGCACGTAATGAACGTTTTGTGTGCTGAAATCGAGCAGCATGCTCTCATATTCATTGTACAGTTCGTCCCATGTATACTGGTCATTCAGCCTCAGCAGCTCCAGCAGGGAATTGCCGAGCGCATGCTGGCGGGAAATGTTCAGCATTTCTTCCGCCCGGTCGTTCATGAGGATAATGCAGCCATCCCGGTCGGTGGCGATTACGCCATCGGTCATATACGTCAGGACCGAACGAAGCTTTCGCCTCTCGCTCTCGGTAATGGCGGTTGCTTCCTGCAGCTTCCGGGTCAGGTCATTGAACGTCATGGAAAGCTGTCCGATCTCATCATCGCCATAAACCTGTACCTTCCTCGAAAAGTCGCCCCGCGCCATCACAAGTGCCTGCTTTCGCATATCAGCCATCGGGCGTGTGATCGTGCGCGCAAGAAAAATACCGAGTATCGCGGTTATTACCAGGGCAATAACGGTACCGGTCGTCAAGATTTTATTAATGTCACTGATCTGCTTATACACGCTTTCGATCGATGATTTAACATAAATCGCGCCAAGCACCTGTTTGTTCTTGTCCACCTGCTGGTCCTTGCCTACAATAATGGGCTTGGCCCAGACAATGACACGCTGATTCGTTGCCGGGTCATACATCTCGGATTGATCCTGAGTACCGTTTAACGCCAGCTTGATCTTGCTGTTTGTGGTGACCTGGCCGATCAGATTTTTGTTGTCGCTGCCAATGACCACTCCGTCTTTGTTCAAAACCAAAACAGATTTGATGTTTTCATCCTTGGTTTCATTGATCAGCTGGGCAATATCGGTTATTAAATTACTGTTGTCATCTTCCGTCGTTTCCTTCATCTGCTGGGCATCAATAATTTTCTGCTCCGCGTTAAACTCGAAGAAATCAAGATTGTTTCGCAGCGCACTGATGTAGTTTTCTTTTAAGTTGTCTTCGAGATTGTTGATGAAGTAAACGCTGATCACCTGCATGGCGATCAAAATGAGCAAAACATAGATCAATACAAATTTAACGTGTATTGATCTGAAAAAGCCTACCTTATCCATTTGTCTACTCCTGATCAGGGTTTCGTAAGTAATAGCCCACGCCGCGTCTCGTTATGATCCAGAGAGGATGGCTTGGGTTGTCTTCCACTTTTTCACGAAGACGGCGGACGGTTACATCCACGGTCCGGACATCGCCAAAATAGTCGTACCCCCATACGGTTTGAAGCAGATGCTCACGTGTCATTACCTGTCCAATGTGCTTGGCCAAATAATACAGAAGCTCAAACTCCCGGTGTGTCAGCTCAATGGACTCCCCGCGCTTAGTCACCAGGTACGCATCAGGGTGGATGGTGAGCGAGCCGATGGCAATCTCGTTGTTCTCATCCACTTCACGCTCTGTTTCCTGCTGGTGGCGGCGCAGATTCGCCTTTACACGGGCAATCAGCTCTCGCGTGCTGAACGGCTTGGTCACATAATCGTCTGCTCCAAGCTCAAGCCCAAGCACCTTATCAATCTCCGAGTCTTTCGCCGTCAACATGATAATGGGTGTATCGTACTTCTTTCGGACTTCACGGCAGACTTCCATGCCGTCCTTCATCGGAAGCATGATATCCAGAAGGATCATGTCCGGTTTCTCATTCTCTATCTTTTCGATTGCTGATACACCATCATACGCACAGGTGACCTGGAAACCCTCTTTCTCCAGATTGAACTGCAGAATATCTGCAATCGGCCTCTCGTCATCTACTACAAGAATCTTTTTGTCCATCCGGTAGTCGCTCCTTTTTTGGAAACCGTTAATTTTTAGTATCTATATATAAATGGATTGGATAATTTTTGGCATGTCTACCCTTTATTTTACCACACTATCTAAATTCTCCATAACGTCAGACTTCTAGGTCAAAAGGTAGAATCCTCTTTTTTTAAAAGGAGGACCGTGGTTATGATTTCCCCGTCAGTCGGAGGGCTAAATCCTCTTTTTGAACGTACACCACCAGCACTGAAATAATCAGGAGCAGAATAGCCAGGGTAAGAACCTGATGAAACGCGTAATGCACGGCCGGTACGGCTAGAAAGGTCCCGAGTCCCGCTACCGTCAGGCTCCTGCGCACGGCAAACAGCACGAGAAACAGGACCGCTGCAGCCGCGGCAACCCGCCAGTCAAACACAAGGATCCCTCCGATAAAGCACGCGACCCCTTTGCCGCCATGAAACTTCAGGGTGATAGGCCACAAGTGCCCCACAATTACCATAAAAAAGGAGACCAGCTGAAGGGCAGGGGAGAAGCCGAATGATTCGGCGAGCTGCACCGCGGCTGCGGCCTTGATCAGATCGCCCGCAAGCGTTAAGACGAAACCCCATGGCCCAATCACGCGCCCTGCATTCCTTGCGCCGATATTGCTGGTGCCTTCCTTTCGAAGGTCAACCCCCTTTAACCACTTGGCCACCAGATACCCCGTCATGATGTTGCCGATGAAATAACAGCCGACTGCGTACAGCACAATATACAGCGTCTCCATGCCCGTCACCCCTTTGTGCGTCTTTTCTTATTTCTAATCTATGGGCGATGCATGCTGCATGTGTAACCCTTAAAAAAATGTAGTAAAAAAGCATGCAGAACGGTAGCTGCATGCCTTTTGTGTCATGATCGTTTTAGGAATAGTAAATTGTTTTACAAGTAAGTAAAGTAAGTAAAATGGTGGCTCGAGACGGAATCGAACCGCCGACACGAGGATTTTCAGTCCTCTGCTCTACCGACTGAGCTATCGAGCCAAAATTTAGTAATACTGTCCGTCGGTTCCCTGTCTCTTCCTCTACTAGTGGAAGCTGACGACGTGAATCCGTCGAGACAACTCGCTGCTTATTCACGATGCATTGCTCGTGACTGAGCTATCGAGCCAAGAATTTAGTGTTACATTGGTTGGTTGCGGGGACAGGATTTGAACCTGCGACCTTTGGGTTATGAGCCCAACGAGCTACCAGACTGCTCCACCCCGCGATGATATGAAGGTGTTTGGACGATGTGTCCAAGTTTGAGGAACTCTTCCTCTACAAGTGATTTCTTGAAGTGTATGCGTCGAGTTTACTCGCAGCTTAATCGTGCTGTAACGCTCGTTGCTCCACCCCGCGATGATATATATGAATGGTAAAAAAATGGCGGACCCGACCGGGATCGAACCGGCGATCTCCTGCGTGACAGGCAGGCATGTTAACCGCTACACCACGAGTCCAGTAAAACAATCTATATTAAAGTGTTTTTTTCTATCGAAAAAAACATGGTATTTTCACTAACTAACATGAAAATACTTGGTGACCCGTACGGGATTCGAACCCGTGTTACCGCCGTGAAAGGGCGGTGTCTTAACCGCTTGACCAACGGGCCACTCTGTAAGAAAAAATGGTGAGCCATGAAGGACTCGAACCTTCGACCCTCTGATTAAAAGTCAGATGCTCTACCAACTGAGCTAATGGCTCTCATAAAGTTTTTTATCGGTTATTAGTCACTTCCTGATCCTATGGAAGCTGACTGTGTGCGCCTTTTGGCTGCAACATCGTTTTAACACGACAAGAGTTATCTTACCATCGTTTTATATTATTTGGCAAGCTGTTTTTTAAAAAATACTAGAAAAAAGTGTTTTTTTCTTCGTAAAAGCAGGGAAGAGGGGGGCAGAATCCCTGTTTTGGCGCTCTGAAAATTGATTTACAAGCCGGTTTGAGAACTTTTCTGGCCGAAATCGGATATTTACTGGCCGATTTTTGACTTTTACTGGACAGTTTTGAAAATTTACTGTCCAAACCCGGATTATGTCAACTACGATATTCATCACAAAACCACAAAATGCAAAAAACCCGGCTTCCGCATGAAAGCGGAGCGCCGGGCTCGCAAAATTCAGTTCGATCAAACAAACACGCCGCGGACCATGTTGGTCTGGGTGCGGTCAGGACCGACAGAGAAGATAGTTAGCGGAATACCGGTAAGCTGAGAAACACGTTCCACATAGTGACGGGCGTTTTCCGGAAGCTCATCCAGAGATTTCGCGCCTGTGATGTCTTCTGTCCAGCCAGGAAGCTCTTCATAAACAGGCTCACATTGACCAAGCACTTTAAGGCTCGCAGGGAATTCGTTGATGACTTCACCTTTGTACTTGTACGCCACACAGATCTTCAATGTCTCGATGCCTGTAAGCACATCGATGGAGTTAAGTGAAAGATCAGTGATTCCGCTGACACGGCGGGCGTGACGGACAACAACAGAGTCAAACCAGCCGACACGGCGGGGACGTCCTGTAGTCGTGCCATATTCGTTCCCGACTTCACGGATCTGATGTCCGATTTCATCGTTCAATTCAGTAGGGAATGGGCCGTCGCCAACACGTGTTGTGTAGGCTTTTGAAACACCGACAACGTGGTGGATCTTGGATGGTCCCACACCGGAACCGATTGTAACTCCCCCTGCAATCGGGTTGGATGAAGTTACAAAAGGATATGTTCCCTGGTCGATATCAAGCATAACGCCCTGTGCGCCTTCGAAAAGTACGCGGCGGCCTTCGTCAAGAGCATCGTTCAGAACAACGGAAGTGTCGCAAACATATTTGGCAAGCTGCTGGCCATATCCATAGTATTCTTCAAGAATTTCTTCTTTAGTAAAGCCTTCTGACTCATAAATTCGTTCAAACAAACGGTTCTTTTCGGCAAGGTTGCGCTCAAGCTTCTCTTCGAATACTTCCTTGTCCAAAAGATCCGCGATACGGATGCCGATACGGGCGGCTTTATCCATGTATGCCGGGCCGATTCCTTTTTTGGTCGTACCGATCTTGTTTACGCCCTTGCTTTCTTCCTCAAGCACATCAAGGCGAAGATGGTACGGAAGGATAACATGCGCACGGTTGGAGATTCGAAGATTTTCAGTATGGATGCCAAGATCATGCAAGTAAGCAAGCTCTTCCACAACTGCTTTAGGATCAACCACCATACCGTTACCAATGACACAAACTTTATCATCATAAAAGATTCCGGACGGGATCAAGTGCAGTTTATATTTCTTACCGTTAAATACAATAGTATGTCCAGCATTGTTACCACCCTGATAACGGGCTACAACTTCTGCTTTCTCAGAAAGATAGTCGGTAATTTTCCCTTTACCTTCATCTCCCCATTGTGTTCCGACAACGACTACGGATGACATTACGCCAGCACCTCCAAATAAACTTAAAAAACACTTTAATTTGCTAGTAACTTAAAAATCCATGATTAGTTTATCAATTATAATAGCAAAAGTCAATGAAACACGAACATTTTAAAATATTCATAGTTAAGCCGTTCGGTTTTGCGCACGAAAGGGCAGGAGAGAAGGCCGCTGTCCGGCATTTACCCGCCATTTTGGAGCAAATACACGCCATAATTTTAAAATACCCGCTAAAATCGGACATTTACCCGCCAAAATTCGATTATGTAAACTACGATCACGTACACGTACCCCCACAATCAGAAACCACAAAAAAAACAGACACCCTCATCCTTAGAGAGTGCCTGTTTCCAATACATTTTATGCGCCGGGCGGCATGCTGCTTTCGTCATGCCGCCGGTCGAGGTTGACGAACTTGTTGTATTCTTTCACAAATGCCAGCTCAACCGTGCCGGTCGGACCGTTACGCTGTTTGGCGATAATGATCTCGATTATATTTTTGCTTTCGGATTCTTTGTCATAATAGTCATCTCGGTACAGGAACGCCACGATATCGGCATCCTGCTCGATACTTCCGGATTCACGGATATCGGACATCATAGGACGCTTGTCCTGACGGGATTCCACGCCACGGGAAAGCTGGGACAGGGCGATAACCGGAACCTGCAGCTCACGGGCGAGCGCTTTAAGGGAGCGGGAGATCTCGGATACTTCCTGCTGGCGGTTTTCGCCCGCTCGGCCGTTCCCCTGAATGAGCTGCAAATAGTCAATCAGGATCATGCCGAGGCCTTTTTCCTGCTTCAGGCGGCGGCATTTGGAACGGATGTCCCCGATACGGACACCAGGCGTGTCATCAATGTAAATACCGGCCGCAGACAGGCTTCCCATGGCCATCGTCAGCTTCTGCCAGTCTTCCGGCAGCAGGGAGCCTGTACGAAGCCTCTGGGCATCAATATTGCCTTCCGCACAAAGCATACGCATAACAAGCTGTTCGGCACCCATCTCGAGCGAGAAGATGGCGACGTTTTCTTCCGTTTTGGTGGCAACATTTTGCGCGATATTCAGGGCGAACGCCGTTTTACCCACGGAAGGACGGGCGGCCACGATGATCAGATCGTTCCGCTGAAATCCTGCCGTCATCCGGTCTAAATCGTTGAAACCGGTCGGTATTCCAGTCACGTCCCCTTTGCGGTTATGCAGCTGCTCGATATTGTCATAGGCAGCCACCAGTACATCTTTTATAGAAATGAAGGCACCGCCGTTTTTGCGGTTGGATACCTCCAGAATAGTCTTTTCCGCTTCGTTTAAGACCGCTTCAACCTCTTCTTCACGGGCGTAGCCGTTGGCCGCGATTTCGGTCGCTGCACGGATCAAACGGCGAAGAAGGGATTTTTCTTCCACGATCTGGCTGTAGTAATCAATATTGGCCGCGGTCGGTGTGCTGCTCGCGAGGTCACTTAAATACGAGACACCGCCGATTTCGTCAAGAAGCTTCCGGTCGGCGAGCGCGGCTGTTGCCGTCACAAGATCGACAGGTTCCCCTTTTTCCGATAAATCGAGCATCACCTGATAAATACGCTGATGGGAGGCACGGTAAAAATCCTCCGGGATCAAAATTTCCGAAGCGGTAACCAATGCTTCCGGCTCCAGAAAAATAGCGCCCAGGACCGCTTGTTCGGCCTCAATGTTCTGTGGTGGGATGCGATCAACAAAAAGATCACTCATCATTCTTCCTCCTGATAAGATCATCTGCCATTTTTGGCAGAAAGACCCTGATTACAGAAGAATGAGACCGGTCAGTTCCGGTCCCATTGGCTTTCTGCTTATGCTTCAACTACGTGTACTTTAATCGTTCCTGTCACTTCCGGATGAAGCTTTACAGGTACGTTGGTGTATCCCAACGCTTTAATGGGATTCGTAAGGTCAATTTTTCGCTTGTCAATCGTTACATTGGACTTCTTCAAACCGTCTGCGATCTGCTTGCTTGTCACCGATCCGAACACGCGGCCGCCTTCACCGGTTTTGGTTTTGATTTCAACTTCCATCTTCTCGAGCTTTTCTTTGAGCTGCTTGGCTTCTTCCAAAGCGGCTGCAGATTTTTTCTCTTCGCTTTTCTTTTGGCCTTCTACCACAGAAAGGGCACCTTTGGTAGCTTCTGTAGCAAGGTTGTTCGGCAATAAGTAGTTGCGGGCATACCCTTCGGATACGTCTTTAATTTCCCCTTTTTTACCTTTTCCTTTTACATCCTTAAGAAAGACTACTTTCATTCTTCTTCTCCCCCTTCGAAGTATTCATCGATGACCGCTTTTAATTTGGTCTCTGCGCCATCGAGCGTTTCATTATCTAGCTGGCAGGCTGCATTGGTCAGATGGCCGCCGCCGCCAAGCTGTTCCATGATCATCTGAACATTTACTTCTCCGAGCGAACGCCCGCTGATGCTGATTTTTTGGTCGTGACGCTTGGCAATGACAAACGAAGCAGTCACATCGTTCATGGACAGCAGCGTATCAGCTGCCTGGGCAATGAGTACCTGGCCGCATTCCTCGCCAGGCTCTGCCTTGGAAATCACAACGCCGTTTTTATAGGTTCTTGCATTTTCAATGAGTTTTGAACGGGTCTTATACGTTTGAAGGTCTTCCTTCAAGAACCGCTGGACGAGGATGGTATCGGCGCCGTGAGCTCTTAAATAGGAGGCAGCATCAAACGTCCGGGAACCGGTCCTGAGCGTAAAGCTTTTTGTATCCACAATAATCCCCGCGAGCAAGGCGGTCGCTTCAAGCATGCGCATTTTAAGCCGCTTCGGCTGATATTCCAGAAGCTCGGTCACCAGCTCGGCGGTAGAAGAAGCATAAGGTTCCATATACACAAGCACCGGATCTGCGATAAATTCTTCCCCGCGGCGGTGATGGTCAATAACCACCACATGGTCAAGTTTCGAAAGCAGACGTTCTTCCATCACCATGGACGGCTTATGAGTGTCCACGACGACCAAAAGTGTGCCGGCCGTTGAAATTTCAAGCGCTTCTTCCGGAGTAATGAAATGCTTCCAGAGAGAATCGGTTCCTTTTATTTCATTCATCAGCCGCTGGACGCCGGTATCCAGGTCAGAAGTATCGAGGACGATATATCCTTCCTTGCCGTTCACCTGCGCAACTTTCAAAATCCCCATGGCAGAGCCCATGGAATCCATATCGGGGCTTTTGTGCCCCATGATAATGACTTTGTCGCTGTCGAGGACAAGTTCACTTAACGCATGGGAAATGACCCGGGCTCTTACCCGTGTGCGTTTTTCCACCGGATTGGTTTTTCCGCCGTAGAAGCGCACTTTTCCGTTTTGCTGCTTGATGGCCACCTGATCGCCGCCGCGGCCAAGCGCAAGATCAAGGCTCGATTGGGCCAGCTGGCCGAGCTCAGGCAGTTCAAGCGGTCCGGCTGCCACACCCACACTCAGTGTGAGGGCTACATTTTCTTTTGAAGTCGCATCTCTTACTTCATCCAGCAGCGCAAACTTGTTTTTCTCAAGCTCATGTAAAATCCGCTGGTTAAATACCGCTAAAAAACGCTCGGAAGAGGTCCGTTTTAAATAGATTCCATGATCGGTTGCCCATTTGTTCAGAATGGAAATAACTTTGGAGTTAATTCTTGAACGGAACTGGTCATCAAGCCCCTGAGTAACTTCTTCATAGTTATCAAGGTAAATGAGGCCAAGGCAGGTTTGCTCCTCCTCATACAGGTGTTCAACTTCAAGCTGTTCCGTTACATCGAAGAAATAGAGAAGGCGTTCTTCCTTTTTAAAATGCACTTCAAATTTTCTTGATTTTAAATTCACGATTTCTTCCCGTGCATCACTTTTGATATACGGCACGAGGTCCTCAGAAATAAGATTCAGAGAATGGCCGATGAACGCTTCTTCTCCGACCCAGGCTCCCATGAACGGATTGGCCCACTCAATTTTGTAATCTTCATCATACAGAATGATCCCGATCGGCATTTCCATCAATGCTTCTTCTCCGACCTTCTTGATGCGGTGGGAAAGCGTGGAGATGTAATCGCCGAGGTCCTCCTGGAATGAATTCTCGGCCCGCATCATCAAATAAAAGATCACGCCCAAGACTACAAAACTGACAGCCCCGAGGATCCACTGGTAGGACATGATGACAATTACTAAAAGGACCGATATGACGCACAAGGCTATCTGTGGATAACCATGCCACCGTTTTAATAAAAACTTAGGCATACTTTCAGCTCCTACTGTCTGGTATTTATCCGTTTCTTTAATTCGAACCCTAAGTCAATTATACCTAAGAATTTAACGACTTCCATAAGAATTGGCATATAGGAAGAAGTAAATATTACTAGCAGAGTTATAAATACGGGAACGGCCTTGGGCCAGCCCTTATTCCTGGCAAAGCTAAAGATAACGGTAAGACCCTGTACGACAAGTACAAGGGACAATATGATATATAAATTAATCGTAAGAATGTATATTCCAGACCCTTTTTCCGCATTCATGAAAGAAAGCACAAGGGCCAAAATGTAATACCACAAAAATGATTTTGGAAGCGACCAGCCGCGGAATGGCGGAAATGGCCGGTACTCGAATTTCATTCTTTTTAATATACGTGCAGCAATCCACTGGGTGATCAGCGTGGTAACGACGGCTCCGATAATGATGGCCGTCGGCAGCAGGTACGGGATCATCTCCACCTGCTGGCGCATCTGTTCGAGCTGGGGCAGATCCTGGCCCATTTCTTTATAAAATTTGCCAACCTGGCCAATCGTACGGTTCAGCTGGGTTTGGGCATCTTTTACGACATCCAGGTTCAAGAGAAGCTTTGCAAAAATCAACAGCATCAGAAAGTTAAAGATGCCAACAAGGCTTCCGCCCAAAAGAACGCCGAATGCAGAGGTCTTCCTCTTATATAAATCGCCCATAACAATCCCCAGGAGACCGGATGGGAACGCATAGATGAATCCAGCTGTTCCGCCAATCACAAAGGATAAAACGAGCGTAACCGCCCATACAAGCAGACCCGGCTTCCATCCGTGCTTATATGCAAACAGGATGAGCGGAATCGGCAGTAAAAAATATGTGAGTATGCCGAAAAGCGGCACATTAAGACTGATGAGCATGAGAATAATATAAACGCCAGCCATTACAGCTCCGTCTACGATGGTTGATGTTTTCCGCAATTGGTTCACCTCTGGCTTTATTGCCTACGGTATTTATTGTAGTAAATTATTTGCTGTAAATCCAATGATATTCATTAGCTTAACCTTATTTTACCCAATCTAACATGCACAACAGTATCTACCTTACCATGTTGTCCTTTATAATGGAATTCGAACTAGCCCGCTAGTTTTTAAATCCATAGGAAAAGAGGAGAGATACAATGGAGCTTATTGTATATTTGGCAGGACAGATTCATGACGACTGGCGCGAAGAAATCAAATCACAGGCAAGTGAGCGGAATCTTCCCCTCACCTTTGTCGGGCCAATGGAAGACCACGACCGGTCGGACAATATCGGAGAAGAAATCCTAGGCAAACAGCCTAACGCTGTTTTGAAGGATGAGGCGGCTTCAAGCATCAACAATCTACGCACGGACATCCTGATTAAAAAAGCAGACGTCGTGATCGCCTTGTTCGGCGAAAAATACAAGCAGTGGAACACGGCGATGGATGCCGCAAGAGCCACTGCCCTGCAAAAGCCATTGATCCTGATCCGTCCGGAGTCACTTCATCATCCGTTAAAAGAGCTTTCCAACAATGCCAGCCTGGTGGTTGAAACCCCCGAACAGGCAGTAAGAGCCCTCTCCTACATCTTTGAATCGTAATAAAGAAAAGCGGCAAAAATCCAGTGGATTTGGCCGCTTTTTTGTTGTTTATTTACTAATAAATTGAACTTAAGTTGATTGGAGTGTAGGATGCGAGACTCCAGTGGGAAAAGCGGGACAGCTGAGACCCCGCAGGAGCTTGCGACGAGGAGGCTCAGCGCCCGCCCACGGAAAGCGAGCATTCCGGAACGGAAATCAACACTTCCCGTACAATTAAAAAACACAGCAAAGACTGATCTTTACCGTGCTTTTTAAAACTGAAAACTATTCAGTTACATATGGTAGCAGCGCCATGAAACGTGCACGTTTGATAGCACGAGTCAATTGACGTTGGTATTTAGCAGATGTTCCTGTCACACGACGAGGAAGAATCTTACCGCGTTCTGATACGAAACGCTTAAGAAGATCCACATCTTTGTAGTCGATGTAAGTGATTTTGTTTGCAGTGAAGAAACAAACCTTACGACGCTTTTGGCGTCCACCGCGACGTCCAGCCATGTTTATTCCCCTCCTTCTAGTTGGATTTTTGTATGTTGTCGTTCAATATATGCTTGTCTTAGAATGGCAAATCGTCATCAGAGATGTCGATTGGAGTGCCATCGTTAGCAAATGGGTCATCATTAAAGTTACTGCGCTTTTGGTTCTGGTTTTGATTCTGGTTTTGGTTCTGTTGCTGCTGCCCATAACCGCGGTCACCTGATGGCCCGCCAAAGTTGTTTCCGCCCTGGCTTTGGTACTGCTGACCTCCGCCCGCATTCGCATTCTTCGGCTCAAGGAACTGGACACTCTCAGCCATAACCTCAGTCACGTATACACGCTGTCCCTGGTTATTGTCATAAGAACGTGTCTGGATGCGTCCGTCTACTCCGGCAAGTGAACCCTTCTTCAAGAAGTTGGCCACGTTTTCAGCCGGCTTACGCCAGATTACACAATTGATAAAATCTGCTTCGCGCTCACCCTGCTGATTTGTAAATGCACGATTTACTGCCAAAGTAAAGTTTGCAACTGCCACACCGGTCGGGGTATAGCGCAATTCCGGATCCTTCGTTAAACGTCCAACAAGGACTACACGATTTAGCATTAGAACCTCTCCTTCAACGTTAAAAAATTATCTCTCGTCTGCAATTGTCATGAAACGAAGAACATCTTCGTTAATCTTCATAAGACGGTCGAATTCATTGATCGCTTCTACAGGAGAATTGATGGTCAATAGCGTGTAATATCCATCACGGTAGTCGTTGATTTCATAAGCTAGACGCTTTTTACCCATTTCTTTCTCGTTAGCAATTTCCGCACCATTATCAGTAAGGATAGTCTTAGCTCTTTCTTTAACAGCTGCAAGAGCATCCTCTTCAAGATTTGGACGGACGATGTACATGATTTCGTACTTTTTCATTCCGGTCACCTCCTTTTGGTCTAAACGGCCCACAACGGGGCAAGGAGTAAACTATCAACATTTCTTTACAATCGATAATTAACTCACAATAATGAATTATAGCAAATACCCGTACAAAACACAAGGCCCTGCAATGATTAATAGAAAAAAGGAAAAGCATGAGCGCTTTTCCTCTAAAAATGTATGATATTAAACGTTGAAACGGAAGTGGACTACATCTCCGTCTTTCATTTCATATTCTTTACCTTCAAGACGCACACGGCCTTTTTCCTTGGCAGCTGCCATGCTGCCGGCGCTCATCAAATCATCATAAGCAACCACTTCAGCACGGATAAATCCGCGTTCGAAGTCCGTATGGATGATACCCGCACACTGTGGCGCCTTCATGCCCTTGCGGAACGTCCATGCACGCACTTCCTGCACACCGGCTGTAAAGTATGTTGCCAATCCAAGGAGAGAATAAGAGGCACGAATCAGCTGATCAAGACCCGCTTCCTGAATGCCAAGCTCTTCAAGGAACGCACTCTTTTCGTCACCTTCAAGCTCTGCGATCTCCTCTTCGATCTTGGCACAAATCACAATAACTTCAGCATGCTCGCGGGCAGCATATTCCCTTACTTTCTCAACATGCTCATTTCCGCCTTCGAGCAAATCCTCTTCGCTGACGTTCGCTGCATAAAGGATCGGTTTCGCTGTAAGCAAGTGAAGGCCGTAAACGATTTTAGTTTCTTCTGGCGTCAATTCAACACTTCTTGCAGGAAGTTCATTCAGCAATGCTTCTTTAATTTTCAAAAGCACGCTGTGTTCCGCAACCGCTTCTTTGTCTTTTGACTTGGCTAATTTTTCGACCCTGGAGATCCGCTTATCAACGGTTTCCATATCGGCAAAGATAAGCTCAAGATTGATGACTTCGATATCATCGATCGGGTCGACTTTTCCGGAAACGTGGGTGATGTTCTCATCCTCAAAGCAGCGTACAACCTGAAGGATCGCATCCACCTGGCGGATGTGGGACAGAAACTTGTTGCCCAGACCTTCCCCTTTGCTTGCACCTTTAACGATACCGGCAATATCCGTAAATTCAAATGCTGTCGGAACCACTTTTTTAGGCTGAACCATCTCAGTCAGCTTGTGCAAACGGTCATCCGGCACTTCAACAATCCCTACGTTCGGATCGATCGTACAGAACGGATAGTTTGCGGATTCCGCGCCAGCCTGTGTGATGGCATTAAAAAGCGTCGATTTCCCTACGTTCGGAAGACCGACAATTCCAGTTGTTAAAGCCATTTATTCCACTCCTCATTGATTACAATCATCATATATTTTTCGTTCCATTACTTGTTAGCACATCTTTCATCATTATAGGGTGTTGGCAGGCAAAAAACAAGTTATACAAAAGCGGTTGCTTCCGTTACAGGATGCTCGCTTTCCGCGGGCGGGCGATGAGCCCATCGTCGCAAGCGCCTACCTGGTCTCATCTATCCCGCTTTTCCCGCCGGAGTCTCGCACCTTTCACTCCAATCAATTGGTGCCTGAACAAAAAAGCAGAACCAGCGCTTGAAATACGCCGGTTCTGCTTTTGTTTCACGTGGAACACAAAGATATCTTTTTTTATTCCTGGTTGGAGACCAGGACCTTTTTCATTTTCTTCGTAAAGTCTCTTCTGGGAATTAGAACACTGTGCTGGCATCCCATGCATTTAATCCGGATGTCAGCCCCCATGCGGATAATTTTCCAACGGTTGGTTCCGCACGGGTGAGGTTTTTTCATTTCCACTTCATCATTTAAAAAGAATTCTTTTCCTTCCAAGTCCATCACTCCCCAAACGCTTTGCTTTTATATTATTCTATAGAGAAAATTGTAATGGCACAATGGGTATTATGTTTATTCATGTTCTGCAAGTGTTGTCTTGTGATAAGAGACAAGCTTTTGAAAGGGAAGTTCAATACCTTCTTCATCCAAGCGGATTTTAATCGCTTTCTTCAGTTCTCTTGTGATTTTAAAGTGGGTCATGGGCAGCACTTCAGCTGTCACCCTGATCACGACTTCTGTGGCGCCGACTGACTGAATACCGAGAACTTCCGGCTCTGCCACCATTTCTGGATACTCGACGGTTTTTTCCTTCACTACTTCTTCAATGATAGCCTGTGCCCGGTTCACATCCTCTTCGTACGCAATACTGACATCCACGACAGCAATACTGTTATTAACGGAGAAGTTTGTAACTTCTGTGATGGATGAGTTCGGTATGATATGAAGCTCACCGGTCCACTGCTTGACTTTCGTTGTTCGCAGTCCGATTTCTTCCACCGTTCCCTCAAACGAGTTGATTCTTACCGTATCCCCTACGGAAAATTGCTGCTCAAATATAATAAAGAAACCGGTGATAATATCCTTTACCAGACTCTGCGCACCAAAACCGATAGCCAGTCCGACCACTCCGGCTCCTGCAAGAAGGGCTTTAACATCTATGCTAAATTCGGTCAGCACCATAAGAAGCGCAATAAAATAAATAAGGTAAGCAGCCACATTATCGAGAAGCCGGATCAGCGTGTTCTCACGGCGCTCCGACATCCGCAACGGACTTTTCATCCTTATTTTAAAAATATTGGTAATGGCCGCTCTTACGATTTTAACAACGATCGCAGCCCCAAATAAAATGGCGACAATCTTAAGCACTTTCATGCCCAGGTTAATCCATAAGTCGCCATCACCTACCTGCTTGTATACTTCCTCTGCCTGCTGGACTACACTGAGTAATTCCACTCCGCCCCAACCTCCAAATAAATCTCAACTAAGCCTTAATGTACCCAACTTCGGCTGAATTTTCAACGATTAACACATCCTGGTGGAAACAGAGGGCTTAAAATTTGGAGGAAGGGGGTATAAAACATTTAACTGAAGGTAATTAAAAGGCGTTACGGGACCAGAAGCACAGCCTGCTCCGACTAATAATAGACCATACTCGTTCTGGCGCGTTCCAAAAAATGATGGCAGCTAAGTCCTTACTCGATGTATAGTATTGCCAATTAGTCCGTATACTGGTAGTAACATTTTAAAGGAGTGGATTTTATGTTCCTTAAAAGGAAGCTCGTTCCCGATAAACCTTTTCTATATAAAATGCACCATGAGGAAAAAGAAGCTTGCATGATCATCACAGAAAAAATTGGGAACCTTCTTCCTAATACGCAAACCACTCCAGTCGTCGTGGTTTGTATAGGGACAGATCGTTCCACTGGGGATGCGCTTGGCCCTTTGGTGGGCACCAAGCTTCACGCTATCAAAGCTTTTCCGTTTCACGTTTACGGGACACTGGATGATCCAGTACACGCGGTTAACCTGAAAGATAAGCTTAAAATGATCGAACAAAAGCATCCGGATGCTTTTATCATAGGAATTGATGCGTGTCTCGGGAAACTTAACCATGTGGGAATGGTCTCCATTGGAGATGGACCCGTTAAACCAGGTGCAGGGGTCAATAAAGAGCTTCCGCCGGTTGGCGATATGCATTTAACCGGTATTGTGAACGTCAGTGGATTTATGGAATATTTCGTTCTTCAGAATACAAGGTTAAGCGTTGTTATGAAGATGGCCGAATTAATCGCGGATTCCCTCTATTTCGCCTCCATGAGCCAGCGGGTGAAAAAGAATATCACGCCACTTCCCATTAAAGAAGATTTGTACAGCATCAATAAAAAGAAGCCCGCTTTTTAACGTTCCTTGATTTATTGCAATCAAAAACGACCAGATTCCATTCTGGTCGTTTTCTTATGCCCCTATCATTTGATCATGTTATACCAGCTGACTCCGCCATGTTTGGATTCAGATATCCCATGGCTGACAAACCCCAGTTTTTCATAAAAAGAAACCAGTTCCTGTTTACAGGTTAAGGTGATACCTTTTCTTTCATTCTCATGAACAAGCTCTTCCATTTTCTCCATTAACAGCGTGGCAATCCCCTGGTTTCTTGCCTGTCTGGAAACGGCCACTCCTAAAATGCTCTGATACCCTCCAGTTTTCGGATTCTCCTGGATTTCTTTGAAAAGATCATCGGTTATGTAGGGGTGAGGAATAACAGGACCATTAATATACCCGAGTATCTTTCCATCCTGTTCAGCCACAATAAAGGTATCAGAGATCACTTGAATCCTTTCTATAAAAACTTCTCTTGTTGCGGCTTCATCTTTGGAGAAGCCCTCATTCTCAATAACTGCCAGCCCTTCTAAATCTCCTGGCTGTACATTTCTTAAAGAGATCATGTTAACGATAGCTCCTATTCTTTAAAAAAAGAGCTGGCCTGCTAAAGCCAGCTCCTTTTATAGTATTCCTCCTGCAAAAGCAGAAAGGCTGTCCCAATAATAAATGATGCAGACGATCAGGATGGTAAACAGCAAAGCAGGGAGCAGGTTGGCTACCCGGATCGTCGTGAGCCGGAGAATGTTCAGGCCGATAGCCAAGATCATGATCCCGCCTGTTCCCGTTATTTCAACGATGATCTGCTGCATCAGCGCTTCCGGCACAAACCGGTCAATCTGGGTGGCGAACAGGGCAACCAGCCCCTGATAAAGGACGACAGGAACAGCAGAGAAGATTACGCCGACTCCAAGTGCTGAAGTGAAGAAGATTGCACAAAAGCCATCAATCATTGACTTGGTATAAAGCACGGCATGATCATGCCGCAGCCCGCTGTCGAGCGCTCCCACAATGGACATGGCGCCGATAACAAAAACGAGCGTTGCCGTTACAAAGGCATTGGCAATGCCGCCTTTTTCCTTGCCGCCGAGTTTGGCTTCCAGCCAGTGACCCAGCTGCCCAAGCTTTCCTTCCAAATCCAGTTTTTCCCCAAGTACGCCTCCAATCGCCAGGCTGGCGATGACAATTAAAAATTGCTTGCTCTTTAAGCCCATCCCGATTCCAAGAATAATAACGGCCAGGCCCATTGCCTGCATGATGGTCGTTTTTGTTTTTTCGGGAATGTTTCTCCAAAAAAGCCCCAGCAAGCTCCCGATAACGATGGCCAGACCATTGACCAGTGTCCCTAATAATGCCACTTTTTCTTCCCGCCTTTATCCAAGATGTAAGAATCCAAAAAGAAAAACCACCGTTTCGATGGTTTTACTGCTTTCCGATCAGGTCCAGTATCCGTTCCAGATCTTCATCGGAGAAAAATTCAATTTCTATTTTGCCTTTTCGTTTGGTCCGTTTAATAGAAACTGAAGTGCCAAAATGGTCTCTGAGAGTTGATTCCTTTTCGACGATGAATACACTCTTATCTTCAATTTTTTTCTTTGTTTCACGTGGAACGTTGAGATTCACCTGCTGGATCAGCTTTTCAAGCTGGCGGACATTGAGCTTTTCATTCAAGCATTTCTCCACAACCGCCTGCATCTTTGCTTTCTTTTTCAATCCGAGCAGCGCACGTCCGTGCCCCATGGAAAGTTCTCCCCTGGACATCATATCCTGGACAGGATCCGGCAGCTGAAGCAGACGCACAAAATTGGCGATATGCGGTCTGCTCTTGCCCACCCGGCTTGAAAGCTCTTCCTGGGTAATCTTAAGATGCTCCATGAGCTTCTGGTAGGCCTGGGCTTCTTCAATCGGATTCAGATCTTCCCGCTGAAGATTTTCAATCAGGGCGATTTCCATCATCTTTTGCTCTGTAAATTCCCTGACGATCACCGGCATGAGCTCCAGACCGGCTTCCTTCGCGGCCCGGAACCGGCGCTCCCCGACAACGATCTCATAACCCTTAATGCTTTTTCTTGCGATAATCGGCTGCAGAACCCCATGTTCCTTGATGGACTCTGTCAATTCTGCAATGGCCGTTTCATTGAACACTTTCCTCGGTTGATAGGGATTGGGACGCAGTTCGGATAATTTGATTTCTGAAACCGTATCTTCATTTTCAAGATCCGTACCCGGAAAAAATGCGTTAATGCCTTTACCTAACCCTTTCGCCACTGCCAATCACTTCCTTCGCTAATTCTAAATAAACTTCTGCACCTCTGGATTTAGGGTCGTAAATAATAATTGGTTTACCATGGCTTGGCGCTTCAGAAAGACGAACATTTCGAGGAATAATAGTGGTATAGACTTTATCCTGAAAGTACTTTTTCACTTCTTCAATAACCTGGATTCCCAAGTTGGTTCTGGCATCGAGCATCGTGAGCAGAACGCCGTCAATGGTCAAATCTGTATTTAAATGCTTTTGTACGAGGCGGACCGTATTCAGAAGCTGGCTCAGCCCCTCAAGCGCGTAATACTCGCACTGTACCGGTATGATGACGCCATCCGCTGCTGTGAGTGAATTAATGGTCAAAAGTCCGAGAGAAGGGGGGCAGTCGATAATAATATAGTCGTACTGGCGTTCAACAGACGACAGTGCCCGTTTCAGCCTTACCTCCCTGGAAATGGTCGGAACCAGTTCAATTTCTGCACCAGCCAGCTGAATGGTTGACGGCAATATATGTAATCCTTCGCAAATCGTTTCCATAATGATGTCTTTTACTTCTGCGTCGTCAACAAGCACGTTATAGATGCATTGATCCACATCGCCTTTGTCGACGCCAACACCGCTCGTAGCATTCCCCTGAGGGTCTATATCAACAAGTAAAACCTTTTTGCCGAAATAAGCTAAACATGCTCCGAGGTTTACGGATGTCGTTGTTTTACCAACACCACCCTTTTGATTGGCAATTGCAATGGTTTTAGCCACGATGACACCTACCTCAATTCTTTACGAGAGTTCATTTCTTTCATCATATCATGAATTCCTCTTTTTTCTTACGGAAAATTCATAAAAAGAGGCATAAAAATCTTTCGTTTTACCCACAAAAAAAGCTCCCTTCAGGATGGCTGAAGGGGGCTTCAATGATTATTTTTTCGGA
The DNA here is from genome assembly GCF_030418125.1 of Fictibacillus fluitans. Taxonomy (GTDB): domain Bacteria; phylum Bacillota; class Bacilli; order Bacillales; family Fictibacillaceae; genus Fictibacillus_C; species Fictibacillus_C fluitans. The sequence goes on along the minus strand of NZ_JAUHTR010000018.1, from coordinate 17,597 downwards.
ATGCGTATGGTGAACTGGTAGAATTCTTCATGGTCCTCTTCTTCCGTATCAATGGTAAGACCGGTTTGGAGAACCATATCCACGGACTGGCGGACGGTGTTGATGGCCAGCCGTGTGTCCTTGCTGTAGGATTTTCTTTTTGACACAGGTTTCTTTTCCTGGTTTTCTCCCTCGATCAGCTTTTTCACACGGTCTTCCGTCTGTTTGACGTTCAGGTGTTTTTCAAGAATTTCATTCAGAACCGCTTCCTGCTTATCAGGTGTTTTCAGGATAATGAGCGCCCTAGCATGACGTTCGGTGATTTGCTTTTGCAGAAGCGCATCCTGGATGGGCTGTGGAAGCTTCAGCAGGCGGAGCTTATTCGCAACCGTTGACTGCCCTTTGCCAAGCTTCTGTGCCAGACCTTCCTGTGTAAGGTTATGAATCTCGAGAAGTTTGGCATAGGCCATCGCTTCTTCAATGGCTGTCAGCTCTTCCCGCTGCAGATTCTCTATAAGGGCAACAGATGCCGTCTGTCCGTCATCAAATTCCTTAATGATAGCCGGGATCGTTTCCCAGCCGAGCTTTTGAACAGCCCTCCACCGGCGTTCTCCGGCAATAATCTCAAAGGAACCATTTTCTCCTGTCCTCACCACAATAGGCTGGATAATTCCATGCGTTTCAATCGTTTGGGATAATTCTTCAATTCGTTCATCTATAAAAACGGTACGGGGCTGGAATTGGTTCGGGTGAATATCCTTCACCGGGAGCTGCACAATTTCTTCGTTATCGTTTTTCTCTTCAACTTCAGCTGTCTGATTCTTTTCGCCGATGCCGAATAAACGTGAAAAAGGATGTTTCATATGAATGACACCACCTTTTGTTATCTATCTTAGATTTTCGCTCTGCCCATCTGTTTTCCTGCCAGTCTTTGAAAAATTCTTTGGTACCGGCGTATGTATGATGCCGATGTTTCACGTGAAACATCGGCTTACAGATTATGAAAGAGGACTCTTGTTGGGTGTCCCTGGCTTTCTTGGATATTTTTTTGGCGTTGCTTTTTCTTTATCCACCAGTACGATGAATCTGTCGCTGTTTTCTTCCGGGAGCTTGAAGGAGAAAACGTCGTTTACTTTTCCGCCCAGGAGCTGGACGGCCTTTTTGCTGTCTTTCATTTCTTCCGGAAGCTGAGCGCCCTTCATCGCGAGAAAGTGTCCGCCCTTTTTGGCAAGAGGGAGACACAGTTCACTTAAAACAGACATCCTTGCTACTGCACGGGCCATTACCAGATCATAAGCCTCTCGTGTATCGGGACGGTGTCCGAAGGTTTCTGCCCTGTCATGATATAGTGTCACATCACTTAACTCCAGCTTTTGTGTTAAATGCTCCAAAAAAGTAATCCTTTTATTCAATGAATCGCAGATGGAAAGCTTGAGCTGCGGAAAACAAATCTTGAGCGGGATGCCAGGGAAACCAGCTCCTGCACCAACATCGCAAACAGACAGTTCCTGATTAAAATCAAAAAAGAAGGAAGCTGACAGTGAGTCATAAAAATGCTTCAGGTAAACTTCCTCTTTGTCCGTGATGGCGGTCAGGTTCATTTTCTCGTTCCATTCCACCAGAATGTGAAAATAGTCTTCAAACTGCTGAAGCTGGCGGGAAGAAAGGTGAATTCCCTTTTCCCCCAGCTTTTCTTCAAAGGTTGTTATATCCATTTCGTCCTCCAAACGCTTAATCTGCGGTTTTGGCCAGTTTCCCCTGCTCTAGGTAAACAAGCAAAATTGAAATGTCTGCAGGATTCACACCGGAAACCCGGGAAGCCTGGCCAACAGACAATGGACGGACTTCAAGCAATTTTTGCTTCGCTTCGGTTGCCAGTCCGTTAATGGCCTTATAGTCCAGATCAACTGGCAGCTTTTTGTTTTCCATTTTTCTCATTCGTTCCACTTGTGCGAGCTGCTTGTCGATATATCCGGCGTATTTGACCTGGATTTCCACCTGTTCGGCAATCACTTCGTCCACAGCCGGCTCGGCAGGATGAATTTGCGCTACCACATCATACGTAATTTCCGGACGTTTTAGCAGGGTAGCTGCCGTCATTGGTTCTTTTAGCGGCGAACTTTTTGCTCCCGCAAGAACTTCCTGTACTGCAGGTGTAGGCTTCACGGTCACATGCTCCAGGCGTTCAATCTCCTGGCGCACATTTTCTTTCTTCGCCAAAAACCGGTCGTACCGTTCCTGAGGAATCAGGCCGATTTCGTAGCCTTTTTCCGTGAGCCTCAAGTCCGCATTGTCATGGCGGAGAAGCAGACGGTATTCCGCACGTGATGTAAGCAGGCGGTAAGGCTCGTTTGTGCCTTTTGTAATCAGGTCATCGATGAGTACACCAATATAAGCTTCGGAGCGGTCTAGAATGAGAGGATCTTTGTCCTGCACTTTCAACGCTGCATTGATCCCTGCCATAATTCCTTGTCCGGCCGCTTCTTCATAGCCGCTTGTACCGTTAAGCTGTCCGGCTGTAAAGAGTCCGTCAACAAGTTTTGTTTCAAGAGACGGCCACAGCTGGGTAGGAACGATGGCATCATATTCAATCGCATATCCGGCACGCATCAGCTCGGCTTTTTCGAGGCCGGGAATGGTGGCAAGAATTTTTCGCTGCACGTCCTCCGGCAAACTTGTAGAAAGGCCCTGCACATAAACTTCCTCGGTATTTCTTCCTTCAGGCTCAAGGAAAATCTGATGGCGCGGCTTATCGTTAAAACGAACCACTTTATCCTCAATGGAAGGGCAGTACCGTGGACCGGTTCCTTCGATCATTCCTGAATACATCGGGGAACGGTGAAGGTTTCCATTGATGAGCTCGTGTGTTTCAGGACTGGTATAAGTCAGCCAGCATGGAAGCTGGTCTGTAATATACTTCGTTGTTTCATATGAAAAAGCACGGGGTACCTCATCACCTGGTTGAATTTCTGTAACAGAATAATCAATGGTTTTGCTGTTAACGCGCGGAGGGGTACCGGTTTTAAAGCGGACCATTTGAAAACCAAGCTCCTGAAGATGATAAGAAAGGTTAACAGATGGCTGCATGTTGTTAGGACCGCTCTCATAAGAAAGCTCACCAATGATGATTTTTCCTCTGAGGTAGGTTCCTGTTGTCAAAACAACCGCAGATGCGCGGTATTCTGCACCCGTTTTGGTGACCACACCCTTACAGACGCCATCTTCAATGATGAGGCGTTCTACCATTCCCTGCCTCAAAGTGAGATGTTCCGTGTTTTCCATGGTCTTTTTCATTTCGTTCTGATATAAAAATTTATCGGCCTGGGCCCTCAGCGCACGAACGGCAGGTCCCTTTCCGGTATTCAGCATACGCATTTGAATGTGCGTTTTATCAATATTGCGTGCCATTTCGCCGCCGAGCGCATCAAGTTCACGCACTACGATCCCTTTGGCAGGACCGCCGACAGACGGGTTGCATGGCATATAAGCAATGGTATCCAGGTTAAGGGTTAAGCAAAGGGTTTCAGCGCCCATTCTTGCGGAAGCAAGTGCGGATTCAACCCCTGCGTGACCGGCTCCAACGACAATAACGTCAAATTGGCCTGCATCATATCCCATTATTTCTTCCTCCTTTTATTTCCCTAAACAGAACTGGGAGAACAATTGGTCGATCAGACTCTCGGAAACGGTGTCTCCAATAATTTCACCGAGAATCTCCCAAGCTCTTGTAATATCAATTTGAACCATGTCGACAGGCAGACTCATCTCAATCCCGTTCAACGCCTCATCGATATGGCGGATGGTCTGCTGCAGGAGAGCAATATGTCTTGAATTCGAAACATAGGTGATGTCCTGCGCCTCAATGCCACCCTGGAAAAACAACCGGGCAATCCCCTCTTCAAGATGGTCCACTCCTTCTTCATGAAGAAGGGAGGTGGTGATTACAGGATGAGGTCCTGCCAGTTCCTTTACACGGTTCATATCTATTTTCGGGTCCAGGTCCGTTTTGTTGACGATCACAATAACGTCAAGACCTTTTACCGCTTCAAACAGGTTTTCATCCTCAATGGAAAGCGGCTCATTGTTGTTAATGACCAGCAAAATCAAATCTGATTCTTTCAGCACTTTCCTGGATTTTTCAACCCCGATTCGTTCCACGATATCTTCGGTTTCCCGAATTCCTGCGGTATCCACTAGGTGAAGGGGAACACCTCTCACATTTACGTATTCCTCGATCACATCGCGGGTGGTGCCGGCAATTTCCGTAACAATCGCTTTATTTTCATGAACGAGCGCATTCATCAAGGAAGATTTCCCTACATTCGGTCGGCCAATAATCGCGGTTGAAAGACCCTCACGCAGTATTTTACCCTGCTGTGCCGTTACCAGGATTTTTTCCACTTCGCTTTTTACAAAGCCAAGCTTTTCGTTTAAAAGTGCGTGAGTCATTTCCTCGGCATCATACTCGGGATAGTCGATGTTCACTTCGACATGGGCAATGGTTTCAAGCAGTGTCTGCCTTAATTTGCCCACCAGCTTGGAAAGCCTTCCTTCCATCTGGTTTAATGCGACATTCATGGCCCGGTCCGTTTTGGCACGGATCAAGTCCATAACCGCTTCAGCCTGGGACAGGTCAATACGTCCATTTAAAAAGGCCCGTTTTGTAAATTCGCCCGGTTCCGCAAGTCTGGCACCGTGATTTAAGACCAGCTGCAGCACCCGGTTTACTGAAACGATTCCGCCGTGGCAGTTGATTTCAACCACATCTTCTCTCGTGAAGGTCCGCGGGCCCCGCATAACGGAAACCATTACCTCTTCTACGGCTTCTTCCGTTTTTGGCTCGATGAGCTTTCCGTAATGAATCGTATGTGACTCTGCATCCTGCAGATTAATTTTCCCCTTATATATGGAATCGGCAATGGACACCGCCTCACTGCCGCTTAACCTGACAATGGCGATGGCGCCTTCCCCCATCGGTGTGGAGATCGCCGTAATTGTATCGTATTCCATCCTTCTCACCTCTCTTTGAAACCCAGAACTTACTGTATCTATACTATTATTTCCGTTATTTGCATTTCTAACTATCCACAGTGGATAACTTTATGGCATACGAAGACATATTTATCCACAATACCTTTTAGTTTAACTTAGTTTGACTGCAAAAGGCAATGAAAAAACCCGCCTCCTTTTGTAAAAATAAAGGGCGGCGGGCAAACACAGCGGGCGATGGCCACTGCTTGTATCTTAGTTTTTCGCGGGGCGGATGATAACCTTTCGGAACGGTTCTGCCCCTTCTGAAGATGTTTCGATTTTTTTGTTGTTTCGAAGTGCCATATGTATGGCTTTTCGCTCATTGGATGGCATAGGGTCAAGGGCAACTCCTTTTCCTGTCGCCACCACTCTCTGGGCCGTATGCATGGCCAGCCGTTCAAGCGACTCGCGGCGCCGCTCTCTGTAGTTTTCAGCATCGAGTACGATCCGGAGATAGTTGCTCGAATGATTATTGGCTACGAGATTGGTCAAGTACTGCAGAGAGTTTAGAGTTTGTCCTCTTTTTCCAATCAGAATGGCGATTTTTTCACCTGCAAGCTCAAAAATCGTTTCTTCGCGGTTTTCTTTAAGTGAAATGGTAACAGGCACACCCATTTTCTCGGTGACTTCCTGTAAAAAAGCAACAGCGGTCTTGATTGGATCCGGCTTGATGGAAACCTCGATGAGCGCCGGCTTGCCGCCAAAACCCAAAAAACCTTTTTTCGATTCTTCAAGAACTTTTACCTCAACCTCTTCTTTGGAAGCCTGAAGTTCGGCCAGTGCTGCTGAAACTGCTTCTTCAACTGTTTTTCCCGTTACCTGGATCTGTTTCACTTTTTAGCTCCCCTATCCAATTGGTTTGTCTTTTTCCTGTTCGGGGCTGTAATAAAATATGTCTGTACAATCATGAACATGTTCCCAATTACCCAGTAAAGCGATAACGCTGCCGGGAAGTTAATCGCAAAGACAACAATCATGACCGGCATGATGTAGAGCAGCATTTTCATCTGTGGGTTTGGATTGTTTGTTCCGCCCATCATAATCTTCTGCTGAAGGAAGGTTGTGATTCCGGCAATAATCGGCAAAGCATATACAGGATCTGGATTGCCAAGGTCAAACCATAAAAAGCTGTGGTTTTTGATTTCCTGCGTACGCATAATGGCATGATAGAAACCAAGCAAAATCGGCATTTGGATCACCAAAGGCAGACAGCCCGCAAGCGGGTTTACACCCTGGGACTGGAACAGCTCCATCGTTTCTTTCTGCAGTTTTTGCTGAGTCGTCGCATCTTTTGAACTGTATTTTTCACGAAGCTTTTGCAGTTCAGGCTGAATGTCCTGCATTGCTTTTGAGCTTCTGGTCTGTTTGATCATGAGCGGCAATAGCGCCAGGCGGATCAAAATGGTAACCACCACAATGGACAGCCCGTAATTGTTCCCCATCATCTCGGCAAATTGAGTAATTACCCAGGATAACGGATAGACAATATACTCATTCCAGATTCCAGTACTTTCTGCTGTAATTGGTTTGTTTACAGAACTACAGCCAGACAATAGAAGCATTAAACTGGCCAGAGCAAACGGTATTCCTAATTTCTTTCGCACTCCTCATCCTCCTTAAAGCATTGTTTCTATATTTTCAGCGCTTCTTCTTTTCGGGTACCGGGTCGATCCCTCCCGGATGGAAAGGATGGCATTTTAAAATCCTCTTTAATGTAAGCCATGTTCCCTTAATGGCACCGAATCGTTGAAGCGCTTCAATTCCATAATGCGAGCATGTGGGATAAAAACGGCAGGTCGGCGGGGTCAACGGTGATATAAACCGCTGGTAGAAACGAAAAATCAGGATCAAAACCCGTTTCATTTACGCTTATCCCTTGACTGTCTGAACAAACCGGCACGCTGCAGCACATGCAGAAGGCTTTTTTCCATCTCAAAGTAATCCATGTCAGCTGTTGGATTCCGGGCAATAACAATATAATCCCTGTTGGATGCAATCTCCTCTTCGTGCTTCATAAATATTTCTTTCACTACTCGCTTGATTCGGTTGCGGGTTACGGCTTTTCCCACCCGCTTGCTTACTGACAAACCCAATCTTAAATGAGGCTGATCGTTCTTTTCCAGCGCATATAGTACAAATTGGCGGTTGGCAGACGATTTTCCTCTTTTAAATACTTCCTGAAACTCTTCATTCTTTTTTAAGCGCTTTTGCTTTTCCATCCGGCAACACTCCACCTGGATCTCAATACTTCTTTAATGTATTTCATTATTAGTAACAGTATCGGCTACTTCTTTTAATTTAAACAAGTATCTACTTTCCTTAATATCAGAAAAAAGACCACTGATTGTCAGTGGCCTATGCAGATAATACTTTTCTTCCTTTTTGGCGGCGGCGAGCTAGAACTTTACGGCCGTTCTTTGTTGCCATACGCGCACGAAAACCGTGTACTTTCTTACGTTTACGATTATTTGGTTGAAACGTTGGTTTCATTATATATTACACCTCCCTGAGGATATATCAAAAAGACAGTCTAAGTAAGTATAAGGAGTGTACCCTCTGTTTGTCAAGGCTTCTTGAAATTTAATTGAGGAACAAGGAGATTCCTCTCCCGGATCTCTTTCCCCCGATCTTCACCTTACTTTTTGATTTCGACAAGCTGTGGATAGTTTTTTCGACACGTTTTTCATTATCCACACCCTTTATCGACAAGTTTTACACAAAATCTTGTGCTGTGGACAACAGATTTACACAAGGTGTTGGGGTTGTGGATAAGTGGGAGAAACTCATTGCATTCATGGGATTTTTTTGTTATGATTGTTGTGTTTTAACTCGTTGATAACTTCATGTGACAATATTTTTATCCACATGCTGTGGATAAAGTTGTGGACATTTAAAATAATGTGTTTATAAGGTTGTCCACATCCTCTGTATGAAACGCCTTATACTGACTTTCTACTATATTAATAGATTGTGCACGTTTGCTGTGAATAGTATATTTATGCGTACGTATACATATGGCTGTACAACGCTTATACATCATGGTGCATTCATCCGCAAATGTGCCCTCATTAAAAACCTCAAGATCCATTTATGCCAAAAGAGCTTTTTTATGTTGAACATCGCTTTCGATTTTCATTCGCTAAAACGGCCTTTGACGTAATCTTGAGGTTTACTTTCGCTCCATCAATAAAATAGAGCAGACATGGAACGTCTTCATTTAGATAAATTACTTAGGAGGTACTGTTGGTGGAAAATATTAATGACCTATGGAACAAAGCATTGGCTGCCATGGAAAAGAAGGTCAGCAAACCCAGCTTTGAGACATGGTTGAAGTCCACAGCGGCGCACGCATTGCAAAATGACACACTCATCATTACAGCACCGAACGAGTTTGCCCGTGACTGGCTGGAATCCCGTTATTCCACCTTGATTTCCGAAACTCTTCAGGATGTGACAGGAGCTGCGCTGGATGTCAAATTCATTATTCCGCAAAACCAGATGGAAGAAGAAGTTGACTTTGAAAAAGTGTTAAAAAAAACGCAAAGAGTAAACGTTGAGCAGCAGGAGGAAGTTCCTCAAAGCATGCTTAACCCAAAGTATACCTTTGACCGGTTCGTTATCGGATCGGGCAACCGTTTTGCCCATGCGGCCTCTCTGGCTGTAGCAGAAGCGCCGGCCAAAGCATACAATCCGCTCTTTATTTACGGAGGAGTCGGCCTGGGAAAGACCCACTTGATGCATGCGATCGGTCATTATGTCGTTGACCATAAGCCAAATGCAAAAGTAGCTTATCTGTCGTCTGAAAAGTTCACAAATGAATTCATTAACTCGATTCGTGATAATAAAACAGTCGAATTCAGAAATAAATTCAGAAGTGTCGACATTCTTCTTATCGATGATATTCAATTCCTTGCCGGAAAAGAACAAACGCAGGAAGAATTTTTCCATACATTTAATGCGCTTCATGAAGAAAGCAAGCAAATTGTCATTTCAAGTGACCGTCCTCCCAAGGAGATCCCGACGCTTGAGGACAGGCTCCGTTCCCGTTTCGAATGGGGGCTGATCACTGACATTACGCCGCCTGATCTTGAAACAAGGATCGCCATTCTGCGCAAGAAGGCAAAAGCCGAAGGACTGGATATACCTAATGAAGTAATGCTGTATATCGCCAATCAAATTGATACGAACATCCGTGAGCTGGAAGGGGCTTTGATCCGCGTGGTCGCTTACTCTTCGCTCATTAATCAGGATATGAACGCGGACCTGGCAGCCGAGGCGCTTAAGGATATTATTCCTTCCTCCAAGCCGCGCATGATTACCATTCACCATATCCAGGAGATTGTCGGACGGCATTACAACATCAGACTTGAAGATTTCACAGCGAAAAAGAGAACAAAATCAGTTGCCTTCCCGCGCCAGATTGCCATGTATCTTGCAAGGGAATTAACCGACAATTCTTTGCCGAAGATCGGGGAAGAATTTGGAGGAAGAGACCATACCACTGTGCTTCATGCTCATGAGAAAATATCGAATCTTATGGTTTCTGACCAGCAGCTGCAAAAAAGTATCAAAGAAATTCACGATCAGTTAAAATCGTAATATTGGTCCTATGTCTTTTTGCTGGGGATTATGTGAATAACCTGCTCACTCTTATGCACAGTCTGTCCACATGTGGATAGGCTGTTATTCCTTGCATTTCACACACTTATCCACAGATCCACAGGCCCTACTATTACTACGACTGTTTTTTATTTAAAAAAAATTAATAATATAACCGAATTCAATTAAGAAAATGTTCAGGGGGATGATCATGAAATTTCAGATTAACCGAAGCCAGCTAATTGAAGGTGTGCAGGATGTAATGAAGGCCGTATCTTCAAGAACAACAATACCTATTTTGACGGGTATAAAAATGGTAGTTCACAGTGAAGGAATGACACTGACGGGAAGTGACTCCGATATTTCCATCGAACGCCTGATTCCTATGGAAGAGAACGGTGAAGTCAATCTTGAGATCCAAAAACCCGGCAGCATCGTCCTTCAGGCAAGATACTTTTCCGAAATCGTAAAAAAACTGCCGAATGATACCGTGGAAATTGAAGTCGGAGAACGTTTTGAAACCAAACTCCGGTCAGGAGCTTCTGAATTCAGCCTTGTCGGACTGGATCCTGAAGAATATCCTCGCCTTCCACAGATTGAAGAACAAAACGTGTTCAGCATCCAGGGAGATCTGTTCCGCCAGATTATCAGACAAACTGTCTTTGCGGTGTCCACGTCAGAAACACGCCCTATATTAACCGGTGTGAACATTAAGCTTGAAGACAATATTCTCAGCTGTGTGGCAACAGACAGCCACCGCCTGGCACAGCGTACTGCAAGAATTGAAACGGACACAGAAGGGCTTTCGTTCCAAAACGTAGTCATTCCAGGAAAGAGCTTGAATGAATTGTCCAAAATTGTTGAAGAATCTGCTGAGCTTGTCCAAATCGTCGTTACTGACAACCAGGTTTTATTTAAAACAAAAAATACATTATTCTTTTCAAGACTGCTCGACGGAAACTATCCGGATACGAGCAAATTGCTTCCAAGCGAAAGCAAAACGACATTGGTATTATCGACAAAGGATTTTCTTCAGGCGATCGACCGTGCGTCCCTGCTTGCCCGTGAAGGACGAAACAATGTGGTGAAGCTCGCGACCATCGACAGCCAGACGGTTGAAATTTCATCCAACTCTCCGGAAATTGGTAAAGTCTATGAGCATGTCGCCACGCAATCCATGGAGGGAGAAGAACTTAAAATTTCCTTCAATGCGAAATATATGATTGATGCACTAAAAGCAATGGACTGTTCAGAGATTAACGTTCTGTTCACAGGTGCCATGAGGCCGTTCCTTATCACTCCGGTGGACAACGAGATCATTAAGCAGCTCATCCTGCCTGTTCGAACATATTAAAATTTCAAGCAAGACATTAGACATAAAAGCTGCTGGTTTTCCGGCAGCTTTTATGCCTTTCATAAAGGCTCCAAAATGGAGAATACTAGTCTTAAAAAGGAGTGTTATGATGGATAACGTGCAAATCACCACTGAATACATTACGCTGCAGCAGCTGCTCAAACATGTAGATGCCATCTCAAGCGGCGGAATGGTAAAATGGTATTTAGAAGAAAATGAAGTGCTGGTTAATGGTGAGCGGGAAAACCGCCGGGGAAGAAAGCTTTACGCGGGAGACAAAGTTTCTGTTCCCGAAATGGGCGAGATCACTGTTTCCAGATAGATGGGGGTATCCCGTTGTATATTGAACAATTGGACATAAGAAATTACAGAAACTATTCATCCCAGCATCTTGATTTCGAAAACAAGGTCAACGTGTTTTTGGGTGAAAACGCGCAGGGAAAAACAAATGTGATGGAAGCCATCTATGTTTTGGCCATGGCAAAGTCCCACAGAACGCCCCGCGATAAAGAATTAATCTATTGGGACGAAGAATATGCTAAAATAGAAGGACGGGTTCAAAAAAGGACCGGACCATTCAGTTTAAGCCTGGTCGTTTCACAAAAAGGCAAGAAAGCAAAAGTCAATGGACTGGAACAGCGGAGATTGACTGACTATATAGGGGCGTTAAATGTCGTCATGTTTGCACCTGAGGATTTGAATCTTGTCAAAGGGAGTCCGCAGGTGCGACGTCGTTTTATTGATATGGAGATCGGGCAGGTTAATCCTGTTTATCTTCACTATCTGTCGCAATATCAAAAGGTTCTGGCCCAGCGCAATTCTCTTTTGCGGGATATGCAGCGCAGCCGTTCCAAAGAAAATACAGTGATGCTTGATATTTTGACAGAACAGCTCATACAGGCGGCGGCACGGGTAACAGAGAAGCGGCTGAGTTATATGAAACTCCTGCAAAACTGGGCTGATCCCATACACCACGGCATCTCCAGAGGGCTGGAACGCCTGGAAGTGATATATAAACCGACCGTAGAGGTATGTGAAGAGCAAGAATTGTCGAAAATGATAGAAGCATACGAGCAAAAGTTTGTTAAAATAAAAGATAGAGAAATAGAACGCGGCACTTCTTTGTTCGGTCCGCACCGTGATGATCTGCTTTTTCATGTAAATGGGAAGGATGTACAGACATTCGGTTCACAGGGCCAGCAGAGGACCACAGCGCTGTCGATCAAACTGGCAGAGATTGATCTTATTCATTCAGAAGTCGGAGAGTATCCGCTGCTCCTGCTGGATGATGTGTTATCAGAGCTTGATGACTACCGGCAATCTCATCTGCTGAATACCATACAAGGCAAAGTACAAACCTTTGTCACCACAACAAGCGTGGAAGGCATACACCATGAAACGCTTGATAAAGCAGCAACGTACCATGTTGAACAAGGTGCGATTGAACGGATAAGGTGAGGTGGACTATGTTATTGCACATTGGTGAAGAAGCGGTTATTCAGCAAAAAGACATTGTGGCTATTCTGGACTACCGCGCGCTAGAGAGCTCGGAATTAATGAGTGCCTTTTTAAGACAGCACAAGGAAAAGAAAAGCATGGTTAATTTATGCCATACCAATCATCATCCCAAATCCGTCATCGTTACAAAAGAACATGTTTATATCTCCCCTTTATCCTCAATCACGCTAAAAAAGCGGGCAGGAGAACGGATTGATTTTGCCCATAGCTGGTACGTCAAGTAAGACAGGAAATCGTTTAAAATTGTTCCCGAAACCGAAATGTAGGTGAAGAAAAAATGAGTACTGATCAACAATTAGAACAGCATTATGATGAAAGTGATATTCAGGTATTAGAAGGACTGGAAGCTGTCCGCAAACGCCCGGGTATGTATATCGGCTCCACCAATGTGAAGGGGCTGCACCATCTCGTATGGGAAATTGTCGACAACTCCATCGATGAGGCCCTTGCCGGATACTGTGACGAAATTACAGTAACGATCGAAAAGGACAACAGCATCACCGTAACCGATAACGGACGCGGAATTCCGGTCGGAATCCAGGAAAAAATGGGCCGTCCGGCCGTAGAGGTTATTATGACCGTTCTTCATGCCGGCGGTAAATTCGGCGGCGGCGGGTACAAAGTATCCGGAGGTCTGCATGGTGTTGGTGCTTCTGTTGTTAACGCCTTGTCCAGTGAAATGGATGTGACAGTTTACCGTGACGGCAAGATCCATTACCAGCAGTACCACAGAGGTGTTCCTGCCGCTGACCTTGAAGTGATCGGCGAAACGGAAGACAGAGGTACAAAGATTCATTTTGTGCCGGATACAGAAATTTTCACAGAGGTAACCGAATTTGATTTTACGACCTTGTCCCAGAGGATCAGGGAACTGGCGTATCTCAACCGCGGCATTAAAATCGTCGCCATCGACAAACGTGAAGAAGAGCCTGTTGTGCAGGAATATCACTACGAAGGCGGAATCAAATCCTACGTAGAGCATATCAACCGCTCACGTGAAGCCATTCATGAGCCAATCTTTATTGAAGGCGAAAAAGAAGGCATTTCCCTTGAAATCGCCTTGCAGTATAACGACAGCTATACAAGCAACATCTACTCGTTCGCCAACAACATCAATACACATGAGGGCGGAACCCATGAATCCGGTTTTAAAACCGCGCTGACCCGTGTGATTAACGATTACGGCCGCCGGAACAATATATTTAAAGACAGCGATACAAACCTTTCCGGTGACGATGTGCGTGAAGGATTAACGGCTATCATCTCCATTAAGCATCCGGATCCTCAGTTTGAAGGACAAACGAAAACAAAGCTCGGCAACTCAGAGGCACGAACAATCACCGAGTCGCTGTTTTCCGAACAGTTTTCCACCTTCATGCTTGAAAATCCCGATGTGGCACGCAAAGTCGTGGAAAAAGGAATGATGGCGCTCCGTGCCCGTGTCGCCGCCAAAAAAGCGCGTGAATTAACCCGAAGAAAAAGTGCGCTGGATGTTTCTTCTCTTCCAGGAAAGCTTGCCGATTGCTCCTCCAAGGATGCGAGCATTTCGGAGCTGTACATTGTTGAGGGTGACTCCGCCGGCGGATCGGCCAAACAGGGGCGTGACCGCCACTTCCAGGCGATCTTGCCATTGCGCGGTAAAATCATCAACGTGGAAAAAGCGCGTCTGGATAAAATCCTTTCAAACAATGAAATCCGCGCCATGATTACAGCACTGGGCACCGGGATCGGAGAGGACTTCGACATATCCAAGGCCCGCTATCATAAAGTCATCATTATGACTGATGCCGATGTCGACGGTGCGCACATCCGCACACTGCTTCTGACATTCTTCTATCGTTACATGCGGCCGATCGTGGAAAACGGATATATCTATATTGCCCAGCCGCCTTTATACAAAGTGCAGCAGGGAAAACGGATCGAATATGCTTATAATGATAAAGAAATGGAAAGAATTATGGGTGAGCTTCCGCAGAATCCAAAACCTGGCGTTCAGCGCTATAAAGGTCTTGGAGAAATGAATCCTACACAGTTATGGGAAACCACAATGGATCCGGATACGCGGACATTGCTGCAGGTTGAACTGAAAGATGCGATTGAAGCGGACCAAACCTTTGATATCCTGATGGGAGACAAGGTTGAACCCCGCCGCGATTTCATTCAGGAAAACGCCCATTATGTAAAAAACTTAGATATTTAACATCAGCGGAAACAGGGGACATCCCTGTTTCTCTTACCGTTTTTATAGATCTTTATTGAAGTAAAAAGTTAATGGAACATGCAGTAAATGGAGGTTAGAATCAATGTCTGAAGCAGATCAATCCCGGGTGAAGGAAATAAATATCAGCTCGGAAATGCGTACTTCTTTTATGGATTATGCGATGAGTGTTATTGTCAGCCGTGCTCTTCCGGATGTCCGGGATGGCCTGAAGCCAGTTCACCGGCGTATCCTTTATGCGATGAACGACTTGGGCATGACCGCTGATAAAGCGTACAAAAAGTCAGCGCGTATTGTCGGGGAAGTAATCGGTAAGTATCATCCGCACGGCGACTCTGCCGTGTATGAAACCATGGTCCGAATGGCGCAGGATTTTAACTACCGCCACATGCTGGTTGATGGACATGGTAACTTTGGATCCGTCGACGGCGATGCCGCAGCGGCCATGCGTTATACCGAAGCAAGAATGTCCAAAATTGCCATGGAAATTGTCCGTGACATCAATAAAGACACCATTGATTACAAAGATAACTACGATGGCTCGGAAAGAGAACCTGTCGTTATGCCTGCCCGTTTTCCAAACCTGCTTGTTAACGGTACATCGGGAATCGCGGTTGGTATGGCAACGAACATTCCCCCGCACCATCTTGGGGAAGTCATTGACGGCGTACTCGAACTGAGCAGAAATCCTGAGATCACGATTCCTGAGCTTATGGAATTAATTCCTGGCCCTGATTTCCCGACAGCAGGTGAGATCCTCGGCCGTGAGGGAATCCGGAAGGCCTACCAGACAGGCAGGGGCTCCATCATTATCCGCGCCAAAGCGGAAATCGAAGAGCAGTCGAATGGCAAAAACTTCATTATTGTCAGCGAACTTCCTTATCAGGTCAACAAAGCCCGCCTGGTGGAAAAAATCGCTGAATTGGTGCGGGACAAAAAGATCGACGGCATTACAGACCTTCGTGACGAATCCGACCGTAACGGTATGCGTGTAGTCATTGAAGTCCGCCGTGATGCCAATGCCAATGTACTGTTGAATAACCTGTATAAGCATACGGCATTGCAAACAAGCTTCGGAATTAACATGCTTGCTCTTGTCGATGGCCAGCCTAAAGTACTTAATCTAAAAGAATGTCTGCATTATTATTTGAAACATCAGCAGGTAATTATTCGCAGAAGAACTGAATTTGACCTCCGCAAGGCTGAAGCCAGAGCTCATATCCTCGAAGGTCTGCGCATCGCACTGGACCACCTGGATGAAGTTATTGCGCTGATCCGCGGATCACGCACAACAGATATTGCCCGTGAAGGCTTGATTGAAAGGTTTGGCCTGAGCAATGAACAAGCCCAGGCTATCCTGGAAATGCGCCTTCAGCGTTTAACCGGTCTTGAACGGGATAAAATAGAAAATGAATATAAAGAGCTTGTCGCTTTAATTGCCGAACTTCGTGCGATTTTAGCAGACGAAGAAAAAATTCTCGAAATCATTCGTGAGGAGCTCATCGAAATCAAAGAGCGTTTTGGGGATGAGCGCCGAACCAACATCACGGTCGGCTTTGATATGATCGAGGATGAAGATTTGATCCCGAAAACAAATGTGGTTATTACCTTAACCAACAACGGTTACATTAAACGTCTTCCGATCTCTACTTACCGCTCACAGCGCCGGGGCGGCAGAGGCATCCAGGGCATGGGCACAGGAGATGAGGATTTCGTGGAACACCTGTTTACAACGATTTCCCATAACACGATTCTGTTCTTTACGAACAAAGGGAAAGTATACCGTTTAAAAGGATACGAAATCCCTGAAATGAGCAGAACGGCAAAAGGGATTCCGATTATCAATATGCTCCAGGTGGAACGCGGGGAAACCATTTCCGCCGTTATCCCGGTGGAAGAGTTTGAAGATGACTGGTATCTCAACTTCATGACCCGCCACGGAATCACCAAGCGTTCACCACTTTCTCAATTTGCCAATATCCGCAAAGGCGGCTTGTTTGCCATCACCTTGCGCGATGAGGACGAATTGATGGGCGTCAAACTGACCGATGGCAACAAGGATATCATTGTCGGAACCAGCAAAGGAATGGCGATCCGATATAATGAGAACGATGTGCGCTCCATGGGCCGTACAGCTGCCGGAGTAAAAGCAGTAACCCTTGGTAAGGACGATTATGTAGTCGGTATGGAAGCACTGGGTGAAGGGCATGATGTCCTCATCGTAACGGAAAAAGGCTTCGGCAAACGGACGCCGATGGAAGAATACCGACTGCAGTCCCGCGGCGGTAAAGGAATTAAAACCTGCAACATTACTGAAAGAAATGGCGATATCACTGCCCTCAAAACCGTTACCAGCGATCAGGATGTTATGATCATTACGGCAGACGGCATCCTTATCCGTATGAGCGTGGAAGGCATATCCTCCATGGGCCGGAATACACAAGGCGTGAAGCTGATCGCCATGCAGGAAGGCAATCACGTGGCGACGATCGCTGTCGTTGATAAAGAAGAAGAAATAGATGAAGCCATTGAAGAGGCTATTGATGAAACACTGGAAACAGACGGAGACGAGCCAGAAGTAACAGTAGATACAAATGAAACAAACGTACGTGACGAAGACGGCGATACTGATCCAGAAGAATAAAGATATAATGAAAGAAGCAGCCAAAAGTGACTTCACTTTTGGCTGCTTTTTTCTTTCCTTCTATTATTAATTATAGAAAAACAGTTTTTTTATAAAAAACCCTTGTAATGTATAAAAATAGATGGTATATTTATTTAGCTTCTTGTTAAGCCTGTTCGGCAGGCGAATCTCTGAAAAAACTTTTTAGAGAAAATGGTTGACTTGATAGATGCTAATATGGTATTCTAATAAAGTCGCCAAAACGAGCGGCACAA
>NZ_JAUHTR010000017.1 GCF_030418125.1 Fictibacillus fluitans | reverse complement strand
TAACAAAGGGCCGGGCTTTTTTTGTTTGTAAACAACATATTGGCTTAAAAAATTATGAGAATATTCTCATTTTTGATAATTTTGTTATAATGGAATAGAACATATATAAAAAGGGGGAACAAGCTTGAAAAAAGTCATTTTATTTTTATTATTGGTGAGTGTGCTGGCTTTAACAGCCTGTGGAAGCCAATCAACATCCGGATCTGGATCAGGTGATGGAAGCAAAGGCAAGAAGCTGGTGGTCGGGACGGATGCGGCTTATGCACCATTTGAGTATTTGAAGGACGGGAAAATCGTCGGGTTTGATGCTGACTTGCTTAAAGCTGTCATGAAAGAAGCAAAACTGGAATACGAGCTGAAGAATACAGGCTGGGAACCTTTATTTGCTTCCCTCAAGAGTGAACAGGTACAGGCTGGTATCTCAGCCATCACCATCAATGATAAGCGGAAAGAGACTTATGATTTCTCCTCTCCATATTTTGAATCCATCAACAAAATCCTCGTCAAAGAAGGTTCCTCCATAAAGAGCGTGGATGACCTGAAAGGAAAGAAAGTCAGTGTCCAGAACGGAACGACCGGTCAGGACGCACTGGAAAAGAAATTCGGCAAGGGTGATGCCAACGTAAAAAAATACGAAACCAACGTACTTGCAATCCAGGCCCTGCTGAACGGGGAAGTGGATGCAGTGGTGGCGGACAATACAGTGGTTGATGAATATGCCAAAAACAACCCAGACAAAAAGATGACGGTAGTTGATGATAAAACCAACTTTGAGTCCGAATACTATGGCATTGCTTTTCCAAAAGGAAGCGAGAATAAGAAAAAAATAGATAAAGCATTAAAAACGGTCATTGACAACGGAACATACTCCAAGGTCTATAAGAAATGGTTTAAAGTAGAACCGAACCTCGACGCATTGAAAAAATAATCCTGACAAAATGACCGGAGGCACAGATGGATTTTAAATTTGATCTTATCGAAAAATACATGCCTTTGTTCCTGAAAGGCACATTGATTACCATAGAAATTTCAGCAGCGAGCATCGTGATTGGAACGGTTTTGGGGCTGTTGATCGCACTTGGGAAAATGTCTTCCAACGCATTTCTCCGCCAGCCTTTTATCTGGTACATTAATTTCTTCCGGGGAACCCCTTTGCTTGTACAAATATTGCTTATTCATTTTGCGGTCATGCCGCTTTTTATGAAACCTCCGGTAGCTCTAATCTCAGCGATTACGGCTCTTTCCCTTAATGCTGCTGCCTATATCGCGGAAATTTTCAGGGCGGGGATACAATCGATTGATAAAGGACAGACGGAAGCTGCCCGTTCTTTGGGGATGACCCACCGGCAGACAATGAATTCCATTATCATACCTCAGGCGGCCAAGAGGATGATTCCCCCGCTTGGGAATGAATTCATTGTTCTGATTAAGGACTCGTCCCTGGCAGCGATTATTGCCACTGAAGAGCTGATGTATTGGGGAAGGGCGATGATGGGAGAATACTATCGTCCATGGGAGCCATTCTTAACGGTTGCCTTTATCTATTTAATTCTCACATTGACGCTGACCCATCTTTTGAATTTTATTGAAAGAAAATTTGCCATTGATTAGAAGGACAGCAGGGAAACCTGCTGTTTTTTAATATTCTTTGAAAAGGGTTCATTTTTCAGGACGTTGTCCCATATAGTGTATCATCGAGTGTTTAGGGGAGGGACAGGGTTGGCAGAACTTATTTTTGCAGATCAAAAAACGTGTTACCAATTACAAAAGGAACTGCAGCAGATGGCGAATTCACTTAACATTCAACCTTCCTTTGTAGAACGCAGGGACTACTCCCTGGTGCTGAATACAACCTGTGATTTAGAAAGCGCCGCAGAGGTTATGGCCGCGTATACCCGAAAAAAAGTGGAGGAATCCCGTATCCTTTTTTATATCGAGCATTTTTTTTATTTTACTGACCATCAGGAGCAGCGGGAAATTGCGGCAATCGTCAAGGAGTTCATTGAACAGGAGCGGGAAGATGTACCGGCGGTCAGAGAGCTGGATACTTGTGAATACCACATGAGGGATGCCTGGAAAAAAATCCTGTCAGAAAAAGAGCTGGCGTTCACATTTGAGTCATTTTTGCAATTCCGCCTGAAGGATTACTTTGAATTGCTGCAGGTTTATGTGGAATGTGCGATAGATGAATACAAACTGGAGCTTGACTACCAGGCATTTGTGGAGCAGCTCCGGAAAAGTGCCGCGAGTCAGCCGTACCTTACGGATGAGGTTCATGTGGCTTATGATGGTGAATTCAAGCTTTATGACAATCATTACCGGCTGTACAGCAAAAAAATGCTGGAGCTGATGCATGAAAGAGCTTTGGTCGTGACACAGGAATTCGACCTGGACCAGGAAGTGCTGGGGCCAATTATCGGCCTTTCCCCGGAAATCCTTCATTTGTACCTGGAAGAGGATAATCATGGCATGGTGCATACCCTGCAGAATATTTTTCAGGAACGGTTGGTTAAAAAACCGCTCCATTCCTTTTATGGCCGGATCAACCGCCAAAGTTAGCTCTTGATTTTGAGGGGTGGCATGCCTATAATGAAGGTATCAATTGGATACCAAAATGAGTAAAGATAAGGCCATGTGATATTTTTTACGGTTTAAAGAGAGGAATGCCCCGGCTGAAAGCATTCTAACACGGGAAAATATCGTACCCCCTTTGAACTTCAGCGGTGAAAACAGAGTAGTCGCTGACGGCCCAAAGCCGTTAAACCTTGACCGAGTGCTGCAGCAGTTCATTGTTGCGGAACAAGGGTGGAACCACGAGTACAACACTCGTCCCTTTTTGTGGACGGGTGTTTTTTGTATTTTAATTTAATCATTAACGTGCATACTGTATGTAAGAAAAAAGGAGAGATTGAACATGGCAGACATTAAATTGACATTTCCTGATGGTTCTGTTCGTGAATATCCGAAAGGGACTACTTCCGAACAAGTGGCTGACTCCATCAGTTCTAGTCTGAAGAAAAAATCCGTAGCAGGGAAAGTAGACGGTGTATTATATGATTTTACCCGTCCAATTGAGGAGGATGCATCGATAGAAATCGTTCCCCAGGATTCTGCTGAAGGACTTGAAATGACGAGGCACAGCACTGCCCACCTGATGGCCCAGGCGATCAAGCGGCTGTACAAAGATGTGAAGCTCGGCATTGGTCCGGTAATTGAAAATGGATTTTATTATGACATCGATATGCCGGAAGCTCTAACACCAGAAGACCTTCCAAAAATCGAAAAAGAAATGAAAAAGATCGTCAGCGAAAACCTTCCGATCGTGCGAAAGGAAGTCAGCAGGGAAGAAGCTTTGGCCATTTATGAAAAGCTGGACGATCATCTGAAGCTTGAGCTGATCCGCGACCTGCCGGAAGATGCAGTGATTACTATTTACGAACAGGGTGAATTCTTTGATCTCTGCCGCGGGCCGCATGTGCCGTCCACCGGTAAAATCAAGGCGTTCAAGCTGATGAGCATTTCAGGTGCTTACTGGCGCGGCGACAGCAACAACCAAATGCTTCAGCGTATTTATGGCGCTGCCTTCTTGAATCAAAAAGAGCTCGATCAGCATCTGGTCTATCTTCAGGAAGCGAAAGAGCGTGATCACCGTAAGCTTGGGAAAGAGCTCGATCTCTTTACGATTTCTCAAAAAATCGGACAGGGCCTTCCGGTATGGCTTCCCAAGGGTGCAACCATCCGCCGCATCATCGAACGCTATATCGTGGATACTGAAGTAAAGCTCGGATATGACCATGTGTACACTCCTCATCTGGGAAGTGTAGAGCTTTATAAAACATCCGGGCACTGGGACCACTACCAGGAGGATATGTATCCTGCGATTGAAATGGATAACGAGCAGCTTGTGCTTCGTCCGATGAACTGTCCTCACCACATGATGGTATTTAAGAACAGCATGCACAGCTACCGCGATTTGCCGATTCGTATTGCGGAACTCGGAACCATGCACCGCCATGAAATGTCCGGGGCTCTCGCCGGCCTTCAGCGTGTGCGTTCCATGACACTCAATGATGCTCATATCTTTGCCCGTCCTGACCAGCTGAAGGATGAATTTATCCGTGTGGTTAAACTCATTCAAAGGGTTTATAAGGATTTCGGCATCACTGATTACAAGTTTCGTCTGTCCTACCGTGATCCGGAAGACAAAGAGAAATACGTGGACAATGACGAGATGTGGGAAAAAGCACAGGCGCTTCTCAAAGAAACAATGGAAGACATGAGCCTGGATTATTCTGAAGCAGAAGGCGAAGCGGCTTTCTATGGCCCGAAACTTGATGTACAGGTGAAAACTGCGCTTGGAAAAGACGAAACTCTATCCACAGTACAGCTCGATTTCCACCTGCCAGAGCGTTTTGACCTGACATATAAAGGCCGTGATGGGAAAGACCACCGTCCAGTTGTTATTCACCGCGGTGTCGTTTCCACAATGGAACGTTTTGTTGCTTTCCTGATCGAAGAATACAAAGGAGCATTCCCTGTATGGCTCGCTCCGGTACAGGTTCAAATCATTCCGGTTTCTTCTGTCCACGAAGAGTATGCCAAAAAGGTAAGCGAAGAACTGCTTGAAGAAGGCATCCGTGTAGAAGTGGACAACCGTGATGAGAAGCTCGGCTACAAGATCCGTGAAGCACAAATGCAGAAAATCCCGTACATGCTCGTACTCGGGGATCAGGAGATTTCCGACCAGACCGTAAACGTTCGTAAATACGGAGAGCAAAAATCAGAAAACATAGCTTTCGAATCATTCAAAGAAAGCATCCTTGCACAAGTCAACAAAAGAGGCTAACCCTTAAGAACTGCGAATCGCTTCGCAGTTCTTTTTTCTTTCTAAAAATTTAGCATTGAGATGTTTTTAGAGCTTCATTGAACGGTTGATTGCAGTGAAAGGTGCGAGACTCCTCGAAAATGAAAATCACATTTTCTTCGTGCGATGAATCGCTGCCGTAGCGTTCCTTGTCCTACGGGGGAAGCGTGACAGGTGAGACCTTTAAGCGCTTGCGCTTAAGGGGCTCACCGCACGCCCCGTGGAAAGCGAGCATCCTGAAACGGAGATCAACCACTTCCAAGCACCGGAGCATAAGCAACCTTTTTGCTTTCCCCTTGCCAAACTCCAAGTTATGCGGTACAATAAATTCTGTTGTGAAAAACAGATCGTCAGTTGACAAGTACTGCTTGTCAATGGTATATTAACTTAGGTAATTAAATATTTAGTTTCGAACCAAAGCAGAAGCACCCGCTTCTCACCTGTTCAACGCAACTTGCAGTTGGCTGGTCAACCGAACTTTCAGAGATGATGTTATGGTAGTGTGGGTGCAGTATGCGCCGACGCTTTTTTATTTGTTTACAAAATGCTGAGTGGAACTGACTCACAAAAATTCTTGGAGGTGACTTACTATTAGTAAGGACATGTCTGTCAATGAGGGCATCCGTGCTCGTGAAGTAAGACTTATCGGGGCTGATGGCAGCCAGCTAGGGATTAAAACACGTCATGAAGCTCTTGATATTGCGGCAAACGCTAATCTTGATCTTGTGCTTGTAGCTCCAACTGCCAAACCGCCTGTGTGCCGTATTATGGACTATGGGAAGTTTAAGTTTGAACAGCAGAAGAAAGAAAGAGAAGCTCGTAAGAATCAAAAGATTGTTACGACCAAAGAAATTCGCTTGAGCCCAACAATTGAGGAACATGATTTCAATACGAAGCTGAAAAATGCTCGTAAGTTCCTTGAAAAAGGCGACAAAGTAAAAGCAAGCATTCGTTTCCGTGGCCGTGCGATTACGCACTCCTCTATCGGAAGAACTGTGCTTGAAAAATTAGCTAAAGAATGTGAAGACGTTGCTACGATTGAAGTCCGACCTAAAATGGAAGGCCGAAGCATGTTCCTCATTTTAGCACCAACAACCGAAAAATAATTACTTACCAGGGAGGAATCCAATCATGCCTAAAATGAAAACTCATAAAGGTGCTGCAAAGCGCTTCAGAAAAACTGGAACAGGTAAATTAAAGCGTGGACGCGCGTATACAAGCCATTTGTTCGCTAACAAATCTACAAAAGCGAAGCGTAAACTTCGTAAAGCGAGAATTGTTACAAGCGGAGACTACAAACGTATCCGTACACTATTGACTTACAAGAAAAAATAATACTAACTGATCGTATATATCTAGGAGGGTTTTAAAATGCCAAGAGTAAAAGGTGGCTATGTGTCACGTCGTCGTCGTAAAAAAGTATTAAAACTAGCTAAAGGTTATTTCGGATCCAAACATAAGTTATTTAAAGTTGCTCAACAGCAAGTTTTCAAATCTCTTATGTATGCATACCGTGACCGCCGTCAAAAGAAACGTGATTTCCGTAAACTTTGGATCACTCGTATCAACGCGGCAGCTCGCACAAACGGTCTTTCTTACAGCCGTTTGATGCACGGTCTTAAAGTTGCAGGCATCGATATCAACCGTAAAATGCTTGCAGAAATCGCAGTAACAGACGAAAAAGCATTCGCTGAACTTGCTACAAAAGCAAAAGACAGCCTAAACGCATAAGTTAAGCACCGAAAAGCCATTTTCTAAATCAGAAAATGGCTTTTGCTGTAGCAGAAAGGATTTATTCCATGATCTATATTTATTTACTGGTGATCAATGTGCTTGCCTTCTGGCTGATGCATCACGATAAAGAAGCAGCAAAGGCGGGAAAGTGGCGCACTCCTGAAAAACGGCTGTGGCTGTTTGCCGTCATCGGCGGTGCGGCTGGTATCTGGGCAGGCATGATTCAGTTCCGACATAAAACAAAACACCCGAGTTTCCAGATCGGCGTACCTATTCTGGTCCTGGCTGAAGTGTTTATTGTGGCAAGATATTTTATCGGATGAGAGCGCTACTCCTGCTGGAGATAGCGCTTGTCTTTTAAAAATAATCTCCAGAACACATAAAAGCCGGGTGTGAGAATGGCGAGCCCTACAGCATACATAATCATAAGAGAATAGAAAGTTTCCTTTGCGGTAAAAGCATCATAAATGGTAAGTCCGGGATAAACGATATAGGGAAGGTGTGCCATGCCATAGCCGTAGCTTGCAAAACCATACTGTGCAATGATGGCCAGGAGGGCAAGCCTCGGCTTACCGGCAGTATCCATATCCCTGTTTCTCCACCACAATGAACCGTAGCCTGCCAGAAAGGCGAGGAAAGACAAGATAAACCAGATCCGCTGATCAGACAAATTGTCAATCAGCCAGTTCGCTTCCGGCGGTAAGACCAATAAGGTAACCACGGCGGCAACAAGCGTCAACGGCCCGAGCAGCAGTGCATTTCCTCTGTAGAGACGATATGCTCCTTCCTGCTTCGATACTTTGGAATAGTCCGCAAGAAACAGGGAGGAAAGAAATAATTCAGAGGTTAGCCCGAATAGGATGTACATATACAGCGACGGGCTGGTAAACAGCTTTCCGATGAGAAGAACATCCCTGCCGTTAAATCCAGAAATAAATCCGCCCTGGCTGACAGGGAGAACCGTAATCAGCAGTGCAGGTATTAAGACACCACATATTCCCGAGATAAAGAACATGGTTTTTCGATAGCCTTGCACCGAATAGGAAAATACCATGAAAGCACTTCTGATTGCCAGCAAAAACAGAATCAGCGAGACAGGAATAAGGAGCACGGTTCCAAGTGTAAATGCTCCTTTTGGAAAAAAGCCGACAAACGCCACAACAAGCAGAACGAGGAACACGTTCGTAATTTCCCAGGTGGGTGAAAGAAACCGGTTCGCGATTTTCCCCGCGGATGTCCGGTGCTCATGATAAATCATGGCCCAAAAGCCTGCTCCAAAATCGATGGACCCGAAAATGCTGTAGATGAATATAAAAGTCCATAATACCAGGATGGCAATGACTTCTTCGTGCATAGTGATCCCTCTTTCTTCGGTTAATAGCCGGAGTATTTTTCAAATTCCTTGGAAACAGGATTCCGTTTGAAATAACTTGTAAGAATCAGTATGGTCAGTATACCGAGCATCAGATAAAGCCCGATGAACAGCAGAAAGAGCGGGGCCAGGTTCTGGGACTGTGTAGCGGCTTCTGCCGTCGTCTGCACTCTGTAGATGGTCCACGGCTGCCTGCCGCTGCAGCTGAAAATCCAGCCGAATTCAATGCCGAGCATGGACAGCGGACCTGAAAAGATTAATAGGAACAACAGCCATCTCGGATAGGGTCTTTTCTTTCTTTTTCCGTAATACCACCAGAAAAATAACGCAACAGCAGCCAAACCGAGCAGCATAAAGCCTATTCCCACCATGACATTGAACAGGGTATGTACATAAAATGGCGGCCAGGTTTCCCGGGGGAATTCGTATAGTCCTTTCACTTTCGTATCAAATTTCCCCGCTGCCAGCCAGCTCAGCATCCAGGGAATTTCGATCCCATACTTCACTTCCTCTGTTTTTGGATCTGTAAATCCTCCGATCGCAAGCGGGGCATAGCGCTGGGTTTCGAATAATCCTTCTGCGGCTGCCAGTTTTTCGGGTGAGTGCTCGTGTAAAATTTGCGCAGAGTGATGCCCGGAAAAGCTGGAGATCAGGGAAAACAGGAGACCAACGATCATTGCCAGCAGAAAGCCCTTCTTATGATATACGGATTCATTTTTTGATAGCTTTCCTTTCAAGAGCTTATAAGCCCCGACCGAAGCGACGGCAAAGGCGCCAGTCATATAAGCCGTCACCGAGACGTGAAAGGCGGAAGAAAGGAAGCTTGGATTAAAGAACGCGTCCCATGGATTCACATCAAAAATCGTCCCGTCCTTTGTGATCTTGAATCCATCTGGCGTATTCATCCAGGTATTAACAGCTGTAATCAATATCGCTGAAGCGACGGCGCCAACAGCTACAAGAATGACGGAAATGATACGGAAAAACTTAGGAAGACGATCCGCGGCATAGACGTAAATTGACATGAACAGGGCTTCAATGAAAAAGGCAAACAGCTCGATCTGAAAGGGGAGGGATATTACCTTTCCCACGATTTCCATAAAACCCGGCCACAGTAATGAAAGCTGGACGCCCACGATCGTTCCTGACGGAATGGCAACACCAAGCAGTACAGCGAATGCTTTCGTCCAGCGTTTTGCCATAATGGCATAATCATTGTCGTTTTTTACTTGATGAAGAATTTCAGCGATGACAATCATCAGGGGAATTCCCACCCCGAGTGTTGCAAAAATAATGTGAAAGGCCAAGGATGTTCCAAAAAAAGACCGGGCAAGTACAACAGTATCCATAAAATCATCCACTCCTCATTCATAGGCTCATCTGTTAAAGAAATCCATCTTTTCTATTGTTAACCTGTCATAAACCCATTTGAAATATTCGTGGTCTGTGTAATTAAATGAATAACTGCTCGTCTTATGTCATATGATGGCGATAAGGAGGGTTGGATCATGCAGCATGAGCTCACAGAAATCCTGGAAATCCTGAAGTTTGCCGGTATCTTTGCTCCGCTCTTTTTTATTCTTCTTCATCTGATGAGACAATTTCTTTTTCTTCCCGTGGGTTTGATCTGTATGGCGGGTGGCGTCCTGTTTGGTTCCGTATATGGAACGTTGTACTCCATCATCGGCATTACCTTGTCCAGTGTGCTGTTTTACGGCCTTCTGAAAAAAATGCCGAAGATGCTGAACCGCTTCTTGAAGATCAAACGGAAAGTCGTGGGGAAGCGCATGCCATTCTCGATTGGCCAGATCGCCATTTTAAAGCTTGTTCCGTTTATCCACTTTCAGCTGCTGTCGCTGTTGATTCTGGAAATCACTAAGAGCTTTAAAGAGTATACAAAAGCAAGTGCGGTGTCTAACATACCCCTGGCTTTTATGTATTCCACCTTCGGACATTATATTTTTAAAATATCCATGATATGGGGAATCGGGATTGCCGCTGTTATGCTCGTTTTATTCCATCTTCTCCGAAAAAAGGAATGGGTCATGAAGTGGGAAGAGTTCTTCGAAAAAGAAAAATCAAAAGCCAAAAGCGCATAAGACAGAGGATTGAGCCCCGGTATAATGTTACCCGGGCTTTTTGCATCCTTGTGATATGGCCGGAACGCTTGCTATAATGGGGCGATAGGAGGGGATGAAGTGAGTTTTAAAGAATTATTTGAAATGCAGGCAACACTGAATGCGCGAATTGTGGATGAGCATCAGTTACATAATGAGGACCTTTATGAAAAAAGGCTGCTTGCCCTGCTGGTTGAACTGGGGGAGCTGGCAAATGAAACACGGTGTTTTAAGTACTGGAGCTTGAAGCCCCCTTCTTCCTATGAAGTGATTCTCGAAGAGTATGTTGATGGACTGCACTTTCTTCTTTCGGTGGGTCTCGATTTGGGCATAAAGGACATGGAAGATGCAGAATCGTACCATCGCGAAAATCTGACCGATCAATTTTTGTGTCTCTACCAGCGAATTGGACAGCTTCAGGGGAAGAAAGATATTTCGCTGTTCCGGTCGCTTTTTTCAGAATTCATCGGCCTGGGTGATCTGCTTGGTTTTTCGGAAGAAACAATCATTGAAGGGTATTATGAAAAAAACCGAATTAACCACCAACGGCAGGATGAAGGCTATTAAAAACAACATCCCGGGAAAACTCCCGGGATGTTGTTTATTGTAAGCCGCTTGATAAAGTGGACAGCATTTCTTCTTTTTTCTGGTTGTCCGATTCTTTCCAGATGACCTCAAATAATACGCCAAGCCCTGGCAGCATTTTTTCTTCACCGCTTTGGATGGCATCCACAATTGTGCTTTCGAGCTGCTCTTTGTTGTTGCCGGAAACATTGGCAAGGACTGCTTTGCGGATATCGATATCCATATTCATCACCTCAGGATCAATTTAGTTCTTTTAAGTTTGTGCTATTTCCTAGTTTTTATTAAGAGCGCATGGATTATGTATCATTTTGAAGATATAATAAAAAAAGTTGAACGTCATAAAGGATGGTTGATGAATGAAACGGATTGAATCCGAACAAAATGCGTCGGTTAAACAATGGAAAAAACTCTATACGAAAAAGGAACGGGACAAGTCAGGCCAATTTATTATCGAAGGTCCTCATTTAATTGAAGAAGCATTACGCCATCACGTTCCCATTGCTCATTTAATTGTGGAGGAATCCTATACACTTCCTGAAACCTGGGATGTTTCTGCATTTGACCCCTGGGTGGTTCCGAAGAAAATCATGAAATTACTCAGTGATACCGAGCAGCCTCAAGGTGTGCTGGCGGTATGCCGCCTGAAGGAACAGCCTCTGAAGCCGAGTCCTGACGGGAAGTATCTTTTGATTGACGGGGTTCAGGATCCGGGCAACCTTGGAACCATCATCAGGACCGCTGATGCTCAAGGCATTGATGGAGTTATTCTGGGGGAAGGAACGGTTGATGTATATAACAGCAAGGTGCTGCGCTCCACGCAAGGATCGTTGTTCCATCTTCCTGTGATAAAAGGAAGTCTTGATGAATGGATCGCAGATTGCAAAAAGGAAGGCGTGCCTGTGTTTGTGTCAGCCCTGAAAGGAGCGAAACCGCTTCAGGAGGTCCACTCATCCGGGGCCTTTGCCCTTGTGGTCGGAAATGAAGGCAGCGGTGTCCGTCCTGTAACGATAGAAGCAGCAGACGAACTCTTATACATCCCCATGTTCGGGAATGCTGAATCATTAAATGTCGCTGTCGCTTCGGGTATTATGCTGTATGAACTTCTGAGAAACCGGCAATAACTGAATGGAAAACGTAAATTCAATTGCACAGACATGAAAGTTCCACTATAATAAGAAGACAACTGCATGAACCAAATGCAATGATGGAGAGTAGTACATAAAAGCTCACCGGTAAAGGGAGGAAGCACCTTGACTGAAAGTGTTTCTACGGTTGAATTTATCGAATTCGCTCCTGAGCAGTCGCCTGAACGTATAATCAGTAGGGTGAACCGGACCCAGTCCGTTATGGAAATGAAGTGAACAAGAACAAGAGGCTCTTTGCCTTTTTCTCTTGATTAATTTGGGTGGTACCGCGAATCCTCGTCCCTTTATGGACGGGGTTTTTTTATTTTCAAAAGGAGGCCGATGATATGCAGGACCGATTACAAGCACTAAAAGAAGAAGCGCTGCTGAAAATTGAGCAGGCGAGTGATTTAAAAGCACTGCAGGATGTTAAAGTATCCTATTTGGGCAAGAAGGGCCCGATTACTGAAGTGCTGAAAGGAATGGGCAAGCTTTCACCCGAAGAGCGCCCGGTTGTAGGAGCTTATGCGAATGAGGTGCGTGACGCGATTACGTCAGCACTGGAATCAAAAGTCGCCGAGCTTGAACAAGCGGTGATCGAAGAAAAGCTGAAGAAAGAATCCATTGATGTTACGCTTCCGGGGCGTCCTGTACGACAAGGAAACGCTCATCCGTTAACTGCAGTTATTGAAGAAATTGAAGACCTTTTCTTAACGATGGGCTTCACGGTGGCTGAAGGACCTGAAGTGGAAACCGATTATTATAATTTCGAAGCGCTAAACCTGCCAAAAGATCATCCGGCACGCGACATGCAGGATTCTTTCTTTATCACGGAGGACATCCTGCTTCGAACACAGACCTCTCCGGTTCAGGCAAGAACAATGGAAAAGCATCATGGAAGAGGGCCGGTTAAAATCATTTCGCCCGGTAAGGTGTACCGCAGAGATGACGACGACGCGACCCACTCCCATCAGTTCATGCAGATTGAGGGTCTGGTTGTTGAAGAAAATGTCCGCTTGAGTGATTTAAAGGGCGTTTTGGAAACCTTCGCAAAAAAAATGTTCGGAGAAGACCGCAAAATCCGTTTGCGCCCAAGCTTCTTCCCATTTACGGAGCCGTCTGTGGAAATGGACATTTCCTGTTTTAAATGTGGAGGAAAAGGATGCTCCATCTGCAAGCATACAGGCTGGATCGAAATTCTCGGGGCTGGAATGGTTCATCCGAATGTACTTGAAATGGCAGGCTTTGATTCAAAAAAATATACCGGATTTGCATTCGGCATGGGGCCGGAGCGGATCGCCATGCTGAAATACGGAATTGATGATATCCGTCATTTTTATACAAACGATCTTCGTTTCTTAAAACAATTCAAAAAGGCATAAGGAGGGGAATGCTGTGTTAGTTTCTTATAATTGGCTAAAAGACTATGTGAATCTTGATCTTTCTGCGGCAGAGCTTGCAGATAAAATAACAAAAAGCGGAATTGAAGTAGAAATCGTTGAGTCCCTCAATAAAGGGATTACCGGTGTAGTGGTCGGCCATGTGCTCGAATGTGTCCAGCATCCAAACGCGGACAAATTGCGTGTATGTAAAGTTGACCTGGGTGAAGAAGAGCCGGTTCAAATCGTATGCGGAGCACCCAACGTGGCAGCCGGCCAGAAAGTTCCTGTAGCAAAAGTGGGAGCAGTGCTTCCCGGCAATTTCAAAATCAAAAAAGCGAAGCTTCGCGGAGAAGCCTCCAACGGAATGATCTGCTCTCTCACTGAATTGGGAGTTGAAGCGAAACTTGTGCCAAAAGAATATTCCAGCGGGATCTTTGTTATGCCTTCTGATGCAGAAATCGGAAGCGATGCATTGGCATATCTGAACCTCGATGACTATGTTCTGGAGCTCGGACTAACACCTAACCGTGCAGACTGCCTTAATATGCTTGGAGTGGCATATGAAGTGGCTGCTATTCTAGATGAAGAGCTGCGTCTTCCCGAGGTGCAAGTGGAAACGTCGGGTGAAAGAGCTTCGGATTATGTATCCGTTACTGTGGATGCGAAAGAAGACAACCCGTACTACGGAGCCATGATCATCAAGAACATCACGATTGCTCCATCGCCGCTATGGATGCAAAACCGCCTGATTGCAGCGGGAATCCGTCCAATCAATAACGTTGTGGACATTACCAACTACGTTTTGCTCGAATATGGTCAACCACTTCATGCTTTTGACTATGACCGTCTTGGATCAAAGGAAATTCTTGTCCGCCGCGCAAAAGACGGGGAAGAGATGGTTACCCTTGATGATGCCAAGAGAAAGCTTGGAGCCAATCACCTGGTGATTACTAATGGCGAAGAACCTGTAGCTGTTGCCGGAGTTATGGGCGGTGCTACATCCGAAGTACAGGACAATACAACAACAGTCTTGCTTGAAGCTGCTTATTTTGAAGGCATCCGTGTAAGAGCGGCATCAAAGGATCTTGGATTGAGAAGTGAAGCAAGCTCACGTTACGAAAAAGGAATTGACCGAAACCGTGTATATGATGCGGCATACCGTGCAGCTTCACTCATGGCCGAATACGCAGGCGGTGAAGTGGCAGAGGGAATTGTTGAAGCAGGGGAACGGTTGGTTTCTGAAGGAAAAGCTGAAGTAACGAAAACACGTATTAACAGCCTGCTTGGTACTGAGATTGAAGCTGAACAGATCAGCGCTATTTTAAAGCGGCTTCGCTTTGAATTCGACGTCCAGGGCGAAAACTATATCGTGACCGTTCCAACGAGAAGGCCGGACATCACGATCGATGCGGACCTTGTGGAGGAAGTCGGCCGGATTTATGGATATGACCGAATCCCTACCACCTACTTGTTTTCTGAAGGGCGTCCTGGCGGGCTTACACCGTATCAGGCTGCACGCCGCAAAGTGATGCGCTATATGGAGGGAACCGGTCTGTATCAAGCCGTAACCTATGCGCTCACAACACCAGAGAAGTCCACTGCCTTTACGTTTTCAGAAGAGCAGGAAAACGTGCACAGCATCAAAGTTTCCCATCCAATGAGCGAAGAGCGCAGTACGCTCAGGGGTACGCTGATTCCTCAGCTTCTTGAAGTGCTAAAGCATAATCATCACCGTTCAATTGATGATGTCGGCATCTTTGAAATCAGTTCGGTATTTTTTGCCCATGAGCAATCCCTATCTGTTTTACCGGAAGAAAAGACCTATCTTTCCGGAGCTTTGACGGGATTGTGGAGCATTCATCCTTGGCAGGGTGAGAAGAAGAAAATGGATTTCTTTGTTGTGAAAGGAATTCTTGAGGGTCTGTTTGAAGAACTTGGCCTGCAAAGCAGGATTTCATTTGAGAGTAAAAGCCTTCCGGGCATGCATCCGGGGCGTACGGCTGTTGTTAAGCTCGACAGCATTGCCGCTGGCTTTGTCGGGCAAATTCACCCAGGAACCCAGAAGGATTGGGATCTGAATGAAAGCTATGTATTCGAATTGAATCTTGACCAGCTTCTTGGGGCGAGTGTCGAACCAACCATATATCAAACTCTTCCTCGTTTCCCTTCCATCACACGGGATATTGCGGTTGTGGTTGACAAAAATCTGCCGGCAGGTGATTTGAATACAGTCATCCATGAAGCCGGAGGACAACTGTTGAAGGAAAGCAGCCTGTTTGATTTGTATGAAGGAGAACGAATGGAAGAAGGAAAGAAATCCTTGGCGTTCTCGCTGAAATACTATGACCCAGAACGAACCTTAACAGATGAAGAAGTAACGAAAGCGCACGAAAACATTTTGCGCAGCCTTGAAGAGCGATTTGGCGCTTCTCTAAGAAAATAATGAAAGAAAAAGACCCGCTGTCTGAAACCAGGCAGCGGGTCTTTTCGTATAAAGAGACTAGTTTCGTTTTCCGTATGCCAGATTCATCGCCTTTTTTGTATTGGCAAAATGCACCTTGGCGATATCATTCAAGAAATCAGGACCATGCTTGCGGATTAATTCAGCTGCTTTTAAATCCACTTTGCTTCCCGCACCTTTTGGAATTTCAACTCCTGTTTTAGCGCTGATTTTATCCATTTCTTTTATAAAAGCATAGCGTGCAAGGATGGAGGAGGCTGCAACCGATAAATGCAGAGATTCTCCTTTGGTGGCAAAGTACATTTGATCTTTAACCACTTTGGATTGCTGTGACAAATAGTTGAAGTAGACGCCGGGTTCACAGAATTGGTCCACCAGGATGCCGTCCACTTTTTCACTCTGCGTTTTTTCGAGCATATGAAGAAGTGCTTTATTATGCAAAAGAGCCTTCATTTTTCCCTGGCTCATTCCCTTGGCCTGTAATTCATTATATTTCCGGTTGTTCAGCACCAGCAGGCTGTAGGGAATGGTATGCAGCAGATCCTTGGCAATTGAAACGATTTGGATATCATTTAAAAACTTTGAATCTTTGACACCCAGTTCGCGAAGAAGTTCAAGCTGGGATTCAGGTACATAGGATGCGACCACCGTAATAGGGCCAAAAAAATCTCCCGTTCCGACTTCATCACTGCCGATCAGCGATAAAGAGCCGACATTGGCGGGCGGAGCATAGGCATGAGCTGGTTTGTCCTTCTTTGGCTTGCTTGCTGAGGAAGCAGGCTTGATGTTCCATTTCAGGGCTTCAGCTTCTGCATTCTTTCCCTGAAATAAAACCTTTCCGGATTTGTAGGCAGTAACCGTGCATCCCGGGGGCTTTGCGGTAAAAATGCTGCCCGGCGGCGAGGCGGCGGGTATAAATGTCTTGTAAGCTTCTTTCATCTTCTGAATTTCTTGTGGGGTTGCTTGCAGTACGGTGTTCGCCATTTTCATTTTCCTTTTCATAAAAAATTTGTTTTACAAAATTTTGCTTTATTGTTAACAGGTGAGACAACAAATATTTTCATAAGTGTTCGCTTTCTGTTAAGATAATGAATAGAGTTTCATCCTTTTATAAGAAAGTGAGCTTTGAATGGAGGTAATTTTGTGGCGGAAGAAAACATGAGAGAACGCACCATTGTTGAGATTTTCGGTCAGAAATATACAGTTATGGGTACTGAGTCTTCCGGTCACATTCGTTCGGTCGCTGCTATGGTTGACGAAAAAATGCGGGACATCCAGCAATATAACGCTGTGCTGGATACGAAACAGCTTGCCGTCCTTACTGCAGTTAACATTATGAACGAATACTTAAAGACTAAAGAAGAGCTGGAAAAATTGCAACAGCAGATTAGGAAAGAGGATAGATAAATGTTAGATCTTATTTTGATAGTTCTTTTGATCGCAGGCTTTTTTATCGGCCTGAAACGCGGGCTTGTTATGCAGGTAGTCCATCTCGTCGGTTTTATTGCCGCTTATGTGGTGGCTTATATGTATTTCGATGATTTGGCACCGCACCTGAAACTTTGGATTCCATATCCATCAGTAGGAAATGACAGCCCGATGTCTTCCATCCTGAGCAGTATATCACTCGAGGATGTCTACTACCGGGCGATTGCCTTTGCTCTCCTATTCTTCGCAACCAAGATATTGCTTCAGATTGTCGGCAACATGCTCAGCTTCATTGCAGAACTGCCGCTGCTCCGTACAGTGAACCGCTGGCTGGGAGGCGTTCTCGGTTTTGTTGAAGTTTACCTGATTTTATTCCTGCTGCTTTATGTGGCTTCCCTCGTTCCATCGGGATCCATACATTCTGCATTTCAGGATTCCTTCATCGGACAGAGCATGGTGAATAATACTCCGGTCTTCTCGGATACGATAAAAGATTTGTGGAGCAAAAATATGGCATAAAACTTCTCTCAAGCAGAGAAGTTTTTTTACCGTACGAGTCGGTCAAAACAGAGGAGGGAATTCCCGATGAACAAAAAAGAAGTTGTCAATATTCTGGAAGTAATCGCTATTTATATGGAAATCAAAGGGGAAAACTCGTTTAAAACATCTGCGTACAGAAAAGCTGCACAGGCTCTTGAGTCAGATGACCGGAATATGGAGCAAATCGAGGACCCTTCCAAATTAAAAGGGATTGGAAAAGGAACCGCTTCGGTCATCACGGAATTGATGGAAACAGGAAGGTCGTCTTTGCTTGAGGAGTTACAGGCAACGCTTCCCTCAGGTTTGTTAACGATGCTCAAAATTCCCGGTCTCGGCGGCAAAAAAATATCAAAGCTTTATCAGGAACTGGGTGTTACCGATATTGATAGTTTAAAAGAGGCCTGTGAACAGGAGAAGGTCAGGGGCCTTGCCGGATTTGGTACAAAAACAGAAGAAAAAATCCTTGCTGCCATTGACGAGCTTGGAAAGCGTCCGGACCGTCTGCCCATTGCTTACATGCTGACCGTGGCCGAAAAAGTAGAGAAGCAGTTGTCACAAATTGATGGCATCGAGCGGTTCTCCCGGGCAGGAAGCCTGCGGCGCTGCCGTGAAACGATTAAAGATTTGGACTTTATTCTTGCCGTGTCCAATCCATCTGTTACTAAGGAAAAGCTGGTGGAGCTTGAAGATGTTTCCGAGATCATCGCCAAAGGAGATACAAAGGTATCGGTTGTGCTCCAATATGATTATCCCGTATCTGTAGATTTCCGTCTGGTCACAGGCGACCAATTTGCCACCGCTCTGCATCATTTTACAGGATCAATGGAGCATAATGTGCAAATGAGACAGCTGGCCAAGGAACGCAATGAAAAGATCAGTGAATACGGCGTTGAAAACTCTGAAACCGGAGAGATGCTGACGTTTGATTCTGAAGAAGAATTTTATGCCCACTTTGGCCTTCAATACATCCCGCCGGAAGTCCGTGAAGGCGAGAATGAACTGGAACTTTTTCGTGAACCACAAAGGCTTATTCAAGAAAATGATATAAAAAGCGATCTTCACATGCACTCCACCTGGAGCGACGGCGCCAACACCATTGAAGAAATGGCAGAAGCGGCAAAAGCAAAAGGATATACCCACATGGCCATTACCGACCATTCCAAGTATCTGGTCGTCGCCAACGGGCTGACGCCGGAACGCCTACGCAAACAACGGCAGGAGATTGATCGTTTGAACGAACAATACGACGATTTTAAAATACTGGCTGGTGTGGAAATGGACATTTTGCCTGATGGATCACTTGATTACGATGATGAAATGCTGGCGGATATGGACCTTGTGATCGCATCCATTCACTCTTCATTTTCTCAAAACAGGGAAACGATCATGAAACGGATGAAAACGGCACTTACCAGCCATCATGTGGATATCATTGCGCACCCGACCGGCAGGATTATCGGACGCCGTCCGGGCTATGACGTCGATGTGGAAATGCTGATCGAACTTGCCGCAGAAACGAACACCGCCCTCGAACTGAATGCCCATCCCAGCCGCCTTGATCTTGCTCCGCAGTGGCTGAAGCTCGCACAGGAAAAAGGCGTAAAAATAACGATTAACACGGATGCCCATTACAAAAATACGCTCGATTTTATGGAAGTGGGCGCAGCCGTCGCAAGAAAAGGGTATGTACGCCCTGAAAATGTATTGAACACGATGACACTGGAAGAACTGACTTCCTTTTTAAAACGAAACGACAATCAGGAATAGAAGTGCTCCTAAGGAGGAGGAATCATTTTGCAAGGACGTGTTCAGAGAGTCTTAGAATACACCAAAATTATTGAACAATTAAAAAAGCATGCCAGCTCAAGCCTTGGACGCCAAAGGGCCGAGCAGCTGCAGCCATCTATTGATTTTGAGGAAATCAGGCACTGGCAGGACAGCACGGATGAAGGCGTAAACGTGCTTCGCCTGAAAGGGCAGGCCCCGCTCGGAGGAATCCGTGACATCCGGGCAAGCCTGAAGCGCACCCAGATTGGCGGTGTGCTGAATACAGATGAGCTTTTGGATATTTCCACCACCATTTATGGAGGCAGACGCTTCAAGCGGTTTACCGAAGGAATGGTGGAGGATGGAATTGAGTTGCCGATCCTTGACAGTTTGGTGGCGGAAATTGAGCCACTCACTGACCTGGAACGGGAAATCAAAGCCTGTATAGATGATAATGGCCATGTATTGGATAGTGCGAGCCCTGCTCTGCGTACAATCAGGGGACAGCTTCGCACATTCGAATCCAGAGTCAGGGAGAAACTAGAGAGCATGGTGCGCTCTTCCAGCTACCAAAAAATGCTCTCCGATGCGATTATCACGATCCGTAACGAACGGTTTGTGCTCCCGGTGAAACAGGAATACAGAGGCAATTTTGGCGGAATGGTTCACGACCAGTCTGCATCAGGAGCAACCCTGTTTATTGAGCCGCAGGCCGTGGTTACCATCAATAACCAGTTAAAAGAAGCGAAAGCAAAAGAAACCAGGGAAATCGAAAAGATTTTAAGAGAGCTTTCCGTGCTGGTTGGGGAATCGGCTGAACTGCTGGCCCATAATGTATCCATTTTGGCGGAAGTAGATTTTATATTTACGAAAGCCCAATACAGCAGGGAGCTTAAAGCAACAAAACCGATCATGAACGACAGGGAATATATTTCTCTTCATAAAGGACGCCATCCGCTGCTCGACCAGGATACGGTTGTGCCGATCGACGTGGAGCTTGGCGGTTCGTTTCAATCGCTGATCATTACCGGTCCGAATACGGGAGGTAAGACCGTCACGCTTAAAACCATTGGCCTGCTGTCAATGATGGCCCAGTCCGGCCTTCAGATTCCAGCCGAAGAGGAATCGGAAATGACGGTATTTGAAGCCATCTACGCAGATATCGGGGATGAACAGTCGATTGAACAGTCATTGAGTACCTTCTCCTCCCACATGGTCAACATTGTCGATATTCTAAAACAGGTGAACTTCAAGAGCCTTGTTTTATTTGACGAACTTGGAGCGGGAACGGATCCTCAGGAAGGTGCTGCCCTTGCGATCTCCATCCTGGATTATGTGTATGCCCGCGGGGCAAAGGTTATCGCAACCACCCACTACAGCGAATTGAAGGCGTATGCCTATAACCGTGAAGGTGTGATCAATGCGAGTGTCGAGTTTAACGTGGAAACACTGAGGCCGACCTACAGGCTTTTAATTGGCGTCCCCGGCCGAAGCAACGCGTTTGAAATCTCAAGGCGTCTTGGCCTGGAGCCGTCGATTATCGATGATGCGAAATCGCAAATCAGTGATGAAGATAACAAGATTGATAACATGATTCGTTCTCTTGAGGACAATCAGAAACGGGCACAGGAAGAACGTGAGAAAGCGATCGCTCTCCGGAAGGAAGCGGAACGGCTTAAAACCGATCTTGAAGCCGAGCTGCGCCACCTCGAACAGGATCGAGACCGTTTGCTTGAAGAAGCAGAGCGAAAAGCAGAAGAGGCGGTCGCCAATGCCAGACGTACCGCAGAAACCGTCATTAAAGAACTTCGTGAATATCAGAAAGAGGCGGCAGGAAATGTTAAGGAACACCGTTTGATCGATGCCCGCAAACGCCTGGAAGACGCCACACCGAGCCTTCGCTCCAAAAAGAAGAAATCAACAGTTTCTGCGAAGCCTAAGACAGCCTCCTTCAAGCCGGGCGATGAGGTCAAGGTGCTGAGCTTTGGCCAGAAGGGGCACATCATCAACAAAGTCAGCGACAAGGAATACCAGGTTCAAATCGGCATTTTGAAAATGAATGTGGCAGTCGGGGATCTTGAACCGATCAAGCAGCCGAAAGAGAAAAAGCCGGAGCCCCGCTCCTTTGTCAAAGTACAGGGAAGCGATGATTCGGTTCGTCCGGAGCTTGATCTTCGCGGCAAGCGCTATGAAGATGCCATGATAGAGGTGGATAAGTATCTGGACGAGGCAATGCTCGCTGGCTATCCACAGGTTTCCATCATTCATGGAAAAGGCACGGGCGCTCTTCGTTCCGGTGTTCAGCAGCTTCTTAAATCCCATCCCAATGTGAAATCCACACGCATGGGGGGAGCCAATGAGGGCGGAAGCGGAATTACAGTCGCCTTACTAAAATAATCGGAGGTTAGAGATGGATGTATCCCAGAATCCGTTTATCCAAACGGCAGCATACTACAGTGTAGTCGTCCTTTTTCTAGTAATATTCCTTGCCATATTTGAGCTGGTTACCCGGTATCAGAACTGGGTGGAAATAAAAAACGGAAACGTGGCCGTTGCCATGGCAACAGGCGGGAAGATTTTTGGCATCGCCAATATCTTCAGGTACTCCATCGCCCAGAACGACTCCCTGCCGCAAATGATGGGGTGGGGTCTGTTTGGCTTCGTGCTGCTTTTGATAGGGTATTTTATCTTTGAATTTCTAACCCCGAAGTTTAATATTGATGAAGAGATTGAAAACGATAATCGGGCAGTGGGACTGATTTCTATGATCATCTCCATCGGACTGTCCTTTGTTATCGGTTCAGGGATCCATTAGGAGAGAGTGAAGCATCAGTGGACACATTATGGAAAGTGTTATTCGTAGTAAGCGGCCTTTTTATTCTGTTCGGCATCGTTTATTTACTTTTTTTATCGTAAATTTAAAAAGCTGCAGCGCGTCCACATCGCACTGCAGCTTTTTTATTGTTGAATGAGAAACCGGCAAGAATTGGGCCGGTTTTTGAGTAAATAGAGGTTTTTTTGGGTCCGCCATGATTAACTAGCCCTTTTGAGTGGGGGCTGAACTAAATTTTGCTATCGTTTTGCTAAAATACTGCCCGGTTTGAGATATTTACTGGCCAGAATGAAGAACTTACTGGCCAGAATTAAATATTTACTGGCCAAAATCGAAAATTTACTGTCCGGGGCCATTATTTGGAAAACCGGTTCAGCTTTTCATGATCCAGCTTCAGCAGGCAAAGCCTCGGCCGTTTCACTCTCTCACCTCAACACAAAAAGCGTGTTGCTGTGCGAGGGTTCCAACGTCTATCGGCTTTAAACGCCTGCTTCAGCTTTTCTTATCAATACTCAATCTCGTCGTAGTCGGCTGGCTGGGTGGTGAGCTCATTGTTGTCTTTCATGCCGATTTCGCTTGAGATTTCATGCTGTGATTTAATTTTGCCATGGGGGTGCTGGGTTTCTTTTCCCGCTCTTTTCTCCCCGTCTCTTCTTGCTTTGGATTGGGTCATTTTTTTCTCCTCCTTGCGCTTTAGTATGCGGCGTACCAAAACAGTCGATTCCCGAAAAAAAGTGCCAAATCCGGTAAAAATTTTTTAAATTTTAAAAATATATGTTAAATTGAATGCGTTTTCACTATAATATTATATGAGAGAGTATTTTTAGAGAAAGGCGTGAATTAAGGAGGAGATAGAAGTGGAAAGAAGATGGCTAAACCATTATCCACCCGAAATCCCCAGTGAGGTTGATTACAAAGAAAAGCCTTTATTCACGTACCTGGAAGAAGCAGCTGACATAGAGCCAGAAAAAACTGCTCTTCATTTTTTAGGAAAAGAATTAACGTATCAGGAGCTTCATGAGAGTTCACTTCGTTTTGCCAATGGTCTGGTGTCACTTGGAATCGAGAAGGGAGACCGTGTGGCCATCATGCTGCCCAATTGCCCGCAGGCGGTCATTGCCTACTACGGCATTCTTCTTGCCGGGGGAATTGTTGTCCAAACCAACCCTCTTTATACAGAAAGAGAACTGAGCCATCAGCTTGAAGACAGCGGGGCTGTTGCGATTGTCTGTCTGGACCAATTGTTTTCGAGGGTAGCGGCGGTCAAGGAAGACACTTCACTAAGGCATGTGATTGTCACAGGCATTAAGGATTATTTGCCGTTCCCGAAAAACCTGGTGTATCCGTATATCCAGAAAAAGCAAAAGCCGTATATTCTGGTTGATGTCCAGTATGGAGACACCGTGCATGCGTTTAAAGAAATGCTGAACAAAAGCCATGCAACAAGAATCGCCCTGACCATTGATCCAAAGGAAGATATTGCGCTTCTGCAATACACAGGCGGGACGACAGGGCCTTCAAAGGGTGTAATGCTTACGCACTCCAACCTCGCAGTGAATGCGAAGCAATGCAGTATCTGGATTTATAAACACAGGGTAGGGGAAGAAGTGGTGCTGGCGGCACTTCCATTTTTCCATGTGTATGGCATGACTGTGGTCATGAACCAGGCGATCATGACTCGTGCGAAGCTGATCATCCTGCCCCGTTTTGATGCCAAACAGGTGCTTCAGACGATCCATAAACAGCGCCCGACGTTGTTTCCCGGGGCACCAACCATGTATATTGCCCTGTTGAATCATCCGGATTTAGGGAAATATGACCTTTCCTCGATCAAGGCGTGCATCAGCGGTTCCGCTCCGCTTCCATTGGAGGTTCAGCAAAAGTTCCAGGAAGTCATTTCCGGCAGTTTAGTCGAGGGCTACGGGCTTACGGAGGCTTCCCCTGTTACCCATTGCAATTTTATTTACGAAAAAAAGGTAAAAGGAAGCATTGGTGTTCCCTGGCCGGATACCGAAGCAGCCATCTATTCCACGGAACGGGATGAACCGGCGCATGTCGGTGAAGTCGGCGAGCTGATGGTGCGCGGCCCCCAAGTGATGAAAGGCTATTGGAAACAGCCTGAGGAAACAGCAGCTGTTTTGAAAGACGGCTGGCTATTGACCGGTGATATGGGATATATGGATGAGGACGGATACTTCTATATCGTGGACCGGAAAAAGGATCTGATCATTGCAGGCGGCTATAATATTTATCCGCGCGACGTGGAAGAAGTGCTTTACGAACACGAAGCGGTAAAAGAAGCAGTGGTGGTCGGGGTACCTGACCCTTACCGCGGAGAGACGGTTAAAGCCTTTGTGGTGTTAAAAGACAACATACCGTGTACCGAAGATCAGCTAAATCAATTTTGCCGGCAACATTTGGCCGCATTTAAGGTGCCAAGGATATACGAGTTCCGCACTGAACTTCCGAAAACCATGGTTGGAAAAATTTTACGGCGCGTTCTGCTGGAGGAAGAAAAAGCAAAGGAACAGCAGGCAGAAGAACAAAAAGTACAAGAGATTTAAAGGGCCTTTAAAAAAGGCCCTTGTTTTTTTAGCAAAAGAATTGAATAATAGAATTGACAGAAAAAAACGACTTGTTTTACAATTAAAATATGAATGAACAATCATTCAGTTTACAGCAGCTCGTTTGAAGTGAGGAGATTATCGTGAAACGTAAAGGCCCAAAGTACGACCAAATTATTGATGCCGCGGTGAATGTCATCGCAATTCATGGATATCATCAGTCCCAAGTATCCAAGATTGCAAAGCAGGCATCTGTAGCAGATGGGACGATCTATCTTTATTTTAAAAATAAAGAAGATCTGCTCGTTTCTGTTTTTAACGAAAAAATGGGATCCTTTATCGAAAAAACGGGGAATGAGCTCAAGGGCAAATCATCGGCCATTGAAAAGCTGTTAACACTGATCAAGATGCATTTCAATCTTTTGAATGAGGATCATGAGCTGTCCATTGTCACCCAGCTGGAACTGCGCCAGACCAACCGTGCGCTTCGTGCCAAAATCGGAGAAGTGTTAAAGCGGTACCTGTCCCTGATTGACCTGATATTGAAAGAAGGGATGGAGGAAAGGGTGTTTGACAGAACGATGGACACACGGCTGGCCCGGCAGATGATTTTCGGGACGATAGACGAAACGGCGACAAACTGGGTAATGAATGATCACCGTTATGACCTGCCTTCCCTGGCTCTTCCAGTACACCGAATGCTTGTTAATGGATTAAGCAATAATGCAGGGAGCTAATTGCCCCTGTATCTGCCAGATAAATAAGGAGTGTGAGAGAGTGGAGTTTTTACAGGTTAATAAAGAAAATCGCATCGCCACCATACAGCTCAACCGTCCGCCGGCGAATGCCCTGTCGACTCAGTTAATCCGTGAGTTGTCCAGTGTGTTTGATGAATTGGAGCATGATGACGAAGCAAAAGTGATCGTGCTTAAGGGAGAGGGCAGATTCTTTTCTGCCGGTGCGGATATTAAAGAATTTACAACGATTCAGAATGAAGCAGATTTTGCTGAACTTGGAGCGTTTGGCCAGCAGCTTTTTGACCGGATGGAGAATTTTCCTAAACTGATCATTGCTGCTATACATGGTGCAGCGCTGGGCGGAGGCCTGGAGCTTGCAATGGCCTGCCATATCCGGCTTGTTACAAGTGAAGCGAAGCTTGGTTTGCCAGAACTGCAGCTTGGGTTAATCCCCGGTTTTGCCGGAACACAAAGGCTTCCGAAATATGTAGGAGCCGCAAAAGCGGCAGAAATGCTGATCACCTCCGAACCGATCACTGGAGAGGAAGCGGTTAGCTGGGGATTGGCAACGGCCGCATATTCTGATGAAGAACTTTTTGAAAAGGCTTACAGCCTTGCGGGAAAGGCAGCAGCCAAGAGCTCTCTCTCGATCCGCTATACCCTGGAGCTTTTGCAATATGCCGCAAAAGGGCAGTACGCGGAAGGTGCCAAAAAGGAATCTCAGTACTTCGGAAAAGTGTTTGTATCAGAAGATGGGCAAGAGGGAATTCAGGCGTTCATCGAAAAACGAAAGCCAAACTTTAAAAACTAATTTTTCATTGGAGGGTTTCGCATGAATTTATATGTAATTTTAAAACGAACGTTCGATACTGAAGAGAAAATCAGCATTTCCAACGGGGCAATTTCCCATGACAGTGCCGAGTATATTATCAATCCCTATGATGAATACGCGATTGAAGAAGCGATCACACTTCGTGACGCGCATGGCGGAGAAGTTACAGTGGTAACGGTCGGCACAGAAGAATCTGAAAAAGAATTGCGTACCGCACTTGCCATGGGGGCGGATAAAGCGGTTTTGATCGATACTGAGGAACTTGAAAGCACAGACCAGTTTACGACTTCTGCTGTACTGGCGGAGTTTTTCAAAGATAAGGAATACGATTTGATCCTGGGCGGAAACGTAGCGATTGATAATGGATCAGGCCAGGTTGGTCCGCGATTGGCAGAACTTCTCGGAATTCCGCAGGTTACCACCATTACAAAAATTGAAGTGAATGGCACCGATGTATTCATTGAACGCGATGTTGAAGGCGATGTTGAGAAAATCGAAACTTCACTTCCATTGCTGGTAACAGCACAGCAGGGATTGAACGAGCCGCGCTATTCTTCCTTGCCGGGAATCATGAAGGCGAAGAAAAAGCCGCTTGAAACGCTGGAAATCGATGATCTGGACATCGATGAGGAAGATGTAGCAGCCAAAACAAAGACAGTGGAAGTATTCATGCCGCCAAAGAAAGAAGCAGGGAAAATCTTAAGCGGTGAAGTCAACGACCAGGTAAAAGAACTTGTTTCATTACTACGCTCAGAAGCAAAAGTGATATAAGGAGGAATACAACATGTCTAAAAAGGTTCTGGTACTCGGAGAAGTTCGTGACGGAGAAT
This sequence comes from Fictibacillus fluitans, assembly GCF_030418125.1. Lineage (GTDB taxonomy): Bacteria > Bacillota > Bacilli > Bacillales > Fictibacillaceae > Fictibacillus_C > Fictibacillus_C fluitans. The sequence continues at coordinate 52,003 of NZ_JAUHTR010000017.1, read as the reverse complement.
TAAGAAATGTATCTTTTGAGGCGATAGCCGCAGCGAAGGAAATTTCTTCAGGCGGAGAAGTTGTCGCTGTCCTGTGCGGTGAAGGATTAAACGAAGCGGGTAAAGCATTGATCCACTTTGGAGCCGACCGGGTGGTACTAGCTGAACACAGCCTGTTATCCACCTATTCAACAGATGGATACGTTCAAGCGCTTTTGCAAGTGATTGATCAGGAAAAACCCGATGGATTAGTACTTGGGCACACAGCGCTGGGGAAAGACCTTTCTCCAAGACTTGCAGCCCGCCTGAAATCCGGATTGATTTCCGATGTGACGTCACTTGAGCAAGCCGGAGAAAACGTGGTATTCACCCGTCCGATTTATTCCGGAAAAGCGTTCGAGAAAAAAGTGATCACAGACGGGCTGGTATTCGTCACCATTCGCCCGAACAATATCCCGCCGCTTGAAATTGATGAAAGCCGTTCGGGAGATGTTGCTGCTCTAGCAGTTGATGTAAAAGATTTACGCACAGTTGTTAAAGATGTAGTCCGCAAAGCTTCCACAGGCGTTGACCTTTCCGAAGCGAAAATTATTGTGGCAGGCGGGCGCGGCGTAAAATCTGAGGATGGCTTTAAGCCATTGCAGGAACTGGCAGATGTACTGGGTGCAGCGGTAGGTGCTTCCCGCGGAGCATGCGATGCAGACTATTGCGATTACTCCCTGCAGATCGGCCAGACAGGCAAGGTGGTAACACCGGATCTTTATATCGCATGCGGAATTTCGGGCGCGATTCAGCATCTGGCCGGCATGTCCAATTCCAAGGTGATCGTTGCCATCAATAAGGATCCGGAAGCGAGCATCTTCTCTGTTGCCGATTATGGAATTGTAGGAGATTTGTTTGAAGTGGTTCCCCTGTTAACAGAAGAATTCAAGAATGTTCTCGTGAAATCATAAGCAAAGCGCCGGCGGACTCTGCCGGCCTTTTGTTTTTACCATCCCATCAATGATACAATGGGTCCAAATCTGAAGAAATGAGTGGGCAAATTGACAACAGTAGCATTTGTAAGACATGGCCAAACCGATTGGAATGCCGCTGGAAGAATCCAGGGAATCATGGATATTCCCCTTAATTCAGATGGCCGCAGCCAAGCAGATGCATTGGCCGCACGGTTCAAAGGAGAACAATGGGATTTCATTGTGACCAGTTCACTCTCCCGTGCCCGTGAAACGGGAGAGATTATTGCAGAAGTCCTTCATGTTCCTCTGGCTACGGATTCAAGGATACGCGAAATGAATTTCGGGCGCCTCGAAGGAACGGATGAAGCCGGGCGGATCGAGCGATGGGGAGATAACTGGAACAAGCTGGAACATGGGATTGAAAAAAAGGAAGAGGTCCTGAAGAGGGGATATCAATTTCTTCAGGAGCTGACCGAAAACCATGCAGGTAAAAAAGTTATGGTCATCAGCCATGGGGCGTTTATCGGAACCCTGATCAGGGATATGATGAAAACGGCGGAGTATGAAGCTTCACTCTTTAATACATCGGTGAGTATCCTGATATATAGAGAGAAGCATTGGGAGTGCCAGTTGTTTAATTGCAGCGCTCACCTGAAAGCGTCGGAGCCGATGAATGGCGGGGTTTGATTCTATCGTAATTTGGGTAGCATAAATCATGAGCAAACAAATAGATGTAAATTAGGATTGATGATATACTCTGTTTACATGCTGAAATTAAGGAGGCAATTTTAATATGGCAATTGTAAATGCAACAGATCAGACGTTCAGCCAAGAAACAAGTGAAGGCTTAGTGCTAGCAGATTTTTGGGCACCTTGGTGCGGACCTTGTAAAATGATCGCGCCCGTTCTTGAAGAGCTGGCAAGCGAAAACGAAGATTTAAAAGTAGTAAAACTTGATGTTGACGAAAACCAGGAAGTAGCCGGAAAATACGGAGTAATGAGCATCCCGACTCTAATCGTTTTCAAAAATGGCGAGGTCGTTGACCAGGTTGTAGGCTTCCAGCCGAAAGAAGCATTGGGCGAACTCCTAAACAAACACAAATAAAAACCTAAAGTAAGGGCTGGCCATTATATGGCTGGCCTTTTTCTTGGTTTAGAAGGTGGAGAGCATCTGTTCTTATAAACTGCAAAATTAAGGGTATCATGCTATGATATTACATAGAAAAGGGGGGAGAGGCACGTTGGATATTATAAGAGAAAAGCTGGCAGTACTTCCCGATCAGCCAGGATGCTACCTCATGAAAGACCAGTTTGGTAAAGTTATCTATGTTGGTAAAGCGAAAGTCCTGAAGAACCGGGTAAGATCCTATTTTTCAGGTTCACATGATGGGAAAACTCAGCGGCTGGTCGCAAATATTGCGGATTTTGAATACATCATTACCTCCTCGGAGTTTGAAGCTCTCCTTCTTGAAATGAACCTGATTAAAAAATATGATCCGAAGTTCAATGTCATGCTGAAAGATGACAAAACGTATCCCTATCTGAAAATAACCGCAGAAGAGCAGCCCCGGCTGCTATATACACGAAAGGTGAAAAAAGATAAGGGTAAATATTTTGGTCCCTTTGTCAATGCCTATGCAGCCCAGGAAACCAAGAAGCTGCTGGACCGGTTGTATCCGCTCCGCAAATGTGACCATATGCCAAACAAAGTGTGCCTGTACTATCACATCGGGCAATGTCTTGGCCCTTGTGTTTATGATATTACGAAGGAACAGAACAAAAAGATGGTCGATGAGATCGTTAAGTTCTTAAATGGCGGTTTTCCAGAAGTCCGAGAAGAATTAACGAAAAAAATGCTTGCGGCTTCGGAAGAGCTGAATTTTGAACGTGCAAAGGAACTCAGGGACCAGATCCAGCATATCGATGCGGTTATGCAGAAGCAAAAAATGATGACCGCTGATATGGCTGACAAAGATGTGTTTGGCTATCATTACGATAAAGGCTGGATGTGTGTTCAGGTTTTCTTCATCAGGCAGGGAAAGCTGATCGAGAGGGATGTTTCCCTTTTCCCGTTTTATGGAGAAGCCGCCGAGGATTTTTTAACGTTTATCGGCCAGTTCTACCTGCAAAAAAACCATATCCTCCCCAAGGAAGTTATTTTGCCGCATGATGTAAATGGGGAGATGATTAAAGAGCTTCTTCAGGTAAAGGTCTCGCAGCCGAAGCAGCGGCAGAAAAAAGAATTTGTTGACCTTGCCACAAAAAATGCCCAAAATGCACTGAAAGTAAAGTTTGCACTTATTGAGCGCGATGAAGACCGAACCATCAAAGCCGTCGAAAACCTCGGAAAGCAGCTGAACATCCCTGCACCATACAGGATCGAAGCGTTCGATAACTCAAATATTCATGGCACGAGCCCGGTTTCAGCGATGATTGTTTTTGAGGATGGCAAACCAAACAAAAAAGAGTATCGGAAATACAAGATTAAAACGGTAACCGGTCCTGATGACTATGCTTCCATGAAAGAGGTCGTGCGAAGAAGATATTCGCGCATTCTGAAGGAAAACGGTCAGATGCCTGATCTCATTATAATAGACGGTGGAAAAGGGCAGATTGCGGCAGCGCAGGATGTTCTTGAAAACGAATTGAATCTCTTTATACCGGTTGGCGGTTTGGCGAAGGATGAAAAGCACCGTACCTCTCAGCTGTTAATGGGGGACCCGCCGGTAATTATGGAGATGCAGAGAAACAGCCAGGAATTTTATCTTTTGCAGCGTATACAGGATGAGGTCCACCGGTTTGCCATCTCCTTTCACCGCCAGGTCAGGGATAAGGGCATGTTCCGATCCAGCCTTGATAATATTCCTGGAGTCGGTGAAAAAAGAAAAAAACTGCTGCTCAGAAAGTTTGGTTCGATTAAAAAGATGAAGGAAGCAACCATCGAGGACTTTCGGGCAGCAGGCATTCCTTCAGGAGTAGCAGAAGAAATCATTCAGGCACTTCAGAAAGATCCTTCTTAAAAAGGGTTGATTTTTAAAATCTACTTTGCTAAACTAAAAACAAATTTTAATAGAGCGCCATACTTCAGTTTTTGAAGTGATGGTAGAGGAGCAAAAACCAATAGTAAGCAACCGGAAGAGAAGGAGCTCTTATGACGGTGGCTGAAAGGGGATTTTTGCCGAAGCTTTGGGAAACTACCTTTTTCTTAAGGCTGGACCTGCATTGAACAAATGCAGAGCTGTCACACATTCCTTGCCCGGAGGATGTGTGGAGGACTATCTCACATGAGGGGAAAACATGCTGGCTTACTGTTGCCTATTCAAGCAGCGATAAGGTCTTTTCCTTATTGCTGCTTTTTTGTATGTATTCATAAACAGTTTTACAGCTTGTTAAAAAGTGGAAGCCGACGATGGCTGGCCATATCTGGGTGTCTTTTATAAGCATAACCATTATTGAGGATGAGAAAGGATGGACCATTGTGGCATTAATCGTTCAAAAATTCGGAGGGACAAGTGTAGGTACTCCCGATAGAATCAGAAATGCGGCCAGACGGATTATTCAGGCGGCCAATGAAGGCAATCAGGTCGTAGCGGTTGTTTCTGCCATGGGCAAAACAACGGACGAACTGGTGAAGCTGGCAGGAGAAATCACAAGCAAACCGTCTAAACGAGAGATGGATATGCTGCTTACAACAGGTGAACAAATTACCATATCCTTATTGGCTATGGCTCTTGAGGAGGCGGGTTATCCGGCGGAATCCCTTACCGGCTGGCAGGCAGGTATTCAAACAGAAAGCCTCCACGGTAATGCGAGGATATTAGACATTGATACAAATAGGCTGAGAACGCTTTTAAATAAAGGGAAAATAGCAGTAGTTGCCGGATTTCAGGGATGGACAGCCTCCCACAACATTTCGACTCTTGGCCGGGGCGGTTCGGACACAACAGCTGTTGCTTTAGCTGCGGCATTAAGGGCGGATAAATGCGAAATTTATACCGACGTGACCGGTGTGTTTACCACCGATCCCCGGGTTGTGAAGCATGCTCGTAAACTGTCTGCCATTTCTTATGATGAAATGCTTGAACTCGCCAATTTGGGGGCAGGTGTCCTGCATCCAAGAGCGGTTGAGTTTGCCAAGAACTATGGAGTAAAGCTAGAAGTACGTTCAAGCATGGAACAGGAACGTGGAACAATCGTTGAGGAGGAAGCAGAAATGGAAAATAATTTAGTGGTAAGAGGATTGGCTTTTGAAGGCAATGTGACCAAAATTACAATTGAGGATCTCCCGAACGGGCTGAATACACTTTCGTCTGTATTCTCTTTGCTCGCGGACAATAATATAAATGTAGATATTATTATACAAAGTGTAAACAAGCAGGAAAAGACCAACATTTCATTTTCAATTGACAGTTCCATTTTTGATGATACGGTCAAGCTTTTGGAACAGAACAAAGTACAGTTAGGTTACGGCCAAATTCTGCACGAAGATGGATTGGCCAAGGTTTCCATTGTCGGCTCAGGGATGATCTCCAACCCTGGTGTCGCTGCGCAAATGTTTAAGACCTTATCTGATCAGGATATTATGATTAAAATGGTAAGCACTTCAGAGATCAAAGTATCTACTGTAGTTGGACAGCAGGACATGATTAAAGCGATTGAAACACTTCATGATGTCTTTGAACTGGATGCCAGAGTGCCAGCTCAGCAAGCATAATAAAAGTCCGGGCGATTTTGCCCGGACGTTTTCTTTTTTATGCGAAGGCCTTCTCGTTCAAAAAGTCGATTTCAAATCCAAGGTCCTCGAGGATTTGATGATCAGCAGTGGTTTCTTGTCCACCGGTCGTCAGGTAATCCCCGACAAAGATTGAGTTTGCTGCATAAAGACCAAGCGGCTGCAGGCTGCGAAGGTTTATTTCCCTGCCGCCTGATATTCTGATTTCCTTCGAGGGATTCAGGTAGCGGAAGAGAGCCAGGACTTTTAAACAAAATCGCGGGTTCAGGCTGTCCATATTTTCAAGGGGAGTTCCCGGTATGGCATGAAGAAAATTGACAGGAATTGAATCTGCATCAATCTCCCGGAGAGCCCTCGCCATAGCAATAATATCCTTGTTGCTTTCTCCCATGCCGATAATAACACCTGAACAAGGCGAAAGGCCGGCTTCTTTTATTTTACCGAGGGTGGAGACTCTGTCTGCATATGTATGAGTGGTTGTGATGGCACTGTGATGGCCTTCCGCTGTGTTGATGTTATGGTTGTACCGTTCTACGCCCGCCTCTTTAAGCTGCTGTGCCTGAGTTTCGCTGACAATGCCCAGACAGGCGCATATTTTCAAATTATACGAGGATTTAATCTCTTTTACTGCTTCAATGACGGTCGCCAAATCCCTCTGAAGGGGTCCCCGCCCGCTTGCCACAATACAATAGGTTCTGACATTTTGCCGATAAGCTTTTTCTGCTCCGGCCACAATGGTTTTCTTGTCCATCATCGTGTATTTTTCGATAGGAGCTGATGAAACGGAAGATTGCGAACAATATCCGCAGTCTTCGGGGCACATGCCGGATTTTGTATTGATGATTTTATTCAATTTCACCTTTTTGCCATAGTAATGCTTTCTTATGATAAATGCACCATGAAGAAGGGGAAGCAGTTCGTCATCCGGAGATTCCAGTATTTTTAACGCCTCCTCCAGGGTAAGCACTTTTCCTTTGATTACCTCTTCTCCAAGCTGGGTCCAATTCATAAAATCCCTCCCGATTGTCAACCTTATTATTTTACAAGTTAACATTAAGGGTCAGGCGGGCAAATTGTCAATGGTGAGAGCAATAAAAAAAACCGGCATGCCGGTTTCGGAGTGTGGCCTTAAGCTAATTTTTCTGTGGTTGTTTCATCTTTTCGGTCCCACTGTACAGTAAATTGGATTTTATTTTTACGCTTTACTGTTTCATGGGTTTCCGAGATGCACTTCCGCTGATTTTGCACCTGTTCTGCAATAAACCCCGCTTCCAGGCCGAAGGTAGGGTTTTGCTGGAGTTCAAAGCGTTTGTCAATGAGTGGAGAAGAAAGCTCCAGTACCATCTCATTCTTGTTCATTTCGGCAATAACCAGACTTCCCCAGCCCGCTTCCGCAAAAAAATGAACCAGTTCTTCTGTTGAGCTTAAAGGAAATTTCCTTGCCAGACTGCGCCCGGCCCAGTACAGGATGTTGCGTTCTTCTTTTCCAAGCAATTCCGGCAGCAGAATGTTTTTCAGAAGTTCATAGCCGAAAACCGGAACACCTCCAGCATGTGGGGGTTCTTTGGCCGTTTCTTCCTCTTTTTGCCGGATGTCCTCATGTTGTTCCATTTTGATCTCCCCGCTTTCTACGTTTTCCATTATAGCCTGAATAATACGAGAACTCTATAAAAAGTCACATATTTGTCGAATTTTCCGTGAGCGATGATGTGGAAAAAACCCTTTAAAATCAAGACTTTTTTGAAATTTTTATGTTAACGTTTTCTTGACGGTGTCAAACGATGGGAGTAAAATGATACATGTTATTAGGTTAACGCATTAACAGTCATCTTTTTACTTCAAGCGCTGAGGAATAGCTTTCAAAAGGGACGGAGAGAAACCAGGGGTTTCAAAAAAGACAGAGGTAATTTAGAAAGGGGCAAATTGAATGGCAGGCAGTCGAAGTTTTAACACAAGAAGGCTACACTCATTACTCGGTGTAATCCCGGTAGGATTATTTCTACTTGAACACCTTGTTGTAAACTACTTTGCAACAAAAGGGGCGGCATCGTTTGATAATGCAGCAGATTTTATGGGTAACTTACCATTCCGTTATATTCTGGAAGCGGTTGTTATTTTTATTCCTCTCTATTTCCATGCGATTTACGGACTTTATATTACTTTTACGGCAAAGAACAACACAAGCCGTTATGGGTATTTCCGTAACTGGATGTATCTTTTACAGCGCGTAACTGGAGTTATTACTCTAATCTACGTTTCCTGGCACGTTTGGGAAACTCGAATTGCAGCAGCCTTTGGAGCAGAAGTAAACTATCAAATGATGGCAGACATTTTAAGCTCACCATTTATGGTGGCATTTTACTTAATCGGTGTACTTTCCGCCGTATTCCACTTTTCAAACGGTTTATGGTCATTTTTTGTCAGCTGGGGTCTTACGGTTTCGCCTCGATCACAGAGAATTTCAACTTACGTGACGATGGGCGTTTTTGTTGCGCTTGCGATCGTGAGTGTCCGAACTATTTTTGCATTCATTTAAGAAGGGGTGAACCATCTTGAGTAAAGGAAATATTATTATTGTCGGAGGAGGCCTTGCAGGGCTTATGGCTACCATTAAGGCAGCAGAAGCCGGCATGAAGGTTGACTTGTTTTCACTTGTTCCTGTAAAACGTTCCCACTCTGTATGTGCACAGGGCGGAATTAACGGTGCTGTAAACACAAAAGGGGAAGGGGATTCCCCGTATGTCCATTTTGATGATTCAATCTATGGGGGAGACTTTCTTGCGAACCAAACTCCTGTAAAAGCAATGTGTGAAGCTGCACCCGGGATTATCCACCTTATGGACCGAATGGGTGTAATGTTTAACCGTACGCCGGAAGGATTGCTTGATTTCCGCCGTTTCGGGGGGACACAGCATCACCGCACTGCATTTGCCGGAGCAACTACCGGACAGCAGCTTTTGTATGCGTTGGATGAGCAGGTAAGACGCCACGAAGTAGCCGGCCTTGTAACCAAGTATGAAGGCTGGGAATTCTTGTCCGCGATCGTGGATGATGAAGGCGTTTGCCGGGGTATCACTTCCCAAAACTTAAAATCAATGGAGATTCACAGCTTTTCAGCGGACGCTGTTATCATGGCGACCGGAGGACCTGGAATTATCTTCGGTAAATCCACAAACTCTGTCATCAATACTGGTGCAGCAGCAGCTTCTCTATATCAGCAAGGTGTTGATTATGCAAACGGTGAGTTTATTCAGATTCACCCAACAGCCATACCTGGAGATGACAAGCTTCGTCTTATGAGTGAATCAGCCCGTGGGGAAGGCGGCCGTGTTTGGACCTATAAAGACGGTAAGCCTTGGTACTTCCTTGAAGAAAAGTATCCTGCATACGGAAACCTGGTTCCCCGTGATATCGCTACACGTGAAATTTTCCACGTGTGTGTTGATGAAAAGTTGGGTATTAACGGCGAAAACATGGTCTATCTTGACCTTTCACATAAAGATCCAAAAGAACTGGACATCAAGCTTGGCGGAATTATTGAAATCTATGAAAAGTTCATGGGGGATGACCCTCGTAAAGTTCCAATGAAAATCTTCCCTGCCGTCCACTATTCCATGGGAGGCATGTGGGTGGACTTTAACCAGATGACCAACATTCCTGGTCTGTTTGCTGCTGGTGAATGTGAGTATCAATATCACGGAGCCAACCGTTTGGGAGCCAATTCTCTTCTTTCTGCGATATTTGGCGGAATGCAGGCTGGCCCTGCTGCTGCTGCGTATGTAGCCGGCCTTGAAAAAAGCTCGGATGACGTTTCTTCTTCTGTATTTGAGCAGCAAGTTCGCAAAGAACAAGAAAAATACGATAATATTCTTAGTATGGACGGTAATGAAAATGCGTACGTTCTTCATAAGGAACTTGGAGAATGGATGACGGATAACGTTACAGTCGTTCGCTATAATGACAAGCTTCAGCAAACTGATGAGAAAATTCAGGAATTGATGGAGAGATATAAAAAGATCAACATTAACGATACAGCTAAGTGGAGCAACCAGGGTGGATCCTTTACACGCCAGCTGTGGCATATGCTTCAGCTGGGAAGAGTCATTACGCTTGGTGCCCTTAACCGTGATGAAAGCCGCGGAGCGCACTATAAGCCGGACTTCCCGGAGCGTAATGATGATGAATGGTTGAAAACCACAAGAGCAGCCTTTAACCCTGCCACTAATGGTCCAGATTTCTCTTATGAAGAAGTGGACATTCAATACATCAAGCCGCGTAAGCGTGACTATTCTAAAAAGAAAGCGGAGGCGAAATAAATCATGAGTGATAAGACAGTTAAGTTTCTCATCATGAGACAAGACACTCCTGAAACGGCCCCGTACGAAGAAGAATTCGAACTTGATTACCGTGCGAACATGAATGTCATTTCCGCACTGATGGAGATCCGCAGAAGCCCTGTGAACGCTAAAGGCGAAGCGACTACTCCTGTAACATGGGAAATGAACTGCCTTGAAGAAGTATGCGGAGCATGTTCCATGGTCATTAACGGGAAGCCGCGCCAAGCGTGTACGGCTCTCGTTGACAAGCTTGAACAGCCGATTCGTCTGGCCCCTATGAAAACATTTCCGGTCGTACGTGACCTAGCAGTCGACCGAAGCCGTATGTTCGATGCCCTTAAGCGGGTAAAAGCGTGGATTCCAATCGATGGCACCTATGATTTAGGCCCCGGACCCCGAATGCCGGAAACAAAACGCCAATGGGCGTATGAACTTTCCAAGTGCATGACATGCGGTGTTTGCCTTGAAGCATGTCCGAACGTAAACAGCAAATCTGATTTCATCGGCCCTGCGCCTTTGTCTCAGGTTCGATTGTTCAATGCGCATCCAACAGGAGCGATGAACAAGGAAGAGCGTTTGAACGCGTTGATGGAAGACGGTGGTCTTGCATCTTGCGGTAACTCTCAAAACTGCGTGCAGTCTTGTCCAAAGGGTATCCCATTGACAACTTCGATTGCCTCTTTGAACCGTTCCACTACATTCCAGGCTTTCAAAAACTTTTTTGGAAGCGACCGAGTATAAAGCAAAACCCCTTCGTCATTGAAGGGGTTTTTTTTATACCCATTTTAAAAAGGCGCATATTACGGGAAGATCAATTGAAATCTAAATACTTTTTCAATGAACCAAGTCACTCCTAAAAACCTTCTGACATAGTATATGTTGACTAAATACTTCCAATTTGCAAATGTGCATTGGCAGTTCTTTAAACCCTAGCAAGGAGGGGTGAAATCATTGAAGGAGAAACACTACCGACCGAAGCCTCTACTTACAAAACGAGAAAGAGAAGTTTTTGAATTATTGGTCCAAGACAAGACAACCAAAGAAATCGCAGAACAGCTTTTTATCAGCGAGAAGACCGTTCGAAACCACATTTCCAACACTATGCAAAAGCTTGGGGTGAAAGGGCGCTCTCAAGCCGTTGTAGAATTATTGAGGCTTGGAGAACTAGAAATTTAGTCAGAAAACGGCTTTCGCTGAAAGCCGTTTTTCTTTTTTGAGTCGATGTCTGATTTTGTTAATTGCTAAACATAATGATTTGGGCTATTATGTAGACATTGCGAAATTTCAGGCTTACTGCTCGAAAGGAATGGAAACAGGATGAATACACCCTTTCACATTAATAAAACACTCAACAATAATGCAGTGGTCGCCAAAGATGCATCAAGCAGGGAATTAATCCTGATTGGAAAAGGTATCGGGTTTGGAAAGGTGAAAGGTGACGTTATAGAGGCTGATGACGTTGACAAACTCTATATTTTGACCAGCGAAAAAGAGCAACAGCAGTATGTGTCTCTTGTCCGTTCCCTTGAGGAGTCGTTTATCGAACTTCTTAATGATGTGATCACCCACATTGAGAAGCGGATGCAAACCAAATTGAATGAACATATTCATGTCGCGTTAACCGACCACATGGCTTTTGCCGTTAAGCGTCTTGAACAAGGCATGGATATTCGGAATCCGTTTCTGGTGGAAACTCAGACTCTTTATCCAAAGGAATATACCGTAGCCGAAGAAGTAATCGAGGAAATCAATCAGGCGCTCGGCATTCATTTGCCCGATGGCGAGATTGGCTTTGTTGCCCTTCATATCCACAGCGCAGTGACCAATAGAAGTTTAAGTGACATCAATCAGCATTCACGTCTGATCAACAAGCTGGCGGAATTGATCGAGGAGTCGCTTGAAATTAAGCTGGACCGGAAAAGCATTAATTACTTGAGGCTTGTCAGGCATTTGCGGCATACAATCGAGCGTGTGGAAGCCGGTGAAAAAGTGGACAAACAAGAAAAATTAGCAAAGGTCTTGAAAGAAGAATATCCTTTGTGCTACAATCTTGCTTGGAAGTTAATTAAGGTAATGCAGAATACGTTGAATAAGCCCATTCCGGAAGCGGAAGCCGTGTATCTGACGATGCATTTGCAAAGGCTTACTTAAACTTAATAAATGTACTTTTGCTTTACGTGTTACTGATTCGATCAGGCATGAGTGAAGAAAAAAGTGTAGTAAGAGCTTAATTCGGATAATCTATATCTGATTGGCTTTTGTATGCGCTTTTTTGATTCGCTCATGCCTTTTTATATTGATTCAACTTCCGGTACAAATCTATTTAAAAATAAAAGGAGGAACATTCCCATGTGGAAACAAATTTTCGGGGTGCTTCAACGGGTAGGTAAAGCTTTGATGCTTCCAGTCGCAATTTTGCCTGCGGCAGGTTTACTCTTGGCATTTGGTAACGCGTTCAAAAACCCTGCATTACTTGAAAAAATACCTGCATTAAAAGCAGACTGGTTTCAGCTTGTTTCAAGCGTTATGGAGAACTCGGGTAACATCGTTTTCTCAAACCTGTCCTTGCTGTTTGCAGTAGGGGTTGCCGTCGGACTGGCCGGCGGAGAAGGGGTAGCAGGACTTGCTGCCATCATTGGATACTTGATCATGAACGTGACGATGGGAACGTTAAAGGGCATTACGCCGGATATGATTAAGGACAATCCGGAGTTTGCCAGTGTGCTTGGAATTCCTACGTTGCAAACTGGTGTTTTTGGCGGTATTATCATAGGTATTCTTGCTTCATATCTATATAAGCGGTTTTACAAAATCGAGTTGCCTCCATACTTAGGATTCTTTGCTGGTAAACGGTTTGTGCCGATTATAACAGCGGTTTCATCTTTGGTTTTGGGGATCATCATGATTGGTGTTTGGCCATACGCACAGCAAGGGCTAAACTCATTCTCGCATTTTATGCTTGATTCCAACCGTACCCTTGCAGCATTTGTCTTCGGTGTGATTGAACGTTCATTAATCCCTTTCGGACTTCATCACATTTTTTACTCTCCGTTTTGGTTTGAGTTTGGACAGTATACGGACAAGGCCGGTGACATCATCCGCGGAGACCAAAAAATCTTTTTTGCTCAAATTAAAGATGGTGCACCGCTAACGGCCGGTACATTCATGACAGGTAAATTCCCGTTCATGATGTTCGGTCTCCCGGCAGCAGCACTTGCCATGTACCATGAAGCACGTCCGGAAAACAAAAAAGTTGTTGCGGGAATAATGGCCTCTGCTGCCTTGACTTCATTCCTTACAGGGATTACTGAACCAATTGAATTCACATTCTTGTTTGTAGCTCCTGTACTTTTCGGAATTCATGCCATTTTTGCCGGGTTGTCTTTTATGACAATGCAGCTGTTAAATGTTAAAATCGGTATGACCTTCTCAGGTGGAGTTATCGATTATCTGTTATTCGGCGTTTTGCCGGGGCGCACTGCATGGTGGCTTGTTATCCCGGTAGGTTTGGTTCTTGCGGTCATTTATTACTTCGGTTTCCGCTTTGCGATCAGAAAATGGGATCTTAAGACTCCAGGACGCGAACTCGTGGATGATGAAGTAGAAACAAACGTGAGTGCCAGCAACGAAGGCTCATTGGCAGCGAACATACTTGAGGGACTGGGCGGAAAAGGAAACATTCGTGACCTTGATGCTTGTATCACTCGTCTGCGTGTTGCGGTTAATGATGCGAAAAATGTCGATAAAGATCGTTTGAAAAAGCTCGGAGCATCCGGTGTACTGGAGATGGGCAACAACATTCAGGCCATTTTCGGAACACGTTCAGATACGATTAAGAGTGAAATCAAAGATATTATGGACGGTAAAGTAGTTGCAGCACCGAAAGAACCATTAACCGAAAAACAGGAGATGGAAGTACCTGCTCCAGCTGTAGCTGAACGTTTCGTTTCACCGCTGGAAGGGAAAATCATGCCTATAACAGAAGTGCCTGACCAAGTGTTTTCTGGTAAAATGATGGGTGATGGATTTGCTGTGGAACCTTCGGATGGGACAGTAGTATCACCAGTAAATGGTAAGATCATCAACGTATTCCCGACAAAGCACGCGATTGGAATTGAGTCTGATGGCGGCCGTGAAATTCTGGTCCATTTTGGAATCGACACGGTCAAACTTAAAGGTGAAGGTTTCGAATTGTTTGTGAATGAGGGTGACATCATAGAGCAAGGGCAAGAATTAATGAAAGTTAATCTTGATTTTGTAAAAGGAAACGCTCCATCAGTGATAACACCAATCGTGTTCACCAACCTTGCTGAAGGAGAAAGCATTCACCTTGAGAAAACAGGAAATGTGTCAAAAGGTGAAGAAAATATCATTGCAATCCACTAAAAAACATAACAAAGGAGTTTTTCAATCATGGCAGAAAAAACATTTAAAGTAACTAGCGACTCAGGAATTCACGCACGTCCGGCAACTGTTCTTGTGAACCAGGCAGGACAATTCAGCTCAGATATCACTCTTGGCTACAACGGTAAAAATGTTAATCTTAAATCCATCATGGGTGTTATGAGCCTTGGAATCCAAAGCGGTTCTGAGATCACAATCAAAGCTGAAGGTAACGATGCAGACGATGCATTGAAAGCAATTGAAGATGTAATGAAAAAGGAAGGGCTTGGTGAGTAATGTCTGAAAAAATTTCAGGTATTGCTGCATCAGCCGGCATAGCGATTGCCAAAGCATTCATCCTTGAGAACCCTGAATTAACAATCGAGAAGAAGCGGGTGGAAGATACCGCTTCCGAGATTAACCGTTTTTCCGCCGCAGTCGAAAAGGCGAAAGGCGAGCTTCAGATTATTAAAGAAAATGCACTGAGAGATTTAGGAGAAGATAAGGCAGCAATTTTTGCTGCCCATCTTCTTGTTCTTGAAGATCCAGAGCTAATTGATGCAGTAAAAACGAAAATTGAAGGCGAAAATGTAAATGCGGAAAGTGCCATGGATGAAATCTCTGGCATGTTCATCAATATGTTTGAACAAATGGACAATGAATATATGAAAGAGCGCGCCGCAGATATCCGCGATGTTTCTAAACGTGTTCTTGCTCATTTGCTCGGAGTTCAATTCTCATCCCCTGCAAGCATTGCTGAAGAAGTTATTATTATTGCGGAAGATTTAACTCCATCTGATACCGCCCAGCTTAACCGCCAGTTCGTTCTTGGTTTTGCTACGGATATCGGCGGAAGAACTTCACATTCTGCCATCATGTCCCGTTCCATGGAGATTCCTGCAGTCGTTGGAACCAAAGTGGTGACCGGGAAAATTCAAAACGGTACGATTCTTGTTATTGACGGGATTGACGGTGAAGTGATCGTTGACCCGACAGAAGAAGAACTTGTTCTTTATAGGAAGAAACAAGATCAATATAAAGAACAAAAAGCAGAGTGGGCGAAGCTTGTTAACGAGCAGACGACGACGTCTGACAGCCAGCATGTAGAACTCGCAGCCAACATTGGTACGCCTCAGGATGTTCAAGGTGTCCTTGAAAACGGCGCTGAAGGTGTTGGGCTTTACCGAACAGAGTTCCTTTATATGGGCCGCGACCAGCTTCCAACCGAGGAAGAGCAGTTTAAGGCGTATAAAGAGGTTCTTGAAAAAATGGAAGGCAAACCGGTTGTAATACGTACGCTGGATATCGGCGGCGATAAAGAACTGCCTTATTTGGACCTTCCAAAAGAAATGAACCCATTCCTTGGTTTCCGTGCCATTCGACTTTGTCTGGAGCAGCAGGACATCTTCAGAACACAGCTGAGAGCACTGCTTCGTGCAAGTGTACACGGCAATTTGAAGATCATGTTCCCAATGATCGCAACCCTGGTGGAGTTCCGTGCGGCCAAGAATGTGCTGCTTGAGGAAAAAGAAAAATTGGCAAAAGCAAATGTTGATGTTTCAGAAAACATTGAGCTCGGAATTATGGTTGAGATTCCATCAACCGCGGTTCTTTCCGACCGCTTTGCCAAGGAAGTAGATTTCTTCTCCATCGGAACGAATGATCTTATTCAGTATACGATGGCAGCAGACCGAATGAACGAGAGAGTCTCTTATCTGTACCAGCCATATAATCCGGCAATTCTCCGTTTGGTTCAAATGGTGATTAATGCTGCCCATAAAGAAGGAAAATGGGTTGGCATGTGTGGAGAGATGGCAGGAGACCCAATCGCTATTCCGATTTTGCTCGGGCTTGGACTCGATGAATTTTCAATGAGCGCAACATCTGTGCTTCCAGCCAGAAGCCAGCTTTCCAAACTTTCTAAAACAGAAGCTGCAAAACATATAGATACCATTTTAAATATGGATACCGCTGAAGAAGTTGTACAGTTTGTGAATGAGAATTTTTAATGGCAAGTGAATGATGAGAGCTGATCCTTTACAAAAGGATCGGCTTTTCTTTGTTGACAACCATGGAGTTTTCTTTTATTCTTTTTAAGGATTTTGTGTGGAACGCGGTGGATGTTTGCATGCAGCAGTAAAGATAGAAGCATACAACATGAATAGACACCGGAAGAAAGAAGAGGCGAAAAAATGGATAAACCAATAGGTGTAATTGACTCGGGTGTTGGCGGATTGACTGTGGCCAGAGAAATTATGCGGCAGCTTCCCAAGGAGGAAATCTATTACCTGGGAGACACGGCACGCTGCCCTTATGGTCCGCGGCCGATGGACGAAGTCAGAACCTATACACTGGAAATGATTGAATTCCTTTTGAGCAAGGAGATAAAAATGCTTGTCATTGCCTGCAATACGGCAACGGCAGCCATATTGGAAGAGGTAAAGGAAAAGCTGAGCATCCCTGTCATCGGGGTAATTAACCCTGGCGCACGAACTGCCCTCAAAGTGACACAAAATGGCCAGGTGGGCGTTATTGGCACCGCAGGGACGATCAAAAGCCATGCCTATGAGAATGCCTTAAAGGGCATTAAAGGGGACATTACCGTGCACAGTTTGGCGTGTCCTCCGTTTGTACCCCTTGTGGAAAAGGGCGAGCTTGACGGGGAAGAAACGGTTCACGTTGTATCCGAGGTGCTGCAGGAGGTAAAGAATACACCAATCGATACCCTTATTCTCGGCTGTACACATTATCCTTTATTGCGGCCGGTTATTCAGCGTGTAATGGGAGAGGGCATCAAATTGATCTGCTCAGGTGCTGAAACGGCTCGTGAAGTGTCGGCCATCCTTGATCACAGCGGCCTTTTGTACAAAGGGGAACGGATGCCTGAGCATGAATTTTTCTCAACCTCTGATAACGGTCATTTCCTTGAAATCGCCAATCATTGGATGGAACAAAAAATCGAAAAAGTACACTTTATTACTTTGGGGCAAAATCGGTAATGATTTAAGCCTGGGGATGCATGAAAGTCAGAAATTGACCTTCATGCATCCCTTTTTTTCTCAACATAGTGGTCTAAACGATGGGACAGCCCGTATACATAGTAGTACAACCACTCGGGGAGGGAAAAGTATGTACAAAAGGTACAAAACAGGAGCACCGCTTGTTCTGCTGTCAGTATCCTTATTGATGGCGGGATGTGGAATGGGAGGGAATAAAGCAGATAATGCGGTCGATCCTCCGAAAGTGAACTATGTGAAAGAAGGAAAATCTCTTGATGCGGAGACAACGGCGAAGGCGACTAAAAACTCTGTAAAGCGCCAGCTGTTTTTGCTCGACAGCAATAATCTGGTGGTGCCTCAGATGCTGAATCTGCCGAAAACTGGAACAGCTGCAAAGCAAGTGCTTGAATATCTGGTTAAAGATGGGCCAGTCTCCAACCTTCTGCCAAATGGCTTTCAGGCTGTGCTTCCTCCAGACACGCAGGTGCTTGATGTCGCTGTCAGCAAGGATGGCACCGCAACAGCTAATTTTTCGAAAGAATTTATGGATTACAGAGGACAGGATGAACAAAAATTACTTCAGGCGATCACCTTTACTCTCACGCAATTTGACAATATCAAAAATGTAAAGATACAGATAGACGGCAAGGACCAAAAAGTAATGCCAGTTAATCACACTCCTATCAATGATGGAGTCAGCCGGGCCGATGGGATTAACATTGAAAACGGCGATGTCGTGGATATGACAGGCAGTGATACGGCAACGCTCTACTTTGTTGCCCAAAATGATTCTCAGACCTATTATGTGCCAGTGACCCGCCGGGTAGCCAAAAATGATTCGGACCCAATCAGTGCATCCATCCATGAACTGGTTCAGGGACCGGGTGAGCAGAGCAGACTTTTGACTGGCATGAGAAATGATGTGAAATTGCTGGATCAGCCGGTCTTAAAAAAGGGAGTTGCTACCCTGAACTTTAATAAAGCCATTCTTGAAAACAAATCCGAACATACAATTGATGATACAGTACTCCAGTCGATCGTCTTGTCTTTGACCGAGCTGAATGGTGTGAAAAAAGTGGCGATACAGGTAGACGGCAAAGCAAAATTGAAAAATGAGGAAGGGAAATCCATTACTGAGCCGGTTTCCCGTCCCGAGATGGTGAACACCGGAGAATTTTAATGAAATAAAAACTTATGGTAGGATAAAAGAGACGGCTTCTTGCCTTCTCTTTTTTTGTTCACGAAATTTTCGGAATTTGATGTGAGAGATCAGGAAGCGAGCAGGAAAAGCGGGAGGATTACAATGAGAAATGACGGCAGGACAAACGATGAACTCAGATTGGTAAGAATGGAAAAAAACTACATAAAGCATGCGGAGGGATCGGTTTTAGTTACCGTTGGGGAGACAAAGGTTATTTGTACAGCGAGCATCGAAGAAAGAGTTCCCCATTTTATGAGAAACCAGGGGAAAGGCTGGATAACAGCTGAATACTCCATGCTTCCAAGGGCAACAGAGCAACGGACGGTCCGGGAATCAAGCAGGGGAAAGGTGACGGGCCGGACAATGGAAATCCAGCGTTTAATCGGCAGAGCACTCCGATCGGTTGTGGATTTAACCAAAATGGGCGAGAGGACACTCTGGATTGATTGTGATGTTATTCAGGCTGACGGAGGCACCCGTACCGCGTCCATTACCGGAGCATTTGTGGCGATGGTTCTTGCGTTTGACAGGCTGGTTGAAGGCGGGACAATGAAAAAGATGCCAGTAAAAGATTTTCTCGCGGCGACTTCTGTTGGCATTGATCAAACGGCCGGCCCCATTTTGGATTTAAATTACACAGAAGACTCCAGTGCGAATGTTGATATGAACATTGTGATGACGGGAAGCGGGGAGTTTGTGGAGCTTCAGGGAACGGGTGAAGAAGCGACATTTTCCTATACAGAGCTTCAGTCCTTGTTAAAGCTCGGATCAAAAGGTGTCAGTGAGCTGATTGAATTACAGAAGGAAGTCCTCGGTGAATCGGCGAAACTTATCATTGAAGCGGAGGGTGAAAAATGAAAGTTCTGATTGCGACAAAAAATGCAGGAAAAGCCAAAGAGTTTCAATTCATGTTTGCAGAAATGGGTATTGAGGTTTCTTCTTTGCTGGATGTAAAAGACGCACCAGAAGTTGAAGAAACAGGCACCACTTTTGCCGAAAATGCCCGTCTCAAAGCAGAAGAAATTGCAAATCTATATGAATTGCCGGTGATCTCAGATGATTCCGGTCTTGTTATTGATGCGCTCGGCGGAAGACCTGGTGTTTTTTCCGCCCGTTATGCGGGAATAGAAAAAGACGATAACAAAAATATGGACAAGGTACTGAATGAAATGCGCAGCGTTCCGGATGAGGAGCGGATGGCAAGGTTTGTTTGTGCTTTGGCTGTGGCCAGGCCTGGTAAGGAAACGGTGATTGTTGAAGGCCATTGTGAGGGAAGCATTGCCTATAAAAAAACAGGAAGCCATGGGTTTGGGTATGATCCGATTTTTATCGTTAAAGGGACATCCAACACAATGGCGGAGCTTACAAAAGAGGAAAAAAACAAAATCAGCCATCGTGCAAAAGCATTGGCCAAGCTTAAAGACCAGATGCATCTGCTGTTTTAGGAGGTAGCCAACCGTGAAAGTACTAATTGTGAGTGACAGCCATGGATACAAAAAAGAACTTGAACTGATAAAGGAACGGCACCGCCATGAAGTGGAGGCCATGATTCATTGCGGGGACTCCGAACTCACCTCTGATTCCCCTGAGCTGAAAGATTTTATCACTGTGAAGGGAAATATGGACTTTGCTGCACCGGATCTTCCCACAGAAGTCATCGAATTGATCGGAGATACCGTGTTTTATGTCACACATGGACATTTAATAGATGTAAAAATGTCACTTGTATCCCTGACCTACCGCACAGAAGAAACCGGAGCCAAAATTGCATGTTTTGGCCATTCGCATACTGCACATTGCTTTGAACAGAACGGCCACGTGTATATCAACCCAGGCAGTATCAGAATGCCGAGGGAACGTTTTGAGAAGACATATGCACTGTGTGAAGTGCAAGGAACCTCAGTCACCGTCTCCTTTTTAGATCTTGAAGGACAGGAAGTAAGTGACCTTAGAAGGGAATTTCAACTGAATTAGTAATGGGGAGATTTTTCTCCCCAAAAGTTGTTGACATAATTAAAAAGGTGTAGTATATTTACTAATGTCGCTGATGCAGTGACATCCTAATCAAACATGCGGGTGTAGTTTAGTGGTAAAACAAGAGCCTTCCAAGCTCTGGTCGTGAGTTCGATTCTCATCACCCGCTCCATTTGCTATTTCTCACGTCGCAATGGAAATGAAAAGGCAAGACTTTTTTTACGGAACAGGAAAAGTCAATTAGTGATTGATCATACGTTTTCCCCGAGGAAAACAACCTGTGTGCCCGCAGCGCTTTGCAGTAGCATGAAGTTGCACTGCCAGGCGGAAAGGGCTCTAAAATACATATGTCCCAGTAGCTCAGCCGGATAGAGCATACGCCTTCTAAGCGTACGGTCGGGAGTTCGAATCTCTCCTGGGACGCCACTTTACTTACATACTCAAGACACCTTTTATAAAAAGGGTGTCTTTTTTTGCGTAAATTACTAAGTAACTTACTTTCTTTGTAAGCGCTTTAAAAATGTTTACAAACTACACGGTTATAGCGCCATTTCATGCACAGCAATAATGTAAGCGCATACAAGAAATCTGAATAAACAGAAAAATTACACTTTTTTAAAAAAGGTGGTTGACCTGCGTCCAAAAGGGGCGTAACATAATCAACAATTATCAGATTAAATTAAAATATTCGAACAATTACTACTAAGGAAAAGGAGGATCACGATGTTAGAACAATGGGTTTACGTAGACGGTGAGTTCGTCTTAAAAGAAGATGCCAAAATCTCTGTTTATGACCATGGGTTTCTATATGGAGATGGGGTGTTTGAAGGCATTCGCGTCTACAACGGAAATGTTTATCGACTGGATGAACATCTGCAGCGTCTTTACGAATCAGCTCAGTCCATCATGTTAACTATTCCACACACGAAAGAGGAGCTAACCCAGATTATTATTGAGACGCTCCAAAAAAACCAATATCGTGATGCCTACATTCGCTTAGTGATATCACGGGGACGGGGAAATCTTGGACTGGATCCGTTTACCTGTGAAAAGCCGGGGGTTATTGTCATCGCAGAACAGCTTGCGCTTTTCCCGAAGAAGCTTTATGAAACGGGAATTGAAATCGTGACGGTAGCGAGCCGGCGGAATAGAGCGGACGTGCTCAGCCCGAAAGTTAAATCACTCAATTATTTAAACAATATTCTGGTTAAAATTGAAGCCAATCTGGCCGGTGTAAGCGAAGCCTTGATGCTGAACGATCAGGGTTATGTGGCGGAAGGCTCTGCAGATAATGTTTTCATCGTTAAAGGAAACAGCATAAAAACACCTCCGGGTTACCTGGGGGCTCTCGAAGGAATAACAAGAAATGCCATCATAGAAATTGGCGTTGAACTTGGCTATAAAGTGTCTGAAGAACCGTTTACACGGCACGATGTCTATGTGGCTGATGAAGTATTCCTTACTGGGACGGCAGCAGAGGTTATTGCTGTCATTAAGGTGGACGGAAGAGTAATCGGAGAAGGCGTTCCAGGAAAACACACCAATACCCTTTTGGAAGCTTTCAGAAAAAGAGTGGTTGAAGAAGGAGTCAAGGTTTATTCCAAATCAACCAACGTACAAGCAGGATAATCAATTTGTAACAGGAGATGTCATATATGCGCAGTAACATGATAAAAAGCGGAATTGACCGGGCGCCTCACCGAAGCTTGCTTCATGCGGCCGGAGTAAAAGAAGAGGATATGAACAAACCATTTATTGGGGTCTGTAATTCCTATGTGGATAT
The DNA here is from genome assembly GCF_030418125.1 of Fictibacillus fluitans. GTDB lineage: Bacteria > Bacillota > Bacilli > Bacillales > Fictibacillaceae > Fictibacillus_C > Fictibacillus_C fluitans. Next base: position 29,659 of record NZ_JAUHTR010000017.1, on the reverse strand, counting down.
CATCCCGGGCCATATGCACCTCAATAAAGTAGGGGAAAAAGTAAAACAGGCGATTCGCGAAGCGGGCGGTGTTCCATTTGAATTCAACACAATCGGAGTTGATGATGGAATTGCCATGGGCCACATCGGGATGCGCTATTCCCTTCCAAGCCGGGAAATTATCGCGGATTCAGCTGAGACGGTAATCAACGCCCACTGGTTTGACGGAGTATTTTACATTCCCAACTGTGACAAGATTACACCGGGAATGCTGATGGGAGCGGTCAGAACCAACGTGCCGGCTGTATTCGTCTCCGGTGGTCCAATGGAAGCCGGTAAGTCTTCCGCCGGGAAATCCCTTTCACTTGTTTCGGTGTTTGAAGGAGTAGGTTCCCACCTGTCAGGCAAAATGTCGCGTGAAGAGCTCTTGGAGCTTGAGACAAGTGCCTGTCCGACCTGCGGATCCTGTTCAGGAATGTTCACCGCAAACAGCATGAACTCCATCATGGAAATGCTCGGCATCACGCTTCCGGGGAATGGAACGCTTGTAGCTACCTCCCAGGAACGCGATAAGCTGTATAAAGACGCAGCATTCCATCTGATGGATCAGGTTAATCGGGATATCCGGCCGAGAGACATTATCACAAAAGAAGCAATCGATGATGCGTTTGCTCTCGACATGGCCATGGGAGGTTCAACGAACACAGTCCTTCACATGCTGGCCATTGCACATGAGGCTGGTATTGAGTATGACCTTAAACGAATCAATGAAGTTGCTGAAAGAGTGCCATACCTCTCCAAAATAAGCCCTGCATCAGACTACACCATGCAGGATGTTCATGAAGCCGGAGGAGTCAGTGCCATTATCAAACAGCTGGGTCTCATGGACGGGGCCATTCACCGTGACAGAATTACTGTCACAGGCAAAACATTGTTTGAAAATGTGGAAGATGCTGAAATTCTTAACAGTGATGTCATCCGTTATCCTGATAATGCCTACAGCCCTGTGGGAGGGCTTTCCATCCTTTTTGGGAACCTGGCACCTGATGGCTGTGTCATCAAGGTTGGCGGCGTGGATCCATCCATCAAATACTTTGAGGGAGAAGCGATTGTCTTTGAATCCCAGGATGAGGCACTGGAAGGAATTAAAAGCGGCAAAGTCAAGGAAGGCCATGTCGTGGTTATCCGCTATGAAGGACCAAAAGGCGGACCGGGGATGCCGGAAATGCTTTCTCCGACTTCCGCGATTGCCGGAATGGGCTTAAGCACAAAGGTTGCATTGATTACCGACGGACGATTCTCAGGTGCTTCCAGAGGAATCTCAATCGGTCATATCTCACCGGAAGCTGCAGAGGGCGGACCGATCGCTTTCATAGAAAATGGCGACCATATTTTAATCGATCTACCCGACCGAACTATCAACTTGCTGGTCAGTGAAGAAGAATTGGAACAAAGAAAAGCAGATTGGCAGCAGCCGGAGCCTAAAATCAAAACAGGGTATCTTGCCCGTTATGCCAAACTTGTTACTTCAGCCAATACTGGCGGAGTTCTGAAAATATAACATCATTTAAAGACTAAAAACTAAACATCGCTAAATCTGTGAAGGGGAAGAATGACAGAAGGTTATTTACAGAGAGCCGGGTTGCTGTGAGCCGGTAATAACCCTGTCAGGATCTCACCCCTGAGTGTCTGATCGAACACGCTATTCCAAGTGTCAGTAGGCCAGGCCGAGTTAACCAGTTTCTTTAATGGCTAACTTGTTATCAAACCGGATGATTTTTTCATCCATGAGGCGGCTGTGAAAATAGCCGCGAAGAAGGGTGGTACCGTGAAAAGAAGCCTTTTCACCCCTTTGGCAGGATACACACTGTCATTTTGGGTGGATAGGCTTTTTATTTTGACCAAATAAGGGAGGAATCAGAAATGAAAGCCAGCTGGGTGGCCGAGGAAGAAAAAGGCAAAGTCCTGAAAATGTCTGGAGCCGATATGCTGATGGAGGCACTGGAAAAAGAAGGGGTTGACGTATTATTCGGATATCCCGGAGGTGCCGTCCTTCCCATTTATGATGCACTGTACAAAAAGAACATCAAACATATTCTGACAAGGCATGAACAAGGAGCAATTCACGCCGCTCAAGGTTTTGCCAGAGTTACCGGAAGGGCTGGTGTCGTAATCGCAACTTCCGGGCCGGGCGCGACGAATCTGGTGACCGGAATAGCAGATGCCATGATTGATTCACTCCCGCTTGTTATTTTCACAGGCCAGGTTGCTACATCCGTCATTGGAACAGATGCGTTTCAGGAAGCGGACATTGTTGGAATTACCATGCCGATCACAAAGCACAATTACCAGGTCAGGAAAGTGGAAGAGCTGCCGGGAATCATTAAGGAAGCCTTCCACGTTGCCCAGACCGGACGGCCCGGTCCTGTACTGGTTGATATTCCTAAAGATATCTCTACCTCAATCGGTTCGTACAAACCAGCCAATGAAGTTGATCTTCCGGGATATCAGCCAACCACAATGCCGAACCTGCTTCAAGTTAAGCGTTTGGCAGATGCCATCGTGCAGGCAAAGAAACCTGTTATCCTGGCTGGAGCCGGTGTTTTGTTTGCCAAAGCCGAGGAAGAGATTTTGGCATTGGCCGAGCAGCATAGAATTCCTGTCACTAATACCCTTCTGGGATTGGGAAGCTTTCCGGCGGACCATCCGCTCTTCCTGGGAATGGCCGGAATGCATGGGACGTATGCATCAAATACAGCTCTGCATGAATGTGACCTTTTGATAAATATTGGAGCCCGATTCGATGACCGCCTTACAGGCAACCTCGCTCACTTTGCTCCAAAAGCGACTGTTGCCCATATCGATATCGATCCGGCTGAGATCGGAAAAAATGTTGAAACACTTATTCCTATTGTAGGCTGTGCAAAACATACAGCGGCCGCTTTGCTCCGTGAGAGCCCGACGTCAGGGGACACGGCAGAATGGGTGTACCAATTGGCGGAACTTAAAAACACTTACCCGCTTTGGTACAAAAACGAAGGTGAGGTACTGAAGCCCCAGCGTCTGCTAGAAATCATCCATGAGGAAACAAATGGAGAAGCCATTGTTACAACGGACGTTGGCCAGCATCAAATGTGGACGGCTCAATATTACGGATTTGCTAAACCGAACCGCTGGGTAACTTCAGGGGGACTCGGAACAATGGGATTTGGTTTTCCGGCGGCAATCGGAGCCAAAATCGGCAAACCAGAGCTTCCGGTAGTAGCGGTAACAGGGGATGGAGGGTTTCAGATGACCCTTCAGGAGCTCTCGGTTTTACAGGAAATGAAGCTTCCGGTAATCATTGTCATCGTTAACAATCAATCGCTGGGAATGGTGAGGCAGTGGCAGGAAATCTTCTACGAAGAACGCTATTCAGAATCCTTGCTTCCGGTCCAGCCGGACTTTGTAAAACTGGCTGCCGCCTACGGAATTGAAGCCGCATCGGTTACGACCGAAGAAGATGCGCGGGCCAAATTTGCCGAAGCGCTCGATTCCAAAGCACCATACTTGCTGGACTGCAGAGTCGCATCAGATGAAAATGTTTATCCGATGATTGCACCCGGCAAGGGAATTCATCAAATGATTGGGGTGAAACCATGAGGCGCATCATAACCGCCACAGTATTAAATCGGAGCGGGGTACTCAACCGGCTGACAGGATTAATGACCAAACGGCAATTTAACATCGAAAGCATCACGGTCGGTCATTCCGATGAACCATCCATCTCAAAGATCACAATCGTTGTTCAGGTGGAGGATGACAGGAAGCTTGAACAGCTCCTGAAACAACTTCACAAGCAAATTGATGTGCTAAAGGTGAAGGATTTGACGGAAATGGCACTTGTTGCAAGGGAGCTGGCCTTGATTAAGGTGATCACCACTCCGGAAACCCGCAGTGAGATCAAAGTGATCATTGAGCCTTTCAGGGCAAGCATCATCGATGTCAGCCTGGAGAATGTCACCATTGAAGTGACGGGCGACAATGACAAGGTTGAAGCTATTATCGAACTGCTCAGACCGTATGGCATTAAAGAAATCTCGAGAACAGGCCTTACAGCCATGCCTCGGGGCACACAAAAAACGGTCTACAATCTGAATCAGTTTTCTATTATTTAAATCTAAAACTATAAAACCAACAAAACCAACAAAACCAACTATTATTGAGGAGAGATGAAAAATGGCTAAAGTATATTATGACAAAGAGATCGCAGATCAGTATCTAAACGGGAAAAAGGTAGCAGTTATCGGATATGGTTCACAGGGGCATGCTCACGCACTAAACCTGAAGGAAAGCGGTTATGACGTGGTAGTGGGTGTAAGACCCGGTAAATCATACGATCAGGCAGTGGAAGACGGAGTTCGGGTGGCATCGGTTGAGGAAGCTTCCAATGAAGCAGATGTAATCATGGTCCTTCTTCCGGATGAACTGCAGCCTCAGGTCTACAAAAATGAAATTGAGCCGGCATTAAAACCAGGCAAATCTCTTGTTTTTGCCCATGGATTCAATGTTCACTTCCATCAGGTTGTTCCACCGGACTTTGTGGATGTATTCCTTGTAGCTCCTAAAGGACCAGGACACCTTGTGCGCCGTACGTACGAGGCGGGTGCAGGAGTGCCGGCACTGATCGCTGTTTATCAGGATGTTTCAGGAACTGCGAAGGAAACAGCGCTGGAATATGCAAAAGGAATCGGAGCTGCAAGAGCGGGTGTGCTTGAAACAACCTTTAAAGAAGAAACAGAAACTGATTTGTTCGGTGAGCAGGCTGTATTGTGCGGCGGGCTGACTTCGCTCGTTAAAACTGGATTTGAAACACTTGTAGAAGCTGGATACCAGCCGGAAGTTGCTTACTTTGAATGTTTGCATGAACTTAAATTAATCGTAGATTTGATGTACGAAGGCGGTTTGGAAGGCATGAGATACTCCATCTCGGATACAGCCCAGTGGGGTGATTTCCAATCGGGTCCTAGAGTGGTAGACGAAGATACAAGAGAGAAAATGAGAGCGGTATTGAAAGACATCCAAACCGGTGAATTTGCAAAAGGATGGATTCTTGAAAATCAGGCCAACCGCCCGGTATTCCATGCTGTCAATGAAAGTGAAAAGAATCATCCCATCGAGGTTGTAGGACGCGAATTAAGAGCGATGATGCCATTTGTGAAACAGCAAAAATCAAAGAAAAAGGAGGCAGTAAGCAGTGCGAAAAATTGATATCTTTGACACAACATTACGGGATGGAGAGCAGACGGCTGGAGTTAACTTAAACGCCCATGAAAAACTTGAAATAGCCAGACAGCTTGAACGGCTCGGTGTTGATGTCATTGAGGCAGGATTTCCGGCAGCTTCACCCGGCGATCTTGCTGCGGTGAAACGGATTGCTGAAGAAATTAAAAACAGCACGGTCACCGGCCTTGCGCGCTCGACCCAAAAAGACATCGATGCGGCATGGGAAGCACTGAAAGATTCGGCTGAACCTCGTCTGCATGTGTTTCTGGCCACATCGCCGATTCATATGACATACAAATTGAAAAAGACACCGGACGAAGTCGTTGAAACGGCTGTCCAGTCCGTCAAATACGCTAAGCAGAAATTTCCGGTTGTTCAGTGGTCGGCTGAAGACGCCTGCCGCTCAGATTTGCCTTTCCTTGCTGAAATTATTGAACAGGTGATTGATGCTGGTGCCACTGTCATCAATTTGCCGGATACAGTAGGTTATCGCAGCCCTAATGAATACGGACAGCTCTTCCAATATGTAAGAGAGCATGTTCCTAACATCCACAGGGCGAAATTATCGGCACACTGCCATGACGATTTGGGCATGGCAGTGGCAAACTCGATGGCCGCTATTGAAAATGGAGCGGATCAGATCGAGTGCGCCATCAACGGTTTGGGAGAACGTGCGGGTAATGCTTCGCTGGAAGAGATTGCGGTTGCTCTTGCGATCCGCAGCTCCTTTTATCAGGCGGAAAGCCGTTTGGAGCTAAAGGAAATCAGCCGTACGAGCTCGCTCGTGAGCAGGCTGACAGGTATCAGTGTACCTCCAAATAAAGCAGTGGTAGGTAAAAATGCATTTGCGCATGAATCCGGAATTCATCAGGATGGTGTGCTTAAAGAAAAATCAACCTATGAAATCATCACACCTGAACTTGTCGGAGTATCTTCCAACTCGCTTGTGCTGGGTAAACACTCCGGACGTCATGCGTTCCGGTCACACATTCAGAAGCTTGGCTTTGAGCCTGGTGAGGAACAGATTAATACTCTGTTCAAGGAATTCAAGGATCTTGCCGACAGAAAGAAAGAACTTACGGAGGAAGACATTTTGGCGCTGCTTCTGGAGCACAAGATTCAGCCTCCGGTGCCGATGTATCAGCTTGGCGACCTTCAGGTGAATTATGGAACAAACAATATTCCGACGGCGACCATTACATTAAAAGCACCGGATGGATCCGAGATTCAGGAAGCGGGTACGGGATCAGGAAGTGTAGAAGCAATTTACAATACGCTGGATAAAATGCTTCCGCTTCCTGTTCATTTAAAGGATTACCGCATCCAGTCTGTGGGTTCCGGAAGAGACGCGCTGGCACAGGTATATGTGCTTCTCGAGTACGAGGATGATGAGATCAATGGAAGCGGTACGGCGCAGGATGTACTTCAAGCTTCCGCCAAAGCGTATGTTCACGCCTTAAACAAAACAATAATGAACGTTCAAAAAGACGAATTGGTGAACGTGAGTCTATAAATCTAATGAGGAGGGGTCAAGATGGAAAAAACAATTACAGTCTTGCCGGGTGACGGTATCGGACCGGAAGTGATGAAAGGGGCTTTGCGTGTCCTCAAAGCAGTAGAAGCCCGCTATGGCCATCAATTTAATGTGACAGAAATGCCGATTGGCGGTAAAGCCATTGATGAGACAGGACTTCCATTACCCTCTGAAACGCTGGAACAATGCTTAAAAAGTGATGCCATTTTACTTGGAGCGGTAGGCGGTCCGAAATGGGACGGGATGGATAAACGCCCTGAGCAGGGTCTGCTTCAAATTCGCAAGGAATTGAATGTTTTTGCCAACCTTAGGCCGGTAAAAGCATTCGCCCCCCTTGCTGATATCTCCCCGCTTAAACCGGAGCTCATTGAAAACGTTGACCTGATTTTTGTAAGAGAGCTGACAGGCGGACTGTATTTTGCCCAGCCAAAAGGCAGAACAGGAAACGAAGAAGCGGTGGACACACTGTATTATCACAGCAATGAAATCGAACGAGTGGTAAAAAAGGCTTTTGAAATTGCAGCATCCCGCAGCGGTAAATTGACTTCTGTGGATAAGGCCAACGTCCTTGAATCAAGCAAGCTTTGGAGGGACGTGGTCAACGAGATGGCGGAGAGCTTTCCGGAGGTGGAAGTGGAGCATATGCTGGTTGATAATGCCGCGATGCAGCTTGTCAGAAATCCCGGTCAGTTTGATGTTATTGTGACAGAGAATATGTTTGGAGACATTTTATCTGACGAAGCATCTATGATTACAGGTTCCCTGGGTATGCTGGCATCGGCTTCGGTAAGTGAGGACGGTCCGGGGCTTTATGAGCCTGTACATGGATCAGCGCCTGACATTGCCGGCAAGAATGCAGCCAATCCACTGGGCATGGTCCTGTCAACTGCCATGATGCTCAGACATTCTTTCCATATGAACGATGAAGCGGACGCGATTGAAATGGCCGTTCAGGAAGTATTGAACGCTAATTATCGAACCAGAGATATTGAAAGCAAAAAAGGAAGAATTTCTACAACCGATGAAATCGTGGATCAATTGATCTATCGATTGGATGAAAATGCAGCAACCGCCACACTGCTTGAAGTTTATGTGTAAGGAGGAAGATGAAATGGCAAAAACCATTATAGATAAAGTTTGGGAAAAACATACCGTCATGCAAGAGGATAACAAACCCGGTCTTTTGTACATTGATTTGCATCTTCTTCATGAAGTGACATCTCCGCAGGCCTTTGCCGGCCTGCGGGAAAAAAACCGGCCGGTAAGAAGACCGGACCTTTGCTTTGCCACCATGGATCATAATATTCCGACTAAAAACCGGTTTGTGATCGATGACAGCATTGCATTGAAGCAGATTCAGACGCTTGAACAAAACTGCAAGGAGTATGGCATCCATCTGGAAGGACTTGAATCCGAGCACCAGGGAATTGTCCATGTCATTGGACCGGAACTTGGGTTGACATTGCCAGGGAAAACCATCGTTTGCGGAGACAGTCATACATCCACTCATGGAGCATTCGGTGCTCTTGCCTTTGGGATCGGGACGAGTGAAGTGGAGCATGTTTTGGCCACACAGACCCTATGGCAGCAAAAACCAAAGCAGCTAAAAGTAAATATAGAGGGCAAACGTGGTTTTGGAGTAACGGCTAAAGATATTATTCTTGCATTGATTGCTCAATATGGCACTAACGCAGGTGCAGGCCATGTCATTGAATTCACTGGAGAAACAGTCCGCAGTTTTACCATGGAAGAACGCATGACATTGTGCAACATGTCGATTGAAGCAGGGGCAAAAGCCGGATTGGTTGCGCCTGACGAGACGACCTTTGAATATATTAAAGGCCGCAAATATGCTCCTCAAGGTGAACAGTTTGAAGAAAAAATGAAAGAGTGGAGCGCACTTTGTTCCGACGCGGATGCGAAATACGATAAAGTGATTGAAATAAATGCCGCCGAAGTGGAGCCGATGGTTACCTGGGGAACCAACCCCTCCATGGGTGTTGGGATTTCCGGAAATGTCCCTTCCTATACGAATGAACAAACACAGCAAGAAAAGGAAGCCTTGCAGAAAGCACTTCAATACATGGGTTTAAACCCGGGGCAATCTCTGACTGAAGTACCTGTCCAGCATGTGTTTATTGGATCCTGTACCAACTCCAGAATCAGTGATTTACGTGCTGCTGCAAAAGTGGTTAAGGGAAAAAAGGTTCACGGTGCCGTTCAGGCCATCGTGGTTCCGGGCTCACAGCAAGTCAAGGTAAAAGCAGAGCAGGAAGGCCTCCATCTTGTTTTTCAGGAAGCTGGTTTTGATTGGCGTGATTCAGGATGTTCCATGTGTCTGGGGATGAATCCGGATATCGTCCCCGAAGGTGAAAGGTGTGCTTCTACTTCCAACCGGAACTTTGAAGGCAGACAGGGCAAAGGAGCAAGAACGCATCTGGTCAGTCCTGAAATGGCGGCAGCAGCTGCCATCGAAGGAAAGTTCACAGACGTTCGGAAGTTTCAATCTGGTTCGAGGGATGGTGAGCAGTATGCCAGGATTTAAAACATTTACCGGAACAGCGGCGGTGCTTGACCGTGACAATGTGGATACGGATCAAATCATACCGAAGCAGTTTTTAAAGCGTGTGGAAAGAAACGGTTTTGGAAAATACTTATTCTTTGACTGGCGTTTCAACCGTGACGGTTCGCTCAATCCGGAATTTGAATTGAACCGTCCTGAAGCAGCAGGAGCCGAAATTCTGCTGGCCGGCGATAACTTTGGCTGTGGATCTTCACGTGAACATGCTCCATGGGCTTTAAAGGATTATGGCTTTAAAGTCATCGTTGCTCCGGAATATGCGGATATCTTCTATAATAACTCATTAAAAAATGGGATCCTGGTGATCAAGCTTCCTGCGGAAACCATCAATAGCATGAAGGACAGAGTGGCAGCAGGTGACCAAAAGCTGACGGTCAGCCTTGACAGACAGGAGATTTTATCCGGAGAGGAAGTTCTGGCTTCTTTCCCTTTTGATCCATATTGGAAAGAGATGATTCAGAATGGCTGGGATGAAATTTCTATTACCCTTAAATATGAGGATGCCATCAGCCGTTATGAAGAACAGCAGCAATCAGCTAAACAGCTTCAATTGTAGGTCGTTAAGTTTTTGGACAGAAAAAGGTTTGAAGAAAGAGAAAAAGGGAACGATAAGAGGAGCATTGCAAAACTGAACGTGTTGGCAGGTTTCCCATATGATAGTTCCATATCAGCAATCCTGCACATGGTTGTGCAGGATTTGTTGTTTTCATCGGCCGCCTGTGATCCGTCTTGAGTTTATGTCTTTAAACTGTTAAACTGATGCAAATAGAAACTGGAAGTGAATAAACCTAATGGCTAATGAAAAAAAAGGAAAAAACCCAAGCAATGTCGTCCCTTTTCCTAATTTGCCTGCCCGTTTGCTTGAAAAAGGAATGGCTTCCCTGAAAGCAAAACACTATAAGGAATCTCTATCCTGTTTTCTTCAGCTGCTGGAATTGAACCCCGGCCATCCACAGGGCCATCTTGGGGTTGTGCTCAGCCTGATCGAACTGGGCCAGCTTCAGGAGGCAAAGACAAGAGCAGAGAGAATGCTTAAGCAGGGAATTGGGGAATACTTTGACGTTTTGCAGATTTATCTTTCCGTTCTTATTCAGCTTTCAGCATACGATACCGTCGTTTCTGTGGTGGAAGCTGTGCTGGGGGAACATCAGCTGCCGGCTGCCCAGGCTGAATCCTTTTACCAGCTGCTTCATTTCAGCCGGAAAATGGCAGAAGACCCCGAACCTGGCGTCGAATTTACTCCCGAGCCGGCTGAAGACAGGAAACAAGAAATCGAAACGCTCAGAAGTATGCTGACAAGCAGCGAAATACATAATCAATGGATTGCCATGCAGCAGCTGAGCTACATGGATCCGGAAGAAGCCCTTTCTGTCTATCGTGAATTTTTGGCCAATGAAGAGGGCCACCCGGGAATTAAAACGATGGCACTTAATTACCTGAAGTCAAAGAATGTGGAAGAAACCGTTACTTTACATAAGTTTGGACAGTTGTATTCGATCTCTTTACAAGAGCTTCATGATGTTTACGAAGAACCGTTTAATCTCGAAGTGAAAAAGGAAGTGGAGGACAGGCTGGAACAGGAAAATCCAACCTTGTCACAATTTGCTCTTACCATTTGGTGGGACTACATACTTGCAATTTATCCACAGGTTCCTGAACCCGCGGACCGTTTTTTCTGGTCTCATGCTCTGCAATGTGCAGCAGGCAAATTGAGCGGTATGGACGCGTGTGAAGAGCTTGAATCAGAAATCGAGATCCATCCCGAAACACTGCAAAAAGCAGTGGAGCAACTGCTTGATATTGAACGCTTTACGTTTGGGCCCAATAAATTTTCAGATCACTAATCCCAAACAGGTAATGGTCGTTGTTGAAATACAAGTCGGTTATGATATAATGGAATGGTTGCAAAGAAAATGTAAAATTTTCAATGAAATACGTAATGTTGGAGGGAACTTTGAATGAGTGCAAAGTGGGAAAAGTTAGAAGGTAACCAAGGCGTCTTAACGATTGAAGTTGAGGCTTCTGAAGTAGATACAGCCCTTGACCAGGCGTTTAAAAAAGTGGTTAAACAGGTAAACGTGCCAGGTTTCCGTAAAGGGAAGATTCCACGTAAGATGTTTGAACAGCGTTTTGGGGTTGAATCTCTGTATCAAGATGCGCTTGATATTATCCTGCCGCAAGCATACAGCCAAGCTGTAGAAGAAACAGGAATTGAGCCGGTTGACCGTCCTGAAGTGGACATTGAAACAATGGAAAAAGGCAGCAACCTTGTATTTACAGCAAAAGTTGTAGTAAAGCCGGAAGTAAAGCTTGGCGACTACAAAGGCCTTGAAGTAACTGAATTTGATACAACTGTAACGGACGAGGATGTTGACAATGAAGTGAAGCGTCTTCAGGAACAGCAGGCTGAGCTTGTTGTAAAAGAAGAAGGAGAAGTCGAGAACGGAGATACAGCAGTTATCGATTTTGAAGGATTTGTCGACGGAGAGCCGTTTGAAGGCGGTAAAGCTGAAAACTATCCACTGGAAATCGGATCAGGTTCTTTCATTCCTGGATTTGAAGAACAGCTGATCGGCGATAAAGCAGGTACTGAAAAAGAAGTAGAAATTACTTTCCCAGAAGAGTACCATGCAGCCGAGCTTGCTGGAAAGCCTGCTGTTTTCAAAGTTACTATCCACGATATCAAAACAAAACAGCTTCCTGAACTGAACGATGAGTTTGCTAAAGAAGCTGACGCTGAAGTAGAAACAGTAGAAGAACTTAAAGCCAGCATCCGTAAAAAGCTGGAAGAGAGCAAAAACCATGAAGGTGAGCACCACACTCGTGATTCCGTTGTTGACAAAGCCGTTGATAATGCAGAAGTAGACGTGCCGGAAGCAATGGTCAACACTGAATTGGACCGTATGGTTCAGGAGTTTGGACAACGTCTTCAAATGCAAGGCATGAACCTTGACCTTTACTTCCAGTTCTCTGGCACAGACGAAGCTGCCCTTCGTGAGCAAATGAAAGAAGATGCTGGAAAACGTGTGAAAACAAACCTTGTACTTGAAGCAATTTCCGAGGCGGAAAACATTGAAGCTACTGAAGAAGAAATCAATGAAGAGCTTAAGAAAATGGCTGAAATGTACAACATGGATGTTGAGAAAATCACGCAAATGCTTGCAATGCAAGGCGGAAATGACGCTGTAGCTGCTGATCTGAAAATCAGAAAAGCAATTGATCTTTTAGTGGAGAACAGCAAAACAGTTGCATAATATTAAGTAAGGTCTGACAAGGCACGAAATTTTCGTGCCTTGTTTTATATAATTATTTATCGGACTGGCAGGAAAAGCGGTTTTTTTATGGAAACTTTTTTAAAGGCTTTATTTTTCTGATTCAGGTTTTAAAATAAGCCATAAGGTTAATACTTATAAAACACATCGAAAACAGTCCATTTTTGCTAATACATACTATTAAATGCCAATGAAGGGTTTTTATTTCCGTTTCAAAGGGGTAATATGATACAATCCAATACATAAACTTGCGGAAATGAAATCAGCGTGCAGCACAAGTTCAAGCTCACACAGTAATGAAACAAGCATTCATGCATCAGATGATGAACAGGTAAATGGTTTCATTCAATTTAAGGTTTAGGGGTGATTTCATTGTTTAAATTCAATGACGAAAAAGGGCAGCTTAAGTGTTCCTTTTGTGGAAAAACACAAGATCAAGTTCGTAAACTGGTAGCAGGACCAGGTGTATATATTTGTGATGAATGCATCGAGCTTTGTACCGAGATTGTGGAAGAAGAACTGGGTACAGAAGAGGATGTAGAACTAAAAGAAGTTCCAAAACCAATGGAAATCCGCAAGATTCTCGACGAGTATGTCATTGGCCAGGAACAGGCGAAAAAATCTCTTTCCGTTGCGGTGTATAACCATTACAAACGTATTAACTCTTCCCACAAATCGGATGAAGTTGAATTGGCGAAAAGTAATATAGCCATGATCGGGCCGACAGGTAGCGGTAAAACTTTACTGGCTCAGACCCTGGCTCGGATTCTCAATGTGCCGTTTGCCATTGCCGATGCTACATCTTTAACAGAAGCAGGGTATGTCGGGGAAGACGTAGAGAATATTTTGCTTAAATTGATTCAGTCCGCTGATTATGATGTGGAAAAAGCTGAAAAAGGCATTATCTACATCGATGAGATCGATAAGATTGCCAGAAAGTCTGAAAATCCATCCATTACCCGTGATGTTTCAGGGGAGGGTGTTCAGCAGGCGCTTCTGAAAATTCTTGAAGGTACGGTTGCAAGTGTTCCTCCGCAGGGCGGAAGAAAACATCCTCATCAGGAGTTTATCCAAATCGACACTACCAACATTCTCTTCATTTGCGGTGGAGCGTTTGATGGCATCGAACAAATCATTAAGCGCCGTCTCGGCAAAAAAGTAATTGGATTCAGTTCCGAATCAAGACAGGCGGAATTAAAGGCAGGAGAATACCTTGCAAAAGTATTGCCGGAGGATTTGCTTCGTTTCGGTTTGATTCCGGAATTTATCGGACGTCTTCCTGTTACTGCAAGTCTGACTCCTCTTGATGAGGAGGCATTGGTTGAAATTCTTACCAAGCCGAAAAACGCACTGGTTAAGCAATATCAAAAGCTTCTTGACCTCGATGGAGTTGAACTTGAATTCACGGAAGAAGCGCTCTCCGAAATTGCCAACCAGGCGATTGAGCGTAAAACCGGGGCTCGTGGTCTTCGTTCCATCATTGAAGGAATGATGCTCGATGTTATGTTTGAGCTTCCTTCCCGTGAAGACGTGGCCAAGTGCATTATTACAAAAGAAACCGTTTCTGATAAAGTTCCTCCGAAACTTGAGCTTGAGGATGGAACCATTGTTGAACCAAAAAAAGAAACGCCAAAGGAAAGTGCATAATAACGTAAAAAACCAGCCCGAGGGCTGGTTTTTTTATTTCGTTTAAAGGGATTATGTGGTTCGGTTCAAGTTTTTTCCATTTCTATTTTTTTCTGTTTAGTCCTCCCGACACTCGGAGATACTAGGATCATAAAAAAAATTTGGGAGGAAGAAATGAACTGGACTGGAATTGCTTTACTCATTCAGCTTTTCTTTGGAATCGTGATTGGACTTTACTTTTGGAACTTGTTGAAAAATCAGCGTACCCAAAAAGTGAGTATAGATAAAGAGTCAAGAAAAGAAATGGATCAACTGCGAAAAATGCGCTCTATCTCATTAACAGAACCGCTTTCCGAGCGCGTGCGTCCTGGAACATTTGCAGATATTGTCGGCCAGAAAGACGGCATCAAGGCGCTTCATGCAGCTCTCTGTGGACCAAATCCGCAGCATGTTATCGTCTATGGACCGCCTGGAGTGGGAAAAACTGCAGCAGCACGGCTTGTTCTTGAGGAAGCGAAGCGGAACCGTAACTCACCATTCCGTCCGGCAGCGGTATTTGTGGAGCTTGATGCCACTACTGCCAGGTTTGATGAGCGCGGCATTGCCGATCCATTAATCGGTTCTGTCCACGATCCTATTTATCAGGGAGCAGGGGCAATGGGACAGGCGGGAATTCCGCAGCCCAAGCAGGGAGCAGTCACCAATGCCCACGGTGGGGTTCTTTTTATCGATGAGATAGGAGAACTGCATCCGATTCAAATGAACAAGCTTCTAAAAGTGCTCGAAGACCGCAAAGTTTTTCTTGAGAGTGCTTATTATAATGAAGAAAATACAACAATCCCAACACACATCCATGATATTTTTCAAAATGGGCTCCCGGCAGATTTCAGGCTCATTGGTGCGACGACACGTACACCAGATGAAATTCCTCCCGCCATCCGTTCAAGGTGTCTTGAAGTATTCTTCAGAGATTTACAGTCACCAGAAATTCAGCAAATCGCAAAAAAAGCAGCAGATAAGGTCAGCATGAAAGTTGATGACGAAACGTTGGAGCTTCTTGCCCAATATGCAAAAAATGGCCGGGAAGCAGTAAATATGATGCAAATTTCAGCAGGACTGGCGATCACAGAGGACAGAGATTTTATTAAAAAATCGGATATGGAGTGGGTGATCCATTCCAGTCAGATGACTCCCCGTCCCGAGACCAAGATTGCAGACAGGCCAAAAGTCGGGCTGGTCAACGGACTGGCTGTTTATGGGCCAAACAGCGGAGCCCTTCTAGAAATTGAAGTTACCGTTTTGCCCGCGAAAAAACAGGGTACGCTTACTATAACAGGTATTGTTGAAGAAGAATCGATCGGCAATAATTCAAAATCAATCAGAAGAAAAAGTCTGGCAAAAGGATCAGCTGAGAACGTTCTCACCGTTTTGAGGAAGATGAACGTAGATGCCTCACTGTATGATATTCATGTGAATTTTCCTGGCGGCGGCCCTGTAGACGGCCCATCCGCCGGAATTGCCATTGCCACTTCCATTTATTCGGCTGTGCATGATCTGCCGATTGACAATGAACTGGCAATGACAGGTGAAATAAGTGTTCATGGAAAAGTGAAGCCGGTTGGTGGAGTTATGGCAAAGGTTCTCGCGGCGAAATTGGCCGGTGTAAAAAAAGTCATCATTCCTAAAGACAATGATCAGGCCATTCTAAGAGAAATTGAGGGAATTGAGATCATTCCGGTCACAAAGTTAACACAAGTATTTCAGCATGCATTTCCTGAACTGGATAAAGAAAATCAACAGGCGATTCCAGCGTCTGCATTTTTACAGTCCCCTCCAAAATCCGTTTGAAGAGGGGGCTTTCCTTTCGATAGCCCAAAAACAAGCTGTGATTAGACAAAACCGTCCTTTATGGGTAGAATTGTACAAAGGCTGTAGAAATTTCTTCGGCTGCTTTTGGCATTTTACAAAGAATTGCCATACTATAAAAATGGGCTGCACGGATTTGAAATCATTCAATACAGTTAGCAGTATTCGGAGGTGTGTTCAATGGACGAAAAAACTACCCGCATCCTTCCCCTCCTTCCTCTTCGCGGCCTGCTGGTGTACCCCACCATGGTGCTTCACCTTGATGTAGGAAGGGAAAAATCAGTACAGGCATTAGAGCAAGTAATGCTTGATGATCAGCATATCTTCCTTTCTACACAAAAGGAAGTCGCTGTTGAAGACCCGAGCGGAGAACAAATATATGAAATTGGTACCCTTTCAAAAGTCAATCAGATGTTAAAGCTGCCGAACGGGACCATTCGTGTGCTCGTAGAAGGCATTCAGCGCGGTAAGATTACCCAATTTATCGATCGGGAAGAGTACTTGGAAGTTGAAGTAGAACTGATGGAAGATCAGGGCGAAAAGGACTTGGAAATACAAGCCCTTATGAGGACAGCTCTTCAGCAATTCGAGCAGTACATAAACTTATCCAAAAAAGTGACTCCGGAAACCCTCGCATCCGTTCAAGATATCGAGGAACCAGGCCGGCTGGCAGATGTCATTTCCTCTCATCTTTCATTGAAAATAAAAGAAAAACAACATATTCTTGAAATCAATGAAGTAAAGGACCGCTTAAATCATCTTATCTCAATTTTGAATAATGAAAAAGAAGTGCTGGGCCTTGAGAAAAAAATCGGGCAGCGCGTCAAAAAAGCAATGGAAAAAACGCAGAAGGAATATTACCTTCGCGAGCAAATGAAGGCGATTCAGAAGGAACTTGGGGATAAAGAAGGCAAAACAGGCGAGATCTCAAGCTTAAGAGACCGTATTGAAGACTCGGATATGCCTGAAAATATAATGGAAATCGCCTTGAAAGAGCTGGACCGTTACGAGAAGATGCCTGGCTCATCGGCGGAAAGTGCTGTAATCCGCAATTATATTGATTGGCTGATCAATTTGCCCTGGACCAAAGAGACGAAAGATCAGCTGGATATTAAAAGGACTGAGAAAATCCTTAATGAAGACCACTATGGACTTGAGAAAGTAAAAGAACGGGTCCTCGAGTACCTCGCTGTTCAGCAGCTGACCAATTCACTTAAAGGACCCATTCTTTGCCTGGTCGGCCCGCCGGGGGTAGGTAAGACATCTCTGGCCCGTTCCATTGCCAAGGCCATCGGAAGAAACTTTGTCCGCATCTCGCTTGGCGGTGTACGTGATGAAGCGGAAATCCGCGGCCATCGAAGGACCTATGTGGGAGCAATGCCGGGCCGTCTGATTCAGGGTATGAAAAAGGCGGGCACCATTAATCCGGTCTTCCTGCTGGATGAAATCGACAAGATGTCCAATGACTTCAGGGGAGATCCATCCTCTGCATTACTCGAAGTGCTTGATCCGGAACAGAACAATTCGTTTTCCGATCATTTCATCGAAGAACCATATGATTTATCAAAAGTGATGTTCATTACAACAGCCAACAGTCTGACAACCATTCCAGGACCGCTTCTCGACCGAATGGAAATTATTTCGATCGCTGGTTATACGGAAGTGGAGAAGGTGCATATCGCCAAGAATCACCTTATTCCCAAGCAGTTAAAAGAACATGGCCTGGCAAAATCACAGTTTCAGCTGAAAGAGGATGCCATCCTGAAACTGGTCCGCAATTATACAAGGGAAGCCGGCGTAAGAAGCATGGAAAGGCAGATTGCGGGGCTTTGCCGAAAAGCAGCCAAACAGCTGGTATCCGGTGAGAAAAAAAGGGTAACCATTACGGCCCGCAACCTGGAGGACTACACTGGCAAACCCCGATTCCGTTATGGACAGGCGGAGATGGAGGACCAGGTGGGTGCAGCGACCGGGCTTGCTTATACCACAGCCGGCGGGGATACACTTTCCATTGAAGTGGCCCTTACACCGGGAAAAGGAAAACTCATTTTGACCGGAAAGCTCGGAGATGTCATGAAGGAGTCCGCACAGGCGGCGCTCAGTTATGTCCGGTCAAGAGCAAAAGAGTTTGATATTGACCCTGACTTTTATGAGAAAACCGATATTCATATTCACGTGCCTGAAGGAGCAACACCAAAGGACGGGCCTTCAGCAGGAATTACGATTGCCACAGCACTGGTCTCAGCCCTTTCAGGAAAGCCGGTGCGCAAGGATGTGGGGATGACCGGTGAAATTACCTTGCGTGGACGCGTACTCCCAATTGGCGGATTAAAGGAAAAATCCCTCAGCGCCCACAGGGCGGGAATCCAGACGGTCATCATGCCAAAAGAAAATGAAAAAGACATTGATGATATCCCGGAAAGCGTCCGTAGCAGCCTTGCCTTTATTCCGGTGTCCCACCTGGATGAAGTGTTAAAACATGCCTTAGTAGGAGATAATAAATGAAAGTAACAAAAGCAGACATTGTAATATCAGCCGTTAAACCAGAACAATATCCAGAAGACCAGCTTCCCGAGATTGGTCTTGCAGGACGTTCTAACGTCGGAAAATCATCCTTCATTAACAAGATGATTGCCCGCAAGAACCTGGCCCGCACCTCTTCACGGCCTGGAAAAACCCAGACGCTCAATTTTTACATTATTAATGAGCAGCTCTATTTTGTGGATGTGCCGGGTTATGGATTTGCCAAGGTGTCGAAGACAGAAAGAGAAGCCTGGGGAAGAATGATCGAACGCTATATCATGGAAAGGCCCCAGCTTAAGGCTGTCGTTCAGCTGGTTGATCTACGACATGCGCCATCCAAGGATGACGTAATCATGTATGACTGGCTGAAATATCATGATATCCCGGTCATTGTCGTGGCCACCAAATGCGACAAGATCCCAAAAGGAAAGTGGGAAAAGCATTTGAAGGTCGTACGCGACACGTTAAAAAAGAAACCGGATGATCCGCTGCTTCTGTTTTCCTCGGAAACAGGACACGGGAAAGATGCAGCATGGAGCACCATTCAGAGTTATATACAAAAATAAACCAGAGCCTGGGCTCTGGTTTATTTTTTTTTGATAAAGACAAAATACGCACCGGCCGCAATAAGAACAAACGGCCAGAATCCTTCCACGGAAGAAAACCATTCCTTGATTGACGGTGTCTGTGACTTATTGAAGAAATTCCATGCAGCGATCGCGATCAGTACGATCCCTGGCAGCAGGCCTTCCTTTGCCTGCTTGTACATATATATAAAAGCAAGACCGATAATCAGGATGATGGTTGCCGGCTCATTCGGCCAGCTGTCGATATGATGGATGGCGTGAAAATGAATGCCCAGTCCCAAAAGCAGTATGGCAGAAAACGAACTTGCGCCATCCTTTCCCCCCGAACTTTGTACGAGAAAAGCCAACCCAATGATAATCAAAAATGTGGGCCATGTTAAATAGGGTGCAACATATGTAACTTTCATTTGCTGTGCAAGGAAAAAGAGTCCAATCCCCAGCAGCACAATACCTGAAAAACTTCCTTTACCTCTCATCATTACCTCCAAACAAATTAAAAAACACAAATCAATCCTTTGCTAAAAAGGTCGAAATTTGTTATTTTTATATGGGTATCACAATTATATTTTTTTTATGTACACGACATTTTTTTATAGTTTGTTACAGTTTGGACAGAATAGGGAAGTACTTGTAGTTAAA
Source organism: Fictibacillus fluitans (assembly GCF_030418125.1). Lineage (GTDB taxonomy): Bacteria > Bacillota > Bacilli > Bacillales > Fictibacillaceae > Fictibacillus_C > Fictibacillus_C fluitans. The sequence goes on along the minus strand of NZ_JAUHTR010000017.1, from coordinate 9,787 downwards.
GCAAATCGAAATGGTTTGCGCTTTATTTATGATAGCATACGTTTCATAGTCTGTTCACATTTTTAGAATCATTATTTTATTATACATGTTATAATGGATTTGGATAATTACTGCAGTTTTTACGATGAGAAAAAAGGGGGTGAGTGGGATGCACATCCTTGTTGTCGGTTTAAATTACAAGACGGCACCTGTTGAGATTCGGGAAAAAGTGTCATTTCAGCCAACTGAATTAGCGGATGCTCATAAAGCCTTGCGGTCGAGAAAAAGCATTTTGGAATGCACGATTGTTTCCACATGCAACCGTACAGAGGTGTACGCAGTCGTCGACCAGCTACATACTGGCCGCTATTATATGAAGTCATTTCTCGCAGAATGGTTTTCAATTGAAACGAATGATTTGAATCCGTTTCTTTTTATCCGCGAGGAAGAGATCGCTGTAGAACATTTATTCAGAGTGGCTGCCGGCCTGGATTCCATGGTATTGGGAGAAACCCAAATTCTTGGACAGGTTCGTGACAGTTTTCTTCTTGCCCAGCAGGAAGGAACAACAGGTACGATCTTTAACCATCTTTTCAAACAGGCAATAACACTCGCAAAGCGATCCCACTCCGAAACAGAAATCGGGGAAAACGCCGTGTCAGTAAGCTATGCCGCGGTGGAGCTGGCAAAGAAAATCTTTGGCGGCCTTGAAAAGAAGGATATATTAATTGTTGGTGCCGGAAAAATGGGTGAATTAACCGCAAAGCACCTTCACAGCAACGGTGTTGCCAGTGTTCATGTGGTGAACCGGACGTATGAAAAAGCGCTTGAGCTCGCCGGACGATTCAACGGAACCGCACACCGTATGGAAGAATTGGGCAGTGTTCTGAACATTGCTGACATCGTCATCACTTCAACTGGGTCAGAATCGTATGTCATCACTAAGGACATGGTTCAAGCCGTGCTTAAGCAAAGGAAAGGCCGTCCGTTGTTTATGGTCGATATCGCCGTTCCGCGCGACCTTGATCCATCATTAAACGATCTGGAAAGTGTTTTCCTTTATGATATTGATGACCTTGAAGGAATTGTTGAAGCCAACCTTGCAGAACGAAAGAAAGAAGCGGAAAAGATTGAGATTATGATTGAAGGCGAAATTGTAGCCTTTCAATCATGGGTCAACATGCTTGGTGTAGTGCCGGTAATTACAGCATTGCGTGAAAAAGCACTCGCTGTTCAGGCAGAAACGATGCAAAGCATTGAACGGAAAATGCCGCATTTGAGCGATCGTGAGAAAAAAGTGCTGAGCAAGCATACGAAAAGTATTGTTAACCAGCTGCTTCGTGATCCGATCGTAAGAATTAAAGAGCAGGCTGGGGAACCTGGGGCAGATCAGGCGCTTGAATTTTTCACCAAAATTTTTGCGCTTGAAGAAGAGGTGAAACAGCAGGAGCTCAAAACGGAAAAAGAAACATCAAAGTTACGTGAAGCATCTCCTTCTATGCCTCAGTAAAGGGATGTCACTGGACTCCTAGAGGGGAGTTTCTGATATGCAAAACGCAAATTGGATATACGATACGACCATTATTTTATATGCGCTGAGCATTATAGGTTATTTTATCGACTTTTTACAAAACAACCGGAAGGCTAACCGAATTGCCTTCTGGTTGCTTTCTATTGTCTGGGTATTGCAGTCGGTTTTTTTCGTCCAGCGCATGGTGGAAATGGGCCGCCCGCCCATTTTGACGCCTTTTGAAGGCTTGTTTTTTTATGCTTGGATCCTGGTCACCTTGTCTTTGGTCTTAAACTGGTTTTTCAGAATCGACTTTTTGGTCTTTTTCACCAATGTGCTCGGTTTTCTGATCATGTCTATTAATCTGTTTGCACCGGGGGAACAGGTCAGCGACGAAATGTCCACCAGACTCATTTCCGAGCTATTGGTCATTCATGTGACAATGGCATTTATTTCATATGGGACATTTACGCTCTCATGCATTTTTTCAATCATGTACCTGCTTCAGCACAGGCTGTTGAAACAGAGAAAGTGGAATAAGAGGCTTCAGCGCCTTGGCAGCCTTTCCACCCTGGAACGGCTTTCCTACGGTTTAAATATAACGGGGGTGCCCATCCTTTTATTGAGTTTAATACTGGGTGTTATCTGGGCATTCTTAAAAATACAGGACTTTTCGCTGCTGGATGCGAAGGTGGTTTCGTCCTTTGTGGTAATTGGAGTCTACAGTGTCTTTTTATATCAAAAAGTAGCCAGGGGACTGCAGGGGAAGACGCTCGCCGTTTGGAACACAGCCGCCTTTCTGATCGTCCTGATCAATTATTTCCTGGCTTCCACACTGACTGAATTTCATTTTTGGTATCAGTAGGCAATGGCAATTTTGTAGGAGGTTTTAAATAGATGAGAAAAATCATAGTAGGATCTAGACGAAGTAAATTGGCGCTTACGCAGACCAATTGGTTCATTGACCAGTTGAAAGCCCAAGGGTGCCCTTTTGAGTTTGAAGTAAAAGAAATCGTTACCAAAGGGGATGTCATCCTTGACGTGACCCTTTCCAAAGTAGGAGGGAAAGGGCTGTTTGTAAAGGAGATCGAGCAGGCTCTTTTAAACAAAGAGATTGATATGGCTGTACATAGTATGAAAGATATGCCTTCTGTACTGCCAGACGGATTGATGATCGGATGCACCCCTAAGCGTGTGGATCCGCGTGATGCGTTTATTTCAGAAAAATACAACTCCCTGCAAGACTTGCCATCCGGAGCAGTTGTAGGAACAAGCTCGCTGCGGCGTGCCGCACAAATTTTAAACGTCAGACCTGACCTCACCATCAAATCCATCAGAGGTAACATTGATACACGCCTTGGGAAATTGCGGTCTGGAGAATTTGACGCAATCATACTTGCTGCTGCTGGCCTGGAGCGCATGGGCTGGTCCAGTGACACGGTAACTGAATATTTATCTGTTTCAACAAGCCTCCCGGCGGTTGGCCAGGGAGCGCTGTCGATTGAGAGCAGGGAAGACGACAAAGAGCTTAATGACTATCTTCAACAGCTAAATGATAAAGAGACATTTGAAACGGTAATGGCGGAGAGGGCTTTTCTTTATACACTTGAAGGCGGCTGCCAGGTACCGATTGCGGCTTATGCCGAAAAAACAACTGCAGGCGAAATTTCTTTAACCGGACTTGTGGGAACACCTGATGGGAAAACAATCATCAAGGAGCATGCTGTTTCGGACGATCCGCAAAAGCTTGGTGTTGAGTTAGCAACTACACTGCAGGCTAAAGGAGCAGCAGATATTCTTGAGAAGGTAAAGAAAGATCTGGGGATATGAATGCCTGTTTAACCGGGAAGACAGTTGTTGTTACAAGGGCCGCTGCACAATCCCGGAAGCTCTTATCCCGTTTACGGGAAGAAGGAGCAGATGCGGTCAGCTTTCCAGTGATGCATATTGAAAAAGCGCCGCTGGACCTATCATCTGCCCAGAGGCTGAGCCGGGAATTTGAGACCTTTGAGTGGGTCGTTTTTACGAGCATCAATGGTGTCCGCTATTTTCTTGAATGGCTGCATGAGCAAAATTTAAGTATTGGTGACAAGAAGGTTGCGGCAGTTGGGCAAAAAACTGCGGAAAGCTTGAACCAACAAGGTATTTCTGTGGATTTGATGCCCGAACAATTTGAAGGCAGTGAACTCGCTGCTCTTTTAAAGCGCACTGTTACTCCAGGTGTAAGGGTATTGGTCCCCAAAGGAAACCTGGCAAAATCAACGATTAAAAAAACACTCGCCGGAATAGCTGATGTTGTGGAAATAATCGTGTACGAGACTAAAAGGAATCCTGTGCTCGATTTCCGGCAGCTGCCGGATAAGGTGGACATGCTTCTTTTTATGAGTCCTTCGAGTATCTCGTTTTTTAGTGAGATGGCAGGAGGCAGGCTGGCTGATTATCGTGACATTCCCACTGCCTGTGTCGGACCGGTTACTGCTTCAAAAGCGAAAGCAACCGGCTTTCGTAAGCTGATTACTGCCAATGATTATACGGAAGAAGGTATAATGGATTCGGTGAGGATTTTTTTCGGAAAGGGGAAACAATGATGAACTTTAAAAGACACAGAAGATTGCGCACGAGTGAAGGCATGCGTGCGCTTGTAAGAGAAACACAATTGCACACAGATGATCTGATCTATCCGATCTTTTTTGTAGAAGGTGAACGGGTAAAGCAGGAAGTACGATCAATGCCTGGCGTATACCATGTATCCCTTGACTATCTTCATGAGGAAATGCAGGAGCTTGTTGACCTTAATATCCGTTCTGTCATGGTGTTTGGCGTACCGGATCATAAAGATGAAGTCGGCAGCTCTGCCTACGACCATAACGGAATTGTCCAAAAAGCGATTAAAATGATCAAGGAAAGCTTTCCACAGCTTACCGTTATTGCCGATACATGTTTGTGCCAGTACACTGATCACGGCCACTGCGGCATCATCAGGGACGGAGAAGTGCTCAATGATGAATCGCTTGCAGCACTGGCTAACACAGCGGTCTCCCAAGCAAAAGCAGGGGCCGATATTATCGCTCCATCCAACATGATGGATGGATTTGTAACCGCCATTAGAGCAGGATTGGACGAAGCCGGATTCTTAAATGTTCCGATCATGTCCTACTCTGTTAAATATTCATCAGCTTATTACGGTCCATTCCGTGAAGCAGCTCACAGCTCTCCACAATTCGGTGACCGGAAGTCGTACCAAATGGATCCAGCCAACCGCATGGAGGCGCTTCGTGAAGCTGAATCCGACATTGAGGAGGGTGCCGACTTCCTTATGGTGAAACCGGCATTGGCTTACCTTGATGTACTTCGTGAGCTGAAGGACCGTTATCCACTCCCACTTGTTGCCTATAATGTGAGCGGGGAGTATTCCATGATCAAAGCAGCCGCCCAAAATGGCTGGATTGATGAAGAAAGCATTGTGATGGAGACGCTGACTGGAATGAAGCGTGCAGGTGCAGATTTAATCATCACTTATCATGCAAAGGATGTATCACGCTGGTTAAACCGTTAAGGACAGGAGGATATAAACATGAGAAGCTTTGAAAAATCAAGTGCGGCTTTCCAGGAAGCGAAAAAGTATATGCCCGGCGGTGTAAACAGCCCGGTGCGTGCGTTTAAATCGGTGAATATGGATCCTGTATACATGGAAAGAGGTAAAGGCTCCAAGATCTATGACATCGACGGTAATGAGTACATTGATTATGTTCTTTCATGGGGCCCGCTTATTCTGGGACATGCCGATGAAAAAGTTGTAGATTCATTGAAGAAAACCGCTGAACTGGGTACCAGTTTTGGTGCTCCTACAGAGTGGGAAACAAAGCTTGCGGAGCTTGTTGTTGAAAGAGTTCCTTCGATCGAAATTGTCCGTATGGTCAATTCAGGGACAGAAGCGACAATGAGCGCGCTGCGGCTGGCAAGGGGATATACCGGAAGAAACAAGATTTTGAAATTTGAAGGCTGCTACCACGGCCATGGAGATTCCCTTCTCATTAAAGCCGGCTCTGGTGTAGCCACGCTCGGACTGCCTGACAGCCCGGGAGTTCCCGAGTCCATCGCCAAAAACACGATTACGGTCCCTTACAATGATCTAGAGAGTGTCCGTTATGCTTTTGAACAGTTCGGTGAAGATATTGCGTGTATCATCGTGGAGCCGGTTGCCGGAAACATGGGAGTTGTCCCTCCTCAAAAAGGTTTCCTTGAAGGTCTTCGTGATGTAACGAAGCAATACGGTTCCCTTCTGATTTTTGATGAAGTGATGACCGGCTTTCGCGTCGACTACAATTGTGCTCAAGGCTATTTTGGCGTAACGCCGGACCTTACCTGTCTCGGCAAGGTAATCGGTGGAGGGCTTCCGGTAGGTGCCTATGGCGGGAAGAAGGAAATCATGGAGCAAGTAGCGCCAAGCGGTCCGATTTATCAGGCAGGAACTCTATCAGGCAATCCGCTCGCCATGGCCGCAGGATACGAAACACTGTCCCAGCTGACTCCGGAATCCTATAAGGAATTTGTGAGAAAAGGAGACCGTCTGGCCGAAGGAATTGCAGCAGCTGCTGAAAAGTACGGAATTCCCCACACCCTTAATCGTGCCGGATCCATGATTGGTTTCTTCTTCACAGACCAGGACGTTGTAAATTATGAAAGTGCAAAGACGTCCAACCTTGATTATTTTGCTTCTTATTTCAGAACGATGCTCGAAGAGGGCATTTCACTTCCTCCGTCCCAGTTTGAGGGCTTGTTCCTTTCGACAGCACACAGTGATGAAGATATCGAAAAAACAATCGCCGCTTGCGAAAAAGCATTTTCCAAGCTGAAATAATAATTTATAACTGCCCCCGGTTTATCTGCCGGGTGCAGTTTTTTTATTTTGAAGATATCTAGAAAGTGCAAAGGTTTCCCCCATTCTCCTCTTTCTTGCTTTTCCAATCATATTTTCATCAACCTGTTCATAATCCTGTAATGTATGATATTTGGCTGAAAGGAGGAGAAAGGCGTTGAATCCATCGAAACTGCGTTTCTCCATAGAGGAGTCGGTCTGGTTAAAGAAAGGACAGGAAGTTGCAGAAGTATTATCGATGGCCATGGAACCTGAAATTCAGGTGACAGAAGAAAATGGCCAGGTTTGTGTTAAAGGTGCTTTAAAACTGCACGGTGAGTACCGTCCGTGTGCACTTGATGAGGGCGGTTCGCTTAATTTGGAAACCGGTTCGCTAAGAGAGCAGGTGTCCTACCGTTCATTGACCCAGTTGAAAATGAACGATGAAGGATTTGCAGAGCTTGATCATCGGTTTCCTGTAGACATTACGATTCCGTCATCACGAGTACCGCGGCTTGAAGAAGTTTTTGTGCTGGTTGATGCGTTTGATTATGAACTCCCCAATCCAACGTGCCTGGAGCTGACAGCGTCAGTTTCCATATCAGGAATACTTGACAGCAATGAAAATGAAGGTGCTGTTGAGCGCGAAGAAGAGGAGTTTTCCGCACAGCCGGATGATGAGATTGTTGAATCAATGGATAGTTATAACGAGGAAGAACCGGTGGAAGCCTTCCAAATTCCTGTTTTTGAGGCGAGATATGAAACCGGGGAGCAGGAGCCTGAGGTACAGGAGGAAGAAACCCCGAGGGACACAGACGAAGAAATCTTTGCGCCTTTTTCTTTTGAATCTAAAAAACATTTCGAACTGCCTGTTCCAGAACAACCGGCAGAGGACGATTTTTCAGAACCTGCCATTCACTACAATCGCCAGGATGATGAATATTCACCGCTGGCAGCAGAGCCAGCAATGGATGCAGAAGAAGAGCTAGATGAAGAGGCGGCAGAGGAAGAAACAGCATTCCCGGCGCTTAAGTCGATCTCCTACTATACTCCTTCTTACACACCGCCTGTACCACCTATACCCGCTTTTCAACAGGAAAAAGCCGATGAACAAGAGCATGCACAAATGGAAGAGCAACGGCCGGAAACCTATTCTCCCTTCTCATATGCACAATCTGAAGATCACGTAAGCGAGGCGGCAGAGGATGATGTTTATGAAGAAGAGCCGGCAGAAATGCAGCATACAGCTCCATCGAGAAAAGAAGAGAACGCCCTGTACCTGACAAAAATGCTTTCTGGCAATGAAGAAAAGTTTTCAAAAGTAAAAATGTACATTATCCAGCGGGGAGAATCTCTGGACAGTATTTGCGAGCGGTATGACATATCCATTCATTCCTTGCTCAGGGTAAATAGAATCAACCAGGAAGAGGTCAATGAAGGCCAAATTATTTATATCCCTGTCTCGCATAGCCGTTAGGGGCGGTGGAAGAGATGACCATACTATTTGAGATAAAGAAACATTATGAACTTCAAAAGGTAACGTGGAAAGAGAAAGACCATCTTGTGGATACCGATTGCGGGGTTAAGCAAATCCGGATCTGGAAGGATCATGCCCTTCTGGACTGGCATGTCCGGTGGAGGGACGAAGTAGGCAAAAACAGCCTCGCAGTTGCCGACCGCATGATTCGTACATCAGAAGGCAAACCTTGGGTGGCCGTGGGTAACGAATACCTGACCCTGCATGACTATGTTGAAGGAACACACGAACGCGGCGGTCATGAAAAAAGGTGGGGCTTACTCATTGGCAATATGCTGCAGGCAGGGCTTGAACTACAGAAAGAGTACAGCTCCATCACGAGGGAAGATCATTATTCGTTTGATGCCTGCCTGGCGGCCATTCACAAGCTAAGCAAAGAATATAATGAACTGGTGAGTGTGAAAAATTCACTGCCTGAAGCAAACAAACGGCTGAATCTGGCGATGGAATTAAAAAAAGCTTCAAGCCAGGTACCGCTGCCGCTGTTCGATTCGGACACCCATATGAACAATGGCGGACAGATTTTCAATATTCTTTTTTACAGGGGAAGCAATGGCTTTCCGGAGCAGGGATACCGACCGCTGCGCAGGCTGCTGACCGAGTGGCTGAAAGAGTGTGGCCCCTATTCGCTCAGGAAACTCTTAACCTGCATAAACGAACATTTCTCACTTGAAAGAGAACAGGGATATTTGCTTCTTGCGGAGATTTTAACACCGTGGGAGCTTCAGGATTGTGTGGACCAGTTAAAAAATAAAGAACTGGCCCATATCGTCAGTTATGTCGAATCCTTTGAACAAGATTGGGATTTTAACAGAATTCTTCTTCACTGCTTTACCGACTGGATGGACGATAAACGAAAGAGGGTAGCCCTGTGAGCCATTCAAGCGAAACGGTTAATTATGGCCCGATTCTGTTTCAATATGATCTCTATCCCGAAAAAATTGAGGAAGTAGGCAAAGTTAAAAAGGTAATCTCCAGAAGAGGGACGTTTGCGCTGAAAGAAACTTCGTTAAATGAAGAAGAAGCGAGCTGGTTTACTCATGTAATCCACAGGCTGTCCGAAATCGGCTATCATCAAATCGTCCCGCTTTATCCTACCAAGTATGGAGATTATACGGTTCAATATGGCAACAGAACCTATTACCTGATGCCCTGGTTTGCAGGCGGGGACCGTTTTGGATTAACAAGGGAAGAAACGATCATCGAAGAAATTGGTAAAATTCATTTCTTGACACTGAAGGAGCAGGACTTCTCTCCTGAGGTGGTTGATCATTCGTATCAGTATTTGATACAGCGCTGGGAGTCACGGCAGCTTGAGATGGAGCGGTTTGCTGAAGAATCGGAACGCATGCCGTACATGTCTCCTTTTGAACTGACCTATTTAAGCCATTTCCATCATATGATGCGTATGGCAGAAGACGCCAAAAGGCGCCTGAAAGACTGGTATGATGCGTGTCATTCAGAAAAGCGGTATCGAAGTGTACTGTGTCACGGCAAACTCTCACGTAATCATCTGTTATATTCCCATCACGGAGAGCCTCATCTTTTAAACTTCGAGAAAGCCGTATTAGATACGCCTGTAAGAGATTTGGCGGTCTTTTTCAGAAAAGCAGTGCACCTGTCAAACTGGACGAAGGAAGAGGGAGGAAGGCTTTTATCACTATACCAGAGGCATATCCCGTTGCTTGAGGAAGAAAAAAGCCTGCTTGTCAGCTATATCAGCTATCCTGAACCCCTTTTTCACTCCGTTGATCTATATCGGCATCAAAAGGAGCGTTACAGCCAAATAGAGTTTGTCCACAGACTCGAAAAAAGGATTTCGGCGATGCGGCATATCCGTGACTTCTGTGACCTGATCCTGACACCGCCGCCGCCCCAGCCTCTGGATGCCAATACCAATAAC
>NZ_JAUHTR010000016.1 GCF_030418125.1 Fictibacillus fluitans | reverse complement strand
GAGGAAGACGCATACACAGCGTTCTTCCTCTTTTTTAAATAACTAAAACAACTCATAAATGAAACAGTTGTTTCGTATTGCCTTGAAACAATTGTTATTTATGTTATCATGTCTACATGACACGGATGATAAGGTGTGAAATTAAATGGAAGAAAGCAGAATGTGGTATTTGTTTTCTTATAAAGTCCCTGTAGAGCCTTCCACACTCAGAGTCAGGGTATGGAGAAATTTAAAAACACTTGGTGTACTTTATATACAGCAGTCAGTTTGTCTTGTCCCGAAGATGGGGGATGTAGGGAATAAGCTGAACAAACTGCATACCCTGATTAAGGATCATGGCGGGGAATCTTTTATGATAGAGATCCTGAAGTTCTCCCATTACTCCGAGGAGGAACTCATTAAACTGTTTAATGAGCAGATAGCAAAAGAGTACCATAATTGGCTGGAGAGTTGTACTCACTACGGGCAGGATATAAACAGGCAAGCAGATAACTTTTTTAATATTGATGACAGCGAAATGGAGCTCATGCGGTTAAAAAGGCAGCTCAGAAAAATTTTAAAAAGAGATTTCTTTAATCACGAACTGTCTTTTCAAGCCAAAGCGTGCCTGAAAAAGTGCGAAGAAGAGCTTTATTCGCAAGCGGATGCTGCAGATAAGTTAGAAGGGGCACAAAAAGGGAAATGATAATTCTATATTGTATTTGTGTAGTTGTGCTTCTCTTTTTGATCTATGGTTTGATACCTACGATTTGGATCAGGCTGTTTTCGGTTGGCATTATCAAAAGAGGGACAGCAGAAAGAAAAGAATTTTTTCTTACATTTGATGATGGCCCGGATTACGTGTATACACCACAACTGCTGGACCTGTTAAAGTCGTATAAAGTGCCGGCTGCATTTTTCATAGTTGGTGAACGGGCCCAAAGGGATACTGACCTGCTTAAAAGGATGAGTAAAGAAGGGCACACGGTTGGCATTCATCATCAATCTCACTCAAACAGCTGGCTTTTAACACCGGGAAAGCTGAAAAAAGAAATCAGCAGATGTGCATCTGTCATTCAGCATGCGACAGGTGAAAAAGCCTGCTTTTACCGTCCTCCCTGGGGAAGATTTAATTTGTTTTCACTTCCGCTTTCAAGAGAATATCAGGTCATCATGTGGTCTTCCATTACTGGGGACTGGAAGGCGGAGCAGGGAAAGGACAAGCTGGCGGCAAAGTTAAAGAAGAACTTGCACAGCGGCTGTATTTATTTGCTTCATGATAATGGTGAAAATCCGGGTGCAGATGATGAAGCTCCGTCTGTCATGCTTCAGGCATTAGGGGAGTTTTTGGAATTTGCCAAAAGCCAAGGATACATTGGCATGTCTTTGGAAGAACTAAAGAAAACAAACAACAAACGAGGTTAATATGAGTTTAGATACCGTTATTTCCTATATGCAGAACTACGGTCATTGGATTATTTTACTGGTGTTATTCTGCGGGATTACAGGCATTCCGGCTCCGGAAGAATCCTTTTTATTTTTGGTTGGAGTGCTTGTGGCAAAAGGGCACCTCGAGTTTGGAACGAGCTTTCTTTATGCATTTATAGGTACCCTTGCAGGTATGTTTGCTTCGTACTGGCTCGGCCGCAAATTGGGGCTTCCTTTTATTGAGCGGTACGGAAAATTTATTAAAATAACACCGGAGCGGTGGAAAGCTGTGGAGAAAAGGTTTCATGAACATGCTGTTACAACCCTTTTATTCGGCTTTTACCTTCCCGGTCTTCGTCAGCTGGCTCCCTATATTGCAGGAATCAGCACATATTCCTTTTTACGGTATGCATTGCTTTCGGTTCTTGGGAGCGGTGCCTGGACGGCTGCCTTTATCAGCATCGGCTATTTCTTTGGCGGCCAGGTCAAGTTATCCTATTTGCCCTGGATCGCCGCAGCTGCTTTGCTGTTATTCGTGCTAACCGTATTCAGAAAGAAATTTACAAACAAGGCGTAAAAGGTTTGTAAGGAGGATGTACCATGAAGAAAATATTGTTTTTACCTTTATTCCAAATGCCTTCCGGTCATCATCAGGTTGCAGATGCTTTAATGTCTTCTATTGAGCAATGCAGTGATGAACAGGTGGTTTGCAAAAAAATCGACTTTCTCAGCTACTGGAATAAGCCGCTGGAAAAAGTCATTTCAACTACGTATTTAAAATGGATCCATATGATGCCAAAAACGTATGATTGGATCTATCATCATGTGATGTATTCACCAGCTAAAAAAAGACTTATGCCTCCGCATCAGCTGCTTATGTTTGAACATAAAATGCTGCGTATGCTGAAGGAGGAGAAACCGAACGTCATTGTATGCACGCATTGTTTTCCCTCGTCCATCATCAGCCGGCTTAAACGCCGGGGATTGATACACATTCCTGTAGTGAATGTGTATACGGATTTTTTTATAAATGGTATTTGGGGAAAAAGGGGAATTGATTACCATCTCGTAAGCGATCTCTCCATGAAAAAAGAGCTGATCAACACACACCAAATTAACAGCAAACAGATTTTCATTACGGGAATTCCTGTGAATGAGGACATAAGAGCCTATTTTTCTGGAAGGCCCGCTTTAAAAAAGCATATCTTAATCTCAGGGGGAAGCATTGGGCTTGGGAAGATCAAAGGATTCTTAAAACAGATCAAACCGGATTCGAATTACCGTTACACGGTTCTCTGCGGTAAAAACCAGAAGCTTTATAAGGAACTCTCCTCCTGGAACCACCCGAATATTCAGCCAAGGGGCTATATTTCTACGAGATCGGAAATGAACCATCTTTATGAACAGGTGGATGCCATTGTAACAAAGCCCGGGGGAATCACCGTCAGTGAAGCTCTAAAAAAACGATTGCCTATTTTTGTTCATTCGGCTTTGCCGGGACAGGAACAGATTAATTTGCAAAAACTTATCAGTGAGAAACTCATCATCCAGCTGAATGAGGAAATGCCATTAGAAGATCAAATTGCGTCTGTACTTGAAAATGAACCGGAAGTTAAGGGAATCTTGAATAAAATGAGCTATTTTGAAAATCATCAGGAAAAAAGTGCCTATGAAGTAGTGCTCAATCTGCTGAATGAGACACCGATGCTAAAAGTACAGCCAGTCTGAATCATTTTTATTAATCCGGGGAGGCATCAATGCTTAGAATAATGGCCGTCACAAAAAATAATGAGCTCAAACTTCAGCCATCTTTTGAAGATCTGTCGGGGGATACGATTGAGTGGTATTGGGTCGATTTTATCAATCCCAGTTCCGAGGAGATCAGCCTTCTCAGTTCTTATTTTAAGTTTCATCCCCTGGCCATTGAAGACTGCCTGCAGTTTCTTCAGCGTCCTAAACTCGAGTATTATCAGGGATACAGTTTTTTTGTTATGCATGCCCTTCATACCGAGTCCCTTGCTGCACAGGAAGTGGACATTTTTATCTGCGATAAGTTCATCGTCTCATTTCATTATGACCCATTGGCAGAAATGGACTCCACGTGGAATTACTTTGCGGCGCTTAAAAATTTCTCCTCAATCGGACCCATTGAGGTAGGGCATAAAATCATGGATAAAATTGTGGATACCTATTTCCCTATTGTCCAGAACATAGAAGACCACCTGCTTGACATTGAAAACAATTATGAAAGAGGAAACAAGCACTCTCTCATTCAACAAACATTTGATGTTCGCAGCGATCTTTTGAAGGTTCGCCGTTCTATTTTTCCAATGCGTGATTTAATGTACCGGATTTTGGAGTCCAAACGTTTAATTATCAACGAGAATAAGAAAGCGTATTTTCATGATATTTATGACCATCTCATAAAATTAAGCGAGATGATTGATTCCAACCGGGAAATGACATCGGATATCCGTGATAACTATATATCACTTAATTCCTATAAAATGAATAACATTATGAAAACCCTCACGGTCATTACTACTATCTTTATGCCGTTAACGTTTATTGCCGGAATTTACGGAATGAATTTTCGGTATATGCCTGAGCTGCAGAGGCATGGAGGTTATTTTTTTGTGCTGGGCTGCATGCTGGTTCTGGGACTGAGCATGTATTTCTGGTTTAGAAAAAAAGGCTGGTTTGACCAGGACTAATCCCCAGCGTGGGAAAACAAAAAATTTACAAATAAATATTGTGAAAACGGGTGACCCCAACAAGGAAAAAGGGTAGAGAAGGTAAAAGGAAAGGCCGGCACTTCTTATGAATAGCCAGCAGGAAGGAAGGCGGAGACCATGAATTACGGCTTCTTTTTTCAGTTTTTTCAAGATCATGGCTACCTTGGCGTGTTCTTTCTATCGTGGATTGGACTTCTCGGGCTTCCCGTTCCCAATGAATTTGTTGTGATGGCCAGCGGAATGCTTTCAAATAAAGTGCAGCTAAATCCAGCCTTTTCATTCATCGCAACCTATTTTGGTGTGAGTTCTGTTTTAACATTGAGTTATATGCTCGGCAGGTATGGTGGCACAGCGGTTGTCCGGAAACTTTATAGATTTCACCGAATCAGAAAGGGAATGCAAAAGGGATCCCGCCTGCTTGACCAGTGGGGAGAGAGAATTCTCGTGTTAAGCTTCTTTATTCCAGGGTTGAGGCTATTAATGCCATTTATCGTAGGAAGCAACCGCCTCCCATATCACCGTTTCGCCTTACTCACCTATCCGGCCGGTTTTCTCTGGGCTGTTTTTTATTTCTCCATCGGAAGTCAATATGGGGAACATCTCACCCTTATTCAAACGTATTTTCGCTCTTACAGCTGGATACTGCCTGCCGGAATCATCATCTTTGCATTACCCTTGGCATGCCGCTATGCCAAACAGAATAAACATCATTTGCCCCGCCTTCACAAGCATTCTAAATGAGAGAATAGGTTGCTGATTTCTAATTCATGCGAAAGCCCACCCGGACTTGCCGGGTGGGCTGGTTTTGTTATAGGATAGGTTTTTTTGAAGGCAACCTGTGCTTTGCCGGTGATTTTTTTTGGTTGGCATGCCTTATTTCGTTCAGGAGAGCAATTCCAAATATACTAAGTACGCTGCATAAAAAGGTCATTTGTCATTCCTCCTTTTCTCTAAAACTAATATTGCCTGCTTGGTTGGTTTCTAAACATTCGGTTGCTATTACTTGCCCTTACTGAATTCGAAAGAGAGCCGGTCTTTTTGATGGGTGGCATTTTCTTTTCATTTATTGGATAATGGGAAAAGCAGTTTATCGGAAGGGGAATAAAATGAAAGCTGTAATTTTATTTTTACTGGCAGGACTTGCTGAAATCGGCGGAGGGTATTTGGTATGGTTGACGATCAAAGAGAACAAGCCGATCGGTTATGCCATTGCGGGCAGCCTGATTCTCGTTTTATACGGAATCATCCCGGCGCTTCAGAGCTTTCCGTCGTTTGGCCGGGTTTATGCAGCCTATGGAGGCGTTTTTATTGTACTCGCCGTGCTGTGGGGCTGGGCCATTGATAAGAAGGTACCGGACGTTTATGACTGGGTAGGGGCATTTATCTGCCTGATCGGTGTAACCGTTATGTTATGGGCGCCGAGAAGCTGAAATAAGACAGCATTCCAAAAGGGGATGCTGTCTTTTAGTTATCTTCACCAGGCTTATAGGAATAGGGACCTTTATCTTCATTATGAGGATTGTTGGTGTCAATGTGGAGTGTCCCTGATTCGGTAATCGTGGCAAGCATCACATTCTGGACGTCGGCACCTTTTTGTTTTACCTGCTTTAGAAGCCATTCTCTGTCCAATTTCAAGTATTTTAGGTTATGGTCAATGACTTGTCCGTCCATAATCACTGGAATAGGAATAAATTCGCGTTTCACCTTTACTTTTAAATCACCGGGCTGAACGGGCCGGAAATTGGATTTTGGAATGACACTGATCTGCCCATTGTCTTCCATCGCACAGAGCGCGATGTTCCGGGTATCGGTAAAGCCTTTTACACGCA
Organism: Fictibacillus fluitans; assembly: GCF_030418125.1. Classification (GTDB taxonomy): domain Bacteria; phylum Bacillota; class Bacilli; order Bacillales; family Fictibacillaceae; genus Fictibacillus_C; species Fictibacillus_C fluitans. The sequence continues at coordinate 80,834 of NZ_JAUHTR010000016.1, read as the reverse complement.
GCTGGGCAAGCAGTTCGTCAATGGGCAGCCGGACTTTCTTTAATCCTTTGCGGTCGATGTCCCCGTTTCGGATGAGAACAGTCGGACTCTCAAATAATGTCCATCGCAATTTATTGTTGAGCGACAGCCACATGAATAGTTTATAGAAAAGAACGATGACGGCCGTAAACAGCAGGGCTTTCCATACACTGTCTTTTTGCAGCGGCTGACTGATGACATTCCCGATGATCAAAATATATAACATGTCAAAGCTGTGCATTTGCGATACAGCTTTTTTGCCTGTCATCCTTAAAAAAATATAACCAAATAAGAAAATAAAAAAGGGTTTATAAATGAATGCCATACGTTTCACCTCTTGTAAATGTACATATATTATGGACACAATGTTGCGAGACTCATACTTGGCCGCAGAAGTTTGCCTCCTTCCTTCATGAAATGGCCGTGTCCGTCATAAATTGAAAGTAAGAGATGATAGAGGAGGGAACAAGCATGTCTTGGGATGAGCAAAATAAAGAGCTCGGAAATGCAATCGCTGAGATTACAGAAATCGCGGATGGATTCGGCCTCGACTTTTACCCGATGCGTTATGAAATCTGCCCGGCGGATATTATTTATACATTTGGCGCGTATGGAATGCCGACTCGTTTTTCTCACTGGAGTTTTGGGAAGCAATTTCACAAAATGAAGCTGCAATATGATCTGGGTTTAAGTAAAATCTATGAACTGGTGATCAATTCGGATCCCTGCTATGCCTTTTTATTGGATACCAACTCTCTGATCCAAAATAAACTGATCATCGCCCACGTGCTGGCTCACTGCGATTTCTTCAAAAACAATGTCCGTTTTTCCAATACGCGCCGCGATATGGTGGACAGCATGACCGCCACTGCAGAACGGGTTTCCCAGTATGAAATCATTCACGGAAAAAAGGAAGTTGAAGTGTTCCTGGACGCGGTGCTTGCCATTCAGGAACATATCGATCCCTCCATCGTCCGTAACCGGCTGAGCTATAACCTGGAAGATGAAGAGCAGGAAGAACCGGTGAAAAAAGAAACACCCTATGATGATCTATGGAATATAGATGAATCAAAAAGCAAACGAAATCAGCCATCACTTTTGAAAAAGAAGCATTTTCCTCCCCAGCCGGAAAAAGACATTCTGCTGTTTATTGAAGAATACAGCCGCGAGCTCGAAGACTGGCAACGGGACATCCTTTCCATGATGAGGGAAGAAATGCTCTATTTCTGGCCTCAATTGGAAACGAAAATAATGAACGAAGGCTGGGCATCGTATTGGCACGCCAAAATTCTGCAGGAAATGGATCTGACCTCTCATGAAACCATTGAGTTCGCAAAACTAAACGCGGGAGTGGTCCAGCCATCGAGAACGTCCATCAACCCGTATTACATGGGGCTGCAGATTTTTAAAGATATTGAGGATCGTTATAACAATCCTGATGAAGAATTAATTAGACAGGGGGTAAAGCCTGGATCGGGCCGTGAGAAAATGTTTGAAGTGCGGGAACTGGAATCCGACATGTCATTTATTCGAAATTATTTAACAAAGGAACTGTGCCAGCGCGAGGATATGTATTTATTCCAAAAGCAGGGGCGGGACTATAAAATTGTGGACAAAGAATGGGAAGCAGTCCGCGATCAGCTTGTGGGCATGAGGGTGAATGGTGGATTTCCTTATTTGACAGTTAATGATGGGGACTATTTAAAAAATGGGGAACTTTACATTAAGCACTCGTACGAAGACATTGAACTGGATGTGAAATATCTTGAAAAGGTGCTTCCTTACATCAATCAGCTATGGGGCCGTCCCGTGCACATGGAAACCAGGATTGAAGATAAGCCCGTGCTGTTTACCTATGACGGAAAGAGCATGCACAGAAAATATTTATAATCTCCTTCAAAAGGGCATCACATAAGTCAATGTGATGCTTTTTTTATGGAAAGAATGCTGTGGAAAACACTCCTCTTGACTTTATACCTATGGGGGTATAATATGGACATAAAGTCACATTAAAAAAGACGGTGTTTGTAACATGCAGTATTTTTTAGGTGCCATTGCACTGGCTATTGTATTTGCGCTGATCAGGCGTCTTATTCCCATAAGAAGAATCCCCTGTGTGGAAATCGGTTCGGTTTCCAATACTGATGATAAGGTGATATTGGATATAAGACCCTACAATACAGCAGACAACAGCCATTTTAATATACCGTATCCATACCTTAACAGATATCATGACGAGATTCCTTTTACAGAACTTTATCTTATTTCATCCAATAGGACTGAGAGGAACTTAGCATTGAGGTTGTTAACGGCGAAAGGCCACCAAGTAGCCGGATATATTTGCAATTAACGAAGGAAAGAGGTGTAAAGAATGGAATATGATAACGGTGTGAAAAACCGCCTTAAACGAATTGAAGGCCAGATCAAAGGCGTTCTATCCATGATGGAACAAGGCAAAGACTGCCGCGAAATTGTGACGCAATTGTCTGCAGCCAGAAATGCGATGGACCGCACAATGGGTGTCATTGTCAGTCAAAACCTTGAGCAGTGTGTGAGGGAAAACGTTGAAAAAGGAGCTTCCACAGAACATTTAGTGAAGGAAGCAGTAGAGTTGCTGATTAAAAGCAGATAAAAAGTTCCGGGTTGACGAACTTTTTATTTACGTTATAGTATACCCATACAGGTATAGGTAAAATTTTTTATTTTAATTTATACCCCCAAGGGTAAAAAGGAGAAGATGATGAATGTCTGAAGGAAAAAAGAAAACAACGATTGTTTTATTTAGCGGGGATTATGATAAAGCCATGGCAGCGTACATTATCGCAAACGGGGCGGCAGCCTATGATCATGAAGTAACAATCTTTCATACATTCTGGGGATTGAATGCTCTGCGAAAGGATGAACCGCTTTCCGTTAAAAAAGGTTTTCTTGAAAAGATGTTTGCTAAAATGATGCCTGGCCATGCGGATAAAATGGGATTGTCGAAAATGAATTTTGCCGGAATGGGCCCGAAAATGATTAAACATGTCATCAAGAAGCATAATGCCATGACCTTGCCCCAACTGATTGAAATGGCGAAAGAGCAGGATGTTAATCTAATTGCCTGTACGATGACCATGGATTTGCTCGGGCTGCAGCAGGAAGAGCTGATGGATGGCATTGATTACGCCGGTGTGGCAGCTTATTTGGGGGAAGCGTCCGAAGGAAATGTAAATTTGTTTATCTAAGGGAGGATTCAGAAAGATGAAAGAAATAACACCAAAAAAGATAGAGCAATTACTGAACAGTAAAGACAATCTGAACATAATTGATGTAAGAGAAACAGAAGAAGTTAAGGCAGGGAAAATGCCTAACGCCATAAATATTCCGTTAGGCTTGCTTGAATTTCGTATGCACGAGTTGGATAAAGCAAAGGAGTACATTATGGTTTGCCGTTCGGGTGGTAGAAGTTTTAAAGGCTCCCAGCTGCTCGAGAGCCACGGTTTTCATGTGATCAATATGGCTGGCGGCATGCTCGAATGGGAAGGACCGACAGAATAATATTTTTTTTGTAAATAAATATACCCTGTTGGGTATACAAGGAGGAATTAATTTGATTAAATCAAACGCAATGCTGGATGCGAAGGGACTCGCGTGTCCGATGCCGATCGTCAAAACAAAAAAGGCGATTAAGGAATTGGGAGCGGGTGAAGTAATTGAGGTGCAGGCCACGGACAAGGGATCAAAGGCTGATATGAAAGCCTGGGCTACGGGCAGCGGCCATCATTATCTAGGCACCATTGAAGAAAACGGAGTTCTGAAACACTATATTCGCAAAGCCACAGCTGAAGAGGAAAAAGCAGAAAAGCAGCATCCTCACGTGGTTTCCAACGAAGAACTGGTTAATGTAATGGAGCATGAAAAGGATGCTGTCATCCTCGATGTCAGAGAGTCTGCAGAATATGCCTTTGGCCATATCCCTGGTGCGGTATCCTTGCCGCTTGGGGAATTAAACGGCCGTTTAAATGAGTTAAAACAAGATTCCAGTGTATATGTCGTATGCCGGACAGGGACCAGGAGCGATCTTGCGGCACAGAAGCTGACAGAAGAAGGGTTCAAAAACGTCATCAACGTTCTACCGGGTATGAGCGAATGGCAGGGACCTATTACAAAATTGGAGGGATAAAGAATGGGAATTCAAAAATGGACCGCGGCACAGGTAGCAAGCCGTATCATCCAAAAAAACAAACTGTTTATTTTAGATGTAAGGAATGAAGATGCTTTCCAGGATTGGAAAATCGAAGGTGCAACGATTCAGCACTTGAATATTCCTTATTTTGAGCTTTTGGACGGAGTAGATGAAATCCTGGAGCAACTCCCGAAGGATACAGAAATTCTAGTGGTCTGTGCCAAAGAAGGTTCATCTGTCATGGTGGCAGAAATGCTGTCAGAAGATGGGCTGGATGTTTCCTATCTTGAAGGGGGCATGAAATCATGGAGCGAATATCTAAGGCCTGTAAAGATTGGTAATCTAAATAATGGCGGTGCCATATACCAGTTTGTCCGGATAGGAAAGGGCTGTTTGTCTTACCTGATTGAATCGGATGGAGAGGCAATGATTGTAGATCCTGCAAGAATGATCGAACCTTATGAGTCGTTTGTACTTGAAAAAGGGTTAGTGATAAAATATGCGGTTGATACTCATCTGCACGCCGACCATATTTCGGGTGGACGATTGCTTGCAGAAAAAACAGGAAGCACGTACTTTCTCCCGCCGAAGGATGCGGATGATGTTGCGTTTTCATACACTCCGCTGGAAGAGGGCAAAACCATTACTGTCGGTAGCACATCGGTTTCAGTTAAACCAATCCATTCACCGGGACACACTTCCGGCAGTACAACACTTCTTATTGATAACACGTATTTATTAACCGGTGATATTTTGTTTGTAAAATCCATTGGCCGTCCTGATTTGGCCGGAAAAGCAGAAGATTGGGTTGGAGACTTAAGAAACACACTGTATCATAACTATAGAGAGCTTCCAGACAATCTTATTGTTCTGCCTGCTCACTATTCTAACGTTTCAGAGCTTGGAGACCGTGGAGAGGTTAAAGCAGTACTCGGCGACTTGTTTGAAAAGAATGATGGCTTTCATTTAAATGAATTGGAATTCAGAAAGGCAGTTACTGAAAACCTTCCTCCTCAACCGAATGCCTATCAGGAAATCCGGAAGACCAACATGGGTAAATTAAGCCCTGACCAAGAGGCACAGCAGGAGATGGAAATCGGTCCGAACCGATGCGCCATACAGGACTAAAAAGGAGGTAATGAAAATGAAATCAGATCAATTACTGGATGCGAAGGGACTGGCTTGTCCAATGCCCATCGTACGAACAAAAAAGGCAATGGACAAGCTTGAATCCGGACAGGTGCTGGAGGTTCATGCCACAGACAAAGGGGCAAAGAGTGACCTTTCTGCCTGGACAAAGGCAGGCGGGCATACACTGCTTGAAATGAATGAGGATAATGGAGTATTTGTTTTCTTTATCCAAAAGAAATAATCTTGGGGAACACGGGGTGAAATCATGGCAATGGACGCAGGTTATCTCATAACGATATTTATAATCGGCTTTATTGGCTCTTTTATATCAGGTTTACTCGGCATTGGCGGAGCAATTATTAATTACCCCATTCTTCTGTATGTTCCTCCGTTACTCGGATATGCAGGTTTTGGTGCTCATTATGTTTCGGGAATTGTGGCGGTGCAAGTATTCTTTTCCACGCTTGCCGGACTGCTGGCGTACCGAAAGGGCGGTTTTATTGATACAAAGCTTTTGTTGATCATGGGACTAAGCTCTTTAACAGGCAGTTTCATTGGAGGATTTGGCTCTCATCTGTTAACGGAAAAGGCTATTAATATCATTTATGGATTGCTGGCAGTCATTGCGGCCGTTCTTATGCTTTTTCCCAAAAAAGAAGGAGTCCACGATCCCCGTTCAGAGCTGGTGTTTAACCAAAAGTTAGCAGGAGCATTAGCGCTGACAGTTGGGGTTTTTGCCGGAATTGTGGGGGCAGGAGGAGCGTTTATCCTGGTACCGATCATGCTGGTCGTCCTGAAGCTGCCAACAAGGGTGACGATTGCAACCTCACTGGGAATCACATTTCTTTCGTCCATTGGTTCCCTGATTGGCAAAGCAGCAACAGGGCAGATCCTGTATCATCCTGCCGTCCTTATGCTGATTGTCAGTCTGATTGCAGCACCTCTCGGGGTAAAAGCCGGAAAAAAAATCAACACAAAAGTGCTTCAAACGATTTTGGCCATCTTGATTGCAGGAACAGCGCTCAAGATATGGCTGGATATTCTTACTCATTAAAAAGGAAAGCCGCTTAAAGAGCGGCTTTCCTTTTGCTATATACTTACTTTTCGTTTGTTGATGGTGTATAATCCAGTATAGATCGGTAAAAACACGTAACAATAAACAAAAGGGGATACATCAAGATGGAACAACCTATTCTTAAGCCTGATGTGATTTCATTGTTAAAAAATAAAATTCAATTAATTAAAACATCCGAAAAGGGCGGCATTTACCTTGTCGGTCCTATTCGTCTTCCTGTTAACCTGTCTGGAGAGACCGTTGTTTTTCAGTGGTATTGCTGGCTTGCCCGCGAACAGGTTACAGAGAATATTGAAGAAATTATTGGGAAGTTATCTTCTGCAAATCTTGCTGAATATCAACAGTCAAGCGTGCTTGTCTATGGCGATTTTAAAAACAGAGAAGATGCGCCCATTCGCATGCATTCTATTTGCCATACCGGGGATATCTTCGGAAGCAAGCGCTGCGACTGCGGCTTTCAGCTGAAAAAATCAATGCAGATGATCAAAAATCATGGAACAGGAGCGCTCTTTTACCTGGCTAATCATGAAGGCCGGGGAATTGGGCTGTTTTCAAAGGCGATGGCTTATGTGCTCCAGGAAAGTGGTTATGATACAGTAGAAGCAAATGTGAACCTTGGATTTGTGGATGACTCCCGGAACTATGAGGATGCGATCTCGGTTTTAAAAACATTGCGAACCAAACCGGTAACCTTGATTACTAACAATCCGAAAAAGCTGGAAGCGTTAAAAAAATCCGGCATGCTGCTTTCAGGCAGAACACCTTTATGGGGAGATGTCTCGGAGTATAACGCCAGCTATCTGAAAACCAAGGTTTCCCGTTCCGGCCATCTAAAAGAGGAGGAAAGCTGCCCGAATGACTAATCATACCTTTTACATGAAATTAGCGCTTGAAAACGCCCGAGCCATGAAAGGGCAGACCGACCCAAACCCTATGGTCGGTTCTGTCATTGTCAACGAGAGCCGTATTGTGGGAATTGGATCTCATTTGAAGCCCGGAGAGCCTCATGCTGAAATCCATGCCATCAGAATGGCGGGTGAGAAGGCGAAAGGAGGAACGATTTATGTGACCCTTGAGCCTTGTTCCCATTATGGAAGAACCGGTCCCTGTGCTGAAGCGATTGTAAAAGCGGGACTGAGCAGGGTGGTGATTGCAAGTCTGGATCCGAATCCGCTCGTATCGGGAAGGGGAGCCGCCATTCTTAAAGAAGCCGGTATTGAAGTTATCACTGGTGTCATGGAGAAGGAATCACAAAGGATGAACGAAGTATTCAATAAATTTATTGTGCAAAAGCTCCCTTTTGTCACGGTAAAATCAGCTGCCACCCTCGATGGGAAAATCGCCACCGCAACGAACGACAGCAAATGGATTACCGGAGAAGCTGCCAGATTGGACGTTCATCAGATTCGGAATGAAAACATGGCAATCCTCGTTGGCGTCAACACCGTGATTAAGGATGATCCGGAGCTGACAGCCCGTATTCCCAACGGCCGCAACCCGATTCGGGTAATTTTGGATTCCACCTTAAGGATTCCGGTGTCAGCGAAAGTGGTGCAGGACCAGAAAGTGGAAACCTGGATTTTTACGACTGAACAGGCGGGAGAAGAGAAGCGCCGCGAGCTTGAAAAATTGGGTGTTTCCATATTCACAACAAAAAGCCGTTCTGGGAAGGTCAATCCTGAAGAAGTTTTACGCCTTCTTGGAGAAAAGCAAATCTCGTCTGTAATGATTGAGGGCGGAGGAGCCGTTAATGCTTCGTTCCTTGAGCAGAAGCTCATCGACAAATTTGTGGTCTATATGGCCCCAAAACTCCTTGGCGGAAGCCTGTCGCCGACTTTTCTTGAAGGAGAAGGTGCTGACCTGATGAGCGGAGCAGTGGATCTTCGTGACATGGCAGTGGAACAGGTTGGAGTTGATTTTAAGTTTACAGGATATCCAGTTTACAAGTAACCGAAGGAGATCAATGATGAAATTTGGCTTTGATATTGATGATACGTTAATTAATTTGAGAGGCTATGCCTTTACAATTTATAACAAGAAATTGAACAGAAATCTGGCCCAGGATGTTTTCGATGCACTGAAAACAGTAGAAATCCATGAGCCATTTGGCCTTACGAATGTGGAAGGAAAAGAAATGTGGAACACCTTGCGTGAAGAAATCTATTTCTCTGAATGCCCGCCCTATCCCGATGCAGTGGAAACCTTGCTGGAGTTGAAGGAACAGGGACATGAGATATACTACATTACGGCTCGTCCGGGAGAACATGGTGAACGGACGATGAATTGGATGAAGAAGCAAGGGTTTCCGGTTGATGACGATAAATTTTATTGCGGGATGAAGGATCATGAAAAAGTAAAAATCATTGAGGAGCTTGGCCTTGATTTCTATTTTGACGATAAACCCGGCGTGCTTGATACCCTGTCAGGAGGCTCCTTGAGAGTGGTTGTCAGGGACCAGTCGTACAACCGTCATTTACACGGTGAGCGGCTGTTACATTGGAAAGAGCTTAAAGAACTTCTTTCTTCAGAAGAAAAATAAAACTAAATGTGATAAGAAGCCCCCTGGAATTCAGGGGGCTTTTTTTATTTTGCAGGAAACATTGACAAAACCATTGGATATACATATGATATAAGCAAATGTTGCGCGAAGGAAACAAATAAGAGTGGGGGAAAAAGAAGTGGATAAGACTAACTGTATCACCCTTTATGAAGGGAAGAATGGCGACTTCATACAGATTACCTCCATGGATATCGAAGGTGTGATGAGAAGGCGGCTGCTGGATCTTGGATTTGTACCAGGTGCGGTTGTGGAGGTTATACGGAAAAGTCCGCTGGGCGATCCGATTGCTTTTCGTGTCAGCCAGACCACCATTGCCCTCAGGAGAGAAGAAAGTTCGAAGATTCAAGGGGAGCTGATGAAACATGAATGATTCGTACCGAATCGCACTGGCCGGAAATCCAAACACGGGAAAAAGTACGTTGTTCAACGCATTGACCGGATTAAAGCAGCATACGGGAAACTGGGCCGGCAAAACCGTTTCGCTTGCGGAAGGAACCTTACTTCATAAGGGGAAAAATTACAGAATGATTGATTTGCCGGGAACGTATTCCATCTTCTCCAATTCCCGTGATGAGGAAGTGGCAAGAAATTATATCGTATTTGAAAAGCCGGATGTGACACTTGTTGTGGTTGATGCCACTTCTCTTGAACGGAACCTGAACCTTGCTCTGCAAATATTGGAAATGACGCAAAATGTGATCATTTGCATTAATTTGATGGATGAGGCGGAAAAGAGAGGCATCTCGATCAATGAACGGTTACTGACCCGCCGGCTTGGTGTCCCTGTTATTAAAATTTCAGCCCGGAACAAAGCAGGGTTTCCCCTGCTGCTCGACACCATTGAACGTCTGGCGGAGGGCAAAATCAAGTGCGAACCAGCGCGGTTGACATATGACAAAGACATTGAAGCAAAGATCGCTTCCTTGGAGCCTCTTGTAGCTGATCTGGTTGAGGACCGTATCTCTTCCCGCTGGGTGGCCTTGCGGCTGCTGGATGGAGATGAATCTTTGCTGGATGAATTGAAATCAAGGCTGAAGGTAAAGGAGGGAACCGCATGAATTCAGAACTGGCAGGTTCAAGAGGAGATCTGAATGCTCTCTATGAGAGGGCGCAGCAGCTTTCATCTCCGGATCTTCGTGATAAAATTGTGGGCAGTCTGTACCAGGAAAGCAAGCGCCTGTGCGAGGCTGGGGTACAGCATACTAAAACCAAACGGGACCGCCGTACGGAAAAGCTGGATGCTGTTTTCACCTCTCCTATTTGGGGTTTTCCCATCATGATGGTAATGCTGGGCATTGTTTTTTACCTTACGATTGCCGGCGCCAATATTCCATCAGATATGATTGCCCGATTTTTCGGATGGCTGGAAAATTACATTGCAGCATTCTTCGATTGGGTGAAAGCTCCGGAGTGGCTGTATGGAGTTCTTGTTTTGGGATTGTACCGCGGCACCACCTGGGTTATTAGTGTGATGCTGCCGCCAATGGCGATCTTTTTCCCAACGTTCGCTTTGCTTGAAAACTATGGATATTTACCAAGGGTAGCGTTTAATATGGACCGTATCTTTAAAAAAGTGGGCGCACACGGCAAGCAGTCACTGACGATGGCCATGGGATTTGGCTGCAATGCAGCAGCCATGATGTCTTCACGGATTATTGAGTCACCGAGAGAGCGGATGCTGGCCATCCTGACTAATAATTTTGTTCCGTGCAACGGCCGCTGGGGAACCCTTATTGTGCTGGCTTCCCTCTTTATGGCGGCAGGATATACAGGGGGAGCGAAGTCCCTTGTTACAACATCTGTCATCGTAGGCATTGTGATGTTCGGAATTCTTGTAACTTTCTTGGTTTCCTGGGTATTATCCAAGACGGCTCTCAAAGGAGTGCCTACCCACTATACACTTGAGCTTCCTGCCTACAGACGTCCAAAGTTTTGGGAAACAGTCATTCGCTCATCACTTGAGCGTTCATGGGCTGTGCTGCTAAGAGCTGTAAAGGTAGCTGCACCGGCAGGCATACTGACATGGGTACTGGCGAATGTGAATGCTGGTGATACGAGCGTGCTCATGCATATCGTTAACTTCCTCGACCCCTTTGGTCAGATGCTTGGTCTTGACGGCTATATTCTGATGGCATTTCTGATCGGACTGCCTGCAAACGAAATCGTCCTGCCCATTTTGATTATGGGATATCTTTCTACAGGAGCCTTGACAGAGGTTGATAACCTGGGAGATTTGAAACAAATTTTTGTGGACCATGGCTGGACCTGGCTCACTGCATTGAATATGATGCTGTTTTCACTGCTTCATTTTCCATGCGGCACCACACTGGTCAACATTTATAAAGAAACAAAAAGCATGAAATGGACCTTTCTTTCTTTCCTCATTCCAACCGTAATCGCCATCTTTGTAACATTTGTTATCGCACAAAGTGTAAGGCTGCTTGGATAATTTGAAAACCAGAACCAGTCGGACCGGTTCTGGTTTTTTTAGTACATTCTTTAAAGATTTTTTAGGATACAACATGGTAAGAGTATCTGAAGTCCATGTTTATCATCCTGAAAACAGAGGGAATAAAAGAAGCACCTTTACAGCCGGTAATAATGGGGAGTCTGCAAGCATAACTATAGACAGTGTGCAGAAAAAACAAGAAGGAAGGACTGCGGTATGAGTGAATACTGGGCGGAAAGAGCGTTGGTCAAATTCCAGTCTCAGTTCGATCAAAATACGACCTACAATATAAAGAACAGCCGGAAAGTATCGGGCAGTTCAAAGATATGGAAGTACATGGACTTTGCAAAGTTTGTCAGCATGCTTTATCAAAAATCGCTGTTCTTTCCGAAACCCTCCCTTTTTGTGGACAATCATGAAGGCAGCTATTCTGCTTTGGACGTCAACAATATCCTCAATGACCCGTTGTCTTATCGAACCGTACCCGTGGATGAGAATCTCTCAAAAGCCGAAAAAAGAAGGCAGCTCCATGAATATATTAAGCAAATGCATGATTATGTGGGGGTTAATTGCTGGCATTTGAACGAAGAGGAATCAGCGGGGATGTGGAACCTTTATTTGAAATCAGATGAAGGGATTGCCGTCTGTTCCACGCTTGATAAGCTGTTTACGAGTATCAGTGACAAACGCTTCCGAACCTATGTGGGGCAGGTTCAATATATTAACTTTAATTCGGAGATGGCGAGTCTCAATCCGTATGAAACCTTGTTCTACAAACGACGGTCTTTCAGCCATGAAAACGAAATCCGTCTGCTTGCCTTCGATGATCCAAACCATCGGAGATTTAACCATAAAGATGGAGCGTATGTTGATTGCAATTTACACACATTGATTGACGAAGTGTACGTGTCTCCAACCAGTCCGGACTGGCTGAAGGAAGTGGTTCAGTCGGTGCTGGAAAAATACAGGCTGCCGTTTAAGCCGGTGATCAAGTCTTCTTTGTATGAAAGTCCCTTCTATTAAAAAGGCAGCATGGGTAAAGCCAATGCTGTCTTTTTGTTGACTGTCCGCTTTTTCGCTATAATGGAGGTTGATAAGATTCTTTGAAATTCAGTACATACGTTGTTTGATGCATAAAATGAAGGAGAAACTATGCTAGCAAATATTTGGCCGCCGGTCTATCTGTCCATTACCGTTGCCGCTTCCGCGTGGATTATCGTTATATTGTCGGGCGTAATGCTGGGGAAGGGGATGGCAGGCAAGTCGTTTAAAGGAAAACTTGTTATTGAAACACTATTAATGCTGCCTCTCGTTCTTCCACCAACCGTCATAGGGTTTCTGCTCATTATCGTCTTCGGAAAACGAAGTCCGGTTGGCCAATTCATAGAAATGCTGTTTGGACAGCCTGTTATTTTTACCTGGTGGGCCGCAGTGCTTGCTTCGAGTGTTGTTGCCTTTCCTCTCATGTACCAATCGGCAAAGACAGGGTTTGAAGCCGTTGATCAGGATATTGAGAATGCTGCCCGAGTGGATGGAGCAGGCAAATGGGGCGTATTTTTCTTTATTACTGTTCCTCTTTCCTATACATCCATTGTTTCGGGAGCCATATTAAGTTTTGCAAGAGCGCTTGGAGAATTTGGCGCTACCCTGATGTTTGCCGGAAATATCCCCGGGCGCACCCAGACCATTCCGACTGCAATTTACCTTGCCATTGATTCAGGTCATATGAAAGAAGCCTGGACGCTGGTCCTCGCAAGTATTGTCATTTCTTTTGCGATGCTTACAGCAGCATACCGAATTAAACGCTAATGAAAAGAGAGGCTTCGGCCTCCTTTTTTTGTTTGCGCAAAAGTTGAAACCTTCCGCCCCTTTATTCGTATATAACTTTAAATGCAGCACTAGAAAGGCAGATTATGATCAAAGGAATTGTTTCTAAATTAAAAAAGGAAGCTGGCCCAGCTTTGGATTCATCTGTTTTTTACCCTGGTGGGAAGCTTGAGGGGCAATGGAGCATAGGAAATGGAGTCGTTCCGGAACAGGGATGTGCCATTGATTTTGAACTGATTCTGGAATATCAAGATGGGCAGCTGCGCACCAAAAAATCTATCAAATTACAAGAAATAACCGAAACACGGAAACAGAATGAAAATGGATTCATTCTTTCGTTTTCCGCCTGTTTGCCAGAGGATCTGCCGATTTCCTGTACCCATATTTCATATAAAGTACAGGCGGGTGTCCGGGGAGGGAAAAACAGAGGGCGGAGTTATATGCTGCCCATATGCATCAAAGGGCGGCATGAATTTTTGCAGGTCTTTTATGCTCTTGGGGCGCTTGGTTTTCATGAAATGCAGCAGTCAGGATTTTTAAATGGCAATAAACAGATTTTTCGTTTTGCCTCTTCTGTTTTTAAGTTCGAGTTTTCCGCTATGACAAAAAAGGACGGAATGGACATCTTTTTCAGTGTGATAAAGCTTGAGAATCACCGGAAAGCTGATTCCGGGCTCGTAATTTTCCTGTCTGCCGCACAGCTGAAAAGCAGAATCTGTGTGGAAGAAGCGTTGAAAGAAAAACTGGTTTACATGACCAAGGAATAAGTTTTAGCAATATGGAGGAGGAGTAAAAATGTTTTTTCATCCGATGGATTTTCTGATTATTATCGCATTTGCCATTTCATTATGGGCCCAATTCAAAGTAAAAGGAAATTTTAAAAAGTGGTCGCAGGTCAGTGCCTATTCGGGAAGAACCGGTGCAGAGGTGGCACGGTCCATACTTGATCAGAATGGGCTTTCACATATACCGGTAGAACCCGTGCCGGGAATGCTGAGCGATCATTATGATCCCGTTTCAAAAGTGGTGCGTCTATCAGAGTCCGTGTACTATGGTGATTCGATTGCCTCCGTTTCCGTGGCGGCCCATGAAGTAGGGCATGCCGTTCAGCATAAACAGTCATATGGAGCCCTTGTTTTCCGCCATCGCATGTTTCCGCTTGTTAATCTCACATCAGGTGTTGCTCCTTTTTTATTGATGGGTGGACTTTTGCTTCAGCAATTCCAATTAATTGGAGTGGGCATTGTGTTGTTCTCCATTGCTGTTCTTTTTCAGCTGGTGACCCTTCCGGTGGAATTTAATGCGAGCTCACGTGCGAAACGATATCTTCTGGCTGAAGGATTTATCCGGAATGATGAGGAACGCGGCGTAAATAAGGTGCTGAATGCCGCAGCCCTGACTTATGTGGCTGCTGCCCTCATTTCCTTATTGGAACTGCTGAAATTCGTGATGATCTTTTTTCAGGGTCAGCGTGAAGAATAAAATACTCTGGAGGAAAAGCTCCCTTTTTTAGGGGGCTTTTTTATATTAATTATAAATAAGTAGTTTAGAGAATTTCCAAGTGTGGGATACATAACTGAACCATGTACTTATTAAGAGACAAGCAGTAACCAACTATTTCAATAGGAGGTTTTATCTTTGGCTAAGAACCAGGTTTATACCAAATCGTATCATCCTTACCACAGCCCTGATGACCCGTGTCCGGATCCAGGCGAAAAGCATTATTCGACTCCTCCCCATTTGTATATGGGATTTCAGCCGGAAAAACTCCCGCAGTTCTCACCAAAAGAAGCTTTGCAAAAAGGCACTTTATGGCCTGCGCTGTACGATCCATATGAAAAAAATCAAAAGCTGAAGGGGTGAAGAGTGATGCCAAAGACGTTGCCTAAGGAATACTATTCGATGCTGGAAGAGATACAGGCCATTGATTTTGCAATCACAGAACTCAATTTGTATTTGGACACCCACCCTGAAGATCAAGATGCGTACAAACAGCTGACAGAACTTTCAGAGGAAAAAAAGAAGCTGTTGAAACCTTTTGAGCAGAAGTTCGGATCCATCCGGGCAGACGGAATTGACGACCACTGGACATGGAGCAAGGCACCGTGGCCATGGCAGGTTTAAAAATAAAGGGGGAGATCCAAAATGTGGGTTTATGAAAAGAAACTTCAATATCCGGTTAAAGTAAGCAGCTGCAACCCTCAGCTTGCCAAATTTTTGGTTGAGCAATACGGCGGGGCAGACGGGGAGCTTGCAGCAGCGCTTCGTTATTTGAACCAGAGGTACACGATTCCCGATAAAGTTGTCGGCCTTTTGAATGATATAGGGACCGAAGAATTCGCCCACCTTGAAATGATTGCGGCCATGATTTATAAATTGACAAAAGATGCAACCCCTGACCAGCTGAAGCAGGCAGGATTAGCTGATCACTATGTGAATCACGGTGAAGCTCTGTTCTACTCCAATGCTGCTGAAGTGCCGTTCACGGCCACGTATATCCAGGCAAAAGGGGATCCTATTGCGGACCTCTATGAAGATATTGCAGCTGAAGAAAAAGCAAGGGCTACCTATCAGTGGATAATAGATATGTCTGACGATGTGGATTTAAATGATTCGCTTCGCTTCTTGAGAGAGAGAGAAATTGTTCATTCTCAGCGTTTCCGCGAAGCGGTGGAAATCTTAAAAGAAGAGCGGGACCGTAAGAAGGTATTTTAATAAAGAAAAAAGATGTTTCTCCTGTGAGAAACATCTTTTTTTCCATTGCCGTTCCTTTGTTTGCTTTTTCACGGGGAAAGAAGTTCCCGTGCTTTTCCTGTACTCTGGTAAAACATGAATTAATAGATCCCGCCGTATCCAATACCGCCTGCGCCAAAGCCGCCACCAAAGCCGCCGAAACCGCCATAGCCGCCCCAGCAAGCGCAACCAACGATAACCAAAAGAATAAACAACACGACCAGCAAGGCGAAAATTCCGCCGCCGCCAAAATAACCCATAGTTTACACCTCCTCAAACTTAGAATATGATGGCTTGGTTTTTTTGGTTCAGGCAAGCTGTGAAATGTGCCGATGCCTTGGTGGTATTGGGATTTTCAGAAGACAATGACAACAAGGAGGCCCCAGCATGAAAGAATCCTTTATTCCGGTAACATCCATTGCCAGTGGTATTGGCCAGGAGGTCATGCCGGATCTGTACTATTTTCCCGTACAGATTGTTAACGTTGTATTTGCAGGAACACAGAATGAGTGGGTGCTGATTGATGCAGGCATGCCAAAATCAGCGGACAAAATTATAGAAGAAGCAGAAAAACGGTTTGGAGAAGGGACACGGCCAAGAGCCATCATCCTTACCCACGGTCACTTTGACCATACAGGAGCTTTAAGGGACTTAGTGGAGAGGTGGAAGGTGCCGGTCTATGCCCATATCTTAGAACTGCCTTATTTAACGGGGAAAAAGGATTATCCCAAGCCGGATTCGTCTGTCGGCGGCGGCCTTGTTTCAAGCATGGCCCCCATGTTTCCAAATGAAGCGCTGCATCTGGAAGATGAGGTAGTCCCTTTGCCCGAAGACGGCACGATTCCCTTTATGAAAGGATGGCGCTGGATCCATACGCCCGGTCATACGCCAGGCCATGTATCATTCTTTAGGGAAAGTGATGCCTCGCTGATTGCCGGCGATGCGTTTGTTACGGTTAAGCAGGAATCTTTGTACAAGGTGATGACCCAAAAGCAGGAGATCAGCGGTCCGCCTAAGTATTTAACAACAGACTGGGATGCGGCGTACGAGTCGGTGAGGAAACTGGCAGCCTTGAAACCCCAGCTGGCTGTGACAGGGCATGGTCTTCCGATGGCTTGCCAGCTTCTCGGGACAAGCCTGGAAAAGCTGGTCGACCGGTTCTATGATATTGCCGTTCCAGAGCATGGAAAATACGTTAACGAAGATGATTAGGAATTAAAGCCTTACGGACGGGTCAATCAACCATTTTGGTAACCACCCTTGTCTTAGCTGAATAATCTGGCTATATACCACACAAGGAGGATCTACTTTGTACGAACACAACAGCAATATTCAGCCAGGCTATCAGATGCCGAAGGACAACAAAGCGATGCATCATCATCATCATCATCACGGCCATAAAGAAAATTGGATGAAGATGTGCAAGCAGTATGCAGGTGCGAACTGCGAAATTGAAATGTCAGATGGAAAGGTATATCAGGGCAGAATTCACAGCCATGATAATGATAACATCTATCTGATCATGCCAACGCAGAACAGGGATGAGGCCCAGCGTTTCTTCCCGGGCTTTGGATTAGGATTTGGTTTTCCATTTTTCGCAGGTCCGTTTTTGCCAGGCTTCGGTCTGTTCGGTTTTCCGTTCTGGGGCTTCAGAGGATTCAGACGTTTTTGGTGGTAATCAGCAGATAGGTATTGTTAGTAAAAAAAGAAGGGCCACAGACCAGGTTGTCTGTGGCTCCTTTTTATTAGCGATCAGACATGAACGCCTCAATTTCGTCCGGGGTGCGGATTATGTCCGCAGACAAGTTCTCATAGCCGTCTTCCGTGACCAGGATGTCATCTTCTATTCGTATGCCAATTGCTTCTTCTTCAATGTAAAGTCCCGGCTCAATGGTGAGCACCATCCCCGGCTCAAGCACCCGGTTTTTGTAGGATCCAACATCATGGGTATCAAGGCCAAGGAAATGGCTCACGCCGTGATAGTAGTAATTGGAGATTTCTGATGCTTCTTTAATTAATCCGATCTTCATGCATTCTTCGGCCAGAATAGCTTTCGTACGTTCGTTTAATTCCGCGAATTTCAGGCCGGGTTTTATAAGAGCTGTAGTCTCTTTTAAAGCCTTCAGCACGATGCTGTAGATCTGTTTTTGTCTTTCTGTGAACTTTCCGTCTGCAGGGAAAGTGAAGCTGATATCAGCATTGTAATAGTCTTTTTGAGCACCAAGGTCAAGCAAGATCAAGCGGTCTTTTTCAATGAGAGAATCATTGTTTTCATAATGCAGTACGGTCGCGTTTTTTCCGCTTGCCAAAATCGTGTGAAAAGCAAAGTCTTTTACTCCCGCTGTTTTAAGAACAAAGTTAAAGTGTGCTTCCAGTTCATTTTCCAGTATACCGGACCTTGCGTGCTTCATCACGTTGTAGATGCCTTCTTTCGTGATGTGAATCGCTTCTTTAATCTTCTCGATTTCCTCCGCTGTTTTGAATACCCTCAATTCAGTAATTATCGGATAAGCATTGCGAATGGCCACTTGGGGAAAATGCTCCTGAAGATGCCTGGCAAAAAGGGTAGCTTTTGACTGCCATCCTTTGAACTCCCTTTGCTCCAAATCAAGAAATACAGTTTGTACATGCTCAGTAAACAAGGTTCGGCCAATCGATGATTCGAATGATTCGAGGTATTGAACATGTTCGATTCCAGAAACGGATTTCGCTTCGTCTTGTGAAATGGTAACGCCAACCCACTTTTCCATTACGGGATCCGGCTTTTCAATAAAAAGTGTCTCTTCAACCGTTCCTGCGGTCTTCTTGATTACAAGAATAATGTTCTGCCCGTCAATGCCGGTGTTGTAATAAAAATTACGGTTTGGGGTGAAAGGATAGCGCTCATCTGCTGATTTATAAGGAGCTTCACCCGCAAACAAAACGGCAATACTTTCATTTGGAAGCTGTGCGGCCAGCTTTTTTCGGTTCTCTGTAAAAAATGATGATTTCATAGGATCCCCCTTTTTATCATAAAACTGACTGGATAGTTTATTTAATTGTATTTTTTATGCAATATTTCGTCAATGAATTACTAAAATATTTTTTCGGTCAAAAATGATCTTTTTCTTGTGTGGGTCCGTTGGCTTATTAAACTTTTTAAAAAGGGTGAATCGGATGGCTCAGCTTTATACAAAGGTTTTAGGTACCGTGTTTATTCTATTGGCAATTGCAGGTTTCATTTTTCCGATGGAGGGGTTATTTCATTTGACAGCCATCCATAATCTGGTGCACCTCGCCTCTGGTATTGTGGCCATACTTACAAGCGGAACAAAAAAGATGGCGGTCATCTATTTAAAAATAGCTGGATTTGTATATTTGCTGGTGGGGATACTTGGATTGTTTACTCCAAAGTTTGCCGGCATTCATTTTATGCCTGCCGATAATGTCCTTCACTTTCTGATCGCTTTATCGTCCCTTGCAGCAGGTTACGTCATGCAGCCTTCAAAATCAGCGGACACGACGGTTTCACAATGAAAAAGACAGGACCCTAGAACGGGTTCCTGTCTTTTTTATTGAACATCTTTTGCGTAAGCTTCAAGCTTACGGTAGCTTTCTTCTTCGTGCGGATATTCTTCTTCCAAGTGAAATTCCGAGTCTTCGGGCTGGCTGAAGTCAAAATCAAGAACTCCTGAGAAAACATACGTCGCATTTCCTCTGAGAAGAACGGAGTAGCCTCCTTGCTCAAGCTTGTTGACTTTGCAGCGGACCATCCCTCCGTTGTTCAATACGGTGACTTCTTTCTCAGGATGGTTAATGCCAAGCAGGCAGGTAATAAGGCTTGAGGCGGACATAGCCGTTCCGCAGGAGTTGGTTATCCCTACTCCGCGTTCATAGGTTTGGACAAAAATCTTTGAATCACCAAGATCTTTTACAAAGCTGACATTCACGCCTTTTGGGAAAACTTCCTTAAGTTCGTTGGCTTTCTTCCCGATTTCAGCCACCTGGTTTTCACGTATTTCATTTACGAGCGTAATAATATGGGGATTGGGCATACTTACAGCTGTGAATGTTAAATCAGGTGAAAGCTTTGGAATAACGGTATTCTGAAGTGTATCCTCTCCATGGATGACAGGGAGGGTGGAGACATCAAAGGAAACTGGCCCGATCAACACTTCATATGTTTGGATATCCTCATAAATGCTGTCCTTCTTTTGAACATTAAGGTTGGCCTTTTGTGTTTCCACTACGGCTTGATCGGTTCCAAGAAGCTCGGTAACGTATCTTCCGGCAACGCGCAGGCCGTTTCCGCACATTTCCGGTTCTGTACCATCTGAATTGAAAATCCGCATACGGGCATCTGCCTTATCGCTTTTTTGGATGAAAAGAATGCCATCTGCGCCAATGGATTGGTCACGGTCGCAAAGAGTCTGGGTCAGAGACGTCCGCTGTTCGTCATTTAATCCATAGTCATTGCTGTATTCATCAATTAAAATAAAATCATTGTAGGATCCGTGAGTTTTTAGAATGTCGATCTTCAATGGGTGTCGTCCTTTCGTTACATTATATTTACTAGTATCATACCAGTAATCGTGGGAAAATGTTAATATCTAACCATTTGGGAAGTCATAATATTTCATGCTGGGAACCTGGCATGTTATATAATAGTAGTAAGAGAAAAAAGGGAGGCTATTGCGATGAAAGAAGTGCAAACGCTAGAGGAATTTAATGAGATTATTTCAGCAGACAAGGAAACAATCATGATCTTTACAGCAGGATGGTGCCCTGACTGCAGGCGTCTTGAAGTATTTATTCCAGAAATTATGGAAGAACATAAGGATAAAGCCTGGTACGAAATTGACAGAGACAAATTTCCTGAACTCGCAGAAAAGTATGAGGTTATGGGAATTCCGAGCCTGTTATTGTTCAAAGGCGGAGAAAAGCTGGCTCATCTGCACAGCGCAAATGCAAAAACACCTGAGGATGTACGCGGATACCTGGAAAGTCTTCCCGTTTAATTTGATTCATAGCTGCGGTGCAGTTGGAAGTTTGACTGCTTACTGCAGCTTTTTTTTGCCTCTTACATGGGTAAAATGAATAAAAGACCAGTATATTGCCATGAAAGGGACTTGCAATGGATATCAGACAATTAAAGTATTTTGTAGAGGTCGGGAAGCAGAAAAGTTTTACAAAAGCCGCGCAGACCCTGTTCCTTTCCCAGCCATCTTTAAGCAAAATGGTCAAATCACTCGAAGATGAACTGGAAGTCCAGTTGGTTGACCGCTCAGGGAGAACAATTGAATTAACAGATGCCGGGCAGGCGGTATACCGTCACGCCCAGCAGATCCTTCACTCAATGGAGGATTTGTCTTCCTCCCTGTATGATGTGATGAATTTAAAAAAAGGACAGGTCTCCATTGGCTTGCCCCCGGTCATAGGCACGTTGTATTTTCCAAAGATCCTTGGGGACTTTCATAAAAGCTATCCTGAAATCGCCATCAAGCTGGATGAACACGGTGCAAAAAAAGTGGAAGAAGAAGTAATGGCCGGACAGCTGGAACTTGGAGTATCCGTTCTGCCAGTGGATGAAGAGCAATTTGATGTGGTTCCTTTTATGAAGGATGTCATGGCTCTTGTGGTGAGCAGCCAGCATCCTCTTGCCGGAAGGAAGCAAATCGAGTTAAAAGAACTGCAGGATGAAACGTTCATTTTTTTCACCGAAGAATTTGCTCTTTACGGCAGAATGCTGGGGGTTTGCCGGCAAGCAGGGTTTGAACCGGCCATTGCCTATAAAAGCTCGCAATGGGATTTCATAACCGGTCTTGTGGGTGAAAATCTTGGTGTTTCTTTTTTGCCGGTTTCCATGTTTAACAAAGCCAATGATCCAAATATCCAAATGGTAAGAATAAAGGAGGTGGATATCCCGTGGCACCTAGGAATTATCATGAAAAAGCAAAAATACAAAACATACGCCGTCAAAAAGTTTATCCATCATCTTCTTCAATATTAAACACTAAATAATTATGTAAGAAGCAAAAATTCACTAAATAGAAATGAGTCTCGGGAGATCCCGGGACTTTTTTTATGTTCGGCATAAGCCGCTCTGCTTTTCGTTTGGATTAATCTTATGCTAGATTAGGTAACATAATGATGTACCCAAAAGGAAGGGGTTTTTCGCAGGATGAACGAAACGATAAAAAATATTCTATCTCACAGGTCCATTCGCCGGTTTAAAGACGAACCGATTGGCCAGGACACCGTGGAAACACTTATTCAATGCGCTCAGGCTGCATCCACATCAAGCTATCAACAGGTTTATTCCATCATAGGCATTGAGGAGCAGAGCATCAAAGACAAGCTGGCTGAGCTCGCGGGCAATCAAACCTATGTTGCTCAAAATGGCTATTTCTTTGTTTTTTGCCTGGATTATCATCGCCATGAGCTGATGGCACAAATCGCCGGCAAAAATGTGGATGATACCATAAGTTCCAAAGAAGGATTCATGGTCGGGATGATTGATGTGGCACTTGCGGCCCAGAATGTGGCGGTGGCAGCAGAATCGCTTGGATTGGGCATCGTTTATATCGGAGGCATCCGCAATAATTTACCGGAGGTTTCAGAGCTGCTGCGCTGCCCGGATCATGTGGTTCCATTGTTTGGAATGGCAGTCGGCTATCCTGATGCGGCACCGGGATTAAAGCCGCGGCTGCCTCAGACAGCAGTTTTCCACAAAAACCAGTATGCTGAAGATGAAAAGGCTCTTCCAATCCTTAAAGAATTTGAACTGCAGACCGCTGAGTATTACAGAGAACGTACGGGTGGAACACGGGACGAAGGATGGGCTACACAAATGGCAAGAGTAATGAGCCAGCCGAAGCGGACGTACATGAAGGAATTCATTGAATCCAAAGGTTTGGACCGGCAATAAGCGCAGTAAAAAAAGCCGGTTTCGGGATTTGATATTTGTAACAGGCGGTAAAGAACGTTATACTTACATTGTGCAAGTAATTAAATATTATATTTCCTTCGGGGTCGGGTGTAATTCCCAACCGGCGGTGATGAGGTATAATCCTCTCAGTCCGTGACCCGGATGCTTTTTTAAGCGGACGGTGGATCTGGTGAAATTCCAGAGCCGACAGTATAGTCTGGATGGGAGAAGGAATGACGAAATGCTTTTTTGGACTGCTTTTTTACAAGTACACCAAAGGCTTATTTCGACTTACTGTTTATTGATATGATGAGTATTTTCAGAATGCAATAGATAGAAACCCCTGGAGCGTAATGACTTTCAGGGGTTTTTTTCATTCCTTGATTAAAACAGCAGCACAGCAGGAGGTGAATCAATGTTTACTGGAATCGTAGAAGAATTAGGTACAATCGAGGGAATAAAAAAAGGAAACGAAACCATTGTCTTAACCATTTCCGCTTCAAAAGTTCTTGATGATGTTCAGCTGGGGGACAGCATCTCCGTCAACGGTGTTTGTCTGACGGTGACCACTTTTTCCGAGAAAAGCTTTACCGTTGATATTATGCCAGAAACCTACCGGAGCACAGGATTGAAGCTTTTATCGTTTGGCTCCAAAGTAAACCTGGAACGGGCCATGTCATCCGGCGGCCGGTTTGGAGGGCATTTCGTCAGCGGCCACATTGATGGTACTGGTGAAATAGTACAAAAACGGCCCGAAAAGAATGCCATTTATTACGATATAAAAGTTCCAAAAAGTCTGTCCAACTACCTGCTCCAAAAAGGCTCGGTGGCTGTGGACGGAACAAGCCTGACCATTTTTGGTTTGACGGACGATACATTTACGGTCTCATTGATCCCTCATACCGTTTCTCATACCGTATTGGGCGATAAAACCAAGGGAGATTCGGTGAATGTGGAATGCGACATGCTTGGAAAATATGTTGAAAAATTTATTACAGGCAAAAAAGAAGAAAAACAAAAATCAGCCATAACAATGGACTATTTAGCAGAGCATGGGTTTTAAAGCAGAGGAGGGATGATCGATGTTTCACAGTATAGAAGAAGCGGTTGAGGATTTGATTAATGGTAAACCTGTCATTGTTGTGGACGATGAGGACAGGGAAAATGAAGGAGACTTTGTTGCCATTGCTGAAAAAGTAACACCTGCCACCGTAAACTTTATGGCAACTCACGGAAGAGGGCTGATTTGTGCACCGATTGATGAAAATCTTGCAGCTAAGCTGGAGCTTACACCGATGGTCACCAATAACACAGATCCCCACGGTACGGCCTTTACCATAAGCATTGACCATGAGAGCACAACAACAGGAATTTCGGCTGCTGAGCGGGCCATCACCATTCAAAAAATGGTTGAAGAAGGATCCAAAGGCGGAGACTTCAAGCGTCCCGGCCATGTTTTTCCTTTGATCGCCAAAAAAGGAGGCGTGCTGAGACGGGCAGGACATACGGAAGCCGCCGTTGATCTGGCTTTGCTGGCAGACGCAAAACCGGCGGGCATGATTTGTGAAATCATGAATGCAGATGGAACGATGGCAAGGGTGCCGCAGCTGCAAAAACTGGCACTGGAGCATGACTTGAAATTCATCACCATTAAAGACCTCATTCAATACCGCAACCGCAAAGAAAAAATGGTCAAAAAAGAAGTCGAAATTAAATTGCCCACGGATTTTGGGGATTTCACAGCAATCGGGTTCTCCAACCTTATTGACGATAAAGAACACGTGGCACTTATCAAGGGGAAAATCGATCCGGAAAAGCCGGTGCTTGTAAGAGTGCATTCTGAATGCCTGACAGGTGATGTATTCGGCTCACACCGCTGTGACTGCGGTCCGCAGCTTCATGCGGCACTTCAGCAAATCGAAGAAGCCGGTTCAGGTGTATTGCTCTATATGAGGCAGGAAGGCCGTGGAATCGGACTGTTGAATAAGATGCGCGCCTATAAGCTTCAGGAAGAAGGACTGGACACCGTGGAAGCCAATGAAAAGCTCGGCTTTGCGCCAGATCTTCGAAACTATGGCATCGGAGCTCAGATCTTAAAGGAGCTCGGCATCAAGAAAATGCGTCTTTTAACCAACAACCCGCGTAAAATAACCGGGCTGAAAGGGTACGATCTTGAGGTGGTTGAGCGGGTGCCGATTCAAATGCCGGCAAATAAAGACAATGAAAACTATCTAAAAACAAAGAAGATGAAACTGGGGCACTTGCTGCAGTTCTAACAGAGGAGGAAGCACGCAATGGGAAACATTTTTGAAGGAAACTTAATCGGAACAGGACTAAAAGTAGGGATCGTGGTAGGCCGGTTCAATGAATTTATTACAAACAAGCTGCTTGGCGGCGCACAGGACGCATTGAAGCGCCATGGTGTGGAAGAAGAGAGTGTGGATGTGGCGTGGGTGCCGGGAGCGTTTGAAATTCCTTTGATCGCAAAAAAAATGGCTGATTCCGGAAAATACGATGCAGTGATTACGCTTGGAACAGTTATTCGCGGATCAACACCTCACTTTGATTATGTGTGCAACGAAGCGGCAAAAGGTGTCTCAACCGCTTCACTTCAGTCAGGCATCCCAGTAATATTTGGGGTTTTGACCACTGATTCCATCGAGCAGGCCATTGAACGTGCAGGCACAAAAGCTGGAAACAAGGGCTGGGAAGCAGCAGCTTCTGCCATTGAAATGGCCAATTTAAACCGTCAATTTAATTTTTAATGAGTAAAAAGTTCGTCTCTGGCGAACTTTTTATATTTAATAATTGTTAGAAAATATACAATATTCGATATTGACAATTTAGTCATAATAATGATAACATTACTGAGGTTAAAAGAAATTACAATTTATTGAAAGGATGGTTGTGTCATGAAAAAGACTATGATTCGTTTACACGGTTTAACAAGCAGATCTTTTTCAATTTTATATGGTGACCGGCCATTCCGTAACTACGCATAACCTGAAGGCACACGGCCGCACTTTTTCCTTTGTGACGTGACGTGTCTCTATTTTTAGCATATCGCCTCCCTGAGGCGGTATGCTTTTTTGTTTTTGGGTTAAATTTATCATTCTTCTAAAGGAGAGATGCAGGATGAGATTATTAATTATGGTGAGATTGAAGTGGGGGCTTTCTTTGGGCTCGGGGTAGCTTTCGCAGCAGCGGCTGCAAGATGGGAGGAGTGGAACAATGTTTTCAGTTTTAAGCAAATTAAGCTGGTTCTTTAAAGAGCATTGGAAGCGCTATACGGTAGCGGTTGTTCTTTTGATTTTGGTTGGCATTCTGGAGGTTATCCCTCCAAAAATAGTGGGCAATTCGATCGATGCCATTAATCTGGGTAAATTGACTAAAGAAACATTGATCCAAACGATTTTAATGTACACAGGCTTATTGATCATTACTTATATCTTAACGTACTTCATGATGTATCAGTTATTTGGCGGGGCATTTGTTGTGGAACGGATCCTCCGCTCCAAATTCATGAGGCACCTCTTAAAGATGACTCCCTCGTTTTATGAAAAAAACAAGACGGGTGATCTTATGGCCAGGGCGACCAACGATTTAAAGGCCATTTCAGTTACTGCAGGATTCGGGATTCTCACACTTGTGGACTCGAGTATATTCATGCTCGTCATTTTGTCTACCATGGGGCTGTTTATCAGCTGGAAACTGACGCTTGCCGCGGTCATTCCACTGCCAATCATGGCCATTGCCATGAGCCTGTACGGAAAGAAGGTGCATGAACGGTTTCTGCAGGCACAGGATGCCTTTGGAGATATGAATGATCAGGTGCTTGAGAGTATTTCGGGAGTAAGGGTAATCCGTGCTTATGTTAAGGAGCAGGCAGACATGGCACGTTTTGAAACGCTCACGGATGATGTCTACGGGAAAAACGTGGCGGTCGCCAGGGTGGATGCGTTATTTGAGCCGACCATTAAAGTGCTGGTAGGAATCAGCTATTTGATTGGGTTGGGATATGGCGCCTATCTTGTTTTTCACAATACGATCACTCTTGGACAGCTTGTTTCCTTCAACGTGTATCTCGGAATGCTGATATGGCCGATGTTTGCGGTCGGCGAACTAATCAATGTCATGCAGCGGGGAAATGCGTCATTGGACCGGGTGAACGAAACACTGGCCTATGAACCGGATGTAAAAAGCCCTCCTCATCCGGTAAAGCTGAACCTGCCGGGCACCATTGAATTTCGTAATGTATCGTTCCGTTATCCATCATCAGAAACGGATAACTTAAAAGGAATTCATGTAAGCGTGAAAAAAGGCCAGACACTTGGGATTGTCGGACGAACAGGCAGCGGCAAAACCACGCTGCTCAAGCAGTTCCTTCGTGAGTATCCGCTAGGTGAGGGAACCATCAGCATCTCGGATAAAGATCTGGCGCAGCTTGCCCTGGAGGATATCCAGGGATGGATCGGCTATGTTCCGCAGGAAGCCACCCTTTTTTCAAAAACAATTCGAGAGAATGTACTGTTTGGAAACAGCGCGGGAACGGATAAGGAGCTTGAGCATGCTCTTAAAATGGCAGCTTTTGATCAGGATGTGAGGTATTTGCCGCATGGACTTAATACGCTGGTAGGGGAAAAGGGCGTCGCACTGTCCGGCGGACAAAAACAGCGGGTTTCCATTGCCAGGGCCCTGTTGATCGATCCCGAGATCCTCCTGCTGGATGATGCCCTTTCAGCGGTCGATGCAAAAACGGAAGCAGCCATCATCTCAAACATAAGAAGAGAAAGAGCCGGGAAAACAACATTGATCACGACTCACCGGTTATCGGCGGTTGAGCACGCGGACCAGATCATTGTAATGGATGATGGAGAGATTGCCGAAGAGGGAACACATAATGAACTTCTTGAGCACGGCGGCTGGTACAGCGAACAGTATGAGCGGCAAAAAGTTGAAGAGCGCCTCGATGAAAGGGCGGTGTAAAAAAGTGAAGCCTGGAAAACGATTGTATCAATATGCCTTGATTTATAAAAAGAGCTTTATGATTGGGCTTCTTCTGCTGGCCCTTGCGGTATCGGCAGAGCTTACGGGTCCCTTTATAGCGAAGCGGATGATAGATGTACACATTTTGGGTATCGAAAAGCCATGGTTTGAAACGGGAGCCGGTTCAGAAAACGCGGTAGCTTTTCAGGGCAGGCATTATAAGAGGGAAGACCGGCTGCTGCCGGGTGAAAGCAAGGGCAGGCAAGTCAGGATCACCCAGATCGGAAGAACATATTATTTCATTCCGCAGCCTGCCGCTATTGAAGGCGAGAAGAGCTACAGCAAAAATAAAATCACCGTTAATAATAAAGGTGTTACAAAAGAATACCCGGCAATACCTATAATAAATAATAAGCTTTTTGATTTCTACAAGCCTGAGATAAGCGGACTCATCAAACTGACCGGTTTTTATTTTGTTCTGCTTCTGATTGCGAGTATCTTTCAGTATGGGCAGCATTATATGCTGCAAAGCTCGTCCAACCTTGTGATCAAAAAACTGCGTCAGGATGTTTTCTCCCAGATCCAGAGGGTGCCGATTACGTATTTTGACAATCAGCCTGCAGGGAAAATAGTGTCCAGGGTAACGAACGATACAGAAGCAATCAAAGAATTGTTTGTAAATGTACTGTCCAACTTTTTCACGGGAATCATCTATATGGCGGGAATCTTCACAGCTCTTTTTATCCTGGATGCCCGCCTCGCCATGATTACTATGGTTTTGGTTCCTATTCTCCTTGTATGGATCAAGCTGTACAGAAAAGTTGCGTCCAAGTATAACCATATTATCCGTTCCACTTTAAGTGACATTAACGGTATGGTGAATGAATCCATTCAGGGAATGCCGATCATCCAGGCGTTCAGGCGTCAAAAAGAGACGGTGAAAGAATTCGAGGACATGAATCAAACGTATTTCTCTTACCAAAACAAGCTGCTGAGCTTAAACGGCCTGACGTCGCATAATCTTGTAAGTGTCCTCAGGAACCTGGCGTTCGTGGCACTCATCTGGTATTTCGGGGGAGCTTCTTTAAAAGCGGATGCCTTGATTTCCGTTGGTGTCCTGTATGCTTTTGTGGATTATTTGAACCGGCTGTTTCAGCCTATTACCGGGATGGTGAATCAGCTGGCACAGCTGGAGCAGGCGCTTGTGTCGGCAGAGCGCGTGTTTGTTCTTCTTGATGAGTCAGGAATGGATGTGGACGTGAGAAAGACGCCCCGCTATGAAGGGAATGTCTCATTCAGGGATGTAAGCTTCGCTTATAATGAGGGTGAAAATGTGCTGAACCATATCTCCTTTGAAGCAAAGCAAGGAGAAACCCTGGCGCTTGTCGGACATACCGGTTCCGGAAAAAGTTCAATCATGAATTTGCTGTTTCGTTTTTATGATATTAAGCAGGGAAAGATACTCATTGATAACAAGGATATCATGGCAATGCCCAAGCAGGTTTTGCGTGAGCACATGGGCATTGTTCTGCAGGATCCATTTTTGTTCAGCGGCACAATTGCGTCAAATATCAGCCTTGATGACCCTTCCATCACGAGAGAAATGGTGGAAAAAGCACTCACCGATGTAGGGGCCATGCCATTTGTACAAAACCTTCCCGGCGGCCTGGATGAACCGGTTATCGAAAAGGGGAGCACCCTTTCTGCGGGCCAGCGGCAGCTGCTGTCTTTTGCCAGAGCGCTAGCCTTTAATCCGGCGATTTTAATTTTGGATGAAGCAACAGCCAGCATTGATACCGAAACAGAAGCCATTATCCAAAATGCGCTTGACGTGCTCAAGCAGGGGAGAACGACCTTTATTATTGCACACCGGCTGTCCACGATAAAAAACGCCGATCAGATTCTGGTTCTCGACCGCGGCAAAATTATGGAGCGGGGAACTCACCAGTCCCTGATGAAAGAAGGCGGCCGCTATTATCAGATGTATCAAATACAGCAGGGACAGCAGACAAGTAAAGCCGTATAACACAAAAGGGAGCCATCGGCGGCTCCCTTTTATTGTATCTATTGTGCTGCTTTTTGTTCAGTTGCTGCTTTTTCTGATTCCATGAGCTTTACTTCATGTTCCGGGACAGCAGTTTCGGTGGAAGTGGATGGACCACCCAAGGATGTGGACATACCGCCGAGCACGATTTTCTTTTTCCAATCAGGATGCATGCATACCCTCCTAGTTTAATGTGAAGAAAATCAGTTTTGAAAAAGAAATACCCGTTGTTAGAATATTTTAAACTATTCTACAACTTATATGGCAAAAAAGCAAAAAAAGAACCCTCTGCGGGTTCTTTTAAGATTTCATGATGGCGTATTGCCCTCGGCTTGTTTTAAACGTTATGATGCTTTGATCAACATTGATTTCCTCAATGCCATCCAGTGGCACTTCATACAAGACAGAAGGAAGTTCGGTTGCTTCACCGTCTTCAGTACTGTACGCCCTCCCATGAAGGAACATGACATTGTCTGAAATGTAGTCATCAACTGAATCCCGCTGTTCAAAGGTGGCCTTTTCCAGCTGGATGCTGATTTGATCCAAATCTTCATTTTCTTCTTTTCGAATGGTAATCTGATGTTCGGCCCAGTCGTTTATTGTATTTTTGATATCAATGATTTTCATTTCGCTCATTTGGGTCACCTCATTAACAATTTACCCCTATTGCACAAGAATAAACCCATTGGATTAGAGATTAAAGGGTAAAGTTAACGGCAGAAACTGGCTTATTTTGTTGTTTCAGGCATGATTTCCTGGATGACTCCTTTGCCCCAGGGAGCGACTTTAACAGAAACAGAGAACTTCTGTCCTGGTTTTTCAAATTTCTTTCCAGTATTTTCTTCCACATAAAACCGCTCAAGACCATATTCTAAATGAAGCATCCCGATCATCGAGGGGGTGGCCTTTGCTTTCAAGTAAACCTGGCTGCCTGATACGTCAGGAGAACCATTCGTTAATTTTTTAATGTGATACATTCCGTTTTCCGGAGCAAGAACCACATACACGGGTGTTGGTTCTTTAATGGGCTTTCCTTTCCAAAGGGAGTCTGGAGCATCACTGATTTCATAATTCAAGGACACGTAGTCCCCGGAAAAAACATCCGATGGGTCTACGGGCTTTGTCTTCAGCTGGATCTCCTTGCCAAAATAATTAACTCCATAATAGCTTCCGGCTACTCCAAAGAGAACGAGGACCTGAAGCAGAATTAAGGCAATCCACCATTTATTTTTTTTCATGATGAATTCCCCCTTCCTCTAAAACATCTTTTTTCTTTTTCTGCAAAAAGAAGTATAGAGCAAACAGAAGGATGCCGCCAATCAGGAAGAAAAGAGATTTTGGCATAAACGACCAGGCGAGATTAATGTAGGCAATAAAAGTGACAAGCAGAAATAATATGATGCCCCAATTGATCTGATACCGTTGTTCTGTCCGGTATCCTTCCGATAGCAGCAATCCGGAAAATAAGAAAGCGACGATTAAATAAAGAATTCCCACTGCCACATTCCCGGTGAATGTGGCCAGGTAAAACCATGGGATAAATAAAATGCCGCTTTTTAACACAGCGCTCAAGGTGCCTGCTTTCATTCTTGAATAAATGAGGAAAGCAGCCAAGAGAATAAAAACAATCAAAAACCAGAGTGGTTCCGGGTACTCCATGGTTTCTGGCGGTGCGTTTGTTAATGAAAAATACAGCACCAGGTTCACGCCAAACGCGGCAGCTGAAGCAAAAAATTTAAGGGAAGAGCGAAGTATTGACTCAAGCCATTCCGACAAACTGTATACCCCGAGAAGAATAACAACCAGCCACAGCCAATTTTCATTAAGGGTCCCTGCCAGGAAAACGAGATGCAGAACGAACCCCGCGGCAAAGAAGCGGGTAAATAACCGGTTCTTTTCATTCAGGGCGAACCACCCCAGCCCAAGCCCGAACAAAATCAAGAGCAGATAACTGTAGCTTGAAAATTCAGTCAGGGTATAAATTTGTCCCCCGGTTAAGATGGCAAAGGTAAGGAAAAACAGCAGCCTTCCCTTTAGGAAGTACAGATAGATAAGGGCGGGCAAAGACCAGATAATAAAGGTGCGTGCATCGTACGAAACAAAGTGATACGTTTGCCCCAAAAGAATCAACGATGCACCAAAGGAGGCTATGCCAAGAGCAATAAATGAATGCCCAAGAGCTTGCTTGCCTTTTTGAAGAAAGGTGTGGCCAAGTCCGTAACAGATACATAAAACGGCGATCAGCAATGCCAGCCTGAAAGGTGGAGTAATGCCGCCCCAATTCGCTGCAATAAAGGACAAGATACCAAGGCCGATCAATATGCTTGCGAAAATTGGAATAAGACCGATGCCTCTCTGTGAATGATTATCCTCATACTTTGCCAGGATCAACCGGTATTGATCTTCGCTGATAATGCTTTCTTCAACCCATTTTTTTCCCTCTTTTTCTAACCATTGATCATTCAATGTTTCACCCCATCTCTTTTTTTGTGGAAAAATTATACATTTTAAAATGTAACCCAATTGCTGATTGAAGTAAAGTTGATTTTCCTCTTCACTTTATCAGAGCGGGACGGAAATTACAGCACTTCACAAGAAGATATGCCAATCCATTTTAGAGAATGCAGCAAAGAAAGGAAATGGAAAGAAAACAGAACATTATTTGGAAAGAGAGGCTGCGTATATCTTGATTTTGTTGAAGCACAATATGATTCAAGGAGGTGATATCAATGGCAAACAACAATAGCTCAAATCAACTAGTAGTTGCTGGTGCTCAACAAGCTCTTGATCAAATGAAGTACGAAATCGCTTCTGAATTTGGTGTTCAATTAGGTGCTGATACTACTGCTCGTGCTAACGGATCTGTAGGTGGAGAAATCACTAAACGTCTTGTAGCAATGGCTCAACAACAAATCAGCGGATCAGCTCGATAACTCTATAATCATGGCTGTAAAGGGGTGGAGCGATCCGCCCCTTTTTCAATACCTCATTTGGAAAGAGGAAACGCTTATGAGCATGTGTCCGCTCTGCAACCAATTACATACTGTCACTTTTCATTGCCCTGACTGCGGCAATAAGGGAGAGGACCAGGGAAAGCTGAGCGATTATTTTGATGATTACAGCCCTTACGTGGATTCAGATGGTGTGAAGCTTGAGGATGGGTATCCGGAAGATTTTAAAGAATCGCAGTGCCCTCATGTTTATTATTGCAATATATGCCGGCAGGAAATTGTCGTTTTTATATCGGAATGGGCATAAAAAAATCACCAGCTTAATGGGTAGCTGGTGATTTTATTTAATAATGCGCAGCCGGCGTTCGAGACGTTCACGGCTCAATTCAAGCAGGGTAGATAGCCCCCAATAAATAAGTGCGGCTTCCAGCAGAATCGGCAGGACAATCAAACTTGATGCACTCCGCTGATCGGCAATAGAAGTAAGTTCTGGTACGGTAATGACGGATGCAAGTGATGAGGACTTGGCAACGTCAATCAGTGAATTCCAGATCGACGGAATGGCGATACGCCATGCCTGAGGAAGGATAACCTCCCGGAATGTCTGATAGTAATTCATGCCCAGTGAATAGGATGCTTCCCATTGGCCATTGGGTATAGACTGAATGGCTCCGCGATAAGATTCTGCGATATAGGCGCTGAAGTGAAGGATTAATCCCACAAGTGCTGCCTGCCATCCTTCAGGAGTAATAGCAAACGTAAAACCGTTATACCAAATCAATAATTGAATAAGAAGAGGAGTTCCCCTGAAAAAAGAAATATAGATTCTTGCAATGCGGGAAAGGATTCTGTTGTTTGACATTCGGCATAACGCAATGACCAGCCCAAAAATTAATGAGCCGATAATGGACCCCAGGCTAAGGAGAACGGTGAGTTTGGCTCCCTCCAGTAAAAACGGGAGGGAGTCCACCATGTACTGGAGCGAACTACTCACTTACATCCGCTCCAAAGTACTTTTTAGAAATCTTGGCAAGCGTACCGTCCTTCTTCATGTCAGCAAGAGCCTTGTCCACTTTTTTCGCCAAGTCTTTGTTATCTTTCTTGAAGGCAAAGGCCATTTTATTCTCGTTGAACGGTTTGCCTACTGCTTTTACATTGTATTTTGTGTCTTTCAGTTCTTTTAAAATGAACAGTTCATCATTCATTGCGGCATCAACCCGGTTTACGTCCAAATCGGATAATACTTGTGCAATGCCTTTATAATACTTAATCTTTGCCCCGGCTTTTTCAGCTTCCTTGGAATAGTTGCTTCCTTGAGTGGTTCCGACCACTTTGCCTTTCAGGTCCTTGATTCCTTTAATGTCCTTGTTGCTCTTGTTTACGATGACTTGTCCACCGGAAACCGTGTAAGGAGTGGAGAAGACATATTGTGCTTTGCGTTCGGGTGTAATCGTAACCTGATTGGCTACCATATCAAAACGGCTGCCAAGTGAAGTGAACATGTTCTTCCATTCTGTAGGTACGACTTTCGGCTTCATATCAAGACGTTTCGCAACTTCTTTTGCTACTTCAACATCGTAGCCGGTTACTTCGTTTGTTTTCTTATCACGATAGGAGAAGGGAGGGTATGTAGCTTCCGTTCCGATCGTCAGTTCTTTTTTCTTAGACCCGCTGCCGCCGTTATTATTGCCGCAAGCTGACAAAATTCCTGCTAGCATAACGGAAACCATGAGAATGGCCCATAGTTTTTTCATGTGAGAGTACCTCCGTAATTTATCCATAATGGATGATTTTTTAAGATCAAATCCGATAAAACGCATCAGAATTACTTTGTAATTTAAACAATAAAAAAAGGAATTGTCAATGTTAAAACATTATTCCCTAATCCAAACTGTTTTCCACACGATTTACCCAAAAAAATAAAAAATCTCCAACAGGGAGAAGGCAAGCCTTCTTCCTGCTGGAGATCCGAATGTCATTAATGTTTTTTGCTTAGTGAATGCGTAATTCAGAGTCGTTATCGAAGAAATGACATTTGTTCATATCTAAAGCAAGATCAATATTCTGGCCATTTCGAACGTCAGTGCGGGAGTCCACACGTGCGATGAAGTCCTGGCCGGCAATTGTGGAATATAGGAAAGTCTCAGCTCCCATAAGCTCTGCTACGTCGATGCGGGCATTAATTTTTGTGTTGGCAGAAGACTCGATGAATACTGGCTCATCATGAAGATCTTCCGGACGAATCCCAAGTGTTACTTCCTTATTAAGGTAGCCCTGGTCACGGAGGGTTTTCATTTTGCCTCCAGGAATTGCCACGCGGACATCATTGTTGATTACAAAAAAGCCGTCTTCAATTTTTCCACTGATAAAGTTCATGGCCGGGCTTCCGATAAATCCGCCGACAAACATGTTTTCAGGTGTATCGTATACTTCCTTAGGTGAACCAACCTGCTGGATGTGTCCATCCTTCATAACAACGATTCGAGTAGCCATTGTCATAGCCTCAGTTTGGTCATGCGTTACATAGATGGTTGTTGTTTGCAGACGCTGGTGAAGCTTGGTGATCTCAGCGCGCATCTGTACACGAAGTTTCGCATCCAGGTTGGATAATGGCTCATCCATTAAGAAAACCTGTGCATCACGGACAATTGCACGTCCGAGCGCCACCCTTTGGCGCTGACCGCCGGAAAGAGCTTTCGGTTTACGGTCAAGGTATTGTTCAAGGCCGAGGATACGAGCCGCTTCTTTTACACGTTTTTCAATTTCTTCTTTGCTGAATTTACGAAGCTTTAAGCCGAATGCCATATTATCATAAACGTTCATATGAGGATAAAGCGCATAGTTCTGGAAAACCATCGCGATGTCACGGTCTTTTGGGGCAACATCGTTGACTACGCGGTCTCCGATGACAAGATCTCCCTCAGAAATATCTTCAAGGCCGGCAATCATACGAAGAGTTGTTGATTTACCACAGCCGGAGGGACCAACAAATACAATAAATTCTTTGTCCTTAATATCTAGGTTAAAGTCATGTACTGCGGTTACTTTATTGTCGTAGCGTTTTACGATTTTTTGAAGTTTAATTCCTGCCATTGTATTGCCCCCTTGGTTTTTGCAAAAGAAAGACCTTTGCTGATTGCCTTAATTGTAGCGGATGTAAGGGCTTTCGTATATTGGAGGCATGTCCAAAATTTTCAGGCAGTTTTTTGTGCACTGTGCACAAACGGTCTAACTTATTGCTGTTTCACGGCTGATCAATGCATGGTAAACAGCGACCGCCTGTTTAAACTGTTTCACGTCTATTCCTGTTTTTTCGATGAATTTATCTACCCTGTATTGCAGGCTGTTGCGGTGGATATACAATTTTTTGGCTGCCATGGAAAGATTCATGTTGCATTCCAGAAAGATTTTAATGCTGTAAATCAAATCACGGTCTTTATATAATTCATCCGGGATGAGACTGGAAATGAAATGACTGGCAGACTTGTCCAGATGAATGAGAAGCAGGTAGGGAATCAAATCTTCTCTGAAATATACTTCCTGAGGAGGGAGATAGGGACGGATGGAGGAAAATGTTTCACGCTCCATCCGGAACTGTTCTTCCCCCTCTTCATAGTTATCCATCCACATGCCGATAAACAAATCGAGGTCGGTATAAAAATCAGCGGTGAGAACCGACTTTACCTGATCATACGGCAGTTCTTCGGTTTCATTGGTTTTGGGTTCGATCAGCACTCCGTGATGGCCGGACATAAAAAGCACTGTCACTTCATCGGGGAAGATACCCGAAACAGCTTCAAGAAAGGAATCCTGGTCACTGAGGTCGTCTTTTAAGAAAAAATGAATAAAGCGGTAGCGGACTTGCGGGTGCTCGCCCTGAAGGCTCCCTGAAATAACGTTTTTCCAAAAAATTTGCTGTTCCGAAAGGCGGGTATCCGTTTGTGCTTCTGTAAACAAGGAATGAAGCAGATCCAATTCACTCGAAGCAACTGCTGATTTGGCTATGCCGAACGTAACGCCTGCCTGGTCTGCAAACCAGTAATACTTTTCCGGATGCTCAGCGGTGTGCAAGGAAAAATGGTTGCCATAATGCTGTTGAAGTTTCGATAGCATGCCAAAAACTCCTTTTCATATTCTCATCCTAGTATACCAGTGCAAATGGTGTTCTAACAAAAAGAAGGGAAAGGACATTGGTTAGTTAATTGGAGTGGAGGGGGAGAGCCGCCGGTTTGGAAAGAAACGATTGTTCAGCAAGGTATATCGAATACTGAAGGGGGAGCCTCCGCGTTACATAGTCTTCTTTTCGAAATAAGGAATGAGAAAACAGGCTTTTTCCCGGCCGTGAATTTGCTTCGATCAGCCAAATACGTCCCTGCTTGTCGATCCCCAGATCAAATCCGATTTCGCCTATGTTCCCTTCTGTTTTCGCATCAATTTTTTTGCTGAGTTTCAGAGCTGCCTCTTTGAGCTCCTTGATTAATGGAGATGGCAGCCCGGCAAGCTTAATTACATCTTCTGCCGGTTTTGCTTCCCCTCCATATGACAGGTGGGTCGTCAGCGCCTGAGGTCCTGCGATTTTTGCGGCGATCGCACTGATCTCCCACTGGCCATCACGGTTTTTATTGGAATGTATCCTGAAATCAACAGGTGACGGGCCGATGGTAATCAAGTCAATTCCTTGCTGTACAAGTACCTTTTCTTTTTGAGGAAGAAGCTTCCTTGAATGAAGCAGATCCGTTAAACGGTCAAATTGCAGGGAGAGGAGCCTGGGGCCTTCCTGAAACCTGCAAAGATAGTGCCCGGTTTTCACTTTGCTTACTGCATTAATGCCGCGGCCAAAGCTTCCGTTTACGGGTTTAATGAAAATCATTGGGTAAGTGTTCAGCATCTGCTCAATTCCATCAACATCTGAATTGCTGAGAGTTAAGGGCAGATAATGCGCTGTTTCAACATCCCCGGACAACAACTCGAAAATCTCCTGTTTGTTAAAAAAAGAAGGGTTAAACACGGGAATCTTCCACTCGTTTTGAAAAAGATCAAGCGCTTTCTGACAGGAGGGACTGTTTTCGGTTTTCCTGGTTGGAAGCTGGTTGTAAATGACAGATGGAAGCGGGACTACATGCTTGTTCCACCTGCTTCCATCATGAAAGTAGCCCTGTATGGTCTGATGTTGTGGATCGATTTGACTGGGCCCAAACAGAAAGTAGTAGGAACCAACTGGCCTGGCTGCAGACAGCAGCTTACCAAAAAAGGAAGAATGCTCCCCGGCAGGGCGTATGGGTGAGTAACCAACATGAGATGTGAAAATACCAGCCAAAGGACCGATTGCGATTGAGGAGCCGTGAATATGTAGATGAACCCTGGATGCAAAAGGAATTTTCAGGGCAGTCCAGAGGGATGAAGAAAGGCGGAGCTCGTCTCTGGAATGTGCAATTGCGGTGCATGTCACCGTGGCCGAACCGAAGGACAGGGTAACCCGTTCACCGGTATCCAAATGCAGCCGGCCGGGCAGAAAGAGTACAGCCTTTTCAATCGGGCAGGGGTGTAGAGGGAGAACCGTCATTTCTTTCGCTCCTTGTTGTCGTTTTAAAATGGTACTCTTGTTTGATTAGGCTGATGCCCATATCGTATACTATGAAAGCAGCACGAAAATAGTGTTTAAACTAGGAGAATAACTATGGATACTTGGATGAAGATCGTATTTTTGGTTGTGGTTGGAGCGTTAATCGGCGGATTAACCAATCTAGTCGCCATCCGGATGCTGTTCCGCCCTTATAAACCTTGGAAAATTGGAAAGTATCAAGTGCCATTTACACCGGGACTGATTCCCAAGCGAAGGCATGATTTGGCCATAAAGATGGGGGAAACGGTCAAGAACCATCTGTTAACAGCTGAAGGCATACAAAGCAAGGTCACGGATCCTGTTTTTATTGAGGAAATTACTTCACTTGTAAAAACAGAAGCAAGAGGTTTTCTTGAAAGTGACATTACGCTTCAGCGGTTTTTGGAAGAACAAATGAATGTTTCGAATGCTGAGGCTGTTATTGCCGAAAAAGCAACTGCCTTAGTTCAGGACAAGCTGAACGCTATCCTGAATGAGGTAAAGGAGCAGACATTGAGCGAACTCCTTCCTTTAAGCATGACGGCTGCGGTGGACGGTAAAATTGGCGCAGCTGCCCAATTTATTATCGATAAAGGCATCGCGTTTCTTGAAAGCAAGGATGGTAAAGAGACCGTATCCAAAGGGATCGATGCGTTTTTGGCAGAAAGAGGCATGCTGTTAAATATGCTTTCAATGTTTTTTGGAAATGTGAAACTGGTAGATAAGATTCAGCCGGAAATGATCAAGCTGTTAAAACAGCCGCAAACGAAGGAAACGATAGAAAAGTTGATTCGGCAGGAGTGGAAGTCTGCCCTGCAGCACAAGGCAGGGGACCTTCAGGACATGCTGAATGCGGAAACATGGGTTGAACCAGGAGCTGCCCGAATCGTTTCCCAGCTCCCCATTGGCAACCTTTTGCATCAGCCGCTTGAAGGCGTTCCTGAACAATACAAGGAAGCCGTTCTGGAACGCTTCATCCCAAGGATTGTGGACTTGTTCATGAAATCGATAAACGACCGTTTAGCCATGATTTTGGACAAACTGCAGATTGCGAAAATCGTGGAGGAACAGGTAGAAACGTTTTCGCTTGAGCGGCTTGAGCAAATTATCATTGATGTCGCCAAAAAGGAACTTACCATGATCACCTGGCTGGGCGCATTGCTCGGAGGGATTATCGCCTTGTTCCAGGCTTTGGTTTTGACCTTGCTCTAAGGTCTGTTATAGTGGTAGAGACATTTAGAGTATGAGGAGGAAATTAAATTATGTCTAATCTTTATGATTTAGCTTACGATCTTGAACAAGCCTTGCGCAACAGTGAGGATTTTCAAACCTTGAAGGATAGCTACGCGAAGGTGAATGCGGATCCGGAATCTAAAAAAATGTTTGACGAGTTCCGCACGATTCAAATGGGCCTTCAGCAAAAACAGATGTCCGGCGAGCAAATCACACAGGAAGAAGTGGAAAAGGCTCAGGCTTTATTCCAGGCTGTGCAGCAAAACGAGATCATCAGCACATTGATGAACACCGAGCAGCGCATGAGCGTGACCATTTCTGATTTGAACAAAATCATCACAAAGCCGCTTGAAGAGCTTTACGGTCCTATGGCGGAAGAAAACCAGCAATAATTTGAGAAACGCCTTTCTGCTTCTGCAGAAGGGCGTTTTTTTTTGTGAAGCGAGGATTACATGA
Organism: Fictibacillus fluitans; assembly: GCF_030418125.1. GTDB lineage: Bacteria > Bacillota > Bacilli > Bacillales > Fictibacillaceae > Fictibacillus_C > Fictibacillus_C fluitans. The sequence continues at coordinate 40,694 of NZ_JAUHTR010000016.1, read as the reverse complement.
AAGGTCTTGAACCACTCGTAAGAGCTGTTCTATCCCGGCTTCATCAGGAATATAGTTTGACAGAGAGAGTCTATCTTTCAGTCAGAGGGGGGATTGCCTTGATTTACCGAATGCTGGTTCTGGACATCGATGGGACCCTGTTGAGAAGCAACTTTCGCATGGATAAGGAAACAAGGGAAGCAATCGATTATGTAAGAAAAAAAGGGGTATATGTGACGCTTGCTTCCGGCCGGAATTTTCCTTCAACCAGAAAAGTCGCCAAGGCACTCAAGCTGGATGGATATCTGATCAGCCAAAATGGCGGTTTTATTGCAGCCAATCAGGATGAACCTTTTTTTGAATCTCATTTTACTAAAGAAGATACACTCAAAGTGGTTTCCATACTTGAAAATTACAATTGTCATATCCGGCTGGTTCATGAGCGCTTTTCAGTAGGGAACCAGGTTCAGCAGAAAAATCAGCTTGTTGCCAAAATGACCATGGGGGCAGGAGATCCATTGTTTTACCCTGTAACTTTTACGGAAAACCTAAGTCATCATGTTCTTGAAAAAGAAATTATGCCTTCCAAAATTGATGTGCAATTTTTTGAAGAAAGAGAGCGCCGGTCTGCAGAACAGCATTTGAAAAACCATTTTTCCAATTTTGAATACACCTCTTCCACCAAATGCAATTTCGAGATTACATTACCGAACGTGACGAAGGCGAATGCATTGAGGATGCTTGGGTTGAAGCTTGATATTGCCCCTGAGGAAATGGTGGCGGTGGGTGATTCGCATAATGACCGTGAAATGATTGAGATGGCAGGACTGGGCGTAGCCATGGGAAATGCGCCTGAGGACGTGAAGCACGCTGCGAACTGGATTACACGGACCAACGACCAGCTGGGAGTGCCGTATATGATTAAAGAGGTATTCAGAAAGCAGCTGAGAGTGGGATTATACTAACAAGTAAGCTCCATACAGGGGCTTTTTTTTTATGCTCTAAATTCCAGAATATTTCATTTATATTACAAAACAAAAATACGACATTTTTTGAAAGGGTTTTCAAAAACCTTGTCGAACAAATATAAGGTAAGGAACAAGGATATGAGGAGGATTAAAATGGAAAAAACTGTTAACCTGAATCTGAAGCCGAAGGTGGCCGAATTCCTAAACGGAACAAAGAAGTTTTTCATCAATGGAGAATGGGTAGAAGCGAAATCAGGAAAAACGTTTGAAACTCTGAATCCTTCAACAGGAGAGGTTTTGGCGCTTGTTGCAGAAGGCGGAAAAGAAGATATCGATCTTGCGGTGCAAGCAGCACGTAAAGCTTTTGACAGTGGGTATTGGTCAAAAATGAGTGCGGCGAAGCGCAGCTATTTAATTTATAAACTTGCAGAATTAATGGAAGAAAATAAAGAAGAGCTCGCACAGCTCGATACGCTGGACAACGGAAAGCCAATCCGTGAAACCATAAACGGCGATGTGCCTTTGGCAATCGAGCATTTCCGTTATTATGCAGGATGGGCGACTAAAATCGTCGGACAAACCATTCCTGTAGCGGGAAGCTTCTTCAACTATACACGCCACGAGCCGGTGGGCGTCGTTGGCCAGATCATCCCTTGGAACTTCCCGCTTTTGATGGCGGCATGGAAACTGGGTGCAGCTCTTGCGACAGGTTGTACGGTTGTATTAAAACCGGCTGAACAGACACCTCTGTCCGCTCTTTATCTTGCGAAGCTCGCTCAGGAAGCCGGATTCCCTGAGGGTGTACTTAACGTGGTAACAGGTGCCGGAGAAACAGGCGCAGCACTTGTCGACCATCAGGATGTCAACAAAATCGCGTTTACCGGTTCTACTGAAGTCGGTAAAATGATCATGAGAAATGCAGCGGACTCTTTAAAACGTGTAACGCTGGAGCTCGGAGGAAAATCACCGAACATTATCCTTCCGGATGCAGATATGACGCGTGCCATTCCTGGTGCTTTGAGCGGTATCATGTTCAACCAGGGACAAGTTTGCTGCGCAGGCTCCCGCTTGTTCGTGCAGAAGAAAGCGTTCGATAATGTTATGGCTGACATGGTATCCCACGCGAAAAGCATCAAGCAGGGACCAGGTCTTGACCCGGATACTACGATGGGACCGCTCGTTTCTGAAGAGCAGCACAACCGCGTCATGAGCTATATCTCCAAGGGTAAGGATGAGGGAGCGGAGCTGCTGACTGGAGGTTCCAGACCGTTTGAGCAAGGGTACTTCGTAGAGCCGACTATTTTTGCAGACGTTGATGACAAGATGACCATTGCAAAAGAGGAAATCTTCGGACCGGTTGTGGCGGCAATGCCGTTTGACGATCTTGATGAAGTGATCGAGCGTGCGAACCGTTCAGAATATGGACTTGCTGCAGGTCTTTGGACAGAAAACCTCAAAACAGCTCACTATGTGTCCAACAACCTGAAGGCAGGTACGGTTTGGATCAACTGCTACAATGCTTTCGATGCAGCTTCTCCATTCGGAGGATACAAGCAGTCCGGTATGGGCCGTGAAATGGGATCTTATGCGTTGAATAACTATACTGAAGTAAAAAGCGTATGGGTAAACCTGAAGTAAGACCAAGACAAAAATGATTCGGAGAAACAACCGGGGAAAACATAAAGATAGGCATGAAAAAGGGGTCAACAACTGAACGGAAAAAAACCCGGCTGTCCAATTGAGGCAGCCGGGTTTTACGTGTTGCAGATCAGGAGATTTAAACGGGTGCTGGAGCTTTGGTTTATAACATAACCTTGATGAAGCGGAGGCCGGTATCATCATAATCCAGGTTTCTGTAAAATTCGTGTGTTTCTTTGCGCTGTTTTCCGCTATGCAGAATAATGGCGGTGCAGCCCTGCTCTTCCGCCCAGTCTTCTGCATGCCGGACCAGGGCTTTTCCATAGCCATTTCCCTGATATTCTTCTGCTACGACCAGTGCAATGATGCGCAGGCATGTGCCGTTTTTTTCAAAATAGTATTCTTTGACAACGCCGATCATTCCAATTACCAGATCGTCACAGCAAGCGACGAAGCAGGTATAGGCAGGGTCTTGAAGAATATATGTTAATCGGTCCCTCATTTCTTCTTCGGTGGTGGTATAGCCGAGATCACCCATTAGATAAGAGAGAGACAGACTATCCTCAATGGTTCCCCGCCGGATGAAAAATTCACTCATCCTCGCACCTCTTTTCCAAATTGTGTTAACGGTGAAACAGCAGAAGAGCTCCTGATGGTGATGTCAGGCGGTGAGTACGCTCATTGAATTGTTCTTCCAGTAAGCGCTTTTCTCCCAGCTCCTTGGCCTGCCTGTCATCAGCAGCCTGAATGGTTTCGTCGAGCAGTTTTCCCCCGCTTTTGTCATAAACAGTAAGAAAGTATTTTTTCATAGTGAGTGAAGCTCCTTTCAGAATTCCCTTTCTTGTACTTCTGTTTTTTCGTCATATTTCCTCCTTTTTTATTACGGTAAATTGCTCATTCCACATTTCTGAGGAAAATGTGTGTATTTTCCCAAAGACGGGAACGTGCTTTCGTATATATGGTAAAATAAAGGTTAGAATGATTAAGAAAAAGGAGGCGAAGATGTTGAAGTTTTTGCATTGTGCCGATTTGCATCTGGACAGCCCTTTTAAAGGGTTATCCCATTTGCCGAGGGAAATCTTTGAACGCATTCAGCACAGTACCTTCAGAGCCTTCAGTGAAATTGTCAACCTTGCCATAAAGGAACAGGTGGATTTTATTGTAATTGCGGGTGACATTTATGACGGCGATTCCCGCAGCTTAAGAGCGCAAAGCTATTTCCGCAAAGAACTTGGCCGGTTGGATGCCCAGGGGATTGCTGTTTATATGATTCATGGAAACCATGACCATCTGGAAGGAACATGGATTGACCTGGAGTGGCCAAAGAACGTCCATCTTTTTGACGGCGGCCCCCCGCAAAGCCTGCCTTTTTATAAGAATGGAAGAATAAAAGCAATGCTGCATGGTTTCAGCTATGAAAAGCGGTCAATAGCTGAAAACCGTGTCCCTTTCTATCCTGCAAAATCCCGGGGGAATGTGTATCATATCGGTATTCTGCACGGAAATGCAGAAGGACAAAACGGGCATGAAGCTTATGCGCCTTTCAGAGTGGCGGAGCTTCTTGAAAAGGGATATGACTATTGGGCCCTTGGCCATATCCATAAAAGAATGGAACTTCACCATGATCCGCCAGTTATTTATCCCGGAAACATTCAGGGCCGGAATCAAAAGGAAACAGGCCCAAAAGGCTGTCTGGTTATTGATCTGGAAAATAACAGACGGACGTTCCATGAAACAAACGATATTTATTGGCTGGAAAAAACAATTGATCTCACTGATCTATCCTCTGTGGCAGAGATGATTGACCATTGCCTGGACATAAAAGAGAATACGAGAAAACAAGGAAAAGGATCCCTTCTGAAATTGGTGCTGAAGGGGCGCTCCGATTTCTTTAATGAAATGGAGCAAGAGGGCCTGCTCGAGGAGCTGATGGAGGCATTGCAGGACGGGGAAGAGAATCAGTTCTCCTTTGTCTTTGCCTTTGCGATAATCAATCAGACCAGACGGAACTGGAACCGTGAACAGCTGCAGAATGACGGCGGATTTATCGGTGCTCTTTTAACCAATAGTACGGAATATACACAGGTTCAAAAGGCCACAAAGGAGCTCTACCTGCACAGGAAGGCAAGGAAATACATAGATCCGCTGACTTTCAATGAGGAAAAAGAGCTGGTCGATGAGGCAGAAACACTGCTTTTGCAATTTTTACTGAAAGGTTAGGAGGTACGGGATATGTGGATTAAAAAGCTGCACATCTATCATTTTGGCAAGTTTCATAGTCTCAAAATGGATCAATTATCCCCGGGGCCTCTTTTTATTTCAGGTGAAAATGAAGCCGGGAAAACGACGCTGAAGAATTTTATTACCTGTATGCTTTTTGGCTTTCCTTCCAAGGTGACGAATGAAAGACGGTATGAGCCGAAAGATGGAAACCGGATTGGCGGATCTATCACTATTCATACCGACTCCTACGGCGATTTAACCATTGAGCGGGTTGCAGGCAAAGCGGCCGGGAATGTGACGGTTTACGGGGAAGGTGGACTGCAGGGAGGAGAAGAACTTCTTCATACAGTATTGAAAGGAATGGACCGATCCCTGTTTCAGGGCATCTATTGCTTTGGTCTTGAGGGTCTGCAGGAAATTGAAAAATTAAGCTCGGAACAACTGGGAGATTACCTTTTGAGTGCAGGAATGACCGGCAGCAGGGAACTGCAGCAGCTTGAAAGCCAGCTGGAGAAAAGGCAGTCGATGCTGTTTAAACCGGGAGGCAAAAAGCCGGTAATCAACGAATTGCTGCAGCAGCTGGAGAGCACAGAAGAGGAGCTCAGGACGTGGAGACGGAAAAATGAGGAGTTTCAGCCTTCCCTTCAAGAATTAAAAATGACAGAGGCGGCGATCAGGGAGACGGAAGCAGAGAAGAAGAAGCTTCAGGATCATTGGTACAACACAAAAAAATGGAAAAGTGTTCTCCCTGCCCTGCAAAAGTGGAAAGAGCATCAGCTTGCCCTGCAAACACTGCCAGAGAACAGCTTCCCTGAAAACGGGCTTCACCGATTGGAGCAGCTGCAGGAAAAGCGTCTGGACGTGGAAGGAGAGTTGCTTGTTTTTCAAAACAGGGTTCAAGAAATTGAAAAGCAGCTTAAAGCCATTCATATAAATGAAGAAGTTCTGTTTGCCGAAAGCCTCATTGTTTCCGCAGGACAAAAGAGTCATGACTTGGAAAGATTGATGGGGGAAAAACACGGCTGGGTCCAAAAAGCGGAATTGGTACAATTGGAAGCCCGGCGCTTACTAGAGGAAACAGGCTTTAGAGGAGAAACAGACGAGTTGGAACAGCTTAACACCGGACTGGCGCCAAAAAATGAGCTCCTGATGTTAATCAAGAAGGCGGATTTGCTTGATCAGAAGAAAGGCTGGCTGGATCAGGAGCTTGAGAATGCACGTGGCCGGCTTGAGTCTGCAGAGGAAGGGCTTCGCCAGCAAAAAGGAAGAGTGATTGAAGACCAGGAGTTTCATAAATTAAAAGAACGTGCGGAAAGGGACTCGGCCAACAGACGGCTGTTGGTTGAAAGGGAACAGCTTCAGGCGGTTTTGGCGAATCCGAATGCCTCTTCCGATTCTAAATCACTATTGCCTTTACTGGTGTTTAGCATTCTGGCCGCTGCTTGCCTGATTTATCTTGCGGTTAAAGGGGAGCTGTTTGGAACTGCGCTTTTTGCTGTAGTATTAGGGGCAGGTGCCTATTTCTGGATCAAGAGTTCACACCGTAAGAATGAACCTTATTCAGCCGGCACACATAATAAGGAGCTTCTTGCAAAAATCAGGACACTGGAAGATGAGCTTTCAGGGTTATCCAGTATAACAGAACTGGACATGATCAGTGAGCGGTATGCGGATGAAAGGGCAAAACGGGCAGAGCTTGAAAGAATGAGAAATGAGGCCAAACGGCTGGAACATTCTTACCAGCAGCAGGCTGCAAACTATGACAAGCTTGAGCTTGAACAATATGAAAACGAAGCCGCGGTTGTGCAATGGTGTAATATCAACCAATATAAAGGGCCGTGGAGAAATCTCCTGATTCCGGGATACTTTGAAAAAATCGAAAAGCTGAAAGAATCTGTTTTGGAAAGAAAACAGCTGCTTTTAAACATTGCACAAGCAGACGAACGGATTTCCGGCATATTGAAAGAGGCTGATACCTTAACGCACCGGCTCCGTCTTCCGGAGGGATCTTCTTATCAGGGGAAGATTACGGAGGCACGGCTGCTGCTTCAGCAGGAAAAGGAAAAGCTTCAGGTGCAGGAAGCGCTGAAGGATAAATTAAATACAGCTGCTGACCATTTGAACGAGCAGTTGTCCAAAAAACAAAGTTATGATTTGGAAATCAATACACTTCTTTCGCAGGCAAAAGCAAAAACCGAGGAAGACTACAGGCTCATAGGCGGCCGAGCGGAGACCCGAAAAAGAACAATGGAGCTGCTCGAGCAGACCTCGCTTCAGCTGCAGTCATTTGGCTATACCGGGGAAGACGTTCAAGAACTGGCAGTCACTTTGCTCGATAAGGACTTTAATGTGGACAAGGAACATGCTTTTTCAGAAGAGCAGCTAAAAGAAAAAGAGCTTCAGATGAAAAAGCTGCAGCGAAAAAGTGCCGAGCTTTCCCTTGTGCTGCAGACCCTGCAAGATGAGGAAAGCTATTCGGAATGCCTGCAGCGGTATGAAAATCTCCGGAATGTATTGAAAGATCAAGCGAAAATGTGGAGTGTGCACAGAATTGCAGCGGACCTTCTGAAGAAAACGAAAGAACAATTTCATGCCGAGCGGCTGCCCGCCATTATTCAACAAGCCTCGCAATACTTTACAAGAATAACGAACGGAAAATACGTTCAGCTGTATTTGTCAGGCGGGGGACAAGACGCCCTGGAACTGGAGCGGCATGATGGTGTTCGTTTTCATCCGGGAGAACTGAGCAGAGGCACGGCGGAACAATTATATTTGTGTGTGCGGCTATCTCTTGCTTCTCTCTACCAGAAGGAGAGCCTGCCATTGATAGTGGATGACATTACGGTCAATTTTGATGCTGTCCGGACAAAGCATACACTGGATCTGCTGACGTCGATGGGGTCAGGAAAGCAGCTGATATTTTTCACTTGCCATGAGCACCTGTTTCGGGACCGGCCGGAATTACCGGTCATTACGTTAAAGAAGCAGGAGGGTGCCTATCGTCAGGAAGGTGCTTTTTCATAAGCGGGTGCGTTATGATATAAAGGAATAAAGACGCCCGTAAAACAGGAGGGTAATAATCAATGTCTGACTATCAAATATACCTTGTGGAAGATGAAGAAAATCTTGCGCAAGTGTTAAAAGCCTATATGGAACAAGAGGGGTGGAATGTGACCGTCTTCAACAATGGGGAAGAGGCAGCCCGGAATGTAACGGATGCCCCTCATCTTTGGATTCTGGATATCATGCTGCCCGGTATTGACGGCTATGAAGTGCTGCGGAAAATTAAACAGCATTCTGACACCCCGGTAATTTTTATTTCAGCAAGAGACCAGGACCTTGACCGCATTGTCGGACTTGAACTGGGAAGCGATGATTATTTGGCGAAGCCTTTTATGCCGCGTGAACTTGTTATTCGCGCCAAAAAACTATTGACCCGCATCTACGAAACCGGCGCGATGGCGCCGAAGAAAATCGAAATTACAGGTTATATGATCGATCCTGTCGCCAGGAAAATTACCTTTGAGGATGAATTGATCAACCTGACCTCAAAGGAAATGGATGTTCTTTTGTACTTGATTGAAAATTTAGGAACATCCAAAGCAAGGGAAGAGATTCTGTCCCATGTATGGGGAACCGATTATTTCGGTTCTGAGCGTGCAGTGGATGACGTTATCAGGCGGGTCAGAAAGAAAATGCCGCGCTTGAACCTTGAAACGGTGTATGGCAACGGGTACAGGATTGTTACTTCATGATCCGGCTGAATCTGACACAAAGAATCTGGATATCGTTTGCCCTGCTCATTTTGCTGATCGGGCTGGTACTCGCTATTATTTTTCCTCTTTCCATAAAAAAGACGATGACAGACGAAACCTACAAAATTATTTCATTGGAGCAGGAAAAACTGATGGATCAGGACAAGGAAGTTCCTGATCCCGACTCTTCCATTGACTTTATAGAACGAAGAAAACTGGGCCGTTCTGTCGGCCATGTGGTGATTAAGAACGATTACCTGGGAACAAAAGGAGATTATATCCCGGAGCGGGTTCTTGGTGAGATGAGCTCCCACGCCTATAAACAAAAAAAGCCGCAGCAGAAATATGAACTCACCTATGGGGATGCCACGCTTTTTTACGTTGTAAAAAGGCTTGAAACCCACTCGCAGGGCAATTTTTATCTGATTTCTTACATGTGGGATACGTATCGTGACCAGATGGTCGACCGCCTGTGGACGCGCCTGCTGTGGATTCTTTTTTTCACCGGGATGATTGCCGTGATCCCGGCGCTATGGATGGCGCGGTATCTGCGGGCCCCGCTTATCATTCTGGGGAAACGGTTCGAACAGATCGCCAAACGAAACTGGAAGGAGCCGTTTATCTGGCATGAGGATGATGAATTTCAACGGCTTTCCCAACAGTTTGAAACGATGCGGCAGAACCTGATCCGCTATGATACAGCCCAGAAAACATTTATCCAGCATGCTTCCCACGAGCTGAAGACACCGGTCATGACGATAAAAAGCTATGCACAGTCTGTCAAAGACGGGATCATGCCGAAAAACAATATAGAGGACATGATGGATGTTATATTGAATGAAGCGGACCGGATGGAAAACCGGGTGAAAAACATGCTGTATTTCACAAAGCTTGATACACTAAAGCAACAGACCCTTCAATGGGAACTGATTTATTTTGGAGTACTTGCCGAAGAGATTATCAGCCGCTTCCGTTTTCAACGGGATGATATTGAAATTACCATTACGGGTGATGAAGTACTGTTCTGGGGAGACCGTGAACAGATCACCATTGTGTTTGAAAACTTCATTCAGAATGCCATGAGATATGCCAAGTCCCGTATTGTTTTATCGGCAAAAGAAGAAGGGAGCAACATTGCTCTGGGTGTATGGAATGATGGCGAGCAACTATCCGACCGTGACCGTGAGACACTTTTCCTGCCGTTCCGCAAAGGCAACAAGGGTCAATTCGGTCTTGGCCTGGCTATTGTGAATCGAATTGCCGAGCTGCACGGTGGAAGACCAAAGGTAACCAATGTTGACGATGGTATTTTATTTGAAGTCATTCTTCCGAAAGACAGGCTGTCGTAGTCTGCTATATTTATTAAAAAGATGAGGTGCACATATGAAAAAAGGTTTGGCCCAACATAAAGTGGGAGAGATGGTAGATTCGTATCTGATGATTAAATCCTCCTCTAAATCGACTGCCAGCAACGGGAAACCGTTTTTAAACTTAACGCTGCAGGACCAAACGGGGGACATTGAAGCAAAATTATGGGATTGTTCTCCTGAAGATGAGCAGCAATATGTTCCTCAGGCGCTGGTCAAAATCATAGGAGAGATGAACAGCTACAGAGGCAAGCTGCAGTTGAAGCTGAAACATATCCGTCCTGCCACCGATATGGACGGCGTAAAAATCGGGGACTTTGTGGAAACAGCCCCGCTGACAGAAGATGTGATGATGGAAAAAATCACGCAATACATTTTTGATATGCAAAATCCCAACATTCAAAGGATTACCAGGCATCTTCTGAAAAAATATCAGGGAGATTTCCTGAAGTATCCTGCGGCTGTCAAAAACCACCATGAGTTTGTCTCCGGCCTGGCCTATCATGTGGTTTCCATGCTTGATTTGGCGAGAGGCATCTCAGGACTTTATCCTTCACTGAACACGGATTTGCTGTACTCCGGCATTATTCTTCATGATCTTGGAAAAGTCATTGAGCTGTCCGGACCTGTGGCAGCAAGCTACACCTTGGAAGGAAAGCTTCTTGGGCATATCTCCATCATGGTCAATGAAATTGGAATTGTTGCCAAGGAGCTCGAAATAGAAGGAGAAGAAGTCACTGTGCTTCAGCATCTCGTGCTCAGCCATCACAGCAAGCCGGAGTGGGGCAGCCCCAAGGCACCGATGATTCGAGAGGCAGAGATCCTTCATATGATTGATAACTTTGATGCGAAAATCAACATGATGGATCGCGCACTGGGCAAAGTGGAACCAGGGGAATTCACGGAAAAGATTTTTCCGCTTGAGAACAGAAGTCTCTACAAACCGCTTTTTGAACAGGAATTGGTAAAAAAGTGATTGTCTAAAAGCGTGGGAGTATGGTAAATTGTAAGAGAGATTAATGAGATGGAGGCTATGACAGATGAAACCCATTGTTCAAGTAAAGGTGTCTGCTAAATAACTAAGTAAATCAACCGGTGTACCATGATGGCCAAAAAGAACTTCAGTTTCTTTGCGTTTCTCATGTACAGCATTGGTTTATTCAGTTATGACCCTTTCTCTTGAGCGTTGGTTCATCTGTCAGCTTATGGCCTTCCATACGTATGGTTAAAGCCTGTAGTTGACGTGGAATGCGCAGCTGCAGGCTTTTTTATGCTTTTTATGCCGCTTTCCTATCCATCCCTCAAGAGACCGGGAGAAATGGTATTGGATTTTTAATGATGAAAAGAGTGTGATAGGGATGAAATGGAAAGATTGGGACAGAAACATTAAAGTCCGTCTGCTTGGCGAGTTTGTCATCAATTTATTATTTTGGATGTTTTTCCCATACATGGCCATTTACTTTTCCGATCAACTTGGAAAAGAACAGGCAGGGATGCTTCTGGTGGCTTCCCAACTGGTCGGTGTGGTTACGAATCTGGTCGGAGGCTATTGTGCGGATACGTTTGGCAGGAAAAGAATGATGGTAATTGCAGGAGCGGGCCAGGCCGTGTCCTTTGCCGTATTTGCATTTGCCAATTCACCGTGGCTGGATTCACCTGTATGGACTTTTCTCGCATTTACCGCTTTAGGGCTATTCGGTTCATTATACTGGCCGGCCAGCCATGCGATGATCGCAGACGTTGTTCCTGAAAAGAACCGCAGTGAAGTATTTGCTGTTTTTTATACGAGTATTAACATTTCAGTGGTTTTTGGTCCTGCGCTGGGCAGCATTTTCTTTTTTGATTACCGGTTTGAACTGCTGCTGGCGTGTACGATTGTCGGCATCATCCTGACCTTTATCCTGCAAAAGTATATAAGGGAAACAGTGCCTGAGAAAAAGCCGATTGCAGGAGACCAGGCGGAAGGCCCAAAAAAGTGGAACCAGGTTGTCCTGGATCAGTTGAAGGACTACCGGGTGATAGCAAAGGATAAGCTGTTTCTGCTGTTTATTCTTGCCGGTATCCTTGTGGCCCAGACGTTTATGCAGCTCGATTTACTGATTGCTGTCTATACGACTGAAAAGGTGCCTGATCAGACGCTTCTTCATCTGGGGAATTGGTCATTTTCGCTTACCGGTGAAAAGGCATTCGGTTACATTGTTTCCACAAACGGGCTGTTGGTTGCCTTGTTCACCGTATTTATGTCGAAGTGGATGAACAAATACAAAGAAGGAAATGTGTTTGTCATTTCTTCTCTTTTATATGGTGTCGCGATGCTTTTATACGGAAATACAACGATTCTTTGGTTTCTTCTTTTGGCCATCGCCATCTTTACCGCTGCCGAGCTCATGGTGGTAGGGATCCAGGAAAGCTTTATTTCTAAGCTTGCTCCGGAGCATATGCGCGGCCAATACTTTGCCGCAGCGGGACTGCGTTATTCCATTGGCCGCAGTCTTGCGCCATTGGCGATTCCGCTTACACTGTGGATCGGTTTTCGATGGACGTTCTTTCTTCTGTTTGTGTTTACCGTTATCAGTGCCTTTATGTATCATGTGATGTTCCGCCTTCATGATCAAAAACTGGCGGCGGAGAACAAACAGAAGACAGTGGCTCCACAATCAGCCGGTTAATAAAAAGCAGTCAGGGTGACATATATTCTTTTTCGCCTTCATAAGATGGAATTACGAAGCTTGTCTATGGGAGGAAGGGAAATGAAAGGATATCGATATGTAGCCCTGGGTCTTGGTGTTTTGGTGGTTGCTCTTTTAATCTTAAAGCAATTTTTTGCTCCTATTCAGTATTTCTTTGAACTTACACCATTTTGGGTTTATTTCGTGGTGGCAGGCATAATTTTTAGCGCATACCGCAGTTATAACTTGGGATCTGAACAGAAGAAACTGGATTTGAAGGTGATCGAACAAGAAGGGGAAGTTTTTATGAAACGGATTGCCGATGAGCGTGAACGGAGAAACAAATCAGTAAATGAATAAAAAACCGGCCTAGCGGCCGGTTTTTTTTATTATGATCTATAGTGAGCAGGGAGTGGATGAAACAAAAAGAGGAGACTCTTAATGAGCCTTCCTCCATCAGGCAGATGCCCGGATTACTGTGTTTGCTGCGGTAATTGTGGATCTTGTTTCTTAAGGGCATCCTTAAGATCTTTGTCGTTAATCTTGATGTCTGCATCCTTTTGAAGCTTGGAAATGACTTCATCAGTTGATTTTGCTTTTTGCTGCTGCAATTCTTCCTTAATTTGTTTCTTTTTATCTTCAAACTTATTGGTCTTCTTGTCTTCGACTTTAATAATATGGTAGCCGAACTGGGTCTTAATCGGATCGCTGACTTGTCCAGGCTTCAGCTTGAATGCAACCTTGTCAAACTCAGGAACCATTTGGCCTTTGCCAAAGTAGCCGAGTTCTCCGCCCTTGGATTTTGAACCTGGGTCTTTGGAATACTGGTCAGCAAGTTTGGCAAAATCTCCGCCCTTATCAAGCTTCGCTTTTACTTCATCCGCTGTCTTTTTGTCATCCACCAAAATGTGGCTTGCTTTTACTTCTTCTTTATACTTGTCATTGAAGACTTTCTGCATTTCCTGATCGCTGACTTTTACGCCGTCCGTTGCTGCTTTTTTATTTAACAGCTGGGTTTTTACAAGCTTTTTCAAGTCTTTTTCATTCTTGATGCCGTTTTGTTTCAAGGCTTGTTTAAACTGGTCTTCTCCGCCCAGCTCTTTTTTGATCTTATCGATTTCGGTATTGATTTCTTTATCCGTAACCTTGTACTTTTTTTCGAGAAGCTTGTTATCTACCATTTGCTTAAGAACCTGATCGCCATATTGCGTCTTAAGCTCCTTGTAGAATTGATCCTTGGTGATGTCTCCAGCTTTGGATTCCACAACTTTCTCTGATCCTGCACCTGAGTTGCACGCAGACAGCGACAGAACTCCGGCAGCAAGTCCAAGGGACACTAACCATTTTTTCATCTGACACACTCCCACTGTTCGAGTAATATTTTCACTGTTTCTACTATAGCATAAACATTCAAAAAAGTACTATGCATCCTGAGAATTATGAGAAAAATTACACATATTTACTTTGCAGCTTAGGAAGAAATTTTAGGGAACCTGGGCATTCGTCTAATCAAACCGTGACAGATCACTATATGATGTGGAGAAGACCAAAGGAGGAGATTTAGAATGGGGTGCGGTACTGGATTAGGCCATAGCTTTTTACTTCTGATTATTCTGTTCATTTTGCTGATTGTCATTGGTTGTACTTGTTTTGTTTGTTAAGCAGCCAAAGGGACGAGTAGGCAAGAGTTTAAAAAATATTCGCTAATTAAGGCATTCGCCTAGGCCCTGAAGGTATAGGCTGCATAGGATAGCGTAAGAAATAAAGGAGGTGGCATCATGGGTTACGCACATGGAAGAGGCTTCGCGTTAATCGTTGTGTTGTTTATTCTGTTGATCATCGTCGGATGTGTATGTTGGGGAGGCTGGTGCTAAGCACCTGCTGTGACCTTTAGTAGTAAACCGGCGATTTTGCCGGAGGAGGTAATACAATGGGCGGTATGGCTGGCGGCTTTGAGCTGATTGTTGTATTGATTATTCTACTCATTATTATCGGCTGTATTTGTTTCTGTTAATCAAGTACGAAGGGGAGGCGCATGCCATCCCCTTTGTTAGTATGTAAAAATGTTTTCTACATAGGCACTGATTAAAAGCAATGTGATCAAAACATTAATTGTACGGAAGACACCGGGCTGATTTTCAGCCGGAATAGACTTTTTTGTACAAAGTTCATTCGTAAGGGCATTAAAGATGAATAAAAATACAGGAGCAAGAATTACAAAAATCAATCCTGACATGTTACAATACCTCCATAAAAAGCTACCATTCTTACTTTAACAAAAGTTGGAGAATAAGAATAGAAAAATGCACAGATGGAGGATGTAAATGATAAATAAATGGAAATGGGCCTTTTTAACTTTGGCTGCTTTAGTGGTAATCGGGCTCATCATCGTCGTTTCTTTGCTGTTTTCCGGAGGAGAGAAGAATTTTGATCAAGCAGCCAATGATACATTGCCGGCGGGGAAAAGGTTGTTCACCATACATACAGGCAAAGAGCAGGCTGCTTTTTTAATGAACAAAGAGCTTGAAGACCAAAAAAATGTGAACATGAAAGCAGAGCTCACCGATCAGGTAAAACTGCTGGGCAAGGCAGACTTGTTTGGAAGGGAAATCATGTACCAGATGGACCTGGATCCTGAAGTCATGAAAAACGGTGATTTGGTTCTTCATGAAAAGAATGTAAGAGTAGGCAGGCTGAACCTGCCGGGGGAACAGGTTCTTACCCTGGTATCCAATACGGTTGATCTTCCGAAGTGGGTTAAGGTTTATCCGCAGGAGAAACTGATCCAGGTACAGCTTACAAAAATGAAGGTAAAAAAACACATTGAGGTAAAGGCAAAAAAAGTAGATTTAAAAAGCAATGATATTGTTATTGATGTACTGAGCAAGTAAATGCTTATATGGAGAAATTTAGAAGAAAACAAGAAAGCCGCCTTACAAAAAAGGCGGCTTTGCTATACAATATAAGGTATAGATCGACGATAAAGAAAGCAGGATGAAGATGGAAACGATTGAAGAACGTGTTGAACGGCTGGAGTATTATAACCAGCTGACTGTACAATCGATTAATTTAAGGACATACCCCTTCTACACGCTGGTGATGGAAAAGCACCTCACCAAAGCAGAAGTGGAAGATGTCCTTTCATTGTGTAATGAACTTCACCGGCGTTTTACCGCTCAGACGGAGAGCGGCTATGTCCAATATCTTCCTCTTCTTCTCCATTTCGCCGGAATGCTTAATCCGAAGCTGAAGCCAAGAGAAACCATTGAGGCTTTGCGTCTCCAGGGCGTTCATCCAGAAATGATGGATAAACTTTATGAACTGGCACGGCGTTATGAATGAACGCTGGCCAGCTCTGGAGTTAACGGAATCACATTGCTCGGTGTTTTCTCCTCAAGGCTTTCCTCTATTTTAATTTCCAGCTTGTTAAAAATGGTCATGAAATCTTCACCATAAATATTTCGGAGCATGCTCATAATCTCGGGGAATTCAGGAAACTTCCCAAACAGGTCCTTGATCGGCAATGCTGATGTAAAAACGCCAAAGTTGGCTGGATCATACGTTTCCATTGTCTTTAAGAGCAGTTCTTCACCCTTATCTGTCAATTGAATGTATGTATTCCGTTTGTCGTTTTCCCTTTTTGAAAAAGACAAATATCCTTGTTCTTCAAGTTTTTTTGAAAAATTGAATGCTGTGGAAACATGCATAACACCAAACTTTGCAATATCGGAAATACTTGCTCCTTCCAAGTGGTGAGCAATCCATAAAATATGGTGTTCATTTATATTTAACCCATAGTCCTTGATCCAATTTTGCCAGTCTTTTTCCACGCTTTTCCATAATGCCTTACTGATTTGAGCGAATGTCTGACTGAAAATCATCGCTTCTTTTAAACTTGCTAAATTATTCTTTTCCATACCAAATGCCCTCCATCACAACATATAAGAACATCAATCTATTCCTCATTATGCCAGTGTTTCCTATAATAAGAAAGTAAAATTTTTGAAAACCCAAGAAAAATTAGTAATAAAGGCGCGAAACTTAAGTATGATAAGATAGCAACGATGATTTCGTCCGGAATAAAAGAAATCTCCTTTTTAGGAGATCCCTGCGTGAAGTTTTATTTTGCCATAGTGCTTTTTGTCTCTTCAATAGTTCCCTGGATTTCTTTCACACCGTCCTGAATATGTTCCATATTGGGCTGCACATCTTCCTTCCAGTGGCCGATATCCTTTTTCAGATCAGCTGATGCCTGTTTGAAGGCTTCTTTTCCTTCCTTTGAAACAAACATCACCTTTTCCTTTAATATGATGCTGTTTTGCTTCATTGCCGAAAAGGAACCCTTCAGCCTGGCCGCCCTGGTTTTAATATCCTGTCGGACGTCCTTACCCGATTTGGGAGCGGAGAGAAGTGCTGTAGCGCCCGTAATGATTGTTCCGATTGCGAAACCATAAAGCAGAGATTTTGTTTTAGCCATGATTAATTCCTCCTCTTTTTATTGTTACTAATTACTTTCTTGCTGTTGAAGAAAAACTCCTATTAAAAAATTTCCCGAAATGATAAATATTTAACGATGTTTTTCGTCATGTTTGGACAAGCAACGGCATTCCTAAACAGGGGGTGATGGACAGATGGGCTGGGCTTCTTGGGTTTTTTTGGCTGCAGTACTGCTTCTTATTTTGCGCATGCTGTACTCCTTAAACACTACCCGCCAGTACTCTTTTCGTAACACACAGATTTTAAGGCAAAGAAAAAAAGCTTTATTTGCGGGTATTATCGGCATTAGCGGACTTTTGCTTTTTTTGCTTGTTTTTGTCATAAATTAACGAAAAAAAAAGGATAGCTGATTCTTTTTGAATCGGCTTTTTTATGTTAGAAATAAAGTAGATAAAGGAATAATAACAACAAGCCAGAAGGAGGGGTTTGGTATTATGGAGCGTCACACCATCGGTAACTACTTTAACAAAATGAAAAGCAAAGCCTCTGTTATTCTTGATGATGATAAGCAGACGGGCGAGCTGATCACGGATGCGGAGAACAAAACCCAAACTGCACAGAACAACAGCGGATTGCGCGAGCTGGTGACCCAGGTCAAAGGTCTGATCCGGCTGGTGAAGCATTACCGTGATGGCACATATCGCGAAGTATCCAAAAAATCAATGATGCTTGTGGTTGCTGCACTGCTTTACTTTGTCAGCCCGATTGATGCGGTTCCAGACTTCTTGATAGGAATCGGATTATTGGATGATGCGGCTGTCCTCGCTTTTTTATACAAAACGATCAAGGAAGAAATCGATCATTACATGGAATGGGAAGAAAAAGAGCAAACAATAAAGCCGGCACCTTAAAACAGGTACCGGCCCTTTTTTTGTTACGCTTTTTTTGCTGTATTTTGAGCTGCAATCGTTTGGCTGTTTTGCGGTGCTGTGCGCTTCCGTACGCTGTTTGCCACAGGGTAAATCACGAACATGACCACACAGTTAATAGCGGCTGTCGGCAGAACGACGGTAAGGAACAGGGCCGAAAATGTTCCGGGCAGTCCGGCTACAAGAAGAGCCGTTCCAAGGAAAATGGACCCGCTCACGATCGTTCCGACAAGCGTGAGACTTGCAGCAGTCAGGGCATTTAGTTTAATGCGGGAAATCAACAGGAATAGTGCCAGAAATACTAGTGCACTGATTGGTTTGTCTACCAGGTTGGCAATCTGCCCTCCAGGAAACGTGGTGGTAATGGCTGTAATGACCCCTGTTGCCAGTGCGGCAACAATCACATTGGACAGAGCCGGAAACATGATAATGGTCAAAAATAGCATGGTCAGCATCATGTCAGGCCTCATGCCCAAAAATAAAGGGGGCATAACGGCATGCAGGACATACCCCAATGCTAAAAGTACAGCAGTTATTGCTAAAGATCTTGTTTTCATATCTCATCTCTCCTCAACTCAACTAGTTACTTCCTTCATAGGTGCTCTCGTGCCCTCTGCAAAGAAGTTCATCTTATTGTAACAAATCCCACAAGGATTGAACAGTCAGCAAGCCTTAATTACCGTGTTTTTCCTGAAACTCCTTCATGAATTCCTTTAATGCCCTGCAGGCTTCCAAAGGAACCGCATTGTACGCAGAAGCTCTGCATCCGCCAACAGAACGGTGGCCGGCAAGTCCGGAAAATCCTTTCTCCTGTGACTCTTTTAAAAACTGTTTGGTCAGCTCCTCATTTTGCAAAGTGAAGGTGATGTTCATCAATGACCGGCTGTCTTTTTCAGCATGGCCTGTATAAAAGCCGCCGCTTTCATCAATGGCGTCATAGATGAGCTTTGCTTTTTCCTTGTTGCGCGTCTCCAGTTCTTCCAGACCGCCCAATCCTTTTGCCCAATCCAGAACCAGCTTGAGCAGGTATATAGAAAAGGTTGGCGGTGTATTATAGAGTGAACGGCTGTTAATGTGCGTTTCATAAGATAGGATGGCCGGAATTTCTTTATTGGCCTTATCCGCCAAATCCTTTCTCATAATCACGACAGTGACACCTGCGGGCCCCAGATTCTTTTGTGCGCCGGCATAGATGATTCCGAACTTTTCTACCGGTATTCGTTTGCTCATGATATCGCTGGACATATCTGCAATCAGGAAAGGGTGCTCAAGACCGTTGAATGAAGCCCACTGTGTGCCGAAAATGGTGTTGTTGCTTGTCACGTGTACATACGTATAGTCTTCAGAAGAAAGGGAAGGGACTTGTGGAATTGAGGAATAGTTGGAGGGCTTTCCTGAAACAATTTCCTCCGCTTCCCCAATTTTTTTCGCTTCCTTTAAAGCTTTCTCTGACCATGATCCTGTGAGAATGTAACCGCACTTTTCGTTCTGTTTCATGAAATTCATGGGAATCATGGCAAACTGGTGGCTTGCACCGCCCTGAAGAAATAAAATCTCATAGTTATCAGGAATCGATAAGAGCTCTTTTAACAGGCTTTTGGCTTCTTCATGGACCGCTTCATAATGTTTTCCGCGGTGGCTGTGTTCCATGATGCTGAAGCCTGTGTCTTCAAAGTCCAAAAGTTCTTCTTTCGCTTTTTCCAGTACTTCCCGCGGCAGGGCGGCGGGACCGGCATTGAAATTATAAACTTGTTTCATGAATTGCAGTTCCTCCTCAGGTTGTCTCTGTAGTCTGTTATTAAATAAAAAACTGCCCTTAACAGGCAGTGATCGGATTGATCAGGAAAGACGGGATGCAATAGTGTTTGATAGTTCCTCAAATTGTTCTTTGGTGTAATCATGTGTTTCCCAAACAGCTCCGAAGCCATCACCCTTGCCGTAGCGGGGGATAATATGTACATGATAGTGGAATACAGATTGTCCGGCTGCTTCACCATTATTGTTTAAGACATTTAACCCGATGGGGTCAAACGCATCTTTTATGGCAGTAGCGATTTGCGGTACAGCAGAGAACAATTTTCCGGCTGTTTCAGATGGCAGTGCAAACACATCTTTGTGATGAGATTTTGGGATCACGAGGGTATGGCCTTTTGTCACCTGGCTGATATCCAAAAACGCGATTACATTCTCATCTTCATATACTTTGTAGCTGGGAATTTCACCTTTTACAATTTTGCAAAATATGCATTGATCATCATGATTCATTCCATCACCTCAAATGTTTTTTCTCATTTTAGCACAACTCGCGCGCATATGTTATTGGAACATTTAGAAATTTACATAAGAAAGAGAGCCCTACGTGTGTAGAGCCCTCTTCCTTATAGAGGTTAGAGAAGAAAGGAGAACCTGGAAACATACATTCCGATTTTTTAGCGAACACCTCATTCCAATGGATTATAAGCCTGGGTAAGCCATAATCTTTTCCAAGAGAATCATCTCCCTGAAGTTGGTTGTTCAAATCGTGATATAGTACCTGAAATCTCCCTCGAAGAAGGGGGGATGCCTTCTTCCTTTTTAGGTTTGCCAGAACTGAAGAAGTTTATCCATAAAAATTGTCTCCGTTGGAAAACAAAAAAGAAAAATAGTATGATGAAGAGGAAATCATACAGAGGTTCAGGCTGTTCTTTATAAAAAGGACAGCCTTTGTTGAAATAATATCGTAACCGTTTTACCAAACTAGAAACAAAGGTCCAAAAGAAGGGAAATGGAATATGAAAAAAATTCTTGAAGTTACCGGCTTAACAGGGGGGTATTCTCCTGACAGGCCTGTTCTGCACGATGTTTCCTTTAATGTGCATGCCAATGAAATCGTCGGGCTGATCGGTTTAAACGGCGCAGGGAAAAGTACAACGATCAAGCATGTGTTGGGCCTGATGGAGCCAAGCAGAGGAACGGCAAAAATCAACGGCAAAACCTTTCAGGAGGAACCGGAAGAATACAGGGGGCAGTTGTCATACATACCGGAAACACCCATTCTCTATGAAGAATTAACCCTGTGGGAGCATCTGGAAATGACAGCGATGGCATACGGGCTTGAAGAGCAAACGTTTTTAACGAGAGTGCGTCCGCTGCTGGCGGAATTTAATATGGAAAATAAAATTAAATGGTTTCCCGGCCACTTTTCAAAAGGAATGCGCCAGAAAGTAATGATTTTGTGTGCTTTTCTTGTAGAGCCTGAACTTTATATTGTTGATGAGCCGTTTGTCGGATTGGATCCGCTTGGCATCCATTCCTTTTTGGAGCTGATGCAAGCTTTCAAAAACAATGGGGCAGGAATCCTTATGTCCACGCATATTCTTGCGACGGCTGAACGTTATTGCGACCGGTTTATTATTCTTCACGAAGGAAAAATTGCCATGGAGGGAACCCTTCAGGAACTTAAAAACCAGCTGGGAGATCCGTCTGCCACCCTGGATGACATCTATATTCATGCAAGCAGAGGAAAGCGCCCATGATGGATTTTACAAAAATCTGGCGTGAGAGGAAGGATCAATACTTCAGTCTGGCGCTACGGTACTTCAAATTGATTGGAAACAGCGGATTCATGCTGTCCTTGTATATCCTTTTTGTGACCGGCAGTTTTTATTACGCCCAGATCCTAAAGCAGCTTCCTGCAAATTTTCCGGCAATATGGCTGCTTGTTGCCGTTTTTGCCTATTTGCTTACGAAAAGCCCCGTCCGCACTTTATTAAGGAAAGGGGACCTTGTGTTTCTGTTGCCGGTTGAATCGCGAATGAAGGAATATTTCAGGCATTCCATCCGTTATTCCATAGTGGTTCAATCATTTATTATTGTTCTGATTTTTGTGGCTTTGGGTCCGCTGTTTTCAAAATATATATCCGGCAAAGGAATGGAAATGATCATAACCATTGTCCTTTTGCTTGCTGCCAAGCTATGGAACATCAAAACATCGTGGGAGGAACAGCGGCTTCCCTACCAAAGGAACAGAAGGAATTACACATTGCTCCGTCTTGCCGTTAATGCCGTATTTCTGTATCTTTTGTTTCAAAAAGCGTATGTGTTTCTAATTGCGGTACTGGCCATTATGTATGTATTATCAAACTTTGTTTTTGGCTATATCAAGAAAGTGCACGGCTACAAGTGGGAGCATCTCCTGGAAGTGGAAAACGGCATGATGATGAAGCTGTACCGTGTAGCCAACCTGTTTACCGATGTGCCCCAGCTGTCCCAAAGGGTGCGGCCGCGGGCATGGCTGTCAACACTTTCCAACGTGTCCTACAATCACAGCCATACGTTTGATGGCTTATACCGAAAAACCTTTTTCCGGTCCAACGATTATTTCGAAATTTATATTCGGCTGATTCTTATAGGCGCC
The DNA here is from genome assembly GCF_030418125.1 of Fictibacillus fluitans. Taxonomy (GTDB): domain Bacteria; phylum Bacillota; class Bacilli; order Bacillales; family Fictibacillaceae; genus Fictibacillus_C; species Fictibacillus_C fluitans. The sequence goes on along the minus strand of NZ_JAUHTR010000016.1, from coordinate 18,333 downwards.
GTGTTTCTTTTCTGGATCCCACAGGGCTGGTGGCATCCCATCATCGTTCTTCTTTTCCTGCATGCTACAGGGATACAGCTTTTGCCATTGTATAAGCATCATAAGGGAAATGTCTGGTTTGAACTTTACCCGGTGAAGCAGCAATGGCGCTTTCGGGCGTTTCAGAAATGGCTGCGCCTGCTGATGCTCATTCAGGCTTTTCTTTATGCCGCTTTTCTTCTCGCTATGGGAGGGGCATGGACCATTGGAGGCGTCTCTGTCGTTCTTGCCGTTATTTTTGTCTGGTTGTTTACGGAATACTATACTAAAAAGCAGCTTTTGAGAGTAAGGTAGTACTAAACAACCTGGGAGTACAAGAAAGAGGAGAATTCATGGGCAGGTATGAAACAGAAATAGTTGCAGAACTCGACAGATGGGAACGCGAGATGAGGAAAGAGCCCTCTCTATGGGACCGCTCTTCGAAGAAACTGCAGAACCGGATCAACAGCATGCTCCCTGAAAAGGTGCATGTGATGATAACGAAAAGTATAAAAAGCATGGTTCATGGGACATTGATCGGGTCCGAATACATTTCGAAAAAGCAGCCGCTCGCTCCCCGCAGTTTAAGGGAAAGTGATGAAGCAGCTGACTCCCTCATCGTTTCTTACCGGCGGACTGCGGCGGTGGAAGGAGCGGGGACGGGAGCAGGAGGGTTTCTGCTGGGACTTGCCGATTTCCCCATCCTTTTGGGAATAAAAATGAAATTCCTGTTCGACACCGCAGGGGCGTATGGTTTTGATGTGAAGGATTACCGGGAGCGGCTTTACATTCTTTATATTTTTCAACTGGCATACTGCAGTCCATTTAAACGGAAAGAGCTTCTGGAACGGATTTTGAACTGGGAGGACACGATCGGTGATCTTCCTGCGGAGCAGCAATACTTGCAGGGGATTGACTGGCAGACATTGCAGCAGGATTACAGAGATCACATTGACCTTGTGAAGATGCTGCAAATGGTGCCCGGGTTTGGTGCTGTGGTTGGAGCTTTTGCCAATTACCGCTTTATTGATGAGCTGGGAAAAACGGCTAAGAACTGTTTTCGTCTTCGTACAGTCAACGATTTGAAACAAAAAGGCTGGCTTTAAAAAAAGCTGCTGCTCTCCCTGAGGGAGAGCAGCAGCTTTTTATTGTATTTCATGTTTTTTAGAAACGGTTATCTTTTAACAAGCGGTCCATTTCTTCTTTATGTTTGGTTTCATCTGCAATCATATCTTCAAGCTGTACAACCAATTCTGTCATGTTTAGATTGGACGCCTGTTCTTTTCGCTCTTCATATCTTCGGATGGTATCGATCTCCGCATTGCGTGCTTCTTCAAGCATCTGGCGGACATCATTTACTTGTTTTACTTCTTTTGGCATGGTGGTTGGGGTTCCGCCGAGCGTGCTGATTTTTTCAGCAAGATACAAGGCGTGTCCTTGTTCATCACCGATTTCAGATTGGAAAAACGGCTTTAACACCTGGCGGTAAATACCGGATACAGTGGCTGCATTATGGTTGTACATAATGATCGCTGAATATTCGTTGGCTAAATCTTCATTCAATCCTTCAATCAGTACTTCTAAATCTTTTTCCATTTATACATTACCTCCCAATATTCATTCAGCTATATACTTCCCTATTTAAACATGTAATAAACTACAGAAAAACGGGTTTACTTCTTTTGTCAAAAGGTAATGTAATGGGTGTAGATAATAGAATGAGGAGTGAGTAATTGATGGCTAAAATTGCAACTGTGTTGACTAACCTGTTTGAAGATGTTGAACTTACCGATCCAGCCAAAGCTTATAAGGAAGCAGGACACGAAGTAACGGTTATTGGATTTGAAAAAGGACAAACTATAAAAGGGAAACAGCAGGAAGCAACCGTAACCTCCGATGCAGGAATTGGTGAGGTCAGCCCTTCAGATTTTGATGCGCTGTTTATCCCGGGTGGATTTTCCCCGGATCAGCTGAGGGATGATGAGCGTTTTGTCAGCTTTGCCAAAGAGTTTGCTGACAGCGGAAAGCCGATTTTTGCTATCTGCCACGGCCCGCAGCTGCTCATTACAGCTGGTGTGCTGAAGGACCGCAAAGTCACAGGCTACAATTCAATTAAGGTTGATTTGAAGAACGCGGGTGCCAACTTTGTGGATGAAGAGGTTGTCGTTTGCGGCGGAAATCTCGTGACAAGTAGACAGCCAGATGATATTCCTGCATTCAACCGGGAATCACTTTCCATCCTTTCAAATTTAAATTAATAAAGGAGAAAAGGCCATGAGCAATGAAGAAAAACATATTTTGCACAAAGACGATACAGTAAACCTGAACAAAGTCGATGACACCGTTGCTCGCATCAGCGATGAGCGAAAAGATGAAATTCTGCAAAATTTTTCCGAGTTTAAATCTTACCTGCACACAAGAGTAGCACTTGGCGAAAAATTGGGACTGGATGAAGAAACATTGGCGAAAGCGGCACAAAAGGTCGCAGAACATCTTGCGCAAACAGAAGAGCCGCGCAACGCGGAAGAAAATCTTCTGAAGGAGCTTTGGAAGGTTGGAGATGAGCAGCAGAAGCATCAACTGGCACATATGCTCATTAAGCTTGTACAATAGATAAAGAAAAGAGCTGCCATTGTGAAACCCTTGGCAGCTTTTTTTCGTTTAATAAGTTATTATTTCGCATGAGGTGCTGCCATGATTAAACGTATGATGAAAAAAGTATCTTTTCCCCTTATCCCGACGCTGTTGCTGCTGGCCGGTTTTGGACTGGCTGCAGCTTGCCTTTTAATTTTTGCCGAATTATCGGAGGAAGTTTTGGAAAAGGAATCGTTTGGATTTGATCCCGTCATCATTGATGCTGTCCGTTCGTATTCCTCACCCTCGATGGACCGGATCATGCTCTTTTTTACAGAAATCGGATCGAAACTGGCACTGGGAATCCTGGTTGCCGTGGGCATGCTGTGGCTATGGATTAAACACAAAAATAGCTGGGGAATACTCTTTTTTCTCATTGCTGTTGGCGGGGGCGGCCTGCTGAATTTGATCCTGAAAGATGCTTTCCAAAGAAAAAGGCCCGACACAGATCCGATAGTTGAAGCTCTGGGCTTCAGCTTTCCTAGCGGACACGCGATGGGCAGTTTAATTTATTATGGTTTTCTGGGATATCTCGTTGTCAGGAGTAAAAGAAAGGCCGGCATCAAAACTCTCTGGGGTTTTCTTTTCGGAGCTGTGATCCTCCTGATCGGAATCAGCCGTATCTATCTTGGTGTACATTATCCTTCAGATGTAATTGCCGGGTATGCTGCCGGTCTCGTTTGGCTGCTTTTATGTGTGGCTGCTCTTGAAGTCGTTTATTTTTATAAACGTCGGAATCATCGGGACTCCGCTCAAACCGGGAAGCTGCCAACAATAACGGACAAGTAGTTCTTTAAATTTTCCAGTGTCGCCGGTGTTCTTGCATTGCGTTCTCCGTCACAGTCAATCAGTTGGTCGGGTGTGGCGGTAAGCGACAATGAATCGGTTTTATAGTAAAGGAGATCCTCATTGGCAGGAGTGGTATTCAGTAATTTGGACTGAACAGCATCCCAGATTAATTTTAACGAGGGTTCTTTTACAATCAGGATGTCAAACTTCCCGTCCTGGATGTTCGTGTCAGGAAAAAACGCTCTGATGCCCCCCGTGAACGGGCCGTTACCGACAATGAGCATAGAAGCATCTCCGTTGTAAGTGAAATCAGGGCTTTCAATTTCCAAATGAAATGATTCATAATTCTTCACCGTTTGGGCTGTGGCAAGATAGTAGGACAAACGGCCAAACCGGTCTTTTACCTGGCTGTCAATATTTGCTGATACTTGAGTGATCAAGCCGATGCCCCAAAAGTTAAGAAAGTAGTTTGTATTGCAATGGCCAACATCGAGTTTTTCAATTCTGTTCTCAAGAATTTGATCCACTGCCTTAAAAGGGTCCTGATCCATACCAATGGCCCGAGAAAAATCGTTGCATGTCCCACCTGGCAAAATGGCAAAGTCCGGTCGGTTTTCAAGCGGGCAAAGCGCGTTGACGAGTTCGTGAATGGTCCCGTCACCGCCAGCCCCGATAATCAGATCGACATCGCCGGCAATCTCAGCCAGAAATCTGCCGCCGTCTCCCTCTTCTTTTGTTCTATGGAGAATGACGTCACTGTAGCCTTGTTCTAACTTTTTGACTACCTCATCTATATTATCAACGAGCTGTTTGTTGCCTGCATACGGATTCAGTATAATCGCTGCTTTTTTCATTTGAACCCCCTCCTCATCTTCTAAAAGTATTCGCAAGGCGCGATAGATTTATCATATCTTTCCATAAAATTATTTCTCATAAGGAAAAGCCTGCACGGCTTTCGTATGCCTGCAGGCTAAGCTGTAAAATCAGATAAATGGATCTAGGAATGTACTCTGTATTGTTTTACATATGATGGTCCCGAAAACAATGTCTGCGGGAGACCGCCGCCTGTACCCCTGTCCTTGTGCGCTTCCGCGTAGGCGGAGGACTGCTGCCAATTGATAAAATCCGATTGGGACTCCCACAACGTCAGTATGATATAAGGATCGTTTTGATCGGGACGCAATACTCGGATAGCTGCAAAGCCGGGTTCCTTTTCCACGAGACCGGCTCTCTGCTGAAACCGTTGTTCAAAGAGGGCACGTCCCTCATCGGTTACCTGAATGTGATTCAGCACGGCAAACGTGCCATTTTTCAAATCTCCGCGTGAATTCAGAATTTCAAAGGAATGTCCTGCTTCAAAAGGATTATTATCGATGTTTTCCACCATTAATGCGGCATCTCCGCCGCTTTCCAGCAAAATGGCATGATCATGAGAGGCTTCCGGCAGTTGTTCCAGATAATGCTGTGTTCCGTACGTGATAAATAGCTTCATATAAAACCGCTCCTTATGTTGGGATAGAATAGATGTTAAGAAAGCTTCTAATTCATGAATTACCCGCAGAATGCAAATAATAAACGAGCACAAAGTGTAAGATTATCGTTTGCAATCGTATGTGTTTTATCCTTCTTTTCGCGTAATCTGTAATAATATAGTAAAATAAGCAATCAGTATGGCATGTTGATAGGGAAACTTTGTCATAAAGAGAGGTACATGGTGTGTTTAAAAATGGAATGCTGGGCATTGGTTTATTAATAGGAATTTTTATAGCGGGATTTATGGGCTATTTATTTATACTTATGGCCGGAGATTATGTCGTGGATGATAAGGATCTTGTTATGAGCTCCGCTTCAAAACTGGTGGATATGAAGGGTAATACAATTACGAGGATCTATTCTGAGAACCGGGAGCTCGTATCGGGGAAGGAAATACCCGATGAGGTGAAAGATGCGTTTGTCGCAGTTGAGGATACGAGATTCTATGAGCACCACGGCCTGGATTTTCGTTCGATCGCCCGTGCAATTTACCGGGATATTGCAGCCGGACATAAAGTTGAGGGAGGAAGCACGATTACTCAGCAGCTGACAAAGAACGTATTTCTTTCTCATGAGAAATCACTGCTTCGAAAAACGAAAGAAGCTGTCATTGCAATTAACCTTGAAAGAAGATACAGCAAGGATAAAATTTTGGAAATGTATCTTAACCAAATTTATTTTGGGCATGGAGCTTATGGAATTCAAGCGGCTTCCAAATTTTATTTTAATAAAGATGTGAGCGAACTGACGCTTGAAGAAGGGGCGATGCTGGCAGGGATGCCAAAGGCTCCAAGCCACTATTCTCCAATTGAGCACCGTGAGGCCAGTAAAAAAAGAAGAGACCTTGTTTTGGATCTGATGGCTAACCAGCACTTCATTACGGCGGAACAGGCGGTAAGAGCGAAGGGCAGAACGATCTCTCTTAATCTTCATAAAGAAGAGCGAAATCCCGCCCTCACCACGTATATTGATATGGTCCTTAAGGAAGCAACAGACAGGTATCATCTTTCTCGTGAGGAAATGCGCAAAGGCGGATATAAAGTGGTCGTGCCGATGCAAAAAGACACACAGAATGCTCTATATCAAACCTTCTTAAAACCCGATTATTTCGTCGGGACGGGAAATGAACGCCCCGAAGGAGCAATGGTGCTGATGGACGCGGATACGGGCGGAATTATTGCTGCCCAGGGGGGAAGAGGGTATTTGACGGAAGGCCTTAACAGGGTAAACGTCAACCGCCAGCCGGGTTCTTCCTTCAAGCCGCTTGCGGTGTATGCACCGGCACTGGAAACGAAAGCGTACAAACCGTATTCGATGCTAAAGGACGAACAGCTCAGCTACAAGGGCTATAAACCTAAAAACTATGATGGGAAATACCGCGGGAAAGTATCCATGGCCGAAGCGATCAGGGATTCCATCAACGCCCCGGCGGTATGGCTTCTTAATGAGCTTGGCATCGATCAGTCGAAGGCGGCATTGAAAAAACTTGGCATGGATATCCCGGATAAGGGCCTTGGCATAGCACTTGGCGGACTTGACCACGGGGTATCACCTTATCAAATGATGGCCGCATACCGGTCGTTTGCGAGGGACGGGAAGACGATAAAACCGTATGTGATTGCCAAAATCTATGACCGGAACGGAGAACTTGTCGGTAAGGCAAGCCATAAAGAAAAGAAAGTATTCAAAAAACAAACGGCATGGTATATGACCCGTATGCTTCAGCAAGTGGTGGAAAAAGGAACAGGGAAATCCGGTAATGCAGGGACAGAACTTGCAGGCAAAACCGGCACAACGAATTATGAGGGAGTTCCTCATGCAAACAAAGACGCCTGGTTTGTCGGATACACACCCAAAGTGGTAGGAGCCGCATGGATTGGATATGACAGAACCACAAATGAAAGCTACCTGAACACATCAAGTGAAAAAGCGACATTGCTTTTTAAAGATGTGATCTCACAGATGCCGTCCCAGCGCGCGCTGACGTTCAAGAAGCCAAAAGGCGTAAAAGAGCTTGATCCCCCGGTGGACTTAATCAGAATCAGCGACTTGAAAGCGAGCTTTGCCCTTGGCAGTTTCGGTGTGCCCGGGATCAAGCTCTCCTGGACGCCGTCTGATGACGAACGGCTCCAGTACAAGATTTATGCGATAAAAGACGGGGAATCCACCCATGTCGATACAGTCATCGGGAAGGGGTCTTACACCGTATCTGGACGATATCTGTTCTCCATGCCTAAATTCTATGTGGTCCCTTTAAATCCGCAAACCGATCAGGAGGGTGAACCATCCAATTCAGTTGAACTTGATCTGTTCCGCTAATGCATGAGTCGAATTCATGACATTTAAACCGGGACGCTATACATTTATTGTGAATTCTTTTACAATGTTTTATGGATAATGGAGCGAACGGGTTTCTGATCATCATATTTAGAGGAATTCATAACAGGTCGGGACACAAAGAAGGGAAAATGTGATTCGGGCTTTTGCTTCAAAGCAGAAAGGGTGTCGATGTTGATGATAAATGAGGAGTTTTTAAAAGCCTGTCGAAAAGAAGAAAACAGTTTTGTGCCGGTATGGTATATGCGCCAGGCAGGGCGGTCTCAGCCGGAATACCGAAAACTGAAGGAAAAATATTCGCTTTTTGACATTACTCACCGTCCTGAGCTTTGTGCCCAGGTTACAAAATTGCCCGTTGACCAGCATGGAGTCGATGCTGCCATTCTGTATAAGGACATTATGTCTCCTGTTCCCGCTCTTGGTGTAAATGTTGAAATTAAGCCCGGTGTTGGTCCTGTAATTGATGCACCTGTAAGGACAATGGAAGATGTTGCGAAGCTGGGCATAATTGAACCAGAAAAGGATGTTCCTTATGTTCTGGATACGATCCAGCTTCTCCGTAAGCAGCTGGAGGTTCCGCTGATCACATTCGCAGGGGCTCCGTTCACGATCGCAAGCTACATGATTGAAGGCGGCCCATCAAGGGATTATCATTATACAAAAGCATTCATGTATTCTGATCCGGAGGCCTGGTTCCTGCTCATGGACAAACTGGGTGACATGACGATTGCCTATGCCAAAGCACAGATTGCTTCAGGTGCACAGGCGTTTCAGATCTTCGATTCATGGGTAGGTGCTTTGAATGCAGAAGATTTCAGACACTATATCAAACCGGTGATGAACCGTATCTTTTCTGAGCTGCGCACGGAAGGAGTCCCGCTTATTCTTTATGGAACAGGGGCTCGCCATCTTCTGCAGGATTGGAATGAACTGCCCATTGATGTGATTGGGCTCGATTGGAGAACCTCACCAAGGGAAGCGAGAGAAATGGGAGTGACCAAAGCGCTTCAGGGTAATCTTGATCCTTCTGTTTTGCTTGCACCATGGAAAGTCATCGAGGAAAAAGCCAAGCAAATTCTTGACGAAGGAATGGAAGAACCTGGCTTTATCTTTAATGTAGGGAAAGGTATTTTCCCTCAGGTACAGGTGGAAACTTTGCAGCGGTTAACTGCTTTTATACACGAATACTCTTCTAAAAAATTGGGGTGACACAAATGGCAAAACGCAAAATGGGATTGCTTGTTATGGCTTATGGCACACCACGGAGCCTTGATGAAGTTGAATCCTACTATACTCACATTCGCCGCGGACGGAAGCCGTCAGAAGAACAGCTTCAGGACCTCACACACCGCTATGAGATGATCGGGGGAATATCCCCGCTTGCCAAAATCACGGAGGAACAGGCTTTGAGGCTGGAAGAGGAACTGAACCACCGCTTTAGCGATGTGGAATTTAAAAGTTATTTAGGCTTAAAGCACATTGACCCTTTCATTGAGGATGCGGTCAAGCAGATGAAGGAAGACGGAATAACGGAAGCAGTATCCATCGTTCTTGCGCCGCACTATTCCACCTTTAGTGTGAAATCCTATAATGGACGTGCCGCTGAGGTGGCAGAGAATGTTGGCATTCAGCTGACTTCGATTGACCAGTGGTATGATCATCCGAAATTTATTGACTATTGGGTAACTGAGATTAATAAGGTAATGAGCGGGATTTCATCGGACGAAAAGGAAAAAACAGTAGTTATTTTTTCAGCTCACAGCCTGCCTGAACGCATCTTGAAAATGGGAGACCCTTATCCCGACCAGTTGAAAGAAACGGCAGACCTGATCGCGGCCAAAGCGGGAATTCCTCATTACACAATCGGCTGGCAAAGTGCGGGTAATACGCCTGAGCCCTGGATCGGTCCCGATGTGCAGGATTTGACACGAGACTTATATAAGGAACAAGGATATACATCCTACGTGTATTGCCCGGTCGGCTTTGTTGCTGATCACCTCGAGGTTTTGTTTGATAATGATTATGAGTGCAAGGTCGTAACAGAAGAACTGGGCGTCAATTATTACCGCCCGGCAATGCCGAATGCCAAGGATGAATTTATTGGTGCACTTGCTGATGTTGTTTCAGAAGCTTTAACCCGAGAAGGAAAGTGATAATCATGCCCAATCGACAGCATGTAGTAATAATTGGCGGAGGGATAACGGGCCTTACTGCAGCCTTCTATCTTCAGAAAGAAAAGGAAAAGGGCCTTCCCATAACCTATACATTAATTGAAGCTTCAAGCCGGCTTGGTGGAAAGATCAAAACCATTCATCACGACGGGTTTGTGATCGAGCGGGGACCCGACTCCTATTTGGGCCGAAAGAAAAGCATGACACGTCTTATTGAGCAGGCAGGGCTTGCTGACAAGCTGGTCAACAATGAAACCGGACAGGCTTATGTGATGTCCGGCGGGACACTTCATCGTATACCCGAAGGAGCGGTTATGGGAGTGCCTACGAAAGTTGGCCCCTTTATTAAAACAAAATTGTTTTCTCCCGCTGGAAAAGCAAGAGCCGCTCTTGATCTCGTTCTTCCGAGGCGGGAAGAAGCGGACACTGACATTTCGGTGGGCCACTTTTTCAGGAGAAGGCTGGGAGATCAAGTGGTGGAGAATTTGATCGAGCCTCTGCTTTCGGGCATTTATGCCGGTGACATCGACCGGTTAAGCCTGCAATCCACGTTTCCTCAGTTTCAGGATGTTGAAAAGAAATCAAGAAGTCTTATTCTTGGTATGAAACCAAACCTTCCGCAGCCTTCGGACCGCCCGGGCACGTACGGGAAGAAAAAAGGGCAGTTCCTCACTCTGTCTTCCGGGCTTGAATCACTTGTGGAAAGAATAGAGGAAATGCTGGAACCGGAAAGCATATGGAAAAACAAAAAGGTTTCAGGAGTCGCAAGGGAAGATACCGGAAGATACCGGGTTGATTTGGAAGACGGAACCAATACGCATGCGGATGCTGTGATTTTGGCATCTCCTTATTCCGTGACCAAACAGCTGCTTCCTGAACATTTACGAGTAGACGGATTCCATGCAACTCCATCTACCTCGGTAGCAACAATAGCGATGGCTTTTCCTGCTTCTGCACTTAAAAAGGATATTAACGGAACAGGGTTTGTCATTTCAAGAAAAGAACCGACAACCATTACCGCATGTACGTGGACCCATAGAAAGTGGCCTCATACTACGCCTGAAGGAATGGTTTTATTGCGTTGTTATGTGGGCCGGTCCAACAACCAGGATATTGTTTTTGAGTCGGATGAATCGATATTGAGAGCGGTTTTGAAGGATTTGAATTCCATCATGGACATTACTGCTGATCCGGAATTCTATTATGTGTCCCGCTGGATTCAGTCCATGCCCCAATATGAAGTGAATCATAAGCAACAATGGGAAAAGCTTCAGGCTAACCTTTCGGATCATTATCCCGGTGTTTATGCGGCCGGCGCTTCCTACGAGGGAGTAGGACTGCCGGATTGTGTGGCTTCAGCTGAAAAAGCAGTTATGCATATTGTGGAAAATTTGCGGCAGGCCTATTAGCGCCTGCCGCTTTTTTTGGCAATACTTGTGCTCCTCGCTTTTAAATGGTTATTTGAGTATACTTTTAGAGGGGTTGATGGGGATCTTTGAAGGAGATTTAATAATATGAAGGACTTTTTACAGCCATTGTTTGTGAATATTGCGATTGTATTTTCACTGACGTATATTGCCAACACACTGATTCCATTTATGATCAGACGAGAGTTTACCCTTCGCATGAAAGCCATTTATGGCTTGATAGCGAGTGCATGTGCTCTGCTTTGTATGATCTATCCAATCCAGACGCTTCAGGATTCTGTTTTTGATTTACGGACCGTTCCGATTATGGTGGCGACCTTATACGGAGGATTGATCCCCGGGGCAATCTGTACCTTTTTCGTCGGTTCGGCTCGCTTGTTTATTGGCGGCAATTTTGCCATGGTTGGTGTGGGGCTGGCACTGCTCGCATTCGTTATTGCAGCGGCATACAAAGGGTTCTTCAGTGAAAATAAAAAGAAGTGGCAAGCGGGCATTGTGATTTCTTCCATCTATACTATCATCTATATGATGATTATTCATAACCGGCTAAGCTTTTTGCCGGCCGATTTTTATTGGGTTTATTTTATCTCTTTTCATATTTCTTTTTTCTCCACGATCGTATTGATTGAAAAGCTGACCACTGTAAATATGAGGCTGGAAGAAACAGTCTACCTTGATAAACTGTCGGTTGTAGGGCAAATGGCTGCCGCTATTGCCCATGAGGTGAGAAATCCTATGACAACGGTAAGGGGATTAATTCAGTTTTTGGCAAAAGATACAGAGGACAAGAAATTCAAGGAGTTTTCTCCGCTTATTTTGGAGGAATTGGACCGCACGAATAAAATCATTACGGATTATCTGACGCTGGTCAGACCTTCAGCACCCGAGCTGACTGTTCTTTCTTTGAATGAAGTGATTCATGATACGCTGGCACTGATTGCTCCCTATGGTGCTCTGCATGATGCTTCTATTCATTATAAGGAATCAGAGAGGTCCTGCCAGATTGTTGGAGATTCCCAGCATATCAAGCAGTGTTTAATCAATATTATAAAAAATGCGATCGAGGCCACCGAAGGGAAAGAAGGAGTAATCGATATCTACAAGCACTCCTCATCAAAAAATTCAGTTACGCTTGTTATTGAGGATAATGGCAAAGGGATGACAGAAGAAGAGCTTCAAACGATCGGTTTGCCATTTTACACAACAAAAACGAAAGGTACAGGTCTCGGAACCATGATTATTAACCGGCTGATCAGGGATATTGGAGGAAGGGTACAATATGAAAGCAAACCTTTAGAAGGAACGAGAGTCTTGCTCACATTGCCTGTTTCTTCTTCTTAAATGGATCTTGTACAAAGAAAAGTTACATGGTAAAGTGATTAATTGACCAGTTATAAAAAATGGTCAGTGAAAGGAAATGTGTCCATGGTTGATCGTAAACAAAATATTATAGAAGCAGCTGCCAAATCATTTACATTGTTCGGTTACAAAGCAACAACAATGGATCAGGTAGCAAAGATTGCCAATGTTGGAAAAGGCACCATTTATACCTTTTTTGAGAATAAGGAGCAGCTTTTTAAAGAAATCGTATCGGATTTGGTTCGGCAAATAAAACTTGTAGCGGTAGAGGCCATCCATGAACAACGCCCATTCCATGAAAATCTGCATGCTGCCCTGTATGGTGTGCTGGATTTCAGGAAATCCCATCAGCTTGCCATCAAAATTGCGCAGGAAGGCAGAGAAATGAACACTCCTGCTGTAAAAGAGGCAAGCAGCATGCTGGAAACCGCTGTGCTGTCATTCATCAGGCATGAGCTTGAGAAGGCAATTGAAAAAGGCGAAATCAAGGAATGCAATACAGAAATAGCATCCTACGTCATGCTGAAGATGTATGTTTCACTTGTTTTTGACTGGGAATTGGAGCACAAGCCGTTAAGCAAGGAAGAAATCGCTGATATTTTTGAAGATATCCTCATAACGGGCTTAAGAAAATAACAGTTGCAAACCAGGTAGAAATCGTGGTATTTTAGGTAATGACCAATTTTTGATTTTAGTCAGTTTTAAACAGCGATCTTTTATAAAGGTCTCTTTTTTTGGTTATAAATGACCATATGACCAAATCGGTCATTATGTATTATTTGAAAGAAATGGGTGAAAACATATGGTTTGGAAACAATTTCAATCTGTCCTGCGCAATCCGAAATTATTGATTCCAGTGGCAGCTATTTTATTTATTCCGATTCTTTATGCCGGCATATATCTATGGGCTTTCTGGGATCCGTATTCTCATACTGACCAGCTGCCGGTCGCGGTAGTAAACGAAGACAAAGGTGCCGTAATGGACGGAGAAAAGCTCCGGATCGGGGATGACCTCGTCAAAGAATTAAAGGATAATCCTGATTTTAAATGGGAGTTTGTTGGGAAACAACAAGCCGAAAGAGGACTTAAAGAAAATAAATACTATGCAGTAATTGAAGTTCCGGACAACTTTTCAAAGAAAGCCAAAACAGCTATGGATCCTCATCCGGATAAACTGCAATTAAAATATAAAACCAATTCAGGCTATAACTATCTGGCATCGCAAATTGGACAAAAAGGGGTACAGCAGCTGGAAAACAAGCTGTCCAATAAAATTTCCAAAACCTATACCGGAGTCATTTTTGATCAGATTGGCAAAATGGGAGATGGTTTTCAGAAAGCTTCGGAGGGAGCGGGAAAACTGGCACAAGGCTCTTCCAAAGCATCGGCGGGTTCGCACGACTTGGCCAAAGGCACAGGCACCCTGTCCAATAAAACAAAAGATCTTGAAAGCGGGCTTGGCGAATTGGAAGGAGGTTCTTCCCAGCTGTCATCAGGGTTGAAGGCTTCCAAGGATGGCACAGACAAGCTGTATGCAGGAATGAACCAGAAAACCTCCGATATTGCGAAGCTGAATAACGGGGCAGGGCAGCTTACCAAGGGAACGAACAGCCTTGCGGCCGGCCTGGGTGAGCTTAATGAGAAAGGCAGCCAGATTACATCCGGCCAGGAGCAATCAGCAGAGGGGGCAAAAGAACTCAAAGCGGGTGCTGATGCAGCTTATGCGGGCGCCGCAACGCTGGATGAAAAGGGAAAGGACCTTCTGGCGGGCGCGGAACGCTTAAAGACAGGCGGGGGTAAACTTTCCGAAGGTGCCTCCTCACTTAAAGGCGGTGCCGATCAAACGGCTGCTGGAGCAGAGAAGGTAAGCAATGGCCTTTCTTCTTTAAAAGCCGATTTGGAAAAGAATCCGGATATGCCGAAAGCAGAAATCATGGCAAGGGTTGCGGCTCTTGAAGCAGGAAGCCAGCAAGTGAGCCAGGGAACACAGAAAGTCGCTGCCGGAGCTCTTCCTATTAAGCAAGGAGCAGATGAGCTGGCAGCAGGAGCCGATCAGCTTGAACAAGGACAGTCTAAATTTCAGCAAGGTGTGGAATCTCTTCACGCGGGACAAAGAAAATTAGTGGATGGCCTTGATCAGCTCGCATCAGGACAGCAGAAATTGCTGGATGGCACGAAAACCTTCATGTCCAAAATTGGAGAAGCTAAAAATGGAGCGGATCAATTGGCAGCCGGTTCCGCACAAGTAACTGAAGGAACAGGCAGTCTGGCCAAAGGATGGCCCGCTCTTGTTGAGAATGTTGGCAAACTGAGTGAAGGACAATCCAAACTGGCACAAGGAAGCATTGATTTGACACAGGGTATTCAAACCGCCAAAGACGGTTCAGGGAAATTAAGCGAGGGAGCGCTCGAGCTTAATAAAGGTGCTGGAAGCCTGGCTTCCGGGGTAGATTCCATCCAGTCAGGGAATAAGGAACTCGCTGGTGAACTTCACAAAGCAGCGGATAAAGCAGAAAAAGCGAAAGCCACAGACGATGGAATCAACATGATATCCAATCCGGTCAAAACCCTTAATGCAAGCACGGTGAAGGATATGACTTATGGTACGGGTCTGGCACCTTATTTTCTATCTCTTGGTCTTTTCGTAGGCGCGCTTATGCTTACCATTGTGTTTCCGCTCATCGAACCGGCGGTTAAGCCTAAAAATGCCTTTAGCTGGTTCTTCAGCAAATATGTCTTTATGGCGGTTACAGGAATTTTACAAGCATTGATTGCGGACTTGATCTTGATCAAGGGTCTGGATTTAGACGTACAAAGCACAGGCAGGTTTATTGTATTCAGTATCATCATCAGTTTAACCTTCATGGCGATTATACAGTTTCTCGTATCATCCATGGGAAACCCGGGAAGGTTTATTGTCATTCTGATGCTGATTTTCCAATTGACCTCGAGCGGCGGTACATTCCCGACTGAAATGATTCCTTCTTCATTGCAGACGGTTCATGCCTTTATGCCGATGTCTTATTCCATCGCAGGATTAAGGGCGGTTATCACCACCGGGGATTACAGCCTGATGTGGCAAAACGCCATCATATTGGGCTACTTTATGGTACCAATGCTGGCAGCTTCCCTTCTGTTCTTCACTTTTAAGATGAAAAAGTTCAGAAATGGCGAGAACGCTGCGAATACTATTTAATATGGGGCGGTCCTTTCGTTAGTGAAGGGGCTGCTTTTTTAATTCCACCGGGTTTGCTTGCTAACTTGGTTTCTTGCTTGGGATTTAGGGAAATATACACAGGACAGAAGATATAAAGAAAGAAGGGGTGGATATATGATTACTTTTAAAAATGTGGAGAAAACATATCCTGATGGATTTCAAGCCTTGAAGAACATAGAATTACATATTGAAAAGGGTGAGCTAGTAGCCCTGATCGGACCAAGCGGCTGCGGAAAGACCACGACAATGAAAATGATGAACCGTCTGATCGAGCCAACAGGTGGAACAATCCTGATTAATGGAGAGGATATTTCAGAAAAAGATCCGGTTCAGCTTCGCAGAAACATAGGATACGTCATCCAGCAAATCGGTTTGCTTCCCCATATGACCATCGGTGAAAATATATCACTTGTGCCAAGACTGAAGGGATGGAAAAAAGAAGAGTATGAGGGAAAAGTGGATGAACTCTTAAATCTGGTGGGACTTGATCCTGATACGTTCAGAGACAGATTCCCTGCAGAGCTGAGCGGCGGACAGCAGCAAAGGATCGGAGTAATCAGGGCGCTTGCGGCCGAACCTCCGGTAATATTGATGGATGAGCCGTTCAGTGCTCTTGACCCCATCAGCAGGGAGCAGCTTCAGGACGAATTGGTCAAGCTGCAGGATACTATCCAAAAGACCATTGTTTTTGTAACCCATGATATGGATGAGGCGCTCAAGATTGCTGACCGGATTGCCATCATGAAAGAAGGAACGATTGTTCAGTTTGATACTCCCGAAAAAATTCTGCGCCATCCTGCTGATGATTTTGTTAAAGGCTTTATTGGCGAGCAGCGACTCGAGGATGCCTCCAATGATCAGCCGACAGCTGCTGATTTGATGATTGGAAAAGTAGTTACAGCCAAGCCGACAAGGGGATTGGCGGAAGCATTGAAAATGATGAAGCGATACAGGGTCGACAGCCTCCTGGTCACCAATTCCTCCAATCATTTACTCGGCATCGCAACGATCGATGCGGTGGAGCGCCATTATAACGAAGAAGATAAAACGCTCTCAGACATTATGGAGGCGGAGTTCGATTCGGTATCCGTAGAAACACCGTACACGGATGTGGCAGAGATTTTTGCCACAAAAAAATCCCCATTCATACCTGTGCTGGACGGACAAACACTGGCTGGCCTGATTACCCATTCCACGATGATGCGTGGCCTTGCAGGCTTGAAGATCATTGGAAGACAGGAAGGAGTAAAGGCCGATGAACAATAATAATTTCTTTTCGTCACTTGCAAATACATTTCAAACGCGCTGGCCGGATATTTTGGAAGGGCTGCAGCAGCATTTGTTTTTGTCACTGGTTTCTATCATTATCGCTGCGGTAATCGCGATTCCGCTAGGCATCTTTATTTCACGCAGAGAAAGAGTAGCGGAGCCGGTAATCGGGGTCACAGCGATTTTTCAGACGATCCCAAGTCTTGCGCTCTTCGGTTTTCTATTGCCTTTGTTCGGCATCGGAAGCACAACTGCGATTATTGCTCTGACGGTTTATGCACTGCTTCCCATTTTAAGAAATACATACGCCGGAATTATTGGGGTTGATCAGTCCGCTGTGGAAGCAGGACGGGGAATGGGAATGACCAAAAACCAGATTTTGAGAATGATTGAGCTTCCCCTGGCCATGCCGATTATCATGGCAGGCCTGCGTACGGCAACAGTTTTAACCATAGGAGTAGCGACCCTGGCGGCCTTTATCGGAGCAGGCGGACTGGGTGACCTTATTTACAGGGGACTTTCAACAGCAAGGAACGAATTGGTGCTTGCCGGAGCAATTCCTGCTGCCCTTCTTGCTCTTGTCATCGACTATTTACTAAAACGAATCGAGATCGCTTCCAATCCGGTCGGACGCAAAAAGTTTTCGTGGAAGAAGGCGGGGATTATTCTTATCCCGGTAGCAGCAGTGCTTTTGTTCTTTGCTCTCAGAGGGGGAACAACTGAAGATGCGATCAAAATTTCCGGCAAAAAATGGACGGAACAATATATTCTCCCGTATGTCATTGCAGAATACGTGGAAGACAAAACCGATTATAAAATGGATGTGGGAGAAGGACTCGGGGAGACAGCGATTCTGACTCAAGCGATTAAAAAGGGAGATATCGATATGTACGTGGAATACACAGGTACAGCTTTTATGGATATTTTAAAAAAGAAATATTCTCCTGACATTTCCGCGGACCAAACCTATGAGCAGGTAAAAGAAGGCTATAAAAAGAAATACAACCTGGACTGGCTGAAACCGCTTGGCTTCCAGAATACCTATGCCATTGCTGTAAGACCGCAAAAGTATAAGGAACTCGGGGTTACGACCACATCTGAACTTGCGGATAAAGCCTCTGAGGTTACGTTTGGCGCGCCGACAGAATTTTATGAGCGGCAGGATGGATACCCTAATTTCCAAAAAGCCTATAAATTTAACTTCAAAGATAAAAAAAGCCTGGATCCGAACCTGATGTATGCAGCGGTTAAGAACGGAAAAGTTGATACGATTGCTGCTTTTACCACCGATGGACGGATTCCGCGCTATAACCTGAAACTTTTAAAGGATGACAAAAAGTTCTTCCCTCCTTATTATGCAGCGCCTATTGTCCGGGAAGAAACATTGAAGAAGTACCCGAAACTTAAAAGCACAGTCAATAAGCTGGCCGGAAAAATCAGCGATAAAGAAATGGCCGAAATGAACGCAGAGGTCGATATTGATAAGAAAGAGCCAAGAGATGTCGCAAGAGACTTCCTGAAAAAGAAAAAGTTAATCAAGTAATAGAACAAAAAAACAGTCCGGCATGACTATGCCGGA
>NZ_JAUHTR010000015.1 GCF_030418125.1 Fictibacillus fluitans | reverse complement strand
AAGCCTTATCGAAGGCTTTTTTCTTGAGCTGGTTTCTTTGTCTGGTTGTCCATTTTCAAGTCATCAAGGCTTTTGAACGTATAGCCTCGCTTTCTCAAATCATCAATGGCTTTGCCCAGTGCCTCTGCATTATCCCTTGAAACTGTGTGAAGGAGCAGGATGCAGCCCGGGTGAATCTGTTTCATGATGTTGTTGTAGGAATATTGCCAGCCGCGCTGCCGGTTCACTTCCCAGTCAACAAACGCCAGCGACCAAAATACATGCCGGTATCCCAGTTGCCTGGATACGGAAATTGACTGTTCGCTGAACACTCCACGTGGAGGACGAAGATAATGCATATCATCTCTGCCCGTGATTTTCTGATATTTTTGCTTAACCGATTCCAATTCCTCTTTCATGCGGCCAGCACTGATTTGTGTCATATCAGGATGGTGGTTTGTATGATTTCCGACAATATGGCCTTCCTTTGCCATACGCAATATCAAGTCTGGATGGGTGTTGATAAAATGTCCGGTGACAAAGAAGGCGGCTGGCACCTTTTTTGCCTTTAACGTATTCAAAACATCATCAGTGTAGCCATTTTCATACCCATTATCAAAGGTGAGATAAATGTCTTTTCTCTGCGGGTCTCCTAAAAAAAGACCGTCGTATTTCTCCATAAGCTGCAGATAACGCTGATCCGTAGTCGGCGGCACTTCATTCCCTTTCTTCTGAAAATACCACTCATGCCGGGTAGTTGAAGGCTGCAATGCATAAGCGGTATGAGTTGTTACCAGCAATATCGCACCGATCATCAGTGCGGATATTCCCCACTTTTTCATGGCGTTTCTCTCCTTCCTTGCTGAATTCATCCATACCTCTAGTTTTTATGTATGGATTAAAAGCATACAAGGAAGTCTTTGCCATGAAAAAAAGACCGGCAGCTTGGCCGGTCTTTTTGACAAAGATGTCTTTGATAGTGGTTGATTTCCGTTTCAGGATGCTCGCTTTCCGAGGGCGGGCGCTGAGCCTCACCGGTGCGAGCACCTACTTCCTCGTCGCAAGCTCCTGCGGGAACGGCGCAAGCGCCTCATTGGTCTCATCTGTCCCGCTTTTCCAGGAGTCTCGCACCTTACACTCCAATCAACTGGCAGTGAGGTTTCTTCAAAAAACTCCCGATCTTTATTAATTGCTCTTTATTTAAAAACAGGTTCTTTAAATTGCGCGAGTTTTTCCAGTGAGGAATTTTCCACGTCCTGGTGCAGGCTGTTGCCGTGGGAGTCCATGGTAACGACCGCGGTAAAGCCTTTTACGTTAATATGCCACATGGCTTCCGGAATACCAAATTGCATTAAATCAACGCCTTCTACTTTGTGCATGCACTCTGCATAATACTGCGCCGCTCCGCCAATGGCGTTCAAGTAAACACCGCCATGCTCGCCAAGCGCCTGAAGGGTCTTTTTGCCCATTCCGCCCTTGCCGATAACCGCACGGATACCGAACTTCTTCATAATATCGCCCTGATACGGCTCTTCGCGAATGGAGGTTGTTGGACCGGCAGCTTTAACCTCCCAGTTGCCTTCACCGTCTTTGGCCATAACCGGGCCGCAATGATAAATAATTTGTCCGTTCAGATCTACTGGTGCATCATGGTCGGTTAAATATTTATGAATGGCGTCACGTCCGGTATGCATCATACCGTTGATTGTAACAACGTCACCTACGCGCAGTTCACGAATTTGTTCTTCTGTGATCGGTGCTTCAAGTGTCACCTGGCGCACTTCCGTTTTTTCCTCGAGGGCCGCAGCGGCTTCTTCCTTCATTTTGTCAAAGTCGACGTCTTCGCCTTCTTGATACAGCCACTCTTGAATTTCACCAGTAGCCGGATCAAGCTTAACGCCTAAACGACGGTATGCCCAGCAATTATAGGCCACGGATACGAAGAAGCTGGCAGGAATACGGTTGATAACGCCAACTTTACATCCAAGCAGGGTGGTTTCTCCGCCAAAGCCCATAGTTCCGATGCCAAGCTTGTTGGCATTTTCCATTACGTATTCTTCAAGCTTTCGCAGGTTTTCATTCGAATTAACATCATCCGCGGAGCGGAACAGCATCTCCTTGGCAAGCTCGTAACCGCTTGTACGGTCTCCTCCGATGCCTACACCGATGAAACCGGCACTGCATCCCTGGCCTTGCGCCTGGTAAACCGAATGCATGATGCATTTTCTGATGCCATCAAGATCGCGTCCTGCACGGCCAAGCCCTTCAAGTTCAGCTGGAAGGCTGTATTGAATATTTTTATTTTCACATCCGCCGCCTTTTAGAATCAGGCGGACATCAATATAGTCGTTTTCCCATTGCTCAAATTTAATGACAGGCGTTCCCTCGCCAAGATTATCACCGCTGTTTTCGCCAGTGATGGAATCCACGGAGTTGGGACGAAGCTTCGTATCACTTGTCGCCTCGGCAACCGCTTTTTTAATCGCCTTTTTCATTTCGATTTGGTTGACGTTAACTGGTACTTTAATTTTAAAGGTCGGCAGTCCCGTATCCTGACAGATCGGTGAAACGTTATCGTCGGCCATTTTAATGTTTTTTGTAATCGTGTCTAACGACATTGCTGCTCGGGTGCCTGCATTTTCGCGAATTTTCGCTGCCGCGATGGCTCTGCGGACATCCTTTGGCAAATTTGTTGAGGTTTCCACGATTAGCTTATACATGCTCTCCTGAAACTTTTCCATGCTCTAACCCCTTTTATTATTTAAAAATAATTTGTATCGATTTAAACCAATACCATTATAACAAAAAGGTGAAAAGAGCGCTTACTTTTCGTTCCAATTTATTCTTTTTCCCAATTATTGCGGAATTGTTTGCACTTGAGTTCCAGATCATCGAGCATCCCGATGATACGGTCAATCTCTTCCACTCCCGCAGTTTCCGCATCAATTGAGTCCAGCACCTGCAGCAGCATGTCTACCCGATTTATAATGTAATCTTTTTGAGATGATTTATCTTCCACTGATTTACCCACATATACCTCTCCTTTCCCTCATACTGTATCAGAGGATTGAATCTGTGCCAATTAAATCCACACAGCCCTTTTTCTTTTGCAGCGATTGCGATATCATATGGTGTATTTATATAGATTGCGGAAACGTGATATTTTTACCCGTTTTATTACTAAAGGAGTTTTTTTTATGATGGTAAAAAAACCAATTTCCATCCAGCATGATCCCTGGGAAGCTTATTTGGATGTCGAAAAACACGGCACCATGCAGCTTTCCAATATCGAAGTCACGACAACAAATCTTTGCAATATGCGCTGCGCACACTGCGCTGTGGGATATACATTGAATGTGAAGGATCCGGAACCTCTGTCGCTTGAACTTCTTATTGGCCGGTTGGAAGAAATTCCTGATCTCCGGTCATTTTCCATCACCGGCGGAGAGCCGATGATGTCAAAAAAGTCCGTCGAACAATACGTTGTTCCTTTGCTTCGCTATGCGTCGTCACGGGGGGCAAGAACACAAATCAATTCTAACCTGACCCTTGACCTGGAACGTTATGAGCCTATTCTTCCCTACTTGGATGTTCTTCATATTTCCCATAATTGGGGCACCCTGGAGGACTTTGCCGAAATTGGTTTTGCCCAAATGGACCGGAAACCTTCATTTGAACAGCGGACCGCATTGTTTGGCCGGATGGTACATAATGCACAAGAGCTGACAAAAAGAGGCGTCCTTGTATCTGCAGAAACCATGCTGAACAAGACAACTCTGCCCCATCTTGAAACGATTCATAATCATATTCAGGAAATGGGATGCCAGCGCCATGAAATTCATCCTATGTACCCAAGTGACTTTGCCAGCTCACTTCAGGTGTTGTCACTGGAGGATACACGGTCGGCAATACACAGACTGCTCGATGTCCGCAATCCTGACGTGTGGATGCTGTTTGGAACCCTGCCTTTTTATCCTTGCTCTGCTTCAAATGAAGACACGGAATTATTAAAGCGGCTGTACACTGAGAAGAATGTAACCGTCCGGAATGATCCCGATGGGCGTTCCCGTCTGAACGTAAATTTGTTTGATGGGGAAATTATTGTTACTGACTTTGGCGATACTCCCCCACTCGGCAATATACAAACTACCTCGTTTCTTGAAGCTTATGAAGCATGGTTCAATACACCGGCAGCAAAATCGGTGAATTGCCATTGCCCGGCCGTCAAATGTCTTGGTCCAAATCTGCTGGTCAAAGACACGTATTACAAAGAAATTGATTTTACGACGCTTTCTTCCAATATATGACTAATTAAAAAGTTATAAACTTTACAATAGTAAGTTTTGGGAGTATCATCATAGGAAAGGCTATATTTAGTAAGCCTGATATTCGAAAGATCAATACAATGAGGTGAATTGTATGGATTACAACACAATGTGTCCCAGATATGAAGTAGCGATAGATATTATAGGAAAAAAGTGGACGGGTCTTATCATCCGTGTCTTATTGGGAGGATCAAGGCGGTTTAAGGATATTAAAAAGCAAATTCCCGAGATGAGCGACCGCATGCTTACGGAGCGCATGAAAGAATTGGAATCCGTGGGTATTGTTTCACGCCAGGTTTATCCTGAAACTCCGGTCCGCATCGAGTATTCATTAACCGAAAAGGGAGAATCCCTGAGATCCATCATTGAATCTATTCAATCCTGGAGCGAACAGTGGGTTGAAGACTGCGAGCTTCAAAAATAAAAAAGAACCAGCTTATGCTGGTTCTTTTTTATTTACATATTCGACGAATGAAATCTGAAAGAGACGTGTTCCTGCACCGGAATCCATGCTCCGATTCCCTGTTGGGTTACATTTTGCACTTCAATTTTCCGTTTGCTTCCTTTTAGGACGATATAGACCTCACCATATGTGACCCTGCCTTTTTCATTCACAGCCGGCACATAGCTGGCCAGGTAGCCAACTTGCTTTGGAGCAATATTGTATACATTGTTTTTCTTGGTACCCGCTCCAATATTCGTCTGAAATGAAAGGGGAAGTTTGGTTTTTTCTCCCGCAGCAATCATCATCATTTTCTTTACGGCATCACTGTTAGGAATTTCAGCAGTAAGGCCACCTGACACCCGTTTATGCGATTGCTGCTGATAGCGCAGCTGGGCAAGCGACTTGCCTCCCCTGTTGTCGAGCCTGTTCAAATTAATTTGCTGATATTCCCAATTGACCGATGACTCTGTAGATTGATATGAGAGTGGCCACACGCCAAGGAAAATTCTAGCTCTGTACCCGATGGCCAGTTTTGATGGATGAATCACAGATTCGTTCAGCATACGGATCAAATCCGGATTTGTTATGGCTACGTTGGATGTTTTCAGCATTGATTTTGCCAGTTTGCTCGGCTCAAGGTAAGGAAGGTCCTGTGCTGAGTTAGGATAGGTGTTTTCCTTTGAGATACTCACAACCGATCCAGGAACCCTCACACCTGCTGCAGCTGCGGAATGCGGCTGGACTGTCAGGGAAAAAATCATAATTATAACAAGGAATAAGGCGGCTGGGTTCCGATGTAAACCCGACACCAAAGTGTTCCGTTTCATGTGTTTTTCCTCCTTTTATATCCCTATTTTTTTCTTGTTGTAGAAATTTATCCATAAAGGGCTGATAACAAATTTTTACACAAAAAAACGCCCGCAAATTCAGGCGTCTTTTTTATGTTTTAAAATTCGGATGTCTTTCCATTTTCCCCATTTGTAATAAGCTATCGCATATACACTGCTGATGATAAAGCTTACTGACATGCCATAGGCTATTCCTTGTTCCCCGAACCATTTTGCAAATAAATAGGTGAGCGGGTAGCGAAGAACCCAAAAGGAAATGAGATTCAGGATCAGCACCTGCACCATGGCGCCAGATGCCCGGACAACGCCGTTCAAGACGAAATTAATACCGAGAAACGGATAAAAGAAAGCAATGCTTCTTAAATATTGAGCACCAAATTCAATGGTTTCTGCGTCCTTTACAAACAGGGAAATAAACCAGGGAGCTCCGGCAAATACTACACCGCTGATTAAAAAAGTCACACTCAAAATAAGATATATCCCATTGGTTGCCACCGCTGAAACCCTGTCCCATTTGTTGGCACCAATGTTCTGGCCTGCCATACTGTTTACGGCTGAGCCGAGCGTCATGGCCGGAAGCATGATCAGGCTGTCCATCCGCTGGGCGACCCCAAACCCGGCAACCACATCTTCCCCAAAGGAAGCAACAACGCTCATGATGGCAGCCACTCCACCCGATATCAGCAGCATCTGAAGTCCGGCCGGAAGTCCAAGGGCCGTAACTGTTTTTAAATAATAGCGGTCAGGGAGATGAGGAACTTCAAAAGGCACTTTGCCTGTTTTAATAGAGTGATACACTCCATACAGAAAAGCGACACCTTGCGAAAGGATTGTTGCGTAAGCTGCACCGTCTAATCCCAGCTTAAATCCACTGATAAACAAAGGATCCAGAATAGCATTTAGAATGACGGCAATCACGACAAACTGTACAGGTGTTTTACTGTCCCCCAATGCCCGGAGGATGGTCGAAATGAAATTATAGCCAAACAAAAACAATATTCCCGCAAAATTTATCTGAAGATAATTTACTGCCATGGGCATCACGGATTGCGGTGTTCCGAGAAGCTGAAGCAGCCATTCTGACGCAAAGAAACCGATAACACCAAGTAAAATCGCCAAGCATCCCAAAAGGGTCACAAAGGCATTCACCGATTTCTTAAGCCCCTCAGCATCATCTGCCCCCTTTTGCTGCGAAAGAACCGTCAGTGTGGCTCCGTTGATTCCAATAATAAACGACAATACGGCAAAAATGACCGTGGAAGATATTGAAATCGCTCCGACTTCCCTGCTCCCAAGGAGATTCCCGACCCAATAGCTGTCAATGATCTGAAAGGAAACCTGCAGGAGATTGCTCAGGAAAATGGGCCAGGAATAAAAAATCATGCTTTTAAACAGGTTGCCTTTTGTAAAATCGTGGCTAAGCGCCATGTCCTCTCTCCTCTCCTGGATCAAAAATCCGGTTCTGTGTTTACTCCCTTCAAATTTGTGGAACTATTTTAACAGGTGAAAATTGAAAGGAGAATTATTTATGAATCAGGAAGAATTTAAGCAAAAAATTAAAGATATTGTGGACTCAAATCCCATCGGCACCCTTTCCACCGTTTCACAGAACAAACCAAACGCACGGTACATGTACTTCCAACGTGATGATATTACCCTGTTAACAGCAACAAGTAAACAAACACATAAAGTGGACGAGATTGAAGAAAATCCAAATGTTCATGTTCTTTTAGGCTACACAGACTGGAACAGCCCTTATATTGAAATGCAGGGAACAATCAGAATTCGCGAGAAAGAAGTTATTAAAGAGGAATTCTGGGAGGATATGATGAAGAACTGGTTTACAGGTCCGGATGATCCGGATTTAATCATCCTGGAGATTCAGCCCACTTCATTCCGTTTGATGAATTCCAAGGAAAAAGAGCCCGTTACATTGGATATGTAATAAATCAGGAAAAGCATTCCCTTTGAGGAATGCTTTTTCTTTATGAAACCAGTTCAAATGAATCACTGATATGGATGCTGTCTTTCACTGACTGAACCATTGAACAGTTTTTCTCTGTAACGCGCAGTGCTTTTTCGATTTTCTCAGGTGAAAGGTTATTCCCCTTCAAAATAAAATGCATATGGATACTTTCGATCCGGTCTGCTTCTTCCTTATTTCTCACCACATCTGCTTTAATTTTGATATCTTCCACATCCAGCCTCATTTTTGCAAGTACTTTTCGAAGCACTCCTCCGCTGCAAACCGCCACAGATGACACCATCAGCTGATAAGGCCTGAAGCCATAGTCTGCATCTCCGGAAACATCAAGGGATCCATATTCAAATTGTGTTTGAAACCCGTTTTCTCTCATAGTAAATTCCATTATCATCACCTCATATACCATACAGTTTATACAACTTTCCATGGTTTTTACAAAAATTGCGATTTCCTGTCCATGCCAAGGCTATTCATTGTAAAATGAAATTAGATTTGACGTAAAGGATAGGTTTAACTAATGGCTGTATTAACACGATCAAAATTCTCCGTTTTAGTAAGTATTGTTTTTATCTCAGGATTTTCTCAGGGAATGCTTCTGCCTTTGATCGCGATTCTGTTGGAAGAGGCAGGCACTTCTTCCACATTAAACGGATTAAATGCAATTGCTCTGTATATTGGCATTGTACTGGCCTCACCTTTTATCGAAAAACCGATGAGAAGATTTGGTTATAAGAAAATTATCCTGTCAGGGCTTGTTCTTGTGACTGTATCTCTTTTTTTATTCCCCTGGTGGAAAGCATTCTGGTTTTGGTTCGCGCTTCGTCTGGTGATTGGAGTGGGAGACCATATGCTTCACTTCTCCACACAGGTTTGGGTTACATCCAACAGCCCCGCTGAAAAACGCGGGCGGAACATCGCTTTGTACGGAATCGCATTTGGTGCCGGTTTTGGCATAGGGCCGCTTATGACCCGGCTGGCCTCTGTAAACGAAGCTTTGCCTTTTCTTATTTCAGGAGCTTTTTGCCTGATCTCACTCTTTATTATGACGTTCATTCAAAATGAATTTCCAGAATCGGAAGGTGTAAAAGAAGCAGGAATGAATACGTTCAGACGCTACCGGGAAGTTATCCGTTCGGCCTGGGTAGCCCTCCTGCCTGCGTTTGGCTACGGATTTCTGGAGGCTTCATTAAACGGTTCTTTCCCTGTTTACGCATTGCGGAATGGCATACCGGTCGATTGGGTCTCCATTTTGCTGCCATCCTTCGTGGTTGGTAGTCTTATCTTTCAATTGCCTCTTGGATTGTGGAGTGACCGGTTTGGCAGGAGGAGAGTACTTCTCGTATGCCTTTTTGTAGGATTCCTGGCCTTTACAACGACGTTATGGGCAGGGAGCAACATGTGGATTTATTTGCTTATGTTTTTCATAGCCGGAATGTTTGTCGGTTCCCTGTTTTCACTTGGAATTACGTATATGAGCGATCTCCTTCCCCTGCATCTACTGCCTGTTGGCAATATTATGGCCGGAATCGCTTTTAGTTCCGGAAGTATGACCGGTCCGCTTGTCGGCGGCTGGCTTATCGGAGCATTCCAATCAGGCGCCTTTATTTACGCAATCAGCGGCATGCTGTTTATTCTCCTCCTTGTCACCTACTTTCATAAAGGAACAGGTGAAAAAAATCAGCAGCAAAAAAACGCAGGCTGAGCAACCTATAATATAAGCACTCATAATGCATACTAGAGAAGGCAATATTTTTGCAATCTGTGCTGAAATTCCTTATACTTATAATAGAAATTAAATAATAATAATTATAAATAAAACAATTAGCAAAGGAGCCACTTATTCATGAAATTACGCGATGAAATGCCGGAACTAAACGGCGCAACCGAATGGATTAATGGAGAAGTTAAAAAAGAAGAGCTAATCGGCAACAAACCGACTCTTATTCATTTCTGGTCTGTAAGCTGCGGACTATGTAAAGAAGCTATGCCTAACATCAACAAGTTCCGTGATGATTATAAAGATGAACTTAATGTCGTTGCCGTGCACATGCCACGTTCCGAAAAAGATTTGGACCTTGACCAAATCAAAGAAGTAGCAAAAGAACACGACATCAAACAGCCTATCTTTGTTGATAACCAGCACAACCTTACTGATGCCTTCGAAAACCAATACGTTCCAGCTTATTATGTTTTCGACGCAGAAGGAAAACTCCGCCACTTCCAAGCAGGCGGCGAGGGCATGAAAATGCTCACCAAACGTGTAAACCGAGTATTAGGAAAAGAAACGAAGTAAGTTGGAAAAGCTGAATGGCCTGTTCAGCTCCGAAAAGCGTTGGAACTCCTGAATGGCAATACGCCTTTTGTGTTGCTTTGAAGGAGTGAAACGGTCGAGGAGCTAGGTCATGAAGTCTGGACAAGAAAAGCTGAAACCCTGTACAGAGTCGACCAGCACTGGAGGACTTGGGCATAAAACGCTTTTTGTTTTCTGACAAAGACCGAAGTGATCGAGTCTCTAGGCGTTGAAGCTGGATCATATTTTGTTGTTAGGAGCCGCCTGAACTTCTGTCAGGCGGCTCTTTTTTATGAAAAGTCAAACCGCAACTAACCCATCATCCGCCCTCTCCACCCGCACAAAAAGCTCGAAAAACGGCAAAAAGGCAGCTGTGGGAGCTACCTTTTTCTCTTTATTATGTTATTTTCAACGATTCGGTAAATCAGGGCGCAAAATTTAAACACTGCAAGCCCGACCATAGTGCCAAATCCGTTTAATAAGATGTCATCGATATCAAAAATGCGATGGGCATAGCTATATTGCAGGACTTCGATCACTGAGCTTGTCCCGAATCCGATGAAGAACATAAGTCCCCATTTTGAAAAGAAGCGATGGATTAGTGGAGGCAAGAATCCCAGAGGAAAGAACAAAATGACGTTCCCGATAATGTTTTTGAAAATCAGCCAGTAATCGCGGCTTTTCCACATCAGCCTTATGCTGTCAAAGAGCACCAGGTTTAGTGATTTCCCGTACACATAATGGTTGTATGTAAAAAGAGTGGCGTATATCAGAATCGTAAAATAAATTAAAAACATGAACCAGCCGATATTTCTCCACTTTAACCGGGCCTTTTTCTTTGTTACATTTTTATTCTTGGTCATTTTCCTTCTCCATTCAATTGCTTGATCCCGGCCAATCGCAGAACAATCCATATATCTTCCGCTCAAAAACGCCCTGTTCATTATACCATATGAGGTCGGTAGTAAATCATGCGTTACGGGGATAAATTTGTGCAATAAAAAAACCGCTAAATGCGCGGTTTTTTTAAATAGCTTATCTTGTTTTTGTCAGCAAGCCTCTTTCATATGCCTGATCCACTTTGAATTTGTGCAGTGTCGCATTAATCACGCCGCCAAGAACGATAACCATTCCTGTTAAGTAAAACCACAGCATGAGGACAATCACGGCTCCAAGGCTTCCGTATGTAGCGGAATAATTTCCGAAGCTGTCGACATAAAATGCAAAGCACAAGGAAACAATCAGCCAGGCAACTGTGGCAAAGATAGCCCCATACCATACTTCACGATATTTCAGTCTTTTGCATGGTCCCGTGTAATAAAGGATGGAAAATACTACCGCAATGACCAGAAAACTAATCAGCCAGCGCATTAATCCCCATATGCTGAGGAAGACCTGATCCAGTCCGAGATAGGAAAAAATAAATTCACCAATCATTTTCCCAAAAACGGGAAGGACAAGAGAGACAACGATAGCAATAATCAGTCCAATGGTAAGGAACACGGCAAGGGTTCTCGCCATAATAAACGACCGGCACTCCTCAACCCCATATGCTTCATTCAACGCCTTAATGACCGCATTTACGCCATTTGACGCAGACCAGAGAGTAGCAATGATCCCGAAGGAAAGCAGTCCTCCCTTTTTGGATTCAATAACAGTCTGCAGGTTTTCTCTGATCACCTTCATGGATTCACCCGGTACGACATTGTTTAACACTTTAACAGCATCCTCCGGAGATATAAAGATACCACCAAGTGTGATCAGGAAAATCAAAAATGGAAAAAGAGACAAAAGAAAATAGTAAGCGAGCTGTGCGGCCAAATCCGGTACGTCATTTTTCTTAAAACTGTGCATAAACTCCACTGCAAAGGATTTTGGCGATATGCCTTTAAGCTGGCTAAATAAATTCATATAGGTTCACCTCGCTGTTTGAGCCCATTGAAAAAAAAGGGCAACGTTTAGTTGCCCTGATTTCTCCCGATTACATGCGGTTCATTGTCTAAATCCGCATAGGATGGACCTGAAGTAGAAGTAGATGAAGTTGGTGATGTGGAATTTTTGTCTGAAATTTCAGCTACTGTATCTTTGCTGTGTTCTTTGACATCCTGTCCGGCATCCTTTAGTTTGCTGCCGATTTTAGCAACTTCGCTTCCTGCTCCTTTTACTTGTTCTACAGCTTGCATTCCTGTGGTTTTCACACTGTCCACTGTATTCATAAGATGCTTTACATCTTCTACTACATCATTTACAGCTGTAGATGCGGATTGAAACGTTTCCTTCATGCCGCTTGTCAAAGATTGCGGATCATCTTTTACCGTTCTTGCAAGGTTCATGGTCGTATCTTTCATCCCGACGGAACGCTGCTTCATGGATTGCCGTGTTGAACGGTCCAGCATAGCAACTGCAGCCCCAAGAGCAGCCCCAATTAAAATGCCTTTTAAAAATTTACTTTCATTTTTCGGATACGGTTCGTAGCTTTGATAAGCCATTTTTACATCTCTCCTTATAATAAAGTATTTGCGTCAGTGTACGGATTACATTCCCGATGCTTGGAATGAAAAAACATTTTTTTATTTTTGTTTAATTTTTTTAATCAATGGGTATCTTAACGGTACAACACAATAAAACAAAAATTTTAAGGAGGAACACACACATGAGTTTTCTTTGGGCACTTATTATAGGTGGTATTATTGGTTGGTTAGCAGGAGTAATCACAGGACGTGACGTTCCTGGCGGAATCATTGGTAACATTATCGCAGGTTTTGTTGGAGCTTGGCTTGGAGGACTAGTTCTTGGTGACTGGGGTCCTACAGTAGCAGGTTTCGCGATCTTACCAGCGATCATTGGTGCGATTGTCGTTGTATTGATTGTCAGTGCTATTATGCGTGGTATGCGTAGAAACGCATAACACTCAATACTAAAAAAACCGTTGCGCCATTAGGCGCAACGGTTTTTTTATGTGGCAAAATCTTTTTTAAATACATGGCTGACCCTGGCATAGCCCATTCTTGCCTCATAAAACCGGTGGGCATCTGTCCGTGCTGTGCCAGAGGAGAGGGCTACACAATTACAATTGTTTTGCACTGCAAACGATTCAATGAATGAAAGCAGCTCTTCCCCGTGGCCTTTTGAACGGACATTCTCATCGGTCACCAGATCGTAAACCCACACATGCTTCCCGTAGTAAAGATTGGTCAACACGGCAAAACCCCCAACAGCAACAAGCGTTTCATTATCATAGCATGCAAGCACTGTATAGCCGTTCAGCTTCATTTCTTCATATAAAGAAAGAAACAATGCTTCTGTTAAGTGAGGACGCAGCTGCTTCATGACTGGAAATGCTTCTTTTACTTCCACCGGTGTTGAAAGCTCTCGAACAATACCCATTTCGTTTCCTCCTAAAGGTTTTCTCTCTGCATTATCTCATCAAGCAGATGAGTGCATCCTTCCTTTACCATTGAGTAAACTTCATCAAAATTCCCTGTAAAATACGGGTCCGGGACATCCTGCACTTCGCTTCCAGGTACATAATCCATAAGTCTTGCTACATGTTCCACAGGTGTATTGCCGGCGAGCTGCTGAAGATTCCCGACATTTTCAGCATCCATTCCGATGACGTAGTCATACTCAGAAAGATCGGCACCTGTAATCTGCCTTGCTTTTTGCCCTTCAAATGAGATTTTTTTATCTGTTAACAGCTTTTGTGTCCCCTCATGAGGAGGTTCACCTTCATGCCAGTTTCCGGTTCCGGCAGAATCCACTGAAATTTTATTCTCCAATTTCCGCTTCGATACCATATCCCTGAAGATTGCTTCAGCCATTGGTGAACGGCAAATATTGCCGAGACATACAAACAGTACTTTAATCATTCAAGACTCCCCCATCTGTTTCCATACTATTTTAAAAGTATACCGTTAAATGGGCAAAAAAATAAGAAGAAAACCTTTAGTGTACTATAATGGGTACTAAAAGGAGTGATGTCTCTTGACGGATCAACAGGCGATTAAACAGCTGGCCACTTGGTTAAACGATTCTTCTTATACGGTCGTATTGAGCGGAGCCGGGATGTCCACCGAAAGCGGAATACCCGATTTCAGGTCAAACAATGGACTTTGGAAAAACTTTGACCCGGCTTATGTTTCATCAGTCGAAGCCCTGGAAAATCACTATGATCTTTTTAACGAATTTTACTCTCTTCGTCTGCAGGATGTTGAGACCTGCATGCCTCATGAAGGATATGAAGCTTTGGCAAGATTGCAGCAAAATGGGATGATTCATGCGGTTGCTACCCAGAATGTTGACGGCTTTCACCGAAGATCCGGGGGCAGGAATATTTATGAACTTCATGGATCACTCCAAAAGATTTACTGCCATACCTGCAGCAACATGCATTCAGTGGAAAATTTTAAAGAAGGGGCAGCCTGTTCATGCGGAGGGAGGCTTCGGCCATCCATCGTTCTTTTCGGTGAACTTCTCCCTGAAGATGTATGGCATCAAGCAATCACAGCCATCCGGCAGGCGGATTTGGTATTGGTGATTGGCACAAGCCTGC
Organism: Fictibacillus fluitans; assembly: GCF_030418125.1. Taxonomy (GTDB): domain Bacteria; phylum Bacillota; class Bacilli; order Bacillales; family Fictibacillaceae; genus Fictibacillus_C; species Fictibacillus_C fluitans. Next base: position 77,665 of record NZ_JAUHTR010000015.1, on the reverse strand, counting down.
AGGTTTATCCTGTGAACCAGCTTCCTTCCATGAGCCAAGGAAGGACCGTATTAATCAATCGTGAGCCTACACCGATGGATCGCCTTTTTGACTTATCCATATACAGCAGCGCAAAAGACACCTTGTTAGAAGCAGAAAGACTTTGCCTAAATAGTTAGCAAAAGAGGCTGTCCTAAAAGTCAAAAATTGACCTTCAGGCAGCCTCTTTTTTGCGTAAAAAGCATCCATGAAAAGTTGATTGTAGTGGAAGGTGCGAGACTCCTGTGGGCCTAGCGTGACAGGTGAGACTCCCGCAGGCGCTTGCGCCAAAAGGTAGGCGTTTACGCCGGTAAGGCTCACCGCACGCCCCACGGAAAGCGAGCGGCCTGGAACGAAAAACAACGGCTTCTTGGAGAGCCCCTTTGCTTAATCCGGGAGCACTTTTACAAAGTATTTCCGGGAACGGGGCCCATCAAATTCACAGAAATATATGCCCTGCCAGGTCCCAAGAACAAGATCGCCATCATTGATTATGACCATTTGAGAGGAACCCACCGTACTTGCTTTTAAATGAGAAGCGGTATTGCCTTCCCCGTGGCGGTACTTCGGATGTTCCCACGGGTACACTTCGTCAAGTCTCATCAGCATATCTGATTTTACATCCGGATCGGCATTTTCATTGATTGTTATCCCTGCGGTTGTATGGGCACAATATACATAAAGAATTCCTTCCTGTACACCTTGTTCCTGGATATATGCACGAACCGTTTCCGTTATATCCAGCATTTCATCCCGATTATGTGTCTGTATCGTGAATCTTTGCAGCAAAACTGATCACCTCGCTATATTTTTCGTTATCTTATAACCATTACCATTCTGGCAAATCATCAAACACCGGAACTAAAAGAAAGGATTGCTTACTTACTATGGAAAACGATGTTTTTAATGACCTGAAAGATATACGGGAGGAACTGCTTCATCATCCTCTCTACAGACAGCTGACGAATTCAGAACGGGTAAAAATCTTGATGAAGCACCATGTATTTGCGGTGTGGGATTTTATGAGTCTCCTGAAAAAGCTACAAATTGAACTTACCTCTGTGTCACTGCCATGGATGCCGGCACCTCATCCGGAGTACGCACGATTTATTAATGAAATTGTTTTGGGGGAAGAAACAGATGAAGACGGGGAAGGCGGATTTATCAGCCACTTTGAGCTTTATCTAAAGGGAATGAAAGAGGTAAAAGCAGACACCAATCCTATTGTGACCTATCTTACAAGGGTTAAAGAAGGAGAAGACGCCCTTCTTGCACTTGAGTCGGATGAAATTCCAAAGAGTGCTGCTGCATTTACACATCACAGCTTAAAACTTGCTCAGCAGGGTGAAGTGCATGAGGTGGCCGCTGCTTTCTTTTTCGGAAGAGAAGACTTGATTCCTGACATGTTTCAGGTTCTTGTTGATGAAGTTTCTTCTCACGGAGTGGAAGCCAAAACACTTAAATATTACCTTAACCGCCACATTGAACTGGATGGGGATGAGCATGGCCCGCTTGCGGAAAAACTTTTGCTTGCGCTGTGCGGCGATGATCCGGAAAAGCTGCAGCAGGCAAAGCAAGCCGCTATGAAATCCTTGAAAATGCGCATCAAGCTTTGGGATGGCGTATTGGATGAGATAAAAAACCTTCAGGCGTAAAAATAAGCAGCCGGAAAATCCCGGCTGCTCTTTTTTATTTGCGGTTCACACGAGTACGATCCCCGCTGATTTTTTTCCACTTGTTTTTTGCTGCCAGTGCTGCACGCTGATCCTCTTTTCTCGCGAGGAACGCCAGCTCTTTTTGCAGCTTAACATAGCTGTTGTAGCGGTCCTGATCCAATGTGCCGTCTAAAATGGCGGCCTGCACCGCACATCCCGGCTCTGTTGTATGACGGCAATCCCTGAACCTGCAGTTGTCGGCAATTGCTTCCACATCCGAAAAACTCTGGCTTACCCCTTCATCCGCTTCCCACAGCTGAAGTTCCCGCATTCCAGGAGTATCAACGACTACTCCTCCATCCTGAAGCAATACCAGTTCCCGATGAGTCGTGGTATGGCGGCCTTTGTCATCATCTTCCCGGATGGTCTTCACTTCCTGTTTCTTTTCACCGTACAGAGCATTTGTTAACGTGGATTTCCCCGCTCCCGAAGACCCAAGCAATGCCACAGTCTGGCCCGATTCCAGGTAAGAAGACAACTGATCAAGCCCTTCTCCTTTTTCAGCACTGATGACATGGACAGGCACTCCCATCGCGATGCTCTCCACTTCCATTACCTTTTGTGAAACGTTATCACAAAGATCCGCCTTACTCAGAACAATCACAGGGTTTGCCCCGCTCTCCCAGGACATGAGCAAGTAACGCTCCATACGGCGAAGGTTAAAATCGGTGTTAAGGGCATTCACAAGAAAAACGGTATCAATATTGGCCGCCACGATCTGTTCTTCGGTTGTAACTCCTGCTGCCTTTCTTGAAAACTTGCTCTTTCGTGGCAAGATCGCATGAATGGATGCTTTCTGCTCCTCCGGCCTCGCAGTAATGACCACCCAGTCACCAACTGCAGGATAATCCTGTCGTTCGGTGGCCCGATGGCGAAGCTTTCCTGTCACTTCAGCAAGAAGCTCACCATGTTCGGTAAACAAGCGGTACATCCTCTTATGCTCGAGAGCCACTCTTCCTACCGTAAAATGTTCTTGATCATAATCGGTAAAATGATTTTCAAAAAAAGATTCCCAGCCTAATTGTATTAAATTCAATGTAATTTCCTCCAATGAGATAAGTTGTTTTTTTGCATAAAAAAAGACCGTGTCACCGGTCCGCAGGAAGCTGCACAAACAGCAGTCTTCCTTACAAAAATAAAAACCCGTGGGCATAATACACAGCCCGCGGGTAAATACACTTAACCATTGAAGTTTGCACAAACGTGCATCAAAAAAACTAAAGGTCCAGGTTACCGGAGGGCTGTGATATGAAATTAACAACAATGATGGCAGATACAATAGCGATGTTCATAAAACATACCTCCTTAAAAGACTCTTTAATATCTTAACTATAGTATAAGTATGCAGGATTTGTAAACATGTTATTCAAAAGATTCAAAAAAAACCCTGAATGGCTGAAGCCACCCAGGGTTTTTCAATCATTATCTTTTGCGGATCCAGATTGTACCGGCAGAGTTGTCGCTTGCTTCACCTAGTACATGGAACTGTAATCCAAGGTGCGGAAGGATGCGTCCTGCATCAGCAATAACACCATCTTCTTCGGCTCCGTTGTAATCAGTCCAGTCGATGTACTCTCTGGAGTCATCAAACGATCTCACACCTTTAAGTCCTTTGTAATCAAAGATACCGCGGGATGGAGAGTTAATGTACCAGGATGGAGCCTTGTCAAATGAGAAGGCAGCATCTGCCACCTGGTAGCGAGTAGAATTTTCAATGGTAGGTTTGCCATTGAGTGTACCAACGATTGCTTTAGGGTGGGAATCTACCACTCCAAGGAATCCGTAGCCAGGATGCGGGCCAGTCCAGTTATCGGAGTAGCTGTCATCGGCATACCATACCACCATACCTGTGTTGTACTTTACTCCGCGTGCGAATTTAAGAGCTTTATCCGCGCCAGCATAGTTTCTCCACTCGAGGTAGTAGTTGTTTGCTTTTAATTCAACACCATCTGTAGCTTTTGCACCGCCAGTGAACGTAAGCTTAGGTGTACCCTCAGCATCGTCTGTAAAGACTACTTTACCGTCTACAGTCAGTGAAAGGTTGTCCATCGCAAACCCTTTCAACGCTAATCCGCCGTCGGTTACATAGTTAAACACAAGTTTCACTTTTTGTCCGGCAAACTCAGATAGGTCATAACTCTTGTCGACCCATTCGCCATTGGAAGTTTCAGCTTTAGTGTCACCATTAGTATCATCATCACCAATAACATCGATAACCTTTTCAGTACCATTGCTAGTTACAGCTTTAACTGTCATGAAGTCGTAATCGTACTCAACTTCGTAGTTTGCTTTAAAATCAAATTTTGCAGATTTAGCATTTGTAAGGTCGAATTCAGGCGTTGTCATTGTGGTGTTCAAGCTATCGCCTTTTGTGCTATAGAAGTACTTCTCACCAAAGGCAGGTTTAATATCCTGTATTTTTTTGTCAGGAAGATTCACTTTCACGACCCCTGGATTCTTGGACTTGGTTACAGACTGGTCAACAGTCGTTAGAAGACCGAGCTTATCGACGTCCTTGTAATCAATTTCCTGAATGTTTGCCCAGTTTCCTCCCATATTTTTTTGGAAGAAGTCTTTATTTTGCGGTGAGAAGCTTGTAGGTGTTGTTCCTGCAATTTCCCCGTTCCAGCTTCCGCCGCTCATGATGGACCATGAAGCAACCGGCTCACCATCATCGGTATATTGTGTATCATACTCATCTGGAAGGCCTAAGTCATGTCCGAATTCATGGGCAAATACACCAACCGCACCGTCTTCAGGCTCAACTGTATAATCGAACGCAGCCATTTGTCCGCCCCAGTAAGGAACATCCGTTGAAGTTCCTGGGATCTTATATGGCTGTTGGCCAATTGTCCAGCGGTGAGACCAGATTGCATCGTCTCCAAGTGCTCCTCCGCCAGCTTCCTGTCCAACACCAGCATGGATTACCATCAAGTGGTCAACCAATCCGTCCGGCTCATTGATGTTGCCATCACCATCAAGATCATAAATATCAAGATTATCATAGTCTTTTAGATTAATACCTGCTTTAACAGCAGCGTTCAAGGAATCTTTAATGAAATCACGAGGTCCCAGTGGTGCCTGGTTGTCATTTCCGCCTTTCGGTGAATCATCACCATAGTCTGCGGCTTTACCAGGAACCGTGAGCCATGGGGAAACCGTTCCTTCTACAGTATAGCTTCCGCCGGATTGCTCTTCATAGTACTGCTTGAATGTTTCTACCTTTGATCCGTCAAACAGCTCAAAAGGCTTGTCCCCGAAAAGCATTTTCTGATAATGCTGCTGGTTAAAGTCATCAGAATACATATAGCCTGGTTCCTGCTCAATGTTGTTGTGTTTGAAATCAGAGTACTCTGCCAAAAGCACAAGTACTTTGTCCTTTCTTACTGGACCATCATATTTCTTGCCTTTTGCCGGTTTAACATGGACAAAACCGTCAGAAGAACCGCCTTTTTGCAGCTTTGCATGGCTGTTGTTCAACTTCTTGGACAACTGCTCCTTTTGCTTTTTAAGGAAAGACTTTGTTTTTTGATCAAAGCTCTTCTTGCTGGATGATGAAGAAGCAGCGATGTTTTCTGCTCCACCTGTTTTTTCATTTTTACGCTCTATGTACTTCTGTACTGCCTTGGCTGTATCAACCTTTGATGCATTCTTGGCGATTAGCCCACGTTCTTTCAACGCCTTAGCGAGACGATCCTGATCGACAACATTCATGTCGACCGGTGCAAACTCAGATGTTTTACCCTTCGACGGCTGTACATCGCTTGCAAATGCCGATGGTGACAATAGACCCAAAGAGAGTCCGCCAATCAAGAGCGATGAGCCCAATTTTTTTGACCAATTTCCCAATGTAACCCCTCCTGTTTTTGAACAGCATGAATTTTCTGTATACTTACTTTTTAAAGGTATCATATTACTAAGCTAAAGAGGATTGTACTAATTTACTAAAATAGCATTTTTTTCATATTTTTATTTAGTTCTTTAGACCCGAATAACCCTAAAAAATTACAAAATAACCCATAATCCGTACGATATGACCGTATTATTCTAGTACCAAATTTATGCCAATCTGCTTATCTCGTATTCACTCCTGTAATTATAGATGAATTGGGTAGCATACGAATGATCTACTTTTTCGCAGAAAAGCATAGCGTTATCCCACCTTTCTGTAAGCCTCTGTAAATGACTGCTTACTAAAAATATCATAACAAGAGTCTTTTGAAACGGGACTATACTACTATTATTAGAATATTTATACTATTTAAAAAATACAATTGTCCATGCTGTAAGGATTTCTCATTTTTATGTCATTATTGAAGGAATGGCTGCCTTAAAGCCCGAATAAGTCACCCATAAGGAGGGATAAAAGATGGCCAATCAGTCTTTTATTGAAAAGTACAAAGAGGATCATCAGCACCCCATAAATAAATTGACCCACACGATCGGCATACCGATGATCGTTGTTTCGCTGCCTCTTTTTTTCTGGCGGTGGAAACTGGCACTTGTGCTGTTTATTACTGGATGGATCCTTCAATTTATCGGACACCTTTTTGAAGGAAAAAAACCTTCATTTCTTAAGAATCCTGTCTATCTTCTTGTAGGCCCTGTCTGGTATGCCAAAAATATTCTTACAGGCAAAGCATTTAAAAAGACAGAAAAACCGCACTTGTAAGTGCGGTTTCGTTCTGCGTTTTATTTATTTTTTTCAATCTCTTCCACGAGTACTGAAAGCTCTTCCCAGCGGTTCATGGCCACTTCAAGTTGGGCTGCCACTTCTTGCTGTTCACGGAACAAGCCATCAATCTTGCCAAAGTCACTTCCCGCGGAGGCAATCTGCGACTCTATTTCTTCATGCTTTTCTTCCAATTCCGCAATGGTGTCCTCAATGCTCTCCCATTCCTTTTGTTCCTTGTAGGACAGGCGGCGGGCTTTTTCTTTTTTCGGTTTTAAATCAGCAGGAGCAGCTGCCGGTTTGGACGCTGCCAGTTCTTCTTCTTTTCTTTTTTGCTCAAGGTATCCCGAATAGTCACCATCAAACCTATCGACCTTCCCGTTCCCCTCCAGGGCAAAAAGGTGATCCATCGTCCGGTCAAGGAAATACCGGTCATGGGAAACGGTAATGACGGCACCCGGAAAATGCTCCAGGTAATCTTCCAAAACGGACAATGTTTCAATATCCAGATCGTTTGTCGGTTCATCCAGGAAAAGTACATTTGGTTCATCCATCAATACCCGCAGCAAGTACAAACGCCTTCTTTCCCCTCCGGAAAGCCTGGAAATATACGTCCATTGCGAGCTTGGAGAGAAAAGAAACCTCTCGAGCATTTGCGATGCAGTGATAGAGTGGCCATCCTTTGTATAAATGACCTCAGCCGCTTCACGTATATACTCGATGACCCGCATGCTCTCATCCATTTCCTCATGGTTTTGGGTGTAGAAGCCCAGTTTAACGGTGGGTCCTGTTTCCACCTGCCCGGTGTCCGGAGAAATCTTACCTGCCAGGATATTTAAAAGCGTCGTTTTACCGCTTCCGTTTTTACCAATGATACCCAGCCTGTCATCCGGCATGACCAGATAACTGAAATCGCTGAACAGTGTCTTTCCGTTAAACGATTTGGAGATCTCCTCAATTTCGATCACCTTCTTGCCGAGTCTTGCGGAACCGATCGCCACATCCATCTGGCCTTTTTGTCCGGGACCCTCTTGTTCTTTTAACGCTTCCGCACGCTGAACTCTTGCCTTCTGTTTCGTTGTCCGGGCTTTAGCTCCCCTTCGGAGCCATGCCAGCTCACGGCGAAGGAGATTTTGACGCTTCTGTTCCGAAGACGCTTCACGTTCTTCCCGCTCAGCCTTCTTGTCCAGAAACATTTCGTAGTTTCCTTCATACGCATACAGATTTCCGCCCTCAAGCTCAATCATCCGGTTCGTTACCCGGTTTAAAAAGTAACGGTCATGCGTCACCATCAGAAGGGCGCCTCTGTATTTGGCAAGAAAGTCCTCAAGCCATTCCACCGTTTCATTATCAATGTGGTTGGTCGGCTCATCCAGTATGAGAAGATCAGCCGGCTGGATCAGCGCGCGGGCAATCGCCACCCGTTTTTGCTGTCCGCCGGAAAGTGTGCTTACCTGCTGATTAAGCATCGTTATGCCGAGACGGTTAAGCACCGTTTTCGCCGTGGTATTCGTGTCCCACGCATCCATGGCATCCATCTTCTGCTGAAGGGAAAACAGCTTGTTCTGAAGCTTTTCGTTCTGTGGATCTGCTTCAAGGCTGCTCATTGCTTTTTCATATTCGCGCAGCAGCAGCATAAGCGGGGAATTCCCATAAAATACAGCCTCAAGAACCGTAACTCCCTCTTTGAAATAAGGAGTCTGCGAAAGATATTCGATATGAAAATCATTAGCATGAATGATTTCTCCGGCGTCAGCCGATTCCAATCCCGCAATGATTTTAAGCAGAGTTGACTTCCCTGTTCCATTGACACCGATAACGCCAATCCGCTGCTTTTCACTTATTGTAAAGGAGATATCCTGAAACAGGGTTTTATCTCCGTAACTCTTTGAAAGTTGTTCAACCGATAATAAACTCATTTGCTCCTACCTCAGATCTATAGTTATCTTCCTTTATTGTAACAAAAATTGCTGAACAACCCGTACAATCGTGATTTAAAAAGTGGGGTCTGTTATGATATTAAAGGTTAAATGGCCTCTCTTCAATAAGTGGTTTAGATAAGGATGGATAAGGCTATGTAACTATGGAAACTAAAAAGGGGGAACACAATGGATAATATACAGCCCAACGGTCCTTTAGATGCCATCGGTGCGTTAATGGGCATCTTTAGTTTACTGTCCTTTATCGTCATGATTTTTATCATCGTTTTGACCATCATCTTTTTGTTTAAGGCCATGGGCTTTATGAAACGGAAATTGGAAGCCGACCGTTTAAGAAACGAGAAGCTGGAACGGCTGATCGAGCTTCAATCGAATGAAATTAATCGGTACCAGACAGAGGAAGAACGTACATAACCCGCAAAGAAAGGATGGCGCCAGGGCGCCATCCTTTTGTTTGCCTATATTAAATCAATCTCCATCAAAGATGTTGAACAGCCCTTTTGCCATGCTTCCTTCATCCTTTGATTGAGGAATCGCCGCAAAGACTCTGCTTGCGAGCCTGCTGAACGGCAAGGATTGGATCCAGACTTTGCCGGGGCCGCGAAGTGTCGCAAAGAACAGCCCCTCACCGCCGAAGAGGGCGGTTTTTACTCCCTTCACCATTTCGATGCTGTAGTCGACGTCCTTTGTCATCGCAACGAGACATCCGGTATCCACACGGAGAACTTCGCCGGGCTGAAGGGTTTTTTCATGAATGGTACCCCCTGCATGAACAAAAGCCATTCCGTCTCCTTCCAGCTTTTGCATGATGAAGCCTTCACCGCCGAAAAAACCGGTCCCAAGCTTCCGCTGCAGCTCGATGCCAACCGATACTCCTTTTGCTGCCGCCAAAAAGGCATCCTTTTGACAGACCACTTTTCCGTCATATTCGCTTAAATCCATCGGAATGATTTTTCCGGGATATGGAGAAGCAAAGGAAACGTGTTTTTTACCTGAGCCATCATTTGTGAAGGTCGTCATAAACAAGCTTTCTCCCGTCAGCATGCGCTTGCCGGCATTGAACAGCTTGCCCATCAGCCCTGACCCCTGGGAAGATCCATCCCCAAAGATGGTTTCCATGCTGATGCTGTCCTCCATCATCATCAAGGCGCCGGCTTCCGCTACAACCGTTTCACCGGGATCCAGCTCCACTTCAACAAACTGCATGTCATCTCCATAAATTTTATAATCAATTTCATGGTTATTCATCGTTCTTCCTCCTAAAGTATGTAAAATCAATACTCCTTCTACGCATGAACGCATTCGAAGGTTTCACTACTTAGAATACGTTTTTTTTGATCGATATTCCTTTATATAAAAAAACTTCCGAATTTTTTTTCGGAAGTTCACGATTATTATCTATTTAAATGTTTATTGTACTTCTTTTTTTGTCAGACCTGAACGCAAGGTGTGCCGGATAAACCATAAATTGATGAGTTCTACCTTTTTGTTGTACTCATTTATATTTAAGCCGCCCTGTAAGTGTTTCTTCCTGATGATAAAAAAGTACTTTTCCACAACCTGGCTGTAGTCTGCCATGTGATGCTCCTCCTCAAAAATACAATTAATAGTGTCTTATACCCGCTTCATAAAAATTTTAAGCTCATATTTACGTATTTATTTGGGACAGACTACATAAAAAAGGAGGACTGTGTGATGTCAGAAAAAGAAACCGATTACGAAGGAAAGAAAAAGCTCTATCTGGACATTGACCGGATGATCAATGAAGGGATGGCCGGAGGAACCGTTGCCCACGAGTATGATTTGAATCAAATCAGCTATTCCACTGAAATTGGTGATGAGGAAGAACCGCCGATCCGGCAGGAAGAAGACAAGAAGTAGTAAAAGCAGGGAGTCCGTCGACTCCCTGCTTTTTTATAATCAGTTTATTTTCCGTTTGATCTGCTGTATGTTTTTAAGCAGCTCTTGATACCGCTGCTCAAGCACTTCTTTCTGATCGCCTTTTCCGGGCATGGACAATCTTCCAATCAGGTTTGCACGTTCAACCTCAAGCGCTAACAGCTCTTCCTGTCCCGCCATAGAATTTTTATTGTCCTTATTTACACATTGCTGCTCATAGTCAGCATAGTTTCCCTCGAAAAACAGACAGTTGCCTTCCTTAAACACCAGCAGATGGTCGGCCACCTTGTTCATCAGCTGCCGGTCGTGGGTCGCAAACAAAATGGTTCCCGGATAACCGGACAGGACATCCCCCAATGCCTCCCGCGTGAAAATATCCAGATAATTTGTTGGCTCATCCAGTAAAAGCAGATTAAAGTCGCCGAGAAAAATCTTGGCGAGAGCGGTTTTCACCCGTTGTCCTCCGCTCAGCACGCTTACCTTTTTGTGAACATCTTCCCGTTTAAACAGCATCCGGGCAAGCACGGTCCGAATAAACATCTTGCTGTAAGGACTCTGTTCCGATACATTTTCCAAAATCGACCGTTCCCCGTCCACTATCTCTAAATTTTGATGGAAGTATCCGATCTTTAATGCCTGGGAGGCGGCTATTGCCGGATCACCGCTCAGAATCATATTCATCAAGGTGGTCTTCCCGCATCCATTTGGCCCCGTCAACGCCACTTTCATTCCAGGCTTTACAGCAAAAGAAACGGCTTGGAATAACTGCCTTTCCCCAACTGCTTTCTCCGCATCTTTTACCTGTACCGCATATCTCGCATGTACCGGGCTTAATTTTGCGATATCAAACTGAACATTCTCCATTTCCTTCGGTTTATCTTTTTTCTCCAGGTGCTCCATCCGCTTTTCCATGGCTTTTACATTTTTCATCATGGCAGCCTGCTTGCTTTTTACCTTGCCTTTTCCCAGTTTGGCTTCACTATGGCTCATCCTGGACGGCTTTTTTTTCATGCTTTTGACTTTTTGCGTTTTTTCTCTTGCCGCTTCCTTCAGCCGCTGCTTTTCTTTAGTATAGGCCTCATATTCGAACTGCTGCCGTGCAAGGTTATGCTCCTTCTGCTTTTGATAAGATGAATAGTTACCTGTGTAAAACAAAGGAACAGTGTCCGTAATTTCAATTATTTTTGTACATACCGTATCAAGAAACGCACGATCATGAGAAATTACCACCACGGCCCCTTTATAAGAAGACAGTTCTTGTTCAAGCTGCTGTATTCCATCAAGATCAAGGTGGCTCGTAGGTTCATCCATAAACAGCAAATCGGGTTCCTGTTCAAGCGCAGCTGCAAGAGACAGACGCGTTTTTTCACCGCCGCTCATGGACGAAAACTCTTTGTGGCCGACTCCCCATTTCTCTTGCAGTTTTTGAGAAGGCACTGCCATCGTTTTGTCTCCAAATTGAAAAACACATGCGATTTTTCCGTAAGCGCGGACCTCTCCTTTATCCGCTTGTTCTTTGCCAGCAAGGATATGCATCAGGGTTGATTTTCCTGCGCCGTTTTGCCCGACCACTCCGATCCGGTCTCCGCTATGGATCACCAGTGCCTCCTTCAGCTGAACAATGAGCTTGTCCTGATACGATTTTTCAAGATCCGCTGCTTTCAATAAAAGCATAAAAAAACCTCCCTGAGAATCAGAGAGGATTTAGCTGCACAAAAAACACCCGATCACTGAAGATCACGCAAAAAGAAATCAGGTATAAAAATGGGCACACTAATCCTGTCTGAAGTTTATTTTCAAAAAAGAAGATAAAGTTCGTGTAAAGACAGGAGTTAGTTGCGCATTGGACGATATACCTTTTCCTTTCCAAAATTTATTCTCTTTTAGTTTAGAGCGGCCGGGGTACCTTGTCAATCTCAATCGTCAAACCGGCGGATGTCTACTTTTTTCGGCTTTTGCCGGTCGGCCGGCAGCCGGTAGAGCCTGAGATATAAAAATCCTTTTTTATACGTGGCCTGAATGGCATCACTCCGAACTCTGCAGGGAAGCTCAATTTCTCTGCTGAAACTGCCTGAGCCAAATTCCTGCTTGGCAATTCTGTACTTGCCACCGATAAGGTTGGTTTTCCCTTTGATATGAACGCTTCTGTCGTCCACATACACATCCACATCCTCGGCTTTTTCCAAGCCAGGAATGGCAGCAATGCACAAAATTTCATTGTCGGATTCGTAAATGTTTATAGCCGGAAACCCCTTTTCTTCTTGCGGCTCAGCCTGCTGGGTCCTTGGTTCCTCATCCTGCTGCTGTCCATAAGGCGTAAAGAAATTTTGTCCCAGATACTGATCGGCAAACTTCTTCCATTCCATCATTTGTTTCCAGGAGTCCACGCAACATTCCCTCCTTTCGTGCAAGGTTAAAGCCTGTCATCAGGATGGAGCCGGAAGTTCCACTGTCGGAAGGCTGGCCAGCGGCGGTGCCGATCCGGTATAGCCGCCGGTATTGTACAGGTTGGAAACCGGGCGGATCATACCCGCACTTCCAATCTGCATAACAGAGGAGTTCTGAATTCCCTGCACCTTTAATTGATAAATCGTAATCGTTTGGTTCACAAAGAAATTCACGGCTGTTCCCCCCTCCCTTTTGGTTCCCGGTTATTCCGTGATACAGGTGCAAAAGGAACAATGGACAAATTTTTCGGATCAGGATTCGTCCGGTAATCACGGACATGCTTTACTCTTGATTCCAAATCAATGTTTTGTATGCCACCAATATGAAGCATGGCAGCGGTGGAAATACCGAAAATATCAATCGAATTGACTTTAATAAACGCTGGGTCATGGTAGGATTCCATAACTACTTCCTTTGGCGGAATCGGCGGGGGACGTACCATCGTAAATATCTGATACTTTGGGTAATCGAGCAGATTCCCGAGCGCAGTACTAAACTCGGGTTCGTATTTTTGGATGGCAATAGCCCTTGAAAACGCGGTATGTTCATCCGTATCCCCCACATTGACAATGGAAGAAAATAAAATTGAGCGAATATGGATATGGTTCACTTCCGATGTGCGCGGAATCATTTTATACAACCGATAAAGGAACAAGGGAGGTTCCGACCACCAGAGCTTCCGGTGGTGTATCAAAGGCAGAGGCAAGCGCGATGTGGCCGGCATCACCCACCAATACAAGCGAAGAGATGCTTACCCCCACAATCTTCAAGTCACCTATTGAAAGATCATGATTGATCACCTGGTATTTCATGGTTTTCGCCTCCGATGTTGTTATTTTTCAAGCTCAGGATAAAATGCTCCATTCCTTTGTAAACATCGCCTTTTACCTTGTTCTCCACAAGAAGAAACCCTTCCTGATTCTGAGGGGGGTACTTTTGAAGGTAATGTTCAAGTCTTCCCGGCAGCTGTGTCCGGATATCATTGATGATTAACTCATGATAGGTTTCTTCTAATTTATGATCATGCTCTTCTTCAATCTTGGCTATGTCTTCCGCTGCTTCAACGTTTAAATATTCTTCAAGGTTGCCCATAATTTCAGTATATTCCCTGCTCGAACTCATGGATCCCGGCGGGCTTCCTCCATTATTGGGGACAGCGATCGACTGTCCCCCCACTGTAAAATCATCCACAATATTTTTACCATCCGTATCCGAACTGAGCCCGATGTTCAGCGTTCCGTCGAGCCTCTCAATTTTCAGCTGATCGAACGAATATTGGATTTGTGTGGTCGGCTGGTCTTTTACCTTTTTCATATCCTTCGTCAAGTCTTCAATCTGCTTCTCCAATTCACACACTTTATCCTGGAGGCATTGAAGCTGCCCCTGCACTTGCTGTATATAATAGTACTGATTGTAGGTGTCCGACATAACATCATCTCCTTACTATGTTTTATGCCGGACCTAACCCAAATTTGCTCGTTAAATCTTCTCTTCTAGTTATTTCCGATGTTTGCATTGTCGAACTGGTCCATATCGTACGTGTTCGTCAGATTATAACCGGTGTTGGTTCTGATGTTATCACCTGTATTAAAGGACCCGGCCCCCGCAAACGTCTTCGCATTGCTGATCGGTTGGATGGCCTGAACATCCCCAATATGGACAATTGAACTGCTCGAAACTGAGGCAATGTTAATACTCCCTACGATACCAGGCATCCAACCCCCCCTGCCGTAACCGTCTCTTCATAGCATATGTTGTTTTTTCTTAGGTGTTCACCCTCTTTATGCTCACCAAATCCCTGCGTCATCATAAGTTGATAAGAGCAGCAGGAATCCAGACAGTACGTCGTAAGGGAGGTATTAATCCTTGCCATCACTCATCGTAGGACCTGTCACCATTTCCGCCGTTCAATCCGATGGAGTTGTCAATTTTGGTGACACCCTGGTCATCAATCCGAAAAGCACAAGCAAAGGATACAGCGGCTCTGGAGGCGGAAATACAGGCAACTTTATGCAGACCGTCACGTTCGTCAGTGCCACCAATACACTTGATACCGATGCCGTAGACTCAAATGTAGCCGGCAACGCTTAAAAATGATTAGAGGAGGAGTTTGATCATGTCAGAAAACGGCGGTCCCATTCTGCCCTTTTTAAATGAAAAGTCGTTAGGTACATGGGTAAAATCACTCGAACAATTTATTGATAAAAGCTTTGAGCATTATCAGTCCATGGTTGATAACCTCTCATTCCCTCTTGAAGTTCAGGAAACGAAAGATGAATATCTGGCGCATGCCAACCTGGAATCCTATGACCAGAATCAAATTCAGATTGAAGTGCTGGACCGTGCCCTGAAAATTATCGCTTACGCCTCGGAAACGAACCGCTTCACAGACGACAGCACTAACATCAGCCAGTACAAACAAGCAAACAAGCGTGTTGAACGCCTCGTTCCGCTTCCCTTCTCCGTCAAGCAGGAGGACGTCCGTGCCACATTTGGCAACGGTGTATTAAAAATCAGGGTGCGCAAGCGAAAACCTTCTGCCAACCTTATTGATATCCAGCCTGATACCGAAGAATAAAGCCTGCAAAAATTGCAGGCTTTTCATTTTAAAAACAAGAGCTTCATAGTTAAATATCTTGTACACTAATGCAGCTTCTACATATGCTAAAAGGAACCAAAATCTCACCAGATAGGAACGATCATATGAGACAGCAAAACCCTTATGGATACGGCCAGTATCCTCCATACGGCTATCCTCCCGGCATGGGGTATGGACAGCCGGGCGCTGGGTACGGCCAGCAAGGATTCCCCGGCTACCCCGGCCAGGCTTACGGACAAGGTTATCCCGGAGCAGGCTATACCGGGGCAGTTCCGGGATTTGGCCAGGGAGTCATTGGAGGATATCCGCAAAATCCGGCCTATCCCCAGCAGTACACCAAGCCGCCCCAAAGCGGCGGAGGCTGCGGCTGCAGCGGCCGGTAACTATAAAAACCATCCGAAAGATCCTTTCCCGGATGGTTTTTATATACCGTTTATCACGCTTGATTTCACGCTTCATACGATAGGTGTAACCGGCATATATCTCAAACGGAAAGGAGGGATTTGAATGAGCTTGCCGTTTGACGGAAATCAGCATTATCCCAGGCCGTCCGTGGAACAGTTTACAACTTGCGCACCTCAGCCCTATTGCGCCGGGCTCGGGGACATCGCTCCGGTGTTTACTGCAGCATCCTTTCATGAGGGTGAAATCAAAGACGTACGGCTTGAGGATTACCGCGGCCGCTGGGTCGTCCTCTTTTTTTATGGCAGTGATTTCACGTTTGTCTGACCGACAGAATTAGCGGCGGTCGCCGCTTTATATGAAGATTTCAAGAAGCTGAACACCGAGGTGCTCGGCATCAGTACAGACAGCGTCTTTTCCCATAAAGTGTTCAAGGATGTATCTCCCCTGGCCGGCAAGGTGCAGTACCCGCTCGTGAGTGACCGGAACCATATGATCAGCAGGGCCTACCGGGTTCTTGACGTGTACAGCGG
Source organism: Fictibacillus fluitans (assembly GCF_030418125.1). Taxonomy (GTDB): domain Bacteria; phylum Bacillota; class Bacilli; order Bacillales; family Fictibacillaceae; genus Fictibacillus_C; species Fictibacillus_C fluitans. The sequence continues at coordinate 61,439 of NZ_JAUHTR010000015.1, read as the reverse complement.
TGCATCCGTCCGGGCTACCATTATTGTTGGGCCGGATGGGTTTATTGCGAGCAAACTCATTTATCCTTCTGAAGTGGGCCGAAATGCGTATGAAATTCTCCGGCTCGTTCAAGCCCTCCAATTTGGCGAACAATCACAATCAGGCGTTCCCGCCAACTGGGTCCCGGGCATGCCCGGCCTTAACATGAATACCGAGAACATCGGTAGATTCTAGGCGGCTGGAGCGATGACACCAATACAAGCAGTTTTTAAAGATTTTCTGTCCGAAATCCGGAAGTTACTGGCTAAAATGAACATTTTACTGGCCGAAATCAAAAACTTACTGGCCAAACAGTGATTATGGTTAACTAAAAAGAGCTGTCTCTTCACTCAAGCGAGGGACAGCTCAATTTTTCACTTCAATCGGTAAACGCGGGCTTCATATGGCTTCAGTTCAACCGTTTGTATGCTTTCTTCCGCATGAACTTCATAATTGCTGATCATCAGTTCATGATCAGAGAATTCCATTTCCTCCGGCATCTCAAATACCGGCCGCTCATCAGAAAAGTTCAGCATCACTAGAAGCTTTTCCCCGCCCAGTGTGCGGCTGTATGCATAGATATGAGGATGCTCTTCCAGAAGCAAATCATAATTCCCGTATACAATAATTTCATTCTCTTTGCGCAGCTGGATCAGCCTTCTATAAAAATGAAAAATGGATTCAGGGTCTTCCATCGCCTGTTTTGCGTTGATTTCTTTATAGTTTGGATTTACCTTCAGCCATGGATTGCCTTCTGTAAATCCTGCATTCTCACTGTCATCCCACTGAATTGGAGTACGGGCATTGTCGCGGCCTTTTACATAGACCGAGTTCATGACCTGTGCCAGATCTTCTCCCCCATCCATTACCTTTTCACGATACATATTGAGCGTTTCAATGTCCTCATATTCCTCGATCGTTTCAAAACGGACATTGGTCATGCCGATTTCTTCACCCTGGTACACGTAAGGCGTTCCCTGCATCATGTGAAGGAAAGTCGCCAGCATTTTCGCCGACTCCACACGATACTCCTTGTCGTTTCCGAATCGGGAAACCATCCGCGGCTGGTCATGGTTATTCAGATATAAGCTGTTCCAGCCCTTGCCTTCCAAGCCTTTTTGCCACTTCGTGAAGGTTGCCTTCAAATCCTTTAGCTCAAGAGGCTTAAGGTCCCACTTCCCGCCTGGTCCCGTATCAAGATCCACATGCTCGAACTGGAACACCATGTTAAGCTCCCTTCGTTCCCCGTCGGTATAGAGAGCGGCTTCCTCCGTTGTTACCCCGGGCATTTCACCCACGGTCATCACATCGTATTGAGAAAGAACGTTTTGATTCATCTCATTCATAAATTCATGGATTCTTGGTCCGTCCATAAAGTAATCCCCGCCCCAGGCATATCTCTGATTGTGGGGATTTTCAGCATCCGGGAGTCCGGGCACTTTGGAAATGAAATTAATGACATCCATACGGAAGCCGTCAATCCCTTTATCCAGCCAGAACTTCATCATTCGGTAGACTTCCTCCCGAAGCTTCGGATTTTCCCAGTTCAGATCTGGCTGTTTTTTACTGAAAACGTGCAGGTAATACTCCTCTGTCGCTTCATCATACTCCCATGCCGATCCGCTGAATACAGATTCCCAGTTGTTTGGCTCTGCCCCGTTTTTTCCAGGCCTCCAAATATAATAATCGCGGTACGGATTGTCCTTTGATTTGCGGGATTCCTTAAACCAGGCATGCTCATCGGAGGAATGATTGACTACAAGATCCATGATGAGCTTTAAGCCGCGTTTATGCATTTCAGCAAGGAGCCTCTCCCAATCTTCCATCGTTCCGAACTCATCCATGATCTTTTGGTAGTCGCTGATATCGTAGCCATTATCGTCGTTCGGGCTCTGATAGACAGGTGACAGCCAAATAACATTAATGCCAAGCTCTTTTAAATAATCCAGCTTTTCAATGATTCCATTAATATCCCCAATACCGTCCCCGTTGGAGTCGCTGAAGCTTCTCGGGTAAATTTGATAGACTACGCTTTCTTTCCACCACGTTTTGTTCATAGAGCATTCACTCTGCTTTCATCATAGATTTTATTTTACTGCTCCCCTGGTGACACCGCTGATGATCCATTTTTGTGCAAAAAGATAGACAATGATCATCGGGGACAGGGCCATTAAATAGGAAGCAAAAGCCAGGTTATAGTTTGTCGTGAACTGTGACTGGAATACATATTGCACAAGCGGCAATGTCATGGCATCACGGTTGCTCAAGATGACGAGCGGCAGGAGAAAGTCATTCCACGCCCACAGGCAGGTCAATATGCCGACCGTCGCGTTAATCGGGGCAAGAAGCGGAAAGATAACTTTCCAGAACACCTTCCATGTACTCGCTCCATCCACATAAGCTGCTTCCTCCAGAGAATACGGGATCGACTTGATATAGCCGACATAGATGAAAATATTAAAAGCAAGGCCATAAACGATGTATAAAAAGATAAGGCCCGCCATGTTGTTAAGACCCAGAAAGCTCGTTTCCTTTACGACTGGAAGCATGATGATCGGAAAAGGTACGAACATTGCACTGACAAAATAATAGTAGAGTGTTTTAAAAAACTTCCGGTGCATGTTTCGTGCAATCGCATAGGCAACCATCGAGTTCGTCAGGAGCGTAAATACTACGGTAAATACGGTCACAATGGCGCTGTTGCGGAATGAGTGAAAAAAGTTGGTGAGGCGGACGGCTTCCACAAAGTTCTGCCAATGAAAGCTATTGGGCAGCGTAAGCAGTGATTTTCCCATTTCTTCCGGTGTTTTTAATGCCGTAACCACGGTCAAATACAGCGGAAATAATATGAACAGTGAACAGATGATTAATAGAATCGTTAACGGCCAATTTATTTTTCGGCTCATTACATGTCCACCTCTCTTTTTTGAAGAATTTTAATCTGAAACACGGAAATGGCGACGATGATAATAAAGTAAACCACCGAGTTTGCTGCCTGATAGGCGAATTCTCCGCCTTGGAAACCGCCTCTGTAGATCAGTAAGGAAATGGCTTCTGTTGCTTGTCCAGGTCCGCCGCCTGTAAGGGCAATAATATGGTCGAATACCATCAGGAAATTCTTCATGGCAAGTACCATGTTAATCGTGAAAAAGGATGCAATCAGCGGAAATGTGATATGGCGGAAGGTATGCCACCGGCCGGCACCGTCGAGATTGGCCGCTTCATATAAATCTCCTGGAATCGTCTGCAAACCGGCTAAATACAGGATCGTATTGAACGCCACTGCCTGCCAGACCGCAACGATAACAACACCGATCCAGGCCAGGTCCGGGTTGCCGAGAATGTTTTCGGTCAGTGAAGTTACTCCGGCCTTCTGGGCAATCTGAGGCACAAAGAACGCGAAAATGTAGTTGAAAATGTAACCGACAATCAGGATGCTCAAGATGTTGGGAATAAAGAAAATCCCCCGGAGCGTGTTTCTGAACTTGATTTTCGCATTCAGCCCCAGTGCAATCATGAGACTGATAATGTTCACCAGAATGGTAGAAATTATAGCGAATTTAAACGTGAATCCGTATGATGCAAACACACGGTCATCCTGAAACAGATTGATATAATTTTTCAGCCCGATAAACTGGTAATCCCCATACCCTTTATAGTTGGTAAAGCTGTATATGATCCCTTGAATAACAGGGATCGTATGAAAGATAAAAAATAAACAGAGTGCCGGAAGGGCCATCCAGTAAAAGGCTTTGCTGTTTTTATTCATCCCATGTTCCTCCTTTTTTCACCCTGTTTACTGCCGGACTTTTACTTTGTCCCATTCCGTGTCCAATTTTTTCAAAAATTCTTTTTCATCCTTCGATATCAAAAATCCCTGAACAAGATTGGCGATCGGAATACTTGCAGGAAAGAAGTGCTCCGGAAAACCGGTGATCTGCTGCTTTTCAAAGTACGGATTCAGGTTTGACAGCGTGGGGTCATCCTGCAGTACCCCTTTAACCGCAGAAAAGCTGTTCTGGTCCTTCATGTACAGCTTTGTGTTTTCAGGCTTCAGCAAAAAGTTGATAAACAGAAGGGATTCTTTTTTATAAGGGTTATCCTTCGCCATCGTCAGCGCCGTATCTACCCCCGAAACGAGCTTGTTCTTTTTGGGATCATTGGTCGCCGGGAGCGGAAAGGTTCCGATATCAATGTCTTTATTAATGGTTTTGATGGACGAAATCGCCCAGTTCCCCTGCAGATACATGAAAGATTCTCCATTGGCAAACGCTTTGTTTCCCGAGTTGTAATCTCTTCCGAAGTTATCCTTATGGCCGTACTTCAGCAATGTCAGCATCTTATCCGACGCTTCTCCATACCGCTTTTGGAAGGAGGCCTGCCCTTCATTTTTTTCTTCAAAGAAATTATTTCCCTGTGTATTGGCAACCAGGGAATTGAATGGCACCATGGCGGTCCAGGCATCTTTTAATGTTAAGTAAAACGGTACCTCGCCGGCAGCCTTGATTTTTTTGGCTGTCCCAATCAGTTCATCCCACGTTCTTGGTACATCCAGCCCCAGTTCGCGAAACTTTTCCTTGTTATAGAGAACCATATTGGCATTGGTTGCAAAAGGAATGCCATTGACTTCCTTGTTATTGCCCGCCAGCTGATTCAACGTATCCACATAGTTGGGAATTACCTTATCCACCACTGGATCCTTCGTAAAGTCGTAAAAGACACCAGCTTCTGCAATATCACCATACGTGGCATTTCCGCCAATACCGAGAATATCCGGTACATCCTCCTTCACCAGCCTTGTTCGCAGGACGGTTTCTGCATCGGGCACATTGTTCTGCTGGATATCAATGTTTGGATGCTCTTTTTCAAACTTGGCGATCAGCTTGTCAAAGGTTCCCACGGCCTCGGGCTTATTTTGGAAAAATTCAAGATGGATTTTTCCGCCCTTCTCCTCCTTATCAGAGCAGCCGGAAAGGAGGCCTGCGGTAACGGATAAAGCAGTAATCAACGCTATCATTTTCTTCATAGGGGCTTCACCTCTTTTTTAAGTAAACGTTTACGTAATGTTGTTAAAATAAAGAGCAAACCTTGGTTTACTCTGCTTCTTCCTTTTCAATCACTTTGACCGTTTCTCTTTCCACAATATGATGGGGCATGAAAACACTCTGCGACTCCTCTGTTTCTCTGTCCAGCAGCATTTTTACTGCATTTTTTCCCATTTCATAGAGCGGCTGGCCTACGGTAGTGAGCGGCGGAATGGCCATTTCTGCCACCTTCGTATTATCGTATCCGATAATGGAAATTTGGTCAGGCACCCGGATGGATATTCTGTACAGATAGGACAAGGCACCTGCAGCCATTTCATCACTGGAGCAGAAAATGGCGGTAAGGCCTTCATTATGGTCCAGCAGTTCTTTTGCTGCGGTTATTCCACTTTCAAATCCGAAATCCCCGAAAGCAATCTTCCTCTTGTCCACAGAAATCCCGTTATCCTGAAGGGCCTTTTTATAGCCTTCAATTCTCGGCAGGGTGGCAATCGGATCCCCTTTTGTTCCTGCTATCATCCCGATGGAACGATGGCCTCTTTCGAGGAGATAGGTCACGCCGTCAAACACTGCTTTTTTATCATCCACTTTTATGAAAGGCACGTCATACTGTGACTTGGTTGAAACAAGCACCACCGGGAGATCCATGGCAATGATGGCGTTGTAGTATTCTTCCTTAAAAAATTCACTGACAAAAACGATGCCATCCACTTGTTTTTCGCGGAGAGCCTGCAAATATTTCATTGTGCGCTTTCCGTCTTTATCGGTGTTGCAGACCATTACACTGTAATCCAGCTCATGTGCCATGTCTTCAATCCCGCTGAGAACAACCGAAGCAAAGGTATCTGAAACTGCTGGAAGCAGCACTCCCAATGTTTTTGTTTTTTTGTTGATCAGGCCGCGTGCGATCGCATTTGGCTGATACCCCATTTCCGCAATAACCTGCAGCACCTTCTCTTTGGTTTTCTCCGAATACCCCGGCAGATTGTTCAGAATCCTGGACACAGTCGCCACTGAGACATTGGCCTTTTTGGCAACATCTTTGATCGTGTAGGACAATTTAAGCCCTTCTTTCTCTACGTAAACGTTTTCGTAACTAGTAAAAACAATATAACACCATATGTAAGCATTTTCAACACTAAAAAACATCCGGAAAAATTTCCGGATGCTTTCTAGGAAGCCTTTGTTACGGATGCTAATTTGTCTTTTTTCATTCCGAGCCCAATTCCGCTGTATGCGTAAATCAAGGTAAATAGCGGAGAAAGGTAAAGCAAGAAGGCATATGGAATATAGTCGAGTGCCGATACGCCGAGCGTTGCCGCAAAAAACGCTCCGCTTACACTCCATGGAACGAGTGGATTAATCAGCGTCCCCGCATCTTCCATTGTTCTTGAAAGGTTCTTCAGCGGTACCCCGTTCTTTTCAAAATGCTTCTTAAACGCCTGGCCGGGAAGGAGAATGGATAGATACATTTCCCCCGTGAGCAAATTAACCCCTAAACCAGAGGCCGCCGTGGCTGCGATCAGATTCCCTGTTTTCTTGAGCTGTTTCTCCACTGAACCGAGCAGCACGTCAATGACGCCAAGTTCGTGAAGAAGACCGCCAAGGGAAAGTGCAATAATAATGAGCGCGACCGACCACATCATTGGAACGAGGCCACCTTTGTTGACGATCGCATCAACGGCTTCATTCCCCGTTTTCAGGTTCATCCCATTTTCTAATGCATTCATCATCTGGGCGATGGTTATATCTGCATTCAATACGAAAGCTGTAATTACAGCCGTTATAACGCCTGTAAGCAGCGTAGGGAGTATGGGCAGCTTTCGAAATGCCATCAGCATGACGATGAGTGGAGATATAAGCGTAACAGGTGTAATTTCAAAATGGTCTCCCAACGTCTTTTTCATCTCCGCCAACTGGGCCAAAGAGGCACCTGAGCCCTGATGTCCGGCAAAAAAGAAAATGATCGCTGTAATAACAAGCGCAGGCACCGTCGTCCACATCATATGCCGAATATGTTCAAACAAGTTCACACCTACTGTGCCAGAAGCAAGGTTGGTGGAATCTGATAATGGTGACATCTTGTCTCCAAAACAGGCACCGCATACGATCGCCCCGGCAGCAAGTCCAGGGTTGACGTTCAATACATGTGCAATCCCCATTAAGGCTACTCCAACCGTGCTAGCCGTAGTAAAGCTGCTGCCAGTAAATGTTGAAACAAGAATGGTAATAAACAAGGCGCTCAGCGCAAACCATTCAGGCTGAATAAAATCCATCCCGTAAAAAAGAAGCGTTGGAACAGCCCCGCTTATCATCCAGCTTGCGATCACAAGGCCAATCATCATCAAAAGCAAAAGAGGCTGTATGCCGCTGACCACTCCTGCTATCAAACCGCGCTCAATCCGCTTCCAGTCTGCTCCCCAAAACAAAGCAAAAATCCCCGTCAGTACAACACAAAGAAACAAAGGAATGTGGGGTTCTACTTTTACAAAAACCATGCTTGTAAACATAGTGCCTACAATGAATATAAATAACAGGATAACTCCCGGCAATTTCACTTTACTGTTCATGTGTGATCTCTCCCTGATGCACTTTAATCTTTTTTAAATTTCACTTAAACGCTTAAACGCTTTTATGCATTGAAGTATTGTAACAATATGTTATGATACCGAAATCCCTTGTTTTTGTCAATCTGAACACCTGAATGGAAAAAGATACAAAAAAAGCAGCAGACTGATTACATCAGCACTGCTGCTTTTTATTAAATAACTTCCCGTCGAAGCGTTCCCGCTTTTTCCTTTTTCCTGATGACCAGGTAATAGTAGAGATAACAGCCGATAAAGAACGGAACTCCAAGGTAAAGAGCCAGGCGCTGCTCCGGATCAAAAGCCATGCTCACCAGGACTCCCGTGTTAAGGGTAGTGGCCACAATTGGCAAGATGGGATAAAGCGGCACTTTAAATTTCAAGTCCTCTTTCTTACCGCCATTGCGGATATATTTTCTCCTGAACGCCAGCTGTGAGGCAGTAATGGCGATCCAGCCCACTTGGGCTCCAAGTCCTGCAAGGGAGAGCAGCCATACAAAGACGGTCTTTTCTGCTTTAAAACCGGATAACAGGGATAAAAGCGCCACACCGATCGTAATGTACAGCGCGTTCATAGGAATCCCGCGCTGGTTGACTTTGCCAAGCTTTGGACTTGCCATTCCTTCCTTTGACAGCGAATAGAGCATTCTTGTCGCGGCATAAAGACCTGAATTGGCGACAGACAGCAATGCCGTCAGAATGACAAAATTCATAATATCTGCCGCATAAGGAATTCCGATGCTGTCAAACACGACAACAAACGGGCTTTCCACTTTGCCAGCCTTCTCCATCGGCATTAGAGCTGCCAGCACACCAATGGCCAGGACAAAGAAAAATAGTGTCCGCCATACCGTTTGCTTAATGGAACGTGGAATCGTTTTTTCCGGATTTTCACTTTCCCCTGAAGCAATCCCGATTAATTCGGTTCCCTGGAAGGAAAAGTTCACAGCAATCATGGTCACAAATAAAGCGGTAAACCCGTTCGGAAACCAGCCATCTGATAAAAAGTTGGTGAAGGCAGGTGCCGCAGCGGCCCCTTTCATATCAATGAACCCGAACATGGCCGCTCCGCCAAGAACGATAAACAGAATAATAGCAATTACCTTTATGCTTGCGAACCAAAATTCAGCCTCTCCAAATGCTTTTGCCGACAAGGCATTCAACCCGAACAGCACTGCCGCAAAAATCAGGCTCCACATCCAGAGCTCAGAGTGGGGAAACCAGCGCTGCATAAGAGCAGATGCGGATAAAAACTCCAGCGCTACGGTAACTGCCCAGCCCAGCCAGTACAGCCAGCCCACCGCAAAGCCCGTACCGGGCCCGATGAATTTGGACGTGTACGTCTGGAAAGAACCGGATACCGGCATGGCGACCGAAAGCTCGCCAAGGCAAAGCATCGTTAAGTACATGATAAAACCGCCCACCAAATAAGAAAGCACAGCACCTGCCGGACCGGCATCATGAATGGTCATCCCGGAGCCCAGAAAAAACCCTGTTCCGATCACCCCACCCAAAGAAATCATAAATAAGTGCCGGGCCTTCATGCTGCGCTTCAGCTCTTGATTGTTCTGATTACTGTTCATCTGTTCACCTCTTGTTGTTTATATGTATGCGCTTTCATTATATTATCATTTTATGTCGAAAAACCAAAAGCTTTTTTCTAATTTTTTTGAACAATCATTAAATAGTCCTGAATCACCATCCCGATTTCTGCAAGCTTGTGCCGTGCATCGGCTTCATTCTTGAGATTTTTCGTGAGCACAGCCGCGATAATGGCTCTTCCCTGATACTCAGCTATTGCGGCATCATGCTCTGTACCCTGAAGCTCGCCTGTCTTATTGGCAATCATGATGACTTCCTCGTCCATGCTCCCCGGAAGTTTATGCCGAAACTGCTGATTTCGTAAAATGTTCAGCATGGTTTTTCTGCTGTCGTTTTGCAGAAGCTTTCCGTGATGAATTTCTCTCAGAAGATGAACAGCGTCTTTTGCGGACGTGTAATTGTTCTTCCCCTCTTCGATCGCTTGAAAATCCATGAGCTTTCTTTGCAGTACGGTTTGGCGGCATTGAAGTTCCGCAAGCAGGGCATTAATTGGTTCTTTGCCTGCCTTTTCAATCATTATGTTTGCTGCCGTGTTATCCGATACCGTAATCATTAAGGTTAGCACATCCAGAACGGTAAGCGAGGCACTCGGCGATAACTGGTTAATTACTCCCGCTCCGCCCACCTTGTCCTTTTGCGCAATGTTTAAAGGCTTTGTCAGGTCAAGCACACCTGCTTCCCTCTGCCGAAAGGCCTCAATCATGATCGGCAGCTTGATGAGGCTTGCCGCCGGGAACACCTTTTCTTCTTTTTCACCTATGTATCCTTCATCGGTTTCAATATAGTAGGCAAATTCCCCATTAAGGGAGCCAATAATGCCATTTACCCTGTTTCTTAGCTCATCTAACGTCATTTCCTGCTCCTTTCTTCTGCTGCCTTCCTGTAATTACAGTTCTTTTTTCGGGTCGCGGACTCCTGCCTGTGTTTGGTTTTGAAATACACGCGGTTCTCTTCGTTTACCCGCCATTTTGTGCTGGTTACCCGCCATTATTTTTAAATACCCGCCATAATCAACCTTTTACCCGCCAAAAGCTCGTTATGTCAACAACGCTCCCCCCGGCCATCTGCCAGCATATAAAAAAGCGCCCCATTCAAAGCAGGGCGCCTTTCCTTGTTGCTATTCATTTTTGCTGTCCGCCGCCCTGTCCTTCACTCTGAATCATATCGTTTACATCGTTGTCTTCGTTAAAATTCAGCATATAGGCACAGGCATCCGAACAATCGCCAAACGCGATGACGGCACCCACCGATTTTGTATTAGCCGTATGGCTGTTTTGAATGGTGGTTCCAATATCAAGGTTACCGTTCATCGTGACACCGTTCACACTGATCCTGCCGATTTTAAAAGAATAACGCAAATCTGTTCCATCCCTTTTTGTCTTTACCTTCAGTGTATGGCTTGAACAAAAAGCTGCTTGGACAGACTGCCCCATTCAGGGAAAAACAGGCGGACAATCGTTACGGCTGGGCGACAATTGGAGCGGACGGGTTCGCGATTTGATCCTGGTCGCTGATATCCGGATCGAAATTGCTGTTTACCATGAAACCGGTTGAAGGTGAAAAGTCACCCAATGAAACGGTGGAACCGACGGATTTTGTGTTGGCAGTATGGCTGTTATGCACCGTGGGACCAATATCAATGTTACCGTTCATGGTGACACCGTTCGTTTTGATGTTAAAAATGTTAAAGAGGTAGGGCATAAGGTGGCCTCCCTTCATAAAGTAATAATGTTATCAGCTACGAATGATTTTGGCTCGTATACGCAGTATCCGCGTTTGCATATTCGTTCTGATCGTTAACATCCGGATCGAATACCATATTTTTCATCATCGCTTCGGCAGGGGAATGGTCACCTACAGAACTGTTGTCCCCTGTCGATTTGGTATTGGCCGTATGGCTGTTATGGAATGTGGATCCCAAATTCAATGAACTGTTGCTCGCCAGGCTGTTTATCTTTAAATAATAGATATTTACCATGCACCCCATTGCTATCTCCACCTTTAAAAGTGTTAGTGTAGTGTATGATAAATGTCCCTTAGTTGTGAAAATCCACTGCTCTCTGAAAATTACGTAACCGGCTTCTTCCAAAACGTTTCTCCAAGCGAAAGAACCTTCAGCCTCTCCTCTTCCAGCCCCTGTTTTTCCCACTCTTTTTCAAGCCGCTCAAGAGCTTCCGGCCCGGTATCATCCGCCAAACGGTAAGCGCCATAGTGCATGGGAATGAAATTCTTGGCGCCGGTTTCCAGAAACGCTCTTACGGCATCTTCCGGATTAATGTGGGAAACCTTCATAAACCACTCCGGTTCATAAGCGCCGATCGGCATAAGCACGGTATCCGGCTTCAACCGTTCCCCGATTTCACGGAATCCGCGAAAATAACCGCTGTCCCCTGCAAAATAAATGCTTTCTCCCGTTTTCATGTCTTCGATGACCCAGCCTCCCCAATGGGATGTATTCATATCAAAAGCGCTCCTGCGCGTCCAGTGCTGTGCAGGAACAAAGGTGACTTTTATTCCCCTGTCCACAAATTCCTCCCACCAATTAGTCTCTGTTACTGTTTGATAGCCTTTTTTTCGAAACAGAGCTTTAAGTCCGGCAGGCACATAAAAGGAGATTTTTCCTTTTAGCTGTTTGATGCTGTTGAAATCGAGATGGTCATAATGCCCGTGGGAGATGAGGACAAGATCAATTTCCGGCAGCTGATTGATAGAGAGTCCGGGGGCGGTGAGCCTTTTTTGCATTCCCATTTTGGCCGCCCATACCGGGTCTGTAAGGATATTCAGCCCGCCTATCTGTAAAAGAAAGGTAGAGTGGCCGATCCAGGTAATCGAGCTGTCGCTGCGATTTTCTCTTAATCTTTCAGGCTCCTTTGCCGGACTCTGCTGAATTTGTTGGGTCAAATCCTTTTTATTGTTGCGCCTCTCCCTCTGCCAGCGGAGTAAATCTTTAAATGTATGTGTATTTTGAATGTCGTCAAGGTTGGCGAACTTCTTCATCGTCCATATTCCTCCTGTTTAGCACCTTATCAGCAAGATTGCAAAAAGCTATTGAAATGTTCTAATAATTATTGTAAGGTATAAAGAACTAATTTTATAGCAATTTGGTTTCTTATCCAGAGAGGTTAAGGGAATGGCCCGTTGACACCTCAGCAACCTTCAGTTTTTACGAGCTGAAAAGGTGCTAAGTCCAACAAGTTCTATTTTTAGAACTTGAAAGATAAGAAGAATGACATGGAATGTTCAAAGTCTTCTTCTTTAAGAAGGCTTTTTTTATTTTTTGGGCCACTGGAAGATACCGAACCAACAGGAGGACTCATAATGGGATTATTGAAAGACCTGGAAAGCAAGATTTTGATTGCCGACGGAGCCATGGGAACGCTGCTATATTCCTATGGAACCGACTGCTGTTTTGAGCAGCTGAATCTGTCTCACCCTGAACAAATCCAGTCGATTCATCAAGCTTATGTTCAGGCGGGTGCACACGTCATCCAGACCAATACTTACAGCGCCAACTATATTAAGCTGCAGCGGTACGGACTGGAGGAGCAGGTAAAAGAACTAAACAGTGCAGCCGTTTCACTTGCAAAAAAAGCAGCCGGGGGCAATGCGTATGTACTGGGAACCATTGGAGGCATACGGGGAACCGGTCCGAGTTCCTTGTCTCTTGAAGAAATTAAAAGAAGCTTCAGGGAGCAGCTGTACTGCCTTCTCCTGGAGGGTGTGGACGGGATTCTTCTGGAAACCTTCTATGATCTGGAAGAGCTTGAAGCGATGCTTAAAATCGCCCGGAGTCAAACGGATGTGCCGATTATCTCGCAGATTTCCTTGCAGGAGGTTGGAGTATTAAATGACAGAACCCCTGTCAATACGGCGATCAAGCGGCTGGAAGAGCTGGGATCGGATGTTGTCGGGCTCAACTGCCGGCTTGGCCCTTTTCACATGATTAAAACGCTGGAGGAAGTCGAGATTCCAAAGCACGCTTTTCTTTCGGCCTATCCCAATGCGAGTCTTCCCTCCTATGTGGACGGCAAGTTTCAATTTGAAGGCGATGCGGAGTATTTTAAGAACAGCGCATCTCTTTTCAGAAATCAGGGGATCCGTCTTCTCGGCGGCTGCTGCGGGACAACGCCGGCTCACATTGAAGCTTTTGCTAAGGAACTGAACGGACTCCCGCCTGTTACCGAAAAAAATGTGCGACAGCGGCCAGAGCCCATTGCCGTGGCATCGTCCGGACAGAAACCCCAAATCTCTTTGCCGGAAATTCTGCAGGAGCGCCGCTCGGTCATCGTGGAGCTCGATCCTCCCAGAAAGCTGGATACAACGCGATTTTTTGAAGGTGCCAAAGCTCTGAAAGAAGCAGGCGCAGATGCGATTACGCTGGCAGACAACTCCTTGGCATCACCAAGAATCTGCAACACCTCCCTGTCCTCTCTTGCTAAAGCGCAGACTGGTGTGCAACCAATCGTCCACCTGGCCTGCAGGGACCGGAACATCATTGGCCTTCAATCGCATTTAATGGGTCTTCATACGCTTGGTCTTCACGACATTCTGGCCATTACCGGCGATCCTGCAAAGGTTGGAGATTTTCCGGGTGCCTCCAGCGTATATGATGTGACATCGATCGAGTTGATCAAAATGATCAAGCAGTTTAACGAAGGAGTTTCCCTCTCCGGAAAAGACCTGGGAGAGAAAACACAATTTACCGTGGGAGCCGCCTTTAATCCGAATGTAAAAGCTCTTGACCGCGCCGTTCAGCGCGCAGAGAAAAAAATAGAAGCGGGTGCCGATTATTTTATCAGCCAGCCTGTCTATTCCGAGGAAAAACTGCTGCAGTTTCATGAGGCGGTAAAAGATCTGCCGGTTCCGGTCTATGTTGGCATTATGCCGCTGACATCAAGCCGCAACGCCGATTTCCTTCATTATGAAGTGCCCGGCATCAAGCTGAGCGAGGAAGTAAGAAACCGGATGGCGGAGCTTAAGGATGACCCTTTAGCCGCAGCGCGTGAGGGATTGGCGATCTCAAAATCATTGATTGATGCGGCCACAGAACTCTTCAACGGCATCTATTTGATCACACCATTTATGCGCTATGAGCTGACCGTTGAACTTACGCAATATGCGTATGATATTGCCCCACAAAATGTAAGGAGGATTCAAAATGTCTAACATCACCCTTGAACAGCAGCTAAAGAAGAAAATACTGGTTATGGACGGGGCGATGGGTACCATTCTCCAGCAAGCAGACCTGACAGCGGATGACTTTGGCGGAGAAGATCTTGAAGGCTGTAATGAAAATCTGAATTTTACCCGTCCCGATGTCATTCTCGATGTTCATCTTCAATATTTGAAAGCCGGTGCCGACATCATTGAAACCAATACGTTCGGAGCCACAGACATCGTGCTCGATGAATATGGCCTCGGATACAAGGCCTACGAAACGAATAAAGTGGCAGCAGAAATTGCGCGCGAGGCGGCAGATCAAATTACTACCTCCGAATGGCCGCGCTTTGTCGCAGGTTCAATGGGTCCGACCACGAAGACGCTAAGTGTAACAGGTGGAGCCACCTTTGAAGGGCTTACAGCCTCCTATGAAGAGCAGGCACGCGGTCTGATTGACGGAGGAGCGGACCTGCTTCTTTTGGAAACGAGTCAGGATATGCTGAACGTTAAAGCCGCATTTATCGGCATTAAACAAGCGTTCAAAGCAACAGGAAAAGAGCTGCCATTCATGGTGTCCGGAACCATCGAGCCAATGGGAACCACGCTTGCCGGCCAGTCGATCGAAGCCTTTTACATCTCGCTGGAGCACATGAAACCAATCGCCGTCGGTTTGAATTGTGCCACAGGTCCTGAATTTATGACCGACCATATTCGTTCCCTTTCTTCACTCGCGCTCTCCGCTGTCAGCTGTTATCCAAACGCCGGCCTGCCGGACGAAGACGGAAATTACCATGAAACACCTGAGACGCTGGCAAAGAAAATCAGCGCGTTTGCCGAGGAAGGATGGCTGAACATTGCCGGCGGCTGCTGCGGAACCACTCCGGACCATATCCGGGCCATTGCTGAAGCCATGCAGTCCCTGTCACCAAGGCAGCTTCCCGAGAGCCATTCCCACGTGGTTTCCGGAATCGAACCTCTTATTTACGATGACCCCTCCATGAGGCCGCTCATGGTTGGCGAACGGACGAACGTCATCGGGTCCCGTAAATTCAAGCGTTTGATCGCTGAAGGCAAGTTTGAAGAAGCTTCGGAAATTGCGCGTGCCCAGGTAAAAAAGGGCGCACACGTCATTGATATCTGCCTGGCCGACCCCGACCGTGAGGAACTGGAGGACATGGAGAATTTCATTAAAGAAGCCGTCAAGAAAGTTAAGGTTCCGCTTGTGATTGATTCAACTGACGACCAGGTTATTGAAAAAGCATTAAAATACTCGCAGGGAAAAGCAATCATCAACTCCATCAACCTGGAAGACGGCGAAGAACGGTTTGAAAAAGTGGCACCGATCGTCTCCCGTTACGGAGCGGCCGTGGTTGTCGGAACTATTGACGAAAAAGGGATGGGTGTAACAGCCGAGCGCAAGCTGGAAATCGCCAAACGCTCGTACGATTTATTGGTCAATAAATACGGCATTGCACCGAGCGATATCATATTTGATCCGCTTGTCTTTCCTGTCGGCACCGGTGATGAACAGTATATCGGGTCTGCGAATGCGACAGTGGAAGGACTCCGGCAGCTAAAAGAGCAGCTCCCTGAATGCCAGACGATTCTCGGCATATCAAACGTATCCTTCGGTCTGCCACCCGTTGGCCGCGAAATTTTAAATGCGGTATATCTGTATTACTGCACACAGGCCGGACTGGATTACGCGATTGTGAATACTGAAAAGCTAGAACGCTTTGCCTCCATCCCGCAGGAGGAAGTGGAGCTCGCAAAAGCCCTGCTTTTCGAAACGAATGATGAGAACCTTGCCAAGTTTACGGAGTTTTACCGCGGCAAGAAAAAAGAACCCAAAACTCCCGTTGTGGCACTCCCTCTCGCAGAACGTCTGGCCTTTTATGTGGTGGAAGGAACAAAGGAAGGGCTTATTCCAGACCTTGACCTTGCGCTAAAAGAATACGACGCCCCGCTTGATATTATTAACGGCCCGCTAATGGCGGGGATGGAAGAAGTCGGCCGGCTGTTTAACGATAACCAGCTGATCGTCGCCGAGGTCCTGCAGAGTGCGGAAGTCATGAAAGCCGCTGTCGCCCATCTCGAACCCCACATGGAAAAGGGAGGAGCAACGAGCACCAAAGGAAAAGTAGTGCTTGCCACGGTGAAAGGCGACGTTCATGATATCGGAAAGAATCTGGTGGACATTATTCTTGGAAACAATGGCTATGAGGTGGTTGACCTTGGCATAAAGGTCGCACCACAGGAACTGATCCAGGCGATTCAAAAGGAAAAGCCTGATATGATCGGCCTTTCAGGTCTGCTTGTTAAATCTGCTCAGCAGATGGTGCTGACGGCTACGGACTTAAAAAATTCCGGCATATCTGTTCCGATTCTCGTAGGCGGTGCGGCTTTAACCCGTAAATTCACCGAAAACCGGATTGCCAACGAGTATGAAGGCACCGTTCTTTATGCGAAGGATGCGATGGACGGATTAAGCCTGGCGAACAAGCTTCAAAAAGGAGAAACGTTTGAAAAACCTGTAATTAAGGCACCCGTACAGGAGCCTGATGACTTCCCTGCCGCGGGTTCAGCCGGTTCGGCTGCCACTGCGGTAAAGGTCCGTCCTTCTGTGGATCAGACACTGAAAGTCTTTGTTCCCAAAGATACAGAGCGGCACGTATTCAAATCCTATCCTCTGTCTTCTGTCATTCCGTACATCAATTTGCAGATGCTGCTCGGTCATCACCTGGGTGTAAAAGGAAAGGTATCGCGTCTGCTTGCAGAAAAAGATGAACGCGCGCTAGAAGTAAAGGAAACGGTGGATCAGCTTTTAAAAGACAGCCAGGAAAATAACTTGATTGCCCCGGCAGCGATGTACCGGTTTTTCCCTGCACAGTCCGAGGACCAAAAATTATATATTTACGATCCTGAAGATACGTCCCGGATCATTGAAACATTTGATTTTCCGCGCCAGAGCCGGGAGCCGCATCTTTGTCTGGCAGATTATGCAAAACCGGTTGAGAGCGGCGAGATGGACTATGTCGGATTTTTCGCTGTTACAGCGGGAAGCGGCATTCGTGAACGGGCGCAACAGCTCAAAGCTGAGGGCCGTTTCCTCGAAAGCTTTGCATTACAATCCCTGGCACTTGAAACGGCAGAAGGGCTCGCCGAGCTGGTGCACAGGCAGATGCGGGATAAATGGGGATTCCCTGACCCTGTCAGCATGTCCATGCAGGACCGGTTCTCCGCAAGATATCAGGGTCAGCGCTTCTCATTCGGCTATCCCGCCTGCCCTGAACTCGAGGACCAGGCAAAGCTGTTTAAGCTTCTGCAGCCCGAGGAAATCGGCATTCAGCTCACTGAGGGCTTTATGATGGAGCCTGAGGCGTCGGTAACGGCCCTTGTGTTCTCCCACCCGCAGGCCCGCTACTTCAATGTAATGGTATAAAAAAAGCCAGGAAGAAGATTACTCTTCTTTCCTGGTTATTTAATGTCAGTGATGCGCATAATCGGGGTCGTTCCAGCTTCAGCATGATCCGGGCTGAGCTTTTCAACAGTGCCCGCTTTCTCGCCATTTGTAATAATAACGGGGGTAACCGTGCTTTTTGCTTTTTCATTCACGAGATCGACGTTAAAGGAAATCAACGGCTGGCCTGCCCGCACACGGTCTCCCTCTTTAACAAGAGAGGTAAAGCCTTCCCCTTTCATCATTACCGTTTCAAGTCCGATGTGAATAAGAATCTCAAGACCGGTCTTGGTTTTAATTCCGACGGCATGCTTGGTCGGAAATACTTGGAGCACCTCGCCATCGACCGGTGACATCAGCTCACCGTCATCCGGAACGACGGCAATACCGTCACCCATCATTTTTTCAGAAAAAACGGGGTCAGGCACTTCTTCGAGAGGAATAATTCGGCCATTTAACGGTGAAACCACAACTTCTTCAGTGGGTGTGTCTTGTTCTTTTTTTCCAAATAACTTGCGCAGCATAAGAACACCTTCCTCGTTTTATTTTTATTTATTAAGTAAAACATAACCCGGAGGCTTGAAGCAAAGAAATAACGTCTGCTACTACTTTTCACGTTTTCCCGGCAAACTAAACAACGATTGGGCAAAAAGCATCCAAGAAGGCCAGCGGCTTTGTCTTGGATCAGATCATTGCTATAATTACATTTATAATAATCATACAAAAAGGCATAAAAGGAGATTGGACAATGAGTATGTATAAAGCATTAACCATTGCCGGTTCCGATACTAGCGGCGGAGCAGGCATTCAGGCAGATTTAAAAACCTTTCAGGAGCTCGGCGTATACGGGATGACAGCCATTAACGTTATTGTGGCCCAGGATCCGAAGCGGGACTGGTTCCACGAAGTAACTTTGCTGCCCCTTGACCTATTCAAGGCACAGCTAGAAACCGTACTTGCAGGAATTGGTGTTGACGCAGTGAAAACGGGAATGCTCGCTTCAGTTGATGTCATAAAAGCGACAGCTGAAGTAATCGACAAGTATGAATTGAAAAACGTAGTCGTTGACCCTGTTATGGTCTGCAAGGGCGCAGAACCGCTTCAGCCCGAGCTCGCCGACACCCTTCAAAACGTTCTGGTGCCGCGTGCTACGGTCGTGACGCCGAACTTGTTTGAGGCAGCCCATCTCGCAGGAATGTCTCCGATTACAACAGTGGATGAAATGAAGGAAGCGGCGCAAAAAATCCAATCTGCAGGTGCCAGGTATGTCATCGTAAAAGGCGGAGGCAAACTCGTACACGAAAAAGCAGTCGATGTAGTATTTGACGGAGAAACATTCGATGTTCTTGAATCTGACCGCATTGACACCACCTACACGCACGGTGCAGGCTGTACGTATTCTTCCGCAGTAGCAGCAGAGCTTGCAAAAGGAAAATCGGTGAAAGAAGCCATTTCTGTTGCCAAGGACTTTATTACAGAAGCAATCCGGCACTCCTTCCCTTTGAACGAGTATGTCGGCCCGACGGACCACAGCGCCTACCGCAACTCCAAAAATTTATAATACCCACAGGAGCAGACCCCGGTCTGCTCTTTTTTTATGGTCTGAATAAAAATGACGCAGCTTGGGACCCTAACCACTATATCCGTTAAGAAAAGGTGGGGTAACCATGGGCAGAGGCAACAGCCATAAACAGCCGGCACGCGACAAAAACAAAGCAACGCTTCCTCAAACTCCGAAATACGAAATTGTGCATGACAACCAGGAAGCAGAACTTGCCGAAGAACTGACTTCTCAATATGAATTAACATCGCCACCGGGCTTCGAGCCGACTGAAGTGGTTCGCAAGGATGAAGAAGCTGAATAAACGCGTGAAAAGAGGAATTAAGCATAACGAATTCCTCTTTTTTATGGGCAAAAAGCCCTCCGGTTGTCAGGCAGTTTATTTAACGCTTTGGCAGAAGTTCAAGTATAATGATTGAAATGAAGCTTATTGAGGAGGGAAAACCTTGCAGCCGATCACACTAGATACGGTTCAAAAAGAAATCGATAACTATTTGAACCAGGATGTTTACTTACATTTAGAAACAACAAACGGAGCATACGCTTCTCACTTTAATCAGTCGTTCTTTTCAGTGGGCGCTTATATACGTAATGCAAAAGTGAATTTTGAGCGGGGAATTATCACGGGAGACAAGGCTCCTTACCGTGCTGGATTGAAAATTGAACTGGGATGGGTTTACGCTGAAGGCCTGACGCATTGGGAAGTAAACGAGGACGGCCAGCTTTTGCTTGCCGGACATGATGCAGAAGGCAAACTGGCTGTTGCACTTCAGCTTAGTCCCCATCCGTTTGAATAGGAGGTTACCATATGTCACATGAACATGTTTTAGTCGTATTTCCCCATCCAGATGATGAAGCATTCGGGGTCTCCGGCACCATCGCCATGAATACCAAAAAGGGAGTGCCTGTCACTTATGTTTGCCTGACTTTAGGTGAAATGGGCCGCAACATGGGGAATCCACCTTTTGCCACTCGTGAATCCCTGCCGAAAATCAGAAAAAAAGAACTGCAGGCAGCAGCCGATACACTGAACATCCAAGACCTGAGAATGTGGGGCTTGCGCGATAAAACCGTTGAATTTGAGAACCCCAAAACATTGGCAGCACGGATCGGAAATGTGATCGAAGAGATAAAGCCGACGTTGATCATTACCTTCTATCCCGGTTACAGTGTGCATCCGGACCATGAAGCAACAGGACGCGCCGTCATCCGGGCAGTGGAACAGCTTCCGGAAGATCAGCGCCCCGTTGTTCATGCCGTCGCCTTCTCCAATGACTGCTATGAGATGCTCGGTGAGCCTGATGTGGTTAACGATGTCAGTTCCGTATCACACCAAAAGCTTGAAGCAATTAAAGCCCATCGTTCGCAGACTGAATGGATCATCGCAGCAATGGCCGAAGAAAACCCTGAAAAAGTACCGGAAGTGCTTAAGCGCATCAACAAAGAGCAGTTCTGGACATATAAATTCTAATGTATAAAAAGCTGGCCTCTTAGATGGAGGTCAGCTTTTTTGGGTTAAAAGTAAAAAAAATGGGGCTTTCAAGGCAGTCTGGAAGCCGTTGATTTTCGTTCCAGGCTGCTCGCTTTTACCGGCGCGAGCGCCTACTTTCACGGGGCGGGCGGTGAGCCTGTAACCGGCGTAAACACCTCCTTAGTCTCACCTGCCCCGCTAGTCCCGTAGGACAAGAAAAGCTTCGGCAGCTTCTCATCGCACGAAGAAAATGTGTTGTTCATTTTCGAGGATATCGCACCTTCCACTACAATCAACTTTTCAGGAAGCTTTTTTATGCAAAAACCTGCTTGAAGGTCAATTCTTGACTTTAAGGGCATCTTTTTTTAGGGCTTAAATCAAAAACAAAAGCCCCCCATATACGTGGGAGCTGTTAAAATTTTTTATGAATTTTATTCCTATACGCTCCGAATGCGGAGGAATTGGATATTTTTCGCTTTTCCATTAATGCATTAAACCGCAGTGACTTCTCGGTCCATTTCTTTTTGAGCCTTTCTTTTTCCTCAGGGTCCTGGCAAAGATCAATGAGATCGTGAATTGACATCATTTCCTTTTTCAGCTGCACTTCTTCAGGAACATATCCTGCATTTTTCAGGATCTTGTAGCCCATCCTTAACTCCTGGGGAACGGTGGAGAGATCCTCGAGTTCAAGCGGTTTCCCTTTCCCCGGCAAATCGTCCAAGTCTCCCTTTTGAATCGCATCCTTAATGCGCTGCTCAGCCATCATAAAGGCAAAATCCACACATCAGCTCCCCTTTCAAAAAGAGTAATTACCTCCTTTTATTATACTACACCGTACTATTTTTTGCTCTGCCGCATAAAGATGAAGTAAAACCAAGGGGGTTAATAAATGGATACAAAAGTGGGACAAGTTACCGAAGAGATGGTATCACGTTTTCATGAACTGAATCAGCTTTCAAAAGCCATTGACGCAGAGCTTTCCGAGTTGAAAACAAAATTCAATGCACATTTTGATTCTGTCCTTGGACACAGTGAAAAAGGCGAAATCCGGTACGGAACCTACAAGCTGCAGAGGCAAATCCGCAAATCCGAAAGCTTTCATAACGATAAAACGGTTCAAAAGCTCGAAGAACTGAACCTTAAGGATTGCATCATCACTACCAAACAGCCTGATAAGCAAAAAATTGAAGCTGCGCTGACTCTCGGCCTTATTCCAAATGGAGAACTGGATGAGTGTGTGCAGCGCAAAATCACGCCCGTCATTGTGGTAAAAGAAACGCCAACTGTCAAGTAAGAGCCCGGGACACGGGCTCTTACTTCCTGAATGGGGTTATGACCGGATGCGGTCGCCAAAACGGACATGCCAATGCATATGTTTATTGCTTTGGTATCCTCCTACATTGGAAGATACAGTACAAGCGCCATACTTCTCATTTACACCATTTGCGACCTTTTGAATAACAGAAAATACATCCTCCATTATATGTTTCGTTTCTTCGTCAATCTCAAGAAAGGAGAGAATATGCTGCTTCGGGATAACAACAATATGTACTTTATAAAACGGCCGGGTATGATAAAAAGCCAGCGTGTGCTCCGTTTCCCACACCTTTTCTACTTCTGTATTCCCACTTAATACTTCATCACAATAAAAATCTTCTGCTGCCGTCGTCAATTGACATCTCCCCTTTTGCTGAAAACTCGAAGATCAAGCAAATGATCGTATGACTAAAGTATAAGGTTAAATACAAATAAAAAATTACACTCCATAGAAAAAATCCCAATTATTAATTAATCAGGATCACGGTATTCTTATCGTTTGTATACTATCTTCCTGCAGGGGAGCGATCTTTGGCTTTATCCGACTCTCCGGCATTTCGATTGGCAGCCTCGCGGTTACTTGCCATTTCATCTATCGTTTTTATTGGAATTCTTGCAGCTCCCTTGTAATTCTTCGTGGGTAAAAGAGGGCCATTGTTGAGGCGTTCTTTTGCTTTACAAATCGCCTTTTCATACTGAGGGAGCCACTGTTCCTGAGCGACAAGCATCTCATCGGTCAGCTGCCAAATTTCTTTCGTATTGCATACCGCTCCAACAAGAGGATCCATCATCATGGCCTGGCGCAGCAATTGGTCGTTCCCTTGTACTGCTGCTTCAACCGCAAGGCGCTGTACAGAAATGCTCGCATTGCAAACTGCCGCACATCCGAGTGGCAATTCTCCAACTTTGGGAATGCTGATCCCGTTTCTATCCACATATCCTGGTGCTTCAATCACAGCATCATCCGGAAGGTTGGAAATAACGCCATGATTCACCACATTAAAATGTCCCCGGTACACTCTTCCTGTCTCCAAAGCTTCAATGATATAAGAACCATGTTCTTCACTTCGGTTTTCCTCTTTATAAACGATCGCCGGGTCCTTTAACCAGTTAGGGAAGTCGGTTTCAAACCAGTTCCGTCCTTCTGTACAGGTCCTCAGGTAGCCTCCTGTCTCCCCATTGATCCAGCTTCCGAGATCAATCCACTCTGGAATTTCTTCCTGGCGCTTTCTGTACCATGGCAAGTACTCACTTAAGTGCCCGTTTGATTCGGTGCTGTAATAACCGAATCTTCTAAGCATATCAATTCGTACTTTTTCCGTTTGTTTGAAATCCGGGTGTGCTTCAAAGGCCACAAGCAATTTACCTGTCATGTCTTCGCCTTTGTGCTTAACCTGAATGTACCATGTCTGATGATTGATCCCAGCACAGATGATATCCACTTCTTCCTTCTTTAAGCCAAGTACTTGTGCGATTTGACTGTGTCCGTGCTGAACTCCATGGCATAGGCCGATTGTTTTCACTCCGCCATACCTATTGCATGCCCAGGTGATCATGGCCATCGGGTTGGCATAGTTTAACAGCAGGCAGTCCGGATCAGCTGTTTCCCGAATATCTTTGCAAATACTCAGCATTTCATGAATGCCCCGCTGACCATACATGATTCCGCCAGCACACAACGTATCCCCTACGCACTGATCAATCCCATATTTCAGGGGGATATCGATATCGTGGCGGAATGCTTCAAGCCCTCCAACCCTGACGACTGAAAAAATATACTTTGCATTCCGAAATGCCTCTCTTCTGTCCAATGTAGAATGAATACGTATATTGAATCCATTCTGAACCATATCCCGCTGACACAGTTCGGTGACCATCTGTAAATTTTGTTCATTGATATCAGTGAATGCCACTTCAATATCCTTAAACTCTGGTACAGACAGCAAATCTCTCAGCAGCCCCCGGGTAAACCCGATGCTTCCCGCGCCTATAAATGCGACTTTAAATGCCATTTATTTATCCTCCCCTAGAAGTTGTTACAAAAAGTGTATCGAGTTTTGCAGAGGAAGGTTATTAAAATCGTAACCATTCTAAGGATGGCATGTATAATATTCTCACCAGGAACAAATCTCTTGTTCTCTGAGCCTTGCCTTTCTAAACTCCACTGGTGCCTGCCCCGTATATTTTTTAAATAAAGCACTAAAATATTGCCGGCTGTTCATTCCAATATAATCACAAATATCGATTACCGGAATTTCGGTCTCTGCCAAGAGCATTTTCGCTTTTTCCATTCGGAGGGAAGTTACATACTCTATAACCGTTGCTCCAGTAAAGCGCTTAAAAATGCGGTGAAGATACCCCGGGTGAAGGTTAACCCTATCAGCCAGTTCTTTGATTTCAAGATCGCGATCATAGTTTTCACGAATGAAAGCAATGGTTTGTTGTACATATTGATTGGTTTGCTGCCTCGGTGGGTTTACTATGGAATCTTCCGCCATTCGTGCGATTTGAATAAGAAGCTGGGAAATCAGGAGATGAGTCATTATTTCATTCTGTGAATTCTTCTTGTTAAGCTCTTGAACCAAACTTTTAAGAATATGATAGGTGTCCTCCTGGTCCTTTAAAACGAGATAGGGCCAACAATTGTTCAGCATCTGTGAAAATGCCTTATCCTGAGCGGCCAATACCTTGAAGGAAGGGGAAGGACCTTCTTTTTTCATAAAACGAAATTCAATATTCAGCATCCGGCATGGGTGATGTTTTTCCACGGTTAGTGCATGAGCGATATTTGCATCCAATAAAATGAAATCATTTTTTTTCAGTAAAATTCTCTCACCTTCTACATCGACCATACACTTTCCGTGGATCACATACATAATCTCTACTTGATCATGCCGGTGAGGCGGCATACGAAACTCGTTCCATTCTTTAAAGTAATAAGCAACTACTTTTGGAAAATAATCACCTTCCAGCAGATTTTCTTGATATATGCTGTTTTTGTTCATGCTAGCCTCCTTCTGCCAAGCTTATTGTGTTCAATTAAATGTTCTCCTTTAACCTTCCAGTTCTTTCTGTTTTTTTAAAAAGAGATGAATAGATTCATAGATTAAGGCAATACTGGTTGTAAATAAGATTAAGGGGATGAGCTGAATGAACGTATATGAATACACGGTAATGAATGTTGTGATGGCCTTTGAGGAGAAAGACTTGAATATCATAGATCAGCATTTGATGAAAATTGCCTATAAAGTAGCAGATGATTTTATTAAAGAGCAAATTTCGGTTTCCTTAATCACCACTATCGTGATGGATATTATGCCTGGCGTCATACATATTGAAGCCGGCCCGCATGACTGGCAATTTGACCTTGACGGCAACTATACCGGAAACGGGATGTTCAACGATGTTTCTGTTGAACTTGTGGGAATGGTTTAAAATATCGTTCATTGGCACATAATCTTTATGAAACGATTATTTAACCATAGAGAGGATACTGTACAATGTCTCGCGGAAAAGAATTCGAACATAAGAAAAAAGGTCATCCAGGCAACTTTCCTGAAGAAAGCATGATTGCTGATCAAGGGAAGGAAAAAGCCGAAGTGGATCCGTATATCGTAACCAATGAAGCCTTCAAGAACCGAAAAGAAGAAGAATAAAAATCAGCCGCCGGCCATCTGCCGGCGGTTTTTATGTTGTAAAAAAAGTTTGCAGTTTTTCCCGGAGCGCTCCCTTTCTTTCCCGCAGCTGTCTGTGCCGGTGGCCATTCGCACCTGAAGGGTGGGGAAAGCCAAGCAGGCACTGCGATTCATCGATCTTTCCTTCATCGATAAAAATGTGCAGAACGTCTTCCACGGCTTTTCCGAGCGGAACAATCAAGGGTCGGTCAAGGGTCAGGATATCCGTTTCTAAGGTATCCCTTGCATAGTTCATTAAAAACGAATTATTTTTGATGGGCGGCTGGTGTCCTGTGTAGTTTTTCCCGTTTGAAAACACCGGATATTTAAGGAGCGAAACCGTGTGCAGCAGCTGCCGCTCTTCACCAAACAGAGCAGATGCATCCGGAAGTTCAAAAAACGAGGGCAGTTCCATCTCATCCAGCATCTGAATCAGATACGTTCTCATGCTTCCTGAAAACTGCGCCGCCTTTTTGGCTGCTGTTAAAATTTCCGCCGTACCCTCCCCTTCTTCCAATAGCCTTCTCGCCGTCCGGAAGGCGAGCTCCATCTGCACCCAACCCGGGGTTATGCCAACAATTACGATTTTCCCCTTCTCATTTACCGCTTCATTATGCGGAGAATAAAACATTTCAAGCTGACCGTGTTTTTCCATCAGAAACGCGGAAGTCAGCAAGTCCTCCCTGCTGTACCGCTCCCTTACGGGCAAGGACAGCAAAGCCCTTAGGTAGTGATCAAAAAACTCCATTTGCCTCTCCCTTTATCCATCAATTTCTTACCAGTATACCCGATTTCCCCCTGGTTTCTATTTTTGCCATTCGTGGAAAAGGAATGATAAGTGCTTTGTCCACAAAATTTGTAAGGAGGATTGTGATGAACGTTCTATTCGATCTTGTAATCGCTTTACTTATCATAATTGGTATCTTGCTTTTGGTTCCCATTGTCTTCTTCATTTACTTGTACATAAAAGACGACCGCCAAAAGCAGCATTCCATCCTCAGAAACTTCCCGGTCCTCGGGAAAGTCAGGTATTTCACTGAAAAAATAGGACCCGAGCTAAGGCAGTATTTATATAACAACGACAATGAAGGAAAGCCGTTTTCACGCAAAGAATTTCAGGATGTGGTGAAGTCCGGGAAGTATAAAGACAGGCTGGTGGGCTTTGGTTCTCAAAGGGATTTTGGTGAAGAGGGATATTTTATCCGCAATACCTTGTTCCCAAAATTGAGAACAGAGCTGAAGGTGGATAATGAGCCCAAGATCAGAACGAGGATTTATGTAGAGGAAGGCGATAACTTATTTTCCCGAAAAGAGCGCAGCGAGGAAAAGCTGATTAATCCGGTTTATCTTACAGACGAGAACGCTGTGATTCTGGGAGAACACACATGCCGGCACCCTTTTAAGCTTAAAGGACTAATCGGCCAATCAGGCATGAGCTATGGCGCTCTCGGCGAAAACGCGATTTCCGCTCTATCCAAAGGCCTGGCGATGGCCGGTGGTACGTGGATGAACACAGGTGAAGGCGGACTTTCCGAGCATCATCTTGCAGGCAAGACGGACATTATCTTCCAAATCGGTCCGGGGCTGTTTGGAGTAAGAAACCTGGACGGAGAATTTTCATGGGAAGCGTTTAAGCAAAAAAGCGAAATGGAACAGATTAAAGCGTTTGAACTCAAGCTTGCACAGGGGGCAAAAACTCGCGGCGGACATGTGGAGGGTGAAAAAGTTACAGAAGAAATCGCAAAAATACGGCTGGTTGAACCCGGTAAAACAATCAACAGCCCCAACCGGTTCAAAGAGTTTGATTCTCCAGCCACCCTGCTTCACTTTGTTGAAGAATTGAGGAATGTGTCAGGAAAACCCATCGGCATTAAAATTGTAGTTGGAGACCTGGACGCACTGGAAGAATTGGTGGCCTATATGAAAGAAAGCGGTGAATGCCCTGATTTTATTACGATTGATGGCGGTGAGGGCGGAACCGGAGCGACCTTTCAGGAATTGGCCGATACTGTCGGACTGCCGATCCAGTCCGCCCTCCCTATTGTCGATGAAATGCTCAAAGAATACGGCATACGGAACAGGGTCAAGCTCATTGCATCTGGAAGGTTGATCACTCCGGACAAAATCGCCATTGCGCTCGCCATGGGCGCAGATTTGGTCAACCTCGCCCGCGGGTTCATGATCAGCGTGGGCTGCATTATGGCACAGGTTTGCCATACGAATAACTGCCCTGTCGGGGTGGCAACCACCAACAAAAAGCTGCAGGACGGGCTCATTGTTGAGGAAAAACAATACCGGGTCTGCAACTATCTGGTTTCGCTGAGGGAAGGTTTATTTAACCTTGCTGCAGCTGCGGGGATTGACTCCCCCACCAAGTTCGAACGAAAGCATATCGTTCATAAAGATAAGCTCGGACGTGTGTTCCCGCTGGATGAGATTTTACACGCCGCAAAGAAAACGCAGCATCAGGAACACTAAAAAAACCTGTGACAGCATACCGCTGTCTTTTTTTTTGCCATTTGTATCTCTGCCTATTTACAATTTCTTTTTATTTATATACTATTTAGATGAACATCTAAATACTTTTTCTTCCAGAAAGGAGAGTTGATGTGAACGAGGTGTTTAAGGCGTTAGCCGATCCCACCCGGCGCCGGATCCTGGACCTTCTTAAAAACAGGGATATGACGGCAGGTGAAATCGCTGATCATTTTCAAATGACAAAGCCGACAATCTCCCACCATTTGAACACGCTCAAGAAAACCGAGCTGATCCAGGATGAAAAGCGAGGACAATATATTATCTATTCCATCAACACCACTGTGTTCCAGGACGTGATGAATTGGTTTTTTGGTGTCATGCAAAGCAATCCTATCCATAAAGGAGAGAATGAAAAATGAAAAAACACGCCTTTCCCATTTTCATCATTCTTGCTGCAGCAGCTGTTTGGCTCATATTCTATTCACAGCTCCCTTCCCAATTGCCTATTCATTGGGGACTGAACGGCGAGGCTGATGGATATGCCTCCAAGTTCTCAGCCATGGCTATGAGCCTCGCACTCTTGATTTTTGTTTATCTGTCTCTTTACTTTTTACCGAAGATCGACCCAAAGCGAGACAACTACCAAAAATTTTCCCGCAGCTATCTCATTATTATTTATTGCCTGATGGCCCTGTTCTTTGTCATTAATCTCATGATCATTGTTTCAGGACTTGGGTATTCCGTTTCCATTAAAATCGTAATGCCGGTCATACTTGGTCTTCTGTTTATTATTCTTGGAAACTATATGCAGCAGGTCAAGCCGAATTGGTTCATTGGCATTAAAACTCCATGGACCCTTTCCGATGAAGAGGTATGGAAGAAGACTCACCGGTTCAGCGCCAAGCTCTTTTTTGCAACAGGGATTATTATCCTTCTTTCGCTGCTGGCCCCTTCCGGCTGGAGAAGCTATCTGATTTTCCCTGTCATAATCATATCTTCACTTATTTCCATTGCTTCTTCCTACTACTTTTTCAAAAAAAATAAAAATGTTACCAATAACCTGTAACTTTATTCACATTGTTTTACCGCTGTTAAGGGTATAGTGAAAGTGACTAAAACAGGGAGGTCATACTCATGAGATTAAAAGGAAAAGCAGCCATTATTACAGGAGGATCCAGTGGAATCGGAGAATCTGCTGTACGGGAAATGGCAGCCAGCGGTGCACATGTACTGATCGCTGACGTTAACGACGAACGCGGCAAACGGCTTGCCGCCGAGCTCCATTCAGATGAAACGAAAGTCATCTACCAGCATGTTGATGTCACCAATGAAGACGACATTCAGAACATGGTGGAGAAAGCCGTTACAGAGTTTGGAAAGCTCGACATCCTGTTCAGCAATGCCGGGATTGGCGGCATGTCTCCTTCAGTTGACCTTTCAATTGAAGAATGGAGAAAAGTGATTTCCATTAACCTTGACGGTGTTTTTCTCTGTGCCAAGCACGCCATTGCCGCCATGAGAAAAAGTGGAGGCGGAAGTGTGGTCAACTGTGCTTCCATCCTCGGTCATGTCGGTCAGGGAGCTACCGCAGCCTATACCGCAGCCAAAGGCGGCGTAGTTAACCTGACCCGTACTCTGGCGGTTGAATATGCCAAGGAAAATATCAGGGTAAATGCCGTTTGTCCGGGTTACATTGATACCCCTCTTCTTCAGCAGCTTGATGATGATATGAGAAATCACCTGATTTCCCTGCATCCTGTCGGCAGGCTGGGCAAACCCGAAGAAGTGGCCAAAGCCGTTGCTTTTTTGGCTTCTGATGACGCAAGCTTTATTACCGGAGCTAATCTGCTTGTTGATGGCGGATATACAGCTCAATAGGAATCTCCGGCCGGATGGAATCTCATCCGGTCCTTTTTGTGTTCTTACCTTCTCCTGACTTTTTGGATGGCTCCCTTTTGGGTACATTGATTAGTGAATCCATAAAAACAGGAGTGTGCCGCATGAGCATTCGTAAAAAAGTTTCAGAGCAATTTGAAAAGCCGGAGGGATTGCTGGGCAAGATTGCCGGCAAGATCATGTCCAATGAAAATAAAGAATTAAATGAAAAAACCATCTCCGCTCTAAATCCTAAAGACAACGACAATCTGCTTGAAGTGGGTTTCGGCCCCGGCGTAGGCATTGAATATGTATGCAGTACCTACCCTTCCTGCCATATCGTTGGCTTTGATGTCTCTGAAGAAATGAAAAAACAAGCAGCCTCACGAAATGAGGAATATATTAATGATGGTCGTGTGGAACTATACCACGGCCCTATTTCTTCTGCGGAGAAGTCCATGCAGTTTGACGGTGTGTATTCCGTCAACTCGATCCTCATATGGAAGGATCCCATTGCTTACCTTAAAACGATCAAGCAGTTAATGAAACCGGGAGCGCGCATTGCCATCACCCTTCAGCCTCATGAAAAAGGCGCAGATGATGAAACAACACAGGAAATAAGCAAGGTTATTTCATTGTATTTAAAAGAAGCCGAATTCGGACAAATCAATGAGACCATTTTGGACTTAAAGCCTGTGGATGCAGTCATTGTAACGGCTGTTAATCCACTCTAAAGTTTTTTTAAAATTTATTTAAAAAAAGTGTTTTAAATCTGGATGATCGGGAAAACAAACTATGCAACACTATATCAACCATATGGAGGGAATTGTGATGAGTAAGAACAATCGTTCCGAAACATCCAATGAGCCAAGAGATGGACCGAAATAGTGAATGCAACACAAGCCATACAGCAAGACAGTAAAAGGCAATTCAGTACTACATCAACACAGTAAGAAGGAAATTCAGCAACAAAGGCATTGGGAAGTTCAGTATTAAGGTAACAAAAAAGTAAGTAGTAAGTAGCAAGAAGAAATTTAGCCACACCGATTTATGATTCAAAAAGTCAGCTCTATGAAAGATGCTTTACTCTTTACTAAGTCATATACTGGAGGGTTTGCAATGGGTAAGAACGTTTACAGTTCCGAGACATGCAATGATCCAAGAGATGGACCTAGTATTACGTGTAAGTGTGTAAGAGCGATTTAGGAAACATGAAAGTCCGTAAGGTAATTTAGAAAGTTTAAGTAAAAGCATTGTACGGATGTAAGACCTGTGCAACTTTTAATGAAAATGGAATAAACGCTATTCAGATCCAAATTGGAGTGATTTGTCATGGAGCGGAGCGATTAGGTTCCGAACCTTGCGAAGAACCGAAAGATGGACCTAATGGTGGAAATATGAACGAAATGCAAGAAGGTAAGTTTTAAGAACAAATGCAAGTTTGTAGTACGAATGTAAGAATGTAACACTGCAAGACGAATGAAAGGCAAGAAACCACGTATGTTGAAGAAGAATTAAGATTGAAGGAGTCTTGGTCCCAAGGCTCCTTTTTTTATGTGGAAAAGGAGCTGTCCAAGAAGCCTGGAAGCCGTTGATTTTCGTGGAAGCTTTTTACACAAAAAGAGGCTTCCTGAAGGTCAATTTTTGACTTTCTGGACAGCCCCTTTCTCTTAGAATTTTTTTTCTTCCTCAATTTCAAGCTTTGAATCATATACAAGAACTCTGCTTGGCGTATTCTCCTTTGCCAGCCGCTCCGCTTCCTCAATGGCTTCTGCCCTGCTTGTGTATGTTTCTGTAGGTGCCACATCCTGAAGTTTTACAATCCATCCGTTGACTCCCCTGTCAGGTACTACACTGTAGTCATTCATGTTGGCAATCCTCCTTTTTCTTGGTACAGTAAAAGTTTCCCAACCTTCCTCCCTATCAAACATTATTTGAAAAATATCCCGGAAACATTGAGTTCTCCCTGCCAAACATACTATAATCAAATGGTGATCTTAACAAACAAGAAAAGGTGTATATAGATGAGTGTATTAACAGTAAAAAACTTAAGCCACGGTTTTGGTGACCGTGCCATTTTTAATGACGTCTCCTTTCGTCTTTTAAAAGGAGAGCATGTCGGCTTGATCGGAGCAAACGGTGAAGGTAAATCAACCTTCATGAATATCATTACCGGCAAGCTTCAGCCCGATGAAGGCAAGGTGGAATGGGCCAGGAAAGTCCGCGTGGGCTACCTTGACCAGCATACCGTACTCGAGCAGGGAATGAGCATGCGCGATGTTCTCAAGAGCGCGTTCCAGTATCTGTTTGATGTCGAAGCGGAAATGAACGGCATGTATGAAAAAATGGGAGAAGCAACTCCTGAAGAGCTCGAAAAACTTCTTGAGGATGTGGGTGTCCTTCAGGATGCACTGACCAATAACGATTTTTACGTCATTGACGCAAAAGTGGAAGAAATCGCCCGGGGACTCGGCTTGGATGACATTGGTCTTGATCGCGATGTACATGACCTGTCCGGAGGGCAGCGTACGAAAGTACTCCTTGCCAAGCTATTGCTTGAAAAACCTGAAATTCTTCTTCTGGATGAGCCGACCAACTACCTCGATGAGCAGCATATCGAATGGCTGAAACGGTATCTGCTGGAGTATGACAACGCGTTTATCCTGATTTCGCATGATATTCCGTTTTTAAACAGCGTCATAAATTTAATTTACCATATGGAAAACCAGGGTCTTAACCGGTATGTCGGAGATTACGACAACTTCCAGAATATCCATGCAGCGAAGAAGCAGCAGCTTGAAGCGGCATACAAACGCCAGCAGCAGGAAATATCTCAGCTAAAAGACTTTGTTGCGCGAAACAAAGCCCGTGTTTCGACCCGAAACATGGCGATGTCCCGCCAAAAAAAGCTGGATAAGATGGATGTCATCGAATTAGCCAAGGAAAAGCCGAAACCTGAGTTTAACTTTAAAGAAGCACGAACTTCAGGAAAGCTGATCTTCGAAACGAAAAACCTTGTCATCGGGTATGACGAACCGCTTTCCCGCCCGCTTGACCTGCGCATGGAGCGTGGGCAAAAGATTGCGCTTGTCGGGGCAAACGGAATCGGTAAGACCACCTTACTAAGAAGCATCCTCGGCGAAATTAAACCGATATCAGGTACCGTTGAACAAGGCGAGTTTCTCCATATCGGGTATTTCGAACAGGAAATCAAAAGCAGCAACAACAATACATGTATTGAAGAAGTATGGGATGAGTTCCCTTCCTTCAATATGCATGAAGTTCGTTCAGCTCTCGCAAAGTGCGGTCTCACCACCAAACACATTGAAAGCAAGGTGCAGGTGCTGAGCGGCGGCGAAAAAGCCAAGGTGCGCCTTTGCAAGCTGATTAACAACGAAACCAATCTTCTCATTCTTGATGAGCCGACCAACCATCTGGATGTGGATGCGAAGGATGAACTGAAACGTGCCTTAAAAGCGTATAAAGGAAGCATTCTTCTCATCTCCCACGAACCGGAATTTTACCGTGACGTTGTAACCGAAGTTTGGAACTGTGAAGACTGGACAACTAAAGTATTTTAAGAATGGAAAAGGGGCTGGCCAAGAAGTCTGGAAGCCGTTGATTTTCGTTCCAGGCCGCTCGCTTTCCGCGGGGCGTGCGGTGAGCCTCTTGACGCAAGCGTCTGCGGGAGTCTCACCTGTCACGCTAGTCCCCCAGGAGTCTCGCACCTTCCACTACAATCAACTTTTCATAGAAGCTTTTTACGAAAAAGAAGCTGACTGAAGGTCAATTTTTGACTTTCAGGACAGCTCCTTTTTACTTTCCTTCTCTTTATTGCAGTGCTTTGCTTCCCCCGGTTACCGGAAGGATCAGCTCGCTTTTTAGCGGATCCACTGTAATCACTGTGCCTGCCACCGGTCTCAGGGTGTAATTATAATCGCTCGAAACGAGCACTACTCCCAGTTTATGCCCCTTTTGGATCACATAATCATCCGGCTGCATTTCCCATGCAAACGTATACTGCTTGCCGGGCTTTAATGCTTTGGAACGGGAATCGGATTTCAAGTTTTGCGGATCCATCCATCCACGCGTCACAATTTCTGTTTTCTCTGGTCCGTAATCAACCAGCAAGGCAGTCAAATTAGCCACCGGACGGTCAATGCTTGCTGCGACTTTCACTTTCGGTGTACCGCTGATTCTGACATCTTTGCCCAGCTCCGGTGTCAAATATGCCAATCGGTTCGCCGAATTTGCTTTCGGGTTCAATACAAGATCCTCTGCCTTTTTTGTTGCATCATCAAGGATGGTCTGATGCACCTTGGATCCATTGTTAACCGGCAGCTTGGACAGCGCTCCAGGGCGGAGATGCAGCGCAACCGGCTTTGTTTTGGCGGCCGGCCAGACGTCTTCTGTTTTCCATTGCTTGTCTTCCCGCTGAATATCCACTGCAGGTTCGTCCATAATGTCATTTTTCACATCATACAGCCAGTAATCGAACCATTTATTCAGCGTAGGCAGCCATACGTCACGCCTGAAGCTGTACGGATTGGCATGCGCTCCCTGATGAAGCCAAAGCTTGCGGGGAACATTATTTTCTCCAAGCGCTTCCCACCACTGGGCGAACTGTTTGGTCTTTACATTCCAGTCATTCAGCCCGTGCACAACAAAAACGCTCGCTTTTACCTTGTCCGCATCCTTCACATAATCACGGTGAGACCAGTAATCATTGTAGTCTCCTGTTTGACGGTCCTGTCCCTCTGTCAGCTCTTTGATCACATCACGGCAAACCTCCGGATTATCACGGGTTAAAATGGCTTCTGCCATATTATCTGTGTCTTCCCCCGGATAGCCGCCTGGAGCGATAACTGCACCGTTTCCTCTGTAGTAGTCATACCATGAGCTGATAGCCGCGATTGGAACAATCGTTTTCAGCCCTTCAACCCCAGTGCCGGCGACTGCATTGGGAAGGGTGCCGTTGTACGAAACACCGGTCATCCCGACATTACCCGTTGACCAGTCGGCGTTCACTTCTTTCCCATCCTCCGTATACGCCCTGGCTCTCCCGTTCAGCCAGTCAATGACTGCCTTTGTTCCTTCAATTTCCCGCTCATCGCCTGTTGTCGGACATCCTTCCGATAATCCTGTGCCGATGCTTTCTGCCAGCACCACCCCATATCCTCTCGGAACGAAATAATCATCATAATAGCCCGGCAGATTCGCTGCACTCGCTTCCGGTGCCGGTTTTCCTTCCCGGTGGCCGTTCCCGCCCTTTTTTAGAACCGCATACAATTCTGTGTTAACATCATAGACCGGCACGTCCTTCAAGCCTGCGCGATATGGGCTCATTTCATAAATGACCGGTACTTTCAGCCCTTCTTCCGTTTCTTTTGGACGAATGATATCCGCATGCACACGGTCCGGCTTTCCATCCCTGTCGCTATCAATCTTTGTTTCTATGAAAACCTTCTCCGTGATGGCATCATCCAGCGAATAGACTGGCTGTGTCATTCCGTTTTTCACAACTGGATGCTGCACATCCGCTGCTGTGTTATGTACCGTTTTTTGAACGTTGGCCCCCATCATAAGGGGCAGGAGCAAAGCAGAACACAATGTAACCGAAAGCGACTTTTTCACCTATCAATCTCCTCCTTTTTTATAAAAAATGACTGACTTTGTTGTATCTTCATCATAACGTAAAAGAAGGAGCTAATTAGCAGCCGTTAATCAAAAATGGATAAAACAGGAACTTGTTACCATTCTTTTTGTCAAAACGTTACCTTTGGCCTAAATAAAAAAAGGCTCACACGGGTGAGCCTGCTCCTTACTGCCAGATGGCAGCCGCATATTCGGGATGATCGATGAACGGATTGCGGTTATTCTGATAATCATTATAAATAACTTCGTTGCGGTGGCGTTCAAAACTGTCCACCGGATCCTGCTGGTTCCATTGCAGCAGAACAGACATTTTGCCAATATAGGGAGCTGTTCCATTGCTGACACTGTTATTCATTTCAAGATCCGGTTCACCGGAGTCGCCTTCATAGCGGACCGCCATGTAGAAAATCATCCGTGCGACATCACCTTTAACGGCATTTCTCGGTTCCCACGAATCGCTGTCCGAATAGTTCCCTTTGGCTTCGGAATTTTCCGTTCCGCCGTTGTCAAAATCAAGATTTCCTCTTGAGCTGTTTACCGATACATCGGTTGGGCGAAGGTGATGAAGGTCGGTGCCAGGGCCCATCGCAGTCCCAAAGTCACCATGGGATTTCGCCCAGACATGCTCCCGGTTCCAGTCGTCCACTCCGCCTCCATTGGTCGTTTTGCTTTGCGAACGTCCGGTATACAAAAGATTGACATTGTTTTTGTTGTTCGGATCTTCATCCGTATGGCGGAGCGCATCCCAGACCGCATCATACGAAACTTCTGTATGGTCATCGATAATGCCGTGAAGCGCACTCTTTAAGGCCGCCCCTGTTTTTCCCTGTGCACTGTCATAATAGGACCCCGCATCTGCTGGCGGCGGATCAGACGGCGTTCCTCCGCTTCCCGTTTCCATCGAAGTAACATTTTTCACACCAGGATGTGTAAAGTAGGAGGTTAAATAGCCGGTTACCGTTACCTTTGTGCCCTTCAGGCCGGGATTGCTCTGCAGGCCAAATTGGCTGCGATAAGAGGATGGCACCTGAACATAAATCATTTTGGATGTTGCTGTTTCCCCGGCCGCATCTGCCAGGGCAATGGCATAATCACTCGGATAATTACTGGTTACCACTGTTGATGCCGCCGTGGGCTGTCCTGTCACATACCCCTGCACCGTTTTTAGTGTGTTGCTTTGGTTGGCCATTGCCTGTGACACCGTATACGGCGATGATGCCGAGCCATCCCCTGCAGCTTTCAGTGTTGGAACAAAAGCCAGACTGCCAATGATCATCGTTAAAACAAGTGAAAAAAGAAAGACCAGTTTTACATGTTTAACCGGTTTACCTTTCATATGGAACCCTCCCGCACCTTAATCTATCCATTGGACATACTGACTGAAGTTCGAATTCCCTCTGAAATAGCAGCATCATGTACGATGAATATAGTTTTATCATAAAAGACTTCTGTTAATTCCATTTTACAGAGTTGTAAAACATTCACACAGTTACCAAAGAAGGAATTATTTATGATCAAAAAGCGTACCTTTTGACACTGCAAATATGGATTGAAACGCAAAAAAGCCAGAACTCTCATCCTGGCTTTTCTCACGTACGTTTATTGATTATTTTTCCCCCGTTCCAGCGCCATTCTCCATACTGCACGGCTGCACCGCCGAGCCACCATTCACCTGCGGCATAGTCAAAGCGGTCTTCACGTTCCATTAACACTTCAATGCCGTCATAGGTCAGTTCCAAAACAGCTTCCTCTGGTTCAGCGTCATATCGAGGCAGTTCGCCCTCCGTGAGTTTGAGCAGCGGCTTCAGGTGATCGAGGATGGCTGCAAAATGCAAATCGCTCAGCCCGTCGTCCGGTCGTTGTGCTCTTACCTGTTGATAGAGTTCAGTAAAGGAGCTGATTCCCTCATGCATCAACTGAAAAATGTGCTCCTCCACCTCGTTCAACCCATTACTCTCTGACGGAAAATAAGAGAGATGCCTCCGGAGCGCACGTTTTGTATAAGGGAGACTGCATTCCCCATGCAGCAGCCAGTGCCTCAAATCCCTCGGGTCATCAGACGCATAAGCATTCCAGCCAAGCTCAGCCTCATGAAGCTGTGTTTCGGAAATGATGACGCGGTCTTTATGCAGTGCCGCAAGCTGGGATGCAGTCAGCTGTCCCAATCCGAAAAATGGCTCGATGCCTGGATAGGCGTCCGCCGTCACCATATATAGACTGGTTAATCCAAGCTCTTTCAAGGTTTTCAGCAAATAGAGAAGCATGGTCTGGTCATAGCGGTCATGCTCAAACCAAAGCGTAATGTCCGCGTCGGCAGGAATGGAACGAAGCTCCTGTTCCTGCAGCCGGCACGTGTTAAGAAACAATTCAGCTGGTAGGCCCAGCTTCTTTTCAAAAAATCCTGCTCTTTTCTTTAGCAATCTATCATTCATATCCGGGTCAACAGGACCCAAGTCATACATTTCCCGCCAGATGATGATGTCACCCTCAAGATCAGTCAACTTATTTCCAACCGTGTCACCATTGACAATATGAACGTTCATGCAATCCCCCTAATCCAGCTTTGTGGCAGTGAAGCTGCCCAGAATATTGACTTCGTGTCCATAGGTTTGCAAAACAGCAACCGCTTTTTCGATCAATGGATCCTGAATTCCAAATCCCGCCTCCAAGAAGAATTGATAGGCCCCAAGCTTCTTTTTGGTAGGCCGTGATTCAATCCAGGTCAGATTGACATTCAATGCCGAGAAGACATTCAGTATAGAAGACAGCACCCCCGTATATTCATCGCTCGGAATTACCTGGAGCATCGTTTTCTTAGCATCAGACGGCGCTTTCTTGTCCTTGGTCACGACTACAAAACGCGTCTGATTTTCATAGCTTTCTTCAATATTTTGGCGCACTTTCACCAAACCGAACAAATCCCCTGCATATGCGGATGCCACTGCAGCCACATCACTCCGCCCAGCTTCGCGAATCGCTGCTGCTGCAGAAGCCGTGCTGTCAAAGTGCCGTGTTTTTACCTTCAGACTTCGTATGTATTCCCTGCATTGCGCAAGAGCCGGTGGAATCGACCAAACCTCCTGTATATCCTCCTCCTGTGTACCTTCCGTGCCAAGTAAATGAAGAGAAACGGGAAGAATGACTTCGCCCCTGATATATAAATCATTTACCAGCAAGCTGTCCACAGTCATGTTGATAGTTCCTTCTATTGCATTTTCAATGGGTGCAATGCCCCAATCTGCCAGTCCGTCCCCAACTGCCTCCAGCACTTCAGGCACCGAATCACACATATGCCATTCCACATTCTGGTCTTTAAAATAACGATGCGCTGCTTCCTCGGAAAATGTGCCATGAGGCCCCAAATATGCCACTTTCATTGCCAAAACTCCTCTTTTAATGTTTCATTTACGGAAACTTTTCTGAGGATTATACCATGTTAGGGAAAGAATAACCATAGATGTCTGATTGTTCGCATTATACAAGGTCCATACCACCTGTCAGCCCTCCTGGGCCAAATCACTCAGCTTCTCTCAAAATTCACTCTTTGTTTGGTAAATTACTCCTGTTTTACTTATAATTGGGTGTATTCGGTTTAACAACCACAAAAACTATGTTATAGATTGAATAATCAAACAACTTAACAGGAGGTTTTTTTATGAAAAAAGTCCTGCGTTCCACTTCTTTCGTACTGGCTCTTGCCCTTGCAGCCGGCATCTCAGCCCCTGCATCTCACACCGAAAAGGCGGCCGCTGCTGAAGCTTCGGATCCGTTCACTCCCTACTATGGCAACGGGCCAAGTTATATTCAGCCAGATAACATTTCGTACCTGTTCCCAAAGCCCAGCGAAAGTTTTTCTACTCCTGCCTTTGAAAAAGGAAGGCTGCCTTTCACTTCCCAGGAAGAAATGATGTCGTTCATCAAAAAACTGGACCGTAAGTACAAGAATGTCTCCTTAACCACCATCGGCAGTTCCCTTGAAGGACGAAAGCTTCCATTGCTTCTCTTCAGCAACGACAATCCCGACACAATAAAAACGAACAAAAAGAAGCCGCTGATCTGGATTCAGGGGCAAATTCACGGCAACGAACCAGCCGCCGGTGAGTCCGTGCTTGTCACTGCTCAAAAGCTCGCACAGGGCAAAATGGGAAATGTTCTTGATAAAGTAAATATTGCGATCATGCCGCGCGTCAACCCGGATGGTTCCTACTACTTCAAACGGTATATCGCCACCAATCTGGATGCCAACCGGGACTACATGAAAGTGGAATATCCGGAAGTTCAGGCCATACATAAGGCAATCAATGAATATCAGC
The DNA here is from genome assembly GCF_030418125.1 of Fictibacillus fluitans. Classification (GTDB taxonomy): domain Bacteria; phylum Bacillota; class Bacilli; order Bacillales; family Fictibacillaceae; genus Fictibacillus_C; species Fictibacillus_C fluitans. The sequence goes on along the minus strand of NZ_JAUHTR010000015.1, from coordinate 21,224 downwards.
CGGACGTTGTGCTTGATACACACGAATATACGGTGAATTCCAGCCCGCTTAAAAAGTTTGGCGAAAGCGGATCACTTCCTTCATTCGACCTGCTGATTTCATCTGCAAAGAACTTGAATATTCCGCAGAGCCTGAGAAAAGCATCTGACAATCTTCTCCTGAAGAATGTGAATAAAGGACTCGATGAAAAAAATTTATCCCATCATCCGTACTATACGCTGGCGACCGAAGGCAGTGACCTCGTTGCCACGGAAGGCAGCACAGAAACCCGAATCGGAAGAAATGCACTCGGCCTGAAAAATACGATGACCTTCCTCATTGAAACAAGGGGAATTAACATCGGCCGTGCTGATTTTGACCGCCGTGTCTATGCACAGACCATGGCACAGCAATATTTCATCAAAGTAACGGCCGGTAATGGCGCAAAAGTGAAAAAGCTGGTCAACAATGCCCGTCAGGAAGTAGTTGCAAAAGGGAAAACAACCAACGATCAGGATAACGTAGTGGTTACCAGTGAAAACAAACGGGTACCGGACCAGAAACTGAAGGTCGTGGACCTTGCCACTGCGAAAAAAACGGACATCCCGATCATCTGGGAGGACTCCACTGATGCGTTTCCAACGCTTGAGAGAGAACGCCCAACAGCGTATATCATGCCGCCAGCGTATCATGATGTTGCGAATAAGCTTTCTGTTCTCGGTGTGAAAGTGGAAAAGCTGAAAAAGCCGGCCTCCCTTTCTGTTGAGAGCTACAAAGTGACCGATAAAGTTGTTTCTACGGAACTTGAAAACGGCCATTATACCAATAAAGTAACCACCGAGGTAAAGGAACATGTTCATCCGTTCCCGGCCGGAAGCTATGTTTTCAGCATGGCACAGCCCCAAGCAAACTTTATCTCCCTGGCTCTTGAACCCGAATCGGTGGACAGTTATGTTACCTTTAACTTTTTGCCGGTTGAAAAAGGAGACGAAATCCCGGTCTACCGCTACATGAGCGATAAAAAACTGAATGTGAAATAAACAAAGCAGCAGCGCAGCGGAATGTTCCCGCTGTGCTGCTGCTTTTCCTTTTTATATGACGGTGAAATGTTTCCACTCAATAGGCAGGAGCGACTGATACTGCCTGGTTAAAAACCGGTCGTCGACAAGCACGATGACCCCATGGTCGCTCTCCGAACGGATCAGCCTGCCGCCGGCTTGCAGCACTTTATTGATGCCTGGAAACACATAGGAATAATTATAGCCATTCTTCCTCCGCGAAGAAAAATAGTCTTTTATAATATTCCTCTCAAGCCCTAGCTGAGGAAGCCCGACTCCAACCACAATGACACCGTTTAAACGGTCGCCGACAAGATCGACTCCTTCTGAAAAGATGCCGCCCATCACGGCAAAGCCGACCAGTGTTCCGTCTGTGCCTGCTTGAAAGGATTGTAGAAAGCCTTCCCGCTCTTCCTCTGTCATGCCGGGGGACTGTACGATGGACTGCTCAGCCACATCAAGATTCTGAAACTGTTCATAAACGTCATTCATATATTGATAGGAAGGGAAAAACACAAGAAAATTTCCTTTGTTTTTTCCGGTCACGCTGGCAATCATCTCTGCAATCGGCTCTTTCGTACTTTCCCTGTCCCTGTACCGGGTGGACAACGGCTGGATATAAACCTCCAGCTGCTCAGGGTCAAAAGGAGATGGAATCGCCAGGGCATAATCGTCTTCCCGAAAACCGATCATATCCTTGTAATAATCAATTGGTGTGAACGTGGCCGAAAAATAGATGCTTGAACGGTAGCCTTTGCTCATCTGCTGAAGCAGCACTGACGGATCAAGACAGAACATCTTGATCTTCACCTCGCTCCTCACATATTCCACATAGGTGACATACCGTTCATCATACAGTTTGGAAATGCGGATAAAGCTTTGCGCGGTAAAATACGTATCAAGAAGAAGCTGCTGGCTTTCTCCCTCTTCCTGGCGAAGCAGTTCGCTTTCAGCCGTTACAACAAAATGTTCCAGAAGTTCAATAAGCTCTTCGGGCATCTCTTCCTTTACCAAACTTCTTTCTTCACCACATTGTTTTTTCAAAGCCAGACCAAAATCATTAACAGCCTTGGCCGCTTTTTGCAGCTCACTGTTTCTTCCCTTAAATTCTCTGGATACCTGAAGAAACGCTGATTTGTACAGTTCTGCCGAAAACATGGAGCGGCCGCGGTCAACAAGATTATGTGCCTCATCTATAAGCAGAGCGCTCTGTTTTTTCTGTTCCTCAAAGAACCGTTTGAGCGATACCCTCGGATCAAACACATAGTTGTAGTCGCAGATCACCGCATCAGCTCCATAGGCAAGGTCGAGTGAAAACTCAAACGGACAGAGCCTGTGCTTAAGCGCATATTTCTGGATCACACTGCGGTGAATAACCGTCTCATTGGCCAGAATATCCAAAACGGCCCCGTTTACGCGGTCATAATAGCCTTCTGCAAATTCACAATAATCCTTCTGGCAGATGGTTTTATCCTTCAAGCACATTTTTTCCTTGGCAGTCAGTGTGACGGTATGCAGTTGAAGCCCCTTTTTTTGCATAAGCATTAGCGCTTCTTCGGCCGCCTCTCTTGTAATGGTTTTAGCCGTGAGATAAAAAAAGCGCTGCAGAAGATTTTCACCGATTGCTTTTACAGCCGGAAACATGGTGGACATTGTTTTCCCAATGCCTGTGGGCGCCTGGGCAAACAGGTTTTTCTCCTCCATAATCGTTGTGTAGACGGCTCCGGCCAGTTTCCGCTGCCCTTCCCGGTAGGTGTCAAACGGAAACGGCAGCTCCCTGATGCTCCGGTCACGCTCCTGGCGGTGGTGAACCATCAGCTGCGCATAAGGGACATACTTGTCCACCGTTTCGGTTAAAAAATCAGACAGCTCGCTTTGAGTAAAAGTCTTTTTAAATCGCTTCTTTTCCTCTGTTTCCACCTGCATATAGGTGAGCTGCACATCCATCGAATCCAGGTCATGGTCAGCAGCATAGATACACGCATACACCTTGGCCTGTGCCCAATGGACAGGATAGGTATCTTCTTCAATCCATTGCAAATCACGGGACGTGGACTTGATTTCTTCTACGGTGACATTGCCCTCGGAAAAGAGCAGTCCGTCACAGCGCCCTTCGATAACGAATGCAAGCTGATCCCGTACCACCTCAGTCTGGACAAACACTTCTTTTTGATCATTGTCGGCATAAGTTTTTTGTATTTTTTGATGCGCTTTTGTGCCCTCGGTCATCGTGCTCACCGAGCGGAAGCGGGAGTCGATACTGCCGCTTCTGTACACATATTCGACCAGTCCCCGAACGGAGACTTTTACAATGTCCGGCATGTTATCACCATTCCATAAGTTCTCTTATGAACAGTTTAACAGAATATAACGATTATTAATTGATATTCATCTTTTTGTGGAGCGGAAGACTGAGAGTGACTTCAGTTCCCTTTCCGGTTTCGCTTTTGAACGAGATCTTCCCCTGCATGGACTCAATAATTTTAACTGAAACCGTGGTTCCAAGCCCTGTCCCTTTCTCTTTTGTTGTATAAAACAGAGTACCGATGCGTGACAGCTGTTCGGGTGTCATGCCTTTTCCTGTATCAGCAACTGAAACAACCGCCCGGTCGCCGGATAAAGAGAGTGACACGGTAACGGTTCCTCCGCCGGGAGTGGCCTCAATCGCATTTTTTATCACGTTAACGAGTGCCTGTTTCAGCTGGTTCCGGTCAGTAAAGAGGAAAGCCTCTTCCGTCCCTTCCCATTTCAGCTCCACTCCCTGCTTTACTGCCAGGGCATTCAAAAGCATGCATACCTCTGAAAGAATTTGAGATAAAGAGAAACGCACAAGCTTCTTAAACTCGGGTTTGGCGAAATTCAAATAATCATTAATAATCACCTCTGCCCTTCCCAGCTCGCTTAACACAAGGGGAATATAAGAAAAATGATGATCCTTGTCGTCTTTTTGCATAAGCTGAAGAAAACCTTTCACAACTGTAAGCGGGTTTCTTACTTCATGAGCGATTGAGGCTGCCAGCTCACCCATGGTGTTCAGCTTTTCGGCCTTCTCAATCTCCCGCTTCATAAGAGTACGTTCAATAATTAATTCATTCAGACGGGCCGCCGTCCCCACCCCGAGGACGCCAATAATGCCAAAGGACAGCACACGATAGACCGAATCCATCATCATGCTGTTGATTTCACCCGAATACGCGGTGTAGGACAAAAGGATAAAGATTTGTACAACAGTCGGCCATACACCCACCAGCATGGCTATCTTCACCCGTTTGTATGGAGGGTAGTTCCTGAAAGTACTACTAAACCAAAAAGGAATCAAGGCAGCCAATATTATTCCTGCCAAAGCAAATAACAAAGCTTCTCCGCCAAGAGCTGTACGGCAAACGAGAATGGTTACTAAAACCATCCCTCCTGAAACTTTACCTCCGTATAAATAGGCAAGGATCAACGCTACATAACGCAAATCCCAATAAAGGCCCCCTTCCTCATACGCGAAGATCATACAAAAAGCCGCACAAATGCTTTGCAGTGCTCCCCAAAGATAAGGAGACGAGGAAAACTGCTTTTTTTCAAAAAAGAAGCCGTAACTTAAAACGGGGGCGAGTACCATCAACACGTGTAAAAGGAGTTTTTCTGTCAGCATCAGCCTGTCTCCTGACGAATTTAGTTTTCTTATTTTATTACGACAAGAAATGAACTTCCCCTGCCGCCACCCGAAAAAATCGACCTTTTGTGGCAAATATCCCCAAAAGCAAAAAAAGCCGGCCCTCCTAAATTGGAGGATCGGCCTTCATTTCTGGTCAGGAAGCTTTTTTCTTACTGTACTTCTTGCCTTTCACCATTTCGTAGATCTGAACACCGCCTGCTTTGGAAGAAATCTTCAGATCATCTTTCTTTCCTGGGTGTATTACATCTTTCTTGTCCCATACATTTTTCAACACTACTTCATGGCCTTTATCCGAAGACTTTTGCAGCGTGATGTTTTCGGCACTTCCGTTGTTCAGAACAACGAGGAAACGGTCATGTTTGTTGCTTCTTTCATAGACCAGCACTTGATCATCGGAATACCATTCTTTGATTTTGCCTGTACGAAGCGCAGGCTCATCATTTCGGAGCTTGATCAATTTTTTGTAATACTTTTTCAGCTCGAGATTTTGCTTCGCTTTATTCCAAGGCATTGGTTCACGGTAATAGCGGTCCTGATATTCATCGACTGTGGTCTGGTCTTTACTTTGAGAAAGACCGACTTCTGTACCATAGTAAATGATGGGTGCTCCCGGAAGTGTAAACTGTGCCGCTGCTGCTTGCTTCAGTTTGTTTACATCTCCTTTGGACTCGAATAAAAAGCGCGGCATGTCATGATTATCCAGGAAGGTTCCCATCACATACTGAGGATCATAGGTTTCCTGATTCAAACGGATCGCGTCACTAAGCTCTTGCATCGACTGGCCTTTGGCAAATACATCAAGCAATGCAGTCTGCATCGGGAAGTCAAGCGCCCCGTCCAGCTTGCCCGCGTACGTGTTGATTTTTTCCCTGCTGTCCCAAACTTCTCCGTAGATAAAGGCATTCGGCTTCAGCTTTTTCACAGTATGCCTGAAGTCCACCCAGAAGCTGTAGCTCGGCCCTTTGGCGTAGTCAAGGCGGAACCCGTCAAAGCCAAGATCCTTCAGCCAGAACGGCACAACCTTGTTCATCATATAGCTGCGTGTTGCCGGATTATCATTATTCAGTTCAGGCAGTTCAGTGACTCCGTAAAACGTTTTATACTCGTTCGGCCAGTTGGTAAACGTGTACCAGTTATAATACGGGCTTTTGGTTCCATTTTTTGCAGCATCCTTGAAAAACGGGTGCTGATTGGAGGTATGGTTGGGAACGAGGTCATAAACCACCTTCATCCCGTTTTTATGCGCTTCTTTAATAACTTCTTTCATCACCTTGTTGTCTCCGAAGCGTGGGTCGATTTTCAAAAAGTCGGCCGGATGATATCCGTGAAAATACGGACCCTTGAATACAGGTGAAATCCAGATCGCATTTACACCGAGACTCTTAATATAGCTGATTTTCTCTTTTACACCCTGGAGATCCCCGCCCATCCAGTTTTTTAGCTTTTCATCGTATGACAGGTTAGGGTCGACCGGCTCATTGTTCAATGGATTGCCGTCCTTGAAACGGTCGACAAACACATGATAGATTGAGGCATTTTTCGCCCATTGAGGGGATTTGTAGTCATCCACATAATAGGCAAATTCCGTCGCATCTGCAGACAGAATACTGTTCGTGTCTGCAAATTGAGAGCCAGTGCCTTCTGTATCCCAAACGTCAACCTTGTATTTTACCCGTGTATCATTTTTTTGCTTTGAAATGACACCCGTCAGCACTGACTTGTACAGTCCGTTGCCAAGGCTCACCTTGGAGGTTACATACATGGGCGCAAACCGCCCGTTCGTTGCCAATCCGCGTTTGCCCACAGGTGTTGAACCGTCAGTTGTGTAGTATATTCCGCCTTTGTCGATTGGCCCGTAATGTTCCACAGTGGTTTTAACGGTTACCTTATCCTTATGGTCCGGAATAGAGGGTTGATAGTTAAAATCGTGTGTTACACTTTTGGCAACGGGTACGGCGCTCCAGTCTTTCACTGTATCACTGACCGTTTGTCCCGCCTCTGAGAAGGTTGCTTTTCTTGGCTCACTTTTGACTTCTTTATATTTGGCATCCCCGAGAGCATACAGGTAGCTGAACGATTGTCCTGGCTCCCCGGTCAACTGGATGCTGTAGGTCTTGTCCCCGGTCTTTTTCAGACTGGTAAGTGAATAATTGAACTTGTTGAGGCTTGTCCCAATTGTGACATTCGCCCAGTCGGGTGTAGAATTTGGCACGGTGACATTAAGCGTGACTTTCCCCTTGCCTTCCACAAGCTGGATATCTACTTTTCTTTCGTCCTCCGGATGAAAGATAAACACATAGCTGCCTGTCTGCGGCGGTACGAATTCCAGGTTGCTGCCGTCCATCCACTGATCATCTCTTACATACTTAAACTCCAGCTTATTGCCGCCTGTCAGCGGAATGGGGTTGCTCTTCCATGATCCATCCTGCTGAAGGGTCAGCGGATTATTGTCTGTTCCCCAATCAAGCGGAGACAGGCTTCCCCTTACTACTACTTTTTGATAGCTTGCTGCAGCAACTGTTTGTGGAAGCTGCACCAGAATAATCCCTAAAAGAAGCACCAAAGACATCAGAATGCCAAAACTTTTTTTCAACCAAATTCCTCCCTTAATCACATTGTGCAAACGTTTTCATAAACCTTTAGTAAAAGTTTATCTGTCTTGACAGAAATATGCAATGAATCTTTTTTACTATTGATTTCGTCTTTTCCGCAAAAAAAAAACAGGCAATCGCCTGTTTTTTTTATTAAGATACTTGCTCCTTCTCCGGTTCCTTGTACTCCTTTTCCCAATAGTCAGCATTTTTAATGCCAACTTTAAGGGAGTTAAAGACAGGATCCAGACCTTGTTTTTTCTGTTGTTCGTAGTCTTTTAATGCTTTTAGCGCCGGTTTGGCAAGAATTAAAATGGCAATAAGGTTCAGCCACACCATAATTCCCAGACCGGTATCTCCGAGTTTCCAGGCCATAGCCGCTTCCTTGATGGCGCCGTAGAAAGTTGCCGCAAGAAGAACCACTTTCAGCAGCGGAACCGCCCATTTATTTTCGCGGCCGCGGATCAGGTACGTAACGTTCGTTTCTGCAATATAGTAATATGCCATAATGGTTGTAAAAGCAAAAAAGAACAATGAAACAGCAACAAAGCCTGCACCAAATCCTGGGATAACCTGCTCAACCGCAGCCTGTGTAAACCCTGGCCCTGGTTCTACCCCTTTTAAATTATCATAAAGGTAGGTACTATCTGGTCCCTGCGTATTGTACATTCCTGTAAACAGAATCATGAATGCTGTCGCGGAACATACAAGAATCGTATCAATATAGACAGAGAAGGCCTGGACCAATCCTTGTTTAGCAGGATGGGAAACTTCAGCAGCAGCCGCCGGATGGGCACCTGTTCCCTGACCAGCTTCATTGGAATAAATTCCGCGTTTTACTCCCCATTGTACCGCCATACCGACGATTCCGCCGAATACGGAGTCAGCAGCGAATGCACTTTTGAAAATCAATGCAAACACAGAAGGCAGCTCCGTGATATTGATTGCGACGATAATCAATGAAACGGCTACATAGCCAATCGCCATAAATGGAACCACATATTGAGCAACATTTGCAATCCGTTTGACTCCGCCAAAAATAATAATACCCAAAAGAACAATAATAATAAGTCCAGTAATCGATTTATTCATTCCAAACGCATTTTCAATTCCTAACGCGATAGAATTGGACTGCACCCCCGGCATAAGGATCGCCATGGCAAGAACGGCGGCCAGGGCAAATAGTACACCATACCATCTCCAGCCTGTCCCTTTTTCAATATAGAAAGCGGGACCGCCGCGATATTGCCCCTCATGTTTTTCTTTGTAGATTTGGGCAAGAGTCGATTCGATAAAGGCAGTAGACGCTCCAATAAAAGCAATCGCCCACATCCAGAACACCGCTCCGGGACCACCAAATCCGATGGCTGTCGCTGTACCTGCGATATTCCCCGTTCCTACACGGCCGGAAAGCGCAATGGAAAGTGCCTGAAAGGAAGAAACACCAGCAGCAGAGCTTTTCCCCTGAAACATCAGCTTGATCATGTCTTTAAAATGCCTCACCTGCAAAAAGCGCGTGATGATGGAAAACAGCAGGCCGACACCCAAACAGATGTAAATCATCGGCTGGCTCCACAGAATGTTATTGTTCAAAAAATCGATAAACTTCTCCAAACGTATTCCCCCTTATTTATATCGTCTGAATTTTTTACTTATTTAGAATTATAAGTTATGACCTGTACTATGACAATGTCAGAAATGAAATTCTATGCTATAAATAAGCCCTTTGTACCAGGAAGGAAGTAATTGGCAAGGCAAAAACAGTAAAAGGAGTGCAAAAAAGGATTTTAGAAGATTCCGCGGAATCTTAGGAAAGAATACAGAAACGAGGACTGAGAAAATGGGTTATATTATGGAGTTGCGTAAGCTAATCGGAAGCCGCCCAATCATCATGACCGGCGCTTGTGTTCTTTTATTTGATAATAAAGGAGAAATTTTGCTGCAAAAAAGAAAGGACAATGGATGCTGGGGACTTCCCGGCGGGGCACTGGAGCCGGGAGAACAGCTTGAGGAAGCAGCAGCAAGAGAGCTGCTTGAAGAAACTGGATACATTGCTCGTGATCTGAAGATCATGCACATCTTTTCCGGAGAGGAATTCTATTACAAATATCCTCATGGGGATGAGGTTTATAACGTGATAGCTGCCTATGTTTGTGTAAAATATGGAGGTTTATCCCATCCTGACGGGATTGAGGTGGAGGAACTTTCATTCTTTGGACTTCATGAACTTCCTGAAAACCTAAACCCGCCTGATGTTCCGGTCATTGAATATTTTATCGAGAAAAAGCGGCAATGGTAGACCACTGTTTTAGCTTTCTGCAGGCTCTTTTGCCAGTCCAGGACACAACCCGAAAGTTTGTTTTATAACAAGAGGTTGGAGGAATACTATTTTTAAGATGTCCAAGGAAGGAAGTGCACACCAATGGAAGAAGGAAAAGTAAAGAGGCACTGCAGCAGCTGTAATCAGGAAACCATGCACGTGGTGCGGGAAGATGCGCTCGAACTGGAGTACACGTGCACCAATTGTGATCATACAGAAACAGAAGTTAAGACATTCTTTTAAAGGATAAATTCGATATCGATATCGATATCCTTCGATGCCTTTGGAAGCGGTTGATTTTCGTTTCAGGATGCTCGCACCTTTCACTGCAATCAACTGATCAATGAAGGAAACAATAAATCCGTGAAGAAACTTTGAAAACAATCTTTAAAGTTAGAAATGCCGGCATCCTCTGCCGGCTTTTGTTTTATTTCAGCAGTTTTTTGACCAGTTTTAATCCATTTTTTGCGGATGGATAACGAAAGGAGAAGTCAAAGCGGTTCGTTTGTTGCAATACACTTTTGTGGTGGGAAAACGTCTCGAAGCTTGCTTTTCCATGGTAGTTTCCCATTCCGCTTTCACCTACACCACCGAACGGAAGAAATGGCGTGGCAATGTGCATGAGCGTGTCATTGATGCAGCCTCCTCCAAAGGAAATTCTGCCGGTGACTTCGGCAGCTGTGTCCTTATCCTGCGTAAACACGTACAGGGCAAGCGGCTTTGGCCGGGAATGAATCAGCTCAATCGCTTCTTCAAGCGATGTGTATTCCAAAACGGGGAAAATTGGTCCGAAAATTTCTTCCGTCATCAAAGGGGAATCCAGTTTTACACTGTCGAGCAGAGTTGGTGCGATTTTTTGTTTACTGTCATTCCTCTTCCCGCCATAAATGACCGTTCCATCCTTTAGGTAGCCGGACAGCCGGTTGTAGTGCCGTTCATTTACGATTTTTGAATATGCAGGGTTTTCTGTCGGGTCTGAACCATAAAAGGTTTGTATGACTTCCTTCATCGCTTTAATGAGGGGAGCCTTTATTTTTGAGTGGACAAGCAAATAATCGGGGGCGATACAGGTTTGCCCTGCATTCATAAACTTCCCGAATACAATTCTTTTTGCAGCAAGCGGTATGTTGGCATCCTCATGGACAATCACCGGGCTCTTTCCGCCCAGCTCCAGAGTCACTGGCGTCAGATGCCTTGAAGCTGCCTCCATCACCACTTTTCCAACCGCCGGGCTGCCGGTAAAAAAGATATAATCAAAACGTTCTTCAAGAAGGGCCTGGCTTGTTTGCACTCCACCTTCAATAATAGATACATACGACGGAGGATAAAGCTCCTGAAGCAGGTTTGCAAGTATCCCCGATACATTGGGTGTCAGCTCTGAGGGTTTAATGACAGCGGTATTTCCGGCTGCAATCGCGCCGATCAGCGGGGACAATGCAAGCTGGAAAGGATAGTTCCATGGGGCTACAACCAGCACTGCTCCATATGGCTCAGGAATAACATAGCCTTTTGAGCCAACATGGGTTAACGCGGTTTTTACTTTCTTTGGTTTTACCCAGCTTTTCAGGTGCTTAATTGTAAAATTGATTTCTTCATACAGAATTCCGATTTCTGTAGTGTACGATTCAAGTTCTGACTTTCCTAAGTCAAGCGCCAGAGCATCGATTACTTCCTGCTCGTGCCTCTTGATGCCGGTTTTCAGTTTTTTCAGCTGCTCCATCCGAAAAGGCAGTGCCTTTGTTTCCTGTGACGCAAAATAAGTTCTTTGATTTTGTAGTATTTGCTGGATTTCCGCTGCTGACCTTTCTATCATCTTGCTCACCTCATAATTGAACGTTTATAAAACATAATTACAAAGAAACTATAGAGTCTTCCTGCCAAATAATCAACACAGGCTGCTTTTTATTTTTCACAAAAAAATACCTGGCACTTCATTTCTAATCTGAAACAAAGCACCGGGTAACTGTTTAGCCTATTTCCTTTTGCAGCTGGCTGTGATAAAGCTCCGAGTAGAAACCTTTTTCCTTAAGCAGCTGCTGATGCGAGCCTCTTTCCAAAATCCCTCCGTCTTTTAGAACAAGGATTTGATCGGCTTTTTGTATGGTGTTGAGCCTGTGCGCGATGATAAAGCTGGTCTTGCCTTTCATCAGCCGCTGCAGCGCTTCCTGGATCTTCATTTCCGTTATGGTGTCAATGCTGCTGGTTGCTTCGTCGAGTACAAGGATAACCGGGTTGGCAAGAATGGCCCTCGCAATACTGAGCAGCTGCTTCTGCCCCTGGCTGATTCCGCTGCCATCCTGTTCGATGGCCGTATCATAGCCATTGGGAAGTTTCGTAATAAACGAATGAGCATTTGCTTCTTTGGCAGCCTTCACCACCTCTTCATCACGTGCGTCCAGTCGTCCATAGCGGATATTTTCCATAATTGTTCCTTCAAATAAAAACGGATCCTGTAAAACAAATCCCATTTGGGCCCGAAGCGCTTCCCGTTTGATACTTTTAATTTCCCGGCCATCCAGCAGGATGCTTCCACCGTCTGTATCATAAAAGCGGGACAGCAAATTGATGACCGTCGTCTTTCCGGCACCCGTCGGTCCGACGAGGGCGACTGTTTCACCGGGCGCAGCATGAAACGAGATATGGCTGACCGTGTTTCCACCTTCTTCATAGGAGAAGGAAACATCCACAAATTCAATTTCGCCCCTTACTTCTCCGAGTTCCTTATTACCTTCCTCATCCCTTGCTTCTTCCTCTTCGTCCAGAATTTCGAATACCCGCTCGGCGCCTGCTACGGCAGATAAAAGGGTGTTAAATTGGTTGGACAAATCGTTCAGCGGCCGGGTAAACTGGCGGGAATACTCGGCAAAAATCACAATCGTCCCAATAGTAACAACCCCTTTGAGGGCCAGCAGCCCGCCTGCTCCGGCAATTAATGCAAAGCTGATATTATTGAGCACGTTCATCAGCTTGGGAATAAAGCCTGAATAGGTTTGGGCCCAGAAACCCGATTCCTTCAATTTATCATTCTTTTCCAGCAGCTCGGCAATGACCCGGTCTTCCTGTGAGAAGGCTTTAACAATCCGCTGTCCGGAAATGGTCTCTTCTATATAACCGTTCAGTTCTCCCAGGTTTCTTTGCTGCATCTTAAACAGTTTCCCCGTTCGTTTCGTAATCCAGCGCATTCCGAAGAACATGACCGGCACAATGACGAGGGTAATGGCAGTCAGAAGCGGGCTCAGCCAAAGCATGAATCCAATCGTCCCAAACAGTGTCAGCACACTTGAAATAATCTGGATTACCGATGAATTCAGCGTGGAGCTTACATTTTCTATATCATTAATAACCCGGCTCATGATTTCCCCATACTGACGTTTATCAAAAAAAGGGATCGGAAGTCTGTGAAGATGGCGAAACAGCTGGGTTCTCATGGAAAACACTGTATTCTGTGCAATTCCAATCATCCAGTAGTTTTGGAACCAGAGTGATGCTGAGTTTAGAACATAAACACCCAGCAAGCCGGCCAAGAGGCGCAAAAGACCGCTGTTGTCCCGTGTGATGATATAGTTGTCAATCGCCCTCCCGATCATGAATGGTCCAAGGAGTCCGCATACAGAACTGAGCACAACCATCAGCAGAACGAGCCATAGACGGCCCTTTTCCCTGGCAAGATAGCTCCAGATCTGCCGCAGCGTGCCCTGCCAATCCTTTGCTTTTTCTACTTTTTTATTAACCTGGGGTTCCTTTTCCAAGACTTCCTGGACGACTTCCCCTTTATGGCGGAACGGCTCAATCAAATCCTTGAGCATGCTTCAACGTCTCCTCTCCAAACTGGGATTCAAAAATTTCCTGATAAAGCCTTGAACGCAGCAGCAGGTCTTCATGTTTCCCTTCAATTAAAAGCTTTCCATTGTCAATTAACAGAATTTTATCAGCTTCCATGGCTGTGGCGATCTTTTGCGTAATAATCAACAGGGTTGAAGGATAGTGATGGAGGGCCTCCAGCAGCTTCCTTTCTGTTTTTAAATCCAGCGCACTTGTGCTGTCGTCCAGAAGAAGGATTTTCGGATGCCGTACCAATGCCCTGGCGATCGATAAACGCTGTTTTTGGCCACCCGATAGGTTTACTCCTTTTTGCCCCAGCCGGGTACGATACTGCTCTGGCAGTTTGGCAATGGTCTCGGCAATCTGGGCATGCTCTGCTGCCGTTTCAATTTCATCAGGTGTTGCATTTTCTTTGCCCCAGGCAATGTTTTCCGCTACTGTTCCGGTAAATAACAGCGACTCTTGCGGAACAAGACCAATGGCATTTCTCAGAGATTCCAGTTTCATAGAGCTGATATCCGCGCCATCAAGCAGGATCTTTCCTTCCGCTACATCATACAGCCGGGGAATGAGCTGAAACAGCGAAGACTTTCCTGACCCCGTGGCCCCCATCACAGCCACTGTCTGCCCGGTTTCAGCGGTAAAGGAAATATGCTCAAGCACCTTCTTTTCAGTTCCAGGGTAACGGAAAGCCACATCCTGAAATTCGATTTTTCCCTTAATATCAGGAGTGACGATTTCTGAATCCGACCGGTCCACAAGGTCAACTTCCGTATCCAGCACATCCGTGAGCCGGTTGGCTGAAGCCTTTGCACGCGAAAACGCCATGATAATCCAGGAAAAGATGGAGAACGTTGAAGTAATTCTTGTACTGTAATTAATAATCGCCACTAAATCCCCTACCTGCGCACTGCCGGTGCTGATCTGTTCGCTTCCAAACCATAGAACGCACATAATGGCAATGTTCATGACGAGAAGTAAAATCGGATTGGTGGCTTCCATGAGCCGCAATGCGTAAACGGTCTGATCCTTCAGTTTTGTATTGGCATTGGTAAAACGCTTTACCTCATGCCTGCTTCTTAAAAAAGCCTTGATAATGCGGATGCCCGAGAGATTTTCCCGCATCACGCCGTTCACTTTATCAAGATAGCCCTGAACAAACTTGAACAATGTTCCGCCCTTTTTTAAAACCCACAGTAAGAAGACAAACAGATTGGGAACGGCCACTGCCAGAAAAAGCGCCAGTTCGGGATTCACAATAAAGGACATCACCAGTCCGCCCACTACCAATAGAGGCGCACGCAGCATTACCCTGAGACTCATGAAGACAGTATTCTGCAGCTGTGTAACATCATTGGTCATTCTCGTAATAAGGGAAGAAGTTGGAAAAGAATTGAAGTTGGCAAAGGAGAAGGCCTGAATCTTTGTAAAAAGTGTTTTCCGGATATCATATCCATAATTCTGGCTGACATGGGATGCGTAAAACGAATTAATAATGCCGGCAATAAAGGCACAGAGCGAAATGCCGATCATCACGCTCCCCCATAACATAACAACACCGAGATCCTTTTTCATTATTCCGTTATCAATTACTTTCGCAATCAAGAGCGGCTGCAGGAGCTCAACCGCCAGTTCAACGAGCATTAATATCAGGGCTACTGCTATTTGTATTCGGTATGGCTTTAAAATCCGGATTACTTTCAAGGGTGCATCATCCTCCACGTCTTCTATAAAAAGCACAATATGTAAGTTTCACTAGCTTAATCATACATCGCCAACTAAATTTTTGAAATTATTTGAACCTTTTTCAAAAAAATAAAGAGCGGAAAGAAAAACAGTCTTCACTGCCTTCTTTCCACTCATGTATGACTCTTATTCATTTCCGCCTGTTATCTTGGTGAAAAGTAAAAAACAAGGAACCCGGTATCTGTATCAAAATCCCAATCGCAAAAAACATCTGTCAGTTTTTTGCCCAGAATTGGATCGATTCCATCGTTGATAAAAAACTTTTTTTCCAGAGTTCGTTTTGTAACCTTTAATGGCTTTGCATATCCTTTTTGAATCAATTCTTTTTCTATGGTAACGAGGATGCCATCCCTGAGGCAAACCAGTATTCTGTCATTGACCATTCCGGTTACTGTTTGCTCAGGTGTTTTTTGAACCATATGACTAATCTCATTGATTTTCTTCTCTACTTCATCCTTCTTACTGTAAGGGTAATCAAATTGAAGCATTTCCTCTTTATTGACCACACCGGTTATCATCATGGACTGATTTGCTGTATTCCAGTCATAAAAGAACTTTTCATATTCTGTTCCTGTTAAAGCCATGATATAGGCTTGTATTTCCGGAAGAAGGCCTGACAGCATGGTCTCTCGAGTTTCTTCAACCGTAGATTCTTTTCCCTGTTTCAGCAGGGCACTTTCCATTGGCGAGATAAAGTTGCGGATATGAATAAATATGAAAGGGTGCTCAATGGTAACGAAAGCAGATTCTGGCCCTTTACCAAAATTATCTCTTAACAATTTTCCCATGTAACTCGAAATTTGCACTTCTATAGACATATGGCCTAACACCTACATTCTTTTAAGATAAAAGCATCCTTTCTTTTATCCTTGTCCTGACGCATGTGAGCTATTATTTCTAATTCCCCAGTAAGAAATACATAAAACTTCAACTGCTTAATGCCTTTATTTAGACGATAGAGCAATTAATATATAACTTTTGTCCTGCAAGAAGTTCCATTCGACAAAAATATCCGAAATCCGTTTAGCAAGTATCTCTTCTAATCTGGTTATTTTTGCTTCCATCAGGTTCTTTTCCAGTTTCTTTTTTGTCATTAACAGTTCTTTAACAAAACCATCCTCTATCAATGCACTCTCTATTCGCGTAAGGACTCCTTCACGTTTAACCAGGAGCAGCCGGTTTGATAAGAATACGGAAGATATGTTAAGCGGCCTTTTCTGTGCGGTTTCACTGACCTGGTCTACAACATAATTTATCGACTGTACTACTTGATCAGAGCTCCAAAGCGGCTCTGTTCCTGGAATTTCAGCAAGAAGCAATCCGGTTTTCTTATGTAGGTTCCAGTCGCAATAAATTTCTCCCGCAAGCTCCACCCCTGTCATCAAATAAAACTGTTCTCTAATTTCGGGCAGAAGCTCATCCATGATAATGTCACGAGCTTGATGAACAAACGATTCTTTTCCCTTGATCAGCAGATTCTGCTCCATGGGGGAAAGGAAGTTTTTGATTACCACAGCAAAAAACGAAGGGGTGATTGTAACAAAAATTGATTCAGGGCCTTTTCCAAAACGATCCCGGAGCATCTTTCCTATCATACTCCCAAGCTTGATTTGAAGATTGTTTATCTGAGTTTTTTCCATTCTAACCGCCCTTCATTCACAATATTAAAAAAGCCAAATAGAAACAGAGGGTATCTGTTTCTATTTGGCTCAAGTCCAGCTCATCTATGTCTAGTTCATTACCGCCAACTATTTAATTGATTGACTATCTATAAAACATTCAAGTTGTGCAAATCTCCGGATAACAGCGTTCTTTCTCTTATCCATGCTTTATTTTAATATAGAATAGATTTTTTTCAACCTTTTTCTCTTTTTCGGGCGTGATATACTATTATATACAGCAAAAGTTATTAGGAAAAAGGCTGAAGGAAAGGAGCATCCACTATGAATGGCCAAAGCCGCCAAAATATCACTCCAGGTTTGGATGTGTTTATCGTTTTAAAAAAGGATCAAAGAACCGGGAAGCTCACAAGAGGCATAGTAAAAGATATTCTGACCAATTCTGCCCAGCATCCACATGGAATAAAGGTTCGTCTAGAGGATGGACAAGTCGGAAGAGTAAAAGAGATCGTGCAAAATAAGGAGGAACAAAAATGACCAATCAAACGACCGAAAATAACAGCCTGCCGCCAAAAACATGCAGTGTTGAGCGGCTTGTCACACAGCCGCAGGACGTGGAAAAAGTGCTTGCAGGCCAAAAAACAGCAACCCGCCGAAACGGTCGATATGCCGATGTGGGAGAGATTATGGAACTCAAAGGCAAAAAGTTTGTTGTTGAAAACGTTTATTCCCAGTCATTGGGTGAATTAACAGATGAGCATGCACGGCAAGAAGGATTTGAAGATGTAGAAGGCTATAAAAATTCCATTCTGTCGATTCATCCCGGAATGCCATGGCTTCCTCATATGAAGGTATGGGTTCATGAATTCAAAGCAGTGGAAGAGGAATAACAGGATTAAATGAACCTGACGTATCCCTTTTTGCTATATCTTCATATATTCAGTGTCATCCTGTCTGTCGGTCCCTTTTTCATACTTCTGCCCTTACTGAAAAAACTCAGGGTGGCCGGCCCCGGCCATGAGGAAGCATATCTGGATACCTTTAAGGCTGCCGTCCGGCTGGCAAAGCATGCGGGTCACATACTCGTGGTTACCGGCGTACTCCTTGTGTGGATCACAAAACGGTCCTGGACCACCTCCTGGCTGCTCACTACCATTGTTATCTTAATTTGTTCACTGTATTTTCTGGCACGGGCCTTTTCTCCCACGATCCGAAGGTTTAAAGACCCGGAGGAACAGCGGGCGGAACTTACATCCAAGCTGAAAAGAACGATTTGGATTTATCTGGCGCTGATGCTCTCCATGCTTTGGTTCATGGTAGCCAAGCCCCAGCTTTGGACATAAAAAAGAACAAAACGCTCCTGTTTTGTTCTTTTTTAATCTATTAAATTGTTACTCCCGCAAAAAATTCTTCATACATCGCCTGCACCGCTTTTCTTTCATCCCCGGCTTTTACACCAAACATCATGCTGACCTCTGATGATCCCTGGTTGATCATCTCAATGTTAACCCCGGCTCTTGCCAATGCGGTTGAAGCTCTTGCCGCCGTCCCGACGGACTCTCTCATTCCTTCGCCAACCATCATGATCAGCGCAAGGTCTCTTTGCACCTTCACGTCATCGGCATGAAGTTCTTCTTTAATCCGCTGAACAATTTGTTCTTCGACGGACTCGCTCAGCTGATGCTGCCTTAAAATAATAGAAATATCATCAATCCCTGACGGCATATGTTCAAAAGACAAATGAAAATCCTCAAGAATATTTAAAAGCCGTCGGCCAAATCCGATTTCTCTGTTTAATAAATACTTGCTGACATAGATGCTTGAAAAACCATCATCACTCGCGATTCCGATCACCGGCCCGTTTGTAAGCTTTCGCTCCTTCACAATCATTGTTCCGGGCTTATCAGGCTGGTTTGTATTTTTTACATTAACGGGAATCCCCGCTCTGAAGGCAGGCATAAGCGCTTCATCATGAAACACAGAAAAGCCAGCATATGACAGCTCCCGCATTTCTCTGTACGTAATCTCTGTAATTTCTTTGGGCTGGTGAATGATGTTTGGATTGACCGAATAGACGGCATCCACGTCCGTGAAATTCTCATAAACATCGGCTCTCATCCCGCTGGCCAATATCGAGCCTGTAATGTCCGAGCCGCTGCGGGAGAACGTTACAATTTCTCCTTCCCTATTAAACCCAAAGAAGCCTGGAAAGATCACAATGCCAGAATGTTCTCTCAGCCTGTAAAGAGACTCATAGGTTTCAGGCAAGGGCTGTGCATTTCCCGGTTCATCTGTGACAAGCAGTCCCGCCTCTTTTGGATTGACATACCGTGCATTTACCCCTTTGAACTGAAAATAGGCAGCAATGAGCCTGGCATTATTGTCTTCCCCGCTCGCCTTTATCGCATCCATATATTTTTTTGGGTTGCTGCGGTCACTGTTTAACAGCTTCAGAAGGCTGCTGCGAATGCCTTCCACTGTTTCCCCTGGAAGCTGAAGATCCTGGGCGATGCTTTCATATCTGCCAATAATGGCTTCAAACGACTCGTTGTCTTCTTTACCCTGTAAATAGGAGGCCGCACACTCTATTAAAAGATCCGTCACTTTTGTGTCATCTGTATTCCGTTTTCCTGGTGCTGACACCACCACAGCCTTTCGATTCGGATCGGAAACTACAATTTGAAATACCTTTTCTATCTGTTCCGCACATGATAAAGATGAACCGCCGAACTTTACTACTTTCATTGTTAACATCCCCTACTGTTGGAATTTGTCCGCTGAAATTTAGTTCTTATTATTGCGCGTTTTCGAATAAGATGCAAGAAGTTTTTCCATACAGCATAAACAAATGTCCATACCACAGGAACTACACCGTGGTGTTACTAAGTCATTCCGGGCAATATTCCGTGGAATTTCGATTATTTCCGAGGGAATAATAAAATAGTAAGGGAAATATTAAAGGGTTCTGTCAGTCTTTCCCGACAGAACCCTTTTCTCCTCTCAACATTCTATTGGAAAGTCCCCTTTACAACAGGGATTCCTTTCTTAACCATTACCCTGCCTTTGGCGATAACCGTATCAATTTCCAACGTATCTTTATTCAACAGAACAAGATCGGCATCTTTCTTTTCATGGACATATCCTTTGTTTTTCAGCTTCAATACCTGTGCGGGGTTACACGTAATTACTTTCAATGCATCTTCAAGAGAAACCCCTTCCTTTAACACAGCCTCACGGACTTCTTCAAACAGTGAGGACACTTTCCCAACCTGAAGGCCTTTGAACTCTCCATCATCATTAAATATTGGGAGACTTGCCTGTCCATCCGATGAAAAGGTAATATTCCCAATCGGCACTCCCTGATCGAGCATAATTTTCAATCCCTTACTGCACTTTACTTCTCCTTCTTCGAGAAACCTCGGAATGGTGCTCGTCGTGAAATCGACAAATCCCCCCCGTTTGGCATAACGGATGCCATCATGAAAAAGTTCTTCCGTACGGTTTATATGAGTGGGATGAAAATGCATAATAGGGATATTCGTGTGTTCAATCATTTCCTCAATCGGCTCCAGCCGTGACTCTCCACTTCCGATATGAACCTCCAGAATACCCGCCTTTCCCGTTAATAAGCCGCCATTACGGGCAGCGGTTGCAATTTTGATCAATTCCTCGTATGTCGGCACGGACGAACGATGGTCTGAAATGGCAATTTCACCAACACCGATAATTTTTTC
The DNA here is from genome assembly GCF_030418125.1 of Fictibacillus fluitans. Taxonomy (GTDB): domain Bacteria; phylum Bacillota; class Bacilli; order Bacillales; family Fictibacillaceae; genus Fictibacillus_C; species Fictibacillus_C fluitans. Next base: position 688 of record NZ_JAUHTR010000015.1, on the reverse strand, counting down.
AATAAAGATGATATCCTCTTCTATTTTCCCGGTGATCGTCCGTACGGGAAGCTGATACGAGCCTGAATGAATAAAAGTTGTAATCCCCTCTTCCTCCAGCGCGTGCGCTTTGGCCAGAAGGTTCTGTAATGTTCTTGTCGTTCCGTCTGTGCCAAGCAGCCCGACCATCGTCGTAATTCCTGCTGTAGTCGCATCCGTAAGCATCAGTTCAGGTGTACGTGTCCTGAACCCGCCTTCCCCGCCGCCTCCAGTAATATGGACATGCGAATCAATGAACCCAGGAACGATCAGTTTATCCGTTGCATCGATTTCCTGTATCGGAACAAAGCTCTCCGGAACATCAATCTGTTTCCGGATGTACCCGATCTTGCTGCCCGTGAGAAGAATATCCTTTTGGCCCAGGTGGTTCGGGCTGTAAACTTCACCATTTTTTATTAAAGTAAGCACTTCAACGTTCCCTCCAATTTTTATCAGTTGCTGCTATTGTCTAAAGATATGTGTTCAAACAGCTTGGCATTCATGGCTCCTCGCAACGATATCCTCTTGCTGGCTTCTCCGTATAGCCATGCCTTTTTTGGTCTTATTACTTACTGTTCCCCCTTTTTGGCGTTTTTTTAGCCTTTTCCTTTGTTTTTTATGATTTAGGATATCAAATCCGACAAAAAAAGACCGTGCCTATCGCACGGTC
>NZ_JAUHTR010000014.1 GCF_030418125.1 Fictibacillus fluitans | reverse complement strand
AGCTGGCTCAGATGAGCCAGCTTTTGTTTTATTTTAAGAATGTTGATATTGTTTGTTGAGCCAAGGCTGGAGCCTTGAATATAAAATGACAAATAATATGGCGACCACCAGGCCTTTAATTACATTAAACGGCGCAATCCCTACAAGTATGAGGTTCAGCATCGCATCACCGGACATTTGCGGGGAGTTGAGGAACCATGTGTAGGCTGGCAGAATCAGAACATAATTCAATAATGCCATCATAAACGTCATCAGGACGGTACCGGCAATCAACCCGGCAGAAAGACTTTTGGTTGACCGGTGCTTGCGGTAGAAGTAGGATACAGGAACAATGAAAAGGGTTCCTGCGATAAAGTTCGCAGCTTCACCAACGGGTACCCCGGTAAGGTTGCCGACGATTCCATAATGAAGAACGTTTTTGATCGCCTCTACTGCCACACCTGCAAGAGGGCCGAATACGATGGCCGCAAGCAGTGCAGGAACTTCACTGAAGTCAATCTGCAAAAAAGCGGGCAGTCCCGGAAACGGAAAATCCAATAATTGAAGTACGTACGCAATGCTGCTTAGCATGGAAACAGCCACCATCTTATACACTTTTCCCTTGTGCATGTTGAAATCTCTCCTTTTGTTGCGCCATCTCTGATTTCAAATGCAGTGCACTCCGGCTACAATAGAAAACCCCTAGCGTTAATATCGCTAAGGGAGAGTAGTCAGGCATCGTCAAATAAACATTTCAAGGTGTAGTCTGTCCTTAAAACGTACTGAGCGAGGGTTCAGTTATTTTGCAATGGATCACTTTATTGCAAAAGAATCGAACCGTGCACCGTCATCTTCTCCCATCCAGACTGTACTGTCGGCTCTGGAATTACACCAGATCAGCAAGTAAGAAAAACAAAATTTTTCTTACAGCTCACGGGCTGATGAAGAGGGAATCTTCAAATACCGCCGGTCGGGAATTTCACCCTGCCCCGAAGATGGATCGCTATTTTTTTTAAATCTGTGCTTATTATACTGCAGAAAAAAGATTTTGGGAACCATTTAGACTTACAAAAGTTTAGTATGGGATTTTTCATTCAGCAGGTTACATTTATGTACGTCTTGGGTAAAGAAATCACACAGTATTGTCAGCCTGTAGTATACAATAGAAGAACACTAGAGAATAAAAGGAGGGAAAACCTGGCTTCATTGCAAAGAAAGCCAGCAGTTATGTTAAATTTTGAACACTCTTGGCCCTATGAAAAGATGATGGATGATATTTATATAAATGAATGCCCCTACTGCCATACGTCAAACGTGCTGACGACGTTTTCGGAGGAAAAGCTGAACAATGCAAAAGAGGGGATCAAGCAGCTGCTTGTGATGCCCTGCTGCCACAGCAAGCTGACGATTCTGAATGCGGATGAGGATTATTTTTGGACAGAGGAAAAGCTAAGGTCATAAAAAAAACTGCCGGATAGAATAGCCGGCAGTTTGCTTTTTAATATTCTTTGATTACATTGTAGAATGTGTCGCGTTCGACTGGTTTTTTATTAGCGGTTTTAATGAGGTGAACCAGTTCTTTACGAGTAATTCCCGCTGAAGTTAAGGCACCAACTGAGTGGGAGATTCGCTCCTCGATCAGTGTTCCGTGAATGTCATCAGCACCAAAGGTCAATGCCATTTGCGTCAACTGTACGCCAATGTTGATCCAGTAAGCTTTAATGTGATCAAAGTTATCCAGCATTAAACGGCTGATGGCAATGGTGCGCATGTCATCATATGCCGATGTGCGGCGAGTGATTCCCATGTTCGCTGTCCGCGGCTGCATGGCAAGCGGAATAAATACCATAAATCCATTTGTTTTGTCCTGCAGCTGGCGCACACGGTCCATATGGATCAAACGCTCTTCTTTGGATTCGATGGAACCGTATAGCATGGTCGCATGGGTGCGTAGGCCAAGGCCATGGGCAAGCTCATGAGCTTCCAGCCATTGATCAGTGGAGGCTTTGTCCGGGCTCATTTTCTCACGGTAGCGCTCTGTAAGGATTTCAGCTCCGCCTCCAGGCAGGGTGTCCAGTCCGGCTTTAACAAGCTCTTCGAGGACTTCTTTCATGGAAAGGCCGGAAATTCGGGAGAAGAATTCGATTTCAGCTCCTGTATAAGCTTTTACAGCAGCATTTGGGTAATGTTTCTTGAGCACGCGAATCGTATCCAAATAATAATCAAACGGAACTTCATTGTTATGGCCGCCGACAATATGGAATTCGCGGATGTTATCATTCCAGCGTTTTTCTACATATTCCAGAAGCTGTTCCTCATTCATGGTATAGGCGCCTTCTTCGCCAGGCTTGCGCTTAAAGCCGCAGAAGCTGCATGAAGCTTCGCAAACATTGGTCGGGTTGATATACATATTTTCAATGAAATAAACACGATCGCCGTTTTTCCTCAGGTTAGCCTCGTTTGCTAATTGAGCGACACTTAAAATATCGTTCGTTTCGTATAAAAATAAACCGTCTTCAATTGAAAGACGTTCACCGTGACGGATTTTCTCAGCAATGTCATGGATTCTTGTATCCTGTGTAATGATGGCCATTACTTTTCCCCCGTTTCTTATTGGTATGTATATATGTTCTATTGTGCAGGATCTGAACCTGCTGACTCAAACATGTGAAGTATTCCGTAGCCCATTAGGGTCGGGCGAATACGGAATCTATTATACGCTCATTTAATTGGAAGGACAAGAAAGGAACCATTTCCCCCTTTTGTCACATGAATGTAACAAAGGTTACGTATTGTTTACGTTTTGGAAAGAACAACCACAAACGCAAAAAAATATTGCAAAATACAAAGGGGCCGGCATGATTGTCAATATATTGAATTTAGAGTAAAATTATGGAACAGCCAGGTATGGAACGAACCAGGGAGTGTTGCACATGACGAACTTAATGGATGGCGAACGACTTGATAAATATAATGAACAGCTCGAACACCTGCGCCAGCAAATGATTGACACGGCAAACAGCTTGGGTCTTAATCACCCGCAAGTACTGAACTACAGCCGGAAAATAGATGAGACGCATAATATGATCTTAAAAATGGAACAAGAAGAACTGTATTAATAAAGGCAGATGCCTTGAGAGTTTTCTTAAGCACTTGTATACTATAAGTATAAAACCTTCAATGAAGGAGAGTGGATAAAAATGATCGTAAACTTTACTGATGCTGCTGTCAGCCGAATTAAAGAAATGATGGCTGCAGAAGAAGAAACAGGACTATTTCTCCGTGTCGGTGTAAAAGGCGGCGGATGCAGCGGCCTTTCGTATGGCATGGGATTTGATAAAGAAACACAAAGCACTGACCATAAGGAAGAAACCAACGGCCTTAAAGTTGTCGTTGATGCAGAAAGTGCAAAAATTCTCAATGGAACGACTGTTGACTTCAAGCAAAACATGATGGGCGGCGGATTCACCATCAACAATCCGAACGCCATCGCGTCCTGCGGATGCGGATCTTCCTTCCGTACAGCAGTTAATGCCGGAAGTCCGGAAGAGTGCTAATACGCTTCAAATACGAAAAACCCCTGATGAGTCAGGGGTTTTTTGTGTGAACATTTTTATCCAACTGTGAATACCTCTGTATCAATAAAGGGGGAAGCGCAGCGGGATGACAAAATTCGTTATTGAAATAAGAAGACAATCTAAAAACAGGCCGGGCCTTACGGTTGAAATCGAGTTTCCAACACGGGAAGAAGCGGAATCCTACATTCAGTCTGTTTATGATGATTATGTAAAAGGTCAGGAAGATCAAGTAGATTATGAAACCGTCACATACAGTGATGAGAGCTATCAAAAGGAAATCCTTGTCCGCAAACGGGATGAAAAGGGAAAAACCATTTTCAGCTTATTGCTCACGACCTATACGAAACCAGCATGAACCATTAATTCGCTAAAAATAACAGAAACATAAGGCCAATGAGGTCAGACAAAATGGAGCCTCCCACATAAAGCCACTTTTTTCGGCCCACATGTCGGCTGCTGGCCATCATAAGACCGGTCCCCAGGATAAAGCACACAATACCGATAATAATGAAGATGTTCATAGTGACAAACTCCTTTTTCGCTAAAAAAAACCCGGTGTGCCGACACCGGGTTATTGTTATGGGTTTATGAGCAGCACTTGTCTGCTACGGATAGTATAGCACACCCGCTTTACGATACCAACTGTAAAATCATCCCAGTGAACGTTCGATTTCCTGAAGCAATTGTTTCAGCTTGGGCATAGCCTCCTTCACGTTTTCCAGAAAGGATTCATCCGTAATGTGAAGGGTTGCCGTCTTCCGCTGCAGCTCCTGCAGCAGCTCAGCTACCTCAATTTCCTCTTCGGTCCATTGACGGTTCATATTTGTCTTTAGTCCTCCTTTCATAATCCCAGTCGTTGTTGGATTCGAATTTAAGAAATAACCAAAATTAAAGAGCCGGCATAAACCGGCTCTAAGTAATCAATTAAAACAAGCTTGTGCTGTGCTGCGGCTGTGTTTTTGCTTTTGGATCAATATATGTTTTTGCATTGTTCACAGCAGTAGGGGCTTCTCCAAATCCGGCAGCGATCAGTTTGACCTTGCCGTCATACGTACAAATATCTCCGGCTGCATAAATACCGGGAATATTGGTTTCCATTTTGGAATTGACAATGATGGAATTGCGCTCAATATTAAGGCCCCAGTTTTTGATCGGGCCAAGTGAGGAAACAAAGCCATAGTTGACAATCACCGCGTCAACCTCAATTTTTTCCTCCACATCCCCGTTTTCCAGAAGGACATGGGTGATCTTTTCATCATCGTGGATTAATTCTTTAATCTGATAAGGTGTTTTCACTTTCACAGATGAATTGAAGAGTTGTTCCACACTGTGCTCATGAGCACGGAATTTCGCACGTCTGTGGGTCAGGGTAACCTCTTCGGCAATCGGCTCAAGCATAAGAGACCAATCGAGTGCGGAATCACCGCCGCCGGCCACGAGAACCTTTTTACCGGCGAAGGCTTGAAGATCATTGACAAAATAGAGAAGCGATTTTCCTTCAAACTGCTTTGTGTTCTCCAGCTCAAGGCGCCTTGGCTGGAATGCCCCAACGCCTGCAGTAATAATAACTGCTTTTGAATAATGCTTGCCTTTATCTGTGGTCAGTTCGAAATGTTCTTCTTTTTTCTCCACAGTCTGAACGGATTCTTCAAGCACCACTTCAGGATTAAATTGTTCAGCCTGGACTTTAAGGTTATTAACAAGATCCTGAGCCAGTACCTTTGGAAAACCGGCAACGTCATAGATGTATTTTTCAGGGTACAATGCGGAAAGCTGTCCGCCAAGCTGCGGCATGCTTTCAATAATTTTGACCTTCATTTGCCGCATTCCTCCATAGAATGCCGCAAACATACCGGTGGGACCGCCGCCGATTATCGTGATATCATACAGATTTTCTTCCGTCATATTTCCACCCCCGGGGTAAATTTACTCTCTCTTCATTATAGTTAGAAAGAGTATGAAAAGAAAGGATAATACCATATTCGGCATTCCGTCAAAACCCTTATGGGACTTGAAAGGGCTTTTATCTTTCATATTTTAAAAATATGCGCGCCGTTTCTTAAAATTTTCTTAAAAATGGTTGAAACTTGGCCAGAAAAGGAATAAGATTAGAGAGGAAATTATGGTGAAATTGTGACATTTTTCGTCTTTATCTATCCTACTACGTGAAATACGTCACAAACTTTTTTGGCCTTTCATATTTCAATCCATGTTAGGTCAAACTAAAAAAAATCTGAAGTGGAAGTGATCATATGAGTAAGCCAAAAATTTTAATCATTGGTGGAGGATATGGCGGTATGATGTCCGCTGTACGCCTGGAGAAAGAGCTTGGATTGAACAATGCCGAGATTACGCTTGTTAACAAGCACAACTATCACTACCAAACAACTTGGTTGCACGAAAATGCAGCCGGTACGCTGCACCATGACCGTACTCGTATCATGATCGATGACATCATTGATACAAATAAAATCAACTTTGTACAAGATACAGTGGTTGAAATCAAAAAAGACGAAAAGCGCGTCGTTCTCCAAAATGGTGAATTAACATACGATTACCTTATTATTGCTCTTGGATCTGATCCTGAAACTTTCGGTATCCAGGGACTTAAAGAAAATGCAATGAGCATCCGCAGCATCAACTCTGTCCGCGAAATCCGTGAGCATATCGATTATAATTTTGCTCGTTACAACAACGAAGGGCAAAAGCAGGAGCTTATCAATATTGTAGTCGGCGGAGCGGGCTTCACTGGAATCGAGTTTGTCGGTGAATTGGCAGACCGTGTTCCTGAGCTTTGCAAGGAATATGATATTCCTCGCGAAAAAGTACGCATCATCAATATTGAAGCAGCACCAAACGTTCTCCCTGGTTTTGACGAAGAGCTAGTGGAATACGCAATCAACAACCTTGAACGCCGTGGTGTGGAATTCCTTGTAAACACTCCAATTAAAGAGTGTAATGAAGACGGAGTACTTCTTGCATCAGGTGAAGAAATCAAGGCTGCAACCGTTGTTTGGACGGGTGGAGTGCGTGGTAACCATCTAGTTGAAGAAGCTGGATTTGAAACCATGCGCGGACGTGTAAAAGTGGACAAAGACCTTCGTATGCCTGGTTATGACTACATCTTCGTAGTGGGTGACTGTGCGCTGATTATCAATGAAGAAATCAACCGTCCTTATCCTCCAACTGCACAGATTGCGATTCAGCAGGCATATACGCTCGGACGCAACCTGAAAACGCTGATTAACGGCGGCGGAAAGATGGAAGAATTCACGTTCGACAATAAAGGTACAGTTGCTTCTCTAGGTAAAGGCGAAGCGATTGGAGTAGTCGGAAACAAGAAATTGTTCGGATCCACTGCTTCAGCAATGAAAAAAGTCATTGATAACCGCTACCTCTTCTTGCTTGGCGGCGTACCAATGGTCGTTAAAAAAGGTAAGCTTAAATTATTTTAATTAGTATAAGCAGCATATCGAACAGAGTTCCTTTCGGAGCTCTGTTTTTTTTATATATAATAGTGAAGGAAGGCATCGTGTAGGAGGCGAAGGAACATGAGCAAAAAGAAAGACAGAGGCAGCGTATGGCTCGCGGCAGCGGGACTCGTCATTCAAGATGGCAAATGGCTGATGGTCAAAAAGAATTATGGCGGACTTAAAGGCAAGTGGTCGATCCCGGCGGGTTTTGTCAATGCCGGGGAGACAGTGGATGAAGCAGCGGCCCGTGAGGTGAAAGAAGAAACCGGAATCACAAGCAAACCCGTTGGCATCCTGGGAGTAAGGACAGGTGTGATCAATCATGAAATCAGTGATAACATGGTTATTTTCCTCCTTAAACCCACAGGAGGTTCGCTTATTCCACAGGATAGGGAAATCGAAGAGGTAAAGTTTTTGCATCCTGAGGAACTGAGGGAGGACCCTGCAACTTCAGTCATGGTTCATCATTTTTTAAAGGAAAAAGAAGCATCCCTGCTGGAGGATATCAACCCGGGTGATGTCTTCGGGTACACTTCTTATAAAATATTTGATAATCGTTAATATTGTAAGAAAATCGTACAAAGATTCAGATATTTATTGATGTTTACGCTTACATAGGCGATATGGACGAAAATGACCCCTTTTCAAGTTTTTTGTTTCCTGTTATATTATCAGAAAATTCAAACAAGGGGAGTGCCGTCTAATGACAACATCAACACGTACAAAAACACAAGAGAAGTGCCAATATTGTGAGGGAAAAGGCTATTTCCAACTATTATTAGGTGGCTCTGAGACTTGTGAAGAGTGCTGTGGCAGCGGAAAAAAAAGAGACGCATAATAGAGAAGAAGGGGCATCAGGCGATTACCTGATGCTCCTCTTTTATTATCCTTATATTGACTTTAACCCTTTGTTTCAGTAAACTAGCTTTGAATACGGGGGTGAAGAAATGTATTTACCGCAGTTGTTTATTTCCATGCTTTTGTTTATTGTATTATTCTTTGGAATCGGTTTCCTTTTAAACATGCTATTGCGCGCGACTTGGGTAATGGCTGTAATTTATCCCGTTGTCGTTGTAATGATTGTAGATCACGTTAAATTCTTTACATATTTCTCAAGCCCGGCGAAAAGCTTTTCCGAGCTGGGGCAGGATTTCATTCATTTACAAGCCGTTGATATTGCAATCCTGGCATGCGGAATGATTGGCGCTCTTCTGTCCGGAATGGCCATCCGTATGCTGCGGGTAAGAGGATATCAAATGTTTTAGAATCTTCTGTTTGTACAGGAAGGTTCTTTTTTTATGCGTCTTCCTGCGGTATAAAATTTACTTCTCTTGGAAAATACTACGTGAAGAGAGGAGTGAGGGTTTGCGTTATTTCATAAAGAGTGCCAAAAGGCTCATGATGACAATGCTGCTGGTGTGGGCAATGCTTGCTACCCTGTCTTCCATATCAGGAGTAAAGCCGGGTGATGTGTCTCACTATGCAACTGCAAGCTTGCAGGAACCGCAAAAAAATATCTTCGAGCGTGCAGGGGCAAAAGCGATTCTCGTTTTATCACAAGCCATGGAGAAGACTGCCGGCATATGGGGACATGAGTTTAAGGTGAATGCCGAAACATTTCCCCCGAAAACCACGGCATTGGATCAATTTGATGTTTCAGCTTATCCATCGGTCAAAGTCACGGCCACAGGCTATACCGCAGGCGTGGAGTCCACCGGCAAAAGCAAGGCGCATCCTGCCTACGGTATCACCAAATCAGGACTGCGGGTCAAGAGGGATCTTTATTCCACAATCGCAGCGGATCCGGACATCTTTCCGATCGGCACGATTCTGTTTATACCCGGTTATGGTTTTGGGGTGGTTGCCGATACGGGCTCAGCGATAAAAGGCAAAAAGATAGATTTGTATTTTGAAACCATACAGGACGTTTACCAAAAGTGGGGCAAGAAGACCTTAAGTGTTTATGTCGTACAGAAAGGTTCCGGGAGAGTAACCGAAAAGGAACTGAAAATATGGAACGAGCAAAAATCCATGCAGCGCTTCCGTAAACAATTGTATTAGAAAAGCTTCAAGCTCGATGGCTTGAAGCTTTTTTTAGTTAATTGGCCGTTTGAGTCGGCTGCTTTTGCTTCCATAAAACTTGATGAAGCTTTTGCAGCCCGTCGAGCAGTCGGGGAGATGGCCGGCAAAAAAGGTGCTCCTCCAGAATATGTACCTTATTTGCCTTAACCGCCCGCAGGTCTGACCAGCCTGGACGCTTTTCCAGTACTTCGGGTTTAACTTTTTGTTTTCTTACACCGACCCACGCAATGCAAATCTCGTCAGGATCGCGTTTTACCACGTCTTCCCAGGTGGTCTGGATACTTGGCTGCTCTATATCTTCAAATACATTAACAGCCCCAGCCAGGTGGGAGATCTGGGTGAGCCAATTTTGCTTTCCGGGTGTGAATACGGGCTTTGGCCACCATTCCCAATAAAGCTTTTTCTTTTCTTTTACACTTGATGCGAACGTCTTATATTCATTTATCAAATCTTTATATTGAGAAACAAGATAATCCGCACGCTTTTCGACACCGGTTCGTCGGCCGAGGTCTTTCAGGTCCTCTGCAATATCTTCAAGCGTGTTTGGGTTATACACGACATGCGGAATGTTGCGCCGCTCCAGCTCAGCAATGTTTTTTTCCATTCCCGGAACACTTAGGGAAGCGATCACAAGATCTGGCTTTAATTCTTCCACCATCTCCATATTGATCGATAGATCCGGCCCCAATTTTGGCAGGGTGCGAACCCGTTCCGGCCAGTCGGAGAAGTCATCAACCGCCACCAGCTGCTCCGTTAATCCCAGATAATCAACAAGCTCAGTATTACTCGGACAAATAGACACTAATCTCATAATCTTCACCCCTTAAAGAACGAAGAAAAGCCAATAGACAATCAGTGTTTGGACAATTCCAAGCAAGGCGCCGTAAAACACTTCGTCAGGCTGATGTCCAAGAAGCTCCTTTAATTGCTTGTGCTTTTCTTTGACGTCGTTTTTTTTCAGTGCTTCGCTGATTTCCACATGCTCTCGGAAATCAGTTACTAACTTATTCAATACGGCCGCTTGTTCTCCTGCATGCCACCGTATACCTTTGGCGTCATACATGACAATGATGGCAAACATGCAAGCTACGGCGAATATTGAGCTGCCCAATCCTTCTCTAAGAGCAACTCCAGTTGCAAGCCCGGTAACTGCGGCAGAGTGTGAACTTGGCATCCCCCCCGTACTGATAAACAAATCCCATCTCACTTGTTTTGTCTCCAGGTACGTAATAGGTATTTTCAAAAATTGAGCCATTAGTATTCCTAATAAGGAAGCAAGTAAAGGAAAATTAAAAAACAGGTCCATAGATCGTCTCCTCGCAGCCTTTTTCTACAATGTATAGAGATAAGTTTGTTCTAATGATTTCATATTACCCTTTTTTTCCTGTCTGCAATCTTGTTGTTCTTAAGGGAAAAAATAAAGTGATGCCGAAGCAATTTGGTATGATAGAAATGAAAGCAGGTGGGGAAATGAACTATCCTATGGAATACTATCAGTTTTTTATTTCATTCAACGAAGGAGATTATTATACCTGCCATGATCTCCTCGAGGAAATGTGGATGACGGATAAGAGCAATTATTTCCTGAAGGGGCTGCTGCAGATGTCAGTGGCTGTTTATCATTATGAATATGGAAATGTAAAGGGAGCAAGAGCCATGATGAGGGCTGCCCATGATTATTTGAACGACTATCGACCCTTTTATTGGGGAATGAATGTGGAGCAGGTTCATCATTTTGTTGAAGAGTGTTTGAGGAGAATGCCAAAGCAGATTGACAGGGTTCCTTTTGAAGAAGTGAAAAAGCTGCCGGTCCTGCCAGAGCTGATCCTGCTACTAAAAGAGAAGGAAGAAGAATAAACTGACTTTAACACACCTCGAAAAAGGAGGATTTGCATGTATAAGGTAAAAGAAAACTGGAGGAAAGCAGATACAGAGGAAGCGCTGCTTGTCGGCCTATGGGCAGATCATAAAAAATTGGAAGGCATTCCTGCCGAACTTGATGAGGCGTTTAACGGCCATATTACCCAGCTGCTGCGTGAAGGAGATATACTGACACAGGCAAAGGCTGTAACCAAGGTTCATACCTTTGGCATCATCGGGGCCAAGCGGATCTATTTTATCGGGCTTGGGCGCCGTAATGACGCCAAGTACGAAACAATAAGAGAGGCTTTTGGAAGAGCGGTGGGACAGCTGACCCGGGAAAAGCGGGAAAAAGCTGCTGTGGTTATGGAAACCTTTGGAAATGAGAAGATTTCTCCTGAACGACTTGCACACGCACTGGCTGAGGCCGTCACGGCGGCAAGCTACGCGTTTGAAAACTACAAAGAGCGGACCAATGAGCGCGACAAAAAGCTGACAGAGATCAGTGTGTATAGTTCTGACAGCGGTACGGAGAAAGGACTTACGAGCGGTTATGCTTTTGGAACAGGAATCAATACGGCCAGAAACCTTATCAATACACCAGGCAATCTGATGACCCCCACTGATTTGGCTCAAGCTGCCCTGGGAATTGCAAGGAAATACAGAATGGATTATGAGATCCTTGAGCGGGAAGATATGGAAAGGCTCGGTATGGGGGCACTTCTGGCGGTTTCAAAGGGATCGGATGAACCGCCAAAGCTGATTACGGTTAAATATAAGGGGAGGGACACATGGGATCATGTGCTGGCCCTGGTTGGAAAAGGGCTTACGTTCGATTCTGGCGGGTATTCAATCAAACCGGCATCCAATATGCATGAAATGAAAAGCGATATGGGAGGCAGCGCCGCAGTCCTGGGAGCCATGGAGATTGTCGGACAACTGAAGCCGCAAACCAATATCCTCTTTGTTATTCCCTCAAGCGAAAACCTGATAAATGGAAAAGCCATGAAACCCGGAGACGTTTTTACCTCGCTCAGCGGTAAAACGATTGAAGTAAGAAATACGGATGCCGAGGGAAGGCTGATCCTCGCAGATGCCATAACGTATGCTAAAGAAATGGGAGCCAATTATCTGGTTGATGTGGCGACACTGACAGGAGGCGTTGTGGTCGCTCTGGGTGATACTACGACGGGTGCAGTGACCAATAACGAAGATTTTTTTGAGCAGGTGAGGAATTCAGCGGATCATGAGGGAGAATATCTATGGCAGCTGCCAAGCCATCCTCATTTTAGAGAAATGCTGCGCTCAAGTGATGTGGCAGATTTAAATAATTCCACAGGACGGCTGGGCCATGCCATCACAGGGGGTCTTTTTGTGGGAGAATTCGCAGGGAAAACCCCGTGGGTTCACCTGGATATCGCAGGAACGGCGTACTCCTCCAAACCCTCGGCGCTCGGTCCCAAAGGCGCTACCGGCGTTATGGTAAGAACATTGGCGGGCTTAGCGATGAATTTTCAGGCAATGGAATAGAAGTTACCATTAAAAAGCATGGCACGTGTCATGCTTTTTTACATAAAATAAGGGCAAGAAAAAGATTGCGGTACAGAAAAGGCTATACTATAATATAATTATTATCATTTTGTAATTATTTTAAAATAGTAGAGAAAGGGGACTCATTAATGGCTGATTACGATTATCACCACCTCCCTCACGTAAAAGTGCAAAGCCGGTCAAAGAAGACGCTGTGGGTCACTTTGCTGTTAACCCTGTTTTTCACCATTGTTGAAGTAATCGGCGGTTTGGTCTCCAACTCTCTGGCGCTTTTATCCGATTCAGCTCACATGGTTTCCGACGTGCTTGCGTTAAGTTTAAGCATGCTTGCCATTTACCTTGCGACCAGGCAGCCAAACGCCAAATTTTCGTTCGGTTTTCTGCGTTTTGAAATCATTGCTTCCTTCTTGAATGGTCTGGCTCTTGCTGTTATCGCTATAGGGATTTTTATCGAGGGCATTAAGCGTTTTATCCATCCGGAAACGATTAACTTTCAATTAATGCTCATCATTGCGTTCATTGGTTTGGTTGTCAATATTGTGCTCACTATTGTGTTGAGCCGCAGCATGAAGGAAGAAGAGAATCTAAACGTAAAAAGCGCGCTCTGGCATTTTATCGGGGACCTTCTCAGCTCCATCGGAGTTATCCTGGCTGCAGTTTTGATTAAACTCACCAATTTTTACTTTTTTGATCCGCTGATCAGTTTGATTGTAGGGGCCATTATTTTTACTGGCGGCTTTAAAATTTTAAAAGAGTCGTATATGATCTTGATGGAATCTGTTCCTGAAGGACTGGACTTAGAAGAAATCCGTGCTGACATTGCGAAAGTGGAAGGGGTCGAGGATGTCCACGAGCTGCACCTCTGGACCGTTACAACCGATCATCATTCACTTACAGCCCACGTTTTTATCAATGAGCATATACAGCCGTTTTGTGTCATTCTGGCCATTAACGAAATGCTGAAAGAAAAGTATAAATTGAAGCATACCACTGTACAGATTGAACATGCGACCATTCATCATCATGGAGAATACGGTAAGCAGTTTTTAGCACAAAAAACGTAAAAAAGGGCCCTTCGCTTTCATGAAGGGCTCTTTTTTTACTATTTATTATTTCCCGGGGCAACCGTCTGGACCACGGTGGAGCTTTGGCTTTGATCGGTTTCGGATGTACTTGTAAACGTAAGTCTGGTCGGCTTGGGGTTGTCTTTTCCATCTGGAATTTTAACATAAACGGGAACCTGAACGCTTTTCCCCGGTGCTAATTCTATGACGTTGTTTTGCAGCTGAACCTCCCAGCCTGCTTCTGTTTTGGCATGAAGGCGGATCAAATCTTTTGCTTCGCCCGTGTTGGTCACCACGTGATTATATACGGCAACGCGCCCTGGAGCAGCAAACTGATAGGCTCCTCTTTGGGCTTTCACTCCCCGTTCGTACGGTCCGGAACCATCCAGGTTTCTGACAGCCACACGATAGGTGAGGGCACCCTGATCATCGGTTTTCTTTTTCAGGATATAAAAATGCAGTCGGTTATACGAATCCTCATACTCACTGACCACTCCGTCACCTGTACCTGCTTTGAACAGGGAGTCGGCAAGCTGCTGGAAATCTCCCTTGGACAGCATCGCCGTCGATCCGTCCGGCCGTTTAAAGTCGGTTTGATTTATGTCCTCTTTGTGGGAATCAACCACCCAGATATTTGGGGCAGCTTCTGTATTTTTTGTTTTGGCAAGCAATACGCCGGAGTCTGGTACAAAGGAGTCATAGCCGACACGGTCAACAACTTCAAGTGTATAGTTGTTGTACCATTTGGCTCCCCGCTGCATATCCGCGCGCCAGTCATCTTCAAGCGAGTTAGGCGGCGTTAAATCTTCCATTTTAATGTTGATGCCATACAAGCCCTGTCTCCTGAATTCCTTGCCACTTGGCACTTCGCGGGCTAATATGTTGGCATAAACGGGTCCCGTCTGCGCCAGCTCGTCGCGGTCCACATTTAAATACTGATCGTCGGCCAGAAATCCTTGTTTGATTTTGTTTCTGAGCATATGGTGGGATGGAGCCGATGCACCAAGCGTTCCCGGAACCATCCAGCGGGTGTGCGGGCCACCCGGGCCGTTGAAGCTTCCCCGGCTCATCAGCTCCCAAGGGCCGGAATACGAGCGGGATACCGGTTTCCCGTAAGGATTGTTGTAGTTATCGCCAAGGGACATAATGTGCCCGAATTCATGGGCGAACGTTCCCATACCGTCATTTTCCCCTTGTATGGACGTTCCTCCTCCGGCACTGGACCAAATGCCTTTTGCCGCATACCAGGACGTCCATGGTACATAGCGGGTAACAGCTGAATTAGGCATATCAGGATTAGGCGGTCCGAATTCATCTGTCACACTCTCAGGATTTTGGAACATCATTTCACCAAGCTCCTGCCAGACTCCGGATTCATCATAGCCCGCGTGCACTACGAATTTAAAATCATATTTTTCGCCGGATGCATCGATATCTGCCTGTGCTTTCTGGATTGCTTCCGAGCGGAGGTTTTTCCCTGAAAAACCTGGAGGCATGTTTTGCATCTGATTAAATTCATTCAGCCCATATTGAAATTCATTGGAATCCATGCGGTATGTACCAAAAGCATCAAGATCAACAGCCCATTTACCGAAGGAGTTTTCTCTCCAATACTCATTGATCGTTCTGTAGTTATTCAGCGCCTGGGGTTTGTTCAGAAAATCGAGCCAAAACTGTCCCATTTTATCGCGGGGTATGTTTCCTGTTTTGATAGGGTTTCCTGCAATTTCGGAGCCTTCAGGCTGGCTCAGCATAAATTCACGATCCGGAAAATCAACGATGATTAAAGCTCCTTTCAACACTCTTTCCGGTTTAACATCCGAATTTCGCCAGTCAATCCCTGGCACAGGCCGGTAATCACCCCAGGTCATGTCACGGGGAAGCTTCCAAGACTCCTTGTCCACAGGCTGGGGAAAGGTTTTCAAACCTGGCTGGTCCGCATACGCCGGAGCAGAAACGGACATCAGCAGAAAAAAAGAGAGGGGTAAAACAAAGGACTTTTTTCTCACCATAGGCACAGTAACCTCTTTCTTTGATTTATTTGATTATTCAATAAATACCATATTTGGTTGCTGTATACCTGTTTTAACCCTCGTTTGTCGAAAGGATAGGAAATTTATACCAAGTTAATTAGTTAGCTTTATACAATTCATAGGCTTATTGGCACGGAGGAATCGAAGGGAGAAAAGAGCCTTATTAGACAACAGGAACAATTCCATTTACAATAAGGTCAAGAAGTTTTCACCGTAAAGGGGTTTATTATGAACGAAAAAAAATCCGTCTTAGCGCAAATTACTTGGGGTATCATCCTTCTTATACCGATTTTGATTATCGTGTTTTCAATCGTCGCTATTTTTCGGTATATCTTTAGGTAACATCATTGAAAGCAGGCCAGTAAAATTTTGATTTCGGCCAGTAAATCTTCAATTCTCGCCAGTAAATGTTTTAAACTGGCCAGCAAATTCTTCAAACGGGCTTGTAAACAGCCTACCCATGAAAAAATATGGCTTTGCCCACCCCCTAATTTGGGGAAGAGCGCTTGCTTTTATTAATAAAAAGAGATAACCAGCCTTATTTGGCTGGTTTTTTTCTAAAATTCAAAAAATCGGATGAGCAACAGACCTATGCTTGAAATAATGATAAAAATCCATGCGCTTAGGCAAAGGCCTGTGACATAAAGTGCCCTTGCACCGACCGCGAATATCAGAAGCTGGAGTACTGTCCTCCAAAAGGGAGGTAGCAAGTATGCGGCTTTAGGAGAAAGAAAAAGTCCCCAAATCATTGCAATAATAAGAGGGACTGTGAAACATAATACATATTTTGTAAACCCATTTGTTTGGTGATAACCCCATAAACCAAAAGCATAAAGCACAATTAGTTCAGAAAGAAACATCATACCGAGCAAAACCGGTTTAAAAATGATCATCTTCATTCTCCATCATGAATTATTTTTTCGATAGGCTTCCATTTGTTCTCCGGGATTGAACACACTATTCCCGTGGCATACTTCCAAGCGTTTCGGACGGAGCCTGCTGACAATTTCGGCGCTTTGCACTGCTTCTTCCATGTTAGCCGTAAACATCGGCACGGGCTTTTTCAGCCTTCCTTTTTTCGATGTGAACAAATCTCCTGCAAGTAAAACCTGATCTACTTCATGATAAAAAACCACATGGCCCGGAGAGTGTCCAGGTGTAAAATACGGTTTCAGTCCGCCGATTGAGGATAATTCACTGGCATTGTTCGATGGTAATGGCTCTGTCAGGCCGGATGAAACGGTTTCCGCAGCTTTTTTGCGGCGTGGATACGGAAGCTCTCCTTCAAGGTAAGGTAACTCAACCGGATGGGCATACACGGGAACCGAATGCATTTGTCTAACTTTATTGATGGACCCTGTATGGTCTGAATGGCCGTGGGTAAGAACAATACGCTGAAGGGTCCGGCATTCAGATCCTGGACCGTTTTTAAAATCCCCTTCGACATTAGCGGAATTCCTGCATCTACCAGAGTAAGCCCCGATTCATCCTTTACGATCCAAATCTGAACAGGAAAAAGCATCCATGTTTTTAAACTCCAAATATGCTCAGAAATTTGGTTAACCTTCATCGTTTTCCACTCCTTGTTTCATGATTTCCCGAAACCCCAAAAGCATTGCCTCCACACTCAAATCAAATGTAGATGAAAGGCGTGCTGTCAAATCTTCCAGTGGTTCCTTATTTTCAATATAGGTACTGATTATTCCGTGCAAGTTATAAAAAAGAGCTCGTGCAAAACTCAGCGATTTTTTTTCATCTGAAAGCCGAAGAGCATTCTGCAGCATTTGCCTGAGGAGCTGAAAAAGCTCGATTCTGACATTATGGATCTGAAGTTTTGGGTCTTTCTCATCCACTCTCGTTGCATTTGCTGTCATGAAAGTGGAATACATGCTCTTATGCTGAAGACAGAATGTAATAAAGGAGGAACACATTCCCTTTAATTTAGCCCAATCATCCACTTCATTTGAATGAGTTATACTGTTCATTTTCTCCGAAAGCTGTTGTAACAGCGGCATGGCCAATTGATGCAGCAGCGATTCTTTATCTTTGTAATAAAGGTAGATGGCCGTGTGTGAGCATCCCGCTTCTTTGGCAATTTGCCGTATCGTAACACTTTCATACCCATGTGTCATAAAAAGCTTTCCTGCTGCCTTTAATATGTTTTTCTTGGTTTCTTCCGACCGTGTATGTTTAGAACTCAATACGCATTCTCCTAACCAATGGTTACTAACCACTGGTTATAATATATGTTTCTTCTTATATTTTTGTCAAAAGGTATCGTTCGACAATTTTCCTACCTTTTACATTGACAGCACTTGTGGTTCATGTTAATTTGTTATAGGTTTAATACATTAGTAATTTAGTGAGATAAAGTGCAGCTTTGTTGAACATCAGGGGGAAGTAGAGTGAATTCTGTAGTTATTGCAGTAGCGATCATGCTGCTGTTAAGCATATTTCGCATTCATGTGGTATTATCTTTGATTATTGGATCATTGGCCGGGGGACTGATCGGCGGTCTTGGGCTGGAGAAGACCATTAGTGTTTTCAGCGATGGGTTAGGATCAAATGCCGTTGTTGCTTTGAGCTATGCGATGCTGGGAAGTTTTGCGGTTGGGCTCTCAAAAACCGGTCTGCCGGACGTTATGGTAAAAACCGCTTTGAAACTGGTAACAAAAAAAGGGGAAAACCGGAGAGCATCTCTCTCCAAGGCTCTTATCATCATTATTATTTTGATGCTGTCCTGTTTTTCGCAAAACGTAATACCGGTTCATATTGCGATCATACCTATTTTTATCCCGCCGCTTATTAAAATTTTAAATGAGCTGAAGGTAGACCGGAGATTGGTGGCAACGGTCATTACCTTTGGATTGATCACACCGTATATGTGGTTTCCGGTTGGATTCGGCAGCATTTTCCATGAGGTGCTGCAGACGAACATGAAAGACAGCGGATTGAATGTGAAACTGGATCTGATCCCGCAAGTCATGTCCATCCCTTCTCTCGGAATGATCGTTGGACTTCTAACGGCTATTTTTATAACGTACAGAAAACCGCGTGATTACGTGGTAACAGATGGCGCGGTCGTGACGGAGGATCATCCGTATACGACCCGTTCCCTAATGGTTGCAGGTCTTTCGATTGTCGCAACACTTGCGGTTCAATTGTTGACAGACTCAATGATTTTTGGAGCGCTCAGCGGGATTATCGTACTTTATTTCAGCGGCAGCTTTAAGGTGAAAAGCTCAGATCTTCTGTTAACAGAAGGCATGAAGATGATGTCATTTATCGGTTTTGTGATGCTTTCTGCTGCAGGATTTGCCGAAGTCATGAGAAAAACAGGAGACGTGGAAACACTGGTGAAAGAAAGTGCTGCGTTCATTGGCAATAACCAGGCGCTGGGCGCAATCCTGATGCTCGTTATCGGCCTTTTGGTAACCATGGGAATCGGTTCATCCTTTTCTACCATTCCCATCATCACAACCATTTTTGTCCCTTTATGTATGGAGCTGGGCTTCAGTGTGGCGGCGACAACGGCTCTTATCGGTACAGCCGCTGCTCTTGGAGATGCAGGATCACCCGCTTCTGACAGCACACTGGGACCGACGTCCGGTTTGAATGTGGACGGGCAGCATAATCATATTTGGGATACGTGTATCCCAACTTTCCTGCACTACAATATTCCGTTAATTGCTTTTGGATTTATCGCAGCAATGGTGTTATAGCGTAGAAAAAGAGGTAAACTCTACTTAGTAGAGCTTACCTCTTTTTTGTTAAGCCGCGTTATGGCTGTAACGGTTTTTTCGATTTTTCGAGACAGCTTTATAGATTCTCGGAGAAATTACAGCGGTGACCGCCGTCAATAAGATATCCTTTGGAAGGAAGATCAGCATCCCTTTCCATGTGCCAAGGTAGGTTACCCCATCGATGGCTGCCCAGTTGGTTAGCGCCAAATAAAGCAGGGTTGTTCCAACAGCATAGTTAACAATCAAGCCGATAAATGAGGCAGTAAGGAAAACAGGAAAGCTTGGCTTTTTTGCTTTCTCTAGTACAATTCCTGCCGCATAAGCCGCAATAATATATGATAAAATAAAGCCGAATGACGGACTGAAGATGGTGGACGGACCGCCTGAAAACTTGGCAAACACAGGAGCACCCGCAAGTCCGACCAGCATGTAGACAATCATTGATACGGCACCCAGACGGCTCCCAAGAAGAAGTCCTGCCAGGATACAAAAGAAGGTTTGAAGAGTGATCGGCACGGACCCAAAAGCCAATGCAGGTATCCAGGATGTAATGTTTGCCCCAACGGCCATTAATGCTGCAAACATGGCTGCAAGGGTTAAATCGCTCGCTTTAAATTTCATAATGTTCACCCCAAAAGTTAATTATTAATCTATCCTGATGGTAATTCAGGGTGGTGCTTATTGTCAACTTAAATTTTATATAAGGTTAACAAATGAATTCTGATGGAGGAATGAACATGTTTTTTGGAAAACCGAAAGTAAAGAAAGATAATGACCGGGTGCCGCCCAATCAGAATGTCACCACAAAATGGCCGGTGCTTCACGTGGGGAATGTTCCCAATTATAAAGATCTGTCAGAATGGGATTTAAAAATATATGGAATGGTAGAGAACCCTGCGACATTCACGTATGAGGATCTTCTTGCCTTGCCGCGAGCCTCGTCAAAGAATGATATTCATTGTGTGACCGGCTGGTCAAAGTTTGATAATGTTTGGGAAGGTGTAGCGGTTAAAGATGTCGTAAAAGAGGTGGGAATTCACCCATCTGCTAAATACGTTCTATTGCATGCTGAAGAAGGATGGACGACAAATCTTCCGCTAGAGGACTTCTTAAAGGAAACCAGTCTCCTCGCTCATACACATAATGGCGAATCCCTGACACCGGAACATGGCTATCCGCTAAGGGCAGTTGTTCCGCATCTGTATTTTTGGAAAAGTGCCAAATGGCTCCGCGGCATTGAGTTTCTGCCTATGGAAACACCGGGTTTCTGGGAGAAAAATGGGTACCATATGTATGGAGACCCATGGAAAGAAGAGCGCTTTAGCTGGGACTGACTGTATACTTTTATAAAAACATACAGCACTGTATTGCTAATAGTAGAAGGAGCAGCAACATTTATGGCTGCTTCTTTTTGCTTCCTAAAAATAGTAAACAAAAACCTAAAATCTTCCTACTTGTTTAATGAGGAATAAATCTTTTATAATTCATTTAAAGAAAACGCTTTCATAAAGTGATAATGAAATGAAAATTTAAATAAAAAGGAAGAAGGAATTTTGTCAGAAATATCTAACAATATTAAAGAAATAGCAGTCTTCTTTTTTGAATATACTACGAGAGAAGGAGGCAGGTGCCATGGATTTCGTAAATAATGAACAAAATCAGACGGCCGAACATCTTAATGCCCAGTCGGAATGCTGCATGGTTTGCAACAACGAGCTTTTGAGCTGGGAAGAAAAAGAAATATCCATTTGCGACCATTGTGTCAGTAGAGCCATAGGTGATTAGCATTCCAAACCGGAATGCTTTTTCTTTTGGAATCAGATGTCCACTTTTTTCACAGACTATAGATAAAATGATTGAGGAGGAATGAATCATGGCTAAACGAAAACAGTCTAAGGACGCAGCAGCAAAAAATAATCACACTCCGACAGAAAGTATGACCGATATCGAATTTTCTGATGACAAGTTTGTGGATGAACTGCCAACACGTGATACCCAAAGCCCTAAATCAAAAGGTGAAGCATAAAAAAGAGGCCCCGGCACATGCCGGGACCTCTTTTTTATAATCTGTATTAAAGTGAAAATTGCAGTTCGGGTACATATTGGTTCATGTGTTTTTTGATTTCTTCGTATTTCTTTTGCTGGGAAGGAACCTGCTCCATTGGATGTACATGCCAGGAAGGATCAACCCAGGTCGGTAAAAAGGAAGGCTTCTCCAATGTAATCTTCTCGTTGTTGCCTGTTACCGTTTTCTTCACAGAAATCTCCATTATGCCTCCAATATTTTTATAGGGACCGGTTTGTCCTGAAAAGAAGTTGCCAAGTGAATAAGCAACAAAGGTACGTTCCCCGTTCCTTTTCTTGATCCAGGTCACAGGCTGCAGGACATGAGGATGATGGCCGATAATAATATCCGCTCCTGCATTGGCGGCCATACGGGTTAACTTCTTTTGTTCCTCATTGGGCATCCGTTCATATTCATTGCCGAAGTGTAAACTAAGGACCACAACATCTGATATCTTTTCTGCCTGTTGGATTCCTTCTTTTATTTTGGCTTCATCAATCAAATTGACAAGATAGGGCTTATCCTTGGGAACAGGAATTCCGTTCGTGCCGAACGTGAAGCTCAAGAATGAAAACGTAATATCATTTTGTTTTAAGGTCCGGATGGTTTTTTGATCCTCAGCGGATTTAAAGGATCCGGTGTAGGGCATGTCGATTTTGTTCCAATGCTCAATAGCACTGAGGATTGCCTTCTCCCCACGGTCCAGGGTGTGGTTATTGGCCAAAGTGACCAGGTCGACACCATTTTCCTTCAACGCGTCTCCTACTTCCTTTGGTGAATTAAAGGAAGGATAAGAAGATAACCCTATTTTTTCCCCGCCAATCATCGTTTCCTGATTCGCCACGGTTATATCGGGTTTTCCCAGATAAGGTTTAACCTCTTTTAGCATTGGATTGAAATCATAAGAACCGTTCTTTGTTTTTGCTTTATTGTAGACACGGTCATGAATCAGAATATCGCCGACTGCTCCAAGGGTTGCCTCATGAGTGATGGTTCTTGGCTTTTCTGGCTGCCCGGGCGCTTTCTTAGTGTTGCCGTTGGTATTATGGTCACTTGTTTTTACGTTCTCTTCTTTTGAAGGCGCTATTGTTTTATTTGAGTAAAACGGCAAAAAAATAGCCACCAAAATGAGCACGGCAATTCCTGCAAAAATCGCTGTTTTTTTCATTATACGTTCTCCTCCTACCTACATAGTAGGCGATTCAGTATAAATATCAAGATTAATTTATCAATTGTTCTATAAAATGAACGCTAATTATGGCGAATTTTACGAAAAATTGCGATAAATCACGATAAATAGAGAAAAATGGAAATTTTGTCTGCTAAAAAGAACAATTACCCCGAAAAATAGTGTTTTCTTCTCCTAATAAAACATGACATACTAAGTAAGAAAGTTGTTCTTAGTAGAGAACGGTAGATTATACAATTTGTTTGTAAGGAGGAAGATGAACATCAAACGTTCTCCATACCGCAGTTGGTTCATGCGGTTGACTATAAAACTGTCAATTATTTGTTATATTATCTTTTTTGCATTTATAAATCTATATTCGCCTACAAACGCTTCCTACAGTGATAAGGAAGTCGTTACCGGGACAATCACAGCAAAAGTGACAGATCCATCAACAGAATGTATCAAGTCTTCTTCTCCAAGCGGCAAAGAAGCCTCCTGTGAGGATGGCGATAAACCTGCTGACAAGAAAGAGGACAGTAAAGACAAAAAGCAGGATGAAAAGATTGAGCCTGCAAAACCAAAAGAAGATAAGGAACAGGCTCAGGCTGACAAAAAGCAACCCGTTAAACCGGCAGTCCCAGCACAGAAGCAGCCTGAAACCAAAACCGAAACAAAACCGCCTGCCAAACCGGATCCGGAAACAAGGCCACCTGCCGAAAAGCCTGAATCAACGCCAGAGAAAGCAACAGATGATCAACCTGATAAGAAAACAGATGAAACCACTAATCAAGACGATTCCAGCCAATCTGCCCAGGCTAAAGAGCAAAAGCAGGAAGAAGTGAAGCAAGACCCATCAACAGGGAGTAAAGCGTCGGAAGAACAGTAATCATCCCGACTTTATTCCTTTAATAAGGAGTGGTACAGCTTATGGCAACTTTGGGAAAGTGGATCAGTAATTTAATTACAGGTGTCCTTTTTGTTACCTTGCTATTTATGTTGTTCGTTGTTATTTCAACGAAAGCTTCCGGCGGAGAACCCGCTTTCAACGGGTATCAGCTGAAAACGGTCTTATCCGGATCCATGGAGCCTGATATTCAAACCGGTTCAATCATAGCAGTAAAGCCTGGTGGAGACTTGACCCGTTTTCAAAAAGGGGATGTGATCACCTTTAAGGCTTCTGAACATAAATTGATTACCCACCGCATTTATAAGGTGGAGGGCAAGGGTGACAATGTCAGATATGTTACCAAAGGGGACAATAACAACGCACCGGATCCCGAGCCGGTTCTGGCAGCCAATGTTGTCGCCCAGTATAACGGCTTTACCATCCCGTATATCGGTTATGGTATGGAATTTGCCCAATCCAAAAAAGGAACCATGTTACTTATGATTGTCCCTGGAATTCTCTTGCTCATTTACTCAGTCATCACGATCTGGAAAGCCATCCGGGAAGTCGAAATTTCAAAGAAAGAAAGTACTCTCTAGCGTAAGATTGTTCACTGCACTGATTATCTTTGCAGGTTCAATATAAAAAATGATCATATTCCCATTTACATGGGAGAGGGAGGAATAGAAATGAGTTTGAAAAAGAAATTAGGACTAGGTGTGGCATCAGCAGCTTTGGGGCTGTCTTTAATCGGTGGAGGTACATACGCGTATTTCAGTGACTCTGCAGAAGCTTCCAGCACATTTGCTGCAGGAACACTGGATATCAATACAGATCCATCAACCATTGTTGACGTTTCGAATCTTAAGCCAGGAGATTATGTCCTTCGTTCATTCGACTTGAAGAATGACGGAACTCTTGATGTTAAGAAAATTCTTTTGGATACAGACTACACAGTAACCGATGCTAAAGGCGATAATGCTGGCGAAGATTTCGGGAAGCATATCCAGGTTGATTTCCTCTACAACTCTGACAAAGACAATGATGTAATTTACAGCACAACGCTTGCTGATCTTAAAGATATGAAAAATCCTGATGCGGTTGCCAAAGGATGGATGGGCGAGAAAAAAGGCCTTAAAGCAGGAGATAGCGATGAAATGCTTGTTATGTTTACATTTGTAGATAATGGCCAGGACCAAAACAAATTCCAGGGAGATTCTTTATCCTTGAAATGGACATTCAACGCACAACAAGGTGCTGGAGAAGCGAAGTAAGGATTAAGGCAAAGGTGGGAATCTTATTCTCACCTTTCCTTTTTTACAACCAGAGAAAAAGGCTAGAAGCTTTTTAGTTTCAGCAAAGGAAGACAAAGACTTGGAAAATTTCATCGGAAAACAAATCAAACAAATGCGGCAAAAAAAAGGATGGAGCATCACTAAATTGGCTGAACGCTCAGGCGTATCCAAAGGGTATGTCAGCAGTATTGAAAACCATAAAACAAATCCATCTGCGCAAATGATTATGAAAGTTGCCAGAGCCTTGGAGGTACCGGTGGAAAAATTAGTGAATAACAATGAATATACCCTGGATCACGGTTGGGTGGAATTGATCGTACAAGCGAAGGAAATCGGCATTGAGCGTGAGGAAATAAGAGAATTTTTAGCCTATGAAAGCTGGAAAATCAAGAACAAGGGTATGAACGATGATTCGTTATAAAAGGAATGTACCGGAGTGAAACTGTATCCATAAGGGAAAATTGCTATAATGATATGCCCCTTTCGAATTTACCAGGCGGAAACTCTATTAACTTCAGAATAAAAGACGGCTGGCAGCCGCTTATTATAAACACTATGAAAATAAATAAAGCTATATAAACAAGCCGACATGTACCAATGTCGGCTTAATTTTGCGTATTTCTCCATTTATTAAATTCAAGGAATTCTTTAAACTGATCCTTGCTGACTCCTGAATCCATGGCTTCCTTTACAAGATCCGCCCATTCATGATCAAGTTCACTCTCATTGACTTCTGATTTTTCATTCAAAAGCTTCTCTACTGGAATATCAAGTACAGCTGATAATTTTTCCAACAATTGCACAGATGGGTTGGTTTGGATGTTTCGTTCCAGAGAGCTGAGATAGGACTTGGCGATACCTGCTCGTTCCGCTAACGCCGATAAAGAGAGGCCTTTTTCTTTTCGATACTTTTTTACAAGTTCACCAATCACTATTATCCCTCTTTTTTACTACTAATTTGATTATATTATACAATTAAGGTCTGTATCATGTAAATAGAACGAAAGCGGCATCACAAGGATGTCGCTTTTATTCGGGGATTTATAGGAGGCATGGCATAGCCCTTATGCAGGTATGTACGGACTTCTTCAATACTTATTCCCATTTTTTTAGCTTGCAGAATTAAATTAACCCACTCTTGGTCCAAGTGTTCTTTCCTATTCATCATCAATTCCTCCCATACTGGATTTTTTTCATAAATCGCTGTTAATCAGGTAGTTAAAAGAAGGTTATTTTAATTGGTCAACAAGCTTTACTTTTTCTACAATATTCTCCAAAAAGTAGTTCGTTTTTCATAGTAACTATTATAATTCGTGTATCTTAGGAATTATGTCGTAATTTGACTGTCACGAAATTGTAATATTTGAAAAGAAAGCGGTTGCATTGAGTAGAGGAAGTTAATTGTTTAAGATAGAAGAAGAAAAGAAAAAGGGGGCGTATAACCAATGACACAAGAATATTGGTCTGAAATGGATGGAAAAGACGAACTTAAGCACTTTAAAGAGAATTTTTATGTGAAAAAAGATCTCCTGTATATGGACGGTAACTCTTTAGGAATTTTGTCAAAAAATGCAGAGAAAACACTAACGGAAGTATTAAATGATTGGAAAAATTTCGGTATTGATGGCTGGACGGCAGGGCAGCATCCCTGGTTTACGCTAAGTGAGCAACTCGGAGGGAAGATGGCACCGTTAATTGGTGCTCATTCAGATGAAGTGATCGTTACTGGCTCGACAACAGGAAATCTTCATCAGCTCGTCTCTACCTTTTTTAAACCCGCTGGCACCAAAACGAAAATCTTGGCGGATGAATTGACATTTCCATCGGACATATATGCGTTGAAAAGCCAGCTCCAGTTAAAAGGCTTAAATCCTGCTGCCCATTTATTATCTGTAAAAAGCCGGGATGGCAGACTGATAGAAGAAGAGGACGTTATCTCCGCCATGACAGAGGAGGTAGCTCTCATTGTGCTTCCTTCTGTACTTTACCGGAGCGGACAACTGCTGGATATGCAGCGGCTGACGGCAGAGGCGCACAAGAGAGGGATTTTGATCGGGTTTGATTTATGTCATTCCATCGGTGCCGTGCCCCATCAACTTTCGGATTGGGAGGTGGACTTCGCTTTTTGGTGCAACTACAAGTATTTAAACGGAGGTCCGGGCAGTGTTGCCGGACTCTATGTGAACCGTAAGCATTTCAAAACCGTTCCGGGTCTTACCGGATGGTTTGGTTCAAACAAAGAAAAGCAGTTTGATATGTCCCATGAATTTGTGCCCGCGGATACATCGGGCGCTTACCAGATGGGAACGCCCCATGTATTGAGCACAGCCCCATTGATTGGGTCACTTGACCTTTTTGCGGAAGCAGGAATGGCGCGGTTGAGGGAAAAGTCGCTTCAGCTTACCCGTTATTTGATGGAATTGATTGAATCGGAGCTGTCTTCCTTTGGTTTTCACATAGGCAATCCGAGGGAAGATAATCGCCGCGGGGGACATGTATGCCTTGAACATCCTGAAGCAGCAAGAATTTGCAAAGCATTAAAAGAAAATCAAGTTGTACCGGATTTCCGGGCGCCGAACGTCATCCGGCTGGCTCCCGTTCCTCTTTACGTTTCATTCCAGGATGTGCATGACACTGTCGCTCGTTTGAAGAAAATCATGGGTGAAAAGCAATATGAGAAATACCCAAATGTCCGGGAGGTGATTGCATAATGGGAAAGCTGATTGATGTTTCCATGCCACTAAGTTCAACCATTCCCATATGGCCCGGTGATACATTATTTGCATATGAACTGACATGGACGAAAGAAGAATCAGGCTCTGTAAATGTTGGTCAAGTTACCATGAGCACCCATACAGGCACTCACATAGATGCCCCTTTCCATTTTGACAGTAATGGGGAGAGAGTATTGGAGTTAGACCTTGATTTGTATGCCGGAACGGCGCTTGTTGTCGATGTCAGCGGGAGAGAATGTATAAGACCGGATGATCTGAAAGATGTAAGTCTTGAGGGAATCCAGAGGGTGCTGCTTAAAACCGGTTCATGGAAGGATCGGAGTGTGTTTCCGTCAATCATCACTTGTCTTCATGAGTCTCTTGCTGCTTATTTATTCGAAAATGGAGTCCGATTGATTGGAGTAGATGTTCCTTCAGTGGATCCCCTTGACAGCAAAGAGCTGTCAGCTCACCATGCGCTGCACAGCAAAGGAATTCATATTCTCGAAGGGCTTGTGCTCGACGATATCGAACCGGGAAAATACCATCTTATGGCACTGCCTCTTCCTTTAAAAGAAGCTGATGGCAGTCCCGTGCGTGCGGTATTAAGTCGGTAGACCCTTTCCGGACACTCGTGCATTATGCGCTGGTGTCTTTTTCTCTTTAAATGGATATTAGAAAACAACCACTCCAATGGAACCCGCCACCTTTGTTTCCTGTACAGGGTTTGTTTATAATAGTAGGGAGCAATATGTCATACGGGGGAACGTTATGTACAAGTATGGATTTCAAAATTACTTCGAAGCGGATTTTACCGCATTTTATCCCGAAGTCATGACAAGCGGACACTGGATCAATGTGTATCTTAACTTCGAATTCTCAAAAGACACTATTCTGCCGGCTGATCTGATCGACCCGAGCGCCCTGGTTGTGTTTGATCTGGACGGCGAGGTACAGGATTTTATTGTGCATGATGAAGGGGTAGACAGTGACTATAAGTTCACAGATAACGAAAAAAAGAAAATGCTGAATTTTATTACACAACAGAAATTGATCTGAAGGAGTGAAAGCATGAAAATCAAAGGCATAGAACCAACGCCGAGTCCGAACTCCATGAAAATAAATATGGATGAAAGCCTGCCGGGAAACGAAAGGTACAACTATACAAAGGATAACCTGGAGGGCGCACCGGATTACATTAAAGAAATCTTCGGTGTGGAAGGGGTCAAAAGCGTATATCATGTGGCAGACTTTATCGCGCTCGACCGCCATCCGCGCGCGGATTGGGAGGACGTACTTGCAGGCGTGCGCGAAGTATTTGGAGATTCTGAAGCCACCACTGAACAGGATAATACGGGTGAGAAAAAGGACGAAGAGTATCTCGAAATTACTGTGCTGATTCAAATGTTCCGGGGATTGCCGATGCAGGTGAAACTGAAAACAGAGAAGGAAGAACGCCGTGCCGGCTTGCCTGAGCGATTTATGAAGGCTGCACTTGAAGCTCAGAAAGCGTCAGATAACCTTGTTATGGAGCGAAAGTGGGAAGAACAAGGGGTGCGATACGGTACCTTTGAGCAAATCGGCCAGGAAGTAGTGGATGAAATATCGGCTGCTTATGACGAAGAGCGTGTACAAAAGCTTGTAGAGCAGGCGTTTCACAGTGAAGAAGGAAAAAAAGCTGCAGAGGAAACCGTTACTTCCACTGAGGTAGCTGAAAAGATGCGGGATGAAGACTGGCAGACACGGTATGCTGCTCTTGAACGCATGAATCCTACCGTGGATGATATTATGGTGCTGAAACAGGCGCTGAAGGATCCAAAGCCTTCCATACGAAGATTGGCAGTCGTATATCTTGGCATGATTGAAGACGAAGCGGTTCTTCCCCTGTTATATGCCGGGTTAAAGGACAAGAACGTTGCGGTAAGACGAACAGCAGGAGACTGTCTGTCAGATTTGGGCAACCCAAAAGCGATTCCTGCCATGTGTGAAGCTTTGGAGGATAAAAATAAACTCGTTCGCTGGCGGGCGGCCCGCTTCCTTTTTGAAGCAGGAGATGAAACCGCAGTTCCCGCTTTAAAATCAGCGGAGGACGATCCCGAATTTGAGGTTCGGCTCCAGGCAAAAATCGCGCTCGAGCGAATTCAAAGCGGAGAAGAAGCGGCCGGTTCTGTGTGGCAGCAGATGATGAGAAGCAGAGAAAATCAATAAATGATCAAAGAAGCGATCCTAGACCGGAGTCTGGATCGCTTCTTTTTTTTGTGGCTGTGCAATGAAGTTTTTTATATCCCGTGCCAGCTCTTTCGGTTTCTCTTCCATGATCAAGTGTCCCGTATCTTTGTAAACGATCAGCCTGGAATTTTTCAAATCACTGTTTAGCCGTTTCCCTGTCGAGAGCGGAATCACCCGGTCATCATCACCATGAATAAGCAGTATAGGATGTTGAATGGAATTGAGTTCAAACGGCTTTAAATCCCCTTCACGGTGCCTGAGCAGCCGGATCAAACTGTCGAAGAACCCTTCTTCCAAAAACTGCTCCCTGTAATCTCTGATCAATTCATCAGTGACCAGGTTCATATTATGAAGGACGCCGCTCAGATCATTTCTTATATCCTTTTTTAATACCCACCGCTTTAACCCCCAGGAAAAGAAAGGCAGATAGGAACAGCATATGATGGGTGTTCCCGCCCGTTTAATATACCCGGAGCAGCCAAGAAGGACCAGCTTGTCGATGAGTGTTCCGTCCTGGCGAGAGGCATGCAGAGCAACCTGTCCGCCCATCGAGTGGCCGACGAGCATTACTTTGGACCAGCCCATTTCCTTGATGAACGATAATACCAGCTTTCCGTAATTGGCCAGTGAATACGTATAGTGCTTGGATTTTTCGCTTTTTCCAAATCCCGGCAGGTCGATGGCCACCACGTGGTATTCATCGGTCAAATAGGGAATCAACTGGCGAAAGCTGATTGTGGAAGACAAAAATCCATGAATCAGGATTAAAATTTTCGCATCAGCATTCGGCGGGGGAAAATCTTCATAATGTATGGTGACATCGCCTAGCTTTTTCCGAAATGCCGGAGTAAGCAGCGGTGTTTTTTTCGTTTCCATTGCATTCCTCCATCATCTATTCGTCATATTTACTTTACCCCATCCTTAATTCTTTACCAAAGAAATAATTTCCTCGAACATGCACAAAATCCGCACTTGCCTCCCTTCCTCTTTACCCTGGTCTGACATATTTTATTAGTGTGAAGACGTAACAGATGAAGGAGGTTTGTAATATGGCATATCCTTATGGTGCTGGTTTTCCGGCCTATGGCTACGGCTATGGCTATGGCGTAGCCGGCGGTGGCGGATATGGATTTGGTTATGGCTGGGTTTGGGCTGTGTTAATCATCATATTTATACTTCTCCTTATCTTTGGAGGTTTATGGTGGTTCTTCAGATAAGGAATGTGAAGGGCTTGAAGTCTCAAGCTTCAGGCTCTTTCCATGAATAAAGCTGGCGAAAAAGGGGATAATGTATCAAAAAAATGGAGCGATCGGCGAATGCATAGCAAACATACCGTATTATATATATGTGAAGAATACTTAAGCGGCAATTGTTATTATTACAAAACCGAGCTGATTACCCATGATTCCTGGCGAAAGCCGGAGTCTATTTCGTGGTCCCGCCCCCGTCCCATTTCAAAAGCGACCTTCATGAAACAGAAAAAGGCCGGATACCGGACAGAACACCGGAAAATAAAAAAATCACCTGCTGTGGTCATCGCTTTACATAAGGAAAGCGATAAGCTGGCACCCATTGAATCAAGCTAGAAAGCAGTCTCTATGTATAGAGGCTTCTTTTTTTTCAACAAGAAGCAGACGAGCCAGGTTTTTTACAAAAAAAAGCAGGCATGTGGTGGCATGCCTGCAAAGAAAAAGGGGATATAGAATGCTGCCTTATCAGTATGGACAGCTGTTAAAAAGATAAACCATAAAATGTGAAAAAAGAGGGAATAAAGGAAAATGAGGATAAGCGGTTTAACCGTAAAGTGAGAAAGGAGATGCATTATGACGGAATACAGAACAGCGAAAGATACTCTTGGTGAAGTTCAGGTACCAAAAGAGGCATATTATGGGGCTCAAACCCAGCGGGCAGTGGAAAACTTCCCGATCAGCGGGCAGCGGCTTCCTTTTGCTTTTGTAAAGGCACAAGCAGTTATTAAGGCGAGTGCTGCAGCGGCAAACCGTGACTGCGGGGAATTGGATAAAATAAAAGCAAACGCCATTATTCAGGCAGCGGAGGAAGTGATGGACGGGAAGCTTACCGATCAGTTTGTGGTTGATGCTTATCAGGCGGGAGCGGGTACCTCACAGAACATGAATGCGAATGAGGTCATCGCCAGCCGTGCATCAGAGCTTCTAGGCGGCGAAAAAGGGGATTGGAGCAAAGTCCATCCCAATGACCACGTCAACATGGCTCAATCCACAAATGATACGATTCATGTAGCCATCAATATCAGCACCGCACAGGAACTTTATGTGAAACTGTATCCGGCCCTTGAAGAAACCATCACAGCTCTTAGAAAAAAACAGGAAGAATTTCATAACATCATCCGGTCCGGCCGTACTCATCTGCAGGATGCTGTGCCCATGAGGCTTGGCCAGTCGTTTGGAGGGTATGCGGAAAGTCTTCAAAAAGTCCATGATGCGCTTAAGCAAAGCGAACCCTTCCTGTTTGAAATCGGCCTTGGAGGAAATGCCGTCGGTACAGGAATAAACGCGCATCCTGAATATAGTGATAAGGCAATAAACGAGGTGGCGAAGCGTACGGGCCTTCCATTTGCCCAGCCAACTGACCGCTTCCGTTTCATGCAGAACAACGGCGCAGCGATTCAGATCAGCAGTCATTTAAAGGAATTGGCCATCCATCTCATCAAAATCTCTTCGGACTTGCGATTGCTGAGTTCGGGGCCGAGAACCGGTATTGCGGAAATCCAGCTGCCAGCTGTCCAGCCGGGTTCGTCGATCATGCCAGGGAAGGTAAATCCGGTCATCCTGGAAAATTTATATATGATTTGTGCCCAAGTGATTGGCAATGATACGTGTGTGACAACTGCGGGAATCGGGAGCCAGCTGGAAATCAACGTTATGATGCCGGTGATCGGACTCAACCTCCTTCATTCCATTACGATTCTTTCTTCAGGGATGCGGACCTTCACTGAACGCTGCTTAAGCGGCCTGGAAGCCAATGAAGACCGGATTAAAGAATTGATGGAGCAGAGTCTCGCCATTGCAACCGCATTGAATCCGAAGACAGGCTATGAAAAAGCTGCTGAAGTGGCGAAGGAAAGCTTCAGCTCAGGTAAGACGGTCAAGGAAATTGCCGTTGAAAAAGGATATGTTACAAAAGAAGAGGCCGAAACATTGCTGAATCCGGAACGGTTGGTTTAATAAAGAAAAAAGTTTCCAATAACGCCAAATATGGGTATGAGAATGAGGTGAAACTCAAACTTATGCCCTATTTGCTTGAATTAGGGCATGGGCAGTAGGTTTTATCCTGTTACATTCGTTTTCTTTTATTACCCGTGTGTGTTATACTTAATAGGTTAAAAAATAGTTAGGAGTGTTTTCATGAATTTTGAAGTAGGTAGCATCGTTGAAGGTAAAGTAACTGGAATTAAACCGTTTGGTGCTTTCGTCGCTTTAAACGACGAAGTTCAGGGATTGGTTCATATCTCTGAGGTTTCTCATAGCTTTGTTAAAGACATTAACGACGTATTAAAAGTGGGGGATATCGTACAGGTAAAAGTTCTTTCTGTTGACGCGGATTCAAAAAAGATTTCTCTTTCCATCCGTCAAACTCAGGAAGCTCCAGCTCAAGCTCCTAAAAAAGAGCGTCGTCCGGCACCAAAGAAGCAAGCGGCTCAAGATTCTTCCAAAGGCTTTAACACACTAGAAGCAAAGCTTAAAGAATGGTTGAAAGAGTCTACAGACCGTCAAGCTCAGCTTAACAAACGCCTTAAGAAATAAATAAAAAAAGCTCTTCCCTCAGGGGAAGAGCTTTTTTTATTGCTCCAAATTATACGCGGTTTGTTTCAACGCGGTCTTCACGTTCAACTTCATGAGATGGTTTGAAAAGAAGAGTCAGGCAATATAAACCGGATAATCCAACCAATCCATAAACGATTCGGGCAAGAGCTGCATCCTGGCCGCCGAAAATGGCTGCCACGAGATCGAATTGGAAGAAGCCGACGAGACCCCAGTTGATTGCACCAATGATGACCAGCGCTAATGCTGTACGTTGTAATCCATTCATGGTATTACCTCCTTAGGAATGAAATAGATTGCAGTAAATAGGATGACTTCTTTCTGTTACATTTATACATTTCCACTTGAACAAGAACCCTAAACCTTTTTTTGTATTTTATGCAACTTTTGTTAAATAGCTTGTTCAATGTTTGTTCACATTATTTATCCCGCAAGCCGATTTCTTTACTTTTAAAATCGCGATGATGGATAATACTAACGAAGTATTGGATACTGGGAGGTAAAAAAATGAATTCATTTACGTACTATAACCCCACACGATTAGTGTTTGGAAAAGGACAGCTCAGCCAGCTTTCCACTGAAATGGAACCTTATGGCAAGAACGTTTTGCTTGTGTATGGCGGTGGAAGCATTAAGCGCAGCGGCCTTTATGAGCAGGTAACAAGCGAACTGGAAAAAATGGGCGCTGAGGTTCATGAACTTTCAGGAGTCGAGCCTAACCCGCGATTAACGACTGTGAAAAAAGGTGTAGAAATCTGTAAAGAAAATAATGTTGATTTCATTCTTGCAGTAGGCGGCGGCAGTGTAATTGATTGCACCAAAGCGATTGCTGCAGGTGCAAAATATGATGGCGATGTTTGGGATTTTGTTACAAAAAAAAGCACGCCGAAGGAAGCAGTTCCGTTTGGCACCGTGCTTACCCTTGCAGCAACAGGTTCTGAAATGAACTCCGGATCAGTTATTACGAATTGGGAAACCAATGAAAAATATGGCTGGGGAAGCCCACTCGTGTTCCCTAAATTTTCAATCCTGGATCCTGTAAACACATTCACCGTTCCGAAAGATCATACCATTTATGGAATGGTGGATATGATGTCCCATGTGCTTGAAACGTATCTCAACCATACAGAGAACGCGCTTCTTCAGGACCGGTTTGCAGAATCCATTCTTAGAACGGTAATTGAAACAGCTCCTAAAATGGTGGAGGATCTTGAGAACTATGATCTTCGCGAAACCATTCTTTATAACGGAACAATGGCACTGAACGGAACAATTGCAATGGGCGTCCGAGGTGACTGGGCTACCCATAACCTGGAACATGCAGTATCTGCTGTTTATGATATTCCTCATGCCGGCGGATTGGCTATCCTGTTCCCGAATCTGCTTCGCCATGTTTTGGAGGAAAATCCTGCCCGCTTGAAGCAACTGGCTGTCCGCGTGTTCAATGTGGATGCTGAAGGAAAATCAGACCGTGACGTTGCCCTTGAAGGAATTGATAAGCTGTCTTCGTTCTGGACTTCTATCGGTGCCCCAAACCGTCTTGCGGATTATGACATTGATGACTCAAAGCTCGACCTGATCGCTGACAAAGCAATGGCAAATGGCGAGTTTGGCAACTTTAAAAAGTTAAATAAAGAGGATGTGCTTGAAATTTTACGCATGTCCCTGTAAAGGATAGGGAAAGTAACAGTTGAACTTCTTTACGTTTAAACGCAAATCAGGAGAGCCGTTTTCTAACGGTTTTCTTGATTTGTCCTTTTTAGTTCTGTAAAGTAGAGAAGACTAATACAAAAAAACGGAGGCGTGTACATTGGCCAGCAAACTACGTTTTGATTACAGCAAAGCTTTACCTTTTTTAGGTGACCATGAAGTAACGAATTTGTCAGCATTGGTTAAAGCGGCACACGAACAAATCCATAATAAAACAGGCGCAGGCAGTGACTTTTTAGGATGGGTGGATCTTCCAAATGAGTATGATAAAGAAGAATTTGCCCGTATCCAAAAAAGCGCAGAGAAAATTAAAAATGATTCCGATGTATTGATCGTGATAGGAATTGGCGGTTCGTACCTGGGAGCAAGGGCAGCGATTGAAATGCTGAACCATTCATTCTACAACATGCTTTCAAAAGAAGATCGCAAAACACCACAGGTTATTTTTGCGGGACAAAATATTTCTTCTACTTATATGAAGGACTTGCTTCAATTGATTGAAGGCAAGGATGTATCCGTAAACGTCATTTCAAAATCCGGAACAACAACGGAACCGGCGATTGCGTTCCGTATTTTCCGCAAATTGTTAGAAGAGAAATATGGAAAAGAAGAAGCACGTAAACGCATTTATGCAACGACAGACCGTGCAAAAGGCGCTTTGAAAACATTGGCGGACGAAGAAGGCTATGAAAGCTTTGTGATTCCTGACGATGTTGGAGGACGTTATTCCGTACTGACAGCTGTTGGACTTCTGCCAATTGCGGTCAGCGGCGTGAATATTGAAGAAATGATGAGTGGTGCTGCCGATGCCAGCAAGGCATACTCTTCTCCTGAACTTGCTGAAAATGAAGCGTATCAATATGCAGCAGCCCGAAATGCTTTGTACAACAAAGGGAAAACCATTGAGCTTATGGTGAACTACGAACCAAGTCTTCACTATGTATCTGAGTGGTGGAAACAGTTGTACGGCGAAAGTGAAGGCAAGGACAATAAAGGTATTTATCCTGCGTCCGTTGACTTTTCAACTGATCTTCACTCCATGGGCCAATACGTTCAGGAAGGACGGCGCGATCTTTTCGAAACTGTGCTGAATGTAGAGACACCACGTGAGGAAATTACCATTGAAGAGGACGATCAAAATCTCGACAAGCTGAATTTCCTGGCAGGAGAAACCATGGATTTTGTAAATAATAAAGCCTTCCAGGGAACGCTTCTTGCCCATACCGATGGCGGCGTGCCTAACCTGGTGGTTACTATTCCAGAATTAACACCATATCATTTTGGCTATCTGGTGTATTTCTTTGAAAAGGCCTGCGCGGTCAGCGGATATCTTCTTGGAGTAAATCCTTTCGACCAGCCTGGAGTGGAAGCATACAAGAAGAATATGTTTGCGCTGCTTGGCAAGCCTGGCTTTGAGAAAGAAAAAGAAGAACTTGAAAAACGCTTATAATATGATGAGATGACCTCTAGTGGGGTCATCTTTTTTCATTTCTGTCAGGGCTTATTTTCTTTCTTTTGGGGATGATAAACATAAACTGAACTGAAAGAAAAGGAGTGAAACCATGATTCCATTGAAAAGCAAGCTGGAAAATGAAGTATTTGCCTTCAATGAGCTCGAGGATAAGCTGAAAGAAATGGGCTTTACGATCGGTGGTAACTGGGATTATGATCATGGGTATTTCGATTATAAGCTGGATGATGAGGTGGGATATACGTTTGTCAGAGTTCCTTTTACAGCCTACGAAAAGGAGATTGATCAGCAAGGTTCGTTAGTGACGCTTGGAGAGCCTTTTTTGCTTGGGCATAAATACCAGATCGGGCTCGACGATCATGCCAATGTAGGAGCTGTAGGAGGGAGTTTCAATCAGTTTGCCGAACCGCAGGATCCAGATGCTTCTATTGATGATAAATGGATTGACATCGGAAAAACACTTGTGGAAAAAGTAGAAGGCAGGTTACTGCAGGAGTAGAGGGAAGCCTTTACTCTTTTTTTAATGAACGGTGACAGAGTTGGGCCATTGTTTCTCCTGCCAGAGAAGTGGTTTTGATCAGTTCATCTGCTCCTGCCCGTAAACTGTTATTAAGCTGTTCGGAAGTTAAAATTTCAGCGATGACCGGAATGGATGGATCTATTCCCTTTATTGTAATGATGGACAAAATGGTATGCATGTCCGCTTCAGATTCTTTCAAGTTTTGGTCTGCTGTCAAGAGGACGGTTTTTGCTTTGGCAAGATGGGCTTTTTTCCAGGTGTCATCTGCAGAAGGATCGCCTTTTATGAAAAGCACACCCTCATCATTTAAGGGGTTCTTATTAAGAGAAGCATCTACAAGCACAATTTTTTGGCCGTTCTGTTCCTTTTGCAGCGTGAGAATGGTTTGTTTGGCACGTTCGTTCCAACCTACAATAATGAGGTGTCCGCTTCCTTTAAACATCAATTTTCCCTCTCTGAACTTATTCTGAACATTGATTACAGCCGAGGCTGCATTAACGGTGAAAAAGGCGATAAAAGAACCACCAATAAAGACCAGAATAATGGCCACAAAACGGCCGTAAAAAGTCTTGGGAACAAAATCTCCAAAACCAACGGTCGCACCAGTCATTACCGCCCAGTAAATTCCTTCAAATACTGTGGGGAAACTGCCTGGCTCGATGTAATGAATAAGGATGCCAAACAAGATCATTAGGGATCCGATGATGCTGAAAAGCCGAATGAGCATCGGCAGACGAAGATATGAAAAAATAAACTCCTCAAATTTCATAAGGCACATCCTTGGGTAATTTATTACCATTATGCCCGGTATTTTACGAAGTAAAACAAACAAAAGAAGCTGCTCTGGCAAGAGCGGCTTCTTTTTTTGTAAACTGTAAAACTACATAGCACTAATGCTTTTAATGTGATCTGGCATAATGCGGTGAAGCACATTGTCGGCAAGGACAACAATATGGCCATCTGCATATTGGGTTAAAACACCCTCAATGGCGTCCGGACCTCCGCGGTTGATTTTCACTCTTCTGTTTGTCAGGCGGTCAAACAGGTGGTTAAACCCATATTCCCTGTACAGCGGCAGTTCCATTGCAGCGCCAGCCTGGCGTCTTCCAGTTGTGAAACCTCCAGTGCCACCTGTCGCACGCCCGGTGCCTCTCCCCGTACCGCGACCAGTACCTCTTCCAGTTCCGCGTCCGGTAGTAACAGGGCTTTCACCTCTGCCCGTACCGCGGCCAGTGCCACGCCCGGTACCTCTTCCAGTGCCGCGTCCGGTAACAGGACTTTCACCTCTGCCCGTACCGCGGCCAGTGCCACGCCCGGTACCTCTTCCAGTGCCGCGTCCGGTAACAGGGCTTTCACCTTTGCCTGTACCACGCCCGGTACCTCTTCCAGTACCGCGGCCGGTTCGGCTTCCACCAGCATCTCCCTCATCACCCGCTGCCTCTTCCTGCTCCTGAACCACGCTTACACTTTTTATATGGTCGGTATTGAAGTAAACAATGCCTTCCTTTTCGGTATCAAGTGCAACATAATCATATGTGCTTAACATAAGGGTTCCCTGTCTGGATTCAGGGCCACCGCGGTTAATTTGTACATTTTGTCCAATCAAGTTGTCCATAATGGCAGAAAAGCAGCTAGGTGTATGGTAATCCCAGAATACTCCCTCTGTTTCACTGGCCTCTCCGTTGTCGTTTTGCAGAGCTTCTCCGACACTTCTTAAATGCCGCGCCGCATAATAGACGACTCCCTCGTTTGTTCCGACAACCATGTAGTTATAGCCTGAATGAAGCAATTGGCCAGCTTTGGCTTCGGGACCTCCTTTATTGACATTGATCCTTCTGCCAATCATTGAGTTGATGTTAAAATCAGACATTCATGTTCTCCTTTCAGAACCGTAGATTCGATTTTGTTGTTGCATAGTAAAAATATATGTAGACAACCATCATTCGGCGCTGGTACAAGCGCCTTTTTCCATGAAAAGCAACGCTTGCCTAAATGAAATGAAAACAGATAGAGCCTGGGCTCTATCTGTAAAAAATACTCGGTTACCTGCTTAGCTGGATCTTCGAGTGCGGCGTGTTCTTCTTGTTCTTCGTCGACCAGAACGACCAGAACGACCAGAACGACCGGAACGACCGGAACGCTTAGCGCTTCTTCTTGAACTGCTCGAGCTTGAACTGCTGGATCTTCTGGTTCTTCTTGATCGTCTTGATCTTCTTCCAGAACGGCCGGAACGACCAGAACGGCCAGAACGGCCAGAACGTTTTCCAGAACGCTTTCCTGATCTTTTGCCGGAACGTCTGCTTCTTCTCGAACTTGAGCTAGAACTTGAGCTCGAGCTGGAACTTGAACTTGAGCTTGAACTTGAACTTGAGCTTGAGCTTTCTTCAGATGGATCATTATGCCATACGCTCATGAGTAGACCTCCAATACTCTAAAATATGAAAAGAACGGAGTATACTTTCTTTTCAAATATAATGTACGTGAGTTTTCACTTTCTGCTTGGACAGACGTCACAGAAAGGAGGCCCTTTTTAGCATTGATTTGTGGCGCTTACCTTCTTCTCAACATAGAGATAAGTATCAACCTAAGGAGAGATTGAAGAATCATGTCTAAAGGTATATTGCCGGAGTATCGTCTCTCTGTTCCAATTAAAGGGGCCAAGTCAATAGAAAAGGGAAGATGGGCCAACCAGCCGGTTAAAGGGAGATTAAAAACCGAAAACGGGTCCTATGAAACAACCGTGAAATACAGAGGGGCGCATATTCGCAAATTCCCAAAAAAGTCCTATGATTTTGTTTTTCCATCCTCGCGGCTGTTTACCGGGGCCAAAAGGATTCATATGAATGCTGAATACAATGATCCTTCTCTAATGAGGAATAAGCTGTCCCTTGATTTCTTTCGCGATATTGGAGTACTGTCCCCGGAAGCAAGCCATGTCACATTGTACATCAACAGCTTATATCAAGGTGTTTATCTCCAATTGGAGTCGGTCGACCAGCTGTTTTTTAAAAAAAGAGGGCTTCCTGACGGCAGTATCTACTATGCTGTTTCAGAAAATGCCAATTTCTCAAAGTACAATCCTACAACCGGCAAACAGAAGCGGTCCGTTACCTCAGGATATGAAATTAAGTATGATCCCAATCATTCATTTCAGCACTTGAGAAAGCTGCTGAATTGCGTGCTAACATCTTCGGATAAGGAGTTTCCTGCAAAAATTGAACCATTGCTGAATCTGGAAACTTATTTTCGATGGCTTGGCGGAGCGGTCTGCACGCAGAATTTTGATGGTTTTATCCATAACTATTCTCTTTACAAGCATGGGGAGACCGGACAGTTTGAAATCATGCCCTGGGATTACGATGCCACATGGGGCAGGGATATTCATGGAGATGTGATGGAGAACAAGTATGTTCCCATTGATGGGTACAATACGCTGACGGCACGCCTGCTGCTTCATAGTAATTATCGGAAACAGTACAAACGGGTCATGGAGCAGCTGCTCGAGGAAGCTTTCACATTGGAAGCCATGGAGGGGAAAATTGAACGGCTTTATTCTTCAATAAGACCGCATATCGTTAAGGATCCTTATAAGCACTACTCTCTTTCAAAATTCGATCAGGAGCCGGAATACATTTATACATTCATCAAGAAAAGAAATAAATATCTAAAGAAACGGCTGCACCGCCTTCAATAAAAAATCCTGCTGAACAGGTGTTCAGACAGGATTTTTTTATGCTGCATCGTCAATGCTTGCTGAAGATGCAGTAAGTTCTTCATTTATCTGTCCCACGGCTGAACGGGTATCTTCCTGTACAGGAGCGGGTTCAGCCTCCGCTGCTTCTTGTTGATTTTGATTAACACCGCCACAGTCCGGTTCAGATGCCTCTGAAAGAGAGGTGTCTTTTTGCTTTTCACTGACTGGAACTGTCCTTTCTTTCTGCGGTTCATTCATCTCAACAGCTGTTTCTTTTGAGTTTTGGGACGGTACGGAAGCTTCAACTTTTTCTGGTAATTTTATTTCAATCTCCACGGACGGAGCTTTAGGTCTATCTGTATTCTTACTTTCCTCACGTTCTGGTGCGCTTGCGGGTTTTGTTTCTTCTTTTGAAACGGAAGAAGAAGGGGTGCTTGCCTTTTCTTCTTTTGGAACTGAAACAGGTGGAAGAGAAGTCTTTACTTCTTTATCCGTTTCCCTGGGAATTGAGATAACTGCAGTACCAGATCCTTTTGATTCTTGACTGGCAGGTGCTGCTGGTTTGTCCGTTTTCTTTTCTTGGACCGGTGCTGGCGTCGCGACAGGAGCACTTTGCTTTACCGGCTCAGCAGCAGGAGCACTTGTTTTTGCTGGCTCAGCAGCAGGTGCTTTTACTGCATCAATTACGGGAAGGGTGACCGGCTGATTTTTTGAATTTCGTTCATTGCTGCTTTTATTCGCAGGTACCGGGGGACCGGGCTGTGCTGGAGCAGCGGGTGCAGCAGGAATTGGTTTACTCATGCTGCATTCTGCATCCTTCTTTGCCGCGGATTGGTCAACTGCCATTTCCGTTGGTTTGTCGCTTTTTATGCCCGAATTCTCTCTCAGAATGAGGACAGGATCATCCTCATAAACCGGGTGTGAGGTTTCCGCGATGCCATCCCGAGAAGGTTCGTTATGAACAAAAACAGAGACATGTTTATATTCTCCTAGAGGGGTAGTCGATAGCAGGTCGCTGATCGGCCCAACCGTATCTGACAGCTCCTGAATGCTTTTTTTCTTGATATCGGTTTGTGTAATAGGGATTCCTGCTTCTTTTGCCGCCATGAAAATCGCATATTTAGCAGGGGTAAGACCGCTTTTCTTTGCCCGTTTTCTTTCTTTGTTGGAAATAATCAATGAAGTCATGTCAATTTTGTTTTCCAACGCTTTTTGTTCCATCAGAGAATTGATTTTCTGCTCAATTTTTTGCTGTGTTTCTTTACTGACGTCCTTCGTCAGAGTGGTAGTAACAATAACTTCCTGATCTGGCTTAATGAACCCTTTGGCCCTGCAGATTTTGAAAATTTTCCCGGTCACTTTTTCAAGCGGCTGTCCATGATAATCTTCAAGAAGAGCAACCAGTTTTTTACCGTCTGAATTATAGGCAGTAATGTGTTGCACGAGCATGTCATCATCAATGGATAATTCGATGCTTGGATTCATCTCCATGCCCACATAGGCATATACCCCTTGTCCAGTGTTGGGGGCGAGCTGAAAAAATAATAAGAGGATGGCAAAGGTAAACACGGTAGCTGATTTCCAGTTGAACACCGGAAGACTGAACAAAGGCCTTGATTGTGGTTCATTGGGCAGGAGGATATCACTTCCTACCGCATAAGGCTGTCCATTGTTTTTTACCTTGCGAAAAACACCGCCCTCAGATAGAACGATGATGTGGTGCCGTTTAACTTCTACCACAATTCCTTTTGTCATCGTAAGGGCCTCCTATTCCGGCAAATAGCCTTTAAGATAATGATAGTCTTCAACAATAATGAGAGCGATAGCAATAATGTAAGGTGTGTAACGTTTAAAGCTCTTGTCAGGAAATTCTTCTGATAGCTGGGATGCAGGCAGACCTTTTTTTGTAAGAAAAAGAGATTTAAGTTCTGTATTGTTTGCTATGTAAGAGGCAATGGCGTAGGCATCGAGT
This sequence comes from Fictibacillus fluitans, assembly GCF_030418125.1. Taxonomy (GTDB): domain Bacteria; phylum Bacillota; class Bacilli; order Bacillales; family Fictibacillaceae; genus Fictibacillus_C; species Fictibacillus_C fluitans. The sequence continues at coordinate 63,134 of NZ_JAUHTR010000014.1, read as the reverse complement.
CTGGTTTTCTTCGAATGGGGGGTTAACTTTGGCATCTCGCAAATTTTGATGCCAAATTGCAAAAGTCTGCTTTTGTAATGTTCAATTTCCTTATCAGGTGAAATGGATGCAGATTGCAGATGAGCTGCAACTGAAGAGCGGGAAGCAAGGTCAGGTGATGAATGGGTCTTGATATTCATTTTTCTTCGTTTAAGCCAGCTGATCATAGCTACCCTCCATTTCTCCTATACTATATTCAGAAAATAATAACTCTCAGATTATAGTATGGAAAGCTAAAAAAAAACAGGGTCAATAGTCATGCTTTGGTAATTTATGAGGGGGAAAAAAGTTTGGTAATGATTACAGTTTACTAGATTTTTTGACAAGAAGTTTCCAAAAGATAGGAAAGGGCCGGCACAAGAATGGGACATTGGTTCCATGGCTTTTTCAGTATATCGTTGCTACTCTTTACTAAGGGATTGAATTTTCTGAAAATGGAGGGAAAATGATGAAAAAATGGAAACAGCCGGCAGCGGCAATCGTCGGTCTGAGTATGATTTTATCAGCAGGTGCACCGGCTTTCGCTCAGGGAAAACAAGTGCAAAGCAGCCCGGTCAACTATTTTAAGCCGGGTGACTGGAATTATCCTGGCTCCTCATCACCTGTAATCCACAATGGAACACCAAGAAGTGCGGGTCTTTATCCTGAAGCACTGAACACAATTGACACGACTATGAATAATGCCATGGCGACGAAGATGTTCCCCGGCGGGGTGGTTTTGGTCGCAAGAAAAGGATCCATCGCCAAATGGGATGCATATGGCTATGCTTCCCGGTATACGGACGATAAGTATACAGAGCTGGAACATCCGGTTCCTATGAGAAAAGATACGATATTCGATTTGGCATCCATCAGCAAGATTTTTACCACCACGGCTGCTATGAAGCTGTACGAGCAAGGGGAATTTCAGCTCGATGATCCTGTCGGCAAGTATATCCCAGAATTTAATGAAAACGGAAAAGAAAAGGTGACGATCCGCCAGCTCCTTACACATACCTCGGGTTTTGAGCCGTTTATTCCGGTCTATAAGATGGGGACAAACAGGGAAGACCGCTTGCATATCATCCTGACTTACCCGCTGAAAAACGCGCCAGGCACCACTTATACATACAGCGATTTGAACATGATTACCCTTGGGGTGCTGGTCGAACGGCTTTCGGGCAAACGTCTTGATGAATATGTGAAAGAAGTGATAACGGGTCCTTTGAAGATGAAGGACACGATGTATAACCCACCCGCTTTTTTAAAGCCAAGAATTGCTGCCACAGAATATGAACCTTATATCAACAGGGGCATGGTGTGGGGAGAAGTCCACGATGAAAATGCATGGTCACTTGATGGAGTGGCCGGGCATGCAGGCGTCTTTTCCTCGGCACATGATCTGGCCACCTTTGCCCACATGTTCCTGCAAAACGGAAAGTATGGCTCCACAAGGATTCTGAAGCCTTCAACCGTCAGATTACTGGAAGAGAATCAGCTTCCTCAATTCCCTTCGGATTCTCACGGGCTTGGCTGGGAATTGGACCAGGGATGGTACATGGATGCGCTGTCTGACGCAACCACACTTGGCCATACCGGGTTTACAGGAACAACGATGGTCATCAGTCCTAAAAACCAGACCATTGTCTTAACATTGACCAACCGTGTACACCCAACACGAACGATGCCATCGATTAATCCGGTTCGAAGAGATGTGGCGCGTGCTGCGGCAGATGCGATCCCTGTTTCTCTGCCTAATCATGAAAAAGCCTGGTTCGCGGGCTATGGCGATAAACTCTCCCGGCTGCTCGTTTATGAATTGAAGAAACCGGCCGCCACTGTAAGCTTTGAAACATGGTTTGAAATTGAAAAGGGAAGCGACAATGGGACGGTAGAAGCATCAGCAGACGGCGTCACCTGGCAGAAAACAGCTTCTTCCTTTACGGGAAAAAGCAGCGGCTGGAAGAAGGAAACCACAGCCTTGCCAGCCGGCACAAAGTTTGTCCGCTTTTTGTATACAACGGATGCCAGTGTTAACGGCCGGGGCTGGTATGTAAAAGATGTGAAAGCAAAGGATGCCGCAGGTAAAGGTATTGCAAAACAAGTGACAGACAGCCAATGGACCAAACGAAATCATTAAAACGTGAACGGCCGCCGCTTCTGTGGCGGTTTTTTGTGTTTTTTCATGAGTGTCACTTCTTTAACCGGGACCTTTGACGTTCGCGTCATAGTAAAGGTATAATTTTTATAAGGGAGTGAGTGGGGTGAATTGGATTAAAATTGACGAAGCAGCAAAAATTACAGGGATTACAAAGCGTGCCATCCGGTATTACGAGGAGATTGGGCTGATCCATCCTCCGGAGAGAAGTGACGGGCAAGTTCGCCTGTATACAGATGAAGATGTTAAACAATTAAAACGAGTCGTCGATGCAAAGGAAGTGCTCGGTTTTTCACTTCAGGAGCTGCAGCATTTTTTAAGCATTAAAGAGCGGGTGCTCGAACATAAAGATCAATACGAGTCAACAAAGGACACAACCATTCAGCAGTCGGAATTGGAAGAGATCGCGGTTGGTTTGAAAGAGCAGGAGAAGATGCTGCAGCAAAAGATGGAGAAGATGAAATCCTTTCAGGAAGAATTAAAGGATTTAATCCAAAAAGTGGACAGCTTGCTCAACGTTTAATGAATTGAGGCAAAAACCATGTGTTTCCGAAAAGGAACAGCGGGTTTTTGCCTCTTTTTTATCTATAAAAGTTCACGGGTTTGGCGATACTGTGAGTAACTCAGCTAAAAGAGAGGAATACATATGGAAGTTTTTCCAGTTATACATACAAATTTTTGGGATGGAGTGCTTGCTGTACCGCTGGTTCTCGTGCTGACGCAGCTCATCAAATGGGCAGCGCCGGTGCCAAAGGCATTAATACCTTCGGTTGCACTTTTGCTCGGCCTTCTTCTTTCCATCTTGTACAGCCACCGCCATCATTTTATTGCAGGGGTGTTTATGGGCTTTTTTTACGGATATGCGGCGATTGGAAGCTACTCCGGATCAAAAAATTCGTGGCATGCCTTTAAAGAAAAGCTTAGAAAAAAGGAACATTTTCGCTAGCCGAAAGACAGGCTGGTGGGAAAAAGAAAGAGAATGCGCTATGATCATTTAGAAAGATAACAGGGGGTAAATGATGAAGATCGCAGCAATTATCGGAAGTTCAAGAGCGGACGGAAACACACAGCAGTTAACCGAGCTGGCGCTTAAAGGAATAGATTATACACCCATCATCTTAAAAGAAAAACAGGTCGTACCCATTGATGACTTAAGGCATGCAGCAGGAGGCTTTCACCCGGTATCAGATGATTATGAGACAGTAATTGATACTGTGCTCGAGCATGATATACTGATTTTTGCCACACCTGTATACTGGTACGGAATGTCGGGACTGATGAAAAATTTTGTGGATCGGTGGTCCCAGAGCTTACGGGATGACCGTTTTGAATTTAAAAAAGAAATGAGCCAAAAGACGGCCTATGTCATTACTTGTGGAGGGGATCAGCCGAGGATAAAGGCATTGCCTTTAATTCTGCAATTTCAATATATATTTGATTTTATGGGAGTTTCCTTTGCCGGATACATTATCGGAACAGCGAATGCACCCAGCGACATCTTAAAAGATGAAAGAGCACTTGCCGAAGCCAGACAGTGGAACGAAAAGTTTTTAAATAAGCAAAAGTGAGGACTATCCTTACTTTTGCTTATTTTTTGTAAAGAATTGCATATTTCATTGCATGACTGCTTAATATTACTTATAATCACTTAAGTAAGGGAGTGAAAGAGGCATGTATCAGGATGAGCGCATGGAAGCGATTCTGCACTATTTAAAAGAGCATGACAGAGTGGACATGGAAACCATCTGCAAGATGAACCAAGTCTCACGGGATACAGCACGGCGTGATCTGGTGAAACTGGAGGAAGACGGGAAGATTGTCCGCTTGCGGGGCGGCGCAAAGTCACCGACCCTTTTCCATGATGTGTCCGATTATGATCAGCGCTTGCAGAAAGCTTCGGAGGAAAAGAAGCGCATAGGGAAATATGCAGCAGGACTGATCCAGGATGGTGATCATCTATTATTGGATGCTTCTACCACCGTTCAGTTTTTGGCGGAATATATTCATACAAAAGACAACGTGGTTGTCACGAATTCAATAGATATAGCAGGGATTTTATCCAAAAAAGAAGATACATTCATTCATTTGCTTGGAGGGCTGCTCAATAACAGTCATCGCTCCATTTATGGATCGAGAACCATACAGCATTTAGCAGATTTTAAAGTGAATAAATTGTTTCTTGGAGCCTGCGGCATTTCTTCCGATGGCCTGACTATTCCTTTTGAAGAGGAAGGATTTTTGCTGAAGGAAATGATCAACCGCTCCGATCAGGTTATATTGCTTGCAGATTACTCAAAGTTCAACCGAACCTATTTTCAAAAAGTATGCGGGTTGAACAAAATTGATATCCTTGTAACCGATCAGGAAATCGAGCCAAAACTTAAAAAGCAGCTCGATCAGTATGAAATCGAAACCATCGCACTTTAAAAGGAGGAAGTTATGAAGTTAATTGCAATTGATTTGGATGGAACATTGTTGAATAAAAAGGGCTCAATCAGCAGGGAAAATGCAGAGGCTATTAAGGAAGCGCAGGATTTGGGGCATGTCGTTTCTATTTGTACGGGCCGTGCAGTGGAAGATGTGCTGAATCTTCTTCAGGAAGCCGGTGTCGAGTGCCCGGTCATTGGCGCAAACGGAGCTGTCCTTTATGCCGATGGAGAGGTTGTGAATCACCACCCGCTAGAAAAGGAATCTGCCGCCTCGATTTTATCAAAGCTTGAGGAGCTTCAGGTTTTTTACCATCTTCACACTAATAAAGGGATCCATACCCCTGAATTTGGTCAGGAAGGGATTCAGGTGGAGATTGATATGGCGAAGTCAGCAAATCCGGAGTTAAATGCGGGAGAACTGTGGGATGCGGCTCAAGGATATTTAAAGCAATTCGGCCAGATTTCCATTGATTCGTACCAGTCCATATGGACGGAAGACCTTATCGTGAATAAGATCCTTCCGTTTTCCTACTCTGAGAAAAAGCTGGAAGAGGTTTCCCTTTTTGCTGAACAGTTTGAAGGATTGTCAGTTACGAGTTCTGCCGGACATAACCTTGAAATCAACGATGAAAAAGCCAACAAAGGCAACGGTATAATGGGTATGGCTGAACATTTCGGCGTTCAACCCGAGAACACAGTTGCCATCGGTGACAATATGAACGATTGGCCAATGATGAAAGTATCGGGTACGGCAATTGCCATGGGTAACGCACTGTCTGAAATTAAGGAAATCTGTCATTTCACTACACTTGAGAACGATGAGCACGGTGTGGCTCATGCTATTAGGGAGTTTGTCCTGAAACAGGCATTGGTATAAAAATAAAAAGGCCTGCCGGCGTAACCTTTTTGGGCGTAACGGCAGACCTTTTTTGGTTATGAAGCTTCTGTTTTGGGGAACGTAAACCCTTCACCGAATACGTCTCTGACATCATGGACGACCACGAATGCTTTTTCATCCATTTTTTGAACAATCTTTTTCAGCTCAAACAGTTCCTGCTTATTGATGACCACGTACAAAATCTCCTTTGACTCCTTCGTATAGCTGCCATGGGCAGAAAAAACCGTCACGCCCCGGTCCATATCATGGTTCACTTTTTGGGCAATCTGCTCTGCATGCTGAGAGATAATGGTCACTGCTTTTCGTGTATCGAAACCTTCAATAATATAATCAAGAACCTTTGTGGAAATATAAATGGAAATCACCGTATACATTGTATTTTGAGCACCGATGACAAAATAAGAGCTCAGGACCACCAACAGGTCGATGCCAAGCATGGATCCGCTGATACTCCAGCCGAAATATTGGTTGGCCATCCGTGCCAGGATTGTTGAACCCCCTGTGGTTCCACCTGAACGAAGGACCAGGCCGAGACCAATTCCGATAAAGATTCCGGCAAAAACGGTGCCAAGAATTGTATCCTCAACAGGTGAACCCACTCCTTCTGTCAGGTGAAGAAACACAGAAGTAAACACAATGGAAAATACGGTATAAATTGTTACCCGCTTATTCAGCAGTCGGTAGCCAATCATTAATAAAATGCCATTCATGATAAAGTTCGTATAACTGGGTGACCAGGAGAAAAGATAGTATAAAATCATGGAGACACCGGTGACTCCGCCTTCTCCAAGTTCATTCGGTATAGCAAAGCAGTTCACGCCGAGTGCGAAAAAAAAGGATCCAATAATTATAAGCGTGAACTCTTTTACGGTGCTGTTCATTGAAAAAACCCCCTAAATAAAAAATTTCAAGCAAAGAAACCAACCGCATATGGGTTGGCTGCATGTGTATGATATTGAAAATAAACGGCTTGATAATCCAGAAATCAATATATCATGCCTCGAAGCGAGTTTCAAACCGAATTATGTAAAAAACCTGCATGCTCATTAGCATGCAGGCTGAAACCGGGTTTAGCAGCAAGGAGGTGGACCACAGGAGATATCCTGGTGATGGACCTCACAAGTTTCATATTGGGAAACAGGATACTCATGAACATGCTGGTAACAGATGTGATTCACATGCTGAATTTGTACAGGATGAACATGGATTACCTCTTCCGTATAATAATGCTGCTGAACACAACACTGTGCTGGATGAACAATGACTTGCGGGCGGTGGCAGCCATAGCCGTAATACATAATGCAACCTCTCCTTTTTCTCATCATTATTGACTGTTGCTTCACTCTCTAATTTATGACGTGTGTTAACAATCTGTAAGGGTACCTGTCTATAAAATAGGATTTAGGCGGGAAAATAAGGAGATAATGAAAACAGGTGATGACATGAAGCTGAATAAAAAGAGCAAGAAGCTCTACAGTGATGCTATTGATCGTATGCAAGAGGGGCTTGAAGCCATGATTGATCTCTATAATGAAGCAGAGGATGACATTCCGCTGATTAATTTTGAAAAAGAGGTCCAAGAGGAAATTGAAAAAGCGAAAAATAAATATGGAGGTGCCTTTATTGATGACAAGATTAATGCCATCGTAAAAGAGGTGCTTTCCTTTTTGCCGCCAGATAAGCAAGAGTAATGCAAGGGAACCAAAGGTTGTCTACAAAATTCGTAATTTTTTCATAAAATTTCCTAATTTATTCCCTTTTTTTACAATAAATCCGTTATACTTGGAGGGTATATTGTAAAGATAAGGTGATGGTACGGTGAAGGGTTATATAGGGGAAGCAAGAAAACATGCAGGAAAAAGAGAAGCTGCAATTCTATTGGTTTTGGCTGTGATTGGTCTCGTTTTTATATTTGGTACATGGCATGCCAATAAGACTAAAGCTACCACTTCGGAAGAGAAACATTACACCGAGAAGATTAAGAACGAAAAATACGAGCCAAAAGTGAAGGGAGCGAGAGCCTCCAAAGAAGCACACCAGCAGGGAAAGAAGGCTCAGCAAAAAGAGCATGAAAAGAAAGTAAGCTCAAATAATTCTACTGGCAAAGCTCCTGAAAAAGAAAAAAATGCAAAAGAAAAAGCGGTTGGCGCAACGGCAGTACATACGAAACCGGCGACAGCGAAATACCAGCCGAAAACCGTTTTTCTGACCTTTGATGATGGTCCTTCAAGGACTTCTGACGGCATTATGGATGTGCTCAATAAGTATCAGGTCAAAGCAACCTTCTTTATGCTTGAACCCAATATGCTGCGTTTTCAGGATCAAGTGAAACGGATGGACAGGGAAGGACACAGTCTGGGGCTCCATGGTGTTTCCCATGATGCCAAAAAGATTTATCGTTCAAAGGAAACCGTTGTTCAGGAAATGGATCAAGCCAACCGGGCACTGCAAAAAATTACCGGTAAACGAACAGCACTGATCCGAACGCCATACGGAAGCGCTCCATACATGAAGCCGGAATACCAGCGGGCGGTCAAAGAAAAAGGCTATGAGCTCTGGGACTGGACGATTGATAGCATGGACTGGTCCTATCGAAGTCCGCAATATGTGGCAAATTCAATCAGCCAATTAAAAAAGATGGGAAGCCGTTCGGAGCCGATTGTTATTCTGATGCATGAACGGCAAGAAACGCTCGAAAGTCTTCCCAGACTGCTGGATTATCTAAAGAGCAACGGATATACTATGAAAAGAATTGAAAAAACCATGAAGCCTGTCACGTTCCGGGTTTCCAAGGCAGCCTCATAAGCGCAGCATACTTGCAGCGCTTTTTTTGTTGCCTACTGCTTGACAGTTCATCATTTATTATTTACAATCCGTTTATAAGTTTAAACGTTTAAAACAATAAACATTTCGGAGGTATAAAAATGAATAAGCATAGAGTTTTGATCACAGGGGCATCATCGGGGATCGGCCTTGAGCTGGCCAAACAATTCGCAAGAGGCCGGTATGATCTTGTTCTGGCAGCCAGAAGCGAGGAGAAGCTGAAAGCGCTGGCCGTTGAACTAGAAGGCCAATTCGGGATCAATTGCCTGGTGAAGAGTGTGGATTTAAGCAATTGGCAAAATGCCGCTTCCTTATATCAAGAACTGCATGCGCATGACATCTTCATAGATGTTTTAGTAAACAATGCAGGATATGGCTTATATGGTGAGTTCTCAGAAACCAATCTGGAGGATGAAATGTCGATGATCGATATTAACATAAAAGCATTGACTGCTTTGAGCAAGGTATTTTTGCCGGAAATGAAAAGCAAGAACAAAGGTAAAATTCTAAATGTGGCTTCAACCGCGGCGTTCCAGCCTGGTCCATTGATGGCGGTCTACTATGCAACAAAGGCATATGTTTTATCCTTTTCCGAGGCACTTGAGAATGAATTAAAGGGAAGCGGTGTAACGGTTACTGCACTTTGTCCAGGTCCTACAAAAACCGGATTTGAATCTCGTGCAAACCTGGGCGATTCCAAGCTGTTCAAAAGCGGGGTAATGGATGCGGAAAAAGTGGCAAAGCTGGGATACGAAGGGCTGATGGATGGAAAATCGGTCGTTATTCCAGGAATGAAAAACAAGATGCTGGCCCAGTCCAGCCGGTTTGTTCCAAGAAAATGGGTAACAGCTACGGTACGGAGCGTGCAAGAGAAAACGCGATAATTCTTGAACAACCCATCATACTTCTATAATATAATTTTATGTATGAAAACCATTTTAGCAGAGGGGGAGGACTATGGGACAGCAAGCGATTGAGGTCTTTCGTTCCTGTATTCCGCTCTTGCAGGCATTAAGTGATCCGGCAAGACAGGATATTATATTATTGCTGGCGGAGGAAGACCATTTAACCGTCAATGAAATTACTGAGCATTCCACGCTCTCAAGGCCAGCCATTTCTCATCACTTGAAAATTCTGAGGGACACACAGCTGGTAACCATCGAACAAAAAGGAACACAGCGGTTTTATTCCCTTGCTCTGGAGCCGTCGATCGGCTTATTAAAGGAATTGATTCACACGGTTGAAAGTACGTGCGATTTTTAAAGAAAATTTTTTGTTTGCATCGTTCAAAGGATTAAACGTACAAACAGTGGTTTTTTCTTGTTAAAAAAGAGCCATCCAGAGAGTAAATTGACTTCTGGTAGCTCTTTTTTTGCATAGTCGAGTGTCGTCATCATCTTCACTGATAGTTACTTGGAGTGGAGGGTGCGAGACTCCTGCAGGGGAAGCGTGACAGGTGAGACAAGGTAGGCGTTTACGCCGGTACACAGGCGCTTGCGCCGGTGGGGCTCAGCGCACGCCCTGCGAAAGTAGGCGCTCGCGCCGGTAAAAGCGAGCATCATGGAACGGAAAGTAACGCTTTCAAGAGCTTCAAAGACAGACTTATTGGACTATCCATTTTTTTGATTAAATATCATAATTCATTTGTTCCTGGGAATTCCCCTTTTGTTCCGCTTGATCCCAGGCAATCAGGACCACATTCAATTCTTTCTCCATGGCATCCAATTTTGCTTTTTGTTCATTTGTCAGGTGCGCCAGGTCAAATGCTCTCATTTATGTATCCACCTCCATTTTGTTATAACAAAAGAATGCCCGCGGATGATAGAAAATATCCTTTTAAAAAATCCCGCTGCCTTTAAAAGACAGAGGGATTTTTGTGTTGATTCAATTAATAATCAGAGTCCCAGTAATGGCCGTCATTCATATCGCTTTGAACACCCATTACATCGCCTCTGGGGCCTGGAGTTCTCCAATCGCAATCATCATTGTAATCCATAGTCCCCATGGTGTTTCCCTGGTTTCCTCTGCAGGCGAGACAGTCCTGAATGCATTTTTGTCTGCCTTTGCCATACAACGAACGGCAAACGTTCTCACAGAAACGTCTGCAGCTCGGCCGCTGGGTCTGTTCCGGGCTTACATTGGAAGGTTGTCCACAATTGCAGTTTTGAGTAATCTGCATTGGCCGCTGGTTAGAGCCATTGTTGTCCATCGCACCCATCACTGGATTCTGGTTGGAGTTTTGTGAACCACCGCAATTACAGTTTTGGATCACATTGACTCCGCGGTTTCGCTGGTTCTGAGCGCCAGCTACCGGATACTCAGGACGCCTTGATCGGCGGTTAGACCTTTTCGAGCTGCTGGAAGTCCAGGAACTGCTTGATGATGATTCAATATCAAACGTGAAGTAGGCGGTTTTTGAACTGCTACTGCTGCTTGATGAAGACCGGCGTCGGTTTCTTCTTCTTGACATATTATTTTCACCCCTTTGAGATACTATATTCACCTTCTTGTCTGATAGATAGGGACAAGTATCCTGTTGGGAGAAAAAAAGGCTAATGAAAGCACTTTGATAGTGAATAGAATGACACCCGCCAACATATTATAGTAAAAAAATCAGACGAGGCAAGGGAAGGGGAATTCTGATGATCTGTTTGGGCGAGGTGCTGAATCAGGAAATCTATCATGAGCGGATTGCCATCATAGAAAACAAGCAGGAAATTATGAGAACCTTTGGCCTTGAAAAGGAAGATTGGCTGCAGCTTTGGAATATTGACAACCGAATATTAACTTTATGCTATCATTCATTGGATCCGGCGTTTGACCGGTTCATTGTCGTATATGATTATGCGTTTTTCTGCGAAGATCAGGAAATGAAAGAAGCGATTATCTGGCATGAAATCGGCCATGCGCAATTTCCGGTAACAGAGGGGAACATCGATTTGTATTCCGAGAAAAAGTGCGATGAGCTCGCCTTTCATAAAGGGTACAAGGCAGGGCTGGAAGCTTTTTTAAACCTAACCTACAAGATGGCGGAAACACTGAACAATCAGCTTTTGCTAACCATGACGAATGAGCGGTTAAAGGCGTTGCGATTATTAATGAATTAATAGAAAAACGGATGGATCCGGAGCGGTCCATCCGTTTTTACAATTAAGGAATAAGCAAAATCTTTCCGGTGCTTTTTCTGCTTTCCAAAAAACGATGAGCTTCTGCGCCCTGTTCAAGTGGAAAACTTGTCATTTCGGGCACTTTCACAGCGCCGGAAAGGATTAAATCAAAAAGCTCCCGTGATCTTGAAACACGCTCCTCATGGGAGGTGATGACATTCCAAAGATCTCCTCCGGTTAATGTTTTCGAGGTGTCCATCAGCATACGGGGATCAACCGGGGATGGGTCACCGCCGGCCATACCGTAAAAAACGACCGTACCACCGGTTCTCACCGATTCAAAACTGTCCATCAATGTGCTGCCGACAGAATCATAAATAACATCAACACCTTTTTGGCCGGATGACACCTGTTTTGCTTTTTTGACCCAGTCTTCACTATACAGAAAAACGTGATCAGCTCCGGCAGCAAGGGCCGCTTCCTTTTTTGCTTCTGTCGAGGTGAGCCCAATGACTTCTGCTCCAAGCGCTTTCGAAATCTGGATCAAAAGCTGGCCGACACCGCCTGCTGCAGCATGGGCTGCAAGAAGCGTTCCTTTGCCAACTTTGTAACTGTCACGGGTTAAATACTGCGCCGTCAATCCCTGCAAAAGGATGGAAGCAGCCGTTTCAAAGGATATTTCTTCAGGCAGAGGAATAAGGTGATCCTCTGGAACGGCAACAAATTCCGCATTGGCATATGGAACATCCGCAAATGCGACACGGTCGCCTTCTTTCACATTCCGAACGGAGGTGCCTGTTTGCTTTACCACGCCAGCTCCTTCATAGCCTGCAATATAGGGAGGATTTCCGACTAAGTGGTAATTTCCTTTTCTGCGGTAAACATCGGCGAAATTCAGTCCAATGGCCTTCATTTCAACCAAAATTTCATTTGCTTTCAATTCCGGAGTGGGAACGTCCTGGTACTGAAGGACTTCAGGTCCTCCAAATGTATGGAAGGTCAGTGCTTTCATTCAAATGCTCCTAACTTCAACTGTAATATCCCCATTGTATACAAAATGAGTCAAATTCACTAGGCAGATGATTAAACAAGAAAAAGGTTTAATGACTTAACCGTGGTGGAATCGGTTTATATCTTGGATGGGAGGCATTTTATGATGCTGAAAAATGTTGCAATCGCGACCGCTATTGTTTTTCTGTTAGCAGGTTGTTCCTCAGGAGGGGACAGCGGAGGAGGAAAAGGCGGAGGCTCGGTAGATTCCGCAGCGGCAGAAAAGTCTTTTAAGCAAAATTGTGCAAGCTGCCACGGAAATAACCTGGAGGGCGGGACAGGACCTGCTTTAAAACAAATCGGCAAAGAGCACAGTAAAGACGAAATTATGAAGCAAATCAAAAATGGCGGAGGCGGCATGCCAGCCGGTTTGATCAACGGTGATGAAGCGGAAAACGTGGCAGCATGGCTGGCCAGTAAAAAATAAGAGGAAAGGAGGCACCTGAGCCAAGGGTGCCTCCTTTTTTGATGATCTCTATGTCAGAGAAGCTCCCTTGCCGAGTGAAGCCTTCTTTTGCTTGTCTTGAACGAGAACGGCAGAAAAGATGACAAGCAGGATTCCTGCACATTGCCATAGTGTAAGCTTTTCCTGAAAAAGAAAAAAACCGGCCAGAGTCGCCACGACCGGCTCGATGGTTGCAACAATCGCCGCCTTGCTCGGCTCTACCTGACGCAATCCGACTGTATACAGAATATAAGCGATAACAGTGGGAACCATACCTAGTCCTACGATATAGAGCCACACTCTTGCGTCCTCGAACAGGTGGGCAGATTGAGATAATCCGCTGAAAGGAAAGAGAGCGCACCCGGCAAAAACGAACGTATACGTCGTGATGGTTAAGGTTTTGTACTTGGCGGAAGCTGCCTTACCGAAAATGCTGTACAACGAGTAGCCCAATCCCGATCCGAGCCCCGTCAGAAAACCAGTCCATGTGATACCTCCGTTTGAAGATGGCAAATAGCCTACGACAAACACACACCCGAGAAAGGTGACAACCAGTGCAGCCACTTTCTTTTTTGTAATCAGGTCTTGAAAGAAAATTCTTGATAAAATCAGGACAAAGGCGGGCGCTGTATAAAGCAGGACGGCCGCAACGGAAAGCGATACCTCTTCCATGGTTTTGAAATAGCACCAATTGAAAAAGGCGATGCTGAGCAGCCCGGTACCTATAAAATAATAGATGTCCTTGATTTTTACTTTAAGAAGCGAACGGTCCAGGAAAAAGGAAAGTATGAAAAAGGAAACTGCCGCGCTTAACGCGCGTAAAACAACGATTTGGATCGGGGTGAATCCCATAGAGGATAATTCTCTAATAAAAATGCCGATCGTTCCCCACAATGCTGCTCCCCCGGCGATCCATAGGTATGGCCATTTCAAGCAAATACACCTCCACTGCATTTCGACTTTTCAAGCGTATCTCACAATGGAGAAGTTCTCAAATGAGAGAGCTTACTCTTCCAAATTTTGCTCTCCTTCCTGCTGAATAAGGGAATAACAGGCAAGGAAGCATAAGGGAAAAAGGAGGTACCGAATGTTTAGAACGATATCAGCATTACTAATCGCGTTTTCCCTTGTACTCTCTGGCTGCGGAAACATGAAAGGACAGTCGGAAGGAACAGCAGATGCCGGGAAAAATGGCAGCGATCACCCGAGGCTGCAGCAGGTAAAGTATAATGGCAGCAAACAAAAAGAAGTAACGCCGTCTCAAACCAGGCACAAGAAAACAAAAATTACATCCATTGGTTTTTTGGAGCCGGTTGACCCTCAGGCAGCGGTAAAAGAAGTTAAGGATGTAGGCCGGCATTTATCGTATGCTGCTTTTTTTAGCTATCGTGTAAAACCGGATGGCACATTAATTGGCATCAAGGATGATCAGGCGCTGGCAGCCGCACGTAAACAGGGAGCGGTCCCGATGCTTGTGCTGACCAATTTCACGGAGGGGAATTTTTCTCCAGAGGTGGCACATACCATTTTTACAGATAAAACGGTATCTGACCGACTGATCAATAACGTGATCAAAACCATGAAAGCAAAAGGCTACAAAGCGTTAAATATTGATTTTGAACATATTCGTGCAAAAGACCGGGATCTTTACAACGGATTCCTGGAAACCATTTTACCAAAAGTGAAAAAAGAAGGATTCATAACATCCACTGCCCTTGCACCGAAGACCAGTGATGAGCAATCCGGTCCGTGGCATGGGGCACATGATTACAAACGGCATGGAGAGCTGGCAGACTTTGTTATTCTCATGACGTATGAATGGGGATGGTCAGGAGGCCCGCCAATGGCAGTTTCCCCGGTTCCCCAAGTCCGCAAGGTCATCGATTATGCGGTATCTGTAATCCCCCGTAAAAAAATTGTAATGGGGGCGCCGCTCTACGGATATGACTGGATTCTTCCGTATAAAAAGGGAAATCCTTTCGCCAAGCGCATTGCGCCTCAGGAAGCAACCGAACTGGCCATTAAAGAAGGCGCTGAAATTAAATATGACAATAAAGCGCATTCTCCCTACTTTAACTACAGTGATGACAATGGCAAGAAACATGTTGTCTGGTTTGAAAATGAAGAAAGTGCACAGGCGAAATTCAATCAAGTGAAGTTCTATAATCTTCGCGGTATTGCCTATTGGGTGCTCGGCGAACCGTTCCCGCAAAACTGGAGCATGCTTGAAGACCAGTTCACTATAAGAAAAGCGAAATAAGAAAAAGGAGACCTGTATGGCAGCAACGCCATAAGGTCTCTTTTTTATCCTGACATGCACAAAACGAAAAAAGTGTTAGAATATTTGTAAAGAATAAAACATGAGGAGGAAACAGCTTGCTGAACAACAGTATGATACATCCAGAAGAAGCTCGCAGAATGATCCGCCAAAAGCAATGGAACCGCCCGACGGCAGGAATGAGCAACGGCTATACACAGGCGAACCTAGTTATCCTTCCCAAGGAGCTGGCATTCGAATTTTTATTGTTCTGCCAGCGCAACCCAAAATCATGTCCGGTATTGGATGTCACCGAGCCGGGCAGCCCAGTTCCACAGCTGGCCGCTCCTTCAGCGGATTTGCGGAGTGATCTGCCAAGCTACCGAGTCTACCGCAATGGCATCCTTACCGAGGAAGTACAGGATATCCATTCCTATTGGACAAAGGATATGACCGGCTTTCTCATTGGCTGCAGTTTTTCATTTGAACAAGCTCTTATGCAAAATAAAATCCCGGTGCGGCATATCGAAGAAAATTGCAATGTTCCTATGTACAAAACATCAATAAACTGCGTAAAAGCCGGCCGGTTTGAAGGTCCCATGGTTGTGAGCATGCGTCCCATTCCTGAAAAAGATGTGGTTCGCGCGGTCCAGGTAACCTCCCGATTTCCATCGGTACATGGAGCACCCGTGCACATCGGTGATCCCCGATCGATTGGAATAGAATCCATTGATACACCGGATTTCGGGGATGCAGTGACGATTAACGAGGGAGAAGTCCCTGTATTCTGGGCGTGCGGGGTAACTCCTCAAGCCGTAGTGATGAATGTTAAACCCGAACTCGTGATTACCCATTCACCCGGACATATGTTTATCACGGATTGGACAGATGAAGAGTTTGGAGTGCTTTAGAGTGATGAGTGAAAAAAGGGGTTGAAAGCGCCTTCCCGTAAGAGTATAGTATAAGCATCACGTTTCCGAAACGTTTTGGAGGATTGAATGTGGCTACAATCAAAGACATTGCAAAACATGCCGGAGTTTCAGTTACAACAGTCTCGAGGGCGTTGAACGGATATTCTGATGTGAATGAGAAAACAAGAGAAAAAATTAAAGCCGTTGCCCGTGAACTTCAGTACAGTCCGAATTTGCTGGCAAGAAGTCTGGTCATGAAAAAAACAAAAACGATCGGTTTGCTCGTTTCAGGGATGCGAATAGAAGGCAGCAAAGACAATTTCACGTATGAAGTACTGTGCGGAATCAATGACTGTGCAGGCGAGAGGGGATACGATCTTATTCTCTTCAGCACCAATTCCGAGCAGCAGCAGCAAAAAACATACAACCAGCTTTGTCAGGAACGGAAAGTGGACGGTGTGATCCTGCAGGGAATTAAAATAGATGATCCGTATTTGAATGAAGTAGTAGAAAGCGATATTCCTTGTGTGCTTGTTGATATTCCCATTGAAAGCACCAGTGTGGGATATGTAACGACCAACAACAAGGCAGGAGCAAAACTGGCTGTGGATCATCTCATTGACCTTGGGCACCGGCATATTGGCATGATTAATGGCCATGAGCAGGCCTTTGTCAGTAAAGAGCGGCTTCTGGGATACCAGGAAGCACTCGTTAAGGCCAAGATCGATTTTCAGGAGCAATACGTTGTTAACGGTTCATTTTTGGAATCTGAAGGGGAAGTGCAAGCTGAAAAGCTGCTTACTGCATATCCGGAAATGACGGCGATTTTTTGCGCAAGTGACCTCATGGCGCTCGGTGCGATGAAAGCTGCCCGCCGAATGGGTAAAAGAGTACCCGAAGATTTATCGGTGGCTGGTTTTGATAATATCATGCTCGCCTCCTATTCATCACCGACCTTGACAACCATTGCGCAGGACCGGTATCAAATGGGCTTTGAATCAGCTATTTTGCTGATTGATATGCTTGAAGGAAAAGAGGGCGCACATAAAAAAGTGTTGAAAACCTCATTAGTGAAACGTGAATCAACCAGTAAAACACAGAGTACTTAAGAGTAAAACCGACAATGTCGATTGTGACCAAAACGATAGTTGGTTTTACTTTAAGAACAAATCGAAAACGTTTCGGATGAATGAATATATTTTTTTGGGGTTTTCCAAAACGTTTCGGAATTATGGGGAGGCAAAACAGTGGATTATCGAGTAATTAAGGAAAATGATTTATTTTTATTAACAGATGACAAAGGAAACATCCCCTTGAACAACGATTACGGACTGGGACTGTATACAAAGGATACACGCTTTTTAAGCAAATTTGATTTGAAAATTAATAACGAAGACCCGATTCTGCTTTCTTCGTCAGCAGACGAGAATTTCAGCGCCAACATCATCATGACCAATCCTCATATGGAAAAGGACGGAGAATTGATTCTCTGGAGAGAGTCGGTCGAGCTTCAAAGAAAGCGCTTAATTTATGATGGCGTTTTGTATGAAACCGTTGAGGTCAAAAGCTTTTATCCGAAGCCTGTTTCATTTGATATCAACTTACAGTTGGATGCAGACTTTACGGACATGTTTATTGTCCGCGGATTCCAATCCGGAGATACCGGCAAACGAACGGGAATCGATCACACAGACAAGAGCATTACTTACCATTATGAAGGAGCGGACGGAGTCAAACGGGCGACACAAGTCGGCTGGGACCGTGAGTCAATAAGCGTTTCCGATGCGGAAGTAGCCTTTCACTTTTCATTGAACCATGGGGAAGTCCAATCCGTCACGTTTACGGTTACTCCTGAAGTGGATGGGGTATCCGGTAACATCATGGTACCTGAACAGGCTCTGAAGAATTTGAAAGCCTCTTATCAGGCCTGGGAACAGAATACGGCCCGGGTACAGACCGATTGCTCCCGCCTTCAGCGCCTCGTTGACCGGGGAATTCTTGACCTCAGAGTGTTAATGACAGACATCGGCTACGGCCAGTTTCCGGTGGCAGGACTTCCGTGGTTTGGCGTCCCGTTTGGACGTGACAGCCTGATTGCCGCGCTGCAGATGCTTCCGTTTAATGCGGAAATTGCCAGGGGCACGCTCAGGACACTCGCCTCTCAACAGGGCACCAAGGTAGATCCGTGGCGGGACGAACAGCCGGGCAAAATTATGCACGAAATCCGATACGGAGAACTTGCGGGAACCGGACAGATTCCGTTTACTCCATATTATGGAACGATTGATGCTACACCGTTATTTTTAATGCTTTTAACCGAATACACAAAATGGACAGGGGATCTGACGCTGGCAGAAGAGCTTCAGGAAACGATAGAGAATGCCCTTATGTGGATCGACGAGTATGGAGACCGGGATGGCGACGGATTTGTGGAATATCACCAGGAATCAAGCAAAGGCATTGCCAACCAGGGCTGGAAGGATTCCGCAGATTCCGTTGTCCACAGAAACGGCGATTACGCAGAAACACCGATTGCGCTCTCAGAGGTTCAGGGCTATGTGTATCAGGCCAAAACAGGAATTGCCGCAATCTATGAAAAGCAGGGCAGGACTGAGGAAGCGGCGCGGCTGCAGAAGGAAGCAGAAGCGCTGAAAACAAAATTTCATGAAAAGTTTTGGATGGAGGATCAATCCTTCTATGCGATTGCACTTGATAAAGAAAAAGAGAAAGTGGGAACGTTAACCTCCAATCCAGGACATGTCTTGTTTTCCGGCATGCTGGAACAGGAACAGGCGGATCAGACGATATCCAAGCTCGTATCGCCAGCTTTTTTATCCGGTTATGGTATCCGGACAATGGCAGAAGGTGAAGCGGGGTATAACCCGATGAGCTACCATGATGGCAGCATATGGCCTCATGACAACAGCATGATTCTGCTTG
The DNA here is from genome assembly GCF_030418125.1 of Fictibacillus fluitans. Taxonomy (GTDB): domain Bacteria; phylum Bacillota; class Bacilli; order Bacillales; family Fictibacillaceae; genus Fictibacillus_C; species Fictibacillus_C fluitans. Next base: position 44,098 of record NZ_JAUHTR010000014.1, on the reverse strand, counting down.
GCATGAGCAAGTTGAACCGCCAGAAGCAGGCGAATGAGGTGATCAATGGCTTGATGGACGCGGCACAGCATTTTGAATATGACCGGCTGCCAGAGCTGTTTTGCGGTTATGGTTCATCTGGCGGACGTGCGGTAAAGTATCCGGTTGCCTGTTCACCTCAAGCATGGGCTGCCGGTACACCGCTTGTTTTTATCCAAACGATTCTCGGATTGTTTCCTGATGCGATCAACGAAGTCATCTGTTTATCTCCCGAACTTCCGGAAGATGTGAATGAACTGACCGTCCGTTCCATCAAAATTGGAAACGGCCATCTGGCTGTCGGTGTCCATAAGGAAAATGGAAAGAGTATTTTAACCGTCCATGAGAATACAACGGGCTATAGTATCCATACCGAAAACTAAACTATGCTTTCGAAGGGAGAGGTTTCTATGAAGTTGAAAAAAGTGGTTTCAGCAGCGGGGCTGACTGCCCTGCTGGCTGCTTCTCTGCTTACAGGATGCAGCCAGCCGGATGAATCGGATAACAGCAGCAAAACCGTAATTACGCTGAGCGGCTGGGGAGGAAATCCGGTCGAGAAAAAGCTTCTGGAAGAAGTGCTGGACGACTTTGAAAAATCCCACCCCAACATCGATGTAAGGTTTAACCAGATCAGTGATCAGTACATGGATGTATTGAAAACCCGTCTGATTGGCGGAACAGCCGCCGATGTGTTTTACCTTGACGCGTTCGAAGCGCCCGGTTTGATCGAAACAGGTGCAATTGAACCGCTCGACAAGTATGTGACCAGGGATTTTGATGTGGATGATTTTGAGAAGCCAATGCTCGATGCGTTTAAAGATAAAGGTAAAACTTACGGGTTTCCTAAGGACTACTCCACACTGGCCCTTTTCTATAACAAGAAAATGTTTCGTGAAGCAGGAATAGATGGTCCGCCAAAAACGTGGGAGGAGCTGGAGCAGGATGCGAAAAAACTTACCAAAGGCAAAAAAGTCTATGGATATGGTGTGATGCCGCAGATCGAACGTCTTTATTACATGGCTCAGTCGCAGGGCGGACAGGTCATCACCAATGACCGTGCGACATTCGCGGAGGACCGAGTTGCACGTGCTCTTCAGCCGATATTGGACATGCATTTAAAAGACAAAACAGCGGCTCAAGCATCAGAAGTTGGTTCAGGATCCGGTGGAGAGATGTTTGGCCAGGGCAGAGCCGCCATGGTGATGGAAGGAAACTGGAATATTCCATTCATGGAAGATACGTTTCCTAAAATAGATTATGGAACCGCCGAGCTGCCAACCGTAAATGGCAAGAAGGGAACAATGTCCTTCACGGTCGGGTATGCGATGAATGCTGAATCCAAGCATAAGAAAGCTTCATGGGAACTGATCAAGTACCTGACCGGTAAAGAAGGTATGAAAACGTGGACAAGCAAAGGCTTTGCCTTGCCTACACGTAAGTCAGTGGCTGCAGAGCTTGGCTATGACAAGGACCCGCTGCGCGGACCACTTGTAAAAGGCGCCAAATATGCGACCGTATGGCAGGACGGCCCAATGCTGCCCATCGTAATGAATAACTTCAACAACCAATTTTTAAGTGCGTATCTTGGGGAACGGCCACTGAAGGAAGCTTTGAAAGATGCGCAAAGACAGGCCAACAAAGAGATTAAGGTAGCGGAATAACAAAAAAGAGAGGTGAAGAAACATGGCAAAAAGCAGTTTTTCCAAAAAAAGCAGAACGGAAGCCGGACAGGGGTACCTGTTCATGGCACCGGTCCTCATCATTCTTGGAATCTTTGTAATCGCTCCCATCCTTTGTGCAATCTATCTCTCTTTCCATAAAGTGGAGTTGCTTGGCGGTTACAACCTCGAATTTAGAGGACTGGATAATTTTATGAAAATAACGTTTGATGACCGGGCGCATATCGCTCTTAAAAATACAGTCATTTACGTGGTAATTGTTGTGCCGCTCCAGACGCTGCTGGCACTTGTGTTGGCAGCCTCCCTGAATGCCGGCATGAAGGGGGAAAAGTTCTTCAGAATCGTTTATTTTCTGCCGACGCTTACTTCATCAGCAGTGCTGACGCTGATTTTTATGTGGATGTACAATCAGAATGGTTTGATCAATCACATTTTAGACACGCTGCACCTGCCTACTTATAACTGGATCGGTGACCCGAGCGTTGCATTGCTGGCGATCATGATTATGAATATCTGGGCAACCGCACCGTTTTTTATGGTGATCTACCTGGCGGCCCTTCAGGATATACCGGACAGCCACTATGAAGCTGCAGAACTTGACGGAGCAACCGGATTACAGAAATTCTGGCACATTACGGTTCCCAATTTGCGGCCGGTCACTTCTTTTGTGGTGATCATGGGGCTGATCGGAACCTTCCAGCTGTTTGATCAGTCCTACATCTTCTCAGGAGGATCGGGTGGACCGAACAACTCAACATTGACGGTTGTTCTTTTGATCTATCAGTATGCTTTTAAGTCGCTTGGCACCATGGGCTATGCAACAGCACTCGCCTTCTTGCTTGCCATTATTATTTTAGTAGCAACTCTCTTGCAGCGGAAATTTTCCAAGGAAGAATCACTTTATTAAGGAGGGATACCATGAAAAAACGACCGATAGGAAAAACCATTCTGTATGTGGTCTTGATTGTTTACGCGGTGATTACCCTTGTTCCGTTTTTGTGGGCTCTTTCATCCTCCTTTAAATCACTGGGAGAAATCGTAAGCGGAAGCATTAACTTTATACCGAAAGACTTTACCATTGATAACTATAAGCAGATTTTCACGCGGGAGCCTCTTTTTGGCCGCTGGTTGTTTAACAGCTTGTTTATTGCGGTGATCGGCACCTTTTTGAACTTGCTGTTCAACTCGATGGCCGGATACGCACTCGCCCGTCTTAGCTTTCCGGGTAAGAAAAGTATCTTTATTATCATTTTGGCAGTGCTGATGATTCCGTTTCAGGTAACCCTCATTCCGAACTTCCTGATTTTAAAAGAATTCGGATGGCTGAATACGTATCAGGGAATGATCATCCCGGGAGCGGTCAACGCCACCTTCATATTCATGATGCGCCAGTTCTTTATCAATTTTCCAAAAGAAGTGGAGGAAGCGGCAGCCATTGATGGACTGGGCAAATTCGGAACCTTTTTCCGGATTGTTCTTCCGCTTGCCAAACCCGCGTTGGCGGCGCAAACCATCTTTGTCTTTATGGCCTTCTGGAATGATTTCATGAGGCCGCTGATCATCCTGTCTGATGAAAGCATGTTCACGCTGCCGTTAGGCTTGAATTCCTTTAAAGGACAGTTTATCAGCTTCTGGAATTACATCATGGCAGCTTCAATGGTCTTTACCCTGCCAATATTGCTTCTTTACGCCTTCTTTAACCGCTATTTTGTAAAAGGCATTAAATTCACAGGGGAAAAGTAGGTATTGCCAAAAACTAACTTTTGACAAGAACGCCTAAACCCTTTACAGTAATAAAAGCTGTTATAACTGAAAATTGGATACTTCTTATCACGAGAGACTGAGGGACTGGCCCAAAGACGTCTCGGCAGCGGACCTGAAATTCAAAGGTGCTGTGCCAAATCCAGCAAGCAGTTCATGCTTGAGAGATGAGAAGAGTTCCTTATGAGCATATAGGACCTCTTCTTTTAGAAGGGGTCTTTTTTCATATATGTACATGCAGCAATAACTAATGTAGAGGTGTTTAAAAGATGGAAGCAGTAAAAAAAGGAAATGCGCTGGCCCTGTTGCCGCTGGTTATTTTCCTGGCCCTTTTTATTGGCTCGGGATTGATTACCGGAGATTTTTATAAGATGCCTGTTGTTATAGCCATACTTGTGGCAGCCGCGGCAGCTCTATTGATGAATAGAAAAGAAACACTCAACAGTAAAATTGAGCGTTTTGCCAAAGGGGCGGGGAATCTTGACATTATCATAATGGTCTTTATCTTTATCCTTGCGGGAGGATTTGCTGAAGCCGCAAAAGGAATGGGAGCCGTCGAATCAACGGTCAATCTTGCTTTGACCGTTGTACCTGAGAACTTCCTGATTGTCGGGATCTTCGTGATCGGTGCCTTCATTTCCTTGTCCATGGGAACGTCAATGGGAACCATCGCGGCTCTGGCACCAATTGGTGCAGGAATCAGCGGACAAACGGATATTCCAATGGCACTGTCCATGGCAGCTGTTGTAGGTGGTGCGATGTTTGGTGATAACTTATCCATTATTTCGGATACCACCATTGCTGCGGTCCGCACCCAGCAGACGCAGATGAGGGACAAGTTCAAGGTTAACTTTTTCATTGTTCTTCCAGCCGCTGTTGTAACGTGTGTCATCCTATTTGTTGTAACGATGGGCAGCCACTCAAGCGTACCGGCAGACAGCTTTCAAGCGGTGAAAATCCTTCCGTATGTCGGTGTCTTAATTGCCGCACTGCTTGGGATGAACGTGTTTGTCGTGTTAACAGGCGGAATCGTCCTGGCTGGTGTGATTGGTCTTGCCGATGGAGCTTATACACTTTCAGCCTTCCTCAAAACGATCACAGACGGAATGTTCGGCATGTCCGAACTTGTCTTCCTGGCATTATTCATTGGAGGGACAGTAGAGCTGATCCGCTATAATGGCGGAATTCAGTATCTTTTAGATGTATTAACCAAGAACATTCGAACAAAGAAAGGCGCGGAATTTGGCATTGCAGGATTGGTGAGCGCAACCAACCTTTCCACCGCCAACAATACGATTTCCATTATTACTGCAGGCCCGCTCGCCAAGCAGATCTCCGATCGATATGGAATCGATAAGCGCAAATCAGCAAGTCTTCTTGATATCTTTTCATGCGCCATCCAGGGCTTGATCCCTTATGGTGCCCAAATCCTGACGGCCGCCAAAATCGGATCTATCTCACCAGTAAGCCTTTTGACATATTCGTTCTATCCGATTTTAATTGCGGTTTGTGGCGTGATTGCCATTTTGGTCGGTTTTCCGAAATTGAAAGAACAGAAGGAACAAACAGAAAAGAAGCATGCGTAAATGATGAACTGAGCTCCAATCGATGGAATTTCTCCATGATTGAAGCTCTTTTTTTGTCGAATCTTTTTTAGGTAAATAGTCATAATTCGTATTGACAAGGAAGATTATGGGTGTTAATTTTAGAATAATATTATGTTCTTTTTAGAGAACAAAAATTACTTCGATTTAGTAAGTTGTATAAAAGTAAAAACAAAAATTTTTTTTATACAATTTTACATTAACGTAAATGTTCTTAATTAAGAATGTCTGGAGGACAATCATGAGTGCAATAGCCGGAATACTCCATTTCAACAATGAACCTGTCAATCCAGAAGCTGGTATGAAACTTATGCAATCATTAAGCAGATATCCGGCTGATGCTGTACAGACCTGGCATAACCAGCAAATTTTTCTTGGTTGTCATTCGCAATGGATTACTCCTGAATCAATTAGAGAACAGCTACCGTTTTATGACTATGAAAAACAGCTGGTTATTGCATCTGATGCGATTATTGATAACCGAAAAGAATTATTTGAACGCCTGCAAGTTCACCACGCGCAACAGAAAGAAATGTCTGACAGCCAGATCATTCTCCTCGCATATGAAAAGTGGGGAGAGGAATGTCCTAAGTATTTGGTTGGTGACTTCGCTTTCATGATTTGGGACGAGAAGAAACGGAAGCTGTTCGGAGCAAGAGACTTTTCAGGATGCCGGACGCTTTACTATACAAACAAGAACAATCACTTTGCCTTTTGTACAGTAATAAATCCATTGTTAACACTTCGTTTTGTGACTAAAGACCTAAATGAGCAATGGCTCGCCGATTACCTCGCTATTCCGTGGAACTTTGAATCCGTAGATGTTCGTTCTACTGTATACAACAATATTCAACAACTACCACCTTCACATACCATTTCAATCATCAACGGTAATTCAACCCTTACACGCTATTTGACCCTGGAGTTTGATAAAAAATTAAAATTGAAATCCAATAAGGAATATGAAGAAGCATTTCGAGAAGTATTTAAGACTGCAGTGGATGATAGACTCCGAACTCATCTTAAAGTAGGCGCCCATTTGAGCGGCGGGCTTGATTCAGGTTCTGTGGCAAGCTTTGCGGCAAGGTCATTAAGAAAAGAAAATAAATCGTTGTATTCATACAGCTATGTACCGGTTAAAGACTTTGTTGACTGGACACCGAAAAGGCGGGTGGCAAATGAAAGGCCATTTATTGAATCCACCGTAAAGTATGTTGGGAATATTCAAGACCATTATTTTGATTTCGAGGGGAAAAGTCCTTATACGGAAATTGATGACTGGCTCGATACGATGGAAATGCCGTATAAGTTTTTTGAAAATTCATTTTGGCTCAAGGGAATTTATGAGTATGCTCATCTACAAGGGATAGGTGTTCTGTTGAATGGGCAAAGAGGAAATTGGACGATTTCATGGGGTCCAGCGCTCGCGTATCAAACGCTACTATTAAAAAGACTGAAATTATTCCGTTTTATCAGGGAGTTACGCTTATATAGCGAGAAAGTAGGCGTGCAAGGATCCAAAGTATTTAAACATGTTCGTAAAAAAGCTTTTCCTTTTACCAATCTGCATAAAGAGGATACTGATTTATATCCGTTAATTATCAATCCGGAATTTGCTCGAAAAATGAACGTGTTCGACAGATTAAAAGAAAATGAAATTGATGCTCGAGGTATGTCAAACCAAAATGTTTATGAAGTAAAGAAGATACAATTCGATAAACTATATTATTGGAATGTAAATGGGACATATACAACTAAACTATCATTAAAACACAAGCTTTGGGACAGAGACCCCACAAATGATTTAAGAATTGTTAAGTTCTGTATCTCAATTCCTGAAGAACAGTACGTACAGAATGGGCAGGATCGATCATTGATTCGGAGAGCTACCGAAAATTATCTTCCTGATACCATAAGGCTTAACCAAAGGACAAGAGGAGTACAAGGAACAGATGGGATTCACCGGATGGTTTCGTACTGGAGAGATTTCATAAAAGAAGTCAGGCTTATGTGCGAGGATCAATGGATTGGGAATTTTTTAAACGTAGAAAACATTCGAGTTGCACTTAAGAAAATTGAGGGTAGCCCGACCTCGAAGAACGTTTTTGAACACGAATTTAGAATAATTATGCGTTCACTAATTTTTTATCGCTTTATCAAAAAGACTTTTCATGGAAGGGGGTGAGAATATGAAAAAACAGTGGGAAAAACCATCTCTTGAAGTGCTTAATGTCAATATGACAATGGCAGGTCCTGGTTTAAAAACACCAGATGCTGTTCAACCAGATGAGGATGAAGTAGTTCACTACGACAGTTAAGTTACCTTGTGAATTTTAAACTTATACTTACTATGATGCCCTTATACAAATTCTAACTTGTATAAGGGCAATTATTAAATCCTGCTGGAGTGATTAGGTGATTATTGAACAAGCTGTATCCTATTTTTATAAAGGCTTTGGGCTAAAGTTTAAAAGTGATATACCGTTTCCGGAATTATTTGAAAGTATTGAAACATCGGATTATGAAGTTTCCATTTCTGTAGGAGACTTGGCAAATATATGGAAGGAAACGGGAGCAAAACTGGATAGGTTTAATATTTTAGATGGAAATGGAGTACTGTTTCAAGTACCCGATACAGCCATTTTTTATGTGCAGGATGGAAGGTATATTACAGTTTCTCCCTATCCAAACGGCAACATGGATAAAATCAGGCTATTTCTTCTGGGCAGCTGTATGGGAGTAATATTGATGCAGCGGGGAACGATTCCGTTACATGGCAGCGCGGTTGTAATTCAGGGCGAGGCCTATGCAATTGTAGGTGAATCGGGGACAGGGAAATCGACCCTTGCTGCAGCCTTTATAAACAAAGGATACTTTCTATTAACCGATGATGTTATACCAGTTGTCTTTTCAGCTTTAGGTTCACCCGTAGTTATGCCCACTTATCCCCGTCAAAAGCTTTGGCAGGAGAGCTTGAATCAGTTTAATGGTTCTATAGAACATTATCAGTCTTTGTATGGCAGGGAAACAAAATATGCAGTTCCGGTTGATCATGCATTTTCAAATGAAGCAATACCACTTAAAGGAATAATTGAACTGAAGCCTCCAGCAGATTTTCTCCAAATTAGTCCTTTGAATAAATTGGAGAAGCTTCAGACGCTGTATAATCAAACGTTTCGCTCCCTCCTATTGCAACGTATGGGACTACTTGAATGGCATTTCAGGATAGCTGCAAAGATTGCAGAACAAGTGAAGATGTATCAGATTTCCCGCCCTAATACAGGTTTCAGTGCAAATGAAATGGCAGATCTTATTTTAGCAACAGTATCAGGAGGAGAAAAAACATGATTAAGAGCTCAACTGTCGGATTACAAACGAAAGTTGTTCAGGCAAGTGGCAACATTGTCAGTGATATGGGTGGAGAAAAGGTAATGTTGAGCATTAATAACGGAAAGTACTACAATCTTGGAGCCATTGGAGGCGTCATTTGGGAGAAGATCAAGACACCTGTAACCGTCAACAATCTGATTCGTGATATGTTAAGCGAATACCAAATTGATGAAGACCAATGCAAAGAAGAGATACTGACGTTTTTGGAACAGCTTCATATAGAACAATTGGTTCAGCTTTCCTAGGTGTAAGAAATGGCCAATGACTCTCGTATCGTAAGAAATTTTCTTTTTCTTGATCCAAAGAAAAAAAGGCTGTTTCTCGAAGCCCTTTTTTATTTAGGATTGGGCCGTATATTAATCTCGGTTCCCTTTTCCAAGGTTGCTCCAACACTTGGAACACCAATGAAGGAGACAATGAAAGAAGACACTAAAGGTGATGTGCCGGTGCTAAACAGCATATCTGATGCTTTGCATATTATCAGTCGCCGTACCCCTTGGGAAAGTAAATGTCTGGTCAGAGCCATTGCAGCATCCAAAATGCTTAGTCGCCGAAAGATTCCAAGCACGCTTTATTTGGGAACAGCAAAAGATAAAAGTGGAAAATTGATTGCACATGCCTGGTTAAGGAGTGGAACCCGCATCATTACAGGAGCAGATGTAATGTCGGATTTTTCTGTAGTAGCCAAATTTGCAAATGAAAACAGAGGAGAAAATCATGTCAAAAGAAGCGGGATTGGATAAAAGAGAGATTCCTGGCGAGCTAACCGTCATCCTTGAAATGATTCAGGAAGATCAATCAGCCCGCAAGCTGGAACATTTCGAGAAGTTGGATTGGGAGAAATTTGTTCAATTCGCCATGCACCACAAGCTTTACCCTCTGCTCTGTAAAAACATGCCGGAGGGCATTCCTGAACAGTCTGCAGAAAAGATGCAGTCTCACTATAAATGGAATGTTTTTAACATGCTGAAGCTTTGTGGGGAAATGGATTTAGTGAATCAACTCTTTATGCAAAATAGCATCAAAATGATTGTATTGAAGGGGCCAGTACTTGGTGAGGATTTATATGGGGATATTTCGTTAAGGACATCTTCAGATCTTGACGTTTTAATTCCAATGGAAAATTTGGGACAAGCTGAAGGTATTTTGGAAAAACTGGGCTATCAAAAAGACGACTACATACTTACGGTTTTAAATGACTGGAAATGGCGACACCATCATATCACATTTATACATCCAGAAAAAAACATAAAAATTGAATTGCATTGGCGGCTTAATCCTGGTCCAGCAAAAGAACCCTCCTTTGTTGATTTATGGGCTAGAAGGAGAAAAAGTACCCTTTCAATTAGCGAGATTTATATTTTGGGTAAGGAGGATCTCTTTTTATTTTTGACGACGCATGGAGCAAGGCATGGCTGGTCCCGTTTGCGCTGGCTGGCGGATATTGACATGCTGGCTAGGCAGAACATCAATTGGGAAAACACCATTGAGCTTATGGACAAATACAGCTATAAACACATTGGAGGCCAGGCTCTATTGTTGTCTGCCAATTTCTTTTACACACCGATCTTAAAAGAGATGGAGCCTTTTTTTCGAGGCAATCGTCCTGGGAAATTGGCGAAGGATACTCTGTTTTATTTGAAGAAAATGGTGAGTTTGCATAATGAACCGTTGCCACCAGATGTTGCAAGCTATCATAAAAAGTACTTAATTTCTATTATGTCAGTACATCAAAAGATCCTTCATATTCTCAGTCTTCTTTATCCATTTTACACGGATGTTGAGACGCTTCCACTGCCCCGCATCCTGCATGTATTGTATTTCCCTTTACGTCCTTTTTTGTGTGCTTGGAGAAAAACAAGAAAGCAAGCTTTGTTTTAGAAGGGACTGAGAGTATGAAAGAAGTTATTAAGTTTATGAAACGGTTTTACATCTATTGTGGCAAAGTGTGGTATATCAACCTTGCCGGAATGGTGCTGGTAAGCGTTCTCGAAGGCATGGGGATATTCCTTCTGGTTCCGCTTTTAAGCGTTAGCGGAATCTTGAAATCAAGCGGTTCAAGCTTTTTAATGCAGTACTTACCCTCCTTTGATGACTATTCGGTTAAAGCTATTCTGCCCATAGTCCTAGGTATCTATGTTTTGGTCGTTGTATTACAAAATATCATTCAGAGAAAATTATCAATTTTTACAATCAGTATGCACCAAGGGTTTATACAAGAAGTTAGGATTAAACTTTATGAATCATTATTGTATTCTAACTGGAATCTGTTCATTACAAAGCGAAAGTCCGATCTTATTAATTTATTGACAATTGAGTTGGCACGGGTAAATGCTGGGGTGGGTTTGTTTATGCAGCTTTTAACGTCGCTGATTTTTACTGCGATACAGATTGGGATTGCCTTTTGTCTGTCGCCCAATATTACTGCCTTTGTTCTTTTATCAGGTCTCATCCTTGCCTTTTTCTCACGAAAATTTATTAAACGTTCAAAGCTACTTGGGAACAAGACGTCTCAGTTAGCACAGCACTATTTTGCTGGTATCACCGATCAGCTAAATGGAATAAAAGACATTAAAGTGAATAATCTAGAAACGTCACGGCTTCAATGGCTTACCAGGCTTAATGATGGCATGGTACAGGAGCAAATTGATTACGCAAGGCTAAAATCAGATTCGCAGCTCTTTTACAAAGGGGCATCTGCCATTTTAATTGCTGTATTTATTTACCTTTCGGTGAACCTGTTCCAGGGACAAGCAGGTCAGCTGCTCATCATCCTGCTTATCTTTTCAAAGCTGTGGCCGCGGTTTACAGGGATTCAATCCAGCTTTGAACAACTCGCATCTTATATCCCTTCCTTTGTTAATATTCATTCTTTAGAGGAAGAAACCAAACTGGCTCAAGAGTCAGAAGCAAGGGAAATGGAAAGCGAACGTTTAGAATTAGTGAATGAGATAGAGTGCAGAGACGTAACGTTTCGATATAATCAAAAAGAGTATCATTATGCTCTTGAAGATATTAATCTATCGATTCCTGCCAACCGAATGACCGCCATTGTAGGAAAGTCGGGGGGAGGAAAAAGTACGCTGATAGATATTTTAACGGGCCTTAATCAACCGGAGCAAGGAGATGTACTCATTGATGGACACCGGCTTTCGGGAGAAAATGTGAAAGCCTTGAGACAATCGATAAGTTATGTTCCGCAGGATCCCTTTCTCTTTAATGAAAGTATCAGGGATAATCTCCTGATTGTTCATCCTGATGCAAGTGAAGAGGACATCTGGGGAGCTCTTGAATTTTCCGCATGTGCAGAGTTTGTCAGAAAGCTTCCGAACGGTTTGGATACACAGATAGGTGACAGAGGTGTAAAACTATCCGGAGGTGAGAGACAGCGGCTTGTATTGGCAAGAGCGATCTTGAAGAAACCATCCATACTAATCATGGATGAAGCCACCAGCTCTCTGGATACAGAAAATGAATCTAAAATACAAATGGCCTTGGAGAGAATTAAAGGATCGATGACCATTATCGTAATAGCCCACCGCTTGTCAACCATACGTAATGCGGATCAGGTAGTCGTTCTTGAAAAGGGAAGGATCGTTCAAAAAGGAGGATTCAAACAACTAGCAGAGGGAAAGGGCATGTTTCAGCATTTATTAAGTAAACAAATCGGCAATTTAAGTTAGATTGAAGAACACGCGAAAAAGGGGAATACGATGAAGGGTATTGGACAACGTATGAAAACACTCCGTCTCGAGCATGGAGTGACATTGCAGGAATTGGGAAAAGAGATTCAATTTAATTATAGCAATCTCTCAAAAATAGAAAGGGGCAGCCGAATGCCGTCAGTTGAACTTTTGAGCAAGCTGTCTCAGTTTTACAATGTTGAAATCTCTTTTTTCTTTGAGGAAGAGAAGGTAATCTGTTCCTAACGTTCGTTTAAGCATGTAATTATACCTATTAAGCATTGACTTGTTCTTTATAAAGAACTAAAATATTACTATATATTTTCCAATTTGAACAAAAACATTTAACGTTAGTGTTCTTCACAAAGAACATAAGTTTTTTACTACAACCAAGCGGGTGATGTTAATGGATGGAGAACGAGCGAAGGAAATCAATATTAAAGAATTATTTAATGTAATGCGGCGTCAGCTTTGGATTATTGCGGCAGTCACAATTCTTTTCACCTTATGTGGAAGTCTTTATGCCACCTATTACACAACACCGCTCTACCAATCTTCCACACGTATTATTATTGGAGCAAACCAGGATAACATGAAGACCCTCCAAGTCATTATCAGGGATGTCACCGTGCTGCAAAAGGTAGTAGATCAATTAGACTTGCACATCACACCAGAATCATTGGCAGGGAAAATTAATGTTGAAAGTGTGGATGAATCCCAAGTCGTCAGCATCAATGTCACAGACACTAACGCCGAAATGGCGGCACGAATAGCCAACACCACAGCCACCGTATTTAAAAAAGAAATTCCCGATATTCTCAGTTTTAAGGATGTGAGATATCTATCACCAGCAAAGGTAAATCCATATCCAATAAATGAAAATGATACGAGAACGATGACCATTTCTTTTATAATCGGATTAATGGCCGGCATTGGACTTGCTTTCTTGCGTGATTCACTGGATGATACAATACGCGGATCAAGAGAACTGGATGATTTGGGCATTACTCTATTGGGAAGCGTTCCGAAAATTGATCAACGAAAACTTCAAAAAAATGAGAAGCCCTATGAAGTAAGGAGTGAAAGTGTTGATGTTAAATAAAAAAAGAAAAGTCAACAAAAAAAGAAATTTAGTGACATTTTCACATCCACATTCCTCTGTTTCAGAGCAATATCGTACCATTCGCACAAATATTCACTTCCTTACAAAAGAGGACAATAAGAAAGTATTTGTAATTACTTCCCCTGAAAAGGGAGAGGGAAAATCGACCACTGCTGCCAATTTAGCGGTTTCAATCGCCCAGCATAAAGAAAAGGTTTTGCTCATTGATGCAAACCTTAAAGATCCTTTTCTACACATTATATTTAAGATAAACAACGAGCAGGGGCTTTCTACGATTCTCAATGGTTCTTCGCCATCAAGCAAGGTCGTTCAATCTACTGAAATCGGAAGGCTGGATATTGTGACAAGCGGACCATCACCGCTAAGCTCGGCAGAATTACTAAGTTCAAATTTTTTAAAAGATTTTCTGAACAGTATGTATGATAAATATGACATCATCCTGATTGATACACCTCCTGTACTGGATATTACGGACACGAAGCTGGTTGCTGAACACAGCGATGGTATTATCCTTGTCATGAGACGGGGTGTCACAAAAAAAGCAAAAGTATATGAGACCCAAAGTGTTCTTGAGCTATCAAGAACACCAATCCTGGGAGCAGTTGTTAATCGATAACTGCCTATTTTTTTAATTGTTTTGTTCTCTATTAAGAATAAGACGTTCTGTATTGAGATTTTAATGGGGATGTCTCCTTCCTGATATCAATGGAGGCACTCGGTCATGCTGTGGGTTATTAAGGAACCTTAGACGCTTGTCGTCGGAAGTGTGATGTGAGGTGGGGTTAAATGCCCCCGGTATTACGTAAGCTGGCCGCTTCTGCATTTAGCAGGAGCGGGCGGTATTACTGTACATAAAAGAATTTAAGTATGTGCTCTTTACGAAGAACCTATACTTAAATTCTTTTATTTACATTAGCCAAGATAAAGAAAAAGAGGAGGAAGGCTATGACATACAGACAAAGGCTTACTTTATTTTTAGCAATTGACTCGGTCATTGTGTTAACCGCGATCTTTTTTAGCCGGTTTTTAGTGAGTGCTGATATTCATGTCTTGACCCCGCCCATTGTCTTAAGTTCGCTGGTTATTTTAATCAGCCACCATTTGTTCTCTATCAAATTCAAGCTGTATAAAAAGGCATGGGAATATGCAAGCATAGGCGAGTTAATTGTCATTCTGAAGGTTGTTACCATATCCATTCTGTGTGCAGGTGTTATTCAGGAAGTTCTTTTGGAAGATATCTATTTCCGGCTGCTGGTTGTAACGTGGCTGATTCATGTCCTGTCCATTTGTGGTTCGCGTTTTTGCTGGAGAATGTTTAGGGACACCTATCTCTTAAAAGCAACGGACAAGAAAAAAACATTGATTGTTGGAGCGGGATCGGCGGGGACAATGATTGTACGGCAATTGTTGAAAAACAGTAACAGCAAGTTACAGCCTGTGGGTTTTATTGATGATGATCCCAAAAAACAGTATTTGGACATTATGGGGATACCCGTCATTGGAGGACTTGGTCAAATTCAACAAGCTGTGAAAGAATACGAAATCGAGAATATCGTGATCGCTATTCCCTCGCTCAGAAAAAAAGAATTAAACACCATTGCGCATGCATGCACGAAAACCAATGTTAAGACACAAATCATTCCCATGCTCGAGGATTTAATGACAGGAAAGGTGTCAATTAACGAGTTTCGTGACGTGAAAGTGGAGGACTTATTGGGGCGCGAGCCTGTTCATTTGGACATTGACAGTATCTCCGAGTATGTAACCGGTAAAACCGTACTTGTAACAGGAGCAGGCGGGTCCATCGGTTCTGAGGTTTGCCGTCAAATTTCCAAGTTCTCACCTGGTAAGCTGATTCTTTTAGGACATGGTGAAAACAGTATTTATTCTATTGAAATGGAACTGAGAGAATCATTTGGACATTCAAGCATTGAGTTTATAACTGAAATTGCAGATTTGCAGGACCAGCAAAAAATATTGACGGTGGTTGGCAAGCATCGTCCGCATGTCATCTATCATGCAGCTGCACATAAGCATGTTCCTTTAATGGAACGGAATCCGGAAGAAGCTGTGAAAAATAACTTGATGGGAACGAGAAATATTGCTGAAGCGGCAAACTGGCATGGGGTTGAGACATTTGTCATGATTTCGACTGACAAGGCCGTCAATCCAACTAGTGTGATGGGTGCAACCAAACGGCTGGCCGAAATGGTGATTCAGGATTTAAACACCAAAAGCAAAACAAAGTTTGTTGCGGTCCGTTTTGGAAATGTTCTGGGCAGCCGGGGGAGCGTCATTCCGCTCTTTAAAAAGCAGATTGAAAAAGGCGGACCGGTAACCGTCACCCATCCCGAGATGATTCGCTACTTTATGACCATTCCAGAGGCTTCCAGGCTTGTTATTCAAGCTGGAGCGGTTGCACAAGGCGGAGAAATTTTTGTGCTGGACATGGGAGATCCAGTTAAGATTGTGGACCTTGCCAGAAATTTAATCACCCTTTCAGGCCATTCCATTGAAGATATCGGTATTGAATTCTCTGGGATCCGACCAGGAGAAAAATTGTTTGAAGAATTATTAAAGCCTGATGAGGTTCATGATCAGCAGGTCTTTCCAAAAATATATGTAGGCAAAACAACACCAGGAGTTTACCGAAGCGAGATTGACGAACTTATTGTACAGACATCCTTGCTTGATGCCAACACTTTGAGGGCAAAGCTGCTGTACTATACCAATGAATATCAAGCTCAAGAACAATTGGTCACTGTTCCGAGTTAAAAAAGTTAATAGAAAAAGGGATACCTATGAAAAAGATATTGTTTTGTGCAACCGTTGATTTTCACTTTGAAAAATTCCACTTACCTGTCATGAAATGGTTTAAGGAGCAGGGGTGGAGCGTGCATGTTGCAGCTCATGGAAACCTTGAACTTCCCTATACGGATAAAAAGTTTAATTTGCCCATTCAGAGATCTCCCATAAGTAAGCTTAATCTCCTGGCTTATCGTGAGCTGAAGGCCTTAATTGATGAGAATCAGTATCAAATTATTGATTGTCATACGCCGATGGGCGGAGTTCTCGCCCGTCTGGCAGCGAAAAGCCAAAGGACAAAGGTGATTTATACTGCACATGGATTTCACTTTTATAAAGGGGCACCTCGCCTAAACTGGCTGTTGTATTATCCCATTGAAAAATTGCTGGCTAAGAATACAGACAGCCTGATAACCATTAATAAAGAGGATTATCAGACAGCGACCAGTAACCGGTTCAGGGCAGCAGCCATTCACCATGTACATGGTGTTGGAGTTGATACCACCCGTTTCCGACCCATTCCCGATGCTGTAAAGCAAGAATTAAGAAAGAAACTGGGGTATGTGGAAAATGAATTCCTGCTCTTTTACGCTGCAGAATTTAACAAAAACAAAAATCAGCAATTACTCATTAACATCCTTGCTGATTTGACAAAAGAGCTTCCACAGGTAAAATTACTTCTTGCTGGAGAAGGTCCATTGCTGGAGGAATGCCGTAAATTGGCTAAGGATAAGAAAGTTGAAGATAAGGTCGAGTTTCTTGGTTATCAAAAAGACATTCTTCCCTTTCTGAATGTCAGTGATCTTGCTGTCGCATCAAGTTTACGGGAAGGACTTCCTGTAAACATTTTGGAAGCGATGGCGTGCGGATTACCTGTGCTGGCCAACAAAAACAGGGGGCACCACGATTTAATACAAAACAATAAAACAGGTTGGATGGTTGAAACCCAACACGCTGCTGAATATGTCAGAAAGATTCGTTTGCTTGCTTCTAATCCTGAATTAAGAAAAAGATTGGGGGCAAACGGAAGAAGCGTGGTTTTGGAGAAGTTCTCTATAACCAAAGTACTGGCAGAAAAAACAGCCATTTGCAAAGAATACATGAATGAATTGGAGGAAGAAAAATGGGAAATCCATTAAGAGTCCTTCATGCCGTGGTGAATATGAACCGTGGCGGCGCTGAAACATTAATTATGAACCTGTACCGCAATATTGACCGAACAAAGGTGCAATTCGACTTTTTAACCAACCGCCAAGGAGTATTTGATGAAGAGATCATAGAAATGGGCGGAAAGGTTCACCGGATCCCTTACCTTACTGATATTGGCCATTTTAAGTATGTGGACGCTCTGAATGGATTTTTTAAACAAAACAGCGGGTACAGAATCATTCATTCTCACATGGATAAGATGAGCGGCCTTGTGCTGCGGGCATCAAAAAAACACAAAATCCCTCATCGCATTGCTCATAGTCATAATACAAGAAGTGAGGGGGGGAAAGCTGCCCGGGTTTATAAGTGGTACGCAGGGACCCGCATTAAACAAAATGCTACGCATTTATTCGCCTGCTCTAATGAAGCGGCTCAATGGCTGTTTTCACAAGACGCGCAAAAGGCAAGAGTACTGAACAATGGAATTGAACCCGAAAAGTTTTTATATACCAGGGAATGTCGAAATGCTGTAAGAAAAGAACTCAACATAGAAGATAACACGTTTGTGATGGGCCATGTGGGCAGGTTTGCTCCGCAAAAAAACCACTCTTTTTTAATTGAACTATTTTCTGAATATCACAAAATCAATAAACGAGCTGTTTTGCTTTTGGCTGGTGACGGAGTTCTGCGCCAGGAGATGGAGAAAAAGGTACAGCAGCTGAATTTAAATTCTAGTGTGAAATTCTTGGGCATTCGAAATGATGTTCAGCGTTTATACCAGGTGTTTGATGTATTTGTTTTTCCCTCTCTTCATGAGGGACTCCCGGTCACGCTGATTGAGGCTCAGGGAACCGGATTACCCTGTATGATCTCCGACACCATAACAAAACAAGCTGATTTGGGTTTAAATCTTGTGAACTTTCTACCCTTGGATAACAAGAAAAATTGGTTGGACAAACTCCAGCATTATACACAATGTATGAGTAAAGACCGGAGTATTGAAAGTAATGCTTTCGCATCCCGAGGATTTGATATCCGTGAAACAGCCAGGCAAACGCAGGAAACCTATCTCTTATTGGGAGGAGGAGCCAGGTGAAACTGCTAACCGTGTTTACGCCTACCTATAACCGAGCTTATTGCCTTCATCAGTGTTATGAAAGCCTGAAGAAACAAACCTGCAAAGACTTTGTTTGGCTGATTATCGATGATGGCTCCACAGATACCACAAAAGAACTGGTCGAAAAATGGATTAAGGAAAAAGAAATCGAGATTGATTACATTAAACAAAACAATCAAGGTATGCATGGAGCTCATAATACAGCCTATGAACGGATCACTACAGAGCTCAACGTTTGTATTGATTCAGACGATTACATGCCGGTTGATGCAGTTGAAAAGATCGTTCTCTTTTGGACCAAATACGGAAACAGCAAGGTAAGCGGATTAATTGGACTGGATGCCGATACGAACGGGAGCATCATTGGAACAAGGCTGCCGGAAAATTTACAGACGTCCACATTATTTGATCTGTATCAAAAGCACGGTGTAAAAGGGGACAAGAAGCTCGTATACCGGTCGGCACTGACAAAACGCTATCCCTACCCTCTCTTTGAGGGAGAGAAATATGTAGGACTTGCCTATAAATACTTCAAGCTGGATCAGGAATTTGAAATGTTATTGATGAACGAAACGATTTGCTGTGTGGAATATCTTCCGGACGGTTCATCTCTAAATATGTTTCTGCAGTATCAGAAAAATCCTCAGGGTTTTTCCTTTTATCGCAAAGAATTAATGAAGCTGCCATCAGCCGGTTTGGTCTTCAAATTTCGCCAGGCCGTACACTATGTATCAAGCAGTCTGATGATGAATAACCGCAGCTTTATAAGAGAAACACCGGAGAAAGGGCTGACACTGCTGGCGCTGCCAATGGGATTGCTCCTCTATTTGTATATTGGGACAAAAACCAGAAGTGCTTAATCCATATCCAGCTTCGACTTTGAGACCTCATAGAAGAAAGGAACTGCAAAATGGCTATACTTTGGATGAATCTTGCCGTTGTCTTTGCCGTAGCGTTCTTAGCCAGGTACTTTTCCATAGCTCCCGCAATGGTTGCCTCTTCGTTATCTTTTATACGGCCTAACAAACTATTAGTCTTTGTGGCGTTTTTATCATTGGTATTGGTATCGGGGCTGCGATCCAATATTGGGGATACTTATTTTTATAAACATACGTATGAAATCAGTGATTTTACCTGGGACTATATTCTGAACCAAAAAGACATTGGGTTTGGGATTCTGCAAAAGTTGCTGAAGATGTTCAGCAATGATCCTCAAGTTCTTATTTTTACTACTGCCCTGATTACCAATCTTCTTATTATCATGGTTCTTTATAAGTACTCAAGAATGATAGAGCTTAGTATTTTTGTATATATTACAGGGGGTCTATATCTTGTTTCCATGAATGGTATGAGGCAGTGTCTGGCTGCAGCCATCGTGTTCACAGCAACCAAGTATCTATTGAATGGTGATTGGAAAAAGTACATGCTTATCGTACTTTTCGCTTCGTTATTTCACGAAAGTGCCTTGGTATTAATTCCTATCTATTTCATTGCTCGCTTTAAAGCCTGGTCCAAAGGTACACTTTTCCTTTTATTTCTTTCCGTCCTCGTTGTAGCCGCTTTTGATCAGTTTTCCACCCTATTATTTTCAGCGATACAGGACACTCAATATGGACATTATCAGGATTTTTCCGAGGGTGGTGCAAGCACGATCAGGGTCGCGGTTAACGGTGCACCATTATTGGTGGCTTTTTTTGGCAGGGAGCGACTAAGAGAGCTCTTCCCCAAAAGTGACTATATCATCAATATGGCGATCATTGGTTTTGTATTTATGATCGTTTCTTCACAGAATTGGATATTTGCTCGTTTTTCCATTTATTTCACTCTTTATCAAATGATCTTAATTTCGTGGCTCGTGCTTCTTTTCAGAAAGAAGGACCAGAAATTTTTCTATTATGTTTTGTTGATCTGTTACCTTGCTTATTACTATTTCGAGAATGTGATTAGCTTGAATATTATGTATGAAAGTAATTTTCTATAAGGCAGTTGTTGACTATGGATGAAGATATAGAAATAAAAAGAGTTCTGCACATTGTCAGCTCCATGGATCGTGGCGGGGCAGAAACACTGATCATGAATGTTTACAGAAACATTGACCGTACGAAAGTTCAATTTGATTTTGTCACCCATAACTCGCTCAAAGGAGAGTATGATGATGAAATCAAGTCTCTTGGGGGATTCATTTATTCCATTCCAAGCCTTGGATCTTCTGGTCCCTTTATGTATATAAAAAATCTTGTCAGAATCATGCGGGATCATCGATACGTTGCAATACATGCCCATACAGATTATCAAAGCGGTTTTCCTGCCCTGGCTGCCAGGCTTTCAGGTATTAAAAAAAGAATTAGTCATTCTCACAGCACCGGTTGGCCTAGAGGGAAATCGATAAAAGAACGAATAGCTCTTAAACTGCTTCAATCGACAATAAAGGCTTCAGCCAATCAATACTGCAGCTGCAGTATTGAGGCAGCAAGGTTCCTCTATGGAGAGCATTCTTTGAAGCGAAACAAAGTAAGCATATTAAAAAATGGGATCGATTTAAAGCCGTTTGAATCCTTAAACCGGAAAGAGTCCAGAAGCAGTGTCATTCAGGAATTGCAGCTGACAGCCGATGTGAAAATTTTAGGACATGTTGGCCGTTTTTCAGCATCTAAAAATCAGGCATTCATTTTGAACATACTGGAACAATTGGTCAGGGAAGATAAGAAATGGGTTGTGCTGTTCATCGGGAACGGTCCATTGCAAAAGGAAGTTGAAGAAAAAGCTGAAAAGATGAATCTATTATCAAATATAAAGTTTTTGGGAGTTAGAACTGACGTTTCACGGCTGATGAATGCCATGGACGTTTTTTTATTTCCGTCCAAATTTGAGGGGTTTGGAATTGCAGCACTGGAAGCTCAATGCGCTGGAACCCCATGTGTATTGTCGGATGCAGTGCCGCGCAGTACAGAGATGGGGATGGGCTTGGTTTCATACCTTAATCTTAACGCTGAGATAAGCAGTTGGACTCAGGCGGTTAATGAAGCTCTGATGGTTCATAGACCGAGGCGGGAGATGATTAGTAAAAGCATAACTAATCAAGGGTACAGCATAACAGGCAATCTCCCTGCATGGATGGAGCTGTATGGGATAAAAGCATAAGGTGAGGGATAGCTGATGAAGAAAAAGATACTGATTGCTTCATTCGATCTGGCGATTGGCGGGGTGGAGAGAAGTTTAATAGGGTTGTTAAACAGTATCGACTACTCCAGGTATGATGTGGACCTGATGCTTTTTAAACACGAAGGAGAGTTTCTGCCATTGCTTCCCGAAGGGCCAAGATTATTAAACGAAATAGCAGAATACACCACCTTTCGAAAATCGATAAAACAAGTGATGCAGCAACGGGCATTTCCCATTCTTTTTTCAAGAGTGTTTGCCCGATGTGCAGGAGCACTCCATGGAAGATTGTCAGGCAGCGCTGAACCAGGCTACTACATTATCCAGTATGGATGGAAATTTGCGCTTCCCTACCTGCCAAAGCTGAAAGGAGAATATGATACGGCCATCAGTTTCTTATGGCCGCATTATTTTGTAGCTGAAAAAGTAAAAGCCAAAAAGAAAATAGGATGGATTCACACCGATTACTCAACCATTTCCGTAAATCAGGCAGAAGAAGCGAAAATGTGGGAGCAAATGGATCACCTTGTGGCAGTTTCAGAGGGGTGCAAAGATTCTTTTCTTTCCGTTTTCCCTCACTTTCAAGATCGAATGGAAGTGATCGAGAACATTCTGACACCTGAATTTATTTATGAACAAGCACGAGTGAGTGACTTGCCGAAACTGACAAAACATGCGAATGAAACCATATTGGTTACCGTAGGAAGGCTTTCACATGCGAAAGGAATTGATGATGCAGTAAAAGCCTGCAGGAAAATAGTAGACCAGGGGTATCAAGTGAAATGGTATGTTGTCGGTTATGGTCCATTAGAAAATGAACTTAAGAGATTAATTGATGAATTAACTCTTCACGAACACTTCATTTTATTGGGTAAGCAAACGAATCCCTATCCATTTATCAAAGCATGTGATATTTATGTTCAGCCCTCCCGATATGAAGGAAAAGCAGTAACCGTACGTGAAGCTCAGATCCTGGAAAAGCCTGTACTGATTACTGATTTCCCAACATCCAAGAGCCAGCTTGAAGATGGGGTAGACGGTGTAATCATCCGGCAGGGAGTTGAAGGTATAGCTGAAGGGATCATTCAATTGATCAATAATCATCAGAAAGTAGCTTCCTTGCGTGAAAATATTAAGAATAGAAGCTATGGCAATGCCAAGGAAGTTGAAAAGCTATATGAACTGATTGAAATGGCGTAAAGGAAGTGATACGGAAAAATGAGTATATCCGAGAAACTGACTCAGCAAAAGCTTCAGGAAATTTTGCTTGAAATCTGCCGTAAAAGCGATGAAAACATGAATAGAAGTGCACAGGACATCATTGAGGAAATAAAAAAACAAATTCTGCTATCAACAAAATAAAACAATAAAGGAGGCGGAGAGGTTGAAAAGGACGCTGGATCTAACAATGGCAATATTGTTATTAATGGGCTTGTCACCGATCATCGTAATAACCATTCTACTTGTCAAAATCAAAATTGGTTCTCCGGTCCTTTTCAGACAACAGCGTCCGGGATTATACGGAAAGCCATTCTACCTTTACAAATTCAGAACGATGACAAACGAAAAGGATGGGAACGGAAATTTATTGCCTGATCATCTTCGTTTAACCCAAACGGGGAGGTTTTTGCGTAAGTACAGCTTGGATGAGCTATTGCAGCTGATCAATGT
Source organism: Fictibacillus fluitans (assembly GCF_030418125.1). Classification (GTDB taxonomy): domain Bacteria; phylum Bacillota; class Bacilli; order Bacillales; family Fictibacillaceae; genus Fictibacillus_C; species Fictibacillus_C fluitans. The sequence continues at coordinate 20,939 of NZ_JAUHTR010000014.1, read as the reverse complement.
ATTAAAAGGAGAACTTAGCCTGGTGGGGCCGCGTCCACTCCTGATGGATTATCTCCCGCTGTATACTCCCGAGCAGGCAAAACGTCACTTGGTAAAGCCGGGAATCACTGGATGGGCACAAATTAACGGACGGAATGCCATTGAGTGGGAGGAAAAATTTACACTGGATGTGTGGTATGTTGAACACCAATCCTTTTGGCTGGATCTTAAAATATTGTGGCTGACGTTTTTCAAAGTTGTAAATTCAGAGGGAGTCAATCACTCACCGATGGTTACTATGGAAGCATTTAAAGGTTCTCAGCATACGAAGGAAGAGATACTATGAATATCGTCATTGTTGGTCATGGAGGGCACAGCAAAGTGATTAAAGATATCATTTTATCTCAAGACGGAAACGTCCTTGCGGGATACCTGGATGATAAGTTTACACGTACTTTTATAAAAGAAGATGTATTCTACGGACCACTTACGGCGATTAAACAAGTACAAGAGCACTATGGAGCGGTCAAGTTTGTTATAGGAATCGGAAATAATGAGGTAAGAAAAAAGATAGGTATGAAGTTGAATCTTCATTGTGAAGACTACATTACTGTTATCCATCAATCAGCCATCATAAGCCCCTCAGCATTGATAGGGAACGGAACGGTTGTTATGGCGAATTCAGTGATCCAGGCTGATGCTTGTGTAGGCCGGCATTCCATCATTAATACAAATGCCGTTATAGAACACGATAATCAGATTGGTGATTTTGTTCATGTTTCTCCAAGTGCAACATTAACCGGAGGAGTTATCCTTCAGGATGGGGTACATGTTGGGGCGGGAGCTACAGTTATACCTAGAAAAAGAATAGGGAGCTGGTCGGTTGTCGGTGCAGGGTCAGTGGTTATTCATGATATACCACCTAGTTCAACAGCAATTGGAGTTCCCGCTAAAGTAAAACAAAAGATAGAAGGTGTGTAAGGTGCAGCTAGCGGAAAATAATGAAAGAATTTTTCTTTCACCTCCTCATATGAGCGGCCAGGAACAAGACTATATACAGAAAGCTTTTGATTCTAATTGGATTGCTCCTCTTGGTCCCAATGTTGATGCTTTTGAAAAAGAAATTGCCAAATATGTTGGAGCAAGTGGAGCTGTAGGGGTGAGCTCAGGCACCGCGGCCATTCATTTAGCTCTATTGTTGCTGGATGTTAAAAAGGGAGACCGGATTTTTTGTTCTTCCCTGACATTTGTGGCAAGTGCAAACCCTATCCTCTATCAAGGTGCTGAGCCTGTATTTATTGATTCAGAACCTGAAACATGGAATATGTCTCCTCCAGCGTTAAGAAGAGCACTTGAAGATGCGGACCGGCAAAACAACCTGCCAAAAGCGGTTATTATTGTAAATCTCTATGGCCAGGTTGCCAAGATGAAGGAACTTTTGGAACTTTGTGATGAGTATGAGGTGCCAGTTATCGAGGATGCAGCTGAATCATTGGGGTCCTCTTATTTTGGAAAACGCAGCGGCAACTTTGGAAAATACAGTATCTTTTCTTTTAATGGAAATAAAATTATTACCACTTCCGGGGGAGGAATGCTCGTTTCCAATCATGAAGATGACCTGAAGAAAGCGCGTTTCTTTGCGACTCAAGCGAAAGACCCAGCTTTGCATTATCAGCATAGCCAAATGGGTTACAATTACAGGTTAAGCAATATCCTGGCTGGTATGGGAAGAGCTCAAGTTGAAGTATTGAATCAGCGGGTTTCTCAAAGAAGAAAGGTGTTCTCCTATTATCAGCAAAAACTTGGAGGTTTATCAGGTATTGAATTTATGCCTGAACTTAAAAACACATTTTCCAATCGCTGGCTATCTGTACTAACAGTTGATCCAGAAGTAATATCAATACCTCAAATAATAAATGAGTTGGAAAAGGAAAATATCGAAGCTCGTCCTGTATGGAAGCCGCTGCATTTACAGCCACTATTTGAGGGCAAACATTTTTATTCTCATGGTGAAGAAGGAATGAGTGTATCAGAGAAATTGTTCAACAACGGTATTTGCTTGCCTTCGGGTTCAAACCTTACACAATATGACCAAGACAAAGTGATCAGTTGTGTGAAACGGTGTTTACTCACTGTTTCGGCAGTCAATCGATAAAGCAGGAGGGGGGATTGATGGATAAAGTAAGCATGGTTATTCCTATTTACAAGGTAGAAAAATATATTCATAGGTGTGTGAAAAGTGTTCTTGGCCAAACCTACACAAATCTGGAAGTTATCCTGGTAAATGACGGGTCACCTGATCAGTGTGGGAAAATTGCTGATGAATACCAAAAGAAGGATCCACGAGTAAAAGTTATTCATAAAGAGAACGGTGGGCTTTCTGATGCCAGAAACGCGGGTATGAAACTGGTTACCGGGGATTACACTCTTTTTGTAGATAGTGATGACTGGCTCGATACCAACATGGTAAAAGTTCTAGTTAACTATATGTTGAAATATAAAGCAGATGCGGTGCAGGCCGCTTTTTTTTATGCCCATGATGACCATTTGCTTTATGACAACCGGTATTATGCTGAAGATGATCCTCCAATTCTTTTCAATCGAAACTCATTAATGAAAGAATTGGTCATTAATGAAAAAGTGAAAAATTTTGCTTGGGGTAAGTTGTTTAAAACAAGTATGATAAATGATCTTCCGTTTAAAAAGGGTGTATTGTTCGAGGATGTTTTCTGGACACACCTTGTAATGGACCGAATTCAGAGATATGTAATGATACACCAGCCATTGTATTACTACTATCAGCGTGAGGATAGTATTGTTTCTTCTTATAGCCCGAAAAATTTGGATATCATTAAGGGGTTAAAAGAACGTCATGAGTTTATTGAAAAGAAATACAGCGACTTAAAATTAGAATCATACAAGCTTTTGTTAAAAACGAGTATCATTCATTATTGGCTGCTTATGATGAACAATAGCAAGGATAAAGACAAATATTTTAGAAAGATGATACATGGAGACGTAAAGCTGAATTATAGTCACTTCTTTGAAGCGGTAAAAGAAGATAAAGATTTAAGGTATCAGTTGTTTCTATTTTCCATTCATCCCAACGTTAATATGCTTTATGTTCTATTAAAAAAGGCAGCTGAGAAGTATATAAAAAGAACAAAGCAGCTGCAGTTAAAAAAGATTGATCTTTAGGGGGCAAAAAAGGAGAAGGTTGATAGATGCAGATCGTAGCGCTTTTTAAAAAGTATGTAGCACTGTTGTTTATTCATCTCTTTAATTTTTTACCAATCCAAAATAATAAGATCTTCTGTTTCAGTTATTATGGAAGCCAATATGGATGCAACCCAAAATATATAACAGAGTATATCAGGGCTCATTATCCAGATGGGTATTTTGATATCGTATGGGCATTTAATAATCCAAAATCAAAGCAACAATTAACAGGTTTCCGGAAAGTTAATACAATGTCTTTACGTTGCTTTTATGAGTTATGCACGTCTAAAGTAATCATTACAAATTACCGAACAACGGATTTGTTTGTTAAGCGAAAAGAACAATATTATGTTCAAACATGGCACAGTTCATTACGATTAAAGCAAATTGAAATGGATGCAATAGATTCGCTTCCAGACCAATATATACAAATGGCCCAAAGGGATTCTGAAAAATGTGATTTATTATTATCTGGGTGCGAAAGTAGTTCTTTCATATTTAAAAGGTCATTCTGGTATGAAGGTGCTATGTTTGAACATGGTACACCGAGAAATGATGTTTTTTTCAACAGCTCATTAATGATTAAGGATAGTATAAAAAAAACAATAGGAATACCAGTTGATGCCAGAATAGTATTATATGCTCCTACATTTCGAAAGAATAACGATATAGAGATTTATCATCTCCCATTTGATACCATTTTGAAAAGTTTAAAAGAAAGGTTTGGCGGCAATTGGGTTTGTCTCGTTAAACTTCATCCACATTTGATGGGAGAATCCAATAAGCTTCATTTCAGTTCAAATGTAAAAGACGTTACTTATTATGACGATATCCAAGAATTATTAGCAGCATCTGATGTATTAATATCGGATTATTCATCCTTGCTTTTTGATTTTTCCATTACTTCTCGTCCTTGTTTTCAATATATCCCTGATGTAGAAAGCTATATAAAAAATGACAGAAAGCTTTATTTTGATATACAACAGCTCCCTTTTTTAAAAGCAAAGACACATCCAGAACTGCTCGAAAAAATAGACAGCTATAAAAAAGAAGAGTATGAACGTTCATTAGCTGAATTTCTGAGCAAGATAGGAACATTTGAAAATGGCAATGCTTGTAAAAAACTTGTAGACCATTTACATAAAATTTGTTTTGAGCAGAAAGGGAGTTCTTATCATGAAGCCGTATAAATTAGGATATACCACGGGTGTTTTTGATCTTTTTCATGTTGGGCATCTAAATATCTTGAAGAATGCGAAAGAGTTATGTGACTTTTTAATTGTTGGAGTTAGTACAGATGAATTGGTCATGGAGTATAAAAATAAAAAGCCTGTTGTTCCGCATAAAGACAGAGTAGCTATTGTAGCCGGAATTAAATATGTGGATATGGTGGTTGGTCAAATCAACAGAGATAAGTATCAAGCATGGGAGAACTTAAGGTTTGACGCTATGTTTGTGGGGGATGACTGGAAAGGAAATCCACTATTTAAAGATTTACAGAGCAAATTTAATGAAGTAGGGGTTGATATTGTATATTTCCCTTACACAAAAGGAGTCTCCTCCACATTATTGAAAGAAAAAATTAGCTATAAAGAAGTGGTGAGGTAAGTGACTCCGGTTATAAGCATTATCATACCGATATTTAATGTAGAGCAGTATTTGGTGAAATGCTTAGAAAGTATACGTCAACAATCCTATGAAAACATAGAAGTTCTTCTTGTCAATGACGGATCCACCGATCAAAGCCTTTCTATATGTGAGAGATTTGCCTTCCAGGACAAGAGATTCAAAGTGATAAACAGAGTGTTCAAAGGAGTAAGCGCCGCGAGAAACGCAGGTGTGGCTGCTGCACAAGGGCAATTTATTGGATTTGTTGACGGAGATGATTATATTGATAAGGATATGTATCAAACGTTATATCATCTCTGTATTGAAAACGAGTGCGACATCTCGATATGTAAACTGGGAAGAGAAGTAAATGGGAAAGTCATTAACTTTGATACCCATGGCTTCACAAAGGTAATGAGTAACGAGGAGGCGATGAGGGAGCTGTTTAAAGGAATCCTTTATCGTTTTTCTTTATGCAACAAATTATTCAATAAAAAATGTTTTCAAGACGTTTCTTTTCCGGAAGGCCGGATCCATGAAGATTTGTCAACCACATACAGACTTCTGGCCCAAGCGAATAAAATAAGTTATACCAACTTTACAGGCTATATTTATGTTAAGAGGGAAAACAGCATTTTAACTTCCCATTATACAAAAAAAAGACTCCAAGCGTTTATAGCGTGGGAAGAGATTCTTTTATTTATGTCTAATAGATACTCAAAAGTGTTTAACGAGGTAATTGCTTGTTTTACATTTGCTTGTATGGATCATGTGAACTATATTTGCAGCCAAATTAACAATAAGCAGGAGAAAGAGGGGTATATAAAGAAACTGCAAACTTTTTTGAGGAAGAGATATATGGATATTCTTTTCAATCCTATACTGCCGGCAAAATATAAAGCTCTTGTTTCATTATTGGCTTTTCACGTTAACTTATTTTTATTGGGGAACTCTGCTAAGAAGTTGTTGAATAAAAGAGTATTATTGAAAAATAGGGTGGTCCATAAATGAAAAAAAATCTATTATTTGTTATTGATTCATTGGAATGCGCAGGTGCTGAAAAGAGTTTAGTAACATTATTATCCTTACTAGACTATAGTAAATTTAATGTTGATTTAATGTTATTTGCACATGGAACAGCACTTGAGCCACTTGTGCCTGAACAAGTGAATATATTAGCTCCTCTAAAATATACAAAGTTTTCAAAAATAGGGTTAAAGAAAGCGTTTATCCACACAGCAAAAAATAACGAATGGAAAATGCTTTATGCAAGGTTGAAGTATTCCACTAGAATACGAAGAAAAAAATACAGCAACCCACAAAAAGCAAGGCTGTTTTGGCAAAGCATCTCTTCATCAATAGAGTCCAGTACAAAATTGTATGATATAGCCATCAGTTATGCTCAAGGAATCCCAACTTTTTATGTTGCGGAAAAAATCAAAGCAAGACGAAAGTTTGCCTGGGTGAATGTAACTTACAGGTTACTGGAGGAAGACAAAAAGTTTCAAACTAAGTTTTACGATCAAATAGATAAAATTGTTTCAGTTTCAGATTCAACAAAAGAAGTATTCCTTGAAACCTTTCCTTCATATAAAAATAAAACAGAAGTAATCTATGATATAAATAATCCTAAATTTATATCAGAAATGGCGGAACTAGGGGAGGGCTATAAAGACAATTTTGATGGGATTAGAATTCTTACCATCGGGAGATTGGCAAAGCAAAAGGGATATGATATAGCATTGAGGGCATGCAAAAAATTAAAGGATGAAGGTATCTATTTTAGATGGTATGCCTTGGGTAAGGGACCTTTAAAAAAGGAAATACAGGCTTCTATTATAGAACAGGGCTTAACTGAACATTTTATACTTTTAGGGGTAGATCCAAACCCTTATTCATTCATTAAAAATACCGATATTTATGTTCAAACCTCCCGCACTGAAGGATTCGGTCTCGCACTGGCAGAAGCCAGGATGCTTAATATTCCGGTTGTAACCACAAGATTTGATGCAGTTTACAATCAGATGGTGGATGGTAAAAATGGTCTGGTAGTGGATATGAATGGTGACGCTGTTTACGAAGGAATATTAAAAATGTTAAACGACCATCAGTTGAGAGAAAGTATTGTTAATTACCTTAAAATAGAAAAGAAAGGAAATATCAAGGAAATCAATAAGTTCTACCAACTTATTGGTTAATAAAATATCGAAAGAGAGTTTTGGCGATGAAAAAAAAACTATTATTCATGGTTATAAATATGAATATTGGGGGAACAGAGAAAGCTCTTTTATCTTTACTCCAAGAGATTCCTCAGGAAAAGTACGATGTGACAGTTTTAATGCTGGAAAAGTACGGTGGCTTCCTAGATTTAATACCAGCATGGGTAAACGTGAAAATTTTAGATGGATATTTGGAGATAAAGGACGAATTGAACAACCCTCCCAAAACAGTCGCTATAAATTATTTTAAAAAAGGAAGGTTAATAGAAACAATAAAGATTTGTGCTTACCATGGCATGGCAAAGGTGATGAAGGAAAGAACACAATATTATAAGTATCTATTAAAAAAGTTTAACACTTATGAAAATGACTATGATATTGCTGTAGCTTATGCTGGTCCTATGGACTTCATAAGCTATTTTATTATTTATAAAATCAGAGCAAAATATAAAGTTCAATGGATTCATTTTGACGTAACAAAGATTGGATTTAATAGAAATTTCGTTCGGAAAATTTATTCTCATTTCGATAGAATTTATACTGTATCAGAAGAAGGAAAAGAAAAGTTTTGTAAGTTAATGCCGTTTTTGAAACATAAAACAGTTAGATTTGAGAATATTATTTCATCAAAACATATTGTTGAAATGTCTGAAAGAGGAAAAGGATTTACTGATTATTTTGATGGCATACGAATTCTTACTGTCGGGAGATTAAGTAAAGAAAAAGGTCAGGATATGACCATTTGTGTAATGGCCAGACTTAAGCGAGAGGGTTATCCTATTCGATGGTATAGCATTGGAGAGGGTTCTGCTAGAAAAGAGTATGAGAACTTAATTGCACAGTACAAACTCGAAAAGGATTATGTATTGCTTGGTTCTACCCCAAATCCGTATCCCTTCATGAAACAATGCGACCTTTATGTGCAACCGTCCAGACACGAGGGATATTGTATTACGTTAGCTGAAGCAAAGCATTTGTTAAAGCCCATTGTTGCTACCAATTTTACTGGCGCTAAAGAACAAATAACCGATGAGCTAACTGGTTTAATCGTTGATATTAATGAAGAAGATTTGTATCTGGCGATTAAAAAGATATTGGATAACCCAGATAAGTGCAAAGGATTTGTTTCTCAATTAAAAAGAGAAACACACATGAAGAATGAAAGTCCAATTAAATATTTACTTGAAAATACAATTTAACGGGACTATAAATTAATGAGAAAAATTGCGATTGTAACCAGAGAATTAGTTTTAGGTGGGATTGAAAAAGCATTAATTACAATGTTAAAAGCCATTCCAAAGGAAGACTATGATATTACAGTCTTTGTGATGGGAGCCGGGGGTGAACTCAAAGAAGATTTACCAGAGAACGTGAAGTTAGAATGTTTATATGGTTATGAGAAGAGTATCTTTGAGAAAGTATCGAAATCTATTAAAAAATTAAAAATTATTCATGCTTTTGAAGTTGGATGGTATTCCATTCTAGCAAAAAAAACAAAAACAGTTTTTGACCAAGAAATGTACTTATCTAAAATTGCTCCTATTGTGAATGAAAAATTCGATTTAGCTATAGCTTATCATGTCCCTGCGTCTTTTCCCGTAATCTATGTTATTAATAGCTTAAATGCAGAACACAAAGTGGCATGGATTCATAGTGATGTTTCTAATTATATTGATCCTCTTCAGCGATATATTAAATACTATGAACAATACGATAAGATATTTTGTGTATCACACCAGGCTATGGAGGAATTTAACAAATTCCTTCCAAATTTAAAAGGACGAACAGAATTATTCTATAATATGTTAGATAAAGAGAGATTGAAATTATTATCTGAAACTGGAGAACAATATGATGACGGTTTTAATGGATTTAAAATACTCACAATTGGAAGATTGACGTCAGAAAAAGGACAAGAATTAATTCCAGGTATTTTAAAGAAATTGCTTTCAAAAGGTCTTAACGTTAGATGGTATTGTATAGGTGACGGGGTAAACAGGGGAGTGTTGGAGCAAAGAATCAAAGAGTTACATTTAAAAAACAACCTTATATTACTTGGATCCAAGAATAATCCTTATCGTTATTTAAGGGATTGCGACCTCTATGTACAACCTTCTCAACATGAAGGGTATTGTATCACGCTTGCTGAAGCAAGACTATTTAATAGACCAATTATTACTACAGATTTTGCTGGTGCAAGAGAGCAAATAATTCATGGCACTACAGGATTGATAGTTGAATACGGTGAAGACTTTATATATAAACAAATTCTTTGCTTGTTAAATAACAATGTACTAATGCAAACTTTTGAAAAAAATTTATCAAATATTGATGTTGAAAATAAATCTGACATTAGTCAGCTGCTAAAAATAATATAGGGCATAGTTGCTGAGCAGCAAAAAAAATGAAGTGAAAGGTAGTTAACTATGAGAAGCCAACTCAAAGCAGGGGCAATCTTATCTTATTTATTACTCGTGCTGAATAGTGCAATATCGATAGTTTATACTCCTATAATGTTAAAGCTTGTTGGCCAGTCAGACTATGGTTTATTTAGCCTTGCCAGTTCTGCAATTGGATATGTTAGCATATTGAATTTTGGTCTTGGAAATGCGGTAATCAGATATACGGCCAAATATAAGGCTATAGGTGATCAAGAGAAATGTAATCAATTATACGGTATGTTCAGCGTTATGTATGGTGTATTAGGGTTCTTGGCTTTGATTGCTGGTATCATTGTGACTTTTTTTTCAGAAACTATTTTTTCAAATTCCTTGACTGGGGAAGAAGTCATTAAATTGAAAGTGCTTATAGGTATAATGGCATTGAATTTAGCCGTTGGTATTGGATTCGGGGTATTTAGTGTAATTGTACTAGCGCACGAAAAATTTATATATCAAAAAACATTGAACATTATCAGTTCTATGATCACACCTTTATTAACGTGGCCTCTATTAGAAATGGGTTATGGAGTAATAACAATATCAGTTGTAAATACTGTTATAAGTCTGATAACGATTCTATTAAATATACATTATTGTTTCAAAGTATTAAAAATAAAAATAGTTTTTAAAAAATTCGAATCGAGTTTATTGAAAGAAATTTTAGTCTTCTCTTCTTATATCTTTTTAAATCTGGTAATTGGACAATTGTATTGGTCAACGGATCAAGTGATTTTGGGGATTTACAGTGGTACGGTAGCTGTTTCAATTTACTCACTTGCAGCCTCTTTTACAGGATATTTTTCTGGTTTTTCCTCTGCTATTTCTAACGTATTCTTGAGTAAGGTTTCACGAATGGTGGCTCAAAATCTCCCTGATAAGGAAATATCTGATTTATTTATTAGAATTGGCAGAGTTCAATATATTGTAATTTCATTTGCTTTAAGCGGTTTTATTGTTTTCGGAAAAGAATTTATTGTGTTATGGGTAGGGAAAAACTATAGTGAATCATTCATAATTGCTTTGCTTATTTTGATTCCTATGATTGTTTCTTTAATACAGGGGATGGGCGGAATAGTATTACAAGCTAAAAATATGCAAAAGTTTAAATCTGTAGTAAACGTGTTGATTGCGATTGTAAATGTAGTAATAAGTATCATATTTGTACGGTATTGGGGAGCAATAGGTTGTGCACTTGGGACTGCCTTAGCTTATACAATAGGAAATATCATTATTATTAACATTTATTATTGGAGAAAAGTAGGTATTAATATCCCCCTTTTTTGGAAGAACATTTTAAAAATGAGTTTTCCAATGCTGTTAAGTGTTATTTATTCTATGACAATCAATTTAAATTTTTCAGCAAACGACTGGTTATTTTTTATTTTTAAAACTTTAATCTTCTCAATAAGTTACATATTAATAATGTGGTTTGCTGGTATGAATAACTATGAGAAAAGCTTGTTTTTAATCCCTCTAAAAAACGTCATACAAAAACTAACATTAAAAATGAAAGAAGTTAAGATGCATATATAAAATTGAGAGGAAAACAAAAGTTGATAGCTAGATACAAAAAATCTATGTTAAATGCTTATTATAATTACCGATATTGGCAAAATATTATTCAAAGTATGAAATACAATTTAAAGGATATTAATAGTCAGCACAATAAGACATGTACTTATCTCAATAAGCCAGGGATTGCTTTTTCATTTGATGACAATTTCCGTATACATCATTGGCTTCAATATGGAAAAGGCTTATTTGGTTATTATGATGTGAAAGTGACTTTTAATATAAATGCATTCCATCATTTCGAAAATGAAAGATCATTTACCCAAGAAGAAATTGATATGCTTTTGGACTTACAATCAAATGGTCACGAAATAGCTCATCATGGTTTTAAACATAAAAGAGCTACAGATTTTGTTGAAATGTTTGGAATGGAAAAATGGATTAGTGAGGAAATTTTAACCTTATTTGAGTGGATGGAGGAACAAACTCACTCTCTTACCAAAGAAAAGTTAAAAAAACCAGCTACTTTTGCATTCCCATATTTTAAATCTAACAAAGAATGTGTTAATGCTTTGGTACCAAAGTATTTTAAAGTTGTTAGAGGACATTTGGATAAACAAAATTTAATTCCTTTTAACTATACAGGATTTACTCCATCAATTTGCATTGATGTGAAATTTCTTAAAAGTATTAAAATGTTAAAAAAAATACTTAAATTCTTAAAAGAGTTTAATAAAAACTTAATCCTAACCTGCCATTCGATCCTACCTGATGAGCAGAATTGGGATGATTTTGGATGGGGAAAAGAATCTAAACCTGCTGGACAATGGAGGATATCTCCAAAGTTGCTGGGAGAAATAATAGAAATTGCAAAAGAAAATGGACTGGCTTTTTATACAACATCAGAATTAGCTGGGATTGCCTCATTTATTGACCGAAACTTGGAGAGTTATATCCGTTATACATTTGCTTCTTCAAGAAAATGGATTATGATTGAAGACCTCGAGAATGTAACACAACTTGATTTAAGTAATAAAAATATTACAAATCTAGATGGATTACAATATTTCAGTAACCTCGAGAGTATTAATTTAATCGGGAATAATATTAATGATTATCGTTTATTAAAGAAGATTCCTAAGCTGCGGAAAATTTTACAATAGTGTGCTATTAAAATAATCTGTAGGAGGATAAAATGCCGGAAATTAGCGTTATTGTACCAATTTTTAATGCTGAAAAATATTTAAGCAAATGTATTAAATCGATACTGAACCAGACGTTTAGAGATTTTGAATTAATTTTAGTCAATGATGGTTCTACAGATAATAGTTTAAAAATATGCCGGAATTTTTCTGAAAAAGACAATAGAATTTTTTTAATTAACCAAGCAAATAAAGGCAGTATAGAAGCCAGACGTGCCGGATTAAATGTATCAAATTCTAAATTGATAATGTTTGTAGATGCAGACGACTGGGTAAATGCACGGATTCTTGAACTATTACACAATGAATTAGTAATAAATGACGTGGATATTACTGTTTGTAATATGAGCAAAGTTTTGGGTAATGGTTACCTAGTAAAAAAAGTAGGAGATAACACATACTTTAAAGGTTCTAAGATATACGATAAAGAAAAAATAATGAACAGCATAGTTGTTGCTTACTTTCATGGTCATCCTTTTCCGTCTTCTTTGTCAGCAAAGTTATATAAAAAAGAATTACTGATGAACAGCGGGAAGTACTTAGATCGTATTAAATTTCTCGGAGACGATTTATTTTACAACATTGAGATATTAACAAAAACTAACAGAATAAAAGTTATAGATAAGTCACTATATAATTATCGGGCTGGAGGATTTACTAGTAAATACATGCCTGCTTTGTTCGATGATATGGTTAATGGGTATTTAATACAAAAAGAGATAATTGAAAATTTGTATCATCATACATTAGAGAAGCAAATGAATGGAATTAGTATCATGTTACTTAACACATTAAAAACGTGTTTGAGTAATCTTTTTTATAGTGATTTTGATATAACCCAAAGGAAATCAATAATTTCTAACTATGTTTCCAACATGGCAGTCCGTGAGAGCATTCGAAATTCTGGAGCTAAAAATTATTTTTCAGATGAATATCTAATGGCAATACAAGAAGGTGATATAAATTATTTGTATAATTTAGGATTAGATTCTTTTAACAAAAACAAATTAAAGAGATTTATGATACATTTAGTAGCAAAAACACCAATGATATAAATGAAAATCACTTACTGAAAGGGAAATATTAGTGGGAGAATTTACGAAGAACGAAATGAAGGTATTGCAGGGTACTGCTATTTTATTTATGTTGCTTCTCCACCTATTTTGTAGAAAAGATGTAAATGGTTTATATGATGCTTATCCCTTGGTAAATAACGTTCCACTGATTTATTATTTAGGATTATTTGGCGATGCTTGCGTTCCTATTTTTTGCTTTTGTAGTGGTTACGGGCTGTTTATGAGTAAAAAAGAGAATAATTCCATAAAAACATCTATGAAAAAAAACTTAAAACGGATTACTAAATTGCTTATTAATTTCTGGATCATTATGTTTCTGTTTATAGTTATTGGAATTATTTCAGGAAAAACTGAATTTATGAGTGGTGGATTCACACAATTCTTAGGCAACTTTTTCCTCGTATCAAATTCTTATAATGGAGCTTGGTGGTTTTTACAAACGTATATCCTTTTAGTTTTTCTGGCACCACCTATATTTAGATTAGTTAATCGGTATCCAAATAAGATTATATTATTTATTTCTCTAATCATTTACTTCTTTACCTACGTTCAAAGAATTAAGCAAATCTTTATCTTCGGTAATCCATTCATTGATGGAGTTATGAATTCCATTGTTTTACTTGGTACTTCGCAATTTGCTTTTGTTCTGGGTGCAATTTTTGCTAAAGAGCAAATTTATTCTAATTTAAAAAGTAAAGTATATAAGGTGCCAATGAAAAATCTTTTATGCTTGCTAGGAATTCTAACCCTAGGTTTTATTCATGCTTTAATTGAATCCATGTTTATTGCTCCTTTTACAGCATTAGGATTCATCTGTCTCTTTAGTCTTTTAAATAAAAGTAAATCTGTTGAAAGATTTTTTGCCTTTATGGGCAATCACTCAACAAACATATGGTTAACTCATATGTTTTTTTATATGTCCATATTTCCAGTCCTTACATTTGCACCAAGATATCCAGTGTTTATTTTCTTTTGGCTCTTAATCCTTTGTTTAACTTCATCGTTTGTGATAAACCTTATATTTCATCCTGTCTTAAAGTTTGTAATGAGAGAAAATGATAGTAAAAGGGAAGAGATTTTGATCGTTCCTACACAAGCAAAAAATCAATAAGTCCACCAAAGTGGACTTATTGATGAAAAACAATTAATTACCTAAAACCCCGTTATAAATATTATTTAATTTTATATGGTTACTGGCTAATCTTACAATAACTGTGCTTAAGATATTGTCTCTGAATATAAGCCTGATAGTATCCAATAAAGTGCTTGCGTTTACAGCAATCATAGGTCTATTAGATGCGAATTTGTTGCCCGATATTAGAACTGATTCAGCTGTAAATGTGCTGCTCCAAAAGTCGATAATTGCAGTATTTGTTTCAGAAGCAGGAAAGGAAAAAGAATTATTTATTAATTCTATCTTTCCTCCAATATCCCAAAAGAAGAAAGCAGTTCTTTGTTTGCCACCAAAAAAACTACAGTCTTTAAAGCTGAGTTTTGCAATTTTTGAACCAAGATAAAACAAGTCGTAAGAATCCCATTTAAATATGCAGCTAGTAAAATTAAACTCTGCATTTAAATTTGTGCCATACGTTAATGAACCAGTATTGATAAACTGGCATCCCGTATAGCTGCCAGGTGGTAAGCCAGTCATTCTTCCTTGTCGATGTTTGATATTAAGAAATGTTACGGAATCGAGTAGCCAGCCAAAAGCATTGACTGGGACCACAGTAAATGCCTCAATTCCACTGCCTTCAAACACACAGTCTGTAATACTTTGTGGCTCAATACTAAATATCAGTGGTGCTCCAGAATTTGATGAAATATTATAAAAGTCGTCATCATAAAGGAATTTGCAATTGTTAACTTGAGCGACATAAGCTTTTGTTTTACTGAAATTAATAGGCGAGTTATGAAAAAAACAATTATCAATAAGTGCTTCTTTCTGATCCAATAGCAGCAATCGGCAGTTACTCAGTTGATTATTAGAAAACTGGCACTCCCCAGAAAGACGGGGACCAGCGTTCACAAAGTAATTATCTGTGACAAAGGCAAGGTTTACACCTGGATTGATGGTGAAAATACCTAAATGAATTCTGTTTTTAGTAATAGTGATATGCCTGCCTGCTACTGCAATAATGTTATAAGCGGAATTATCGAAGATGTTATTTTCTTCAATATAGATAAATTGGTTAATATCATATCCATCTTCAATATCAATAGCACCTGCAGGAGCAGTTCCACTAATATGATGGATCTCACAATTTCTTACATAAAAATGTTTCACCCCACAAATGGCCACTCCAAGCCTGCGGCAGTGGTGCAGGTTACATTTTTCAATATAGCAATGAGTAGGGAACTCTGGTGTCCTGATTGTGAGTGTGTTCCCTGTGGTAGAGGGAAGAGTTGCTTGGTGAAGAGTTGCTTTTGCATAACTGGCACCCTGAGGAATTTCAACTGTGTCAAAAAAGTGCAGATCAGTTGCGGAAGAAAGGAATGAGTCATCACTTTTATAAAAAATCATATCATACGTATCTGTTGTGATTTCACGGCCAATCCCTCCGTAACTGTCGCCAAAGAGCCCAAAGAAACCGACATTTGTTATTTGTGGAACCATAGGGATTTTATCTCTGGTTCGTATCCTTTTTGGATTGGTCTCAGGGATTCCAGTTCGTGTATTTATTCCACCTAATTCTAAATTTCTTGCAATGGCGTCCATTGCACTGCTGATTCCACCATACGACGTAATAGCGATAACACCATCACCGGTTGTGTTATAGATTTCAAGCTGGTCAACGGTGATATTTTTCACACCGTATTTTAATTCCACACCTACCCCAAATTCATGAGTTCCCCCGCTGGAGTAGTTATGGGAATAGCGGTCACCTTCAATCTTTCCATTGGTTACTCGGGAGTATTGCTGTTTACTTCGAAAAGAAACAATAGAATAACCTGGTAGCCCGTTATCTCTTATTCGTAAGGTCGCGCTGCCAAGGTTCAGAGTTTGGTAACTCTGAGGTTGAATCGGATTCGTTTCATCTATTAAATAAGTTCCTTTTGGCAATACCACTTCTGTGTAGTTTTGCTGGGCAGCCCAAACGAGAGCAGCATTTATACCTTTTGAAGTATTTGGAGCATCCGTACCATCATTTTTGACATTCCATCGCTGTAGCTCTAGTACATAGCTGCTCATTTAGGAGTATTCCCTTCATTTCGTTTAATACAAAAACCTTTCATTACATGCACCTCATTAATGGTTATACTGACAGAAAATTGGTAGAGTGAGGGTGTCAGTAGAAGTAAATGCTTGACGTTTACGTTAAAAAATAGTCATTTGTCCCGCTTCTTCTAAAAACATAGTATTCAGATTATAGTAGAGTGATAGGGCGAATTAGACAAACTTGCATAATTATTGTTGAAATTTTGGAGGTGCTTGAATGAAAATCGCTTTTATTTCAGATATTCATGGGAATGCAGTAGCATTGGAGACAGTTTTGCAAGATGTGAAGGGAAAGAGTGTTGACCAGGTTGTCGTGTTGGGAGATTTATGTTTTCGGGGGCCTGAGCCAAAGCGGTCACTGGAGCTCGTTCAGGCACTCAATACCAAAGTAATTAAAGGCAATGCGGATGAATGGGTTGTGCGGGGAATTGGAGAAGGAGAAGTTCCGTCTCATGTAATGGACATGATGGAGAAGGAGCGTTTATGGTGCTATGAACGATTGAATCCTGAAGATATTGCGTATCTGCAGGAACTGCCTTCAGATTTAACGTTAAACAGCGGTCCGATTCGTGTCCATGCTTTTCATGCGACACCTGACAGTCTGTTTGAAGTGGTCACTCCCGCTGAGAGTGAACCTGTTTTGAAAGAAAAAATGATGGGGAAACAGGCTGAATTTTATGTATATGGCCATATACATAAAGCATACGTGAAGTACCTGGCTGGCAAATGTCTGGCGAATACGGGAAGTGTAGGGTTGCCGTTTGATGGTGTCCCCCGGGCATCCTATTTATTGTTGGAAGTTAATGAAACGAGTTACCATACGAGCATTGTCCGGGTGAGGTATGACATGGAACAAGTGATTCGGCAGTATAAAGAGCACGACTATCCAAACGCTGAAATCATGATTAATGTATTAAAAAATGCAAGCATATAACAAAAGAGGTAGAGACCATAAGCTATGGAGCTTATGGTCTTTTTCTATGGAGATGGGAGAGAGTAAATAATGAACATCCTGGTTACCGGTGGCGCAGGTTATATTGGATCTCATACATGCATCGAACTGCTAAATGCAGGTTATAAAGTGATTGTTGCTGACAATTTATCAAACAGCAGCAAAGAATCTTTGGAAAGAGTAAAAGAAATCACGGGAAAGGAACTGTTGTTTTACTCTGTTGATCTTTTACACGCAGGGGAGATCGAATCGATTTTTAAAGAAAATACCATTGATGCAGTGATTCATTTTGCCGGCTTAAAAGCTGTAGGGGAATCCGTAGATCAGCCCCTTCGCTATTATCAGAACAACATCTCCGGAACTCTTAACCTCATAGAAGCAATGGAAAAGTACAATGTATTTAAGCTTGTGTTCAGTTCGTCCGCTACCGTATACGGAGCACAGAATACCGTTCCGTTTAACGAAGAAGCTTTACTTGGCGCCACCAATCCATACGGGCGTACCAAGCTAATGATTGAAGAAATGCTGAGGGATTTATATGTGTCAAATTCCAGGTGGAGCATTGCGCTTTTACGATACTTTAACCCGGTGGGAGCACATGAGAGCGGAAGAATAGGCGAAGATCCAAACGGGATACCAAACAACCTTGTACCCTATATTACACAGGTTGCTGTAGGGAAGCTGCCAATGCTGAAAGTGTTTGGAAATGACTATCCTACGAGGGACGGAACGGGTGTCAGGGATTATATCCACGTTACGGATTTAGCGTACGGGCACGTGAAGGCAATTGAAAAATTGGCAACCACTCATGGAGTCGAGGCTTATAACCTGGGTACAGGAATGGGATACAGCGTATTGGAAATGATACAGGCGTTTGAAGCAGCCTCGGGACGCAGCGTCCCTTACGAAATGGTGTCACGTCGCCAGGGAGATATTGCTGTCTGCTATGCAGATGTAACAAAGGCATATAAAGAATTGAACTGGAAAGCAGCAAAAGGGCTAAAAGAGATGTGCGAAGATTCGGGGAGATGGCAAAATAACAATCCCCAGGGATACAGTGATAAAGGTGCTGTAATTCATTAAGACGTATTATATTGAACAAATAAATTTCGCGTACAATCCGATAATAGGATTGTACGCGTTTTTTTGTTTGTCCAAAACGAATTCGAAAGAATAACAAAACACATAAACCCCTGTGATTCTGTTTTTCATACTGTAGTTAAACGATTGAAGCACAGGACAAGCTAACTATGGTTTCAGGCAATTTTATTTGTTGTAGAGGAATTCTGTTTTATCATACATACAAAGAAAATTTCTTACCCATTAATAAAAAGATGTTATTACGAGGAAAGAAGGCTCCCTATGAAATTAAGCATTCTTGACCAGTCGCCGGCTGCAAACGGGGGAACGGCCAGGCAGGCACTGGAAAGTTCACTGGCATTGGCCCAGGCCGGAGAGAGGCTCGGCTATGAGCGATACTGGATTGCGGAACATCATGATTTTCCGGGATTGTCGTGTCCTGCTCCTGAAGTGATGCTCGGGTATATCGGGGGACAGACGGAATCCATTCGAATCGGCTCAGGCGCGGTGTTGCTGCCCCATTACAAACCGTATAAAGTGGCGGAAACGTATAATCTGCTGGCAACGTTGTTTCCGGGAAGAATTGACATGGGAATTGGAAGGGCTCCCGGTGGCTCGGCGGAGGCGACCATGGCGATATCGGATAACTATTTGGAACAGGTTCGCCGGATGCCCGAGTCTGTCGAAGAGCTGCTTCGTTTTTTGAAAAATGATTTTCCAAAGGATCATATATTTTCCAAGATATCTCCTTCCCCTGTACCAGACATGCCGCCGGTACCCTGGATGCTTGGAACGAGCAAAAAGAGCGCTTTACTCGCGGCCAAACACGGGCTGCCTTATGTTTTCGGGCAGTTTATGAGTGATCAGGAAGGTACGGAAATTTTTGAACAGTACCGTTCCGAGTTTAAGGCAGGTTCCTGGATGGCTGATCCATACACAATTTTAACGGTATCCGTCTTTTGTGCAGAAACAGCTCAAAGGGCAGAAGAATTGGCGCTGCCCAATCACATATGGAAACTTCAGCTGCAAAAGGGAGAGGGGCGAAAAGGCGTTCCTTCCTTGGAAGAAGCGAAAGATTATTCACTCGCAGAAGAGGAAAAAGAACTTCTGGAGCAGATGAAAAGCAGAACGATAACCGGCAGCCCGGCAAAAGTGAAACAGCGTCTTGAAGAGTTGCGAACTCAATACCAGGCAGACGAATTAATGATTGTAACCATTGCGCATGATAACCGTGACCGCATTCATTCCTATGAACTTCTTTCTAATATTTTCCTTGACCCCTCATGAGCAAAAAATTTAGAAGCTTTACATTTACTTGTTACAATCAAAATGAAGGTAAAAATAATTAGAACTGTCGTTGATATACAGAAAGGGGACTTTTAAATGTCCAGTAAGCAGCTTCATGACATTCCATACTCTGTACTGGATCTTTCTCCAGTCGTTGTGGGAGAAACACCTGCAGATTCATTAAAGAAAACATTGGACCTGGCCCAGCATGCGGAAAAATGGGGATATAACCGCTATTGGCTGGCAGAACACCACAGTATGCCCGGCATTGCCAGTTCAGCCACTTCAGTTGTGATTGGGCATGTGGCAGGAGGCACTGAACGGATTCGTGTAGGTTCAGGCGGGATCATGCTGCCAAACCATGCGCCTCTTGTTATTGCTGAACACTTCGGCACACTGGAATCCCTCTACCCGGGGAGAATTGATCTGGGACTTGGCAGAGCACCTGGAACAGATCAGGTCACTGCCCATGCCCTACGCCGGGAGAATATGAGCAATGGCGAAGATTTTCCGGAACAGGTCGATGAGCTCCGTGCTTACTTAAAAGCAGACGGTGAAGGAAACAGAGTTCGTGCCATTCCTGGAGAAGGACTGGACATTCCGATTTGGCTCCTTGGCTCAAGCGGGTTCAGTGCAAGACTATCCGCGCAGCTTGGTTTGCCATTCTCGTTTGCCAGCCATTTTTCACCGGATAACACACTGCCGGCGCTGGATGTTTACCGACGTAATTTTAAACCTTCAGAGGTACTTGATAAGCCATATGCCATGGTCGGGGTAAACGTCATTGCGGCCGATACCGAGGAAAAGGCCGCTTTTCTTGCGACGTCCATGCAGCAGCAGTTCCTGAATCTTGTCCGCGGTATTCCGTCCAAACTGAAGCCGCCGGTTGAAAGCATGGAGGGAATCTGGTCTCCTTTCGAAAAAGCTTCCATTGACCAGCAGCTTCGCACCACCATGATCGGGACACCTGAAACGGTTAAAGCAAAACTGCAGGCATTCCTGGATGAAACACAAGCTGATGAAATGATTATTAACGCACAAATTTTTGATCATGAGGACCGGCTTCGTTCTTATGAAATTGTATCTGAAGTTTTTAGCAAGTAAATGATTAAGCGGGGCTGTCCAGAAAGTCAGTGCAAACTGACTT
>NZ_JAUHTR010000013.1 GCF_030418125.1 Fictibacillus fluitans | reverse complement strand
GGACGCCACCTTTATGCGTATGAAAGAAGACCATATGAAGAACGGTCAGCTAAAACCCGGTTATAACGTACAAATGGCGACAGAGAACCAATTTGTTTTGTTTTATTCGATTCATCAACGCCCGACAGACACGCGGTGTTTCATTCCTCACCTGGAGAAACTGGCCGCGTCTTCTTTACCGATGCCGAAAACCGTCATTGCGGATGCCGGTTATGGCAGTGAAGAGAACTATTTGTATGCGCTCGGAGAAGAAACAGAACCGCGATTTCATTTTCTGATACCCTATGGGAGCTATTTGAAGGAACAAAGCCGAAGCTATAAAAACGATATCAAAAACGCAAAGAACTGGGTCTATGAGGAACTCGATGATTGGTTTATCTGTCCCAATGGCAGAAGAGTGCCGTTCAAGAAATACCTTAAGAAAAAGAACCGATCCGGTCTGGAACAAAGCTTCAAAATTTATGAATGCGAAGATTGTACGGATTGCCCGTTTAAAACCAAGTGTACCAAAGCGAAAGGGAACCGCCAGGTGCATTGGAACACGATCTATGAAGAAATGAAGGCCAAAGCAAAAGCCGCCCTTGAATGTGAGGAAAAAACCGCAATCTATGCCCGACGCAAAGTCGAAGTGGAAAGCGTTTTTGGTCACATCAAGGGCAATCGGTCGTTTCGCAGGTGGTCCTTACGGGGACTGGACAAGGTACATGTAGAGTTCGGGATTGTGGCATTAGCCCACAACCTTCTGAAAGTAGCAGGCATCCGCCTGACTACTTTCAGAAAAAAAGAACAAACAAGAAAAGCAGGACGGAAAAACTTATCGTTTTTCCGTCCTGCGTTCATTTTAGGGACTTATTGGACAGCCCCGTTTTTTTAGTTTTGAGAAAAGACGAAAAAGAATATTGTGTTAATTTTCAAAAAGTAGATTATAAATTTAATAGACGGGTATATTATATTCACAATACCTTTAAAGGAGATGAAACGAGATGCTAAATAATACAAAAGTTGAAATCATTGAATTCGTTAAAGGTGAAAAATTTGACTTGAATGATTACTTATCCCAATTGGTTACTTCTAATCTTCAGCGCTAGTCACTCTTGTTTGTTACATACAGTCTAAGAAAAATATATGATTTATCTATTAAAAAGCATTGCTTAGCGGTGCTTTTTTATGTTTGTCCGCTTAATGTGGCTGTTTGTTTCATCAAAATAAAAAAAAGCGGCCAGCTAGGTAACAACTGGCCAAAGAGAGTTATTCGGGGGAGGTGCGGCTACCATCCGCGCCTTCTTTTAAAGAATAACACAAGAACATGTGTTCGTAAATACGTTTTTTAAAAAGGCACAGATTTATTTTTTAGGAATAAGCTATCCTAGATTGAAGAGTTTAAAAAACGTCAAGGATAGCGGAGGCTGCTTATGCCTGTTTCAGTTGTATTCAACCAGATTAATATTAACAACCAGGAAGGAAATGCCGCAGTGGCGGCGGGTCAGAACAATCAGCCGGACTGGACGGCAATTGTTAAGATCAACCATGGAAACGGCGCACAGATAGGCATTTCATTTACAGCCGGAAACTTGAACACCGTGTTTGATAATGATGTAACGGATACTCCTGTTGCTCAGCCAGAATTTGGAAACCCTCAGCCAACTTCACAAATTTAGGGGGAGCCATGGGGAAATCATCCAAAATGAATGTGCTGTTTAATTCCATTAATGTGAACGTCATTGCGGCTAACTCTGGTATTTTTGTGGGATCCAACACGCAGCTTTATTGGAACTCTGTGAATAAACTTAATTCCGGTGCAGGGAATGTATTGGGTTCAGGTAATTTTTCAACAGGAAACATCAATGTGCTGTACGACAATGACTTGATCGACACCTGTACTAAAATTCTGGAAAACGGTGACGACGATAAGGATGATGGAAGCGACAAAACTAAAAATAAGCCTGAGAGTCAGAACAACAGCAAGGAATAAAAGAGGAGCCGCTTTTCACTTCACAAGCGTCTCCTCTTATTTTGATTCTTCTTCTTCCTGTTCCTTCAGCCGGGAAATGATCAGCTCTTTAATCCAGTCTGGTACCTCTTTTTCAGCTCCGGACGTGAGCATATCCATTACATCTGAATCATCAAGCAAGGTTTTTAATCCATCAAAGCGGTTGTTATCCCCGCTGATTGTCCCAAGTCCCTGATTTTGTTTTTTGTGGCTTTCAAATCCCACCGGAAAGTTGTTTCCCATATTAATGCATGAGGCACCTTCCACTGTACCGATCCGGAAGTTGCCAATAAAAAAATTCGGACTTAATGCGGACATGCTACCCCTCCTTATCCGTTCTGCCAAATTTGAAGGACAGGCCAGAAGATGAGCGCTTCATTTGCGATTTGCTGCTTGATTCCCCAGCATTTTTTGTACGGTTTGCTGAAATCTTTTCCTTCAGTTGCTTTTCCCCCACGGTGACGCCAAAGTTGTTTCCCAAGTTGAGAGCGCCGCTCAGTTCTTCAATGTCGAGGTTATCCAGGGTAAACGAAAGGTTTTCAAGAACCGGATTTTGAAGCTCAAGCTTTTCAATATGAACATGATAATGAATGGCAGAGGAAGGATGGTTTTCCTGGTTGGCGGATTGCTTAATCAGTTCTTCCAGCTGTTGTACTTTTTGTTCCAAATCTTGAGCAGTCTGTTTGTATTGAGCCAGTTTCAGCAGCCAATTAAGCATCCGGATCACCCAGTTCTTAACCTTTTTTTAATCCATACATAAACTATTTGGAGTCGTTATCGGAAGGATGGTCAGGGTGTACGATATCAAAAAAATCGGAATCAATGACAAGATGACGGTTGTTTATTTGAACGGTTCCATCGCCGGAAAGCTGTCCTGTTCCTTCGTTCCGTTTGTCTGTGGCATTAGCACGAAAATGAAAATTATCGCCGGAAAAGACCCCGGAAGAACGCGATAGCTTATCGATTTTCATATCATTGAATTGAATTTTGACCATGTTATTCATCCTTTTTTGTTTTTAAAATAGGGGGAGGAGACTGTTTATGAGGCATATATTTAAAGGCTTTGATCCGTTTAAGTGGTCAGAATCTCAAATAAAGGATAAATTTGATCCATTCCACTGGCTGGAAAATCAAATGGGCAACCAAATGATGCCGCCTGTTGACAGTGGCTTTTTTGAACAGCATGTAAAAGAGGTGATGGACCAGACACTTGCCTTTAACCGGGGAGAATCCGCAGGCGAAGGTAGCGGCCCCGCTCCCAAAAGCAAGCTTATCCATGAAACCTTTGATCTGATGGAGTATGTGGTAGTGAAAATCCTGCTTCCGGACAGCATAGATTTATCTTCACTCTCCCTATACTATGGACAGAGCCGTTTGGTTGTTTTTAACCGGGCGGATCAGACAGAAACGGTCATTCCGCTGCCGGTTCCCGTAAGGAGCAATGCAGTTACCGCCCGCTACCGCCATCCGGTTATTGAAGTGACGCTGTTGAAAAATGAGCTGCAGGAACAATTAAGGGAAATCTCGATCATGATGGATCAGGCTTAGCTTCTTCCGTAAACGAAATCGAAATTGGTTTCGTTTTTTTTATTTTTGATAACGTGATGTGAAGCAAGCCGTGCTTGTATTCGGCCTTAATGTCATCCGGGGAGTATGCAAACGGTATGGAAATGACTTTTTTAAAGGGGCCGGACAGCCGTTCGTTCATTTTAAGCTCCTCTTTTTCCACGGGATACATATAAGGAATATTTCCTTGCAGGATTAACTGGTTGGCCTCCAGCTCAATTTGAAGATCTTCCTGGGACTGTAACCCGGGAAGCTCAACGAAAATATGGCCCTCGCTTTCCGTTTCATAAAAATCACTGCAGGCGGTCCGTTTGGGGACAACCCGATTTAAATCCTGCCAGAAATCATTGCCAAGGACGCCATCCACCTTTTCTTGAATGGAGGCCCAGTCGAAGTTCACTTTTTTGCCCATAAATTCCTTCCTCCAGCCTCTCAAAATTTACCGACTCCTTACAGTTTATGAGCAAAGAGAGAAAACATTATGCTTTTCAAATAGTGAATTCATTAATCTAGTTAGATTATTTATTTATAATTATTATAAAAAAGTATTGATTTTATATTAACAACTGTTATCATTATATTTATAATAATTCTAAATAACTTACGAGGTGATTCGAATGACCAATAATAATCGTTTAACAACAAGCTGGGGCGCTCCGGTTGGGGATAACCAAAATTCAATAACTGCAGGTTCAAGAGGGCCGACACTCATCCAGGATGTTCACCTGCTGGAAAAGCTTGCACACTTTAACCGTGAACGGGTGCCTGAGCGTGTTGTACATGCGAAAGGAGCAGGAGCTCACGGATACTTTGAAGTCACCAATGATGTTTCAGACTACACGAAGGCTGATTTTTTATCTGAAGTCGGAAAACGAACACCGCTTTTTGTCCGTTTTTCTACTGTAGCAGGTGAAAACGGTTCGGCCGATACCGTTCGTGACCCTCGTGGGTTTGCCGTGAAATTCTACACCGAAGACGGAAACTATGATCTTGTCGGCAACAACACACCGGTGTTCTTTATCAGAGATGCCATCAAATTTCCTGATTTTATCCATACACAAAAAAGAGATCCGAAAACACATCTCAAAAATCCAACTGCCGTTTGGGACTTCTGGTCGCTTTCGCCTGAATCTCTTCATCAGGTTACCATTTTGATGTCAGACCGCGGAATCCCGGCCACCCTTCGCCATATGCACGGGTTCGGAAGCCATACCTTCAAATGGGTGAACAAGGAAGGAGAAGGGGTCTGGATCAAATATCACTTTAAAACAGAACAAGGCGTTGCCAATCTTGCTCCTGATGCTGCTGCGAAAATGGCGGGGGAAAATCCGGATTATCATACCGAGGATCTATTCAACGCGATCGAACAGGGAGAGTTTCCGGCATGGAAGCTGTATGTCCAAATCATGCCGCTTGAAGATGCAAACACGTATCGCTTTGATCCGTTTGACGTAACGAAAGTATGGTCTCAAAAAGATTATCCGCTTATTGAGGTGGGCAGAATGGTACTGGACAGAAACCCTGAAAACTATTTTGCTGAAGTGGAGCAGGCGACATTCTCACCAGGCACGCTTGTCCCGGGAATTGACGTTTCTCCTGACAAAATGCTTCAAGGCCGCCTGTTTGCATACTCTGACGCTCACCGCTATCGTGTAGGCGCCAATCATCAGGCGCTGCCGATCAACCGTCCGCGCAATGAAGTAAAGAATTATCAGCGGGATGGGCAGATGCGATTTGATAATAATGGTGGCGGTTCTGTGTATTATGAGCCGAACAGCTTTGGCGGGCCGCAGGAATCACCAGAACACAAGCAGGCCGCCTATCCGGTTTACGGAGTGGCCGACAGTGTGGCTAATGACCATAATGACCACTACACGCAAGCGGGCGATCTCTATCGTCTTTTGACCGAAGAAGAACGGTCACGTCTTGTAACGAATATTGTTGAATCAATGAAGCCTGTGGAAAAAGAAGAAATAAAGCTTCGCCAGATTCAGCACTTTTTTAAGGCTGATCCTGAATATGGAAGAAAAGTAGCTGAAGGATTAGGATTACCACTGCCGCAAGAAGCTCGTTGATTATCATTTATATGATATTTTCTCAATTGAGAGTGTGTATTTGAAGTCTAATCCGTACCTGTTGAAAATCTGTTTAAAGGGATGTTGATCGTGGATGCGGAACAAGTAGCGAAAACCAAGCTTAAAGAAAGCGGCGTGCGGATCACTCCTCAGCGTGTACTGATCCTGAAAAACATGATAGAAATGAACGGCCACTTAACGGCAGAGGAAATTCACAGAGAACTTCCGTCATTCATTACACTGAGTACCGTTTATAATAATCTGAAGCTTTTTGTGAAGCTCAATCTTATAAATGAACTTTCGTTTGGAAGTTCATCCAGTAAATATGAGCTGGTCACTATTCGGCACTATCACGTGATTTGTGAATCGTGCCAGCAAATTGCAGACTTTCAATATCCTTTACTGAGTGAAGTAGAGTATACTGCTTCCCAGCTTGCACATTTTAAAATTCATCGCCATACACTCGAATTTTATGGCCTTTGCCAGGAATGCAAAAAGGAAAACAAATAAAAAAGTGAGGTTTTAGCATGAATATACCTGTTCCGGCTGAATGTCCACGATGCCATAGTGAAATTAAACAACTAAAACACAGTGTCCGCTGCAAGTGCGGGATGAGAATGAAAAGAAAATAAATAAAAACCCAATCGGCTGCCGATTGGGTTTTTTGTTTAGCTGCATATGGTAATTTCATCGTGATCCACACAGCGGGCGTTGTCACAGATGAGTCTTGTTTGAAAACGGTAGGAGACCGTTGAGGAGGATGAAAGGAGATTTTCAGGCAGCTGGTAACTTAAAGGGATTTCGATGCTGCCATCAGAGGCGAGCTCCTTGGACATGTAGATGGTTGTGACAGACTCAATCATTTGTTCCGTTTTATCTTCAGTGTTATGAAGAATAAGGTCGCATTCGAGCCTTTTAATAATTTGCTTCACCAATCTTCCCTTCAAGTGGAAATAGCCATTTACATTTTGACCGGGTTTAAGCTCTTTTGTATCCAGGATTAAATCCACTCTTGCTTGCCCCAGTTTGAATAAGCTCATACATTTTTTTAACACGGTGATCATACCTCCAGTTGATAAAAGCCAATTGAAGAAAGTGATTGTTTAAGTAAAAAACCTTTACCTGTATATCCTGGTAAAGGTTTTAACATCTACAAAGACCTTTACCAGATGGCAAAGGTCTCGCTACAACTAGATGTTGCCAGTTAAGCCGGTGATCAATCAATCACGGGATGTCGGCGTAACTGTCAGCTACTCCCCTTTGGAGTTTTAATTTATATAAATTTGATAGTCGTTTTTGTTCACCACTTCATCGATTCGATACTCATTGTATACGCATGGATTCGGGATGTCAACACACTTTTTCCTGAGTAATTGTTAACTTTTTATGACCTTATGAAATCCGGTATTCTAACGTGGTGCAGCCTGTGAATACATTGTGTTGATGGGCGATTTCCGTTCACGGAAAGAAGTGATGGACTAGGGCCAATCAGGGGGTGGGCATAATGATTGGTTTTTATGAATTGATTTGCAGGTTGGAAGAAGTGCAGGCAGGATGTGTCACAGCCACGTTAATTAAAGTGGAAGGGTCGTCCTATTTGAAAGAAGGCGCGATGATGCTTTTCTGGGAGGAAAACCAGGCGGGCATGATCAGTGCCGGATGCGTAGAGGCCGATCTCAAGGAAAGAGCCCGCACAGTGGCGGCAGAGGGCATTCCTCAATATGTGACGTACAGCATGAGGGAGGAAGATGACCTTTCATGGGGGCAGGGAGCGGGTTGCAATGGTGTGCTTCATGTCTGGCTGGAGGCGGTGGATGACAAATTGAGGCGCCAGCTTCTGTATGCCAAATCCATGCTTGAGGAGGGGAAGTCAATACTTCACCGGAAAGAAATATCTCTCCTGCCGTATTTATCAACCGTTAATGAATTTATGAGAGTGGAGGATATGGATCAGCATTCTTTGTTTTCAAGCGGGGTTCAATTTATGGATCATGAAGGTATGGTCTATACCCACCTTTATGAACCCAAACCGAGAGTCATCGTATTTGGTGCGGGTATGGATGGAAGGGCAGTAGCGGAGTTGGCCTTTAAAACTGGATGGTCGGTTATGGTGTGTGATTGGCGGCCGGCTCTCTGTAATCAAGAGGACTATCCGTACCCATTGGAGACATTCTGTTTGGAATCCGAGTCCAGCGAGTTATATATGGTGAATGAACGGGACTACATTATCATAATGTCTCACAATTTTCAAAAGGACAAAGAATTTTTGTCAAGGCTGCCCGCCGATCAGCTTCGCTATGTTGGTGTGCTGGGGCCGAGGGAGCGTGCCGAAAGGCTCTTGGGAACGAAAGAACTCCCGGATTTTTTTCATTCCCCGGTTGGGCTTTCTATCGGTTCGAGAGGCCCGCAGGAAATCGCAGTAAGTATAGTGGCAGAGATGATTGATGTTTTGCGCAAAAGCAATCTGCCAGCAGAGATAAGCAAAAGGTAAAGGGGAGGGTAGCGGTGGGGTTAATCGGAAAAAGTGTGCTTCGGAAAGAAGCATGGGAAAAAGTAACCGGTACGGCCAGGTATACCGCTGATTACCCGGCAACTGATTCGCTCCATGCCAAAATTGTCGTGAGTCCTTACGCGCACGCCGTGATCAAGGGCATTCAAACGTCAAAAGCCAAGGAGGTTTTTGGCGTGCGTGCCATTATTACTGGCGAGCAATTTCCGTTAACAGGTGAGGAAATCCGGGACCGGCCGGTGCTGGCCAAAGATAAAGTAAGACATTATGGCGAAGCTGTCGCCCTTGTGGTGGCCGATACTCCGCAACAGGCTAAACGGGCGGCAGAGCTGATTGAGGTGGAGTACGAACCATTGCCGGTTGTCCATTCGCCCACAGCGGCATTAATGCCAAATTCCCCTCTCGTTCATGAACAGCTCGGCCGCTACAAAAGGGAGGAACGGGTGTACCCTGAACCCGGAACGAATGTTGCCAACCGGACAAAAATCCGCAAAGGCAGCATGGAGAGAGGCTGGAATTTGGCAGAGGTAACGGTGGAAGAACGTTTCTCATTTTCTCCATCTGATCATGCGGCCATGGAAACAAGGTGTTCCACCGCTGAAATTCTTCCCGATGGCAAAGTATACATCATGACTTCATCGCAAGCGCCGTTTATGGCGAAACGGTTAATTAATGAATATTTTGGTGTGGACATTGGGAAAATCGTTGTTGAAACTCCTTTTGTAGGTGGAGCTTATGGAGGAAAGGCATCCATCCAGCTCGAACTTCTTGCCTTTATCGCTTCCATGGCTGTGGGAGGAAGGAAAGTCCGGCTGTTAAATATCAGGGAACAAGACATGCTGACTTCGCCATGCCACATTGGTCTTGATGCCACTGTAAAGCTAGGAAGCACCAGGGACGGGAAAATCCAGGCAGCAGAGCTTCTTTTTTTATTTGATGGGGGAGCGTATTCAGACAAAGGCGCCGATTTAAGCCGGGCAGCGGCGGTCGACTGTACGGGTCCTTATGGCATTGAGAATGTATGGTGTGATTCGCTTTGTGTGTATACGAACCATCCGTATGCCGCGCCATTTCGGGGATTCAGCCATTCAGAGCTCCTGTTTGCCGTGGAGCGGACAATGGATGTGCTTGCCGACAAACTCGGGATGGACCGCTTGCAGCTCAGGTACATCAATGCGATCCGGCCGGGGGATACCACTCCGACACAAGTGAAGCTGAACAACAGCAATGTCGGGAATTTACCGGGATGCATTGACCGCTTAAAGCAAATGATCAACTGGGAGGAGGGCATGATTCAGGACCTTGGCAATGGTAAGATCAGGGTCAAAGGGGTCAGCTGCATATGGAAAACCTCGACCATTGAATCAGATGCGGGTTCCGGGGTGATTCTGACCTTCAATCGCGATGGAAGCATCAACCTCATTTCCGGTGTTATCGAAATCGGTACAGGAACAAAAACGGTTCTGGCACAAATTTTAGCCGAAACGCTTAAAATGGATATCCGGATGGTTCATGTCCAAATGAAAGTAAACACGCAAAGTACGCCGGAGCATTGGAAAACGGTTGCCAGCCGGGGAACCTTTATGGCAGGCCGGGCCGTACTTGCTGCAGCAGAGGATGTTATCAAGCAGTTGAAAAGTACTGCTTCATGTGTGCTGCGGGCTCAACCCGATGACTTGGAAGTAGGATACGGGAAAATATTTTTGCGGGATGAGCCGGACATCCATCTAGATATTAAAGACGTGGCCTATGGCTATGTGTATTCGAACGGAAATGCCATTGGCGGCCAAATCATCGGAAGAGGCCATTACAATCTTAGAAGATTGACGTACATGGACAAGGAGACAGGAGCAGGAAAGCCTGGGCCTGAATGGTCGGTAGGTGCCCAGGCGGTTGAGATTGAATTTGACAAAAAACATCTTACCTACAGAATCGTCCGTGCGTTTTCAGCGGTTGATATTGGAACGGTTTTAAATGAAAAAGCGGCACGGGGCCAGGTTATGGGGGCGATGAGTATGGGGCTTGCCTTTGGAGGAAGAGAAACCTTTGTGTTTGATAAATGGGGCAGGGTGCTGAATCCGCAGTTAAGAACGTACCGGCCGCTCCGGTACGGGGAGCATCCGGAGTATCATGTATCATTTGTGGTCACCCCGCAGCTTGATGCTGCCTATGGCGCAAGAGGGGCTGGAGAACATGGGCTTATGGGGATGCCTGCGGCTCTTGGAAATGCTCTGTCCCTGGCGGCAGGAGTGAAACTGAACGAATTGCCACTCATTCCGGAACAGATCTGGAAAATGAAACAAAAAGAAGGCTACTCCCATGCAGACCTATGATTTTGATTATTACCTGCCCAAAACAGTGGAGGAAGGAATTCGGCTCTTTCAGCAGCTGGAAGGTGAAGGGAAAAGTCCGGTTTATTATTCGGGTGGAACCGAAATCATTACCCTTGGCCGTCTGAACCTGGTGGAAACGAACGCAGTCATTGATATTAAAACGATCTCTGAATGTAAGGAGCTGACCGTTAGAAATAATCGTTTAATTGTCGGGTCGGCTCTTTCTCTAACGGCAGTAGAGGAAAGAAACCTGTTTCCTTTGTTAAGCAAGGCAGCGAGCGGGGTAGCAGATCACACAGCCAGAAATAAAATTACGGTGGGAGGAAATATTTGCGGACAAATTTTTTACCGTGAAGCCGTGCTCCCCTTTTTGCTGGCAGACAGCGATGCTGTGATTGCCGGAAAAAATGGGCTCAGGAAGGCCCCAGTTCATCAGGTCTTCAATCGGAAACTGATGCTTCAAAAAGGAGAGTTTCTCGTTCAGCTGCACACAGACCAGAGGTACTTAACGATGCCCTATGTGTGTGTGAAACGAAGACAGCAATGGGACACAGGCTATCCCCTGATTACGCTGGCTGTTTTAAAAACAAAAACTGAAATAAGGCTGGCCGTCAGCGGTCTGTGTTCTTTTCCGTTTCGTGCATTTGAAATGGAAAAAGCCATTGGGCAGGGGGGGCCTCTTCCTGACAGGGTTCAAGAAGCTCTTCGGCATGTGCCGCAGCCTGTGCTTGATGATGTAGAAGGTTCTTCAGGCTATAGGATGTTCGTTCTCGAGCATATGCTTGAAGATCTTATTAGTAGACTGGAGGGGAATCATCCATGATTACAGCCCGTTTAACTGTAAACGGTGAGCAAAGAGAAGTGGCGTTCAGGCCTTCAGCCACTCTTCTTTTTGTGCTCCGTGAAAAGCTTGGCTTAACCGGGGCAAAGCCGGGCTGCCTGAATGGTGACTGCGGAGCCTGCACGGTCAATGTGAACGGCACAGCCATGAAATCCTGCCTGATGCTTGCGGTTGAGGGGCTGAATCAAACGATACTTACCATTGAGGGATTAAAAGATTCGCCGGTCCAGCATGCGTTCATTGAACATTTTGCCTTTCAGTGCGGATATTGCACACCCGGCTTTATCATGAATATCAACAGTTTGCTGAAAAAATATCCGGAGGCAGACGATTACACCATTAAAGAATTTTTAAGCTCCAACATTTGCCGGTGTACCGGATATCAGGAAATTGAAAAGGCGGTAAAATCTCTGCTCAAAATGAACCGTGAAGATAGGGCTGGCTTACAACAAGATGTGTAAGCGGGCCTCTTTTTTTCCAGGTAGCTAAATCACTAGTTTAATTTCAGCGGTGAAGGGTACGTCTAGGAGTAGATACATAAAAGGAGGAGAACACTATTAATAACAACGATTCCAGCAAAAATGGAGCAGAGAACAAGAAAAATAAGCAGCTGAATGCATTCCGTGTAAACAATAAAGGCAAGAAATTGACCACTAATCAGGGGCTGAAGGTTTCTGAGGACGAGCATTCGTTAAAAGCAGGTGTGCGCGGTCCAACCTTAATGGAAGACTTTCATTTCCGTGAAAAAATGACCCATTTCGACCATGAGCGGATTCCGGAACGAATTGTCCATGCCAGAGGCTATGCAGCACATGGAGAGTTCGAAGTCTACGAATCCATGAAAGAATATACCAAGGCGGGATTTTTACAGGATCCATCTGTAAAAACACCGGTTTTTGTGCGTTTTTCAACGGTTGCTGGTTCCCGTGGCTCAGGAGATACAGTACGTGACGTGCGGGGCTTTGCCACCAAATTCTATACAGAGGAAGGCAACTATGATCTTGTCGGAAACAACATTCCGGTTTTTTTTATTCAGGATGCCCTGAAGTTTCCGGATCTTGTTCATTCCTTCAAGCCGGAGCAGAACAATGAAATTCCGCAGGCATCCACGGCACATGATACCTTTTGGGACTTTATCGCCAACAATACCGAATCGGCTCATATGATGATGTGGGCAATGTCCGACCGCGCCATTCCGCGCAGCTACCGGATGATGGAAGGCTTCGGCGTGCATACGTTCCGCTTTGTAAATGACAAAGGAGAAGGGCGTTTTATAAAATTCCACTGGAAGCCGAAGCTCGGCGTTCATTCACTGGTATGGGATGAAGCCCAGCGCCTTGCCGGTAAAAACCCGGACTTTCACCGCCAGGATCTGTATGAGGCGATCGAGAAGGGCGATTACCCAGAATGGGAGCTTGGCGTCCAAATGATCGAGGAAAAAGATGAATTCAACTTCAATTTTGATGTCCTCGACCCGACAAAAGTGTGGCCGGAAGAGCAGGTTCCTGTGAAGATCGTAGGGAAGATGACCCTCAACAAAAATCCGGATAATTATTTTGCGGAAACAGAACAGGTCGCATTCCACCCCGGCCATGTGGTGCCAGGTATTGATTTTACGAACGACCCGCTTCTTCAGGGACGATTGTTCTCGTACACGGACACCCAGCTTTCACGATTGGGCGGTCCGAACTTCCATGAGATTCCGATCAACCGTCCGGTGTGCCCGTTCCATAACAATCAGCGGGAAGGCATGCACCGCATGACCATTAACCAGGGGCCCGTTGCATATCATAAAAATTCGCTGGACAATAATGATCCTTCACCGGCAACGGAAGAAGAAGGCGGTTATGTTCATTATCAGGAAAAAGTTGAAGGACGCAAGGTCAGACAGCGCAGTGAAAGCTTTAAAGATCACTACAGCCAGGCCAAGCTTTTCTGGAACAGCATGTCTGATGTGGAAAAACAGCATATCACTAAGGCTTTCCGCTTCGAGCTTGGAAAAGTTAAAAGCAAGAGTGTGAAGCAGCAGGTGGTTGAGGTCATCAGCCATGTGGACACAGCTCTTGCCGAGCAGGTGGCGGCAGGAATCGGTGTGACCGCACCTGAAGGAATCGAGCCTTCCAGGGAAACGATGTCTTCCCCGGCACTAAGCCAGGAAAATACAGTAAAAGCTCCGGCTACCCGTAAAGTAGCGATTTTGGCAGAAGACGGTTTTAATGGGGAGGAAGTCAGCGGGCTTCAGACTGCCTTGAAAAATCAAGGTATTACCTCTGAAATTATCAGTGAAACACTGACTCCCATTTCAAGCCGAGAAGGCCAGGAGCTTCAGGTCGATCAGACGTTACTGACCAGTGATTCCGTTTTGTATGATGCCGTATATGTGGCAGGCGGAGCAGACAGCGTCAGCACGCTAAAAGGAATAAAAGAGGCGACCACGTTTGTGAACGAAGCTTACAGCCACTACAAAGCCGTAGGTGCCTCCGCAGAAGGAACGGAACTTCTAGCCGCAGCAGGAGTAGAAACCAGCTCTAACGCAGCAGGCGTAGTCATTTTGCAGGGCGGAAACAGCGATGAATTCATTCAAGCCATCGCACAGCACCGCCACTGGGCACGTCAGGTATAAGGAAGTTCTTTGAGAGGAGCAGCTAATCAAGCTGCTTCTTTTTTCTTTAAAAGGAAATAAGAACGAAGAACCGAAATAGATATGGAGCTATAGTTAAAGAAAGGATAGGAGTTTATGTATACAACCATCATTGAACCGCGTGTGTCTGAAACAGATGGCGTGGGCCATATCAACAATACCACCATTCCCATCTGGTTCGAGGCAGGGCGCAATCAGCTGTTTAAATTGTTTATGCCGGACAGTTCCTTTCAAAACTGGAAGATGATCATTTTAAATATGAATGTCGATTTTGTGGACCAAATCTACTTCGGCCAGGACGTTAAAGTATATACCTGGGTCAAGCGAATCGGTAACACAAGCCTTGAACTGTATGAAGAACTTCATCAGAAAGACAGGCTCTGTGCCAGGGGAACCGCCGTGTATGTCAATTATCATCTGGAGCGCAAAACCTCTGAACCCATTCCGGAGAACATTCGGGTAGAACTGCAGAAGCATCTTAAATAGTAAAAAGAAGGAGCCAGGCGATAAGTTCTGGCTTCTTTTTTTATGAAAATGACGTGATATGCAACTATTTCGTGTCGAACCGCAAGTAAACTGGAATTTACCGCAAGTATTTTGTGTCGAACCGCAAGTAAACTG
This sequence comes from Fictibacillus fluitans, assembly GCF_030418125.1. GTDB lineage: Bacteria > Bacillota > Bacilli > Bacillales > Fictibacillaceae > Fictibacillus_C > Fictibacillus_C fluitans. The sequence continues at coordinate 92,370 of NZ_JAUHTR010000013.1, read as the reverse complement.
GAATTTACCGCAACTATTTCGTGTCGAACCGCAAGTAACGCTCAGAATCATGCCTGCTTCAAACCGTTTATCCTCCCCTTCGTGAGCAGGATGGGAGCCAAATGAGTGAATTCCCTTTACAATAGGAGAGAATAGGTTCGAGGAGGTACAGTATGAAGGTAGAAATATGGTCAGATTATGTTTGTCCATTTTGTTATATAGGAAAAAGGCGCTTTGAAAATGCCCTCAGTGCGTTTGAAGGGCGTGAAAAGGTAGAGGTTGTGTACAAAAGCTTTGAATTGGATCCTTCGTTCCAAAGAACGGATCAGGATATTCATGCCGTGCTTGCCCAGAAATACGGTACATCGTATGAGCAGGGAAAAAGCATGAACGACCAGATGGCAGAGCGGGCAAAGGACGTGGGACTGGCGTATGACTTTGACCGGGCGATACCCGCCAATACATTTGATGCGCACAGGGTTTCTCATTTTGCGAAACAGAATGGATTGTTAAAAGAAGTGACAGAGCGGATTTTGAAAGGGTATTTTACAGAAGGTCTTGATATCAATGACCACAATACGCTTGCAAAGCTTGCGTCAGAAGCGGGACTTGATGAGCAGGAAACGCTTGCTGTTTTAAAAGATGGGAAATTCGCAGAGGATGTTCGTGCCGATGAAGAAGAAGGCTCCCGTCTTGGCATTACCGGCGTTCCGTTTTTCGTTTTTAACCAAAAATACGGAGTGTCTGGCGCGCAGCCTGAGGACGTTTTCACAGAAGTCCTCGAAAAGGTGAAGCAGGAGGAACAGGAGGAATCTCCCATTCAGCTGCTGAACAACAACGAAAATCAGAAAGATAAAGAAAATGACTGCAGTGACGGTTCCTGCAGCATCTAAAGGAGTGACTTGCGGTGACTAGCGTTGTTTTGAATGACACAACCATCCCGGCCAGTGATTTTCAACAAACAACAGTGAACGGGCGCAGACATATTTCTTTTCAATTTCAAGTCGAACATAAAGACTATCATGACATTACCACACTGTTGTACAAAAATGATTTTGATGTAAAAGTGCCTCAAAAAGAGTTATCGTTCAGGGCTTCGATCCGCAATTATTCTACTTCTGTTACGAACCTGTACGAAGAAAATGCGGTGGGAGATTTTTATCTGGAGCTTACGGAAAAAGAATAATACCAGAAGGAGAGCGGGCGTTCCGTTCTCCTTTTTTCATGCTACAATATCAAAGGAACAACAAGGTATAAAGAAAAGGTGTGAGCCATGGAACGGTTTAAAACATCAGCACTTCTTGATGTGATCAGTGAATTGTTTTCAAATGAAGCTTCAATTGCGGTTACAGATACCGAGCATTATATCTATTATCAGCCCAGCCGCCGGATCAATTTAAAAATTAAACCGGGAGATGGGATTAAAGAGGGGACCATTACACATAAAGCCCTTCTGTCTCAGCAAAAAGTCTCTCAATTTATTAACCGGGATATTTTTGGAACGCCTTATTATGGCATGGCGGTTCCGTTATTTGACGAGGAAAAACTGCAAGGATGTGTGACAGCGATTTTCCCGGCGCTGACAAGCGGGAAAACCGTGGTTACGGTAAAGAGCGAGGATGGCTGGGTTCCCATTCCGTTTTCGGATATCTTTTATCTGGAGGCCAGGGACCGCAAAACCTATGTGATAGGTGAAAAGCATACGGGAAGTCACAAGGATACGCTGAATGAATTTGATTTTCTCTTGCCGAAGGATAATTTTGTCCGCTGTCACCGCTCGTTCATCGTCAATGTAAATCACATTTTGGAAATCTATCCGGACAGTCATTCGACGTTTTTATTAAAAATGAAGAATGGTGAACAGGTGCCTGTCAGCCAATCCTATGCGAGTTATTTCAGAACCTTGCTCGGCTTCTAATCAGATTTTCTGTTTTACGAACTGAATGTTCTGTCTTATCTCAATTTTTTGTGATTTATCCCCTTTCTCTCTCGATCATACTGGCATTTGCTACACTTATGAAAAGAGAGAGACAAGGAGTGGAGAGAATGGAAAGCGTTTACAAACGAATTAGAGATCAGCGCTTACATGATCGGATTGTATCTGCAGAGGAAGCAGCATCCTGGATCGAAGATGGAATGACACTTGGCTTAAGCGGATTTACACGGGCAGGAGATGTAAAAGCCGTGCCGTTTGCCCTGGCTAAACGGGCGGAAGAAAGTCCCCTGAAAGTTAATGTGTTCACAGGAGCCTCCCTTGGATCAGATATAGATAAACTGTTTGCCGAAAAGAACATGATTAACAAGCGGCTGCCGTTTCAGGCAGATGCTACCATGAGAAAAGGCATCAATGCCGGAGATTTTCATTTTGTAGATCAGCATTTGTCTCATACGTCAGAATGGGTCCGCTCCAATGTGCTGGACACAATCGACTTTGCGATTTTGGAAGCGATTGCGGTTACCGAGGATGGCATGGTCATTCCGACGACATCAATTGGCAACTCCATGGTGTTTTCACAGTATGCCCAAAACATCATTATTGAGATCAACACGGCACAGACGGAGTTGCTCGAAGGCATTCATGATTTATATGAGCCGGGACCGCAGGGGGAACGGCAGCCAATTCCGCTTTCTGCGCCTTCTGACCGGATCGGTGTGAAGGGGATTCAGGTGGATGTGGAGAAGATCAGAGGAATTGTTTTCACCCATCAGGAGGATTCGCCGTCCACCATCGTTGAGCCGGACGAGGAAACGGTAATCATGGCACAGCATTTGATTACATTCTTAAGAGAAGAAATCAAGGCAGGCCGCCTGACAGAAAATCTTGCTCCGCTGCAGTCGGGAATCGGATCGGTAGCTAATGCCGTTTTTCATGGATTGCTGGATTCCGAATTTACGGATTTGGAAGTTTATTCAGAGGTTCTGCAGGATGCTGTATTCGATTTGCTGGATGCCGGTAAGGTGAAATTCGCATCATGCTGTTCGATAACCCTTTCTTCAGAAAAAATGAAAAGTGTATTTCCAAATTTTGAAAAGTACAGAGACCGTTTGCTTTTGAGACCTCAGGAGATTTCCAATCATCCGGAATTGATTCGCAGGATGGGGCTCATTTCCATTAACACCGCTCTTGAACTTGATATTTATGGAAACGTCAACTCGACCCATGTGATGGGAAAGAAGATGATGAATGGCATCGGCGGTTCAGGAGACTTTGCCCGCAATGCACGTCTTGGCATTTTTGTGACTAAGTCGATCGCAAAGGACGGCAACATTTCAAGCATTGTCCCTTTCGTATCGCATGTGGATCATACAGAGCATGATGTGGATGTGATTGTAACGGAGCAGGGATATGCAGATCTGAGAGGACTGGCGCCAAGAGAGCGTGTGCAAAAGATCATCGAGAATTGTGCTCATCCCCTGTACCGTGACCAGCTGAATGAATATTACCAGGAAGCGTTGAAAAGAGGGGGGCAAACCCCTCATGTGCTCGAAAAGGCTCTTTCGTGGCATATCAATTTTGAAAAGAGCGGAACCATGCTTGAGAAGGCTGCACAGCTGGTATAACCCATAAAAAAGCTGACTTTCATTTTGCGAAAGTCAGCTTTTTTCGTTAATTGGCTTTTTTTGACTTGGAAGAAGCATAAAGGTTGGCGAATAATTGTTTATCCGAATCCACCTCGGCATAAAAGACTTCATGCGGAGAGGCCATATAGAGCTTTTTCAGCTCCTGAACGAGCCAGTCCTCTGACACTTTGGCATGGTGGAGTGCCTGTTTCATCATTTGGCCGTCAATGATCACAGCATAGGTGAGGCCGTCCTCCTGGGGATAAAGCTGCATATCCTTTGGTGTGACCGGCCTGGACTGGGCTCTTGGAATAACGGAAACATCACCGCTCGTCTCGAGAATGGCATAGTTGATGTCCGAAATTTTGAAGTAACCCTGAACCCGAAGCAGCGACAGCAGCATGTAGACACTCATCCGGTTTTTCTTCAGTTCTTTCTCATTAATTTGGCCGTTGGCAATCACAATGCTTGGGGAGGTATCCATTTGGTAAAAAAATTTGTTCAATGACAACCGCGCAATGAGAACAATACTTAATCCGAGCAGGATCATACCGAATGCTGTTTTAAATGAATCTTTATTGACCAGCGGCTGTGCGCCGACGTTTGAAATGATAAAGAGAATGGCCAGGTCATAGGGAGTCAGCTGTGCGATCGATTTTTTACCGATAAAATTGGTGATGAGCCATGTAGCTAAAATGACAATCAGGCTCCTCACGATATAGATCATTAAATCAACCATAAAAGCCTCCTAGGTGCTCCGCGGGGAAACCGAAGTAATATTTTCAAACAAAAAGATAGATTCCTTCACGCTGCGGACTGCCTCGTGTTTATCATGGGTGATCACGGCACCCTTCAATTGCTTTAACGTCAGGTTTAATAACGTATAACTAGTATCGGAGTATTTGATCGCCACAAGCACCTGGCCCTTGTTCCACATACGTTCTGCGTTTTTGACTTCGTGCATCGCTTCATCCCAGTCTTCCTTTTTCACGGACTCTTCTATATTTTTAAGATTTTCCTTAAACGTAGGGCTGCCGGCATTGAAAAGCTGATATTGGGTAAAAAACATAGCACCAAAAAGCAAAATCAGTATGGCTGATAGTACAACAGTAATTTTCCCGGGCGTCATGCCACTTCCTCCTCCACGACCTCTTTTAATCATCTTCGGTAAAGAGAGGAGAATTTATACTCCTGCCTGAGAACACAGAAAGGATGCTGCCCGTCATACAGACAGCATCCTTTCTATATTGATATGTTATCTTGAGCTTGAACTTGAGCTTGAGCTGGAACGGCGGCGCCGGTTGTTTCTCACTCTGCAGCGAATCGTAACTACCTTCCCTCCGCTTGTGCGGCGGGTTCTTACTCTGCATTTCACTACCTTTTTTCCTCTGGACATCTTTATCCCCCATATCTAAAATCGAAAAATAAGAAAAGGAAATCTCTTTTCTCTCATATATTCTATGGAGAATCACTAGAATTGGCTTGGACACATTACAGGAATGTGAAATTAAATTAAGGGGCCTTCATACTGCTGGTTCTGATGAAACCGGGCGGAGTAAAATTCAGCAACCTGAGGATTGCGGGATAATGCATTCTCAAGCCTTTGGATTCGCGAGATTTGTTCCTGATCAAAAAAGGGACTGGCAATAAAAACTCTGATCTTTTTTGTGTCTCCGTTCATGGGATACCTTCTCTCCTTAGGGAAGTGTTAATCCCTTTATATGCGAAATTATGGTGTTTATGAAAAAACAAAAAAAGAAGACCGCAGCGGCCTTCTTTTTTCTGTTTCTTTTTCGTCATGCTTACCAGTGGTGGGCTTTGGCGTTGCTTCTCAAGATAATGTTCTGCTGAGACATCTCAGTATGACCATTCACTTGAGACTTTTGACGCTTCGGCCGTGTCCAATTGTGGTGAAACTTACTAGAGTGGGGATCTAAATGATCTTTGTAACTCATGGCTTTTCACCTCATCCGCTAAGAGTAACAATCCAGAAACATGTGTGATATTCAGGGAATATCATGATTATTATGCGTCATTGCCGGCATATTTATGTCAGATTGGTTTATATTTTTATCATTTGCCCGATCCACGGCGTCCGCACGTGTTTCCGGAACAAACTTTAATAAAATCATGCCGATGATAAACAAAAGAATAAGGGAGAACACGCCGCTGCTTGAATTCCCGCTGACCTGGGCCGTAACTCCGACGAGCAGCGGTCCAAGAATGGAAGCAAATTTCCCGAAAATGTTATAGAATCCGAAAAACTCGTTGGCGTTCTGCTTTGGGACAAGCTTGGCAAAGTAGGAACGGGAAAGTGCCTGAATGCCGCCCTGGGAGGTGGCAACGAGCATGGCAAGAATCCAGAAGTCCATTGTGGTTTTTAAAAAATAAGCATAAATGCAAACAATGATATAAACAAAAATCCCCGCATAGAGCATCTTCTTCCCGGTAAACTTTTCAGCCAGTTTTCCATACAGCACGGCAAACGGAGCGGCTACCACCTGGGTTACAAATAAAATGATCAGCAGGGAGGTGGAACTGATGCCAAGATCCGAACCATAAGCAGTAGACATGGAAATAATCGTCCCAACGCCATCGATATAAAAGAAATAAGCAAGCAGGAATAAAAACAGGGCACGGTAGCTATGGATTTGTTTTAAAGTCTGGCCTAGCCTTTTGAAGCTGTTGCGCATGATCCGTGGTTCACGCTCGATATAATATTTTTGGTGAACATGCTTGAAAAGGGGGATGGAAAACAATCCCCACCATACAGCAGTGATGAGAAAAGCAACCTTGCTGGCGGTAACAGTGGAAAAGGGAAGTGCTTTGGTTTGCGCGAGAATGATGATTGCAATGCTGATCAAAAATGGAATGGTACTGCCGATATATCCGAGGCCGTATCCCCGGGCAGAAACGTTGTTCATCCGTTCTTCAGTTGTAATATCGATCAAAAAGGCATCATAAAAAACGAGAGCGCCGCTAAAGCCGAGAGCAGTCAGCGTGTACAAAATCAGCAGCAGCAGCCATTGTTCGCTGGGAATAAACACAAGGGAAGCGGTTGAAGCAATGCCCACTGCGAAAAAGAATGCGAAAAACTTTTTCTTCATGCCCCGATAGTCAGCGATGGTGCCCAGTATCGGCCCGAGCATGGCCAGAATAAAGGTCGTAATGGCAATGGTGTATCCCAAATAGGCAGTGGAATCTGCGGCGCTTACCCCGGCCCTCGTGGCAGCACTTTTGTAAAAAAGCGGAAATACAGCCGTGGTAATAATAATGGAGTAGGCAGAGTTTGCCCAGTCGTAATACATCCAGCTGGTTTCTTCCTTTGAGAAATGTTTCATTCTCTTATCCCCTTTACCTTTGTCTTCACTTCTTAGCTTGTTATTCTCCTTCTCCTTTCAATAATCCTTCAATCACCGAGCCGTCCGTATCACCCAAATCCAATCCGAGCAATCTGGCAAATGTCGGTCCCTCATCGATCAGGCGCATATATGGAATCTCCTGATGTGGCCGGATACCTTTTCCGGCTGCAGCAAAAAATGTGGAGTAGTTTTCCTTTTTGGGAGAATAGCCGTGGCAAGCGTACGTATACCGTTTGTCACGAACATCCTCCTTCGTGACACGGTGAAGAAAGTCTCCTTCCAGAATTTCTTTAAAATAATAGCCAGGACGTGCCTCGAGCATGAAGCTGCAGCGGGGATCGGCTCCCAAAGCTCCGGCTTCATCTGCGGTCAGCACTTGCTCGATACCGTTTCTTTCCTCCTTCGCCAATTGAAGAAGAAATTCATGAACCTTGCTTTGAAGGTTTTGATCGTTTTTGTTTCTTATGTATATATATGCCGAGCCATCACAGCTATGGCAGTAGACCTGCCAGCTCGTTACCTTTCCTTTTGGAGAAACAGAAATCCATCCCTGTTCCCTAAACAATACGTTCAGTTGCACCCCTGTTGTTTCATCCAGTGCGCTGTGATCGCCTAACGCCACTATTGTTGTGTGTTCAGCTGTACCGCTTTCTCTTACTGCAGTCAGGATCCTGCCCAGACGGTGATCGTGGCGCTTTAGTGCATCCATGGCCTCCTCTGAAGAAAATCCGTGGTAATGGCGCTGAGTATCCAGGTCGGTAAAATGAATGAGCAAGAGACCTGGCTGCTTTGTTTTGATCGTATGCAGAGCGGATTCCAGCACAAAGTCATCGAGCTGGGGCTGGTTCAGGCCTTTTCGGATATGGCCAAAACGGCGGTTCATCTCAAGCTGGTAAAAGAAACTGCCATTCATGAGCGAAACAGGAATCTGATGCTGCCACGGCCGGTTCGCAAAGATCTCAGGCATGTGATAGTCGATATCTGCTTTTGCCGTAACCGGCCAGAGAAGTGCACCCGTCTTCATTCCTGCCTTTCTTGCTTCATCAAATAGGGTAGTGCCCTGAATATGCCGCCGGTGCCAATGCCAGTCCGGTGAAACTCTTCCTGGCTGGAGAAAGGTATTGTTCACGACACCATGGCGCTTCGGATAATTGCCAGTGACAATGGTGGCGTGGCAGGGGTAGGTGACAGTGGGATAAATGGATTCCACATTGGCGCAATACGATCCCCGCTCGAGAAGCTCTTGAAAGTGGGGAAGGTTCTTGATCACAGGAAAATCGAGTGAGGAAAGACAATCAAACGAAATGACAATTAAATGGTCAGTCAGGCGGTTCATAAGTGCCTCCCTATTATAATCTCTACAATAAGTGTTTCTTCATTGAATAGAGCTACCCTTTTAAAAGAAGGAAAGAAAAAAGAGCCGTAAAGTAAACGGCTCTTCTGTAACTCGCTGATTGGGATTGCCCTATAGTTGGATGGAGGAGCTTCCTTAACTTTTTCTTAATACATGCATATTCATTTTCTGTAAATTTTTATGATAGTAATAAATGCCTCATATAGTGGGTGTTTTGATTGTTATTTTCCTAAAAATTAGGGCTTTTTATCGATGTATAATTGAATATTCATACGATACTATGAATATTGTAATAGTTTTCCAAAGATGATAAGAGGAGATGGGCTGATGGGATTAAAAAAGAAAGCGGCAGCTGGCCTGATCGGGCTTAGCATTCTGGCTGCACCGTATGCAGCACTGGCTGAATCACCGGCCAAAGCACAGGTCGGGTGGCATAATGTCAACGTTTTTGAAACACAAGGCGAGAAAGATGGCAGCTTGTTTAACAGTGAAAACTATGATTTTGTGAAGTACAGCAAAATCGGGCAGAAGCTGATGGACATTCAAAAACAAAGTCCGCGTGTAAAGGTAGAGAAGCAAGGGAAATCAGCGTATGGCAAGGATATGTATGTCGTGACGGTGGCCGAGCCGTCGGCGAATGGCAAAATGGGATATTACAAGAAACTGAGAAAGCAAATGTTTAAGAATCCAGAAAAGGCACAGAAATTCATCGAAAAGCATCCCGATGTAAAGGTGCCGGTCATGATCAACGGTTCCATTCACGGAACGGAGTTTGCCGGGTCTGATGCTGTTCTTCAGTTAATCGAACGATTTGCGAAACAGAACGATGCAGAAACAAAGCAAATCCTGAGTACACAAATATTAATTTTTAATGTGGTGGCAAATCCGGATGGGCGTGTGGATGCAACTCGTTTTAATGGCAATGGCATCGATTTGAACCGTGATTTTATCACCCAATCACAGCCGGAAACTCAGCAGATGGTGTCACTCATCACGGAATGGAACCCGATGGTGTTTCTGGATCTGCACGGTTATGTAAAAGCATACGGAGGGCCGGATCATCCGGGATTGATTGAACCATGTACGCCGCCTCATAATCCGAACTATGAGTATGACCTGTTCTCCAAATGGTCCATGAATCAGGCGGAAGCTATGGAGTCTGAAATTGTAAATAACAGAAGCAACTATCAAAATACCAATACCTCAACTTCAAAGGTTGATTACCAGAAGATGACAGGTGCTTACATACCACAGCGTGATGATACAGCAGGCTGGGATGATTATCCGCCGATTTTCACCCCAATGTATGCCATGTATCACGGCTCTTACGGCTATACACTGGAAACACCGACTAATGACTGGGATGGTGTAAAGTGGCATTATGATGCGGTTATGGGTGCGCTAAGCTATGCTGCGCAAAATAAAACGGGCATGGTGAAGGACCAGATCGAAGTGTTCAAGCGCGGCATTAATTTCGATCATCCGTTCCATAAACAAGGCTTTTTCCCGAAAGCATACATTCTGCCGTCAGATCCTCAGGATTCGTCAGCCACAGAAAAAGCTGTGAACCACTTAATTAAGAATGACATTGACGTAAGCAAGGCCGTCAAACCATTTGAATTTGGCGGAAAAACCTATCCTGCAGGAACGTATGTGGTGAACATGAGCCAGGCAAAAGCAGGACTGGCGAACACCATGCTCTGGGATGGGGAAGATATCACGGAAGATACACCGGCCATGTACGATATTTCAGCATGGAGCCTGCCTGAGCTTTGGGGCTTTGATGCGATTCAGGTCCCGGCTGACAGCAGCACAACCTTTTCTCTTGCTCCTGTAAAAAAAGCTGACAACCAGGGACATCTTGTAGGGACAGGCCCATACAAGATTCCGAACACGTCTGTAAAAGCTGTCGAACTTGCCAACAAACTGATTCAAAATGGATATGCGGTCAAGCGTGATTCAAACGGTGATTTCTATCTTAATGGCAAAGTCAGCCTTGATGCTGTAAGACTTGTCCGTTATTCCGGACTGACCATCAAGAGTGACAAGATTCCGGCAGGCGCAAAAAAAGTGCAATCCGTTAATGTAACGATATTAAAAGATGGCGGAATGAACAAAGCACAATCTCATTCAGGAACAAAGCTGGCGCTTGAGCGACTGGGCTTTAACGTAAAAGAAATAACACCAAGTGATCTTGCCAATAAGGGATTGGGAAATGCAGATGTCTTTTTCTACAGCGGAACAGCCAATCTGGTTTCCTATAAAAATAGCAAAGCCAATGCCGAGTTTGGCTTGGAAAACGAAGCACAATTCGAGTCCTTCAAAAAGAAGATTTCCGACTTTGTGAATGGCGGCGGAAAATATGTCGCAGTCGGAGCCGGAGCAGCAAGTGCAGCAAAAACGCTTGGCCTGACAAACGTAACCATCAATAAAGGCAACGGCGATTCAAACGGTATTGTCCGTGTGGACTACAAGAACAATCTGTTGACACAAGGCTATAAATCCAGTGACTACGGCTTCGTCTATGGCCCGGTATGGTACTCCAACACCGATGGCTATGAAACCGTAGCTACCTTTAAAAACAATACCGATTTCTTTGTGGCCGGCCATTGGAAAAATCGCCAGGCTGCACAGGGACAACCGGTCATTATTAAAGACAAGTCCAAAGATGTGACGCTGATGGGAATTGAAGCTGGTTTCCGCAGCCATACGGATTATCTGTTCCGCCTGCTTTCCAACGCTGTTTACAGCAAGTAATGAATAAGCAAGCTTCTGACAAAGAGGCTTGCTATATTTTTTTGAAGGAATATACTTTTTTGAATCGAAATACTTATCTTTGTTGGAACAAAATGATAAGGGATAGGAACCGTCATGAGTAAAAATATTAATCTGATAAATCAGTGTAAAATTCATATTATCGGTTCTGTCGTGGGCAGTCGTTGGACTTGATTTGGCAATTCGGTATCCTGAACAAATCGTCTAAATACCCTGCCAGTATGCAAAAAGGCTTGTCGGCAAGCTCAGAACACCTGTAGTTGATTTCCCCGGCAATCATGCAGGAAGCAGCACGCATCCAAAGGGATTCTCATCAAATTGGATGAGATTTTGAGTAATAATTGAGGGTGATTGGAGAAAATGGCAGTAAACGAACAAAAATTAATTTCTTATGTAGAAGAAATAATGGAACGTAATCACAGCAGTGCTGCTGCATTAGTTGTAATCAAAGATAACAAAATCATATTAGAACACTATCACGGCTACCATTCTAATGCAATCAGATCAAAGCCAATTACGGAAGTCTCTAAGTTTAACGTAGCATCTGCCAGAAAAAGCTATCTGGGACTAGCGGTTGCTTTTGCTTTGTACGAAAAAAAGATCAAAAGTTTAGACGATTATGCAGTCGATTACTTTGATGAATATGATGAAAAATTCGTCACAAACACAACTATAAGGCACCTGGTAACACATTCTCATGGATTACATCAAAAAGATGATGGGACTCTTTTTAGAGAGTTTGATGCAGGTACAGGATGGGCTTACAGAGGAATTAATGTATTAATGATGATGAAATTAATAAACAGCCTATATGGAAAGAGTTTTCCGGAATTACTGAAAGAAAGAGTATTTTTATCCTTAGGCTTATCTGACACTGCCTGGTATACAAAACCTAATGATGAACTGGTAAAAGTAATTGATAAACCAAACGAAGCAGCGAGCTTCAAAATAGAAAGCACCAATGATGGAAGTGGCTCAAATCTTCATACGACAGCCCGGGAATTTGCATTATGGGGTAATCTTCATTTGAACGAAGGATTTCTGAATGGTAAACAAATAGTGCAAAAAGAAGTTATACGATTAGCTACCAAAGTACAAAGCCCGAATTACCGCGACAAAGAGACACCACTTAACGGCTTGTTTTGGTATGTACAAGATACACCGTCTCCTAAAAGTGAAATCGGAGAAAAGGTACCTAAAGGTTCGTATCAAATCCTAGGAATAACCGGTCCAACATTGTTAGTAATACCTAAACATAATCTAGTAGTCGCAAAAATGTATAATAAGCGATATAACTATGGTGGAGATAATTATCTTCATTATCTAAGAGAATTCAGTAACATAGTGGCTGATACATTTAGCTAGTTACATTACAATTATTGCCCAGGTTAAATTATCATTTAACAAAACAAAATAAAAAGAGGGAGCTGCCTGGCTGCAGCTCCCTCTCTTCGTTATTTCCTATGCATCTTAAATTCCAAAAACAGTTCATTGTAGTAGGCCAAATTCTTTTTGCCGAGATTTTCATAGACTTCGAGCTTGTCCGTCAGCTTGGGCGACGGGTAAAAGCGCTCATCGTTCACCGTTTTTTTCGGCATGTAAGCGAGGGCTTTTTTATTTGGCGAGGAATAGTTCACGTATTCCGCATTTTGTGCCGCGACTTTCGGATCAAGCATAAAGTTCATGAATTTTAGTGCGGCTTCTTTGTTCTTTGCGGTCTTTGGAATGACCATGTTGTCAAACCAGAGATTGGAACCTTCTTTTGGTACCACGTATTCGAGATCCTCGTTCTCACTCATAATTTCCGAGGCAACACCTGACCATACGATACCGATGGACGCTTCCTCATTTTGAAGCAGCAGGCGGATTTCGTCACCGACAATCGCTTTAATGTTCGGCGTTAAGGTATCCAGCTTTCGTTTGGCTTCCTGAAGATGGGCATGGTTCGTATCATTCAGGGAATAACCAAGACTGTTCAGCCCCATTCCCATGATTTCACGTGCTCCATCAACGAGGAGAATCTTATTTCTTAAATCAGGATCCCACAAGTCATTCCAGCTGGTGATTTTTTTGCCGTTCAGCATTTTCGGATTATAAACAATTCCTACAGTTCCCCAGAAATAAGGAACAGAATATTTGTTGTCTTCATCAAACGGAAGATCCATAAAGCGCGGATCAATGTTTTTCAGATTTGGAAGCTTGGAGTGGTCCAGGGGAATCAAAAGATTCTCCTTCCGCATCTTATCGATCATATATTCAGATGGAACAGCGATATCGTAGGTTGTACCGCCTTGCTCAATCTTGGTAAGCATCGCTTCATTGGAGTCGAACGTTTCATAAATTACTTTAATACCGGTCTCTTTTTCAAACCGTTTAATCAAATCGGTATCAATATAATCTCCCCAGTTATAGATTGTGAGGGTATTTTTGCCGGAATAGCCCTGTGATGAATTAAGCTCTGCAAGTGCATAGAAGAGTACGGCAGAAACAAGAATGATCCCGAGAAAAAAGCGGAGAAGCTTGCTCATTTTTTAACCCCCCATCTTCCTGGCCGGTTGCGCTGAGAAATAAAGTAATACACAACAACAAGCACAAGTGTAAATAAAAACAGAAGGGCGGACAAGGCGTTAACATTAAGCGAAATCCCCCGGCGTGCCAAAGAATAGATTTCCACAGAAAGGGTAGTAAAGCCGTTTCCGGTGACGAAGAACGTAACGGCAAAATCATCGAGTGAATAGGTCAGTGCCATGAAAAATCCGGCAAAGATTCCTGGTGTAATGAAAGGCAGAACAACCTTAGTCAGCACGTTCCATTGGCTGGCGCCGAGATCTCTGGCTGCATCAATCAAGGTCGGGCTCATTTCTGACAGCTTCGGCAATACCATAAGCACTACAATCGGAATGCTGAATGCGATGTGGGAAAGAAGTACTGAATACATCCCCAGTTTAATGCCTGCCATCGTAAACAAAATCAGAAAGGATGCGCCAATGATAACATCCGGGCTCACAATCAGCACGTTGTTCAGCGAGAGAAGCGTATTCTTCGTCTGCTGCTTGCGGATGCTGTGGATGCCGAGTGCCCCCAGTGTACCGATAATGGTCGCAAACAGGGAAGAAACAAGCGCGATGACCAGTGTATTCAGCACAATGATCAGCAGCCTGGAATCCTGAAACAGCTCTTTGTACCAGTCCAGTGTAAAGCTTTTAAAGTGGTACATGGTGCCGCCGCTGTTAAACGAATAAAACACGAGAAAGAAAATCGGTGCATAAAGGATGAAAAAGATGAGCACAAGAAATATTCGTGATAAAGGTGTGATTCTTTGATCCAATTTATACACCACGCTTTCGGTTCCCGGTCAGGCTGATGATCAGGAACATAATAAGAATCAGGAACACAGCAATGGTCGAGCCCATGCCCCAGTCCCGTGTGACGAGAAACTGCTGTTCAATCGCTGTACCGAGCGTAATCACACGGTTTCCCGCGATCAGGCGTGTCAGCATGAACAGCGACAAGGCCGGAATAAAGACGACCTGGCAGCCTGCCTTGACACCGTCAATCGTCAGCGGAAAAATGACCCGGCGGAACGTGATCCATCTGGATGCTCCAAGGTCATTGGCAGCATCCAGCAGAGTCGGATTCAGCTCGTTCAACGAATTGAAAATCGGCAGAATCATAAACGGAATAAAAATATAGACCGATACAAAAACAAAGCTGAAATCGGTGAACAAAATTTGCTTCGCACCAATGCCGACGGCTTCCAAAAAGCTGTTCGCAATGCCTTTTGTGCCAAAAATGCCTAGAAACGCATAGGCCTTCAGAAGAAGATTAATCCAGGATGGCACAATTATCAGCAATAACCACAGCTGCTTATGCTTGGTTTTTGTCAGCAAGTAGGCCGTCGGGTACGATACGATCAACGCTATAACGGTAATCAAAAATGCATACCAGAAAGAACTCAGAGTCATTTTTAAATAGACCGGGGTGAAGAATGTTTTGTAGTTTACCAGTGAAAAATGCCCTTCGATATCAAAAAACGAATAGTAAAGTACAAGCAGCAGCGGAGCTACTACAAACAGTACAATCCAAAGGGCGTACGGAAACAGATACAAATTGCGGGTGACTTTATTGTTCATGAGGGTCTCCTGCAGAGTAGGCTTCCAACCGCCGGTCAAAATCAGCTTCTGTTTCCCCGAACCTCATGACATGAATCGCTTCCGGATCAAAGTACAAACCAATTTCATCGCCGACTGCCGCTTTTCTGGTGGAGTGGACAAGCCATTCGTTGCCGTCTTTGTCATAGCAGCTGATTTCGTAGTGAACGCCGCGGAACAACTGGGAATCTACCTTTACTTGAAGTTTTCCGCGTTCAAGCGTAGTGATTTCCAAGTCTTCCGGACGGATGACGATGTCCACAGCTTCATTCGGATTGAGCCCCCGGTCCACACACTCAAATTGTCCTCCGACGAATTCCACAAGGTAATCCTTGATCATTTTCCCTTCAACAATATTGGATTCACCAATAAAATCGGCAACAAAGCGGTTGATGGGTTCGTCATAAATATCGATCGGCGTGCCGCTTTGCTGGATGGTTCCTTTATTTAAAACAAAAATTTCGTCAGACATAGCAAGCGCTTCTTCCTGGTCATGCGTAACAAAAATAAAGGTGATGCCCAGCCGGCGCTGCAGTTCACGAAGCTCATACTGCATCTCTGTCCGGAGCTTTAAATCAAGGGCAGAGAGCGGCTCGTCCAGCAAAATCACTTCGGGCTCATTGACGATGGCCCGCGCAATCGCCACACGCTGCCGCTGGCCTCCGGACATTTCACGGATCTCGCGGGTTTCATAGCCGTCCAGGTTGACGAAGCTCAATGCTTCCTTGACCTTTCGTTGAATATCCGCACTTTTCATTTTTTTTATGCGCAGCCCAAAAGCCACATTTTCAAACACATTTAAATGAGGAAAAAGTGCATAGTCCTGAAATACCGTGTTAACCTGCCGCTTATTGGCCGGAACATCATTGATTTTTTTGCCATTAAAAAAGATATCTCCCTTAGTGGCCTCTGTAAATCCCGCAATCAGGCGAAGAATGGTTGTTTTTCCGCAGCCTGACGGACCCAGCAGGGTGTAAAACTTTCCCCGTTCAATTTCAAAGCTTACATTGTCCAGCACTGCCGGATCATTATCATATTGTTTGGTAACTTGTTTAAATTGAATAATAGCGTTTGTCATCGCAACCCCTCATCTATCCCAATTTCAACGACGGCATGTTTATTCCATCGTTAAATAAACTGAACCTTTTTGTTCTGACCAATTATACCTGAAAACCCGATCATTTTTAACAAAAAAACCTGGAAATATCGTCTTTCCGTACGATGACTAGACAATTAACTAAATAGGGTTAGAATAAAATTAAAGGATTGTATATACATAGACTTGGGTGATTTGATTTTATGAAAAAGTATGAAGTCATTTCTTCAGAAATGAGACAGAGGATAAAAGAGAGGCAGTACCCGGCGGACCAGCCAATTCCGGATGAAATTACGCTGGCCAAGGAGTTTCAGTGCAGCCGTATGACGATGAAGCGAGGACTGGATATTTTGGTTACGGAAGGACTGCTTTACCGTAAGAGGGGACATGGCACATTTATTGTGAAATCAGCGTTTCAAAACAGCCGGGTCAATGTGGCCAGCAACGAATCATTGGGGCTGACCAACCTTTTGAAGGATAAAGTGATTACCAGCAATGTGATAACCTTTGAAGTGAAGTTTCCAAACCCTGAGGTGGCAGCACGCTTGGCCATCGACATTTCCACACCTGTTTATGACTTGGTGCGGCTCCGGCTCGTTGACGGAGAACCATATGTTATTGAAAAAACATTCATGCCGGCCAGTCTCATCCCGGGGTTGAATGATGAAGTCCTTCAAGGATCCGTATACAAATACATAACACACGAATTAGGATTAACCATCGCGGGCTCGCACCGGAAAATCAGAGCATGCAAATCAGAGGAACTGGATCAAAAGCATTTGTTTTGTAAAGATGATGATCCTATATTGGAAGTGGAGCAGGTAGGCTATTTAAACAATGGAGTACCTTTTGAGTACTCTTTTTCCCGTCACCGTTACGATAAATTTGAAGTTACGTCCGTGCATTTAAATAAGTAGTATTTAGGAAAAAAGAACAAGCGGGTTCACGCTGTGTTCTTTTTTCTTTAATCATTGCATGAATTGACTGAAAATAAGGGAAAGATTATAATGAGTTATCGATAAGTTTATTATTAAGTAACAAAAGGAAGGGTGAGTAAGCTTTGAAGTTTGATATGTCTTTGGATGAACTGAAAACGTACAATGGCCGCCTGCCGAAGCCGGATCATTTTGATGAATTTTGGTCCCGGGGGCTTGCTGAGCTTGAGGAACAGTCACTGGCGTACGAACTGATTCCTGCTGAATTTCAAACCCGGTCGGCGGAGTGCTTTCATTTATTTTTCACGGGAACAGGCGGAGCGAAAATCCACTGTCAGCTCGTGCGGCCGAAGAATCAAAGCGAAAAAGGCCCGGGGCTGGTTTTGTTTCATGGCTATCATGGGAACAGCGGAGATTGGGTTGAAAAAATTGGCTACGCAGCAGAAGGTTTCACTGTGTTAGCGATGGACTGCAGAGGGCAGAGCGGCCAATCAGAAGACAATCTGCAGGCGAAAGGATCCACGCTTAAAGGGCATATCATTCGCGGGATTAAGGAAGGGCCGGAGGAACTGTATTATCGAAATGTTTTTCTTGATACAGTCCAGGCCGCGCGCATTTTGTTTTCCATGGAAAATGTGGATGCTGACAGAGTCGGGGTCCAGGGTGCTTCTCAAGGCGGTGCGCTTTCGATTGCTTGTGCAGCACTTGAGCCCCGGATCAAAAAAGCGGCAGTGGCTTATCCATTCCTGTCGGATTACAAGCGTGCATGGGAGCTGGATATCAGCCAATCCGCCTATGAGGAAATTCATTATTATTTTCGGTTTATCGACCCTGTCCATGAGAAAGAGAATGAGCTGTTTGAAAGCCTAGGATTCATTGATATCCAGCATTTGGCCGACCGTGTCCAGGCAGATGTATTATGGGCAGTGGGAATGGAGGACCAGATTTGTCCGCCGTCCACTCAATTTGCGGCATATAACAAACTGACGTCCCAAAAGGAAATGCTGATTTTTTACGAATATGGGCATGAACATTTGCGAACCTTTGGAGACCGGTCATTTTCATTTCTTGCTTCGCTGCTGGAAAAAACAGAATCCTCCCGTGGGGGGCACATTGCAAAAAACGTGAAGGTTGGAGATAATAACCTGAGGAACGTATGAAATCGGAGGAGTTAATGTGAAGAGCCATGTTACAATGCGCGACATCGCAGACCGTCTGGGTGTCAGCAGCGTGACCATATCGAAAGCGCTGAATGACAAAGAAGGCGTCAGCAGCGAACTGAAAGAAAAGATCAAGCTGGTTGCTGCAGAAATGGGCTATCGGTTTAACACGCATGCCAAATCAATGAAAGAAGGATTGTCCTATAATCTTGGCATCGTTATACCCGAGCGGTTTGCCGGAACGGTTCATTCCTTTTATCTTCAATTCTACCAGCTTCTTTCCAAAGTGATGGATGGCTACCATTACTCGGGGATTTTACATATGTTAAGTGAGGAA
Organism: Fictibacillus fluitans; assembly: GCF_030418125.1. Classification (GTDB taxonomy): domain Bacteria; phylum Bacillota; class Bacilli; order Bacillales; family Fictibacillaceae; genus Fictibacillus_C; species Fictibacillus_C fluitans. The sequence goes on along the minus strand of NZ_JAUHTR010000013.1, from coordinate 73,660 downwards.
GATGAGGAACGTCTGGTACTGCCAAGAATTTATACGGAACGGAAAGTGGATGGCTTTATCATTCTTGGGCAAATCAGTAAAAGCTATGTTGAGCATTTACAAACGATCGATTGTCCTATCGTTTTTTTGGATTTTTATACCGATCAGAACGAGATCGATTCCGTTTTAACCGATAACTTCTTCGGTGTTTATGAAATGACAAATTATCTGATCCGAAACGGTCACCAAAAAATAGCATTTGTGGGCAATGTTCACGCCACCAGCAGCATTCAGGACCGGTTTCTTGGCTATTATAAATCGCTGCTGGAGCATAAAATTGAACTGAATCAAGATTATGTGATCAAGGACAGAGATGAAGCCGGGAGATACATTGACATTGTTCTTCCTGATGAAATGCCAACAGCGTTTGTCTGCAACAACGATGAAATTGCGTATAATTTGATGACTGTGCTTCAAAATAACGGCTACAAGGTACCAGAGGATTGTTCGGTGGCGGGCTTTGATAATTCCATTTTTGCCACGTTAACCAATCCGCCTTTGACGACAGTGGAGGTAGATACCGAAGAGATGTCGAGAGTGGCCGTTAAATTTATTCTCGAAAAACTAAATAACCCTGATAAAAAATACGGACGCACCTTTATAAAAGGGGACATTATACACAGAGAGTCTGTTCAGCCGTATAAAGGACATAAAAAAGGCAGCTAAAGTTGAACCGCCCCTGTCATTGAATGATGGATGACAGGGGAACGTGTTCACTGCTGCTTTTTTCTTTTGTTCAAGAAATTCTTTTCACTGCTTGTTCTTGCTGGCATTGCAGAAAATGGTACAGAGCACCAAGAAGATTGGCATCATTTTTAAAATGGCAGGTCTCAATTACCGGCCTGATTTTTGCGATTCCTACCGCATCTACAATTAAATCAATCTTACGGTTAATTTGTTCAATCAAATCCGTCCGGACACTGATGGCCCCGCCAAGGATAATTTTCTCAGGGTCATACACATATTGAAGATTGTAGATGCCCTGTGCAAGGGACAGGTAGAAATCATCAATTGCATCCCGGCAAACCGGATCTCCTTTTTCAGCGTCATCAAAAATATCCTCGCCCTTTAAATCCGCAGCATGTACTTGTTTGATCGCCGCCACCCGGTTGACGAGCGAGACGGTAGCTGCCATTTCACTCCACGTTCTAAAGGCGACCTTATCCTTTTGTTTGGTGATATCCATGACCATATAGCCCACTTCACCGCCATGCAGGTTCACTCCCTTATGAACCCTCCGGTCTTTGATGACAGCTCCTCCAATTCCTGAACCAATCACCGTAAACAAAACGTTCTGGTTATATTGTGCGGCACCTTTCCATACTTCTCCCAATGCGGCACAGTTCGCGTCATTCTCGATCTCAACAGGTAAACCGGATAATTCTCCAAAGACTTCCTTGAAATTGGGGCCGTGAATACAAGGAAGGGAACTTGCCCCGCCAATGATCCCTGAATCACTGTCGACTCCTCCGGGTGTACTGAAGGCGATCCCTGCAACCTCGTGCTGTACTTTATGGATAGCAATGAGGGACATTATCTCTTCGGAAAAGCGCTGAAAATCATCCAGGACAGAAGGCAGGCTTCCTTTTAGGAGAAAGTCTCCTTTGCTGTTGATCACGGCATATTTCACGGTGCTTCCTCCCACATCAAATACCAGGTAATTAGTCATTTATTCATCCTCCCTCAAATCCCTTCTTATAGCTATGTTAAATTGTAACACATTAATTAGGTAATTTTAAGTTTATCGATTAATTAAAACATCATAATTTAATAAAAAATGAATAAAAAAAAGAACGAATATAGCGGAATAAGGGTGTTATTGAGGATATTTATAGAAGTTAAAACCTGTAAAAAAAGTATAGACATTTAACTGCACCTAAGTATATAATGTTTTTATTAAGTTACATTTTATAAATTTAAGTAATAAATAACTTTTATTTTGTTTCTAGTTACCTAATGGATGATAGGGGAGGGATGCAGTCTACAGCTTATTACTGAAAGAGATTACATAGTGTAGATTTAAATTTCAGAATATTGGGTCAAAGGAGGAAGGAAATGAATAAGTCCAGGACGTTTCAGTTTTACATGTTTATACTTCCTTGGCTGATTGGGTTTTTAGCATTAACTGCCGGGCCGATGCTTTACTCCCTGTATATGTCCTTTACGGATTACTCGGGGCTCGGGGTGCCAAATTGGGTAGGATTTGAAAACTATCAAAAGATTTTTTCGAGTGATCCTTTGTTCTGGCAGTCCTTGTGGAATACCATCTTTTACACGGTTTTCGGAGTTCCTTTAGGCTTGATTGTCGGGTACCTGCTCGCTGTGCTGCTTAATGCGAATGTGAGATTTATGGGTGTTTTCCGGACGATCTTCTACTTGCCATCCCTGGTTCCGACTGTAGCCAGCTCGCTTTTATGGATTATTATCTTTCAGCCGGATTTCGGCATTGCGAATGCTGTTCTTTCATTCTTCCACCTTCCGACATCCAACTGGCTCCTGAGTGAGCAGATGGTAAAGCCAGCGTTGATTATTATGAGCCTTTGGGGAGCGGGCGGAGGCATGGTCATCTATTTGGCAGGACTCCAGAGCGTGCCTGCTTCGCTTTATGAAGCTGCTGAGCTTGATGGGGCAGGGAAGTTCAGGAAGTTTTGGAACGTAACCGTGCCGATGACCTCCAATGTTATTTTCTTCAATTTAATTATGGGATTGATTGGATCCTTTCAGATTTTCACCCAAGCCTATGTGGTGAGCAGCGGAAATGGCGGTCCCAACTACAAATCACTGTTCTATGTTTTCTATTTGTACCAGGATGCATTTAAGTTCTTTAAAATGGGCTATGCTTCTGCCCTGGCATGGATCTTATTTATCATCATTCTTATCTTTACAGCGATCCAGTTTAAAGTGTTTGGCAGCAAAGTGTACTACGAGCATGACGAGTAAGGAGGAGGAAGAGGATGAGCATGGAGCTCGCAGAAGCGAAAGTCAAACCCGCAGTAAAGGCAAGGAAAGCCCGCGGGATAAAAGCAGGCAAGCGGATCGAACGAATCATCACGTATGTTTTGCTTATTACATTATCTGCTCTTTTTATTTTCCCGTTTTTATGGCTGATCGGCACATCCTTGAAGCCTGAAAATGAAGCTATGACGTTTCCGCCGGCCTTGTTGCCGAAGGAGTGGGATTTTGCCAACTATAAGGATGTCTTTACGATTGTTGATTTTGGACAATATTATGTAAATTCGATTATTGTTTCCATATTTGCCGTTCTTGGCACGGTGTTGTCGTCCACCCTTGTGGCCTATGGATTTGCACGCATTAAGGGCAAAGGACGGAACTTCTGGTTTATGATCCTTTTGGGTACGATGATGCTTCCGCCGCAGGTGACGATGATACCGGTCTACATGATCTTTTCGAAGCTCGGATGGACCAATACGTTCCTGCCGCTGATTGTTCCACAATTCTTTGGCAGCGCTTACTTTATCTTTTTATTGCGGCAGTTCTTTAAGACCATACCCAAGGAACTGGAAGAGTCGGCTTTTCTGGACGGCTGCAGTACCTTCGGGATTTTTTGGAGAATCATTCTTCCGCTTTCGGTTCCGGCAGTCATCACTGTAGCCCTGCTGAGTTTTATGTGGACATGGAATGATTTTCTCTACCCGCTGATTTACCTGAATGATGACGCGAAGTACACACTTGCCCTGGGAATCCTCCAGTTTAAAGGAGCCCTGCTCGTTCAATGGGGACCTATGATGGCAGCAAGTGTACTGGTCATCCTGCCTTTGATCCTCCTGTTTTTCCTTGGACAGAAGTATTTTATCCAGGGAATTGCGACAACCGGAGGCAAAGGATAATCTTCTTGGTTTCAATTTGGACTGGCGTACTGGAAGGCAAGTGCGGCCATCCGATTCCAATACTATAAGGGGGCAAACGTAATGAGAAAGAAAAAAGGAGCAATAACCATTGTTTTAACGCTTGTACTCGCGCTGTCTGTTTTCCTGTCAGGCTGTTCCGGTTCGAAATCAGAATCGGCGAGCGGTGGATCCAAGGATGTGACGCTTCGAATTTTGGTCTGGAACAATAACCCGGAGGGGACAAAGCTGGAAGGCAAAATCTTTAGAGCTTTTGAAAAAGAAAATCCAGGCATTAAAGTGAAACAAGTATTTGCGCCATATGATAAGTTCAATGACAAGTTTCTCACCATGTCTGCCGGCGGCGACCAGCCGGACCTTGTATGGATCCAGCCTTCTGCTTTCGGCCAGTTCGTCAGCAAGGGAGTGTTGATGGATCTTTCCGATAAAAAGATTGATAAAGGGGCTTACATGCCAAACGTTATGAAACTTGGGCAGGTAGACGGCAAACAATACGCCTTGATCCGTGACGCGTCCACGTTCCAGCTTGGTTACAACAAAGACCTGTTTGATGCAGCAAAGGTACCTTATCCGAAAGACAATTGGACATGGGATGACTTTTTGGATGCCGCGAAAAAACTGACCAAAGTAAAGAATGGAAAAACGGTTCAATTCGGGATGGAGAACTTCTATACGAGTGAACTGCTCGTCGAGAATGGTGGAGGAATTGTCAGCAAGGATGGCAAAAAAGTCATTATTGATTCACCTGAATCCATTGAAGCGGTCCAATTTGGTTCTGATTTAATCAATAAGTACCATGTTCAGCCGACTTCTGCACAGTCACAAGGCCTTTCCAACATGTTCCTTGCCGGGCAGGCAGCCATGAAAATGATGGGGCCATGGGACTGGGCGGATACGGCGAAAAACGCCAAATTCAAATGGGATGTGGTTCCTCTACCTGCTGGAAAAGCAGGAAATGTATCCGCATCGGCCTACCTTCCGATCGGGATCGGAAAAGGGACGGAGCATCCGGATGAAGCCTTTAAGCTGCTGACCTTCCTATCATCAGGAAAAGGGCAGGACATGCAGGCCAAAACGCTATCTGCAGTGCCTGTTGTTAAACGAAATGCCGATCAAATTGAGGAAATGAGCAATGCGCCTTCTAACGCCAAGTCTTTGGCAAACACGTTGAAAGAAGGAAAAACCATTATGAATGCACCATACATTCCTGAGTATGCCGAAATCGTCAACAAGGTTCAGCCGGTGATCGATAATATTAATTTGAAAGGCAAAGATGCGGATAAAGAATTGAAAAAAATAGCGGACCAGGTTCGCAGTGAATACAACTTGAAATAGGAAGAAGAGGGGACTTGTGAATTCACAGGACCCTTTTTTCCAGGGGAGGCGTGAGCATGAACAAAAGCAGTTTCATAGAAAGCCGCTTCTTTTCATTGATGGACGTAAGCTTTAGCTTAATCAAATCCAGTTTGCTGTTTTGGTGGTATGTTTTGAAAAACTTTTTTATTTTCGGCTTCACCTCCTCATTTTGTACGCTGATTGAAGTTGTGGGAGAAGTGTCTTCGGGAAATGGAAAGCCGGTAAAAATGCTGTTTCGGGAAATTTTCCCAAAATACAAGGGGTACAGTAAAGTCTCATCGGCGGTCTTTATTGGATTTGTTATTTACTTTACGGCTTTCATTGTTCTGCCTTTTCCCGATGCCGTAAGTCCTTTTTATTCCTCGGTGATCAAATTTGCCTGCATCTATGCGCTGCTGCTGGGTTTGGTTGTTTATACGTACATGTGCTGGAATATCGTTAAAAAAGGTGATAGGGGAGTAAAGGCTTCGCTGTTCCTGGGTTTTTATCTGCTGATTAAGAAGTTCTTCAGGAGTCTGCTGATACTGCTAAGTTTGGTTGCTGTCTGCTATGTCTCTGACGCTAATTTTATTTTCCTTCTGTTTTTTGCGCCGGGTATTTATGCCTGGCTGGCTAAAAACATCCTTGGAAGAATGACTGTCTGATTCTATTGTTATTTATTTAAAAAAGTAATATTTGTTTTTTTGCTTCTATAGAATGTTACGGTCGGTTAAAAAAACAACCGTCTATAGTAGCAAGGAGGTAGGAGAAAATTGCATAGCTTGCGCTGGATTTGGGGAAACATGCGGCCTTACCGAAAACGGTTGGCTCTCGGGCTGCTGCTTGTGCTCGCGGTTGCGGGTATGAACCTGATCAATCCTTATGTGGCGGGCAAAATTGTGGACCGCGTCATCTATGGCCATCAAAATGGGCTGCTCTGGCAGCTGCTGGTTATCATGATCGGTTCTACGCTTATTCGTACAGGTGTCCGCTACGGTTATCAGATGCTGTTTGAAAACCTGTCCCAGAACGTTATTTTTTCGATGAGAGAAAAGCTGTATGACCATCTTAATCAGTTGGAACCAGGTTTTTATGACCGGACGAAAACAGGAGATATTATGGCCCGGATGACGAGTGACCTGGAGGCCGTCCGGCATTTCACAGCATGGACCATTTATATGGTTGTTGAAAATCTGTCGATCCTTCTGTTTGCTCTCTGTTTCATGTTCTACATTCATCCGCCCCTGGCTATGGCGATGCTGGCGGTTACACCGATCATTGGTTTTTTCGCCTACAGGCTGACAAAAGATGTACGGCCAACCTTTTCCGCGATCCGAAACCAGTTTGCCCGTCTGAATTCCGTCGTCCAGGAAAATATTTCAGGCAACCGGGTGGTAAAAGCTTTTGCCAAGGAAGAGTATGAGATTGAAAAGTTCTCTGCAGAAAATAAGGCATTTAAAGAGAAGAACCTGATGTCGTCCCGTGTATGGGGAAAGTATTTGCCCATACTGGATTCGCTGGCAGGTGTATTGACGGTCATTATGACCTTTGCCGGCGGAATCATGGTCATCCGGGGCTCGCTTTCCATAGGGGAACTTGTAACCTTTAACTCTCTCATTTGGGCACTGAACAATCCGATGAGGCTCGCCGGCTGGCTGATTAATGATATACAGCGGTTTATCGCCTCGGCCGAAAAAGTGGAAGAGCTGCTGGTCACAGAGCCGCAGATTAAATCGATCATAGATGAAAGGGAGGTACAGACGTCAACAACCATTCTTGAATTTGATCATGTTGATTTCAGCTATGAAGACGGACCGGTTCTTTGTGACATCACCTTTGAAGCACATGCAGGTCAAACCATCGGCATTATTGGTCCTACCGGGGCCGGCAAATCGACTCTGGTTAATCTTCTTGGCCGTTTTTATGAGGTGGATGACGGTGAGATCAGGGTGGACGGGATCAACATTAAAGATTGGAACATCCATCAGCTGCGGGAAAAAATGGCGATGGTCATGCAGGATATCTTTCTTTTTTCGGATACCATCGAGGGGAATATCGCTTACGGGAATCCGGATGCACCAATGGAAGCGGTATATGCGGCAGCAAAACAAGCTGAGGCCAGCAGATTCATAGAATCTCTGCCCGATGGTTATGACACCGTGGTGGGTGAAAGAGGCGTGGGGCTATCCGGCGGCCAAAAACAGAGAATTGCCCTCGCGCGGGCTCTGCTGAGGGATCCTTCTCTTTTGATTTTGGATGACACCACGTCAAGTGTGGATATGGAAACAGAGTTCAAGATCCAAGAAACACTAAGATCCATACTGAAGGACAAAACATGCTTTATCATTGCTCACAGGATTTCATCGGTAAAAGATGCTGACTTGATTCTCGTTATGCACGAAGGATGCATTATTGAAAGAGGGAAACACGCCGATTTGATGGAGAGAAAGGGTTATTACTGGCATGTGTACAACAACCAGTTGGGCAATTTTGAACGGACACCGCTTGGCGAGGAAGTGATATAGATGGCACGCAATACGTTTGATGTGGATGAAGAATTGGAAACACCGTTCAATCTCAAACATTTAAAGCGCTTGACCGTATATGTCCGGCCGTACAAAAAGAAAATGATGTTGACGGTATTGATTATGCTGATCGCCAGCGGGGCCAATCTGATCGGCCCCTTTATCATCAAGCATGCGATTGATCAAGAAATTCCGGACAAGAGCATTTCGGGTCTGATGCTGCTTTCAGGCATCTTTCTCGCCGCATTGGTGCTTTCGGGCATTTGCATGAAGTGGAGGATAAGGATGATGGCCGAAATCGGCCAGAGTATTATCCAAAATATCCGCAAGGATCTTTTTTCGCACCTGCAGTCCCTGTCGTTTTCCTTTTATGACAGCAGGCCGCACGGGAAAATTCTTGTCCGTGTTGTCAATTACGTCAATTCATTGAGTGACCTGTTATCGAATGGGTTAATTCAGCTGATTACTGATCTGTTCAGCCTGGCTGTCATATTCGGCTTTATGCTCGCGATTGATGTAAAGCTGACCCTTCTCACCATGGGTGGATTTCCGGTTCTGGCAACGGTTATCTTCTTTATTAAAACGGCTCAGCGAAAAGCATGGCAGACACTGAGCAACAAACAGTCGAACATGAACGCCTATATTCATGAAAGCATAAGCGGTATGAAGGTAACTCAGGCGTTTACGAGGGAACAAGAAAACAAACGGATTTTCCACCGGGTTTCCACCGGTTATAAACAATCATGGCTGAAGGCGATGTATGTTCAGTTCCTGCTCTGGCCCTCAATTGAAAACATATCGGTGCTGACCGTATCCGTTATTTATGTGTTTGGCATCGCCTGGATCGGCCACGGTGTAACGGTAGGAGCTTTAATCGCGTTTATTGGCTACATCTGGATGTTTTGGACGCCGCTTGCGAATATCGGGAACTTTTACAATGCCATTATTAACGCCATGGCGTATTTGGAACGGATATTCGAAATGATGGATGAACAGCCGGCGGTTAAGGATAATCCCGATGGAAAGGTACTGAAAACGATCAAAGGAAAAGTAGAGTTTGAGAGTGTTGATTTTGGCTATGGAGAAAAAGAGCAGGTGCTGAAAAACATACAGCTTAAGGCCGAACCTGGTGAAACCATTGCGCTTGTCGGCGCAACCGGTTCTGGAAAAACGACGATTGTCAGCCTGATCAGCCGTTTTTACGACTGCACACAAGGAAAAATCAAAATCGATGGAACGGACATTCAGGGTGTAACCCTTCCGTCACTCCGCAAGCAAATGGGTGTAATGCTTCAGGATCCGTTCATCTTTTCTGGAACGATTATGGAAAACATCCGGTATGGAAGGCTGGATGCCACGGATGAAGAAGTAATAGAAGCAGCCAGGGCAGTTCAGGCACATGAGTTCATAAGCGGGTTGCAGCACGGGTATTATACGGAAGTAAATGAAAGAGGAACACGGCTTTCCACCGGCCAGCGGCAGCTTATTTCATTTGCGAGAGCACTGCTTGCGGATCCGAAAATTCTTATTTTGGATGAAGCGACTTCATCCATTGATACCGAAACAGAGCTTGCCTTACAAAAAGGATTGGAGCGGCTGCTGGCAGGAAGAACTTCCTTTGTCATCGCCCACCGTCTTTCTACTATCCAAAACGCGGACCGCATCCTTTATATCGATGACGGGCGGATTGTGGAAGAAGGCACACATGAGGAGCTGATCGAAAAAAAGGGATGGTATTGGAAGCTATGCAACGCTCAGCGCCTTCCTTCAGAGGCAGGATAAGGGCCTGCCCAAGAAGTCTGGAAGCTGTTGATTTTCGTTCCAGGCCGCTCGCTTTCCGCGGGGCGTGCGGTGAGCCTCTTGACGCAAGCGTCTGTGGGAGTCTCGCGTCTTCCACTACAATCAACTTTTCATAGAAGCATTTTACGTATAAGGGGGGCTTAAAGGTCGATTTTTGACTTTCGGGATATCCCCTCTTTTCTTAACAATCAAACAAATGTATATACCTTTTACTAAAAATATACAATCAAATCGAGGAGGACATGTAAAATGACAAAACGTAAAACCAACATTATTCCAAAAGGATTTCTATGGGGAGGGGCGGTTACTTCTTTTCAAACAGAAGGAGCCTGGAATGAGGGGGGAAAAGGACCATCTATCGTAGATGCCCGGCCGGTCAAGGAAGGGCAGTCGGATTGGAAAACAGCGGTTGATTTTTATCACCGCTACAAGGAAGATATCGCATTGTTTAAGGAAATGGGCTTTAATGCCTATCGGACAAGCATTTCCTGGTCGCGTATTTTTCCTGATGGAGAAGGTGAACCCAACGAGGAAGGATTGCAGTTCTATGATGACTTGTTTGATGAAATGCTCGCAAATGGCATTCAGCCCGTGGTCACTCTGTATCATTTCGATTTGCCGCTTGCCCTTCAGAAAAAATACAACGGCTTTGCTTCAAGAGAAGTAATTGAACTATTCGACAGGTATGCACGTACGGTTTTTAAGCGGTATGGCAGTAAAGTGAAATACTGGCTCACTTTCAATGAACAAAATCTGGTGCTTACCAATCCCGAGTTCTGGGGAGTCTCACTTGAAGGAGCGGAAAATGAAGAGGCGCTGCGCTACCAGGTGACACATCATGCGTTCATCGCACATGCCAAAGCGGTCAAGTCTCTGCATGAGATCGTGCCGGGAGGGCAGATGGCAGGAATGGTAACCTATATGGCCACCTACCCGCACACGTGCGCACCCGAAGATACCATCGCCAACATGAAAGCGAAGGAGCTTCTCGTAGATTTCTATTTTGACGTATTTGCCCACGGCGAGTATCCAACATATGTGACCAGCCGCCTTCAGCAAAAAGGCATTGTGCCCCATTTTGAAGAGGGGGATGCGGCACTTCTGAAAGAGAATACAGTGGATTATTTGAGCATCAGCTATTATCAAAGCCAGACGGCAAGCGCTGATCTGACGGATGAAAGCGCACTGATTTCGGGCATTACACCGAACCCTGGATTGAAAACCAATGAATGGGGATGGGCCATTGATCCAATCGGGCTGCGTGTCTGTCTTAAAGACATGTATGCGCGTTACCGCCTGCCTATTTTTATTACCGAAAACGGAATTGGTGTCCGGGAAGAATTGAATGAAAACGATACGGTTGAAGATGATTACCGAATTGAGTATCTCTCCGAACATATCAAGCAAATGAAGATTGCCATGGAAGAAGGAGTAGATGTTTTCGGCTATCTCACCTGGGGATCCACCGATCTGATCAGTTCAGGGGGACAGTTTGAGAAACGCTACGGATTTATTTATGTAAACCGGGGAGAGACCGATCTCAGGGATTTAAAGCGTTACAAGAAAAAGAGTTTCCATTGGTTTAAAAGAGTGATAGAAACAAACGGGGAAGAGCTGGACTCTGTGGAAAGTGTGTCACTGCCGAACTAAGGCGGTTTTACATAAAGAGAATGAGGGGAGGAGGAAGGCATGATTCATCCAACACTGGCTCCGCTTCCAAAGGGGTTTCTATGGGGAGCTGCCTCTGCGGCTTATCAAGTGGAAGGGGCATGGAATGAGGACGGTAAAGGCGTTTCCAACTGGGACAAATTCGTCCGCATTCCGGGAAAAACATTTAAAGGAACTACCGGGGATATTGCTGTAGACCATTATCACCGCTATCGGGAAGATGTTCAATTAATGGCAGAGCTGGGCTTGAAGGCATACCGCTTTTCTGTGGCGTGGACCCGTATTTTTCCTGATGGCAGGGGCAAGGTCAATCCAAAGGGTATTGAATTCTACAGCAACCTGATTGATGAATTGAGGAAAGCGGGAATTGAGCCGATTCTGACGCTCTATCACTGGGATTTGCCACAGGCTCTGCAGGATGAATATGGCGGCTGGGAATCCAGACAGATCATTGAGGATTTCACGAACTACAGCATCGAGCTTTTTAAACAATTCGGAAGCAGGGTTAAGTACTGGGTCAGCCTGAACGAACAAAATATTTTTACCATGCTTGGCTACCGGGCAGCAGCCCATCCTCCGGGTGTGAAGGATGAAAAGCGCTTTTACCAGGCAAACCATCACGCCAGTCTTGCCAATGCCAGTGTCATTGGGGCGTTTCGCACTCATGTGCCCGATGGCAAAATCGGACCGAGCTTTGCCTATTCACCTGCTTATCCATTAACAGCCAATCCGGAAGATATCCTCGCTGCCGAAATTGCTGAAGAGCTTAACAGTCACTGGTGGATGGATGTCTATGCGTGGGGGAAATATCCGAAGGTTGCATGGAAGGCTTTGGAGCGAAAGAGAGTGGTCCCCATTATCGAGGAAGGTGATGCCCAACTGCTTGAAGCGGGACGGCCGGATTTTATGGGACTCAATTATTACCAGTCTTCCACTTATGAGAAAAACCCTTTGGAAGGGGGAGTGGGACAGGCTGAAATGAATACGACCGGAAAAAAAGGTTCATCAAAAGATGCAGGTATTCAAGGAATGTTTAAAACGGTGGCGAATTCTTATTTGGAGCGTACCAACTGGGACTGGAACATTGATCCGGACGGTTTGAGAATTGCTCTTCGCAGAATAGAAAGCCGCTACAAGCTGCCTGTCTTAATCAGTGAAAACGGTTTAGGCGAGTTTGATGAAGAGAAAGAAGGTGGTATCATCGAGGATGATTACCGGATAGATTATATCCGGTCACATGTTAAAGCCATACAAGAGGCGGTCACGGATGGAGTCAAAATTTTGGGTTATTGCATCTGGAGCTTCACAGACCTGCTAAGTTGGCTGAACGGGTTTCAAAAACGCTATGGACTTGTTTATGTGAACCAGCATGAAGAAGGGGAACATGACCTCAGCCGTATCAAAAAGAAGAGTTATTACTGGTATAAAAATGTAATCCATACTAACGGAGAAGAGATTTAACACTCATAGGAGGCTTTTTTATGGTATACAGTGCAGACAACAATCGCTATCAAAACATGAAATATAACCGAAGCGGCCGTTCAGGCCTTCAGCTTCCGGCCATTTCACTGGGCCTGTGGCATAACTTTGGCGGAGTCGATTCGTATGAAAACGGCCGTGCCATGCTGAGAAGGGCATTTGACCTTGGTATTACCCATTTTGATCTGGCGAACAACTACGGCCCTCCAGCAGGTTCGGCAGAAGAGATGTTTGGCAATATCCTGAAAACAGACTTTGCCCCTTACCGAGATGAAATGATTATTTCAACCAAAGCAGGATACTATATGTGGCCAGGACCATATGGCGAGTGGGGCTCCAAGAAATATTTGACCGCAAGTCTTGATCAAAGTCTGAAACGGATGGGGCTGGATTATGTGGACATCTTCTATTCCCACCGTCCGGATCCAAACACCCCTCTTGAAGAAACAATGGCAGCACTTGATTCGGTTGTCCGCCAGGGGAAAGCACTGTACGTGGGAATCTCCAGCTACAGCCCGGAACAAACGGAAGAAGCGATCAGAATCCTCAATGATCTTGGAACTCCTCTATTAATCCATCAGCCGAGCTATTCCATGCTTAACCGCTGGATCGAGGATGGCCTGCAGGATGTTCTGGAGGAAAACGGTGTTGGCTCCATTGCCTTCTGCCCATTGGCTCAAGGATTGCTGACACCAAAGTACTTGAACGGAGTGCCGGCAGATTCAAGGGCAGCTAAATCAACTGGAGCGCTTGATGAAAACAGCGTAACGCCAGAGGTTATTGAAAAAGTGAAGATGCTGAACGATATTGCCGCGAACCGTGGACAAAGCCTTCCGCAGCTGGCACTCGCCTGGGTGCTGCGAGGCGGCAAAGTGACTTCTGCGCTAATCGGCGCCAGCAAAGTAAGCCAAATCGAAGACAATGTGAAAGCCCTGGATAACCTTGATTTCAGTGACGAAGAATTACAGCGAATTGATGATATCCTGATGGTGAACAGCTCAGTTCGTTCCTAATCAGCTGACCCCCTTTTAAGAGGGGGTTTTTATTTTGGTTTGTTAGCTTATCGATTAAGTAATTTTAGTACTTTGTAACCATGCTGATTTAAAGTAAGGGGGATATAATTATCATAAGTATGAAAGCGCTTAACCTATAAAGTAATCAAAGGAGAGGGATGAAGTGAAAGTATCAATTAAGCTGGCAACCACCGTTCTGGCTTCCACTGTCATGTTTTCAGGATTTCCGGCTTCTTCAGCAGCGGCCGGAAATATGGAAGATGTTCAAGGAATGAAAAAATCGGGGCACCACAAACCGATTGTTGAGAACTTTGTGGATCAGCATGCTACAAATCATACTAAATCTTTGTTTGAGTACCTTGAAAATACGAGAGGTAAGCGTGTCCTTTTTGGCCATCAGCATTCCATTGATGAAGGTCTGACCCTCACGGGAACAGGCAAGATGGAATCCGATGTTAAAAATGCCGTTGGTGATTTTCCAGCAGTATTTGGGTGGGACACGCTAAGTCTTGAAGGAAAAGAAAAACCAGGGGTATTTGGAGATGAAAAGAAAAGCAGAAAGAATTTGATTACGTCCATGCAGCTCGTTCACAAAAAAGGAGGAATTCTTGCCTTAAGCTCCCATATGCCAAACTTTGTAACAAGCGGCAGCTTTAATGATACAGCCGGCTCGGTGGTTGAACATATTTTGCCGGGCGGTGATAAAAATAAAGAATTCAATACGTTTCTGGATAACATTGCGAAGTTTGCGAATGGATTGAAGGATGATCATGGACAGCTTATTCCTGTGCTGTTCCGGCCGTTTCATGAACAGAACGGAGGCTGGTTCTGGTGGGGAGCGAAAACGACGACAACCGCTCAATATAAGGAAATCTATCGTTATACGGTAGAATATTTACGCGATAAAAAAGGTGTACATAACTTCCTTTATGTATACTCTCCAAACGGGACATTTGGCGGAAGTGAAAACTCGTATTTAACGACCTACCCTGGTGATGACTATGTGGACGTGCTGGGCATGGATCAGTATGACAGCCAGGGCAATCCAGGATCGCAGCAATTTTTAACTAATTTGGTTGGCGATTTGGCGATGATCTCAAAAATGGCTGATAAAAAAGGGAAAGTGGCTACCTTTTCGGAATTTGGCTACAGCCCCCAGGGCATGAAGGTTTCAGGAAACGGTGATCTTCACTGGTTTACCAAAATCACAAATTCGATTAAAGCAGATCCGGACGCAAGAAGGATTGCGTATATGCAGACATGGGCCAACTTTGGTTTAAATGGCAACCTGTTTGTACCTTACCGTGACGCGCCAAATAGCCTTGGCAGCCACGAACTTCTGCCAGACTTTGTTAATTTTTACAAAGATCCGTATACCCTCTTTTTGAATGAGGTGAAGGGCGTCTATGATTATATAGTAAAAGCAGCGAAAGAAAGGCCGTTCATGCATATTGCGAGTCCGACAGACAGCGCTGCCATTACTACGCCTGTGACTAAAGTACGCAGCCGGGTGCTGAACATGAAGCCTTCAAGCGTTACATTTAAAGTGGCGGGTTCCACTAAGGAAGTGCCAATGAAGCTGGACCGTGATGGCTATTATTCTGTCCGCTGGTCTCCGGATGCTTCATTAAATGGCAAATCGGCTGAATTGATTGTAACCAGCTACAGAGGGAACAAAGTCGCTGATCAGCAAACAATAAAGGTGTTTGTCAAAATTCCTGAGCTGTTAATGAAGGAGTACAATTTCACCAGATCCATTCACTCAGTAGAAAACATTGGAGCATATCCTGATTCCATTCAAACGTCATTCAAGCACGGCGTTTTGCGCGGGGAGGGAAAATTGGCTATTGATGTAAAAGGAATGAAGAGAAGTGACACGTGGCAGGAGCTGAAAATTCAACTGCCGGATGTGGCTCAGCAAACGGATTTAAAAAATGTCAGGCGCGTGAAGTTTGATGTGCTGATTCCCGCTTATGCGGGAGAATCCAATCCCGATGCAACGGTTCGGGGGCTTGCAATGCTGCTGCCTGATTGGGATACGAAATATGGTATGAGTACCACTGAGAAGAAGTTCTCTGAACTCGAAATCGTAAACATTAAAAACAAACGATTTGCCAGGTATCCGGTCTCTGTTGATTTGAATGATCCACAAAAAGCAGCAGCTGCCAGCAGCCTCGCGTTGTCAATCGTCGGAAGCGGACTGCAGTTCAACGGAACCATCTATGTCGATAACATCCAGTTGTTTAATACCTATGCTGAACCAATTTCTGATCCCGCGGTTGTGGATGATTTTGAATCCTATCAAGGCGACAGCTCGGCACTTGGTGTTAAATTTGTCCACGCCGGCGGCGATGCTACTGCCGTTTCACTGGACAGCAGCCATAAGAGCAGTGGAAACTATGGTTTGAAGTTTGACTACACACTGGCCGGTTCAGGATATGCGGGCATTACAAAATCACTTGGCAGTGTAGACTGGTCTTCTTTTCAAACGCTTAAATTCTGGCTTGCGCCTGACGGGAAAAAGCAGAAGATGGTTGTTCAATTGAAGGTGGATGGTGTTTCATATGAAGCATATCCTTCCTTGGCATCCACGGAAACGGGCTGGGTTGAACTGCCTTTCAGCCAATTTAAAGTTGCTCCTTGGGATACAGCCAATCAAGGGAAAACATTGAATCCCGACAATCTGAAAAAGGTACAGGACTTTTCGGTGTATGTTAACGCGGTCGATGGAGCCACACTGAGCAGTACCCTTTACCTGGATGATATTGAAGCAGTGAACTAAAAAAGAACGGATGCCACCAGGCATCCGTTCTTTCAGTAGTTTATAAGATTAGTTAACATAACCCGCTTTTGGCGGGTAACCCTTTGATAATGGCGGGTAAATGCAAGTTTTGGCGGGTAAATCGGTTACTTCCGCCGGTATTCCATCCAGAATGGCGGGTATTCCACAATACGACGACTATTCTTTGGAGGGCAGTGGCTTATCAAAGACAAAAACGGTCATGGCGATGTCGGATTCAATGTCAATATCTGAAAAGATACGTTCAATATTGGCGCCAATCAGGTCTTCAAACCTCTTGCGAACGCCCGGGTCATTGTAAATTTTTTTCACAAATTCGGTCCGTGCTTCATGGACCATTTTTTCTCCCTCTTTGGAATTCAGCATGAATTTTTCGATGTTGGTCAGATTGCCTTTCATTTCACTTACCGCCCATGTACCGATAAAGCGGGAGGTGATCTCTTTCGGTCCGTTGCCGACAAATTCCTTTCGAATTTCCCGCACCAGCATGCTGAATTGATGCTCCGTGTTTCTGCTCATTGTTTCATCTCCTTTAACCGCCGAAAGGTTTTCCTTTGCGCATCATCAGCAGGTAACTGAATGTCAGCACAAGGATGACGAGCGACAGCCAGAAGTTTTCCTGCGGATTCTGGTTGTTCACAATAATGAATCGTACGCTTGCTGTGATGCCGATGTATAAAAGGTAGCCAAGAGGAAAATGGTGGCTCTCACTAAAATATTTCACGATCATCGATATAAAGGCAAAGTAGAGGAAGAAAACCAATACTTTTCCCAGTATAACATGCACGTTGGTCTGATGAAGCAGGGCATCACTGATGATATAGAAAAGCTCGCGGAACAGGAAAAACAGCAAAACGAGAGCCAGAAGGACAAGCGAAAGATTTAATAGATATTGAAACCCTTTACTCAGAGTTTTCCATTCTATCACGTTTTTCATGTTACTCTTTCAAACCTTGGCCGACCCCTTTTAAAAGGTTAAGGCCAAAGCCGATGGCCCGGTTGATGTCAGGATCCTTCAGTGCCTTCAGCAAATCAAATATGCCTACTTTTTCGTCGGCCGCGAGTCCTTTTTCCGCTTTCTCCAGCCCGCTGCCCAAGGCACCCATCAGCTTTTTGGTCATGTCCGGATTGGTTTCTGACAAGGCACCGGCAGCGGCCATCATGTTATTGATGGCATTGGTAATCTGCGGGCGGAGCAGCTGCTCCACAGCAATGCCCGCCACTTTTTCTTTTGCTTCAACCAAACCGTTTACTGATCCGAGGATCCCGCTTTCGTGCAGTTCATTTAACAGCCTGATCATTTCCCGGATTCCGTCTCCGCTTTTGGCCAGGTCCGTCAGGATTGCTTCCAAACTTTGTTCCTGCAGTTCTTTTTCCGTACGGGCCGGATGTACAATTTTCGTAATCGGCTGTGCCATTATTTCAGACCTCCCACAGGTAGATTGACATCCGCAATAGGTTCATAGTCAGCACGTGCCCATTTGCGTTCAACCTGAACCCCGGCTTGCGGATTGCGTTCAGCATAACGCGGATTGTACATGGGAAGCGGAGTCCGTCCTTTGACGTTGATTACTTCCATGCGCACCTTCGTCTGTTTGTATGCCGGAGTCTGGGTCCTGACGTCACCGACACTGCCGGTCAGAATGTTGATGGCATTTTCATGGCTGACAGAATGCATCGGAACATACAATTCATTGCCTTGCACCCGGTCTGTGACGATGGAACGCAATTTAATGAATCCGTAAGGAGATATCAAACGGACGGTGGATCCGTCCTGCATGCCGCGTTCACGCGCAAGCTCGGGTGAAACCTCCACAAATACTTCCGGCAGCTTGTATTGAATACCCTTTGATTTATTCGTCATGTTTCCTTCATGGAAATGTTCGAGCAGTCGGCCGTTGTTCAAGATTAAATCGAATTCTTTTTCAAAATCAACAGGCTGGACATAGTCGACAAGAGAGAAACGCGCCTTATCGTCGGGGAAGTTGAAGCGCCCGGTATAGAGAAGAGGCTCATCGCTTCCGTCCTTTTGGACCGGCCAGATCAGGCTGCTCCATCCTTCGAGCCGGTCATATGAAACTCCGGCAAAAATAGGAGCAAGGCTTGCGATCTCATCCATGATTTCACTTGGGTGAGAATAGTTCCAGTCAGCGCCCATCGTTCTGGCGACCTGCTGGATGATCCACCAGTCAGGCTTGGATTCTTCCAGAGGCTCAAGCGCCTGGTACAACCGCTGAACGCGGCGTTCGGTGTTCGTAAAGGTTCCATCCTTTTCAAGAGATGGCGAAGCCGGAAGAACGACATCCGCAAATTGGGCCGTTTTGGTAAAGAATACGTCCTGTACGACAAAAAAGTCGAGCTTGCTCAGCATTTCATGAACATGGTTAGAGTTTGAATCCACCCAAGCCATGTCTTCGCCCATCAGGTACATGGCTTTCAAACGGCCTTTTTCCACTTCCTGAAGCATTTCAATGTTGGTGAGACCGGCATCAGGTGAAATGGAAACACCGTATGCTTCTTCAAAAACAGCACGTGCCGCGTCATCGGTCAGTCTCTGGTTGCCTGGAAGCCATTGCGGAAGGGTACCCATGTCGCACGATCCCTGGACATTATTATGTCCGCGCAGCGGATAAGCACCAGCACCGGTACGTCCGAAGTTTCCGGTTGCCAAAAGAAGGTTGGCGATCGCAGCTGATGTATGGGAACCGGCAATGTTTTGAGTGACACCCATTCCCCAAAGCACGCATGTGCCGTCTGCTTCGTGAATCATCCTTGCTGCTTCCATAAGCTGTTCTTTGGATAGACCTGTTACTTCTTCTGCATAGTCGAGGGTATATTTTTCAAGCACCGCGAGATATTCGTCATACTGGTTGACCCGCTCTTTGATAAACGCTTCATCGTGCCATCCCTGGTCAATGATATATTTGGTCACTGCCGCGAGCCATACAAGGTCTGAGCCTTGTTTAGGATGGAGATATAAATCGGAACGGTCAGCCATTTCATGCTTGCGAAGATCAGAAACGATCAGCTTTTGGCCGCGCAGTTTCTTCGCCCGCTTTACGCGGGTAGCCAGAACTGGATGTCCTTCCGTCGGATTGGCACCGATGATGATGACCAGTCCTGCATTTTCAATGTCCTTGATGGTACCGGAATCTCCGCCGTAGCCAACGGTTGAAAGCAATCCGTCGGTTGCAGGGGACTGGCAATAGCGGGAACAGTTATCCACATTGTTGGTTTCAAAGATTTGACGCGCAAGCTTTTGCATCAAGTAAGCTTCTTCATTGGTCGTTTTTGAAGAACTGACAAAACCAAAGGCATTGCTGCCATACTGCTGTTTAATGCTGCCCATTTTTTCACCGATGACAGACAGTGCTTCATCCCAGGTGGCCGTAACAAATTCATCGCCCTTACGAATGAGCGGGTGTGTCAGGCGCTGGTCGCTGTTCACGAAATCCCAGCCGAATTTTCCTTTGATGCAGGTGGAGATGCTGTTAACCGGAGCATCTTCAGTTGGTTCGATTTTTAAGATTTTTCTTCCTTTTGTCCAAACTTCAAATGAACAGCCCACGCCACAGAAGGTGCAGACCGTTTTGGTTTTTTTCGTGCGTGTTTCCCTCATGGCGGCTTCCACTTCAGAAATGGCAAAGATACTGCCATAGCCCGGTTCTACTTCCTTAATTAAGTCGACCATCGGGTCAAGCAGATCCTGTTTGATTCCTGTCATGAACCCTGCTTCACCAAGCATGGATTTTTCCATCAAGGCGTTGCAAGGGCAGACGGTGGCACACTGGCCACAGGAAACACACGAAGATTCATTGATCGATTTGTCATTGTCCCAGATGACCCTGGGCATGTTTCGTTCCCAGTCAATGGTCAGTGTTTCATTGACCTGCAGATCCTGACAGACTTCCACGCACTTTCCGCAAAGGATACACTGGTTGGGGTCATAGCGGTAAAACGGGTGGGACATGTCCACTTCATAGCCTTTTTCACGGAAAGGCCGTTCCTGATGCTCGACCTCCATCAGCTCGGCGGTATTATGGACCTTGCAGTTGCCGTTGTTGTTGTCGCAAACGGTACAGTAAAGAAGGTGATTTTCCAGGATGCGGTCCATCGCTTCATTCTGCGCCTCTTTTGCGGTTGGTGAAGAGGTAAGAATGTTCATCCCTTCCTTAATTTCTGTAGAACAGGCTCTCATTACTTTTCCATCAATCTCGCACATGCATGTGTCACATGTCTGGATGGGCCCGAGCGTTTCTGAATAACATATATGGGGATGCTCGACTCCCTGCTGTAAAAGGTGATCAAGCACCCTTGTTCCTTCTTTGACTTGCTGTGTTTCACCGTTGATTTGTACGGTTAACGTATTTTCCACTTTCATTTCCTCCTTAAAAACGTAAAAAACCCACCATAAAACAACCTGTGCTGATTAGCACAAATTCCTTTACAGTGGGTTAATAGCTAAGCATAAATGATACCAGCGATCCATCCCGCTATGTGATTGCACGTCATGAACTTCTGGCAGCTGATCGTTACCAAAGAACAATGAACGTTTCCATTTTTGATTATACCACTTTCTTGCGATGGGGTAAATTTACTTTTTGGGAACTATGGCTAAGGGCACTCATTTTAGGGAACACAAAGTATGATTAAAGTTTAAAACAACTCATACGGGAGGTTTTTATGAAATATACCGTCATTACAGGAGCAAGCTCGGGGATCGGTTATGAAACCGCGCTTGCGTTTGCAGAAAAAGGAAAGAATTTAATTGTCGCCGCCCGAAGGCAGGAAGAGCTGGAAAAGTTAAAAAGCGAAGTCCAAACGATCAATTCCGACCTTGAAGTCATCATTAAAACCGTTGATTTGGCCAATTCGGAAAATGTCCACCGGTTTTATGAGGAACTCGGAAGTTATGAGCTTGAAACGTTTATCAATAACGCCGGCTTTGGTAACTTTGACAGCGTGGGAGAGCAGAACTTAAATAAAATTCAAACGATGCTTCATTTAAATATTGAAGCACTGACCATTTTGTCCTCCAAATTCGTGGCCGATTATGAAAACGCAGAAGGTACCCAGCTGATCAACATATCATCTGGCGGGGGCTATACGATTGTAGGCAATGCCGTCACCTACTGTGCCACCAAATTTTATGTGAGCGCGTTTACCGAAGGGCTCGCCCAGGAGCTGAAAGGGAAAGGCTCAAAGTTGAAAGCAAAAGTGCTTGCCCCTGCTGCTACTGAAACCGAATTTGCCCAGCGGTCGATGGATATGGATCATTTTGAATACAGCGGCAATCTTCCAAAATTCCATACCGCCAAAGAGATGGCCCACTTTTTGCTCGATCTGTATAACAGTGATAAAGTCGTTGGCATTGTGGATGGAGAAACTTATGAATTTCAATTGAAAGATCCGATTTATCCTTATGTTTCAAGAACAAGATAATGCATGAAAAGGAACTGACTGGTAATGTCAGTTCCTTTTTCTTTTTCGTTTTGTTATCAGATAAGCAGCCGCAAGGATTATGAACCAGACAGGGGTGACAAACAAGGCGATCCGGGTATCTTTTGCAAATCCGAGCACCACGATAACAAAAGCAAAAAACAAGAGGACAACCCAATTGATAAAGGGAGAAAGAGGCATTTTGAATTTGCTTTTTGCTGCCTCTTCGGGTTTTTGCTTTCTGAAGCGCAAATGAGAAACAAGAATGACGCCCCACACCCAAATAAAACAAATGGTGGCAATGCTCGTTACCAGGATAAATACTCCTTCAGGCAGTAAGTAGTTAAGAAGAACGCCAAATGACAGGAAAAAGGTAGAAACAATCAATGCCGCTGCCGGTACTTTCTTTTCGTTCAGAGAGGCCAGGCGTTTCGGCGCTTTACCTTCATTGGCGAGCGTATACAGCATTCGTCCTGTACTGAATAAACCACTGTTGCAGGATGACATGGCAGAAGTAATCACTACAAAATTAATGACTCCCGCTGCAGCTGGTATTCCGATCAGCGAGAAGACAGAAACAAACGGGCTGCTCGCAGGGTCGATTTTGTTCCACGGATAGATGGACATAATGACGATCAGTGATCCGATATAAAAGAGAAGAATCCGGGCCGGAATGTTGTTGATCGCGCTTGGGAGCGTGGTGTCCGGGTCCTGTGCTTCACCGGCTGTAACTCCAACGAGCTCAACTCCGACAAAGGCAAAAAGGGCCATCTGAAAGGCCAGAACAAAACCGGAAGCGCCATTAGGGAAAAATCCGCCGTGGCTTACCAGATTGGAAAAGGAGGCTTGTGTTCCATGGCTTTCATGCCCCATGACAATGAGCACAATGCCAATCACAATCAGTGCAATGATGGTAATGATTTTAATGATGGCAAACCAAAACTCGATTTCACCAAAAGCTTTAACGGCCGACATATTTATCAGCAGCAGGATAAGAACCACAGCAAGGGCAGTCAGCCATTGGGGGATGGAAGGAAACCAGTATTTGACGTACAGACCGACGGCTGTAATTTCGGCCATTCCGGTCACAATCCAGCAGAACCAATACGTCCAGCCGGTAATAAAGCCGGCCCATGGTCCAATAAAGGATTCAGCAAAATGTGTAAATGAACCTGAAGTAGGATTATACAGCAGCATTTCACCCAATGCCCGCATCATGAAAAAAAGCATGATTCCAATCAGAGCATAGTTGAGCATGATAGACGGGCCCGTCAGGTGAATGGATTTTCCGGCACCTAAAAAAAGACCTGTGCCAATGGCCCCTCCTATGGCGATTAACTGAATGTGCCGGTTTTTTAAACCACGGTGCAGCTCTTCTTCTTTTTCCATAGATACACCAACCTTTTCTGCAGGATCTTCAGTAAAATATTTTCTGCGGCTAATGATTATTTACCTTTACTATTCCCGTGCAAAACCATTTGCATGACGGTTAATCATGAAAAAAAAGGGTATAGACACAACGTAATGGCAAACTTAGTTCGAAGACTATAATGGAAGTCCTGCAAGATAACGACAACACAGGAGGGTTTTGGATGAAAACAGTATGGTCGAGCATCTCGCTCGCAAGCGTGCTTTTATTCGGAGGGATTGCCGGCTGCAGTGCGCAAGATGCAGCAGGTGACGAGAAAGGCAAGCAAACTGCCAAAGAAAAAGAGAACAAGAAAACAGAACAGGAAAAAACGGCACAAGAAGGAAAAAAGGAGGAGAAGAAGCAAGCAGTAGCGCCAAAGCCAAAGCCTGCTCCCAAACCAAAGGACATAACCGTTAAAGGAGTATACATATCAGGTGCAGCAGCAGGAATGGACAGCAAGTTTAATGAGCTGACCAAGCTGGTGGATGATACAGAGCTCAACTCACTTGTAATGGATGTAAAGGGCGACAGCGGCGAAATTACATATGATTCAAACGTTGCTCAAGTTAATTCATATGGCTCTGATCAGCATCCGCCCATCAAAAACATAAAGCAGCGGCTAAAGGTGATGAAAGATAAAAATATATACACCATCGCCAGGGTCGTAACCTTTAAAGACCCGTACATGGCCAAAAAGAAGCCGGAATTTGCCATGAAAAAGAAAACCGGCGGACTGTATTATAACGACGGCATCCCTTGGGTTGATCCGTATAAAGAGCAGTACTGGGCATATGTTACCTCTGTTGCAAAGGAAGCCGCCAAGTTGGGCTTTGATGAAATTCAGTTCGATTATGTCCGCTTTCCGGATAACGGAGCTCAGGTGGACCGGGAAGTGAAATTCGATAACCCGAGCAAGAAGTCAAAAGCACAGAACATTCACGACTTTTTAACCTATGCCAAAAAAGAATTAAAACCATACGGAGTCAACGTATCTGCGGATGTATTTGGAGTATCGACGAGCGCAAAAGGCGATACTGGAATCGGACAGCAGTGGGAGTCATTGACACAGGCTGTAGATGTTATGAGCCCGATGACGTATCCATCTCATTACGGACCAGGGGAATATGGAATCAAAGTTCCTGATGCAGAACCCTATAAATTAATCAAGAGCGCCCTTCAGCCGGCGATCGACAGGGACAAAGTATTGGAGAAACAGAATAAACATACAGCAAAAATCCGCCCGTGGTATCAGGACTTTACTGCAAGATGGGTGGACGGTCATGTCACATATGGCCCTCAGCAAGTTAAAGACCAAATCCGCGCCGGAAAAGAATTGGGCATTGAAGGATATCTGTTATGGAATGCAAGTAATAGATATACCAAGGAAGCACTTCAGCCACAAAACTAGTAATCTTACAGAGGAGCAGAACAGCCTAAAAGCGGCTGTTCTGCTTATTTTAATTAGGTTCATTCCTCCGATCCAAAACAAGGAAAAAGGGCTGGCATTATCGAATACCTCGATAAAAGCATGAAATTCTACTTAAGGAGCTGCAGCTCACATGAATATTGTTGACCTTGTTCAGTCACAAGTAATCGCATCTGTAAAAGAGGAGAGAGATATAGAGAAAGCAATAAACAGTACGTCCAATATCGTTTTTCTGCTAACAGGTAATCTGTTGAACATGACAGAACATCTGGACCGGTTAAAAAGTGCCCAGAAGAGTGTTTTCATACATATTGATTTTATTGAAGGCCTGTCCAATACGAAAAGCGCCATTAAGTATATCGCTAAAAAGTGGAGGCCTGCAGGCATAATTACCACAAAGAGTTCCTTGATTAAATTCGCGAAGGAAGAGAAATTAATGGTGATCCAGCGTATGTTTCTTATCGATCATACGGCTTTAAAAAAGGGAATCAGCATTTGTGAGACGTTTGCTCCGGACGCCATTGAAGTCCTGCCGGGCTTGATGCCTAATATTATTGATCATCTGACACATCGGATCAATCTGCCCATTATTGCAGGAGGTCTCATCAGCTCCCAGGAGGATATCATTAAAGGGCTGGAAGCGGGAGCACTTGCGATGTCCACCGGGGATCCGGCGCTTTGGAACTTTGATATTTGAACGAGTACATAAAAAAAGGGGAAACGAGTTCCCCTTTTTCAGCTGATTTGTAATTGATGAATGTCCTTCATGCTTGGAAGAACATACGAAGGCTTATGAATGGATGTTCTGGCCATTTCTTCTGTGGTGATGCCCGACATCACCAGCACGGTCTGAACGCCATGATCAATGCCCATTCGTATATCGGTTTCCAGACGGTCGCCGACAATATAGCAATCTTCCGGTGTTAACTTTAAAATGTCTTTGATCACAATATCCGCTGCCAGTTTGGAAGGTTTCCCCATAATATAGTCAACCGGCTTACCGGTCGTTCCTTCAAAAGCGCCGATGATGGACCCGCAATCAGGAAGCTGTCCGTCGATCATCGGACACGTCCGGTCGGGATTTGTAGCGATGATCATCGCGTTGTTGGCGGCCCATGCCTGGTAGGCATCGTTCAGCTTGCGGTAATTGAATTCCCGGTCCCATCCTAACACCACATAATTGGCTTCCCGCGGATCGGCTGTAATCCGAATGCCTTCGCTTTGCAGTTCCTCGAATAAAGCGGCTTCTCCAATCACATAGACCGCTTCTTCCGGTTTCATTTTTTGGTTTAAGAATATTGTGGTAATGTAATTCGAATTGATGACATCTTCAATAGAAGCATCAATCCCTAATCCACGCAGCTTTTTTACATAATCATTCCGGGTCGCTATGGATTTATTGGTGAAGAAGACAACTTTGTGACCGCACTGCCGTAAATAATCGATGGATTCCTTCACGCCATCCAGGATTTTTTCCTCTACATACACGGTCCCATCCAAATCCAATATAAAACCTTTTGCCATGGCAATGCCTCCTTATGCAGAAACCCCAGCTAAAGAAGCCTTCTAATGATAAAGGCAAAAATAGCTGGGGGTTCTCTTGTTCTCTTCCCTTTGATATTGTATTACGTCAACACAGACTTGGTGTTTGACTGATGATCAATGATTTGCTGGAGTGAGTATTTGTAAGGATTGATTTCATAAATTACCGGTCCAGCAAATTGATGGCTGGTTAAATATTCACCTGCGTCTTTTGTAAAATGGTTGCCGTCACCCGGAAGCAAATGAAGATCTGCTTTTCCATCATTTTCGGATAAGTGCATAGCTCCTAAAGACGTGCCGAGCCGGTTAATCGTATCTTCCAATTCATGGCCCATGAGATTCAGATGACCAGTATCGAGGCAAGCCTTGACCTGGGTATTGTGTATCAGTTCAAGCCATTCATTCAGGTTTGAAGCCACCTGATGGCAGTAGTTCAGGTGATCGGGAATGAGGTTTTCAAGGAGTAGATCAACTCCACACGGTTTTGCCACCTCATCCAGCCTGAGGATACGCTCTGCCACTCTTTCCAGACACTCTTGCTTTTCCTCAGAAAACCAGGCGTAACCGCCATGAAAGGTAGCATGTGTCCCGCCGTAATCAGCGAGCCTTTTGATCCAATCCGTTAAGATAGAAAATGTTCGTTCGTAGACCACCGGATCAGGCGTAGCCAAATTCAGATCATGAAAGGGAAGGTGGAGTCCCAGGTTGAAACCAGTGCGATGGGCATATACCAGGTAGTCAGCTGCTTTTCCCTGTTCTGCCAGTACTTCAATGCCTCTGAACCCGGCTTCATTTAGACGTTCAAAGTCACTCAGCTGTGCATTCAGTCCAACGGACCAGCTGTTAAGCCATTTCTCCATGATTCTCTCCTTTCAACGTTGTTCCTGGATTTCCAGTTATGTCGCTGTTCAATTCCTCCAGATTCTTGCCTTTTGTTTCAGGGGCCAGCAAAACAGATACGAGCAGGCCGGCCAGGCTGATTACCGCAAAGAACCAAAGTGCTTTGGAATTTCCCCAGGCGGCGACCAGATTCGGAAACACAAGAATTCCCATAATCGAGCCAATACGGCTTACCCCGGTAGCCAGGCCTGAAGCACTTGCCCGGATACTGGTGGGGAACAATTCGGTCGGATAGACGAAATTCAGAATGCCTCCGCCCATATTGGCAAACAGAACTGCTAAACTAAAAAGAATAACTAAAAAGGCCATAGTAGGATGGGGATTCAACGCAAGAACGATTAACGCGATGGAAAGTCCGGTAAATGACGTAATAATAAGCGGCCGTCTGCCGATTCTCTCAACCAGATTAAGTCCCACAATGGCTCCAAGCAAGCCCAGAACACTCACCGTCAGGGAACCTGTGTATACCATCATTTGTGAACCATTGGTAAACGGTTTTAAAATGGTTGGTGTATACATGGAAATTCCATAGTAAGCGACTGCATAACAGAACCAGAAACCGCAGACAAAGAATGTACGCCTGAAAAGAGATTTTGTAAAAAGGGCCCCTGTTTTTTGTCTTGGTGCTGGATCGGGCTTGATGATGACTTTTTGCCCTGTGATCTTCAGCATTATTTCTTCTGCTTCTTTTTCACGTCCACGTGATGCCAGCCAGCGCGGTGACTCGGGGAGTGTAACCCTGAAAAAGAAAACAATGAGAGCAAAAACAGCACCGACCAACAGCATGTATCTCCATGCGCTCGGCCCGAGAGGAAGCATCAGCATTCCAACAAGATAGGCGGTTACTGCACCAACGAACCACATGGCACCAAGTGAAGTACTGTGTTTACCGCGGCTTTTTGTGGAACTGAATTCAGAGACCAGGGTGGCTGAAATCGGATAATCAGCCCCGATCCCAATTCCCAGTAAGAAACGGAAGAGAATAAGCTGCCACGGTGCCTGCGCGAAAGCAGTTAAGGCAGCAAAGATAACAAACGCGATCAAATCAACCACATACATTGCTTTTCTTCCGTATTTGTCTGTTAAATTTCCTAGCCATAAAGCACCGATTAAGGAGCCGATGACCGCAGACGAAGTAATCAGACCTTGAAGACCCGGAGTGATTTCCCATTGACTTAAAATGAGCGGCATGGCGACGGCAATCACCGTTAAGTCAAAACCATCAAGAAAGGTACCGGCCGCCGACAGCAGGGTGACCTTTCTTTGAAAGCGCTTTAGTTTTGGAGAATCCAAATGCTCAAAGCTCATACTCTTTTCCCCCTTTTTCTCTGTAACGTTATGGAAAAGAACAAATAAAAAGCCATAGCCAAAAAAACATGTACCATGTTTTTAATGACTATGGCTTCTCTTCATCTCCGGCCATAAAGCTACAATTTAGTTTTGGATTTCTAAATCAGTTATACAATAATCAGATAAGTCTGTCAACGGTATTTTTCAAGCTGTTTTTCTATTGTAAAACTTTTACTATGCAGGTATGATAGGAATAATCAGATAACAAGCTTAATAATTCGTATGGGTAGAGATATGGGAGAACCCTGTGAACAGATGTGTACTGCCAGTGAGCAGCACACCATTTGATCATGGGGTTTTTTATGTTGTTTAAGAGGTTATCTGATGCCAAAAAATTCAGAGGAGGAAAAGGAATGAGAGGCAGAAAGTGGCTGATTGGTATGATGGCATGTGCCATAGGATTAGGTGCAGATTTAAGCATGAACCCCTTTCAACCGGCAGCAGCTGAAAGTGCGGTACCGCGGTTGCTGATCACAGAAGTCGTTCCGGACACGGACAATTATGCAGGATATGATGCGTTTGAGTACATTGAAATTTATAATAACAGCGATCAGGAGATTAACCTAAAAGACTATCATATTGCTTCAGGCAACTGGAATACGGCGATCGAGAATCCAATCAAAATTGCTCCGTGGGATACCGTGCTGTTTTGGCCAAGAAGGCAGGAAGCCCAATCCATGACACTGGAGGGCTTCAATCACCTTTATTTCTCCTCATTCTCAGATAAATACATACAAGAAGAACACATTATGCCGATTGAAAATGTTGGAGGGCTGGTAAACAGCAGCAATCAGACGGTGTCTGTATTTGACCCGGGCGGTAAGGAAATAGTAAAGGCAAAGTACACCGGGAGCCAGGTTAGTGCCAATAAATCCATTACGTTCGGCTTTCCGGCAGATAGCAGCACTACGATGAAAACCCTGGCAGGCAGCCAATCGCCGACACCGGGCTGGATAACGCCAGGACAAGCTCCGGCCAGACCGAAACTGGATGATACGGCACCGGCTGTTCCTTCGGGCTTTCGTGCACAGGCAGGAAACGGTAAAGTCACGTTAACCTGGGACCCCAATAGAGAACCAGATCTCTATCGTTATCATATTTACAAAAATGGCAATCTCGAATACTCGGTCGATCCTTCCAAAAGTACATTCAGCTTATCTGGACTCATTGGCCATCTGAATTATGATCTCCAAATCGCGGCTGAAGATACTTCGGGAAATGTATCGCAAAAATCATCAGTTTTGCGTGTACAGCCGGATCATCAGCTGATCACGCAAACCGAACGGTCTTCCAATGACAGAAATCCCGCCTATCAAACGCTTTGGGACATTTCCAAGGACGGCCCTGTCATTCCGGGACTGGCAGAAGACCTAGTTCCACAGGGAATCGGTTATTATAAGAAAAAGAACTGGTTGTTTACGATCAATTATTTGGACGATGGCAGACCGGGGACACTTTGTGTTGTTGATGCTGCTACTGAAAAACTAGTAAAGTCACTGGTGCTTTACAATCAGGACGGAACCCCATACACCGGGCATGCAGGGGGTATTACCGTAAGTATGGATCATGTATGGATATCGTCTGAACATTCTCTGTTTACGTTAGATGTAAATGACATTGCCTCCGCTCAAAATAATGATGAACTTACATTTACAAACGAGATTCCCGTACCCGTTGAAGCGGCTTATGATGTGTATGATGATGATAAGAAAATTCTCTGGGTCGGTGAGTTTTACGAGCCAAACGCTTATCCTACTGATCCCTCCCATCATCTTGCAAACCGGGCGGGTGAGATGCAGTACGCATGGATGGTAGGTTACAAGCTTAGACCGAATAGCGATATGCTGTCTCGAGAGCAGTGGGATCCTGAAGGCAATGAGCCCGCAAAACCAGACTATGTCTTTTCCACCATCGGGAAGGTTCAGGGAGCGATCGTCCAGAAGAAGGGAATTTCTCTGGTAACCTCATACGGGCGGGCAAATGACAGTGTATTGTACCGGTATGAAGATCCGATGAAGGAAGAACCGCATCAATATGTCACAGTTGGCGGGAAAGATGTGCCTCTTTGGTTCCTTGACGGAGAAAATGCGAAGCCGGTTAAAAGTATAACAGCGATCCCCATGAAGGAGGGAGCCGTGCTCGTTAAAAGCGATCTTTATGTATCATTTGAATCGGGCGCAAACAAATATCGGTATACAGGCTCCTATCCAAGAGACCGGATGCTTAAGATTGATATGAAAACGTTAATGAAGGATGACAGGAATACGGAAAAAGAAGAGCGGAAATAAGATGAATGGCCAGTTGTCCAAAGGGCGGCTGGTTTTTTTAATTCAACTCAAACAAAAACAAATAAACAAAAATAAACAAAAGTAGTTCCCAAGATAATATATTTAAGTTATACTTTAAAACAACATAAACAAAAATAAACGGAGATAAAGGGAGAGGTAACCTATGGTACAAAGCAAATGGATTCAGGAACAAGCTTCGCAGTTGGTAAAGGGTTTACAGGAATTGGTTTACCGATCAAATTTAATTGGCTCCGACCGGGCGGTGTGTAACTGGGGCGGCGGTAATACATCAATGAAAACGACAGAGAAAGACTTCCGTGGACGGGATATTGAAGTCATGTGGGTGAAAGGCAGCGGTTCGGATCTTGCCACCATGGAAGCCAAGAATTTTACCGGACTGAATCTTGATGATATCAGACCGTTGATGGAACGTGATGAAATGCCCGATGAAGAAATGGTTGCTTATTTGTCACATTGCATGATCGACAGCAAACATCCGAGAGCATCCATTGAAACATTGCTGCACGCCTTTCTTCCGTTTAAGCATGTGGACCATACCCATCCGGACGCCATCATATCTATCTGCTGTTCAGATAACGGAAGGCAGATTGCAGAAGAGATTTACGGCAGTCGGTTTGTCTGGGTTCCTTATGTTAGGCCAGGTTTTACTCTTTCCAAAATGATTGCTGAAGGTGTAAGAAACAATCCGGACGCTGAGCTTGTTTTGATGGAGAAACATGGGCTGGTCGTTTGGGGTGATACTGCACAGGAAAGCTATGAAAAAACAATCTCAGTCATTAATGAAGCAGAGCAGTACATCAATAACCGCATGAAAGAGGAAGAGGTCTTTGGCGGGCAAAACTATGAATCTCTTTCTGAGGAAGACGCATCAAAGGTGCTGGCAAAAGTGATGCCGGTCATTCGGGGAGCGGTCAGTGATCAAAAGAAAATGCTCCTTACTTATGACCGGGGAGAGGATGTTCTGCAGTTCGTGAACAGCAAAAACGCAGCAGAGCTTTCCCAGGTGGGAGCGGCATGTCCCGACCATTTGGTTCATACCAAGCGCATACCTCTCTATATTGACTGGAATCCACAACAAGAAGATGTTGAAGTTCTGCTGGCACAAATCACATCAGGTATTGAAGCCTTTAAAGAAGAATATAAATCTTATTTTGGGCGAAACCAAAACGAAGGTGACACAATGTTTGAACCGGCTCCCCGTGTCATTTTAATCCCAGGCATCGGAATGGTCAATACCGGGAAAGATGCAGCGAATTCCAGAGTAAGCGGTGCGCTTTATCATCGGGCGATTGCAGTAATGAAAGGGACGACCGCACTGGGGAATTTTGTCTCACTGGATGAAGACGAATCTTACAATGTGGAGTACTGGCCACTTGAACTTTATAAATTGAGCCTGGCTCCTGCAGAAGCGGAATTTTCCCGTAAAGTCGCGTTCGTGACAGGAGGGGCGGGAGGAATTGGAAGTGAGACCTGCCGCCGGCTTGTTTCGGAAGGTGCTCATGTGGTGGTTGCTGACCTAAACGTGGAAGGTGCGCAACAAGTTGCGGATGAAATCAATGAAGCATACGGAGCGAACCGGGCAATGGCAGTAAAGATGGACGTTACACAGGAAGACCAGGTGCAGGCTTCTATTGATCAGACAGCTCTTTTCTATGGTGGAGTGGACATTATTGTAAATAATGCGGGCCTTGCCACATCAAGCCCGATCGACGAAACGACATTAAAAGAGTGGGATTTAAATATGAACGTACTTGGAACCGGTTATTTCCTCGTTGCCCGTGAAGCGTTTAAACAAATGAAACAACAGGGAACCGGCGGGAGCATGGTGTTTATCGGATCCAAAAACTCCTTATATGCTGGCAAAAATGCGGCAGCCTACAGTTCGGTGAAAGCACTGGAAACGCACCTGGCGAGATGCATTGCGGCGGAAGGCGGGGAATACGGCATTAGAGTCAATTCCGTACTTCCTGATGCTGTCCTGCAGGGATCTGCAATCTGGGGATCAAAGTGGCGTGAAGAACGGGCAGCAGCCTATGGCATTGAACCGGATCAATTGGAAGAACACTACCGAAAACGTACGACGTTAAAGGTGAATATCTATCCGCGGGATATTGCCGAGTCCATCGCATTCCTGGCTTCATCCAAATCCGACAGAACGACAGGATGCATGCTGACGGTTGATGGCGGTGTACCTGCTGCTTTTACAAGATAGGTGACAACGGGTCAGGGCTATTATGCCCTGGCTCATTTTTTCAATGATAACGGTTTCGAGGAGTGATATAGTTAAAGCAAGCAAGCTGTTCGTACAGGAGGATAATGCCATGAATAATGACCTTTTACAGGAGTTTATGGAATTGAATGAGGAAGAACGATCCATCCTCGAGCAAAAAAAAGAAATTAAAAAAGACCTGTACACGAGCCAGCGCAGCTTTGTAATCGAAAGTGAGAAACTGCTGGATCACGACAAGATGATTATGGTCCGCAAGCATACCAGGTTTGTGGATTTTCCAAAGCATACGCACAATTACATTGAAATCAATTATGTGTTTAACGGGGAGCTGCACCAGACTGTCGGTGAAGAGAAGCTTTGCTTGAAGAAGGGTGAATTACTTTTTCTTAACCAGCATATTGACCATGAGATCGAAGCAAGCGGAAGAGAAGACATTATTATTAACTTTATTATTCAGCCGCAATTCTTTGAATATATTTTCTCGTTTTTATCCACCGACAATCGAATCAGCAACTTCATTATCAACAGCTTGTACAACAATACCCAGGACGGACATTTTCTCTATTTTGCCGTAGCTGAGGTGGAAATTATTCAAAAAGTGATCGGGCGAATCATTGATGAAATCCGAAATCCTTCCCTGCTTTCGGATTCCTCTATCAAACTGTATATAGGCTTGCTGATGATAGAGCTCATCAAGCATTCCGACAAGCTGAAGAGAAATGAGGTCTATTCCTCCCGCCAGTTTATTATGCTGGAAACCATGAAGTATATCGACAAGAATTACAGAAATGCATCACTGTATGAGCTTGCACATCAATTGAACCAAAGCTATCATTCGCTAAGCAAGCATATCAAGAATGCCACCAATTGCACCTTCAAAAGCCTGGTTCAGGAAAAGCGGCTGACAATTGCCAGGCAGCTGCTGGAAAATACGGACCTTTCCATTGCCGAAATTGTGGACAGGACCGGATATGATAACGTCAGTTACTTTTACCGGATCTTCAGGGACAAATTCGGACATACACCAAAAGAACTCAGAGAGCAGTCAGCGCAGTAATTTATGCGGGCTGTTCTTTTTTTGTGCAAATAAGGACAAGAAGTGGGTAAATCACGATATTATTTTCTGAATTTATTGATAGTACCATAAGGAATAAGAAAACGCTTTCAACGGAGGTGGAGGAATGGGCACCTATTGTCTGGCTGTCGATATCGGTGCATCGAGCGGGAGGATGATCGCCGGCACAATAATAGCAGGGAAATTGGAGCTGACAGAAGTGCACCGCTTTGAAAATAAGATTATTCAAAAGGGGCAGCATTCCTGCTGGGATACAGACCGGCTGTTTCAGGAGATCAAGACAGGAATTATGAAATGCAAGAAGCAAGACATTCAGCCCCAAAGCATAGGCATTGATACTTGGGCTGTGGACTTTGTTCTATTAGATGGAAATGACAATCTATTAACGGATTGTGTGTCTTACCGTGATCCAAGAACAGATGGAATGATGGAAAAAGTGTTTGAGATTTTCTCAAAGGAAAGGCTTTACCTGGAAACGGGGATTCAGTTTCAAAAGTTTAATACCATTTACCAGCTGTATTCCCTTCAGCAAAATTGCCCTGAAGTACTGAAAAAAGCGGAATCGTTTTTATTGATACCCGAGTACTTTAACTTCCTTCTGGCAGGTGTGAAAGCCAGTGAATATACCAATGCAAGCTCAACCCAGCTGGTTAATGCTTTTACGAAAAAATGGGATGACTCCCTTATGGATGTTCTGAGCATTAAAAAGGAGATGTTCCATGAGATCAAAATGCCAAAGACGGTGCTTGGGCCGCTCAGGAAAGAGCTTGCGGCAGAGTTTGGAATGGACATAAAGGTTATATTGCCGGCTACCCATGATACCGGTTCAGCTGTCATTTCAGCACCTGTTCAGGAAGATGCCATTTATATCAGTTCTGGGACATGGTCATTGATTGGTGTTGAAAACCCGTTTCCGATTTGTGTGACAAAAGCGCTGGACTACAATTTCACCAATGAAGGCGGCATGGATCATCAATTTCGCTTCTTGAAAAATATTATGGGACTCTGGATGATTCAGGAGGTCAAAAGAAATTACCAGGATGAATTTACGTTTGCTGAACTGGCATGCCTGGCACAGGAGGAACTGCCCTTCCAGGCAATGGTCGATGTGAATGATGACCGGTTTTTAAAGCCGGTAAATATGATTGAAGAAATTCAGGATTACTGCCGTGAAACGGGGCAAACGATACCCTTAACACCTGGTGAAGTAGCGAGATGTGTTTTTGATAGTTTAGCAGTCAGCTATAAGGAAGCAGTGGAACAGATTGAGCATATTTTCGAAAAAGAGTTTAGCCAGATCAATGTGATTGGCGGCGGCTGTCAGAACGAAAAGCTCAATCAGCTGATCGCCAATGTAACAGGCAAGGACGTGTATGCCGGGCCGGTGGAAGCTACAGCTATCGGAAACTTGGCGGTGCAATTGATGGCCCTTGGTGAAGTGAAGGATATAAAAGAAGTAAGAAAAATCATTTATCAATCATTTGAAGTAAAAAAATATCAGCCGGAAAACGGACAAATACCCATCATGCAAAGGAGTGCTGTGAAATGACAATGATTCAAGAAGGCTATGAGTATGCAAAACAGGCATATGCCAAATGGGGAATCAATGTGGATGAAGCCATCTTAGGGCTGAAGCGTGTTCCGATTTCCATTCATTGCTGGCAGGGAGATGACATTGCCGGTTTTGAAGTGGATGCTCAGGAGCTGTCGGGAGGAATTGACGTCACGGGTGATTATCCCGGCAAAGCGGAAACGCCTGAACAATTGAGAAGCGATCTCGAAAAGGCACTTTCTCTAATTCCGGGAACACACCGTGTGAACCTGCACGCCATTTATGCCGAAACCGATGGAGAGATTGTAGAACGTGATCAGCTCGAGCCGAAGCATTTTAAAAACTGGGTGGAGTGGGCCAGGCAGCATCAACTGGGACTCGATTTTAATCCGACGATTTTTTCACATCCAAAAGCCGCAGACGGCCTGACTCTGTCACATCCCGACCCGGAAATCAGGGAATTCTGGATCAACCATTGCATTGCCAGCCGAAAAATTGGTGAATACTTTGGGCGGGAGCTTGGTACGCCTTGTCTCACAAATATTTGGATTCCGGACGGCTACAAAGATGTGCCGAGCGACAGAATGACACCGCGTGTAAGGCTGAAGGATTCACTGGACCGGATTTTTGCCGCTCCAATTGATGAAGCCTTTAATGTGGATGCGATTGAAAGCAAGTTGTTCGGGCTTGGATCTGAATCCTTTGTCGTCGGTTCCCACGAGTTTTATCTGGGCTATGCGCTGAAAAATAATAAGCTGTGCCTGCTCGACACCGGTCATTTTCATCCGACGGAAACGGTATCCAACAAAATATCATCGATGCTTCTGTACAGTGAC
Organism: Fictibacillus fluitans; assembly: GCF_030418125.1. Classification (GTDB taxonomy): domain Bacteria; phylum Bacillota; class Bacilli; order Bacillales; family Fictibacillaceae; genus Fictibacillus_C; species Fictibacillus_C fluitans. The sequence goes on along the minus strand of NZ_JAUHTR010000013.1, from coordinate 37,065 downwards.
AATCTGGCTCTTCATGTATCCCGTCCAGTCCGCTGGGACAGTGACCATGTGGTAACACTCGATGACGAGCTCCGGGAGATTGCTCTTGAAATTGTTCGCAATGATGCGCTGGATAAGGTCATGATCGGTTTGGATTTCTTTGATGCAAGCATAAACAGGGTCGCTGCCTGGACAATTGGCACAAGAAATATGATCAAGGCTCTTCTTTATGCCATGCTCACTCCCAATGATTATTTGAAACAGTTGCAGGAGGAAGGCAACTATACCGAACGTCTGACATTGATTGAAGAATTCAAAACGTATCCCTTTGGTGCAGTATGGGATTATTATTGCGAGCAAAATGGCGTTCCGGTTAAAGAGGCCTGGCTTGATGAAGTAAAAGCCTATGAGCAGGGTGTATTGGGGCACCGGGGAAAACAAGAAGTCAGGTAAATGGATATTAAAAAAATGTAAGCGGTGATATTACAGGATGGAGGGCTTGCTGTGATCAGAAAAGGGTTTGTCATGAAGGTGTATGAAGACCAGCATGAAGAGTATGAAAAACGGCATGATGAAATCTGGCCGGATCTGGTGGAGGAGCTTCATAAACACGGCGCAAGGAACTATTCTATCTTCTTGGATAAAGAAACAAGCCAGCTCTTTGGCTATGTGGAAATTGAAGATGAAGAGCTTTGGAAAAAAATGAGTTCGACCGAAATTAATCAAAAATGGTGGAGCTACATGGCGCCTGTCATGGAAACGAACAGGGATGACAGCCCCGTGGCCAAAGACTTAAAGCCAGTGTTTCATATGGCCTGATCATACAACAGGAAACGAGGGGAATTTGATGGCAAAACAAATGATTGGGGCAAAAAAGACAACCGGATGGAAAGCGACCATTTCGGTCGCGATGGCTAATTATATTGAAGCGGGATCCATTATTGCCGCGGCGAGCAGTCTGACACTATGGCAGGCATATCTTCATATTGACAATATGGGCGTCGGCTTGTTAAGCGCCCTGAGCGCAAATGCATTTGGAGCGGCTATAGGAGCTCTCCTTGGAGGACCGCTCACTGACAAATTCGGACGAAAGTTTATCTTTACCTACGACCTTTTGGTGTACATGCTTGGTGTGCTTTTGATCGCAGTATCCTTCAACTTTCCAATGCTGCTCGTTGGAACGGTCATAACGGGAATTGCGGTTGGTGCAGGCGTGCCGGTTTCATGGACCTACATCGCAGAAGAATCGCCGACGCACAAGCGTGCGGCTCATGTGGGAACCGCACAGCTGGCGTGGTCGTTCGGACCAGCACTGACTTTTCTGCTTGCAGTTCTTGCAGCACCGCTGGGACTTCTTGGTTCCCGGCTAATTTTCGCTCATCTGCTCATTGTCGCTTTTATTACATGGTATATCCGGCAGGGACTCGATGAGTCAAAAATGTGGGAGGAGCAAAAGCAGCAGGATGAAGAGGACCGGGTACTTGGTAAGCAAAAGCAAGGTTCATTTAAAGAATTATTTACATTAAAAGTAAACCGGCAGGCCATGTTTTTACTGATTGGGATTTACCTGTTCTGGAACTTGACGGCAGGTGCAATGGGTTACTTTATGCCGTATATCTATGAAAATGTGGGAGGTTTGAGCTCGGGGCAGGCTAACATGCTGCAGGTTGTGCTCTGGTCATTCACTGTACTGACCACCTACTTCTTATTCATGAAATTCGGAGACAGCTTCAGCCGCAAAGCCATGTTTGCAACCGGGGCAGGCTTGGGCATCATTGCCTGGCTGATTCTTACGTTCATGCCGATGACCTGGCCGACGTTAATTATCTTTGTTCTTTTATGGGGATCTGCTGCAGGAATCGGGGCACAAGCTTTTTATGCACTGTGGACAAGCGAATTATTTCCGACCCGGTATCGTGCAAGCGCCCAGGGAACCATGTATTTTATCGTCCGGACAGGCATCGCGGTTTGGTCATTTATCCTGCCCACGTTAATGAACACACTTGGATTCAAAGCGGCAGGCATCGTGATGATCATTTTCCTCGCGATTCATATGGTAATTGGCATTGCCCTCGCACCCAAAACAATGGGCAAATCCCTTAAAGAAATTGAAGAGGATCGTTATGGAAAAAGAAAAGGACCAGAGAACATTATTAAAAGTGCAAACTAGAGAACAGCTATGGACTTGTCGGCAAGACAAGTCCATAAACTTTGTAAGCCCTTTTATTTCTCATTTGGTGAAATATTCTGTAAGATTACGGAGATGGAAATTTTTTAAAAAGAGGTTGATATTTTTCTAAAAGGAGCGAGGCACATTGGATTATCGTTATTTGGGAAAAACAGGTCTTAGAGTAAGTGAGCTTTGTTTAGGAACCATGACACTGGGCAGGGAAACCAACCAGGAAGACAGCTATCGTATACTGGACCGCTTTAAAGAACAGGGCGGAAACTTTATCGATACTGCCAATGTATACAGCCAAGGCCGTTCGGAAGAAATCGTCGGCTCATGGCTGGCGAAACAAAAACGCGATGATTTTGTGCTTGCAACAAAAGTTCGTTTCTCCATGGGGGATCAGGCTAATGATATTGGGCTGAGCAGAAAGCATATCCTGTCAGCCATTAAGGACAGTCTGCACCGGTTGAAAACGGACTATATCGATCTCTACCAGGTTCATGCCTGGGACCCGAGAACACCGCTCGAAGAAACATTGAGCGCGCTGAATGATTTGGTGAAAGAAGGCGTGGTCAGGTACATCGGGGCCAGCAACTTTAAAGGCTGGCAGCTTCAAAAAGCAATCGACATCAGTAAACACAATGGCTGGGCATCCTTTGTCTCCCTGCAGCCGCAATACAATCTGCTGACAAGAGCAACAGAATGGGAACTGATTGATGTATGTCTTCAGGAAGGACTGGGGGTTATTCCATGGAGTCCGCTCCGCGGCGGATGGCTCAGCGGAAAATTCAGAAGAGGAATGGAACAGCCGCCTCAGGATTCCAGGGTGTCAATTGCAGAGGAACAAGGCTGGGGAGAAAATTGGACAAGATACAATAATGATTTTACTTGGGATATCATTGATGCATTACTGGAAGTGGCCGAAACGGAAGAAAAGACGCCTGCACAGGTAGCGCTTAACTGGCTTCTTCAAAGTCCGGGTGTAACTGCTCCCATTATTGGAGCCAGAACACTTGATCAACTGGAAAACAACCTTGGAAGTGCCGGCTGGTCACTGAAGCCGGAGTCCTTTGAAAAGCTGAACAGGGCAAGCCAAATGCCGGTCAGTTATCCCTATGATCAGGATGCCATCGATCAGAGGTCCAGAGGGAGAGAATGATCCTTTAAACTTGCAGACACAGCACGTGTCTGCAAGATTTTTTTGATTTCCAAAAATATGTTATACTTACCATGTGATAAACAAGTGTAATCAAAAACAAAACAACAAAAATAAAACACGGATAAAGTGGGTGCAGACTATGCTTGTAGCCGAACGGCAGCGAAAGCTCGTGCAATTGGTGAACGAACGAATGAGCATCAGGGTGAATGAGCTTAGTAAGCTTTTCTCTGTGACAGAGGAAACGATCAGAAGAGACCTGGAGAAACTGGAAAAGGAACATCTCCTTCGCCGAAGCCATGGGGGAGCCGTCTCCATTGAAAAAGAACAATCGGAGGTTTCTTATCAGGAACGGGAAATTATCCATTCCCGGGAAAAACAAAGGATCGCGAGTGAAGCGGTCAAATTGATTGAACCGGGAGACCAAATCGCTCTTGATGCCAGCACAACAGCCTGGTATATGGCGAAGGAACTGCCGGATATGCGGCTTACCGTATTGACCAACTCCATCAAAGTAGCAGTGGAGCTCAGCAAAAAAGAACAGATCCGTGTCATATCCACTGGCGGGCTGCTTGTGCCGCAATCTCTTTCCTATGTTGGCCCGCTCGCTGAGCGTTCCCTAAGTGCTTATCATGTCAATAAAGCCTTTCTTTCCTGCAAGGGAGTACATGTAGAACGGGGACTAACCGACAGCAACGAGTTTCAGGCACTGGTTAAAAAACGAATGATCGAGATTGCAGACCGAACCATCCTCCTGGCGGATGCCAGTAAATTCGGTATCCGGGCGTTCGCCCACATCGCCTCAATGAATCAGATTGATTCGGTTATTTCCAACAGCGATCTGGATCCTTCTATAGAGGAAGCGTTAAAGGAAAAAAGTATTAAATTAAGCACCGTGTAGTGGAGGCAGAAGATGCAAAAAGAGTTTCCAGTAATTGAAACAGATCGATTAATATTACGAAAAGTAACCAGGGCTGATACAAAAGATATGTTCCTCTATTTGTCCGATACGGACGTTATGCGTTATATGGGGCTGGAACCCTATCAAACTCCGAAAGAAACGGAAACCGAAATCAGATGGTATGATGAAATATTCCGGGAAGGAACGGGAATGCGCTGGGGGATCACGTTAAAAGGCGTGAATAAGGTGATTGGCAGCTGCGGTTTTCTGAACAAACATCCCAGGCATCGCCGTTCTGAAGTCGGATTTGAATTAAGCAAGAAGTTTTGGGGAAAAGGGATTGCAGGCGAAGCACTGGATGCTGTTGTGAACTATGGTTTTCAGGAGCTTAACCTGGAACGGATTGAAGCGCTCATTGAACCTGAAAATACCGCCTCGCAAAAGTTAATTGAGAGGAAAGGGTTTCAAAGGGAAGGGCTGCTCAGGCACTATGAATTTACGTGTGGTAAGTTTGATGACTTGTATATGTATTCTCTATTAAGAGGCGAACTTGAATAAAGGAGGGGTATGATGAAAAGATTCTTGATATTTATAGGATTATTTCTGACCGGGTATATCATACTGCAGCTGGTATCCGGCTTGTTTTTGACCGCGGGTTACTCACCGGACATGATGGATCAGGGCAAAACCGTAGGATATCAAGTGTTCGGCCGGATCTCTTTTGTGATTGGAACGTTATTGATCGCTACGCTTGCCTTTTTTCTGTCTGAAAAATTGATCGGAACCAATAAGTAAACCCCTGAAGCTGAGAGCTTCAGGGGTTTTGCTGTGTGCCCACACAGGCTATAGGTTAAGACCGTAAACCGGCAGAAGCTAGTAACAAAAGAAGTCTATAAGACTACTTGTAATCAAAGACTTGAATACTTCATAATCCAGAAAAGAAGAAACGGTAGACAAAGAGCCAACGAATGTTATAATGAAGAAAAAAAACGGCAATGGAGCCTCTGTTCACCATGAACAGGGGCTCTTTCTGTTTTGGAAGGGGAAAAAATGTCAGACGATAAAAAAAGGTTCATACAAGAATTTGTACCTGGAAAACAAGTTACACTTAGTCATCTTATTGCCAATCCAGATCAGGATATGTTTGAAAAGCTCGGTATTGTTCAATCTGGTGCTCTTGGCATTTTAACATTGACACCAAGTGAAACGGTGATCATTGCAGGAGACTTGGCAACAAAGGCAGCACATGTGACATTAGGATTTTTGGACAGGTTTACTGGAAGTCTTGTAGTAGTTGGGAGTGTTTCAGAAGTAGAGCTCGCTATGATAAAAGTAAACTCATTTTTGTCTGAGAATCTGGGATATACTCCGTCTAACATCACCAAATCTTAGGAGGTGTTAAAGTTGAACAAAAAAGCTCGTGCAATGCTAATTGGTTCCATAGGGACCGGGAAAACTAGCATGACTAATGCCTTGCTAGGGAATAAAAGGGAACCATTAAAAACTCAAACGTTAAGCTATAATGATTGGATTGTAGACACTCCTGGGGAATATACAGAAAACCCTATGTTTTACAAAACGATCATGGCTACTTCACTTGAAGTTACGCATGTCATATTTTTGCAGGATGCCACTCAAGCAAAATGTATATTTCCACCAGGGTTCTCAATGGGCATTTCTAAAATAGCAATAGGTGCTGTCACAAAAAAAGACAAGGAGGGAGCCGATATCGCAAGAGCTGTCTCCCAACTTAGACAGGCTATGCCAACTGGGCCGATTATCATTACGTCTTCTTATACAAATGAAGGGCTTCATCATATCCGAAGCCTTGTGGAACTTCCTACTTTTGAGGCTATTTCCAAGTATTGTATGGAAAATTCCGATAATTATTTGGCAGAAATATGAAAGCCTTTACAACACGGAAAATATAAAGTATTCTGAAATTGAAAATGAATATGGATTAGGCAAAGGCGCCTATCAACGATCAGAAGTCTTTCTGTGTTGAAGGAGCCTTTTTGTTTATAAAGGAGCTTTAGCATGGAAAACGGAAGCTTGATCAAACATTTATGTACCCAGCATACTTCTTTAACCGAAGAGGATGTGCATATCATCCAAGAAAAAAGCACAATGCTTCAGACCCTAGCGGACATGTCACAGGCCCATGTTTTTATTGACTGTATCGTAGCTGAACAAAAGGCTGTAGTAGTGGCAGAGGCTGTGCCTTCAACTGCATTTTCAATTTATAAAAAACATTTGGTAGGGAAAATGATTTATAAGGCCTTTGAACCCGCTGTTTTTCGTAGCTACCAAACAGGTGAATCCATCATGTCCCATCGGGCTGTTACACATGAAGGCCAGCATGTAAGCCAAAATGTAATGCCTTTCAGAAATGGTTCAAACAAAATCATCGGTTTATTCATTTCTGAAAAAGATATAACGGCTCAAGTACAGCATGAACTCGAGCTGGAGACCTTAACAAAGACCACCGAGGAAATAAGCAAAACATTTTGGGATATTGTCTCAAATGAACCTAGCATTCCTGATGTACTTGAAGATGGCTTGATGTTTCTAAACAGAACGGGTGAAATATTGTATGCAAATAATTATGCGATCAGTCTCTTAGAACACCATCATTCGGGCCCTTACCCCTTTGATTATAAAAGTAAAAAGGTGTATGATGCATTGCCCTTTATTTCCGAAAACTCTTTGCTGCAAAGTGAGTTAAGTGAAGAAGAGGAGGAATTCGAAGGCCGAGTCTACTGCAAGAGGATCATTAATTTACGTTCAAATGGAGGCCAAGAAAAAGTGCTGCTTTATTTAAGAGACATATCTGACTTAAGAGAGAAGGAGCGCCAATTAGTGGTAAAGTCAGCTGTCATAAAAGAAATCCACCACCGAGTTAAAAATAATCTCCAAACAGTGGCCAGCCTTCTTAGACTTCAGTTAAGAAGGGGGGTTCCCGAAGAAGCTAAGGTTCTTTACCAAGAAAGTTTAAACAGGATACTAAGCATAGCAACTGTTCATGATTATTTATCCTACAATGGACTTGAAAAAGTAGATATAAAAGAAATCATTCAAAAGGTAGCTAAAATGCTTGTTTTTCAAGCAGAAATAGAAGAAGAGCCGATTAAGCTTGAGCTGAGCTTAGACTCAATTGTTCTTCCTTCAAGCCATGCTGTTTCTCTGGCATTAATCTTTACCGAAATCTTGCAAAATAGTTTGAAACATGGCTATAGCGAACAAAACGGAGGAGTTATTCAAGTCTTCCTAAAGATGGAACAGTCAAAAGTTACTCTAAGAGTGATCGATGATGGTAGTGGCATTAAAGAGAATGAGAGGAAAGAGCAGCTGGGCCTGGAGATTGTTAAAAACCTTACTGAATTTGATCTTGGAGGTTCTTTTGCAATTTATCCAAGTCAAGGTAAAGGAACAACTGCGAATGTTGAGTTCATTCTGGAAGAGGAGGGATTTGATGAGTAAAGCACGCGTGATGGTAGTCGACGATGAATCCATATTGCGAATGGATTTGAAAGAGATGCTGGCTGAAGCAGGCTATGAAGTTGTAGCGGAAGCGAACAATGGTGAGCTTGCCATCGAAATGGCAGCCCTGCATCATCCAGAACTCATCATTATGGATGTGAAAATGCCTAGGATGAATGGTATTAAAGCTTCGAGAATTATCGAGAAAACTTTTAAGATTCCAGTAGTATTATTAACAGCTTACAGCCAAAATGAAACGATTGAAGAAGCTAAAAAAGCTGGAATTTCTGGATACCTTGTAAAACCCATCACCGAAAAACAGTTAATCCCGGCAGTTGAGATTGCGTTGGCTCAGAATCAAAAAGTTAAACGGTTGCTAAAAGATATGAAAAATCTCGAACAAAAAATAGAAGATCGAAAACTGATTGAAAAAGCAAAAGGAATTGTAATGGAATCTCTCGGTATCAATGAAGATGACGCATATCAAAAGTTAAGAACTTACTGCATGAACCATAGAGTGATTATGAAGGAGCTTGCACATTACATCATTAAACACAAATCTATTGATTTTAGCGTGAAAATTTCCTCATAAAATAATAAACAGGCAAAGGCGCCTAATTATCCGGTTTTAACATAAACCAGGTGGTTAGGTGCCTTTATTTACTGAGGAGGGAAGCTATTGAGCTCTTCGGGGAATATCGAAACGATACTCAGTGTTGGAATTGATATAGGTACCAGTACGACAAAGATTATTGTCAGCCGATTTTCTTTAGAAAATATAGCGGGTGCTAGCCATGTTCCCAAAATAGAAATCGTTAAAAAAGAAATCTTGTACAAAAGCCCGATTTATCGAACACCATTGCTGGATAATAAGAAAATCATTGACATTCAGGAAGTCCATGCCCTTGTTCGTAAAGAATATGAAAAAGCTGGAGTAATGCCTACTGATGTTAAAACAGGCGCCGTAATTATTACAGGAGAAAGTGCCACCAAGGAAAATGCCCAAGAAATAATCCATGATCTTTCATCAGAAGCTGGCGAGTTTCTTGTTGCAACAGCAGGACCTGATCTGGAAAGCATTATTGCAGCAAAAGGATCAGGTGCCTACCAATATTCTCTTGATACAGGGAAGTGCATCGCGAATATAGATATCGGAGGCGGGACTACAAATATAGCAGTCTATAAGAAGGGTATTCTATTGGGAACCTGTACATTGCATGTGGGTGGGAGGCTAATCGAGTTTCAAGATGGTGAAATTGCTGCCGTGTCAAAACCTGTCAAAGAAGTCGCAAGAATGATAGATCAATCACTTTCTTCACAAGAAGATGTTGAATCAGTCCTGGACTTTATGGTAAATACCCTTACTGAAATTTTAAATGGAAGCATCAAAACAAAAGAGAACCCTTTAATTCTAGGGCATCTGCCGGAATGGGGAAATACGGTGGAAGCAATCATGTTTTCAGGGGGGGTAAGCGAGTGCCTCTATAAACACGAAACAGCGCAATCTGAACTTTATGACGATATTGGCAGCTGCCTGGCCAATAAGATAAAGGAAAGCAGTAGATTAGCAGAATGGGAGTGGATTACCCCATTAGAAACTGTAAGAGCTACAGTTCTTGGGGCAGGCACTCAAACGACAGAAATTAGTGGAGCAACCATACAAGTCGATGCTGCAAAGCTTCCATTAAAAAACCTGCCTGTTTTTCATCTTCATCTAGAAGACCTTCAGGTAGGGGAGGAGTCGGTTAAGCAGGCGGTTCAGCAGGCTCTTGAAATGTATGATCCCAATCAAGAAGGAATAAATTTCGCACTTTATATCTCAGGATTAAAAATATTGAGATTCAGTGAAGTTCAGCAAATTGCCTTATGGCTTCTTCAAGCCTTCCAGATGCAAATAAACAATGATCAACCTCTGGTAATTGTAATGGCGAATGATATGGCAAAAGTCTTAGGGCAATCCATTCAGTCATTAAAACCTGAACGTCCAATTGTTTGTATTGATCAAATAAAAGTTGAAAATGGCGATTACTTGGATATTGGGAGTATGTTGAGGGCTGAAGTTGTGCCAGTTGTAGTTAAAACCCTCGCATTTCATTCATAGGAAGGTGAAAGAACATTGAAGCTGCAAACAAAATTACTCGGTCATGTTTATCAGTTTAATAATCTTAAAGAATTATTTGCTAAAGCGAATGAGGAAAAATCAGGGGATCGTTTGTCAGGATTAGCCGCTGAGTCGGTGCAGGAAAGAATTGCAGCAAAACTAGTGCTTGGCGGCTTGACCTTGAATGAAATCAGAGATCATCCTCTTTTACCCTGTGAAGAAGATGAGGTTTCAAGAGTAATTGATGGACAGATCAATGAAACGATATATTCATCCATCAAACGGTGGACAGTCTCAGAATTAAGAGAGCACATCCTTGATGATCTTACAACGGGCACAGACCTCCTTCGGTTAAGTAGGGGATTAAACAGTGAGATGATAGCAGCTGTTACGAAACTCATGTCTAACCTCGATTTAATTCATGGAGCTAATAAGTTTGAAATCATTACTCAATGCAATATTCCCATCGGACAAAAAGGCATTCTTGCATCACGTCTACAGCCGAATCATCCTACTGATCAAGTTGAGGGGATGCTTGCAGCTTTGAAGGAAGGGCTATCCTATGGAATCGGTGATGCTGTCATCGGCATCAATCCTGTAGATGACTCAGTCGAAAGTGTTAAAAGGCTTTTGCATGCCACTCATGATTTTATGAAGGAATGGAAAGTGCCTTCACAAAATTGTGTCTTGGCGCATGTTACCACTCAGATGAAAGCCATCGAACAAGGTGCACCAGCGGATATGATTTTCCAAAGCATTGCTGGAACAGAAGCAGCCAATCAATCATTTGGTATAAGCGCCGCTTTACTGGATGAGGCGAATGATTTGATTACGCAACTTGGTGCCTCATCTGGACCTGATCGGCTGTATTTCGAAACAGGGCAGGGTTCAGAATTATCAGCAGAAGCTCATCACGGCATCGACCAGGTAACTTTAGAAGCTCGGAATTACGGATTTGCCCATAAATATAACCCTTTTATGTTAAACACTGTCGTAGGTTTTATCGGCCCTGAATACTTGTATGACAGCAAACAGGTGATTAGAGCTGGATTGGAAGATCACTTCATGGGGAAAATGCACAATATTTCAATGGGTGTCGATGTCTGTTATACCAATCATATTCGCGCAGACCAAAATGATATGGAAGACTTGGGTGTTCTATTAACAGCTGCAGGGGTGAACTTTATTATCGCAACACCGATGGGAGATGATTGTATGCTCAATTACCAATCAATGAGTTTTCATGACATTGCCACATTAAGACAAACGATGAATAGACGGCCATCGCCCAGGTTTGAAAGTTGGCTAGAGGAGATCGGCGTGATGAACGATGGACGTTTAACTCCGTTGGCTGGCGACTTAACCCTATTCGATTGAGGAGGTGATAAATAGTATGAATGCATCTGATGTTGAAAAAGTTACAGAATTGATTTTAAAAGAACTAAACAGCCAACATAATGTCAGCAGAGAGCCTGAAAAACCCACAGGAAGCATGGTTAAATTTCATAAAAATTTAAATACAATCCCTGATTTTAAACGCACTCCAGATTTAAAGGAAAAAAAGGTACGCAACCATATGGAAGATTTCTCATCTGTTGATCATCCAACTAATCAAGAATACCTTACAGAACAAATAAAAAAAACGCCTGCGAGAATAGGTGTAGGAAGAGCGGGAGTTCGCCCGAAAACGAATGCGCTGCTTAAATTCAGACTTGACCATGCCGCAGCAGTAGATTCGGTATATGGAAAAGTCTCTGACGAACTTCTTAACAGAATGAACTGGTTTTCAGTCCAGACTATGGTTGAGGATCAGGAAGTATACATCCGAAGACCAGATCTTGGAAGAAAACTGAATGATGAAGCGAAAAAACAAATAGCTGCCAAATGTAAAAAGAATCCTGAAGTTCAGATTGTTATTTCGGATGGTCTTAGCTTTGAGGCTGTCGAAAAGAATGCAGAGGATGTTTTCTTATCACTGCAGCAAGCACTCACTCAGCTAGGTTATGAACAGGGCACTCCATTTTTTGTGAAAAATGGAAGGGTAGCGATAATGGACGATATTGGTGAAGCTCTAAATCCGGAGGTGGTGGTTTTATTAATAGGCGAGCGTCCTGGTCTGATCAGTGCTGAATCATTAAGTGCTTACCTTTGCTATAAGCCAAGAAAAGGGACGATTGAGGCGGACAGAATGGTAATTTCCAATATCCATGCAGGGGGAATACCTCCTGCAGAGGCAGGGGCTTATCTTGGCAATGTCGTTAAAAAGATTCTCGATAACAAGGCAAGTGGTATTTCTCTTGTTAAAAGAGAGAAGTAAGGAGGTGGAAACTTGGAGCAGCAAAAGTTAAAAGCAGAGATTTTGGCCATACGCATGATCCCGAATGCTGATGACTCTTTTTGCAAAAGCCTTCAGCTTAGACACCATCAAAAAAGTCTAGGAATGTTAACCACTACGATTGATGATATAGGCTATACAGCATTGGATGAAGCAACAAAACAAGCTGATGTCGAAGTGGTTTATGCCCGCTCATTCTATGGAGGTGCGAATCATTCCTCCGGTCCATTATCAGGTGAATTTATCGGGATAATCGCGGGTTCAAGCCCGGATGAAGTAAAGAGCGGCATTGATGCTGCACGTAATACCATAGAGTTTGGTGCATCTTTTGAATCGTTAAATGCTGATGGAACTCATGCGTTTTTTGCGCACGTTATACCAAGGACCGGAAGCTACTTATCAAAGCTGGCGGAGATTCAACAAGGAGACCCACTTGCCTATTTAATCGCACCGCCACTTGAATCCGTATATGGTATTGATGCTGCATTGAAAGCGGCAGATGTGCAACTTGTCAAATTTTTCGGGCCACCATCAGAAACAAATTTTGGAGGAGGTTTGCTAACAGGAAGTGAGTCCGCCTGCCGTGCAGCAGCGGATGCATTTAGAGAAAGTGTAATACGCATCGCTGAAGATCCACTCGCATATTAACGTTCATGGAGTGGAGAGAAAGGAGTAGTTCGGAAAGATGAATGTAGACTTGGATCTATTATCCATGCAAGAGATGAGAAATGCAGTGGAAAACGCAAAAAAAGCACAGCGAAAATTTAGTAAATTTACCCAGGAACAAGTGGACAGGGTCATTGACGCAATTGCTGAAACCGCATATAAAGAGTCACTGCATTTAGCAGAACTGGCTGTAAAAGAAACTGGTCTCGGTGTAATAGAGCATAAAAAGATAAAAAACGAGCTTGGTTCCAAAGGAGTTTATGAATCGATAAAGGATATTAAAACTGTTGGAATGATTAATGAGGACAAGCAGCAAAAGATAGTGGAGATCGCAGCGCCTTTTGGAGTTGTTGCTGGAATCGTTCCTGTAACGAATCCAACGTCTACTACCATATTCAAAACACTGATCTCACTAAAGGCGGGAAATGGGATAGTTTTTAGCCCGCATCCTTCCGGAAAAAAATGCACAGTAGAAGCAGCGAAAATCTGTATGAAAGCTGCCGAGCAAGCCGGTGCGCCTGAAGGTCTAATTGGTTGGATCACTGAGCCTTCGATGGAAGCAACCCAAGCTTTGATGAAGCATCGTGATGTGAATGTCATTCTTGCCACTGGGGGAGGCGGCCTGGTCAGAGCTGCCTATAGTTCAGGAAAACCAGCGTATGGTGTAGGACCTGGGAACGTTCCCGTCTATATAGAAAAGTCAGCTGAGGTCAAAAAGGCTGTTAAACGGATTATGGACAGTAAAACATTCGATTATGGAACAATCTGTGCTTCTGAACAATCTGTCATCGCTGATCAAAATGTTAAAGAACTCGCTGTAAGAGAATTTAAGAATCAAGGTGCCTATTTTCTTAATTCGGATGAGAAAAGAAAAATGGAAAAGATAATTTCTCCCCAGCCCGGAAAATTAAATCCAAAAATAGTCGGTAAATCGCCAGTTTTTATTGCCGAAATGGCAGGACTTGAGGTTCCAGCAGACACTACCCTGCTGATTGCTTTTGAATCAGAGATTGGTAAAGACATCCCTTTTTCCATTGAAAAGCTAGCACCCATTTTTGCCTTCTATACGGTAAAGGACTCGAAGGAAGCATTGACACATGCAGATAAACTTTTGAAACTTGGCGGCAGGGGCCACTCACTTTCTATTCATACTACAGACGAAGACGTGGCTAAGGCTTTTGCTTTAGAAATGCCGGTTTCAAGGGTCTTGGTCAATACACCATCTGCACTTGGTGCAGTAGGCGGGACGACGGGATTAAAACCCTCTATGACTCTTGGTTGTGGAACATTCGGCGGTAATATAACATCAGACAATGTCACAGTCACACACTTATTTAATAAGAAGAGACTCGCCTACGGAACCAAAGAAATAGTAGTAACAAATAAGGAACAGAAAGAAGATTACAAAACGGAGAAAAACGGAACAAACAATGAACAGCTTAACATGATAGTTAACGAAGTGCTATCAAAAGTCAACGGCAGTAAAGACCTTAATAAGGAAACAATACAAGCTTTGGTAAGCCAGGCTATTTCCAAATTATAATCCAATTCAATACGCTGAATTTAAAAAAATAAAAATATCAGGAGGAAATGAATATGTCTAACGCATTAGGAATGATCGAAACTAAAGGATTGGTAGCTTCTGTGGAAGCTGCAGACGCTATGGTGAAAGCTGCAAATGTAAACTTGGTTGGGAAAGTTCATGTTGGAGGAGGATTAGTTACGGTTTTAGTAAGAGGAGACGTTGGTGCAGTTAAAGCAGCTACAGAGGCAGGAGCCGCTGCAGCACAACGCATTGGAGAACTTCTTTCTGTACATGTCATCCCACGTCCACACAACGAACTTGAGGCCATTCTCCCAAAGGCTGAAACACTATAGTTAAATGTGTGGAAAGGCAGGGGATGTAGCATTGAATGAGGAGACTGTCCGCTCAATTGTTGCACAAGTTATTGAAAAGTTCCAGAATATTAACATGAGCGAGAAACAAGTGCCGATTGCTGTTTCTGCCAGACATGTTCATCTATCAAAAGAGCATATGCAAATTTTGTTCGGCAAGGATTACGAGCTTACAAAGAAAGCAGATCTTTCTCAGCCTGGCCAGTATGCAGCCAATGAAACACTTACGATTGCTGGAAGAAAAGGGAGCATTGAACGGGTAAGGGTGCTGGGGCCCGTTCGAAGCTCGACTCAAATTGAGATTAGCCAGACGGATGCTGTAAAAATGGGGTATGAGCCCCCAGTAAGACAATCAGGGGAGATTCTAAACTCATCACCCTGTGTCATTTTCGGGCCAAAAGGCAGTCTACACATTGAAGAAGGATTGATTATCGCCCAGCGCCATATTCACATGAATCCCGAAGACGCTAACCTCTATGGGGTATCGGATGGTGATCTTGTAACCATTTCCGTGAAATCTGAACGACCGATTCAATTTGATCAAGTTCTTATTCGCGTTTCTGATCGTTATAAGCTTGAAATGCATATTGACACTGATGAAGCGAATGCTGCAGCTATCCATACAGGAAATTCCGGTGTGTTGATAAAAAAAGGATTTCTTCACAATGAATAGGTCTGCCGATCGGGAACTCATTACAAAAATTGTTGAAGAAGTTTTACAGCGCCTTCAAACTGAAGATTTAATGGAGAAACAAAAACCACTGCTGTATATATTTGCAAGTGGTGCAGAACCATCGGCGTTGCAGCAAGTCACTTTAACGTGCAGACCATATTTTGAAATCTGTGTGGTGAAGAACGAACAGAGTGACATTTTCCAAGATTCAACCGCCCAAGTTCTTTTTATGAATGTTGATCAGGATTTAATTGTCAGAGGAGCGCTAGGATTAACAGACACGCCGCAGAGTCTCGCCTTGGCAAAAGCGCTGCACGGGAATTTGCCGATTACAATGTTACTTTCAAAGGTTGAAAATGAAGTGTATTCTACAAAAACTGCCTATAAGGAATATTTACTTAACCAAAAAATCCGGTTAGAAACGTTTGGCGTAAGAATAACTAGCTTAAAAGATTTAAAAGGAGAACTAGACATAGATGCAAAGGAAAGAAATCCTGATAAATCGTTATTACAGAATAAACTTTTGACTGAGAACGATATTAATGCAGCAAATAGGAAAGAACTCAGGATTAATAAAGAAACCATTGTCACACCTTTAGCTTGGGATGCAGCAAGGAAACAAGGGATAAGAATAATGATTCTGGATGAGTAAGGCGGTGATACCATGAAAATAGGTACTGTAATCGGAAATATATGGGCAACGAGAAAAGAAGAAGGCCTTATCGGCTTAAAATTTCTATTCATTCAGCTTGAGTTACCCGATGGTTCACCGATTGAAAGTCCCGTTATTGCAGCTGACCGTATTGGAGCAGGTATTGGTGACAAAGTAATGATAACTAGCGGAAGCGCTGCGAGGTTTGTCATTGAAAATAATAATGTGCCAATAGATTCAGCGGTTATTGGAATAGTAGATTCAATAGATGTGGAAAGCAGGTGAGTTTGTGGGAAAAGCTATCGGAATGCTAGAAACAAAAGGTTTAATCGGTTCCATTGAAGCAGCGGATGCTATGATTAAAGCGGCAGATGTCCGGCTTGTCACCCAGGAAAAAATTGATGGTGCATTGGTGACGGTTCTTATTGAAGGAGATGTAGGGGCTGTGCAGGCGGCATTAGAAGTTGGAAAAGAAGCGGCTCAGCGTGTAGGAGAGTTAATATCTGTGCATATTATTCCCCGTCCTGATGATGATGTCGCAGGAATTATTAATCAAACGAATAAGAATGCTATCAAAAAAACAGAAAATAAACAGGTGAAAAGCCTGCCCGTTGAAAACAAGACACTCGAAGGTAATACGGAATTAAAGAAGAAAAGCAAGTAAAACTTGGATTGATGTTCATGAGAGGAGGGACAATTCATGAAATTATCTTGCAGGATAAAAAATGACACCTATCATTTTAAATCTATTAAAGAAGTTCTTGCTAAAGCAAGTGAAGAAAAATCCGGTGATATAATGTCGGGAATCGCAGCGGCCACCTCATTGGAAAGGATGGCAGCGAAAGTTGTATTAAGCGAGCTTCAATTAAAAGATTTTTATGAAAATCCAGTGATCCCCTATGAAACGGATCTTGTCACAAAGGTTATCTATGACAATATCAATCTTTCAATATACAGGGAATTTCAAACAATGACGATTGGTGAACTTCGCGACTATATTCTCTCTCATACAACAACTTTTCATGAGTTGAGAAAACTCACTCAGGGATTGACGAGTGAGATGATTTCAGGTGTGGCCAAGCTGATGTCTACGATAGATCTTGTAATGGCCGCACAAAAAATGAAATATCAGGCTTTTTGTAATACCTTAATTGGGGAACCCGGCCGGCTAGCGTTTAGATGCCAGCCGAACCATCCAACGGATTTGCCTGAAGGCATCTTGTATTCTTTAAAAGAAGGGCTCTCCTACGGTTCTGGTGATGCTGTTATCGGGGTAAATCCAAATGTAGATACTGCTGATTCTGTTTCAAGGATTCTTCACATGACACATGATTTTATGGATAAATGGAAAATCCCAACCCAGAACTGTGTCCTGGCTCATATTACAACGCAAATTGAGGCATTGGAAAAAGGAGCTCCTGTTGCCCTTATGTTCCAAAGTTTGGCTGGAACACAAAAAGGAAATGAAGCGTTTGGCGTCACCAAGGAAATTCTTGACTATGGTGAGCAGCTTATGAAAAAACAGGGAACTTCAACCGGACCAAACATTTTTTATTTTGAAACTGGCCAAGGTTCAGAAGTTTCACTCGATGCTGACCATGGTGTGGATATGCAGACGCTCGAATCAAGAACCTATGGATTTGCCAAGCACTGGTCACCCTTCATGGTTAACAATGTTTCTGGCTTTATTGGTCCGGAGACATTGTTTGATGGGAAACAGATGATACGTGCAGACCTCGAAGATCTTTTCATGGGCAAAATGCATGGGTTGCCTATGGGGATAGCGCCAACCTATACCAACCATATGCACGCTGATCAGAACGATCAGGAGATAGCAGGAATCTTAACCACAGTTGCCGGTGCCAATTTTTACATGGGTGTCCCAGGTGGTGATGATGTTATGCTAAATTACCAGGACACCAGTTTTCATGATAATGCGAGTTTAAGGGAGATGTTGGGCTTACGGCCTTTAAGCGAGTTTGAAAAGTGGATGGAAAACATGGGATTAATGGAAAATGGCAAGCTGACCAACCGTGCTGGAGATCTCTCTATTTTTGATTAGGAGTGAAACGAATGAATCAAACTGAAATAACCAAAATAGTGAATGAGGTCCTGCAAGAGCTAAACAAAACTAAAGCAAGCAATGAAAATAAAGAAGGTGTTCCATTAAAAAAAACAGATTCTGCAGCAGATATTATAGATTTTACAGAACAAGCAGAAATGGCGGTAGATGAGCCTAAAAACAAGGATACTATCCAGCATGCTCAAAAAATCACTCCCGCTCGGATCGGCATTGGGCGCTCAGGTACTAGAATGAAAACCAAGAGCTATCTCCAATTCAGGATTGATCATGCCGCAGCACAGGATGCTGTTTTGAAAGATGTGGAACCGGACATGATCAAAGAACTGAATCTGCCCGTTCTTCAAACAAAGGCAGAAGATATGGAAACCTATTTAATGGATCTTGAAGCGGGACGGACACTTAATGATGAATCTATCCGTTGGCTGAAAGAGAATGGAGAAAAAGGAAAGCAGATACAAATCATCATATGTGATGGATTAAGTTCCACTGCTGTTGAATCCAATACAAGAGATTTGTTGCCTGCAATTGTGCAAGGGCTTTCATTAAAGGGGATCACCTATGCAAAACCACTTTTTGTTAAACGTTCAAGGGTGTGGGTTCAGGATCATGTCGCCAAAATTGTTGATTCAGATATTGTTATCTCCCTAATCGGAGAAAGGCCAGGTCTGGCAACAGCTGAAAGTTTAAGTGCTTATATGGTCTATCGACCAGGTGAACATACTGTAGAAGCGGACAGGACAGTCATCTCTAACATTCATAAAGGCGGCCTCTCACCTGTTGAGGCAGGGGCGCACTTGGCAGATTTACTGGAACAAATGCTTCAATACAAAGCAAGCGGAGTTCAATTGGTTAAACATCGTAACAAAAAATAGCTGATAGGGGGGATTAGGTGAGTCAAATTGGAACTTATGTCATCTATGTCATTATGGCTTCAGCCGTTATTGGTGCCTTTGCTTCCATTCGAAATAGTGAAGATGGAATAGGCAAAGAGTTTATGGAGGGTTTGCATTCTGTTGGTTATATATTCGTGCCCGCTGCCGGTATCATGGCATCAATTCCATACTTGTCAGCGTTTATTGAAAAAGTGTTTGGACCGATGTTTCATGCTGTTGGTGCTGACCCAGCAATCGCAGCCACTACAATCATTGCAGTTGATATGGGGGGATACCAGCTTGCCGAAGCTCTGGCTGCGACAAAAGAAAGCTGGATTATGGCCATGTCGGTCGGTTATATGTCAGGAGCGACAATTGTTTTCTCTATTCCAGTAGGCTTGGCTATGCTTGATAAACGTGATCATAAATATATGGCTTTAGGTGTGATGTCTGGTGTTCTCACCATTCCTATTGGGGTGTTTATCGCAAGTGCCACTATGGCTCTTACACGGCCAGAGGTACGTTCTGTCATCAGTACGGGTGGTGAGGCCAGTTATCAGCTGGCGTTAACTTTTGGCAAAATCATGCTGAATTTGACGCCACTTGTTCTTTTTGTTGCTCTTATTGCTTTAGGGCTTCGCTTTTTCCCAGATAAGATGATCAGTGGATTTATGTGGTTTGGTAAGATAATGGATTCTGGCATAAAATTGGTGCTTGTTTTTTCAATTGTGGAATATTTTACAGGTGCATTTACAGCACTGTTCGGCAGCTGGGGGTTCGACCCTATCATCGCAGACAAAAAGGATCAGTTTAGAGCGTTGGAGACTGCAGGATATATAGGGATTATGCTTTGTGGGGCTTTCCCTATGGTATATATGATTCGTAAATACTTGGCAAGGCCTTTGGATGGCATGGGTAATAAATTAGGTCTAGGAGCAGCTGGTAGTGCAGGACTTTTAGCATCCGCTGCCAACATTTTAGCCATGTTCCGTTTAATTAAAACAATGAGACCAAAAGACAAAGTGATTAATATTTCATTTGCTGTTTGTTCAGCTTTTTTGTTCGGTGACCACTTGTCATTTACCGCAAACTTTCAGCCGAATCTCATCCCATCTATTATGTTTGGAAAATTCGGTGCTGGTGTTGTTGCCATTGGTTTCGCCTATTGGCTCTCAGTGCCAAAAGCTCTCGAACTTGAGAAAAAAGATATAGCTGAAGGTGTTATTCAGCCCGGAGAGTACGAAGATCCAGAAGAAGCTCTCGGGAAGCAGGAAGACCGAATTATTCCAGAAGCCAAAAGTTTATAAATAAAGCCGCTTCGACCCATGAAGCGGCTTTACTCGTGGTGTGCCCGGGACGGGGACAGGCTATTGGATGGATGTCCCGAAACAGTAGATTAAGACAAAGAAGCGACTCGCATAGCTGATGGAAGTACCGATAGCTCACACAAAACCCCTGGGAAAGCCAATAGGCTTTCCCAGGGGTTAAAAGAGTTGAACTGCAAGATATCACGTTCTGTGTCAGACGTAACAGGAACCGTACGTAAGATGCTGTGAAAGGATGTAGAGGTTTGGGCGTTTCTCCCAATTGTTATTTCTTTAACTTATTCCATGTTGCATCAAGAGCTTCCAATGTTTCTTTTTCGGATTTCTTCTTGCCAACATAGGCTTGAAGTGTAGATCCAAACTCCTGGCCTGCTCCATCTGGATATTTCATGAACTGCCAAGTGTACGTTTTACCTTCTTGGGAGTACTTCTGGATTTCAGCGCCAAGTGGTCCGATATCATCTGCTTTTGCGTCAATGTTCTTAAATGCAGGGATGTATTTAAATTCCTTCGTCAACGCTTCTTTTCCTTCTTTAGAAGAAACCATCCAGTTTAAGAAGTCTTTTGCTGCTTTTTTATCAGCCTTTGGTGCCTTGTTGTATACAACCCAGTTACTTGGTACATCTGCCATAAGCTTATCTGCTTCTTTTTTGTTGTCGTTCAGTGCCATTGGGATAAAGCCAACATCCATGTTCGGTGTGATTTTGTCGATCATCGGCTGAATCCAGTTACCTTGCTGAACCATTGCTGCTTCACCGCTGGCAAATAGTGTTACTTGAGTGTTGTAGTCAGTAGTCAACGGGTTTTTGTTGCCGTATTTGATGGTCAGGTCAAGCAATTTGAAATAATCGTCAAAGTATTTGCTGTCCGCAATCTTTGCTTTTCCTTCGTTTAGACCACTAATAAAGTTTTTGTCCGCGCTTTCCTGATAAGCCAATGGAACATTCAGGCCGTGGTTTGCGAGCACCCACCACTCACCATAACCGACTGAGAAAGGTGTGATGCCCTTAGCTTTTAATTTTTTCGCTGCTGCTTCCAGCTCAGAGAATGTAGTAGGAAGCGTTGTGATTCCTGCCTTTTTGAACAATTCCTTGTTGTACGCAAATCCATAGCCCTCAAGGTTTACAGGCTGGCCAAGAACTTTTCCGTCCAATGTCATTGGCTTCAATGCGTTAGGGTAGGCGTTTTTAACCCACGGCTGATCGGAAAGGTCTTCGAGTTTGTCTTTCCATGTTACAGCATCCTGGTATCCTGAGCTGGTGAAAATATCAGGCGCTTTGTTGGAAGCGAATTTTGCTTTTAGAGCGGCACCGCCGTCTGCACCACCGCCTACGGTTTCAATGTTAAAGGTAACGTTCGGATGTTCTTTTGTATATTGGTCGGTTAACGCTTTAAGCTGGTCGGCAATTTCTACTTTACCCTGGAACATGTCAATGACGACTTTGTCGCCCTTGCTTCCGCTTGCTTTGTCCCCTGATGCACCGTCACTGGAACAAGCTGCTGTAAAAAGAAGTGATGCGGAAAGGACACCTGCTGCTAATGAAATCTTTTTCATGTTTTTACCCATGATTTTTACCCTCCTGAGAATGTCTGTTTATAGTTTGATAAAAGAATAACCTTACTTGATGGAACCGCTGGTAATGCCTTTAATAATGTGCCTCTGCATGGAGAAGAAGAAAATCAGCAAAGGAATGATGCCCAGGATCAAAGCGGCAAGTGCCAAATCCCATTGCTTTGTATACTGTCCAAAGAAGAAGAACGTAGCGAGTGGTACGGTTCGCATTTCCGGATTTTGCAGAACTAGTGATGGGAGCAGGAAGTCATTCCAGATCCACAGGCTGTTCAGGATCACAATAGTAACTGTAATCGGCTTTAACAGCGGGAACACAATTCTCCAGAATACCCCGAAGCGGGAGCACCCATCGATGATTGCTGCTTCTTCCAGTTCTTTCGGAATTCCTTTAATAAAGCCGTGATAAAGGAAAATGGTCATTCCGGACCCAAATCCGAGATACATGATGACTAGTCCCCAGATGCTGTTGAGAAGACCGAATGTTCCGGCCGTTTTGATCAGTGGAATCATAATGGACTGAAACGGAATGATCATGGATGAAACAAACATCATGAAAATGATATTGCTGATTTTCTTTTTGGTACGGACCAGCATGTAAGCAGCCATGGAACAGAAGACCACTAGTACGACGTTGCTGGCGACTGTAACGATCAATGAGTTTGAAAATACTTTCAGGTAATTCAGCTTTTCGAATGCGTTTACATAGTTCTCAAATTGAAAGACCTTGGGAAGCGCCGAAGTATTGGTCAGGATTTCGGCAAACGGCTTCAACGAATTTGAGATTACATAATAGAAAGGAACCAAAAAGAGAAGGCCGACCAGGATCGCAAGGATTTCAAGTATGAATGTTTTGCTTGTATATTTGTTTTCCATCACGATTCAACCTCCTTTTTCTTCGTGTACATAACCTGAATGACCGTAATGGCTGCTACAACAAGGAAGAAGATCAGCGCTTTTGCTTCACCAATTCCGTAACGGTTGTTAACAAAGGCTTCTGTGTAAATGTTCAAAGCCAGCATTTCGGTTGACTTAAACGGCCCGCCGTTCGTCAGGGACAGGTTGGCATCAAAGATTTTGAACGATGATGCTGTGGTTAAGAATAAACAAATGGTTACTGCTGGTGCTACCAAAGGAACGGTAATATGGCGAAGGATCTGCCATCTGCTGGCACCATCGATACGGGCAGCTTCCACAATTTCCTGAGGAACATTTTGCAGAGCGGCAATGTAGATGATCATGATGTATCCGGCACCCTGCCATACGCTGACAATCACGATTCCCCAAAACGCGGTATTTGCATCTCCAAGCCAGGCCATTTCAAAGAGCGGAATACCTGTAATTTGTCCAATGGATGCAAACCCTTTGACGAAAATGAACTGCCAGATGAATCCTAAAAGCAATCCGCCGATCAAGTTCGGCATAAAGAATACGGTACGCAGGATGTTTCTTGTTTTAAGCATTTGTGTGACCAGGATCGCGAGCGCAAATCCAATCACATTGGTAAGTATAATGGCAACGACTGTGTATTTGGCGGTCAGCAGAAACGAAGCCTGAAATTGCTTGTCTTCCGTGAATAAGTATTTGAAGTTATCGAATCCGACCCAATTGATGTTTCCTGTTACTCCGTTCCAATCCGTAAAGGCGTAATAGATACCGGTAAAGAATGGAATCAACATGATGATTGTAAACGCTAACAGAACAGGGCCTACAAAAAGAGTGAATAATCCTGCATCCTTCCATTTTCTCTTGGAAGCCATGGAAACAGGCTTTGATACATTGGTGTTTTTTTGTAAGGCACCGCCTTGAAGTTTTTCAGCTTTCGTCTGACTATTCACATAAAGCACCTCCCGTACCTTTTATTTTAGGGATTCCTGAAATTTATGAAACGGCTTACATTGACCAACAGGGTGGAAAATATTGAACAGTGGATTTTGAATCAGAAAATGAGAGATTATGCTACAATAAAGAAAAATCTGTAAGCACTATCATTAAAGGGAGGAAGGTTAGCCGGATTATGGCTGACCAAATTGGTATGCAGTGGGGGATCCGAGAGAAACTTATTATCTTATTGCTAGCAGCAACCGTGCTTCCGTTTGGAACCTCGATTGCCGTCACATATTATCAAACCACACAGGCGTTAAATGAACGCTTTGTTTCCACGAATCATGATTTAATTGAAAAAGGAGAAGAGGACCTGGCTGCCTACTTTGATGAGGTCGCAGACATGGGGACGGTTTTATACCGGTATACTCCTTTTATGAATGTAATGAGGGGCGGGGTTTCGGCTGACTTTAACAACAATCAGGAAGAAGTCCGCAGGCTGCTTGCCTATTTGTTTAACACTCGTCCGGAAATTGAACAGATGCATCTGTATATCGATAAAGAAAAAGATTCGTACACCAATTTTCATTCTTCCATCAGCGGAAGAGGGAAGTATGAGAACATTTTTTCACATCCGTATTATGCGGAATTGAAAAAGAGCAGCAAGTTTTCTATCATTGAGCCGCCGCACAGGATTTATCCTTATAATCACCTGTCAGATATTCCGGAGTCTGAAAATAAGAAAGTGGTCAGCTTTCACAATGTTATCCGTGATGTTCCTTCTGATAAATTCTTGGGCTTCCTGTCAATTGATATTAACCTGTCTAAGATCAGTTCCCTATCCAACCGGCTGTATACAAAAGGTGTTGAGGATCTGTATATCATGGATGATCACGGAAATATTGTTTACTCCTCCAATGAAAATCTGATTGGGCACAAAAATAAGGAACAATGGTTCGACCAGGTGAAGAGCAGTGATAACGGCAGCAAAAGCCTGGAATGGCAGGATCATAAATTTTCGGGAAAAATTGTGTACGATCGTTTTTCGGCGCCGTACAAAGATTGGTATATTGTAAAAAGAATTCCTTACGCTGTTCTTTATCAGAGCGCAAGAGAAACGGCACTTATGAATATTGTTATCGGAATCGTTACATTAATCATCGTTCTTTTGGCGACGTTATTTGTTTCATTTAAACTGACCGCGCCGATAAAAGTGTTAAGCAACAACATGAAGAGGGTTGAGGACGGGGAGCTTGAAGCTGATTTTGAATCGCTGGGTAATGATGAAATCGGTGTGCTTGGCCGGAACTTTAAATCGATGATTACGAAAATTAATCAGCTCATTGACAGGGAATACAAACTGGAAATTGAAAATAAATCGTCCCAGCTCAGGGTGCTTCGTTCCCAGATCAACCCTCATTTTCTATACAATGCGCTGCAATCCATTGGTACACTTGCCCTTAAATCCAATGCCGCACCTGTCTATTCGCTGTTAACCTCCTTATCCAATATCATGAGGTACAGCATGAACATGAAGGAAGATATTGTTCCATTAAGCCTGGAGCTAAGGCATGTTAAATCTTATTTGGTGCTGCAAAAGCAGCGCTTTGAGGACAAGTTTGAATTTGACCTTCAGGTTGAAAAGGAAATCGAACAGGTCATGGTTCCGAAAATGATTTTACAGCCTATTGTGGAGAACAGCTTCAAACATGGCTTTGACCAGCAGGTTGAGCAAGCATCCATCACGATTAAGGCGCATGCCAGAGATGAAGAAACGATTGTTCTGGCAGTGAGCGATAACGGAAAGGGTATTGATACCCAGCAATTAAAGGATCTGAAACAGGCACTTTTTGATGGAAATCCACCAGAAGAGGAACGCAATGAAGCGATCGGACTAAAAAATATTTACGACCGGCTTCAGATTTATTACAACAATGAGGCAGCAATGTCAGTAGAAAGCGGGGATTCAGGAGGCTTTACAGTGACCATTGAAATCTCCAGGGTTATGCCAAAAGAGGTGAAGCAAGCATGAAAGTCTTGATTATTGATGATGAAAAACACGTCCGGGATGGAATCCGGCTGCTTGGTGCCTGGGAAGAAAATGGTATCGATGAATTTTATGAAGCGGAAAATGGAGAGGAAGCCATCCATTTGATTCAGGAGCATCGGCCGGAGATTATCTTTTCCGATATGAAAATGCCGAAGATGGATGGAACGCAGCTTCTCGAATGGATTAAGGCGAATCAGCCGAAAAGCAAAACGATTGTGGTAACCGGTTATGATGATTATCACTATATGAGAAAAGCGATTAATTTTGGGAGTTATGACTATCTGCTTAAACCGATTGATCCGGAAATATTGAATCAGACGTTGGAAAATGCAGTAGAAGAATGGAAGCAAGAAGAGGCAGACCGCAAAAGCAAGGAAAGCAGCTACCAGATGATCAATGAAATGAAACCCGTTTTCCGTGACCGGAAGCTTACCCAGCTTGTAAGCAGTGACAGCATCAAGGATGAGCTGTACAAAGAGCTTGGCTTTCAGTTGTCCCAAACCTATAGGGTTGCTCTTATGCGTCTGGACGGCAAAACGATTGAATCGTTTCAAGGCGACCGCGATCTCGCTTACTTTACGATTTTAAATGTGATTAACGAAATTCTCATGGAGTGCGATTGCGGAATCGGCTTCCGCTACCTCTCAAGCAAGGGCGAAATTGTACTGATTTTCTGGAACAAACTTGACCAGATTGAGGACCGTTTGGCGGAAATTCATCAGACACTGAAGAAGGTGTTGAAGAGGTCCTGTCCGATCGCCATTGGTGAAGCGGTTACCGGTACCGCCGGACTGCTGCAATCGTATCAGCATGCCAAGCAGGTGCTGCTCTCCATCAATCTGCTGGAGTTCAAGGAAAAGCGGATTTACGGGCAGGATGCGATTCAGGGCAGTTCACTGAAAAGCTTGATATCCTATAGTTCCGGCATTGAAGGATCCATGAAGGCTGGAAAGGTTGAAGCGTTTGACGAACTCATTGAAGATGTGACAAACGATTTTACGGAGAAGGGATATTTATCCTTGAAGCAATTGCTTCATTTTGAAAACGAATATCAGGTGATCAGCAGTACATGGTTCAAGCATTATAATATTCCAGTCCGCTCAAGCGAAACCATTGAAAAACGGATCGATCCCTATTTTAAAGCAGATGGCACATTTGATTTGCCGGAATACAAGAAGAGAATCCGCCGTGAAATTTCCGTCTTTCTGAAAAAAGTGAAGAAAGCTTCGCAACAAAAGGGCAACATCATTCATGAGATTGAAAAGTATTTGCAATCCAATTTTGACAGGGATGTAAAACTCCAGGAGATCTCGGACCATTTTTACATCAGCAGGGAATATATTTCGAGAAAATTCAAGCAGGATCTTAAGGTCAACATCTCGGATTATTTGGTGAAAATCCGCATGAACAAAGCCAAATCCCTGTTAAAAAACAGCGACCTGAAAATCTATGAAATTGCAGGCATGATCGGCTACCAGGATGATAAATATTTCCGTAAGGTTTTCAAAAAGGTGGAGGGAATTACCCCGAACGAATTCCGTGATCAATATTCAGTAAAATAAGCACTGCGTACAAAAAAGAAGAGGGGGGAAGCCCTTCTTCTTTTGCATTCAGCTCATTAAAAAGTTTTTGACCGTAAAAATGAAAACACCGATTAATAAGACTGACCCGAGCATGTCCCACTTGTTTTGTTGTTTGACGGCTTATATCCCTCGTATGAGGATTATCAATGGCCCATGCTGCCATCAAGGCATATACCCAGGTTGTGGAGTTGGTCCATACTGCCCCAATGGCCAGCGCAATGTTTAATACAAAAATAGCGGTTGAGAAATAGTTTTTCATTGTTTCTCAGCTCCCTTCATTCCATATTCTTTTGATCTGCCGATTGTTGCCTGCCAAACTTAATAAATGAAAAGCTGATGAAGAAAAGACCGAAGGCAAACAGCAGACTTCCTAAAATAATGAAAATGTTGATGTAGCTTTTCAAAATGATATTTAAATGATCCGGATTACTTCCACCTTGATCTGTTAACCAGTCAGCTGCCAGTGAATCACCAAAAGTCGTACTGTTAAACAACAATATGATTCCTATTAAACCTGCCATTAAGCCTGCTGTTAATGTATTCGTGAAATTCATCGTTATCTCCTTTAAGGGATGTTTGCTCATTAAAAAGACCTTTCCCAATGAAAGGCCTTCATTGTTGCGTGCTCGTCTCTTTGTTTTCAGTCCGGGTGAAATAAGGGTTGGCTCCAATACATTTCCTTGCCGCACCAGTGACTAGCTGTGTGCTGCTGGTTTTATTCGCATCAGCAGTAAATTTACCACTTCCATTGTAAAAAAATGGATGGTTCACCGAGCGTTCGGTCACACTCATCTAATAAACCCCTTTATTAGAATATTTTGTAAGTTTATTATAAAAGGAATTACTGGATAATTCAATTGGAATTTATGGCCAGCTGCCAGGGGCAACAGGGTTCAATATTTTCCACCTTATCCGTCAATGTAAGCCGTTTCATTACGCTCTTGATGCTCTAAAATGTAAAATGGACAGGTAAAAGTTTTTGATGAAAAGTTGGAGGTTTGACATGAACAAAATATGGTGGAAAGAAAGTGTCGTCTATCAAGTGTATCCCCGCAGCTTTATGGACAGCAACGGCGACGGAATCGGGGACTTGAAAGGGGTAACATCAAAGCTTGATTACTTAAAGGAATTGGGGATTGACGTCATCTGGCTATGCCCGATGTTTAAATCACCAAACGATGATAACGGCTATGATATTTCGGATTATCAGGACATTATGAGTGAGTTCGGCACACTGGCCGATTTTGATGAATTGCTGGGTGAAGTGCATAAGCGGGGTATGAAGCTGATCCTTGACCTGGTGATTAATCATACGAGTGATGAGCATCCATGGTTCATTGAATCGCGTTCATCCATTGATAATCCAAAGCGGGACTGGTACATCTGGCGTGACGGACAAAATGGAAAAGCGCCAAACAACTGGGAGTCCATTTTCAGCGGGCCAGCATGGAAATACGATGAGCAGACCGACCAATATTTCATGCACATTTTCTCCGAGCGTCAGCCTGATTTGAACTGGGAGAATCCGGAGGTTAAAGATGCGCTTTATGACATGGTCAATTGGTGGCTTGAAAAGGGGATCGACGGTTTCCGCGTAGATGCTATCTCACATATCAAAAAAGAAGCGGGATTTCCGGATATGGATAATCCTGATGAGCTGGAGTGTGTTTCTTGTTTTCCATATATGATGAATGTAGAAGGCATTGATGAGTGGCTGACTGAGCTTTCACAAAAGACGTTCAAGCAATACGACGTCATGACAGTCGGTGAAGCCAATGGTGTCAAAATTGAAGAAGCTGAAAAATGGGTAGGCGAAGAGAATGGCCATTTTAATATGATTTTTCAGTTCGAGTTTCTGGACCTTTGGGATAAAGATGCGGAAGAGGGCGTTGATGTCGTTGGGCTGAAGAAGGTGCTGAGCAAGTGGCAAACAGGGCTTGAGGGCAGAGGATGGAATGCTCTCTTCATTGAGAACCATGACCAGCCGCGCCGCGTTTCCACATGGGGGAATGATGAGAAATATTGGGCGGAAAGTGCCAAGATGCTGGCATCTCTTTACTTCCTGATGAAAGGAACACCATTCATTTATCAGGGGCAGGAAATTGGGATGACAAACGTCCAGTTTCCTTCAATCGAAGACTATAATGATGTAGGGATGGTCAACTATTACCGCATTGAAACGGCGAAGGGCCGTTCACATGATGAGATTATGAACATTATCTGGAAAACCGGCCGTGATAATTCACGCACCCCGATGCAGTGGAATGCTGAACATATGGGAGGCTTTACAACCGGTGATCAAACGTGGCTCGGTGTTAATCCGAATTACAAAGAAATTAATGTAGAAGAACAATGGAACAACCCGGATTCCATTTTAAGCTTTTACAAAAAATTGATCAGGATGCGCAAAGACAATCCCATCTGGGTATACGGCATTTATGAATTGCTGCTGAAGGATCATCCTGAACTGTTTGTTTATACTCGGACACTTGATGAGAAGGGTGCCATCGTCATCAACAATTTCAGTAACCTGCCTGCGGAATTTGAAGTTCCGAAAGATCTCACATTTGATTCATCGGAATTGGTGCTGAATAATTACGCTGGGGCAGACACCGAGCTTCCTAAGCAGGTTACCCTTCAGCCGTTTGAAACGAGAGTTTATCTCTTAAACTAAAAGTATATAATAAGAGGCCGTGAACCCATATAAGGTGATCGGCCTCTTATTTTTCCTTTTATTGATCAACCAGTGTCTTTTCCAAAAAATCATCCAACCGTTCGTATTGGGAGGTAACACCCTCAATGATGCCCATCTCTTTGACCTGCTGCAGTGCTTCTTCCGTTGCGAAGGTGGTGCGGGTAATGACGTTCGTTTGGTCACCCTGCTCAACAAACTCCATCGTAATCAGAAGCTCAGGCATGTTTTCCATGGGATTGCCGCTGCTGTCCACAAAGGTGTCTTTGTAAACGAGCCTTTCAGGAGCTGAAATCTCCTCGTAAAAAGCTTTACCGCAGGATTCCTGTCCGTAAAACTCTCCCTGATTTTTGTCCGTGCATTTCATGCAGTAATACCACACTCCACCAGGCTTAAAATCAAATTCCCGTATTTCCGTCTGCCAGCCTTTAGGCCCCCACCAGTTCGCCAGGTGTCCGGGATCGGAAAAGGCTTGAAACACAAGAGTTCTTGGAGCGTCAAAGACTCTCTCTACAATTAATACACGTCCTTCAGTGCTCGTTTTTAAAGAATTGGACATGATCATTTTCCTCCTAAATGGTTAGTCACTGCTTTTAGTAATTCGGTCAGTCTTTTCCTTGAAGCTTTCGCAAATACTCATCCAAACGGTCATAACGCTGCTCCCATATATGCCCGAAGGAGGCAAGCCACCCATCCAGATCCTTGAATGGCTGCTGGCAAAGCTTGTAAATCCGCTTGTTTGCTTGAGCTTCTGCCTCAACAAGGCCAGCTTTATTTAAAACACCAAGATGTTTGGATGTCTGAGGCTGGAGAAGCTCCAGTTTTTCTGCGATCTCCCCTACTGTCAGGGGTCCTTCCCGCAATAGTTCAACAATCTGGAGGCGCTTAGGCTCGGCAAGTGCAGATAAGGTAACATGGATGTTCGCGCTCATATCAGGTTTCTCCTTTCAATTTCAATATACCTTAAAACGAATATTCTTGTAAAGGAATATTTTAAATAATTCAGAAAATATTTCGAATTTAATTTATATTGAAGGAGCAGATAGAAAAATTCAGGGAGTGGGATAGTGATTGTTGCGATTAATCAGTTCGGCAGCGATTACCGCTACGGTTTGTACATGGCTGACCGGATCCCTTGATACATGGGGGCACTGATTGGCGCAGGAACATTAGTGGTATCGGATATGCTTATTAAGAGGATTCAAACAAGATTAGCTGAAAAGTAGAATGCAAAATGCACAGCCGAATTGTTGTAATCTTCAAAATTACGTTGTAGTATAAAGATAATTAAACATGGATTGCCTATTCATTAGCGATTAAAAAATGCCCTTTTTTAATACAAAACTAGTGAACCCCGGCTGTCTTGAACACTTGCTGCCTTTCATTTGGATAGCAATGTTTAAGGCGGCCTTTTTTGTTGTTGGCAACCATTCAAAAAACCAAATCAAAGGATGATTACTATGTCAAAATTACTGGAGAATGGAACGGCAGCCCTTAAATCCGTTAGGACAGGTGATACGATCATGGTCGGCGGGTTTGGGCTGATTGGTGCTCCATTAACATTGATTGATGCACTCACAGAAAAGGATGTAAAGGATTTAACCATCATCAGCAATAATCTCGGCGAAAAGGGCAAGGGTCTTGGGATTTTGCTGGGACAGAAAAAGATCAAAAAAGGAATCGGTTCTTATTTTACAAGCAACCGGGATGTCGGGGATGCCTATCGGAGAGGGGAAATTAAACTGGAACTGCTTCCCCAGGGGACGCTGTCCGAATCGATCCGGGCCGGGGGAGCCGGAATCGGAGGATATTACACGAAAACGGGAGTCGGAACTGAACTGGCCAAAAACAAGGAAGAACGGGAAATTAATGGTGAATTGTATATTTTCGAACCGGCAATCCGGGCCAACGTTGCACTGATCAGAGCATGGAAAGCCGATACCCTTGGTAATCTCGTTTATTACAAAACGGCCAGGAATTTCAATCCGGTCATGGCCACCGCTGCAGACGTAGTCATTGCAGAAGTCGATAAGATCGTGGAACCGGGAGAACTGTCGCCGGAGGAAATTGTAACGCCGCATCTCTTTGTTGATGGCATTCTTTTGGCAACCAAGATTCTCACGAACGAGGGGGTTGTCACTCATGGCTAACGAAATACAGGAATCGATCGCAAGTCGGGCCGCAAAGGAGCTCAATGGACCGTGCGTGGTAAATCTCGGGATTGGGATTCCAACTCTTGTTGCAAAGTACATTGATGATCAACAGGTCTACTTTCACACCGAGAACGGACTGCTCGGCGTGACCGATGTTGACGAAGAACATCAGGATCCAAACCTGGTGAATGCCGGCAAGCTGCCAGTCGGTGAAACCCTCGGTGCTTCTTTCTTTAACAGTGCGGAATCGTTTGGCATGATTCGCGGCGGGCATGTGGACGTTGCCATACTCGGTGTGCTGCAGATGGATCAAACGGGTAAGATCGCAAACTGGGCGGTTCCCGGAAAAAATATCATGGGAGTCGGCGGTGCCATGGACCTTCTCGTGGGAGCCAAGAAGGTGATCATCACCACGACGCATACGGCGAAGGATGGCAGCAGCAAGCTGTTAAAAGAGTGTACTTTCCCCATCACCTCTACAAGAATTGTGGATATGATCATTACGGAATTGGCCGTTTTTGAAGTAAAGGAAAAACAGCTTGAGCTAGTTGAACTCATGCCGGGTGCCACCCTTGACGAGGTGAGAGAAAAAACAGAAGCGGTATTTTCCGTGAGCCTGAAGCAAGATCATTTGGAAGAGGGGATCTAAAGTAAATAATGTTGTTATCATTGAACAGGCGAGCGATATGCACCTTATGTATTGCAGGGGGATTAGGACTTACATGCACTCATTGAAAATACACAGATTGACGTATGCAGAAATAGACAAAACCGCTCTCTAGAGGATTTCTAGAGAGCGGTTTTTTTATGCCTTTACCTAATCGTTAGAAATATTGTGATAAAAAGGAAAGATGAGTGATATTTAATGTAAGATAGTAATTGGAAGGGGGAGAAGGAAATTGATTGTAGTACTTTTCATCTTTTATTCGATTATCTTAATTAGTCTGGCAACCGGCTTCACTATACGCAAAAGGCTAAGAAGAACGATCGTCAGCATTCTTCTTATGCTGTATGCCGTATTTATGTATCCCTTGCTTGTTCCAATCGTAGGAGAGTGGAAGGGACTGGATGGAACGGCAAGCCTGCTGCTAAGTCACTTCTTATTGCTGATTGGCGCCATTCTGCTTTTTATTGCGAGCTTTTTTACCGAAAAAGAAGTAAATCAGAATAACAGACTCGAAAACTAGCTCATTTTAGGCTGTTTCTATGCTTGGATCTCTGCATAATCACCTCCGGAGACCATTTACTGGCCAGTTTTGATAACTTACTGGCCGAAATTGAATATTTACTGTCCAGTTTTGAAGATTTACTGGCGGCTTTCAAATATTTACTGTCCGCCCCACAAAACAACTTCTATCGGGAATTCCACTCCAGTATCCCATTCAAGTTTGAATATATGGCATCTGGAATAAGGTTCAGTTCTTCCACAGGCAGGTCATTCCGGTTGATCCAGGCGGTATGAAATCCGAAATTTTTGGCCCCAGAGATGTCCCAGCCGTTGGACGACATGAACAGCACCTCGTCCCGCTTCACGTTCAGCGTTTTTAACACATGATAATAAGAGGCAGGGGTAGGCTTGTACTGCTTCACCTCGTCAATGCTGATCACAAAATCAAAGAGGCGGGTAAGACCAGACTGATGAACTAAAGGATCGAGCATATCGTGGGAACCGTTCGAAAAGATGGCAAGCGTTTTATCGCTTAACTGTGACAGGACGCTTTCCGTTTCAGGATAATGAGTGAGTCTCAAATACGCATCCATTAATTCCTTTTCTCTTTGTTCGCTGCATTCTCCTTGATTCTTCTTAATTGCATAGCGCAAGGCATCCCGGGTAATGACAGAGAAGGTTTCGTAATTGCCCATAAGCTGCCTCAGGTTAGAATATTCGATCTGCTTCGTCCTCCAGTTCTGGCTGATCTGCACTCCTTTTTCCGGAAATAATTCCTCGCATTTTTCTTTTACCGAATGAACGTCAAACAACGTGCCGTATACGTCAAATACAAACGCTTTAATTGAACCCATTTATTTTTCCTCCTGCTCGTGCTTGTCTCTTTCTTATGCTGTTCCCCAACTAATCGATTTTAAAAAGGAATCACTTCACCTTCACCACGAAGGTTCCTGCAATAAAGTCATGAATCGCTCGTTTATCCTCCCGGAACATGACCATAAAGGCGCTGATCAGGTTCGAGATTCCAAAGGTAGTAAAGCCCAAAAGAAAACGTCCGATCACTTCCCGCATGAACAAATGATAAGCCGTTAAAGGTTCTTCGTTTACTTTTGCAATCCGTATACTTCCAAAGTATTTAGAAATGGTATACCCTTTCCACAATACTGGAAGCAGAAAGAAATACAGTATAGAAAGGATGGTTAATATCATTGGATATTCCCTGGTGTTTGAGGTAACCAAGATATAACGGTCAATCAAAGCAAGCAAAAGTGAGAGACCTAATGTATCCATAGCAAAGCATATTGCCCTCATACCAAAACCGGCCCTTCTTCCATCATTCTGCATCATACACCCTCTTTTCGAAAAATAGATGGTTATTCAGATAATTATTTACACACATTCCCTTTATAAGGAAAAATAACCTTTTCAATGCTGTTAAATCGATTTTAGTAAGTAGCTATTTTTTAATTAGTTTATGATTATATCGAGAGGATGATACCTATGTCAGTCCCAGCTTCAACACAGGTTTTTCAACGGGATGTAAAAGACCATTGGTATGTGAAATATGAAGAGGTCCACTTTCCGGCAATACAAAAAGGATGGGTGCTGCCGCCGGGCCGCTGGTATGACTTTGATCCGTTTATTTTAATGGCAGAGGATTGGTTTAAGAGGGGGAACGTTCTCTGACCATTCACATCGAGGATTCCAAACGATCACGTATGTCATCGACGGAAGGCTCGAACACATTGATAATGCAGGAGGACGGGATATTCTTGAGCCCGGTGATGTGCAATACATGAACGCCGGCTGGGCGGCTCGCCATGCTGAGGAAGGAGTAGACGATGATATTGCTCATACCCTTCAATTATGGCTGAACCTGCCCAAAACGTTAAAACACACCGAAACCTCTTACCAGAACGTTTATGCCGAAGAGGTACCGACTGTTTCCATTGAAGGGGGACGTGTTAAGGTGTTGTCGGGTGAAACGGCAGGAGTAAAAGGTCCGCTGAATTCGCTGGTTCCCATTACTTTGGCAGAAATCTCTTTGGATGAAGGAGCAGATTATATCTACACCTTGCCGGAAAACCACAATGCCTTTGTTTATGTTTTGTCAGGAGATGCGGAGCTTGGTAACTCAGGAGTTTCGTTAAAAAAACATGGTGTTGCCACGTTAACTTTTGCTAAAGAGGGAAATGAAAAGAATAACAGTGAACTAAAGATAAAATCCCACAGCCGCCGTACAAAGCTGCTTATTTATTCAGGAGCGCCAATTAACTAAGAAGTGGTTCCGTACGGACCATTTGTGATGAATAGTATGGAAGAAATCAAACAGGCATACAGAGATTTTCGGGATGGCAAGTTTGGACCGCCTGCCATTTAACAGGAGGAAAAAACAGCATGAGACAATATTCCAAAATCAAAGCGAGAATGCAGGAAGTGCTGCCGCCAGAGGATCGTATCTTTTTTGAACCGATCAAGAAACATACGTATACCAAACTGGGCGGGGAGGCAGATATCTTTGTGACTCCCACTACCATCGGGCAGCTTAAAGCCGTACTGGAGATTGCGAAAGAATATCATACACCTGTAACAGTGATGGGAAATGGATCCAACCTCATTATTAAAGACAATGGCCTGATGGGATTGACCATCAATTTGGAGCATATGAATGAGATCAATATTCTTCATCATTCTATTTATGCCCAGGCAGGAGCGGGACTCATTGATGTTTCGCGTAAAGCGCTTGAAATGAAGCTATCCGGGCTGGAATTTGCCTGCGGAATTCCCGGAACCATTGGAGGGGCTTTATATATGAATGCCGGAGCATATGGCGGACAAGTTTCTGATGTTTTGCTCCGGGCGCTTGTTATGAATAACGAAGGCGATTTGCTGACCTTGACCAAGGATGAGCTGAACATGGGTTACAGAAAAAGTCTTATCGCAACCGGTGATTACATTGTGCTGGAAGCGGAATTTAGACTTGAGCCGGGAATCTATAAAGAGATTAAAGATAAAATGGATCACTTCACCTATCTCAGAGAAAGCAAGCAGCCCCTTGAATATCCGTCATGCGGAAGTGTATTCAAGCGGCCGGAGGGATATTATACAGGCAAGCTGATTCAGGATTGCGGCCTCCAGGGCATGAGGATTGGCGGTGCGCAGATTTCCACCAAGCATGCGGGTTTTATCGTAAATGTCGGCGGAGCAACCTCAAAAGACTACACCGACTTAATCAGAATCATACAAAAGACGGTCAAACAAAGATACGGTGTTGACCTGGAAACTGAAGTGATTATCAGGGGCAGGGAGGATCAGGAAGTTTCGTGATTCTACCTTACTCACTAAAAAATGCTAAAAACCCTTATGAAGATATCATTCGTATGGGTTTTCTTTTTAATTTTGGTGATAAATGTAAATACAAAAATTATTTCGTCTTATAAAAAAGGAATTTGGCTCTGCATGACGAAATATATAGTTAAGAAGATCAACATTCTGTAAAGGGGGAGTTAGTATGGTTAAAGACAAGGAAGCAATCAAACAGGAGATTTCCCGAAAAGTGCAGGAGATTCAACGTAGTTCAGTTACGTTTGTTCATGTGGCTGACGTGCACGAAATCATCACTTTATACCAACAGCTGAATCCCGAACCAATCCAGAACTAGTGGCATTAAAATTAACCAAGATATATAGATTATAAAAAGGGTTTGGTATTTCTTTTAGGATCAAAAATAAGG
>NZ_JAUHTR010000012.1 GCF_030418125.1 Fictibacillus fluitans | reverse complement strand
GTTAACTGTAAAAACAGTTAACTCAAAAAGGGTTTTCCGGATGATTCGGATTGCTCTGGCTCTGATGCTGAACATTGCGTTGTCTGTTTTTATTGTTCATCATTTGCTGAATTTTTTCCACAACGCTTGGCGCAAGGTCAAGCAGCCGCTCGTACAAATGAGTGCTGTTATCCAGATGAATGGTTTTGATTCCATTTGAGCCAACAATCAAGAAGGCAATCGGGGTAATGGAAACTCCGCCACCGCTTCCTCCGCCAAATGGCATTTCTTCCGTATCCAGTGGATTGTTCTGACTGTCACCACCTTGGTAACCTCCGCCTCCAAATTCACTTCCCCCGGCCGCAAAGCCGAATCCCACTTTGGAAACGGTCAGGATGACGCTCCCATCTGGTGTTTCGACCGGATCACCAATAATGGTATTGACATCGATCATTTGTTTCAGGTTTTCCATCGCGGTTTTCATTAAGCCTTCGATAGGATGCTCAGACATGTGATGTTCCTCCTGCTACATATTTTTTTGGTTTTTTGTTTGTGTTGGAGCTGATGGATCTCCAGTGCTTCAACATTTGTAACATGACGACAATAGCATGCCCGATTTTAAAAGAAATAATACAAGACAGCCGGGTTTGCGTAAGCATTCCCTGATAAACAGGAACCACTCCAATGGACGGAACATCTTTTAGCCTCACAAAATGCGAAATGAAACCAAGGGCATTTCCTTTCAATGCCCATACCAAACCAGTCGCCACTGCGGTGGAAGCCGCGTCACCGAGACCGAACTGGCTGCTCCATTTCACATCTGAAACGGTCACTTTTTTCAAAAAACGCTTGAGAATCCTATAGAAGCCGGCAACATGCCGGAGTAAATGCCGGTAGTTATGATAGCTGTTCAAAAAAGTATGCAGGGTAATGCTTTTTCGCTTCCTTTTTTCCTTGCCTGCACCTTTTGACTTTTCCTTGAAGTCCAGCTTTTTTTCTGAAAGATTAACTTTGATTTCCGGCAGCTCAAGCGTATAGGAAAGCACTTTCCAAAGGGTAATCTTTAACCGAAGATAATCATCATTTCCCTGATGGCTGAACAAAAAGGAAATGTGCAGGGTCGACAGCAATATGACGATAAATAAGAGCAGCAGCAAAATGAGAATACTATATACAATCAACACAGGCTATACTTCCTTTCACAACCATTATAGGCCTGGCGAAAAAAAATAAACCTGCTGGACGGCAAAAGGATTTCTAAAACAAGAGTAGAAATGGATAAAGGACACCAGAAACATTCAATGGGAGGACATCATATGACAGATGATCGCAGAAATTTATTTGTAGCGTACAAGCAGGAAGATGAGGTACTAAGAAAAGTTGAGCCCCTCTTGGAGTTTGCGCAAAATTACGGGTTTACCCTTGTAGATGATTATAAAAAGGCCAACATTATTGCATCCATTGGCGGGGATGGCGCCTTTTTGCAGGCGGTAAGAAAAACAGGATTCAGGGATGACTGCCTGTACGTCGGGGTCAGTACGGGCGAGTTAGGATTCTATTGTGATTTTAGTGTGGATGATCATGAAAAAATGATTTCCGCCATGGACAACAACCAGGTAGAAGTACGGAAATACCCTACTCTGGCAATAACCATGGATCATGATGATTCCACGTTTTATTGCCTGAATGAATGCTCCATCCGTTCTTCCATCATCAAAACCTTTGCGATGGATGTATTCATCGATGATTTATACTTTGAAACCTTCCGGGGGGATGGCATGATTGTCTCCACTCCTACCGGCAGCACCGCATACAACAAGTCGGTAACGGGCGCAGTTGTGGATCCGAAACTCCAGTGTTATCAGGTGAGCGAAATGGCATCACTGAACAATAACCTGTACCGTACGCTTGGATCTTCCTTTATTTTAAGCAACGAACGAAAACTAACATTCAAAATCGAACAGGACAATAACCAATACCCTATCATTGGCATCGATAATGAAGCGTTGAGCATCAGACATTCCGAATCCATTCGTTTCCACCTGTCAGACCGCGTGGTTAAAACAGTGAAATTAAAAGACAATTCATTCTGGCACAAAGTGAGACGAAGCTTTTTATAGGAACACAAAATAAACCGCTTGCAGCATAAACTGCAGGCGGTTTTAGTTTTAGGTAGCAGCACTGTATTCTACCGAGTTGTTGATAATCGTATAAACGACTTTGGCTTTCCGGATGTCTTCGGTTTCCGCTTTTAAAATATCCCTGTCCAGAACGGTAAAATCGGCTTCAAATCCCGGAGCAATTTTACCTCGTTCCTGTTCCCTATTAATGGCATAGGCGCTTCCTGCCGTGTAGAGCTGAACCGCTTCATACGGGGTGAGCTTTTCTTCCGGCTGGTAGCCCTCATGCGTTTCCTCCGGTTTTTTCCTGGCCACTGCCGCATAGATGCCTTCCAGGGGATTGACCGTTTCAATGGGAGCGTCCGATCCTCCTGCGCAATGCAATCCATTATCAAGAAGCGTTTTCCAGGCTAATGCAAAAGGAATCCGTTCCATACCAAGCCGCTCAATCAGCCATGGAAAGTCCGAAGGGACAAAGCTTGGCTGAATGTCGATGATTAAGGATGGCTGCTTCATTCTTTCAACCAGGTCAGGACGCACAAGACCCGCATGAATGATCCGGTCCCTCTCCTCTGTGACAGGAGGATATGCACGAATCGCATCAAGCGTATATTCCAGAGAAAGATCACCGATGGTATGCACAGCGACTGGCATTTGGTATTCCCTAGCTTGTTTCACCAGTTCCTTTAAGGCATCCGGCGAATGAATGGCCACACCCGATATATCCGGTGCATCATTATACGGCTTGCTGAGAAGTGCAGTCCGTCCCCCAAAAGCTCCATCACTAAAAATTTTCATGGCTCCGAACTCTAAATATGGTGAAATTCTTTTAGGCAGAGGTGACGCCTGATAGTCTCCGGCCACCGTGTGATGAACGAGGAGGTGCGCCTTGAATTTCAGTGACCGCTCGTTAAGAACGTCCTGAAAAACAGAGATGGCTTTCTCGAATCCACCATAATATCCGAGATCCTCCGTATGCCCCCCGGTCAGCCCCATGGAAAGAAGATCCTTAACCGCAGCGGATACCGCTGTATGCAAATATTCATCTGTGGCAGGAGGAACTACCGTTTTTACAAGGTCTGCCGCACTGTCAAGCAGATAACCGGTGGGTTCTCCATTTTCATCCCTTACGATAATCCCGCCTTCCGGATTTTCTGTTTCTTTGTTAATACCCGCAAGCTCCAGTGCTTTTGAATTGGCCAAAGATGCATGGCGGCATACTCTGGACAGCAGCATGGGATGCTCAGGAGCCAGTTCGTCAAGCTCCTGGCGGTGGAATATTTTTCGGTCCTGAAAATTGTTTTCATTCCAGCCGTCTCCGAGCAGCCAATTTCCGGGTTTCTCTTTTTCAGCTTCTTCCCTTAAATAGGCCCCCATTTCCTCTGCTGATGTAAATTGGGACAAATCCCTGCGGATCAGCTTTTCCCCATGTCCGATGATATGAAGATGGCTGTCAACAAATCCGGGAAACATGACGGCTCCCTTTAGGTCTACTTTCTCTTTAATAACGCTACCGTATCTTTCGGTCAGGTCTTGAAGGGAGCCTGTATCCTGAATATCCTTCCCATCGGCAAAAACGGCTTCCACCGTTTCTCCTTCCTGCACCATCGTATAGATTGTTCCATTGAAGTATAACGTTCCCATATGGCACCTCTTATGTATAGATTTCAGCTATGCTTTTCCTCATTTAACCATATTTCAACCAATGAACGGAATATTTATGCACTCAAAAGGCAGGCTTTTTTGCCTGCCTTTGTTATCAGCTGCCGCTGTTTTCTTTTTGTCTGAGCTCGATTCGCCTGATTTTTCCTGATGTTGTTTTCGGCAAATCGGATACAAACTCGATACTGCGCGGGTACTTATATGGGGCAGTGAGTGTTTTAACATGTTCCTGCAGGTCTTTGACAAGTGATTCCGGATCTTCCTGCTGATCGTCTTTTAAAATGACATATGCTTTTACAATATGGCCTCTGATCTCATCTGGACTGGCCACGACTGCACATTCTTTTACTGCAGGATGCTTAACCAGTGCATCCTCGACTTCAAAAGGCCCGATGGTATAGCCCGAACTGATGATAATATCATCGCTACGACCCTCAAACCAGAAATAGCCGTCTTCGTCTTTTTTGGCTTTATCACCAGTCAAATAATATTCTCCCCTGAAGGCCTTTTTCGTTCGTTCAGGATCCTTGTAATAGGTTTTAAACAAGGCTGGAGAACTGTTGTGAACGGCAATATCACCAACTTCACCGTTTCCGGCGGGCTCTCCATTTTCATCCACGATTTCGACGCGGTTCCCTGGTGTC
This sequence comes from Fictibacillus fluitans, assembly GCF_030418125.1. Classification (GTDB taxonomy): domain Bacteria; phylum Bacillota; class Bacilli; order Bacillales; family Fictibacillaceae; genus Fictibacillus_C; species Fictibacillus_C fluitans. The sequence goes on along the minus strand of NZ_JAUHTR010000012.1, from coordinate 112,216 downwards.
GGTTTTCCCATGGATCCCGGCCGCAGTTCCATACCCTCCATCATGCCAACCAATAATGTGTTTTCGGTCTGCCCGTACCCATCACGGACTGTGACATTGAAATGGCGCTGGAAAATATCGATAACTTCCCGGTTAAGCGGTTCTCCAGCGGACACCGCACTGCGCAATGAAGGAAGCTTATATTGGTCCAGATTATCGGTTTTCGCCATCAGCCGGTATTCGGTCGGTGTACAGCATAAAACGGATATGTCCTGCTCCTCCAGCAGTGACAAATACTTGTCAGGAGCAAATTTCCCATTGTATACAAAACCTGTAGCTCCGCAGCCCAGTACGGAAACAAAAGGACTCCAGATCCATTTTTGCCAGCCGGGTCCGGCAGTCGCCCAGACTTTATCATCTTCTTTAATGCCAAGCCAGCCTTTTGCCGCTGTCTGCAGATGTGCAAAAGCCCATCCGTGGGTATGGACCGCTCCCTTAGGAAGGCCCGTCGTTCCAGAGGTATAAGATAGAAACGCCATTTCATCTTTACTTGTTTTAACCACTTCAAAGAAATCGCTTTCATTTTCTGCCAAATCATCAAGCGATTGCCACCCATCCTTGCTTCCCCCAATGGATAGTTTGTATTGCAGAGAAGGCAATTCGTCAGTGATTTCATCAATCCCTGAAAGGAAAGCGGCGTCGATGATGACAGCTTTTGCTTCACTATGTATAATCCGGTAGCTCAAGTCTTTAGGTCTGAGCATTTCAGAGGATGGAATGACCACTATGCCTGCTTTTAAACAAGCCAAATAAACCACATAGGTTGATACTTTCCTGGGCATCACGATTAATGCCTTATCTCCCTTGGATAGTCCAAGCTTCGTCAGTGCGTTTGCACAGCTATTGCAGCATTTGAAAAGCTCGCTGTAGGTCATTTCTTTCTTGTCCCCCTGGTCATTTTGCCAAACGATGGCTTTACGATCAGGATTTTCAGCATATTTCTCCATTTCCTCTGTTACATTGTAAATTGGCGGTGCCTGCAGTTCCAAAAGATTATCCATTCATGTTTCCTCCTCTATGTAAACCAAACCCATTTAACCTCTTCATTATACAATAAATTTAGAATATTTTAAAATAACGAAAAAAGAGCGGGGATTCTGCCCGCTCTTAAGCCATATATGAAGTTGGTTTCGGAATGAATTATTTTTGTTGTCCGTTGAATTGCTGCTGAGACATTGCGACAAGGCGTTTTGTGATTTCTCCTCCGACAGACCCGTTGGATCGGGAAGATCCATCAGCGCTTAAATTAACGCCCAATTCAGAAGCGATTTCAAATTTCAACTGATCGATCGCCTGCTGTACACCAGGTACAAGAAGTTGATTAGAGTTGTTTGACATGTTGTGTTCACCTCCTGTACTTATAGGTTGCGACAGAAACATTCTTTAAACCGTGGTAAATATTAAGTGGAAAACCAAAAAAAATCCTGAAGGCAAATATCTCCTTCAGGATGGTTTTAAAATAAGTCTTCAAATTCTGTTTGTTCTTTTTGCTCTTCAAACGTAACGGTTTCAAAGGTATCTACAGCTTCCTGAATCAGCTCATCCATATTCTCGATCGCCTGTTCAAACCGGTTCGCTTTTTCACGCTTTGGCTTCGTTTTTGGCGCTGCCGGAACAAAAATGGTACAGCAATCTTCATACGGACGGATGGAAATGTCATATGTGCCGATTTTTTGTGAAATATCAATAATTTCAAGCTTATCCATCGTCACCACCGGCCGGATAATCGGCAGGTTGGTCACTTCATTGATCGTATGCATGCTGTACATCGTCTGGCTCGCTACCTGGCCCAGGTTTTCACCATTGGCAATCGCCATTGCATTCCGCTCTTCTGCAATCCGCTCGGTGATGCGCAGCATCATCCGTCTCATAATTGTCATGCTGTAGCTTGCCGGAATCTTTTCCTTAATGATCTGCTGAATTTTAGTAAAATGAACAATATGAAGTTTCATTTTGCCGCCGTATCTTGTCAGCTCCTGTACAAGGTCTTCCGCTTTTTGCCTTGCACGTTCACTCGTAAACGGGGGACTGTGAAAATGAACCGCCTCAATACGGACACCGCGCTTCATGGTAAGATATCCTGCAACCGGGCTGTCAATTCCTCCGGACAGCATCAGTAATGCTTTACCGCCTACACCGATCGGCAGTCCGCCTGCCCCGGGATAAGTCTCACAGCTGATAAAGGTTCCATTGTCTTTAACTTCTACTTTCACCTCGACATCAGGGTTGTGGACATCCACTGTTACATTATCCGTATTCTTTAAAATATGGCCGCCCACTTCCCGATTCAATTCCATGGAGCCCACCGGAAAATGTTTATTGCTTCTGCGGGCAGAAACCTTAAAGGTCATCGGGCCCTGTCCATTTTTTAAAAATGCGGCCAGCGCGGCTTCTTTAATGCTTTCCAGCTCACTTTCCGCTCTGATCGCCAGACTGATGGCATGAATTCCGAAAACCTCCTGCAGCTTCGCAATCATTTTTTGATGATCTTCCCCGTTGATTTCCACCAAAATACGGTCGTACGATTTGAGTACGGCTGCTTTCGGAAACGGAGACAGCTTTTTGCGTACCGTCTCCCTCAGCTGACTTTCAAAATGTCTTCTATTCTTCCCTTTCAGCGACAATTCACCAAAACGGATAACAATGTGATTATATTGCATAGTTATTTACCCCATTACTGTCTGCAGCTGAACCACTGCATTTTTTATTTCTTTTAGAACAATCTCTGCTTCTGCCATCGTATTTTCATACGAAAGACTGATCCGTATAGCCGTATTGGCCCTCTTTTGCCCAAGGCCCATGGCCATTAGTATTCTGCTCGGCCCTGCCTGCTTTGAAGAACAGGCGGAGCGGGTGGATACATAAATATCCTTTTGGTCAAGCGTATGAATCAGTACCTCCGGTTTCACTCCGTCCACCGAAAAGTTGATAATGTGGGGAGCTCCATCGGCCGGGGTATTGATTGAAATTCCCCGAATTTCCGAAAGGCCATCCACAATCCGCTCTTTTACAGTGTTCATGATTTCCACGCCTTCGTCCATCCGGTCTAAAGACATACGAAGCGCTTTGGCAATCGAAACAATGCCGGCGACATTTTCGGTGCCTGCACGCATGTTGATTTCCTGCTCGCCGCCGGTAAGCAGCGGTGAAAGACTGACACCTTCGCGTTTGTATAAAATCCCGGTCCCTTTCAGGCCGTGAAATTTATGGCCTGACATGGTACATAAGTCAATCGCAGCTTCCTTAAGATTCAATGGCACTTTGCCTATTCCCTGTACGTGATCCACATGGAAAAATACTTTAGGAAACCTCTTGATAATTTTACCTGCATCCACGATCGGTTGAATCGTGCCCACTTCATTGTTCACATGAATGAGCGAAACCAAAATGGTGTCCTCCCGGATGCTGTTCTCAAGCTGCTCAAGTGAGATTTCACCTTTGGCGTTGACTGGCAGGCAGGTGACTTCAAATCCAAGGAATTCCAGATAATGAAACGTTTCATAGGATGAAGCATGCTCCACTTCACTCGTGATCAAATGCTTGCCCCGCTCCTGATGTTTTAATGCGATTCCTTTAATTGCTGTATTGTTTCCTTCCGTTCCTCCGGAAGTGAAAATAATCTCATTTGGTTTAACACCCAGAAGTCCAGCTGCTGTTTTCCGGGCTTGAAACATCAGACGCTCAGTTTCCCCGCCTTTGGAATGAATGGAGGATGGATTGGCGAAATACGTTTGAGAAACCGTAACGAACGAGTCGAGAACCTCTTTATAAGGTCTGGTTGTTGCACTGTTGTCAAAATAAATCATGTTCGAGTCCTCCGCATAACTCAGTTATTCTACACATCAATCTATAATACCATAATGGATGAAAAGAAAAAATTGTATTTTTCCGTGCTCTTAGCATTCCATCATCTTAAGATACTAACCCTTACGTTCTGCTTCCCATGTATACGAATTTCCGCTTCTTTGGTGAAAAAAAAAAAACGGAATCCGTTGACGGACTCCGATTTCATCAGATTTTTTGTTTAATGTTAACTTCCAGTTCTTTTAAAATTCCCGGCTGAACACTTTCTATGGCGTTCGCTGCAAGATTAAGTGCTTCTTCATACTGGAAGTTGCGGAAGGCAATTTCTGCTTCAATAAGCCGGACTGAAACGGAAGAATAGGAGCTTCTGTATCGGTTGCCATATTGAATCACTTTTTCGGCCAGCATGGCTGTTTCAATGATTTCCGCCGTTTCTTGATATCCTTCTTCCACCGCTTGAAGCGCTTGTTCAAGCACTTCCGTAATTTCAGCAATTTCGAGCGGTTTATCGTCAAGGCGTTTTGACACCTCGATAATGTAGTTTTCTGCCTTTTCAATGGTCATCAGATAGTGATCCGGCAGTCCTGGCAAGTTGCTTTTTTGCATCATTCTTCTTGCTTCAAGCAGGCGCCTTCTAAGTTCCTTCAGCTTTTCCTTGGTCTCTAGCTCATCCTTCCGGAGATTGAGAAGCCTTTCCTGATATTCCTGGTTGGATTTTTTCAGGTCTTCCAATTGAACTGCCATCTCCTCCATCATCTCGCGGATAACGGAATAGGAATCCTTCTTTTCCTCAATGGACTGTTCGATCAAAGCAAAGCGGGTCTGCAATTTGCTGAACATCTTCTCGAGCCGCTTATGCACCTCTACATCCGACTGGTCGAGCTGGTAACTCAGAGAAACCATATCTGCTTCGTCACGGATGTTGTCCATGTCCATCTGAAGATCGGCCAGCGACTGAAGGATGACTTCCTTCTCTTTGATTACAAACTGCTTGGATATCACTTCATTTTCGAGCAGATCATATAATTGGTCAATCTCGTTATTTAATTGATCAATTCCTTTTTGTGTTTCGTCAATGTCAAGCTCATATACTTTTTCAAGCAATGCGCCAATCCGTTCGTTCATAGAGCTGATTTCTCTATCAATGCCGATATGATTAAGAATGTAGCCTTGCTCTTCCATATCGGAGAAACCATCCTTAAGATCCTTCAGGCTCGATGGAAGATCGGATAAAAGCAGGACAAGCAGTTCTGGAACGGATTCCATTTTCTCGCGGACTACTTTTAACCGTTCGATGCTGTTAACGAGGATTTTGCGGGCTTCGAGGTGGTTGCCCTGTGAGGTCATTTCGTCAAACTGCACAAACATTGAGTTGACTTCCAAGAACTCAGCTTCAAACAGCGCAGCCGTTTTACCCAATGAGCGGGAGTGTGTAAGAAAATACTTTCTGCCTTCACTGAATTGTTCCTTGGCTTCAATGATGTCTTCTCTGTTCAACTCTTCGCTTGTTACCAGCTCATCTATTTCTGACGAGATGGCTTTAATCCGCGCTTCCATCCCCTGAAGCTGTGATTCAATTCGCCGAAGGACTCCCTTTGCTTTGCTGAACCTGTATTTATCTGCGCTTTCTTCCGCATCGAACAAAGCCTCGTCCATATTTGGCAGTTCAACAGTCACCATCTCATCCCATTCGTTTCGCCAGGACTCAAATTTCTCTTCAGTTTCGCCTACCATGGTAAGCCCTTTGACCTTTGAAATTTCCTCTGTCAGAGGTCGGTTCATAATCTCCATTTTCCAGGATTCCAGCCGGTCAATTTGCTTGTAAATCCGCTTTCGTGAAAAGGAGCCGAAAACAACTAAAGCAATTAAAAGAATTACTGCGGCAATTATGTATGTCATAGGAAGCACCCTTTCTTCCTTTCTGCAAAACTGCAAAATCTATGTAATAATCATGTTACAATGATTTACGTTTTATTGTAATAATGATTTATTCCTGTTTTTACTCCGAGCCGGCATTTTTCTTCCTCTTAAACCACATTTCGTGCTGACTCAATGTACTAATGATAACATGTAAACCCGAATTTTGACCAAAAAAAAATGAAAAAACCGAATAATTTTTTTCCAGAATTATCAAAGTTGCTTTTTACTTAAAACAATCAGGAGGATAAGCATGACAGGAATTTATGACGGCCACATTCATACCCCTTATTGTCCGCATGGTTCAGCCGATTCACTTTCAGAGTATATAGAAAGGGCTATTCAATTGGGTTACCGGGGCATGACCTTTACTGAACATGCCCCGCTTCCGGAAGGATTCACTGATCCGGTGCCTGAAAACGACTCGGCGATGGAAATGTCCAGGCTTCCGGCATACCTTGATGAGCTTACTTCATTAAAAAAGTATTACAGCAGTGCCCTTACCCTTAATATCGGCCTGGAAGTGGATTATATTGAGGGCTGGGAGAACGAAACCCGGGCTTTCCTGAATGAATTCGGCCCCCGGCTGGACGATGCCATTCTGTCGGTTCACTTTTTAAAGCAGAATGAACATTACTATTGCCTCGACTACAGTGAGACGATGTTCGGAGAAATTGCCGCAGTATTTGGCAGCACCGCCCAGGTCCATTCATCGTACTACAGGACACTGGCACAGTCGATCACTTCCGATCTTGGCACGTACAAACCGAGAAGGATCGGTCATATGACACTTGTGAACAAATTTCAGGCTCTCTATCCAACTGAAGCCTCTTTCGAACGTGACATACAAGGTATTTTAACGCTCTTTAAAACTCATGGTCTTGAATTGGACTACAATGGAGCAGGACTTTCAAAGCCTTTTTGCAAGGAGCCTTATCCCCCCGACAAGGTAGTTGAAGAGGCAGTAAAACAAGGAATCCCTCTCGTATTTGGATCGGATGCACATAGTGTGAAGGGATTGGGCCAAGGTCTTGACTCTCTGATCCATACCGAAAGCTTATCCGTTCCACTTTTCCTGAATCGTGGCGAATAACGGATTTTGCACAGCTGTAAGAAGAGATCCCTTCTTTTGCGGCACACATATAGATTGTTCGAGCCATTTATGGATAAAACTCATATAGGAAGTAACAAATAACGGATCATGAGGCGCGGTATAGAACACTTCAGATATATATAAGGGATGAAGAAAAGGCATAATGATCAGGTTGCGAAGCTGCAGGCTCAGGAGCATAACCGGCTGTTTGTAAAATTCTTTTTGTTTCATTCCTTTTTCAAAGATGGAATCATAATAATATTTTTCTTTCGCCAGGTAAGTGGTCATCACTTCGCGGACGAGCGTTGAATCCAGAGTCATTTCACGATGAACAAACCGGGACAGTTCGGGCTGCCTGAGCTGATAATTCAGTACACTCTCAATCATCTCCAGCAGCCGCTCTTTCTCCGGCTGATCAGCAGAGGTATGATACACAACTTCAATTTTGCGGATGTACCCCTCATAAAAAGAAGAGATTAATTCTTCGAGAAGCCCTTTCTTTCCGCCAAAATGATAAGAGACGAGGGCAAGGTTCACTCCCGCTTTTTTTGCAATCTGACGGACAGAAGTGCCCTGATACCCCTGACTTGTGAACAGCTCAACTGCAGATTCGGCAATTTTTATCTTTGTAGCCATCTGATCTTTAGACATTTTACAACCACCGCCCTTCTTATACTTCTTTTTTCTTTTATACATAGGGTTTTCCCTTTAAGATTCGCTCGACAAATATGTCTGTTCGGATGTTTTCTTCTACAATTTTTGATAAGATGGAAAAAGACGGCTAGCACATAAAGGGGGATGTTCATGTTTACAGTCGAAAAATACAGTCAGAACCGCAAAGAAGGATACGAACAGCTGCTCAAACAGGCACGTGCTCTTTTGGAAGATGAAACAAGCATCACGGCCAACCTGGCCAATGCTTCTGCACTTTTAAACCAGTTCCTTCCCAACATTAACTGGGTAGGATTTTACGAATACGAAGAATTATCGGATCAGCTTGTGCTGGGGCCCTTTCAAGGTCTTCCTGCCTGTATAAGGATTCCCATGGGCAAGGGAGTTTGCGGGACAGCAGCAAAAGAACAAAAAACGGTTCTTGTTGAAGATGTTCACCAATTTCCCGGACACATCGCCTGCGATGCTGCGTCTCAGTCTGAAATTGTTGTACCGATTGTAAAGGACGGCCAGCTTTTTGGTGTTCTTGATATTGACAGCCCTGAAAAAGGAAGATTTGATCAACTCGATCAAGAATGGCTTGAAAAGTTTGTGGATGAACTGAATAAACACATTTAACTTACGCACAGCAAACGGCCCCGGGAAGATTCCGGGGCCGTTTTTTTTTATGATATCGCCTGGTCCTCTTTTTTCATGAGGGAATGCAGAGCCTGTTCAAGATCTGCCCAGATGTCCTGCCATGCTTCCAGCCCTACAGACAGCCGGAGCAGATTTTGAGTTATCGACATATTCTCCCTTTCGTGCTCCGGAACACCCGAATGAGTCATGGTGGCCGGATGCTGAATCAACGTTTCTGCATCCCCAAGGCTGACAGCAATTTTAATAAGCTGAAGGTTGTTCATGAGCTCTTGCGCTTCTTCTTTCCCTCCTTTTATACTAAAACTGATCATTCCCCCTGACTTTTTCATTTGCTTACAGGCGATGTTATACTGCGGAAAATCCGGATCACCCGGATAAAAAATGCTCTCAACGTAAGGATGCCGTTTTAACAGAACGGCAATGTGTTCAGCATTATCACAATGGCGGTCCATTCTTACAGGAAGCGTCTTTATTCCTCTAAGAAGCAGCCAGGCATCAAAGGGGGACATAATGCCGCCAATATCCTTTTGTGCGGTGTGGGCAATCTGTTCCATCGTCTCCCGCCTGCCAACAGCCACACCCCCTACGACATCGCCATGGCCGCATAAATACTTGGTAGCACTGTGAACGACAATGTCACAGCCCAACTCCAGCGGCCGTTGCAGGTACGGGGAACAAAACGTATTATCCACAATAACCGGAATCCCTTTTTCTTTGGCCGTATTCACCACCATCTCCAGGTCAACAAGCTTCATAGTCGGGTTGATTGGGGATTCAATGTAAATCAATGACGTATTCGGCAGCATTTTTGCATGGAGTTCTTCTGCACTTTCCATAGAGAGAAAGGAATGACTGATTCCAAACCGCTCCTCCATAAACTGAAGAAGCCCGTACGTACAGCCATATACTCCTTCTGAACAAAGAATATGCTCTCCGGTTTTTGCAAGTCCGAGCAACACGGCAGAAACAGCAGCCATTCCGGAAGCAAACGCCAATGCCTTTTCACCGCCTTCAAGCACGCCCATCCTTTCTTCGAATTGGCAAACGGTTGGATTTTTCAGCCTGGAGTAGACGTAGCCTTCCTCCATTCCGGCAAATCTCCGCTCCCCGGTTTCTGCGTCAGGAAATACAAAGGTTGACGTTTGAAAAATGGGCGGGGACAGGCTTCCGCTATGCTCCCTGTTATCATATCCAGCGTGAATAGCGTATGTCTCAAAATAATTGGATTTCATGTATACGCACCCCTTCTCTGTTTGTAAGCGCTTACCTTTTATAGCTTCTTCTTCAGAAAGGAGAATCCTTCCCTTACTATTGTATTCATCCGTCAGAGCCAATGTATCACTATCTTTAGGATGGCACTTGACTTGTTGTCCAAAAAAACTTATACTACTCTTTGTGTAAAATAAAGCGGCACTGTGTTCGCCACTTGCTTTTATTTTGTTACATGCCTTTCTCTGGCATGGTATACCGCGTAGCTTCATGGCTGCTGAAGTGAAGGTATAGTTGAACAAAATAGACAGGCGGAAAGAAGACAGTCACTGTGGTTGTTTTACAACAACAAAACACGTGAAGGAGGAGTCATTCATGGCTCGATATACAGGTTCATCATGGAAGATTTCCCGTCGTTTAGGTATTTCCCTAAGCGGAACTGGAAAAGAATTAGCAAAGCGCCCTTACGCTCCAGGACAACACGGTCCTAACCAACGTAAAAAACTTTCTGAATACGGTTTACAACTACAGGAGAAGCAAAAGCTTCGTCACATGTATGGTGTAAACGAGCGTCAATTCCGTCGCATGTTTGACGATGCAGGCAAAATGACAGGAATTCATGGTGAGAACTTCATGATCCTTCTTGAGTCTCGTTTGGACAGCATCGTTTACCGTCTTGGTCTTGCTCGCACACGCCGTGCAGCTCGTCAATTGGTAAACCACGGACACGTTACTGTAAATGGTAAGCGCGTTGATATCCCATCATTCCGCGTTGCAGTTGGTTCAGTAATCGGAGTTCGTGAAAAGTCTCAAAACATCAGCGCAGTTAAAGAAGCAATCGAAGTAAACAACTTCGTACCTGACTTCTTAACTTTTGACGAAAACAAACTTGAAGGTACATTCACTCGCTTACCAGAGCGTTCTGAATTGCCAGCTGAAATTTCAGAACAACTTATCGTTGAGTACTACTCTCGTTAAGTTTAAGAAAGCGTTCCGTTTATGCGGGACGCTTTTTTTATTGTTATAGAGTAGGATAAATGCGAACTGCACCTGTTTGTTTTCAATAATGCATGATTTATTTTCAAAACCGTGGCAGTTATTTTCAAAAGACATACTTTCATTTTCAAAAGAGGCTGATTTGTTTTCAAACTTAATAACTTCGGATCAAAAAAACCGGCCACCATCAAGGTGGGCCGGTTTTCGTTTATTAGTATCGGATGAGGAAGTACTTCTTCTTGCCACGGCGGATAACAACAAAGCGGTCATCGATCCGTGAGTCTGCTCCTACAACCTTTTCAAGGTCCTGGCAGCGCTCACCGTTGATGGAGATCGCTCCATTCGTAATATCCTCACGCGCCTGGCGTTTGGAAGGAGATATCTTGCTTGCCACAAGCAAATCAATGAGTCCAATATCCTCTTTGGACTCCATTTCAAAGGATGGCACATCTTTAAATCCTTGTTCAATCTCTGCCCCGGTAAGCTCGGAAAGCTGTCCGCTGAACAAAGCCTGTGAAATTTTGATCGCCTGTTCGAGTGCCGCATTGCCATGGACAAGGGCTGTCAGTTCTTCAGCAAGCGCTTTTTGAGCTGCACGTTTTTCAGGAGCACTTTGCACCTGCTCTTCAAGTGAGTTGATCTCTTCATCGCTCTTGAACGAGAAGTATTTCAGGAATTTGACCACATCACGGTCATCGGTATTGATCCAGAATTGGTAGAACTCGTATGGCGTTGTTTTTTCAGGATCCAGCCAGATCGCTCCGCCTTCAGTTTTACCAAATTTGGTTCCATCGCTCTTTGTAACTAGAGGAATCGTCAGGCCGAATGCCTTTTCTTCCTCCCCTGCTTTTCGGATCAGTTCAAGACCAGCTGTGATGTTACCCCACTGGTCGCTTCCTCCGAGCTGTAGGCGGCAGTCTTTCTCGCGATATAATTGCAGAAAGTCATAGGACTGCAGAATCATGTACGTAAACTCTGTAAAGGAAATTCCTGCTTCCAAACGCGATTCTACTGATTCTTTTGCGAGCATATAGTTCAGCGGGAAGTATTTACCCACATCACGGAGGAACGAAATTACATCCATTTTTCCGATCCAGTCATAGTTATTGGCAATTTCAGCCGGATTGTTCTCCGCTTCGAAATCCAAAAACTTGGAGAGCTGGCCTTTGATACGCTCGCTCCATTGCTCGACGACACCCGATTCATTCAAAGTGCGCTCTGCCTTTTTCCCGCTCGGATCGCCAATCATGCCAGTGGCGCCCCCCACCAAAGGAATGGGCTGGTGGCCTGCCTGCTGAAGTCGGCGCATGGTCATGATGACGAGCAGATGGCCAACATGCAAACTGTCGGCTGTCGGGTCAAACCCACAGTAAAATGCCGTTTTTCCCTTGTTCAATTTTTCTTCGAGACCTTCACGGTCGGTAACCTGGTTGATCAGGTTCCGGTATTCTAAATCTTGCAAGATTCCCATTAATGTTGCTCCTTTCATTCCATCCAATTCGTTAAAAAAAGACAAATAAAAAACGCCCCTGAATAAGGGACGTGATTATCGCGGTACCACCCTTGTTGAAGGACAAAAATCCTTCCACTCGTATCGGTTAACGGCTTTTCAACCGGTCTTTGCTACTGACGTTCACAAAGAAAGCTCCAGGGTGTACTTCATAATCCGTCTGTGTACTGGTTTGCAGCGGCCACCAGCTTTCTGAAACAGGGAGACAGTTACTACTAAATCCTATCTTCGCTTCTTACTTATCCTATTAGCATATATTCTTCTTTTTACCATAGCTGAACGACGATGTCAATTCCTCTTTCACTGACAAATTTGTACCCATACTCCCTTCAAACGACAGCGAATATGATATAATTAGCCGAATAGGGGGGAATTTACATATGTCTCATCTAGAGGTAATTAAGGAAAAATGGAGGCGTTTTATCGCCTACCTTAATGAGAAGAAAATCATCCAGGCCGCCGATAAAACATACACGTTTACATGGAACTTATTTTTAATCATTGTCGTATTGGCTGTGCTTGGCGGATGTCTGGCAGCAGGAGCCGGTGCGGGCTTCCTGGCCTCACTTGTCAAAAATGAACCAGTCAGGGCCCAGGCTACCATGAAAGAGGAGATTTATAATTACTCAACGACGAGTATGATGTACTTTAATGACAAATCAGAGCTGGGCAACCTTCGGGCGGACCTGAATCGTGATGAAGTGTCGATAAAAAACATCTCTCCTTTTGTAAAAGACGCTGTTATTTCAACAGAAGATGAATACTTTTACGAACATGAAGGTGTGGTTCCAAAAGCGATTATACGTGCGGTCATCCAGGAAGTAACAGGATCGGCAAACCGCTCGGGAGGCAGTACGCTGACCCAGCAGCTGATCAAGAACCAAATTCTCACCAATGAAGTCTCCTTCGACCGGAAGGCAAAAGAAATTCTGCTGGCTCTCCGTCTGGAGCACTTTTTTACAAAAGAACAAATTCTCGAAGCATATTTGAATATTGTTCCTTTTGGACGCAGCTCATCCGGCCATAATGTCGCCGGCATACAGGCTGCTGCACAAGGAGTTTTTGGTGTAAATGCAAAAGATTTAAATCTTCCGCAAGCAGCGTTCCTTGCCGGAATGCCGCAAAATCCATTTGTCTATACTCCTTTTACAAACAGCGGGGATGTGAAAAAAGACACAGCCGCGGGAACCAATCGTATGAAAACCGTGCTTAAACGCATGCTGACAGCCGGGAAAATAACACCTGAGCAGTACGAAAAAGCCATGAAGTATGATGTGAAAAAGCACTTTACGAAGAAAAAAGAATCTTCCTATGAAAAGTATCCTTACTTGAGTATGGAAGTGGAACGCCGCTCAGCCTCCATTTTGGCGGTGCAGGCAGCGAAGAAAGACGGTAAAGACTATTCCAAGCTGAAGCAGAAGGAAAAGGATGAATACCGCCAGAATGCCTACGTCCAGCTTCGTCAAAATGGCTTGAGAATATATACGACCATCAATAAAAAGATCTATGATGAAATGGAGAAAACAGCGAAGAACAACTATCTCTTTGGCTCATCGCACACGGTCCGCGTCAAAAATGACAAAGGAAAATGGGTATATGTGCAGCAGCCTCAGGAAGTTGGATCCATTTTAATCGAAAATAAAACGGGTGCCATCATCAGCTTCGTCGGCGGCCGTGATTATAAACGTGAGCAGCTGAACCATGCAACACAGGCACTACGCCAGAATGGTTCGACCATGAAGCCGCTGCTCGCCTACGCGCCTGCCATTGAAGAAGGTAAAATACAGCCGGGCTATATTCTTCCGGATACACCTTTATCCATCGGAAAGTATAAACCCAACAACTTTGATAAAAGGTTCCACGGTCTGCTTTCGGCCAGAACCGCGCTTGCCAAATCGTATAATATTCCTGCTCTTAGAAGCTTTATGATGGCTGACCACGCTGACGCGTTCAACCGTCTGGAGAAGATGGGATTCTCCTCTATTGCAGAAGCAGATAAAAGTGCGCCTTCTGTTGCCATCGGCGGACTGACCCACGGAGTTACCGTGGAAGAAAACACAAATGCGTTCGCTACTTTTGGAAATGAAGGAAAGTTTGTGGATGCCTATCTGATCAGCAAAATTACAGATAAGCATGGAAAAGCCGTTTATCAGCACAAATCCAAGCCTGTCTCTGTTTATTCGCCACAAACCTCTTATCTGGTCCTTGATATGATGAGAGATGTATTGAAACCGGGCGGAACAGCGGCAAGCATTCCAGGCAGGCTGAATTTTCATGCAGACTGGGCAGGTAAAACAGGGACAACATCGTCTGCAAAGGACTCCTGGTTTGTCGCGACAAACCCGAATGTCACCCTCGGTGTATGGCATGGATATGATAAACCCGCTGCCCTTCCGAAAGGGCAGCAGCATATCAGCCAGACCCTGTGGGCAGCTTTTGCGAATGATGCCTATAAATACGCGCCTTCTCTGATTGCTCCAAAAGAGAGGTTCAGCATACCATCCGGCATCGTAAGAAAAGAAATCTGCGGCATTTCCGGAAAACTTCCGTCTGACTTATGCCGAAAAGCCGGATTGGTCACGACCGATTTATTTAATGTCAAATATGCTCCAAATTCAAAAGACAACAGTCTTGATACCGGCCTTTATGTGATCGCGAATGGCAGAAAATACAAAGCTTCGGATTCAACACCAAAAGAGTTTACGAAGAATGGTGTAATGGTCGATCAGGAATTATTTAACGGCGTGGATTTGAAGGAAGCGGCCGGCGTGGATGCCGGAGACCTTCTCCCTGACAAGAGCTTGCCGGAAAACGGTAAATCACCTGGTGCAGTTACCGGATTAACCGTCAAAGATGGAAAGCTGTCCTGGTCTTCCTCTGGCGAAAGCGATGTGATCGGTTATCGCATTTACCAGGCTGCCGGTACCAGTGGATCATTCAGGAAGATTGGCAGCGTGACATCAGACCAGACATCCCTGTCAGCTCCTTCAGGTGTTCTCTACGTCACTGCCGTGGATATTGCAGGCAAGGAATCATCTCCATCAGGAAAAGTGACATACGGCACAAAGAAACAGGAAACTCCTAAAAAAGAGTCAAAAGAAGAGAAGAAAGATGATCCTAAGAAAGATAAGCCAAAGGACAAGAAACCAACCGAAGAAAAACCGTCAGGGGATAAGCCAAAAAAACCCTCTGATGAGCAGAATACCGATAAAAAGGATAAAGAAACCCCCTCGAATTGATCGAGGGGGTTTTTTCTGTCTTCTTTTCTTCTAATCTTCCATTGTGGACAAGTCGCCAGTCGGAAGATCAAGCTCCCAGGCTTTCAACACACGTCTCATAATTTTACCGCTTCTTGTTTTAGGGAGTTTGTCACGGAATTCGATTTCCCTTGGCGCTGAATGGGCAGCAAGGCCGGATTTAACAAATGAACGAATCTCTTCAATTAGTTCATCGCTTGGCGAATACCCCTCTCTCAGCGCGATAAATGCCTTGATAACTTCACCACGGACGGGATCCGGTTTACCGATGACACCCGCTTCTGCAACTGCCGGATGTTCAACAAGCTTGCTTTCTACTTCAAACGGACCTACCCGCTCACCGGACGTCATGATCACATCATCAATTCTGCCCTGGAACCAGAAGTATCCCTCTTCGTCCATGTAGGCGGAGTCTCCGGAAACATACCAGCCGCCAGGTGTGAAATAAGATTCATACTTTTGCGGGTTGTTCCAGATGGCACGCATCATGGACGGCCAGCCCTTTTTAATGGCCAGATTCCCCATTCGGTTTGGCGGAAGCACATTATCCTGGTCATCAATAATGGCAGCTTCTACACCAGGGAAGGGTTTCCCCATGGAGCCAGGTTTGATTTCCACTGCCGGATAGTTGCTGATGAGCTGCGCTCCGGTCTCTGTCATCCACCAGTTATCATGGATTCTCAGGTTAAAGACTTTCATTCCCCATCGTACAACTTCAGCATTGAGCGGTTCACCCACACTCAGCACATGGCGCAGGGAAGAAAGATCAAACCTCTTCACAACCTCATCTCCTGCCCCCATTAGCATGCGGAAAGCGGTCGGCGCACTGTACCAGACGGTTACGCCATACTTTTCAATCGTGCCGTACCAGTCTTCCGGACTGAAGCGGCCGCCCCGGATCACATTGGATGCCCCATTCAGCCATGGACCGAAAATACCGTAGGATGTTCCGGTCACCCAGCCGGGATCGGCGGTGCACCAGTACACATCAGAATCTTTCAGGTCAAGCACCCATTTGGCAGTCTGGTAATGCTGAATCATAGCATTATGAACGTGCAATACACCCTTTGGCTTTCCAGTGGATCCGGAGGTATAGTGAAGAATCAAGCCGTCTTCACGGTCCACCCATTCGATATCAAGGTGCTTGTCTGCTTTTTCCATTCTGCTGAAAAAGTCGACATACGGCCCTTCTTCTTTTACATCTTCGCCTACAAGAACAACATGCTTGAGATGAGGCAGTTCGCTTACAGGTACACGTTCAAGCAGCTGTGGAGTGGTAATGAGCACTTTGGCTTCACTGTCTTCCAGACGGTCCCTGACCGCCCCCTCCATGAATGCTTCAAACAGCGGGCCAACGATCGCTCCAACTTTAACCGCACCAAGAAGTGCGAAGTACAGCTCGGGAGAACGCGGCATAAAAATAAATACCCTGTCCCCTTTTTCAACATCAAGCTGTCGGAGCATGTTTCCTGCCTTGTTTGACATTTCCTTCAGATCGCGGAAAGTATATTTTTCATCTCTTTTTTGATCAGAAAAATAAAGGGCCACTTTATTTTTTCTGTCCCCTTCCGCATGCCTGTCCACTGCTTCATAGGCCAGATTGACTCGCCCCGTTTCGTTCCAGGAGAATTCTTTTTCAACTTCGGTCCAGTCAAATGCCTCATATGCTGTTTGATAATCTTCTAGGTTAAAATTACCTTTAATACTCGGAAGCGCTTCCACCTTCATCTGTCAATCTCCTCCTATGCCAATAAATATATACATGCTTAGTATATCATATAGGTTCAAAATTTTTAAATTTATTAGAATTGTCAAATCTGTCTGTCTCGAAACCCCTTACAAATCCCGTTCGTTATGTATAATGGAAGTAGTTGAACTTTTACTTGGGTGGTGTATATATGAATCATATTAAAACTTACAATTGCCTTGCTGTTGATACACCTTCAGGCAAGGTTATTATTGAGGGTCCCATCTCACCGGAACATCTGGCCGAATATGAATTTCATGCCGGACTAAAAGCATTCAGACCTGCACCGCAGCAGCATGAAGCTCTTATCGAGATTGCCGGCCTTGATGAAGGAAGGATTATTGTTGCCAGAACAAAAGATACCATAATCGGTTATGTTACATACGTTTATCCGGATCCAATGGAACGATGGTCACATGGCAATATGGAAAATCTTCTGGAGCTTGGAGCAATTGAAGTCATTTCTGATTACCGGAACTATAAAATAGGGAAAAGCCTGTTAAGGGTCTCCATGATGGATGACAGCATGGAAGATTATATCATTATTACAACAGAGTATTACTGGCATTGGGA
The DNA here is from genome assembly GCF_030418125.1 of Fictibacillus fluitans. Classification (GTDB taxonomy): domain Bacteria; phylum Bacillota; class Bacilli; order Bacillales; family Fictibacillaceae; genus Fictibacillus_C; species Fictibacillus_C fluitans. The sequence continues at coordinate 94,760 of NZ_JAUHTR010000012.1, read as the reverse complement.
TTTAAAGGGCACCGGTTTATCGGTGTGGGATTACCGAAAAGTAATGGAAAAAATGATGAATGCCGGCGGACTTGAATACATGGCAACGGATGATCCCGAGATAAGTTCTCACCCTGCCAACTGTTTGATGGTCCGCATTGGCAGCAGGGTTACAATGGAGTCCGTCCAGCAGTTTGACCGGATTCGTTTTCAGAACCGTTTCATGTTTTAAGAATTTCTGTCCAGAGGTGCAGCTTTACAGAAAGTTGAAGAAAGGGGAAATAACTGTGATTGTTCAGGATATGATGAATAAAAAGCCCGTTACTGCAAGGCCAGAGACAACGATTATGGAGGCACTGCTTACGCTTAAAAAACACCGGATCAGGCATCTGCCCGTTATTGTGGACGATGGAACACTGGCCGGGATTATTTCTGACCGTGACCTAAGGGATGCCAGCCCTTCCATCTTTGATGCAGCCGATCATGCCGACAAGTTTGAGAGGCCGGTATCTGAAATCATGGTAAGTGATGTGATTACCGCCCATCCCCTTGATTTTGCAGAAGATCTCCTCAGTATTTTTTATGAACATCAAATCGGCTGTATCCCTGTCCTCGAACACGAAAAGCTGGTGGGCGTCATTACAGAACGGGACATGCTTTACACATTGATCCAGCTCACTGGGGCTCACCAGCCGAGCTCTCACCTTGAGGTAAAAGTAGATAACATAGCCGGACAGCTGGCAGATGTTGCTTCCCTGATCAAGAATTTTAAAATTAATATCAACAGTGTGCTTGTTTATCCGAGCAAGCAGGACGACACCCAGAAAATTCTCGTCCTGCGCATCGGAACCATGAATCCCTACCGAGTCGCTTCAGAATTAAGGCAGAATGGTTATGATGTCATTTGGCCGCAGGAACCGGAAGTGGGACAATGAAAAAGCCAGTTTTTGTATATTCTGATGACCTGCTTCGGTACAAATTCAACGAGGGTCATCCCTTTAACCAGCTGCGTGTCAAGCTCACATACGACTTGCTGCGCATGGCTGATGCGCTCGATGACAGCCAGATCATAGAGCCTCGGATGGCAACGGATGAAGAGCTCGCCCTTATCCATGATACAGCTTATATCGAAGCCGTAAAAAAAGCGGGTGACGGAACGTTAAAAGGAGCCGCCGCAGAAAATTACGGACTTGGCACGGAGGATACCCCGATGTTTCCCGGCATGCATGAAGCGAGCGCATGGATCGTTGGCGCAACCCTGCAGGCTGCAGACATGGTGATGGAAGGAAAAGCAACCTATGGATTTAATCCAAGCGGCGGCCTTCATCATGGATTCAGGGGAAAAGCTTCCGGGTTCTGTGTGTACAATGACAGCGCTGTGGCCATTGCTTACTTGAAAAAGAAATACAATGCGAGAGTGCTGTATATCGATACAGATGCCCACCATGGAGACGGTGTGCAATGGTCCTTTTACGAGGACCCTGATGCCTGTACCCTGTCCATACACGAGACGGGACGTTACCTGTTCCCGGGAACCGGCAATGTCACGGAGAGGGGTCAGAGCGACGGGTACGGCTACTCCTTTAATCTTCCTGTGGATGCATTTACAGAAGATGAATCCTGGCTGGAACTGTATGAAACGGCGGTTCATGAAGTCGTCTCTTTTTTTAAGCCCGATGTTATTTTGTCGCAGAACGGAGCAGACGCTCACTATTTCGATCCACTGACCCACCTCTCGGTAACCATGAAATCCTTTCATGCCATTCCCAGAATCGCAAAGGCAGCGGCCGACCGGTTTTGCGGTGGAAAATGGATCGCAACCGGCGGGGGCGGATATGATATTTGGAGAGTTGTTCCACGCGCCTGGTCAGAGATCTGGCTCGCCATGAATGATATCGATCTGGAAGGATCGCTTCCGATGGAATGGATTGAAAAGTGGCAGAAAGCCGCTCCCGTCACGCTGCCGCTTACGTGGGAAGATCCGCCAGGGTTGTATAAACCGATTCCCCGCAAACCGGAAATCATGGAAAAAAACAGCCTGACTTTAACCAAGGCACTCCACCATATCCGCGACAGCAGAAAAAAGACCTGACGCTAACATGCATCAGGTCTTTCCTATTAAATAGCTTTCAGCATCTCTTCCACCATATCCGAAGACCGCTTTGCAGCAAGCTTTGTAAATTCAGCGAAATTGACCGATGCTTCACCATTGGCCTTGTCCGAAATTGAACGAATCACGACAAAGGGAATGTCATTTAAAAAGGCTGTCTGCGCTACAGCTGACCCTTCCATTTCAATGCACACACCGTCAAAAAGCTGATAATAATTTTCCACGAGTGTACGGCTGGCAATAAATTGATCCCCGCTTAAAACCCTTCCCTTTCTTACGGAGACCCCAGCAACCTTTGAGGCGGCTGTTTCCGCCAGAGCCACAAGGCCTGGGTCGGCCGCAAAATCCGAATTATACGCAAACATGGGTATGGTTCCCTGCGGAAAGTCAGGACTTAATGCAGAAGCATCGATATCATGCTGCAATGCACTTGTTGAGATCACAATATCGCCAATTTCAAGGTCCGGATGCAAAGCTCCTGCGACGCCGGTAAACATAATATGTGTCACGTTAAACCGGTCCACCAAAAGCTGTGTCACAACGGCCGCATTCACTTTTCCCACACCGGACTTGCAAAGAACAACGTCTTTGGCGGCATAGGTTCCTTCATAAAAGATGGTCTTCGCGTAATTGCTTTCCCCATAGATTTCAAGAGCCTGTTTCATATAAAGGATTTCTTCATCCATGGCTCCTATAATGCCGATTCTCAAAACTCTCCCACCTCTTACATCTATTGTTCGTCGTTGTTTTTTGTTGTATTTCTGAATTGAATACGGTGAGGAAGCACTACCGTGTTCTCTTCCACCTGTTCCTTGTTCATAAGCTTTGTCAACAGACGCATGGCAACTGCACCGATATCATACATCGGCTGTACAACGGTTGAAAGAGTCGGTCTTACCATTGTCGCAAGCCGTGTATTATCAAAGCCGATGATTTCCAGATCGCCAGGGACCGTTATTCCTTTATCCTGAGCGCCATGAATTACTCCAAGCGCCATTTCATCCGTTCCAACAAAAATGGCTGTAGGCATATTTCCGCTTTCAAGGAAGGTATCCACCGCTTCAATCCCTGAATCATAGGTGTAATCCCCAACAAAGATTTGTTTTTCATCCACCTTTTTGCCGGCATCCTCCATCGCTTTACGGAAGCCGGTGAACTTGTGATAGCCGTTGATTGGATCTTCCAGCGGACCGGTAACCATCGCGACCGAATCATGTCCCGATTTCAACAGATGCTCAACAGCATCATACACTGCCTGCTGGTAATCGATATTAACCGACGGAATTTCGTTGTTCATATCAACGGTCGCTGCCATTACAATCGGCACGGGAGACTTTTTAAATTCCTCAACATGCTCATCTGTAATTTTACCTCCCATAAAGACGATTCCGTCCACTTGCTTTCCGAGCAATGTATTTAAAAGATGAATTTCTTTATCCTTGTTCTGATCGGAGTTACACAAGATAATATTGTATTTATACATGGTCGCAATATCCTCGATACCCCTTGCAAGCTCTGCAAAAAAGATGCTCGCAATATCAGGGATAATCACGCCTACGGTTGTGGTCTTTTTGCTGGCAAGCCCCCTTGCCACTGCGTTTGGACGGTAACCAAGGCGATCAATCGCTTCAAGCACCTTTTTCCTTGTAGATGGTTTAACATTCGGGTTTCCATTCACAACACGGGAAACAGTTGCCATTGAGACGCCTGCTTCACGTGCTACATCATAAATTGTTGTATTCAATTTAGTAATCCTCCTTTAATTCCACAATCCAGACAGGTTATGTAATGTTATTGCTATCATACAGTAAAGAACTGCTGTTAGGCAACGAAAAGCCCGTACAACTGCATATTCTACCGGATAAAAGTGAACATTTTCCAACTTTCTCTGTATAGTTTTCTCCAATCCTTAAAAGTCCATTCAAAACAAGAAAAAGCCGGCTGAAATCAGCCGGCTTATCTTTATTGCTTCGATTCTTGTTGATTTATTATTTTGCCGTCTTTAAAAAAGCGGAGCAAGTCGCCATAAACAACTTTATCTGAAAGATTTAAATCTTTGGCCGCTTTATCTTTTGCAGGCTTACAAAGCTTAGCGGCAACCTCTTGCCCGTCAGACTGGCTGTAACACTTCTCTTTTTCTCCGGCATAAACATAGTCTTTGGTAATGGCACTGCCGTCTCTCTGAACCGTAAATTCGTCGCGTTCAGGAGAAAAAAGGTCAGATCCAAACTGGATATCGCCTTTCGTTTTCATGCCCAGCAAGTGTAAGATCGTTGGCTTCAAATCAATTTCTCCGCCAATTGTATGCATTACTTTACCTTTTTGCCCTGGCACATGAATGAACAATGGTGTTTCTTGCAGCTTCAGGTGTTCATATGGTGTTACTTCCTTGCCGAGGATTTTGCTCATGGCTTTATTATGGTTCTCTGAAATTCCGTAGTGGTCTCCGTACAGAATAATAACTGAATTGTCATAGAGCCCTGAAGCTTTCAACTGCTGGAAGAATTGCTTTAAGGCTTCATCCTGATAGCGAGCTGTTACAAAGTAATTGTCCACCGTAGGATCTCCAGTGTCAGCAGGCTGGATGCTCTTCTCCTGTTCATTATTCAAAATAAACGGATGATGGTTGGTCAGTGTAATAAATTTGCTGTAAAACGGCTGTTTCAGATTCTCAAGCATCGGCATGGACTGTTTAAAAAACTCCTTGTCCTTCAGGCCGTAGTTAACGGAGTTCTGATCGTTCACATCATAATAAGGCTTAGAGTAAAACTTGTTATAACCGAGCGTGTTGTACATCATGTCACGGTTCCAGAAACTTTTATTGTTGGCATGGAAGACAACCGGGTTATATCCATTTTCTTTAACAATCTCAGGTGTTGCATGAAACTTGTTTTGCGCTTTAGTGGAGTAAACTGAACCTCCAGGCAGTCCGTACAGTGAATTATCAATCAGGAATTCGGCATCTGATGTTTTGCCCTGTCCTGTATTATGATAAAAGTTATCAAAGTAGTAGCTGTTTTTCGTCAGATCATTCAAGAACGGTGTAACTTCCTGACCATTAATTTTCTTGTTGATCAAAAAGTTCTGGGTGGATTCCATGGATACAAGGATCACATTTTTTCCTTTGGCTGCCCCAAACATTTTCGGATCTGGTTTTTTGTACTGTGAATCCGAATAGTTTTTGACTTCAGCCAGGTCATTGCTGTCTGCCAGTGCACGCTGCGTGGATGACTTGGTGTTCAGTACAGCGTCATACACATGATAGTTGTAAACACCCATCAGCTTAACCAGAATCGCCCGGTCAAATGTGCGTGTCAGCAGTTCAGGACGCTGGATTTCCGCCATCCCGATGTTTGCTAAAAAAATACTTAATGCTGAAACAAAAACAAGACCTATGGTTTTCTTTTTCAATTTTTCCACAGGTTTTACTTTCTTGGATAAAACAATAGTCAATAACAGCAGAAAGTCCAAAAAATATAAAATATCAAGCGGATGCATCAGGCTTTGTGCACTCCCGCCAAGATCCCCAAAGTTTTTAAATTGAAACAGTACCGGTATCGTGATGAAGTCATCGAAGAACCGATGGTACACGATATTGGCGTATAAAATAAATGACATAATAAAATGGATGGTAAGCAATGCTTTATTTCTGCTCTTTGCCGGGGCAAACAAACCAAGGCCCAGGAAAAACAGAGCTGAGCTGAGCGGTGTAATAACCAGAATGATCTCCTGCATAACGTTCTCAAGATCAAGATTCAGCCCGACTCTGAAGGCGATATATGATTTTACCCACAAAAGAATAACCGCCAGCAGGAAAAAGCTCAAAGACTGTTTTGTTGAATTTTGTATGTTCGGTTGCTGTTCAAGTTTAATCATCGTTAATTTTCCTCCTCAAAAAAGAAAAAAACCTTGCTACAAATTGATCCATTTGCAGTGTTTTCAGGTTCACCCTATCCATTATACGGGGTTCAGGAAGGAAGTAAAAAATCCGATATCTTGATTCCTAGAGGTATATTCCTCTGTAACAATCAGTGTAGCATCACATCCAGCTATTCTTTAAATCCCTTGATTATGCTCTGTAATCCTTGAAAATGGACATAATTTATTTCCTTATTATTCTTGGCTATCCATATAAAAGAAAAGCCCTCCATGAAACAGAGGGCTTTTTTCTTATACCATTACTTTATTGTTTTTATATAAACCGCTCTTCTCCAGCTCACTGACAAAGCTTTCAAATTCCGTAAAGTTCATTTGCTGGGAAGCATCCGATAATGCCTGCTTCGGATTTGGGTGAACCTCGGCCATGACACCGTCCGCTCCAATGGCCAAAGCAGCTTTGGCTGCAGGAACAAGCAAATCCTTTCTTCCTGTTGAATGAGTCACGTCTACCAGGACGGGAAGATGTGTTTCCTGTTTAAGAAGAGGCACAGCGGTAATATCAAGCGTATTTCTGGTTGCTTTTTCATAGGTTCTTATGCCGCGTTCACATAGTATGATTTGATCATTGCCATGAACCATAATGTACTCAGCAGCGTGAATAAATTCATCGATCGAAGCCGAAAGTCCTCTTTTCAGCAAAATCGGTTTACGGATTCTTCCTGCTTCCTTCAGCAGTTCAAAGTTTTGCATGTTCCTTGCTCCGATTTGGATAACATCCAGATAACCGGAAGCCATTTCCAAATCTCTCGGATCCACGATTTCACTGATTACAGACAGCCCGTAACGGGTGCCAGCCTGCTTTAGTAAACAAAGTCCTTCTTCGCCAAGCCCTTGAAAATCATAAGGCGATGTCCTTGGTTTAAATGCCCCGCCCCGTAAAAAATGCAATCCCTGTGCCTTGACTGCTCTGGCTGCAGCATCCACCTGTTCTTCGCTTTCCACAGCGCATGGACCGGCAACCAAGATTGGATATGCTCCGCCAATTTCTTCTCCCGCAACAGTTACAACTGTATTTTCCAGTTTGCTTTTCCGCGATACGAGTAATTTCCGTGAGCTGGCAGGCACAGCCTGGTCCAGCAGCTTAAACAAACTGATCAGGGTTTCCTTCCTTATCGGGCCGTTTGAATGGCAGGCTATTCGCTCAAGCACCTTTTCTGCCCTTTCAGTTCGTAACTCTTCATGCTTTTGAAGCAGTACCTCTCGTTGATTTATAAGATCAATCAACTGCAAATCCAAATCATCCATCTGATTCCTCAGCTCATCCAGCGTACTCTTTCTCATCTCATCTCTCCTCTGCTCTGTAAACAAATTATTATAATGCAGTTTCATTATAAGCCTGTACCCGTCATTTGAAAACCACCTGATTCCATAAAAAAACCCCGGGACACTCCGGGGTTTGGTGAAAAGTTTATTTGCCCAGCTGCTCGCTGAGCGCTGCGGAGGTGATGGAATAATGGGACGCATTCCATTTTACCTCTCCTTTTTCAAAAAGAAGAGCTTGCGGCGACTCGTGTCTCACCCCAAACTTCTCCGCAATTTCATTGGAAAGAGGGCGGGCTTCCTGAACATTTAAATAAAAAACCGGCGTATCCTGTTCAGCGGCAAACTTTTGATATTCCTGAAATGCAGCATGGCTGATCGGGCAAGTTGTGCTGTTCTTCATTAAAAACAGCTGGTCATTCTCCCGGATAGCCTGTTCAAATTCTTCAGAACTTGAAATTTTAACGAGTGACATATGTAGTTCCTCCCTGGTTGTATCTTAAATCAATGAAAAAACGAAGAAGTATACTTCTTCGTTTATGATCATCTGCTAGCTTTAGCGTTTATCAATACTTGTTTGTACCAAATCGTCCTCGGTTGCCAGAGGATCAGGCTGGCGTGTGGTTTCTTCTTCCACCAGAGTGGTGATTTCATCATACGCTTGATTACTTTCATCATCCTGTCCCTTGTTTCTCCAGTTGTTCAAATCACGGCGAAGGCTGGTTGAAAGCTCCTTTACCTTGCCTGCCACCTGATTGGACTGCTCAGAAACCGTACGGGCAATGTTAGAGGACTTGTCTTTTGCCATTGAAGACCATTCTGTACTTTTATCCTTAATCGTACCGGCCTGGTCCGTAAGGTCATTTCTCAATTCCTTACCGGTTTTAGGGGCCATGAGGAGGGCGGATGCTGCACCCACAATTCCGCCAACTAAAGCACCAATAATAAAATCTTTACTGTTGATGTTTTGATTATTGTTTTCGTTACTCATACAAATCTCCTCCTTTATTGGTATTGTCTTCTTTGGGAAGCATGCTGGGTAGAATCTACGCTGCTTTTCTTAACCTTCCACTTTTCCCACAAATTAATAGCTACATTTCCCCATTGAACGGCCTGAGAAATATTTTCAGACTGCCGTTCTGCTCCTGTTGTGATTTTTTCTGTGACCTTGCGTACAGATTCATTTACATTATGAATTGAACTGCCAAGATCCTGAACTGCTGAGAATACAGTGTTCAATGAAGCTGCTTTCGTCTGAACATCTTCTGCCAATTTGTTGGTTTTGTGAAGCAATTGAGCTGTTTCCGATGTCACACCATTCAATTGAGTTTCTAGGCCGTCTACCGTCTTTGCCACGTTATCAAGTGTGACTGTAAGGGATTTAAGCGTACGTGCCAAGAAGATTACAAGGACGACAAAAGCTAGGGCAATGATGAGTACACTGATGGGTATAAGTATGTTCATGTTTCCACGACACCTCCTGAGTTAGATGCTTTTAAAATTACCCTATGCCAGTAAAACTAAACATGTATGCTATATTCTACCCTTTTTTCAGAATTCCTGCTAAAGATGCAAGGGTTTGAACATTACAAATTATTTAGATTGAGTTAAAATAAACAGGTAAGGGTTTAACATAATTTGAGGGGGAAACGTCAATGAGAGATCCACGAATCCAACAATTGGCCAAAAACTTGATTACATACTCTGTAAATCTTCAAAAAGGGGAAAAGGTGCTGATTGAAAATTTTGGTTTTCAAAAAGAACTTGTAAATGCACTTGTGCAGGAAGCCTATGCTGCAGGCGGTTATCCTTTCGTACTGCTAAAGGACCATTCTGTCATGCGTCAACAGTACATGAATGCGTCTGAAGATCAAATGAAGATCATTGCCAAGCATGAAGGGGACCTGATGTCCCAAATGGACGCCTATATCGGGCTTCGTTCCGGTGACAATATTAATGAATTGTCAGATGTTCCGAGTGAACAGATGGCTTTATATGAAAAAACCGTGCTTGCCATGCACCGTGAAATTCGCATCAAGAAAACGAAATGGGTTGTTCTTCGATACCCGAATGCAGCGATGGCACAGCTCGCCAGCATGAGCACTGAAGCGTTTGAAGATTTCTACTTCCAGGTGTGCAACCTTGATTACAGCAAGATGAATGAAGCTATGAAATCACTTGAGGATCTGATGAACCGCACTGATAAAGTCCATTTAAAAGGGCCAGGAACCGATCTTACTTTCTCCATTAAGGACATTCCTGCTGTAAGGTGTGCCGGGGAAGCAAACATTCCGGATGGCGAAGTATATACAGCACCTGTTCGTGATTCCGTGAACGGAACTATTACGTATAACACACCATCACCTTATCAGGGCTTCACTTTTGAAAATGTATCCCTGACATTCGAAAATGGAAAAATCGTAAACGCATCAGCCAACGATTCTGAACGCATCAACAAAATTTTTGATACTGATGAAGGTTCCCGATATATTGGTGAGTTTGCGATCGGAGTCAATCCATACATCCAGCACCCAATGCAGGACATTCTGTTTGACGAGAAAATCGACGGAAGCTTCCACTTCACTCCGGGACAGGCGTATGAAGAAGCATACAACGGCAACGAGTCCAACATTCACTGGGATATGGTAATGATTCAGCGTCCGGATTACGGGGGCGGTGAAATCTATTTTGATGATGTGCTCATCCGTAAAGATGGCCGCTTCGTACTTCCTGAGCTTGACGTGCTTAATCCTGAAAACTTGAAATAGGACAATAAAGAAGGCTGCCAGCATGAACGGCAGCCTCTTTTTTATTTATCTTCTGTCAGTTTCAGTGCTTTTCCCGCTTTTTCAATATCATGCTTTACCTGTTCAGGAAGGTTATAAGCATGGTACATTTCATTTTTGATCATATATTGAGCAATACGGTCATGAAGGTCAATCGCTTCATTCAGCTGCTTTAATTCTTGAATTCAACAGATTTTTTCAGCTGATTCAAAAAAAAGGCATCACCTCTCATCAAATGAGTGGTGATGCCTTTAAGGAGGTGTCTAAAAAGTGTCTTTCGCTCTTGAAAGTGTTACTTTCCGTTCGGGGTCGCTCGCTTTTACCGGCGCGGGCGCCTACTTTCGCAGGGCGTGCGCTGAGCCCCACCGGCGCAAGCGCCTGTGTGCCGGCGTAAACGCCTACCTTGTCTCACCTGTCACGCTTCCCCTGCAGGACAAGGAAGGCTTCGGCAGCGAAACATCGCACGAAGAAAATGTGATCACATTTTCGAGGAGTCTCGCACCCTACACTCCATGTAACTTATCAACGAAGATGATGACCAAAACTCAATGCTTCGAAGTGAAAAAAAAAGGAGCTGTCAGAAGTCAGTTTTCTGACTTTCTGGACAGCTCCCTAGCGCTTCTATCCGATTTGCGTGCTTTTCCCTTGATCTTCTACTGTCTTCTCATAGGATTTTTGGAACTTTTGAATATCCCCTGCTCCCATGAATAAAAGAATGCCATCTTTATGCTGTTCGAGAATGCCTACTTCATCTTCGCTTAGCAGCACCGCATTTGGGATTTGCTCCTGCAGATCCTTAATGGAAAGACTGCCGGCATTTTCTCGTGCCGAACCAAAGATATCGCACAAATAAACATAATCCGCTTTTCTTAAGCTTTCCCCGAATTCATGAAGGAACGTTTTCGTTCTTGTGAATGTATGAGGCTGAAAAATAGCGACCACATCGCGATTTTTATACTTGTATTTCGTCGCTTCAATGGTTGCGCTGATTTCAGTCGGGTGGTGGGCGTAGTCATCAACCAGCACCTGGTCCCCGAATGGCTTTTCAGAGTAACGGCGTTTCACACCGCCAAATGTTTTCAAACGGTCGGCAATAATCTCCACATCCACATCTTCGTAATGACAAAGCGCAATAACAGCCAGGGCATTAAGAATGTTGTGTGTACCGTATCCCGTAATTGTAAACATATGGTAGAAGGTATTTCTGACAAACACATCAAATGTCGTCCCGTTCTCATCCCTGTGGACGTTGGAAGCCTGAAAATCGTTATGGTCTCCCAGTCCGTAAAATACTACGGGTACATTTGCATGAATTTGCTGAAGATATTGATCATCACCGCATGCGATGATTCCTTTTGTAACCTGCATCGCCATTTGCTGAAATGCGCTGATGACATCATCAATATCTTTAAAATAATCTGGGTGATCAAAATCAATATTGGTCATAATTCCGTAAGCAGGCTCATAAGAAAGGAAGTGACGGCGGTATTCGCATGCTTCAAATACAAAATACTTGCTGTCTTCCACTCCTCTTCCTGTACCGTCTCCAATCAGAAACGAGGTGGGCTCTGCTCCGCCAACCACATGGGCAAGCAGACCTGTTGTTGATGTTTTGCCGTGAGAACCTGTTACGGCAACTCCTGTATACTTTTTTACAAAGTCTCCAAGAAAATGATGGTAACGGTAAATCGGCAATCCAAGCTCCCGGGCCGCTACAAGCTCTTCATTGTCATCGGGAAACGCATTTCCTGCAATGATCGTCTGGCCCTGCTTAATGTTATTCTTATTAAATGGCAGTATTGTAATCCCGCGCTCATCCAGAGCCTGCTGGGTAAAGAAATACTTTTCAACATCCGACCCCTGAACTTCATGCTTCATGTCATGAAGTATTTGAGCCAAGGCACTCATCCCCGTACCTTTGATTCCCACAAAGTGATAATGTGTCATGTAAAGACCTCCACAATCAAAAAACCTTCTCAAGAATCACCTATTTTAGGCAACCCACTTTTCAAGGCCTATTTTCTGTTAGTATATGCCTGCTGCGATAGAGTGATAATCATCGAGCAAGCTGACCGACTCATTTTTTCATTATACCAAAAAATGATGTCTAACTCCATTACTTCCGGACAACCACTATTCTACTTTTTCAAGACGCGTATTCGGTCTGTAAATCCGCCCGGCTTTCGCTTGATGCTTTCCATTCATCTGTACATTGTCTCCGGTAAACCCAATGTTAATTTTAAGAAGATTGCTTCCAACTCCGTAAATATCAACAGGTACACCGCGTTTTTCGTAATCGGTAATCCGCGCCTCGGTAAAACCCCCGCTTACGATGATTTTCACATGCCCGAATCCTTCCTGGTCGAGTGCTTTGCGCAACGCAAAAATAAGCTCCGGATTCGCACCACGCGGGTCGAAACTTCCGAGCACCTCAGGATTGCGGAAGAAGTATTGGTCAACCATCGTCCTCGAGGTATCCACTCTGACTCCTTTTAACACATCGCCAAATTCTCTTGCCACGTTAAGTGCATCCGTGATGGTATCATTGTTATAGTCCACCAGGGCCATCAGTTCGTCATCAGGATACGTTTCATGATACGCTCTTGTCGCTTCTACGATATCCCCATCGAACATTTGGAGCAGGGCATGAGGCATCGTGCCCATCCCCTTTTTGCCCCACCATTCATTCATGGCATGGGTAGCCTGTGCCGTAGACCCTCCGATATAAGCAGCATAACCATCTCCTGCCTGCTGGGCAAAATGATCATCCCGGTCGCCCATAAAGATGACCGGCTTTTGGACACCTGAAATGCTTGCTGCTTTAACAACATTATAAACATTCGTAGCCACTGACGTTCTTCTGGCCAAAATGCCATCCAGCATACCTTCCAAAAAGCCAAAATTTTCATATGGCCCTTTGATGGTAAACACGGTTTCAAAAGGAGATATTTTGTCTCCATCTTTCAACGAGTGAATTTCAAGATCATCTGCATTTTTAGCAAATGTCTTGATTAAGGCAATAGCTTCATCTGTACCGCAAAGAACTGCATCGTTTTTCTGGAAAAATTGCATAGTTACTATATTGTCAGGGTTATATTTTTTTACGATTTCACACGTTTTCAAGAAATAAACAGCTGAAAACCAGCCATCGCCTGCCCGTTCATCAAATTTAAACGTTTGATTGGTCAAGCGTTTGATTTTACCTTGTAGCTTTAATTCTATTTCTTTCATACAAACTCCTCATCATCCGGTCAAGAAATTCATGGTCTCTTTCTGTCTTTTAAAAATGGGCCCTTTGGACTCATCCTTAACTATCATATAGAAGTGCCACTGAGAAAACAAGAGGGAGTGAACGAGCAGGCATTCCAATGGCATAAAAAAACGGTTCATTGCCTGGCCTGATGGCCGGCAATGAACCGTCTATTTGATATTATTTTTAAACCTCTGCCTCACTGTAAAGCTTGCTTTGGAACTCGTCACTGGTCATGAGAACAGTGCGGGGCTTTGAGCCCATTGCTTCGGAAACGAGACCAAAGCCTTCCATCATCTCTACAAGGCGCGCAGCACGATTGTATCCAACCCTGAAGCGTCGTTGGATGCTTGAGGATGAGGCAGCCCCAACATCAAGTACATAATAGCAGGCTTCTTCAAACAGATCATCTTCTGGTTCAACCGTTTGATTGGACTGGATCAATTCTTCTCTGCTGAATAAGTAATTGGTCGGATGCTGTTCTTTAACAAACGCTGTAACCCGTTCAATTTCATCATCTGATACAAAATTACCCTGAATGCGCACCGCTTTGCTTGAACCATTTTCAAGAAACAGCATATCGCCTTTGCCGAGCAGGCGCTCCGCACCGCTCATATCGATAATCGTGCGGGAATCGACCGCCGAAGAAACAGCAAAGGCTGTTCTTGTCGGGATGTTCGCTTTGATCAAACCGGTAATAACATCAACGGAAGGCCGTTGGGTTGCCACCAGCAAGTGAATGCCGCAAGCCCTTGCTTTTTGAGCAATACGGCAGATGGCCTCTTCCACATCCTGCGGCGATACCATCATCAGGTCTGCAAGCTCATCAATGACCACGACGATATACGGCATTTTATTCGCATAAAGCTGTTCGCGTTTCATTTTGTCATTAAAGCGTTTAATATCACGAACGCCATGTCTTGCAAAGGCTTCATACCTCCGCTCCATTTCTTCTACCGTCCACTTTAAAGCAGTAGTTGCTTCCTTTGGATCGGTAATGACCGGAGTAACCAGATGCGGAATAGCATTGTAAGGAGCCAGTTCCACCATTTTCGGATCAATAAGCAGCAGGCGCACATCATCCGGAGAGGCTTTATACATCAATGAAACCAGAATGGAATTGATGCACACGCTTTTCCCCGATCCTGTCGCTCCCGCGATCAGTCCATGGGGCATTTTCTGCAGGTCGGTCACAATCGGTTCACCGGATAGGTCCAGCCCCAGTGCAACGGTCAGCGGTGAAGTGCTGTCGCGGAATTCACCGCTCTGCAGGATTTCCCTTAGAAAAACCGGCTGGCTGTACCGGTTTGGCACCTCGATGCCGATTGTGTTTTTCCCAGGGATGGGCGCTTCGATCCGGATATCCTTTGCTGACAAGCTCAATTTGATATCATCACTTAAGTTGGTAATTTTATTCACTTTAACGCCAGGTGCCGGCTGCACTTCAAGACGGGTAACCGACGGGCCTTTCGTCATGTTGACTACTTTGGCATTCACATTAAAGTTATCGAGTGTCAGCTGAAGCAAATCTCTTTGCTCTTCCATCCAAAGACTGTCATCCTCCTCCTGTACGGGAGGATTCTGAAGTAATTCCAGCGGTGGAAAAGAAAGATCAGCCTCTTCTTCCATAACAGGAGCAACCTCAGCTGTTTTTACGCTTGATTCCACTGGAGCCGCAGGCCTGGTGGCAACAGGAGCGCTGGCAGCAGGTTTCCGGTCTTTCTTCAGCATTAGTACATTAAACGGAATATAGGTTCCGCCAGGTTTCTTCTCAGTCTCTCTGCGGGTAACCGCTTCTTCTTTTGCTTCCGGTTCCTGTGAAGCAGGTTTTTCCATCAGGACTTCTTCTTCCTGATCGGTTTTGATCCGATTCGTTACCGCAGGCACTTCCTCTTCTTTCGGCTCTAAAACTGTTGGTTCTTCAATAGCCGCAATCGGCGGTTCCATTTGTTGTTCGGCTTCCGTTTTTTTCAGTTCATGCTCTTCAGCCGGCAGCTCAATCATAACTTCTTCTTCCGGCTCTAGAGCTTTTGGCTCTTCAACTTCTGAAATGGCAGGTTCCATTTGTTGTTCGTCTTCAGATTCCTTTAATTCCTGACTTTCAGGCGGCAGTTCAAAAACTACTTCTTCCGGTGTTTCATGAACAACAACGAGCTCATTTTTGCGTTCTTCAAATGGTTCAGCTGGCTGAATTGGTTCCGGTTCTGGCAGCAACTCTGCTTGGGCCGGCTCAATCGTTTCTTTTCTGAATTCATCAATGATAAGGACCGGCTCTTTCACCATTTGAGGGACCGGCTTTGCCATGGGTTCTTCCGCTTTTTCTTCCTGGATATCCCGGACAGGAAGATTCCTGACTTCTTCTTCACTAAGAATAACTGGCTCTTTGCTTGCTGCCGGCTCTTTTAGCAGTTCCTCCATCAATACAGGATCCGGCATCTTTTTTTTCTGGATTTCGGATAGCTTCCATAATCCCGGATTTATAATCGTATCTGGCTTCCGTTCACCGTAACCATAAATCGGGGAAGGGACCTGAGAAGGCATGAAGCCCCCCTTTGAACGTTCCTCTGGTGGCTTTGACGAGCTTGCCCCATTTTTGTCACGGCCTCCAAATCCATAAATAGGAGATGGAATTTCAGAAGGCCGAAACTTGCTGTTTGAACCTTGCTCCTGCGGCTTTTCACCCGCTTGTCCCTCCGCCGTTTTGTTGGTTCCTTTTCGGCCGCCAAACCCGTAAATGGGTGACGGGATTTCTGAAGGCTTAAAGGGTTCTGTTTTCTCCACTTTAGAAGGCGGTGACATCTCTTCCTTGGACGGTTTCTCTTTCTGCCGTTCCCTTGTATACGCTGTTGCCTCATGTTCTTCTCTGTCCTGTTTTTTCGAATAGCTTTGCTTTCTTGCTGCTGAATATCTTCCAATCTCTTCTTGATCATCAATCAGCGGGAAACGAAACTTCCCTTCTACGGGATAGCGGCTGACCATTCTGGCTGCAGAGCTGTTTTGATGGTTCTGAAACCGGCCGACTGTACGTCTTTTCACTGGTTGTGTTTTCTCGTTTTTATGTAGGGCTGGATCTATTGTTTCTTCTGTCTCAGAAGGTTCATCATCAAACATTAAATTCATCAATTTTTTAAACCACGACATAGGGCTTCACCTTCTTTTTCTCTGTGTCTGTCTTTATATTGTAGCTGAATTCCGGCCATACTTTAAGAAAAATTTGCCATCGAAAGTAAAAAATATAAAAACCACTAGATTGCTCTAGCGGTTATGAAAACACAAGCTCATTTCCGATATCCAAACAGCTTCACTGGCAAACCTCAAAAAGAGAACCATACTTATATGTTCTATCATAAAATTTCGGTTCACAAATGGCTTTTATGACTTTTTTCACCACTTTTTTACCAACAATTTCATGATTTTTTTATGATTCGTCCACCGGCTTGTTTTTCGCCAGAATAAAGATGGGTTCGAGCTCACCTTTTTCATATAAAAACGGCAGCGCAGTGACAGGGACACGGCCGTTCATGAAAAATTGCATCGCCATCTGGGCCAGAATATCATAGCCCTGATTATTACGGATATCAGCCAGAATTAGAACATCCTGATGCGGAATGGCAGCCGCGAATGTGCCCGATGCCTCCTGTTCCATTCGGTCCAGCAGGGAGGCATTTAATATTCTGCTCGCATCATAGCCGTCATTGTGATTGATGAAGTAGAAGGTGTTGCCTGCGACCTCGTCTTTTTTCATCGAGGTGTCCAGCGATCTCACATTAAAACGGGCCACTTCCTTCAGCTGATCCATCGTCATATTCATTTCTTCAAGCATCTTTTCATTGATCAACCTGTACGTATTTCCAAGGTCCAATGCATAAAAGACAGCCGTCTCTGCCGTATGCTCTTCGTTGATCAACGCATCTCCCTCGGGTGATTCTTTTGGAAAAGAGGTGGAGCGGATAACCGGATAAATTTGATTTTCCGCTTTATCGGCAGGCGTTTCTTCAATTGCTTTCAGCGCTTCTTCAACATGGTAGACAAGTTCATCCAAAAACGCATCCTTCTTTTTTTCCCATTCCACTGTTAGTCCTGAAAGAGAAAGTGTGATTCCCTTTCGAATGTCCTTGTGTTCAATTCTAAGCTGTTCACTTTCCCGGTCATAGGACAGTTCCCATTCCGGGCGTTTCAGCCGGTCCTCGAGTGCCTTTTTCAGCTTCAGACTTGTACTCATGCGAAAATCCCTCCATTAATAAAAGCATAAAAAACCTCCTGGACGGAGGTTTTTTATTAGTCTTGTTTGTATTCTACAACCACTTCTGTACCCAACCCTCCGCGAGCGTTCCAGGTTGCGACAATTTTAAGATACTTAGGTTTAAGAAGATCAACCAGATCTTCCTTGATTTTGTTGGTTGCGTGTTCCTGATAAATGCCGACGTTGCGGTAAGATGTCAAATAGTATTTTAACGATTTCATTTCCACGAGTTCTTCGTTCGGAACATAACTGATAATAATATCCGCGAAATCAGGAAGACCTGACCATGGACAAACAGAGGTGAACTCTGTTGTAGGAATGGTGACCATAGTGTCCTTTCCTACATACTCATAAGGAATGGTTTCAAGAATGTCTACCAAAATAACACTTTCATCTTCTATATCAAAACGAATTCCTTCGTATTTTGAATGATTTACTTCTACCTTTGCCATTGCTAACGCCCTTTCTTAATATGATGCTCGACGTTTTCACGTACTATTTATGAGTTTAACATATTTCTTCTATTCGTTGGCATGAACAGGCAAATTATTTATAAACGATGAAATTTGTTCCTTCGTTTTACGGTCCTTGTCCACATACCGGCCGATCTCTTTTCCATCCTGAAAAGCCACAAAGCTTGGAATCCCGAAAATATCAAGTTCCTGGCACAATTCAATCAGCTCATCCCTGTCCACATACACAAATGTAAATTCACTGAATTCCTGCTCCAGTTCCGGAAGAAATGGTTTGATAAACACACAGTCAGGGCACCAGTCTGCCGAAAACACAGCGAAGGTTTTCCCTGCTCCCGCAACCTCTTTAAATTCTTCTATGGATTGTACAGTTTTCATGAAAATCCGCTCCTCTTACTGATTTATTTTCATATCCCCAAATGCGATATAACCTTTTTTTCTCATCCATTCTGAAAGTACCAGACTGATGACAATAGGTCCAGCAATATGCAGCAGCACCACATATAAAAATACGTCCCAGCTAAAACCCATTGTTCGAAACGTCATAATTTGTCCAACCAGGCCGCTGGTCCCCATTCCAGCACCAGCCGGTATGTTCTCCATTTGAAAAACAAGTGTGCCAATCGGCGCCAGGATCATCCCGGCAACCGTTGGCGGAATGATGATTCTCGGATTGCGTACCACGTTGGGAAATTGAAGCTTAGAGGTCCCGATTCCCTGTGTAATCCAGCCACCAAATCCGTTTTCCCTGAAGCTGATAGTTGCAAAACCGATCATCTGAGCCGCACATCCAATGGTGGCTGCACCAGCTGCTGTTCCTTCAAGACCGAGCATGATGGCGATGGCCGCGCTTGAAATGGGTCCTGTCAGGGCAAGGCCAATCAAAAGAGCAACAAGAATACTCATGACCAAGGGCCGCTGATCCGTAGCCCACATGACGAGATGGCCAAACCCCTTCATAAACTGATCGATTCCCGGTCCGGCAAAATAGGCGACCGTAAAGCCCGCAAAAACAGTAACTGCTGGAGTGATGAGAATATCCACTTTCGTTTCTTTTGAAACTAGCTTGCCTGCTTCAACCGCAACAAGTGAAGCTGCAAAACAGCCTGCCACACTTCCAAGCTCGGCCCCTGCCGCTCCTGCAGCTACGGTCGCAAACAAAACGAGCGGAGGTGCCTGAAGCCCATAAGCAACCGCGGCTCCTATGGCCGGGCCAAGCATGCTCATGGCAATGGCTCCCATTTTAATGAAAAACGGCCACCCGGCCTGCTCGCCAATCGTTTTTAAGATAAGTCCAATCACCAGTGAGGACATTAATCCAAGCGCAAAATAGCTGAACCCCGTTATGAAATATACCTTCGGGGATAAGGTTACTCCTTTTCTTGCCAAAAATTGACCCACACCCATTCTCCTTTATGATCTTATATTGAATGCATAGTGTAACCTATTCATTATACAAAAGGATTAACAACTGTAAAGACACTTCATATAAAAAAGGAATATAAACTTATTCTTGTTCAAAAAGGACTTTAAAAACCACAAATAAAAAACTCCCGTAAAAGGAGTTTTTTATTTGTATGATTTTTGAAATTGATATTGGCCATACAGGAGCTTGACAATGTGCATGAACATCTCATCCCGTGCCATTTCGCCATTCGTCAAAACACCGACAGCCCCTGCTTTTTTTCTAATATCCTTATCGGACGTAAACCTCGCCATCACTTCACCCAGTTCATTACCTGCCCGGATAGGAGCCGCAATCTCATCTGGCAAAGGAATTTTTGCTCCACTGGCAACAATAAGCCAGCCATCCTGATCAGCCAGCGCTCCCCAGTTGCAAAGAAATAGTGTTTCTCCGATTTCAGTGACGCCGCCTTCAAGGCCAAATCCAAGCTCTGCTCCTTTTTCCACACACGCTTTTGCACGGTTAACCGCCCCAAGCCGTGTTTCTTCATCGGAAAAAGGCTGCGGTGATACACCTGAAGGCACGTCCAAGGGCACAACGGAATCGTTCACCATGCTCTCCACTGCTTTTACTTTTGCGGGGTTCGCTGACCCAATTGCATATTTCATCTCATCACCAGCCAAAACTCAGTCGTTCAGGATGCTGTCCAGCATGGATTGATCTGTTGTTTTAACAAGCTGGATCAGCAGTTCCTTTGCCGCTGCATAGTCATCAACATGAACAATAGAGCCGTGAGTGTGAATATAACGGGAGCATATTCCCACGACAGCTGACGGAACTCCCTTTCCTGAAAGGTGAACACTTCCCGCGTCTGTGCCCCCTGGAGACACAAAGTATTGATAAGGAATGTTATGTGTTTCAGCCGTATCAAGGATAAATTCACGAAGATTCTTATTGGTAATCATCGTGCGGTCCAAAATACGGAGAAGTGTCCCTTTGCCAAGATGTCCAAATTCATTTTCGTTTCCAGTCATATCATTGGCCGGACTTGCGTCAAGGGCATAAAAAATATCAGGTTCAATTAGATTTGCCGCTGTTTTAGACCCTCTAAGGCCCGCTTCTTCCTGAACCGTTGACCCTGAATAAAGCTGGTTTGGCAGCTTCACATCCTTTAATTCCTTTAAAAGTTCTATCGCCAGTCCGACACCATACCGGTTGTCCCATGCTTTAGCGAGAATTTTTTTAGGATTTGCCATCGGGGTGAACGGGCAGATGGGAACAATTTGCTGCCCGGGCCGAATGCCGATTTTCTCTGCATCCTGTCTGCTGTCAGCTCCAATATCAATATACATATGCTTGATGTCCATCGGCCGTTTTCGTTGATCTTCACTCAAAAGATGTGGTGGAACGGAGCCGATCACACCAGTCACCGGGCCTTGATCTGTAATGATTTGAACTCTTTGGGCAAGCAGAACCTGACTCCACCAGCCGCCGAGGGTTTCAAAATGAATCATGCCGTTGCGTGTGATACGGATCACCATAAATCCAACTTCATCCATGTGGCCCGCAACCATGACTTTCGGTCCCTCTCCATGTCTGACGCCAAAAATGCTGCCCATTCCATCCTGGATGATTTCATCGCTGTATGGTTCAATCTCTTTTCTCACAAATTTACGAACATCGTGTTCAAACCCAGGCGCACCTGGAAGTTCTGTCAATGTTTTAAACAATTGTAATGTTTCAGTATTCATTGTTTCTCCTTTCAGCAAACGGATATATGTAATACCCCTATTGTACCGCTGGCAATCAAAATTTACCAACCATCAATAGGGGCAAAGCGCATTATTTGTATGGAATTGGATCTTTTGCGCCTGCTTCCTCAAATCCCTTTAAGCGGAGCTGGCAGCTGTCGCATTCGCCGCATGCTTCTTCCTCTCCGTTATAACAGGAAGTCGTTAACTGATAAGGCACCTTAAGCTCGAGTCCTTTTTCAATGGTTTCCTTTTTCGTCAAATGCATCAGCGGTGCCTGGATTGCAATATGCTCTCCGGTCGTGCCCGCCTTGGTTGCAAGATTAATCGTTTCGTTCATGCTTTTAATAAATTCAGGCCGGCAATCAGGGTAACCGCTGTAATCGACTGCTGACACACCAATAAAGACGGCCTCAGCACCGATTACTTCCGCATAAGCGCTCGCCAGCGATAAAAAGATCATATTACGGGCAGGAACATAAGTAGATGGAATCTCTTCCTTTTCTTCTTTTTCCGTAGGAACATCGATAGAAGAATCGGTAAGGGCGCTCCCTCCAATTTGGTTAAGGAAGGCAATATCCACAATCCGGTGTTCCTTTACTTCAAAATACTCAGCAACCTTTTTTGCCTGGTTTACTTCACGGCTGTGTCTCTGGCCATAATTAAAGGTTAAAGGATAGAGATCATATCCTTCTTGTTTTGCAATCCCCATGCAGGTGGTGCTGTCAAGACCTCCGCTTAAAACGATAACTGCTTTTTTCATGTTTATACTCCTCTTTTTTCCGGATCCCAGATGATTTTATGAAGCTGCATGCTGACTTTGACATCTGCCATGCGTGCATTCAATACTTTGTTTACCAGTTTCTCAGGCGGCATGGTTTCCCAGACCGGGCTGAATAATGCCAGACCCTGTTTGTGATGCTGCTCGAGTACAGACGCGGCGATTTCAAAATCCTCGTCGCTTCCGATTACGAATTTTATTTCATCCCCTGGCTTCAAAACTTCAAAATTTCCATGGATCATGCGGTCCATCTCACCGGAAGCCGGCAGCTTGTAATCCATCACGAATCGGACTTTGCTGTTTAGCACCGGGTCGCTTTCACGCAGATCCTGAAAAGGCTCCAGGTCAATCGCCCCGTTTGTTTCCACATGAATATCCTCAATCCGCTCAATGTCTGCCATCGCTTTTAATAGCGCAGCGGATTTTTCTCTGTGAATCAATGGCTCCCCGCCGGTAAAGCAAATGCGTTTTGAGGCGAACGTGTTGATGCGCTCAATGATCTCCTCAATCGTGGCTTCAAATTCAGGCTTGGCCGGAGCATAGCTGTAGGTGGTATCACACCACGTGCACCTCAAGTTACAATGAAACACGCGGACAAAAATGGTTGGAAAGCCAGCAGCCATTCCCTCTCCTTCAATGGTTTCAAAAATTTCAACCATAGGCAGTTTCCATTGGGAATACACCTCGCCTGTAGGGAGATCAAAGAGTTTCATCATGATCCATCCACTCCCTTTTCATCGTCGCATAGCTTGTCGGTGTTTCGTACAACACGATTTCCTCCAGGCGGAAGCCTTTTTCTTTCCACTGGTAATCGTCCAGTTTTTGGTCAAACTCTTCCCAAATCCATACAATCATATTTTCCGCTGTCGTGTTCATCGGCGGCAGAACATCATTTAAATAACGGTGATCCAGCCTGCTTTCGATCGCTTCTTTATAAATTTTCTTAATGTCCCCAAAGTCCATGGAGATTCCTACCGGATCTACAAACCCGCTGATGGTCAGAACAAGCCTGTAGGTATGGCCGTGCAGGTTTTTGCATTTACCTTCATAGCAATGAAGATGATGAGCCGCATCGAAGGTAAATTCTTTTGTTACCGCAACGCGCTTATGGTGGTACTTCAGCTTGCTGCGCTGAATATCCTCATCTATCTTTTGAACCTTTTTTGGAATTTCAAATTCCATTTATACTCGACATCCTTCCAAGAACATGAAAAAACCACAAAAAAATCTCCCTGTTTGCATACGAACGGGAGAGAGTGAAAGATTTATGGTTTTCCACGCTCCCTAGTTTTTTTTAATGAGGGGCGGGAATTTCGAACCCTCTTTCCTTACGCTTTTTAGCATAGCAAAAACACACCAAAATACGCAAGCTGCTTTCTCATCCCCGTTTTTACGGACAGGGCCCTGTTTTTTGTTCATGACTTCTTTTCTGTTATACTTAATGGGAAAAGCTCACATAAAAAAGGAGATGCTGAACATGAAAGCTAGCAAATGGATTCTTGCCGGAGTTGCAGGATTTGCGGCAGGATATGTCGCCGCAAAACGTTTACCGCAGACATTGACTCCTGAAAAAGCATTAAACCTCGTCAAGGACCAGACCAGGGACGAGTTTATGATTACAGGTTCCTGGATCAATGTCCATCCGGAAGAGGTTAAGCGTTTCGGGCTTCCATACACCGTGTATAAAGGAGGTCTGTCCAGCAGACTTCATTCCACATTGACACAATATGATTTCATGATCGATGCAAAAACCGGAAGTATTCTTGATATTTCAAAACATGGAGAAAAAGTGGCTGCCACTGTCTAACCGGCATAAAAAAAACACCGCTCGAGCAAGCGGTGTTTTCTTTTTTTAGTTGAATTCTTTCGTGTGATTATACAAGTTGTTTTTAATCTTGAAGCTTGTCGTACGGTACTGTCCTTTTTCCCAAATAGTAAGAAGGAACAGAGGCACAAGCAATACAAGGGAAAGAAGCAGAAGAACAACCACAAAATCCATTTTGGTTCCTGTCTGGCTTTCATGATCTTTCTTGTACTTTTGCAGTTCAGGACCAGCCTTGGCCACTTCCTGCTCTGTCAGCATCTTATTTTCTTTTTGGTTGTAAAAGACAATTTCTTTGTGCGTGAAAGAAAAGATGTTGTCCCTCATTGTTTTGTAGGACCCCATGCCGACAACAATTTCTGACGTATCGAGCTTCTTGTCCTCATTTGGCACCGTTTGTAAATCGCTGATTTCGATGCTGCCTTTTTTGTAATCATAGTGAGCATCTTTCAATCCTTTTTCAATAGCTGCTTTCATTTCTGCAGTTGCTCCAGCAGCTGAAGCAATCGAAGCAAAGGAAAAAACAAGAGTAAAAACGGAAAATAGTGCAAAAATCTTCTTTTTCATAAATAATCCTCCTTGCTTTCAGTCCTAATCTCTTCCATCATATCATAAATCTCCATATTGTTTACCCACTTGAATTTGGAAATAATGTGACGAAAATATGACAACGTTACCGGTTTCCTGTTCGCTTAATGCTTTCTGAGATCTTTCCTTCCTCGTTCCATTTCACGGCCCGGTATACGGCATCATGATAAAAAAAGTACCAGGTATCCGGCTTAATCCATTTTTGCTTTTCATAAATGGAGGTCATCGGATAATCATCATAAGCCAGTACCCACAGAGGATTTTTATGGGCATGAGTTGGCATAATGTCGCCTAAATGATATACCGTTTGTTCGTCCGTATGTATTTCGATAATACTGTGTCCATCGCTATGCCCGCCGGTATGAACCATTTTAATCCCGTTAATGGGTTCAATTGTTTCGTTGAACGTCACGATCTGGTCTTCAATCGGTTTCCAGTTTTCCTCCCAATACGTGTTTCGGGATCGGATATTCGGGTTCTTTAACTCCTCCCATTCAATCGAGGAGGTATGTATGGCAGCGTTTTCAAAAACAGATACATAATCTTCCCCGCTCTTACGGGTTAATCCGGATGCATGATCGAAGTGCATGTGCGTCATTAAAACCATGTCGATATCCTTCTCGTTCAATCCCAGCTCGTTCAGGCTTGCTTCTATTGAAGCTTCTTCTTGTACTCCATAATTTCTTTTTTGCTTATCGGTTAATTTACCGCTGCCGATACCGGCCTCAATCAAAATATTCTTTCCGAACCCCTGAACCAGAATGGGTTCGGTTCTCAGCTCAATTTGATTCAGTTCATTGGCTGCATATTTTTTGCTCCACAGCGGCTTGGGGACGACTCCGAACATTGCGCCGCCATCCATATGAGTGACACCGCCATCCAGCCAGGTCAATGTGAGACCTCCTATTTTCCATTGATCCATTCCTTCACACTCCTTTAGCAGTAGTAACAATAGTCTGAATTTAGTTTACCATACTTTGTATTTTCCGTCCGACAACATTTTTAGACAAAATTTCAACAACAAAAAACCCCGCAGCGTGGCCCGGGTCAGTTTTTTGAACGGAATTGGGCTTCTGAGCGGTAAATCCTGGAGCCCTGAGAAGAGAATTTTTCTTCGTATTCCGTCATAATGTTTCCTTCATAATCACTATTGTGCAAATCAAGCCAGACTTGATTTAATACCATGCCGTATTTTGAAAAGCTGTGAAGAGAGTATTCAAACAGCCCCTGGTTATCGGTTTTAAAATGGATTTCACCATTTACCTTCAATATGTTTTCAAAAATGGAAAGGAAGGATTCATGGGTCAAACGGCGTTTTTCATGCTTGTTTTTCGGCCATGGATCAGAAAAGTTCAGATACACTCTGTCCACTTCCCCAGGTTCAAAAAACTCCGTCAGTTTTTGTGCATTTTCACGGATGATTTTTACATTACCAATGTCTTCCTCAACGACTTTTTCCAACGCAGAAACGATAATACTATCGTATATTTCCATTCCAATATAATTAATGTCCGGATGGGCTTTTCCCATTTCTGTGATAAATTGCCCTTTGCCTGTCCCCACTTCAATATGAATGGGGTGGCTGTTTCCAAAATACTCGTGCCATCTGCCTTTTAATTCGGCAGGATTCGGGGCAACAATTGCGGGGTACTCGTGAAGCTTTTCTTTTGCCCACGGTTTAAAACGCTGACGCATTATAATCTTCCTTTCTAGACTCGGTGCCAGTTCATAACTCCGACATTTTACCATGAAGTATATAAAAAGAGAAAGGGATTCCCATCTGAATTTCCTTCCAAAAAAAAGAACTCTAACCGAGTTCAGCCATGGATAAATTCAGGGCTTTTCCATACCCTATATTGGGACACCCACTAAAAAAGGATGTGAAATGCATGCCTCTTGATTATACTCATCAGTTAACCCTGCTTCATGATATTCTTCAGGACCATCATACCGACTGCAATGGCACCCCACAGGAATGTGCCCAACTGGAACGCCTTGCCAGCCATTTGATGCAGCATGGAAGTGTAAACAGTGACGTAAGAAACATACTCGGACTGATCAACACGTACAGCCATGATGGCTCTACTCATGAAAATCTGCAGCAGCATATTACGGATCACAAAACGCATATCGAAGGCTGGCTGAATACCATTCAGAGTCCCCAGGGCTGACCATTAACAAACTTGGATTCCCCGGGTAATAAATGGAAAAAATGTCGAAACTTAATTGATATAGTAGCTTTCTCTCAGAATTTGTTTTAAAAAATTATACCAGTACTCTTTTTCAGCAGTCTGCTTTCTCTGTCCATGCCAGAAAACAGACTGGATGGTTTGCGCCACAATGTACCAGTGCATTCTTCGCTGAAGGTCGACGGTCAATTCTATTCCATAGACAGAAAGCCACTGTGCCCAACTGTCGCGAGGGATGTACCAGTAAAGCAATAATCCAAGATCCAATGCCGGATCCGCAATCATCGCTCCATCCCAGTCAATCAGGAAAAGTTCATTCGTTTCGCTCACCATCCAGTTGTTATGGTTCACATCACAGTGGCAGACGACTTTTTTATCATGATGAATCACATTTTTCTGCATTTTCAAGTAAGAAACAGCTTCTTTGATTTTGGGAGGGCATTCCTGCTCCGATTGGATATTGGTTTCTATCTCATCAATGATCAGTTCCGGAGTAAGCGGCTTTTTTCCCAAACGCTTTAACATATCAAGAAGTTCAGAAGAACCATGTATTCTGCTGAGCAGTCTGCCGACGCCATCGTTATTCATCTCTGAAGCCTTCAGTTCCCTGCCGTTCAGCCATTTTTGGGCGGTGATAACATCTCCGTTGCCCAATCTTTTTGTCCATAACAATTTCGGAACAATTCCCTCCGCAGAGAGTACTGCAAGAAAAGGTGATGAATTGCGCTTTAGAAAAAGGGTCTGATCTTCATATTTAGCTTGGTATGCTTCTCCTGTTGCTCCGCCGGCAGGCATGATTTGCCAGCCTTTGCCTAGTATATGTTCCAAAACGTTCACCTTCAATCTCATGCGGAAAATTATGTCCTATATCTATCGGTTGATTCATATGCTCCGTACACAAATTAATAAAAACCTCTACGAATACATTATTTTAACACAGCCTCATGAAAATTCGTACATATTTATATGACCTTTCCGCGTTTTCTCAGGTTTTTACAATGAATGCTGTACAGCCATAGTAAATCCAAGAGGAGGCAGCAGCAGTTTTCCTGTCTCTGTCTCATACAGCCCATCCTCTTTTACTTCCATGTCTTCAGCGACAACCCGCCATTTTTTCGGTTCTGGAAGAGCCACATTTTTTTCTTCAAGATGGCCGTTGAAAAAGAGAACGATATCCTGCCATGTATCCATCTTACCCACCCTTTTAAGAATAACCCCAAACACGCCATCAGGCAGATCGCCAACCATGGATACATGAGCGGCAATGTCACCGGGATGATTCATTCGAAATGCCGGATGACGCTGTCTGATCCGAATGAGCTCCTGAACATATTGTACATCCGCAGCAAACTTCGCCCTCCGCTCCCAATCCAGACGATTAATAAGATCTCCCGAACGGTAACTGTTGCCATCTCCCTGCTTTGTACGGAAAAATTCCTGCCCTGCATGAATAAAGGGGACTCCCTGCGAAAATAGGGCCAGGGCGGTACCAAGTAAATGGCGCCTGCGAAGAATAGATTCGTCCTCCTGTGGATGAAGGATTTTCAAACGGTCCCATAATGTATGGTTATCATGGCATTCAATATAATTAATGCTTTGGCCCGGTGTATTAAACAGGCCTTGATCACCGCTGTTGCCGGAAACATTTTCATACAGCCCGTTCAGCATGGCTGTATTCCCGTTGATAAAGCCTCCCTGGGCTTCGTTAAATATGTTGCCTTTCACATGATCACGAAAACGGTCATTAAAAAAAGAAATTCCAGGCATCCGAACAGCAGCGTCAATACAGGCTTTTTGATCTTCATCAAGCCAAGTGTTCATCTTCCATCCTTCCCCGAGCAGGAAGATGGACGGGTCTATGGAAGACAGCTCGGTATACAGGAGGTTCATTGTATCAATATCATGGATGCCCATCAAATCGAAACGAAAGCCATCCACCTGATATTCACTTCTCCAAAAAAGAACCGAGTCCAGGATAAACTTTCTCATCATATACCGCTCAGATGCGGTATCATTTCCCACACCCGTCCCATTCACCGGATTTCCGCCGTAATCAAACCTGAAATAGTAGCCGGGGACAATTTTTTCAAAGTCAGACGTTTCACGGATAAACACATGATTATATACGACGTCCATAATCACACGAAGCCCTTTATGATGAAGGGCTGAGACCAGTGATTTAAACTCTCTGATTCTTGTTACCGGATCAGCCGGGTCTGTGGCATATGATCCTTCAGGTACATTGAAGTGCAAGGGGTCGTACCCCCAGTTGTACTCGGTATCGGCTTTTAATTCGTCAATGCTGCCATAGTCGTTAACAGGCAAAATTTGCACGTGAGTGATCCCGAGTGATGTTAAATAGTCAAGACCTGTACTGTATGGACCGGGGACTGTGGTCCCGCTTTCTGTAAGTCCCTTAAACTTTCCTTTGTATTGAATCCCGCTTAATGGATGAATGGAAAAATCCCGGACATGCAGCTCGTAAATAATGCTGTCTGTTTTATTAATCTGAGGAAGGTCAGGGGTTTCGTCCCACCCCGGAGGATGGGTTTTATTCATATCCACTATTACTCCCCTGGTTCCATTGACCGTAACAGCTTTCGCATAGGGATCGACCGCTTCATTCACACTGTGATTTACACGAACGAGGTAGGTATACTCATGCAGATGATGATCCCCTTCAAGCACTGCGGTCCAAACACCCTTTTCCTCCCTGTTCATGGAGTATTCAAAAGCTGTACTTGAATTGGTAAACAGCTTTAAGCGGACAGAGGAAGCCGTCGGCGCCCATAATTTGAATACGGTCTGCCCGGGTGAATAAACGGCTCCCAAATCACGCTTGTCGTACGCATATAATTCGTCAAACTCACCCGTTCTTACAACAGCGCCTGTTTTGAGGGGAATCCTGCTGCCGTCCGGGCAAACCACCCAATAGTCGCGGTAAAGGGGGATTTTCTCATCAAGCACCATATGAAAGAGAAGACGATCCTCCAGCCGCTGTTCCGAGATCTTTTTGAGCGGGTAACCCCTTTCATTATCTGTCACTTCAAATTGTGCTTCCCTTGACACCTCGGTAAATATTACAAGGGTAATCATCGTGAAGGTATCCAGGTAAGCTTCGATTTGATCTGTATTAATCGTTCTGTTTTCTGTGTCCAGTATACTGCACCCCCAGTTTCAACCATGGCTTTACAGAATAATTGCGGCGTTTATGTATTACCTGCTCATGCTTGTTATTTACCTTTAAACCAGCCTGCTTGAAACCATACTCTCTTATTATTTTATCCAAAGATATAAAAAACAGAATTGGCTTTTGAAACTTTATACGGAACTACACCTTTATCGTCAGCATGGAAGGGAGCACCCTGCACTCCAAAGGCGTAGAGCCAATAACTTCCCCGTCGGCCTGGACAGTAAGAGGTGTCTTGCTGACAATGCTGAGTTCGGTGCCGGTAAGCATGGTGACCCCTTTTTTCTTTATGTGGCGGCCGAAAAAAACAGTAAAAAAAAGGATCAGCAATTGATAAGGACTTAAATTATGTACAATGCAGATTTCCAGTTTTCCATCATAAGGATTAGCTGAAGGACAGATTTTCATCCCGCCTCCGTAAAAAGGCAAATTGCCGGCTGCAATCAGCCACACAGAGTTAAATTCATAGGTTCTTCCGTCGAGCTTAAGTGTCACATCCCCTGGCTGGTATGAGAAAAGCAGCCGCAGCGTGCTGATGGTATAGGAAAAGCCTCCGAGCCCGACCCGCTGGAGCCAGTCTTTATACCAGGAGATGTTCGTCAATCTCGTTACTTCCCCATCGAATCCGATTCCCGCAACACTTACAAACCTTTTTTCGAACTTGCCGATACCGGCACTCTTCAAATATCCCACATCCATTTTCCGCTCACTTTTTTCAGAGCTTAAACGATGCTTGATAAATGAGTCCATATGTTCCTTATTCCGAATTCCCAGCCCGCGGGTAATATCATTGCCCGAACCGCACGGCAAAAACCCAACCGGTATATCCTTGTTGTTTAGCCCGTTAACCACCTCATGAATGGTTCCGTCTCCGCCGACCGCAATGATGGCTTGTGCCTGATTACCATGGATGCTTTGAACCGTTTCCGCAAGCTTTTTGGCGTCCCCTTTGCCGTTTGTGAAAAAAGCGCGGTAAGGAACTCCTTCTGCAGCAAGGATCTCCTTTACGGCATCCCAGGCTTTTCTCGCTTTATTGCTTTTTGCATTAATTATAAAAAAGCACTCTTTTTTCATGAATCAGGGAGTTCCCCTTTAAGAGGTATCTTTTCTATCACTTTATATTTAGGAACCTGATCCAGGTGGGTTTCGTAAAGCACGATCGCATTCACATCAAAAGACCGGCCCGACAATGAAGACAGCTCCTGCCCGTCAAATACTTCATTAATCGTAGAATCAGGGTCCTTCCACCGTTTAGCGAGGGTGACGTGAGGGGAATAGGCCCTTGATTCCAGTGTAAAACCTGCCTGTTCGCAGGAATGGTGCACTTTTTTTTGAAGTTCAATTAAGGCCGGCTCTTTCTCAACACCAAGCCAGAAAATACGGGGCTGCTGTTTTTTTCCAAAAAAGCCGGGATCAGAAAGAGTCAGCGTAAAGGCAGGAATGTCCAGCAGTTCCCCGTGCAAGATTTCTTTCAAGGGACGTACTTTAGTTATCTCTGCCTGTCCAAGGAAGGACAGGGTGATATGCAGATCATCCGGATGAACCCACTGCTTAAAAGGGACCTTATTTTCTAAACCACCTGCAGTATCATGAATGGCATTTTTTATATGTACAGGAAGAGGGACCGCCGCAAAAATGTGTCTGTTCAAAAGTACCATCTCCATTATCAGGAATTAGTTTAATCTTACCAAAAAGAAGGCGCCTAAGCCCCACAAAGCCGGAAGATTTTCATTTAAAAGCTTCATTTGATATACTTTTACACATAATAATCAGTAAAAGACAGGGATGTGCAAACCAATGAAAGTTGTTCAAAACATCGCGGACCTGATCGGAGACACCCCTCTTGTCCGTTTAAACCGCCTGCCCGATCCAGAAGGAGCAGCTGTTTATGTCAAACTCGAATTCTATAATCCAAGCCGAAGCCTGAAGGACAGGGCGGCATATCATATGCTGGTTCAGGCTGAGCAATCGGGACAGTTAAAACCCGGAGATACGATTATTGAGCCGACCTCCGGCAACACAGGGATCGGATTAGCCATGAATGCTGCAGCCAGAGGATATAAATCGATCATTGTAATGCCGGATACCATGACGGCGGAACGAATCAACCTTTTGAAAGCGTATGGAGCGAAAGTTGTTCTTACTCCGGGAGAGGAAAAGATGCCGGGTGCCATTAACAAGGCAAGAGAATTGCTGGCGGCCAACCCGGATACAAGCTTCATGCCGATGCAATTTGAAAATGAAGCCAATCCCGATGCGCACCGTACCACAACCGCCGTTGAAATTATTGAGGCGATGAAAGAACTTGATAAGCCGTTAAGTGCCTTCATCGCTCCCGCAGGTACAGGCGGTACCATCACCGGTACTGGCGAAACATTAAAAGAGGCTTTTCCTGAAATGACCGTACACGTGGTTGAGCCAGCAGGATCGCCTGTATTGTCCGGAGGAAAGCCGGGAAAACATAAGCTTGTCGGAACCAGCCCGGGTTTCATCCCTCCTATCCTCAATCAAAAGGTGTACGATGAAATTATCAGGGTGGAAGATGAACCGGCCTATACAGCTGTGAGAAGGCTTGCGGCAGAAGAAGGTATTCTGGTCGGCCCTTCATCCGGAGCTGCCGTTCACGGAGCTATTGAGGTGGCAAAAAAACTTTCCAAGGACGATATTGTTGTTTGCATGACATGTGATTCAGGAGAACGCTATCTGTCCTCTGATTTGTTTCAATTTTAATATACACAGCAAAGGTGGCCATCATTCGCATCAAGCGGGATGGCCACCTTTTTCACTTTCAGCTGCCTTTTTATTTAGCCAGTTCATAAATGGCCTCTGCATAGATGGCCGCAGCACTGAACAAATCCTCCAGAAACATATATTCATCCTTCTGGTGGGCTACGTCTTCCCTTCCGGGGAACAAAGCACCGAACGCTACTCCGGCTTCAAGCGATCGGGCATACGTTCCTCCCCCTATGGCAATCGGTTTCCCCGTGCGTCCCGTCTGATCTTCGTATACCTTTTTCAGCGTTTGTACAACGATATGCTGTTCATCCACAAAATGAGGAGTTGTGTGCTTGGTAACCTCAATCGTAAATCCTTCTCTTTCCGCCAATGTTCCAAGAGTCATTTGTACGGCATCACCCGAGTGTTTTACAGGGTAACGGATATTCAGACCGATGGAACCTCCACATTCGCTGGTATAGCTGAACACCCCGGGGTTTACGGTCAGTGCCCCGCTTACTTCATCTTCCGCCTTGATTCCTAACTTTTCTCCCGTGCTTTCCTTCAGATGTTCATTAATGAAGTGGACGAAAGAAAGCCCTTGTCCATCCAGAGGAAGTTGAGACAGGAAGCTTGCAAGCATAACCCCCGCATTCACTCCAAAATCAGGAGTACTGCCGTGTGCGGATTTCCCCGTCAGATAAAAGTGATGCACGTCCCCCTCTTCCTCTATTTCGCCCGTTAAGTGGTTTTCGCTTAAAAAATCCTGAAAACGTTCGTTCCATTTTTCCCGTAATTTCAGCTCAGCTTCCGCCCGGTCTGGAACCATATTCAGGCGCAAACCCGACTTAAAGGATTGCAAAACAGCGTTTGGCTCTTCCTCTTTATTACGTTTTTTTTGCTGCATTGTTACATTCATCATGCCTTTTTCTGCATGAATGATTGGAAAATCCGCATCTGGAGCAAAACCGGCAGAAGGCATTTCTTCCTGCTTAAAATAATGCTCGACACATCTCCACTGACTTTCTTCGTCCGTTCCAAGAATCAGCCTGACGCGTTTGGATAATGGGAGATTTAATTCTTTAACGATTTTCATTCCGTACCATGCCGCCATTGTAGGGCCTTTGTCATCGATGGCTCCTCTGGCAAAAATCTTGCCATCCTTGATTTCTCCTCCATAAGGATCCACACTCCAGCCGTCGCCTTCAGGGACAACGTCCAAATGGCCGAGAACCCCAATCAGTTCCTTCCCTTCCCCCATTTCAATATGGCCGGCGAATCCATCCACATTTTTGACAGTCATGCCCCCGTCTTCCCCCAGCTTAAGCATGTAGTCCAAAGCAGCCGCAATTTCAGGACCAAACGGCGCATTCTTTGTTCCTTTTCCTTCATCAAGGACACTTCTGATTTGAAGAAGTCCCTGTGTATCTTTCAAAAAAGAATCTTTTCTTTTCTCGACTTCTTTTTTCCAATTTATTGGGTTCATAGATGGTTCACCTTTCTTCTGGATCTATATGTATGATTTACCATTTCCGGATGGTTCATCCTTATAATGGTCAAAACCTTCTTCTATTTTAGCCGATTGGATCAAAAAAATGAAAATATATTAAAAAACGTTCGGAAAAGAGCTTATTTGCTTGCTTTTTTTCGAAAATTGAAGTATAATATCGCGTAAATAGGAGGTGTGGTTGTTATATTCGTACAAATGAATGCCTGTTTTTTGTAACTGAAACAGTGCCCATTCTATGCTGCAAAGCCGCCAATCATCCGAGATATAGAGAAACATGATACTTAAGATCATGGCCAAGCAGCGAAGAACCTAAAGTGGAGTCTTCGCTTTTTATGTTCATTCTCGTATTTAAAGAAAACTTAAACAATTCATCATAATAAATTAATGAACTATCACTATAATTTATTATGAACCAACAATACTGTATAGGGAGTGGTTTTTTGAGTCCTTCAACTAACCGTATGTTGAACCGTGTAAAATCCATGTATCTTTTTATCAAAAAGAAAGGGACTGTTACAACACGAGAATTGGTTGAAGAATTTGGAACTACGCAGCGTACGATCCAGAGAGACTTAAATGTATTGGCGTATAACAACCTGGTAACAAGCCCGAGCCGCGGATTGTGGCAGGCGACCTCAAAAAAAGTAAAAGTATCTTAAGCAAGAGAATCCGTTTCTTGCATCCATAAGTTAACCCCTGCCGGAAGTGGACAGGGGTTTTTGTTGCGAATTTTTAAAATATCGGCTGAATTTCTTCTTTGGAATTTACCAGGTGATCCTTGAGTTCTGTTTCAACAATCCATTTTTCCTCTGCATAGTTCGGCTCTCCCGCAATGGGCATATACTTGTTGCCTTCCCCCATCAGCTTGGACCAAAAGCCCTCGGTAACTTCTAGAGCTACTGCCTTCTTTGCAATGGTATCGAGAATCAAATCTTGAATTTTACCGATTTTGTCTCCGTCAATGGTTTCCAATGTCCAACCCTTAAATAGGGTGGATTCCATACATTCTTCCGGCTCTTGCAGCTGCCGTTCATTCCCCTGATAGACGATATCGTCATCCAGTGAAACAATCTCATGCCACGGAATATAGTATGTTTCTTTTATTGTTGTTTTGGTGGCAACAGGATATCCTGTTCCGCTTAATGGTGTACTCTGTGAACCGATTCCGCTTGTCGCTGCCTGCATATCCAGGACACTCCTGTCGACAGCCTCAAATGACTTCTCATTACCAGCATCTGCAGGAACGGCCTCCTCAAATGTAAGATAACACAGGGAAAAGTCATATTTATTTAGAAGAATGCCATTCAATTCAATATGATCTTCATTGGCTTGTGCATGACGGACTTTTTTGTCGAGCAAATCTGTTCCTTTTATAAGCATGAAACATTCCTCCTTTTGGAGGCTTTACCCCAATATCAGCGAGAAAAAACCTCTCCGTCCTGCAGCCGGTCCAATTCGTCCTCCGTCAATACTCTGTATTCTCCCAATTTCAATTCTTCATCGAGATCAAGATTGCCCATCCGTATCCGTTGCAGGTAGGTTACTTTTTTCCCGACTGCCTCAAACATCCGTTTTACCTGATGAAACTTGCCTTCTGTAATGGTAAGCTGAATTTCGGAATTCTCTCCGGAATGGAGAATAACAAGTTCCCCGGGCTTGGTGAGGTAGCCATCCTCCAGCGTAACACCCTGTTTGAAGGCTTCTGCATCTTCCTCGGTAACAAAGCCGTCAATTTTTGCAAAATAGGTTTTAGGTACATGCTTTTTAGGGGATAAAAGCGAGTGGGACAATTGTCCGTCATTCGTAAGTATGAGCAGGCCTTCTGTATCTTTGTCCAGCCGGCCCACCGGAAATGGAGAAAGAACCCTGTCCTTCTCCTCCAGAAGGTCAATTACTGTCTCTTGAGCACGGTCTTCCGTTGCAGAAATGACCCCAGGAGGTTTGTTCATCATCAGATAGATGGTTTCCTGATAAATCACTTCCTCACCATGAACGGTCACCTTTTGTCCGTTTGGATCCACTTTTGTTTTACTGTCTTTCACAACTGTTTCATCCACGTTAACAGCACCTGATTTCAATAACTGTTTTACTTCTTTCCGGCTTCCAAATCCCATATTGGCTAATAATTTATCAATGCGAATCATGGCTATACCTCTTTTCTTTTCATAAGTATATTTTCCTATATAATTTGAAATTTTTGCTTTATAATTATTAAATGCGGGTATTTTAGTACTATAGGAGGAGATTATGTGATGAAGCGGAAAATTGGCCTGCTGGCTACTGCCAGAAAAAAACTGAACCATCCCGCAACTGCGATTGAATTATACATAAGCCCACTCTTTACGAAATCTGTTCATTATGCAAAGGAACATTATGATGCCTTTTATTTTTACAGTGCAAAAGAAGGGTTTCTTACTCAGGATGAGGAGATTGAGCCTTATAATGTTTCCATTAAAAATTTCTCATCCAAACAAAAGCAGGAATGGGCACGTAAGGTCATTGATGAACTGCTCACTCATGAAAAACCGGAAGAAACCACGGTTTTCCTCCATGGCGGCTGGGTATATCGCGAGCATCTTCAGCCTGCGCTCAGCCGTGTGGGATACCAATTTGAAGTACCCCTGCAGGGATATAGTATCGGCAACCAATTAAAATGGTATGATGAACAAAAAGTCAATCCCAAGTGAATTCCCGGAGTTTAGCAAACAGCACGACCCACAAAGCCATCACTGCAGAAAGAAGGTCCTGTTACAGGACCTTCTTTCTATGTGGCTTTTTGATTTTTCCGTTTCAGGAATTTGAACCTCTGTCCCAGTATAAGGCCAATCAGGCCTGAACGGTAAGCGAGGAAGAAATAAACAAGTCCTCCCGAAATGATACCTGCAGCCAGCACGATAACGCCTCTTGCTTTTGTATAAACACCATCAAATGATTGTTCAATCGGAGCTTTTACCAGATAAACGACAGCAGCAGCCATGACCAAACCAAAAGCAAGAATCAGGATGGAGCGCCGAATGACCCACTTATAAGAAAACTCCCCGTATTTCTTGATGACATACAGGTTAATTAAAATGGAGACCGTATAGCCAATATTAGTGGCAATGACGGATCCGACTCCCTTCCATAAAAGAACGAGCGGTATATTCAGCGACAGCTTAAACAGAATTCCTACAAGCATGCTGAAAAGCGCAAATTTTTGCCGGTTAAGGCCCTGCATTACTGCTGCTGTCACAGTAAACATGGCGAACCAGATTCCGGACAGAGAATACCATTCGAGAATCTGTCCTCCAAGCTTGATGTCCCCCAGGGTAAAGAGCGTACCATACGCCGGATAGGCAAGGGCCGAAAGCCCGATAGCCGCCGGCACCGTCAGGAACAGGGTGATTTGGAAGGCCTGAGTGATCTGCTTGTTCAGGTTTTCCCGGTCACCTTCTGTATAAGACTTCGTGATCACCGGAATCAGCGTCAATGCAAAGGCGGTAGCAAGCGACACCGGAATCATGACCAGCTGGTGGGAAGTCTGGGTGACCATCGCAAACACAGCTTCTGCTTTTTTCAGGGTGTATCCCGCGTTTTGCAGTGTATTAACTACGGTAAACTGATCAATATTTTTATATAGTGGTATGGCAAGCCCTACCGCTACAAATGGAATGGCATACGAGACGATTTCTTTATAAATCGCAGGCAGCGACACCGTGGATTCAACCGTGGATTCTTCATACAGTTTTTTCAGATAAGGCCGTCTGCGGTTCCAGTACCAGATCAGAACAAGCAAACCGCCGACTGCACCGACTGTAGCCGCAAACGTAGCAAGTCCGACAGCGGTGGTTAAATCGCCATGCATTACTTTAATGACGATGTAGCTGGCAATCAAAATAAACAAAATACGGACAATTTGTTCAATCACCTGCGAAACAGCAGTAGGCCCCATGGATTGAAACCCTTGAAAGTACCCTCTGATCAAGCTCATGGAAGGAACAAAAATCAGGGCGGTACTTACCATCCGGATTACAAACGTGATGTCCTCGACCGAATTACCGACTCCGTCGTGTTTTCCCAGAATATTTGACGCAAGTCCGGGAGCCATGAAGTACAGTATCAGAAAAGCAACAAAGCCGGTGGCGCTCATGATCCAAAGTCCCGATTTTAATAATCTTCTTCCGGTCTCATAATCTCCGAGCGTATTATACTTCGATACAAACTTTGAAACAGCCAGCGGAACTCCCATCGTTGCAATGCTTAACAGCACCGTATAGGGATTATAGGCATATCCATATAACGCAAGCCCCTTCGTGCCGACAAGTGCATTGAAAGGGATAATGTATAGCATACCGATAAACTTTGAAAAAAATGTTGCTGCTGTTAATATTAACGTTCCTCGCAATAACCGAGACATGAATCCATCTCCTACTATTAAATGCTGCAACTATGCAATCTTTTAATGTGATCTCTTAAAACAACATTAGTATTGTAACACAAGCGATCAAATGAAACAGAATTTTTAATTTGATAAAATTTATGGTATCTTTTTGATTGTATGAAATGAACGTGTTTTACAAGACCCGGTTTAAAAGCCTGGCAGAAAAGGAAGCAGGTGCAAACATGAAATATGATGTGGTTGTCATCGGCGGAGGGCCATCAGGACTCATGGCTTCAGCCGCAGCAGCATCAAAGGGCAGAAAAGTACTGCTCATCGATAAAGGGGAAAAGCTTGGCAGGAAGCTTGCCATTTCAGGCGGAGGACGGTGCAACGTCACCAACAGGCTGCCCATTGATGAAATCATCAAACACATTCCCGGAAACGGGCGTTTTTTATACAGTGCATTTTCCATCTTTAATAACGAGAATATTATTTCTTTTTTTGAGGGACTGGGCATTGCGTTAAAAGAAGAAGACAATGGCAGAATGTTTCCTGTCAGCAATAAGGCAGGCGATGTGGTTGCGGCCTTGTTACAGAAAATTGAATCCCTCGGTGTGAAAATCTGGACCAACGCGCCAGTCGAAACCATCAACTATGCGGACGAAGAGGTAAAAGAAGTCGTTTTGAAAAACGGCACCGTCATACCCGCCAAGGCCGTGATCATTGCCGTCGGAGGAAAATCGGTACCGCATACCGGATCAACCGGGGATGGATATGCATGGGCAAAAAAAGCCGGCCATACCATCACTGAGCTTTATCCGACAGAGGTTCCCATCACCTCTTCCGAGCCCTTTATTAAATCAAAAACCCTTCAGGGACTGTCACTCCGCCAGGCAGAGCTGTCTGTCTGGAATCCAAAGGGCAAGCTGATCAAAGCTCATAAAGGCGACATGATTTTTACCCACTTCGGCATTTCGGGGCCCGCTGTTCTCAGGTCGAGCCAATATGTAGTAAAAGCTCTCAAAAAGTTTAATGCGAAGACCATTTCTATGAGCATCGATGCCTTTCCCGATCAAAATGAAGAGGAACTGTTTCAGCAAGTAAACAACCTTTTGAAAAATGATCCAAAAAAGGCAATAAAAAATGTTTTAAAAGGGTTTCTTGCCGAACGGTATCTCCTGTTTTTGCTGGAAGAAGCGGAAATACCGCCTGAGGTCACCGGCGAGCATGTGAACAAGCAAAGTCTGCGGAAGCTCACTTCACTGTTTAAACGGTTCCCATTAGAGGTGAACGGAACGCTTTCTATTGAAAAAGCTTTTGTTACCGGCGGAGGCGTATCGATTAAGGAAATCGAGCCGAAAAGCATGGCTTCCAAAAAGATGAAGGGTTTGTATTTCTGCGGTGAAGTACTGGACCTCCACGGATATACCGGAGGATTCAACATCACCGTTGCATTTGTCACCGGGCATCTGGCCGGTACGAACGCTGCTCTGCTGTAACATAAATAGGCTGAGAGGAAGTGAAAAACACTTGCCTCTCAGCCTTTTTTGTTTATTCGCTGTAAACTACCATTATGGAATAGGAGTATATGGTCGGTTCCTCTTCTGACCTCAGACTGTCACTGATGGAAACCTGGTACTTAACATCTTTGATATGGGATTCAGGAATATTCTCCAGAAAAGCATTAACCGCACCTTCCAGGTCTTCTTCATGTTCTTCATCAAATAATCTTATCTTTAGCATACCCCACCTCCTGTCTTACTAATTCCACCACGGTTTCGTCGAATCCTTTGTAAAAATCCCTCTAGTTTTGCAGTTTAAAGCAAGACAAAGAAAAACCGGCTGCGCATTTTCACACAGCCGGTTCTTATTTTACTCGGAGTCTCTTTCATAAGCCATCATGCCGCCGGCCATGTTTTTCACTTTATATCCATGGTCCTGGAGAAAGTAAGATACATTCTCGCTTCGCTTACCTGAACGGCAGATAATGATATGTTCTTCGTCCTTGTTAATTTCGTCTAAACGGTCAGGGATCTCCATCATTTTGATGTGCTTCGCTTCAGGAATCTTACCCGCAGCTACTTCTTCATCCTCACGGACATCGATAAGGGAAATGGTCTCACCGTTTTTCAGCTTGGCTTTAACCTCTTCCGGAGTAACCGTTTCAATATGCTCTTCCATTTCATTTCACCTCTTTATGGATTAATTGGCAACGATATTCACGAGCTTGCCAGGCACCGCAATCACCTTGCGGACCGTTTTTCCTTCAATGCTGCTTTGGACCGCATCACTTTCCATCGCTACCTGCTCCATGTCTTCCCGTGTAATATCAGCCGGTACGCTTAGTTTAGCTTTTACTTTACCGTTGATTTGTACCACAATCTCGACCTCTTTATCCACCAATTTGGCTTCATCCCAGACAGGCCAGGCTTCATAAGAAATGGTCCCGGTGTGTCCGAGCTTTTCCCACAGCTCCTCTGTAATGTGCGGAGCAATCGGGGAGAGAAGCTTCACAAAGCCTTCCATCGCATATTTCGGAAGAATTTTTTGCTTGTTGGCTTCATTGACGAACACCATCAATTGGGAAATGCCGGTGTTAAACCGAAGTCCTTCAAAATCCTCCGTAATCTTTTTCACAGTCTGATGATATACACGTTCAAAAGCATCTGTTCCCTGCTCATCGGTGATCGCAGGGTTAAGCTCTCCATTGTCTGCGACAAACAGGCGCCAGACACGGTCAAGGAAACGGCGGGATCCATCAAGGCCTGTTGTGCTCCATGCGATGGAAGCATCAAGCGGCCCCATAAACATTTCGTACATACGGAGTGTATCCGCACCGTGAGAAACTACGATTTCATCCGGATTTACCACATTGCCTTTGGATTTGCTCATTTTTTCATTGTTCTCCCCAAGAATCATTCCCTGGTTGAACAACTTCTGAAACGGTTCTTTTGTCGAAACTATGCCCAAATCATAAAGAACTTTGTGCCAGAAACGCGCATACAGCAAGTGAAGTACCGCATGCTCTGCACCGCCGATATAAATATCAACCGGCAGCCAGTGCTGAATTTTCTTCGGATCAGCAATTGCCTCGCTGTTTTTCGGATCGATGTAACGCAAATAGTACCAGCAGCTTCCTGCCCATTGCGGCATTGTATTGGTTTCCCGGCGTCCCTTTTTGCCGGTTTCAGGATCCACGACATTCACCCAGTCTGCAACGTTGGCAAGCGGGGATTCTCCTGTTCCTGATGGTTTGATTTCTTCCACCACCGGAAGTCGTAAAGGAAGTTCTTCTTCCGCAACATGCGTCATTGTACCGTCTTCCCAAAGGATAATCGGGATCGGTTCACCCCAGTAACGCTGGCGGGAGAACAGCCAGTCACGCAAACGGTAGGTGATTTTCTTTTCACCCTTTTTATTTTCTTCAAGCCAGCTGTTGATCTTTTCAATGGCTTCTATCTTATCAAGACCATCCAGGAAATCAGAATTTACATGCTTCCCGTCACCTGCGTATGCTTCTTTGCTTACATCTCCGCCTTCTACAACTTCAATGATTGGCAATTCAAATTTCATGGCAAATTCATGGTCTCGCTCGTCATGCCCCGGGACAGCCATAATAGCACCCGTACCATAGGTTGCCAGCACATAGTCTGCGATCCAGATTGGCACCTTTTTGCCATTCACCGGGTTAACAGCATAAGCACCGGTGAAGACACCTGTTTTTTCTTTGGAAAGCTCGGTGCGCTCAAGGTCGGACTTTGTAGCCACATCATTTTTGTATTGTTCAACAGCCTGCTTTTGAGCTTCTGCAGTAATCTCGTTCACATAGGAATGCTCTGGAGCAAGCACAAGATAGGTCGCTCCGAACAAAGTATCCGGACGGGTGGTGAACACCTTAACTTGCTTGTCATGTCCGTCGATGTCAAAGTGAACTTCAGCACCTTCCGAACGGCCGATCCAGTTGCGCTGCATTTCCTTCAGGCTTTCCGGCCAATCCAGCTCTTCCAAATCTTCAAGAAGGCGGTCGGCATAGGCAGTAATTTTAAGCATCCACTGTCTCATCGGCTTCCTTACAACCGGATGGCCTCCGCGTTCGCTTTTTCCATCGATGACTTCTTCATTCGCAAGGACTGTGCCCAGTGCTTCACACCAGTTCACAGGTACTTCATCTACGTAAGCGAGTCCTTTTTTATACAGCTGGATAAAAATCCATTGCGTCCACTTGTAATACTCAGGATCTGTTGTGTTGACTTCACGGTCCCAGTCATAAGAGAAGCCAAGTTCTTTAATCTGCCTGCGGAAGGTATTAATGTTCTTTTCGGTGAACTCCGCCGGATCATTCCCCGTATCGAGTGCATACTGCTCGGCGGGCAATCCGAACGCGTCCCATCCCATCGGATGGAGTACATTGTAATCCTGCATCCGCTTCATGCGTGAAAGAATATCGGTCGCTGTATAGCCTTCCGGGTGACCAACATGAAGTCCTGCACCCGATGGATAAGGAAACATATCCAAAGCGTAAAATTTCTGTTTGGAATAATCCTCTTCGGTTTTAAATGTTTTATTGTTTTCCCAATAGTGCTGCCATTTTGGCTCGATCTTTCGATGATCGTAATGCATACTGTCTCTTCCTCCCTGTCACTTACATTCATCCTTTAAAGTAATAAAGGAAAAATAAAAAACCTTCCGCCCCTAAAACTCATTCAGGGACGAAAGGTTGTGCATACTTAATTAACCTGCCGCGGTACCACCCACATTAACGTGCACACTTGCCACGCTCTCTCATTGGACCCTTAACGCGGGCTGCACGGCAAAAGCTACTTGTCACTTCCGCAACTACAAGGCGAGTTCAAAAAGGTTAGGGCGTTGACTTGCACCATCCGTCAACTCTCTGCTTCCTTCTGCTTTTTTACTAGTCCTTATCATCGTAATTTACCATATTTAACTTGTATTGTATGAATACCAAGGCAAATTGTCAAGTGTAGCTTAGCCCTATTTTCCTAGTTATATACCAGATTCAAAGAAAGGACGGATCCAGTTATCCACCGCATTGGCAACTGCAGGCACGATGGTATTGAAAATCGGGTAGATCGTGTAACGGTCGAGCGGGGTTAAAACCAGGACCAGAAAAAGAATGACACCAAAATGCTCGTATTTCATCATCTTGGCCCGGATTCTGTCCGGTGCCAGGTCTTCGAGAACCCTGTATCCGTCAAGCGGCGGGACAGGAAGCAGGTTAAAGACAAACAGCAAGACGTTTAAATACACAAGCATGTTTATCAGCTTGTCGATAAAATCAATCCCTTTTTCCGATACACCGTCGACGACGCCGGTTGTAAAAAGCGAATAAAAAACAATGATGCCAACAACCGCAAGGAGTATATTGCTCAGCGGCCCGGCAATCGAAACAAGAATGCCATATAAGTGAGGACGCTTGAAATTGCGGCGGTCAACCGGAACCGGCCTTGCCCAGCCAAACCCGGCAATCAGCAAGAGAATGGTGCCGACAGGGTCAAGATGAGCAATGGGCGAAAGGGTCAGCCGGCCCTGATTCTTAGCTGTCGGATCACCGCATAAATAAGCGGTAAACGCGTGGGCAAATTCGTGAATGGTAAAAGCGAAAACCAATGATATGATGACAAACGGCAGTTCCTGAAAATTAAAAGCCATGAAATTTTCCATTCAACTCTCCTTATTTCAAACGGTCTTTTTCTGTGAAAGATCATGAACGGCGATCTTTCTGTCGTACACTTGTGTCAGTGCCATGCTCACCAAATACAGGCCAAAAATGGCAATAAAGACAGCATTCATCCCCCAGGTGTCAGCAAGAATGCCTCCAAATGATGGACCGATCATACGTCCTGCTGTTGCTGTGCTGTTCACGATTCCCTGATAAAAGCCTGCCCTGCCCGCAGGGGCAAGATCGTTGGCTATGGATGGAACCCCAGGCCAAACCAGCATCTCCCCTATCGTTAAAACCACCATTGCTCCAAGAA
Source organism: Fictibacillus fluitans (assembly GCF_030418125.1). Lineage (GTDB taxonomy): Bacteria > Bacillota > Bacilli > Bacillales > Fictibacillaceae > Fictibacillus_C > Fictibacillus_C fluitans. Next base: position 50,413 of record NZ_JAUHTR010000012.1, on the reverse strand, counting down.
AACCGGCAAACGAGGCAGCCTGGCTCACTATAATAAATGAAAGAATAAAAATGACATAGCCTGCAAGCAATTGAGATTTCGCGGCAGCGGTCCATTTTTTCAGTACATAGGTGAGGACCGGCTGCAAAAGGACAATCAGTGCACCGTTCACGGTCCAGAGCAGACTGTACAGCCTAAGACTGATACCTGTTTCCTGAGTAAAGACGGCAATAGTGGACTGCCATTGGACATAACAGACCCATGCCAGCAAATAACCTGCGCATAAAATGAGCAATCCGGTAAACATAGGCTTGTTCTGTATTCTCGTATTTTGCGTCAAGATCGTTTCCGGAGCAACGTCTGACGCTTTGCTGCTCATTTCTTTGAAACCAAACAAAACGAGCAGGAAAAATACAGCACAAAGGCCGGCGTTTCCAATGAACGACCACTGAAACGAAATGGAAGCTGCTAGTCCGCCAGCGGCTGCTCCCAGCGCCACTCCCACATTCTGAGCCACATAAATGGCGTTAAATGCCTTTCGCCCGCCTTCTTTCCAGACCGTTCCCGCCATGGCATACATACCAGGAAAAGTCATTCCCATTCCAAATCCTATCACTGCAAGAAGAAGGGCGTAAAACAAAAATGTATGATAAAACACTAACAATATTAGAGCCAGAAGGGTGATCGAGACTCCGGCAAGAATGGCCCTGTAGCCTCCAAGCCTGTCAAACAGCAGGCCGCCAGACAAATTGCCCAGCACCCCGGCTCCCGAATTGATCATGAGTACAATTCCCGCCACAGTCAGTGACTTTCCGAGATGCTCATGTATGTAAATCGTATTCACCGGCCACAAAAAACTTGATCCTGTTACATTCAGAACCATGCCGATAACCAGCAGCCAAAGTGACTTTGGCAATTCAAGCCCCCCATTTCAGCAAAAGAATACCCCTAAGTATTGTAGTGCTTTTTCTGCCTGCTGACAATTGTAAACGCTGTCTCCCCTACCCGTTTCTCCCGATGTTGGAGAATGGACTTTCCCATGCTAAAATGGCATATAGTGCACGTTTTGCATTTTTGTAGTTAAGGAGTGAATAATTTTGCCAGACTATAGCGTTCCCGCCCACTTTGGCGACAAACGTTTTTATACATGGAATACCCATCTACGAAACCATTTTGGTGACAAAATTATCAAAGTGCCTCTTGATGGCGGCTTTGATTGCCCCAACCGTGATGGAAAGGCAACATACGGCGGCTGCACCTTTTGCTCGCAGAGCGGATCCGGGGATTTTGCCGGAGACCGCCGTGATGATTTAATCACCCAGTTTCATACCGTGAAAGACCGGATGCACCGGAAGTGGAAAAAAGGCAAGTACCTTGGCTATTTTCAGGCTTTCTCCAACACCTATGCTCCCGTAGACAAGCTGCGGGAAATGTTTGAGTCCATCCTGGAGCAGAAGGACGTGGTCGGTCTGGCGATAGCCACCCGCCCTGACTGTCTGCCTGATGACGTGGTTGAATACCTTGCCGAGCTCAATGAACGGACCTACCTGTGGGTCGAACTGGGACTGCAGACCGTCCATGAGCGGACCGCCCTTCTCATTAATCGCGCTCATGACTATCCGGCCTATGTAGAGGGTGTGCAAAAGCTCCGTCAACATAATATTCGGGTATGCTCCCATATTATTAACGGGCTTCCCTTGGAAACTCCGGAAATGATGATGGAAACAGCAAAAGAAGTAGCCAGGCTCGATGTACAAGGCATCAAGATCCATTTGCTTCACTTGTTGAAAAAAACACCCATGGTCAAGCAATACGACAAGGGAATGCTTCAGTTTCTTGACTTCGAGACGTATGTTAACCTCGTATGTGACCAGCTTGAGATTCTGCCGCCTGAAATGATGATTCACCGGCTTACAGGAGACGGGCCTCCTGAGTTAATGATTGGCCCGATGTGGAGCATGAATAAGTGGAAAGTCCTGAACGCGATTGAAAGAGAACTTGAGCGAAGAAACAGTTATCAGGGAAAATATTATTCTGTGGAAGCGGTGAGGCGCCTATGAATCTGGAAGGAATACTGCCATTTGCCAGGACATTGCTCAATACGGCCGCATCGGAAGGAAGTGCAGTAATTGATGCCACATGCGGAAACGGAAATGATACGCTTTTCCTCTCCCGGCTGGTCGGTGTAAGCGGCCGGGTATTTGGATTCGACATTCAGGAATTAGCCATTCAAAACACCACCCGACGTCTGCTGGAGGAACATGCTTTTGACAATGTGACCCTTTTTCAGGCCGGCCACCATACAATGAAATCTGCCATTCCGGTACACTACCACGGAACGGTTGCCGCCGCCATCTTTAATCTGGGCTATTTGCCCGGTGGAAATAAGGAGATTGTCACCCAGAGCGACTCAACAATCGAAGCGCTGGAACAGCTTTTTGATCTGCTGGCTACCGGGGGAATCGCCGTACTGGTAATCTACCATGGCCATGAACAAGGAAAAAAGGAACGGGATGCCGTTTTGGAGTATACAAGGCAGCTCGATCAGCAAAAAGCCCATGTGCTGCAATACGGATTTATTAATCAAAAAAACAATCCCCCGTTTATTGTGGCGATTGAAAAAAGATAAAGAACGGAAACTGCCGGGCAGCTTCCGTTCTTTTTATATAGAAGGCTTTAGTCGTTGCATCAATCTTCGGTTCATGTAAAAGAAATAGGTTATTCCCCCGCCCATTTTCATGATTTTGCCGGCCGCCTGTTTTATGCCGGGATGGCGGTCGACCTTCTGGTCAGCAAGGTAAATGCCAAGCAGCCCTCTGTTGATGAGCTTATGAAATTTGCTGTCCGGCAGCCGCTTAATGCTGTCATCAGCCTGTTCTACAAAATGGCCAAACCGCTCCAGAAGCTGGTTCCCGTTTTCATAATAGGAGCAAAAGTTGAGGTCGCCCCCCTCTTCATCCTCCTGCTGGTCCACAAAATAATCAAGCAGAATATGTAAACCTTGAACCCATGGGAAATAGCCGTTTTTAATGATCTGAACCTGGTCGGCGGTTAAACTTTTCTGCGATGCATAGGAAACCAGGCAAAAAATACCGAGAGTCGATCCTGTACAGGCGGAAAATTCATACCAGCTCATGGCGGGCAGCGAATCCTTGTGGCTGTGGTACCACTCCTGCAGCCTTGGTACCCGTTCCTCAATCATCACATGCTTATGTATTTGCAAATCACAATAATAATGTGCGAGATCCAGCAGTGAATCCGCAATGGAAGAATAATGCGGAATTTCCGTTAATACGCGCTGACATGTCTGAACCAGGCTCCAAAGGTAATCCCCATCATTTTGATCGTCTCTCATGCGATAATAATTTTCCCGTTCGGCCCCCGGGGTCAGCGCGTGAATCATAGATTCATGGAGCGCTTCAAAGTCTTTTGGGTCGAGAGAAGTGCTGCGGTCGCAGAGATTATCCAAATAGTCGCTGATTGTCTGATAGGCTACCACAAACTCAATCACCTTTTGCCGCTGATCACCAGCCAGAAGCGCAAGTATGGCTCCTCCCTGGCAATGGAATTCCTTTGTATCAATGCTCATCAGAGCCTGTTTCCTGAGTTCTTCATTGGGAATGGCCTCTGCTTTTTCCCGCCATTTTTCTAAAAAAAGTGCTACATCGGGCAGAACATTGCGATAGATGCGATACATTAATGCCCAAGGTTGATTCGGTACACTCATTCCAATTTCCACCCCTTGCGATCATCCAAAATCAAAAATGAAGATTTAAATACGATCTCACAAATTTAAAAACATCATCCCGTTCCGGCTCATTCATTACTTCATGGTACAAGCCCGGGTATTCTTTATACATTTTATCATGGAGTTCAAGACGGTTAAACCAATTGCGCACAGCATATTTATCCACAATTCTGTCGTCTCCTCCCTGTATGACCAAAAGCGGCACGTTCGGAAAGCGGCCAGTCTCCTGATGTGCCTGTTTCATGGCATTTAAAAGTTCCCTGTACCATCTTACCGAGACCTTTTCCACCAGCAGCGGATCCGAAGCATCCTGCAGAAGAACCTGTTCATTTCTTGTTTTGTTGACAGGATCCAGATTGGACGAAAATTTTATGGAAGGAGCTACTCTGTTGAGCACCTTGGAAAGTGTTTCAATTCCCTTTTTTGGCGGGCTAGCGAGCCCCAGGCATGGAGACGAAAGAATAATGCCTTTTATATTGAAGTTCCTTTCCGTTGCGGCACGAATAGACGCAAGCCCTCCCATGCTGTGGCCAAACAGGAATATAGGCATGCCATACTGTTCCGCCGCAGTCATCCATTCTTCAATCTTGTCAATGTATTCATCGAAAGAATCAATGTGCCCGCGGCGGCGGGTGGTTGTTCCCTGTCCGGGGAGGTCTCCCATTATTACGTGAAAGCCTGCTGCATTAAACTGCTGAATGAGCCACTCATAACGGCCGTGGTATTCACCCGCACCATGGACCATGATGACGGCACCCTTCACTTCATCCTTAGTTTCCCACTTCCACATAACAGCATCCCCTTCTCGAAATAATTAACCTTTGTTAGAATAAAATGAAAAGCTAGAAACCTACTTTATATGAAAACAGGATGTGATCGTATGATTTACCCCTACAATGGAAAAAATCCAGTCATTGCAAAAAGCGCCTTTATTGCAGATTATGTAACCATTACAGGCGATGTCACCATCGGAGAAAACAGTTCCATCTGGTTTAACACAGCCATACGCGGAGATGTTTCTCCCACGATTATCGGCAATGGTGTTAATGTTCAGGATAACTCGGTGCTTCACCAGAGCCCGAACCGCCCCCTGATCCTTGAAGACGGGGTAACGGTTGGACACAGTGTTATCTTACATAGCAGCCTCATACGGAAAAATGCGCTGATCGGAATGGGCTCTTTGGTACTTGATGGTGCTGAAATAGGTGAAGGTGCATTTGTCGGCGCCGGCAGCCTGGTACCGCCCGGGAAAAAGATTCCTCCTCGTTCGCTGGCATTTGGCCGTCCCGCTAAAGTAATCCGGGAATTGAACGAAGAAGATATTGCTGATATGGATCGTATCCGCCGTGAATATCAAGAAAAAGGACAGTATTACAAGTCGCTTTCTGAATCTGATTGACGATCTCCGTTAAACTCAATTAAATTACCGTCCGGATCACATACATATACCTGGTGCCATGGCGTCTTATTCTCCGGTTTATCATGATATGGCACCTTGAAGTGATCCAGCCTTTTCAACAGACCCGGAATGTCAGTCACCCGTATAGCAAAATGTCCGTCCCGGCTGTCCAGGTCATCAGTTCCTCTTAATGCTTTTCCCTGCGGGTTTACGATTAAATGAAGCTGTGTGGTGCCAAAACTGTACCATACGCCCGGAAAACCAAACTGCGGGCGCTCCTTGTCTGCTTTAAACCCCAAGATTCCTTCATAAAAATACAACGCTTTCTTCAAATCAGTTACCGCAAGTGAAACGTGATGGATTCCTTCGTACATGGCTTCCCCTTTCATTACCCTTAAATTTTTCCGTACCTAAGTTAATGCTTGTTCTGGATAAATCATACCACAAGATGATTTCCTATTTAAATGGATAAACTCCGGAAGGCTCTTAAACCTGAAAGTCATATTCCCGCCTCTCGTTCAATAAAGTAGTAAGAGCCCTTTTTTGGAGGTGAACCTGTTGAAACCGATAAAATCCTATACCCCTTATCACAGTCCCTTTGATCCTTGTCCTCCCATCGGCAAAAAATATTACCGCACTCCCCCGCATCTGTACATGACGTTCCAGCCGCCTAACCTGCCTCAGTTTTCTCCTAAGGAGGCATTGCAGAAAGGAACCCTGTGGCCGGCGTTCTACGATTATTATGAAAACCCTTATGACCGGAGGAGTTAACCATATGGAAAATAGCCTTCCTGCCGACTATTACAGACTCCTGGAAGATTTGCAGGCTGTGGATTTTGTGCTGGTGGAATTAACGCTGTATCTTGATACCCATCCAAATGACACCGCAAGTATTGATCAGTTTAATCATTATGCGCATGAGCGGAAAAAACTGAAAAAAGCCATTGAATCTAAATACGGTCCCATGCAGCAGTACGGAAACAGCTATTCTGGCAAACCATGGGACTGGAACAAGGGTCCTTGGCCCTGGCAAGTGTAAATGTAATCTTATTGGAGGGTGACCATGTGGATTTATGAGAAAAAACTTCAATACCCGGTTAGAGTCAGCACCTGTAACCCCAGGCTCGCCAAATTTTTGATTGAACAATACGGCGGGGCGGATGGGGAACTTGCGGCAGCTCTCCGGTACTTAAATCAGCGGTACAGTATTCCCGACAAGGTCATCGGGCTTTTGACCGATATTGGAACGGAGGAATTTGCACACCTTGAAATGATAGCCACAATGGTTGTAAAACTGACTAAAGACGCCACACCGCAGCAAATGCGGGACGCAGGACTGGATGCACATTACGCGAACCATGACAGTGCCCTGTTTTATCATAATGCAGCCGGTGTTCCATGGACCGCCTCTTACATTCAGGCCAAAGGCGATCCGATTGCAGATCTTTATGAAGATATAGCAGCTGAGGAAAAGGCGCGCGCCACCTATCAATGGCTGATTGACATGTCGGACGATCCCGATCTCAATGACGGCCTGCGCTTCTTGAGGGAACGGGAAATTATCCATTCCATGAGGTTCCGGGAGGCTGTCGAAATTTTGAAAGAAGAACGAGACCGGAAGACCGTTTTCTAACCGTCATGTTCAAAACCGCTGTTTAATCAGTGGTTTTTTATTTTTACAAACTCTTCACATCCCCTTAAAACTGTGACAATCCTCTATATGTATGCTTAAGGTGAAATCAGCTTTAAGACAGGAGGATGTTTATGGCGAGAGTCACCGGCTGGATTTATGAAAAAGAATGCTTAGTGTTCAAATGGGTAAACAGCAGACTGCAGCATCGTTTGCTGGACAAGTACTTTAATGTGATTACCCACTTGGGCGGGGCAACGGCCACAATCATTACTACTTTACTTGTATTGCTCCTCGCACCTGATAATGAAAGAATGTTAGCCGCTGCAGGATTCCTGTCTCTCCTTCTCAGCCATATTCCTGTGGCCATCTCCAAAAAATGCTATCCCCGCAAGCGCCCTTACCTCATGATACCGGGTACAAAAACCTTCAGCCATCCGCTGAAAGACCATTCCTTTCCTTCCGGGCATACAACAGCGGTTTTCTCTTGTATTATCCCGCTGTCTCTGATCCACCCGGGTCTGCTCTGGCTCCTGCTTCCGCTCGGCTTCTCTGTCGGAATCTCCAGGATGTACCTTGGACTGCATTATCCTACCGATGTCCTTGCAGGTATGGTGCTCGGAATCAGTTCAGGAATCTTCACTGTTTTCTTGGTTAATGCTTATCTCGTTTCTAACCATTTATAATTTCCAGGAGGGGTTACATGAAAAATATGCTTCAGGAAAACCGTTTGATGATTGTGAAAGAAATAAATCCCGCTTTCCACTCAGGATTCAATCCGCCACCAATCCTCAAGCTTCCTGTATTCATGAAATCCATGGAGCATAAACCTCCTGATTTGCCGCTGTAAAAATAAAAAAAAGCCGGTCATTCCAGTGGGGATTCCCATGGAAGACCGGCTTTTTGTCTGTTTACGCGTTTGCTTGTTCTTTTAGTGTTTCTGCTTTATCTGTTTTTTCCCAAGGAAGTTCAACGTCTGTACGGCCAAAATGTCCATACGCCGCTGTCTGTTTGTAAATCGGACGGCGAAGATCGAGCATTTTAATGATTCCTGCAGGACGAAGGTCAAAGTTCTTGCGCACTAGATCAACCAGTACCTCTTCTGATACTTTTCCTGTTTCAAAGGTGTTTACCGCAATGGACACAGGCTGTGCCACACCGATGGCATAAGCGAGCTGAACTTCAACTTTATCAGCGAGACCTGATGCAACAATGTTTTTCGCAACGTAACGTGCGGCATAGGCAGCAGAACGGTCTACTTTGGTCGCATCTTTTCCGGAGAATGCTCCTCCGCCATGACGGGCATATCCGCCATATGTGTCAACAATGATCTTACGGCCAGTCAAACCGGCATCTCCTTGTGGTCCGCCAATTACAAAACGGCCAGTCGGATTAATGAAGTACTTTGTATCTTCGTCAATCAATTCTGCCGGTACGACAGGCTTGATCACTTGTTCTTTAATATCTGCCTGGATTTGCTCAAGGGTAATTTCAGGATGATGCTGAGTAGAAATAACAATCGTATCAATACGAACGGGTTTGTCATTTTCATCGTATTCAACCGTTACTTGAGTTTTTCCATCCGGACGAAGGTAAGGAACTTCTTCTGTTTTGCGCACTTCTGCCAGTCTGCGGGACAGGCGGTGTGCGAGTGAAATCGGAAGAGGCATAAGTTCAGGTGTTTCGTTGTTCGCATAGCCAAACATAAGACCCTGGTCACCAGCACCAATGGCTTCAATTTCTTCATCCGTCATTGAACCTTCACGAGCTTCAAGCGCCTGGTCAACCCCCATTGCGATGTCGGCAGACTGCTCATCAATGGAAGTCAAAACCGCACACGTTTCAGAGTCGAAACCATACTTTGCACGGTCATATCCGATTTCTTTGATTGTTTCACGAACCACTTTCGGAATATCAACATATGTGGATGTAGTAATTTCACCTGCAACCAGTACAAGGCCGGTAGTGACGGATGTTTCACAAGCTACACGGGCATTTGGATCGTTAGCCAGGATTTCATCCAGGATCGCATCGGAAATTTGGTCACAAATTTTGTCCGGATGCCCTTCTGTAACAGATTCAGATGTAAAAAGACGACGACTTTTAGACAATTGAGATCCTCCTTCTCTATATAACGCATAGAGCAATTTTTTTATAAGATACGGTACTCATTCCTATATGGATACTTTGTTTTTGTAAAATATTCAGGTTCAAACCATTTTGAGACATAAAAAAAGCCTTTCCCTAAATCATCATACACGAGGGAAAAGGTCTTATGTCTACGCCTTCACCTCTTATTTTCAAGGTTTGTTCACCTTGCAGGTTAGCACCTTTTCACTTCAATTTCTGGCTCGAAGTGTCGGTTGCTGGGTTTCATAGGGCCTGTCCCTCCACCTACTCGGAATAAGAGTAGCCGTTCCCGAAATATAATAGCGCAGTTCGACAAACCTGTCAACTTGTAAAGGCATCCCTTCCGCATTAGAAGGAATTTTTACAATCGGTTTGTCTGATAATAATGTTTGCCGCAGTTGATTAAATCAGAGTGCCTGATTTTAGAACCAAATCGTAAAATGTTAAATAAAATAGTATACATTATTTATTCCAATGTGCTATACTAATTTCGAATTTAGTCATGATAACGGTGATTAACATACTTCTTTAAAAGGACGGTTTTGCGAACATGAATACGGTTGATTCCACTACGACTTTAGATAATCTTTTAAACAACGCTGCTACTCATGAAAATCTGCCAGTACCCACGCTTGTTGAAAAAGCACTGCTCCGCAACGAAGCCATTTTATCTTCCACAGGTGCTCTCAGGGCTACAACTGGAAAATATACTGGACGCTCTCCAGAAGACAAGTTCATCGTGGACGAAGCCAGTTCACGCGGAAAAATAGACTGGGGCAAAATCAATAAGCCTTTTAATGAAGAAAAATTTGATAAGCTTTACAAAAAAGTGCTTCATTACTTAGGCCAGCAGGAAGAACTCTTCGTATTTAAGGGCTTTGCTGGCGCTGATCATGCATACCGCCTTCCCATTCAGGTCGTGAATGAATTCGCCTGGCACAACCTGTTCGCACGGCAAATGTTTATCCGCCCCACAGCTGAAGAGCTAAAAGGACTGGACGCGGAATTTACAGTGGTCTCCGCTCCCGGGTTCCAGGCTGATCCCGAGGTTGACGGCACAAACTCAGAAACATTCATTATTATATCATTTGAGAAAAGGATTGTTTTGATTGGCGGCACGGAATATGCGGGAGAAATCAAAAAATCAATCTTTTCAGTTATGAACTATATCCTTCCCGAAAAAGGAATCCTTTCCATGCACTGCTCGGCTAATGTCGGACAGGAAGGCGATGTTGCCCTTTTCTTCGGCTTATCCGGAACAGGCAAAACGACGCTTTCTGCTGATCCTCACCGCTCGCTGATCGGAGACGACGAGCACGGCTGGGCCAATACAGGCGTCTTTAATATCGAAGGTGGCTGCTACGCGAAAACCATCAACCTCTCTCAGGAAAAAGAGCCGCAAATCTGGGATGCTATCCGGTTTGGAAGCGTTCTCGAAAACGTGGTGCTTGATGATGTAACCCGTGAAGGAAACTATGATGATGGTTCATTGACCGAAAATACAAGAGCTGCCTATCCGATTCAGGCGATTCCAAACATCATTCAGCCAAGTGTTGCGGGACACCCGAACACTATCATATTTTTGACAGCTGATGCATTTGGAGTGCTGCCTCCAATCAGCAAATTGACGAAGGAACAGGCAATGTACCACTTCCTGTCCGGTTATACAAGCAAGCTTGCAGGAACAGAGCGTGGAATTACTTCCCCTCAGGCTACGTTCTCCACTTGCTTTGGTGCTCCATTCCTGCCGCTCGAGGCAACCGTATATGCAGAAATGCTCGGCGAGAAAATCGATCACCATGAAGTGGAAGTTTACCTTGTGAATACCGGCTGGTCCGGAGGGGCATATGGCACAGGTAAGCGTATGAACCTATCCTATACAAGATCCATGGTACAGGCAGCGCTTCAGGGTGAGCTGAAATCTGTTGAAACGGTAACCGACCCGATCTTTGGATTGAACATCCCGATTCACTGCCCCGGTGTTCCTGATCAGGTTCTCCAGCCGAAGAAAACGTGGAACAACCCAGAAGAATATGTCTTGAAAGCCAAAGAGCTTGCTGCTCAGTTTAATGATAACTTTTCAAAGTTCAATAATGTTCCTGCCGAAATTAAAGACGCAGGTCCGCTTGTATAATAAGAAAATAGTATAATGCACCGCTTCCATTGTGGGAGCGGTTTTTTTATTTCCGTGATTCATAAAGGTATCGAAAATGATGAATTTGATCCTGTTGCATCCGTCGGTGACATCAGCCGGTTCATGATTAGCTTTCTGGATGGAATTGCGATTTCTGCGATTACCCTGATTATGGCTTTATGCAAACAGACTTGCAGATGGATCTTTTTGAAAAGAGCATGAAATCCCTCCTGAACGTAAAAGAGCCGGATCCGTCACAAGGGTGACAGCTCCGGCTTTTCTTTATTTCGGGTTTTCATCCATTCACAAAAGGCAAAGGTGATTTTCCGGTTTTCCTGCGGCGGGAAGTGGTGTGTGTACTGAGGATAAAACCAGGTTTCCGCGATCCCCTTTGACTCCAGGCATTCTTTCAGCACTGTCGAATGGGTAATGCTGACATTTTGATCTTTGCACCCATGAATCAATAGAAGCGGAACCGTAAGTCCTTCACAATAATGGACAGGCGATCTTGTCCTGTAGCCTTCCGGAACTTTCGCCGGTGTACCCCCGATGACCCGCTTCATCATTTTTCTCAGATCCACCCGTTCTTCATACGTAAGAGCCATATCTGAAACCCCTCCCCAAATGACCACAGAACGAGCTTCCGGATACTCCAATGCCGTAAAGAACGCCATCGGCCCGCCGCGGGAGAATCCAAAAATATGAAGTTCCCCGGGGTCCACGACGGATAAAGACCGAAGAACTTCAAAGGCATGAAAGGCATCCTGCCGGTCTTCACCGCAAAAGTCCTCTCTCCCCTCTCCCCCTTCGTTTCCGCGATAAAAAGGGGCCATGACAACAAACCCCTGGGAAGCAAGCTGAATGATTCGGGGGACCCGCACCATTCCCACTTTTTTTATGCCGCCCCGCAAATACAAAAATCCCGGCAGCAACCGGTTCCCGCTGTTTTTTGGAATAGCCAGAAGCCCTTTTACGGTCAACCCTTCACTTTTATAAGAAATTCTGAATAACGTAATCTGTGGATGAGGAGAAGGATACCGTTGGGCATGAGTGATCAGGCTTGAGTCCAGCACATGAATTCCCCCTTTTTTTATTTAGGCCAACACACAATTTTTTCATTCACATATAAAGTATTACATGAAACTTTATCCTTCATTCGAATATAAAGGAGGCTAACCCATTTGAAACGGATAAAAACCCGGTTTATGCTTTTCTTTTCACTGGCCCTGACCGCATGCTTGCTGTTATCGGCATGTTCAACTGATACAGCAGAAAAACAAAAACAAGATAAGGTTCGGGTGGCAGAAGTAACCCGGTCTATTTTCTATGCACCCCAATATGTTGCGATTGAAAAAGGATTCTTTAAAGACGAGGGCATTGATGTGGAGTTGAAGACCACATGGGGTGGAGATAAAACCATGACCACTCTGCTGTCCAACGGTGCAGATATTGCCCTTGTCGGTTCGGAAACATCCATATATGTGGATGCCCAGGGCACGAGCGACCCTGTCATTAACTTTGCCCAGCTCACCCAAACGGACGGAACCTTTCTGGTGGCCCGGAAAAAGCCCGATTACTTTTCCTGGGATCAGCTCAAAGGCAGTACCTTTCTAGGACAGCGCAAAGGCGGAATGCCGCAGATGGCTGGTGAGTTCAGCATTAAAAAGCACGGAATTAATCCTCATAAAGACATGAAGCTGATCCAGAACATCGACTATGCCAACATTCCAAACGCCTTCGCTTCCGGCACCGGGGATTACGTGCAGTTGTTTGAACCACAGGCAAGCCTGTTTGAACAAAAAGGCATCGGCCATGTGGTGGCCTCCTTCGGTGAAGCGTCCGGAAAGCTGCCCTATACATCCTACATGTCCAAACAAAGCTATATGAAAAAGAACGGTGACGTGCTCAAACGATTTACCAAAGCCATCTATAAGGCTCAGCTTTATGTAGAAACCCATACCGCTAAGGAGACAGCGGAACTGATCGCTCCTTATTTTGAAGACACACCCGTCGGCTTAATTGAAAAAGTTGTGGACCGTTATAAAGGACAGCACAGCTATGCGGTAAATCCGATCCTTGAACAAGATGCCTGGAATAATCTGCAGTCGGTTATGAAATCGGCCGGGGAGCTTCCGAAAAAGGCGGATTACAAGAAACTGGTTAACACCACCTTTTCCCGTGATGCCACAAAGTAAATCATAAAATTACTATGGAGGGATGACAGTGGCCTTCTTACAATTAAAATCGGTCGGGCAGACGTACTTTTCCAAGCAAACGGCCACGACTGCATTAGAAGACATCACACTCTCTGTTTCAGAGGGAGAATTTGTTTCCTTTCTAGGACCGAGCGGATGCGGAAAATCAACGCTGCTTTCCATCATCTCGGGTCTAATACAGCCAACAAATGGCTCAGTTTCCTTGAAGAATCAGTCCATCACAAAGCCCCATCCGAAAATTGGATACATGCTTCAGCAAGACTACCTGTTTCCCTGGAAGACCATCAAAGACAATATTTTGGTAGGGCTAAAACTGCAGGGCTGCCTGAATGATGAACGGACGGCATATACCCTTTCACTAATGAGCGAAATCGGGTTATACGACACCCTGGATAAGTACCCCAATGAATTGTCAGGCGGCATGAGACAGCGTGTGGCACTCGTCCGCACACTGGCAACCAACCCGCAAATTCTCCTGTTGGATGAACCTTTTTCCGCGCTTGACTATCAAACTAAACTAAAACTTGAAGATTTGGTCTCCAACACGCTGCGCGAACATGGCAAAACAGCGATCCTGGTCACCCACGATATTGGGGAAGCCATTGCCATGAGCGACCGGATCGTTTTGTTTTCCACAAAACCGGGGAGAATTTTCAGGACCTTTCCGGTAACCAGCCATTTGAGAAAACGCCTGCCGTTTGAAGCGCGCCAACATCCCGATTATTCTGTGATGTTTCAGCAAATTTGGGAGGAGTTGGAACAAATTGAACAAAACGACACCGAGTAAAACTCACTCCGACTACTTGCTGAGCCTGCGCAGACAAACGATAAAAGTCAGGATATCGCAGCTTTTGATTTTCGTTCTTTTCTTCAGCCTTTGGCAGTACAGTTCCGACCAAAAATGGATCGATCCACTTCTCTTCAGTTCCCCAAAGAAAATTGTTGCGCTGCTTATCCATAAAATAGCGGATGGAAGTATTTTTCTTCATATAGGCATGACCCTGACAGAAACGGTTATTGGTTTTTTGCTGGGTACATTATTCGGCACTTTGCTTGCCGCCCTGATCTGGTGGTTCCCTTTCCTGTCAAGAGTCCTGGATCCGTACCTTGTCATCCTCAATGCTATGCCAAAGGTTGCCATCGGTCCTATCCTGATTGTGGCACTTGGCCCAAACCTTACTTCAATTGTGGCGATGGGAATATTGATCTCTGTCATTATAACAACCATCGTCATCTATACGTCATTTAGAAATGTAGAGCCGAACTATGTAAAAGTCATCCGGTCCTTTGGCGGTTCAAAGTATCAATGTTTCAAAGAGGTGATACTCCCTGCCTGTTTCCCGGCGATCATTTCAGCGCTCAAAGTAAATGTCGGACTGTCATGGGTAGGGGTTATTGTAGGTGAATTTCTCGTTTCAAAACAAGGGCTGGGCTATCTCATTATATACGGTTTTCAAGTATTCAATTTTACCCTCGTATTGATGAGCCTTCTGATCATCGCCCTGCTGGCGACCCTGATGTACCAGCTCGTTGAAGCGCTCGAAAAGAAACTGATCAAAAACCGGACACTGTAGTACTGACGGGTGCTATGGACATAAACCATTCAAAAAACCCCTCCTTTAAAGGAGGGGTTCAATTATTTAAGCGTCTTCGAGGTTACCGAATGAACCAAAAAATTCATAGTGAACATCCTCTTTTGGCACTTCCCATTGTTTCAGAGCAGAGTTCACCACCTGCATGAACGGCAATGGTCCGCAGAAGTAGAATTGGGCATCTTTTGATGGAAGAACCTCCTGCAGCCATTCGAGCGTAACGTATCCTTCCCGGTCAAAATACTCTTTTTCACGGTCCTCGTTAGAGGGCTGTGTATAAATAAAATAAGAAGCGATGTTTGGATTCTGTTCACTCACCTTACGGACTTCTTCCCTGAAAGCATGAACGCTTCCATTTTGCACCGCTTCAATAAAGACAACCCTGCGATCGGGCTGATTGGCATTGATGGTATGCAGCATACTTGTAACCGGAGTGAGACCAACTCCTCCGCTAATCAGCACAACCGGCCGATTACTGTTAACATCCAAGTAAAAATCACCCGCAGGAGCAGAAATCGGAAGAACATCTCCTTCATTGTATAACTGATGCAAATCCGTGGAAACCACACCTGGACCTATGTCTTCCCCTTTTGAACCTTCACGTTTTACACTGATTCGGAAATATTCCAGTCCCGGACGGTCAGACAGGCTGTACTGCCTCAAGTGTGTATATTCCTCCTGCGGAATTTCAACTTTTACTGTAATATATTGTCCCGGCAGGAAGGATGGCAATTCTTCTCCATCTTCAGGCTTTAAATAAAAAGAGGTAATAACCTCGCTTTCCTTAACCTTCTTGTCAATGATGAAATTTTTGAAGCCTCCCCAGCCACCTGCCTGAGTCTCCGCACTTTTATAAAATCCTTCTTCCATCTTAATAAATGCGCTGGAAATAATTTGATAAGCGTCAGCCCATGCATCAAGTATCTCGTCAGTCGCCGCATCCCCGAGAATTTCCTTGATTGCGCCAAGCAAATGTTCACCTACAATGGGATAATGCTCCGGCTTTACCTGAAGACTTCGGTGTTTTTGGCCAATCCTTTCAAGAATGGGCATGATCTGGCTGAGATCCTCTATGTTTGCTGCAGCTCCATACACGGCATCCGCCAATGCTTTTGGCTGATGGCCTGTAATCTGGTGGGTCATATTAAACATGTTTTTCAATTCGGGATGACTTTCGAATAACCGCTGATAGAATTTCTTGGTAATCGCCTCACCATGTTCTTTTACAACCGGAAGTGTCTGTTTGATCACTTCTAGTTTATGAGGGTCCAGCTGTTTTACCATTTGGCTCACTTCTTCACGCTGTTCCTGTTTGTTTCTATCCACTGTCAAAGCCTCCTTTTTTTCACTATAAGACACGTACCCTATTTCATCTTTAGCGACGCATGTTATTTTTATACAGCTATGTAGTCATAGAAAATAAAAAACAGCTGACATCACGGGGATGCAGCTGTACAAATGAATGCCCTACAAAAACCTTTCCTTTGTATGCTGGAGGCTTTGGATGAGCACCTGATCTTTCATCATGAAGCTGAACTTCTGTTGTCCCTCAAATGATTCTGGAAGTTCCTCAAAAAAGACAGGTCCGTTTGTTTCATAATAACGATCCTTCAACAAAATTTTATCCACTGTGGCATAATAGATGTTTTTAATGATGATGCCGCCTTTACCGTCAACCTTATACTGACCCAAATAATGAAGAGAGGAAACATGTCCCCCCGTTTCTTCAAAAACTTCACGGACAGCAGCCTGCTCAGCATTTTCTCCAGGTTCAACCTTTCCGCCGGGAAATTCGATTCCCCGCCGCGGATGCTCTGTCAGCAGCCATTGTCCGCGGAACCGGCACAAGACCCAGACATGCTTTGGTTCAGTGGAAAAAGGATGATCATCAAAGGAAAGTTTAACTGTATTATCATAATAATCTTTAAAAGTAATGGGTTCCATTGTTTAGTTACTCCAAATCACTAGGTTAATTCTATTGTAAAGAAGGAGGCATACATTTGTCCAATCCCTTAAAATGCTTTGGTACCCTTTTTATTAGTTCCCTATCTATTATTCCATATTTATATAAAAATAAAAAATTTGTTCAAGTAAACAGGAATTAGAGTTCGTTAAATTTTAATTGAATGTTTTGAACAAGTTATAAGTTAACACCCTTATTTGCATTTGTAAACCTCACTCTTTCCCGATTCATCCTAAAGTCAAATAAAGGTGTAAAAGATTAAAAACAGATATATTCAAGGGACTTTCGCCTGATTTTCCGGTGAGCATTTGACATAAGAATTTATTCATGTAACATAGGTGAATGTAAGGAAAATTTTTAACGAATTAAATTTTTCTAATAAGGATGGTTGGAATGCAAGATCATAATGAGATGGCTCGGGAAGCTATTGAACGAGCAAAGGGAAACGTCGTCCACTCCATTGCAGAAACGATGGATCTTTATGGGGTTACTCCTTCTGCAGGCAGGCTCTATGGCACCATGTATTTTGAAAATGCCATGACGCTTGATGAAATGAAGGAAGAGCTGAAGATGAGCAAGCCGAGTATGAGTACGGCTGTCCGGACACTTCAGGAGATTAATGTGGTTCATAAAACGTGGCAAAAAGGTTCACGCAAGGATGTTTTTGTTGCGGAAAAAAACTTTTTCAAATCACTGATTCATTTTTTCTGCATTAAATGGATGCGTGAAGTGAGACTTAATCTGGAAGCCATTGAAATGTCGGAGAAGGACTTACAGGCCGTCATTCAGGATTCAAAGGTGGATAAAGCCATCCGGGCTGAAGCAGAACGCCATTATGAGCTGATCCACGAGTCAAAGAAGTATTATTATTGGCTTGAAACACTTGTTGAAAGTTTTGAGACCGGAGACATATTCCGCTATCTTCCCATACCGGATGACGACAAAAAGTAAATCAGCCTGGTCATTCCACACAACAGTAAGATCGCTTAATCCCCATCACATCATTGGGGAGCGGGGAATTTTGTTCTTAGAACAAACATTCACTGGAAAAGCGGGTACTGCACCCCTGTCCCTTTACCCTCGTATGCATGTGGATAGAGATGGTTTCTTCCATAGGGAACCCTCGTCTGCAAGTTGTTTTCTGATTTTTTCCCATTCCCGAATTTTTCTTACTACTACAATTGAATGAAGCCAACATCCAGTGCGGAGCATTGCATGATTTTTATGTCTATGCCCCACTACGAATTCAAGCGTTTTCAATTCTATCCGAGACAAACCACGAAACACTAGACTTTAGGAGGTTGGTACAAACCATGAGTATGAATGCACCAAAACAACCAAATTCGGGTGACGGACAGCAGGTAAGCCGCAAAAGCAGCAAACCGCCATTTTGGAACCCCATGACGGTCGCCGTTACCGGATTTATTGTCTTTTCATTAATCACGCTTGCTTATTCTTTGTTTGCTAAGAAAACCATTTATTGGCCAGGACTGTTCATCATGCTTGGATTGTATTGCCTGTTTTATTACATTGGCGCAAAAGCCGTGGAAAAACGAAAAGGAAAAACGGATGACATGCTGGTCGCCGGCCGTTCAATGCCGCTCTGGCTGTCAATGTTCACCATGACTGCAACCTGGGTGGGCGGAGGCTATATTGCCGGTACCGCAGAAACTGTTTATTCCGATGGTATTGTATGGACGCAAGCGCCATGGGCTTATGCGATCAGCCTGATTTTGGGTGGCATCTTTTTCGCCCGTAAAATGAGAAGAATGGAATTCATGACCATGCTGGATCCTTTGGAATCACGGTTTGGGAAAAAGATGGCTGGATTGCTTTATATCCCTGCCCTTCTGGGTGAATTATTCTGGAGCGCAGCCATTTTAACAGCGCTTGGTACAACATTTGGCGTTATTTTAGGTTTAAGCTTTACCGTTTCCATCATTTTCTCGGCCATAGTTGCCATCGCATATACCGTTGTAGGAGGACTATGGGCCATTGCTCATACAGATGTGCTGCAAATTACCATAATGTTTGCAGGTCTTCTACTTGTGTTGCCTTTTGCATTTTCACACGTTGGAGGTTTCCAGGAAGCCTTCAGTAACTATTCGGGAAATATGAAAGGTGCTACAAGCATGTTCCCGCCGCTCACCGGCTGGGATGACCCTGAGTGGGGCAACAAATATTGGTATTGGTGGGACTATGCACTGCTTCTGATTTTCGGAGGAATTCCCTGGCAGATTTATTTCCAGCGGGTTCTTTCTGCCAAGAACGAAAACGTTGCAATGTGGCTCTCTATCTCTGCCGGATTACTTTGTGCGCTGGCAGCCATTCCTCCGACCTTGATTGGAATTGCAGGATTCAACGCAGACTGGGCATCACTGGGGACATCCAAACCGGAGAATGCGTCACTGATCCTGACCTATGTATTTAAATACATGACGCCTGAATTCGTCGGAGCCATCGCACTCGGCGGTCTCGCAGCAGCAGTTTTGGCAGCTGTCGCGGCTTCCTTCCTGTCTGCTTCGGGAATGGCTTCATGGAATGTTTACCGTCCATTGGTCAAAAAGAAAGCTACACCACAGGACTTGCAAAAGGTGATCCGGCGCTGTGTCATCATCATCGGTGTGGGAGCCACATTGATCGCTCTCAATACGAAAAGTGTTTATTCACTATGGTATTTATCAAGCGACATGGTTTATTGCATCCTCTTCCCGCAATTGACCTGTGCCCTTTATTATAAATGGGCCAATAAATATGGATCCATAGCAGGATTCATGGTCGCCGTTATTTTAAGGTTTGGCGGAGGAGAGCCTGTGCTGAACATCCCATCATTCATTCCTTATCCGATGGTCGAAGATGGGACGATTTACTTTCCGTTCCGTACGACTTCCATGCTTGCCGGGCTCATCACCATTCTTGTCGTGTCGTATCTGACTCGCCATAAATGTCCGCCTCTTCCTCTTACCAATGTAAGAAGAAACAAACACGAAACTGTCAAATAGGATATTAATGACAGGGGATCTCCCCGGTCTTTTGATCTTAGAACCATGATTTTACTACCATTTTTAATCACATAAAAAGCCGCATGGTATGCTTACCATGCGGCTTTTGGCATTATACAATCGATGCGAAAGTAATGACCCAATGGCTATTAACTTTTTCAAATCCGAGTGTTATACTATACTCCCCATATAAATCGCTCTTGTTATGCTGAACAAGGTGATATGATGATTCACTTAGCTTCTTTAACTCAAAGGGCTGGTTTTTTTCCACCCATGGAGGAAGGTCGGTAGGAATCACGTATAACTTTCCATTTTTTTCTTCAAATAATCCATTTACATAGTCACTCGCCATCTGTTTAGAAGCAACATGCCTAACGTCCTTGATCATTTCCGATTTGCTTGAAAAATCTTGTACTCTATAGTGATCATCTGTTTTGGTTTGGAGTTTATTAATAAATTCCTGGGATAATTGCATAGCCTTCGCTTTCGTCATAGGCATTTCCTCTGCCTGAGCGCTTTGCTCCGCAAACGAACTTTCTTTCATTACTGAAGAATCCTTTAATGAGCCAGGAGTACCAAATACCGCCAACATTATGATTAAAAAACTGGTTGCATAATATCGCAAATCTGTTCACCGCCCTAAATTTTTAATATAAATGTTTTGTTAAATGAACTATTCCTTTAATAAAGAAGAAGAAAACCTCTTTTTTTCTTTTGTTTCTTTCTTTAGTCCTAAGATACTTCATATCTTCACGATTCCCTGCCTAAAGAATCAGATTCATAAAAAATACGACTATAGTTATAGTCGTCTAGTTAAGTGCGTATTATCCGGCTTTCCGGCTTCGTCCCAAACGGCCGGTCCCCCTTTTTCCTACTTCATATAAACCCGTGGCTGCAAGTCCTGCGAGCCCGCCTGACCAAACTCGAAGATCTGCCGTCATATCGGTGAAAGGATAGGCACAAAGCCCAATGAAAATTCCAATGAAAAAGCTGATTAATGGAATGAATCTTTTCCGAATAGGGAAAGTACGTTTTAACAGCTGTACGAGACTCGTTACCAAAGGCGTTAAAAGTGAGGCAAACGTCACAATAGGTTCCATTCCTCATCCTCCTTTGCTTTTCCATCTTCTGTTAAGTAAAGCTTATAGGTTATAGTTCAACTTCCAATTACAAATACCTTCTATTTCAATTAAAAACGAAATAACCCGTACCATCTATGGCCAGCTGCATAAACTAAATTTGCTGGGACAGATTTACTTTCCAGCAGATTGTGCATACTAAAGCTAGAAAAAGAGATACACAATGCATAACAGGAGTGAAACGCATGAAAAGAGAAGATGATTTGTATTTAATTATGCTGGAATCGAATGAACTGACCTGGTGGGAATACGCAAGAAAGGTGTCACCAAACGTCAGGCCCAAACAATACAAAACCTATTGGTCCTTTCTGAAAAATAAAGGCAAGCTTCCGAAACGGCTCGTGAAAGAAGCTGAATGGAGGATGGAAGCTCGCCGTAAAGGATTACTGGATTCATAAAAAAATAACCCCTCTTTTTTAAAGGGGTTATTTTAGTTAATAGCCTGTTTTATGTAAAACCATAAGCAAATCATTCAATTTTTTCACCCGGTCATCTTCCGCTTCTTTTAAACCCAGTTCAATTTCCATCAGTTCAGACTGGACCAGCTCTTTCGCATAGTTTTGCGTTAACGTAAGATCCGCCAGCAGCAATTTGTCAGCAACGCTAAGACTCATAAGAAAATCCCTCCCTTTTATTATTATAAAGGGAGAAAGTTCACAGAAGAACGTCCAAAATTATGGTAATTTCCTAAAGCAGCGTTACACGCTCACATTATCCTCACCTTGCATTGAGTTCCATTCTCTTTCCAATTCGGATAATGTAAATTCCTGCAGCAGCCGCTGCTCCTGCATCATAAAACCCTGGTGAAGCAACTTCTGGATAAGAAACTGTTTTCTATTTTCAACCGCCCTGCGCAATTGTCCTTGTGGAACATTCATTGTTTAGAGTGATCCTTTCTTTTTTATCTACAGTTCTCTCCAGTTTTCGCAGTTTTCATTCCTAAACTGATTTGGCAACAGAATTGCTCCACTCCTCCAGAACTGCAGGCGGAGCACCCCAGCTTAGCCAGGAAACCATGGTTTTCAGCCCCGATTTGCTTACATACCAATATTCATAGCGCCGTTTCGAAAGGTTTTCATAGATGCCCGTTTTTTTAACTTTTCCATCCATCGTTATTCGCCTCCCGTCTTTACACTAAACAATTCTACTTTGCCCGCTGACTTCCTTCCTTGCTTGCTAAAAATTTTACAGATATAAACAATCAGGAACTCGGGTATAGAAAAGAAGAATGGTATTGGAGGAAAGCAATGAACGAATTATTTGAATACCCAACCCTTCAGCTCGCCCGTAAGCTGTTGGGCATGGAGCTCGTCCATGAAACAGAGGAAGGGCTGACTTCTGGAATTATTGTTGAAGCCGAAGCCTATATGGGACCTGAAGACCGGGCCGCCCACTCGTATGGGGAAAGGCGGACACCACGGACAGAAATCATGTATGCAGATGCCGGCCATGTATATGTATACTTCATTTATGGCATGCATACATGCTTTAACATCGTATCTGGTCCGCTTCATAAGCCGGAAGCCATATTAATCCGCGCGCTCGAGCCAAAAGAAGGTGTTCCGCTGATGATGAAGCGCCGGAACATGGAAGTTTCATTACTTGAAAATGGCGCCTGGAACCTTAAAGAGTTAAAAAAACTGGCCAATGGACCAGGTAAATTGTGCAAAGCGATGGGCATTACACTTGAAGACTATGGAATCAAACTCAATTCTGAGCACCTTTATTTAAGAGAATATAAAAACATTCCTGAACAGGACATTGTATCAGGACCGCGTGTTGGTGTTGATTATGCCGGCGAAGCAGCACGTTACCCCTACAGATTTTGGGTTAGGGATAATCTGTTTGTATCAAAATAAGGTCCTGTCCAATAAGTGTCTTTGAAGCTCTTGAAAGCGTTACTTTCCGTTCCAAGATGCTCGCTTTTACCGGCGCGAGCGCCTACCTTCGCAGGGCGTACGCTGAGCCCCACCGGCGCCAGCGCCTGTGTACCGGCGTAAACGCCTACCTTGCCTCACCTGTCACGCTTCCCTTGCAGGACAAGGAAGGCTACGGCCCTTTTGTGTGACATTAAGCGTCTCTTGATTAATTAAAAATTAACTACCCGTGTTAATTAAATTTTGGAAGAAAATAAGAGCACTCCCTCAGGAGTGCTCTTTCATCATTTTCTCTTCAAACAACAGGTCCACATCGTGGTCTTCTTCAGGGTCAAACGGATCCGTTAACTTTTCATTCAAACAGGCAAGGACAATGCCATCCAACTGAGAAAATGAGCGGATGCGCTTGTTCATCCACAAATGTACGATAATGAACCATACAACCACCAGCAACACGGTTTTCATTGTGGTTTCCTGAGAAAAGGAAAGGTTATTAATGGTGAGGATATCCATGGCAAAGCTGGTAAACAGGCCAATAAGAACCCCCACTGAATAACCGATCGGTTTGCCGCTCTTTAGCGTCCTGATATTCGTCCGGAGATAGGTATGCAATAATCTCAATTCGGTTCTTCTCATTTGTAAAAAGAAGCTTCGCAAAAAACGCAAATTGGGAAGCAGTCCTCTGGAAATATCCCGTTTCATCGTCGTTTGAAAAAACAAATCAAGATCAGCAGGTGCGCCCAGGCTATTTTTTAACTTTCGGTGCACGAAGTTGTGATAATAATAATATCGAATACTGAACTCTATAAGTTTTACCACAATCATGCCCACCACAACCGCAGTGACAAATTGCACCCAAAAGTTTTGAAACACAGCTTCCGCCAGCACGCCCAATGCAAAATATCCGGCCGCTGCTTTTGCCCAAAGCAGTTTGCTCACTAATACGATTAATTGCCAAAATTGATCCATGCTGCCTTCCTCCTGACAGAAGCATTTCTATTTATCATGATACCACCTTTTTTGGTGAAAAAGGCAATATTTTACGATTTCACGGAAAATTAACAAGAAAAAAGACGGCCCCCAAACCATGACTGGTTAAGGTGCCGTCCTCTTGTTTACTGTTTAATTATACACTTGCACTGACTGATGACGGGCGGTCCATATGTTTTTCCTCTGTCTTCGCAACCATCACCGCACATGCTGCATCGCCTGTGATGTTAACAGAAGTTCGAAGCATATCAAGCAACCGGTCAACTCCGAGAATAAGGGCAATTCCTTCTACCGGAAGACCAACCGATTGCAGCACCATCGCCAGCATGATCAAACCTACTCCAGGAACACCGGCCGTTCCGACTGAAGCAAGAACAGCTGTCAAAATGACCGTCAGCATTTCACCGATCGTCAGGCTGTGGTTGAACACCTGCGCGATGAAAATGGTGGCAACACCCTGCATGATCGCTGTTCCATCCATGTTAATGGTGGCGCCAAGCGGCTGTACAAAGCCGCTGATCGGTTCCGGAACATCCAGGTTTTCCTGAGCGGTTTTCATCGAAATCGGAAGTGTCGCATTGGAGCTCGAAGTACTAAAGCCAAGAGCCATCGCTGGCGCAAAACCTTTAAAGAACCAAATTGGGCTTTTCTTTGCAACCAGGGCAACGGTTCCTCCGTACGTTATGATGGAGTGAATCAACAATACGGCAACAACCACAATCATGTAGAGCGCCATCGCTTTCAGTGCGCCAAGGCCATAGTTGCCGACTGCGGAAGCAATCAATGCAAAGGCACCATAAGGAGCAACTTTCATTACGAGATTAACGAGATACATCATAATCTCGTTTCCTTGTTCAATCAGGTTCAAAATCCCTTTTGTTTTACTGCCAAGCATGGTAAGCGCAAATCCTACAAATACAGAAAATGCAATGATTTGCAGCATGTTACCATCCGTCATGGCTGCAACCGGGTTTTCAGGAATAATCCCCATCAAAGTCTCAGTAACCGGAGGTGCTTTTTCTGCTTTAAATTCAAGACCTTGTGTCTGAAAGCCTCCACCGGCTCCTGGCTTAACAATCAATGATACCGACATGGCGATGATAATCGCGATGGTCGTGGTAGCGAGAAAATAGATTATGGTCTTCGCACCGATTCTCCCCAGTTTCTTTGGATCTCCCAATCCAGCTGTCCCCAAAACAATAGAAAAGAATACAATTGGTACAACCAGCATCTTAATGAGCTTTAAAAAGATTTGTCCAACAGGTGTTAAAAAGTATTTATCGATGCCATCGAACGCACTTGGAAAGGCAAGGTTCAGAATTAAACCAACAATGACCCCCAGCACAAGACCAATAATAATTTTAACCGATAATTTCATCTCATCTCCCCCATATCTCTAATATCAATCTAAAAGACTGGTATAAAAATACCCTCTTTTAAGAAATTTATTCCAAATAAAAACCCACGAAAAGAGCGAGACTTCTCGTGGGCAGACTTGTGGCTTAATTTGCACATACGTATCACTCTCCAAAACGCTTCCGAGGTTAGCTGTCGGATTAGGCAACGAGATTTATGCCTTCTAAATTACATTTAGATTCACCCCTAGGCTTAAAAAAGCCGTCGATTGGTTCCCCCGGTTTCTGTGCCCAGAAACTCAGCGATTCACTTTATTCGGTTACTACCATAGTATCAATGTTACAAAAATTTTGTCAAGTTCCCTCGAAAAATCAATAATATTTTCCAATGTAAATTAATTCAATGTGTAACCCCACCAGCTTTTTGCCTTAGGGCGAAATATATAAAGAATAGACAGAAATTCCTAAATAGGAGGCAAATAAGAAATGAGAATTGTTTTTTTTGAAAAAGGAGACCTCAGTATTATCGTTGGATCTTCACGCTTAAAAGGTGAGTTGACGATAGAGCAAATCAAGAATGAGAGCGAAAAGAAAGCAAAAGAGCTCAGCCAGCTGCTTGGCCGCGAGATCGGTTTCATGATCGATATGAACGGAAAGCTTGAAAATGATATTAAACGCTAGGTCCATATAAGAAAACTGCAAGAAAACCGGACAGCCCCCGCTGCCCGGTTTTCTTTTGGTCATCTGATCTTCAGTTCTCCAATTACCCGCTGGGCTATCAAATAATATCCCCGTGGGTTAGGATGAATGGCATCCGAGAAATATTCCCGCTTTGAAATGCCGTTAAATAGCTCATATGTTGAGATATATGTTGAATTCGGTGTTTTTTCGGTGATTTCCTGAATGGATATATTCCATTTCTTAATCACCTGTGCGGAAACAGCATCATAAAAGTTTTCAGTATATGGATTATAAAGCCCTAAAATGTATATATGAGCTCTTTTGTTTTGCTGGCGCAGTTTTTTCGTGATTTTATCCAGGTTGCTGTACAGCATCTTCTGGCCGATGGCCATTTCCTGCTGATTGATGTTTCTGAAGTTCCAGCCTGCAGTTTTTCTATAATCATTTGTGCCGATAAATAAGAAGATATAATTGGCCTGGCGGACGGACCTCGATACCATTCCATTGCTGAGCTGCTTATACAGCTGATCCGACCTTTGCCCGCTGATTCCGTAATTGTTGAGGACCACCGGACGCTTTAGTTCTTTCTGCATCCCCTGTCTTACTAAACCGATGTAGCCTTTTCGTTTGGGGTCTCCACGTCCGTATGTCAGTGAATCTCCCAAAGCCACAATCCGGATCTGTTTAGGACGGGGTTCCTTCCCCTGGACATGAGGAGATTTCCGCTGTGAATCCCCCTGGTCCCCGCTGTATTCTTTTACAAAATAAAATATAAAAAACAATGCTGTCACCAATACAACAGCACCAAGTACGTAAATGACCTTTTTTCGGTTTCCCAAAAAAATCCTCCTCTTTCTGTACATCCCCAGACGTCATATTGACTAATTGTCTCTCTGAGTTCCCTTTTGCGTATCCATTAAAACAGCATCCCGGGAAATTATCAAGTTTTACTATTATAACGCAAATAGAAAATGTTAGCACATCGTATCCATCAAAAAGAAAAAACCCCTATTTTAAGGAGTCTTCTTCGTCAATTAAGAGATAGTCTTCGGCCGTATAATGGCGTTCTTCCCACAAATTTTCCAAATCATAATCACCCGTATCCCGTCTGACAAATGAACCTATCAGTCCTGCAGTACCCACCAGTACCAGAGCCACGGGCAGGAGTACAATGACCAGTGTTCCCATATCCACTCTCCCTTTTCTTTTTTTACATGTATATGAATAACAAAAAGGAGTTATGTGGCAGTGAAACCCTAAAAAAAGAGAAGAGAGGAATTACTCCTCTCTTCTCCATGTGATCCAATCGTTCACTTCAAGCATTTCTATAAATTTCGCCAGTCTTGGAATAACAGGTGAGGCTTTTTCTCCAAATTCAGTTTCAAGATGGGAGCTGATCGCCTCAATGGTTTGCACCCCATCAATATGCTTGGAAACATATGCGCCAAGCTCATCCAGTTTGACCGGGAAAAAGGAAGGCTGTTTCAGAAAACGGATAGACAGCCGCTCAATCGGATTTGTTCTTGGAATCATCAAGTAACTAAACCCGTCGTTGCGTTTTTCCGTATGAATGCCCGGTTTAAACATAGGCACCATTTTTAAAAGGTTTTGTTTACTCTTTTTTCTGGATTTAAAAAGGTTCATTATTTTAACTTGTCCGCTTTCGTCCGGACAGAGAACCAGTATAGCAGCCAGCAGACAAACAGGAAGATCAGGAATGGAATCAACCGGTTATCTGTCAGCGGTGTTTCCGGAATACTCACGTTAAAGAAGATTAGCACGGCGATGAGCACACCAAGCAACGATTCACCTGCAATAAGTCCTGAGGCGAACAACACACCTTTATCCGTGCGTGCCTGGCGCTCTTCTTTTGTTTTCGCAGTAACATCAACGAGCCAGCGAACGGCGCCGCCAAACATAACCGGTGCTGAAATATGAACCGGCAGATACAAGCCAACGGCCACAACGAGCGAATTCAATCCAAGGAACTCAATAACAATCGCGATGGCTGCACCAATAAATATGAGGTTCCAAGGCAAATCGCCGCCAAAAATCCCTTGAACAAGCACCTTCATAATCGCTGCTTTCGGAGCAGGAAGCTGCTGTGAGCCCATGCCATAGGATTTATCCAGAACGATCAGGATAATACCAATGACAAGTCCTGAAGCAACCACACCGATCATCATGGCAACCTGCTGCTTCCAGGGTGTACCGCCTACAAGGTGACCGGTTTTTAAATCCTGTGAAATATCACCGGCCACGGCAAGTGCTGTACAAACAATGGCTGCCACTGTTAATGCGGCTTTCATGCCTTCAATGCCGGTCAATCCGGTTACTTTATATACCAGGGTTACGATCAGCAATGTAGCGATCGTCATTCCTGAAACAGGAGATGACGAACTTCCGACAATACCCACGATTCGTGAAGCTACCGCAACAAACAGGAAGCCGAAGATGGCAATCGCAATCGCGCCAATGAAGCCAACGTTTGTCACCGGTGCTGCACCAATAATAATGACCAGTGCCACGATGCCCAAAATAACATAGCGGAACGGCATATCTTTATCAGTACGCTCAATTCCTCCGGCAACTGAACCATCAGACAATCCCTTCATGGTTTTGGCAGCTGTTGAAATCAATGTTGGCATTGTTTTAAGCAGCGTAATCAAACCGGCTACTGCCACCGCGCCTGCGCCGATATATTTGATATAGCTATCCCAGATTCCCCAGGCATCAAGTTTGCCGATCGGGTCTTCTGCAGGAAAAATAGCAGTTGTGCTGTCTGCCCCGAAAAATGCGATGGCAGGAATCAATACGATCCATGCCAGCAAACCGCCGGCAAGCATCTGTCCGGCAATCCGCGGCCCAATAATATAGCCCACACCAAGCAGGGCAGGGAAAATATCCATACCGACCACTGTATTTTTCAATTTGCCTACTTGCGTTTCAATTTCTGTTTTAAACAGCATGAAGCCGTCTCCCAAAACTTTGACAAGACCGCCGAACAAGAATCCGATGGCCACTGTTTTGGCATTGGCTCCGCCCTTTTCACCGGATTTCAGTACTTCCGCACATGCCGTTCCTTCCGGATAAGGCAATACTCCGTGCTCTTTTACAATCAGCATCTGGCGCAAAGGAACCATCATAAAGACGCCGAGCAGCCCACCGGTAAGCACGATAAAAATAATAACAGTCTGTGACAAATCAATATCAAGCAGGAAAAATGCAGGAAGCGTGAATACGGCTCCGGCCCCAATCGCTTCACCCGCTGTTGTCATCGTTTGCACGATATTGTTTTCGAGGATTGAATCTCTCCGGAAGATTCCTCTCAAGACACCCATGGAAATGACTGCCGCAGGAATGGAAGCGGAAACAGTCAAACCTACTTTAAGTCCCAAATACGCATTCGCCGCACCAAATACAATCGCCAGAATGATACCAAAAATAATTGCAACTGCAGTTAACTCCGGCAATGAACGTGATGAGGGAATGTAAGGAACAAAGGATGAGGACTTTTCTTGTTTGTTGTCCATCATTAACACCGCCTAATCATCAGAAATTTTGAACAGAAACCATTATAGCACAATTCGACAAAACCCGAGTTTTCCAAATGTTTCTGCTATTTCCGCTCAACTATTTAAAGGTTCCCTATTCTCTTGTGAACTTATCCATTTTTCGAAAAAAATGAAGCAAATCGTTCGGCAGCAAAAAGGATTTATGTTTATTAACAGCCTGAAAGGGAACGTAATATATGTGTAAATGTAGGAGGGATAAACCATGACAGATGAACAAAAGAATCAGAATGAAAAAGGCAACGAAAAGACAAAAGAGGACGTAGAGAACGTTTTTGAACAGGGAGCAATCGAACAGCGGGAAACGCTCGATACCGAATCCCAAAAGGAAAAAGACCAGAAGAAAAAAAATAAAGAATAACAAAAAGAAGGGGCAGCCATGGAGCTGCCCCTTCTTTTTGCGGTGAAAACAAAACCTGCAGGCGCGCTGCAGGTCATGATACATCTTTTATGTATGTTGGGACGAATTTCAACAGAATAGAGATGATACTGTTATACTGCTCCGGTGAAACATGAATACCATCCTTAGCGATCAGTTCTTCCTTTAGCTTCACAATGCAATCCAATTCCTCTACTGTTGCTTCAGTAGCCATATAATCAATAGTATTAATTAATTCAAGAAGCTGGTTATTCTTGTTCGTAATAAAATACGTGGATTCCAACTAGATCACCCCCTCCACTTTATTATCTGAGATATGAGGTCATTTTCCTATAAAAACAATTCGTCAAATGCCGACATATCTTACTTTTTCTGGTTTTACACAACTTTATCCCTATTCCATCTGTCATTTTATGTCGTTTTTATCAACGTATTTTCCTATACCAGAAGAATGTTTGGATATATAAAGTTTTATAAATATAATGCCCGAAAGTTCTGCAAGTTATCCAAATAATTTGGACAATGATGCAAATGGAGAGGATGCCTTGTCTTCTTCTTCATCCTTCGACTGATAGACCAGCTTTTCCGGTTCGAAAATTTTGGATTCCAGATAAGAATTGGGGTTTTTTTCAAGCTTTATCTCCTTATGGATGGCCATAAAAACTTTTGCGGTATTCAGCGCATCATCAAGCGCTCTATGCTGGGAACCTTCGAGTGAGATCTGCAGCTTGTTCAGCGCACGTGAGAGACCGTAACGGAAGCCTTTATCACTTTCATGAAGAAGACTGAACAAAAACTGAAGGTCGTTGTGATTGATAATCCAATCAACTGGAGTTTTATGGTAAGTAGAATCTGTAATCAGTGCCCATTTGTCTTCCGGTCCCCAGGAACACAAATAATACTCCCTTTTTCCGATCCACTCCCTGAAGTCTTTGATGACCGAGGTAAACGGCTGCGCATTGATCAAATCCTTCTTAGTAATCCCCGTCAGGTTGGTAATACGCGTATTTAAACTGTCCATTTTGGGCTGAACAAAAGACTGGAAATGGTCCAAAATCACCAATTCATTGTTCACCCTCCCCAAACGCACGGCACCTATTTCTATGATTTCCGACAGCCGGTTTGTCATTTCCAGATCATACACAATATAGTCCATCTTCTTCACTCCATCTCATTCTTCTTGCCTGCTCTGCCTGTCCTTTACCTTTAATTTTAGTAAATTTTTGAATGTATTGGAATGATATCCTCTCATTTACGACCGTTTCTTTGCTTGATATTTTTTATTCTATGTGCCAAAAGGAGATTATTGCCTATACACCTTAGAAAATCAGTGGTTGGCAAGCTATTTTCCTTCGTATATAATATTCAGAAATGAATAATTATTCAAAAATGAATAACAGGAGTTGGTTATCATGAGTCTTAACTCATGGAATGAAAACGAAGCAATACTCCATTCCCTGCAGGATGATATTTTGGTCACCAATGTGGATGGCACCATATTGAAGGTCAGTGAGGCTACAGGCAGAATTTATGGCGTTACCTCCGAAAGCCTGCTCGGTAAATCTGTTTATCAGCTTGCGGCAGAAGGAATGTTTGCGCCGATCGCCACGCCCATGGTTTTAAAAGAGAAGAAAAAGATTACGTTTGTTCAAACGACCCATAAAGGTAAAAAGCTGCTTGTTACTGGAATACCTGTCTTGAATGAGAACGGGGAGATCTTCCGGGTAGTAAGTTACTCGCATGACGTGACAGAGCTGTTGGAGCTTCGGAAGTTCCTGCAAACCATGGAGGGCGAAATGGAGCGTGTCAAAAGCGAACTTGACCTACTGCGCAGCCGCCAGCCTTATGACAGCGGAATCATTGCCAACAGTGCGGGAATGAAAAATGTCTTGACCACTTCGCTGCAGGTGGCAGACGTGGACGTGAATGTTCTCCTTCTCGGTGAATCGGGCGTCGGCAAATCACTCATTGCTCGATTCATTCATAACAAAAGCCCAAGAAGCAAAGGTCCTTTTATAGAAGTCAATTGCGGAGCGATTCCGGAGTCTCTGTTTGAAGCAGAGTTTTTCGGCTATGAAGCCGGAGCGTTTACCGGTGCCAGCCGCAAAGGAAAGCTCGGTCTTGCTGAATTGGCGGATGGCGGCACCCTTTTTCTCGATGAGATCGGGGAACTGCCCCTTGCCCACCAGGTAAAGGTGTTGAAATGCATTCAGGAAAAGAAGTTTTATAGAGTCGGAGGGACAAAGCCGATCACTGTCGATTTCCGGCTGATTTCTGCAACCAATAAGGATCTGGAAAAAGCCATTGTGGAAAAAACCTTCCGGGAGGATCTATATTTCCGGCTCAATGTCGTTCCGTTAATCATTCCGCCATTACGCAAAAGAACGGAGGATATTATCCCCTTGATTCACTACATCCTGGAGATGCTGCAGGAGAAATACAAACGAGAAAAGCGGCTGGATGAAGCCGTAATTCATCACCTGCTTCAATACGACTGGAAAGGCAACGTACGCGAACTTCTTAACCTGATGGAACGCCTTGTGGTTATCTCTCCCTCTTCACTCATCACAACTGAACATCTCCCTGACTACCTCAAAAAGACCTATCCCTCCCCTGTTTCCCCCGCTCCCCTTTCGAGACCGTTAAAAGAAGTTTTAGAGAATGTGGAAATACAGATGCTTCAGGAAGCCAGAAATGAGCACAAAACGACCACCCAAATGGCCCATGCACTCGGCATCAGCCAGCCATCGGTTGTCCGAAAAATGCAGAAATATGGCATTTCCTGAGGAAGTTGGCACAAAACTTGCAAGATAAAAAAACAAGATTGCAAGAATCCTCTTAAGAACAATCTCATAAGGAGGTACGTTTTGTGCCAAACCAACTCAATGAATTGATGAACGAATTGTCCGATCTGCTGGCGCCGACGATGGCGAAGGACCATCCAAACCTTCCTGTCGTAAAAGAAGAAGGCTGCTACTATTATGGATTGGACGGTAAAACGTATTTGGATTTCACATCGGGCATTGCCACAGCGAACACAGGGCACCGGCACCCCAAAGTGGTGGATGCCATTAAAAAAGGGGCCGACGAACTCATGCACGGCCCTTCCGGTGTCATTATGTATGAATCGATCCTGAAGCTCGCCAAGGAGCTCACAACCATTTTACCGAAAGGGCTCGACTGCTTCTTTTTCGCCAACAGCGGAACGGAAGCGATTGAAGGAGCGATCAAGCTTGCCAAGCATGTGACCCGCCGGCCATATGTTGTTTCTTTTACCGGCTGTTTTCACGGGCGCAGCCTCGGCGCGCTGAGTGTCACCACTTCTAAGGCGAAATACAGAAAATTTTTGCAGCCGAATGGTTTGACCTACCAGGTGCCGTATGCCTCGGTTGAAGGGTGCCCTGAAGGCGCTGATCCTGGTGAATATGCCGCAAGCAAGCTTGAAAAAGATCTGAATTCCCTGTTTAAGCATCAGGTAACCCCTGAAGAAGTGGCATGCATGATTGTTGAACCGGTGCTTGGTGAGGGAGGTTATATTGTTCCTCCTGCACAGTGGCTGAAGAAAATGCGTGAAATGTGCAATGAACATGGCATTCTGCTCATTTTCGACGAAGTGCAGACCGGCTTTGGACGGACAGGAGAATGGTTTGCTGCCCAGGCCTTCGGCGTCACTCCTGATATCATGGCGATTGCCAAAGGAATTGCCTCGGGTCTTCCGCTGAGCGCAACAGTAGCATCAAAAGAGCTGATGAAGCAGTGGCCGCTCGGCAGCCATGGCACAACGTTTGGCGGCAACCCGATTGCCTGTGCTGCAGGACTTGCGACCCTTGAAGTGTTAAAGGAAGAAAAGCTCGTGGAAAACGCCAAAGCGATGGGCACCTATGCGGCAAGCCGCCTGCTGGAAATGAAGGAGCGGCACGCCACAATTGGCAGTATCCGTTCGATCGGGCTGATGATCGGAATTGAAGTTGTGGACCCGGCAACAGGCGAGCCTAACGGAGAAGGCGTCATTAACATCCTGAATAAGAGCCTCGAAAAAGGAGTGCTTTTCTATCTGTGCGGAAACGAAGGCGAAGTAATCCGTATGATTCCTCCTCTCACCGTAAGCAAAGAACAGATCGATGAAGGGCTTGCATTGCTTGAGGCTTCCATCACAGAGTATGAAGCAGAGATTCTGCCAACCGTTAAACTGCAAAATGTATAGAAAGGAGTAAATATAATGTACAAACCAAAAGATTCATCCGCTTCTCCCCGCTTTTGCGGTGTGAAAACGTTCATGAGGCTGGAACACATCCAAACGACAGAAAACGTAGATTTCGCTGTAGCAGGGGTGCCGTTTGATACGGGCGCCTCCAATCGGACCGGCCAGCGGCTCGGTCCGCAGCACATCCGGAACTTCTCTTCCCTCCTCCGCCCCTATAATCCCGATCAGGAAATCAACATTTTTGATTACTGCAGCGGCATCGATTATGGGGATGTGGATGTCGTGCCCGGCAACATTCATCGTACTTACAGTCATATGGAAGAGTTTCTGCAGCCTCTTCTGTCATCCGGGATCATTCCTGTGATCATGGGAGGCGACCACTCCATTTCACTCGGAAACCTTAGAGCGTTTGCCAAGGAATACGGACCGGTTTCCCTCGTTCACTTTGATTCACACAGCGATACGTGGGACCACTACTTTGGTGAAAAATATACGCATGGCACGCCGTTTCGCCGGGCAGTTGAAGAGGGGCTGATTGACACGGAGCATTCCATCCAGATCGGTATGCGCGGACCGCTTTACGGCAAAGAGGACATCCAGGATGCCCGTGACCTCGGTTTTGAGGTACTTACCATGCGTGACGTTCGGAAGCTTGGCTATGAAAAAGTCGTACAAAAAATCCATGAGCGCGCTGGGGACAAGCCTGTCTTCGTTTCCTTTGATATTGATTTTGTGGACCCCGCCTATGCACCCGGCACCGGTACACCTGAAGCCGCAGGACCAACGAGCCATGAAGCTCTGGAGCTGGTCAGAAACCTGGACGGGCTTAATGTTGTGGGCTTTGATCTTGTGGAAGTTCTCCCCACTTATGACAGCGGTGAGATTACCGCCATGCTGGCAAGCTCGGTCATGTTTGAAATGATTACCCTTGTAGCTTTAAAGAAAGCAAGAACACATTCTGCCATTGAACAATCACAGCTTTAATTATTCATAAATGAATAAAGGGAGGGTTTTGATATGGGTACGCTGGACACGGTTATCATTTTTCTTTATTTTGCAGTTCTGATTGGGGTAGGCATTATCGGTTCCAAGAAAGCAAAAACAACCGAGGATTTTGCCCTTGCCGGAAGAAACCTTGGGCTTTTCATGTACCTTGGCTGTCTGTCCGCCGTTATTTTGGGAGGAGCGTCAACCATAGGCACAGCGAAGCTTGGCTATGAGTTCGGGCTTTCCGGCATTTGGTTTGTCTCCATGATCGGGCTTGGAATCATCGTTCTGGGGACCTTTTTTATCAAAAAAATTGCCAAGTACAAGGTGACAACCATCAGTGAGCTGCTCGGCAAAAAGTACAAATCTGAAGCCCGGCTGATCACCGCCATCGTTGCTTCGATATACACACTTATGGTGGCCGTAACTCAAGTCATCGGCATGGGCACCATCATCAATGTGCTGCTCGGCTGGAATTTGACGACGTCCATGTTTGTCGGCGGCGGCATCGTTCTTTTTTATACCATCCTTGGCGGTATGTGGAGCGTTACGGTGACGGATATCATTCAATTTGTCGTCATGACTGTCGGTATTTTCGCGATTATGCTGCCAATGAGCATTGCCAAGGCAGATGGAATCGGAAGCCTGCTCTCCAAATTGCCTGAATCTCATCTCAGCTTAACATCCATCGGCTATACGCAAATTTTTCAATACTTTCTCCTGTATACGCTGGGAATGGTCGTCTCTCAGGATATCTGGCAGCGCGTGTTCACCGCCAAATCACCATCCATTGCCAGGAAAGGTTCGCTTTATGCAGGCATTTATTCCATCGCTTATGCGCTTGCTGGAAGTATCATCGGAATGTGCGCATTCGTGATCCTGCCCAATCTCGGGAATACCCAAAACACATTTGCAACACTGGCATTGAACATTCTGCCAACCGGTATTCTTGGCCTGGTGCTGGCGAGCGTCATATCAGCGTTGATGTCCACTGCTTCGGGAACGCTTTTGGCTTCTTCGACCCTGATCACAAACGATATTATGCGTCAGTATTTTATGAAAGATATCAGCGATAAAAAGATGCTTGTTCTGTCCCGTGTCACCACGCTATGTGTCGGTATGCTTGCGATCAGCTTTGCCGTCTGGATTCAGGATGTGCTGGTTGCGCTCGATGTGGCTTACGCCATCCTTTCCGGCGCCATTTTCGTTCCGGTGCTATTGATGTTCTTTTGGAAAAAAGCCACACCGAATGCCGGCTTTTACTCCATCCTCGCAAGCACAATCGTTGTCATCGGCGGATTGCTTATTGAAGGCATCACGTCGACCAATCCGATCATGTATGGAATTGCGACCGGTTTTGTTGTACTAATCGGCATCTCACTGATCACTAACTACCGCAACAAAGAATCGCTTGTCACCTCTCTCAGCGATACGAAGCAAGGCTGATCCAAAGGCATGGCCGCCAAAATTCCGCACATGCCCCGGTTTCATAGCCCGCCTGAATTCATATGATGTATGGAGGAAGAGGGAAAGCCTCTTAAATACAATAATCCGGGAGTGAACAATATGTCTGGTGGTCATGGAATTTTTAACAACTTTAGTTTAATTGTCGTTTTATTCATCCTGTTGATTATTATCGGATGCGCTTGTTACGGCGGATATGGCGGATGCGGTGGCTACGGCTACGGCTACGGATATGGCGGCGGCAAAGGCTGGTACTAATCAGCGATGAAAAAACCGGTCTTCTCTCTTGGAGAAGGCCGGTTTTTTTCTGTGGCGGAATGGCTTGATGCTTGGGAAAGAGGTTCTCTATCGGCGTGAAAGAAGTGCGAATGTTCAGTTTTGCTCAATTAGCACTGGTTTTCGCTCAATTAAGATGAATTATGCTCAATTACTTGCTGCTTTCGCTCAATTCTTATTAATTCCGCCCAATTCGGCATTGCACCACACCATATCCGCACACGCAAAAAGCCCCCGGCAGTGCCGGAGGCTATCATTCTGCTGTTATGAAACTCGTTTTTCCTTGGAAACAATCTTTCTCATCGCCTCGGCAACCGCTTCGACGTCTGTACCAACCACAACCTGGACGTCCGTAGAGCTCAATTTGAGCACCGCCCTGGCGCCTGCTTTTTTCAAATCCGGCTCATTGACCTTTCCGGCATCATTGAGTTTCAGGCGAAGCCGTGTCACACAGTTGTCCAGCACATCAATGTTGTCAGTGCCGCCAAGCGCAGCTAAATAACGGGCGGCAATGCCATCATACTTATCATTGCCCTCTTCTGTATCAGTTGCCCCGGCACTTGCGTCTTCTACAATGTTCTCATCCTCATCTTCTCGTCCCGGGGTCTTAATGTTGAGCTTCACAATCATGAGGTAGAAGACCACATAATAGATGACCGCGTAGACGAGCCCAATCGGAACGAGAAGCCATGGCCTCTGGGCAATTTTCAGATTCAGGAAGAAATCAAGGGCACCCGCGGAGAACGTAAAGCCCTGATGAATATCAAACATAACGGCAATGGCCATGGAGAGAGCCGTTAATAAAGCATGAATACCGTACAGCAGCGGTGAAAGGAACATGAATGAGAATTCAATCGGTTCCGTAATACCTGTCAGGAAGGAAGTAAACGCCAACCCGCCGAGCATCCCGGCAACGACTTTCCTTTTTTCCTTTTTCGCAGCCATGATCATCGCCAGACATGCTGCCGGCAATCCGAACATCATGACCGGGAAGAAACCGGACATATAAAATCCTGCGGAAGGGTCTCCGGCAAAGAATCGGCTTAAGTCACCGTGTGCACCTTTAAAATCACCGAAAATAAACCAAAGGAAGTTATTGAGAATGTGATGCAGTCCAAGCGGGATAAGCAAGCGGTTAAGAAAACCGAACACGGCTGCGCCAAATGCACCTGCGTTAACGACCCATTCACCGACCGCATTGATGACATCCTGAACAGGGGGCCATACATATCCAAATATCCCAGCGAGAATAATCATGCTACCCGCCGTGACAATCGGTACAAACCGCCTGCCCGCAAAGAAACCGAGATAGTCCGGGAGCTTTATATTATGAAACCGATTGTAGAGCAGCCCGGCGATAACCCCGGAAAGTATCCCACCGAGCACACCCATGTTAATGTCTTTATCAACGGCCTGGGTTCCGCTTGTCAGGACAAAGTAACCAATTGCTCCCGCTAAAGCGGCAGCTCCGTTTCCATCCTTTGAAAATCCAATCGCAACCCCGATGGCAAAGATAATCGCCAGGTTCGCAAATACCGCGTTCCCTGCAGCAGCCATAAACGGAATGTTGAATATATCCTCTGAACCTAATCGAAGCAATAGACCGGCGGCCGGAAGTACGGCGATCGGCAGCATGAGCGCCCGGCCAATTCGTTGTAAAAACCCTAACATAACAGGTCCCCCCTAATTTTAAGTAAGTTTAGCTTTTCTTTTCCTGTAATGCCTGTTTCAGCATTCCCTTATGTTTTTCCAAAAGATCCTTTGCCTCCTGTGGTGAACAACCGGTCAGCACCTGCAAAATGGCAGCCTTCGCATAGCCGTCATGATGGGAGAGAGCCTGCTCCGCCTCCTCCGGTGAGCAGCCTGTCGCTTCCACAACAATGTTCCTGGCCCGCTGGATGAGCTTTTTGTTGGAAGGCTGAACATCTACCATCAGGTTGCTGTACACTTTTCCAATACCGATCATGGATGCCGTGCTGATCATGTTCAGTACGAGCTTTTGCGCAGTTCCGGCTTTCATCCGGGTGGATCCGGTGACCACTTCTGGACCGACAACAGCGGCGATGGTATGCTGCGCCACCTTGCTCATCTCAGAATCCTGTGAGCAAACCAGGGCAGCGCTGACCGCGCCTACCTCATTGGCGTATTCCAGTGCTCCAATGGCATATGGTGTCCTTCCGCTCGCGGCAATGGCAACCACCACATCATCCTTTGTCAGCTGAAGATGCTTGAGATCGTTTTTTCCCGCTTCTGCATCATCTTCCGCACCTTCTACCGCGGTATGGATGGCCTGATCTCCGCCGGCAATAATGCCGATGACCATTTCAGGCGGTGTACCGTACGTTGGCGGACATTCGGATGCATCCAAAATGCCAAGCCGTCCACTCGTTCCTGCTCCTGTATAGATAAGACGTCCACCTTTTCGGAAGGCCGCCACAACGTGCTCCACAACCGAAGCAATTTCCGGCAGCACGTGTTCGATGGCCTCCGGAACCTTCTTGTCTTCATTATTAATTTTTCTTACCACTTCCAGACTTGATACTTCATCAATGTCCAGTGTATTAGGATTGCGTTTCTCTGTCGCTAAATGGTTGATTTTCATGATAGTTCCTTTCACTGCATTAAAAATTTTTGTCCGGGGCCGATGTGGGCAAGGAGCTTCAGATCCTCTTCCCTCACACGGCCGAGTACGTTCACTCGTTCATCAGCAGGTAAATCTCTCTTCGTGATTTGCAGCTCACCGGTGTATCGCCCGTATTGTTCATTATCGATGGTAATGCTTCCGGCCGGCCGCGGTGCTGGTGGTACCTGAGGTGCTGCTTTAATCCCGTTTGCCGAAGCGTAGGACCGTGATTCAACTGACCGAATCACATCCCTTGCCGCATCCTGACGGTTCGTGTGCACCTTGGCCATGAATGCTTCATCCAGCCCGCTTGTTCTGAGAGCAATCACCCCGTCCTTCCAGTCTGACAACCGCTTTAAAACAAAATCAGTTGCTTCTACATCCCCGATGACAATATGGTCGGTAAGAAGGCTGTTCAGCTCAACTGCGGAGATAAACGGATCTTCCCCCCGATGCTTTTCAAGAGTTGGAAGCCCTTCATGGACCGGCCCCCTTAATGTTTTGTCACCAGGTACAAAAGCTACAGTTTTAAATCCCTGTTCCTTTAAAAAGCGGTTTTTCTCCTTTAAAAAGGAAGAAGAGATACCCGTGTTTTGCCGGGGATAAAAATTATGCCATGCTTCCACATTCTCACTTCTTAGCCCATGAGTTTTCCATGTGTCCACCATTTCTGCAACAATGGTGCTTGCATTCAGGCCGACTTTCAAAACATGCGATAACCCCACGATTTCTTCATCGGAAAATCCATAGTCCGCACGGAGACCGGTGATGTTCCAATCTCTTAACTCATTCACCTTGTTTATGCTGATCCCAAGGTTTTTGAGTGAACGCGGACCGGCATCCGCCATGATCTCCATACCGGCACTTCCAGCAGCTTTTCCCAAAAGAATGAGCCTCTCCCGTAAAAGAGAGGCATCTTCTTCTGGAATATGAAGAGAGGTGAAAATTTTAGTAAAACCATAGGAGCCGGCTTTTTCGATCCACTGTGAGTTCTTTTCCGGGTCGTTGCCCAGGTACACTGAAATGCCTAGCATGTATGCCACTCCCTATTCCAGCAGTTTAAATATCCTTCGCCATGGATTCTTTAAAGCCAAAGAGCCATGTGAAGAGGAATCCAAAAATATAAGCGATTAATAGTCCGGCGATATACAGCACAATCTGGTTCGTTTCTTTAATCAGGAACGCCAGAGGAAGTCCGGAAACACCGATGGCGATGGTTCCAACCTTAAAGAACGCCTGGAACGCTCCGCCAACCGCTGCACCGAGACAAGCCGTCAGGAACGGACGTCCGAGCGGCAGGGTTACCCCAAAGATCAGCGGTTCACCGATACCAAGAATACCAACCGGCAGTCCGCCTTTGATAACACGCTTCAGTCTTGCATTTTTTGTTTTAAAGTAAATCGCAAATGCCGCGCCGACCTGACCAGCTCCACCCATCGCAAGAATAGGAAGCAGCGGATCGGATTTGATGGTATTTAACAGTTCCATGTGAACAGGGGTCAAGCCCTGGTGAAGCCCTGTTACAACAAGCGGCAGGAAAGTTCCGGCCAGTATAAGTCCGGCAAAAATACCGCCGATATCCAGAATGTTTAATAGTCCTTTTGTAATCAGGTCGGAGAGGAATCCTCCAACCGGCTGAAGTACGAAAATGGTCGCGATTCCAGTAGCCAGCAAAGCAAGAGTAGGAGTTACAATAATATCAACGGCAGCTGGCACGAAACGGCGGATCCGTTTTTCGCTCCAAGCAATAAAAAAGGCAGCAAGCATAACACCAATCAGACCGCCCCGTCCGGGAACGAGCTTTTCGCCAAACAGTGTGATGTTGGCAAGTGCAGGGTTGATCAGCATAATACCGGCGACACCACCAAGAGCCGGTGTGCCTCCAAATTCCTTGGCCGTGTTAATCCCCACAAAGATAGCCAGGTAACCAAAGAGCCCCCACCCGATCATATCGATCATCTGCATGATGGCAAGGTCCTTTGGAACACCGCTGCGCAGAAGAACGTTGGAAATACCCGCGATCAGACCCGAACCGACGATGGCCGGAATAAGCGGAATAAAGATACTGGCAATTTTACGGAGAAACAGCTTAAACGGTGTAGCATTCTTTTTGTTAATGGCATCTTTCGTCGTTTTGGCAAGATCATCCTCACCATCTTCATCAAGAGAAGAAGCAGTAAGCCCTGTGATGCGGGTCATCTCATCCGCTACCCGGTTGACCGTTCCGGGTCCGACGATGATCTGAAGGGTTTCATCCCCCACTACCCCCATGACCCCTTCAATGTTCTTGATTCCGGCCAGGTCGACCTTTGATTCATCCTTTGGCATGACGCGAAGCCTTGTCATACAGTATGTTAAGCTGTGAATGTTATCGGCGCCACCAAGCTTTTCCGAAATTTCCTGCGCCATTCGTTGTTCTTTCTTCATTTGACTTATCCCCCTTTTTAAGAAAAGCATTACCTAACCTTTGTTGCACATTTTTGATTTTAGCGGTTGATTTCCGTTCCAGGCTGCTCGCTTTCCTAGGGCGGGCGCTGAGCCTTACCGGCGTAAACGCCTACTTCCTCGTCGCAAGCTCCTGCGTACCGGCGCTTGCGCCTACCTGGTCTCATCTGTCCCGCTTTTCCCTTAGGACAAGGAACACTTCGGCAGCGATGCATCGCACGAAGAAAATGTGATCTTCATTTTCGAGGAGTCTCGCACCTTACACTCCAATCAACTTGCAATGAAGTATCGAAACGAGATTTCATACCAGTCAGCATCTATCCCCGCTGCATATCGATGATGAATTTGTAACGGTCACCCCTGTAAATGGATTGAACGAGCTCCAGCGGTCTACCGTCCTTCAAATAGGTGTAGCGGCGGATAAGCAGTACCGGAGTCCCTTTTGCAATACGTAGCACTTCGCTCTCGGTTTCCCGTGCGACCGAGGCTTCGAGCTCCTGTGTTGCATAATCGATACTCAAACCCAGTTCTTCTTCCACATACTGATAAAGCGATCCTTGTACGATCCGTTGGTTCAGTCCTTTGACGAGGTCAGCTGCGAGATACGTTGTTTCCAGCGCCATCGGAATATTGTCGGCCAGCCTCACTCTTTGAATCTCATAGATTTCATCCCCCGGATGAATGCCCAATCCTGATGCGATCTTTCCACGTGCATCACTGACCTGAAAATCGATCAGCTTGGTCGAGGGCTTGAGGCCTCTTGCCTTCATGTCTTCTGTAAAACTCGTCAGGCCAAGCTTTTGTTCTATTTTCTGGTTGGCTACGAACGTGCCTTTGCCCTTTCGGCGGGTCAGATATCCGTCATTCACGAGATTGGTAATGGCCTGCCTGACCGTCATCCGGCTGATGCCGTAGGTTTCGGCGTATTCCCGCTCTGACGGAATCATTTCCCCTTCCTGCAATTCCCCTTTTTCAATTCGTCCCTTGATGGCTTCCTCAATTTGATAGTAGATCGGCAGAGGCGAATATTTATCGATCATGTTCTTCATCACTTCCCTAACGAGTTTACCAATTTCAACGCTTGCGAATCTGCAATAATTGTCACAGCATTATGCATATTTAACGCGGATGCCGGTACCGATTCTGTTACTTCCCCCCGCAAGAGGTGAAATAATGCCTCCTGCTTTCTTTCTCCGGATGCAAGCAGCAGGATTTCCTTGCTTTGCAGAATGGTGGCAATTCCCATCGTAATCGCCTGTGACGGCTGTTTGGACGGATCTTTAAAATACTTTGCATTCGCCTCCAGCGTTGAAGGAGTTAAATCGACCACATGTGTGGATGTGGAAAACAGGGTACCCGGCTCATTGAATCCGATATGGCCATTCTCTCCGATTCCCAGCAGCTGCAGGTCCACGCCTCCAATGCTTTCAATGAGCATGTCATAACGCAGGCATTCCTGAAGCAGCTCCGGTGCGGCTCCGTTTGGAATATTCGTCTGCTCAAGCGGCATATTCACCGGGTGAAACAGATGCTCGCACATATAGGCGTGATAGCTTTCCGGATCATCCGGCGTCAGCCCGACATACTCATCCAGATTGTACGTGTGTACATGGTTGTAACTCGTTTCGTTTTTCTTGTAATCCTTCACCAGCTCCTGGTAAGTGCCAAGCGGTGTACCGCCTGTCGCCAGGCCCAATGTCACTTTCTCTGATTCTTTGATCTTTTTCAAAATGAAATCGGCTGATGCTTTGCTCATTTCCTCGTAGTTGGCTACTTCGATTATGTTCATGTTACTTCTCCTCCTTCCACTGATAAGAAAGTTTTCCACGGCAGAAAGTGAAGATAACATCTTTTTCCTCATTCAGCACAACTACATCCGCATCCTTTCCAACTGACAGACTCCCTTTCCGGTCATATACCCCAAGCTCTTTTGCCTGGTTGACCGCGGTCATCTGAATCAGCTCTTCAGTGGAACAGTTGGTAAACTCCTGCATGTTCCGCACCGCATCTTTCATTTTTAAAATACTACCGGCGAGCGTGCCATCCGCCAGAGTCGCTTCGTTTCCGTTGACGGTCACATCCTGTCCGCCAAGTGTATACGAACCATTTCCCATGCACTTTGCCCGCATTGCATCCGTAATCAGCACCACCCG
Organism: Fictibacillus fluitans; assembly: GCF_030418125.1. Lineage (GTDB taxonomy): Bacteria > Bacillota > Bacilli > Bacillales > Fictibacillaceae > Fictibacillus_C > Fictibacillus_C fluitans. The sequence continues at coordinate 6,475 of NZ_JAUHTR010000012.1, read as the reverse complement.
GTCCGCACCTTTATTCCGGTACGCAAACTTCACCATTTCAGGACGGGAATGAATGCCATCGACGATGATTTCTGTAGTGATCTCATCATGCAGCATCACACCTCCAGCCACGCCCGGCTCCCGGTGATGAAGTCCCCGCATGCCGTTGTACAGATGGGTGGCGTGGGTAACGCCGGATTCAATGCTTCTTACCACTTCTTCATACACGGCATCCGAATGGCCAATCGATGCCACGACTCCTGTTTCCTTTAAATAGGAAGAAAGCTCGTAGCCGCCCGGTTCCTCCGGTGCCAGGGTAACCAGCTTAATATGGTTGCCCGACAGCTCCTGCCATTGCTGAAACTGCTTCACATCCGGATTCCTGATATGGTCGACCGGCTGTGCCCCTGCCCGTTTTGGCGAGATGAATGGCCCTTCGAGATGAAGGCCGAGAATCTCAGCCTCACCGGGAGGATTGCTGTCTTTCATATAGGTGTTAACCATTTGTAAAGCGCTTTCAATCTCAGCAACGCCTTGTGTCATTGTGGTCGCCAGAAAGCTCGTCGTCCCTTCCTCAGGAAGGATCTCCGCCATCGTTTTCAGCGCGTCCATCGTCCCGTCCATCACATCGGCCCCCGCCGCGCCGTGAATGTGCAGGTCAATCATGCCCGGAACAATGGTGTCGCTCTTTGAAAGTGTTAGAACCTCATACTCTTCCAATTGAAGGGCATCCACTCCTTCACCAACCTCTTTGATCTCTTGATCTTCCATGACGAGGTACCCATTTTTCATAGGACCTTTTTCTGTAAAAATGGTTCCTCCATGAATCAATAATGGTTTCATTCTCCACTCACCATCCTTATTATCTCTATGCACAGGGTACCACGCTTATAACTAGTTGTCTATACCAGTCGAACTATTTTAACAATTTCCAAACCGGTACAAAATTCCTTATTTGTAGAGAAGATAGTTCTTTCTAACCTTTTTAAACAGCTCAAGCTCAGCCTTCCACTTTGCCTTGATTTTTACAAGCGGAGTTCCTTTTTCAATTTCTTCACGAACCCAGCCGTTTCCGATCAGGTTGTCAAAATAGGAAATGCCCTGGCTGTCCTCTGCTCTGAATTGAAAGTCGTTCGGATACATGTCATGAATGGTTTTGACGATAGCCAGCCCTGTATCCACAGAGTTATAGGAATTATAATTGGTCACATGAATCTGCACGCCATTGCACAGCTTATTGGCAAACTTGGAAAACGTCGGAGTAAACGAGTTGGAGCGGAAAATCACACCCGGCAATTCCAAATCATTCAGCGCTTTTGCCAAATCGTCGCCGTCAATAAACGGTGCACCGATGGTTTCAAACGGACGAGTCGTTCCTCTTCCTTCCGATACGTTTGTTCCTTCAATCAAACCGGCTCCCGGATAAACAAATGCTGTATCCACGGTCGGCATATTTGGTGATGGCAGCACCCATTGCAGCGGTGTTTCATTGTATGTCTTCCAGCGGTGCCAGCCTTTCATTTTTACCACTTTTAAATCTGCCTTAATTTTAAATTCCTTGTTAAACAGCTTTGCAAGCTCGCCTACTGTCATCCCGTGGCGAAGCGGAATCGGGTAAAGTCCGACAAAGGTGGCGTATTTCGGCTCGAGAATCGGCCCTTCCACCTTTTCGCCCCCAAGCGGATTCGGACGGTCAAGCACGACAAATTCAATGTTGTTTTCCTTTGCTGCTTCCATTGCATATGCCATCGTATAAATGTACGTATAGAAGCGGGTACCCACATCCTGAATGTCAAACACAAGCACATCAATGTCCTTCAGCATTTCAGGAGTCGGCTTTTTTGTTTTACCGTAAAGGCTGTAAACAGGAAGCCCGGTCTTCTTGTCGATATAAAAATCTACATAAGAGCCGGCCTGCTCACTTCCGCGTACCCCATGCTCGGGTCCGTAAAGTGCTTTCAGTTCAAAATCCTTGCTTTTGTACATCGCATCCACGATGCTGTTCAGCTTGCCGTCCACACCGGTCGGATTCGTAATCAGTCCGACCCGCTTCCCTTTTAAAATATCGGTTTTACCTTCCAGCAGCACATCCACCCCAGTTTTAAAATTCTGCGGTGCATTTTTCTGCTGTGTATCATTCTTTGCCATCGCGGACGACAGCAACGAAATAACCAGTACAAACAATAACCCTGCACTTAACCACTTTTTCATCGCAGTTCACCCCTTAATAAGATAATCCGTGTCCAAATGGGTAGAGCACCTCTTTGTTGCTGTCATAAATCGTTACCGGAAGCTTTCCTGTCGGCTGGTTCAATCCAAAGATGGTATCCACGCTTGCAGCAAAGCTGGCCGTTTTGAAGTTGTATTGTGCAAGGTAGGCATCTACATTCGGATAAGCCATAATGTCATACGGGTTACGGGTTCCTATTCCGATAACAGGCGCTGTGCTTTCATTGATCACTTGATTCACAAGCTTCATTTGCGCACTTTCCGGAGAACGGGCTGATACCGTTGATGTGTACGTGCCAACAATGACCGCTTTTGCATTCTTCACAAGCTGAAGCTGTGCAGAGGTCAGGGCCGGTCCTGCAGATTTAATCATCACACTGTTTGGATACACGCGTTTAACCTGGGCAGCCAGATCTTCCACGTATGTATTGCCGATGACCACGACTTGGCCATTATCTTCTTTTGCAAGCGGAAGTGCATTTCCGTCATTTTTCACGAGTGTGATGGATTTGTTGGCCGCTTCTTTTTCAAGCGCTTTATGTTCGGCAGAGCCAACGACTTTTTCAGCATTTTCGATCAGTTGGCCAATATCCTGAGGACGTTCCTGCTTGAAGACGGAGCGTTTCACTTTCAAGGTCAACAAACGCTCAACCGACTGTTTCAAGCGTTCCTGGGTGATTTCCCCTTTGTTTACCGCATCGTAAAGTCCATTAACTGCAGCTTCAAGATTGGCTGGCATGAGGACAATGTCACTTCCGGCATTAACTGCACGGATAGCCGCATCGACTGGACCGAAGTGATCGGCAATTGCCTGCATGTTTAACGCATCTGTGGTAATGACTCCTTTAAAGCCCATGTCGTCTCTCATCAATTCGGTCAGTACTTTATGAGAAAGAGTGGCTGGAATAGAAATCACACTTCCGTCTTTTTTAGAGATGGCGGTTCCTGGCTCAATTTTCGGGAACGTGACGTGAGCCGTCATTATGGCATCAATCCCTGCGTTCATTGCTTGCTGGAACGGATAAAGCTCCACTTTCTTCAAGCGGTCAAGATCGTACGGTACTTCCGGTAATCCAAGGTGAGAGTCTACAGCGGTATCCCCATGACCCGGGAAATGTTTGGCTGAGCCGGCGGTGTTTGTGGATTGAAGACCTTTGATGTATGCGATACCGAGTTCAGATACAAGTTTTGGATCCTCTCCGAAAGAGCGGGTGCCAATGACCGGATTGTCCGGGTTGATGTTCACATCAAGAGATGGAGCAAGGTTAAAGTTAATGCCGAGCGCGCTCAATTCCTCACCGATTGCTTTTCCGACTTTTTCCGAAAGATCGGCAGAGCGGGTCGCACCAAGCGCCATGTTTCCAGGAAAATCGGTTCCGCTTTGCAGTCGGGTGACAATTCCGCCTTCCTGGTCAATGGAGATCAATAAGCCCTGCTTTTCAGCAGCTGCCTGATAATCAGCGACAAGCTTGGTCGTCTGATCGGTTGTTACGACATTCTCACGGAAAAGGATTACACCCCCAAGATGGTATTTTTTTACGAGTGCTTTGATTTCCGGCGTAAGCTCGGTCACGTTTTTTCCATTGAAAGTTCTGAAGTCCGGCATTAACAGCTGGCCGACTTTCTCTTCCATCGTCATCTTGCTGATGGCTTGAAGAATTACATCATACTTCTTGCCTTTTTGCTTTTGAATGGTGGTTTGGCCATTCTTCACTTTAACGGCGATCCGGTCAGTGGTTCTGCCGTCCGTTGTGTAGATGAAGGTTTTGCCGTTATGGTCATTCAACGTAACGAGACCATTTCGGTCCACGTTCGCAACGTTTTTGTTGGAAGACCACCAAGTGCGTGCCTTCGTTTCCATGTAGTACCCCTCTTTATACACATGAAGGGCATGAAGCTGGATTTTGTTACCTTGCACGAGCGGCTGGGCCTGAGGAATGTTTCCGCTGATGATCAGCGATTTCACCTCATTGGATGCTGCCTGGGCAGGACGGGCTTGAGATCCGAAGAACGCGGAAACCGCGAGCATACAGATCAGGGCATAAAGCACTAGACTTTTTTTCTTTTTCACAAAAATCCTCCTTTAGAATTTATTGGAACGTTAACCTCATTCTGGAGGAATTTGTCGTATCCTTTCGAAATGGAAAAAAACGGAGCAATAGACCCAGTAAGAATTTCTCACTATAGTTCTAGTTGTCTATACCAGTTTTCATATATGTCGAATTTCATGGTAAAATCTTCCCGCAAAAAAACAAGCCATGGAAACCTCCATGGCTTGTTGGCCTTATTGCATTGGCGGATTATGCGGAAACTGGGACATATACCCTGTAAACTGCTGAGCGGCCTGCTGCATCTTTTGCGGCTGCTCCGGTGACAGTGAGTACCAGCCCTTTTGGAACATGAGCGTGTACAGTTCACGCTGAACGTTTTTCGTCTCATCAAAAATTGAGTGGATTTCCTGATAAAGCGCATCATGACTGGCTTCATTCATCGCAGTGGAATAGGAAGCGGTCATGTACTTCTCGTACGATAGGATATCATTTAGAAAATCGCGATCGTTCATCTGTGCGTTTTTAGGAACCTGTGATTCCGGATTTTGAATTTTGTTTTGGTTGTTGTTCATGGGTTCTCCCCTCCTATTGGTTCATTTGCTGGCTGCCGCCGGACTGAAGTTTTTGCAGAAGCTGCTGGTAATGCTTTTCGTGCATGTGACACGCCTTCTCAAGCGCTGCACTTACCTCTTGATCCTGGCACTGGCTTGCGGCAAAATGAGACTTTTTGAATCCAAGCAAATTCCAGGAAAGCATGTCAGTCAGATAGTTAAAGTCTTTTCCTGTGATAACGTTTGGCGGCTGCTGATAAGTGGGCTGCTGCTGGTTTTGACCCTGGTTTGATGGTTGCTGTTGTTGCATGGTAACTCCTCCTTTATTCCTTGATTTACCATGTTAGCTTTCCAACTTTACAAAAAAGTATGCTTGGATATTGGAAATTTTAGGGGGTATAATTGATAAAGATGAGAGATAGGGCCGTTGATGTTGAGGAGTCTCCCAAATGACTGCGAACAAATACAAAAAAGCCCAGCAAGGGATGAAGGAATCCCAAACCAGGTCTTTTCTATAACTTTTTTAGACTAACTACCGTAGATATGAATAATATTTGGCGCAGAAGAATTATACTCAACATAATGTGTACCATTACGAAAAGTATTTACTTCATATACATCTCCAGATGCGTCTCGGAAATAATAATCATAATTCTTCGTATTTATGAACTCTAAGCGATATGCATAGATAGAGTCGAATGGATTACTAATTAAACGATAAGCAGTAATACCTGTTAGTGCTGCTATATCCCAGCTGGTTGGAATAAAACTATCGCTGGCATCAACAATCCAGTTAACATCAATACTAAGAGGAAGTTTTCTCGAGACATTTGAAATTTGGTTCTGCGGTGCTACTCTGTTCCTTGCATTAGAATCTCTCTTACCTGCTGCTCCAAAATTAATAACATTAACCGGCTTTCTAGCTTTTCCTGCTCTTCGGCGTAAAGACATTCTATCACCCCCTGAATTGTACTATGATTAAAAACTAGCAGGGTGCGCCTCTTATTCAATAGAAACGTTAAGAATGTCTCCTAGTAAAATCGCGCTTTTTTGTATTAAAAGGAACAATCTTTAAGTCAAAAACAAGAAGAATCGGAGGTTAAGACTAGCTGCGAAAATAGTGGCAATGAAATGAAAAACTGCGTAAGTTTTTTCAAAAAATACTTGCAGTAAGCAACTCCTAATGGTATTATTAATCTTGTCGATGAGCGGAAAACGTTGATATGACAGTAAAATCGTGGGGGCTTAGCTCAGCTGGGAGAGCGTTTGGCTGGCAGCCAAAAGGTCAGCGGTTCGATCCCGCTAGTCTCCACCAAATACATAACTTCAACCATCTTGCCCCAGCAAGATGGTTTTTTATTTTATATTAAATCCTTCTATTTAAAAAATTAACACTTACCTTGTTTAACATCATCTAATGGAATATTACACATCATCTTTAGGAGCACTCTATTAATGTTTAGTTTAAGCTGGTTTTATTCAGGAATTGTCCAGACGAAAAAGCGCTTTGTGTATTGTACAGTGGAAACGGTAGATGGCTGATTATTCTTTTGAACCAAGCTGGTCTTTATACTTCCAGCCCGGATGCTGCATGTATTTTGTAATAACTCTGCAGGATTTGTTACCTTTATTCGTACTTAGAAATATACCAAACCATAATAAAAA
>NZ_JAUHTR010000011.1 GCF_030418125.1 Fictibacillus fluitans | reverse complement strand
TGTTTGTTTGCGTCGCTCTCGTTGGCGACAAGGAATATCTTATCATTTCCTGCTTGCTAAGTCAACAACTTTTTTTGACGTTTTTTCGAAGAAAAGCGTGCATCAAAAGCAGCAACGTTTACTACTATACCAGCGATTGCAGAAGTGGTCAACCCTTTTTTATGAAAATAAAAAGAGCCCGAAATCCGGGCTCTTAAAATCGCTATTTGGCTGCTTCTTTAAGGAGTTCCATTTTGGTCGTCCATGCTTTTTCGCTGAGATCCACGTGATAAGTCTGCGGATTCAATTTTCGCATGTGCTGTGGCCAGAACATCTTGATCTGGCTGCGGAAATGGGACTTGATTTCATCAACCGGCGGAAGATCATATACAAGTTCCCCCTCATTAAAGACCGGCTTGAGCAGTTCTTCTGCCTTGTAACGATGGACGGTTTTGCTCTTATACGTTTCCACTGGGTCGAAAAGATAGATGTCCTTTTCAGGCAGCGCTTCGCCTACCATGGCAATGTAATCCGCTTCAGCTTTCCCCGTATCTTCGTTTACAATACGATATACCGTCTTGAAGCCAGGGTTTGTCACCTTTTCCACATTACCTGATACTTTAATGGTGGGGACATACTCGCCGTTGCTTTCACGGGCAACAAGCTTGTACACTCCGCCAAGAGCCGGCTGGTCTGCAGCTGTAATAAGCTGGGTGCCCACGCCCCATGAGGTGATCGTGGCTCCCTGGCTTTTCAGCTCAGAGATTACTTCTTCATCAAGATCGTTGGAGGCCACAATGACTGTATCCGTCAATCCGGCTTCATCAAGCATTCTTCTCGCCTGAATGGAAAGATACGCAAGATCCCCGCTGTCGAGGCGGATGCCTTTGAGTGTCTTCCCTTTTTCTTTCAATTCCAGGCCAATCTTGATCGCGTTTGGAATTCCGCTTTTTAACGTGTCGTATGTGTCAACAAGCAGAGTGCTTTGATTCGGAAGGGCTTCGGCAAACTTGCGGAAAGACTCTTCCTCGGTTTCAAAGCTTTGCACCCAGGAGTGGGCGTGCGTGCCTTTAGTCGGAATGCCAAAGTATTTACCTGCCAACAGGTTGGAGGTCGCTCCGAAACCGGCGATATAGGCCGCTCTTGCTCCCCAGATGGCAGCGTCAGCTTCCTGTGCGCGGCGCGACCCGAATTCCATGAAGTAGTCCTCCGGTGCGACCTGTTTGATTCTTGCCGCTTTGGTCGCGATCAAGGTCTGGTAATTCATAAAGTTCAAAAGCGCTGTTTCAATCAGATGGGCTTCAAAAATCCTCGCCTCGATCCGGATGAGCGGTTCTCTCGGAAAGACAATGGTTCCCTCAGACACGGAAGCAAGGCTTCCCGTAAACCGGAATTCCCTGAGTTCCTGAAGAAATCCTTCCTCATATTGTTCTTCCTGTTCTTTTAAATAGTTGATGTCTTCTTCTGTAAAGCGCAGATTCTGCAAATAGTAAACAATACGTTCAAGCCCTGCAAATACAGCATAGCCATTTCCAAACGGGTTTTTGCGGTAAAATGCTTCGCACACGCATTTTTTATTTTGTGTTCCGTTCTTCCAGTGAGCATACATCATATTAATCTGGTACTTGTCTGTATGTAGTGTCAAATCTTCATGCCGCATCATCGTTCTTCACACCTTTCTCGCCTTATTTTCCCTTAAGTTCACATTCCTACTCTACTCGTTATTAAAAAATAAAGAAAGCCCTGAGATCTGATATCCAGGGCTTTCTTAGTATTCAATTCCCGACTTGGTATGTGACTTCTTAAACTCTTCGGGCTTCGGATCAAAATATTTTAAGGTGTAATTCCTGACAAACCGGCCGTTTTGAAGATAGCCGGAACCCCAGGTCGGATCCATGGTGAGCCAGCGGCCATTCACCTTTGTTTCAATCCAGGCATGGTCCTGGCCGGCATAGCCGATGGCCATCCGCGCTTCCATGCCTCCTGCTCTCAGCAGCGCAATCGCCAGATAAGAAAAATCCTGACAGACTCCTTTTTTCTCATGAAGGGTTTTAAGCGCACTGTCATCAAAAGCAAAGGACCGTTTATCAAGCTTATTGACATCATATTGAATGTTCTTCGCTACGTACTCGTATACTGCTTTTGCTTTGTCTTTGTCATTGTGCCGGCCGGCCATTAATTTAGCCGACAGCCTGCCAATTTCCATATTATCCGATTGAATCCCCTTTGATGGGAGGCTGTAACGGACATCGTTCTGATTGGTGTTCTCCATCGTAAAATGGGCAATGCCCACAAAATGCTGGACGCTTGTATTGGCCGAAGAAATTTCGGGCGCAAACACATTCACATCATATTTTCCGGGACCGAACCGGAGAAAAAACTTCCCATCAAACGTGTAGTCTTTCACCGGTACCGCATACATGGCTTCAAGCGATCCCTTTTTGGTCTGGACAAACACGGTGTCTGTGTCTTTGGCAAACGGAGCCTCCGGATCAATTTTACCTTTAAGTTCATAATCCAGATCCGTTTTCATCCCGCCTGCAGCCGGGGATTGCAGTGTAAATCCCCGCTCGCTGAATTCTTTTGAAAACTCGATCGGCTGGGAAACCGTGTCTGATGTGTTATCTACCTTCAGTTCAGCCGCCTCATTATAATAATTGGCCATGTTGGATGCAGGCGTCATCACTTTCAGGGTATGAACACCTTCCCCAAAATAAAGGGGCACCTGGGTATCAAAGTGTCCATTCTCAACAGGCACCATAATTTTGGTGACCTGAGTTCCTTTGGACATTTCCACCAGCAGGTCCTTTGCCTTCCCCCCGCCGATGGATCCCTTGATATCCACATTTCCTTCTTTCTTCATGTATCCTTCAATGGAAGAATTGAGCTTTAAATTCTGCTGATATGCATTTTGCGTATACAGCACATCGCGTTTCATTTCAGGGTTCACGTTGGTTACGTTCATTTGAGCCAAATCATAATAGTAATCCTTACTTTCGTCGCTCGGAAGGCTAACCTTCACATCATACTTGCCTTTCCCGTTAAACAGCTGGACTTTTTGCTTGAACCGGCCGTTTTCGATGGGTGCCAAGTATTTAAAGTTGCTTCCGTCTTTATCGCTGCGAATCGAAATCAGTGCATATTTTGATTTTAAACGCCCGGTGTTCTTGACCGTTCCCGAAACCATAAAGGAAGAATTCACACTAAATTCTTTGTATTCCGGGCTGGTAAGCGTGGCGCCGACCCTTCGGCTGTAGCCGCTGAGCTCCAGACGTTTTAAATCGGCTGTCTCATTATTCTTCTCCGCCGCTTTCGTAAGGTCATTGCCTGCTATGTCTTTTTCTTCAGTGGGGCTGCCTGTGTCCAATAAACTGCAGCCCGGCAAGCTTAAGAGCAGAAACGGAAGAATGAAAGTGAGGATGGTTTTCCTCATTGGTTTCACTCCTTACTGTACTACCTCTATTTTAAGGTATTTACAGGTTGGTGGCTAATCGTATTCATTGTATAGGACTCGTCTATTTTTCCTCCTATTACTTTATCGGCCGCCATCTGCTTGTATGACAGCTTTCTCACTGGTTCTCATTTCCAATTAATACCCGCTGCCAAATTGCTGTTAAACTAAATTGTGAATCTCTTCTCCGCTTTTCACGTATGACTAAACATATTAAAATAAAAATAGGACCCTACAATGGTGCAGGTTACGAAGGAGTGTTAACGATCGAATCTCTAAAATTTTTACAAAAGGAACTGAAAAGCGTCGAGAAATGGGAAAAGGATCAAAAGGATTTATGGTTTTGGGAAAAGCTTGGGCGGATCCCTTTTAAACTTCTCGATAAAATCACCCCTAAATTTTTGCAGGACAAGGCACTTCAAATTGTTGATGAGATCGGAAGCTATGTTCATACCGGCGGAAAATACCTGGTCAGTGAGAAATCGATCATAAAAAAGTTTAGGGAAAACGGCGGGCTGCCCGAAGACTTCAGTGCAGGTGACATAGCAAAGCTCCCACTTGGCGCCATGGACCAGACTGCGTCTCATTTTAAAAGGAGCCGGACGAAAATGGCCACCGTACAAGGGGCCACAACCGGAGTTGGCGGATTGTTTACGTTAGGAATCGATATTCCTATCATTCTCGGACTGTCACTGAAAACCCTTCAGGAGATTGCGATTTCGTATGGCTATAATCCCAACAGCAAAGAGGAACGGATCTTCATCATCAAATGCCTGCAATTTGCCTCTTCGGATTATGTAGGAAAACGTGCGATTTTAGAACAATTATCCATGACGGATGCCGAACGGAACCGCCAGGCCATCTCCCAGCTGCAGGGCTGGCGTGAAGTTATCGCTGCCTACCGCGACAACTTTGGATGGAAAAAACTTTTTCAAATGGTTCCTGTAGCCGGCATCGTCTTCGGGGCCTTTATCAACAAGTCCACCATTGATGAAGTGGCAGAGACAGGTATGATGCTCTACAGAAAGCGCAGGATCCTGGAACGAATCCATCAGTTTCAGCAGGAAACAAAGGATGAGTAAGGAAGAACTTCTTGCTATCGTTCCATGCCACCGGAAGCCGGAACGCTGTTTGAAAGTAAACGGAAAACCGATGGCCCTGTGTGCCCGTTGCACCGCACTATACAGCTCCTACCTTCTGCTTCCTTTTCTCTACTTTGTTCCGCAGTGGCACAGCCTTGCGATTGCACTCCTTCTGCAGCTTCCCATGCTGGCAGATGGTCTGTCACAAAAATGGAAATGGCGGAGCAGCAACAATATACTTAGAGTTATAACCGGATCCATGAGCGGAATCGGACAGTGCCTTTTCATATGGCTTATGGCTGACTGGCTGAGCAATGCACTCAGTTAACTTTTAAAGGAAAGGATGGTTAAAATGTTTATTCTTCAGCTTGTGGCATTATTAAGCTTAATCATTGCGGGCGTTCAGGTGCTGGCAATTGGGAATGTGATCGCCGGCGTTTCCCTGATCGGTTCAGGGTCGATGATCAGTGCGGGCACTTATTACCTTTATTCCAAAAAAGCAAAAAACCGAAAAAAGCTGTCAGGCAAAAAATCCAATAGCCTGGATTGCTGTGATTTTGACCTTTGTGACTGATACATAAAAATAGAAAAGCAGCAGGACCTTTGTGGCCCTGCTGCTTTTTTGCGTTAAATTTGTGGTACCGCTTGTTGAGACTCTGGCAGAGGGGCTTCCTCTTCAGCCGGAGCACTTTCTGTTGTATCCGCAGCTGGCGCTTCTTCCTCTGACACCTCTTCTTTTGGTGTTTCTGTTTGAGGTGTTTCAGGTGGAGAAGGCTCCGCTTTTGGTGTTTCAGAGGTTTCCTTCTGATCCTCCTCTTGCGGTTTCTCTGCTTCTTTATTCGGCTCAGAACGTTTTTCTGGTTTCTGCTCTGGCTTTTTGTCTTGATTCTCATTAGGATCTGAAACTGGAGTTGATTTCTTCTTCAGTTCATCAATAGCAGCTTGTGCTTTATCTTTTGTGCTTTGATTCACGTGCTTTGTGATGAGCAGCGTTTTGTAGTATCGAACGGCCGTTTTGAGGTCATCGTCTTTACCTGTGGCTTTTAATGTGTCTGCCCCGTTCAACAATCGGGTGGCCTCATTTTGGAGTTGTTCATCCACTAAAGGAGCCATCCATTGGCTGTCGGCCGCTTTATCAAAATAAAAAACTGCTTTATCACGGTCATTCGCCGTGAAAGTCTTTGCTTTTTGATAATGATCGATAGCTTCCTGCCTTGCTACTGCTTTGTTTTTTTGATCATCCGGCATACCGTTTGCGCTCGCAATCGTGCGATAAACTTTTTTCAAGTCTTCAAAGCTTCCTGATGGATGCTGCTCAAACAAAGCATCCGCAGCGTCGCGAAGTGTATCTGAGTTCAGTCCCGCTTTATCGTACAACTGGCTGGATTCGCTGGCATAGAAAATCGCTTCCTCATGATGTCCTGCATCTTGCAGCTCTGCAGCTTTTCTTGAATAAGCTAGAGCCTTCTTGCGGTCAAAGGCCGTTTTTGTCACATCATCCCGTACATGAGGAGTAGTGCTTAGCAGCTCATAGACATTTTCTTCTTTTTTCACATCATCCAGATCTTTTACCGAAGATAACAGCTGATTTGCCAGTTCATTCAGCTTTCCGGAAAATGCATTTGTTTCCCATCTCTCAACAGAATCTGATGCCACGATGACGGCTTCACTCCAATCATCAATGGAAGCACCTTCTTGTGATGCTGTATTCACCGCCTGCTGCATTAAGAGGTAGACATTTAAATGGGACTCCGCCTGCTGATCTTCATCCTCAGGGACATTGGATACCTCTGTGAGGATCCGGTAATTGTTAATAATGTCATCCTTCTTCTCTGTATAGGTTTCAGGATTGCTCGCAAGAAGGTCGGTTTGATTCAATAGCCCTTCACTTGCATCTTTAACCACTTTCTTATAACGGCCAAACAACGGGAAATCTGTACCGACTAACGGACTGCCCTGTTCAATGACCTGAGCATATTCCCCCTCCTCAAGCAACTTTTCGAGGGTTTCAAGCTCCTTGCCTTCCGGTAGCGGTTCATATTGCCCCGGCTCTCTTGGCTCAAGGCCTGCTCTTGCTTTTTCTACCTGCTCCGCCATCAATCCATCCTTCAGGTTCTTGGCGCTTTCGCCAAAGGTCGGAGAGAACTGTGCGAGCATTTGATATTTGTTTAATGCAGCCGCCAAATTATTCGCCTGTTCCTTTTGTGCGGCTTCCATTACAATGCGGTCCGCCTCGCTGTATTCACTCGGATTCAGGTCCTTGCCAGGGTTTTGGGCATTGTACTTGCCGACATAGTATAGAACCTGCTGGGCTTTTTCCGCATCCATTGGCTGAGGCTGATCCGGCTCTCCATGATCAGCCGGCTTGCTTAAATAAATAGAGATTTCCTGCTCTGCAAACTTGGAAAACAGTTCGGCCCTGATCTCTTCCTTCATTTTTGCCAGCTCTTCACTTTCATAATCCAGCCCTGTAATCATCTGCAGACTCGTCAAGCTGTCTGATGTCATGAACTGATCCTCAAACGCTTTTGTTTTGGCATCAGCCGCGGCATCGACCACCATAGCCACAAGGTCAGCATATCTATCACTGTCTGAATTTATTTCTTTTTTTCCATAGTACATTACATTATAAAAATCATTGCTCTCGCTATAGCTGGTTAAACGGTCGTATAACGACTCAGGCACCACAAGGGCCACATCCGGAAGCTGGCTCCCCGGGTCTTCATCTCCTGGATTGTCCGGGTTATCCCCACCGCCGTTGCCTGGATCAGTCGGGGTACCTGGGTCAGTTGGCGTTCCTGGATCTGTTGGGGTGCCTGGATCAGTTGGTGTTCCTGGCTCTGTTGGGGTGCCTGGGTCAGTTGGTGTTCCTGGCTCTGTCGGATCGCCATTGTCAGGGAGGGTTGTTCCATCACCAGGAAGTGTCGTTCCGTCATCAGGGGTGGTGTTTCCATCCTCTGGGGGAAGCATATCATCTCCCTGGTTCCCTTGATTACCCTCCTCTCCCCGATCAGGCAATCCTAAAATTGGTGGATCCGCTTTAGGGATTTCCGGTTTTGGCAACGGAATAACAACCTTATCCGAATCCACATTAATTGGTGTTATCGGATGGTCCGGATCTGATGCATCCACAAGGTATACCGGGCTGTCGCTGTCATCTGTCAAGGCGAAATCGTCACCGGTGTTATCCGGGGAAATTTCTGCTGCCCGCCTTTTAGGCTGGTTGTCCCTGTCGTCCTTAACCTGGTTGTCATCGGTGTTGAGTGTGATGTCTTTGGCTGGTTTACCCTTGTTCTTTTCTGATTTTGTGGTTTCCACGCTGGCTGTCTCTGTCTTTTGGGTTTGCCAGTAATACGTTCCAGTACCGGCAAGCGCCACAAGCAGGGCGGCAGAAGATGTCAGCATCACCTTCTTCGCTTTCGGGCTGAAGAAACTTTCATTTTCCTGGTCTGCCATGGTTGTCCTCCCTAGATCAAAACCTTTTTCGATTTCATTTCTTTGATGCGCTGCTTTGCAAGACTTACATCGGTTGCATCCTCGTTGATTTGAATCACCTTTTTCAGCAGCGGCAATGCTTTTTTGTAGTTCTTTTCTTTTATCTGAAACATTCCGTACACAAAATACGCGTGGCCGTAGATCGGATTCTGCTTGATGACTCGCTTGTATGTCTTCTCGGCTTTGGCTTTGTCCCCGACTTTTTCGTACAGGATGCCGGTATTGAGAATGGTCGTTTTCTCCTGGATTCCCAGGCCGATCACCTGGTTGTAGGAATTCAAAGCTTCTTTATATAAGTTTTGGCTTTTTGCCTTTTGTTTTTTATCTTCTGCGTACAATCCGTATTCATAGTAAAGCTGGCCGGTCATGTTCAGGTAATCGATATTGGTATAATCGTCACGAAGCAGCCCGTTCGCCAGTGTAATCGCATTTTCATAGGTTTTCACTTTGGTAGCGTCGTTCGTCTGGTTCGTCTTGTTGTTGGTGATGTAGGCCTCAACGAGCTTCTTGGCGTACTTCTTGTTCGCAGGAGCCAAATCCACCGACTGTTCAAAGAAATCAACCGCTTCCGTGCTCTTCCCCTGCCTGGTGGCCAGATCTCCTTTTAAATACGCAGCAAAGGCTTTTGACTGGCTGTCCTTGCCCTGGAGCTCTTCCACCAGTGCATTAGCTTTTTTCAGCTGGTTGATGGACGCATAGCTGACAACCAGATCACGGATGGCGTCCTGGTGATATTTATTCTTTTTGTCCTTGTAGGCGGCCGTATAATAAGGAATAGCAGCATTGTAATCTTTTTCCAAAAAATAGGCGCGGCCCATCAGATAGTCGGCTTCTGTATTCGTTGAAGACAGTTCCTTCTTGAATTTCAGGTCATTCATATACTGAATGGCCTGCTGGTTCTGTCCCTGGCTGATATAAATCGTTGCCAATTTCGTGTAAAGGTCTTCAGTCGGCCTTTTATCGATCGCTTTTTGAATATACTGTTCCGCCTCGCCATACTTCCGTTCAGAAAACGCCTCGGTTCCCTGCTGTATGTAATCGTGCCATTTCTTCTCCTGAGCTGCCTCGTACAGATAATACAGCCCTATGCCCAGGCAGATGGCCGCAACGGTTCCGGCCATCCATTTCCAATGGCGGGAAAAGAACACCTTTCCGTTGAATTTCCGCACTTCCGCCTTTTTCGCTTCAAGCGGCTCAGCAAGCGCAGCGGCTGTTGCCTGTTCCCGTTCTCTGGCAATCAGCTTCAGTTTTTCTGCTGTAGACTGCTGCTCCGCTTCTGCCCTGATCTGATTTTGAATCTCCTCGATAATAATCGACAGCTCTTCCTTGGTTGTAAAATCAACCGAAGGCAGCTGGGTGCATCGCGTATAAAAAATAAGGGCGGTATTCCAGTCCCGGAGTTTTTCAAAATGCTGGGCGGCCTCCAGATAATGTGACGGAACCAGCTCCGGACGGCTGTTTTCTTCCGTGTCGCTCAGCAGCATCTGCAGCTCTTCAACGACCGCCTTTTGTTCGGGGAACTGCTGCATGATGTACTGGTACTCACTGTGCGCCGCTTTTTTGTTGCCGAGTCCTTCAAACGCTGCGGCGATCTGCAGTAAAATGTCCAGGCTCATGGATCCGGGCGGCACGGAAGGTTTTTTCGAAGCCATATACCTTTTATGGCTGTTCATGACGAAGCTTTTCACACTATCGGGAAATGCTTCATACCACTGGGAAAAAGACGGGCATTCTTGCAAGCTATTACTCTTCCAGGCTTGTTCGAACAGCGCCTCACCCTTTTCACCCAGTGTCTTTCCGACAACATCTTTAAGCTTTTTGTAGCGTTCACTCTCACTTTGCATCTCATATGTATCAAAATAACTGAAGTCATCGGCTTTCAGGCTACGTACCTCATCCTCATGCCAGGAGACCATTTCTGCGATCAATACCGCTCCGGCAAAACGGTCGGCTTCCTTTGACCAGATACCGTCCTTCACATAGTTGGCGGCATACCCGGGCGATCCTCCCGGCAGAGCTTTTGGCTCGTCCAGTTCCGGTGCGTACAGCTCCTCGATATCAATCAGTTCAATATCGGCAAAAATGGGCCGGGCACTTTCCTGCAGAAACGGCAGCATCACATTGCTTGACGACAAATCGCAGTGCGCCACCCCAGCCCCCTCCAGCTTTTTTAAAAGGAAAGCCATCATGCAGGCGATGCGGAGACAGGTATCCTTGGACAATGCCTGCTCTTCCATCAGAATATCGGCCCAGGTAGGGCCATCAATCCATGGCATGATCAAGGCGTAACTCAAATCGCCATACTGGCTGACCAATCTAGCATGCTCCTCTTCCTCGATGACCGAGCGCAGGCAGGCAGAGAGCCCGTAAAAGGACGAATAGTTTTTAAGCTGTTCGGAAAGCCGGACTTGATTCTTATTTTTAAAACGGTCCCTGAACACCTTCAGCGCCGCTTTAGTTCTCGTATTCTCTTCTTTAATCTGGTAGACCGTACCCTGGCGCCCTTCCTGTCCGTAAGGAATATCAATTCCCACGACGGCGGGGTGCTTGGGAAACGTATATCTCCTTCCAAACAGGCGAATGCTTTCGCCAACTTCCGGCTGAAAACTCATAATGCCAAACTCCTATCCCTGAGACCATCAGGCTATTGAATTGCCAATGCCGGCAATCATAAACCATGAATCTAGTACTTCATGTATTATTTTACAAAACCCCGGTCCAATAATACACACCTATTTAACGCGTCAGGCAGACCCGCTTATTCCATCGATGGTAAAGCCGAGCAAAAGAAAGAAGATGAATGACACGACAATCATGGCAAGCCTGGCGACAAAGCCGTTCCAGTTGTACACGAAGGCCGCAATATAATAGGCCGGCCCGAACAAAAGGGTGGCTGCAATCGAGACGATGACCGTATAGTCGTTCTCCACACAGCTTTCAAACATCCGTTTAATCCCCCGGAAGCTGAAAATGAAGAGTATGCTGTAAATCAGATTGGCAGTAAGGATAAGTACAAGTACAAATAGCAGTGTAAACAATAGCATCACCTGGTTTATTTATTTACTGCACCAATTCATTACCGGAATTCCATGGTGCTTTGCCTGGCCGCCCTTTTCTGTTCAAGCGGCTCAAGCGCCTGTTCAAAGGCTTCTTTATCCAGAAGTGTCTGATACGTGGGAATGATCACAGGGTTCTTCCGGTGCCGTTTAATCGTAAATCCCTGGATAAGATACGTCCTGACATCTGATGGATTCAAACCATACCGGATATCCTTCACCTCTTCAAAAGGAATGAACAGATCCTTCACCAGAATGCCCTGTTCATTATAGGAAAGGAAGATGGTTTTTCTTGGCTTGCACATAAAAAATAAAAACAGAACAGTCATGATGAGAAAAAACACAAGGGCAATTACGAGGAACGAAGTCCACAGGAGATGAATGAACCGACTCCCATTCCCCCAATCACTGAAAAGAAAAGCGGCGGCCGCCATGGAACACAAAAGAAGGCCTGCAAGCACTTTAAGGAGCAGCGATTTTCTCTGATAGGTTACATGAGTCCATTCCATTTCTCCATCTCCCTGAAGCCCGCTCACTATTCCAGGATTCCTTGATGAAAATATTCTATCGTAATGATGGGCTGCTCCTCATCATGTGTCATCAGCCATGTGTGCTGGCTGCCTTTTAAATACAAATAACTTTTGACACCTTCGTTTTGCTTGTGCTCATTAAATGAAATCATAAAAATGCTTCCAAGAATTCCTTTGCTTGCTGCAAAATCCTTCGCAAGGGCGTTTACCTCATTGTCACTGTCGGATCGCTGCGCCAGCAAGCCTCTTACCCCATCCGCATCTTCTCTTTGGGCATGCTCCAGGATCCGGTCAAATTCCTCTTCGGGAAGCGGGAGCTGGAACAGCGGATTTTCGGTGGGGCGAAAATCAATAAAATCCAAAAGCTCACTTCGCCAGTCAGAAACAGCCTGCAGCTCGTGGGCGAGACCTCCGTAATTGGTTACATGCTTTAAGGTTTGGTTTCCATTGAAATAAAATGCCTGAACCGTCTCCTGTTCATTTTCAATCCAGCTGCTTCTGATAATGCGTCTGCTTTCCGACATGTGATGGAGCAGCTCTTCATATGCTGTGTTTAACTCTCCCTGATTGGGTGCGGTGAGGTGGATGAGGTTCTTGGAAAGGAGCCCGTTGGCAGCGGCATCTAGCCGGACGGAAAACAGCTCCTCCTGTTCTTCGCTGTATAACTGGTCACGGAGCTGTTTGGCTTCGTCCATTTTTTCAGACATAATAAATGAAAAAATCAATTCCTCAGCAGATAGTTGATATACCATGGTTCCTCTCCCTTATCAGAGCCAGCCAAAGACTTTGTCTTTGATGCCGTCCTTAATGTTATTGAACGTTTCTCTCGTTTTCACGGCAGCCTTGCCGGCAAAATCCGATGTATATTTCGCAGCCCAGCCTCCTACAGCATCACCGACCGCAGCTCCGATAAATCCTCCGGCAACGGTACCGATCGGTCCAAGAAGAGAACCTGCCGCCGCCCCGATATAGGCCCCGGCAAGAGCACCGCCGGTTCGCATCGCTACGCGGTTCGTCGCTTCCCCAACCGATCTTGCGTTTTCGACCTGAAGCTTTTCACCGGAATATTTCTTTTCATTTTCGGCAAAAGCCGCTTTCGTGGAGGAGATCTCGCTAATCGTTGTGCCTGTGAGGGTAAGCAATGCATTTCCTTTGGCGAACTTGGAAATGAACGTGCCTTTCTTGATGACCATGTCAGCACCTGTGCTCTTGAATGTTTTTTTCTTCAGCAATTCAGGCAGCGAACGGGCCTGGCTTTTGATCACTTTTGCTTTTATTTTATTTGGGAATCCTCCGTTGACCGATAATGTCTTGGCGTTTAACCGCTGGGCTTTCATCGTACGGTTAAACTTTTGAATGCGTTCCCGCAGCCATCCCGGACCGATTTTCCCTTTAAGAAACTTGCTGACTTTGCGGTTGTATTTGAAGATATAGTGATTTCCCTTTTTGGAGGTGGTGATTTGAAGCAATTTGCTGTAATGGGCTGCCGAAGCAATCCCCAGATTTTTAGCCAAATCCTTGTAATTGATGGTGAATGCATATTTATCCGCATTCTCCACATCACGCGCCTCATCCTCCAGCTCTTCCTGAAGATGGGACAATGAGGTGATAACCTGGTCAACCTGGCTTTTGGCATATTGATAGGTGTCAAGGAATGAATAGTTGGTCAGCCGCGCACCCGATGAGTTAATTAAGGATATCGCTCCGGATACGGATCCGGCTGAGTTGGAAATCGCTTGATTCGCAGTACTTTTTTCATTCTCAATCTTTTTCGAAAACTCCCGTAAACGATCGGGATTTACAAGCATGGCCGCTGCTCCTCTCACTTTCTTTTCTTCTATTTATCCGGTTCCGGTATCACTTTCCCCGGAATGCTGTTTACCTGATTGGCCAATTCCCCGAGCAGGCTCGCCGCATTGCTGATTTGCATTTTGCTTTCTTCAAGGGTCTGAATAAACTTCTGCTTTCTCTTGCTGTCCCACTCATTGCTTGTGCCCTGCAGATATTGGTTCAGGTTATGTGAAATCTTGGCAACCCTCTCGCTGTCCTCTCGTATGGACTGCGCCAGACGGCTGATGGCATATGCATCAATCTGTGGTTTGTTCATGTTTATCCTCCATCCCATCCAAATGACTGTCTAGGAAACTCCGAAAATAAAAGACCAGCCAAAGAATTGACTAGTCTTTCTGGTTTGCTTGAAATCAACAGATTCCTTATTGTGCGTCGACTGTGCGGAATCGGGTTGCGATCTGGCGAAGCTCTTGGTCGATGTTGTCAAGTAACTGTACATAAGCCTCCATATGGCGGCGGGATTGTTCGAATTGGTCGAAGAAGCGTTTTTTCGTTGCTCCATCCCATTTCCCTTCAAGTGATTGAAGTGCCTGGTAAAGCTGTTGTGTTTGCTGGCGGCTGTTGTCGGATCCGCTTCTGAATTTTTGTGCGATAGCTTCTAGTTCTTCTGGTGTTACGAGGATTCTTACTGACATTCCTTTCATCTCCCTTTTTCCATTATGAGGCAAATATACAATACATTTACCCAGTTAGATATATCTGAAACTCTTTTTCATCCTATTTACCTATGCAATTTGGTACACATGTACCTGCGCGGCTGCTCTACATTTCTAGAACTTGGTTTTTATCACGGACTATAGACTCCCATTGGCTCTGTTCTTGTTCGGTAATAAATGGAAGAGCCGCTTTAATCCTCGTATGTTTTCCTTTAATAATATATCCGTTACCCGCCGGCAGCTCCTTATCGGTCTCCGCATGCGGAAGGCGCATATTAAAGAAGTACAAATCGTTGCTTAATGTGGAGCCCAGCAGGAATCCGGCAAACTTCTTCTTGATGTTCATGAACCACGCATCATGCATATAGCTGTTCATGCTCGTAAGCGAGCCGGCCATGATAAAGTGAATGTTCTTCTGCCGTGCTTCCCTTGTCAGCTTTTCCAGGTGATCCTTAATTTCAAAATCCATGTTCATCTGCTGCATGAAGTTCTCAGCGTCATCCATCACAATGACAACCGGAGAGTAGGCATTTTCCTCCTGCCCGCTTCCCCATCCAAAGGAAAGACTGTCGGCCTTGCGCTCGTCCATTTTAGCGGTGATCTCGTTAAACAGTTCCTTCGCCTGCATAAAATCAGTGGCATACCCTTTAACATGCGGGAATCCGGCCATGCTCATGATTCCTTTGGACTGCGGCTCCATCTCAATCAAATAGAGATCGATCTCTTCGGCTCGGTACTGATACATCATCGACAAGGAGAGAGACTGAAGAAGCGATGTTTTGCCCGATTCCACACGCCCCGTTACAAACACATGGTCCGCGTCATCCAGATCCAGCGACTGAATATCAAGATCTTCCACATCAACACCGTATGGCAAAAGCCTGGTATCGGCAGGCGGGAATTCATCAAGCAGCCGGTTGAGCGAAATTTCAGCCGGCAGCATCTGGATCGGCTTGGCACGCTCGTTCTGTGCCGCCTCCATCATCTTTCCGGACAGCTCGCGGATAAAGGACACTTTCTCAAGCTCGCTGCCTCCGTTATAAGGAAGCATTGCCTGAAAAATGTGCGGCGGATTGTGGCCTTTCACAAAGCCCCGGCCCTCCGGCAAATTCACCGCTTCAAAGTTCGGCCGGCCGGCCGCATAGTAATAGTCGGTCGGATCTGCCAGCTCAAACGCCACCATGGATGTGAAATTGCTTCGGTAGCGCTCGTACATGTCATTGGTCTGGTTCGCCGTCACAAATACGAGGATGCCGTAAGTAGCCCCTTCACGCAGGATCGTTTCAAGCTTTTCATTTTCAAACTCAAAGGTAGACCGGAACCGGTGATAGCCATCAATGCAGAGCAGCAGCACCGGCAGCGATTTTTTCGTAATACTGCGATACGTTTCCAGGGAGCTGACGCCTTCATTGGAAAAGAGTTCTTTGCGCACCTGCAGTTCCTTCAGGAAATAACGGAACAGACGCTGCATTTTTTCGGTATCTTCTTCATGCACCACACCGCCCACCTGGGGAAAGCGGGAAAAGTCCTTCATTTGCCGGCTGAAGTCAATAATATAGGTGTACAGATCGTGCGGACCGTGATGATGGAACAGCGACAGCAATATCGACTGCAGGAACGTTGTTTTTCCGGTTCCCGGCATGCCAAATGCCATCAGGTGCCCTTCCTTCAAATCAATGTGCAGCGGATACTGATCCTGATTTTCCACGTCATCAATGATGCCGGCAACGGGTTCCATCCATTTGCCTTCTTCCTTCCATGTATCCTGAGTCCAGTGGTCCGTATCCACCAGACTTGTAATCGGCAGGCTTTCGGGCAGCGGCTGCAGCCAGGGACCAGGAAGCGGACGGACTCCGTTCCTTTCGGCTTCTTCCTTCATATGGCGGATTAGCACCTGAATTTGCTTTTCCGCGGTTATGCTTTCGGTTTTAATTTTCTTCTGCACTTCATCCGTGCCGTCCAGCTTCACTTCGGAAATGGTCACGATGTTGTTTTCTTCATCGCTTTCCGGATAATAGCCGGCGCCGCTCCACGCGGACTGGAAGTATTCGAGCACTTCATTGTTGCCGACCTGAAAATACGCGCGGCCCGGCACATTGATGCTCGAGGCGTTCGGTATCTTGATCATCTCGCGGCTGTCATTGTCATCCTGTACACGAAGGCAGACACGGAACCGCGAGTTGCTCCAGATTTTATCGTCGACCACTCCGGCCGGCTTTTGGGTGGCCAGCAAAAGATGGACCCCAAGCGTACGCCCGATTGCGGCAATGGAAATAAGCTCGTCCATAAATTCCGGCTGGTCCTTTTTCAGCTGGGCAAATTCATCAATAATAATGAACAGGTGAGGCAGAGGTTCTTTCGTCTTCCACTCCGATTTGAAGTATTCATCAATATGCTGGATGTTGCCCGCGCGGTTGAACAGCTTCTGGCGCCGTTCAAGCTCGGCACGAAGCGATATTTTCGCCCGGTTGATTAAGTTCGGATCCTCGAGGTTGGTAATGGTTGCCACCACGTGCGGAAGCCCTTGGAACGTGTTCGACATCCCGCCGCCTTTATAGTCGATCAGCATGAACGCCATGTCATGCGGATGGTAGGTGGCCGCAAGCGAAAGGATCATCGACTGGATGACCTCACTCTTCCCGGATCCCGTTGTACCCGCCATCAATCCATGCGGTCCATGCCCTTTTTTATCGATTTTGTCATGAATGTTCAAATAAACCGGTTTGCGTCCTTCCCTTACCCCGATCGGAACCGGCAGGGTGTCAGGATAGCGGTTTTCTTTCCATTTGTTGATCACATCAAGTTCTTCCACCCGTTTCACACCATACATATCGAGGAAGGAAAGCACCTTGGGAATTACGCCGGCAGAAGACTGCTTCACCCGGAGAGGGGCAATCATCCGTGACATGTTCTGCGCTTCAAGGAGCGAGAAATGATCAATGGCAATTTTTTCAGAGCCTGTAAAATAGACAACTTCATCCTGATCATTCGAGAATGTCTCGTAAAGCTGGGCGACACCATCCCGCACCTCCACAATGAGCTCGCACTCCATCGGAAGAGCTTCCTTCGTTGGCGCCAGCAGCACGGCCGACGCTCCGATCGCATCCCCCTGCTTTAAAATAAGAGGCAGGAGGGAATCATCCTCCAGCAGCGCCAGGCTTGGCAAAAAGAACACATACTCCGGCACGTGGATCACGTCATTGCCGTCTTTCCCCTCCTGCTCGAGCCTCCGGATATTGAGCTTGCTGTAAAGCCGTTCAAACAGCTTTTGGGTCATAAGCTTTCCTTCTGCCACATAGCGGCGTTCGCGGTCATCATTCCATACGTGCGGAAGCCACTTCATCCAGTCCCACTGCTCACTCTCGTTTTCCGTATAGGCGGTTACGAGCTTCACCTCTTCCGGTGACTGATGTGTAACGAGCTGAAGCGCCAGCACGCGGGCCATCTCAAGGATATCTCCGCGATCCCCGACAAGTCCCACCACACGCTTTTCCTGCAGCGGTATGGAGACCGGCACATTCTGAAGCTCCCGGTATTCGTTCTGCAGCTTTTGCGCTTCCGCAATCAATGGGTTCACATCATACCCATCCTGTGCGGGCACCTCAATCTCCATTTGAAAAGGGCGGGATCCGAGGCCAAGCCTCAAATCCATAAAGTCTTCTGAGTTATACGCCCGTTCCCACAGTGAGCTTTTTCTGTCGGCAATCCTGCGCACACAATCCTGGGGATTCGGATCCTTATCCCGCAAAAACTGGGACTGCCTGCTTTTTAAATCTTCAATTTCGGCATGATGCTTCTTGATCTGTTCATAATATTCGTTGTGCAGCTGCTCCACTTCGATACGGTACTTTTTCTTTTTCCTGAAATGGATGATGATCGTCGCAATGTATGAGCCAAGCATCGGAATGCTCATCGCCATCATAAAAATGGCATAGCTCGCGCTGTTGTACATCGTTTTCGAGATGTAGTACATGATCCCGACCGTAGCGAGTGTCAGAAAAATCGGTATAATCATGGACTCGATTGAAAACGTCGGTTCACTCGGTTCTGCTTTCGGACGGTGGACGACCAATCTTCCTGACGGCATCGCCAGCTTCAGCCGCGGTGCCCGTTTAAAATACGGCGATTTTCTCATGCGGTCCCCTCCTATTCAATAATCTTCCATGCGTAGCCGCTTTCGGCCTGTACCTGGGCCTGATCCTCTTCTGTATAATCATCGGCAATAAAATCATCTTCTTTCGGCAATGACGACTGCCCCTCGCGGCAGAACCTCATAAATGCTCCGTCCCAGATGCCTGCATCGCTCAATGATTTCTTTTTCTCCAGCCGAAACCAGTTCTTTTGATTAAACGAATATTCGAGGTCATAGGGCTCTTCTCCCCAGCCCCGTTCAAATCCGAGCCACTCGTGAAGCGCCCCGGCCACTTTTTTACTTTCCAGATGATTGGGCAGGCGCAAATCCCGCTCCTGGTCATTATGTATAAACGTTAAAATAATGTCTTCCATACTTCTTCCTCCCTACCAGGCGATATCCAAAAAGGAAAGATCATCACTTAACGGAGATTGCAGCGACTTTTTCACAAGAATCTGCAGCTGATTGGTCGCAGGCAGCTTTTTCAAGCCGTCGATTGCCGAAAATCCGTCCGAATAGACCGCAACCCGCCGGATGTTATGCTGCATGCTTCCTGTTACGACTTGAATCTCCCCGCCAATAATGCCGTCTTTGGTCGACCAGCGCTTTTTCGTGTCCGGCGTGATGTCCGGATTGGAAATCTCTTCAGCCTCACCCCAGAGCCTGAGCCGCAAATCTCCAGAGGAAGCGAGGAAAACCCGTGCCTCACGCGTAATATGATCGGTCATGTCGATCCGTCCACACAAAAACATCGTCTCGCTGCCTTTTGTCCGCTTCTCCTCAAGCACTTCCCTCAGGATCGGCGGCATGGAACCCGGCAGCCGGTGCCTTCTGATCGCATCAGTCCCTTTGGCTGTCAGCTCCCCGAGGTGTTCTGTCAGTTTTTCTTTGATAAAGGACTCATCCTTTAACTCTTCAGCCGTCTGGCTTCCCAGCCATTGAAGCAGCTCTTCGGATAAAAAGCGTGCCGCCAAATCTCCGCAAAAGGACAGGCTGACCCCGTCGCACACGGCAAACACAAGGCTTCTATCCTTCACTTCAAACGCGAGGAAATCCTGCCCGAAATCGTCCGCTTCCTGTGTTTCATTGGCTCGCGCATAGCCGTATCGAATGGAAAAAGGATCACGGTACAAAGAAGATACCGGTGTTTCTTTCTTTTGGTCACTGTAGAACGTGTACATGAATTCACCTCAAACATGTTGGATTTTTTATCGTACAGGTGTGGCAGCAGACATTTGGAAGCCAAGCGAAACGAGGTCAGCATTCGTGCCCGGCAGCATCATCAGCGCTCCCGGTTCAATTTTATAGCCGGTTTCAATCATCATTTCACGGTAGCTTTCCGGCAGCGGGCTCGACAAACGCTTCAGCTTGTTGCCGTAGTCTTCGTCCAGCACGGTTTCATACATAATGCCCGGCCATTTTTTCGAATTCTCGATAGGCCTGGACAGAATTTCATCCGAGATAAAAATGTTTTCGACCAGCACTTTGCCATCCGACACGGAAAGATTCATGATCCGCTGCACGATCGGCTCTGGGTCCTCCCCTGTATACGCACCATCGGTCATATGGCAAATTAAAGGCGCAGGGCAATCCTTCATCTTATCGAGTTCCTGAAGCAGAATTTTTTCAGCAGCCGAAAATGCCTTGGCCGTATTCGTCAGGCGCTGGGTCTGCACATTATCAAGCGGCTTCATGCGGGCAAGCTCATCAATGCTCTTGATGCCGCCCAGCACATCAAAAACGTTGTCGCTGTACGCCAGGATCGATACTTTATAACGCGGGCTCAGCCGGCTTCCTTTTGTTGACCGGAAGACCATCTGCCGGATCGCCGAATTCAGCGCGCTCGTCACGACATCGATCCGTCTTTTTTCCTGGCCGTTCCCCGCATCCACCAGCTGGTTCATCGAGGCACTGATGTCGAGCAAGTACATAATATACGCAGGTGTCTGTTGTGTTGCTTGAAGGCGATAATCCATTTATTTTCGGTCCCCTAGTTTAAAAGATTTAGTTAGTCCTACACTACATTGTAAGGAAAAAGGCAGTAAAAGTGTAGGTCGGATAAGCAATTCAGCTTACTATGTGACTATTTCCCTATTTCCTGCTTTTTACTGCAGGATTTTCCAGAAGAATTTTGCGTTTTGGCGGTGTTGTGGTGTGTTTAGTTGCGGTACGGGGACATTTAGTTGCGGTTCGACAAGAAATAGTTGCGGCTCAGCGGATTTTACTTGCGGTTCGACACGATTTAGTTGCGCTTCGACAAGAAATACTTGCATATCACGTCATTTTCATAATCGCTATCACTCCGCAAAACAAAAAAGCCCGGACAACTGTCCGGGCTTCTTAATCATCTATCTACTCCACCAGGAAGGCAAAGTAACAAACAAAGATAACAAACAATACATACATGATCGGATGAATTTCTTTGGCGCGCCCTTTCACGAGCATCGTTACCGGGTACATCACAAACCCGAGCGCGATTCCTGTGGCAATGGAGTAAGTGAGCGGCATGGCGATGATCGTCAGGAATGCCGGTACGGCGATCTCAAGCTTTTCCCACTGGATTTTGCCAAGCACACCGACCATGAGTACACCGACTACAATCAAGGCCGGGGCGGTTACCGCCGGAGTTACCACTACTAATAGCGGCGAGAAGAACAACGCTAATAATAGGAACAAACCTGTTACGACAGAGGTAAAACCTGTACGGCCCCCTGCTGCAACACCGGAGGCTGACTCAATGTAAGCCGTAGTGGAAGATGTACCAAGTGTTGCACCAACCACGATCGCTGAGGAATCCGCCAGCAATGCTCGTCCCGCACGCGGAAGCTTGTTTTCTTTCATGATGCCTGCCTGGCTCGCTACCGCCATGATCGTTCCTGCAGTATCAAAGAAATCAACGAAGAAGAATGTTAATACAACGACGATGAGATGCGGCGTAAAAACTTTATCGAAGTTCGTGAACGCTTCGCCAAATGTTGGCGCCAGGCTCGGAACAGAACCGACAATTTTGGAAGGCGCGTCAATCAGGCCGAACATCATGCCGACAACAGCCGTGATGACCATTCCGTAAAAAATACCGCCGCGCACACCGCGGACAACCATCAAAATCGTTACAATGAATCCAAAAATCGCAAGCAGTGTATCCGGTTTGGTCAGATGGCCAAGACCTACAAATGTTGCTTCATTGGAGACAACAATTCCTGCACTCTTCAAACCGATAAAAGCAATAAACAAACCGATTCCGCACGCGGTTGCGTATTTCAGCTCAACCGGAATCGCGTTAATGATCGTTTCACGAATCTTAAAAATGGTAATCGCAATAAAGATAATTCCGGATAACAAAACCCCCGAAAGAGCGGTCTGCCAGGGAATCCCCATGCCAAGCACAACGGAAAACGTAAAGAACGCGTTCAGTCCCATTCCCGGTGCAAGCGCGATCGGGTATTTGGCCACGAGGCCCATGAATAACGTACCGTAAGCCGCAGCAAGAGCTGTTGCGGTAAACACGGCACCCTTGTCCATGCCTGTTTCGCCCAATACGGACGGGTTAATAAAAAGTATATAGGCCATGGACAGGAACGTTGTCAGTCCTGCGATAAATTCTTTGCGGTACGTGGTACCGTGTTTGTCGAAGTCGAAGTAATTCTTCATGTTCATCCCCCTGATTTCTCTAAATATGAAAAGATTGTTTTCGTACCACTGATGTGTTTGAAAGCAGTTGATTTACGTTCCAGGGTGCTCGCTTTCCGCGGGCGGGCGTGAGCCTTACCGGCGTAAACGCCTACTTCCTCGTCGCAAGCTCCTGCGGGGTCTCACCTGACCCGCTTTTCCCGCATGAGTCTCGCCCCTTGCACTCCAACCAACTGAACAAACGAAGAACATGGAAGTATGCAACAATCTTCTATAAAAGCCTATAAAAACAAAAAAGCTCAAGGCGCGTTTCTGCCTTGAGCTAACATACAAAGGGAACGGAAAAAGATATGACAAACCTGCTGCAGCTGCTGCAAATCACATATACAATTCCATGTACCTTCGTAGTCAGGCCATTTACGGCAGCCTGGTAGAAACTTTTGGGCCATATTCCCAAATTTATACGAATGACTTAAGCATCACGGTAAAAGCGGTCTAAAGCTTTGTTCCTGTGACTTTTATACTGTTTACATGGAAATTATACAAATATCTACACGTTTCGTCAATCTATTTCCGAATATTTTTATGGTAAGTTTATCTAACGTTCGTATTTTACTCTTATTCCCACTCGATAGTTGCCGGCGGCTTGGACGTAATGTCATACACCACGCGGTTGATGTGATCCACTTCGTTTACGATGCGGGTGGAAATTTTCTCAAGCACTTCATACGGAATGCGCGCCCAGTCGGATGTCATTCCGTCAATGGATGTTACGGCACGGATACCGATTGTGTAATCGTATGTTCTCATGTCACCCATCACACCGACACTGCGGATGTCCGGAAGAACGGTAAAGTATTGCCATACATCACGCTCAAGACCTGCTTTGGCGATCTCATCACGCAAAATAAAGTCGGATTCACGCACGATTTCAAGCTTCTCATCCGTAATTTCCCCAAGCACACGAATGCCAAGACCCGGTCCCGGGAATGGCTGGCGCCAAACGATGGCATCAGGAATTCCAAGCTCTGTTCCCACTTTTCGGACTTCGTCTTTAAAGAGGGTATTTAATGGCTCGATCAATGTAAACTGCATATCTTCAGGAAGCCCGCCAACGTTATGGTGAGATTTGATCGTTTGTGCCGTAGCTGTTCCGCTTTCCACAATATCAGTGTACAGCGTGCCTTGAGCAAGATAGTCCACACCTTTAAGTTTGCTTGCTTCTTCATCAAATACATAAATGAATTCATTGCCAATGATTTTACGTTTTTTCTCAGGGTCGGAAACACCTTTCAGCTTGCCAAGGAAACGGTCCTGGGCATCGACCTTGATCACATTCATGTGGAAACCTTCGCTGAACGTTTTCATGACACTGTCCGCTTCCCCTTTTCGGAGAAGGCCATGGTCCACAAAAATACAAGTCAGCTGGTCACCGATCGCTTTATGAATCAGCACGGCAACAACAGAAGAATCCACTCCGCCGGAAAGCGCGCAAAGAACACGCTTGTCACCGACAATATCACGGATCTTTTGAAGCTCGTCCTCAATCCAGTTTTCCATCGTCCAGTTGCCCTCGCACTCACAGATCGAGAAGATGAAGTTGCGAAGCAGTTCGTTGCCATATTCACTGTGGCGCACTTCCGGATGGAACTGCACTCCGTAAAGACGGCGGGAAACATCGCTCATCCCGGCTACAGGGCATGATACGCTTGTTACATCGGTAACGAACCCTTGCGGCGGCGCAAGAACAAGGTCGCTGTGGCTCATCCACACGACTTGCTGTTCCGGAAGGTCCTCGTACAGCTTGGACTCATTTACAATCGTAATTTCTGCTTTTCCGTACTCACGGTGATTGGCTCGTTCAACTTTTCCGCCAAAGTGGTGGCTCATCAGCTGCATGCCATAGCAGATCCCAAGAACCGGAATCCCAAGGTCAAAAATGGCTTCATCCGCGGATGGCGAGTTTTCCGCATAAACGCTGTTCGGCCCGCCGGAGAAAATGATTCCCTTCGGATTAAGCTTTTTGATCTCTTCTGCAGTGGTTGTGTGCGGAAGCAGTTCGCTGTAAACGCCAAGATCACGAATACGTCTTGCGATCAGCTGATTGTATTGGCCCCCAAAATCTAAAACGACAATCATCTCACTGGCTAAATTCATTCTGTCAGTCACCCCATCTATTGATCTTTCCGTAGTATTTGCAACAATTACCCCCGCATATCCTTTTGCTATAAAAAAACCGGAATTCCGACTCTGTTTTTTTATAGCAAAAAAAACAAAGGCAGAATTCCGGTTTATGCATCAAGAACCCTGCCTTCATAGTCAGGCCATTTACGGCAGCCCGGTAGAGACTCTCGATCCTTATTATCGAGGATATACGAAGGTGAATCATATATACGGCTTAATATCTTAAGCACATTCTAACAATGGCATGTCGGGCGGTCAACCCCGCAGGCTTTTAATTAAATTTTCCCACAATTTACGGTTGGTATCGTTCCAGTAATCCCTGCTGTCCCGCCTTCCGTATTGCAGCGATTCATACGCGGAAGTGAGCATCTTCATGTCTTTTGTATCCAGTGACCGGTCCACATAGGCGGCATATTCCCTCAGTGTGAAAGCCGGGTCGCGCTTTAAGCCGTACAGCTGAGCCAAATACAATAGGCGGTGATAGGCCTCTGCGAAGGTACCCTCGCCCTTTTCCCTTCGGAACTTCCAGATGTAATACTGACGCAGCCATTTCTTCCGGAATAAAGCGACGGAAAGCACAGCTGCCAACACAATGATCAGCGTTACAAAACCGGCAATGTTCAGCCCGGAGTCGCTTTTCTTTGCCGCTTTATCGGCACTCTTCTCTTTTTGTTCCGGTTTAATTTCGTTCTTCTTCTTGTCTTTTGGAGCAGCAGGAGCAGCAGGAGCGGCAGCGCTTTGAATTTCTTCTTCAAATGTACTCGGATTGGAGAAACCGCGCGTTGGTTCGAACGGCACCCATCCTACACCTGAAAAATATACTTCCGGCCAGGAGTGGGCATTGGCATTGGTGATTTTGTACGTTTTGTAGTCTTTATTTGTTTCCTGGTATTCACCGTACGTGAATCCTTTCACCCAGCGGGCCGGAATGCCGACCGACCTCAGCATCACCACCATGGCGGATGAAAAGTTGTCGCAGTAGCCTTTTTGGGCCTTGAACAAAAATTGGTCCACATAATCCTCATTCTTTTTCGGCGCCCGGACATTGACCGTATCATAGCCGAAGTTATTGAGAGCAAAATAATTCTCCACGGCTTTGGCTTTGTCGTACGGATTATCGAGCTTCGAGGTCACCCTGGAGGCGAGCTGCTTCACGCGTTTTGGCAGTTTCGTCGGCAGCTGCAGGTAAAGGCCCGAAACATATCTTGGATAGTCTCCCCCGCTCTCGCGAAGCTTCTTCTCATCATACTGAGGCAGTTCATAATCCATCTGGTAGCTTTTCAGCTCGGTTGTGCGGTTCTGGCTGAATGTATTGATTTTCCCGGTCTGGGGATGCATCAGAAAATTCACATCATCCCGGGCGCGGAGCGAAGTAATCACACCTGGCGATACGATGAATGGATACCGTTTGGTCATCTTAATGGAGGCTTTTTGCTTTTCCATCTCAGCACCGCCCGGCTCAATCAGGTTGGAGCCCAATGCGTTGTATTCAACATTTTCCCGGTCCAGGAACAACGGTTCATCCCGCTCGGAGGTCTCCCACCCTTTGCCTGTATACGTATCCTTCGTTTCCACCCGCCAGTAATGGCGCTCTTTCACTTTGGCCGTAAACACTTCCTCGTAGTTGAACTTGAACGGGCCGCCGAGCCGGCTGTCATTGGTATCGTAGCCGATGCGGCCAAACGAGTTGCCATCTCCCGGAACGTCTTCTCCCGAGCTGGAAAGTGCAGAAAGAAACGGGACTGGATCCGGCCATTGCGGAGACGCCTTTGGAGCGAGCAATCCGAGTGTGGACGACAAGGCGATCACAACGGTCAGCGGCACCATCCACATTACCGGAAACCGGCCTTTCATCAAGGAAAAGCCTTCCTTCTCCACAATCTTCATGATCCGCAGAATTCCCACAAGGATGAGCCCGATAAATACCGTTCGGACAATCGCCACCTTCGCATCATACGGAGTGAACGTATCAAGCACCGTTATATAGAAAACCGTCATAAACAAGAAAAGGAAAATTCGCTTGGTCTGCATGAGCCAGTAATTCATGAGATAGCTTACAAGCCAGAGCAAAATCAGGAACAGCAGTGACCGGGTAACCGAGGACAAATCGGTCCAGTTCCGGCTCCAGATCATCGCTATGTTGGCCTGGATATCTCCCAGCAGATGCGGAACCCATTGAAAGGAAAGAAACAGATCCGGATAGTAGAGAGAATGGAGTGCATACATAAGGGCAACGAATTTGACCGGAAACGAGATCCACCATGGCCATTGGAAATAGGTGACCAAAAACAAAAACGCGGTAAATACCACAAAGACGTGGGTGTCTTCGGTTGACGAAATCTGGTTCAGCGGCCGTAGCCATTCCCAGAGCAGCATGAAACCCAGAATATAAAGCACAAGAGAGTAAAGAGAATACGATCGTTCTACTTTATATGCTTGCACGATTGGCACCTGCCTTTAACGCCTCATTGAAATAAGGCCCGTAAATGGCTGTGGCCGGGATTAAACCATTGTTTAACCGGTGGATATAGGTTAATTCCTGCGGATGGAGCCTGTCGTTCGGCGACATGTAAAAGAAAACCACGTTCGCCTGGCGGGCCGAAACCATTTCCAGTGTCTTCAGCATGACATCATCCAGCAGCGGGGATATAACCACAACCGTCCGGCTCTCCAGCCGGCCTTCCGTAAATTCATGGCGGAGCCATTCATAAAAAGGCTCCTTTAGACGGGGCTGGACCCCTGCCAGCTCGTGAAAAATCCGCCATTCATGGTCGGTGCCGGAATTCATCGGCACCCTTTGCTTGATTCGGCTGCTGTGAAGGCCGAGTGATGCCCCTTTTTGCACCGTATAATGGGTGATGGAAGCCGCAAATGATACCGCCTTTTCAAACAGCAAACCATTATCTTTATAGCTCGCCGCAGACTGGTCGAGCACGATGACATAATCGTTATTCCGCTGGTGTTCAAACACTTTTGTGACCAGCTTGTTGGAGCGCGCGCTTGCCTTCCAATGCAGCCAGGACAGCCGGTCCCCCTGCACATAATCCCTGACGCTCACGCTTGACGTATAATCGGTCATTGAATTTCTGCCGGACTTTTGAACGCCGTTTTGGAGATGTTTATCCATATCCAGGTGCTCAATCTCCTGATAGCGGGGATAAATAAAAACCTGGTCGCTCAGCCGGACCTTTATTTCCTTTTGGACAAAACCGAATACATCACCAGTGCGAAGCGAAACGCTGTTCAGCTCATATACGCCTCTCGGCACCGGCTTGATCCGGTACAGGTAGACCAGCTTCTTCTTAAACAACGGAAAAAACAGGACACGGGAATGAATCTGGTCCTCCTCCCCGTCATGCAAAGCTTCATTATATAAAGGAGAGGGAATTTCATCGTGAATGATGAGGTAGAACAGCGGAAACGGCGTCTTGCGTTTCAACTCAATCGTTACCACCAGTTCCTCTCCGGCCATCATAAGATCCTTGTTCAGCGTGCGGGTGATTTCAATCTTATGAAGCGGATAGAATACCATGGTGACTGTATAGGCAACGAAAGGAAGCATGCTGTAAAACAAAAACCAGCTTACAAACCCTCCCTGGAACATGGCGTATGAAAAAAGCAGTCCAAGCAGGATCATGATGCCGGCCAGACCAAGTGGAGTTTTGTACTTGCTGCCCAATTTCCACGCTAACCGTTTCATCTGGCGTGCTGGCCTTTCTGGATGGGTACAGGAACACGGTTTAGCAGGTCCATTACAACAGACTCCGCTGATTCTCCTTCAAAGCGCGCTTCCGGTTTTAAAAGGATCCGGTGAGTCAGTACGTACGGCGCAAGATATTTCACATCGTCCGGTACTACAAAATCCCGGTCCATAATAAATGCGAGCGCCTGGGAAGCCTTCATGAGCGCAAGGGATCCCCGCGGGCTTGCTCCCAGGTAAATAGAACGGTGGTTCCGCGTACGGGTGACAAGATCAATAATGTATTTTTTAACGGTATCGTCCACATAGACTTCCGTTACTTTTTGTTTCATCTCCTGCAGCTGCACGTTGGTAACAACGGGCTTCAGGGTATCAATGGGATGATCATGAATCATCAGGCTGAGTATGGACATTTCTTCGTCTGGAGTGGGATAGCCCATGTTGAGTTTCAGGAGAAAACGGTCCAACTGGGCTTCTGGGAGCGGGTAGGTTCCTTCATATTCAATCGGGTTCTGGGTTGCCATCACAAAGAAAGGATTGGGAAGGATATGTGTGTGGCCATCGATGGTAACACTTTTTTCTTCCATGGATTCAAGCAGCGCGGACTGGGTTTTTGGTGAGGTACGGTTTATTTCATCGGCCAGAATTACATTGCCCATCAACGGGCCGGGCCGGAATTCGAAATTCATTTCTTTCTGATTAAAAATGGAAACACCGGTAATATCTGAAGGCAGCAGATCCGGGGTAAACTGAATCCGGTTGAACTGCAAACCGAGGGATTTCGCGATTGCACGCACCATCATCGTCTTGCCGACGCCTGGTACGTCTTCAAGCAACACATGTCCGCCTGCAAGCAGGGCAACAAGGCTGAGCTCGGAAATTTGCTTCTTTCCTACAATTACGTGCTCTATATTCTTAATTACCGCATCAAGTTCAGAACGATAACTGTCATACCTGGCTTTATTGACACTCATTAGAATCCCCCTTCATAATCGGCTACTAGTGGGCATACCATACTCTGGATATTCCCGTACTTTCTGCCTTATAACCCTCATCCCCCAAATTCAGCCTAGGCGATCGGACCTATATTTATAAATTCGGAGACCCTTGTCTTTTCTCCTTTTTTTCGACAAAAAAATTACAAAGGCATCAACCCCAACAAAAAAAGCCGCAGGGAAATCCCCGGCGACTTGTGTTCGGCATCGTGAATGTTTACTTTTTAGCCGATGACTCTATGAAATATTTTACACCGGCCACTGTACCAATGCCAAGTAATGCGTACTTTAATCCCACCAGTGTAGCGTGAGGCGATACGCCTGATTCCCAGAACGAATACAGCACGCCAAGCACAATGGCAACGATCGGAATATAACGGTTTGAAACTCTGGATGTCTGACGGATGGCATACAAAATGACGGCTAACCCAACATACGGAGCGAATTCATTGATGTCCATAGGAGAGCCTCCTTAAAAGTGGAAGATATTTATTTTATTATATTGGTACACTTTCTTTCGTATGACTCTAATCGTTCTTCAAAGGAATTAGCAATGTTATGCATAGATGGCAATGTAAACAACTAGGAGTTTATTCTCTTGTTATATAAAGCCTCCTCCCATTACCATAGAAATATTGTTTTATAAGGAAAGGATGCATGAAATGCCCGAGTTCCTTCTGATTATTTTCATTTTTTTAATTTTAATTGGTACTAGTTCGATACTAAACGTGCTTCTAAAGATGACAGCAAAGAAATATTGGTTCATTTCAGTATTACTAAGTGCTGGTCTTTCGGTTATGATTTTCGCACTATTAAGCTCATAAACCCGGAAATCCTCCGTGTTATTTTGTTTGAATTTGTCTGTAAGGACAAAAAGCTGTAGATATTTCTCGGGAAATGATGAACGAAAATAGCGTAAGAGCATTAAACTTGTGATTTATTTTCATAGGCGTAATATGTTTACCGTATACGTCAAGGAGGCACACCGATGAAACAACTTTCACGAGCACAAACCGCCTTTCTGCTTATGTTCCTTGTGATTTTATGGGGAATCAATTGGCCGTTATCCAAGATGGCACTTAACTACACACCTCCCCTTTTATTTGCAGGAATCAGAACAATATTGGGCGGACTTATCTTACTTATTTTCGCACTTCCACGGTTGAAGAAGCTTCGTTTTAAAGA
The DNA here is from genome assembly GCF_030418125.1 of Fictibacillus fluitans. Taxonomy (GTDB): domain Bacteria; phylum Bacillota; class Bacilli; order Bacillales; family Fictibacillaceae; genus Fictibacillus_C; species Fictibacillus_C fluitans. The sequence goes on along the minus strand of NZ_JAUHTR010000011.1, from coordinate 94,903 downwards.
AACATGGCACTTTTATTCTATTTCCGCATTTTTCAACATCATCCTTTTTTACGGACTCCAAACGTTAGGACTCGGGTACGCCCCGGCCGGATTATTCTCGGCCATTGTTTTCATTGAGCCCGTGCTGCTTGGAATCTTTTGCTGGCTATGGCTCGGGGAATCAATGTACGGGTTAAAAATAATCGGGTTGTTCCTCGGCTTTGCGGGTGTGGCGATCATCAGCGCCAGCGGGTTTACAGGAGATATTTCCGCAATCGGCATTTTGCTCGCGCTTGGTTCCGCTATCGGCTGGGGGCTTGGCACCGTTTATGTGAAAAAGACTGGTGACCGTGTCGACGCCATCTGGATGGTTACCATACAGCTGCTAATCGGGGGAATCTTCCTTTTAGCAGCAGGCACTGAGTTTGAAAGCTGGTCAATGATCAAATGGGAAACACCCTTTATTATTAATCTGGTTTTCATCTCTACCTTTGTCATTGCCTTTGGCTGGCTTGCCTTCTTTACGCTGGTCGGTTCGGGTGAAGCGAGCAAGGTTGGATCCTTTACCTTCCTGATCCCCCTCATTGCTATCCTTTGCAGTTCGTTTCTGCTGCATGAAAGCATCACCCTTAATTTGGTCGTTGGGTTGTTGTTTATCGTGGTAAGCATCATGTTTGTGAATATGAAGCTTAAATCGAAGACGCTGGATTCTAGTGTTTAATAGTACTAAAAGGCTGTTTCCTTTATGGGAGCAGCTTTTTTTTTTATCCACACACTCCCTTTGCAGATTGGTTTACCCTTTTATCGAACAGAATCACCAATTTAATAATTGGGTAAATTATGTATCAGCGTAAATCTTTTCATACTGGCGAAGTATATGTTGGACATACATACAGAAACCCCGCCTTCACGAGAAAGGAGGGCACATATGAAAACCATTCGGGGCCGACTGCTGCTGATGCTCGTTCTTTTTATTCTTATTCCTTATTTCTTAACCGTCGTCATCCTCTATGGCGTCACCAAAAATAGCGTGGAGCGGCACGAGCTGCAAAACAGCCGGGCGCAAATGCAGAAAAACGCAGAGGAACTTCAGCAGTACTTTGGTGATCTGGTGGACCTGCCGTATATCCTATACCGCAATCCTGATTTATTCAGGATTTTTCAGCACGGGTTCAAGGATTCCATTTACCTGGATCAGTCCTCCATGGAAAAAAGCCTGGAGACCTTTTACCTGATGCGAAAGGAAATCCGCCAGCTCCGGTTTTACATCGCAAGAGATCAGGAGTCGTTCACCGTTTACAACGCAATTGTCAGTACACGCAAACACCGGCCGAACGTTCTGAAAGAAAAACCTGTTCAACATCTGCTTTACTCCAGGCAAAAGTACATCATAGAACCGCCACACCCACTGAAAAACTACAATAATGTAGCCATTGTTCCTCAATCAGATAACACTAAAGTACTGACCATTCACCATAAGATTACAGACATCCTTTCGGGTCAGTTCCTCGGCATCATGACGATGGACATCAATCCTGGCACTTACTCAGGCATCATTGAAAAAGTGGAACAGAAAAATGGCGCGTCTGTTCTGCTGGTTGATGACCACAATCATGTGATGTACGGAAACAACCGGTCCCTCTTTGGCAAACAGGTACCTGCTTCCTTAAAAAGAGAGATGAATGCCCCGCAATCGAAGGAAAACATCGTCTTGTCTCAAAGTCTGTCAGGACCGCTCGACGGGTGGAAACTGGTCAAAATTACGCCAGGCGATGTCTTATTTTCCAATGTCAGAAAGACAGCTTACACCAACATTTTGATCGGCCTTGGTGTGGGTCTGCTCGGGCTGATCATGATCGGCTTCATCTCCTATCGGATCACCCGTCCGATCCAGGAGCTTAGCGACAAAGTCCGGTCCATTGAAGGCGGAAAAATGAATGTGCCCTTCGATACGAGCAGAAAAGACGAGATCGGCCATTTGGAGACGCACATTGAGGAAATGATGCACCGGATCAACCTTCACATCGACCGTGAATACAAGCTTGAAATTGAAAACCGGAAAAACCAGCTCAGCGCACTTAAATCCCAGGTTAATCCGCATTTTCTCTTCAATGCGCTCCAATCCATCGGGGCTGTTGCCCTCCGGTCCAAAACACCACGAGTGTATCAGCTGCTGACGTCTCTCTCGAAAATGATGAGATATTCCATTCAGGCTAACCAATGGGTTATGGTGAAGGATGAAGTGGCCTATATCAAGGCATATCTAACCCTGCAGCAGGAGCGGTTCGGCCGCTCGCTGAACTATTCGATTGAGCTTGGTGACGAGATCATGCAGACGACCATTCCAAGCATGATTCTTCAGCCGCTCGTGGAGAACTTTTTTAAACATGGGTACGAAAAAACGCATCAGGCCCACCTTTCCATTTATGGGACACTTGAGAAAGAGTTTTTATATCTCTTTGTAGAAAACAACGGACCCAGCATGGGTGATGAAGCCCTTCAGGAGTTAAAAGAGAACATCTACGTCTCCCCTGCTGATGGAGATTATTCAAATGAACATATCGGGCTGAAAAATATATACGACCGGCTTCTGTTAAATTACGGACCAGGCGCTAATCTGGAGATCGATACCCTGCTAGAAAAAGGGTTCCTGGTGAAACTATCTATTCCCCTTACAGAATCAACGGAGGGAGAGGAGGATGGCCATGAAAGTACTTATCGCTGATGATGAATTTAATGTACGGGACGTGATTCGCCATTTGGGGCAATGGGAAGCCAATGGGGTGACCCAGCTATTGGAAGCAAGCAATGGAGATGATGCGCGGCATATCATTGAAACCGCTCAGCCGGAACTAATCTTTACGGATATTAAAATGCCCGGCATGAACGGGATCGAGCTCATCGAATGGCTGAACACCATTTCCTATCCCGGAAAAGTGGTGATGATAACCGGGTATGACGATTACGCGTTTATGCGAAAAGCCATCCAAAATAACAGCTTCGATTATTTGCTGAAGCCGATAGAAGAAGAATCATTTAACGCCACTCTTGAAAGGGCGGCCAATGCCTGGAAAGAAGAACAGCAGAATCTTCTTTTCACCGAGGATGCCAAACGGCTACGGCTTAACCAGGTAATCACAGCCGCCTGTCAGGGGGAACCGGCCGAGCTGGAATTGGCTGCACCTTTCCTTCCTGAAGCGGAAACCTATGAGGTTACCCTTCTTTCGTTCTATCAGATGCACCAGCCTGACGCTCACCTTCATGATTTGGCGGATCACCTTTTGGAAGGACGGCTCGGCTATGCCTTCAAGCTTCAGCATCAGCATAACTCCGGATTGGTGATCACAGTGCCCGGAGAGTGGCTTGCGGCTGAGGAATGGCTCTTCCACCACCTGGACATTCCCGTCCGGCTGGTAAGCGGGAAAATCAAATCACTGGACGACCTCCCCCTCCTTTTTCCCAAACTGCAAAAGGAAATGGAGGAACAGAATTTCCGTTCCATCCAGCGGCTTGATGAACTGGAAGCTTCCCGCCGCATGCAGGACATTATTTCTTACGTTGACCATTACTATATGGAAGACATTACACTGGAGAATCTTGCGAACCGCTTCTTTTTCAGCCGGGAACATATCTCGAGGAAGTTCAAGCAGGAAACCGGAATGCCGCTGTCCAAGTACCTGACCCGGTTAAAAACGGAACAGGCCAAATACTGGCTGCGGGAAACAGATGAAAGCATCTACTCGATTTCCTCCATGCTTGGATATCAGGATGAAAAGTACTTTTCCAAACTGTTCAAAAAGGTCGTCGGTGTCACGCCGTTCGAGTATCGGAACAGCGAAAGACAGGAGTAGGATCATGAAAAAGCTTGCTTTAATTCTGTTGACCGGAGTAATCAGCCTTTCGCTCGTGAGCTGCCAGAATCCCGACGACCGGGAAACGAAAAAGACGCCGCCACCAAAGCAGGACATCACCCTGACGGTCCGAAATCCGAAGGTGGAGATTTCCACGCAGTTCGAGCAAATGGCCAAAGCCTATGAAAAGAAAAATCCCCATGTGAACATCGTGATACATACGGTAGGCGGTGCAGCGGATACATTATCTGACCTGAAGGCAGAGATGGCCAGCGGCAAAGCGCCCGATATTTTTACCAACACGGGCTTTGAAAATGCGAAGCTGTGGAGAAAATACCTGGAGGATTTGTCCGATCAGCCTTGGGTAAAAGATGCCTATGGTGATGCTCTTACGCCGGTCACATTGAACGGTAAAATTTACGGGATGCCGATGAATCTCGAAGGCTACGGGTTGATTTACAACAAAGAGCTATTCCGAAAAGCCAGCATTACCCGTGAGCCGCGAACATTGAGCGAACTGACCGCTGACGCCAAAAAACTGAAAAAAGCGGGCGTTACCCCATTTGCGACCGGTTATTATGAGGACTGGAAACTTGGTGTCCACCTGTTGAATATCGCGTTTGCCATGCAAAAAGATCCGGATGCATTTATCCAGCGTTTGAATAATGGAACCGCACGCATTGACCAAAACCCGGCATTTAATGATGTGCTGGATTTTCTGGACCTTACCTTGAAATATGGGACGGCAAATCCGCTGACGACCGACTATACGGCGGAAGTGAACAGTTTTGCCAACGGAAAAGCAGGCATTATCCTTCAAGGAAACTGGATTCAGCCCATGATCAATGGGATCGCACCCGCCATGAAACCGGGATTGATGCCGATCCCGATTAATGAAGAACCTTCCAATGAATCCATTGTGGTAAGTGTTCCGAATTATTGGGTGGTAAATAAGCAGGCTTCCCCCGAAGAGAAAAAAGAGGCTAAAAAGTTTTTGAACTGGATGGTCTCGTCCACCAAGGGAAAAGCCTACATGACGGAAAAGTTCAAATTTATTCCTGCCTTCAAAACGATTAAGCCTGAGAACCCCGGTCCGCTGGCCGACGAAATCATGCAGCACTATAAGGAAGGAAAAACCCTCTCTTCCAACTGGTTTCATTTTCCCGTCGGCGTCCGGGATGAATTTGGCGCCGCCATGAAAATGTATGTTGGGAAAAAACTGACCCGGGAGCAGCTTCTTCATGAATTCCAGAAGTCCTGGGAACGCTCGATATCGCAATAACACGTTAAGCCTCCAAAAGGGGGCTTTTTTTGATCCTCATTTTTCCTATATCAATATAAGACGAAATCCACGTCAATATGTGCCATATCCAAGCCTGGCGCCCCTGCCCTATAATTCAATGTGTAATAAACAAGGTTCACCTGCCGCACGGTTATGACAGGTTTACCGCAAAAAAACATTATAGGAGGAAACAAAATGAAAATTCAAAAGCTGGCCGTAAAGGCTTCAGCCATATCCATGAGCGCCTTCATCCTTTTTGGAGCAGGCGGGCCAGAGGCTTTCGCAGAAACAGCAACAAAAGACTATAAAGAAACGTACGGAACATCGCAGATTACCCGCTCCGACATGAAAGGCATGATTTCGCAGCATGGAGATGACAAGTTCGAAGTTCCGAAATTCGATGCATCCACCATCAAGAACATCCCTTCTGCCCAGAAATATGACAAGGACGGCAACCTGATCAAAATGGACGTTTGGGATACCTGGCCGCTGCAGAACGCTGACGGAACCGTTGCGAACTACAAAGGCTACAACATCGTATTCGGACTCGCCGGTGACCCGAAGAACGCCAATGACACGTTCATCTACATGTTCTATAAAAAAGCAGGTGACAATGGCATCGATGCCTGGAAAAATGCCGGCCGGGTGTTTGATGACAACGACAAGTTCAAAGCGAATGATCCTTACTTAAAGCATCAGTCTGAAGAATGGTCCGGCTCTGCCACCTTCACGTCGGATGGCGAAATCCGCCTGTTTTATACCAATCGTGAACCGTTCACACCTGAATCTAAGCATTACGGCAAGCAAACGCTGACTACCGCACAAGTTAACGTGTCTGAAAAAGACAGCAGCACCCTCGACATCGATGGTGTACAAGACTACAAGTCCATCTTTGAGGGCGGAGACAGCAAAATGTATCAAACGGTTGAAAAAGCATTTGGCGGCGGTGACTACAACGACAACCATACGCTAAGAGATCCGCATTATGTAGAAGACAATGGCCGCAAATATCTTGTATTTGAAGCAAATACCGGCACTGAAACCGGTTACCAGGGCGAAAATCAGCTTTACAACCAGGCTTACTACGGTAAGAGCAATGCTTTCTTCCAGACTGAAAAGAACAGCCTGCTTCAAAGCCCTAAAAAGGATCTGGCCGAAAAAGCAAACGGCGCCATCGGCATCATTGAGATCAATGATGATTACACGGTGAAAAAAGTAATGAAGCCACTGATCGTTTCCAATACCGTAACCGATGAAATCGAACGTGCCAACGTATTTGAAAAAGACGGCAAATGGTACCTTTTCACAAGCGCACGCGGTTCCAAGATGACGATTGACGGAATTGATAATGAAGACATTTACATGCTCGGCTATGTTGCCAACTCCCTGGACGGCCCGTTCAAGCCGTTGAACAAAACAGGCATCGTGCTGCATCAGGACCTTGATCCTAACGATATAACATGGAACTACGCGCATTATGTAATTCCTCAAAAGAACAGCGACAATACGGTCGTCACAAGCTATATGACCAACCGCGGGTTCTTTGAAGACCACAAGTCCACTTTTGCGCCAAGCTTCAAGCTGAAGATCAAAGGACCGAATACCTCGGTTGTTAAAAACAGCATCCTGAACCAGGGTCAGCTGACCGATTAACCTACATTTAAAAAGAAAATGTCCGTACCCCGGCATTTTCTTTTTTTATATCATGGAAAGGAAGGTGAATGGACATGAAGGTAAAAGGAAACAAGAAGCTGCTGTGGGCGGTTACCGCTCTCATTTTACTCAGTGTATTGGGCTTTGGCCTTTACCAGCTGATGCAGCAGCCAACTGACAACACGCCAGAGAAAAAGGAAGATATGCCATCCTACCGGGCAGCGTACCATTTCACTGCACCGGACCATTGGAAAAACGACCCGCAGCGGCCGATTTATGCTGACGGGAAATATCATTATTACTATCTCTATAACAAGGACTATCCAAAAGGCAACGGAACCGAATGGCGCCATGCCGCCTCGGAGGATTTGGTTCACTGGAAGGACGAGGGCGTCGCCATTCCAAAGTACACGAACGAGAATGGTGACCCCTGGTCCGGATCGGTTGTCATTGATAAGGAAAACACGGCCGGCTTTGGCAAAAACGCGTGGATCGCCGTCCTTACCCAGCCTTCAAAAGACGGCGGCAAGCAGGAGCAGTTCCTGTGGTATAGCAGAGACAACGGAATAACCTTTAAATCTTACAGTGACAAACCCGTCTTGGCCAACCCTGGCACAAAGGATTTCCGCGATCCGAAAATCATTCGGGACGAGCAGCACGACAAATGGGTCATGACCATGGCTGAAGGAAACAAGATCGGTTTTTACGAATCAAACAACCTGAAGGACTGGAAGTATACCAGCAGCTTTTCCACCGATAATCTTGGTGTTCTTGAATGTCCGGATCTATATATGATGCGTGCTGATGACGGAACCATGAAATGGATGCTTGGCTTCAGCGCCAACGGCTCAGCAATAGGCGAACCGAACACGTACGCCTACTGGACCGGCAGCTTTGACGGAAGCACCTTTACCCCTGACCAGGAAAAACCGCAATGGCTGGATCACGGCTTTGATTGGTATGGCGGTGTTACGTTTAAGAACGGCGCAGCGAACGATCCATACGAAAAGCGCTATGCGTTTGCCTGGATGAACAACTGGGCGTATCCGCATAACACCCCAACCGTAAAAGAAGGCTTTAACGGCATGGATTCCGTCACCCGGAAGATCGAGCTTAAAACTGGAGATGACAGTTCCTATTATTTGGCCTCCGAGCCCGTAAAAGCACTTGAACAGTTAAAAGGTAAAACCAAAACCTATGATGAAATTGAAGTGGATGGCACCAAAACATTGGATGTGAAAGCTGATGTTTATCAACTTGAGACCGATATCAGCTGGGACGAGGCTAAAAATATTGGCGTAAAACTTCGTGAATCTCATGATAAGAAGCATCATATCGATGTGGGAATTAATGCAGCAGACCAGTATTCTTATGTGAACCGGTCATTTACAGACCATCCCGATAAAGAGAACAAATTTACCGAGAGCAAGGCACCGTTTGATGGAGAGAAGAAAAAGGTTCATCTGAAAATATTAGTGGATAAAACGAGTATCGAAGTGTTTGTGGATGATGGAAAGACGGTACATTCGAATTTGGTTTATCCAAGATTTGAGGATGAAGGGATTTCATTGTTTTCTGATGGAGGGAAATCAACTTTCCACAACATCAAAATCAGTCATTTGAAAGAGAATCGATAAAACAGAAGCGTCTTATTATGTGTCCATTATCGGATTTCTTAAAGCATATTCAGGCTCAAAACCCCCTATACAGAAGGATTGAACAGAGTCCTCCCTTCACTTATTTTGGTTAATTTCCAAATATGTTTGCAATTCCTGCAAATTCTTGTTATGATGGTTATAGATTATTTTTGTTCGGTGTAGAAAATTAATACCTAGAGCAGGGATAGTAATATATTGTGTGGCAACGCACTAGGAGGCAACATACATGGAAACAGGTACAGTAAAATGGTTTAACGCAGAAAAAGGTTTTGGATTCATCGAACGCGAAGAAGGAGACGATGTATTCGTACATTTCTCTGCTATCCAATCTGATGGCTTCAAATCTTTAGACGAAGGCCAAAAAGTAACTTTCGACGTTGAGCAAGGTGCTCGTGGAGCTCAAGCTGCTAACGTTCAAAAAGCATAAATTGCATTTAAACAGGATCTTGATTAATCAAGATCCTGTTTTTTTATGGTTAAAATTCATAACGACGCAAAAAGCCCCGCTCCAAACTGGAGCGGGGCTTTTTACAAGTAATAAATCGTGTTCTTCACAGGATAGTAACAGTATACCATACTATTTGAAAATAGCAGTGAAATAATCGGTTAACCCTTACATTTTTATTATGACACCACATTCAGGCTCAGCAGCAGCTCTTTCATAGCTTTTAACTCACTTGTGCTATAGATTGGCTCTTTCGTTGCCTGCAGTTCCAAATATCTCTTTAATTCTTCCTGAGAACTGATAAAAGGAGGATTACGTTCACTCGAATTCGTGACAAAACTGGTTAAACGGTTGTTTTGATCCTGCGGATAGCCAAAGTACAGGATTCCCTGCACCCACTGGCACGGTAAGTTTTCACGGTTTAAAAAGTGATGCAGGCTCCCTGCCGTGATTTTCACTTGCTGATCCAGGTTTCCATCTCCGTACCGTGTGATTTTCAGGGTGCTTTCCCGTTCCGAAGTAGTGTCAGGCTCACTCACCCCTTTTACGACAATGGTACGTTCATCTGTGTCTTTTAAGTCTCCAAACAATTTATCCAGTATGAAAGAAAACTCCTTGGCCGTTCTCTTGGAAATACCATGCAGCACATCTCCTGCCCAATATTTGGTCTCAATCATATAGATGCCTGTTCTCATTAAAACCAAATGATCAATTTGCCTGGAGTTGAACCCTGCCATGGTTGTATTCGTGGTATGAGGTATAAACACATTTCCCATGATGAACATATCATCGTAATTCAGCATGCCCCTCTCCACAAATTCTTCCTTCACCATGCCGAGAAACGTATGGGTAAGAATCTCACCTTTATCCCGTTTATAACGCAGCAAATGATTGATGTAGTTGTTTTTTTGCAGCAGCTTTTCTTCAAACAATTGTTTAAGGGCTACTTGTTCTTCCGCAGCCTTTGCCAATTCCCTGTTTTTCTCCTGCAGAAGTTTTTCCTCGGTGATTTCCAGCGTGGCTGCCGTCTGAAGCTGTATTTCTTCGATTTCCGTTATCTTTTCTCTTTTTATCTTTTTCAATTGTTTTTGATGAAGAGCCTTTGCATCCTTTTGCCGTTTATAAAGAAAGATGCAGAGCACCGCTAACACAACAACTAAAATGGACAGTGTAATTACCATTTTAACAAGCTCCTTATGGGAAAATTAAACCGATGCTGCTTTCGTTAATGGTTACTACCATTCTATCGCTGTCCAAGTTGATGTAAATACTCATAAAGGCCTGATTTGATTTTATTTGCAAAATTCCTGAACCATTTCTGCTTTTAGTTCTTCAATTGGAAAGTTCTCCGGATACGTGGAGATCATCAGCATAATCCCTTGAAGGGTAGATGAAAAATATAAGGATCTTTTCCTCGGTTTTTCCACACCCATTTTTTCAAACATTTCACACTGAAGCTCAAACTGTCTGGCGCTCTCCCCGATCAGTATTCTGCTGTAATTCGATAAAACCTGATCCGATTCCGGCTGTGTCTGCAGATGAAGATAAAACCGGTAAACGTCTGGATGCTGATGAACATTATCAAGCGCACCTTCAATGATATGTCGGAGCTGATCAACGGGTTTATCAATGGCAGCCGCCTCTTCCATCACTTGAATCAGTTCACCTACTCTCGTTTTGACCATTGTCGCAAGCAGGTCTTCCTTTCCTTTAAAATAATTGTACAAAAGACCTTTTGAGACTTCCGCTTGTTTCGCTACATCGTCGATAGAAGTCGCATGATATCCCTTTTTGATAAATAGCTCCATCGCGGCCAATCGGATTTTCTCTTTTGTTATCATTCGTATACGTTCGTTCTCTTGCTGGGTCCGCGGCATTTCTTACTCCTCCAAAAATTCAGTGATATAACGGCTTACCTCGTCAGGATGTGTTAGCGTCAGCATATGGTCTGCTTCGGGTATGTGAGTAAAGCTGATATTTTGTACCCTGTTAAAACATTGCGCGACTTGTTTATTGTCATAAAGCTCTTGTTCTCCCATGATAAACAAGGTCTTAGCATTAATCTCCTCCAGCCTTTCTATAGCTGGAGGTTCTGGCCAGACAGATTCAAATGTTCCCCACTCCCCTATTTTATTGAAGTGATGTCTGGACATTTCTACTAGCAGCTCCTTTTGAGGACTCGATAAAATAATGCGATAGGAAGGTGCATCCAGAGAGAGCTCCAGCATTTTCTCCTTGTCTGGATAAAAGGAACTGATTTTCTGCATCCACTGTGTGAATTCCTCTGAATACTGATAGCCGGACAATGAGGGGGCTATCAATACGAGTTGAGCTACCCTTTCCGGATGCTCCAGTGTAAAATCTGTTGCGAGCTGGCCGCCTATGGAATGGCCAATGAGGACAGCCTTCTCCAAATCCAGATGATGGAACAGATTAAGCAAGTCTTCAACATAATTGGCTGGCTGCATTGGTGAAGGAGATTTTCCGGCACCTCGCCCATCAACCGTTACCACCTTATACCGCTTAGCTAAAAGAGGTGCGATAAACGTCCAATCCCGTAAATCTGCACCTCCGCTGTGAAGAAGAACGATCGGTTTCCCACTGCCGCTCACCTCATAATAAAGGTCCATCAGAATACCCTCCATCCTCTTATTGAATTTCCTGTTGATTCCATTTTATTATTGAATGAATGTTCAGTCAATAATAAAACAGACTTTTCTCCTTTTACTCCTTGATGCTGACGTTACGTCATTTTATATACTGGTAGTAACTCGGAGATACGTTTGGAGGTTTTGGGATGAAACAGAGTGATATGATTATGTATGGATGTGTTATTATCGGCGCTGGTGTTGGATTACTGATCGATCAAGCCTTTCCGGGAGTACTGATTGGCCTGGGGGCAGGTTACCTTCTGCAACAGGCGAAGATCAAAAATAAGTGACAGAAATGCAGGTGATCACATGATTCATATTCACAGAGCAGCTGAACTGACAGGTGTCACTGTCAGAACCCTCCGTTACTACGACAAGATCGGGCTTTTGGCGCCTGCATCGAAAACAGAGGGCGGCCACCGATTATACACGAACGACGACATTAAATGTATGCAACAGATTCAATTTTTAAAAAGGATTGGGTTCTCATTGGAAGAGATCAAAAAGATGCTCAACTCCGAAGATTGGGATTGGACGGAAAGTATAAAAGATCAATTAGCCTATGTCCTGAAAGAACAGGAGCAGCTGAAGCAAATGGAGTCTTCTTTAAGGGAGCTTGTTCACGGCATCGCTATAGAAGGTGAAGAGGGCTGGATGGCCGCCATTGCGAAAATCATGCATTTATCCAGTAAGGACACCAGATTAAAACAAGATTCCCTGAACTCTGTCTTTCAACCCAGGGAGAAAAAACTGTTGGAAAAGGTCCCGTCCATGGCAAGTGAAGATCCAGATTCTCTGGAATGGATTGCGCTGATCGGCCAGTTAAAGCGTCATATGGGCGCCGGCCCGCAAGCGCCACGGATACAGCACATTATAAGAAGAATGGATGAAAAACGACTGGAGAACTTTGAAGGAGAGGACGAATTTATTGATCAGCTATGGGAAATCAGGATGTCACCTGCTCTTTCTGAAAAAATGAATTTATACCCGATGGATCAGGATGTACTGAAATTTATGGAAGAAGCCTACCGGATTTACATTTTGCGGGGTGAGAATGGATGAGTATGGAGCAGCTGCTCCTCATTGGTGGCCTGGCCCTTTTGGATACGCTTAGCCCCGCTATACTCGGAGTAACAATCTACCTGCTTTTAACTGACTCCAGAAGATACGTCCAGAGGTTACTGGTTTATTTAGCCACGGTAGCTATCTTTTATTTTACAGTCGGTGCGTTTCTAATGCTGGGACTGGGTGTTTTACTGGAGAATGTTTCCGGGATCCTTCAAAACCGGATGATCAGCTGGAACATCTTGATTATGGGCGGCATCCTGTTTACCGCAAGCTTTTACATGCCGTCTAAAAAGAACAATGAACGCCCTCTACCTCCATCCAACAGCATCCTTTCCATGGTTGCGCTCGGGTTTACCACATCTCTAATTGAGGTTGGAACCGCCTTTCCTTATTTCACAGCCATCGGCCTGATGACCGCTGAGAACCTGCCATGGTTGGAATGGGCTTTGACCTTAGGCGGATACAACCTGGTGATGGTCCTTCCATCCCTCTTGCTGCTCCTCTTCTATTCAACATTCGGCCAATGGATGACTAAGCCGCTGCATTCCCTCCGGAGTAAAATGGTAAGGCATACTGACACTGCGCTTTCCTGGGTCATGTGCATTATTGGCCTTTTATTGATCTTCAGCAGTTTGGATTACTTGTAGCTCTCTGGCACGGTCTTTTGGCTAGAAGAGCCCTTTGATTTTTTCCAATGGGAGGGGCTTTTACCCTGTACAGTTCACGGCTTGGTTTAAGTCTTTGAAAAAGCAGTTGATAATGTTATCTCAAAAAAAATAAGCCACCCCTAGGGAGGCAGACATCATTAACTCGTTTGATACAAAAAAATCAATTTATCTAGTTCCTGGCTTTTTTTAACTAAATCCTTGCTTGAGTAAACTTCACTTTTGTTTGCAATCAAGTATAGCGATTGACGAACGGTCTTTATTTCTTTCTTTAAATCTTCTTTAGTCAATTCCTTCTACTCTCCCATAAACGTTAAGATTAAGGTAATCTTATGTTACTGTTAAAAATTAGAAATATCAACTATTATTTCCCTATTATCGAAAATTGAAGTAAATCGCTTTCCTGTTCCATTCAAATAAAAAAGCTTGCAGACAAAAGACATTGTCCACAAGCGATAATTTTAACGTTTAGTTAAAAAGATTCGTTATGTAATACTGGAACTCAGTGCCCCAAATATTAAAATAGATCATTTTATTAAAGTACAGCATAACACCTAAAACCACCATTATACCTCCTCCAAATCTCATTAACTGTGAGGAATACTTAATAATGAATTTGGTTTTAGTAATAAAAAAGGCCATGATAATAAAAGGAATGCAAAATCCTAGAGAATAAGCGGTAATGTTCATGAACGTCTTGGCAGGATTCAATACATTGGCATACATAATAGCTGAGAAGATCGGCCCGATGCAGGGAGTCCATCCCGCTGCGAAAATCAGCCCCACCAATAGCGAGTTTAAATAATTTGAATTTTTCCCTCTTGCTTTAAACCTGAACTCCTTGAAAAGGAATTTGGGTTTAATAATCCCTACTAAAAACAGCCCCATCGCGACGATAAAAACCCCGCCAACCATACGGATTAAATCCTGGTAATTTATAAAAAGCTCTCCAATTTTACTAACAGAGAAACCCAGCGCGTAGTATATTATTGAAAACCCAATAGAAAAAAATAAAGAATGCAGGAGAATCTTTCTCTTAAATGTTAGACTTTGGTCACTTTTCAACTGTTGTACTGACATACCTGTAATATATGATAGAAACGAAGGGTATAGCGGCAAGCAACAAGGAGAAATAAATGCTAATAATCCTCCGGAAAACGCAAGTAAAAGTGTAACGTTTTGCATTGAAAAACCTCCTTTTCCCCCTTTTATTTAACCATATATCGTATAATATATCTATAAACTAATAATAATTACTGAAAAGGTGTTGAGCAGTTTGATTGCCAAAAAGAAAAAGAGAGAAATTTTTCGATTTGCTTTATTATTATTATTATTTGTCGCAGTAGGATTTGCTTTATATAAGCATTATAGTGATGATAACAAACAAACATTAATAGGCGAACCAGCACCAAATTTTAAATTGAAAAATATTAACGACAAAACGGTAGAGCTGCAGCAATCAAAAGGGAAAGTAACCCTGGTCAATTTCTGGGGATCATGGTGTGAACCCTGTAAAAGGGAAATGCCTTTACTTCAATCCATGTATTCTAAATATCACAATCGCGGATTTGAAATCCTTTCTGTAAACAGCCAAGAATCAAACCTTGCAGTCAAAAACTATGCACAAAAGTACCATTTATCTTTTCCTGTATTATTGGACTTAGAAAACCAAGCCGGAAGAGCTTATAACGTATATAAATTGCCTGCCAGTTTCTTAATCGATAGTAATGGAAAAGTTGTTGAAGGCTTTGAAGGGGAATTGAACAAAAAACAATTAGAAGGCTGGATACTCGAAGGATTGAAATAAAGTTTAAAAGTATAAGAGGTGACCTGGTATTATTGCGGGTCACCTCTTTTCTATTTACAGTAATCATTTATTCAGTTTTACTCTGCGAATCCATTATTGTCGAAATCATCTGCTCACAATTTGTAGATATTTCTCGGGAAATAGCTAAAATACCAGAACTTTTATTTTCGGAATATAGAAACCAGCTTGTCCCATCTCCCCTTACGCTGCTGGAGCGCTTCTTCCAACCGTTGATTGAAATCGGTTTGGGAGCTCCATTCCCTTTTTTGTTCGTCTCTCATTAATCGTATGTCTTGCTGCAATTGTTCGGTTTTTTGTTTTTCCTGATCCAGCAATCGTTCATAATGAACCGTTTGCTGTTCGGTTAGTTTTTGGATTTTGGCGTTCGTTTTTTGTGCTGCATTTCCAATGGTGGAACTGATAATATGATGATCTTGCTGGAGCCGGGAGATGGTAGTTTTAAGCTGGGACATGTCTTTGGTCAGCTGGACATTCATTTCACGGGTGGCGGCGAGTTCCTTGAATACAATCATTAAGGCTTCTTTAAGCTGATTGGGGTCATGGGGTAAGGTTTCGTATGTATCGCTTATTGCAATTTCTGTTTGATTGGATTCTTTTAATCTTTCCTGCTGCAGCTCCACAAGCTCTTTGGCTGTATCGTCCAGGGAATTGGGCGTATCGCGCAGCTCTATAAGCGCTTCGATATCAGATTGAACAAAGATCCGGCGATCGCCGTCCTTTAAAAACTCGTAGCCGTTCCGCTCCAAAACTTGTCCATACTTTCGCACAGTGGGAGTAGCAATCCCCACTGTTTCCGCGACTTCCTTGGAGGAGAAAGCACGTTCATTCGGTTGTATATCGCGTCGCATATCGGGCCTCCTTTTCTATTTAAAATGTCATTTATTATGTAAGTTTACGTATCACTTGTTATATCGCCAGGCGATACGCAAAACTAAAGCATTTTTTAAAAGGACATCTACCTATCCAATTATATCATTTCGTTAAATGGAATGGTTTTTTGAGGAGTCAGTATATCGCCAGGCGATACACAGCAATAATTTTTCTGTTTTTTGTTTCCTGCATTAAATCGCACCCACACTTCTCTTCGCCTGCTGCATTTTATGATAAAATTAATGCGGCTTCAACTTAAGGTGGACAGCCCTGTCTGCCTTCCAATTCAAATCAGGGCAGCTTAGGAGTGTTATTTTATTATGAACAAAAAAGATATTGCTCAAATTCGGAAACAATTTAAAAAAGAGAATGCTTCACTAAATATCTTTAGTATTTTCAACGTATATATCACGAAGGAATCAAGCGAAATCTATCATCACCAAAGCCAGCCGTTTGAAATGCTGGATCCCGAGCAGCAGGAATTGTTCCTGAATAACTTTAAAAAGATGCTTGGCGGCAATCTCGATGAGAAACTCTTTGAACTGAAGTTTAAGAGGAATGCTGAAAACAGCTCCCAGCTGATTTTGCACCAGGGACTGCTCAGCAGCGAAGTTGAGGACTGGAAAGAACGAATGCTCCAAATGGTCGCCAAGATGCTTGCAGACCGGCAATATGAGATGGATATTGTAATTACGTTCATTAAAGGGGAATACTTCAAGCCAACGAAACGCCGCGGGGCTGATGCTGAAGAGAGTTCAAACGATGCCGTTTACTCTCACCCTTTTATTTTGTGCAGCATCAACACAACGCAAGACCCTAAAAAAGAATTGCTGTTTGACTATGTGGAAAAAGAGTTCAAGTACAACTTTGTCCTGGATCCGGTCATTAACCTCAATTCACCCATCGCCGGGTTTTTGTTCCCATGTTTCACGGATAACGCGGCCGATGTGAACCACATCCTGTATTCGGCAGGAAAAGCGCATGAGCCTGATTATACTTTCATAGAGGAAGTTTTAAACGCTGAGGAAATGATGACAGCGCAGGATGATAAAGCGGTTTTTGAAGAAATCATCAAGCATGTAACCAGTGATCAATTGAATACCTCAACTCTCTCCAATGTGTATGAAGAAATTCACCGCATGATCGTGGATACTGAAGAGGAAGAACCGCCCAAACTGGACACGAAGGACGTAGAGCGCGTCCTCACCATGAGCGGGCTGGAGGATATCAGCACGGAAAAAGTAGAATTGGCCTTTAAAGACGTAATCGATGATCAAAATTATGAAATCAAAGCAAGCAGCGTCGTTCCAAAATACAATTCAAAATCTATTAAAATCAATACAAAAGTAGCCAACATTTCCATCAGCCCGCAGGATTTAAGGTACGTCAAACAAGTCAACCTTAGCGGCAAGCGCTACCTCATGATCGAAGTCGAAGAGGATACCGTTGTCGAGGGCTTTACCATGATTCCTGAGGCTTTTGCTGAAAAAGTGGAAGAATAATAGAAGAAAAGCTTCCCCTATTTCATTAGGAGAAGCTTTTTTCTATATCCCTATACCCTTTGATCAACCGGCAGAGGAGCATGCGGCGATACCAGGTTTTGGTCCCTTAGTTCATCCCAAAAGCCAGCAGGAATCTCTTCCGTGGATGCCGCGACATCCTCTTTAATATGCTCGGGCCGGGTTGATCCCGGGATAACAGCGGCTACTGCCGGATGTGCCATTGAAAATTGCAGGGCAGCTGCTTTGACGCTCACCCCGTGCTTTTCCGCGATCTGTTTGATTCGGCTGGCCTTTGAAGCTATTTCATCAGGGATATCTCCATAATCGAAATGACTTCCTCCAACCAATACGCCTGAGTTAAACGGAGCGCCGACGACGATTTTCATTTCTGTCTCGAGCGCCCGTGGCATTAACTTAAGCAATGCGTGTTCATGGTTTAAAAGTGTATAATGGGTTGCCTGCAGGCTGATGTCCGGCTGTGCTTCTTCCAGCTCCATGGCCAGTTCAATCGGTTCAGTCCGGTTAACACCTAGCCCCCACTTCTTGATGACTCCTTCTTCACGAAGGCGGGACAGTACGCGGAATGCTCCTTTTCGTGCGATATCAAACTGTGTGACCCACTCGTCTCCATGATAGTCCGGCGATACATCATGCACATACACAAAGTCCAAACGGTCTGTCTTTAAACGCTCAAGACTTTGCTCAACGGATCTCTTCACCGCATCCTCACTGTAATCGGTTATGACTTTATTTTTGCGGCCATATTGAAACATGCCTTCTTTTTCTTCCGTTTCATCTTCAATCACACGGCCCACCTTCGTTGACAGGAAAAAGTCATCGCGGTTGTGCTGGGATAAAAATTCCCCTACGCGCAATTCAGATAATCCCGCTCCATATAAAGGGGCAGTATCAAAATAACGGATGCCCAGATCCCATGCGGTTTCGAGTGTTTGTCTCGCTTCGTCATCCGGAACGTCCCTGAACATATTTCCAAGCGGAGCCGTCCCAATTCCCAATTTTCCTTTGATCAAATCCATAGTTATTGCCTCCTATCCAAATAGTGGTTTTTTTCGGCACTGCTAAGACCATTCCTTTTCTTTTTGCACTTAAAACACAAAAAGCCGCCCAATTAGCCAGGGACGGCTTTGGTAACTTTCTTTCTTGGTTGAAGGTTCTCTAATTGTTTTGTAAAATTTCCCCGCTATAAAAAGCTGGCCGTTCCTGAAGAGTAACCGGTTCCTTTTCTCCCGTTTTCTGTGCCTTCACACAGGCATCAGAGGTTACTGCTGCAATATAGCCATCCCAAGACGTTGGTCCCTGGGGCTCACCGGACCTGGCAATGGAATCAATAAAGTCCTGAATCTCCACATTATAGGCATCCATAAAGCGGTATTTCCAATCATTTAAAATATTGGTGCTCAGCTGTTCATTTACTCGCATAACGACACTTGGGAACTCCGGCAGTTTGGCAATGCCCTCTTCACCAACAACTTCGCACTGGATGTCATAGCCATATTTACAGTTTACGAACACTTCCACATTCATGACGATTCCGCCGTTCGTTTCGAATGTAAACAGCTGTGGATCCTGCAGCTTATCGTGCGCGTTTCTGGTTTTTCGCGGAAAGGTCACTTGAACCGTTTTATAGTCATCATTTACCAACCAGTGAAGCACATCGATTTCATGAATCAATGTATCTTGTACAGCGGATTCCGTAAGGTAATTTTCACCTGCTGCCTGATTGCGATGTGCGGCATGAATCATCAACGGCTCACCAATTTCATTATTTTCAATGACTTGTTTCAATTGGATATATCCGCTATCATATCTGCGCATAAATCCCACTTGAACGAGTTTCTTTCCCTGCTTCATTTCTGCTTCAACAATTCGCCTGCAGCCTGCAGCGGTTGTTGCCAACGGTTTTTCGCAAAATACATATTTACCGGCATCCACAGCAGCTACTACTGTTGCTTCATGGGCAGGGCCCCAACTGGTAACCAGCACAGCATCCACATTCTCATCCGCAATCAGTGACTTATCGTCAGGATGGATGACAGCATCCAATTGATACGTTTCTACCGTTTGTTTAGCCGATTCCTGGTTCACATCTGTTACCGCAACAATCTTTCCCCCGGATAGTTTATTGGTAATCCGATTAATGTGCTCCCTGCCAATAGCCCCTGTTCCTACTACACCAAATCTTAAGGTCACGTGAAATCTGCCTCCTTATAGGGTTTAACCAATAGTGCAAGAATAGTAAAAATTGAATTTGCAAACCTTTTTACGGCTCTACTAATAACATGTTTAAAGGAAGCAACTCTTTATCTACATACTTACGCGCTTTTAACGCGTATTCCAACGGATGTGCAATGGAGGGATCCTGCTCCGCTTCAATAACGATCCATCCCGAATAATCAGATTCAAGCAGCTTGTTATATATTTTTGTAAAATCAATGCAGCCATCACCTGGCACGGTAAACATTCCTGCTAAAAAGGATTGTAAGAATGACCTTCCAGCTTGCTGGCAGTGGTCTTTGACCGTTTGGCGTAAATCTTTAAAATGAACATGTTTGATGCGGTCCAAATGCTTATTCAGCAGCGTCATAAACTCTCCGTCAGATACATAGATGTGGCCGGTATCATAAAGTAAGTGAACGAGATTGGGATCCGTGTTTTCCATTAACCTGTCCACTTCCGCAAGGGTCTGGACACCTGTTCCCATGTGATGGTGATACACGAGTTTCAAATCATATTCCTCTGCAATTTTCCCCAGCTCATTTAGCCCCTGGCATAATTGTTCCCATTCTTCATCTGTGAAGCTGGGTTTCTCAGTAAAAACATTCTTCTCTGTACCTTGAATGCTGTACGTTTGCTCGGATACAACAGCAACAGCCGCTTTAACTTCCTTTAGATACTCACAATGTTTATGAAAAGCTTGTGTCGCCGCTTCAAGGCCATCACGAATGATATAGCTGCTGAACCACTGTCCGGCGATTCGCAGATTGCGAAGCTGAAGTTCCTTGTTTAAAACGTGGGCTTCCGGGAAAAAACCGCCAACCTCTGTTCCTTCAAACCCGGCCACTACAATATCACTTAGTAAGTGGGACAACGTATTTTCTGCACCAATTTCAGGAATGTCGTCATTCCGCCAGCCGATAGGAGCGATTCCCCATGAGATTCTCTGGTTTCCCATAGCAATGCCTTCTTTCTGCTTAGAATGCGTTTTCATTTCACTTTAACAAAATAAGTACTTTATGCTCGGCTTCTTTCCCCGGTGTTAGGATGATGCTTTGTTGTCCTGGGAGCGGTTGATTTTCGTTTCGGGACGCTCGCTTTCCGTGGGCGGGCGCTGAGCCTCCTCGTCGCAAGCTCCTGCGGGGTCTCATCTGTCCCGCTTTTCCCACTGGAGTCTCGCACCCTACACTTCAATCAACTTATCAATGATCCAAAAACCTTTTAGAATTAGTACTGCTTAGCAAGCTCCAATTTCTGCTTTCGTGCATTGAAGGCTTTTTGGATGCTGTCTTTGTGGGAGACTTCGGCTACGCCGACATTCCACCAGCTTTCGTAGCCGTCGGTCATGGTTTTTGGCAAAACTTTGATGTCAATGAGTGTTGATACCTGCTGCTGCTTAGCATCTTCCAGAGCAGCCTTCAGCCCCTCTACTGTGTTGACACTGTATGTCTTTGCGCCGTATCCCTCGGCCACTTTTGCATAATCGATGTTTAAAATTTCATTAGTATGTGTTCTGAATTCGGTGTGGAAACTGTCACTTCCGTTCTCCATCTGCAGGTTATTGATGCAGCCCCATCCGGAGTTATCAAAAAGGAGAATGTTTACTTTTTGGTTGTATTGAATGGCGGTGATCAATTCTGAGTGCATCAACAGGAAGCTGCCGTCACCGACCAGGGAATATACTTCTTGGTTCGGAGAGGCCAGTTTAGCTCCAAGTGCACCGGATACTTCATACCCCATGCAGGAATAGCCGTATTCCACGTTATACGTATTTTCTACGGCCGGATTCCAAATCCGCTGTACATCGCCCGGAAGAGATCCGGCTGAAGTGATGATGACGCTGTCAGGCGCAACCGTCTCATTCACAGCCAATAATGCGGTTGTTTGGGCAAGCTCGGTATTCAGGGCGTCCGCATATTCATTAAGTACATCCTGTGTAAAATTGTTCTTCACTTCCGGCTTGAAATTTTCACGGGTGAAGGTGACCTCGCTGAGGCGCTTTCGCTCGGTCAGCCATTCTTCCTTAAGCTCGGCGATTTCCCTGCCAAACTCCGTTTCATAGCCTTCCAATAAAGGCGCCAATTGTTCAAGGGTCAATTTTGCATCGGCTACAACCTGGAACGCATCCAGCTTATACGCCTGCAGGCGGCTGACGTTAATGTTCAAAAACTTGCTTTTTTCAAAGTTGAACGCCGTTTTTGAAGACGTGGCGAAATCGGTGTATCTTGTGCCGATCCCGATAATCAAATCGGATTCCCGTGCTGCTTTATTGGCCGCAAGGGTACCTGTGACTCCCATCCCGCCGAGATTATTTCTAAAGTTTGACTCTACCGTGGCTTTACCCGCTTGTGTTTCTACGAGGGGGATATTGTGTTTTTCAGACAGCTGGATCAGAATATCTTTGGCCTGCGAATATTTCGCTCCTCCGCCCACAAGAATGACCGGCTTTTTGCTCTCTTTAATCAGCTTTGCCGCTCCCTGAAGCTCACGTTCCACAGGAGCTCTGCGGTCCAAATAGTGAACGCGCTTATCAAAGAATTTCTCGTCATAATCGTACGCTTCGCCCTCCACATCCTGCGCGATACAGATGGTTGCAGGACCCGCTTTTCCGGGATCCGTCATGACTTCAAAGGCACGAAGCAGGCTGGACATTAATTGCTCCGGCCGGGTAATGCGGTCCCAATACCTTGAAACCGGCTTTAATGCATCGTTCGTGGTCACTGCCGCGCTGTATTCCTGTTCCACCTGCTGCAGCACGGGATCCGGCTGGCGGGTGGCGAACGTATCTGCCGGCAAAAGCAAAACAGGAATATTGTTGGCAAGAGCTGTTGCGGCAGCAGTTGCCAGGTTCGCGGAACCAGGTCCTACAGAAGTAGTCACCGCATAAATTTTCTGGCGAAGCATTTGTTTGCTGTAGGCCATGGCGGCAAGAGCCATGCCCTGTTCATTTTTTCCCTGAATGACTTTCAGGTGTCCAGCGTCCTGCTCCAATGCCTGGCCGATACCGAGCACGTTTCCATGCCCGAAAATCGCAAATACACCTTCCACGAAAGGAAATTCCTGTCCGTCAATATGGATATATTGCTGGTTTAAAAATTTAATTAACGCTTGAGCGGTTGTTAATCTCAATTTCCCCATGTCCATCAAACCCCTAACGTAATTGATCTGCTGTTTCTGTTCGTTCTGCAATCAACTGTTCGATTTCCTCAACGGTTGGCATTGCTTCTGAAGAACTGTGCTTGCTCACCACAATCGCTGCAGATGCACTGCCGTATTTTAGTGCTGTTTCAATCCCCTTGCCCGAGATTAAGGCGTATAAGAAGGCGGACGCATAGGAATCGCCTGCTCCGAATGTTTTCAGCACTTTCGTTAAATACGCCTGTCCTCTGAATGTTTCACCATTTTTTGTGTAGGCGTAGGAGCCTTCGACGCCATGCTTGATGACAACCAGCTCCGGAGAATAATTAAACAACTGTTTAATCGTTGTTTCGTTATTGCCTTCCGTTACGTTTTCCATGACATCAAATTCATCACGTGTTCCCACCACAACATCGGACTGCTGGGCCACCAATGTATAATAAACAGATGTTTCTTCAAGGGATTGCCACGTATATCCGCGATAGTCCAGTTCAAAGATAACCTTCACATCATTTTTTCTCGCCAATTGAACCGCTTTCAAAACTGCTTCACGGGAAGGGCTTTTCGCAAGGGCAGTCCCGGATACCAACAGTACTTTTGCCTTTTTAATATAGTCCTCTGATACTTCAGACGGCTCCAGATAAAGATCCGCTACATCATCACGGTACATAAGAATGCTGCATTCTTCCGGACTCTTAATCTCTGTAAATGCGAGACCCGTCTTATGGCCTTCTTCATCCACCACTATATTAGTAGTGTCAACACCAAGGCTGCGCATATATTGTTCAATAAAACGTCCATGCTGATCATCGGCAAGCTTGCCGATAAATCCAGCTTTTAGCCCAAGCTTGGAAGATCCGATGGCGATATTCGCGGGCGATCCACCAACGTACTTCTTGAACGTCATCGTTTCTTCCATCGGCCGGTTATACTCCACTGCGTTCAAATCGATGCAGGCACGGCCAATTGCTATAAGATCAAATTCCCGATCGGAATTAAATTGAATGTTCATCTCTGCCACAGCTCCTCTTATTTACGGTTTAAAATCCACTCATGGGCCGGTTCGTTATGGAACTTCCAGGTTCGCGTTGGCCCTGCCATCACATTCAAGTAATACGATTCATAACCATCAGGCACCCCGACTGGATGGTAGCCGGCCGGCACGACGACAACATCTCCATTCTCTGCAGCCATCGTTTCATCAATCGAGCGGTCATCGGTATATACACGCTGGAACACAAATCCCTGTCTTGGATTCATTTCATGGTAGTACGTTTCTTCTAAAAAGGATTCATGTGGCAAATTGTCCTGGTCGTGTTTATGCGGAGGATAACTGGACCAGTTTCCGCTTTCCGTGTAAACCTCTACAACCAAAAGGCTGTTTGCGCATGGATCGGAATCCGGCAGGATATTATGCACCAGGCGTTTATTGCTGTATTTTCCGCGGTTTTCTATGCCATTGTCGTCTGCCTTTATGAGTTTTGTCGGCAAGGACTTGCTCGAATGCGAGTAGCAAAGAACAACACGGGCCTGTGTGACAGCCGTTACTTCAAACGAACGGTCATTGGATACATAGACGCTGTCGGTCGGTTTCTTTTCAAAAACGCTTTCTCTCGTACCCAGATTTTCAAAAACCTGTTCGGAGTCAGAAACACTTATTTTTCCGGTTAAGGCAACAATGCAGCATTCTGTATTGCTCAAGCTTTCCTTATATGAACGTCCCGGAGCAAGGTCTACGACTTTTACACCAACATACTCCAATTGAGAGTTTTCACTATTAACGTCTTGAACGACAGTGACTCCTTCTGATACCTCGTTTTGTTGTGGTTTACGAAGCAATTGGCTCACTTTGCCATCTCCTCCTGTCTATGTAAAACTATTATCCTGATGCAGGGGACATCAGGATAACAGCTGTCAATCAATCTTTTCCGTTAGCATTAGGTGTTACTCTGAATCTACTTAACAAATGAGTAAATTACTTATTTTTTGTTATCTATTGGTTATATTTTGGTTATATTTGTTTTCATGGTAATACTTAAAGCGCTTTTGGTCAATCGTTTTATCAGTTGATTTTGATAATTCAGACTAATTATACCGCTTGCTATCCGATTAAACAAAAAAAGCTCTTCCGCTTAGTGATGGAAAAGCTTTTCAGACAAAGGAATACTTATTAATCAGCAATAACAAATTGAATTCCATTCTCCTTTGCGTACTCCTGGTAATTTTCTTCTGGCAGTCTGTCTGTAACGATACAATCAATCTCGGCCAGCTTGCAGTAGGTCATTAATCCATATTTATCGAACTTGTTATGGTCGACCAATAGATAAACTTCTGAACTGCGGTTCACGACCGTTTTTTTCAACTCACTTTCATCCGGCGATGCATTGGTTACTCCATTTACCAGCGAGATTCCAGTGGAAGCCATAAATGCTTTCTTGATGTTGTAATCCCTCAATAATTCGATGTTTCGCGTGTTTACAAAAGAATTGGTTTTTCGGTCGACCATTCCCCCAATTGAGATTACATTTAAATTTTCATATGGAAGCGCCCGAACAATAAAATCAATGCTGTTTGTGAAAATGGTCAGGCTTTTTTCCTTTAAAAAATTAAACATTTCAATCGTTGTCGTTCCAGAATCCAGGAAGATAAAGTCACCATCCTCAATAAAATTCGAAGCCTTTTTAGAAATCAACACCTTTTCCTGAAGGTTCCGTACTTGCCGGTCCTGGAATGACTCCAGTTTTTTAGGAATGGCAGATACCCCGCCATACACTTTTTTCAGCTCGCCATGATCAACCAGTTCCTGCACATCACGCCTGATTGTATTTTTGGAAACATCAAATACGGTGACCAATTCATCCAAAGAAGCCGATTCGTGTTCCATGACATATTCTTTAATTTTTTTTATCCGTTTATCTTTAATCATATCATTCCACCTTAACTTGTCGCCTATACTTTTAACTGTTTACAAAACATCATACCATTATAAATACACATTACCAACAGTTACCCATGACTTCTCTATATTTTCCTGAAAAGGATAAATAAAAAGCCGCCAACGATATATTGGCGGCACTAATCTATTTAATTGTTAACAATTTGGAAAAGGCGGGATGCTCTGCGGGAAATGGAAGAAGTTCTCGGGGTCATACTTTGTCTTTACTTCCCGGAGTCTTTTAAAGTTCGAGCCCCAGTACTCTTTTCCATAGTTTCGGATAAATTCATCCGGAACATTAACATAGGAACCTTTTGTATAAGGGTTTAACATCCTGCGTACGGCTTCCACAGATGCCACATTTCTGGCTTCATCTGCTTTATCGGTCCAGCTGGACGTCCACTCTGTATAGAACAATGGATCGCGCCAATAGAAGGCCGTTGCATTTTTCGGTACTCTGCTTAGCTTGCCTCCCCAGTTAAAGAAGAAGAAGTTGGCTTCTGTTCCAGTCGCTTCTTCCAAAAACTTCTTCATCACTTTAATCGGTTCATCGGGCCAGAGGTGACATGCCCATGCGGACGAGAATTTTACACTTTGATCGGACCGGCCAGGAATAGGTTCGTCCGGGTCCAGGAAGTCAATCGCATCTGGATAGGGCACTGATTCGATTACGGTTTGAATTGGCGTACCCACACTGATTAGCGGTTCTAATAATTTGATCGCCTCGGATTTTGAACCGAGAAAAATTCCTTCCACATGAAGCAGACCGTTTATTTTGCTGGCGGCCTCCAGATAGCAGCCCAGTCGTTCATCTACAAACGGAGCCCAACGCTGCCAGGCTTTAAATACTATTTCCAGCTGCTCCCACGGCCAAATGATGTTAAAGACGGTTGCTGTCTTGGGGGCACGGTGAACCTTGAAGGTGTATTCGGTATTGTATCCAAAGTTACCGCCTCCGCCCCCTCTGGACGCCCATAGCAAATCCTCATGACGGCAATGGTTGGCCCGAATGATCCGGCCTTGTGCATCTACCGTTTTCAGACCCATTAAATTATCACTTACAAGACCAATGGACCGGGAAACCACGCCAAATCCGCCACCCATTGTAATTCCGCCAATACCAACTGTCGGACTGTCTCCAAACGGAGCCATAAAGCCTTGTCGTGCCAAGCCTTTTACAAGCGGCCCGACGTGAATGCCTGTCTGGACCGTTGCGATGGCATTTTCTTTATCCAGGTGTACTTTCTGCATGTCACTCACATCGATAACAATTCCTCCCTTAACCACGTTGAGGTTCTTATCAAGTGCATGACGCCCGCTTCTGACCCGGATCGGCACATTATGCTGCCTGGCCCATTTAATACCGTTGCTTACATCACGTGAATTTTGCGCAAAAACAAAAACCAGCGGATACGTATCAACATAAGGGTTCCAGTTCTTAATGGCTTCTGCATAGCCGGGGTCCCCCTTGAAGATCACCCGTCCGGTTAACCGTGCATATCCCATGAATTCACTCCTAATAAACAGATTTGTAGTCGTTTATCTATTGTATGAGGGGTGAGACAAGTCGGTTATGAATCAAATAACCATATTCGTGATGCAAGATATGTAAAAAAGGAGCATTTCTGCCCTTTTTTATCTATTGCAGCTGCAGCTGCTTTCTTAATGCTTCTTCTTCTTTTTGCAGATGCATTTACAAAAAGCAGCTTTTGCTTCTTCGGCTGCTGCTTCTGCAGCTGCCTTTTCAGCTTCTGCGCGAGCTCTTTCCAGTTCAGCCAAGGCTGCCCGGTTTTGTGCTGCTCTTAATTTTCTCTCTAAAGCTGCATTATCATCCATTGCACCAGCTACCCAGCCGTTTTGTCTTGAAGGAACCATTCTTCTTCCACCCATAATTCCCCAACCTCCATTAACTAGTTGAATCAATAGTTTGAGACCAATCACAGGAGGGGTGTTCCTTGATTGGTCCTGCTATTAATCTATGAAACAAATCTAGCAATGGTGTGGGATTATGGAGTACAAATTTAAAGCCGCCAAGTACATTTTGGCAGCTTTCAGCCTATTGTCTAATAGAGTTTAAGGTTTTTACATAATTGATGAAGGCAGGAAAGACCCTGCAGCTGCAGCAGATTCGTATGGTTCAGGAACTGTTCTATGTCTTGTATAATTTCTTTTACACCCTGCGGGTCCTTCTCTCTTAACTCTTTTATAGCCCTTTTTATTTTAATAGTCTCTTCCGAATACACCCCATTTTGGATGGCCTTCATGAGCAGAATTTTACTATATTGGAAGAGGTCAAAATATCGATAGTTGTTTTCTTCCCCCCTCGCCGAGGAAATATAGCCTTCTGTTTCCCAATACCTCAGCGTAGAATTCGATACTCCTGTCTTTTCGGCAACTTCCCCAACCCTGAATGTCCGATCCACGGTGGATCGATCTTGTATATCTATTAGGAGAGAACCGATCTGTTCTAACGTTGTTTTTACATGGTGATTCTCCACCTGTGCCTTATTCACTCTCCAGAGAGCTCCATGTATATCTTTCTTTTGAATATCCAATAGAACCCGTCTCGTCAGATCCATTCCAAAAGCGGGAGACATGGCAACAATACATTCAAAATAGGCTACATGTTCTTCTGTATAGACCCGGTAGCCGCTTTCCGTTCGTTCAGTGGGAGGAACGAATCCCCTCTCTTCATATCCCCGTATCGTACTTGTGCTTATCTTGAGCTGTCTCGCTATGTCAACAGGCCGTAAATGTCCCATTCTTCCCCCTTTAATCCAGTTTAATCGTAATTCTATTATAAACTTTATACCCATGATTACCTGATACAATGGCACATCCTTTTTAAAACCTTACAATTGGCTTTAATGTTATACCATGAAACTGTAATCTGAAAAATGTTTACGGAGGAATTTAAATGAAGAAAGTAAAATCAGAAATGACCATTCATGAATTAGGCAGGGTGGCATGTGAGTATCTTCATGGAAACTGGAGATCCGTTCTTGATGAAAATAAAGAGGAGCTCATCAGGCTATTTCCTGAATACGAGGACGCCACATACGGTATGTATCTGGATAAGCTTATACCTCCCCTATGGAAGGAGTTTCAACGTTGTGGTTTTACGACAGCAGAGGAGAAAAAAGAAGGTGATTTTGTGATCGCTGACTGTCTGCATTTCAGCAACTCACTTGAAAAAGCAAAATGGGGTACGCCCCAGCACGAGATCAGGGTATTTTGGATTGTGGTGAAAAATGAAAGAAGTGAAAAGATCGGCACCCTGCTCTTTGAATTATCTCATTCTCATTTGAAATTCGATCTTCCTGCCGCTCCTCAGTTTTTTGTTTTTGAAGGCACGGAACGCCGCTCGATTGTTGAAAGGATTCGTGAGTTAAGAGAAGGTTAAGAAACCGCCTGCATCAGATCATGTTTTGACGGACGCTTGAGATGTAAGGGCAAGAATAACGCCAGTTCCGTTTTTTCATCATCTGACGCGCCGTTGCCGTAGGTGTATTAAATTGTGCTTGTACACCTGTAAAAATCAGGTGAGTACCAATCCATTATTTCTTATTTAACGATCTCCAATATATTGATTCTGTATTATTTGTCTTTAGCTAATAAAGCGAAAACCCATCATGAATAAACGCTTTCAGAAAAATGCTACAATAGAAACAAATAGATTGAAGAAAGGAACAGTACGATGTTCGAATTATTTCTTCCCATGCTCGAGCGGCTTGGCATCATCGTGACGGTTGCTTTCATCATCACACGGTTTCGTTTTTTTCGGCAACTGATTGACCGGAAGACCCTGAACCTCCAGCAGCAAGTGATGGCAGTAATGTTCTTTGGGCTGTTCGGCATTATCGGAACATACACCGGGCTTACGTATGATACATCCTCTTTGGAATACGGAAGATGGGCACTCGGTGTCGGTGATACCGAAGCCATTGCCAATTCAAGAGTTATAGGGATTGTCGCTGCAGGCTTATTGGGCGGTTACAGGATCGGAATCGGTGCCGGACTTATCGCCGGTCTCCATCGTTTTTCGCTTGGGGGATTCACCGGATTTGCTTGTGGCATCTCTGCCGTTGTCGCCGGTGTTCTTGCGGGGTTTTTTCATAAAAAAGACAAGCCGCTCAAGCTGAAGACAGCTTTGTTGATCGGTGGGCTTGCTGAAATGGTTCAGATGGCCATTATCTTAGTGATCTCCAGACCCTTTTCCCGTGCCTGGGAACTGGTCCAGGAAATCGGCTTACCGATGATTGTCGCAAATGGCGTAGGCTCTGCTCTTTTTTTGCTGATCATCAGAAACGTTTTAAACGAAGAAGAAAAAACAGGTGCGCTTTATGCACAGAAAGCGTTAAAGCTCGCAGAGTCGACCATTGCTTACTTAAGAAAAGGATTGACAACAGACTCTGCGCAAAGAACCTGCCAGATTATTTATGATGAAGTAGACGTAAGCGCTATTTCCATGACCGATAAAGAAAAAATTCTCGCTCATGTCGGACAGGCAGATGACCATCACCAACCGGGAGAAAGCATTCAGACTCACGCCACCAGGGAAGTCATCCAACAAGGCAAACTGATTGTCGCCAAACATGACGACATCAATTGCAGCCAGCCCAACTGTCCTCTTGGAGCAGCAGTAATCGCCCCGTTAAAAAGAAGGCAGGAAGTGGTGGGAACCCTTAAGTTTTATGTACAGTCAGAAAAGGAAGTATCCAACGTCCTTCTTGAGCTCATACAGGGTCTTAGTGCTCTGCTGGGTCAGCAGCTTGAAATAGCGGAAGCGGAAAAAGCGCAGGAACTGGCAAGGGAAGCCGAGGTAAAAGTACTGCAGGCGCAAGTTAATCCGCATTTTTTGTTCAATTCTCTGAATGTCATCGTTTCCCTGACACGTACAGAACCGCAGCGGGCCCGCTCTCTCCTCATTGCTTTATCAAAGTTTTTCCGGCAAAACCTTGGCGCAACAACGAAAACGTGGACTTCACTGAATGAGGAATTGAAGCATGTCCAAGCCTACCTGCTGATTGAAGAAACACGTTTTGTGGATAAATTAAAGGTAAACTATGTGATTGATGACTCTGCACTTTCTGTGAAAATCGCTCCCCTAACTCTGCAGCCGATTGTAGAGAATTGTATTAAGCATGGAATCAAGGATCAGGAAGCGGACTGTGAAATCAGGGTCCTAATACGGGATTTGGGTGAGATGGTAAAGATCACGGTCAAAGATAATGGCAGTGGAATCACACCCGAACGATTGGCCACTCTTGGTGAAAATGAGGTTCCCTCAGATAAAGGAACCGGGCTTGGCCTTATGAACGTAAATAAACGGTTAGAACATATGCATGGAGGGAAATCGAAACTCCACATCGAAAGTTCGCCTGATAAAGGCACGACCATTTCATTTCTTATCCCGAAAAGAGAGGAGACAACTGCATGAAGGGTCCTATAAAAGCGCTGATTGTAGATGATGAACGCTTCAGCCGGGAAGAGCTGATCTATTTACTCAAAGCCTATGAATCGATAGACATTGTTGGAGAAGCCGATTCCGGAGATGAAGCCCTCATGAAAGCGATCCAGCTGCAGCCCGATGTGATCTTCTTGGATGTGGAAATGCCAAGAATGGATGGCATGCAGGTTGCCCGATCTCTTCAGGAATTAAAAAAGGTGCCTGCCATCGTTTTTGGCACCGCTTATCCTGATTTTGCGGTGGAAGCTTTTCGACATGAAGCTGTTGACTATTTGCTAAAACCATTTGAAGAAGAACAGCTCGGCGATGCCATCGCCCGCTTGGAGAAAAAGCTAATGCCAACAGAACCAATCCCTTCACGTGAATCGAAACCTTCCAAGCTGGCTGTTGAGAAAGATGAAGAAATCCATTATCTCGACCCCGCGAATATCCTGTACGTATATCGGGATGACCGGCTAACCAAGATTGTCGGAAAAGATCATGTTTACGAAACAAAATGGGCATTAAAAGAAGTGGAAGAACGCCTGAGAGAATTTCCGTTCTTCCGTATTCATAAGAGCTATCTGGTAAATCTTGATTATGTGGCCCGTTTGATCCCCTGGTTCAATGGCGCCTATGAGCTGGAGCTCAGAGGCAGCAAAGACAAGCTCTC
The DNA here is from genome assembly GCF_030418125.1 of Fictibacillus fluitans. Classification (GTDB taxonomy): domain Bacteria; phylum Bacillota; class Bacilli; order Bacillales; family Fictibacillaceae; genus Fictibacillus_C; species Fictibacillus_C fluitans. Next base: position 63,021 of record NZ_JAUHTR010000011.1, on the reverse strand, counting down.
CGTGAGCCGCAACTATGTGAAAGAGCTAAGAAAACAGCTTGAGTTGTAAACCGTTCTTTTTTAAGGGCGGTTTTTTTGCATGTTAGGCCGAAAATTCGACATGTTAGACATGAATCCGACATATGAAAGCGTTCTCCTCATATGATAGTTGTAAGCGATTACAAAGATAGAGGAGGAATCTGCATTGATTACGTTTCTTGTGAGTATTGTCCTTTTAGTCCTCGGTTATTTTACGTACGGTAAATATATTGAAAAAACGTTCGGTGTGAACCCAGAACGTCAGACACCTGCCTATACACATGCTGATGGTGTCGACTACCTGCCAATGGGAGAAAAGAAAAATGCATTAATCCAATTATTGAATATTGCAGGGGTTGGCCCCATTTTCGGTCCGATTCTTGGTGCCCTTTACGGGCCTGTAGCCTTTTTATGGATTGTACTTGGCTGTATTTTTGCCGGCGCAGTTCATGACTATCTGACCGGTATGATTTCGATCCGCAACCGTGGAGCCCACCTGCCTGAGCTTGCCGGTAAATTTTTAGGAAAAGTAATGAAGCATGTCGTGAACGCCTTTTCCATTTTGCTGCTTGTGCTCGTAGGTACGGTATTTGTAACAGCACCTGCTGATCTGCTTCACAATATGACCAGCAGCTGGCTGAGCATGCCGATTATTTTAGCCGCTATTTTTGCTTATTATTTGCTGGCTACCATTCTTCCGATTGATAAAATCATCGGCCGGTTCTATCCGATTTTCGGAGCACTCCTCGTCATCAGCGCGGTTGGTGTCGGAGCCGCTCTCGTCTTCACAGGAGCGCCCATTCCGGAGATTTCCCTTGCGAACATGCATCCGGACAAGGCTCCGATTTTCCCGCTCTTGTTCTTAACGATTTCCTGCGGAGCACTCTCAGGCTTTCATGCGACGCAAACACCGATTATCTCCAGAACGACCCAGACAGAAAAACAAGGCCGCCGCATCTTCTACGGCATGATGATCGCAGAGGGAATTATCGCCATGATTTGGGCAGCGGCTGCTATGAGCTTGTTCCACGGATCTGCCGGATTAAATGAAGTGCTTGCGAACGGTGGTCCTGCCGCTGTCGTGAGTGAAGTGTCCACTTCCATGCTCGGAGCCATTGGAGGAACACTTGCTGTTCTTGGAGTAATCATCCTGCCTATAACTTCGGGAGATACCGCTTTCCGCAGCGCCCGTATGATTATTGCCGACTATATAAAGGTTTCCCAAAAGAAAATCGCCAGCCGGATCTGGATTGCCATTCCACTGTTTGTGATTTCCTTTGTGCTGACACGAGTTGACTTCACGCTGCTTTGGAGATATTTCTCCTGGGCGAATCAGTCCACCGCGGTCATTGCACTATGGGTCGGAGCCATGTACTTGTTCCTGGCCAGAAAAAATTACTATATCGCTGTCATTCCAGCCATATTTATGACCATGGCCACCTTCACTTATATTTTAAACGCACCGATTGGATTCGGTTTGCCGGTGAATGTGTCCTATATCTTCTCTGCCATTATTACAGTTGCGATCGTTGCCGTATTCTTTGTCGCAGCTCGCCGTGGCTTGAGCCAGAACCTTCCGCTTGACGATGAACTGAAACCAACAGCCTGATCGAATATATCAAAAATGAAAATCACCCGTCAGCCGAAGTGCTGGCGGGTGATTTTATTCTTACTGCTGGAAACGGCCACGCTGACGAAGCAATTCGCGGTTCAGGTTGGGGTTCTTTTCAAAAGCTGCACGTCCATGCAGCCAGAATTGGTTATTCAGGACCACCAGATCACCAACCGGCAGCTTCAGTTCAATTAAGCCCGGATCATTTTCCATGGATTCCGAGAGGTCTTTCAGATAAGCCGCTTTATCAATGGTTTCCGGATATGCAAATTGATCAATGAAACAAATACAAGGTTTGTTATTGTGGTTAACGAATGTTTTCCTTTGAACCTGCTGGCTGACGTTTTTACTCGCTGGAGCTTTATACGTGAACGGGTGGGAGGCAAGGGGATGGTTATAGAACTTATCCAGTTCCTTCCAATCATCCAGATGGAGCAGCCGCGATTCACCGCCAACCGCGTGCTCTTCCTTCATCTTCATCATTAACAGCCAATCAGTGGCTTCATCTACAAACGTCCCGTCGGTATGAAGTGTAAAAAGACGGTAGGGCTGGCGCAAATAGGAATCACTCGTGTCGTTATTCTTCACAGTAAAACGCGCGTAGTAATTCCCTGACATTGAATCAAAGTTTGGGGTCCCCACCAGGTGCGAGATGGCCGTTGAAAATTTCACAAAGTCATCCAGGTCCTCTGCCTGATCTTGCATACCAATGGTAAATCCGCCCGTTCCGCGGTCGTGAAGAATACCGTTTAGCACCTCCAGCAGACTGCCAGTGGTTAATTGATTCAAGTGGTCCGCCACTATATGGCGCATGTACGGAATATACTCCAGCTGCTGCAGGGAAACCTCACTTGTTAATGCTAAAAATTGCTTTATCACTTCAGGGGTAAATTCGATATGATACAACCTGTCACTTTGTTCATGAATTCTGACCTCGTATGCGTCCGCTTTACCGGCAAACACTGGTGTTTCCTTTGATTTAATCAAACCCATCATCTTTTCCTCCCCGAATTTTATAATAAAAACAACAGTTGGATTAAATGATCACCTTTGATAAATGGGATGGTACTGGAATTCTGCTCACTACTTCCTTGCCAATTTCAATAGAGGCCGTCGCTGCCGGGGATGGCGCATTACAAACATGAATGGTTTGTTTCCCGGCTATGATGTGAAAATCATCAACAAGCTTTCCATCCGATGTTAACGCTTGGGCACGAACACCCGCTGGTGCTGGAACGAGGTCACTTTCCTGAATCTCTGGAATAAGCGTTTGAAGGCTTTCTACAAATCTGGCTTTGCTGAAGGAACGGGCCATCTCGTTCATTCCTTCCTTCATGTACCGGCTTGCCAATTTCCAAAACCCGCTGTACCCCATCACTTCCGCAAAGTCCTTTACCGAGAAATCCGTCTTCCGATATCCTTCCCGCTTAAAACTGAGAACTGCATTCGGTCCTGCCTCCACTTCTCCTCCGATCATTCTTGTGAAATGAACGCCAAGAAACGGAAAATCAGGATTTGGGACGGGATAGATCAAATTTTTTACAAGATGCCTTTTTTCCGGCTTTAATTTATAGTACTCACCCCGAAACGGAACAATCTTCATGTCCGTTTTATACCCTGAAGCCATTGCGACGCGGTCACTGTGGAGCCCTGCGCAATTGATCATCAGCCGGGCTCTGAAGGTGCCCTTATCCGTTTCCACCATTACCTCATCCTTTGCTTCGGTAACTTTTTCAACCTTTGTACCCAGCTGGATGGTTCCTCCGTGATTTTGAATGATTTCAGCAAACTTCTCGCTCACTTGCTTGTAATTGACGATACCGGCAACAGGAACATGGATGGCAGCCAGACCATTGACATGAGGTTCAATTTCCATCAATTCATCCTGATCGATAAGACGCGTTTTCAGCTGGTTTTCTGTACTTCGTTCATAAAGGTTGTTTAGGAGATTTAGTTCTTCCTTTTTTGTGGCCACAATCACTTTTCCGCAAATATCATGCTCAATGTTGTGTTTTTTGCAGAAGGCGGTCATCGACTGACTGCCTTCCCGGGCAAATTGAGCCTTGAAGCTGCCGGGTTTATAATAGATGCCCGAATGAATGACCCCGCTGTTATGTCCGGTCTGATGGAGGGCAACCTGTGGTTCCTTTTCAATAAGGAGAACCTTTGCATGTTCAAAACGTTCATACAGAGCCATTCCAACAGAAAGGCCGACAATACCTCCCCCTACAATGATAAAATCGTACATGGCAGATCCCCCCTTCAGAATGAGTTCTCAATGTTCATCATTCCGCAGTCGGAATTTCGATCGTCAACAAGGGCGGGTATTGCTGAGATCCGAAAATATCTCCATCTCCCGGATCACCGCTCGGGCGGTCACGCAAAATAGTAAACTTGATCGCATTTGCAGGATCGTAGTGAACAAAGTCTGTTATTTTTTCTTCAGGCACCTGATATAAGACAGAGATAGATTCTTTGGTAATCACTCCGCTTTGACGCACAAGTTCATACTTTTCCTTTTCTTTAAAAATGATGTCAAATGTTATTTTGTCAGTTCCCGCGTTCTTGGACCGAATGGTTTTTGCCAGTTCGTGCAATAATTTGGTTCCCATTTTACCTCTCCTTTTCTATTAAACTTCCAAAAGTGTTCCGACCTCTTCCACATGAACATCAAATAATTCAAGAGGATCTTTTACAGGAATCACATGATTCATCGTCCAGCTGTAGGAAGGCCTGGCGTAGATGACATCGTCGATTAAAAAGGATGCCGTCCCCGCTGTTCCCTTGACTTCAGGAAGTCTGGCGTAGAAAATCTGCCGGGTGGCAAATAACGTTAACGCCTCTGCAGTTTCCTTTGATTGAGCAATACCTTCAACCACAATTCCGAGTTCGTGTGATTTGATCTCTTTAACTGGTTCAAGAGCACCCATTACGCCATCCTTGCCAAACGTTCTAAAATTAAGGTGATATTCTTCGCCTGCAAATTCGGACTCCACTTGCTCTTTGGCGAGCTTAAGCACTTCGTCAATATGCTGAATCGTGTACGGATCCCGGACACCGGCAATGCCGATGAATTTTTCCCCCACTTTCCCCGCACCTTCCAGCTTCACCTTCGTGTCGCCTTCAATTGGTACATACCTGGACCCCGTGATTCGGCATGTCTTTTCGTCGTATTGTTCATAATGGCAATCTGTCATATCGAGCATTCCGCCTGCAAAGAATTCAAAAAACGGATTGGAACGCTCGTACATGGCATGTCCAGCCACGGAAGCAATTGTGCAGCTCTGATCCGGATGCATCGCCGTTACTTTCACATCCTCATGCGTAATGGTGCCGATGATACTTTCCTTCGCACCATATGGCTCTGCACAGAAGGACGCGCATTCTAAAACTTTTCCTAAATAGTAGGCATTCGCCTCTGAAAATCCTTCACGGATAGCGGGAGCTGCAAAGATGGCACAATCACTTGATCGTCCTCCGATAATTACATCAGCTCCCATATCAAGAGCTTTGACAAACGGATGGATGCCGGCTACCGCAACAACACGTTCCGTCCGGTCAAGGTCTTCCTGTGATAGAGAAGCGCGCCCGTCGAGTCCTTCAATATCTACATCACTAGTAAGCTGATTTTTTACATATGTCTTGTCTACCTCGGAATAAAAATAGGCGAGTTTAAATGGCGGCAAGTCGTGTTCCTTTGCCAGATCCTTAATGATCTGCACGTACATATCCACCCTGCTGTTGGCACCCGTATCACCTGAAGAACCTATAATCATGGGAACACCCTGCTCCCGTGCGGCCAGCAGCATGAGCTCCAAATCATGCTTTTGCCACTTATACATACTGACTGAGCGATCATCTCCAAGAGCTGAAGCTCCAATATCATCACTGCCGGAATCGCAGCAATAGTAATCAGGCTTAGTAGCCGCTGCAATCCGGAAGCTTTCTTCTTTAGTTGGCGCGAAGCCAAGATGGCCGTTCGGACAAAGAATTCTTAATTGTTTTTTCATAGAACCATTTCCTCCCCTTTATGTTATAACGTGTTATAACCAGTATAGGCACAGTGTACCCTCCACTTATTTTTTTGTCAATTCAGAAAATAAGATATATTTATAGAGGATATAAAAAATACCCGGCATCCACCGCAGGAACGGTTACATATGCCGGGTAATGAAAAACTTATATTTATCTCCTCGATAATAGGTTTCTTTATATTCAATAGGCGTTTTATCTTCATAAACAATGGAGGTAACACGGAACAAAGGAAACCCTTCCTGAACCTCAAGGATATTTGTCAGCGGATAGTGGGCTGCCTGCGCCTCGAAGGTCTGTTCCACGTGTGTGGGGTGCAAACCGATTTGCGGATCGAGTTTGTATAAGTCCAGCGTGGAAAAGGGTTTTTCCATCTGCAGAGCTTGTTCGGCGGCCTGCTTCATCTTTTCTCCTGCGGCAAACGGGAAGTAACTGTTATAGTAAACCACCGGGACACGATCCCCATACCCGATCAGCTCCAGCTTCCTTACTCTCTCCACTACATTAATATCCAGCAATCTTGATAATTGAAAATCACTGGTTATGATCTCTGACCCATACAATTTCGTCGAGGCAATCATCCCTTGCTGCTGCAGGGTGGATTGAAAGTCGTTAAAGGAACTGAGCTCCTGTTTAATTTTAGGATGGTTCACAAACGTTCCCACCCCATGCACCCGTTTGACAAGCCCTTCTTTTTCAGCCAGGTTGATGGCCTGCCGGACGGTAATGCGGCTTACTTTATACTGCTCGACCAACTCTCTTTCGGAAGGTATCTGGTCATCGGGCCGGAGTTCGCCTGCTTTTATTTTTTTATGGATTTCATTTTTTAACTGCTCATAAAGGGGAGCAGAATGATTTCTGTCCAGCATAAACAATCACCTTCTTCACTTGTTATGACCTATTATATCCATACGGCGTTCAGAAGAAAAGAATTAAAAATTCTGTACGTTATAGTCACTGTAATTAGGTGGATGTTATTTTCTGACACGGTATTTAGTATTATTCCTTCAGAAAGTATTTGATAATTGTAAAAACTTTGTTATACTCGATTCAAGTGTTATAACCAGTTGAATAAATGGTAATGACAATAAGTTGGAGGTGGTGTTATATGCTGGGAATTCCCGTTCCTATTCTTTATCTGATTGCTTTGCTGTTAGTTATAACTGTTCTGTTTGTATTTCTTAAGCGTCCGATGTATGAAGTCATGACAGTGGCATTTGTCTTTATCATCGCTATATCGGGCTCGTTTGGAATGTTCTGGGATGCTCTTCTTTTCCCCTCAACAAGTACGTTGTTCTATGCAATCTTTGCTTTTATGGTAGTTGCAGTCATTTTTGATTCCACAAAAGTGGTCAACAGTATAATTAAACTAATGCTCGCTCTCGTTGGAAGGTTCAGAGGTGGCGCAGGGTATGTAGCCTTGCTGGCAAGCACCTTTATGGCCTCCCTGTCCGGGACAGGCCCAGGTAACGTTGCGACAACAGGTGTATTTACCATTCCTATGATGAAACGCTCCAATTATCCCAAAGCCCTGGCTGCGACAACTGAAATGTCGGCAAGCATGCTTGGAAATATCATTCCTCCCTCAGGGATCGTCATTTTAACGTTTGGTATTTTAAACAACATATACCCAGATAAAATCTCACTAAGCAGTTGGATGGTCGCGGCCTACGGCATAGGTCTCTGGTTCTTCATCCAGCGCTGGCTGACCCTTTGGGCGCTCTGTAAGTATTACAAAGTACAACCGGTTCAAAAAGAAGAGCTTCCTACGTTTAAGAAAAGCTTCATCTCCGGCTGGCCGGCCTTGATTTTGCCGGCATTAATCTTCGTTCCGTTATTGGCGGATGCACAATTCAAAGAGTTTATCGTTGGGCGGATTGGTGAAACCGGCGCAGCCGCCTACTCCTCCTCCGTCTTAATGTTTACTCCTGCTTTGGCAGGAGCGTATGCCCTTGGGATCGGCCGAAAAGCACTTCCATCCAAGCGCATTAACTTTGATAACCTTTTTGCGATGTTCCGTTCTTCTCTCGTAAAAGTGGTTCCGATCGGCGTAACCATCTATATGGCCTATGCTATCTCACAGGTCTTTGTGGAACTGAAGATGGATTCCGTTGTCAGAGACTGGTTTGTGTCGTTTAATTTAAGTACAACCGCCCTGATCATCATCCTGCCGCTTTTCTTCATGGTACTCGGCATGGTTTTACCAGGATCAGCGCAAGTCGCCATTCTGGGCGGAGCAATGATTACAGTGTTCGGTACACTCGGCGGAAATCCGGTTTTGCTGGCAGCCATGCTGCCCGCCATGACAGGCGCGTTGGAAGGTATGACTCCTCCTCTAGCGCTTGGATTGTTTGTCGCAATGGGCATCGCCGGCTCGTCCTTTAGAGAAACCACAAAACTCGCAGTCATATGGGTTGTCCTTCATGTACTGCTCAGCATGATATTGCTGACGGGCATCTTGCCAATAATAGGTTTGTAAAAAAGGAGGCTTACTATGCTTACAAAGCTGATGGAAAAAATATATACGTGGTTAGCTTTTGCCACCATGCTAATGGGGATTGTCGCCGCAGCCATGTTTATCCTTTCATTGATCGTTGGAGGCGGATTCGGAGAAAGTGTTTCGGTATTTGCCGGTAAGTTCATGACTTGGGGAATCAGAATTGCTGCTTTGGCCATGGTGGCTGGCATCGTACAAATCTATGCCAACAAGCAGCATACGCTGACCATGAATGCAGAAAATACAGAAGAACCGGAAAAACAAGAGAAAACGGTAAATATAAAGCCGATAGGCAGAAAGGTGCTATAAAAGTGAATCAGGTCCGGCTTATTGGCATAACTGTTCATGCCGACGAGGGAAGAGACAACGACATTTATCCCGGCCATCCCCTCTTGTATGTTGAACGCGATACCATTGAATTATTAAGACGTGTCGGTCTGGAGCCTTATCTCATTCCCATCTATCGGGATGGGTCCTTGCCTTCGTTGAATTTTTTGGATGCGCTTTTATTCACAGGCGGGGGATTCCTTTCATTGCGCAAAGCCAACTCACGGCTCGCCTGTTTGCAATCCACCGGCTCCAGCCGTTATGAAGCGGATAAAAAATTAATTGAGTATGGTTTGGAACGAGGTTTGCCCATGATTGGTATTTGCAGAGGAGCACAAATGATCAATGAAGTTTTGGGAGGCACATTAGAAAATATTCCAGATGAAGGAACTGAACATCATCAGGAACGAAAGAAAGTTCCTCCTGAAGATCCTGTTCACAAGATCGAACTGCATGATGACAGCCGGTTCTATTCGCTCCTCCATCAAAAAACACTTTCTGTTAATTCGTTTCACCGCCAGCACATCAATCAGCTGGGCCGTGATTTAAAGATTTCCGCCCGATCACAGCCTGACCAGCTGATAGAAGTGTTCGAAGGCACGAATCATCCTTTTTTATTCGGGTTCCAATTCCATCCGGAAAAACTTTGGACAAAGCAGCCGATATGGATCAAATTTTTCGAAGAATTTGCCCAGGCCGCTTCAAGGACCGGCGATTATTGCATGAAGAACTAAAAAGCAGGACAGAGAAACCAGTTGTTTCTCTGTCCTGCTTTTCTATTACAATCACAACAAAAAATATCATTTCACTATTTTCTAAAACGTCACAGGTGGATATAATAGATTAGTGGGAAATACCAACTAATAACGAGTATTCGTTCAACGAAAGAGGTTAGGATTGTGAGTACTGCAGCAGTAAGAGCGACTAGAACAAGAGCATTAGTCATCAACGCACTTTTCATCGGTTTGACCTATGTGGCAACCGTGTTTATTAACATAAAGCTCCCCATCATGGGGAACGGTGGATTAATCCACCTGGGCAACGTACCGCTGTTTATCGCCGCCTTCGTGTTTGGCAGAAAAACAGGCGCCGTTGCGGGCGCCTTCGGAATGGGCTTATACGATTTGCTATCCCCTTGGACCATCTGGGCACCGTTCACCTTCGTGATTGTCGGAGCGATGGGCTATGTCGCGGGACTCATCTCTGAAAAGGTCCCCGGCAACAAAGTGCTGGTCAACACACTGGCAGTCGTCACCGCCCTTGTCATCAAAATCGTCGGCTACTATTTTGCCGAAGTCATTCTTTATCACAACTGGATCCAGCCGTTCGGCTCCATTCCAGGGAACTTCCTGCAGGTTGTGGTTGCCGGTATTATCGTGGTGCCGCTTGTAGCGAGAATTAAACAGAGATTGATATAGGATTTCGACGTAAATGAAACCCTGATGAACAATATCTTTAAAAACTGTTCATCAGGTTTTTTTTCTAAAATGGCTATATTATATTCTTTCGTTTACCTCATAAGCCGCACGTATTCCTGATTCAATGGCTCCCTCGATCCATCCATGAAAGGAAGATGTGTGTTCCCCTGCAAAATGTAATCTGCCTTCATGCTGATATATAAAGTCACCGAAATCATCTCTTTGACCTGGGGAAAACAGTGTAAAAGCACCAGCAGAGAATGGATTTTTACTCCAATTAAATGAAACAGCCTGCAAAAAATCTTTATAAACTACGTTGCCATAAACTTTTGCCAAATCCTTCAGCACATAATAAATGACATCATCCTTAGACAAGCTACTCCATAACATTGAATCATGTCCCCAGCTATAGCTGGCTAAAAGAACCGCCGGCCCCTCTCTTCCGATTCCGTGACTCGGTGTATAACTAAAGCGAGTCGTACGATCAGATACTGCATTCCCGACCTGGAGCTTCTCCCAAAAACGGTGTTTGTATTCAATCCCGACTTTTACCGCAGGAACACTTATGATTTCCCGAATGGCTTGCCACTTCTTAAAGGATATGGAATGGTACGGTTCAACGTCTATGAACTGGAATGCAGTGAAAGGAATCGTTGTAACCGCATAATCTCCTGAGAGAGTACCCCGCTCTCCCGTTACTAGATTTCTCGTTTGAAAACGAATGCTTCTATCGTCCTGTATAATCCTCTCTACTTTTTGATCATATACGATATGGGGACCAAGTTGATTGTAGAAAGAGGAAGGAAGATGGTCATTCCCCCCATCAATTTCATAAAAGACAGTATTTCCACTAAAAATCGGTAAAATAACATTAACAAAAATATCAACAAAAGATAATTCTTTAAATCCTTCGATACCAAGCATGATACTAATTAAGCGAATGGCATTCAGCGACAAAGAAGGGCCGATCGGATTATTTTTTAAATAGTCATCCATAGAGTATCTTCCAAATTTGTCTTTTAATATCTCTTGTTGTTTTGGTGAACTGCTTTTATAAAGGTCAATAAAAGGCTGGACTGCCGTTCGAAATAATTCGATCGCCGTCTTTCCTTTTTCCTCTTCTAAAACTGGAAAACCTAATATATCTGGATGTTGATCATAATATTCACGTGTAGTCCGTACGTTGTTAACAAAGATTATATCCCTCTTGGTCCTGTTTATAAACTTCGTTGTCCGGAGTTTGAAGCGACGTATGTATTCAAACACCAGAACATGTGTATCTGGGATTCGCATCGCTCCTACATCTAAATAATTCCCCTCGGTAAATGGCTTCCGAACCGTAAAAACACGTCCGCCTATCCGTTGATTCGCTTCAAGTACAGTCACTCGATGTCCTGCCTGTTTTAATAATGACGCGGTTACCAGACCTGACATCCCAGCTCCCGCGATTAGTATATCCTTTTGAGAGGCACTTTGTTTTAACCCATTTCTAATAATGGCGAGCATATCATCCGGATACTTAAGCGAAGAAAAATTCGTGGGAAATCGGCTCAAATCATTCTCCCCCTTTTTTTGATTTTATGAAAATCATTGGGAAGAAATGCAGATGGCTAAATCCGCTTGTAACGCGTATTGAGCAGAGAGTAATATTAGATAGATAGTAGTGAAAACACTAGAGCGGTACCTTTTGATGCCATTGATTCGTTTTAATTCAGCAAAGACCTGATGATCCATATATGCTTCCTTTTTATCTTAAAACAGCAAGGGCTTCCGCTGCTTTTTGCGCAAACGTCAGAGGCGGTTCAACTGATTGAAAGTGAATATAAAGGATGGTTGGTTTGGTAAACAGCCAATGATTGTGCAGCGCGCTGATGAAAATTCCTTTATTAACAAGCTGCTTTGTAAACTCCGTAATTTCTTCTTCCAAAACCACAACTTCTCCCAGGTTTAAAGCATTTCCTTCAAGATCTAGTGACTCAAATGAGAACCCGGCATGCAGCTCTCCCCTGCTTGGTCTTCCTTGAATGGTTACATGCAGATTTCTGGCTATGGAAACAGAACATATCCCGTTTTTCACCTTGGCTTTTTCATTAAATATTTTCCCATATTCGTTACAGAGACCATTGAAGTTCAGCATAGGGATAAAATCACCCTTTTTGATTTTACTTTATGCCCTGAATGATTCACACATGCTTCCTTCAAGCGTTATTTATATGACCTGCACAGTAGGCTAGTGTCATTCATATGGTGCTAAAAAGGTCTTTTTCTGAAAAGAGGTATATTTCATGAATTCGTGCTGTAGTTGTATCTGCTCCCAATTTGAAAAAGCACATAAAGGTCATACCTATCTGATCATATTGGAAGGAGCTCTTCTTCCTTTAAGCATTTTTCCCAACACCCCTCCAACCATCTTCACGTTTGTAAAGTTCCATCCTGGTTCCTGTTGTGTAGAACTTTCGTTCCCTTTACCTTCGGGTGACCAACGTCTGATCATTATAGACTGTAATGAGATTGCAGCTATCGTCACTTTTACTGGAACGTTTGGAGGTTAATAAAATGAAGCATAGCGCAAACGGATGTCTTTGCAGCTTTTTTGAAAAAGCGAAATTCGGTGATCTTTTTGTCCCCATTTTAAAAAGCCAATCGGTACCTGCTGGCTCTGTCCTTACATTTCTTTCATTTGATGAAAAAACACATTGTGTTTCCTTTAATTTCGATATAAGCGGATTAATACAGTTAGGGGTTCTTGATTGCAGTAAAATAGCAGGTGTCATTACTGGAGTAGCCCTTTCGGATTTCGCTTCAAGCAGATGGTTTTAGACCTCACTTTAAAGAATCCTATAAATCAGTTCCTGCTAGCTCAAAAAGAAGTTCTTACCTGAACTTCTTTTTTTATTTGTCACAAACACTGAGGTTGTTTCGTCTTGTAAGTGTAAAACAAAAAAGATTTATGGAGGGAACAACAATGGAAGAAAGAATTAGAATGGAAGACGTGGAGCCTGGCGCCTATCAGGCAATGTTTGCCTTAGAGAAATATATGGCCCGCACGAGCATTGACAAGAGCCTAAAAGAACTGATTAAAATCCGGGCATCCCAAATTAACGGCTGCGCATTCTGCCTGAACATGCATACAAAGGAAGCGCGCGAACTAGGTGAAACTGAACAGCGCATTTATGCATTAAATGCGTGGCGCGAAACTCCCTATTTTACGCCAGAAGAACGGGCAGTTCTTGCATTGACAGAAGCGGTCACCCTTGTCGCGGAATCTCATGTTCCAGATAATGTCTATGACGAAGCTGCACAATACTTTGATAAAAAACAACTGTCCGAAATCATTATGCAGATCGTCGTGATCAATTCATGGAACAGGCTCGCTGTTACGGCACGGAAAATGCCTGAATAAAAACAGGCTCGATGGGAATTGGTTTCGGGTTTGGCGCCGTTTAGACATCAACCATCCGAGTAAAAGTTGCTATAGAGGGTAATATACCACTATTAAACTTTTACGAGGTGATGGAAATGGCTAACATGGAACAAAAAGAAGCAGAAAAGGTAAGAGAGTTAATCAAAGACATAGACACAGCCATGCTGACCACGATAACGGAAGAAGGGCTTGTTTCCCGCCCCATGAAAACTCAAGAAGTAGAGTTTGACGGCGACCTGTGGTTTTTCACTAAAAAGGATACGAATAAATACGATGAAATTTTGCGCAATCCAGAGGTTAATGTGGCGTATGTGGATGATTCCTATCTTTCCATCCGGGGAAGAGCGGAAATCGTTGAGGACTTACACAAGAAAAAGGAATTGTGGGGCATCGCCTATGACAAAATTATGCAAACCACTTATGATGACCCCAACATTGTCTTAATCAAGATAAATGCCGAAGCCGCCGAGTATTGGGAAACCGGCAGTTTTACAAAGAGAGTAGCGTTTATGTTTAAACGGGTGACAGGACAAGATGCTGAATCGGCAGCTGTGAATGAAACGGTTGAATTGGATAAGTAGCAACAAAAAGAATGCCTGATTATGAGGCGATCCTTTTTGCTGTGTTGGGTGATATTGGCCCTGTAGAAAGGATTAGCGAATATTTACTCTGAGAAATCTTTGAGTTCTGTAAGGAGAATTAAAATAAAACACCCTCGAAATGTATTCGAGGGTGCTTTTGCATAGAAAGATAATTTAATAAGATTCCTATTAAAAACGGTCTATTTACTAGTACATTATTTAAGCACTCGACCCGCTGCAGGCCTCAAAATACTGGCACCTTTATATATTTGAACAGGTGCAAGAGAGTAGACAGGAAATTCAGCCAGTGTTTTGACAATATCATAATAATTGAATATACGATATCTAAAATCCTCACTCAATTTTATCCATGAGAAATTACCTTTGCCCATCCAAGCGCCATAAAGCTTCATACCTTGGGGATAAAGGATAGGTTGACTTAATTCGGCACCAGGACCACCAACTTTGGGAATATAGCGCCAGCCAAAGACATTGGAGTTAACAGAAGAGGACTTTATTTGCTCAAATTGCTGTTGACTAACTGGTTGTGGGTTAAACATTTCAAGATGCAAAAAAGTGTTTCCTTGAAGGCAGGCATTGGTGAAATACTTTCCTTGATAAATGTTTAGGTCTTCTATATCTGCGTAAATTTTAGGCTGACCACTTTGTTCTCTCCCACTAATAATTGGTTCAGCATTATTTTCCCAAATAACTAGAGGGAAAACTCCTTCTAGTTGGTCATGAGTACCACTAAAGCGGACGGGCACCTCAATTTGGATTAGGTTATAGCTGCCCCCAGTTAGGAAATCAACCTCCCGTAACTGAACGAATTTAATGTTAATTTCTGGTCTTAATGGTTGGAAACCCGCAGGTAAAAAGTTAGACAAGAGGTTTCCATTTGTAGTCAGAGTAAATACCATCGTTGTAACATCATTCGCAACAGCTATGGCATTTGGGTTATACTCACCCACACCGAAAAATGCAGGCATGAGATAGGATTTACTCTCTTCAAACACAAACATATTCACCCCTCCTAATTTTATGCAGTTTTATTTTTGTGGTACATCACCACACAACCTTAAAATGGGCGGTAAACACTTTATCCGGATCGTCCGTCTCTTCTACGTTGGGGATTTTAAAGCCATTTAAGACTCCGTATCCACGTGGTACATATAGAATAAAACCTAGAAGCCTTTTACCCATAGAAAGATCGTTAAAATAATTATTAATAGAATGAAGATTGCTTGTTTCATTACTGTTATTTGTATCTATTAAATCATGACCATATGGAATAGATGGTTGACCCGCATTCTCTTGATGATTATTTCCTATATAAGCTCCTGAATTTAACACTTTATCAGCATACTGAAAGGCGCTCCCATACAGAGATCCCGAGCTAATCGTTTTCAGGGATTGAGAACCATAGATGATATCTGTAATTGTTATATAAGTAGTTGTCTGCCAACTGGGCCACATCCCATTTCCATACATCATTCCTTGAATAAAGAGGTCATCTTTAACCGTTTCTGATTGTGATAATATAAACGCCTTACTCAATCTGCCATCAAGAAATGACTCTTTGTTAAAATCGTGACCTTGGGCATTCCAATCCCTGGTGTAATATTTGGTTTGAAGAGAACTTGCTAAAAAATTAGATTTAAATAGACCGTTTGTTTCATTAACAGCATTAAGGGAAAGAGCTTGCAACCACATTCTTGCCGTTTCATATCCTCTCCCTTTCTCATCGTAATCTAGAACTCCATCACGATTTTCATCAAAAGTATCCATTATTTTTTTAAAAATTGTAGAGCCAGTCAGTATATCGTTAGCTTTTGCATAACTTAGTGCAGCATTTTGTAAATCATGAAGAATTGTAGAGCGATTATAATAAAGAGTATCTGTGATTAACTCAAGGAAGTTTCCCTTATCTATTCTCCCGAGATGCCCTTTTAAAGAAGCCAATGGAGTTTTTGTTATGGTATCCCAGCCCACAACATAGTATCTTTGCTGGCCCACTCCTCTTGCCTCGGCATAACGGTATAGATCATATCTAAATAAAGGAGAATCGAATCCTATTTTGGTCTTTATATTTCTCCCCTTTATTTTAACTACAGGGGAGTATTGGACAAATTCAGTAGGCCAGTTATTTTCCTGCTGGAGTTTCAGTGCCCGATCCATATGGACCATTTTGAAACAGTATCTGGCACAAAAGAGATCTAATGCCACGCAATCCAAAGAAGTCCATATATAGCCTTCGGGTACTCGTACAGCGGTAGTATCATTATGGCTAAAATTAATCATATTGATTGCATCAACTATATGGAGCATAAAGACATGCTGGCTTTGCACTGTTCGAATAACGTCAGACTGGGTTCCAGAAAATCCATCAGTTTTTATAGCAATATATTTACCATTTTCGTCTTTGACGGGTAGGTAGGTCTTATCATCCATTTTCATAATCCATCGTGAATGCGGCAGTTTTACCTTTATACTCGGATTAGGAGTGTGGGGATTAGCATATTTTTGAGCAGAATAAAGACCAATACCAAGGTTTTTAATCGCATTGGTCATAAGATCTTGATTATGCATTTTAGGTTTAGGGATATTTACCAGAACGCAGCCAGGATAATCAATGCGATCGTGATGATTAGCTGGATCTCCACCAATGATTACTTTATGAAGTGAAATCTCATTAAAATTTCTTCCGCCAGGAACTGCTACCGTTCTATCTCTGACCTCGCCATTGTGAGTCTTGTTTAAGTCATAGACCATCAGTCGATCATCTGCTCTGCCTGGGGGGATAAACCTTCCAGCCACACTCTCTTCATACCCTTTCATAGGGTCATCCTTATGTGAAGGAGGATGATGGTGTGATAAATACTTACGAACAAAGAAAAAACCCCAGCCACCGTAGAAATCTCCACTTCTTCCTTCAATAGTGGCCTCGGTTGTAACCTTTTTTCCATAGGCAAGGGTAGATGCCTCAGCTTGTATAAAAGTACAAGTAGAAGCCTCACCAATAGCCATCTGGTAATAGTTTATGGGAAGATTATCGTGAAACCACCTCATTAATGCAGCTACGAGAGGCCATTCCGTAGTAATAGCTCCACCTGCCCCCTCACCATGCGTTTCATGATGTATGGCCGACGGATCGACTATGTTCGGTTTGAACAATAATTTTTTACCAGAAGATACTTCCTGTTGTAATACGCTGCTAAAAGATGTCTCTTTTTCCAGCCCTGCTAATGCATAATTAAGGTTGGTATAGATATAATCTATTTTTTCTACTATTTTTCCCCATGCTGAATAATCGTTTTGATTAATGAACTTTTGGAGTAAAATTGGGATTCCTCCATAAGCTCGAGTTACATCCATTCTCACACCTGAAATCGCGGATCCCTTAAAATCAACATTTTTAATTCCCAAGGGCGAGCCTACAATCGGAACTCTAGAGGTTACCATATGACTGACTTTCCCCTCCTTTTGAGCCATAATTTGAAGATGGACTAATTTTTACTTTCATCCGTCAAAAGCGTTTTACTACAAACCCTACTATTTTTGTTTTGATTTCTAAGTTCCCATATAAAATTCCCGTTAGAAATCACAATGAATTTTCCTTATTTACTAAGTACATATTATTTGGAATCGGTGTATTTAATTCCATTTAACGGAAATTTCAGTTAGTTATTTAAATATTAAATTGAATATCAATTATAGATAAAAATAAAAGCTTTATATCAAATATATACAAATTAAAAGTAGCGTTTCTGCAAGTTACAGAGACACTACTTTTGAATGTGGCAATTGATTTCTTCTTTACTCTTTATCCCCCTGCCTGTTACCGGCAAGCTGTTTGACCGTTTCGGTGCCAAGTGGCTTTCCGTAATAGGAATGGTAATTACGATCATCACCACCATTGGGTTTATTGATCTTTCGGGCTCCACGAGCTATACCTATCTGGTGCTCATGTTTACCGGCCGCCGAATTGGAATGGCACTGCTGTTAATGCCAATTCAAACAGCAGGACTCAATCAGCTTCCTGCCAAGTTACATGCCCACGGTACCGCGATCTCGAATACCATTAAACAAGTCGCCGGAGCGATCGGTACATCGTTGCTTGTTACGGTCATGACCAACCGTACGAAAACCCATTTTATAGAAATGGCAGCAGCCAGGCGCTGCAAAAGGAGAAACCCAGCAGCATATGATTATGGAAGCCTCCATTCAAGGAATTAATGATGCTTATCTTGTTATTGTAGGGATTGGCATTCTCGGACTGCTGCTTTCGTTCTTTATTAGAAGAACAGATCAGGTATCTGGGGAGAAAAGGAAGGTTGCTTTGAAGAAGGCTGTTGTGAAGGAAGCGTAATATATGTGAAAAAACAGGACTGCTCGTCCACCATGGTGCACAGTCCTGTTTCTGTTTAAGCCTTACTTTACAAGTAGATTGTAAGTGGAAACATAAGTCATTCTCCTCTTCTATCTTTCAAAACTAAATCTTGTGTAAAATATACCCACCTACCACTAGGTAACTTTAATCGATCTTCGTCATAACCAATCATATATTCAGCAACAGATTTATTTTTTCTTAAGTCTTTTTCCGAAATCGTTGCCAATTCCATTAATAAATTCGTTAGTGAATCCTTAGCATCATCATCCTCGATATATAAATAATTAAATAGTGCTCCATCATTTTCAAACAGTTTGATTGATTCCCAATCCTCTACATTAAGTTTGCATGAAAAACGGTTTAAAATCGTTTCAATTTCTTCTTTTGTAAAACCTAATGACTCAACGTTAAGATTTACCATGCAACTTCACCCTCAATATTATAATATTTATATACTTCAAAAAACTCTTTATTAAAGTGTTAACTTCATACTACTATTTCTTTGCGCAAATCGTTGAAGGATTTCATCATCTGTACTCTCTCGTTTCGGATCTTCTGAGAAACAAAAACTTATTGTATTATCCTTTATCAATTTGAATAATTGGGGTTTTAGTAATGCTGCCTTTTGGTTATTTTCAGAACTTCTTTGCTTTGCCGTTCCATCCTTTTTAATCCCATTTCTCTTTAAACCAAAACAGTAAGTACCCTTAGAGGAATCTGAATCTGTTTTATTTAAGTACTCAGTTATAGCATTCATTAATAATGCCGCTTTATTGCCAGTTAGTTTATTCGGAATAAAAGTAGAAAAATATTGTGTGAATTGTTGAATGATATCTCCCAAATTATCTGCATACTCAATTCCAAAAAATTCTCTAAATAATTTCATGTTAGGTATATAAATTTTATACAAATCCGCATATGTACAAAAACTTTCTTTCCTATCTCCTCTTTTTATAAACTCAAGCTTAACAATTGCATATTTACTTTCTTTCTTTTCTTCATCTGAATAAACTTTTACTAAAACTATGAATTCTTGCTTTTTATACTGGAATAGAAAGGCCTCAACAGCCCAATTCCTTTGCTTTAACTCATCTCTAAGGATTTTTAAGTTTTCTAAGGGAGCTTTTTGTCTACTCATAAATAACTTCCTTTCGAATCTTAAATTTTATAAATACTCAAGCGGGTAAAGAAACCGTTATATCGTTTATACGATTGATTCACCTTTTTCAAAGTCATAAAATAAAATCCCTTTATTTAACTAATATTCTGTATTATTATACCAAATATTTCATATGATAACAGTTTATCTCTCGTCTTACTGACGAATGTATTTTAATAAACTTTAAATTGCAAAAACCACCTCCTTAGCGGAAGTGGTTTAGTTTGCTATTAATTTAGTGGCTTTCAATCATTTTTATTTAGTCACCGGAGACACTGTAGATATTGTTCCCGCATCAGCCGGATGTACGCCATGGCGATAGAAATCGGCATGGATTGGATCCAGCGGCTTGCGTCCGAGGATGAGGTCGGCTGCCTTTTCGGCGAGCATCAATACCGGCGCATGGATATTGCCGTTTGTTACGTAAGGCATAGCGGATGCATCGACGACTCGCACGTTTTCGAGTCCGTGAACCTTCATCGTATTCGGATCAACTACTGCCATAGGATCTGAAGCTGGTCCCATTTTAGCTGTACAAGACGGGTGAAGAGCCGTTTCTGCATCTTCTCTTACCCAGTCCAAAATTTCCTCGTCTGTTTCGACACTAGGTCCAGGTGAGATTTCTCCTGTGTTGTAAGGCTTCATCGCTGGCTGCGACAAGATGTTACGCGTTACTCTTATGGCTTCTACCCACTCGCGCTTATCCTGGTCGGTAGAAAGATAGTTGTAAACCATGCTTGGATGCTCTTTCGGATCTGTTGAGCGAATCTTTAATGATCCGCGGGCATCCGAGTACATTGGTCCGACATGAACCTGGAATCCGTGGGCAGTTGCTGCTTTTTGTCCATCGTACCGTACTGCGACCGGAAGGAAGTGATACATTAAGTTCGGGTATTTGACGTCCTCGTTTGAACGGACAAATCCTCCGCCTTCGAAGTGGTTGGTCGCTGCCGGGCCTGTACGGTTAAGCATCCACTGCAATCCGATCCAAGGCATGCGCATTTTACTTAAGTTCGGCTGTTCGGAAACCGGAAGCGGACACGCGTGCTGAACATAAACTTCAAGGTGATCCTGAAGGTTTTCTCCCACTCCTGGAAGATTGACAACCGGTTTGATGCCAAGTGAGCTAAGGTGTTCGGCATTACCTACACCTGAGAGTTGAAGAAGCTGCGGCGTGTTGATCGCACCGCCTGAAAGGATAACTTCTCCTGCTTTCACTTGGTGCGTCTGACCGTTTCGCTGATAGGTTAAGCCTTTCGCTTTCCTGCCTTCGAAGTCAATGTTCTTAACGAAAGCCCGAGTCAATACGGTGAGGTTTTCACGCTTCATGGCCGGGTGAAGATAGGCGCGTGAAGCGGACAAGCGCTGGCCTTTGTACACATGCTTATCAAACGGTCCGAACCCCTCCTGGCGGAATCCGTTCACATCAGGCGTTCTTGAATAACCCGCTTCTACGGCTGAGTTAAAGAAGGCCTGGAATAAAGGGTTGGTGGCCGGACCGCGTTCCAATTTAATCGGACCATCGTGGCCGCGAAGATCATCGTCTGGTGATCCTAACGCATTTTCCAGCCGTTTGAAGTACGGAAGGCAGTGGGCAAAATCCCACGTGTCCATTCCTTCGTCGGCTCCCCAGCGCTCATAGTCCAGCGGATTTCCGCGCTGATAAATCATACCGTTGATAGAACTGGAACCTCCGAGCACTTTCCCCCGGGCATGCTTGATCCGCCGGCCGCCCATATGAGGCTCAGGGTCAGATTCATATTTCCAGTCGTACAGGCTTTTGCCTGCAGGAAACGGCAAGGCTGCCGGCATTTGAATTAACAGGTCCCATGAATAGTCACTGCGTCCTGCTTCTAAAACAAGTACTTTTTTTGTTCCATCTGCACTGAGACGGTCGCCGAGTACGGAACCCGCACTGCCGCCGCCAACAATTACAATGTCATATGTGTCAGTCATCGTTCGTTTCCTCCTTCATGTTTGAAATGGTTTCTTCTTCCTTTAACCGATTCAGTCGCTTAGAACCAGTTGATGGGTTCAGGCTTAAGATTTTGGAAGATATGCTTTGTTTCTGTATATTCTTCGATACCTAATTTACCGAGCTCGCGTCCAATACCGGACTGCTTATATCCACCCCATGGGGCGTGCGGGAAATACAGGTTGAAATCATTGATCCAAACGGTTCCCATGCGCATCTTGGCTGCACAGCGTTCCGCTTTTGCGATGTCTTTTGTCCAAACACCGCCGGCCAGTCCGTAGATGGAGTCATTCGAAAGCTTAACGGCTTCTTTTTCTGAAGAGAATTTCTCAACGGTAATGACCGGGCCAAATGCTTCTTCTTGAACAATCGTCATGTCTGTCGTACAGTCGGTGAAAATTGTAGGCAGATAGAAAAATCCTTTTTGCAGTTCTGGATCTTCCGGACGTTTGCCGCCAACGGCCAGTGTCGCGCCTTCGTTGATCCCTGTTTCTACATATTTTTCTACCTTCGCACGGTGTTCAGCTGAAATTAGCGGTCCCATTTGGGTACCTTCATTAAATCCGCTTCCGAGCTTGAATTTTTTCACTCGCTCTACAAGCGCTTGTACGAACTCATCGTGAATGCTTTCTTCTACAATCAGCCTTGTTCCCGCGGAACAGATTTGTCCTGCGTGGAAGAAAACTCCGTTTAACGCCTGGTCAACCGCAATGTCAAAATCAGCATCCGCAAAGATGATGTTCGGGTTTTTCCCGCCAAGCTCAAGTGCAAGCTTCTTCACATTCGAGCTTGCTGCCTGCATGATCTTCTTCCCGGTCACAATGCCGCCGGTAAATGAAATCAGGTCAACATCCTCGTTACTGGACAGCTCTGCACCAATCGTAGCGCCGGAACCAAGAACAAGGTTAACAACACCCGCAGGCACTCCCGCTTCTTCCATGAGTTGAAATGCCTTGATCGTCGTAAGCGGCGTAATTTCACTTGGCTTCATGATTAGGGTGTTTCCTGTGGCAAGCGCCGGAGCAAGCTTCCATGACGCTTGAAGCAAAGGATAGTTCCAAGGCGTGATTTGTCCGCACACACCCACTGGTTCGCGAACCACTCTGCTGATGGAGTTCGATACCGGAGAATCGATGAGCTCCCCGCCGTCTTTATCTGCAAGCTCTGCATAGTAACGGAATACGCCAGCGATGTCATCCATGTCTCCGCGGCTTTCTTCCATTGTTTTGCCCGTATCCAATGATTCCAGATAGGCAAGTTCTTCTTTATCTCTTTCAATCAATTCAGCAATCTTACGTACGACAGCCCCACGCTCTGTTGCCGGGGTGTCAGCCCATTCTCCGTTATCAAAGGCTTCCCGAGCCGCAGCGATCGCTGCTTTTGCGTCGGATTCGTCACCTTCTGGAACCGTTGCTATGATTTCCTGGTTATATGGATTCACAATATCCCGTGTATTTTCTGAGTCTTTGCCCACCCATTTACCATTAATGTAATGTTGTAGTTGTAGTTTCAAATCCAATCCTATCAACTCCGTTTTTAATTTATATTAATTTCGTTCAGAATTTATTTAACGTTCTTAACGTAACATGACTTTTTAGAGATGTCAAAGCCATCACAAGCATTACTTTTCTTACTAGTAAAAAGTAATTAAAAAGCTGACAGTGAGCGGGAAAGTAGACATTTAGAAGCTGGACACTGTACCATTAACTAGGTAAAAAAGATTTGATAAAGATTTAACTGAGTTATTTTTTATCGAAGGAGCGTTCCTATGAGTAAAGCCACCGAGAGACCCGACGTTAAAATAGAAGAAGCAAAAGATAAAGTGATTGGGGCCATTGCAGAAACAATGGATTTATACGGGGTGACACCCGCTGCCGCAAATCTATACGCAACGATGTACTTTGAAGATCAAATGACGCTTGACGAGATGCGTACGGAACTCGGCATGAGTAAACCGAGTATGAGCACCAGCGTCCGCCGGCTTCAGGAAATCGATATGGTCAAAAAAACATATACACGCGGTTCACGGAAACATACGTATACAGCGGAAAAGAATTTCTTCCGTTCCTTTATGGCGTTTTACTGCCAAATGTGGGAGCGCGAAGTGAAAATCAACTTGGATGCCATAAGAGAAGCACAGGAAGATTTCATAGAAGTCATTAAAGATTCCCACAGTACACCTGAGATTGTGGCAAAAGCAAAGAAATACTATGACCAGCTGGAAGAATCCAAAACCTACTATCACTGGCTGGATGACCTGGTTGAAAATATAAGAAGCGGTAAAATTTTCGAGTTCTTGCCGAAAGAGAAATAAAAAAGATGGCGAGCATTTGCTCACCATCTTTTCTTCTTTTAAACGAACGTTTAATTCGCCTTCTGCTGCAGCACCGGGCTCTTTTTCGTGTACCAGATAAATTTCCCCGTATATCCATAAATGATCGCAAGTGCAATAGAGACAAAGCTTAGCCACATGAATGGAAGATAGGAAAAGGTCGATATGCCGAGAATCCCAGCCATGAAAATTCCGTTGTCGGACCAGGGAATCATTCCGGAGGTTAACGTTCCACCCACCTCCGAATTTCGGGCTAATACCCTTCGGTCTATGTAAAACTTATCATAGTTCTCCTGCATGATCTTGGGCGTTAAGATTAACGATACATACATCGCACAGCCGAATACATTCGCCAGAAAAGCAACAATCAGGGTGGACAAAGTAATATTCCCCGCTGAAGTCAGCTTTTTCTGGAATTTTGACACAATCACTTTCAATACACCCAAGTGCTCTAGCAGCCCGCCAAATCCCAAGCCGAAAATAATAACAACGATCGAGCCAAGCATGCCTTCGATTCCCCCGCGGTTTAAAAGGCTGTCCATGAATTTAATGCCTGTATCAATGGAAAAACCACTGTATGCCGTGCCAAGTGCCTTTGAGAAATCCATTCCCTGGAAGACGGTAGCCCAAATGGTTCCCAGGAGCGCACCTGACGCAATAGTTGGCATGGAAGGCTGCTTCAGTGCGAGCATGAGAATGACCACAATCGCAGGAATCAGCATCCAAATGTGAATATCAAAGTTTTCAAGCAGTGCTTTCTTCAAGAATTCCACTTTTTCCAAGTCGGTATTTCTTCCGCCATAGATGAACCCTGAGATGGTAAAAAGAATGGCGGTGATGATGTAAGCCGGAATGTCTAAAACGAGCATGGCACGCACGTGTGCAATCACATCCACCTTCGACATGGAGGCGGCGAGCACCGTGCTGTCAGACAGCGGAGAAAGCTTGTCTCCGAAATAAGCACCAGAAAGTACAGCGCCTGCTACAAGCGGTAGAGGGAGTCCCATTCCTTCTCCAATCGCCATCATCGCAATTCCGGCCGTCCCGACTGTCCCCCATGACGTGCCTGTCGCCAATGAAGTCAACGAGCAAATAACAAGAGTCGCCAACAAGAAAATGCTTGGGTGAATAAATTCCAGGCCGTAGAAAATAATGGTCGGCACGATGCCTCCCGCAATCCACGTCCCGATCAGGGCACCCACAACAATCAGAATCAAAACGGCCTCAAGGCCATTCGAAATCCCTTTTGTAATGGCTCCCTGCAGCTGCTTATAGTCATATCCAAGTCTTGTTCCAAGGACAATAAAGATGAACCAGGAAATAAAGAGTGCCAGCTGTATCGGTAAATCAAACTTGACGGTAAAAGAAAAAACAATGGCCAAAAATAGTCCCAAAGTAAATATAATCTCTGTCATCGTTGGTAATCGTACATGCTTCACTCTTATGTCCTCCTTCAAATTAAAACGCTTACAAATTTGTGTAAACCACTTGTTTATCAAGTGATTTTATCAAGAAGAGCACCCCCGGCAATACCAGGATTGGTCATTTCATACGGATTTAAAATCAAGTCGAGCTCTTCCTCAGTCAGAACATCATACAGAAGGCAAAGCTCTCGTACCGATTTCCCTTTTAAAATGGCTTCCCGTGCAATTCGCGCACAAGCTTCGTATCCCAAATGCGGATTGACGGCGGTAATGATTCCCACGCTTTTTTCCACATATTCCTTCATCCGGTCTTCATTTGCCTCAATTCCGGACAGGCAATAATCGGTAAAGCTTCGGAATGCATTGTTCATAATGCTGATGGATTGAAGAAGGTTAAAGACCAGTACTGGCTCCATGACGTTTAATTCAAGCTGCCCCGCTTCTGATGCCGAGCAAATGGTAAGGTCGTTGCCGATCACCTGAAAGGCGACCTGATTAATCAGTTCCGGCATGACCGGGTTCACTTTTCCAGGCATAATGGATGATCCCGGCTGTCGCGACGGCAGGATCAATTCCCCAAGTCCCGCACGCGGACCGGAGGCCATCAACCGGATGTCATTTGCGATTTTGGACATGTTCATCATGCAGACCTTCAATGCCGCAGAAACTTCTGTGTAAGCATCTGTGTTCTGTGTCGCATCCACAAGATGATCCGCTCCGACAAGCGGCAATCCGCTGATTTCTGAAAGGTGGCCCACCACTTGTTTGATATACTGCGGGTCGGCATTTAGACCGGTCCCTACGGCGGTCGCTCCCATATTGACTTCGTAAAGATGCTCGCGCGTCTGTTTGATCCGCTTAATGTCGCGTTCCAACACGCGGCTGTAAGCTTCAAATTCCTGGCCAAGACGAATCGGAACGGCATCCTGCAGATGGGTTCGTCCCATTTTAATCACATGATCAAACTGTAACGCCTTCTTCCTGAAGACCTCCAGCATGTCATCCATTGTATACAGCAGCTTCTCCAGCAACTTGAGGGTTGAAATATGAATCGCTGTCGGAAATACATCGTTCGTTGACTGCGACATGTTCACATGAGTGTTCGGGCTGAGCTTTATATATTCACCCTTATCGTGGCCAAGCAGTTCAAGCGCTCGGTTGGCGATGACTTCATTTGCATTCATGTTCATGGAGGTACCGGCGCCGCCCTGGATCGGATCGACGATAAAGTACTCGTGCCATTGTCCTTCGAGAATTTCATCAGCCGCTTGAACAATCGGCTCACCCAGTCCTTTATAGAGACGGTGTACATCCATATTGGCCATTGCGGCAGCTTTTTTCACGATGGCCAGCGCATGAATCATCTCTTTATGAATTCTGTATCCGGTGATTTGAAAATTGTCTACAGCACGCAGCGTCTGTATTCCATAATATACGTCCGCAGGAATTTCCTTCTCACCGAGAAAGTCTTTTTCAATGCGGTATTCAATCTCGCTTTTAATCATTTTCCCTGCTCCTTATTGGTTCAAAGTGTAATATCGTCTGCGATGGGGGTTTCCATCAATTCTTTCACCTTTTGCGGATCCTGAGTCTTGCCCAATACCCACATCAGCTTGGGAACGATGGCCTCTGTATTCATATTCCGGGAACGGATAATAACATCCTGATTGACTTTACGCCCTACTTCATAAAGCTCCATGTCCTCCCCTTCTTCTAAACATTGTGTCGTGATAACAATGGGGATTCCACACGCAATCAGCTCGTTCAGTTTTTCCAGGATATTTCTTCCCTGAAACGGAATGCCACCGCTTCCATAACTTTCAATCACAATGCCCTGACACTGGTCTTTCAGGCAGTCAAAGAATTCCGGCTTAATTCCCGGGAATAACTTCACTAGCGAAACATCCGTGCAAAGAGAGGTATCCAGCTTCATTTTCTTGTTCTCTACTAAATAGAGAGGCTTGCTGTATTCAACATGTTCTTTATAAATAGAAGCGATATAAGGATAATTGATACTTTCAAACGAATCATAGCTCTTCGTTCTCAGCTTGATGGCCCTTGTCCCCTGTATGACCCTGCCGTCAAAAACGACATATACGCCGCCGATCTCCTCACAAGCAAAGCGAACCGCGTCCGCAATGTTTCGTTTGGCATCGGTTTTCTTAAAGGAAATAGGGATTTGAGAACCTGTAACGACCACTGGTTTTTCAAGATCCTGCAGCATATAGGAGAGCGCAGCTGATGTGTACGCCATGGTGTCTGTTCCGTGTGTGATCACAAAACCGTCGTACTCCTCGTAATGCTCATAGACCGCATTCGCCATTTCAACCCAATATTCCGGCTGCATATTCGTACTATCAATATTGATCAAAGCCTTACTATCAATCTGGCAGAGTAAATTGAATCCCGGCAGATGACGTAAAATGTCGTCGGCGTTCATCTCAGGAACCAGCCCATTCTCCCCTTCGAGCGAGGCAATCGTCCCGCCGGTCGTAAGCAGCATCAACTTCTTCAATATAACCCCTCCTATAACGCTTTCTTAATATCATAAAATTACAATTATCATAAAACTAATATACGCGTATCGCGTACTACATACGCAATTATAGTGCTGTTACCACTGTAAATCAAGCACAAATTACGCAATACGCGTACATTTTAATTTTATTTATGATATAATCAACATAGATCAAAGGGGAGTTAAAAGATGATATTAAATCGATTAACGACATTACGGAAGAGCAAAGGATGGTCGCTGCAATATGCGGCTGACCGGCTCGGGATTGCCAAAAGTACATATGCTGGCTACGAATCGGGGCATCGCCGCCCTTCATTGGAAGCCATTGCACAGATCGCTGATTTATTCGACACATCCACCGATTACATTCTGGGCAGAGTGAATCACCAGGATCCCCAGTCGGATGTGGATCCGTCTGTGCCTTTCATGGAATTAACGGATCTGTCTTATTTAAATCTGTCTGTCGATGGCCTTTCCCTTTCCAAGGAAGAAATGCAGCAGTTTATTGCGTTTATCAGGGCGAAGCGGCAATTAGAAGATAAGGCGACGTAAAAAACCACCTCCTAAAATTAGGAAGTGGTTTTTTGCTGTTTATATATATGAGTAAAAGCGTCTCTGATGCTTCGCTTAAATACTCCTCATTTGATAATGGCTCTAACTATTCGGCAGTCCTTACAGTGACTACTGCCAATTTTTAAATACTTTACTACTTAAGAACACGTGACTCGGCACTCTTCATTATCAGTGAGCCTGCTGACATGGAAACAGGCTTGGTTTCATATACAGGCAATGTAGCAAGCTGCTTAATGATGTTGTAATAATCAATATCATTCGTTAGCTGAGTCCGATATACCTGTGGAAGCAATGTCCACTGAAAATTCCCTTCCCCTATCCAGACCCCTGTCAGTTTCATACTCATTGGATATACAGTGGATTGGATGAGATCAGCTCCGGGACCCCCTACTTTGGGAATATAACGATATCCGAATTTATTTGCATTTTTCGCAGCTTCTTTTGCTTGCTCTAATTGCTGTTGACTTACTGGCTTGGGATTATTCATTTGTAAGCGTAGAAATGTGTTTCCCTGGTAGCTGGCATTAGTAAAATACGTATTTTCCGAGAAGTGAAGGTCTTGTATGTCAGCATAAATTTTAGGCTGACCATCTACTTCTCTTCCCCCAAGGATGGGGATTGTGTTATTTTCCCAAATGATAAGAGGAAACTGTGCTTCCAGTTGATCCTGTCTTCCACGAAAACGTGCGGGCACATTTACGCTTATTAAGTTATAACTCCCCCCGTATAAAAAATTGTCAATTCGCAACTGGTTGAAGGCAATGGATACTTCCGGCCTTACCAATTCGAATCCTTCCGGAAGAAAATCAGCTAACCACTTTCCGTCAGAGGTAAAACTGAAATCAAGACTTATACAATCGTTAATATAAGCATACGTTGTTTCAGGATCAATCCCCCCAAACCACGGGGGCATCCGATATGTTTTATTAGGATCCGGTCTGAACATGGCAACCTCCTTAGATTTCCATATCATTTATAGCCCAATGATGATCAATGTTACCATTCAAACCTAAATTGGACAGTTAAAATCTTAGCTGGGTCGTTCGTCTCCTCTACGTTAGGTATTTTTACTCCTTCCAACCTCCCATACCCGATTGGAACAAAAAATGTAAAGCCGAGGGGAGCAGCCCCCTTACTGACAGCTTGAAAATATTTATTGATGGACTCCGGTGGGCTAGTATGATAGCCAGAACCGGGATCAGGAACTTTGTTACCATACTCAATATCACTGGCGTCAAAAGTGTCTTGAGAGATACTTCCTGTATACGTACCTGCGTGCAGTACTTTATCTGCATATTGGAATATATTTCCGTATAATGAACCGAGACTAATGTTCTGAGGAGATTGAGAACCGTATATTGTATTTGTGTTTCTTATATAAACAACTGTCTGCCAGCTGGGCCACATCCCATTACCATAACTCATCCCCGAAATGAAGAGGTCTGCTTTTACGTCTTCAGACTTTGACAATAGATAGGCCTGCCCCAATCCCCCTTTGAGAGCTGACTCTCTCATAAAGTCATGACCCTGTCGGTTCCAGTTAACATTAGAATATTTCAACGATAGGCTGTTTTGAGTAAATCCCATTCGCAGGTCGCCATATGCCTGAGTTACAAAAAGATCGAGAGCATAAGCCTGTATGGCTAAGCTAGCTGTTTCATCTCCCCTTCCTTTCTCATCGTAATCTATTACCCCGTCAAAATTCTCGTCAAAGGTGTCAATCAGCTCTTTAAAAAGGGAAGTACCGGTCAGTTGATCACTGGCTTTAGCATAACTAAAAATACCCTTTTGAAAATCCTGTAGAATGGTATTTAGATTGTAATACATATTATCAGTTATGAGTTCAATGAATTTCGTATTATGAATTCTCCCCAGATGCCCTTGAACAGAAGCCATTGGCGTCCGTGTCAAGGTATCCCAGCCTACGACGTAGTACTTCTGCTGTCCAACCCCCCGTTTTTCAGCAAACCGGTACAAGTCATACCTGAACAGAGGTGAATCAAGTCCTGATTGTGTTACTATATTTTTTCCACTAATATGAGCTTCAGGAGAATGATGGATAAATTCCGTTGGCCACCGATTTTCATCCTGAAGCTTCCGGGCTTGATCCATGGGTACTGTTTTAAAACAGTATCTGGCACAGAAAAGATCGAGGGCTACACAGTCAAGAGAAGACCATACATAACCTTCAGGTACTCTGGTTGCTAAAGAATTAGCATTATGGCTTACATTCGTAATATTTAAACCATCAACGATATGAATCATCAGCACACCCTGGTTTTGTACTGCTCGAATTAGGTCAGACTGAACTCCTGAAAGTCCATCGGTATTAATAGCGACATATTTACCATTCTCGTCTCTGAAAGGTAAATTAGTATCAGGATCCATCTCTAATACCCAGGGTGAATGAGGTAATTTTTCCTTTAAACTCGGAACGGCAGTATACCAGGAATATTTCTGGGTTGGGTATAAGCCTATGCCAAGGTTCTTAATTGCATTTGTGATTAAATCTTGATCGTGCAATTTTGTTTTGGGAACATTTATCAAAACACATCCTGGATAGTCACTTAAATCTTGATTATCTTGAGGATCTCCACCCGCAATTATTTTATTCAGGGTAATTTCTTTAAAAACTGTCCCACCTGGTACCCGTACCGCTCTTCCTCTATTGGTCCCGTCATGAAGCTTGTTTAGATCATACACCATTAGCAGGCCTTGCGTTCTTCCAGGTGGAATAAATCTTCCTTCAACACTTTCCTCATAGCCCTTCATAGGGTCATCTTCGTGAGAAGCGGGATGACGCTCGGCAAGATACTTACGGACAAAGAAGAAGCCCCATCCACCAAAGAAATCTCCACTGCGTCCTTCGATAATGGCCTCAGTTGTAATCTTTTTGTTTTCAGCTTTGCTTAAAAAAGAAGATGAGACAAAAGTGCTTGTAGAACCTTCACCAATAGCCATCTGATGATAACTGATATGTAGGTTATCATGGAACCATCTCATTAAAGCAGCTATTAAAGTCCATTCTGTAACAATCTTTGCAGCAGGACCTTCACCATGTGTCTTGAAATCTATGACTATTGGATTGACTATATTGGGCTTAAACAATAATTTCTTTCCTGACCTAACCTGTGACTGTACCTTGTTACTAAAATCAGTTTCACTATTTAAGCCCCTCAAGGCGTAATTGAGATTAGAATAGATATAATCAATTTTATATGTGATCTGTTTCCAAGCCTCATTATCCTTGTCGTTTATAAATTTCTGAAGGAGTATCGGAATATCGCCGTAGGCTTGGAATACATCCATCCTCACACCTGAAATGGGAGAGCCATTAAAATCAACACTATTTATACCCAAGGGAGAACTGACAACTGGAACTCTTGCATATTTTCTGACCATTTCACCCTCCTGTTTATTCCATTTCCTGTAGCAAAGTTATATACGTCAAACGCATTCCTATTTTGATAGCATCTATAAAAGTGGTATATTTTTCCTTTAACACCTCCATGTATATATATTCAATCCAATTTACGTTAATAATTAAATATTTATTTAAATACAAAAAACGGTAAAAAGGGTTTACTTTACTCGCGTTTTGAAAGTATAGAACAAGTTACTTTAATTGGGTTAACGATACCGGCTTTAAACATGCTTGCGATCCACCAGTCCCAGCGTTGAAACTATCCCGGATTTCTTCGTTTTTCGAGCGCTAAACGATTGCATATATTTTAAAACCAGACGAATTGACTTGAGTAGCATAGGGTGAGTTTTTCCAAAGAAAAATCCTTAAAAAGACTTCCTTTCAACAGGGATAATCAACCCAATAATGCAGAAGAATGAATAGATAATAAACACCCATGAGTACGAACTCATACTAATCAACTTCCCTGCCATAGCTGATCCAATTGACTGCCCAACCCCTAACGCCAGAAAGGATAAGCTCACCCCCACATGAGGCACTAATGGAAAAATGCGAGTGGCCCAAACAATTAACAGACCAGTAACAAAAATATAGGAAATGCCAAACAGAAAACCAGATGAGTATACACTGTATAACGATGGAATGGTGATACTGATCACGGATATAGACAATAGTAAGAGGGCCAATCTGTAGGATAAGGTTAAGCCCCCTCTATTCATTATTCCTCCAGCTAAACCACCGACCGCCCCCGTCACACCCATTGTCACCCAAAAAATCACACTCTCATGATCACTCATGTTGTATTCAACTTTTAAAAAGCTTCTGGAAAACGTCCAATAGATTGATGAACCAAAACCAACGATGAACGATGAAAGTAATAAATACTTAGCTTTTTTAAAGATAGGACCACTTATTATCTTTTCATCATGCAATTCTGGTTTTTCATATGGGATTCTTATTGAATTCCATAAAAGTACGGCTAAAGAAATGATTGCAAATGATATAAAAGCGAATCTCCAGTGATCAGTGAACAGGATAGCGATCGGTCCGGATACTATAAGTCCAAAGCTGGTACCGGAATTCATCCAGGTATTTCCCCGGTCCTTGTCGTCCTTGTTTAATGATGTGGATGCGACTTGACTGTAGGCAGGCGATGCCCACCCGCTGCCAAGCCCTGCAATAAACGTACTCAGTGCAAGGGAAAGGAAATTCTGGGACAGCCCTATTCCGAATAATCCAATCACGGCACTTAATCCTGCGAATTGAATGACTCTTAGCTGGCCAAACCTTTTTATAAGATAGGAGGAGGTGAATAAAGCTAATGTATAAGCAATGTAGGCTGTTGAACCTGTAACACCCGCATTACTTTCTGTAAGATTTATGGATTGAGATATATTCGGTAAAAATAAACCAAAGCTAAACCTCGCAAATGCATAGGTTACTCCAATCATGGCGATACCCGGCAGGACGATTCTCCACATGTTCTCACTCCTCTTTTTGTGTAGAACGATCATTATATTTATTTAAGAAAAAAATAAGTAAGAAAAGATTACTCTTAGCTTACTCATGAAATAAATATTGAATGGTATCCAGTAATTCCTTTGAAACAGCCTCCGGTTCCAATACTTCTGATAGAGCAGTAGCTCCTTCAAACAGCATGGCTAAACGTGTAGCCTGGTTAACATTGAAGGCATTGTCTTGAAGGAAAGAAATTAAATTCTTTTTGTGTGCAATAACCGTGTCGCTAATTTCCTTATTTGTAGAAGAGTATTCTTCTTTCGCTCGCAGCATCATACATCCATTTGATCCATTTTCGAGAATCCAGTTCATATGGGCTTCGGTCAGGGATAGCGCTATGTTCTTATTTTCACTTATGCTTGTTTTCAAAAAGGAAAAGTACCTTTCCTCTCTCCTTTTTAACACTTCCAGTATTAAATCTTCCTTTGAATCAAAATGATTGTACATCGTCATTAAGGCAACATCTGATTCAGAGATGACCCGCTTCATTCCTATAGCATGAAAACCATTTTCATAAAATAAACGCTCAGCGTTTTCCAATAAGCTCTCTCTTTTTTTACTCAACAAGAATCACCTCCATAGATAGAATGGTCATTCTACTTTAACATTAAAATGAGGCTTCTTACAAATTGGGATCAATTATGAAGAGCATTAACCAGCAGTAATTTCAAAAGGTGACTATTTTGTTACTCCTGCTTTAGAGAAATTCTGAGATAATCATCTAAAGGAAGAATACTAGGAGGAAGCGCTATGTGGGAAGATTATACCTGGATGAATGAACCTGCGCATATTGATGCAAAAGAAGATTCTTTTACTTTTATAACAAATGGAGATACGGATTTTTGGAGAAATACGTATTATCAATTCAATAGAATGACGGGGCATGCATTACTAAAAGATGTTTCCAGCGGTCACTTTCAATGTTCCGGCACTTTCCGAATGAACCCTAAAAACACCTATGATCAGGTGGGAATTTTGATTTATGTGGATGAGGATACCTGGATAAAATGCTCTGTAGAGTATATTCCGGAAGGTCCCTCTCACCTTGGGGCAGTGGTCACCTCTTATGGTTACTCTGATTGGTCTTCACAAGATTATTCAAACCTGCACATCTCAGATGAAATAAAATTTGAAGTCACCTGTAATTCCAATGATGTGGAAATTTACTTTATTCATGAGTCAGGCAAAAAAGAGCAAATCAGAATTGCTCATCTTCATACCCCTAAAGGAACAGAGTCGATTAAAGTTGGCCCTTATGCCTGCAGCCCAAATGAGCTCAATGAAGGATTCAAGGCAGAGGTTCTGAGCTGGTCATTGGTATAGTTTTCAACAAAGAGCAAATAAAAAAAGGCCTTTCTCAGTTTAGTAAACTGATGAAAGACCTTTTCTATAGTTAGGTTAACGTTTTAGACGTTGACATAACAAGGTTTTGAAACCTTTATTACATCATGCCGCCCATGAAGTTTTATGCTGTAATATTTTTAACTAAAGAAGAAGAAAGTCCCGTCAAATCAGCATTATTTTTGCATCAAGTGTACTATCTTTAACCCTGATTCACCTCGTTTTATTGGACTTCGTTAGCAAAATGTTAGCATGTTGTTAGGAATTAATGTTTTGCATTTAACTCACGTCTCTTAAACAAAAGCGGTGCAAATTTTGCTTGCATCGCTTTTAAATTTCCACATGTGCAACACATGAGATGTTGGTGAGATATTAAAGGGGAAACAGGAGATATTACATTTTTCATCCCTCAACTTTTACATACTTCAGTAAAGTAGACTCTTTCATTAACTTGTACACATTGTATAGCACGTAACCATATTATATAGGAGATTCTCTATATAGAAATTAGGAAAGGAAGAATCCGATGAGGAAAGACAACTCCTGTATCTGTGAGTTTTTAAAAAACGTAAAACGAGGACAAGCGATTACAGTAATAACGAATCAAGGTGACTCAATTACGTTTATATTTATTAAAATTAAAGGAACCTGTGTGTTTGGGGAACTTTCTAATGGTGCGATAGTCGAGTTTGATTGCAACGATGTCGAAGCTATATTTTTCCCCCCTACACCTACCCCTCCTCCCGCAGGCTGCCTAGTATCCTTGTTTGTGGAAGCGGAAATTCAATGTGAAGACTTTATTAATGGAGAAGTCATTTGTAATGGCTCACCTGTCCCGTTCACACCTGTATTTCTAGCTTCGAGCCCAGGTTTGATTAATTTTGCTCAAAACCCTGTATTTACTAATGCCAATGGCCAATTTACGGTCAATGTAACTGTTCCTGCGCCGACACCCGAGACGCCAGTAACGGTATCTGCGGTTGCCGTCAATGGAACAGCCACAGGTGTTTCCACTACCATTGCTTCTTGTCCCTCTTCTTTATGTGTTCTTGATATTTTTGGACCCGAGGGAGGAACGTTCGATTGCGCTGGGCCGCTAAATGGCCGGCTCGTTTGTGATGGTGTTCCAGTTCCCGGGGTTCCAATCACCATTACACAGAATCCTCCAGGCACATTTATCATTGATCCTTCTTCAACATTTACAGATTCAGAAGGTAACTTTGAAAGTGGTATCAACCTTGCTCCAGGAACGTCTGGGACTGCGACAATAACGGTTCTTGCAGACGGATTTGCGAGTGACTCCATTACAGTTTCCGGAACCTGCACTCAATTGTGTGATATTACAGCAACGGTCACACCTGTTTCAGCTTGTACCTATACCATTTCTGGTTTTGTGACGTGTGGAGGAGTTGGACAAGAAGGGGATGTTGTTACCTTTACTACATTCCCGGGCATGGGAATGTCGATTCCACCTGCTACAACGGACGCAACAGGTTTCTATTCTTCAACATTTACTGTCCCTCCGGGAACATCCATTACATCCGTCTTAGTTACTGCAACCACACAAGAAGGCGGTCAAACCTTGACTACAGAAGTAGGTGCGGTAGTTAGCTGTCCTGCTCCAACCGAATGTCCTTGCAAATTCCAATTGGGCGTAGGTGGGTTTGGGGCTCCTGCAACAGCAAACGTCATAAACGGGGGTGTTCCTTCAACGATTTCCGGTACGATCAATGTATCTATTGTTCAATGTTATATTGGGGGTCCAGGATGTAATCCAGCTGTTAATAACTTCAGTATCACATTCTCGGGAGGCAGCTTTGTATTCAACTTGACACAAGGCCGAAGAATTCGATTCTCTTGTAATGACAGCATTAGTGTCCAATTTGAAGGAACTGCCCAAGCTACTGGAACATCTACACTCCAAGGTTTATTTGATGTCTTCCTAACCGCTACGATAAGCGGCAATACGATTACTTGGACGATTAATGCAACCAATGATGTGGGAGATTCCTTTAGTACTACATTTACATCTGCGGTCACACCACAAACATTTATTGGAGATTGTTCACAATTCTAAAATAGAAAAAAGAATGAGCACAAGCAACGCTCATTCTTTTCTTATTTAAGCTTTTTCAAGTCTTCTAATGCTTCTTCAAGATCAATATAATATTTAATTATTCCTGAGTCGTGTTCAACTATCTTATACTTCCTTTCTTTCTTAAGATAGCTGACAGAAATAGTGGATGAGTTTGCTTTGAATGTCCAGGTAACATTAGATTTTATATATTGCTCATTAGTTAACTCTAAAAGTTTTGCTTCAATTCCTATTTCATTCAATTCGCCACTCCTAAGCTTTGACTTACATCATGAAAGTTCCGAGTCTTTCTACGATAACACATATCTATAATGAGTGCTGTTACAATTAATTAACATTTACCATCTATATAACTCGCTAGACACAATAAAATGAACTTATTATAAATAATTAATACCAAATATTTTCTCCGATTCGGTATTGATAAAAAAAAGAACATACAAAAAGTAACCTAATCAGCTCTCACTGGTCGAGGTTACTTTTTGTTTGGGGTAATTAATTATTTGTGCTGTAGCCGTCCTTCTACCCAAGAGCTTTCGCTATTTCTGTATATTTTATACACAGATCCAGACAGAACACGCGTCCATTATTTTTTTAGATAAAAGCTTGCATTTTTATAATCAAAGGGTTGTGTTAATAACACAATAGAAATCCTAACAGGTCAGAGCCGCAATCTCTGTCAAAACGCTGTCCCATTGTAATTGTGACATAAAAACCTACTTTAACTATATAGTCTGTGGAAATGCCCTTAAACCACGATAAACAAAAGGTCAGGTGAGCTGAACCGATGCAGAAAATCAGCGTAGCAATCATGAGACAAGGTCTATCTTTCTGCTGTTTTCTGACTGGATTGCAAGCCTTAGGGAGTGGGAACGACTCCTTGCAGTAACGGTTCGGTTGGAGTTTCGATTGGTTAAGGCCAATGGTGCTTGTCATTATGTATGTGGGCGAAACTGCATATGCGTTTAGCAAATAACAAGTTGAAGGAATTCAGGTATTTAAACAGCAGCATCAGGACGTTTCCCAGCTTTTACACTAAAGCTATAACTTATGATGAACAATACAGCTTCCTCTGTCCAAGAGTCTTTATGATTCTTGAGACAGGGGTGGGTATTTTTCATAGTCGATAGCCCGCATATGCCTAAAGCTATATCCGTAATTGTGGAGTTAAACGACTATGGTTCTATCCTTTAATAATCCTGTGATAAATAAAAATCTAACTCCCAGTCCAGCTTACTAAGCAAGGACCTTAAATCTTTCAATTTCACCGTATTAGGATCGATCGAATTTAAAGTACTTTTATAAGAATTTGCCAACCCTGGATTAAATGAAGCTAATTCAAAAATCTTTATGTTTACTGTATTGTGTAGATCGACGACTTCTTGCTTCCTTTTATCGATTATCTTTTTAGCATCCCGTATTGCCTTAAAATACATAGAACTATTATCGAGCGCTTTTGCTTCCTTTAATTCAAAATACAAACTGTCTTTTTCATATGAACCTAAGTGAAAAAGATCTAGGCCTGTATCCATTAAAAGCTCTTCATTGTAAGTATCACTTACATCTGTCATTCCCTTTGCTACTTTTACCGATTCTTCCTCTGAACCTAGCTTGAAAAATTCATATGCTCTTCTAATAAATTCATCCGGATCATATATATAGCATAATTCCCCTTCGGTTTCTTTATGGAATTCTTGTAACAATTGTGGATGAGGAGCTATTTTATTTTTATTCTTATCAAGCAACCACCAATCACCTTTCTCACTGTCACCTGTTACTATAATTACATTTTTTCTTTTTTCCGAGGCCTCCATTAATATTTGTTTCCACACTAAAAAATCCCCATATACATCTTGATAAATTAATCCTAAATGATTTCTATTCCTATCCTTCTTTTCTTTTAAGTCTCCAAATCCAGGTGGAATCTTATTTTGAAACCTCAATTCTCCCTCTTTATATAGGTCATCCAACTCTTCTTGTGTTTCATAAGATGATCCAACACAGCTTTCTAATAAGTGAGCAATTTTCCTTGCTGTTTCATCCAATAAAGGATGGCTTTGTTTCTGCGATTCTATTTCTTTTTTTACAGTACTCAGGCTTTGTTCAAGCACTTCAAATATTTTCTCTAAATTCAAGTTAACGTGTCTATTGTATTTGTTATTAATATCGTTCTTTATATCACCAAATTTTTTGGTTAACATCGCGTTCATATTATTATATGTTTTATTTTGATTATGTATTTCTTCTTGTAATCGATGATGATACTCCATAGCAACTTGATATGGGACAAAAACTCTATCCTTTAATAGTTCTAATATATTTAGTAACTTACTTCTAATCTCATCTTCAGTTCTGAAAAAATTCAATAAGACATTTGTGTCAAAAACAAACAAGCAGTCACTCCACAATTCATCAAATTCTGCTTCTGTTGGCCTGTAATAACCTCTAAAAGACTGTATCAATATATTTCTCCTTTACATCCCAATATTTATAAATGTTTTTTCTAATTTCAAATAAGTGCATCTGGATATTATTAATTTAAGGTATCAATTATTTCAAATGCTTTCACCCATTTTTTATTTGTATCATTAACTTCCTCCAATATAGGTTTTTCTAGCTTTATAAAATGATAATCATTATCACGATCTAAAAAAATAATATTTTCCTTAATTATTGAGAAAAACATTTGCCCTTCAATTGATAAGTAATATTTAGATAAAAATCCAAACATTTGGGCTTTTAATTTACCAGAAGTTTCATTTTTAATAAAGGAATCCATTGCAAAGGGCACCTTATAGTTTGAAAATTCATTTACTAGATTTGAATAAACAGTATATAAAGCCAACATTTTTTTATTAGCATCCATTCCACTTCCACTAATCTCTTTAAAGTTATATAAACCAATTTCATTTAAATCAATATCATTAAAGTATCTCTCATATTTATTTGTTAATTCTTCATATCTTTTTTTCACTTGTGCCCTTTTCTCACTAACAGATTTCCTTTCTTTGTACATTTCCTTATTAATTGTCTTAATATCTGCAGTTTTTTTATTCTCCTCACCATATAGGTGCTGTTCGACGGAAATATATTGATTTATAATTTCATGGTTAACCCTATCTTCTATATAGGAATCTAATTCTTCATAATTCTTACTTTCCATCATAATGTTTTCCCATTCTGATATTTTATCCACCCTATTTTTTCTTTCAATTTCTTTTATTAGCTTCAAACTTTCTAACTCATCTAATTTCTTATTACAATACGAAATATTCTCTAGTATTTCATATTGATTGTTTCTTATCTTAAGTCTTGTGATTGATTGCTCTTGTGTTAATTTAGAATTACAATGAATACAAGTAAATTTTATTTCTTTAAATTTACCTTCGTAGGATCTCTTTAACTTAACTAATTCTTTAACTTCTCTCCTTACTTCATCCATCTGTGTCTCTATCTGAATTATTTCACTATCATATTTGAACACTTCTTTATTGTAAGAATTAATCTGCTTTAAATATTTATTTATTTTTTCATTTGGGTCATTACCATTTGCCTCAAAATTAATATTAGATGTAGGTTTGCTTATAGGCCTTAATAATTCCGAGTGCTCTTTTTCGAGAAGAGTAAGTGCAAAAATTTGCTTTTTTATATCACTAATCTCCATTTCATATTCGCTTTTCTGTATTTGTAATTCGAGTAATTTTTTATTTGAAATTTGAAAATAAATATCAAATATATTTTTAACTACATTATTATATCTCGAAAATGAATCAGAGGACTTTGAATACACATAACCATTCCATGATTTATCCTGGTCAATATAAAATGGTAGTAGGACTTCACTAGCATATATGTCAGACAGTTTTTTGGTCTTTTTGTCTTTAATTTTTATAAAAATATTTAAAAACTTTTGCAGCCACATTGAAAATTCTTTTTCAGAAAGGATCTCTTTAGCATCATCAACATAAAACAAATTTTTATGTCTAGTGATTAAATGTACCCTATCACCGTTTTTTATCTCCATTTGAAAAACCATATTATTGGTTTTCCAATTACTTGGCCAAATTTTAATGCTATAACCTAAACAATGATATATAGATTTTATTAAACTTGATTTGCCAATTGTATTTTCCTCACTCACAATGATGTTAGCATTCGGTTTAAAATCGAACTTATTAATTCTCTTTTCCATATAATCATAAATAATAATATGGTTAATAATCATAATTTTCGTCTCCTAATTCACATAAACTCTCAATTGCAATTGCTATTAATAAATTTTTATTAACTTCTGTAAACGTAAAACTCTTTACCATGTGATCAATTACATTTTTATTTGAAAGCCCTTCCAAATCTTCGCATTCCTCTATAAACTGCTCTAATAATTCCTTCATTTCCTCCTTAAGACTGCTTTGATTTAACTGGATTTTTAGTCTTTCTTTTTTAATGACTGATTTTAATAGCAAGTTGTAACCCAGTGAATCTAGTACTTCATCAAATCTGTTCATAGCTTTACAGGTAATCAAGACTTCTGAGAAATATTTAGTATCCATAAATTTTGATTCTTTATGACTTTCTTCATGAATTATTTCTTGTGCTTTTTGGTCAATTGTTAAAGATAATTCAGCTATGATGCTTCTACCCCTACTATTATCAACCGCAATATTTATCTTATTTAAACAACCAATTAAATACCTTTCCGCTTCATTAAGATCTTCATGAATGGGCGAAATATAGAAATAAAAATTTTCAACTTTGTTCACTAAGTCTGCGGGAAGAGCCTTAATTATTAGGGCTTTTGCTTCTTTGCTTAATTCAAATAACTCAGAACATAGTGAACCGGGTTTCTTAATCTTTAACTGTTTTTTATCTGTTGCGCCAAAATCTTTTACTATTAATTTAAATCTATCTTTTTCAGTACCTGAATTCAGATTTTTTTCGAGGATAGACGATGAGTAAATAACGACACTTTTTCCATCAGATCCTTTTTTTACTTTTTTATCCTTTTTTGTGATTGATTTAAATGTATGTTTTTGTTTCTTTACTTGAATATAAGCATTGTAGCCCTCATAGCTAACGACAATATCATCCTCAGCTTCAACATATATTTTAAAGTTCTTTTTTTTATAATTATTTATTGCTAACAAAATTACATTAGCCTTTTGAAAATTAAAACCTTTAATTGCTTCTGCACCACCATTATCAAATTCGGCTTCTGTACCTTCTGACATATACATACTTCCCTTCTAAAAAGGTTATGTATTCTACAATGACTAAAATACTATAATTTTCATAATTTTACCATGTTAAAGCGATAGTATATAGATAAAAATTTTATTTATTATTTTTATTGACATTTCTCTCATAATGGTTATGTTACCTCTGCGGTAGACGAACTACCGAACATAATTCACAAGATCTTGGAGGTTAGCTTCATTATGAGAGTAACAATAAAACATCACCATCCACCTATCCGAACCAGTACCCAAGCCCGCTTACACAAGTTAAAAAATAGAGGATATGCACTATGAAAAAGCCCATCACTAAAATCAAACAAATAGAACTATCTGTAGCAGTCGATCACCTTTCCCCATTCATCTATGACAGCTTTAAAGACTACCAAGAAAAAAGGAGGAGCCGTGTTGGACGATCAGCAACATAAGCAAATGTTCCCTGGAGAAAAAACAGGCTTTATTCAGGTTTTAATAAAAGAAGACCCTACGAAAGACTCCATTCAGTTGGAATTCAACCTCTTCGATGATCCATTAACTAATTCACAAAGAAGTATATAAACAAACACCTCCCGTCAATGATATTAATCGGGAGGTGATTCTTTGAGAAAACTTGTTCAGTTAAAAACCGCATCACATGATAATTCTGTAACAAACAAATGGGTTCAGCACTTGGTACAACGATTGATTGTAAACCAGTTAAACCTCTCTCCTTTGTTGCAGGCAAAAGTACTACGAGAAACTTCCAAATTATACGAGAAGGAGACTACTAGAAAGTGAACCATGAAAAAAAACATGTATTTTTTCGGCGTGTCAGCACTACCGGCCAGAGTTTAACGATGCAGCAGTCGGCTGATTTGAAATACCGAGATAAACTGTTACGCCATCAAGTATTATTAATTGAAGAAAGTGCAATATCGGCTAATAAAAAAAGCACTGATGAACGTCCTGAAATGCAGCGTCTAATCTCATTAATCAAAAACAATAGAGTGGACACCCTTTATGCTTTTGACCGAACACGACTTTTTCGTGATACCTTTGAAGGCATGGAATTTACAGATCTTTGCTTAAAACATCAAGTTAAGATCGTTTATACGTCTGAGGGCAACGGTCATATTCAATCCACACAGGACATCTTTTTAGAAAGTTTTTTAGGGATGTTCAGTGACATGGAAGGTAAGAACATTGCCAGAAGAACTCATGAAGCGAATAAGAGATACCCTCCTAAAAAGCTTGGTTATACAAAAATCAAGGAGAAAAAATCGTATATCCCGGATGAGAAAAAAGAGACCATTCTCAAATCTTATTTTGCGGAAGTAAATGAGATTACTGACATGGAGCACTTATGCACCATACTCAATCGGTATCAGAAAGAATTGAAATGCAGTGCGGAGCGCCTCATTTCGATAGCACAGGATCCCTTTTATGCTGGATTTGATTTGGAAAACGGGGAGAATAGACTTCCACATGTGACCCCCTATATGACACTTCAGCGGCATAAAAAGCTGCAAGAGGAAAAGGGACATCTCTTCACAACCTACAAAAAGCGTTTAGAAAAACAAAAATCCCAGGATACCTTTGCACCTATTTGTGGGTTATGTAAAAAACCTATGCTGTACCGAATATCAGTCATTGAAAACAAAAGCAATTACAGCTGCTCTCGTAAACACGAACGTGTGCTGATGCAATTTGATGATTTAAGTAGGATCATTCAACAATTGCTACAAGAGACCATCAAGAATCTAAACTTTAAGAAGCTGCTTTATGATTCAACCCTCTTTTTTAGAAACTATAAAAAGAAGTTAGTAATGGAAGCTAAAGCAATTGATCACCAAATCAAAAAGTATAT
Organism: Fictibacillus fluitans; assembly: GCF_030418125.1. Lineage (GTDB taxonomy): Bacteria > Bacillota > Bacilli > Bacillales > Fictibacillaceae > Fictibacillus_C > Fictibacillus_C fluitans. Next base: position 19,283 of record NZ_JAUHTR010000011.1, on the reverse strand, counting down.
GGAAAACCTTATTCTTTCCACGAATGGTTATTCTCCACATTGGAAGGATGACTTGGCTTACAAGAAGCTGAAGCGGTCAAAAGAAGAAAGGGAATTACTTCTGAAGGGGCTGGATGAAGCTAATGAGTATATGGCCAATCAAAAAAATATGAGGGAGAAACTTGAAACACTGCTTACGGATCGACTGAAGGAAAATTCACCTTGGCTTTTTTCCTTATTTGTCAGAAACATTGTAATCTATCCCAACTCACTGGATGTTGAGGTTTCAAATTTTGATTATTTAACAGACCTGCAAAAGGAATTTGTTTATGAAGTCGGTGAAGTCTCATGAATCTAGCTTTTGGTTATGTGCGTCGTTCCTCATATAAACAACAAGAAAACAACAGTGTAGAAATCCAGAAAGCTTATATTCAGGAGTTCGCCAAAAGAAAGAACTTATCTGTCCCAGAAGAATTCATCTATGTAGAAGATGTTACAAGCGCCTATGCAAAACGCGCAAAACAAAGAAAGGAATTAATGCGTCTTAAAAACATGATGATTGAAAGAGGAATCGATAAAGTGATCTTCTATGAAGAGTCAAGAATGGACCGCACCGGTTATAGTTTTGTCCTAGACTTCTACCGTCCGCTACAGGATCACTTTCCAAACCTTGAAGTTTACTCCACGACCTCTGATACCCCTTTTGATCCTTCTGACTTTCGAACCAAAATCACCCTTCTCTTGTACAGGCAGGAATCAGAAATTAAGTCTGAAAGAGCTATTGCCTCTTTGACATCTTTTCTAAATAACGAAGAAAAACTGCGACCCGGATCTAAATGCCCTTATGGATATGAACTCGTAAACAAAATGCTGCTCCCTAACGAGGATGCCGATATTGTTACCTTTATCTACTACATGCAAAGCTGGGGATTATCAATGCTGAAAATTGCTGCTGTCCTTAATGAAGCTTCAATTCCCTCTCCTTCAGGAAAGATGTGGCGACCAAGTTCAATCGAAGCCATCTTGAAGAATAAAGTATATACCGGAACATTGACTTGGAACGTTCATAAAGGAAAAGAACCAAAGCAATACGAATTCAATGACTTTAATGAACCATTGGTTGATGACTTTTTAATCAAACTTATTAATGCTAACACTAAGCTACAAAAGAAATATGGAAGACTCGACACTCCTTTTACCTTCTTGAATAAGCTTTTTTGCCGGCATTGCAATGAGAAACTCCTTACCCAAAATGGCTCCACCACTCGAGAAGGAAAAAAATATGACTATCAATACTACGTCTGCAAACCATGTAACTATAAATTAGACAAAACTGCAGTTCATAATGCTTTACTCCCTATTGTGTTAAATCATATAGAAACTACAGTGTCTGGTGCCGGGGTCAAACATATTGCACTAGACTACTTAGATCAAACCAACAGGTCCATTGAAAAAAATATCGAAAAAGCAGAAGAACGTATTGACATTTTGATTTCAAAGGGTTCTATTGCAGAAGAACAAAACGACAACGAATATAATTCGCTAGTAAAATCTTATCATCAACAGGAAGCTAACTTTCTGGAAGAGTGCGTTAATAAGCAGCAAGTTCTTGATGAACTGCGTGAAGCCGTACAACAAGATTTGATTTTTAGTCGGTTTAAAAGCACCTTGTCATCCCGATTAGGTGAAACAGAAACCCGTCTTTTCATACTTTACTTTGTTGATCAGGTAATGATTTCTCCTGGCGAAGAAGCTAAAGTACTGTTCACCGATAACATGCTTGAAATATTCGATCTATGTCTGACTGGTCAAAGTACCGAATAGTATTTGATGAGTTTGGATGCAATATCGAAAGTAGTTTTTTCACTAAAAGCAAATCCATAATGAGTTAACAAACGCCCTGTAAGCAGGGCTTTTCTTAAACTATTGTTCGGTAATTCATCCACATTGGTATACCAATATGGATAAAAAACAGAAAAACATTATAAGTATGGACAAAGTACAGAAATATATACAAAGCCAATTTGGAGGAGTTTACTTTGAATAAAACAAAACAATATTTAACTTGGGGATCTCTACCTGATGCTTTAACAGCGGCTCACATTGCCGAGTTCCTATGCATCTCAAGAAAAACGGTCTACGAACTATTCAAACTGGATGTAGAGCACGGTGGCATCCCTAACTTTGAGATCGGTGCTTCAAAACGTGTAGAGAAGGCAGACTTGGAAATATGGATTGCAGCTCAAAAGAAAAAGAAAAGTTCGACCCACGCAGTTTAAATGTAGCAAAAGCTATTAAATAGACCCAACGTATTTGCTACGTATGCAGTGGAAATAATAGATAACCATTGCAAAATCATTTCACCAAGAAAAGAGGTCTAAAGAAAATGAAAGGACATTTTTACCGAAGAGGCTGCACTTGCAATAAAAAACGTTGCACTTGTGGATCTACTTGGAGCTTCGTAATCGACATCGGGAGAGATCCCTCTACCGGCAGAAGGAAGCAAAAGACGAAGGGAGGATTTCAAACTAAGCAAGAAGCTGAAAAAGCTGCTACCGAATTCATCTACGAACTTAATCAAGGAGTTTATGTACATGAGGCGAGTGTTATATTTAAAGATTTCGCAAATGAATGGCTTAGTATGTACAGTGAGAAGAACAGCGTTAAGCCCGGGACTATTCGTATTAGGCAGCATGAAATAAACAAGTTGCTGCCATACTTCTCTCTCTTAAAGCTCAAGGACATCAAAGCTAAAAGGTATCAAGATGCTTTAAATGCTTTAAAAGAGAAAGGGTATGCTGACAACACGTTAGATGGTGTACACCGCACGGGCAGAATGATTTTCAAGAAGGCCATTGAGATGCGGATGATTAAAAGTGATCCAACGGAATTCGCTTACCTGAAGAAAGACAGAAAAACCATTGAGGAATTAGAGGAACAAGAAATCCCTAAATATATGGAGAAGGAGGATCTCGCTTTACTTTTGAAAACAGCTGCTCAAAAAGGTTTAGATTTAGATTATCTAATCTTTCTTACCCTTTCCTACACAGGGATGCGTGCTGGTGAGCTGGTGGCTCTAAAATGGAAAGACATTGACTTCGAGGAACACACCATTTATATCACGAAAACGTATTACAATCCGACGAACAACACGCTGGAATATCAATTAGTACCGCCCAAGACCAGAAAATCTAAAAGGACCATTGTAGTAGATAAAGAAGTAATTTCCACCCTCAAAACGCACATGCTAGAACAGAAAAAAGTTAAGGAATACTTTGGTGAATCATATTTCGACGAAGGATTCATTTTTGCCAAGAAAGAAAAACAACCTGGCTATCCTATTTTCGTCAAGACTGTAGAAAACAGAATGGCACGGCTGCTAAAGTTGGCTGGCTTAAATTCAGAACTCACTCCTCACTCTTTGCGCCATACACATACATCATTGTTAGCGGAAGCAAAAGTAGGCTTGGAAGAGATTATGGATCGGTTAGGCCACTGTGACGATGCCACAACGAAAAACGTCTATCTCCATGTAACAAAAGAAATGAAAAAAGAGGCTTCTCATAAGTTTGCACAACTCATGAGAAACCTCTAATTTTAGGAGAGAAATGTTAGCAAGATGTTAGCATTGCACTCCACACTTTCCTCAAACCCTCATATATCAAGGGGTTTGGGCGATAATTACATCATGCCGCCCATTCCGCCCATTCCCATGCCGCCCATGTCAGGCATGCCTGCGCCACCAGCGTTTTCTTCTGGTTTGTCAGCGATTACTGCTTCTGTTGTTAAGAACATAGCAGATACGGATGCTGCGTTTTGAAGTGCAGAACGTGTTACTTTAGTTGGGTCAACGATACCGGCTTCGAACATGTTTACCCATTCGCCAGTCGCTGCGTTAAAACCAACGCCGATTTCTTCGTTTTTCAAGCGCTCAACGATAACAGATCCTTCAAGACCTGCGTTGTGTGCGATTTGACGGATTGGCTCTTCCAATGCACGAAGAACAAGTTTCACACCAGTAGATTCGTCCCCAACGGTTTCAAGAGAAGAAAGGGCACGAACCACGTTTACAAGCGCAGTACCACCACCGGATACGATGCCTTCTTCTACTGCTGCACGAGTAGAGTTAAGGGCATCTTCAATGCGAAGCTTACGCTCTTTAAGCTCAGTTTCAGTAGCTGCACCAACTTTGATAACCGCTACGCCGCCTGCAAGCTTAGCCAAACGCTCTTGAAGTTTTTCTTTATCGAACTCGGAAGTTGTTTCTTCCAATTGAGCACGGATTTGAGTTACGCGGCCTGCAATTTTGGAAGACTCGCCAGCACCTTCAACGATGGTTGTATTTTCTTTTGTAACAACCACTTTAGAAGCTGTTCCAAGCTGTCCAATATTCGCAGTCTTAAGGTCAAGACCAAGTTCTTCAGTGATTACTTCACCGCCAGTAAGGATCGCGATGTCTTCAAGCATAGCTTTACGACGGTCACCGAATCCTGGAGCTTTAACCGCTACAGCGTTGAATGTTCCGCGAAGTTTGTTTACTACTAATGTAGCAAGAGCTTCACCTTCAACATCTTCAGCAATTAATAGCAATGGCTTGCCTTGTTGTACCACTTGTTCTAGTACAGGAAGGATTTCCTGGATGTTTGTAATCTTCTTGTCAGTGATCAAGATGTATGGATTTTCAAGAACTGCTTCCATCTTGTCAGAGTTGGTTACCATGTATGGAGATGCATATCCACGGTCGAACTGCATACCTTCAACCACTTCAAGCTCAGTCGTGAATCCTTTAGATTCTTCGATGGTGATAACACCGTCGTTACCTACGCGCTCCATTGCTTCAGCGATCAATTGGCCAACTTCTTCGTCAGCAGCAGAGATGGCAGCAACTTGTGCGATAGACTCTTTGCCTTCGATTGGCTTGGAGATCTTTTGAAGCTCTTGAACGGCTACTGCAGTTGCTTTTTCGATTCCTTTGCGAAGAACCATTGGGTTAGCGCCGGAAGTTACGTTTTTCAATCCTTCACGGATCATTGCTTGAGCAAGAACAGTCGCTGTTGTAGTTCCGTCACCGGCAACATCGTTTGTTTTGCTTGCTACTTCAGCAACAAGCTTTGCACCCATGTTTTCGAAAGCATCTTCAAGCTCAATTTCTTTTGCGATAGTTACACCATCGTTTGTAATAAGAGGTGAACCGAATTTCTTCTCAAGAACCACGTTGCGTCCTTTTGGTCCAAGTGTTACTTTTACTGCGTTTGCTAGTGCATCCACACCGCGAAGCATTGCGCGACGAGCGTCTTCACTGAACTTAATGTCTTTAGCCATGTGTAAAACCCTCCTATTTTTTAGTTAACGTTTTTGGTTAAAGCTACACTATGTAGCTATTCATTTTGTAGTTTTCTTTAGATTAGCCGATTACAGCCAATACATCAGTTTCGCGAAGGATAAGATACTCTTTACCTTGATACTTCACTTCAGTTCCTGCGTATTTTGAAAAGATAATAGAATCTCCTTGAGAGACTTCTAGTGCTACGCGTTCTCCTTGCTCAGTTACGCGGCCTGTTCCTACTGCAACGACTTTGCCTTCTTGCGGCTTTTCCTTTGCAGAGTCTGGTAAAACGATCCCGCTTGCAGTCTTTTCTTCACCTTCTACAAGCTCAATCACAATACGATCACCTAGTGGCTTTAACAAGTGAAACACCCTCCTCAAAATATTAGAAAGTTTTATATTATTAGCACTCTGATTTACTGAGTGCTAACTCCATTTCCTATATTAAATAATTTTTTTCCACATTGCAAGCATCACCTTAAAAATTCCCAAAAAATTTCTGAAAGGGGTATCATGCCATGTTTTCAAGCAATCTATGTTAGAATAAATAGATACATGGGCATGCTGAAAACATGACCAACTGAACTTGACTAAAGGAGAAATTCTACATTGACGAAGCGCTATTTATGGATCGTACTGACTTATATCCTGATGCAGCTTTCGGGCTATATCGGCTACCCGATCATGAACTCGATGAACGTTCCGCGGGAACAATGGGCCGGCCTTTGGGGGACCATCAGCTTTCTTGTTGCCCTCGTGATTGTGCTCTTGCTGCTCATTCCTGACATGAAAGACCCGGCGCTTCGGGGCGGCCGCGTTTCAGGGGCATCGGCAGTCAAGTGGGCCATCGGGGGAATTTTCCTAGCCTACGGTGCACAGATTGTTGCCGGTATCATTGAAATCAACGTGTTTGGCATCAAGCAGGGATCGGAAAATACCGAGATGCTTGTCAAGATTGCCAAGGCCACTCCCTACTTTATGATTGTTACCTCGATCGCAGGACCGATTTTAGAAGAAATAATTTTCCGTAAGATAATTTTTGGCAGTCTGTATAGGCGATTTAACTTTGTGATTGCTGCTATCATTAGTTCCCTAATTTTCGCAGCCGTTCATTTCGATTTTACCCACCTGCTCGTTTATACAGCCATGGGCTTTGTCTTTGCTTTTTTGTATGTAAAAACAAAACGGTTGCTCGTTCCCATTGTCGCCCATGTTTCAATGAATACACTCGTGATGCTTGTTCAGGTGATATTCGCTGACAAGATCAATGACTTACAGGATAAGGCCGAGAAAATGCAGATGATTATTGGGGGACTTTTCTAATGAAAACATCACCATTTTTTATGGGCGGGTTGTACACGGTTATGGGTATTCTATTTACCTGGCTCGCCATCCACTATTCAACGGAATACGGCGTTACCGGGATCTGGACACTCATTACCATGCTTGTGGCCACATTTGATTTCGCCAATGCGATCAAATACTTCCGGCTGCACCGCCACATAAAAAAATACAAGAAGTAAAAGAAATCCGGCTGGACGTTCATGTCTCAGCCGGATTTTTTTATGATCATGTTCCGCAAAATGTCTGGTAGTTTATGGCTTCGGATGGAGGCGGCGGTGCACTGTATTCCTCCTGCTCATCCGAATAGGCAAATGGATTTTTCATTACAGATACTAATTTCTCCATCACGCTCAAATCTCCTTCTTCTGCTGCCAAAAGAGCTTCTTCCACCCGGTGATTTCGCGGAATGATGGCTGGGTTGTGCTTGCACATCAGGTCTTTCGACTCTTTGTCAGATTCCGGCTGCCTTGTGCGCCGTTCCTGCCAGCGTTTCTCCCATTCCTGAAAATCCTGATAGACAAACAGGGAGAATTTACGGTCATCAAGGGTGAGAGCGCGGAACGTGTTCGTATAATCCGCTTTCTCTTTGTTCATGATTTTCAGCAGATCGAGAATCAAGGCTTCATCCGCTTCCTCTTCATTAAACAAACCGAGCTTACACCTCATACCCTTCACCCAGGCGATATTAAACGCGAGCGGATAGTCCGAAAGCACGTCCTGCGCCAGCTCAATCGCCTTCTCCTGATTATCATGAAACAAGGGCAGAAGAGCTTCCGCAAAGCGGGTAATATTCCATCCCGCGATTGGCGGCTGGTTCCCATACGCATAACGGCCCTGCACATCGATCGAACTGAAGACAGTCGCCGGATTGTACGTATCCATAAACGCACAAGGACCGTAGTCAATCGTTTCACCGCTGATCGTCATGTTGTCGGTATTCATCACCCCGTGGATAAATCCGATCATCTGCCATTTGGCAATAAGGGCTGCCTGGCGCTTCTGCACTTCCCGAAGCAGGGAGATATACGGATTTTTATCCTTTTTAATCTCCGGATAGTGGCGTTCAATCGCGTAATCGGCCAATGCCTGCAAGTTTTCCTTTTCGGTAAAATTGGCACCGTATTCAAACGTTCCCACCCGAAGATGGCTCGCCGCCACACGTGTCATAACCGCTCCTGTCAATTGGGTTTCACGGTAAACCGGCTCCCCTGTCGTAACAACCGCCAGGCTGCGGGTCGTCGGGATGCCAAGCCCGTGCATCGCTTCAGAAATAATGTATTCACGCAGCATCGGCCCGAGCGCCGCCCGTCCATCTCCTCCACGGGAGTAAGGCGTCCTACCAGAACCCTTCAGCTGGATATCAAACCGCTCTCCGTCAGGCGTGATCTGTTCACCGATCATCAGAGCGCGTCCGTCCCCAAGCATCGTAAAGTTTCCAAACTGATGCCCGGCGTACGCTTGAGCGAGAGGCACCGATCCTTCAGGAACCTCATTTCCGGCAAAAACCTTAACCCCTTCCCCGCTTTCAAGCGCCCTGGCGTTCAACCCAAGAGACTCCGCCAGCGAATGGTTCAGAACAATCATTTCAGGTGATTCCACAGGGTTGACCTGGATGAGGGAAAAAAATGCTTTCGGCAATTCGGCGTAACTGTTTTCCAACTTCCAGCCAGCAGCATTTACTTTTTCTTGTGTCATCGTATCGCCTTCTCTTCTTCTGGTTTGTCTTTCATTATCAGTAAACTCGCTCCATGTGTCCATTCATAAGGGTCATTTTCTAAGTATTCCCTTTTCAATCATGATCGACACCCGGGAGTGGTTGATTTCCGTTCCAGGCTGCTCGCTTTCCTAGGGGCGGGCGGTGAGCCTGTAGTCTCACCTGTCCCGCTCTTCCCTTAGGAGTCTCGCACCTTCCACTCCAATCAACTATCAATGAAGATTTTCTCGTCCGGAATGTCTCTAATCAACACTTCTAAACAAAAAAACACACCCCTTAGTCGAGATGTGTTTCCTTCAGCTCCAGATCAAGTCTGGCTTCTTCTTCCGCTTTCAGCCTCTTTTTGTAGGCATTGGCCGAGATCATGATGCTGATTTCGTAGAGAATGATCAGCGGAACGGTAATGGTTAGGTGTGAAATCAATTCAGGCGGGCTGATGATCCCGGCAATCACAAGAATGCCGAAATACGAAAACTTTCTGATCTTCCGCAAGAACATTGGTGTAATCAGACCGAGCCTCGTCAGGAACATGATGAGGACCGGGAACTGAAACAGCAGCCCGAACGGCAGGACAAGCCCGAATAAAAAGGAAAAGTATTCGTTGATCCCATACTCCCCTTCAACGTTCAGGGAATCCGCAATGTTCGCCATGAAGTGAACCACCATGGGAAAAAGAATGAAATAGGCAAAGCTCAAGCCCGCTGCGAACAATAGAAACGAAATGGGTATGTACGACAGCGTAACCTTTCTTTCATTCTCAAAAAGACCCGGACCGATGAAGGCCCATATCTGGTAGAGTCCTACCGGAAGCGTGAGCAGAAGTGCAATGATAAAGGAAAAATCAAAATACACTTTCAGCGGGTCTGTCAGATTGAAGGCGTTCATTTGAATGTCTTGTGCCACAGGATCACTTTGCAAGTATATAATGACGGGTTTGGCAAAAAAGAGACCTACAACCATGAAGACAAAAAAGAAAGCCGCCGTAATGATGATGCGGTTTCTTAATTCACCCAGATGATCATAGACCGACATGTTTTTTTCTGTCATGATGTTCATCCTAACTGCTACTTCTGTTCGTGCGTTTTAGAAGACTCTTTCTCTTTCTTATCATCATCGTCCATGAGCCCCTGCGTCGCATTCTTGAACTCTCTTAATGTTCTTCCTGCTGCACGTCCGAGTTCCGGAAGTTTTTTCGGTCCAAACATGACTAATGCTGCCGCTGCAATCACAATCGCGCTGCCTGTTCCAATCATCCCAGTTCCTCCTTCAAGTAATTTGAACTTCTATATTTCATCTGACGGATAATGCTTCATAAAATAAATCAATGACTGCAATTCCACAGCCAGATCAATATGGTGCACCCTGATGTCAGGAGGCAATGTCAGGCGAGCCGGCGTGAAGTTTAAGAGGCCTTTGATCCCTGCATCCGCCAGCTTGTCCGCCGTATGCTGGGCTACACCGACCGGCACGGTCAGAATGGCGACTTCCACATCAATTTCCCTAAGCTCTTCTACCATATTGTCGATTGAATGAATAGGAACCCCCGCTACTTCCTTGCCAACCTTGTCCGGATCCACATCAAATGCGACCTGGATGACCGTATTGTTGTTTTTAATAAAGTTGTAGTGAAGGAAAGCGGTACCCAAATTCCCGACACCAATCAAGGCAACCTTCGTCACTTCATCCTGATTAAGCGTTTTCCGGAAAAAGGATAGCAGGTAGTTCACGTTATAGCCGTATCCCTTTTTCCCGAGTGCGCCAAAATAGGAAAAATCCCTTCGGATGGTTGCTGAATCTACTTTTACTGCTTCGCTGAGCTCTGCCGAGGAAACACGCTGCTTTCCGGAAATGGAAAGGTTCTTTAAAAAGCGGTAATACAGCGGCAGTCTCTTCGCGGTTGCTTGCGGTATCTTTATCTGTTCTTGAGTCATCTTGTAGCCTCCACAATTCAGAAAGCTTATCTATAGTTTATCATATTTTTTACTTGGAACGTTGAAAATCCCCGTTTTTTCCCCCGGTTTTGCTTTGAAGATAAGTCGGTCCAATGACCATCCCCTTATCGACCGCCTTGCACATGTCATATATGGTCAGCGCGACAGCACTTCCCGCCGTCAAGGCTTCCATTTCAACTCCCGTATTGCCCTTTGTCTTCACCGCTGCTTCAATATGCAGACGGTATCCCTCGTCCTCTTTTTCCCACTGAAAAGAAATGTCCACACCCGTAAGAGCGAGCGGATGACACATCGGGATCCAGTCAGAGGTTTTTTTGGCTGCCATAATGCCCGCCACCTGTGCCACAGCGAGCACATCTCCTTTTTTGAAAGAGCCTTCGGTGATCTTGGTGTAAATTTCCGGATTCACAAAAATGGAGCTGTGGGCCACAGCCGTGCGGACCGTTACATCCTTTTCCGATATATCTACCATTTTTGCTCGTCCCTGTTCGTTAAAATGCGTAAAAGATCCCATATCCTACTCCTTCTTCCTAAAATATACACTATCTTACAATAGAATGTCTTTGCTTCTGCTCTTTAATATATAACAATATGTTGAACATTGATTAGTTGCCCGGCTTTGCTTTTGTAGGCTACACTAAGAGTAGACAGATTACAGCAAAACAGGCGTAACCCCGTGCATTTTTTGTCGATTGCACCCCGTCTGTTTCCTGATGTTTCGTCGACAGGAATTTGAGGTGACGTACAGTGATTATTTTACAAGTGAATGACTTAGCAAAATCGTTTGGGGCTGACCCTATTTTATCGAATATTAAGCTCGAAGTCCAAACACGCGACAGAATTGCCCTCGTCGGAAGAAACGGAGCGGGCAAATCCACGCTGTTGAAAATCATAACCGGTGACCTGTCCTATGACTCCGGACAGCTCATTATGCCAAAAGGTGTGAAGGTGGGCTATCTCGCACAGGACACGGGTCTCGAATCAAGCCTCTCCATCTGGGATGAAATGCTTAGTGTGTTCGAACCCCTGAGAAAAATGGAAAAACAGCTGAGAAGCATGGAAAGCCGCATGGGTGACCCTGCGCTGATTGAAGACGAAAACAGCTACAATAAGCTGTTGAAAGAATACGACGAGCTGCAGATCACGTTTAAGGAATTGGGCGGCTATCAGTATGAAGCGGAAATCCGCACCGTCCTCCACGGGTTCCAATTCGCAGACTTTGATCCCGCCACAGCTGTCTCTACATTAAGCGGCGGACAGAAGACAAGGCTCGCACTGGCGAAGCTGCTCCTGACCAAGCCGGACCTCTTGATTCTTGATGAACCTACCAACCATCTGGACATCGAGACGCTCTCCTGGCTCGAGCAGTACCTGCAGTCGTATCCCGGTGCCATCCTGCTCGTATCCCATGACCGTTACTTCCTGGACAAAATCGTAACGGGAGTCTATGAAATTACCCGGCACCGTTCATACAAATATAAAGGTAACTACACGCAGTTTCTGGAACAGAAGGCCGAACGTCTCGCTCTCGACATGAAGGCGTACGAAAAGCAGCAGGGTGAAATCGCCAAGCTGCAGGACTTTGTCCAGAAAAACCTCGTCCGTGCCTCGACCACCAAACGCGCACAGAGCCGCAGAAAGCAGCTTGAGCGCATGGAAGTGATGGACAAGCCGCTCGGTGATGAGAAATCCGCTTCCTTCATGTTTGATATTGAACGGCAGAGCGGAAATGATGTGCTGAAGCTTGAACAAGTGGCGACCGGCTATGAGGACGGCGTGCCGCTGATCAAGAACATCAATTACGATGTATCCCGCCAGGATGCCGTTGCGCTTGTCGGTCCGAACGGCATCGGCAAGTCCACCCTGCTGAAGGCCATTTTAAAACAGCTTCCGCTTCTTGAAGGCAATATCAGGTACGGAGCCAACGTGAAGATCGGCCACTACGACCAGGAGCAGGCCAACCTGAACTCCAGGAAAACCCTTCTGAATGAGCTTTGGGATGAATATCCGGACAAAACGGAAAAAGAGATTCGCACCATTCTCGGGAACTTCCTCTTCAGCGGCGACGATGTACTGAAGTTCGTCAACGAGCTGAGCGGCGGCCAGAAAGCAAGGCTTGCCCTTGCCAAGCTGATGATGCAAAAAGCCAACCTGCTCCTTCTGGATGAGCCGACGAACCACCTGGATCTCGACAGCAAGGAAGTCCTCGAGCAGGCACTGATAAACTATCCGGGAACCATTGTCTTTGTTTCCCATGACCGTTACTTTATCAACAGAATCGCCACCAAGGTCGCCGAGCTGTCCCGCACCCAGATCACCAGCTATCTTGGGGACTACGATTACTTTGTGGATAAGAAACGAGAAACAAAAGAACGGGAAGAGTTCCTGAAAAAAAGCCAGGCATCTTCTGACCCTGTTAAAAAGGATGAACCAGAGGCAGGCAGCTACCGGCAGGATAAAGCCGCCAAGCGGGAAGACCGGAAGCGCCTGAGACGGATTGAAGAAATTGAAGCCCTTCTGGAAACCCTGGAAGCACGCCAGGCTGAGCATGAAGAAGCCTTGTGCGATCCGGAAATCTTTCAGGATTATGAAAAAACCCAGGAACACAATCAGCAGATTGAAGTATTGAGCAGCGAAATGGAACAGCTGATGGAAGAATGGGAACAATTACAGGAAGAGAATTAAAAGCAATGGCCATGTGCCATTGCTTTAATTTTTAAACAATTCACAGTATCCACAGACTTATACACATGAAAAAAGGATAAAAATCCCCAATTCACAGAGTTATGCACATTATCCACAAGTGTATTGCCAGTTATCCACAGTATTTTATACACAGAGAAAATATAAGGTTTTTCTGCTTTCATTTTATTTACACACATATTTGCCTACCCTGTGGATAACTTTGTCCACATCCACAATTTTGCCTGCAAGGAAAAAAGAGCACAAAAAATCCCTCCTCATCTGTTCATGAGAAGGGATTTTTATTTGATTATTGAGCTTCCAAGTCGAGTCCCGGCACGCCATTAAGCGCCCAGTCGGCTCTTTGGCCTTTTTGATACGCCACACTTCCCGCAGCGCCAATCATCGCTGCATTATCTGTGCATAAGTAAAGCGGCGGAATGACAAGCTCTTGGGGAAGATCCGAGAAACGCTCCTCAAGCGTCTTGCGCAATCCCTGGTTCGCCGCTACACCACCGGCCAGCAGCACCTGTTTCACATCATACTCCCGTGCAGCCCGCGCTGTCTTTTCCACAAGCACCTCGACGACGGAAGCCTGAAAGCTTGCGGCTAAATCTTCCGGTCTTATCGTTTCTCCGCGCTGGGCAGCATTATGAACCGTATTGATCACAGCCGATTTCAGCCCGCTGAAGCTGAAATCGTATGAATCCGGCTCAAGCCAAGCTCTTGGCAGCTTCAGCACGGGCTCGCCATTCTGTGCGAGTTTATCGATATGCGGACCTCCCGGATACGGAAGGTTTAGCGTACGGGCAACCTTGTCGTAGGCTTCTCCCGCTGCGTCATCCCGCGTCTCTCCGATCACCTCAAAGGATCCATGCTCTTTCATCAGAACAAGCTCGGTATGCCCGCCGGAAACCACAAGGGCCAAAAGCGGAAACTTCATTTCGGTAATCAGGCGGTTGGCATAAATATGACCGGCAATATGATGCACCGGCACCAATGGCAGTCCGTGCGCAAACGCCAGCGCCTTGGCTGCGTTCACTCCGATCAAAAGCGCTCCGACTAGCCCGGGACCTTCTGTTACCGCAACGGCGGTCACATCGTCCATCGTCAGCCCTGCCTGCTGCAGTGCTTCCTCCGTCACAACCGTCATCTGTTCCACATGATGGCGAGATGCCACCTCCGGAACGACCCCGCCAAACCGTTTATGGCTTTCAATCTGTGAAGCCACCACGTTTGCGAGTATCTCGGTTCCGTTTTTGATCAGCGCGACCGCTGTTTCGTCACAGCTCGTTTCAATTGATAATATGATTTCATCCTGTTTCATTAAAGCATCACCCACATAACCAACGCGTCTTCCCCGTTGTCGCTGTAATAATTTTTTCGAATACCGCCATCGTGGAAACCCAGCTTGCGGTATAAATTCTGTGCCACATAATTAGTCACTCGTACTTCAAGACTTAACCTTGCCGCACCGTACCTTCCGGCCATATGCATCGCCTCGCGCATGATCGCTTCCCCGAGCTTCCTGCCCCGGTATTCGGGCCGGATGGCCACATTGGTGATATGCGCATCATCAATGATTACCCATACTCCGCAATAGCCAACCGTCCTCCTGTCCGCTTCGATCAGCAGATAGTAGGCAAATTGATTATGCACGATCTCGTTGTAAAACGCCTCCTGTGTCCAGGGCAGCGTAAAGGAAGCATGTTCAATCTCTATGATGTCCTGAAGATCATGAACCGTTGCCAACCTGTATGTGAACGTCTCCTCCATGTTTCGCACCTACTTTTTCTGAGCTGCCAGCCAATTGGCTTCCGCTTCTGCAAGTTGAAGGTAACTCGGCACAAAATGGTGAACCTCTTCCGGCTCGCGTTCCATACCGATTCTCCCCAATTCGGACGGTCGTGGGTTGTGGTCCGCGGCGCTTCCAAACACCGCCTGATCACCAAGCTCTTCCCCAATCCGTTCCCTGTGCATATCCAGGTCATTTCCGAGAAAAAGAACCCGTTGATCCAGCTTTTTCAGCTCGTTTAGCCAGTTGTCCCGCAGCACGAGACGATCTTCTTTTACGGTTTGGAACTGTCCGTCTTTATTGCCATAAAGCCCTGTATACAGCTGGGTGCGTCTGGCATCAAACAGAGGACAGACATACCCGCCAAAGTACTTGCCGTTTTGCGCCACCACTTCAAGGCTTGAAACCCCGGCAAGTTCTTTTTTCAGCGTCCAGGCCATCGTTTTGGCGATTGTTACGCCGATTCTTACACCGGTATAGGATCCCGGCCCTTTAGCTGTAATAATCCGGTCGAGCTCAGCAGGCTTGACGTTTGCTTCTTTCATTACATCGTGAATCGCCGGCATCACCCGTACAGAATGATTCTTTTTCAGATTAGTAATATATTCACCGACCACTTTTTCGCCATCCATCACCGCAATTCCCATTACGAGGTTGGAGGTGTCGATCGCAAGAGCTTTCATTTTTCTAACTCCCTACATACCTTAATAAAACGATCACCGGCAGGAGTGAATTTCAGTTCCCTTGTCTCATCTCCCGTACGCCGGATATCAATATTCAACAATTCTTCCGGAAGACGGTCGGCAATGAACTGCGCCCATTCCACCACCGTCACTCCTTCGCCTTCAAAATACTCCTCAAACCCGAGATCCTCATCACTGTTTTCGAGCCGGTATACATCCATATGATAAAAAGGCACACGCCCTTTGTATTCTTTAATAATCGTGAAGGTTGGCGAATTAACGACCCGTTTGACCCCGAGACCCTTGGCAAGGCCCTTGGTAAACGTTGTTTTGCCCGCACCCAAATCTCCTTCAAGTGTCAGAACGTCGCCCGCCTGAAGCAGGGCTCCGAGCTTTTCCGCCAGCTCCGCGGTTTCTTCCGGGGAGGCTGTGGTAAGTATTAATTGTTCCATTTGCTGCACCTCAATTATGAAAATGGTTGTATCCAGCTTTCAGCAGCGGTTCCACCTGTGATCCCCGTTTAAGCCGCACGCCGGGCTCCCCGCTGGAAACCTCGCCGATGACGGTTAGCGTATACCCCGTCTTCTCGCATGCGGACGCTGCCTGAGAAAAGTCGTCTGGAGACATCGTCCCGATCAGCTTATAATCCTCTCCGCCGTAAAAGATCCATTGATCCTGCTGATCTTCGGGGTACATTCGGAGCACGGAACTCCTCGAGAGCTTGCCATGAAAAAGGGTAAGCACTACACCACTCGCTTCAGCAATCTCATTTGCTTCGCTCGCCACACCGTCACTGATGTCATTCAGCGCCACCCGTTTGCCCGAAGCTGCCAAAATCCGTCCTGGTCCTACATGAGGCTCGGGCAGCTGGTGCGCTTTGACGAGTTGTGCTTCTTCAGCAGTAAACTCACCTTTCACGGATCGTTCCAGCAAAAGCGACAAACCGCCTGCGGATTCACCAACTGTTCCGGATAAAAACACTACGTCACCCGGCTTGGCATTGCTTCTCAGCAGTTTTCTGCCCGGTTCTACTTGTCCCATGACCGTGACAGATAAAACGAGCGGTCCTTTGGTCGAAACCGTATCCCCGCCAATCAGATCCATCTCATACGCTTCAGCCAGGTCAGCCATCCCTTTATAAACCTGGGAAAGCCCCTCTTCCTTCCATGTGGACGGAATCGCTATGGAAACAAGATAGTAAAGCGGAACACCGCCCATGGCCGCAATATCACTGATGTTGGCAGCCAGCGCCTTGTACCCCACATGATAAGGAGCCATCGTCTGGTTCGTAAAATGTATCCCTTCCACCATCGTGTCCAGGCATACAATCTGGTCCCAGGCTGAACCTCGAACCAGGGCGGCATCATCACCTATTCCCTGAATAACGGACGACTGGCGGTAGCCAGCCGGACTGATTGATTTAATCCACTCAAACTCATCCCGCATTGTATGTACCTGTCCTTTGCGAATTCGATTTGGGCTTATTGATAAAACCTTTTTTCTTATGAAAAAACCCTATGATTTTTTTATTAAAAAAAAATCCTTAGGCATTGGAAATCCTAAGGGTTATGTGTCTGTTATTAGTTTATCTTATTTTACCGAAAAAACCTATTTTTACATAAAAAAACACGAAACAAGTTGTTTCGTTTACGTTTGAAAAATGGCGGACCCGACCGGGATCGAACCGGCGATCTCCTGCGTGACAGGCAGGCATGTTAACCGCTACACCACGAGTCCATTGTTATATTTCTTGACTGTGATGTCAGAAATTAAAATTGGTTGCGGGGACAGGATTTGAACCTGCGACCTTTGGGTTATGAGCCCAACGAGCTACCAGACTGCTCCACCCCGCGATGATATTAAGTACTAATGGATGATGTTACTCACCATAGCTTGTTTCACTTGTTTTTCGTATGTCCAATTCGACAATAATAAATATACCATGTAATTAAATCTTATGCAACCCTTTCTTTAAGGAAGTTGCACGCCAACGTAATCGCTGGCGCACAACTGATTCTTATTATGCCACTTTTGTTTCATCTTTATTCTTTTTATGAAGCCCTTTTCCATAATAAAAGGCGACAAGTCCAATAATCCAAATTGGACCGACGATGAGTGCAATCCGTGTATCTTTAAAGTAACCCATGATTCCGATCACCATCAGCAAGAAAGCTAAAGCAACATACGAACCGTATGGCCAGAATGGCGTCTTGAACTTCAATTCTTTAAGCTCGTCCGCTGACAATGACTTTCTGAACTTCATTTGGGAAAGCAGAATCGTTGCCCATGTCCAGATGGCGCCAAATGTAGAAATACTTGTAATCCATACAAAAACGGATGACCCCGGAAATAAGTAATTAAGCGCTACTCCAATAAGCAGGGCCCCTGCTGAGAGAAGAATGGCCTTTGAAGGAACACCGTTGGAGCTGACCTTTTTCAGCCCTTTAGGTGCCTGCTCCTGCTGTGCCAGGTTAAACAGCATACGTCCCGTGCTGAAAATACCACTGTTACAGCTGGACAGAGCAGCCGTTAACACGACAAAGTTAATAATACCTGCTGCTTGAGCGATACCAATTTTCTCAAATGTAAGCACAAACGGACTTCCTGTTGTCCCGATTTCATTCCATGGATAAATGGACATGATAACAAATAAAGCACCTACATAAAATAATAAAATTCTCCAGAACACGGTGTTAATGGCCCGTGCCAATACTTTTTTCGGGTTCTTGACTTCTCCGGCAGTTATACCGATCATCTCAATCCCCAGGAAGGCGAACATGACCATCTGCATGGACATCAGTATGCCTTTAAACCCGTTTGGCGCGAACCCTCCATGTGTCCAGAGGTTGCTGATCCCTGTTGCAATTCCGTGATTTCCGAATCCGAAGATAATAATACCCAAACCAGAAACAATCAATGCAATAATGGCAACAATCTTAATCATGGCGAACCAGAATTCGAATTCACCATATGCTTTTGCGGTAATCAAGTTCACAGCAGCCATTATAACGAGGGCTGCAAGTGCCCAAATCCAATTCGGCACGTTCGGGAACCACATTTCCATATAAATCCCCACTGCCGTAATTTCGGCCATACAGGTAACAACCCACAGGAACCAGTAATTCCACCCGGTGATATAACCGGAGAGCGGTCCTAGGTTATCCTTTGCATAACGGCTGAAAGAGCCGGCAACCGGATTATGAATCGCCATCTCCCCAAGTGCACGCATAATAAGAAACATAACAGCTCCTGCAATGGTATAGGCTACAAGAATAGCCGGTCCTGCGAGCTTAATCGCACTGGCAGACCCCAAAAATAACCCGACACCAATTGCGGCGCCAAGTGACATTAGCGTAATATGCCTTGATTCCAATCCACGATGAAGTTCCTCTTGTTGCTTCATTTCATGATGTCCTCCCTGATGTCAAATTAAAGCGCTTTCATGCTTAATTCTATCATATTATATGTAATTCGACAAACCCAGCCATTTAATGAGGATATGGTTCTACCCCTTGATAAATAAAGGTTTTGTTCACATCCACCTTCATAAGTATACGCTTATCGGTCAAAAAGAAAATTGAATATAGTAGCTCCCCTTTTATGTCTGATCAGGTGTATCTGAGAAGAGATTTTGAATATTAGTAAGGAACTAATTAGAGGATGTTCAGTATATTTCTTCTCTTGATCTAGGTGTTTTGAAAAGAAAAAGGACTAATTAGGGGTTTTTGGGTGTGGCTGGAGCTGGGTATGCGGGCTGATTCAGGGCTTTGGGGCACTGTTTGTCCCCCTGGCGCTGCGCTACTTGCGG
>NZ_JAUHTR010000010.1 GCF_030418125.1 Fictibacillus fluitans | reverse complement strand
AGACATTCAGACACCTCCCGGCGATTTTTCCGTACTCTTATCTGTATGCCGGGTTGGGCTTGTTAGGTGTCTGTACCAAGGGGAATGATTGCCACATTAAAAATCTATAAAATATCTTTAAAAAACTATCAATAAAAATAGAAAAAGAAGAAATTGATATACATCGGATAATTGTAGATCCTAAACAATTTAGAAAAGGAATTGCCTAGAGCCTTTTGGATTTCGTTGAAAGACAGCAGGGAATGATTGCTCCACATAGATTTTCTTGTGAATAAAAGCCATAGAAAGATTCTCCGCATCGTTGTAAATTATCAACTGTATCTTTTAATGATGGGATGCCATAAGAGCCTATTATATTTGCTTCTACTTGATAAGAAGGGATTTGGAGGTTTAATACTTCCTCAGCAATTTCTCTATTACTAATGTCAATTGTCAATTTTTATAATAAAGATTATCCCCTCATTCAATCAATTATCTTATTCAACAATCCTGCTTGTTTGTTGAATAAGTTCCATTAGAAAAGGCGTTAATCCTTATTAGATCAACGCACCCGTTAGGTGAAACCCTTTACAATATATTAATAAGAAACCTATACTATTCTCTCTAAATTGCAGCACAATGAATATTTTTAGCAGAGTAGTAATATCAAGACGAAAAAAGCTTCCAATGCCCTTCGGAAACAACTTCGACTGCTCCGTCAATCACTTTGATGGCGGTTTCATCATCAATCGCATACGCTGGTCCGGGTATCTCGGCAGCCCATCGCTCTGCGGCAGCCATGGTATTATCCGGCAGCATCTCGTGATCAAGGTGTGGAAACATTGCAAAATCAACAAAACCAAGTGCTTTATCCTCACCGTTGGGTGGAGTCCAGCCAACGAAGATCTCTCCTATGTTAGGTGCCATCACCATGCTCCCGGCGCTCATTCCCACATAGACTGCGCGTAGAGATGGTAAGAGCTCTGCCAGCCCAGATTCTCGCATCCAGTGGCTTAGGTAGAGAGCGTCGCCGCCGGATACCAACAGGACGTCCGTTTCCTGTACCAGTGGCACCCAGTGATCTTTGTCAATACTTGGCAGCGCAGTGAGCTCCAGCACGCCCACTGACTTCCAGCCTAAATTAACCATGGGGTGCTCGGGATTCCCGCTGATGAACTTCCAAATTTTCTCGCCTGGTCCGCCCCAAGGGTTTCCGTACATCGCTGTGGGGATGCACAGTGCGGTGGAATCGGCGATTGGCTTGTCCAGCATATCTACTAGTGCGTCGTGTATGCTTTTATTATTAACGCCTGCAGATGTGAGGAGAAATTTCATAAAATCAGCTCCCTTTTCTTTGTGTAGTGCTGTCAAGGTTTTCTATACCCCTAAGACTGTTACCCTTTGATTTTCCCAACTATCGGTTAGACCTGGTCATAGTGCTCGTCATTAATTTTTCTCAACAATTGACTCTATCTGTAGATACTCGCCAAGTTTGTCCATAATGACCCTCGTGCCGTGTTCACGCTGAGCTACCGTATCATGACCGTCGAGAAAGACTCCTTGCTCGGTATATATGAGCTGAGTACCAGCTTCTGCATGCCTAAACTCCACCGTGGTCAAGGATACTGATATACGTGTTTCTTCAAGATCCATCGTATAGGAATACACGATACGCTGATTCGAAACAATCTCCTGATAGCAAGCATCAAAGGTAAAGACTGGTCCCCCTTTGGGACCACCTTGACTATACTCACGCCCGCCAACTCGAAAGTTGAATTCGTCAGCCTTCTGAAACCATTTTGCCTTGGTTTCAGAATCTGACCAGGCGGTGAACACTTGTTCAGGTGAAGCATTATAAATCTTTTCAATGACAAAAGTGTCATGTGTTGCAAAGCGTTTGTTCATCATTTTTTCCTCCTTTTAGTTTGGTTTATTTGAATACTTGTCGAGAAAGTCGTCTAGCCTGTCGAAGTGGTGTACCATACTTGATCGTCGTTCAGTAAAAAAATTTTCATGATTCTTTTTCATCAAGCTTAATAATTTTGTGAAATCCTCAACCGTCAACGGCTCTTCCATTTCCACCAGACTCGATACATTTTGTAATTCTTTTAAAAGCTTATGTTGAATTCTGATATTTTCTCTAAGTCGATCAATTTGGAGCGATACAATTTCGAATGCACTGTAATTGTGATCAGCTAGAATGGATTTAACTTCATCGAGTGATAAACCCAGTTCCTTTAATGCTAGAATTTGTTGTAGACGTGATAGGTCGGATTCGTTATACAATCTGTATCCTGAGTTAGAATATCCAGATGGAGAATACAAACCAATTTGATCATAATACCGTAATGTGCGAACGGTTAACCCTGTTAATGTGGCAAGTTCCCCAACTTTCCAATATTTTTTTCCTGCAATAATCATCCCCTCATTTCACGCGACTATTTATTACCGGTGGCTTAAATATAAACCATTACGTGACGTAGGGGTCAAGTTAAAATTTTTTCAAAAGAGATAAAAGTATGGAAAAATCTTATCGGAGTCCCTTTCCCAATAGAACACCATTTTTTATTTAACCTAGATACATAAATTCATTTTAATAATTCCACAATCCGATTGTGAAGGTGAAATCAAAGAGTCAAGTTCCTTTGTTTTTCCGTTTAGACACAGATAACTAGTAAGACTCATTTTGGTTAAAGCCTCCTATCGAAAATTGATGAACACCACAAGATTGAAAATAGAACCATTCATGTTGGTGGCATTGGTGAAGTAAAAGAAGTTGAAATAGAGAGTATAGAAGAATTAATGATTTATCTAAAAGACAATCATTCGTTACATTTACATGATATGCGAAAGGTTTTAGCGGAATATGCCACTTTCTTTAAGCTTGACGGAGTGATATTGCTAAGGATCAGCGTTTGGTTATTGATCATGTTAATAGAAATGTTGATACTGTTTAATGGTAAGAGCTTTAATAAAATAAAGGCATTTAACATTTACCTAAAATAAAGAAATTCAACCCCTTTTCATTTTCATTTGAAAAGCGGTTGTGAATTGTTAAAGATAATTAGACAGTCTTATTCAATTAAACTGCTAAGATTGCTTAATACCAAATATTTCGAAATTAGCTGATTAACTCAATCTTTTATCCCAATAAAGAATACATCTATCTTCTTACAAATAAGCGCCCTATTGTTTAAGAATATTCACTTTTTTATTTTAAGTGGGGCGTATTGTTTGAGAATTTAATAAGCGATTATTTATCATAAATCCCTTCCCTTATTCCATTAAATGGCCCGATTCGTTTGTTGGATAACTAAATATGTATGATCCAAAAATGGACAAATGGTTAATGTGTTTTTTTATGCTTCTTCCCATTCATATATCAGCACTACTAATGACGGCTCAAGCTTAACTTAAAAGGAACATCTTAACAGTTGGTGATTTTCAAAGTGTTTTCGGGAAAAGGTTAAAAAGTTGTTTTTGACATAAAAAACGAAAACGTTTGAAGGGATTGTATACCATGACCCTTTTTCTTATATACCATCCTCCTCCCCCCTTGTCGGCTTATATAAATCTTTTTTGGCTATATAAAGGCTATCACTCACCTCACAGAATGGAATGTGTACTCCCGGATGGAGCTATGGAATTAATTATTAATCTCGGGGAAGACTTGATTAAGGTATACAACCAAAAGAATCATAAACGGTTCAAAAGTTTACGTGGAAGCTTGATCTCCGGCCCGCATTCGAATTTCACGGTAATCGACACGGCATGTCAGGTGTCATCCATGGGGGTTCACTTTAAGCCCGGTGGTGCTTTCCCATTTTTTAACTTGCCAGCTAATGAATTGCGTAATGAGCATATCTCGTTAGAGGTACTTTGGGGGACCAGTGCGAATGAAATACGAGAACAGCTCTTAGAAGTTGAAACGCCAATTGAGAAATTTAAACTTCTTGAGCGCTATTTAATGGATAGGATGATTCAACCCGTGTTACATCACCCTGCTGTTGTATTCGCGCTAAGGAAATTCCAGCCTTCTGCTAATCAATGGAAGGTTGCTAATGTGACGGAACAAATCAGTTTAAGTTCAAGACGATTTATTCAAGTGTTCAAGGAAGAAGTGGGATTGACACCCAAACAATATTGCCGTATTCAGCGCTTTCAGCATGTGCTTCGTCTCATCAAAGGTGAAGAGCGAGTCGATTGGGCAGATATTGCTTTAACCTGCGGCTATTATGACCAGGCACATTTCATACACGATTTTCGATCTTTTTCTGGATTTACCCCAGCAACCTACCACTTGCAGCAAGGTAAACAAAACAATCATGTTCCGCTTGTCTGATAGGTCATTTTTTTACAATACACTCCTTCTCATCTGACTTAAACTAAATGTGTTGCGATCGTCCCCTGTATTCAACCTAATTTTTTGGGGATCAAAGCAGCCAAAATTTTAATCCATTGGAGGAGTATTTATGACACCTATAACAAAACACATACCGGAGGGACATCACACTGTGTCACCGTACATGATTATCAGGGATGCAGCCAATGCTATACAATTTTATAAAAAAGCATTTGGAGCGACTGAACTGATGCGTATATCAGATGAAAGTGGTAAGGTACGTCATGCAGAGATCGAGATTGGAGATTCACCAATTATGATTGTGGATGAATTTCCGGAATACCAGATGATGAAGAGCCCGGAAGCTCTTGGAGGCACTGCGATGCATATTTATCTTTACGTTGAAGACGCGGATGCTCTTTTTTCGCAAGCTATTGATGCAGGTGCAAAGGAATTAATGAGGGTAGAAAATCATTCCGATGGCGATCGACGAGGTGGAGTAACGGATCCATTTGGACACATTTGGTGGATTGCCACACATAAAAAGGATGTACCATTTGAGGAAAACGTGTAGCACTGAATGTATTGGAGGGATTCATTTGAAAAAGAAAGATGCTGGAGAGTCACAACAGCCATACCCGTATCCTGGTCTCGAATGTCTTGAGAGACTGGTTGGCCGTTGGAAAATTACTGGCCCGGAAATTGCCGGGGAAGTCTCCTACGAGTGGATGGATGGAGGTTTCTTTCTCATTCAGCGTTTCGACCTCATCCATAATGGACGTAAGAATAAAGGGATAGAGATCATTGGATATACAAAAAAATTTTTTGCAGAATCACCGAGTGAGCATTTGAAATCGAGAATATACGACAATCACGGCAGTACATTTGATTACACGTATGAGGTCGATGAGAACTCATTAACCATCTGGGGCGGTGAAAAAGGCTCACCCGCTTACTATAAAGGTATCTGGAGTGAGGATGGCAGTACGAATTCAGGCTGTTGGGTTTATCCTGGAGGAGGTTACGAATCGACTATGACTCGGATCAATACACAGGGAGCAAGCAATTAGCGTTCTAAAACCGTATTCTCCGACATTTCATTCATGTCTTTTAAACCACCTCTCCTCTACACAGGTTCGCTGTCTATCGTCTTCTAGCGAGCCTGCATATATTTCAGTTTTTGTTTCATTTCTATGAACGTTTATAGAGGAAGAGAAACACAGTATAATCGTTTCCTTTAAGCTGTTATTTTGATCTTCTTCTTTCTGCGCGCCTCCAGAATTAAAATAATAATGGCGCTGCCCAAGAGTAGCAAAATCGGCGGCACAGCTGCATGCATCATGAATGGGCTTCCTTTCAGACTCAAGTTATTTTCCCGGTACTCCAGACGCTTCACTGCATAATCTGCAGTAGGAAGATTTGTTCTGCCCGCAAGCTCCTCCAATGGAGGTTCAAGAACGAAACGATCCGGCTGGTCGGCATGCAAATAGGTTATTTTTGAATGGGGATGGATAGTTGACCACTTTTGTGCTTCTGATTTCGCCTGAACTCTGGCATCGGTTCCCGGAGCGTAAACACGATTCATCTCTGGAACATTCTCGAATACATAGCGAGGAAGCACGTACAGGTTATGCTTTGTCTGGACAGGTTTTTTAGAGGAAGAAACAGCGTATGTTTTTATGGCTGCTGCTGCTGGAAAAGTATCGAATATTGAAGCAAGAGAGGTTTCTCCAATGCCGTTGTACAATAGGACCCCTGTTTTAGGTTTATTGAGATTAAAAGCGATATTAAAATAGTAAGGAGCATCTTCAATTCCAGGATAATGGGGTTTGATGGATGGATTCTTTAGGAAATGGGAACCGGAATAATGAATGGAATCCGCTGCAAGTGCTGCTTTTTCATGGCCAGCAAGCTTCGTGATTAAATAAAGGGAGGCATCAATCCCGGAAGTTAATCCAGCGGATGAGATGATTCTACCATCCTCTACAAACCTCTGATCCCGGACCCACTTTACTTCCGGATAGTTTTTTATTTCCCGCCCAATTCGGCTCCAGTGAGTTGCGGCGGTCTTGCCTTCCAGCAGCCCGGCGTCTGCAAGGTTCACTGCACCTCCGCAGATGGATAAAATAGAAGATGCCTTTGCTGCATGCTTGCGCAGATAGCTTTTTACCGGCTTGTATTTCTCACTTTTCATTTTAAAAATATAAGGGACGACGATCACATCGGGACTTTTCCCGAGCAGTTTATCTAATTGCTTAAATGAATAATGCGGCAAGACATCCAAAGATCCGCTTAAATGTGTTACATCTGTTGTAGGAGCAGCAGCAAACACATTAAATGATTTGGTAGCTGAGAATAATTCATATGGAGCCAGGAAATCAATCACCTCAGTCGTCCCGCTGCCAAGCAGGATTACAACAGTCGGTTTGGAACGATCGTAGGCAGGAGGCTTTATGTGGTAGTTGCCGTCCTGCTTACCCCCTCCAAACATCATACCCGCGTAATCGGCCGCACCAGACAAGCCTGTTAAAAGAAAAGGCACAATTACTATCATCACATACATAAAAATTCTTAGGGCTCTTTTCATCGTGGGGTCTCCTTTTTTTATATTTGCCCTTATTGTATGTTCTTCTCTATCTGCCCCCTACTGTATAAATTCACTACATCATCATGAGATACTTCATGATTTTAATGGGTGGGATGGGAAATGCTGATTGCTGTACAATGATTGAAATGTCTAATCCGTACGAAGAAGTTATTATAAAAAAGAAACAGGACACGACTGCATCATTTTCTCTGCATTACATATAGAAAGGAAAGCCCCCACCCTTGTTTGTGGAAGGCTTTCCTTTGTTGTATTAATCAGTATCAGTCACCTTTTATACCAGCGCTGTTTGACAAAAACCAGGTATGGCTTTTTCAGCAGAAGCAACTGAAGTGATTTTGAAGAATATCTCACATTTGATTTCGTCATTTTCTAAAATTGAGGTGCTTAAAACAACCGGTGGAGTAGGAATATTTGTCCCCCAGTTAGTTGTTTTATCAAAAGTTGCTGAGAAGGTGGGCAAAGCATCGTTTTCATCTTCATCAAATTCTACTCCAGACATCCCTATCGTGATTACATCTGTCTCTTTATCTACAGATACTACCGTTCTGACCCCAATGTGATAGGGAACAGGTCCGTCCTCAATTTGGTGATGCTCCCATGTTAAAACAGTTCCATTAATATTAAAATTCCATCTCAATTCAAGATCGTCATCAGGATCAAGACCGTCATCCACTTCATGAACCCCCATACTTAATATTTCAACTTCAAACCGTTTGGGGAAAAGAGGTATAAAGCTGACATCACAAAATTCTTGTACGACAAGTTTACTGTTTTTGGCAACTTTCCGCTGATCGTCCGTTGTTTGCGTGCCTGCTATATGATTCATTAAGTTATCAGAATTCTTATTGTGGATAGGATCATTTGGATCTGTGCCTGGTCCTGGGTCATCATTAAAAAAATCGCCAGGTGTTTTCTCTCTCACAAAAAGAGCATGACCCAACTCATGTGCAAACACCTTTCCATTGGCGTTGTCTGTAAGTACTATGGAATGCTGCAGGTGTTCTTTCGGTGTAGAAAATGAAAAATGATGACATCCTGTACTACCGTCTTGAAAAGCATTTCCACCGATCCAATAAACAGCAATTGTGAGATCATCACAGCCTGGCCGTGTATTAAACAAATTAACAAGACGTTCACCAATGTCTGCATTACAGGTTATATCTTCAGCTCTTAGTTTTTCAAATGGCGGATCAGTTCTGACATGTTGAAGCTCGTCAATTCTGTTAACATTAAAAACAATCTCTGCATCGCACCAAATAGTGGATGCTTCCTGAACGATTTTGCAAATCTCTTCTTTTTGATGAGGATTATGGAAATAGGTTGAAGTCGGAGTGATATACATACACAGATTAACTACGCGGCATTTTTTAGCATTAATTTGTATAGCATCTTTTGGTTTTTCACGGCAAATATCGACCATTTGATCCTCCTATAAAGTGATTTGTATTCCTGCCTATAGAATGTCCATATGTATTTTTTTTATTAAGAGCTTTGCTTAATAACTGACTTTGAAATGATTGTAATAATAAGAGGCATTAGAACAGAGGATTTATCAGATAAAGGTATTTGTAAATAGTTTTTCTCCTTACGCGGAGCAGATGACAGAAGTTTACGTCGTGGTCTTAAATAATAGATTAATTCTCCAAGCAATTGATTTCGTCCCGTTCATATCCCTGCCAGACCCTTCAGAAATTGATACTAACAAAACGGTTCTAATCATATGTTTTACAAAAAGCACAAGAAGGAGTGTAACGTAGTTGCGAACAATGAAGGTTCGGCTATCGCCCCTTGTTGGTAATATCAATTTACCAACTGTTTTAAAAACAACTATACTGCCGGGTGACTCCGTTGAAAGATTATTTATTGCAACCCAAGTCGGAGAAATCTTTTACATAGGAGATGGAGTCATAAAGACTTTTTTGGATATTCGCCCAGATATTATAAAACTGGGTACTTTTGAACCTGGTGTTTCTCGAGGCGGGTATGATGAACGTGGATTACTGGGGATGGCGTTCCATCCGAACCTTTATTATAACGGTCTCTTTTATCTTCATTATTCAATGGCTGGAACACAAGGCCCGGGTGCTCTTTCCAAACAATTCAAGCCTGATCCATGTGATCCCAACACGTTAAACTTAAAGTGGACCAATCGAGAAACGAAATATGATCATATCGATACAGTGGAAGAATGGATATTACAATCAAATGGCCGGCCCCAAAAACGGCGAACATTACTTAATTTAAGAAGACCCTTTTTCAATCACAATGGAGTAAACAGCTTAAACTTTTCGCCTGAAAGCGGAAGGCTTATTTTAACAACAGGTGATGGCGGGGCGGGCTTTGATCATTTTAATTTAAGTCAGGATGATATGGAAATTGCGGGCAAAATAATTGAAATTGATGTGGTTAAGAATACCTTTATCAATAATCCGCCTGTTGTTACACGTTTTAATGAGCTTCCCGTTCCTATTCAGGAGACACTAACTGTAATTGCAAAAGGAGTCCGCAATATCACAGGCATATCATTTCAAAGGTTTCATAATCACTTCATCAAATATACGGGTAATGTGGGACAGGACCTTGCAGAGTCCGTTTTTTCATTCGTTCATTATAAACCAGTACCAGTTACCCAGCTTGTACAGCACGCTTCCTCCATGATATCCGCAACAGACCAAGAAGGATTTATCAATTTTGGCTGGCGTGGCTGGGAAGGTTCTTTTCCTACTATGATTAAAAAAGGCTGCTCTGCAAACTCTGCTATAGATGAGAAAGTCATCGCTTACCACAGTGAGGCCATAGAAACTTCGGTAAAACGGCTTGAACCTTTGACAAGTTATTATCATAAAGATGTCCGTCCAAATAAGTTTGGCGGTACTGCTCTTACAGGAGTCCAGCCATATCTCGGGAATAGCATCCCTGATTTATCAGGAAGCGTTGTATTTACCGATGCTGCCCGGCAAGAGTCTCAACCGGTCAGAGGTGTTCTGGCCTATACCAGGGCAAGAACCGATGGTAGCCCTAGTGATTTCGGAGTTATTGAAACCAATTATAATTTCGGTTCCCAATCTGCACTTTATATGAGCTTAGGAACGAATCTCGCTCAAACCAGACTATATTTAGGAGTGTACGGTTCCATGAAAGTCACTGATTTAAATAAAGGTACTATTTTTGAAGTTATTCCATAACTAAAATAACATTAGAGGTTTTTTCTCATTAAAGCTGCTATTTGTCTATTATCTTCTTGAGATGAGTTTTCCAGCTGTTGAATCACTAACTTCTGCCGCTCCACTGGATGATTCTGACTTAATTTCGCTTTTGCTTCTATTTTAGTAACCTTTATTCTGAACGGGACAATTCCTTTAGTCATCCCTTCGATAAAATCGGGTTCCACGTCATTTAAATGGTATGAACTATCAGGATGTTCATATTTATTGACCAGATCGTTCAGCGAATCTGCTATTATGTTTTTGTCCTCGACAACCTTTAACACTCCATACACATGGACAGAAACATAATTCCAGGTGGGTACCGCTTTATTTGTCTCATACCATGAAGGTGAAATATAACAGTGAGGGCCCTGAAAAACAGCAAGGACCTGTTGGTCTTCGGTATCCTTCCATTGTTCATTCTGTCGTGCAAAATGGCCGTATATTGCATTTTCAGATTGGTTAAACATCAGAGGAAGATGCGTCGCATACGGTTCTCCTTTATGCTGAGAAAATAACGTGGCAAAACCATTTTGCTCGATCACATCATAAATGACTTCTTCATCATCAATGTTAAAGGATTTAGGGATATACATAACATCCTTCCTTTCCTATACAGTTAGTTGAGTGGTTTGGTCAAGATAAGGTCCGTTTGTTCTTCATCCCCCATGTAAAAGGAATGCGCACCTCTTTGGACAAATCCTGCTTTCTTATAAAATGCGATGGCATTTTCATTCTTTTCCCATACACCCAGCAAAAGTGACATTAAAAAAGCTTGAAGACATGAAATTTTGTCTACAAGCTGAAACACGTGATGGATTTTCAGTTACATTCACCAGAAAATTAATACTTTTCTTTAGGAATCACGAATGTTAATACAATATAAATTAACCCCATTGGAAAAAATCCAGTAAATATTAATAGGATTAAAAATAAAATACGTAAGATCGTTGCATTTAAGCCGATATTTTGTGAAAGCCCGCCAATTATTCCTGAGACCATATTATTTGTACGTGATCGTTCAAATTTCATCATAGGTTTCCTTTCATATAAAAAGTTAATAGTTAATATTCCCTGACTTTTTATACATAAACCTAATCGGCCTAAAGGAACACTTACTTAAACCAGCCTTTTTCCTGAAAACGGGTAATCGCTTCAATCCGATTGGTGACTTCGAGTTTTTCTAGTATTGTTGAAATATAGTTTCTCACCGTTCCAGCTTTGATCGAAAGCTGATTGGCGATTTCCTTTGTATTTTTCCCATCGGCAATGAGGGTCAAGACCTCTTTTTCACGGTCAGTCAGCGGGTTCTCCTCGCTGTAGGCATCGTCTACGAGTTCTGGAGCATATACGCGCCTGCCTGCCATCACACTGCGGATGGAACTTGCCAATTCTTCACTGGGGCTGTCTTTCAGTAAATATCCCCGGACACCCGCCTTCATAGCCCGCTGGAAATATCCTGTACGGGCAAATGTCGTTAATATAATCACTTTGGCATCTGAATTTCTTAGTTCTTCCGCCGCTTCAAGTCCGGTTTTCACTGGCATTTCAATATCCATAATACAAATGTCCGGCTGATGCTGATGAACAAGCGAAACCGCTTTTTCTCCATCACTGGCCTTTCCCACAACTTCCATGTCCTCTTCTAAATTAAGCAGCAGACCCAGTGCCCCCAACATCATTTGCTGATCTTCCGCAATGACGATCCGAATCATTTGGCCCCCTCCTTTTCAGCGGTTTTTATGACATTCGGCACACGTATCATCAACGTAGTCCCTTCCTCTGAAAAGATTTCCAGACGTCCGTTAACAAATTCAAGCCGTTCTTTTATTCCCAATAATCCGTGACCTTTTGTTATTTCTTCATTTACTTTAATGCCTCTTCCGTTATCCTTCACAGAAATGATAACTTCGTTTGATGATTGCTCGAAGATGATATGGCAGGTGGTTGCGTTGCTGTGTTTTACAACATTGGTTACCGCTTCTTTTAAACACATGCTCAGAATGTTTTCTATCAGAAGGGAAACATTAGCCACATTTATTTTTTGATCGCCTATATATTCAATTTGAGCTGCTTTAAGTATTTGTTTCACATTGACGAGTTCCTCTTCTAATCGGATGCCCCGCATTTGAGACACCATTTTCCGAACTTCATTCAATGCTGTTCTGGCGGTTTGCTGGACATCATCCAACTGAGAATGAGCCTCCTCAGGGTCTTTTTCAATTAACTTTTTAGCCAAGTCGCTTTTTAATCCAATCAATGAAAGTTTTTGTCCTAACGTATCGTGCAGATCACGGGCAATCCGCTGTCGCTCCTGCTGCTTTACGAGTACGGAGTTTGCATCCTGCAATTGTTCTTCAAGCTGTTCTCGCTTTTTTCGGTTATATAAGCTGAATGGCATCAGGATGATACTGATCCAAATGATAATGATAAATGGCAGTTGTTTTAGGAACTGATCATCTTGAAAAACAATATTGAAATTAAAAGAGATGGTCATGCTGACAAGATGTATAATGTATAAGGAAATAAAAGGAATCCATTCTTTTATATTACCGATAAAATACGCGATAAAAAATGCAAAATAAATATAGTTGTAAAGGCTTGTCATCGTTATGGATATGGCAATCAGAATGCATGCCCAGGCGTATACTGGCCATCCTTTTGAAATGAAAGCAAAACGGTAACAGATAAAGAATAAAATGGTCAGTAAAATACCCACCACAATGGCTTTCGTGGAAGATGACTGGAATACAAAATAAAATGGCAAAATACTAAAAACGCTCCAAACATACGGAGAAATTCCAGTATTCCTTTGAAACAGCTTATAGATCTTTTTCATATTGAAACCTCTTTTGCGGTGTTAAATATCTAACATAATTGTATCACAATGGCTTTTCAAAACAGAAGGTCCTGAAGACATGGATTGAACCATGTTTTCAGGACTTTGTATGTTATGAGCCGCTTAGCTTGATTTTAAATAGGTTGCGTTCACTGTATTCTTTTTTGATTTTATCTTTTGAATGCCTTTAAAGCTAATAAACGTTCTGCGCTCCTCATCCCATAGGCGGAATCCAAGGGAACGAAGGCTTGAAGCAAGGGTAATTGTTTGGACATCCTGGAATGTTGAATTGATACTATGGACATCTTCCAAATGATAATTCGGCACTCTCGGGCTTAAATGATGAATATGATGGAATCCAATATTGCCTGTCAGCCATTGCAGAACTTTCGGAAGCTTATAATAAGAACTTCCATCCATAGCGGCTTTCACATAATCCCATTCTTCGTCATGTTCAAAATAAGAATCTTCAAACTGATGCTGTACATAGAACAGCCAGATGCCAGCTACTCCAGAGATGAAGAAAATCGGACCTTGCACCAGCAAAAATGCTTCCCATCCTACTGTCCAGCACATTAATCCAGCCAAGCCGGCAATGGAAAGATTCGTTAAATAAAGATTGATCCGTTCTTTGGATCTTGCTCCTTTACGGTTAAAGCGATTTGTAATCAGGAACACATAAATGGGTCCAAGACCAAACATAATGATTGGGTTTCGATACAATCGATAAGCCATGCGCTGCCAAAAAGAGGCTGCTAAATACTCATCTACCGTCATGATCCAAATATCACCTGTGCCACGTTTATTTAAATTACCACTTGTCGCATGGTGAATGTTATGTTCATGCTGCCATTGGTGATACGGAAATAAAGTCAGGATTCCCGTGAGTGTTCCGACTATTTTATTGGCTTTCCGGTTTTTAAAGAATGAATGGTGGCAGCAATCGTGAAAAATAATAAAAATCCGAGTCAAAAATCCTGCACCAATTATCGTCAGAGGCAAAGTAAGTAAAAATGAAACGGATAAACTTTCGTAAGCCAGATACCACAAAAGAATAAAAGGAACAAGAGTATTAATTAGCTGCAATAAACTATTTTTCGTACTTGGTTTTTCATATGGGGCAACTTGTTTACGTATATTTACGGCGTTTTTGTTTTTAGACATAGTATGCTTCCCTCCCATTAGTTCTACTCAAGTATACAGAAGGCAGTGTCTGCTTATAAGACATACGTGTCACCCCCAAAGTATGATAAATGTCATGTATCGCGCCAGATCTTTTATTTAACAATTGAGATAGGGGGAGGCGTCTAGCCTCCACATCCCCTCACACCACCGTACGTACGGTTCCGTATACGGCGGTTCCTGTTATGTCTGACGCAGAACATCGTATCTTGCAGTTAAACTCTTTAACCCTTGGGAAAGCCAGTAGGCTTTTCCAAGGGTTTTGTGCAGGATGGGGCTACTGGCGATTCGCCAGTAGCCCTTCCTTGAGTTCCCCCATTCATGGGCTTTATCTTTACGTACACCTAGAGCGCCTAGATTCCTAACCCGTGTTTTCGGGTTCTTCCACTCTTTCCAGCAGATCATTCTAAGCCTTCGACTTAACCAACCCTCCAGTGCCACTATAGTGGACCTTGTTTGGGCTAACGAGTAGTAACTCATCCACCCTACCAGATACTTGTTCATTTCTCTTATCCGGTTTTCCATCGCTATTGACCATCTTCTGCTCGTCAGTTCCCGAATTTTCTTCTTGAACCGTTGAATAGAGGATCGCGATATTCGGACTTTTGGGTCTTTATGGTTCGTAAAACTGAACCCAAGAAACTTTCGTTTCCATGGTCGATCAACGGCGCTTTTGGCTCGGTTCACCTTTAATTTCAGTTTCTTCTCAATGAATAACGTGATGGCCTTCATCACCCGTTCCCCTGCTCGTCTGGATTTCACATAGATATTACAGTCATCCGCATATCGTACAAAACGGTGTCCTCTGCGTTCCAACTCTTTATCCAGTTCATCCAATACAATGTTAGAAAGGAGAGGACTGAGAGGCCCTCCTTGGGGTGTTCCCTCGACGTTCATCGTGGTCAGCCCATTCTCCATCACACCGGCTTGCAGGTACCTTCGGATTAATTTGATGAGAGAGACGTCGGTTATCGTTCGTGCCAACGTGGTCATCAATCGGTCGTGGTTGACCTTGTCGAAGAACTTCTCTAAGTCGATATCAACCACCCATCGATATCCTTCCCGAATGTAAGATTGTGCGAGTTTTACTGCGTCATGGGCCCGTTTACCCGGCCGGAAACCAAAACTGCACGGTGAGAAGGTTGGGTCGTAAATCGGTGTTAAAGCCTGGGTTACTGCTTGTTGAATGAAACGATCGGTCACGGTCGGGATGCCCAATTTCCGTACTCCACCGTCTGGTTTCGGGATTTCGACTCGACGTACGGGGGATGGGAAATAGGTGCCTGACAATAGAGAACATTTCAGGTCGCCCCAGTGTTGAACCATATGCGCTCGTAGGTTTTGTACGGGCATTTCGTCCACTCCGTGACTGCCTTTATTCTTTTCTACGCGCTTGAGTGCCCGCAGTGTGTTCTCACGTGACACGATTCGTTCCATCATAAGATATTCCTCCTGCGTGAATGGACTTCCTGTTTGTGTCATCCTCATTCTCCACCCTCTTGAAGTCCCCGACGGGACTCACCGTCTCCTCCTTCAAGTAGGGATAACTTTTCTGGTTCATCGAACGGGATGTACGTGCAGGCGCCATTCTTCCTAACAAGTTCGGTCCTTCCTCCACGAAGTGCGAAGTACTATGACCTCTGCTGACTTCCTGCCGTTCAACGTCGTCTCACAACGACGCTTACCATGTGGGCATGGCGTACCGACAGGCTCTCCCCGGGTAAGGGTACAGACTTTCCTTCCATGTCCCCACTTCATTTACTCTGTGACACCTTTGGCAGTAAGGACTTTGACTTGTGCTGCAGCCTCATCCAATGTCACTTAGCCTCGTATGAAGTTCGTGTTCCTTGGGGCGGAAGTTTGCCGCCGACTTCCTTCAGCTATGCGAGTCGCCTCGCACCACCTTGTCTTAAGCTACTGTTACTACTGCCTTCACAGTTCGGGACTTTCACCCTATATCCTGCACCCATGCCGGGCACACAACAAAAGGGCACCATTTCTTAAGAGAAATGTGCCCTTGATTGATTTCAAGCTCTTCTATTTCAAGTGAAATTTATCTTCCTGTTTTCGCAAAGTTGGAGATGCGATCTCCAATTTCATCGCGAACACGCTGGAAGAACTCCCACTTCTCTTCTTCCGTCCCCTGAGCTTTCGCAGGATCATCAAACCCCCAGTGATCGCGTTTAACATGAGTGGGAGTCACCGGGCATTTATCTGCCGCATCCCCGCAAAGTGTTACCGCGAAGTCCGCATTGTTCAAGATTTCAGGGTCGATGATATCTGACGTTTGGTTGGAAATATCGATATTCACTTCCTTCATTGCTTTTACCGCATTAGGATTCAAGCCGTGAGCTTCGATCCCCGCACTTTTTACTTCCCATTCGTCACCCAAAATTTGTTTAGCCCAGCCTTCAGCCATTTGGCTTCTGCAAGAGTTTCCTGTACATAAGAAGTAGATTGTTTTTTTTGCCATTTGAAACACTCCTTTAAAAAATTAATGAATGATGGTTAACCAGATATACAGACCTGTCAGGGTAATGAACAGCGTTGGAACGGTTAAAACGATTCCTACTTTGAAATAGTATCCCCAAGAGATTTTGACCCCTTTAGTGTTTAGCACATGGAGCCAAAGCAGCGTGGCTAACGAACCAATTGGTGTGAGCTTAGGTCCAAGATCAGAACC
This sequence comes from Fictibacillus fluitans, assembly GCF_030418125.1. Taxonomy (GTDB): domain Bacteria; phylum Bacillota; class Bacilli; order Bacillales; family Fictibacillaceae; genus Fictibacillus_C; species Fictibacillus_C fluitans. The sequence goes on along the minus strand of NZ_JAUHTR010000010.1, from coordinate 134,507 downwards.
GATGACATTTGCATAGATCAAGGCTTCTCTCATGGCACCAGAGGTATGGGTGTCTTGAATCGCCAGTGCATCAATCATCACTGTTGGCATATTGTTCATGATCGATGAGATAATGGCGGCAATAAAGCCCATTCCAATAGTTCCAACAAACAATCCATGGTGGGTGACATTCTGAATTAAGTCAGCCAAAAGACTGGTAAGCCCCACGTTTTTCAGTCCATATACGACTACATACATCCCAATGGAGAAAAAGACAACTGCCCATGGTGCTCCTTTGAGCACGGTTTTTGTATGAACGGCATTACTTTTTCGTGCCGTTTGCAAGAAAACAATCGCAATGATGCCTGCGATAAATGATACAGGCACGGAAAAGAACTCTCCAACAAAATAACCGACCAGCAAGGCAGCAAGTACAAACCAGGATGACTTAAACATCTCCACGTCTTTGATCGCATCTGCAGGATTCTTCAGTTGGTTGACGTCATACGATTTTGGGATGCTTTTTCTGAAATACAGATACAGCACCAGAATACTGGCTAATAAACTGAAGATGTTCGGAATAATCATTCGGCTGGCATACATTGAAAAACTGATGCCAAAGAAGTCGGCGGATACGATGTTCACCAGGTTACTAACCACTAGAGGCAGTGATGTTGTATCTGCAATAAATCCGCTGGCCATGATAAATGGCAGAATCATTTTGTCCTCAAATTTAAGGTTACGTACCATGGCGAGTACAATTGGTGTTAAAATCAATGCTGCTCCGTCATTGGCGAAAAAGGCTGCAACGACCGCCCCGAGTAGCGTAACCAACAAGAACATTTTGATTCCACTACCATTAGCAAAGCGGGCCATATGAAGAGCAGCCCATTCGAAAAACCCGATTTCATCTAAAATAAGGGAAATAATGATAACAGCCACAAAGGTTAGCGTGGCGTTCCAAACAATACCTGTTACATCGATCACATCCTGGAAGGAGACCACCTGGAAAATCAGGGCTAAGACGGCTCCCCCGCAAGCACTCCAACCAATATTAAGACCTCTCGGCTGCCAGATGACAAGTGTCAGTGTGACCAGGAAGATGGCACTGGCAATAATAACTGAACTCACAAAAACTGATACCTCCTATTCATCGCAACAAGTTACTCGGTTTCCTTGTGCTTCTAATTCTTCCACTCGATAATGTTGGCTGGGAAGATCTTTAATAATTTGCAGTACAAATGAATAGTACGGGTAGGAAGTGTTCAATGAATAGTAAATCCACTGGCCTTTTCTCCGTTCCTTCACAATCCCGCTGTCCCTTAGCTTTCGCAAATGCTGGCTGACAGCAGGCTGGCTCATGTCGAACAAATCCACAAATTCGCATACACAGCATTCATTTTCCGAAACGATTTTAACCATGGTCAACCGTGTTTTATCCCCTAGCAGCTTTAGGATACCCGCAGCGGTTCCTAAATCAAATGTTTTATTGGCAATCATATAAGCACCTCCTCATACAACATCATTTCCATCCATCATTATATAAGTATATACTTATATAAGCAACCTTAAATCACAGAATTAACAGTGGAAACCCCTTCCTTTTTACACATAAAAAAAGGTGGTCATTGGATATAATGGCCACCTCTTGTATAGTTTAGATTAAGCAGCAAGATGATGATGCAGTGATCTCAGTTAGTGTCTTAGGAGCACAACAATCCGATTCCACCACTTTTATGCTCTCTGCATCACTTTTGGTATAGAAGAACTCCCATTCGTTGCCGTCAGGATCAGTAACCCAGAATTTATCCTGAGTCGCGTAGCAACACGTCACGTCCATTTCTTCACGAGCAAAAAAGCCGATTTTTTCCAGGCGATCTTTGTGCTTTAATACCTCTTGTGCGTCTTCTACCTGAAATCCGAAGTGACCGACCTGGTTTCCTGAAACTTCGTCTTTCAAGTTTAACGTAAAGTTAAGTCCTGGATCATTTAATAAAAACTTCGCGTAATCCGATTCCACTTTAACAGGCGAAACATCAAAGACCTGGGAATAAAACTCAATGGACTTTTCTAAGTCAGTAACATTTAAACCAATATGTACATTCATGCTCATTCCTCCTAGTTAATCAAATTTTATTGATTAATAATAGTATATGAGTGACTTGATTAAAATACAACCCCTTTCATCAATTTTTTTTGATTAAATAAATTGACAACTTTCTGTTCGGCGATATACGATAAATTTACCAAAACGAGGTGATGAATTATGTACAATGAAATACCGCTTCAAAATCTTTCAGAAGATAAAGCGTTCGACAGGTATGAAAGGCAATTCAAAGCATTAGCCGATAAAAAGCGACTCCAAATCATGAACATTCTTACTCAAAAAGGAAGGACCTGTGTTTGTGATCTTACTCCTTTGATGGGTATGACCCAATCCAAGCTCTCTTATCATTTAAAGATCCTTTGGGACGCTGGAATCATCAATAAAGAAACCAAAGGAACCAACAGTTACTACAGCATTAACACGAAAGAGATTAATCATCTGCTTTCCCATGAGCTATGCTGTATTTTCAAACCCAGTTGTTAGTTTTAGTTATTAATCGATTTTTTTGATTGAAATATCAGTTTGTGAATGTTTTTCTCTGCTTACCTCGCAAGCATGTCAATTCTTCCACATGAGACACACAGATAACTTCATAATAAAGGATAGTTATATAGAAGTTATGAAGTTTCAGTATTTATTTTAAAAGCGTTTAATGCTTCTAACTAGAGGTTAAACAAGGACTGAACATCTTATTAAATAAGGAGGAATTGACGATGTCACATGAACAATTTAAGGAATGTATCGAGGAGTGCCTATCCTGCATGCAAGTGTGTAACCATTGCTTTAATGCATGCTTACAAGAAGATGATGTGAAAATGATGGCAGAATGCATTCGTTTAGACCGTGAATGCGCTGATATTTGTGCATATGCTGCTGATGCGATATCCCGAAATAGCCCATTTGCTTCTCAAATCTGTCAATTATGCGCAGAGATTTGTGAAGCGTGCGGCAATGAATGCCAAAAACATGACCATGATCATTGTCAGCAATGTGCAGAAGCATGCCTCCGGTGTGCTGAGGTTTGCCGTAAGATGGTGAGTTAAAAGCGATTGGCAGTAAGCAAAAGTAAGTTCATCAAAAAGGAGCGGTTAGCCAAAAACAGGCTCCCGCTCCTTTAAAATGGACTAAAAACTAAAATGTCCCTGTCTATTGAGACAGGAGCCATGCTGCAAAATTTTCAGGGGAAATTCATTATTGGAAAAACTAACGAATCTTTGACCTGTTCCTCCTGTGTTCTTTGCGGGCTGAAGCCGTTTCAAAAAGGCTTTTCTCTTCATCTGTTTGTGGTATCACTTTTGGCACCGCAACAGGTACACCATTTTCATCTACTGCAACCATTGTAAGAAAAGATTCCGTGGTTAACGTTTTATTTCCTGACAGTAAATCAGTTGAAACGACCTGTACATAGACTTCCATAGAGGAACGTCCCGTTGAAGTAATAAAAGCTTCCAAACTCAATGCATCTCCAACTTTTGCTGAAGATAAAAAATCAACAGAGTCTATCGAGGCTGTTACCACTACACGATTGCAGTGTTTCATGGCTGCCAATGCCGCGATCTCATCAATATACGCCAGTACCTTACCGCCAAAAATCGTCTGTAGATGATTTGTATCTGGAGGAAGAACCAGTCTGGTTTGAATGGTTCGTGACCGATCAACCGAATAAGCCTTCTCCATCTCCTTAACTCCTCAGCGCTTTCTGCAGAGTAACTTCTTCTCTGACTTGTTTAGCTGCTTCAACCATTACCTGCAGAGCGGATATGGTTTCATCTTCTCCGCGGGTTTTTAACCCGCAATCAGGGTTAATCCAAAATTGATGAACATCCAATACGTTGAGCGCTCTTTCGATGTTTTCTTTTATCTCATTTAAAAGAGGAATTCTTGGACTATGAATATCATAGACACCTAACCCAATCCCTTTGTCATACGTACTTTCTTCCAGAGCATGTATTAATTCTCCATGGCTTTTCGAAGTTTCAATTGAAATGACATCGGCATCCATTTCACTAATTGCTCCCATAATTTCTTTGAAGTTTGAATAACACATATGGGTATGGATTTGTGTTTCATTCTCTACCGAGGCAGTGGCCAATTTAAAGGCATTTACTGCTGCATGGAGATATCCCTCCTTCTTTTCCTCCTTTAAAGGCACACCCTCTCTTAAAGCTGGTTCATCCACCTGTATCATACGTATGCCATTTTCCTCGAGAATCCTGACCTCCTCCCGAAGAGCAAATGCAATTTGATTGGCTACCTCATATTTTGAGATATCATCCCTTGCAAATGACCAATTTAATATTGTGATTGGTCCTGTCAGCATCCCCTTTACCGGTTTCAAGGTTAAGGATTGAGCATAAAGGGTTTCTTTCAGGGTCATTGGCGCTCTAAAAGAGACATCCCCATATATGATTGGCGGCTTAACACAACGGGATCCATAGGATTGTACCCAGCCTAGTTCCGTTATTTGAAATCCCTCCAATTTCTCGCCGAAGTACTCAACCATATCCGTACGCTCAAACTCGCCATGCACAAAAACATCCAATCCAAGTTTTTCTTGAATTTTTATCCAACGTTCTGTTTCCTCTTTAATAAACTTTTCATACTGCATTTGATCAATTTGGCCCTTTCTCCATAATGAACGTTGTTTTTTCACTTCTGGAGTTTGAGGAAAGCTGCCGATCGTTGTAGTGGGAAGTAAAGGGAGCTGAAAAAATGATTGTTGCAGCTGCCGGCGCACCCGGAACGGTTCTTTTCGTTCCATGCTCAATTCTGCTTCCTTTGATTTTGCATCTGTTGTACTTTGTAGTGCTCTGAGTGCTTCTATCGCTCTTTTACTATCCGAAATTTGATTTTGTATCTCGGTTATTCCTTTATCTAGACCTTTCTTTATGATACTGATTTCATGTAACTTCTCGTCGGCAAAAGAGAGGGCATTTTTTATGTTGTCTTCCAGTTTCTTTTCATTTTTTTTAGTCACAGGGACATGCAATAGACTTGAAGATGGCTGAATGATCAAGCGGTCATCAGCCACATGCTGCTGAATGTTGTGGACAAGCGAAAACGTTTCCTCAAGATTTGCACGCCAGATATTCCTGCCATTTATTATCCCGGCAGCCAGTACCTTGTCTTCTGGAAAACCGTACTTTATAAGAGAATTCAAATTCTCTCCATCATCCTGAACAAAATCAAGTCCAATTCCATGTACAGGGAGTGAAACAATATCTTGATAATCATCTACACTTTCATAATAAGTTTGTAGAATGACTCTTATTCCATGTGCACTTTCCGTCAGGATTTTATATATTTCTTGAAAATAATCCACTTCCTCACGGGAAAGTGAAGTAGCTAAAACAGGCTCATCTATTTGCACCCAGGTTACACCTTCTGCTTCAAGTTCACGAAGCAACTGGGCATAAAGCGGTACATATTGGTCCACAACTGTTCTAAACAGGTCCTTCTTATATCCTTTTGATAATTTAACAAAAGTAACAGGACCTAAAATAACTGGCTTACCTTCAATATTGAGCTCTCGCTTTGCCTCTTGATAGAGTTGGAGTGGACGGTTTTCGATTAGAGAAGGCTTTGTCTCGTCCAATTCAGGGACGATATAGTGATAGTTTGTGTTAAACCATTTTGTCATCTCAGAAGCGACAGCTTCTTTTGTGCCCCGGGCTATGTCATAATACGTTTTAATTGATGCTTTTCCACCATATTCATTAAATCGCTTGGGCACCAGACCAAACATCACAGCCGTATCAAGGACGTGATCATAAAAGCTGAAGTCACCAACCGGGATCATATCAATTCCCAAATCTTGTTGCTTGCGCAGGTGCTGCAGGCGAATCTCTTTCATTTTTTCCTGAAACTCATCCTCCTCCATTCCTCCTGCCCAATATTTCTCCATTACTTTTTTCCATTCACGATTTTCACCAATTCTCGGATAACCCAGATTTGAACTTTTAATAGACATTATTTCCACTCCTTAAAAATAGTTTATCTCAACCAAAAACCCCCCTTTTCTACAGAAAAGGGGGGTTTAAACATCACTAACTAGAATTGAGATATTGAATCTTCCTCAACAAAAAGTGATCACCCTCTCTATCGTCCGTAGAGCACAAGCGCATACAACAGGCAGGTCTCCTGACTAAGGGTCATTGCTTCCTTTCATCCTTCCCATTTCATCTATGAAACAGTGGTATTTGAAAAGTCGCTCTCCATTACAGTGGCGGGACCGTGCCGGATTTTCACCGGTCTTCCCTTTTAAGCTGAATATAAAATTCAGCACCTGATGCATTATGTATTCATTTGTTATTTTTCAATAAAAAAGCCTCTCAAATTTTGAGAGGACCAGATTTATGAAATCATCCCCTCTTATTTCTCAAAGCAGATTGCTTTGCAGGAATTAGCACCTTTTCATCATATTGAAAGGTTGCTGGGTTTCATCGGGCCGGCCCCTCCACCTCTCTAAATAAGAGATATTCATTAAATATTTTGAATTAATAGTGATAATAGCATTATAAACTATCAGTGTCAAAACAATATTTGGCGGAATCTTTATATTGCAGTGCTTTTTACAGAAAAATTCATGACGCAATTCTTTCCTTTTTTTCTTTTTTCTTGATGTAAAGGACCCCCTCAATAAACGCTACAGCAATTAAAGAAAGACCAAATAGCGGCATAATCATACCTAAAAACACCATGAAGAAAACAAAACTGATCGAAAGACCGTTGGAGGCAACGGGCGGAGCTGATAGCTCCCCTTTTCTTTTTCTAGTCAGCCACGTCTTCATCCCCAAAAAGATAACTAAAAGGAAGGACAGACAAACAGCCAGATTCAATAACTTATTGGGCCAGCCGAATAAATGGCCTTCGTGTAACGGAATGCCCCAGGTGAACCATTTGGCCAATATACCGTATTCTTTATAGCCCACTTTCGAGAGGAACTTTCCACTATATTGATCAAAATAGGCTGTCATTTCATCATCCGGGTTCACATCCAAACCTGTGATACCGGTGTTGCTGCTTTTGGATACGGTATAAACCCCTTTTTCCGTTGAAGGGTAATTAATGGTATAAGGCTTTTGAATAGTTGCTTCATCGGCCTTGTTTATCAACTGTTCAATACTAATCATGGCACTTTGATCCTGCTTGTCCTGCATATGTTGCATTCCCGCATGATGTTCATTCTCAACCTCAGAGGATGGAGCCTTGTTTTTTCGGGTAGCCCAGGGGATTTCGCTCCTATCAGATTCGGGTGGCTGTTGCTTCAGCATTGGAGTTCCAATCGATGGGTGCTTTTGAGCTGCGGAATAGATAAAGTCACCCATAAATACAGACCAGGGCAAACCTGTAAAAATAATAATAATCATAGGAATCGTAATAACGGTACCCACCCAAGCATGCCACTTCCTGCTTTTTTGCCGCTTGGAAGAATTCTTTCTTTTCTTCAATGCTCTGCTCTTCATCGTCATGTAAAGACCGGTTAAAAGTAAAAAGATTGCCCAGCAGGCGGCTAGTTCCACTAAATAATTGACGGCCGTACCGCCAACAAAAAGTGAACTATGAATCTCTCTCATCATATTGGAAAAAGTATATTTCGCATTTTGAGTCCCAACTACTTCATAGTGATCATCAAGAAAGACATATTTTTGATCTCCGTCCTGGTTGGTCATTGTTAATCTAGTATTATAGGGATCATCCAATACGATAACCTTAGCGACAGAATAACCTTTATTAAGTTGTACCGCCTTTTCAATTCCTTCGTCGATCGCTAATTTTTCCAATGATGCACTGTTTCCAAAGAATAAATGATCGTACGCTTTATTTTCTACATTTGTATAAAATAAATACCCGATGCCACTCAGCGTTAATGTGATCAATAAAGGTGCGATAAATAATGCGGCATAAAAATGCCAGCGCCATAAACGATTATAATAGCTTGTTTTCACTTCTCAACCTCCATGATGACTTAGGATGTTTTCCCCAAAAACTATCCTGAGTATAAAGGCTAACTCCTCCACCGTCATCGCTCCATGGAGTGATTTTAATAGACAATCATGCAAAACAAAAAGGCAGCCTTCACCTGAAAGGTCCACCTTTCTACTTCTTTTATGACTCTTCCTCTTTACTGCTTTCTTTATTATAGGCGACGCCGCATGAGCATCTGCTGTCACCAAACAACAAATGATAGGAGGTGGGGAATTCCTGATTGACTCGCTGAACCTCCCTCGCAAACTCTCTGGAGTCAGATGGAACTTTTGAAAGGGCATCGGCCTTTTTCTGTGTATCAATATAAGCACCCGGCGGAACGAATCGATTCTTTCGTACATGAACACCATTGGTGACAACCGCATTATAGGCAATAAATACACCATCTTCAACAATCGCATCATATACAATGGCCTTGAAGCCGACAAATACATTTTTTCCGATAAAACAAGGACCATGAATAAGAGCCCCGTGAGCAACGGAAACCTTTTTATCGATAAATATGGAATATTCCTTACCGTCTACACTGACAAATCGATTCAATAAACCATGTAAAATGACACCATCTTGGAGATTGGTATTTGAGCCAATATAAAATGGAGTCCCTTCATCAGCGCGGATACTGACAAGAGGAGCCACATACACGTTTTTCATGATAGCTACATCGCCGATCACACTGGTAAATGGACTAATAAAAGCACTTTTATCAATCTTGGGTGAAATCTGAACAGGATTAAACGAGGTCTTGGGGTTTGGACTAATAAATGGCTTAAAGCAACAATCGGTGTTCTTTTGATGAAATGAAGATGATTCTTCTTGGTGTTTCAAGCAAGCCACCTCTTTATATACTCATTTAAATCAGTATATGCACTTTAAAAATATAGGCGACACTAATCAACTCTGTCATGAAACAGGGCTTTAAGAAATCTCCTCCTAAAATATTTAAATAGTTTATTATAATAGTATAGAAATTTTTAACTGATTGGGTTATTATTACATAGTTATTTATTTACATTTACAGGGGGATAATTTACAGGTGAAAAAACCAACATTGATATTCGCTGCTTTACTAAGCAGTAGTCTGATATTCATAAGCACAACTACAACAGCGGCCACAAAGACAACCGCTGTGCATTTTATGGATGTGGGCCAGGGGGACGGCACATATATTAAAACCGCCGGCGGTGATGATGTAATCATCGATGCTGGAAACAAAGATGGCAGCGATGTGGTTGCCTACTTGAAAAAGCAAAAAGTGAAAGATATTGAAGTTATGATCGCAACACATCCGGATGCCGACCATATTGGCGGACTGGACGAAGTATTAAAGGCATTCAAGGTGAAGTCCGTATATGCACCAAAAGTCTCTCATACAAGTCAAGCCTACAAAGATTTCCTGCTCGCCGTAAAACGTGAAGGGTTGACTATCAAAACGGCGAAAAAGGACGTAAAGGTGCCGCTTAAGGGTGTATCTGCCAAGTTTGTCGCGCCTGTAAAAACTTACAGCAAAAGTGACTTGAACGACTGGAGTGCTGTTCTTCGATTGGTGTATGGCAAGAAATCATTCCTGTTCACGGGTGATGCCGAAGCAAAATCAGAAGCTGATATGATTAAGTCCAAACAAACCTTAAAAGCGAATGTTCTGAAGGTAGGACACCATGGAGCCAAAACATCATCAAGTACCGCATTCATCAAAGCGGTGAACCCGCAGTATTCCGTTATTTCTGTCGGTAAAAAGAATCATTACGGCCACCCTACAAAAGAAGTATTGAACCGTTTGAAGAAAACGAAAGTATATCGAACCGATCAAAAAGGTTCCATCGTCTTTACAACCAACGGCTCAACATTGACTGTAAAAACGGAGAAGAAGTAATGAAGAAAGTCAAAGGAATCATTGACCGCTTCGAGGGTAAATATGCTGTCGTTGAGATCGGAAATGAAACCAGGGACATTCTCCGCTCTAACCTGCCTGAACATGTTCAAACCGGTGATGTTGTTTACTTTAAAGGCGATAAAGTTGTTGTCGATAAGGAAGAGACAGAAAAACGGAGAAAAGAAATTGAAGATTTGATGGATGAGGTTTGGGAGGATTAGAAAAAGCAGCCAATTCAGGCTGCTTGCTTTTTTCTATTTTAAGGGCAAGGCAACAAATACTGTCGTCCCTTCATCATGATTACTTTCCATCCAGATACTTCCCCCATGAGCTTCAACCAACTGTTTGGCTATGGTAAGGCCAATGCCACTTCCTCCAAATCGCCGGTTCCTGGATTTCTCCGTCCGGTAAAATCGTTCGAATACAATGGAACGTTCTTCTTTTGCTATTCCTATTCCTGTATCTTTTATGGCGATCACTGCGTCCCGCTCTTTAACTTCCATTGTAACGTCAACACTCCCACCAGAGGGGGTAAACTTTAAGGCGTTAGTTAACAGATTAATCATGACTTGCATGATTCGCTTTTTATCATTCAGCATTTCTATGCTGTCTTTTTCATGATAGGACAAGGCTACCCCTTTTTGCACATAAGCCTCTCGTAAAGTACTCATACTTTGTTGAATGACCTCACCCAAATCTTCTCTTTGCTTTTCCAGTGTAAAGTTGGGTGCTTCATAAGCCGTTAATTGCTCGAGGTCATGAACCAGCAGGATCAGCCGGTCAATTTCTTCTGCAAACGAATGGAGCCGCTCAGGAGTTGCCTCAAAGATCCCATCTTCAATCGCTTCCATATGACTCTTCAGCGTTGACAGAGGAGTTCGTAATTCATGAGCGATATCACTGGTCATATTTTCTCTTGCAATCTCCTGCTTCTGCAGCTGGGCCGCTAATTGATTTAACGATTGTCCCAACTCCTGAAGTTCATCCTTCCCCTGGATCTTCACTCTGACATCGAGGTCTCCTTTTGCCATTTTTTCTGCTGCCCATTTCATTTGCACAAGGGGTTTTGATAGTTTTCTGGCCACCACATAGCTGATCAAACAAACCAGAATGAATACCCCTAATACTGTCCAAAGAATGGTGCCGATTACCGCTCTTTCAAAATGAATGGCCAGAGGTTTGATTACCCTAAATTCAGGAGCATCCAATTTAAACATGGTAAAATGATGATGAATTTCCAACAAAATGACCAGGCTTGCTACCATTAGAATGACAGTGGCCGCCAATATAAAGACGAGGGTCAATCGCGCATGAAGGCCTTTAATCTTCATTGCGGTTTCCTTCAAACTTATAGCCCATTCCAAAAACGGTGTGTATGTATCTTGGTTCTTTGGGATTGTTCTCGATTTTATGACGAAGGTTTTTGATATGCTGGTCAATGGTACGGGTTTCTCCCTCATAGTCAAAACCCAGCACTTTTTCAACAAGCTCGTCCCTGGAAAATGTGCGTTTAGGATGTCGCGCAAAAACAAGCATCGCTTTATATTCAATCGGAGTCAGACTGACGGGATTCCCCTTTAAAAATACCTCTTTTGACTTTGCGTTTATTGTTAACTCGCCTTGATTATACGTAATTTGATCTGCAAGCAGATCGTTGTCGTTGGATCGCCTCAATATGGTTTTCACCCTCATCACTAGCTCCCTTGGGCTGAACGGTTTAACCATGTAATCATCAGCCCCCAGTGACAAACCGTTGATCCGTTCGGTTTCCTTGGCTTTTGCCGTTAGCATGAGGATCGGAACGGACGCTTCCTGCCGTATGCACCGGCAGATATCCTCGCCGCTTCGGTCTGGAAGCATCAAATCCAAAATGACAAAATCGATTTTCCATTTTCTTATATACTGCATGGCCTCCTGGCCAGTGGATGCTTCAACAGTTTGATAGCCTTCATTTCTTAAGTACGAAGAGACAACCTCGAGAATTTTCTCTTCATCATCTACAATCAGGACAGTTTTCATTTGTTCTCTCTCCCTTTCTTATTCCTCAATTATAGACGAAAAGGGAATCCTTATAATAATTCACGGATTCTCCCTACTTTCCATATTCAGCCTGCAGCTCGCTTTCCGTTACCCATTTATGGTTTTTAACCCTTTTTCCGCCGGTTGTTGGTGTATAGTCTACCATGTATACGGTGGTTTTTTCCGAGGATTCAATCACAGCTGAAGCTCCTTTCATGCCCTTCATATGATCGGCGTTCAGCTTTACCTTTTGCCCCTTTTTCAGCGTTTTGTTTCCTGCATTCTGAATCTCCTCTTGAATGACCCATTTATGATGTTTAACAGGCTTTCCCCCAGTGGTTGGTGTATAAGTGACTATATAGGCTGTTGTGTCAAAGGCTCCGGTAATCTTTGCTTTAGCCCCCTTCATCCCTTTCATATGGTCTGCATTCATCACCGCCTGGCTGCCCATTTCATACTTTGGCTCCTCAGCTTTTTTTAGATCCTTTGGTACTTCTCCGGAAGCCGAATGGTTCATCCCCTCATGAGTCGTGCCTTCATCTTTTTTGTCGTGGTTCCCATTATCATTTGAACATGCACCTAACGTCAGTGACATCGCAAGAACCGGTGCTAACCAAATGTTTTTCCGTTTCATAGCTGTCTTCCTCCTTATAAATTCTTCTGTTATTCATTATAGAAAACAGTTATGAAGAACTTATGAAGAACTGCTTCTAAAAAAAAGCACCCAATTAATTGGATGCTTGGAAAAACTATAAACTATTTTTATGACTAACCCTTATATATTTCCCGGGATTACACCCGCGATTTTATCACAATCTACGAGGGCCACCTGTGTCGTACCGTTAAAGTCAAACTGAACCGTAACACAATTTGTTTTAGAATTATAATCGACAAATGTTTGCTGAGGAGTCTGAAAATGCAAACCCTTAAAAACTAAGAAAAACACATCACCAGGTAAAGCTTCATTAAATACATTGCATATACAATTGTTAGTGAAGCTGCTTTTTCTTCTCTGCTTATTTTTCATGTGAACGCAGTTCCCCTTTCTATAGGGTTGGTACCAATACTGCTATTTCTCTGCAGTTCAAGATGAAAAGCTGTCGTTGTCCTGCTGAATTAGTAAATGAAAATGTAAAACAACATCCTTTTTGATTTCCGGAAATAGAAAATACTGTGGGTTCATTTAATCCTGGGTTCACAAAACTTAAAAATTGAGTGGGGTTTTCCAAGAGAATGAGAAATTCTTTTCCTTTTTGAGCTTTCTTTAGCTCGATGCAGCCACAACCCATGCATGGTTTCATAATCCCCACCTCAATGTATAGTTATCTGCCACTATCTATATTTAACTGAAGCAATTAAGAACTAGATCCTTTTGACATAACTCCTTTTGTTGTAAACAAAGATTCTTAAAACATAAAGGCATGTTTCGAAAAGGCATCTTTATTTGTTTCAAGCTTTTGTTCATCCATCGTTTCACCAAATATGTCAACAGTAGCATCACAAAACACATGTATAATTAGATTAGTTATGTATTCCTATATTAAAAAAGGAGTTGTTTTAAATGAGCCATACACCAATAACCATGAAAAGCCCCACCCCCATTTTTCGTATGTTTGACGAGGAAAAAGCAAAAGAATTTTACTTGTCTTTTTTAGGTTTTAAGATAGATTGGGAGCATCGGTTTGAAAATGATTTACCTCTTTACATGCAAATTTCCTATAACAACTGTGTGATCCATCTTTCAGAGAATTACGGAGATTGCTGTCCCGGGGCTGCTATCAGGATTGAAGTTCAAAACTTGGAATTGCTGCATGCCAATCTCTCATCAAAAAAATACAAATTTGCACGACCAGGCATCGAAACCACTCCATGGAATACGAGAGAAATACGTGTGGGTGACCCTTTCGGAAATAGAATTGTATTTTTCGAGTACATAGAGCAGGGTTGAAGAAGATTCATAATCAGTTGGATGAAGCCGCATGAATGAAGACAAGGGATACTTTAGAGGGGCGACTTTAGTTCGAAAACGAATAATTAACCAATGGAATATTCATACAATCTATCTATTTACAACTATATCCAAATAATTTAAAGTGACCAGTATAAACCCCAGCACCCTGCCAGGAAATTTCCGTCATGTTAATACGGGGAACCGGGAAGGAGGAGGACGCACGTAATGAAAACGTGATTCAGCATCAGCTGTTCCGTTCAGGATTTACTAAGATGTTTGTTAACATCCGTCCACTTTTTCAGTTAGTGTTTCTAAATTAACTTGATACGGGAGTGAAGAAGAATGAGAGTAAAACAATGGCTTTCCATAGGGTGTATGCTTTTCGTTGTATTGGGAATGGTACAATTGCCTGCAGGAAAAGCATCTGCTGCGGGGAACCAAAACGTCTATACCATTAATAACTCTTTTCACTATTTGAAAGTAGATGGACTTACCTCCATGCAATCGAACAAAAAAACTCAGGATAATATACAGGTAACTATGGTTCTGCCAAAACAGGACAAACAAGGAAATTGGCTGGCATATGGTTTTACTAGCCGAAGAACAATGGATTCCTTTATTGAAAAAGATAAGAAGAGACTTCAAAGCGAGATAAATATTATGGGTACCGGCGCATGCTGCACCGATTTTTATGACTATAAAAATAAAGGTGGAAGCTACATTTATTGGAGAGACGGATTTAAGAACCTGCCTTCCAACTGGAATGACAGGATTTCCTCATTAAGCACCGCCTCACCTTCATCAAGCTACTCTACCACATTGTGGGAGCACACTTCTTCACAAGGATACGGTAAAGGCGTATACTTCAGACACTCCGATTGGTATGGAAAAACAGCGAATATGGCTTCGGATTGGAACAACAAGGCCTCAGCCATTGAAATTAAATAATTTACGAATCACTATTCTCTCACTAGAAGAGAGGATAGTGATTTTTTTCATTGAGTTGATAAAGGAACGAATCTTTCCTAAATAAATGTTGCAAAATATAGGTATTGTCCCACACAGCTCATCCAACTTCATCATTGACTATACAGACAACAAAAAGGAGTGGTACTTTTATGAACATCGATGAATGTGGATTTAATGCCGGACATATATACGTAACAAATGATTTTATTCAGCAATTTATTGATTCCAATTCAACTGTGCCAGTTACAATTAACTTTAATAGTGCAAAAAGCACCAATCATTTTATTTTTTTCCCAGCACAAGATGTGATTGAATTTAAAAGGACAGGTCTGTTCCTTTTACAATTCAGTTTGCAATTAACAAATGCTTCCGTTCCATCTGTTACTCCAAATTTGCGTTTCGAACTAAGGAAAAATGGCGCAACTCTCATAGACTCCCAAACTACTTTCTCGGTCGATAGTGCGGACACACTTTATGTAACATCAACACTATTATCCCAGGAATTTTGTAAGGGAGATCGTTTACAATTAGTCCTCTCATCCCCTAACCCTGTTCCCGTTATTATTCGAATTGAATTCGCCAGCCTAACCATATTTCAAATCGCTTCAAAAACCAATAATTTTAATTGTGAAGAGAGCTCTAGTTCTAGCTCTAGCTCTAGTTCTAGCTCTAGCTCTAGCTCTAGCTCTAGCTCTAGCTCTAGCTCTAGTTTATGTTCGAGCTCTTTAGCGATTCCCAGTTCACCTTCGATTTGCAATTTTAAGGAGAGTTTATTTACTAAAGGGTGTCCAAAAAAAAAACACCCGCATTCTACAAAAAAACGCAATAAAGTATTGCTTCCTGAACCAAAGTATCCTCTGCAAAAATGGAAATATTAAAGGATAAAAGAAAGAGCCTACCAATTTCCAACAGGCTCTTTTATCATCTGTGTATTTATTGTTTTTTACTGATTACATTCTCTAAAAGCAATGAGTGGGGATTCACCGTAATGCCGTTTAAAATCTTTTATCATATGTGCTTGATCAAAGTATCCATAATCCAGGGCAAGAGATAGACCATCATAGATACCTTGTGACTGAAGTTTTTCCATCATTGCCTGAAACCGGACAATATCGCAAAATTTTTTCGGAGTTGTTCCGATCCATTGATAAAACATCCGGTTCATTTGCCTGGTGCTGACTGCTTCTCTTTGGGCCAGTTCCTGTACTTTTGTTATTCCATTGACACTGAAAATATCATATAAAAGATTATTGATTAAGGTATGCTGGGTTGGATTTTGGCTGGCTTTGCACAGAAGATATTCTTCAATCATTTCTATTCTCTTAAAGATAGAAGGTGTTTCCAGAATCTCGTATTGCAGCTCTTGTTTCCAAAAAGGCAGAACCGAATCGATATAAGAATGGGAATTAGCGAAATCCTCAAGCGATATGCCGAAAAGTGAATGCGCTCCTCCAGGAAAAAAGCGAATTCCAAACTTCCGTACGGGAAAATTCCAATCATAAGCAATGGTAAAAGGCATATCATAGCACCCAGAATAAAGCGTTCTATACTGATTACGGTAAATGTCATGTTCGAAGATTAAATCGCTGCACCCATTTGGCAGAACCCGATCCACCTCTGGAACACACATAAGCCTGCTTTTCTGGTCGGCAGGTGCAGGTTCTGTCAACCAAAAACAAGAAACAAAAGGAGCTAACAATAAAGAGGGTTTGAACTCCAAATAATGATAAAAAGCAACCCGGCCATAACCTTGTATTGGCTGAAAAAGAGTGTAAAGGTGTCTCGACATCTTGTGCTCCTCCTTTTCACATGTAATGGACCAAAGAATATCCTGCAATGATGAAAATCAGCTTAAATCGACATCATATAAAAAGGCCACCCGTTTCAATTGAGTGGCTTCTGATTCCTGTTTCAACAGAAAGTTTCTCATCTTTATAATCATTTTGTTTTCAAGCTGTGCCACTTGCCCAATTCTTCTTGACATTTTTATTATTTTTGCAGTTCTTTCTATTCTTTTAGTTTCAAACGATTTAAAGGCATCCTTAACGTCCGTATTTTTCTTAAGGCAATTGGCGAGGGTTATGGCATCTTCAATTGCCTGTCCGGCTCCCTGTCCCAGGTTTGGTGTGGATGCATGAGCGGCATCGCCCAATAAAAGGAGCCTGTCAAAAGCAAACCTCTGGATTGGTGTAATGTCCAATATATCATTATGGATGAGCGCTTGATCTTCAATCATTTGAATAATGGAAGGGATCGGATCATGATATTCATTAAAAATAGAGTGCAGCCCATCTGTTTTCATAGCTCTCATTTTCAGATCGTGAGCGTTTGCATTTACACAGGCAAACCATTATATATTATTGTTGGCTAAAGGAACAATACCAAATCGGCCGTTTGGACCCCATGTTTCTGTAACAGTGTCTTCATTAAATTAATGATGATTTATGATTCCCCGCCAACAGGTATAGCCAGCATAGCGGGGCACCGGTTCCGGGATTAATGATTTCCGAATCCTGGAATGGATGCCATCTGTGGCTATAATATAATCCCCTTTTGCACTGGTTCCATCTTCAAAATAAAGAGTACCCTCTTGTTCATTTTGTTCAGCATTCAAAGCTTTCTTGCTTGTTTCCACTCGAGTTCCCTTCAGATTTTGCAATAGTATTTTGTGCAGATCTGCACGGTGGATAGTGATATTATCTGTACCATACCTATGAGGGTTTACAGGTTTGGACATCATCATCGCTCCTTAATCGCTGTATAAATATACCTTTTTGGACTTCCCTAAACGATTGCCAACTAAACCCTCATCAAACTTTTTTGTAAGATATCCCAGTATGGGTTTACAAGCTGTCTCACGGGGAAACCTATCAAAAATGGAAAAAAGGAGGATGAAAGATGAATAATAAAAAACCCATCCTTTCACCTTTGATTGCCTTTTTTGTTATTATTGGTGTTTGGATTGGTGCAGGGCTTCAATGGGATAAGGATGATCAAGCACAGCACCATAGTAAAAATGAAGCAAAGGTCTATTATAAATTGTAAATGTTTATAGCGATCTGCCTGATCAAGAAAAGAAGAAGCTGTCCGTTTTGGACAGCTTCTTTTATCTTTGAAGTAGAAGTTCTCTGCTTTTCTCCTGTTTTTGCGCTTGTTTAATTGCCGCATGAGCAGCTGCGAGCCGGGCAAGCGGCACGCGATATGGGGAGCAGCTGACGTAATCAAGTCCCGTCTCATGGCAAAAGAGAATGGATGCTTTCTCCCCTCCGTGTTCACCACAAATCCCTGTCTTTAACCCCGGCTTCGTTTCCCGTCCCAGTTTGACACCGAGTTCTACTAGTTTGCCGACTCCTTCCTGATCGAGAGTGGCAAATGGATTTTCCGGCAGCACCTTATTTTCGATATATGTGGAAAGAAACTTCCCTTCCGCATCATCCCGGCTGTAGCCAAAAGTCGTTTGTGTCAGATCATTGGTGCCAAAGGAGAAAAAATCAGCTTCCTGGGCAATCTGGTCAGCTGTAAGAGCTGCCCGGGGAACCTCAATCATTGTTCCGATTTGGTAATCAAATTCCTGGCCGGTTTCTTTCTGGATTTGCAAGGCGGCACTGATCACCAATTGCCTCATTTCTTTTAATTCATTGACATGGCCTACCAATGGAATCATTATTTCAGGGACAGCGTCCATCCCCTTATTCCTCAGGCTGCAAAGGGCATAAAAAATTGCTTTAACCTGCATTTCATAGATCTCGGGGAAAATCATGCCCAGCCTGCAGCCCCGGTGTCCAAGCATCGGGTTGCATTCATCCAATTTGCGAACCTTGCGAAGCAGTTGTTCTTTCTGCATTAATTCGTCGGAGGAGGAACCGGATAGCTGAAGCTTCGTCACTTCCACAAGAAGTTCTTCCTTGTCTGGCAGGAATTCATGAAGCGGCGGATCGAGCAGCCGAATGGTTACCGGCAATCCCTTCATGACTTCAAAAATTCCTTCAAAATCTTCCTGTTGCATAACCTGCAGCTGATCAAGGGCTTTCATCCGTTCATCAAAGGTTTCGGCAAGTATCATTTCCTGTACAACGGGCACTCTTGAGCCATCCATGAACATATGCTCGGTGCGGCAAAGTCCTATGCCCCCTGCACCGAATTCCATTGCTTTTTGGGCATCTTCAGGAGTATCCGCGTTGGCTCGCACACCCAATGTTCTTACCTCATCAGCCCATGAAAGAAGCAATTGAAATTCCTCCGAGAGTTCCGGATCAATCATAGGAATTTCACCGAGCATAATCTCGCCTGTTGAACCATCAATGGTAATTACGTCGCCTTTTTCTATCGTCGTTCCAGCTACAGCAATGTGCTGTGATTTCAGGTTAATGGATAGTGCTTCACATCCGCATATGCAGGCCTTCCCCATACCCCTGGCCACCACTGCCGCATGACTGGTCATCCCGCCGCGGGAGGTAACGGTTGCCTCTGCTGCCACAATTCCATGAATATCATCGGGGGTCGTTTCCGGACGGACAAGTATCACCTTTTTGCCGTCTTTCGCCATTCTTTCAGCTTCATCTGCATCAAATACCACTTGTCCTGTAGCCGCACCCGGCGATGCGGGAAGGCCTTTTGCAATGACGCTTTTTTCCTTGGCGTCATCCAAACGGCGGTGCAGAAGCTGGTTTAGCTGTTCAGGTTCAATGCGCAGTATCGCTTCTTTTTTATCAATAATACTTTCGCGGACCATTTCCGCCGCAATCCGGATTGCGGCCTGTGCGGTCCGCTTGCCTGTCCGTGTCTGCAGAATGAAGAGCCTTCCCCTCTCTACAGTAAACTCAATATCCTGCATATCCTTGTAATGAGACTCAAGCAATTGGCATGTTTCAGCAAACTGCTGATACACTTTTGGCATTGCTGTTTCCATGGCAGCGATCGGCTGCGGTGTCCGGATCCCAGCCACCACATCTTCTCCTTGTGCATTGATCAGATACTCGCCATAAATCTTAGCTTCACCGGTTGAAGGGTTTCGGGTAAAAGCCACACCGGTACCAGAATCATTGCCCATGTTGCCGAATACCATGCTTTGTATATTAACTGCAGTCCCCAGGTCATCCGGAATCTTATGAAGCCGGCGGTACACAAAAGCACGCTGGTTGTTCCATGAATCGAAAACAGCAGATATGGACAATTGAAGCTGTTCCTTGGGATCCTGTGGAAAGTCTTTTTTTGCGTGCTTTCGAACCAGTTCTTTATAGCCTTGGATCACTTCTTTCCAGTCTTCGGCCGTCATCTCGGGGTCTGCAGCATAACCTTTTGCTTCGCGGGTTTCTTCGAGCAGCTGTTCAAAGTAAAAGCTGTCCACCTGGAGCACAACATCACTGAACATCTGAATGAACCTGCGATATGTATCATACGCAAATCGCGGATTGTACGTGAGGCTCGCCACTGCTTCTACCGTTTGATCGTTCATGCCCAAATTCAGTACGGTATCCATCATTCCCGGCATCGAGTGAACAGCACCTGAACGCACGGAAACAAGCAGAGGGTTTCTGGTATCGCCCAATTTCTTTCCTGTCCTTTTTTCAAGATGACCAAGAGCTGTCTCGATTTGCCTTTTCATCTCGGAGGGAAGACGTTTCCCTGCCTGGTAATAAGCATTGCAAGCCTCCGTTGATATGGTGAACCCGTATGGAACCGGGAGTCCAATGCGCGTCATTTCTGCAAGGTTGGCCCCTTTTCCGCCCAAAAGCTCTTTTCCTTTTTTCCCGTCCTCGTCAAACAGATATACGAATTGCGTCATGATATCCAGCTCCTCTCCTTTTTTAGCATGGCCAAAATTAAATCTGCCGTCTCTTCAACCGCCTTATTGGAAACATCGATCACCGGGCAGCCGATTCTCTTCATGATTTTTTCGGCATAATCCAATTCTTCCATAATTCTCTCCAAGTTCGCATAATGGGCTCTTACCGTTAATCCTAGATTCTTCAAACGTTCCTTCCGAATCTCATTCAGCTTATCAGGCGTAATGATTAAGCCTATACATTTCTTCTTAAAGGTAAAAACCTCATCCGGAGGCTCTACTTCGGGCACTAAAGGAACATTGGCCACCTTGAACCTTTTATTGGCCAAATACATGGAAAGCGGCGTTTTCGATGTTCTGGACACGCCCACCAATACGATATCCGCCCGGGAAAGACCCCGTGTATCCTGCCCGTCATCATATTTAACGGCGAATTCAATGGCTTCCACTCTGCGAAAATAGTTTTCGTCCATCTTCCGGAGCAGCCCCGGCTGATATACCGGCTCCTTATGAAATTTTTCGGAGAAGGCGTGCATGAGCGGCTTCATGAGGTCAATGGCAATAATTCCTTCTTCCTGCGCCCGTTGGTCAAGATACTGTTTCAAAAAGGGAACCACAATGGTATAGGCAATCACTGAATTTCGGTATTTGGCGACAGAAATTACATTTTTTAAATCCTGGATATCTTCAATAAAAGAAACATTTTGAATTTCAATGTCACCCCCATTAAATTGCGCAGCGACTGCTTTTACCATCAGTTCTGCCGTTTCCCCAACTGAGTCTGAAACCACATAGACGATTTTCTTTGTATCCAAATTGAATCTCCTATCCTATGAGTTTTTCTGCTCTCTTTTAAATAAATGTGTTATACTTTTAATTACATTTTCTTTAATGTGTCATACTATTTAGGTTAATTCCTATATTATCACCAATAATCAGGAGACACAATCTATTTTTTGGACTTTTATTATCATCATACAAAAAAGCTGATTCCCCATTAGGTAATCAGCTTTCTTCTATTCTCTGTATTTATCCCTGTAATGGCACAGTGCCAACAGAGGCCAGATATGATTATAGCTGTAATAATACATATAAAATGTTCCTGGCAGTCCGGCCCCGGTGGGGTAGGATACCTGTTTGCCATGATAATTTTCGCGATGCAGAAGAAAATCAATCCCTTTTTTGATGGAATGGGTTGGTGTCGGGCTTGCTGCAATCAGGGCGTCAACAGCCCATGCCGTCTGAGTAACCGTGCTGTATAGGAGGGGACAATAGTACTTCTCAATATCACTTTTACAGGATTCGCCCCATCCTCCATCTGGATTCTGTATGGAAGAGAGCCACTCTGCCGCCTTTTGAATGGCAGGATCCTTTGGCCGCAAGCCTGCTGCCGCGAGTCCTGTTACACCTGCCCATGTCCCGTAAATATAGCAGATGCCCCAGCGTCCATACCAGGAACCATTGCTTTCCTGATGTTGCTTCAGCCAGTAAACAGCAGATTGAATGTTGGAAGTCGGCAGGCGCATGCCTTCATAGTTTCCGAGAAATTCGAGTGTCCGTCCCGTTAAATCAGCTGTCGAAGGATCGGTTAAGGCATCTCCTGCATTTTCAATGTGCAGTTTCGCCATCCAGCTTTTATTGGTGTCTTTTTCAAAGGCCGGCCACCCTCCATCTTTGTTTTGCATGGAAAGAAGCCATCCAACACCTCTTTTGTAGGCGTTCTGGATAGTCTTATCTGCCTCTGCGTAAGAGAACATCGTACGCAACGCAGCCTGTGTATCATCGATGTCCGGATGGATGGTGTTACTTTTGCTGAATCCCCAGCCGCCTGGCATGACATCTGGATTGTGGTATTGCCAGTCTCCCATACGGGTTTGCTGATGGTTCTGTATAAAACTCATACTATTCCTCATTTGTGAGGAGGAAGGAGAAATTCCTGCAGTCAGCAGCGCATAGTTTACAAGAGAAGTATCCCACACCGTTGGCGGCGAGTTTTGGAGATGAAAGGTTTTTCCAGCCGGGTGAACCAAACTAATCAGGCCGGTAATTGCCTTCCGAATGACAGGATCGTTGGGATTATACCCGACCGCCAGAAGCCCGTAAATCATAAGAAAAGTAGAAGTTGCATAGCTCAGGAGAGTTCCATCATCTTCAATTCTCTTCAGTATGTAATTTTCCAGAAAAGCAGTATGGAGAGAATACCCCGGACGTTTAGTACTCTTTTTTCCACTCCCCTTTTTACAGTCTTCTTCTGTAAACAAATGATCGAGACAAGGCTTTCTGCTGTTTTGCACCTGAAACTTTTCTGCCATCCCAAGCAATACCGGAGCAAAGTGGGCCCTTGCATAGCTTCCCAGATCAAAAAAATTCATTCTCACTTTCTTCATGATCCGAAACAGTTTGGCTGGATCCACCTCTCGCTCCGGCCATGGATAAATTCCGTTAAATGCGAAGAAGACCTTTGTTAATAGGCTTGTCTTTTTCAGCCCGCCGCTGTCTTTTATAAACTTTGCCGCTTTTTTCATTGCTATCTCATCACGAGAAATAAACCCGGAATAAAGCAGCGCTGTATAGGCTTCCGATGTAGCAGACAAATTGCCTGTTTTTTCATCAGGATAGGCTTTCCATGCTCCGCTCTTTGTTTGCTTGGCTAACAATCGTCTTGTCAGACGCCTGATCAGCAGCTCGTCATCCCATTCCAGTGTCCGTAGCATAATAATCATATAGGCATCCGTCAGGAGGGCATTTTCAAAACTAAAGCACCATGAGCCGTCTGGCTGCTGAAGTTTCAGCAGCCGGTGTGCACGCCGTTCGATTTCCTTTATTACTTTAGCCGGTCTGTTCATTGTTCATCACTCCGGTCAGACGTATAGCCAGCGGTTGGCTATAATGTATGCTTACGAAAAGAGTAAGATTCCAATGACCAGCAGTTAAATGTTCATTTATAGCTGCTTTCACCCGAAAGAGGGATACAAACTGACAGCGGATTATGAAATGATAGATTCATGTGTGTGGAAAAGGGAGGGAAACATTTTGAAAAAAAGAAGTACAGCATGCCTGCTGTTGTCCGCTCTCCTGTTCTTGTTGCTTGCCTCATGCAGCAGCCAGGAAGAGCATGAGAATATGAAGATGGATAAAAGTAAAGATGTAAAAGCAAACGATTCATTAAATTGGAAGGTAGATTCTTTTACATATACAGATGAAGAGGGTAAGCCTTTTTCCATTGAACAATTAAAGGGAAAGGTTTGGCTCACCAACTTTATATTTACCAATTGCAAAACGGTATGCCCGCCAATGACTGCCCATATGGCTAAACTTCAGCAGATGCTGGTGGGTGAAAAGATAACCGCTGAAATCGTTTCGTTCAGCGTTGACCCAAAAAGGGACACGCCTGAACAATTACGGTCATTCGGCAAGAAATTTAATAGCGACTTCACCAATTGGCATTTTTTAACCGGATATTCACAAGACGAAATCGAAAACTTCGCCAAAGATTCGTTCAAAGCTGCTGTTTCGGCAGATCCCACATCCGATCAATTTATCCATGGCACCTCCATTTACCTGGTCAATTCAAAAGGGAAAGTATTGAGAAGATATGATGGAGTTCAAAATGTCCCCTTTGATGAAATCGTAAAGGATACGAAAGCGGCAGCAAACCAAGCTGTTAAGGAAAACCCGATACAAAATGAGGAAGAGGCACAGCCGGTGAAAGTAGAACTTACCATCTCAGGGAATAATCATCCTGCAATCAAGGCGGCCGTCAGCCAAAATGGTGAACCGGTTAATGCTGCGGATGAAGTCCTTTTTGAATGGTGGCGTTCCGGTGAGAAAAAACATCAAAAGGTCGAAATAAAAGAGGGTAAGAATGGCATTTATACGTTGAAAACTCATGATTTAAAGCCAGGCAAATATGTGGTTATTTCCCATGTGACGGCACGGGGGATGCACACCATGCCTAAAAAAGAATTTAGTGTGAAATAAAAAAATCAGACACTGTGTCTGATTTTTTTCGTTTATTCAATCCATCCCTTGCTGTAAGCATAGCTCGTCAGCTGTACTCGGTTATCAAGGTGGAGTTTATTTAAAATGTTTTTCAGGTGGCTTTTCACGGTATGCTCCGAAATGAAAAAAGCCTGGGCAATTTCACGGTTTGATTTACCTTTAGCAACAAGCTGCAACACTTCCAATTCACGGTCCGACAACGGTGTTGGTGTTTTTTCTTTCCTGATATTTGTAAACTCATCCAGAATCCGATTCGCCATATTTTGGGACATGGGAGCTTCGTCAACCGCAAACGCGCGCAAATAGCTGTACCACTCATTAGCATCCAGGTTTTTCAATAAGTAGCCCTGTGCTCCTCTCTTTATCGCCTCAAAAAGGTCCGTGATTTCATCTGAAACGGTCATGATGACCACTTTAACTTTGGGGTACTTAAACTTAATCAATTTGGTTGCTTCCAAACCGTCCATCACCGGCATCCGAATATCCATCAGGACGAGATTCGGCTGTAAAGCTCCTGTCAGTTCAATTGCTTCAAGGCCATTTGTTGCTTCGCCTATAATGGTGAATTCCTCATATTCCTCCAGCAATTCCTGTATTCCTTCCCTTGCATGCTGGTGATCATCCACCAGCAGCAGACGGATTGGCTCTGCCATCCTGCAACACTCCTTTACGAAAAGAAACACACATCTCTCCATGATCGATGGATATGGCCAATGAACAGCCCATGGCAGCCGCCCTGTCTTTTAAAATCTGCAGTCCGTAACCCTGTGACGATTCCGGCAAAGATTCCTTTTCGGTTTGGTTTCGAATGGTCAGCAGCCATCCTCCCGCTTGTTCTTCCGCCGCCATCAACACCTGTTTTGTGCTTGCATGTTTAATGGCATTAATCAATGTTTCTTTAATGCATGCGAACAGTTCAACTTTTTCTTTGGTTGAAAGCAGCGCTTCGTTAATCTTCCAATTCAACTCCACCTGCAGCTGATGTTCCTTTTCCACCCCACTGATATACTTCAGCAACGCTTCTGTCCAATTGAAATTGGTTTCCACAAGCGGTGACCGCAAATTATTGATGGCCTGTCTCGTGTCCTCGTGAATATGATGGAGGGTTTGCTTCATTTTTATAAAATGAGGATTGTGAGCGAGATTTGCCTGCCTCCCCAGCTTATTTATTTTTATGGATAAAAGGAACAGGGATTGTGCCATTCCATCATGCAGCTCACGAGCTATTTTTGCCCGTTCCTGCAATGCCGTTTTCTGGGACCGTTCTTCATTCAATTCCGATTGAATTTGTTCCAGCCGCTTGAACAGCTTGACCAAAAAGATGACAGTGACTCCAAAAACAATGAGGGGCGATAAGAAATTCCCCATTTCCATCGACAGATAAGGCATTAATAAGGTGTGCCGCAAATACTCCCAGGCACCGATTGAAAGTGTGGGCAGCATTAAAATCAGCCATTTGATTTGTTTGTAAGTCATCCTATCCCCCGCTTTAATGAATATAGATCGTCTTTCCTACTATCTTGCCATAAATAAAACAATGCTGTGTATCCCCAATTTGAGGGATTTGTGAAACAATATTTCCGCTACGCTGTCCTTCTGGAAGATGTTTACTTCATTTTCTTTTAGGTAAAACAACAATGGCAGCTTCATACACTATTATTCTAGGAGAGATATTAATGAAAACCTTTTTCTTGGGACTCGAAGACAGACTTCTGATCGTAAAAGAGGAAAACGGCGCTTATTCCTCTGAATCCCGTTTGCACGGCACCCAGCCCACTCACCTTGCGATTGATTCTTTAAATTCTATGCTTATCTACTGTTCGACCTTTGGGCATGGATTATGGAGAAGTATAGACGGCGGGGAAACCTGGACTGCCATCGGTAAAGTGACTTCTTACCATCAACCTGATCATGGAAAAGGAATACGGTCTCCACATGTTACGTTTGTTGCCTCTCAACCTGATAAGGAAGGAAACGTGTGGGCAGGAACGGAACCATCCGCCATTTATTACTCGGAGGATAAGGGAGAGTCATGGCGTGAATGTAAGTCTGTGCAAAATTTGAAGTCGAAGGTCAATTGGCAGTTTCCTCCCAGGCCTTACACAAGCCATGTTCGCTGGATTACGCCAAGCTATACGGATCCTTCCGCTGTTTCTGTTTCCATCGAATTTGGAGCATTGATCCGTTCATTTGACGGGGGGCATACATGGAAAGACCGTCCGTTCGGCAGTCCGTTGGATGCACACACACTACTCGCCCATCCAAATCAACCGGGAACCCTGTATGCAGCTTGCGGCGATGGCTTCATGATAAAAGGACATTCCTATGCGGAAAGCCACGACGATGGAGAAACCTGGAACTATGACAGTGAAGGGCTGGAAGAACATCCTTACCTTTACAACATGGTCCTCCATCCACATGATCCGAATGAAAAGCTTGTTGCCGCAGCAGCCAGTCCTTCCACCGGGCATCACGCTTCACTTTTTTCTACCATATACAGAAAACAAGGAGATCAAAAATGGGAGGAGCTCAGTGACGGTGTGGAATGTGAAGGAGCTTATCTCGCAGCACTGGCAGCGGATCAAAAAGACCCGGGATGCTTCTATGCCTTCAATAATTTTGGAATGTACCGGTTAAACGCTGGGGAACGCCACTGGAGCCAGTTGCCGGTTGAATGGGAAACCGAATTCAGAAATCAGCACCCCTCCTTCCTGATTTTAAAAACCTCTTAAAACAGCAAGAAGACCGGCTTTGATCAGCCGGTCTTTTCCTAATTGTAAAAACAAAAAAACCCAAGGGAATTCTGCTGAATCCACTTGGAGTTTGGTTATCTTATGCTGTTTTGCCAAAGTCATTCAAATAAATCTTTTCCAGGATAAAGGTACAGATCGCACTGCAGACACTGATGGAATAAACCATATCCCGTTTATAATCCTTTTTTTGCTCATACTCATAAAGCAGCTCATCAAGGAAAAAACTAACGCTTTCCTTGGAATACTCTTTGATTTCAGGCAATGTCAAGCAGTTAATACTGTTGAGCATCCTGGCCTTTTTATCCAATGCTCTTTCATATTTCACATGGGGAATCATCGCATGCTTAAATTCCCAGCGCTGGTTGTGGGGAACACAGAAGAAATCGGTAACGAAGTGGCAAATGACGCCCATTTCGATTTCAAGCCATCTCCGCTTTTGCTTATCGAGCAAATCAGATGCGGGAGTTTCCAGCAAAGCCACAATTTTATCAACAACAAATTCAAAGCTTTCTTCTATATAATGCTTTCGTTTGGCAAGTTCCGGGATGAAGTCGGGCTTCATATTGGCCCAGGTAAACATCGACTTATTTAAATCATACTGAACGCTTTCTCTGACATGTGATTGAATGTGGTGCGCCATCACTTTATGCGAATAAGCAAACAGATCAGAACAGTCCTTTCTTATTGAAGAAATAGGTTGAATCAACAATACTACATTCAGCCTGTTGAATCAATAAATTTGTAAGAAATTTAATATATCTCTATACTATTCACATCTTAATGAAAAGGGACTGTAATCATAAACAACCTGCCGAAAATTTGGCAGGTTGTTTTTCATTATGCGCTGTTTTTAACATTCAAGACACGCATGGCATTCAAAACGGCAATCAGGGTTACACCGACATCCGAGAATACGGCTTCCCACATGGTGGCAATTCCAAAGGCCCCCAATGTGAGGAAGATCGCTTTGACCCCTAATGCAAAAATAATATTTTGCCAAACGATTCTTCTTGTTCGTTTCGCTATTTTTATGGCTTCAGGAATTTTGGAGGGTTCATCTGTCATGATAACCACATCAGCTGCTTCAATCGCCGCATCTGACCCCAATCCTCCCATGGCCATTCCGATATCCGCCCGGGCGAGTACAGGTGTATCATTAATGCCATCACCAACAAATATCAGCTTTTCATTTTTAAGTTTCCGGGCATCCCATTTTTCAACTTGCGCCACTTTTTCGTGGGGAAGCAGTTCGGCATGCACCTCATCCAATCCTAATTGATGTCCCACGCGTTCACCAACGGTTTTGGAATCCCCAGTCAGCATGACTGTCTTCTTGATTCCAAGTTCTTTCAACATTCTAATAGCCGATGCTGCATCCTCTTTCACTTCATCTGAAATGGCCAAGTATCCGGCATAAACCCGGTTAACTGCCACATGGACAATTGTACCGTCAGCTTCAGGTTTCGTAAAAGCTATTTTCTCTTGATTCATTAATTTTTCATTTCCGGCAAAAACCTCTTTCCCCTTTACGGTTGCCTCAATGCCATGTCCGGAAATCTCGTTATAACCCTCTATCTGGTCAGGCTGAATTTCTATCCCATACGCGGCGCGGATAGAAACAGCAATGGGATGGTTGGAATGCGCTTCTGCTGCAGCAGCATAAGCAAGCAATTCATCACTTAAAAATCCATTTTCCGGTTGGATCCTTGTCACATTAAAAACGCCTTTTGTTAACGTCCCTGTTTTATCAAACAGAACATATTTCACATCGTTCAATGCTTCAAGATAGTTGCTTCCTTTAATAAGAATACCAGCTTTTGAAGCTCCTCCCACACCGCCAAAAAAGCTGAGGGGAATGGAAACAACGAGCGCACAAGGACAAGAAATGACCAAAAAGACCAAGGCTCTGTAAATCCAGTCTGAAAACGAAGCACTCTGGATGAGAACAGGAGGCAGGAACGCAAGAACAGCAGCTGTAATAACCACAACAGGAGTGTAATACCTCGCAAATTTTGTAATGAAATTTTCCGTTGGCGCCTTTTTGCTGCTTGCATTTTGAACAAGGTCCAAAATTTTAGATACCGTGGAATCTTCAAATTCCTTTGTTACTTCTACGGTTAGCACTCCATTTTTATTGATTGTCCCGCTTAACAAATCACTGCCCGGCTTCACTTTCCTCGGGACCGATTCGCCGGTTAGCGCTGAAGTATCCACCATGGACTCTCCTTCAATGATTTTACCGTCCAGCGGGACCTTTTCACCCGGTTTAACAATAATTACTTCATTTGTCCGTATGTCTTCAGGTGATACACGCTCTGTTTTGTTCCCCACTTTGCGATTGGCATAGTCCGGCCGGATATCCATGAGCGCTCGTATTGATTTCCGCGACCGGTTGACCGCCAGGCTCTGAAACCATTCACCAACCTGGTAAAACAGCATGACGGCTACTCCTTCGGGGAACTGGCCAACAGCGAAAGCACCAGCCGTTGCCAATGACATCAGGAAGTTTTCGTCAAAGACCTGGCCCCGAGTAATATTACGGATGGCCTTAAGCAGGATATCTCCGCCAACAATCAGGTAGGCGGCAAGAAAGAGGGAAAACTCCAGCCACTGGTTAAGTGGAGCAAATGCAGCAGTTGCAGTTAAAACGGCCCCCACACCAATGCGTGTTAACATGACCGCATTTTTTGTCCCATCTTCTTGTGATTTCTCGCTTCTGGAGTGAGGAGATTGCTGTACCACCTTAACCCCCGGTTCCAGACGTTTGACGATTTGCACGATTTCAGCTGACAAATCGTTTTTTTCCGTTGCTGTCGGATCCGTTTTTATACGCAACGTTTTCGAAACAAAATCCAGGCTTGAAAGGCTTACACCCGGAAGACCAGCGGCTTCTTTCTCTATTTTTGCTGCACAATTGGCACAGTCCAGGCCTTCCAGATAGAAATTCCTTACAGGATTTTGCTTTGTCTTCCGCCGATCAACCACATTTATATGAGGCTCAATCGATTGAATAAGCTCCCTTGTATTTTGAATTACAGGAATATCTATCCCCTGTTCCGTTTCCATTCTTAATGTCTTGGTTACAAAATTGACACTGCAGGATGATACTCCTTCAAGTTCCCGGACACCATTTTCAATCCTGGAGGCGCAATGTGCACAATCCAAACCTTCCAATAAAAACTCTTTATGTTGATCATTCACTTGGTTCACTCCCCTCTGGCCATGAATCTTTTCATCTATGCTTATATGTGCAGTAATTCATATATAATTCATTATATGTTCAATACGAATAAGAGTGTCAACACAGTGTATTAAGTAAAGGTTCAATCATGGCATGCATGATGAATTGCCTGGTTTAACAATGTAATCACATGATCATCATCAATTGAATAAAACAGGGTTGTTCCTGCTCTTCTGAATTTTACAAGGCGAAGATTTTTCAAAAACCGCAATTGATGTGAAACAGTTGATTGTAATAATGAAAGCTTTTCAGCTATTTCATTCACTGAAGATTCTTTAAGTGATAACAGGTGAAGAATTCGTATTCGCGTAGGGTCAGAAAGCGCCTTAAAGGTTTGAGAGGCTACAAAAAGAGTTTCCTCATCCAAATGTTCACTTTCTATAATCGCTTTTTCGTGTTCATCCATATATATCATCTCCTAACCACTTCAACCTATATGAATAACTACTCATATTGTAAACGAATGATATCCTTCTGTAAATGCTGCAATCTGATATGCTGCTTTTCTCTTTTCTTTAACTATAATGAATAAACTGTGCATCTATTCCGCATTTCATAAGAAATATGGGGAAAAGTATACAAAATAAAGGAAAATCATTGCGCGGTAAAAGATGTTCTTATACAATATATATGAGCATATATTCATATATAGATAAAAAGGAGTGGTGCATTTATGGCTCATTCTCACAGCCATGGGGAAACTCATGGACATCACCATCATGGTACGAACAATAAAAGGGCATTAAAATGGGCATTCTTTCTGATCACAGCTTATATGGTCGTGGAGATTGCCGGCGGTATAATGACCAACAGCCTGGCGTTACTATCAGATGCAGGGCATATGTTAAGTGACGCGGCAGCTCTTGGATTAAGCTACCTGGCCTTGACCTATGGCCAAAAGTCATCCTCCCAGTCAAAAACGTATGGTTATCGGCGTTTTGAAATTTTAGCGGCATTTATCAACGGAATTGCTCTGTTAGCGATCGCCATTTATATCTTTTGGGAATCCTATCAGCGCATCTTGAATCCCCCTTCAGTCATCAGTAAAGGGATGCTTATTATTTCAATCATCGGTTTGATTGTAAACATTGCAGCAGCCTACATCCTCATGAAGGGCGACAAAGATGAAAACCTGAATGTTAAAAGTGCTTTTCTTCACGTACTTGGGGATATGCTCGGATCCGTCGGCGCAATCACGGCTGCCCTTCTCATCATGTTTTTCAATTGGAATCTGGCAGATCCCATCGCAAGCATTATTGTAGCAATTCTGGTCCTGATCAGCGGCTGGAGAGTGACGAAAGAATCTGTTCACATATTAATGGAAGGAACACCTCAAAATATTAACTTTGAGGAGATCAAACAGGCATTGCTTTCGATTCCTGAAGTGAAGCAAGTCCATGATCTTCATGTATGGTCGATCTCTTCAGATTTTCCCGCTCTCAGCTGTCACCTCGTGGCGGACTCAGAGGAACATCAGCAAACCTTGTTGAAAAAGGCGAATCAGCTGTTGAAGGAACAATTTCATATTGAGCATACAACCATTCAAATTGATCTCGAAGATACGGATTGTACAATGAATTATTCCCGCGAGTGAATTGATAGTGACTAAAAGATATTTCAATATGAAAAATAAAAAGGATGACCTGCAGCAGGTCATCCTTTGCACGTTTTATTCGAAGCCAACAGTCATATGGTCCGGATGCGTACCAGCACGGCTGTCCTGGTTCAACCCATCAATTCGCTCCATATCCTCACTGCTTAATTCAAAATCGAATACATCAGCATTTTCAATAATACGGTGTTCTTTTGTTGATTTTGGAATGGTTACCACTTCATTTTGCAGATCCCAGCGCAAGATCACCTGAGCTACCGTTTTATTGTGCTTATCGGCAATTTCTTTCAGTGTAGCATCTTCCAAAAGCTGTCCCTGTTTAAGCGGTGACCATGCTTCCAATTGGATTTCATTTTTTTTGCAGAACGCATGAAGCTCTTTCTGGGTTAAATGCGGGTGATATTCCACCTGATTAACCATCGGTTTGATTTCACATGAACTCATCAAATCCTCCAAATGGTGAACCTGGAAGTTGCTTACCCCAATTGCCTTTATTCTTCCGTCATTATACAGCTTTTCAAACGCTTTCCATGTATCTTTATATTTATCTTTTCCAGGCCAGTGAATAAGATAGAGGTCCAGATATTCCAGACCGAGTTTTTCCATGCTTGTTTCGAATGCCTTTAATGTCGAGTCATATCCTTGCTCGCTGTTCCATAGCTTTGTTGTGATGAACAGGTCTTCACGAGCAACTCCCGATTCTCTGATCGCTTGCCCTACTCCCTCTTCGTTTCCGTAAATTGCTGCCGTATCAATACTGATATAACCATTTTTAATTGCAGCTTTTACAGATTCGATTACTTCTTCTCCTTCTTTTACTTTAAAAACACCCAACCCGAAGCGCGGCATTTTTACTCCATTATGTAGAGTAGTTGTATCTGTTAAACTAGTTGCCATCTTTTTTATTCCTCCTATTGTTGTTATTGCGTGCTCTAAGTACATACCACTTTTTCCCTTGTCTTAATCCTATGTTATCTGAACAGATGGGGCTGA
This sequence comes from Fictibacillus fluitans, assembly GCF_030418125.1. Taxonomy (GTDB): domain Bacteria; phylum Bacillota; class Bacilli; order Bacillales; family Fictibacillaceae; genus Fictibacillus_C; species Fictibacillus_C fluitans. The sequence continues at coordinate 101,235 of NZ_JAUHTR010000010.1, read as the reverse complement.
CCATTAGTACGATTCATCGTCTGCCATCCACCTTTTCAGTATGAATTATAGCGCTTTCATTCGGATTTCCAGATAACTGACTATAAACCGAATATTGATTTTTGCTTAATAAAAAAAACCAGTTTTCCTACTGAAAACTGGTACGTACACTTTTCTTTTGACCAAGGCCCCTACCTTTTATCGCACAGACCTATCCTATCGTATCATTGGGATAGAGATAGGAGTCATAAACCCAGCCGGTATAACCTTTATACGTAACATAAGCCCACTTTTGATAGTCTCCGAATCCCCACCGTACATTTGTTAGTTTTGTTCCTTTAGGGATTACAGCCAATATCTTCCCGCTCATTTTTGCATCTTCCCGCAAATTCAAATTGGCAGTCGTTTTGACTGTGCTTAATGTTATCTTCAAATAACTAGAGTTAACAAACGCATTTTCACCTTTGTCGTAATCAATCAAGGCCCATTTAGTATCCTCAATATACCCTTCGACTCCAACAACTTCTCCATTATGGAGCACACCGATTATATGTGAATGCGCATTTGGTTCGGCACGGACATTCAGCATCCAGGCCGTCACCTCGTGGTAAGCCACAGTATTCTGCAAGTCATCGGATGAGGCGGATACAGGGGCAGCCTCTGATAAAGGGAGCACACCTGTTACTGAGGTGAGCGTCAATCCCAAAGCAAGTGCCATATACTGCGCGTTCTTTGTTATTGATTTCATTACCAGACTCCTTCCGTTTACTTTTCTTAAACGATCAGTAAATCCAGAAACTCTTGATCAAAGGAAACCTGCACACCTCCTTGAAATCTCGTTCTCATATCGTACATCTCTATTCTAGAACACTATTTATCTAAATGATTGTAAAAATCGGACATATTTTTACTTTTCATTGTAATTCCTCCTGTTAGTCCATTAAAGAAGAAATGAATAAACGTTTCTTCACTAATTAGAGATTTAGTCTCGCCTTTTTCTACATACAGCCGGCTTAATTCCCTTTGGTACATGCCAAAATAAAACAGCAGCTCTTCTTCAGATAAATGAGGAGAAATGAATCCCTCTCTAATTCCTTGTTTGATAAGTTTTATCATGAAGGGAATCAAATGTGAATTCTGAAAGTCTTTCATTTTTTCTTGCATCCACTCGATCTCCGCTGACTGATTGATGCCCTCCATAATTACCTTTACAAACTTCATTTCCTCAGCCATGATATGACTTACCAGCTTTGGATAATTCCCCTCCATTTTCATCGCTTGTTCATACTTATTAAGCTTCTGATTCATCAACCTCTCAAGTGCTTCAAAAAGAAGCTGATCCTTGCTGCCGAAATAATTATAGATGGTCACTTGGGAAACACCAGCCATTTTGGCTATTTCTTTTATCGTTGCCTTTTTATAATTTTGGTTTTGTAATTTCTCAAATGCAACATCCAGAATGATCTTTTTTTTCTGTTCCGTACGACGGGTAAATCCATCCATTCACCATCACCTCCTTCTCATTATACTCCATTTTGAAATACAGAATCATGAAATTTCAAAATTATGTAGATTTTATTCAGGTGCAGCCTTATACTTAAAATATGAAATACAATATATTCAAATTTTAAAATTCGGAGGTTTATCAATGAATAAATTGTATGACCACCAGCTCCATTCGTTGTATCCCCGACTCGTCCTAATGGGTTTGGAAACCCTCATTCTTATCGCTGCATGCTGGCTGCTTTTGTATAATGGACCTGCCATAATGAACAGCTGGTTGAACTGGAACCTTCCCCATGGCGATGAACGCCGCAATGGTCTGATGTTATTCTTAATTGTTCTCACCTATATCCGAATGATCTTTACGATTTTTTATTTTTTAAAAAGGCCCCTCCCGTGGGAAGAAGCATTTACCGTACCTTTTGCCTTTGCCATCTATTATCTGCTCATTCCTCTACTGAGCCTTTTTACTAACAAGCCCTTAAATGCTTGGGATATATCCTTTGTTCTGATCTTTTTTCTGGGTTCGTTTATTAACACTTATTCCGAATGGCTGCGGGACCGCTGGAAAAAGAATCCTTCCAATCACGGAAAACTGTATACTGGCGGACTGTTCCGCTATTCCATGCATGTGAACTATTTTGGCGATTGCCTGTGGGTATTGGCGCTGGCTATGTTAACCTGGAACCTGTGGGCACTTTTCATTCCTGCTGCCCTGTTTATTTTATTTACTTTCTATAATATCCCCATGCTCGACCAGCACCTCGAAGAAAAATACGGTACCGCTTTTTTGCAATATCGAAAGAGCACAAGCAAACTTGTACCTTTTCTCTACTGATTTTTCTCTTGCTTGAATAATAAAAACCTCCCGGAACCGATTCGTCTCGGAATCTGGGAGGTTTTTAGAAGACTGCAGCCACATATTTGCAGTCAAATATAAGATTTCTTCCCTCTTCAAGGGATGCTGTGATACAGTTGGTCACCGAGTTATACGATATAAATGTCAGTCTCACCGGAATGGTTGAGCCCCGGAAGACAAAAAAGTGAGTATCCCCGGCTTGAACGTTTTGCAGGAAATCCTCTGCACAAAAAGGCAGGTAGGATGCGTCTTTCATGCTGTGCTCCCTTTCTGTATGAGTGTCTGTTTATTTTATGTACAAATACTTAAAATGGTATAGACATCTCACATACAAAAAAGAGGAATTCCTGTCCAGGAACCCCTTTCCGGCGAAAAAAGTCTTTATTTTGATGGAAGGAAAAATTGGGGTAAAGAGAATGCACAAAGTTTTAAAAAAAAACAAAAAACGAGTCTTTTAAACGAAGACTCGTTTTCCCTTCAATAACGCTTATCTTGCAAGCGTGTGTATAGTGCTTTGTGCCAAAGCAAATTCAAAATCTGCAATTAAATCTTCGGGGTCTTCCAAGCCTGCAGAGAATCGGAACAGAGTATTTGAAATTCCCCTCTTTCTTCTTTCCTCTTCAGGCATAGCGGCGTGTGACATTTTTGCCGGATACGATAAAATCGACTCCACCGCGCCAAGGCTCACCGCCAAAACCGGAATTTGAAGATTGGAAGTTAATGGCCGCACCAGCTGTTCGCTTTCCAGTTCAAATGAGAAGACCGCACCTGGCCCCTCTGCCTGGCTCCGCTGTACAAAGTAGCCTGGATGCTCCTTTAACCCCGGATAGTGGACCTTTTTGACCAGCGGGTGTCCGTTTAAATAGTCTGCTAGTTTCCCTGCTGCTTCTGCAGAGTGGCGGAGGCGTACGTATAACGTTTTCAGCCCTCTCATTAAAAGCCAGCAATCCTGGACACCTAGCACAGCACCAAACGAGTTCTGCAAAAAGTAAAGGCGCTCGGCCAATTCTTCATCTTTTACCACGGCCAGGCCGGCAACCACATCACTGTGGCCGGCAAGGAATTTGGTAGCACTATGAAGAACAATATCCGCCCCGATCGACAAAGGCTGCTGGAGAGCCGGTGTTAAAAAGGTATTATCCACAAAGGTTAACGCGCCAACCTCTTTTGCCAATTCGCTGACCGCCTGAATATCGGTCACTTTTAAAAGCGGGTTGGATGGCGTTTCAATGTAAAAGGCTTTTGTGTTGGGCTGGATTGCCTTTTCTACTGCGGAAAGGTCTGTCATGTCCACAAAGGTATGGGTGATTCCCAGTCTTGAAAGCACCTGCGTGACCATACGGAACGTACCGCCATACACATCCTCCGATATGATCATATGATCGCCTTGTGACAGAAGAAGAAATGAGGTGGAGATTGCTGCCATGCCCGAGGCAAACGCAAAGCCTCTGCATCCTCCTTCAAGATCTGCAATTTGCTGTTCGAGCGCTTCCCTTGTCGGATTGGCCGACCGTGCATAATCATATTTTCCAAATTGATCGATATCGTCCTGATGAAACGTGGAGGACAGATGCATAGGCACACTCACCGCGCCGGTCGCCGGGTCGGTTTTATGTTTATGATGCAGCAGCTTGGTTTGAAAGGTATGACACGATTGGTCACTCATAAATAACAGCCTCCTTCTGGACAATGTCCAGCGCTTGTTTTAGGTCGCTTATCAAATCATTTTCGTCTTCAATGCCCACCGATAAACGCAAAAGCCGGTTGCAGACTCCGCGTGCTGTACGAATTTCTTCAGGAATATCGGCGTGGGTCTGGGTTGCAGGATAGGTTACAAGACTTTCAACACCGCCCAGGCTTTCAGCAAAAGTAATCAGTTTCACAGACTTCAGAAAACGGGGAACCCATTCTTCTTTCTTCAGCCGGAAGGAGATCATCCCTCCTCTTCCTGGATAAAGGACGTCATCTACGCCTTCATGATCCTGAAGAAATTGAATCAGGGCCTTTGCGTTTTCTTCATGCTTCTTCATTCGGAGGGCCAGTGTTTTCATCCCGCGCATTAACAGCCAGGCATCAAACGGGCTTAATACCGCTCCCGAGGCATTATGATGGTAGGAAAGCTCCTGGCATAAGTCCTCACCTTTGGCAGCAATCAGACCTGCGAGGACATCATTATGACCGCCAAGATATTTGGTTGCACTGTGGATGACAATATCCGCCCCTAGCTCAATCGGCTTTTGAAGCAAAGGTGTGTAAAAGGTATTATCGACGATGACAAGCAGCCCGTGTTTCTTGGCCAGGCTGGCAACGGCTTCAATATCGCATACTTCCATGAGCGGGTTTGTCGGAGTCTCCAGAAAAATAGCTTTTGTATTCTCAGAGATGGCCTGTTCAATTTCGGCAACGTCTGCTGTGTCTACATATTTACTGGGTAATCCCCATTTTTTATATCCTTCCTCCAGAAGCCGGTAGGTACCACCGTACAAGTCACTGGAAACAATCCATTCATCACCTGATTGAAAGAGGGAGAGGATGGCTGCAATAGCCGCCATCCCCGAACTACAGGCAAACCCGGCGTCAGCTCCCTCCAGTTCGGCGATCGCTTTTTCAAGAACCTCCCGTGTGGGATTGCCTGTTCGAATATAATCGTATCCACTTGATTCTCCGATTCCGGTATGGCGGTATGCTGTAGAAAAATAGACGGGCGGATTAACCGTTCCCGTGCGGTCTTCACTTCGGTTTCCAATTTGAGCTAATTTTGTCTCTGGTTTATACATGACAGCCTCCTAAAGTCAAAAGAAAAAATAAAAAAAGCCTTCTTAAGAAGAAGACTTTTGAATAATCAAATTGTCGTTCTTCTTATCTCCCAAGTTCATTACAGAACTTGTTGGACTTAGCACCTTTTCAGCAGAAATCGCTGAAGGTTGCTGAGGTTTCATCGGGCCAATCCCTCTACCTCTCTTGATAAGAAAATCTAATCCGTATCAAATTGTAGTTCCTAGTGTACCGCAATTATCTGAATGTTTCAAGCTTTCTTTTTATATTTTTTTATTCCGTATTGCTATGCTTAGCCAAGACTTCCTCATGGCTCAATGTTCTCCGGGTGCTGCTTTTCAGGCACACCGCATCGCAAAAAACATGCAAACACTGATCAAAAAGGGAACTGAGCGGCTGTATGCTCTTGGCTTCCTTCTCTCCTCTGTTCTTAGTGGCTGCCGGAATGACAATACATGTATCAGCCACTTGCGCCAGATCAGAATCCTCATTTGCTGTAATGCATACTACATTGGAGCCTGCTGACTTTGACCGCTGTGCCTGATGGATCACGGACTGAGTGGACCCAGAACCGGATATGGCAATGAGGCAATCTCCCCCGGCAACCGCTGGTGTTACTGTCTCACCAACGACATACATATTATACCCAAGGTGCATCAGGCGCATGGCAAATGCTTTTGCCATAAACCCGGATCTTCCCTCGCCTGTGACAAAGATCCTCGTTGTTTTCTGGAGTTCTGTAAAAAAGCGCTCAACCTCTTTTTCTCCAATCTGTTCAATAACGCCTTGCATCTCTTTTACAATAACACTCAATTCATTCATACGTTTTCTCCTGTCTTGATCGTTTGCAAAGCTGTATAGATTTGTTTGGCCGCTTCCTGTATATTTTCAGCTTTTGTAATCGCTGATCCAACGATAATAATCTCCGGATCTTTATCGGCAGCCAACGGGAGGGAGGAAAAGGCAATTCCGCCGGCAAGAGCCAGCCGGTCTACGGGCAACCTTCCCTTATTCTGTTTCGTTTTACTGCCCGACTCCTGTTCATCCTTGCTCACATGTTCGCAGAAAACAGCAGACTGATAGGTTAGGAGCCTTTTCATTTGTTCTGGTGTGACATTCAGCAGGTCAATCATCACTTCTTTTCGTTTTTCCTCAGCGACCTGCAGGCATGTTTCAATCGTTACAAGTGGAGCTGCTCCCATGACGGTTGCCATATCGGCTCCCGCATCAAAGGCGATGGTAAATTCATAGGCAGCATTATCAAAGGTCTTCATATCTGCGAGCACCGGCTTTAATGGAAACTCTTTTTTAATTTCAGAAATGCTGTCAACGCCAAATTCCTTAATTAATGATGTGCCAACCTCGATTAAATCGATATAATGCTCTGCCTCTTTTACGGTTTCGATTGCCTCAGGAATGGTCATCCGGTCGAGTGCCAGCTGAATTTTCATTGAGAAGCAACCTTCATTCTCTTTTTCGTCTCATTTGCAGCTGGAGCCTTAACAGCCATTGTCAGCAAAACCGATACAAAGAGCGCAGATGCCATGAATATGAAGGAGGCAGACGGTCCGCCGGTGACACCATTTAAATACCCTACAATATAAGACCCTACAAAAGAACCGAGTGCTCCCATACTATTGATGAGGGCCATTGCTCCACCGGCCACATTTCGCGGAAGAATCTCGGGAATGATGGCAAAAAACGGTCCGTATGGGGCATACATGGCTCCGCCAGCTATAACAAGAAGCGAGTAGGACAGCCAGAAATTGCTGGAACCGATAAGATACGAAGCAAAAAAGGCAATGGAACCGATCAGCAGTGATGTCCATACAAATATTTTTCGGTTCAATGTTTTATCAGAGTAATGAGAAAGGACGAGCATGCCAATCACAGCTACAACATAGGGAACGGAAGAGAGCCACCCTGTTGAAACAATATCCATGTTGGACGCATTTTTAATGATGGACGGAAGCCACATAACAAAGCCATAAACCCCTATGCTCCATGCAAAATATTGAAGGCTCAGCAGAATAACGGCCTTGGATTTAAACGCTTCACGATAATTCTTAACGGGTTTTAATGCAGATTGTTCTTTATTGAATTCATTTTCAATATCTTTCTTTTCCTTATTTGAAAGCCATGAAGCATTTTTGGGACGGTCGTTGACCAGCTTCAGCCAGATAAATGCCCACAATACCGCCGGAATCCCTTCTAAAATAAACATCCATCTCCAGCTGAACGAGTTTAATAGGTAACCGGATAAAACTGACATCCATAATACGGTGGCCGGATTACCGAGGATTAAGAATGTATTGGCTCTTGAGCGTTCTTCTTTTAAAAACCAATGGCTCAAAAATACAAGCATGGCTGGCATAACAGCGCTTTCAACAACTCCTAAAAGGAACCGGATCGGATAAAGCCATCCCACATGGGTTGCCATGCCTGTAGCAGTCGCAAGGCCGCCCCATAGGATAAGGCTCCAAAAGATCAGCTTTTTGGCGCTATGCTTTTCTGCGTAATGAGCACCCGGAACCTGGAAGAAGAAGTATCCAAGAAAAAAGAGAGAAGCCAAAAAGGAAGAAACTCCAGTTGTAATATTCAGTTCCTCACCCATCCCTCCAGCTACACCGAATCCATAATTTGCACGGTCCAGATAAGCGAGACTGTACGTAATAAAAGCTAAAGGAATCAAACGGCGAAACCGTTTTTTTGAAGCTATCGAATCCATCATTGTTAAACGCTCCTTTTTACTATCATTTTTTTCAGTACGTTTATTGCACCTGCTCCTGACAGCTTCTCAACCGTTCACTACGCAGCCTTGATACATGCTGAGATACATTCAGAAAATCTACCGGATATTCGATTGCTATGGGAACATCTTCAGGAGTGTGACCAATCACCCAATCAATCTCGGCAGAAGGCTCAGGTGAAACCTGGACTGTCTTCCACCCTCCCATGCCATTGATCACGTGTTTGACATGAATGTATCGAATAAAAACTTCCAACTTTCTAAACATAGCAAGCGGATTCTCTCCCACATATTTTGGGTTGCCCACATCAAAGGTGAACCCTGCAGGAACTTCTTCATCTTGACAGTCCAGAAAAAAGGCTTCCAAATGTTTTGTTACTCCGCCATAAGCGGTCTGATCGTTTTCGACGGTAAACGTTATCGCTGGGAACTGTGACAAGAGATGTTTTAAAGAAAATAGTTCATGCTTCATGCCCTTATAGCGGCCAAGCGGGATTTTTAACAGCAAAGCCCCCATGGCTGTTGCCTCCTGAAGAAGACACGTAAGGTTATTGTTGTTCAGCTTTCCGTTTTCATCGAATAATGGCTCGGGTGAGGAAAAAACAACGTCCAGATTCAGTTCCTTTAATCTTTCTCCCGCATCCTCCAACGAAATCCCCGAAGGAAGCAATTCCCGGCGCACCTCCATTCCATCGGCATTTGCTACCGCTAAGCACACTGCTATCTCTTCAACTTCCTGCGAAATAGACCCAGTGTTCCCAAATGCATTTTGTGTACAATAAATGTGATTCATGTCTTCACTCCTTGAATGCGCTTACTTTTTAATGGTACCGGTACCATTTTTCTGTTTAAAAAAGGGTCTAGCGATAAGACCTCTTTTACATCAGCGGGGTGGAATTCCTTTTAATTAATTTACCTTTATACAAGAAAGACTCGGAGGTTGTCCTTTCTCCCCTGATTCGTTCCAGCACCATATTCATTGCGCTTACTCCAATTTCAAATGTGGGCTGCTCAATGCATGTGATTCCTCCAAAAACTACAGGCGCCCAATCCGGATTATCAAACGTGAGAAGTGACAGTTCATCTGGCACTGAAATGTTCATGGTATTAAGTTCATTTGCGATTTTCAGCATTAATAGTGCATTTACAGTAAAGATGGCTCTTGATTGTCCCTTGGCATCTTCAAGAAATGAAAGCAGCTTATTTCTAAACCGGCAGCTGTCTTCTGTAGAAACAATATAAATATCCTCAGAGCTTTCGTGATTATTCTTTTTCAAAACATCTTGAAAGAACTGATACCTCTCATGCCTAGTGCTGATTTCATGAAACGGTTCACTAAAAAACGCGATGCGCTGGTAATCCTGCTGCAAAAGAAATTCGAGAGAATCCTTTATTGCTGTCCGGTTATCCAGGCCCACAAAATCCATATCCAGTTCTGGAATATTTCGATCCAGAAGTACGACCGGAATGGAATCATCTTTCATTTCCAGTAAAGAAGAGTTATTTCCACCCGTCGTATGAATAATGAGCCCGTCGATCCGGTGAGATTGAAGCATATGAATAAAATTTTTCTCCTTCTCCGGATCATTATCGGAATTGCAGATCATAAGGCTGTAACCATTTTTCGATGAAATCTCTTCTGCACCTCTTAATATTGCTGTACTGTATGGATTGCGGATATCAGCTATAATGACGCCAATAAGATAGCTTTTTCTCCCCTTTAAACCTCTGGCAGCCGTACTGGGCCGGTAATCCAATTCCTGAATCGCCGACTCTATTTTCTTTTTTGTTTTTTCCGCCAGTTCTTCCAGCCGTCCGCCTAAATAACGTGAAACTGAGGTTTTTGAAACACCCGCCCGTTTCGCTACATCATAAATGGTTACCTTTTGGGCCACTTTTCCCACCTTACCTTCAATCAAATCTTCTCTTTGGAACCGGTTCCATTTTTAAAAAGTTTACCACATGACAGGTGGATGTCAACAAGCAAAAATAATTTTTTTCAATTTTCTTTTTATTTATGTCTTCCTTTAAAGAAATCGTTTACAATATAAGCAACGATAAACAAGGAGGCTGTTCAAATGAGAAAATTAAGACATGTCCATCGCCAGCGACCATATAAGGGTGATACACATTCTTAAGCAGTGAGTGAACAGTGTCTCCCCCTTGTATGTGTGTCTTTGAATCACTCATAAAGGGGTAAACCATGCGATTTCCAATTAAAAAGTTTCTATCCTATTACAAACCTTACCTGCGTTTGTTTCTTTCCGTTTTGTTTTGTGCGCTGATTACGTCTGCCATTGCACTCGTCTACCCGCTTCTTGTCCGGTATATTACGAAGGACATTCTGGCTGATGAGATCTCTTTGGACATCGAAAAAGTGTATTGGACAGGTGCCCTGATGCTTGTTCTAACTGGCCTGCAAAACATCGGCAATTATTTTGTGGATTTTAAAGGCCATGAGGTTGGCGCCCGGATGGAACGTGATTTGCGGAGCGAATTATTCGCACATATGCAAAAGCTTTCCTTCAGTTTTTTTGATCGCGAGAAAACCGGAAAGCTGATGTCACGGGTCACAAATGATTTGCTTTTGCTTTCTGAACTGTATCATCACGGACCGGAGGATTACATTAAATACCTGGTGCGCTTTGCTGGTGCCTTTGTTATTTTATTTCTAATCAATCCATCATTGACGCTTGCCGTATTTTGCTTTCTGCCGGTGCTCGGCTTTTTCTCCCTGATCTTCAATAAAGTACTGAACCGGGCCCTGACGAAGAACAAAGAAAGAATCAGCGATATTCATGCCCGTGTTGAGGATAGCCTTTCAGGGATACGCGTCGTTAAATCGTTTGCCAACGAAAACATTGAAATCCAAAAGTTCAATGTGGAAAACAACCGTTTTCTTGACAGCCGGAAAAACATTTACCGGGCAGAAGCGATATTTTTTAACGGTGTTGAAACGTTCATTCAACTGATCACTCTGACAGTAATCATCTATGGAAGCTCGAAGATTGTGCATCATACACTTGACCTTTCTGATTTGATCACCTTTCTTCTTTATGTCAATTTCATGGTTGAACCGATTCAGCGTATGACGCACATGAGCACCCAGCTTCAAGAAGGGCTTACCGGTTTCACACGTTTTATGGAAATTATGAATACAAAGCCCGCAATTGAAGATGTCAGCCACGCCTTATCTCTTCCAGCGTTGGAAGGAAAAATCGAATTCAAGCAGGTTGGCTTTCAGTATGAGCAGGATTTGGATCCTGTTATCACCGATCTGTCACTTACTATCCAGCCTGGAGAATATGTAGCACTGGTTGGTCCCTCAGGTGCCGGGAAAACGACCTTGTGCTCCCTCATCCCCCGTTTTTATGAGGTCACATCAGGTGAATTGCTAATTGACGGAATCGACGTCCGCCATTTTGAACAAAAGGAACTTCGAAAGCATATTGGAACGGTGCAGCAGGATGTTTACCTTTTTGACGGCACGGTCCGTGAAAACATCCGCTATGGATTTCCTGTGGCAAGTGATGCTCAAATTATAGAAGCAGCCCGGCAGGCCAATGCCCATGATTTTATCATGAGTCTGCCAAACGGCTACGATTCTGAAATCGGACAACGTGGAGTGAGGCTGTCCGGCGGGCAAAAGCAGCGGTTAAGCATCGCACGGGTATTTTTAAAAGACCCGGCGATTTTGATTCTTGATGAAGCAACCAGTTCCCTGGATAACGAAAGTGAAAGCATCGTAAAAGAATCTCTGGACCTGCTTGCCAGGGGAAGAACAACCATTGTTATTGCCCACCGCCTCTCGACGATCCGCAATGCAGAACGCATTATTGTCCTTAACAAAAAAGGCGTTTCGGAGCAGGGAACCCACCGGTCACTGCTCGCAAAAAACGGAGAGTACTCCCGCCTCTATTCCAGAGAGTTTTCCTCCAAGTCCGGTTGATATCAAAAAGCAGTTTCTCTCTAAAAAGAGAAACTGCTTTTTATTTGTCCTGGTTAATTTATGGTCAAATCTATGACAGGCGACACTTTAACTGCGCACACTTTAAATCCGGGCATCTTGCACACAGGGTCAAGCCCATCATAGGTTACGTTATTCACATTCTGCTCTCCACCCCAGTGAAAAGGAATGAACAGGGTGTCTTCCCGTATCGATTCATCATACGCTCCCCGTGCTTTCATTCTTCCTCTTTGTGAATCCACATAGACCATGGTCCCGTCTTTAATGCCGAATGCATGAGCAGTTTTCGGATGTATTTTAACAAAGCTTTCAATCTGACGGGCAGAAAGGGCTGGGCTCCTTCTGGTCTGCGCTCCGGAAAGATAGTGGCTCATGACCCTTCCTGTTGTCAAATGCAGAGGATACCGATCTGAGGTTTGCTCCATGGGCACATGATTGATAACAGGAAGCATCTTTGCCTTCCCGTTCGTCCGGGCGAAAGATCCATCGAACAGCCTGCCCTCACCCCGGTGTCCCATACTTGGGCAGGGCCAGTACATTCGTTCCTCCTTCAGGCGTGTATAGGTGATTCCAAAGTAATCGGCTTTTCCTCCCTTGCTCGCCAGTCTTAGTTCATTGAATATATCTTCTGCTTTGGAATAGGAAAAATAGGTTTCCTTCCCCAATGCCCTCGCCACATCGCAAAGGATCTCCCAGTCATGCTTCACCTTTCCCGGGCAGCTGCGGGCTGCTCTTCTCAACGTCACCCTGCCTTCGAGATTAGTCAATGTTCCTTCGTCTTCCAAATACGAAGAACTGGGCAGCAGCAAATCGGCAAGCTCCCCGGTTTCTGAAAGAAACATATCGACCACCACCAGGCATTTGAGCCGCCTTAGTGCATGTTCGGCAAGATTGGCATTTGGTGTGGAAATCAGAGGATTAGAGCCCATGATGAACAAAGCCGAAATCTCGCCATCTGCCATCTTTTCCATCATCTCATACGCAGAAACTCCCTTGCCTGGCAGCGCCTTTTCGGGAATGCCCCACACTCTGGCAATATAGTTCCTGTGTTCCGGGTTCTCAATACTTCGGTAGCCCGGAAGCTGGTCTGCTTTCTGGCCATGCTCCCTGCCGCCTTGTCCATTTCCCTGGCCTGTGACGGCACCATAGCCTGCACCCGGCTTACCAATATTCCCTGTAGCCAACACAAGATTAATAAAGTTTCTGACGGTTTCATGACCGTGTGTTTGCTGCTCGACCCCTCTGGCGGTAAATACCATGGCACGTGATACGGAACCGAATGCAACTCCCGCATACTCAATGATCTCACGGGGAAGACCTGTTAAATCAGCGATTTCTTCAAGGTTAACTTCGGAAAGGTGCTGCTGCACTTGTTCAAAACCTTCTGTACGCTCTTTTATAAACTGCTCGTCATGAAGATTGCGGTCAAGAATCACCTTTAACATCCCGTTAACCAGAGCGGCATCCATCCCCGGCTTTACTTTTAAATGCAGGTCAGCCAGTTTGGTAGTCAGCGTTTCTCTTGGATCAATAGCGATGATAAACGCACCGTTGTCCTTCGCTTTGCGAAAATAGGGAAGAAGTGTCGGCTGGCATTCGGCAATGTTTGTTCCTGCAAGTAAGATGCACTCTGCAAGTGGAATTTCTTCCATTTCATTTGTTAAACCGCGGTCCAGACCAAACGCTTCATTCATCGCAGAAGCAGCTGCTGACATACAATAGCGCCCATTATAATCGATATGCTTTGTCTGCAGCCCAACTCTGGCGAACTTTCCAAGAAGGTAGGCTTCTTCATTGGTTAAGGAGCCTCCTCCATACACCCCCACAGCATCCGGTCCGTACTGCTCTTGAATCGTGCGGAACTGCTTATTGATAAAGGACAATGCCTCTTCCCACGTAATCTCCACAAATTGTCCGTTTACCTTTTTCATCGGATGCAGAATCCGTTCCTTATGAAGTGCATGCTGATGCGCGTTTCTGCCTTTTATGCACAATCTACCCTCGGAAACCGTTTCCTTCAGCGGCAGAACTTTATATTTTTTCCGGTCTCCCGTACGCTGTTCAAGCAGCTGCATGGTGCATTGAACACTGCAGAAGGGACACTGTGTATCCATCACACTCTCTGTTTCTGTATCCTGCTGCTGATGGCGGAAATGCTCCAGAAAACTACTTGTCAAAGATACTCACCTTCCTCCCTCCCTGTCTTTCATTCTTATAAACAAAGGTAAACCTTCTCCTCCTGCACTTCCACTTTATACGTTTTCACACAGCCTGTATCCGGACCTTGCGCCTCTCCGCTTTCAGTGCATATTTTCCAGTCATGCATCGGGCAAAATACATACTCTCCACTAACCATTCCCTGTGCGAGTACGCCCCCTTTATGCGGACAGCGATTTTCCACGGCTTTAATCTTTCCGTTCGACAGCTTGAAGAGAGCAATATCATGCTCTCCCACTTTCAATGACATTCCCAGCTTTTCCGGTAATTTACTCAGCTTGGCGACTTCGATTCGGTTCATTATGTTTGTCCTCCTTTTGATCTATTAAACACTAAGGCTTTCAAACAACTTCTCTTTCGTTTCCTTATTTTTAATGATCTCTTTCCACGGCTCTTTCGTGTAGGAAAGAGCTTCTTCAATCCGTCCGGCCAATTGGGAACGGCTTTCTTCATCAAAAAGAACTTCCCTGACGTATTCAAGCCCCATCCGCTCAACCCATTTTGACGTACGCTCCAGGTAATGGGCGGTTTCTCTGTAAAATTGCAAAAAGGCGGCCGCCATTGTAATGACCTCTTCTTTCGTTTGGACGGTGCAGAGCAAATCTCCGGCTCTCAGGTGGGTACCTCCGTTTCCTCCGACATACAGCTCAAATCCGCCATCTACTCCCACGATTCCAAAATCCTTGATTCCCGACTCGGCACAGTTCCGAGGACATGCTGATACACTCATTTTCACCTTATGCGGGGTATTAAGCCGCTCGAATTTCTTCTCCAATTCAATGCCCAGGCTGGTGGAATCCTGTGTTCCAAAACGGCAGAATTGCTCCCCTACACACGTCTTCACTGTCCGCAGGGTTTTTCCATACGCATAACCGGAAGGCATATCCAGTTCTGCCCAGACGTTTGGCAGATCTTCCTTTTTAATGCCCAAAAGATCAATCCGCTGGCCTCCGGTCAATTTAATCATTGGTACATTGTAGGCTTCCGCGACATTGGCGATTTTTCGCAGGTCTTCTGCTGTGGTTACACCGCCGTACATTCTCGGTACGACAGAATAGGTTCCGTCTTTTTGAATATTCGCGTGCATCCGCTCATTTACAAATTTCGAAGCTGCTTCGTCTTCATGCTGTGGATTCATCATTCCCAAATAATAGTTAAGGGCAGGACGGCATTTGGAACAGCCTTCTTTTTCCTTCCAGTCCAAAACATGCATGACTTCTTTCACAAACTTCAGGTTCTTGCTTTTAATCTCTTCCAGCACTTCTTCCCGGCTAAGGCTGGTACAGCTGCAGATCGCTTCTTTTTGCTCAATATACTTGAAGTCATCTCCAAGCGTGTATTCCAGCAGCTCTGAAACTACCGGCTTGCACCCTCCGCAGGAACGGGAAGCATTGGTGCAATCCCTTACTTCGTCAAGTGTGGTCAGACCCTGATTCACGATGGCATCGCATATCGCACCTTTGGTTACCCCGTTGCATCCGCAGACAACTTCACTTTCAGTCATGGAGGCAACAACACTTTCTGCTGTTTCTTCCACAGGCGCTGCCATAACCGCTATTTTTGGAATGCCGGTAACATCCTGTTTTTCAAGTATCATTTTAAAAATCCTCGGACCATCCTGGATTTCCCCAAACATGACCGCACCAATTACACGGTTATCCTGAAAGACGATCTTTTTATATACACCCTCTACTTCATCGTAAATCTTTACCGATTTTGTATGTTCTTCATCCATAAAGTGACCTGCAGAAAACACATCTACGCCTGAAACCTTTAATTGTGTGGAAATAACAGAACCTTCATATTGGCTTGTTCCTGTTTCTGTAATATGTTCAGCCAATACTTTTCCTTGTGCATATAGCGGAGCGACAAGGCCGTACACCATTTCGCGGTGTTCCGCACATTCTCCCACTGCATAAATGTCTCCAACTTCAGTCTCCAGATAATCATTGACAAGAATCCCTCTGTTTACAGGAATTCCGCCGTCTTTGGCAAGCTGTACATTCGGCCGGATGCCAACAGCCATGACCACCAGATCGGCTTTTGCCATCGACCCATCACTGAACCTGACACCTTCTGCCCGCTTTTCACCTATTATTTCTGCTGTTTGTTTTTCCATCAAAAAGTTCATACCCTGCTGCTCCAGTTCCTTTTTCAAAAGGGCAGCAGCAGTGCCATCGAGCTGACGATCCATCAGCTGACTGCCAAGGTGAACCACATCCACTTGCATTCCAAGGTTGATCAGCCCCCTTGCTGCTTCTAACCCCAAAAGCCCTCCGCCGATAACCACCGCTTTTTTATAATTCTGTGCGGCATCGATCATCGTTTCACAGTCTTTTATATCACGGAACGCCGTAACTCCCTCTTTATCTGCACCCGGAACCGGGAGCATGAAGGGCTTCGATCCTGTTGCCAGTATCAAGCGGTCATATGCCACTTCTCTTCCAAGATTGGTATATATGCTCTTTTGTTCCGAATCAATGCTGATCACCGTTTCCCCTGTATATAATGTGATGTTATTCTTCTCATACCACGTTCGATCATTAAGAGTAATATCCTCAATGGAAGTGTCGCCTTGAAGAACAGTAGATAAAAGGATTCGATTATAGTTGGGATGCGGCTCACTTCCGAAAATGGTAATATCAAAAGCCTCAGTGTCTATTTTCAAGATTTCCTCAATGCAGCGAACTCCGGCCATGCCATTGCCTATAAGCACAAGCTTCTTTTTTTCCATGGTAGCCTCCTGTTAGTCAATATCCTATCTCTCTTTTTTAGAAAGTTATCACAACCACTGGAATAATTTCTCGTTTATTGTAAGAAAAGCTGACATGGTTTTTTCATGAAAAAAGTTTGTTATCTTTTCTTCCATTAACAAAGCAATGCCCAGACAACAATCGTAGACTTAAAAGAAAAATCAGGAATGGAGAGAGATGAATGAGACTAAAAGAGTTAAGAAGTCACGGACATGCCCCATCACTGCTGGGTTCTTTTTTGTATTTTGATGTAAGCTTTATGATCTGGGTGCTCCTTGGTGCTCTGGGTGTCTATATTACAAAGGATTTTGGACTTTCCCCTTCTCAAAAAGGACTGATTGTCGCCATCCCTATTCTCAGCGGCTCATTATTCAGGCTCTTGTTCGGTGTACTCACTGATCGGATCGGTCCAAGAAAGACGGCTGTTGGAGGAATGCTGGTGACCACTGTCCCTCTTTTATGGGGTTGGTTATCAGGAACGCATCTGGCAGAGCTTTATGGCATCGGATTTTTGCTTGGTGTGGCAGGCGCGAGCTTTTCGGCCGCTTTGCCAATGGCAAGCCGCTGGTATCCTCCACACCTTCAGGGAGTGGCGATGGGAATTGCCGGAGCCGGCAACAGCGGTACACTGCTTGCCACACTGTTTGGTCCAAGGCTCGCCGAACACTACGGTTGGAATGGAGTCATGGGAATTGCCCTGATCCCGCTGCTGTGCACGCTGGTGTTATACCTTTTCATTACGAAAGATGCTCCCTCGCAGCCTCCCGCTAAGCCGGTCAGAGATTATTTCAACGTGCTTAAGATAAAAGATACGTGGTATTTTTGCCTTCTTTATTGTGTAACCTTTGGAGGATTCGTGGGCCTGACCAGTTTTTTAAGTATTTTTTTCGTGGATCAATATCACTTGCCGAGCGTTTCAGCCGGCAATTTTGTTACATTATGTGTTGCCGCTGGCAGCATTGTCCGTCCGATTGGCGGCATGATCGCCGACCGTATCGGAGGCGTCCGGCTTTTGAGTTATTTACTGATTGGTGTGACATTGTGCATGCTTGGTGTCAGCCAGCTCCCTTCCCTTTCTGTGACAACTGTTTTGCTTTTTGCCGGAATGTCATGCCTTGGGAAGGGAAACGGTGCGGTTTTTCAGTTGGTTCCTCAGCGGTTTAAAAACGAGATCGGGGTAATTACAGGGATTGTAGGGGCTGCAGGAGGAGTCGGCGGTTTTTTCGTTCCGATTATTCTGGGCTCACTAAAGGAACTTTCAGGCACATATGCTTCGGGTTTTATCGTTTATTCCTTGATTGGTGGTTTTGCTTTCATTCTTTTAATGGTCGCACAAAACGCCTGGAAGAAAACATGGGCTCTACAGAAAAGCTCTATTAAACTGTAAAAAATCATGAAAGCCGCCCTCTTCTTTTGGAAGGAGGGCGGCTTTTTCAGCCTAATTTTCGAATGATAACCTCAATTGTATTTTTCTCTTGCTTTGACGGATCAGCAGAAATTTTCACATCGAACTTCAGCTTTCCGTTACGGTCCGGTTTAATGATTATTGTTTGGTGATTTCCTTTTCCGTGCATTTTAACGAGGTATCGTTTATGCGGATTATACCAGGCTGCTGTCTTCATTTCAGCCGTCCCGGAACCGGTAATTGTAAAACCATTTTTCGAGACTTGCTGCAGTTCTGCGAACTCTTCTGCTACTCTGTTAAATTGCACGCTCCACCCATAAATGGAAAACGAGGTTTCTGCCGATTTATACGAAAAGGGCATCGGAGCTTTCGTTGGATGCGCAAACAATGTCATGAAACGGGGAAGCGTCTGCTCAAGGTCCCGCTTCCAGTAACCCCATGTATGAGAACCGGGGCCATAGCTATTCCATTCATGCGAAATGTTAAGCTGCTCCAGCCGGTTATGCAGGCTTGTGGACATGCTGTAGCAAATCTCTTCAACAGACGAAGCCACCCCGCCGTCCAAAGGACCGCCAGCTTCACCTGTTCCCGTATAGATTGACAGGTTTACACCATCTAAATTTTCGGCAAGATCCCATGGATTGTGGCTTCTCCATATGATTTCATGTGTCTCACGGTCTCCCCAGACGGTTCCCGGAGGCACATTTTCCTGATTTTGAAAAATGGTTTTGTCCAGGAAAACAGGGTCCAGGTTTGTATTTATGACTCCTGAAAAAGAAGCAGCAGCCAGGAATAGATCCGGATGTCTGGCAGCATAGGACAGGGAGCCGAAGCCACCCATCGACAAGCCGGCAATAGCTCTTCCCTCTCTTGTATTTTTAACTTGATAGGCTTGCTCAACCCATGGAATGAGCTCTTTGATATGGTAATCCTCCCATTGAGGCTTTCCATAGGACCCATTGTTGTACCAGTTGGAGTAGCTTCCTCCCCGGCCTGCGTCAGGCATTACGATAACCAAAGGCAGATCCTTTGTCATGTTTTCAATATCACCTGCAACTGTCCAGGATTTATAATCGCCACAGCAGCCGTGAAGCATATAAAGCACAGGATACTTTTTCTTTGCGTGTTCATCATAATCTTTTGGCAGGAGGACCCTCAAAGGGGTCTGTTTTCCAAGAGCCGGGCTGTCCAGCACGATTTCGTGCAGCCTTTCAGTTAATGCCGTATCAGAAACAACTCGTAAATGCTCCCCGCCCTCTGCTTGTGTGTGTAAAGGCGGAAGAATCACAAGGACAATGAGGAATGCAGCCAGCCATTTAAATAATGGACGATACATAAAACAACCTCCCTGCTTTATTTAAATAAAGAAAGATTGATGCCATATGCCATAGCACGGTATCCCGCATCATTCGGGTGCAGATGATCTCCTGAATCGAAAGCGGGAAGCATACGCTCAGGTTGCTGCGGATCACGAATCATTTGATCGAAATCGATGACTCCATCAAATTCCCCGCTGTGCCTGATCCATTCATTCACTTCTTTTCGCGTTTGTTCTCCCTCTTCCGTAAAATAATCGGCAATGGTTGTACCCCGGAATGGCGTCAATGTGCCGCCATACACGTTTATTCCTCTTGCATGTGCTTTGTCAATCATCTGCTGCATTCCGGCAATAATGTTCCCCGAATTAAACTCATGCGGCTCATGCCCAATATCATTTATGCCCTCCATTAATATGAAATCGCTTACACCGGGCTGCTCAAGAACATCATGATCAAATCTGTCGAGAGCCTTGATACCAAAGATGGGGGAATCACGAAGAATTTTATTCCCGGATATTCCTTGATTAATGACGGCGATCGATCCGTCCTTTTTTGTATCTTGCAGTCTTTGATCAAGAAAATCAGGCCAGCGCTGATTGGTATTGGCCGTGGATCCATACCCATCAGTAATGGAATCTCCTAAGGCAACGATCACCCTGTCTTTCTTTTGCTTTCGAATAACATCCAGCCCTTCCAGCCAAAACCAATTATTATACCTTCTTGAAAAAGAAGCTCCGTTCGTTTCAGCAGTATGCTCCCCTCCATCAGATACATAAGTGGTTTGCTCTGCCAGAGAGTGCCAGGTAGTCGGGCCTGTAGCGGAATGTGTATAAACGGACACGGTCAGGTTCTTGTTTTCTTTTATCCGCATCTTTACTGCATCACTGGCCAGTTCTTCTCCCACAGGAATAACTGCTCCATTTTTCCCTCCAAACGTTATGGTTCGTTTTGTATGGGAAACCGTATCTGCTCCTCCTGCAGACCTGGAAACCACCACCCGGTCCAGTGCTAATGGTTTGGTTCCATACCGATTGGAAAAACGCAGTCGAATCTGGTTCCCTTTCTGATTGGGATTTACGACCATTCTGATCGTTTGATTACGGAAACCTTCATGTGAAATTCCGGTGTCATATGGCATTTGCTGGCTCGTTCCCCATGAAGCCATCCAATTTTGCTGGTGAGTAAGCGGTTCCGCATTCGTGGAAAACGAAGAACCTCCCATTAAAAATGCAAATGCTGTTATCAACGAAAGCATTGATTTTTTCAACACTCTTTCCTACCTCCCTATTATTTTAGATACTTTAATTTTTGAATATTTATATAATTTTGTCAATTTAAGTAAATACAAATACAAAAAAAGGGATCTTTTGTAGGAAAAGGGTACAGTCTGCCTGGGCATTTTTTCATACAAAAAAAACCTCTCCGTAAGAGAGGTTCCCCAAAAAAAATGAGGCAAAAAGAAGTTTCTCCTTTTGCCTCATTTCTTACTTATAAATAATTATCTTCTGTTATCAAACGCGTCATTTACTTTGTCGGCTGCTTTATCTTTCAAATCGCCAACTCCTTCACGCGCTTCGCCTTTCATTTTATCCTTGTTTCCTTCTGCCTCTGTTGCTTCATCATTTGTCAGTTTGCCGAGTCCGCGTTTTGCCTCGCCTTTCAGCTTGTCTAATTTTCCTTGTGTTTGATCGTCATTCATGGTTGGTTCCTCCTTTAGGAAATTCAAAATCGTCTATAGTGGTATATACCCATGTCCAACAGATATTAATCATGTGCCATATTTTTCGTTTTTAAATCATACGATAGGGGAAAAATAAAAATTATCCAATAAGAATCGAGGAGTGTACATATGAAAAAAAGCTGGCTAGTGCCTGTATTAATTATTGCTGTACTCGTAATCCTGTTTTTCACAAGCTATAACGGATTCGTAAATAGCGAAGAAGATGTGGACCAGTCGTATTCCCAAATCGAAACTCAACTGCAGCGGCGTGTTGATTTGGTACCAAACCTTGTGAGTACAGTTAAGGGCTATGCCTCACACGAAAAAGAGGTTCTTAAAGATATTTCTGATTCCCGCGCACGTCTTGCCGGCGCTAAATCGCCACAGGATGAAGCCCAGGCGAATGACCAGCTGACCGGTGCCCTTAGCCGCCTGCTTGTCATTCAGGAAAGATACCCCAATCTGAAAGCAGACAAGCAATTTACCCAGCTGATGGATGAGCTTGCCGGCACTGAAAATCGAATTGCCGTGGCGAGAAGAGATTACAATGAAAAAGTTGCTTCCTACAACAAAAAAGTAAAAAGGTTTCCAGGAGCCTTAATTGCAGGGATTGGAGGATTTGATAAAAAAGAATACTTTAAGGCAAGTGCCAATGCACAGGAGCCGCCTAAAGTAGACTTTGGAGGAAACAGCTGATGTTTTCCAAAAAATTCTCCCTCTTCGTGGGCTTGTTTGTTATTTTTTCCGTACTTACAACCGCCATTCCGGTTTCTGCTGATACGATACCGGCACAAGAGGGAGACATTTATGTTCAGGACCATGCAAGAGTGCTTAGCCCGCAGGAAAAGACGGAGATTCTGTCTCTTGGAAGACAGCTGGAGGATCAAACAAGTGCACAACTTGCTGTTCTTACCGTTCAATCCATTGGTGATACACCCATTGAAACGTATTCAAATGAGGCATACAGGAAGTTTGGACTTGGAACGAAGGAAGCGGATAACGGTGTTCTGCTTGTGGTGGCCCTTTCGCAGAAAAAGATCCGTATTGAAGTGGGATACGGGCTTGAAGGAGCCATTCCGGATGGCAAAGCGGGAAGAATTCTGGATGAAAATGCCATTCCTTATTTAAAGCAGGGAAAAAATGATCAGGCCATCACTCATACTTATCAAGCCCTGGCCAAAGAAATCCAAAAGGAATATAAAGGCCAGGATGCTCCCACGGCCAAGAACAAGGAGCAGAAAAAGGATCCCTTTTCCTGGTTTTACATCATCATTATTGTAGCGGTTATTTTTTTGGACATTAAATTCTTTAACGGCTTTCTCACCTACATGATTCTTTCCATGCTTTCAAGAGGAGGCGGTGGAGGCGGCGGCCGCAGAGGAGGCGGAGGTGGATCCTCTGGCGGTGGTGGTGCAGGCAGGGGGTGGTAGCTACTTTTCGATCCATTTTTTTACGTGCTCCTTTGGATCCCAGCAATCGAATTTGTAGGAAGGCTTTGTATCAAATCCCAGCCGTACGCATTCATATTTCATTCCGTTATTGAGCCGCGATGCCTTGAAATTTACGCACGTTGCACAGCAATGAACATCTTTTTTCATGGATGATATTCCACCCTTCTATACTGAAGTCATATCTTCATCATACCGCAAAAAAACCGCCCTGCAATCATTTGGCACGGGCGGTTTTGCTTTTCATTTATCTTATATAGTTCGCTTCTCTCGCCTTGTTATGGGCAGCTTCGAACATTTCGTTTACATTTTGCTGATGTACATATTCTTTGTACGTTCTTTCATTCTTCCTTAATGAAATGGTCAACGTACCAAAGAAAAGATTTAATGTTAGCATACAGGCTCCTCCTCTCCTGCGTTCTTACTCTTTCAGGTCGTATCCTTCTCCGTTACCATCCAATCCAGAAATACCAGTTTTCGCTTCATCATTTATACCCTCTCCTTTTTTAATCAAATGCTTTCAAGGTTTTAATACACTTGATTCATCAATTTTTCTTGAGTTTCCCTGTACATTTTATCGACTTGCTGCTGATGAACTATTTCACTCTTGCTGTTCATTTTTCGTTGAAATGACATCGTAATGGTTCCAAAAAATAAGTTCAGTGTAATCATTTGGCATTCCTCCTTTCTTGTGGCCTTTAACAGTCCATATCCTTCTCCAGTGAAAACCAGGTTAGTAATGCGATGCTAATCATCATTACACTCATCTCCTTCTCGTTTTAGTTGTATAAAAAAAGGCCGCAGAGATCCTGATGATCCCTGCAGCCTTCCCTAAAAAAGGGCGCAAAAAAGCCGCAGGGCATCATTCGGCCTGCGGCGCTTTTTTATCGAAAATTACAAATCAAAAAAGCGGGTGTCCATTGGCCGAACATCTTAGTGCTGCATGAAGTTGTAGTTGTGCAAAAGCTGGCTGTAATTTCATCATTGTGTCCGACCTCCTTCTTGAATTCTGATTATTCTTTACACGGTAAGTATAAACGTAGTCTGATCACTTTGTAAACCACTTTTTCCAAACAATTTATTTATATGCAAAAGAAAGGTAAAAGATCACCCATTTTATTATTTGTTTCTCAAGAAAAAGATTCCAGCCCTGCCATGATTATTTCTGTGGCCCAAGCATCTTGTGTACATTTTCACAAACATTTGTATTATAATGGTTATACTACATCATTTGCATTTTAGTAAGGAGGAACATTATGGTAAGCCCTAAAGTTATTTTGGCTTCTACACGGCCATTTTCATTAACGGCTGCTATTATACCGGTTCTGTTCGGAACCATACTCGCTCTGCAATCCACCGGCATTCATTGGGGACTGTTTGTTTTAACACTCCTTGGTGCCGTCTTTATGCAGTGCGGAACAAATCTGGTCAACGACTATTACGACCATGTGAAAGGGGCTGACCAGCCCGGATCACTCAGCCCTTCAGGCGTTATAGACCGCGGAGAAATGACTCCAAAACAAGTCCATATTACCGGTCTTATCTTTTTTGCTCTCGGCAGTATCATTGGCTTGGTTTTGGCTGGTCTTACTGGCCGCTTTATCCTTTATATCGGTATTCCGTCTCTCCTGATCGGCTATTTTTATACGGCCACCCGCTATGCTTTAGCATATAACGGGTTTGGAGAGTTCGCATCCGGTACCACGCTTGGCGTGCTTGCTGTCATTGGTTCTTATTATGTTCAGACACTTACCGTTGACTGGGGTACTGTACTGATCGCCTTGCCTAATGCCTTTTTGATTATGGCGATTTTGCAGGCGAATAATTTAAGGGACATTGACAGTGATAAACTGATCAACAAAATTACCGTGGCGGGCTTGCTTGGCCGAACCGGTGCCCGCGTTGAATATTTGATCCTGATGATTGGCGCCTATGTTCTGCTGCTGATCCTGGTTGCAGTTTCTATGCTTCCTGTATGGAGCCTGCTTGCTTTCTTGTCGCTTCCCATTGCCCTTAAAGCCCTCTCCATCAGTCTGCGCACCTGGGAGCCAAAAGAATTGAACACTACACTGGGATTAACGGCCATGCTTCATTTAGCCTTTGGCATCCTGCTTTGCATCGGCACCTTAATTGGTATATCAATATAAAGTAGCTGTTATTCCAACATACAAAAAAAATGACCGGCAGCCCCCACGCTGCCGGTCATTTTTTTGTTTTATGATTCTATATCCTGCAGCTGTTTTTTCAGCCGCTTTGCTTGATAATACATAAGTGTTGTGAATCCAAGTCCAGTCAATGATGTGGTTCCGCAGACGATTTCATCGGTTACGTCTTTGCCTGCGAACGGAATTACTGTTCCCAAATACATAAAAGAGCTAAGCCCTAATAGGACAATCCCGTAGTGCTGATAGTCCTGGATCTTTTGCTTTAGGTCTTGCAATACTTTTGATTCCATACTTTTAACAGCCTCCTAACCTCTTTTATTACAATAACATAAAACAGGTAGAAAGACATACTTAATTTTTGACAAATATATGAAAAAACTCCCGTTCTCTAAAGAGAAACGGGAGTTTTAAAGAAATTTTGACTGGGATTTACGCCAAAGCTTCTTTCAAGTCTTCGATCAAATCCTCAGCATCTTCAATACCAACCGAAATTCTGATCAATCCGTCGGTAATACCCAGCTCAGCACGCCGCTCAGCCGGTATGGAAGCATGAGTCATTTTGGCAGGAACAGAAATCAGGCTTTCCACCGCTCCAAGGCTTTCAGCCAGCGTAAAGTAACGAACCTTACTGAGCACCTCAGCTGCCTTTTCTTCACTGCCTACATCGAAAGAAATCATTCCTCCGAAACCACCGGCTTGCGCTTTGGCAATCTCATGCTGCGGATGGCTCTCGAGGCCAGGATAGTAGATCTTTTTAACCGATGGATGATCGGACAGAAAATCCACGATCTTTTTCGTGTTTGCTTCAGTTGCTTCCATTCGCAAGCCGAGTGTTTTGATCCCTCTGATGAGAAGCCATGAATCCTGAGGCCCTAAAATACCGCCTGTGGAATTTTGAACAAAGTGCAGATCCTCGCCAAGCTTTTCATCGTTTACTACAACCACTCCAGCCACCACATCGCTGTGGCCGCCAAGGTATTTCGTTGCCGAATGAAGGACGATATCCGCACCAAATGTAATCGGTGTTTGCCAATATGGAGTGCTGAAGGTATTGTCGACGATCAGCAAAAGGTTGTTTTCCTTTGCCAGCTGGGATGCCGATTTAAGATCGGTTACTTTTAACAGCGGATTTGTTGGTGTTTCTACATAAAGAGCTTTTGTATTCGGCTGAATCGCTTCTTTAATGGCATCCAGATTGGTTGTATCCACCAGCGTGGACTCAATGCCGATCCGGTTCAGCACCTTGGAAACCACCCGGTACGTGCCGCCATACACATCATCCGTTAAAATAACATGATCGCCTGAACTGAACAGCATCATGACAGCTGTGATAGCAGCCATTCCAGATCCAAAAGCAAAGCCTCGTTTTCCTTCTTCGAGATCTTTTACAAGCTCTTCAAGCGCAAATCGGGTTGGATTTCCAGTTCGTGAATACTCATACCCTTTATGCACTCCGACTTCTTCCTGTTTATATGTGCTCACTTGATAAATGGGAACAGAAACAGCTCCTGTTGCTGCATCACTCGGAATCCCGCCGTGAATTAATTTTGTTTTACGTTTCACTTAAATTCCCCCTTCATAAATCTTCTTGCTTAAATACCGGTCACTTCCGTCAGCGAAGATCGTCACAATCGTGGAGCCAGCAGGTGCTGTTTCTGCTTCCAGCAAGGCTGCGTGAAGCGCAGCACCCGATGAACTGCCCACCAGGATCCCCTCTTTTTGCGCCAGTTCTTTTACTCTGGAAAAGGCGTCAGTATCCTGAATCGTATGGATCGCGTTAAAATAAGAAGGATCCATATAGCCAGGCAAAAACTCCATGCCAATTCCTTCCGTCTTGTGGGGCCCGGACTGTCCACCGTTTAGAATGGATCCCTCCGGCTCTACGATTACCGTTTTTAGTGATGGTTTCTTTTCTTTCAAGAATTGGGCAGTACCCATAAAGGTTCCTCCCGTACCGGCTCCTGCAACAAAGATGTCTACCTCACCGTTTAAATCGTGCCAAATCTCAGGTCCCAATGTTTTGTAGTACGTTTTCGGGTTGGAAGGATTGGAGAATTGGGCAGGCGTAAAGGAGCCCGGAATTTCTTTAAGAAGCTGTTCCGTTTTTTTGATGGCTCCTTTGATCCCTTCCCCTGTAGGTGTATGAATGATAGTCGCTCCAAGCGCCTTCATTATTTCCTGTTTTTCAATACTGAACTTCTCAGGGATTACAAAAATAACACGCACTCCCCGATTGATCGCAGCAAGAGCCAGCCCGATTCCCGTATTCCCGGCTGTCGGCTCAATGATGGTCCCTCCTTCAGCCAGTTTACCCGTACGAAAAGCCTCATCCAGCAATTCTCTACCAAGCCGGTCCTTTACACTGCCGCCCGGATTCAAATATTCCAGCTTTGCATAAAGTTTTACCTTGTTAGGCAGCTGAAATTGGGTTAGCTGAAGCAAAGGTGTGTTTCCTATTAACTCATGTATGTTTTTGTAAACCGTCATTGCTCAGGCTCCTCTTAGTCAGCAAATACCTTGTTCCATTCATCTTTTTTCGCAAGCATCTTCTCTGCAATATCCTTTGCGCCTTCCAGGCTGTGGTTGGCTGCCCAGCCGCATTGGATTTCATTGCAGGCAGGTACTTCTTCCGCTTTTAATACATCGTTTAATGTATTTTCCAAGACATCCAGAATTTCTTCGTAATTATCGTGATTGATCACAGAAAGATAGAAGCCTGTCTGGCAGCCCATCGGACTGATATCCACAACAGAGTCGTGATGATTTCTGATGTTTTCAGCCATCAGATGCTCAATGGAGTGAAGGCCGGCCATATCCATATGGTCCTTGTTCGGCTGGCAGAAACGGATATCGTATTTATGAATTACATCTCCGTTTTTACCTTGTGTTGTTCCAGCCAGGCGCACATATGGCGCTGCTACTTTAGTATGATCCAGATTAAAACTTTCTACATTCATCTTTTTAACCATTCTGTTTCAACTCCTCAATCATTAGTAAAATCAATTCTGCTGAATGCTTGGATGCAGTATCCAAAAATTGATCATAGGACACACGGGCGTCCTTTCCTGCAATATCCGACAGTGACCGAATAATAACAAACGGGACATTGAACTGGTAAGCCACTTGCGCTATCGCAGCCGCCTCCATTTCTGCTGCATAAAGACCGGCAAGTTTGGTTCGGATAAATTCCACGCGTTCATGATCGCTCATAAAGGAATCACCCGAAGCAATCAGTCCTTGAGCGACTTGAACCCCGCTGACCTTTTTTGCGCTCTTTACAGCAGCAGACACCAATTCAGGGTCCGGCACATAATAGGCGGGCATCTGAGGCACCTGACCATATTCATACCCAAATATAGTAGCATCTACGTCATGATGGCGGACTTCAGTCGAAATGACAACATCCCCCACATTTAAATCCTGATGGAATCCACCTGCAGACCCTGTGTTAATGATGCAATCGGGCTTGAACATCTCAATCATTAACGTCGTTCCGATGGCGGCATTTACTTTTCCAATACCCGATTTTAGAAGAACAATATCAAGTCCGTCAATTCGGCCGGTGTAAAATTCACATCCTGCGAGCTTTGTATCCTTTCTCTCAGCAAGTTTGCTGCGGAGAATGACGACTTCCTCTTCCATAGCCCCAATAATTCCAATTTTCATAGCGACAACTCCAGTATATTCTGTTCAGATTTTTTTGGTCTTTACAGCTTCCATCAGCCAAACGTAATTGTTCAGTTTTTCAAAGGAAACGTCAAAGCCGTGCTTGCGGAAAAGATGATCCAGCACGTCAATGGTCGTGTAGTATTCTGTCTGCAAATCCTGAAGAAGATTCAGGTATCCCTTTTCCTTTACAAGGCGGTGCCTTTCCTTACGATCGGCTTCATTGATGAATGCTGTATCCGCAAAAACAATTTTACCATTTTCTTTTAAAATCTGGCTATATAATTGGATGGCGGAGTCCTTTTCCTCATCTGTGAGATGGTGGAAAGCGTAAGTGCTGACGATCGCATCCACTTCACCAGGAAGCTGCGGAAATGTTAAAAAGTCACCATCAATCAGTTCAAGATTGTTGAAACGGGCTTTCGTCTTTTCGCGCATTCCCAAAGAAGGCTCGATGCCGTATACGATTCTTCCGGCGGCCAACAGCTTTTCTGTCAGATTTCCAGTCCCTACCCCAAACTCCACTACTGTTCCTGTCGTTTTGGATGCGACAGTTTCAAGGATGTGTTCATAATGATCGAACACTTCCCTATATTCTTCGTCTTTGCCCGATACCGACTGATCATAGGAATCTGCCCACTCATCAAACAGCGAAATAAACTCTCTGCCCATTGTCTTCACTCCGTTTATCAATAAAATATATAATTCCTATCACTATACTATGGATTAATTCGTTACAAGTTACAATTTATCACAGAAATCCGTAATAATCAATGAAACAGCGCTTCCATTCTTATCCTTTTAAAAGCACAAAAAAAGCGGCGGTAAGACATATGCTTCCCGCCAGCTTTAATCAATTCTGTTATTGTTTTTTTACACTTGTCGGTTTCCAGCCTTGTCCGTCTTCCCATTTAAGCTGAACCTCATATCGGGATCCGTCCGCTTTGGATAACACCCTTCCAACAGATTGATCAGGTGCTCCCCCATTACCGAGCCAAAGGATGGTCATTTGATCTTCCGGGATTCCAGAAGCATAAGAAAGAGCTTTTGTCTGTTCGCTCCAATCAGCTGATCCTTTGTCATACGACTTGGTATGCTCACCGGTTTGTGACGTCCCTACAGCATCCCATGGACCTTCGGGGCCGCCTTTAGATTTTTCATCATCAGCCTTTTCTTTGTCAGCGGCTTCTTTTTCCTTTTGTTTTTCAGCGGCTTCTTTATCTTTTTCTTCTTTTTTGGCAGCATCCTGATTTGCATCTGCAGCCTCGCTGTCATTATTATCCTCAACAGCAATGGATGAATCATCGTTCTTTTTAGAACCTTTATCTCCAGAAGACTGGTCTTTCTTTTCGGTTGAATTATTAGCAGAAGACGATGATGGCTGGCTGCTTCCTCCGTTTATAAAAATGCTTGCTCCCACTACCACGATTAATAATAGCACGACTCCAATTGCTATGTTTAGCGCCCGATTTTGTTTTCGTTTCTCAAAACGAGAACGGTACTCTTTTCTTCCCATACTAACCTCCTCAAAACTATGCCTACATCAATTTTACCACGATAAACGAATTCGACAAGTTTGAGATTTTGCGTATGTCGGAGTACTTTATTTATTTTTTTTGTCATATTTGTAAATTTGTTTTACGATTTCTGAATAAGCAGACAGTACCCCATTCGCTCCCCCTTTATAATCCAGATCGACAATGACCAGTGAATATTTTGGCTGGCCAGCAGGAAAATAGCCGGCGAACCATTTGTTCGATGCTTCAGATCCGCCTTTTTCGGCAGTACCCGATTTTCCTGCAACGGCATAGGGAAGCTCGTTTAAGGCACGGCCCGTTCCTTTTGGGCTGGTCACCACCTCGCGCATGAGCATTTGCAGCTTTTTCGCGGTATAGGGCTCAATTTTGTCTTCCGTTTTATGATCCGGAAATGAAAGAAACGTTGTTCCGTTTTTATATTCAATTTCCGTAGCCGCTTTAACTTCTTTTACCGTTCCTCCCCGCGCAATAGCGGCAACCATGCGGGCGACCGATAATGGTGTTACTTGAACATCCTTCTGGCCGATTGCGGTTTGGGAGATTGCAAGCGGCACTTTCTTGTCATAGGACGCGCCCCATATGTTTCCTGCTTCTTCCTCGGGGAACTGGGCAAAATCCTGATAATGATAAACCTGTCCCCTCCATCCGGACCTTCCGGATAAGCCAAGCTTCTCTGCGTATTCATCAATCCGCTTTGGATTTTCTATCACCATTTCATTAGCCAGCAATCCAAATGTCCGATTGCAGCTTTGAGCAAAGCTTTCAGAAAAATCAAGTCTTCCAAGTGGATGTTTAGCCTCCTTGCCATCAATACCCAGATTGCAATCGAAAGTCCTCCCGCTTGCAAGGTCCTGATGCTCGATGGCAGATGCGGCCGTCACCAGTTTAAACACAGAACCTGGTGCATGGCGGCTCAGCATTTGGTTTTTTATTAAACCAGACGTATAAGGAACACTCACCATGCCTAACAGCTCATTGGTTTCGATATCAATCAGTACAGCCCCGCCCCTTTTAATATGACTGGCTTTTACCGACTTTTCCATTATCTCTTGAAGGTTTTTGTCGATTGTTGTTTTGACGCTAACTGGGTAAAAGGGATTTGATGGAGAAAGATACTTGACATCGAGCCCGAACAAGGGAGAACCTGAGCGGTCAACATGGTAAATTAGTTTGGTCTCACCTTCTGAAATTAAAAAAGGATCAAAAGCCTGCTGCAATCCTGTTTTTCCTATCTTTGTGTTAATGGTGATGGTTCCTTTTTCCAATTTGTCAGGATATTTTTTTTTGATGATTTCCGGTGCCTGGCCGGTAACACCAAGCAGCGCACCGGCAAACGGAGAATGCTTTGTACGTGAAATATATTGCGCATAAACGCCAGGGAGCTGGAGATTATTGATTTCTTCCATGGTCTCCTGTGTTAATTGATCCTGATCATCAGCTATCACAAAGGGTTCCTCATGACGTTTGAGGGCGCTTTTGATATTTTCAGGTTGTTTATCCAGGATTGCTGCCACCTTGTCAATTGCGCCTTTTTGCTCCTTGATAAAAGGAAATAAAATGATCGCTGGCTTCAATTCAGCTGAAATCATTTGTCCTTTGCGGTCGAGCAGCAAGCCTCTTCCCTCATTGATCATAAAAGAATGAGTACGCTGTCTGACGCTCTCATCTATTAAATTGATGTTATGCTTTGAAAAAGATTCTGTTGAAATGAGCTGAATTTGAACCAGCCGTCCAACGAGCAAAAATAATGCGGCAAGAAATAAAGCGCCTGCAATGACTATCCGTTTATGGATCCTTTTCATGAAGACCACCTCACCTCCCAGTGTGGTCGGATGGAAGAATATATAAACGGAACAAAATAAAAAGACGCCAGGCATAAGCGCTGGCGCCTTGAGTGCTCTATTTTATTTCTACGATTTTGACACTAATTTCTCCGCCTGGAGTTTGAACAGATACTTTTTCTCCTACTTTCTTGCCAAGCAAGCTTTTAGCCATTGGAGAATCGTTGGAAATTTTGCCTTCAAACGGATCTGCTTCGGCACTTCCGACAATCATATACGTTTCTTCATCGCCATCAGGAAGTTCCTGGAATCTGACGGATTTCCCGATAGAAACCACATCTCCTGCAGCTTTGTTTTCTTCGATGATTACTGCATCACGGATCATTTTTTCCAGCTGAACAATCCGAGCTTCCACAAAAGCCTGCTCGTCTTTGGCTGCATCGTATTCCGAGTTCTCGGACAAGTCTCCGAAACTGCGGGCGATCTTGATGCGTTCGACAACTTCTTTTCTTTTTTCTGTTTTTAGCTGTTCCAGTTCGTTTTCAAGCTTTTGCTTACCCTCAAGCGTCATATAATGCTTTTTCTCTTCTGACATACTGTATTCACTCCTTCAATTAATCAGTACCCTGATAACTATATATGTTGTCTAATAGATCGGATATGTATAGTGGATGGTTACACCTTACTAAAAAATAAAGCGCTTGCCAAATTATTTACTCAGTAATCATCCAAAATACAAGTAAAAAATGAGGGCTTGGCCTCATTTTTTTAATATTGCTTTTTCTTCAAGGATGGTTTGAATTTTGGTTACCATTAAATCAATGGCTACCCGGTTTTGTCCACCTTCCGGAATGATGATATCCGCATATCGTTTGGTTGGCTCAATAAATTGATTGTGCATCGGGCGAACAACCGACGTATATTGGTCGATGACCGATTCAAGGGTGCGCCCCCTGTCCCGGGTATCTCTGACCATGCGCCTTATAATGCGTACATCGGCATCTGTATCAACAAAGAGCTTGATATCCATCAAATCTCTGAGGCGCTCATCTTCCAGTATCAAAATTCCTTCAAGAATGATAACATCTTTTGGTTCAACTGGGATAATTTTATCACTTCTTGTATGTGCTGTATAGTCATAAACCGGCTTTTCAATGGATTTAAATTCCAA
The DNA here is from genome assembly GCF_030418125.1 of Fictibacillus fluitans. Classification (GTDB taxonomy): domain Bacteria; phylum Bacillota; class Bacilli; order Bacillales; family Fictibacillaceae; genus Fictibacillus_C; species Fictibacillus_C fluitans. The sequence goes on along the minus strand of NZ_JAUHTR010000010.1, from coordinate 68,220 downwards.
AAGAGCGTTCAATTGTGAAATTAACAATTCATTATCAAATGCCAAAGGATGGTCATAATTTGTTTTCAAACGCTCATCCATTGTTTTTTCGGATTGGTCTCTGTAATATGAGTCCTGCTCAATGATGAGAATCGACTGATCGGCAAACTGGCGGTATATCTCCTTCGCTACAGTTGTTTTTCCGGAGCCCGATCCCCCGGCTACCCCAATGACAATCGGTTTTTGTACCATGTTCTTTCTCCTTCCAAAATCTCTAACGCTGCTCGTTATCTTTTTTAATGCTGATGCCCAGGCCATCTCCTACTGGCAAAATGGCGGTTGTGTATCCTGTATGATTCATTAGGTATTCATTGTAGGAACGTATTTTCCGGATCAGGGAAGTGAGCCGCCTGGTTCCTTTGGGAGCATCGTCCGCAACATATCCCTTAAACAGAATATTATCTGAAAATATGATGCCTCCCCGCCGGAGAAACTCTCCATAACTTTCAAAGAAACGCTGATACTGCCCTTTAGCTGCATCAATAAAAATCACATCATAAGGTCCCTTTTTTCCTGCTTCAGGGACCAATTCATTGGCATCACCGAACAGTACTTCAATTCGGTCAGCCAAGTCAAACTCTTTAATATTATGAAGTGCCTGCTTGTAGCGTTCCGTGTCTCTTTCAATCGTAACAATGGATGCAGCCGGCAAAGTTTCCGCCATTCTTATCGCTGAATATCCGATAGCCGTTCCGACTTCCAGTATTCTTTCGGGTTTGATCATCCGAAGCTGCTGAAGCAGAACTTCAATCCCAACCAGCTCCATGATGGGTACACCATGCTCTTTGGCGTACTCCTCTATTTTTTGAATCCGAATATCCCTCTTGGGGATTAATTGTTCAATATAATTCTGGACTTCCTGTGAAATCAAGGCTGCGCCTCCTTACTTAACCGAAACATTATATCATAAAAACAACCTGCCATGTTTTGTTTTTAGTTTTTCCCTGCACGTTCCTGCCATTCGTTACGATATTTTTGAACAATTTTCTTATGCTCGTCAAATGTTTTGGTATAAATGACTTGTCCATTTGGACGTGCATAAAAAAAGTAAAAACTTGTTTGTGCCGGGTTCAATACCGCTTTAATCGCTTCTTCCCCGGGGGAAGCGATCGGACCAACAGGCAGCCCTTTGTACTTATAAGTATTATATGGAGAATCCACTTTCAGCTCTTTATAGAGCACCTGTACTTTAAAATTCTTGCGGGCGTATTTAACCGTCGGGTCGGAATCGAGTTTCATTCCTTTTTTTAGTCTGTTATAAAATACACCTGATATTTTGGGCCGGTCTTCAGGCCGCTGGGCTTCTTCCTCAATCATGGACGCCAGCGTCAGAATTTCGAATGGTTTTTTTCCGCTCTTTTCGATTTCTTCCTGGTGCACATCCATTACGCTTTGCGTTTTCTGCACCATTTTTGTAATAACAGCTTTAGGATCCGGCTGCTTTTCATCAAACTCGTATTTCGCAGGGAACAAATAGCCCTCAAGCGGGTAGTATATTTTTTTGTTGTATACTTTGTTATCGATCACAGAGAACTCCTTTTGGAGCTCTTTGACGAATGAGGGATCATTCATCAGCTTCATGACATCCTCTTTGTTGCTTCCCGTGTTCTTCGCAATCACTTCTGCGATCTGAGGAATAATAAACCCTTCAGGTACCGTAAAGGACGTTTCAGGGTGACGGTATACTTTCCCGTTTTTAAGAGCAGCAATGAGCTGGTCCATATTCATGGAAGGATTAAGGTCATAGACCCCGGCCTGCAAGTTGCCATTTTCTTTTGTTTTGGCATACACCTGAAAGACCATACTGTTTTTGATCAGGTTTTTTTCTTCCAAAATCTTTCCGATTGTTGAAACAGATGAACCGATTGGTATATCAACCGTTACATCCTTTTTATTTCCTGCATCGGCTGGGCCGAGTGCATCCTTAATATATGTATAGCCAAAAACAGCAGCTGCTGCCAGCAGCACGATAATGACGGTCAGCACAGTAAGTACTTTTTTCTTTCTCTTTTTCTTACCGGAACCTGCCGGGCCGCCGGGAACATCATTATATTGTGACACCTTTTTCTCCCCTTTCATCTGCTTTATTATACTGATAAGTAAATTTCATGTCTAGTTTCCATAATAAAGAAACAAAAATCAGATAAATTTCCAGATCTATGCAACACTGGTACAGTCTTTTAGTATGTTCAATTTGTATAAAAAAAGCAGCTAAAGTTTATCTTTAGCTGCAAAGTCGTTTTATTCTTCTTCATCCTGAAATGCGTTTAGAGTTTCTTCAATCATCTGCCACTCTTCATCTGTTTCCAATGGGAATAGCTCGATATCATCTTCGCCTTCTCCTTTGTCCTCAAAGCGGAAAGGGAAAACTTCCTGCTCATCGCTGTCATCTTCCTGATCTTCTCCTGCTGGAACAAGAAGAATGTATGAATGGCCTGTCGGCGTTGTGCTGCCATCAATCGTCATCAGCACTTCAAATAGATTCTCTTCTCCGTTTTCACCTGGAATAATAATGTGTTCTTTTTCTTCGTTTGCCATTTGATCACCTCATTTTTTTAATTGACGGCTGTCCAAATATCCCTGGAGAATTAAAACGGCGGCCATTTTGTCGATGACCTGTTTTCTTTTCTTCCGGCTGACATCCGCAGAGATCAGCATTTTTTGAGCAGCCATCGTGGTCAGACGCTCGTCCCATAATACCACAGGAACCCCGTACCTGGCTTCTGCCTGCCTGGCAAATTCCTGGCACGCTTCCCCGCTGGGACCGATGGATCCATTCATATTCTTGGGCAAGCCGACCACTATTTCTTTCACATCATACTGTTTGATAAAATCACCAATACGTTCAAAAACTTCATCGGGCTGATGCGGTTTCCTTCTGACCGTTTCGATTCCCTGGGCTGTCCAGCCCATTTCATCGCTCACAGCCACTCCTACTGTATGGGATCCTACATCAAGTCCCAAAATTCTGATCATTAGAGAGTATCCTCTTTCTTTGTATCAAGATAGGATTTAACCAGTTCCTCAATCAGTTCATCCCGTTCAATCTTTCGAATCATGGTTCTTGCATCCTTGTGGCGTGGAATATAAGCTGGATCTCCTGATAACAGGTAGCCTACAATCTGGTTGATCGGATTATACCCTTTTTCCTGAAGCGCCTCATACACTGAAAACAGCACTTTTTGGACATTGGGATCCATTGAATCGTCATGAAAGTTAAACTTCATTGTTTTGTCCATAGAGCTCACGGCCAACACCTCTTTCTCTAGCTTCTCCCTTTATATCCTCATTGTACCCTTAATAGGGGGATTAGGAAACAGATTTCACTGCTTCTGCTACGTATTCCAGGGCAGCTTCAAGTTTTTCCGGGTCTTTTCCGCCTGCCTGCGCCATATCCGGCCTGCCTCCGCCGCCTCCGCCGCAGCGTGAAGCCACCTCTTTTACAAGTTTTCCTGCATGATAGCCTTTTGGTATTAAGTCCTTGGTTACCCCGGCGACAATATTCACCTTATCTTGATTTACTGCACCGAGTACGACAATTCCGCTTGAAAGCTTGTTTTTCAGATCATCCACAATGGACCGGAGGCCATTCATGTCGGCAGCATTTACTTTTTTGACAATCAGCGGAACACCATTGATTTCAACTTTCTCGTTAATCAGGCTGCCTGCTTCAAGATTGCCTAGCTTCGCGGATAATGCCTCTTTTTCCCGCTGAAGCTCTCGTACCTGGTGTTGCAGCGCTTCTATACGGCCCGGCACTTCCTTAGCATTGGTCTTCAGCAAAGCGGCTGAGTCACGCAGTGTCTGCACCTGGCCCTTCATGACTTGATAGGCTTCCTGGCCGGTTACCGCTTCAATCCTTCGGGTACCGGCACCAATGCCAGTCTCTGAAAGGATTTTAAAGAGGCCGATCTCAGAAGTATTCTGTACATGGCAGCCCCCGCATAATTCAAGGCTGTAGTCACCGATTTGAACCACACGGACCACTTTTCCGTATTTCTCGCCGAATAGGGCCATCGCCCCCATCGCTTTTGCTTCCTCGATCGGCTTTTGCATTTTATCGACAGAGATGGTCTTCCAGATCTTCTGGTTTACAATATCCTCTATTTGTTCCATTTCTTCCTGCGAGATACTGCCGAAATGGGAAAAGTCGAATCGCAGCCTTCCAGGTGCAACCAGGGAACCTGCCTGGTTGACGTGGGTACCGAGAACATCCTTGAGCGCTTGATGCAGCAGGTGGGTAGCCGTATGGTTTTTGACTATGGCCGCACGTTTTTCAGTATCAACCTGAGCGACAACTTCTATTCCTTTACGAAGATTTCCTTTTTTCACGACAACCGTATGGAGATTTTGTCCATTTGGCGCTTTCTGAACATCCTTGACAACCAGCTCCAGCCCTTCCCCCGTTATTGTGCCCTGGTCTGCAACCTGTCCTCCGCTTTCTGCGTAAAACGGAGTAATATCAAGGATGATCTGCCCTTCTTCTCCTTCGGCAAGGATATCGATGCGCTCACCATTTTGCAGGGTTTCCACTACTTTTGATGTGCTTCGTTCCTCGTCATAGCCCACAAAATCGCTGTGTGCTTTGATGTCGCTTAATACACCGGCCTGTACCTGCATGGAGTCCACATCCTGACGTGCAGAACGCGCCCGTTCACGCTGGCCTTCCATTTCTTTTTCAAAACCGGTTCGGTCAACTTCCATGTTGTGATCCGCAGCATATTCTTCGGTCAGCTCAAACGGGAAGCCAAAAGTATCGTAAAGCTTGAAGGCATCTTTTCCTGAAACTGTGCTGTTTCCGGCCGCTTTTTCCTTTTGGATCACATCCTCGAGAATGGCAAGCCCTTCGTTGATTGTTTCATGGAACCGCTCTTCCTCGTTTTTGATAACGCGCTGGATGAAAGGCACTTTCTCCTTTACTTCCGGATAATAGTCTACCATGATTTCGGCAACGGTTGGAACCAGTTCAAACATGAACGGACGGTCGAGCCCGATCTGCTTGGCAAAGCGAATGGCCCTTCTGATCAATCGGCGCAGAATGTACCCTCTGCCTTCATTTGAAGGAAGGGCGTTGTCAGAAACAGCAAACGCAACGGTACGGATATGATCGGCAATAACTTTGAACGCAGTGTCGGTTTCTTTGGATTGGCCATACTTGCTGCCGCTAAGCTTTTCTGTCTGCTGAATGATTGGAATAAACAAGTCTGTATCATAGTTGGTCGGGACATCCTGTATGACAGAAACCATGCGTTCAAGCCCCATTCCGGTATCAATATTTTTCTTTGGAAGCGGGGTGTATGTTCCATCCGGGTTATGATTAAACTCGGAAAATACAAGGTTCCATACTTCGAGGTAACGGTCATTTTCTCCGCCCGGGTACAACTCCGGATCATTGGAATCACTGCCGTATTTTTCTCCTCTGTCATAGAAAATTTCAGTGTTTGGTCCGCTTGGGCCTTCTCCGATATCCCAGAAGTTGCCCTCCAATCGAATAATTCGCTCGGGCGGCACTCCTACGGTTTTGTTCCAAAGCTCATAAGCTTCATCATCTTCCGGGTGGATGGTGACTGAGAGTTTCTCAGGATCAAAGCCGATCCATTTTTCACTGGTCAAAAATTCCCATGCCCAAATGATGGCTTCTTTTTTAAAGTAATCACCGATGGAGAAATTTCCGAGCATTTCAAAGAACGTATGATGCCGTGCGGTTACTCCTACATTTTCAATGTCATTTGTACGGATTGATTTCTGGGCGTTTACGATTCTCGGGTTTTCCGGAATGACCCGGCCGTCAAAGTACTTTTTAAGGGTAGCGACCCCACTGTTGATCCACAATAGTGATGGATCTTCATAAGGCACCAGGGAAGCGCTTGGCTCAACACCGTGGCCCTTTTCCTGGAAAAAATCAAGAAACATTTGTCTTACTTGAGCAGACGTTAAGGTTTTCATCTTTCCATTCTCCTTTCTTTTATTAGAAAAAGCGGCAGCGCTTTGTCCTGCTAAAATAAAAAAACTCCCGTTCCTGATCTGCATCAGGGACGAGAGTTGTTATCACGCGGTACCACCCTGGTTATGATTTCAGCCAAAACACCAAAAACATCACCTTATGTAAACCGTAACGGGGTTTCACCGGCAGGAATTAACTGCACTCGGGAGTAGCTTTCTGTTCTTCCCTTTTAGAAACCTTACAGCCGTGGGTTTCCTCTCTTAAAAAGGTTTCGGAACATACTTTTCTCCATCATCGATTTGCTTTATCTAGCAGTAGTATAATTCGTTCTAAGGCATCTTGTCAATCTTGGCCTGCAGCCTGTGGTTTCGGATATGCACAATAATAACCTTCATGATTGAAAACACAGGAACAGCCAGGATCAGACCGGCCACTCCTCCGATTTCCCCGCCGGCCAGGAGCGCCAGGATAATTAAAGCGGGATGGATGTGGAGGCTCTTTCCCACAATCAGCGGGCCCAATATGTTTCCTTCAATGAACTGCAGTACCAGCATGATGCCGGCCACCACCAAAACCATTTTCACAGAAATGGTAAACGCAATAAAAATGACGGGTACAGCGCCGAGAATCGGCCCAAAATACGGAATGATATCCGTGATGGCAATAATAATTCCCAATATGATAGGATACGGCATTCCTGCAAGCCAGAGTGCGAGCATGGCTGCTGCTCCCAGAAGCGTCCCCACTAACAACTGGCCACGGATATACCCCCCCAGAGACCTGTCAATTTCCTTGAGAACCTGCCTGCCTTCCCTTCTCCACTTCTGCGGCGTTACGTACCAGCATGCCCGTTTAATTCCGTCAATATCCTTTAGAAAATAAAAAACAAGGAACGGAATAATGATGAGCACAAAAAAATAATCCACTATTTTTTTTAGGGAGCCAATCACATTGGCTGCGCTTTTCTGCAAGTACCTTTCACCGGAATGAATGTAATCCTCAATCCTTAGATGAATTGATTTGGGCAGGTTCGAGGTATGATGATCCACTTCAAGCAGCCAGCTTTGATACGTTTTTGAAATGGTGGGAAGATTGGATGCAAGTTCCCGGATTTGAAGGACCATGTAAGGTATTCCTTTATATAAAGCATAGCCGGTTCCGCCAAAAAAAAGCAGATAGATGCATAAGATGGATAAGGTACGCGGCATGCCTCTCCGGTGAAGAATTTCCACCAGGGGATGAAGCAAATAGGTGATGAATACGGCAATAAAAAAAGGGAACAGCACCGCTTTTAGAATGGCAAGTACAGGAGCCCAAAAAGGAGCCAGCTTCAACAGCAGCCAGCCGCAAAGAAAAAGCAAGACCAGAAGAGACAAACGGATGATCCATTTTATGTACTTCTCCCGCTGCATGGTATCACCTCCTCCCTTATTGTTGCCACCTGCTCATTTTTCATGTAAGTAAAGAAAAAGCCCACGCTTTTTGCAGCATGGGCTTGCTTTCTTTAATAAATGGCCTTTGCCAGTCTTTTGCGGAACTTTCGTACACGTTTTGAGGACAGCATGTCATCCATCCCCATAAAGCTCATCCCGTTTTTTCGGGATTTCATTCCGTAAAAAGCGGCCCAAAGACCAAGGGCAAGTACAGGTTTTAAATAGCTGTTCATGTTGTCACCAACCCTTTTGTCAAGTTAGCCTGCTTATTGGGCATCTGCTTTGTAGGACAAATCCTGATCCTCAAACAGATCATCCAGTGAGGTCAAGCTTCCATCCTCCTCCACCTGGTGAAGGGAAAGCATGCCATTTACAATGGACAGCTCAATAAAGCAGTTCCAGCAATAATATTGATTAACACCGATTTTTCCGATATCCTTACAGCTGCAGTTGGGGCATTTCAAGTGTGGGGCCCTCCTTCATAGCACTATCGTACAAAAAGAGACTGCTTTCCGATGTGCAACGGCTCGTGCGAATAAATCAGCGATCGTCCATCCGTCCAGTCCGAAAACAATCCTTTTGATACCTCAATGGCTACAATCCTGCCCCAATTATCCGAAAAATATACATCCTCGACTACTGCTTCCGTCTCTCCGTCCTTAGACAAGAGAGCCTGCTTCAGCAAACAGCAAGGTTGTTTTTCCATCCGGAATGTTCCCTCCGGATAGGAAGGCACCCTGGATGGCCTGCAGCTGCAAATCAAAACGGAATCTTCCTCCTGTATTCTGGCTGAGGAATACGGCAAATAACTTTTCCGGAAGAAAAGGCTGTTTTCGCATAAAATGAAACCCAGCACATTTCCTCCTGAATCTGTCAGTATATCTTCGACTTTACCGATTGATTTTCGGTTCGCCGAAAGAACAGCCTTTTTACCTTTTAAAAAAGAAAATGTCCGCAAAGTAACCCCCACCCTTCCGAACATCCTTATCATCCCACAGGAGTCAGGGATTCATGCTTGAAAGGTTTTCCATCTGGAATTGAGTCAAACGGTCCTTTAGACGAGAATACCTGGACGCTTCATCATTCCTTTGAACAGCCAGTTCAAAAGCCGATTCTTCCCCACACAAAATTAAAAACTCCCGGCTCCTTGTAATACCCGTATAAATCAAATTCCTTCTCAGCATCCGGAAATAACTTTTCACCACTGGCATGATGACAATGGGAAATTCGCTTCCCTGAGATTTATGAATGGAACAGCAATAAGCATGGGTAATATGATGGAAATCAGAGCGCGTGTAAACAACCTCCACATCATCAAACGCCACGACGAGCTGTTCTTCTTTGTCTGTTGTTTCTTTGGCATAAATAATCGAGACGATTTCACCCATATCCCCGTTGTATACCAGGTCTTCCGGCTGGTTAACAAGCTGAAGCACCTTATCACCCACGCGATAGACCACCTGCTGGATGTTGAGTTCCCTTTTTTGCGGTGTCGGCGGATTAAACAATTCCTGCAGCTTTTGATTCAAAACATCGATACCTGCGTTTCCTCGATACATAGGGGCGAGCACCTGAATATCCCTTGCCGTATATCCCTTTTGCCGGGCATTTTGGCACACCTGCTTGACCACTTCCAAAACCTGATGCGCCTGACAGGAAAAGAAGCTTCTGTCCGCTTTTCTCTTTGCAAGGTCGTTTGGAAGCACACCGTTTTTCATGTGATGAGCAAGTTCAATAATCGATGACCCTTCTGCCTGCCTGTATATATCCTTCAATTCAACCGTCGGAATGGCTTTCGAAGATATGAAATCACGCAATACCTGGCCGGGACCGACAGATGGCAGCTGGTCCTCATCCCCCACGATCACCACCTGTATATTTCCGGGCACAGCTTTAAACAGGGCATGCGCAAGCCAGATATCCACCATGGACATTTCATCCACAATCAGCAGTTTGCCCTCAAGCGGATTTTCATCGGTGTGTTCAAAGCCCGCTCCGCCCTTCCATCCGAGCAATCTGTGGATGGTGAAGGCGGGAATGCCTGTGGATTCCGACATCCGTTTGGCGGCCCGCCCGGTCGGAGCTACAAGCAGCACCGGAAACGGCTCATCCTTTTTGTAGGAACCAGGGTCAAGGGAAACACCATGCAGCTCCGCATAGACCTCTACAATTCCTTTGATTACCGTGGTTTTCCCGGTTCCCGGTCCTCCCGTAAGAACCATGATTGGAGAAAAAATGGCCGTTTCGATCGCTTGCTTTTGCGAAGGGGCATATTGAATGCCAAGCCGTTCCTCAAGCTCACCAAGCGCCTTTAAAAATTCAGCCTGCGGAAACGCCTCTTTATAATCTTCCTGACCTGCAATACCTGTTACCGATTCGGCAAGTCCTTTTTCAGAAAAGTATAGAGACGGCAAATACAGCCGGTCTTCTTCCATTACGATTTTTTTATCTTCCCGAAGCGCTTCGATTTCACGGAAAATATCGCTGTCATTAATGGGGGCTTCCCCATTCGTCAGCAATTTTTTCACTTCATCCAGCACAAAATCAGCAGGGAGATAAACATGCCCCGCATCGGTTCCTCTTTCCTGCAGAACGTAAAGACAGCCGGCCCTGATTCTTTCCGGATGGTTGTAGGACAATCCAATTCCTCTTCCAAGTTCATCAGCCCGCTGAAAGCCAATGCCTTCAATATCGTATATCAGCTGATACGGATTGTTTTGAATAATATGAAGTGCCTCTTCCTGATAGGTTTGGTAAATTTTCATCGACAGCTGTGGCCCGATGCCAAATGGATTCAGTGTGATCATGACTTGCTCGAGGCCTTGATGCTCAACGAGAACATCATACAGGTTTTTCGCCTTTTCCTCATTCAGCTGCGGAATCCCGTTAAGAACATCAGGGTTTTCCAAAATAGCAGAAAGCGCGTTTTCTCCAAGATGGTCCACGATGGCCTGGGCGGTCTTTTTACCGATTCCATGGAATAAATCCCCCGACAAATATTGAACCATGCCTTCTTTTGTCTGTGGCATGTCTTTGCGAAATTGCGTGATATGGTATTGCTTTCCGTACTTTGGATGTTCTTTAAAATGACCAAAGAAAATATAACGGTCATCCTGGTAAAGAGGCGGGAGAATCCCGGTTATGATTGCTTCTTTTTCGGTATACGCCTCATTCGTTTCATGAACACGTATGCGGGCAACGGTATACAAATTTTCCTTATTAAAAAAAATGGTTGTAATTAACGTTCCCTTTATATATTTTGCTTGTTCATCGAATAAATCGAAAGAAGACTGTTTATCCATCATTGGTCTCCTGACTGCATAATAATTCTGGCTTTGAGCCAGCTTTTTAGTTCAGCATGCTTTCTGCATTTTTTTTGCCATTCGCTGCTAGATAATGATCCGGCTGGATTAAGAGTGCCTGATTAAAAGCTTCGAGAGCTTCCTCAGGTTTATCAAAATACACGTAGCCTATCCCGAGGTTATAAAAGGCATCCGCATGCTTTTGATCTTTGGAAGTCACCTTTTGAAACACATCTACCGCTTCCCTGACCTGTTCCATCTGCGCGAGGCAGAGTCCATATTGAAACAGCGATTCCACATCATTGCTGTCCAGCTCAGTGGCACGCAAAAAGTGCGGGAGCGCGCGGATTTGCTCGTTTTTCTGAACGTAGCACATGCCGAGCATAAAATGGACATCCCCCTCTTGCACTCCTTTTTGCAGGGCCTGCATAAAGCAATGTGCTGCCTCCGGAAACCGTTCCAGCTCGTACAGCGCAATTCCCATGCTGTACCACGCTGTTCCTGCCTCTGGATCAAGCTGAAGCGCTTTTTCAAAAAAAGCAATGGCTTTCTCATGCTCATGAACTGCGGAAATCAGATTTCCGTAATTAATGTAGAGTACCGGATTATCCGGCTCTTGTTCAATTTGCTGTTCCAATTGTCGTGCGGTTTCTTCCAATTTGCCTTTTTTCAAATAATCCTGTTCCATGTTTCCTCCTGAATCCTTATTCTGTTTAAAGTATAACAAAAAATGAGCTTTTTGAAGAAAAAACCAGTCCACTGGTTCATGGACTGGTTTATAACTTCCTACAGATAAGAAATGGGCTCTCCATTTTTGATGACTTCGTCGATGGTGGCGCCGCCTAGGCAAACGTCTCCATCATAGAATACAACCGCCTGACCGGGAGTAATCGCACGCTGTGGTTCATCAAAAACGACATGAAGATTCCCGTTATCGAGAAGATTCACGGTTACCCCTTTATCCGGCTGCCGGTATCTGAACTTTGCCGTGCAATGGAATGATTTTTCTACTGGCTTGTTGCTCATCCAGCTTGGCTGAACAGCAGTCAGGCTCTCGCTGTAGAGAGATTCATGATCAAAGCCTTGTTCCACAAAGAGAACATTTTCGTTCAAATCCTTGCCGACAACAAACCATGGATCTCCGCTTCCGCCGATACCGAGCCCATGACGCTGGCCAATGGTATAGTACATCAGACCATCGTGCTTTCCTTTGACCTCACCGTCCAAAGTTCTCATTTCACCGGGTTTTGCCGGAAGATAATTGCTCAAGAACTCTTTGAAATCGCGTTCTCCAATAAAACAAATGCCTGTGGAATCTTTTTTCTTGGCAGTTGCCAAGCCGGCTTCAGCAGCCATTTGACGGATTTGCGGCTTGTTCAGTTCACCAATCGGAAACATCACTTTTTCAATCTGATCCTGTGAAAGCTGATTCAAAAAATAGGTTTGATCTTTGTTTTCGTCCACACCACGCAGCATTTTCACTTCTCCGTCTGCTACGGCTACACGCGCATAGTGGCCGGTCGCAACAAAATCAGCTCCAAGACTCATCGCATGATCAAGAAATGCTTTGAATTTGATCTCCTTGTTGCAAATCACATCCGGATTTGGTGTTCTTCCTGCTTTATATTCTTCAAGGAAATAGGTAAATACCTTGTCCCAATATTCTTTTTCAAAATTGACCGCATAATAAGGTATACCGATCTGGTTGGCTACAGCAATAACGTCATTGTAATCCTCGGTGGCTGTGCAGACTCCGAACTCGTCGGTATCATCCCAGTTCTTCATAAAGATTCCTATGACATCATAACCTTGCTGTTTAAGCATTAATGCTGCAACAGAGGAGTCTACCCCACCGGACATCCCGATGACGACCCTTGTTTCTGCAGGTGATTTTTCGTGTCTTGCTGACATTTCATCACCCCCCTTTCTTTACAAATGAGAGTGTACCTCATTTTTGCAGGCGTTTCACTATTTTTGCTGTCTCGTACGCTGTTTTTTCGATTTGTTCCATCGTATTGTCCAATCCAAAGCTGAAACGGATGGAATTCTTGGTCCGATCTGCCTTTCCAAACATCGCCGTAAGGACATGGGATGGCTCAACAGACCCAGCCGTGCAAGCTGAACCGCTCGATGCTGCGATTCCGGCCAGATCAAGGTTAACCAGCATCACTTCTGTTTTTACCCCAGGGAAGCTTACATTTAAAATATGGGGCAGTCCATGTTCCAGGTCACCATTGACCAGAAAATTCACGTCTTCTTTTTCCAAAATGGCCAGCATTGCTTCCTTAAACGCTTGATAGGCAGCGGCTTTCTTTGGCCCTTGTTCTGTCATAATGGAAATGGCCTTTGCCAGGCCCGCAATTCCTGCCACATTTTCCGTTCCGGCTCTGCGTTTACGCTCCTGTTCTCCACCAAAGGATGTAGGAGAAATCGCAACTCCTTCTCTGATATAAAGGAAGCCGGTTCCCTTTGGACCGTTGATCTTGTGTCCGGATATGCTAAGCAGGTCAACCTTCAGTTCATCCACATTCAGCGGAAGAACACCATAGGCCTGTACTGCATCCGTATGAAAATAAGCCTGATGGCCTTGCAGGAGTTCACCGATGGCCGATATATCCTGCACGGTGCCCACCTCGTTATTGCCATACATAATGGTGACAAGAACGGTTTCGGGACGAAGGGCATCCTTCACATCCTGCAAAGAAATCCTTCCTTTTTCATCAACAGGAAGATATGTCACCTCAAAGCCCTGCTTCTCCAGTGCTTCACATGCGTGAAGCACTGCATGATGCTCGATTTGAGTAGTAATGATATGATTGCCGCGTTCCTTGTTGGCTAGGGCGATGCCAAAAATGGCTGCATTGTCTGCCTCGGTTCCGCCGCTTGTAAACATGATATGGTTTGGTGCTGCCCCAATACTGGCCGCAGCTGTCCTTCTTGCTTCATCAAGAAGCTGTCGCGTTTTTCTGCCGAACTGGTGAATGCTTGAAGGATTTCCGAAGAATTCAGTAAAATATGGCATCATTTCCTGAACCACTTCTGGATGGATCGGAGAAGTTGCGGCATGGTCTACATAAATTAGGTCCATTAGACCACCTTCTTTCTTCGTTGACTAGATATAAAACATGTAGGCATCCTGGCTGTTATCTCCTTCGTAATTGGCCAGATCATCCAGGGTCGTATTGTCAAGAACATCCTTGACTGCATCGCGGATTTTTATCCAGAGATCGCGCTTTGCCGGCTCTTCATCGTCCATCAGTTCCACCGGGGTAATCGGGCCTTCAAGCACACGGATAATGTCTCCTGCCGTAATTTCTTTGGCATCCTGAGCCAGAATGTAGCCTCCATAAGCCCCTCTTATGCTTTTAACCAATCCTGCGTTTCGCAGCGGGGAGATCAGCTGTTCCAGGTAATGCTCAGACAACCTATGTTCTTTCGCAATCAGTTTTAAAGCAATCGGCCCTTCACCTTGCTTTTTTGCCAAGGCCATCATGATGGTTAACCCGTATCTTCCTTTTGTTGAGATCTTCATAATACACGCTCCGTTCTATCCAATAATTAACGATTTTTCTGCAAACCGGAAGCGTGTATCCTACTATGCTTCCGATCGTGACACAAAACAATATGGTTCCAAGTGAGATTGGCCCTTTAAGCAGCCAGCCCCCGGTTAATACAAAAAGTTCCATCGCCAGCCGGATATGCGAAATCTTTTTTCCCGTTTTCTCCGTTAATGCAAGCATTAAGCTGTCCCGGGGACCCGCACCGGAATCACATGCGATGTAAAATCCCATCCCAAACCCATTGATAACAAGTCCTGCAGCGAGCATTGCTATCGCGCCAATGATCGATCCTGGTGTGTTGAAGAAAGGGATTGCCATAAAGATATCAATAAAAATCCCAACGAAAATCATGTTAAGAAAAGCGCCAACCTGCGGCCATTTTTTCGTAAGCAAGGAAGTGGCGCCAAGAATCAGGAACCCCATAATAATCGACCAGGTGCCAATCGACAATCCAAATTGATAATACAAACCAATATGTAAAACGTCCCATGGCGCACTTCCAAGATTGGCTTTAATCATTAGGGAGACGCCAAATGACAAGAGGACAAGTCCCATAAAAAAAACGAGCCACTTGACAAAGAAAGGCTTTGCAACAGGATTAACTATTTTCATTAGTATTTCCTTCCCTTTGTCCATTTTTACACATAAACCCAAACTATTATAGCACGAAAAAGCTAATTCTTGCATTCATATGACCGGTATAGTACCTTTTGGTTACCAGTCATAGCGGGTCTACGCAACAAATGATTCACAAACAAAAATTGCCGCTTTTCTTTATTACAGGAGGAAAATATGGATTTATTCAGTGACCATCAATCTTATGAAAATAAAACGATGGGGCCGCTAGCAAGCAGGATGCGTCCCCGAACCATTCAGGAATTTATTGGGCAAACTCATATTGTAGGTGAAGGAAAACTGCTGCGGCGTGCCATTGAAGCGGATCAACTGACACCGATGATTTTCTTCGGCCCGCCTGGTACAGGAAAAACCACGCTCGCTAAAATCATTGCCAACTCTACTTCAGCCTACTTCGAACAGTTGAACGCTGTAACATCAGGTGTTGCTGACATCAAACGGGTGACCGGGGAAGCCAAAGAACGGTTGATCATGGATGAGAAGAAAACGGTTCTTTTCATCGATGAAATTCACCGGTTCAACAAAAGCCAGCAGGATGCACTGCTTCCGTTTGTTGAAGATGGTACCGTTATTCTGATTGGCGCCACTACAGAAAGCCCCATGTTTGAAATCAATCCCGCCCTGCTGTCCAGATCAAGGTTGTTCCGGTTTGAGCACCTGACCGATGACCATATCCGCAATGTCCTCCTCCATACACTTGAAGATACAGGAAGAGGCTACGGAAAATACAACATTGAAATTGAGGAAGATGCTCTATCCCACCTTGTCTCTGTCGCTAACGGCGATGCGAGAACCGCCTTGAATGCACTGGAACTGGCTGTGCTGACGACCAAGCCCGATTCAGAAGGGAAAATCCGTATCACGCTTGGGATCGCGGAAGAAAGCATTCAGCAGCGGGTACTACAGTATGACAAGAAAGGCGATAATCATTTTGATACGATTTCCGCCTTCATTAAAAGTATTCGTGGTTCAGATCCGGATGCGGCCCTTTATTGGCTGGCCAAAATGATCTATGCAGGCGAAGATCCAAGGTTTATTGCCAGGAGAATCTACGTCCATGCGGCTGAGGACATTGGCCTCGCTGATCCAAATGCTCTCCTCGTTGCACAGGCTGCAGCCTATGCAGTGGATTTTGTCGGAATGCCTGAAGCGCGCATTCCTTTGGCGGAAGCGGTCGTTTACCTCGCAACAGCTCCAAAGAGCAATGCGGTCATCATGGGGATAGACAAAGCCATGCAAGCTGTTAAAAATGAAAAAAGCGGACAGGTTCCCATTCATCTGCGGGACGCCCATTACAAAGGGGCAAGTGAACTTGGACATGGAAAGGAATATAAATACCCTCATAATTACCCGGACGGCTATGTGGTCCAGCAATACCTGCCTGACCACTTAAAGAACAAGAAATTTTATGATCCAACACCAAGAGGGTACGAAAAGAATATCCAAAAGCGGCTTGATTTTTTTAATGACCGAAAACGGAATGAAACCTGAATCTATCACTCTGTCAAGGCAAACTAGTAAATTTTTGAAATGACGTATAGAATCCTCTTCTTTTGCTCAAAATGAGAACATAAACTCGTACTTTATGAATCAAGGAGAGGATATATATGATGAAAATAAGACAGGACGCCTGGTCAGAGGAAGATGATTTGCTGCTTGCCGAGACCGTCTTAAGGCATGTGCGTGAAGGCAGTACCCAGCTTCATGCCTTTGAAGAGGTTGGCGATAAACTGGAACGCACGAGCGCAGCTGTAGGGTTTCGCTGGAATGCGATAGTCCGGAAGAAATACGAACAAGCTTTAAAGATTGCCAAAAAACAGCGCAAGGAAAGGCAGAGAGCCCTTGCCAAAGGGCAGCAAAACAAACCGAAAACCATCGTTAAACCGGCAAAGCCTGCGGATGACGAAGTGTATCATCCCGAAGAGTTTTTTAAAACGCCATATACGGCTCCAGCCGCGCAAAGCGCCTTACAGGCGCCATCAAGCGTCTTACAGACGCCAACAAGCGCCTTACCAGAAGCATCGAACTCCTTGTATGAGCCGGTGAGCTCCATACAGGAATCATCCAATCAGGCTGTTGCTCATGAGGTTCAGCCAACCTATCAATCTCAGGGACCGTCCTTAACGCTTGAAGAAGTCATACATTATCTTTCTGACCTTAACCGCAATGGTCTGGCCAACGGACGGATGCAGGACGAAAACACAGCCCTAAAGCGCCAGAATGAGGACTTTTTCCAGCAAAACCGAAAGTTGACGGAGCAGCTGAGCACTCTTGAAAAGGAATTCGCAGCCATGAAAGAAGACTATCAGGCACTGCTTCAAATCATGGATCGTGCCCGTAGAATGGTTCTCCTGCAGGATGATGCCGGCGACAACCAAAGCTTCCGCATGGATAAGAACGGAAATTTAGAAAAACTTGCAAAATAAAAGAAGGACTCATGTGAGCCCTTCTTTTTTTAATGCATTCTGTTAATCCTGATCTGGTGGATTTCAAGCAGGGCATTTACCACATGTCCGGCCATGAACAAACCGGAAACAGATGGGACAAAGGAGTTTGAGGATGGCGGCATTTTCGCCTTCCTGATTCCAGGTGCATTTTCCGGCACAATTTTCTCCCTGATGTCCTCCCTGATCTGAACAGGAATTTCATCTGAAAACACGACGGTGACTCCCTTATGGATTCCTTCTTTTCGAAGGCGCTGCCGGACAACTCTCGCGATCGGATCATAGCTTGTTTTGGAAATATCTGTGATGCGAAGCCGTGTCGGATCAAGCTTGTTTGCCACACCCATACTAGAAATGATCTGTATCTTTCGTTTCAGGCACTCTTTAGCAAGATGAACTTTATACGTGATCGTATCCGAAGCATCCACGACAAAATCGAGGTCGTAGTCAAAAAACTGTTCATACGTTTCTTCTGTATAAAACATTTCAAGCGCAACGACTTCACATTCCGGATTAATGTCAGCAATCCGCTGTTTCATAAGCTCTACTTTAGACTGTCCCACCGTGGAGAGCAGTGCATGGATCTGCCTGTTCACATTAGTGATATCCACGACATCTTTGTCTACAAGAATCAGTTTGCCAATGCCTGCCCTGGCCAGTGCTTCTGCTGAAAATGATCCTACTCCTCCAATGCCGAGAACCCCGACCGTACTGCCCTTTAAGGCAGCCAGCCCGTCTTCTCCGATGGCAAGCTCGTTTCTGGAAAATTGATGTAACATTGTCTTTCTCCTTTCTATAAAAAGGAATTGCATTCAATGTTCAATCCCTATGTGTTCAAAAATCGCACTTTCATTAGTCCTTAAAAAGGATATCCCATTTTGACTATGAGTACAACCGTTATCCGCTGGCAAGTTCAAAAATACAGCAAAAAACCCGGACATTCGTCCGGGCTATAACACATTCATTTTAAATAAAGCTGATGAGAGTCCCAACTGTGCCGTCACTTCCTAAGTTTTGAACCTGCTCTCGCAGGTGGGTGCCCTGTTCAGCAATTAATGCTTCCCCTGCAAGGAGGCATGCACGCTTTGTCGAAACACCAGCTCCCGAATAAAAAGTGTTGGCTCAAAACATTCGGTATTAACGAACACATCAGGACTCTTATTGGAATAAATCATATCACATCCAACAGGGTAAGACAAGAGAATACATCATCATTATTTAAATTTTCTAACAGTTCCAACTTCTTTCCTATGCCTTTTGTCCGGCTTCCTCACTTAGCTTAACAGCAAGGTGAAGGTCGTTTAATTGTTTCTCGCTGACGGTGGATGGAGCATTGGTCAGGAGGTCGCTGGCACTTGCTGTTTTCGGGAAAGCAATAGTGTCACGAAGGTTGTTTCTTCCAGCCATAATCATCACAAGGCGATCCAGTCCAAGAGCAATCCCACCATGCGGAGGCGTACCGTATTCGAAGGCATCCATCAGGAAACCAAACTCTTCTTTTGCAGCCTCTGCTGTAAATCCGAGAGTTTTAAACATTTTCTCCTGAAGCTCTCTTTGATAGATACGCTGAGATCCCCCTCCCAGTTCATAGCCATTAAGCACGAGGTCATAGGCTTTAGCCCGAACCTCGCCGGGATTGCTTTCAAGAAGATGAAGATCTTCTTCTTTTGGCATCGTAAATGGATGGTGAAGCGCCACATAGCGGTCTGCATCTTCATCAAATTCAACAAGAGGAAAGTCAACTACCCAAAGGAAGTTCAACTGGCTTTCATCGATCAGGTTCAAGTCTTTACCGAGTTTTAAGCGGAGCGCTCCAAGAGAATCAGCTACTACCTGCTTGCTGTCTGCCACAAACAGGAACAAGTCTCCTGCCTCTCCTTCGAGGGCCTGAATCAATCCCTGCTGTTCTTCTTCGTTGAAGAATTTGGCGATCGGACCTTTCAACTCGTTTTCTTCCAGCTTGAGCCACGCCAAACCTTTAGCTCCATACCGCTTGACAAAGTCGGTTAGAACATCGATGTCCTTACGGGAATAATTTGCAGCCTGCCCCTTTACATTCAGCGCCTTAACTTGGCCCCCGCCTTCGACTGTAGAAGCGAAAACTTTAAAACCGCTGGACTTTACAAGCTCTGAAACGTTAAGCAGTTCCATTCCAAAACGAGTATCGGGTTTATCTGATCCATAACGGTCCATCGCTTCTGCATAAGTTAAGCGATGGAGCGGCGTTTGGACCGAAAATCCGCGGACCTCCTGAGCCAGCTGAACCATCAGCTTTTCCATCATAGCCATCAGCTTTTCCTGCCCGAGGAAGGATGTTTCAATATCAATCTGAGTAAATTCAGGCTGGCGGTCCGCCCGCAAGTCTTCGTCACGGAAACAGCGGACAATCTGGAAATAACGTTCGAACCCGGAAACCATCAATAGCTGCTTAAACAGCTGAGGTGACTGTGGAAGAGCATAAAAGTGACCGGGATGCACACGGCTTGGTACAAGATAGTCACGTGCTCCTTCAGGTGTGCTCTTTGTCAGCATCGGTGTTTCAATTTCCATAAACTCCTGGGCATCAAGGAAATCGCGTATCATTTTTGTAATGCGGTAACGGAGTTTCATCGTTTCCTGCATGGCTGGCCGTCTTAAATCAAGATAGCGGTATTTCAGGCGAACGTCTTCATTGATGTCGTTATCCTCCGAAATGGAAAAAGGCGGTGTTTTGGCACTGTTAATGATTTCAAGCTCCTTACCAAGAATCTCGATCCGTCCGGTTGGGACATTCTCGTTCACGGTGCCTTCTGAACGGGAAACAATAGTCCCCTTAACACTCAAAACATACTCGCTTCTTACTTTTTCAGCAATATCGAGTGCTTCCTTGGACACCTCCGGGTTGAATACCACCTGTACCTGACCGGAACGGTCACGCAGATCAATAAAAATCAATCCTCCAAGGTCTCTTCTCTTTTGTACCCAGCCATTTAGGATAACTTCCTCGCCGACATGCTGTTCATTCAATATCCCGCATTGATGCGTTCTTTCTGCCATGCTGATATTCCTCCTCAAATTTGGTTCAAAATATATTGTGTTACTTCTTCAAGCTTAACTTCAGTCTGGTTCCCGGTTTCCATCTCTTTCACGGAGATGACTCCATTGGCCAGTTCATCTTCACCCAGAACAGCAACAAACTTGGCGTTCGTCCGGTCTGCAGCTTTAAACTGGGCTTTAATTTTTTTGTCCATATAGTCTTTGTCTGCTTTCAAGCCCGCTTTTCGGAATTGATAAAGGAGGGAAGGCGCTTTCTCCTTTGCCGCTTCTCCCATCGCAACAAGATAACAATCCAGTTCGTCTTCAATAGGGAGCGTCACTCCCTCTGCATCAAGTGCGAGCAGCAAACGTTCAAGACTCATGGCAAATCCGATTCCCGGTGTGGCCGGACCGCCGATTTCTTCTGCCAGTCCGTTGTATCGGCCGCCGCCGCTTAACGTTGTGATGGCTCCAAAGCCTTCTGCATCACTCATGATTTCAAATGCGGTATGGTTATAATAATCCAATCCACGAACTAGTGTCGGATCAATGACAAAGTCAATCCCCATGTCTGTCAGCGTAGACTTAACGGTTTCAAAGTAATTTCTTGATTCATCATTCAGGTAATCATGGATGGAAGGCGCTGTTTTCATCAGCTCATGATCACGGTCCTTCTTGCAGTCCAGAATTCTGAGCGGATTGGTTTGCAAACGGTTTTGACAATCGTGGCAAAACTCGCCGATACGTGGTTCAAAATGAGCGACGAGCGCGTCTCTGTGCGCTTTCCTGCTCTCTTTGTCTCCCAGCGTGTTCAGAACAAGACGCAATTGCTTTAAGCCAAGTTCTTTGTACACATCCATGGCCAGCGCCATTACTTCCGCATCGATGGATGGATCGTCACTTCCCATCGCCTCAATGCCAAACTGTACGAACTGACGGTATCTTCCTGCCTGCGGCCGCTCATAACGGAACATCGGCCCGATATAATACAGCTTGGTCGGCTGCTGGGGAAGGCCAAACAGCTTGTTTTCCACATAGGATCTCACTGTGCTTGCGGTTCCTTCCGGCCGTAGTGTAAGGCTTCGGTCCCCCCGGTCCGTAAAGGTATACATTTCCTTTTGTACAATATCTGTGGTATCACCGACACTTCTCAAAAAGAGTTCCGTATGTTCAAAAATCGGCGTCCGGATCTCCTTATAGTTGTATCTGCTGCAAATCTCTCTTGCTTTGTTCTCTACATACTGCCATTTTTCAACGGTTCCCGGTAAAATATCCTGTGTTCCTCTAGGAATTTGATATCCCATCGCCCATCCTCCTTGTATCAGTTCATCATCATTATCATTTTGGTTAGAAAAATAAAAAAACTCCCGTCCCTATTATTATCGTAATAATAATAGGGACGGGAGTTACATACCCGCGGTGCCACCCTGGTTGAAGCATACGCTTCCGCTCAAATGCAAGTAACGCCTGCATGCGTCCAACTCTACTGGGTATGGTTCATTTTCCGTTCGAATTGAAACCTCGGGAGTGTCTTTCACTAAATCATCATGCAGAAGTGCTTTCAGCCTGCGGCACTTCCTCTCTGGCCATGTGGGGTTTACCTACTTTTCTCCGTCACTGGTCATTTCATTGAATTGTTATTTATCTTACGCATCATGAAGAACATTGTCAACATTTTTTGCCGAAAAATTTTCAAAAATGGCTATCGACTCATCTTCTTGCGCAGGCTGATCACGCTGCGAAGCGGAACTCCAAATTCCTCGGCCAGTTCCATGTTGCTTGAAGATGCTTCTTTTTGAATAAAATCATGAAAGTCAATACCCATAAGCTGATTCACCGGGACGTTGACCTGTTCTCCTTTTTCTCCGTTGTGCATCGAATCTTCCTTTCACCTTTTTTTTAGCTTTTCCAAAAGGTGAAAGTTTTAAAAGTATTTAATCACGGCTGTCGAGAATCAACGTAACGGGCCCGCTGTTCGTGAATGACACGTCCATCATCGCCCCAAAAATACCGGTTTCGACCGTGATGCCTTTTCCCCGCAGCATTCCGTTAAACGTCTCATACAGTGTACTGGCCTGGTCAGGCTTGGCAGCATTCATAAAATTCGGCCGTCTTCCCTTCTTGCAGTCACCGTACAAGGTAAATTGCGAGACCGATAACACAGAACCTCCAACATCGAGCAAAGACAGATTCATTTTTTGCTGTTCATCTTCAAAAATCCGGAGATTGGCCGTTTTTTCAGCAAGAAACTCTGCATCCTTTTCTGTATCTTCATGTGTTACCCCGACAAGGAGCAACAAGCCGTGGCCGATTGCACCCACGACTTTTTTGTCTACGGTAACAGAAGCATCCGTTACCCGCTGTAAAACTATTCTCATGTCGCTCTCCTTTGGTTCTTTATTGCATTATCCGGCGAACCGCATAAATATCGGGAATTTGTTTGATCCGTTCGACCACCTTTTGCAGATGGTTTACATTTTGTATGGAAATAGACATACTGATCGTTGCCATCTTGTTCCTGTCGGATCGGCCGGAAACTGCTGTAATATTGGTTTTCGTTTCTCCTACAGCATGTAGGACCTCATTCAGGAGACCCCTTCGGTCAAATCCGTTGATTTCAATATCCACATTATAGCTTTTCGGTTTTTCAATGCTGCCTTCCCATTCTACCGGAAGCAGTCTGACCTGGGCATCCCCTGTCATTACATTCACACAATCACTGCGATGCACGGAAACACCACGGCCTTTTGTAATATAGCCTACAATATCGTCACCCGGCACAGGGTTGCAGCATTTGGAAAGACGAATCAGAAGGTTATCAATGCCTTTAACAACAATGCCGGAGTCTGTTTTCTTGGGAGCTGGCAGACTTTTGGATTCAGAAATCACATCCAGCAGCTGCTTGTTTTCCTGATCCTGATCCTTTTTACGGCGGAGCTTATCGGTAAGCCTTGTTGCGATTTGGGCTCCGGTAATGCCGTTGTAGCCAACCGCGGCATACATATCTTCTTCGTTTGTAAAGTTGTACTTTCTGATGACTGTTTGAATGTTATCTGTTGTGAAAACATCCTTTAAATCAAAGCCGCGGCCGATAACTTCCTTCTCAATCAATTCCTTGCCTTTGGCGACATTTTCCTCACGGCGTTCCCGTTTGAAAAACTGGCGGATCTTATTTTTTGCATGTGAGCTTTGTGTAATCTTGAGCCAGTCCTGGCTTGGGCCATAGGAATGCTTGCTCGTCATGATTTCAATAATATCACCGGTCTTCAGCTTGTAATCAAGTGTCACCATTTTTCCGTTCACCTTAGCGCCGATGCACCGGTTTCCGATTTCTGTATGGATCCTGTAAGCAAAGTCCAGCGGCACAGAGCCGGCAGGCAGCTCAATCACATCTCCTTTTGGTGTAAAAACAAACACCATATCGGAGAACAGATCCACTTTCAGTGATTCCATAAACTCTTCGGCATCTGCCACATCATTCTGCCATTCCAGAATTTCACGGAACCAGGTCAGCTTATCTTCAAACGTGTTAACCGGAGCTTTTTTGGAACCTTCCTTGTATGCCCAGTGAGCCGCTATCCCGTATTCTGCGACACGATGCATCTCACTGGTACGGATTTGGACCTCAAGCGGATCGCCTTTCGGGCCGATAACGGTCGTATGAAGGGACTGATACATATTGGCTTTTGGCATCGCGATGTAATCTTTGAACCTTCCCGGCATAGGCTTCCATGCCGTATGGATGATACCAAGAGCCGCATAGCAGTCTTTGATGTTGTGCACAATTACCCTGACAGCAAGCAGATCGTATATTTCATTAAACTGTTTGTTCTGCTTGACCATCTTCCGATAAATGCTGTAGATATGCTTTGGGCGGCCTGAAATGTCCGCTTTAATCTGCACCTCTGACAAACGGCTGTTGATCTCGCCCATAACTTCTTCTACATATTGCTCCCGTTCCGCTCTCTTTTGCTTCATCAGATTTACGATTCTGTAATACTGCTGCGGATTCAGGTAGCGTAATGAAACATCTTCAAGTTCCCATTTAATGGTTGAGATACCAAGCCTGTGAGCCAAAGGAGCAAAAATTTCCAGAGTTTCATTTGCCTTTTGAATTTGTTTTTCTTTCGGCATATGCTTCAATGTGCGCATATTGTGAAGGCGGTCTGCCAGTTTAATCAAAATACAGCGAATATCCTGGGCCATTGCTACGAACATTTTACGGTGATTTTCGGCTTGCTGCTCTTCTTTTGACTTAAACTTGATTTTCTTCAGCTTTGTTACCCCGTCAACCAGCATAGCTACTTCTTCGTTAAACCGGTCGCTGATATCCTTCAGCGTAATTGGTGTATCTTCCACCACATCATGAAGAAAACCCGCAGCCACTGTGACCGGATCCATTTGAAGATCGACCAGAATACCGGCAACTTCAACAGGATGCTGAATGTACGGCTCTCCCGATTTACGGAATTGGCCTTCATGCGCATCCTTTGCGTATTCGTATGCTTTACGCAAGAATTCAATATCTTCATGGGAAAGATAACTTTCCGCGTTTTTTAATACTTCTTCTATCGTCATGAAAATCACCTAACGTCAAAATTGTATAGTGCTTCTATTATCTTGAAAAAATGTGAAGCTGTAAAGTAAAAACCGAAAAATGTCGAATTTCCTTTATTTACAATTCTATATGAAAAAGAAAGAGTACTCCACTGCATAGAGCACCCTTTCCCTTTTAATATTGCGTCAATGTAAAGATATCATAGCCAGTCAGCTTATCACGGCCATCCAAATACGTAAGTTCAATCATGAAAGCAATACCGGCAACAATGCCGCCAAGCTCCTCAACCAATTGAATAGTAGCCCCAATTGTGCCTCCTGTTGCCAAGAGATCATCCGTAATCAATACTCTTTGTCCCGGCTTGATGGAATCTTTGTGCATGGTAAGCACATCCTTACCATATTCAAGTCCATAACTGACTTTTACCACTTCACGCGGCAATTTCCCATCTTTTCGAACCGGCACAAAGCCAAGCCCCAATTTATAAGCAACCGGACAGCCCACAATAAAGCCCCTTGCTTCAGGACCCACAATGACATCTATATTTCGATCCTTTGCATAATCGGCAATATCATCCACTGCTTTGGCATACGCTTCGCCATCCTGCATCAGTGTTGTGATATCTTTGAATCGAATACCTTCAAGCGGAAAGTTTTCCACCACTGATATATATTTTTTGTAGTCCATGTTCTTTTTTCCTCCTGTATCTATGCCTGATGGGATTTCTTTGACTGATCAAAGCAGTTTTTCAACTCCTGATAGGAAGAATAGACGAGCTGGTTTTCAATTGCTGCCTGCTCCAATTTATTCCTGTAGGCCGTTGAATGCTTCAAGTCTTTTTTCTCAGGCCGATCCTTGATCATAATAACACCATTTTCTATTGTAACAAAATCCAGCTCAAAAAACACTTTTGACATAAAAGGCACAGTTTCTTTTGACCAGCCTTTAAGTCTGGCCAGCTCTTCCCCATGGCGTGCCGAATCAAATGACTTCCGTTTACTTAAAAATGCGTAGAACCATCGGAACTGCTCTCTCGTTGGAACGGATGAAAAGAACTGGTCATTATCCTGATAGAATATAACATAAGTTCGTTCCGGCTTGGGATTGCTTTCAAGAAGATAGAAGAATTCTTCTCTTGTTTTAGGCACGTCAAGAAAAACAACGTATTTACCGGCAAAATCCATTTGCTCCTTTTGCTGCGGATAAAGGAAAATCCTCTCCTGCAGCTCAGAAAACGCAGGATGGTGTATCGTCTCTTCTTCAAATGCAATAATAAGCACTTTGCTTTCAGGAAGAGAGAACAGTTTTTTCTGTGCATCTCGTATTCCTCTGAGATCAAACAGCTGCCATTCTTTCACAGCAAGGTCACTGAGCATCAGCTGGGGCTTTCGGTAACCGTTCCACTCATTGATGGACAGCTCCCCAACAGCAGATACTGGAGAATGGTAGCTCAGTTCGTCCATCAATTCTCCTTTATGAAAACCGATAGCATCAAGTTTATGCTTCCCATCTGAAAATTGGATTTTCAAATGGTTGGACTGGCTGCCGATCTTTTTGATTTCACTGATGTTCACGTCGGAAATCATCACGCGCGGTGTAGGATTATTGACACCAAACGGAGCAAGCTTGTTCATCTGCTCAATCGTCGCGATGGAAACCTCGTCCAGGGAACATTCCAGATCGATGGCTGTCACCGGTTTAAAATCTTCTTCTGTCAGCTGCTCCCACCCCTGGCGGTTCAGCCGGTTTCGCAGTTCATCCAGATCACTTGCCGCAAGCGTCATGCCTGCTGCCATTGGATGACCTCCAAAGTGAGGAAGTATATCCCGGCTGAGTGAGAGGTTCTCAAACATGTCAAACCCCTCAATGCTTCTTGCAGACCCTTTGGCAAGGCCTTTTTCTGAATCAATGCTTAGCACGATTGTCGGACGGTAAAATTTCTCTACTAAACGGGAAGCCACGATGCCGATAACTCCTGGATTCCATCCTTCTTTAGCGATCACAAGAACCGAATTTTCCTTCGGAGAGTAATTTAATTCCACTTCCTCTATCGCTTCCTTTGTGATCTCTGAAACAATCGACTGGCGGGTTTTGTTCAACTGATCAATTTCTGCTGACAGCATTTTAGCTGCTTCTTCATCCTCTGTTGTAAAGAGCTCAACAGCCGGTACCGCTGAATCCAGCCGGCCGGCTGCATTTACCCTTGGCCCGATCGCAAAGCCGACATGTTCTGCATTCAAAGACGTATCCTTTAATCCAGCCACTTCCAGAAGTGCCCTCAATCCTTTTTTGGTTGTTTTCTCCAGGGCTTTTATGCCCTCCCTGGCAATAATCCGGTTTTCATCCACTAATGGCACCAGATCCGCAATCGTGCCGATGCAGGCAATATCGAGCAGGTACAGTGGTGCTTCCCCCAGAAGTGCATGGGCGACCTTAAATGCCACGCCAACGCCTGCCAGACCTTTAAATGGATAGCCGCAGCCCGGTTTTTTCGGGTTTACAATGCTGTAGGCTTCCGGGAGCACGGGTGGCGGTTCATGATGATCAGTTACAATAAAATCCAGGCCTATTTCTTTTGCAACCTGTGCCTCATGCACAGCCGAAATTCCTGTATCCACCGTTATCACAAGGTTAAATCCTTGCTCCTTCGCCCATCTCAATGCAGGCTCATTCGGTCCGTATCCTTCTGTAAAACGGTTTGGTATGTAAAACTCAAAATCGGCATCCAGGGCCTTTAATGTATATACCATTACAGATGTACTGCTTACTCCATCCGCATCATAGTCTCCAAAAATCAAAATCTTTTCCTTCAGCTCTATGGCTTTTCTGATCCTGGTTACTGTTTCCTTCATTCCATCCAGCAAAAATGGATCATAAAACGCCTGCGGGCCGCTGTATAAAAAGCGCTCCGCACTTTCAACGGTCTCCATCCCTCTTGAAACCAGCAGCTTTGCTACCAATTCCGGAATTTTTAATGCAGAAGATAAGGCAGAAGCCTTCTCTTCCGGAACAGGAAGGAGGTTCCAGCGCGTTCTTGCCTGTAACATGAAATCACCTCTTAACCTACTCATTATACAAAAGTGGTTAAGAGGTGACAATGAAATCCATAATGAAATTGTTTTACGCCTGGCTGTCTGCCGGTTTAAAGTTTCGTTTCTTTAATTGCTTTGCTTTCCAAACAAACCAAAGCTGTGAAGCAATACAGATGGAAGAATACATACCGAACATCAATCCGATAAAGAGAGCGATCGAGAAGTTGCGGATGGATTCACTTCCAAAGATCCAAAGCGCTACCGCCGCCACCAATACGGTCAGGACAGTGTTTATAGAACGCGTAATCGTCTGTTTGATACTGTCGTGAACCACTTTGGCGAGAACGTCTTTATTCTTGATTCTCGTCTTCTTCATATTTTCCCTGATGCGGTCAAATGTAACGATGGTATCGTTTATGGAATAACCAACAATGGTCAGCACGGCAGCAATAAATGTGAGATCCACTTCCAGACGAAGGAAGCTGAATACCGCAATAATCATGAAAGCATCATGCAGCAACGCAACAATGGCAGCAAGCGCCATCAGGAATTCAAAGCGGATACCCACATAAATGATGATCCCCACCGAGGCAATCAACACGGAAATTAAAGCATTTCTGGCCAATTCACGTCCGACCACCGGTGATACGGTACTCACGCTCGGTTCTGTTCCGTATTTTTCCTTTATTGTTGTTTTGAACTTTGCAATTTCATCCTTTGATAAAACTTTGTTATAGGCAACGCTTGCACGCTGGTTATTTTGTCCTGCGAGGACCGGAATTTCCTCTGGCTTCAGTCCTGCGCTGTTCAGCGTATCGGACAGTTCTTCGGCGTTAATGGCCGTTTTCGACTGTACTTCTGCCTTTGATCCGCTCTCAAAATCAATGCCCAGGTTTAATCCAAAGACCAAAAGGGATACAATCCCCAGCACGGTAATGATCGAAGAGAAAATAAAAAATATGTTTCTGTGTTTGACAAAGTCGTAATTAAAGCTCACTGATTTCACTCTCCTTCACGCCGAAGTACCCTGGCTTCTTATCAAGCCATCTGCTTTTAACGAGCAGGCCAAGGAATATACGGGAGCCGTACACGGCTGTGATAAAGCTGGCCAGCACTGAAATGATAAGCACCAATGCAAACCCTTTAACTGAGCTTGTACCATAGGCAAACAAAACGCCTGCGGCAAGAATGGTGGTGATATTCGCATCAAAAATAGTGGTAAAGGATCTGCGGTTTCCGGCTTTAAACGCACTCATTACCGACTTGCCGCTTTTCAGTTCTTCCTTGATCCGTTCGTACGTGATAATGTTCGCATCCACCGCCATACCGACCCCGAGGATCAGCGCGGCGATACCCGGCAGGGTCAGGACACCGTTCATCCAGTCAAAAATAAGCAGGATCAAGTAAATGTAAATGCTCAGGGTAATGACGGCAACAAGACCAGGAATCCGGTAGTAAAGCAGCATAAAAAGGAAAATGATAGCTACTCCAATAAAGCCGGCATAAATGGTATCATGCAGTGCCTGTTCCCCGAACTTCGCACCAACAGAGGTGGAATATACTTCTTTCAATTTAACCGGAAGCGCTCCGGCATTTAAAATATCTGCCAAATTCTGAGCCTCTTCCTGTGAGAAGCGCCCCTCAATTACAACCTGTTTTTGGTCAAGAACGCTGTTTACGGCTGGTGCAGAAATGAATTTAGGATCTTTTTTTCCGGCTTCCTCTTTATAGGAATCGCCTTTTTCATAATCAAGCCAGATGACCAGCTGATTTTGTCCAGGACCCATGTTTAAAACTTTTTTCGTTACTTCACCAAACTTGTCCCCGTCTTTCAGTGTAAGCTGGACAATCGGCTGGTTTTGCTGGTTATATGTAACCTTTGAACCGCCGCCTTTAAGGTCAGAGCCGTCAAGCAAAACTTTATCGTTTACATCGCGGAATGTCAGCTGTGCTTTTGTGGAAAGGAGCTTACGGGCATTGTTCTGGTCTTTCACCCCGGCCAGCTGGACACGGATTCTGTCTTTGCCCTCGATGGTGATATTCGGTTCTGACACACCGAGTACGTTCACCCGTCGGTCCAATGCCTGTACTGCACTTTTCAACACATCATTATCAATCTTTTGGCCTTCCTTAGCCGGTTTAACCTGATAAAGAACCTCAAACCCGCCTTGCAAATCGAGACCCAATTTAATGTTTTTCACGATCTGCGGCGTGGTGAAACCGATTAATACCGCAAATGCGGCCAGGATTAAAATAAATGTGACAATCCTGTTCTTTTTTACCATTATCCCTTTCCTCCTTCATGCTGCTACACTGCTTTTCAAACCAAATAAAGACATTATGTAAAATGAGTCCAACCTTCCCCATTATAGCGACTGTTGTTTTTTTCTGTCAATTTCATAAGGTGAACTTTGTAAAAACTTACACATTCCCTGTCTTAACTGAAAAAGCCTTCCACAGAAAAAAGAAACCACCGTAAGTGATGGCCCTTATTCGACATCCCTTTTATAGGCTTCAATCGTCAGCCAGTTCATAAAATCGGTTAACGATAAATGGAGAATCAGACTTACAAGAACATGAAGCCTAACTTCCATCTTTTTCTTCTGTGCTTTTTGCATGACGCAATCCCAGATTTCCCCGCTCGTGACGCTTTCATAGCCCAGGAAGTGAAATTCTTCAGTTTTACTTTTTAATGCGGGTTCTACTTGATCTTTCAACTCTTCAAACGTCGTCGCGTTCACCTTGTTTTCACCTCGTTTTTAAAAGTTTTCGAACGGAAACTACTTGTCATGCTTTGTCCCTTTTCCCCATATAAATGGGTTACACAGATCTAGACGGTCAAATATCATTTCTGAAAAGAAAGTAGGGCCCGAACATGTCAAAACAAACACTCATCCAGGGAACTCTCCTTCTCATACTGGCGGGACTGATCACAAGGGTCCTTGGTTTTATCAATCGCATTGTGGTGGCCCGTGTAATGGGCCAGGAAGGCGTCGGATTGTATATGATGGCAGTCCCGACCATGCTGCTTGCCATTACATTGACACGAATGGGCCTTCCGGTTGCGATTTCCAAACTGGTTGCCGAAGCGGATGCCAAAGGAGACCGAAAGAAAATTAAAAAGATACTGATCGTCTCCCTTGCGATCACTGGAATTTTAAGCATTATTTTTACTACAGCCATGATTGTGGCCGCCCCTATATTATCTCACTATTTCTTTACAGACAAAAGAACCTTTTATCCCTTAATTGCGATTGCACCCGTCGTTCCCATCATTGCTGTTTCATCTGTACTGAGAGGTTATTTTCAAGGCCTGCAAAACATGAGGCCCTCCGCGTATTCACAGGTGATTGAACAAATTGTGCGAATTACGCTTGTGGCGCTTTTAACCAGCTTCTTTCTTCCGTATGGCGTTGAATTTGCGGCAGCAGGTGCGATGATCTCCGTAATCATCGGAGAACTGGCTTCTCTCCTTTATATGTTCTCCATGTTCAAGATGAAAAAAAACATGAAAGTCCGAAAAGGTTTTTTTAAACAGCTGAAAAGCGGGCATGATACCCTGAAAGAATTGCTCGGCATTGCTCTTCCAACTACCGGAAGCCAGCTGATCGGGTCTGTTTCTTACTTTTTCGAACCCATTGTAGTAGCTCAAAGTCTTGCGATTGCCGGTGTCAGTGCCATTGCAGCCACCAGACAATACGGGGAGCTCGCCGGCTATGTTATTCCGTTGCTGTTTTTGCCTACATTCATCACGTTTTCGCTGTCCGTTTCACTTGTTCCCGCCATCAGTGAAGCTAACGCCAACAAGAAGTATGGGCTTATCGAACATCGGCTGAACCAGGCCCTGCGCCTTTCCATGTTGTCCGGAGGCATAGCCGCCGTGGTGATGTACGTATATGCTGTACCCATCATGGATCTTATGTATGATTCACCTGCCTCTGCCAGCTATTTGAAAGTAATGACCCCGCTGTTTTTCTTTCTTTACTTTCAAGGTCCACTGCAGGCAGTGCTGCAAGCGATGAATTTGGCGAGGGCAGCGATGATGAACAGCCTGATTGGATCTGTCGTCAAGCTTGCCGCCATCTTTGCCCTTGCCACCCGTCCGGAATTCGGAATTATGGGAGTGGCCCTGGCCATCGTGCTTGGAATCGTTGTTGTCACCCTGCTCCATTTCGCAAGTGTAGCAAAGGCCATCAGCTATTCCATTAAAGCAAAGGATTTTATTTACGGTATATTGTCCATCTTGTTCACGGGGTTTGGTTCGCAGCTTATATATACGTATGTGTTTCCCCACTTTTCAAAAGTGGCCGGCATTTGTTTCTGTTTGATCCTTACCGGAATCCTTTACCTTATTGCCCTGCTTTTCTTCCGGCTGATAAAAAGAGACGATCTCAGGCAGCTTCCCATTGTCAAACGGTGGGTATAGAAAGAAGCTTCTCTTGACGGGAAGCTTCTTAATCGTCTTTCTGGTCCACATACAATGTTCCATTTTTATTAATTGTACAGAGTGTAATCTTTTTTGTGTCTCTGATACCCATTTTGCGCAATTCCTGACGCAGCCAGAGTGCTGTTTTACCCAGTTTCTTTAAATGGTCTTCCTGAATTTTACCGTCGAGAATGACCGGAAATACAAGAGGAAGCTCACTGTATGGAAGTCCCGATTCCCCTGTTGTCTCGCTATCCTCTTTTTTAATGACCGACAATTTACCTGTGGATTCCAGAATTCCAAACTCCACATCGGTAACATTTTTTACGTTATTTTCTCTGAGCTGGGTCAGCAAATCATCAAAATTATAACGCTGTTTCTTCATTTCCGTCTCATTTATATGTCCGTTCTCAATAATAATCGATGGCTTGCCATCAACAATTTCTCTCACCTTTTTGCTCTTCAAAGAGAGGAACGCAAGGAAAATTTGTATAAGAAGAAGTACACCGATTCCGATAAGATGTTTTAACATCGGTACTTTTGGGTCTTCAATTGAGATAACCGCCAGCTCTGCAATCATAATGGATACAACAAAATCAAGGACCGACAGTTTTCCGATCTCACGTTTTCCCATCATGCGGAACACACCAATTAATATAAAATAAACAAAAACCGTCCGTAACACGATTGTATAATATTCCATTGCTGCTCCTCCCTTCATTCGAAGTCAATATTAGTTTGACCATGGCAGGGAGCGAACATGAGGCGTATGTTTTGGAAATTGGATTAAATAATGGTCTTTTTTCCGGTTCTGTTTTTTGGGACAGTGAATATGGTTATAAGGAAGGCTTGTATGTAAAGGGGGACGAATCCAGGTGAATGCAAGGCATATGTTTTCGGCAATGATAAAAGGAGTTGCCGCCATATTGGTTGCCATTATTATAAGCAGTCTGATCCTTTCTCTTCTTTTGCGCTTCACGTCATTTACAGAGTTGTCTTTGAAATGGGTAACCACCGGCCTTTCTTTTTTATCCTTGTTTATCGGCGGATTTTTGTCCGGCAAAAAAGGCAAAGAAAAAGGAATGATGCTAGGTATTGGTACGGCCCTTCTGTTTTCTTTATTTGTATTTTTGGTTCAGTATTTGGGATACCAGACCACGTTCACTTCGACGCAATACCTGTATCACGGCATCTTTTTGCTTCTTTGTATGCTGGGATCCATCATGGGTGTCAATGTCAGCAGCCATAAATAATTTCTTAATAAAAAAAGCAGAAGCGCCTTGGCGCTTCTGCTTTTGATTATACTTCTCTTGCTTCACGAATCGCATTGCGGTCAAACGTCAATGCAGAACCGTCTTTAGACTTGATCACAACGGTGTTTTCTTCAAGCACTTCAATCGTGCCGTGAAGTCCGCCAATCGTGACAACGTGATCCCCTTTTTTCAGACCCGTTTGCATCGTTTTCACAGCCTTTTGCCTCTTTTGTTGAGGTCTGATCAGCAAAAAGTAGAATATGACAAACATTAGCAAGATTGGTAATAAAGAACCTAAGCTACCCATTTATTTCACCCCTTTCAATTAGTTAAAGGCTTAAAAGTTTTTCGCATTCGGTTTATTAAAGCCATATTGTTCGAAAAATTCTTCACGGAAATCAAGAAGCCTGTCTTCCCTTATCGCTTGCTTGACCTGCTCCATTAAGTTTACCAAAAAATAAAGGTTATGGTAACTCGTAAGGCGGAAACCAAACGTTTCATTGCTCTTGACCAGGTGGCGGATGTATGCACGTGAGTAATTTCGGCACGTATAACAATCGCAATTTTCATCGAGAGGCCTGAAATCTTTTGCATACTTCGCATTTCGGACAACCAGTCGTCCTTCACTGGTCATCAGTGTACCGTTCCTCGCAATGCGGGTAGGCAGTACACAGTCGAACATATCAATCCCGCGAATGGCACCATCAATAAGGGAGTCAGGTGATCCTACGCCCATCAAGTATCTTGGTTTGTTATCAGGCAGATATGGCGTTGTAAATTCCAGTACGCGGTTCATAACGTCCTTCGGTTCACCAACGGAAAGCCCCCCTACAGCATATCCGGGAAAATCAAGGGATACGAGGTCTTCCGCACTTTGACGGCGTAGTTCCTCATATTCACCACCCTGAACAATTCCAAACAAGCCCTGATCATGCGGCCGTTCATGAGCCTTCAGGCACCGTTCTGCCCAGCGGCTCGTCCGTTCAACGGACGATTTCATATATTCGTACTCCGCCGGGTATGGAGGGCATTCATCAAATGCCATCATAATATCGGAACCGAGAGCATTTTGAATTTCCATTGCACCTTCCGGGCTTAAGAACAGCTTTTCACCATTTAAATGGTTTCTGAAATGAACGCCTTCTTCCGTGATTTTTCGTAAGTCACTTAAACTGAACACCTGAAAACCGCCTGAATCGGTCAAAATTGAACGATCCCAATTCATAAATTTATGAAGGCCACCCGCTTCGCGGATGATTTCATGACCCGGACGCAGCCACAGATGATACGTATTGCTCAAAATAATATTGGCTCCAAGGTCTTTCAATTCTTCCGGGCTCATTGTTTTTACAGTGGCCAGTGTTCCTACAGGCATAAATACCGGTGTTTCAAACACACCATGCGGCGTATGGACTTTACCCAGCCTGGCTCCCGATTGCTTGCACGTTTTGATTAACTCATAACGGACGGCTGCTGTCATGTTTGGCTCTCTCCTTCTAGAATCAGCATGGCATCCCCAAAGCTGAAAAATCGGTATCGTTCATTTACGGCTTCCTTGTATGCGTTCAGGACGTTTTCACGCCCCGCTAGCGCACTGATCAGCATGATCAGCGTGGATTTTGGCAAATGAAAATTGGTAATCATGCCATCAATCGCTTTAAACGTATAACCAGGATAAATAAAGATATCCGTCCAGCCGGAATCCTCGCAAAATTCACTGTGCTTGCCTGCAACGGTTTCGAGCGTACGGGTGGACGTGGTGCCAACCGATACAATCCGTCCACCGCTCTTTTTCACATGATTCAACAGTTCGGCTGTGCCTTTTGTGATCTGGTAAAATTCCGCATGCATGTCATGCTCTTCGATATTGTCTGCTGAAACGGGACGGAATGTCCCAAGTCCTACATGAAGCGTAATAAAAGCGATATGAATGCCTTTTTTCTTAATATCTTCTAGCAGTGATTCCGTAAAATGCAATCCAGCAGTGGGAGCAGCAGCGGAACCTTCGTGCTTCGCATAAACGGTCTGATAGCGTTCGCGCTCTTCCAGCTGTTCTTTAATGTACGGAGGCAAAGGCATTTCACCCAAAGCATCGAGGATCTCGTAAAAGATGCCCTCGTACTCAAATTTAAACGTCCGGCCGCCCTGGTCGGTTTCTCCGGTACATACAGCTTTAAGAAGACCATTGCCAAATATTACT
This sequence comes from Fictibacillus fluitans, assembly GCF_030418125.1. GTDB lineage: Bacteria > Bacillota > Bacilli > Bacillales > Fictibacillaceae > Fictibacillus_C > Fictibacillus_C fluitans. The sequence goes on along the minus strand of NZ_JAUHTR010000010.1, from coordinate 32,378 downwards.
GCAGTTCCCGGTTTTACCCGTTTTGCAGGCTTGACGAGTGTCTCCCATGTGTCATTTCCTGTTTCTTTCAGCAGCAAGATCTCTATCTTGGCTTTTGTATCTTCCTTTTCACCCAAGAGCCGTGCCGGAAGAACCCTCGTATCGTTAAGCACCAGGCAGTCACCCGGGTTCAAATAATCGATAATATTTTTAAATGTATTGTGTTCTACCTTTCCGGTTGCCGGATCAAGCACCATCAGCCTGGACGCTGTACGGTCCTTTAATGGAGTTTGCGCGATCAGCTCTTCCGGAAGGTCAAAATCAAACATATTTATATCCATTTTCTTCTCCTGTTTCCCCTTACTCGAAGGCTTTTTGGACCTTCTTATTTAAAACGCCCGATGACATACATGATCAGGGACAGAACGATACTGGCTATAATCGATGTGACAATCGGAAAATAAAACGTGGTGTTTCCTTTTTTTAATATAAAATCGCCGGGCAGTTTGCCGACAAATGTCCATAGGCTGCCAATCACAATCAATACGATTCCCATGATAATCAATAGCCGGGAAATTCCCATTAAGGATGCGGCACCTCCAAATTGAAATGCTCATATGCAAGAGCCGTCGCGACTCTCCCTCTTGGCGTACGCTGGATAAAACCTATCTGCAGCAGGTAAGGCTCATACACATCTTCAATCGTATGCGATTCTTCCCCGATAGTGGCCGATATGGTCTCAAGTCCTACAGGACCGCCTTTATACTTATGAATGATCCCTTGTAATAATTTATGGTCAATATGGTCCAATCCTAAACGGTCCACCTGAAGCATTTCCAGCGATTTATCAGCGAGGCTTAATGAAATGGTGTCTGTTCCGTCAACCTGGGCAAAATCACGGACCCGCTTGAACAGCCGGTTGGCTATTCTCGGTGTTCCCCTTGACCGCCGGGCAATTTCTGAGGCGGATTGAGGATCAATCTTCATATTAAAAACGCTGCTCGTCCGGGTTACAATTTCAGTAAGTTCTTCAACCGTATAAAATTCAAGCCGGGCAAGCACGCCAAATCTGTCCCTGAGCGGTGATGAAAGCGAACCTGCACGGGTAGTTGCCCCTACAAGGGTAAAGGGCGGCAGATCCAGCCGTACAGAACGTGCAGTCTCTCCCTTCCCGATGACAATGTCCAGACAAAAATCTTCCATTGCCGAATACAGCACCTCTTCAATGGCCCGTGACAACCGGTGGATTTCATCAATGAATAAAACATCTCCAGGTTCCAGCGCCGTAAGAATGGCGGCGAGATCTCCCGGACGTTCAATTGCCGGACCGCTGGTCGACCGGAAGTTGACGGTCATTTCCCTTGCGATAATAGAGGCAAGGGTCGTTTTACCAAGCCCTGGAGGACCGTACAAAAGCACATGATCCAGCGCCTCATTTCTCATTTTGGCAGCTTGTATAAAGATATTCAAATTTTCTTTTACTTTTTCCTGGCCTATGTACTGATGCAGGTATTCCGGACGTAAACTCAGTTCAAAAAAATCATCCTTCGAGCTTTCTCCAGATACAATTCTATCGTCGTCCAAAGCGATCACGCCCCTAATGATTCACTAGCTTTTGCAGCGCTTTCCTAATGTATTGATCTGTTGTCAGATCTTCCTTTTTAAGCGCAGGCAGCACTTTGTTAATTTCTTTTTTTGCATAACCCAGCGCGGTTAATGCCTCAACCGCTTCATCCAGCTGATCGGAGTGGTCTGGCGATGGAGTAGCAAATAACCCCTCGGCCGGTTCGTCTGTAAATATCGACAGCTTCCCTTTCAGGTCCAAAATCATCTGCCGGGCAGTTTTCTTTCCTACACCGGGAAATTTAACAAGGAACGCTTCATCCTCCGCCTCAATGGCACGGATGACTTGCTCCGGCTGGCCAAAAGCCATAATGGCAAGAGCGCCTTTCGGACCAATTCCAGATACATTCAGCAGTTTAAGGAACAAATCACGTTCCTTGCGGGCTTTAAAACCATACAACGCCAGAACATCTTCCCTGACATATTGGAACGTGTAGATGGTTTCTGTTTGCCCCACCCTGTATATAAATGGGTTGGGACAGAGAATCTGGTACCCGATGCCATTCACTTCAAGCACGGTGTATTCAGCTGAAACATATACAATTTTTCCGTTTATGTGTTCAATCAATCATGTTCTCTCCTTCTAAACAACACAAGCACTATACATCTATATAAAAAGCGACCATACGTTTCCTCTCCGTATTGTATCACAGAGTCAGTCGGAACGGGGATAATAACCCCAAAGAGAGGTGTGAACATTTCTTCAAAAGTGATGTTTTTTTGCATTAACTTTGTTGTTCTTCAAAATAGTTGATTTACATTACAGAACGCTCGCTTTCCGCGGGGCGTTCGGTGAGCCTACCGGCGCAAGCGCCTATATATGAAGAACAAAAAAAGAGAACAGAAAAATCTGTTCTCTAACGGTTATTTTCGAAAGGACGTTTTACTGCATTTCCTAAGTCTGTGCCAGCTTTTCCGATGTCGGACATAATGCCTTTAACGTCGGAGCTGACTTCGCGTGTGGTCTTGCCGTTTTGAAGATCATTATCGACATTTTTAATTCGATTGACGAGGCTGTCATCCGTTGTTACCCGAACATCCCGATTGGGAACCAGTTTCTTTACTTCTTTATAGACCCTGTGATCCACGGCCTTTTTATTGTTTTCACTGGTATCTATTCCGACAATGACGTTGTTATCATTCAAAATAACGTGAGCATCGTCTACATTGTTCATTCGGTTGACACGGTCCCGGATCTTTTCGGCAAGTGCACCATCATAGTTTTGATCGTATCCTACATTCCTTGGCGCGTTGTTATCAGTACGGTTGTTATCCATCATATCGGTTACCGGACCTTTACTGCGGTCCACCCCGTCTCGGTCACCCTGCTTGTTATAATAACCGATTGGCCGTACGTCGTTGTCATTGCGGTCAAGTGCACCTTTGTTGGAGTTACACCCAACAAGGCCTCCTGCCAATGTAAGAACCATTAATCCACTTAGTATTGGTTTCAATGCAAAAACCTCCTTTCACCACTAGAATGGCAATCGGAGGCTTTTTTTACTCTGTTACATACAGGTAAGAGATATAATTTTTGGCATTACGTTTTTTTGGCGATTACTTCCTGTATAAGCTTGATAAACTTTCTTCGGTAAGGAAGATCATCTTCTGTAAAGATAGTCATCTCTTTGATTTGTTCCTTCCCGGCTTCAAACGCCCGATTCCACTCTCTGTATAAATCCGTTGGAAAAACCAATGCGGTTAAAAACCATTTCTTTCTAAGCAAGGCAACAAGGTCCGGATCTTCACATTTTTGTAAGATGGAAGGCGCCCAATCCCAATATGGCATAATCCTGTTCACATACTGAAGAATGTCATAATCGTGCGGAACCACGGAGAATAAATCATAATCAATGAGAATGACGTCATCTTCATTTCTGCGCATAAAATTGTGAGGAGCCACATCTCCGTGGCAAACTTCCCCCTTTTGCCTGGCCTCCTGCTCCATCCGTTCAAGTTCTTTCCGGTTTAAATGGCTTAATGCCCATTTCCCCCAACCAATCATCTCTTGGAATGCTTCATCCATCTCGGCTGAAATAGAGTGTTTCTTACTGTTCCGCTTAAAAGCATTGAATCGTTTCGTCCATTTTTGGATAAGCGAATAGCTCGACAGAAGCGAAAGAATACTGACAGATGAATAGATGCTTTGATCGTGAAATCTGCGGATGGCGTGTATTCCGTCCCTTACATCTTTTTCATCGTTCAGGTCAAGTTCATCCCCTTTATAAAACGGCATAATTCCCCAATACATGTGGTCAAAGTAATGAATGTTTTTACCTGTTGGATATGAGGTATAGACGCCCATCATGGGATGATCGTATTGGGAATACCACTCAGAAAGCTTCAACTGTTCGATGCACTCATCTTTTCTGGAAAACCCTTTTAGCACATAAACCCCTGCTTTTGTTTCTACAATGCAGACATTGTATTTCACGAAATAGTGACTGATGACATCCAGCCCTTTTCCACCCAGACTGCTCAAGAAGAGACGCTTTCTTTTGAAACCGTCTCTGTATTCTTTATTCTTCATCTTGATCCTGGCTGTCTAAAGACCCATTACGGTAATCCGCTTCTGAGTATGGATTTGGAAGCTGCTGCATCCCTTCACCGCGTTCTGGCATATAGCCTCCGAAAGAGTCATCATAGGTCATATCGCCATAATAGGTTTCAAACGTGTAGTCTGCGGGATATTCTCCATACATGTCAGGACGCCCAGCGCCATATTGGCCTCCATACTGCTGGCCCGGCATCATTCCCTGGCTCATTTGCGGGGTCATGCCATATTGCTGGCCTCCGTACTGCTGGCCTGGCATCATTCCCTGACCCATTTGTTGACCGGTGCCATATTGCTGGCCTCCGTACTGTTGGCCCGGCATCATTCCCTGACCCATTTGCTGACCGGTGCCAGTTTGCTGGCCTCCGTACTGTTGGCCTGGCATCATTCCCTGGCCCATTTGCTGACCGGTGCCATATTGCTGGCCTCCGTACTGCTGGCCTTGCATCATTCCCTGGCCCATTTGCTGACCGGTGCCAGTTTGCTGGCCTCCGTACTGTTGGCCTGGCATCATTCCCTGATCCATCTGCTGACCGCTGCCATATTGCTGGCCTCCGTACTGTTGGCCTGTCATCATTCCCTGATCCATCTGCTGACCGCTGCCGTATTGCTGCCCTCCATACTGTTGACCCTGCATCCCCGGGTCCATTTGCTGGCCGCTGCCATATTGCTGCCCTCCATATGGCTGGCCTTGCATTCCCTGACCCATCTGCTGGCCGCTGCCATATTGATGCCCTCCATATGGCTGGCTTTGCATTCCCTGGCCCATCTGCTGGCCGCTGCCATATTGCTGGCCCTGCATTCCCTGGCCCATCTGCTGGCCACTGCCGTATTGCTGGCCTTGCGTTCCCTGGCTCATTTGCTGGCCGCTGCCGTATTGCTGGCCCTGCATTCCCTGGTGTGAACCTTGCTGCGGCATACTGCCGTATCCCATTTGGCCGGCTCCCTGGCCATACATCTGCTGGCCCTGCTGCGGCATTGCGCTAAAAGGTGGCATACCCGCGCCTGCCCCGCCATATACAGGTGCCGTATATCCTTGTGGCTGCTCAAACATAGGAGGAACACCAGAATACATGTGGTTCATTGCAGAGGATGATTCCTCTGCCAGGAAAGGATGCATTTGTTTTCCCATGCCAAAGCTATCTTTTCCATGTGTAAGTCCTGCCGGTGGAGACACATAGACTGGAGGAGCAAAATCCATCTTTGGCGGCTGGTGGTGAATCGGCTGATGGTGTCCCCATTTCATATGAGATGAAGAGGAAGATTCCATGTATGCTGTAAAGTCCTTATGGCTCATCGGTGCCAGCGGTTTAGGAGATTTCATGGAAGATTCTTTCAGCGATTTCTTTGGAATCAGTGGGTTAAAAGGCATATCCTTTTTTGCCGGAGCTGGTTTCAGCGGCATAATCGGCTCGGCCTTCATTGGCATCTTTGGCTCTGTTTTTGGTGCCATTTTTGGTTCTGCCTTAGGAACGAATTTTGGTTCTGCTTTAGGAATAATTGGGGCGGCTTTTGGAGGAGCGGGAATGGGTGCTGGTTTTGGCGGCGGCGGTGGCGGAGCTGGAACCGGAATCTCCTGAACCGGAGCGACGGGCATTTCTTTAATTGGCTGTTCTTTTTTCTTTGGCTGCTCTTTTTTTGACTGCAGCTTGAACGGCAATTTCATTTTTTCTCCCCGTCCTGCCGGTATTTCGGGAGAAGGTATTTTAACTTTTGATCCCCTTTCGAGCGTTCCGCCATATAACGCGGCAGCGTTCATTCGTCGTAACTCTTCTAATGGGACGTTATACTTTCCGGCGATTTTTTCGAGAGTATCACCTTTTTGAACGATATGAATTCTCACGTAAACAAAACTCCCTCCTGCCAAAATTTCTCTACAGTATATGAAAATCTGGGCATTGTGCTACTACCTATTTCAGTAGTTGGTCCTTTACCAATTTATGCCCTGAAAATCAGCTGTATGACTTTGACAGGAGGGGGCTGGCGTTTAAGCTCTTTCCAGCATTCGCTGGAGTGCTTTGACGGCATATTCAGTTGTTTCATTGTCTACCGTGATGATATTCCCCGGCTTTGCCTCTGCAATCTTCTCAAGGGAATAGGTCAGATGTGGAAGATCTATGCGGTTCATGGTCAAACACGGGCACATGTTTGGATTTAATGAAATGATAGTCTTATCTGGATTGTCTTTTTTGAGCCTGTTCACAAGGTTCATTTCTGTTCCGATTGCCCAGGAACTGCCGGCAGGCGCTTTTTGGATGGCCTGAATAATGTAATGGGTGGATCCGGCCATGTCTGAAAGCTGAACCACTTCATGGGTGCATTCAGGGTGAACGATGATATTCATATCTGGTTGGGTCTGCCTCAGGAATTGGATATTTTCAACCGTAAACTTTTCATGTACTGAGCAGTGGCCTTTCCACAAAATCACCTTTACTTCGTCCAAATCTCCTTCGTATTCCAGCTGCTGTTTCTCCGGATCCCAGACCGCCATTCGGCTTAACGGGATACCCAGAGTAAAGGCTGTGTTCCTTCCCAGATGCTGGTCAGGCAAAAAGAGAATGCGTTCCTTTTGTGTAAATGCCCAATCCAGCATTTTTTCAGCATTGGATGACGTAACGGTTGCGCCCCCATTCTTTCCGCAGAACGCCTTTATGGCGGCTGTTGAATTCACATAGGTCAGCGGCAATATGGTGTCTCCGAACAAATGCTGCAGGCGTTCCCATGCGTTTTTTGTCTGGTGAATATCTGCCATGTCTGCCATGGAACAGCCGGCTCTCATATCGGGCAGAATCACCTTTTGATGAGCTTCTGTCAGCATATCCGCAGTCTCTGCCATAAAATGAACACCACAAAATACAATATATTCTGCTTCTCGGTTCAAAGCAGACTGCTGGGCCAGCTGAAGCGAATCCCCGGTTGTATCTGCAAACTGTATAACTTCGTCTTTTTGATAATGATGTCCAGGTATAAACAGTTTGTTGCCCAGTTGTTTTTTTACAGTACGTACCCTGTCCGCCATTTCCTCTTCGGTCATTGAAAAGTAATGATCAGGAATGCTGGATTTCTGCTTGAAGGCTTCCAGTAAGCTCATCTTTAACCCCTCCTGTGATGTTTAAACTAATATCAAGGGATGTCGCAGAATGTGTCAGCATCCCGAGAGAAATATAATTCACTCCCGTTTTTCCGTAGGAGCCGAGCTCCTCGAGTGAAATTCCACCTGAGGCTTCTGTAATGATATGATGTGGAATAAAACCCTTCCAGCTCTCAATTTCATCGGGTGTACGGTTATCGAACATAATGACATCCACACCTGCATCAACCGCTTCTTTAATCTGGTCAAGCGTTTCAGTCTCCACTTCCACCTTCACCATGTGCCCCAGTTGTTCCTTTACTTTTCTTACCGCCTCAGATATACCCCCGGCACGTTCAATATGATTATCCTTGATCATTACTCCATCATACAGTCCGAACCTGTGGTTGTACCCGCCCCCGCACCGTACAGCATATTTTTCAAACATCCTTAAACCCGGCGTGGTTTTGCGTGTATCACAAATTTTAGTTGTAGGATTGTTCAAAGCTGTCACGGCCTTATGGGTTAACGTGGATATTCCTGACATCCTCTGCACAAGGTTCAGAATGACCCGCTCTCCACTGTATATTGCCTCCGCAGGTCCCTTCACTTCCGCCAAAACTTGACCGGCCGATATGATATCTCCGTCGTTGACTTTTGGGAACACGGTACAGTTTTCACTTAGCAGGCGATAGCCTTCAATCACAACATCCATCCCCGAAAAAACACCAGGCTTTTTCGCAATCAGCCGGGCTTCGGTCATTTCATTCTCCGGAAATAAAAGGCCGCTTGTTATATCTCCTTCACCAAGGTCCTCAAGCAAAAATTCCTGCAGCTGTTTTTTTAGCTTCAGCTTGTTCATAGTAATCCTTCCTTCTGTATACTTGTTTTTTTAACCATTCTCCGTCATTTCTTACAGGAAAGTCGGTACGGTAATGTCCACCCCTGCTTTCTTTCCGTATATAAGCCGAAGTCACAATGAGATGCCCGGTTTGCAGCATGTTCAGCACCTCTAACTCATGAGTGGTGCATCCAACATCAGGGTTCCAATGGTTATGCCTCTCAAACCAGCCGATCGCCTCTCTTAAACCATGTGGACTTCTTACAATACCGGCGTACCGGGTCATCTTTTCTTTTATTTCTTCTTTTTCGGGGAGGGTTCTTCCGGGTCTGGTCTTCTCTAAGTCATTGCTAATGGAAGCTGGAGATGTACCGGGTTCATCCAGAATCTTCAATGCTGCCCGTTTAGAAAACACAACGCCTTCGAGCAAGGAATTGCTCGCAAGCCGGTTGGCGCCATGAACGCCTGTGCGGGACGCTTCTCCCACAGCATACAGGCCGGGAACCGTCGTTTGCCCCCATTCATTGGTTACAGCTCCCCCCATTGTAAAATGAGCTCCCGGGGCTACAGGAATTCTGCCTTCCTCCAAAGAAACCTGGGCGCGCTTACACTGTTTTGTGATAGTCGGAAACCTCTTTGTGAAATTCTTCACGTTCGAAACATCAAGAAAAACCTTCCTTCCCCGGTTTAACGATTGATGAATCGTCCGGGCCACAATATCACGGGGAGCAAGATCCTCAAGCTCATGGATGCCCTTCATCACCCGATCACCCTGATCCGTTAGCAGCACGGCTCCCTCGCCCCTGACCGCTTCAGATACAAGTCCGAACGATTTTCCGTGTGTAAAAAGCATGGTTGGATGAAACTGGAGGAATTCCAGGTCAGATAACAGTGCTCCAGCACGATAAGCAAGGGCAATGCTGTCTCCCGTAATGCTTATATCATTGGAATGAACGCTGTACAGCCCCGCGGCGCCTCCGGAAGCAAGGATGACCGCACCTGCTATGTACACCGTTACTTCTCCATTTTTTAGCTTGGTCCAGGCGCCCCTGCACCTGCCACCTTCAACAATCAAATCTCCTATCATTTCATTTTCTTTGATTGTTACATGACCGGCAATGCGGTTATACAGCGTTGTAACGATTCTTGAACCGGTCCTGTCGCCACCCGCATGGAGGATTCTTGATTTTCTGTGCCCTCCCTCTCTTCCCAAAGACACGGTTCCATCTGGATTCCTGTCAAACGGAACATTCATTTTCTCAAGCCGGGAAATAAGTTCAGGCCCTTCCTTTACAAGTATTTCAGTCAGCACTTCCTCATTGTGAAAACTTCCTGCTTTTATCGTATCAAGAAAGTGTTCTGTCCAATGATCATCTGGCTGGGTGGCTGCCGCGATTCCTCCCTGGGCATGATAGGAATTACTGTTCTGGAAAGAAGACTTTGTGATAATTGTCACATTCTTATGCGAACGCAAACATTCCGCTGTCATTAAACCGGCAATCCCGGTTCCAATGACCAGAACGTCTGTAAACTGTACGTTCATGTTTAAGCCCCCGTTCATTTTCTTTACAGGTGTCTTGACACTTATATTTACATACAATTACACTGATATCAAGAGTTTTTTTAGAGGCGGGATACTTATGATTTATTTGGACTATGCTGCAACAACACCCATGTCTGCAGAAGCGATGCAAGCTTATACTGAAACCGCAGGTATGTATTATGCAAATACTTCAAGCCTTCATGACCCGGGCACAGATGCTTCCGACCTGGTCAATCTGGCCCGTGCGGAACTCGCACGGATGCTGTCTTGTCAAAAGGACGGTATCTATTTTACGGGCGGGGGCTCTGATGGAAACTTTTTGGCATTGACCAGCCTGGCACATGGCAGCCGTGAAAAAGGGAGTCATATCCTGACCTCCCCCATGGAGCACAGCTCTGTCATGAACACCCTTGCTTTTTTGGAAAATGATGGTTTTGAAGTGACAGTTATTCCCGTTGATTCAAACGGGCAAATCACCGAAGAAGCTCTCCGTCAATCCGTACGAAGCAATACGATTATGGCTTCCATCGCACATTCAAACAGCGAGATTGGCATTACTCAAAACCTGAAAATGATAGGCAGTGTGTTAAAAGAACACCAAATTATATTTCATAGTGATTGTGTTCAAACCTTTGGTAAGCTGCCGGTTGATGCAAGAGAAATGAACCTCGGTGCACTCACGGTTTCAGCCCATAAAATACACGGTCCAAAGGGAATGGGAGCAGCATATATTTCTCCTCACTTGTCCATTAAACCGCTGTTGGCGGGCGTTACCCATGAACAGGGCTTCCGGCAGGGCACAGTGAACACGCCCGGTATTGTCTCTTTCCTTGCGGCTGCAAGCAATCAATGGGACCATATGATAAAATGGAATACACATGTAAATGATTTGATATTACACTTTCTTTCGCTGACCGGCGGATTAGACCAGATGGTCGTTGAAAGAAACGAGAGCACACTGCCCCATTTTCTTCCGATCCGGCTTCTAGGAATGGAAGGTCAGTATGCCATGCTGGAATTGAACCGCAGACAAATTGCTGTCTCTACTGGTTCAGCTTGTAAAGCCGGGCAGCAGGAACCGTCCAAAGCACTTATGGCGATCGGCCGTTCAGCCGATCAGGCACATGAACTTGTGAGAATTACGTTAGGAAGGGAAACGACACGCGAAGAGATAACTGCTCTCGCAGAAGCCATTAATGAGCTGGCAAAGCGATTTTATGAACAAACAGGGAGTTGAAGAACGTGACAGTGGCACCAAAAATGCCGGGGGATGAAAGAAGAAATTTAATCAGACAGTGGCTGATGGAGAGCAGCCATCCGATCAAAGGCAGTGATCTGGCGGGAAGAACCAACGTCAGCCGTCAAGTGATTGTAGGCGATATATCACTGCTTAAAGCTATGAATGAACCGATCATTGCTACCTCACAAGGGTATATGTATTTGAAGGCGGAGGAAAAACAGGCTCCACATACCCGTTTAATTGTGGCCAACCATTCACCAAAAGACACGATGGACGAGTTATTCACCATTGTGGATCATGGCGTAACGGTAAAAAACGTCATTGTCGAACACCCGATTTACGGAGATCTCACCGCTTCCCTGCTTTTAAGCACAAGAAAAGAGGTTGAGGAGTTTTTGCACAAACTGGAAACTACCAATGCCGCGCTGCTTAGCACACTGACAGAGGGCATTCATCTCCATACCCTCGAAGCCCAATCAAAGGAGCCGCTCGAAAACGCGTGCCGGGAATTGGCACAAAAAGGATACCTCTTATCTTAACAAAAAAAAAAGGAGAGCTGTTTTTTTAAAACGGCTCTCCTTTTTTATGCCCCTGTTCCTATCACTTCTACACTTTCCACTGCTTCCATCCGGTTTAGCGTGGTAAGCAGCTCGTTGATTTCACCGCGCAATCCATTCGTTTCAATGGTTAAGGTCACATTCGCCCTTCCCTGAAGAGGAATGGTCTGATTAATGGTCAGTACATTGCAGCCGACTGATGCTACAATCGTCAACAGGCTCGAAAGCGCCCCTGAACGGTCTTCCAGATTTAAAGAAAGGGTGATGATCTTTTCCTTAATCATCGTATGAAACGGAAAAATCCCGTCCCTGTATTTATAAAATGCGCTTCGGCTCAAACCTACTTTTTCTGCTGCCTCTGCAACGGTTTTTACTTTGCCCCGGTCCAGAAGCGACTTGGCTTCAAGTGTTTTTTGCATGGATTCAGAGAGAACGTCTTCCCTTACCATATAATATTGCCTTTCCTTCATATGTACGATAACCTCCAAAACAGGCCTTTCCCTCAGTATATCCAAAAGAACTGTAAAATGTCTACGTCATGTAGACAAAAAAACAGACTGCCTGTACAGCAGTCTATTCTATAAACTCAAATTCATATTTAAGGATACGGATTGTATCTCCATGCTGAGCACCTTTTTCACGCAGTGCTTCATCGACACCCATAGAACGCATCTGGCGGGCAAATCGTTTTACTGTCTCATCACGTGTAAAGTCCGTCATCTTGAACAAACGCTCAATCTTCGGTCCATTAATAATAAATGTACCTGCAGGATCCCGTGTAATATAAAAGCCGGCTTCTTCTTTTTCGTGCTTGTAAAGAACACGGCTTTCTTCTTTTTCTTCATGAACCATCGGGAATTCCGGTGTTGTTTCCAAAAGATCGGCAGTTGTATACAGGACATCACGCAACCCCTGGCGGGTAACAGCAGAAACTGGAAAAACAGGAATGTCTTCCTGAAGCTTTTCTTTAAATACTTCCAGGTTCTCCTCTGCTCCGGGGATATCCATTTTATTGGCCACGACGATTTGCGGACGTTCGGTAAGACGCAAATTGTACAGTTTTAGTTCATCATTAATTTTAACAAAGTCCTCATAGGGATCTCTGCCCTCCATACCGGACATATCAATAACATGTAAAATGACCCGTGTCCTTTCGATATGACGAAGGAACTGATGTCCGAGTCCGACCCCTTCATGGGCACCTTCAATTAATCCCGGAAGGTCAGCCATTACAAAGCTCCGTCCATCATCTACCGCCACCACACCAAGGTTGGGGGTAATCGTTGTAAAGTGATATTCGGCAATCTTTGGCTTAGCGGCAGAAACCACCGACAGAAGCGTTGATTTACCCACGCTCGGAAATCCGACCAGGCCGACGTCGGCCAAAACCTTCAATTCCAAAATAACGTCTCTTTCATCACCCGGTTCACCCTTCTCAGCAAGCTCGGGTGCCGGATTTGCCGGTGTCGCAAAGCGGGTATTTCCTCTTCCGCCACGCCCGCCTTTGGCAACAACCGCACGCTGCCCATGCTCCACGAGATCAGCCAGAACCTGGCCTGTCTCTGCATCGGTAACAACGGTTCCAGGAGGAACTTTAACAATCATGTCTTCTGAGTTTTTTCCATGCATGCCTTTAGACATGCCGTGCTCACCACGTGTTGCTTTAAAATGTTTGTTGAATCGAAAGTCCATGAGGGTTCGCAGCCCTTCTTCGACTTCGAAAACCACATTAGCGCCTTTTCCGCCGTCCCCGCCGGCAGGTCCGCCGTTAGGTACGTATTTTTCACGGCGAAACGCAACCATTCCGTTACCGCCGTCACCAGCTTTTACATAAACTTTGACCTGATCTACGAACATGTTTGCTCGCCTCCTTCTATAAATTCTTTATTTTTTTAACAGCAAACTAAATAATACTTCATCCGTTTGAATATAGCTTTCGATAACGTGTAACGTTTTATGTGTTTCTGCAAAATCATGAAGTGCCGAATCAACGTCCTCTACATTATGTATGCTTCCTGTTAGCCGAAACATAAACATGGTTGAATCCAGATCATTATTAATCGTCAGTATGAGCTTATTTTCCGCTGCCAGGTTAACAGCTGGATTCAATATGGAAAATAAAGACTTGCATGCTTCCAGCAGAGCGGACTCTGCTCCGGAAAGATCTCTCACTTGACCGGTAACTTCAGTTTTAAGAACAATAGGGTGTTTTAGCCAGTTGAAGGTAATGAGGTATTCGGCCAGTTGAGGAACTTTCAAATTCAAGAGGTTCGATTCGTGCCTGGAAGAAACAATAACTTCTTCAATGATTTCATTTACCCGTTCTACCCGATTCAATGACAAGTTTGCCTTAATAAGCTGGAGCTGATTGAGCCAGTCATGGCGGGCATGTCTTAATACATCTATCGTCGACCAATCTTTACTCATAGTAGCACTCCTGTTTAAATAGTCAAAACTTATTATCCTACTGGTATAATCAAAAAAGAAAAAGCTCTAACCAACCCGGTTAGAGCTATCTTCTTACGCTTCGTTTGCGATTGGGTATACACTTACTTGTTTGCGGTCACGTCCAAGACGTTCAAAACGAACAACTCCGTCCACTTTCGCAAAAAGAGTGTCATCTCCGCCGCGTCCAACGTTAGTTCCCGGGTAGATTTTCGTACCGCGCTGACGGTAAAGAATAGATCCACCTGATACCATTTGGCCATCCGCTCTCTTAGCACCTAGGCGCTTAGATTGTGAATCACGACCGTTCTTTGTGCTACCTACTCCCTTTTTGGAAGCAAAGTATTGAAGGTTTAATTTTAGCATTCGTCCCACCTCCTCTTTAGGTGTTAGCTGGTTTAGCGGGCTCTCGCCGGCTTCTCCCGCAGTGAAATAAATCGACCGTAGTCGTTTTCGATTGTTTTTAAGGAAACAACCATACCTTCCAGAAGAAGCTGTACTTTTTCATGGATATGGTCTTCGAGATGTTGTGGTGTACGGAAGACCAGACGGCCTCCATCCTGGTGCGTTTCCACATCAGGGGTAACATGGCACAAAACCTCCACCGCATTTATCGCTCCAAATGAGACTGCTGAAGCCCCAGCGCAGACAAGATCCTGTCCAAATGGACCGGAATCAGCATGTCCACTCATTGAAAACGAGTCAATATGGTTTCGTTCATCTCTGTAAATGGTTACCTTGATCATTGGAATTAACCGTTGATTTTATCGATAACTACTTTAGTGTAAGGCTGACGGTGACCTTGTTTACGACGGTAGTTCTTTTTAGCTTTGAACTTGTAAACGACCACTTTTTGTCCGCGGCCATGTTTTTCAACTTTACCTGTTACAGTAACTCCATCTAGCAAAGGAGCTCCTACTTGCAGGCTGTCTCCACCGACCATAAGAACATCCTCAAATGTTACTACATCGCCAGCTTCCACATCAAGCTTTTCAACATAGATCGCTTGACCTTCTTCAACTCTTACTTGTTTACCACCAGTTTGAATAATTGCGTACATCACGTGCACCTCCTTGTAAACTCAGACTCGCCATCACAGGTGCTTATGTAAGCTTAAAAACCTGTTCCTGTGCGGTTGGAGCGGGTGCTCCAATAAACTAACAGAAGAATCATACCATGTTCGATACCCCAGTGTCAATTTATCTTTTCATTCTTTGCTGTATATCTTCTGCCGATCCGATATGCCGAATGGTAAAGGATGGAGCGGCTTGTTTTTCGCGGATTTCGGATAAAAAAATGGCAAAAGGCAGCCTGGCTTCAAGCTGGCGCAGGTTTTCATCTTCAAAGCCCTTTAGTTGATGCAAAACATCAGGTGTTGCTTCAATCCAAATGGCTTCCTCGTCCATATATCTGTACTCTCTTAACGCAATCTCAGCCTGATTGGCGATCGTTCTGGCAGAAACCACTCTTCCGGCTTCCCTGCAGACAGTACAAGGTTCAGTCAGGGAATGATGAAGAGACTGCCTTTCTTTTTTTCGTGTCATTTCAAAAACACCCATCCGGGTAAAGCCATGAATCACTGTTGTAAGCCGGTCTGCCTGAAGCGCTTTTTTCAGTGCTTCTTCCACCCGTCCTTGGTCATCCTGTTCATCCATCGTTATAAAATCGATGACAATCATGCCTGAAATATTGCGAAGTCTTAACTGCCTCGCAATTTCCGCAGCGGCATGCAGATTGGTTTGCAGGACAGTTTCCCTCCGGCTTACCTTTCCGGTGAACTTATCGGTATTAACGTCAATTACGGACATCGCCTCTGTATGGTCAATTCGTAATGAACCCCCATTTTTCAGCCAGATATGCGGCCGGATGGCCTTTTCCCAAATACCCTCAGCTTTATAATAAGAGAAGATGTTTTCTTTGCCGCTGTATAGGATAATTCTCTTTTGCAGGGAAGGAAATGGCTTGGCGAGCAGCAGCAGTCTCCTGAATTCTGCTCCCTCGTCAATCACTATTTCAAGCGTTTCATCATACCCGTAATCACGGATTATTTTATTCAGGTAATCGGCTTCATCATGCAGGAGAGCCGGAGCTTCCTTTTGTTCAGCCAAATTTTCAACATGGCGATGACGTTCGGTCAGGCCCCTGAACTCGGCTTCAATTTCTTCTTCCGGCTGGCCGGCGCATGAGGTACGGAAAATGAGGCCGTCTTCTCCCCTGACAAGGGATTGGCCATACAGCCGCCACTTTTCCTTTTCATTGCGGCTCATTTTTTTTGAAACACCAATGTGCGAGGCATCCGGCAAGAAAACCAGGCGCGATCCTGGAATGGAAAGCATCCCGGTCAGCCTGGCTCCCTTAGAATCGGTTTCTTCTTTCACGATCTGTACGATCATTTCCTCCCCTTCCTGGGCAAAAGAGCTGATGGACATCTCCTTCTTTTCTTCAGGAGACAGCCGGGACTGCTGATAGGACAATAAATCATCACGATGAATGAATCCATTTTTGGTTGAGCCGATATCCACAAAGGCCGCCTGCATGCCAGGCAGAACGCGCTTGACTCTTCCTTTGTAAATGCTTCCGGGTACAGGCAGGTCAGATGCTGTTTCCATCTGCAATTCTGCGACATCCCCATTTTCTATAACCGCTATCCGTTTTATTTGGGTAACGGCATTTATGATAATTTTCTTCATAAGCATTATCCTCACTAACATTACTGATGCTTTCCATTTTAACGAAAAAGGTTGCCAATTGCACATCTGACCTGATTGGAGGAAAAAAAGGTGTTCAATACAAGCCTTTCTTCAACCACTTTGTGCTTTTCTTTCATATGAATAACGACAAAATGGCGCACTCCTTTGCGGAACAGACTGATAACATCATATAGTTCGGTATCCGGCGAAACATGAATGGGCGTTGTCACCTCTTTATTCCCCTTCCCATCGGACCGTGTCATCAGGAACCGAAGAAAAACGTAAGGCCGGCGTTTCCACTCAATATAATGGGATACCCCCAAAAAGACAGTTACAATCCAAAGGTTGAGATGAAAAGGATCTCTTGGAAGGAAGGAGAAAAACAAGATGAGAAGGATGGAAAAGGAGCATATTAAAAATACAGTATGCGCTTTTTTAAACGGAAAAATGCTGGTGGCTGCAATAAAAACAAGCTTTCCGCCATCAAGCGGCCAAACCGGCAGCAGATTGAAAACCAAAAGAGTAATGTTCATATTCATAAACCAGCCATAGGTTTCTGAATCCCACCATCCAAGCTGGAAAACAAAATAGGCGGATGCCATCATCCACAAGTGCTGGACGGGGCCAGAGACTGTCACGATAACCTCTTCAAAGAACCGGCGGTTGCCATGCTCTTCCACTTCCGCCACACCCCCAAAAGGGAATAATTCGATTTTCTTTACACGCCATTTAAAAAGATGGGCCGCTGCATAATGACCCATCTCATGAATAAACACAGCGAAAAACAGCAAAAGGATTTCCCGGAAGTGCCCAGTGATGATGGAAAGTCCGATGGTCAGCCAGAAGAGCGGATTGATCCGCACCTTGGCCAGAAACTGAAAAAATGCGTTATTCAAAACGGATTCCCACCTTGCCCGGATCAATAAAGGCGTTTCCCTTTTTTATGGCAAAGTAGAACTTCCCTGTTTTTCCATCCTCACTCGGTGACACCTTTCCGAGCGGTTTCTTTCGCTCCATGTAGCTGTACAGCTTAACATCTGCATCAATGCTGTCGAGGTGCCCGTACCAGGATTCCTCTCCATTGCTATGCTGGAGGATGACGGTTTTCCCAAGTTTGTCTTTTTTTCCGATAAACGTGACATATCCTTCTTTTACAGTGTCCACCCTTGTTGATTTCCCCGTTTCTACCATGATCCCTTTCCCGTTGGCCTCAAAGGATTGATATACTTTTCCGGATGCAGGAACGGCATAATCTTCTGTTTTTTTAGTGGCCGAAAGCTCTTTTTGCGGCTCTGCCTGTTTGTCCGGCAGCAAAGCGAGCGGTTTTCCAAACTGGTGTTCATACCACTTCTGGGCAGCGGCAAACTGGAATTCACTGTGATACATTTTCTTAATAATCTCCTGCCCTCTCACTGCCTGCAGACTATCATTCTTAAACAAAATGCCCGCCCCGAGAAACAGGCACACCGCTGCCATAAGCTGAAACAAAAAAAACGAACCATTAAACCGGGGACTTTTCTTTTTTCCCTGTACAGGAGTGGATGGCCCCGTGTATAGGCTGGTTCTGAACGGGTCCTGTTCCTCCCGGGTAATCTTGTCTGCATATCTCCGCCGGATTTCATCTGCGCTATTTCTCATTCCTGATTCCCCCGTCACTTGTTTACCACATCATATGACTTGTCCGGGAGGCTTATGACTTTAGTATGCAATTGAGACCCAAATGCAAAGAAAAGCCTTCATCCGCGTCTTGCAATTCATACGCGTGTGAAGGCTTTCGTTTATCTCATACCAAGCAATGTTTTGATTTTTGAAAAGAAACCTTTTTCCTCTTCAATCGTTGAAAGGGGGACCGATTCCCCAAGAATTCTTCTTGCGATGTTCCTGTATGCAATGGAAGCTTTGCTGTTCGGGCTCATTGCGATAGGCTCACCCTTATTCGCAGCTTTTATAACATTCTCATCATCCACCACAACACCAATCAGCTCGATAGCAAGAATGGACACGATCTCATCCACATCCAGCATATCTCCGCTCTTAGCCAGGTGATTCCGTACTCGGTTCACAATAAGTTTTGGTGCTTCCACATCCTCTTGCTCCAGAAGACCGATGATGCGGTCGGCATCACGCACCGATGAAATTTCAGGATTGGTGACAACAATCGATTTGTCGGCACCCGCAACCGCGTTTTTAAATCCTTGTTCAATGCCTGCGGGACAGTCGATAATGACATAGTCGTAATCCTGTTTCAGCTCCATGATAATCTTTTTCATTTGTTCCGGTTGGACGGAGCTTTTATCTTTGGTCTGTGCAGCCGGAAGGAGGAATAAGCATTCAAACCGCTTGTCCTTGATGAGTGCCTGATGAAGCTTGCAGCGTTCTTCCACAACGTCGACCAAATCATAAATGATTCGGTTCTCAAGTCCCATCAGCACATCAAGATTGCGAAGACCGATGTCTGTATCCACCAGGCACACTTTTTTACCAGAAAGGGCGAGGGATGTACCAATATTTGCAGAAGTCGTGGTTTTCCCGACTCCCCCTTTCCCAGAAGTAATGACTATTGCCTCTCCCATGATTCATTCCCCTTTCTTACTATAAACGATTCAGCTCTGGCCTGATTTTATGTACGATGCTGATCCGGTCAATCAGGATCTGATCTTCCTCATCGGAAATAAAGGCGCACTCCATTTCATTCCCATGTTCAGGATAATGGTCCGGCGCCCGGTTGATCATTTCGGCAATTCGGAGCTGGGTGGGCTTCATGACAGAAGCGGCAATTACTGCTTTCCTGTTTCCCGCGGAACCGCCGTGAGCAATACCTTTAAGGGAACCCAGTACAAAAATATTGCCTGTTGCCATAACGGTACCCCCGGGATTTACATCGCCAATCAGCAGGAGATCCCCCTGCACACTAAGGACCTGTCCCGAGCGAACCACCTTTGAAACGCGCATAATCTGTGCTTCTTTTTTCATTTCTTCCGCTTCAGCAACCGTAATGACATTGGTTTCAAACCGCTTGATCTCGAGATTCTTCTTTTGCCCGATAATCTCGCGGATCAGCCCGGATTGCTGATCGGTCAGATATCTGTTTCCTGTTTTGACAATGACTGAAATAAGCGGTCCATTCAGCAACTGCCCATGATCGTCAGATAATTTTTCATTCAGCTCTTCGACAAGGTGCTCAAAAGAACACAAGTCGTCCAGTAGCAGAACAAGACCGTCTTTTGTACCTTTTATGGTTACATTATGTTGGAGTTTTTGTGCCATTGCCATCGTTCACCTCAACATACTTTCATTCGACAACTTTTTGTGGAATCCTTTTTTCAATCCATCAGATTATCGAAAACGTTTTTTATCCTTCAATCTTTCTGAGAAGCTTAGCAAAGGGAAAATAAACGATAATTGTAAATACCGCATTTAAAATTAAAGTCGGCAGAAGCCGGTCGTAAAAAAAGTCAGCCATTTTCACATCGGCTATACCGATCAGGGAGTTTAATCCGTATACCAGGAATTCCAGGCCGGCGACTCCCAAAATGCTCAATAGAATCGTAACAAAAAAGTTACTGAAAAGATAGCGGGACAGAACGGCTATGAAATAGGCGACCAGAGCGGTTGAAAACATGTATACCCCAATCAAGTCGGTGTAAATCAGATCGGACAGCAGTCCGAAAATCAAACCGTAAACTATACCATACGACGGTTTCAGGTAGCAGGACATCAAAATAATCAGCACCATGGCAAAATGAGGGACCATTAGAAAATCCCAGCCATAATGTTCCGGTGCCAGTACCTGCATCACCGTGCTCTCTAGTACAAAAGCAATATAGGTGATAAAAGGAAGAAGAATTCTGCTCATTATTCTTCCTCCTTTGCTTTAAATTCGTTCTCATCCAATTGCTGCATGGTCCGTTCCAGAATCGTTACATGGCTGAGATCATACAAATCGGCAGCAGGTTTAACATAGGCGATTTTCGTCTGTCCGGTTTCATCCGCCTTAACCTCAGCAACCGTACCGATCAGCAAGCCTCTCGGAAAAGCTTCGCCCAGTCCGGATGAAATAACCATCTGCCCTTTTTTAATAGTCGAGTTGACAGGTATCTTTTTGAACAATAAGGATTGCTTTTTGGAATCATAACCCTCAATTGTGCCAAAAATACGTTTGTCCCCTTCTATAATGGCAGAAATCTGGTTGTTCTGATCATTGTCGCTGATCAGCTGAACAGTGGAATGAAAGGCGGCTACCCGGGTCACTTTTCCAATAAAGCCCTGAGGTGAAACGACAGCCATATCCGTTTTCACTCCATCTTTATAGCCTTGATTTACAAAGATAAACTTGTTCCAGCGATCGGGAGATCTCCCAATCACGGTCGCTTCCTTCACATGGTATTCGGTAAGATCCGCTTCCTTTTCCAGCTGGCCTTTCAAGCTTTGATTCTTTTGTTTTAAATCCTGAACGCTGACAGAAAGCTCGGCATACTCATTAAGCTTTGATTTCAGCTTTTTATTTTCGGCATACATATGTTTCATTTCAGATAAGTTCTCAAAGAAACCCGCTATTGAATTAGCGGGTTTATAAAACAGCGACTGACTTACGCCAACCGTATCTTTTAAAAATTGTTCCGGCCAGCTTAATTCCTTGCGATCTTTCATAGAAAAGCCGATCATTGCCACCAAAACTATGATACTCGCAAGAAGAATGATAAGCCGCTTGTTCGAGAAAAATTGTGGCACGATCCAAACACCTTCTTAAGCCTTTGTTTTCGAACGGGAAGTAATTCCTGCTTTTGAACGGAAAAGGTGCAGGTTTTCAAGTGCACGTCCGGTTCCTACAGCAACACAATCCAAAGCGTTTTCAGCAACGATTACAGGCATCTTCGTTTCCTCACTGATAACCTTGTCCAGGTTGCGAAGCAGAGCTCCTCCACCAGTCAGTACGATTCCACGGTCCATGATATCGGCAGCCAGTTCAGGAGGTGTTTTTTCAAGGGTTACTTTAACCGCCTCCATAATGCTGTTGACCGTGTCTCTCAGCGCGCTGGAAACTTCTTCAGCGGTAATTGTGACGGTTTTAGGCAATCCGGTCAAAAGGTCGCGGCCGCGGATGTCCATGTTTTCAATACCGTCAGCTGAGCCTGCAGAACCGATTTCAAGCTTGAGGGTTTCAGATGTACGTTCACCAATCATAAGATTGTAGGTCTTCTTAATGTACTGAATGATTGCATCATCCATTTCATCACCGGCAATGCGGATCGATTGGCTTGTGACAATTCCGCCAAGGGAAATGATCGCCACTTCAGTTGTACCGCCGCCAATATCAACCACCATGCTTCCTGTCGGCTCCCATACCGGAAGATCCGCACCGATGGCAGCTGCAAAAGGCTCTTCAATGGTATAGGCTTCACGGGCCCCCGCCTGCTTCGTCGCATCTTCTACTGCACGTTTTTCAACGGCTGTAATCCCAGAAGGAACACAAACCATAACATTCGGTTTTCTCGCAAAAACAGAACGGTTTTTCTGTGCCTGCTGGATAAAGTACTTCATCATGGTTGCGGTTGTTTCAAAATCAGCGATAACACCATCTTTCATAGGACGAACAGCCACGATATTGCCCGGAGTACGGCCGATCATGTTCTTTGCATCGTTACCTACTGCTTCAATTGACCCTGTATCTGTTCTCAATGCTACTACGGAAGGTTCACGCACAACAACACCCTTACCCTTCACGTAAACAAGAGTGTTTGCAGTCCCTAAATCAATCCCTAAATCTCTTGAAAATCCACCAAACATTTATGTAACTCCTTTCATCAAGCAAAACTCATAAATATGATTATACGCTAACAAAAGCGCAAATGACAATGTTAAACATAACCTTTTTCTTTTAAACTTACGTATTTTAAGTCACCTATAATAATATGGTCCAAAAGCTCTATACCAAGCATTTTTCCGCATCCTACTAATCTTTTAGTCACTTCAATGTCTTCCCTGCTTGGGGAAGGATCGCCGCTTGGATGATTGTGAAAACAAATAATGGAAGCTGCCGACCGTTTAAATCCTTCTTTAAATACTTCACGCGGATGAACAATCGATGAATTCAAGCTTCCAATAAATATCGTTTTTTTGAAAATTACTTGGTTTTTCGTATTTAGATACAGACAGACAAAATGCTCCTGCTGCAAAAAGCGGAGTTCATCCATCAAATATTGTGCGCCATCGTCCGGTGACCGGATCGCAAACCGTTCATCAAACGGCAGTCTGCTGATCCGCCTTCCAAGCTCGATAGCTGCGAGAAGCTCGACTGCTTTCGCGTCGCCAATGCCATGAATTTCTTTCAATTCACTTATCGTTGCATCTTTTAGCGAACGCAATCCTTCAAAATGCTGAATGATGCGGTTCGCCAGCTGAAGAGCGGATTCCTTTCTGGATCCGGTCCTCAATAAAATCGCCAGAAGCTCATAGTTTGCCAGGGTGCCCGGCCCGCTCGCAAGCATTCGCTCACGGGGGCGGTCTTCAACAGGATAATCTCGAATCATAAGCGGTGTTTCGGCCACTTACGTATTCCTCCTTATATTTCATCTTCCTGACTGACTGCGCTGATCCCAAAGCTTTCAAGCTCTCTTACCACTCTGGATACGGGCAATCCCACCACGCTGTAAAAATCTCCGGCGATCGACTGGACGAGCCTTGCGCCCAGCCCCTGAATCCCATAGCTGCCTGCTTTATCAAACGGTTCCCCGCTGTTCACATAGTTTTCAATTTCTGCTTCCGACAGCTCCCAAAACGTCACATCGGTAGAGACAAAAAATATCCGTTCCTTTTCTTTTGCAAGAATAGAAACCCCTGTAAAAACAGTGTGTGTACGGCCTGACAGCGAACGAAGAACATCAATGGCTTCTTTTCTTCCCGCTGGTTTCCCCAAAACGGCACCATTGTTCACGACAATCGTATCTGCGCCGAGCACGACATGGTCCGGGTACAGCCTGAATACATCTTCCGCTTTTTGCCTGGCAAGCGAACAAACAAGCTCTTCAGGTGATAATGAGGGATCCATGACCTCTTGAATTGTACTTGGAATAACTTCGTACGAGAGAAGGTTCATTGAAAGAAGTTCTTTTCTTCGAGGTGAAGAAGAGGCTAATATGAGGCTTTTCATTTAATCACCCTTTTACATGAACGGCTAATGTACCGTCTGTCCACAGGAGATTGAATTAAGCATATCAAAATCTCCACAGTTAGACAATAACCAATCCGTTTCATATTTGTTCTTTTAGTTTTTCGCCAATACCCGCCTGTTTATGTCTGGATTTTACAATATTTTTAAAAAATGCAGGATATATCCTTACAAAAAAGCCGGAGAAATTATCTCCGGCTTTTGACGCTCTTATTTTAAGGTATCCAAAAGCTTTGTATAGGAAATGAAACTGTCCAGCACTGCCTGCTGCAGCGGCCAGTCAACTTCCTTCGAACGAGTGCCGGACAGCCTATCCAGGGCTGCGGAAATTTGCAGTTCATAAGCCTTTGCCGCTTTCCTCTGCTTCGACGGCCATTTTTCATCCTGCTTATCCCCATATTCCTTCCATCCTTCGTAATCCTGCTTGATGGACGCTTTTGCCTTTTTACTAAGTTCAGGCACCTGGGAGAGAGTAATCACATTTTGCAGCAGGATCTTGCCGTTAACGATAAACGGTTCATCCATTTTTTGAGCGATTTTCAAGTTGGAATATGAGGCATCCAGTTGTTTCTGCCATACTTCAACACCCTGCAATTGATACGCATCTGCAAGTGACTTGACCTGTTCCTTCTTATTTCCCATTCCGATCAGAACCGAGAAATTTGTTCCCTGCTTATAAACCGCGGCAGCATACCCCTTTTCTTTAAGCTTTGAACTAACCTCCTCTGCCTTTTTTTCAGTGGAAAAAAGTCCGTTTTGCACCGCATGAAAGTTTAAAGGAACACTGCCGATGGTCGCCGGTGCACTCGCAGTGGAACTGAGTTTGGCCTGGCGGGCGGATAAGATTTGAGCCTCGGTGGAAGCCGATTCACCCGTAAAAAGCATAAGGATGATTGCTCCGAACGTGCATCCGGTTACAATGGCTGCGATAGCGGCCGTCATCCATGGCTTGGAAAACGGATTTGTGCTTCTGTTTCTTCTGATCAGAAACATCCGGCGTTTGTTTCCCAGCTTCTTTAAGGCAGAAGGGCGGGGCACAGGGCTTATGACCTTTTTAAAATCCAGTACTTTTCCAGACTCTTCACCGTCAATGATCTCCCAGGCAGAACGTTCCTCTGTATAAACAGCAGCTGCAATTTCCTTTGTAGTGGCTTGCTGTTCACTCTTCCCTTCTTTGCAGGAAGTGACTTTGCCGTTGATCAGTACTGTAACCGGCTTTTGCTCCTTCATGTCTATCCGCTCCTTTGTTCTATCATCTAGTAAACAGGATATGCCCCGTGCCTATTTCATAGAACAAAAAGAAGGATTAATAGAATAATCTTCTTTAAAGCATCTTACTGAAATAAAAACCTGCAATCTCGTTATAAAAGAAGTAGGAAAGAAGAATTCCAGCTGCCAAAAAAGGGCCAAACGGAATACGCTGTTTCCTGTTCAGGTATTTCAAGGCTAAACCGGCGGATCCAAAGACCGCACCCAAAAAGAGAGCCAGCATAAAAGCAAGAAGTACAGCCTTCCACCCAAGAACAATCCCGGCAACGCCCATCAGCTTAACGTCTCCTCCCCCCATGCCTCCTCCTGAAGCGGCTGCAATGGCATAAAGAAGACCAAATCCAAGGAGAAAGCCGAAAAGGAGTTCCCATGCCGATTCGTTCTGCACCAAAGAACGCTGAAGGATAAAGAGTGCGCCAAAAAACAACAGGATACGGTCGGGGATGACCATATATAACAGATCTGAAACCGTGATGATGGCCAGCATGGCAATGAGTGACCATGACAGAAGCAGTTCCAAAGACCAGCCCAATAAAAGTGGTGAAACCATAAAAAGCATACCGGTAAGAAGTTCCATTACAGGGTAAAGGATGGAGACCTTCCCTCTGCAGCCCCTGCACCTCCCCAATTGCATCAGCCAGGATACAACCGGAACCAATTCATACCAGCCCAGCTTCCGGCCGCAGGAGGAACAGCTTGAACCAGGATATACGATGGATTTCTTTTGCGGGATGCGGATTCCCGCCACATTACAAAAAGACCCGATAACCATTCCAATAAGGAAAAGAAAGCTGTTTGCCAATTGATCACTCCATATCCAATCATCATTTACAACCCATGTTTACCTTACTATCGGACGATTTTCGGGAGTGTTTATATCCAGCTTTAAGGAGTATTTAAAAAAGCCTTCACTTTTCCAATAAAGTACAATGAACCGGTAATTAAAAGCACTTCGTCCTGCTTTATTGATTGAAGCAGGTGATTCAATGCCTCCTGCCAATTCTCATTACAAAATTTTTCATCCATGGTACTCTTCTCAAACAGTGCTTTTCCACAATCCGCACGCGGGTGATCAAAGCCTGTAAATGTAATGGAAGAACTGATTTTCTCCAACGGCTTCAGCATCTCTTTCGTATCTTTATCTCTCAATGCAGCAAAAAGGACATGAATATCTCTGCCAGCAAAATGCCGTTCCAGCGTATCGCCTAACGCCCGTATGCCTTCAGGGTTATGGGCACCGTCCAGAATAATGGACGGAACACCGCCGAGCACTTCAAACCTGCCCGGCCAACGAGCTTTTTTCATTCCCGACCTGACAGAAGATTCATCTATGACCCAGTTCATTTCATGTCTTAAAAGATCAACCGCCATTAATGCAAGACTGGCATTTCTCACTTGATGCTCACCGGCCATCCTTATTTCAAGCTGTTTTCTCTGAGAATAAAAAGAGGTGAATAAAAAAGTTTCTTTTCCTTCCCCGCATCCTTCTGGTTGGACATTGAACTCATGACTAAGCCGGAAGCAGGGAGAGGAACAATCCATGGCACGCTGTTCAATGACAGCCAATGCCTCTGCTTGTTCAACGGCAGTAATCACCGGAACGCGGGATTTAATGATTCCCGCCTTGTGTGAAGCAATCTCTGACAGTGTTGAACCAAGCAGGCTCATATGATCATAGCCAATACTGGTAATAACCGAAAGAATCGGCATAATGACATTGGTTGCGTCGGTTGTTCCCCCCAGACCCGTCTCTATTAAACAAAGATCAGTTGAGGATTGGTGAAAATACAAAAATGCGGCGGCCGTAACTGCTTCGAATTCGGACAAGCTGCCAAGACCCTCCTCTTCAAGTTCAGAGATTAAAGGTTTCATCCGGGCAAGGATCTCTTCCATTTCCCTGTCTGAAATCATAGTTCCATTGATTTGCATATGTTCCCTGACATTAACCAGGAATGGCGAAGTAAACGTACCGACCTTGTATCCCTGCTCTTTGAGGATGGAAGCGATCATCTGGATGGTTGATCCCTTACCGTTCGTACCTGCGACATGAATGCAGGTAAGCTCTCTCTCAGGATGACCCGATTTTTTCAATACGGCCATCATCCGTTCAAGACCCATCTTCATTTCCCCGGCATTCTTCAGCCTGAGGTATTCATTAATATCCTGATATGATGCAAACACAGCTGCTTCCTCCTTTTTATTGTGATATCTCTATGGGAAGGATAAAATAAGATAGACTTTACGCAGCTAAATGTATACACGGAGGAATACCATGTCACAAATTTCCTGCTGGATTATTTACAACGGCAACCTGCCGCAAAAGAAGTTTATGGATTTTGCCCAATGGACGGCAGCCGCTGCCCAAAAGAAAGGAATCCGGCCTCATATCATTAAGAACAACGATTTGCTCGTTATGTTTAGGAACGGACAATCTTTTCTTGCCGGGCATTTAAAGGATGAAATGCCGGACTTTGTTCTTTTTGGCGATAAAGATATCTTTCTTGCAAGACAGCTCGAGACCCTGGGAATCCCGGTATTCAACTCTGCAGACTCGATTGAAATCTGCGACAACAAATCACATATGTACCAAACACTCGCCACCAATGGCATCCTGTTTCCCAAAACCATTATAGCACCTAAAGTATTCGGTGAACTTCAAGATGAAAGCCATTATGAAACTGTAATCAGGGAGATCAGGTTTCCTATGGTGGTTAAGGAAGCTTATGGATCATTTGGCATGCAGGTTCATCTTGTACAAAATGAAGCTGAACTCCTCGCTTTGATGAAGACATTAAAAAACACAGAATATGTTTTTCAGGAGATGGTTGCTTCCAGCTACGGCCGTGATGTCCGGATCAATATTGTCGGAGGGAAAGCTGTAGCCTCCATGCTCAGAAAATCGGAAACAGATTTTCGCGCCAATGTCAGTTTCGGCGGGAAAACAGAGCCTTATACACCGACCAAAGAGCAGGAAGATCTGGCGGCGGCCTGTGCAGTGGCGGCCGGCACCGCATTTGCGGGAGTGGATCTGCTTTTTGGTGAAGATGGAACCCCTCTTGTCTGTGAAATCAATTCCAACGCTCACATCCGAAGTATTTATGAGTGTACAGGGATTGACGTTGCCGACCATATGATGGATTACATTTTAAGGACGATTCCATCATGAAAACAGGCTGGCTGATCTATAGTGAACCCGATGCTGTAAAGAACACTTCTTTCATTGACTGGCTCAAAGAAGAAGCATCCCTGGGCGGTCTTTCACTTGAATTAATGTATGCTGAAAGATTTGCTTTTGGCATCACCGAAAACAGACTCTCTTTGTACTATGACTTAACTGAAACCGAATTGCCGTCGTTTGCAATTGTGCGCACCATTCAGCCCCTCCTCTCCCGGCAGCTGGAAGCTATGGGGCTTAAACTCTTCAATCCATCGGCGGTTTCTTCTGTCGCCAATGATAAAGCAAGAACACACCAGTTCCTTGCCGGAGCCGGCATCCCTATGATGGACACACTGTTTATACATCCTTCTATTTTTCAAATCCAGTCCATGCCTTTTACGTTTCCACTGGTGGCTAAGCTTGCTTCAGGAAGAGGAGGCGAACAAGTTCATCTTGTAAAAACGGAAAGAGAACTTGCGGATGCCTTGTCCACACATCCCGAACAGGAATGGATTCTCCAAAAGCTTGCACCAGATGCCGGGAAGGATATCAGGGTATTTGTCGTCGGCAATAAAATTGCAGGTGCGGTTCTCAGGAGTTCAGCCAATGATTTCAGAGCTAATTACTCGCTCGGCGGCATGGCACAATTTTATCATTTGAATCCGGCACAGACCGCCCTGGTTGAACAGGTTATTTCATATTTTGATATTGGAATGGCCGGCATCGATTTTCTTTTGGATGAAAAAGAAGCTTTTATCTTTAATGAGGTGGAAGATGTGGTGGGAAGCCGGACACTCAGCGCCACATCTGATATTAATATCGCCAGACTTTATATGGAGCATATTGCCGCGAAATTAAAAAAGCCTGAAAGTGAATAATCACTTTCAGGCTCTATTTTTATGCTTTTAATTCCTGGATACGCTGAAGTACTTTCTGGCGTTTCTCATTATAGTCTTTTTCTTTCGCGCGTTCTTCTTCAATTACTTTCTCAGGCGCTTTTTTCATAAAGCCTTCATTGCCCAATTTCTTCTGAACACGCTCGACTTCTTTGTTGTATTTTTCAACTTCTTTTTCAAGACGCTGAATCTCTTCTTCAAGATTAATCAGCCCTTCAAGCGGGAGATACATTTCTACTCCGCTAAGAACAGCACTCATGGACTTCTCCGGTGCTGAAAGTCCGGTTCCCAGCTTCAAAGAACTTGGGTTACAGAACTTTTCAAGATAGGCGCGGTTGACTTCGAGGGCTTGCAGCACCTCTTCACTCTTCGCATTGATCTGGAGCTCAATCGGCTTGCTTGGTGCGACATTCATTTCAGAGCGAATGTTGCGGACAGTCCGGATCATCTCGGTCACCAGGTTCATGTCCTGTGCAGCTTCAGGGAAGTGCAGATCTTCACGCTTCTGCGGCCACTCAGCAACGGTAATGGACTCCCCTTTTTGCGGAAGGTGCTGCCAAATTTCCTCGGTAATAAATGGCATGATCGGATGAAGGAGACGCAGCGTGCGGTCCAGAACATACGCCAGCACAGAACGGGTCGTCTGCTTGGCTGCCTCGTCCTCGCCGTACAGCGGCAATTTCGCCATTTCGATGTACCAGTCACATAAGTCATCCCAGATAAAGTTGTACAGAAGACGTCCCACTTCACCAAACTCATATGTGTCAATCAGTCTTGTCACATTTTCCGCCGTTTCATTGAAACGCGTTAAAATCCATTTGTCAGCCAGATTCAGGTCACCGGTCAAATCAATTTCTTCCTCTTTTAAGCCATTCATATTCATGAGGGCAAAACGGGAGGCGTTCCAGATTTTATTGGCAAAGTTCCAAGTGGATTCTACCTTTTCCCAATAGAAACGAAGGTCGTTACCCGGTGAGCTTCCGGTGGATAGGAAGAAGCGGAGCGCATCGGCACCATACTTTTCAATGACATCCATCGGATCGACACCGTTTCCGAGTGACTTACTCATTTTGCGTCCTTCTGAGTCACGAATCAGGCCGTGGATGAGAACATCGTTAAATGGACGTTTTCCGGTAAACTCCATCCCCTGGAAAATCATGCGGGCAACCCAGAAATAGATAATGTCATAGCCTGTTACAAGCGCATTGGTCGGATAGAAACGCTTGAAATCAATGGAATCCTCATCCGGCCAGCCCATTGTGGAAAACGGCCAAAGCGCTGAAGAAAACCAGGTATCGAGAACATCGGTATCCTGTTCCCAGTTTTCCGCATCTTTCGGTTCCTCATGGCCAACGTATACTTCGCCTGTTTCCTTATGGTACCAGGCAGGGATCCTGTGGCCCCACCACAGCTGTCTTGAAATACACCAGTCACGGATATTTTCAATCCAGTGCAGATATGTTTTTTCAAAACGCTCCGGTACAAAGTTAACTTTATCTTCTGTTTTTTGAAGCTCGATCGCTTTTTCCGCCAATGGCTTCATTTTCACAAACCATTGGGTGGAAAGATAAGGCTCGACAACAGCTCCGCTTCGCTCGGAGTGACCAACAGAATGCATATGCTCTTCAATCTTGAACAATACGCCCGCATCTTGAAGATCCTTCACGATTTGTTTTCGGCATTCAAAACGGTCCATGCCTTGATATGCGCCTGCGTTATCATTCATTTTTCCTGATTCATCCATAACGAGGACACGTTCAAGGTTATGGCGGTTTCCGATCTCAAAATCATTCGGGTCATGGGCAGGTGTTATTTTCACCGCACCTGATCCAAAGTCCATATCTACATAATCGTCACCGACAATTTCGATCTCGCGGCCAATGATCGGCAAAACCGCTTTTTTGCCAATCAGATGCTGATAACGGTCATCATCCGGATGAACAGCGATCGCAGTATCCCCAAGCATGGTCTCTGGGCGTGTGGTTGCCACTTCAATATGGCCGGAACCATCTGCCAAAGGATATTTCATATGATAGAACGCACCTTGAACGTCCTTGTGGATGACCTCGATGTCTGACAATGCCGTTTTTGTCTGGGGATCCCAGTTAATGATATATTCTCCGCGATAGATTAATCCCTTATTGTAAAGGGTGACGAAAACTTCACGGACAGCATTGGACAGCCCCTCGTCCAGAGTGAAGCGCTCGCGGGAGTAATCGAGGCCAAGACCCAGCTTCGACCATTGCTGCCGGATAAAGTCTGCGTACTCGCCCTTCCACTCCCAGGCTTTTTCAAGAAATTTTTCACGTCCCAAATCATAACGTGAAGTACCCTGTTCGCGGAGTTTTGCCTCAACTTTTGCCTGCGTGGCGATTCCCGCATGGTCCATTCCCGGCAGCCATAATACATCATAGCCCTGCATTCGCTTAGCACGGCTCAGAATATCCTGCAGGGTGGTGTCCCACGCATGCCCAAGGTGAAGTTTCCCGGTCACGTTTGGCGGCGGAATCACAATGGAATATGGTGTCTTGGACTCATCGCCTGTTGCTTCAAAAAATTTACCGTCCACCCAGTACTTGTACCAGGTTTCCTCGGTTGCCCTCGGATCATATTTCGTCGGCATTGAAAGTTCTTGTTTTTCAGTCGACATGAATGTCTCCTCCTTCATCTTTCCAATAAAAAAAGCCCCTCCGTCTCAAAGG
This sequence comes from Fictibacillus fluitans, assembly GCF_030418125.1. Lineage (GTDB taxonomy): Bacteria > Bacillota > Bacilli > Bacillales > Fictibacillaceae > Fictibacillus_C > Fictibacillus_C fluitans. Next base: position 644 of record NZ_JAUHTR010000010.1, on the reverse strand, counting down.
ACGAAAGAAGCTTGTTCGCGGTACCACCTTTGTTTGCAAAAAGCAAAAGCATGGCTTTTTTGCACACTCATTAACGGATAACGGTTTTTGCCGTCTTCTTCTAAAAAGAGAACATCCTTTTTTCAAAGAAGCTGCTCCGGGGCGACCTTCCAGCGCTGTTTCCTTAGAAAATCTCTCAGCTTTGATTTTCCTCTCTTTAAGGACAGTCGGTGTACTCTTCCCTTTCAACGCAATTCATATCATTTTATTGATCATATCCTATTTTACCTAGTGAATCGTGAAAACGTCAATAGCTTTCCCTTTTGTTGCAGCAATTATTCTATTCTGGGAAAACAAAATGGTGCATGCGCGGTTTTATTCACACTGGAGCTCTCCCATGAATACCCTGGTTATTAACCCAGATGAACGAAGGAAGGATTATGATGCCCAGACGCTATTTTAAAAGAAACCGAAGGCCGCCGTTTAAATTCCAGGTACCTGAATGGCTGCGGACGGCACGGGACGTGGTCAGCCAATTCACCATACCTCTTATTGTGTTTCAAATCATCCGCACCATCCTTTTCCCCTCCGGCATTGACTTTATGATTATTCTCATCCTGGTCATTCTGCATTTTTGTTTTTCCTATGAAGTTTTATAAATGAAA
>NZ_JAUHTR010000001.1 GCF_030418125.1 Fictibacillus fluitans | reverse complement strand
TTGTGTATTGCTTACTTTTGAACGTTTGCAGCTTGAGGTCCGCGAGCACCTTCAGTAATTTCAAACGTTACATCTTGACCTTCTTCAAGTGATTTGAAGCCGTCGCCTTGAATAGCAGAGAAATGTACGAATACATCGTCTTGGCCTTCAACTTCGATGAAGCCGAAACCTTTTTCTGCGTTGAACCATTTAACTTTACCTTGTAACATAGATGTTTCCTCCTGTGTGGATAAGACCCACGATTTATTACTATTCCTGCTCAAATATCATTCAAGACGCAAAGCACTGCGAAGAAGTCATGTACCGAACAAAAATAACTGTTACTACTGTAACACTTCTTAACTAAATACGCAACCCGCACTGCGATTTAATCATTTTTTATTTAAAAGTTTAAAAATGGGGAATAAGAGTGCTAAGAAGGAGGAGGATAGAATGAAAGCACAAGGATACTTAATCTTCGGATTGCTGTTTGCCTTATTGATTGCGGTTTTTGCTGTTGTTAACGGCAATGATGTGAGTTTTAATTATATTTTTGGAACAGTTAAATGGCCGCTGGTTCTCATCATTCTCGGCTCTGCCGCTGTTGGCGGTTTGGCCGTGGGATTTTTTGGCATTCTGAAGGTAGTCCAGTTGAGAAACAGGGTAAGACGGCTGGAATCCCAGTTGAAAAAGCAAGAAACCCTGCAAAGGGAGACCATTCCTCAAAATCAGCGGGATGCAGAGGAAGAAGTCATTGAACCGAATGAACCGCAGCGAAGGTATCGCGCGGCTGACAGTGAAAGATTGGACGAACCCAAAAGAAGCCGGTCTCAGATTTAATTCTGAGCCGGCTTTCTTTATCTTTTCTTTAATCCTGCAGGACCAGTTAAGGCAGCTTTACCCCTCTGGAAGAAACATAGAGATCGTACCATTCTTCACGGGTCATGGTTTCGGAGATGCGGACAGCATCAGCTGAATCCTTGATCCGCTGAACATTGGTTGTTCCCAGAATGGGCTGGATTTTAGCTGGATGGCGCATAAGCCAGCCAAGAACGATGGCCTCAAGCGATGTTTCTTTTTCTGCAGCCATTTTGGCCACCAATTCCTTCGTTTGTGCTTCTGCTTCTGTTAATTCAATGGAATTGTTGCCGGAAAATATACCTTTGGCCAGCGGGGACCAGGCTTGGATTTGGATATCCTCTTTCATACAGTGTTCCATCAGGCCGCTTGTAAAATGAACGGACAATCCTGCTTCCTGGTTCACATGAACTCCTTCATCGGCAAAGTCCACTTTGTGTAAACTCATTTCAAGCTGGTTAACAATCAGTTTTTCATCCATGTAAGCTTCGAGAAGCTGAATCTGGGCCTGATTCATATTGGAAACGCCGAAATTTCTCACTTTTCCTGAGGACTTTAACTGCTCAAAGGCTTCTGCCACTTCTTCAGGTTCCATTAAAGGATCTGGACGGTGAAGCAATAAAATATCCAAATAATCTACAGTAAGCCTTTGCAAAATCTCGTCCACAGAGGCAAGGATGTGTTCTTTTGAAAAATCATAGCGTCCGGGCCCGATATCATCGGCAAACCGGATGCCGCATTTACTTTGAATGACCATTTGCTCACGCAGGCTGGGCTTGCCCTGCAGCATACGGCCAAAGGCCTCTTCGGCTTTTCCCATCGTATAAATATTGGCATGGTCGAACATAGTAATACCGGTTGAGATGGCGGCATCCACAGCTTTCTCAGTTTTTAAAACTTCATCATCCGAAAGAGGGCTTCTGTCCCAGCTTCCACCGAACCCCATACAGCCCAAGGCCAGCCGGCTGGATGTAATTCCTCGTGTTTCCAAAGGCATTTTGCGCATTATGTAACCTCTTTTCATTAGATATTATCTATCACGTTCATTGTAGTCAGGGATGAACAAAAACTGCAACTTTTACGATCATGCATAACAAAAGCCTGCTGACGGTTTCAGCAGGCTTTTCAAAGCTTAAAGTTATGCGTTATGCTGTTCAGAATCTTCCCAGCATTCCACGTTTTTTAAACCTGATATACTGTTTTGAGTAAATACAGGATCTTTTCCTTGCTTCTTTTGTTCTTTGTAGTGACGTAATGCTGCTAAGGCGATTTTACCGAGAAGGGCAATGGCAATCAGGTTAATAATAGCCATCAGACCCATAAACAGGTCAGCAAGGTTCCAAACGAAGGTCAGGTCGGACAGTGAGCCGAAAATAACCATACCAACTACAGCCAATCGGTAAACAAGCAGCCACATGCGGTTTGTATTCATGAATTCAATGTTGGATTCACCGTAATAATAGTTACCAACGATGGAACTAAAAGCAAAAAGCAGAACAATGACGGCGACCAAAATGTTAGCCCATGAACCGATTTCATGGCTGAGTGCTGCTTGTGTCAGTGCAATTCCGTCGTTTTCGCTGGATTTGAACATTCCAGACAGCAGAATGATAAAAGCGGTGGAACTGCAAATAACAAGCGTATCCACAAAAACACCGAGAGACTGGATGAGCCCTTGTTTAACAGGGTGGGTAACATCCGCCGTTGCGGCTGCATTCGGAGCACTACCCATACCGGCTTCATTGGAGAACAATCCGCGTTTAATTCCCTGCATCATAGCAGCTCCAGCGGCACCGCCAAGAATCTCCCTGAAGCCTGTAAATGCATCGTTAAAAATCAATCCAAGAACATCAGGAATCGCAGTTAAGTTGGTTAAGATCACAAACAAGGCAAGAAGGATGTATAGTCCGGCCATGACAGGAACTAAAAATTCCGCCACTTTGGCAATGCGCTTAATTCCTCCAAAGATGATAACGGCAGTTACTGCTGTAATAATTAAACCTGTCCATAATTTGTCCACATGAAAAGCATTTTGGAATGCGTTGGAAATAGTGTTTGCCTGTACAGAGTTAAAGGCAAGGCCGAATGTAACAGAAATGAGAATGGAAAATATAATTCCCATCCAGCGGGCATTAAGTGCTTTTTCCATATAATAGGCGGGACCGCCGCGGAATGTACCGGTTGCATCGTCCCGCACTTTATAAATTTGAGCCAGCGTGCTTTCGACAAAGGCAGAAGCGGAGCCAATCAATGCGATAAGCCACATCCAAAATACAGCACCAGGTCCCCCCGTTGTTATGGCAATGGCCACGCCGGCAAGGTTTCCAGTTCCCACCCTTGACGCCGTACTGATACAAAACGCCTGAAAAGAAGAAACCCCTTTTTTATCTCCAGATTGCTTGGCGCCTTCGCCAAGCAGGCGGAACATTTCTTTAATCATACGGAACTGTACAAATCCCGAGCGAATCGTAAAGTACAAGCCAAGTCCGACCAGCATGATAATTAGGACAAAGCCCCACAAATAATCGTTTGAAAAATCAAAAATCCGATTAAAAACGTTCATGTCATTTCCCCTCTCGTACATTCGATGATGTAGTTGACACACACAGTTTCTAATGTAACAAAACCTTACATATATAGCAATTACATACGAATAAAAAAACTGCATTCCCTGAGATGGGATGCAGTTTTTTTAGCTGTAGGAATGTCTCATATGATCGGATACGATCTGCTTGTGGATCATAAGTTCCACCAGGGAATAGGCGAGAGCTATCAAAAACGCGCCCCAAAGTGAAACGTAGGCACCGGCCATAAAGGAACTGACGATATAAACAAGCAGATACGAAAGAACGAAATCGGCGATGAACGTTAACCAAAAGGATAGACGGGGCAAGAATATATATTCCATGAGCACCGCCAGAGGAGCAAGAATAATTGTGATAATCAGAAAAGGAAGCGGCTTGTTGAAGCTCACTCCTTCAAACCAAAAAGTGCACAGAAGAAGTATCAGCGGAATGCTGATGATCTTGAGCAATAAACTTTGCATAATAAAAAATCCTCCTTTGTCTCCCTTTATTTTTTACGTCCAGTCAAAATTTATGCTGACCTAAAGATTATTGTTTTGCTGGCTGATTTCTCCCTCATCCAGGTAAAGGTTGGCCCGTTCCAGGTTTTTGTGTTCGTTGACCGAATCTCCCGCTGCATAATCCTCTGATCCCAGGGGGTGAGTGGCTGATCTTTCTGAAGCAATCGTCATTTCTTCCTCTTTGGGAGCATTGGAAAGCATGTCATCCGTAATTGTTGGTTTCTTTTTCATGTTGATCTCCTTGAAGAGTTGTTTTCCATTAGCGTACTCCATATAAACGGTCTCTATCCGCCTGAAAAGGAATGGACAAAAGTAACATAAAATAAAAAGATACGGGGTATAACTTAATTATCTTGTATGGAGGAGGGTAATTGCCCGTGGAGTACTCATTGTATAAGAAGGATGGAGCCTTTCCTTGTGATGTAACGATTGATGTGGATAATAACATTTATACCGTCCGGGACAGCGATACAACAGGCCAGATCTTCCAAAGTGCACCAGAAGTCGCCTCCTGGATTAAACAAAATTGGGCACCGGATCAATTTGAGAAACCTGATGATTATTATGATTTAGTCAATACACTGGAGTCATCGCTGCATGAAGATGAAATGGAAATATAACAAAAAGGAAGCCGGACGAAAGAGGGGTCCGGCTTCCTTTATTATTTAGGTTTCATTCGGTTACAGCGATAAAATCAAAGGATGGAATATGAAATAATCCTCCATCCGTCAGCTTCAATTCCGGAATGACGGGAAGAGCCAAAAAAGACAGGGTGAGAAACGGATTATAATTATGGATAAAGCCAATTCGGCACAAAGCTTCATTCAACTGTTTCAGCTGCTTATAAACTTCGATATGACTTTGGCTGCTCATCAAACCGGAAAGAGGAAGCGGCAGGGATGCTAAGATTTCTCCCTGCTCCACCACTGCCAGTCCGCCTCTCATCATTTCCACTGTTTTTAGTGCTGTAAGCAAGTCCTGATCGTTTGTTCCCGCTGCAACGATGTTGTGAGAGTCATGAGCGACGGTAGAAACAATGGCACCTGAAGTGAGGCCGAATCCCTTTACAATTCCACATCCGATGCGGCCTGTCGCATGATGGCGCTCTGCAACAATCAGCTTCAGCTGGTCTCTATTCACATCCGGCACGAATACGCCGTTTGAGGAATTCACGTGTTCTTTTGCATGTTTGGTTACAATACGGTTGGGGATGATTTGAATAATATTTGCTTTATTCTGGCCCGGTACCCGAATCGCCAAATCCTCAGTGCTGACAGATTTTAAATGAACACTGCTGGTGATGGAAGAGGGTGCAGAGACGGCCTTTGGAGTCTGTTGAATCATTTTCCCTTTCGAAGCAACGTTTACTCCATTCTTATAAACATCCTTAATTTGAAAACTGGTAAGGTCGGTGAGCAGAATAAAGTCGGCATCAAATCCGGGGGCGATTGCTCCTTTGTCCTTTAACCCGAAGCATTCGGCGGCGTTAAGTGTGGCCATTTGTATGGCAAGCAAAGGGCTGAAACCTTTTTCAATAGTCAACCTGATATTATGGTCAATGCTGCCGTGATCCATCAGGTCATCAAGGTGCTTATCGTCTGTGACAAACAGACAGCGCCGGGCATTTTTTTCGGTCACCGCATCGAGCAAGGCCGTCAAATCTCTTGCCGCTGATCCTTCGCGCAGCATGACATACAGCCCCCGTGCCAGCCTATCCCGCACTTCCTGTGGAGTCACGCATTCATGGTCTGAACGAATCCGTACCGTTCCGTACACATTGATTCCATCTGAGGAAACCCCCGAGGCATGGCCGTCGACATTCTTATTATTCAGCAGGGCGTCTTCAATTTTTCGTAACATTTCCTTTTCTCCAGAGAAGACAGCAGGATAGTTCATCACCTCACCAAGGCCAATCACACGTTCGTGCGTGTAATAAGGATAAAGGTCTGAGGCATTTAATTCTGCACCGGCATGTTCAAATGGAGTCGCCGGAACGCAGGAAGGAAGAGCAATAAACACGTCAAGAATGATATTTTCCGAAGCTCTTAACATGTAATCGATTCCATCTGTTCCGCTGACATTTGCAATTTCATGGGGATCCGCAACCACTGTAGTAACGCCGTGTGGCACAACGATATCAGAAAACTCCTCCGGAGGGACCATGGCTGATTCAATATGTACATGGCCATCGATAAGGCCTGGACAAATATAAGCACCCTCTGCATCAAGTTCTGTTTTGCCTTCATATATTCCAATTCCAACAATTTTACCATCGGTTACCGCGACATCTGCTTCGATGATCTCCAGGTTAAATACATCGATGATTTTGCCGTTTTTAATCACCAGGTCGGCAGGAACCCTTTTAGAAGAGGCGGCAATCAATTGTGACAGCTGGTATTTTTGGTTTTTCAATGAATTTGGCTCCTTCCGAACAGTATTGGGCCGGGCAGCAAGCCTCTTTGCCCGGCCCCGTGGCACTGTAATTAATGGCTTCCCCAAATAAAGTTGATTATGAACGCAAGGCTGATCACATACATCATCCAGTGCACGTCTTTATGTTTCCCAACGGCAAGCTTTAAAACCGTATAAGAAATAAATCCGAATGCCAGCCCCTGGGCAATGCTAAACGTCAGAGGCATAAGGATCATGGTCAAAAAAGCAGGGATAACATCTGTAAAATCATCAAAAGAAATAGATTTAATTTCGCTGAGCATCAAGGCACCAACCAGGATTAAAATGGGTGCTGTGGCTACAGACGGTACAAACGAGATTAGAGGAGTAAAAAGAAGAGTCAGGAAAAACAGGATACCGGTTGTTAACGCGGTCAATCCCGTGCGGCCGCCCTCCGAAATGCCTGTTGCATTTTCGACATAGGCGTTCATGACCGTTCCTCCCATGGCTGCACTTGCCATGGTGCCAATGGCATCGGCCTGCAGGGCGCGGTCCAGGTTTTCAATTTTTCCATTTTCATCAGCAAGTCCCGCTTTATTGGAAAGACCGATGAGGGTTGCCAGGTTATCAAATAATTCCACGATTGTAAATGAAAATAAAATGGACAGGATGCCATATGCGAAAGCGCCTTTCAGATCCATGGCAAGAAAGGTGTCCGAGAGACTTGGCAGTGACAGTGACGCAATGTCTTTAACACTGTGCGGATAATCAATAAAACCTGTCACCATGGCGGCAATTGACGTCACAAGAATGCTGATCAATAACGCGCCTTTATATCTCTTTGAAAGTAAAAAAGAAGCCACAAATAAACCAAACAGCGCAAGCAGCGGCCCGGCTTCCGTTAGGTTGCCGAGGCTGACAAATGTTTCTTTATTGGAAACGACGATACCCGCATTTTTTAAACCGATAAAGGCAATAAATAAGCCGATTCCAACGGAGATAGAGGATTTCAGAAGCGGAGGAACACCATCAACAATACGCTGCCGGATACCGGTGAGGGTTAAAATGAAGAATACCAGTCCGGAGATAAACACTGCTCCAAGAGCGGTTTGCCAGCTCAAGCCCGCACCAAGGACGACGGTATAGGTGAAAAAGGCGTTCAAACCCATACCAGGCGCTACAGCTACGGGGAAGTTAGCCCAGAGTGCCATTAACAGCGTACAGAACACACTGCCATAAATCGTTGCTGCCAACGCAGCTTCCTTTGGAATGCCTGCATCCGCAAGAATGGAAGGATTAACAAAAATAATGTAGCTCATCGTAAGGAAGGTTGTGATGCCTGCAAGAATCTCTGTTCTGGTGGTTGTTTTGCGTTCTTCCAGCTTAAAAAAGCGGTTCAAAGAAAATTCTCTTCCGGATCTTTCTTTTCCTGCTCCTGACATGAAAATGCACCCCGTTTCTTATGATAGAATCCATTAACCCTAAAAAATTAACCGGTTTGAAGGGGAAGAATTCCTTTGGTGACTATAGTTCTTTCAGTACTGAGGGGGTGAGACAGGTTAATTTGTACATCCTATGATAAAAAAACAGGAGTATTCTCCTGTTTTCAGATAAGCGGTTCAATAAATACATGCATGATTCCTCCGCAAATTCCTCCGTCTTCATAAAGGAGGCCGCTCGTGAGATCAACTGTATGGGTAACGGGCCGGCCGGATTTAATAACATCCAGTGCTTTTTCGATCACCTCACCTTCACCGCAGCCCCCGCCAATGGTTCCGATGAGAGCTCCTGTGGAGGTAACAATCATTTTCGAACCGGTTTTGCGAGGAGTAGATCCTTTTGTAGAAACAATAGTGGCAAGAGCGGCGGGTTTCTTGATTTGCAAAAACGTATGAATGATATTGATCATTTCCTGTTCCCGCAACGTTTCTGCCCCTTTCTGAACCCCTTTTTGGCCAACTCCCGGATATGGGAGCTGAGCGGCTCTCCGTTCTTTTTGTTTTTCACGGCCAGAATTTCTGCGAAAATACTGACCGCAATTTCTGCTGGTGTTTCTGCTCCGATATCCAGGCCGACAGGGGTGTGGATGTGAGTAAACGTTTCTTCGGGAAAATCATGGCGCAGCTGTTCGAATACGCCTGCAATTCTGCGCCTGCTTCCGATCATTCCGATATACGCGGGCCGCTCCTCTCTGGACAATAGCTGCTGCAGGCTCAGCACATCAAATTGATGGCCGCGTGTCAACAAAAGAATGTAGGTGGAGGTTTTTAGCGGAACGGTTTGAAAATACGAATGAAACGACTGGCAGCACACTTCGTCTGCACAAGAAAATCGTTCTTTATTGGCAAAGGAAGAGCGGTCATCAACAACAGTCACTGAGAACCCCAGCATTTTACCCAAGTGTGCGACCGGTTCTCCGACATGGCCGGCTCCGGCAATAATAAGATGGGGTGGAGGGGGAAAGGCTTCATGAAAAATCCTGTATCTATTATTTTGCCAGTGGAAATCAAGGGAAGACGTGTGCTGCTCTGAAAAAGAAGATGAACAAAATTCAGAGATCGCACTTGTTAAATCACCAGCAACCCCATTTTCCCCATAAGCGGTTTCTGGAAGCAGAAGGATCCGTTTGCCGATCAATTCAGGAACGGCTTCTGTAAATGTTACCAGAGATACGGCTGTCCGGTTTAATATGGCTTCTGAAAGTTTATGGTAAAGAACTTCTTTTTTCATTGGCGGACTTCTCCCGTTTTCATTGCCTGATAAATTCGCTCAGGTGTGGCTGGAAGGTGTTTGATACGTACACCTGCTGCGTCGTAAATCGCATTCATAATAGCGGCGATAATCGGGATCATGACGACCTCTCCAATGCCCTTGGCACCAAAGGGTCCGGTCTCCTCCATGCTTTCGGCGGGAAAGGTTTCAATAAGAGGCGTCTCCCTGATAGTGGGAATAATGTAATTTGTGAAATTAGCTGTTTGATGATAACCCCCATCCATCAAAACATCCTCATACAGTGTGTAGCCGATCCCCATGACCGCACCGCCTTCTGTCTGTCCTTCAAGTCCCTGGGGATTCAGAACCTGTCCGGCATCCGGGATGGAAACAACACGCAGGACTTCTGTTTCTCCGGTAAAGGTATCTACCTCAACGAGAACAAGATGAGTCAAATATCCGTATAAGTGGTGCGGAGCGCCGCCTGATCGGGGAAGTTCTTCTTTTTCTTTGGGTAGCATAAAGTGCCCCTCCACCTTAGTTGGAAGCCGGTTTTCCTGAAGATGGGCATAGAGATCTTTATACGATAATAGTTGCTCCCCATTCTCTGTTAGTGCGTAATATTCATTTTCACCGATCAGTATGTCCTCCGGTTCCACCTTATGCAGGGTAGAAGCTGCTTCTGTCAAAAGGCGGATCATATGGGGGACAGCAGCCGCGATCGCTTTTCCTCCTGTATACGTGGACCGGGAAGCGGTAACCGTCCCGCTGTCGAGCGTTTGTGCAGTATCGCCCTGAATAACTGTTATGTTTTCAATATCACAGTTTAAAAGCTCTGCTGCCACCTGGGCGTAGACCGTGCCGTTGCCCCCGCCGATATCTTCACAGCCAACCCCGACCTTAAACGTCCCATCCGGCATCAATTCAATGGTGGCTGCCCCGTAATCCGGAAGACCGATTCCCATGCCGACCGCATGAAAAGAGGTGGCTACGCCGATTCCCCGTTTTTTCCACGGTTCGCTGCTGTCCTTTTTATGTGTTTCCCTGTTTTTCCAGAGCTCACAGGTTTCAGCAATCTCCAGGGTTTTTAGCGTCCCCACGCTCGTTTTTAATTCATGGCCGATGCTTGACCGGTCTCCCTTTTCATAGGCGTTCTTCTTTCGGATTTCAATCGGGTCCATTCCAAGTTTTTCGGCGATCATATCCATATGGGTTTCAATAGCAGCACACACCTGATTGACACCAAATCCTCTGAATGCTCCCGAGATTCCATTATTGGTATACACGCAAAAACCTTCAAGATCAACATTCGGGATCTTATAGGGGCCGCAGCAATGTTCAATGGCCAAGGCGATGACCGCACCCCCGAGAGAGGCATAGGCTCCTGTATCAGCAACAGCTCGTACTTGATTGGCAAGCAGGGTTCCGTCTTTTTTCGCTGCTGTTTTCATTTGTACCTTGAACGGATGACGCTTGATGCCGGCGATTACGGATTCTTCACGGGACAAATGAATCTTAACTGGCCGGCCTCCGGTATGAAGAGCAAGAAGGGCCAGATAAATTTGAACGGTAATCTCATCTTTACCTCCGAAAGCTCCGCCAATCGGATTGGAAATTACACGGATTCTCGCAGGATTCATGGCGAGCGCACGGGCAATTTGAAGGCGGTCCCTGTATGCATACTGCCCGGGACAGCGGATGGTCAGCATTCCGTCAGCCTCAAGCACTCCCCATCCTCCTTCTGTTTCAATAAAGGCATGCATCTGGCGTGGAGAATAGAAGGTGTTTTCCAAAATAACATCTGCTTCTTCAAAGGCTGCGTCCATATCGCCGTTTTTAATGATGACATGACTGTGGATATTGCCGTTTTCGTGAAGGGAGGGAGCTTTGGAGGACATGGCAAATTCCGCATCGGTCACCGGGGCAAGCGGTTCATAATCCACTTCAATAAGAGAAAGAGCATGCTCGGCGATTTCCTTTGTTTCCGCCGCAACCAAAGCGACTGCATCCCCCGTACAGCGAACCATATCATGGGCGAGGACAGGCTGATCGGGTACGACAATACCAAATCCATTAAAACCCGGTATATCCTTATGGGTTAACACACAGATGACTCCCGGCAACGACTGTGCTCTCGAAATATCAATGGATTTGATTAGCGCATAAGGATACTGTGAACGAAGGACTTTCCCCCAAACCATCTGTTCAAAATGATAATCTGTCATATATTTCAGAGTGCCCGTTACTTTTTCCGGTGCATCCACGCGTGGCACCCGTCTGCCAATATATTTAAAATGGTTTTCTTTCATCATCTGCCCACCTTTTCATTAAACGGTACAATCCTCTTTCCAATAGGGCACTCGCCATATCGCGCCGGTAGGACGCCGAGGCCCGTATATCTGAGATCGGCATGACTTCCTTCCACGCGACCCGGCTGATATTCGCTATCATGTCAGGCGACAATTCCCCAAGGGCAAGCATTGCTTCACACTTTTTCGCCCTGAGCACCACAGGTCCGACAGATCCAAACGCAATTCGGCCGCCTGTACACTCTCTCGTTCCTTCTTTCATGGAAAGGCTGATCGCAACATTCACGATCGAGATGGATTGGGCTTTGCGGGGACCGAGCTTTTGAAAGATGCCGAGGTCATGTTTTCCCCGGATTTTAAACGAAATTTTCGTAATGATTTCGTTTGGGAAGGCGACCGTTTTACCGGGGCCGATAAAAAAATCCTCTGCACAGATATGCCTTTTTCCAGTTAAAGAAGTGAGCTCAATGATGGCTCCCAATACAAACAGAGCTGGGATCGTATCTCCGGCGGGAGAAGCAGTGCCAATATTTCCTCCGATCGTGCCCATATTTTGCATTTGGGCTGCCCCGACTTCGCGGCAGGCTTGTACCAGAACATCGGCATGGTCGCGCAGCAGAGGAGACGAGATGATTTCTTGATGCGTGGTCAGCGGTCCGATATGAATTTCATCTTTCTCGATAGCAATAAATTTCAGTTCATCAATATTTTTTAAATTCAGCCAGCAGTCATGCTGCCATTTTCCTTCCTTCATGCGCACCACCGCATCCGTTCCTCCGGCCAGCAGGCGAAAGCTGGCTTTTTCATTTTCAAGAAGATAAAGGCATTCCTGGAGAGAACGGGGCGAAAGCATGTCTATGTCTGAAACGTACATTACAGATCCTCCCTATATGCAGCTTCATAATCAGCTGGAGTGTTCAAGTTTAAAAGAATACTAGGGTTATCCGTTTCCATAAACTTAACCTTGTTGTGATGTCTCCGAATGATGTTCCGCAGGCCTTCGGTTTCTTCAGAAATCAGGAGCAGCTCTGGATAGAGGTGGTTTGGAAGAAGAATCGGATGCCCCCGTTTTCCGTTATGGACAGGGATGATGATGGATTCTGGATCGGACTGGTGAAACTTGTCCATTTGGCAGAGAACGCCAGGTAAAAGCGGCTGATCGACTGCAGCGATAAGAGCCCCTGTGGAGTGGTTGTCCATGCCATGACAACCGGCTCTGATGGATGAACACTTTCCTGAAGAATAATCCGGATTGATCACTAGTTTCACAAAATGGCCGTCCAGTTCTTTTTTAAGTTCATGAGCTCGAAAGCCAAGGACAACCACGATCTCTTTAATGCCTGAGCTGTGAATGGCTTTAATCTGATAAGCAATCAGAGAGGTTCCCTGCCATTGCAGAAGGGCTTTTACTTTATTCATCCGGGAAGAACAGCCTGCAGCAAGCAGAATACAGGAAAGGCTGGAGGCGGCCATCTTTTAAAGTTCCCTGAAGGTCAGCAGTCTTTGGGCTGCCGTCTGAACGGCCTTCAGTATTTTGGTATAGCCCGTACAACGGCAAAGATTTCCGCCCAGCGCCTGCTTGATTTCATCCAGGCCCGGCAGGTGGCCGATGCTGTTCAAATAGGACCTTGCAGACACAATCAGACCGGGCGTGCAGTATCCGCACTGAGTCGCACCTTCATCAATAAAGGCTTGCTGGATGGGATCCATATTTTCCGGTGTGCCGATGCCTTCCACTGTAACGATGTTTTGGCCATGAACTTGTCCTGCGAGTAAGAGACAGGAGCAAACCGGCAGGCCGTTAAGCGATACCGTGCAGGAACCGCATTCCCCCTTGCCGCAGCATTCCTTGCTGCCCGTTAGACCCGCATCTTCCCTGAGAACGTCAAGCAGCGTTTTTGAAGGACTGCATGTTATCGAAATTTCTGTTCCATTTATAAAAAAATCAATGGTCTTCAATGTCCGGCCTCCCAATATAATTTTAGGACAAATCAACAATTACTTTTTCTTGGCGGGTGCTAATTGAAGTTTGTACAAATATAGTAGAGTTTTTTAAAAACATTCCTATTTTCATAGCTTTAAGAGGAGGTGATGAAAAGAAATTCAAAGACGAGGATTACCAAACATCTGGGAGGGAAGCAAAATGGCACAACTTAAAAGGTGGAAAGTGGGTGTACTTGGTCTGCAGCATGTTCTTGCTATGTATGCCGGAGCAGTTATCGTACCGCTCATTGTTGGTCCGGCTATCGGGATGAATGCCGAGCAGCTGGCCTATCTGATTTCCATTGATCTGTTTACTTGCGGAATTGCCACTCTGCTGCAGGTGATTGGCGGCAGGCATTTTGGCATCAGGCTCCCGGTCATTCTTGGCTGTACCTTTACCGCGGTGGCCCCCATGATCTCCATTGGAAAGCTTGAAGGATTTACGGCGATTTACGGTGCGATCATCGCCTCGGGGCTGGTCGTCATGGTCCTTTCACAGTTTGTGGGCAAAATCCTTAAATTTTTCCCGCCCGTTGTAACAGGGTCAGTTGTACTCATTATCGGGGTGTCGCTCATTCCGGTTGCGATGAACAATGCAGCAGGCGGACTTGGGTCGAAAGGGTTTGGCAGTCTGGAAAATTTAGCACTCGCCAGTTTTACATTTGTGCTGATTATCTTAATTAACCGGTTTTCCGGGGGGTATATCCGGGCTATATCGATACTCCTGTCCCTGATTGCAGGAACGGTTCTTGCTTCCTTTATGGGTCTTGTGGATGTATCACCTGTCAAAGATGCGTCCTGGTTTCACATGGTACAGCCGTTTTATTTTGGAAGACCAGAGTTTCACATTTCGGCAATACTCACCATGTCCATTGTCGCGATTGTAAGCATGATTGAATCTACCGGTGTATTTCTCGCGTTAGGTGACATTTGCGACCGGAAACTGGAATCACGTGACATTAAAAAGGGTTTGCGGGCAGAAGGATTGGCGATTGTGATTGGCGGTATCTTCAATTCCTTTCCTTATACTTCTTTCTCACAGAACGTTGGTCTTGTGGCTTTGACGAAAGTGAAAACAAGAAATGTAGTAATTGCCGCCGGCGGCTTTTTAATACTTCTTGGCCTGCTTCCAAAAATTGCGGCACTCACCACTATTATTCCAACAGCAGTCCTTGGGGGAGCGATGATTCCCATGTTTGGAATGGTCATTGCTTCAGGGGTTAAAATGCTGTCCCGGACGGATTTCTTGAGCAATGAAAACCTTTTGATTGTCGCCTGTTCCGTAGGAATCGGGCTCGGAACCGCAGTCGTTCCCATGGTGTTCAGCGCGCTTCCGGACGGTGTAAGGCTCCTCGTGGAAAATGGGATAGTTATCGGAAGTATAACGGCGATTTTGCTGAATCTAGTATTTAATTTCAAGTCTATGAATATACATGAGCAGGAAAGGATGGAGCAGCTGAAAGCCGATGGCGATGCAGTCTGACAGCATATGGCACGGGGGCAGAAGCTGCCCCCTGCTCATCTTTAACACTGCTTGGTTTCTAAAAAAGTCTAAAGGAGAGACGGAAATGGATCTGATTTTAAAGAATGCAATGATTCCACAAGGAGACCGGACGGTAATCACCAACATCCTCGTGCATGAGGGCAGGATTACCGGCTTTTGCAATGACATTCAATTTTTAAAAGCGGACAAGGTGCTCGACATGGAAGGCAAGCTGGTGGTTCCGGGCTGTATTGATCCGCATACACACTTCATGGACCCCGGGTTCACCCATCGGGAAACATTTGCAACCGGGTCGCGGTCAGCTGCGGCAGGGGGATTAACCACGATTATAGACATGCCGTGCTGTTCCAAACCTTCTGTACGGGACAGGGAGAGCTTCCAGAAGAAAATTGGTCCAATCCGGGGACAGGCTTATATTGATTATTGTTTTTGGGGCGGCATGACCGGAGAGGATGCCCGCAACGGCTGGATTGATAACATCTACCCTCAAATCGATGAAGGTGTTGTTGCATTCAAAGTGTATATGACGCCATCGGTGCCAACCTTCCCGAAGGTGTCTGACGGTGAGATGCTGGAAATTTTCCAGAAGGTCGCCAAAACAGGAATGCCAATCGGGGTTCATGCAGAAAACTATGATATTTGTACCTTTTATACAGAAAAGCTGAAGAACGAAGAGCGGGAAGATGGACCGGCTTGGGCAGAAGCAAGGATGGCGCTTGCTGAGAAAGTAGCCATTGAACTCATCATCAGTTATGCAGAAGCCACAGATGCACGGGTTCATGTTGTTCATATGAGCACCAAAGAAGGCGTGAAACTGGTGCGGGAAGCAAAGAAACGCGGCGTAAAAGTAACGGCGGAAACGTGTCCTCATTACTTGATGCTGAACGCGCAGGATTCCATGACCGAAAGGGGAACCTTTGCCAAAATCGCTCCTCCGCTGAGAGGTAAGGACGATAACCAGGCACACTGGCAGGCGCTGGCGGATGGAACGATTGATTTTGTAGGAACAGATCATGCGCCATATGAAATCGCAACTGAAAAAGCTGCAGCTGATTCTAGCATCTGGAACAGCTTCCCTGGCATTCCGGGAGTGGAAACCATGGTTCCGATTCTGGTCAGCGAAGGGTTGAACAAAGGGCGCCTGTCGCTTTCCCGTTTCGTGGAAGTGACAAGCAAAAATGCGGCTATTCATTATGGCATTTATCCGAAAAAAGGAGCCATGGAAATCGGAAGTGATGCCGACTTTACCGTTATTGACCTGGATCAGGAATGGGTCATCGATGAGAAGAAGACGGAGTCCATGGCCAAATACAATCCCTTGCATGGAATCAAGCTGAAAGGCCGTCCGGTTCAGACAATTCTTAGAGGAACCGTTGTATATGACTATGAAAAAGGCGGAATAACAGGTGCAGCGGGCTATGGTGAATATGTGAAACGCCAGAGCATCCAGCGGCTCGAGCGGACGCTGAAATATGAAAACTATGAAAAAGCAAATCAGCCATCGGCAGCACAACAGCAGATGGAAAAAAGCAATTAAGAAAGGAGACGGCCTGTGGAACTGAGAGGGAAGAAGCATGTGGTTGTGGTCATCGATATGCTGAATGACTTTATTGGGGAAAAAGCAGCACTTCGCTGTGAAAACGGCGAGAAAATCGTTCCGGTCATTAAAGAACTCGTGGACTTTTGCCATGAAGAGAACATCCAGGTTGTGTTCGTCCAGGAAGCCCATCGGAAAAACGACCGTGATTTCCGAGTACGGCCGGTTCATGCCATAAAAGGGACCTGGGGATCAGAATTCATTCCAGAGCTCCAGCCGGACGAGAGCAAGGGAGACTATGTGGTTCAAAAAAGAAGACACAGTGCGTTCAGTTATACCGATTTTGATTTATTCTGCCGTGAAGAGGAGATTGATACGGTAGTGCTGACGGGGGTGTGGACCAATGTGTGTGTGAGAAGCACCGGTTCCGATGCGCTGTATCACGGATATAATGTGATCTGCCTGTCGGATTCCACAGCCTCCAAGGACGATTCGATGCATGAATCCGGACTTCGGGACATTGATTTATTTGGAGACATCATGACAACGAAAGAGTACATGGAAGCGGCAAGGAAAAAATTCTCAAATAACAGCCGGGTTGTTTAATCTGTCATGGGCCAAAACAAACGGATTATCGTGGGAATAACAGGAGCGAGCGGTGCCTTGTATGGCTACTCGCTCGTCCGGGCCCTGCACCAGCTGGGAATCGAAACACACTTGATCGTAACCGGGATGGGAGAGAAGGTGCTGCAGTTTGAATGCGGGATCAGCATGGAGGTATTGAAGCCCTATGCTGAAATCCACAGCAATAAAAATTTATTTGCTTCAGTTGCCAGCGGTTCTTTTTTAACGGCTGGAATGGTGGTTGTACCGTGCTCGATGAATACCCTCGGGTCGCTGGCCAACGGTGTAGGCGATACATTGCTCAGCCGGGCGGCGAGCGTCGTGCTGAAGGAGAGACGGCAGCTGATCGTTGTTCCAAGGGAAGCCCCGTTCCACCTGATTCATCTTCAGAACATGACCAGGCTTGCGGAGGCGGGAGCCTGCATTATGCCTGCTTCGCCAGGTTTTTATCACAAGCCAAAGGAGATTTGGGAGCTGGTGAACTTTATGTCCGGGAGAATCCTGGACATGTTGGGAATTGACCACACCCTTCTGGAGCGCTGGGGGGAGAAAGCATGAATCCTGCCACACTTCGTGCGCTGCTCGACCGATGGACAGCAGAAGGAAAGCTTCTGCGTGTAAAGAAAGAAGTGGATCCGCTTTATGAACTGGGAGCCGTCCTCAAATCCAAGCAGGGGAAGCAGCCGTTTTATTTTGAAAATGTCAAAGGCTATCAATCTCCCATGGTCGGGGGACTCGGCGGAGACCGCAGGCTTGTCGCTGACAGCCTCGGTATTTCAGTTGAAGAGCTTATTCCAAAAATCATCCAGTCGATTGTATCTCCCGTTCCAACCAATCTTGTGTCTTCCGGGCCGGTCCATGACAATGTGCTTCTTGGCTCGTTCGATCTGGATACTCTTTTTCCCATTCCCACCTTTCATGAAGAAGATTCAGGTTCCTACTATGTTTCAGGCATTCTTGTCGTTAAAGACCTCTTAGGTCAAAAACGCTACACATCCATCAGAAGGATGCAGTTTCTTGGAGAGAACAGGACCAGTATCCTTATCACTTCTCCAGAATTGCTGCATCAATTTTACGAGTATGAAAAACGGAATGAACCGATGGAAGTGGCCGTCATGTTTGGTGTTGTTCCGGCTGTCGTACTAAGTTCGCAAATCAGCACGCACTTGTACCATACCGACAAGCTTGATGTAGCGGGAGCGCTGATCGGCCAGCCGCTTGAAGTGGTCCAATGCCGGACGGTGGATTTGGAAGTCCTCGCCGAAGCCGAAATTGTGCTGGAAGGAAAAGTGCTTCCTCATGCAAGGGAGCCGGAGGGGCCGTTCGGTGAGCTCGCCGGGTTCTACGGAACGCGTGCGCAGCAGCCTGTTGTTGAATTTTCTGCGGTTACGTATCGTGACCAGGCCATTTGCCAGACCATTTTCCCATCAAGTTATGAAGAAAGGCTGCCAATGGCGCTTGTACGGGAAGCCACATTGCTGAGCACGGTCAGACAGTCAGTGCCCAATGTGAAAAAAGTCCATATTACCATGGGCGGTGTTGCCAGGTTCCATGCGGTGATTCAAATTGAAAAGGTAACTGAGGGGGACGGGAAGCAGGCTGCACTTGCGGCTTTCGCCAGTGATAAAGATTTAAAGCATGTAATTGTCGTGGATGAGGATGTGGACATCTTTAATCCGGAAGATGTGGAGTGGGCAATGGCGGTAAGGGTTCAGGCCGATCAGGATATTTTCATTGTTCCGGGGGCGAAGGGCTCCCCTCTTGAAGCCTCTCACAACCTGCGGGGAGTTTCGGCGAAGATGGGTGTGGATGCCACTGTTCCTCTGGACAAAAAAGACGCGTTTAAGCGGACCACGGTTCCGTTCGGTCCCATAGATTTGAGAGAGTACTTGTAAAGAAGGAGGAACGAAAAATTGAATGCGATCGGAATGGTTGAAACACGGGGACTGACGGCTGCCATAGAAGCATTGGATGCGATGGCAAAAGCGGCAAATGTTCAGTTGACTTCATTTAAGAAGGTAGGTTCAGGACTGGTGACAGTCATTATCGAAGGTGACGTTGCTGCGGTTTCGTCCGCCATTGAAGTGGGCAGGCAGGCTCACATCAAAACGGGTGGAGAGCTCATTTCGTCCAATGTGATTCCGCGTCCTCATTCCGAACTGTCAAAAATACTATAGGAGGAGGTGGGAACTTATGTCGGAATTTATGCGTGAGATTGTCCAAGAAGTGCTGCGTCCCGCAAAACAGCCGCCGACGAAGGGAAAAGAGCCTCCTGCCGTTGTACAGAAGCTGCACCGCCCAAATTATCAGAACGCAATGCGGGAAAAACGGCTGAAAGAGCTGGAAGGAAGAAAGGAAACACGTACTGCCGAGAGAGCTGCAGCTTCGGTGGATGAGCTGGTTTCCCGGCTTAATATTCTGTCTTTACAGGGAACAGAAGGGAAATCAAAGTCCCCTGAAAACTATGGAACTCAACAAACATCCGGACAGCCGTCAGGGCGGCTGGTGGGCAAAGCTTCATCCGGAATGGCCGCCTGGCTCTATACCAATCTGCCAAAGGAACGGCTGGAATGGTTTCACCGTCCGATTCCTGCCAGGGGAATTGCCGTTTTCTCCGCTCCCGTATCATCTCCCGGCCAGCTCGTGATCCTTCAGGAAGAATTAAATCGTTCGGAAAATGAAGTGAAATATTTTATTCAATGGGACAAAAACGGAAAGAATGCCTTTCTACTGGAACTCTACCATGATGATTGCAAGAAACTTGAAGCTGTTGCAGAAACCATGTGGCATTCTCTGGACCGCCAAACGAAAAAAACGAAAAAACTTTTTTACATGGAGCAGCCGGGCTCATGGCTGCTGAACCAGCTGGAGCTTACGGGCATCAGAGGTGCTGTTGCCATTATGGAAGGGATCGGCCGGTTTGAATCCTATACGCTTTTGCTGCCGGTGCTGCAAGAGCTTGCGTCCATCGACATCAGGTACAAAGTTGAAGAAGACTATCTGATTCTGCACGGCGCCCATGAACAGCTTTCCAGCTATATACCCGGTTTTTTCAGAGAAATCCAGCAGTAAGGAGTGGGAAATGTGCATGCATTGGGCATGATTGAAACCGTCGGATATTGTGCTGCCGTATCTGCGGCAGATGCCGCTGTAAAAGCGGCTGATGTAAAAATTGCCGCGATCGAAAAAGTGATTGGGGTTCAGGGGGCATTAGGGGTCACCCTTCACCTCAGGGGAGATGTGGCTGCCGTGGCCTCAGCGGTTGATGCAGGGAAGAAGGAGGCCGAACGGGTGGGCAAGGTCATCTCAGCCCATGTTATTCCAGCAACCCACAGCAATGTGGCAGAAAAACTTCTGTCCCGTTTTAAATTGAATGGCGAGAAAGAAACAGAGAGAGCTTGAGCGGCCGGAGGAGCAAAGAACTTCAACGGTGCCAATCCAAGAAAACAGGAGGAATAATAGAATGGGCGAAGCGTTAGGCTTAATTGAAACAAAAGGCCTGGTCGGTGCAATTGAAGCTGCAGATGCCATGGTGAAGGCTGCCAACGTGGAGATTTGCGGGTACGAAAAGGTGGGGTTCGGTCTCGTGACCGTTATGGTAAGAGGGGATGTGGGTGCGGTAAAAGCGGCGACCGACGCGGGGGCAAGTGCAGCGAGCCGTGTGGGAGAACTGGTATCTGTGCATGTCATTCCACGGCCGCACAGTGAAATTGAAAGAGCGCTGCTGTCTAAAGGAGAATAAGTGTGTATGGCGCCAGGCAGAGTACGGTCGTCAAAAATACCCTGCTTGAACTGCTTGGTAAGGGGGAATCGAGAGTTCCGCGTGTCCTTTCTCTTTTAACCTATCATTTCGCTGGGATGGAGGAAGGATGGGCGCTGCTCCGGGAAGCGGGGAAAAAGAGAATCATAATGGAAGTGGTTGCAGAAGAGACGCTGCTGCAGCAAGTAGGTGTAGCCCGCCTGGCAGCAGAATGCCATCACGACGCCCTTTATCCGGAATCTTTTTTAACAGAGGAATCACTTGGGAGAACCGACTGTGTTCTCATACCTGTGCTCTCATTTTCTTTTGTATCCGACCTTTTGCGGTTTAATGAGCAAAGAAACGTTGTACGGTTCACTTTGCAGGCATTGCTTTCCGGTAAAAAGGTCATTGCGCTCTCATGTGGTGCAAATCCGTTTCATCCTGTGTTTGCCAATAGAAAGCTGGACCGGGGAACCATTCACTTAACAGATGAGCTTTACAAGCAAATGATTCAACTAAAAAGGATGGGCATTAAAGTAGAAAGCTCAGAGAAGAGTGTGCTGTCATGTATGGAAGAAAAAAACAAAAATGCTGTAATCACTGAAACGGATGTTCTTAAAGCTTTAAAAATGGGCAAACGATCCATTTTTGCAGCAAAGCATGACATTATCACTCCGTTGGCATGGGATGCGGCAAAACAGCACAACCTTACCATTACAAGAAAGTAAGGGGAAACGAACATGCACATGGGTTTGGTGATTGGAAGAGTAACTGCGACCCGTAAGGATGATAAATTGATAGGAACGAAACTGCTCATTACACAGCCGATCGGCATGGGCGAAACCAAAAGCGGCATGCCGATCATTGCTGTGGATACAGTTGGTGCAGGTGTAGGGGAAAAGGTACTCTATGTTACGGGGAGCATGGCATCCCGGGCGGCGCCCGATAAGGATGCACCCATTGATGCTGCCATCGTGGGCATCATTGACAGTCTGGATTGGGAAAAGCAGGGAGGTTAGGGATATGGACACAAAAGGTATTAAAGAAGCCATTCATTGGCGAAAGCTCATTGATGTGCTGCTTGATGCCAACCAGTATGCAGATACCATTTTAAAGGGCGGACAGTTTATTAATGTGATCACACGTGAAATCTATCCAGCTGATGTGGCCATAAAAGGAGAATATATTCTGCTCATTGGAGACTGCTCAGACCTCCAGGGACCTTCAACCCATATGGAAGATGTGGCAGGCATGTATATCAGCCCGGGATTTATTGACTCCCATATGCATTTTGAAAGCGCGATGCTCACAGTAACTGAATTTTCGAGGCTGTCTATTCCCACCGGAACGACTACGATTGTTGCTGACCCGCATGAAATAGGTAATGTGCTTGGAGTCCATGGCATGCAGGAGATGATCAAAGAGGCACGCACCCTGCCAAACACGGTCTATTTTACCGTTCCCTGTTTAACGCCGGATGCACCGGGACTGGAAACAGCCGGAATGGACATAGCATCTGGTGACATGGCAGAACTTCTAAATGACCCTCTCGTGCAGGGAATCGGAGAAATTCAGGGCTTCAGCAACGTCAGCCCGGTTTATCAGCATGCTCCTGAACTCATCGATGATCTCATTGCGTCTGTTTCTTATGCAAAAAGCATCAACAAAACGGTGGAGGGAAATGCACCGGCTTTGTTTGGAAAAGAGCTTGCGGCCCACATCATCAGCGGGGGAACCCACATTTCCTGCCACGAGACGACGACCAAAGAAGAAATGGTGGAAAAGCTGCGCAACGGGGTCAGTGTGTTCATGAGGGAAGGATCATCTCAGCGGAACATGGCAGAATGCATCAGAGCGATCACGGAAGAAGGAATGGATTCAAGGCGTGCAATTCTTGTTTCAGATGATGTGGTGCCGGAAGACCTGATGAAGATGGGGCATATGAATGACATTGTCAAACGGACGATAACACAGGGTGTGGATCCGGTCGAGGCTATTCAGATGGTGACAATCAATGCTGCAGCACATTTTGGATTTAAAGACAGCGGCATGCTTACGCCAGGAAAAAAGGCGGATATAGCCGTGATCAGTGACCTGATGAACATGACGATTCATTCGGTATATCTCAAAGGAAAAAAAGCCGCAGCCCAAAATGAATTAACAATCGATCTTCCGGCATACCGCTATCCAGAAAATGTGAAGCAATCCGTCAAGCGCAAGCCGGTAAAACCTGCTGATCTGGTTATTGAGGCTTCCGGGTCCAAGGCGCATGTCAGGGCCATTGAAATAATCCCTGACCAAAATTTAACTGGTTCAGCTCAATTCCAGTTATCGGTTCGTGACGGAAAGATTCAGCCCTGCCTGAATCAGGATGTATTGCCGCTCTTGGTTCTTGAACGGCATGGCCGGTCCGGACGCATCGGAAAGACCTTTCTTCACGGGTTTCGTTTACTACGTGGTGCGATCGCTGAAAGCGTGGCCCATGATACGCACAATATTATCGTCTGCGGCACCAATTATGAAGACATGGCAACAGCAGTCAACCGGGTAATTGCCATGAATGGTGGAATAGCTCTTATTCAGGATGGACGAGTTGTTGGTGATTTGCCGCTCGGCATTGGGGGATTGATGACTGACGAGATGACGGGGCAGGAAGTAAGCAACCGAATTGCTGAACTGCACCGGAAAGCTGAGGAGGAATTAGGGTGCGGAATTCATGTTCCTTTTATGCATCTCTCCTTCCTTTCCCTTGTAACAAGCCCAAAATGGAAAATTACAGACATGGGATTGATCGACGTGGATTCTTTTACGGTCCTTCCCGCCGTAATGAAGGAGGAAGGATGATGGGAGTAAAACTTGTTGACCTGTCGCAGGAGATTTACCAGGGCATGCCGGTCTTTCCTCTTCACCAGAATACAATGATCTTTCCCAACATTTCACATGAGGAAAGCATTGAAAGAATAGGTTTCCCCTTTGCCACAAACAATCTTCTCATCAATGAGCACGGACCAACCCACAGTGACGCTACCTACGAGTATGATCCCGGGGGGAAGTATATTGACGAAATGCCGCTTGACTATTTTTACGGCCCGGCGGTTTGTCTTGATCTCTCCCATATTCAGCCGGAAGACTATATCACGCAAACTGAGCTGGAAAAGGCTCTGAACGCTTCAGGACAATTCCTTCAAAAGGGAGATATATGCCTTTTGTATACAGGGCATTACAACCGTGCTTATGGAACGGAGGATTGGCTGAACCGGTATACCGGCCTGGATTATGAAGGCGCAAGATGGCTTGCCCAAAAAGGGGTGGTCAACATCGGAATTGACGCGCCGGCAATTGACAATCCCCTGGATATGAAGTACTCGGGACACCTGATCTGCAAGGAATATGGGATTACGAACACGGAAAACCTGTGCAATCTGGAACAGGTTGCGAATATGCGGTTTCTCTATTTTGGTCTGCCGCTGAGAATCCGAAAAGGAACGGGATCTCCCGTCAGGGCAGTAGCCGTTTTTATTGAATAGGGAGGGATAGCCATGACCATTCACAATAGTTACCGAATCAAGGAGGAAATCTTGATTCCGCCTTATGAGGGAAGAAGTGCCCTCATAAAAGCAGGCGAGGAGCTTGTCATTATTGATGTGGAAGGAAAGCAGGTCGGGGACTTTGTCTGCTTTTCCCTGCAAGATCCGGATGAACATGTGTCTCCTGTTCACATGAGGGCGAGCTTAAGCAGCATTTCACTGAAGACAGGAGATTTATTGTACAGCAATCGCCGCCGCCCGCTTATGCAGCTTGTTCAGGATACGGTGGGCAAGCATGATTTTTTCTTCCCGGCATGTGACTATTACCGGTACAAGGAAGATTTTGGTCTCGAAGATCATCCGAATTGCCATGATAACTTAAAAGAAGCACTGGCTTATTATTCACTTGGGCATGTACACGTACCAGACCCGATCAACTGGTTTATGAATAATGTTCTTGATGAAAATGGGGATTATGTCATCTGCGAACCGCTTTCCAAGCCCGGGGATTTTGTGAGGTTGAAAGCGTTGGAAGATGTGATTGTTGCCTGCTCCGCCTGCTCGCAGGATCTGGCGCCGGTGAATGGGTTTCATGTCACAGGCCTCAAGCTTCAGATTTTGAATAAAGCAAGGACATAACAGAGGAATTGTTCTTTTTCGCCTGGATAAGGAGGTAACATATGTCTTCTTTACTCATAAAAAACGCTGAAATCGTCACGATGAACGAAAAGGAAGAAATTTTGCATGGGGATATTTACATTGAGGACAATCGGATCAAACAAATTGGGCCGGGGCTTGACCGCCAAGCTGATGTTATTATCGATGCAAAGAATAAAACCATCATTCCCGGCTTTATTCAGACGCATATTCACCTGTGCCAGACCTTATTCAGGGGGCAAGCGGATGATTTGCAATTAATGGACTGGCTTCGGCAAAAAATATGGCCGCTTGAAGCTTCCCATGATGAAGAATCCATCTATTATTCTGCATTGCTCGGTACAGGGGAGCTGATTCAAAGCGGCACAACCAGCATTGTGGATATGGAGACCGTCAATCACACAGACTATGCCTTTCAGGCGATTGCAAAAAGCGGGATACGGGCAATGTCGGGGAAAGTAATGATGGATAAGGGCTCGGATGTTCCAGGACCTTTGAGAGAAAGTACATCGAGTTCACTGCAGCAGAGCGCAGACTTGTTGGAAAAATGGCATGGCAGGGAGAATGGCCGCATTCAATATGCATTTTGTCCGAGGTTTGTTGTTTCCTGTACAGAGAAGCTGCTTACGGAAGTACGGGAACTTTCCCGTCGGCATGGTGCGTTTGTACATACCCATGCTGCGGAAAACCGGGGGGAGATTGCTATTGTCCAAAAGGAAACGGGCATGCGCAATATCGTGTATCTGGATCATATTGGACTTGCAAACGAAAAATTGATTCTGGCTCATTGCGTTTGGCTTGATGACGAAGAAAAAAGCATTATTAAAAAACGCAAGGTCAAAGTGAGCCATTGTCCAGGTTCCAATCTGAAACTTTCATCCGGTATAGCAGAGGTGCCGCAAATGCTGGAGCAGGGGATATCCTTAAGCCTTGGGGCAGATGGGGCACCCTGCAATAATAACCTGGACATGCTCAATGAAATGAGACTTGCCGCTCTCATTCAAAAGCCTGTACACGGCCCAACCTCAATGAATGCAAAAACTGTGTTTAAAATGGCAACCATTGGCGGAGCCCGTGCAGCAGGTATGGAGCATGAAATTGGAAGCCTTGAAGCAGGAAAAAAAGCAGATATGGCCATCCTCAATCTTAATGATTTTCATATGTATCCATCGTTTGGGACGGACACCATTTCCCGCATCGTTTATTCAGCTACACGTGCGGATGTCGAGACGGTAATAATTGATGGGAATATCATCATGGATAACCGCAAGCTGATTACGATGGATAAACAAACGGTTCTTCAAGAAAGCAATAAATGCATCCGCAGGCTGCTTAAGCGAAGTGAGGGAATCTTTTTATAGAAGGACTAGTCGATGACGCCTGTGCGAAGCAGTTTTAAAATTACCTCAAACTTACTTTTTTAATCAACCTCCTGAACAGGTACCCTCCAATAGTATAAGATTTTTAATAATTGACCCCTTATCATAATGGCGGCTAATAATTCCTCTGAGGCAACTTTTCAGCGGAAGTTTATAAAAGAAAAAACACGAGGCTTTTCATAAGAAAATACCTCGTGTTTCGTTTTAATTTTCTGGGAGGTATCTTCGTGCTCCGGCATATTCCTGAGCATAGATGCCTTCGATTTTATCGATTCTGACGGTAGTGCTTGAGTTTGGTGAATGGATCATCATGTCGTTTCCTGCATACATGCCGACATGGTGGACACTGCCCTTTCCATTATTATAGGCGAAGAATAACAGGTCCCCGGGCTGCAGGTCTTCCTTTGCAACAGGTGTGCCCGAGCGGGATTGAGGACCTGAATCCCTTGGAATGGTAATGCCTGCGGCTTTGTAAAGCGTATGCGTAAAGCCGGAACAGTCAAATCCGAATCCCGAAGTCCCTGCCCAAAGATATGGCAATCCGAGGAACTTCTTGCCTTCATTCACAAGGTCCTCACCTGTAGGCGTTGGTATGGATTCATCTGACAGATAAACTTTCACGTCCTTACGGTCAAGGTAACGTGTTTTACCTTCTGGTGTGGTTACCCCAATTGATGTTCCTTTCACCTTGGAGATTGGAAGTCTGGTATTGTAGCTGATTTCGATTTGCTTGTGTTTTAATGAAGCGTTCTTATACAGCCAGGCGGTAGGGCTTTTTACCAGAGCGAACGGTTTTGCTGCATCCTTCGCTTTAGCAAATTTTTTGTTGTAAACGAGCTGTGATTTTGGCATCCAGCCCGGATAGCCGGCTTCAAGCCTTGGTGTTGGCTGTCCGTCTACCGCTACTTTTACCCAATCTCCCTGCTGATCGGTTATGGTGACTTTGTTGCCGTACAACGCCTGTGTTTCCAGTGGGCCCACAAGCCATAATTTATCCTCGTACGTCATGCTGGTCGTCCATTTTCTCAGATCAACCGGATTGCTGAGGGAAGGCGCATCCAGTGGCCTGGTCTGTGCGGGCTTTGTCCAAAGTGTTGCCGCCGCTACATCCACATACGCTGTTGCAGGAGAAAGGTCCTTTGTATGCGGGGCATCTGCACCTTTTGCTGTTCCTGTAAACATTGTGAATAATAATCCTGCTGCAAAAAGCGTTCCTGTCCATTTTTTTATGTACTTCATGTTGAGCCTCCTTTTTCAGTAGATAATAAAAAATTCCGTTAAGGTAGAACTGATTCCTTTATATCAGAAAATTTTCGTTCGAAAGTCATGGATCAGAAGCAGGGAATAGTAAAAAAGTATTTGGTTATACTTCAAAGAAAAAACCCTGCAGGATTTAATTCCAGCAAGGATTACCGTCGATAGAAAAGTTGGATGTTCAGGGAGTTTGCGAGATTTTTTAATGCATAAGGACCAAAAAAAAGTGTTTCATTGGTGGATTTATTTATACTGAGGATGGTTTCTCCCACGATGGAAGTAGCCGTACGGAAGGCTAGTATATCATCAAAATACTCAATTTTCATGGCTAAACCGGCATCTGAAGCCGAGTGAAGCAGATTAAGAACAACCGGAAGATCATCAGGATGGACATATGTTTTTCCGGCGTTATGGAGAAGGGATATGTTAACATTAGGTTTTTCTTTATTCATACATTTTCCTTTCATGGAATCTGTTCTATACTAAGTATACTGGTACATTGGATATTTAAATAGTATGTACTTTTTTGATAGGTAGTTACTTTTAAGATACCATGGACCACTAATTGATCAGGGGGATTGGATTCATGAGGGAAAGAAAAAAGCAGTATTTTCACCCAATAGAAGTAACGTTGGATGTGGTCTGCGGTAAGTGGAAGGGTGTAATCCTTTGTCTGCTTCAGGAAAAGGATTACCGTTTTGGGGAGTTGAAGGACCAGCTTTATTCTGTTACTCCAAAGGTTTTGACGCAGCAGCTTCGGGAACTGGAGGAAGATGGTCTTATTAAGCGGACAGTATACGCTCAAGTGCCTCCCAAAGTGGTCTATTCGCTTACGCCGTACGGAAAGGATCTTGAAGGTACATTGCGCATGATGGAGAAGTGGGGACAGGCTCACCAGGAAAAAGTTGGGGTTAATTTCAATGAAGAAGTAAGCGAAGCGGAGCTGTCTTAAAGAAGCAGATCAATTCCTTGGCTCGGCACAGGTTGCCAAATACCCTTTAAATGAAATAGGAGGGACCTGAATGAACATAAAAGAAGTGATCCTCCGCACGGATCGCCTCAAGGATCAAAAATACTTTTACCATGAAGTCCTGGGTTTGCCTTTGTTAAAGAGCAGCTTACCCGGTTCGTTAAGTTTTGGAGCAGGTGATTCGGTGCTCACTTTTCTTGAAGGCGCAGAGGAATCGTATTACCATTTTGCGTTCACTGTACCTGATAACCGGTTTTCACAGGCAAAAGAATGGGCAAGCAGTCTAGTACCTTTAAATCCAGTCGAAGATAAAGATGAAATATATTTTGCCAATTGGGATGCGCATGCCTGTTATTTTTACGATCCGGCAGGCAACATTGTCGAGCTGATTGCCCGGCATTCTTTGAATAACGGCACCCAGCATCCCTTTACAAGCCGGGATATTCTGAACATCAGCGAAATCGGTATGCCGGTGAACGATGTAAAAGCAGCAGCAGAATATTTACAAAAGGAATTAAACCTGGACATCTACCATAATGACAGTGCAACATTTGCCCCGCTTGGGGATGCAGACGGATTGCTGATCCTGTCAGACAAAAAAAGAAATTGGCTCGGCTCCGGAAAGAAAGCAAACATATACCCTGTGGATATCATTTTGGGAGACGGCAAGACGAAAACAAGCCTTGATGGCTATCCATATACTTTGAGGAGCTGAAAGAAGGCCAGGGCTGTTCAGAAAGTCAGTAACGCTGACTTCTGACAGCTCCTTTTTCATTTGGAGTTACGTCCTCTTATTCCTGGAAAGGAAAGTAATACTTTCAAGAGCTTCAAAGACACTTGTTAAAAAACCCGTTTTTTTATTCCACGATTCCGCCCTGAGTGACTTCAATATTCGCTTTAACCTGAACAGGAATGTCAGGGTACTTTTGATTCCAGTCTTTAAAATTGAAACGTCTCCCCCTGCTTCTTGCCCTGTCTCCTAAACCGAGGGGGTCAATTCCCTTTTGCTGAAATCGTTTGACCATCTTCTCTGCATCGTGCTCCGTTTGTTTTTTGATGGTCTTTTCGATCATTTCAATCGTTTTTGCCTGGTACAGCGGGGTGCCTGCCGCGTCATTCACCTTACCCGTCACATCTACCGTGATATTGATTTTAGGGTTTGTATTCGGACTGTAGATGTCATAGTTGACATGCGAAGACAAATTTTCAAGCGTCAGGTAGTTGTTTTTTCCGAGTTTGAATTCATGGGACCCTTGCCGGAAGCTTTGATACATCAGTTTAAAAATAAAGGAATTATCAAAGCTGATATGGTCCACATACTTGGAATGATCAAACAGGGCAACACCTGTAATGCGGATATGGCCATGCTTCTCTTCAAGGAGCGGCATAAACGGATCGCTGCCTTTTCCATAATAGCTGTAATTAAAATGATGGAAGTTGGCCCTTGGGAAAGTCAGCTCCATATTTTGCTCAATCATCAGCTTCAGGTAAGCAGGCACAATCTCACCGACTGGATACTCTTTTGACAGCATTTCCTGTGTTTTCCCTTTGGCTACAGCCAGGTAGATGTTCCTCCCCACGGAAGGGTCCCGTTGCAGGGAATCGATGATCTTGGTAATTCCGCGGCGCGCAAGTTCTTCATTAAATATGATGACAGACACCCTTCCGGAGGCGAATGGCCGTGGGGATTCTGCCTGCAGGACCTGACGGATATTCTTGCTCGTATGGGATTTGGCAGAATAGGTGGTGCTTGATAAGACTGCCTGATCGCTTCCGCCTTCAGTAGTAGGTACAGAGACGGTCGCCCGGATTGTACTTTCATCTACATAATCATAGCCGACTACACCGACAAGCTGGATGTCTTCGAGCACTTGTTTTTGAGGAGTGCATCCTGTCAGGAACAGCAATACAGCAACAGCAGCCAATTTTGTATTAGGCATCTTTTTTTCTCCTCCTTACTTTCATTACCATCCAATGCAGTACAAATAATAGAGGAATGTAAAAGTAGATAAAATAGTACCCGGCTCTGGAAACCATACTGTTTAATAAATCTATTTGCTGGCGGTCTTTGAAGAGGACGGTTCCGGCAAAAATCAGGATCAGCACAGGAATGAGTGTATGCTTTTGTTTGAGGGAGTAAATGCGTTTGAACCCTCTTGTCACACACCAAACCGCGATACAGATATTGGGAAGAACAACAAACAGCCAGATAGAGATCCCGATGTACTCGAACCGCTCAACAAAAGGAAATTCAACAATCTTCCAGAGGGTAAGCGTCGCCCAGATCGTATGCTTTAACTGGCCCTGGCTGTAATAAGCAAACGATTCAACCGCAGTGATGGTATACAGCAAAATACTGAAGAAAACACCCCATTGTGACCATTTCTCCGATTTTTCCGGATGTTTGATAAAGGGATAGTACAGCAGGAGCATTTCAAAGCCTAAGTAGTTTAATGTCATCGTTTTTGTTGCCACAAAAAAGTCGGTTACAGAATGGTCGAAAAGAGGCAGGATGTTATAAATATGAGAATCTTTAACGGCAAAGTATTTTAAAAAGATAAGGGGGGTTCCAAGAAGCAGGCTGAAGAAGGCCAGAGCTGTAACGATCCGGAAACCGCCGCTGACAAAGTAATAAACCACACAAAGTAAAATCAGGGAGATTCCCCATGTATTGATATGAGGGAACATCCACACCTGGATAACTTCAATGTACGTTCTTAGGACGGTAAGGGCCAGAAAGCCTGAATAGATCGTGAATAACGTGCTAAACAGCCCGCCGATGGCTTTTCCCGCGATGTCTTCATGAACAGCCACAAGGTCACCATCACTGTTTTTAAGCATGCGATAGCTCATCCACACAAGAAGGTGGATAAGAATTCCACCGGTAATGACCGCCATCCACGCATCATGACCCGCCGATTTGGCAATATAGCGCTGAAAACCCAGCACACCTACTCCAACCTGCATGGTATGAATCAGGTAAAACGCAAAATAAGGGGAAACTAATCTATTTTCTTTTGGCTGAAGATTCATGGTCCCACCCTCTTTTGGTTTGGTCGTAAAATGGTTTATTCTTCAATGTCATTTTTCTCTATGCCGCGTTTGTAGTTGAAACGTGCCGGATCCGCCGGCCGCATCTGCATCGGACGAAGGTTTTGGCGATTAAATGGCAGCCGGAATAACGCATCCTTTAAATCGGTCACCCGCAAAGGAAACAGCGGAGCGAGATAAGGACGCCCGAGTGATGTGAGGCGCAGCATATGTCCCAAAACAAAGGAAGAACATATGGCCACGCCAAGCAACCCCCAAAATTGCGCGAAAACCAAAAAAGGAAAACGAATCAACCGAATTGTATTACTCATCTGATAAACGGGGGTCGTAAACGATGCGAGGGCAGCGAGCGCTACAATTATTAGCAGTACATTGCTCGTTAATCCGGCTTGTACCGCTGCTGTTCCGATTACAATACCTCCGACAATCCCGATTGTCTGCCCGACCTTTGAAGGCAGCCGGGCACCAGCTTCCCGTAACAGTTCGATTGACAATTCGAGAATGACGGCTTCTACGATGGGAGGAAAGGGGATGCCTGAACGTGAAGCGATCAATGTACCCAGGAGGTCGGTCGGTATCATTTCATAATGAAAGGTCAGCACAGCAACATAAAGGGGTGTGGAAAGAACGGAAAAGAATACCCCAAAAAGGCGAATCAGCCGGAAAACAGAAGCAATATGCCAGGATAGAAAATAGTCTTCAAATGCAGAGAAGAACTCTATCAGCGTTGTAGGGCCAGTAAGTGCACTTGGAGAACCATCAACCAGGACCGCTACTTTTCCTTCAGACAATACGGCGGCTACCCGGTCGGGGCGTTCCGTATTAATAAGCTGGGGAAACGGTGAGTACTGGTTGTCTGAAATCATTTGTAGAATATATGTACTGTCCAGAATATGGTCATATTCAATATCGCTAATCCGTTGTTTCAAGGTATTCACGTTTTCCATATTCACAATACCTTCAATATAAAGAAAGACGACCCGTGTTTTTGACAGCTTACCCACCGTTACTTCTTTTACATGAAGCTCAGGTATCGGCAATCTTTTCCGAACCATGTTGATATTAACTTCAAGCGATTCAACAAACGCTTCTTTTGGTCCTACCACACTGAATTCGGTTTCGGGCACAGAAATTTGCCGTTTTTCTGCCGTAGCTGCAGGAATCAGCAGGCAATTACTTTTTTCCGGCCGGGATTGGACAAGCACTGATCCTGTCAGCAAGCTGTCCATAATCGTCTGGACATCGCTGGTATGTTCAATGTTTTCAACAGGAATTTCCTGAGAAAGCTCTGTTAAGGATAAGGAAGAAAAGCTGGTCAAATAGGGGATAAGATCCTTATGCACAAGGTCAGGGTTTACCATGCTTTTATAATAAGAAATCGTAAATGGATGCTTATCACTTTTGGTAAACGAAACAAAATCCTTTGAAGCCTTGCATTTTTCCATGAGCTGCTCGAAGGTAAGCTGGGTTTTAGCTTGCCCGGAAGACTGGTTTTGTGAACGTTCCTGTTTTTTTTGTCGCCGTTTTCCGAACATAATAAACTTCATTCCCTCGTTTTAAGTATGCCTATTTGTATATCATTCCAATTGTGCCGGTCTCTATTCAATCAAAAAAGAGGGTAAGTTCGTTCGCCTTTTATTATAATTGAACAGGAGAAAACATTTGGAGGGGTAGAGAATGGAGTGGAAGAACGAAAACTATATCATTTCTACGGATAAGTCCTGGCTGGATATAGGCATGATTCATGAATTTTTGTCTAAAGAGGCTTACTGGTCAAAAGGAGTTAAGATAGAACGGGTGCGGCGGGCGATTGAAAATACGCTTTGCTTTGGGGTATATGAGGTGGTGGATGGAAAGCCAGTACAAGCCGGCTTTGCCCGGATTTTAACCGATTATGTCACGACGGCTTACTTATGCGATGTGTTTATTGATAAAGGGCACAGGGGAAAAGGACTTTCCAAATGGCTCGTGCAAACGATCATTTCCTTTGAAGACCTGCAGGGTGTGCGGGGGATGCTGCTTGCCACAGAAGATGCGCATGGCCTCTACAGCCAATATGGATTTGAAGTGGTGGATCATGGGCGATATATGAAAAAGAAATTGAAAGACGAACAGCAGGACTAGTTTCCGCTGTTCGTCTTTTTAGGATAGCTTCAATATATAAAGCATTAACACAAAATGAGAGACACTGCCGCCGAGGACAAATAAATGCCAGACCGCATGGTTATAGGGGAACTTGCGCCAAACGTAGAAAAAGGCTCCAACAGTATACAAAATTCCTCCGGCAAACAGCCAGGCAAGCCCTTCTTGTGAAAGATTGAGGAGGACCCGGTTAAAAGCAAATATAATCATCCACCCCATCAGTACATATCCGATGGTGGAAAGAATGACAAAACGTTTGGTAAAAAAGATTTTGAATGCAACGCCGGCAAGGGCTATTCCCCACACAGTTCCAAACAACGACCAGCCCAGGGCTCCTTTAACAACAAGCAGGAGGATGGGAGTGTAGGAGCCTGCGATAAATAAATAGATGGCTGAATGATCCATGATCTCAAAAATATCTTTGAGTTTGCCTTCAGGAAAGCTGTGCACAAGCGTGGATGCTGTATACAAAAGAAGCATCGTAACGCCGAAAATGGCAAAACAGGCGATGGCAAGAGGTGTTCCCTGCGCACTGGCAAATACGATAAGAAGGATCAGCGCGACAATGCTGAAGACCGCTCCGATTCCGTGAGTGACCGCATTAATGATTTCTTCACGTTTTGTATAGGTAAAAGCCTCCATTACTTCACTTCCTTTAATCCGCACTAAAATGATGTTTCAATCATTCTAACATAGAAAAAGAGCTCAAGTGAATTTGAGCTCTTTGCTTTATTGCATCATTTCACCGGCCTGGTGTTTGGCAGGCAGTACTTTCCCTGTCGATTTCCGATTCGTTCTTTCTTTTATTTCAAGACGTCTTGCCACCAAAGACAATGAATAGTTAACAAGAAAATAAATCACGGCAATAAGCAGGAAAGTGGGAATGACATAATTCACATTCTTTCCATTTACAATCTGAGCGTTGTGCAAAAGCTCTGGCAATGAAATCACAACGGCCAGTGACGTATCCTTCAACAAGGATATAAACTGGCTGACGATCGGAGGAACCATCCGGCGCAGAGCTTGCGGAAGAATAATATGCTGCATGGTCTGCATATATGTGAGACCCGATGACCGTGCGGCTTCAATCTGGCCTTTTTCAATGGAGTTCAGTCCGCTGCGAACAATTTCGGAAAGCATGGCGGATTCAAAAATGATGAGTGCTGTGATGGCTGCCATGGTTACACTTAATTTAATTCCGACTTCAGGAAGGGCGAAAAAGGTGAAAAAGATAATCAGCAAAAGAGGCAGGTTTCTGATCACTTCCACACAGAGGGCCACGATCCCTGAAAGAACAGGAATCTTTGCATAACGCAGGATGCCAAGGATGCTTCCAATCAGAAAGCTGAAGATAATAGCGATAAAAGCGACCAGAAGTGTTGTTCCCAGTCCTTTCAACAAAAAGAGCAGATTCCCTAAGGAATAAGCACCGATAAAATCCATAGAGATCTCCCCCTTATCCGGTTACAGCCAGGCGCCGTTCAAGGTATCCGACGAACAAGCTGAGCGGTATCGTTAATATGAGATAGAAAAGGGCAACGAAGATATAGACGTCAAACACGACATAAGTGGCAGATGAAATGGAGTCGCCAAAATACATAAGATCCAATCCGGCCACAACTCCCAGGATGGATGAATTCTTTACAAGATTAATAAATTGATTGCCCAGGGGCGGGATAACAATTTTAATGGCCTGCGGTAAAATGATGTACCTCATGGTCTGAATATAAGTGAGCCCTGATGACCGGCCGGCTTCCATCTGCCCCTTGTCCACCGACAGGATGCCTGCCCGGATGGCTTCAGCAATAAAGGCCGCTGTATAAATGGAAAGAGCGATCGTCCCTGCCTGAAAACCGGAAAGCTCCATTCCAAGGCTCGGCAATCCATAGTAAAAAATAAACAGAATGAGAATAAGGGGGATATTCCGAATAAATTCTACAAACGCTGTCCCTGCTAACTGAAGAACTTTCATAGGGGAAATTCGCATCACCGCAATGATTACACCCAGAATAAAACTCAGAATTAAAGCCAGGAGGCTGACTTTCAATGTATTCAAGAATCCTTCCAAATACGTGTCAATATTGTTTGTCAGAATCGAAAAATCAAGCATGTTTTCCCTCCTTTATGAAGAAGAGATGGACAGAAGCGTCCATCTATCTTCAGG
This sequence comes from Fictibacillus fluitans, assembly GCF_030418125.1. GTDB lineage: Bacteria > Bacillota > Bacilli > Bacillales > Fictibacillaceae > Fictibacillus_C > Fictibacillus_C fluitans. The sequence continues at coordinate 1,013,963 of NZ_JAUHTR010000001.1, read as the reverse complement.
GTTCTTTATTGTTCTTTAATCCATTTGCTTTTAATTTTGTCATAATCCCCATTGTCCTGAATTTCCTTGATGAAGGTATTTACATATTTAGTGAATTTATTATCGCCTTTTTTCAGGGCAATTCCATAAGGCTCATCGGTAAATGGCTCACCTACAAGCGTATAATTTGAATCCTGGTCCGCCATGCCGTACAGGATGGAGTTGTCGGTGGTCAATGCCTCACCTTTCCCTGCTTTCAGTGCGGTGAAGGCTTCTGCATAATTTTCAAATTCGAGTACCTGAGCATCTGGAGCTTTGTCTTTAATGTTCTGAACAGAAGTCGAGCCTTTTACGGCAAGTACTTTTGTTCCTTTTTTGATATCATCGATGCCTTTGATTTTGCTTCCTTTTTTGACCAGAAGAGACTGGCCGGCTTTAAAATAGACATCGGAGAAATTCACTTCTTTTTTACGGTCAGGAGTGATGGTCATGGTTGCAATGATGGCATCAATATCTCCGTTTTTAAGCATTTGCACCCGCGTCTTTGAAGTGACTTCCTTAAGCTCCAATTTTTTCTCATCACCAAAAATCTTTTTCGCAAGAGCTTTGGCGATATCAATATCAAAGCCTTCCACTTTGCCGCTGGACGGGTCTTTGTAGCCGAACAGGTTGGTATCATATTTGACGCCCACTACCAGTTTCCCTCGTTTTTTTATGACGGAAAGCGTATCCTTGGATTCTTTTCCACCTGTTTTCTCAGCACTGCCGCATGCGGAAAGCATGCTGATGATCAGAACCAGAATAAGTGCAATCAGCCAATTTTTCTTCGTTTTCAAATGATTCAGCTCCTTTAATGGTTTAGTACTCTGCTTAAAAATAAGCGGGCACGGTCTTCCTTGGGGTTGGAAAAGAAGGCGGCAGGCTCACTTTCTTCAAGAATCCGGCCATGGTCCATAAACACGACGCGGTTCGCCACTTCATGGGCAAAACCCATCTCATGCGTAACAACAACCATCGTCATGCCATCTTTCGCAAGTGTTTTCATCACATCGAGTACCTCGCCGATCATCTCGGGATCAAGAGCAGAGGTTGGTTCATCAAAAAGCATGATATGGGGCTTCAAGGCAAGTCCTCTGGCAATGGCTACACGCTGCTGCTGGCCGCCGGAAAGCTGGGAAGGGTAGGAATCTGCCTTGTCAGGAATTCCTACCTTATTTAAATAGAACATGGCGGTTTCATTTGCTTCTGCAGTGGAAATACCAAGAGCTTTTCTTGGAGCGAGAGTAATATTTTCAAGTACAGTCATATGAGGATATAAATTAAAATGCTGAAACACCATGCCGATTTCTTTACGAAGGTCATTAATGTTAGTATCTTTGCTGTTTAACAATTTTTTGTTAACCATGAGTTCACCATCCGTAATGGTCTCAAGACGGTTGATGCAGCGGAGCAGGGTGCTTTTCCCCGAGCCTGACGGACCAACGACAACAACAACTTCTCCTTCTTTAATTTCTAGGTTAATATCGGTGAGAACCTGGAAATCGCCGAAATGCTTGTTCACATGCTTAAAAGAAATCAATCCAATCCCCCTTTTTATGTATTAAAACTCAGGTAGTTGTATTCCTGGAGTTTTTCCTGTTTGTTTTCCTGAATCTTTTGAAAACATAATTTCGACCAACTGTTACAAAATTCCTTTTTTTCCTTTTTATAATTTTTGAAAGCAGGCTTGAGGAAGAGGGGATGGGGAGGGAAAAGAGCACACAAAAAAACTGGCCCCTTTGATTGGGACCAGTTTTAAATGCTTATACTGCCTTGATTTCTACGTCAATATTTCCGCGTGTTGCCTTGGAATACGGACAAACCTGATGAGCTTCATCTGCCAGCTTCTGTACATTGGCCTGCTCCTGTCCCGGTATAGCGACCTCAAGGACAACCGCCAGTTTGAATCCGCCATTGGGCTGATCTTTGCCTATCGTTACATTGGCTGTTACCTTACTGTCGGAAACATCCACTTTTTGTTTTTGGGCCACAAGCTGAAGGGCGCTTTGATAACACGCCGCATAACCGCAGGCAAAAAGCTGTTCCGGATTGGTTCCTTCTCCTCCTGAGCCCTGCAGTTCTTTTGGCATACTGAGTTTAAGGTCGAGTTTGCCGTCCTCGCTGGAAACATTGCCTTCACGTCCACCTTGTGCTGTTGCTTTCGCTGTATATAAACCTTGTTCCATTCTTCATCACTCCTTGTAGTGGTGGCATCAAACTGCCCCGAATTGTTCTACACACCTAAACATTATCTTTTTCCTGTCTTTTTAAACCTCTAATTTGAAAGCACCGCTTGGGGGTGAGGAAGTTTATGAATTATTAATTTGGGAAAATATGAATTAAACAACTGTTGGAGGGAAAGGCATGGAAATTAATGAACATATACGAAGCTTAATGGAAAATCCCGAAAAAGAATTTGAATTTCTTCAGGAAACCAACTTGCCCGGTGCGAAAAATGATCTTGTACGGATCCGGTATGTTCCACAGGGAGATAATGGTTTTTTTCAGGCCACCTTTTTCGATGAGGAAAGAGAAATTGTCGGATCAAGAGTATTTGACGAAGTAGAAGATGTGGCCATTTTTATCGAGAAAAATAAAATCTGACTATAGTAGTCAGCAAAGTATAGGTTCAAACCTGTTTAAACAGGTTTAATTGGTTGTGAATAAAGGGAAATGTGTTTAAAAGATGATGAGGAGGGGATTTGTGCGATGGATGAAAGGAAATTACCATTTTACGTTAATCCAAAAGGTGACATAAATACTGTTCCTGCCGATGAAAGCATACATCTGTTTGAGGTCCACGCAAATGAAGGAGAAATCGAACAGCTGCGCGGACTCTTTGAAAAGCTGCATGAACATAACAAAAAGGAAGGCAAAGATTTATTTTCTTCGAGCACGCATTTTGATGAATTTAACAGCGACCTCGACCGAAGACAAGATAATGAGCTCATGTTTGAGATTTACCGGCAGATTTATATGCTTGGTACGGAAAAAACGAAGGCAGAAGTGGAAGAAATGGGAGTTATTCCAAAGCTGAATGAATTGAGATAAACGTTCATCTTGCTGAGATGAACGTTTTTTATACAAAATTTACTATTTTTTTCGGGTAATACCCCTTATAATATAAGAATGATTCGAAGACTATGAGCAAAATATCTTTCTATGTGTTTACAGTAGTTTTTCATGGGGTATTTCATACATTTATTCATCACTATACACAAAATGGGGTAAGGGAAGAGTAATATGAAAACGGTTAAACAAGAAGATATTCAACATTGGGTCGAAAACCATCTGGCGGATTATAAAAATTTTACTCCTTATCTATTTACACAGGAGTATATTCATTTCTTTTGTGAATCCAGGCAAAATGAAAAGGAATTTGAAATAAAGTATGATAAAAGCGGCCAGAAACTGTATATGCGTTATCTGGAACCTTCTGAAATTGAAGACGACTGGGTATGTGTCGGAAATGTATGCATTTAATATGAAGGGATCAACAACATGAAAATCAATGGCATTCGAAGGGTGGATCAACTGTACAACACCACTGGAGTTTCAAAGCCATCTGCAAAAAAGAAAGCAGGCGAAATTTCAAATGAACGCCTGGCAAAGGTAGAGGAACTTAAACAGAAAATTAACGCTGGGGAGTACAAAATCGATCCGGAGAAAATTGCGGCCAAGATTACATCCTATTATCAGCGATAAAACAAATGAAGAACAAAAACAGATTGGCAGAGAGCTAGTCTGTTTTTTTTTCGTTTTCCTCCCCCTTTTGTTTTAAAACAAGGAAAGCTTTTCGAATGACAGGAGGCAGGGGGATGTTTGTCCGGCCTGCGTTTTCGATAATGGACAGCAACTCATTGGATAAATAAAAGAAGATAGTGGCATCACGGATGTAATGGCCGCCAAAAAGAGCATCGAGTGAATGGGCAACAGCTACGATGCAAAATATTGCGATTTTCTTTAAAATACCTTTGAACCCTATTGAACTTGAAAGCTTTCCTTCATAAGCAGAAGCGATAATCCCTGTCAGATAATCAAGTATAGCCAAAATTACAAGAGCATTGATCAAAGGGGACATCGGACCGAAGAAATAACCTGCATAGGCGCCTGCCAGTGCAGAGCAGCATTTAAACAGCATTTGAACTCTATTCATGTAGAAACACCTCATAGTTTTCAAAATAAAAATCTAGTATTGACTATTAGATTATGATAGAGCCTGCTGATTGGTTCCTGTATTGATAGATGCGGCAAATAGCAACATTTTCAACGTTTAGTTAGCAGCAAGCCAGGGTAGGGTTAGGTTATTGAAGAGTTAATATAATATTTAAAAAATTTTTAAAAATTAAAGAAAAGACACGCACATTTCTGTTACAATGAAGAAAATCTTTAAATGAGAAAATCTTTATAGGAGGTTTTATTGTGAACAAAATTACTCTTGGTCTCCCTCCACATTGTCACAAAGTTTCTTTTGACGGAAAGGTTTTTAAAATTAAAGGATTTAATAATGAAAAAATGGTCGTTCCGGTTGCTGGTACGGAAAGTGCAGAAGTAAGACATGTCAATGAGGAAACCGGGATGTTAAATATAGTCGGCAAAGATAAGGTTTGGGTTTCGATGGAAATGCCCATACGTTTTTGCGAAATTGGTAAGGGCTGGCTCCTTGATAAACTGCCAAAACGAAAAAGAAATAAATAATTAAAAGGACCCATGATTCGTCTTCCCGGGAAGACAGATCATGGGTTTTGTTTATTTAGGTGTCCCGCTTTACCCGATGCTCTTCTAATTTGCCGGTACAGGCATACATATTAACGAAGAGGACGGGCGGAGCTGGAGGAGATCATGCAAAAACGAAAAAAACAAGCGGTTCAAATCGGCGCTACCTATATCGGTACAATCGTAGGAGCGGGTTTCGCAACAGGGAGAGAGATTGTTGAATTCTTTACTATACATGGTTCGGCTGGCTTTGCCGGCATTCTGATCAGCGGTTTTTTATTTATCTTTTTAGGGACGAAAATTATGCTCCTTGCCCGAAAGATTGGCGCGGAAACATATGAAACATTAAACACATATCTTTTTGGAGAAAAGTTTGCCTCAGGGATCAATTTGCTTTTATTTGTGATGCTTTTTGGCGTAACAGCCGTTATGCTGTCTGGTACTGGGGCTTTGTTTACGGAGCAGCTTCATATGCCGTTTCATGCCGGTATACTGCTCACCGTTTTATTGTGTTTTATCGTAATGCAGCGAGGGATGGAAGGCATTTTATGGACAAATTCTGTTATTGTGCCTATTATGATTCTTTTTTCCATTATCCTGTCCGTATCCATGCTGTTTTCACCGATTGAAGTTCCTCTGATCCAATCAGAGGACTTTACGGGAAACTGGAGATGGCTTTTGAGTCCTTTTACTTATGCTGCGTTTAATTTGACGCTGGCTCAAGCGGTTCTCGTTCCGCTTAGCAGGGAAGCGGAGGATGAATCAGTTATCCGGTGGGGCGGTTTTTTAGGAGGGCTTGGGCTGACTTTTATTCTGTTAAACAGCCATTTCGCCCTTTATCTGGTGCCTCAATCGGTTCAATATGAAATTCCTGTTGCCGAGATCATCAGCCGGCTCGGAATATTTGTTCATTTGCTGTTTTTGCTCGTTGTCTATGGTGAAATATTTACTACACTGATTGGGAACCTGTTCGGACTCATCGCTCCATTAAAAAAATCAATCAAGCTTTCGGCCAATTTCATTTTGCTGCTTTTAATGGGTGGCGGGTATCTGATCAGTTTGTTTGGCTATTCTTCACTTCTTCATTATCTTTATCCGCTTTTCGGCCTGGTGGGGCTTGCTTATATGCTGGTAATATCTCTGAAAAAAGGATTTTAAATAAAGTGATTTTTTAGAATAGAATTACTATTTTAGGTTGTAGTGACAGGAGTTACACGCTGTGATACAGTTTTAAAAAGAGAAAGTCCTTCTTGAGTAGACAATAATAGTTTGGGAGTGGACAGCAGCGTGAATACAGAAGCAGATCTTAAAAAGGACATCGGTCTTTCAGTGGCGATGTCTATTGTTATTGGTACAGTAATTGGTTCCGGTATCTTCATGAAACCCGGAAAAGTAATTGAATATGCAGGGGGGTCAAGCATGGCGCTCCTTGCCTGGCTGCTCGGTGGCCTTATCACGCTGGCAGGCGGCCTTACCATTGCCGAAGTTGCGACACAGATTCCAAAAACAGGCGGACTGTATGTATATTTGGAAGAGGTATATGGAAAAGTATGGGGCTATCTCAGCGGCTGGATGCAAACTGTTATTTATGGTCCTGCCATCATAGGAGGACTCGGTCTTTATTTTGGCTCCTTGCTCGCCCATTTGTTCGGCTGGAACGATAAAACGGGCCCGTGGATTGGGATTTTTACGGTTGTTTTTCTTGCTGTGGTGAACAGCTTTGGAACGAAATATGGGGGCATCGTTCAAAATGTCGCCACCGTGGGAAAATTGCTTCCGATTGTATTAATCGTTGTCTTTGGAATTTGGAAAGGAAATGAACAGGTTTTGAATGCAGGAAGCGGCTTTACTGGAGAGATCAGCATGGGAGCGGCCATTCTTGCAACCTTGTTTGCTTATGACGGCTGGCTGATGGTCGGGTTTGTGGCTGGGGAAATGAAAAACCCTGCGAAAATACTGCCGAAGGCGATCATCGGCGGGATTCTTTTTGTAACGGTAGCCTATTTACTGGTGAATGTGGCCATGCTTCATATTCTGCCGGCAAGCCGTATCGTTGAATTGGGGGAAAATTCAGCTGGAACCGCTGCCTCCCTATTGTTTGGGGAAATGGGCGGCAAATTGATTGCCATCGGTATTGCTGTTTCTATTTTCGGGTGTTTGAACGGAAAGATCCTGACGTTCCCGCGTGTAACTTACGCAATGGCTCTTCGCAAGCAGCTGCCTGCCTCCCGCTTTTTTGCTTCTGTTTCTGAAAAGTTTGGAACACCGATTCCGGCAACCGGGCTGCAGGTTGTGTTAGCCATCGCTCTTATGCTTGTTTCGAATCCGGATTACCTGTCCGCCATGGCCATCTTCGCGATTTATATTTTTTATATTTTTGCGTTTTATGCTCTGTTTGTTTTGAGAAAACGAAATAAAGGGAGAAAAAGGTCGTACAGTGTACCTCTGTTTCCTTTCATTCCGGGGTTTGCCATCATTGGCGCCAGCTATATCGTTATAGCCACCATTATTGATAATCCTGCAGACAGCCTCACAGCAATTGCTGTCACACTGGCTGGCCTGCCCTTGTATTGGTATCTGAACAAAAGAAACCGGATGGAAGACGAAGAACAATTGCAAAAGAAAGCTTAATAAATTCTTATCCAAAACCCTGCTGTTTTTTCAGCAGGGTTTTTCATTATGGAATAAAATACAGCCTCTCTACAGAAGATAGAAGGTAAGTGAAAGACGGAATGGAGGTGGATGGATGAAAATGAAAAGGCGATTGAAACGGCGGCCAACTGCGGGCTCAGAGGCAAAAGCTTATGAAAATATTGAAGTATCGCAGGTTGTTCAAGAGAATTTGGAACACCTTAAGAATATCCTTGGTGAAAGCATGGACGTTAAGATTTTGTTCTTTAGTGACCGTCCTATCCCCTTTGTTGTTTGCTTTATTGAAGGACTTGTAAACAAACAGCAGATTGACTTATCCATTCTGCAGCCTATACATGACTGGCAGGACGGGGAAGAAGATGTTATCCCTGAGAAGCTTATTAGCCAAATAGAAGTTTCATCTGCTGTCAGCAAGCATCAGTTGTTTGGCCATATTATTACCCCGGTGTTAAAAGGGCAGGTGGCCGTCTTTGTGGATGGAGCGAACACTGCCTATACGATCCCGCTTGAGTTTTTTCCAACGAGAGGCATCGATGAGCCTGAATCACAGACCACGGTCAGGGGACCGCGTGAAGGATTCATTGAAACATTGCAAATCAATACGACTCTTTTGAGACGAAGAATATCGAATCCGCAGCTTCGCTTTAAATCGCTTCAGGTGGGAAATATCACAAAGACCTCAGTATTGGTTGCCTATATGAAGAACAAAGCGGATCAGCAAGTACTGAATGAGGTAATGAACAGGCTTCACAACCTGGACACGGAAAAGGTATTTGAAGGCGGGATGATCGAGGAACTCATCGATGAAAACGGCTATACTCCTTTTCCTACGTTTCAATCGACAGAACGTCCAGACATCGCTGCAGCTGCACTTGCTGAAGGGAAAATTGTCATCATGATGGAAGGAACCCCCTTTGTTCTTGTAACACCGGTCACCTTTATTTCCTTCTTCCAGGCGGCTGAGGATTATTACAGCCATTATGACCTATCGATATTGGTGCGATTGATCCGGCTTTTATCGTTCGGTATATCAATTGCTCTTCCCGGCGTGTTTATTGCTGTGACAAGCTTTCATCAGGAGCTTATCCCGCCAAATCTCCTGATTAGTCTGGCGGCACAGCGGGAAGGCGTGCCTTTTCCGGCATTTATGGAAGCCTTGATCATGGAAGTCATTTTTGAAATACTGCGGGAAGCGGGAATCAGGATGCCCCGCCCAATTGGTTCAGCGGTTTCCATCGTTGGAGCGATTGTTATTGGAGAATCCGCCGTTGCCGCTGGACTTGTATCACCGGCCATCGTAATTGTGGTCTCGCTAACCGCAATTTCAAGCTTTGTTTCTCCTTACTACGCGTTTAGCGGTGCAGCCAGACTTTTGCGCTTTCTGCTCATGGTGCTGGCGGCCAGTGTTGGAATGTATGGCATCATTATATTTATGCTGGCCTTATTCATCCATCTGTGCTCATTGACGTCAATGGGAAGACCTTATTTTACGTCCATGGCACCTTTTACCGATGAACAGGATGATACCATGCTGCGTCTGCCGTTTTGGTGGAAGAATACAAAGTTTTATAAAAAATGGAAGTCGCAGTCATGAAAAAGAGTATTTCATTGTTACTTGTCATTGTATGTTTGCTGCTGTTCACGGGCTGTAATGGAAGAAGGGAGCTTAATGAACTTCTCATCGTATCTTCACTTGGCATCGATCTCGCAAAAAATGGAGAAACCGAGGTGCATCTTCAGGTTGTTAATCCTGGCGGAATGGCAGGGAATCAGGGAGGAGCACCTTCCGGCGGTTCCGGAGGAGCGGTGTACACCTATAGTATTAAGGGAGCCACTGTTTATGAAGCCATTCAGAAAGCAGGGCAGATCGTCCCGCGTTATTTAATGTTTTCTCACATTAACAGTCTTGTTATTGGTGAGGATTTCGCAAGAAAAAAAGGAATCCGTCCGATTTTTGACTTTGTGGAACGAAACCATGAATTTCGGGAAACGGTACCGATGTTTATCGCAAAGGACTCTATGGCAAAAGACATACTTACCCTGTTCACTCCTATTTTTAAAAACCCGGGGGAATCGTTGAACAACCGGCTGGATTTATCTGCGCTCTCTACCGGTCTATCTGAAGGTGTTCAGGAAAAGGAAGTGGTGAGGTGGGAGTTTGGCGAAAAACGGGATCCTGCTATTCCGGGCGTAAAAGTTTTTCATAAATCCCCAAAGGGAGACGAAACTTCCATTCTGGATGGGATTAAAGCAAATAATAAAACCTTTATTATTACAGGAACCGCCCTTTTCAAAAAGGATAAGTTGGTTGGCTGGATGAACGGCGGAGAATCAAAGGGCTGGGCAATGATTACGGGTAAAACGAACGAACTTTCGATTTTTACAAAAACATGCGGAAAGAAAAAAGGCCATCTGGGCTTTGTGGCAAAGGAAATTAACACTAAGGTAAAACCAGTAATAAAGGGAGACCACATCTCTTTTGACGTACACGTAACCGGGAAGGGCTATCTTCAGGAAGTTACCTGCAACGTAAACGTAGGCGATCCGATGGAGTTGAAAAAAATGGAGGGTTATATTAGCAAAGTAGTTGAAGACGAGATTAACCAGGCAGTTCAGAAAGCCCAAGCAAAAAAGGCGGATGTATTCGGTTTTGGCCGGCTTCTTAATGAAAATCATCCTGAGATCTGGAAAGTGAAAGAAGATCAATGGAAACAGGAATTTGCAAAGGTAAAGGTACGTCCTATTGCAAAAATAACATTAGTGACGACAGGTGCGAGAATTGAAACAGTCAACCAGCAAAAAAAATAACCGGAAATATCATATTGTGCTGACCGTTTTTTGGATGATTTCTCTTTTATATACATTCAGCTATTTTACCGGCCGGAATTTCTTTCATTTTACGAAAGGTATTAACAAAATCTTTGTACCGATTTATGAAATGTGGTTTGGAGGCTAACGATGAGCCATAAATTAAACCAGTGGCAGCTGCTCCTGCTGACGATCAGCTTTTTGGTAGGAAGCTCTCTGCTGCTGGCACCCAACTTAACTTCCTTTTATTCGGAACAGGATGCCTGGCTGTCCATGATCATTGCATTGGCCGTTGGGCTTATCCTTAACTGGCTGTGGATCTATTTATTGTCCCTGTACCAGTACCAATCCATTTTTGTCATTGTGGAGAAAGCGGCTGGCAAATGGATTGGCGGACTGGTTTCCCTTTTAATCGTGTTTTATGCACTTCATCTTTGTTCCTATGTGGTCCGAAATGTAAGCAATTTTATGATCTCCGCTGTTTTGCCCGATACTAACGCGTGGACGTTTCAGATCATGCTCATCCTCGTCTCTCTTTATACCTGTTATTACGGGCTTAGTAATATCGCCAGGGTGAATGAATTTCTGAATCCGATTATGGCTGCTCTCTTTCTGGTATCCCTTTTATTGACGCTTAACCGCTTTGAACTGCACAACCTGAAGCCTTTCCTTCAGCAGCCTCCAAAAAACATTCTTCAGGGGGCCTACACAACGACAGGATTTCCGTTTATTGAGGTTATCCTGCTTGGAACCGTATTTACATATGTATCGAAAAAGAAGAATTTGATCAAGACTTATTTGTCTGCAATTGGTATTTCAGGTGCCATTCTTCTTGTTACCATTATTATTGTAGTCGGGTGTGATGGCTACTATCTGGTAAGCAGGAATACGTTCCCAACTTTCGAGCTTATGCGCGCCATCAATGTTGTTAAGCTTTTGGAGAGAATTGAGGTGCTGGTCGGGGTCGTATGGATTGTGGGTATTTTTACGAAAATTGCTCTATGTTTTTATGCGGGTCTGATGGGGCTTCAGCATGTGTCCAAACATCACCGCTACAGAACGTTTTTGCTGCCAGCAGGATTGTTGGTCTGGGCAATGTCCAACCATGAACATTCCAACACGATGGAGTTTACCGATTTTGTTGCGAAAAATTGGACGCTCTGGTGGTTTACCCTCTATATTATCCTGATTGTCGTGATGCTGATCGGGATTATGCGAAAGAAAAACAAACCACCTCAAAGTTAAAGAACCTGCCATTGGCAGGTTCTTTTTCTTATTGAATGATATTTTTTAACTGACGGTATTTGGCAGAAAGGCTGGAGGCAGAAACAGCGTACATCGCAGCGGTTTCCGCCTGTGATGTGTTTTCTTCAAAAAGGTGTTTGCTGACATAGTAATGAAGTGCTGCTGCGAAGAGCTCTTCTTTTCGAATGGTTAGCTTTTGGCTGCTGTTCCATAGGCCCCACAAAGGAACCGCCTTTTCATATATGTCTGCAGAAGCGGTATGTTTTAGCGCACCCAGAACCAAATCATTTACCGGATCAGCCGGCTTGCTGGACATAAGAAGGTGAAGAATCGCTGGGAAATCATCCTTCATTGTTAATTGTTCTGATTGATAAGTTTGTATTTTCATTATCAGATCAGAAGCAGAACCCGCAATTTTAGCATAATCAATATAAAATTCATGTTGTTCTCCGGTACTGATCAGTGAGCCTGCAAGCACTGACTGCACCTCAGGCAGGATCTCTGAATGGATTTCAACCGTATACTCCTGATGAGTAAAATAATCTTTAAGCGTGTACACGATTCGGCTTGATTTCGATTCAACGGTGTACAATGATGGATTCGTGTTTTTCCACTCTTTCAATACATCGTAAACTTGAGGAGCTTCTTTTTGTTCCTGAAGGTAAAGCTCTATAGGTGCTTTGCCATCCTGAACCGCTGAGTGAAAAATAAGCCAGCATACCATCAAATTTGCGTAGGTCTCCACCTGTTTATCATCAATGTTGTATTTCTGGATAAAATTCCGTGTTTGTTTTCCCATGACTTCATGAAAGTTGTCAAAAGCAAACTTTGCAAGGCCTTCCAGATGACGGCTGATTTCAACCATTTGATTCATCCTGGTCGTTGTCATTGACCGTTGACAGCAATGTTTGTATTTTTTCCCGCTTCCGCATGGACAAGGATCGTTTCGTCTTACTTTACTCATGTTACCCTCCGTACGTACTGCTCTTGTTGTAAATAATCACTTTGTAAATACTAGCATAATCGTGTGATAATGCAACTTTTTGCCATGCAGTGCAGAAGGGAGAGGGTAAAAAAAAAGAAATCAAACCACAAAGGTTTGATTTCTTATCCCAGAAAGCGAAGATATTCATCGGTTAATTCCATGAACCTTGCTTCGTCTCGTTTCTCAAGGGCATCATCTATTTGTTCTTTATAACGTTTAGTTTGGAAAGAATGCAAGGATTCATCAAGGATCATCTGAGCAACCATATTAAAAGCGAACGGGTCATTTTTCTTCTGAAGTTTGTATTTCACAAGATCGTTCATATCTTTATTATACGACGTATTATCTTTCATGCTCTATTCCTCCTTGAATATTTTTGCAGAAGCTAGTGTGACTATAGCTAATGCTTTAGTGGGTTTTTACTAGTATACTTATACTAAGAGATAATAGCAACCATTTAATTCTGAAAATTTAGATTTATTTTTATTGCTTTTCCAAATTCAGATCAGCCAGAACCTCATCCACGGAATGGAAAGTCTTACTTCCCAGCTGCTCACCGCCTTCCATGTCAAATTCTCGCAGTTCATAAACTTCTTCTGTCGGGATATATTTGACTTCGACGGGATTGGTGTAATTTCTTGAGAACGATTCTTCTGACTGAGCATGACTGTATACATCTTCTGGGTTGTTTTTTAAGTTTTGCAGTTTCTCTCTTATATTCATAATTTCTCTCCCTCCAGAGTTTCTATCGGGTGTTGTATAAAATATGCCCGAACCATGCTCATTTTAAACGCAGTTCACTAACTTTTCGACATTTTCCATATTTCCGGTTTGACGCTTTGTTGGATGTTCGATACGATATAAAGTAATAATATTTATAGCAATGACCACTGGGGGAGCTTGTTGTAAGCTGAGAAAAGATTGACTTTGACCCTTTGAACCTGATACGGATCATACCGTCGTAGGGAAGTGGCTTAAACGCAATACCAGTTAAATGACAATGTTTAAGCCGCCTTCTCTTGAGGGCGGCTTTTTTGTATAAGCCAAGAAAAGAAGGAGATTTTGATGATGTCCATTACACCAAAAGCGTTAACCATTGCCGGATCAGATTCCGGGGGAGGAGCTGGTATACAAGCCGATTTAAAAACCTTTCAGGAGCTGGGAGCCTATGGAATGTCGGTCATAACAGCGGTAACCGCCCAAAACACAAAAGGCGTCCAAAATATTCATGCCATACCGGTTGAGATGGTGGTGGACCAGCTGAAAAGCATTGCAGACGATTTGCAGCCCCATGCGCTTAAGACAGGTATGCTTTTCAGCGTTGAAATCATTGAAGCGGTATCCTCTCATATCCGGGAATTTCATTGGAACAATGTCGTGGTGGATCCGGTAATGATTGCCAAGGGAGGATCGGAGCTTCTGCGGAAGGATGCTGTAGAAGCTTTAAAAAAATACCTTTTGCCTCTTGCTGATATATTGACTCCGAATATCCCTGAGGCAGAACAGTTAACAGGAAGAACAATCGCTGATAAACGGGGCAGGGAAGACGCAGCTAGATTTTTGCATGATCTCGGAGCAAAGAAGATTGTTATTAAAGGCGGTCATCTTCCGCATGAAAGTGAACCGGTGGATCTGTATTATGACGGGGAACAAATGATTGAATTTAAAGGCAAGCGCATTGAAACATCACAGACTCATGGAACCGGCTGTACCTTTGCTGCTGCCATAACAGCCGAACTGGCCAGAGGAAAGTCTCCCGCAGAGGCTGTACAGACCGCCAAAGCATTTATACAGGAGGCAATCAGCAGTCCGCTTCACCTTGGAAGCGGGCATGGACCCACCAACCACTGGGCATACAGGAGGAACAATCAATGACAAAATTAACGAACCTGTTAACAGAAATCCGTGTAAAAAAGCCATTGATTCATCATATAACAAATCAGGTGACGATGAATTTTCTTGCCAATGGAATTCTTGCTGCCGGAGGGAGCCCCATGATGGCTCATCACTATGAGGAAGCGGCAGAAGCTGTCATGGCTGCCGACGCCCTCATACTGAATATCGGTACCGTTGAGCCAGATTTGGTAAAAGGAATGATTCTTGCGGGTAAAAAAGCGAAAGACAACGGTATACCAGTTGTGCTTGACCCTGTTGGTGCCGGATTGTCTTCATTAAGAAAAACAGCGGTTGCAGACATCATTGATGAAGTATCTCCAGATGTGATCTGCGGAAATGCGGCGGAAATAGCTTTCTTAAGCGGAGAAAAATGGAGCGGGAAAGGAGTAGACGGAAGTCTTGCTGAAGACAGTTCTGAACTTGCCCGCTATGCAGCAACCCGCCTGAATGGAATGGTCGCCATCACCGGTAAAGAGGATATTCTGAGTAACGGCAAAGAAACAATATTGATAAAAGGCGGAGATGAAATGCTTTCCTATGTGACAGGGACAGGCTGCTTATCCACCTCTTTGATCGGGTTGTTCCTTGCGAAATCTGTAACTGTTGATTTGACTCCGTTAGAACGGGCGGCTGGATCACTTACTTATCTGGGGCTTTGTGCCGAACGGGCGGTTTCCGGCACACGCGGACCTGGCAGTTTTCAAACGGCATTCTTGGATGAGCTGTATCTTTTCCGTGATGAAGAACTCGATGAGAGAGGCAGATGGGATGTTGTGCTTGGAGGAAACAGCCGATGAACCAGTACATGCTGAAAGAAAAAATGAAGGTATATTTTATTATGGGCAGCACCAATTGTTCAACAGATGCAGAAGAAGTACTGGAGAAGGCGCTGAAAGGTGGAGCAACACTTTTTCAATTCCGGGAAAAAGGCACGGGCTGTCTGGAAGGGGGAAGCCGGACAGAACTCGCTATGGCTCTTCAAAAAGTCTGCCGCCGGTACAACGTTCCATTTATTATTAATGACGATATTCAATTAATGAAGCATTTGGATGCTGACGGACTGCATGTTGGCCAGGAAGACGGAGACCTTGCAGAAATACGCAAAGCCATTCCGGGGAAATTGCTGGGTGTTTCCGTCCACAATTTGAAAGAAGCCCGGCATGCTCTTGAAGTTGGTGCTGATTATCTTGGAGTCGGACCAATTTATCCAACAGGAACAAAAACCGATACACGGCCGGTGATGGGGTATTCGGTGATCCGTGAACTGCGGGAAAACGGGATTGATGCACCCATCGTGGGAATTGGCGGTATTAGTGCGAGCAATGCATCCGGTGTCACTCAGGCAGGGGCTGACGGTGTGGCTGTCATTACGGCCATCAGCAGCCATCAGGAACCGGATGAAGCTGCATATGAGCTTCTGAAATCGGTAGAGAAAGGCAAAGAGAGTAACCCTTCAAACAAAATTATCAAATAGGAAGGGCACTGTTTTCATGCGTTTTCCGTACAATAAATGGACGATGCATGAAAGAGGTGTCTCTATGAAAAAACGGAGCAAAGCCTGGTCATATAGCGAGATGGCCCTTTTATTGGTCAGCTTTTTAGGCGCGCTTTGGAACGGTATTTACGTCAACAGCCCTTCCGTTCTTTTTGCCATTCTTGCTGTTGTTTTTATGTTCCGGGCGGTGGAACGCTATTATTTTTGGTTGAAAATGGAATTTTACTTTAATACAGGCATGGTACTGGTTTTTATTATTCTGGCCGCTGTGCCGTTCCTCAAGTAACAGAAGCGTTTGCTTCTGTTTTTTTGTTGTTTAAAATTAAAATGGTTTGACAAAAATAAGCCTAACGTAATAAAATATTTTTACGTAATACATTTACTTTGAGTGAGGTGAAGCTGTGAACAAGAATGCGCGAATTGAGGAGACGTTTTTGATTACATTGCCCGAACAGGCTGCCGCCCTTTTGCATCCCATCCGTTCGGAGATTGTGGCTGCCTTGAAAGCACCCGCTTCGGCCACAGAACTTGCCAAAATGCTTAAGGAAACACCGCAAAAAATAAATTATCATTTGAAAGCTCTCGAAAAAGTAGGACTTGTGCAAAAGGTTGGCACAAGGAATGTCAGAAATTTAGTAGAAGTACTATACCAGGCAGTGGCAAAAACCCTGATTTTGTCTGAATCACTTGGCCTTTCTCCCGAAACAGCACAAAAATTGCAGGATCAGCAAGCTCTTGCTCATGTATTATCATTGACTGAAACGATAAAAAAAGATGCCCTGCAGCTCATGGAACAGGCAGAAGAAGCACAAATTCCCAGCGCCGTTCTTCAGGCAGCCGTCCATTTAAGCGGGGAAGAAGAGCGTAACGAATTTATTAACGAATATTTCTCGCTGCTGCACCGGTTAATTGAAAAATACCAATCGGGTGAAAAGGAAAACGGCAAGGAATACCAGGTATCCATTGCTGTTTATCCAAAGCCTGAAGGAGGAAAACAGTGATGAGTGACGTGAAGAAACAGCCTTCTCTCGTATGGGAAAAAAACAAGCCGCAAAAGCTGCAGGACGAAAAAGTGATCATACTTCGAGACAGAAAAGATGAGCAGGAACAGAAGACAAGGGAAGAGCTGCGAACGGAAATCACAATTGAAGCAGAAAACAAAAAACCAGCACATGTTGTTTATATTACATCGGGATTTGGAAAAATTGCTGCCGGCAGCACGGGATCTTCTTCACCGTACTGCATGGCAGCATAAGAAAAGTACAGGAGGAAAAGATCATGAACTTAGTGCCAATGGTTGTTGAAACCACGAACAGGGGCGAGCGCTCCTATGATATTTATTCAAGGCTGCTAAAAGACCGTATTGTAATTATTGGGAGCCCGATTGATGACAATGTATCCAACTCCGTTGTCGCTCAGCTGCTCTTCCTTGCAGCAGAAGATCCGGATAAAGATATTTCCATCTATATTAATTCTCCCGGTGGATCTGTAACAGCAGGTTTGGCCATTTATGATACGATGCAATTTATTAAACCCGATGTATCAACGATATGTATCGGAATGGCAGCCTCCATGGGAGCCATCCTTCTGATTGCGGGAGCAGAAGGGAAGCGTTATGCACTGCCGAATGCTGAAGTCATGATTCACCAGCCGCTGGGCGGTACAGAGGGTCAGGCTGCAGATATGATCATCCATGCGAAACGCATTATCCAGACGCGGGAGATTTTAAATAAAATTATCTCTGACCGCTCGGGTCAGCCAATGGATCGGGTTGAAAAGGATACGGACAGAGACTTTTTTATGACAGCCCAGCAAGCCCTGGACTACGGCATTATTAACAAAGTCATTGAAAAATTGTAGGATGGTACGAGAAAGAGCCGGTGAGCTCTTTCTTTTTTTGTGTGCTTTTGTTTCATCAGAGCAGGAATAGCTGCTTTCAAGGAGAAAAGAATAGGGCTGTCCCTATAAAAATGACAAGGAGAAAGATTGTATGGTAAATCAACAAAGCAGCAAGAAGTTTGTCGTCGCGGGCCTTCTGCTGGGGATTTTAATGTCAGCCATGGATAACACCATTGTGGCAACAGCGATTGGAACGATTGTTGCGGAATTGGGTGATTTTGAGAAATTCATCTGGGTAACTTCCGCTTATATGATTGCTTCTGTAGCCAGCATGCTGATTTTTGGAAAGCTGTCTGATATGTATGGAAGAAAGAAGTTTTATATTACCGGGCTGGCCCTTTTTATTCTGGGGTCCGTTCTTTGCGGGATGGCTGAGACCATGACACAGCTTAGCCTGTACCGGGCGATTCAGGGAGTAGGAGGCGGCGCTCTGATGCCGATTGCCTTCACCATTATTTTTGATATTTTTCCTGTTGAACAGCGCGGGAAAATGACCGGGCTGTTTGGGGCTGTCTTTGGCATGTCAAGTGTTTTTGGTCCGCTGCTTGGTGCATATTTGACAGATTATCTGGACTGGCGCTGGATTTTTTATGTTAATTTGCCGCTTGGCCTGCTTTCCCTCTTTTTCATTCTCAAGTTCTATTTTGAATCTTTGGAACACCGGGAACAAAAAATTGACTATCTTGGGGCGGTTCTCCTCATTGCATCGCTTGTCAGCCTGATGTTTGCGCTGGAATTTGGAGGAAAGGAATACGCGTGGGATTCTGCGCTCATTCTTTCCCTGCTGGCAGGATTTGCTGTCCTGCTCGTTTTGTTTATTCTGGCTGAGCGCTGGGCAACAGACCCGATTGTATCACTTGATCTCTTTAAAAAGAGGCTCTTTCTCTCAAGCCAGGCCATCGCCTTCTTTTATGGATCAGTGTTCATTTTGGCAACAATGTACATTCCAATCTATATTCAGGGAGTATTCGGGGGATCTGCGACTAATGCAGGCCTTATATTGATGCCCATGATGATTGGTGTGGTGGTGGGAAGCCAGACTGGGGGCCGGACGGTCATCCGTTCATCATACCGGAAAGTCATGATGTTCTCAGGGGTTATTTTTTTGCTCGGCGTTTTTTTGCTCAGTACGATGGATGCCGGCACTTCGAGAATGCTGGTAACACTGTATATGGTGCTTGCAGGAATTGGAGTTGGCTTCTCCTTTCCTGTGCTCAGCATGGCTTCGGTTCATAAACTCGATGCCAGGCAGAGAGGCTCTGCCAATTCCCAGAATGCGTTTTTCCGGCTGATTGGGATGACGCTCGGCATCACCATTTTCGGAACCATTCAGAATAACATGTTAAGTGAGCGGCTGAAGGATGCATTGCCGCAATTTGGCCAGTTCAAACAATCTATGGATTCGAGGGCTCTTTTGCAGCCGGAGGTGCGGAAGCACATCCCTCCTGAGGTTTTGGACAAGATGACGGATATTCTGGCGAACTCTATTGCCGACACATTTGGTTATGCGCTGATTTGTGTTGTGGCTGCACTGCTGTTTATCTTTTTTATGGGTCAGGCACGGGTCAAGGAATCGGATGAATCAGTGAGTAAAGGAAGAGTATCAGAGGGATAACCTCTGATACTTTTTTTCCTGTTAAAAAGGAGGAATCCATGCTAATCTTTTACAATATAAATAGTTTACAGAAAGAAGGAAGAAAGAATGGCAATGGCTTCCGTTAAGAAAGAAGCTCCCGCAACGGAAACGATTTACAAGGTTTTATTTGCAATTAGTTTTGTCCACCTGCTGAATGATGCAATGCAATCGGTTATTCCCGCCATTTTTCCGATATTGGAAAAGTCTATGAATCTTTCCTTTGCACAGCTCGGATGGATTGCGTTTACATTGAACATGACCTCGTCCATTATGCAGCCCGTTGTCGGGTGGTATACCGATAAAAAAACGTCCCCTTTTTTGCTGCCGCTGGGCATGGCGTGCAGCCTTGCCGGTATGGTAGGCATCGCTTTTTCCAGTCAATTCTCATACATATTGCTCTCCGTTATTTTTATTGGACTGGGTTCTGCTGTATTCCATCCGGAAGGGTCACGAGTGGCTTACATGGCAGCAGGCAACAGGAGGGGACTTGCCCAATCAATTTATCAGGTGGGAGGGAATACCGGCCAATCGCTAGCGCCGGTTATGACCGCTCTTGTTTTTGTTCCATTCGGGCAATTTGGCGCTATCTGGTTTACTTTTGTTGCCGCTTTGGCGATTGCTGTCCTGTTTTTTGTTTCCGGCTGGTATCGTACAAGGCTGGGTGCTTTTCCCCGTGTTTCCAAACAAAAAAAGAAGGCAGCGAACCCAAAAAGAAAAAATCAAATCGTATTCGCTGTGTGCCTTCTCGTTTTTCTGGTCTTCGCACGGTCCTGGTATGTATCAGGCATTTCAAATTTCTATCAATTCTATTTAATAAAAAACTATCATTTGTCTATTTCGCACGCACAGTATTATATTTTTGTCTTTTTGGCTGCAGGGGTGGCGGGTACGTTTTTTGGCGGGCCGCTTGCCGACCGTTTTGGAAAACGGAACATGATTTTCTGGTCCATGCTCGGTTCTGCTCCTCTTACCATGCTGCTTCCGTATGTTAGTCTGCTATGGGTTTACCCGGTCTTTTTGCTGCTTGGATTTATTATTATGACCAGTTTTTCAGTGACTGTCGTATATGCACAGGAGCTTCTTCCTGGCCGTATCGGAATGGTTTCGGGTCTTATTGTAGGGCTGGCTTTCGGGATGGGAGCGCTGGGCTCCGTGATTTTGGGGAATCTGGCGGATTTGCACAGCGTGCGCTTCATTATGCTGCTTGTCAGTTTTTTGCCGCTTGCAGGAGTATTGACATTCCTTTTGCCTAATGATCAAACGGTCAGGGCATGGGAGAAAGAACAATCCAGTTAAGATAAAAAAACCGGTGCCACATGGCACCAGTTTTTCGTTATCGCTTTCCTTCCGCGGGATTAAGATTTTTTTCGGAAGATGAAGTGCTTTTCGTTTCTTCCTTATTTCTTTCTTCTGCATTTTCATCTTCTATAT
This sequence comes from Fictibacillus fluitans, assembly GCF_030418125.1. Taxonomy (GTDB): domain Bacteria; phylum Bacillota; class Bacilli; order Bacillales; family Fictibacillaceae; genus Fictibacillus_C; species Fictibacillus_C fluitans. Next base: position 993,182 of record NZ_JAUHTR010000001.1, on the reverse strand, counting down.
CTTCGAGAGGGAGATCGTCAGCAGGCATGACGAGCTGATCTCGTTCCAGTTGTTTTTTCTGACTTTTTTCAAAGGCATCATTTCTGTCATTACGGTTCAGCAATTTATCTTGCTTTTTATCATTATCCATATGAAAATCTCTCCTTTTTTTTGTCTGTACTTGTAGTAATAGCCTTTTCAGGATTTTTAAAACCTTTTTTTATTTTAGTAATTGACAAAAACACAATCTACATTAAAATATAGGTAAACGTTTTCATTGAATTTTCTTTGTAAATTACGTAAACGTTTACTCTCTTGGAAGAACAGGATTTCTACATACATTAAAGGAGTGTAACTAATGAAGGTAACCATTTGGAACGAAAACCGTCATGAAAAAAAGAATCCGGCAGTACGCGAGGTGTACCCGGATGGCATTCATGGAGCCATTCAGCAATTTCTAGAAAACGAGGGTATTAAAGCAGGAACAGCTACACTGGATGAAGAAGAGCATGGCTTGAGCCAGGAGGTTCTCGACAATACCGATGTTCTTATTTGGTGGGGCCATATCGCCCATGATGAAGTATCCGATGAAGTAGTGGAGCGGGTGCAGCAAAGGGTGCTTAATGGTATGGGACTTGTTGTTCTTCATTCGGGACACTTCTCTAAAATTTTCAAGAAATTAATGGGCACTTCCTGCGACCTTAAATGGCGTGAAGCAGATGAAAAGGAACGTCTTTGGGTAGTCGATCCATCTCATCCGATTGCAGCCAACATCGGTCAATATATTGAACTGCCAAAAGAAGAAATGTACGGAGAACATTTTGATATTCCAGCTCCGGATGAACTTGTTTTTGTCAGCTGGTTTGAAGGCGGGGAAGTATTCCGCAGCGGCTGCTCCTACAAGCGCGGACAGGGTAAAATCTTTTACTTCCGTCCTGGACATGAAACTTATCCGACGTATCACAACAAGGAAATTCAGCAGGTTATTGTCAATGCTGTCCAGTGGGCACAGCCTTCAGCAAGTGCAAAGCCAGTATACGGGAATGCCAAGCCTCTTGAAGCTATTGGCACAAAGTAATTAAACAAGGAGTGAATACAGTAATGATTAAAGTAGGAGTTATTGGATGCGGCAGTATTGCCCAGCACAGACACTTGCCCGAGTACCAGCAAAATCCTGAGACAGAAATAGCCGCAGTATGCGATATCAATCAGCTCCGCGCCGATCAAATCGCCAAGGAACATGGAGCAAAGGCTTATTACTCCTTTGAGGAGCTCTTACAGGACCCGGAAATTGATGCGGTCAGCGTATGTACCCCGAATTATCTGCATGCACCGATTACCATTGCGGCCCTTAACAGCGGAAAGCATGTATTATGTGAAAAACCGATGGCGACTTCTCTTGAAGAAGCGGAGCAAATGATTCTTGCCAGTGAAAAAAGCGGCAAAAAATTAATGATTGCCCACAACCAGCGGTTTGTAAGCTCACACGAAAAAGCGCGCGAAATTATTGAAAAAGGCGGGCTTGGGAAAATCTACAGCTTCAGAACGGCGTTCGGCCATCCCGGACCAGAAACATGGAGTGCAGATGGAACGAACAGCTGGTTCTTTAAAAAAGAACAGGCCTTCATTGGAGCAATGGGAGACCTTGGGGTTCATAAAACCGATCTGCTGCGCTTCCTTCTGGGAGAAGAAATTGAAGAAGTTGCTGCTTTTGTGGAAACGTCTTCAAAAGAAAATGCCACCGTTGATGATACCGCAGTCTGTGTATTAAAAACGCAAAGCGGCATCATTGGCACACTTGCAGCAAGCTGGTCCTATACAGCCAAAGAAGATAATTCCACTATCATTTATGGTGAAAAAGGAATTCTCCGTATGGAAGAAAGTCCTGAATATTCTTTGGTTGCCCAGTACAGGGATGGTTCTGTGGTTAATTACTCTCTGGGACAAATCCAGACGAACGATTCCGGCGGACAAAGTGATTCCAGGGTTATCTCTAAGTTTGCAGAATGCATTATCAATGACGAGGTGCCAGCTGTATCCGGGGAAGAAGGTAAACGCTCACTTGCCGTTATTATTGCCGCATTAAAAGCAAGCGAAACCAAAAAGAATGTAAGCCTCGCAAATGGGGTACTTGCGTGAATATGCTGAAAATCGGTTTTATCGGAGTCGGCGGGATTGCGGAATCGCGGCATATCCCGGCTGTGCGCAAATTGGCCGAGAAAGCAGTAATTACAGGTGTTAGTGATGTAAATCATCACCGTGCACAGCAAATCGCAGAAACTTATAATATTCCTGGAGTCTATGAAAATTATCATGATCTTCTGGAGAATGTGGATGCTGTATTTATTTCCACACCGAATAAATTCCACTCAGAAATCTCTGTGGCAGCGCTTAAGGCAGGAGTTCACGTATTTTGTGAAAAGCCGATGGCTCTTTCCACCAAGGAATGCGATGAGATGATTAAAGCAGCCGAAGATTCCGGGAAAGTGCTGTCCATCGGGTATCATTACCGTTTTATGAAAAATGCCCAGGCAGCAAAGAAAGTCATGCTCGAAGGTGAAATTGGCGAGCCGCTGGTCATCAGGGCACAGGGCTTAAGGCGGCGAAAGGTTCCGGGTTGGGGTGTATTTACCAACAAGGAACTGCAGGGCGGAGGAAGCTTAATTGATTACGGCTGTCATCTGCTGGATTTGGCACTCTGGCTGATGGGAGATTCAGTTCCGGTGGAAGTAATGGGGTCTCAGTACAATTTGCTGAGCCGTACTCCTGATCAAGTCAATTTATGGGGAGATTTTGACCATACCACCTTTGAGGTGGATGACCATGTAACAGGCTATGTCCGGTTTGAAAATGGCGCCTCTCTATTATTGGAAACTTCCTGGTCGGCCAATATTAAAGAAGACCTGGAGAATGTGAGCATTTCCGGTGAAAAGGGCGGACTTGATGTTTTTCCTTTTCATCTGAATCAGGCAAAGCATGGGCTGCTGCTCAATTCAGAAGCCGCTTTTATCCCGGGAGACGATAATCCGGGAAATCCGCAGGCCGAGAATTTTATTGACAGCTGTCTCGGGCTTGCTGAGCAGGTAGTAAAGCCTGAAGAAGCAAGAAGAGTGTCAATGCTGATTGAAGCCATTTATGAAAGCAGTTTAAGCAGAAGCAGTGTGAAATTAAATGAGCGAAGGGAAGTGGAGAAGTAATGAAGTTAGGTGTATTCACGGTATTGTTTTCTGATATGTCTTTTGAACAAATGTTGGATCATGTGAAAAAAGAGGGAGTAAAAGCGGTTGAAATCGGAACGGGTAATTACCCGGGAAACGCTCACTGCAACCTGGATGAACTTTTGGACAGTGAAGAGAAAAGAAAAGATTTTCTTCATCAAGTAGAATCAAGGGATTTGATGATCAGCGCCTTGAGCTGCCACGGGAATCCTCTTTCTCCAGACCAGGAGTTTGCACGTGTTTCACATGATACCTTTGTAAAAACAGTAGATTTGGCGAGCTTGCTTGGAATTCCGGTTGTTAACTGCTTTTCGGGCGTGCCCGGGGACCATGAAGGCGCCAAATATCCAAACTGGCCGGTTACACCATGGCCGAACGAATATGGCGATGTGTTGAAATGGCAATGGGAAGAAAAATTAATCCCTTACTGGCGGGAGTGGGGCCAATATGCCAAAAACAAGAATGTGAAAATCGGCTTGGAACTGCATGGCGGTTTCCTGGTACATACGCCGTACACACTTTTGAAATTGCGTGAAGAAACCTGTGACGCTGTTGGTGCCAATCTTGACCCGAGCCATTTATGGTGGCAGGGAATTGACCCTGTGGCAGCGATTAAGATTCTTGGCAAAGCAGATGCCATTCACCATTTCCATGCAAAGGATACGTATATCGACCAGGACAACATTAACATGTATGGTTTGACGGATATGCAGCCGTATGGAGAAGTAAGGTCAAGAGCATGGAGCTTCCGTTCTGTAGGCTGCGGCCACAGTGTCCAGGAATGGTCGGACATGATCAGTGCATTACGGACTTATGGCTACGATTATGTGGTCAGTATTGAGCATGAGGATCCGCTCATGAGCATCAATGAAGGGTTTGCACGTGCAGTTAAGAATTTGAATGATGTGATGATCGAAGAGACGCCTGCAGAGATGTGGTGGGTGTAAACAAAAAAGAAACGAGCCTTTAAAAGGCTCGTTTCTTTTTATTCACCAAGAGTCGTTTTGGACGATTCCGGAGATGGTGGAAGACCTGGCTCTGATTCAACTGTAGGCGTGTTATTGTTTTTCTTGTTTTTCATGGAGCTCACTTTATCCTTCGCCTGTGAAGTTACCTGGCTCGCCTTGTCCTTCACCGTACCCATCATATTGGAAGCTTTTTCTCTTCCGGCCATTGTTCCCAATTGGGTTTGGAGCTTGGCCTGGTCTTTCATTTGCATGGTTTTTTCTTTTAAATTTGAAGTTTGGCTGGATAGTCCAGCACGCATGTCTTTGCCGGTTTTAGGCGTTAATAAAAGAGCAGTTGCGGCTCCTACCAAGCCACCAACAAGAACACCTGTGGTAAACCTGGACTTTTCTTTGCTGTTATTAGTTGTAGTTGTGTTTGTGTATTCATTGTTCATTGTCGAACTCCTCCTTTTCATAGTTTTTCTATACCCAGCCTGAAATAATGGTAAACCTTTCACATCACAAGAAAAGGACCATACGCCTCTCGCACAGTGTGCGGCGTATGGTCCCCGTCTCTTTATTTCAGCTCTGGGAGCATGCGGATTTCCTGAGTCATTTTCGACTTGCAAATCGGGCAGGCAGGTGTTTCTTGAAGTGAGTAATCAGCTCTCATCCAGCATGAGCACTCTTCATTTTCACATGCCCAAACTTTAGTTTCTACATCAGGAACTGGTTCGATCGGGTTTTTGGAAAAAAAGGCCATGGGTATCCCCCTTAAGTGTAATACTTACATTATACTCCTTTTTCGCAACTTTTATGAGTAAAATCACTTTCAAAGTTTCGGAGCGGCAATAATCGTTTCATAGACTCGGGGGATTTAGTCCATTTTTTATGTGATTGATCCATTCGATCAGAAGGATTTACACCTGTATATCAGCTCCGTTAACCCGATCTGGGGAGCATAAGCAGTTGTCCATAAAGCTCAGGCTGAATTAGCGTTTCGTATTGCTTTTTTTTGCCCGGTTCTCAAGTTCTGTTTTCGGCTCTTGAGCGAATTCTGCATCTTCACTTGTTCCTTGAGGCGTAACTCCTGTTGCTGCCCGCCCTTTTCCGCTGCTTTTCTTCGTCATGAGATCACCTCCCATTATTATCGTGACCAACCTGAAAGGAATCATTCGTTTAAATTCAGGTTAAAGCTTATCCTTTTGTGGAATAACTAGTGGAGTAGGAAAGACAAAGAACACAGAGGAAGTGATGTAAATGGAAATCGGTCTCGTTGGTTTGGGTAAAATGGGTTTTAACATTGCCCAAAATATGCTGGATCATGATTTTAAAGTGATCGCTTTTGATACGAATAAGGAAACCGTTGATAAAATATCTTCTCATGGGGCGATTGGAGCTCATTCCCTGGAAGATTTGACTAAAAGTTTTACAGGCCGGAGAGCGATCATTCTGCTTGTTCCTGCCGGGCCGGCAGTAGACAGTGTCATAGCAGAAATTGTACCTTATTTGGATTCAGGAGATATCATCGTTGATGCTGGCAATTCAAAATACAAGGATACATTGAGAAGATATGAGGAACTGAAGGAAAAGGGAATTCACCTGGTGGATTGCGGAACGAGCGGCGGAACAGAAGGTGCGCGCCACGGGGTTTGCGTCATGGTTGGCGGAGATGAGGAAGCCGTGGAGTACATCGCTCCCCTTTATGAAAAAATATCCATCGAAAATGGATTTATGAAGACCGGAAAAGCGGGAAGCGGACACTTTTTGAAAATGGTCCACAACGGAATTGAATATGGCATGATGCAGGCAATCGCTGAAGGTTTTGAAATCCTGGATAAAAGTGATTTTGACTATGATTACGAAGCGGTTGCGAAAGTATGGAATAACGGTTCGGTCATTCGTTCCTGGCTAATGGAGCTTATGGAGAACGCATTTTCCAAACAGCCAAAGCTTGAAGACATCCGGGGCGTCATGCATTCATCCGGGGAAGGAATTTGGACGATTGAAGCGGCTCTGGATTACCAGGCCACGGCTCCTGTCATTGCCCTGTCCCAGTTTATGAGGTTCCGCTCACTTGAAGACGATACGTTCCATGGAAAGGTAGTAGCAGCCCTCCGCAATGAATTTGGCGGGCACGCTGTCGTCAAAAAGTAAATCATTTAAAAAACCTTTGCCTTATGCAAAGGTTTTTTTCATATAATGTATTATAGGAGTGTGATATATAAGCATGATAACAGAGAAATTTGCAAGAGAATCCAGAACGGTCAAATCAAGTGTGGTGCTCCCTCCGGACACCAATAATCATGGCACATTATTCGGAGGGAAATTAATGGCCTATATTGATGATGTGGCCGCCATATCAGCCATCCGGCATGCGAGATGCAATGTAGTTACCGCATCAACTGATTCCGTGGATTTCCTTCACCCCATCAGGGTGGGGAATTCCGTATGTTTGGAATCCTTTGTCACATGGACACATAAAACCTCAATGGAAGTGTTTGTTAAAATCATTTCTGAAAACCTGTTTACCGGAGAACGAAAAGTATGTGCAGTTTCATTTTTAACGTTTGTAGCATTGGGAGAAGACGGCAAACCAACACCTGTTCCACAGGCTGTTCCTGAATCCGCAGAGGAAATATGGCTTCATCAGGGAGCTGCGGAACGCGCTGTTAACCGCAGAAAGAGAAGAGAGAACAGCAAAAGGCTCGCTGAGGAATTTGGTACCCAAAAACCGTGGGAGCAATAAAATATTTTTTCGAAGAAACTCTTTTCTTTTTTAATTGAAGTACATCGTGTTATAATGTAATTACCTTTTTCCAGCCAGGGATACAAGAACCCTGGCTATTTTTGCGCGCAAAAAAGAGCGGGAGCTTGTCCCACTCTTTCTCAGGAGATTGAAGATTAACGACGGAATCCGCCACCAAGTTGTTGTTCAGCCATTTGTACAAGACGCTTAGTGATCTCACCACCAACTGATCCGTTAGCGCGAGAAGTAGTGTCTGGTCCAAGTTGTACACCAAATTCAGAAGCGATTTCATACTTCATTTGGTCAAGAGCTTGTTGAGCTCCAGCTACTACTAATTCGTTTGAAGAATTATTGTTACGTGCCATATGTATCACCTCCTTGTACTACTAGTTTGTATTACTGCTTTGAAAATATGCATGGAAATAAAAAAAAATTTTCCAGTCACCTTTTAATGAGGTTTCCGTATAGTATGTTATCCCCCTATACTTTATCAGGCGCCGTGATGACCTCCCACACGGCGCTATATTTCTGTCTATTATTTGACGGACGCTGAGAGTGCTATCTTTTTAGGGGCTAAGGAGTTATACTTGTATCAAAAGGGGGTGAGTCCGATCGAACCGATTCTTGAACTGCTGTGTGAAATGGATGTTATGCTGATCTCACTGGGCCTGACGCTGGCGCTGCTTGGAATAAGCAGACATCTGATCATGCAATGTCCCGATACTATAAAAAGAAGCAGCCAGCTGAGGATTTCAGACAGCTCAAGCGCGCTTATACTGCAAAATACGCCGAGTACTGTTCAAAATTTCTGTTTCATGAGAAACCGGATTGCTCTCAGGAAATACCGGAAAGAGGCACCTGATGATAATGACAGCCATTCCTTCTTGTTCTTTTTCACAGATGAACAAACAACAAGGAGGAAATGGAATGAATCAAAAGAAACAACGATCAGGACTCACACACGGATTAAAATTTTTAATTGCTATTTTGGGAATATGGGTGCTTGCCGGCTGCAGCCGAGCGCCGGTTAACGCACAAAGCCACGGCGTTTGGAGCCATTACTTTGTCTATCCGTTTTCAGAAGTGATACAGTTTGTAGCTACTTTTTTTAACGGAAACTATGGACTGGCTATTATTTTCCTAACCATTATCATTCGCTGTCTGTTATTGCCATTCACTATTTCGCAAACAAAAAACCAGCAAAAAATGAAAGAAGTTCAGCCGGAAATGAAACGCATCCGGGAGAAATACCAGGGTAAGGACAAAGAAAGCCAAGTGAAAATGCAGCAGGAAGTTATGGCATTGTATCAAAAGCATGGCGTAAACCCCGTTTCGATGGGCTGTATGCCATTGTTGATCCAGATGCCTATCCTATTAGCTTTTTACTATGCCATCATACGGACAAAAGAAATTGCTGCACATAATTTTCTTTGGTTTAATCTGGGCACACCCGATCCTACTCACATCCTGCCAATCATTGCAGCCATTACGACCTTCATTCAATACAAAATCATCAACAGGCAGCTCGAGCAGGTCAATCCTCAAATACAGATGATGGGTTATATTATGCCTCTGATCATCGTATTCTCCGCATGGAGACTTTCCGCGGTATTACCGCTGTACTGGATTGTGGGTAACATTTTTATGACAGTCCAGAGCATGGTACTGAACCGCAATCGTAAAAATATGCAGACGACAGCCAATACAAATTCCTGATAGTAAGAAACCCTCCGGACATCGGAGGGTTTTTCTGTGGAATTCAAGGAGTTGACAGACCGCTTTTAAAAATTCATCATAGAGGAAGAGAGTAAGGAGTGGTAGAGATGAGAGATAAAATGGTGTTCTTTGATATCGATGGAACATTGATTGACGAAAGTACCGGTAAAATTCCGGAATCGACAAAGGAAGCTCTTCATAAATTAAGGCAAAATGGCATTCATACAGGAATTGCAACAGGACGGGCTCCATTCATGTTCGAACATCTGCTGAAAGAATTGGAAATGGATTCGTTTATCAGCTTTAATGGATCGTATGTTGTTTTTGAAGGTGAAGTGATCTATAAATCTAATTTGGATGTAGAACGGCTGAAGAATCTTGAGAAGCTTGCTGTGGAAACAGGACATCCCCTCGTTTTCCTGGATCATGCCAATGCCACAACGAATCTTGAATATGCAGATGTTGTTTATGAAAGCACAAAACATCTTCTTCCGGAATATCCAACGTTTGACCAAACCTACTATCATAATAACGACGTCTATCAGGCGCTGTTGTTCTGTGACGAAGAATTTGAACAGCCTTATCGCAAGGGGTATAAAGGTACCTTTGATTTTATCCGCTGGCATCAGCATGCCATTGATGTAATGCCATTTGGAGGATCAAAAGCGAAAGGCATTGAAGAACTTCTGAAGCGCATCACCATTCATAGAGAAAACACTTTTTCCTTTGGTGATGCCCTGAATGACATTGAAATGCTTCAATCCTCCGGAATGGGGATTGCAATGGGCAATGGAAGGCCGGAAGCCAAACGGGCGGCAAACTATGTAACAAAACCGGTTGGGGAAGACGGAATCTGGCATGGTTTAAAATATGCCGGTTTAATCTAATGTTAGCGGCGGGTATGCTTTTGAAGTATATCCGTTTCTTTGTTTTCATACGACCAGATGAAGCATAACATTAGCTATTTTCTTTAATATTACATATAGTGAACTATTATATAGAGGAGAGGGATTAGGATGAATGGAACAGGTCTTGTACTCGAAGGCGGGGGAATGAGAGGCGTTTATACCGCAGGGGTCCTGGATTACTTTATGGATAAGGAGCTTTATTTTCCTTATATCATAGGTGTTTCTGCAGGTGCCTGCAATGCCACGTCCTATATCTCAAGGCAAAGGGGAAGAAACCGGGTGGTAAACATCGACTATGTGCGGCATCCGCAATATATCTCTTATAAAAATTGGCTTCTGAAGAGAAAAGGACTTTTTGGGATGGACTTTATTTTTGATGAAATTCCCAATATCCATGTACCTTTTGATTTCAAACGGTTCAAAGAGGCGAAAGAACGTTTTGTAATCGGGACAACGGACAGTGAAACCGGAGAGCCTGTCTATTTTGAAAAGGCAGAACATGAAAATGAAATACTGACAGTCCTCCGCGCTTCTGCGTCCCTTCCATTTATGGCTCCGGTTATTGACTATCAAGGAAGAAAATTGTTCGATGGCGGTGTCGCTGACCCGGTTCCCATTCATAAAGCAAGAAAAGACGGAAACCTGCGCAACGTTATTGTATTGACCCAAAATGATGGATATCGAAAAGGTAAAACAAAGATGGAATGGCTCGCCAGGAGAATTTACAGCAGGCATCCCGGAATGGCGGAGGTGCTGCTGAACCGCTATAGGCAATATAATGAAACGATGGAGTATATCGAAGATCTTGAGAAGAAACATGAAGTATTTGTAATTCGGCCAAAAGAAAAAATGGAGGTTGGCAGAGCCGAACGGAATGCGGTAAAACTGAATGTTCTCTATGAGCGTGGAATTGAAGATGCCATGACGTTGTATGATCAGCTCGTTGAATGGCTTTCCGAAAAACCGATCTATAAATTATCATAATAAGAAAGAAGAGGCACCGCTGGCAAAGCGGTGTTTTTTTTGTATGGAAAAGCAATCTTTAGAAATAAATTCCTATGAAAAACTTGGAATTATTATTAATATTTAGTAATCTATAAGTAGAAGGTAGCTGTAATATATTTGTAATAATATCCTGGGAGGACAAATAGATGGAGACTCAAACCAAAAAGAAAAAGAATCATCTCCCTTTTCGGCTCAACATCTTATTCATTGCTGTTTTCTTGCTTTTCTCGATTTTAATTCTTCGTCTGGGCGTCCTTCAAATCGTTAATGGTGAAGAAAAAAGGCAGGAATCGGAAGCCATTAAAAAAGAAGAAGCAAAAAAAGAAGCCCCCCGCGGGAAAATACTGGACCGGTATCAGCGTGTGGTTGTGGATAACAAACCCTATTTTACACTGACATATACCAAAACGAGCAGCACCAAGCCGGAGGATACTTATAAGGTGGCAAAATGGCTCTCGCAGCACATTAAGGTCGACATCAAAAAAATTCCGGAACGGGACAAAAAGGACTTTTTCATTGTAAAGAACGGAGTTCCACAACTGCTGAAGGAAAGGCTCACTGAGGCAGAAATTAAAAAACTGAACAATGAAAAGGAGTACAAGCTGCTGGTTGAGCGGATTACCGAGAAGGATTTACATACACTTACTAAAAAAGATTTGGAAATACTTGCGATTAAAAGGGAAATGGACGCGGGATATGCCTACTCTGCTTCTCCGGTAAAGAAGAACCTGACCGACAGGGAGATTTCCATCATTTCCGAAAATCTGAACCTTCTCCCGGGCATTGATATCATGCCGGATGCCGACAGGACCTATCCTTTTGGCGACTCGCTGAAAACGATTTTTGGACGCGTGAAACAGATGCCTAAAGAGCAGCAGGAATATTTCGGCGCCATGAATTACGACCGGACCGACCAGGTTGGCGTGAGCGGGCTTGAAGCGCAATATCAGGAGACTCTGAGAGGGACGAAAGAAAAAAGTATTTTTCTTACCAATCCCAAAACAGGCAAAACACTGGGTGAGCCCAAAGTCATTCCGGGAAAACGCGGAAAAGATCTGGTACTGACCATCGATATGGACCTGCAGGAAAAGATGGAAAAAATTTTGGAAGAAGAAATAAGGAAAGGCAGGGCTGACCGCGGAAATGAAATGATGAGGTCTGCCTACATTGTGATGATGAACCCGAAAACAGGGGAAGTCTACTCAATTGCCGGGAAAAAGATGGACAAGAATGGCGCATTTGTTAATGACTCTTACGGCGCCTTGTTCGATGCCTATGAAATGGGATCTGCTGTCAAGGGGGCAACCGTGCTCACAGGACTTCATAAAGGAGTGATTCACCCGGGGGAATATATCTATGACGCTCCATTAAAATTTGGATCCCTGACGAAAAAATCGCATGCGAACATGGGAAGCATCAATGATTTGACTGCTTTAAAGCGATCTTCCAATGTGTATATGTACAATATTGTCATGCGTCTTGGGAAATTCAGTTACAGTACGAAGAGCTTCTATGGAGACAACCGCTACCTTGGGTTTGATGTGATGCGCTATTATTTCAGCCAGTTTGGTCTTGGAGTAAAAACGGGCATTGATTTTCCGAACGAATCTACAGGCTACAATGGCGGCTACACCGACCAGCTCGGTAATATGATTGATATGGGAATCGGCCAGTTTGATACATATACCCCGATCCAGATGGTGCAATATGTATCTACGATTGCGAATGGCGGGTACCGCGTGCAGCCAAGGCTGGTTAAGGAGATTCGTGAGCCGCAGACGGAAAATCATATGGAAGGCAAGCTCGTTAAACGGTTTGAACCGAATGTCCTGAATGAACTCGACATGGATAAGAGCTATATCGATCGGGTTCAACAGGGGTTCTGGGAGGTTTACCATTCGCCTGGAGGAACTGCAACAACGTACTTTGGCAATAATCCGAAGTACCATAATCCTGCGGGTAAAACAGGTACAGCACAGGTGAAGAAATATGACAGCAACGGGAACTTTATCGCTGATAAGGATAACTTGACGCTTGTCGGCTATGCTCCGTTTGACGATCCGGAAATTGCTTATGCCATCATTGTTCCTGACGCTTCTCCCTATAGCGGCACACAGGCGGTCAATAAGCATATTGGGCAGCGTGCTCTCGAAACGTATTGGGACCTCAAGGAAAAAACAAAGAGCACGGAAGAAAATAGCGATGAGCAATAAAAAAAAGCACTGGGCAATTGCTCAGTGCTTTAAAAATGGGTTTTGGGTTATTGGAAAAAGATTTGCGTTAATCGTAGTTCATTAATGCACAAGGAAAAGATCTGCATCTTTTCCCTGTTTGCTTGTTAGCAGAATGAACATGCACAGCCAACGATGATAAGAAGTACGAACAGTACCACGATCATGGCGAAACCTCTGCCACCTGCAGCGTATCCCATAGTATTTACCTCCTTTTTTATAAACTCCAACATCTCCCTAACAATATATGAAGTCTTGTCATTTATGTTTGGACAAATGCGGATAAGCATTAAAAAAGGGCAATGAAAACAAAAACGGAAATTTCATGGTTTTGTTTAAAAAAATAGACTCTTGTACCGTTTCACAGAGCCCGGCCGCATCATATGTTATGGATGTAGATCATTAAATATCTCGAAAGAGGAGGTAACAAAATGTCATTTGGATACGGGCACGGAAGTGGCTTCGCTTTACTTGTGGTGTTGTTCATTTTGTTAATAATCATAGGCTGTGCATGCTCGTTTTGCTAAGCCCTAATCAGGCATAAGTCCGAAAGAAGACCCTCAGATTACTTGCTCTGAGTGGTCTTTTTTTTTGATTTCCTGTACAGTATATAGGTATGACGAGCACAAAAAGGAGAGTTTACATGAATAAGTACATATGGCTTCTGACCGCAATTTTATTTTTCTCAACCGCTTCCATTGCCTCCGCGCACACAGGACTGGAATCTTCTGTTCCAAAAGATGGGGACGTTGTCAAAGAAAATATCAGTAAAATCACGTTAACGTTTGAAACGAAAATTGAAAATTTAAGTACCATGAAAGTAACAAGAGATGGAAAACCGGTTGACATTAAAACAGCTGTAAATGACAAGGTTTTGACGGGCACATCACCGGATCCGCTGGAAAACGGAAAATATAATGTGGATTACAAAATTATAGGTGCTGATGGACATGTGATTGAAAAAGGTCTTTCTTTTACCGTCAATAAACCAGAAGAAAAGAAAGAAGTGAAAAAAGAACCCGAAAAAAACACAGAAAAAGCACCAGCAGCCAAACAGAAGGAAAAATCAGAACAAAAAGCAGAGAAGACAGAAAGCAAGACAAATTCATCAGCGCCAGTGTTTATTGTTATTGTTGTCATCGTCATTGCGATAGCGGTATGGCTGATCAAGAGAAAGAAGAAGTAGGATGCGGGAGAGGGGATAAAAAATGAGCGTAGAAGAGCATAAAAAAGAAGCACCTTCTTTTGTAATCTGCAAAGTGATTACAGTAAGTGATACAAGAACAGTGGAAAATGACAAAAGCGGCCGCATAATCAAAGACCAGCTTCTTCAAGATGGACACAGAGTTTCTCAGTATGCCATTGTAAAAGACGAAGTGGATGAAATACGGTCAGCTGTTCTTGAAGGCTGCCAGGCAGAAGAGATAGAGGTTATACTGATCAACGGGGGAACTGGAATTGCCAAACGCGACGTCACCATTGAAACAATCGAGCCCCTCTTCACAAAGGAAATCCCGGGATATGGAGAATTGTTTCGCATGCTGAGCTATACCGAGGACATTGGTTCTGCCGCCATTATGAGCAGAGCGGTTGCAGGCGTCATTGATTCCACCGCTGTATTTGCGATGCCAGGGTCTTCCGGCGCTGTATCTTTGGCCATGAAGAAACTTATCCTTCCTGAAATTGGACATGTTCGAAGAGAAATCAACAAAGATTTGCCCAAGTAAAAGTCGGTGTCATTTGCCGCTCGTCTCCTGTCATAAAGTGATACAACTGCCAATAAATTTAGTTTAACGTGACAGACGCTGAAACTAATTTGCGGCAGCTACGTATACTATATTATGAAAACGCTTTATCGGGAGGTTAAGAATGGGCGGATTGTTGCGGAAAGCGATTGAAGGAAGAAAAAAATTTCTTATACAGATGCTTAAAAAGGCGGGAATCAGCAAGGAGCTGGAAACGCCATTAACCGAACTGGAAGAAGAGTATAAGAGCTGGCTCTATCAACAGAACACCTTCCTGGAGCCAGGTAAAAAAGTTTAACACCTTCTCAGTGTGGGAATAAAAATAAAGAACAAGAGTCCTTACCAGGGCTTTTTTTGTGTGAAAGAAGACCATGAATTTTGCTATAGTATATATGTACAGCTGCAATTAAGGGTTAAAGGAGATCACAGCATGAACATCGCTTTTTATCTATTGCCTAAAGATGAGGTAAAATATTTAAATCCTGAATCGACCATTAGGCAGGCTTTAGAAAAGCTTTCGTATCACAAATACACGTCGGTTCCCCTCGTCTCGGAGGAAGGACAATATGTCGGGACGTTAACAGAGGGGGATTTGTTGTGGAAACTAAAAGAGGCCTTTGATCTTGGTTTCCATGATGTAGTTAAAACGAAATTAAAGGATGTGCCTCAGCGGTTGAATAACATCTCTGTTACTATTAATTCAAATATGGAAGATTTAATCACGCTGGCAACCGATCAAAATTTTATTCCTGTGACGGATGATGACGGCCATTTCATTGGTATTATCCGGCGCAGGGATATTATAAAATATTGTGCACGCACCATCTGGAACACCAATAAATAAAGAAAAGGTATTGACATTCACTATATTTAGTGTGAAAGTAATGTGTAAGAAACTAAATATAGTATATTTGAAACAATAGGTGTCTGTGAAGACTTAATAGGGAATCCGGTGAAAGTCCGGAGCTGTCCCCGCAACTGTCATGTGGACGAAACGGAAATCCACTGTGTAAAGAACGCGCACAATGCTGTGGCTTTTACATGGGAAGGTCCGGAGTAGGATGAAGCTTTAGCCAGTAGACCTGCCTTTTGTTTCGCGTTTTGATTCTCCGGGGATTGAGAAACAAAAACGGCACAATCCGTTTTTTGTTTTTTTACATACTCGTGTCGTTTTTGGGCTCATCCATTGGATGGGCCTTTTATTTTTGTTCAAAAAAGAGAGGAGAGCTGTTAAATGGCTACTGATATTTCAAGAGTTCAGAGAGTAATGGGTGAAATAAATGAAATTATAGAGGGATTTCCAAAACTGGGGAATAAAAAAGAATACATAGAAAAGGTTTCCTATTTTGCCCACCAGGAGCACTCCATAGAAAAGATGCTGAACATGGGTGTTCTTTATGCCCTCGAGAATATTTGCATTGAGGAGCCGGACTGGACCTTTGTCGCGGCAAGGATACATCTAAAGAAGCTATACCGGGAAGCATCTAAAAACAGAAACAATGTATCGGGGCAACGATATGGATCATTGTATGAACTGATTGAGCAGTTAACCGGAATGGGGATTTACGACAGAACCCTTTTGCAAACATATTCCGCAGCAGAAATTGCTGAGCTTGAAAGCGAAATTGACCCGGTTCAGGATCAAAAGTTCACCTACATTGGGATCCGCACACTCGCTGACCGTTATTTGGCGCAATCCCATGAAGGTGGTGTTTACGAGCTTCCACAGGAGCGGTTTATGATTGTCGCGATGACCCTGCTCTCCAGAGAACCGGAAAAACGGCGCCTGGGTCTTGTGAAAGAGGCATACTGGGCCATGTCAAATCTTTATATGACCGTTGCCACGCCAACACTGGCGAACGCTGGAAAAAGCTATGGCCAGCTCTCCAGCTGTTTCATTGATACGATGGAGGACAGCTTGCGCGGAATCTATGATTCTACAACTGATGCGGCCACACTTTCCAAGGGGGGCGGAGGGATTGCCGTGTACCTCGGTAAAATCAGAAGCCTCGGTTCCGAAATCAAAGGATTTAAAGGGAATTCCTCGGGCATCATTCCATGGGCAAAGCTGCTGAACCAAACCGCCGTCAGCGTAGACCAACTGGGCCAGCGAAAGGGAGCGATCGCCATTTACTATAATGTTTTCGGCAAAGATTTGTTTTCGTTCCTGGATGCCAAGCTGAACAATGGAGATGAACGGCAACGGGTGCACGATCTCTTTCTGGGCCTTTGCATTCCGGATTTATTTATGGAAAAGACAGAGGCAAGGGAGGATTGGCATTTATTTGATCCTTACATGGTCAAAAAAGTAATGGGCTATGAACTGGATGATTATTATGATGAAGTGCCAGGAGAGGGAAGCTTCCGGCAAAAGTACGAGGAATGTGTTCGCGCTGCGGATCAGGGCTATTTTGGTGATAAGGGATCCGGGGGATATGATGTGGTGCCGGCTATTGAGATTTTTAAACGAATCATGAGAAGCCAGCTCGAAACAGGCGTACCGTATATGTTTTACCGGGATACGGTGAATCGTGCCAATCCCAACAAGCACGAAGGGATGGTATACTGCAGTAACCTGTGTACAGAAATAGCGCAAAACGGGTCAGCCACAACTGTGGAAGAAGAGGTGGCCGATGACGGAAAGATTATCATCACCAAACGGCCCGGTGACTATGTAACTTGTAATTTAAGCTCCATCTCTCTTGCCAGGGCAGTAAAGGACAATGTTCTTGAGCGCCTGATTCCGATTCAGGTCCGGATGCTGGACAATGTAATTGATTTGAATGAAAACCGCATTGAAGTTAAGCAGGCAGTTCTCACCAACCATAAGTACCGCGCAATCGGACTCGGTACATTTGGGCTTCATCATCTTCTGGCCCTTGAAGGAATCCGTTGGGAGTCTGAGGAAGCCGTTCAATATAACGATGAGCTGTATGAAAAGATCAATTTCCTGGCCATTGAAGCGAGCAATGAACTGGCAAAGGAAAAAGGCTCCTATCCGGCATTTAAGGGGTCTGACTGGGAAACAGGAACCTATTTTGAGCAAAGAGGCTACCATTCTGAAAAATGGCTTCAGCTGAAGGAAGAAGTTCAGACACGGGGTGTTCGAAATGCCTGGCTGCTGGCCGTTGCACCGAATGCGACAACAAGCCTGATCGCGAACTCAACCGCATCTGTTGATCCCATTTTCAAAAAAGAGTATTCGGAAGAGAAGAAGGATTTTAAAATTCCGGTTACGGCTCCTGATCTCACGCCACAGACAAACTGGTACTATAAATCAGCGTATGACATGGATCAGCATTACAGCATTAAACAAAATGCTGTCAGGCAAAAGCATGTGGACCAATCGATTTCATTTAACTTTTATGTGAAGAGTACGATCAAGGCAAAAGAACTGCTGAACCTTCATTTGACCGCCTGGAGATCAGGGTTGAAGACCACATACTATACCCGGTCAACATCTGTTTCAGAGCTGGAAGACTGTGAAAGCTGCTCAAGCTAGGAGGAGATATAACAATGAACCTATTAAGCAAACGGAAATTATATGATGTAACAGCCCCGAATGCATCAACGGGAATCCTGAATGGAAAAAGTTCTAATGTACTGAACTGGGACGATGTGCGGTACAGCTGGGCATATCCCATGTACAAAAATATGCTGGCCAATTTTTGGACCCCGTTTGAAATCAATATGTCCGGTGACGTAAAGCAATATCAGCAGCTTTCCGGTGAGGAGAAGGACACCTTTAACAAAATCATCGGGCTTTTGGCCTTTCTGGACAGCATCCAAACCGACTATTCGTCCAGGGCAGCGGGGTATCTCACAGATTCCAGCCTGTCCGCGCTGATGACAGTCCTCTCTTTTCAGGAAGTGGTTCATAACCAGTCGTATTCCTATGTTCTCTCAAGCCTTGTGAACAAGCAGAAGCAGGATGAAATTTTTGAGTACTGGAAGCATGATGAAGTCCTGCGGGAACGAAACGATTTCATAGCAGAGGGATATATACGTTTTGCCGAAAATCCAACACCGAAGACTTTCTTGGAATCCATCATCTATGATGTGGTCCTTGAAGGCTTGAATTTTTATACGGGTTTTGCCTTCTTTTATAACCTGGCACGAAACCAAAAAATGATGAGCACGAGCACGATGATCAATTATATTAATCGGGATGAACAGCTGCATGTCCGGTTGTTTTGCCAGATTTTTAAAGAGCTGCTGAAAGAAGTGCCGGAACTGGATAATGAAGAAACCATGCGCTTTGTGCAGGAAACCTTCAGAAAGGGAGCGGAGCTGGAAATACAGTGGGCCCGTTACATCATCGGAGACCGCTTTGCCGGCCTTAACATGCCGGAGCTTGAGGCTTATATTAAATTTATGGCGAACAAAAGGGTGAATGAACTTGGGGTGGAACGACCGTTCGAGGGATATAGGGAAAATCCAATGAAATGGATCAGGGCCTATGAACATGTAGACAGCGGAAAGAGCGATTTTTTCGAACAAAAACCAAGGCAGTATACCAAAGTGTCTGATGCCAACGGATTCGACGATCTTTAAAACATGAGTGAGTATTGTTCTCTTGAAAGCAAACATGATAAACTGAATAACGGAGATCATGAACTCCTGCAGGACTTCCTGCAGGAGTCTGTTTTGTTTACATGAGCCAATCTGAGAAAGGACTGAACGCTTGTGCTATTGTATATGTGGGTAGGGATTGCCGGTATGGCCGGAGCGCTCCTGCGCTATGGTCTGGGCCTCGCGGTGGGTCTTGTCTGGGAAGGCGGATTTCCGCTTGCAACCTTTCTGACCAACATGGCCGGATCGTTTGCACTCGGTTATCTTACGTTTTGGCTCAGAAGAAAACCATCGGTTCATCCTTATACCTCGCTGATTTTTGGTACGGGTCTAATCGGCTCGTTTACCACGTTTTCCACCTTTAGTGTAGAAAACATTCAGCTCCTCCATTCCGGGCAGACGGTTACAGCTGTTTTTTACATACTGTTCAGTTTAATTGGCGGACTTTTTATGTCCTGGGCTGGTTTTCGTACAGGCAGCGGTGTCACGAAAGGAGGGGACACGGCTTGATTCAGATCATGCTTGTGGCTGCAGGGGGTTTTTGGGGTGCTGTGTTCCGGTTTGGAATCAGCCAGTGGGTGAAAGGACACTCGGTTACCTCCTTTCCTCTGGCAACGCTGTTTGTGAACATTGCAGGCTCCTTTCTCCTTGGCTGGATTACGGCAACGGAACCATCTGATTCTATCCGGCTGTTTTTTGGAATAGGATTTATGGGGGCGTTCACCACGTTCTCCACACTTAAGCTGGAGAACATACAATTTTACCGAAAAAAGCAATGGGACGTGCTGATCCTGTATTTGGCACTCACTTACATCGTCGGCATACTGGCTGCATTGGCCGGGTTCCTGCTGGGCAGCCGGTAGAACCGGACAAGCTATTAATTATACAGAGAGTAGGGAAAAGCATTGAAAGAAATGGTATTATCACTTTTGGAATGGATTGTGGGGCTTGGACATCTTGGAATCGCGCTCGGGCTTATGGTAGAGGTTATACCGAGTGAGCTGGTGTTGTCGTATGCTGGCTACCTCATCTCTCAAGGACATCTGAGTTTTGCCGGATCGGTTATTGCCGGAACGATCGGAGGAACAATCGCCCAGCTATTTTTATATTGGATGGGGTATTATGGCGGACGGCCATTTTTGGAAAAGTACGGAAGATATATTCTGATCAGTAAAAAACAAATCGATTTATCAGAAAGCTGGTTTGAGAAATACGGCACTGGCGTTATTTTCTTTGCACGCTTTATTCCCGTAGTGCGGCATGCCATTTCAATACCTGCAGGCATTGCGAAAATGCCATTTTCCAAGTTCACGATTTACACGCTGCTGGCAATCATCCCCTGGTCCATTTTGTTTATCTATCTGGGCAGCCAGCTCGGAAGCAACTGGGAAGACATTAAAACAATTGCCGCTCCTTTTACAAGAGGGATTGCCATCGGCGCCATTGTCATCCTGTTCGTTGTCATCGTCTTTAAAGTAAGAAAGGGAAAAAAATAAAATCATAGCGCTCTCTGAAAAGACCCTGTCTCATGGGTCTTTTTCTTTGTTTATGGTCATACAGTTAACAAAAAATGGGGGGTGAGAATATTGAATGAGATGGACAGGAATAAGAAAATCAATGAGTTGCTTATGAAAATGCGGAGCGCTCAGGAAAAAGAAGATATGGCCTACTATATTTCGAGAGCCATGAAGGAATGCGGATACAATCAAGAAAATATACAGAGGATGATTGAGCAGGTCTATAGTCAGTTTAATCCTCTGAAAACGTAAACACGCAGACAGTAGGCGTGTTTTTTTGTTACACTTGTTACAGAAGTACATAACAAAAATAAAGGATGGAGCGGTGTGCTATGAATGAATCTTTTACTGCGCTGTGCGGCATTCGGTACCCCATTGTACAGGCCGGAATGGCTGGCGGTCCGGCAACGCCAGAGCTTGCAGCAGCAGTTTCGAATGCCGGCGGATTAGGTACACTGGGAGCGGGCTATATGGCGCCTAAAGACGTAAAAGCCGCGATCAGAAGCATCAAAGAAATGACAGCAAAGCCCTTTGCGGTTAACCTATTTCTGCCAGAAGAATTTGCCTTTGACAAAAAACAGATTGAAAACATGGAAGCGATGCTCAAAGGATATAAAGAAAGACTGGGAATGGAGAGGCCTGCCCCGTTTACCGGATGGACGTCCCACTTTCAGGAGCAGCTGGATGTGGTCATTCAAGAGAAAGTGCCGGTCATCAGTTTTACTTTTAATGCACCAACTGCAGAAATGATCGGCAGGCTGAAAAAAGAAGGCGTGATCACGATTGCGACTGCTACCACCGTGGAAGAGGCTGTTCTGCTTGAAGCGGCGGGGATCGATGCTATAGCTGCCCAGGGAAGTGAAGCAGGGGGCCATAGAGGGACATTTATCGGAAGCGAAGATCAGGCCCTGATCGGCTCAATAGCCCTCATTCCTCTGATTGCTGATGCGGTCTCTGTTCCGGTCATTGCCGCCGGCGGGATTATGGATGCCAGAGGTATGGCTGCGGCTTTAGCTCTCGGGGCGAGTGCAGTCCAGCTGGGTACTGCCTTTTTAGCAGCAGAAGAAAGTGGAGCCCATCCGGTGCATAAAAAAGCTGTACTGGAATCAAAAGAAACGGACTTGAGGCTGACCAAAGCGTTTTCCGGCAAAATGGCACGAGGGATTTCAAACCGGTTTATGGAAGAAATGAAAGCGATTGACGATCTCCCTCCATACCCCATTCAAAATGCATTAACTTCAGGATTACGAAAAGCCGCCGGCAGCCGGGGGGACAGAGAATATATGTCGCTATGGGCAGGGCAAGGTGCCCCGCTGGCTAAAAGAAGACCGGCCAGGCAGCTGGTCGAAAGCCTCATCGATGATTATAAGCGGATTGCAGAAGGGCTTGTAAAGCTTTAAGCAAATAAAAGCCGCAGCCCCTTACCGGGCTTGCGGCCATTATCGTTTTACGGTTTTAAACAAATCTGTTGTGTTTTCTTTCAGTTCCTTTGCCGATTTACCTACACTTTTGATGCTTTGTGTTTTATTGTATACATCGTATTTCAAATACTCGGTTTTTTCATTGAGCAGTGTGGTTTGATTCGTAACGTCGTTTACTTCCGCCTGCATCAGCTGGGTGGTACGGTTTAAGTTTTCGATGGTTGTTTTGCTCGATTTCATCAGTTTAACAGCATAGACCCCAAGGAAGACCAATGCTGCGACAACGATTGCAATGCTAATCCAGATAATGACCAATAGATTGCCCTCCTTCATTCTCTTTATTCTTGTGATACCCATTATAGTTAGGATACAAACAAAAGCCGGCTGATATGCAGATAATCAGTCGGCTTTTTTTAATGGGCATGTAGTGCAGCAGGTGCCGCCATCTGTACGGTAATACAGGCAGCAAGTTTTTCTCTGCTGAAATTGGTGGGCTTCGTATCTCATTGCCAACTTGCTGAAAGGATTAGAAGCTGTTCCAAAGTGAAAGCCTTCGGCCCGTTTCACAAGAAAGCGGTAGTCATCTTCCAGCCGTTCCAGAATTTCAGGAGGGTGGTTCTCGTCTTTCCATGTGTTATACAGCCAGGAGATATAAATTAATGCATTTTCCCAAAGCATCGCTTTTGATGCTTTTGTGCACGATGACAAGTGATTCAGCATGACGGAGATATTTTTTGCAAATAGTGTTTCAACGACCGATGATCTCCAATGTTCCCGGTTTCCGGCCATCGGCATTCCTTCGCTGTTCTGGAGTGAAAAAGACGGCAGCCAGCTGTGCTTTTTTTCATCGTCCTCTTCATCAATGATCACCACATTTTCCAGTCGGATGTCGAACTGCTTATTCAGCATCGACATGGCATATAGAGAAGATGTGAGAATACAGAAAACATAGCGTTTAAAGAACATGGAGGCACTGACCCTTTGCTCCTTGGAACCGATTTTGTCACCTACAGTTTCCATATATGAAAGCATTCGTGAACTATCTAATAGGAGGGACGCGGGAACGGCCGCCTTTTCGTTTGAAAAATGGAATTTAAAGCTGGAGCGTTTTTCGATATCCGTCTGTTCCGAAAGTGACCAGCCGATAAGATTATGCGTATTGTGCTGTGGGTAGGCCATTTTTCGCAATTCGCCCCTTTCCATATGGAATGCACATCGGTGTGCCAAACAATGGATCTTCAATGATTTTGCATGGCATATGAAAAACATCGGAAACCAGTTTTTCATTCATGATATCTTCAGGGCAGCCCTGTGCGGCTACCGAATGATTCTGGATCGCCACGAGATGGTGGGCATAGCGGCAGGCCAGGTTCAAATCGTGAAGGACCATAACAATGGTGCGTTTTTCCCTGGAATTCAATTCAAAGAGCAAATCAAGTATTTCGATCTGGTGGGTCATGTCAAGGTACGTAGTAGGCTCATCAAGAAGTATGGTTTCTGTTCCCTGCGCAAGGGTCATGGCAATCCAGGCACGCTGTCTTTGGCCGCCTGAGAGAGAATCAACATTTCTTTCCGCAAATTCCAGCATGTTGGTTGCCTTCAAGGCGCGTGTAACGGCTTCTTCGTCTTTTGCGGACCATTGCTTCAGCCATGATTGGTAAGGATATCTTCCTTGTTTCACAAGCTGAAGCACGGTCAATCCTTCGGGGGCTACAGGTCCCTGAGGCAAAATAGCGAGCTCTTTGGCCACTTCCTTTGTTGACCGTTTGGCTATGTTCTTCCCGTTTAAGAGAATTGCTCCTGTTTCTGGTGCCATAAGTCGTGCCATGGAACGCAAGAGTGTGGACTTTCCACAGCCGTTGCTGCCGATTAAAACGGTTATTTCCCCTTTTGGTATCGAAAGATCCAGGTCTTGAATCACAGGTTTTTTTCCGTAAGATAACGTTAGAGATTCGGTTTGCAGAATGGACATGAAATCGCTCCTTAACCATGATTTTTAGATAGAAGATAAATAAAATAGGGAGCACCGATGGCTGCGGTGAAAACTCCTGCTGGAACTTCCAGTGGTGAAAATAGTGTTCTTCCTGCCAAATCAGCGAGCAATACAATAATGGCTCCAAGAAACCCGGATACAGGAAGCAGAGCGCCGAAGGAAGAGCCAACCAGCCTCCTGGCAATATGGGGACCGATCAAACCGACAAATCCGATGGCGCCTGTAAAAGCGACCGCCGATCCGGCCAGTGCTGTACTGATCAGCAGCAATATAAAACGGTTTTTGTTCACTGAATGCCCGAGGCTTGCGGCGACATCATCGCCAAGTTCCTGGACATTCAATTTTCTGGTGAGAGTAAACAAAAGTGGTGCAAGGACAAGAAACCAGGGCAAGAGACTGTATACATCTTTCCAGTTTGTCGCATAAACCGAGCCGGTCAGCCAGATTGTAGCCTGGGGAGCGGCGTAGATCGGGCCGAGTACAATCATGAGTGTTGTCAGGGCCTGGGCTGCCGCCATCAGGCCAACACCAATCAAAATAAGCCTTACAGGTGATATTCCACGTTTCCAGGCAAGCAGATAAACAACAGTCCCCATTATAAATGCGCCGGTAACGGCGGCAACAGGCAAATAACCAATGCTGACGGTTAAGTTGTTGCTTTGATTGCTGAAGACCGTTATAAATGTAACGGCTGCAAAGCCAGCGCCTGATGTTATGCCCAGCATATCTGGTGAAGCGAGTGGATTCCGGATAACTCCCTGCAAAATGGCGCCTGCCAGGGAAAGGGAAGCTCCTGCAATCACAGCGATTAGTATTCGGGGAAGCCTGAATTCCTGAATAACAACATCGTTAATGCCATTACCCATCCCGGTCAGAGATTGTATGACTTCGAGAGGAGTGATGTACAGCTCCCCGATCCCGATGCTTACAGACATGATGGCAAGTGTCACAAGAAGGAGAATAAGAATGGTTAACATGGCCTTTTTCTCTATTAAATATGAATACCTTTTGGATCTTGCTGTAATATACTTGCTCATTTAAATGATCCTTTTCGGGCGATATGAATAAAAAACGGCGTACCAATCAAGGCGGTCATTACACCAACCGGAACTTCTTCCGGAAGGACGATATACCGGGCGCCGATATCTGCCACTATCAGCAGTATTCCGCCGAATATTGCGGAAAAAGGAATAACCCAGCGATGG
Organism: Fictibacillus fluitans; assembly: GCF_030418125.1. Classification (GTDB taxonomy): domain Bacteria; phylum Bacillota; class Bacilli; order Bacillales; family Fictibacillaceae; genus Fictibacillus_C; species Fictibacillus_C fluitans. The sequence goes on along the minus strand of NZ_JAUHTR010000001.1, from coordinate 967,976 downwards.
TCATTTCCGATAAGATACCGTGCGAAATGAGGGACAACAATACCAATAAAACTGATGGGTCCTGCTACTGCTACGGATCCACCGGCCAGAAGAACAATCAGCAAGCCGGCAAGAATCTTAAAGAGCAGTGTCCGCTGTCCCAGACTCCTGGCAACATCTTCACCAAGCAGAAAGGTATTAAGCTGGCGAAACATCAGCATCGAGCCGGCCCAGGCAATCAAAAGATAAGGAAGAACCGGATAAAGAAATTCCAGTTTTCTGCCCTGTATCGAACCCGCCAGCCAGAACAGTACTTCTTCCAGCGCTTTTTGGTTGGCCACCAGCATTCCTTGTGTAAGAGAGGCAAACATGGCGGCGATAACCGCACCGGCCAACGTCATTTTAACCGGTGTCAGACCGCCCCTTCCCGACGAACCCAATATGTATACGGTTAACGCCGACACAGCGGCACCGAGAAACGCAATCCAGGTGAATTGCTGAAGAGAACTGATGTGAAAGAATGAAACAGCCATGACGATAAAAAATCCAGCGCCGGCGTTTAAACCAAAAATATCAGTGGATGCAATTGGGTTCCGTGTCACCGCCTGCAGCAGCACGCCGGCCAAAGCCAGAGAGATTCCTACTGCCGCACCGATCAAAGCGCGCGGAAGGCGGGCATTTCGTATAATAAGATGCTGATTGGATCCATTGAAGTCAGTGAATGCTGCCACAGCTGATTTCCAGCTTGTGTTTGTGTAGCCAAAAACTACACTGAGCGCCATACAGACAGCCAATAGAAGAACTGCCAAAGCTAACATGGCGATTTTCATTTTAGATGATTGAATTACTCCGTTCATAAGGACCTCATAATTAGAATTTTACAATTTATAGTTTAAGGAAGATAAAGGGGGATGTCAATGAATTTGAAAATCATTATCAATTACAGTTGACATTTATTTTAAAATTCAGGTATGATTCTAAGTGTAAATGAAATTCATTATCAATTGGGGGAGAAGGAATTTGAATACGGCAAAATCTACATACTCAAGATGGGGAATGATAATAACCATTCTTTCGCTTATGCTTCTGGCAGCCTGCGGAGGCAACGGCGAAAAAGAATCATCGGGAGAAGATTCCAAAGGATACAGTGTTAAGCATGCGATGGGAACAACCAAGGTAAAAAGCGCGAAACGCGTTGTTGTGCTGACGAATGAAGGAACCGAAGCTGTGCTGGCAATGGGAGTTAAGCCTGTTGGAGCGGTTAAGTCCTGGCTCGGCGATCCATGGTATGACCACATTAAAGGTGATATGAAAGGTGTTGAGGTAGTCGGCGACGAAAGCCAGGTTAATCTGGAAAAAATCGCCTCACTTAAACCGGATCTTATTATTGGAAATAAAATGAGACAGGAAAAAGTTTACGATCAATTAAATAAAATCGCACCTACTGTTTTTGCAGAAGACTTGCGCGGAAACTGGAAAAACAATTTCAAATTGTACTCCAAAGCATTAAATAAAGAAAAAGAAGGAAATAAAGTAATCGGTGATTATGACCAACGTGTCAAAGAAATCAGTGAAAAGGCCGGAGATAACCTGAACAAGGAAATTTCTGTCGTCCGTTTCATGCCTGGCGTTTCCCGCATCTACCTGACGAACTCATTTTCAGGTGTAATTCTTGAGCAGCTAGGCTTTAAGCGTCCAAAGGTGGAAAGCAAGGATGATTTTGCAGCAGAAGTAACGAAAGAACAAATCCCGCAGATGGATGGAGATGTGTTATTTTACTTCACCTATGAAGAAGGGGACGGGGGAGCGACCAAGCAGGAGAAGGAATGGACCAGTGACCCGCTCTGGAAAAATTTAAATGCAGTGAAACAAGGCAATGTGCACAAGGTATCTGATGCCATCTGGAATACAGCAGGAGGCGTGAAAGCAGCCAATCTGATGCTTGATGATATTGAGAAGTATCTGGTGAAATAAATAGGAAACCAATGAAGCCCGTGATTATATATCACGGGTTTTTTTAATGTTCCAAAGTATATTCTGTGTAATTATTCACATGAATTTTTTGTTCATTTTCGATGGTTGCTATAATGGAATGCGTCAATTTCCGGAACAGGATATATGGACGGCTTGTCCAAATTGCCGTATAGTAACTGCAGTAGTTTAATATTCAGGAGGCAAGCTATGCTCTTTTTATCATTGCCGCAATCTTTTTTGCAAATGAATACCATTTTTATATCCATATTAATTGAAGCATTGCCCTTTGTGGTGCTAGGGGTGTTTATTGCCGGCATCATCCAAATATTCGTATCCGAGGAACAGGTGGCGAGAATCATGCCGAGGAACCCGGTGCTTGCCGTATTGTTCGCAACGTTTCTTGGTGCACTTTTTCCGGCGTGTGAGTGTGGAATTGTGCCGATTGTCAGGCGCCTTGTGCAAAAAGGGGTGCCCATCTATGCCGGAATTGCTTTCATGCTGACGGGTCCTATCATCAACCCTGTTGTACTCTTTTCAACTTACGTTGCTTTTGGAAGCAATTGGTCCATGCCCTTATACCGGGCTGGGGGAGCAGTTGTTGTTTCGGTGGCTGTCGGGTTGATTCTTGCTTTCTTTTATAAAGGGGATGGCCTGAAAATTACAGCAGAGCATCACCATCACACACATAAAAAGCTTTCCGTTAAACAAAAACTTGGGGAAACGCTGAATCATGCGGTTGAAGAATTTTTCTCCATGGGTAAATATTTGGTAATCGGATCATTGATTGCAGCAGCGGTCCAAACCTATGTGAAAACCTCAACCCTTCTTGCCATCGGTCAGGGACAGGCTTCTTCTTCACTCGTTATGATGGGGCTCGCGTTTGTTTTATCACTGTGCTCTGAAGCTGATGCTTTCATTGCCTCTTCCTTCCGAAGCACCTTCTCCACAGGATCAATCGTTGCATTTCTTGTGTTTGGTCCGATGCTTGATATGAAAAATTTATTGATGATGCTATCGTCTTTTAAAACAAAGCTGGTACTGATCACTGTTGTATCATTGTCTGTTGTAGTATTTCTATATTCATTATTGTTCTAGGGAGGTGTAGCGTTATGATACGGGGATGCCTGTTAATGGGATTTACCTTTTTGATTATGCAGCTTCACGCGACTGGAGATATAAGCAAATACATTAATATGAAATATTCGTACCTGTCATTTAGTGTGATGTTCGCGTTGGCTCTCCTGACCATCGTGCAATTCCGAAATGCCGTGAAAGAGGATGAAGGCTCGGATAGCTGTAATCACTGTGACCATGATCATTCTGTTGAGGATACATGGTATAAAAAAATATTTGTGTATACCGTTTTTGCGTTTCCTGTGATCACCGGGATCTTTCTCCCTGTTGCCACAATGGACTCAAATATTGTGAAGGCAAAGGGATTTCATTTTCCGGTCAATGAGGAGTCCAAAGGAGATCCTTATGCACAAAATCAGTTTCTTCGTCCGGACACCAGTGTTTATTACGGGCAGGATGCATATGATAAGCTGATGAGAAAGGAAAAAAAGAAGTATACGAAATACGATACCCTTGCCTTGAATGATACGAACTTTCTTAAGGGAATGGAAACTGTCTATAATTATCCTGGGGATTTTGAAGATAAAACCATTTCGTTTAAAGGGTTTGTGTATAATGACCCAGACACGAAAAAGAACCAGCTCTTTGTCTTCCGGTTCGGCATTATCCATTGCGTCGCCGATTCGGGTGTATACGGAATGATGGTTGAAATGCCGGATGGGGTAAAGCTGAAGGACGATGACTGGATTACCGTAAAAGGCCAGATATCCGAAATCTATTATCAGCCGTTCAAAACAAATATTCCGTATGTTAAGGTTCAATCCTGGGAAAAGACAGCTGCTCCAAAAGAACAGTATGTATACCGGGGGAACAATTAAAGCAGATCCTGAAGGGTCTGCTTTTTTGATTTGACAGGTCTTCACGTAATGCATGTTTTTCCATGAAGTGAAACATGATAAAAGAAAAACGGGAGTGATGATTCTGGAAAAGCAGCCGTACTATGTGAACGTGGAAACTGGAGAAGTTCATTCTGACAAAACGGTTTCCAGCTTTGAATTTGAAATCGAAGCAACGAGTGAAGAGGTAAATCGTCTTACCAAGTTATTCAGGGCATGTGATGAAGCAGCAAGGGACACGTTTTGGCGATCTCATGTTCCTTATGTGCCTTATCACAACGATCTGGACAATCACCGATATGACCAGGCGTTAAAAGACATTTACCAATTTATACATGATCATGGACAGCCAATAACACGAGAACATATAGAATCCATGGGGATTCTTGATTAAAATGAATGAAAAAAACTGCTCCGCGGGTCTCCACAGAGCAGTTTTAAGATTAGCCTACGTACGAATGAAATAAAAAGCATAAATAATGATAAGGACTGCAATGGAAAAGAAAACAAATGCCAGCAGCACAGGGTTTAAAACAATGTTATGCCTGGCAACCGCTGCGTTTACCTCTCCATCCGAAGCGTTTTTTGTACGCTTGGACTGTAATGTTTTCCACGTCCATACCAGTCCTCCAGCGCAAAGGATAAAGCCTGCGGCCATTAAGATCCACATTAGCACAAGTCGTCAGCTCCTCGTAATATTGGTAGTACTAGTCTTTTTAAAGAAGGAGCTGATTATTCATGATTTCTTTCAAACGGCTACAGGTTCAAGGGATAAAAGTTTTTCCTTAACCAGGCTGAGGATTTTTTCGGCATCCTGTGGGTTATGAACGTCGTATTTCTTGCTGTCTAAAATCAAAAGTGGTGTTTTTGTATAGTTTTTAATCCATTCCTTGTACTTTCCGTGCAAGGTATTATAATAGTCGAAAAGCTCAGGATGACTTTCGACCTGCTCATAATCACGCCCCCGGTTTTTTATGCGGGATAAAGCCGTTGGAAGGTCACTGTCCAGATAAATTAAGAGATCAGGGCGTTTGTCAGGCGAAGGTGCACATTCCTGCATAAGCGTTTCAAGCAAGTCTTTATACGTTTCGAACTCCAATTTGCTCATATTTCCGGCTTCGTGGTTCAATTCGGCAAAAATCAGGTCTTCATACAGACTGCGGTCAAGGACGTTATCCTGTGCTTTCGATGCCTGCCGAATGGTTTTAAAACGAGTATTTAAAAAATAGATCTGCAAAGGGAATGCCCACCGCTTTGGATCGACATAATAATCAGGCAAAATGGGGTTGTCACCCACACTTTCATAATATACCTCACTCCCAAGCCTTGAGCTGATCAGCTCGGCAAAAGTGGTTTTGCCTGTTCCTATCATTCCTGCCATTAAAATCACTAAATTAATCCCCCTGTTTGATACTGTGTATGGTTGTATGTAATTATCTTTATCTATATATAGTGCTATATGGGCAAAGACCTTCTAAATATATCACTTTTGTCCTAAGCTGAATAGTACATTTCTGTGCAGTGCTCTGCTATTATATGAGTAAGGAGAGGTTAATCCCTTTTTGATTATCGCGAGGAAGGTGTATCGTATGACTGTGAAACTTAAAGTTTACTCTGATTTTACTTGTCCTTATTGCTATCTTGCGGAATCTGTGATCCAGAGGGCACAAGAAGGCAGGGATGTTGAATTAGAGTGGGTTCCATTGGAACTGCACCCATTTCCTTCGCCAACAAAAGAATGGAAAGATATGAAAGAAAGCTGGGAATCTTCCGTTCTCCCCCATGCCAAGGAATTGGGGATCACGATCAAGCATCCTGTAGCAGCGTCCATACCTTATACGCATTTAGCCCATCAGGGGTATATTTACGCAAAAGAACAAGGCAGAGCCCAGGATTATGTAAAACGTGTTTTTTCTGCTCTATTTACAGAGGGACAGGATATAGGTTCTGAACACGTCCTTACAGAGATTGCAGAACAATCCGGACTCGATAGAGATTCGTTCCATGCTGTTTTGAATTCTGAAGAATATGAGCTTAAATTGAACCGGATTCGGGAAAGAGTAAAAGCTGAAAACATTACGGCCGCGCCAACCATGGTGATCGGTGACCGAATGTTAAAAGGGCTTTATCCCCAGAAAGCGGTCGAAAAAGCGATTCGATGCGGAATCAGAGACGAAAAGATGCATTTTTGTGAAGGCGATGAGTGCTATTAAAACGTAAAAAGAGCTTTGCAGGTATGGCCTGCAAAGCTCTTTTTTTCTACGATGAAAAAGGGGGTTGATAGGGATGAGTACAATATATCAAACCCATAATTGTTATAGGGGAATGTGTGATTTTTTTGATAAGGATCCAATATTTTTTATACAAAACATAAAGACCTTCACTTTTTTGACAAACATAAAAAAGCCTAATGTTTTTTTATAAACACAAAAAAACCCTTCACTTTTTTAACAAACATAAAAAAGCCTTGGTCAGGGGCTTTTTTATGTTCTATATGAAAAAGGGGGGTTACATTCTATTAGACGTGCACATGCAAAAAAGGTTTCACTTTTTATTAGAGAAAATATAAAGGTGGGTATGGGTGAAGAGTCATGATAAATTAAAGGGAGAGAGAAGTTAATTAACGGAACATGGGGTATGGGACATGCAGAATAAACTTTTTCGCGAATGGCATCCTGTAGTAACGACGATTATTATGGGAACCTTTTTTTCCAGGGCCGCTTTTTTTATGACAATGCCTTTTTTGGCTATCTTTCTTCACAGGGAGAAGGGGATGGAGCCGGAAACCATTGGCCTGATTATTGGGATCAGCGCGTTGACGGGTACGTTTGGCGGTTTTATCGGTGGCTACTTGTCTGATCGGATTGGACGCTTTCCGGTCATGATTATCGCAATACTCACATGGAGCGCGGTTTTTGCCGGTTTCGCATTGGCCGATGCTGTGTGGAGTTTTTTCGTTTTAAATTCATTAAATGGTTTATGCCGGTCATGGTTTGAGCCAATCTCGAGGGCATTGCTGGCAGATGTGACCACAAAGGAGAACCGCCTGAGAGTGTTCAACGCCCGTTATTTCGCGATTAATGCAGGTGCTGCTCTTGGGCCGGTTACAGGAACCTATCTTGGAAGTTCGAGTTCCATGACAACCTTTTTCATAACTGGAGCTGTCTATTTTCTCTATGCGGTTGTAGTTATGCTTTTGATGAAGAAGTATAAAAACAGTCTTCAGCCGCAGCAGGAAAAGAAGCTGTCCTTAAAAAGAGCGGCCTATGTCGTCAGCCGTGATAAAGTTCTTCTTTATTTTTTGCTGGGGAATATTGTGGTGCTCATGGCACAGGCACAAATGGATTCAACACTGGCACAATATATGGGAAGCTCTCCTTTATTCGAAAATGGAGTAACGCTGTTTTCCTATCTTATTGTAACTAATGCCGTTACCGTTTTGGTGTTGCAGTATCCAGTAACAAATTACGTAAAAAGATTCGATCCCATGTTTGCGCTGCGAATCGGAAGTGTCTCCTTCAGCCTGGCCCTGCTGGGGTTCGGTCTTTCATCGAATTGGACATTTCTTGTTGTTTCCATGGTGATATTAACCCTGGGGGAAATCATTGTATTTGTCGTCAGCGATGTTCTTCTGGATGATTTGGCTCCAGATCATATGCGCGGTTCTTTTTTTGGAGCCATGTCGTTTCGTTCGATCGGGTACAGTGCGGGGCCATGGATTGGAGGATTGCTCCTGAAGTCCTTTGGTTTTGTTCATGGATTTTATGTGTTTGGGTGCCTGAGCCTTCTTTCTCTTCTGGCGCTTCCGTTTTTTCATGTGGGGCAGAAAGTAAAAAACAGGGCTGCGGGAAGTGACCAGCGTTCCACGTTTGTTTAAAAGAATAGATGATATAAAAAAAGTGACCCTTATTGGGGTCACTTTATCTGTTTCTGTTTTTGATTTTTTTTATTACGTAAGGAAGGACTCTCCTTTTACCTTCTCTGATTAAAAAGGCAACCACAGCGCCTTTTATTCCGCTTCTTATACGAGACATGCAATCCCTCCTTCTGTTTACTTCATTACCCTTTTTTAAAGGCAGTACAAACCTCCCGCCATTTTTCTTTCACCTGCAGGCAATGCCTACACACTATGGACAGGAAGGCATACGATATAGGGTAGTACACAAAAAGGGAGATGAGATGTTGAATAGCAGACAGTTTCAGTTTCCGGGGAGCCAGAACAGCAGGCAATTCCCGGGAGGCTTTCCACCAGGACCACCTGGTCAACAGCAGGGTACAGGGGGATTCCCCCCGGGGCCGCCTCCTGGTCAGAGCGGCCAGCAAGCAGGCAGTTTCCCGCCAGGACCACCGCCAACCTACGTACCGCAAGCATCACCTGCATTTACGTCTGGCCAGGCAGGGACCTTTGCTGTAGACCCGGGAGCAATACGCCCTTGTTTGTTCCGGTATGTTTACATCTGGCAAAACAATGGCCAGGGGTTTTGGGCATGGCTGACATTTGCCGGATTTCGCTCGATCGCAGGCTTCCGGTGGAATGGCTTCAGATGGAATTACTTTGGCATGGATACAAACCGGATTTCATCCTTTGTCTGTACCTGAAAAAAAGCCGTAGAAACGGCTTTTTTTGTGTTTTAAAAGGATTTAATTACCCTTATTACTGAACCGTAGCCTTGGTCATTTCCATGCTCATGATTTCCGTCCGGTGACAAAGCCCTGAAAGAAGTTGATCGCATAAATGGCTTTTACGAGGCAGGTTTACTATAAATAGTCCCATTAATTGCTGGGTATTATCATTATAAAAAGGAATGACACACTGACCGTTAAGTTCAGATAAAAATGAAGGATTACTGTTTTCTTTGCTGATGGAAAGGATGGTATGGATAGGAGGAGGCAGTCTTTTTTTCTCGTACAAATTAACTGCCAGTGTTATACCATTTAAGGACTGAATATATTTGTCAGATTGGGAAGGGCAAGCACCTACATAAAACCGTTGCTTTTTCGGGTCCAGCAGCATGATCGTACAGCATGCATCCCCGTAAAGCTGTTCAATTTCCAAACACAGCTGGTTCATCAAAGGCTGAACGGACGTTAAGCGGCCTTGAAAGAGTGATAGCCAGCCCGAAGTCTCATTCATATTGGTTTGACTGGAATACAGCGCAAATGTATTGGAACAAAACGGCTTCCTGGTGTACCCTTCCAGTTCAAAGAATTGATAAGGTCTCACAGGCAAAAGCTCCTTTGAAAGAATTCTCGGTGCTGTTTTCTAGTACTTTAGGTACCGATTCCACAAATTTCGACATTTCAAACGTTAATGTTCGACAACTTAAATATTTTAACTATGAAATAGTGTGTCCACTTCTACTCTCACTGCATAATATGTTTATTATTATAAAAAAAGTTTCCCTAAGGAAAGAAGGGCGAAAACAATGAAGTGGAGTCATTTTACCCCATTGAAAAGGGTTGAGCACTATACCATTTTTCTTCATCAATTGGGCTTATTCAGTGAGCAGGACAAGAATGAGATTCTAAACAAAATCATACATCTTAACCAAAGGCAGTCGGATAAATGAAAGACAGACACAGGAAAACGGGAGAAGAATAAACTGTTAAAAATCTTGTGGGGGTGAGGCTTTATGCTGAAATCCTGGATGCTTCATTTGCTGGCGGTTGCGGCTATTATTTTTTTTCTTGGCTTTTATTTGATTCCAGGAGCTGGTTTTGGCTTTTACTTTATCTCGGTCGTAAGCGGTATTCTGTTGATGATTCTCTGCCACAATGAGATGAGGGCAGATTCTGATAAGATGCAAAGTTTGTCAAAAAAGAGAAGGGAAATGAAGAATTCTGAAGAAATATCTAAATAGGACTGGAGGGAGGAGGGTATAGATGATAGAACATTTGATCATAAATTTATTGGTCATCCTCGTTCCACTTATTGCTTTACAATTTGTATTGTTTGAAAAGAATAAAGATGTCAAATGGCCAAAAGCTTCTTTTCTGTTTAATATCATCAATGCCGGTGTTCTTCTTGTCTGCATGAGTTTCCCTATTCCCTTTGCAGATGGCATATTTTTTGACTTGCGCTATGTCCCGCTGGCCATCAGCTTTTTATATGGCGGCGTTATACCGGGGTGCCTGACGGCAGGATTGCTCATCATATACCGGCTTTATCTTGGTGGGGACGGTTTGGTGACTGCCGTCTTTTTTGCGTTACTGACGGGATGGGTGTTTCTCGCCCAGCATAAAAGTTATCATATGCTTCCCATCCGGAAAAAGCTTGGCAGAGTATCATTCATTTTATTCGGCATTACACTTTCCAACCTGATCTTCCTTTATTTTTATCTTTATTTCACAGGGGGAGTGAATTGGGATGCGTCCAAAACATCGGTTTATACCTTTTATCCCGTAGTGCAGGCAGGGGCGGTTATTGCGGTTGTTTCCCTGATTGAACGGATCAGATACGCATTGAACTTGCAGCTGCAGCAGTCAGAAATGCTCCATTCGGTAGGGCAGCTTGCCGCTTCTGTAACTCATGAGGTGCGAAATCCAATGGCAGTAGCAAGAGGCTTCATGCAAATTTTCCAAAAAGAAAAATACATACCGGAAGACAAAAAAATATTTTTAACAATGATGATTGAGGAAATCGACAGGGCCCAAACCATTATTTCCGATTATCTATCACTTGTTAAAACGAATACATCAAAGATTGAGCGGCTGAATGTCACCGAATTGCTGTCGTCATTGAAGGGAGTAATGTACCCTTTTGCCTTATTAAAAGGCGTGGAGCTGGTCCAAAAAGGGGAAGAAGAGGTCTATGTTTTCGGTGACCAGGGGAAATTAAAACAAATCTTAATGAATATTATAAAAAATGCCATTGAAGCCACACCGCAAGGAGGGATGGTAACCCTTTCCACAGTGAAAGGCAACCGTGAGATTGAGATACATATATCCGATACGGGGATTGGCATGGGAAGAGAACAGCTGCGAATGCTTGGCAACCCGTTCTTTTCGACAAAATCCACAGGTACCGGTTTGGGATTAATGGCCAGTTACCGCATGGCAGCAGAAATGAACGGACGGATCGAAGCAGAAAGCGAAATGGGTAAGGGGACGTATTTTAAAATTATTTTTCCCGAATAAGACAGCATAGAAATAAAAAAGGACCCGCGCTAAGCAGGTCCTTTTATTTATGGGTTTATCTTTTTACAACATTAGCAGCTTGCGGTCCGCGAGCGCCATCCACTATTTCAAATTCAACTTCCTGGCCTTCTTCCAGTGACTTGAAGCCATCAGATTGAATCGCAGAGAAGTGTACAAATACGTCATCTCCACCTTCAACTTCAATAAAACCAAATCCTTTTTCTGCATTGAACCATTTTACTTTACCTGTTTCCATTCCTAGCCTCCTAAAACTTTGCACCCTGTGCCTTTTTATTACCATAGAACCTTTCAAACATTTACTTACAAAAAACTGAATATGTAATCAAAGTCTAAATGGTTGGAATTACTATATCACAGAAATGTTGGAGGAGCAAGTTGTTTTGTCAGAAAAATTAAAATCTTCAGGTGTTTAAATATCATATATGATTTTCCGAAAAATAGGTTGAAATCATATATGATTCTGAATTATCATAGAATTATGAATAATAATTCCAAAATCAGTAAACAACAATATGCTTACAAGGTTATAAAATCCAGAATTTTGGATGGCCGCTATCCACCCGGTTACAAAATTGTAATTGATCAGCTGGCGAGGGAGCTTCAGACAAGCGCGATCCCCGTAAGGGAAGCCATCCGAAACCTGGAAACAGATGGCCTGATTCGCTTCAAGCCATACAGTGGGGCGATAGTCACTCCGTTCAATGAAAAGGAATACCTGGAGACACTTTCCGTGTTAGCAGTGCTCGAAGGGTATGCAACCGCCCTATCAGCACAGTATTTTCCTGCGAGCAGGATTAATGAGCTCACCGCGATTAATGACCGGATGAAAGAAGCTCTCGACAATTTTGATTTTCTGATGTTCGGCAATTGCAACAGGGAGTTCCATAGCTTAACGTATGAATTTTGCCTTAATCAATTTTTGACTGAAAATATTAAATCCACTTGGAACCGTTTGGACCGGGTGAGGAAGATGGGAGCTGCAACAAAACCGGCACGTGCAAAAAAATCGATTGAGGAACATGAAGTCATCATTGATATGCTGAGGGATGCCAGGCCATTCGAGGAAATTGAAGCCTATGTCCGAACTCATAAGCTGAATACGGTACAGGCATTTCTCGAGGAAAAGAACGACAGAGAGCTAAGAAATTACACATAGATGATAGATTGACTATAACTAAAGGAGAGATGAAGTTGAATGCACATCCGTTTGAAGAAATAAAGCAAAAACTGAAGGGATCAATAGCCCCCGTTATTACTCCTTTTACGGAGGATGACAGCCTGGACCTTGAAACGCTGAGAGAGCTGATTAACTGGCATATTGACAGTGGAAGTCACGGCATCTCGGTTACGGGTACAACAGGGGAGCCAAGTTCTTTAACATTGGCAGAAAGAGAGCAGGTTATGGAAACGGCTTTCTCTGCTGTAGCTGGAAGGGTGCCATTCGTACCTGGTACAGGATCAACCAACCACAAGGAAACGCTTCAATTAACGAAAGCCGCCCAGGAAATGGGAGCAGACGCAGCAATGGTCATCGTCCCTTACTATAATAAACCTTCCCAGCATGCCCTGTTCAAGCATTTTAAAGCAGTGGCTGAGTCTGTCGATATTCCGCTCATCGTTTACAACATTCCGGGCAGAACCGGCGTCAATCTTGAAGCGAAAACACTGGCCAGGCTGAATGAAGAGTGTCCCAACATCATTGGGGTAAAGGAATCCAACAAAGATTTTGAACATGTTAATCGTGTACTGTTGAACTGTGGAAGAGATTTTCTTCTTTTCTCCGGAATTGAGCTTCTCTGTTATCCAATGCTTGCCATTGGCGGGAAAGGATATATCAGTGCGACGGCTAATATCCTGCCGGGAAAAGTGGCTGAGGTCTATAATGCCTGGGAAGCCGGCAACGTGGAAGAAGCCACGCAGCTGCATTATGAATTGATGCCGTTGAATGATGTTCTGTTCAGGGATACCAATCCGGCCCCGCTAAAAGCCGCGCTTGGCATGATGGGGAAAATAAAGCCAAGGCTGAGGCTGCCAATGGATGTGCCATCCCAAAGCATACAGGAAGAAATCCGCACTGTACTAAACAGCTATGGACTGTTAAACAAGATAGGGAGTGAATCACAATGAAGCATGCGCGTGTAATTTTTGAGGGGCGTGAAAGAACGGCAACTGTTCAGGATGATCAGCTTTTGCTGAATTGTGGACGCTTGATTGGGATGGATGAAGCAGAGGTCTGGCTGCCTCCTTTGAAGCCGAATAAAATGATTGGATTGGCGCTGAATTATGCAGACCACGCCGATGAACTCGGATTGGAAAGACCTGCCGAGCCGGTTCTTTTTATTAAGCCAAACAGTTCTTTAATCGGCCATAAAGCTCCTGTTTATTATCCTGACGGAGCAACTTACATGCATTATGAAAATGAACTGGCCGTGGTGATCGGCAGGGAAGGAAGAAACATAAAAGCGAGTGATGCGTTGAATTTTGTAAGCGGTTACACAATTGCCAATGATGTAACGGTTCGTGATTTTGTCAACAACATGTACCGGCCGCCGGTTCGTGCCAAAGGCCACGACACATTTGGGCCGCTCGGACCGTATTTTGTGGATGCGGAAGATATTCCCGATGTGAATAACCTTGAGCTGCGCACGTATGTAAACGGTGAATTGCGGCAGCAGGGGAACACCAGGGATTTGATCTATGGAATTGCAGAGCTTATTGAGTTTATTTCTTCATTTATGACATTGGAAAAAAATGATGTGATCTGGACCGGAACACCGAAAGGAATCTCCCATGTTCATCCGGGGGATACGGTCCGGCTGGAGATTGACTATCTTGGCAGTCTGGAAAACAGGATCCTTGATGGCCGAAGCAGGAACACACCGGCAGGAGGTGCGGTTCATGAGCAGCAATCTTAAGGATCCGGTGCCTCATTATATTAATGGCGAGTTTGTAAGTTCGGAATCCGGTGAGACGTTTGCCAATATCAGCCCTTATTCCAATGAGGTATTAAACCAGGTTTCCCAAGGAATGAAAGAAGATATCAATGCCGCTGTTCTTGCGGCGAAAACAGCCTTTAAAAAGGGAGAGTGGGGGACGCTTAAGCTCAATGAAAGAATGAAATATATCAATAAGATTGCCGATTTGATCGACCGCGATATTGAGGTTGTGGCCCAACTGGAATCCCTTGATACGGGCTTGCCGATTGCACAGACAAAAAAAATGGTGGGCAGGGCTGCGGATAATTTCAGGTTTTATGCGGAAATGGTGAAAAACCGGATGTCGGGTGAGGCTTATCATGTTGATGATGAGTTCATTAACTATACCATGCAAAAACCAGTAGGAGTTGCCGGCCTGATTACGCCATGGAATGCCCCTTTTATGCTGGAAACATGGAAGGTTGCTCCCGCCCTTGCCACGGGTAATACGGTTGTGCTCAAGCCGGCTGAATGGTCGCCGCTTACCGCCCACAAATTGAGTGAAATCATTCATGAGGCAGGCCTTCCGCAGGGAGTTTTTAATATTGTACACGGCTTTGGGGAAGAGGCGGGAGCGGCATTGGTGGCTCATTCCGATGTGCAGCTCATATCGTTTACCGGCGAGACAAAAACGGGCTCCGAGATCATGAGGAATGGAGCTGACTCCCTAAAACGGTACTCCATGGAACTGGGCGGCAAATCACCGATCATTGTTTTTGAAGATTGCGAGTTTGACCGTGCGCTAGATGCTTGTGTATGGGGAATCTTTTCATTCAATGGAGAAAGATGCACAGCCAATTCACGGCTGTTTGTACAGGAATCCATAAGTGAGAGATTTATTACTGCCCTCAAGGAGCGCGTGCAGAATATCATTGTGGGCGATCCGTCTCACGCGGAAACGGAGGTCGGCCCTCTTATTCACAGAGACCACTATGAAAATGTTAAACGGTATTTGGCCATTGCTTCCGAGGAAGGGTGCGAAGTTTACAGCGGCCAGGTTCCGGAACACCTTTCAAACGGAAACTTTGTCGCGCCTACTCTTCTATTAAATGTGAAAAACGATATGAAAGTAGCACAGGAGGAAATATTCGGCCCTGTTTTGACCGTTATGACGTTCAAAACAGAGGAAGAAGTTATTGAGCTTGCCAATGATGTTCCATACGGTCTTGCGGGCTACGTGTGGACCAGTGACATGAAGAGGGGCCACCGTGTAGCTGGAGCAGTGGAAGCGGGTATGCTGTGGGTGAATTCCCAAAATGTTCGTGATCTGCGCATTCCATTTGGCGGTTCCAAGGCTTCAGGGATCGGGAGAGAAGGCGGCCACTATGCCTTTGAATTTTATACAGAAATGAAGGTCGTCCATGTGGCTGTGGGTGATCATCACATTCAGCAGTTTGGAAAAAAGAACAAAGCGGCATCAGCCCGTACAAAAGCCTGAAGTTAGCAAACTATTTTTTAAAAGGAGGGAACGACATTGCCGGCACGCACGGGAGAACAATATATGAATGGTTTGAAAGCGGCAAACAACAATGTGTGGATCCATGGAAAAAGGGTGAGTGATGTAACCGAACACCCTGCCTTACGGAATGTTGTGCGGTCCATAGCTAATCTGTTCGATCTCCAGCACGAAAAAGGAGATAAAATGCTCTATACCTCGGATACAACGGGAGAGAAGGTGGGCCTGTCTTTTATCGCACCAAAAACAAAGGATGATTTGATCGCACGGCGTGAAATGTTTTCAGAGTGGGCCCGCTATACCGGCGGAATGATGGGACGGACACCCGACTACCTCAATACGAGTGTCATGGCGTTTGGAACTGCAGACTCCTTTTTTGCCCAGGGAGACCCCATGTTTGCAGAAAATGCCCGAAACTATTACCATTATTGCCGTGAAAATGATGTAAGTCTTACCCATACGCTCATTCATCCACAAACTAACCGGTCGAAAAAGCAGTCCGAGCAAAAAGATCCCTACCTGTCTGCGAGAATCGTAGAAAAGAATAAGGATGGGATTGTCGTAAAAGGGGCCCGTCTTTTGGCAACGCTAGGCGGTGTAACGGATGAGATTGTGGTCTTTCCTTCCACTCTCAATAAAGCGGCTTCTGAAGACGATCCTTATGCGATGGCATTCGCCATTCCGAACAATACGGAAGGGTTGAAATTTTTATGCCGTGAATCCTTTGATCAGGGAAGAAACCAATGGGATCATCCGTTAAGCTCTCGGTTTGAAGAGAGCGATGCCATTGTCGTTTTTGATAATGTTCTAGTCCCATGGGAGCGCGTTTTTGTTGGAGGAAGTTCGGATATTTGCAACCGCACCTATGTGGAGACGAATGCAATCGTGCATATGGCCCATCAGGTAGTTGCGAAGAATACGGTGAAAACCGAATTTGTTCTTGGCATTATCCTCAGTATGATGGATGCAATTGGTATTGATGTTTTTCCTCATGTAAAAGAGAAAGCTTCCGAGGTGATGCTGATTCTTGAAACGATGAGATCCCATATGTTCCGTGCCGAGCAAAATGCTTCTGTTGATGCTTACGGAAACATGACGCCTGATTTTGCACCGCTTAACGCGGCAAGAAACTGGTTTCCAAAGATGTATCAGCGTATGGTGGAGATTGTCCGTATCCTCGGGGCATCCGGATTGATGGGAATTCCGACGGAAGCTGATTTTCAGGCAGATGATATAGGGGAACTTGTGCATCGGTATACGCAGGGTGCCAATATCAATGGCTATGAGCGTGTCCAGCTCTTCCGGCTCGCGTGGGACGTATGCATGAGCTCGTTCGGCGGCAGGCAAGCCCTTTATGAATATTACTTCTTTGGTGACCCGGCAAGAATGTCTAATATCTACTATGACGGGTTTAACAAGGAACCCTATAAAGAAATGGTTCAGGAGTTTTTGAACAGGGTTAAAACGAATAACCACAATTATGACGGTATTTAAGGAGGCGTGTCATGGATTTTAATATTCTTCGCGTGGCCCGGGTTGTCATGAATGTTACGGATCTGAATATCTCTCGTGACTTTTATGTTAATGCGCTTGGCTTTATTGAAACTGAAAGTGATCATCAGCACATTTACTTAAGAGGACTGGAAGAACATTGCCACCATTGCCTTGTTTTGAAAAAAGCAGAAAAGCCGGGTGTCCACTCCATAGGATATAAAGTTTGGCATGAAGACGATCTGGAGAAAATCGAAAGCCTTTTCAAAAGCAAGAGCCTTTATACGGAATGGGAAGAAGCAGGTGTCCAAAAAGCTTTAGGCCGTACATTAAAAGCGACCGATCCGGACGGAATACCGCTGGAGTTTTTTGCGAAAATGGAAACGGTGGAGCGATGTCTGCAAAAATATGATTTGTACAGAGGCGCCAGGATGCAAAGAATCGATCATGTAAACTGCATGGTCCCAGATGTGGGAAAAACGGTAGCCTTTTACAATGATGAACTAGGCTTCCGCTGTTCAGAATATACAGCCACGGCAGATGACAGCATCTGGGCCGCCTGGCTGCACAGAAAGCCCTCCGTCCACGATGTTGCCTTTATGAATGGGGAAGGACCGCGTCTGCACCATATTGGCTTTTGGCTGTCCGATCCGATGAGCCTGATCCATGCCTGTGATGTGCTGGCGAGCATGGGGCATGCCGACTGTATTGAAAGAGGGCCGGGCCGACACGGTCTTTCCAATGCTTTCTTTCTGTACATCCGGGACCCGGACGGAAATCGCATCGAACTGTACAATGGTGACTACCTGACATGCGATCCTGATTTTGAGCCGGTTAAATGGGATATTAACGATCCGAGACGCCAGACATTCTGGGGCCATAAAGCGCCTGACAGCTGGTTTATGGAAGCCGTTGAATTTATAGACTCTTCATCGGGCCGGCCTGTCGTCCAGTCTAAAGCGGTACTGGCACAGCAAAAGCCGGATTTCGTGACATGAGAAGGAGCAAATGACATGGCGAAAATGGAAATTCCTGTACAACTTTCAAGTGAGCTTTTTGAGTTTTTACAAGGAGAGAAACTGGTTCTGCTTGGAACGGTGGAAGCCGATTCAAAAGCCCCGGGTGTTTCCGCGATCTCCTGGGTGAAAAGCTGCGATGAAAAAAGAATCCGGTTTTCAGTAACGACCAATTCACGGATCATTGCCAATATTAAGGCGAATCCCCAGGTTGTTTTAACCGTTGTCGGGCTGGAAACCGTCTATTCTATTAATGGAATTGCGGCAGTACTGGAAGATGAGATGGAAGGCGTACCTCTTAAACTGGCGAAGATTGAAGTGGAAGTTCAGCAGGTATTTGAAAGCATGTTTTGGGGAGCGAAGATTGTACAGGAGCCCCGGTATGAGAAAACCTATAATGCCGAAAAGGCAAAGGAACTGGACTTAAAGGTGTATAAGGCATTGATGGATGAATAATGAACTCCCCATTTTGGGGAGTTTTTTTATGGGGAGTTAAAGCTTTGCAGGTACGTGTTACTAGGACGAATGGCGGAAATATGGTAAACTAGTTGAAAAGTCTGTCTAATTTTGGCGATAAATAAAAGAGACCCGCCATGGGATTAAATTAAGCTGAAATGGAAATTATGATGCTATATAGAAGGGAGACCGGGCTATGAATTGGAGTGAGTGGAAATCGTATTTAACGCAAGAAAACATTCTGCATTTTTTAGAGCAATACCGGGATTTAGGTTTTTTGCCCGGCGTGCTTCTCCCGTTGCTGGAGGCGATCATTCCCGTATTGCCATTGTTTATTATCGTAGCTGGAAATGCAGCAGCCTATGGTTTTTGGCTGGGGGCGCTATTGTCGTGGCTGGGTGCGGTGCTGGGGTCACTGGTCGTCTTTTTTCTTGTACGAAAGTTTGGACAGAAGCGATTTCTTCACTTTGTCACAAGGCATCATAAGATTGCGAAGCTGCTGGCATGGATGGAACGACATGGATTTGGAACGCTTTTCCTCATTTATTGTTTTCCATTTACCCCTTCTGCGTTAATCAATGTGATTGCAGGGCTTTCAAGAGTGAACCAAAAGACCTTCATGCTGTCGGTGGCCCTTGGGAAACTCGTGATGATCGCAATTATTTCTTTTATTGGCTATGACTTTTTGGATGTAATCAAAAATCCGTTAAAATTGGGACTTGCCGTATTCGGCATCCTTGTTCTCTGGCTGGGAGGCAAGGTCGTGGAATCTAGAATGAAACAAAGCCACCAGGCGTAAATCGATCATTGATTTGCGCCTGCCGCTGTTTTTAAACATCCAATCAAGGGAACAAATGGAGAAACAAAGAATATAGTAAGTTAACCTACTTATATTGCAGGATGGGAAAGGAAAAGACATGATTATTTATAAGTCAAAAAGAGAGATTGAAAAAATGAATGAAGCAGGAACACTTTTGGCAGAGTGCCACAAGGAGATCAAAAAAATCATCAAACCGGGCATTTCAACGCTCGAAATCGATACGTTTGTGGAGCGTTTTTTAAAGAAGAATAGTGCTAGCCCCGAGCAAAAAGGCTATCAGGGATATCCTTTCGCTACATGTGCATCTGTAAATGATGTTATTTGCCACGGTTTTCCAAATAAGAAAAAACTGAAGTCCGGAGATATCGTAACAATTGATATGGTTGTAAATCTGAATGGCTGGCTTGCAGATTCCGCATGGTCGTATACAGTGGGCGATGTTTCGGAAAAGGCAAGCCATTTGCTGGAAGTTACAGAAAAATCCCTGTACCTCGGCATTGAGCAGGCGGTGATCGGAAACAGGATCGGTGATATTTCGCATGCGATTCAGCAATATGCTGAAAGTGAGGGGTTGTCGGTCGTGCGTGAATTTATCGGCCACGGCATCGGCCGTTCGATGCACGAGGATCCTCAGGTTCCGCATGCTGGCCCTAAAGGAACCGGTCCGCTGCTGAAAGAAGGAATGGTACTGACGATTGAACCAATGTTAAACACCGGCAAACGCTATGTGAAAATTGATGAAGACGGCTGGACGGCAAGAACATTTGATGGTTCCCTGTCCACACAATATGAGCATACCCTGGCCATAACCAAAGATGGACCGCTTATTTTGACAGCACAGTAAACCAGGAATGCTTTAAGAACGGGGCTCTTCCGAATACCGCCATTTTACGTGGTTTACCCGCCAAAGCACTCGTAAGTAAATTAATAAATGCACAACAAAAGATCCATGCGTTCCGGCGCATGGATCTTTTTTCTTTCTATTATTGATTTAACTTCTTCTCGGCAGCATCAACTGTATGCTTCAAGAGCATAGAGATGGTCACAGGACCGACTCCGCCGGGAACCGGAGTAATGGCTCCTGCGTTTTTTTCGCATTCTTCATAATCCGCATCACCAATGTTGCCCGGATTGTAACCGGCATCCATGACAACTGCTCCTGTTTTGATCCAGTCACCTTTAATAAACTTCGGTTTTCCGACCGCGGCTACGACAATGTCTGCCTGCTTAACGATCTCTGGAAGGTTTTGTGTGCGGGAATGGCAGGTGGTCACGGTAGCGTTGCGGTTCAGCAAAAGCATGGAAACCGGTTTTCCAAGAATAGGGCTTCTGCCGACAACAACCGCATGTTTTCCTTCAATCGGAACATCGTAATAATCCAGAATCGCCATGATGGCAGCTGGAGTACAGGACGGATAGCTTCCGAAGCCGAATGATGTTTGTCCGAATCCCCAGCTCGTGACACCATCCACGTCTTTCTCGATGTCAATGGCTTCGAAGGCCGCTCTCTCATCGATGTGTGAAGGTACGGGATGCTGCAGCAGGATTCCGTGCACTTCTTCGTCCTCATTGAGCTCTTGAATGGTTTTTAACAGCTCTTCTGTTGTAATTTCCGCAGGAAGATGAATCCTTTTGGAAATGATGCCGAGTTTTTCACACGCGTTGCCTTTCATTTTGACGTAGGTGGCCGACGACGGATCATCGCCTACAAGCACAGTGGCCAGACAAGGGATAACGCCCCGGCTTGTCAGATCTTCCACTCTGCCCTTTAATTGTTCTTTAACATCAGTTGCGACACGTGTGCCATTGAGTATTAGCTTGTTTTCCACTCTGATTACCTCCTGAGAATAGAAAAGGGGCAAGGAATAGATACACTGATCCCTTACCCCCTGCCCAGACGAACGGCTTTTTAGGTTGATGCTTGCAGCTTCCCTGTGGTCAATTCCACACGCTCTCGTCAGTTACTGCGTTCTTTTTATGCTGTTTCGATTATACCCCAAGTTTTCAATAAGATTCAACCCTGCAAATCATGATAAAATTCATGTTGCATTCGCAGTTTCTTGGAGATTCTTATATAATAGGAGCATTAACAAAGGGGGTGACATTCGTGTTCAAGGAAATGACGGAAAATCAGATTCTGCTTTTTGTGATTAAAAGCCTGAAAGAACTGAGGAAAAAAGAATTTCAGGAATTAATGGATGAACTGCATCCATATGACATCGCGGAAGTCTATAAAACGCTGCCGGAAAAACACCGGCATAAATTTCTCACCTTCCTCACGACCAGACAGCTGGCCGCCCTTATTCAGGAGCTTGACAGTGATCTCCAGGTAGAAATTCTGCACAAATTGGGCATTGAGCGTTCTTCCCATATCATGAACGAGATGGAAAATGACGATTTGGCCGACCTGCTGAGCAATTTTTCATTTGATGAAATTCAGGATTTTCTTGCATCCATGAGGGCGGATGAATCCCGGACGGTTCAATCTCTTATGCAGTATCCGGCTGATAGCGCCGGCGGGATAATGACTAACCGCTTTGTTTGGATTCCGCAAATGTTTACCGTACGGGATGCGGTTGAAAAACTGAAGACATTTGCGGGCTTTGCAGAGAACATCTATTATCTGTATGTCATTAATGAAGAAAGGCAGCTTGCCGGAGTCGTATCCTACCGGGATCTTCTTCTTGCGGATATTAATGAGAAGATTGAAGATGTGATGTTCACCCGTGTTATTTCAGTTCCTGCTGAAATGGACCAGGAGGAGGTAGCAAGGACCATTGAACGGTATGACTTCATCGCAGTCCCGGTCGTTGACGAAAATGATGTGCTCTTAGGGATCGTAACGGTGGATGATGTACTCGATGTTTTAATTGAAGAGGCAAATGAAGATATCGAGAAGCTCTCCGCTTCCGGTAAATCAATTGATTTTAATACGAGTGCTTTTGTGGCATCCTACAGGAGGCTGCCATGGCTGATACTGCTCCTTTTTATTGGCATTATCTCCGGGAGCATTATTTCTGCCTTTGAAAGCACCCTTTCAAAAGTTGTTTCTCTTGCCTTTTTCATGCCCATGATTGCAGGGATGACCGGGAATACCGGGACACAATCGCTGGCGGTTGTTGTCCGTGGACTGGTTTCAAATGATATTGATAAAAAAGTGGTTGCGCGCCTCATCATGAGGGAACTGGGTGTAGGACTGATCATAGGCACCACATGTGGAATCCTCATTGCGATGGTCGCCTATTTTTGGCAGGGAAATGCGATCCTCGGCCTGGTGGTTGGAAGCTCGTTGTTTTTAACCTTAATTATCGGTACGCTGGCAGGTACGTTAATACCGCTTCTGTTATACCGCTTCAACGTGGATCCGGCAGTGGCTTCCGGCCCGCTCATTACAACCCTTAATGATATTTTTTCGCTGCTCGTGTATTTTGGCACGGCATCGATTTTTATTTCACATTTAATTTGAAGTACGACAAAAGCCGTCCCATGATTTATGTACAGGGACGGCTTTTTGTGTTACCGGGTTTCTGCCAGCCGGTCGATTTCTTCTTTCCATTCTACAATTTTGTTGGAGAATTCACTGAAGGGTACATCAAAAGGATAGGACTTATTCAACAGGATTTGTTCTTCTTCCGAAAGCTTGGATATCGCTTCTTTTAATTCAATTCCGGTACGGGCAAAGAGCTGCAGTGCACGCTCTACATTGTTGAGCATTTCCATATTTTCAGCCTCCTCTGTTTCTATAGAGATTCCCCTGAAATTGGTAATCAAACATCTTTTTTTAGTGGAGAAAGGATTTTAAAAAGACGATGTCGTATAGGTGTGTGGAAGGAGGCGAGACATGATGAACCATCTTTTGCTGTTCTGCCATCCGTCGAGTCACAGCTTCAATCATGCCCTGCTTGAGGTGTATTCGAAAGAATTGGAGAAAAGCGGACACTCGGTTGATGTAAGAAATCTGTATGATTTGGACTTCCAGCCTGTTCTGACCGAAAGCGAATACAAGAATTCGCTTGAGTTTCGTTATGAGGCGGATGTCCTGAAAGAACAGGAGTACATTGCCTGGTGCGACCGCCTCGCTTTAATCTATCCGGTGTGGTGGGGCGGGATGCCTGCCTTGCTGAAGGGTTATATAGACCGCGTATTCAGCTACGGTTTTGCGTATGAGCTCGACGGGGAAGAGCCTGTTCCGCGTCTGCAAGGCAAGTCAGCTGTTACGATTTGCACGACAGGCACACCGTCTGAAATCTACGATGAAAACGGGATGCATGATGCCATGGACACAGCGCGCAATGTTAGTATTTTTGAGTTTTGCGGCATAAAAGCCACCCATTCTCTTTATTTCGGGAACGTCATATTGGCAGGCGATGAAAAAAGGCGGAACATGCTTGAGGAAGTAAGACAACTTGCAGTATCAGGTCCGAAGCCGTATTAAGATGCAATGAAAACAATGAAGGAGAAGAAGCAGCATGATTGTTAAAGCAGACGACACTTTGAATCAACGGATTGTGGATTATCTTGATGAGGAAAAGGCGATGAATCTATTCATCCTCGGAGATATTGAGAATTTTGGTTACAAGTCAGATTTTCAGGATATCTGGGTGGACATCGGGAATGGAGGGGACATAAAGGGGATTATGCTCCGGTACTTTGGAAACTACCTTCCTTATGCAAAAGAGTCAATCAATGCTGAAGGGTTTTCAAAGGTTATAAAGGATGGCCCGCCCCTTGAAATGCTCTCGGGGAAAAAGGAAATTGTTGAACAGTTTCAACCAGTTTTCTCGTTTACTGCAAAAAAAGATCTATATTTTGCCGAGCTTGAGGAAAAGAATTTTACCATGAAAGGCCTCGGCCGGGATGATCTTACATACGCTGCGGTTGATGATGCTGATGACATTATCGAAATGCATAACTCAATCAAGGAATTTCAGAGGAGAGAAACCGCGAGAGAAAGTCTGGTTCAAACCTTGACCACCAAAACCGGACGGTCATACTTTATTAAAAAGGATGGGAAGATGGTGGCGTCCGCGGCAACAACGGCGGAGAATTCCCGCTCGGCAATGGTCGTTGGTGTTTGTACCCATGTGGATTACAGGCAGCAAGGGCTCGCGAGCCGCTGTACTGCTGTTTTGTGCGAAGACGTGCTGAACGAAGGGAAGATCCTGTGCCTGTTCTATGATAATCCAAGGGCGGGTTCCATTTATAAACGAATGGGTTTTCAGGATATAGGGATGTGGAGCATGTATTCCAAATAATATTAAGGTTCTTAAAAAAGGCAAAAACACGCATACTCAGTGTTTTTGCCTTTATTCTTTACGCTTGTGACACCATCCGGTTTAAGTAATCGATCATATTTTTCATTTCTTCATCGGACAGCCCAGAGAATTTTTCTATATAATAATCATGGCGGATCTTTGACAGCTTTTCAGCAACTGCCTGACCTTTTTCTGTAATTTTCACATAAACAATTCTACGGTCGGTCAGGGATCGTTCCCTGGTAATCAGATCTTTCTTTATTAAACGGTCGGTTACTCCTGTAATATGGCTTGATGAGACCTTCATTTCGCCAGCAAGCTCTGAGGCTGTAAGGTATTCCTTATCTTTTAAAAGATTAAGGACACCAAATTCATTAGAAGGCACGTCATCAGAGAAAAGGTCGTTGATGTCTTTTCTAAAGGTCCGAAAAACAGTCAGGAAGCTGTTTTCGAGTTCTGCGATTCTATTTGTGCGGTTATCATTCATAGTAATCACCTATTCTACATTTTAATAAGTATTAGTTATCGACACTCTTACTTACATAGTATACTTTGCCCGGCAATTACTCAAACATTTATGGGTTTTTGACACAAAATCGCCCGAATTTGCGCTTTTTTTCTCTTTTTTAATATGGTACTCTCGAATTGGAAATGAACAGGGGTGGAATTGGACAATGAAAAACAGCACATTATGGTTTTTATTGCTTGGTATAGGATTTCTGGCGGGAATTATTTATTGGATCTTGGTCTTTGCTGCAAATTGAGAATACATGAACAGAGCGTTGGATACATAAAAAAAATGTAGCCAGGGCTTTTTTTTTACGCCTCTTTTTTCGGTTTTTTTCCTACTTATAGGTAAAAGGGGAAAAAGGGGGATGAGGATGGGAAAGAAATATGAAATGACCACTAAGCTGCTTGATCAGAGATGGAAGCAGCGGCCGGGAGGAAACCGGATTCCAAGATATGCAGTTGTCCATGAGACAGGAAACGAGGGATCTACGGCTCAGCAAAATTACAGATATTTCAACAGCAGAAATATGGAAGCTTCCCCTCATGTATTTATTGATGACCGGGAAATCCTGTTGATTATCCCTCTGCGTGAAAAAGCATGGCATGTCAGGAAAACTGCTTCTGATGCCAATGACTGGGCAATAGGGGTTGAATTGTGTTATGGAGGCAATATCGTATGGAAAGAAGCCTATAAACAGTATGTATGGTTTTTCGCATGGCTGTGCCGGCACTATGGGTGGGTCCCGGACCATACGATAAGAGGCCATTTTCAGCTGGATCCTTCGAGAAGAACCGATCTGCTGGGTGCGTTTACGAAGCATCGAATGACTTTTCTGCACTTTCTCCAGGACGTTGAGTCTGAGCTGAAAGCAA
The DNA here is from genome assembly GCF_030418125.1 of Fictibacillus fluitans. Lineage (GTDB taxonomy): Bacteria > Bacillota > Bacilli > Bacillales > Fictibacillaceae > Fictibacillus_C > Fictibacillus_C fluitans. Next base: position 942,043 of record NZ_JAUHTR010000001.1, on the reverse strand, counting down.
TGGTGGGCAAGTGACTGACTAGATTAACTTTTCTGTAAATGGCTATTGATAAAATTCTTTTCACGATGATATAATAATTGTATCTAAAAAAAGGAAAGGAGGGTTTGGGATGCTGAATGGTGTACGTTGTATGGTTGATTGGCTGACAGTTGAAGTCCGTTCGATAACACATGAAATGACTGATAACGGGAGAAGTCTGTCCAATTTTCATACAATAAACGTACATCAGTAAGTTTTTTCCATACCCATCCTTTTATTACGGACGAACCATGGGCAGGAGTACTTGCTCATGGTTTTTTGCTTTGCAAAAAACTTGGTTTTGTTGCTTTGCAAAAAACTTGGTTTTGTTGCTTTGGCAAAAAACTCGGTTGTTTTGTATTCACAAAAAAACTGTGCAGCAAGATGCTTCAGCTAGGTTGACTCGGATGGGTAACCACCAATTTTAAGGAGTGTTACCTATGATACTATGTTCTGCAAACAGCCTGTCAAAAAGCTTTGGCGGCCATGCGGTTTTTAATAATTTATCCATGGAGGTCCATGATGGTGACCGGATCGGCCTGGTTGGCCGTAACGGCACAGGAAAGAGTACTTTGTTTAAACTGTTGACAGGAGCCGAACATCCGGATGAAGGAGAGATTCACCTGAAAAAAGGTGCGGCTGCGGGCTATCTGGAACAGGTACCCGTTCAAACAGCTCATGCAACGGTGTACGACGTGTTTATGAAGTCTTTTTCCGAACAGCGTGAAATACAGGAAAAAATCCATGCTTTAACTGAAAAAATGAAAAGTGACTGTGATGAAAAACAACTGCAAAAATGGCTGAACCAGCTTTACAGCCTGCAGGAGGCTTACGAGGAGATGGGAGGCTATTCCATTGAATCCAAAATTAACGGCATCCTAAAAGGGCTCGGTCTGGAAGAAATTCAGGACCATACGTTTACCTCCATCAGTGGCGGAGAAAAGACGAAGGTGGGACTGGGCTGCCTTCTCCTGCAGGAGCCTGACCTGCTTTTGCTTGATGAGCCGACCAACCATTTGGATTTGCGTACCATGGAATGGCTCGAGGAGTATTTACTAAAATACAAGGGCGCGGTGGTGGCCATCTCCCATGACCGCTATTTTTTGGATCGGACGGTTAACAAGATCTATGATCTCGAGGATGGCCAGCTGACCCTCTATCACGGCAACTATACTGCCTTCTCAGAGGAAAAGGAAAAACGTCTTCTCGCTGAATTTGCTCAGTATCAGGAGCAGCAGAAGCAGATTAAAAAAATGCAGGAAGCGATCAAACGGCTGCGCGAATGGGCTGTCAGAGGAGACAATGGTGACCTGCACCGACGTGCACGCAGTATGGAGCGAGCCCTCGAGCGGATGCACAAGATCAAACGGCCTACCCTGCAGCGCAGAAAAGCAGAGATGGCCTTTCAAATGAAAGACCGCAGTGGTAAAGACGCTCTTGCTTTAATCGATATGGGTACGGCCGTTGGAGAAAGAGAGGTTTTAAAGCAGGTTGACCTTTTTATCAGGTTCGGAGAGAAGGTTGCGATCGTGGGCAATAATGGTACAGGGAAATCCACGCTGCTAAAAGCCATTATGGGGGAGCACGAGACCACCGGATTAGTCGAAGTCGGATCATCCGTTAAGTTCGGCTATCTCTCGCAAAGCGGCATCAGTTATCAGCCGGAAGATACAGTTCTATCTGCTTTTCGTGATGCGGTCGCTGTTGATGATGGGACGGCAAGGCATCTTTTGGCGAAGTTTTTATTTTACGGACAGGATGTGTTTAAAAAGGTAAAGGATCTCAGCGGGGGAGAAAACACCAGACTCCGGTTCGCCCAGCTGGTCCATCAGGATGTGAACTTTCTGCTCCTCGATGAACCGACGAACCACTTGGATATTGATTCGAGAGAAGTTCTCGAAGATGCGATTGAGGAATATGCCGGAACGGTAGCGGCTGTTTCTCATGACCGTTACTTTTTAAACAAACTGTTTAACCGGGTCGCCTGGTTGAATGACGGAAAAATTGATGAGTATCTTGGAACATATGATCAGGCGAGAGAGCAGCGTTAGCTAGATTTTCCCATTCTGTTCTGTTTAGTTTTATTGGATGGCAGGAATAGTGTATGATGAAAGATACAATCATACAGCCAGACATGAGGGGTTATTTATGGACAAAGAGTTAAAGGAACTTGGAAGTTGCATTATACAGCATAAAGAGGAACTGGCGGCCACTGTTACTAAAAACAGAATCCAAAATGGAATCAATCCGCCGAATGATGAGCAAAAGCAGCTTTTGATTGATTGGAGAATCGAACTGTTTCACTATTTAGGGGAGGCGCTGTTTTCAGACCTTGCCCAATCCGAAAAAAAGTTTTTGGACTGGGGCAAAAAAAGCGGAGAAATAGCGGTGAAGATCCAATTGTCGCTGGATACTGCTCTTGATACAACACGATTTTACAGAACAACTATATTGGATTTCATCAGTAAAGAAGTGACAAAGCACGGGTATACGGGTCAGACGGTGATGAAAGCTGTAGAGATTATTGATCCACTGCTGGATAAAGTGGTCTATTCCTTTAGTGTTGCCTACGTGGACTACAACAATCATTTGCTCAGCATGGCCCGGGAAGCACTGGAAGAGCTTTCGGTTCCTGTGGTGCGCCTGACGGATTCAGTCGGTATTCTGCCGCTTGTCGGATCGATTGATACCCACCGGTCGAAGCTTATTATGGAAATTGTATTGAATGAATGTGTGGAGATGAAGATCGATCACCTGTTTATTGATTTATCGGGTGTACCGGTGATTGATACCATGGTTGCCCATAATCTGTTTCAGGTCATCACTTCACTGAAACTCCTGGGAGTGGCTGTTACATTGACGGGTATGCGCCCCGAACTCGCCCAGACGGTGGTTTCCTTAGGGATAAGTTTTGAAGGGTTTTCAATAGCCGGAAGCCTGCATCAGGCGCTGCAGCAAAAGAAGTTTTTACAAAACGTATGAGCAGCATAGCGATATGCCTATCCTTATGAAGGATAGGCATATTTTTCTAGTTGCATAAAGAACGTTTGTTCGCATATACTGTAAATAAATAACGAACAAGGCGGTGGCTGTTATGAATTCAATGCTGGCGCGTTATGTTTCTGAACGGAATCCTTTTATGATCATTTATCAATCTGGCAGAGGCCAGTTTACTCAGCGCCGGGTTTATCCCATTTCCTGTGACAAAGAAACATTAACCGCTTTTTGCTGTCTGCGCAGGCAGATACGGACGTTTAAGGTATCGAATATCCTGTCTGTGGCTAAGAACACGGCTTGATTCAGGCGGATGGAGGAAGCGGAATATGTTATATGGTGATGAAACGGACCGCGTACTGGTGGATAAGTATATTATGTACCCTATGCTGCTGACCATCTTCAACCGGGATTTAAAAGTGATCGCCCAGTCATCTTTTAAATTAAGGCAGCCCTATATTACGCTGGTTGAGAACGTAATGAACGCCATCAGTTTTGAGCTGAGGGATGTGAAAAAAGAGATGGTGCAGCGTAAAATTAAAGTTGCCGATGGAAAACCGGTGGATGATATGACCGAGTATCAAATTTTTGTCAGAGGCTATCAGGAAGTCATGAGGTTTCCCAACGTGCACCTTCGAAATAAAGCAGAATTGCTGATGAAACACTTTCTTTTTGGTACGCTGGTAGAGCGAAAATAACGGGAAACTGAATGATCGGCAAGGTGAACTATGAAAACGTATATGAAGCTGGCAGAGGAATTAACGGAAGTTACAAAAATAGTAAGCCGGGACCCGGGCGATCCTGTTGAAGTGCTCTCTCATCCCGACCCATGGAAAGTGGTGGGCTGCGGCAATTATGCAGCTGTTTTTCTTCATCCCGGTTTTCCGGACTTCGTGGTTAAAATCTACGGCAGGAATCCTGAAGGTCTGCGGGAGGAGATCCTGGTGTATGAGACACTTGGAAAGCATCCTGCCTATTCTCAATGCTACGGATATGGCGAACGTCATTTGATACTCAGAAGAATCAAGGGAATAACCCTGTTTGACTGTCTCCATAAAGGAATTAGAATACCGGAGATGGTGATACGGGATGTGGATAACGCCCTCTCGTACGCACGGAGCCTTGGTCTGTTTCCCCGGGATGTACATGGCAAGAACGTTATGCTGCTGGAAGGCCGTGGCATTATTGTGGATGTTTCTGACTTTTGCAAACGTGAGAAATGCTCGAAATGGAACGATTTAAGAAAAGCTTACTATAAAGTGTACCGTCCTTTTTTATATAAATATCCGGTTAAACTTCCTTACCCGGTTTTAAATGCAGTGCGGATCGGATACAGATGGTATAAAAATTGGAAACGAAGACGTTAGCGCCTGCTCCTTACCCGACAACGGAGCAGGTTTTTGAAGCGTCCTTATCATTCTTTTACAGACCGTTTTATGAGATAATAGATATAAGATTAACAGTTTGACAGAGGTGAATTTATGAGTTTGCGGTTTATTCTCGGCAGGGCCGGAAGCGGGAAGACGGAACGCAGTCTGGGAGAGATCAGAGATGCTCTTTTTGAACAGCCCCAAGGCCCCCCGATTATTTATTTAGTACCTGAACAGATGACGTTTCAATCAGAATACGAATTGGCAAAAACACCTGGTCTCGATGGAATGATGCGTGCCCAGGTGTTCAGTTTTTCCCGACTGGCATGGAAGATCCTTGGCGATGTCGGGGGTATGACGCGGCTTCACATTACAAGTGTGGGCATGAATATGATGCTGAGGAAGATTATAGAAAATAAAAAGCAGGAGCTTAGAGTGTTTAAAAAGGCTTCTGAACAGAATGGCTTTTATTCGCTGATGGAAACCATGATAACGGAATTCAAGAGGTATTGTGTGAATCCGGAACAGTTGGAATGGAACGCACAAACTCTCCTGAGTTTCTCGGGTGGGGAGGAAGGAAGTGTGCTCCGTGATAAACTTTCTGATCTGGCCCTGATATATGGTGAACTGGAAAAGGCGCTAATTTACAAATATATGGACAATGAGGATTATTTAAGGCTTCTTGCTGAAAAGATTCCGCACTCGGAATACGTCCAACAGGCCGATTTTTACATAGACGGCTTTCACCAGTTTACACCGCAGGAACTGGAAGTGCTGAACATGCTTCTTAAGCATGCCCGCCGTGTAACCGTGGCGCTGACTCTTGATGACAGCAGGAGCGCTGAAAATCCTCATGATCTCGACCTTTTCTACACACCAAAAAAGACCTGCTCGGTTATTCGCAAGATCGCAAAGGAAGAAAATGTGATGGAAGAGGAGCCGGTATTCTTGAAGGAGTGCCCGAGGTTTGAAGGGAGCCCGTCGCTCGCCCATTTGGAAAGCCAGTATGAGCAGCGGCCCGCGCTGGAATTTGGATTTTCAAATGATATATTCATTTCCTCAGCTGTCAACCGTCGTGCAGAGGTGGAGGGAGCTGCACGGGAAATTCTTACCCTTGTTCGTGATAAGGGATATAGATTCAAAGACATCGCCCTTTCCATCCGAAACATGAATGAGTACCAGGATTTGATTGAAACTGTTTTTGAAGAGTACGAGATTCCTGTCTTCCTGGATCAAAAGAAACCAATGCTGCATCATCCGCTCATTGAATTGATCCGCTCCTCCCTGGAAACGGTCACGGCGAATTGGCGGTATGAATCTGTATTCCGCGCTGTGAAGACGGATCTGCTGTATCCGGAAAACAGCGAGTATACCTTCACTGAACTTCGGCATGAAATGGATGAGCTGGAAAACTATGTCCTCGCTTATGGCATTCAGGGTCCCCGGTGGAAGGATAAGAAGCCATGGAAGGTGCAGCGTTTTCAGGCACTTGAAGAGCATCAATTCGTTCAGACGGATGAAGAGGTTCAAAAGCAGGAAGTACTGAATGAAGTCCGGTATATGATTGTGTCGCCGCTGGATAAGCTTTCCCGGGACCTGAAACAGGCGGAAACGGTAAGGGATTATTGTGAAGTGCTGTTTGTTTACCTGGAGCGTCTTCACATTCCGGATAAATTGGAGCGGCTCAGCCGCAAAGCGCAGGAAGAAGGAAGACTGCGGATGGCCCGTGAGCATGACCAGGTTTGGGATGCGGTTATTGAGCTCCTGGATGAAATGGTTGAAATTACAGGGAGCGAGGCGGTTAAGCTCGATTTGTGGATCAAAATGCTCGATACCGGCTTGGAAAGCCTGAAGTTCGCGCTCGTTCCCCCGGCCATCGACCAAGTCCTCGCCGGCACCATGGACCGGTCCCGTTATTCGGGAGTAAAATGCCATTTTGTGCTTGGTGTCAATGACGGAATACTGCCCGCCAAGCCAAAGGACGATGGCATCCTTTCTGAGGATGATCGTGATCTGCTCGAAAAGAACGGAGTGGCGCTTGCCCCGGGAGCGAGGCGGCAGCTCCTTGATGAGCAGTTTCTCATTTATTTGTCACTGACGAACGCGATGGACAAGCTGTATATCTATTATCCGCTTGCTGATGAAGAAGGGAAAAACCTTCTTCCATCCATGGTGATCAACAGGGTCAAGTCGCTCTTTCCGGGGATTCCGGAAAGCTTCATCCAAAATGACCCGGAGTACGGAAATGACCTCTCATACATTCAACGTCCCCAAAAAGCGATTTCCCATTTGAACACCCAGCTGCGGGAATGGAAGAAGGGATACCCGATTTCAGGACTGTGGTGGGATGTTTACAATTGGACGACGGGACAAGACCAATGGAAGCGGCTCGGTCAAACGGTGCTTGGGAGTCTTTTTTATTATAACCAGGAGAAAAAGCTGTCTTCTTCCGTCACGAAAGAATTATATGGCGACGCGATCACGGCGAGCGTATCACGAATGGAGCTTCAGAATTCGTGTGCGTTTTCGCATTTTCTTTCCTACGGGCTGAAACTTCAGGAACGAAGATTGTACCGGCTTGAAGCTCCCGATATCGGCCAGCTTTTTCATGCGGCGCTAAAGAACATGGACGATTACCTGGGGAATCATCAGATGAGCTGGCGTGATCTGTCTATGAAGGACTGCTACAGAGTTGCAGGTGAAGTGGTGGATCGTCTTGCTTTAAAACTGCAAAGCCAGATTCTGCTTTCAACGAGCCGCCATCTTTATATCAAAAACAAACTGAGCGATATCGTGGGCAGAGCCTCCCATATGCTGAGCGAGCATGCGCGGGCGAGCGGGTTTTCACCGGTTGGCCTTGAACTGGGATTTGGAAACCAGCAGCCGCTGCCGCCGCTTAAATATACACTTCCGAACGGAACATCCATGGAGATTATCGGAAGGATCGATCGTGTGGATTCAGCGGAAGGATCACAAGGGCTGATGCTCCGGATCATCGACTACAAATCAAGCTCAACCGGTTTAAACCTGTCTGAAGTGTATTACGGGATTGCCCTGCAAATGCTGACCTACCTGGACGTGGTGATCAGCCATTCCGTGGATTGGCTTGGAAAAGAAGCTCATCCTGCGGGAGTACTGTATTTTCATATTCATAATCCGTTATTGTCACAGAAGAAGCTGCTCACCTTTGAAGAGATTCAGCAGGAGCTTTTCAAACGGTTTAAGATGAAAGGTTTGGTGCTGGCGGATACGGAAACCGTTCAGCTGATGGATACTGCCTTTGAAAAAAAATCGGACATAATTCCTGTTTCCCTGACGTCAAAAGGTTTCCATCCGACGCATTCATCGGTTGCGACGGAAGAGGACTTCACGTCCATGACCAGGTATGTCCGCAAAGTGATCAAAGATGTAGGCACAGACATTACCGAAGGGGTTATTGATATAGCGCCGTACCAAATGAAAAATAAAATGCCTTGTACATTTTGTTCTTATAGGTCGGTATGCCAGTTTGATCAGTCACTGGAAGAAAATCAGTATCGCCTGTTAAAGCAGGAGAGCGATGATGAAATTCTGGCCAAAATGCGTGAGGAAGGAGGAGAAGAGGAATGATCAAAATTGCTGATAAGCCAAAAGACAGTCTGTGGACGGATGATCAGTGGCAGGCCATTCAGGCGAGAGGACAGGATATTCTTGTTGCCGCGGCCGCAGGATCGGGTAAAACAGCGGTGCTTGTTGAACGGATTATCACGATGATCAAGCAAGAAATTGCGGATGTCGACCGTCTGCTGATTGTAACCTTTACGAATGCAGCAGCGGCTGAAATGAGAAAAAGGATCGGGGATGCGATTGAAAAGGAGCTTTCCCTCCATCCCGCTTCCCTTCATCTGCGAAGGCAGCTTGGGTTGCTGAATAAAGCCTCTATTTCAACCCTGCATTCCTTCTGTATTGAAGTGCTGAGAAAGTATTACTATCAGATTGACCTGGATCCCGGGTTTCGGATTTCCGACGATACAGAAGCGGAGCTGATCAAGCAGGAAGTCCTCGAAGATCTGTTTGAGGAGGAGTACAGCAAAGAAGATAACCAGGTATTCTTTAACGTGGTCGATGCCTACAGCTCAGATCGCAATGATGCAGAGCTGCAGCGCCTCATCCTGAAACTGTATGATTTTTCGAGAAGCCATCCGGACCCGGATCTCTGGCTGAATCAAATGGCTGCCCAGTATGAAGTGAAAGCAGAGAACATTGATGATCTGCCCTGGACAAAAGAGCTGCTTGAGGATGTTGCGATGCAGCTGAGCGGTTTGGGTAATGTTCTGGAACGAGCGTTAAAAGCCGCCCGTTCACCGGAAGGGCCGGCGCCATATGGCGAGACCATCGAAAATGACCTCGTCTATTTAAAACGCCTGGAAGAAGCGGCGGGACAATCGTGGCAGCACCTGTATGATGTATTCAGTGACGGTTCGTTCGCCACGATGAAGCAGGTCCGCGGAAAAGAAGTGGATCCTGTCATTAAAGAAAACGTGAAAAAAATGCGGGATCAGGTGAAGAAAAGGGTTACTGCCATAAAAGATGACCTTTTCAGCAGGCCGCCTGAATCCTATGTAATCCATCTGGAGGAAATGGCGCCTGTCGTTAAATGTCTTGTTGAACTTGTACAGGAATTCGGCCGCCGGTTTTTAAGAGAAAAGCAGGAAAAGGGATTGCTGGATTTCAGTGATCTGGAACATTTTTGCCTGGAAATCCTGAAACAGCCGTCTTCAACGATTGAGCATCCTCTGCCCACCCCGGCAGCGCAGGAATACCGGAACCGTTTTGTGGAAGTGCTGGTGGATGAATATCAGGACACCAACCTGGTTCAGGAAACGATAGTCCGGCTTGTGAGCAAAGGAAATACAGCTCCGGGCAATTTGTTCATGGTAGGCGATGTGAAGCAGAGCATTTACCGGTTCCGCCTTGCAGAGCCCGGTCTTTTCCTTTCAAAATACAAGCAATTTGGCAAACTCCCGGGTGAGGGTTCAGGTCTTCGGATCGATCTGGCAAAAAACTTCCGAAGCCGAACAGAGGTGCTGGATGCATCGAACTATATTTTCAAGCAAATCATGAATGAGTCGGTTGGCGAAATTGAATACAGCAGTGAAGCTGCCTTGTCTTTCGGTGCAGAATATTATCCTGAAGCAGGGAGTGCAGAAGCTGAACTTCTCCTGATCAATAAAAGCTCTCCAGTAATGGATGAAGGCGGAGAGGCAACCGGCGAAAGCGAAAAGTCGGACAGTGAAACCGTAATCCTTGAAGCAAGGGTGATGGCTGAAAAGATCAAAGAGCTCATCGGGACTGAAGGAGAAGCGCCGTATCAGGTGCTTGATAAAAATACCGGAGGAATGCGGCCGGTGAAATACAAGGACATTGTCATTCTTCTTCGTGCCACCAGCACATGGGCACCGATTATACTGGAGGAATTTAAACGGCAGGGGATTCCGGCCTACGCGGAGCTGTCGACTGGGTACTTTGAAGCAGTAGAAGTAAATATCATGCTGTCTTTGCTGAAGGTGATTGACAACCCGCTGCAGGACATTCCGATAGCCTCTGTATTGCGATCGCCGATCGTCGGGTTAACGGGAGATGAGATGGCATCCGTGCGTCTTGCCGACCGCAAGGGAACCTACTTTGATGCTCTCACCGAGTATTTGAACAGCGGGGAAGATGAAAATGTTCTTAACCGGCTCGCCCATTTTAAAAACAGCATGGACCAATGGAGAGAGGCTGCGCGACAGGGCTCACTCGCTGATCTTATCTGGCGGATCTACAGAGAAACAGGGTACTTTGACTTTGTCGGGGGCCTTCCTGGAGGAAAACAGCGCCAGGCCAACTTACGCGCGCTGTATGACCGTGCCAGGCAGTATGAAAAAACGTCTTTCCGCGGGCTTTTCCGCTTCCTTCGTTTTATAGAAAGGATGCAGGACCGCGGAAGAGACCTTGGAGCTGCCCGCGCGCTTGGAGAACAGGAAGATGTGGTCCGGGTGATGACCATTCATAAAAGTAAAGGCCTTGAGTTCCCGGTTGTTTTTGCTGCGGGTTTGAATAAGCAGTTCAATACGATGGACCTCAAAGAAACCGTGCTGCTTCATAAAGAGCTGGGGCTGGGTACCCGCTATATCAATCCAAACTATAGAGTGGCTTATCCGACCCTTCCTCAGCTGGCCATTTTGCGAAGAAAGAAAATGGAGCTGCTTGCAGAAGAAATGAGGGTGCTTTATGTTGCCCTGACACGGGCAAAGGAAAAGCTTTTTCTTCTCGGTACGCTTAACGACATGGAAAAGTCTGTTGGCCAATGGGCAGATGTTTTGGAAAGCGGGGACTGGGTGCTGCCGGATTATGAACGCTCTCAGGCGAAAACGTACCTTGACTGGATCGGCCGTGCTGTTATCCGCCATAAGGATGGCAGGGAGCTCAGAAAGCTGCTTCAAGCTGCGCACACCGGACAGGGAGAAGTATATACAGATCCTGCTAAATGGAAGGTTATGACCTATGATGCCGCTCAATATGAAGAAGAGAGTGAAGGAAGAAAAGCTCTTCAGGAAGATATTCTTTCAACCATCCGGCACTATGAACCGGTTGCGATCCATTCCAGGGAACTAGGAGAAGTGGAACGGCGATTGAACTGGAAGTACCAGCATCAGGCATCCACCGCCACCATGTCCAAACAGTCGGTGACCGAGCTTAAACGGCAGTATCAATATATTGATGATGAATACAATGGCAGAAAACTGACAGGTGGATTTTCCTCCACCCAAGCGAGCCGTCCACGGTTCATGCAGGAAAAAACGCTCACAGCTGCCGAACGGGGTACGGCCATGCATGCGGTTATGCAGCATATGGATTTGTCACAATCGGTGACTCCCGATATTGTAAAGGAATTGCTGGAAGAAATGGTGGTAAGGGAGCTGCTGACAAGGGAACAGGCCAATCACATTGATGTCGGCGCCATCTCGGCTTTTTTTGATACGGAAATCGGTAAAAAAGTAGTACAGGCACCGGAAGTGGTCCGGGAGATGCCATTTAACATGTCTCTTCCTGTGGAGGAAGCCGCCTTGAGCCGGGGTGAAATGGCCAGTGATGAAAGAATCCTTGTACAAGGGGTTATTGACTGTCTTGTTCCTGAAGATGATGGTTTTATCTTAATAGATTATAAAACAGATGCCATTACAAACCGTTTCCCAGGAGGATTTGAAGGGGCAAGGCACGTTCTGCTTGAAAGGTACAGGGTCCAGCTTGAATTGTACAGCAAGGCCATTGAACGGATTTTGAGGAAGCCTGTGAAGGAAAGCTATTTGTATTTCTTTGATGGGGGCCATTTATTAAAAGTTAACTAGAGTTTTAACGGGAAAAGGAGGATGCGCAATGAGGCTGCTTCATACGGCTGACTGGCATCTGGGAAGAACGCTGGAAGGCCGCAGCAGGCTGGAAGAACAGCAGCAGTTCCTTGATGAACTGGTACAGATTGCAGAAGAGGAAAAGGTGGACGCCATTATTATGGCAGGCGATGTATTTGATACAGTAAATCCGCCCGCGGCGGCGGAGCAAATGTTTTATGACGGAATGGCCAGGCTCAGTGACCGTGGCAGGCGTCCTGTGATTGCCATTGCCGGAAACCATGATCATCCTGACCGGCTGGCAGCTTCTTCTCCGTTGTCCGGGAACCTTGGGATCACACTTGTGGGTCTTCCGACAACGCAGCTTTATTCTTACGGAATTGAAAGAACACAGGAAAGGCTCAATATTTGTGCGCTGCCCTATCCGTCGGAATCCCGTCTGAAGGAAGTTCTGTCAGATACGGGAGAGGAATTGCATTTGCGGAATCAATATGACAACTGGGTCGGGCAGTACTTTAACAGGATGGTTCAAGAATTTGATCCCGGGGCCGTAAATATTGCGATGAGTCACTTGTATGTTGCAGGAAGCAACGAAAGTGACTCTGAGCGTCCCGTACATATTGGGGGAGCCTATACCGTTGCGGCAGAAACACTTCCCGAAAAGGCGCAATATGTTGCGCTCGGGCATCTTCACCGTCCGCAAAATGTCAAGAGGGCAAAAACAGCCGCCCGTTATTCCGGCTCCCCGCTGAGTTACAGTTTTTCTGAAGCGGGGCATACAAAGTCTGTAACCATAGTGGATCTCGAACCGGGAAAGGAAGCGTCTGTCAGAGAAATACCCCTCACATGCGGCCAGCCTTTAGTCGTATATCATGCCAACGGAATAGCAGATGTCCATCAATGGCTGGAAGAAATTTGTCCGGGCAAAGCGTGGGTAGATTTGTCGGTTACGGTAACAGACAGCATTGCCATGGAGGATATTCAGGCCATCCGGAAAGCGCATAAAGGAATTATTCATATTAAACCCGTTTTTGAAGGCGCACAGAAGCAGGAGCGGTCGGTGCAAAAAAACCTCCCCATTGATGAGCTGTTCAAAACGTTCTATGAGCGGCAAACAGGGGGCGGAGTGCCGGACGAGAACGTACTGTCCTTGTTTCTCGAGTTGATCTCTGACGAGGATGAGGAAAGGAGCGCGGCAGAATGAGGCCCGTAGGATTACAGGTGGCAGGACTTCAAAGTTTCCGTGAAAAACAGACGATTGAATTTGACCAGCTTTGCGGCGGCGGGGTTTTTGGTATTTTCGGTCCGACCGGAAGCGGCAAGTCGAGCATACTCGATGCGATAACGCTCGCGCTGTATGGCAAAGTGGAGCGGGCAGCAGGCGGAACACAGGGAATTATGAACCATGCCGAGAACGCATTGTCAGTGGCCTTTACCTTTGAATTGGGAGCGGAGGATGGCTTATCCCGATACAAGATTGAGCGAAACTACAAGCGGAGCGGAGATCATACGATCCGTACCAGCACTTGCCGGCTCCTTTTCATGAAAAACGGTGAGTGGACAGTGCAGGCAGACAAGGAACGGGAGGTTACCCAGCAGGTTCAGGAGCTCCTGGGACTCACAATCGAAGATTTCACCCGGGCGGTTGTTCTGCCTCAAGGCAAGTTTGCAGAATTTTTATCCCTGAAGGGCGCAGAACGGAGACAAATGCTTCAGCGATTGTTTCAGCTTGAAAAATACGGAGACCAATTAAACCAAAAGCTAAAAAAGCGTGTGGAAAAGTCCAAAACGGCGATGGAACATCTGGCTGCCGAGCAGGCGGGCCTGGGCGATGCATCCAAAGAAGCCTTGGATGAAGCTGAAAGAGCATGGAAAGAGGCAAGGGAAAAGGCAGAACGCAAAAGGAGCCATGCTGAGGAAGAGGAACAGAAATACGAAAAGAACAAGCAGGTATGGCAGGCGCAAGAGTATTTAAAAGAGGTTGAAGAAGAAGAAAAACGTCTCCAGCAAAACGCAGGCCACATTCAAGTGCTTGAACAAAACCTGGAGCGGGCACGGCTTGCCGATTTATTGAAACCATATGGCGAGGAAGCTGAAAAAGCTCAGAAGGAAGAAGAGGCTTGTACTAAAAAAGAACAAGAATTAAGACAGGAAGCCGAAGAAGCTAAAGGCATTTCTGATCATGCTCAAGAAACGTATGAAGCTGCAAAAAAAGAAAAAGAAGAACATGAGCCTTCTCTTATTTCCAAGCGTGAGCAGCTTCTCTCGGCTATCGAAATGGAAAAGGAAGCCGAAACGAAGGAGCAGGCAGCAGGTGAAAAGGAACAGCAGCTGAATGGACAGCTTCAGAAGCTTGAAGTGGTCGTTTCCAAACAAAAGGATGCTGAGAGGCTGCTGCACAGAGCGGTCGACAGGCAGAACGAACTGCAGAGACAATTGAAGGAAACGATTGTTTCTTCAACGGAACGGGACCGAATCAACAGGGCACAAGAAGCAGCTTTGAACATGGAGTATGAAGCAAAGCAGGCAGCTGAAGCGCAAAAGGAAGTTCATCAAGCCAATTTGCTCCATCAAACTACCATGGATGAGCATAACCGGTTTAAAGACAGGAAAGAGACCCTTGAAACTAAAATTCACCAATCAAGTTCAAAGGTTCTTGCGGTTTTTCATGAGGTGTCTGAGCTTGGTTATGTCCAGGAACAATTGTCTTATCATGCAGGTCAATTTGAAGAACAGCTAACAGAAAGAAGGGAAAAGGATCAGGTAAGAGAGCTTGCATCCCGGCTGTCACAGCAGCTCGCAGCCGGAAAGCCATGCGCAGTGTGCGGCTCAACCGAGCATCCCGATCCTATCGGTCACTACGAACCTGATCATGAGGCAGTCCAACAAATCAGCAAGGTCAGGGAAGTCCAAAAACAGGCAGGCTTTTTGGAAAAAGAGATCTACATGATGAAAAGCACCCTGGAACGATTATCAGAGAACCTTCAGCACTATATGGAGGAACCTGAAGCCGCTGCCAGCAGCCTCTCTTCCCATTCTCCGCCCACTCTTCCTCAATCAATCCGAGAATTGGAAGAATGGATGACCCAAACGGTCAATAAGGTAAAAGAGCTGCGACAGGACGTTCTTGAAACAGACGAAGCCGTGAAAAAAATCGGCACAGAATACAGAGAGCTTTCTTCAATAGAAGCGACGGTAAAAGCCCAGCTTTCGACTGCTGAAAAAGAAGCCCGGGAACGACGTCAAAGGCTGGAAAAAGCAGAAAAAACCGTTGGTGCCCTTCAAAATGAGTGGCAAAAGGAATTTTCCGAGCTGCCAATTGATCAAGTGAATAAAGAAAAAGAGCGCATTCGCACACTCGATGCCCAGCGGGAAAAAATTGAGGAAGGATTAGTTAAATCCGTTCCATTTATTGAAGAAAAAGAAAAAATCATTGAAACGTGCAGACAGCAGAGTGCAGCAATTGAAAAAAACATGGCAATACTTGAATCGGAACTTGCGAGTTTGCGCGAAGACGGCCGTGCTCTGCGCGTCAAAGTGAAGCGGATCGCAGGGGATGAAACATGCAAATCATTGCTTGCTGCCACAGAAAGCAGGCTCACACAACTAACAGAACAGGTAAAGCAGCTGGAAACAAAGCGCCAGCAGGCAATCAATGCTTATCATCTTCTGGATAAGGATTGGCGTTCTGCGCAGGATGCAAAAGAAAGAAGCAGTCAACGGAAAAAAGAAGCCCTGGCGCTTTGGGAGGAAAAAAGAAGTTCTTCTCCCTTTGCGGATATGCAGGACCTCAGAAAAAGTTTAGCAAATCGTGTGGAGCAGCAAGGATGGCAGACGAAAATTGAAAAGCACTTTGACGGGTGCAAGCGGAATGCCTCGGAAAAAGAAAAATTGCTGGGACAGCTGAACGGACGGACCTTAACAGAAGAGCAATGGAACAATTTGAGCTCGGTACTGAAGGCTGTCAAAGAAGAGCTGCACCATGCTGTCCAACAACTGGGTGAAACAGGACAATATCACAAAACGCTAGAAACCAAGCATGAGCGTTATCAAATGCTGGAAAAGGAAAGAAAGAAAGCAGAAGACCAGCTGAAGACGCTTGGCAAACTTCAAGCCGTGTTCAGGGGCAACAGTTTTGTGGAGTATGTAGCTGAGGAACAATTAATCCAGGTGTCCAGAGATGCGTCCAATCGTCTCAGACAGCTCACCAGGGGAAGATATGCCATTGAGGTTGATTCGTCCAACGGTTTTGTTATCAGAGATGATGCCAATGGCGGAGTGAAGCGCCCGGTATCCACGTTGTCCGGCGGTGAAACATTCCTGACCTCACTGGCGCTGGCGCTTTCGCTTTCCAGCCAGATTCAGCTGAGAGGCAAATACCCGCTGGAATTTTTCTTTTTGGATGAAGGCTTTGGAACGCTTGATCAGGAACTGCTGGATACGGTCGTTACGGCACTGGAGAAACTTCACATGAATGCCATGTCGGTCGGCATTATATCACACGTTCCCGAGTTAAAAGCCAGGCTGACGAAAAAGCTGATAGTGACTCCGGCCAACGGAGAAGGCAACGGCAGCAGGGTAGCCATCGAACAAACATAGAAAAAACGCTAAAACGCACCTGGTCATTAACCAAGTGCGTTTTTTAATTGATGATTCCGTGATCCACAATATTTACCGTAACTTTTGCGGAAAGGTCAATTTCGGGGTAATCTTTTTCCCAGTCGGTTTTATTCCAGAGATCGGGATGGTATGCCATCAATTCACGGCCAATACCCAGCGTGTCTGAATTGGCTTTTTGCATTTTGTTAAGAGTACGGTTCGCATCCTTGGTCAGAATACCAGACAACTTTTTGTTCAAAGCAAGAACAGTCTTTTTATCTATAAGATGATCGATAGGGTACTCAATGGCTTCAACTTTCAATTGAAGTGGAACATGAACCCTTATTTTTCCTGAAGCTGTTTTTTGGATTTGTAACTTTGCTTTCTCATCCAAAACATCAATCGTTATATATTGACTGATCCGGTTCTTTTCTGATGGTTTCACTTTTTTCGTAAAACGGGCGATTTTTCCTTTTTGGTTACTCATCAACAGCATTAAACTGGATTCTGTTTTATTTAAATAAACACCGCTGTATTGATGGTTCTCCATGAGCGCAAGTCCCTTTATCCCAACAGTGGGAATTTCAGAATGCGACTTATAGATATAGGGAAGAGCCAGATCTCTGCCGGGATCAAAAAGAATAGGGCATATGGTTTGAACATTTTGTTTAGGAATATAGGTATCTCGCTCTCCGCTTTTTAGCAAGGTAAATACGTATTCACCAATCAGTACTTCATCTTTTTGTTTCATACGTGTAATTTCGTCCGCCTTGCCATCGACAATTGCTACTGATGCTCCAAGGGAACTTTTGGGATCCCGGTAAAAAATGTCCAGAATCGGGTAGATGTCTTGATATGACAGCTTTTCTCCAAGCAAGATCATTCTGTTTTTTGAAGCTTCAAATTCACCGGATAGTTTGCTGTCCATGTTTTGTCTCATTTGTCTCGGTGTGTTCCCCGTTGCCGATAAATAATCATTGACCGGGACACTGCCGCCTTGGCCGCCGCCCGATTCCTGAACACTTCGGATGGTGACGGATGAAAAAAGTTTTCCATCATCTTTAAGGTCAATCGCAACAGAATAAATGAGCCGGGCATTCTTCAACAGTCTCTGATCCCAGCAGCCGGCAAGCAAAAGAAGCACCAGTACAATGCAAGTTATTTTCATAAGCTCTGCTCCTTACTTTTTCGATGAAATACAAGAGAAATAAGTAAAAGCAAGACAGGGATACCAATGGTAAATATGTAGCTTATATTTGAGACATACTTGCTAAAGGCCGCTATCTTTACTTCACCTTGTAGAAATAGAGGGATCCAATACGTGAGAAAAGCAGCAATAATAACTGCAGTACTTTGTTTTTTTAGTGAAAAAAGGGTTTGAATTCCTTTTCCGCCCAAATAAATATAGGTTACATAAGAGGTGGTTACACAAACCATCCAAATGGAAAGCAAAAGCAAGTCAATCCGGTCCACCACCCGGGAAGAAAACGCTTTTAGCATGTATAAAATGGGTTCAGGAACAAGTTCAATTTCTATGGGGCTGAATACGATCAGCGAGGTAAAAACAACAAAACCATATAACAGAGTAACAAACAGATTGGCATAGGTTGCGGCCTTTAGTGCGGACTTTCTGCCATTTAAAATACATGGAAAAACGACAAGAAGAAGCTCATAACCTAAGAAAGAAATGGCAGCTTCTTTTGAACCTTTAAAGATATTCAAGATGCCGGATTGGCCTACCGGTAATATGTAACGAATATCTATCGTGATATAGGAATAGGCGACCATCCCAATTAATCCAAGGATTAAAACGGTAACAAATCCGTGAAAACGGGCAATGACTCGCAGCGGTTCTTTTGCCAGATATATAGAAATAAGAACCATGAGCAGCAATGTGGCCCAAATAGGTGTTTCATCAAAGACCCATTTATAGATCACATTTAAGTATAAGGTTAAGATCAGGCTGCCGACTAAAATAAAATAAATAATGTACATGAGCGATAACGAATTTCCAACCCACTTCCCAAAAAGTTGGGGGGTGTATTGAAACAGGGACTGACTTGGAAATCTCTTTGCCAGCAGGATTATGAGCCAAATGAATCCATTGACGATAAAACCAGCAAGAAATGTGGAAAGCCATGCATCTTGCTTAGCTATTGCATGAACGGAATAAGGCAAGGAAAGAATACCCACCCCTACTTGTGACTGAACGATGAGTAAACTGCTTTGCAGAGGTGTAATGGTATCATTTTTGTTTATCATTATTTTTCCATTCCCTTGAGTAGTACTCGTTTTTTTCTATACTAGGATGAGCATCCTTTGGACGTGTATTCATTTTCCATCGGGGTACCCGGATAATCGTATCCTTAATGTCCTTCCAATTAATTGGAGCAAATGGTGCGAAATAAGGAGAACCAAAAGACTCTAGTTTACACAGATGCATAAGAAGGAGCATGAGAGCAAATACGATGCCTATAAACCCGAAGGTGGCTGCGGCGATCATAAATGGAAATCCAAGAATGCGAAGCACGGTGCTCATTTCGTTGGACGGAACAACAAATGATGAAATAGCCGTAATGGCCACTACAACAATCATAATATTGGACACCAGGTTAGCCTGTACCACGGCGTTCCCGATAACAAGCCCTCCTACAATACCAATGGTAGGTGCAATCGGTCTAGGGAGCCGTATGCCGGCTTCCTTAAGGAGCTCAAGCGTGATTTGCATAAAGGCTGCTTCGATCAGTGGTGGAAAAGGAACATTCGTTAACCCGGATTTAACTGAAAAAATCATATCTATAGGAATGACTTCGTAATGAAACGAAATAAGAGAAATATAAAAAGCAGGGACTAATATGGCAATAATAAAACTGGCAAGCCGGATCAATCTGAAAAAGGATCCAACGAGTGAACGTGTATTATAATCATCCGGTGATTGATACAACGAAAAAAAAGTGGCAGGGGCAATGAGAACTGTGGGACTCCCTTCCATTAGAATTGCGGCCTTCCCGTCCAGAAGATTCGCTGCTACACGGTCTGGCCGTTCAGTGTTCAATACTTGGGGGAAGGGAGAAAATGGTGTATCTTCAATAAATTCCTCGATGAAACCAGGTGTCTGAATGGAATCAGAAGAGATGGATCGGATTCTCCTTTCGATCTCTTCAATCAATTCGTCTTTTGCAAGTTTATTTATATATAAAACAGAAATCTTCGTATTCGTAAGACGGCCAACTATAAATTGCCGAACTGTAAAATTCGGGTGATTAATCCGCTTTCGGATCATATGAAGGTTGGTTTGCATGTGCTCGACAAATCCTTCATGAGATCCCCTGATTACTTGTTCATTTCCTGGCTCCTCTATCGCCCTTTTTACAGGTATATATGTATCAATGATATATATTGTCTCACTTCCTTCTGAAACAAGAAGGCATTGTCCAGCGTTCAAGGCAAATTCAGCTTCGACTAAATTGTTGGTCTTTTTAAAATTTACAGGAACAGCTTCTTCTACAGAGCAATTTTTTAACAACAGCAAAGGTTCAACGATTGCCTTTTGTATTTTTTCAACATCGCTAAGTGAAACGAGGTACAAAATCATTGCTTTATTATTGTTATATGGAAGGTTTCTTGTAATCAGGTCATCTGT
Organism: Fictibacillus fluitans; assembly: GCF_030418125.1. Classification (GTDB taxonomy): domain Bacteria; phylum Bacillota; class Bacilli; order Bacillales; family Fictibacillaceae; genus Fictibacillus_C; species Fictibacillus_C fluitans. The sequence goes on along the minus strand of NZ_JAUHTR010000001.1, from coordinate 922,049 downwards.
ATAAAAGCAAGAGCGTTGCAAATAATCCACGTTATCAGATAATGAGGAGGTAGCTGAAATGGGACGATCTTGTGGTGTTTTATATAGATGCTGTGACCATTTTTTCCTCGATTTCATGATAATGCACTCCTAGTTGAAGTTCGTCTTATTGTTAGTTTATGTCGATTGCTAAAAATCATTCAAAAAGTTACAGTTTGTAACAATAAAATTACGTAATTTGCCAAATCAGGACAAAATATTGGGTTAAATTGTGATATGATGGAGAAAAAAAGAAGAAGTAGAGGGGGACCATACGTTGCCGGGTGAAGTGCATCTATTAAAAAGTCTGGTTAAGCCCAGGGAGCAATTTGGTTATTTCCGCCGTTTTAACCAAACGGAAGGTTTTTTTCTGCGTTTTTTAATGATTTGTATCGTAAGTGCCCTCATTACCGCAATAAGTTACTTTCTTTCCGCAGACCATCTGCTGGATATGCCTATCGTCAAGGACGTTCATTTGTCGGAAACCAAGATGGAGGCGAGCGAATACCTCTTATTCGTAGCAGGACTTATCATCGGTTTGGTAAAACCAGTCATTGCCGTTGCTTTTATGGCGATTGTGTTTCTTCCCTTTTTCAGGGATGTAGGATTTAAAAAGCTTTTTATCCTTCAATCTGTCGTGTATAGTGTATTTTTGATCTCCGCTGTTTTGAAGCTTCCTTTTCAGGGACTGCTGAATACGGATGAAGTATGGAGTCCTTTCAGCCTTGGAGTGGCAGCTAACTATTTCTCCAATAATGCTTTCTTAATCTCGATGCTTGCCTTTTTGTCGGTATTTACCATTTGGGCCTTTTATTTGACCTATGCCGGTTTAAAACAAGCAAGCTATAAATCGAAAACTTACGTATTTGCTGCTGTATCGCTTTTATACATAGGGTTTATGCTGTTGTCCTCACTAACCCATGCACTGCAGTATGGCCAGCTGACGCTATAATGGAGGCACTCAACATGAGAAAAAGAATTCTGATGACAGGTCTTGCCGTGTTTGTACTATTGCTGCTTGCGTTCAACATCTGGATTTTTTCCAAGGATAAGGGTGCCTTTGCCAGAGCGCAGAACGTTCACCTTGCCCCGGCAAGAGTAATGGATATTAAACGAACGATCGTCGCAGAGGGAGCCGTTGTTCCTTCAGAAAATGAAAAATTTTTCGTCCAGGAAAAGCTGGGCTATGTGAAAGAAATAGCCGTAAGAGAGGGAGATGAAGTTACGCCTGGCACCGTACTGTTTGTCTATGGAAATGCTGAGCTCGACGATAAGATCGCGGAACTTCAACAAAGAAAAGAAGAATATACTGTTAAAGAGAAACACTATCAGGAAATGCAAACAGAGCTTCAAAGCCAGGCGGATGCGTTGCCGGCAGATGATCCAAATTCCGTGAAGAAGCAAGCCGATCTGGAAAAAGAACAATCAGAAGCAGCGATGAAAAGCGAGCTCGCAACAACTCGTGCCGCAGCCGTTGATACACAGCTGACCCAGCTGAATGAAGAGAAGGAAAACCTCTCAATCAAGAGTAATACAACGGGTGTGGTCAAGTCGGTTATTCAGGGAGCGCCTGATACGGACTTGCCGGTCGTAGAAGTGGTTTCCACGGATGATGTCCAGGTTAATGGAGAGCTTGCTGAAAAAGATTCCATGCTTGTCCAAACCGGTGAGAAAGCTTCCATTTCTTCCCCGGCATTGCCGGGGAAAAAATGGAAGGGAACCCTGGCCGAATTCCAGCAGGCAAAGAAAGTAAAAGAAAAGGCCATCTTTCCTTTTACCGTCAAATTGGACGGGGAACATCCTTTTAAAACGGGACAGGCTGTAAAGATTGAGCTGAAGCCTGTAATTAAGGAAGACGCGGTTGTTATCCCGAAAACAGCACTGATGAAGGAAAAACAAAAGTCCTTCGTCTATACGGTGGAAAAGGGTTACCTGAAAAAAGTTCCTGTGAAACCAGGCTTGAAATATGGCTCCTGGATTGAAATCAAATCAGGCATCAAGTATACCAGCAGTGTCGTTTCCAATCCGACTCCTTATCTGACCGAAAATACCGAGGTTTTTACCTACGAAACGAAGAAGGCCGATACAAAAGAAAAAAATTCTGTTCAGAGTACAAAAAAGGATGCCCAATAATAATCGGGCATCCTTATTTAACTTAAAGCAAAGAGCGTTCCTCCAGCTCAATCTGGTCCAAAGAAATGCTGTAGTGCTCAGGTTCGTGCGTTTTGGGAGGATAGTAGATCAGGGATAAAACCTGGTCTTTTTTTATTTCACCGGTTGTTAAATAATAGTTAAGGTCAAACGGCACCAGATCCAGTACGGTGTGCTTCATTAGATCCTTTTCACTCAGGCTGTATGATTTGAATGTGTCAGAAATACGCTCAGGATGATGCTTCAGCCAGCGGTGATAGTGCTCAAGATCGCTTTTTAAAAGTGTTTCTTCCCACCATGAACGGTGCGGCCGATGTTTTTTCCGTGAGAAATAATCGTACTTCATTAGAGCTTCAATAATCTCATTATGGCTGCCGCGCTGGGTTAAAAACTCTTTCAGGCGGGCGAACAGATCCTCCAGCTGATGGCCGATTCTGGACCAGCCTTTGCTTTCCCAATAGTCCCCGAACTCCTGGAAGAAGTCGAATGGAGAGTCAAACACCTGATAAATTAAGTAGTTTAATGTGGTGTCCATACGGTGGTCATTCCAGTATTTTTCGAGAACGTCTTCCACGCGCTTAATTTTAATAATGTCATTAAAGCTGAGCACATTATTGCCCAGAATTTCATATGGTGAGTGGTTCATATAGGTATAATCATGGCGGTCGGCAGTCAGGCGCAGGCCGGTGCCCCGCAGCATTTTCAAAAATCCAAGCTGTACTTCTTCCACACCAAACGCGAATACATCATTAAAGGTTTTTCGGAAAGAGTTATAGTCCTCCTCCGGCAATCCGGCAATCAGATCCAGATGCTGAGCAATTTTTCCGCCTTCTTTAACGGTCATAACGGTCCGTGTCAGTTTCTCGAAATTCTGCCGCCGCTGGACGAGCTCGTTGACATGATCGTTTGTTGATTGAACGCCGATTTCAAACCGGAACAGTCCAACAGGGGCATGTTCATTCAAAAAGGCAATGACTTCGGGACGCATGATATCGGCTGTAATTTCAAACTGAAAAACCACGCCAGGTCTTCTGTTTTCAATGAGAAATTGAAACATCTCCAGAGCATAATCTCGCTTGATGTTGAACGTACGGTCGACAAACTTAATGGTCTTGGCACCGTTGTCCATCAGAAAGATAAGATCGTCTTTTACTTTCTGGATGTCAAAGTACCGTACACCAACTTCAATGGAAGAAAGACAGAAGGCACAGGAATATGGACATCCCCGGCTCGTTTCAAAGTAGGTTACCCGCTTGGACAGCTGATCCAGGTCTTCCTCAAACCGGTAAGGAGTTGCGACCGTTTTAAGGTCCAATTTCTCCCTTGGCGGGTTGATCGTTGGCTTTCCGTCTTTTCTCCAGGCGAGCCCGGCAACTTTTTCATAGCGCTGTTCTCCTGAATGTTCAGTGAGAAAATGCTTAAAGGAAATCTCCCCTTCATTGACGATGATAAAATCAGCATCCGGAATACGATCCAGCCAGTGGGCTACATCATATGAAACTTCCGGGCCGCCGAGAACGATGGCGGTTTGGGGGCTGATCTTTTTGATCATCTCTATTACTTTTATGGTTTCTTCGATATTCCAAATATAACAGCTGAAGCCCAGGACATCGGGCTTTTTCATATACAGGTCACTGACGATATTAATCGCGGGATCCTTGATGGTATACTCGGCCATTTCTACGTGAAAGTCAGGTTCACTGTACGCTTTTAAATACCTGAGGGCCAGACAGGTATGAATATATTTTGCATTGAGTGTGCTCACTACAATGTTCACGGCAATCCCTCATATCTGCTAGATTTAATCAACATATAATTTTAGCATAATTAAACAAGGAAATAAAACAGCTGTGTTAACCGAATATTTTGACGTTTCAATTCATCGAGAGGTATAGTTTTACTATAGGCGAGGAAAGGAAGAACAGAAATGGCTGAACTGCTTACCCAACAGGAGATCGACCGATTTGCCTCCAGATATCCCGAATGGAAGCTGATTCCGGGAAAATGGATGGTGAAAAAGTACAAGTTTGACAACTATTTGGATGGAATTGAATTTGTTTGTGAAGTAGGACAGCTTGCCGAGAGCTTTCGGCACCATCCGCATATTACCATCAATTACAAACTGGTTACCCTGAAATTAAGCACCTGGAGTGTAAATGGGCTGACCCAGACGGATATCAAGATGGCTGTTTTGTTCGACGAAGCGTTCAGTAAACTCTAAGGATTGAAGGAGAGAATTAAAATGAAATTAGTAACTGCCAAGTATCAGGGCGATCTTTTTTTAGGAAAGCTGATTGAAGAGGAGAATGTGGTATTCAATCTTTCGTTGGCTGCTGAAGAGAAGGGAATGGAATTTCCGGGCTCCATGCTGGAAGGACTTCAGCTTGAAGAAAAGTTTTTAGAAAAAATTCATGAAATATCTGAAGCCTATCGTGATAATTTGCTGTTTACATATGGTTTAACCGACCCGGATTTGGAGTGGATGGCTCCCATTCCAAGACCCGCGAAAAACATATTCTGTGTAGGAAAGAACTACAGAGATCATGCGGTTGAAATGGGAAGCGAAGCAGATATCCCAGAGCATGTGATGATTTTTTCGAAAGCGCCTACAACCGTTACCGGCCATAAAGCAGATATTCTGCGGCATGAAGAGGTAACTGAAGAATTGGATTATGAAGGGGAACTGGCGGTAGTTATCGGCAAAAAAGGCAGGGGAATTTCTTCTGAACATGCGATGGACCATGTGTTTGGCTATACCATCATTAATGACGTTACCGCCAGGGATCTGCAGAAAAAGCATAAACAATTTTTGATTGGAAAAAGCCTGGATACCTCTTGTCCGATGGGGCCATGGATTGTACCAAAAGAAGATCTTCCCAACCCGCATGAGCTGAACTTAATCACCAAAGTGAATGGAGAAGTCAGACAGAACGGCAATACAAGGGACTTCATCTTTACCATTCCAGAAGTGATTGAAACCCTGTCAAAAGGAATGACACTCGAACCGGGAGATGTGATAGCGACTGGTACACCTGCAGGGGTGGGTAAAGGCTTTAAACCGCCAAGGCTGCTGAATAGCGGTGATACCATTGAAATTACGGTCGAAGGCATTGGAACACTGGTCAATAATGTACTGTGATGTGTTTTAAGTCACTCTTTAAAAGGAAAAGTAGAAAAGAATTCTATCCTCAAGGGAGGCCATAAACATGGACAAGTTGTTATACATCAACGGAGAATGGACGGGCAATAACCTGGAGAAAATCAAGGTGCTGAACCCAGCGAACGGTGATCTGGTTGGTACTGTAGCTTCAGCAGGAAAGGAAGAAACAGCAGCGGCCATTGAAAGTGCGCATGAGGCGTTTGGTCCGTGGGCGAAATTAACGGCTTACGACAGAGCCGCCTATCTTGATAAGCTGTATGATCTTATGATTGAACAAAAAGAAGAGATTGCGGAGCTCATGACACGTGAGATGGGCAAACCAATGAAGGAATCACTTGGCGAAGTTCAGTATGCGGCATCTTTTATTAAATGGTTTGCGGAAGAAGGTAAACGGGTGTATGGCAGGACCATCCCGGCTTCTGCTGAAAATAAACGGATGCAGGTGCTGAAACAGCCGGTTGGAGTTGTTGCGGCAATCACCCCATGGAACTTTCCAGCTGCTATGATTACCCGCAAGCTGGGTCCCGCGCTTGCAGCCGGGTGCCCGATTATTATCAAACCGCCAAAAGAGACGCCGCTTACAGCCATTAAACTGGTGGAGCTATGTGAAGAGGCAGGATTTCCAAAGGGAGTCGTCAGCCTGTTGACCGGTTCATCATCATTGATTGCGGGGGAATTGATGGAAAGCGACAAAGTGAAAAAGATTACATTTACCGGATCAACGGAAGTAGGGAAAATGCTCATCGAGCAAAGCGCAAAAACCGTTAAAAACGTATCAATGGAACTTGGCGGACATGCTCCTTCCATTGTCCTTGAGGATGCGGACCTTGAGAAATCGGTAAAAGGAATCATCGCCTCCAAATTCAGGAATGCGGGTCAGACATGCATCTGTATCAACCGAGTGTATGTTCACGAGAAAATATATGATGAGTTTACGAAAAAACTGGTTGAAGAAACAAGCAAATTGAAGGTTGGCAACGGATTGGAAGAGGGTACGGATATTGGCCCGATCATCAACAGGGACGGTTATGAAAAGATCAAAAAGCACGTCGACAATGCGGTTGAGAAAGGGGCAGAATGCTTGCTCGGCGGCAAAGGACAGGATGAAGGAAATGGGTGTTTTTATGAACCGACCGTTTTAAAAGGTGTAAATCACGATATGCTCATTATGAATGAAGAAACCTTCGGGCCGGTAATTCCGGTGCAAAAGATCACTTCGGATGATGAAGGCATCAAGCTTGCCAACAGCAGCCCGTTCGGACTCGCTGCTTACATCTATACAGAAAGCATGTCACGGGGCACCCATCTGGTCGAAGGTTTGAACTATGGCGTCATCGGCTGGAACGACGGCGTTCCGTCTGCCGCTCAGGCACCATTTGGCGGTCTTAAAGAAAGCGGTATCGGCCGGGAAGGCGGAACAGAAGGCATGGAGGCCTACCTGGAAACCAAATATGTGAGTATCGTAATCTGATTGTCGTATGTAAATGTATAAATTCAGAGGGGGAAAATAAATGGATTTGGGGCTAAAAGATAAAGCTGTCCTGGTTCTTGCTTCGAGCAAAGGGCTTGGGAAGGCAACGGCCATGAAGTTTGCAGAAGAAGGGGCCAATGTCATGATCACCAGCCGCGATGAAGCGGCCCTTCAGGCAGCAGCGGAAGAAATAAGGGGAAAAACAGGCAGCAGGGTGGAGTACAGGGTGTGTGACATTACAAAAAAAGAAGAGATTACAGGACTGGTCAGTGCTGCGGCAGAGGCGTTTGGCACCATTGATGTACTGGTTAATAATGCCGGAGGACCGCCGGCCGGCAATTTCGATAACTTTGGCGACGACGATTGGGAATTCGCTTTTCAGCTCACCCTGTTAAGTCTTATCCGGACTGTGCGTGAAGTCCTTCCGCACATGAGGAAAAAAGGCAGCGGCCGCATTATCAACATCGCTTCCTCATCCATCAAGCAGCCGATTGACGGCTTAACCTTATCCAATACCTTCAGAACGGCAATCAACGGGTTGTCCAAAAGCCTGTCACAGGAACTGGGGAATGAGGGCATCCTGATCAATACGGTGGGGCCGGGACGAATCGGAACGGACCGCCTGCAGGAGCTTGATGGCAAAATCGCCGAGCAGCGGTCCATAAGCAAGGAGCAGGTAAAGGAAGAAATGGTGAAAAATATTCCGCTTGGCCGGTACGGAACACCGGAAGAATTTGCAAAGACCATTGTCTATTTGGGTTCAGAGGCCAATACGTACGTTACCGGACAGTCGTTCTTAATTGATGGCGGCATGGTCAAAGCATTATAGAGTGAGGGGAGCTTCAGCACTGCTGCTTTATGCGGCGCTGAAGCTTTTTTAATTTCCGGGAACAGAAAAAAACAGACTGGACAATATCCAGCCTGTTCTACTAACGGTTATACGGACAAGACTTTTTTAATACGTTCGATCGCCCAGTTCAGGTCCTCTTCCGAAATAATGAGAGGAGGGGCAAACCGGATGACATTCTCATGTGTTTCTTTGCATAGTAGTCCTTCTTCTTTCAACTTCTCACAATAAGGGCGGGCTGCCTCGCTCAGTTCAACCCCGATGAATAATCCACGGCCGCGAACTTCGGTTATCACTGGATTATTAATGGAAGCCAGCTCGTTCAGAAAATGTTCGCCGAGCTCAAGGGAACGGCTTACCAGGTTTTCTTCTTCAATAACCTCCAGAGAGGCAACGGATACAGCCGACGCCAGCGGGTTGCCGCCAAAGGTTGAGCCATGGCTTCCCGGATTGAAGACGCCAAGTATATCTTTGTCAGCAGCTACGCAGGAGATGGGCATTACCCCGCCGCCGAGCGCTTTTCCGAGGATGTACATATCAGGAACAACATTTTCCCAGTCACAGGCAAACAATTTGCCGGATCGTCCCAAACCGGATTGAATTTCGTCCGCGACAAAAAGAACATTATTCTCCTTGCAAAGCTCACGGGCTTGTTTCAGGAAACCTTCAGGAGGGATGATAATGCCTGCTTCTCCCTGAATGGGCTCCATAATAAAAGCAGCGGTATTCGGTGTGATAGCCTGCTTCAATGCCTCAAGATCACCGTATGGAATGAGCTTGATTCCTGGCAGCATAGGGCCGAATCCTCGTTTGTACTCTTGATCAGAGGACATGGAAACAGCTGTCATTGTACGCCCGTGAAAGTTTCCTTCACACGCAATGACTTCCGCCTGGTTGGCTGGAACGCCTTTTACATCATAAGCCCAGCGGCGGACGGTCTTGATGGCTGTTTCAACCGCTTCGGCACCTGTGTTCATAGGCAAAACCATGTTTTTGCCTGTAAGTTTTGTAACCTTTTCATAAAAATTTCCAAGCTGATCATTATGAAAAGCGCGTGAAGTCAGGGTGATTCTGTCCGCTTGATCTTTTAATGCCTGAATGATCTTCGGGTGCCGGTGCCCCTGGTTCACGGCAGAATAAGCGCTGAGCATATCCATGTACTTGTTGCCTTCGGGATCATAAACCCATACGCCATCGCCTTTGGAGATGACAATTGGAAGTGGGTGATAGTTTTTCGCCCCGTATTGTTCTGTTTTGGAGATGATGTTTTCTGTTTTAATCATATCTCTCACTCCAATCTTAATATTGTGAATTCCTATACATTATAGCAATGAAAAGGCTTTCTTCCTACCCCTACTTCCGTCCATGGCCCGTCATGCAGCGCTTCATGGTATAGTAAAGTGAAGGATTATACACAGGAGGAAATAATTATGTTACAGTTCCACGTTTTTTCATGGGCGGCTGCGCTGATTTTGTTTTTTCTGACTTATACTTTATACAAAAGAAAAAATAAAAAAATTTCCCGTATCTTGCATATGATTGTGCGTTTGCTCTATATTACGACTATTTTTTCCGGAGTAGTGCTGATCTATCAGTGGATCCAGGCAGGAGCGGTAAACATGGGGCCGCTTGTTATCAAAGGGATCCTCGGGCTGGCAGTTATCGGCTTGTTTGAAGTGATGCTGCTTGGGGCAAAACGAAACGAGGATAAAAAGTCCCGCTGGTTAACGCTCATACTGGCTCTGGCCCTCGTCTTTTATTATGGATATTCGGTTTTGCCAATGCATTTTTAAAAGATTAGTAAAAGCTCGTACACCCAAAGGAGTACGAGCTTTTTGCATGGGTCATTTTTTTAATTCCGCCAATGCTTCCTTGTAGTTGCCGCGGGCAATTCCTTTTTCCGTTATAATGGCCGTAATGTATTCATGAGGTGTTACATCAAAAGCCGGATTAAAGACTTTAACCCCCTTGGGTGCAATGGGCACTCCCTGTACATGAGTGATTTCTTCTGCAGGCCGTTCTTCAATCGGAATATCGTCCCCAGACAGAGTGTTCAAGTCGATTGTGGAAAGGGGAGAGGCCACATAAAACGGAATGCCAAGCGCCTTTGCCTGCAGGGCAAGACCGAATGTACCGATTTTATTGGCGGTGTCACCGTTTGCGGCAACCCGGTCACAGCCGACAATCACAGCACTAACGTGTTTTGTTTTTAACGTATGGGCAGCCATGTTATCGGTAATTAGCGTAACGTCAACTCCTGCCTGTTGTAATTCCCATGCGGTTAGTCGGGCGCCCTGGAAAACGGGCCGTGTTTCGTTGGCGTATACCGAAAGATTCCAGCCCTTTTCTTTTGCCAAATAAAGAGGAGCAAGCGCGGTGCCATACTTGGCTGTTGCAATCCAGCCTGCATTGCAGTGCGTCATTATGCGGTCTCCGTCCTTCAGCAGAGTCAGCCCGTTCTCGCCAATTTTACGGCAAATTTCCTCGTCTTCCTTTTGAATAAGGAGGGCTTCCTGCTCTATGCGCTCGATGGCCTCTTTTGTGCTGCGGACATTCGCCACCGAAGCTGTAATACGGTCAAGTGCCCAAAATAAATTAACAGCCGTAGGTCTGGAAGTTGAAAGGAAAGCGGTTTGGCGGCCCAGTTGATCTATAAATTTATCAAGAGAAAGGGAGGCATGGTTTTTAGCCCACAAAACCGTTCCGAAGGCTGCCGCAATTCCAATCGCCGGAGCGCCCCTTACGTTTAGTTTTTTGATGCAGTCCCACACTTGTTCAATGGTGGTGACATTAATATAGACCGTATGATGGGGGAGCTGCTGCTGATCCAAAAGCAGCAGATGGTCCCCTTTATAGCGTAATGATGAAATTTGCGTTTCTGTTGTCGTCATTTGAATTAAACACTCCTGATGCTTGTAATAAACTCTTCGATATTTTTAATGCGTTGTTTGTTCTTGACCCAATCGCTGCCCAGTTTAAGCACCTTCTTCTTAAGCCGTATTTGTTCATCGAAATCAGCAATGGAATCGAGGTCGGCGACATGGGCCAAACCAATGGTCCGCCGGATGACTTCACAGCCCGCGAAGCCGACCATATCAGTAAATATTTCCTCGAGGACTTCATCTTCAAATCCCGGAAGCTTGGTTGCCAGCTCCACACCCTTATCTCTCCAGAGCTCCTTATAAGTGGATGTAAAGACATTCCATGTGTCCCTGATTAATCCAGAAAGGTACAGCTGATATCCCGCTCGTTTTTCTACGTCTTTGATGTGAGCACGCTGGGCGATATGGTTCATGGCGATATTTGCAAAAAAGTGAGCGATATCAAATCCCTGCGGACCATAGTAGGCAAATTCAGAGTCGATGATTTTGGTAGATTCTTCAATTACAAAAATACTCCCCGAATGCAGGTCGCCATGAAGCAATGCTTCGGCATTTGTTAGGAATTTAAGTTTGAGCCGGGCGGCTTTTTTTCTTAGCTCGGGATCATTCCAAAGTTCGGAAACCGCATCCTGAAGTTCTGCCGGAAAATCATTGGTTTCAATATCATAAAATGGATCCGTAAATACGAGATCTTCGGTTATTTTGCAAAGCTCGGGATTGGTAAACTGCTGGACCAATCTTTTTTTCTCAAACGGATGCAAGTAAAAATCACTGGTGTAGAAGAGGTTTTTTGCAATAAATGTTCCGATGTGCTGAGCAAGGTTCGGGTAAGTCTCTCCATCGATCAAGCCTTTGCGCAGAATCACATGGGAGGACAGATCTTCCATGACCGTAACCGCCAGATCGTTATTTGAATATAGGACTTCAGGAACATGTTCTGGTGCAAACTCCGCAAATTTTTTCAGTGAATCACTTTCAATGCGTGCCCTGTCCAGGGTAAGGGGCCAGCTCTCCCCAACGACTTTGGCGTAAGGAAGCGCCTGTTTAATAATGACCGACTTTTTGGTGGACGGTTCAACCAGCCGGAATACAAGATTCAAGTTGCCGTCTCCGATCTCATTAACCTCGAGAGAGCTGTATTCAGTAAACAAGTTCAGTTCTTGGGAGAGTTCGATCACGGTTTGCTCATTGAGCGGTGTGTAGGCTTGTTTTGTTGTCGTTGCCATAGGGTTTACCTCCGAAGGATAAATGTAAAAAGGCCTCTTTTCTTGAAGAAAAGAGGCCTGGATGTATAGTGTCCACGCCTCTTATCTTGCAAAGCTTATACTTTGCTGGAATTAGCACCGTGCCATACTGGAAGTTCCAGGCTTCAAAGAAAGACGCCCCATTTTACAATGGTATTACGGTCGGTTGCTGGGTTTCATCGGGCCAAATTCCCTCCACCTGCTCTTGATAAGAGACATTCATCATTAAGTTGTTAGAAAACACAGAATGCAATAATAATTTACAATGGCTATCATACAGCTTTCAAAGGCAGCTGTCAATTGGATTTTTAAAAAGATTAATAGTGTTCCGGCCGGCGGTCCTCAAAAACAGGAATTCTGCTTCTGACTTCATCGACAAGATCTGTCTCGATCTCTGCAAATAAAAGTGTTTCCTGCTCACCATCCGCTTCGGCAATTACCTCACCCCATGGATCAATAATGATGGAGTGGCCGGCGAAGGCATTATTGTTATCACGGCCGACTCTGTTGCAGGCAATCACATAGCATTGGTTTTCAATGGCTCTTGTGATTAAAAGATGCCGCCAGTGAGAGAGTCTCTGGGCAGGCCACTCAGCAGGTACAAACAGAAGGGAGGCTCCATCGAGAACATGTGCACGAATCCATTCCGGAAAACGGATGTCATAACAGATGACGCCTGCTGCCGGAATGTTCTCCAGAGTGAAATTCCCTTTTTTGGAACCGGGTCCAATGAACTTCTCTTCCTGCATGAGACGAATCAAATGCAGTTTGCTGTACTCTCCGATTTGTTCTCCCTCACGATTGAATGCATAAAGGGTATTGTAAATACCATTTTCTGTTTTATTGGCAACAGAGCCTGCAACAATATTGATGCGGTGCTGAAGGGCTAAACCGCTCATCAGCTTTTTCAGGTTATCACCGTTAACGTCTCCAATTTCATCGAGACGCTCCAAATCATATCCTGTGGTCCAGAGTTCAGGCAGTACGACAATATCGGCGTTTTGTGCGGCTGCATCTTCAATTCTCTGAATGGCTTTTTTAATATTCTCTTCGGGCAATCCAAGCTGGATGTCCATTTGTATCAGTGCTACATTCAGTTTCATGTGTATCCCCCATTAAAAACGTTTTGACAGATTTTCAATAAGCGTATAACATATTGGATTAGAATTTCAAGAAAATTATGAATGACAGGATGTGTGAATGTGAAACGTTTCCAGCAAGCAGACGCGTTAGAACGCCTGCCTGAACAATTTTTTGCAAAGCTTGTGGGAAAAGTGAGTGCCGTTGCTGCCCAGGGGCATGATGTGATAAATCTTGGACAGGGAAATCCTGACCAGCCGACACCTCCTCATATTGTTTCTGCATTGCAGGAGGCAGCGGTTAATCCGCAGTACCATAAATATTCTCCTTTCAGAGGCTATGACTTTCTGAAAGAAGCGGTAGCTGATTATTATAAAAACGAATTCGGGGTGGAAGTTGATCCCCAAAAAGAAGTGGCGGTGCTGTTTGGCGGTAAAGCGGGTCTCGTTGAAGTGGCGCAATGTTTTTTGAACAAAGGAGATACGGCCCTTGTTCCTGATCCCGGCTATCCGGACTACTGGTCCGGTGTTGCTATGGCAGAAGCAAACATGAGTATGATGCCGCTGAAGGAAGAAAATGATTTTTTGGTAGATTATGGCCAAATTGATAGTGAAACGGCTGACCGGGCCAAACTCATGTTTCTCAACTATCCCAACAATCCCACAGCAGGCGTTGCCACACCGCAATTTTTCAAGGAAACGGTAGACTTTGCCCAGAAGCATGATATTCTGGTCGTTCATGATTTTGCCTACGGTGCCATAGGCTTTGACGGACAAAAGCCTGTCAGTTATTTAGAGGCGCCCGGTGCCAAGGAACAGGGGATTGAGATTTATACCCTGAGCAAAACGTATAATATGGCAGGCTGGAGAGTCGGATTCGCGATTGGAAATGAGAGTGTGGTAGAAAGCATTAACCTGCTTCAGGACCATTTTTATGTCAGCTTGTTTCCGGCGGTACAGGAGGCAGCAGCCAAGGCCCTTCTTGGTCCCCAGGATTGTGTCAGGGAGCTCGCGGAGATGTACGAAAAACGAAGAAATGTATTTATATCCGGCCTGCAGGATCTCGGATGGGAAGTGAAGGCGCCAAAAGGTTCCTTTTTCTGCTGGCTGCCAGTGCCAAAAGGGTACACTTCTGAAAGTTTTGCAGATTACCTGCTGGAGGAGGCGCATGTTGTTGTTGCGCCAGGCATCGGATTCGGCAAAGAGGGAGAAGGCTATGTAAGGGTGGGGCTTCTAACTGGTGAAGAACGCTTGAAAGAAGCATCAGACCGGATCCGCGCATTAAAGATATTCTGAGTTAATTGAGAGATTGACAGATTTTTTATAACCTGTCATAATCACTAGTAATTCTAACATTCGAAGTAATATGAACATTTTCTCTTATCAAGAGCAGGTGGAGGGACTAGCCCGATGAAGCCCGGCAACCGGTTATCCTAAAGGATAAAACGGTGCTAAATCTTGCAGCGCATGCTGGGAGATGAGAGGAAGCGGCATCCTTATGTATATTATGCCTCTTCCCTCGGGAAGAGGCTTTTTCGTGTTAATTTATGTTTTTTGGAGGGATTCAACATGGCGTCAGTAACTGCGACTTATCTTGTTCATGATCCTAAGGGCAATTTTGAAAAAAAAGCGGAAGGAATTGCACTGGGTTTAACCGTCGGCTCCTGGACCGATCTGCCGGATCTGCAAAAGGAGCAGCTTAAAAATCATAAAGGCAGTGTGGCAGAGATCATTGAATTGCCTGAAGATAACCGGGTCAATCAATATTTTGGTTCGCCAAGAAAGCAGGCACTTCTGAAGATCTCTTACCCTGCCGCCAACTTTTCTTTCGATCTTCCAGCGATTTTAACGACCGTTTTTGGGAAGCTGTCGCTTGATGGTGAGGTAAAACTGATCGATTTGGAATTTTCGGAAGACCTAAGCAGCGCATTTCCCGGGCCATCCTTTGGAATTGATGGCATACGGAACCAGCTGGGTGTTTTTGAACGGCCATTGCTAATGAGCATTTTTAAGGGTGTGATTGGCAGGGATCTCGATTATTTTAAACATCAGCTGAGAGAACAGGCGCTTGGCGGCGTTGATTTGGTCAAGGATGATGAAATCCTGTTCGATAATCCGCTGACCCCGTTTGAGGAGCGAATCAAAACAGCCAAACAAGTACTGGCCGAGACGGAAGAGGAGACCGGTCACAAGACACTGTATGCAGTAAATTTAACTGGACGTACGTTTGATTTGAAGGACAAGGCAAAACGTGCGGCAGAACTGGGGGCAAGCGCTCTATTGTTCAATGTTTTTGCCTACGGGCTGGATGTGCTGCAAAGCCTGGCAGAGGATCCTGAAGTTAATCTGCCGATTATGGCTCACCCTGCTGTGTCAGGTGCGCTGACTCCGTCAGAGTTTTACGGTCTTTCCAACCGCCTGCTTTTAGGGAAGCTGCTGCGTCTGGCAGGCGCGGACTTCGTACTCTTTCCTTCTCCATATGGAAGCGTGGCTCTCAGGAAAGAGGACGCATCGGGTATTGCTGCAGAGCTGACAGAAAAGCACATCAATTGGAAAGGTGCTTTCCCGGTGCCTTCTGCCGGCATTCATCCGGGATTGACGCCTCTTTTGCTTCAGGACTTTGGCATTGACAGCATTATCAATGCGGGTGGTGGAGTTCACGGGCATCCAGGAGGAGCGGTTGCTGGAGGAAAAGCATTTCGGGATGCGATTGATGGCTTGCTGCTTAACAAATCACTCGAGCAGATCAGCGAGGAGAGCGGGCCACTGAAAGCAGCATTGAATTTATGGGGCGGTCTGGTGAAATCATGAGCAATCGTATTATTTTTTGTGATTTTGACGGAACCATTACAGAAAAGGATAACATTATCGACATTATGAGGAACTTTGCTCCTGAAGGATGGGAGCCGGTCAAGGACAAAATATTGAATCAGGAAGTGTCCATCAGAGAAGGGGTCGGTCAGCTATTTTCTCTGATTCCTTCCAGCCTGAAAGAGGAGATTATTCAATATGTTCTTTCTACGGCTAAAATCAGGGATGGATTTCAAGAGTTTGTTCAGTTTACGAAAGACCAGGGTATTCCGTTATATGTAGTAAGCGGCGGAATTGATTTTTTTGTTAATCCCATTCTAGAAAATATAGTCGACAAGGACCATATTTATTGCAACGGCAGTTCGTTTGCAGCAGATACCATCGAGATTCTTTGGCCGCACAGCTGTGACAACCAGTGCAGCAATGACTGCGGATGCTGCAAACCCGCTATTTTGAGAAAGTTTGATTCTGCTTCATATGAAAGAATCGTCATCGGGGATTCCATCACCGATTTACAGGCAGCCAAAATGGCAGATAAGGTGTTTGCAAGGGACTTTTTGAAAGAGAAGTGTGAACAGGAAGATATCGCTTTTGAACCTTTCACTACGTTTTATGACATTATTGCGTATCTGCAAACAAAGGAAGTGAGCATTTGAGTTCGTTGGGGGAATTGTGGAAACAGCTTGCCGATGTTAAGGATGAACTTGCTTCACGGGACTGGTTCCCGGGTACAAGCGGAAACTTGTCCATCAAGATCAGCGGAGAGCCCATTACTTTTTTGGTCACAGCAAGCGGCAAGGATAAACGGAAACGTACAAATGAAGACTTTGTATTGGTGGATGTCACAGGTAACACAGTAGAAGAAACCCATCTGCGGGCTTCAGCAGAAACCGGATTGCATGCCAAAGTGTATCAGCATACTGATGCAGGCTGTTGCCTGCATATTCATACTGTTGATAACAATGTCATTTCGGAGCTGTATGCCGATCAGGGAGAAATTACGTTCCGGGGTCAGGAATTGATCAAGGCATTTAACATCTGGGAAGAAGAAGGATCCATTACTGTGCCAATTATCGAGAACCCGGCTGATTTATCCCTCCTGGCAGAACGTTTTAGTGAAGCCATCACCCCGGATACAAAAGCCGTTCTTATCAGAAACCATGGAGTTACGGTATGGGGTAAAAATGGATTCGAAGCCAAAAAGCACCTCGAAGCCTTGGAATTTCTTTTTTCCTATCACGTTAAAATGAGATTGCTACAGCCACAATTTGCATTAAGCCAACAATAATAAACTTTGAGGGGGATGCCATAATGGCACAATTGCGTTTTCACGATAATAACGAACGAGTGGAAGGCCTGGATAAAGTAAGCAGCTACTTGGAAAGCCAGGGTGTAATCTATGAAAATTGGGATATTGAAAAGCTGCCATCTCATCTGAAAGAAAATTATGTGTTAACAGATGACGAAAAGGCAGAAGTAGTCCAGGTATTCAGAAGTGAAATCGATGAACTATCCAAGCGCAGGGGTTACGTTACCGAAGATGTTATTTCACTGTCTCCGGATACACCGAATCTTGATGAGCTTCTGAAGAACTTTTTGGCCGAGCACCATCATTCCGATGATGAAGTACGATTTATTGTCAGCGGGCACGGCATTTTTGCCATTGAAGGTCCTGAAGGCCGCTTTTTTGATGTAGAACTTGAGCCGGGCGACCTGATTTCCGTTCCGGAAAATTACCGTCACTATTTTACGTTGATGGACGACCGCCAAGTCGTTGCTGTCCGTATTTTCAAATCCAAAGAAGGCTGGGTGCCGATCTACGAGAAAGAGGAAGCATCAGCAAAATAAGCAGTATGCTGCCGCAAAGGAAGGAAACCTCCTTGTGGCAGTTTTTTTTATGCTTTTTTTAAGGTTTATACAGGGGTGGTTGGTGGTAGTTATTGTCATAAAGGTGGTGTAGGAAGAGAATGGTATATCAGGTAGTTATTATTGGCGGAGGAGTTGCCGGTTTAACACTCGGCCTTAAACTCGCCAGGTCCAACGTGGATACCCTGGTGGTCGAAAAACAAAGCAAAGCCTCACATCTTTATAAAGGAGAGCTTCTTCAGCCAAAGAGCCTTTCCCATTTTGACCGGCTTGAAATTCTTCCTCTCATACTTGATCATTGCTATGTGCTTCCTGAGATTGAATTTATTGAAATGAACCGGGAGAATGGCCGGTTGCTCCCTCAGACAAACAATGTTTTCAGTTATGAGATCCTGGACCCTCCTTATAATTATGCGTGCATGATTGATCACGAAAAACTCAAGTCGATTATTTTAAAGGAAGCGCAATCCTACCCAACTTTTCACTACATGAATCAGGCCAAGTTTCTCTCATTTAAAGATGAACAGACAGCTCTTGTGGAAAGCGGGGGCGAGAAGCAGGAAATTCGTGGAGCGATCTTTGTGGGAGCGGAAGGAAGGGGTTCGCGGGTTGCCAGGGAAATGGGCGTTTCCTATAAAGAATATGCGTATAATCATCAGTTTTTAACGGTATCATTTCCAAGGCCGCCTGATTTGACCAAGGCAGAAATGTTCTCCTGGCAAAATCGCTTTCTTGGGCTTTTTCCCCTTCCTGATGGAAGAGTTCGTACAGTTCTCCTAATCAAGCCGGGGGAACTGAAGGAAATGAAAAATATTGGCCTGTCCTCCTTTTATGAAGCCTATACCGACTTTCTTCCTTCGCTTAAAGGCTATGTGGACCAGATTGATTCCTGGAACAAAATCCAGTTAATGATTCCCTTTCGCCACCATGCTTCGCGGTATGTGAAACAAAATAAAATCCTGATCGGTGATGCTGCCCATACCGTTCATCCGATGGCGGGGGAAGGCATGAATATGGCGATACAGGATGCAGATATACTGGGCGAGCTCCTCGTGTACCTTATCAGCGGAAATAACCTGACGCAAAAAGAATTGCTGTGGTATGAGGAAGTAAGAAAGCCAAGAGCGGAATTTATGATGAAGCTGAGCCATCAGGCTGCCCTTTTTTATTCATATCCCTATGATTGGTTTCAAAAGCTGAGAAAAAGAGGAATTGAGAAAACCGGCGCGTTTTCGCATCTTCATTTTAAACAGATGCTGAATATTTCGGGGATGGGCATGCTGCCATTTACCATCGGTGACCGTCTGCAGCAGGCAGGTATTCCAGCCCCTGTAAAACGGAAATTAAAACGCAGCAAGAAATCTTACTACTTTGCTCAGGAAGAAGATTATCCCTGGGCATACTCAAGTGCCTCCGGAACAGGAAAGAAGGGAAAAAAACGATGATACACGAGTGGATCAAACTATGGAGAGCCAGGAGCTGGATGAAACGCAACCAATCCTTTCTTTATACATGGCATGCCTATGTGGGGTATACATTGGATCTTTTTAACGCTTTTCAGCAGGCGGAGGATATTGCGCGTGTGGCAGCAAGAATGCAGCTGAACAAATTGCTGCTCGAACGCTGGATTGAAGTGGGGCTTGCCATCGGCCACCTTAAGCGAAAAAGCGACGGAAGAATCATCGCCTCCAAAATGCTTAAGCAGTATGTTTCCAGAGAAAGTCCCTATTCTGTCGGAATTCTATTAAAGGAAATGCTGGAGCTCCACATACCGGTTTTACTTTCTTACCCCGATTTGATGAAGGGCAATAAGTCGAAGCTGTTTGCCGAAGAGGAGTTTGCCTATACCGTAGCGGAAACCTCTACATTAATTGAAAAGCTGGCTTATCCTAAAATCCACCAGGTTTTAAAAAAGAAAGGGGTCCGGTCGGTGCTGGACTTAGGCTGCGGACATGCGGGCTATCTTCAAAGGATGGCTTCAAAACATCCGGAAATGCGGCTGACAGGTGTGGAAAAGAATAAAGAAGTATATGAAGAGGCACTGAAACGGTGCAATGAATATAACCAGTGCATTGAATTATTTCAGGGTGACTTAAAGCAATTTACGATTTCGGAAAAGGTAGAACTGATCATGATGAACAACCTTCTGTATTATTTTCCTCCCAAAGAACGCATCGATATCATGTTCAAGGCAAACTCGCTGCTCACAAATGGCGGCACACTGGTCATCATTACACCGCTCTCTGACTATAAGAGCGGGAACGCATTTGCTTCGGCATTTAACAGTTTTATGAGTGCACACGAAAATTTGTATCCGCTTCCTTCCTATAAGGAAATACAAAATGCTGCAGATCATAGCGGCTTCAGGATTGAAGAGACCAGACCCATCATAAAAGAAGGGGCATGGTGTATGATTTGTCTGGAGAAAAAAGCGGAGAGCACTGCCGGGCAACAGAAAATGACGTGCTGATTTCAGCACGTCATTTTCTATTAGGAGATAATTTTTTTGTCCTGTTCATTCGATTGTTCTTTTCGAAGCTTGATCAAGCTGTAGGTGTGAAGAACGATAACCTTCAGTACAGCATAGACAGGGACCGCAAGAATGAGTCCCAGCAGGCCGCCAAGGGAACCGGACACAAGAAGGATGGAAATAATGGTCAATGGATGGATATCAAGCTTTTTCCCCATCACCTGGGGAGAGATGATATTCCCTTCAATCTGTTGTGCAATGACCATAACAATAAGTACTTTAACAATCATGAAAGGTGAATCAATGATTCCCACAATCAATGCGGGAATTACCCCGATAATCGGCCCAAGAAAAGGGATGACGTTCGTAAACATAGCGATGACCGTAAGCAGCAGTGAGTAGTCAATCCCGATAATAAGATACCCGATATACAAAAGGATTCCCACACAAACACTGACCAGAATCTGTCCCTGGATATAAGAGCTCAGTGCCATATCCATGTCGGCCAAAATTTTTGTGCCGTTTTTTCGCTGTGTCGGCTGAAGCAGGCGAAGGACCATCTTCGGCGCTTTCTCCCCCTCCTTCAGCATGTAGTACAGAATAAAAGGAACAGTAACGAATACCATGATAATGCTGGTTATCACGCTGATAAAATTTGTCACGCTTGTTCCGATCATTGAAGCACTTTTGGACAGGTAGTTTGTTATCTTATCTGAAATGTCATTGACGCTGAACTGGCTGTTCTCGAGAACACGGTTTACCCATTCATTGTTTTGCAGTTCCACCACTTTGCCCCTGATCGCGTCGATCAGGACGGGTGTGTTATGGATCAGGCTGTTGATCTGCCGCTGCAGAACAGGGCCAACGGCGTAAGACAGCAGTACAAACAAACCAATTGCCGCCAAATAAATAAGTAAAATGGAAAGGGACCTGGGCACCTTTCGTTTTTGAAGAAAATTAACAATCGGCCTGAATAAATAATAGAGAACCCCGGCCAGCAGAAACGGAAAAAAGAGGGTCTGGACAAGAACAACGAGCGGGCGGAACACAAATTGAATTTTTGTTCCGGTCAGAATAATTAGAAAGATCAATAGAATTGCATAACCGAATCGGAATGCTTTGGACTGTGGCATGTATTCACCTGCGTTCACTAGAGTATTGTATCTATTATATATGGTAGTCTGACAGGTTTTCAATCTCGAAAATATGAACCAATATCCCCTCCCTGCATAAAGTAAGTATTGGGCGTTTATGGCTGGAGAAAACAGCCTAGTTAGAGAAAGGGTGATAATGGTGTGTGGGATAACGGGATGGATTGACTGGCAGCGCAACATTTCACAGGAAAATAAAACTTTGATAAAAATGGCGGCGACCCTTTCCAAACGGGGGCCGGATGCGTTGAATGTTTGGAGTCAAACACACGCGGGTTTTGGCCACGCGAGGCTGGCAGTTGTGGATCTGGAAGGCGGCGCGCAGCCGATGACCAGAGAAGCGGAAGAAAGGGTCTGCACCATTTGCTATAACGGTGAACTTTATAATACAGAGGATTTGCGAAAAGAATTATTAAAAAAAGGTTATCGCTTTGAAGGCCATTCGGACACCGAAGTGCTATTAATCTCGTATATGGAATGGGGAGAAGCGTGCGTCGACCATTTTAACGGGATATTTGCTTTTGCCATTTGGGATGCCAAAAGAGAAACCTTGTTTATGGCCCGGGACCGTCTGGGAGTTAAACCCTTATTTTATTCCTTATCGGGCGGGCGTCTGTTATTCGGATCTGAACTAAAGGCTATTCTTGCACATCCGGAAGTAAAAGCGGAGGTGGAACGGGAAGGATTACAGGAGGTTTTTGGTCTCGGTCCGTCCAGAACCCCGGGGCACGGTGTGTTTAAAGGAATCAATGAGCTTCGTCCCGGCCATGCGCTGAAATTTGACCGGTCCGGCGAGAAAATCTGGCGCTACTGGAATGTGAAGAGTGAAAAGCATCCGCATTCACTGGATGAAACAGTCGCACATGTCAAAGAGCTTGTCACCGATGCGGTTGAACGCCAGCTTGTGGCAGATGTGCCGGTTTGCACCTTTTTATCAGGCGGCCTGGATTCCAGCGCCATTTCAGCTATTGCTGCCAATCATTTTAAGCGGGAAAACAGGGGCCCCCTTCATACGTTCAGTATTGATTACGTAGATAATGACAAGTACTTTAAAGCGAGCGATTTCCAGCCGAATGCCGATGGGCCATGGATCGAGAAGATGGTGGAAGCCACAGGGTCTGTTCATCACAACTGCATTATTGATACAGATCTGCTTGTTAATCACCTGAAAGAAGCTGTCATGGTGAGAGACCTGCCGGGAATGGCCGATGTCGATTCTTCCCTGATCTGGTTTTGCCGCCTGATTAAAGAACAATCAACCGTTGCGCTGTCCGGTGAATGCGCGGATGAAATCTTCGGTGGATATCCCTGGTTTCACAAGCCAGAGGTTATGAACCGGCCGCTCTTTCCCTGGATGAGTTCAACAGCGGAACGGGAAAATCTTTTACAGGATCATTGGAAAAACCGATTGAATTTATCATCTTATGTAAAACAGCGTTTTGAAGAATCACTGAAAGAAATGCCGAGACTTGAAGGTGAATCAGGAGTGGAGGCAAAGCGCCGGGAAATCTTCTATTTGAACATGATTTGGTTCATGACCACATTGCTTGACCGGAAAGACCGTATGAGCATGGGGGCATCACTGGAAGTGCGTGTCCCATTTGCGGACCACCGGATCGTCGAGTATGCCTGGAACATCCCATGGGAAATGAAAATGCTCCAGGGAAGGGAAAAGGGGCTGCTTCGAAAAGCCCTTGAAGGCCTGCTTCCGGAAGATGTCCTTTACCGCAAGAAAAGCCCTTATCCGAAAACTCACAATCCAAACTATACACAGAGTGTAAAGGAATGGCTGCAATCCATAATCGATTTACCGTCTTCTCCACTCCTGGAACTTCTTAAAAAAGAAAAAATCCAGGATATCATTGACAGCAATGGAGAAGCATTCAAGGTGCCATGGTTCGGCCAGCTGATGACCGGGCCACAGCTGATGGCACATCTGGCACAGATCGATACATGGCTTGGCACATACAATATTAATATCCTGGATTAAAAAACCGCGGTTACCTCCCGCGGTTTTTTTACCTTGCGTTCCATCTGAGCATCAGAAAATCATCTGGCATCACTCTTGCCGAATCGGGTTTTAATTCCTCGTTGGTCCACAGGTTTATCAATTGTTGGGCAGATCCAAAGAGAGCGGGACTCAGCTTTTGTTCACTTGCTGTGGTATTAATGGCGAACAGCAGCCTTTCATCATCGGAAGCTTTTACATACATCAGTAAATCCGGTGTATCTTCGGTGGTAAGAAAAGAGATGCGGCCTTTTGTGCTAAATAGTGGAACTTCCTTTTTCAGGCGAATCAAGTGTTGAAGATCTGTAAAAAGTTCATGATTCTGGGCTTCCGGGTTCCATTCCATACATTTCCTGCAGCCCGGATCCCGTCCGCCTGTCATCCCGATTTCGTCGCCGTAATAAATACACGGTGTGCCAGGGAATGAAAGAAGCAGTACAAACAGCTGCCGAACCTTGTTCGTATTTCCTCCTGTTACTGTTAAAATCCGTTCCGTATCATGGGAACCGAGCAGATTAAACATCACCTCATTCACATTTTCAGGATAGGAATGCAGGATGCTGGATATTTTCTCGATAAATTCCAGGGCATTGATCTTTGAGCGGGCAATATAATCCAGAACCAGTGTTGAAAAAGGATAGTTCATGACCGCATCAAACTGATCCCCTTGGAGCCATGGCATGGCGTCATGCCAAATCTCGCCAAGAATATAGGCATCCGGTTTGATACTTTTTATGGTTTTACGGAACTCCCGCCAAAATTGATGGTCAACTTCATTGGCTACATCAAGGCGCCAGCCGTCAACGTTAAATTCTTCCGTCCAGTACCGCACGGCATGCAGTAAATAATCTTTGACCTCGGGGTTTGCTGTATTTAACTTCGGCATCGTTTTTTCAAAGGCAAAAGTGTCATAGTTCGGCAGTGGATCAGTAACCACAGGAAATTCCCTGATATGGAACCAGTTCTTATAGTTGGAGTTCTCCTGATGGGTGAGCACATCCTGAAATGGGCCAAAGTAAAAGCCGCTGTGGTTGAAAACAGCGTCCAGCATAACTTTTATACCTTTTTCATGACACGCTTCAACCAACTGCCGGAACTCTTCCTTAGTCCCGAACTGTGGGTCAATCTCTAAATAATCGATGGTATCATATTTATGATTCGATGCTGCTTTAAAAATCGGAGTGAAGTAAATGCCATTAATGCCGAGAGACGCAAGGTGGTCGAGATGCAGCAGGATGCCTTGAAAGTCTCCACCGAAAAAGTTGGTCGGGGTGGGATCGGCAGACCCCCAGGCCAGCGTCCCTTGGGGGTCATTGGAGGAATTGCCATTGGCATACCGCTCGGGGAAGATTTGATACCAAACGGTGTTTTTTACCCAGTCCGGAGTTCTAAAAACGTCCACCGAATACAGGTAGGGAAAGCAAAAGTAAGGAGCTATGTCGGTTGTTGGAGCGCTATCGAAAAACCCCTTTTCTGTATAGACGATGGTTTCGTTACTGTCAGTCAGCTCAAAGCCGTACCGCACTCTTCGAAACTCCGGGCAGACGGAAACGAGATAATAATCATAAAATGCATCTGAGCCTGTTTTCAACATGAGTTCTTTTTTAAACAGCCAGTTTCCGTCTTTCCATTCGTAAGGATCGCCGTAAATCAGTTGTACAGTCCACGCATCATCCTTTCTGGCTCGAAGACGGATATGAAGGGTTTGTTCGTCATAGGCATAGGCAAAATTATTTTTTGGACGGTGATACAATGCTTCTTTTAGCACATTTTTCCCTCCTTGATGCAGTGCTGGAATCAAATGGGATTTGTATGTAGTATACCGTATTTGAAAGGAGGAAGAATATGCTTTTATTTGACGTCTGCTGTTCTTTTTCCGTTCCATTGATTAGAATAGTACATATACAACAGATGGAAGGAGGATAATGATGACCACTACGATTAAAGATGTCGCCAAAATGGCAAATGTGGCTCCCTCCACCGTTTCACGGGTGATAGCCAATAATCCCAGAATATCTGAACAAACGAAACGGAGAGTAAGGGAAGCAATGGACTATTTGGGATATCATCCTAATTTCAATGCAAGAAGCCTTGCCAATCGTTCGGCTCAGGCCATTGGCCTCGTCATGCCGGGCTCTGCAGACAAGGCTTTTCAGAATCCGTTCTTTCCTGAGGTGATCCGCGGAATCAGCACGATTGTTCACGAAAAGGAATATGCGCTGTACATGTCAACTGGACAAACAGAAGAAGAAATTTATGAAGGTGTCATGCGAATGGTGCAAGGGGGAAGGGTCGATGGAATCCTTTTGCTGTATTCTAGTGTAGACGACCGCATAATGAACTATTTGGTCGAGAAGAAGTTCCCGTTTGCCCTTGTAGGAAAGCCTTTGAAGGATGAACAATCCATTACTCATATTGATAATGATAATTTTCAGGCGGCAAGAGATGTGGCGGATTATCTTATTTCCCTGGGCCATGAGAAAATTGGTTTTGTAGGAGGAAGCTCCCGGCTGGTTGTAACGATTGACCGGCTGCTTGGCTATGAGAAGTCACTCCGCAGCCATCAACTTCCTTATCGTGAGGATTATATTATTCATGAGGAATTTCTGGAAAAAGGGGGACAGGAAGCGATCCGTAAATTAATGGCCCTGGATAAGCCTCCAACTGCCCTCCTTGTAATGGACGATTTGATGGCTTTTGGCGTTCTCAGGACTTTAAGCGAGATGCAGCTTTCCGTGCCAAATGATATATCTGTGGTGAGCTTCAACAATCTTATGCTCGCCGCTTTTTCTACTCCGGGTCTTACCTCGGTGGATATCAACATTTTTCAGCTTGGATACGAAGCAGCTGTCTGCTTAATGGATTTGATTTCAAAACCGGATCAAAAACCCATGCGAGTCGCTGTTCCTTACCATCTGATCGAACGGCAGTCCTGCAAAGCAAGAACGGTTCAAAAGGAAGGTTCAGGCTCAATGTAAGAAAAAACAGCTCCGGAGTTTTTCTGTGGGCTGTTTTTTCATAGTCCCTGTTCGTTCAGCCAATCAAGAACAGGGGAAAAGGGCTGTCCGGCTTTTGCTTTTTCAAAATCTGCAAAAGGATTTCCCGCTTCCGTAACCCGCTGATGGATGAGAGGGAGGGGAAATGCTTCAGGACGGAGATCATGAGTGAGTTCCTGCGGGTGGATAGGGGTTGCCACCAACGCCTCTTCGTTGCCTCTTACCGAATAAGGAGCAATGATTGTTTTGCCTTCTGCATGCTGGATAAAATCAATGTAGCACTTATTTCCCCGGTTTTTTTTAAGCCGTTCAATGGTGAACCACTGAGGTTCCTTTGTGATTAAATACTGAGCTAAAAACTGGGTGAACTTTCTTGTGTCGTCAAAGGTAAATCGGGATTCCGGGAGGGGGATATAAACCTGCAGGCCTTTGTTGCCGCTCGTTTTGATAAATGTTTTCAATTTCAGCCGGTCACACACCTCCTGGATCAACAGGGCAGCCTCCACTGATAAAATAAAATCATCCCTTGAAGGCGGGTCCAAATCCATAACGATTTCTGAGGGGTGGGCAGTCTCGTTTTTCCGGAACGGAATATGCAGCTCGAAAGCCAGCTGATTTCCGAGCCAAAGCAGGGTTTGAAGATTATTGCAGACAATGTAATGAATCCCTTCCTCGAGTACGGTTTCCACAAAATCCGGAGCATAATCCGGGCAGTTTTTTTGATAAAACCGTTCATCTCCGGCGCCGTGCGGGTACCGAATGACCGTCAATGCCCGATCCTGAAGAAAGGGGAGCAGAAAGGGGGCCATTTTGGCCAGATATTCAAGATAATGGAGCTTCATGATGCCAAGCTTTGGCCAAAGTGGTTTATCAGGAGACGTGATTCCCACTTTAATGCCGTTGATCATTACTTCCTGCTGACTATTCTTTCCCATGTACAGTCCTCCCAGCTGACATCAAAACGAAAGGTAACAAACCGGGGATGCCTCAGCTGATTCTTATAGATTTCCAAGTATTCCAGCTCAACACATATGGATGGAGCAACAGTAATGAACCGGGCATTTTCGGCTGCTTTATTTTTTTTTAACACTTGAATCAGGCTTTCGCGTTCGGCAGGTGAAATTCCGTTTGAAAATAAGCCGGCAAGAACGGGTTTTCCTTCTTGCAGTGCAGCTACATGAAAAAAACCGTTCGTTTTCTCGTAAGCAGTGATGAAAAAAACACCCTTTTGGGGATTTTTTATTTTTAGCCATTTTTTCGTCCGAATACCCGGGTCATAAGTGCTGCTGGTCATTTTTGCAATGATTCCTTCGCCATTTTCTTCTTTAATGTGTGACCAGAGTTGGCCGCTCTCTATAAAAGAATTTACAAGAGCGAGCCGGTCATTTTCCGTCAATTGGTCTGACAGGGTACCAAACAGGGCGTCCAATACTTTCTTTCGTTCCGATAAGGGTTTATGTGTGATTGTCTCTCCACGGATATGTACCATATCAAACGCGAGATAAGTAGAGGGAGTTTGCTGTGAAACATGATCTATTTTTTCTCTACTTTTCAAACGCCCCCTTTTTTGCAGAGATCCAAACGATGCTTTGTACGGAGATTGCAGGATACAAAGCTCCCCATCAAGGACAAGCGGCAAAAAAGACCGGATGCATGGTGAGAGTGCGCGCAGTCTGTCAACGACCTCCGGAAAAACAGAATTAAGGCTGTGGCCGTTCCTGCTGTAAAGTTCCACTTCGTTTTCCGTCCACTTGGCTATGCAGCGGTAGCCATCGTACTTGGTTTCGTAAATCCAGCCTTCAGAGGCGGGAATATCGTCTGTCAGAGAAGGAAGCATCGGTTTAAACGGTATACTGCTCATAGAACGAAATCAGGCTTTCTTCTTTTTCGGTTTTGTTTTTTTCGGTTTTGACTCTGCTTTTTTTTCACCCGTTTTTGATTGATCAATGCTTGCTTGCAAGGCTTCCATTAAATCAACCACATTTGTGCGGGGACGTTCTTCGGAAATTTTGACTTCTTTGCCTGAAATTTTACTGTCAATGATCTCGAGAAGCGCTTCCCGGTATTCATCTTTGTATTTTTCAGGCTCAAATTCAGTGGTCAGCTGTTCGATCAATTGCTTGGCCATTTCCAATTCTTTTTCATTAACTTTTACCTCTTCGTCAATGCCAGGAACATGCTCCACGTTTCTTACTTCATCTGGATAATAGATGGTTTCCATTACAAGTCCTTTATCATAGACTCGGACGGCAGCAAGGCTTTCTTTAGAGCGGATGGTGATTTTGGCAAGGCCGATCCTTCCGCTTTCTTTCATGGCCTCTTTTAACAAAGTAAAGGGTTTCGTGCCATTTTCACCTGGTCCGATAAAATACGACCGATTAAAATAGATAGGATCGATTTCTTCCAAGGATACAAAATCAATGATTTCGATCGATTTATTTTTTATGCCGGCGATTTTATCGAGGTCCTCTTTTTCAATCAGGACAAATTTCCCCGGCTCATATTCATAACCCTTCACTATGTCCTCTTGTTCAACATGCTGCTCACAAATCGGGCATGTTTTTTCATATTTAATGGGATTGTGGCATTTCTTGTGCAAGTATCTCATCTTAATATCTTTATCTTCTGTTGCGGCAAACAGTTTAATTGGAATATTCACCAGCCCGAAGCTGATACTCCCTTTCCACATGGTATGCATGGTCAACACCCTTTCGCAGCATTCTTTTGCTTAGTTTGTGACAATGAAGGGTGATTTTATCCAAACAAAAAAGCCGATGAAACAT
The DNA here is from genome assembly GCF_030418125.1 of Fictibacillus fluitans. Taxonomy (GTDB): domain Bacteria; phylum Bacillota; class Bacilli; order Bacillales; family Fictibacillaceae; genus Fictibacillus_C; species Fictibacillus_C fluitans. Next base: position 893,112 of record NZ_JAUHTR010000001.1, on the reverse strand, counting down.
CGGCTTTTCATAAAGCTTCCATTATCCGTTAACGACAGTTCCGCCATTAATGTGGATGGTTTGTCCGGAAACGTAAGAAGAATCATCACTCGCAAGGTATACATAGGCAGGAGCCAGCTCTTCTGGCTGGCCTGGACGCTTCATCGGAGCGTTTTGACCGAATTGATCCACATCTTCAGCAGAGAAAGTTGCTGGAATAAGCGGTGTCCAGATCGGGCCAGGAGCTACTGCATTCACACGGATTCCTTTTTCCACAATGGAATTGGAGAGTGCACGAGTAAAGGAAAGGATGGCTCCTTTGGTGGAAGAATAATCAATCAGCTTTGGGTTACCCTGATAGGCTGTGATTGAAGTTGTATTAATGATGGAACTGCCTGCTTTTAAATGTTTTAAAGCCGCCTTTGTCAGATAGAACATAGAGAAGATATTCGTTCTGAATGTTTTCTCCAGCTGCTCGGCAGAAATGTCTTCAAGACTGTTTTGTGGATGCTGTTCCCCGGCATTGTTTACGAGAACATCCAGTTTTCCGAACTCTCCGACCGTCTTTTCAATCACGTCCTTGCAAAAATTCTCATCACCGATGTCACCCGAAAACAGAATGCAGCGTACACCTTCCTGTTCAATAAGAGATTTTGTTTTTTCTGCATCTTGCTGCTCGTCCAAATAAACAATGGCGACATCTGCACCTTCTTTGGCAAACGCGATGGCGGCTGCTTTGCCGATTCCGCTGTCTCCGCCTGTTACGATCGCAGCTTTGCCTTTAAGCTTTTCACTGCCTCTGTAAGTTTTGGCATCCGATTGCGGCTTCGGATTCATTTCTGTCTCGGTCCCCGGCTGGTGAGACTGGTGCTGGGCGGGAGGGTTTATCTTTCGGTTTTGTTCGTTACTCATACGTCATCGCTCCTTCATCCATTGTTTGAATACGATGTTATTCTTCCACAATCACCCAGCCATGAAACCTTTTTTAAAAAAAGCTGGACAGATATTGTTCATCTTTTTAAAGTAATGCATAATGAATGAAAAGACATGAGAAAAGAGAGGCAGTGGTTTCATGATAGGTGTAGAAACATTAACCGTGGAACAGCTTGACTTCGCAATTCGCCATTTGCGTACGCATCATGAAATAATTGTTTCTGAATGGCTAGATCGCGCTATGATTAAAAAAGCCGATCCCTTTTATACAGAAGTTATGAAAAATGGCAGTACAACACTTCATTTGCTTTATCAATATCTTCAGAATCCCGATATCGAGCTGATCAGGGAATTTACAAAAAAGATCGCTCCTGAACGAATTGAAGCAAAAACGGACATCAGTGAATTTGTGTTTAATATCAATGCAGGCAGACAAATCGTGAACGAACGGATCTTTGTTCCGGATCTTGGCCAGGATGAACAGCGGTGGATCAGTCTGAGGGTCAATGAGTTCTTTGATCATCTTCTTTATTTTGCGATCAATGAATTCTCTGCATTAAACGATATCATAATAGAAAACAAGAACCAGTTTATCCAGGAGATGCATAATGACCGGCTTACGATTTTAGGACAAATTGCCGCGAGCTTTGCCCATGAATTTCGTAATCCGCTGACGTCCATCAAAGGGTTTATCTATCTGCTCGGCTCAGAATTAACCCCCACACCCAAAACAGATTACTACACATCTATCATTAATAGCGAACTGGAAAATCTCCAGGAAAAAATCAGCCAGTTTCTTTTGCTGTCAAAAATGAAAGGGCTGGATGATATGATCGCAATATTTGATTTGTCCGCCTGTCTTCATGAAATGGTGGATTTTATGTATCCGCGTTTCCTTGAAGCGAAGATCAACTTAGTGGTGGAGATCTCTCCCGGTTTAAAAGTGGAGGGAGACAAAAATCAGCTTAAACAGGTGATCTTAAATATCCTGAACAATGCTGTTGAGGAATTGTGCGATTTACCGGAAGAGCGGATCATCCATGTCAGCGCTAACCTGAGGGGGGGCAGGATTGGTCTTGAGATTTCCAACAATGGTTCACAAATTCCTGCTCATCTGCTTGAAAACATTTTTGAACCGTTCATTACAACAAAGGAGCTTGGAACAGGACTCGGACTTTCGGTTTGTAAACAAATTGTTGAAAAACACAATGGCAAGATTAACGTAACATCCAATGAAGAGCGAACCATTTTTTCCATATCATTACCGCAAGCCCTGGAAAAAACATCATAAGTGATGTTTTTTTTAGTTTTCACAAATCTGACATGATAAAAGTGATTGCAATCACAAAGGAACCTTTTGTGCTTTTCTATAATGAATTTGTAAATAACAAACAACAAAGGGGTCTTTAACATGTTGGATCAAAAAACGATTGATATCATTAAATCAACTGTCCCGGTTCTTGAAATTCATGGAAAAGAGATTACGACGAGGTTCTATAATAACTTGTTCACCAAGCATCCAGAGCTGTTAAATATTTTTAATCATGCCAATCAAAAGAAAGGCCGTCAGCAAACAGCGTTGGCAAATGCCGTCTATGCAGCCGCTGCCCATATCGATAAACTTGAAGCCATTCTTCCGGCGGTAAAACAAATTGCACAAAAACACAGAAGCCTGGGCATTCAGCCGGAGCATTATCCCATTGTCGGAGAAAATCTCCTCATTGCCATCAAAGAGGTTTTGGGAGATGCTGCGACTCCAGAAATTCTTGAAGCATGGGGTAAAGCATACGGGGTAATTGCAGACGCCTTTATCGGTGTGGAGCGCGAAATGTACGAAAAAGCTGAAGAACAGCATGGCGGCTGGAAAGGGTTCAGGGATTTTGTGGTGGACCGTGTCGAGGAGGAAAGCTCTGTCATTACTTCGTTCTATCTTATCCCTGCCGATCGGAAATCCATCGCTTCCTATAAGCCTGGGCAATATATTTCTATCAAGTTCCAGATCGAAGGGGAAGAGTATACCCATATCCGACAGTACAGCCTGTCTGACGCACCAAATGAAGAATATTACAGAATCAGTGTAAAAAAAGAAAGCCTGGGAGATTTTCCTGGAAAAGTATCCGTTCATCTACATGACCACATAAAAGAGGGATGCATGCTTCAGGTCAGTGCTCCTGCAGGGGAATTTTACCTGGATGAAGAAAGCACTTCCTCTGTGGTTCTGCTCAGCGGGGGAGTGGGTCAGACGCCAATGATGAGCATGCTGAATTCAGTTATAAAAAGCAAAGCAGTTCGTCAGGTAACATTTATTCATGCGGCGATTGACAGCACCCACCACGCGTTTAAAGACCATGTCCAAAAGATAGCCAGTGAACATGATAATATTAAAAGCTATGTGGTTTATGAAAAGCCGCTGGAACAGGATAAAAATCAAAAGTCATTTGATAAAGAAGGTTTTGTGAATGAAGAATGGCTGAGGGGATTGGCCTTAGATCCAAAAGCAGACTATTACTTTTGCGGACCGGTTCCTTTTATGAAAGCTCTTTACCGCATCCTTAAAAATTTAAATATACCAGAAAACCAGATTCATTTTGAATTCTTCGGCCCGGCCGCTGAGCTTTCGGAACAGGACACCGTAAATGCTTGATTGCTTAAACAAAAAAACATCCGTAACGGATGTTTTTTTGTATTACAAGTGGTCTGTTTCTTTGGAGAATGAATGTTTTCCAGCACTTTTGTTCTCTCGTTCTGCTTTGTTTTTCAGTTGATTCTCCGCCTGGTGGTCCTCTTTTTTCTTGTTATCATCTTTTGTGTATTTGTGTGTCATGGAACTCGCCTCCTCATGATTAACATGAACGGGGCGGACCTGACTTATGCATCGGAATAGGGTTTTGTCAGAAAGAACATGGCAATGGTTCCGGGGCCGGCATGGGAACCTATGGCACATCCAATCATTGAAATCATGATTTGATTACAACCTGTTTCAGCTTTAATCATTTCTTTCAGCGAATTTGCGGCTTCCTGATCATCTGCATGGCTGATTCCGATAATCTGGTCGCTCAAATCGGTTCCCCGTTCTTTCATCAGTTCAATCATACGGCCAAATACCTTCTTTTTCCCCCGTATCTTTTCGATGGGAAACAGTTTTCCGTCTTTCATATGAAGGACGGGCTTTATTTTAAGAAGGCTCCCCATCATGGCCTGTGTTTTGCTCACTCTTCCGCCGCGCAATAAATATTCAAGGTCATCTACGGTAAAGATATGCTCAGTATGGTTTTTACAATATTCAGCTGTGGAAATGACATCATCAAAGGATCCGCCTTCCCTGGCACGTTTGGCACTCTGATAGACGACCAGGCCAAACCCGAGGGACGCGCATTGTGAATCGATCACCGCAAGTTCTGCATCAGGGAATTCTTCCATTACTTCTTGACGAATCAGTTCCGCAGTCTGGTATGTACCGCTCAAACCCGAAGATAAAGTTATGTATATACAGGGAGTATTTTCTTTTGCGCATCGCTGGAATGCTTCCCTGACCAGCATGGGAGGCACCTGGGATGTTTTTGGAGCAGCGCCTTCACGCATTTGGTTATACAGCTGTAACGGCTGTATCGTTTTCCGGTCATATTCTTCCCGGTCATGGATGGTAACGACTAAAGGAAGCATTGTAACGTTAAATTCATCGATGATGTGCTGCGGTAAATCACAGCCGCTGTCTGTTATGATCTGAACGTCCATATCAATCACCTGCACTTTTTTATGTATGATACGTTAAGTGTATACTTCACCCCATATAAAGGCAATAGATTGTTTGCCACAATCCTATTGACTACGACGGGTAATTTTGATAAAAACAGATAGTTGGACTAAGTTAAAATTTGAAAGGAAATCCACCATGAATTACTCACCTCTTCAGGAATTACAGAAAATCATTGTCATCGTTATCGGTGCTGCGCTTAATGCTGTTGCCCTAAATCTGTTTTTAATTCCGGCCAAAGTATATGCCAGTGGCTTTACAGGTGTCGCCCAGCTCGTATCCTCACTCCTTGTTCATTCACCCGTACCAATTTCAACCGGTGTGCTTTTATTTGTATTGAATATTCCGGTTGCGATTATTGGCTGGATGAAGGTCGGTAAGTCCTTTACCATTTACAGTTTTTTCTGTGTCTTTATGATGTCTTTTTTTCTTACAATCATACCTGTCGCTGAAATATCCAAAGATATTCTCCTAAATGCTGTATTTGGAGGAGTGATTGCGGCGATTGGTGTCGGCTTCACACTGAAATACGGTGCCTCAACGGGAGGCCTGGATATTGTCGCCATGATTTTGTCACGCAAACACAACCGGCCCATAGGCACCTATTTTATGATTTTGAATGGCTCCATTATTTTGGCTGCCGGTTTGATTTTTGGCTGGGAAAAAGCACTATATACACTGGTTGCTTTGTACGTCAGCACACGAATCATCGATGCGATTCATACACGGCATGAAAAATTGACGGCCATGATCGTTACAAAAAAAGGTAGCGAATTGAAAGAAGCAATCCATTCCAAACTGGTCCGGGGGATTACCATTGTACCGGCAAAGGGAGCCTTCTCCAATGAAAATAAAGAGATGCTCATTATTGTCGTTACCCGGTATGAATTGTATGACCTCGAAAATATTCTAAAAGAAGTCGATCCGAGCGCCTTTACCAATATTGTCAACACAACAGGCATTTTCGGGCTGTTCCGAAAAGATGATTAAGGAAGGGCAGTTGCTTAAAAGGTTCTTTCTTTGGTTATAAATCTTCGTTGACAAGAGGTTGGAGTGCAAGGTGCGAGACTCCCGCGGAAAGCGAGCATCCTGGAACGGAAATCTCTACTACAACAACCAAAGGAAAACAAAAGCGGACTTTCAGATGAAAGTCCGCTCTTTTTTGTGCTTATAACGTTTCGAGTACTTCTTTAATGTGGGGAACAAGCTCTTCCCAGTCTGCGTCGGGAAATTTGTTGACGGTCAAGAAATCCTGAAATCCAAAGATGGATTCCACTCCATCAATTGAAAGAAGGGAGGCTGCAAGGGGAGAGTCAGATGTATCTCCCGCTCTGGCAGACAATCGCCCCTCCAGAAACGGCTGACTTGCAGAAAACTTCAGTGCATTAGGATTGGGTGTTGGTTCGATAGAAAATTCAAGGGCCATAATATCATCTCCTGTTAGTTAAAAGTTAAATCGATAGCGCTGTGAAATAATGTCGTGAAAATCAAGTGAGTTATAAAGGTGCTTGGTGACAGAATTATTGATCCCGGTTTCAAGGTCTATGGATTTGATGCCTTCCCGTTCAGCCCAATGGATCAAATGAAGCAGAATCTTGCGGGCAATCCCTTTATTTCGGGCATCTTCACGGACAAAAAGTTCGTTCAGCCACAAATACGGACCGCCAAGGGGAAGGCTGATACCTATGTTGTAGAAGGCAACGCCAAGGACTTCTCCGTCTTCTTCAGCAATGATGACTCCGGAATTTGACTCTTCCTTAATGGCAAGAGAAATGCCGGTTAATACTTTCTCATAGCCTCCGTCGTCTTCGGACCGTGTTCTTTGCTGGGAGATCAGATCCGCAATTTTTTTTGTAACCTCATCAGAAGCAGTAGATGGTACTTCATAGACAAACATTGAAATCCTCCATGCAAATAGGTTTTGTAGCTACATTATAACAAAATATTCTGCTTGCGACTGTGACCAAATGAAATTTACAAGCGAATACTTATGGGGAGTACAAAAGAGCAGGAGGAAAGCTCATGAAAACATTAGTATGTTTTGGAGACAGTATAACAGCTCATGAACTAAATGACGATGATTCACTGAGACTGACCTCAAGAGTCCGTCTGTCACTTAGTAAGTGGAATGTCATTAATGCAGGTGTACCGGCTGAGACAACGAGGCTGGCCTTAACCCGGTTTCAGGAAGATGTCCTGAGGCATGAACCTGATTTGGTTACGGTTCTTTTCGGCGCGAATGACGCAAGCACCCATCGTTTAATTGAAGTGGAAGAATATAAGAACAATTTGATTTATATGATCGAGAAGCTTGGTCCGTCAAAAATTATTTTAATTTCACCTTCTCCGGTGGATGAAAATGAGCAGCACGCCAGAACGAATGAGCGTACGCATCAATATGCTAAAGCTGTAAAAGAACTGGCTGATACCTATAACACCCATTTCATCGATTTGTGGAAAAAAATGACCGGCCGGAACTATAAGCAGATGCTGACTCAGGATGGTCTTCACTTTAACAAAAAAGGCTACAGGCTTTTAGCGGGTCTTGTTATTCAGAAAATGGAAAAATTAAAAAAAGCCAAGAAAACCAAAAAACGGTTTGCTGCACTGGCTAAAATACAAAAAGGCTGAGAGGAACCTCTCAGCCTTATTTTTATAGATCTTGCTGGCTGTTGTCTTTGGTTGCGTCAAGTTCTTCCTGAAGTTCGGACAATTGCTGGCGTTCAGCGTTGGAAGAATCTGCCATTGCAGATGAAATGATGTTTTCCGCTACCGAAATATCTTCATTGCTGAAATCGCTGGATTGAGCACTCAGTTGTTCGTGTTGAGGATTCTGATGTTGATGTTGATGATCATGATTATGTTTATGCTCATCATGGTTGCCAACAAGGTTGGAAACAGCTTCTTTTGCCCGTTGGAAAATATTGTTTCCCATTTACTGACCTCCCAAGGTTATATTTTTCTGCACCTCTTGCTGTGTTTCTTTGATTTCCTCATTTAGGTGCTGCTCTGCATTCACATTCTTTACTGCGTCTGCGCCTTGCTGCACCGCCCGCTTTGATTTGCTGTGTTTGCTCATGGTGAAAACCTCCTCAAAGGGTATAGTATAGTTTTTGCTGCCCACTGAGTTTTATGTAGAAAAGAAAACATACCAAAAATAAACACCCGGCAAAAACGATTGCCGGGTGCTGGACTGTATTACATATTTAGCGCAAGGACTTCCTCTAAATATAAGGCAATCCCGTCTTCTTCATTGGTTTTTGTCACATGATTTGCGATGTTTTTAAGTTCAGATATGGCATTTCCCATGGCAATGCCATGACCGGCATACTCAATCATCTCCAGGTCATTATCTTCGTCCCCAAAAGCGATGACTCTCTCTTTGGGGATATTGTAATAAGCCGATATTTTTTGTAAACCAACGGCTTTATTCAGTCCTGAACGAATAACTTCAATTATATTCCAGGGAGCGGCCCATACTCGCTGGTCAATCACTTCGGCGTGTTCCTTTTTTAGCTGATCCCGCAGTTCGTTAACATGGTGATCTTGCGGATGAATCAACAGTGAGGTTGGATTATCATTCAGTCTTTCGTTTAGATCGCCGGTATGGGCGGGGTTTTCACCCATAATGAAGGTATCGACAATAACCTGGTCTTCTTTATGCAGATACACATCGTCGAGCACTTCTGCCATAATATTTTTAACAAGAAATTCTTCGGCCGTTTTTATCACCTTTTTTGCCTGTGACAACTCCAATGGAGAATGGTAAACCCCAAATGAGGAATCATGAGGATGATGAACGAAAGCACCGTTAAAATTAACGATAGGCGTATTAAGCCCAAGCTCCTTGTAATATTCCGTGCTGGCACGGTATGGGCGGCCGGTGGATATGCAAACAACATGTCCTTCCTGTTTCGCCTTCAGAACAGCATTTTTTGTACGCTGTGAAATAACTTTATTGTCGTTCAATAAAGTGCCATCCAGATCAAGTGCAATCAAATACGGTTTCTTCATTAGGTTTCCTGCCTTTTCGTCAATTTCAAATTAAGTGTAATGGTTTCCAATGTCACTGTCCAATATAAGTCCAATAATAGGAAGTTTTACACAGACGCTGTCAGGGTAATGCTAACAATATATAAGAGGAGGAGATTTTCCATGAAGAAAAAATATTTGTTGCTCTCAGGCTTTGCAATTTCCGCTGCAGGAATCACTTCCTACATGTTAAGAAAAGGGTCAAACCGGACCATGGCGAAAATGATGGCCAATGAGGTAATTGAAAAGATAAAGCCATTTATGACAAACGAAAACAATCATAATTTACCTGTGGAAAAGGCTGGTCATCCCGATCCTTATGATTACGATGATACAAAAATGGTTGAAGAGGGAAGCATGTATCCAGTTAATTACTACAACAAAAAGCAATAACCAGTGAAAAGAAAAAATTCGCAACTTTCCATTAACCCGTGCAAACGGGTTTTTTTATCGGCAAATTTCAAATAACTTGTTATGATATAGAAAAGAGAAACGATGAAGGAGTAAATTATGGTAAACATTGAATCGCGTATGATAAAAGACATTCCCGTGCTTCATGCTTTTGATGAAAAGAAGCATGGCGATAAACTTCCATTAGTGATTTTTCTGCATGGATTTACAAGTGCAAAGGAGCACAATCTTCATTTTGCCTATTCGCTTGCAGAAAAAGGGTACCGTGTCATTCTTCCGGACATGCTGCACCATGGCGACCGGATAACTGATGTTTCCGGAGACAGGCGAATGTATTCGTTTTGGGATATCGTGATTCAGGGAATCCAGGATGTGAATATCCTGGTAAAAGCGCTCAATGATGAGGGACTGATTGATCCTGAAAGAATCGGCGTGTCCGGAACTTCCATGGGGGGGATAATTACATTTGGCGCCCTGTCGCAATATCCCTTTATTAAAACGGCGGTTACACTTATGGCCACACCGGGATATCAAGCATTTGCCAACTGGCAGATCGAAAAAATGAAGCAGCTCGAAGTCTCCCTGCCGTATTCACAAGAAGCGCTGGCTAAAATCATGTCCATCATTAAACCATTCGACTTGACTGCAAACATGAAGAAGCTGGATAACCGTCCGTTGTTTTTATGGCACAGCAAAGTGGATCAGGTGGTTCCTTACAGCCAGAGCCGCGAGTTCTTCCAAAAAGCAAAACCGCTGTATAAAAATCCTGAAAATATTCAGTACATATCCGATGAAACAGCAGGGCATAAGGTATCCAGAACTGCCTATCTCGAAGCAGTAAAGTGGTTTAGTAAGCATTTGTAATAGAAAGAGAACAAAAAAGAGGTGACACGATGCCGATTGAAAAACGGGAAATTATTCCGGTTTGGGACGCCGTTACAAAAGTCCTGAAGTACCAATTGGAACTTTCATTGGAAACGGTCAGTCTCGAGGAAAGTGACGGGCGCTACCTTGGTGAAGATATATTGGCCACGCATGATGTGCCACCCTTTGACAGGTCTCCTTACGATGGCTTTGCCATACGTGCGGAAGACACATCTGCTGCAACCCAGGAACAGCCTGTAGAGTTGAATGTGATCGATTCCATTGGAGCTGGCCATGTTTCCGGCAAGGAAATAAAACATAACGAGGCAATAAGGATTATGACAGGAGCCGCAATTCCTAAGGGTGCAAATGCGGTCATCATGCTTGAACTTGTCTCTGAAAAAGAAAATAACAGGATCACCATTTCAAGGAAAGTCAAAGCAGGCGATAATATTTCTCGTCAGGGGGAAGATACGCCTGAAGGAACAACCATACTTAAAACAGGGACTCGCATTCATCCAGGAGTAACGGCCATTCTCGCCACGTTTGGATTTCATACGGTAAAAGTTTATAAAAAACCGGTTGTCGGAATCCTGGCTACTGGTACGGAACTTTTGGACGTGGACGAGGAACTGGTTCCCGGAAAAATCAGAAACAGCAACGCATACATGATTGCTTCGCAAATCAAAAAAATAGGCGGAGAGCCCCGCATCCTTGGGAAATTGCCTGATGACCTGGAAGAAACATATGAAGGCATCCTTCAAGCCATGAAGGAAACTGACCTGGTTATCACAACTGGAGGGGTTTCCGTAGGAGATTTTGATCATTTGCCGGCCATTTATAAAAAGATGGGAGCGGAACTTCTTTTTAACAAAATCGCCATGAGGCCGGGCAGTGTGACATCTGCAGCAATGTTTGAAGGTAAGCCGCTATTCGGTCTTTCCGGGAACCCATCAGCCTGCTTTGTAGGCTTTGAATTGTTTGTTAGACCTTATCTGCTTCAATCTCTTCACGTGAAAAAGGTCCACCTTGGCGCCGTGACTGCAACCCTTCAAAAGGATTACCTAAAACCCAATCCTTTTACACGATTTATACGTAGCCGGGTAGAGTGGAACGGACCCACGGCAGTCGCTTCACCTGTTGGACTGGACAAGTCCGGGTCAGTTTCTTCGCTTTCAGAGGCCAATGCCTTGATCGTTCTTCCAGGCGGGACCAGGGGATGGGAAAAAGGCTCACAGGTGATGACCTTGTTGTTAGAAGGAGAAGGAAGTGTCTGGCCATGGGATCAAGCATTAAAATCCAGATCGTAGGATATAAAAACAGTGGGAAAACGACACTGGTTTCGAACCTGCTGAAAGCTGCTTCTGCAGCCGGCCTGCGGGCTGGAACCTTAAAGCATCATGGTCACGGCGGCCGGATCGACTTTCAGGATGAAAACAAAGATACTGGAATTCACCGCAGCGCCGGAGCCGTTGTTTCAGGTGTGGAGGGAGAAGGTACTTTTCAGCTTTGCCTTGACCAGCCGGTATCTTTCTCCCGGCTGGTTCGTTTATACGAACTCCTTGAACTCGATCTTCTGCTGATTGAAGGTTTTAAAGAAATACAGATGCCACGGGTTGTTTTACTCAAACATGATGATGATGTGGAGCTGATCAGAAGCAGTACAAATGTGCTGATGGCCATTGCCTGGCCATCGTTTTCGACTGAGCAGATTTCACCGGTGTATCCTGTTTATAAACTGAATGAAAAAGAACAATATATTAATTTTTTGATGGATTGGATGAAGGGGAGGAACTTATGAAGCTATTTGAAATAACAGAAGATCCCATTTCTGTTCAGGAAGTGATTGATAAGGTCATTCATCCCGATGCAGGTGCAGTGAATACCTTCGTTGGGACCGTACGGGAAATGACAAAGGGAAAAAGAACCACCTATTTAAAATATGAAGCCTACATTCCGATGGCCGAAAAGCAGCTTCGAAAAATCGGAGAAGAAATAGCCGTTGAATGGCCGGATGCGAAATGTGCCATCACCCACCGGATTGGGGAACTGGGTATTTCAGAAATTGCGGTAGTCATTGCCGTCTCCACACCGCATCGCGCCGATTCATTTGAAGCTTGCCGGTATGCGATAGAACGTATTAAAGAAATCGTGCCGATCTGGAAGAAGGAGCACTGGGAAGACGGAAGTAAGTGGGTTGGAGATCAGCTTGAAAACACCTCCTATCCACAAGGCCGCCCGGAAAGCGAGGGAGATACTCAATGATAAAAGTATTGCTGTTTGCGGGCATGCAGGAGCGTGCCGGAAAAAGTGAAATCCAACTGGATGAACCGCATCTTCTTGTGTCTGAGATTAAAAGAAAGCTGGAAAATGAATACGATTTTCCGCAAATGTTTACAGGCTGTCTTGCTGCGGTCAATGAAGAATTTGCCGAAGATGATACCGAAATCCGTTCAGGAGATGTTGTCGCTTTTATTCCGCCTGTCAGCGGAGGCTAAAGAACCTGGGTTCTGATCCCGTTCTTCTGAACATGAGAAACATAAAAGCGTCCCATTAATATGGACCCCATTCAGAAAGCCCTCTAGACAATAGACGGGCTTTTTGCATTGGCTGCAGTTTCCCACTAATTCCTTCACCGTTACTCCTCCTTTAGCTGTTTTATAATCTTATCCTTTTATTTTTAAGGGGTTAAAACTCTTCATTGACTAGTTGATTGTAGTGCAAGGTGCGAGGCTCCTCGAAAATGAACTGCACATTTTCTTCGTGCGATGTCTTGCTGCCGTAGCGTTCCTTGTCCTGCGGGAAAAGCGGGACTAGTGAGACCCCGCAGGAGCATGCGACGAGGAAGTAGGCGTTTACGCCGGTAAGGCTCACGCCCGCCCGCGGAAAGCGAGCATCCTGGAACGGAAGTCAACAACCCCAGCCTAACTTTAAGTATAAACCCCAACGAAACGGCCTACAAATCAAAAAAATAAAAAAATTTATAAATATACAGTTGAATTTATCTTTATACATACATATAATGATACATAAATCAAAAACATTGAGGTGGAGTCGTTGAAAGTCGGTATTGTAGGAGCTACAGGCTTTGGTGGACTGGAACTTATCCGCCTGCTGAAGCAGCATCCTGAAGTAAAAGAGTTTATCTTGTATTCGTCCAGCAAAAAAGGTGAACATATAGATTCGGTTTATCCACATTTGAATGGATTGGCTGAAGGTACACTGCAGGCGATCGATCATGAAAGAATGCCGGAGCAGGTTGATTTTCTGTTCAGCTCCGCTCCGACAGGTGTATCTGCAAGTCTGTTGCCGCCTCTGCTTGAACAGGGAATGAGGATCATTGATTTGGCCGGGGATTACCGTCTTAAAAAACAAGAAGAGTATCGGCAGTGGTATAAGAAGGAACCACCCGAACAGAAGTGGGTGGAAAAAGCGGTATACGGAATGCCTGAATACAACAGGGAAAACATTGAGACTTCCCAGCTGATTGCCAATCCGGGCTGCTATCCAACGGCGGCGCTCAATGGATTGCTGCCGCTTGTTACCAACAGTTTAATAGAAACAAAGTCGATCATCATTGATGCAAAGTCAGGTATTTCGGGAGCAGGTGCCGTTCCTTCTTCAGCAGCGCATTTCCCGGTTGCCAATGATAATCTGCAAATCTATAAAGTGAACCAGCATCAGCATATTCCAGAGATTGAACAAATGCTTCATCATTATTCTGAAGCAAATGATCCCATTACCTTCAACACCCATTTGGTTCCGATGACCAGGGGAATCATGAACACAATGTATGCAACAGTAGAAGAAGGAATAACGGAGCGGGAAATTAAGGAAGCATTCTTTGAATATGCAGAGCAGCATCCATTTATAAGGCTTTCTCCACAGAGAACATTCCCTTGTACTAAACAGGTGTTGGGCAGCAATTATTGTGATATCGGCTGGTCATTCGATACACGTACAAACCGGCTCACGACAGTAGCTGTTATCGATAACCTAATGAAAGGTGCAGCAGGTCAGGCTGTACATAATTTCAACCTGATGAACGGGTTCCCGGAAAATACAGGATTACAAGCAAGTCCATTGTTTCCATAATGAGAGGAGAGTTGATGTGGCTTCAATCGTATCAACCTTAAAAAAAGTGACGGGATCAAATATAACCTTGCCAAAAGGATTTTCCGCGGCGGGAATCAATTGCGGCATTAAATACAAGAAAAAAGATTTAGGCATTATTTTGAGTGACAAACCGGCCGCAGCTGCAGCCGTGTATACGACCAATAAAATCAAAGCAGCACCGCTTGCGGTAACAAAAGAAAGTATTGAAACAGAAGGATTATTGCAGGCGGTGATCGTCAACTCCGGCAATGCCAATGCGTTTACCGGTACCCAGGGAACGCTTGATGCCTATGCTATGCGAAACCAGGTCAGTGAAGTATTTGGCCTGAACGAACATCATGTCGGAGTGGCATCCACAGGAATCATTGGAGAAACCATGCCTATAGATACCATTCTTGAAGGGATTGGAAAGCTTCATCCCCAGCCCAAGCTAGAAAACGCGCTTGAATTTAGCCAGGCTATCCTGACAACAGATACGAAAACAAAAAATGCATGCTATTCCTTCCAGGTTGGAGAAAAAGAAGTGGTGCTGGCTGGAACAGCAAAAGGCTCAGGGATGATTCATCCCAACATGGCGACGATGCTTTCTTTTATGACCACAGATGCGTGCATTTCATCCGATAACCTCCACTATGCACTTAGAAAGATAACGGATCAAAGCTTTAACTGTATTACGGTGGATGGAGAAACATCAACAAACGATATGGTCCTCGTTATGGCAAACGGTTGTGCCGGAAATGAAGAGCTGACACCTGATCATCCGGATTGGGGAACGTTTTTGCAGGCATTGACCCTCACTTGTACCGATCTGGCAAAGAGTATAGCCAGAGACGGTGAAGGTGCAACCAAATTGATTGAAGTAACGGTCGAGGGAGCGGCCAGTGATGAGGAAGCCAGGATTGCTGCAAAATCAATTGTGGGATCTCCCTTGGTAAAAACTGCGATTTTCGGTTGTGATCCCAACTGGGGGAGAATTATAGCTGTTTTGGGCTACGCGAATGTGGAAATTGTTCCGGAAAAAATCGACCTGTCGATTGGTGGTTTTCCGGTATTGTCCTCCAGCGAAATTCTTCCATTTGATGAAGAAGGCGTTTCTTCCTACCTGGGCGGCAGTGACATTTCCATTTCCGTGAACCTTCATTCGGGTAACGGAAATGGGAAGGCCTGGGGATGTGATTTAACGTATGACTATGTACAAATCAATTCCAGTTACACAACCTGAGGGGGAAAAGGACATGGATCAAATAGTGATCATCAAGTGCGGCGGCAGTATTCTGAAATCTCTACAGCCTTCATTTTTTCAACGGTTAAAGGAACTGGAGGAAGAAGGCAAGAAAATTATTCTGGTTCATGGCGGTGGACCGGATATTACCAAATACATGAACGCCCTGGCCATTCCTGTTCAATTTATTGACGGGGTAAGACGCACCTCCGGGCAGGCTGCAGAAACGGCTGAAATGGTGCTCGCCGGACAGCTCAATCCCTGGTTTGTGTACCAGCTGAACCAGCTTGGATTGAAAGCGATCGGACTGAACGGTAATGACGGAGCGTTGTTGGAATGTGATTACTTAAAGAAAGAGCAATGGGGCCATGTGGGCAAGGTCGTATCCGTTAACAAGGGAACGCTGACACAGCTTATGAAAGCAGGTTTTATTCCCGTCATTGCTTCGGTGTCCAGAAATTTAACCGGTGAAATTCTGAATCTGAATGCTGACACGGTAGCCTTTGAAGTGGCTTCGGCCATGGAAGCGGAGTCCTTGATTTTCGTAACGGATGTTGACGGGATTCTTGCGGAAGGCAAGACGGTTCAAAAAGCAACCACCGCTTCCATCCAAAAGCTGATCGATACAGGGATTATTACAGGCGGAATGATTCCAAAGGTAGAAGCGGCATTGAACTGCCTTCAATCGAAAATAAAAGAAATTCAAATAGTCGGCAAAGAACTGAAAGGTACACTGATTGTCAAAGAGGAGGTTTTCTCATGAGCGCATTGTTTTCCAATTATGGCAGATGGAACCTGGAACTCGAAAAAGGCACTGGCAGCCAGGTGACAGATACACAAGGGAAAACGTATCTGGATTTTACAAGCGGGATCGGAGTTTGCAATTTAGGCCATGTTCACCCAGCCGTTACAGAAGCAGTTACTGAGCAGCTGAATAAACTGTGGCATACATCCAACTTGTTTCAATCATCCTTGCAGGAGAAAACCGCACAGCTGCTCACAGCACCCACGCATTTAAGCAAAGTCCTTTTCTGCAACAGCGGGGCAGAGGCAAATGAAGGAGCCATTAAATTGGCCAGAAAATATACGGCAAAAACAAAGATCATTACCTGCATCCAATCGTTCCACGGCAGAACATACGGTTCAATGTCAGCCACCGGGCAGGAAAAAATCAAAGCAGGATTTGGACCAATGGTAGCAGGGTTTGAACACGTTCCTTTTAATGATTCAAAAGCGCTCGAAGAGGCGGCAGACGCCGATACGGCAGCGATTATGATTGAGGTTGTCCAGGGAGAAGGCGGAATAAATCCGGCAACGGAGAGCTATTTGAATTTTGTGGGAAAACTATGCAAGGAAAAAGGCATTCTTCTCATCATTGATGAAGTGCAGACGGGGATCGGCAGAACAGGGAAGCCCTTTGCTTTCAGCCATTTCGGTCTTAAACCTGATATTGTTACAGCGGCAAAGGGACTCGGAAACGGCTTTCCTGTAGGCGCAGTCATCAGTACAGAAGAAGTAAGCAGCGCGTTCGGACCCGGAAGCCACGGCACTACGTTTGGAGGAAACCCATTGGCCATGGCCGCAGCGGGCGCAGTGTTAAGAGAAGTATTTGATCCGGCATTCTTAGAAGAGGTTCAGAAAAAGGGTGAATACTTGAAGGAAGAACTTCAAAGCAAACTTCTAAACTATGATGAAGTCCAGGAAGTCAAAGGAATTGGGCTCATGATAGGAATCCAGTGCAAAGGAAAAGTTTCAGATCTGATCACAGAGCTGCAGCACAATGGAATTCTTGCTCTGTCAGCAGGAGAACACGTTTTACGGCTCCTCCCTCCGTTAACCATGTCCTATGACGAATTAAAGACGGGAATTGAAGAAATCAGCAAAGCCATACAGAAACAAACAGTGACTGCATAAAGTCATCTTTTTATACACTTTAATGTATAAAAATTCAGGAGAATAAATGTATATGCAAAGGAGAAGAAATGATGAAAGGATATTTGCAGCTTTCCAACGGTGAGAGCTTTGAGGGGAAATGGCACGGAACCACGCAGTGTACGAGCGGAGAAGTGGTGTTTTTTACAGGAATGACCGGCTATCAGGAAGTATTGAGCGACCCTTCCTATCATGGGCAAATTGTGGTGTTTGCTTATCCGCTGATTGGCAACTACGGAATCAATGAAGAGGATTTTGAATCTATTGTGCCCCAGCCGGCAGGTGTAATTACATGTTCCGCAGATGAAATCGGCCATCACTATCAGTCCCTAGAGCCCTTATCTGCATTACTGAATAAACATGGCATCCCGCTGATCAGTGAAGTGGATACCCGTTCACTCATTAAGCTGATTCGCGCTGAAGGCGACATGAAGGGTGTACTGTCATGCAGCCTGCAGCATATCGAGCAGTATAAAGAAAAAAAAGGGGTGCAGGGCAAACTGGTAAAAGAAGTTTCTGTCCAGCAAGCTGAAACCCATGGCAAAGGCAAGCACCATATTGTCCTTCTTGATTTTGGCTATAAAAAGTCCATTGTTGAGGCACTCGTGGAAAATGGATGTAAAGTAACGATTGTTCCGTTTGATGAAAAAGAAGAAGTCATTCATAAATTAAAACCAGATGGCCTGCTGTTCTCAAACGGCCCTGGAAATCCGAAAGAACTGGCTCCGTATATGCCGGTATACCGAAGACTCGCGGAACTTTATCCTTCTTTTGGAATTTGCCTCGGGCATCAGCTGTTGGCACTGGCTTTTGGCGGCAATACCCAAAAACTTAAATTCGGCCACAGAGGGGCGAATCATCCGGTTATCAATCTTAAAACAAACAAAGTGGCAATGAGTTCTCAAAACCATGGATATGTTGTGGAAGAGGGAAGCCTGATTACAACTGGATTTCATGTTCTCTATAAAAATATTAATGATGGCAGTGTGGAAGGAATGTACCACGATACCTATCCAGTTATGACCACCCAATTTCATCCCGAAGCGAATCCCGGACCAGAAGATCATGCCCATTTGTTTACCAGCTTTCTGGAATTAATTCGTGAAAAGAGGAGCGAGAAAATTTATGCCTAAGCATCAAGAGATTCATAGTGTCCTCGTCATCGGATCAGGACCAATCGTCATCGGCCAGGCAGCTGAGTTCGACTATGCAGGCACCCAGGCCTGTGCCGCGCTGAAAGAAGAAGGGATGCACGTCATTCTTGTCAATAACAATCCGGCTACCATTATGACGGATGAAACGTATGCAGATAAAGTCTATTTCGAACCAATGACTGCCGAATCAGTAGCCAACATTATAAAAAAAGAAAAGCCTGACGGGCTTTTGGCATCGGTGGGCGGCCAAACTGGCCTCAATCTTGCCATGGAACTCCAAAAAAGCGGTGTTCTTGAAGAACATCATGTCAAACTCCTGGGAACGAATCTTGATTCGATCACAAAAGCAGAGGACCGCGAATGCTTCAGATCGCTCATGCATGAGCTGAATGAGCCGGTTCCGGACAGCCAGATTGTAACGACCGCTCAGGAAGCCATTGATTTTGCAATGGACATCGGATATCCGGTAATCGTGCGTCCCGCATACACGCTCGGCGGCTTTGGCGGGGGAACGGCACAAACGGAAGAAGAGCTGACGGTTATTATCAAAAAAGGGCTTTCAGCAAGCCCGATCTCCCAGTGCCTGATTGAAAAAAGCATTGCTGGCTACAAAGAAATTGAGTATGAAGTGGTCAGGGACGCCAATGATACGTGCATAACCATCTGTAATATGGAAAACATTGATCCGGTGGGAATACATACCGGAGACTCACTCGTGGTCGCGCCAAGCCAAACGATGACGGACCAGGAATACCACATGCTGCGTTCCTCGGCGATAAAAATCATCCGTGCCCTTGGTATTATTGGCGGATGCAATATCCAGTTTGCCCTGGACACTGAGAGCAAGCAATACTATCTGATTGAGGTTAACCCGCGACTCAGCCGGTCTTCTGCTCTTGCTTCAAAAGCAACAGGCTATCCGATTGCCAAGATTGCCGCCAAATTAAGCGTGGGATATCACCTTCATGAACTGAAAAACCCGGTCACCGGAACAACCTACGCAAGCTTTGAACCGGCTCTTGATTACATCACAGTGAAGATGCCTCGCTGGCCTTTTGATAAATTCCCGGAAGCGGAAAGAAAACTGGGAACACAGATGAAAGCAACAGGAGAAGTTATGGCGATCGAGAGAAATCTTGAAGCAGCCATCCAGAAGGCTGTCCGCTCCCTTGAGCTGGATACGGAAGGCTTTTTTCTTAAAGAATTGACGGCTTGGAATTCAGAGGAGCTAAAGAACCTTCTCGTCCAGGCTGATGACCGCAGATTTTTTGCGATTATGGAGCTGCTCAACCGGGGAATGGCAATCGAAGAAGTACAGGAGCTTACACAGATTAATACGTTTTTCCTTTGTGCCTTTAAAAAACTGGTGGATTTTTATCAGGAAATCCAGTCCAGCTCGCTGGATGATGCAGTAAATGAGCAACTTTCTGCATGGAAAAAAGCCGGATTCACTGATCAAGCTCTCGCCAAGGCATGGAATGTATCTGAGGGGAAAGTAAGAGAAACAAGGAAAACCGCTGGAATTATTCCAACCTACAAAATGGTGGATACCTGTGCAGCCGAGTTTATGGCCAACACTTCTTATTACTATTCCAGCTGGAGTGGAACAAACGATAAAACTCCGAGTGCCAAGGAGAAGATTGCCGTTATCGGTTCAGGGCCAATCCGGATCGGCCAGGGGGTTGAATTCGATTATTGCTGTGTGCACGGTGTTTTTGCCCTGCAGGAGGCAGGCTATGAAACCATCCTGATCAATAACAATCCTGAAACAGTAAGTACGGATTTCGAAGTCGCAGATGCGCTGTATTTTGAACCGCTCTCTTTTGAGGATATTATGAATGTCCTTGAATTTGAAGGAGCGCAAAAAGTGATTCTGCAGTTCGGAGGACAAACAGCGATCAACGTGGCTGAGCAGCTTGAGGAAGCTGGCATTGAAGTACTGGGCTCCAAAGCAGATCTGATTGATGAGATGGAAAATCGTGAACGCTTTTACGGCTTTCTCAAAAATGTGAATATCCCGCACGTCCCCGGGGAAACAGCTTTTAATATCCAGGAAGTTCTCCATTGTGCGGCAACTATTGGTTATCCGGTCCTTCTCAGACCTTCTTATGTAATAGGAGGGAAGGGGATGGTCATCGTTAACAGCGAGGTTGAGCTGAAGGCATACCTCTCCCAGCATACGATCGAATACCCGGTGCTGGTGGACAGCTACATTTCCGGCAAAGAAGCAGAGGTGGATGTCCTGTCTGATGGAATTCATGCATTTATCCCCGGGATTTTCGAGCATATTGAACCGGCGGGTGTTCATTCAGGTGACAGTACTGCCATCACCCCGCCTTTAAGCTTGGAGTCTGGCATCATTGATCTTATCGTTTCTTATTCTGAGAAAATTGCGGCATCCATGGAATTTAAAGGGGTATTCAACATTCAGTTTGTCATTAACGGACCGGACGTTTTTGTTCTCGAGATTAATCCCCGTGCGTCCCGTACAGCACCGATCTTTAATAAAATCTCAGGAGTGAACATCATTCAGGCCGCAGTTCATGCCATGCTGGATAAAACCCTTGCAGAACAGGGAATTCATGCCGGACTGCATAACAGCCATTTTACAGCGGTTAAAGCGCCGGTTTATTCCAATATTAAACTTCCTGGCCTGTCTCCAAAGGGAGCACCGATAATGCGCTCGACCGGAGAGGTTCTGGGAACAGGAAGAAGCTTGGAAGAAGCTGTGCAAAAAGTGCTAACAGGAACCAATCCGACGGCAAGAACAGGTGAGGGAGGCCACCCTGTCAGCCTTTTTGCGGATGTTAGCAAGGAAGTGCTTACTGCTAACGAAATAAAAATTCTTCAGAGCTGGGAGAGCAAAGGAGTTTCCGTAATACATCAGGGGGAACGCTCTTTTGAAGAATGGATTTCATCCCGGGAGAACGGAATATATTTTTCCGAAGGTAAGGATGCCGAGGCGCTGGATAGATTGAAGAAAGCCAGTCTTTCAGGAAAATACGTATTTACCCAATGGGAGACATGCGCCTTTTATCAATATGGGCTTGTCCAGGTGAATAATCAGGTTTCTCATATTAAAGAAATTCAGGAAAGAAAGGAAGTTCGACTATGAATCCGATGATTACCCAAAATGAAAACAGTCTGAAAGGAAAGCATCTTCTTACCCTGGCCGACTGGAGCACAGAAGACATTCAACAGATTTTGAACTATGCTATTCAGCTGAAAAAGGAAAAGCAGCCTAAACAGCTGCTTGCAGGCAAAACCCTTGGCATGATTTTCGAAAAATCTTCAACGAGAACGAGAGTTTCATTTGAAGTGGGGATGCTGCAGCTGGGGGGCCATGCCCTGCATCTCAGCTCACGAGATATTCAAATGGGAAGAGGGGAATCGATTGCTGATACGGCAAAAGTCCTTTCGCGTTATCTGGATGGAATAATGATCCGAACCTTTCAGCATGAAATTGTGGAACAACTGGCAGAACATGCAGAGATTCCTGTGATCAATGGCCTTACTGATGATTATCATCCATGTCAGGTCCTTGCGGATTTAATGACCATTCTTGAATATAAAAATACATTTTCGGGTCAAAAACTGGCGTATGTGGGAGATGGAAACAACATGGCCCATTCGCTTATGATCGGTTCTGCAAAGGTTGGGCTTAATTGCACCATCATTACGCCAAAGAATTATGAGCCGAAAAAGGAGATTGTTCTAAAAGCCAAAGAAATCGCACAAAAAACAGGCGCTGAAATTGTTGTGACCCATGAATTGAAGGAAGGTATCCGTGATGCAGATGCTGTTTATACCGATGTTTGGGCAAGCATGGGCTGGGAAGACGAAGCAAACGAACGCGTGTCAGCCTTTCAGGAATATCAGGTAAACGAGGAAATGCTTGAGCTTGTCCACCCCGATTATATTTTTATGCATTGTCTGCCTGCACACCGTGGGGAAGAAGTAACAGCTGAAGTGATTGACGGGCCAAATTCGGTCGTTTTTGACGAAGCGGAAAACCGGCTGCATGTTCAAAAGGCACTTATGGCATCTGTCATGTAAGCAGATGAACACATTGGGGCTGGGTGAATAACATGAGTTAGTAAGGAGGTGCCCCATGTTTAATAATCAAAATCCTTATTATAATCAGCAGCAGCAAGGCTACCAGCAGCAAACAGGCTACCAGCAAGGCTATCAGCAGCAGCAAGCCTTTCCCAACCCTCAGATGATGAAAAAAATGCAGAAGCTGTGCCGGAAAAACATTCAGCATTATGTTTCCGTCACTTTGCTGGACGGCAGCATGTACGATGGATTTATTGAATTTATGGACGGCCAAAATATTTATTTTGCTTCTCCTGTCGTGGACGAGGGGCAGAACAGTGAAAGAGATAACAGTGATACGGAATTGGATTATCCTTATTACGGGTTTGTGCAGCCAGTCAAAACTTATGAGATCGAACGATTTATCATTCCTTTATCCAACCTGGCGAACGTAATGCCGGTTGCGTATTACTAAAAACAGAAAGTCTTATACCAGCCGTAAAGGCTGGTTTTTTTATGCGTGAATGGGAATAGTAAAAAACAAAAATGTAAAAGGGGTGATCATATGGGGCAATCTCATCAGTTTAAGCATGGACAAAAAGCGCCGAACAATGGTATCTATGTGGAAATCGGGGAAACGGGCAGCATGGTAACTGATCCAAAGGAAGTTAAACTCAGCGCAGGTGATTCCTTTCCGGAAACAACCAACCATAACCGTGTTTGGACTTACAAGCGCAAGCCTTAAGGGCAAAGAAAAAAGGACCTGTCTCAGGCCCTTTTTTCTCTGTTTTCAAATTCTTCCTTTACACGCTGCAGAAGCTGTGGGGTGGTTAACAAATCATACCCGGTCAGTGCGAGCGCTTTGGCGCCAATCAGCATGGCGGTATATCCCTGTTCTGAGTTGGCTGCATCACAGAACTCTTTTGTATGAAGGTTATGAGAGGCATCGGTTATTTTGATGTACGGGTGAACCGCGGGAACCACCTGGCTTACATTGCCCAGATCCAGAGAACCGTGGTCATTCCCGGTTTGAATTTCATCAAGAGGAATGCCGAGCGATGCCAGATTTTTTGTAAATGTATCAGACATTGTTCCATTGGTAAGCAGGTTGGCATAACCAAGCTCATAATGTGAAGCTTCCCATTCACAACCTGTCCCCAGGGCTGCCCCTGCGGCACAGTCCTTTACCCGGCGAACGAGATCAGGAAGCTGTTCCACTGTGGCGGCCCGTACATAAAACCGTGCCTGCGTTTTATCCGGAATAACATTGGGAACTGTTCCTCCGGCTGTAATAACGCCATGAATCCGCACATCTGGTGTTACCTGCTGGCGGAGTGCATTAACACTGTTGAACAGGGCAATTACCGCGTCGAGAGCGTTAATTCCTTCATGAGGGGAAGCAGCGGCATGCGCCGTTTTTCCTTTAAAATCAAATTGCAATGCCTCCATGGCCATGCTTGAGCCGCTTCTTTCAAACGCTTTGTATGGATGGCACATCAGCGCTGCATCCACATCATCAAAATACCCTTTTTCGGCCATGTGCACCTTCGCTCCGCCTGTTTCCTCGGCAGGTGTTCCATAAACAAGAACTTTGCCTCCCGTTTCCTTTATGATTGTGCTTACTGCAATTCCCGCAGCTGTGCTCATGGTGCCGATCAAGTTATGCCCGCATGCATGATGAATCTCGGGCAGGGCATCATATTCGGCCAGATAACTGATCACCGGACCGGGTTTTCCGCTGTCATAGGCTGCAATGAATGCGGTTTCCATCCCCTCAATGCTTCGCTCTACCTCAAATCCAAAGTGCTCTAGGGTTTCAATGAGTTTAGCAGAGGACTTTACTTCCTCATACCCGAGTTCAGGGTGATTCCAAATATATTGTGCAACTTCTTTAAAAAGCGGATACTTTTCATCCAGAAACGCTGTTAAAACCTCATTCATTTTTGATAACCTCCTGCATGATGAAAAAAAGCCCTTCACGGAGTGTGATGGGCTGCTTTTTATTACTCTGCCGTTTCTGCTTCACCGGGAAGTACGGCACCAATGATGATGACGAATACAGCAAATACGATACCGAAAAATGATGCAGTGGAAAATGTTGAAGAGTCATATTTTCCGCCCTGCATTGATTCCAATACGTAAAATGCCATGTTGCTTAATAGTAAAGACCAGATGATTGTCCAGATATAACGCATTTTGTTCACCTCAACTTTATGTAAACGACTTCTTCTTCTGATATAGTAACAAAAAATAAAGAATTTGTCTTTAAATCTTTAAGGAAATCATCTTAGAATAGGCATATCCCTTCTCCAGTTTCACAAAACGGACATAGTATAAGTAAGAAAATATTGGATGAGGGGAGAAAAGTGAGCATCGAAGAGAGGGTTTTCAGCTTAGATGGACAATGGAATACGATACATCTTCCTGAACAGCCAAACGGTTTTGCTGTCATGATTTTTGGCGACTGCAATCATTTTGTAGATCATGAGACAAGTTTGTGGAAACAAAACAAAGACCGGTTTGAACTTATTCAGACACTTAAGCAAAAAGGCTATACCGTTTTTTATTCCAATCTGTACGGAAGCAATTGGGGTAACCAGGAGGCGGTCACCCTGGCAAGAAGGGTTTACCGTTTTGTGATGAAATATGAAATTCTTAATCCTTCCATTCATATTTTGGCGGAAGGTATGGGGGCACTGGCAGCGCTTGACTTTATCAACGACATGGAAGGATCAATCCGTTCAGCAGTCTTCATTAATCCATGCCTGAATCTCAAAAGCCATTTCCAGCAGGAGAAAAAGAACCAATTGTTTTTAAAACGCATTCGTAAAGAAATCAGTCAGGCCTATCGAATTAAGGAAGAAAACATGGATGAATTTCTCCAGAGAACGGTTACTCGTTTTACATTAAAGCATGATGTGCCCGTTAAAATCTTCCATGACGCCACAGGCACCGTATACCCGTTTAAAGTACACAGCCGGCCATTTGAGGCTACCTGCCTTGAAAAAGGGTATTTTGTTTCACTGACCATACAAATGCCAAGTAAACGTCTGGGGAACTTACAGGCAGTGCCTCGGTTTTTCAGTTTACATGAATCCATCCTGTAGCCATCTGCTGCAGGATTTTTCATGATTATCGAATGAGATGCATACTCGGCGGGATGGAAAATACGATATAGAGAGAGCAAAAGAACGGAGGATCGGGGAATGAAACGTGCTGTTGTTACAGGAGCTGCTGGATTTATTGGATCACATCTCTGCACAAAGCTCCTTGAAGATGAGATTGAAGTGGTTGGGATTGATTCAGCTTCTTCCACTGAAAAGCTTGATTATATTGGCCGGAATGCAAATTTTGAACTGATCAATGAACAGATTGAACAAGTGGATTTAAAGAAAATCATTAAAAAAGCCGACGCTGTCTTTCATTTGGCATGTGGTGTCCGCCCAAATGAAGAATGGAACGACATAGAAGACAAGGTTAAGCAGCACATCCATTCCACCAGGCTTCTCATACAAGCGATGCCTTCCAAGTCAGTCAAGCTCATTTATGCCTCTTCTTATGATGTGTACGGGAAAAAATCTGGAAAAGTGACTGAAACCTCTTCCGCAAATCCGGAGACGTTATTTGGCCTAATTAAATTGACAGAAGAAAACTATATTAGAATGGCCGCAGCAAACCATCCAGTTTCATATGTGATTTTGCGGTTTCCTACGATATACGGTCCCTGGCAGCCAGTGGAAATGACCTTTCAGCAGATCATTAATGTGAACGAACAAGAACGGGATACCATGGACATACAAAAAGATTCCATCACTGAAGATGTCATATATGTAGACGATGCTGTACGTGCGTTGCGCCTGGCAGCAGAAAAAGGAGAGAAACGGACGATTTACAATATTGGCAGCGGAACAAGCGGGGAATGGCGTAAGGGATTAAAACTTCTTTCTATTAAAGAAGAGGATTTTCCAAAAGAAAAACGCAACATGGTGGTTGCAGGTGAAAAAGCTCAGCAGGAATTGGGATTTCAATCGAATATCGATATTGAAGAGGGATTAAAAAGGCAAATACAGCATACCGTGCAGAGAAGAAAAAATGGAGGATGAAAAAAGGGAAAATATGTTTCCCTTTTTTTTATTTCTTCCATTATACTAGTTTAAGGGGAAGACCGGGACGAAGGAATGGAAGTGAACGTGAACAAAATGAAAACTGTACGATGGCTGCTAATCGCATGTCTCTTGGCTGCATTATCCGGCTGCCAGGAAAAACGGGAGGGAAACCTGAAAAATACAGGACTTCTTGTCCAGGATACAATCAATGATCAGGGCTGGGCTGACCAGGGTTACAAAGGCCTTATCAAGATTCAGGATACATACGGTAATGAAGTAGTATATAAAGAAAAAATGCAAATGAAAGCAGAAATTAAACAAGCGGTTGAAGAATTTCAAAAAGATAACGTAAACCTTATTTTTGGCCACGGGAAGATTTATGCCAACCTGTTCAGCCAAATCAGCAGGGATTACCCAAAGATCCGTTTTGTAAGCTTTAATGGAGATTCATCGGGTGAAAATGCAACAAGCATTCATTTTAGGTCCTATGCGATGGGCTTTTTTGCCGGGATGGTTGCTGCAAAAATGAGCCGTACCAATCATCTGGGCGTGATCGCAGCTCAGGAATGGCAGCCTGAAATGAAAGGCTTTGCTGGAGGTGCCCGTTTTCAAAAGAAGGATATTATCGTTGATACCGAAGTGATGGACAGCTGGAGCGATAAGGATCAAGCGATTGCTTCATTTAAACGGATGGCGGCTGCCGGTGCGGATGTTTTTTACCCTACCGGAGACGGATATACTGTTCCGGTAATTGAAGAAGTAAAAAGGAAGGCACTATATGCCATAGGATATGTCACAGATCAATCAGATCTGGGACGTGCCACAGTATTGACAAGCACGGTGCAAAACGTAGAATATGTATATAAATCTGCTGCTGAACAGTTTGATGCTGGAAAGCTCAGGACCGGTAATCTTCAATACGGGTTTAAGGAAAAAGCCATTGCAATGGGCCGTTTCAGCCCCTTAGTGCCTTCAGGCTTTCAAAAAAAGATCAGGAAGGACATTGAAGAATATAAAAAAACCGGAAAACTCCCCAACGGAAAATCAATTCAAGAACATGCACAGGAGGACGTCCAATGAATCAGGAACTGAACATGCAATTTATGCAAATTGCCATGAAGCATCTGCCGGAAGGTAAAGATCTTCTGGAGAAAAAAGGAGTAGAATTGTCCATGGAAGATATTCAGCCCATGCTGAACCTTCTTCTGAAAGTCATGAATGATGCATACGAACTGGGTAAACAAAAACAAGCGTAACTCAGCTTCCTCGAAAAGAGAAAAGTAAAAGAGCCAACTTCAGTGGTTGGCTCTTTTTACTTTTTCCTGAAAGCAGTAAACAGAGGCGAAACCTGCTGTGCCACTTTCACGGTTTGATCAATGACGGCCATCAGCTTATTATAATCAAAGTTCCCGTCACTCGTCCGGAAGGCACTCATTAAGGGGTTCGGGCGGGGGAAGGGCTGACGGTAGGCCATAGGGATAAAAGGCGGTTCACTGGGTGGCGGCGGCTGTTCCCTGGTTTGCCGAGGCGGCGGAAACGGGCGTCTGGCCTGCATGGCCGACCTTGACCGCATCGGAGAAGGAGGCCCATAGCGAGGGTAATTCACATGTACCACTCCTGTACTTTAGTCTGATAAGCTCTTTATAGGATATGTCTTTTGGAAAAGATGGTGTATTGTCCGTGGCAAACAGCATACTGGACAAAAAATGAATAATAAATTAAAATTAGTACCAGGTCTTAAATATTGATACTAAACTAAATGCAGGAAGAAACAACATAAAAACAAATATAAAGGGGTAATAACATGAATGCTGGAATAATAGGTTTAGGTGCTTATGTCCCTGAGAAAGTGTTAACCAATTTTGATTTGGAAAAAATGGTGGACACCAGTGATGAATGGATTCGCACGCGTACAGGAATAGAAGAGCGAAGAATTGCTGCTGATGATGTCAATACGTCACATATGTCAGAACATGCGGCAAGAGAAGCATTGAATAATGCAGGCATGAATGCGGAGGAGATCGATTTAATCGTTGTGGCTACTGTAACACCAGACTCCCCATTCCCTTCTGTAGCCTGTTTGATCCAGGAACGGCTTGGAGCTGTTCATGCAGTTGCAATGGATATCAGTGCGGCATGTTCGGGATTTATGTACGGCATGGTCATTGCCAAACAATTTATTGAATCAGGCACCTATAAAAATGTATTGGTGGTTGGAGCTGAAAAGCTTTCCAAGATAACTGACTGGGATGACAGAAATACAGCTGTGTTGTTCGGTGACGGAGCCGGTGCAGCCGTATTATCCAAAGTATCCGAAGGAAGAGGAATACTATCTTTTGAACTTGGTTCTGACGGAAGAGGCGCAAAGCACCTGTATCAGGATAAACACCTTAAAATGAACGGCCGCGAAGTGTTTAAATTTGCGGTGCGCCAAATGGGTGAGTCCTCCATGAATGTTGTCCAAAAGGCAGGATTGACAAAAGATGATGTGGATTACCTTATCCCTCATCAGGCCAACATACGCATTATGGAAGCGTCCCGCGAACGGCTGGAGCTGCCAAAAGAAAAAATGGCGGTAACTGTTAATAAATATGGAAACACATCATCTGCTTCCATTCCTATGGCTATTTCAGATGCCCTGAAAAATGGTAAGATAAAAGATAATGACCTGCTGGTCCTTGTTGGATTTGGCGGTGGCCTGACATGGGGCGCCGTTGCACTCCGGTGGGGAAGATAGAAGATAAAAGCTGACTATTCTTCAAAGGAGAGTTGTATTAACAATGAAAAGACGCGTAGTAATCACAGGAATGGGAGCCATTTCTCCCCTTGGAAATAGTGTAGAAGAAACCTGGAACCGAATTATTGCCGGTGAATCCGGTGTAGGTCCGTTAACACGAAGAGATTCGGAGAAATTCCCGGTAAAAGTTGCGGCCGAAGCAACTGAATTTGATCCTCATGATTATATGGATCGAAAAGAAGCGAGAAAAATGGACCGCTTTACTCAATTTGCCATCGCTGCATCAAAAATGGCGGTAGCAGATGCCGAGCTTGACATTACAGAAGAAATCGCGCCCCGTGTCGGTGTGTGGATCGGTTCAGGGATTGGCGGCATGGACACACATGAAGAGCAGTTCCGCATTTTTGAGAAAAAGGGATACCGCAGGGTGAGCCCATTTTTCGTACCAATGATGATTCCTGATATGGCAGCAGGGCAAGTATCCATCATGCTTGGCGCAAAAGGAATGAACTCTTGTACCGTTACAGCTTGCGCTTCTGGTGCAAACTCTATTGGTGATGCATTTAAAGTGATTCAGCGTGGAGACGCAGATGCGATGATCTGCGGAGGTACTGAAGCACCGATCACCGACATGGCGCTTGCTGGCTTTTGCCAGGCTGGAGCATTGTCCTATAATGAAGATCCTGCCACTGCCAGCCGTCCGTTTGATGCGAACCGCAGCGGGTTTGTAATCGGAGAGGGAGCTGGAATCCTGGTTCTCGAAGACCTTGAATTTGCCAAAAAACGCGGTGCGAAAATATATGCTGAAATCGTAGGGTACGCCGGTACTGGAGACGCCTATCACATTACAGCACCATCTCCAGGCGGAGAAGGCGGCGTCCGTGCAATGGCACAGGCAGTACAGGACAGCGGATTGGCACCTGAAGAAATCGACTATATCAATGCTCACGGAACGAGCACTGATTATAATGATAAGTTTGAAACGATGGCCATCAAGGAAGTCTTTGGGAAGCATGCACGCAAACTGGCGGTCAGCTCTACCAAGTCAATGACAGGCCATTTGCTGGGAGCGGCAGGCGGAGTCGAAGCCATCTTCTCTGTAAAATCCATTCAGGATGGAATTATACCGCCTACCATTAATTATGAAACACCGGATCCAGAGTGTGATCTTGATTATGTACCGAACGAAGCAAGAAAAGCGGAAGTAAATACTGTTTTAAGTAATTCCCTCGGCTTTGGCGGGCATAATGCAACCTTGATTTTTAAAAAATACAGCGAGTAATAGTTAAAGATGGTTGAGCCTAATCAACCATCTTTTTTTATTTGCCGATAATTCTTCAATGTAAATAGAATAATTTGGACAGCCTCTGACTATACTGTTTTTAACAAAATCGGTAAGTGAGGGGTAGCAAATGTTATATTTACGAGATGTTTGGGTGAATTGGTTCGAAGGTGAAGAAAATGGCTATAACGTTTGTGAGTTTCATGAGTGGCGGAAAGATGATTTTATTGAACTTTTGGATCAGGTGCCAATCGTTAAAATAGAATCTGCATTGTTTCACTATATCGAAAATGAACTCAGCGATCTTCCAGACTCCCTTTTAGATGAGGTCCACCAGAAAGCATACGTAAGGAAAAACAACCAGAGGGTTCAACTGGATCATTGCTTTATCATCACCGATGAAAAGAAAACCATGGTGATTGATACAATGGGCTACCGTGTTCCCATCCGAAAAAGCAGGCTGATCCCCAGACAGGAACAGCTTGTCTATGAAATGGCGGAACAGATGGAGACGGTTTCCTTCACATTTACTCCGGAAATAAAAGAAAAAGAGCATCATATTCTTTCACCGGAACCGATTGTGATGAGGGGGCTGACAAGGAAAGAACGTCAGTTGAAACAGCTTTTGTTTATGCTGCTGGATCAGCTGCATACTACCCAGAATGTAGCTGAAGTGCGGTACTGGTACACTGAATGGATGCCAGGGGAGTACATGAAGATTCAATCGATGGAATTTGAAGAAGCATGGGCGGCGCTGTATTCGGAGATCAAGGACGGCTGGAGCCAGCAGCATTACGCAATATGTGAACGGCTTGTAAAAGGGCAGCCATATTTCGAAAAGATTTGGGAACTTGAAAACGGTACCCATGTAAATTAAGAAAAAACCTCCACAAAATGTGGAGGTTTTCTTAGTTAAACCCGTTTTCTGGCCAATCCCATGGCGCGTTCAGCTTTGTTCAGCATTTTGTTTGCCACGCGGTTCGCTTTTTCAGCTCCATGATCCAGGATTTGATCAAGCTCATCTGATTCAATCAGGCTGTAGTAGCGTTCCTGAATAGGCTTTAATCGGCCGACAACAGCCCTTGCGGCACCTTCTTTAAAATCTCCGTAGCCTTTTCCTTCATACTTTCTCTCCAATTCTTCAATGGATTCGCCTGAACAGAGAGAATAGATGGTTAACAGGTTCGATATGCCGGGTTTGTTTTCTTTATCGAATTTTACGACACCATCGGAATCGGTGGTAGCACGTTTGATTTTTTTTGTGATGACCGCTTCATCATCCAAAATTGAAATAAAGGCATTCACGTTGGCATCGGATTTGCTCATTTTTTTCGTAGGCTCTACAAGGGACATAATTCTTGCTCCTACCTTAGGAATACGCGGCTCCGGAATGGTAAAGACTTCTCGGTATTTATTGTTGAAGCGTTCGGCCAGATCACGGGTCAGCTCAATGTGCTGCTTTTGGTCTTCACCTACCGGAACAAGCTCAGTACCATAAAGAAGGATGTCAGCAGCCATGAGCGGGGGATATGTCAGCAACCCTGCAGAAACGGCATCTTTTCCTTTGGATTTATCTTTAAACTGAGTCATGCGTTCCAGTTCCCCAATATAGGCGACACATTGCAGGACCCATCCCATTTTTGTGTGGGCAGCCACCTCCGATTGGATAAAAAGCGTGGATTTCTGAGGATCGATGCCAACAGCAAGATACATGGCTGCAAGGCTCCGGCTGTTCTTTTTCAACTGTACCGGGTCCTGAGGGACTGTGATGGCATGCTGATTCACGACACAAAAATAACAGTGGTTATCCTCCTGATACTCCACAAAGTGCTGAAGCGCTCCCAAATAATTTCCCAATGTTATCGTGCCGCTTGGCTGAATACCTGAAAAAATAGTTGCCATAATGAAACTTCTCCTTTTTTAAAGTCTTATTTAAATACATACAAAAAGGCCCATCCATCCCTTGAAAAGGGACGAATGGACCGCGGTGCCACCCTTGTTATTCCATAAAAAAAGAATATCTTTAACCCGTACGATTATACGGCGCCCATTCTATCGTGCGGACAAACACGCCTGTTCCTACTAATTCCAGTTCAGACAGGAGCTCAAAAGCCCATTCCATGTTCATTCACTGCCTGTTTCCACCAGCCGCAGGCTCTCTGAAAGCTTCAAAAACATGTACTTTTCTTTATCATCGCCATTAATTATTCACTCAGTTAAAAGTAGTATATAAAAATTACAATAGAATTGCAACCAAACTAGAAAATACAAACAACAAAGCTCCGGAACAAAGAAGAGGAAAAACAAAATTGCCGGATATTCGTTCGGACAAGCTGAAGTTTGAACCTTCTTCCTGGCTCTCTGCATACTCAGCCGATTTTGAGAAAGATTTCATCACTTTTTTGACGGTTTTAGAAAAAAGGTCGAAGAAACCGCCTTTTACAACGAATAGCACCAAGCCGATCAGGACAAGCGCAAGCCCCGTCATAAAAAGGTTATCTATTATATGAATGAGATGCAGCTTTTTATCAGACACCATTTCAATGATAAATGATAATAAAACAGACCCTGCGGTCAATAGTACTGAAACTGAAAAACGTGACATCGATTTACTCCCATCATAATTCATAGCTGTATTATTCATTTTACCATGGACGGCACGTACAAGCACACTACTTTATACCTATCAATTTTCAAGACAAACACGTCGAAAGGGAGCATATAGGTTTAGAATTATTAGAAAATATAAAATATGACGGGTAAGAAAGGAGCATTTTTTACCGTCTTTAATGACAGATGTTGTAAAAAAAGGGGAATGAAAACGCTGAACACCAATAGGTAAATAGACCCATTTTTTGTTAAAGAAACGTAAATAAATTGGGCTTTTTGTAAAAGTCGTAAAAAAAAGTATATGCATAATAGTATGAAAACTTGTATAATACGAATGTGGGCAAAATGTCTGATAATTCACGAAGCTTTGGCTCACTAATTAGGTAAACAGAAAAAGGGGAGGTCAATCAATGAAGAAGTCAAAATGGTCGTTACTACTAACGATCGTGCTCGTTTTGAGCGTTTTCCTTTCTGCGTGCAGCGGTGGTAAAAAAGAGGAAAAAGCGAACGGCGGGAACGGTTCAAGCGACGGTGGAGGTTCTAAAGAAAAGGTACTAAACCTTATGGAAACTTCCGAAATTCCGTATCTTGACAACATCATGGCAGACGATCAAGTTTCTCTAAACTTGGCAAACAACGTATACGAGGGTCTATATACCCTGAATGACAAGGATGAGCCAGTTCTATCCGGTGCTGCTGAAGAACCAGAAGAGAAAGATGGCGGCAAGACTTGGGTATTCAAGCTTCGCGATGATGCTGTTTGGAGCAACGGAGATAAAGTAACAGCAAACGATTATGTTTTTGCATGGAGAAAGGCTGTAAGCAAAGATACAGCTACTCAATACTCTTTCATCTACCAAGTTGCAGGCATCCTGAATGCTGACAAAATTCTTAACCCTGAAGATCCAATGTATAACAAAACTGATAAGCTTGGAATCAAAGCTATCGACGATCATACAATTGAAGTGAAGTTCGCTGGTCCAACCAGTGCAAAACCATACTTAAAAGCGGTTCTTTCTTTCCCTACCTTCTATCCGCAACCTGAAAAGTTTGTTAAAGAACAAGGAAAGCAATATGCATTAGAAGCTGACAAAGCTCTTTACAACGGTCCTTTCGCTCTTAAAAAATGGGAGCATGAAAAAGGCTGGGTATTGGAAAAGAACGATAAATATTGGGACAAGAAGAACGTAAAGGTTGATAAAATCAACGTAAACATTCTTAAAGACGAAGCAACTCGCATCAACTTGTTTGAAACTGGAAAACTTGACCGCACAACGATTTCTGCGGAATATGTTGACCAATACAAAGACAAGAAAGACGTATTCAGCACAGTGCCTGAATCTTCTGTTTTCTTCCTTCGTATGAACCAGAAAAACAAAGCACTTGCAAACAAAAACATCCGCCACGCGCTAGACATGGGCTGGGACAAGAAGCAGTTAACTGATGTATTGTTGAACAACGGATCTGTTCCTGCATACTTCTTGGTACCATCCAAATTTGTTAACGGTCCGGACGGAGCTGACTTCCGTGAGAAGAATGGCGACCTTAACAAAGGCGATGCGAAAAAAGCTAAAGAATACTGGGAAAAAGGCTTGAAAGAGCTTGGAGTTAAGAAACTCGATCTTACTCTTCTTAACTATGATACTGATACTGCACAAAAAGATGCTCAGTTCATTAAGAACCAATTGGAGAAAAACCTTCCTGGTCTTTCTATGAAAATCAAAGCTCAACCATTCAAGCAAAAGCTTAAGCTTGAAGAAAACATGGACTATGATATTTCTTACGCTGGTTGGGGACCTGACTATCCGGATCCAATGACATTCATCGACATGTTTGTAACTGGCGGTTCTCACAACGAAATGAACTATTCCAACAAAAAGTATGATGAGCTGGTTAAAAAGGCTTCATCAGAAACAGATTTGAAAAAGCGTTGGGACATGATGCAGCAAGCAGAAAAAATCCTTATCGATGAAGATGCGGCTATCAGCCCAATGTACCAACGTGGTTATGCCTTTATCACAAAATCCAATATTAAAAACATCCACAACCATTCATTTGGCGGGGATTATAGCTACAAAGATTGGGACGTTGAGTAAAAAAACTAAGGTTTTATAGCGGTACCAGGAGAGTATATGTCAGTAAGCCATATACTCTCCTTTTAACTGCAAATGACTATTTAGTAAGAATTTGTCGAAAATTCCAACGAAACTATTGTAGGATATTGTTTTGTCACTTAATATAGAGATATAGGTATTAAGCAGGGGTTTATTTTTTTAGGAGGTGCAATAGTGGCTCGTTTCGTACTCAAACGATTGCTTTACATGCTGGTTACACTATTTATCATTACTTCATTTACATTTTTCTTAATGAAGCTGCTGCCAGGTTCTCCGTTTAATAATGAAGAGAAACTGACAGATCAACAAAAATTTATTCTGAATGAAAAATATGGGCTTAATGATCCGGTTCCTGTTCAGTACTTCAACTACATGAGTAATCTGGCAAAAGGCGATTTGGGAGTATCTTTCCAGTATGATAATCGTCCGGTTTCCACCATGATTACAGAAAGAATCGGGCCTTCCGCTGTTCTCGGTATTGAGGCTACGATTATTGGAACAATTATAGGCTTAATTTTAGGAATTGCTGCAGCTCTAAAACACAATACGTCAATTGATTATTTGTCCTCGCTGATTGCGGTTTTGGGAATATCCATTCCATCCTTTGTATTCGCAGGAGTTCTGCAATATTACGTAGGGGTTAAGTTAGAATGGCTGCCCGTTGCCCTTTGGGACGGTCCGAAATATCATGTTCTGCCAGCACTTTCGTTATCTGTCTTTGTAATAGCAACTGTGGCCAGATTCATGAGAACGGAAATGCTTGAAGTGTTGGGACAAGATTATATTACAACTGCTAAATCCAAAGGACTTTCTAACTTGGTCGTAATTTGGAAACATACTATCCGAAACGCAATGATTCCAGTAGTCACCATTCTAGGGCCGTTGGCAATTAACCTTATTACCGGGACACTTATTATTGAAAAAATCTTTGCGGTTCCAGGTTTAGGATTTCAATTTGTCTCATCCATCCAACTGAATGACT
This sequence comes from Fictibacillus fluitans, assembly GCF_030418125.1. Classification (GTDB taxonomy): domain Bacteria; phylum Bacillota; class Bacilli; order Bacillales; family Fictibacillaceae; genus Fictibacillus_C; species Fictibacillus_C fluitans. The sequence goes on along the minus strand of NZ_JAUHTR010000001.1, from coordinate 856,849 downwards.
ACCCAGTCATTATGGCGACAACCATTTTTTATAGTGTGTGTTTTATCATCGTCATTCTGATTGTGGATATTTTATACGGAGTAATTGACCCTCGAATCAGGGTTGCAGGAGGCAAGGGATAATGAGCATGCATGAAAAACAACTGAACAACGACTTATTCCAACCTGCGGTCAAATCTACAGAAGATGCCGAAAAAATCACAAAAGAGAGCACCTCGTTTTGGCAGGACGCCAGACGCCGCTTGTTTGAAAACAAAGGAGCGGTTGCAGGTTTAATTATTATTGTAGCTATATTGCTATTAGCCTTTTTGGGGCCGCTTTTTAGTCACAACACTTTTGATGGCCAGGACACAAGCCGTACAAATTTACCGCCGCGTATTCCTGTGCTTGAAAAGGTAAGCTTCCTGGGTCTTGACGGAGTAGACATTCGTGGCGTTGATCAATACAAGATGAAGAACCAACCCAACAACTACTATTGGTTTGGAACAGATGCCCTCGGAAGAGATCAGTTTGTCCGTGTCTGGAAAGGGACACAGATTTCGTTATATATCGCCTTTTTGGCAGCTGCCATTGATATGATCATTGGTGTGGCTTATGGTTCTATCTCAGGATATTATGGCGGAAAAACAGATAACATCATGCAAAGGATTATCGAGATTCTTATTGGTATACCAAACCTGATTGTTGTTATCCTTATGATTCTAATTCTTGATCCGGGTATTCTCTCCATTACGTTCGCCATGGTTATTACCGGCTGGACGACGATGGCCCGTATTGTCCGCGGTCAGATCCTAAAACTGAAAAACCAGGAATTTGTTTTGGCATCCGTAACACTGGGAGCCAAGAGTTCTAGGATTTTAACAAAGCACATGTTTCCAAATATACTGGGATCCATCATCATTACATCCATGTTTACCATTCCAAGTGCGATCTTTACAGAGGCTTTCCTGAGCTTCATTGGTCTCGGGATTTCACCGCCGACTGCCTCCCTTGGATCATTGGTAAACGAAGGGTTTAAATCATTGCAAATTTATCCGCACCTTGTATTGTACCCGGCTGTAATTATTTCTTTAATCATGATCAGTTTTAACCTTCTCGGTGACGGCTTGCGTGATGCATTAGATCCTAAGATGCGTAAATAGGGGGAGAAATAGATGAAAAATATATTGGAACTAAAAAATGTCAATGTCTCCTTTCATACGTTTGCAGGCGAAGTAAAAGCTGTCCGTGGGGTAAATCTTCATCTTGAAAAAGGGGAGTCTCTTGCAATAGTTGGAGAATCAGGCTCCGGAAAATCTGTTACTTCAAAATCCATCATGAGATTGCTGCCTGAAAAAACGAGTGAAATTAAGGAAGGCGAAATCCTTTTTGAAGGAAGAGATCTTACCAAAATTTCAAACCGGGAAATGGAAAAAATCCGCGGTTCTGAAATTTCAATGATCTTCCAGGATCCGATGACTTCTCTCAACCCGACGATGACGGTTGGCAAGCAGATCATGGAAGGTCTTCGGAAGCATCAGAATCTATCTAAAAGTGAAGCGAAGGAACGCGCCGTCAATCTATTAAAATTGGTCGGCATCCCGAATCCTGAGCTTCGTATCAGCGAATATCCCCACCAATTTTCAGGTGGTATGAGGCAGCGTGTAGTAATTGCGATTGCGCTGGCATGTAATCCTAAAGTCTTGATTGCTGATGAGCCTACAACAGCTCTTGATGTGACCATTCAGGCGCAAATCCTCGACTTGATGAGGGACCTGCAGCAAAAGACAGGAACAGCCATTATTTTAATCACGCATGATCTTGGCGTAGTGGCGAATCTGTCTCAAAGGGTTGCCGTTATGTATGGCGGTACCATTGTTGAGACAGGAACAACTGACGAAGTATTTTATAACCCGAAGCATCCGTATACATGGGGATTACTGTCTTCCATGCCTAAGTTGAATTCAGGGGATAAAGAGTTAATGGCGATTCCAGGTACACCACCGAACTTGCTTAACCCGCCAAAAGGCTGTCCTTTTGCAGCCCGTTGTCCGTATGCAATGCAGGTGTGTGTGGATCACATGCCGGATGTGACCGATGTTACTTCCACGCATAAATCGGCATGCTGGCTTCTGGATGAGCGTGCTCCTCAGGTTGAACCGCCTGAAGCTGCATTAGTAGGAGGTGCCCGTTAATGGCAGTTGTTGAACGAGAAAAATTATTGGAAGTAAAAAATCTCAAAAAACATTTCAATGTTGGAAAAAATGCTGTCTTAAAAGCAGTTGATAATGTCAGCTTTGATATATATAAAGGAGAGACTCTCGGACTGGTAGGAGAATCCGGATGCGGAAAATCAACTACCGGACGAACCATCATCCGACTCTATGAGGCTACTGGCGGAAATGTAGCCTTTGAAGGTGAAGATGTACACGGCAAGAAGTCCAGGAAAGAGTTAAAGTCGTTTAACCGTCGCATGCAAATGATTTTCCAGGATCCCTATGCCTCTTTGAATCCAAGGATGACCATCAAGGATATTATTGCCGAGGGAATAGATATCCACGGATTGGCAAAAAACGATAAAGAACGTATGGAAAGAATCTATGAGCTTCTTGAAACCGTGGGCTTGAACCGTGCGCATGCCAGCCGTTACCCGCATGAGTTCTCCGGCGGGCAGCGGCAGCGTATCGGTATTGCCCGTGCTCTGGCTGTAGATCCGGAATTCATTATTGCGGATGAACCGATTTCTGCCCTTGATGTTTCCATCCAGGCGCAGGTAGTAAACCTGTTGATGAAACTTCAAAAAGAACGAGGTTTAACATATTTGTTTATTGCCCATGACCTTTCCATGGTTAAGCATATTTCTGATCGTGTGGGTGTAATGTATCTTGGTAACATTGTAGAACTGGCTGCAAGTGATGAGCTTTACGAAGAGCCTTTGCATCCTTACACTCAGGCACTTCTTTCCGCCATTCCTGTTCCCGATCCGGAAGTTGAGCGAAGCCGTGAGCGCATCATTTTGGAAGGTGATCTTCCAAGCCCGATCAGCCCTCCAAGTGGCTGCCGGTTCCGTACACGGTGCCCGCATGCAATGGATGTATGCGCGAGCAAGGATCCAAAATGGATGGAAGCGCGTGAAGGGCACTGGGTAGCGTGCCATCTTTATGACAATGAGTTGAACACTGAGAATAAACAGCAATAAATACAGCGATCTCCTGTATAACGGGAGATCGTTTTGTGTTATGTTAAGGAAGTAAGGAATCTTTTTTAGTGAGGTCATTAAATGAATATTACGTTTGTACTGGATAGTGCCAGCGATTATTGTGCTGAACACCATGCATTATCCATTCCTATAGCCGTAGTTCCTCTAAATATTACGTTTGGCAGTGATCATTATTTAGATGGTGAGAATATCAGCACAGATATGTTTTACGAGCGAATGGCAAAAGAAGAACACCTTCCAAAAACCAGCCAGCCATCCCCGCAATCCTTTTTGAATGTATTTCAAAACGAGATTGAAAAAGGGAATGAACTCATCTATATAGGACTTTCTTCGAATTTGAGCGGAACGGTACAAAGTGCGTCCATTGCTAAAGGGATGCTTGATGAAAATGCCCAACATAACGTTCATATTATCGATTCTGGCACTGCTTCTGCAGGGATCATGGTCTTGCTCAAGCTGGCAGATGCCCTGGTCCGTGAAGGGAAAGAAGCGAAGCAGATTGTTGAGGAACTTGAACGTCAAAAGGAAACGATTATTGCTTACGTACTTCTCGAGACACTGGAGAATGTAAAAAAAGGCGGGCGTATTTCAGCAGTACAGGGCGCCATTGCGGAATTTTTAAATATTAAACCGCTTTTATCGGTTCAAAATGGAATTGTTGAAACAGTAGGGAAGTTCAGGGGAAAGAAAAAGGGACTTTCCAAGCTGAAAGAAATCCTGCAGGAGTGGCACCATCAACATCCTGAAAAAGAACTTTTCATCATTCACAGCCTTCCATCCAAGCAAGAGGTAATTAAAGAATTCGGTGAATTTTTCTCGTTTGCCAAATTTAAATCGGTTACATTTACTCGTTTTGGAAGCACCATTGGAACCTATGCAAGTGAAAATGCGATAGGATTTATTCTCCATTAATAATAATAAAAACACTCCGTATGATTTATCTATACGGAGTGTTTTAGATTTTCTGTCTCATATTGAGCATCCACCAATCGGTCCAATTTTTTAATGCGTGAAAGTGCTGTACTTGTATCCAGACTTCGATAATGATGCATTCCATCCGGCTCTTCATCTGCCTCATCTGCGAGTGCCACAACACGTTGAAGAGGTCTCAGTTCCAGCTGTCCTTCTGGCAGATAGGAATCGGTGTGCAACAGGATGGCAAGAGCGATTTCTTTTGCTTTGCGCGGGTCTTCGCCAAGCCGGATAAGCAGTTCATGTGCTCTTTCTGCTCCTTTTATGGCATGAATATCGTTCTCTTTATAAAGTGAGTAATCCCATTGGCCGTTTGTATACCAGGTAAAATGCCCGATGTCATGCAGCAGTGCCGCTTTTGTAGCAAGATCAGGATCGACTCCATATTCTTTTGCGAGTGAAAGGGCATGGTAGGCGGTAGCAATCGCATGGACAACACCAGACCTGGTAAGATACTTTTGGGCTGACGGCTGCTGAAAAATATCTGTTAACGTTACATTTCTCATTGCCATTTCTCCTTTCGTTTTTCTTTTTAAAAAACCCCCAGCATAATGAGAGGGCTTGTTTCTCCAGAAATGTATATTGTTATATACTATACCACCAAAATAAGGGCGTTTCAACCAATATAATTGTAAAATAATTGGAAACGTTCTCATTCCAATTAAAATAAAAGAAGGGAATTCTCCCTTCTTGATTAAAAATATTCGTTCCAGCGACTTGTTACCAATTCATCAATATCCTCCCGTGTTTCAACTGTTTCAGGATAAAAGGATTTCATACGTGCATCGATGATAATAGGACCGCTGTATTTCAGTTTGTTACGGACTACCTCGTGTTTTGCATATAGGTCAAAGGCAGGGTCGAACCGGGTAAAGGCTGTCCATAAAAATTGGGACTGTGTAGCGGCAATGGAGGCATCGTCTACCAGGAAAACGAGCTGCCAGCCGCTGAGCTGCGCAGCAGCGTTCTCCAGCAGTTTTGAAGCAAATTCAGGTTCTTCCTCGAATGATGGACCGGAAACGCAAAGACAGCCTCCACAATAAGGCTGAACACCATTAATGCCTGGTATGGTTCCACCTTCATAAGAACGCTGCAATTCTCTGACTGGTTCACCAAGTCCTGTCATTATTGCTTTGCTGCCAGTGTTAAATTTACGCCCGGTATAATCCAGTGTATCCATTGAGGTATCATTAAGAATGAGAAGATCTCTTTCCGGTAAAAAGCGTTCAAGCACTGCTTCCAGCAGCTGCGAAAAATCCTGCAAATCTACATCTTTATTCGTGACCATCAGGAATTTCGTCAGCGTCAGCTGGCCTTCACCCATAATCCTTAGTGCATGAGCCAGTCCTTCTTTATAATAAGATTCCCGAACCACAGCACCAGCGAGGGCATGGAATCCAGTTTCGGCGTACGTCCACAATTGTTTAACCCCATTCATCACGACAGGAAAAAGGGGGCTCATCAGGCGCTGCAGGTATTCACCGATAAAATAGTCTTCCTGCTTTGGTTTTCCTACCACTGTTGCGGGATAAATCGCATCCTTTCGTTTCCACATATGCCCTACTTCGAATACCGGGAAATCATGCGCCCATGAATAGTAACCGTAATGATCTCCAAACGGGCCTTCAGGTTCTCTTATATGCGGTGGCACATATCCGCCAAACGCAAACTCTGCTTCTGCAATTAGAGGGTGAGGGTAGCCAGGAGCATGCGTAAGGTTCAATTTGTCACCCATAAGCATGGAAGTAAACATGAGCTCAGGAACGGCTTCAGGGACAGGAGCAATGGCACTGATGATAAGTGCAGGCGGTCCGCCCAGAAATAGGGTGACAGGCAGCTTTTGGTTCATCTGCTCTGCTTCATAATGGTGAAAACCTCCACCTTTATGAATTTGCCAGTGGATTCCGGTTTTCTTTTCTTCCTTAATTTCAATTCTGTACATCCCAAGGTTATGCTCGTGCTTTCCTGGATGTTCGGTATATACAAGGGGCAGTGTGACAAAAGGATTGCTGTCAAGATGCCAGCCCGTCAGAGCAGGCAGTTTCTTCATATTAACGTCGGTTGTATAGTACTCCATAACAGGAGCTTTAGATGGTTTTACCGTTTTAGTTCCTATTTTAAGAACATCTTTTATCATTCCTCTTTTCCCCCATAGCTTTGAAGGAGAGGGGGGCATAAGATCATCAATTGAGTCAACGAGCTGCTGGACAAGTGCTTCTGGCTTTGGGCCAAAAGCCAGCTCCACACGGCGGATTGTTCCAAATAAATTGGTTACAACAGGAATGTCAGAGCCTTTTACATTGGTAAACAGCAATGCCGGCCCCTGCTCATCAATTACCCGCCGGTGGATTTCTGGGATTTCCAGATAAGGGTCAACCGGTGCATTTATTTCAATAAGTTCGTTTTCTTGCCGAAGTTGTTGTATAAAGGTACGTATGTTAATATGCATGTATCCACCTCTAGTATGTAATTAATATCTTTATCTTCACAAAAAAACAACTTCCCGTAAAGTAGAAGCTGTTCAAAGGTCTCTTCTTTTTACATTTCTCCAGCTGGATTGAAACGATTTGGTTCGGTCCACAAATTTCAAAACCGACTTCCCGCCAAACAGTTTAAGTGAAAACCAATGTGAAATAATTCCCATGAAAGCGGTTAAACCGATGACAAAGACGGCGAGCAGAAGCAAATCACGAAAAAATAAAGCCATCCAATCCCCTCCAGTGAAAAGGCATTCATTCTTCTTCATTGTATAAGATGTTTATCCCTTTGGAAAGAGGGAAAACTAGTTGATGGTTAATTTACTCACTCTATAACTAAATAACTGTGTTAGGAGCTGGCTTCAAAATGAACTGGTATGACAAATTAAATCAATATTTTCCGATTGAGGAAATGAAATCCAAGGAACATATGGAACTCCTTTTGAAGGATAAAGGGGACATTTACCATAAAGATGAAGGGCCGCATCATGTATTAATGTATGTTGAGCTGGACGATTTTATCTTTATTGATTATTTATTTGTATCCAAAGAGTCCCGGGGCCAGGGACTTGGGAAAAAGCTGCTGCAGCAGCTGAAGGAAAAACAAAAGCCGATTATCCTTGAAGTGGAGCCCGTCGATTATGAAGACACGGATACAGAAAAAAGACTGCGCTTCTATCGCAGGGAAGATTTTACACATGCCTCAAAAATAGGGTACAGGCGCAGGTCTCTTGCAACTGACAAAGTGAACGAAATGGAGATACTATACTGGTCTCCAAAAGGAGAAAGTGAAGAAAGTGTTTATGAAAACATGAAAAAGACGTATAATGAAATACACACGTACAAAGATAAAGAATTGTACGGTAAAGAATACGAGGATGTATCCGACGTATTAACCTTTCAGCACGATAAAGACGCCATAACCGAGTAATTTCTATGGCAAGGAGGTATCTGCATGAAAGCCAAGGAAAAGAAAAAACAGACCAAACGGGAAATGCTTAAAGAAATGCTGAAAAAGAATCTTAAAGGCTTATCAGCTGTTCCCAAAAAAGGTCCTGCATCACAAGTAAAATCAATTGCATAACTGACCGAATAGGATGAATAGTTCTTCATCCTATTTCTTTTTTATGTTTTGTGAAACTTTTTACAGGGTAATACGTCTATATAAGTGAAATACCGATTTTCGATTATGGTGTATAAGTTTTATTACATTTTTGTGAAGACCTTTATTTTTATAGAAAATGTAGTATAATAAAAAATATGATTTAATAACTATTTTAAAGTAGATACTAAATCAGGAGTATGGGGAAGGAGAAGATCCATATGGTTACTCTATTTACTTCGCCGAGTTGCACATCTTGTCGTAAGGCAAAAGCGTGGTTAAAAGAAAATGAAATTCCATACCAAGAAAGAAATATCTTTTCAGAGCCTTTAAGCATAGAGGAAGTGAAACAAATTCTTCGAATGACAGAGGATGGAACGGATGAAATCATCTCCACCCGTTCAAAGACGTTTCAGGAATTGAACTTAAATGTTGAAACAATGCCTCTGCAGGATTTATATCAGCTGATTGCTGACAATCCCGGGCTATTAAGAAGGCCAATTATCATGGATGAAAAACGACTCCAGGTAGGCTACAATGAAGATGAAATCAGAAGGTTTTTACCTAGAAAAGTCCGTACGTACCAGCTTCTTGAAGCCCAGCGTATGGTTAACTAAAAAAACTTCTACAGATTAAATTCTGTAGAAGTTTTTTTTATGTTGATTTTTTTGCTTTTTTAACGAATGCACCGGCCATAATGACCCCAACGACGATAAAGATGATTAGGCCGTACTCCAAAGCAGGATATGACAGGAAGAAGGGCTGCAATTCCTTTTCGGATGTAATCATTCCAGCCGCTGTATAAGCAAGGATAGCTGAACCGATATAAATCAAGAAAGGAAATCGTTCCATGAGATGAAGAATGGCTTTGCTTCCCCATATAATGATCGGCACAGAAACCAGCAGTCCGATAATGACGAGCGGTACAGAACCATGTGAGGCTCCGGCAACTGCCAAAACATTATCCAGGCCCATCGCAATATCAGCTACAACAATGGTCCGGATCGCGCCGAAAAGAGACATTCCGGGTTTGATGCTGTTTTCTTCATTATCATCAACCAGCAACTGATAAGCTATATAGATAAGGAGCAACCCGCCAATCAGATAAAGAAATGGTATCTTCAGTAAATAAACAACGAGTATGGTTAAGATCACCCTTACTACGATGGCAAGGCCTGTCCCAATTAAGATCGCTTTATTGCGCTGCTGCTCAGGAAGATTTCTGCTGGCTAAAGCAATGACAATGGCATTGTCTCCTCCGAGAAGAATATCAATCGCGATAATTTGCAATAGTGCGACCAGAAAATCGGCTTCCACGTATCAATAACCCCTTTCAGATGCTAAACCCCAACATTTGTGTTAAAATAGACGAAATGTTTTAATAAAGACCATTGAATTATATGACAGCAGATATAGGGCGTCAAGAAAAGGCCATTATGAAAAAAAGGGCAGAAAATTGGGTCAGCATATTTATTTCCAACTTTGAACTTTTGTCATAGAATATGAGTACAAGAATGAAGTAACTTGGGATTGAATTTTCTTATTTTAGGGAAAAGTGACAATACATCATACTCAGGGGAAAATATCCCTTCATAGGATACAATACGGAGAGAAGGGAGAGAACGAAATGGAAATCGAAAGAGTAAATGAATTTACCATAAAGTTTTTCATTACGTACAGAGATATAGAAGACCGGGGCTTTGACCGTGAAGAAATCTGGTCTGATCGTGAACGGGGGGAAGAGTTGTTCTGGGAAATGATGGATGAGGCGCATCAACAAGAACAGTTTCCGCTTGAGGGACCGTTATGGATTCAGGTTCAGGCCTTGGATAAAGGACTTGAAATCATAGTAACGAGAGCACAAATGTCTAAAGACGGCACGAAATTGGAGCTCCCTCTAGGCGATGAAAAAATTGATCTTCCTGTAGATAAAAATATCGAAAAAATACTGGATCAGCAGTTTGCTGCAGAAGATTCTGATGGGGCAGAGGATATTGAACTTGCAGATGAGGATTATCTCTCATTCCTGGTGGTATTTAAGGACTTCGAGGACATGATCATGCTTTCTCATAATGTTGACAGCACATTATTTGCCAATTCCCTGTATCACTTCGAAAATAAGTATTACCTGTATGTAACCTTCAATCCAGAAACAACAGATCGTGAACAGGATGACTTATTATCCCAATTGCTTGAATATGGCGCTGATTCGGACGCTTCCATTCACCGAATTCAGGAATATGGAAAGCAAATTATTGCAGAGCATGCACTTGAGGATGTATCCACTCATTTCAGCTTGTAAGAAAACACCGATTTCATGACTGAAATCGGTGTTTTTTTGTTGTTGAAAACCGTGGAATAGTACCATAAACTTAAAGAAAAAGGAGTGATGTAATGCTCGTTGCTTATTTGGACAACGGGATTCGGATCAGTCTGTTAGCCGGTTATACGAAAGAAGAGCTAAGAGAAATGCAGCGTAATAACGGCTTTTACTGTCCGGAATGCCGCAGCAGGATGCAGATCAAAGCAGGCACCATGAAAATATGGCATTTTTCCCACCTTCCCGGTGCAAGTGAATGCTCCCTTTTAAAAGGGGAGTCCATGTATCATCTTCTCGGTAAAAAACTGTTGTATGAACAGGCCAGCAGACGTTTCCCCAACGTGCAACTGGAACCATTCTTTCCGGACATCTCCCAGCGGCCGGATTTATTCATCCCCGCCAACTCACCTGTTGAATTTCAATGCTCAACCATTTCCTCAGCTCTTTTTATGGAACGAACAAAGGGATATATCAGCATGGGAATGTCGCCCAAATGGATTTTGGGCAGGAAAAGATTGAAAATCCTCACCCCTGTTACCTTTCAGCTTTCCTCATTTGACTGGCTCACTGCCAACCTTTCGTCTTCACAACTCCCTTCTCTCACTTATTTTTGCCCTGAAGAGGCAAACTTGCTTTATTTGTCATCGATCGTTCCTGTCACCTCAACCCGTGTTTACGGAAACCTTCTCCAAATTCCATTAGAAAAGTATACTTTTCATGACATACCCATACCGATTTTTAAAAAAAGCAGCAAACCTCTTTTTCCCGTTACCTCCTGGCTCCATACGAAAAAGCAGTGGAGACTACACGCCTTTAAACAAAACCATCCCACTTTTTATTATTTAAAAAAGCTTTTTCTTCAGAATGGATCCGCGATCACTTATTTTCCTTCAGAAGCAGGCATGCCCGTAATGGGCTCATATACATTGATTGAGCCTTCTTACGTATGGCAATCCTACCTTCTCCTGTTATGTATCATTCCAGTAAAAATTGGCGCTCCCATCAGTTATTCACGGGTATATAACTCCATTCAAAAGCTGGTTGAGAAAAAGATGCTGACAACCAGACAGCTGCCGCTCATTAAAAACATTGATTATTCTCATGCCGTTTTGAATTATCTTGAACTGTTATGTGCCTACGGTATATTAAAGCAGGTGGGGGAAGCAGTTTTTACAAAGATACGCAATCCCGTATTTCCTAGCACAATGGATTCAGCATTAAAAAATGATTACCTTATCATGCAGTTCAGTGTAAAACATGGTTTGAATGCACTCTTTTCTGGTAAAATGTAGGTATGTTCAATACTACAGTTGGAGGTGCAGCCTTATGGCTCAAACAAAATCAACGTCTCTTCCAAAGCGTGAAGAGCTGCCACTGCAGGATACATGGGATCTTGAAGCGATTTATGCAACCAATGACAAATGGGAAGAAGAATTCAGTGAAGTTAAACGATTATTGCCGGAAATAAATCAATACCAGGGAAAATTGGGTGAATCCGCAGATACGTTATTTCAATTTTTTCAAAAGCAGGATGAGCTGACAAAAAAGCTTGGGAAGCTGTATACATACGCCCACATGAGATATGATCAGGACACTACAAATTCTTTTTATCAGGGATTAAATGACAGGGCATCAAATCTTGCTACACAGGTGAGCAGTTCATTATCATTTGCAGTGCCCGAAATTCTGTTGCTGCCGGAAGAAACAATTGCATCTTTCATCCAGGAAAATAAGGATTTAGGATTGTACAAGCAGGCTCTGGATGAAATTAACCGCCAGAGGCCGCACGTTCTCTCAAAAGAAGAGGAAGCCCTGCTCGCCGATGTCAGCGACGTTACAGCGAGTCCAAGTACAACCTTTGGCATGCTGAACAATGCAGACTTAAGGTTCCCGGTTATTAAAGATGAAAATGGCGATGACATTGAAGTGACTCATGGAAGATACATCCGCTTTCTTGAAAGCAGCGACCGCCGTGTACGGGAAGATGCCTTCAAAGCAGTTTATGGCACTTATGATAAGTTTAAAAATACGTTTGCAAGCACCCTGGCGGGAACTGTGAAGAAGGATAACTTTTTTGCCCGAACAAGGAAGTTTGACTCAGCCAGACAGGCAGCATTAAATACTAATAATATTCCGGAAGAGGTATATGAGAACCTCGTCAAAACGGTCAATGATCACCTTCACTTGCTTCACCGGTATGTGGATATACGAAAACGTGCCCTCAATCTGGATGAACTGCACATGTATGACCTGTACACTCCGCTTGTGCAGGATGTGAAAATGGAAGTAACTTATGAAGAGGCCAAGAAGCTTGTACTGGAGAGCCTGGATCCAATGGGGGAAGAATATAAGAATATCGTAAAAGAAGGCTTTGAAAAACGCTGGATTGATGTTCATGAAAATGCCGGGAAGAGGAGCGGGGCATATTCCTCGGGTGCGTATGGAACCATGCCTTATATTCTTCTGAACTGGCAGGATAACGTTAATAACCTTTTTACACTAACTCATGAAATCGGGCATTCCGTGCACAGCTATTATACAAGAGACTCCCAGCCTTATCCGTATGCTGATTATTCGATCTTTGTGGCGGAGGTGGCATCAACCTGCAATGAAGCATTGCTCAACCACTATATGCTGAACAAAACAAACGATAAGCAGGAGAAATTGTATTTATTGAATCACCATCTCGAAGGTTTCCGCGGAACTGTCTTCCGGCAAACGATGTTTGCGGAATTTGAACAGGCCATCCATGTTCGCGCGGCGAATGGCGAGCCACTGACGCCTGAACTTCTTACTCAGATCTATTATGAATTAAATGTTAAATATTTTGGCGAGAATGTGGTGATCGATAAGGAAATTGGTCTGGAATGGTCAAGAATACCGCATTTTTATTACAATTTCTATGTGTATCAATATTCCACAGGCTTCAGCGCGGCTGCTTCACTTTCTAAGCAAATTTTGGAAGAAGGCGAAAGTGCTGTTTCCAGATATATTGATTTCCTGAAAGCAGGAAGCTCCGATTATCCAATTGAGGTACTGAAAAAAGCAGGAGTCGATATGACGACTTCCAAGCCAGTTGAAGATGCCTTGAAAGTTTTTGAAGAAATTTTGGATGAGATGGAAAGCTTGTTGTTTGAACAATAAAAAGGAAGCTCCTTGCCGGTTTATCCGGCTGGGAGCTTTCTTTCATTCGTGAAAGAGTTTATTGAATTTATAACGATAGTTCAGGCAAAGCATAAACAACAGGATGGTCAAAAATAGAACGGGGATGGAAAAAGCAAAGGAAACCATCTTCAACAAGGACAAAAGGAAGAAGTAAAAACCGCCAGCAAGCAATAACATGCATAATAGGAATATAATGAAAATCACGATGAATAACCTCCTTGGCACTATTTTATTTGTACAAGGCGCAAAAAAGACGAACCTTATAGGGTTCGTCTTTTTTAGGAATGGGTATATTTCCAAAAGGTACCGTGTTTTACCGGGACTTTTTTTACAATTTGCTGCAATACCAGCTTTTTCATAGATGATTCAACTTCACTTGCGGTCATGTTGTAAACGACTGCCAGTTCCTTAGTGGCCACAAAACGATAGGTTTTCATAAAATCCTCTATCGGCGGGGGTGTATTTGGCTCTGGGCGAAAGCCCAGCATTTCTTCAATAATAGTGACATAAATGGAATACTGGTAGCTTCCTGCAATTTTCAAGCCTTCATCTTCAGCTCTATCGTTAAACATAATCAGCGTTGGTATCTGTTCAATTTCCATCTCATTGGAAAATTTCCAGTCGCAATGCAATGCTTTTATGGCAGATTGAGAATGAATATCTTTCATAAATTCACAAGCATCCAATCCCACATTTTCTGCGATGGCATAAAGAACATCTTCTTTTGAGATATTTTGTTTTTGCAAAAACAAATGTTCTCTCAATGTTCTCAAGAATTTGTTTCCTGATTGCTTTCCTTGAAGTTCGGCCGCTTTGATGGCAAGAAAAACAAGGTAAGGTGCGAAAATTGGATCCTCCCGCCACAAATCTCCGTCACAGCTCATGCCTGACATGTTGGCGGTTTTATCCCATCTCTCAGCAATGCGTTTCGCAGATGCCTCTCCTTTTTTTCTAAAGGAATTCAGTGAATCCAGCCGTCCTCCGATAATATGTCTTAATGTGAAATATTGGCCATATTCAACTTGCAGTTTTTTTAATATAGGTTCAAGTGCCCAGCATTCGGGGCACAAAGGATCAATTACAGAATAAAGTTCCAAAGGCTTATGACAGTTGGAAGCAGCGATATTACCCTTCTGCTTCGCTTCAAAAGGATACCCGGCTTCAGAAAATGTCAATAGTTATTCTCCTTTCCATGGCTATCATCGGATGTATTTACCATATGATAAGCAGTCATGGTTAGACGGCTGATAATAAAATCCCGTAAAGGGCCTTGCAGGGATACGGAATCCATCGCTTTTTCCATACAGCCAAGCCAGGCTTTGGCATGGCGATTTGTAATAGGAAAGGGCATATGTCTTGCTCTAAGCATAGGATGTCCATGTTCCTGGGTGTATAAAGAGGGACCGCCAAGAAACTGAGTTAAAAATTGTATTTGTTTTCGTGCTGTTTCAGTCAGGTCATCTGGAAATAGGGGAGCCAAAACCTCATCTTGCTTAACAAAACCATAAAAGTTTGTAACCATTTCTTTTAAAACGGCTTCTCCCCCCAAATGTTCATAAGGGGTCATGTCCATATCATTCATGGGTAAAAACTCCTTCAAGCTTATATCAAAATAAGAAAAGTAACAGGAATGCTTTAGACAACTCCACCATTCGTCCTGATAAATTTGGATGAATAGTATTCCCGTTTTTCATTTGTGTAAACTTATTGTAGCAAGGGTATGGCAGTCTTAGCAAACAATAGGTCTGTGGCCTGTGAATTGCAAAAGAAAAACGCCTTTACTAAAGGCGTATAGGCGTTAAAAGATTGATATATGTAATACTTTGGCTGCATAATTATGGATTTGTTTTTATCAGGCCACGTTTCCTTCCTTCATTTTCCCCTCACCTATAGATCGAAACATACCAAATGAAGACGATATACAAACTTGGCGTCTAGCTGTTTTTCGCCTCGAAAAACCGCTGTATCTTGTTTAATGTGGATCTTTCAGGAATTCCGTAAGTATTCAAAAGTTCCTTGAAATTCATCTCTCCCTGCTGCCTTTCTTTTGCCTCATATTCAAGTTCAAAATCTGTGACGGAAAGGTATTGGTTCTCATCCAAAACAAGGATCCCGTCTTTATAAGGCAGCTCTGCTCGTTTGGTTGTTAATGTGCCGAGGTAGACAATGTCTTCGGGCTGGATTTTCAATTCTGCCAAAATGGAGCAGATATCCCCGTCCACCATCTTGTTTTCTTTCATAATTCCATCAAACTCGGATTCTGTAAGGGATTGGTGTGTTTCAAGAAGGCCATCGGGGTGAGGCTGCTTCAGGGTAAGTTTACGGGAACCGTTTTTTTCCCGGATTCGAAGAGCGCACCGATGCTGCTTCAATGAGAAAGAAGGGGTATCGAAATAGTGGTTAACCTGGGTAATAAAGGACTCTTCTTGAAGGGACAGTTCGTTAGAAATACGAAAAAATTCATCAGGAGTCAGTAAATTCTTAAATTCAATTTCTACTTCTTGCTCCATGGCCAGCACTCCTTTTCGGTTGTTTTGCACGAATCTCATTATGACACAGGTCATTTTGATTCTCAAATAACAAAATGTCCACGGACTTATGTTAAACTAGGGTGTAGAATATTGTTATTTTTAGGAGGTACTCATGGCGATCAGACATGACATACAACACGCAGAAACAGGTGAACAGCTCATTCTTCAGATTACTCCGGACAGCGCTATTTCCGAATGGAAGGACGGAGAGAGAATGCTGGTTGATTCCGATCAGCTGTCCTTTATCTATGTACTGGAAACGAAGGATGACCTGATTTATATCGGGCTGCCAGAGCCATTATGGGGGAAATTGAGCGAGGCCATGTCAGCGGGCCTTCCTGTGGTACTTCAAGGAACCGAAGGAGAAGATACCTTGCCGCTGGGCGCTCTTCATTCTGAACTGTCTTATCTGATAGAAAATATTAAGGATAACAGTAATTATGGAGAAGAAATGCTGGAAGCAGTAGAAAAAGCGTTTTCTGCTCATATTAAGTAAAGACAGGAAGGTGAATGAGAGTATGGATTGGGAAACCCTTCTCGCACCCTATAAACAAGCTGTTGATGAATTAAAAGTGAAGTTCAGGGGCATTCGCGAACAATATCAAAAAACGATCAAGCAATCTCCGATTGAATTTGTGACTGGAAGGGTAAAGCCTATTAATTCGATTCTTAATAAAGCCTGGCAAAAGAATATTCCGCTGGATAAAATTGAAGAGGAAATTCAAGACCTTGCGGGACTGCGAATCATGTGCCAGTTTACAGATGACATTAAAAAAGTAATAGATATGCTCCGGAATCGGAAAGATTTTGAGATTGTGGAAGAGCGTGATTACATCACCAATAAAAAACCAAGCGGCTACCGGTCCTACCACCTGGTCATCCGTTATCCTGTCCAGACGCTGGATGGAGAAAAGCCACTGCTTGTAGAAGTGCAAATCAGGACACTTGCCATGAATTTCTGGGCGACCATCGAACATTCATTGAATTATAAATACCAGGGGCAGATCCCAAAGGACATTCAGCTTCGTCTTCAGCGTGCAGCAGAGGCAGCCGGCCGGCTGGACGAAGAAATGGCTGAAATCAGAGGAGAAGTACAGGAAGCGCAAATCGTTTTTTCAGAACGGACGGATGACGGAAGCGGATCAGCTTCTACTACATAACTTCCTTGAAAGCAGGTGACTCATACGTGAAGTTTGCCATTATTTCAAAAGGCGACCAAAAATCGAATACACTCAAACAAAAGATTAAAACGTATCTTCAGGAATTTGAATTGCAATACAATGAAACAGAACCGGATATTGTCATAACGGTAGGAGGCGATGGGACTCTACTCCACGCTTTCCATCATTATGTACACCGGATTAATGAAACAGCTTTCGTTGGTATCCATACCGGACATTTAGGTTTTTTCGCTGACTGGGTACCCGATGAGGTTGAAAAATTGGTGATTCACATTGCCAAAACACCTTACCAAATTGTGGAGTATCCGCTATTGGAGGTAACGGTTCGCTATTTAGACGATGTGGACGAAAAAAGCTATCTCGCCTTAAATGAATGTACCGTCAAAAGCGGAGAAGGTTCGCTGGTAATGGATGTGGAGATCAAAGGAGATCTGTTTGAAACGTTCAGGGGAGATGGTCTTTGCATTTCAACTCCTTCCGGCAGTACGGCCTACAATAAGGCTCTTGGAGGTGCGATTATTCACCCATCGCTGCCATCCATCCAGCTTTCGGAGATGGCATCCATCAATAACCGTGTGTTCCGTACGATCGGTTCACCCCTTGTGCTTCCACAGCACCATACCTGTATGCTTAAGCCGGTGAATGATGTTGATTTTCATATTACGATTGATCACCTGTTTTTGCTGCAAAAGAAGGTTAAATCCATACAATGCCGCGTGGCAGAGGAAAAAATTCGTTTTGCCCGTTTTCGCCCATTCCCATTTTGGAAACGGGTTAAGGAAGCATTTGTTACGGACTAACAGGAGAACGTATGACAACATTCTTAATCAAGTGGACTGTAAAAGAACACGAAACCGGGTTGCTTCGTGAATTTTTACGGACCCATAAAAAAATATCCAAAAGTGCCCTGGTAGATATTAAATTTGCCGGCGGCGAACTCCTTGTGAATGGAGAGCTTTCAACCGTAAGAAAAGCGGTTTTGCCAGGTGACGAAATATCGGTCCGTTTTCCTCCCGAAGAAATTAGTTCCTCGATGACTCCGCTGCCGATGAAGCTTGATATTATTTTTGAAGATAATCATCTTTTGATCGTGAACAAGCCAGCAGGCATGCCGACGATCCCGTCTCGTTATCAGACCAACGGATCTCTCGCGCAGGGTGTTCTTTTCTATTATGAAGAGAATGAAATTCAGAGCACATTTCATGCGATTAATCGTCTCGATAAAGACACATCGGGTTTGGTGATGATTGCGAAACACCGGTTTGCTCACTCGTTGTTCTCTATGCAACAGAGAAGCAAAGAAATTAAACGGACCTATCTAGCCGGTCTCAGAGGAAAATTCAACGAAGAAAAAGGCACGGTATCTGCCCATATCGCAAGAAATCCAGAAAGCATGATCGAACGGATGGTCAGTGACCACGGACAAGTGGCAGTCACCCATTTTCAGGTGTTAAAGGAATTGGGGGATAACAGCCTGGTCGCGCTGCAGCTGGAAACAGGAAGAACACATCAAATCCGTGTGCATATGTCTCATATTGGCCACCCATTATTGGGTGATGACTTGTACGGGGGCCCGGTGGATTTGATCGGAAGGCAGGCGCTTCACAGCTGGAAGGTATCTTTTTATCATCCTTTTGAGGAAAAAGAGATGCAGCTAAACGCTCCGCTACCCGAAGATTTAAACAGGTTGTTTGGCCAAGTAGAGGCGTAGAACGGATACGAAAACGAATATAAACAGTGAAAAAACAGCCGTGAAGGCTGTTTTTTTCTGTGTTTTTGCTGAAAAGAGTTAATCGAAAGGCGGCCAAAGCCGAATGACGGGGCCTAAATGGGTCCCAAGGAAAAAATACTAGCCGAAACGGGAAACTTACTGTCCGAAATGAAAAATTTACTGGCGGGAATTGAAAACTTACTGGCCAAAACAAAGATCTTACTGTCCGCGCCTAAATCTACACGAAACTGCGGAATTTTTCTTCTGTATATGGCAGGGAAGAGGTTACGGAGATGAGCTCCTTTTCTGGATACCTCAATGCGGTAAGCCGGTTTCCGAACACGCAGCCAGTATCAATATTGATGGTGTTATTCAGCTCCCTCGGTTCCTGAACAGGGGTATGTCCATAAACAATATATGCCTTTCCGGAATAGTTGACAGCCCAGTCCCGTCGCACTGGTGTGCCGTCGGGATTCTGTTTGCCTGTAATATCGCCGTAAAGGACAAAGGTTTTTACCTGCTTGCCCTGTTTACCGATGAGGTCCTCCCGGATACCCGCATGGGCAACAACGAGTTTACCGCCATCAAGGACAAGATACAAAGGAGCTTTTTCATACATTGTCCTAAAGTGCTCTTTAACCTTTCTATAATGCGGCCGGCTAAGATCTTGTAACTCGGCTACCGTCGTTTCAAGACCGTAATTAATTGTCACGTTGCGGCCGATCAGGTAACGATATAACTTGTTGCAGTGGTTACCCGGCGTATATAACGCTTTGTTCGCCGATACGAGTTCATATACATGTTCCATCATTTTCACAGACTCCGGACCCCGGTCGGTCAAATCCCCAAGGAAGACAAGCTGACGGCCGGAATGGACCGGCAGACCATCGTTCCATTCATATCCAAGCTTTTCCGTAAGCTGCCTGTATTCATCCCAGCACCCATGGATATCTCCTATTATGTCATACTTCATTTCATTCACCGTCCTTGATGGTTATTACTATAACCCCAAATGATGACAAAAAAACACCTGCAGAGCAGGTGTTTATTCGAACATGTATTTTCTTGTTCTCGACCGTACATTGAGAACGAGGCCAAAGGCAATCATCTGGGCTAGAACCGAGCTTCCTCCATAACTGATAAAGGGGAGGGGAATCCCGGTAATCGGCATTACCTGGATGTTCATTCCGATGTTCTGGAAAACCTGGAAGGTGATCATTCCGATAACACCTGCACAAAGGTAGCTGCCGAATGCTTCATTGCTTTCCAATGCCGTATTGATCATTCTGTAGACGAATAAAAAGAACAGGGAGATCAAGACACTTGTACCAATAAAGCCCCATTCTTCACCAATCATGGAAAAGATAAAGTCGGTATGCGCTTCTGGAAAATAAACGGATCCATTGGTAAAACCTTTACCAAAAAGCTGGCCAGATCCGACAGCCATGAGGGCGTTTCGAATTTGGTAACCTGTGTCTTTATGACCGTATGGATCCAGCCAGGCATAAAATCGCTGAAGCTGATATTCATCCAAAATATAATCAAGAAAGAACTGAGGAAACGTAAAGTACAGCCAAACCAGCAGGCTGATAAAAAGAATTCCAATCAGGGCGATGATAGATAAAAGTCTCCATCTGATTCCTGAAACGAGCATCAAGCTGAGCGTTATTGCAACAAATACCAATCCTGTGCCCAAATCCGGCTGCATTAAAATGAGCAGCATAGGGGGCATTACAATTAATGCGATTTTACCTATCAGGAGTAAATCCTCACGAAGGGTGCGCACAATATATTTCTCATTGTGTGTAGCGATGCAATTGCTGATCGAGATAATTAATGCTACTTTCATTAATTCTGAAGGCTGAAGCGCAAAAGGGCCGAAACGGAACCATGCCCGTGCTCCATTAATGTTCGGCACAATGGATTCCGGGGCAACGATAATGCCAATTAAGAGCACGATACCCAGTCCATATAAGTACCATGAAAGCTTTCTGAACTGATCAAAATCGAGAATCATGACTCCAACGACGGCGAAACCGCCGATGGCATACCACATAATTTGTTTGATCACAAAGTTCGAATCATATTGTGCCACCTGCTGCGCACTATATATGCCCATACAGCTCACACACATCAATAAAAACAACAAAAATATTAAATTATAATCAAGCTGCTGCAGCGGGGACTGCCTGTTAGTTTCCATTGCATTCATACTCCTTATTTCGATAACATGTTCTATCTTACAGAAATTTTCGAGGTTTGCCTACTAATAAGGAGAGATTTAATTTGACAATTCCTTTACTTCTTCATTATAGTGGACAAAATCAAATGGTGCATACTAAAGTAAGAATGGTTTTCATAAAATTTATCTTGGGTAATAAGAGTTTATGAAAAAAAGGAGGTAGCTATGGGAGGCCATGCTTCAATTACTTCACTCGTAATTGTTATTTTAACTGCATTTTTCATACCAATCATTCTCAGCAAACTGAAGATCAGGTTTTTGCCGGTAGTGGTAGCGGAGATTATTGCCGGGATCATCATCGGAAAAAGCGGATTTGATATTGTCCATGCTGGAACATGGCTTGATATTCTTTCTGTGCTTGGCTTTATCTTTCTAATGTTCTTAAGCGGACTGGAAATTGACTTTTCTGTGTTCGCGCCAAGCTCAGGCAAGAAAAAGCTGCCTAACGGTAAATATGAACCGAATCGGCTAAAGGTTTCTACCATTATATTTGCCTTGATTTTTATCGTTTCCTTTGGATTGTCCTTAATTTTTGTCTGGACAGGTTTTACGGACGATGCGTTTTTCATGACGCTGATCATTTCAACCATTTCACTCGGGGTGGTTGTGCCTACATTAAAGGAAGAGGAATTGTCACGCACCGGCATCGGCCAGATCATTCTTTTGATTGCAGTGATTGCCGATCTTGTGACGATGATTCTCCTTGCGGTCTTTGTTTCCCTTCAATCAGGGGACAGCGCCCAGATGTGGCTGCTGCTTATCCTTTTTGGAGCCGGGATCATTCTTTATTTTGTCGGTAAATATATGCGTCATCACACGTTTCTTGAAACGATGTCCAAAGGTACCGTGCAAATTGATACAAGAGCCGTTTTCACGCTCATTATTGTGCTTGTAGGGGTATCCGAATCAGTCGGTGCCGAAAATATTTTAGGTGCCTTTTTAGCTGGAGTGCTGGTTTCCCTGCTTTCGCCAAACCAGCATATGGTCCATAAACTGGACTCGTTTGGCTATGGATTTTTGATTCCGATCTTTTTTGTCATGGTCGGTGTGGAACTGGATTTAATTTCAATTCTCAAAGATCCCAAGGCACTGATTCTCATTCCGCTGCTCCTGATTGGCTTATTGATCTCCAAATTTATCCCGATTCTGGTGCTGAAAAAATGGTACGACTGGAAAACGGTGCTGGCATCAGGTTTTCTTTTGACCTCGACTCTCTCGTTGGTCATTGCTGCGGCTAAAATCGGTGAACGAATTCATGTCATTGACAACAGAACCTCTTCAGCACTTATCCTGACTGCTGTCATCAGCTGTATTATTACACCGGTGTTCTTTAAAAAGCTGCTTCCAAGGAAGAACAACGAAACACCGAAGGAAGTTCTTGCAATTATTGGCGCGAACCAATTTACGCTTCCTGTGAGTAAAGAGCTGGACAGCAGCCGCTATGAAAAAAAGATCTATCACACCAAGCAGATGGAGAAAGACCCAAAACAGCTTGAGACCTTTGAAATTATAGAGCTGGACAATTATTCAATCGGAACACTAAAAGAATGCGGTGTGTTCGAGTCGGATATTCTGGTTGTGGCAACCGGGGAAGACGGCGTAAATGAAGAGATCGCCCAGGAGGCCAGGGATCATGGAATCAGGAGGGTGATTACCCGAATAGAAGATCCGGTCAAAAGGGAAGAGCTGTCGAATAAGAATATTGAAGTATATTCCGCTTTCTTCAGTTCACAGGTTTTATTGAAAATGATGATCGAAAATCCATCGGTTGCGACCTTTCTTTCACGGAATGATAACTCGCTTTATGATATTCCGGTTAAGAATATGGATTATCATAAAACAGCCCTTCGCAATTTCCCGCATTTTGGCGATGCGATTATTGTCCGGATTTTCCGTGGCAAGGATTCCATTGTGCCACATGGTGATACAGAGATCCTTTACGGTGATAAATTAATTGTGACAGGCAGCCGGGACCACATCAGACAATTAAAAAGGGTATTGCGATAAAACAAATTAGAAAAAAGGCTTAAGCACTGGCTTAGGCCTTTTTCTGTGTCATTTTATGAGCCATCTTGTTCATACTAATGGAAAGGAGTGATATACATGAACATGCCAACCGTCCGCTGTCCGCGGTGCCAAAGAGAAGCAGAAATCGATACTGTCCTTACTGCGCAATCGAACCAAAATGTGATCTTTCATTGTTCCGGCTGCGGTTATGAAGCGAAGAACATTGAAACCAGCAAAGGGTAATCACGAACTGAATGAGGATCGGTATTTCCTTTCTTTTAAAATCTGTTATACTAATATTAGGACTAGGTACTAATAACAAATGCTAATAAAGATCTAAGGAGGAAATACGATATGAACCTTTCACTTGAAAATCGTACATATGTGGTCATGGGTGTGGCCAATAAACGCAGCATCGCCTGGGGGATTGCCCAAGCTCTATCCAATGCAGGTGCCCGCCTGATCTTTACCTATGCGGGAGAACGTCTGGAGAAGAATGTAAGGGATCTTGCTGAAAGTCTGGAACGTAAAGATTCCATCGTCTTGCCATGTGATATTACGAACGATGAAGAAATTAAATCTACATTTGAACAAATAAAAAGCGAAGTAGGCGTTATCCATGGATTTGCCCACTGTATTGCTTTTGCGAATACGGATGAACTAAAAGGCGAGTATTTGAATACCACAAGAGATGGGTTCCTTCTTGCACACAACATTTCAGCTTACTCATTGACTGCTGTTGCCAAGGAAGCACGCGGACTCATGACAGAAGGAGGAAGCATCGTAACGCTTACGTATCTTGGGGGAGAGCGAGTTCTCCAAAATTACAACGTTATGGGTGTCGCCAAAGCATCTCTTGATGCCAGCGTGAAATACCTTGCCAATGATTTGGGCAAAGATAATATCCGCGTTAATGCCATTTCTGCCGGACCGATCCGTACACTCGCGGCAAAAGGAATCGGCGACTTCAACAGCATTTTGAAACAAATCGAAGAAAAAGCACCGCTCCGCCGCAACACGACACCAGAAGAAGTGGGAGATACCGCTCTCTTCCTGATGAGCAATCTTTCCCGGGGCATTACCGGAGAAACCATTCATGTGGACAGCGGATACAGCATTTTAGGAAACTAAATATGTAACAGTGAAAGCCATTGAGGATTATGCCTCAATGGCTTTTTTCTGTTTAAACAGGGATAAGTCCGGCCAGCTCTGTGCAATTAACAACCGCAATATCATTACGGCCGTCGTTTGGAAAAGAGAATGTTGCGCAGCATGTAGTTTGATCAATTTTAATAAAGGTTAATGGACTACCGGTTGCTCTATCAGTACCGGCAGCAATCAAAAAGAAACTGTCTCCTTTGTTGGCTTGAGATAATAATCGGCAAACACATCCATTACAGCGGCAAGACAATCTTTGTCTCACAATGATAACCCTCCTTTTTTAACCTGTTCTGTAAACAACCGCCGAAAGCTGACGGCAATCCAAAATTACCAGACGTGTGATGCCCGTTGTATAAGTATAGCTGAACGTCACACAGCATGTCATTGGATTATACGAAGTAAAACTGAACACCGCATCCACAGTCGCCTCAGGTCTGAGCGTTCGACTGCTTCCACGAAGAACGACCTGAAATAAGGTGCCTTTTTTTGCAGTTTTAAAGATGGAGCAGACACAGTTATTTGAACAAGACGAAGTTTTTCGCAAAACCCTCTTTTTGACCATAATGCCTCCCGTTTTTTCGCTTTTATTTAGTATATTAACAGTCTTTTTAGAAGTAGAACTGTTTGTAGACAGACTAAGGAGATTATAAAGGCGGAAACAGGAGAGGTTAAAGTTTGAGGCATATTATGTGTATATAGTAGATCGTATTAAGTCTTGTTAATTTTCTGAATTTTCAGGTTTGGGTACCGCGAACGATCTTGTAAGCGTGATAAAATTAAGTTTGTTTGCTTAATATAATTTTTTAAATAAGCAATATTGAAGGAGGATTTAAAAATTATATTGCAAATTGAAAACATAAAAGTCCATTTTCAATGAGACAGATATGATCGCCTTCATTAATATTTAATTGATCAATAACCGTTTGTACACCAGGTACAAGGTGATTCCCATAATCATGCCAACAAATTATTCCCCCTTTTTTTATAATTTGACGAGCTAGATTTGTATCAAATAATACTCCTTCTTCTGAGTGATCTCCATCAATGAATATTAAATCAGCTTTTGGCAGGTCTGCTGGTTGTAACTCGCGTGATCCATGAGGTCTTACAATTAGCTCAACTCTTGAATCATCTTTTACACATTCACCGGGAATGGTTGGGACCTCATTTTGTTGTATGTGCAAGGTAGTTTTATGATCAGGAGTAACGTCAATTCCAATATACTTTTCAATCCATGGACTATTTTCCAATAAGCATTTTGCAGTCATACCCCTCTGAATTCCAATTTCAACAATTGTCTTGGGTCGAAAAACTCTTGAAAAAGATATTAAAGGTTCTAAGTCTGATCCCATAAACCCTGATCCTTCCCCAATAAAAGATCCGCTACCAAAAATTTTAAAGAATGTATCTCTACTAATAATACACATATTGGTTATATCCCTCCTTAAACATTTAACTTGCAGTTTAGTGTTGTTTAAAAAACGTCAGAGTGATGTTAATTATTTTTATGTCAAACAACTCTTTGTGTGCATATGATGCTGACTAAACCTGTAACAATTTATTGGTTATATTTGTGCGTGAAGGAGGACATGATGGTACGAATTGCAATGGTTAACCCACATATGGGGAAAGAATGTGGAATAAATGAATATACTTCTGATCTAATAGATTCATTAAAAAAGCAAGCAGAAATTATTACTTTTTCAGATATTGATTTGAGTTTCCCAAAAAAGATCCTCCTAAAAAACATCGACATTGTACACTTTCAATATGAGTACTCTATGTATAAATTTCCTGAAATATCAATGATTATAAAAAATATTAAGGATAGTAAAATTCCAATCGTACTAACTTACCATTCATGGAGTGAACAAACATTTCCTTTTGATGGTTTAATCGCGTCCTACAGCACACGAATTGTCGTTCATTCAGAAAAGTTTAAGCAGATACTAATAAGACAAGGGGTAGCACCAACCGATATTGAAGTAATCCCCATGGGATGTAAACAAGTACCCGAACCTTTTATTCTGCCTCATAATAAACAAGAAAATTTCCCCAGAATCGGCTTTTTTGGTTTTCCATTTCCCAACAAAGGTATGCCGTTTTTAATAGATGCAATTAATGAACTGAAAAGTAGTATTTATCCTGACATTACGGGTGATTTTTTTTCCCATTTTCCAAGTTCAACTGTAAATAACCCGTCTTTAATTGATTACCAAAAAGAATTAGAAAGCAAATTTCAAGGAAACAAACATTTAACTTGGCACAAAGAATATAAACCTGTTAGGGACATTGTTAATAATCTACATCAGATGGATATAAATATTGTTCCATATATTAATTTTGAAAGTAACGGGATTTCTTCTGCAGTTAAAATAATGCTGGCTGCCCAAAAACCGGTCATTACGAGTGATTATATTCATTTTTCTGACTTAACCAATAGCGAAGTATATAAAATTAAATCTGTTGATGTAGGAGCAATAAAAAATGCAATTCAAACTGTTTTATCTTCAGAAGTATTACAGCGGAAATTGGTTCGCAACTCCAACTTATTTATGAATAAAAATAATTGGAAACACATTGCTGAAAAATATAAAACATTTTATCAAAAGGTAATAACGGACTACAGTTAAACTACTATTTTTTCAAAATTTGGGGTGATAAATTTGAATGTTACAATAGTCGGACCAACTTTTGATGCTTCAGGATATGCCCAAACATTACGCACTATTGCTCTCGGTCTTCATAAACAAGGGAAAACGGTCCGGGTTATACCCAGAGATTGGAGTAAGTTGGACAGTGGAATATCTGGTGAAGAAAGATTAAATTTAATTAAAATTTGTGGAGATGGGATATTGCCTGATGGCCCAATTATTCAAATTAATATAGCGCAAGAATTTTATCCTATACCTGGAAGAGTAAATATAGGAATGTCCATGTTGGAGTGTGACAGAATTCCTAAACAGTGGGTTGAAAAATGTAACAAGATGAGTCAAGTTTGGGTCCCATCAACATTTAATAAGGAAACATTTAAAGAAAGTGGGGTGATTGAAGAAAAAATAAAAGTAATTCCTATAGGAATTGATACAACACGTTTTTCTCCGGAAGCATTACCTATAAAATTACCTGATTTAGAAGATCACTTTGTGTTCATTTCTAATTTCGAATGGGTGCCAAGGAAGGGTTTTGATATATTAATAAATGCTTTCTTAGATGAGTTTAATTCAAATGAGAAAGTCGCACTTTTGATTAAAACCTACTCGGGAAGTAACTTTGATGAGGAAGGAAAAGAAATAAGGAGTAATCTTAGAACCATAATTGAAAAAAAGAAGAAAAATCAGTATCCATTAATTAAACTAATTACTCACGGTTTTAGTCCTGATCAATTACCTTCCTTTTATACAGCAGGAAATTGCTATGTTATACCTACTCGGGGAGAAGGGTGGAACCTTCCAGCTTTGGAATCCATGGCTTGTCAGATACCGGTCATTACAACTAACTGGTCAGCACACCTTGATTTTATAAATGAAAGCAACGGATTTTTAATAAATATTGAAGGATTGGAGAATATACCAGAATTCCAAACAAGAAATGATATGGTATATAAAGGTATGAAATGGTCAATTCCATCGTACGCAGATACAAGAAAACTTTTAAGATTTACTTTTGATAACCCTTTAATCGTGAAAAAAAAGGGGGAATTAGCGAGAGAAGATGTCGTTCAGTGGTGGGATGTCACGAATATGATGGAGAATATTAAACCTATTCTAGAAAAATTGGGAGAAAAAAATGAGTAAAAAAATTGCCATTGTTATACCGACATGGGAGGAACAGTGTGGTATTGCGGAATATACAAAAAAAATAGTCGAATACACGAGGACAAAAAGTATTGAATCTTTAATTATTAAGTCAGTGGAAGACTTTAAATTGATAAATAAGAATATTGACTTGGTCCATTTTCAATATGAATATTCATTTTATCCATTTTTCACTTTATATAATAAGATGGCTGAAATAAAGAGAATGAATATTCCAATCGCTACTACACTTCATACTTGGAGCAATTTACCTCAATTAAAATTATTGAATGATACAATATCATCATTAAGTACAAAGATTATTGTTCATTCTGAAGAAATGAGGAATCTATGTATTAGGGGTGGATATCCAGAAGAAAAAATGTTAGTGATGCCTATGCCTTGTAAAGTCTATCCAATAAAAGATAGAAAAGAAATTCAAGAAGAAAGATTAATTTCTGGCGAACCAATAATTGGTTTTTTTGGTTTTCCTTTTCCACATAAAGGAATTGAGACTCTCATTCAATCAATCAACCAATTAACATACATCTATCCAAATATAAAAGGGCATTTCCTATCACACTATCCCAATTATTTAAACGAAACACATCCCTATTATGAATTTCTTAATAGGTTAAAAGTATATTTTGAAGGCAACAATCATCTAATTTGGTTAAAAGATTACCTAACAGAATTGGAAATTGTTCAGTATTTACATTGTATGGATATAATTGTATTACCCTATAAAGATCATGATCAAAAAGGGATATCAGCAGCAGTTAAGATGGCATTAGCAGCAAAAAGACCAATTGTTACAACTGATTACCTTTATTTTTCGGATTTAAGTGCACAAGAAGTCTATAAGTTAGCTGATGAAGAATCTCAAACACTAACAAAAGCAATTGTTGATATACTTGGAGATCCAAAATTACAAAACCAGTTAATTTCCAACGGAACAAACTATATAACGAAACATAGCCTGGAACACACAGGAGCGCTTTATAGCCAATTTTATTTGAATATCTAAATAAAAGGAGGATATCATCCTCCTCATGTGGTGATTTACACTCATTAATTAAACTAAGGGATTAAATGTTCCCCACTTGTGAAAATATATGTTGGCATTCGTTATAGCATCAGAAGAATTGTCGTAATGCTTCCTTGTCCCCATCCCAGGATGCCATACAGCACTTCCGTTAGTAATCATTACTTTTAAGCCACTATTAAGAACACGATTATTATAGTCCCAATCCTCATAACCTCCACACCCTACAAAGCTTTCATCAAAATACCCCACTTTATCAATTACATCTCTAGACATTATCCAAGGTCCGCCGTTTCCGGGAAAGTATTGATTCTTATTGCTATTCATAAATTGATCTGCAAAGACGGGATTATCATTACCGTAAAGATTTAAATTGGCAGCTGAAAGTTTTCCAATCGTATCATCGTGCTTATATTCATTAATTAATCTTTCAAGCCATTTTGGGTAAAAGGTCATATCATTATGAAGTGATACAATATATTTAATTTTTGGATCTTCAAGTAAAAATCTTATTCCTTGATTATACCTAAAGGATTGACTGGTTTTGTGAGCATTTTGAATAACCATATAATTATGTTGCCTTAAATATGACATTGTTCCATCTGTTGACATGTCATCTACGATTACTAACTTATAAGGTAAAAGTGTATTATTTTCAAGGCTTTTAAGAGTGATTTTTGTATCCTCAATTTGATTAAAAACTGTTAAAAAAATACCTATCAAACTAATTCCCCCTAATTCTTTTTAATATTTTATGTAGAAGAATCATGTTTGTAAGGGCAGTTTTAAAATATGAGCCTCTTTTTAAGCCCAAACACAGAAAAAAAAAAAACATAGTATATATGTAGCTCATGCTGAATTTAAGGAGGGAATGAGGTTGTTCGAAAATAAGACTGTTCTTATTACGGGCGGTACAGGTTCATGGGGAAGAGAACTTACCAAGAAGTTATTAAGCTATAAACCCAAAGAAATTCGAATATTTTCCCGAAATGAATTTGCTCAAGTGGAAATGCAAAGAACTATAAATCATGCAACATTAAAATTTATCATCGGAGATGTAAGGGATTACAACTCAGTTTACAATGCATGCAAAAAAGTCGATTATATTTTTCATCTTGCAGCATTAAAGCATGTTCCAATTTGTGAAGCTCAGCCTTTAGAAGCTTTAAAAACAAATGTAATTGGTACCGAAAATATAATTAGGGCCAGCATAAAAAATAAGGTTGTTAAAGTAATTAATGTATCTACTGATAAAGCGGTTGACCCCGTTAATATTTATGGTTTGACTAAAGCATTAGCAGAAAGATTGATTATTAATTCAAATCTTAATAGTAATTCCACCCGGTTTGTTTGTATTAGAGCAGGAAATGTCCTGGGGACAAATGGGAGTGTTGTACCTTTATTTAAGCAGCAAATTAAAGAGGGGAATGAAGTGACTTTAACGTCCAAGGAAATGACTCGGTTTTTTTTAACGATCACTGACACAATTGATTTATTGTTAAAAGCTGCTTTAGAGTCTGTGGGCGGAGAAATTTTTGTTATGAATATGAAAGCATGTCGTATTTTAGATCTTGCCGAAGTATTAATCAAAAATTTTTCAGAGAAACCTGTAAATATCAATGAAATAGGTATTAGGATAGGTGAAAAAATACATGAAATTTTAATTTCGGATTACGAGTCATTTTTCACTTATCGGTATGATGAACTATATTATGTAATCCTTTCTCAAAAACCTTCAACTGAATTATTAGATAAATATAGCGGTCTACCACAATATAAAAAGTTTGGATATAGTTCTAATGATAATCTAATGTCTTCCAGTGATATTGAAAAGCTGCTAAACTG
Source organism: Fictibacillus fluitans (assembly GCF_030418125.1). GTDB lineage: Bacteria > Bacillota > Bacilli > Bacillales > Fictibacillaceae > Fictibacillus_C > Fictibacillus_C fluitans. The sequence continues at coordinate 826,095 of NZ_JAUHTR010000001.1, read as the reverse complement.
CGGAGGATTAATGAATTGAAAATATTGTTATTTGGTGGTAACGGTATGGCAGGCCACATGATTAAAGAGTATTTAACTAAAAACACCACTCACGAAGTATGGTATACAATCAGAAGCTGTTCTAAAGAATTGAACAGCTTTACAGTAGATGTACTTGATATAAATCAAGTCGAAGCTAGCATTTATAAACTACTTCCTGATGTTGTAATAAATGCTGTTGGAGTAATTAACGATCGTGCGAGAAGTAATGTACAAAATGCCATCTATATAAACAGTATTTTCCCTCATAAGTTGGCGCAATTATCTGCCAGAACTGGTTTTAGATTGATCCATATAAGTACAGATTGCGTCTTTTCTGGAAAGAGAGGGAATTATAAAGAAGATGATGATGCAGATGGCTTAACTGTCTACTCAAAAACAAAAAGTTTAGGAGAGATAGATAGTCAGAATTCAACCACAATAAGAACATCCATAATTGGCCCTGAAATAAGAAAAGATGGGATCGGACTTTTTCATTGGTTTATGAACCAGTCAGGAATTATAAATGGTTACAAAAAAGTATTGTGGAATGGAGTTACGACACTGGAGCTTGCAAAAATGATAAATTGGTTAATTGATAAAAGAGTTTACGGGTTTGTTCATTTTACATCTCCTACCGTTATTTCCAAATATGAATTATTAATTTTGTTAAAAAACATTTTTTCTAAAGATGACGTAAAAATAAAATCTTTTAATAAATTAGTTAATGATAAAACGCTAGTAAATACAAGAAAAGACTTTCTGTATAATGTGCCTTCCTATAATCAGATGATAATAGAAATGAAAAATTGGATAGATTCAAGTCAAGGTTTTTATAGTTATAAATACAATTAAGATTACAAATATAGGAGGAAAGATAGTGAAAGCTAACGTATCGGCAATGTATATTGTGAAAGATGAGGAACAATTTCTGCCCTATTCAATACGATCTATTTATGAAGCTGTGGATGAAATTATCGTTGTAGATAATGGATCTACTGATAAAACAGTTCAAATTGCAAACTCCTTTGATAAAGTTAAGCTTTTACAGGATGATACAAAAGATAATTTTGCTTATTTGAGGAATCTTGCATTAGAGGAAGCTGAAGGAGAATGGCTGATAAAGATAGATGCTGATGAAGTTTTTTACCCTAATTTGGCTAAAGAAATTAAGAGATTAACATCTGATAAAAGTGTGGATGCATATACATGTTGGTTTTATCATTTAACAGGTGATTATTGGCATATGCAAAACTCTTGTGATTTTGATCCTATGTATCATAGACAATTTTTATATAGAAATCACGATGGACTCCGGTGGGAACAACCTGTCCATGAATATTTAAAAGGTGTAGGTCCCAATGTTTTAGAGACGGCTTTACATTATGTTCACTATGGTTATACGAAAAGTTTATCTAAGATAAAGGACAAATTTATATACTATGGAAGGTTAGAAGGACTTCCTGACACCGTTTCACATATTCCCGAAGAAAAAATACTTGAAGGAAGAAAGCTAACACCTTTTATGTACGATCATCCGCCGGTAATTCAAGGATATATCAATACAAATAAATAAAACAATCATTCATTACTACTTATCCAAAATATAACAAAAGCACAACAAAAAAATAAGAATTGTAAGGGTAAGCAATGAATAAGAGAAAGGGGTATATAAGGGGCTGCCAGAAAGTTAGTGAAATTGACTTTCTGGCAGCCCCTTATAAAAGCTAAAAAAGCGACACAAAAAATCGTCTCTTTAGTAAATCCAAATGTTTCATTTTTTGTAACATTTCTCTGTAATTAACGAAACCGACGCCTACCTTCTTTTTGATTAACCTAATTTAAATGGCCAGCATATCTTATCAAAGAGGATATGGGTATTCCCCCATAAGCAAAAAGCTTTTACTTAAATATGAACGGACATTCTAAATAAAGGTAGGTAAAGGAGATGGTGTTTTGAATATTGCTTTTGATACCTTTTATTCATTTTCGGACTCCAATATGAGAGGGATTGGGACTTATTCAAAGAGTCTAATTCAACAAATTATGGAGTTAAACAGCAAACATACCCTTTTTTTCTTTTCTCCAATACCTGGAAGTAAGTCGGAACTAGAGAAAGACAGGCTTAAAAAGTTCCTTGAGCGTAATTCAATCGATATTTACCATATAACCAGTCCAATTGAATATTTTTTTAACTATAATGAGCTCTTGGACGAGGATTTATTTCTAAATGTTAAGGTAGCTGTGACCTTCTATGATGTTATTCCTTGGATATATAAAGATATATATTTAAGAAACGAAAAAGAAAAACAGCATTTTATAAAAATGATGAATTTCATAAATAACTGTGATTTAATTTTTGCCATTTCAAATAAAACCAAAGAGGATGGCATTAAACATTTTAATATGAATCATGAAAAAGTAGAGGTTATACATGGAGGTGTAGATCCCTTATTTAAGAAAACTGTAGATCCTACAGTCCTTACAAATCTCGGTATAACAAATCCTTACCTTCTGTTTATTGGAGGTATGGAATTTAGAAAAAACCTTTTAGGTTTTATTCATGCTTTTGGCAAAATAAGTACCCATCTGCCAGAGAGGTATGATATTGTACTGCCTGGTCGCTTTACAGAAACGTATCTCTCCCAAATTAAGCGTATAGCTTCTTTATATCATATTGATGAACGTCTAATTTTTCCTGGATATCTCTCTTTGGATCACCTAGTAAAAGTTTACAGTCAAGCGGTTCTTTTTGTTTTTCCCTCCTTGTATGAAGGGCTCGGTTTACCAGTAATTGAGGCAATGGCATGTGGTACGCCAGTATTAACTTCTAAGACCTCATCAATGGATGAAATAGGAGGAGACTCCTGCTATAAAATTAATCCATCAGATATCGGTGATTTAGCTAATGGAATGCAAACTATACTAACAAAACCCGAGTTACAAAAATCATTTATTGAAAAAGGAATTATACATGCAAAGTCTTTTACTTGGCCAAAAACTGCATTAAAAGTATTGAATGCGTATGAAAAAATAATTAAATAGAGAAGGAGACGAAATGAAAGCATCCGGTGTATTTTGGGCAGGTCATGTGTTTGACCGAGGTGGTTATGGTACGGTTTCTAGAAATTATTTGAAAATGCTTAAACTCTTAAAGGTTCCTGTTCATATTTATAATATTGGGCCATGTCACGATGAATTAAGTAATGAGGACGTCAGAATGCTAGAAAACATCCATCGTCCTATTTCAGCCCTTGGACCTAATCCTTTATTAATAATTCATAGTCTTCCTGATGACTTTAATCGTTTTGATTATTTAAGTTTTAAGAGAAAAATAGGTGTAACAATTTTTGAAACTGATAGAATACCAGATCATTGGATTAATTTATGCAATCAAATGAATCAGATCTGGGTTCCTTCATCATTTAATTACCATACGTATACTAATGCAGGTGTTGATAAGCATATAGTAAAGGTTGTTCCATATGGAATTGATGTAAAGTTTTACAACCCCTGTCTATACAAACCTTTTAAGTTTCCCTTTCAAGCTAAGCCATTTGTATTCTTATATTGCGCACAAATGGATTACAGGAAAGGTTTTGACCTGCTGATTAAAAGTTTTTGTGAAGAATTTAATGATTGTGAAGAAGTATCTTTGTTTATAAAAACTTATGTTCATGAAAGCATAGATATTGATGCAGAAGCGATAATTAAATCATATATACCAAAGAAAGAAAATGTCCCTTGCATTCATGTTTACAACAAAAAAATGCCCCAAAAAGAATTATTATCATTGTACACGAGCAGCAACTGTTATATTTCAACCGATCGAGCTTGTGGATGGGGGATGCCGCAAATGGAAATGATGGCTCTTGGAAAACCAGTAATCTCTATTAACTGGGGAGGTTCCACTGAATTCATATGTGATAAAAATTGTTTCCTTATTCAACCTGAAAATGAATTAGAACCAGTAGATATTCAATTAATGTTAACTAGACCAAGTCTGTATTTGGGTCATCAATGGGCTAAAGTTAAAGAAGAGGGTGTTCGAAAAGTTATGAGAGAAGCCTATGAAAATGAAAAAAAACGAGCACAAATTGCACAAATAGGAAAAGAACAAATACTTAACAAATACTCTATTGAAAGTGTTTCAAGAATCATAGAGAGCATTATATAAATGCCAAAAATAATGGAGGTTAGGTATGGGTTTATTTCAGCATAAATTTAGACCTCAATTTAATATGAACGGCAAACAGTTTTATTATAGCAAAAGTTCATATAATAATTTTTCTGAAAGGTCAATTGAAGTTCCGGTTGCAAAAGATTTTTTTAATAAGTATAAAGAAAAAAAAATACTAGAAGTAGGAAATGTTTTTAAAAATTATAACAATGAAAAAGTAACCTGGGATGTAATTGATAAATTTGAAGTTTCTCCAAATGTATTAAATATTGATCTGATGGACTATGAGCCAGTAAATAAATATGATGCAATTGTGTCTGTTTCAACTATTGAACATATTGGGCAAACAACAGAGCCAACTGGAACGTATGGGGAAAATACTTTAGATAAAGATAGAGAAGCTCCTTTAAAGGCAATCATAAAAATTTATAACTTGCTTAAATTAGAAGGAGAGGCTTTTATCACCGTACCCTATGGTAAATTAGTTGATTTTAAATGGCTGATACAATTTAATAAAGAATATTTATATCTTTTATTTGCGAAATTTGGGCTTCCAAAAGAAGATGTGAATTTTATTTTTTATAAAAAAACAGATATGGAGCTAATGGGAAACCCTCCCGTTCAATTATGGGAACAAGTTAACATGGAACAACTGTCAGATACAAAATTTGATAGCCCGTTTCCTTGTGCAAACGGAATCGTCTTTATATTTATAAAACGAACAAAATCCAAAGACATCATTCTAAACATTAACCAGCCAGAAACTAATTTATTTTATAATGATCCAGATATTATTCCCAATTTTTACTTTTCAAAATTTACTCATCTTCATTCATTTGATAGCTCAGGCTGGATTCAAATTCCCAAACAGGGATTAATTAGTATGTATCCTGAAATTCAACTTGATAATGGGGAATATGAAATAACGATTGAAATAGAAGTCAAAGGTAATAAGCGAGTATATTTTGATTTAAGTGTTAACAATAAATCTTTCCTTAATTATGAATTTGCAGCAGAAAAGAAAGTAAAAACAAAGTTTAATCTAAGTGAAAGCAAAAATATAGTTTCCATAAATTTGTACAGTGGAACCGACCAGGAGATCAGGGGGGAATTTAGAGTTAAGCAAATTTCTTTAGCAAAAATAATAAATTAATGATTATATAACTAAGGAACTTGTATTTTAAAACAAAAAGGAGCTTAACATGGAATATGGAAAAGGAATTAATTTAGTCGGTTACTCAAGAGCAGAATTAGGACTCGGTGAGTCATGCAGAAGCGCTGCAAATGTGTTAACCAGGTCAAACATTCCATTTGGAATTATTAATTTTCCACTGTGTGTACAAAGACAAGAGGATACAACATGGATCCATAAGGAAATCGAAAATCCGCTGTATTCAACCAATATCTTTCATGTGAACGCAGACTCGATACAAAATGCATACCTGTACTTCTTTGGAAAGAAGCTTTTCGAAAATCGAATAAATATTGGCTACTGGCATTGGGAACTACCCGTTTTTCCGGATGAGTGGAACTATACCTTCCAGTTTGTCGATGAGATCTGGGTTCCTTCAGAATTTGTTAAACAAAGTATTGAAAAAAAGTCACCTGTTCCCGTAATAAAAATTCCTCATGCTGTTGAAATTGATATAGAACCAGCCCCTGATCGATCACAATTTCTACTTCCCCCTGAAAAATTTCTGTTTTTAACCATGTTCGATATTCAAAGCACAAAAGAACGGAAAAACCCAATGGCAGCTATAAATGCATATTTAAAAGCCTTTGGTAATAAAGACAATAAAGCCGGCCTTGTTATAAAAGTAAATGCAACAACGCCTTGGAAAAAGGAATTGAATGATTTAAAAGATATGATAAAACATATCCCAAATGTATATCTCGTTGACCAAATATTAAGCAGGAAAGAAACGTTGTCTTTAATTGCTTCTGTTGACTGTTTAGTTTCCTTGCACCGCTCAGAAGGTTTTGGATTACCTCTAGCTGAAGCCATGTATCTTGGTACTCCGGTGATGGGTACCAATTGGTCAGGGAATATAGAATTTATGACAAAAGACAATTCTATGTTGGTGGATTATACCTTGGTAGAGCTGAAAAAACAGTTTGGACCTTATCAAAAAGGGCAGGTTTGGGCAGAACCAGACATCATACATGCTGCTGAGATTATGCTAAAGATAGTAGAGAACAGGGATTTTGCTGTTAAATTAGCTAAACAAGGAAAGAAAGATATCCGTGAAAAATTGTCATGTGAAAGGATTGGTACACTGACAAAAGAAAGATTGGAGCAACTTAAATTATTGTAAGAAGGGTGATTTTGTTGTGAAAAAAGGTGTGAATTTATTTGGATATAATCGGGCGGAGCTGGGGGTGGGTGAATCCTGCAGATTGGCTGCGAGTGCTCTTGAAGCGGCCAACATCCCCTTTTGTATCATCAACTATCCTTTCTGTTCATCCCGCCAGAATGATCTGACCTGGCAGCATAAGGAAGTTAAAGAACCTAAATACGACACAAATATTTTTCATATCAATGCAGACCAAATGATTGTTGCTCATACACATCAACTTATTAAACGTGACCATTTTAAAGGCCGTTACAATATAGGGGTATGGCATTGGGAGCTTCCGGATTTTCCAGAGAGTTTCTGCCCTGCTTTTAAGTTGGTGGATGAAATCTGGGCACCCACCCATTTTATTAAAGAAGCCATTGGAAAAAAATCGCCTGTTCCCGTTCACTATGTTCCACATGGTCTTTCCATACCTCAAATCCAAAACAACAATTCTCGCCAAAGGTTTCAGCTGCCGATTGAAAGTTTCCTTTTTTTAGCGATGTATGATCCGTGCAGTTCACAAATGAGAAAAAACCCAACGGGAGTTATTGATGCTTACAAGAAAGCTTTTCAAAAAAGCGAGGATAACGTGGGATTAGTAATTAAAATTAATAATAACGGATTTGATATCACCGAAGAGCTTGAAGAATTGAATAGTAGCTTAAAGGGTTATAAGAATGTGTATATCATAAATAAGGTTCTTAATAAACCAGATTTACAGTTATTGATGAACAGTTGTGATGCGTTTATATCGTTGCACCGTTCGGAAGGGTTTGGTCTTTCGCTGGCGGAAGCGATGTGTCTCGGTAAACCGGTCATCGCTACAAATTGGTCTGGCAACACAGATTTTATGGACGCTGAGAATTCCTGCTGTGTATCTTATTCCTTAATCCATGTAGAAAAAGAGTGGGGCCCTTATCAAACTTATCAAATGTGGGCAGATCCTGATTTGGATGAAGCGGCATTTTATATGAGAAAACTCTTTCTTGAAGAGAAATGGTACCAGCAACTCAAAAAGAAAGCCATTGAGACCTTTAAAGAATGGTCACCTGAACGAAGCGGGATGGCCATGAAACAAAGACTTCAAAAACTTCATTTATTATAGACAAACAGCAGCCGCCAAATTGCTGCTTCTTTTTATGTCATAAATGAATCATTTGCTACATAGATAAATAAATAGGCATGAATCTAAAAAAAGGGAGATGGTTATGAAAACTGCCCTTATCACTGGAGTGACCGGCCAGGATGGCTCTTATCTTGCGGAATTATTGCTGAAAAAAGGCTATAAAGTTGCAGGTTTGAAGCGAAGAACATCGACGGAAAACGATACAAACATCAAGAGGATTAAAAATGAGATTGAATGGTTTTCGGGAGACTTATCTGATTTGGCCTCATTGACTGAGGCGGTAAAGACATCAAAACCAGATGAAGTTTATAACCTGGCTGCCCAATCCTTTGTTGCAGATTCCTGGGAACAGCCTGTTTTTACCGGCCAGGTTACAGGCCTTGGGGTGTTAAACATGCTGGAGGCCATTCGGCAAACCAAGCCGGACGCCAAATTCTATCAGGCTTCAAGTTCAGAGATGTTTGGAAAAGTGGTTGAAACTCCGCAAACGGAGAACACACCTTTTTATCCAAGGAGTCCTTATGGGGTGGCGAAATTATATGGTCATTGGATAACTATTAATTACCGGGAGAGCTTTGATTTGTTCGCCTGCTCAGGTATTTTGTTTAATCATGAGTCTCCAAGGCGGGGGATTCAATTCGTGACAAGAAAAGTTACGGATGGAGTAGCAAGAATTAAATTGGGTATGCAAAAAGAATTACGAATGGGAAATCTTGATGCGAAGCGAGACTGGGGCTTTGCAGGCGATTATGTAAAAGCAATGTGGCTGATGCTGCAACAGGATCAACCGGATGACTATGTCATTGCCACAGGGCAAACCCATACGGTGGAAAAGCTACTTGAAGTGGCATTCAGCTGCGCAGGTTTGAACTGGAAGAATCATGTTGTACAGGATAAGACATTTATGCGCCCTGCTGAAGTGGACCTATTGCTTGGAAGTGCTCAAAAAGCAAAGAAGAAACTCGGATGGACGCCTGAAGTATCTTTTGAACAATTAATTGAAATGATGGTGGAAGCGGATCTCAGGAAGTATAGTGGAACTTCATGAAAGCTCTGATTACTGGGATTACAGGCTTTGTGGGAACGCATTTGTCTCTGCTCCTCAAGAATAAAGGATGGGATGTAGAAGGAACAACACGCCAATCAAGAGAAAATCATGGCCTATGGAAGGTGGATCTCCAGAACCAGGAACAGCTGATCAAAGCCATTAAGGGTTCAAAGCCAACTCATATTTTTCATCTTGCAGGATTAAGTGATGTACGTAAGTCATGGGATTTCCCTCATGAGTACTTAAGGACAAATGCTATAGGAACATACAATGTTCTTGATGCTGTTCGTAAAGTTAACCCGAAAATCAGGGTGGTTACAGTTGGTTCGTCAGAGGAATACGGAATTGGCGCTCAGGGCATAGTGGATGAAAACCAGCTCCTTAGGCCGCTTAGTCCTTATGGGATCAGTAAAAGCACTGCAGGAATGTATTCCGTCCACTTTGCCCGTTCGTATCATATTCATGTCGTTCATGTACGCCCGTTTAATCATATTGGTCCTGGACAAAGAGAGGGTTTTGCTGCGGCCGATTTTGCTAAACAAATTGCACGGATCAATAAATACAAGGAGTTGCCGGCTGTCATATCCATTGGAAACCTTGAAAGTATCAGAGATTTTACAGACGTCAGGGATATAGCTGAGGCATATTATCAGTTGAGCATAAAAGGGGAATCAGGAGAAATTTATAATGTCGCTTCAGGGCGTGGGGTGAAAATCAAAGATCTTTTATCCATTCTCCTATCCTATTCATCACGAAAGATCCAGACAATTGTTGATGATTCCCGGCTGCGTCCTGCTGATATTCCGCTTCAGATTGGAAATTGTAATAAATTGAAACAAGCAACAGGCTGGAAGTCCGCAATGAGCATTGAAAATACATTAAAAGAAATCTATGAAGACTGGCAAAGCCGTGTATAAGGCTGAGCCAGCTTTTTTTTTGAAGAAAGAGGTCAATTGGGATATTGTCCAATCCATTAAAGGGTTACTAGCATAGAAAAATAAGGTGGGGATAATTATGTCATGAAATATGAGGTGGAAAAATGAAAGCAGTCATCATGGCTGGGGGACAGGGATCGAGGTTTTGGCCATGGAGCACCAGTGTCAGGCCGAAACAATTCTTAAGCCTGCGCTCCAACCAGACATTAATCCAGGAAACCTTTGAACGTTTTCATTCATGGCTTCCGGCCGAAAAGATTTATGTTGTAACCACAGAAGAATATCTTAGTACAGTAAAAAAACAGCTGCCGCTTCTGTTATCCCAAAATATAATAGTGGAGCCTGAACGGAAAGATACAGCACCATGTATTGCACTGACTTCCATTAGATTTCTTGAAATGCAGGATGATGAAGTAATCGTCACTGCGCCTTCAGATCAATATATTGACCATAATGTGAAATTTAAGGATACATTGGAATTGGCGGGAAAAGCTGCATCCGAGTTCGGTAATATCATTACCATAGGTATTCGTCCAAACCGTCCGGAAACGGGCTATGGCTATATTGAGGCTGATTTACTAAGTCAGGAAGGGGAGATCCTCCCAGTCCGGCAATTTATTGAAAAGCCTTCATTAAGTAAGGCTGAAGAACTTATTCTTGAAAAAAGAATGTATTGGAACAGTGGTATTTTTATTTGGCGGCCATCCACCATTGCTTTTTATATGAAAACCCATCAGGAAGAACTCTGGAATACACTCAATAATAAAAATAGTAACTTAAAAGAGGCATACGGAGATCTCCCGAAAATATCTGTGGATTATGCAATCCTTGAAAAAGCAGACAAAGTATTCATGGTCCCCGCATCATTTGAATGGGATGATATCGGGACATGGGGCTCATTGGAGCGGTTTCAGGCAAAAGACCTGCATGATAATCTGATAAAGGGCAAACAAACGATTGTTACCGGGAATAACTGCACTGTTATTTCCGAAACCAAGAAAACAATCGTAATCGGTCTTGATGACATAATCGTTGTTGAAACGGATGCGGGTCTGCTCGTTTGTCATAAATCACAAGAACAGAAAATCAAAGAGGAACTGCAAAAGTTAGATGATAAAAAGGAGGAATAATATGATCATTGCCTATGATCAAATCTATGAAAATACTCCTTCATCGAAAAGGGGAATTGGACGATTTTCAAGAGAACTGTTACATGCTCTATACAAACGCCCCTCTTCTTATGATTTTCTTCCCTATACACCGGATCCTTCTGTGACTGCTCTGGAGGCCAGGAAAGACCTGGAATCATTTCTTGCCTCCCAAAAGGTAGGCATATATCATATTCAGGCACCATTTGATTATTATATGTTTCCTGAAATGAGCCGGGAATGGTTTGGTGATGTAAAAGTATCCGTAATGGTTCACGACATCATTCCGTTCTTATATCCACAGTATTTTCTTTTCAGTGATGAATGGAAAGAAAATTACAAAAAAATGATGCGTTTTGTTTCAGAAAGTGATCTGATTTTGGCCAATTCGGAATATACCAAACAGGATTTAATTAAACATTTTAATATTGATCCATCATTGATAAATGTGATTGCTGCCGGTGTATCCCTTTCTTTTAAAAAAACAGACCCAAAACGAATCCCTAATAAGTATGGAATAACAAAACCGTATCTTCTGTATGCGGGTGGCGGTGAAATCCAAAAGAACGTTCCATCAATAATTAAGGCTTTTGGCCAGATTAAGGAAAATTTAAAGCAAGAGCATCAATTGGTCATTGCTGGAGATTTAAGTAATGCATTTATTCTGATGTTCCAAATGGAAGCAAGAAAAGCGGGGGTATGTCCCATTTTCACAGGCTACGTTCCTGAGGGTGACTATCTCTCTCTTCTAAGCGGTGCATCTGCATTTGTTTTTCCATCATTGTATGAAGGTTTTGGTTTACCTGTTTTAGAGGCGATGGCATGCGAAGTGCCTGTCATTACTTCAAATGTTTCCTCACTGCCGGAAGTGGCAGGAGATGCAGCCCTGCTTGTTAATCCATTAAGCATAAGTGATATCAGTTCTGCGATGCTCCGTATATTAAATAACGAGAAGATAAGTCAATTATTAATTGAAAAAGGGAAGACCCAAGTACAAAAATTCAGCTGGGAAAAGAGCGCTGATAGAATGATTCTCGCCTTAGGCAGGCTGAAGGAGTGAATATATGGTGAAAGTATCAATCATATTGACCAGCTACAATAAACCAGACTTGGTTGGAAAATCCATTCAAAGTATACTTGTGCAGACACATACAGACTGGGAGCTCTTTATTATGGATGATCATTCTAATCAGGAAACTCTCTCAGCCATTCTTCCTTTCTTGCAGGATTCCCGTATTACGTATATCAACAGCAATGTAAAGGATGAAGATCGGCACAAAGTTACAAGGTATGCTTATTTAATCAACCAGGCTTATGAACAATTAACAGGTGATTATGTTTGCTATTTAACGGACGATACTGAATACCTGCCCCATCGCTTGGAGAAGATGCTGGCTTATTTTCAGGAGAACCCCGGCAAGGACGTAGTTTATTCAAGACAAAAAGCTGAGTACTATAACCACGATGGAAGGCATTTATATTACATGCTTCTTCCTGCAGAAGATGTACTGGAGCGTGCAGCAAACCGAGTAGACCACTGTTCAGTGATGCATACCCGGAGAATTGCTGAAAAGATACGAAAAAAACATGGGACTTACTGGGATGATGATCGTGCTTTTTGGTTTAATGCCGATGCTGTATTTTGGTCGAGGTTAAATGAGTTTTCTTCCTTCTATCCCATTTCGGAAGTGCTTGATATTACCAGAAAAACACCGCATAGCTACCAGCAGCTCTCCGTCAATCTGCCCGACCGGATTCCAGAGGGTACAATTGTAAAGGGAATTAGTCCATGCAAGTATATTATCGAGGGAGAGACACGGCGTCCGTTATCGGATGCTATGTATGACCAGCTTTATCTTGAAAATATAATAGAAATACCGGATCCGGTACTATTTAAATACAGAGAAGGCACTCCCGTTACATGGAAGGCTCTGCATGATGGATTGCTGATAAAAGAAGACGATTTTCTCTATTATCTTCAAAATCAAAAAAAACGCCGTGTTTCACAGGAAGCCCTCCGGTACTATTGGCCACGAAAACGAATCATTGAATTAAACCATACACTTTCTATGGACATTGGTGATCCGGTTGAATATAAGATTTCTGAAACATCCCTGCTTCCTGATGGAGTTCTTTTTAAACACAATGGAAACTATTATTTGAGTGAGCAAAACCAATTATGTTTTATTCAGGAAGATATTGCTCAAAATAAATTCTTCTATCGCATGGATCTTGCAGTCTCATTAACAGATAAAGAGTTTACCTGGTTTGAACAAGGAAATCCATTTGTCTGGCAGTTGCCGTTTAAATAAGAAAACCCCAATCGTAGAGCACAACGATTGGGGCTTTCATATTTATTAAGCATGGTTTTCTTGGATAATCCGGAGCATCTCCTGTATCCGGTGCTTGAAGGTATGAAATTTCAGAACCGTTGCTTTAGCCTTCTCGGCAATAGCCATGGCTTCATGGGGATGTGTTAAATAAAACTGGATTTTATTCAGGCAGTCCTCTTTGTTTTCATAGAAAACAAGCTCTTCGTTTTCCGTCATATGAAGGGGCAGCACTTTTTTCGATGATAACAATTGAAAAACCCCGCATGCGGCAAGATCAAAGGTTCGGTTGTTTACACTGTTAGCCGGAACTTGAACAGAGTTTTCATTTATTTCCAACTGATGAGGTCTTTGCGGGTTCAATGCAATATGTGCCTGCTGATAGCATTTTGCTGCATTTTCGGGAAGTGTCCATGTTTTAATAGTTACACGTTGTTTTTGCTCATTATTTAAAATATCCATCCATTCATCCCCGACAAGAAGCAAAGAGAGGTCACTTTCTCTTGTAATGTGGTTGATGAGTTCTATCCGGTCGGGATAAGGAAAGCCGATCAAACAAACATCATACATTTTTTTGACATCAAATGAGGTGAATGTAGCTGGATCTGTTCCAAGCGGTAAATAATAGGTTTGATGGTGTCCTTTTTCAAAGTAATAAGGAATAGCTGATTTTTCAATGGTAAACAGGTAATCATAATGTTCGGCTAATTTTAATGTGCTGTCCATATAAAAAGGGTCTTCAGTCAGCCAGACGGCAGAAGGTATTTTCTGTGATTTGATATACACGGCCATCTCACTCGGCAGCAAAAAACTAACAGATGTTAATACAAGGTCTGGCTTAAAACGGTTAATGATTAACCTCAGGGCGTCCATTCCTTTAAAGTGGCTAAACACCGTACAGATGTGACCAGCAGCTTTAATTTGGTTTACAATATTGTTATCGATATAAAAGTAAATTCGGGGAAAGCCTGAGGGGATGTATAAGATGTTCATCCTACCGCTCCCAACTTTCTATTTTGTAAATAGTGATGATTGATCAAAGAGCGATTGACTAAACCTGGCAACCGGTGTGTATCTTGTGATTTTCACTAATTGTTGAATACGGTTGGAGAAAGTATGGTTTTTTAACACTTTTTCCTGTGCTTTGCATGCCATTGCTTTTCGTTTTGTTTCATCTTCCATATAGTACCGAATTTTCTCAAGTAGATCTTCTTTTGACTCAAAGGTAACAATTTCTTCATCTGTAAAGATGTCCGAAATTCCCTTCTTATATGAAAGCAGCTGAAATCCGCAGGTTGCTGCAATATCAAAGGTCCGGTTGTTTACACTTTGATTGATCACACCGATTGAATTTTTGTTCTCTGAATAATTGTGGGGCCTGTTTGTGTTCAGGATGATTTTTGATTGGCGGTAATATTCGGCCACTTCAAGAGGAGTGCTCCAGTCTATGATGGTTAGTTTGGTGTTCTCATTATGCTGGCTCAGATCATCCCGCCATCTCCCGCCTACAACGGTAATGGTGTAATCGGTATTATCCAATAAATACTTGATGAGCTCAATGCGGTCGGGATAGGGAAATCCAACAAGACAGATGTCCCTCTCCTGAACGGCGTCTTGCTCTGTGGCAGCTTTGAAAACCGAGGGTTCTGTCCCTAATGGAAGAGGAAACACGAGCTTATGGCCGTTTTGTTCATAAACCTTTTGAGCAGCCGTATCAATTGTGAAAATAAAATCATATCGTTCTATAATGGGCAGGGTTAAATCCATGTAATAGGGATCCTCAGTCATCCAAACAGCAAGAGGCACATGTCGTTTGCCGAGCCAATCGGTCATTTCTTTGGATAAAACAAAACCGGTCATGGTTAACACCAAATCGGGCTGAAACCGCTGGAAGACAAACTTTAGACGGGGCAGTCCTTCATATAAATTAAAAAGCTTGCAATGCACATTGTTTACCTTGCAAGCATTGACGATCCAATGGTCAAAGTAATCATAAATCCCAGGAAAACCTGAGGTGATATAAAGGATTTTCATGGTATCCTCCAGTCATTTTAAATTAAATCATTATTACATTCTATTAAAAAGGATGAATTTGGTTTGGGTTCAATTGAAACTAAAAATAAACACAGCATAAAATATGCTGTGTTTAGTGCTAGAAAGGATTAAACTGGCCAAAGGTTAAGTTTCGGCAATCGGTGACAATAACCGAACCGCCTGTACCGATTAGCGTTACGCAGCCGTGGCAGCAGCCTGCTGAGACACCGGTGAAAGCTGTGGTGCTTCCGGGGAAACCGACACTGACACTCGCGCCGGGTGCTCTGCAGATCGCATTGCAAACACAATTGCTGTGTGATTTTTTATGATGTTTTCTTCGGGACATTCCTTCACCCCCTTACCCCATTTCTCTGTAAAAACAGATTGATCAGGGGGTATTGTATTATATGTAATAATTCGGTGACGGCTTGGACAGCTATACATAAAAGTAAAAATCAGGCTGGAGAACCAGCCTGATTCATCATGATTAACCTGCAAATGTAGGCGGGAATTGCAGTGAAGTAATATCCTCGCAGTTTACAACAAGTACAGAACCGGTTGGTGTCGCGGAAGATCCTGATACAAACGTAGCACAGCAAGTGTCTGCACAGAATGCAGCGAAGATCACGTTCAACTGGATAGAGGATCCATTTAGTGTAATAAGAACACGGCGTCCTGGAATGGTATTGCGAAGTTCATTACAAGTACAAGTGTTGCAATGACCGTGTGAGCTTGATGACACTGCAGAAGATGAAGATGAAGATGAAGATGAAGATGAAGATGAAGAGCTGCTAGAGCTTTCTACCTTTCTTTTCTTCTTTGGCACCCATGAACTGGAGCTTTCCTGGTTACATCCGCACCCTTTTTTATTAAATAAAGAACCCATTGATTTTCCTCCTTTATTGTCTTTCGTACTCCTGAATTATCAGGGATAGTATAATATATAGATTTTTGAGGAATTTGCATGGATGATTACCTACTCGTACAAAAAAATAGGGAAAATCCCCAGTAAAACAAAAAGAGAAGGCAATGCCTTCTCTTTTTACTGGATTTTTTTGGGTTTCCACGTAACTTTTCCGCACGTCTTGCAGCCTTTTTTGGGTTTCTGAGGTTCAATTAAGGAAGGCTGGTTTGCCGCCTTTTTTGTCTTTTCTTTCTGCCGCTCCTGATAAAGCTTACGGATCTGAGATTTATCCAATTTACCACACCCCCTTAGCAGTCAGATACTGATATGTTATTCCTTCGGGCGGTGTGATGTATGGGTCTTTGGTTGAAACGGGTTAATGATGGCAGATGTTTTCTTCTGTTTGGTTCTAAAGGGGTTTATGGTTGATGGCGGGGCATGAACAGGCTTGAAAGGATTAATAGGCGGTCCGCTTTGTGGGTTGCGTCTCCTGACAGCAGGAACAGGTTTAATGGAAGGAACAGGGGAAAAGGGTTTAGGCTGAGGCTGCTGAATAAGGTCAGGAATCGTAATTTCTTCTTTGGGATCCTCTTTTACTAAGGATGGTGTATGCACTATTTGCAAAGAGGCAAACACAGGATTAATCGGTTTTAAAATATTCCCAACCGCCGTCTGGTATTCCGATTGAGAAATGGACGCAAGAGAAGAAAACTGTGAGGAAAGGCCAATTTGAATGAGCAAGTAGCTGATCCACTCTGCCATCTGTTTGGTTTCAATGTATCTAAAAGAGAAAACGTAAAAATCTGCTTTACGTTTGCATACTATACTTTGATGGATACAATGCTGTACATCTCCAGGTTTATTTAATGAGGGTGTAATATAAAGAAGCTTTGCTCCGGTTGTCTCTACAGCGATCGGAACCGGCTGATCAGCTGCCGTTGAAACGGATATCCGAATGCGGGCAGAAGCGGCCGGTCCGTTCTCGATAACCGCTCCTGTATGTCTCAAAAAGGATTTCACTCGGTCCATTACCTCGGGCTCAATGCCTGTAATGGCAAAAGACTGGTCCCGCATACCAGGTTCAATTTGATTATCATCCTTATTCCATTGTAATCCCCAGTAGCTTAAAAGAGGTTGTATATGATGAAAAAAGTTGCTGTCCATTTGTCCGATTTTCTTTTGTTTAAACGTTAAATTCATGTTGTCTATCCTCCCGGCTGCCCGAAAAATAGGCATTCATTCTTGTGTCATAACCTATCGTATTCCCATAGTATGTATGGAATCTTCAGAACATGATGAGGAAAGGAAGGGAAACTATGGGTTTAAATCATAAGAAATCTATACCAAAATCCACCAATAGTCTCCAAGAAGAATGCATAAGGGTGCAGAAGGTGTACGATTGGTTAACAGACACATTCTCTGTAACCAAACAGGTTAGTTTCACTCCAGAGCAGATTCGAAGGATCGAAGAAGCACTGGCTGATCCGGCTCGCCGTCCTCTGCGTCTGACATGCCAGACACCAGTTACTCCTCCCGCATTCCCGCTTAGCGGAGAAGAAACCATGGCGGAGACTGAATCATTCCTGTGCGAACAGGTAGGAGAAAAGAGAGATGTCACCGTTTCACTTAATGGCAGCTTCGTGGATGCACAGCTCGTAGAGTTATTGTTTACTTCTGAAGTTGTGGTGGCTGTTGTTGACAGAAATGGGTTGGTTGTCACCAGTGTAACGACCGATGCTTCTGTTCTTGAACCTTTTGTTCTATGCTATCCTGACGGAACAGACTTATTCTGCCGCATTACTCGCATTCTCTGCAAAATTCCAACAGGAACAGTTATTCTAAATACTCCGGCTCCAAGATCATTCAATGTAACCATCACCTTCTGTGTGGATATCCAAATTGAAGCAGAAGTTAAACTTGAAGTGCTGGCTAAGTTCTGCGCACCGCGGAACAATGATCTAACGGCAGAAGAAAATGAAATGGATGCTTGCCCCGATATCGTATTCCCGGCGCAATGTCCGGATATCTTTCCTAGACCGAGCTGCGACTGCAGTGTATCAGGAGAAGCAAGCGGCCACACCGGAAGCAATGCCACGGAAAAAGGCCGCCTTGGGGTCCTTGCAGAAATCTGCCAGAATTGCAGCTTGAGTGACAGCTCATTGCAATTTACGTTCGATCAGGAAGACGGGGGCATGAACAACTTTAACTTCACAGCCGACAGCTTTGATCAGGATAGCCTGGTTTGCGAGCCATGTGAAGGAAAAGGGCTGAAATTTACAGTATCCGGAACCGGAACAACCGATGATGGCGAGGAATTCGATTTTAATTTCGCAGCTGTCAGCAAACATTCCGGAACCTTATTCCAGTTACAGCTTGTGGATGAGCGCGGCGTAACGGTATTTGAGTCAGGAATTGTAAAAGCCGAAGAGGGAACACTTGAAGTTGAAGATTGTGTGTCCTTTGACGACATCAAGATGAAATAATTGAATGAATGTAGAAGAGAGCAGGATCCTCCTGCTCTTTTTTTTATTTCTGTGAACGAATCAACCCCTATTACATAAGATAAAGATGGGAGCCTATTTAGGGAGGGACACAAATGCATTCTCAAAAAGAACGGTTGAGCTATGACCGTCTCATTGCCCGTGCTGAGTTTTATCAGGAAAAATCGTTAGCTCTTGAAAAAAAACTGGTTTTTGCAGAAGAACAAATTGAGACCCTTGAAAAAGAAGTAACTGATGCAGTAAGAGAGGCTGAATTTCGGGCACTTGAAGCAGACAAGGCGAAACTTGAAGAAGAGGTCATCCAGTTAAGGGAACAGATGACACGTTCCAAAAGTGAGGATTATGAAAAAAAGGTTGCCGATTATGAGGATTTGCTAACTACAGTACAAAAAGAAATGAATGAGAAGGAAGTTAAACTGGAAAACAGCCTGCAAAAAATCAAAGCTTTGGAAAAAAAGCTGTCACTTCAGGGACGTCCTGATCCATTCCTGAAAAAAGCAGAAGATGATGAAGACAGCATATTTGTGAAGCGTGATTATGAATGCCTCTGCTTGTTTGATTACTCCATGATTATGAAAGAGGATCTGAGCGGATTAATAAAAGGATCATTTTTGATTGAAAATACAGGGCTTGTTCCTCTGCACAATCCTTCCATTTGCTTCAGATTCCAGCCTAATGAAGCTAATATCATAAAAGGAAAAATTTATTCAACCGAAAACCATGAAACCAATCAGGATAATCTGTCAAACTATCAGTGGATGTTTATTGATAATGACTGGTCAACAGAGGCAAAAGAGCGGGGCGAAATTTGGATTTGTCCCATCCGCGACCTGACCATCGATCCTGGGGAAAAAGCCATCATTCAGGACTATCTCATTCCGTTTAAAAAAGAAGCGATTGGTAACCTGACAGTTGAAGCGTTTGTGTTTTTTAACAAGCAGCAATACAAGGTGAAGGCATACAACCAAATCGCAATTAACTTCTGATTTGATTACACGTAAAAAAGAACACGGTTTTTCGTGTTCTTTTTTAGTTTTCCTTCATCACAAGCAATTCCTCGTCTTGCTTCCATTCTGCATAAAATACGTTTTTAGCGGAGTGAATGTTTTTGTTCCTGAGCTCGTTCATCAGCCAGTCTTCATCAATTCCCGCAGTTGAAAGGTTATCGTAAATAATGGTTCCATCCATGATCAGGGTGACCGGAAGAGTGGTTTTTTGTTGAGGGAGATTCAAATCCTGCCTTGTTACCGGCTGGTTATCGCTTTTGGGGAGAACAGAGATTGAGCCGTTCGTCTCGAGAATAGCATAGTCGATCTCTCTCATACTGAAGTATCCCTTTTGCCGGATGAGGTTTTGCAGCTGATTGATATCAATTTTGTTTTTTTGCATTTGTTTACGATCCATGATTCCTTTGCGAATGACAATAGAAGGGGAACCTTCCAAAACCTTGCGGAACTTCATGGACTTTTGGGTGAGGATTTCCAATGAGAACATGAGAACTCCCCAGACACTAATGGCGAACAAGATCATCCAGATATGCACATCAGGATCATACATGGCGTTGCCAACAAGTTCCCCAAGAATGAGAGCGGATATAAAATCAAAGGGTGTCAATTGGGATAGTTGTGTTTTTCCAAGGATTTTTGTCAAAAAAAACAGGGCGAAAAAGCCGACGACCATTTCAATTGTAATTGTGCCAAGGTTCATGATATCCCCCAGAAATGCGAAATTAACGATAGTGTTCGCTATTGGGCAGCAAATTACTCAGAGTCAATAGAAAAAAGCCTTGATCTGATTGTCCATCAGTTCAAGGCTTTTTTCATCGCCACATGAAGAATATTGGCGTCTATAAAGGGTTCTTTTGATGTTGTCGTATATCCCAGTTTTTTATAAAAGTCCTCTGCCTGCACTTGCGCATATAATGTTAAAGCAGGATAGTTCAGCCGGACGGCTTCCTGCTCCATACCCTTCATCAGCAAATCACCTAAACCTTGTTTGCGTCTGTTGGAAATAATGCATACTCTTTCCACTTTTCCGCCGTCCTCAATTGGACGCATTCGTCCAGCTCCAATCGGATGGTTTTCTGTATCATAAAGTACAAAGTGCGTAGCCGTATCCTCAAGATGATCTACCTCAAGGTCTTCTGATACGTTTTGTTCGTTAACAAATACCTCTTTTCGAACGGATAAGGCGTCTTTGTATGCTTCATCTGTCGTAGTAACAACCTTGATCTTCAACTTTATGCTTCCTTCCCAAGTGTAAATGTTTTGTAAATCTCCCAGCGGTCGGATTCTTCATCCCGTTTGAGAAGGTGAAATTCATGTACGGTTTCTTCATATTCCGCTTCCACCATTTTAAGGCGTTCAAGAACGTCGGCGTGCTCAACATCTGAAAGCTTTTGAGCAAGTGTGAGGTGAGGAACGAAATTATACGGATGTTCATGCTGAAGGGGACCTTCATAAAGCTTTTCATGAAGAGAGCTGAGCTCTTCAGTGTTGTTCACTTTTAAATAGATGACATTGTTAACCGGATGGAAAGAGCTCACCCGGGAGATATGAATTTTAATAGGAGGAGAAGTCTTGGCCACATCTTGAATATAGCTGATAATTTCATCAATTTCAGCATCACTCGCCTCAAACGGATCCTTGAGAGTAACATGAGGATCAATGATGGAATAATGAGGATCATAACGTTTGCGATACGAATTTATTTTATCTTTCAGGTCTGTAGATGGGAAAATGGCAATACCGTAGTTCATTTAATTTTCCTCCCTTATCTTTTGGATTAGTATATCAAAAATTCTTATAACTTCACAAATTGAATTATTTCCCGTAAATAAACTTCAATGCAGGTACCAAGTTCTTCTGCCAATCCGACCACAGGTGATTTCCTTGAAATTCTTCGTATTGATACTCGAAATTTTTGGTTTCAAGCATCCTGAAGAGTTGCCGGTTGGGTGTAAGAAAATCTTTTACACCGCTTGGCGATTTAAATTTTGCTTCCTCTGTTCCGACAGAATGGTAAAGCTTCAGCAATTCATACCCTGTAAATGAATGCAGTATTTCAAGGACGTTCGAATCAACAAAAGGCGACTGCAGAATCAACTGGCCAAACGTGCGGGGGTATCGTAAACCGCACATAAGTGAAACATACCCTCCGAGTGAATCTCCAATAAGGCATATCCCCGATCCGAGGAGATATGTGTTAAATTCCTGATTAATGTAGGCTGGCAGTTCATTTGACATAAACCTCAGGTAGGAGGAATGCTTTGATCCAATGGGATGGTATTTTTGATGCCTGTCATCTCCCCGCTGATGAGCAATTCCAATAATGATCATGGGCTCTATATCCCCTGACTGAATCAACTCATCTGCTGTAGAGGCGAGTCTTCCTAATTGAAAATAATCGGGGCCATCCTGCGCAATTAACACCGGGTATTTTTTTAAGGTTGTATATACGGGCGGGTAATAGACCAATAAAGGAACCTTCTCATTCAGTTCCTGGCTATGTAGAGTTTGTTCTTCGATAGTACCTTTAAAGGGCATCATAATTCTCCTATCTTGAAAAGAGCGCTTTCATAGTATTCGTTTTATTTTATCATACAGTGGTATAATCTAATCAAGATATATGATTATTGTGCAAAAATCCAAGGAAAGCACAAGAGGTGGACACAATGACTAAAAGAGTACACAGTCGGGAAGTAGAGACAGCAGCGAGAACCCTGCTGGCTGAGCGAGGTGTAACCATCCCGGATATTGCTGAAATTGTATTTGAGATGCAGTCACCGTTCTCTCCTAATTTAACGATGACCGAGTGTATCGAAAGTGTAGATAAGGTACTGACAAAACGGGAAATACAGCATGCCCTGCTTGTGGGAATTGAATTGGATATACTGGCTGAAAAAAAGTTGCTGTCAGAACCATTGCAGGCGATCGTTGAAATGGATGAAGGCCTTTTTGGCGTGGATGAGACAATAGCACTTGGGGCAGTGTTCGGCTACGGAAGTATTGCAGTTACAACGTTCGGACACCTAGACAAGTATAAGCTGGGGATCATCCGTAAATTGGATACGAAGACAAACGAGGGTGTCCACACGTTTCTGGATGACCTTGTTGCCAGCATCGCCGCAAATGCTTCCAGCCGTCTTGCCCATCGTCTGAGGGACCAGGAAGAACGATTATCCAAAGAAGAAATTGCTTTAAATGACCAGGAAGAAAAAATAGGTTAAAAAAGCCAGTCCCAATCAGGATGGCTTTTTCTTTTACCCATTTTTCCAAATAGACTGACCAAGTATAGCTTATCTACATATGGTAATAATGTGTAAACTTTAAAGAAGGGAAAATGCATATGATAAATAGAATGTACCCGTATGGACAGGGGGCAGGGTATGGTTATGGTCAGGGCAGCAACCCCAACATGAATCCAAACATCAATCCCAATATGAATCCGAATATGAACTACCCGAATCCCAATATCAGCCCCAATATGAACTATCCTGTCAGCCCCAACATGAACTATCCGGTAAATCCTAATATGAATGTAAATATCCCGGTGCAGCCCAAAATGCCAAATATGGGCTTTGGCAAGTATCCAAAAGAGGAGAAAAAAACGGAGGTAAGCCCGGCAGAAGAAACAAAGGCCAATAACTTTCTCGGGTCTACTGATACGCTTTCTGTGTGTCCATGCCCACCTGGAGAAAATGTATGGGCGTCACTGGTCAATCCGGCAAGCTCTAACGTGGACGTTTCCCTGCAGCGGATCACCATCTCGAACATGACCTGTAATCCAATGATTGCTACTATCTATTTCAAACCAACACTTCCTTTCAACGGGAAGATGTCCTCGAACGTTACACCGGCTGATCTTTCAAAAAACCCGCCTGACCGGCCAAAAGGACAAATCCAATATGGAATTCTTCCAAACTCCCCGGTGAACGGAGCAATTGGGGCTACTCGCGTCATCCCGGCTAACACTTCCATTACGGTGGAACTCGATGGCTTATGGGTGATCGGCCAGGGAACGAATGTTATGGTTTACCTGACTGCCCACTGCAACGATTGTAATTTGAAATCGGTCGTTTCCTTTGAATGGGAAGAAAAATAAGAATTGAATAAGGCCCTGTTTTTCGGGGCCTGTTTCTTTTTCAACCTTTTTAGATAAAAGGGGTTGTCAAAATAGTTAGTTATGAGATATAATTCTATTTGTCCGATACATAATTACTGATCCGATAGCTCAGCTGGGAGAGCGCTACCTTGACAGGGTAGAGGTCGTGGGTTCGAGCCCCTCTCGGGTCACCATAACTTATACATATTATTAGCCTGTAACACCTTGTAGATCAAGGGTTGCAGGCTTTTTTGTTTATTAATCGCTCCTTCCCTCATTTGGGGGGAGGAGCGATTTAATAGCACCTTATTGAGCTTCTGCCTGGACAAAAAAATAAAGAAAAAAACCCTCCGTAAAGGGTTCTTAAATGTTTATTAAACGCCGGTGCGACGGTGTTGGTTGTTTGCCTTCTTCGTCTGCTGGCTCTTCATTTGCTTTGTTGACTTTACAGGGTTCGTTGAGAAATTTCCGTTGGCCTGCTGCTGTTTTTTTTCAGCCAGTCTTTGCTTAACTGCCTCTTGAAAGCTTAATTTTTTTTCAGATGACATCTGTTCATACCTCCTACTGCCCATCATTCTTAACCTTAATAATATCTTCTTATGGATGTTTTGTCTTCATATTTTTACAGAATCGATTTTTAAATAGGAGAATACAGTATTTATGCTACATAAAACCGGTCTTTTCAATAACATTTTATAAATCAAGGATTTCTGGAGAAAAGGAGCGATTGGCTTACATTTTCTTGCTGATTTGGTTACAATTATAGAAGGAAAACGATAAGGGAGGAAGTGCGACACGATGGATTTTAATACAGTTATGCAGGAACTAGAAGCCCTCGGTAAGGAACGAACTAAAAAAATGTACATATCCAATGGCGCACATGAGCCGCTTTTCGGTGTGGCTACAGGCGCTATGAAGCCAATCGCAAAGAAAATAAAGAGAAATCAACGTTTAGCTGAAGAGCTTTATGCTACAGGTAACTACGATGCAATGTATTTTGCAGGCATTATAGCGGACCCGGACGGCATGACTGAATCTGATTATGACCGTTGGCTGGAGGCTGCTTATTTTTATATGCTATCAGATTATGTAGTCGCAGTTACGTTATCTGAGTCAGATATTGCACAAGAGGTTGCTGATAAATGGATTTCAAGTGGTGAAGAACTAAAAATGTCTGCTGGCTGGAGTTGTTATTGCTGGCTTTTGGGAAGTCGCAAGGACCAAGCGTTTTCCGAAAGTAAAATTTCCAATATGCTTGATTTGGCAAAAAAATCAATTCATACTTCACCAGAAAGAACAAAGTCCGCTATGAATAACTTTCTGTACACCGTAGGAACTTCATATACGCCACTGTATGAAAAAGCTGTAGTGACTGCAAGGGAAGTGGGTATTGTAGAAGTCAAAAGGGACAAGAAAAAAAGCAGTTTTCTAAATGCGCAAGAAAGTATTCAAAAACAAGTAGAGAGAGGGAAGCTCGGTTTTAAACGAAGGTATGTCAGATGCTAAAAGTCCTAGCTAAAGTTAATTTAGTACCTTATCCAATGCAAAGTAATTTATTAAATCCCTTCGGTTCCTAAAAGGTAACCGGGGGATTTTTTCTTTTTACCTAAGATTGTATACCAAGAATATCATGTTATATGGATGAATATAACTTTTGGAAACTGCCTATTTCAGAAGAGGGGGTTACATATCAGTGAAAAATGAGGATGATTCACAGGTCTGGAACTTTGTATCTGAACCAAATCTGCATCCCATAAAGGTGAAGGTTAATGTGAATAAGAGGGGGACCCAACCAGGCTTGATATTCGTTGCTCCTTATACTGGGAACAGAGAGGAAACGATTGCTCAACCAGGATCATTGATCATGGATCAAGCAGGTAACCCGGTCTGGTTCAAACCACTTAAAAACCGTTTGATCCAAAATACCGACTTTAAAGTTCAATGCTATAAAGGAAAGCCTGTACTTACCATGTGGGAAGGATCGATTTCGGGTGTCCAGACTAATAATGCGAACCTTCCCGTCGGGGCTCCGGAGCCGGGAGCATTTTTTCAAATTATCAACCAGAAATATGAGGTGATAAAAACAGTCATTGCTCAAAAAGGATATACGGCTGATTTGCACGAGTTTAAGATTACTAAAAGAAATACAGCACTTTTTTTGGCAGTTAAACAAGTACCTGCAGATTTATCTCCATTTGGTGGGCCGGGAAACGGGTTTATCGACAATTACTCGATCCAGGAGGTGGATCTTAAAACCGGTGAGCTTGTTTTCTTTTGGAATGTTCTGGACCACCTGAATCCCGCAGATTCCATGCTTCCTGCATCTACTGCATTCGTTAATAATAATATATGGGATTGTTTCCATATAAATTCAATTGAAGAAGGGCCGGATAATACGCTGCTCATTAACATGCGCAACATGTGGGCAGTCTACCATATTGACAAAAATACAGGTGACATTCTATGGCAGCTTGGCGGAAAACAATCAGACTTTATTCTGGGACCACACGCTTCCTTTTCCTGGCAGCATGATGCAAGGTTTAGAGGAAGAAACCGAATCAGTTTATTTGATAATGAATGCTGCGCTACTCCGACTTCACCACCGGAAGGGCGGGCACGCGGTTTACTGCTGCAGCTTGACTTTAAATCAATGAAAGCAGTTGTAGACCGGACATACTACCATGACCCTCCACTTATTGTTGGAAGTCAGGGGAATATGCAGCAACTGCCGAACTGCAACCAGTTTATCGGTTGGGGACAAGAGCCATATCTTTCTGAATTTCGCAAAGCTGGAAATACATTAAAAAATCCTTCGAAAAATTTAATATATGATATGCAGTATCCCGATCAGTATGAGTCATACAGGGCTTTCAAAAGTAATTGGAAAGGGAGACCAGGTTATCCGCCGAGTCTGACAGTGGTTCCATTAAGTAAGAAGACTGCTGAAGTCTATGCTTCATGGAATGGCTCGACTGAAACTGCAGCTTGGCAGGTGCTGGCGGGCTCTTCTATAAACAAATTGAAAATTGCTGGTGCCCAGGCCCCTCGTTCGGGATTTGAAACGAAGATAAAAGTAAATGCTTCAGGCCCTTATTATCAAGTGAAAGCGCTGGACGCTTGTGGTAAAATTATTGGAATTTCTCAAACTATCTTTGTAAAATGACGGGAATAAAATGATCTTGTAGAACTAACAAAAAAAGGACACCACATCGGCGTCCTTTTTTAATATTAAATTCCTGTAATGGATAACGAATAATAATGTATTATTCGGCTCGGCCCTCAAGCAACCAGTTTTGAGTAGGGTTCTTTTCCACCTTATTCACGTCACAGCATTTGAATTTTACAAGACTGCCGTCAGAAATTGCTGCAATTACAATACCTGTAGCGGAATCATATTGTCTGAAGGTTACTTGAACGGATGTACCATGTAAATGAATACGCACCACATTTCCAGGTTTTAGACGCTTGAATTTCAAGCAAACCTGAGAATGTTTAGAGGGGAACTTCATTTGCCAACCACCTTTATTTTTTTAAAACTTGTACATAACATAGCTTATGCGTCTCGTCCAAAGTTGGTTTGGACGGGCTGCGAATTTGGGATTTATGTTTTTCCCTGGCCTGTTCGGGTAACGTAACAATAATAGAAAGGATGGATGTTAATGAGCGGAAAAATGAAAGCAGTAGGGTTGTATAAATACCTGCCGATCAGTGATCCAGAGAGTCTGGTAGATGTTGAAATTGAAAAGCCTGTACCAGGGGAAAAGGACCTTCTCGTAAATGTAAAAGCGATTTCTGTAAACCCTGTTGATACAAAAGTGAGGGGTCCAAAAGAGGGCATGGAAAAGGAACCCAAAATTCTCGGCTGGGATGTTTCAGGAATTGTAGCCGGATCAGGATCTGAAGTAACGATGTTTAAAGAGGGTGACGAAGTCTATTATGCCGGTACCATTGCAAGGCCGGGAGGAAACAGTGACTATCATCTCGTAGATGAACGGATTGTCGCCCATAAACCGAAAACACTCAGCCACGAGGAAGCGGCAGCCATGCCTCTCACAAGTCTTACAGCCTGGGAAGGGTTATTTGACCGATTAGGAGTTTCTCTGGCGCCTGATGAAAATAAAGGGAAATCAATTCTAATCATTGGTGCTGCAGGAGGAGTCGGATCGATTGCCCTTCAGCTTGCAAAATGGGCGGGATTAACGGTGATTGGCACAGCATCACGGCCGGAAACAAAGGAATGGGCGAAAGAACATGGTGCTGACTATACGATCAGCCACTATGAGGACTTTTTGCCGCAGCTTAAGCAGAAAGGTCTAACTGAAGCGGATTATATTTTCTGTTTGAACAGCACGGATGAGCACTGGGAAAAAATGATGGAAGCCATTGCTCCCCAGGGTAAAATTTGTTCCATCGTTGAAACGTCAACCCCTTTGGATATCAGTTTATTGCAGCAAAAAAGTATTACGTTTGTTATGGAATTTATGTTTACCCGTTCTCTTTTTGAAACGGATGATATGATCAAACAGCATGAGATTCTGACAGAAATGGGGAAAATGTTTGATGATAGGATCCTCACCTCTACATTAACGGAGACCTTAGCGCCGTTTAATGCAGAAACCTTAAGAAAGGCGCATTCCAGGCTGGAATCAGGCAAAACGATTGGAAAAGTGGTGGTTAGCCATAATAAATAATTGGTCATCAAAACAGCAGCATACTTACCTGCTGTTTTTTTGAATCATCCTTGTTATTGTTATAGAACTTAAGGGAATATTTTAAAATCTAATCAATGGAAAAAAGGAGATGGTCTACATATGTTTGAAAACAAGGTTGTTATTGTTACAGGTGCAGGACAAGGAATTGGAAGGCAAATTGCAATTGATTACGCAAATGCCGGTGCCCGCGTTGTTATCGCAGATGTGAAGGAGGCGGAAGCGGCCGAAACACTGAAAGAGATCACTTCAGCAAAGGGAAAGGCCGAATTTATCGCAACTGATGTCCGCAAACCTGAGGATATCGTTTCATTATTGGAGAGGACACAATCCCTTTTTGGACCCGTTGATATTTTGATTAACAATGCCGGGAAAGGCATCTGGAAATCGCCCCTCGAACTGAGCGTTGAAGAATGGGATGACGTCATACAAACGAATCTCCGCAGCGTTTTCTTATGTTCAAGAGAGGCTGCAAAGCAAATGAAAGAAAACGGAGGAGGATCGATTGTAAATATTGCATCGACTCGTGCTTCCATGTCAGAACCAGACAGTGAAGCATATGCTGCCACAAAAGGAGGCATTGTCGCTTTAACCCATGCGCTTGCCGCTTCCTTAAGTGAAGAGGGAATTGCCGTAAATTCCATTAGTCCGGGCTGGATTGAAACCAAGGACTACGAAGGCCTGCGCAATGTTGATCATGAGCAGCACTGGTCAAAGAGAGTCGGAACCGTTTCTGACGTATCAAGAGCCTGCCTGTATTTAACGGATCCTGAGAATAATTTCATCAATGGTGAAAATCTTGTCATCGATGGGGGGATGACCCGAAAGATGATCTATCATCACTAATGCTCCGGATCAGGGATGCATTCCGGCAAGTTTAGACATCCTAACTTTAAATGCAAGAGAACGGGTTAAGGGAGCGTAAGACATGACAGAGCAGAAAGCGCAGGCAAAAGTGGAGAGAGGCGTTTACCTTAGTTTGGCAGCTTATATTATGTTGTCCTTTCTAAAACTGGGAGTAGGATGGGTTTATTCTTCTGAAGCCCTTGTAGCAGACGGCTTAAATAACTCAACAGATATTTTGGCCTCTTTGGCTGTTCTGATCGGATTGAAAATCTCGAAAAAACCTGCGGACCGCGACCATCCATATGGCCATCTCAGGGCGGAAACCATTGCATCCATGATTGCTTCTTTTATAATGGTAGTAATTGGACTTGAGGTGCTGATTTCCGCCATCAAGAGCATCGTGGCGTTTGAAATTGAGTCGCCATCCATGATTGCAGGTGTTACAGCTATCTTCTCTGCCTTGATTATGCTGGCAGTCTATAAGTACAATATAAAGCTTGCCCGCCAAACGGACAGTCAGGGTTTAAAAGCGGCCGCTCTTGATAATCGCTCGGATGCGTTTGTGAGCATAGGTGCTGCTGTGGGTATCTTTGGAGCGCAGTTCGGTGTGATATGGCTGGATCCGCTGGCCGCAGTCCTGGTTGCCATCATGATCATCAAAACCGGATGGGATATCTTTTACGAAACTTCCCATAACCTCTCGGATGGATTTGATTATGAAGAGGGAAAGAAGATGGAAAAGCAGATCCTGAATGTGAAAGGGGTAAAACAAGTCAGGGATTTAAAAGCCAGAAAGCATGGGAATTCTGTTATTCTTGATGTGACCATTCATGTTCATCCTGATTTAAACGTAATAGAAAGCCATGCGATTACGGAACAGCTTGAAAACGAACTGAAGAATAAATATAAAGTAGAAAGTATTTCTGTTCATGTGGAGCCGCATGAGATACGAAAAGAGGTTGAGACAAATGAATAAGAGTTTCCAAAGGAAAGAACAGGCGGAGGCAGAGAGGGAAGAACAGCGGACAAAGCGGCCCTATGTTCTCGCTTCGGTAATCATTGCCATGTTTATGGCAGCTATTGAAGGAACGATTGTTTCTACAGCCATGCCGGGTATTGTGGGGGATTTGGGCGGATTTGCTTTATACAGCTGGGTGTTTTCCGCTTATTTGCTCATGCAGGCTGTTACTATTCTTATTTATGGAAAGTTATCCGATTTATACGGCCGTAAGCCGGTTTTTACGATTGGCATTATCATTTTTTTAATAGGATCCGTTATGTGCGGTCTCGCGGGATCCATGAAGCAGCTGATTATCTACCGCTTGATTCAGGGTCTTGGGGCGGGGGCTGTACAGCCGATTGCTACCACAATAGTAGGGGACATGTACACAATTGAAGAGCGGGCGAAAATACAGGGCTACCTTGCAAGCGTCTGGGGAATTTCAGCGATCGTTGGTCCGTTGCTCGGAGGTTTTTTTGTTACATACTCCCATTGGTCTCTGGTGTTCTGGATTAATGTTCCGCTTGGTATTCTAGCAATGGCAGGTGTTTGGAAGTTCCTTCATGAGAACGTGGAGCGGAAAAAAGTACATATTGATTACCTCGGTTCGTTCCTTGTTTTGTTTGGGGTAAGTGCGCTGATGGTTCTTCTTATACAAGGGGGTACCGCGTGGCCGTGGAATTCATGGGAATCCTATGTTCTAGGGGTGGGTTCGGTACTTATCCTATTCGGTTTCTTCAGGCATGAATCAAGGTTTCCGGAACCTTTGATGCCCATCTCGTTATGGAACAACCGACTGATCTCGCTTTCAAATGCCGCTTCGTTAACAAACGGCGCCATATTGATCGGGCTTTCCAGTTTCCTTCCCACCTATATTCAGGGAGTAATGGAACAGCCGCCAGTTGTGGCTGGTTTTACCCTTACAGCTATGTCGGTCGGTTGGCCCATTTGTTCAACGATTGCCGGAAAACTGCTTTTGAAAATAGGTTTCAGGCCAGTAGCGGTTGCCGGCGGCTTTGCCTTGCTCCTTGGTTCGCTGGTGTTCATCTTCATGGACCCTTCGAAAGGCCCCGTTTGGGCGGGGACAGGTTCCTTTCTTATTGGCTGCGGCATGGGGCTGACGAATACTACTTATATTGTGGCTATTCAAAATACAGTGGATTGGAAAACAAGAGGAATTGCCACGGCCTCCAATATGTTTATGAGAATCGTCGGGAGCGCCCTCGGAGCCGCGGTTCTCGGAGGCATTTTGAACACAAGACTAAACACGTATTTTAACCGTCAGGGCAATGAAAATGAGAAGGTTTCACTCGATGCGGCCAACATTTTGCTCGATGAAGAAAAACGGAGCCGATTGAGCAGCTCTGTGCTGGAGCTTCTGCAGAATGGCCTTTCGTTTTCACTGGCAGATGTATATAAAGGTGTTCTAATCCTTTCGTTTTTAAGCTTGCTGTTTTCGATCTTGCTTCCCAAGCCTGAAATTTCAAAATCAAAAAGCCGGTAATCTCCTTGGTTAGGTCGTTCTCTCAAGAAATTCAATGCGGTTTCCGAAAGGATCCCGAAAAGAAAATCTTGATAAACCTGGAATTTCGGTTTCGTCTTTTACAGTTATTCCTTGGGAAAGAAGATGTTTTTTTACAGAATCAAGCTGGGCCACTTCAAATGCGGGGTGGCTTTTTCCTTTTTGGAGGGGAATGTTCTCGATCCCAAGATGCAGTTCCTGCTTTCCCGCTTGATACCATAATCCGCCGTTTGGCTTTAAATTGTCTGGTTTCTCAATCTCCTGAAATCCAAGAATAATCGAAAAGAAGGATCTTGCTTTGTCTTCGGCTCCCGGGGGTATGCAAAGCTGTACATGGTGGACTCCCTTTACATTTACTTTCATGGTTATCATCCCTTTCCGCTAGATGCACCTCTACTTTTATCTTAAATATTTCGTGCAAAGATGAAAAATAGAATATAATAGGTTAGACTGATAAGTTTTGCTTATGATTACCAAAAGGGGGAGCAGCATGCAGCTATCCGAATTTAAAATCCTTCAAGTGCTCGCTCAGGAATTAAATATGAGAAAAGCATCCGAGCGTCTGTATGTGTCCCAGCCTGCACTCAGCCAGCGCCTGCAGAGCATTGAAAACAGCTGGGGCAGTAAAATTTTTCTCCGCTCTCAAAAAGGGCTGGCAATCACTGCAGCAGGAGAAAAAATTATTGCCCATGTCAATGAGACGCTAAAAGAGGAAGATCGTGTTCGGGAGGAACTTCAATCTCTTTCAAAAGAAGTGTTTGGCACACTCCGGCTTGCCGTGGCGTCCATCATAGGGCAGTACTGGCTTCCGAACACACTTAAAAAATATGTAAGCCTGTATCCGCAGGTCAATATCTCGCTCATTACGGGCTGGAGCAGCGAAATCATCAAGCATCTGTATGAAGACCAGATTCATATCGGGATCGTCAGAGGAAATCCGGAATGGCGGGGGGAAAAAATCCACTTGTTTTCAGACAGTCTGTATCTCGTGGATACGGATATTTCTTCTATTGAAGAACTGCAGAAAACAGAGAAGCCTTTCATTCAATTTAAGAGCCACTCCACGTATTATCAGGATATTCAGGAGTGGTGGCAGGACCACTTTTCCATCCCGCCGAAAAAAACCATCATCGTTGATCAGATAGAAACGTGTAAACAGATGGCCCTTCACGGAATCGGATATGCCATCCTGCCTTCTATCTCCTTACGTGAAGCAGATGCTTTTCATCAGGTTCCCCTGCATAATAAAAATGGCGAGCAGATGAAGCGGGATACGTGGATGATCTGTCATGGTGCTTCACTTGAACTGAAACAGGTAGAGGCTTTTGTGAAATTAGTGAAGGAAGATTAAACAGCAATTTGGTTTGAATGTTGGATGAATTAGTGGTTTAATACAATACAGAACGTATTAAAGGAGGAGCACACACCATGAAAATGATGGATGCAAATGAAATTATTTCTTTTATTAGTAACAGTACTAAATCAACACCAGTAAAAGTATATGTCAAAGGGGATCTTGAGGGGCTCCAATTCGGTGAAAATACCCAGTCGTTTATCAATGGGAATACCGGGGTGCTTTTTGGTGAGTGGAAAGAACTTCAGGAAGTGCTGAAGAGCAACGAAAGCAAAATTGAAGATTTCGTGGTGGAGAATGACCGCCGCAATTCAGCTATTCCTTTACTGGATATGAAAAATATTAATGCCCGTATCGAGCCGGGTGCGATTATCCGTGACCAGGTGGAAATCGGAAACAACGCGGTTATTATGATGGGAGCATCCATTAACATCGGTTCAGTTATCGGCGAAGGAACAATGATCGACATGAACGTGGTTCTCGGAGGACGTGCAACGGTAGGAAAGAACTGTCATATCGGAGCAGGCTCCGTGTTGGCTGGTGTAATTGAACCCCCATCTGCAAAACCTGTAGTTGTGGAAGATGATGTAGTGGTTGGAGCCAACGCAGTCATTCTTGAAGGCGTTACAGTAGGACAAGGAGCTGTAGTTGCTGCAGGTGCCATTGTTATTGAAGACGTCCCTCCACATACAGTTGTAGCCGGAACTCCTGCACGTGTAATTAAAGAAATCGATGAAAAAACAAAATCCAAAACAGAAATTAAGCAAGAATTGCGTAGACTGAACGACTAAGTTGATTGGACAGGAATGATATAGAATGGAAGCGCAACGTTTCATTGACATCAGAAGGCAGCTTCACCAAATTCCTGAACCTGGTTTTATGGAATTCAAAACGCAGCAGTTTATTCTTGATTTCATAAACCAGCTGCCGCAAGAGCGTCTGAGTGTGAAAAAATGGAGGACCGGCCTAATTGTTAAAGTCACAGGCAACGATCCCACCAAAACAATTGCCTACCGCACGGATATGGACGGATTGCCGATCAAGGAAGAAACAACCTATGAATTTCCTTCTATCCACGAAGGATTTATGCACGCCTGTGGACATGACCTCCATATGTCCGTCGCATTGGGGCTGCTGGATTATTTCGTTTATCATCCCGTGAAGGATCATTTATTGTTTGTGTTTCAGCCGGCAGAAGAAGGGCCGGGCGGAGCACTTCCTTTGCTTCAAAGTGAAGAGTTCCAGTCGGAAAAACCGGATATAATCCTAGGGCTGCACATTGCACCCGAGCACCCGGTTGGCACAATTGCTGTCAAAGAAGGGCTTTTGTTCGCCAACACATCCGAGCTTTTTGTTGACATTAAAGGAAAGGGCGGACATGCTGCCTATCCTCATCTTGCCAATGACATGGTTGTGGCGGCCAGCCATCTGGTGACTCAGCTTCAGTCCATTGTGGCACGGAACATTGATCCTCTTGATTCAGCTGTTGTGACGGTTGGTAAAATTACGGGGGGCACAAAGCAAAATATTATCGCGGAAACTGCCCGATTGGAAGGGACCATACGCACTCTTTCCTCTGACTCCATGAAAAAGGTCAAGGGGAGGATTGAATCCCTTGTGAAGGGGCTGGAGACGTCTTTTGATTGCCAGGCAGAGATTGATTATGGCGCCAATTATTATCAGGTGTACAATCATGAAGAACTGACGAGGGAATTCATTGCTTTTCTTGAACGGGAAAAAACAGCAGAAGTATATCACTGTAAAGAGGCCATGACTGGAGAAGACTTTGGCTATTTTCTAAAGGAAATTCCAGGTTTTATGTTTTGGCTTGGTGCAGACAGCGGGTTCGGTCTCCACCATTCCATGATCGAGCCGAAAGAAGAAGCCATTCCTGTGGCTCTCCGTACGCTTGTTTCCTATATCGAGTGGAAAGCAAATTGAAATTAAAAAACAAAGGGCTGCTCAAAAACGAGCAGCCCTTTTTTCATTGGGCGCGAATAAGTCGCCAGTCCATAGGAAAAATTAAAAATGCTAAGGAGGTGGAAATAATGGCAAGAATTGGTGTGGAGGAATCCTTAACTAATGTTTCCGATGCTTTAAAAGCTAAAGGATATGATGTGGTTGTGCTTCGCCAGGAAAATGATGCAAACGGCTGTGATTGCTGTGTGGTCACTGGTCAGGATGAAAATGTGATGGGTATGCAAAATGCAGTGGTGCAGGGTTCGGTCATCAACGCAGACGGTATGAGTGCTGACGATGTTTGTCAGGCTGTACAAAGCAAGCTTCAGCAATAAAAAAAGGGAGGGGAACAGCGATATAGCTGTTCCCTCCTCATTTGTCTTTGTTTATCTGCTAGGTGGAGAGGGTAATCTTTATTATCTTTAACCTTATTTTTCGGCAGGAGGTGACCTTCCTTGATCGCTCAAGTGATCAGGGATAACCACATGGCATTATTCAATATCATCATTATTATCGTCCTAATATTAATAACGGCATTCTTCGTGGCTACTGAATTTGCCATTGTAAAAGTCCGTGCAACCCGAATAGATTTTCTGGCAGAACAGGGAAACGGCAATGCAAAAGCGGTTAAAAAGATTCTGGGTAATATCGATGGTTATCTTTCTTCGACACAGCTCGGCATTACGATAACATCACTGGCATTGGGCGGAATGGGAGAACCTACAGTGGAAACGCTGCTTCATCCCGTTTTTCAGCATGTGGACCTGCCGCAGCAACTAATCAATACCATCTCATTTATCATTGCCTTCACTGTAATTACCTATTTTGAAGTGGTACTCGGCGAATTGGCTCCAAAGTCATTTGCGATCAGAAAGTCTGAAGCTATTGCGCTGGCAGTAGCCCGGCCTTTGATTGCCTTCAGCGTTATCATGTTTCCGTTCATCTTTGTTTTAAACCGTTCCGCTGCCGTCCTAACCAGATTGATGGGACTGAAGCGCGGGGAAGAGCATGAAATGGCCCACAATGAAGAGGAACTGCGCCACCTCTTATCAGAAAGCTTTGAGGGCGGCGAAATCAATCAATCCGAATACCGTTATGTCAATCGAATCTTTGAATTTGATGACAGACTGGCCAAGGAAATTATGGTACCCCGTACAGAGATTGTCTGTTTATATAAGGAAAACAGCTTTTGGGAGAACCTTAATATCATGAGAGGGGAAAAGTTTACGCGATATCCGGTTGCCGTGGAGGATAAAGACCATATCATCGGCTTGGTGAATATAAAGGAATTCTTTAATGAACATGTAACCAATGAAGAAGAAGAGCTGGAACGATACATAAGGCCAATTATCTCTGTTCATGAGTCGTTTCCTATCCAAAAACTGCTGGTTAAAATGCAAAAGGACCGGGTTCATATGGCGGTATTAATGGATGAATACGGCGGAACGTCAGGTATTGTAACGGTTGAGGACATTATCGAAGAAATCGTCGGTGAAATCCGCGATGAGTTTGATGAGGATGAAGAACCGAGAATCAAAAAAGTAAATGATCAAGTGACTATTCTCGAAGGTAAGGTTCTCATCTCCGAAGTCAATGAAATGTTCCATCTGGATCTTGATGATTCTGATCTTGATACAATCGGCGGCTGGTTTTTAAGCCAGGGAATTGATGTGGACCTCAATAAAGAGGTGAATCATGAAGGATATACCTTTAAAGTAATCGAAATGGATGGGCATCAAATCAAGAAATTAAAAGTGATTAAAAGAGAAAAGGAAGAGGCAGCAACATGATACGACATGTTGCTGCCTCATTTTTTTACTCTTCTTTTTTTACCCATTCATCGTTATCGTTTTTTTCGTACTTCTTTTTCACTGCACTCCATGCAACCTTGAAAGCCGTTTCTTCTTCTTTGTATTCGTCAGAAGCGGAATTG
The DNA here is from genome assembly GCF_030418125.1 of Fictibacillus fluitans. GTDB lineage: Bacteria > Bacillota > Bacilli > Bacillales > Fictibacillaceae > Fictibacillus_C > Fictibacillus_C fluitans. Next base: position 789,106 of record NZ_JAUHTR010000001.1, on the reverse strand, counting down.
AAGGCTTCTTTAAAAATTTCCTGTGCGTGATGCGGAAGATTGTCTTTTACAGAGTCTGGGAGTTCTTTAATGGAATCATAAGGCATGATACGAAACCTCCTGTTTTTTTGTGGGATATATCTATCAAAATACCCCAAGGACAGTTACCGTAATCATTCGGTGTCAGGCTTGCCTGACGTATTTTCTTCTTCTGGCTGTGGCAGCTGGATTCCTGCTTCATTAAACCTTTGTTGAAGACGGTCCTTAATTTTTTGCTCCATGCTCCATTGCTTTAGGTTTTCGGTTCTTGCAAGAATGCGCAATACTGTCAGCCCGGTTTCTTCTTCAATCACCGGAAGAACATTCGGACCTTCAAGAATTGCTGGTTCCTCCTGCTGAAGCACGATACTTTCTTCTTTAATGATTCTCAATGCTTCTTCGACTTGTGGGGTGGTCGGGATTTTAAAATCAACCAAAGCCCTCATATTGCCTCTGGAATGGTTGCTGACACTTGTGATTAACCGGTTGGGTATATAATGCAGAGTGCCATCAAAGCCCCGTACTTTGGTTGTCCTAAGTTCCACATCCTCGACTATTCCGTTAAATGTTCCGGTAGTGATATAGTCGCCAACATCAATTTGCTTTTCAAGGAGAATAAAGAATCCTGTAACAATATCACTGACAAGTCCTTGTGCTCCGAAGCCTATCGCAAGTCCTACGATCCCTGCGCCTGCAAGCAATCCCCGAATATCGATGTTAAACAATCCAAACACAGCCACAAAGGCCATAAAGATAAGGGCATATGTATAGATACTGATCACAAGGGTCTCTAAGGTTTTTGCCCTGAAATTGGACATGCTTTTTCGATGCGTCATCCGTTCGAAGGCAGTTCGAATAACTTTCTTTCCAATGTTGCGGACTGCTATATAAATGATATAAATAGCGAGAAGCTTTAATAATAAAATACCGGAGCTGATTGCAAGTGCGCCCCAGTCTATTTCTGTGAATTTCTTGTAATCATCCTGCATTGAAAAAAATTCCTCCTTCTGTTTTTAACATGCTTAGTATGCATAACAGTATAACCGAGTAAACCGCGCAATCCAATTATTTCACTTCTTTAGATTAACTTGTTATGATATGGGGGAAAGTAAATATGGTTATGCTTATAAGCCCTTATTTAAATTAATTATTATTTAATATTGACTAAAAAGTAAGGGTCGATTATAATTAAGTAGAAGCAATAACATAATTAGTTGGAGGGATTTTAACATGGCAGAACGCATGGTAGCAAAACAAGCTCCTCGCTTTGAAATGGACGCTGTATTGCCAAACAAAGAATTTGGCAAGGTAAGTCTTGAAGAAAACATGAAGAATGACAAATGGACTGTACTATTCTTCTATCCAATGGACTTCACATTCGTATGTCCTACTGAAATCACTTCTTTGAGCGATCGTTTTGACGAGTTCGAAGATTTAGATGCAGAAGTAATTGGTGTTTCTACAGACACTATTCATACGCACAAAGCGTGGATCAATACTCCTCGTGACTCAAATGGTCTTGGTGACCTTAACTATGCACTAGCTGCAGACACAAACCATGTTGTAGCACGTGATTATGGCGTATTGATTGAAGAAGAAGGGGTTGCCCTTCGCGGACTGTTCATTATTTCTCCTGAAGGTGAACTAATGTATGCCGTAGTTAATCACAACAACATTGGCCGTGATGTGGATGAGACATTGCGTGTCCTTCAAGCTCTTCAAACTGGCGGACTTTGCCCGGCAAACTGGAAGCCAGGACAAGAAACACTTAACGTTTAATACCTGTTTTTCGGAAGATGGCCAAGATAAAATCTTGGCCATCTTTTTTTATTCTCATTGCATTGAGAATGATAGTTTTGTGATGAGGAGACAATGTGATATGCTAAAAAAAATAGTACATAATATGCTGGAGGAATAAATGTGGCAAAACGACAGGGAAAACGTCAGTATGCGGTAATCGGGCTGGGCCGGTTTGGCGGAGGGGTTGTCAAGGCATTAATCGAGCAGGGGATGGAAGTGCTTGGAATCGATATGGATGAAGAAAGGGTAAATGAGTATTCTTCCATTGCTACTCATGCCGTGGTTGCGGACTCAACCGATGAGGGTGTACTCAAAAGCCTGGGAGTTCGTAACTTTGAGCATGTCATTGTAGCGATTGGAGAAAACCTCCAATCCAGTATCCTGACTACACTCATTCTTAAAGATATGGGTATCGATAAAATTACGGTGAAAGCACAAAATGATTATCATGAGCGGGTGTTATTGAAGATTGGTGCGGATCGCATTATTCACCCCGAACGTGATATGGGTATCCGAATTGCCCACCAGGTGGTTTCAAAAAGTGTTCTTGATTATCTGGAATTATCGGATGAATACAGTATTGTGGAGATGGTGGCCGGAAACAAGATGGACGGCAAATCCCTGTTGGAAATGGATATCCGGGCAAAATATGGCTGCAATGTGGTGGCAGTTAAAAGGGACAATGAAGTTATAGTTTCTCCACACGCTAACCAGCCTGTTAAAGAGGGGGATATCTTGATTGTCATTGGTGCAGAAAAGGATGTTAACCGGCTCGAGGATAATCTGATGGCGTAATAAGCACAAAAAAAGCATGAGAGGAATTTTCCTCTCATGCTTTTTCTGTTTAGATTTCCATAATAATCGGAAGGATCATCGGACGTCTTCTCGTTTTTTCGTAAAGGAATGGAGAAAGCACGTCGGTGATTTCATTTTTAATTTCAGACCATTGCCTTGTTCGTTTTTCTTCCATAAGACTGTTCAAGTGCTGATTCAATAGGTTTTGGGCATCATTGATCAGATCTCCGGATTCTCTCATGTAGACAAATCCTCTGGAAATGATATCCGGACCGGCTTCAATTTTAAATTCCTTCATATTCAGACTGACCACAACCACGACCAATCCTTCTTCAGAAAGAATCTTGCGGTCTCTGAGAACGATGTTACCAATATCTCCAATACCGCTTCCGTCTACATAAACGGATCCAGAAGGAATTTTTCCTGCGACGGATGCCTCGTTGCTGGACAGGGCCAAAACTTCGCCATTATCCATGGTAAAACAATTCTCAGGCAGAACATCACAAGATATGGCGTGCTGAATGTGCGTCTTTAACATTCTGTATTCTCCATGAATAGGGAGAAAGTATTTTGGTTTCATTAACCGGAGCATCAGCTTCTGTTCTTGCTGGCCTCCATGTCCGGAGGTATGAATATCATTGAGAGACCCATGAATCACTTCAGCACCGGCGCGGAACAGCTGGTTAATGATCTTGTTTACGCTTAATGCATTTCCCGGGATAGGAGAAGAAGAGAATACGACCGTGTCTCCAGGTATAATTTGAATTTGACGGTGAGTTCCGTTAGCAATTCTGGAAAGTGCGGCCATAGGCTCTCCCTGGCTTCCTGTACAAAGAATCGTGACTTGGTTATCGGGCAGCCTGTTAATCTGTGAAGACTCGATAAAGGTGCCTTTTGGAGCCTTTATGAATCCCAGTTCCTGACCAATAGTAATGGCAGAGTCCATGCTTCGTCCAAAGACAGCGATCTTTCGATTGTTTTGCACAGAAGCTTCCACTACTTGTTGCAGGCGGTAAATATTCGATGCAAACGTTGCAAAAATCACCCGGCCGTTAACTTTTCGGAAAATATCATTAATGCTGTCACCTACACGTCGCTCGGACAGAGTGAAACCGGGAACTTCCGCATTGGTACTGTCAGAAAGCAGACACAAGACCCCTTCTTTTCCGATCTCGGCCATTTTTGTTAAATCTGCAGGTTCTCCAACCGGCGTGAAATCAAATTTGAAGTCGCCGGTATGTACAATATTGCCGGGTGGTGTTTTCACCACTACACCTAGCGATTCCGGTATGCTGTGGGTAGTTCGGAAAAACGAAACAGATGTTTTCCTGAATTTAATCACTTGGTCCTCGTTAATTTCGTAAAGCTTTGCCCGCCTTAAAAGCCCATGTTCTTCAAGTTTGTTTTTAATCAGCGCAATGGCAAGCTTTCCCCCATAAATCGGAATATTAACCTGTCGAAGCAAGTAGGGGATGCCTCCAATATGGTCTTCATGGCCATGGGTAATGAAGAGCCCTTTGATCTTGTCTTCATTTTTAACCAGATACGTATAGTCTGGAATTACGTAGTCAATGCCAAGCAGCTCGTCTTCCGGAAATTTAATTCCTGCGTCGATGAGGATGATTTCGTCCTGGAATTGAACACCATATGTATTCTTTCCAATCTCACCCATGCCGCCGAGGGCAAAGACTGCAGTTTGATGGTTTTTAACAAATTTCATAAATTATCTTTTCTCCACTTCAAAAGAGTCTGATTGTTGTTCATATTTTAAGAATTTCCCTTTTATCTCTTGAACAAACTCAATATTAAAGTTTGAATCCGCAAGACTTTTTCGAACTTCCTCAATGGAGGTGGACTCCATATATAGAGTTTTGGTGTTTTCGCGAATAGGTACCTCGTTTTTGTTTTCCTGATAATAAACTTTAAAAATCATCTTTTCGTCTCCTTACCGTGCTAGTATTAACAATATCTTCGTTCTATTATAAATGATATAGGTGGGTTTTTCATGTTTTTTTCATTATTTGCACGATGTGAGGCGGAAATACAGGCTTTTTTATTATTTATTGAATGCAAAATCCCCGTTTTTGGGGAGTGAGGCATGGGTATTCGTGAAAAAGTTTTTTTAATCTGTTAATGATTCGGCGTTTTCTTTTCATAACGTATAACCGTCCTTTTTTTCAATAGTTGGTTATAGTATGCCGCCTGCTTTTTTTAGGTTGCGAGGAAAATAGTGGAATAGATAAATAAAATCCCCGTCTCAAGGACGGGGATTTATCATGCGCGGTTTAGGATCACTGCGGAAGGGGGTGTAAAAGGGTTCTCTTTATCAATTCGGTCATAGAACATGATGCCGTCGAGATGGTCAATCTCATGCTGGAACACTATGGCAGGCATGCCTTTTAATTTTATATCCACTTGTTCTCCTTTTATTGTAGTTCCCCTGACTGTAACTTTCGCATAGCGCGGAACATACCCGGGAACATCACGGTCAACTGACAGGCAGCCTTCTCCTCCTTCGAGATACGTTACTTTTACAGAGTGGCTTACAATTTTAGGATTGAAAAGGGCATAACTGTATAACTCCCCCTGCTCATCTTCAGTATGAACCGCGATGATTCGTTTGGGAATTCCGATTTGCGGGCATGCGAGTCCTACGCCTGGCCGAAGGTTGTATTTTTGGGCCAGTTCGGGGTTTTGACTGTTTTTTAAGAACTCAAGCATCTCATTGGCAATTTGAATATCCTCTTGCTGAGGAGGAAGTTCAACGTTTGTTGCCCTCTCGCGAAGAATTGGATTTCCTTCCCGGACAATATTTTTCATGGTTAGCATAGGATTTCCTCCCATTATTATGATTTCTTTATTCATATGACAATCGCTTTTTCTGTATTCTACCATATTTATGAGCCCAAAACGCTAGAAAAAGAAGGCGGGATTCCGGGTTTCCTGAAAAAAACACATTTTGAAACAGATGGATACAGATAGTAATACAGCGGTTTATATAAAAGGTGTAACAGCTATAATGCAGTAAAAAACAAATCAATAACTTATTGGTATTAAACAATTGACGGTCAATATATGAAGGTGTAAACTAATGATGTGTTCAAGATGATTGTATTACTTTAGATTCAAAAAAATAGTAATACAGTTTATGAAAGCCCTTATATAAAGGAAGGGTGCACAAGTTCAATGTTTACCGCCGGTCAATTAGGGAAACAGCAATAATGATTTGTGCATCGGGGCCATTGGAGGCTTTTTTATAAACCATGTCATGTATACGGTAAATATTGGGCAATCTAATAGAAGCGCCTATTACATACATGGCGGATAACATTGGTGTAAGGAAGGATGAGGTGAAGGTTAATGAGTTTGATTGAACAGGTTGAAAAACAATTTGAAACCTTTCAAATCTTATCAGAAGACGGGAAAGTAGTTAATGAATCTGCTATGCCTGAACTTTCAGATGAAGAATTACAGGAATTAATGACACGTATGGTATATACGCGCATTTGGGACCAAAGAGCAATTTCCCTAAACCGTCAGGGACGTTTAGGATTTTATGCGCCGGTTGCAGGTCAAGAGGCTTCCATGCTTGGCTCTCAATATGCGCTGGATAAAGAAGACTGGATTCTTCCAGGGTATCGTGATATCCCGCAAATCGTGTTCCACGGTTTACCGCTATATCAAGCTTTCTTGTATTCCCGCGGACATTTTAGCGGCGGACAAATTCCGGAAGGCGTAAATGTTCTTATGCCGCAAATCATTATCGGTGCACAGATTATTCAAGCTGCCGGTGTTGGAGTGGGTCTTAAGAAAAAGGGCAAAAAGAATGTCGCTATTACTTACACAGGTGACGGCGGCGCTTCACAAGGTGACTTCTATGAAGGACTTAACTTTGCCGGAGCATACAATGCACAGACTATTTTTGTCGTGCAGAACAACCGGTTTGCAATTTCTGTTCCTGTAGAAAAACAATCCGCGGCTAAAACGATTGCTCAAAAAGCGGTTGCTGCAGGTATTGAAGGAATCCAGGTTGACGGAATGGACGTACTCGCAGTGTATTCTGCGGTTAAGCAGGCACGTGAACGTGCATTGAATGGTGACGGCCCAACATTGATTGAAACCCTTACTTATCGTTATGGCCCGCACACTATGGCAGGAGACGATCCTACACGTTACCGTACAGAAGACCTTGACAGCGAATGGACGAAGAAAGATCCGCTTGTTCGTTTCCGTACGTTCCTTGAAGGAAAAGGACTATGGTCTGAAGAGCAAGAGAATAAAGTAATTGATCAGGCAAAGGAAGACATTAAAGCTGCCATCAAAAAAGCTGACGGTGCTCCAAAACAGAAAGTAACAGATTTGATCGGCTTTATGTTTGAAGAACTTCCTCACAATCTTAAAGAGCAACTTGAAGAATACAAAGCAAAGGAGTCGAAATAATATGGCTCAAATGACTATGATTCAAGCAATCACAGATGCAATGCGCACTGAATTGAAAAACAACGAAAATGTTGTTGTATTCGGTGAGGATGTTGGTCAAAACGGCGGAGTTTTCCGTGCAACTGAAGGCCTTCAATCCGAATTTGGCGAAGATCGTGTATTTGATACTCCGCTTGCAGAGTCCGGAATCGGCGGTTTGGCGATCGGTCTTGGATTAACTGGTTTCCGTCCGGTTATGGAAATTCAGTTTTTCGGTTTTGTTTTTGAAGTAATGGATTCCGTGGTGGCTCAGGCTGCCCGTATGCGTTACCGTTCCGGAGGAGTATATAATTCTCCAATTACTATCCGTTCACCGTTTGGCGGTGGAGTAAAAACTCCTGAACTTCACGCAGACAACCTTGAAGGTCTTATGGCTCAGGCTCCTGGTATTAAAGTTGTAATACCTTCTACACCATATGATGCAAAAGGTCTGTTAATTTCTGCAATCCGTGATAATGATCCGGTTGTTTACCTTGAGCATATGAAATTGTACCGTTCTTTCCGCGGTGAAGTTCCGGAGGAAGAATATACAATTGAAATCGGAAAAGCTGACGTAAAACGTGAAGGAAAAGATGTTTCCATCATCACTTACGGAGCAATGGTTCACTCTTCTCTAAAAGCAGCAGAAGAGCTAGAGAAAGAAGGGATTTCCGCAGAAGTGGTTGACCTTCGTACAGTGAGCCCTCTGGACATTGACACAATCATTGCTTCTGTTGAAAAAACAGGACGAGCCATTGTTGTCCAGGAAGCACAAAAGCAAGCTGGTGTTGGCGCAACTGTTGTTGCGGAAATTAATGATCGTGCCATCCTGAGTCTTGAAGCACCTGTACTTCGTGTGGCTGCTCCTGATACGGTATTCCCGTTTGCATCAGCAGAGGACGTTTGGCTTCCTGATTATAAGGATATCGTTGAAAAGGCGAAGACAGTTTACAACTTCTAATGCTAAACAACAGATCTGAAAAAGAAATCTTTTTGATTTCTTTTTCGGCTTTTTATCCCAATAAAACATGATTAATTTTTTACTATAGGAGGCGTTGTTAGTGGCATTTGAATTTAAGCTTCCCGATATCGGTGAAGGTATCCACGAAGGCGAAATTGTTAAATGGTTTGTTAAAGCAGGAGATGAAGTCAAAGAAGACGACATCCTTCTTGAAGTTCAAAATGATAAAGCAGTAGTTGAAATCCCTTCTCCAGTAGACGGGAAAATTCTTGAAGTTAAAGTGGATGAAGGAACCGTTTCTGTTGTTGGTGATGTACTAGTAACGATTGAATCTGACAGTGAGCCACCTCCATCAGCACATGGAGATGATACTCCCGAGCAGCCAAAAGCAGAGGAAGAGAAACAGCCTGCAGCTGCTGAACCTGAACAAAAAACTGAAGCGGCAAAAACAGAACCATCCGCTGATGAATCAGCAGATGAAAACAAGCGTGTAATCGCTATGCCTTCTGTTCGCAAGTACGCTCGCGAAAAAGGCGTTGAGATTCGTAAAGTTACCGGTTCTGGCGACAATGGCCGAATCATGAAAGAAGACATCGACAAATACTTGAGCGGAGAAACAACTACTCAAGATCAGGAAGCTGTAACAGCACCTGCTGAAGCTCCTGTTGCCAAGGAAGCTCCTAAAGCCATCCCTGCGGGACAAAACGAAACGCGTGAAAAAATTAAAGGCGTACGTAAAGTTATTGCCAAAGCAATGGTTAACTCCAAGCACACAGCTCCTCACGTGACATTGATGGATGAAATCGATGTAACTGAGCTTGTTGCACACCGCAAGAAGTTCAAACAGGTTGCTGCTGATAAAGGAATTAAGCTTACGTACCTTCCATATGTCGTAAAAGCTTTAGTATCTGCTGCACGCGAATTTCCTGCAATCAATGCTTCTATTGATGATGCAAACGAAGAAATTGTTTGGAAGAACTATTACAACATCGGAATTGCCGCTGATACAGATAACGGTCTAATGGTTCCTGTCGTTAAGGATGCTGACCGTAAATCCATCTTTAAAATTTCTGCAGAAATCAACGAGCTTGCTGTTAAAGCGCGTGACGGAAAACTTTCAGCTGATGAAATGAAAGGCGGATCTGTAACGATCTCCAACATTGGTTCAGCAGGCGGACAATGGTTTACTCCAGTTATCAATCATCCTGAAGTTGCCATCCTTGGAATTGGCCGTATTGCAGAAAAAGCAGTGGTGAAAAACGGGGAAATTGTTGTAGCACCTGTGCTTGCGTTATCATTAAGCTTCGACCACCGTCTGATTGATGGTGTAACAGCTCAAAATGCGATGAATCATATTAAACGTTTATTGAACGATCCACAACTACTAGTAATGGAGGCGTAGAGAAATGGTTGTAGGTGATTTTCCGATTGAATTAGACACACTCGTAATTGGTTCCGGCCCTGGGGGATATGTGGCTGGAATCCGCGCTGCTCAGCTTGGACAGAAAGTGGCTGTAGCAGAAAAAGGTGAAATGGGCGGCGTATGCTTGAACGTTGGATGTATTCCCTCTAAAGCTTTGATCAATGCTGGACACCGTGTTGAACACGCCAAGCATTCCGATGATATGGGGATCTCTGCAGAGAACGTATCTGTGGACTTCGGCAAGGTTCAAGAATGGAAATCAGGAATTGTTAAAAAGCTGACTACTGGTGTTCAAGGTTTGCTTAAAGGAAATAAAGCGGAAATCATTCGGGGTGAAGCTTATTTCGTTAACGAAAACACTGTACGCATCATGGATGAAAAATCATCTCAAACCTATACTTTCAAAAATTGCATCATTGCAACTGGTTCTCGTCCGATCGAAATTCCTGGATTCAAATGGAGTGACCGTGTCATTTCATCCACAGGGGCACTTGCTCTTCAGGAAGTACCTAAAAAAATGGTAGTCATCGGTGGCGGGTACATCGGTATGGAGCTTGGAACTGCGTTCGCTAACTTTGGCACAGAAATTACAGTGCTTGAAGGAAGCAAACAAATCCTTCCTGGCTTTGAAAAGCAAATGAGCCAAGTGGTTTCCAAGCGCCTGAAGAAAAAAGGCAATGTAGAAGTGTTTACACAGGCTCTTGCCAAAGGCGTTGAAGAAACAAAAGATGGTGTAACCGTAACAGCTGAAATAAAAGGTGAAACAAAAACCTTTGAAGCAGATTATGTACTGGTTACTGTTGGACGCCGACCAAACACAGAAGAACTTGGCCTTGAACAAGTGGGAATTGAAATGACTGAACGCGGTTTGATCAAGATCGACAAGCAATGCCAAACAAACGTAAAAGGCATTTATGCGATCGGTGACATCGTAGAAGGCCCAGCTCTTGCTCATAAGGCTTCTTACGAAGGTAAGGTAGCGGCTGAAGCAATCAGCGGTCATCCTTCTGAAATCGACTATCTTGCCATTCCTGCTGTTGTATTTACAGATCCTGAATTGGCTACGGTCGGATTTGACGAAAAGAGTGCAAAAGAAGCTGGTTTTGAAGTAAAAGCTTCCAAATTCCCATTTGCGGCGAATGGACGTGCTCTTTCCATGAACGAGACTGATGGCTTCATGAAGCTAATCACTCGTGCTGAAGATGGATTGCTTCTTGGTGCTCAAATCGCGGGTGGCAACGCCTCCGATATGATTGCTGAGCTTGGACTTGCGATTGAAGCTGGTATGACAGCTGAAGACATTGCCATGACCATTCATGCACATCCTACTTTCGGTGAGATTTCTATGGAAGCAGCGGAAGTTGCTCTTGGTTCTCCTATTCACATCGTAAAATAAATTTTATATAAAACAGCCTTCCTTCTGGGGAAGGCTGTTTTAATATTGCAGAATTAATGTTAATGATTTATTATTCGATTCCTAAGACATATAATTCTTCGTTATTAACTATTTTTCCAGTATTAATAAACCTGTTTTTTATATAACTCAAGATTAACTTAATTCAGCAATTTTTTTCTCATATAAAAGAGGCTCTTCCATCAGGAAGAGCCTCTTTTTGTGAATTTTTAGGATTGACTGCAAAGCAGCACGCATAAAGTAGGACGGGGGGGTGCCTTTGAGAACCTTGAGCCTGTTACTTGCACTTCATGCATTGTTATGGTGCTGTTACTTTACCATCATAGGACTATCGAAGCATGACAGACCATTCTTCGAGATTTTATTATTCTTTATGTTTTTGTACTTTTCTTATTTACTGTCGGAAATGATGTGCCAGTCTAAATCGTCAGCATTGAAAAGTACAATTTTTTCATCCTTCTTATTTCTGTTAACAAAAGTTACGATGATATGGATACCACCATTATCATTTTTTTCCTTCCTGCCGTATTGCTGCCAATTCCTCGCGCAATTCTTTTACCATTGAGAACATCATGGCTATAAGGATAAAGGCAAAAGGAAATGCAGCAATAATGGCAGCCGTCTGCAGTCCCTCCAGCCCTCCGGACCAGAGAAGAACGGCGGCTGTAGCTGCCTGAACGATTCCCCAAACAAATTTGATTTTGTTTGGCGGGTTAAGGCTGCCGTTAGACGTTTGCATGCCAAGAACAAAGGTAGCAGAGTCCGCAGATGTAATAAAGAATGTGGCAATTAATAGGATTGCAATCACCGACATGATATTGCCTAAAGGTAAATGCCCAAGCATCGCAAACAGTGCCACTTCAGAGCCCTCTTTATTAATCACGTCGTTTATATGGAAATCATGGAACATTTCCAGATTGATGGCCGTTCCACCGAACACGGAAAACCAAAGTGCGCCAAAAACGGTCGGAACCAAAAGGACGCCAATGATAAACTCACGGATGGTTCGTCCCTTTGAAACACGGGCAATAAAGGTACCGACAAACGGCGCCCAAGCAATCCACCAGGCCCAATAAAAGACGGTCCAGCTTTGAATCCAGGAAGAATTTTTTGGATTAAATGTACTAAGGTTAAAACTCATGCTTGGAAGGTACTGAAGGTAACTGCCAAGAGACTGGACAAAAGCATCCATAATGAAATTGGTTGGGCCGGCAAAGAGCAATGCAACCATTAAAAGAATGGCCAAAATGATGTTCGTGTTACTCAAATATTTAATACCCTTATCCAGTCCAGTCTGGGCAGAGAACATAAACAGGAAAGTAACAATGATAATAATGATAAACTGCGTTTGAAAGTTATTAGAGAAATCTGTTAGGTAAGATATTCCTCCACTAATCTGAATTGCTCCAAGTCCAAGCGAAGTGGCTACCCCAAAGACTGTGGCAAAAACAGCAATGACATCAATGGTTTTTCCGATTGGACCATTGACCCGGTCCCCGATAAGCGGGGTGAAGATAGCGGAAATTAATCCAGGAGCGTTTTTCCGGAATTTAAAGTAGGCCAATGATAATCCGATCAGAGTATATATCCCCCACGGATGGAGTCCCCAATGGAAAAAACTATAGCGAAGCGCGTTTTGTGCAGCCTGAGGGCTTGCAGCCTCGCCATTTGGCGGAGTGAAATAATGGCTGATTGGCTCCGCCACTCCCCAGAAAACAAGACCAATACCCATACCGGCACTGAAAAGCATTGCAAACCAGGTAATCGTACTGTATTCTGGACGATCGTCAGGCTTGCCTAAACGAATCCTTCCAAACTTGCTGAATGCAAGGAATAAGACAAATACGAGGAAGGCCGTTGCAGAAAGCAAGTAAAACCAGCCAAACTTGTCCTGCAGGAAAGTTTGAATGGAAGTTGCAATCTTGGCGAATTGCTTTGGAGCAATTATGCCTGGAGCGATAAATAATATAGATATAATTAGGGATACGATAAAAACTGTGTTCGATTTTTTGATAATGTTTCACACCTTTACTTTTAAATATTGGATTTTATGTTCGGCCCTAAGTATAGTCTTTCCACATCCCCCCAACTTAATAGGATACAGAACATAAAAAAAGAAGTCTAACCATAAGGCAGGACTTCGTCCACAAATATTCCCCTGTACTGCAAACCCGCATCATTTTCTTTTATAATAGTACATAATTCTCCCATTAAATAAATGCAGCTCGGCATTCAGCTGCTTGGCCAGGAACTTGCAGAATTCGTTTGCTTTTCCTTTATCACCATGGGTAAATCCCTCAGGAAGGGTAATTTGAATATAGGGGGTAGTTGGACAGGTTCCTGATTCATTATCTACCCCAACCATAATATATTTAAACCGCTGTTCTTTACTTTTCAAATAAAACCATTTTCCTTTCCCGTGGCTCTTCTCTTCCATGTTATAAGGAAACGCTGATTCTCCATATTCCCAGCCTAATTGAGAGCCGGTTTTACCGGTAATTTCTTTGTAATAGCGAAACAGATCCTTTACTTCATCGATGGTTATGACTTGCTGTTTTGAAGCAGGCACCAATTTAATATAAGCATTTTCTTGCAATGGAAATCTCCGCCTTTCTTTATTAGCTCTTCATAACTTGTTAAGATAAGTTTATCATTATTTAAAATATTTTGACAATAAGGTTTATTTGCTGTCCCAATAGGGAAAAAGATATAAATTGCAAGTTGTTATAAATCACATTTCAGCGAATATAGTTATGATATATTGCAAGCATAGCAGCCCGCTTTACGAACGAAATTAAAGGAGGGGTTACTGTGGAGATATTTGAAAAGCTATACGATGAACAAGAAAATGTGGGTGTAAGATTCGTAGGTTTTACCACAGAAGACGTCCGTTATGATTTTGGGATTGTTCACACGAATATGTTTTTCGGAAAACCGCTGGTTATCTGTATGCAGACAGGACGCTCTGCACTTTTAGATGCCAATGACTTGCAAAATCATGAATACTTGCAACGGGTATTCCAGATACATTCATTAAAGGAAGCAAAAGATTTATCTCTGTTTTTTGAAGAGACAGTTCCCCACATACCTGCTTCTGAACAGTATGATTAATTATCCTAATTAAATAAATGTGTCACACTAATTAAGTGTTGACAAAACGAATGTGACATAATAATATGGAGATAAGAATAACAGCGCTTACATGAAAAGGAGATGTTTTGTGATGGGAGAAATCATTTGCCAAACATGTGACAACACTATTGAACATTTTGAAGACGAAAAAGTGACGAAATTATATTCAAATAAATGCCCGAACTGCTCAAGCAAAAACGACAAATAATTATGTAGAAACGTGAAAAGGCCCTGAGTGGAAGTGAGTGGGGTCTTTTTTCTTTGCAATAAAAAATAAAGAAGGAGCCTGGATTTCCAGGCTCCTTTCTTTATCGGATTGCAATATGCTCTTTGATGACTTTGATCATTTTCAATTCGGGATCTTCAGGCCCTTGTACGGGCAGACCTGCTTCAATCGTTTCTTTAACGTAATTAAGGTTCTCTTGAGTAATAATTTCGCCAGGGATAAAAATCGGTATGCCGGGCGGGTATACCATTAAGAACTCTGCGATGATTCTTCCGGCAGATTCTTCAAACGGAATGCTTTCGGTATCCGCATAAAAGGCATCGCGCGGTGACAAGGCCAGAACCGGGATATCCGGAACATGGACCGGCAGGGGCTGCACAGGCTTGCCGCCCGGGTTCTTCCCAAAATGGTCTGCCATTTCTTTTAAAGCATGAACAAGGACCATGATATTTTTTTCATGATCTGCGGTTGTGATTAAACAAAGGATATTATACAGATCAGAGAGTTCAACTTCGATATTATGTTCCTCGCGCAGCCATACCTCTGCATCATAGCCTGTGATGCCAAGATCCTTTACTGAAATCAACAGTTTTGTAGGGTCCAGGTCATAGGTTGCTTCTTTTCCCAATATTTCTTCTCCAACGCAGTACAGCAAAGGAATCTGATTAATTTTCTCACGGGCGTCATTTGCTAATTTAATGGCTTTTTCTATGATGCTGTATCCTTCGGTAGCCAGACGCTTACGGGCTGTATCAAGTGATGCCAGCAGAATATAAGAAGTAGATGTAGTAGTAAGCATACTTAGAATGGTTTGAACACGTTTCGCCGAAACAAGCCCTTCTTTTATATTCAGTATTGAACTTCCTGTCAGAGATCCGCCCAATTTATGAACAGAGGTCGCTGCCATGTCTGCCCCAGCCTGCATAGCTGATAAAGGCATTTTATCGTGGAAATGTATAAGTACCCCATGAGCTTCATCAACAAGTACTGGAACCTGATTGCTATGGGCAATGTCCACAATTTCACTCAAGTTGGCGGAAATGCCATAATATGTTGGATTGATGACAAGAACCGCTTTGGCGTCCGGGTTTTGCTCAAGCGCCTTTTTAACACTCTGAGGTGTGATGCCATGAGAAATACCCAGATCACGGTCAATTTCAGGATGTATAAAGACAGGAGTGGCTCCGGAAAAGACGATTGCTGTCATGATGGATTTATGCACATTTCTCGGCACAATAATTTTATCTCCCGGGGAAACAACAGACATAATCATCGTCATGATAGCGCCGCTAGTCCCTTGGACAGAAAAAAACGTATGGTCAGCCCCAAACGCCTGGGCAGCCAAATCCTGGGCGTGCTTGATCATCCCTTTAGGCTGGTGAAGATCATCAAGTGGTGCAATATTAATCAAATCAATGGATAATGCATTTTCCCCTATAAAATCCCTGAATTCAGGATCCATTCCCTGGCCTTTTTTATGGCCGGGAATATGAAATTGATAAGGGTTGCGTTTGGCATGCTTTTTCAGGCCGGTAAATAAAGGGGTTTCGTGTTGTGACAATTCAGACACCTCATCTATAATGAACTTAATTCGTTTTTTTATATACGTACATAGTAAAAGTAAAACAAAAGACAGTATATCAGATTCTAACGGTTTTGTATGCAAAGAAATCAAAAAAGAAGGATAGGGGAGGAAAAGAAGATGAATACGAAAATTACGGAGCTGCTGGGAATAAGATATCCGATTATACAAGGAGGATTGGCTTATCTTGCTTATTCGAAACTCGCTTCCGCTGTATCGAATGCCGGGGGGCTTGGACAAATTACTGCAATGTCACTTGAAACACCGGAGCTTCTAAAAGAAGAAATCAAAAAAACGAAGGAAATGACACCTTATCCTTTTGGAGTGAATTTCGCCATAGGGCAGCATGGACGCCCCAACGAGCACATGGTGGAGGCGGCGCTTGAAGAGGGAGTTCCAGTCATCAGTATGACAGGTGGAAATCCTGCAGGACTTTTCCGGTTGCTTGAAGGAGTATCTGTCAAAAAACTCGTGCTTGTGGCATCCGCCAGGCAGGCTGTGAAGGCGGAACAGCTCGGGGCGGATGCTGTAATGGCTGTCGGACAGGAAGGTGGGGGGCATATAGGAAGAGACGATGTAGGAACGATGGTTCTGATTCCGCAGGTTGTCGATGCGGTTTCCATACCGGTTATTGCGTCTGGAGGGATTGGCGATGGCAGGGGATTGATGGCGGCGCTGGCCCTCGGGGCAGAAGGCATTGAAATGGGTACAAGGTTTATCGCCACGAAGGAATGTGAGCATGCCCATTCTTCTTATAAAGAAGCACTTGTTAAAGGTCATGAGATGGACACGGCTGTTATTAAACGATCCCTGGGGGCGCCTGGAAGGGCTGTAGCCAACAGCTGGACTCAGTTTATTCTCTCGCGTGAGGAAGATGGAGCGGGATATGAAGCACTTAAAGATCTGATCAGTGGAGAGCGGAATAAAAGCTATATATATGAAGGAAAGGCAGACGAGGGTTTTGGTTGGGCCGGTCAGGTGATGGGGAGAATTCAGGATGTCCCTTCGGTCAAGGAACTCATCGGCCGCATGATCGGTGAGACGGTCGAGATACGCAAAAGGTGGGCGGAGGACCGATTAAAAAAATAAAAAACATTCTACCCAAACATTTTTTAACGCCAACAATATAATGGTGGTAAGAAGAGGAGAAACCTTCTCCCCTTCCTGCCAAGCCAAACTTATTCGGAATATATCTTCTTTTTCAGCTCGTACAAAGGCATGAGGGTTTTAAAAACCGATT
Organism: Fictibacillus fluitans; assembly: GCF_030418125.1. Classification (GTDB taxonomy): domain Bacteria; phylum Bacillota; class Bacilli; order Bacillales; family Fictibacillaceae; genus Fictibacillus_C; species Fictibacillus_C fluitans. Next base: position 772,057 of record NZ_JAUHTR010000001.1, on the reverse strand, counting down.
CAGTTCTATGAATAAACACGTTTCCGTCCATCTGTACAGCTTTCTCTTTTGGAATATGTATTCCGCACAGTAGTTCTGCTTTTTTCACATTAGCCAAGGTATTTATAAAATCAGGAAGTTTGCCTTTTTTCACATCCCGGTGCAAAAAGGCATCGGGCTTCATATGATCTTGTGACCATACAAAGTCATCAGGAATGGCTTTACTGACTGTTTTCAGCTCTTTTTTTAATAACGCTGCAAATTCTTTTTTTACGGGAGACTCATAGATGACAGCAAACCAGATGAAAATATGGGTTTCAAAAAGTCCGATCTGAAAGTGAGGCAGCATTTTATACCCGCGATTGCTGCTTGAGAAGGCCACCCATGTATCATTGGGAGGATTAACAGTCCTTCGGGCATGTTTTGCCACATGATAAAACATTTCTTCTCCGGTGGAAGAAGAAAGCTCCAAAGCAAAATGCTTTCCAAGCTCCTCCAGCTTCGGTCTGACCCTTTCGATCAATTTCTCCATTCTCACCTCCAGGCCATCAATGGCAAATACAGAAAAATCGTTCTCGTTAAATCCGTTAAAATGCATTGTCGTTCCTCCTGCTAAAAAAAACGTAATTGTCGTTCAGGTTAGTAGTTTACCACAGTCCGCAATATATGCTACTTTTATATATTTTTATTAAAAAAAGAGAATAAGGTTGCATTAAGCAAAAGTCAATCATATGATAGAAGACAATATCAAAAATCAGAATATTTAGTATTCTTATAAACGAAAGAAAGGATGTGGAAAGTGTATGAAACAAGTCATTCAAACCCTAAAGCGAACGGACGCAGAACGCAGAATCCCTGTATTAAAACTTGAAATCGACTATGAATTGTCCACCCTTTTCGATGCGCTGCAAAATAAAAACACAAAACAAATCAATGAGTCGAAGCGGAAGCTGGAGAAATTACGCCAAGAGCTAGTGAGACTAGAAGCATGATCACAACTGATACGGGGTAAAAAAACGAACCTGATCTAATGCAGGGTCGTTTTTTTTGGTGTTAGAGAAGAGTTCTTTACCCAATAGGCATTGTATGGTTATGTTGGGGTCGAGTAGTGGTAACATATAGTATAGGAAGCACGAGACAAGGAGTGGATATAAAATGGATAACGCAAAGCTCACGGAACTTTATGATACGGCAAAAAGCTGGGTGTTTGAAGCTGGAGAGATCATTAAGCGTTCTTTTTCAAATGAATTGACCATTACATACAAATCACATGCTGCTGATCTTGTAACGGATATGGATAAGGGAATTGAACAGTTTTTTATTGATAAAATCAAAAATAAATATCCGGATCACGAAATCTTGGGTGAAGAGGGATATGGGGATAAGGTTAAAGACCTCGACGGTACAGTTTGGATCATAGATCCAATTGATGGTACTACGAACTTTGTTCACCAACAATTGAACTTTGCCATTTCGGTCGGCATCTTTCATGACGGAGAAGAAAAGCTGGCTTTCATATATGATGTGGTTCGAAATGAGCTGTTTCACTGCAAGGCTGGTGAAGGGCTGTATTTAAATGAGGACAAATTGCCCCGGCTTGAAGAAACGACACTTGATAAATCGGTCATAGGGCTCAATGCGACTTGGATTACACCGAACCCAAAAATTGATCACCAGCTTCTCTTGCCGCTGGTCAGAAAATCACGCGGAACCAGATCGTATGGCACCGCAGCCATCGAGCTTGCTTATGTTGCCTGCGGCCGCCTGGATGCGTATTTAACCATGAGACTGTCGCCCTGGGATTTTGCAGCTGGCTATATTTTAATCAAAGAAGCCGGGGGGATCATATCAGACATGAATGGGGAGGAAGTGAATGTGCTCGGGAAAACAAGCATTTTTGCAGCAAAGCCTTCCCTGCACCAAGAAATTCTTGGCTTCATTTCACAAGGTAAAGATGACAATGGACAGTAGGCTGTTAGTAAAGGACGACCTTCCATTTTTTAAACAAATGATTCTTTCCTCGCCGAGTTGGCTGGTGGAGGAAGGGCTGCCAGGTGAAATTCGTACAGCTGAGCTTGAGTCCTATATGAAAAAGTATGACCATACAGGCGGAGAATGGCTGATCTGGATTGAAAACGGACAAAAAATAGGAGCAACGTATCTTGTATACGCTGCTCCTTCTAATGGGAAGCCATGGCTTGGTACCATTCTTGTTGACCCTGAAAAGAGAAACCAGGGTAATGCACGCCAAATCGTGGCTGATTGCTGCAGAAAGGTGGAAACCATCACCCCGGTTCTGTTTTCTGCAGTACCAGTCTTTAACCAGGACTGGATTCTTTTTTTGAATCATACCGGTTTTGAGCAAATAGGTCTGGAAAAAGATGAAAATGGAAAAGAATATATAAAGTTCGCTAAAGCTGTTACTTCGGCTTAAGCGTTGTTTCTTTCTCTGAATTTCTTTTTCAAAGAAAAACCATAGCCCATTAGGAAAAAGACAGCGACAATGGCAATAATGGCGATTAGCCAGCTGTGTTGTCCTATGGCTACGCCGATGAGTGCAATGCTGAACGTCGTTAATACGGCGATCACTAAAAAGATGATATTTTCAGCTTTCATAATAAACCCTCCAATCCTCCCTATTATAAGTATAGTGTAACTAATTTTTCAAAAAAGAAAAAGATTGTTGTACTTTGTGGTATAATAGTAAAGTTGAAAATCAATACCCAAATTACAGAAAAAATATCCAGACTGGCACTGGGAATTTTATAAATAAAAAGATAGGACCTTTAAGGAGAGATTAATTTGAATTTAAGAACAGACATTAAGAACATCGCGATTATTGCGCACGTTGACCACGGGAAAACAACACTCGTGGACCAAATGCTTCATCAGTCAGGAACATTCCGCTCAAATGAACATGTAAATGAACGGGCAATGGACTCCAATGACCTTGAAAAAGAACGCGGGATTACCATCCTTGCTAAAAATACAGCAATCAATTATGAAGGAAGCCGAATCAACATCATGGATACACCAGGACATGCCGATTTCGGCGGTGAAGTTGAACGGATCATGAAAATGGTGGACGGAGTGCTTTTGGTAGTTGATGCCTATGAAGGATGCATGCCGCAAACCCGCTTCGTTTTGAAAAAGGCGCTTGAGCAAAAGCTTACACCTATCGTTGTCGTAAATAAAATTGACCGTGACTTTGCACGTCCTGAAGAAGTGGTTGATGAAGTAATCGACTTATTTATCGAGCTTGGTGCAGACGAAGACCAGTTGGAATTCCCGGTAGTTTATGCTTCAGCCATCAATGGTACAGCAAGCACAGACCCAAGCCAGCAGGATGAAAACATGAAAGCTCTCTTTGATTCCATCATTGAGAACATTCCTTCTCCAGTGGATAACAGTGCTGAACCGCTTCAATTCCAAATCGCATTGCTTGATTACAATGATTATCTTGGTCGTATTGGTATTGGCCGCGTATTCAGAGGAACCATGCATGTCGGCCAATCTGTATCGTTGATGAAACTGGATGGATCGGTGAAAAAGTTCCGTGTAACCAAAATATTCGGCTTTATGGGGCTTAAACGAGTTGAAATTCAGGAAGCAAAAGCCGGCGACCTGGTTGCCGTATCTGGTATGGAAGAAATCAATGTTGGTGAAACAGTTTGTCCAGAAGGCCAGGAAGAGGCGCTTCCGGTTCTTCGTATTGATGAGCCTACATTGAAAATGACCTTCCTGGTAAACAACTCGCCATTTGCAGGCCGTGAAGGGAAATATGTTACATCTCGAAAAATTGAAGAACGTCTTCGTTCCCAGCTGGAAACAGATGTTTCTTTACGCGTAGATAATACAGATTCACCAGATGCATGGATTGTCTCCGGACGTGGTGAATTGCACCTATCCATCTTGATTGAAAACATGAGACGTGAAGGATATGAACTTCAAGTTTCAAAACCGGAAGTTATCGTAAGAATGATTGACGGTGTTCAATCCGAACCGGTTGAACGCGTACAAATTGACGTTCCTGAAGAATACACTGGAGCGGTAATGGAATCTCTTGGTGCAAGAAAAGGTGAAATGCTGAATATGATCAACAACGGATCTGGTCAAGTAAGACTTGAATTTATGGTTCCAGCCCGCGGTTTGATCGGCTATTCAACAGAATTCCTTTCCCAAACGCGCGGATACGGAATACTCAACCATACGTTTGACAGCTACCAGCCAATTCACCAGGGACAGGTTGGAGGACGCCGTCAGGGTGTTCTTGTATCCATGGAGCATGGTAAAGCAAGCCAATACGGCATTCTAAACGTAGAAGACCGCGGAACCATCTTCGTGGAACCTGGAACTGAGGTTTATGAAGGAATGATCGTCGGCGAACACACTCGTGAGAATGATATTACCGTAAACATTACAAAAGTGAAGCAAATGACTAATATGCGTTCTGCCAACAAAGACCAAACTGTCAGCATGAAGAAGCCTCGTTCTATGTCTCTTGAGGAGTCGCTCGAATACCTGAACGAAGATGAATACTGTGAGGTTACACCGGAGAGCATCCGTCTTCGTAAAAAAATCCTTGATAAAAATGAACGCGAACGTATGGCCAAGAAGAACAAACTAGCCAGTCAAAACTAATGATGTCCGGGTGGGGTGTAAGTGATGAATGATAAAAAGGTCATGTCTGCGACGGGTGAAGATTCTTCACCCATCGCACTTCTCTTAGGAATCAATGAGCATCCGGTAGCAGGATTCTTTTTGTTGTATCTGGTAATCACGTTATTGACGATTCTCGTCTATAAGCTTGGGTTTGCTAAAAAGCTTCCTCCATTGAAATCAGCTGTTATATATATTCTTTTGGTGCTGGGATGTTTTCCGCTTACGTTTTTTGGAATCGGCCTGCCGGTAGCGGAAGGCCTGCTATGTGCAGCTGCGGTGCTTATTATTTATAAAGTCCGCCTGCATCAAAGCAAACGCAGTAATAAAGCCGAAAACCTTTAAGGAGCAAAATAATGACCTTGCAGGACGCGCTTTACAATTGGCTTAGTATCAAAAAAGTGGCAGAGGAACGACCAGAAGATCAAGCTGCAAAAGAAACCTTACAGTTTTTTGACGAAATCCTGCGCGAAGATCACCATGTTTTAAATCTTTCAGTTAATCTGCAGGAAGAGAACTATGAAGTGGGATTCATGATTGAAACCACCCGCCATAAAACGTCATTCCCCCGTGACTACATTGATGCTTTATGGGAATCCATCGAAGCAGAACCCAAATATAATTAAAAACGCCCTGATCATGGAGAGCAATCCATGTCAGGGCGTTTTTTATTTTGAATCAGGCCAGCCAAAACGACAGCATACAGCATATGCCCCGAAAACCAGAACAGGATGGCAACCCAGTCGTTCCAAGCAGGGGCCGGAGTGACGGACAGTTTTGTCAGGGGGAAGTATAATAAGGCAGCGAACAGACTGAGCGAAAAGGAGATCCGCCAGTAATTCCAAGAAAGGCGAAAGCTAAGATAAACGGCAGTCATACCAATAATGCAGGAGACAAGCAAATGCAATAAAAACTGTGACCATTCTGAAGAGAAAAGGGGGAGAAGGAAAGGCATGAAATCAATATTAATAAGAAGGGTGTAAACACGGACACCAGTTACCAGCTGTACACTTAAAAGAAAGAAACCCAGCACACACCCCGAAAGAAAGCCGGCCCACAGGCCGGCAGCAACAGATTTACCATTCATTTTCTTTGTCAGGTGTCCGGTACAAGAGAAAATTCCCGGTTGCTATTCTTTTATGGGTTTTATCAGTAATACGCTCCTGGCATTTTTCACACATAAAGGTGTGAATTGGCCGATTTCTCAGCCGCTTGGCCAGTGAGGATTGATCTTCGATGGATTGAATGGAATCACACAATACACATTTTACACGCATAATACATTCACCTCTATTTTTTGGTGCTGTTCTTATTATAGCAAAAAATGGGCGTTAAGAAACAATCATTCTCTGAATGGTTCAGAAACAAAGAAAGGAGGGTGTTGTGGTTCTTTTTTCTGCAATTTACATTGATTCCTTCTAACTTTATTGCTGTGTTCATACATTGAATTATAGTCCGTCCCGGCAGAGCCATACAACCGCCGGGGTTATACGCACCGTATTTTCCGTTTTAATATTAACACTGCCCATTATTAACAAATAATGTCAGGAGGCTGTGTAGGATTGGATAAAATATATGTCCTTGATACTAACGTTCTTTTACAGGATCCGTATTCTATATTCTCATTTGGCAATCAAGAAGTGGTAATTCCGGCAATTGTACTTGAAGAAGTGGATTCGAAAAAAAGATACATGGATGAAATCGGAAGAAACGCACGTGAAGTATCAAGGCTCATCGATAAGCTAAGAACGAAGGGGAAGCTTCATGAAAATATCCCGCTGGATCATGGCGGCACATTGCGCGTGGAGCTGAATCATAAATCATTCCAGAGGCTTCAGGAAACCTTCTCTGAACATACAAATGACAACCGGATACTTGCGGTTGCACTGAACCTGGCAGTTGAAGAAAAAGGAAAAGAAAATGGGAAAGAGGTTATTCTGGTCAGCAAAGACGTTCTTGTGAGAGTTAAAGCTGACGCCTTAGGCATTCAGGCCGAAGATTTTTTAAGTGACCGGGTGGTGGACAGGGATGAACAAACGTACCTGGGCTATAAAGAAATTTATGTAGCGAGCGAAGTGCTCGATAAATTTTACGAAAAGCATGAGCTGGCGACAATTGAGATAGCTAATCATTCCTTTTATCCCCACCAGTTTTTGATTATGAAGGATCTTTACAGAAGTTCAGTCTCGGCCCTGGCAAGGGTGGAAGATAACGGAAAGAAAATCAAGCCTCTTCTTTTTGACGGAGATTCGGTTTGGGGCATCAAACCCAGGAATGTCCAGCAAAAGATGGCCATTGAATTGCTGTTGAGAAACGATGTACACCTTGTGACGCTGATCGGCAAGGCGGGTACCGGGAAAACACTCCTGACACTGGCTGCGGGCTTGCTTCAGACTGAAGACCTGAAAAATTATATTAAGCTGTTTATTGCGCGGCCCATTGTACCGGTAGGAAAAGATATTGGATATCTGCCCGGGGAAAAGGATGAAAAGCTGAAACCCTGGATGCAGCCTATCTATGATAATTTAGAGTATTTATTTAATGCAAAAAAACAGGGGGAGCTGGAAAAAATTCTTGCTGGAATCGGTTCTATTCATGTTGAGGCACTCACCTATATACGGGGCAGGAGTCTCCCGGATCAATTTATCATCATCGATGAGGCTCAGAACCTGACCAAGCATGAGGTGAAGACGATTCTTACACGGGTGGGAGAAGGTAGCAAAGTGATACTTTTGGGAGATCCAAAACAAATTGATCATCCCTATTTGGATGAATTTACGAACGGGCTCACATATGTAGTTGAAAAATTCAAAGATCAGAGCATAAGTGGACATGTGCGGCTTGAGAAAGGTGAGCGATCAAGCCTTGCACAGCTGGCAGCCGATTTGCTTTAATCCGGTTATTAAATAAACCTGATGCAGGGCATCAGGTTTATTTAATAATAAATTTTCGTATGTTTTTTACTGGATTATCCTTGTTTCTTCCGTCGCCATAATAAAAATGGACCGGGCCGTCTTCCCTAAGCGGTTTTCCCTCTAATGAGAATCCAAGAATGGCTTTCATGCCTTCTTCAAGTGCCATTTCCAGATTTCCGTCTAAAGATTGAACTTCAAGGACAGAGGCATTGGAATCAGGCTGGGCATTTTTAATAAAATGGGACAAGGCAATGGCAAACGTACCGGTTGAAATCGTTTCTTTTAACGACTTATTCGGTTTGTTTTTTTTCTCCGGAGGGGCAGAACCTTCAGTTAATTCTCTGTCCCAGTGGGAGGACACTGCTTTTAAATATTTTTCTTCTTCACTTTCAAGATCCTCGTCACGGTTGAAATAGGTGGTCAGATCAAACTTTCTTTCATCAAAAATAAAAACACCCGGATCGATGGCAAGTTTGTATTTTACGTTTCCCGTCAACTCCAGAACAAAATCCATAGTACCAAGCTCCTATTTGTTGTATAGTTATGTTATATCCTCATACATTCTAACATGAATAAGCATAATACGGTAATTTGTTGATTTTTTGCCTGTATCACGCTATATTAAAGAGTAGAAAGCCAGAGTAGAACGGAGGGATTATATTGTCACCTGAGATGGCAACAGGACATCGTGAAAAGGCATTTGAACTGTTACAGGCAGATGCAGCGAAGATTCTGAAATTAATCGAAGTGCAGATGGAAAACCTGACAATGCCGCAATGTCCCCTCTATGAGGAAGTGCTGGATACCCAAATGTTCGGACTCTCCCGGGAGATTGATTTTGCAGTAAGGCTGAACCTGGTGGATGAAGAAGATGGGAAAGGTTTGCTAGAATCACTTGAGCGACAGCTAACCGCTTTGCATGAAGCATCCATGCGGAAATAATAAATGACTCAAACCGTCGGTGAATGGTTTGAGTTTTTTTATTTTGTGGCATTAATGTGTGTTAAACTATTTTTAACTTCATCATACAGTGGGAAAGTGTAGGGCAGGTACGAAAACTGTTAGGGAAAAGACTACATAAAGGATGTAAGAGCATGTTAAAGAAAATGTTTCGCCACTATGACTATTCACTTGTCATTGCTATTTTGCTGTTGTGTGCAATCGGGCTTGTCATGGTGTACAGTGCAAGTATTATTGTTTCGATTAACCGTTTCGGCTATGAAAGCAGCTTCTTTTTTGTACGGCAGCTTGTCTTTCTCGTTGCTGGTTTGTTTTGCTTCCTGATCGCAATGATCATTCCCTATCAGCTCTATAAAAAATTGATTGTTCCTATCGTTTTTGGGTCAATCGCGCTATTGGTGGCTGTTCTTTTTATCGGACGTACTACGAACAATGCGCAGAGCTGGATTGATATAGGAGGCATCGGATTCCAGCCTTCTGAATTTGTCAAACTGGGACTGACGATCTATCTGGCAGCTATTTTCTCGAAGAAAAAAGACAAACTCGAAAATTTTGCAGCAAGTGCTCCGCCCATCAGTATATTCGGTATTATTTTTATACTGATTATGAAACAGCCTGATTTGGGGACAGGCATGATCATTGCTGCCACTACAGGTGTCATTATTTTAAGTTCTGGAATGAAGCCAGTCCATAAGCTGCTGTTGATCATATCAGCTGTAGTGATCATTGCTCTCGGTTCACAGGTTCTCTCAGATGAACAGAAGTCGAGGTTTACGGCCGCGTATGCGCCTTTTTCTGATCCTGAAGGAAAAGGATTTCAGCTTGTAAACTCCTATCTGGCAATCGGCCATGGCGGATTATCGGGCACAGGACTCGGACAAAGCATTCAAAAGTACGGATTTTTACCTGAACCGCACACCGATTTCATTATTGCTGTCATTTCTGAAGAACTCGGCTTTTGGGGTGTGGCGGCTGTTGTTGGTTTAATTGCTTTTGTCGTAATCAAAGGATTTATTACTGGTTTGCGGAGCAGGGATACATACGGCAGCCTGCTCGCATTTGGCATCTCGGGAATGGTTGGCATTCAGGCGACTGTCAACCTTGGTGCTGCCATTGGCCTTTTACCGGTTACCGGTGTCCCGCTGCCGTTTATTTCTTATGGTGGTTCATCTCTAGTATTGCTGTTAATTTCCATGGGGATTCTCGTCAATATATCCTGTCATGTGAATTATAAAAGGAAGCATCAAAATCCGGAACAAGCCCCAGTAAAAGGAGATTTGCGAGCGGTCTGAAATCCGGTGAAAAAGAGGGAGAGATACCGATGTCACAAAAGCAGATCAGAAAGATACTCGTTGCTAACCGCGGCGAGATTGCTATTCGCATTTTCCGTGCCTGCACGGAATTGGGGATCCGGACGGTAGCCGTATATTCAAAAGAAGATTCAGGGTCTTATCATCGGTACAAAGCAGATGAAGCCTATCTGGTCGGAGAAGGAAAAAAGCCGATTGATGCTTATCTGGATATTGAAGGTATCATCGCTATTGCAAAAAAGAACGGAATTGATGCGATTCACCCCGGATATGGATTTTTATCCGAGAACATTCATTTTGCAAAACGCTGCGCCGAGGAAAAGATATTTTTTATTGGACCCAAAGAAGAGCATCTGATTATGTTTGGTGACAAAGTGAAAGCAAGAGAAGTGGCGGTAAGTGCCGGATTGCCGGTTATACCGGGGAGCGATGGTCCGGTAGACAGTTTGGAAGAAGTTAAGAATTTTGCCGAAGCGCATGGCTATCCCGTTATCATAAAAGCCTCGCTCGGCGGCGGCGGAAGAGGCATGAGGATCGTACGAAACGAAAATTCACTCGCCGAAGGCTATGAACGCGCCAAATCTGAAGCAAAAGCTGCATTTGGCGAGGATCAGGTTTATGTGGAAAAGTTTATCGAAAAACCAAAACATATCGAGGTTCAAATACTTGCGGATTCCTCAGGAAATATCGTCCATCTCTTTGAAAGGGACTGTTCGGTTCAAAGGAGACATCAAAAGGTGGTCGAGGTAGCGCCGAGTGTCGGTCTTGATAAGGGTCTGCGTCAAGAGATCTGCGAAGCTGCTGTTCAGCTTATGTCACATATTAACTATTTGAATGCAGGAACAGTGGAGTTTTTGGTAACAAACAGCGGTGAATTCTATTTTATTGAAGTTAATCCAAGGGTTCAGGTTGAGCATACCATTACAGAAATGGTTACCGGTGTGGACATTGTTCAGTCACAAATCTTGATTGCGCAGGGAAATGAACTCCATGGCGACGTGATTGGTGTTCCAAAGCAGGAAGAGATTGCCTGCCACGGATATGCCATCCAGTGCAGGGTGACTACAGAGGACCCAGCCAACCAGTTTATGCCCGATACCGGGAGGATCAATGTATACCGGTCAGGCGGCGGTTTTGGGGTAAGGCTAGATGCCGGGAACGGATTTCAGGGGGCAATAATCACACCTCACTATGATTCATTGCTTGTTAAGCTTTCAACCTGGGCGCTTACCTTTGAACAGGCAGCAGCCAAGATGCTGAGGAACTTAAAAGAATTTCGAATAAGGGGAATCAAGACCAATATTGATTTCCTTGAAAATGTTGTTACCCATGAGTCATTCCTTTCAGGGGATTATGACACGTCTTTTATTGACACCTCCAGTGAGCTGTTTATTTTTCCAAAGAAAAAAGACCGCGGAACAAAGATGCTCAGTTACATTGGTTCTACGACGATTAATGGGTTTCCGGGGCTCGAAAAAGTAAAAACGAAAGCTTTTCAAAAGCCGCGTGTACCGTCCGGTTTACTATCCGAACTGTATCCCGAGGGGACCAAGCAAATTCTTGAACAAAAAGGGGCAGAAGGACTGGCTCATTGGATACAGGAACAAAAGAACGTCCTGCTGACTGATACTACGTTCCGTGACAGCCACCAGTCTCTTTTGGCCACAAGGGTAAGGACGCACGATCTTCTCCAGGTGGCAGAACCGACGGCGAAACTATGGCCTTCTATGTTTTCAATGGAGATGTGGGGAGGGGCGACGTTTGATGTTGCTTATCGTTTTTTAAATGAAGATCCTTGGGAAAGGCTGTTGAAGCTTCGCGATAAAGTTCCCAACATATTGTTTCAGATGCTTCTGAGGGCATCCAATGCGGTGGGTTATAAAAATTACCCGGACAATGTTATTGAAGAGTTTGTTGAAAAATCCAGTGAAGCGGGAATTGATGTATTCCGCATCTTCGACAGCCTTAACTGGGTTGAAGGCATGACAGTTGCCATTGATTCGGTGCGAAGAAGCGGAAAGGTTGCTGAGGCAGCAGTATGCTATACCGGTGACATCCTGGATGCCGGCCGTACCAAATATAATGCACAATATTATATTGATATGGCGAAGGAGCTGGAAGCATCAGGGGCACATATACTCGGCATAAAAGACATGGCAGGCTTGCTTAAGCCGGAGGCTGCCTATGAACTGGTTTCCCGGTTGAAGGAGAACGTGGAAATTCCTATTCATCTCCATACCCATGATACGAGCGGAAATGGTATTTTCACCTATTCCAAAGTCATAGATGCTGGTGTGGACATTGTAGACGTTGCGATCAGCTCGATGGCAGGAGGGACCTCTCAGCCTTCAGCCAATTCTTTATATTATGCCTTGTCCGGACACGAACGCCAGCCGGAGGCGAATATCAATAATCTGCAGCATCTAAGCTCCTATTGGGAGGATGTCCGTCACTATTATCAAGGTTTTGAAAGCGGCATGAATGCACCGGATCCCGAAGTCTATGAACATGAAATGCCCGGCGGACAATTCAGCAATTTAAAGCAGCAGGCCAAAGCGGTCGGCCTGGAAGAAAAGTGGGACCTTGTCAAGCAAATGTACCGGCGTGTGAACGATATGTTTGGTGATGTGGTTAAAGTTACACCTTCATCCAAAGTAGTGGGTGATATGGCTTTGTTTATGGTTCAAAACCAGTTGAGCGAGGTTGACGTATACGATCAGGGAGCGAAGCTGGATTTTCCTGATTCTGTTGTCGAGTTTTTTCAAGGGTACATCGGGCAGCCCTACCAGGGGTTCCCTAAAGAGCTTCAGCAGTTGATCCTGAAAGGAAGGGAACACATTACCAGACGGCCGGGAGAATTGCTTGAAGCAGCGGACTTCCTGGATATTAAGGAAACCCTTTTTCATAAACTCAACCGGCAAGTCACAAGTTTTGACGCCTTGTCGTATGCGCTGTATCCAAAGGTATTTTTGGACAGGGAAAAAATGTTTGGCCAATTTGGCGATCTTTCAGTTCTTGACACACCGACCTTCTTTTATGGAATGAGTCTGGGAGAAGAACTGGAGGTGGAGATCGAACAGGGGAAAACTCTGATTGTCCGTCTGGTTTCCGTCGGTGAACCACAGCTTGATGGTACCCGGGTCGTGTATTTTGAATTAAACGGACAGCCTCGTGAAGTGATCATCAAAGATGAAAGCATAAAATCTGCCATTGCAGTCAAGAAAAAAATAGATCCGGCCAATCCGGCCCATATTGGTGCTGGGATGCCAGGGACTGTCGTAAAGGTACTTGTGGAAAAAGGAGAAAAGGTCAATAAGGGAGATCACTTAATGATCACGGAAGCCATGAAGATGGAAACGACGGTACAGGCTCCATTCGACGGAGTAATAAAAGAGATTTATGCAAGCAGCAGTGAAGCTATTAGTCCGGGAGATTTATTGATCGAGCTTGAAAAATAGTTCGTAGTGCCTAAAGAAGCTGGTAAAGAGAATGTTGCCGTTCTCCTTATCAGCTTCTTTTTTGGCGGGGCGGGGCATCGACAAGAAAATTCACAAATTTGTTAAAATTTAAACATATGCCAATGCCTCCCAAATCATAGTTATGATAGGGAGCTTGAGGTGTCTGGGATGAAGTATACAAACCTTCTAAATTGTTTTATAATGATTTTGAAACCTGTCTATCATATCACATCATTATGTGATAAATTTCGACATTATGTGAAAAAAGATAGGCATTTTACATATTGATTTCCGTTTCATTACTATTTAGAATAAAATATGGCATTTTAAATGGATAATTTTGAAATGGATGGAAACTTACCTGTAAAGGAGGTGTATGCGGTGAGCAAAACGGAAACAACCCTTGGAGCGGCTGATAAAGCAGTCAAGCCGGTCTCTTTAACCGAAGCAAATCCGTCAGGTACGTGGAGAGACTATCTGACCCTTGCGAAAATAGGAATAGTAATTTCCAACCTCATTACCGTCTTTGCAGGATCCTTTCTTGCAATCAAGTACAACCATCTGCAGTTTATGGATGAACTTGCTGTTCTGTCATTGGCCGTAATAGGCTCAGCCCTTGTCATTGCCGGTGGATGCAGTCTTAACAATTACATAGACCGTGATATTGACGGGCTGATGGAACGAACAAAGGAAAGACCGACTGTAACCGGGAAAATAGAAGCTAATCAGGCTTTGTGGATGGGAATTATTTTATCTGCCCTTGGCGTCATCTTTCTTGCAATGACAACGCTAACAGCCGCTGTCTTTGGACTGATTGGACTATTCGTATACGTGGTTGTATATACGATGTGGCTGAAGAGGACCTATTCCATCAACACGGTGATTGGAGGGATTTCCGGTGCAATGCCGCCTTTGATCGGGTGGGCAGCAGTTGACCCGGGCCTTGCTCATACAGCCTGGATCCTCTTCTTGATCCTGTTCTTATGGCAGCCTCCCCATTTTCTTGCCCTCGCCATGAAGCGATGCGAAGAATACAGAAATGCTGGCATTCCAATGCTTCCAGTTGTGTCGGGATTCAAAATGACAAAGCGCCAAATAATTTGGTATGTATCCGCTTTAATTCCAGTCTCTCTCTATCTGTATCCATTTGGCAAAGTATATACCATTCTCGCTGCCATCATGGGTATTGGCTGGCTGGCCCTTGGTTTATCCGGTCTCAGGTCAACGAATGACATCAAATGGGCAAGACAAATGTTTGTCTATTCTCTTAACTATTTGACGATTCTCTTTGTTGCGATGATTCTCGTAAACATATAATACTGGATTTTACAAGGAGTCCCCTTACAGAAAAATCCGGATATTAAAGACCTTTTACATAAAAGGGCTTACATTTTTCCTGCTATTTGCTGCTTAATGTAAATGAGACATTGGACGTTTATGTTAAGCAGGTTATAGATAATAACAGCTGAACTACAACGAGAAAGTGGGGTTTTATGAAGTGATGAAAAAATTGCTGCGTAAAGGGCGGCTGGTTCCTTTGTTTGCAATGTTGGCGCTTCTCTTGATGGGTTGCGGTGATCCAACGCTTTCTGCGCTTATGCCGCAGGGTGAAGTAGCTGACAAGCAATATTCATTAATGGTTCTCAGCTTGGCAATCATGATCTTTGTTTTGTTGGTCGTTTTTGTAATTTATGTATTTGTAATTATTAAGTTCAGAAAGCGCAAAGGTGATGATACCATCCCTGAACAAGTGGAAGGGAATCATTTGCTTGAAATTCTTTGGACAGCCATTCCTATTTTGCTGTTGATCATACTTGCGGTCCCAACGGTCATGCAAACCTTTGATCTTTCAGCAAAAGAAAAGCCGAAAAAGGGTGAATTGGCGCTCAAAGTTACGGGCCATCAATATTGGTGGGAGTTTGAGTATCCGAAAGAGGAAATTATTACGTCTCAGGAGCTTGTACTTCCGGTGAATACGAAGGTTCATGTAGAACTTTCTTCTGCTGATGTTATCCATTCATTCTGGATTCCTTCACTTGCCGGAAAAACGGACACCAACCCTGGTGACGGCAGCAAAAACTACATGTGGATCGAGACAGGAAGCAAGGAGCAGGTTTACAAGGGCAAATGTGCCGAGCTTTGCGGAGCATCGCATGCCCTGATGGATTTCAAAGTAAAGGTCGTATCCAAAGATAAGTACCAGGCCTGGGTAAGCTCATTCAAAAAAGCAAGCGGAAAAGCTACCGGCAATGCTGCTGAAGGGCAAAAGATCTTTCAAAAGAACTGCCTGTCCTGCCATGCTGTAGGTAAAGAGGGCGGAGCAACCGGTCCTAACCTGACAGGATTTGGGGACAAAGAGCGGGTAGCTGGTGTTCTTGAGCACGATAAAGATAACGTGAAAAAGTGGATTGAAAATCCTCAAAAAGTAAAACCTGGCAACAACATGCCGAACGTGCCCCTTAACGATGAAGAAGTTGATGCAGTTGCTGACTATCTTCTTAGTCTAAAACTTCAATAGACATTAGGAGCTGTTTGTAAAAAGGGAGGTAAAAAGGTGTCTACTCATGCAAGTCATAAAAAGAGAAGCGGGCTGATGGACTGGCTCACTACTGTCGATCACAAGAAAATAGGTATACTTTACCTAATTGCCGGGGGATTCTTCTTCATCATCGGTGGACTTGAAGCGATGTTCATGCGAATTCAGCTGTTCAAACCGGAAAATGATTTTGTAGCAGCTGAAACTTTTAACCAATTGCTTACGATGCATGGAACCACAATGATTTTCTTTGCGGCCATGCCACTAATATTCGCCTTTATGAATGCAGTTGTTCCGCTGCAAATCGGAGCAAGGGACGTAGCGTTCCCATTCGTGAATTCACTCGGTTTCTGGCTGTTCTTCTTTGGGGGAGTTCTCCTCAACCTGAGCTGGCTGCTGGGCGGAGCGCCTGACGCAGGGTGGACAGCATATGCACCATTGTCTACTACGTCTGAAGGCTCTGGTGTAGACTTCTATGTGCTTGGTTTGCAGATTTCCGGAGCGGGTACGCTAATAGGGGGTATTAACTTCCTTGTTACCATCATCAATATGCGTGCACCAGGGATGACCTTTATGCGTATGCCGTTGTTCACCTGGACAGCATTTGTAACATCCGGATTAATATTGTTTGCGTTTCCTCCATTAACGATTGGATTGTTTATGCTCATGTTTGAACGGGTTTTTGATGCTAACTTCTTTAATCCGGACAATGGGGGCAACATTCTGATCTGGGAGCATATTTTCTGGATCTTTGGTCACCCTGAGGTTTATATTCTTATTCTTCCATCCTTTGGAGCAATCAGTGAAGTGGTTGCAACTTTCTCAAGAAAACGCCTTTTTGGTTACAGCGCGATGGTATTTGCGACCGTGCTTATCGGTTTTCTAGGCTTCATGGTTTGGGTCCACCACATGTTCACTGTAGGTCTTGGACCAGTAGCCAACTCTATTTTTGCCGTAGCAACGATGGCGATTGCTGTACCGACCGGTGTTAAAATCTTCAACTGGCTCTTCACTATGTGGGGAGGAAGAATCGTTTTCTCCACTGCTATGTTATGGGCGGTTGGATTCATACCTACCTTTGTAATGGGCGGGGTAACAGGAGTTATGCTTGCCATTCCGTCTGCAGACTATCAGTTCCATGACAGCTATTTTGTTGTCGCGCATTTCCACTACGTTATTGTTGGTGGTGTAATTCTGGGTCTGTTTGCCGGATTGTATTACTGGTATCCAAGAATGTTCAACCGAGTTCTTAATGAAACGCTTGGGAAAATTCACTTCTGGACGTTCTTTATCGGCTTCCACCTTACCTTCTTCCCACAGCATTTCTTGGGATTAATGGGTATGCCGCGCCGGGTATTTACATATCTTTCCGGGCAGGATCTTGACCAGTTGAACTTTATCAGTACAATCGGTGCATTCCTGATGGCAATTGGAACCATTGTATTGTTTATCAATGTTATTATTTCCACTTCTAAAAAATACGCGCCATCATCAGATCCATGGCATGGCCGCACATTGGAATGGGCAATCCCGTATCCAACTCCGGAATACAACTTTGCCCAAACGCCTCTTGTCCGTGGTCTGGATGCATTCTGGATTGAAAAAGCAGCAGGAAACAAAGGCATGACACCGGCAGAACCAGTAGGTGACATTCATATGCCGAATCCATCTATTCTGCCGCTGATTATATCAGCAGGATTATTCGTAGCTGCATTTGGTTTAATTTATGACACAATGACAGTCGTTGTCATCGGGATGGCGATTACCTTTATCTGCATGTTCCTGCGCTCTGTTATTGATGACCATGGTTTCCACATTCATAAAGAAGAAGTGGAAGAAGATCTAAAGGGGGTTAAGCTATAATGGATGCTGGACAACGTTTAACGGATGATAATTTTCCGGAACATCCCGAAAAAGCCACCCTCGAAGGAAAAAACAAGTTTTTGGGATTCTGGCTGTTCCTTGGCGGGGAAACTGTTTTATTTGCCACATTATTTGGTACGTATCTAGGTCTGCGCCATATGAATATGGATGGGCCATCCACGGAGGAGCTGTTCAAGCTCCCTACCGTGTTCCTGGCGACCATGCTGCTTTTAACAAGTTCTTTAACCAGTGTTTATGCTGTTCTCGCATTAAAACAAAATCGTGTACGCACCCTGCAAAAATGGTTTATTATCACGCTAATCCTTGGGCTAGCCTTCCTTGGGCTGGAAGTGTACGAATTTATGGAATATGTGCATGAAGGGCATACTTTTACAAGCAGTGCCTTTGGTTCTGCCTTTTACACGCTGGTAGGATTCCATGGAGGGCACGTGGCGTTTGGTTGTCTCTGGATCATCACACTTCTTGCTCGAAACTGGAATCGCGGCATCACCCTTGTTAACGCACCAAAGTATTATTTGTTCGCCCTATACTGGCACTTTGTTGATGTCGTGTGGGTGTTCATCTTTACGGTAGTGTATCTTATGGGGAAGGTGGGGTAACAAATGGCTGAACGTAACAACACTGAAACCAATATTCACCGCAATGAAGCATTGCAGCGAAAGCTTGCATTTAGGGAAGAAAGAAAACATCATAACGTTTCTTTCATCATGATGATTCTTTTAACATTGGTTGCTTTTTACGCCATCTGGAGTGATAAAGTAGCGGATTCGTTCGCTGTATTGTTTATTCTGGTGCTTGCTGTTGTTCAAGTATTTTTCCAATTGTATATCTGGATGCATTTGAGCCATAAAGGCCACGATTTTCCTCTTTGGGGGATGATCAGCGGTATTTTATTCGCTGCCATTACGGTGGTTGGCATTGCAGGATTGATCTGGACCTCTTAAAACGAAAAATGGCTGCTGATTCAGCAGCCATTTTTCATAACTATCGAATATCCCTGCTTTCCGTGGGAAAGGAGTTGCTATAATGAACCATCATATGATGGCACCCGAAAAACTGAGCGATTTCAGTTTTTACAGTCTGTTCAGACCCGACATTTTTTTGATTCTGCTGGTCATTGGGATTCTATATTACCGCTTTTACGGAGTTCGAAGCAGTAAGATAAAAGCAACGCTGCTGCAAAAAATATTTTTCACTGTTGGACTTGTTTTTCTCTATATTTCCAAAGGAAGTCCGCTGAATGTAATAGGCCATCATTACTTATTTACTGTGCATATGCTGGAAATGGCCATCAGCTATCTTGTGGCACCGCCGTTTCTTATCCTGGGTATGCCGCATGACTTTTATACGAAATGGCAGAACCGGGACAATATATTGATTAGGCTTATTCGGTTCCTGACTCAGCCTCTAATTGCCATTTTGGTCTTTATCGCTTTGTTCTCCATTTATCACATGCCTGTGATATTTGATGCAATTATGGCAAACGGTCTGTTAATGTTTTTGAGCCATTCGCTATTGTTCATCACGGCATTTACGATGTGGTGGCCGGTCCTCTGTCCGGTGGAGGAACTGACCACTCTGTCAGAATTGAAAAAAGTAGGGTATGTGTTTGCAAGTGGTGTCTTATTAACGCCTGCATGTGCGCTCATCATGTTTTCAAGCCACGTCATGTATAACACCTATGCCCATGCACCTTTGCTTTATTCCTTCCTGCCGCCTCTTGAAGACCAGAATTCCGGTGGAATCTTAATGAAGGTGTTGCAGGAAGCTGTATATGGTACCGTGCTTGGCCACATTTTTTACAAATGGGTGAAAAAAGAACGGGCTAAAGATAAGGAAGACTTAGTGAAAATCAAATTGACTGCTGCAGCCAAGAATTCCTAAAGATAACCGGGCAACCGGGTATCTTTTTTTTTTGGCAAAAAAAATGATTTGAATGGCATGATGTCGAAGTAATGGGTAATCAGAACAGGAGGAGAAACAGTGATTAGAAATCTTCACCGCAACGAATTGCTGAATTCAATAGAGCTTTCACAATATGCATTTAGATATTCATTGACCCCTGAGGAAACTGAAAGGCGCATGACTGCTACTGACCTGAATACGGTTTATGGAGCCTTTGGCGAAGATGACCACTTGCTGGCAAAATATCATCTCTTGCCATTTGATGCCTATTTTTCTGGGAAAGCAGTTAAAATGGGAGGGTTGGCGGGTGTTGCCACCTGGCCGGAAAACAGAAGAAAGGGACTGGTCAGAAAGCTGCTGTCGCATGCTTTAGAAACAATGAACCAATCAGGGATTTACCTCTCCATGCTGCATCCGTTCTCAGTTGCCTTTTACCGGAGCTTTGGGTGGGAAATGACATGCGATTATAAAAAGTACAACATACATAAAAGCCAATTTCCTCCCTTTGAAAAAGTAGCAGGGAAGATGGGCCGGCACGCTTTTGATGATTGGGGAATGCTAAACTCCATCTATGAAAAATTTGCAATACGGTATAACGGCACACTAAAACGCACTGAAGACTGGTGGAAGGACAAAATAGTAAACAATAAACAAATAGCGGTATATAGAGACAGCAAAAGAGATGCGCTAGGATATATCGTATATTCGATTAAAGAAGATGTAATGGAAATAAAAGAATTTATCTTTCTGAACAAAGAAGGTTTTAATGGGCTGTGGAATTTTATAGGAAACCATGATTCGATGATTGAGAATGTTACCATTGTGGTTCCACCTGATGATGAAATGGGATTTTACCTTGGTGATACGAAGATTCATCAAGAACAGCACAGCTATTTTATGGGGCGGATTGTAAACGTTCTGGAAGCACTAAAGGATTATCCGTTTACGTTCAAGGGTAATGGAACTCTTTTTCTTCACGTTAAGGACTCGTTTGCACCGTGGAATGAAGGAACCTATTCCATTTCTTTTCAAGAAGGAGAACAGGAGATTACCTTTTTCCCGGCGAAAAATGGAAATTCATCCTGCACGGTTACACCACAAAGGGGCGTATCCCTGAACATACAGGAGCTGACGGCTATTTTGTTCAATTATAAATCGCCGGATCAGTTATACCGCTTCGGGAGAATTTCAGGAAAAGAAGAAGACATCAATCTGCTGCAAGCGGTTCTCCAGACACAAACTCCCTATATTTATGACTTTTTTTAAGGAGCGCATTCCAATGACGATAAGAGATAGTGCGGTACATGCAGCAAAAAAATTTATTGATCAATATTTTCCTGCAGGAGAAGTTGTATTTTTAGCTGGAAGCATTGTAAGAGGGGAAGCTACTGAAAGCTCTGATTTGGATATTATTGTGTTTGAGGGAAGCCTGGAGCATTCGTACCGAAAATCCTTCGTCGAATTTGGCTGGCCTATCGAAGTGTTTGTTCACAGCTTTCATACGTATAAAGACTTCTTTAGAGAGAACAGGGACCGGGCACGTCCTTCGCTTCCACAAATGTGTGCAGAAGGGATAATCCTTAAAGATAATGGTCAGGCCGCCTCCATTAAAAATGAAGCACTGGCACTTCTGAAGAGAGGGCCGCTTCCATGGCAATCCAAGGAAGTGGACTCTGCCCGGTATGAAATAACCAACTTGCTGGATGATCTTGAAGGATCAACCAACCCGGCAGAAGATTTATTTACGGTATCCAGGCTCGCCGCCAAGATACATGAATTTGTTCTCCGTGTCAACGGCTGCTGGATCGGGGAAGGTAAATGGATTGTAAGAGCACTCAAGGAGTTCAATGAAGAGTTTGCTGAGTGCTTTGTCTCAATTTTTGACGATTATTACAAAACCCGACAAAAGCAGCGGGTAATTGGGTTCGCCGACAACGTACTTGAGCCATATGGCGGACGGCTGTTTGAAGGCTATTCGGTCGGAAAAAGCAGAGCAAAAGAATAACCCTTCCCAACCGGGAAGGGTTATTCTTTTGCTGATAAGGAAGCTTACTTAATTTCTTCAGCAACAGGGTTGCTGGCAAAGAAGCATACTTGATTTCTTCAGCAACAGGGTTGCTGGCAAAGAAGCTTACTTGATTTCTTCAGCAACAAGGTTGCTGGCAAAGAAGCTTACTTGATTTCTTCAGCAACAAGGTTGCTGGCAAAGAGGCTTACTTGATTTCTTCAGCAACAGGGTTGCTGGCACAGAAGCTTACTTGATCTCTTCAGCAACCAGGTTGATGGTCTTTTTGCAGTGGTCAACGATATTCTTGGGGAATTCTTCGTCATATTCCACGCCGTGCGGGTAATAGTGTTTTCCCACATATGGATCGCCGAGTTCAACCTTTGCATAAGGGCGTTCAATTTCGCCTTCTGTCACGAGGCAAGGGAAGCGCAAGTAGTAAACGTCTCCATTTGTCATGTCTTCAAATTTATAATCGTATGTAATTCTTTCATAATCCCATTGTCCAGCCCGGACGATCCCGTGGTTATTCATAATATGTTCCAGGATTGAAAATTGGACAACTTGCCCTTTTAGGCCGCTTTCTTCGAATACCATTACACTACCTCCCAATGTTCATGTAAACCTTTACTTTTCTATGATAGTATGAAAATCTTGAAGATGCAATCGTTGTCAAAATATTTCCCCATATCCTGTCCTGTATAAAATTTCTTACTCGGTGCAAACTACATGAGAAAATTGAAAGGGAGGATTTCTTATGAAAACATTAAGAGACATTATGACCACAAATGTGGATACTTGCTCACCACAAGACAGCATTTATGAAACTGCCGTAAAAATGAAGCAGGACGATGTAGGAGTGATTCCCGTTTGTGAAGGGAAAAAACTTCTTGGGGTCATTACCGACCGCGATATTGTCATCCGCGCTGTGGCTGAAAAGAAACAGGGATCAACGAAGGTGACTGATGTAATGAGCAGCCGTCTGATCACCGGTTCGCCAGATATGAGTGTGGAAGAAGCTTCCAAGCTTATGTCGCAAGATCAAATCCGCCGTCTTCCTATAGTAGAAAACAGTGATCTGGTTGGAATCGTATCTCTTGGAGATATCGCGGTGCATAAAGAATCTGATTCCAAAGCCGGTGTCGCTCTTAGTGAAATTTCCGAGCAGAGAGATCAGCTCCAATAATCTTGGCCCCTTAAAAAACACCCTATACCCGGGGTGTTTTTTTCGCTTTAATGGACAAAATCCCTTAAAGTACAGTACAGTTAAATAAGGTATGTATTTGAAGGGAGTATAGCTTTTGAAGAAAACAGCAATTCTGACGCTTTTGGGGTTACTTGCAATTTTTTTCTTTTTGGATACCCGTGAACAGCATCCCAATCATTCACCTGAGGAAACCAACCAGAGGATCCCGAAGGAAAGTATTCAAACATTACGTGTTGAAAAATCGACTGTCGCCAACTTTATGGGCAAGAGCAAGGATTATTTAAACAAACGTCTCGGTCCGGCCGACAGAGTGGAACCTTCAGGCTATGGCTATGACTGGTATATTTACCCCGACACAGATGGTTATCTGCAGGCGGGTGTTAAAAACAATAAAGTGGTAACGGTATTTGCGGCAGGCAAAGGGGTACCGGTGAAACCATTCAAAATTGGTCAATCGGTTACTTCCATCCTGAAAAATTTACAAGTGAAAAGCGAGATAAATATTAAGCAGGGCAATGACTTTTATCGTTTTGAGCTTTCAGAGGAAGAAATGAATACCCGCCCGCTGATCCCATTAAATGATATTTATGCTCAGCTTTATTTTGATAAATTTTCACAGAAATTGTTCAGCATCCGTTATATGGATAAAGAAACACTTCTGGCACAAAGGCCCTATTCTGTTGTTTACAGAGGCTCCCTGGAGCCCCAGCCTGAATTTACAGGGGGCATGAAGCGCAAAATCGAAGAAGGCCAGGAGAAACAAATTTTGGATCTGACCAATGTCATCAGACAAGACCATGGGCTGGCTTCCTTGAAATGGGATGCCAAAACAGCAAAAGTTGCTTATCTTCACAGCAAAGAAATGGCCGAGCTTGATTATTTTTCCCATACCTCCCCAAAAGCAGGAGAATTGTCTGACAGACTGAAAGATGGTGGTGTTAAGTATACTCAGGCGGGGGAAAATATCGCAGCTAAGTATACGGACGGCCTTGCGGCAGTGGGGGGCTGGCTCAACAGCCAGGGGCACCGCGAAGCGCTTTTAAATGAGAATTATACTGAGCTTGGTGTGGGTGTTTATGACAGCTACTATACTCAAAATTTTATTAAACCATAAAATAAGGAAAAGCCAGGGCGGCTTTTCCTTATTTTTTTATGATAAAAAATGTGCCGGTTGATATGGATATGAGCTGTTCTTGATCACCATATACCTTCGCTTCTGTTACGATGACATTTTTGCCATGGTGAAGCACCTGGGCGACACAGCGCAGGTATTTTCCTGTTCCGGGGGAGGTGTAGTTAATCTTCATTTCCGATGTAACGGCTGCAGCATTTTCGGGCAATGACAGGTTGGCAGCTGTCCCCATAGCCGTGTCCATTAGAGTAGCCGTTAAGCCGCCATGAACAATTCCAATGGTATTGTTTAAAAAAGGGGTAACGGGTATGGTTATTTCCACTGCGTTTTCATTGAGCTTTCTCAGCTGCATATCCATCAGGCTGGAAATATACGTTGAATATGTAGTTTCTCTTTTTCTTTTCAGGCCTTTCATTATCCCGGTAAGCACCATTTTTTCTTCCTCTGATGCTTCGGTCCAATAAGCTTCCATTTCTTTCGTCAAGTCCATGTTCAAACCCTCTCTCTCTGTTGCAGTGAACTGTTGCTCTTTTATATTGACATAAATGGAATCGCTTCACAATGAAGGACTCTGCAAAAAAATAGGCGCACCTTTTTATAGGCGGAACTGTATCATGTAATAGGTGAATTGGAATCGTTGAAGGACAGCCGGGGGTGAGAAGATGAAAAAGGACGTTGAGGCATTTCGCATATTTGTTAAGAAACATCCTAAGCTGATTGGAGAAGTCCGTTCAAATACGCGTTCGTGGAGGGATGTATACGAAGATTGGGTCGTCCTTGGAGAGCACCATGACATCTGGAACGAATATAAATCAAACCCAAAAAAACAGGAAGAGAATACTCATTTTAGAGGACTGAGAGAGCGAAAGCAGAAGCAGGAGACCGATGCATCAGAAACAAAAAAAGAGATCACGGTCGGAGACCTTTTTAGCATGTTCCGGGATATAAATGTCAGTGAAATTGGCCAGCATTTAGCGCAGTTCAGCGGTGCAATTGAAGGGATTCATCAGCTAATAAAACAATTTCAAGGCTCTAAAACGTATGAGAGTCCGTCATCCACATCAAAAGAGAATTATTTTTCAGCATATAAAGACTAAGGGGAGTGTGACCGATGAGGAAAGAAATCATTGATTATCTGCACAGCAGGCCGGACTTAAAGTTTTTTATGAGGGAGCAGCCTAAATGGTACAGAGACCTTTCAAGAAACCCCATGCTTTTGGAAGTAATGGTAAAGGAAGCGGATGTTTTCTTTGGAAGAACCTTTGGCCAGCGAATCGATAAGTTTCACAATCAGGTGAAAACGGTGGGACTCATGATGGACTTTTTAAGCATGATGGGAAAAGGAGAAGACCTATAACAAAATAGGCTTCTCCTTAAAATAAAAGAAAAATATATTAGTTCTGGTTTTCCATCCTTAACAGGTAATCATAAATTTTTTTCTCGGGAGAAACCTCAAGATGATGGAATGCCTGGTTTCCAAACAGAACATTGAATTCAAGAATATAGTACTTGCCATTTACGGCCACGATGTCAAATCCCGCATGGTTGATATTCAGTGCTTTGGCGATCTGAAGGACAAGCTCCAAGGCTTCTTCCGGAATCTGGTCAAAGGAAATGGAGCCTCCCTGGCTGACATTGTTGTGAAAACCATTGCTTCCAATGCGCCAATAACTGCCGATGATCTCTTCTCCTACAACGCATACCCGGAGATCACGGTCGATCGGCAAATATTCCTGAACATATAGGACATCGTTCGCTGCTGCATACTTCTCAAAGTCTTCTTCATTGTTAATAAGAAAAACGCCTTTTCCCATGGAGTTTCTTATTTCTTTAGCGACAAACGGGAAAGGAAAGGTTTCCAGCACCTTTCGTCTGCTTTCTTTTGAGTTTCCAAGGATCTCAGTATAAGGTACATTCTCGGGACACACCGTCCACAGCGCTCTCGTCATTTCCATTTTGCTGTATCCGAGCTGGATGCTTTCAATGCTTGGGAAAATTCTTTTTTTCGTTCCATAAACCAGGGAGTTAACCTGCCAGTTTTCAGGAAATAATAGAAAATCCGCATGTTTTATCTTTTCAAGTTCTTTGAACATATGATCAGGTTTTACATATTGGATATTGGGAATGCCAATCGTCCGGAAGGGGTTAAACGTTACAAGTTTCATTCTTGTCCTCACTCTCAGTATCATACAAACGAGAGTATTATACGTTTTTTTGGAGATCGCAGTCAATCCCAAAGGCTATTTTCCTTTTAACTCGTTTCATATTCAGTTATAATGATAGAAATATCTAATTTAAGGAAACCCCATCAAGGAGTGAGAGGATGCTGGGAACAGTATTAGACATAAGTCTTTTGGATGAGTCCTATTTTCTCGGGAAAATGATAGCCGAATCAGAGGCTGCCATTCAATACCGGGTGAGTAAATATAATTTGGAACAAGATACAGAAGCACAAAAATTGATCAAGGAATTCAACAAGGTGAAAGAACTGTATGAAGAAGTTCAGCGGTTTGGAAAATACCACCCTGACTATAAAACAGTATCCACGAATGTGAGGGTGTTGAAACGGGAGCTTGACTTTAACGAAACAATCTCCAGCTTTAAAAAAGCCGAGAAGGAGCTTGAGAGTCTGCTGAACGAATGCAGCTCGCTTATTGCCGGCGGGGTATCTGAGCATATTAAAGTTCCTACTGGAAATCCCTTTTTTGATTCAAAAAGCTGTGCTGGAGGCTGCGGAAGCGGAGGCGGGTGCAGCTGCGGATAAGAGCTCAATAGAGCTCTTATTTCATGTAGCTGTTTGGTAGCGTATACAATCTTCGCAAAGGTTGCCGCAGCAAAACATTTTTTCCTGTGGAACAAGAAACCGAAAACGGTAAACAAACAGTGAAGCCTCTTTTCGCACGAAGATGATTTCGGCATTAAGCCGCTTTCCTTTCATTGCATGGATGGCTTCCTGTTTAATCGTTTCTTCAATGATCTCTGAAGATACAGTGTTCCCGGCCACGATATAAAGGAACGGGAGCCCGGCAACTAATTTTTTTTCAACGGAAACGATAAAGTCAGCCTGGCTGAATGCTTCAAGAAAACGGGTCCATATATCATCGAGATTCATTTTGCTTTCCCCTTTCCAATTTGGGATTAAATTGCAGGGCGCTCTTAATCATGCTAGACTAATGAAAAGATGGTGTTAAAGGAGTACATTATGATAGGTAATCGAATGGGTCTTGCGGTCTATTTGCATTCTCTGAAATTTTCCAAGCAGCTGCGGCGGTACGGAAATGTCCATTACATTTCAAAACGAATGAAATATGCCGTCATTTATTGTGATGCTGCAAAACTTGATGAAGTAGCCAACAAACTGGAATCCCTTCATTTCGTAAAAGAAGTCAAGAGATCCCACAAACATGAAATTAAAACAGAATATGAGAGCAAAATCCCGGATAAAGCAAAGGAATACGATTACAAAATGGGATTATAAAAAGTGATGACCCACGGATTTTGGAAGGGGTCATCTTTTTTACATAAAAAATTATTACGTTAACGGTGGAATCAGGTAATTCAATCGCAAGATGCCTGTAAGGTAATGATAGTAAAGCTCCTTTTCCTGAAAGGTGCCAGAGGGCTTAACGTCAAAGGTGATTATGTCCTTCTCAGTGTCTTTGGACAGCTCTTCAAACAGCTCATAGCGCTTGGATGGAACGGGAACACCTTCACGGCACATGTAGAGAGGTTGAAAATTCCCTTCCGGTGCAGGATGAAGAACAACAAGTAACGAGGCTTGCGTTCGTCCGTTTACCTCGGTCTTCAGGCAGAGCAATTGGCTGATTCTTTTTTCGTTGGAACGGGCAATCTCCAAAAGTTCGTAAATATCGGAATATCCTTCACCTAGTTCAATAAATCGCTGGATCATAAGTAAATAAAGCCTCCTTCATATATAAAACTGTATCATAGAAGGTACAGGCTGAAAAGAGAGCGGAATACGGGGCATACAAGGATAAAAAAACCCCGCAGATCGTCTGCGGGGTGCCTTTAGGATTAGTAAACAATCACTATCGTTAAGGCGATGGGAGAGGAGAAACCGGAGGAAGAACTTATGGGGAAGTAAGTCTTCTCCGCGGTTGGCAACAACATCTTAGGGATGTTGTTATCTTTAGTATGGCCGGGCGGACATTTTCTATACGGGTTGCAGTGTTTATTTAAAAAAATTTGTGATAGGATAATGAAGAACTACAGACAAGTAACTATGAACGGTAAGGTGTGGAAAAATGAGAGTCATTTCTGGTGAATGCAAAGGACGGCCACTGAAGGCTGTGCCGGGGCAAGGAACACGCCCCACAACAGACAAAATAAAAGAATCCCTATTTAATATAATCGGACCTTATTTCCAGGGTGGCCTTGGACTGGATTTGTACGGCGGGAGCGGCGGCCTCGGAATTGAAGCGCTGAGCAGGGGGATGGACAAGATCATCTTCGTGGATCGGGATTCAAAAGCGACTGAAGTTATTAAAACCAATCTGAAGGCATGCGGCTATGAAGAACAGAGTGAGGTATACAAAATAGAGTCGCATCGTGCCTTGAAGGCCCTAAAAAAAAGGGAATTTACCTTTGATCTTGTTTTGCTTGATCCGCCTTATGCCCGGCAGCGTATTGCCGAAGATATTGAAAAACTAGTTGAATACGGTTTATTGAACCAAGATGTTCAGGTGGTGGCAGAGCATGATCCGTCTGTTCGTCTGCCTGACGCTATCGGAAAATTGGAGAAAGTAAGAAAGGAAAGCTACGGCAGTACGACCATATCACTATACCGGATGCAAGACCGGGAAATATAGAGAAATATCATGCCTGAAAAAGAGATCATGAGGTGGTTGCATTGAATAAAAAAGCAGTGTGTTCGGGAAGCTTTGATCCTGTTACCCTCGGACACTTGGATATTATAGGGCGCGGAGCCAGTGTATTTGATGAAGTAATCGTTGTGGTGGCCAACAATCAAGGTAAAAAGCCGCTGTTTTCTGTGGAAGAGAGAATTTTTTTGCTGCAGGAGGCAACAAAAGACCTTCCCAATGTGCGGGTAGATTCTTTTAGCGGCCTTTTAATTGATTATGTAAAAAGTATAGGGGCCAATGTCATCTTACGAGGGCTTCGGGCGGTTTCGGATTTCGAGTATGAAATGCAGATTGCGTCAATCAACAAAAAGCTGAATGAAGAAATTGAAACCTTTTTTATGATGACAAATAATCAATACTCCTTTTTAAGCTCGAGTATCGTAAAAGAAGCTGCAAAGTATCATGCTTCTGTAGCCGACCTTGTTCCTCCTGTGGTCGAAAATGCATTGAAAGAAAAATTTGGCACTCCCCGTTAATGAAAACGGGGGTGCTTTTTCTCTTTGGAGTGTTTTAGCCCCCACAGGAATATAGATAGGATTAAAGCGGTAAGCGTCAGCAGGGATCCCATTTGCAGGAAGTAATGATAATACTGAGACCAGGGATACTGCATTAGCTGCCCGTCCGCCCATACAGCGATGGCTGATTTTGAATGCGGGGAGAGAAATGCAGGATACAGAATGGCGGAAAGGGCCGAAGCAAAAAAGCCATGAAGCAGTCTGGCCAGAAAGAAAGGCCGGAATGAGATATCGGTCTCCGATAGGATACTTGCCACTTGAGCCTGAACCGAAAATCCGCTGAAGGCAAGGATGAAACTGACAACAATACATTGCTGTATCAAGAGGGAAGGACTTTGGCTCGCCAGTTTGCTTCCCATTGTAATTTCAAATAGTCCTGAAATAAAGGGATAGCTGAGTGACCCTGAAATAGAAAAAAGGGAAAGAGCCTTCTCCAGGATAGTAGAAAATAGCGGGGTAATTGACAGGAGGCTCAATACCCGATTAATCACTGAAAATAAAATAACAAATCCGCCGATCATAAAAAGGGTTGAAATCGAGGACTGAACAGCATCTCCCAACAGCTTTCCGATCGGACGGCCATCAGCAAGCCTTGCCTCATGCATTTTTTGCAAGGCGCGAAGCGGCTGAACCCTGTGCAATGGGGAGGGATTATCCTTTTCTTTTGCGCGCCTGCTGCCATGAAACCGCATGGCAAGCCCGACAAGTAAATTTCCTGCGTAATGGCTCAATGCAAGTACTATGCCAAGGGAGGGATTGTTAAAAAAACCTACCGCAACCGCACCAAAAATGAAGAGGGGATTAGAACAATTTGTAAAAGAGACGAGGCGTTCGGCTTCAATGGTTGTAATTTGTTTTTCCTGCCATAATCTCGCGGTAAGTTTTGCCCCTGCCGGGAAGCCGGATGAAAGGCCCATGGCCCACACAAAACCTCCTGATCCCGGCACTCTGAACAATGGGCGCATAAGGGGTTCGAAGAGTACACCAAAAAAATGAACCACTCCAAACCCGATCAGGATTTCAGAAAGAATAAAAAAGGGTAAAAGAGAAGGGAAAACCACTTCCCACCACAATTTTAATCCGCTCAAAGAGGCGCCAAAGGCCTCTTTGGGAAATACCATCACTGATCCTGCGAGTATAACCGCCGCGACTGAAAGAGCGATCGATTTATAAAAATTCCACTTCACGTTGATCCCCCCGATTATAAAGAACGACTCTATCGTTACATCCCTTGTCCATCCTTTACATTTATACGTATAGCTTACGTTTTTAGACCATATCTTAAAAAGGACAACAGTTAGGAGGTAACCCAAATGCACAGGCCAATTATCGGTTTGGCACTAGGTTCAGGAGGAGCGCGGGGCTTTGCACATATTGGTGTGATTAAAGCGCTTCGTGAAGCGGAAATTCCCATCGACATGATTGCGGGCAGCAGCATGGGTGCCCTTGTGGGAGCAATGGTGGGAATGGGCCATAATAATGAAAATCTCATAAAAATGGCAACTTTGTTTAAAAGAAAGTATTATATGGATTATACAGTTCCGAAAATGGGTTTTGTTTCAGGCAAAAAAATAAAGGAATTGATCCGGCTCCTTACACAAAATAAAAGGATAGAGGATACCATTATTCCACTCTCCATTGTTGCTACAGACCTGATCAAAGGTGAAAAGATCGTTTTTCGAAATGGGCCGATCGCTGAAGCAGTCCGGGCCAGCATTTCTATTCCCGGTATCTTCGTTCCCGAAAAAATAGACGGCAGGCTGTTGGTCGACGGGGGAGTCATTGAACGTGTGCCTGCTGCTGTCGTCAGGGAAATGGGCGCGGATATTGTGGTGGCTGTGGACATTTCCCATTTTAAAGCCCAGCCTGAGATGGCTTCCATTTTGGATGTGATTGTTCAGAGCATTGATATTATGCAAAGAGAGATTGTACGGTATCATGAAATCTCTGCTGATATAATGGTGCGGCCCATGGTTGAACAATTCAGTTCCACCGCTTTTAAAAACGTGAACGAAATCATAGCGATCGGGGAAGAGGCCGGAAAAAGAAAAATTGACAGCATTAAGCATAAAATCGAGACCTGGAAGGAGAACCATCATGAAAGATATTCAGAATCCCCGTAAAACGGGATGGGTCAATAGGCTTTCACTGATTGGCATCATTGTGATTGCCCTGGTGATTGGATTGTACCCTTTGCCTTACTACGTAACATCACCCGGAAGTGCCAATGAACTGGCACCGATTATTCACGTCAAAGGCGGGGATAAAGAGCAAGGGAGCTTTATGCTGACTACTGTCAGGATCGGCAAAGCGAATATACCTCAGTATCTGTATGCAAAGGTGAGTGACTACAGAGAGCTGCTTCCGGCAAATAATGTCAGGGCAGAAGACGAAACAGACGAGGAATACAATCAGCGCCAGCTGCAAATGATGCAGGACTCCCAACATGCAGCTACCGTTGTGGCGTATCGTAAAGCTGGAAAGAAAGTGGATATTATCAGCAAAGGTGTCTATGTTACCGGAATTATTTCCGGCATGCCGGCTGAAGGGAAATTGAAAGTCGGTGACGAAATTGTAGAGCTCGAAGGAAAACCTGTTAAAACAACAGAGGAGCTCTTGGAACGGCTGGCTGGTAAGAAAGCGGGAGATAAGGTGAAGCTGAAGGTGCAAAGAGGCAAGAAAAAGCTGAACCGTACCGTTGCACTTAAAAAATTCCCGAAAAAACTAAGCCAGAATAATGAAAAACGAGCGGGAATTGGTATTACATATCCGGTAACTGACGTTGAAATTAAGGTGGACCCGCCAATCAACATAAAAACAAGCGAAATCGGCGGACCATCGGCCGGGCTAATGTTCTCTCTTGAAATCTTGAACCAATTAACAGAGGGAGACATGACAAAAGGCCATAAAATTGCCGGTACTGGTACGATGAATATCAACGAAGAGGTCGGCCCGATTGGCGGCATCCAGCAAAAGGTGGTTGCCGCAGACAAAGCAGGAGCTAAAATTTTCTTCGCACCGGTAAGCGACAATAATTATAAGGATGCCGTTAAGGCTGCCAAGGACATCGATACGTCCATGAAGATTGTCCCGGTTAAGAAAATGGATGATGCAATCAGTTATTTGAAAAAATTAAAACAAAAAGCAGGGGTCAAATAAATTGACCCTTGCTTCTTTGGAAGCGTAAAGGAGGAGTGCTGTATTCCTCCTTTATTTTTTTTGTGATGATTTCTTGTGGATAACCACCAAAGTAAACGGCTGATACTCGCTGTTCCAGCTCAATCAACGGGTTTTGCAGTCTGGAAAGAGTCGTAAGAACAGGAAGGTCGGCCTGTTTTTTTACAGTATTTAAATAACGTTGACCCACATCGCTCATTCCCAGAATCCGGACGTAAGGCGGACCTTCTTTTAAAGCAGCTTCCGCATCCGGTCGAGAGATGTGGTTAAGGATGTGCAGACACATACGCTGCAGCCTTGTCCAGGTGTACCGTTTCGTCTTTAAAGCGGTCATGAAGGTATGAAAGGAATCGGCATGCCGGATCGTCTCCTTTAACCGGTATTCCAAGCCTTCTTCAACTTCATAAAGTTTCCGCAGCTCTACTGCAGGTGTGGCCAGCAGCTTGTAACGTAAGAGTGGAAACAATGAATCCCATGTGGTGAACTGTCCGTTTTCTTCCATGTAGTGTGAAAGGGCCTCTGATGTGTAGGAAGGAACTGCTCCCTCAATGGAAGATACGGAAGGCTTACGGGAACTGTTCAGGGTTTTTCGGATGGAGGTGGCGCTGGCAATCTGGTGAGCGTCAATACGTTCTTCGTGGAATGACGCGCCAATCCGTTTAATGGTATGTGCTTCCATTGGAGCATGACTGTCAGCCATGGCTCTTACATACTCCATTCCCAAAATATTGTTTGGTAAAGATAAATCCAGAGCCTCCGACTCCCATGACAGGGAACCGGCTGCGAGGGAGGAAGCCTTGGGAAAGGAATAGCCCTGCTTGCTGTAGGATTGGAAAGCTTCATCATATAAAACCTTTTGCTTCTCCAATTGCGAGATCGTATGGTAAAATAAATCAATATTTCCGGATTCGCTTCCAAAACAAAGAGCCTCTGCTCTTAAGGCCTGAAGCAGTCTGACTCCTGCTTTTGCGAAAACCGGAGCAGGCGACACTGCAAACAAATAGGGAAGTTCTATAATAAGATCCGCTCCGCCCATAAGGGCTGTTTTTGCTCTTTCCCATTTGGAAATAATGGCTGGTTCTCCCCGCTGAAGAAAATTGCCGCTCATGACTGCGATTATGCAATCGCTCTGTGTTTGTTTTTTTGATTGTTGTAAATGATAAGAATGACCGTTATGAAAAGGATTGTATTCAACGATGATGCCGCAGGCCTTCATGATCTGCCTCCTTGTTGATTGCTGTAATGGTACTTTTATTTTAACTGTAAATGCGTAAGCTTGAAAGAATATGCTGTAAAGATATTATGTTGACATTTCTCTTTATGGCCGATATAATTATTACTGTTGCCTTGAGGTGAAACGATATGAAATGGTCACTACAGGAATTAAAGAACTTTTATCGAAAACCGCTTGAATTTGATGAGTATGTTGATGCAAGTGAACTAAAGTCGCTTGATAAAGAAATACGCGATATACCGCCGGTTCATGTTAGCGGACATGCTGATGTAAATCAGCAAAGAGCTACCTTTTACCTGAACATTCAGGGAGAAATGACGCTTCCTTGTGCGAATACATTAGCTGATGTCCATTTTCCTTTTTCGATAAAAACAACCGAAATCTTTCTTCTTGATCCTTCCTATACGGTACCGGTGGATGAGGAGAACCTTCATTCTGTAGAAGGTCACTTTCTCGATCTGATGCCCTATATACAAGAGCAAATTCTGCTTGAAAAGCCGATCAAGGTGGTTGCCGGGCCAAATGCGCCGGATAAAAAGGCACCGCCTGAGGGAGAAGGATGGCAGGTCGTTACAGAAGAAGACCGCAAGAACCGGATTGATCCGAGACTTGCAGATCTTGCGAAGTTTTTTGACAAAGACAATTCGTAAAAAATTGGGGATTTGAAATGTTCGAGCCCCATATCTTTTTTAAGGAGGTGGATAACATGGCAGTACCTTTTCGCAGAACTTCCCAAACCCGCCAAGCAAAGCGTCGTACGCATGTCAAGCTTGAAATGCCTGGTATGGTAAAATGTCCACAATGTGGAGAATACAAACTATCTCACCGAGTGTGCCGTGAATGCGGTTCATACAAAGGAAAAGAAGTAATCAGCAAATAATGAAAAACAGGAAGCCTCATGAGGTTTCCTGTTTTTTTATTTTTTAGCACCAATCCTGAACTCTTTGCTTGTTTAAAGGAGTTTATTGGTAAAAAAACGAACTATATGGATGAAGCGAAGGGGGAATTATCATGCCAAAAGTTCTGTATGAAACCAAAAAAGACATAGGCTGGATCACAATCAACAGGCCGCACGTTAGAAATGCAGTGGATTTTGAAGTCATTAAGCTGTTGGAGAATTACATAGAACATGCCCGCCATGACGGCGATATTAAAAT
This sequence comes from Fictibacillus fluitans, assembly GCF_030418125.1. Classification (GTDB taxonomy): domain Bacteria; phylum Bacillota; class Bacilli; order Bacillales; family Fictibacillaceae; genus Fictibacillus_C; species Fictibacillus_C fluitans. Next base: position 737,141 of record NZ_JAUHTR010000001.1, on the reverse strand, counting down.
TCTTGTGATCAGGGGAGCAGGTCATGATGTGTTTTGTGCCGGAGGAGATTTGAGAGCGTTTTCGGGCTTGAAAACCGCTGATGAGGCATATAGCATGCTATCCAAGATGGGAGACGTTTTAAAAAAGCTTTTCTATTTTCCAAAGCCGACAGTCGCACTCCTTAATGGTACGGCAGTGGGCGGGGGGTGTGAGATTGCCGCAGCCTGTGACCTGCGAATAGCGTCTGCAAATGCAAAGGTTGGTTTTATTCAGGGAACACTGGGGATTACAACAGGATGGGGAGGAGGCACCTATCTGATGGAGAGAATCCCGAAGATACAGGCACTGGATTTATTGTGGTCAGCCGGGAAAATCACTGCCAAGCAAGCATCAGAAAAAGGATTTTTACAGTATTTAATCAAAAATGGAAGCCTTGTTGAGGAATGCTGCAGCTATTTGAACAGATATACAGAACATGCGGTTGAAGTTCTCCAGGCGTATAAAAAAATATACCTGGACAGCCTGCAGGGGAGAAACATCGACCAAAGAGTGGAGGATGAAATAAAAGCGTGTGCCAGACTATGGGAATCGGATGTTCATCACCATGCGGTTTCAGCCTTCTTTAACAATAATATTTAAAGCTTCATCACTGTCTGAAATACTAAGTATAGTATCCTGGCGAATGGGAAACGTACGATGGAGACGTTCATCTTACTAGAACTAAAGTCTATCTTATCTAGTAATAGCATATCTATGTAAAAACGACATAAACGATGGAGGGATTAGGTTGACTGTAGTTCGCCAGGATGCTTGGAACCAGGAAGAAGATGTATTGCTAGCAGAAGTAGTTCTGCGCCATATCAGGGAAGGCAGCACTCAGCTTGCAGCGTTTGAAGAAGTTGGAGAAAAACTTTCGAGAACATCTGCGGCCTGTGGGTTCAGATGGAATTCGCTTATTCGCAAACGGTATGAATCGGCAATTGCCATTGCCAAAAGGCAGAGAAAAGAAAGAAGTAAAGGAAAGGTTGTTCCTGAGGAAAGCGATGTCCATATGCTGGATCAGCCGGTAAAGCAGCAAGAATATATGGCTGCAAAAGAGAAGATTTTGTCATTGGACGATGTTATTGTTTTTCTGAAGAATTTTAAAACGTCTGAAGAGAGGCGTTCTGATCAAGAACTGATCAAGCTTCGGAGCCAGGTGGAAGAGTTAAAGTCCCAGAATACAAAGTACCAGACCCATCTTGAAAAACTGAACCATGAATATAAGCTGGTATGTGAGGACTACAAGGCCCTTATTGAAATTATGGACCGTGCCCGGAAGTTTGTGGGGACAGAGGAAGAATCGGGTTCCCTCATGTTTCAGGTGGAAGGGCTGCAGAAACTGGAAAAATAAAAAAGATGGCGAATCCGCCATCTTTTTGCTGTCCTGAAATAGGCTTAATGAGTTTGTTCGGTAACACCCTTCGGAAAATAGACATATGGATTTTCCCCCCGGTCGCGTTCCTCATTATACGTAACCGCTTCGAACCCCATCTTCTCCCAAAAACCGCTTGACTGCTGTCTGCCATTCGTTTTGACTGGAAGGTTGAATGACTGCGCAAATTGAACTAGCGCTCTTCCGTAGCCTTTGCCTTTAAATTGAGGCAGTACTTCAAGCTTCCATAATTCAAAATAGTCCTGTGGAGGGCTAAAATAACGGTCGTAAGCAGATTCAATCCGATATAAACTCATTCGGGCAACCAATTTGTCGCCAAAATAAATACCGTAAAATGGAGACTCACTGTCATTTTCAATAATGTTCTCCTGAAGGTCTTCGAGCATGGACAGCTCCTGGATCCCGTATTCCTTGAACTGCTTGAACTCTTCGAGCGTTTTATAATTGACTACCAAACGTTTTACTGCGTACTTTTCTTTGGTGTTCATTTTCAGTTCCCCCTCTAATGACTCTGTTGAAGATCTCTCTTTTAGTATATACTAATTATGCTAAAAATTCTTTAAAAAAGAAATATTCGCTTTGTTGGCGCTTCCTGAAAAGGAATCTTGCCTGCTTTTGTCGAAATAGCTTATTTAGGCAGCGAAGGGAGGATATATAGTGAAAAAAATACTAATCGCAAACAGGGGAGAAATCGCAGCCCGGATCGTGCGCACCTGTCAGGAGATGGGGATCGAATCCATAGTGGTATATTCTGATGCAGACAAAGATTTACCTTATGTACAGCAGGCCACACGCGCCTATCATATTGGGGAGTCTCCGGTTGTTAAGTCCTATCTGAATCAGGACAAAATCGTTGAAATTGCTCAAAAAGAAAATGTGGACGCCATCCACCCGGGCTACGGCTTCCTTTCTGAAAATGGAGCATTTGTTAAACAAATAGAAGAGCTGGGAATCGCGTTTATCGGTCCTTCATGGCAAGTAGTAGAAGCCATGGGAGATAAGGTAGAGGCAAGACGAACGATGGAAAAAGCGGGGGTTCCGGTAGTGCCGGGAACGACCGATCCAATCAACGATGGAGATGAAGCCATTGCCATTGCGCGCCAAATAGGCTACCCTGTAATGCTGAAGGCGAGCGCTGGGGGCGGCGGAATCGGCATGGTGAAATGTGACAATGAAGAAACCCTGAAAAAACAATTTGTGTCCACTCAGCAGCGGGCTAAAATGTATTTTGGCAATGACCGCATGTTTATTGAAAAATACATCAGTCCGGCACGGCATATCGAAGTACAGATATTCGGGGACCAGAATGGAAATATAATCCATTTATTTGAGAGAGACTGCTCAATACAAAGGCGTCATCAAAAAGTAATCGAAGAATCTCCATCACCGTATTTAACAGAGCAATTGCGGGAGGAGATGGGAAGAGCCGCAGTAAAGGCAGCTCAGTCGGTATCTTACACCAATGCCGGCACGGTCGAATTTATTGTCGATGAAAACGGAAATTTTTATTTTTTGGAGATGAACACCCGGCTTCAGGTTGAGCATCCAGTTACCGAAATGACCACTGGGCTTGATCTGGTAAGATGGCAAATCCAAACGGCAGAAGGAAAACCGCTGGCCCTCCTGCAAAGTGAGGTACAACAGCAAGGGCATAGTATTGAATTCCGATTGTATGCGGAAGATCCGGCAAAGTTCCTTCCGTCTCCAGGGAAGATCAAGGATCTGCGCTTTCCGGATGGAGAGGGAATCAGGATCGACGCAGGCTATGAAAAAGGAAATACAGTTTCTCCGTTCTACGATCCAATGATTGCGAAAATTATTGTAAGCGATTCCAATAGGTCAGGATGTCTCAAGAGGGCCTCAGACTTCTTTGATTCGTTCCATTTGGAAGGAATCAAAACCAACGCACCGCTGTTCAAAAAAATATTGGAAGATACCGATTTTCAAAAAGGAAACTATACTACGGGTTTTTTAACTGAAAAACCTCAGCTGATTGAACAAAAAAATTAAGAGTGGAGTGTTTGAACATGAAACAAGTTACAGCATCAATGGCAGGTACAGTATGGAATATTGCGGTTTCACAAGGAGATGAAGTGGCTGCTGGCCAAAGTGTGGTTGTTCTTGAATCCATGAAAATGGAGATTCCTATTGAAGCGGAAACGGCAGGTACGGTAGAGGAAATAAAGGTAGCGGTTGGAGATTTTGTCAATGAAGGAGACGTGCTGGTCGTTTTGGCCTAATGGGCTAAATATAAACTGAACGAGCGCTCACTCTTTAATGCAAACGGAGGGATACCATGGATTCTACAAAAACAGATTTGTCATATGAAACAGTTGTGAGCAAGATTAAGGAAGGCGGGTCAGAAAAGTATCACGCCAAAAATGCTTCTCAAAATAAACTGTTTGCCAGAGAACGCCTTTCTCTATTATTTGATGATGGGGAGTTTTATGAAGAAGATGGATTGTTCGCAAACAACCAAGCGGGTGATTTGCCGGCAGACGGGGTCATTACAGTAACGGGAAAAATTAACGGCCAGACCGTTTGCGCCATGGCTAACGATTCAACGGTTAAAGCGGGATCATGGGGAGCCAGGACAGTGGAAAAAATCATCCGTATTCAGGAAACCGCTCAGCGCCTGAAGGTTCCCATGCTCTATTTGGTTGATTCGGCAGGTGCCCGGATCACAGATCAAATTGATATGTTTCCCAACCGCCGGGGAGCAGGAAGAATATTTTATAACCAGGTGAAGATGTCCGGCATGGTTCCCCAAGTCTGCCTGCTGTTTGGACCTTCCGCGGCAGGAGGGGCATATATCCCTGCATTTTGTGATGTGGTGATCATGGTGGATCAAAATGCTTCCATGTATCTTGGGTCACCAAGAATGGCGGAAAAAGTAATTGGTGAAAAAGTGACGCTTGAAGAAATGGGCGGAGCAAGAATGCATTGTTCAGTAAGCGGATGCGGCGATATTCTCGCCGTTGACGAAAAGGAAGCCATCACTTACGCCAGAACCTATTTAACCTATTTTCCGGCAAATTACAAACATAAACCAAAAATTACAGAGGAAAAACCGCCGGTGCCAGGCAGGGAAATTGGCGAGATCGTACCTGAAAACCAAAACGTCCCATTCGATATGTACGAATTGATCAACAGAGTGGCGGATGAAGGCAGCTTTTTTGAAATCAAAAAACTTTTCGCTGCCGAACTTGTCACCGGCTTTGCACGGATAAAGGGGCGGGCGGTAGGATTGATCGCCAACCAGCCAAAAGTAAAAGGCGGCGTGCTGTTTGTTGACTCTGCGGATAAAGCTGCTAAATTTATTACACTGTGCGATGCGTTTAACATCCCAGTCCTGTTTCTTGCGGATGTACCGGGGTTCATGATCGGTACAAAAGTGGAACGGGCGGGAATTATCCGCCACGGGGCAAAGCTTATTGCCGCAATGAGCGATGTTACCGTTCCAAAAATCTCCGTTATTGTACGGAAGGCTTATGGAGCGGGTCTCTATGCGATGGCTGGTCCTGCTTTTGAACCGGACTGCTGCATCGCCCTGCCGACAGCGCAAATTGCTGTAATGGGACCGGAGGCTGCAGTTAATGCAGTTTACTCCAACAAGATTAATGAAATTGAAGATCCGAAAGAACGCGTGATGTACGTTCAGCAAAAGCAGCAAGAGTATAAAGAGCATATTGACGTTTATAAGCTGGCATCCGAACTGATCATTGATGATATTGTCGAACCATCTCATTTAAGAGAAACGCTTTATCAGCGACTTGTTTTCTTAGATTCAAAAGAAATGGTATTCAGTGAGAGAAAGCATCCCGTTTACCCTGTATAATTCAATAAAAGGCTCCGCTGCCGCAGGCAGAGGAGCCTTCTTCGTTCACGGAAGGAATACCCCTTTGATAGTTTTCAAACACTAATTTCAACCTTTCCTTGTGCTAAGATAAAGAAAATAGCAAAAAGACGGGGGATGAGCAGAATGAGGATTGCGGTAATAGGTGGGGGAGCCGTGGGATTGCTTTTTACATCCTTTTTCTCTCACGCAGGATTTGAAGTAACAGTATGTACACGAACAAAAGATCAAGCAAATCTTCTGAATCATGAAGGAATCATCGTAAAAGCGGAAAAAGAAGAAGAGAAAAAGTACCGTTTGCGTGCCTCAATTCTGTCTGATTACCATGAAGTACCGGAGTATGTAGTGGTTTGTGTGAAGCAGAACAGGCTGGAAACTGTCATTCATGAACTCTGCCATAAACTTGAACTTCAGAAGAGCACACTGGTTTTCGTTCAGAACGGGATGGGTCATATTGAAAAGCTGCATAGCTTGCCTCAGGACAATATTATCGCAGCGGTAGTGGAGCACGGTGTAAGTAAACCGGGTGAAAACAGGATACATCATACCGGCTGGGGAAAGGTGAAAGCAGCTTCCATTAAAGGAAGCATTGAGATGCTGTTTTGGGAAAGAATGAAACAGTATGGATTTGAAGTGGAGCCTTCAGAGAGATTAAATGGAATTATGGAGGCAAAACTGGTAGCAAACAGTGTGATCAACCCCGTTACTGCGCTGTTTGGTGTAAAAAATGGTGAAGTAATGTCCAACCCGCACCTAAAACGATTGGCGGAAAGGACTTTTGAAGAAGCTTGTACCTCACTTGGAAGAAGTGATCGAGAGTACCTGTGGTCGTATGTTCAGAAAATATGCACACAAACTGGGGAAAACCGGTCATCCATGCTGAGGGATATTGAACAGGGCCAGGAGACAGAGATAGACGCAATCAGCGGCTATGTGCTGTCACTGGGGCAAAACATGGGTATTGAGCTCCCGTATACCTCGTTTGTTTATTACGGCATAAAAGCACTTGAGCTAAAGAACAAAGAGTGATCAGGTGATGGCTGCTCCTTCTTTTGCATACAGTGACAGTAAGAATTTACGATTGCCTGAAAACGCCGAGCATTTCATTTTGGTGGAGATACTTTAGTTTGCTATACTCTATAAGCAGTTGCATACATAGAGAAAGGACGTACTTTTATGAGGATCGATGAATTCCCTCTGCAAGATAAAAATCAAATAGCATCATCTTATTCAGCTGCTGACCCTAAAGTGGAGCACCTCTATGACTATCCGCGGTATTCTCAGGATATCATGGAACAAAGAATCCGGGATCTCAACAGCCGGGAGTTTGAACGGGAAAAATTGGCGAATTATCTTTCTGATTATAATTTTCAATTTTCCTGTTCAAAACAAACAATGCGTAACATTGACAAACTGAAAGATCCGAAAACCGTAACTGTTATCGGCGGTCAGCAGGCCGGACTGCTGACCGGGCCACTTCTTACTGTTCATAAGTGCATCAGTATCATACAATTTGCCAGATTGCAGGAACGCCAGCTCGGAGTTCCTGTTGTCCCTGTGTTCTGGATTGCGGGGGAAGATCATGATTATGATGAAATCAACCATGTGAATGTCCTGAAAAATGGTCATCCGGATAAACTTTCATTACCTCCTCTGAATGCTTTGAAAACGTCTGCCACATTAATGGAATGGGACAGCGGGAAAGCGGCCGAGTGGGCTGAATCTGTTTTTAGGGAATTCGGAGAGACGGCTGAAACCAAACAACTTCTTTCCAAGGTTAAAGAAACCTTTCTTTCCTCAAAAACTGTGGTTCATTCATTTGCCCAGTTTATATCAGAATTGTTTGGGGAGTTCGGGTTAATTGTGGTGGATTCGGGTGAACCTCATTTCAAGCGGCTTCAGTCCGGAATGCTGGAAAAAATGGTGTCCCGGAACCAAGAGCTTGATCAGGCATTTGTAAGAGGAATGGGGAAGCTTGAAGAAATAGGGCTGCCTGCTCCGATGGAGCTTCAGGAAAATAATGCCCATCTGTTTACTTACCATAATCAGGAGCGGCAGCTGATTTTCCGAAACGATAATGGAGATTTTCATACGAAAAACAACGAAGTATCGTATCGTTCACAGGAACTTTTAGCCTGTACCAAGGATAAACCAGAATTGTTCAGCAACAATGTGGTTACACGCCCAGTCATGCAGGAAAGCCTGTTTCCAACCCTGGCTTTTATAGCAGGTTCCGGTGAAATTGCCTACTGGTCTGCCTTGAAAGAAGTTTTTCATCTGTTTGGCTTTAAAATGCCTCCGCTCGTTCCAAGGCTGTCCATCACGCTTATTTCCGAGAAAAACGAGAAACAGATGCAAGAAACCGGCTTAACCGCAAGAAAGGTTCTTGAGCAAGGAACTGAATCCAGTAAACAAGAGTGGTATGACAACCATAAGCCGTATGAAACGGAGAAGGTGTTTGCTGAGACGGTTGCTGAAATGGAAAAAGCGCATGAACGGATGAGGGCCCTGGCAGCCGAAATCAGTCCTTCTCTTCAGAAGGTATCGGAAGTCAATTTGAATCGTATTAAAAAAGAAATCGCTTATTTGCACACCAAGATGGACCATGCGGTTCGAAAGCAGTTTGTGGAGCCTCTTTCAGTTTTTGATCAGCTTCAAAATGACCTTGCCCCTTCCAGTGTGCTTCAGGAAAGAGTGTGGAATGCCTTCTTTTATATCAACCGGTATGGGAGCGGCTGGATCGGCCAGCTCGCAAATGCAAACCTGTCGTTTAATGGCAGGCATAAACTGGTATATCTGCCATAGGTTTAGAATAGGAAAAGCACCCATAATTATCCTTAAAAAAAATCCTGCTGCGACAGCAGGATTCTTTTTTTTGCCGGCGAATAATTTGGTAGTGGTGGAAAGTGGGGCCTTGTGGTAGAGTTAGGGGAGAAAGTGGGGGATGTCCTATGTTCATGGGTGAATATCAACATAACATCGATGAAAAAGGACGCATGATCATTCCTGCTAAGTTCCGTGAGAGCCTGGGCTCAACCTTTATTCTTACACGAGGAATGGACCAGTGTATCTTCGGCTATCCCCTGGAAGAATGGCAGGTTATTGAAGAAAAGCTAAAAAGTCTGCCATTTACCAAGAAAGATGCACGAGCTTTCACCCGCTTCTTCTTTTCCGGTGCAGCAGAATGCCAGTTGGACAAACAGGGGAGAGTAAATGTAGCTCCACAGCTCAGAGAATACGCCAAACTAGAAAAAGATTGCGTAGTGATAGGTGTATCGAATAGAATTGAAATTTGGAGCAAATCGATTTGGGAGAACTATTTTGCAGCCTCCGAGGAATCTTTTGGTGAAATTGCCGAGAGCCTTATGGACTTCGACCTGTAGCCTCCCAAGCTCTCTGACTACATACAAGGAAGGATAACAACATGTTTGACCATATAACTGTACTGAAAGAAGAAGCCGTTGACGCACTAAATGTGAAACCAGACGGAGTTTATGTTGATTGCACTCTTGGAGGAGCAGGCCACAGCGCATTAATACTCTCAAAACTGACATCAGGCCACTTGTTTGCTTTCGACCAGGATGACACGGCCATTGACCATGCAAAAGCTGCACTTCAAGATTATGAAGGAAACTTCACCATCATCAAAAGCAATTTCCGCTACATTAAAGAAGAACTTCAGGAACGTGGAATTACAAAAGTGGATGGAATTCTGTTTGATCTTGGCGTCTCTTCTCCGCAACTGGATGAAGCAGACCGGGGTTTCAGCTATCAGTACGATGCGCCGCTAGATATGAGAATGGACCAAAGCGCAGCTTTGTCAGCTCATGAAATTGTAAATGAATGGCCATATGAAAAGCTTGTTAAAATTATTTTTCAATATGGCGAAGAGAAGTTCGCAAAGCAAATCACAAGGAAAATCGAAGCTGCCCGCAGCAATCATGTCATTGAGACGACCGGAGAGCTGGTGGAATTAATTAAAGATGCAATACCTGCACCTGCCAGAAGAACGGGAGGGCATCCGGCAAAGCGAACCTTCCAAGCCATACGGATTGCTGTAAATGATGAATTGAATGCATTTGAGGAAGCGCTTGAAAATTCTATTGAATTGCTGTCGGTGGGAGGCAGGCTCAGTGTAATCACATTCCATTCACTTGAAGACAGAGCCTGTAAGACGATTATCAAAAAACACAGCACAGGCCCTGCACTGCCGCCGGGGCTGCCCATCATACCGGAGGAATACCAGCCTGTGTTAAAGAACATCACGAGAAAGCCGATACTACCACGTGAAGAAGAGATTGATGTCAACAGACGTTCACGTTCGGCCAAACTGCGAATCGCAGAAAAACAAAAATAAAGGAGAGTTATGGGTGAGTAATTTAGCGTATCAAACACAGAGACAGCAACAAGAACCAAAGCAAACCTATGTGCAGCAGCCTCAGGCTCAGCCCAGAGTAAGAACCTCACGTGTAACAAAAGGGGAAAAAATTCTGTGGAGTTTTGCATCCCTTTTATTGATCGCCGGTGCGATTTTTATGGTTTCCAGTTATGCTTCCATTTACAAAGTAAATTCCAGTATTCAATCGGTGGAACAATCCATTTCATATGAAAATAAAGTGGTGGACGACCTTGATCTCCAGGTTAAAGAACTAAGCAATCCAACCAGAATCCTAAAAATCGCTAAAGAAAAGCTCGGGATGACCCTTAACGATAAAAACGTAAAAGTGCTGGAAAATTAAAGCGGGATTCAGGTGTTGAAAATGGAGAAAAAATTTAAATTCAATTGGGGAGCAGGGGCGATATTAGCTGTATTTATCCTGCTCTTTTTTGTGTTGGTTGGAAGGTTTTTCTATATCGCCTATACCAAAAATATAGAGAATGTTGATTTGGCCGCCTATGCGGAGAAAAAGTGGACAAGGTATCAAACGCTGGATGCAAACCGCGGGACGATTTATGACCACCGCGGCCAGCCGCTTGCTGAAGACATTCCGTCTTATACGCTCTATGCCGTTCTGGATAAGAAGTTTCCTCATATTAAGGATCCTGAAAAGACGGCTGAGCAGTTAGCTCCCATACTCGACCGGGAGCCGGATGAAATTGAAACAACACTTTCTAAACAGAAACGCTTTGAGGTGCAGGTGCCGGGCGGAAGACAGCTAAGCCACAGCGAAAAGGAAAAAATCGACAAGCTGAATATTGATGGCTTGGAGTTTAAGGAAGAAACCAAGAGATATTACCCTAATCAAACGTTTGCCCCTTATGTTCTCGGCTACACCAATGAAACCGGACAAAATGACATCTCTGGGGCATTGGGGCTTGAAAAGACGCTTGATAAATACTTAAAAGAAACCAATGGAAGCCTGTCTTTCAAAAGTGACACCAAGGGTGTGAAACTTCCGGATCCAAAAGAAAAAGTGAAAAAGCCTAAAAACGGCTCAAATGTTTACTTAACGCTGGATGAAAAGATTCAGCTTGTCCTGGAACAGGCCATGACCAAAGCCGATAAGAAGTACAACCCTGAGAAAATTATCGGTATTGTAGCAGATCCGAAAACAGGGAAGATTCTTGCCATGAGCAACAGGCCGGCATTCAATCCAAACAAGAGGAACATCAAAGACTTCACAAACCGGGCCATTTCAGATCCATATGAACCAGGCTCTACCATGAAAATCTTCACACTGGCTGCCGCTATTGAAGAGGGAGTTTACAACGGCAACGAAACGTACAAGTCCGGGCAATATAAAATCCCGCACAACCGTCCGATCAGTGATCATAATAAAGTAGGATGGGGAACAATTACCTTCAATGAAGGAGTTCAAAACTCTTCCAATGTTCTGTTTTCCAAGCTTGCAAGGGAGAAGCTGGGCTATGACCGGCTGCTGAACTATTTGAAAAAGTTCGGTCTTGACAAGCCGACAGGCATTGATTTGCCAAATGAAAAATCAGGAAGAATTCTATATAATTATGAAATTGAAAAGCTTACTACAGCCTTTGGACAAGGTACCACAGTTACGCCGATCCAGCAGATCCAGGCGGCCACTGCGATTGCCAACGGAGGAAAGATGATGAAGCCGTTTGTCATCGACAAGGTAGTCGATCCGGCAACCAAGAAAGTCTTGTTGCATCATAAACCGGAAGTTGTAGGAAATCCCATTTCGGCTGAAACAGCAAAAGAGGAAAGAGATATCCTTGAAACGGTTGTCACAAAAGGAACTGGGAAACCCTATCAGATCAAAGGGTATTCCGTTGCCGGAAAAACGGGGACCGCACAGGTGGTAGATAAAGAGACCGGCCAATATGCACATGGCTGGGGGCAAAATATTTTCTCATTCATGGGCATGGCACCAAAAGATGACCCAAAACTTCTAGTTTATGTAGCGGTTGACCGGCCACATCTTAAGCCGACGGAGCTGGGATCCTACCCGGTTGCCGATATTTTTACAACCGTTATGAAAAACAGCCTTCAGTATATGAATATTGAACCGGAAGAAGAAAAGAAAGAGAAAAAAGCGGTATCAGACAGCTCGGTTAAAATAAATGATTATACTAATGAAAAGTCATCTGCCGCTGAAAGTGAATTAAAAAGCTCAGGGATGAAACCTGTGAAGCTGGGAAGTGGTGAAGAGGTTGTTTCCCAACAACCCGCAGCCGGATCCCGCCTGCTTCCAGGCGAGAGGGTCATTTTGCGTATGGATGGTGATGTACAAATGCCGGATCTTACAGGCTGGTCACTTTCCGACGTGTTGAAATTTTCCAAGATGATGAACCTGGACACCTCGGTTAAAGGAACGGGTTACGCCGTTAGTCAAAGTCTGAAAAAGGGTTCAATTGTCAAAGAGAAAGATTATCTCACGGTTGATTTCCAAAAGCCTGAAATGCCGTCTGTCAATCTGAGTGACGAAGAAGAAGGCGGAGCATCTCAATAGAAATAATGAAGGACTGATCAGCATCGTCCTTCGTTCTAATCGCCTATGTACAAGCATATATTGGAACGAGCCATGTGGAGGAGGTAATCATGTGCGTGTTTCAAATGTGACGGTGCGTAGGCGATTAATTTTGGTATTAACTTTCGGCCTTTGTATCTTTTTTATTATTGGTGTCCGCTTGGGGTATGTGCAGTTTGTAATTGGTGACTGGCTAACGGGGAAAGCGCTCGACTCCTGGAGCCGGAACATTCCATTTGAACCGCAGCGGGGTGAAATCCTCGACCGGAATGATGTGCCGCTGGCGACCAATGTCAGTGCCCCTACTGTTTTCGTGATCCCCAGACAAATAAATGACCCTGTGGAAACGTCGAAGAAGCTGGCTGCTGTGCTGGACATTTCCCAGCTTGATGTATATAAAAAAATAACAAAAAGGTCTTCCATCATCCGCATGGATCAGGGTGGAAGAAAAATCAGCAATCTAAAGGCAAACCAGGTAAGGGAACTTAATCTCTCCGGTGTCTTTATTGCAGAAGACAGCAAAAGACATTATCCATATGGCAGCTATCTTTCCCATGTACTGGGGTTCGCCGGTATCGATAATCAGGGGCTGATGGGGCTTGAGGCCTACTATGACAAGGAACTAAAAGGCACAAAGGGACATGTTTCGTTTTTCTCCGATGCAAGGGGACGTCGCATGCCTTCGCTTTCAGATGATTATGAACGGCCAAAAGATGGCTATAATCTTAAATTGACCATTGATTCAAAAGTTCAGACCATCATTGAACGGGAGCTCGACATTGCTCAGGCAAAATATAATCCGGACGGCGCCGTAGCTATTGCGATGAATCCGAATACAGGAGAGATTTTGGGCATGACGAGCCGGCCGGACTTTAATCCGGAAGAATACCGGAGGGTTTCCCCCGAGGTCTATAACCGGAATCTGCCGGTTTGGGCGAACTATGAGCCAGGATCTACGTTTAAAATTATCACGCTCGCTGCGGCCATTGAAGAAAACAGAGTAGACCTGGAAAAGGAGCATTTTCATGATCCTGGTTCCATTGAAGTGGGAGGCAGAAAGCTGCGCTGCTGGAAAAGAGGAGGACACGGCAGCCAGTCCTTTTTAGAAGGGGTACAGAATTCGTGCAACCCTGGCTTTGTTATTCTCGGCCAGCGGCTGGGTAAGGAGAAACTTTTCTCCTATATCAAAAACTTCGGCTTCGGACAGAAAACCGGCATTGACCTTCAGGGAGAGGGAACCGGGATCTTGTTTAATATAAAAAATGTAGGACCGCTCGAACTCGCTACCACTGCTTTTGGCCAGGGAGTATCGGTCACACCCATTCAGCAGATCACTGCGGTTTCCGCAGCCATAAATGGCGGATTTCTGTATGAACCTTATATTGCCAAAGAACTGGTGGACCCGGCTACAGGGAAAACCGTAATGAAACAGACACCCAAACTGAAGAGGCGGGTCATCTCCGAAAAAACATCCAAAGAGGTTCGTCATGCGCTGGAAACTGTTGTTGCCCAGGGTACTGGAGGGAATGCCTTTGTTGATGGATACAGGGTCGGAGGCAAAACCGGAACTGCGCAGAAAGCCAAGGACGGGAAGTACCTTCAAAACAACCATATTGTATCATTTATCGGTATGGCGCCAGCAGATGATCCGCAGCTTGTTGTGTACGTTGCCGTTGACAACCCCAAAGATACAATACAGTTTGGTGGAACGGTCGCAGCCCCGATTGTCGGGAAGATCATCGATGACAGCCTTCGGGCCATGGGAGTTGAAAAAAGAAAGAATCAGATTGAAAAGAAAAAATCATGGCTGGATCAGGAGCTGATCACGGTTCCCAACCTGGTCGGAAAAACAGCCAAAGAAATAAAGGGTTCATTGTATGATTTGAAAATCCAGAGTTCAGGAAGCGGAAAGTATATTGTTAAACAGGCCCCTGCTCCTGGCGTAAAACTGAAACCCGGATCGGTTATTCGCCTGTTTATGGGTGACAAACCGGGTTCGGAGGATTAAAATAGATAAGAATGCAAAATAGCCAGGCGAAAGCCATGGCTTCTTTTTCTGAGGAGAACACTTTTAGAAAGGTCTTGATAACGTGGAACTTAAAACACTAGTAAATCATTTAATAAACTATAAAACGGATGATGAAATGAACGTAGAAATTGCATCGATTGAAATGGATTCAAGAACAGCAGGTCCTGGAAGTTTGTTTGTATGCATCGAGGGCTACACGGTAGACGGGCATGATTATGCCAGGCAGGCAGTTGAAAACGGAGCCTCTGCCATTCTTGCTGAGAAACCGCTGGAAGGCGTTGAGTCAGTGCCGGTGATTATCGTTAATGATACCAAAAGGTCTCTGGCGGTTCTGGCCAATGTCTTCTATGATCATCCCACCACAAAGCTGCATTTGATCGGCGTGACAGGCACTAATGGGAAAACAACAACTTCCCATCTGATTGAGCAGGTATTTGCAGATGCGGGCAAAAGAAGAGGGATGATCGGCACCATCGATATGAAAATAAACGGCGTGAGCCATAAAGTCGCGAATACCACTCCTGAATCTCTTTTTCTGCAAAAGGCATTTAAAGAAATGAATAATCAAGGGGTGGAAGCGGCGGTTATGGAAGTTTCATCCCATGCTCTTGACATGGGCCGGGTTCGGGGCTGTGATTACGATATTGCCGTATTTACTAATTTTACACAGGATCACCTGGATTATCACAAGGATATGGAAACGTACCTGAGAGCAAAAGGTCTTCTGTTCGCGCAGCTTGGCAATACATACGCCGGGAAGAAGGAGAAAATCGCGATTCTAAACCGCGACGATAAAGCATCCAAAGAATTTGAGAAAATGACAGCCGCTCAAATTTTAACTTACGGCATTGAACAAAAAAGTGATATTATGGCGAAGGATATTAAGGTGACCGGAAAAGGCACAACCTTTACACTGGTTACACCTTTTGAAGAAAAACAGGTCTCACTCAAGCTTGTGGGCAAATTTTCAGTATACAATGTGCTGGCTGCTGTCTCGGCCACACTGTTATCGGGAATTCCGATTGACTCCATCATCAGCACCATGGAAAATGTTAAGGGAGTACCGGGCCGGTTTGAGACGGTGGACGAGGGCCAGGGGTTTACCGTAATTGTTGATTATGCCCATACACCTGACAGTCTTGAAAATGCGCTGGTTACTGTCAAAGAGTTTGCGGTAGGAAAAGTCATCTCGGTCGTAGGCTGTGGCGGGGACCGTGACCGCACAAAACGCCCATTGATGGCAAAGATTGCGGCTGACTATTCGGATATTGCCATCTTTACATCAGACAACCCGCGGACAGAAGATCCAGAAGCCATATTGCAGGACATGGAAGCTGGCGTGAAAGACCAAGAATATAAAGTCATAACGGACCGCAGAGATGCGATCAACTATGCAGTTAACCTGGCAGAAGAAAATGATATCATCTTAATTGCCGGAAAAGGACATGAAACCTACCAGATCATTGGAAAAGATGTGCTGGATTTTGATGACCGGAAAGTAGCTGCAGAAGCGATTGGAGCGAAATAGTAATGAAACTCGATTTAAAAGAATTGATAGGGATAGCCGCGTCCACACGCGGAAATATTGAGAATACAGTGATTCAGGGAGTGACCAAGGATTCAAGAGAAAGTTCCCCGCAGTCGCTGTATATTCCGATTGCCGGAGAGAAATTTGACGGGCATAGTTTTTTAATGCAGGCGATTGAGCAGGGAGCGGCAGCTTCTTTTTGGCAGGAAGGAACACCAATTCCCCATGAGCTTGATCCAACCTTTCCTCTACTTTTCGTAAAGGATACCGTTGAAGCACTTCAGCAGGCGGCAAGGGTATTCTTGAGAAAGGTCAAACCTGTTGTGATAGGTGTTACGGGTTCCAATGGGAAAACAACAACAAAAGACCTGCTTGAAGCTGTGGTTTCCACCTCCTTTAAAACGCACAAAACGAAAGGTAATTACAACAATCATATAGGGCTGCCGCTTACAATCCTTTCAATGGACAATGATACGGAAGTTCTTATTCTTGAAATGGGAATGAGCAGCTTCGGAGAAATCTCACTGCTCAGCAAGCTGGCACAGCCTGATTTGGCGATCGTGACCAATATCGGTGAGTCCCACATTGAATTTCTGGGAAGCCGGGAAGGTATCGCAAAAGCAAAGCTTGAGATTAAAGACGGTTTGAAAGAAGGCGGCCTGCTGATCGTGGATGGAGATGAACCTCTTCTTTCCCATCTTTCTTCGCCAAACGTTCTTAAATGCGGATATAACGAGGACTGCACAGTTAAAATTGTGGATCAGGAAGGCGACGAAAATGGGTTCACTTTCGGCCTTGAAGGAGAATCAACCATTTTTTCCTTGCCGCTTTTAGGTACACACAATGTGAAAAATGCTGCCTATTCCATAGCGGTCGGGCATTACTTGAACATTGAAGACAGTGCGATTAATGAAGGGCTGAAAAATATCACCCTCACGAACATGCGTCTGGAAAAATATCGCGGACAGCGCGGAGCGCTTCTGATCAATGATGCTTACAATGCCAGCCCAACGAGTATGGTTGCTGCGATCGAGGCAGTTAAAAACCTGCCGAATTATAAGAAAAAAGTGTTGGTGCTCGGTGATATGTATGAGCTTGGACCAACCGAAGAAGAAATGCACCGGGGAGTCGCGTCCCATATTGACGAAACCATTTCGGACGTCATAACGGTAGGTGAAAAAGGCAAATGGATTGGCGAAGAGATCAAGAACAAAAACATCCCTGGCCTGAATGTTTCCGTGTTTTCAAACAAGGAAGAAGCAGCTGGAGCCATTTCATCTCTTTTATCAGAAGACACAGTTGTTTTATTTAAAGCATCACGCGGTATGGCGCTTGAATCCATAGTGAAACCATTTATTGATGATGTCCAGGAGGCAGGGAAATGATTGAACAGGTTCTATTATTTACACTTCTTGCTTCTTTTCTCATTGCTGTATTAAGCTCGCCATTTTTTATTCCGTTCTTGCGAAGATTGAAATTCGGGCAAAGCATACGTGAAGAGGGGCCCAAATCGCATCAAAAAAAATCAGGTACACCAACTATGGGTGGTATTATTATCATTGTGGCTCTCGCACTCGCCACATATATCATGACATGGAAGTTTTTCGGATTGAAAACAGAAACGCACCTCCTTTTGCTGGTAACCGTAGGTTATGGGATAGTCGGCTTTCTCGATGATTTTATTAAGGTGGTAAAGAAAAGGAATCTGGGGCTGACCTCCAAGCAAAAGCTTGTTGGCCAGCTGGTGATTGCAGCCATTTTCTACATCGGCCTGGTCAAAACCGGCTTTTCTACCGAAATTAACGTTCCGGGAACTGATTTTTCTTTTGATGTCGGCTGGTTTTATCCCGTTCTCGTAGTCGTCATGCTGATCGGAGCTTCAAATGCTGTCAACTTGACCGACGGACTTGACGGGCTTCTTTCCGGTACTGCAGCTATTGCCTTTGGTGCTTTTGCTGTGCTGGCATCGAACCTTCATCATTATGAAACGGCTCTGTTCTCTGTTGCAGTAGTAGGAGGCGTTCTTGGCTTCCTCGTGTTTAATGCCCATCCTGCAAAAGTATTTATGGGAGACACCGGATCGCTTGCGCTTGGCGGAGCCATTAGTGCTATTGCTATTATTTTAAAGCTTGAGCTGCTCCTTGTAATTATCGGCGGGGTATTTGTTATTGAAACCTTGTCCGTTATGCTTCAGGTTGCGTCATTTAAGACAAGAGGAAAACGAATCTTTAAAATGAGTCCTCTTCACCACCATTATGAACTCAGTGGCTGGTCGGAGTGGAGAATTGTAGTAACATTCTGGGGTGTTGGTCTGCTGTTTGCAGCCCTTGGAATCTATTTAGAGGTGTGGGTATAAAAATGAATGAAATGAATGCTTTTTTAGGGAAACATGTGCTGGTTCTGGGGTTGGCCAAAAGCGGATTTGCTGCAGCCAAACTTCTTAAGTCTTATGGAGCCGAAGTCATTGTAAATGACCGTACACCATTTGAAGAAAATGAGCAGGCTAAGATTTTGTCAAATGAAGGGTACGAGGTGATTTGCGGAGAACATCCTGTTGCTTTATTGGAACGTGCAACCGATTTTGTGGTTAAGAATCCCGGAATTCCTTACAGCAACCCAATTGTAAGTGAAGCTGTAAAACGGGGAATCCCTGTGATCACTGAAGTAGAGATTGCAGGGCTTGTGTCGCGAGCGGATATGATTGGAATTACGGGATCAAATGGCAAGACAACAACGACAACACTGGTTGGCGAAATGCTGAAAAACAGCGGTCGAAAGCCGGTTGTTGCAGGGAATATCGGAACCGTTCTCAGTGAAGTGGCCGACCGTTCCACGGCATCGGAGATTATTGTAGCGGAACTGTCCAGTTTTCAATTGATGGGAACTAGTGCCTTTGCGCCAAAAATCGCTGTGCTCCTTAATCTGTTTGAAGCGCATCTTGATTACCATGGCTCGTTTGAAGAGTATGCAGCAGCCAAAGGTAAAATATTCAGCAATCAGAATGAAAATGATTTTTCCATTTATAACCAGGATGATGCAATGGTAACGAAGCTTGCTCTTCAATCAAAAGGGGCAAAAGTGCCGTTTTCTGTGAAATCGGAATGTCCGGACGGGGCATACATAAAAGCAGAAAAGCTTTATTTTAAAGAGGAAGAAATTATTGAGTTGAAGGAAATTGTGCTCCCAGGGCAGCACAATTTGGAGAACATTCTGGCTGCGGTCGCTGCTTCCAAGCTCGCAGGTGCGACGAATGAGCAAATTCAAGAAACATTGAAAACTTTTACAGGTGTAAAACACCGCCTTCAATTTGTGGAAACCATCGAAGGAAGAAAGTTCTACAATGACTCCAAGGCGACAAACATTCTGGCCACTCAAAAGGCGATTTCAGCATTCGGCCAAAAAATCATCCTGCTTGCAGGCGGGCTGGACAGGGGTAATGAATTTGATGACCTCATTCCTCAGCTGAAACAAGTCAAGACCATAATTTTATTCGGCCAGACGGCACCGAAGCTTGAGCGTGCCGCCAAAGCGGCGGGAATAGAAGAGATCAAACTGGTTGATAATGTGGAGGAAGCCGTTCCTGCCGCATATCAGAGCTCTTCTGAAGGCGATATTATCCTTCTTTCCCCGGCATGTGCAAGCTGGGACCAGTTTAAAACTTTTGAACAAAGAGGGGACATCTTTATCAACTCTGTGCATAAACTTAAATAGAGTTTGTACATGCTGGTTTTGGAACGAGCAAATACAGTAGAGTTGAGGTGTTTCTTTTGCCTGCGACACGAAGCACACCGGACATTATTTTAATTGGCACAACCTTGCTTTTATTATCCATAGGCATTGTTATGGTTTACAGCGCCAGTGCGGACTGGGCGCTGGTGAAGTTCAATGATCCGTTCTTCTTTGCCAAGCGGCAGTTGCTTTTTGCCGGGGTAGGGGTGGCCGCCATGTTTTTCATCATGAATGTGAATTATATGACCTGGCGCACCTGGGCAAAGATACTTCTGGTTATTTGTTTTGTCCTTCTTATTGGTGTGCTGATTCCCGGTGTGGGGATGGTTCGGGGAGGCGCAAGAAGCTGGATAGGTGTTGGTGCTTTTTCCATTCAGCCTTCAGAGTTTATGAAACTTGCAATGATTACTTTTTTGGCCAAATATTTGGCAGAACACCAGAAAAAGATTACTTCCTTTAAAAAAGGCCTGATTCCGACACTCGGGCTTGTCATGATCGCTTTTGCCATGATTATGCTTCAGCCAGACCTTGGAACAGGCTCCGTCATGGTAGGAACCAGCATTGTCATGATCTTTGTGGCAGGAGCAAGGATCTCCCATTTTGTCGGACTGGGCTTTGTGGGACTGGCGGGCTTTGCGGGCCTGATTATATCAGCTCCTTACCGGATTAAACGGATTACATCCTTTCTGGATCCTTGGAGCGATGAGCTGGGCAGCGGTTTTCAGATTATCCAGTCCCTTTATTCACTCGGGCCAGGTGGTTTGATGGGACTCGGACTCGGACAAAGCCGGCAGAAGTTTGGTTATTTGCCCGAGCCGCAGACGGATTTTATTTTTGCCATTTTATCAGAGGAACTTGGTTTCATCGGCGGAGCGCTCGTCCTTCTTTTGTTCAGTATTTTGCTGTGGCGCGGCGTACGCATTGCTCTCGGGGCTCCTGATTTGTTTGGAAGCTTTCTGGCGATTGGAATTATCGGTATGGTTGCAATTCAGGTGATGATCAATATAGGAGTGGTTACAGGTTTGATTCCAGTAACAGGGATTACGCTCCCGCTGATCAGCTATGGAGGTTCATCATTGACCCTGATGCTTGCCTCCATCGGTGTATTGCTCAATATCAGCCGGTATGCCAAGTATTAAATGCAAAAGTATGTGCCCGATTTTTATGGACAAAAAAGTGAAACAGCTGCAGTTTAAGGGCCACGGTGTCAGCGGCTATAACTTTATTTGTCTTTCACATGCCCTGTCAGTGTGATGACAGGGCTGTATTGTTTTTATACAGGTAACGGAGGTGCTTTATGAGAATTGTATTGAGCGGCGGCGGTACAGGGGGGCATATTTACCCTGCACTCGCACTGGCAAAGGAAATTAAAAAAATTCATCCCGATGCGGAGATTTTATATATTGGTACGGAAAAAGGCTTGGAAAGCAAGCTCGTACCCAGGGAGAATATCCCTTTTAAAAGCATCCACATTACCGGTTTCAAGAGAAGCCTTTCCATGGAAAATGCCAAAACCGTGATGCGGTTTTTAAAAGGAGTTTCACGGTGCAAGAAAATCATGAAAGAATTTAAGCCGGATGTGGTAGTAGGAACAGGGGGTTATGTGTGCGGACCGGTTGTCTATGCGGCAAGCAGTTTGAACGTCCCTTCCCTTATACATGAACAAAACAGTGTGCCGGGTCTCACCAACAAATTCCTGAGCAGGTATGTGAAGAAGATCGCGATTTCGTTTGAAGAGAGTGCGTCGTTCTTTCCACAGGAAAAGGTGGTTTTTACAGGTAATCCGCGTGCGTCAGAAGTGATCGGCACGGACGGTGCAAAAGGGAAACGGTCCTTAAACCTGGATTCCGGGAAAAAGACGGTATTGATTGTCGGGGGAAGCCGTGGCGCGAAGCCGATCAACGAAGCTTTTCTTAACGTGCTCTCGGAAGCAGGCAAGAAAAGCTATCAGTTCGTTTATGTGACCGGAGACGTTCATTACGAAAATGTACTGACTGCGGTAAACCAGTCGGGAAGCCCGAAGAATGTGACTATCGTTCCATTCGTTCATAATATGCCGGAACTACTTGCCGGGGTTGACCTTGTCGTGGCCCGTGCCGGCGCTACCTCCATTGCGGAATTGACGGCGCTAGGAATTCCTAGTATTTTAATACCGAGTCCTTATGTAACCAACAACCAT
This sequence comes from Fictibacillus fluitans, assembly GCF_030418125.1. Classification (GTDB taxonomy): domain Bacteria; phylum Bacillota; class Bacilli; order Bacillales; family Fictibacillaceae; genus Fictibacillus_C; species Fictibacillus_C fluitans. The sequence continues at coordinate 715,461 of NZ_JAUHTR010000001.1, read as the reverse complement.
CAGGAAAAGAACGCGAGGGCGCTGGAAAAGAACGGCGCAGCGGTTGTGGTTCTTGAAAAGGACATGAGCGGCTCCCGGCTGCTTGAAGAAGTGGACCGTATATTGGATAATCAGGTAAACTGGCAGCATATGCACCAGGCATCCAAAGAACTCGGAATGCCCCAGGCCGCAGCCAACGTGGTTAAACTGATGGAAAACATAAAACGCCAGGCGTAAAAAGGAAATCAATCAAATACAACATCATAGAGCAATAATCAGAATATAGGGGGGATTTTTTTGACGACACTTGCAGAACAGCTGCGGGCCGAGAACTTGGGAAAAGTTCTGGAAAACGAACCGCTGAAACATTATACAACATTAAAAATCGGAGGACCTGCTGATCTGTTTTTTGAACCAGACAGCACAGATTCTCTAAAAAAAGCGATGAGGTACATTAAGGATTCAGGAGTACCTTTCCGAGCAATCGGAAGAGGATCCAACCTGCTTGTTTCCGATGAAGGAATTGAGGGAGTTGTCATCAAGCTCGGGGACGGGCTGGACGAACTTGTACAAAATGGCGATGAATTTACAGTTGGCGGCGGTTATTCCATTGTGAAACTGGCAACTGTATTGTCGCGGCAAGGCTACTCTGGTCTTGAATTTTCTGCAGGAATTCCGGGATCTGTCGGTGGCGCGGTATTCATGAACGCGGGTGCCCACGGCTCAGACATGTCTAAAATTTTGAAAAAAGCACTCGTTCTTATGCCTGATGGAGAACTAAAGTGGTATACGAACGAAGAAATGGAATTTTCATACCGTACTTCCATCCTGCAAAAAACAGGTGGAATATGTGTGGAAGCAGTACTTGTACTGGAAAAAGGCGACCGTGAAACCATTATGGCAGAGCTGAAGAAGAACAAGGATTACCGCAGAAACACGCAGCCTTGGAATCACCCATGCTGCGGAAGTGTGTTTCGAAATCCGCTTCCGAATTATGCCGGCCAGCTGATTGAATCCTCGGGATTAAAGGGAACCACAGTAGGTGGTGCGCAAATCTCTGATATGCACGCAAACTTTATTGTGAACACAGGAGATGCCAAGGCTGCTGACGTGCTCGGGCTGATTTCCCTGATCAAGAAAAAAATAAAAGAGCTGCATAATATTGATATTGAAACCGAAGTGGAGATTATCGGCAGGAAAAGCTAAAAAATGCCACATCGGGTCCTTTGAATTATGTTATAATTTAATAGACTTGACTCAAACTGGATGTTGACCTTTGAAGATGAAGAAGAGCAGCTGAAGAACTGCTGTTTTTCTTCCTCTTTCCATAAGAAGGAATGTGTTCAGTTATTTGCATTTACATGGGGGAAGGACATGGACGAGCAGAAGGTTGTGCCTATTGAAGACCGTATTCCCAAATTAAAGACACAGCGGAAACAAAAAACGAACAGAAGAATGGTTATTTACTTGTCCCTTTTCTTTTTGCTGATCATGATTTTTGTCTATTTTCAATCCAGTTTCAGTGATATTAAAAAAATATCGGTGACTGGAAATGAAAATATTAGTGACGAGGCGATTATCAAAGCCGGAAAAATCAAACCCCATACCAGTTTCCTGAACCTTTCGGATAAAGATATCGAGAAAAACATTGGCAAACTGCAGGAAGTTTCCTCTGTTGCAGTACATAAATCGTTTTATAACCATCTCCAAATTCAAGTGAAGGAATACCATAGAGTGGCTTACCTTGAGGAGAAAAACAGATATTATCCTGTGCTGGAGAGCGGTAAAGTACTTGCTCATATGGATAAGAAATTCATGCCTGTCAATGCCCCTATCATAGCAGGCTGGAAAGATAAAAGTGAGCTGAAACCAATGGCGAAGGAGCTCGCCAAGCTGCCGCAGGGGATTGCACACCGAATTTCCGAGATCCAATTGGACAACAAGGACAGGAATGGCAACAAAATCGTTTTGTACATGACTGACGGCTATGTGGTCCGTTCTTCCATCAGCCATTTTTCGCGAAAAATGGAGGAATACCCTTCGATTGTCCAGCAGCTTGGACCTCATCGAAAAGGGGTCATTAATATGGATATCAGTACGTACTTCCGCGAATACGGCGATGAGGAGGCACCGAAAGAGTGAGACCGACTGGCAAGTACGTTTTCTTTTCAATCATTATGCTCGTGACTGGCTTTTTTTTATCGTATTCATACCAGACGACGAAGAAAGAGGCGGGTACACACGAGACCAGCAGCGAGTGGAAACAGGAAGACGGCTTACGGAGTGAAATCTTGAAAACACAGAAAACGAACAGGGAATTAAACAATGAATTAAAAAAAATCCAGCTTCAGATTCAAAACAGGGAAAACAAATTGGCCGATCAGGAGAAAAAATCGTTTAATCTGGTGGAAGATTTGAAGAAACTGAGAGAAGTAACCGGCGGGATCAAAGTGAAAGGCCCTGGAATTGAAGTGACCTTATCGGATGCTTCTTATATCCCGGAAGGAGAAAATCCGAACAATTATATTGTCCATGAGGAACATATCCGAAGCGTCATTTATGAAATGCTCGTGTCGGGTGCCGAAGCGGTAGCGGTCAACGGGCAAAGAATCTCCCATACAAGCTACATCAGCTGCATCGGGCCAGTAGTCAGTGTGGACGGAAACCAGTATCCCGCACCGTTTACGATCTCGGCGATTGGTGACAAAACGGTCCTTGAAAAATCCCTGAACCTTTCTGTCGTCAATGAACTGGTCAACGATGGAGTAGAGGTTCGAATCGCAAAGAAGGATGAAATTACAATGGATCCTTATTTAAGCAAAGAAGGATGAGCAAATTGAACAGAAAAAGAAGGGCAGTGTTTTCTGGTGTTGCGTGTATTCTCGGCCTGATGCTTGCTGTTCAGTTTCAGACAACCAACAATCCGGTCACAAGGGACACCAGAGACACGTGGGAGCTTCGTGCGGATCTTGAAAAGGAAAAACAGAGGCAGCAGGATTTGAATGATGAAATCAATAAATACCAGGCCCTGCTCGACAATTATGAGCAGTCGCGGAAGAAAGAAAAAATAGAGGCCATGCAGCAAGCGCTGGATGATTTAAAAGAAGAAGCAGGTTTGACAGAAGTGAGCGGACAAGGAATTGTAATTACTATCGAACCCTTTAATGAGGGTGAAATGCCTAAAGTATATCCGGAATTAATCAGAAGGTTAATCAATGAGCTTAACAGATATGATGCTAAAGATATCTCAGTGGATGGACAGCGGATCATCACGACCACGCCCATCAGGGAGGTAAATGGGGAAACGTACATTAACAACCAGCCAATTTCTTCCTTCCCTATTGAGATTAAGGTTCTGTCTGATGATGCGCAAAAACTTCAGAATAAGATTATTGCCTCGGAATCTGCTGAAGACTTTGTAAGGGAAAACCTCTATATTGATTCTAAGCCTGAAAACCAGCTGACACTGCCTGCTTACGACAAACCCATTCGTGTGAAATACATGAAGCAGGCAAAGGAGGAATTGTAAATGTGGCTGCCGGTTTTGGCTTTAATCATTGGTTTGGTGCTGGGGTTTTTGTCAGAAATACGTATTCCCCTCGAATATTCCAACTACCTGTCCATTGCAGTACTGGCAGCGCTGGACACATTGTTCGGCGGCATCCGTGCACATTTACAGGGGAATTTTGAAGATAAAGTGTTCATCAGCGGGTTTTTCTTCAATATTTTGCTCGCTGCCGCACTCGCTTATCTCGGCGTGCATCTGGGCATTGATTTATATTTAGCTGCTATATTTGCATTTGGCGTGAGATTGTTTAATAATATAGCTGTCATTCGACGGCTTGTTATTTCGAAATGGAGCGAATCAAGAAAAAAGAGTTAACTTTTCTTAAAAACTTAAGAAAAAAAAGAGGGAATATTCCTTGTTTGTGGAATTTATTTCTTAATTAACCCACTCGTATACCGATATAATTACATAACGGATAAACGAATAGTGTATAACGGACATTTTAAACTTAGGGAGGTGCCAAAGAATGAACAGCAATGAGATTTATGTGAGTTTAGACATCGGTACATCCAATATTAAAGTTATCATTGGAGAAATGACCAGTGAATCCTTTAATGTAATTGGTGTAGGTCACTCAAAATCAGCAGGAATAAAAAAGGGATCTATTGTTGATATCGATGAAACAGTTCGTTCCATAAAAAAAGCAGTAGACCAGGCGGAGCGTATGCTTGGTATACCGATTAATGCAGTAATAGTAGGCGTAAAAGGAAACCACATCCAGCTTCAGCCATGCCACGGTGTTGTCGCCGTTTCCAGTGAGGACCGGGAGATCGGAGATGAAGACATTGCACGTGTGATTGATGCAGCGCAAGTGGTTTCAATTCCTCCTGAACGGGAAATTATTGATGTCATACCTGGGCAGTTTATTGTAGATGGAACAGATGAAATTATTGATCCGCGCGGAATGCTTGGAGTCAGGCTTGAAATGGAAGGTACAATCGTAACAGGATCCAAGACCATATTACATAATTTATTAAGGTGTGTGGAAAGAGCCGGGCTGCAAGTGGCAGATATCTGCCTTGAACCGCTGGCAACTGCATCCATTGCCCTGACAAGAGATGAAATGGACTTGGGAACGGCTTTAATTGATATCGGAGGCGGTTCCACGACGGTCTCAGTCTTCGATCAAGGCACCATGCAGATGACTACAGTACTTCCTTTTGGCGGCGAATTTATTTCCAAGGATATTTCAATTGGTCTCCGGACGACAGCAGAAGATGCAGAAAAAATCAAACTGAAACATGGACATGCATTTGTGGACCATGCGTCCAAGGACGAAACCTTTTCAGTCGCTCAAATTGGATCATCATCAGAACAGGAAATCAGCCAGTATGATTTGGCTTTAATTATTGAGGCCCGCATTGCGGAAATGCTTGAATTGGCGGATGAAGAGCTGATTCGGCAAGGTTATGGCGATCTTCCGGGAGGCTTTGTTATTACCGGGGGCGTAGCGGCCATGCCTGGCCTGCTTGAACTTGCACAGGAAATTTTCCAGAATAATGTCAGAGTTTCCTTGCCGGATTATATAGGGGTGAGAGAGCCTCAGTACACCACAGGAATCGGTCTCATACAGTTTACGTACCGAAATATTAAGGTACAGGGTAAAGAGGTCGCTTCTGCCCTTACAGAAGGAGCAGAAGTCCAGCAGCAGCGCAAGAAACAGCCACAGCCCGCCAAACAAAGCGAAAAAGCTGGAGGCGGTATGAAATCCAAAGTAAAAAACTGGTTTGGTTTATTTTTCGAATAAGAGACAGGGTTAACTAGTCATTAGGAGGAACGCTCATGTTAGAGTTTGATATGAACATGGATTCATTAGCGACAATTAAAGTAATCGGAGTTGGCGGCGGCGGAAGCAACGCTGTTAACCGCATGATTGAGCATGGAGTACAAGGTGTAGAGTTTATTTGTGTCAATACAGACGCACAGGCTCTTAATCTTTCTAAAGCTCAGATCAAGATGCAAATCGGTTCCAAATTAACAAGAGGATTGGGAGCCGGTGCTAATCCTGATATCGGGAAAAAAGCGGCCGAAGAGAGCAGGGAACAGGTTGAAGAAGCCTTGCGCGGTGCCGATATGGTCTTTGTAACAGCAGGAATGGGAGGCGGAACCGGAACAGGTGCGGCTCCAGTTATTGCTGAAATTGCCAAGGAAATGGGAGCATTGACAGTAGGGGTAGTAACACGCCCGTTTACATTTGAAGGACGCAAGCGTTCTACCCAGGCCATTGGCGGGATCAGCGTTTTTAAAGAAAAAGTAGATACGCTGATTGTGATTCCAAATGACAGATTGCTAGAGATTGTGGATAAAAACACACCGATGCTTGAAGCATTCCGTGAAGCGGATAACGTATTGCGCCAAGGTGTTCAGGGTATTTCCGACCTGATTGCTGTACCTGGATTAATCAACCTTGACTTTGCCGATGTTAAAACCATTATGACGGAAAAAGGTTCTGCACTGATGGGTATCGGGATTGCCACCGGGGAAAACCGTGCAGCTGAAGCGGCGCGCAAAGCCATTTCTTCACCATTGCTTGAGACATCGATCGACGGTGCCAAAGGTGTGCTGATGAATATTACCGGCGGGGCCAACCTCAGCCTTTATGAAGTCAACGAAGCCGCTGATATTGTGTCTACAGCTTCTGATCCTGAAGTTAACATGATCTTCGGTTCTGTGATCAATGAGGATCTAAAGGATGAGATCCTCGTAACTGTCATCGCTACCGGATTTGATGAAAGAGAAAATATGCAGGCGATGCAGGCCCAGGCACAGCGCCCTAAATTCCAGCAGCAGCCGCCTAAAGCACCGGCAAGCCAGAACAGCCAGCGCGAGGAAGTAACAAACGAAAGCAGGCAGGCTCCGCCTTCGCAACATGAAGCGGATACGCTGGATATACCGACTTTCCTTCGCAACCGTAACCGAAATCGCCGTAGATAATTGAAAAAAGTTATATTAAAAACACCTTACTTCCAAAGTAGGGTGTTTTTTTATGCTGTAAAGAATGGAAAAAATTGTGACAAAATCTCTTAAAATTACAAGAAATCTTGTCTCATGAATTGACAGACTTCCTGTTATGCCTGTTTTATACTAAGTTCATCTTATAGGAAAGGAGAAAACAAATGGCACTTTACCTGGATGTCATTTGGTTTCTTAATTTTTGCATCGATTTTCTGCTGATTGTTCTTACGGGTATGGTGTTAAAACGAAAAATGCAAAAATGGAGACTGTTTGCAGGTTCCCTGATCGGTTCTTCGTATGTATTGCTGCTTTTTGTTCCAAGTGAGATCAGCATGTACCACCCATTGATCAAATTTGGCTTTTCGCTCCTCATCATGGCCGTTTCATTCGGGTTTAAAAAGTTCTCATACTTTTTTAAAAATGTAGGTATGTTTTACTTTGTAAGCTTTGTAACCGGAGGGGGACTGTTTGCCGCACATTATTTTCTTCAGAGTGATTTATCCGTTATGCAAGGAATGCTTGCGACTAAGGGGACCGGAAAAGGGGACGTGCTAAGCTGGGCTTTTGTACTCATTGGATTTCCGGCTGTCTGGTTGTTTTCAAAAAGGAGGGTTGATGATATTAAGGTACAAAAACTTCATTACACGGAATTGGTTCAGGTGGAGATTTGCCTGGATGACACCATCTTACATGCGACAGGTTTGATTGACAGCGGAAATAAGCTTCATGATCCGATCACCAAGGTGCCTGTCATGATCCTGGATATGAATCAGCACCACATGCATTTTCCAGAGGAAATCATTTCATTCACAAAAGATATTCATGCGTTTCCCGACGGTGAAGCCAGTGCCCATCCTTGGGAGGCCCGCTTGAGAATTGTTCCGTTTCGTGCGGTGGGGAAGGATAATCAATTTCTTGCCGCCATTAAGCCTGATGAGGTAAGGATCAGCAGTAATACAGGAACGTTTTCCTGCACCAAAGTGCTGATCGGACTTAGTTATACCAGCCTGTCCAGTGAAAATAATTTCAGCTGTATTGTTCACCCCGAGGTGATGTCAAAGGGGATGGAAGAAATTGCGGCCTCATAGATCAGTCAGTATTAATTAATGCTCATGATTTAAGGGAGAGGGGAGAGCAACATGAAGAAAATCCGGCTGAAACTGACGCTTTTGTGGTACAAACTGTTAATCAAGCTTGGTATTAAAACGGAGGAAATACACTATATTGGCGGCCACGAGGCCCTTCCGCCGCCACTCAGCAAGGAAGAAGAAGCTGTTCTGCTGGAAAAGCTGCCGACTGGAGACAAAGCAGCAAAATCCCTGCTGATTGAGCGGAATTTGCGGTTGGTGGTTTATATTGCCAGGAAGTTTGAAAATACGGGAATCAATATTGAAGATTTGATCAGCATAGGAACCATCGGCTTGATCAAAGCTGTTAACACGTTCAATCCTGAGAAAAAAATCAAATTGGCCACTTATGCATCACGATGTATTGAAAATGAAATCTTGATGTATTTGCGCAGAAACAATAAAACGAGGTCTGAAGTATCATTTGATGAGCCCCTGAATGTAGACTGGGACGGAAACGAGCTGCTGCTGTCCGATGTGCTCGGCACCGAAGAAGATATTATAACGAGAAGGCTCGAGGCAAACGTGGACCGTAAATTGCTGCTAAAAGCATTGTTTACGCTGAATGACCGGGAAAAACAGATTATGGAGCTTCGTTTTGGGCTTTCCGGAGGGGAAGAGAAAACACAAAAAGATGTCGCCGATATGCTCGGAATTTCGCAATCCTATATTTCCAGACTGGAAAAGCGGATCATCAAACGGCTTCAAAAGGAATTTAATAAAATGGTTTGAAAAGGGGCAGCCGCCTCTTTTTTTATTTATGAAAAATATTTCCAGATCAATCCGTCTTACGGATATATGAATTACATCTGTTTTTGCAGCTGGAGGCGATGCATGGCTACTGCATAAAAATTCCTGCCAGGGAGATACTGATTTTGATTGAAAAACTCCCGGTAGGAGGGAAATCCATTGACCCGAAATAAAGTAGAGATCTGCGGAGTGGACACATCCAAACTTCCAGTATTAAAGAACCCCGAGATGCGTGAATTGTTCACCAAAATGCAGAACGGGGATCCTACTGCCCGCGAAACGCTTGTAAACGGAAACCTGCGCTTAGTATTGAGCGTTATCCAGCGATTTAACAACCGCGGGGAGTTTGTGGACGATTTGTTCCAGGTAGGATGCATTGGGCTCATGAAATCCATTGATAATTTCGACCTTGGCCAGAATGTTAAATTCTCCACATATGCTGTTCCAATGATCATTGGAGAAATTCGCAGATATTTGCGGGATAACAATCCGATCCGGGTATCCCGTTCACTTCGTGATATTGCGTATAAAGCATTACAGGTAAGAGACCAGTTAATGAACAAGCTGTCCAGGGAGCCAACGGCCCAGCAGATTGCCGAAGTGCTTGATGTACCGAAGGAAGAAGTAGTCTTTGCTCTGGATGCCATCCAGGATCCCGTCTCCCTCTTCGAACCGATATATAATGACGGCGGAGATCCGATTTATGTAATGGATCAGATATCTGATGATAAAGCCAAAGACTTTCAATGGATTGAGGAAATTGCATTGAAAGAAGCCATGAGGCGTCTGAATGAACGGGAAAAGATGATCCTTACCATGAGATTCTTCCAGGGCAAAACACAAATGGAAGTGGCAGATGAGATTGGGATTTCCCAGGCCCAGGTATCAAGGCTTGAAAAAGCAGCTATTTCTCAAATGAACAAAAATATTCAAAGCAGTTAAGGGCGGCCCGCTTGTATAAGCGGGCTGTTTACTGTACATGAAAAGGCATCCCGGCTCATATAGTGGTATAAGAAGGGCGGGGATCATATGATCAAAATCTCGGATTTTCAGGTCAAGGATGTAGTAAATGTGTCAAACGGAAAAAAGCTTGGACATATAGCAGACTTGGAAATAAATTTAAATACAGGAAAGATTGAAGCGCTTATCATACCGGGGCCGGGAAAAATGCTCGGTTTTTTTGCTAGGGAAAGTGATATTGTCATTCCGTGGCGCAACATCGTGAAAATTGGGACGGATGTCATTCTCGTTCGCTATATGGATGCCCAGGATGCCTCAGAGTATATTAAAGAGCCGTTTGACCAGCTGAAAAAATAAATTAGAATTATACGCACATGCCGTTCTGTGATAAAATAAATAGCATAATAACCCAATATTCCTTGTAAAAGGAGAAAATTTTCAGAAGGAAGTGTGCGCTTTGAAAGCTGAACCATTTGTACAGCATGACAGCTTGTTCAAACTGGCGGACTGGATGATCCGGCTGCCCGGTTTAACAGCAGGAATCACATCACGGAATAATGGTTCAAGCCAGCCTCCGTATTCTTCCCTGAATATGGGATTCCATGTCGGAGACGACCCATCGGCCGTTCTGAAAAACCGACAAAGCGTGAGTCAGGCCGTTCATGTCCCGCTTGAGCACTGGGTGGGGACAGAGCAGGTCCATGATTCGGTAATCCGGAAAGTGACCAAAAGAGATGCCGGAAAAGGCGCAAAAGACTTGGAAAGCGCAATTAAAGGCACCGATGGAATATATACAGCAGATCAAGATGTGCTATTAACTTCTTTATACGCCGATTGTGTGCCGCTTTTTTTTATGAGTCCCCCACACCAGCTTGTGGGCCTTGCTCATGCAGGCTGGAAAGGTACAGTAGGAAAGATTGGGGCTAAAATGGTTGATTTATGGGTAAAGGAAGAAGGGGTTACGACTGAAGACATTTTTGTTGCTATTGGCCCTTCCATTGGCAGTTGCTGCTACGAAGTAGACGATTATGTGATGGACAGAGTGCGGCAGGTCCTGCCAAAAGAGAAGGCGGCGCTTGGCTTTCAACCAAAAGGCGCCGGTCATTACATGCTCAATCTGAGGGAAGTGAACAAACAGATACTGATTCAGGCTGGAATTAAGGAAAGCAGAATCACCGAAACTTCCTACTGTACGAGCTGCAGCAACCAACAGTTCTTTTCCCACCGCAAGGAAAATGGAAAAGCGGGCAGAATCATGAGCTACATCGGTCGTTTGAAAGGAGCAGAAAGTGAATATCCAGCAGAATCTATCAGTCATCCACAATAATATATCTGAAGCTTGCAGGAAAAAAAACAGAAACCCACAGGACGTTAAAATCATTGCCGTTACGAAATATGTGAGTACAGAAACAGCACAGAAGGCAGTCTCTTCCGGCGTGGAACACATTGGTGAAAACCGTCAGGAAGGCCTTTTGGAGAAACACGAGGCACTCGGCAGTGATGTCACCTGGCACTTTATCGGTTCACTTCAGTCCAGAAAGGTGAAGGAAATCCTTCCGTATGTTGATTATATCCATTCCCTGGACAGGCTTTCCCTGGCTAAGGAAATTGAAAAAAGAGCAGACCGGATCATTAATTGTTTTATTCAGGTCAACGTAGCCAAAGAAGAATCAAAACATGGACTGCCGGCTGAAGAACTTGTCAGCTTTGTCGATAAAATAAAAGAGTTTCCTCACATCCGGATTGTCGGGCTGATGACGATGGCGCCGCATACCGGAGATGAAGAGATCCTTCGTTCTGTATTCTCAACACTTAAACAGCTTCAGCAGGACATCCAGTCAAGGCAGTACGAGCATGCGCCATGCACTGAACTTTCAATGGGAATGTCCAATGATTATGAAATAGCTGTCCAGGAAGGAGCAACTTTCGTCAGAATTGGGACCAGCCTGGTCGGCAAAGAATTTTAGGAGGTGCCAATCATGAGTATTAAAAACAAATTCAAGAGGTTCTTTGATCTTGAAGAAGATGAATACGTATATGAAGAAGTTGTGGAAGAAAACGGAGGAGAAATGGAAGAAACAGAAACCATGCCTGCACATAGCAAAAAAAACAAGCAGAATGTTGTCAGTCTGCAAAGCGTCCACCAGCAGTCCAAGGTAGTGCTGCTTGAACCGAGGGTATACGCCGAGGCGCAGGATATCGCAGACCAGCTGAAAAACAGACGCGCGGTTGTCATGAACCTGCAGCGCATTCCCCATGACCAGGCCAAGCGGATTGTCGACTTTTTAAGCGGTACCGTATATGCCATTGGGGGAGATATTCAAAAGCTCGGACCGAATACATTTCTTTGCACCCCGGAAAACGTGGATGTATCCGGCTCAATTTCCGAAATGCTGGAAGGCGAATAAAAACAAAAGAGGACGGTGTCATTTGTTGATTTACCAGATTGGAAGTATAGTTAATGAGCTCATCGGCATATACCGATATGTCATTATTGCGTACATATTAATGTCCTGGTTCCCGAGCGCAAGGGAATCATCGGTCGGACAATTTATAGCAAGAATTGTAGAACCCTATCTGGCTCCTTTCAGAAGGATTATACCGCCGCTTGGCATGATTGACATTTCGCCGATTGTTGCCCTGTTCGCATTAACATTCGCTCAGGCTGGTGTTCAAATCGTTTTTCGATGGATCGCCCAGTCCGTTTATTAAAGGCAGTGTGGACAAATGAGTATATACCAGCATTTTCGCAAAGAGGAATATTCTTTTATCGATCAGGTCATGCAATGGAAAGACGAAGCCGAGGAGCGGTATTCGGTCAAACTCACGGATTTTCTTGATCCGAGGGAGCAGGATATTGCCCAAAGCATCATTGGAAAGGATTCAGAAGCCTCTCTTTCGTTTTGGGGAGGCTCTTCTTTTTCTGAAAGGAAAAGAGCTCTCATTTATCCTTCCTATTTCCAGCCTGAGCCCAAAGATTTTGAGGTATCGATCCTGGAAGTCCGCTACCCTGCCAAATTTGTCAGCATTGAACACCGGGATGTGCTTGGTTCTCTCATGAACCTCGGGATCAAGCGGGAGAAATTTGGCGATATTCTCCAAAACGGCGAAAGGCTTCAATTCGTTGCTGCAGAAGAAATAAGCGATTATTTACTGCTGAATGTGGACCGCATCGGCAAAGCAGGCGTGAAGCTTGAGAGAGTGGCGGAAAGCGATTTAATCGAATCAACAGAGTCCTATGAGATCAGAGAGGGCACAGTGTCGTCCCTCAGGCTTGATGTTGTGCTGTCCGAAATCTATAATCTCTCCCGCTCCAAAGTAAACCCACTTATTCAGAGTGCAAAGGTTAAGGTGAACTGGAGAGTGACCGAGGAGGTATCTTTCCCGGTCGAAGCGGGTGACTATTTATCTGTGAGAGGATTTGGGCGCAGCAAGCTTATGGCCATTGAAGGCAAAACCAAGAAAGATAAATGGCGTATTCAATATGGGATTTTACAATAATTTATTCCTTTGAGAAGGAATGGCATTACGATTGTCGAAACTAGGTAGGTAAGAGAAAGCATCATTAGTGGAGGTGGCTTAAATGCCTTTAACACCGTTGGATATACACAATAAAGAGTTTACAAGGGGATTTCGCGGATATAATGAAGATGAAGTGAATGATTTTCTTGATCAGGTGATTAAGGATTATGAGCTGGTAATCCGTGAGAAAAGACACCTTGAGGAGACCGTCGAAAATTTGGAAGAAAAGCTTTCCTATTTTAAAAATATTGAAGAGACACTCAACAAATCCATTCTGGTTGCTCAGGAAACTGGCGAGGAAGTAAAGCGAAGCGCGACTAAAGAAGCCAGGCTGATTGTCAAGGAAGCGGAGAAGAACGCAGACCGCATCATCAACGAATCACTGGCAAAATCCAGAAAAGTCTCGATGGAAATTGAAGAATTGAAAAAACAATCTTCGGTTTACCGCACACGTTTCCGCATGCTGATTGAAGCACAGCTGGAAATGCTGAAAAACGAGGACTGGGATGCCCTTCAGCCGGCTGATGTGGCGGAGGAATATGAACTGGAGCTGAAGTAGAACGCTTGACGTTTGTGCTTCCTGCGCATATAATTTTTAAAAGATTATCATATAGAGCAAACGATGAAGGGGAAAGTACGGACAGCACCCATTTTTTAAGAAAGCGAGCCGGTGATGGTGGAAGCCCGGTAAATGGCCTGTACGGAAGATCACCCCGGAGTTTCCAAGCTGAACGGATAAAAGTAAGCCTGGCGTTACTTCACGATACGATGACAAAGCGGGTTTTCAAGGTGGCTTGAAAACCTATTAGGGTGGTACCGCGGGTGGCCTTCTCGTCCCTTTATGTGACGAGAAGGCCTTTTTGTATGCTTGAAATGATTTTTTCTATTGATACAGGAGGATGACAATGAATTACAAAGACACGTTATTAATGCCAAAAACGGAATTCCCGATGCGGGGAAACCTTCCTCAGAGGGAGCCGCAGGTGCAGGAGAAATGGGAAGAACTGAAGATCTACCAAAAGGTTCAGGAACATACAAAAGGGCGTCCTTCGTTTATTCTTCATGACGGACCTCCATACGCCAATGGCGATATCCACGTTGGCCATGCAGAAAATAAAATTCTGAAAGATATCATTGTCCGTTACAAATCAATGAACGGGTTTAATGCACCTTATGTTCCGGGCTGGGATACGCACGGACTTCCGATTGAAACGGCTTTAACCAAAAGCGGTAAAGTAAAAAGAAAGGAAATGTCTGTGGCAGAGTTCCGCAAAAAGTGTGAGGAGTATGCACTGACACAAGTGGACCGCCAGCGCGGGCAGTTTAAACGTCTTGGTGTACGCGGTGACTGGGAAAACCCTTATATCACATTAAATAAATCGTATGAAGCCCGTCAAATTGAGGTCTTTGGCGAGATGGTGAAAAGAGGATTTATCTATAAAGGCTTAAAACCTGTGTACTGGTCACCATCCTCAGAGTCTGCTTTGGCTGAGGCTGAAATCGAATATCACGACAAACGGTCAGCCTCCATTTATGTGGCGTTTCCGGTAAAGGACGGAAAAGGCGTGCTGGATCAGGATGTAAGCATCGTGATCTGGACCACAACGCCGTGGACCATTCCTGCAAACCTTGGGATTTCTGTTCACCCTGACTTGGATTATGTCGTTGTAGAGGCAAAAGGAAGAAAGCTGCTTGTCGCACAGGCGCTATTGGAACAGCTGCAAAAAGAATTGGAGTGGTACGAGGTTTCTGTTCTTCAAACAGTAAAAGGTAAAGACCTTGAATATGTGGTGGCAAAGCATCCGTTCTATGACCGTGATTCCCTGGTAATGTGCGGGGAGCATGTTACAACAGATGCGGGTACTGGAGCTGTTCATACGGCACCAGGACACGGGGAGGATGACTTCCTTGTCGGAAAACGCTACAACCTGGACGTTCTTTGTCCTGTGGATGACCGTGGAGTGATGACAAAAGAAGCACCTGGTTTTGAAGGATTGTTTTATGATGAAGCGAACAAAAACATCACCCAGAAGCTTGAAGAAGCAGGAGCGCTGCTGAAATTATCGTTCATCACCCACTCCTATCCGCATGACTGGAGAACAAAGAAGCCGGTTATTTACCGTGCAACTGCTCAATGGTTTGCTTCCATTAAAGGAATGCGCGAAGACATGCTGAATGCGGTAAAAGAAGTAAACTGGATTCCTAACTGGGGAGAAACAAGACTGTTCAATATGATCAAAGACCGTGAAGACTGGTGTATCTCCAGACAGCGGGCGTGGGGAGTTCCGATTCCTGTATTCTACGGTGAAGACGGAGAACCAATCATGACAGAAGAAACCATTAATCATGTGGTTGGCCTGTTCCGGGAGCATGGCTCCAATGTATGGTTTGAGCGGGACGCAACAGATCTGCTTCCTGAAGGCTTTACGTCTCCACACAGCCCGAACGGCCGATTTACAAAAGAAACGGATATTATGGATGTATGGTTTGATTCTGGTTCGTCTCATTGGAGTGTACTTGAGGAACGCAGCGATCTCACTCGTCCAGCTGACCTTTACCTCGAAGGATCTGACCAATACCGCGGATGGTTTAACTCGTCCCTTTCGACTTCAGTGGCGATTACGGGCAAAGCACCTTATAAATCCGTATTGAGCCATGGATTTGTACTCGATGGTGAAGGGCGCAAAATGAGTAAGTCCATCGGTAATACGATGGATCCGATTAAAGTAATGAACCAGCTGGGCGCGGATATTCTCCGCCTTTGGGTTTCTTCCGTTGATTACCAGGCAGACGTAAGGGTTTCTGATGAAATTCTGAAGCAAGTGGCCGAAGTTTACAGAAAAATCCGCAATACCCTGCGTTTCTTGCTTGGAAACCTTAATGGGTTTGATCCAAAAACCAATGCGGTGCCATTTGAAGAGCTTGGACAAATTGACCAGTATATGCTTGTGAAGCTGAACAGACTGATCGACCGTGTGCAAAAATCATACGATGATTATCAATTTCTGGCTGTATACAATGCGATCCATAACTTCTGTACGATTGATCTTTCATCATTCTATCTGGATATCGCAAAGGATACGCTGTACATCCAGGCAGAAGATGATATCAAGCGCAGAAGCATTCAAACTGTCCTGTATGAAGCGCTGGTGGCCATCACGAAGCTTACAGCACCAATTCTTGCTCACACAGCAGACGAAGTGTGGCCGTACATTCCGGGAGTAACAGAAGAAAGCGTACAATTAACAAGCATGCCGGAATCTGTTTCTTACCCAGGGGAAGAAGATCTCATCAAAGAGTGGGATCGGTTCATGGAACTTCGGGATGAAGTGCTGAAAGCCCTTGAAGCAGCCCGTAATGAAAAAGTCATCGGGAAATCGCTGACTGCTTCAATTACCCTTTATCCATCAGCGGACGTTAAGCCATGGCTTGAGAGCGTTGAAGATCTGAATAAATTATTCATCGTGTCAGAAGCCCGTATTGGCGGCACAAAGGACGAAGCACCGCAAGACGCTGTTAAGTATGATAAGCTTGCTGTTTCCGTTAAGCCCGCTGAAGGCGAAACGTGCGAACGCTGCTGGGTCGTATCTCCAGAGGTTGGTGCAAATGAAAAGTACCCTACGCTTTGCCCGTCTTGTGCAGAGACTGTAGAGAACCATTACGATAAAGAATAGTTCATGAAAAAAGCCCCTTGCTGCCGCCTGAGTTTCACGGCCGTAAAGGGGCTTTTTTATTTTCATCCCTGATCGAAGACCGCAGATTTTTGTTCTTTACATTGTGCGGAGCCTTCTGCATGTGCTAAAATTTGAAAGAACATACTAAGGAATCGGGGGAAATCAAGTGTTCTATTATATACTGGCCCTTTTCGTACTTGGCCTGGATCAGGTTACCAAATGGATGATCGTGAAAAACATGCACTATGGAGAAAGCATCACTGTGATTGAAAATGTTTTTTACATTACCTCCCACCGGAACAGAGGGGCAGCCTTCGGTATTCTGCAAAATCAAATGTGGTTTTTTATTATCATTACCATTGCCGTGATTTTTGCAGTGATCTACTACATGCAAAAACACGCCAAACATCAGCCGCTCTTGCGTCTCGCTTTGGGACTGGTCCTTGGAGGAGCTACAGGCAATTTCCTGGACCGCATCATCCGCAAGGAAGTGGTGGATTTTCTGGATGTTAAAATAGGCAGCTATAACTATCCGATATTTAATGTAGCAGATTCCGCCCTCGTCATCGGGGTGATCCTGATATTTATTCAAACCCTCATGGAAAGCAAGAGTAAAAAGGAGAACATGAATGGAGCACATAGAAGTTAACATTGAAGAAGAGCAACAATCAGAACGTATTGATAAAGTGATTGCATCCGTCGACCCGGGATGGTCCCGTTCACAGGTTCAGAACTGGGTAAAAGATGGAAATATAACTGTCAACGGAAAGCAAATCAAAACCAATTACAAGGTCAGCGCAGGAGATGTGGTTTCAATTACAGTTCCTGATCCAACTCCACTTGACGTGATACCGGAAGAAATGGACCTTGATATTGTATATGAGGACCATGACGTTCTCGTCGTGAACAAACCGAGAGGAATGGTTGTCCATCCGGCCTCAGGAAACTATACAGGGACACTTGTAAATGGACTTATGGCACACTGCAAGGACCTCTCGGGCATTAACGGGGTACTGCGCCCCGGAATTGTTCACCGTATTGATAAGGACACAACAGGGCTCCTGATGGTCGCGAAAAATGATATGGCCCATGAGTCACTCGTAAACCAGCTGAAAGCAAAAACAACTAAAAGAAAGTACAAGGCCATTGTACATGGTGTTATGCCGCATGATCGGGGAACCATTGATGCGCCGATCGGCCGCGATAAAAGCGACCGCCAAAAAATGACCGTCACGGATGAAAACAGCAGAGATGCTGTCACACATTTTAACGTATTGGAACGGTTTGACGGATATACTCTTGTTGAGTGTCAGCTTGAAACGGGAAGAACCCATCAAATCCGGGTCCACATGAAATACATTGGTTTCCCGTTGGCAGGCGATCCAAAGTACGGACCGAAGAAAACACTGGATATTAACGGACAAGCTCTGCATGCCGGGGTACTCGGGTTTCAGCATCCGAGAAGAGACACCTATATGGAATTTGAAGCACCGCTTCCACAAGACATGGAAGACCTGCTCGACAAGCTTCGACGAAAAATGGGTTGACAGGATAAAGCGGTTCTGCAATAATATAAACAAATGAATGATCCTTTAACGACAGTCCCGTGAGGCTGAGAAGGAAAACGGAATTAGGCTATTGGCCTAACTATGTCCTCTCGTCTATACGGCGAGAGGACTTTTTTGTGTAAACAAAAGGACATTCGCGCAAGATAAGCCATAACCAGCTAAAGAAAGGTGATCCAAACATGCAAAAAGCGGTCATTATGGATGATCAGGCCATCCGCCGGGCGTTGACAAGAATTGCCCATGAGATCATCGAGCGGAATAAAGGAATTGATGATGTCGTATTGGTCGGAATTAAAACACGTGGAGAGTTTTTGGCCAAGCGGCTGGCAGAACGTATCGAAAATATTGAAGGCAGAGCCGTCAAGGTGGGGGACATAGATATCACGCTGTACCGCGATGACCTGAAAGTAAAGACGGAAAACCTCGAGCCCGAACTAAAAGGAACTGACATCCCTGATATAACCAACCAGAAAGTCATCCTGGTGGACGATGTGCTGTTTACAGGCAGAACGGTGAGAGCAGCGATGGATGCTGTTATGGATCTTGGCAGACCAGGTTCCATCCAGCTTGCAGTACTTATCGACAGAGGACACAGAGAGCTGCCGATCCGGGCAGATTTTGTCGGAAAGAACGTTCCGACGTCCAATACAGAAATTATTACCGCTTCACTGGCGGAAGTGGATGGCTCAGACGAAGTATCCATCCACGAAAAATAAATCAGTCACATCCCTTTAAAAACGAGTCCAGAGAGACCAGCAAGGGAGGCTGGATACACAGGTTGTTTTCTATACCTGTGTCTTCAACCCACCTCCTTATCTGGCATAGGAGGTATTTTTTATGCAGAAAAACAGAACTAACCAACAAGAGAACCAAGAAAAAAACAATCAGACAGCGGTGCTTGATGTCCGGGAGGTTCCGAAGCTTCATCAATGGCTGACGCTGAGCCTGCAGCACCTGTTCGCCATGTTCGGGGCAACCGTGCTCGTTCCTTTCCTTGTAAAGCTTGATCCGGGTGTCGCGCTTGTATCGAGCGGACTGGCGACACTGGCCTACCTACTCGTGACCAAAGGGCAAATACCGGCGTACCTCGGATCATCCTTTGCCTTTATCTCCCCGATTATCGCGGTAAAGGCACTCGGTGGACCTGAAGCTGCGATGATGGGCAGTTTTCTGGCAGGGCTGGTTTACGGTGCAGTTGCACTGATCATAAAAACAAGCGGATTGAAATGGCTGATGAAGATTATGCCGCCAGTCGTCGTGGGTCCCGTAATCATTGTCATCGGGCTTGGCCTCGCCAACACTGCGGTGGGGATGGCCATGAACGATCCGGCGACCAAAGCCTACAGCCTTTCACACTTTACCGTCGCTTTGTTTACTCTGGCAGTGACAATCATCTGTTCCATGTATTTTAAAGGGATTTTAGGAATTATACCAATCCTCATCGGCATCATATCCGGGTACTTGTTTGCCCTGTCCAGAGGCATGGTGGACCTTTCCGGTGTCAAAGCCGCAAGCTGGGTTGATGCACCAGACTTTATGTTCCCATTTGTCTCTTACACACCGCATTTTACATGGTCCATCGCGCTCATCATGATGCCGGTGGCTACGGTGACGATTGCCGAGCATATCGGCCATCAGCTGGTCCTGAGCAAGGTGGTAGGCCGAAACTTCCTTGAGAAGCCGGGCTTGCACCGTTCCATCCTGGGAGACGGGATCGGTGTCATGATCGGCTCCCTCATCGGGGGCCCGCCGGTTACAACCTACGGGGAAAATATTGGAGTGCTGGCCATTACCCGGGTATTCTCGGTATTTGTTATCGGCGGTGCGGCTGTCGCTGCCATCATCTTCGGCTTTTCCGGCAAGGTGACAGCGCTGATCAGCTCGGTGCCTTCCCCGGTAATGGGCGGGGTGTCCATCCTGCTGTTTGGGATCATCGCCTCCAGCGGTTTGAGAATGCTGATTGACAACCAGATTGATTTTGGAAACAAGCGTAACCTGATCATTGCTTCTGTCATCCTGGTAACCGGAATTGGCGGAGCTGTCCTGCAGTTCACAGAAACCCTTCAGCTTGCCGGTATGGCGCTTGCAACTATCATTGGAGTGTTCCTGAACCTTGTGCTGCCAGGCAGGGAAAACGACTCAGAACTTCTTAATAAAATGTTTGGCGTTTCAGATAATGATCCAGCTGCATAATGGTCACCTTTTAACTAAGTACGAGAGACTTGAAAGGGTGAATCCGGTGAGAAAGAGCATCTTTTGCTTCTTTCTGTCCGGCTGCACCCTGACACACACAAGTCAGGGTGTTTTTTTATAAAAAAATGAAGACTGGAGCTGATTTCATGAAGCATTTACTAACGATGAATGATCTTTCACTGATGGAAATTGAACAGATATTGCATGATGCCCACGGTTTTTCCAAGGGTGAAAAATGGAGACCGGCGGAAATGACCTTTGCAGCGAACTTGTTTTTTGAACCGAGCACAAGAACCCGGATGAGCTTTGAAGTCGCACAAAAGAAGCTGGGATTTGAAGTACTCAATTTGGACTGCGGTTTCTCCAGCACCCAAAAGGGCGAGACCCTGTATGACACGGTTCGGACAATGGAGGAAATAGGCGCTAAGGCTGCTGTTATCCGCCACAGCCAAGACAGGTACTTTGAGGAACTGGCTGGTAAAGTGAACATTCCGATCATTAATGCGGGGGACGGATGCGGCAACCATCCGACACAGTCTTTGCTGGATCTGCTTACCATTCAGCAGGAATTTATCGTTCTTCAGGGGCTGAAAGTGGTCATCGTCGGTGATATACGGCATAGCCGGGTGGCGAGGTCCAATGCTGAAATTCTTAACAGGCTTGGTGCAAAGGTCTATTTTTCAGGGCCTAGAGAGTGGTACGATGAGGAACTTGCAGAAGGCCACTACCTCTCGATGGATGAAGCTTGTGACATGGCCGATGTGCTGATGCTTCTCCGGATCCAGCATGAAAGGCACGACTGTAAAAGCGGAATGACAGCAAAGCAGTATCATGAGGCCTATGGTTTAACACCGGCACGTGAAAAAAGAATGAAAGATCAGGCAATCATCATGCATCCTGCACCTGTGAACCGGGGCGTCGAAATTGCAGACGAACTGGTGGAATGCGGGAAATCACGAATTTTCAAGCAGATGAACAATGGAGTTTATGTAAGAATGGCCGTTTTGAAATGGGCACTGGAAGCGAATTTAAAGGAGGAAACAGCAAATGGGTATCTTGTTAAAGGGTGGTAAGGTATTAACCGGCACGAATGAACAGAAGGATCTTGATATTTTGGTGGAGGGCACAACGATTGCAGAAGTGGGGACCTCCTTGCCGGAAGAAGGCCATACGGTCATCAATGCCGCCGGAAAACTCATTACTCCGGGACTCGTGGATCTACATATTCATTTACGTGAGCCTGGCGGTGAACAAAAGGAAACGATCGAGAGCGGGACAAAAGCAGCGGCAAGAGGCGGGTTTACAACCGTTGCTGCGATGCCTAACACAAAGCCGGTGCCTGATCATGTGGAACAGCTTCAATGGGTCAACGAACGGGTCAAAGAAACGGCGGATGTCCGTGTACTCCCATATGCTTCCATTACTGTAAGGCAGGCCGGGAAAGAGCTGACAGACTTTGAGGGCTTAAAAAATGCAGGAGCTTTCGCGTTTACTGATGATGGAGTCGGTGTACAGTCAGCAGACATGATGCTTCAGGCCATGCAGCTTGCCAGACAGAATGATGCGGTGATCGTCGCACACTGTGAGGAAAATACCCTCATCCATAAAGGATCGGTGCATGAAGGAGCCTTTTCAGAAAAGCAGGGGCTTAACGGGATTCCATCCATTTGTGAGTCGGTTCAGATCGCACGGGATGTGCTGCTCGCAGAAGCGGCCGGTGCAAGGTACCATGTCTGCCACGTCAGCACCAAAGAGTCCGTACGGGTGATAAAGGATGCAAAAGCAGCGGGTATTAAAGTGACAGCAGAAGTCACGCCCCATCATTTGCTGCTTTGTGATGAAGACATTCCGGGGCTGGATACCAATTACAAAATGAATCCTCCGCTCAGAAGCAAAGAGGACCGCCAGGCATTGATCGATGCTTACCGATCAGGTGTCATTGACTTTCTTGCAACCGATCATGCACCGCACACAAAAGAAGACAAAGCCCAGGGGATGGAACTTGCGCCATTCGGTATTGTAGGTCTTGAAACAGCATTTCCGCTTTTGTACACCCATCTGGTGCAAAAAGGAATTATAACCCTGCAGGAACTGGTGGACGGATTTACAAGTAAACCGGTTAAAGCATTTGAACTTCCTT
The DNA here is from genome assembly GCF_030418125.1 of Fictibacillus fluitans. Taxonomy (GTDB): domain Bacteria; phylum Bacillota; class Bacilli; order Bacillales; family Fictibacillaceae; genus Fictibacillus_C; species Fictibacillus_C fluitans. Next base: position 693,025 of record NZ_JAUHTR010000001.1, on the reverse strand, counting down.
TTGGGAAAATTGAAATTGGCGGACTTGCCGACCTGACCGTGATTGATCTCGAACATGAAGAAGAAATTAATCCCGACAGCTTCCTTTCAAAAGGAAAGAATACACCGTTTGCCGGTTGGAACTGCAAGGGCTGGCCGGTTCTGACAATGGTGGAAGGCAGCATTAAGTATGAGAAGGAGAGTGTTCACGCATGAAAAGAAACCTGGTTTTAGAAGACGGTACTGTATTTTCCGGGACAGGCTTTGGCAGCGAAGAAGAAAAAGGTGGAGAAGTTGTATTCAATACCGGAATGACAGGCTATCAGGAAATCTTGTCCGATCCTTCTTATTGCGGCCAAATCGTAACCCTGACGTATCCGCTGATTGGAAATTACGGCGTGAACCGGCAGGACTTTGAATCAATTTCCCCGGCTGTACATGGATTGATTGTTAATGAGGCGTGCTCACTGCCGAGTCACTATCAGTCACTGGGAACAATGGATGAATTGCTGAAAGCAAAAAATATTCCCGGACTGCAAGGGATTGATACAAGAAAGCTGACACGTCTCATCCGTAAACACGGAACTCTGAAAGGCAAGCTGGTTGCCGGAGATGCCGATATCAATGCTGTGGTGGAAGAATTAAAATCTTCACCGCTTCGCACCGATCAGGTGAAAACGGTATCCACAAAGACGCCCTACCACTTACCGAATACCGGCAAACGAGTTGTGGTTTTAGATTATGGAGCAAAAAGCGGCATTTTACGGGAACTGTCCCGCCGGAACTGCGATGTGGTTGTGGTGCCGCATAATACCACTGCATCAGAAATACTGTTATTAAATCCCGATGGCATCCTGTTAAGCAACGGACCTGGAGATCCAAAGGATGTTCCCGAAGCTCTTCCGATGATCAAAACGATTCTGGAGGAAAACATTCCGCTGTTTGGAATCTGCCTGGGACATCAGCTGTTTGCGCTGGCACACGGTGCGAATACAGAAAAGCTGAAGTTCGGGCACAGGGGGTCCAACCACCCGGTCAAGGATCTTGCAACCGGAAAAATAACAATGACAGCCCAGAACCATGGATATACCGTTCGAACGGAATCTCTTGCCGGTACAGAGCTTGAACTGACACATGTGGCTGTCAATGACGGAACGGCTGAAGGGCTGGGCCATAAAACAAAACCTGCGTTCTCTGTACAATACCATCCTGAAGCATCACCGGGACCAATGGATGCGAATCCGCTGTTTGAAAAGTTCATGAATATGATGGAAACTGCCAAGGAAAAGGGGAATCAACTATGCCTAAACGCTTAGACATTAAAAAAATACTAGTCATCGGATCAGGTCCGATTGTGATCGGACAAGCAGCAGAATTTGATTATGCCGGTACACAGGCGTGCCAGGCCCTGAAGGAAGAAGGCTATGAAGTGATTCTGGTCAACTCCAACCCCGCTACCATCATGACGGATACCACAATGGCTGATAAAGTGTTTATCGAACCGCTTACGGTACCGTTTGTCAGCAGGATCATCCGCCAGGAGCGCCCGGACGGACTTCTTGCCACGCTTGGCGGCCAGACAGGGCTTAACCTCGCCGTGGAATTATCTGAAAGCGGCATTCTTGAAGAATGCGGCGTTGAATTGCTGGGAACCACGCTGGCCAGCATTCAGCAGGCAGAGGATCGTGAACTTTTCAGAGGGCTGATGAATGAATTGAATGAACCGGTTCCGGAAAGTGAAATCATCCGTTCCCTGGAAGAAGCAAAAGCTTTTACAGCGGAAATCGGATATCCGGTAATCATTCGCCCTGCTTTCACTCTTGGTGGAACAGGCGGAGGAATTGCCAGCAATGAAGAAGAGCTGGATGAAATCGTTGCAAGCGGTCTGCATGCAAGTCCGGTTCACCAGGTGCTGCTGGAGAAAAGCATCGCCGGTTTTAAAGAAATAGAATATGAAGTAATGCGGGACAGCAATGACACTTCCATTGTAGTCTGTAATATGGAAAACATCGATCCGGTCGGTATTCATACCGGAGACTCGATTGTCGTGGCACCGAGCCAGACGCTGAGTGACAGAGATTATCAGCTTCTGAGAAATGCTTCCCTGAAAATCATCCGCGCGCTGAAGATTGAAGGAGGATGTAACGTTCAATTGGCGCTCGACCCGGACAGCAGCGACTATTACATCATTGAAGTCAACCCAAGGGTCAGCCGGTCATCTGCGCTTGCTTCCAAAGCAACCGGATATCCCATTGCAAAAATTGCAGCAAAAATTGCAGTAGGCTACACATTGGATGAAATCAAAAATCCGGTCACAGGTTCAACTTATGCAAGCTTCGAGCCCGCACTTGATTATATCGTAACCAAAATCCCGCGCTGGCCATTTGACAAGTTTGAAGGAGCCAACCGCAAGCTCGGCACCCAAATGAAAGCCACAGGTGAAGTAATGGCAATTGGACGAAATCTTGAGGAATCCCTCTTAAAAGCGGTACGTTCGCTCGAAACCAAATGTTATCACCTTGAGCTTGAACAACCAAAGCAGTCAAGAGAAGAGCTGATTCCGGCTTTGACAGATGCAGATGATGAAAGAATCTATCATGTCGCACAGGCGATAAGAATCGGAATGACCGTACAGGAAATCTGGGAACTGACTAAAATTGATCTGTTCTTCCTTGAGAAAATTAAAGGCATCATCGATCTCGAGCAAAATATGCGCAACAATGTAGGAGATCTGGAGCTGCTAAAAGCTGCGAAGGAAAAAGGTTTCAGCGATGTATGGCTGGCAAAAGCCTGGAACATGACCGAAAAAGAAATCTATACCCTTCGTACAAATGAGGGAATCCGTCCGGTTTATAAAATGGTGGACACCTGCGCTGCAGAGTTTGAATCGGAAACTCCGTACTACTATGGCACATATGCCGATGAAAATGAATCCAATCTTACGGAAAGGGAAAGCGTGCTTGTACTCGGCTCCGGCCCGATCCGCATCGGACAAGGGATCGAGTTCGACTATGCAACGGTGCATACGGTATGGGCAATAAAAGAAGCGGGCTATGAAGCCATTATCATAAATAACAACCCGGAAACCGTGTCTACCGACTTCAGCACGTCCGATAAACTATATTTCGAACCGCTGACAGTTGAAGACGTCATGCATGTGATAGACCAGGAAAAACCTAAAGGGGTCATAGTGCAATTTGGCGGGCAAACAGCCATCAATCTTGCAGAAGCTCTTCATGACCGCGGAGTGGCTATCTTAGGAACATCCCTTGACAGCATGGACCGTGCTGAAGACCGTGACCGGTTTGAACAGGCGATGCAGTCGCTCAACATCCCTCAGCCTGAAGGAGCCACTGCCTTCTCGGTGAAAGAAGCACAGGTGATTGCAGAACGGATCGGCTATCCGGTACTGGTTCGTCCTTCATATGTACTGGGCGGAAGAGCAATGGAGATTGTTTATAAAGAAAAAGAACTTCTTCAATACATGGAAAACGCGGTAAGGGTGAATCCGGAGCATCCGGTACTGATCGACCGATATCTTGAAGGCAAAGAAGTGGAAGTTGATGCGATTTCCGATGGAAAAGATGTGTTTATCCCGGGCATCATGGAGCACATTGAGCGTGCAGGCGTTCATTCTGGCGACTCGATTGCGGTTTATCCGCCACAGCGCCTGACACCGGAGCAGAAAGAAAAGATCATTGACCGCACCATTTCAATGGCAAAAGGACTGGGGATTATCGGACTGCTAAACATTCAGTTTGTCCTGCACAAAGATGAAGTGTACGTTTTGGAAGTTAACCCGCGCTCCAGCCGGACAGTGCCTTTCTTAAGCAAAATTACAGGAATTCCAATGGCCAATCTTGCCACTAAAGTGATCCTCGGAACTCCTCTGAGTGACATGGGCTACTCTACCGGATATGCCCCGGAAAAAGAAGAAGTGTTCGTCAAAGTACCGGTCTTCTCCTTCGCGAAACTGCGCAGAGTAGATACCTACCTAAGCCCTGAAATGAAATCAACGGGAGAGGTAATGGGAAGAGATACGACACTGCAAAAGGCGCTTTACAAAGGTCTTGTGGCGTCAGGAATGAAAATTCCAACATACGGAACGGTGTTGTTTACGGTTGCTGACAAAGACAAACCGGAGGCGCTGCGCCTTATGAAGCGGTTTTATGAGATCGGCTATACAATTATGGCCACAGAAGGTACGGCCAACTATCTGAAGGAACAGCAAATTCCGGTCACAGTCGTCCATAAGATCGGAAGCAAGGAACGCAATCTGCTCGATGTCATCAGGCAGGGAGAAGCACAATTTGTAGTAAACACATTAACTAAAGGAAAAGTACCGGCGCGCGACGGCTTCCGCATCCGAAGGGAGTCCTCTGAAAACGGAGTTGTTTGCCTGACAAGCCTGGACACTGCAGAAGCACTGCTTGGAGTGCTGGAGTCTCTTACCTTTACAGCAAGACAAATGCCGGCTTTTGAAAAGGATCGTGCTCTTGTATGAAAAAAGAATTCGTTCGGGTGATTTCTCAAAAAGAAATCGCACATCAAATTTTTGAACTGAAAGTGCAGGGAGAAGTCGTTGCCGAAATGACCTCTCCCGGCCAATTTGTCCACCTGCGGGTCAGTGACAGTTTTCAGCCGCTCTTAAGACGGCCAATCTCCATCTGTGATGTTGATCTGTCAAACAGAACTTTAACCATGCTGTACCGAAAAGAAGGAACAGGGACAGCGCTGCTCAGCCAAAAAAAAGAGGGAGAAACGGTTGATCTTCTCGGACCGCTCGGAAACGGTTTTCCTCTTGATGCAATAACTGCCGGACAAACTGCACTCCTTGTCGGGGGAGGAATTGGTGTGCCTCCACTGTATTATCTGGCTAAAGAGCTTACGAAACGCGGAATAAACATCACAGCGGTACTGGGATTTCAGTCAGAGCGAGACGCGTTCTATAAAGAAAAGTTCGCAGAGCTGGGTGAGGTTTTCATTTCCACTGTTGATGGATCACTAGGAACCAAAGGGTTTGTCACTGATGTACTGAACAATGAGGATATTAACTATGATCTGCTCTATTCGTGCGGGCCGACGGTCATGCTTAAGGCACTCGAAGCGCAGGTTCCAGATGCTGACGGTTTCTTTTCTCTTGAAGAACGAATGGGCTGTGGAATCGGGGCATGTTTTGCCTGTGTCTGCCATATAAACGGGGGAGAACCCTCTGACTATGTGAAAATTTGCAGCAATGGACCTGTATTTCCGATCGGGAGGGTGGCGCTATGAACAAACTGTCTGTTAGTTTACCAGGACTGGAGATGAAAAATCCGATCATGCCCGCATCCGGCTGTTTCGGTTTTGGAAAGGAATATGCCGGATTTTATGACCTCTCCGTGCTTGGGGCGGCAGCCATTAAAGCGGCAACACGGGAACCAAGGTTTGGCAATCCCACTCCAAGAGTAGCAGAAACCCATAGCGGGATGCTTAACGCCATCGGTCTTCAGAATCCGGGTGTGGACAAGATCATGGAAAACGAACTGCCTTTTTTCCAATCGTATGACCTGCCGATCGTTGCCAATATTGCGGGTTCAACGGTAGAAGATTATTGTGAAGTCGCACGCAAGATATCTAAGCATCCCCAGGTCTCTGCCCTGGAGCTGAACATCTCCTGTCCGAATGTGAAAGAAGGGGGAATACAGTTTGGAACAGATGCGGCGACAGCAGCGGCGCTCACAAAGAAAGTAAAGGCTGTTTCATCCAAGCCCGTCTATGTAAAGCTGTCACCAAACGTTTCAAACATTGCGGAGATGGCACTTGCGGTAGAAGAGGCAGGCGCAGACGGTTTGTCAATGATCAATACATTGCTCGGCATGAGGCTTGACCTGAAAACACGCAAGCCAGTGCTGGCCAATAAAACCGGCGGTCTGTCCGGCCCTGCTATTAAACCGGTAGCCATCCGCATGATTCATGAGGTCAGCCAGGCTGTGTCCATTCCGATCATCGGCATGGGCGGCGTGAGTTCGGCGGAAGATGTGATCGAGTTTATGCTTGCAGGCGCATCTGCAGTTGCCATCGGGACGGCAAACTTTGTTGATCCTTACGTTTGTCCGGAAATCATTTCTCAATTGCCGGAGCTATTGGAAAAAATGAATGTTAACCATATTACTGAACTTATTGGAGGGAGCTGGAAGGAATGCGGAATCCCGTCATTATCGCGCTAGACTTCCCCGGCAAAAAAGAAGTCGAAGCGTTTATTGATCCTTTTTTGGAGAAAAAGGTTGATCCTTTTTTGGAAGAACAACAAATTTGGGTGAAAGTTGGAATGGAACTTTTCTATCAGGAAGGCCCGCAGTTTCTTTCTTTTTTAAAAGACAAAGGGTTCCGTATTTTCCTTGATCTTAAGCTGCATGACATCCCGACCACCGTTCAAAAAGCGATGAACCGGATTGCCGGGCTTGGCGTGGATATGGTTAATGTCCACGCGGCGGGAGGCACCGAAATGATGAAACGGGCCATTGAGGGACTGCAGTCGGGGAGCCATGGTACGAGACGGCCATTGTGCATTGCGGTCACCCAGCTGACCAGCACATCGCCGGAAATGCTGCAGAACGAGCTCTGGATTAAAGAGCCCATGGAATCCACCGTAAGCCATTATGCCAGGCTGGCTAAAGAAAGCGGACTTGACGGAGTCGTCTGTTCCCCTCTGGAAGTTCCTCATATGAAAGCCGTCTGCGGTGAAGACTTTTTGGCGGTTACACCGGGAATCAGGCTCTCTGGCGACAGCAAAAATGATCAGATCAGAACAGCGGATCCTGCGGGAGCGAAAAAGCTGGGATCCGATTTCATTGTGGTCGGAAGAAGCATTACCCGGTCGGCCAATCCGATAGAAACCTACTTGTCGATACAAAAAGAATGGGGGATTTTTCATGAAACAACAAATTGCTAAGGACCTGCTATCCATTAAAGCAGTCACACTATCTGTCGAAGAGCCGTATACCTGGTCATCAGGACTCCGGTCTCCCATTTATTGCGATAACCGTTTAACCCTTTCCTATCCGGAAGTACGCAATCATATTGCAGAAGGATTGAAACAAATGGTTCTTGAACACTTTCCGGAGGCGGAAATGATCTCGGGAACCGCAACTGCCGGCATCCCGCATGCGGCTTTGCTTGCGGACCGTCTGAACCTTCCGATGAGCTATGTAAGAAGCAGTGCAAAATCTCACGGTAAAGGCAAGCAAATTGAAGGAAAAGCAGAGTCAGGAATGAATGTGGTGGTTGTGGAAGATTTAATTTCCACCGGCGGAAGCGTCATTACAGCCGTAAATGCGCTGAGGGAAGCAGGCTGTAACGTGCTGGGAGTGGTCGCAGTGTTCTCCTATGAACTATCAAAAGGTGCTTCCAACCTGAACGAACATGAAATAAAGGTGCAAACTCTGACCGATTTTAGTACATTAATAGAAACAGCCTCACAAGAAGGCTATATTACTAAAGATAACCTGACGCATCTGCTGCAGTGGAAGGAAGATCCGGAAAACTGGCTGCAGAAGGCGTAGCGGGAAGATGGAAGGAGCGCTTCTGATTGAGGAAAATGAATGGGGAAGAGTTTGATGAACTGGTCTCTTTTTTTGACAGCATGGCAAGAACGGAATGGCTCTCAGGAGTTCATGATACATTAAAAGATAAAACAGGGTCCTGGGAAAACAAAGACGTCCTTGATGTGGGCTGCGGAACGGGAAGGCTTCTGCTGCGGGGAGCCGATGAAGCTGCCAGGCTTACGGGAATCGACCTTTCATCCGAAATGGTAAAAGCCAGTATTCAGAATTTCTTTTTTCACAATCGGAGCGAAAAGAGTGAATTTGTGGTGGGAGATGCCTGCGATCTTCCCTTTGAGGATGGATCGTTTGACCTGGCTTTATCAACGTGTGTCATGTTCTTGCTTCCTGAGCCGCAGCTCGGCATTAAAGAAATGATTCGTGTACTGAAGCGAGGCGGGACGATCGGAATGCTGAACCCTTCAGAAAAAATGAATCAAAGAGAAGCGTTCCAGTACTGTAAAAACCACCAGATCAGCGGTTTTGAGCAGACGGCGATGCTGAAATGGGCCAATGTATCAACAAGACGGCACCGGTATTCCTCCGGTGACCTGACCGCACTTTTAAAGGAAAACGATCTTTTTGAAGTGGAGCATCATGAAGTGCTGGACGGTCTGGCCATTGTTACCATCGCAAAAAAATAGCCGGGAGCAAAAGCTCCCGGCTATTTTTTTAATTTCATTAATTGATCCTCATCCGGTGTAACATACAGTGTTTGCTGCTGATCATAAATAACAAAGCCCGGCTTGGCGCCTGAAGGCTTTTTCACATGCCGAATGAGCGTATAGTCAACAGGAACCGAACCTGAGTGTTTTGCCTTGCTGAAGTAAGCGGCGAGCCCCGCTGCTTCAAGCAGTGTGGTCTCACTTACATCCTCTGCCTTAATGACAACGTGGGATCCAGGGATATCCTTCGTATGGAGCCATGTTTCATTCTGGCGGGAGCTTTTAAAAGTTAAATAATCATTTTGCTTATTATTCTTGCCTACAAGAATGGTTGTTCCATCCGAGGATTGATAGGTTTCAAGCACCGGCTTGTCGTTTTTCTTTGATTTTTGTACTCTTCTTCTTCTGACATAGCCCTGCTCCTCCAGTTCCTCACGAATGCCGGCGACGTCACGGACTGAAGCTGACTCCATTTGTTGAATCAAACTCTCAAAATAGGCAAGCTCCTCATACGTTTTTTCCAGCTGCTCTTCAATATGGGCAACAGAGGTTTTAAGCTTGTTATATCTTTTGAAATAATGCTGAGCATTTTCCGAGGGCCCTTTTTGTGGATCCAGGGGAATGGTGATCATCGGCTGATCTTCCTCGTAATAATTGGCAACCTCAATAACTTTTTGCCCTTTATTCACCATGTATAAATGGGCGGTCAGCAGTTCGCCAAGAACTTTAAGCTTGTCCGCTTTCTCGGTATCAACAAGAGAGGCTTTCAGCTTCTTAACTTTTTTGCCCAGTTTGTTATATTCGTTGTGCAGCAGCTTTTCAAGATCGGCTGCCTGCTGTTTTACCCGGTCGCGCTCGGCTTTTCCGAAATGAAAGCGGTCGAGCAGTTCTCCAGTGGATGAAAACTCCCTTTTCTCGCCTTCAAGATGGGTAAGAGCGACTACGGAAAAATACTCTTTCCCCCCGGAAACCACCATTTGCGGAGAATAGTTGTTGTCACTGACTTCCTCCATCATCTTGATAAAGGCTTCGGAAAGAGCTTCTTTTGTAGACAATCCCGCACGGTGGATGATTTCCTTGCCGAGAAGGGGAGAAAGTCCGCTGTACAGCTGGACGATCTGTTTGTCGATTCTCCCTTCGTTCCACTGGATTTTGCGTTTGAAGCCTTCTGAAGTCTCCATAAGCGGTGAATGCTTTTCCTGCGGAGGGGGAGCAATGTATTTCTGCCCGGGCAGAAGGGTCCGGTACCGGTTCAGGGACGGCGGGATATGCTTGATGCAATCCGCGATCAATCCTGTTTTATCATCCACAAGAATGATGTTGCTGTGACGGCCCATAATTTCGATAATGAGCGTTTTATACGCAATATCACCAATCTCATCTCTGTTTTTTACTTTAATATGAATGATCCGTTCCAGCTCCACCTGTTCGATCGATTCAATAACCGATCCTTCCATATGCTTTCTGAGGAGCATACAGAACATGGGCGGAATGGCGGGATTGTCATAGGATTGCTCCGTCAAATGCACCCTGCTGAAGGAGGGGTTGGCGGAGACCAGCAGTTTATGATTCCTTCCGCCTGCTCTTACTGTAAACAGCAAATCGGTTTTATCAGGCTGATAGATCTTTGTGATTTTACCGGATTGAAGTTTATTCTTGATTTCGTGGGAAACTGCGCGTGTTGCAATTCCGTCAAAACTCATAATCTCACCTCTGTTTCTCTCCATAATAGTATAGCATTATTGCGGACATGCCTGCATATAAATGGCTATATACGTTACAAGGCAGAGGTGGAGAAATGAATTGGTATGAATTTTCGAAGGAAGAGGTCGAACGGCTGACCGGGAGCAACCTAAAGACGGGGCTGAGTGAAAAGGAAAGCCGGAAGAAGCTTAAGACGGCAGGCTATAACCAGCTGCAGGAAGGCAAAAAACCGTCAGCGCTGCTCGTCTTCTTTGCTCAGTTTAAAGATTTTATGGTTCTTGTGCTGCTGGCAGCAACGCTCCTTTCCGGTCTGCTCGGGGAGTACCTGGATGCAATCGCGATTATTCTTATCGTTATTATGAATGGGATTCTGGGATTCATTCAGGAACGAAAAGCAGAAAAGTCGCTCAGTGCTCTCCGGGAATTATCAGCACCTTCCGCCCTGGTGATGAGGAACGGCATCTGGAGTCCGGCCTCGGCAAAGGAACTGGTGCCTGGAGATCTCGTTAAATTGTCAGCGGGAGACAGGGTGGGTGCCGACATCCGGATGATTTCAGCCAAGGGCTTATATATCGAGGAATCGGCGCTGACAGGTGAATCCATTCCTGTTCACAAAAAATCGGAAGCGATCAAGGGAAGCGGGCTTGCGCTCGGCGACCAAAGCAATATGGCGTTTATGGGCACCATGGTTACCCGGGGAAGCGGGACAGGCATTGTAATTGCAACAGGAATGAATACGGAGATGGGGAAAATCGCCCATTTGATTCAGAATGCGGACGCACTTGCCACCCCTTTGCAATTGAAGCTCGAGCAGCTTGGCAAAATTCTGATCGGACTGGCTCTGCTGCTGACAGTTCTGGTCGTTATGACCGGTGTGTACAGAGGCCATGATTTATACAGCATGGTGCTTGCGGGGGTTTCCCTTGCTGTTGCTGCTATTCCAGAAGGGCTGCCGGCGATCGTGACGATTGCCCTTGCCCTGGGTGTACAGAAGATGATTAAAAGAAGAGCCATTGTCCGTAAGCTTCCATCCGTGGAAACATTAGGCTGTGCCACTGTTATCTGCTCCGATAAAACCGGTACGCTTACACAAAACAAGATGACGGTCACCCATTTGTGGAGTGAAGGCACGACCTGGAACGTTACGGGAAGCGGTTATGACACACAAGGAGATTTTTTAAGAAACGGGCAAAAAGCAAGAGTGGACCAGCATGAAGGCCTTCTCCAGCTGCTTTCCTACGGCGCTATCTGCAACAACGCAGAGCTTCAGGACAGCGGAAGGATTATGGGCGATCCCACTGAAGCGGCCTTGCTGATCAGTGCTGCCAAGGCGGGACTCGCCAAAGAAACGATACTTAATTCACTTCAAATGATTGATGAAGTTCCGTTTGATTCCACGAGAAAAATGATGAGTGTCGTTGTGAGGAATAAAAACGGGGAAACCTTTTTAATTGCCAAAGGCGCACCGGATGTATTGCTTGAAAAAAGTGACTATGTGCTTTGGGATAGCCGCCGCCAGCTTCTGAAACAAACTCATACGGAACAGATTAAAGAAGCCATCATGGGCCTTGGCAGCCAGGCACTCCGGACAATTGCCGTCGCCTATAAACCGCTCTCAGGCAAGGACGGATACGTTTCGGGTTCTTCTTCTGAAAACCATCTGACATTCGTCGGTCTGCAGGGAATGATTGATCCGCCAAGAGAAGAAGTTAGAGAAAGCATTGAACGCTGCCATGAGGCCGGGATTAAAACGGTCATGATCACAGGAGATCATGCGGTGACAGCAAGCGCCATCGCCAGACAGCTGAACATTCTTCCAGCCGGTGGGAAAGTTGTGGACGGTGCGGGACTGTCCCTCATGTCAGAGGATGACCTGGTACGGGAAGCAGAAAATATCTATGTGTATGCCCGTGTTTCTCCGGAACATAAGCTTAAAATTGTAAAAGCACTTCAAAAAAGAGGACATATTGTGGCAATGACCGGTGATGGGGTTAATGATGCCCCGGCGATTAAATCGGCCAATATCGGCATCGCGATGGGAATCACCGGAACGGACGTGGCCAAAGAAGCTTCATCACTGGTGTTAAGCGATGACAATTTTGCGACGATCCGGGCAGCGATCGAAGAAGGAAGAAACATCTATGAAAATATCAGGAAATTCATCCGCTATCTTCTGGCTTCCAATGTCGGCGAAATTCTCGTCATGCTGTTTGCCATGATTCTTTCCATGCCCATGCCGCTCGTTCCCATTCAGATCCTTTGGGTCAATCTCGTGACAGACGGTTTGCCTGCGATGGCGCTCGGTATTGATCCAGCGGAGGATAATGTGATGAAGCGGGGGCCAAGGAAACCTAATGAAGGGGTATTTTCAAGGGGCTTGGGCTGGAAGATCGTCTCCCGCGGCTTTATGATCGGCGCCGTCACCATACTTGCTTTCTGGACCGCGCTGAACGAACATCCCGATCAGCTTATGAAAGCCCAGACCGTTGCTTTTTGCACGCTCGTGATGGCACAGCTTATTCATGTATTTGACTGCAGAAGCGAGCGTTCGGTTCTTCACAGGAATCCATTTGGCAACATGGCGCTTGTGCTGGCTGTGCTGTCGTCCGTAGCACTTCTTCTTGTCGTTATGTATATAGGGCCCCTGCAGGGGATTTTCCATACGGTACCACTGTCGTTCCGCGATTGGCTTCTTGTTATGGGAATGGCCGCCATACCCACGTTTGCACTTACAGGGTTTCAGGCGTTCAAGAAACTGTAGAAAAAGAACTGAAAGTGATAGGAACAGTACCCCTGTTTTTATCACTTTTTTGGGTTCTTGCTTGTATACACAGCCAAAATTGTTTAGAATAACGAGGGAATATGTTAAAATGATATAAATGTGCTGGGTACGGACATATCCATACATGTAATTAATTTGTACATAAATGATTATGATCTTGCTCGTTCTGGCTAGAATAGAACTACCAACGTTAGGAGCGGTTATATACATGAAGTTAATAAATATTGGTTATGGAAACATTGTGGCAGCACACCGAATCATATCCGTTGTCAGTCCGGAATCAGCACCGATCAAACGTCTCATTACAATGGCGAGGGACGGGAACATGCTTATCGACGCAACTTATGGCAGGCGAACAAGAGCAGTTATCATAACTGACAGCGATCACGTTGTCCTTTCTGCTGTTCAGCCTGAAACTGTGGCACAGCGGCTGCTCTCGATTGAAGAGGGAACGGAAGAAAATTAGGTGGAGGTAAGTATGGATACAGAACGGGGCATTTTGTTTGTGCTCTCAGGACCTTCCGGTGTCGGCAAGGGAACTGTTTGCAAAGCATTGCGTGCGCAAAAACTGGATATTCAATATTCGGTTTCAGCGACTACCCGCACTCCGCGCGCCGGAGAAGTACACGGGGTAGATTATTTTTTCAAAACAAAAGAAGAGTTTCATCACATGATTGAAAATAACGAGCTTCTTGAGTGGGCAGAATATGTTGGAAATTTTTACGGTACACCGATTGAGTATGTGAATCAGACACTTGATGAGGGCCGTGATGTTATTTTGGAAATTGAAGTCCAGGGAGCACTGCAAGTGAGAAAGACGTTCCCAGAGGGAGTATTTATCTTCCTGACACCGCCAAGCCTTGAAGAATTGCGGAGCCGCATTGTGGGCAGAGGCACAGAAACCGAGGACCTTATCAACAACCGGATGACCGTTGCCAGGGAAGAAATTGAAATGATGCAGCATTACGATTATTCCGTAGTGAATGATGAAATCAGCAGTGCCTGCAGCAGGATTCAATCTATCATTACATCAGAACACTGTAAAGTTGACCGGGTCACGAACCGCTATAAAAAATTACTGGGAGATGAATAATTATGCTTTATCCTTCAATTGATGCCCTTATGGACAAAATCGATTCTAAATACTCACTGGTCACTCTTTCTTCAAAACGGGCCAGAGAAATTCAAAGAAGCAATAATGGAATTGTTGAAAAGCCTGTTTCCCATAAATATGTTGGAAAAGCGCTTGAAGAAATCTACGCTGGTTATCTAACGTCCAAAAAGACTGACTCGGAATGAGAACAATAACAACCTATGAGAATAGGTTGTTATTTTTTTCAGTTTTTGCGAGCTTTAGATTAATCAACCATAAATATATTATGTAAACAAAGACAGGAGGAACCAACCATGACTCCATCTAAAAAAAATGTGCTTCTTTGTGTGACAGGCGGAATTGCGGCGTACAAGGCAGCGACAATAGCGAGCCAGCTGTTTCAAAAAGGGTTTCATGTCAAAGTGATTATGTCGGATTCCGCTCAGCAATTTATTACACCGCTGACGCTGCAAACCTTGTCCAGAAATGAAGTATATACGGACACGTTTGAAGAACGAAACCCAAATGTTGTTGCCCATATCGACCTTGCAGACTGGGCTGATCTTGTTGTCGTAGCGCCTGCGACCGCCAACAGTATCGGCAAGCTGGCCAATGGGATTGCAGATGACATGATTACTACGACCTTACTGGCTGCACAGGCACCCGTAATGATTGCCCCGGCCATGAATGTGCATATGTATCAGCATCCGGCTGTACGGCAAAACATGCAAAAGCTGGCGGATTTTGGCTATCGGTTTGTGGAGCCGGGTGAAGGCCTGCTTGCCTGCGGGTATGTCGGAAAAGGCAGACTTGCAGAGCCTGAAGAGATTATTGCCTGTATTGAGGAGCATTTTTCGGAAGAACAACCTGCTGCAGAGCTGCCACTACAGGGGAAACATGTGCTCGTAACCGCCGGCCCGACACGTGAGCAGGTGGATCCTGTGCGTTATTTTACTAATTATTCATCGGGGAAAATGGGGTATGCCATCGCGAAAACAGCTGTGAGAATGGGGGCTTCCGTTACATTGATCAGCGGCCCGACTGCGCTTGAAAAGCCGGCAGGTGTAAACTTTGTCGAGGTGATATCCACGGAAGACATGTATCAGGCTGTTATGAAGGAATATCCTGATCAGGATCTTGTCATAAAATCGGCAGCGGTCGCCGACTATACCCCGCGGATTAAATATAATGAAAAAATGAAGAAAAACAAGGAAAACTGGTCGGTGGAAATGGAAAAAACAACCGATATTCTTTCTGTGCTCGGACAGAAAAAAGAAAGGCAAATACTGGTCGGGTTTGCCGCTGAGACCGGAAATCTGGAAGAATATGCACTGGACAAGCTGAAGCGTAAAAATCTCGATATGATTGTGGCCAACAACGTGGCCCAGGAAGGCTCGGGATTCAGTGTGGACACCAACCGTGTCATTATCTATAAAAAGGATGGATCATCGATCGAATACCCGCTTCAGTCAAAAGAAAAAGTTGCCGAGGAAGTGCTTCTTCAGGCGTTGGAACTGATGCCTTTATGATTGCCAAAGTGATCGTGGATGTGCCGGCCAGCAATGTAAACCGCACCTTCGATTACCTTGTTCCTGAAGAACTGGAGGATACGGTAAAACCGGGAATGAGGGTTTCTGTGCCATTTGGCCCCCGCAAGCTCCAGGGGTTTGTCATGGGACTGGCAGAAGAGCCGTCCGTAAAAAAGCTGAAAAGAATCAATGAGCTGCTTGATCCGGTTCCTGTATTAACAGAGGAACTGCTGCAGCTCGGCCAGTGGGTCTCCAAACAGACGCTTTGCTTTTTGATTACTGCGTATCAGGCGATGATCCCTGCGGCATTGAAAGCGTCCTATAAGAAAGAATTTAAAATGGTGAATGGTATTTCCGTGGAAGATTTGCCTGAGGAAGCAGCCGGCTGGTTCAGGCATCGCGACCGCATCCCAATGGAAGATTTGCTGAAGGTCTCCCCAACACCGCTGGGGATGTTCCAGCGGCTGGTCCAGAAAAATCATCTGGAAGTTATCTATCAAATGGCAGACAAGGTGACCAAGAAAAAAATCAAGCTTGTGCAGGCAGCAGGGACAAGAGAGGAGGTTCAAAAGCACATGGACTCTCTTAGTAAACAGGCGGTAAAGCAACGCGAAATCCTTTCCTTTTTACTGGAGTCCGATGAACCGGTCGTGCAGAAGGATCTGCTGGAAATGTTTGATACCACACGGTCGGCCATACAGTCACTGGAACAAAAAGGGTTTGTACAGACGATTGAAAAAGAAATATATCGTGACCCCTATGCCAACCGGGAATTCAAGCAAACGGAACCGCTGCCGCTTACTGTGCAGCAGGAACAATGTATTCGGCCGGTGCTGTCTGCGCTTGAGGAAGAACGGCATGAAACGATTTTGATTCACGGTGTAACGGGAAGCGGCAAAACAGAGATATATCTTCAATCCATAGACAGAGTAATAAAAAAAGGGCAGGAGGCCATCGTTCTTGTTCCGGAAATCTCGTTGACGCCTCAAATGGTGAACCGGTTTAAAGCGCGCTTTGGTTCCCGCGTTGCGGTGCTGCATAGCGCCTTGTCCGCTGGAGAAAAATATGATGAATGGCGCAAGATCCAACGCAAAGAGGTATCGGTGGTTGTCGGGGCCAGGTCGGCAGTATTCGCCCCTTTTGAAAACCTTGGTTTAATAATAATTGACGAGGAGCATGAATCCAGCTACAAGCAGGAAGAAAATCCCCGCTATCATGCCAGAGAGGTAGCCGTTCACCGGGGAGAATACCACCGCTGTCCCGTCATTCTTGGAAGCGCGACACCGTCTCTTGAATCGTATGCAAGAGCACAAAAAGGGGTTTACACCCTTTGTGAGCTGAGCGACAGGGTTAATCAGCGCGAATTGCCTTCCGTGTCCGTCGTCGATATGAGGGAGGAACTTCGGGCAGGCAACCGCTCCATGTTTTCGAGGGATCTGTTCACGAAGTTAAAGGAAGTGCTCGGACGGAAGGAACAGGCGGTTCTCTTTTTAAACAGGAGAGGCTATTCATCGTTCATTCTGTGCCGCGACTGCGGCTATGTTGGTGAGTGTCCGCATTGTGATATTTCGCTGACGTACCACAAGCGCCAGCATATGCTGAAATGCCATTATTGCGGCCATCAGGAACCCATGCCTTCGCGCTGCCCGATGTGCGAGAGTCAATATATCCGTTTTTTCGGTACGGGTACACAAAAGGTGGAGGAAGAGCTTGCGAGGCTCCTCCCCGAGGCGAGGGTCATCCGGATGGATGTTGACACCACCGGAAGGAAAGGAAGCCATGAGAAGCTGCTTAACGAATTCGGCCAGGGAAGGGCAGATATCCTGCTGGGCACACAAATGATCGCTAAGGGCCTGGATTTTCCAAAGGTCACGCTTGTCGGGGTGCTTGCAGCGGATACCATGCTTCATCTTCCGGATTTCAGAGCATCAGAAAAAACTTTTCAGCTGCTGACGCAGGTGAGCGGAAGAGCCGGCAGGCATGAGCTTACCGGGGAAGTGGTGATCCAGAGCTATACTATAGGGCATTACAGTATTGATCTTGCCTCTCAGCATGATTATCATGCGTTTTATGATAATGAAATGAAAATCAGGAGGGACCACAAATATCCTCCCTATTATTTTTTGACGCTGCTGTCCTTCACGCATCCGGAATTGATGAAAGTCGTGGATGCGAGTGAGAAATCAGCATCCTATCTTTCTCAAAAGGTGTCAAAGGGCACTATCATACTGGGGCCGGTCGTATCGCCGATCGCCCGCATCAAAGATAGATATCGCTACCAGGTCATGATAAAATACAAAAATGAACCTGAGTTAAGTGAAATGATTTCAGAGTTACTTCAGCATTTTCAGCCGGAAATGGACGCCAACGGCCTCCAGATTTCGGTTGACATGAATGCTCAAAATATAATGTAAGCAGTACAGACGGGAGAGAAAGAAGATGGGAGTTAGGGAGATTGTCTGCTACCCTGATGAGATTCTTGAAACAAACTGTGAACCAGTCACAGCATTTGATGATGAACTTCAACTGCTGATTGATGATATGTTTACTACCATGTATGAAGCAGAAGGTGTTGGTCTGGCTGCACCGCAAATCGGGATCAATCTGAGGGTTGCCGTTGTCGATACAGGTGACGAAACCGGTAAAGTTGAGCTGGTGAACCCCACCGTCGAGCAGGGGGAAGGAGAGCAGGATGGACCGGAAGGGTGTCTAAGCTTTCCTGGTCTTTTTGGTGATGTAAAACGGGCTCAAAAAGTAACGGTACGGGCACAGGACAGGAACGGAAGATCATTTACCATTGTGGCGGAAGACTTTCTTGCACGCGCATTGCAGCATGAAATTGACCACCTGAACGGCGTTTTGTTCACCTCCAAGGTAAGTTCGTACTATGAGCCTGGAGAGTTTGAAAGGTAGGAGTTACAAATGAAAATTGTTTTTATGGGAACGCCGGATTTTTCGGTCGGTGTTTTAAGACGACTTGTAGAAGATGGCTATGAGGTTGTTGCGGCAGTAACACAACCGGACAAGCCTCAGGGCAGAAAAAAAGAAATAAAGCCTACACCGGTAAAAGAAGAGGCCATGAAACACGGAATTCCTGTGCTGCAGCCAAAAAAACTGAGGGCGGAATATGAAGAAGTACTCAAGTTTAAACCAGACCTGATTGTAACGGCTGCATACGGGCAAATTCTTCCTTCTGAAATATTGGAGGCGCCAAAGTTCGGATGCATTAATGTCCATGCGTCCCTTTTGCCTGAGTACCGAGGAGGAGCACCGATTCACCAAAGCATCATCGACGGCAAAGCTGAAACCGGTGTAACCATTATGTATATGGTGGATAAGCTTGATGCGGGAGATATCCTGACAAAGGTCAAGGTTCCCATCGAGGAAGAGGATCATGTGGAAAGCATGTTCCAAAAATTAAGTGTTGCGGGAGCCGAACTGCTTTCCAAAACAATGCCCGATTTGCTCGGAGGCAAACTTACACCAATCAAGCAGGATGAATCCAAAGTTACGTATGCTTATAATATTTCCCGAGAACAGGAAGAGATTGACTGGTCCAAAAGCGGTGAAGCCATATACAACCAGATCAGGGGCATGCATCCCTGGCCGGTAGCCTTTACGAGACTGAACGGACAGCCCATGAAGGTATGGTGGGGAAAAAAAGTTAAAACAGGTGCTGAAGCTGAACCAGGTACGATTCTTGAAACAAATAAAGAAGGGCTGGTTGTCAAAACCGGGAATGCTACAGGGATTCTCATTACTGACCTTCAGCCTGCCGGAAAAAAACGCATGGAGGCGGCCCGATTTTTACAGGGTGCCAAGCTTCAGGCCGGGACAAGGCTGGGTGAAGACGCTTGAAACAAAATGTGAGGAATACAGCAGTAGAAGTGCTGTTAAAGATTGAACAAAACCAGGCTTACAGCAATCTTCTGCTCAATCAGTCGATCCAAAAAGCAAAGCTGAGCCAGCAGGATACTGGCCTTTTAACTGAACTGGTATACGGAACCGTTCAGCGGAAAAATACGCTGGATTATCTTTTGGAGCCTTTTGTGGCGAAAGGCCTTCAAAAATTAGATAAATGGGTGCTTGTCCTTCTGCGTATGTCTCTTTATCAGATGGTGTACCTTGACCGCATTCCCGATCATGCTATCATCAATGAAGCTGTGGAAATTGCAAAAGCACGGGGACATAAAGGAATCTCAGGCATGGTCAATGGTGTATTGAGAAGAATACAGCGGGAGGGGACCCGTGAACCTTCGGACATTAAAAACGATGAGGAACGACTTTCCCTTCAGTACAGCATGCCACAATGGCTTGTTCACCGTTGGATTGAACAGTTTGGAATCGAGGAAACAGAGCAAATGTGTGAAGCCAATACACAGCCGTCTCCGGTTACCGGAAGAGTCAATGTTATGAAAACCAGCCGTGAACAGGTGCTTGAGTCCCTTGATAAGGAAGGCATTGACGGAAGCAAGGGGGAGCTCTCACCTGACGCTGTCCGAATAAAAAAAGGCGGTCTTTCACATTCTTCTTTATTTAAGGAAGGATATGTTACAATACAAGACGAAAGCTCCATGCTTGTGGCACGGGCGCTCGGTCCGCAGCCTGATGAAAAAATACTGGATGCCTGCGCGGCTCCTGGAGGAAAAACGACGCATATCGCCGAACTGTTAAACAATACTGGTGAAGTGACTGCGTTGGATCTTCACCCACACAAGGTAAAACTGATCGAAGAGCAAGCGGGCCGCCTTGACTTGGGCAACATATCAGCAGAAGCGCTCGACAGCCGTAAAGCGGGAGAAAAATTTGCTCCCTGTTCATTTGACAGAATCCTTGTGGATGCACCGTGCAGCGGATTTGGTGTCATCCGGAAAAAACCGGATATTAAATGGTCCAAGAAAGAAGAAGATATACATCGAATTGCTGAAATTCAGCAACAAATATTATCTAAAGTAGCAGAACTGTTAAAACCAGGCGGTACACTTTTGTACAGTACGTGCACCGTCGATAAAGAGGAAAATCATGAGATTGCCGCAGCTTTCCTGGACAAGCATCCCGATTTTGAATGGGACAGCACATTCAGTGAAAGATTGCCTGACCCTTTGAAACCATTTGTTGGGCCTGCACAAGCCCAAGTACAGATCCTTCCTCAATATTTTAACAGTGATGGTTTTTACCTTGCATGCTTTAAGAAAAAGACTACAACTGGTGGTGAAACCCAATGTTAAAACCGTTAAGTGAAAAACAACAAAATCCGGCCATTATGCCGTCTATCTTTTCACTCGAGCTAAGTGATCTGGAAAACTGGCTTTCAGAAATTAAAGAACCGAAATTCCGTGGAGCACAGATTTACAATTGGCTGTATGAGAAACGAGTAACAAGTTTTGAAGAAATGACAAACCTTCCAAAAGGGCTTCGTGATAAATTGGAAGAAACCTTTCATGTTCATCCGATGAAAGAAGTGGCCCGCCAGGAATCCTCTGATGGCACGATCAAATTTTTGTTTGAGCTGCAGGATGGCTATTCCATCGAAACCGTGCTGATGCGGCATGAATACGGCAACAGTGTCTGTGTAACCACACAGGTAGGCTGCCGGTTAGGCTGCACGTTCTGTGCATCAACACTCGGCGGATTAAAACGCAACCTGCTGGCCGGAGAAATTGTCGCCCAGGTGCTGCAGGTGCAGCGTGCTCTTGATGCCACAGAGGAGCGGGTAAGCTCGATTGTCATTATGGGTATTGGGGAACCTTTCGATAACTATGATGGCCTTATTAAATTTTTGAAGGTCGTCAATCATGATAAAGGCCTTAACATCGGTGCCCGCCATATTACGGTTTCAACGAGCGGAATCGTGCCTTATATCTACAAATTCGCCGATGAAGGCATGCAGATTAATTTTGCCGTTTCGCTGCATGCTCCAAATACGGAAATCAGAAGCAGACTTATGCCTGTTAACCGAATGTATCCGATGGAAGAGCTTATGGAATCCATCCGATATTATACTAAGAAAACAGGACGCAGAATTTCATTTGAATATGGATTGTTCGGCGGAGTGAACGACCAGGTGGAACATGCGGAGGAACTGGCAAAACTCATTAAAAATGTAAAATGCCATGTAAACCTGATTCCTGTTAACTATGTACCTGAGCGTGATTATGTCCGAACTCCAAAGAACCAAATCTTTAAGTTCTTGGAAACCTTAAAAAAACGGGGTGTCAATGCAACTCTTCGAAGAGAGCAGGGGCATGATATTGACGCAGCATGCGGGCAGTTACGTGCGAAGGAGCGTCAGGAAGAGACGAGGTGACGTGTTTTGCAGTACGCATTTAAAACAGATACAGGTAAAGTTCGTCAGCATAATGAAGACAGCGGGGGAGTGTTCACAAAAGGTGAACACTTTCTTGCCCTTATTGCCGATGGCATGGGCGGCCATAAGGCTGGAGATGTAGCAAGTTCGAAAACGATTCAGCATTTCGAAAAGGCGTGGAATAATCTTTCAGATGATGAAATTGCAACACCTGTAAACGCTGAGGAATGGCTTTTAAATACGGTAACCAATACGAATTTGGAGCTTTTTCAGTATGCGAACAGCCATGCAGATTGCAGTGGAATGGGTACGACTCTTGTAGGAGCACTGTGCACTCCTTCCTATTTAACGATTTTACATATAGGCGACAGCCGTGTTTATTATTTTTCCGAGGACAAACTCATTCAAAAAACAGAGGATCATACACTCGTCAATGAGCTTGTGCGATCAGGCCAATTATCCGAAATAGAAGCAGAAAACCATCCGAGAAAAAACGTCATCCTCCGGGCACTTGGAACTGATGACGTCATTGAGGTGGATATCCAGACCATTTCATGGGGGGAAGGCGATCTGGTCCTTTTATGTTCAGACGGATTATCGAATAAAGTATCCCGGGATATGATGGAGTCGATCGTGACTGATGAAAGCCTCTCGCTGGATCAAAAAGCGGAACGCCTCGTAAACCTGGCAAATGGAGCCGGAGGAGAAGACAATATTACGGTTGGGCTTGTACGCTACACTCCCGATGAACAGCAAAAGGGAGTAAATTAGCATGATTGGCAAACGAATCAGCGGCCGCTATAAACTGCTCGAAATTATAGGAGATGGCGGAATGGCCATTGTTTACCGGGCGAAAGATCTTATTTTGGACCGGGATGTGGCCGTCAAAATCCTTCGATCGGAATTTTCGGACGACGATGAGTTTATCAAGCGGTTCAAAAGAGAGGCAGAGGCTGCAACAAGTCTGGATCACCCCCACATTGTTAGCATTTTTGATGTGGGAGAAGAAAATAACGTCTATTTCATCGTCATGGAGTATGTGAAGGGGAAAACGCTAAAGCAGTATATACGTGATAAAGGGCGGCTGTCTGTTGAAGAATCCATACAGATTATCCGGCAGATTGCTTCAGGCATGGTTGCTGCCCATCAACATGGAATCATTCACAGAGACATTAAACCGCATAATATTCTCATTGATGAAAACGGAGTAGCCAAGGTTACCGATTTTGGCATCGCGCTTGCCATCACATCGGCAACCATTACACATACAAATTCGGTTTTGGGATCCGTTCACTATTTTTCTCCTGAACAGGCCCGCGGAGGCGTGGCAAACGCAAAATCGGATATTTATTCACTGGGTGTCGTATTATTTGAAATGCTGACAGGGCGAGTTCCTTTTACAGGCGAGTCGCCGGTATCTGTCGCATTAAAACACTTGCAGGAAGACGTTCCGGAACCGAGAAAAATTAATCCAGAAATTCCGCAAAGCGTGGAGAATATTATCCTTAAAGCCCTGACCAAAAATCCGGTTTACCGCTATGACAGTGCGCTTGAGATGATGGATGACCTTGATACCGCACTTTCGCCTCACAGGCTTAATGAGGACCGGTGGAGTGATTTTGATGAATCCGCGGATGCAACCAGGATTATGGCTCCAGTTTCCATGACAAAAGAAGCGGAAACCAAAAAAAGTGAACCGGAGGGGCCTCCGATTCCAAAGAAAAAGAAGAAAAAGTGGCCGGTGATTCTGCTTATTCTCATTCTTTTGCTTGCTGTTGCAGGGGTTGCCGCTTTTGTCATGCCGGGAATGTTCAAAGTGAATGATGTGTCAGTACCCAATGTGGTTCATAAAGACTATGCAGATGGCTATGACCGCCTTGTACAACTGAAATTGAATGTGGAGCGGAAGGACCTGTATGATGATGAAGTTGAACAAGGAAAAATCATCAAACAGGATCCGGAAGCCCAATCCATGGTAAAAGAGGGGAGCACGGTCACTCTGTATGTGTCCAAAGGCTTTAAAAAGATAAGCATGGAAGATTTAACCGGAATGAAAGAAGAAGAAGCAAGAGATTTGCTGAATGAAAAAGGATATAATACCAAGAATATTGAAACGATACCTGTGGAATCCGAGGAAACACCTGAAGGGGAAGTAGTTTCCCAAAGCCCTGATAAAGGAGAAAAGGTCAATCCCAGTGAAATCCAGGTCATCCTGCGGGTAAGCACGGGCCCACCTGATGTCCGGCTTGAAAACCTGGCGAATTCATCCAGAGACGATGTGCAGAATTACATCTCACAGGAAGGACTCAATGTTGATTTCTCTGAGGAATATTCCGATACCGTCGAGGAAGGAAAAGTCATCTCTCAAAGTCCTTCTCCGTATACGACTGTGAAAAAGGGCTCCACAGTAAACGTTGTCCTTTCCAAGGGAAAGAAGCCTGAACCTAAACCGCCTGCAGAAAAACCGGAAGAAAAGCCGGATGATAAACCAGAAGTTAAACCGGAAAAGCCAAAACCGGAAAAGCCAAAACGTGGTGAAGAACCTCAGGACCAGGAAATTACGTTTAATAACAAAATTACTGTAGAAGTGTCAAAAGAAGATGAGAACCAGGAATTTCTGGTGAGAATTGTTTACAGTGACGCCAAAGAGGATAATGCTGTATTTGTGGAAGAAAAAATTTCGAAAACCAAGGAATATATGGTGCCGCTCACAGTTTCTCAAGATAAAGATGCGTCTTACACAGTATATTTAAACGGCAAAGAGCAGGCGGCCAAAACGTTTAACTATAATGATGCAAAGGAAGGAAATTTCAAAGGAGCGAATAATGAATAATAAGACTGAAGGCAGAATTATAAAATCAGTCGCTGGTTTTTATTACGTATTTTTCAATGATGAGGTCTTTCAATGCAGAGGGCGGGGGAACTTCCGCAAGAAAAAAATTACACCTGTGGTGGGGGACTGGGTTGTGTTTGAATCGACCAATCCCACGGATGGTTATATTCTTGATGTGAAAGAGAGAAAGAATGAATTGAACCGGCCGCCCATCTCAAATGTCGATCAGGCTATTTTAGTGTTTTCTGCGGTACGTCCAGGATTTTCAACAGCCTTGCTTGACCGGTTTCTTGTCCACATCGAGGATAATGGCATCCAGCCGGTTATTTGCATCACCAAAATGGATTTGATCGACAGCGAAGAGTACCAGCAGGAAATTGAAAATTATATTACAGCCTACCGTAAACTGGGATACGATGTTCTTCCAACCTCTGCAATGTCGCTCGCCGGCATGGAAGATATCAAACCGATTTTTGAGGGCAAAACAAGTGTGTTTGCCGGACAATCAGGAGTCGGAAAGTCATCTCTTTTGAATGCA
Organism: Fictibacillus fluitans; assembly: GCF_030418125.1. GTDB lineage: Bacteria > Bacillota > Bacilli > Bacillales > Fictibacillaceae > Fictibacillus_C > Fictibacillus_C fluitans. The sequence goes on along the minus strand of NZ_JAUHTR010000001.1, from coordinate 668,013 downwards.
CTGATGCCTGAGCTGCTGCTTGAGACGAATGACATTTCCGATCATTTGGGAAGAGGAAAGCATACGACGAGGCATGTTGAGCTCCTTCCATATGGTGGAGGACTGATTGCGGATACACCCGGCTTCAGTTCACTGGATTTCGTTGAAATTGAAACCGAAGAGCTTTCCTACAACTTTCCCGAAATGAGGGAAAGGGTATCTGACTGCAAATTTAGGGGCTGCACACACAGCTCGGAGCCAAAGTGTGCGGTCAAAGAAGCGGTGGAAGAGGGGGAGATTCCCCGTTTCCGCTATGATCACTACTTGGAATTTTTACAGGAAATCAAGGAACAAAAACGGAGGTACTAATCATGATAAAAGTTGCGCCATCCATACTGTCAGCTGACTTTTCAAAACTCGGCGAAGAAGTCAGGGCAGCTGATGAGAGCGGAGCCGATTACATCCACATTGACGTAATGGACGGCCATTTTGTACCTAACATTACAATGGGTCCGCTAGTGGTAAACGCGATCCGCCCGCACACCGACCTGACATTTGATGTCCATTTGATGATCGAAAATCCGGATCAATATATTCCTGATTTTGCAAAGGCGGGGGCCGACATCATCACGGTTCACGTGGAAGCGTGCCCGCATCTGCACCGTACCATCCAGCTCATTAAAGAGCAGGGAAAAAAAGCGGGCGTTGTGCTGAACCCGGCGACTCCGGTCGAATCGATCAAGCATGTTTTGTCAGAGGTGGATCTCGTTTTGATCATGTCGGTTAATCCGGGGTTCGGAGGCCAGACATTTATCCACGAATCACTGTCAAAAATCAAGACACTCCGTACCCTGATTGATGAACACGGCCTTGATGTGGAAATTGAGGTTGACGGGGGCGTAAATGAGGAGACCGCCCGCCTTTGTGAAAAGGCAGGAGCGACAGTACTTGTTGCAGGCTCTGCCATTTACGGGAAAAACGACATTAAAGGTGCAATTCAGGCCATTCGTGGTGTATAATAAACAGGTATAAAGAACTGAAAAAAGTAACCACAGGGGGAGTCCCATACAGGGGCTGAGAGGGGAGTATACTCCCGACCCTTTGAACCTGAAGCAAGATCATGCTTGCGTAGGAATGTGGAGTGCTGTTGTTTCTATCAAAAAGCAACCGTCATTCACATGCCGGTTGCTTTTTTCTTTTCTTAACCATGTTAGGGGGAGAACAATATGTCAAAACGGATTGGGTTTTTAACCGAAATCGCAATGATGTCCGCGCTGGCCATCATTTTAAGCTTTGTACAATTTAAAGGAGTCTGGGCTTACGGGGGTTCGGTTTCTCTTGAAATGCTGCCGATTTTTCTAATGGCATTCCGCAGGGGAGTATCCGGGGGAGTCGCCACAGGACTAATCGTGGGTATGGTCAAAATGCTGATCGACGGAACAGCCGGGATTCATCCGGCTTCCTTGATTCTTGATTATCCGCTGGCCTTCATGCTGGCTGGTTTCGCGGGCGTTTTCAGGGTCAATGCTGTATCTTCACCGAAAAGGAGAATTTCAGCTATTGTCGCCGGAATACTGTTTGGAAGCGTGCTTCGGCTTGCTTCCCATGTGATCTCTGGTGTCATTTTCTTTGCAGCTTACGCTCCGAAAGGAATGAATCCTTTTGTTTATTCCGTAATCTATAATGTTTCTTACATGATCCCGGTTGCTCTTATCACCATTGCGGCATTCCTTTTCTTAACCAAAACTGCCCCTCGCCTTCTTCATCACACCGGCCGAGGAGTAACACAGGCGGCATGAAAATAATCATTGTAGCAGGAGGTCCGGAAGAGAAGCATCCGGACTTTTCTTGTTTTCCGGTAAAAGACTCCATCTGGGTAGGAGTCGATCGTGGCGTGTATCATTTGTTGAAAAAAGGCATCAAGCCGCATTACGCATTTGGGGACTTTGATTCACTGAACAGCAGCGAAAAGGAATGGATGTCCTCATATGAACTGCCATTATTTGAATATGACAGCGAAAAGGACAAAACCGATCTGGAGCTTGCCCTGGAATGGGCGGTGGCCGAACAGCCTGAAAGAATTCTGTTGGTTGGCGCGACCGGCGGCCGGCTCGATCATGAACTGGCCAATATCCAGCTCTTGCTTATGGGCCTTGAACACAGGGTGCCAATCGAGATTCTTGATTGTCAAAATTCAATCAGCCTGAGAGCACCGGGCACATACGAAGCAGTAAATGAACGGGAGTACCCGTATCTTTCCTTTCTTCCCTTCAATGGGCCAGTGGCGGGCTTCTCGCTCTATGGATTTAAATATCCGCTTAAAAATCAGCATCTGGCCATGGGGTCAACCCTTTGCATATCCAATGAGCTTGTAAATAAAAGTGGTACTTATTCCTTCTCAGACGGCATATTAATGTTCATAAAGAGCCATGATTAATTTACTTTATACGTCAGGCCGCATGGTACTATTTTTAAAGTGACGAATATATTTACAAGGAATGTCTTATTTTTTAAGGGCCTGGAGGAGGGGTATGATGAAATTTTACACCATTAAACTGCCTAGGTTTTTAGGAGGATTTGTACGTGCGGTTTTAGGTTCGTTTAGAAAAGGATAAAAGAGGACCGGCACCTTATTTTATGTACAACATCTATTAAAAAGGAAAGGCACCCTGGCAAAAAGGGTGCCTTTCCTTTTTCGTGCAAAATAAAAAACAACGGGGAACCCGTTGTTTTATGAGCATTTACGCACGTTCGATTTTTCCGGATTTAAGGGCACGTGCAGAAACATATACACGTTTCGGCTTGCCGTCAACCAAAATGCGGACTTTTTGAACGTTAACTCCCCAGCTCTTTTTGGTTTTGTTCAAAGCGTGTGAACGCTTGTTTCCTGTTTTAGGGCCTTTTCCAGTAACGTAGCATTTGCGTGACATATTGTGTACCTCCTTTATAACAGTAAAACTGTATCATATCAGTCGTATGTTAAATACTAACCTATAGTAGCATGACCATTTAAGAAAAGCAACAAATGAATTTGTGTATTTCAAGTAAAAAGGCTTGACATAACCTTTGGTCCTATTGTCAAATGGAGTTGTCCTTTTAAAAAATTTAGTTATATAGTAAAATGAGGGTTAGCCATAATTGATTGATAAAAAGGGGGATTCATCATGTCCATTGAAATGAAGAACAAATACGGCCAGATTGACATTTCTACGGAAGTGATCGCAACCATTGCCGGTGGAGCCGCTATTGATTGTTACGGAATTATTGGCATGGCGTCAAGAAAGCAGCTGAAGGATGGAATTACCGAGCTTTTGGGGCGTGACAACTTCTCCCGTGGTATTGTGGTTCGGCAGGCAGAAGAAGAAGTACATATTGATATGTACATTATTGTAAGCTACGGAACGAAGATTTCAGAAGTAGCCCATAATGTTCAGACCAAAGTGAAATATACACTTGATCAGATGCTGGGTCTGTCCGTGGATTCCGTTAATATCTTTGTTCAGGGTGTCAGGGTTACAACCCCTTAGTTAGGAGGAAAGTTTGTGTCTTTAACAGTTTTAGACGGTAAAAAGTTTGCGGCAATGGTTGCACTCGGTGCCGCAAACTTAACAAAAAATGCAGCAATGATTGATGCACTCAATGTCTTTCCCGTTCCGGATGGAGATACAGGAACGAATATGAATCTTACCATCACTTCCGGGGCAAAAGAAGTTCAGCAAAATACCAGCGCCGATATCAGCAAGGTTGCTCAATTTTTTTCGCGCGGCCTGCTTATGGGAGCCAGAGGCAACTCTGGGGTAATTTTATCCCAGCTTTTCCGTGGTTTTTCAAAATCAATCGAAGGAAAGGCATCGATTACTTCGGTTGACTTTGCAAAAGCATTTGAGAACGGAGTGGAAACAGCATACAAAGCTGTAATGAAGCCGATCGAAGGAACCATACTGACTGTGGCGAAAGATGCGGCAAAACGGGCCGTAAAGTCGGCAAAGAAAAATGATGATCTTCTTCTCGTCATGTATGAGATTGTCGAAGAAGCCAAAGTTTCTCTTGATCGCACACCTGATTTGCTTCCTGTGTTAAAGGAAGTGGGTGTGGTGGACTCCGGCGGACAAGGGCTTCTGACCGTGTATGAAGGATTTCTTGCTGCCCTCGAAGGAAAGGAACTCCCTGACATTTCACCTCAGGCCCCTTCCATGAAAGATATGGTCAATGCGGAGCACCATAAAGCACAGCTGCATTTGAAAACCGAGGACATCCATTACGGATACTGTACCGAATTCATGGTGAAATTTGATGATGACAAATTAAAAAAAGCATCTTTCAGTGAAGATCAATTCCGAAATGAGCTGAATCAGCACGGTGACTCCTTGCTTGTCGTTGCGGATGAAGAGCTGGTGAAGGTTCATATTCATACTGAACAGCCTGGTGACATGCTGTCATTGGCCCAGCGCTTTGGAAGCCTGATCAACATTAAAATTGAAAACATGAGAGAACAGCATTCAGCTATATTGGAATCGGACCGTGCGATTCATGAACCGGCTGCCCATCCGGCGGCGAAGAATGAGAAAAAGGAATATGGAATCGTAACGGTTGCCATGGGAAGCGGAATTAAGGAGCTCTTTACTTCGCTTGGAGCGGGCTTTGTCATTGAAGGCGGACAAACTATGAACCCCAGTACCGAAGACATTGTCAAGGCCATTGGGGAAGTGAACGCAGAAAAGGTTATTGTTCTCCCTAATAACGGCAATATTGTAATGGCAGCTGAACAGGCAGCCACGGTTGCCGAACAGGAAGTAGTGATCGTCCGCTCGAAAAACGTTCCCCAGGGAATGGCTGCCTTGCTTGCTTTCAATCCGGCAGCGAACCTGGAAGAAAACCAGAGCAGAATGACCGAGGCACTGAACCATGTGACATCCGGCCAATTGACTCATGCTGTCAGAGACACAACCATTGATGGAATTGAAATCACAGAAGGCGATTTTATGGGGATCATGAACGGAAAGATTGTAGCTTCAATGCCTGAAAAAACAGAAGCTCTTCATGAACTTGTAAAAGAAATGATCAATGATGATTCAGAGATACTCACGTTGATCACCGGAGAAGATGCAGGTGAGGAAGAAACAGAATCACTGGTACAATATATTGAAGAAACGTACCCCTCTGTTGAAGTTGAAGTGCATCTAGGAAATCAGCCTATTTATCCATATATCATCTCGGTTGAGTAAGTAAGATGTTCTCTTCATTATTGTTCAGATATGATACAGTAATGAAGGGAATATTTTTATGTGTAATATTTTTTTCGGAGGGACAAAGATGAAGTACAAAAGCGTTTTTGATATTATTGGTCCGGTAATGATTGGGCCGTCTAGCTCTCATACAGCCGGTGCCGCACGAATCGGAAGAGTTGCACGCGATTTGTTCGGACGGAAGCCATCGTATGCTCATATATCGTTTTATGGCTCATTTGCCAAAACATACCGCGGTCATGGAACGGATGTTGCGATTGTGGGAGGCATTCTGGATTTTGATACTTTTGACACTCGGATTGTGGATGCGCTTTCATTGGCGAAAGAGCAGAATATTGAGATAAAAATGACAGAAGAAGATGCGGTTACCGATCACCCGAATACCGCCAGGATTGTTCTTGGGGATGAAAATGGTAAAATTGAGCTGGTTGGAATTTCAATCGGCGGTGGAAAAATAGAAATTACAGAACTGAATGGATTCGATCTGCAGCTGAGCGGCGAACACCCTGCCCTTCTTATTGTTCATAATGACCGTTACGGAGCTATTGCCGGTGTGGCGAATGTTCTCGCGAAGCATCAGATCAATATTGGACATATGCGTGTATCGCGAAAGGAAAAGGGGCAGGAAGCGCTGATGATTATAGAAGTGGACCAGAATGTGGACCCTGTACTTGTTGAAGAAATCGAAGCCCTTCCCATTGTTCAGCAAGTAGTAAAAATAAACGAGTAATCCTGAAAGGAAGAACAACGTATGTTTCGAAATGTAGCCGAGCTAGTGGAACTTGCCGAAGCGAAAAACTGCAAAATCTCGGATATTATGATAGAACAGGAAATGGAGATTACAGGCCGGACCAGAGATGAAATCGTCAGTCAGATGGACCGGAACCTTAAAGTTATGGAGGAAGCGGTAGAGCGCGGGATCACGCAGGATGTTAAATCACATTCCGGTCTGACAGGCGGAGATGCCATTCTCCTTCAAAACTATATGAAAAGCGGCAAAAGCCTTTCGGGTGAATTTATGATGGATGCCGTAAGTAAAGCCATTGCCACCAATGAAGTGAATGCGGCGATGGGAACCATTTGCGCCACTCCGACCGCGGGCTCTGCGGGTGTCGTGCCAGGAGTGCTATTTGCCTTAAGGGAAAAATTAAATCCTTCTAGAGAACAGATGATTGCCTTTTTGTTTGCATCAGGCGCCTTTGGGTTTGTTGTTGCAAATAATGCATCCATTTCAGGCGCAGCCGGGGGATGCCAGGCGGAGGTTGGTTCTGCCACAGGCATGGCGGCTGCCGCTGTGGTTGAGCTGGCAGGAGGCACGCCATCCCAATCGGCTGAAGCCATGGCCATTGCGTTAAAGAACATGCTCGGGCTTGTTTGCGATCCGGTGGCCGGACTTGTGGAAGTTCCTTGTGTGAAGCGAAATGCGATGGGTGCAAGCAATGCGATTGTTGCAGCAGATATGGCACTCGCCGGAATAAAAAGCAAAATTCCCTGCGATGAAGTAATTGATGCCATGTATAAAATCGGACAAACCATGCCTACGGCCTTAAAAGAAACGGCACAAGGAGGACTGGCGGCTACACCAACAGGCCGGGAGCTTGAAGCAAAGATTTTTGGTATAGCCCTTAATAAAAAATGAATCTGAATCAGCTGAATGTAACAGAAATCAGCGGAATCGGGGAGAGCAAGCGTGAAGTCTTGCAGGAGCTCGGCATCGTCTCCGTTATGGACCTGCTTGAGTACTTGCCGTTCCGTTATGATAATCACCAGCTTAAAGATCTTGCGGACGTCAAACATGATGAAAGAGCAACCATTGAAGGGAAGGTTCACAGCGAACCTTCTCTCCGTTATTTTCCACGGAAAAAATCAAAACTGAGCATCCGGGTGCTGATTGGCCGTTATCTGATCACGGCGGTCTTCTTTAATCAGCCATATTTAAAAAAGCAGCTGACACCTGGCCAGACAGTGACACTAACGGGGAAATGGGATGCTCATAAAATGACGATGACGGTGAATGATATCAAGTTTGGCATACAGCCTCAGGACGAAAGCATTGATCCAGTGTATCCGGTAAAAGGAGAAATGAGTGTCAAACAGGTTAGAAGGCTTATTAAAATGGGTTTCAGCCAATATGGTGATCAGGTGGAGGAAGTGCTGCCGGCATCCACGAGGGATACATACAAATTGTGGCCGCGGAACAAGGCGCTTTACAGTCTTCATTTTCCGCAAAGCTTTGAACATTTAAAGCAGGCAAGAAGACGGATGGTGTATGAGGAATTTTTGCTTTTTCAGCTGAAGATGCAAATGTTCCGAAAAATCAACCGGGAACAATCGGCGGGAGAGACTCTGCACTTCAAGGAGGAGGATGTACAGAGGTTCATCTCCTCTCTGCCCTTTCCGCTGACAGGAGCTCAAGACAGGGTAACCCGGGAAATACTGAAGGACATGTCCTCTCCCCACAGAATGAACCGGCTGCTGCAAGGAGATGTAGGCTCGGGGAAAACGGTTGTAGCAGCGATCGCCCTTTATGCTGCTATAGCTTCTGGGACCCAGGGGGCACTTATGGTGCCAACCGAAATATTGGCAGAGCAGCATTTTCAATCTCTAAGTGAACTGCTGGGTCTCCATGGCCTGACTGTTGAATTGCTGACCAGCTCGGTAAAAGGCAAAAGAAGAGCGGATATCCTCGCGAGACTTGCGGCCGGAGAGGTTGATGTTTTAATCGGCACCCATGCCCTGATTCAGGATGAAGTGGAATTTTCCAGGCTGGGTTTGGTCATTACCGATGAACAGCACCGGTTTGGGGTCAAACAGCGCCGGGTTCTGAGGGAAAAGGGTCAAAGTCCTGATGTTTTGTTCATGACAGCTACCCCGATTCCCCGGACATTGGCCATTTCTGTGTTTGGGGATATGGATGTATCGGTCATTGATGAAATGCCGGCGGGCAGAAAAGCCATTGAAACATATTGGGCAAAGCACAACATGCTTGACCGTGTACTTGGATTTGTCCAAAAAGAGCTTGATCAGGGAAGACAGGCCTATGTTATCTGTCCATTAATCGAGGAATCGGATAAACTGGATGTTCAAAATGCCATTGATGTACATGCCCAGATGCAGCAGTATTTTCAGCAATATAGCGTAGGCTTGATGCACGGAAGGCTTCACTCTTCAGAAAAAGAAGAAGTGATGAGGGAGTTTGCGGAAAATCGCTGCCATGTGCTTGTATCCACCACCGTGGTAGAGGTAGGGGTAAATGTGCCCAATGCGACCATGATGGTGATCTATGATGCGGAGCGTTTTGGCCTCTCGCAGCTTCACCAGCTCAGGGGCAGGGTTGGGCGCGGGAGCGATCAATCCTACTGCATATTGATTGCTGACCCGAAGTCCGAAGAAGGAAAAGAAAGAATGAAAATCATGACGGAAACATCCGACGGGTTTGTTTTATCGGAAAAGGACCTCGAACTTCGCGGGCCGGGCGATTTTTTTGGAAACAAACAAAGCGGACTTCCCGATTTTAAGATTGCGGATATCGTTCATGATTACCGTGTCCTCGAAGTGGCGAGAAACGATGCGTCCAGGCTCGTAAACTCCAATGCTTTTTATTCAGAGGACACCTATGCGCCGCTGAGGGATTATTTGAAACAGACCGGTGCCTTTTCATCCGAACGTCTGGACTGATGGATACAGGCATGCAGCTTCCTGGACGTTTCGCCTTTAAAGCCTGCAACGTCCTCCTTCTTGAAAAGGTATAGCTGCTATTATATACTACTATTAGTACCAGCTCTTAAAAATGGATAGCCGTGCTGATGCTTAACTGGCATATCTGGATGGTGTGTATATATGAAGAGGACAAAAAAGGAAAGACAGGCAATGCTGAAAAGTACAATTGAGGCTACTCCTTTTATAACGGATGAAGAACTGGCCGAAAGGTTCGGGGTCAGTGTGCAGACGATCCGGCTGGACCGGCTCGAACTCTCCATTCCTGAACTCAGGGAACGAATTAAAAATGTAGCTCAGCAGCAGCTTGATACGGTCAAGGCGCTTCCGCTGGAAGAAGTGATTGGTGAAATTATTGATCTTCAGCTGGATGAAGCGGCCATATCCATATTGGATATTAGAAGTGAACATGTGTTTTCCCGGACAAAAATAGCGAGGGGGCACCATCTTTTTGCGCAGGCGAATTCACTCGCGGTAGCGATCATCAATGATGAACTGGCGCTCACCTCAAAGGCCAATATCCGTTTCACCCGGCAGGTAAAAGAAGGGGAACGGGTTGTGGCAAAAGCAAGAGTAACGAGAATAGAAGGCTACCGCACTACCGTTGAGGTTACGAGCTACGTAGAAAAGGAAGCGGTCTTTTCCGGTCAGTTCATTATGTTCCGTTCGACCGGAGAAGGAAGGGAAGGAAGTGCAACATGAGAATTGCGATCGATGCAATGGGCGGAGACAATGCTCCTGAAGCTCAAGTGAAGGGTGCATTAAAGGCTCTATCTGCCTTTGAGGATCTCACCATTGTTTTAATCGGAGATGAAAATAAAATCACTCCCTATCTGACATCTTCTGAAAAAGTAGAGGTTATGCATACCGACGAGAAAATAGGGAGCGATGAAGAGCCGGTTCGTGCCGTGCGGAAGAAAAAGAATGCGTCCATGGTTCTCGCTGCGAAAGAAGTAAAGGAGGGCCGTGCAGACGCCTGCATTTCAGCAGGAAATACCGGGGCGCTTATGGCCTCGGGGCTTTTCAACGTCGGCCGTATTGATGGAATTGACCGGCCGGCACTGTCACCGACTTTACCCACAATGGACGGCAAAGGGTTTTTGCTCCTGGATGTTGGCGCCAATATGGACGCAAAGCCTGAGCATCTGCTTCAATACGCCATTATGGGCAGCACCTATGCCGAGCAGGTCCGCGGAATCAGCCAGCCAAGAATTGGATTGTTGAACGTGGGTACAGAAGATGAAAAAGGCAATGCGTTAAGCAAGGCCGCTTTTTCACTCTTGAAGGATGCACCTATTCATTTTATTGGAAACGTGGAGGCGCGAGACCTGCTGAATGGAGCAGCAGATGTGGTGGTGTGCGATGGTTTTTCAGGTAATGTCGTACTCAAAACGATCGAAGGCACTGCCTTGATGATGTTCACCATGCTCAAACAGGAACTGACTGCAACAGCGGTCAGCAAACTTGCAGCGGGTCTCTTGAAGCCGAGACTTAAAGGTCTGAAAAGCAAACTTGATTATTCAGAGTATGGCGGTGCGGGGTTGTTTGGACTGGCCGCTCCTGTGGTGAAGGCACATGGATCATCTGATGAGAACGCGATTTTTAATGCGGTTCGGCAAACCAGAACCATGGTGGAGAAGAACGTTGTTTCTATAATCGCCGAAAAAATGAAGGAAGTAGAAAACGAGAAAAAGGGGGAAGAATAATGGGGAAAATTGCTTTTTTATTCCCTGGCCAGGGATCCCAAAGCGTTGGAATGGCGCAAGAATTGGCACAAACTAACGAGGAAGCACGGACCATTTTTGAATCAGCGGACAAAAGGCTTGGCTATTCGCTCTCTTCTGTAATCTTTGAAGGGCCGGAAGAGGATCTGAAACGAACAGAAAACACACAGCCTGCCTTGCTGACCGCAAGTACAGCTGTACTTGAAGTGTTTAAAAAGCACGGGATCAAGGCTGACTATACAGCCGGGCACAGTCTGGGTGAATACTCCGCGCTGGTAGCAGCGGGAAGCCTGAGTTTCGAGGATGCGGTATATGCAGTCAGACAGCGGGGGCTGTTCATGGAAGAAGCCGTCCCGGCCGGTGTTGGCGCCATGTCTGCGATTTTGGGAATGAAACAGGCTGATTTGGAGGATATTACGCAAAAAGTATTTGATAATGGACATGCTGTACAAGTTGCGAATTTGAACTGTCCTGGCCAGATTGTGATTTCGGGAACGGCACAGGGTGTGGCGGATGCTGCAAGTTTAGCCAAGGAAAATGGAGCCAAGGCTATTCCGCTGCAGGTGAGCGGACCCTTTCACTCATCGCTGATGGAACCCGCCGCTCAAAAAATGAAGGAAGTGCTTGATACGATCGAAATCCGCAATGCTGATATTCCAGTCATTGCCAACGTATCTGCAAAGCCTGTAGACGAGGCACAGGTCATTAAAGAGAACCTGGTTAAACAAATTTACTCTCCTGTCCGCTGGGAAGAAACGGTGAATGAATTGATGTCACTTGGTGTGGATACATTCATCGAAATCGGGCCGGGAAAAGTTCTTTCAGGGCTTGTTAAAAAGGTCAACCGCAAGGCAGCAACCCTTGCCATCAGTGATGAAGCAAGCATGAATGCCGCAATTGAAAAGCTAAAGGGGGAGTAACTCTATGCTAAACGGAAAAACAGCTCTGGTTACCGGAGCATCAAGAGGGATCGGAAGGGCCATCGCGCTTGAACTGGCAAAAAACGGAGCAAAAGTCGCTGTTAACTATGCGGGCAGTGAAGCGAAGGCAAAAGAAGTCGTAGAAGAAATTATTGCTATGGGGCAGGAAGCCATCGCTGTTCAGGCGAATGTTGCTGACAGTGAATCTGTAACCGGTATGGTCAAACGGGTAATCGAAGAGTTCGGTTCACTCGATATCCTTGTTAATAATGCAGGGATTACAAAGGATAATCTGCTCATTCGCATGAAGGAAGACGAATGGGATGCAGTACTTGATACGAACTTAAAAGGAGTATTTTTGTGCACAAAAGCGGTCAGCCGCCAGATGATGAAGCAGAGAAAAGGAAGAATCATTAACATTTCATCCATTGTTGGTGTTTCCGGTAATCCGGGACAGGCTAACTATGTGGCAGCCAAAGCAGGCGTCATCGGTTTGACAAAAACAACAGCAAAGGAACTTGCAAGCCGCAACATAACTGTCAATGCGGTTGCTCCTGGTTTTATTGATACGGAAATGACAGAAGTGCTTGATGAAAATGTAAAAGGTGAAATGCTTAAAGCCATTCCGCTTGCACGTTTGGGCAGCACGGAGGACATTGCATCACTTGTGACGTTTTTAGCAGGTGACAGCAGTTCTTATATTACCGGACAGACGATCAACGTGGACGGCGGAATGGTAATGTAAGCGAACCGCTCATTCTATCTAGTTTTTTTCTTTCAAATGGTATATAGTATTGAAAGGAGGTGAATACACATGGCAGACGTAATTGAAAGAGTTTCGAAGATTGTAGTAGATCGTCTTGGTGTAGACGCTGCAGAGGTTAAGCCTGAGGCTTCTTTTAAAGAAGATCTTGGTGCAGATTCCTTGGATGTTGTTGAACTAGTAATGGAACTAGAGGACGAATTTGATTTGGAAATTTCTGACGAAGATGCTGAAAAAATTACAACGGTTGGTGACGTTGTTAATTACATAAACAGCAACAACAACTAATCATGTTTTTAAAAGTCCCGTAACGACTCGTGCGGGACTTTAACCTATTCGCAGAAGAATAAAAGCAGGTACCCTCTAAGTGTTATGCAGGAGGCTATAATGAAAGGTTCAAAGAAACAAACGCCAAACAGTAAAAAAGGTTCCCGGCAGCGGTTTAAACACCCGTCGAGAAAATTAATGGATGAAAAAGTAAGAAAACAGAAGGTAGCTCCTTTGCAGGAACGAATTAGCCTTTTTTTTGACAATGAAAAACTGCTGGTACAGGCATTTACACATTCATCATATGTGAATGAGCATCGGGGACGTCCGTATGAAGACAATGAGCGGCTTGAATTTCTGGGGGATGCCGTGCTGGAATTAACCATTTCTCAGTTTCTTTACTCTAAATTTTCCACCATGAGTGAAGGAGAACTGACAAAATTAAGAGCAGCGATTGTATGCGAGCCTTCTCTTGTAATTTTGGCAAACGAGCTTCATTTTGGAGACTATGTGCTGCTCGGCAAGGGTGAGGAAAACACTGGCGGGCGTACACGGCCTGCATTGCTCGCAGATGTCTTTGAAGCCTTTATCGGTGCACTTTATCTGGATAAAGGGCTTGAAGCCGTCAAAGGATTTTTGGAAATTCATGTATTTCCCCGAATCAATGAAGGTGCTTTTTCTCATGTGATGGATTTTAAGAGCCAGCTTCAGGAGTATGTACAACGGGAAGGCCTTGGCACGATTGATTATAAGATCATCCAGGAGAAAGGGCCTGCGCACAACCGTGAATTTGTTTCAGAAGTCAAACTGAATGAAGACCCTTTTGGCGTGGGCTACGGCCGCTCAAAAAAGGAAGCGGAGCAGCATGCGGCACAGGAAGCGCTGGAGAAAATTATGAAGCATTAAAAAACACCCTGTACAGGGTGTTTTTTAATTATGTAGAGATTATTTCTTTTTCAGGGAACCAAGCTCAGTCACGATGCCTTCCATATCTCGCACACTGAAACCGGGCATTTTCATGACCATTTCGTATAGATCTTTAATGTCTTCATATTGGTCAACGGTGTAATCGTCACCCTGAATCAAGCCCGAATTAACAAGCTGCAGCTTCTTTTTTACGGCTTCAATCATGAATTCTATGTTTTCCTGGCTGGGAGTGGTTAAATTCATTTTAGCACCCTTTCTGTCCTCTTTCTTTGTAATTGTAGCATAAAAGAATCTATTTGTATGTTGATCTATGTTAAAATAAATTAGTTAAGAATACATAAGGGGGATTAAGATGTTCCTCAAACGATTAGATGTTGTAGGTTTTAAGTCTTTTGCGGATCGAATCAATATTGAATTTGTGCCGGGAGTGACGGCGGTCGTAGGTCCGAATGGCAGCGGGAAAAGCAATATTTCGGATGCCGTGCGCTGGGTGCTGGGAGAGCAGTCGGCCAAATCGCTCCGCGGATCGAAAATGGAAGATATCATCTTTGCGGGAAGTGACAACCGGAAGCCGCTGAATGTGGCTGAAGTGACCCTGACGCTCGACAACGAGGATCAGCACCTCCCGCTTGAATATAATGAAATCAGCGTAACCCGGAGAGTGTACCGGTCCGGTGACAGCGAATACCTGCTGAATAAACAGCAATGCCGCCTGAAGGACATTGTGGATTTGTTTATGGATTCCGGACTTGGCCGTGAAGCGTATTCGATTATCGGTCAGGGGAAAATTGAAGAAATTTTAAGCAGCAAAGCCGAGGACCGGCGGAGAATTTTTGAAGAAGCAGCCGGTGTGTTGAAATATAAGACGCGAAAACAAAAAGCAGAAGCCAAACTTCATGAAACACAAGAGAACCTGAATCGCGTTGAAGACATTCTTTACGAATTAGAAGGACAAGTTGAGCCGCTCAAAATTCAGGCATCCATCGCCAGGGATTTTCTGGAGAAAAAAGAGGAACTGGAGCAAATTGAGGTTGCTTTGACGGTGTATGAGATTGAAGAACTTCACGAAAAATGGGAGAAGCAGTCAAAGCTCGTTGATGAATTGAAGACAAAAGATTCATCACTTGCCGCCAAGGTTAAAAATGAAGAGGCAGCGCTTGAACGCATGCGTTCTGACACCCAGGCACTGGACGAATCGATTGACGAACTCCAGCAGTCTTTGCTGGTCGCGAGTGAGGAACTGGAAAAGCTTGAGGGAAAACGGGAAGTATTAAAGGAAAGAAAGAAGAACTATCATCAGAACAAAGAATCCCTGAAACAGCAGATTCAGAACCTCAAGAAGAAAAAGGAGGAACTCGAACAGGCTTCAGCGGAAGGAGAACGATTATACGGGGAGCAAAAGAAAGAGCTGCGTACCCTCAGGAATCAGCTGAAAGAGGAAGAGAGCCGGCTGTCTGTGATGGAACTTGATCTTGAAGCTGAGATCGAACGGCTGAAAAGTGAATATTTTGAAGCCCTGAACAGTGCGGCATCAATCAAAAATGAGATGCGGTATTTAACAGATCAGAAGAATCAGCAGCAGTTTAAATCCACCCGTCTGGACAAGGAGCATGAAGGCTATATTGAACAGCGGGAAAAAGTCCATGTGGACAAGCTTGCGCTTCTTGATCAGGTCAAAGCGGCCGAGTCCAATTTATCAGGCCACCTCGAACGCTATACCAACCTGAAAAAGCAGCTCGAACAAAAAGAAAAAGAAAATGAGGAAAAGCAAAATAAACTGTATCAGGCTTATCAGTTTATTCAGCAGTTCAAATCAAAAAAAGAATGGCTCGAATCCATGCAGGACGAATACCAGGGCTTCATGCAGGGGGTTAAAGAGGTGTTAAAGGCTAAAAGCACCCTTACCGGCATCGAAGGAGCGGTAGCTGAATTGATCAGCGTTCCGGCCGAAGTGGAAACCGCCATTGAAACGGCGCTTGGAGGCTCCATGCAGCATGTCGTCACACAGAGTGAAAAGGATGCTGTCGCGGCCATTTCTTTCCTGAAAAGGAAACGGTACGGACGCGCAACCTTCCTGCCCATGTCTGTTATTAAAGGACGGTATATACAGCCGGCTGATCTAAGTCTTGCAGGTTCCCATCCGGCTTTTGTTGGAGTGGCAAGCCAATTAGTGACTGCAGATTCCAACTATGAAAAGATAATCGCCAACCTCTTGGGTAACATTGTGATCGCCAAAACCATTGAAGGCGCCAATGAAATCGCAAAAATTTTAAGATACAAATACCGGATTGTCACGCTCGAGGGAGATATCGTAAGTGCCGGCGGCTCAATGACAGGCGGAAGTGTCAAACAAAAGAATTCCTCTCTTCTCGGGCGGCAGCGTGAACTCGACCAGGTGACTGAAAAGCTGGAGAAGATGGAAAGCCAGACAGTTTTTGCAGAGGACCAGGTGAAAGAATCAAAAGCGGCGACCCTTCAATTGCGTGAACAACTGGACGCATTCAGGCAGGAGGGTGAAAACAGCCGTTTGGAAGAACAATCGCTTAAAAGCAAACTGCGTGAAATCGAGATAGAAGAAAAGAATCTGAATGACAGACTCTCTCTTTATGACCGGGAAAAAAAGAGCTATCATAGTGAGCAGAATACCATTGATGACCGAATTGCAGAGCTTGAAGGTTCTCTCGAAGACAACAAGAAAGAGGCTCAAAGGTTCGAGCAGAAAATTGAGGAGCTTACAACGCGCAAAAAAGACCAGCAGACGTCCAAGGAAGAAATCCAGCAGTCTGCTACTGCATTAAAAATCAAAATTGCAGAGAAGGACCAGCAGACTGCCAATCAGCAGGAAAAGCTGGACAGGCTGCAGTCGGAATTAAAAGATATTTCGGCCCAGCTGACTGAAACAGAGCAGGATTATTGGATGCTTGAGGAAGAAATGAACAGCAATTCGTCCGGTGAAGAAGTACTGGACGGACATATCTCGTCCAAGCGGCAGGATAAAAATTCGGTGCTGCACTTAATTACACAGCGCAGGCAGGCGAGACTTGAACTTTATCAAAAGTCGGAGGACCGCGACAGGGAGCTTAAAGAATCGAAACGCATCCTGAAGCAGCTGAATGACGCACTTCGCATCGAAGAAGTGAGCATCAACCGGCTGGATGTTGAACTCGATAACCGGCTCACCCATCTGCGCGAAGAGTATGAGCTGTCATTTGAAGGCGCCAAGGAAAAATTCACGCTTTCCATGGAGGCTGGCGAAGCAAGGAAAAAAGTGAAGCTGATCAAAATGGCCATTGATGAACTTGGCCTGGTCAACCTGGGGGCTATCGAAGAATATGAACGTGTGTCCCAGCGGTTCAATTTCCTTACCGAACAAAAACAGGACCTCGTTGAAGCCAAGAATACCCTTCACGGGGTCATTGATGAAATGGACATCGAAATGAAGAGGAAGTTTGAAGAAACATTTAGCGGCATACGTTCCCATTTCGGTCATATTTTCAAAGAATTGTTCGGTGGCGGCCGGGCCGATCTCTCTCTTACCAATCCTGAAAACCTGCTCACAACGGGAGTCGATATATTAGCACAGCCTCCTGGAAAGAAATTACAGCATCTGGCATTGTTGTCAGGTGGAGAACGGGCGCTTACAGCGATTGCCCTGCTTTTTGCCATTCTGAAAGTGCGTCCGGTTCCTTTTTGTATTCTTGATGAGGTGGAGGCTGCACTTGACGATGCCAATGTTGGCAGGTATGCCAGTTATTTAAGAACCTTCAGCAAAGAAACCCAGTTTATTGTGGTAACCCACAGAAAAGGTACGATGGAAGAAGCCGACGTTCTGTACGGTGTAACCATGCAGGAGTCAGGTGTATCCAAGATGGTTTCTGTGAAGCTTGAGGAATCAAAGGAACTTGTCGGCGCAAAATGAAAGAACAATAGTGACCTATAGGAGGAAAGCATGAGCTTCTTAAAACGATTAAAGGATAAATTCACCACGCAATCGAATTCGGCATCCGAAAAATTCAAAACCGGACTGGAGAAAACCAGAACTTCATTTTCAACAAGGGTCAATGACCTTGTAAAACGCTACAGAAAAGTTGATGAGGAATTTTTTGAAGAGCTGGAGGAAATTTTGATTTCTGCCGATGTGGGTGTCCACACCGTCATGGAACTCATTGATAAGCTGAAAGATGTTGCCAGGACAAGAAACATTCAGAATACCGAGGATTTAAAATCGGCGATTTCCGAGACGCTTGCCGGGATGCTTCATAAGGGTGAACAGGATGGAAGATTGAACCTGCAAACAGAAGGAATGTCCGTTATCCTGTTTGTTGGTGTTAATGGTGTAGGGAAAACGACTACCATCGGAAAGCTCGCCCATCAGCTTAAGCAAGAAGGGAAATCAGTCCTGCTTGCAGCGGGAGATACGTTCAGGGCAGGGGCCATCGAGCAGTTGGAAGTCTGGGGACAGCGTGCAGGCGTCGATGTAATAAAGCATCAGGAAGGCTCTGATCCCGCAGCAGTAATTTATGACAGTCTAAAAGCGGCAAAATCAAGAAATGCCGATGTTCTTCTTTGTGATACGGCAGGCAGGCTGCAAAACAAAGTAAACCTGATGAACGAACTTGAAAAAGTTAAACGGGTCATCGAGCGAGAGGTGCCTGGAGCGCCTCATGAAGTCTTGCTTGTTGTGGATGCGACCACCGGCCAAAATGCCATGAACCAGGCAAAAACATTCAGCCAGTCGACCAATGTGACAGGGCTGGTGCTCACCAAGCTGGACGGAACAGCGAAGGGGGGAATTGTTCTCGGCATCCGGAATGAGCTGGATATCCCTGTGAAATTTGTTGGGTTGGGAGAAAAAATTGATGATTTACAGCCATTTGATGCCGACCAATTTGTTTACGGATTGTTTTCCGGCCTCGAGGATGAAGAAAAGGCGGAGTAGATTCCGCTTTTTTCTTTTGTTAGCTGAGTCAAGAAAAAAACTTGACATAGCTCTCCGAACATTGTACTATAATTTAACGTAAAGGCTTTTCACTTAACAAGGGGTGTTGAAATGCTGGATAAGACAACGAGGATTAATTATTTGTTTGATTTTTATCAGTCATTGCTGACCCCGAAGCAAAAGAATTACATGGCTCTTTATTATCTGGATGACTTTTCTCTTGGAGAAATCGCTGAACAATATAATGTAAGCCGCCAGGCCGTTTATGATAATATTAAACGGACAGAGGCGATGCTTGAAGAGTACGAGGAAAAGCTCGGTTTATTTGCGAAATTTCAGGAACGCGATCAGTTACTTTCCAGATTAAAAGAACTGCTCGGAAATTCGTCTGATAAAGTTCTTGAGATCATTGATCGCCTTGAAAACATGGAATAGGAGGCGACAATACTATGGCATTTGAAGGATTGGCCGACCGGCTTCAGAATACCCTGCAGAAAATCAGGGGCAAGGGCAAGGTGACGGAAGCAGATGTAAAGGAAATGATGCGTGAAGTCCGTCTTGCACTCCTTGAAGCCGATGTTAACTTCCGGGTTGTCAAAGATTTTATTAAACGGGTAACCGAACGCTCTGTGGGGCAGGAAGTACTGAAGAGCCTTACACCTGGACAGCAGGTAGTGAAAGTTGTGCATGATGAGCTTACCACCTTATTGGGCGGCGAGCAGAGTAAGATTGCAGTGAACAACCGGCCGCCAACCGTCATTATGATGGTAGGGCTGCAGGGTGCGGGTAAAACGACCACCACAGGAAAGCTTGCGAACCATCTTCGCAAGAAACATAACCGCAAGCCGCTTTTGGTCGCTGCCGATATTTATCGTCCGGCTGCGATTAAACAGCTGGAAACCGTGGGCGGTCAGCTGAGTCTTCCCGTTTTTTCACTGGGGGATCAGGTAAGCCCTGTGGAGATTGCCAAACAGGCTATCGCCAAGGCGAAGGAGGAACATCATGACTATGTAATCATTGATACGGCAGGACGCCTGCATATCGATGAAGAATTGATGGATGAGCTCCAAAAAGTCAAAGAAATCTCGAACCCAAGTGAGATTTTCCTGGTGGTGGATGCCATGACAGGACAGGATGCAGTGAACGTTGCCGAGAGCTTTAACGGGCAGCTTGGATTAACGGGCGTTGTGCTGACCAAACTCGATGGCGATACCCGGGGCGGTGCCGCACTTTCCATCAAAGCGGTTACTGACCTTCCGATTAAATTTGTCGGTATGGGAGAAAAAATGGACGCTCTCGAACCTTTCCATCCAGACAGAATGTCGTCGAGGATCCTCGGCATGGGTGATGTGCTGACACTGATTGAAAAGGCACAAACCAATGTGGATGAGGAAAAGGCTAAAGAACTGCAGAAAAAAATGCGGGACATGTCCTTTACCTTTGATGATTTTCTTGATCAGATGGGGCAGGTCAAAAACCTGGGTCCGCTTGACGAGCTGCTCAGCATGATGCCGGGCGCCAACAAGATGAAGGGTTTAAAGAATGTTTCGATCGATGATAAGCAAATCGGCCATGTCGAAGCGATTATCAAATCGATGACAAAGCTTGAAAGAGAGCAGCCGGAAATCATCAACGCTTCCAGAAGAAGAAGGATTGCCAAGGGCAGCGGGCGCACCGTACAGGAGGTCAACCGCCTGATCAAGCAGTTCGATGAAATGAAAAAGATGATGAAGCAGATGTCCGGCATGATGAAAGGCAAGAAGAAAGGCGGAATGAAATTTCCGTTTATGTAAGGTTGGATGAATTTTCTGGTTTACAAAGCTGGAAGTTTATTATATTATATTGATTTGTGTGAACAATTTTCGGAGGTGTATTTTTACAATGGCAGTAAAAATTCGTTTAAAACGCATGGGGCAAAAGAAAGCTCCATTTTATCGTGTAGTAGTAGCAGATTCCCGCGCACCGCGTGATGGCCGCTTTATTGAAGAGATTGGAACTTACAATCCGGTTGTAAACCCGGCAGAAGTTAAAATTAACGAAGAGCAGGCTCTTAAATGGATGCTTGATGGCGCGAAGCCTTCAGACACTGTACGCAACCTTTTCTCTAACGCTGGACTAATGGAAAAGTACCACAACGCTAAACTACAAAAATAATGGGTGATGATATGATGACAGAGTTAATCGAAACGATTGTTAAGGCTCTTGTTGATCATCCAGAAGAAGTCAGCGTAAAAGAAGTGGATGACGGGGAAAAGCTCGTTTACCAACTGACCGTTCACAGCTCAGACATGGGCAAGGTCATCGGTAAACAAGGCAGGGTGGCCAAAGCCATCCGCACGGTCGTCAACGCTGCAGGAACGAGTCAGAACAAGCGCATTTCACTCGAAATTGTATAGATTTGGGAATGCAGTATAAACTTCTTAAGCTAAAAAGGGATGGGGCCAGCCTCACCCCTTTTTTTCGCTTTTATAATAAATTTAATTATAGATTGTGATGATTCAGCCCACACTGTTAATAAAAGAAGGGCGGCAAGGGTGGATAGAGATGACAAAATGGTTAAATGTCGGAAAGATCGTCAATACGCATGGAATCCGCGGTGAAGTTCGTGTTATTTCCAGAACAGATTTTCCGGAAGAGCGGTATAAAATAGGCAATACATTATTTGTGGAGAAAGGGGACGGCGACTTGGTGCCCGTGACCATTTCAGCTCACCGGGTTCACAAACAGTTTGATCTCCTGCAATTTGAAGGTCATCCGAATATCAATGACGTGGAAAAGTATAAAGGACACCTTTTGAAAGTATCTGCTGAGGATGCCGTAGAAATGAAAGAAGGCGAGTTCTTCTATCGAGATATCATCGGATGCACGGTCATTACGGACGAAGGAAAAGAGTTGGGCAAGGTGAAGGAAATTCTTTCTCCGGGAGCCAATGACGTCTGGGTCGTTAAACAGAAGGATTTCGGTCCCGACCTCTTGATTCCATATATTCCCCCAGTGGTAAAATCGGTAGATATTGAAAACAAGCAGGTTATCATTCATCTGATGGAAGGCTTGATATAAGATGAGGATTGATGTGCTGTCGCTTTTTCCTGAGATGTTCAGCGGTGTGTTTGGCTCATCCATTTTAAAAAAAACACAGGAAAAAGGGCTTGTGGAATACCATGTTGCCGATTTCAGAGAGTACGCTGAAAATAAGCACCGCCGGGTGGATGATTATCCGTATGGCGGCGGAGCAGGCATGGTACTGACTCCTCAGCCGCTCTTTGATGCGGTGGAAGATCTGACCCTCAAGAGTGACGCTAAGCCCAGGGTGGTACTGCTCTGTCCACAGGGAGAACGCTTCACGCAAAAAAAGGCCGAAGAGCTTTCCCGGGAACAGCACTTGATTTTCGTTTGCGGCCATTATGAAGGCTACGATGAGCGCATCCGTGAAAACCTGGCTACCGATGAAATCTCCATCGGGGATTTTGTGCTGACCGGCGGTGAACTCGGAGCCATGGTGATCATTGACAGCGTAACCCGCCTTTTGCCGGGTGCGCTCGGTAATGAAGAGTCATCGGTACGGGATTCATACAGCTCGGGAATGCTTGAACATCCTCATTATACGCGGCCTGCCGACTTCAGGGGCATGAAAGTGCCGGATGTGCTTCTCTCAGGGAATCACAAGCATATCGAAGAATGGCGGACAAAAGAATCTCTGCGCCGCACATGGAAAAGAAGGCCCGATCTTCTGGAGTCCCGGGACTTAACGAAGCAGGAAAAGAAGTGGCTGGAAGAGGTTAAAAAAGAGAAGTGATTTTAGCAGAACTACTTGCTTTTCATTTCTTTTATGTGATAAGATATATTTCGTGGCTTAGGCCAGTATTAAGGTGTTCCGCTGCTGATGAAAGCACGGCAAGAACGTCTGTCGGAAGGAGGCAATAACTATGCAACAGATTATTGCAGATCTAGCTAAAGAACAACTAAAATCGGATCTTCCTAAGTTCCGTTCTGGTGATACTGTTCGTGTACACGTAAAAGTTGTCGAGGGAACTCGTGAACGTATCCAGCTTTTTGAAGGTGTTGTAATCAAGAAGCGCGGAACTGGAATCAGCGAAACTTTCACTGTTCGTAAAATTTCTTACGGTGTGGGTGTAGAGCGTGTATTCCCTTTACATTCTCCTAAGATCGCGAACCTTGAAGTCGTTCGACGCGGTAAAGTTCGTCGTGCTAAGCTTTATTACTTGCGTGCACTTCGCGGTAAAGCAGCGCGTATCAAAGAGATTCGCTAATTGCATTAAAAAGGAGCTTGACTCATCTCAAGCTCCTTTTTATATATTTAAATTAAAACCTGAATGTGAGGATGAAGTATGGCAAGTCAGAAAAAAGAATCGTGGGAATGGGTAAAAGCGCTGGTTGTGGCTTTGCTTCTTGCTGGCGTCGTCCGTTATTTCCTGTTTGCTCCCATCGTTGTTGATGGTGAGTCGATGATGCCTACCCTACATAACCGGGACAGACTGGTAGTCAACAAGCTTGATAAACCAGAACGCTTTGACATTGTGGTGTTTAAGGCAACAGAAACGAAAGATTACATTAAACGTGTAATTGGATTGCCGGGAGATACGATTGAGTACAAGCATGACACGCTGTATGTCAACGGCAAGCCGATGAACGAAAAGTACCTCAAACCGTATAAAAAGCAAACAAAAGACGGAGACTTAACCTATGATTTCACCCTGTTTGAAGTAACAGGAAAGCAGACCGTTCCCAAAGGCCAGGTTTTCGTAATGGGAGACAATCGCCGGCACAGCAGTGACAGCCGGAACATCGGTACTGTGGACATGGATGAGATCATCGGAAAAGCCACTGTACGATTTTGGCCCCTCAACGATATCGGAGTTGTAAAGTAGTAAAGTAGGTGTAGCAAGCAATGACCATTCAATGGTTTCCGGGCCATATGGCAAAAGCCAGGCGCGAAATAACAGAAAAATTAAAACTGATTGACGTTGTATTTGAATTAGTGGATGCACGGGTGCCTCTTGCATCGCGGAATCCAATGATTGATGAAATTACGGCAGGGAAGCCCCGTCTTTTGCTGCTCAATAAAGCAGACATGGCGGATCCTGAGGTTACCAGGCTCTGGGTTGAATATTTTCAGGGGAAAAACCTTCCCGTCCTTGTACTCAACTCTAAAACCGGCCAGGGCATCAACAAAATTGAAGCCGCGGCAAAAGAACTGGTGAAAGAAAAGTTTGATAAAATGAAAGCAAAGGGCATTATTAAACCGAGAGCTGTGCGGGCATTAATATTGGGTATTCCTAATGTAGGGAAATCCACTCTGATCAACCGCATGGCAGGAAAGAATATTGCCGTAACGGGAGATAAACCCGGTGTGACCAAGAGGCAGCAGTGGATCAAGGTGGGTAGCTCCCTGGAGCTGCTGGATACACCCGGTATTCTTTGGCCGAAATTTGAAGATCAGTCGATTGGTTTAAAATTAGCGGTCACTGGTGCAATAAAAGAAACGCTGCTCGACTTTTCAGAGATTGTCTTATACGCCTTGAATTACTATAAGGACCACTATCCGCAAAGGCTTCAGGAACGATACAGCCTCGAGGATATTCCGCAAGAAGGCATCCAGCTTTTTGATGAAATCGGCAAGAAGCGAGGATGTTTAATGAGCGGCGGATATATTGACTATGAAAAAACGGCGGAAATCGTCCTGCGCGATATTCGTGCCGAAAAATTGGGAAGGCTCTCCTACGAGCGGCCTGACCAGGTTTAAAGGTAAAGGTGCGCATTCGCGTGCCTTTTTTTGTAATTCAGACCCGCAGGAAGTCAACTACATAGAAAGCGAAGGTTGATGATGAAGCTTACAATAAAAGAGATTGAAAAAAGGCTGCTCGAACTGAAGGAGAGCGGCGGCGGATTAGAGAGCTTTTTGGAGGAACTCGGAAAAGACAGCAGGACAGGCGTAAAGAAAATTATCAGCAGGCACGAAAAAGAGCTGATGTCTGCACAGCTGCTGAAAGAGAAATATGAGGAGATGCTCATATTTGAGCTGGAATGGATGAATCAGGGGAAATCCTTTATCGCGGGAGTGGATGAAGTCGGCAGGGGACCGCTTGCCGGCCCGGTGGTCGCCGCTGCCGTTATACTGGCCCCCGGCACATACATACCAGGAGTCAATGATTCCAAAATGCTGGGTGAACAGCGCCGTGAGGAATTGTACGAAAAGATAATGACGCAGGCGGTCGCTGTGGGAATCGGGCTTGTAGCTTCTTCGGAAATTGATCAGATCAACATTTACCAGGCTTCAAAAAAAGCGATGGTGAAAGCCGTTAAAGCATTGAGAAAGGAGCCTGACCATCTCCTCATTGATGCGATGGAAATTCCCCTGCCCGTCACCCAGTCAAAAATAATTAAAGGGGATGCCAAAAGTGTATCGATCGCAGCAGCTTCGATCGTGGCAAAAGTAACAAGAGACCGGTACATGAAAGAACTGCATGGCAAGTACCCCCACTACTTTTTCCATAAGAATATGGGCTATGGCACGAAAGAGCACCTGCAAGCGCTTGAGGAGCATGGGCCTGTGGACGAACACCGGCGCTCTTTTTCTCCCGTCGGGCAGGGTACACTGCTGTAAAGGCGTAATTGCCTATTTTTCTAAGGATTGGACATCCTACAGGAAAAGGAGGCGATTGCGATGCCAAGAAGAAAACTGCTTGTTCCCGGGGTGGAAGCAATGCTTGATCAACACCGGGAGGAAATCGGTGAAGAATTTGGGATTTACCGTCCCGTTTCAGAGCGGGATGTATGGGTGAAAGATTCAGAGAAAGAAAGTAAAACGGAAAAAGGCGATAGCAAAGGGAAAAGCAGGCGTAATTAGCCTGCTTTTTGCATGCCCTGAAAATTATTTTGAATGTCGGAAATAGTACATAATGTGTAGGGAACTATGCGGTTTTCTGTCGAATGGAGGTGAATACGTTTGCATTTCTTTTGAAGAACAGTGGACAGTTGGGCTTCAATTATATAAAATGGTAAACGGTAGTTTAGTTTTAAAGATGATAGGAGGATGGAGAATGAATATCCACGAGTATCAAGGTAAAGAGGTACTAAGAAAGTACGGTGTGGCTGTTCCAAACGGTAAAGTAGCGTATTCCGTAGAAGAAGCAGTAGAAGCTGCAAAAGAATTAGGAAGCGCTGTAACTGTTGTTAAAGCTCAAATCCATGCTGGAGGACGAGGAAAAGCCGGCGGTGTAAAAGTAGCTAAAAACCTTGATGAAGTTCGTACATATGCGGATGAAATTTTGGGGAAAGTGCTTGTTACACACCAAACCGGTCCTGAAGGCAAAGAAGTAAAGCGCTTGCTTATCGAAGAAGGCTGCGATATTAAGAAAGAATATTACATCGGTCTTGTTCTTGACCGCGCAACTTCAAGCGTTGTCTTAATGGGTTCTGAAGAGGGCGGTACTGAAATTGAAGAGGTGGCTGAAAAGACACCTGAGAAAATCTTCAAGGAAGTTGTTGATCCGGCAATCGGGCTTCAAGCATTCCAGGCACGCCGTCTCGCATTCAACATCAACATTCCAAAAGAGCTTGTAAACAAAGCTGCGAAATTCATGATCGGCCTTTATACAGCTTTTGTTGAAAAAGACTGCTCCATTGCAGAAATTAACCCGCTTGTTGTAACTGGCGACGGCAACGTAATGGCGCTTGATGCGAAATTAAACTTCGATTCCAATGCACTTTACCGCCAAAAGGACATTCTGGCGTATCGTGATCTGGAAGAAGAAGATCAAAAAGAAATCGAAGCTTCCAAATATGATTTGAGCTACATTTCCCTCGATGGAAATATTGGCTGCATGGTTAACGGTGCAGGTCTTGCAATGGCAACAATGGATATCATCAAGCACTACCAGGGTGATCCTGCCAACTTCCTTGATGTTGGGGGCGGCGCAACTGCTGAAAAAGTAACAGAAGCGTTCAAAATCATCCTTTCCGACAAAAACGTAAAAGGTATTTTCGTTAACATTTTCGGCGGTATCATGAAGTGTGATATTATTGCCAACGGTGTTGTGGAAGCAACCAAGCAAGTAGGATTGAACCTTCCGCTTGTTGTTCGTCTTGAAGGAACAAACGTAGAACTAGGAAAGAAAATCCTTAACGAATCAGGATTGAATATTACTTCTGCAGATTCCATGGCAGACGGCGCAGAAAAAATCGTTTCACTAGTAAAATAATTCCCGGAAATAAAGAAGAAGGGTGGAGAATTAGATGAGTATTTTTATCAATAAAGACACAAAGGTCATCGTGCAGGGGATTACAGGATCTGTAGGCCTTTTTCATACACAGCAGATGCTTGAGTATGGAACCAAGATTGTCGGCGGTGTAACACCAGGAAAAGGCGGTACTGAGGTAGAAGGACTTCCGGTATTCAACACAGTGTCAGAAGCTGTGAAAGCTACTGGAGCTACCGCTTCCGTAATCTACGTTCCACCGGCTTTTGCTGCTGATTCCATTATCGAAGCAGTAGATGCAGAACTTGATCTTGCTATCTGTATCACAGAAGGTATTCCTGTTCTTGACATGGTAAATGTAAAGCGCTATATGCAAGGCAAGAAAACCCGCCTTGTCGGCCCGAACTGCCCGGGTGTGATTACTCCCGATGAATGCAAAATCGGTATTATGCCAGGATACATCCATACAAAAGGACATGTTGGTGTAGTATCTCGTTCCGGAACGTTGACATATGAAGCTGTGCATCAGTTGACTCAACGCGGAATCGGCCAGTCAACAGCTGTTGGTATTGGCGGAGACCCGGTTAACGGCACAGATTTCATCGATGTTCTTAAGGCATTTAACGAAGATAAAGATACGTACGCTGTTATCATGATCGGTGAAATCGGCGGAACGGCTGAAGAAGAGGCTGCTGAATGGGTGAAAGCCAACATGACAAAACCGGTTGTCGGCTTCATCGGTGGTCAGACAGCACCTCCAGGAAAGCGCATGGGGCATGCTGGAGCCATCATTTCCGGCGGGAAAGGCACAGCTGCCGAAAAGATCAAAACTATGCAGGAGTGCGGTATTAAAGTCGCTGAGACACCATCTGTTATGGGTGAGACCCTTGTTTCTGCTCTTGAAGAAAAAGGCCTCCTCGAGTCCTGCAAAACACACAAAGCGAATGTTTAATCAAAAAAGCTCCCTGATTCAGGGGGCTTTTTTTAAAAAGGCATTATATTAAAAAATATTTGTTATCATCTAGCTAAGTTGATTGTAGTGGAAGGTGCGAGACTCATACGGGGGAAGCGTGACAGGTGAGACCCATAGGTGCTTGCGCCGATGGGGCTCAGCGCACGCCCCGTGGAAAGCGAGCATCCTGGAACGGAAATCAACCACTTCCAGTGCAACACTAAACATCTATATAAAAAACAGTTATTGGAGGAGACGTATGGACAGAGAACGGTTAATTCTTCTTCATCATTGCCGCGGCGCCGGATGGAAGACCATCCAGTCATTTTTAGCAGTCGATCCTGACTTGAAAAGTGTTTTTCAGCTGACAAAGGCTGAGCTCAGGGAGCAATTCCGGATGAACGAGCGGAACAGCAATGATTTTTTTGAGGATGTCCGGCATCTGTCATACCGATCCATCAGGCAAACATACGATAAGCATAATATAAAAATACATACATATTTTGATACTCATTACCCAGGCTCCCTCCGGCATATTTTTGATCCGCCGTGGGTGCTGTACAGCAAAGGGGACACGGATGCATTCTCGATGCCTCTTTCCATAAGTATAGTAGGAACACGCCATCCTACAGAGGGCGGATTAAAAAGCCTTGAAAAAATCCTGAAACCGCTGCTCCAAAAGGGATGGACAACGGTCAGCGGGCTGGCGGCCGGGATTGACACCCATGCCCATGAATTGACATTAACGCACTCAGGAAGTACCATTGCAGTACTCGGTTCCGGAATCGGTCAGATTTACCCGAAGTCTAATTTGGGTCTCGCCCGCCGGATTATCCAAAGCGGTTTGCTTCTGTCAGAATATCCATTCAGCACACCGCCGAGAAGATGGCAGTTTCCTGAGCGGAACAGGATTATTAGCGGGCTTACGAGGGGAACACTTGTAGTGGAAGCCAGAGAGCGGAGCGGTTCGCTCATCACTGCCGACCAGGCCATGGAACAGGGAAGAGAGGTTTTTGCCGTTCCCGGTTCCATATTGGATGAGTGTGCGGCAGGCACAAACCGCCTGATCCAGCAAGGTGCCAAACTTGTAATGGAGGCTGACGACATCCTTCATGAATTAAGTTTGGTTTATTAGGTCAGAATGAATTATTAATCCCTGTTTATTGAAGGAGTTTCAATGGCAATAATAGAAAAGCGTTTGACAAATGATGAAAGTCTATTTAATAATAGGGAAGATTTGAATATACCCTTAAAGGGGGATGCACTATAAATGGAAGAGTATTTAGTAATCGTTGAATCTCCCGCTAAAGCAAAGACGATAAAAAAATATTTGGGAAGCAAATATATCGTAAAGGCTTCAATGGGACATGTGAGGGATTTACCCCGCAGCCAAATGGGAGTAGAAATAAGTGATAATTTTAATCCAAAATATATAACCATCCGGGGCAAAGGACCGGTATTAAAAGAATTAAAGACAGCAGCCAAAAAGGTTAAAAAAATATTTCTCGCATCTGACCCCGACAGAGAAGGAGAAGCAATTGCCTGGCATCTTGCACACAGCCTTGATATTGATCTTAATTCAGAGTGCCGGGTGGTGTTTAACGAGATTACCAAAAACGCGATTAAAGATTCGTTTAAACGGCCAAGAAAGATTAATATGGCTCTTGTCGATGCTCAGCAGGCCCGCCGTGTTCTCGACCGTCTTGTCGGATACAAAATCAGCCCTTTACTATGGAAGAAAGTTAAAAAAGGGTTAAGCGCCGGCCGTGTACAGACGGTAGCATTGCGTCTCATCGTGGAACGAGAAAAAGAGATCAAAGCGTTTGTTCCTGAAGAATATTGGAAAATCAAGGCATCGTTTTCTTATGGCAAGGAGGAATTCGAAGCTGGTTTTTTCGGAGTTAACGGCAAGAAGAAAGAACTGGCGAATGAAGAGGAAGTTAAGGAAGTTCTCAGCAAATTGAAAGGAAACAAATTTTCAATTGCTTCTGTTCAAAAGAAGGAACGAAAACGAAATCCGGCTCCTCCATTCATCACGTCTTCTCTGCAGCAGGAAGCTGCCCGGAAACTTAATTTCAGGGCGAAGAAAACGATGATGCTCGCTCAACAACTGTATGAAGGGATCGACCTTGGCAAGGAAGGCACTGTAGGTTTGATCACCTACATGAGAACAGATTCCACCCGTATTTCTGATTTGGCAAAAGAGGAAGCACAAACCTTTATTACCGAAGAATACGGCAAGGAATATGTTAACCAGGTGAACCGCGGTGAAAAGAAGCAGGGGAAAAATGCCCAGGATGCCCATGAAGCCATCCGGCCATCCTCCGCCTCCAAACATCCGAAAGAGCTGAAAGAATATTTAAGCCGTGACCAGCTTCGTCTGTACCGTTTGATATGGGAGCGTTTTATCGCAAGCCAAATGTCTTCGGCTGTCCTTGATACGATGACTGTGGACCTTGATAATGAAGGTGTGATTTTCCGTGCCAATGGGTCAAAAGTAAAGTTTCCTGGATTCATGAAAGTTTATATTGAAGGAAATGATGACGGGAAAAAAGACGAAGACCGTCTGCTGCCAGACCTGGTGGAAGGTGAAACCGCAGAAAAGAAAGAGATAGAGCCTACCCAGCACTTTACGCAGCCGCCGCCAAGATACAGTGAAGCAAGGCTTGTGCGCACGATGGAGGAGCTCGGAATAGGACGCCCTTCCACCTATGCGCCGACACTTGATACCATTCAAAAACGCGGTTATGTCATGCTCGACGACAAGAAGTTCCAGCCGACAGAGCTGGGTGAAGTCGTCCTTGAGCTGACGCTTGAATTCTTTTCACAGGTATTTAACGTTGAATTTACCGCGCAAATGGAGAATGACCTGGACGAAATCGAAGACGGGGATAAGCATTGGAACGAAGTCATCGATGAATTTTATAAAAGCTTCGAGAAACAGCTCGTTGTCGCAGAAGAGGAAATGAAGGAAGTCGAAATAAAAGATGAGCCTGCCGGAGAAGACTGTGAATTGTGCGGACATGAAATGGTCTATAAAATGGGCCGGTATGGTAAATTTATGGCTTGTTCCAATTTTCCGGATTGCCGAAACACCAAGCCGATTGTAAAAGATACGGGAGTTGAATGCCCCGAATGCCACAAAGGAACCATTGTGGAGAGAAAAAGTAAAAAACGACGCATTTTTTACGGATGCAGCCGTTATCCTGACTGTGAATTCGTTTCATGGGATAAACCGACCGGAAGAACGTGCCCGAAATGCGGAAAAATTCTTGTAGAGAAGAAAACGAAAAAAGGAAAAGTTGTACAGTGTATTTCTTGTGATTACGCTGAGGAGCAAGGTTAAAGGGGAGTATTAAGCAGTATGAAAGATTATGTAAACGTCATCGGCGCCGGGCTTGCTGGCAGTGAAGCAGCCTGGCAGATCGCCAAGCGAGGAATAAAGGTTCATCTGTACGAGATGAGACCCAAAAAACAAACACCGGCACATCATACGGATAAATTTGCGGAACTGGTGTGCAGTAATTCCCTCCGTTCCAACACATTGACCAATGCGGTGGGTGTGCTGAAGGAAGAGATGCGAAAACTGGACTCTGTCATTATTGCATCAGCCGACGACTGTTCGGTTCCCGCCGGCGGTGCTCTTGCGGTTGACCGTCATGAATTCGCGGCTCTTGTAACTGAACGGGTCAAGAATCATCCGAACGTAACGGTTTTTGAAGAGGAAGTAACAAGCATTCCTGAAGGCCCAACGGTCATTGCGACTGGCCCGCTTACTTCCAAAGAGCTTTCTGATTCTCTAAAAGCATTGACTTCGGAAGATTATCTGTATTTCTATGACGCAGCTGCACCAATTATTGATGTAGAGAGCATCGACATGGATAAGGTTTATTTAAAATCCCGCTATGACAAAGGGGAAGCGGCTTACCTTAACTGTCCGATGACAGAGGAAGAGTTTGACCGTTTTTATGAAGCGCTTATCCATGCGGAAACGGTTCCGCTTAAGGAATTTGAGAAGGAAATTTTCTTTGAGGGCTGCATGCCCATCGAGGTGATGGGGTCGAGAGGGAAGAAAACCATGTTGTTTGGCCCGCTCAAGCCGGTTGGTCTTGAAGATCCGAAAACGGGAAAACAGCCCTATGCCGTTGTTCAGCTGAGACAGGACAACAGTGCGGGTACATTATATAATATAGTAGGTTTTCAAACGCATTTAAAATGGGGGCCGCAAAAAGAAGTGATACAGCTTATTCCCGGACTGGAAAATGCTGAAATCGTCCGGTATGGAGTGATGCACAGAAATACGTTCATCAACTCACCCAACCTCTTGAAAAAGACGTATCAGTTCAAAGAACGGGAAGACTTGTTCTTTGCCGGTCAAATGACCGGGGTGGAAGGCTATGTGGAAAGCGCTGCCTCCGGTCTGATAGCTGGAATTAATGCTTCACGGCTGATGGAAAGCAAAGAACTGCTGGAGTTCCCGCAGGAAACAGCGATCGGAAGCATGGCGCACTATATTACAACTGCCAATTCAAAGAATTTTCAGCCGATGAATGCCAACTTTGGCCTGCTGCCGGCACTTGAAACGCGGATCAGGAATAAGAAGGAACGCTATGAAGCATTAGCTGGCAGAGCGCTGGAAACAATTCAGAATTTTATAACAAAATTGTGAACTTGCTTGTTATTGCCCCTGATCTGTGATAAGATTTAGGGGCTTTGTGAGGTGTGATACGTGGATTTAAATGACCGCTATTTGAAGATGTTTATCGAGTATTTACAAATAGAAAAAAATAGTTCACATCATACAACGGAAAACTACGAAAAAGCTATTTTGCATTTTGAGTCGTTTATGAAACAGCAAGCAATCGAAGGATTCGCTGCTGTTTCTTATCTTTTGGTGAGACATTATTTGACGTGGCTTCATGAACAGTCATACTCCAGGAGGACTGTTGCCAAGAAAATATCGTCTCTCCGAAGCTTTTATCGTTTTCTAAACCGGGAAAAGATGGTTGAACATAACCCGTTTGCTTTGGCTTCCCTCCCCAAAAAGGGCCAGAGCATTCCACATTTTATCTACGAGGAAGAGTTGGCAGAGCTATTTCATGTGAGCGATCTGTCCACTCCGCTTGGCCAGCGAAACCAGGCGATTCTCGAACTCTTGTACGGGACAGGAATCCGTGTCAGCGAATGCTGCCAGATCCAGCTGGAGGACATTGATTTTTATATTGAAACGGTTCTTATCAAAGGAAAAGGCAGAAAAGAACGGTATGTTCCATTGGGCAGTTATGCGATTGAAGCACTAAGCCGATATATTGAAGAAGGCAGAAAGGAATTGTCCGGTAAAGCCGGCCATCCCGCTAAAGCGCTTTTTCTTAATTACAAAGGAGGCCCCCTTACTCCCCGTGGTGTAAGAACGATCTTAAACCGCCTGATTGAGCAGACCACTTTGACTGTACATATAAGCCCCCATGTACTGCGCCATACGTTTGCCACCCATCTGCTGAACGAGGGCGCCGATATGAGGGCCGTCCAGGAGCTGCTTGGGCATTCACATCTGTCATCCACACAGATCTATACTCATGTCACAAAAGATCATTTGAAAAAAATTTATAATAACACGCATCCTCGTGCATAAATGAGAATAAGGAGGGATTTTTCTTATGACACAAACATTCCATGCAACGACGATTTTTGCTGTCCATCACAATGGGAAATTTGCCATGTCCGGAGACGGGCAGGTAACAATGGGGAACGCAGTGGTAATGAAACATACTGCTAAAAAGGTCCGCAGGCTTTTTGGGGGAAAAGTACTGGCCGGTTTTGCCGGATCAGTGGCCGATGCCTTTACATTGTATGAAAAATTCGAAGCTAAGCTCGAGGAATTCAGCGGAAACCTGGCTCGGGCCAGTGTTGAGCTGGCCAAGGAATGGCGCACGGACCAGGTGCTGAGAAAACTCGAAGCCATGCTGATTGTGATGAACAACGAAAGCCTCCTGCTTATTTCAGGCACAGGGGAAGTAATTGAGCCGGATGATGGGATTCTCGCCATCGGCTCAGGCGGAAACTATGCGCTGGCTGCAGGCAGGGCGCTAAAAAGGAATGCTCCACATCTTTCCGCTGCCGAGATTGCCAGAGCAGCTCTGGAGATTGCCGGAGAGATCTGTGTTTATACCAATGACCAAATTATTCTTGAAGAGCTGTAGAAGGGGCGTGGGAAGAGATGAATACTCAGTTAACTCCAAGGCAAATCGTTGAAAAGCTGGATCAATACATTGTCGGTCAAAAGGACGCCAAAAAGGCGGTTGCCGTTGCACTTAGAAACCGGTACCGCAGGGGGTTGCTTGACGAAAAACTGAGAGATGAAATTTCCCCTAAAAACATTCTCATGATCGGGCCAACTGGTGTAGGGAAAACCGAGATTGCCCGCAGGCTTGCAAAGCTTGTGAATGCTCCATTCATCAAGGTGGAGGCTACCAAGTTTACCGAAGTCGGCTATGTTGGCCGGGATGTTGAATCCATGGTAAGGGACCTTGTTGAAACATCCATCCGCCTCGTTAAAGAACTTAAGATGCATGAGGTGAAAGACAAGGCGGAGGAAAACGCCAACAAAAGGCTTGTGGAACTGCTCGTTCCAGGCAAACAAAAAGAAAGCACCTACAAAAATCCGCTTGAAATGTTTTTTGGCTCTGGCAACGGCCAGTCGCAAACACCCAATGACAGTGAAGAAGATCAATCCGTTAACCAGCAGAGGCGGCAAATGGCCCACAAGCTGGCAATGGGCGAAATGGAAAACCATCTGGTAACTGTAGAGGTGGAGGAGCAAAACCATTCAATGATGGATATGTTTCAGGGAGCTGGCCTCGATCAGCTCGGTTTGAATATGCAGGATATGCTTGGCGGCCTCGTGCCGAAGAAAAAGAAAAAACGCAAGCTGCCGGTATCCGAGGCGAGAAAGGTCCTGACCCAGGATGAAGCCGCAAAACTGATAGACATGGATGAAGTAACAAGTGATGCGGTTTACAAAACGGAGCAAACAGGTATTATATTCATAGATGAGATTGATAAAATCGCAGGAAAGAATAATCAGAGCAGCGCTGATGTATCCAGGGAAGGCGTGCAGCGTGACATCCTTCCAATCGTGGAAGGGTCAACCGTGATGACGAAATACGGTTCGATCAAAACGGATCACATTTTGTTCATTTCGGCAGGGGCATTTCATATGGCAAAGCCATCTGATTTGATTCCCGAGCTGCAGGGCCGATTTCCAATCCGAGTAGAACTCGAAAAGCTATCAGTGGAAGATTTTACACGAATTCTTATAGAGCCGGATAATGCTCTTTTAAAACAATATAAGGCATTGCTTGCTACAGAAGGTATAAATCTTGAATTTTCTGACGAAGCTATTTCTAAGATTGCAAGTATAGCCTTTCAAGTCAACCAGGAAACGGATAACATTGGAGCACGAAGACTTCACACGATCTTAGAGCGCTTGCTTGAAGACTTGTCCTTTGAGGCACCGGATGTTACGATGAATGCGATAAAAATCACACCAGAATATGTAGAAGAAAAACTTGCGTCTATCGCAAAGAATAAGGATTTAAGCCAGTACATTCTGTAGGAGGAAAATGAAATGAACTTATTAGAAAAAACAAGAAAGCTGAATGCGATGCTGCAACAGTCTGCGGGAAAACCCGTTAATTTTAAAGAAATGGCAGCAACGCTAAGAGATGTGATTGAAGCAAACATTTTTGTTGTCAGCAGAAGAGGTAAGCTTCTTGGGATTTCCTTGAAACAAGAAATAGAAAATGAACGCATGAAAAAAATGCTTGAAGAACGACAGTTTCCTTCCGAGTATACAAAAGGATTATTTAATGTAACTGAAACATCGTCCAATCTGGATATCGCCAGTGAATATACAGCATTCCCGGTTGAAAACAAAGAATTGTTTTCTTCTGGCTTGACAACTATCGTTCCGATTATCGGTGGAGGAGAGCGCCTTGGGACATTGATCCTTTCCCGTCTCTCCGACTCGTTCAACGATGATGATCTTTTATTGGCTGAATACGGAGCCACTGTTGTAGGAATGGAAATCCTGCGTGAAAAAGCTGAAGAAATTGAAGAGGAAGCCAGAAATAAAGCAGTTGTGCAAATGGCGATCAGCTCTCTTTCTTACAGTGAGCTTGAAGCAATCGAGCATATTTTTGAAGAGCTCGAAGGAAATGAAGGACTGCTGGTAGCAAGTAAAATTGCGGACAGAGTTGGGATCACTCGTTCGGTCATCGTCAATGCGCTTCGTAAGCTCGAAAGTGCCGGTGTCATCGAATCACGTTCACTTGGAATGAAGGGTACGTATATTAAAGTACTCAACGATAAATTCCTGCTTGAACTATCCAAATTGAAAACAAGCTGATGTGCTTAAATAAAAAGGTCATTCTGTCTAATAGGCAGAATGACCTTTTTTTGTGAAGAATAAAGGATTTTGTCGAAATTTGAAGAATGATAATAGGAGAAAAGGTGCGCAACATGTTCTCTAAAGAAAGGTTTTAGTAGAAAAACAACGGGAGTATAGACCTATTATTTGCTTAGGTCTTTTTATCGAAAAAAGTCGATTTAGGAAAAAATACATAGACACTTTTTGGTTTTATCACTTAAAATATGTAATAGCGGTAAGATTTGGCACTCTTTTAAAATAATAGCAATTAAAAAGAGGAGAATAAAAAAAAATTCGAATGACCTGTAACAGTACATCCGACTGCAGAGCGAAAAATGTCGAATTTTATTTCATACAATAGAGTTTGATGAAGGCTGAATGGCTGGTGAAAACCCCAGTGCTTGTAAATTTAATTCATTCAATTCAAATGGTAAACGGGCAAAAGTATAAGATGGGGATGTTTAAGATTGGTTTTATGTGTAGATGCGTCCTCTTCCTGTATTGCTGACGCTTATTCGTCGCGGGCTGTGGAAAATGGCTGGTGGAAAATATATCGCAGAAAAACTGTAAATGCAAGAAACGCCTTGAAATCTGAAAAAAAGGCAATAGAAGCCAATCATATGTATTGTGGACAGAAAAATAGTATTCGTTAGTAACTTTTCGAGGTTATTCTCCTGTTTGTAGGGGTTGGATAAATTTTTAAAATCAAAAATTCCTTATGTGAACTTCAATTAATAATAGCAGGTCAGGTAAAGTCGGGGATTTAATAATGATTTCAGGAGGAGTAGCATGACATCTTCATCTACAGCAGCAGATGAACTGGATATTTGGAAGAGGTGGCATGAATGCCGTGACAATGAGGCAGGTGATTCTCTGCTCAAACAATATATGCCACTTGTTCAGTACCATGTGCAGCGGATTTCGGCAGGCTTGCCGAAAAACGTTAATCGTGACGAATTGATCAGTCTGGGAATGCTGGGCCTGTTTGACGCACTTGAAAAATTCGAGCCCGAACGGGACCTTAAATTTGATACATATGCCACATTCCGGATCCGGGGAGCAATTCTCGATGGACTGCGTAAAATGGATTGGCTGCCGCGGTCATTACGTGATAAAACCAAAAAGATTGAAAGTACAATTGAAAAACTCGAGCAGGAAAAGCTCCGGCGTGTAACCACCCATGAAATAGGAGAAGAGCTGGGTGTGCCGGAGGCAGAAGTGGTGTCCGCCCTGTCAGAAAGCTTTTTTGCGAATGTTGTTTCCATCGATGAAGACCAAAGAGACAGCGAAAGTAAAGAAAAGATCGGTTATACTATAGAAGATAAAAATGGATTGTCTCCAGAGGAGAAATTGGTCAAGTCCGAGCTGCTTAAAGAACTAGCCCAGGTAATCAGAGGGCTGAGTGAAAAAGAACAGCTGGTAATTTCGCTGTTTTATTATGAGGAACTGACATTTACTGAAATTGGCCATGTGCTGGAGCTTTCCACATCAAGAATTTCGCAGATACACTCCAAAGCCCTGCAGCGCTTAAGGCTGGTTCTTGCACGATATGTGTAACCGATGGACATCAATAGCCAGTTGAAAACATTTTTCATCTGATGTATGAACTTATGCGAAAAATGGTTATACTGCTGAAGAATTGCCGATAACTCAATAATGGCAAGGAAGGATGCAGCGCTGATTTTTAAGAATGGATAATCTTGAAAGAGAATTATTCAAAACCGCAACATTTTTCTTGCTACATTCTGACGAAGTATGGTATAGTTACTTTCGGTGTTAATCACACACGTTTGTGGATTTAATCATTGGTGCTGCATTTGCAGTTATGATTAAAGTCGAAGCAGGCGGAGGAAAACAAACCAGGAGGTGCCATCATGGCAGTAATTTCAATGAAACAACTATTGGAAGCCGGCGTTCACTTTGGACATCAAACGCGTCGCTGGAATCCGAAAATGTCCCGTTACATCTTCACTGAGCGTAACGGCATTTACATCATCGATCTTCAAAAGACAGTTAAGAAAGTTGAAGAGTGCTACAACGTAATGAAAGAAATCGCAGGAAACGGCGGTAAAATCCTTTTCGTTGGTACTAAGAAACAAGCTCAAGACTCTGTGAGAGATGAAGCAGCTCGTTCCGGCATGTACTTCATCAACCAACGTTGGTTGGGCGGTACGCTTACTAACTTTGGAACAATCCGCAAGCGTATTAACCGTTTGAAAGAGCTTGAAAGAATGCAAGAAGACGGAACTTTTGATGTTCTTCCTAAAAAAGAAGTTATCCTTCTTAAAAAGGAAATGGATCGTCTTGAAAAGTTCTTGGGCGGAATTAAAGACATGAACGGCCTTCCAGATGCGCTATTCATCGTAGACCCACGCAAAGAACGCATCGCGGTTGCTGAAGCACGCAAGCTTAACATTCCAATTATCGCTATCGTGGATACAAACTGTGATCCTGATGAAGTTGACCACGTTATCCCAGGTAATGATGATGCGATCCGTGCGGTTAAACTTCTTACTGGAAAAATGGCTGATGCGATCATCGAAGCCAACCAGGGTGGAGAAGAGCAAGAAGCTCAAAACGAAGAAGAAACATCTGCATAAGTAATATAAACAGAAGGGTGATGGAGGGGATATGCCCTTTCACACCCTTTTTTAATGCCAACCTAGCTTTACATAAACCAAAGGAGGAATTTCATTATGGCAGTAACAGCTCAAATGGTAAAAGAATTGCGTGAAAAAACAGGCGCAGGAATGATGGACTGTAAAAAAGCATTAACAGAAACAAACGGGGACATGGACAAAGCAATCGATTTTCTTCGTGAAAAAGGTATTGCCAAAGCAGCTAAAAAGGCTGACCGTATTGCAGCAGAAGGTCTTACTTCTGTAGTTGTTGAAGGCAACAAAGCTGTAATCCTTGAAGTGAACTCTGAAACTGACTTCGTTGCAAAGAACGAAAGCTTTACAGCGCTTATTTCTGTACTGGGTAAACACCTTCTTGAAGCAGACGTTACTACTGTAGACGAAGCACTTGCTTCTACTATTAAAGGTGAAAATACCTCAGTTGCTGAGTACTTGAACAATGCGATCGCGAAAATCGGAGAAAAAATCTCCCTTCGCCGTTTCCAAATTGTTGAAAAAGGCGAAAATGCAGCGTTTGGTGCTTACCTTCACATGGGCGGACGCATTGGAGTGCTTTCAGTAGTTGAAGGCACAACAGACGAAGCCGTTGCGAAAGATGTAGCAATGCACGTTGCAGCTGTAAACCCTCGTTACATTTCACGTGACGCTGTAAGCGAAGAAGAAGTGGCTCATGAGCGTGAAGTTCTAACTCAACAAGCGCTTAACGAAGGAAAACCTGAAAACATCGTTGCTAAAATGGTAGAAGGACGCCTGGGTAAATTCTTTGAAGAAATCTGCCTGAACGACCAGTCTTTCGTTAAAGATCCAGACCAAAAAGTTGGCAAATATGTAGCTTCCAAAGGCGGTAAAGTTATCGCGTTTGTACGTTACGAAGTCGGCGAAGGAATGGAAAAGCGCGAAGATAATTTTGCTGAAGAAGTAATGTCTCAAGTTAAAAAGTAATGGTGTAAAAGCAAAAAATCAGGGAGCACAATGTGTTCCCTTTTTTTAAAAGAGCTAGGATTGGAAAAAGCAATCACAGGTGATGGATACGGAGGGAATTATGAGCACTTCAAAATATAAACGGGTAGTTCTTAAACTAAGCGGTGAAGCACTTGCTGCCGGTAAAGGAAGCGGAATCGATCCAGGAGTCATTAAATCGATTGCCCATCAGGTAAAAGACATTGTCGAACTGGGAGTGGAAGTGGCTGTTGTCGTTGGCGGCGGAAATCTCTGGAGAGGCAAGGCGGGAAGCGAGATGGGAATGGACCGTGCGTCCGCCGATTACATGGGAATGCTGGCGACTGTCATGAATTCCCTGGCTTTGCAGGACAGCCTGGAAAATATCGGTGTTCAGACCAGGGTACAAACGTCAATCGAAATGCGCCAGGTTGCTGAACCGTACATTCGCAGAAAAGCTATTCGTCACCTTGAAAAGAAACGTGTTGTTATTTTTGCTGCAGGAACAGGAAATCCTTACTTTTCAACGGATACAACAGCTGCTCTTCGTGCGGCTGAAATTGAAGCCGAAGTAATCCTAATGGCGAAAAATAATGTGGACGGAGTATATTCTGCCGATCCGACAATCGATGAGAATGCTGTGAAATACAACACCTTGTCCTACCTTGACCTGCTTAAAGAAGGCCTTGCTGTAATGGATACTACCGCATCTTCATTATGTATGGACAATGATATTCCGCTTATTGTGTTCTCCATTATGGAAGAAGGCAATATTAAGCGTGCAGTTCTTGGTGAGGAAATTGGAACTACGATTAGGGGGAATAATTAATGGCAAAGGTAATTTTAACAAACGCAGAAGACCGAATGAAAAAAGGCATTTCATCTTTTCAGCGTGAGCTTTCGACCATCCGCGCAGGCCGCGCAAACCCTGCACTTCTAGATCGTGTTCAAGTGGATTATTACGGAGCTCAAACACCGATTAATCAGCTTGCGGGGATTTCCGTGCCCGAAGCACGCCTTTTGGTCATCCAGCCATATGATAAGTCTGCTCTTAATGATGTGGAGAGAGCTATTCAAAAATCCGATCTTGGTTTAACCACTTCCAATGACGGACAAGTCATCCGCATTGCAATTCCTGCTCTGACCGAAGAAAGACGTAAGGAGCTTGTTAAACTTGTTAAGAAATATGGTGAGGAAGCCAAGGTTGCTCTTCGCAATGTTCGCCGTGATGCCAATGATGAGCTGAAGAAAGC
Organism: Fictibacillus fluitans; assembly: GCF_030418125.1. Lineage (GTDB taxonomy): Bacteria > Bacillota > Bacilli > Bacillales > Fictibacillaceae > Fictibacillus_C > Fictibacillus_C fluitans. Next base: position 627,101 of record NZ_JAUHTR010000001.1, on the reverse strand, counting down.
TGAGAAGGATGGAGAGGTCACTGAAGACGAACTCCGCCGTTACAATGAAGATGTTCAGAAGCTTACAGACAAATATATTGGCGAAGTGGATACGATCGCTTCAAGTAAAGAGAAAGAAATCATGGAAGTATAATTGATTTCCATGTAAAATAAAATAAGAAAAGCCCTCTTTATACAGGGGGTTTTTTTGTTAAGTCTGGACGATAATGGGGGCTTTGCCATGCTTGACAGAATTTCATTCTGGAAAAAAGAAGAAAAAACAGAGCTGAACATAAGACATGATACAATACCGGCTCATGTTGCCATCATCATGGACGGGAACGGACGCTGGGCAAAAAGGCGCGGGCTTCCGAGGGTCGCAGGGCACCATGAAGGCATGAAGGTAGTAAAAAAAGTGGTCAAATATGCCAACAGCCTGGGAATTAAAGTGCTGACACTCTATGCTTTTTCTACGGAAAACTGGAAGCGTCCCCGTGAAGAAGTGGATTTTTTGATGAGGCTGCCCGGGGAATTTTTGAACAGTTTCCTGCCTGAATTAATTGAACAGAATGTGCGTGTGACCATTATGGGTCATAAGGAAGTATTGCCGATACATACCATTCAGGCTGTTGACGAGGCAATCGAAAAAACAAAAAACAATACGGGCCTTATTTTGAATTTTGCCCTGAATTACGGCAGCCGGAACGAGATTACAACAGCATTAACTGACATTATCCGTGATATTGAAGCCGGAACCATCGGGCGTGATGCGGTTAATGAAGATTTGGTAAGCCAGTATTTAATGACATCCAGCCTTCCGGATCCCGATTTGCTGATCCGGACGAGCGGTGAAGTGCGGTTAAGCAACTTTATGCTGTGGCAGCTTGCCTACAGTGAATTTTGGTTTACTGATGTGAACTGGCCCGATTTTAAAGATGAACACTTAAAAAAAGCCATTTACGACTATCAGAATCGCGGTCGCCGTTATGGCGGTGTATAATAAGAAGGAGGATTTATGAAGGAACGCATCATTACGGGAGTAATAGCCGCTCTCTTATTTTTAGGAGTAACGGTGTACGGCCATTTGCCCTTTACCCTCGTTATCATCGCTTTGGCAGTGATCGGGCTTCATGAATTATTGAAGATGAAGCATATTCCGCTAATGTCAGCAGAAGGCGTCATTGCACTTTTACTGACACTGGCAACAGTCATCCCGCAGGATTGGAAAGAACAGTACCTTGGAAGTTTCACAGGCTCGCAGCCCATCGTGCTCGCCATGCTCCTGATCCTGGTGGTTACCGTTATCACAAAGAACCGCTTTACATTTGATGATGCAGGATTCGTTATCCTCTCTTCTCTGTATGTGGGTTATGGATTTCACTATATTTATGAAACGAGAATGCTTGAACAAGGTCTTCCGATTTTATTCTTTATCCTTTTCATGATTTGGGGAGCGGATTCTGGCGCTTATTTCACGGGGAAATCCATTGGGAAAACAAAGCTGTGGCCGGTGATCAGTCCGAATAAAACCATTGAAGGAGCCATCGGAGGCATCGTTACGAGCATTGTCGTTGGCCTAATCTGCTACTTCACAGATTTTGTTCCTTTTACTCTTAACCAGGTGCTGTTCATGGCATTAATTGCGGGGATCTTTGGACAAATTGGCGATCTTGCACAATCCGCCTTTAAGCGGCATTATGGGGTGAAAGATTCCGGCAATTTGCTGCCGGGGCATGGCGGAATACTGGATCGTACAGACAGCTGGCTCTTCGTGCTTCCGCTCCTCCATATCCTGAATTTACTGTCGTAGCGAAAAAACAAGGAGTGCTCTATGAAAAATATCAGTTTGTTGGGTGCGACAGGTTCCATCGGCATACAAACGCTTGATGTAATCGCACAACACCCTGAGCAATTTCGATTAACTGCCATCTCTTTTGGAAAGAATGTTGAAAAAGGGTTGGAGATTATAGAGAAATTTAAGCCGAGGATCATTGCGGTTCAAGAAAAAAAAGATGCAGAGGACCTGCGTTTGCGTCTGGGAGGGCAGTCGCTTGTCTTTTATGGACAGGAAGGCCTGATTGAGGCCGCTGTCGCCCAGGAAGCACATATTCTGGTGAATGCGGTAATGGGAAGTGTGGGCTTGGTGCCTACCATCCATGCGATTAAAGCCGGCAAGGATATTGCCATCGCGAATAAAGAAACATTGGTCACTGCCGGGCATATTATCATGGAACTGGCCCAAAAGCATAATGTCAGCCTCCTGCCGGTGGACAGTGAGCACTCAGCGATCTTCCAATGTCTTAACGGGGAGAATATCGAGCAGGTCGACCGCCTGATTCTCACCGCATCTGGGGGGAGTTTCCGGGACTATACACGGGAACAGCTGGCGGATGTTACCGTTGACGAGGCATTGAATCATCCAAACTGGTCCATGGGAGCCAAAATTACCATCGATTCAGCAACGATGATGAATAAAGGCCTTGAAGTGATTGAAGCCCATTGGCTCTTTAATATACCCTATTCAAAAATAGACGTCATTCTTCATAAAGAAAGCATCATACACTCTATGGTAGAGTATAAAGACGGCAGCACCCTGGCACATCTGGGCAACCCGGATATGCGCGTCCCTATTCAGTACGCGCTGACCTATCCTGACCGGCTTGAACTTACGCCTTCCAAAAGGTTAAACTTATGGGAGACAGGCAAACTTCATTTTAAAAAAATGGATATGGAACGGTTCCGCTGCCTTAAACTGGCTTATCTGGCAGGCGAGAAGGGCGGAACAATGACAACTGCTCTAAACGCAGCGAACGAAGCAGCAGTCGGTTTGTTCCTTGAACGTAAAATATCGTTCCTGGCGATCGAAGAATACATTGAAAACGCACTGGAGCACCATGAATTTATTGAACAGCCGACCCTGGAAGAAATACAGGCCATCGATATGCACACTCGGCAATACGTTCAGTCATTATTAAATTAAAGGTGGGTAAAAGGTTATGAATACAGTCATTTCCATCGTAATTATTTTGGGTGCCCTTGTGTTCTTTCATGAACTTGGCCATTTAATGCTCGCCAAACGAGCCGGTATTTTGTGCCGGGAATTTGCCATCGGCTTTGGTCCAAAGCTCTTTGCGTTCAAAAAGAGTGAGACCACGTATACTGTACGCCTTCTGCCGCTGGGCGGGTTTGTAAGGATGGCCGGAGAGGACCCGGAAGGCATCGAACTCAAACCAGGTTACAGGGTAGGACTGATTTTTAACCCGGAAGGCAGCGTTCAAAAGATTATTGTCAACCATAAGGAAAAATATGACATCCAAAAAGTCATTACTGTGGAAAACGCTGACCTGGAGCACCGTTTGGTGATTACCGGATATGAAAACGAAGAGGGAGAGCGCCAGAGTTACAGAGTAGATCCGCAGGCCATGCATGTTGCCGATCATCAGGAAATGCAGATTGCTCCTTATAACAGGCAGTTTGGCTCTAAAACCCTAATGCAGCGGACACTGGCCATTTTTGCGGGCCCTTTCATGAATGTGCTGCTGGCGTTCATCGTTTTAATGAGTTTTTCGTTGTTCCAGGGCATTCCGACTAAGGAAGCACGGCTTGGTAATCTGGCACCTGGTGAAGCCGCGGTGAAATCGGGGCTTCAAAAAGGGGACAAAATTGTCTCTGTAAATGGCGATAAGGTCAGCAACTGGGAAGAACTTGTTTCCTTTATACAGCAAAACCCGGGAGAAAAACTTGTGTTTGAAATTGACCGTAACGGCAAAGTTATGAACAAGGAAGTAACTCCGGGTGAACGGGAGATTAGTAAAGGCAACAAAGAAGGGTTCATTGGAGCCTATCCTTCCACTGAGTTTTCCCTGCTGGGCTCTGTGTCCTACGGTGCAAAGCAAACATGGTTCATGACCAAGATGATTTTTGTGGGACTTGGTGAGCTCGTTACCGGGAAGCACGGATTCGATCAGCTTTCAGGACCTGTTGGAATTTACGAATACACAGACAAAGCGACAGAAGGCGGTATACCAATGCTGATGCAATGGGCCGCTGTGCTGAGCATCAACCTTGCCATCTTTAACCTGCTGCCGCTTCCCGCACTTGACGGCGGAAGGCTGTTGTTTTTACTGATTGAGGCGCTTCGGGGCAAACCGATCGATCCGCAAAAAGAAGGTATTGTTCATTTTATCGGGTTTGCTTTTCTGATGCTCTTGATGCTCGTTGTAACATGGAATGACATCCATAAATTCTTTTTAGACAAAATAGACCAATAAGTGATTAACTGAGGTGGAGAAATGAAGCAAAGCAGGTTGTTTGCACCAACATTAAGAGAAGTTCCGGCTGACGCAGATGTCGTCAGCCACCAGCTTCTGCTCAGAGCAGGATTCATAAGGCAGAATGCCGCTGGTATTTATTCGTTTTTGCCGCTTGGGAAAAAGGTTCTTCACAAAGTAGAAGCGATTATTCGTGAAGAGATGGAGAACGCAGGATCCAACGAAATGACCATGCCGTCCCTGCAGCTTGCTGAGCTGTGGCAGGAATCCGGAAGATGGTATTCCTACGGACCGGAACTTATGCGTTTGAAAGACCGTAACGGACGTGAGTTTGCTCTCGGGCCAACCCATGAGGAAGTAATCACAAGTCTCATTCGTGATGAAGTAAAGTCCTATAAAAAACTGCCTCTTAATCTATTTCAAATTCAAACAAAGTTCAGGGATGAGAAGAGACCTCGCTTTGGACTTTTAAGAGGCAGGGAATTCATCATGAAAGATGCGTATTCGTTCCACTCCTCACAGGAGAGCCTTGATGCTACCTATGAAGATATGAAAGAAGCATACAATAATATCTTTTCACGCTGCGGCCTTAATTTCAGAGCGGTTCTGGCTGATTCAGGGGCAATCGGCGGGAAGGACAACCATGAGTTTATGGTTCTTTCCGAGATTGGTGAAGATTTAATTGCCTATTCTTCTGAATCGGATTTTGCTGCTAACATTGAGATGGCACCGGTGAATGTAACTTATGAAGCTTCCTCCGAATCCAAAAAGGAGATGGAGAAAATCCATACCGGAGAAGCGAAAACGATTGAAGAGGTTTCTGCTATTCTTACCATAGATTCCTCTAAAATTATTAAATCGGTTCTCTTTATGGCTGACGAGGAGCCGGTTCTGGTGCTTGTCCGCGGTGATCATGATGTAAATGACATTAAAGTGAAGAACGTCCTTGGAGCAGCCGCTGCGGAGCTGGCAACACCTGAGGAAACGGAAAAAGTGTTCTCCTGTAAACCTGGTAACATCGGTCCTGTTTCTGTCCCGCAAAACGTGAAGCTCATTGCCGACCATGCGGTGGAATACATGGTAAACGCCGTTGCTGGTGCAAATGAAGCGAATCATCATTTCCAGCATGTTAATCCTGGCATCGATTTTGAGGTCACAAGGTTTGCCGATCTCCGATTTATCCAGGAAGGAGATGCATCTCCTGACGGTAAAGGGGTTATCCGTTTCGCCAAAGGAATTGAAGTCGGGCATGTGTTTAAGCTTGGACAAGTTTACAGCAACCCATTGAACGCTTCATTTCTTGATGAGAATGGAAAAAGCCAGACCATGACAATGGGCTGCTACGGAATAGGGGTTTCGCGCACGCTTGCCGCGGTTGCGGAAGAGAACAACGATGATAGGGGCTTGATCTGGCCGTTATCCCTGGCACCTTTTGATGTACACATTCTTGCAGCCAACAGCAAAGACGAAATACAGACAGACTTAAGTGAAAAGCTGTATGATGAACTTAAGGATGCAGGATACGATTGTTTGTACGATGACCGCAAAGAACGTGCCGGTGTGAAATTCGCCGATGCAGACCTGTTCGGAATTCCTGTTCGTGTGACGGTTGGAAAGAAAGCCGCAGACGGAATAGTGGAAATGAAGGTCAGAAAAACCGGTGAAATGAACGAAGTCCATGTTAAAGAATTAATTGAGGCGATTAAAAGCCAACGAGAATTACTAACTCGCTAGCATCCAGGGGATGACTTATGAGTCTGACAGCTGATATTTTTTCAGGAATCAGGCTCACGAACCCAAGTCATCCCTTTATTTATGGAAGGAGGGCATCATGAACAGTGACGACCAGGTAAGAAAAGAACGGTTTCTCTTATTGCTTGACCAGATCGGAATACCTGATGAACTGCGCCCGCACCTGGGTGACGGCCGTGTTCAGAAACTGGCGATCGATAAAAATAACAGGAGCTGGCATTTTTATTTTTCCCTGCCAAAACCAATGCCTGCCAATGTGTATACCTTTTTTCAGGCTAGAATTAAACAGGCATTTGAACATATAGCAAAGGTGACGTTTTCCGTTCATTGTGAGAGCAAAGAATGCGGGGAAGAGCTGCTCAGCGAGTATTGGAGCATCTGCTGTGAAAAGCTGAAAGGAACGGCAAGCTCACTTGTAGCCGGATTGATGGGACAGGTTCCTGTCATAAGCGGGAACAAGATTAAAGTGACTGTACGGAATGAAGCGGAAGGACTTTTAATCAAACGAAAAATATCTTCGGCTATGACGGAGGTCTACCGTTCGTTCGGAATGGATTCTGTTTCACTCGAGATAGAAGTCAAGCACAGTGAGGAAGAGTTCCAGAAATTTGTGGACCAGAAAAAGCAGGAAGATGCGGATAAAGTACTTGCTGCATTGATCGAAAAAGAAAAAGCGGATAAACGCGAGGCCGCCTCTGTGCCTTCTGAAATAACAATAGGCTACAGGATTCCAGATGAACCCGTTCCGATTGAAACCATTCAGGATGAGGAACGCAGGGTAACGCTTCAGGGATTCGTATTTGACGCTGAAACCAGAGAGCTCAGGAGCGGAAGAACGCTGCTGACGTTTAAAATTACCGATTATACGGATTCTATCATGGTGAAAATTTTCTCCCGCGATAAGGAAGATGTGCCCATTTTGAATGCTGTTAAAAAAGGCATCTGGGTTAAAGTACGCGGTGGAATACAGAACGACACCTTTGTCCGTGATCTTGTAATGATTGCGAATGATATTAATCAAATTACCCCTGAAACAAGAAACGACCTTGCGGAAGAAGGGAAGAAAAGGGTGGAACTCCATCTGCATACTCCGATGAGCCAGATGGACGCCGTTACTTCTGCATCCAAACTGATCGGACAGGCTGCCAAATGGGGCCATACAGCTGTTGCGGTAACCGACCACGCTGCCGTCCAATCCTTTCCAGAGGCATATTCAGCCGGGAAAAAGAATGGGATCAAAGTATTGTACGGCGTAGAAGCCAACCTGGTGGATGACGGAGTTCCAATCGCCTATAACGAACAGCACAGGAAGCTGTCGGACGGCACCTACATTGTATTTGACGTGGAAACGACGGGATTGTCCGCTGTATACAACAAAATTATCGAACTTGCAGCCGTAAAGATTCATAACGGTGAAATCATCGATACATTTGAACGGTTTGCAAATCCGCATGAGCCTCTTTCAGATACAACAGTCAATCTGACGGGCATCACCGATGATATGGTACAAAATGCTCCTGAAATAGAGGACGTATTGCGTGATTTCGAGAAATTTATGGGAGACGATATTCTTGTTGCCCATAATGCGAGCTTTGATATGGGATTCTTGAATGAAGGATTCCGCAAAATCGGGATTGGCGCAGCCGCTAATCCCGTGGTTGACACACTCGAACTTGCCCGCTTTCTGCTTCCGGAATTAAAAAACCACAGATTGAACACGCTCTGTAAAAAGTTTGATATTGAGCTGACCCAGCATCACAGGGCGATCTATGATGCTGAAGCGACAGGCTACCTGCTTTGGAAACTATTAAAACAGGCGTTCGAGAAGGAAATTGAATATCATGACGAGCTGAACGAAAACATGGGCCAGGGTGGATATATGAGGAGCCGTCCATCCCATTGTATACTGTTCGCCCAAACACAACAGGGCTTGAAGAATCTGTATAAATTGGTTTCTGAATCACAAATGAACTATTTTTACCGGACTCCGAGAATTCCGCGTTCAAGGCTTTCGAAGCACCGCGAAGGTTTGCTGATCGGCTCCGGATGTGATAAAGGTGAAGTCTTTGAGGGAATGATGCAGAAGGCGCCTGCGGAAGTGGAAGAAATCGCGAAATTCTATGATTATCTTGAAATTCAGCCGCCATCAAACTACTATCACCTGATTGAAAGAGAACTGATACAAGATGAAATGGCCTTGCGTGAAATCATTGCCAACATCGTGAAACTCGGTGAGAAACTCGGCAAGCCGGTTGTTGCAACGGGGAACGTGCATTATCTGGATCCAAATGACGGCATTTACCGCAAAATCCTGATTTCGAGCCAGGGCGGAGCAAATCCTTTGAACCGCCAAACACTTCCCGAAGTATATTTCCGTACCACCGACGAAATGCTGGAATGCTTTTCATTCCTGGGTGAAGAAAAGGCAAGGGAAGTGGTAGTCGATAATACCCAAAAGGTAGCGGAGATGATCGATGAGATCAAACCGATTCCGGACGACCTGTTTACTCCTAAAATTCCGGGTGCAGAAGAGGATATCCGGAATATGAGTTATTCCATGGCCCGCAGCATTTATGGGGAAGATCTTCCCGATATCGTTGAAAAGCGGCTGGAGAAGGAACTGAACAGCATTATCGGTCATGGATTTGCCGTGATCTACCTTATTTCGCATAAACTTGTTAAAAAATCTTTGGTGGATGGCTACCTGGTAGGTTCCCGGGGGTCGGTTGGATCATCTTTTGTTGCCACCATGACAGAGATTACCGAAGTAAACCCGCTTCCCCCGCACTATGTGTGTCCAGAGTGCAAGGAATCCACCTTTTTTGATGATGGATCAGTCGGTTCAGGGTTTGACCTCCCGGATAAAGAGTGTCCGAATTGTCACGTGCTTTACAAAAAAGACGGCCAGGATATTCCGTTTGAAACATTCCTTGGCTTTAAAGGGGACAAGGTACCCGATATTGACCTTAACTTCTCAGGTGAATATCAGCCGCGTGCCCATAACTATACGAAGGAACTGTTCGGCGAAGAGTATGTCTACCGTGCAGGCACAATAGGAACAGTAGCCGAGAAAACGGCGTACGGCTATGTAAAAGGATACGCCTCAGACCATAACATGACCCTCCGGTCTGCTGAGGTTGACCGGCTTGTTTCGGGCTGTACCGGAGTAAAACGGACTACAGGACAGCATCCGGGCGGTATTATCGTTGTTCCGGACTACATGGATATTTACGACTTTTGTCCGATCCAGTTTCCCGCCGATGATAAGAACTCCGAATGGAAAACGACGCATTTTGATTTCCATTCCATTCATGATAACCTGCTGAAACTCGATATACTCGGTCACGACGATCCGACCGTCATCCGTATGCTGCAGGATTTGACCGGCATCGATCCTAAGACCATCCCTGCCTCCGACCAGGAGGTTATGAAAATTTTCTCCGGTCCGGAAGTGCTCGGGGTAACAGAGGATCAGGTGATGTGTAAAACGGGTACACTCGGCATTCCGGAATTTGGAACGAAATTTGTCCGGCAGATGCTTGAAGAAACCAAACCAAGTACATTCTCCGAGCTTGTTCAGATTTCAGGTCTTTCCCACGGAACCGATGTGTGGCTGAATAATGCCAATGAACTGATCGCAGATGGAACCTGCGAGTTGAAAGACGTGATCGGCTGCCGTGATGATATTATGGTGTACCTGATTTATAAAGGGCTTGAGCCATCACTTGCTTTTAAAATCATGGAAAGTGTCCGTAAAGGAAAAGGGCTGATTCCTGAATGGGTAGAAGAAATGAAAAAGAACGATGTTCCGGACTGGTATATCGGTTCTTGCCTGAAGATCAAGTATATGTTCCCGAAGGCCCATGCTGCTGCCTATGTATTGATGGCAGTCCGCATTGCCTACTTTAAGGTGCATTATCCTATTATTTTTTACGCGGCCTACTTTACGGTCCGTGCTGATGATTTTGATATATCAGCCATGGTGAAGGGTTCTGCCGCCATTCGTTCCAAGATTGAAGAAATCTCGGGCAAAGGGCTGGATGCCTCCACCAAAGAGAAGAACCTGCAAACTGTGCTCGAGCTTGCTCTTGAAATGTGCGAAAGAGGTTTTTCATTTGGCAAGGTCGACCTTTACCGTTCAAGTGCCTCTGAATTTTTGGTCGAAGGCAACCATCTGATTCCGCCATTCAATTCTATTGCGGGGCTTGGTACGAATGCTGCCATTAATATTGTAAAGGCACGTGAAGAAGGGGAGTTCCTTTCAAAAGAGGACCTTCAGCAGCGTGCACGGCTGTCAAAGACCATCATCGATTATCTCGATGAGCAAGGCTGCCTTGCAGGTATGCCTGAAGCCAATCAGCTCTCCCTTTTCTAGGAGCGAAAGAAGGTAAACAGGACGGATGGCAAGTTGCATAAACGCAGAGATTATGATATAGTAATTTTGGAAATACTGTGAATACCTTTCGGGAGAAGAGTGGGGAAACCCACTCTTTCGTTTCGTTTTGGAAAAGGATTTTTTGGTTGAAGGGAGGATGTTTATGAGTAAGAAAATCACGGAAACTACCGAGGAGCTCGTAACCCCGATTTTGGAAGAATTAAACCTTGAGCTCGTAGATATCGAGTTTGTAAAAGAAGGAAAAAACTGGTTCCTTCGCGTATTTATTGATAATGAAAAAGGTGTAGACATTGAAGAGTGCGGAACGGTCAGTGAACGCCTCAGTGAAAAACTGGATACAATCGATCCGATTGAACAGGCATACTTTCTGGAAGTATCATCACCCGGTGTTGAACGCCCATTAAAAAAACCGGAAGACATAGCAAAGGCTGTGGGCAAAAACGTCCACATCAAAATGTATGAACAGATTGATGGTTCAAAAGAATTTGAAGGCAAACTGCTGGAATTCGATGGTGAAACGGTCAAGCTGCAAGTTAAAGTAAAAACGCGCAGTACGGAAGTGGAACTGCCATACAACAAGATAGCAAGTGCCAGACTTGCAGTTGTGTTCAATTAACAAAGGGGAGAAAATGGATGAGTAGCGAGCTATTAGATGCACTTACTTTTTTGGAGAAAGAAAAGGGAATCAGCAAAGATATTCTAATTGAAGCGATTGAAGCCGCTTTGATCTCGGCGTACAAACGAAATTTCCACCAGGCACAAAATGTGAGAGTGGATTTTAATACAACAACAGGAAGCATTAAAGTCTTTGCCCGTAAAAATGTGGTGGAAGAAGTAACCGATCCGCGGCAGGAGCTTTCGGTTGATGAGGCGCATAAGATTAACCCGCAATATGAACTGGAAGATGTTGTTGAATTGGAGGTAACTCCACGCGATTTCGGCCGGATTGCTGCCCAAACTGCAAAGCAGGTTGTAACACAAAGGGTAAGGGAAGCGGAACGCGGCATTATTTTCTCAGAGTTTATTGACCGCGAGGAAGATATCATTACCGGTGTCGTACAGCGCCAGGACCATCGTTATATATACGTAAACCTTGGGCGTGTTGAAGCATTGCTTCCAGCCGCTGAACAAATGCCTGGTGAGAAGTATACAACCAACGACCGTATAAAGGTGTTCATTACGAAGGTTGAAAAAACCACAAAAGGCCCGCAAATTCTTGTATCAAGAACACATCCTGGTCTATTAAAGAGACTTTTCGAGCTTGAAGTGCCGGAAATTTATGATGGAACAGTTGAAGTGAAATCAATAGCCAGGGAAGCGGGAGACCGTTCCAAGATTGCTGTACATGCAGCAGATCCTGAAGTTGATCCGGTAGGCTCATGTGTCGGTCAAAAAGGCGGCCGTGTTCAAACGATTGTCAATGAGCTCAATGGCGAGAAAATTGATATTGTGAGATGGTCAGAGGATCCGGTTGTGTATGTAGCAAACGCTCTCAGCCCTGCCAAGGTGCTTGAAGTTCTTGTGAATGAAGAGGAAAAAATGACGACCGTTATTGTACCTGATTATCAGCTTTCACTTGCCATCGGGAAACGGGGACAGAATGCAAGACTCGCAGCCAAATTGACCGGCTGGAAGATTGATATTAAAAGCCAGTCCGATGCAGAAGAATCCGGACTTTATAACGGTGAAGCTGCACAGGAAGAATTTGAATCTGCTGAAGAAGAACTGTAAGATACATGGGGGTGAGCAGGATGAAAACACGGAAAATTCCGATGAGGAAATGTGTAGCCTGCCAGGAAATGAAAGAAAAAAAAGATTTGATCAGGATTGTCCGTTCTCCTGAAGGCGAAGTCTTCGTTGACCCGACGGGAAAGAAATCAGGGAGAGGCGCGTATTTATGCAATCAGGCGTCTTGTTTTAACCTTGCGAAGAAAAAGGGCAGCCTCAGCAATCAACTGAAGGCCCAGGTTCCGGATGAAGTATTCGCTGAACTGGAAAAGGGAGTATAACCCATTGAATACATCACCATGGGCCTCATTGCTTGGATTGGCCACCAGGGCAGGAAAATGCATTTCAGGGGAAGAACTTGTCGTGAAAGCGGTGCAGAAGCAACAGGCAAAATGTGTTCTGCTTTCCCGGGATGCTTCGGACAATACAAAGAAAAAAATAACCGATAAATGTTCGTTTTACCGGGTAGAGATAAAATGGATAGAAAACCGCTATTCTCTCGGCAATGCGATTGGCAAGGACCAGCGCGTGGTTGTTGCCGTAACCGATCAAGGATTTGCAAAAAAGTTAAAAACTTTACTTGATTAAACCATTCGGGGGTGAACATATGAGTAAGATGCGTGTATATGAATATGCGAAAAAACAAAATGTTCAAAGCAAGGATATCATTGATAAACTAAAAAACATGAATGTGGATGTATCCAACCATATGTCGATGATCGATGAAGAAGCGATCCGTAAATTAAATGATGCCTATCAACCCAAAAATTCGAAAACAGAGGAGAAACATAAAATAGAACATAAAAAGAATCCATCCAATGTGAACAAAGTCGAAAATAGAAATGAGAGTAAAAAAGAAAACACTATGAAAATTAAAAAAGACGAAGCACCCAAGAAGAATAATGGCAGCAGCAATAACACAAAACCGGCTCAAAAGAGCAATCAGCAAAACGCTAAACCCGCTCAAAAAAGCAACAGCGGTCAGCAGCAAAATGCGAAACCAGGCCAAAAGGGCGGAAACAGACCGCAGGGGAACAGAAACAACAGCAATTTTAATAATAAAAACCGAAACAACAAAAATAACAACAATAACAACCGAGGGAAAGCAGCTCCAGCTCCACAGCCGAAGCCGACTCCGGTAACACCGGATAAGATTACTTTTTCTGAATCACTTACAGTCAGTGAGCTTGCGAAGAAGCTGGCGAAAGAACCATCTGAAATCATTAAAAAATTGATGGCTCTGGGAGTTATGGCAACGATCAATCAGGAGCTTGATAAAGAAACCATTGAGCTTATTGCGTCAGATTACAACGTGGAAGTAGAAGAGGAAATCATCATTGATGTAACCGAATTCGAAAACTATGAAAATAACGATAAAGAAGAGGATCTTTCCGTACGTCCTCCGGTTGTTACCATCATGGGTCACGTTGACCACGGTAAAACCACCTTGCTTGATTCGATCCGAAACACAAAAGTAACCGCCAGTGAAGCAGGCGGAATTACTCAGCATATCGGTGCGTACCAGATCGAAGACAAAGGGAAGAAAATTACGTTCCTTGATACACCGGGACATGCTGCGTTTACAACAATGCGTGCCAGAGGAGCCCAAGTAACGGATATCACAATTCTTGTGGTCGCCGCTGATGACGGTGTTATGCCGCAAACTGTTGAAGCCATCAACCATGCAAAGGCTGCAGAAGTGCCGATCATTGTGGCAGTAAACAAAATGGATAAGGAAGCAGCCAATCCTGACCGCGTAATGCAGGAACTTACCGAGCACGCCCTTATTCCTGAAGACTGGGGTGGAGATACAATTTTCGTTAATGTGTCCGCCATTAAAGGAGAAGGAATCGACGACTTGATCGAGATGATCCAGCTTGTGGCTGAAGTTGAAGAACTTAAGGCGAATCCGAACCGTTCTGCACAGGGTACTGTTATTGAGGCGCAGCTTGATAAAGGCCGCGGATCTGTTGCGACTCTTCTCGTACAAAACGGAACACTGAACATTGGGGATCCGATTGTAGTCGGAAATACGTTCGGCCGCGTGCGCGCCATGGTCAATGACCTCGGACGCCGTGTGAAAGTAGCCGGTCCTTCTACACCGGTTGAAATTACCGGGCTCAATGATGTGCCTCAGGCAGGCGATCAATTCATGGTGTTTACCGATGAAAAGAAAGCACGCCAGATTGGTGAAGCACGCTCTAAAAAACAAATGGAAGCCCAGCGTAAGGAATCTTCCAAACTCAACCTTGAAGATTTGTTCAATCAGATCAAAGAGGGAGATATTAAAGAAATCAATGTGATTATTAAAGCGGACGTACAAGGCTCTGCCGAGGCGCTTGCCGGTTCCCTTCAAAAAATTGATGTGGAAGGCGTCAAGGTGAAGATTCTTCATACAGGAGTAGGAGCGATCACTGAATCGGATATTATCCTTGCTTCTGCATCCAATGCGATTATTATCGGATTTAACGTGCGCCCGGACAACAATGCGAAACGTACCGCAGATGCTGAAAAAGTAGATGTGCGCCTGCACAGAATCATTTATAACGTTATCGAAGAGATTGAGTCGGCAATGAAAGGTATGCTTGACCCAGAGTTCGAAGAGAAGGTTATTGGACAGGTGGAAATCCGTACTACATTTAAAGTGTCAAAAGTGGGAACAATTGCCGGATGTTATGTTACGGATGGTAAGGTTACCCGTGATTCCACTGTGCGCCTGATCCGTGATGGCGTTGTTATCTATGAAGGGAAAATTGACGCCCTTAAACGTTTTAAAGATGATGCAAAAGAAGTTAGTGCAGGATATGAATGTGGTATAACATTAGAAAAGTTCAATGACATTAAAGAAGGAGATGTCATCGAAGCATACGTCATGGAAGAAATTAAACGGGCATGATTGGTTTCCTGACTGTGGAATGCTTCATTTATGAGTCCCATTCCCTGAAGGATAAACGCTCCGTTGTGAAAAAGGTCGTTACCCGGTTAAGACAGCAATTTAATCTTGCTGTCTCCGAGACCGACTTTCATGATTTATGGCAGAGAGCTGAACTTGGAATTGTAACCATTTCAAAGGACAAACTAATCGTGGAACAGGAACTTCAAAGGGCAATCAAGCTGATCAGCAGCATTCCTGAGCTCGAAGTAACGTCTTCGGTTATCGAATGGTTATAATGGCTGGATAGAAACGGGGTGTAAGAAATGAGTGAAATCCGATCCAACCGCATCGGAGAACAGATGAAAAAGGAACTGGGAGATATCATTGGCCGAAAGCTGAAGGATCCCCGCATCGGTTTTGTGACCGTTACAGGAGTTGAGGTAACGGGCGACCTGCAGCAAGCGACAGTATTTATTTCTGTTTTTGGTGATGATGAACAAAAGGAACAGACGCTAAGGGGTCTGGCCAAAGCTTCCGGTTTTATCCGGACTGAAATCGGCAAGAGGATCCGGCTGCGCAAAACACCGGAAATTTCTTTCAAATTTGATGAGTCCATTGAATATGGAAGCCGTATCGAGACATTGCTGACCGATATCAAAAGTTCAGATGATGATAGTGATTACAATAAGAGATAGGCAGCCCTTGGTTTGTCTGTCTCTTCTTTTTTGATGTGAAAAAGGTGGGTTATCAACAAATGGCAGAAATACAGCCAGAAGGCATTTTACCCTTATTAAAGCCAGCGGGAATGACATCTCATGACTGCGTGGCAAAGCTTAGAAAAATACTGAGAACAAAAAAAGTGGGGCATACAGGCACGCTCGATCCCGAAGTAACGGGAGTGCTTCCCGTCTGTGTCGGAAGAGCGACAAAAATTGCCCAGTATATGTCCGACTATCCAAAGTCCTATCAGGCGGAAGCTATGATTGGAAAAGCGACAGCCACTGAGGACGCCCATGGCGACGTGGTGGAAGACAAGCCGGTACCCGAGGGTTTGTCCGCGCAGGCAGTTAAAGATGCACTGGCCGCACTTACAGGCCGGATCATGCAGGTTCCGCCCATGTTTTCTGCTGTAAAAGTGAATGGGAAAAAGCTGTATCAATATGCGCGGGAAGGCATTGAAGTGGAAAGGCCGGCAAGGGAAACGACGATTTACGAGTTGAACTTGCTATCTGAGGAAACACACTTTTTTGGCCCATATCCGGTTTTCCCTTTCTTTGTCAGCTGCAGCAAAGGAACCTATGTTAGAACATTAGCGGTGGATATCGGGAAAAAATTGGGGTACCCCGCTCACATGTCCCACCTGGTCCGCACCAGCTCCGGCCCTTTTACGATGGAAGAGTGCTTTACCTTTGAACAGATCGAACAGGCTGTTCAAGAGGGCAATATGAACGGACTTTTCCTTCCCATTGAGAAGGCTATCGCTCATTTTGATTCCATCATTTGTGATGATGAAATGGAGATGCGCATGAAGCATGGTGCCGTTCTTCCCATGGTGTCCGGGGTGCAAAACAGCCCGTTTGCCGTTTATAATAAAAATGGAGCGTGTATCGCTCTTTATAAACAACATCCGGACAAGCCCGGTATGATGAAACCGGAAAAAATTTTAGCCGTTGAGTAACGCACAGAGTTAGAAGGTGAAATTTTTGAAAACAATAACGCTCACACATCCGCATCAGTTCAATAAGAATGACCTTCCCCCAACGGTCATGGCCCTGGGGTATTTCGACGGTCTGCACCTTGGGCACCAGAAGGTAATCGGGACAGCATCCGCTATTGCCCGTCAGGAAAAGCTGACATCAGCGGTCATGTCCTTTCATCCTCACCCCTCCGTTGTGCTTGGAAAAAAGGAAGCCCACGTCTCTTATTTGACGCCGATTGAGAAAAAAGAGGAGCTTCTGCGTGAACTTGGGATTGATATTTTCTATCTTGTAGAGTTCAATGAAGAGTTTGCCTCTCTCTCACCGATGAGTTTTATTCAGGAATATCTCATTGGTCTCCATGTAAAGCATGTGGTTGCTGGATTTGACTATACGTATGGTAAATATGGCAAAGGAAACATGGCGGTGATGGAGGAAAGTGCCGGCGGTGCATTTTCACAGACAGTGATTGAAAAATTGGAGCGAAATGGACAGAAAATCAGTTCTACGCTTATTCGCAACCTGCTGAAGGACGGAAACGTCGACGCAATTCCCGAATATTTGGGCAGGCCATACAGCATTTCAGGCAAGGTGGTGCATGGAGAGAGCCGGGGAACGTCCATCGGATTCCCAACAGCCAATGTTGAACCTGCTCCCGAGTATTTGATACCGGCCAACGGGGTATACATTGTGCAGGCTGAAGTGGACGGGCAGCGATTGAACGGAGTAGCGAATATCGGAACCAAACCAACCTTCCATGAAGAACGGGAAGCGTCGATCGAGGTACATCTTTTCGATTTTTCTTCAAACATCTACGGCAAGGATGTAGAGGTTCACTGGCTTTCCAGAATCCGGGACGAGAAGAAGTTTGAATCTGTGGATGCCCTTGTCAAACAAATTGGCGCAGATAAACAGGCCGGATTAAATTATTTTTATGAAAAATAGGCTTGCTCTTGCATTATTCTCAAAAAAGAGGTAATCTATTATCTGTACGTCAAGTACAAACAACCGCTGCTTGGCAGGACGATTTCACCGACGTTTGCTCGGTAGTCGGGGTTTATATTTTAAAGGAGGTGAACAGGATGGCAATTTCTCAAGAACGTAAAAATGAACTGATCAGCGAGTACAAAACTCATGATCTTGATACTGGGTCTCCAGAAGTTCAGATCGCTATCCTTACAGAGCAGATTAACACTCTTAATGACCATTTGCGTACTCATAAAAAGGATCACCACTCACGTCGTGGCCTTTTGAAAATGGTAGGTAAACGTCGTAACTTGCTAACGTATCTACGTAACAAAGATGTTACACGTTATCGTGAGCTTATCAAAAAGCTTGGATTGCGTCGTTAATCGGAAAAGCGGGAATCATTCCCGCTTTTTTTCTGTAAAAAAATCTTTATGATTTTTAACCAAAGTTTGTTTTTTAAAAATATTTCATCCTGCAAAGTACCTTCAGTGCATGGTTGATTATAGTGTAAGGTGCGAGACTCCAGTGGGAAAAGCGGGATAGATGAGACCAATGAGGTGCATGCACCGTTCCCGCAGGAGCTTGCGACGAGGAAGTAGGCGTTTACGCCGGTAAGGCTCAGCGCCCGCCCACGGAAAGCGAGCATCCTGAAACGAAAATCAACGGTTCTCAAGGACAGCAATGCTTTATAAATAAAAAAAGCGTACATAGCAGATTAACTGTATACTTAAAAAGGCTGGCTTAGTTTTTCTTTTTAGGAACGTTCAGTTTAGGATATAATAGTGACATAAATATTTTCGTTTATTGTCGAGAGGAGTACCAATAGAAATGGAACAAGAGAAACGTATTTTTTCTATGGACTGGGCAGGCAGAGAACTGTCTTTTGAAATTGGGAATTTTGCAAAGCAAGCAAATGGAGCGGTGTTTGTCAGATATGGTGATACTGCCGTTCTTTCAACAGCTGTGGCTTCAAAAGAGCCAAAAAACTTAAGCTTTTTTCCGCTTACAGTAAACTATGAAGAGCGTCTTTATGCGGTTGGTAAAATCCCTGGCGGATTTATCAAGAGGGAAGGCCGTCCGAGTGAGAAAGCCATTCTCGCCAGCCGCCTGATTGACCGTCCGATCCGCCCGCTTTTTGCCGACGGATTTCGAAATGAAGTACAGGTTGTCAGCACGGTCATGAGTGTGGATCAGGATTGTTCTTCCGAAATGGCAGCGATGATCGGGTCATCTCTTTCATTATCAATTTCAAATATTCCGTTTGAAGGGCCGATTGCGGGTGTTACCATTGGCCGTATTGATGGTGAATTCATCGTCAATCCAACCGTTGAACAAAACGAGAAAAGTGACATTAATCTTGTGGTAGCAGGGACCAAGGATGCCATCAATATGGTAGAGGCGGGAGCCAAGGAAGTTCCTGAAGAAGTTATGCTGGAAGCGATCATGTTCGCTCATGAGGAAATCAAGAAATTGATTGCCTTCCAGGATAAGATTGTTGAAGAGCTTGGAAAAGAAAAAATGGAAGTTGTACTGCATGAAGTTGACCAGCAGCTTGTGGAAGAAGTGCGCAGCTTTTTGGATTCTGACTTGGCAGCAGCTGTTTCTGTTTTTGATAAGCAGGAAAGACAAACTGCGCTTGATGAGTTAAAGAACCGGGTGGTTTCTCATTACGAAGAAACGGATGAAGAAAAAGTGGATGAAGCAAAAGAAGTGCTTCAGCTGCTGATTAAAGGCGAAGTCAGACGACTTATCCTGAAAGAAAAGATTCGTCCGGATGGAAGAAAGATCAATGAAATCCGTCCCCTTTCCTCTGATGTCACTCTGCTCGCCCGTACGCACGGATCCGGGCTGTTTACACGCGGCCAAACTCAGGCATTGAGTGTTTGTACACTGGGTGCACTGGGAGATGTACAGGTTCTTGACGGTTTGGGTGTGGAAGAATCCAAGCGTTTTATGCATCAATATAACTTCCCTCCATTCAGCGTTGGTGAAACAGGCTTTATGAGAGGACCGGGACGCCGCGAAATCGGACATGGTGCTCTTGGAGAACGTGCTCTTGAAGCGGTTATCCCATCTGAAGAGAGCTTTCCTTACACGATTCGTCTTGTGTCTGAAGTGCTTGAATCCAATGGTTCAACTTCACAGGCGAGCATTTGCGCAAGTACACTTGCTATGATGGATGCAGGTGTTCCAATCAAAGCACCAGTGGCCGGTATTGCGATGGGCTTGGTGAGCGATGGCCAGGATGTAACGGTTCTTACTGATATCCAGGGGATGGAAGACCATCTTGGGGATATGGACTTTAAGGTAGCCGGTACTGAAAAAGGTGTTACCGCATTGCAGATGGATATCAAAATTTCAGGAATTAACCGTGAAATCCTGGAGCAGGCTTTGACTCAGGCGAAAGAAGGACGAATGCACATTCTTTCCTCAATGCTTGAAACGCTGCCTGAACCTAGAAAGCAGCTATCTACCTATGCTCCTAAAATTATCACGATGAAAATTAATCCTGATAAGATCAGAGACGTAATCGGGCCAAGCGGAAAAATCATTAATAAAATTATTGAAGAAACAGGCGTGAAAATCGACATCGAGCAAGACGGCACTGTATTTATCGCATCTGCCGACCAAACGATGAACGAAAAGGCGCAAAAAATTATTGCTGACCTTGTCCGAGAAGTGCAAGTAGGCGAGTACTATGATGGTAAAGTCAAACGAATTGAGAAATTTGGAGCTTTCGTGGAACTCTTTGCCGGCAAAGACGGTCTTGTACACATTTCCGAAATTGCTGAAGAACGCATCGGTAAAGTAGAGGATGTACTCAAGCTCGGAGATATCATTCGTGTCAAGGTTACCGAGATTGATAACCAGGGCCGTGTAAATCTTTCAAGGAAAGTTGTTTTGAAAGAGCAAAAGAAAGAACAAGAAGAAAAGAATAGCGAGCAGCAATAATAAAAAACCGGTTTTGGACTGTGACCCCTATTTTGATGATAGGGGTGCCGTTCATTACATCGGTTTTTTTTATTTGTCCAGAGCTTGAAAGCACCTTCACCAGAGCGTTGCTCCTTTGTTCTAACCCTCCCGGAATGGACATACCTTTTTAAGGGGAGGGAAGTGAGATGAAGAGAAATCTGCTGCATATGAGCATGGCGGCCCTGATTCTTGCGTTTGCTGTCGGTATGGTGCAAAACCCGTTTACCTCCACATACATCGAAAAGATGAAGGACCAGACGGCGGCGGTGTCCAATATGCAGGAAAACAGCCTGTACGAACAGCTTCAGAAAAAAGCGCCATCCTACCATAAATCACCGGTCGATGCCAAAATAGACAGGGTTTGGAAGGCCATCCCCGGTTATAACGGCATGGAACTGGATATTGATGCATCGTACAAAAAGTTAAAGGGCAGCAAAGTGATGGATGAGAGAAAACTGGTGTTTAAACAAATACCGCCAAAAGTGAAGCTGCAGGATCTGCCGCCTTCGCCCATTTATAAAGGGAATCCGGAAAAACCCATGGTAACGCTCCTGGTGAATGTGGCGTGGGGAAATGAATACCTGCCAAAACTTTTAAAGGTAATGAAAAATGCTCATGTTCATACGACTTTTTTCCTCGACGGTTCATGGGTCAAAAAGAATCCGAGTCTCGCAAAAATGATATTGGATGAAGGGCATGAAATCGGAAATCACGCATACACCCATCCGGATATGAAGAAATTAACGAACGAACGAATCAGGAAAGAACTTGTGAATACCAATCAAGTAATTCAGGCGACACTTGGAGAAAAGAAGCAAGTTCCAGTTAAATGGTTTGCGCCTCCAAGCGGCTCCTATCGTGATGATGTCGTTAAAATTGCTGCGGAAGAGAACATGAGGACCATCATGTGGTCCGTAGATACGGTGGATTGGAGAAAGCCGGATCCGGCAGTAATGGCCCAGTCCGTCATCAGGAAACTGCATCCGGGAGCCATGATCCTTATGCATCCAACAGCATCAACCGCTGATGGACTAAAGCAAATCATCGACGGCATTAAAGCAAAAGGGTATTCCATTGGAACGGTGAGCGAACTGGTTGATGAAAAACGCCTGCACTTCAACTCTTCTGCTGAATAACATTGTTGTGTGATAAGTACGTTAATGATATATTGTTCCTAGAGATGGAATTACAGCTAGGGGGAAACAGGTTTGATTACTAGACATACATGTCCTAACGGCGTGAGGGTCGTTCTGGAAAAGATTCCAACCGTCCGTTCCGTAGCGATCGGGGTATGGATCGGCACTGGTTCACGTTTTGAGGTTCCCGAAAATAATGGAGTTTCTCACTTTTTAGAGCATATGTTCTTTAAGGGAACAGCAACCCGCAGTGCCAGGGAAATCGCTGAATCATTTGACAGCATTGGCGGCCAGGTCAATGCGTTTACTTCCAAAGAATATACATGCTATTATGCGAAGGTGCTCGATACGCATGCACCGAGAGCGCTGAACGTACTGTCTGATATGTTTTTTAACTCGGCGTTTGATGAGCAGGAGCTGTTAAAAGAAAAGAATGTTGTGCTCGAAGAGATCAAAATGTATGAAGATACACCGGATGATATTGTTCATGATCTTCTCAGCAGGGCCAGCTTTCATCAGCATTCTCTCGGCTATCCGATCCTTGGCACGGAAAACACCCTGAATACGTTTACAGGGCAAACCCTCCGCAATTACATGGAAGACTACTATACACCTGAAAATGTGGTCATTTCGGTGGCCGGAAATGTAGAAGAGAGTTTTGTCAAAGAGATTGAAGATCTGTTTGGAAGCTATTCAGGCAGCCAGACGGCTTCAAACCTGCAGACACCTGTCTTTCACAGTCAAAAGATTGCCCGCAAGAAGGAAACAGAGCAAGCACACCTTTGTCTCGGATTCCCCGGGTTGTCGCTGAAAGATCCGGATACATTTTCACTGATTGTGCTCAATAATATTTTTGGATCCAGCATGAGCAGCCGTTTGTTTCAGGAAGTCCGTGAGCAGCGCGGTCTGGCCTACTCCGTGTTCTCCTACCACTCGGCTTATCGGGACAATGGATTGTTCACCATTTACGGAGGAACTGCTCCCAACCAGCTTGATGAGCTGTATGATACCGTGAAAATGATCGTAAACGATCTTCAGGAGAATGGAATTACTGATAAAGAGCTTACCAACTCCAAAGAACAAATTAAAGGCAGCCTCATGCTCAGTCTGGAAAGCACCAACAGCAGAATGAGCAGAAACGGCAAGAATGAGCTCATCCTGAATTACCATCGTTCACTTGACGAAATGGTTCAATTGATCGACGGGGTGACAACAGAAAGTGTAGATTCTCTGATTGAAAAGATATTCAGCCAGGAATGTTCCGCTTCCCTTGTCAGTCCGACCGGTGAACTTCCAAAAGGATTGCAATAAACCTGCAGCACGAGAACTGCATCCCTACTTTCAGGGGTGCAGTTTTTAGATGCTGGAGGTTTTTTTCTTTTTAATTCAGGCTTGGACCTAGGTTGTCTACTCAATCCCCAAACTTAATCCTGAATATAATGATAGAGCAAATGAGAACGATTAAAACGACTATATTCCTGTTGCATCCGGATAGGCACAGTAACCATCTAGGCAAAAGGTTCATATGATGGTGTTGCGAACATGAACAAGGATTTCCCCTGTTTATAACGGAGTGACAGAGAAAGGGGAGGAAGCATGTTAACTGACTTGCAGGTTGCTATATTTGGCGGTGATGCCAGACAGCTGGAAGTGATTCGTAAGTTGGCCGAACAAGGGGCGAATCTTGTGCTTGTGGGGTTTGACCAGCTCGACCATGGATTTACAGGAGCTTCGAAAATGGATATTGGTGAAGTCGACTTTTCCAAACTGGATGTGATCATACTTCCAGTGAACGGAACGGGACCGAGCGGAGAAATTGATACCATTTTCTCGAATAAACGCATCATACTTACTTCTGAGCATTTAAAAAGAACCCCGGAACACTGTCATGTGTATTCCGGTATTACGAATGCTTACTTGAACAAAATTATTTCACAAAACGGCAAAGGTCACACCCAGCTCTTTGACCGGGATGACGTAGCGATCTATAACAGCATTCCGACGGTTGAAGGGACTTTAATGATGGTGATTCAGAATACGGACACGACCATTCATAATTCCAACACCGTTGTCCTTGGTTTCGGCCGGGTGGGTATGAGTGTGGCAAGAGCGTTTGATGCGCTTGGCGCACATGTAAAAGTTGGAGCAAGAAAACCCGAGCATTTAGCAAGAATCAGCGAAATGGGCTTTATACCTTTTCATCTTGATCATCTGCAGAAAGAAGTGACCAACACGGATGTATGCATCAATACGATTCCGTTCCAAATTGTAACATCTGATGTGATTTCTAAAATGCCGACACAGACATTGATTATAGACCTGGCTTCCAAGCCGGGCGGCACGGATTTCAAGTATGCTGAAAAAAGAGGCATCAAGGCTTTGCTGGCGCCCGGATTGCCTGGCATCGTTGCACCAAAGACAGCTGGCCAGATTCTTGGCAATGTTCTTTCCCAATTAATAGGTGAACAAATGAGTACTCGAAAGGGGAAAGTGTAATGAAGGTTCATGGTAAACATATAGGATTTGGTTTGACAGGTTCACACTGCACATATGATGCTGTATACCCCCAAATCAAGCGGCTGGTGGATGGGGGAGCGAAGGTAACCCCTTTTGTAACGCATACCGTGCAGAACACAAATACCCGATTCGGTGAAGGAGAAGAATGGCTTGAAAAAATAACAAAACTTACAGGTAATGAAGCCGTTAATTCGATAGTCAAAGCCGAGCCGTTCGGACCGAAGACTCCTCTGGACTGCATGGTTATCGCACCGCTTACCGGCAATTCCATCAGCAAGTTTGCCAACGCCATGACAGATTCTCCCGTTTTGATGGCTGCAAAAGCCACCATGAGGAACCAGTCGCCGGTTGTCCTGGGAATATCTACAAATGACGGACTTGGATTAAACGGCGTAAACATCATGAAGCTAATGGCTGCCAAAAACATTTATTTTATACCCTACGGCCAGGATGATCCGGTAAATAAGCAAAATTCGCTGGTCGCGCACATGGAATATCTCCTTGAAACCGTTGAGGCTGCGCTGGAAGGAAAACAGCTTCAGCCTGTGCTCCGGATGTCTCAATCGTATTAAATGTGAAAAATAGCTTACCAATGGCGCGAATTATGATAAAATGTGAAATAAAATGTTTATTGGAAAGCAAGTAACTCTCATTTTGAAGCAGTGAAGGAAACAATGATGTTTCATAAAGGGAGAAACATTCGTGTTTCTCTCTTTATGTTTTAAATTCAAGTATGGAGAACAAAGGAGATAGTGTTAAATGACTCAAAAAGGATTTCATGTAGCTGTAGTCGGAGCAACAGGCGCAGTCGGACAACAAATGCTTAAAACACTTGAAGAAAGAAATTTTCCAATTGCAAAGCTGTCTCTTCTTGCGAGCAGCCGGTCTGCCGGGAGAAGTGTAGAGTATAAAGGGGAGGAAGTCGTTATTGAGGAAGCGACTCCCGACGCATTTGAAGGAGTGGACATTGCTTTGTTCTCTGCAGGCGGGTCCATTTCAAAGGACCTGGCACCGGAAGCCGTAAAACGCGGAGCGGTGGTTATTGACAATACCAGTGCGTACCGCATGGATGAAAATGTCCCTTTGGTGGTACCTGAAGTGAATGAAGAAGATATTGCCAAACACAAGGGGATTATCGCCAATCCGAACTGCTCAACCATTCAGATGGTTGTCGCACTAAAGCCCCTGCAGGAGAAGTACGGATTAAATAAAGTGATTGTATCCACTTACCAGGCGGTTTCAGGTGCGGGTGCAAAAGCCATTCAGGAGCTTAAATCCCAGTCTCAGGATATTTTGGACGGAAAAGAATTTACCCCTGAAATCCTGCCTTGTGCAGGTGACAAGAAGCATTATCAGATTGCCTTTAATGCGGTGCCGCAAATTGATAAATTCCAGGACAATGGCTACACGTTTGAAGAAATGAAAATGATTAACGAGACCAAGAAAATCATGCATATGCCAGCACTTGAAGTGGCGGCAACCTGTGTCAGGCTTCCGGTAGAGACGGGCCATTCCGAATCCGTTTATGTAGAGCTTGGAGAAGATGTTTCTTCCGTCCATGAAATTAAAGAGCTTTTGTCTGCATCTGAAGGCATCACTCTTCAGGATGATCCACAAAACCAAATCTATCCAATGCCGGCAAATTGTGTTGGCAAAAACGATGTCTTCGTAGGACGGATCCGAAAAGACCTGGACCGGGACAATGGTTACCATATGTGGATTGTATCTGACAACCTGTTAAAAGGTGCTGCCTGGAATTCGGTTCAAATTGCAGAAAGCCTCATTAAACTTGGTTTGCTGAACTAATTAAAGAAGGTGCTAACTTCATGAAAATAATCGTACAAAAATTTGGCGGCACATCTTTAAAAGATGAAAAAGGAAGGGAACTGGCGGCACAGCATGTGAGACGGGCGATTAGTGAAGGCTACAAGGTAGTCTGTGTAGTATCGGCCATGGGACGTTCGGGCGATCCATATGCCACCGACACATTGCTTCGGCTGCTGGGGAATAATGATCAATATGTGGAAAGCAGAGAATATGATCTGCTTCTTTCCTGTGGAGAGATTATTTCCTCTGTCGTGTTTTCCAACCTTTTGAAATCAAAAGAGATTTCGGCCTCTGCCATTACCGGTTCACAGGCGGGATTCCGGACCAATGATGAGCATAAAAATGCGCGGATTACCGATATGCAGTGCGAACGCCTGCAATCCATGCTTGAAACACATGATGCAGTGGTAGTCGCAGGATTTCAGGGGGAAGCTGCCAACGGTGATGTCACCACGCTGGGCCGTGGCGGCAGCGACACCTCTGCCTCGGCTTTGGGTGCTGCTCTTGGCGCTGAATATATTGATATATTTACAGATGTAGAAGGTGTGATGACGGCGGATCCACGGATTGTAGAAGATGCACAGCCGCTTTCCGTTGTCACATATAACGAAATTTGCAACATGGCCTATCAGGGAGCAAAGGTGATACATCCCCGGGCGGTAGAGATTGCCATGCAGGCGAAGGTTCCGCTCAGAATCCGGTCAACCTATTCTGAGCTTCCAGGTACACTGGTCACTTCAGCAACGTCGAAGGGCGCAGGAAGAGACGTACAGGATCATGTCATTACAGGCATCGCCCATGTTCCAAAGGTCACTCAGATCAAGGTGTTCGCCAGGGATGCTCAATATGATCTGCACACGAATGTCTTTAAGGCAATGGCGAAAGAGCAGATTTCTGTGGACTTTTTTAATATCAGTCCAAAAGGCGTCGTATACACGGTAATGGAAAATATGGCCGAGCATGCAGAAAAGGTGTTGCGCGAACATGGTTATTCACCGGAAATCACCAGAAACTGTGCCAAAGTATCAGCAGTGGGCGCGGGAATGTCCGGCGTACCCGGTGTAACCGCGAGGATCGTAGAAGCACTGGTTAATGAAAACATACAAATACTGCAATCTGCAGATTCTCATACTACCATTTGGGTGCTTGTCCGACAGGATGATATGGTTAAAGCAGTGAATGCTCTGCACAGAGCTTTTGAACTGCACAATATCCATTCAAAGGGCCGGCAGCTGTCGGAATAAGTACGAAGAGCGGCAGTTGATTGCAAGATTTAAGGAGCTGAAATTCATGCATTTTGGAAACGTTAGTACAGCAATGGTTACTCCCTTTGACAGTAAGGGGAATATTGATTTTACGAAAACGACCAAACTGGTTAATTATTTAATTGAAAACGGAAGTGACAGCCTTGTCGTTGCAGGGACGACGGGTGAATCCCCAACATTATCAACGGAAGAAAAACTTGCGTTGTTCCGCCATGTTGTAAAAGTAGTAGACAAGAGAGTACCGGTAATCGCCGGCACAGGCAGCAACAACACAAGAGCTTCCATTGATTTGACAAAAAAAGCGGAAGAAACGGGAGTCGATGCTATTATGATCGTCGCTCCGTATTATAATAAACCAAGCCAGGAAGGAATAATCGCCCATTTCAAGGCGATTGCAGAAGTCACCAGCCTGCCCATCATGGCGTATAATGTACCCGGCCGTACGGTTGTACATTTTACGGCTGATACTGTGATCGAGCTGTCAAAAATACCGAATGTAATTGCGGTTAAAGATGCGGGCGGCAACCTGGGAGATATGAGCCGGATCATCGAAGAGACAGAAAACTTTCAGCTGTACAGCGGAGACGATGGCATGACACTGCCTGTATTGTCTATCGGCGGCACTGGCATTGTATCGGTTGCCTCCCATATTATCGGAAACGAGATGCAAAGAATGGTTACGGCCTATAAACAAGGAAACGTGACAGAAGCTGCCAGCCTTCACCGAAAGCTTCTGCCTGTTATGGATGAACTGTTCAAGGCGCCGAGCCCTGCTCCGGTAAAAACAGCCCTTCAGTTTAAAGGGCTCGATGTAGGCAGTGTGAGGCTTCCTTTACTGCCCCTTAACCACCAGCAGCGGGAATCACTATCCCAAGTCATGAATATCTCAGTATAAAAAAGCGGCCGCCTGGCCGCTTTTTTTTTATTTAACTGGCAAAAGAAAAAACAGTTCTCCTTGTATTCGCTTTCGAACATAAGCTATAATAAGTGCAAGTGACGTGAACGGAGAAATACATAACACACAACTAGGAGGATTATTACATTGACAACAAAACAACAAAATAGCGATAAAGTAAGAGTTTTTGCCCTGGGCGGTATAGGGGAAATTGGCAAAAACATGTATGTGGTCGAAGCGGGGGAAGATATCTTTGTCCTGGATGCGGGACTCATGTTTCCGCAGGAAGAAATGCTGGGCATTGATATTGTGATTCCTGACATTACTTACCTTGTGCAAAACAAGGACAGAGTAAAGGGGATCTTTCTGACTCACGCCCACGAGGACCATATCGGCGGCCTTCCCTTTATATTAAAGCAGCTTCCGGTTCCGGTTTATGGAACGAAGCTGACACTCGGGCTTGTAGACGCAAAGCTTAAGGAAGCTGGGCTTCAGCGCAGCACGAAGACCTTTTTGGTTAGTTCTGATTCTGTCCTCGACTTTGGCGAACATAAAGTCACTTTTTTTGGTACCAATCACAGTATTCCTGATTCCGTCGGTATTGCCGTTCACACACCGCAGGGAATCATCGTGAATACGGGGGATTTCAAGATTGACCAGTCCCCGATCGATGGTAAGCATACGGACTTTGCCAAAATCTCAGAGCTGAGCCAAAAAGGGGTGCTTTGTCTTCTCTCCGACAGCACGAATGCTGAACGGCCAGGGATGACAGGGTCGGAAAAATCTGTGGGCCATGAGATTGACAATGTGTTTGAGGAAGCGAAAGGCCGCGTCATTATTGCATCATTTGCTTCCAATGTTCATCGGATCCAGCAGATTTTTAACGCAGCAGCGAAGACCAACCGAAAGGTCATTATTACCGGCCGAAGCATGGTTAAGGTTGTAGATATTGCGTCGGAGCTCGGTTACTTGAACATCGAGAAAGACAGCGTCATTTCCATTGATCAGATTAATAACTATGCCGAAGACCGGATTGTTATTCTGACAACAGGCAGCCAGGGAGAGCAAATGGCCGCTCTTTCGCGAATGGCCCATAAAGCCCACAAACAAATAGCGATAAGGCATACCGATACCGTTGTCATCGCCGCAACTCCGATTCCGGGTAACGAACGGTCCGTGGCACGTATTGTGGATCTTCTGATGCGAACTGGAGCAGACGTGGTTTTCGGACAACGCAAAGTTCACGTTTCCGGTCACGGAAGCCAGGAAGATTTAAAATTAATGCTAAGCGTAATGAAGCCTAAATATTTCATCCCCGTTCACGGTGAATATAAAATGCAAAAAGCCCACCAGAACCTTGCACTGCAGGTAGGTGTGGTTCCGGAAAATATATTTATTCTCGAAAAAGGCGAAGTGGTTGAATTCACGGATGAAACCGCCAAGCGAACAGGCAAAGTACCAGCCGGCAATGTACTGGTTGATGGTCTGGGAGTAGGAGATATCGGCAACATTGTTCTCCGCGACCGGAAATTGCTTTCCCAGGATGGAATACTTGTTGTGGTCGTTACGATCAGCAAAGCTTCCAATCAGATCATTTCAGGACCGGAAATTATCTCCCGCGGCTTTGTGTATGTCCGCGAAAGCGAAGAGCTTCTTCAGGAAGCGAATTCACTTGTAACGGAAGTTCTCGACCGTTGCATACAGGAAAAAGTTAAAGATTGGTCTTCCTTAAAATCCAACATGCGTGATTCATTAAGTCACTATCTGTTTGATAAAACGCGTCGCCGTCCAATGATCATGCCTATTATTATGGAAATTTAAGCCTGCGATCCCGCAGGCTTTTTTTCTTCGGAATGAAAATAACCCGAGCGTTCATACTAAAAGAAAATTGATATAATCGCAGGGGGTTATTATATGAACCGCTTTTCAAATGATATAAACGATGAGCAGGAGCCCAAACAGCCGGGCACACCAGAAAGCAATCCCGACCAAAACAGTCTGGTCACCAAACTGCAGTCTCTTGGCCAAACCAACATTCCGCAAATGGAAGGATCAAGCATTCATTGCCTGACGATTGTCGGCCAGATTGAAGGACACGTCCAGCTTCCTCCCAACAACAAGACAACCAAATATGAACACCTCATTCCGCAGCTGGTGGCCATTGAACAAAATCCCAAAATCGAAGGCCTTCTCATTATTTTGAATACAGTTGGAGGGGATGTGGAAGCAGGGCTTGCCATTTCAGAAATGATTGCTTCTCTTTCAAAACCTTCCGTATCTCTTGTGCTTGGCGGAGGCCATTCCATTGGAGTGCCAATAGCGGTGAGTGCGGATTATTCCTACATTGCTGAAACGGCGACCATGACGATTCATCCCGTCCGGCTGACAGGACTGGTAATCGGTGTTCCACAGACATTTGAATATATGGATAAAATGCAGGACAGGGTCATCAATTTTGTAACCTCACATTCAGATATAACTGAGGAAAAGTTTAAAGAACTGATGTTTTCCAAGGGGAATTTAACCCGCGATATAGGAACAAACGTGATTGGAAAAGATGCTGTCAACGACGGACTGATTAACGAAGTGGGCGGAGTGGGACAGGCGATCGCGAAACTGAATGAACTGATGGACCAGAACCGGAAGCCCAAAACGGATGACGGGCTGGAGGTGATCCAATGATATGGTATACCATCATGCCGTTGGAACTGATGTTTCCGCAGGAAGCAACTGCAGAGGACCAAGGCCAGCCGGTGACCGTCCTGTACAATAATATTCCGCTTCTTGTGGAGCAGGTCTCACCCATGGAATATAAGGTGGTCCGCGTCATCAGTACCGATCCGGCTCATTTTATGGATGATTCATGCGGACCAGGGCAAATTCTGTCGATGAACTCATTTGTAAACCAATAGAAAACAAGTGTGCCCCTGTGATATAATAATGAACAAAGAAGCAGCCCTTTAGCGGCTGCTTTAGTTGGTTTAAGGAAAAAGAGGTGAAAGAATGGCAAAACGAAATAAAAAAACATCAAAAAAGACATCAGCCTGGAAAGAACAGTTGAGCTTTGAGCTAGCTGGCCTTCTTTTGCTTGCTTTAACACTGCTTGCCTTTGCCAAAATGGGGAAAGTCGGGCAGGCGTTTGTGCAGTTTTTAAAATTTTTCAGCGGAGAATGGTACGGAGTACTGCTGATAGGGACTCTTGTCATTGCCATTTATTTGATTTGGAAACGAAAATCCCCGCCGGTTTGGGGAAAACGCCTGGCAGGTTTTTATTTATTTTACATATCCATGCTGATACTTAGTCATCTGAAATTGTTTTCTCTTCTTTCCAAGCAGGGAAAGTGGTCGGATCCTTCCGTCATCCGGAATACATGGGAGATTTATTGGTCACAGCTGTCCGGAAGCATTCCGCTGGGAGACCTGGGCGGAGGCATGATTGGAGCCGTGGGCTTTGCCATGTTTCATTTTTTGTTCGGTGTACAAGGTTCTGCGGTGATTCTCGTTTTTGTCATGATTATTGCCATTATCTTAATTACCGGAAAGTCACTGTCAGGTGTGATCGCAAAATTGGCGGAAACAGCGGGCAGCCTTTCTTCCACTGCCTATGAATCGTTTCAAAATAAACGGCAGGAGCTGAAAGAAAACCGAAAGACGGTGCAGAAGCCAAGTGCGCAAAGATCACAGGAGCCGGTTCATCTCCAGCATGAACCTCAGGCAATGGATGAAGAGTACGAACCGATTATTGAAGACTTCACGAGGAATGTGCAGGGTGATGAAAGCCCGGCAGTACAGCTTAAATTTGGTGCCAAAGGCTTCGATGAAGAAGCAGAGCCAAAAACAGAAACGAATAAAGCTCCAGCAGAAGACAGGCAAGACGAACTTCCTGCAAGCTTTGAACAGACTGAGGAAGAACATAACGAAAACTACTTGCTTCCTACTATGGATTTAC
This sequence comes from Fictibacillus fluitans, assembly GCF_030418125.1. Classification (GTDB taxonomy): domain Bacteria; phylum Bacillota; class Bacilli; order Bacillales; family Fictibacillaceae; genus Fictibacillus_C; species Fictibacillus_C fluitans. Next base: position 594,872 of record NZ_JAUHTR010000001.1, on the reverse strand, counting down.
TCGTGAGGCCAACCTCCAATGGACAGCATAAGGAACGGCAATATTCTGCGAGCAAAAGCAATGCAAAAAAACTGGAGAAAACCTTTGAAAGCTTTGGGGTGAAAGCAAGGGTGCTGAAGGTCCATCTCGGACCTGCTGTAACAAAATATGAAGTCTATCCTGATGTTGGAGTAAAGGTAAGCAAGATCGTCAATCTCGCAGACGATATAGCGTTGGCTCTTGCCGCCAAAGACATCCGGATTGAGGCGCCGATTCCCGGCAAATCGGCGGTCGGCATTGAAGTTCCCAACCAGGAAGTAGCGACAGTTACACTGCGTGAAGTCCTTGAGTCAAGTCAGTATCAGAAACAAACCTCCAAACTCGCTATCGGGCTGGGGAGGGATATCTCGGGGGAACCCATTTTTGCCGAGCTTTCCAGGATGCCTCATCTTCTGGTTGCCGGGGCAACAGGAAGCGGGAAAAGTGTATGTATCAACGGCATCATTACGAGTATTCTGATGAGGGCCAAACCACATGAAGTGAAAATGATGATGATTGACCCGAAAATGGTTGAATTGAATGTATATAACGGTGTTCCCCATCTCCTGGCTCCGGTCGTAACCGAACCGAAAAAAGCAGCACAGGCCCTAAAACGTGTAGTAAGCGAAATGGAACGCCGTTATGAATTGTTCTCGCACACGGGGACCCGTAATATTGAAGGGTACAATGAAGGCATACGCAGAGCAAACAACGAAAGTGATGCGAAACAGCCGACTCTTCCTTACATTGTCGTAATTGTGGACGAGCTGGCAGATTTAATGATGGTGGCATCAGGAGATGTGGAAGACGCCATTATTCGTCTGGCCCAAATGGCACGCGCAGCCGGAATTCATTTGATTATCGCCACTCAGCGGCCATCGGTGGATGTAATTACAGGCATCATCAAGGCCAATATCCCGTCCAGGATTGCGTTCAGTGTTTCTTCCCAGACTGACTCGCGCACCATTCTTGATATGGGCGGCGCAGAAAAGCTGCTCGGCCGCGGTGATATGCTCTTTTTCCCTTCGGGCACATCCAAGCCTACAAGGGTCCAGGGAGCTTTTCTGTCGGATCAGGAAGTAGAAAAAATAGTGGAATTTGTAATCGGACAGCAAAAAGCGCAATACCAGAAGGACATGATTCCAACCGAGGAAGCGCAGGTGTCAATGGAAGTGGAGGATGATTTGTTCCCAGATGCGGTCAAGCTTGTGGTGGACATGCAGACGGCTTCGGTTTCCATGCTTCAGCGGCGCTTCCGGATTGGGTACTCCCGCGCAGCAAGGCTTGTGGATGCCATGGAGGCAAAGGGAGTCATCGGACCATATGAGGGCAGCAAGCCAAGGGAAGTGCTGATCACTTCTCTTCCCGAACAAAACCAGGCATCAAGCTAAAAACGGAACCCCCCGGATCCGGGGTTCCATTTTTAGCCTCTTTTTTCTGAATAATGTGTATATTCCCCTTTTAGAAAAATCTCAAAAAATAGTATTTATTTCTCATGATAAAAATGATATATTAATGTCGATTATTTTATTTATTTGTCAAAAAACTTTTACACTTAAAAAAATAGTACTTTACTAATGGTTTTGATTGTCTATCGAGGTGAGTGAAAACGTGTCCATAAAGACGGATCATCGTCTGCTGTATCTAAAAGTCATTGAGAAATTAAAAACCGACATCGAAAATGGCACATATGAAGAGGGAGAAAAACTCCCGTCGGAATTTGAGCTGTCAAAACAGTTGGGCATCAGCAGGGCGACATTACGCGAAGCGCTGCGCATCCTTGAGGACGAAAACGTGCTGATCAGAAAACACGGAGTAGGAACCTTTGTCAGGACCAGAGCCCTATTTTCTTCCGGAATTGAAGAACTCTTCAGTGTGACTGAAATGATTGAACGTGCAGGCAAAAAGGCTGACACCGTTTTTATTTCGTCAGTGGTGGTTCCGGCTGCGGATGAACTCAAACATCAATTTAAACTTCCGCCAAACGGCGAAATTAATGTGGTGGAGCGGGTAAGAACCGCTGACAGCGAGCCAGTTGTGTACTGTATTGACCAAATGCCGGCAACGTTCATGCCTGCGGAATCGCAGCATAAATACCTTTCCATGCTCGAAATGCTGGAAAGGGAAGTTGGGAAACGTGTTATGTATGCCGTTACAACGATTGAACCTCTCGGATTTCATGAACGAATTTCAGAAATCCTCAATTGTCCCGAAGAAGCCTCTCTTCTTGTGTTGAAGCAAATGCACTACGACCAGAATGATGAGCCGGTTTTATATTCCTGTAATTATTTTAGAGCCGATAAATTTAATTTCACAGTTGTCAGAAAACGATTATAGTAGGTTTATCCTATATAGGGGGTGATGTGCTACACCGTTTGCTTGATGTGTTATAAGTGTTATCCGTATAAAAAATTAGGGGGAAAAACAATTGAAAAAGAGAACCGGGGTTTTACTAAGTATTGCTTTAGCAGCTGGTACACTGCTTTCTGCCTGTGGGAAAGATGACGGCGGAGGATCAAATGCCGATGGTAAGAAGGATGCATTTAAGGTGGCCATGGTCACCGACACAGGCGGTGTAGACGATAAGTCCTTTAACCAGTCCGCATGGGAAGGACTTCAAAAGTTCGGTAAAGACAACGATTTGAAAAAAGGGACAGGATTTAAATATCTTCAATCCACGTCTGCGAGTGATTACGCTCCAAACCTCAACTCTTTAGTTCGGGAAAACTACAAACTTGTATACGGAATTGGGTTCCTGATGCAGCAGGACATTCAAAAAGTAGCCAAGCAGCAGCCAAAAGCCCAACTGGCGCTTGTTGACTCTGTTGTTCCTGAGAAGAACGTGGCCAGCATCACATTCAAAGAGCATGAAGGGTCATTCCTTGTCGGGCTGATTGCCGGCATGCAGACCAAAAGCAACAAAGTCGGATTTGTTGGCGGCGTGGACAGTGAATTGATCAAAAAGTTTGAAAACGGATTTAAAGCTGGTGTAAAAACAGCAAATCCTAAAGCTGAGATTTTTGTACAGTATGCAGGTGATTTTAACAAAGCTGAAAAAGGACAAGCCATTGCTAACACCTTCTATGGAAAAGGCGCAGATATTATTTATCATGCTGCCGGCGGAACAGGCAAAGGCGTATTTACAGAAGCGAAGAACCGCTCCAAGAATGGAGAAAAGGTTTGGGTTATCGGAGTTGACCGTGATCAGCACGAAGAAGGAATGCCTGAAGATGTAACTTTGACTTCCATGGTCAAGCGTGTGGATAAGGCAGTTGAAGAAGTATCCAAGCAGACAATGGACGGAAAGTTCCCTGGCGGAAAAACAGTAGAATTCGGACTTGATGAAGACGGAGTGGGAATCGCTCCTCATAAAGATAATGTTTCAAAGGACGCTCTTGCTAAAGTTGATGAGTACAAAAAGAAAATTCAGAATGGTGACATCACAGTTCCTAAGACAGACAAAGAGTATAAAACATTTGAATCAAACATGAAAAAGTAAATGCTAAAAAGTAAAGGCTGGTATTCGTTTACTGGCCTTTATTTACGCCATGAAAGGTTAGACTTCTGACTCCTAGAGATACCAAGAATAAAAGTCATTGAGGGGTGAACTTGGTGGAATATGTCATCGAAATGAGAAACATACGTAAAGAGTTTCCTGGTATTGTTGCCAACGACAATGTCACATTGCAGGTGAAAAAGGGTGAGATCCATGCGCTTCTGGGCGAAAATGGAGCAGGTAAATCAACCCTGATGAACGTGCTGTTCGGCTTATATCAGCCAGAGCAGGGCGAAATTTATGTAAAAGGAAAGCCGATTTCCATTACCGACCCAAACGTTGCCAACCGCCTTGGAATCGGCATGGTGCATCAGCATTTTATGCTGGTTGAAAACTTTACCGTTACCGAAAACATTATACTGGGCAAAGAAATTACTACTGGCGGGCGCGTGGACTTGAAAAAAGCCGCCAAAGAAGTCAAAGCGCTATCAGACCGTTATGGCTTATCGGTAGATCCAAATGCAAAGATTGAGAATATCTCCGTGGGGATGCAGCAGCGAGTGGAAATTTTGAAAACGCTCTATCGGGGTGCTGAGATTCTGATCTTTGACGAGCCGACAGCGGTTTTAACACCACAGGAAATCCATGAATTAATGGAAATCATGAAAAAGCTCGTGGCAGAGGGGAAATCCATTATCCTTATTACGCATAAGCTTAAGGAAATTATGGAAGCGTGCGACAGATGCACGGTTATAAGAAGGGGGCGCGGCATCGGCACTGTCGATGTGGCGGAAACAAATCCCGATAAGCTCGCAGCCATGATGGTAGGCCGTGAAGTAAATTTCAAGGTGGATAAAACCAAAGCTTCACCAAAGCAAACCGTCCTTAAAATTGAAGGCCTGGTCGTGGAAGATGCGAGAAAAGTACCTGCAGTTGATGGACTTAATCTGGAGATTAAAGCAGGAGAAATCCTCGGGATTGCAGGGGTTGACGGCAACGGTCAGACTGAGCTTCTGGAAGCTATTACGGGCTTAAGGAAAGCGGTTAAGGGAACCGTTGAGCTCAATGGAAAGAACATTACTAACCATAAACCAAGAAGGGTTACTGAAGCAGGACTCGGGCATATCCCTCAGGACCGGCATAAACACGGTCTGGTTCTTGATTTTTCCATAGGGACAAATATGGTTTTGCAAACGTATTACCAACAGCCTTATTCTAAACATAAAATTCTTAAATTTCCGGCTATTTATGACAAGGCCAATCAACTTATCAAGGAATTTGACGTCCGCACACCGAGTGAACATACACTGGCCAGAGCCCTGTCGGGAGGCAACCAGCAAAAAGCAATCATTGCAAGGGAAGTGGACAGAAGTCCTGACTTCTTGATTGCTGCCCAGCCGACCCGGGGTCTTGACGTCGGGGCGATCGAATTTATCCATTCAAAGCTCATACAGGAGCGGGATAAAGGAAAAGCTGTGCTACTGCTTTCCTTTGAACTCGACGAAGTAATGAATGTCAGTGACCGGATCGCAGTTATTTATGAAGGAAAAATCGTGGCCATTGTGGACCCGAAGGAAACAACGGAACAAGAGCTCGGACTGCTTATGGCAGGCGGGAAGAAACAAAAAGCAGGTGATCGCAGTGAATCTCGTTAAAGGCCGTTTATTTCATATTCTAGTGCCCGTTGTGTCCGTTTTACTGGGACTTTTGATCGGCGGCATCATAATGCTTGTCAGCAATTATAACCCGGTTTCAGCTTATGCGGCGCTCATCGACGGCATATTCGGAAATGGCTATAATCTTGGAGAGACCATCCGTGCGGCCTCGCCGCTTATTTTATCCGGGCTTGCCGTTGCGTTTGCTTTCAGAACCGGTCTGTTTAACATCGGGGTCGAAGGGCAGCTGCTTGTCGGCTGGCTGGCCTCTGTTTATGTAGGTATTCATTTTGATCTTCCCAAGGTGATTCATCTTCCGTTTGCCATTTTGGCAGGTGCAGCTGCAGGGGCACTCTGGGGAGTCATTCCAGGTATTTTGAAAGCGAAGTTTAAAGTACATGAAGTAATCACGACGATTATGATGAACTATATTGCGTTGTACGCGACCAACGGTATTATTCGCGCCTACATGCTTGCGCCCGGCGAGCGGACAAAGGATATTAAAGAATCCGCATCCCTTGCTTCTCCTTGGCTGCAGCAGATTACCGAATTTTCACGGCTTCATTACGGGATTGTGGTGGCCATTCTGGCTGCTGTAATCATGTGGTTCATTTTATGGAAGACCACGACCGGATATGAGTTAAGAGCTGTAGGCTTTAACCAGCACGCTTCGCAATATGCAGGAATCAATGTTTCTAAGAATATCGTGCTTGCCATGGCCATTTCCGGTGCATTTGCAGGCGCGGCAGGAACGATGGAAGGTCTTGGCACCTACCAATACATGACGATTAATAACGCCTTTACCGGAGTAGGTTTCGACGGTATCGCTGTCTCGCTGCTTGGTGCCAATGGCTCTGTCGGCATTATCATTGCTGCCTTGCTGTTTGGGGGGCTCAAGATTGGATCGCTTACCATGCAATCCGCCGCGGGCGTGCCAACCGAACTCGTAGGAATTGTCATAGCACTCATCATTTTCTTTGTGGCGTCAAGCTACTTGATTCGATGGCTGACCAACCGATTTACAAAAGGGGGTAAAATCTGATGGACTTCTTTCAAATTCTTGCCCTTATCGTTCCGGCAGCGATTGTATCGGCAGCACCACTTATTCTTACAGGGCTTGGCGGTGTGCTAAGCGAACGATCAGGCGTAGTTAACATCGGACTTGAGGGTCTGATGATGTTCGGTGCTTTTGTCGGAGCCATATTTACCCATTATGGCGAGCAGTGGGGGCTGGGAGCCGGTTCTCCCTGGATGAGTTTTGTGGTGGCCATTGTAGCCGGAGCCCTGTTTGCGGTTCCGCACGCGGTTGCCAGCATTTCGTTTAAAGCCGACCAGGTGGTCAGCGGTGTTGCGCTAAACTTTTTGGCAGCAGGGCTTTCCATCTTCTTGACAAAAAAGCTGTTTGGAGCAGGTCAAACGCCGGACATTCAGGAGCGGATCGGAAAAGGCGATGTTCCGTTGCTGTCCAAAATCCCTGTGATTGGAGATCTGTTTTTCTCCAATGCCTATTCAACCTCGTTTGTTGCGGTGTTCCTTGCATTCGTAGTGTGGTATATCATTTATAAAACGCCTTTCGGCCTTCGTCTCCGGTCTGTGGGAGAACACCCGATGGCAGCAGATACCATGGGGATCAATGTTATTAAAACACGCTATATTTCTGTAATTATGGGCGGGGCGTTTGCCGGGCTCGGAGGAGCCATTTACGTGGCTTCCATAGCGGGTAACTTTACGGGATCAACTATTTCCGGCCAGGGTTTCATGGCTCTTGCTGCGATGATCTTCGGAAAATGGCATCCGCTGGGCGCCATGGGTGCTGCTCTCTTTTTCGGGCTGGCACAGAGTTTGAGCATAACGGGAGAACAAATCCCGCTGCTTAAGGATATTCCTGATGTATATCTTCTTATTTTGCCTTATGTACTGACCATTCTGGCCCTTGCCGGATTTGTCGGCAGAGCCGATGCGCCAAAAGCATCCGGACAGCCTTACGAAAAAGGAAAACGTTAGGATTCAGAGCCTGCTCCCTTGTGGAGCAGGCTCTTTATTTCTGCTTCAGGCAGGAAAAGTCATGTTTGCTATGGAAAATGGGTACACTAGAAAGTGTGATTCATATTCAAAAAGGGAGGAACCGAAATGACACTTGTAGACCATCACGTGGCGGATTTGCCCGGTATGACCTTACATACGATCGAAACAACCAAATATAAAACCACTTCTCTAATCTTGCAGATCAAAAGCCCGATTGCAGAAGAAGAAGTAACAAAGAGGGCTCTGCTTCCTTATGTTCTCCAAAGCGGAACGGAACGCTATTCAAGCAGCAAAGAGCTTCGCGGGGCGCTGGATGGCCTTTATGGTGCGACTCTTGGGGTAGATCTTTCCAAAAAAGGAGAATACCAAATCATCACGCTGAGAATGGATGTGGCGAACGAAAAGTTTTTGAGCGACAACACACCATTACTCGACCGGGCGTTCGAACTGCTTTCCCAGGTGTTTTTAAAGCCGGCAAAAGAGAATGAAGCGTTTCTGCCCCGGATTGTTCAAAAGGAAAAGCGGTCGCTGAAACAGCAGATTGAATCCATTTATGACGATAAAATGAGGTATGCGAACAAGCGCCTGATTGAAGAAATGTTTGAAGAGGAACCGTACCGCTTCAATGTATACGGCAATGAGCAGGAAGTCGATCAGATCACACCCGAAACGCTGTATGACTATTATCAAAAAGTCATAAAAGAAGATGAAATCCATCTCTATGCCGTCGGTGATGTATCGAAGGATGCGCTGCAGGAACTGGCAAAAAAACACTTTGTGTTTCCTGCAGACAGAATGGAGCCGAAGCGAACCTCTTCAGCAGGCAAACAAAGGGTGGACGAAGTCAAGGAAGTTTTTGAGGAACAGGAAGTGCAGCAAGGTAAGCTTCATATGGGCTACAGAACATACATTACTTACAGTGATCCGGAATATCTTGCTCTGCAGGTATTCAACGGGGTGTTCGGTGGATTTTCGCATTCCAAGCTGTTTATGAACGTGCGTGAAAAAGAAAGTCTTGCCTATTATGCAGCTTCTCGCTTTGAAAGTCATAAAGGCATCATTTTTGTGATGTCAGGCATTGAGACCAATAATTATGAAAAAACCGTAAAGATCATTAATGAACAGCTTGAGGAGATTCGAAACGGCAACATTACCGACGGAGAACTTGAGCAGACAAAAGCTATGATCAGGAACCAAATCCTTGAAACTGTCGATGATTCAACCGGCCTGGTGGAGGTTTTGTATCATGAAGTGGTCTCCCGCCATAAACGGACAATTGAGGAATGGCTCGAGGGCATCCAAAATGTAACGAAGGAACAAATCAGAGACGTTTCCAAAAAGATTCAGCTTGATACCATTTATTTCTTAAAAGGGAGGGGAGAATGATGGAACAAATCCATTTTAACCAGCTCAAAGAGACACTGAACCACAAAACTCTTCCGAACGGATTGAAAGTGTATATCCTTGAGAAGAAGGATTTTAACAAAACATATGCCACCTTTACTACTCACTATGGTTCAGTGGACAACCACTTTGTCCCGCTTGGAAAGGATGATAAGGTTAAAGTCCCGGATGGTATTGCCCATTTTCTGGAGCACAAGCTTTTCGAGAAGGAGCATGGCGATGTTTTTCAGGATTTCAGCAAGCAGGGAGCATCCGCGAACGCATTTACCACGTTTAACCGCACTGCTTACCTTTTTTCAACGACAGGAGATGTGGAAAAAAACCTGACGACCCTTATTGATTTTGTGCAGGCTCCCTATTTTACAGAAAAAACGGTGGAAAAGGAAAAAGGCATTATCGGCCAGGAAATTAGAATGTATGATGATAATCCGGACTGGCGGGTATACTTTGGTCTGATTGCCAACATGTACAAAAAACATCCTGTGGCCATCGATATCGCAGGAACGGTAGAATCCATCGCGAAAATTACAAAGGATGATCTTTACGAATGCTATAATACGTTTTATCATCCGAGCAACATGCTTCTCTTTATCGTGGGTCCGGTGGACGCAGAAAAAATCATGGACCTTGTGGAAAAAAACCAGGCTGGCAAGGATTATAGCGATCAGCCGCCGATTGAGCGATTCTTTGACGAGGAACCACAGGAACCGGCCAATAAAAAAGAAGTGCTCCACATGCCCGTGCAAACGCCAAAATGCTATATGGGATATAAGGAAAAGCGGCCGCAGCGGAGCGGCAGGGATCTTCTTGTCCGTGAATTGTCCATCAACCTTCTTTTGGAGATGATGTTTGGCAAAAGCACAAAAAACTACGAGAAGCTGTACGAAGAAGGTCTGATTGATCCTTCGTTTTCATTCGACTATACCGAAGAGATGGGATTTGGCTTTTCCATGATCGGCGGGGATACAACAGATCCCGATACGTTTGCAGAGCGTATTTCGGAAATGGTGAACGAATTCAAGCAACAGGCGCTGAATGAAGAAGATCTGGAGCGGGCCAGGAAAAAGAAAATCGGTTCATTCCTGAGAGCGCTGAATTCTCCTGAATTTATCGCCAACCAGTTTACCCGGTATGAATTCAATGATATGAACCTTTTTGATGTGATACCCACCTTCGAAGAACTGACCGTCAAGCAGCTTCAGGACGCATTGAACGATCACTTTCAGGATAGCCAGCTGACCGTTTGCCAGGTAAAGAAGAAACAGTCATAATAAAAGAAAAAAGAAGCATCCCTGTATATGCAGGGATGTTTTTTAAGCAGGTGAACGAAAGATGTCGAAATGGGTTCTTGTAACAGGGGCAAGCGGTGGAATCGGCTCCAGCATTTCCCGTGTCCTGGCAGCAGCAGGCTGCTCCCTCATTCTGCATTACAACCAGGGGGAAGAGCAGGCAAAACAGCTGCAAAAAGAGTTTATTGATAAATATGAGACGGAAGTGCTGCTCATACAGGCTGATCTGTCACTCAGGGAAGGTACAAAAAAACTGCTTTCATCTTTATTTGTACCTGTAGATGCTGTAATTCATAACAGCGCCTCCTCCTATTATGGACTGCTGACTGACATGGGTGAGGAAACGATGGAAAAGATGATACAGCTTAATTTGACCAGCCCTATTATGATCACAAGGCATTTGCTGCCCCAGATGGTCAGAAGAGGGAAAGGGAACATTATTGCTGTTTCATCGGTCTGGGGATCAGCCGGTGCTTCCTGCGAAGTGCTTTATTCCACCTTGAAAGGCGGATTGAATACATTTGTGAAGGCGCTGGCGAAAGAAGCGGCCCCGAGCGGGATCAGGGTGAACGGCATTGCGCCGGGAGCCGTGGAAACGAGAATGATGAGCGGCTTTTCTGCACAGGAGCTTCAGGAACTGAATGATGAAATTCCGGCGGGACGGCTTGGAAAACCGGAAGAAATCGCCGAAATCGCCATGTTTCTGCTTTCTGATAAATCCTCTTATATTAATGGGCATGTCATTACAGCAAGCGGAGGATGGCATACTTAAAATTTATCCGCGGCGTGCATAATTCACGTTTCTTCTTGAAATATTAAGTGATGTACCATATTTTAAGGAGGAACAAACATGTCTGTATTAGATAACTTTGGACAATGGAAGAGTTTTCTCTCTGACCGCCTTGAACATGCTCAAGGGGAAGGGATGGACCAATCTACAGTTTCCAACCTTGCTACAGAGATCGGCGGATACCTTGCATCCCACGTTGATCCGAAAAATGCCGAGGAAAAAGTTCTTGCTGACCTTTGGAATGTGGCAAGCGACGAGGAAAAACATGCAATCGCCAACATGATGGTGAAAATGGTTCAAAAGGAAAGCTGACTTTATGGGATGTTAAGAATTTTTCTTAACATCCTTTTATTTTTTCTTTCATAATAATTTGAAATCAGATATTATTAAATAATGAAGTGCAAATCAATACTGGAAAACGAAAGGGAGTTGAGGTATGGGCGAACAGGAATGGTACCTTGAATACGAAATCAATAAGAATCGTCCTGGGCTCCTTGGTGATATATCATCTCTTATGGGGATGCTTGGAATCAATATCGTGACGATCAATGGCGTGGACAACGGAAGACGCGGGCTTCTTCTCTTGGTGGACAAGCAGGAGAAGGTGGAACGGCTTCGGTCCATCCTTCAGTCTATGGATAATATTACGGTTACTAAATTCCGGAAGCCGAAGCTGCGCGACATTTTGGCAGTGCGGCATGGACGATACATACAACGTGATGCAGACGATAAAAAAACATTCCGGTTTGTCAGGGATGAATTGGGCCTGCTTGTTGACTTTCTGGCCGAGCTGTATAAAGTGGAAGGCCACAAGCTGATTGGGATCAGGGGGATGCCGCGCGTAGGCAAAACCGAGTCAATTGTTGCGTCGAGTGTTTGTGCGAGCAAAAAATGGGTATTTATATCTTCTACGCTTCTTAAACAAACCATGCGTGTTCAGCTGGCCGATGATGAATACAGTACGAACAATATTTATATCATCGATGGCATTGTATCATCACGCCGTTCCAATGAGCGGCACTGGCAGCTTATCCGCGAAATCATGCGCATGCCTACAGCGAAAGTGATTGAGCATCCTGATGTGTTTGTCCAGCAGACCGAATACACCATGGATGATTTTGATTACATTATCGAATTGAGAAATGACCCGAACGAAGCAATCACATACGAAGTAATCGAAACAGATGTAGGATTTTCCGCATTTGAATGACTTCACTTAGTGGAAGGTGGTAAACTTGACTGAACTAGGAGATTTTTTACGAGAGAAAAGGGAGGAAAAAGGATTTTCCCTTGAGCAGCTTCAAACGGAAACGAAAATTCAAAAACGTTACCTTCAGGCGATTGAAGAAGGACGGTATGAAGTCCTGCCAGGTTCCTTTTATGCCAGGGCGTTCATAAAAAATTACAGTGAAACAGTCGGTCTGGATTATGAAGAGGTTTTCGAGCGTTTTGATTCAGAAATCCCGATAGCCGAAAAGGAACCGACCGAGTTTATTCCCCGTTCGGAACGAAACAAACAGTCGCTTGAGGGCAGAGGTTCGTCTCTTAAAAACTGGCTCCCGATCGTGCTGGTTTCTGTTGTGATTCTCGCAGTTCTTGTCGGTGTATGGGCGTATCTTGCCAACCGGGACACGGGAGCAGACGGCAGCTCTAATGGTTCGAAGCAAACGTCTGTAGAAATCGATAAAAGCAAAAACGCAGAAAAAGCCACCCCAAAAAAGGAAAAAAAGAAGGAGCCGGTAAACAAAACACCGGAAAAACCGAAAGAAGAAAAGAAACCGCCAAAGAAAGAAGCGGTTTTAGTGAAAAAAGGTACCCAGGGAATCACGACTACATATGAGCTCAAGGAAGCAGATGAATTCAAGATTGCCTTAAAAATGGACGGACCTGTATATATGGGTGTTAAATCCGAATCAAAAATGCTGGCAGACAAGATATTTAAGAAAGGCGAAACCGCTAATTATGATTTAACCGGCAAAAAAGAGGTTGAACTGAATATCGGAAAAACCAATTTTGCGAAGCTAACGATTAATGGTAAACCGTTCTCCTACCCGATTCCGGCGGTAAAACAAGGGATCCATCAGAGAATTGTCATTAAAAACACGGCTTTCAGCAAACAATAATCCACAGGTAACCGCCGTGTACGCGCTGTCAAAATTGGAGGAAAGAAAATGAATTTACCAAACAAAATTACTATTTCACGTATTTTTTTAATCCCTGTCTTCATGATTGTGCTGCTTGCCGGCTTTGAATGGGGAACCGTCAACTGGATCGGGGTGGATCTTCCGGTCACGCATCTGGTGGCTGCCCTGATCTTTATTGTGGCATCCTGTACAGACTGGGTGGACGGCTACTATGCCCGCAAACTTGGTCTTGTGACAAATTTCGGGAAGTTTTTGGATCCGCTGGCGGATAAATTGCTCGTAACGGCTGCGTTTGTAGCCCTTGTGCAGCTTGGTTACGCACCGGCATGGATGGTCATCATTATCCTCAGCCGCGAATTCGCCGTTACTGGTATACGCCTGGTGGCAGCGGCAGAAGGTGCAGTCATCGCAGCAAGCCAGATGGGAAAACTGAAAACATGGATTCAGATTATTGCCATTTCAGCCTTGCTTCTGCACAACATTCCGTTTGCATGGATCGGCATACCTTTTGCCCAGATCAGCATGTGGGCGGCTACACTGATTACTCTTTATTCAGGATGGGAATATCTTATTCAAAATAAAGAAGTTATGCTAAAATCTAAATAACAGCATGAACAGGAGAATCATACCATTCTCCTGTTTTTTTATTCGATCGCGAGTTTATGACACATCAATACGGGGGAATACGCCAATGAATGCAGAAATTATTGCGGTCGGAAGCGAGCTTCTTTTAGGGCAGATCGCAAACACTAATGCCCAGTTTATCTCATCGGAGCTGGCTGAAGCCGGAATTAATGTTTTTTACCATTCTGTGGTCGGCGACAATCCGGGGCGTTTTGAATCGGTTATTGAGAACGCACGGAATAGGTCTGACCTGATCATTTTCACCGGGGGTCTCGGGCCGACAAAAGACGATTTAACGAAAGAAACAATTGCCGGAGTACTGGGAAAACAACTGGTGTATGATGAGGACGCAATGGAAGGAATCGAGCTTTATTACAAGAGAACAGGAAGAACCATGACCGAAAACAACCGAAAACAGGCGCTGGTGCTTGAAGGATCAGCCGTGTTGCCTAACAAAAACGGCATGGCGCCGGGAATGGCCCTTGAAGCGGGTGGAATTACGTATATGCTGCTTCCGGGACCGCCGAAGGAAATGCGCCCGATGTTCAGGAATTTCGGTATTGCCTATCTCACCGCCAAGCTTCCCGGAGTGGAACCGATTGTGTCGAGAGTCCTTCGTTTTTTTGGCATTGGAGAATCGCTCCTTGAAGCCACATTGCAGGACATTATCGACGAACAGACCAACCCGACGGTAGCGCCGCTTGCCGGCAGCCATGAAGTTACACTCAGGCTGTCTGCCAAATTCAAGGATAAGCATACGGCACAGCTTCAATTGGACCTGCTTGAAGAGCGCATCAAAGAGCGGGTCGGTGAATTTTTGTACGGATATGGCGAAACAAGTCTGACAGAAACGGCAGCAGAATTTTTAAAAAGCAGTAAGCTGACCATCTCTTCTGCCGAGAGCCTCACCGGCGGATGGTTTGGGCAGCAGATGACCGAACTGCCCGGCAGTTCAGCCTTCTTCAAAGGCTCTGTTGTTTGCTACAGCAATGAGATGAAAGAAAAGCTGCTCGGTGTCAGCGGGGACGTCCTCGCTTCAAGCGGCGCCGTCAGTCCGGACACGGCCAGGCAAATGGCTGAAAATGTCCGGGGGATGACGGGGTCTGATATTGGCATCAGCTTTACCGGGGTGGCCGGACCGGACAAAAGTGAGGGCAAAGAGCCGGGAACTGTTTTTATCGGATTGTCTGACAGGAACGGCACAGATGTATTTTCACTCAGCCTTTCGGGATCTCGTGCAAGCATCAGGGAGCGGTCGGTTAAGCATGGATTGTTCTTTTTATTGTCAAAGGTCAAAAAAGGACAATAAAAAAATCGAATAAATGTTCGCAAAAAGATTGGCAAATGACCAAAAAAGAAGTAAAATAGAACTATAGGAAACGACATCATTTTGTACTTACATGTGCAATGATATAAATTTGAGGAGTGATTACATGAGCGACCGCAAAGCGGCACTTGACATGGCATTGCGCCAGATCGAAAAGCAATTCGGAAAAGGTTCCATCATGAAACTTGGCGAGCAGGCTGAACAGAGAGTCTCCACCATCTCCAGCGGATCTTTGGCGCTTGATATCGCGCTTGGCGTAGGCGGATATCCACGGGGAAGAATCATCGAAGTTTACGGCCCGGAGTCTTCCGGTAAAACAACTGTTGCACTCCATGCGATAGCCGAAGTTCAGAGAAACGGCGGACAAGCTGCTTTTATTGATGCGGAGCATGCCCTTGATCCTGTGTATGCCCAAAAGCTTGGCGTAAACATTGACGAGCTTTTGCTGTCACAGCCTGATACAGGTGAACAGGCGCTTGAGATTGCAGAAGCCCTTGTACGAAGCGGAGCAGTGGACATTTTGGTTATTGACTCTGTTGCGGCTCTTGTTCCAAAAGCGGAGATTGAAGGCGAAATGGGAGATTCCCATGTGGGTCTTCAGGCCAGATTGATGTCCCAGGCATTACGAAAGCTTTCCGGAGCGATCAGCAAGTCCAAAACCATTGCGGTGTTTATCAACCAGATCCGGGAAAAAGTCGGCGTTATGTTCGGAAATCCTGAAACGACTCCGGGTGGCCGTGCCCTTAAATTCTACTCTTCTGTCCGTCTTGAAGTCCGCCGTGCGGAAACTCTCAAGCAGGGAACCGATATGGTAGGGAACAAAACAAGAATTAAAGTAGTTAAAAATAAGGTTGCACCTCCGTTTAAGCAGGCAGAGGTGGATATTATGTACGGCGAAGGGATTTCAAGAGAAGGAGAAATTCTTGATATCGGCTCTGATATTGATGTGGTCCAAAAAAGCGGAGCCTGGTATTCTTTTGATGGAGACCGACTCGGCCAGGGCAGGGAGAACTCCAAGCAATTCTTGAAGGAAAACGAAGAAGTGGCTGAAGAAATCTCTACTCAGATCAGAAGCTATTATCAACTTGGCGGGGAAGTCAACAGTGTTGATGCTCCCAAACCGGAAGAAGAAGAGGAATTTGAGTTAACCGAATAGCACAAAAAGGCCGTACATCCTGCATGTACGGTCTTTTTTTAAGTCTGTTAAAAATGGCTGTGCACCGAATTCTGAGATTGGAAAGAATTTAAGCTTGCCAATTTCATGAGGAAGATTTATTATAGGTGATTTGACATGTCTTGACATAATGGCTTGTAATTTATAAAATGGAGATATACTTTGATTTCACCCGAAATTAAATGATATGAGCTTAAATTGAAAATGGCATGACTAGTGCACAACACTTTGTTACACGAATGATGCTTATGACGCAGTACAAAAAGTAGATAGCAAGAGGAGGTGGAAACATGGAAACAACATTTATTGTCTTCATCTCCAGTTTGCTTGTCTCAGCAGGTGTCGGTGCAGTTGTCGGATATCTTGTTAGGAAAAAGATCGCCGAAGCGAAAATTTCGAGCGCTGAAAATGCTGCAGCTCAAATCGTTGAAGAAGCAAAACGAGACGGTGAAGCGAGCAAGAAGGAAGCGCTGCTTGAAGCAAAAGATGAAATCCATAAGCTCAGAACAGAAGCAGAGCGCGAAATTCGAGATCGCAGAAATGAGCTTCAAAGACAAGAACAACGATTGGTTCAAAAAGAAGAGATTCTGGACAGAAAAAGTGAGACTCTTGATAAAAAAGAGGAATCATTGGAAAAACGCGAGGAGTCTCTCACCAAAAAACAACGACAAATTGAAGAGATTGAAAGCAAAGTGGAGGAGCTGCTCAGAGAGCAGCAAAAAGAATTGGAACGTATATCCGGCTTTACACGTGAAGAAGCAAAGCTGATCATCATGGGAGAAGTGGAAAACGAAGTTTCCCACGAAATGGCTATCATGGTGAAGGATATGGAAAACCGTGCGAAGGAAGAAGGAGACAAGAAGGCGAAAGAAATTCTTTCTCTGGCAATCCAACGCTGTGCGGCTGACCACGTTGCTGAAACGACGGTTTCCGTCGTTAACCTGCCAAACGATGAGATGAAGGGACGGATCATCGGGCGTGAAGGGCGAAACATCCGGACATTGGAAACGCTGACAGGTATTGATTTGATTATCGATGATACACCTGAAGCGGTCATTCTTTCAGGATTCGATCCGATACGTCGGGAAATTGCCCGTATGGCGCTTGATAAGCTGGTCCAGGATGGAAGGATTCACCCTGCACGCATTGAGGAAATGGTCGAGAAATCCCGCCGTGAAGTGGATGAATACATCCGAGAAGTTGGTGAACAGACTACATTCGAAATAGGTGTTCACGGTCTTCACCCTGACTTGATAAAGATTTTAGGCCGATTGAAGTATCGTACAAGCTATGGTCAGAACGTGCTGAAGCATTCAACGGAAGTTGCCTATCTTACCGGGCTGATGGCTGCAGAAATTGGAGAAGATGTACATTTGGCACGCCGTGCAGGCTTGCTTCATGACATCGGAAAAGCGATTGACCATGAAGTGGAAGGCAGCCACGTAGATATCGGCGTGGAATTAGCGACAAAGTACAAAGAACATCCAGTGGTGATCAATTCTATTGCATCCCATCATGGAGATACAGAACCAACGTCCATCATTGCGACGCTTGTGGCCGCAGCTGATGCATTATCGGCAGCAAGGCCGGGAGCACGCCGTGAAACGCTTGAAACGTACATTCGCCGCTTGGAAAAGCTCGAAGAGATCTCAGAATCCTTCGATGGCGTTGAAAAATCATTCGCCATTCAGGCTGGACGAGAAATCAGAATCATGGTTAAACCTGATTTGATCGATGATGTGGCTTCTTACCGCCTGGCACGCGATATTACAAAGAAAATTGAAAACGAACTGGATTATCCGGGACATATTAAAGTTACAGTCATTCGGGAAACAAGAGCAGTTGAGTACGCAAAATAAAGTGGTGAAAACCACTTTATTTTGTTTTTATGCAGAGTTTGAAACAAAAAGGAGAGCTTGATGAAGATTTTATTTGTAGGGGATGTTGTAGGGTCCCCGGGAAGAAAGATGATTGACACGTACCTGCCAAAGCTGAAACGAAAGTACCAGCCGCTTGTCACCATCGTAAACGGCGAAAACGCGGCTCACGGCAGGGGGATCACCGGCAAAATCGTCAAAGGCATATTTGAAGCGGGGGCACAGGCCATTACACTGGGCAACCATGCGTGGGACAATAAGGAGATTTTTGAAATTATTGATACGACTCCTCAGCTTGTCCGTCCAGCCAATTTTCCAAAAGGGACACCAGGCAGCGGTTCCGCCATTTTGAAGATGAACCAGCTGGAGGTGGGCATCATCAATTTACAGGGAAGAACATTCCTCCCGCCTCTTGATTGCCCGTTTGAAAAAGCTGAAGAGCTGATCCGTGAGATGCGTAAACGGACGCCAATCATCTTGGTGGATTTCCATGCAGAGGCGACCAGCGAAAAACAGGCGATGGGATGGTTTTTGGATGGCAGGGTGACAGCGGTCGTTGGTACCCATACACACGTTCAAACTGCCGATCAGCGGATCTTGCCCGGAGGAACCGCCTATTTGACTGATGCAGGCATGACAGGACCGTATGACGGAATCCTTGGAATGGACCGGGAAGCGGTGATAAAAAAGTTTATTACCAGTTTACCGGTAAGGTTTGAAGTATCTTCCGGGCGGGAACAGTTAAGTGGCGTATTAATAGAGTGTGATCCTGCAACTGGAAAAGCCAAAAGTATCAAGACCATTCTTATTAACGATGACCACCCGTTTTTTGAATAAGAGGCGAATCGGTATGCCGTATCTACTCGCTTAAGGCTCATTGATCTGAATGAAACTTTTCCAACTGCAGGAATACGGGCTCTTACCAATGAATATAGTAGAATTGGTATCAGATCTCTAAGGAGGTACAAATTAATGGAAATATTAAAAGTTTCAGCAAAATCCAACCCTAATTCTGTAGCTGGTGCGCTTGCCGGAGTCCTTCGAGAACGAGGAGGGGCTGAAATACAGGCAATAGGGGCAGGTGCATTAAACCAAGCCGTTAAGGCAGTTGCTATTGCACGAGGATTTGTAGCGCCCAGTGGAGTCGACCTCATTTGTATTCCTGCTTTTACGGATATTCTGATCGATGGAGAAGAACGTACTGCGATCAAGCTGATCGTTGAACCTCGTTAATTGAAAAAGCCAAGAAATGGCCTGTTTGCATGAATACATGTGAACAGGCCATTTTCACGGAACGGGGATAAGAAGGAAAGCTTTATGGATTTATTTCCAAGAATACTTGCTTTTTTACGTAGATAGGGCTAGAATTGTAAGCGTTTAGTACATATTTAAACACACAAGCTTATACCCATCTCAAGAATCAGCGCGCTTATTTTCGACAGGAAAAGAGCGTATTTTTATACATTGAGATTCATTTTTATTTTTCAATGAAGCTGTGGATGAGTATACAGATGAAACGAATAGAAGGGGTGGAGTTCATGATTGATCAACTTTCCTGGAAAGTTGGCGGACAGCAAGGGGAAGGAATCGACAGTACCGGTGAAATTTTTGCCATGGCTTTAAACAGGCTTGGATACTATCTCTACAGCTACCGGCACTTTTCCTCTCGAATAAAAGGCGGCCACACGAATAATAAAATCCGCGTAAGTACAAAGCAAACCAGATCGATTTCTGATGATCTGGATATTCTTGTCGCATTTGACCAGGAAACGATTGATGTTAATATACATGAAATGCGTGACGGCGGTGTTGTCATCGGTGATGCCAAATTCAATCCGGCCGTTCCTGAAGGATCAAAAGTGAGGCTTTTCTCTGTACCGTTTACAGAGATTGCCAATGAACTTGGAACATCACTCATGAAGAACATGGTAGCCATCGGAGCAACGAGTGCAGTTCTCGACCTTCCAGCTGAAGCGTATATCGAAGTAGTGGAAGAAATCTTTTTAAGAAAAGGCGCTAAAGTCGTTGAAAAGAACATGGAAGCGATCAGAAAGGGTGCAGCATATTTTACAGACGCAGCAGGCGGACCTCTTGAAGGCTTCCAGCTGAACAAGGCGGATGGTCAAAAACGGATGTTTATGATCGGCAATGATGCGATCGCTCTTGGTTTTGTGGCAGGCGGCGTCCGTTTCATGTCGGCTTATCCGATTACACCGGCGTCTGAAATTATGGAATACCTGATCAAAAAACTTCCACAGTTTGGCGGAACCGTTATTCAGACAGAGGATGAAATTGCTGCGGCCACGATGGCAATCGGTGCAAACTATGCCGGTGTCCGTACGGTTACTTCTTCAGCAGGACCGGGACTTTCACTGATGATGGAATCAATCGGCCTTGCCGGCATGACAGAAACGCCGCTTGTTATCGTCGATACGCAGCGCGGAGGCCCGAGTACAGGACTTCCTACCAAACAGGAACAGTCCGACTTGATGGCCATGATTTATGGCACACACGGTGAAATTCCAAAGGTCGTCATGGCGCCAAGCACCGCAGAGGAAGCCTTTTATGATGCAGTGGAGGCGTTGAATATTGCTGAAGAATACCAGTGTCCTGTTATTCTTTTGACCGATCTTCAGCTTTCCCTCGGAAAACAGTCTGTTGAACCGCTTGATTTCAAAAAAGTGGAGATCCGCCGCGGCGCATTAGACTTGAATGCTGAGCTTCCCGAAGTGGAAGGCGGTTATTTCAAACGGTATGAATTAACAGAATCAGGCGTCTCACCGCGTGTAATTCCAGGCATGAAAAACGGTATTCATCACGTAACCGGGGTTGAGCACGATGAAACGGGCAAGCCTTCTGAAGTGGCGTCCAACCGTTTGAAACAAATGGATAAACGCTTGAGAAAGCTCAAGAATTTAAAATTCAATACACCCGTCGTGAAATACACACCGAACGAGGAAGCAGAACTGCTGCTCGTCGGGTTTAATTCCACCCGTGGCGTGATTGAAGAAGTCATTCCCCGTCTTGAAGCAGAAGGAATTAAAGTGAATCATGCGCACCTTCGCCTGATTCATCCGTTCCCGCTTAAAGAAATGAAAGAATTGGTGGATGCAGGGAAAAAAGTTGTGGTTATCGAAAATAATGCAACGGGTCAGCTTGCCAACATTCTCAAGATGAACCTTGGGTCACACGAAAAGATTGAAAGCATCTTGAAATATGATGGTAATCCTTTCCTTCCATCGGAAGTTTTCAATAAATGCAAGGAGCTGGTTTAAGTGGCGACGTTTAAAGAATTCAGAAACTCAGTAAAACCCAACTGGTGTCCTGGATGCGGTGATTTTTCCGTTCAGGCATCCATCCAGCGGGCAGCAGCCAACGTGGGTCTTGAACCGGATGATCTCGCCGTCATTTCCGGCATCGGCTGTTCCGGACGGATTTCCGGTTATATCAAATCCTATGGCTTTCATGGTATCCATGGACGTGTGCTTCCGATTGCCCAGGGAGTTAAAATGGCAAACCGGGATATGACGGTAATTGCTTCTGGCGGTGACGGTGATGGATTTGCCATCGGAATGGGACATACCGTTCATGCGATCCGCAGAAACATCGATGTTACGTACATTGTCATGGACAATCAGATCTACGGGTTAACCAAAGGGCAAACGTCCCCGCGGTCCGCTGAAGGCTTTAAGACGAAAAGTACGCCGGAAGGTTCTGTAGAGTCTGCCATCGGGATCATGGAGCTTGCTCTTACTGCAGGCGCCACATTTGTGGCACAGAGTTTTTCCAGTGATTTAAAAGAATTAACTTCGATCATTCAAAAAGGGATCGAGCATAAAGGCTTTTCTCTGATTAATGTGTTCTCTCCTTGCGTGACGTATAACAAAGTGAACACGTATGACTGGTTTAAAGAGCACTTAACGAGTCTTGATACGATTGAAGGCTACGATTCCTCCAACCGCATGCAGGCCATGCAAACCTTAATGGAGCATGACGGACTGGTCAAAGGAATTATCTATCAAAACACACAGAAGCAATCCTACCAGGATTTAGCTCATGGTTACAGCAAAGACGCACTCGCACATGCCGACCTCAATATGGATGAGCAGAAATTCAATGACCTTGTAGCCGAATTTATGTAAAAATAGAAAAGGCATCCTGAACCTTGTTCAGGATGCCTTTTTTTGTTGTGAAAGCGCCAAGCGGAGCTTCTTGTTTCGTGCGATGGAGAACATATTGATCAAGAGAAAAATCATAGTAATGTAAAAGATGTCTTTAATATTATAGGAGGCCGCAACAAATGTGCCGAGCAGCGGGCCCAGCAGATTTCCGAGAAACCGGGCAGAAGAACTGAGGCCGAAAGCGGTCGCCTGAAGATGAGCCGGAGCAAGTTTTTTTACAAGCACATTTAACGAAGGAATCATTCCGCCGATAAAGAGGCCGAGGAGAAAGCGACCCGCAAGCAGGAGCCTGATGTCGGTGGCCAGTACTTGTGGAATAAAAGCCAGGGCAGCCATGATCAGAGAGAACAGGAGCACTTTCCGCTGTCCGATTTTATCACCGATTCTCCCAAGGATAGGTGAACCGATAAGATTGGCGACCCCTGTCACTGCGCTGATCAAACCGACGATCAGGGTTAAATGCTGCCCATGATAAATGGTTCGCGTATAAAGCGTGATGATCGGCTGAATGCTCATCATGGCTAGCTGGGTGATGGCAGCTGCTATGAAAATAGGAAAAAGCGGCCGCAATGCTTTGTATTCTTTTTTCTTCTTTTGCGCCTTTTTCGTTTTCACGGTTACATCTTCATGGATAAGAAACAAAACGACCAGCCCGGCGATTAATATCAGACCGCCTGTTACAAAAAAGACCCCTTCAAAGCCGAACACTTCAGATAAAAAGCCGCCGATCAATGGACCTACCAGTGTTCCGACAATCTGGCCCGTTTGCAGGGTACCCAGTGATCTTCCGGCATGCTCATCAGGAGTAACCGACGCCTGAAGGGAGATGCTCATGGAAATAAAGCCTGAAAACAATCCATTGATCAGCCGGAGGACCAGCAGCTGGCCCGGACCGGTGACTAAGCCCATCAATGCGGTAATGGCTCCCATTCCAATGGCGGAGCGGATGAGCATCACTTTTCGTCCGTAGCGGTCGGCAAGCGAGCCCCAGAGAGGCTGAAACAAAAAGGAGGTAATAAACTGAGCGGAAAATATCCAGCCGGTCCAATGCTCCACCTGATGGATATTATGGACGCCAAGCTTTTCAATATATAAGGGTAAAAAGGGGATAATCAGACTCATGCCGGCAGCAATCAGAAAATTGGCCGGCCAGAGAATCCATAAGGAGCGTTTCCAGTACATAAAACCATCTCTTTCGTTCGCAAAGTATCTGATTCTATTTTACTCTTTTTTATTAATAAAGTGAAATATAAGTATTGTTAATTACATAGTTGTTACCTTGTCAAACATTCCTTTTGCGCTGGAAGTCTGTTATAATATTGAAGTTATGAAAGAAACGGCCCCAGAACTTTAGGGAGGAATTGCAGTGAATCAAACAGGATCAACACCTGCGAAAGATAAAGAAAAAACGACGAAGGACTATGCTGGTTATTTTCAGACAACCTACCAGCCTCCGTCATTGAAGGACGCAAAAAAACGCGGAAAAGAACAAATTAATATCGTAAAAGATTTTGCCGTCGATGAAAGCTTAAGAAACATCGGTGACGGCAAGAAATTTTATATCAGAACGTACGGCTGCCAGATGAACGAGCATGACACAGAGGTAATGGCCGGAATCCTTTCGGATATGAGCTATGAAGCAACAACTGACATGAAGGAAGCAGACCTGATTTTGCTGAACACATGCGCCATCCGGGAAAACGCGGAAAATAAAGTGTTCGGTGAACTCGGTCACTTAAAACCCATGAAAGTTGAAAATCCTGATCTTTTAATCGGTGTGTGCGGCTGCATGTCCCAGGAAGAATCAGTTGTAAACAAGCTGCTGAAAACTTACGACCAGGTTGACATGATCTTTGGCACCCACAACATACACAGATTGCCTCAAATTGTTAAAGAAGCCTACTTTTCCAAAGAGCGGGTGGTTGAGGTTTGGTCCAAAGAGGGAGATATCGTAGAGAATCTTCCCCGTGTGCGCAAGGGCAACATCCAGGGCTGGGTCAACATCATGTACGGCTGTGACAAGTTCTGTACGTATTGCATCGTTCCGTATACCCGTGGAAAGGAACGAAGCCGCCGTCCTGAAGATATTATTGAGGAAGTAAGACACCTTGCCCGCAACGGCTATCAGGAAGTCACATTGCTTGGGCAAAACGTCAACGCATATGGCAAAGACTTTGAGGATATGGAGTACGGGCTAGGCGATCTTATGGATGAAATCCGTAAAATCGATATCCCGAGAGTCCGTTTTACAACAAGCCATCCACGTGATTTTGATGACCATCTGATCGAAGTGCTTGCCAAGGGAGGAAACCTTGTGGAGCATATCCATCTGCCGGTCCAGCACGGGAACAGCGACATTTTGAAGCTTATGGCCCGAAAATATACCCGGGAACATTTTCTTGAGCTCGCCGGCAAAATCAAGAGAGCGATTCCGAATGCTTCATTTACAACAGACATCATTGTCGGGTTTCCAAATGAGACCGAAGAACAGTTTCAGGACACCTTATCCCTTGTAAAAGAAGTGGAATTTGACGCAGCTTATTCATTCATCTACTCGCCAAGGGAAGGAACTCCGGCGGCTAAAATGCAGGATAATGTTCCACTTGAAGTGAAAAAGGAAAGGCTTCAGCGTTTGAATGCCCTTCTGAATGAAATTTCTCTCCGCAAGAACCAGGCCTACCTTGATACGGTGGTCGAGGTGCTCGTGGAAGGGGAAAGCAAGAAGAATCCGGATGTACTGTCCGGTCATACAGCCTCCAATAAAGTAGTAAACTTCAGAGGGCCGAAGTATTTGATTGGCAAGATTGTCAAAGTCCATATTAAAGATGCAAAAACCTGGACATTAAGCGGTGACTTAGCAGACGAAAAGGCGGGAGTGGTTTAAGGATGAGCTTTACAAAAAGTGATATTTTAGACAAAGCAAAAGAATTGGCCGAAATGATTGCTCAAACTGAAGAAGTTGATTTTTTCAAAAAAGCAGAACAGCAAATCAATGAAAATAACAATGTATCCACACTGGTTGCCCAAATCAAGCAGCTGCAAAAGCAAGCAGTCAACCTTCAGCATTATGGCAAGCACGAAGCCCATAAAGAAATGGAAGCCAAGATCGATGCTCTTATGGCGGAAATGGATGGCATTCCGGTTGTACAGGAATTCAAGCAATCACAAGCAGACGTTAACGACATTTTACAGATGGTGTCACATACGATTTCCAACACCGTTACCGATGAGATCATTGAATCGACCGGCGGAGATCAGTTAAAAGGAACCACAGGATCAGCTGAAAGCTGTGCAAGCGGAAACTGCGGCTGCCATTAAGACGAAAGACCAGGAGAATCTAACATTCTCCTGGTCTTTTTTTATTGTAATTTTTAATTTCACATACCGTATGAAAATATTAAATTTATTAAAAACAGGTCACCATCTGGGCCTTTTACATAAACTGTATTAACGGATTCATAAAAAAATAGTTAGCACACTAGTCATTCGCCCTGCATAGGATGAAATGAAGATTGGAAGAGGAGGGGTTAAGTCTATGGCCAACATAGATCAAGATCTGAATTACAGAGAGATAATCTGCAAGGCGGTATGCGGCAAGGGACGAAAATTCTCTCAGTCGACACATACGATCACTCCGAGTCATAAACCAACGAGTATCCTGGGAAGCTGGATTATTAATCATACCTATAAAGCTGCCAGGTCGGGTGATGACAGTGTAACAGTGGAAGGCAGATATGATGTAAACATTTGGTATTCATACAACAATAATACGAAAACGGAAGTATGCACGGAAACGGTAGGCTATAAAGATGAAATCATTCTGAGTACAAGAGATGAACATGCCACAGGCAAGGACCTTGAAGTGTCAGCACGATGCATCCAAGCTCCGAACACGCTCGAATGCACCATTTCACCGAACGGCAGCCGTATGGTCATTCAGTGTGAACGGGAATTTGTTTGTGATGTGATCGGCGAAACGAAGGTTTGTGTTTATGTCAATTCCGATGCCAAGCCGGATGAGTGGGAAGATAAGGATTGGGATTACGGACTTGACGATGAGGATGTTGAAGATATCGACCAGTTCTTCATGGGCGAACTGGAGGAATAAGAGCACAAGGAAGAAGGACACTTCTTCCTTGCTTTTTTATGTAGGAAAGGGTTGGTTTTCTTAAGTCTTCACAATCGTACTATGCTATAATGAACTATTGAAAAAAGTACTTAGAAGTTAGGTGAAAGCATGGCCCAATATACTCCCATGATCCAGCAGTATTTAAAAATTAAATCGTCGCACCGGGACGCTTTTTTATTTTTCAGGCTCGGTGATTTTTATGAAATGTTTTTTGAAGATGCGGTTAAGGCATCTCAATTCCTTGAAATTACATTGACAAGCAGAGATGGCGGAACAAAAGAGCGCATACCAATGTGCGGCGTGCCCCATCATTCTGCCGCCAACTATATTAAACAGCTTGTAGAAGCCGGAAATAAAGTGGCCATCTGTGAACAGGTGGAAGACCCGAAAGTCGCAAAAGGAGTCGTAAAACGCGAAGTGATCCAAATCATTACACCGGGAACGGTTATGGATCACAACCTTCTCAAAGAAACGGAAAATAATTTTATAGCATCCGTTGCCTTTGGGGAGGAAGAATACAGTATTGTGCTAAATGACCTTTCCACCGGTGAACTGAAAGGATATCAGTTCCGGGGAGATGCCTCCATGCTGATGCAGGAGGTACAAGCCCTTCATGCAAGGGAAGTAATATTGTCTTCCCGGGTTTATGAAGAAATCGCGGAACCGCTCCGGCTGCGCTTCCAGATCACAAGCTCCATTCAGGATGAGTCGGAAGTGCCCGGCCCCTTTGCCCATTTGCTCGGGGGAAATGAAAGTCCCCTGCTGAAGGAAGCGTGCGGCCGGCTGTTTCACTATTTGCTGCACACACAAAAGCGGGCATTGGAACATATACAGCCGGTCAGTGTCCAGCATCTCAATGAATACATGAAGCTCGACAGCTTTTCGAAACGAAATCTTGAGCTGGTGGAAACGAACAGGGCAAAAGGCAAAAAAGGTTCACTGTTATGGCTCCTTGACCGTACGGTAACGGGAATGGGAAGCAGAAGGCTCAAGCAGTGGATTGAACAGCCCCTTCTTATGCCGGAACAAATCACACAGCGGCTTGGTGTAGTGGAAGAGCTGATGCAGGAATTTTTCGTCCGCCAGGAGCTGCGCGATCAGTTGAAAAAGGTATACGACCTGGAACGGCTGGCAGGGAAAGTTTCGTTCGGGAATATTACAGCGCGTGACCTGATTCAATTAAAGCACACCCTTGGAAGTGTACCTGGAATCAAGCAGAGTCTTTCACAGCTGAAAAATCCATACAGCCTCGAAATATCGGAGAAGATGGATTTGCATGAAAATTTATTTGACTATCTTGAACGGTCGCTGCATGACGATCCTCCTCTTTCCATTAAAGAAGGCGGAATCATTAAAGATGGTTACCATGAAGAACTGGATACATACCGTGATGCCAGTGTGAACGGGAAAGCATGGATCGCTTCCCTTGAGCAAAGAGAACGAAATGAAACAGGGATTAAATCTTTAAAGATCGGATACAACCGGATCTTTGGTTATTTTATAGAAGTCACCCGTTCCAACCTTTCACAGATTCCGGAGGGCCGTTATGAACGGAAACAGACACTTGCCAATGCCGAGCGGTATGTTACTCCTGATCTCAAAGAAAAGGAGCGTCTTATTCTTGAAGCCGAGGAAAAGATGGTCGCGCTTGAGTATGATTTGTTTTTACAGATAAGAGAACACGTCAAAGGCTACATCCAGTCTCTTCAGGAGCTGGCCAAACAGCTGAGTGGAATTGATGTGCTTCAGGCATTTGCCACCGTCAGCGAGGAACAGCGCTATGTGAAGCCGGTTCTTTCCGGTTCCAACCGTGTTGAAATCATCAATGGCCGCCATCCGGTGGTGGAAAAGGTAATGGATGCGCAGGAATATGTGCCAAATGACATCAGTTTAAACTCTGAGCGTTCCATGCTGCTGATTACAGGGCCGAACATGGCCGGTAAAAGCACGTACATGAGACAACTTGCTCTTACGGCGATCATGATGCAGATCGGCTGCTTCGTACCGGCCGATCAGGCAGAGCTTCCTCTTTTTGACCAAATTTTCACCCGGATTGGTGCGGCCGATGACCTCGTCGGAGGGCAAAGTACATTTATGGTGGAAATGCTTGAAACGAGGTATGCCTTGAAAAAGGCTACGAGCGAAAGCCTCATTCTGCTGGATGAAATCGGAAGAGGTACATCCACCTATGACGGCATGGCTCTGGCCCAATCCATCGTTGAATATATTCACCACCATATCGGAGCCATGACGCTGTTTTCCACCCATTATCATGAACTGACCGTACTGGAATCCGAACTGAAGTCACTGAAAAACGTGTATGTATCGGCAATTGAAGAACAGGGCAAGCTGGTGTTTCTTCATAAAGTCATTGATGGACAAGCTGATAAAAGCTTTGGGATTCATGTGGCACAGCTGGCAGAACTGCCAACAGGCGTAATTGAACGGGCGAAGGAAATTTTGCTGGATTTTGAATCCAACGACAATTCTCCTAAAAAAGCAGTGAAAGAGGCTGAAAAGGCCGCAGAAGAGGACACACAGCTCAGCTTGTTTGCCGAAGAAACCCGCTCAAGCAAAAAAAGGGAAGCTTCTGCGGTGGAGCAGGAACTGAAATCCTTGAACCTACTCGAGATGACACCGCTCGATGCAATCAATGCGTTGTTTAAACTGCAAAAGAAAGTGAAATAAAGGAGACGATCAAGTGGGGAAAATTATCCAACTGGACGATCACCTATCCAATAAAATTGCTGCAGGTGAAGTTGTTGAACGACCCGCATCTGTCGTGAAGGAACTAGTAGAGAATTCGATCGATGCGCACTCTACCCGCATTGAAATCGAACTGGAAGAGGGAGGGCTTTCCCTAATCCGGATTATTGACAATGGAGACGGGATTGAAGCCGGGGACTGCGAGCTTGCTTTCAGCCGGCATGCCACGAGTAAAATAAAAGAAGAACAGGACCTGTTTCAGATCCGTACGATGGGCTTTCGCGGAGAAGCGCTGCCCTCCATCGCTTCTGTATCCCACATGGAAATGAGTACAGGGACAGGAAACGGTCCGGGGACGTCACTTGCGCTTGTGAAAGGACAGGTGCAATCCCTATCTTCCACGAACGCAAGAAAAGGAACAGACATTACGGTCCGTCATTTATTTTATAATACACCGGCCAGGCTGAAGCACATGAAGACGATCAATACAGAGCTTGGAAACATTTCGGATGTCATCAACCGGCTGGCGATGGGTCATCCGGAAATTTCATTCCGGCTGCGGCATAATGGCCGGGATATGTTAAATACAAATGGCAGCGGTAATGTGCTGAACGTTATCGCTGCCGTTTACGGAATGAACGTGGCCAAAAATATGGTGCCAATTTCAGCGAAATCCCTGGACTACGAAATCAACGGTTATATTGCGAAGCCCGAAATTACAAGGGCGTCAAGAAATTATGTTTCCTTGTTCATGAACGGCAGATATATCAAAAATTACAATGTGCAGCGGGCGGTCCAGCAGGCGTATCATACACTGCTGCCGATTGGAAGGCACCCTGTCGTTGCTTTGTCCATCACGATGGATCCATCCATTATTGATGTGAATGTTCATCCTTCCAAGCTTGAAGCAAGGCTGAGCAAGGAGCCGGAGCTCACCGGCCTGATTGAAGAAGAAGTAAGAAATGTTCTCCGGTCCCTGAGACTCATTCCAGAACCGGTAAGGGTCGAACGAAAACCGCAAAAGGACTACTC
The DNA here is from genome assembly GCF_030418125.1 of Fictibacillus fluitans. Lineage (GTDB taxonomy): Bacteria > Bacillota > Bacilli > Bacillales > Fictibacillaceae > Fictibacillus_C > Fictibacillus_C fluitans. The sequence continues at coordinate 565,001 of NZ_JAUHTR010000001.1, read as the reverse complement.
GGAGCAAGGGGCGTTTTCATTTGAACACCGGTTAACTTCCCCATCTGAGACGACCATAACGGAAGCTCCTAAAAGAGCTTCCGAATGGGAGGCGCCTGCACAGCTTCAGGAAGAACCTGCTGCTTTCAGCCCGGCAACCGCTTCTCTTGAGCCAGAGGAAACAGATCACGGTGCAGACAGCCGGGAGGAACCATTCATCCTGGAAGAAGCACCATCATTTAAGCCGGAACCTGTAGTAATGCCACAGGTTCAACGAGAAGAAGAAAATGAAAAAGTACCGGTCATGTATCCGATCGGGCAAATGCACGGAACCTATATTATTGCTCAGAATGAAGAAGGCATGTATCTGATTGATCAGCATGCGGCCCAGGAACGGATCAAGTATGAATTTTTCAGAGAAAAAGTCGGTCAGGTAGCTTCAGAGCTGCAAGAGCTTATGATCCCGCTCACTTTCCAGTTTACGAGCAAGGAAGCACTGACGATCAATGATAACCTTGAAGCTCTCCAACAGGTCGGAGTGTTTCTTGAACCCTTCGGATCCGGCACCTATATTGTAAAAGCCCATCCCCAATGGTTTCCATCGGGATATGAACAGGAAAGCATTGAGGATCTTGTCGGCCAGGTATTAAAAGACAAAAAGGCGGATATTAAAAAATTGCGTGAAAAAGCAGCCATAATGATGTCCTGCAAAGGGTCCATCAAAGCTAACCATCATTTGCGCAATGATGAAATATTCTCGCTGCTCGAAACCTTGCGGAAGAGCGAAGATCCTTATACCTGTCCGCATGGCAGGCCGATTATCGTGCACTTTTCAACCTATGAAATGGAAAAAATGTTCAAGCGTGTGATGTAATCATTAAAACCGGTGCTCAGAAAAGGTGATGGCACCGGTTTTTTCTTTTTTGGTTTTTTAAGCGTTTTCGTATATGATAGGAAGAAACAGCGTTAAATCTAATGAACGATTGATAGGAGTTTTTATGAAAGAACGATTGATTGTAATTGTAGGTCCCACAGCGGTCGGAAAAACAAAAACCGGAATAGAACTGGCTAAAGCTCTGAACGGCGAGGTGATCAGCGGGGATTCCATGCAGATCTACAGGGGTATGGACATTGGGACTGCCAAAATTTCAAACGAAGAAATGGAAGGCATTCCGCATCACTTGATTGATATTAAAGATCCGTGTGATTCCTTTTCTGCGGCAGAATTTCAGGAACGGGCCAAAGCATGCATTACGGAGATTAACAGGCGCGGTAAAGTGCCCATTATTGTAGGAGGCACCGGCCTTTATATCCGCTCAGTTACCCATCAATACATGTTTTCAACGGCTTCCGGCGATGAACAATACCGTCAGCAACTGGAGAATATTCTTTCAGAAAAAGGGGCGGACTGGCTGTTCGCCCTGCTCCAGGAAAAAGATCCGGAGAGCGCTGAGCGGATTCATCCCAACAATGTGAGAAGGGTCATCCGTGCACTGGAAATTTATCATGTGACCGGGAAGACGATGACAGAGACTCTCAAGGAGCAGGAACAATCTCAAGATTCACCATACGATTTGACCATGATCGGACTCTCCATGGACCGCGGCCTGCTGTATGAACGCATCGATGAACGGGTGGATCAAATGATGTCCCAGGGACTTTTGGAGGAAGCGAAGCGTTTATACCACGAGGGGGTCCGGGACTGCCAGTCGGTCCAGGCGATCGGCTATAAAGAGATCTATGAATATTTGGAGGGCCGTTTAACGCTTGAAGAAGCGGTTGAACTGCTGAAGCGGAACTCAAGACGATATGCCAAGCGCCAGTATACCTGGTTTCGGAACCAAATGGATATTCAATGGTTTGATATGTCCGCTTTAAACTTTTACGAGAAATTTAATGAAATCAGATTATTTGTAGAAGGAAAAGAAAAGAACTTGTCGAATGACTATTCTAATGGCAAATGAGGAGGACTGTATACATGAAGCAAGCGATCAATATCCAGGATCAGTATCTGAATCAATTACGACGAGAAAACATCTATGTCACTGTATATTTACTAAATGGTTTTCAACTAAAAGGGCTGGTGAAAGGGTTCGATAACTTTACGGTCATCCTGGAATCAGAAGGAAAACAACACTTAATATACAAACATGCCATCTCAACTTTTACGCCTCATCGTCCGGTCGAGCTGCCGGCTGAAAATTAATACATAGGTACGTTGGGAAATGAAAAGAAACCTTGCTGAGTGTTCAGCAAGGTTTTTTTATGTTGGTATGACTTGCAGGTAATCATAGTACCGGCGCAAACTTAAGGGAGATTTGAATCCGTATTTGGTTTTCATCGTTTCAAAATCAAGTCCCGCCTTTACATCATTGAGGATGCACGTTCTCCTCAGATGCTGGGCCGAAATTCCCTTGCGCAAACCGGACCGCTGGATTTCCATCCGGATCATTTTTTGTACCGCAATCTCAGTGAGCGGTTTTGGGGAGTGTGTTCTATATACCCAGCGGTAGGTTCCCCGCTGATAATCAAATGCAGCCAGAAAATGGTCGTTGGAATACCATGCAGGACGAACAGCCTGCGGAATGGTTTCGTAATATGAATACAGTACCTTTTGATCATTTTTCTTTAATGGTATTTCACGGGTAAGGCTGGTTTCCGAGGGAACATGCATGTAACCTTTTGTAAAGTTAATATGTTTCATCCGGAGTGAAGTGAGCTCTTGCAGTGTTAACCCATAATACGCTAACAATGTAATGATCGACTGATTGCGGTCGATCAGCAAGTGGCGGTACTTTTGCTGGTTTTCAGTCAATCCGTCAAATGAACGGACGGTTTCAAACAGCTGTTCCAGCTCATCACTTGTGATAAAGTTTTCTTCTGTAAATGTTGTATCATTCTCAGGACCGATTTCCACCCCGTCTACCGGATTGAACGAAAGGCTCCCTAATGCGATCTGAAACTGGACGAGCTGCTTGAGCACCGTCAGCACACGCCGAAGGGTGCGAAGCGAATAGTGCCTCTCGTTCATCAAAAAATCAAAGTAAGATTGAAAGTCCTTGGTTTGCAGTGATTGAAAGACTGAAAAGCTGTCCTCTTTTTTAACGACGCGCATCCAGGCCAAAAAGTCATTTACATCATAAAAATATCGCCTGATGGTACTTTCCTGTCTGCCTTTCTTCTCCAATGCTTCTAAATAAACAGCCGAATAGCGTGGCAAGGAATCGATTAGCGGAAACATAGCAACCTCCGTATGGCGTTTTTTTCATTATACCAATATGTACCTCTATGAGCACATATTAACAAAATGAATATTTGCCTCTGGAAGATTAAACACTAACCGTAACAAGAAAAAAGAGAGGGTTATTCCATGCGAAACTTTTTGCTAGTCATTGGTGCTGTAATCTTGATTGCCGGCTGTTCCAATAGGGAACTGGACCTTGATCAGGATAAAAATTACAAGGCTCCCACGAAGGTCAACCAAAAGAATTTGCCGAACTCACAAAATGATGCTCCGAATGTGAATGAAAAAAATTACGAAGCGAAAAATGCGAAGGAAATTCATGATCTTGCAGTAACCGTGCCAGGGGTTAAACAGGCAGATGTCATTGTCAGCGGCATTTATACGCTCGTGGGAATTAATCCCGACAAACCGCTTTCCCGGGAACAAAAGGACCGGCTGCGGCTGAAGGTCTACCAGAGCATCAAGGGAAATGAACACGGAAAGAATGCTGCCATAACAGCAGATCCGGCAATCATTAAGGAAATGAGGGGAATCCAGCGCAAAATTGATGAGGGTGATACGCTGAATACGGATGATGCCTATAATAAGCTGGGGATATTAATTGGCAGGATTGTTCCGCCGTCCAATCAGGCAAAGAAAAATGAACAAAAAGACATGGACCGGATGAAGCACAATAATCAGGGAAAGCAAGTGTACGAATAAAACTATTTCCCGGAGAAGCGCAGAAAAAGACAAAAACCCTTAAATTTTTCTGAAATGAAGAAAAATCTAAGGGTTTTTTTACTTAAAGAGAAGCTTCGATTGGAATATCATTCTTATCTGCTTTGGCTCCCTGCTGGGGCTTGAACTTGCCGGCAAGGAAGCTTGCAATGGTAATGGTGATTACCGAATAGAGTGCGTTCACGATACCAACCATCAATGAGGCGGACAAAACAATAAGAAGATCCGTAATGAACAGTGTCTTTCCGCGGTTGATGGAAAGATGCTGATCCATATACACGGCCAAAATATGAATGCCTCCAAGAGATGCTCCGTTATTGAGGACGAGCACCACTCCGCTTCCAATAATCAATCCTGCGGCTACGGCAATAAATATCGGATGGACGCCACTTGTCGGAGGAATGTTCAAAAAGCCGTTAATGATGGAAATCAAAGAGATGCAAAGCAGTGTATAAACAGAAAACAGCATTCCCAATCTTTTTACCGATAAGATAAAGAAGGGAAGGTTAATGACAAAAAACCAAACGCCCCAGGAAATCCCCGTTGAAAACGTTAACAAGGTGGAGATGCCCGCTGTGCCCCCAAATGTGAGATGGGAAATGGTCAGCAGCTTTGTTCCGAAAGCGGTTAAAAACAATCCGGTAATAACCAGCAGAGCCTTTTTAATAAAATACATTTTTTCATCGTTCCTTTATATGCAACTAACTTCAACAATAAGGCAGCTAGAAATATTAGTCAATACAATTTTTCGGTTAAATATACATTGAAATTTCTGAAAATACTGTTTATCAGAACATTTATAGGGATAAATATGTATAAATATACAAAAATAATTATAAAGATTAAGAATCTTGTGTTGCTCCCCAAGCCCGTATAATTGCTGTTCTTAAGAATACATTAGAATGAGGGCAGGAAAAGATAGGCATTTGTCACACCTAAACAATGTCATGCGTATATTAATTCTAGACAGCTAAAGAGAGGTGAATCTCTTGCATGATTCCATGACATTTAAAAAGAAGACGCAAATCAACATTATCCTGAACCAGAACACCGAAAGAGAAAAGGTGGAGGAAGTGCCAGTATCCGCACCGAAGGAAGGGCGGCAGCTAGAAAAACATCTCCCCTTAAAGAAAATGGAACAGGAAATGTCGTCACTGGTTGGCATGGAGGAATTGAAGAATTTCATTAAGGAAATCTATGCATGGCTTTATGTGAATAAATGCAGGGAAAATCAAGGGCTGAAGGTTGAAAAGCAAGTGCTTCATATGATGTTCAAAGGAAATCCGGGAACAGGTAAGACAACAGTTGCCCGATTGCTTGGAAACCTGTTTCATGAAATGAATGTTCTTTCAAAGGGGCACCTGATTGAAGTGGAGCGTGCCGATCTGGTCGGGGAATATATCGGCCATACCGCCCAGAAGACAAGAGAACTGTTAAAAAAGGCGATGGGCGGAATATTATTTATTGATGAAGCCTATTCGCTCGCCCGCGGCGGTGAAAAGGATTTTGGGAAAGAAGCGATTGATACCCTTGTTAAAGCGATGGAAGACCAGCAGCATGATTTCATCCTGATTCTTGCCGGCTATTCAGGAGAGATGGACCGTTTCTTAAAATTGAACCCCGGTTTGCCATCACGTTTCCCCATCATGGTCACTTTCCCCGATTATACGGTTGATGAACTCATGGAAATCAGCCGGAAAATGGTGGCCGAACGGCAGTATATCATGGCTAAAGATTCGGAGTGGAAGCTCAGGCAGCACCTGCAGCGCGTGTGTGCAGCCAGTGAGAAATCCTTCTCGAACGGAAGATATATCCGCAACATTATTGAAAAAGCAGTGAGAAAACAATCTGTCCGGTTATTAAAAGAAGAACGTACTGACAAAAAATCATTGATGACTCTTACGCAAGACGACCTGCATCTGGAAGAGAAACAAGGAATTTGATATGATGAACGTATGATAAAAAATGAAAGCAGGTCGATTTTTTGGAAGATATCACTACGCATTCTCAATCAGAGAAAGCCATCCTCGTGGGCTGTCAGCTGCCAGGGCTAACCGACGAGCGATTTTTTTATTCGCTAGAAGAACTGGAGTCGTTGACAAAAACGGCTCAGGGACAAGCTGTGGCCACAGTTACCCAAAAAAGGGATCGATACGATGCATCCACTTTTATTGGAAAAGGCAAGATTGAAGAGATTGTGGCACTTGAAGAGGAACTGGAAGCCGATATCATCATTTTTAATGATGAGCTTACACCAGCGCAAAACAGGAATTTGTCCCGGTACTTTGAAGCGCGGATCATTGACCGGACACAGCTGATCCTGGATATTTTCGCTACCCGTGCACGATCGCGGGAAGGTAAGCTGCAGGTGGAACTGGCCCAGCTGCAATACATTCTTCCAAGGCTTGCCGGTATTGGTACGTCTTTGTCGCGTCTTGGAGGCGGTATTGGAACCAGAGGTCCCGGGGAAACAAAGCTCGAACAGGACAGGCGGCATATCCGCACGAAGATTACCGATATTAAACGCCAGCTGGAGGATATCGTTCACCACCGCGAACGGTACAGGGAAAGGCGAAAGGAAAACCAGGCCATACAAGCAGCACTTGTCGGTTACACTAACGCAGGGAAATCGACATTGTTCAACGGAATGACAAAGGCAGACAGCTATGAAGAAAACCTGCTGTTTGCGACCCTTGATCCATTAACGAGAAAGATGCGTCTTCCTACGGGAATGCAGGTGCTTGTCACTGACACTGTAGGGTTTATTCAGGATTTGCCCACATCGCTGATTGCAGCGTTTCGCTCAACGCTTGAAGAAGTGAAAGAAGCGGATGTACTCATCCATGTGATCGACGGGTCAAGTGAAGACCGCGGACAGCATGAAGAAACTGTGCTTTCCATCCTAAAGGAACTGGGTGCTGCGTCCATCCCCATGGTGACCGTATTTAATAAGAAAGATCAATTTAATGAAGGTTTCATTCCGGCAGCTTCTACATCCATTTCCATCTCTGCCTTTGAGACGGATGATTTGCAGCGCTTAAAAGAAGTCATTGAAGCAGAAGTGAAAAAGCAGATGGAATACTATCATATCTTTGTACCGGCTTCAGAAGGAAAAACACTGTCCACGCTGAAAACGGCAACCGTATTAATGGAGCAAAAGTTTGAAGAAGAAACTCAAAGCTATGAATGCAAAGGCTATGCGCTGCCATCAACGAAACTACAATAAAAGGAGCACCACATGTTTTCACAGTTTCAAAACGGAGAAAGATTACAAACCTTATCAAGAGCCACAGAAGAAAAAATCCGAGAGCAGCACGAGCGGATCCAGCAGACCGCTGAATTTAATCAATTAAAAGTGTTAAAAAGCTTCAGAGAACAAAGGGTGAGTGATTTTCATTTCACTCCCTCCACCGGGTATGGCTATGATGATGCGGGCCGCGATACGCTTGAAAAGGTATATGCCCAGGTATTCGGAGGCGAAGCAGCGCTCGTCCGCCCGCAGATCATTTCAGGAACCCACGCCATTTCGCTTTCATTGTTCGGTGTTTTGCTGCCGGGGGACGAGCTCCTCTATATCACCGGAAAGCCATACGACACGCTTGAAGAAATTGTGGGAATTCGCGGAAAAGGAACCGGTTCGTTAAAAGAGTACGACATAACCTATCAGCATACCGAACTGACTCCTTCCGGACGGCCTGATTTTGATGGTATCCGAAGTGCCATTCACGATAAAACACGTATGATCGGCATACAGCGGTCCAAGGGATATGCGGACCGGCCATCTTTTACGATTGAAGAAATCAGGGAGATGATTTCGTTCGTTAAGGAAATCAAACCCGATGTAGTGGTGTTTGTTGATAATTGCTATGGAGAGTTTGTCGAAGAAATGGAGCCGTGCCAAGCAGGGGCGGATCTCATTGCCGGTTCACTGATCAAGAACCCCGGCGGCGGGCTAGCCAAGACCGGTGGATACATAGCAGGAAAGAAAGAACTGGTGGAACGGTGTTCATACCGCCTTACGTCACCAGGAATCGGTGCGGAAGCAGGGGCTTCTCTTTATAGTCTTCTTGAAATGTACCAGGGGTTCTTTTTGGCGCCGCATGTTACCGCACAGGCCTTGAAGGGAGCTGTTTTTACAGCAGCTCTGCTTGAGAGTCTCGGAATGGAGACGACTCCGGCATGGAACGCAAAGCGTACCGATTTGATTCAGTCTGTTAAATTTAACGATGAAAAGCGAATGGTGGCGTTTTGCCAGGCGATTCAGCTTGTTTCACCCGTCAATGCGCACGCCGTTCCATATCCCGGGTATATGCCGGGATATGAACACGATGTAATTATGGCAGCCGGGACGTTTATCCAAGGAGCCAGCATTGAACTCACAGCCGACGGACCGATCCGACCGCCATACATCGCATATGTACAGGGCGGCCTTACGTATGAACATGTAAAAATCGCTATTTTGACGGCCATTGACCAATTATTGGAACAAAATCTGCTTCATTAAACGAATATAAAATATTTTTTGATAATTTTATGTTATTTCTTCTCACATTGTATTGACATGTTAGGTTATGTAACATAAGATAAAAGTAGTTGGAAGGAGGGCTTACGATGATGAATGATGATACAAGAAGGAATCAACCTTTGTTTCCGATCAGTATTGTTATGAAGCTAACTGAATTATCTGCCCGGCAAATTCGATATTATGAAGAACATGAACTGATTAACCCGGCCCGGACGGAGGGCAACCGGAGAATGTTCTCTTTCAACGATGTGGATAAATTGCTGGAAATCAAGTCTCTGATTGAACAAGGCGTCAACCTTGCAGGAATTAAGCGGGTTTTTGAGCTTAACCAGCAGGCAGTCAGCCTTTTGAAAAATGAGGTTAAGACCGAAAAAATGTCTGAAGCTGCTATTCACCGCCGATTAAAGCGTGACTTGATGCATGCCGGCAGACTGGGAAAGACGTCCTTGATCCAGGGGGAACTATCCCGCTTTTTCCACTAATCTTACCAACGAATGCTGTATTCAATTTCTAAGGAGGAATAACAATTGGCTAAATTTACAAGAGAAGACATCATGCAAATCGCAAAAGATGAAAATGTACGTTTCATTCGCCTTCAGTTTACCGATCTTTTGGGCGTAATCAAAAACGTGGAAATTCCTATCGGACAATTGGAAAAGGCATTGGATAATAAGATGATGTTTGACGGATCTTCTATCGAAGGATTTGTGCGCATCGAGGAATCCGATATGCTTCTTTACCCGGATTTAGATACTTGGGTTGTATTCCCTTGGACATCTGAAAAAGGAAAAGTAGCGCGTCTGATCTGTGATATCTACAATCCCGATGAAACGCCATTTGCCGGCGACCCTCGCGGAATTTTAAAACGCGTACTGAAAGAAATGGAAGATTTGGGCTTCACGGACTTCAACATTGGACCAGAACCAGAATTCTTCCTCTTTAAAAATGATGAAAAAGGCGAGCCGACACTTGAGCTTAACGACAAAGGCGGATACTTTGACCTTGCTCCTACAGACCTTGGCGAAAACTGCCGCCGCGATATCGTTCTTGAGCTTGAAGACATGGGCTTTGAAATCGAAGCATCTCACCATGAAGTAGCTCCTGGACAGCACGAAATTGATTTTAAATATGCGGATGCTGTAACAACTTGTGATAACATCCAAACATTTAAGCTTGTTGTTAAGACCATTGCCCGCAAGCATGGACTTCACGCAACCTTTATGGCGAAGCCGCTGTTTGGTGTGAACGGTTCCGGAATGCACGCCAACATGTCTTTATTTAAAGATGGCGAAAACTCATTCTACAACGCGTCTACTGAAACCGGACTCAGCGAAACAGCGATGCAGTTCCTTGCTGGAATCCTGAAGCATGCTCAAGACTTTACGGCAGTAACCAACCCGACTGTAAACTCTTACAAGCGCCTGGTTCCTGGCTATGAAGCTCCTTGTTATGTTGCATGGTCCATGCAAAACCGAAGCCCGCTGATCCGTATCCCGGCTTCCCGCGGACTGAGCACTCGTGTAGAAGTACGCAGTGTTGACCCTACAGCAAATCCTTACCTTGCTATGGCGGTATTGCTTGCATCCGGTCTTGATGGAATCAAGAACCAATTGCAAACTCCAGAACCAATTGACCGCAACATTTATGTTATGGATAAAGATGAGCGTGAAGCAGAAGGAATCAAAGATCTTCCTGCAACGCTTAAAGAAGCGATCGACCGCTTGAAGAAGAGCGAAGTGCTGATCAAAGCACTTGGCGAGCATGCGGCTGAACACTTTGTGGAAGCAAAAGAAATTGAGTGGGATATGTTCCGTACACAAGTTCACCCTTGGGAACGCGAACAATACATGAGCATGTATTAAAACCAAGACCCCTTGACACTATTGGTGTTAGGGGGTTTTTATTTGTTTTTTTGGTGGCCAGTTTTATTAGCCAAAATGCGCATAGTGACCACATTTTAACCACCAAAATTTAATGGATTGATTTATTTAACATGCTTTCAATACAAGTTTTGGACATACCCCTGTAAAGTCTGTGTTACGTCAGTTACTCATGAAAGCAATAGGTTGAAGGACCGGCTTTAGAACAAATAACAAACTCTAAAAACAAAAAAGTAACCTCGATCAGTGTGCGCACTGATTGGGTTGCTTTTTGTATGCCCTTTAAAATTCTATTTACTGAATGTAAAATAACAAACCCTAAGGAGTATTGTCTTGTTACGTTCTTTGACTTTTTAGAGCCAGAAGTTTAACTTACATATCAAAAATGAAGTGTCTTAATGTTTAAAAGAGCTAATATGCTTTAATGTTTTAAAAAGAGAAATATTGTAAGCAGTTGAGGAGTTTATAAGGCATTTAGTAGGTTTTAAATTAGAAAATCAATAAATCAATTCATATTGCGATAGATATTTTTTCTGGTATGCTTTATATTACAACAATTATGTTAGAATTTGATTTAATGGAAGAACAAGCTAATTATTCTTATTCTGAGGGGATGTCATGATAAAACCTTTAAATCGTAGAACACTTTATGAGGCTGTGATCGAAGAAATAATTGAACTTATAAAAAATAAACAATGGAAACCTGAGGACAAAATTCCTGGTGAAATAGAATTATCTAAACGTTTTGAAGTGAGCCGTAATTGTATAAGAGAAGCTTTAAAAGCATTAGAACATTCAAAAATTATTTTTTCTAAAGCAGGACATGGAACATTCGTAACCGCCAATGCTCACCAAAACATATATGCCATGGAACTAGCAGGATTATTAAGACAAGGGAATACACTTAGTGAATTATTAGAAACACGGCTTATTATTGAACCTCAATTGACCTATATAGCTGCTGAGAAAGCAAATGAAGCTGATATTAAAAAACTTGAAAATATAATTAAAAAGTCAAAAGAAACAATTAGTAGTGGATCTTATGATACGATTATTGGCTATGAATTTCACATGGCCATCGCAGAAATATCTAATAATACACTTCTGATTAAATTTCTTGAATCTATAAATGAGGAGTTAAATGCACAGAGGAAACTTTTGCTAATCAAACATCTTACTGAGCAAGATTTGATTCGGGAAATTAAAGAACATGAAGAAATTAAGGATCTTATTAAAAGTCGTAGTCCGAGAAAAGCTGAAGAAAAAATGAGAAAACATATTATTGTGGCAAAAGGAATCCTAAAACGAGCAGATTCCGATAAAATGATTACCAGTTAGATATAATTTAGAAAAGATGTGCTAGAACCAAAAGCACATCTTTTTTATTTTATTAAATATCATTTGTAATTATCAAAAAATTAATTGACGAAGGAAACCTCATTGTGTTTATATATATTTAAAGGTTGTTTAAATGTAGGACAATTGAACAAATTTTAAATGTGATTGTGGCAGGGGGAAAATAATATATGGTTAGTAATTAATTATTATTTAATATATTTTTTGGTTTAAAAAAATATGTAAAGGGATGATTGTATTGAAAAAACTGATTTTTTCGATTATTGGAGCAGGTAATGGAGGGCATGCTTTTGCAGTCCATCTCACTTTATTAGGATTTAAAGTTAATCTTTATGATGTTGATCCTGAAAGAGTACAAGAATTAAAAATAACAGGGAAAATCAGGGCGGAGGGAGCTTTAAAAGGAGAGGTTTCAATTAATTTAATCACTAATAAAATTAACGAAGCTATAGTAAATACGGATATTATTATGGTGGTTATTCCTTCGGTTTATCATGCAAGTATTGCTAAAGCTATGGCTCCATATGTTTCAGGAGATCAAATTATTGTACTTAATCCGGGTGCAACTGGAGGTGCCTTGGAAGTAATGAACATACTTAAGGAAGAAGAATGTTCATCGATTCCAGTTGTAGCAGAAACTAATACTTTGCTTTATGCCTGTAGAAGTCCTAGGTCAGGGGAAGTCCTAATTAGTGGACTTAAAGAGAAAGTCTGTGTTGCTGCCCTGCCATCTAGAAAAGCGACACAAGTAGCCAATTTATTGAATCAGGCATTCCCACAATTTCAACCTGTATCAAGTATCATGATGACCAGTTTAGAAAATGTAAACGCTATGCTACATCCTGCACCAACTATACTTAACGCAGGACGAATTGAATCACAGGAAGTGTTTCGATACTATTTTGATGGAGTGACCCCATCAATTGCTGCCCTCATAGAGCAGATGGACAATGAACGTCTGGAAGTCGGAAAAGCCCTGGGTGCCAATTTGCCATCGGTGTCTGATTGGTATGGATATAGCTATGGTGTCCAAGGAGAAAGTCTTTATGATAAAATACAGGGCGTTACTGCGTACGAAGGAATTCAAGGATCTACATCTCTGAATAACAGATATCTTTTTGAAGATATTCCAACCGGGCTTGTTCCTCTTTCTGAATTAGGAAAAGCAGTAGGCATAGAGACTCCTACTATTAATGCCATTGTTGAATTAGGAAACACATTATTAAAAAGAAATTTTTGGGAAGAAGGAAGATCATTAAAAAGGCTGGGATTGGAAGGGAAAAGTTCTACCCAAATTTTAGAACTTTTATCTTCATAATTGTTTGTTAATACATAGGTTATTTTACAAATAAAACATGGAGTGATACTCAAAATTGAAAGCGCCACCAAATGAAGTAGGAGTTAGATAAAGTGGAAACCTAGCTGAGCTTAATAATGAAAAGGGGTTTATAAGTATGCTTCCTAAAATTGATACGAGTATCGAGAAAAATCCTAAAACAAGAAAGCGGAAATTAAAAGAAAAATTATCTGGAGAAGTAAATGCGTATGTAATAATTGCTATTCTAATACTATTAGCTGTGATTGCGACATGGTTAGTTCCTGCTGGTCAATACGACAGAGTGATGGATAAAACGACAAGCCGAGAAATTGTTCAAGCCGGGTCATTTCATTTAGTACAAAAGAGTCCTGTGGGCTTTTGGGAAACATGGAAGCTAATTCAAAAGGGTTTTATGGACGCCAATGTAATTATTCTTTTTATTCTAGTGGTTGGCGGAAGTTTTGGTCTTTTGACTCAAACAGGTTCTATTAAATCTTTAATTGCAAAAGTGGTCTGTTTTTTTAAGGGAAAGCCATACGAAAAATGGTCGTTTATTTTTATCTTCGCCGTTCTTTTCTCTTTTTCCATGACTTTTGGATTTGCTGAACAAGGTATTATATTTGTACCATTTATTGCAATGATGGCAGTTTCTATGGGATATGATCCTATAGTTGCTGTAGCTACTGTTGTTTTTGCTACATCTTTAGGATACGCAGGTTCTCTGACAGGACCGTTTAATGTGAGTATAGCCCAACAAGTTGCTGGGCTTCCACTTTATTCCGGACTTTGGTTTAGGGCAGTAAGTGCGGTTGTGATTTTTGGTATATCAGCTTGGTATTTGCTAAAATATGCAACTAAGGTTAAGAAAGATCCCTTAAAAAGTTTAGTTTCTCATTTAGATTTTAGCAAACTTGAAATGGATGAGGACCCAGAAAAAGTAGTTATGACGGGATTACACAAGAGGGTTTTAATCTTATTTGGTACATCGGTAGTATTTATGATTTATGCTATGCTAAGGCTAAATTTTGGTATGCCTGAGCTTACTTCTTATTTTATGTTAGTTGGTGTTCTTATAGGTATAGTTTCCAGGATGAAAGCTGGCGAAATAGCAGACAGATTTGTTGATGGTGCGAAATCTTTGCTTTATCCGGCATTATTAGTAGGATTTGCACGAGGGGTTCAAACCATTATGGAGAGTGGAGTAATTTTAGATTCATTAATTAATTATGTGGTTCAACCTTTGTCTTACATGCCAACACTTCTCGTTCCTGGAATGATGGTTTTTGTGCAAAGTATGATTAACTTAATAATTCCAAGTTCCTCTGCAATGGCTGTTGTTTCCATGCCTATTATGGCCCCTTTGGCTGATTTGTTAGAAATTCAAAGACAAACCGCAACTTTAGCTTATCAATTTGGTGATGGAATAACTAATCTAATTTTGCCAAGTTATTCGGTATTGATAGGGGCTCTTGGACTTGCTCGTGTTCCTTTTGGAAAATGGTTTAGATTTGCAGTACCACTTGCAGCAATACTTACTATTGCCGTAATTATATTGGCTACTATAGCTGAGTGGATAAAAGTAGGACCTTTCTAAATATTAGTAGAGGAGAGGCGCTGCGTGCTTCCTCCTCATTTTTTATGCTTGGAGTTTGATCACTTTAAGATTCAAACTTGGAAAGTTTTCCGCCAAAAAATATGGAGACTTTCCTGTTCGTTTTGAACTATAAGTCTTAGAAACACCAAATAATTCCGAATGGTTATCCGCATTAAAATCAAGTGTTTTATTAATGGAATTTAATCCTTTTGTTAAGCTTGCTAAATGGAAATAGATTTACAAATGAATCTGTGCCAGAATGCTTAATTGAGAATAATGTAGTTGGCCTACAATATGGTTGCTAGTTTATGTTATGGCAAACGGAAAAGGAGTAGGATTGCCAACTTAATGCAATCGGATTGAAATGCAAATCAGGTGTAGAAATTCTCATTCATGTTGGTTTAGAAACGATTGCTTTGAATGGAGAAGGATTTGAGGCACATGTTAAACAAGGAGATATCATAAAAGTTTGTGACCCATTGGTTAGCTTTGATTTAAATTCTATCGAAGAGTACGCGGCAGATAGTATTACCCCAATTGTTATAAATTAAGGTAGAATAATAGAGAGTGTGAGAAAGCCAGGGGTTGTAGTGCAAATAGAGGTGGAGATTTTAAATATTACGATTCAAAGTGATTAAAGAGAGCGGGTAAAAAGTAAAGTGAGCTTTTTAAATTTGAGAGCTTGCTTTTTTGTGTTTTAGATTTAACAAAATGAATCAGAATGGTATTTATTAAATTTAATAAGGTTTGAAAAGTTCTTAATGTTTTTATTTAACAAACAAGGATATTATATTATACGAGTTATGAGCTATACCTACGAAGGAGACCCTATATTCCACGCTTACAATTTGATGAAAAGGTCATTCAATATAAATAAGGTCTTAATCATACACTGTAAAGGGGTAAGGCTACCATCACACAATCATCACAGAAATCTGATAATACTTTTTAAATAGATGTAATTGGGAGTGTTACTTATTGAAAAAACCACTTGTATTGCTTGCAGATGATGAATTAAGACTTAGAAAGCTCGTTTCTGATTTTCTTTTAAATGCTGGTTTTGAAGTGATTTGTGTTGAAAACGGTAAGAATGCATTTGACACATTTTTGAAAATGAGTGAATCGATTGATCTCGTCATTCTCGATGTGATGATGCCGATCATGGATGGATGGGAGGTATTGAGTGAAATAAAAAGCATATCAAAAGTACCGGTTATCATGCTGACAGCCAAAGGTGAGGAAAGTGATCAACTTACCGGATTTCGACTTGGCGCAAATGATTATGTCTGTAAGCCGTTCTCTCCAAGCATTTTGGTCGCGAGGGTGGAAAACCTGTTAAAACAATTGGGGAAAAAGGAACCGGACAGGCTTCAAATTGGTAGTATTGCAATTGACAATAATCAGCATAGTGTATCTGTCGATGAAAAAAGCATTGATTTAACACCAAAAGAATTTGATTTGCTATTGTATTTATTTAAAAATGAAGGTTTAGCCTTATCAAGAGACAGAATCCTGAATGGAGTCTGGAGTTATGACTATAATGGAGATTTAAGGACAGTTGACACCCATATCAAGCAGTTAAGGGCCAAGCTTGGAATATATGGGGCTTATATTGAGACAGTAAGAGGCGTAGGTTACAAATTGAGGGAACAAACATGAGAATTACAATAAGGACCAAATTAATGGCAATTCTGCTAGCTATCATCCTCCTGTTTATTGCGATCATCCAACTTTTCAGTGTATTATTCCTTGAAAATTTTTATCAGTCCAATAAGAAAAAAACATTGAAAGAGAGTTTTAATCTAACAGAACAAATTATAACGAAGGAAAAGGACTTTGAAGAAAAGTTATCCGCTCTTCAGGATAATAAAAATGTGACGATTATAATCCTTGACAGTGAGTATGAACCTTTTTTTAGATTAGCTTTATTAAAACGTCCGGCTAAATATCAAAATCAACAATCGAGGTCTCCCATGAGGCATGATGAGGAATTGATCAGCAGCTACTTAGATAAATTTAAAGGTGGACCTGTTATTTTAACAAGGAAGGACAGAAGAACAAAAACCGAATTCTTAAGCCTTTATTCAGCCATCACTCTGCCTGACGGAACAAGGGGTTATGCCGTTATTAGTACGTCCATTGATGCCATGAAGGACAGTGTGAAGGCTGCCAGTGACTTTATCCTTTATACCTCACTCTTCGTTGGGTTAATTGGAACAGCAGTCGTGCTTTATGTATCAGACAAAATTTCGAAACCAATTATCAAGATAAACAGAATCACTTCAAAAATGGCCAAAATGGATTTTTCAGAAAGAATTACAGTTGATTCATCAGATGAAACTGGTGAATTGGCCAATAACATAAATTTTCTTTCAAAGCAATTAGATCTTAAAATCAATGAACTGGCGATTGCCAATAAACAGCTGAAAAAAGATATACAGTTAAAGGAAAAAGTGGAGCAATCACGAAAAGAATTGCTCTCGAATGTTTCCCATGAATTAAAAACGCCCATTTCACTAATAGGCGGATATACAGAAGGATTAAAACTCAATATTAATAAGGATGACAAAGAATTATATTGTGACGTCATCATTGATGAAACTAAAAAAATGGACAAGCTTGTATTAAGTCTGCTTGATCTGGCTCAGGTCGAGGCAGGTTATAAGAAAATGAATTTGGAAAAGGTCGACATCACTCAATTAGTTGCAGGAATCCTTGATAAATATAAATTAGTTTTTGCTGAAAAAGGAATCAATTTACACAATTCATTTCAAGGTACTGCGTTGGTAATGGCAGACGAAGAACGACTCGAACAAGTGGTTACCAATTACCTTAACAATGCGCTGGATTATGTTGATAATAATCGAATCATTTCCGTTTCTATTGAGGAGACAAAAAATCAAATAAGAGTTGGTATTTTTAATTCAGGAAAACCGATTGAATCTGCCCAGCTGGAACGGATTTGGGACAGCTTTTATAAAATTGACAAGGCCCGAACAAGGGAATACGGAGGTTCCGGTCTTGGACTATCGATTGTTAAAGCTATTATCCATCTTCATGAAGGCGAATATGGGGTGAGAAATCTTGAAGATGGTGTAGAATTTTGGTTTTTGCTCAATAAATATATTTCCCGATAAAAGGCAGCTCCTTACAAAAAGGTACTGTCTTTTTTTGTAAATGAATTTCTCCGGGCTCCACACATAGGCATCACAAATACCTGTTACTATAAATCTTGTGGAAAAAAGAAAGGACTGGTACTTATGAGGAGAAAAATGATCGCAATCCTTCTTTCTTGTTCATTGGGAGCGGGATTATTAGCGGGGTGTTCGGATAAGGCAGAATCGACTCCTGTAAAAACAACCGAGCAGAAAGTGAAGAAAGGAAATCTAGAGGTTGGTTTGGGGGCGGATGGACGAATCAGTCTGCCTTTGGTCAATTTGAGTTTTGAATTGAGCGGGACAGTCAAAGAAATAAAGGCGCAAACCGGCCAAAAAGTAAAAAAGGGAGAAATTCTTGCGGTGCTTGAGGATACCGATTTAAAGCTTGCTGTTACCCAAGCAGAGAACGCATTAAGTAAAGCCAATGCGATGTATTCTGAAGCGGCTAACAAGTACGAAATTGAAAAATTGGATGCTAAATATAAGGTTGATCAAGCAAAGGCTAAATGGGACGCCAGGCCGGATGATCTTACATTAAAGGCAGCTTATGAAATCGAAAATAAAAAATACCAAACATTACTCAATAGCAACGGTGCCATTCAAAGTACCAGCTTAGAGATAGAAGATGCAAAAAACAAATTGCAGGAAGCTAAAAATAACATGAACAAAATTTACCTTAAAGCACCAATCAATGGCGAAATTACAACCATTAATTATAAAGTAGGCGAAGTTGTATCAGGTGTTAAAGCTGGAACGGACACCAATTCCGCGGCCTCTGATACCGCTTTTATGACCATTGTTGATCCTTCTGTTATCTATATAAAGGCTAGTGCGACTGAAAGTGATATCTCAGGTATTGAAAAAGATCAGGAAATGAGAGTCGCGATTGATTCCTTGAAGCTTGAGAATCTTCAAGGTAAGGTCGTTTCGGTTAACAGCACACCGAAAATTGATAGTTCTGGGATTGTGACGTATGAGGTTACCGGCAAATTGGCTGAACCGAACGCTGCTATCAAAGAAGGGATGACCGCTTTTGTTACCTTTCTCAAGAAAGAAAAAAAAGATGTCCTGCTCGTTCCAAACAAGGCGATATTTGTTGAAGACGGTAAGCAATATGTCACAGTGAAGACGGGAGAAAAAACGGAAAAAAGGGCCATTAGGGGCGGTCTGACAAATGGCGTTCAAACAGAAGTAACAGAAGGGCTTAAACAAGGAGAGACCATCCAGATAGGCGGTGTGAAAAAATGAAGATAGTTGAGCAATTGCGTTCGATCCTGCTCAGCGTGGCTCACAATAAGGTGAGGGTATTTTTAACATCACTTGGAATCATTATCGGTACGTTCACGATTATCATGGTGGTTGGGATTGGAAAAGCAAGTGAAAAGGCAGTCGAAGATCAATATAAAAGGCTGTCAGTTGAAAGTATTACGATCTCAAAAGCACGTGGCGGATCTGGGGGCGGCAAAGGAGGATCTTCCACTTCCAAATCGCTTACTAAAGAAGATGCCCTTCTCATGCCTGAATTGTTGACGAATGTCGGCAGTGTTGGAATTAGTACAAGGACTTCTTCGGATATTGCCTTTGGCACAACAGCTGAGACGGTCAATATTCAAGGCATTAATGAAACATACGCCGATATTACGAACCTGACTCCCGTTGCTGGGGAACTGTTTACGGACGAAGATGGTTTGCTGCGGAACAAGGTAGTCGTCTTGGGATATAACATGGCGAATCTCTTATTTGAAGGAGATATCGATTCAGCTGTTGGCCAGAAAGTTCTGTTAAAAGGGACCTCTTATACGGTCACAGGAGTATTGGATCGGATCGGCGGTTCTGGAGGAATGAGCACCGGCGGAGGAATGGCCAATTCAACTTCTGCTGATGACATGGCGTTCATTCCTTATGATGTCGCCGTGAAATATACGTCTGGCAGCAGCGGAGCAAGAGGAGGGGGAGGAGGAGCGTCCATAACCTTTATCGCGCAGGCAAACAATATAGACAGCGTCCAGCCTGCAATTGATGAAATCAAGCAATATATTGGAGAAACCATCGGTGATTCGGAAGCTTATACGGTTGTTGATGCGGGCAGCACTCTTTCCTCTGCACAGGACACATCCAAAACCATGTCTGCCCTGCTAATCGCTGTTGCCGCCATCGTTATGATCGTAAGCGGAATTGGGATCATGAACGTGTTGATGGTAGCTGTTAAGGAGCGTACACGTGAAATTGGAATCCTTAAAAGCATTGGTGCAGCAAGGAGTGTCATTTTAATGGAGTTCTTGCTCGAAGCCTCCTTTATCAGCTTTTGCGGAGGAATGCTTGGAGTTTTACTGAGTGTATTTGCTCCTTGGGTTCTATCGTTTACGGATATACAATACCTGGCTTCAGTAGAAGGTGTGTTTATTGGCCTTGGTTTCTCTGTGATTACAGGTATTTTCTTTGGGTACTACCCAGCCGCAAAGGCATCTAAGCTAAAACCGATCGAAGCATTGAACTACGATTGATAGGAGTGATTTTTTATGAAGAATAAATTGATTAGTTCATTTTCAATACTCTTGCTGACTTTTACGATCGCAGCGTGTTCTA
The DNA here is from genome assembly GCF_030418125.1 of Fictibacillus fluitans. Taxonomy (GTDB): domain Bacteria; phylum Bacillota; class Bacilli; order Bacillales; family Fictibacillaceae; genus Fictibacillus_C; species Fictibacillus_C fluitans. The sequence goes on along the minus strand of NZ_JAUHTR010000001.1, from coordinate 544,641 downwards.
ACTCAGAAGAAAGTAATTCTTCTTTAGCTTCAGGCGGAGAAAAGGAGAGTTCTGCTGCGGCAAGTAATATGGACGAAATAGGTTTATATGGGGAAGTATCTGAAATGATTGGAAATGAAGTTGAATTGAGATTAATAGAAAAGCCTGAAAGATCTGCAGCGAATGGAGAAAAGGACGGAAATGGCGGCGGCCGAAAAAGTGGCGCAAGTGGACGAGGAGGGGAAGGTGCCGGAGCCGTCGGAGGTGGCAGCGCAACAAAGGAAAGGAAATATACAGGTGAGGAAAAAACTTTCGTTATCCCTGTAGGTGTCTCATTGGTGACCGTTACACGAGGGGAAGGTGGCATGGAAGAAAGCGAAATAAGCCTGAATGAAGTGACACCAGGCAGCATCTTATCTGTTTACTATCAGGAAAACGGAAAAACAATCGAAAAGATCAGAGTCCAAAAACCAAGGACTGGAGGTGGCAAAGGTGGCAGAGGCGGTAATTAAAATGAAGGATATCTATAAGTCTTATGGTATAGGTGAGCACCAAGTCAATGTACTGAAGGGTGTTTCAGTTTCTGTTGATGCAGGAGAGTTTGTCGCCATTCTGGGACCATCCGGTTCGGGAAAAACTACCCTGATGAACCTCATCGGCCTGATTGATACGATCGATCGCGGCGATTATTTTCTTGATGGACTGAATATCGCAGAGCATTCTGAACAAAGGTACGCTAGAATCAGGAATGTGAAAATCGGATTCGTTTTTCAAAAGTTCAACCTTATTTCTAAATATACCGCGTTGTACAATGTCGCCCTCCCCCTTCTTCTTAGAGGGGATAGTTATAAGGAGGCTAGGGAAAAAGCAGCTAAAACACTTGATAGAGTGGGACTTGGGAATCGGATAAACCACCGCCCCAATCAGCTTTCAGGTGGTCAGCAGCAGCGTGTGGCCATTGCTCGTGCCCTGGTCGGGGATTGCCCTTTGATTCTTGCAGATGAACCAACAGGTGCTCTAGACCAGAAAACAGGCGGAGAGGTTCTGTCTTTTTTTCAGGAGCTGAACAATGAAGGGAAAACCATCGTCATGATTACCCACGATGAAAGTATTGCAGCAAAAGCGAAACGCGTCATCCGGGTAGAAGATGGACTAATCAGTGATAAGAACATGCAAGTGGTCAAAGGACTATCATATTAATTCTACTTACATCATGGCCGGACTTATAAACAGTTGGCATAATTAGTAAAAACTTGAAAGATTATTTGATGCATACAAGATATACACTGTACTGGATTAACTAGTGAGCTATCATTAGAGCATTCATAGCATTATGTTCAGGGTCTATGCAAAAGCCAGTGCTAAGTTAGTTGGCGGTTCTTGGGGCTATAAGTATTAGTGTTACTATAAACAAAGGCTTGCGAACGTCTTACAAGTAAGCTTTGAGTCAGGTGCAAAGAAGATTCTGTTACTATATCAACTGCAGTAGATATAGTAACAGTTCCACCGGAACTTTTTGCTGAATTTCAAAATATCTTTTTATAAAAGTCCAGAAGATGCTGTTTTTAAAGCATTAGGCGTTGAGTAATTTTATGAATGGCACTCGTTTTGCGAGTGAGCGTTTTAAGTTTATGTTTTACTCAAAAATTGTTTTCGATGTTGTTTGTTAAAAAAGGATTATTCATTTTAAACGGAGTCTTTTTGTTTTTCTTGGTTCAAATAATTAAGTTTAACTGACCATCAAGTTGACCTTTTTTTGTCCATCAAAACCTTGGTTTTAATTTTTTTATTAAATACTTTTATTTATTACACACTGATATTATACGAGTTTAGAAAGTAATCATACGTAAAAAAACTGGTGGGTATATCTTCCGTACGCAGGTTCACCCGTGGGAACGCGAACAATACATGAGCATGTATTAAAACCCAGACCCCTTGACACTATTGGTGTCAGGGGGTTTTTATTTGTTTTTTTGGTGGCAGTGTTATTAGTCAAATGCTCATTGACCACATTTTGACCACCAAAATTTAATGGATTTAATTAACAAGCCCAAGCATAATTCACTGTAGGGATGCTATGTGTTATTAACACAACCCTTTGATTGGGAAAATGCAAGCTTTTTTTTAAAAAAATAATGAGCACGTATACTGTCTAGATGTATGAAATAAAAATGTTCGGACTTTGTGAAAGGTTATAGGTAGAAGGACGGCTACAAAACAAAAAGTAACCTAGATCCACTGAGTAGGTTACTTTTTGTATGACCTTTACGCTGAATTCAGCGTAGGAAAGATTTAAATTTAATTATTTATACAGATGAAAGCACGAAGCTTGCGACATATGCGGTCCGTTGTGTGGAAAATGAGGATCTAAGTCATTCACACTGCATGCTCACAAAGTATAGTGAATAGAAAAATACGAATTTGACCGCCATCTAAGCTGTATTGACTAACAGCAAAGCACCCAGAAGTACGAGAAGGAGAAATACATACCGTTCAAATTTTTCTTTAGGAATACGATTGTGTATAAAAATACCCAAAAAGGTTGCAATAACAACCATTGGTAAAGAAAAGCCAAACAAAAGGAGTAAATCCTTTGTCCATAGTCCTCCAAGCGCTTGTCCAGCTACTATAAAAACACCCGAAATTAAAAAGTGAGCCTGTAAAGTGCCACGGAAACGATTCGGTTCCCAGCGTTTTAGAGTACCATAAACAACAACTGGCACGCCATGCGTATTATAAGCACTTCCCATGATACCTGATATAATTCCTATTGGAAGTGCCCAAAAACTTGCCTTTAGCCTTGGATTAAAAGCTTGTTTTGCAAAAGTGACTTTCATAAAAGAGTAAAAGCCATATAATATTAAAAATATACCCAGTACAACCGTTACAATACCTGCAGGTAATTTTATGACCAATAGCAGACCTATTGGAATACCTACTAAAGCCCCAATAACTAATCGAATTAGAGCAGGACGATCAATATAACGCCATCCTGAAATTGCAGTTAATAAAGCTACTGTAAGTCCTGCTAATCCGATTAAGGAAATTGATGTATGTAAATCGATAGGCAATAATGCAAGTAAAGGCATACTGACAACAGCTTCACCAAATCCAAATGTTGCACGTGACAACGCCCCAATAAAAACGGCTGCAACCACCAGTATAATAACTGTCACAGACATGAAAACACAACAACTCCGGGTTCTTAATTTAATCCTAAAATCATTTGCTATCTTCCCTCTAACTTTATCATATTTTTTACAAAATAACCCCTGATGTAATCTGAATGTATTCCAATTAACCCGTCCGTTTGAGTTTTTTGCAGTTAGTCTTTTCCCTTCCCCTTGCTGCTGTAAATCGAGAAGATATTGACACCTTATAGAGAGGAACTATGGTATTAGAATCTCGGAAGGCAACCTAATGTAATTAACGGCTTATGCAAAAAATGAACCTGATTATATAAATAGTAAGGTATTCAATCTGCTTCAAACCTGATTATTGTGGATTTTTTGCAATATTAAGTGCAGTACAAATTTCTCTGAATAGAATGCGCATTTTAATATATTTATTATTCTTATTTTCACATGTTATAATTCCAAGTAAATAGATGAAAAAAATCAACTTGAGAAGGTGGTGTATCTATGGAATATACCGATCCAATGAAAAATCGTCTGAAAAGGTTAGAGGGACAACTGCGAGGAATATTAAAGATGATTGAAGAAGGCAAGGATTGCAGGGATGTGGTTACACAATTAAGTGCTTGCCGAACTGCCATTGACAGGACCATTGGGTTAATTGTGGGGAAGAATTTAGAGGAATGTATTAAAAAGCAAATGGAAGAAGGAGATCTTTCCCATCAAAAAGCGGTCGAGGAAGCTGTTAATATGCTGGTGAAAAGTCGTTAAAACTGCCAAGGATCACTTGGTGGTTTTTTTATTTCTCTAAAGTTTCAAAAATACACATACGGGTACGGCTATACAGAATAAAGTAAAACAAATCGTTTATAATTTCTATAGTTGACAGCAAAAAAAATGTAAGTTATTATACCCCCATAGGTATTACAAGCCGATGGAAAATGACTAGAAGACCAATTGGCTTTTCTTTTTAACTAAAAAAATACCCCGCTGGGTATAAAAGAAGGGAGAACAAACCAATGTATAAAAAAATTACCCCCGAAGAAGTAGCAAAACGAATTGAAAGTGGTAAAGAAATAAACGTTATTGATGTACGGGAAAAGGAAGAAGTGGAACAAGGCATGATTCCAGGAGCTACACATATTCCATTGGGAGATTTGCCGAATCAATATACCCGATTGGATAACAATAAGGAATATATTTTGGTTTGCCGTTCTGGAAAAAGAAGTGGAAAAGCATGTGAGTTTCTTTCTGAGAAATCAATGAACGTGAAGAACATGACGGGCGGCATGCTTGCTTGGGAGAAGGAAAGAAAATAAGGAGGTATTAATATGGCTATTGCTGCAAACGAAGTGTTGGATTGCAAAGGACTAGCGTGTCCAATGCCAATTGTAAAAACAAAAAAAGCGATGGAAAAATTAGAATCAGGAAAGGTCATTGAAATTCAAGCAACTGATAAAGGCTCAACCGCTGATATTCAAAGTTGGGCTAAAAGTACAGGTCATCAATATTTAGGAACAACTTCTGAAGGAGAAGTATTGAGACATTACCTTCGTAAGGCGAATCCCGATGAAGTGAAGGAAGACACCAAATTTCCTCACACAGTCGATAACGTGATGCTAGAAAAGGTACTTGAACAAGAAAATACAGTAATTCTCGATGTTCGAGAACCAGCTGAATATATGTTCAGTCATATTCCGGGATCTCTCTCAATTCCGCTTGGTGAACTCGAGAACAATATAGAAAAATTAGATCGAGAAAAAGATATTTATGTTGTGTGCCGGACAGGTAATAGAAGTGACCGGGCATCACAAATTTTAGCAGACAAAGGTTTTACAAAAATTAAAAATGTTGTGCCAGGCATGTCAGAATGGATGGGCCCAGTTGAAAAATTCCAAGGAGGAGACAAATAATGTCAAACAAAGTAGCAATTATCTCAAGCAATGGTGGACTTTTCGATGCATACAAAGTGTTTAATATCGCAACGGCAGCGGCTTCTGCTGATCAGGAAGTTACCATATTTTTTACATTTGAAGGGTTGAATTTGATTCATAAACAAGCGCATCAAAATTTGCCGCTTCCTGCTGGCAAAGAACAGTTTGCTGAAGGATTCAAATCGGCAAATGTTCCGGCTATTCCTGAGCTGGTAGAAATGGCCGTCGAAATGGGTGTGAAAATTATTGCATGCCAAATGACGATGGACGTCATGAATTTGAAGAAAGAAGATTTTATTGAGGGTATTGATGTCGGTGGAGCAATGACCTTTATTGAGTTTGCCAAAGATGCCAATATCACTTTAACGTTTTAATAGGCGGAGGTTATATTAATGATTTATCCATTAACTGCAAAAGAAGTAGCAAAACGTGTTTTGGAAGGTAACTTATTTATCCTTGATGTAAGAAATGAAGGTGACTTTAACAACTGGAAAATTGAAGGTAAAAATGTTACTTCAATCAATAAGCCTTATTTTGATTTAATCGATGGTGTAGAAGAAATACTGGACCATCTGCCAAGCGACCAGGATATATTAGTGGTTTGTGCCAAAGAAGGTTCATCAAAAATGGTAGCAGACATGCTCGATGAAGCCGGAAGAGAGAAGGTTTTTTATCTCGAAGGCGGAATGAAAGCATGGAGTGAATATCTTCAACCAGTAAAAGTTGGAGATTTAAAAAGTGGGGGAGAACTATATCAATTTAACCGGATCGGTAAAGGCTGTTTATCTTACTTTGTTGCATCACAAGGAGAAGCAGCCATTATCGACTCAGCAAGAATGACGGATGCCTATGAAGAGTTTGCGGCACAAAAAAATCTAAAAATTACGCATCTGATTGATACTCACCTGCATGCCGATCATATTTCTGGCGGTAGAAAGCTGGCTGAAAAAACAGGGGGTAAATACTGGCTGCCTTCTAAAGATGCAGAAGAAGTGACGTTTAGTTATGAACCGTTAGAAGACGGACAGGAAATTAAAGTCGGTGAGAGTAACATTACCATTCAAGCTTTATATTCACCTGGCCACACAATCGGAAGTACGTCTCTAATGATCGATGATAACTATTTACTATCTGGAGATATTTTGTTTGTTGACTCAATAGGCCGACCAGATTTGGCAGGGAAAGCTGAGGATTGGGTAGGTGATCTCAGAACCACTTTATATACAAAATATAAAGAGCTCTCTGATGACTTGATCGTTCTCCCTGCCCATTTTGGGAAAATGAGTGAATTGAATGAGAACGGTGTAGTTCAAGAAAAATTAAGTGTGTTATTTGAAAAAAATGAAGGGTTGAATATCCAGGATGAAGAAGAATTCAGAAAAGCCGTTTCGGAAAATCTTCCTCCTCAGCCAAATGCATACCAAGAAATTCGCCAAACGAATATGGGGAAAATTAATCCTGATGAAGAAAGCCAAAGAGAAATGGAAATTGGCCCCAATCGTTGTGCGATAACAGAATAAAAAAAGTGGGAGATGTTAGAATGGAATCAACTCAAGTTTTAGATGCAAAAGGACTCGCTTGTCCAATGCCTATTGTACGTACAAAAAAGATGATGGATACCTTAAATAGTGGTGATATTCTTGAGATTCACGCAACGGACAAAGGCGCTTTAAGTGATTTAACAGCCTGGGCAAAATCATCCGGTCACGAACTTCTTGATCATCAGGCGGAAAATGATGTCCTAAAATTTTGGATCAAAAAAGGATAACAAAAAAAGGAGGTGAAATACCTCCTTTTTTACAAGTTGTTTTAATACCCCGAGGGGCATATAATTTGCTGGGCTGGGGAAATGAGGAGGCAAAACGATGGGTATCGAAGTAGTAATCGTATTGTTTATCCTGGGGTTTATTGGATCTTTTATTTCAGGGATGCTCGGGATTGGCGGAGCCATTGTTAATTATCCCATTCTTTTGTATTTGCCTGCAATCTTAGGTGTGGCAAATTTCTCGGCACATCAAGTGTCAGGAATGGTTGCAGTTCAAGTTCTATTCGCAACAATAACAGGCGTTTGGGCCTATCGTAAAGGCGGTTACATTAATAAATCACTCATTATTTATATGGGTGCTGGTGTATTAGCAGGAAGTTTAATCGGTAGTTTTCTATCCAACCTCTTTAGCGAGAATCAAATCAATATCATCTATGCATTATTAGCTACGATCGCTGCGGTAATGATGTTTCTTCCAAAAAAAGAAGTCAGTGAGGAAAGGTTTGATGATACCCAATATAACAAATGGCTGGGTGTTCTCATTGCGTTTCTGGTAGGAATATCTGCAGGGATTGTTGGAGCAGGAGGAGCGTTTATCCTGGTTCCGGTTATGCTTGTCGTATTGAAAATCCCAACCAGAATCACGATAGCAACTTCATTGGCCATTACGTTTATTTCATCGATTGGCGCAACTGCAGGTAAGTTGATCACTCATCAGGTGTTGTTATGGCCAACAGTAATCATTGTCATTGCAAGTCTGGCAGCTTCACCTTTAGGGGCAGTGGTGGGCCAAAAGTTAAATTCAAAAACCTTAAAAATACTATTGGCTGTCCTGATTGTTCTTACTTCCTTAAAAATTTGGTGGGATGTTCTTCTTTAAATTCTACCTAATTTATCATTTCTTTAAATTTGATAAGGAAAATGGTGAAGAGGAGTGATAAACATGAAACTTAAAATGAAACAAATCTCTGGGTTTAAAACAGAATTAGATTATGGAGTATTGAATATATCGGGGGATGCAAATTATGGCTTTCGTCCGGTTGAATTATTAGTCAACGCTGTAGCTGGGTGCAGTGGCGGGGTGCTTCGGAAAGTGCTTGAAAAGAAACGAATCTCATTTTCTACTATTGAAATAGATGCCTCTATCGTGAGGGACGAAGAAGGTCCAAAAAAAATACGTGAAATTCATCTCCATTTTCTGATCAATGGTGAAGCACTTGTTCAGGAAACACTGGAGAAATCTTTAAAGACGGCCATTAAAAATTGTTCAATGGCCCAATCTCTAATGGGAAGTATTCGAATTACAGAATCAATAGAAGGGAAAGATGATACTTTTATTGAGGATTAAAGGTCATAGGAGTGAAGAAATATGTTGATCAACGTTATCCTAATCGCTGTCATTGTTCTCTTTTTTGTTTGGAAACTAATGCCGGTAGAAGGAGTCCATAATATTTCAGCAGCGGAGTTAAAAGAGAGAATCCATCAAAAAGGTACACAGTTTATTGATGTAAGAACACCTGGAGAATACAGAGGAAATCATATTCGTCAGTTTAAAAATATACCGCTGTTTGATTTATCTAAAAAGATGGATGCTTTATCGAAAGACAAAGAGGTAATTGTCATTTGCCAGAGCGGCATGAGAAGCATGAAAGCAAGTAAGATCCTCAAGAAAGCCGGATTTCAATCAGTTGTGAATGTCAAAGGCGGAATGAATGCTTGGTACTAATGAGTACATGATCGAAACCGTTTCTACACCATTAAACAAGAGTCACTAGACGGCTCTTGTTTTATTTTTAAGAAGGAGCAAGATATGGATGATATAACTGTTGGATTATACACCATACCATTTATTTTTATTCAGATTGCAGTAGCTGTTTTCGTTACATATGTATATTTGTTTTTCACCTTGGAAAGAGGAAATAGAAAACAGGTATTTGAGGGGTATACGAATGGATTAATTTTATGGTTATTTGTTTGGAAATTGAGTGTTATTATTTTTTACTTTCCTCTTCTTAGTAAAAGTCTGTTATCTCTTCTGTACTTTTCAGGTGGTGAAAAAGGATTCTTGCTGGGAGAGGCGATGTTTTTTGCGTATTTCATCATAAAGACAAAAGGTGTAAAAATTGACTGGTTCCATTCGCTTTTACGTGTTTGGATAGTCGGTCTGTTGGCATATGAACTAGCGGTTATTGTGGGCAATGATTTCTCGCTGTTGCTTCTTTATAATAGTGCTGTTCTTATTGTTTTTTTACTTTGGAACCACGTGGATAAATCGGAGGCAGCCACATTTTCCAGTCTGATAAAAGCTGTTCTTCTGGCTGCTATAGAGGTGCTGTTTTCTTACTTTACCTTTAATCAGTGGAATACGTCTTCTTCTTTTTTTGTTATATATGGAATGGGTCTGTTTGCTTTGTTTTTAACGGAAAGGAACGTACGACTTTATCAAATCTTTAAATAGAAATGAAAAGATACAGGCAAGGAGGTAATGAATGATGAAGGATATTACTCTTTTATTAGCGTTTACAGGAGGCATGATTTCGTTCTTCTCGCCTTGTATTTTTCCTCTCCTGCCGGCGTACACAGCCCATCTCACCGGAGGTACGATTAAAGACGGGAGAGTTAATGCCGGTAAAAATGTCATTGTGATTCGCTCAGTGGCGTTTATTGCGGGGTTCAGTATTATTTTTGTCGCAATGGGTGCTTCAGCCAGTGCTTTGGGGCAGTTTTTTGCTGAATACCGGATAGTCATTGAGAAATTGAGTGGCATATTAGTGGTTATTTTTGGTCTGCAGATGGCTGGGTATCTCAAGTTATCGTTTTTAATGATGGAACGAAAAATTACATACAAAACACAAAAAACGAACCGAAAAAATGCGATTACATCGTTTATTATGGGGATTGCATTTGGCGCAGGATGGACGCCGTGTGTAGGCTTGGCTCTTTCTTCCATTCTTCTTATGGCCAGTTCTTCTGATACGGTCTATAAAGGGATGTTCATGTTATTTGTGTACTCATTAGGACTGGGGGTTCCCTTTTTAGTGCTTTCATTAGCGGTTGGCTATTCCTTAAAGGTGACGAAGCGCATCAATAAATGGATACCCAGGATTTCCTTAGCCAGTGGATGGATTTTAATGTTTATGGGGATTCTGCTTTTTACTGGGCAGATGCAGAAAATCACATCCTGGTTGACCTATATTACGACAAGTTAAGGATGAAAGGGAGAAGATAAAGTGAAAAGGATACTGCCGTTTATTATTGCCTTAATCTTTCTAGTGGTATTGGGCTTTTATGATTACGAAAAAAAGATGATGAATGATGAAAAGACCGAATCAACTAGCGTAACAGAGACAGAATCGGTCCAACAAGTGGAGGATCAGCCGGTTACATCAAGCGGTAAAACCGGAATCAACGAAGGAGATACCGCACCTGATTTTCAATTATCCAGCTTAAGTGGGAAACCCATAAAGCTTACGGATTACAGAGGAAAAAAGGTCGTCATTAATTTGTGGGCAAGCTGGTGCCCCCCATGTAAAGCTGAAATGCCACACATGCAGGCCTTTTATGAAGAGCAAGAACGTAAAGATACGGAAATTATAGCGGTTAATCTAACGAAATTAGAAAAGGATGTAAATGCCCCAAAACAATTTGTAAAAGAAAATGATCTTACCTTTCCTATTGCAATGGATGATGAAGGAAAAGCAGGAGAAATGTATCAAGCTTTTTCCATTCCAACGTCTTATATTATAAATAAAAAAGGTGTGATCATGAAAAAAGTGGTTGGTCCAATGAGTAAAGAGTTTTTGCAGAAAACGATGGAGTCCATCGATTAGCATGGAGTGAATGATGGTATGTTGAAAGGAAAATCCATTTTAATTGTTGAAGATGATGAAAAAATCAGGAATCTAATGAAGCTTTATCTTGTTAATGCCGGTTTTGAAATCTGGGAAGCTGAGGATGGAAGACAGGCAAAAGAAGTATTTTTAAAAATGGATCCTTGTTTTATGATTGTTGATCTTATGCTTCCTTTTATCCAAGGTGAAGATTTGTGTACGTGGGTAAGAACAGATCAGAAAAGCGAAATTCCCCTGATTATGGTTACAGCAAAGACATCTGAGGCAGACAGGATCAATGGTTTAAAAATGGGAGCAGATGATTATGTGACAAAGCCCTTCAGTCCTGGAGAACTGGTAGCCAGGGTGGAGACAGTATTAAGGAGAACAGAAAATCACTGCAATAAAATTTCATATCGGGGATTAACAATTAAACCCATCAAGAAAGAAGTAAAGTTTGAAGGAACTCCCATTAACCTGACTACCCATGAATTTAAGCTTCTATATTATTTAATGAAAAATCCGAACCGGATTTTGTCCAGAGATCAAATTTTGGATGAACTTTATCCCAACCAGGAGAGAAATGTGATCGACAGGACCATAGATGTTCATGTGGGCAAACTGAGGGAAAAACTGAGGGAGAAGTCCGAGGTTGATTTTATTGAAACCATCCGTGGAATGGGGTACCGATTTGCAGCTTATTAACAAGTATAAATCGAGAAACGTTCTTCCCAGGTTGATTTTCATGAATATATGGCTTATTGCTTTAGTGGTGCTTTTTACTGCGGTCCCTTTAAAACATTATGCCTGCACGCTTGTTAACGACCAAAACCTGGCCGGTCAAAAGTTAAGTTCTGAATTAGGAAAATATGTAGTATTTGTGGGTTTTCTTTTGTTTCTCTCAGCTGTTTTAATCAATTATTATTTTGTGAACAAATGGATAAAACCGCTCGTTCAGCTGTCTAAATCAGCACATCTGATTAAACAAGGGGAGTTTCCGGTTGAATTGGCAACCAGGGGTGCTGATGAAATTGGCCAGCTCACTATTTCTTTTAATCAAATGGTAGAAGTACTTAAAGAATCCAAACAGAGAAGAAATAAAATGCTTCGTGACTTTTCCCATGAAATCCGAACGCCTTTAACCAATTTAAATGGATATATGGAAGGTTTATCTGCAGGGGTTATTTCAGGGGAACCAGCGGTATACCATTCGCTTCTGGAAGAATCAAAACGGATGATCCGCCTTGTCGAACAATTAACCGATCTAAATGATTGGGAAGAAACAAAGGGGATGAAAGAAAAAGCATTCAAAAAGGGAGATATCCATGAAGAAATCAGGGAGGCTATTCAGCTATTTCGATGGAAATTCAATCAAAAGGGTATTACGGTGACAACCGACCTTGAGGAAAGCTCAGTATATTTTCATCAGGACGGAATCAAACAAATATTGTCAAATCTTTTTGATAATGCATATTTTTATAACTTAGAAAGATGGATTCATATTAATGGATATCAAACAAACCACTTCTACCGGGTCGAAGTCAGCAATGAAGGAGAAAGAATTTCTCCAGAAGATCAGGTACATCTTTTTGAACGATTTTATCGGCCAGATCCCTCCAGGACAAAAAGAACTGGCGGAGCGGGGTTGGGACTTTCAATCGTTAGTGAGATAGTCGAACTTCATAACGGGAAAATAGGTCTGCAAACGGATGGTAATATTCATACGTTCTGGTTTGAAATCCCGTTAAATCCTGGCGAAAGATGCATAAAAAATACGGTGTAGGGTATAGTATATTGTCGATAAAATAAGGAGGTTTGAATATGTTTGATTACACGATTGAAGTTGAAGGCACTGTGGATCAAAATGCAGAGAAGCTGGAACGCATTCTATCTGAAGAAGGATTCGGGGTTTTATGGTCTTTGAATTTAAAAGATAAACTTGAAGAAAAAGGATTAGAATTAAGTAAAAATTTCAAGGTACTGGAAGTTTGCAATCCGAAAGAAGCCAAGGAAGTTCTTGAGCAAAACGAAATGGCGGGATATTTCTTGCCCTGTAAGATGGTCGTTTATGAAAGTGAATCAAAAACTAAAATTGGAATGCCCAAACCGTCAGCTCTAATCAATATGCTTAACGATCAAGTTTTACAGGATAAGGCGAAACAAATCGAAGACCGACTGATAGCAGTAATGGAAAAATGCCAGTGAAAAAAGAAGGAACACATTAAAAGAAATTGAAATGTGTTCCTTTTTCCTTTGCTTAATACGAGGGGAGGAAGTATAGTGCATAATCATTACAAGGTAGTTATTGTGGGAGCAGGATCGGGTGGAATCTCAATTGTTGCGAGGCTCTTAAGGCTGGAACCAGAGTTACGGGATCATATTGTCATTATTGATCCGGCTCTTAAACACTATTATCAGCCACTATGGACATTGGTAGGGGCAGGTGTAACGGAAAAGGAAGCCACAGAAAAGGATATGTCTACAGTCATTCCAAAGGGAGCCGATTGGCTGAGGGAAACAGTTGAAGCATTTGATCCGGAAGAGAATACTGTATCAACCAACAGCGGCAAAAAAATAGGATATGAATTCCTGGTAGTCGCTGCAGGCATTGAAATTAACTGGGATGGCGTAAAGGGTTTAAAGGAAACCTTGGGTAAAAAAGGGGTATGCAGTAACTATTCTTTTGAGCATGTAAATTATACGTGGGAATTGATCAGGAATTTCAAGGGTGGGAATGCAATTTTTACTCATCCCGCCACACCAGTGAAATGTGGTGGAGCACCACAAAAAATCATGTATTTAGCTGAAGATTATCTTAATCGGTCTGGCATTAGAAATGAGTCAGAGGTGATTTTTGGAACAGCAAATCCGGCTATATTTGATGTAGACAAGTACAGAGCAGCATTAGAAGAAGTGGTGAAAAAAAGAAACATAAAGGTGAATTACAGGAGAAATTTGATTGAAATCCGGCCGGATCAAAGAGAGGCAGTGTTTAAGAATCTTGATACTGGCCAGGATGAGTCAATCAGGTACGAGCTGCTGCATGTTACTCCTCCCATGCAAGCCCCCGCATTTATTCGAAAGAGTAAATTGGCAGATGAAAAGGGTTGGGTGGATGTGGACAAATACACCCTGCAGCATAATCGATATAAAAATATCTTTGCATTAGGTGACAATAGCAGTCTCCCCACTTCAAAAACGGGGGCCGCGATCCGAAAGCAGGCCCCTTTGGCAGCGCGGAATCTTATTTCTGTTATGCAAGGGAAGCTGCCAGATTTAAATTATGACGGTTATACTTCTTGTCCGCTTGTCACAGGCTATAACAAGTTAATTCTGGCTGAATTTGATTATGATAAAAATCCTATTGAAACAATGCCGTTCAATCAGGCAAAAGAAAGATACAGCATGTATCTATTAAAGAAGAATTTTCTGCCGCTGATGTATTGGCACGGAATGCTCAAAGGAAAGATGTAAGTGTGAACTTAATTTTATCGTGAGGTGTTAATGTGCTTTTAAAATACTTTTATGATGACAAACTGGCCCAGGCTTCCTATCTGGTCGCATGCCAGGGTACAGGTGAGGCAGTAATTATTGATCCAATGAGGGATATTGATCCTTATTTGCAGGAAGCGAAAAAAGAAGGGTTAAAAATTGTGGGTTCAATAGAAACACATATTCACGCTGATTTTGTCAGTGGTTCCCGGGAGTTAGCTGCAAGAACAGGAGCAAAATTGTTCCTGTCGGATGAAGGAGATCAAGATTGGAAATATGAAAATTTAGACAGTGTGGAACACCAATTATTAAAGAACGGAGAGTCTTTTAAAATTGGAAAGGTCAGCTTTCATACTCTGCATACCCCGGGGCACACACCAGAAAGTCTTTCATTCCTGCTTACAGATGAGGCAACGGAAATCAAAAAGCCAATGGGCATATTTACTGGAGATTTTGTATTTGTTGGAGACGTGGGCCGTCCGGATTTATTGGAAAAGGCAGCAGGGGTGACTGGTTCAACTGAGAAGGCAGCGAAAGATATGTATGATTCGATTCAAGCCTTTAAAGAGTTGCCTGATTACTTGCAAATTTGGCCAGGCCATGGTGCGGGGAGTGCTTGTGGTAAATCGCTTGGTGCGGTGCCAACTTCAACGGTAGGATATGAGAAACAGGTAAATTGGGCATTGAAGGAAACAGATAAAAATAGTTTTATTCATCAGCTTTTGGAAAATCAGCCTGAGCCACCAACCTATTTCGCACGCATGAAAAGAGTGAATAAAGCAGGTGCACCCTTGATAAAAGATTTACCTGAGCTTTCTTCCATTTCTTCATTCGAGGAACTGGGAAAGTTGCTGGAAGAAGAGAAACAAGTTATTGATACCCGTGATTCTGCAATCTTTGCTGAAGGGCACATTCCAGGAACCATTAATATTCCCTTGAACAAAACACTTTCCAATTGGGCTGGCTGGCTTGTTAAAGACCAGGGTGAGGTATATTTTATTGCTGAAGAAGGCAGAGCAGATGAGGCAATTACCGCTTTATATTCCATTGGGGTCGACAACCTGGCCGGTTACGCGCAAGATTCTATTGTTAACCAGGCGGATCATCTGGAAACCTATAAGCAAATTTCTCCGGATGAGGCAGAGAAATTAATGAACGAGCAAAATGCGCAGGTGGTTGATGTTAGAAGCCAGTCCGAATGGGAATCAGGCCATATTGAGGGAGCGCAGCACATTATGCTTGGAGAGCTGCCGGACAGAGTAGATGAAGTACCGAAGGACAAAACTATCATTTCACAATGCGGGTCAGGGATGAGGTCTGCAATTGGTGTTAGTATTTTACAAGCGAGTGGAATAACTAATGTTTTAAACCTGGAAGGCGGTTATTCCGGTTGGATGCGAAGAAAAAAATAATCATCCTTTAGTTAGAAATTGTAAGACAGTTCTTTATAAAAGCTTTAAAAATCCCACCTATACTTTTTACAAAAGTAAATAGGTGGGATTTTTATGAAAAAACAAGCTATTATTTCGTTTTCCGTGTTGTTGTTTCTTTTGCTTATCATGGCTGTGTTAATTAGTGAAACCGTCTTCAAAAGCAAAACAGAAGCTGTTATCGCGACTATTACCAACCAAGAGCAGTTTATCTACCCGGATATTAACCAAATTAAGGATCCGCTCAAAAAGGAGGAAGTGAATCACGGCAAAGACATCATGGTAAACACGGCGGAAGAACTCAATGGTTACACAGGAAACCATTTGAGCTGTGTCAGCTGCCATACAAACGGAGGGCTTACACAAAGCTTGTCGTTTGTTGGTGTTGCAAAAAAATATCCAAGTTATAGTGAAAGGGATAAAAAGGTCATCAGTTTAGCAGACCGCATCAATGGATGTATGGTGAGAAGTATGAATGGAGAAAAGCTGCCAGAGTACAGCTCTGATTTAAAGGACATGGTTAGCTACATTGAATTTTTATCAAAGGATATAAAAGATCCTGAGAACGCAGAGTGGCTCCAGCCAATTGAGATGAATTCTATGCCTGATACAGGGAATGAAGATGGGGAAAGACTTTACCAGCAAAATTGTTTAAGATGTCATGGCTCCGATGGGAAAGGTTCAGATATTGCTCCTGCCCTCTGGGGTGAGGATTCTTACAATGACGGAGCAGGCATGTCTCATCCAAACAAAGCTGCAGGATTTATTCTAGAGAATATGCCCATGGATTCACCGGGGAGCCTAACAAAAGCAGAAGCGGCGGCGATTGCTAAATATATTGATAAACAGAAGCGGCCGCACTTCAATGAATGAATAGTGAAAGACAAGATAAAATGACGTGTGACCAATCTATGTGGCAGCACGTCATTTTTGTATCACTGTTTTTCTATCAAATTATTAACTTTATCGATCCTATCTCCTTCAAATGTATAGGTTAATCCATAGCGGGATTCTTTATGGGTGAGATCACTGAGTATTCGATGAAGATAAACTACCGCTTTGGGGTCCTTATCTTTTTTTATCAATTGCTCAAGTTCTTCAATATTTGAAATATCTTTGGTTAAAGATTCATCAGGGATATTGTTGGATAGTACCGAGAGATTATTAAAATGTATATCATCCAGGTAATTCCAAAATACCGGAATGTTTTTGATTTGGTGAGCAGAAGAAATATAATCAAATTTATAATAGGTTCTCTCAATCTGTTTTTGTAATAAAATCCCAGAGAAATAAGCTTGTTCTTTCTTTGGCTGACTGGTATTCCATGTAGAGTCTACTGATTCATAAAAGGCATAGATTAAGCCTAAAACCAATAAAGGGCCGGAAAGAAGAGTTATCATACTTTTTTTGATAGCAGTTCATTCCTTTCATCTTTACTTGAAGTTAACAAATTTGAAAATAGTATACAAATGATTTGCGGACCCAATTATGATAAAGGATGACGATCTGCTGTTCCTTTGATTCTGCGATAGGGAAATGTGATTAAGCATATACAAGTTACAAGAAAAGTAAAAGCTTGGGCTATTTTTAAATCTTCCATCATTAAGCTATCGGCCCTATATATTTCAATCCAGAACCGGCCCAAAGAATTCCACAATAAATAAACTAAAAACACTTCCCCTTTTTTCAAATACTTATCATTAAGTAAAAGGAGTAAGAGAAAACCAATGAAGTTCCAGAGGGAAGAATATAAGAACGTTGGGTGACGGTAAGAGCCATAGATAAAAAGTCGATCAATAATAAAATCCGGTAATCTTAGTGAATATAAGAAGGATAAGTTTACAGCTTCTCCATACGCTTCCTGTGTAATTAAATTTGCCCATCGTCCTAAAGATTGTCCTAATAACAGGCCTGGGGCAATTGTGTCTGCAAGTCTCCAAAAAGAAAAGCCCATGTTATGCGCATACATGAATAAGAATAGAAAAGCACCAATCAACCCGCCATGAATAGCTATGCCCCCTTCCCATAACATCGGTATTTCAATAAGATTATATTTGTAATAACCCCAATTGAAAATTATATAATAAATTCTTGCAGTTACTATTGAAAGAGGTAAGCCAATGAAGAATAGCTCAAAGATTTGTTTCTTGCCAATCCAGTTCTTTTTTCCGGCATGGATACAGTATAATATCCCTGCAAATACTGCAGTCATCGTAATAATACCCTTCCAATGGATCGTAAAACCAAAGAAGCTGAAAGCCACCGGATTGCTATAGAATAAATATAGAGAGTGCATGATTTGTTCCTTTCTGTTGTCTATCCATTTAAGAATGAACAAAGCGATGCTTTAGGTAAGCACCGCCATCTAAAAGCTATAGAAGTTCCCAGGCAATCAAATAGTACATGCCAAAAATAATAAAGATAAGCAGAAGTACAATAGAAATGGTGAGTATCGATTTTCTTGGAAACCTAAATTTTTGCTCGTTAATACTTTTTCCTTTCGTAAAAAAGGTAATGGTAGACATCACTAAAGCAATAATTCCTATAAAAATCGATGCCAACCCAATAAATTGCGCTAACCAATCCTCAAATAGTCTATTTTCTGATACCATCGAAAAGTGAAGATTTGTTATTAAAAATCCTACACCAATGATGGTTATACTTGTTCTCACCCATGCAAGGTAAGTTCGTTCATTTGCTAGGTGCTGTTGTATGTATTTAGAATCAGGGGTGTTGGTTTCATTTTTCTTCATTTTATTGTTTTATTTTGCAAACCTTTCTTTAGATAGATATTTGTACTTCCTAAAAATGCCAAATGTGATACAGAAACTTATAATGAGGATTGAAATGACCTGTGCCATTCTAAGATGCGGTGTGAGCATCAGGCTATCTGTTCTCATTCCTTCAATGAAAAAGCGCCCCGTTGAATACCAAACGAGATAGCATAAAAACAACTCACCAAGTTGTAGTGCGAATTTCTTTCTTATCGTAAGAAGAATAATAACTCCAGTGAAACTCCAAATAGATTCATACAGGAACGTAGGGTGGAAGTACAAGCCGTCAATATACATCTGATTAATTATAAATGCCGGAAGATGTAAGTGCTCAAGGAAAGTTCTTGAAACCGGCCCTCCATGCGCCTCTTGGTTGATAAAATTCCCCCAACGTCCGATGGCTTGCGCTAATAATATTCCTGGAGCAGTAATATCAGCTACTTTCCAAAAACTAATGTTTCTTTTACGCGTGAAAATTATTGCAGTAACTATTGCCCCAATGAGGCCCCCGTGAATCGCGATACCTCCATTCCAAATCGCAGGTATTTGATTAAGGTGGTTTTTAAAATATGGCCATTCAAACACAACATAATAAACCCGTGCTGAAATGATAGCAATAGGTAACGCATACATAATTAAATCGACAAGAGTATCTGAAGCTATCCCTCTTTTCTTACCTTCATGAATCGCAAGGTATAAGCCTAGACTAGCGCCTAATGCGATGATAACTCCATACCAATGGATACTAATAGGCCCAAATTCTATAGCAATTGGATTAATTGGATTTGGAACAGAATTCAAATTCAAATCTCTCCTTTTTTGAGTTAATAAAACAATTATAACATTGTAAAGCAAATGGGTAAGATCACGGAATCATTCATACACTTTTCACACACTTTTCTCTCAATCCTTCCAAATTTGCCGGCTATACTGTTCCTATACTGAATTAAAGGAGGCAGAAAAAATGAAAAAAATAGCAGCATTTGTTTTGGCGAGTGTGATTGGTGCAGGAGGCATTGCTGGGACCACCCACGTTTTTGCCGACAGTAGTGATATCCCGAAGGTCGAGATCCAGACGAAAAACCAGCCCGAGAAAGTGAAACTGGCCAAGCAGTTTGATGTAGAGCTTCACCAGTCAAACAAACTAAAAAAAGACCGTCTGGCCTTGAACAGTGCATTGGTGACTCAAAAAGATAAACTCATTGACCTGAAGCAGACAGCGATGAAAGAGTTGGATAAGGATAAGAAAAAAAAAGTAAAAGAAATCAAAAAGCAATTGAAGGATGAAAATAAGGAAATAAGTTCACTGCAAAAAGATCTTCGCCTTGAACGAAAAGAACTCAAAGTAGCTATAAAAAGTGGAAATAAAGAGAAAGTACAGGAACACTTGAACATGGTGCTGAAGAAGCAAAGCACATTGAACAAAGAATTGGAGAAGAAAAAAGAAATGCTCGCCAAAGTGATCAGTATCATGAATAAAGCATAATGTTGGGGAGGTAGCTTGTGCTGCCTCCTTCTTTTGGTGGGAAAGCGGATGTAGTATGCTAGAAACGTGAGGTGAGGTACCGTGAAACACATTTTTGTGATTGATGATGAGAAAAGCATACGAGACATCCTTCAAAAGTATTTGCAGAAAGAAGGATATAAGGTAACCGTTTTTTCTGAGGGATTTGGGGTAGAGGCAGAAATGTTGAGACTGCGTCCGGATTTATTGGTTCTGGATATTATGATGCCGGGGATCGATGGAATTGAGCTATGCAGAGAAATTCGACGGAAGAGTGAAATTCCGATTATCTTTATTTCAGCACGTGATGCGGAACTTGACCGTATTCTCGGACTTGAGCTGGGCGGAGATGACTATTTAACCAAGCCCTTCAGTCCGAGGGAGCTGGTAGCCCGAATAAAGAATATTTTTAAAAGGATAGAAAAGATTCATGCTCAGAAACCCACTGAATGGGGGAATGTAAAAGTCGATCTCAATCTTCGGCAAGTGAAGGCAGGGGAGACGGAAATTTCGTTAACTGCAAAAGAATATGATTTGTTTTCTTTTCTCTTCTCACATCCCGGACAGCCCTTTACACGAGAGCAGCTGATTGAAAAAATATGGGGCTATACCTATGCCGGTGATGGCCGCCTGATCGATGATCTGGTCAAAAGGCTTCGAAAAAAATTGACAGTTACAAAGGTTTCCATAGCCATTTCAACCGTTTGGGGCTATGGGTACAGAATGGAAGAACAACATGAAGATTGGTAGAAAGATACGGTGGTCGTACTGGATCATTTTGGTGATTGTTTTTTCCGTTATTGCCGTGTCATTTCAGATTTTTTCTGAAAGGTATCTTTTAAACCAGGCAAGAAAGGATTTGCGTTCAGATGCCTCCTCGGTCAGTGAAGTTCTCTCCAATGTACCAATCAAAAAGGAGGCAGTACGTCTCCGGGTAGTT
This sequence comes from Fictibacillus fluitans, assembly GCF_030418125.1. GTDB lineage: Bacteria > Bacillota > Bacilli > Bacillales > Fictibacillaceae > Fictibacillus_C > Fictibacillus_C fluitans. The sequence goes on along the minus strand of NZ_JAUHTR010000001.1, from coordinate 523,859 downwards.
GAAAAAAGGATGGAAACAGCGGGGCAACTGCTTGGATCGAGAATACTGGTCCGGGACAAACAGAAACAGGTTATTTTCACCAACCTGACCGAAAAAGAAGCCGCGTCCTTTCAACAAAAGCAGGATCAGTATGTTGCTGAAACCCTGCCGATTTACAACAAAAAAAGTGTAATCAAGGGATATGTAACGTTGATCACAAAAGTGGAAAACATCCAGGCGCTCAAGACAATTATGAGAAAAACGCAAATGATCGGATGGGTTATCGCGGCTATTGCGGCTATTTTAATGGGATTATATCTCGAACGAAGTATTACGCTGCCCATTCAAAAGCTGCGTTCGCATATGCAGCAATTTCAAATAAAGGGAACCTATCGGCCACTGAACCTGACATCCAAAGACGAAATTGCTGATCTTGCCGAAAGCTTTAGTGGACTCGCTGAAAAAATAAAGCAGTATGACCGGCAGCAAAAGGATTTCCTACAAAATGCTTCTCATGAGTTAAAGACACCGCTAATGGGGATTCAAGGAAATGCAGAAGGGATCATGGACGGGGTAATTGAGGGGGAGGAAGTCAAACAAAGCCTGGAGACGATTATCGCCGAAAGCCAGCGGCTAAAAAAGATCGTGGAAGAACTGAGCCTGCTTCTCATGCTGGAGAATGTAGAAGAAATCTACCACTTTAAAGAAATCAGACTGGTAACTTTACTGGAACAGGTCGTTACGAGTTTACGGCCAGTGGGCGAGAATAAAGGCATCCATATTTTTGTTAAAGATGGTCCAGATGTAAAAATGATGGCTGATGCTGACCGAATAAAGCAGGCGCTGCATAATATTTTGGGAAATGCGCTTCGTTATGCAGAAAGCGAGATTACAATCAGTTGGAGTACGAAAAGCAGGTGGTTAATACTATCTGTGGAGGACGATGGAAAAGGGCTGGTAAACGGCACTGAACAGGAGGTATTTGAACGGTTTTATAAAGGAAACAATGGAGGAACAGGAATTGGGCTTGCGATTTCCAAGGTGATCATTGAAGCACATGGCGGGACTGTATCGGCCCAAAACACCAACACAAGAGGTGCTGTTTTTATCCTATCACTTCCGATGATTTGATAGTAAATTAATGACAACAAGTATCATGACAAAAACCCGTTTTCTTTCCATTGAGAAAGAGCTGTAACCACGACCGATAAACTGCCAACCTTTTGACCACCTGAGTCTCATTTTTAATGTATTTAAATATGCGCTTACTTGCAGTATTGCTTGCTACTATCATGTTAGTCATAACGTGCCGATCTTGAACCGATTTAAATCTTTTTTACTGGCAGAAATAAGAATCCTTTAGTCAAAAAAATAATACAACAGCATTTTTGCAATTTGTATTTGCACAGGGCTAAAAGCAACTGATGATAATGCATCAGATGACTCCTCTGAAAAGGATGTTCTACCGTATCTCTTTAATGGATGGATAAAAGGTTTAAAAATCAATTGCTATTATGAGAATCAATAATGAAACTACCAAAAATATTAATATCTCTCTATATACTAACCATTTTTTATATAGTTTAGGGGCATTTTTTCTTTTGTGCATTTTGACGGGAATCAAAAACAACAAAAATAAAACAGGGACAATAAAAAGCAAGTATGTTTCCCAACTGGTCCGGATATCGAATCCATACATTTTATTTCCCTCCCGGACTTTGATTACAGCCTTTTGAAGATATACTACACCCGTTTCTCCTTAATTCAATTCTCATTTATACGTGCCGAGCGTGATACTGAGTAATACAACAGAGGAAAGCCATCCACGAAACAAGGGTGAGGGCTTTTAATTGTAACAGGATTCTAATTAAAATTTAATAAAACAATTATAACATTACAAAGCTAAAGAATAATGTCGGCAACTGGATAGGCCTCTTTATTAGAGTATATGTATATCAATATTTATTTGTATTAAATCAAATAATATGATGCGCTATATTCTAAAGGAGTAAATTTGCTAATTGTACGATAATAAATCCTTCGCTAACCCATTTGACCTGATCGAATTTACTGATGAATCAAAAATTCGTTTACACTATAATAATTTTAGTTAAAATAACAGAGAGGACAATGGTGTTGTTTTATCATTTTGGTTTTAGCAATAAGGAGATGAATAGAAGTTGGCTTTACATACATATAGGAAGAAACCACTGTGGCTGAGGCCTGTACCGCTATCTCCGCCACAGTTTCTGGCTGTGTTTTTTTTAGTTTTTATGTTATCGGGTGCTTTGCTTTTAAAGCTTCCTTTTTCCACAGTGAAACCCATTTCATGGATAGATTCCGTCTTTTTGGCGACATCTGCAGCTACAGTTACTGGGCTGGTGCCGTTGGACCCTGGAACTACTTTTTCCATTTTTGGAGAAATTGTAATCCTCTGTCTTATTCAAATGGGTGGATTAGGCTTGATGTCTTTTGCAGCGTTGGTCGTGATTATGTTAGGTAAAAAAGTTAGCATTAAACAAAGGAAACTTATGCAAGAATCATTAAACCAGCCTTCTATAGGAGGAGTTATACGTCTTGTAAGGAATCTTGTAATATTTTCTTTAAGTATACAATTTATAGGAGTGGTCCTTTTATGCTTTCGTTTTGTCCCAGATATGGGTTGGAATAAAGGGATCTACTACAGTGTTTACCACACAATAAGTGCCTACAATAATGCGGGATTTGCTTTATGGCCCGACAGTTTGTCTAGATATGTTGGTGATCCTTTAGTCAACCTAGTGATTACATTTTTGATTATAACTGGCGGCATTGGATTTACTGTTCTGGTAGATGTTTGGTTGCATCGGCGATTTAAGAAACTTTCACTTCATTCAAGGGTTATGATTATAGGTACCTTGCTCATAAACCTGATCGCCATTTTTTGTATCCTTGCGTTAGAATTTCATAATCCTCATACATTGGGAGGTTTACCCCTGTCAGATAAATTGTGGGCCGCATATTTTCAAGGCATCTCGCCAAGGACTGCTGGTTTTAATACAATAGATATTGGTCAAATGAAGGATTCCTCTATCCTGTTTACCATCATGTTGATGTTTATTGGAGCAGGAAGCGGTTCTACCGCGGGAGGAATCAAACTCACCACATTAATTGTCATAATCTATGCCGTAACGGCATTTTTAAAAGGGAACAATGAAATGGTAATTGGTAATAGAACCGTTAGAAACGAAGTCGTCATGAGGGCCTTGGCCATTACCACCATCTCCATTTTGTTTATTTTCTTTGCATTTTTTATCCTGACAATTACTCAAAAAATCTCTTTTATAAAGATTTTCTTTGAAGTGGTTTCTGCGTTTGGAACCGTTGGATTGTCCATGGGAATCACTGCGGAACTAAATCATATCGGAAAGCTTGTTATTATTATAGTGATGCTGTTTGGTAAAATTGGTCCATTAACCATGGCTTTCTCCTTGGCTAAAGCTTCAAAAACAAATATTCGTTATCCAGATGGTGATTTATTTACCGGATAAAATAAAACCCCCTTCCGTCTAAAGAAGGGGGGATATCTTACAGTCTTTTGTCTTTGGAAACCGCTTGTTTTGAACTCCTATTTAGTTTCTTAATTAGTGATTCAATAGATAGACCTTGTATTAATAATGAAAACAGCACCACACCAAAAGTCAATGCCAGGATTTCCTCTTTTCCGGGAAAAGAGGAGGGTAAGCTCAAAGCAAGGGCTATGGAAAGACTCCCTCTTAATCCACCCCAGTTAAGCAATAATTTTGCCTTTTGATCGATGTTTTTTATAAAACCTAGAGTTGCATAGACAGCTAATGTTCTGCTTACTATTACAATAATGATTGACACGATAATAGGTTTCCACATGTCTGTAAGGTCTATATTTTTTATTTCAAGTCCGATCATTAAGAAGATAAGTGAGTTCGCGATTAGTGTAATTGAATCCCAAAACGAATTTATATTTGTTTTCGTGATTTCGGACATTCCAATTCTTGCTCCATAATTACCAAAAATAATGCCTCCAACAACCACTGCAATAACACCGGATATGTGAAGATGTTCAGCGATAAAATAACTTCCGAAGAATAACATCGTTGAAAAGGCGATCTCTAAAGGATAATCATCATAAAGACGAATGATTTGAGAAAATAGATATCCCAAAATGATACCAAGGAGCAAGCCGCCAATACTAAATTTCAAAAACATTATAATCCCTTGTCCAAGCCCAATCCATCCACTGTCGATAAAAGAGAGCAAATAAAGGGAAGAAATCTGGAAAAAAACAACTGCTACACCATCATTGAAAAGGGATTCACCTTCAATAATCGTGACCATTCTTTTTGATACGCCGAGGCTTTTAAATATGGAAATGACACTGATAGGGTCTGTTGCACTCATGAGCGCACCAAATGTAAAAGCAGCAACCACTGGCATATCAAGTAACCAATAAGAAGCAAACCCCACAACGAGGAATGTCAGGAAAGTTCCACCCATGGCAAGAAGCGCTACTGGTTTTCGTTCTTCTTTTAAATCCTTGTATGGAAGTTTAATTGCCGCATCCCCAAGAAGTATGGGTAAAAACAAAGAAATAATGATAGCCTGGAAAATGTGCGATTGGGTAATAAATGTTTTTGTTTCATCCAAAAAGCGTATATCAGCCAAACCAAGAATTAACCCTGTTAGGACAAGGGCAATTGGATAGGGTTTTCCTGCAAATTTTGCAATCCCAATTACAGTGATTGAAATTCCAAGTAACGTTAAAATCTGTATAAATACTTCATTAAACATCTTTTAAGTAGTCACCTCCTTAGATATTGTTTAGTACATCTCATAGCAACAACATTAAAATATGGATTGCCTTTTTTTACTTTCCCCCTTATTCAATAATCCAATCTTATTATAAATCTATATGAAAGTTTGCTTTTTCCTTTATTAGATAAAAGATGTATTTAAAAACACAAAAAGAATGAGCATTGTAAACATCGCTCATTCTTTTTTTTTTGCTTATTTCAGAACTCGTAGCACTCGCTGCTTAGGTATGTCATCAAGTGGGGTTGTAACTAAACTGAAGAAGGACTCTTTTGCATACTTTTTAGGTTTCATCTTAAGAATTCTTAAGGTTTTCTCCCACTGTTTTTTAAGTTTATCTGTGTATTCTAAGCCTATTGAGAATAGCCAACTTTTGATTAAAATTCACTATCCCATGGTTTTCAAACCACTAGATAATACTGATGAGTTTAAATCAACAAAGAAGTATCGACTGAAAGAAGGTTAATAATGAAAAAAATCATCCCCGTCATTGTTATAGTATTGCTTTGGATTATCCTATTTTCAGGAGGAAAGAAAGTCGGGTTTACACATTTGAGGATAGAGGATATCAAAGGTTTTATTCAAGTGTATGACAATTGGGCTCCATATGTTTTTGTTGGATTATTCTTGGCCAGACTTGTTCTGTTCATTCCCGGATCCCTGTGTATTTTAATCGGCAGTCTGCTTTTTTCACCATTACAAGCGATCTTATTATCCTTGTTAGGGATTGTATTGGGAGAAACGATAGTGTACTTAATGGGAAGGTGGCTTTCAGGCTCGTTCCTATACATTACAATTAAGAAAAAGTACCCCATGTGGTGTAGGTCGTTAGAGCGACATCGTGCTAAGTTTTTAGCATTTGCCGTTGTCTGTCCCTTTATGCCAACTGATGCAGCGTGTTTTACAGCTGCGGCAACAGGAATGAAATATAATATATTCTTGCTGTCTGTTTTAACAGGGGCCGTCCCTTTAGTGATTCTTTACAGCATTGCAGGTACGGCAGTCGTAAATTCTGCTCCCATGGCTCTCGTAGCTTTGATTGTAGCTTTAATTATAATTACAGCTATGGTGTTCCATTGGCGGAAATTAAGCGTAAAAACTGAAGGGAAAATGACCTGAAGATTCTAGAGACTCAATTCAATCTTAATAATTCTTAATCTTTTCTAGAGTGAATTTTTAAGATTCTCTCCTTATGGTTATGTTATCAAATCAAACCTATGGAGTGTGGTAAAGTGTATTTATCATTTGTTTCACAATATCTTGTTAAGCCCCGGACAGTTGGAGCAATCTCCCCGAGTTCGAAATATTTAGCTTCTAAAATGGTTCAGGATATAGATTTCTCAGCCTCTTCGTATATCGTGGAGTTAGGTGCAGGAACCGGCATATTTACTGATCAGTTAATTGAAAAGCGAAAGAAGGGAACGGTATTACTAGTCATCGAATACAATGCGGCGTTCTATAAGCATTTAAAAGAAAAGTATCAAGATGTTGAACATTGTTATGTGGTTCATGGATCTGCAGAGAAGTTGAGTTTTTACATGGAACAATATCATTTGCCGTATGCTGATGCGGTTGTATCCGGTTTACCATTCGCAAGTCTGCCAAAAGAAATGGCCACTCAAATTTTAGCCGTTGTTCAAGAATCCCTGCGCGACAAAGGGAAGTTTATAACTTTTCAATATACAAACATGAAAAAAAGAATGATTGAAGATTTTTTTCCAAAGGTAAAAGTAACAAGGGAGTTTCGAAACCTCCCACCAGCTTATGTGTTTTGCTGTATGAAAAAATGAGGTGTAAATATGGAAGGAAAAATCCTGATCGTAGATGACGATGAGAAAATCAGAAATTTAATTTCTATATATTTGGATAATGAAGGGCTTACCACCATTAAAGCTGAAAGCGCTAAGGAAGCTCTTCAACTTTTGAAAAAGAATCATTATGACTTGATCCTTTTGGACATAATGATGCCCGAAATGGATGGAATTCAAGCGTGCATGAAAATAAGAGAAGAAAGGAACATGCCTATTATCATGATCTCTGCAAAATCCGAGGATATGGATAAGATCCAAGGCCTTGCATCCGGAGCAGATGATTACTTAACCAAACCATTTAATCCTCTAGAATTAATGGCAAGAGTAAAATCCCAGCTGAGAAGATATACGAAATACAATACAGGGGGCATTACAACCTCAGAAATAGAAATCGGCAATTTGTTAATCAACACAGAATCTCGCCAAGTGAAGGTGGGAGAAAAGGAAGTCAGGCTGACGCCAAAAGAATTTGATATCCTGGAATTGCTCGCCCGGAACAAAGGGATTGTGATGAGTGTCAGTAAAATTTATGAAGCGGTATGGAACGAAGACTCGTTCAAATCGGACAATACGGTGATGGTCCATATTACAAAAATAAGAGAAAAAATTGAAGCGGATCCTAAGCATCCGATATATATCAAAACCGTATGGGGAGTAGGGTATAAAATATGAGATCTAGCCGAATGAACAAACTCAGCGTTAAACTTCTTCTAGCTATTTCTTTGAGCTATTTCATTTCCTTAGTAATCCTTGCGGTTACTGGCAGGCTATTAAGTGACTTTTATGTTCCTGGTATAAACCAATGGCGTTATAGTGTGATACCTTTCTCAATGATTGGTTTTTCTGTTTTCTGTTTTATAATTTCCTTTTTACTTTTAATAAGGAAGAAACTCCGCTATATCACGCATATTACTCAAAAGGTTCAAATTATGGCGGATGAAAATCTTGATACGGTAATCGAAATCAGGGGAAATGATGAACTGACTCAACTAAGTAGAAATATTAATGGAATGTCTAATCGACTGAAGGAAAAGCTTCAGAACGAGCGTCAGCTGGAGCAAGCGAAAAGCGAGCTGATTACCAATGTTTCACATGATTTAAGAACACCATTGACGTCCATCACTGGTTATGTTGATTTGCTCAGAAAAGGAAAGTATAAGAACGCTCAACAAGCATCCGAATATACAGAGATCATTTACTCCAAGTCGATGAACCTTATGAGCCTGATAAATGAATTGTTTGAGTATAACAGGCTTTCAAGCCCACATATAGAGTTGAACAAATCAGAGGTAGACATTGGAGCTATGATTAGGCAAATGTGTGGGGAATACGTGCCTATCTTAGAAAAAGAAGAATTAATTCTTCAGGTAAACATTGAGGAACCTGTAATCATGAAATTGGATGTAGAGAAAATGGCGCGTGTATTTGATAATCTGCTGGATAATGCAAAAAAATATAGTACTAAGTTTTCAACAATCACCGTTTCTCTTCAAGTGGTGGACACTGCAGCTTTCTTCTCTATTACAAACAATGCAGCTAACCTTAAACCTTCCGATATGGAAAGGTTATTTGACCGTTTTTACCGAACCGATAAGTCGCGTTATGAAGAAACAAGTTCAGGTCTTGGATTAGCAATCGCCAAAACAATTATTGAACTCCATCAAGGACAAATACGGGCTGAATTGGAAGAGGACTGGTTAACAATCTCCCTTCAGCTACCAGAGGTAATAGAGGGCTAAATTTATTTTTTTATCAACCTATTTTATGGCTGATGTAAAATTGTGATGAAATCAGTTGGCTTAGGTCGCAGTTGTATTCTTGCACATAAACCGTCAAAGCTGCCGGAATATGTCGTTTTCTTAATTAATCACTTTTTTACTTATGTGGAATTTTATTTTGATAAAGAACTCGGTATATTGTTGTTTGACTTAATTCATGGGTTAAAAATGCAAGGCATAGAAGTTGTTATCACCGGAATAGCACCAAATATGGCTAAAACTATAACAGAACTTAGTTTGGATTTTTCCAATCTTAAGCTATACGGGAACTTAAAACAGGCATTATCAAGATAACACTTGAGTATACATAGTATGTAGCAAGAAATTGAAATATTGTATTTAAACAAACGGGTGCAATTGTTGAACACAAATTATGAAGATTTTGAATAAACTAAATATACTTGAATCGCTATAAATAGGAGAGACGCACAACTATGGTTAAAAAGGATAAACCTTGCAAAAAATGTACTTGCTCTATCATCAGTAAACTGGTTCCAAACAATGATCTAATAACCATCATTGATCAAGCGGGAAATCGAATCCTAAACCTTAGATTTGTAAATTATGACGCTTCCACATGTAACGCCACCTTTTTAACGGTAACAGGCGGTTTGCAATTATATAATTGCAATACTATTCAGGTGGTTGCAATCCAAACCGGCTCCGCCTGTCCTTGTTCGTCCGCCATCCTTAACGCCCAAGGAAGTTCATTTGCCAATAGCGGTGTAACAACAATCGTACCTCCTTTGACTAATCAAGCTTTGGGAGGTACTGCATTCATATGTAACAATTGTTCACAGGACAGTAGTACTTTTAACGTACAGGTTTCCTCCGTAGCTTTTCCATTTTCCTTTACTTCTACCTCCATTCAATCAATAAGTTGCCTGGATGAAAATTCTCGATTGGTTGTAACTGGAATCGGAACAGCAACTGGAAGTATTAGCGGCACATTCACCTATGAACTGCAAATGTCAGAGAACCCTCCACCAAACGGCTCCCTTACCATTACGATAAGAGATTTGGGGGGTACGGTCGTTTTCCAAACCGCTCCTTTCTCACCTGGGATTGGAACCCCTATATCGGTTACACCCTGTTAATAAGTTTCAATATTCCACTAAAAACCGTAGACAACCCCTTTTATTTGCAAAAGGGTTTTTCTTGTTTTTAGGGGGGGATTCTGGTGCTCCTTACACTTATCTATTCAGAGAGCTTGGCTCGCTGTGGCCATCTTCTTTGCTATTTAAGTCATTTTGGCAATATTACTCCCATCTTTCCTGAAGCAATACGTGCGTTAGCTGAAGATTGGAGCTGTCTATAAGGCGGCTTTTTTTTATGGAACTAAAGGGGCAGGTTAGTTGAAAAAGCAGGTATCTTTTTTGTTACATAGAATTCATACATAGCATGGAGTTAACAACCAAGGAGTGATTTTTTTGGGGAGTTTTCAAAATAAGGTTGCACATTACTTAAATGGTCATCAAAGAGAACTTATCAACACATTGCTTCCAAAAACATTAGAAGACATGAAAATTACATTTACAAACCGGGACCTGGATATTCATTTTGAAATGTTACATTTGCTATTGGACAGAGTATCCAAAAGCATGTTGATAAGCAAAGAAGAAACCACAGAAAATGAGACGGGGTATGATTCTCTAAACTACTTCTTCGACAAAGGGGTTCTATTAAAACAGACTGTTGCTGTACTTAGCTCGTTTCGGTTGTCATTGCTCAAATTTTTGCGACAGTCGGAAATCATTGACAAAAGCGAAATGGAACAAGGGCTGGAGATTTATGAAGATATTATCTTTGCTTTTGATGAAGCGATTCGAATGACAACACAGAAGTTCAACGACCAAGCGGAAATCGCTCAATTTTTGATGGACCAAGAACTGGATGATGTCACCGCCCCTATAGTTTGTATTAATAATACTCATGCAGTTATGCCACTGGTGGGAAAATTTTCGCCATCACGCATGAATAATCTACTGCACAATACAATACGACAAGCATCTCTACAACATGTTCAAAAATTGATAATAGACTTTTCTGGAGTTTTAAATTTTGATAAAGAACTCGGTATTTTGTTGTTTGACTTATTTCATGGGTTAAAAATGCAAGGCATAGAAGTTGTTATCACCGGAATAGCACCAAATATGGCTAAAACTATAACAGAACTTAGTTTGGATTTTTCCAATCTTAAGCTATACGGGAACTTAAAACAGGCATTATCAAGATGACACTTGAAAATCTGTGTATACACAGTATGTAGCAAGAAATTGAAATATTGTATTTAAACAAATGGGGGCTTTACTTTAATAACAACGACAATAAAATTTTGTCATAGATAAATAAAGATAGATTAAGGCGTGCTAAATTGTTGCCAGTTCGCACTTAATGCTCCAGAGGATTACGGGCATAACTCGGAACATTGAAAAGAAGAAGGTAAGGGTGAATTTTGAATTGAAACTGCCATGTCGCAGGTTGAGTGTTAAATGAAATTCTTATGTTATTAACATTGCTTAATTTGTATTGATTAGAATTATATAGTTCAAAATTGGAGTATAGTGTGGTCAGGAACATGTAGTTTAGGTTCAAGTTCCTCATCAAGTGCTTTGGGAATTGTTATTGCACCTTTTTTATTAATCTTAACGTGGGTAAGATATCCTCTACTTCATTCGTCAAATCCGTACATATGATTATTGACGGACCAAAATCTCGACCAAAATCGGACCAAAATAATTTAAAAAGATAATAAATATTTTGAAAAGCAATAAATTAAAAAAGCTGATATAACAGCTTTTTGGACATATTTTAAAAGGGAAAAATAGATTGAAATATGTTCCGTACGCAGGTTCACCCTTGGGAACGCGAACAATACATGAGCATGTATTAAAACCAAAAACCCCTTGACACCATTGGTGTCAAGGGGTTTTTGCTTGTTGTTTTGGTGGAGGCAACTGACCCTTTGGGAAAGTTGCCTTTTGATGTTCCTTAAAGTGAATTTAAGAAGATTAGTTAAGGCAGATACTCACGTTAGTGACAAAGAGTGAAAGTAAATTGGTGAAATCTTCTATTGTTTCCTAATTTGCTGTCTAGAAAAAGGCTTGAGAAATTGATGTGGAAATTTGATGCGTAATTTAAAACCAGAGCAGGTTTTTTAACGAAAAATGTAGAAATAAGACCATAAAAAATCAACCTTATATAGTCCGAAAATTCGGACTATATAAGGTTGTGTATGATTGGATTTATTACTTGTCGTTTCCTCTAATGATTGAAGGATAATTGATTATCAGCAGCAGAAGAAAGTTCGTAATTATTCAAATGATGAAACGTTGTTAATTGCCCGTAACCGCCTCTAATCATCGTGGGCTAACATTATTACAGTAATAGGAAACTATCTAATGGTTATTATCTGAATATTACGATATATCAACAATGCCTAACGTTGATTTATCGGCCGAAGTGAAACACAATGAGAGGTTCGGTGAAATGAAATGAGCAAAAAGCCACCTGATATGGCATGGGTTGAAGAATTGCAACCGGAGCTAACCGCCTACTGCTACAGAATGTTGGGATGTGTATTTGACGCTGAGGATGCTGTGCAAGATACAATGCTTCGAGCTTGGAAGGGTTGGGACAGTTTTCGCAATGAATCTTCTCCCAAGACCTGGATCTATCGAATCGCTACCAACGTATGTTTGGATAAGGTAAGAGGATCGAAACGCCGAGTAATACCAATAGACTTCTCAGAACCGGTGTCGACCGTACGGGTGCCCACGGAAACATTGCCTTTGACGGATTGGATCTGGCCAGTACCCGACAACATGATTGATCCAGTTGATGTGACAATTCGGAAAGATACCATTCGTCTAGCATTTATAGCTGCTTTACAAACACTGCCGCCACGCCAGCGTGCAGTACTTATTTTACAAGATGTGTACCGATGGTCAGCCAGTCACACCGCGAGAGTATTAGAAACGTCAATTGCCTCAGTCAATAGCGCGCTACAGCGAGCAAGGCGGACACTTAATCGTGCTAACTTGAAATCGGAAGCACTGAATGATGTTGATGCGGAAGTGAATCAGGGGTTGATTGACCGGTATGTCGATGCTTTTGAACGCTCTGATATTGATGCGCTTATAGAGCTTTTTCATGAGGACGGAAGCATATCGATGCCGCCTTTCGTCATGTGGATCAGTGGTCGTGCGAATCTTGCCGCATTTTATGAACTAACTCGGTCTCACTGTGCAGGCTCACGATTGCTGCCAACCAGAGTCAATGGTATAGTTGCCCTTGCTCAGTATGCTCGAGGTCAATCGAATGAACAACTAGCACCGTGGGGTATCCATGTGCCCGAGATTCGTGATAATAGGATAAACCATGTACATACCTTCATCCATCCCGCAATATACTCCCGACTAGGGCTGCCAACTAAGCTAGACATAACTATTTAATTGTGGTAAATCAAATAAAAAAATACATCTATTGGACCGATGATTTTCCAGTCGTCCGTTCGTCTATATAAGTATAAGCATCAATCGATGCAGTATTTGGTCAAAAAATCGACGAGGAGAGAATTTAATGAAAAATTGCATGATGCAGTACGAATGGATTAGGTGACCGAGGGAAGTGTTGTTACGATACTGCGGAATATTCCATTGCGACAGGTTCGCGCATACGAATCCAAAATGAATGAAGATTAGAAAAGGAGATTAGGAATGAACACATTCACAGACCAATATGCCCTTGTTAAGCGTACAAGAGAAGCGTTGTTTACTTACTGTGAGTCGATACCATACGAAGATTATGTGCATGGACTTGACGAGTTTTCAGGGGCCTCTATGCACTATTTACTAACCCATGTAGCTTATTGCTATAGGTATTGGATTGGTGTCCAAGGCTTACAAATAACTGAGTTTAAATCAGCAATTCATAATGAAAACGAGATTCGATTAGTTTTTCTTGAGATTGATAGATTAGTCGAACGGTTCATTAACAAATACCAAAACAGATACAAGGTTCCATTAATCGTAAAAATTCCGTTCCAAGATGAGCGTGAACCGAGAACTCCACTCTACATGTTTACGCACACCATCACACATGAATTTCACCACAAAGGCCAGATTGTAGCAATAGGTCGACACCTCGGACATATACCTCCTGTTACTGATTTGAGGGCATAACGTAAGAGCCATTCAATCAGCGAGGAGTTCAGTCGAAGAACAATTAGTACCGTGGGATATCCATGTGATCGAGATTCGGGATAATAGGATAATCCATGTATATACCTTCATCGATCCCGCACTATATACTCTCCTTGAACTGCCTACGAATCTAGACTTAACTATCTGATTGTAATGGTACATGTCGAAAAAATACAGGATGCCGATGATTTTCTAATCGCCTGTTCGTCTATATAGTGTAAGCATTAATAGATGAGTCAAATAAAAAGGAGTAATCAAAAATGTTACTTAAGAACAAAAACACCGTGATTTATGGTGCAGGAGGCGCAATCGGAGGTTCCGTTGCCCGTGCATTCGCAGAAGAAGGGGCAAAGGTCTTTATTGCGGGTCGGACTCTTACAAGACTTAATGTGGTAGCAAAGGAGATTACTGACCGTGGAGGAGTAGTTGAGACCGCTCAAGTCAATGCTCTGGACGAGCAGGCGGTAGAAAATCACCTCTCTCAAGTGGTAAAAACAGTCGGGAGTGTAGATGTCGCATTTAACCTCATTGGACTTGGCGAAACCCAGGGGGCTCCACTCGTGGAAATGGAACAGGAGCAATTTGTGAGCCCAATTGCTACAGCTATGCAAACTCATTTCATTACTGCCACTGCAGCAGCACGACACATGGCTAAGCAAAAGGCAGGAGTTATCCTGGCTCTAACTGCCCAAGCCGCACGTAAACCTTATCGAGATGTAGGTGGTTTCGGAGTTGCGGGAGCAGCGATCGAGGGTTTTTGTCGTCAACTGGCAATTGAGGTTGGACCGCTGGGTATCCGTGTCGTCTGTCTACGTTCAGCTGGCTCTCCGGACGCACCCGGTGTTGATGAAGTGTTCCGTCGACATGCAGACAATGCTCGAATTACCCGTGAAGATTTTGAGGCCGGAATCGCTGAAAAAACACTGCTAAAACGGTTGCCAAGACTTGCAGAAGTAGCGAATGCTGCAGTCCTTATGGCTTCCGATCGTGCCAGTGCAATTACAGGCGCTGTGGCCAATGTGACCTGCGGAGAAATTGTAGACTGAAGAAAAAGTATTTAGATTCGAGTTAATTCATACAAAGGAGGAATTTAATTGAGAGAACTTAGACTAATCAATACTTATAAAAATGAGCTTCAAAATTACTCTTTAGAACAGCTAAGATATAAATCTGAAGAAGCGGTTTGGTCTCTTGGGCAAATGTATGACCATTTAATCCTTGTATCCCATTCTTATCTAGATAATATGGAAACATGTTCCGCCTTGAATGAGGTACAACATCTTGGGAAAACGGAGTTTGCTGAGAAATTATTTAAGTTTGGGTTTCCACCGGTTAAATTTAAATTACCAGATGAACTAAATACCCCACCAAATAATTCAGATAGCAATGACAAGCTTACCAGCAGAATTGATCAAGTAATTCTAAGGTTGAACCAATGGGAATTTAAAGTGGATGATATAAACCCAAATTATAAAGTCGAGCATATGTCGTTCGGCTGGCTGAATGCAAGAGAATGGTATGATTTAGTTGAATTGCATTTTCATCATCACTTGCGCCAAAAAGAGGAGTTAGAACAAAGGCTTGTTAAGTGATCGGTGTGTAAATTGAGGATATTTTGTTGTCTCTGGAGAGGAAACTGGAAGAGTTTAATCTTCCGCAATCGGGAGCATTTCTCAGCAGTTTACCATCTTACGATGCTGACGCGACGAAACTTGTGATCAAGCGGGTTCTCGACTTTATCGCATAGTTGTTAAACTTTTAAGATCTTTTTTTGTGAATACCCACAATATTTTATTTGAAATATTATAAAACAAGAAATATCAAAAATTCCATTATACCAATGATTTGAAACGATACAAAAACACCTGAAAACCTAATATTAATCAAGTTCGAGATGGAAGTTTCAATCGGTTAAATAACGAAAAGCCTTGGTGTAGGAATATGCCAAGGCTTTTTATATGGAGATTTATATAGGACAAACATTGATTATTACTGTAATTATTATTCCGTACACCAGTTCACCCTTTGGAACGCGAACAATACATGAGCATGTACCAAAATACAAAACTCTTGATACCAATGGTGTCAGGGGTTTTTGTTTGTTGGTTGGTGGTCATTTTGATTAGTCAAAATGCTAATTGATCACATTTTAACCACCAAATATTTTTGGAATGCTAACAAATGTGTTAAGAAATAAGTCATACAAGAGATCAAATTTTTGGTCTCTTTTTTTTACTACTTTATTTTCAATCAGGGCGGTTTGAGTAAGGTATTTGTCACCTACTATCAATTTTGTTCAACGCCTGCCAAAATTCAAATCGCAACTCTGTAAAATCTTTGCGTGAAGTGTAAAAAAACAGCCATTCCAATTGTTGAAAAGGCTGTATTTGCTATTCAATAAAAGGAACCCTTAATAGAACATTAAATGATTATTGTAAATCTACCGATTTTATTTGTTTTTTTTACAATAATGCAGGAATTAAGCCCTTTAATGTAAAATTAAGACAATAATATACGTCAAACATTTCCATACTGTGAAATTATTTACACCTAAACTTGGATAAGATAGGAGGGGATTAACTTATTATGAAGCATTCTTTTTTAACAAAAGGTAAAATCCTTTTATTTCTTACACTCATCTTTATAACCGGATGTGACGCTAACGCCACCCAGCAATCATCGGCCACTTCTTCATCAAAAAAGAAAGAACAAATAAAACAAATAGAACAAATAGAACGAAAAGAAAGAAAAGAAAGCTTATTAGCAAAAGCTAAAGTCTCAGCCCAACAATATGATTATCAAAAAGCTATAACACTATTAAAAAAATCAAGTATTTTAAAAGATGAAGACATTCAGAATGCCATAGGTACATACGAAAAACAAAAGAAAAACCTTGTGACATGGACAGACAAAAGCAAGATCCCTCATTTATTTTTTCACTCATTAATCGTTGACCCATCCAAAGCATTTGACGGGGATGACATGACCCAAGGTTACCAAGACTACATGGTGACCATCAATGAATTTAAAAATATTTTAAATCAATTATACGAGAAAGGATACGTCCTTGTGAGTATCCAGGATATTGCGAAACTCAACAAAAATGGGGAAATGGTTTATCAAACTATTAAATTGCCATCAAATAAAAAACCATTGGTTTTGTCGCAAGATGATGTTAGCTATTATGAATACATGAAAAATGACGGATTTGCCAAAAACTTAACCCTTGATACCAACGGAAATGTTACCAATACCTACATAAATAGAAAAGGGGAAGTCGTTCAAGGTGCTTACGATCTAGTTCCTATCGTAGATCATTTTGTGGACAAACATCCGGATTTTTCTTATAAAGGAGCAAAAGGAATTATTGCGTTAACGGGGTATAACGGAGTTTTGGGATATCGAACGTCAGAGAGTGACTATGGCCCAAATAGTAATAAACCAAATCTAAATATCAAAAAGGATCGGCTGCAAGCGAAAAAAGTTGCCGATGCCATGAAACAAGAAGGATGGAAATTTGCCTCTCATACTTGGGGACACCTAAATGCAGAAAAAGTATCCCTAAATCTCTTTAAAGAAGATACCTCCAAATGGAAACAAGAGGTGGAACCGATTGTCGGACGCACAGACATCATTATTTTCGCTTTTGGCAGTGATATTGGAGATTGGAGGCAATATTCCAATAATAAATATCATTATTTGAAAAGCCAGGGCTTTGATTACTATGCCAATGTTGACGCATCAAAAATTACCTGGTCTCAATTAGGCACACATTACTTCAGACAAGCCCGTATTAATGTGGATGGCTTACGAATGCGTGAAGCATTGGTCGGAGAAAACGAGGTATTAAAACATTTTTTTGATGTCAAACTTGTTTTTGATTCCTCACGACCAAAAGCTAAAACATTGATTCATTAGGTGTCACTGTAGGTTAGGCAAGAATTTCTTCTTATTTGAACCATTCACAAAAAACAATTGTCATAACGATTAAAAAGAATACAAAGAAATTTAAGCCATTCTTGTAAAGTTATAGAATGGCTATTTATTTAATAATCAAAAGGTCTAAATTTCATCACACTTTATATTGGGAAGTAAGTGCTTCAGGACGTATCTACTCTCGTTCAATGGTTAAAAATGCACTTAATAATCATATGTATCAAAGATTATTTTCCTTACAAGTAATGAATTGCGTTAGCTGAAGATCGAAGCTGTCTTTACGGCAGCTTTTTCTTATGGAACTAAGGGGACAGATTAATGAAAGAGTTGCTATTTATCAATTTGTATCGTAGTATAAGATATAATCTTAAAATACGATGCAAGGGTTGGTACTATGGATAAGGAAGTCGAAGTATTAAATCATCTTTGGACGGATATTTACTATCAGTTACGCTATAACCACCAAGAAAAAATTACTCACCAAGGTATTCGAATCTTACAAGTTATTGAAAAAGAGGATGAAGTAGGAATAAAAGAAATTGCTAATGTGATTCAGGTATCCCATAACACAGCTTCAGAGCACATTAAACGTTTACTGGGAAAAAAATATGTATTTAAAACTCGCAGTAGCAAGGATGAGCGAAAGGTTATTCTAAGGCTTTCCGAAATAGGAAGCGATGTACTTCATCGCCATTCAAATTTAGATGAAGAAAAACTAAAAGAAATCCTATTTGAACAAATGAGCGATGAAGAAAGGAAACTTATCTTAGAGGCTTTTACATTACTATGGGAGAGAGCAAAAGATGTTCGCAATAGTTAAGATCCTTATCTCAGCCATAATAATTGGCGTTATTACAGAATTTTCACGGAGGTACCCCGAACAAGGTGGAATCATTGCCGCTTTACCAATTGTTAGCCTTTTAAGTATCCTATGGCTATATACTCAAGGCGAACAGATAGACAAGATAAGTAAGTTTGCAATGGGAGTGGTTTGGGGGCTTCCCGGAACAGTAGTTATGCTGTTAATCATAGGACTATCATTAAGATATTCCATTCACTTATTTGCTTCATTAGGTCTTGGAATCGGTGGTTGGCTAATCTTCTATTTTGCTCAAGATTTAGTAGTGAAGCATCTTTTTAGTTAATTTAAGAAGTGTGTGAACAAAATGGTACTTAAACTAAGTTGCACGTATAACAATGAATAGATACCGATAAAATTTTCATTTCAAAAACTAATTAAAGACAAATCTAGCGAGAAAAAATTGATGTGGTAAGGTGTGCAAAAATAATGGATAATAGCGAACGTATTTATATACGAACAAACCGGTTAATTTTAAGGCAATTTTCAAAACGAGATATTGAGTCTTTTTATTTGTATCGTTCTACTCCTGAAGTGGCTAAATTTCAATCGTGGGAGAATTATCAATATGATGAGGCTGAATTATTCGTTGAAAAACAATCGCGCGGTATGCCAAACCAACCAGGCACTTGGTTTCAGTTTGCGGTAGCATTAAATGAGACGAACCAATTGATTGGAGACTGTGCTCTTCACAGTCTTTTAGATGAGCCTAGAATTGTGGAAATTGGTTTTACTCTCGCTAGGGAACACCAGGGAAAAAGCTATGCTAGCGAAGCAGTAAGAGCTTTAATAAATTATGTATTTAAGACTTTAGGAAAACACAAGGTGATAGCATTTACAGATGTTAGAAACGACAAATCTATTCGTTTACTTGAAAGTGTAGGTTTTAGACGCGAAGGACATTTGCTACAGAACTATATGTCAAAAGGAAAGTGGGTTGATGAATATCAATATTCGCTATTACGTTCGGAATGGTCCCTTTGAATAGGGTAATGATTCAATAAAAGTGATATTTATAAAGAATTGAGGGGAAATGGATGTATAAAGAGGGTATTGTTTTAGTTGCAACTGCATCAATCATGAATGACGATGAAGTTTTGATCATAAGAGAGAATAAACCTGCCGCAGTGAATAAATGGACCTTTCCGGGTGGGCATATTGACTATGGTGAGGACATTCTTAATGCTGCACAGAGGGAAGTAAAAGAAGAAACAGGATTGGACATAAAACTGATTGGTACTACTGGCGTATATAATTTTATTAGTAGTACAAACAATCAAGTCATCCTTTTTCATTTTATTGGTGAGATTACTGCTGGTCGGTTAAAGCTTGAAGAAGAGGGGATTACTGACAGTATGTGGATCAAGGTGGATGACTTTGCAAAATTTCAGAAAGAAGATTTGAGGGAGCCGCAGTTATTAAAGCAAATAATAGATAACTTATTAAAAGAAGAGGTATATCCTATCAGTCTCTATAATGAAAAACTAAGTAAATGATTGTTATTCACCAATGCAGGACTTAAATTGAGATCTTTAAAAAAGGAAGAGGTTTTGTATGAAATCCATATTATTAATTGGACAATCAAATATGGCAGGCAGAGGATTTATTGGGGATGTGTCTCCGATTTATAATGAGCACATAAAAATGCTGCGAAACGGCAGATGGCAAATGGCGGCGGAACCGTTAAATTTTGATCGTCACGTATCTGGTGTTGGGCCGGCAGCCTCTTTTGCTCAGGCTTGGTCAGAGGATCATCCAGGCCATTCCATTGGGGTTATACCCTGTGCCGAGGGAGGAAGCTCTATTGATGATTGGGCAATTGATGGATCATTAACAAGGCATGCGATTTCAGAAGCAAAATTCGCTATGGAAACAAGTGAAATAGTGGGAATTCTGTGGCATCAAGGAGAAAGCGACAGTTATGGAGAACGATATAAGACGTATGAAGATAAATTACTTTCGTTATTTAAACACTTAAGAGAAGAATTGAATGCACCAAATATCCCGATTATTATAGGTGAGCTGGGACATTATCTTGGAGAGGTTGGATTTGGAAAAAGCGCTGTAGAATATAAAGAAATAAACCAGATATTATCTAAAGTTGCACTTACCGAAAAAAATTGCTATTTTGTCACATCAAAAGGCTTAACAGCAAATCCAGATGGCATACATATTGATGGTATTTCTCAAAGGAAATTTGGATTAAGATACTATGAAGCTTTTTCAAAACAAAAGGATGTTTTAGATGTTTTACCCATAGAGCACGAATGGATTGAAAAGGTTGCAAAACGTGAACTAACTAAAAATGAACGTATATTTGTTCAAAGTACGAAGTTTGCCTTAGGACAATTGAGTTTTGAAGAGTTTTCAATTAACATCTCCAATATTAATGAAAGTAAGTAAAGCAAATTGTTAAATAATCGGGCGCATAAGCTGGAAATCGAAGCTGTCTTTAAGGCAGCTTTTTCTTATGGAACTGACGGCTAATTGATATTGTAAAATTAGAACCGTTCATCCTTTTGTAAGGCTACTAGAACATCGGGTTTGGTGGTGGAGAATGCGAATGACTGATATTCAGCAGGAAACCTCAACAGAAACTGCACAAGGCTGCGAATTCAAATAGAAGCAGGCTGATATCACCTGCTTCTTCTTTAAGAGTTACTGGCAACATTTTAACGAAAATATACGGTAAGCCCTGAAATTGCGTCCGACTTGGCACTTCTCCTTACTCTAAGCTCAAACGGAACAATCACCCGACAAGCTGAATTAGTCTGACACGTAAAAAAGCATTGACGGCCTAAGAACTCGAGAGACCTAGACTTTTGTGCTAACGTAATCAGTAAGGGTAATCTACTTTAGGAGACAAGGTCATCTAATCGTCTGGTAAACGAGACCTATGGCTCCAGAATCAAAAGTCTTGTTTTCGATAAGTTTAAGATTGATCTTCTCCTTGAGACCTTGGAATAACGGCAGCCCGCTGCCAATCAGGACGGGAGAAACCGTAATTTTATACTCATCTATTAAATCAAGCTGCATAAGGTAGTGTGCGAACCTGGGACTGCCGAGGATGACCATATCATTGCCTGGCTGCTGTTTGAGGTTCTTGATCTCTTCCTCGACATTTTCTTTTACCAGTCTGGAATTGTTCCATTCGACTTTCTCCAGCGTCGTTGAAAATACGATTTTGGCTGTCTTTTCGATCCACTCGGCATGAGTCCGTTCATGCTGCGAAGCTGATGGGTTCGAAGGCACAGATGGCCAGTAACTGTGCATCATCTGATAAGTCCCACGCCCCCAAATGACAGTGTCGGCAGTACTCAGAATTTCTTTCGCATGTTTCTCCAAATCAGCATCGTAGGAAATCCAGCCAATGTCCATTTCACCGTTCGGCCCTTCTACAAAACCGTCAAGCGATGCGTGCAGAAATAGAACGAGTTTTCTCATTTTCAGTTCTCCTTTTTTCATGAGGGATATCTACATTATACGCCACAGCCCTCTAGAATTTAGAGCTGAAGCCGCTTAGCGGTTTTTTTAATATTTCCACTGTCTATTTGACGGGGTGAAGCTCATCAAGGAGATGCCTTTCTTATGGTAACTTATTTATCGTTCTTAAAATAATGAACTGGACGAATTTCGATGCGCCAGCCAAATTCCTCTCCTATGCTGACTTGCGTGGTCGGGTGAAGAGATGCCAGCTGAATCGCCTCATCCATTTCTTCTGCTTCGATAAGGAAAATACTGCCGATCAGTTCTTTCGTTTCTGTAAAAGGACCATCTGTTACTGTTACCTTACCGTTCACCCGGCGCAAGCTTTTTGTCTCCAATTCCAAGCCCGCATCGATCATCACCTTACCAGTTTCATAAAACTTCTCAAGGTGTGGCTGGCATTCACTCATAATTGTCTCAATCTCTGCATTTGGGCGAGCATCCATTTTTTCAGGGATAAAATAACCCATACATAGAAATATCATAATCATCTCTCCTAAATTACTCGATTTTTTTGTATCTATAAATACGACGATCATCAAATTGAGAAATCGACAAAGCTTAAATATATTTTTTTATTCCATACAATCTTCAGCCTGTTTCAAAAGGAGTTTCTTTTCCTGTACATTATGTGTTAACGATGCAGCACGTTGAAATTCATCAAATGCTTCCTTCTTTCTCCCTAGCTGCAGGAGAAAATTCCCCTTTACGCTTTGGAGGAAATGATAATTCTTTAACGCCGAATCCAAAAGTAGAGAATCAACAATCTCCAACCCTGCCTCTGGTCCATATACCTTCGATATAGCAACCGCACGATTAAGTTCCACGACTGGAGATGGAGCAACTTCTACAAGTGCATCATAAAGTGCTGAAATACGCTCCCAATCGGTTTCTTTTGGTGAGCTCGCATTGGCATGGCACGCTGCAATAGAAGCTTGCAAGCCATACATTCCGAGAGTGACTCCTAAATCTTCCGCTTTTTTTAGTGAAGAAAAACCTCGGTTTATTTGTTCCTGATTCCACAGTGACCGGTTTTGATCCATAAGTAAAACTATCTCACCTTTATTGTTCGTTCTTGCTTTAAAGCGAGATGCTTGTATTTCCATTAGAGCAACAAGACCGTGAACTTCCGGTTCTTTGGGAATTAGTTCTGCTAACAGTCTTCCAATTCTTAATGCTTCTTCACATAGATTTGTTCGTATCAGCTTATCACCTGATGATGCCGAGTATCCTTCGTTGAACATGAGATAGATCACTTCCAGGACGGAAGAAAGACGTTCAGTAAATGCTGCTTTCCGAGGAACTTCGAAAGAGACGTTGGCCGCTGCAAGTGTTCGTTTTGCCCGAACAATCCGCTGGGCAATCGTCGTTTCATTTACAAGAAATGCATTCGCGATTTCTTCTGTTGTCAGTCCACCCAGCAATCTCAGTGTAAGGGCCACACGAGCATTTTTAGACAATACTGGATCACATGTCATGAAAATCAGCCGAAGCAGATTATCCCCGATATCCTCCTCAATAGCATCCATCCAGTCAGGTTCATGCAGTGTGTTCATTTCATAAGTCATATGTTCATATTTTTGATCCAGAAGTTTCTTTCGACGAAGTAAATCAATGGCTTTTCTTTTAGCCACAGTCATCAGCCATGCACCAGGATTATTCGGGATACCAGAAACTGGCCAGACTTCAAGCGCTATGACCAGCGAGTCTTGCGCAAGATCTTCCGCCACACCGATATCCCTGACTATTCGTGCTAAAACAGCAATAATTTTAGCGGACTCCTTTTTCCAAACGGCTTCGATCCTTTGGTGGATGGAAAAATCCTTCATATGTTCTTCCCCCTCTACGAAGACAACGAATGAAGATTGGTTATCTCGACATCCTTTTAAAAAAAATTTTTCAGAACCTGCTCTTTATTTCAATAAAAAGATGCCTTCCTCCTTCAAGGAGGAAAGCACCATTTGTTTTTCATTAATTTTATTGCAATATTTTAATTCAAATATGCTGAGTAATAAAAATGAGAGTAAATGTTATTTGAAACGTTCTTAAAAAGGGGATACAAGTTCACCCTTGGGAACGCGAACAATACATGAGCATGTATTAAAACCCAAAACCCTAGGTATCTTCGGTATCAGGGGTTTTTTCTGTCTTGGGGAGCTGCTGAATTTTCGGTTACGAGATACTCAATCAGCTTTCTGCTGGCCTTTGACATATATTTGTCCTTCATCCAGACAATAGCCGGTTTGGCCTGCAGAAAGGCCTCCTCGATTGTCATTACCTTGAATTTACCATCGTATGCCTGATGGATTTCTGAGCGGGGAATGATGGTCATGCCCATACCGGTTGCCACTAGTGTTAGAATCGTAGAAATATCAGGCCCGTCCAAAACCACATGGGGATGAAGGTCATAATGATGGAAATGGGAAAGGATATTTTCATATATCCCTATACCGGACCTTCTTTTTCCCAAGAGGAGATCCTGCCGGGCGACTTCCTTCAGGCTGATAGAATCTTTGGGAAATCGGTTCTCCCATTGTCTCGGTATCACCGCGACAAACGGATCTTCCTCCAGTGGGACGATTTCATAGTTGCGTCCTTCCACGGGAAGTAGAAGGAGAGCAATGTCGATCATGTTCTGCTGCAGAAGTTCTTCCAGATAATACGTATCTCCATTGAAAATTTTTATGTACACTTTCGGAAATTCATTATGAAATTTAGTTAAGTGTGGGGCAAGATGGGATACACAGATAGTGGACGTGCCAATGGTGATCGTTCCTGTGATGCCTTCTTTGATTTCCGAAAGTTCTCCCTTAATGGAATCAATCGATTGAAGCAGCTGTTTGGAACGTTCATACAGGGTTTGGCCCGCTTCCGTTACCTGCCACTGTTTTCCCTCGCGGATAATTAGTGGAACACCGAGTTCTTCTTCCATTTGCTTCAGCTGCAGGCTTAGCGCCGGCTGGGCAATATGCAGAGTTCTTGCCGCCTTTGTTATTTGTTTTTCTTCAATGATTGTTTGAAAATAGCGAAGCTGACGAATATCCATGAGTTCTCCTTTTTTCTATCACTAATCTCTTTATATAATTTACCCTTTACATAAGTAAAACATATGCATTGCATAATTTATATATATTTTATTTATTAAAAAGCGAAGAGTATACTTATTTTTGTAGAACACGCCATATGTTACGAGCGAGAAAGGTGGGAACAAATGAGGATTATAGTTGGTATTACTGGTGCAACTGGCGTTATTTTTGGCATCCGCATTTTAGAGCTATTGAAGCAGGCGAATGTCGAAACCCACCTGGTGATGTCCCCGTGGGCAACAGCTAATATTCCGTTCGAAACGTCCTATAACGTGAAGGAAGTAGAAGCGATGGCTGATTTCAGCTATTCCTACAAAGACCAGGCAGCAAGGATTTTCAGCGGCTCCTTCCGGGTTGATGGCATGATTGTGGCGCCATGCAGTATGAAGTCACTGGCTTCCATCCGAATGGGACTTGCCGATAACCTGCTGACACGTGCCGCCGATGTCATGCTGAAAGAAAGAAAAAAGCTTCTCTTAATGACCCGGGAGACGCCATTGAATAACATTCATCTTGAAAATATGCTCGAGCTTTCCCGCATGGGCACCATCATTCTTCCGCCCATGCCTGCATTCTACAATCATCCTGAAAATATTGGAGATATGGTAGATCATATTGCTTTTCGGGCGCTGGACCAATTCGATATTCATTTATCTGAAGCCAAACGCTGGGAAGGTATGAAACCTAAGAAACAGGAGGACTAAAAATGGCTTATAAAGATTTTCGTGATTTTCTTGCGACATTAGAAAAAGAAGGGCAGCTTCTTACTATAAATGATGAAGTAAAGCCTGAACCTGACATTGCGGCAGCGACCAAAGCGATGAGCAAGCTTGGCGCAGAGACTCCGGCTATGCTGTTTGATAACATTTATGGATATACCGATGCAAAAGTAGCCATGAACGTAATGGGCTCATGGCCAAACCATGCACTGATGATGAGTTTGCCAAAAAACACACCGTTAAAAGATCAGTTCTTTGAATTTGCCCGTCGGTATGATCAGTTTCCAATGCCTGTTCAGCGGGAGGAAACAGCACCATTTCATGAAGTGGAAATCACAGAAAACATCAACCTTTTCGATATTCTCCCGTTATTCCGTTTGAACCAGGGAGACGGAGGGTTTTATATTGATAAAGCGTGTGTAATTTCACGTGACCTTGATGATCCAGAGCACTTTGGGAAACAAAACGTCGGTATTTACCGCATGCAGGTTAAAGGGAAAGACCGCTTGGGGATCCAGCCGGTTCCTCAGCATGATATTGCTATTCACCTGCGCCAGGCTGAGGAACGTGGTGAAAACCTTCCTGTAGTCATTGCGCTAGGAAACGAACCTGCCATTACAACAGCAGCAGCTACGCCGTTGCTTTACGATCAATCCGAATACGAGATGGCCGGTGCCATCCAGGGAGAGCCTTACCGAATTGTAAAAGCAAAGGATTCAGACCTTGATATTCCATGGGGAGCTGAAGTTGTTCTTGAAGGTGAGCTTTTGGCTGGAGTCCGTGAATTTGAAGGGCCATTTGGAGAGTTCACCGGGCACTATTCAGGCGGAAGAAGCATGCCGGTTATTAAAATCAATCGTGTATATCACCGTCAAAATCCCATTTTTGAACATCTATATATAGGAATGCCTTGGACAGAAACAGACTATATGATTGGCATTAATACAAGCGTACCTCTATACCACCAATTAAAAGAAGCGTTTCCTAATGAAATTGAAGCGGTAAATGCCATGTATACGCATGGGCTCGTCGCCATTATTTCCACGAAGCGCCGCTACGGCGGATTTGCGAAGGCAGTGGGTATGCGCGCTTTAACAACGCCGCATGGCCTGGGCTATTGTAAACTGGTAATTGTAGTTGATGAGGATGTGGATCCATTCAACCTTCCTCAGGTCATGTGGGCCCTTTCAACAAAAATGCATCCGAAGCACGATGCGGTCATTATTCCGGATCTTTCCGTACTTACACTCGATCCAGGTTCTTCACCTTCAGGAATCACCCACAAGATGGTCCTCGATGCCACTACACCTGTGGCGCCTGAAACAAGAGGCCACTATTCACAGCCGCTGGATTCTCCGGTTAATGTTGAGAAGTGGGAACAGCGTTTACGGGAATTATTACGATAAAAGGAGTGTTGGATATGCATACTTGTCCGCGATGCGAATCAAAAAAAGCTGAAGTTGTCTCAAAGTCACCGGTGGAAGGTGCATGGGAGGTTTATATGTGCCCGGTATGTATTTTTACATGGCGTTCCATTGAACCTGAAACCATCACGAATCCTGAAAAATACAATCGTGCGTTTAAGGTGAACCCGGCAGACATTCCAAATGCAGAAAATGTGCCTGCTCTTCCGGCAAAATATATTAAATAATATAATAGATTAACAACCGCAGGCTAAAAAACAGACTAGCTCTGTCTTTAAAAGGATGTGCAAACTTTTGAAAATATCCGATGAATTATTAGAGCTGCTAAATGGAAATAATCTTGAGAACAAGCAGCATGAAGCGATGCTTTTGATGACAGTGACGGAGGACGGCTGGCCGCATAATGCAATGGTCAGTGCAGGGGAGGTTGTCGCCGTGGACAAAGAAAATTTACGGTTGGCATTATGGCCGGGAACCACTACAACCAACAACTGCACCAGAGCGAAAAAGGCAACATTAGTGGCTGTCTATAAGGGCACGGTTCATTATATTCGTCTGGCATTATCTCCATTAGGTGTACTAGAGGATGCCAAACATCCACTGGAGCGTTTTGCGGCAAAGGTGGAGTTTTATAAAGAAGATCAGGCGAAATATGCAGACATTACTTCGGGAATCCAGATAGCCTTGAAGGATCCATCGGCAGTTGTTGCAAGATGGAAAGAAACGATTGAAGAATTGTTGAGATAACAAGAGAATGCTTGAGCAGTCTTAGAGGGGACGGCATTAGCAATCTTAAAGGAAGCCTGCATTTGCAGTCCTTTTTGTCGAATGATGATGAAAATAATTCATTTATTATGTTATATTATGAGTAAAACTAATGTAAAGAGGGATGAGTTTGTCGATTGGCAAGTACGAAATATTTCAAACCGTAGTAGACCTTGGAAGCCTGACCAAAGCAAGTGAATCGTTAAATATTTCCCAATCCGGTGTAAGTCATGCCATTTCGAGTTTGGAAAAAGACTTGGGATTCTCGTTGTTGATCCGAAATAAAGCAGGGATCCGGCTGACCGAAAACGGCGAACGGATGCTTCTGTATATCAGGGAGATTTTAAATTTAAATAAAAAAATGCTTCAGGAGGCCGGTGAAATAAAAGGACTCGAAATCGGAACGGTAAGAGTCGGTACATTCTCTTCTGTTTCTGCTGTATGGCTTCCTGGGATTGTAAAAAAGTTTACCGAACAATATCCTCATATTAAAGTAGACATTAAGGAAGGAAGACAGGAGGAAATTTCACAGTGGATTTCACAGGGAATCGTAGATTTTGGTTTTTTGATGCTTCCTGCTGCAGATTTGGAAATCTTCCATTTGAAAAAAGATCCGCTTTATTGTGTGATACCAGAAGCACACCATCTTAGTGCTGAAACTTCCATTAAACCAAATGCGCTGACAGAAGAGAAGCTGATCCTGCAAAATTCTACTCTTACAACCATCCGCAGCCTGTTAAAATTAAGGAAGGTCTCTCCAGAAATTTCATTCCAATTAGAAGATGAACAGGCTGTTATTGCCATGGTGAAAAGTTCACTTGGAATTGCGATTCTCCCGGAGATTGCTTTACACCATCTTCCGGAAGGGGTAAAGAAAGTACCATTGTCAGATGAGGCTTCCATTTCCTCCATTGGAATTGGTTCCATTTCCTTCAAACGGCTTCCACCGTCTGCTGAAAAATTTATTGCAGCATCAACGTTATGGTTAAACGAACATTTTGCATGATTACCCTCATCTTTAACGGATTACGTTAACTTTGCCGTTCCCCCTTCACTTTCACTGCCATATGGTAGATGGAAGGGAGGTGTGAACATGCCTGTTATTACGAAAAAGGGATTTATTTATACCGTTAAACAAGGCGATACGATTTCAGCCATCGCAGCTAAATATGGAAGCACTGTCCAGGAGATCGAAACAGCCAATCATTTGTTTCCTCCAGTAACAGATACTGGTTTAATCTTCCCTGGAAATGTGCTGGTTGTGCCCACTTCAACAACAAATTCTCCTATTCTTACCTATGTCGTGGCCGCAGGTGATACATTGACTGCGATTGCCGGCAGATTTCAAACTTCATCCGACCTGCTTGCCGGAATTAATAAGATTTCCGATCCTGACCGGATTACAGTTGGACAAAACCTGACAGTTCCTGGCTTTATTTATAAAATTGTAAGTGGAGATACGCTGACAAAGATTGCAAAAAATTTTGGTGTAACGGTATCCGAGATTGAAATAGCAAATGCCGGCCGTCCGGGATTTCAGAAAGATGTGATCTGGCCGGATTATCATTTAATCATTCCGATCCTAACTTCAAGCAATATCTTTGTGACTAATCCTTTACCTGGCAGCACGATTAAGAGCGGACAAAAGGTCGAAGGATACGCCAGGGTATTTGAAGCGGTTGTCAACTATCAGCTGAGAGATGCCAATGGCGTGATCGTTACCCGTGAGCGTTCAGTTATGTCCAATGAAGGAGCACCGGCTTTTGGATTCTTCAGTGCAACCCTTCCTTTTGACAGGGTACCGACTGCAAACACTGGCGTTTTGTGGGTGTACAGTTTAAGTGCAAAGGATGGAAGCATCATTAACCTCGTCAAAGTTAACGTCCGATTTTAGAGGAAAAAAATTTAATATATAAAAAACAAAGCAGGCTCAAGGCCTGCTTTGTTTTAATGAGAGGAAGAGGAAGAGGAAGAGGATGATCGTTTCTTTTTCTTCATTTCTTTTTTCTTTTTCTTGCAATCGCACTTGGTTGGATACCCAGGGTCGATGACTTCATGAACTTCTTTCTTTTCATAAACGTGCTTTGGCACGTTTACGATGTGTTCGCGATTTACTTTAATGATGGGGTGAACAAAAGTGACTTCTCTTTCTTTATAGGTGTCATGAATGATCACTTTAGGATCGCAATAAATCACTTTTTCTTTTTTCTTCTTTTTACCCATTGAAAACCACCTCCTACTCTAGTAAATGCAGGTAGAAGGGATTTTGAAAGGGACAAGTTGCTCATATACCAAAAAATTGGGTAGTTGAATAGAAAAAAGGGGATTTCTTATTCCTATTTGTGAGCTTGAAGATTCGCTCTTGTTCTTTTTGTAAGGACGACGGACTTACGGTTAACCAGATAGATGCTGGCAATGATGAGGAACAGGCCGGCCAGCAGGGAGTAGGTAAACGGCTCGTCCAAAAACAAAATGCCGATCAAAATGGAAATTAAGGGCACAAGAAAATTAAAGGAGGCAATTTTGCTGGCATTTCCGGTCGAAATCAAGTGGAAATAAATGATCCATGCGATAGCAACCGAAAATAGTGCCAAAAACAATAGCGTAATGAGCAATGGTGTGCTCCAGGCGATCGCAGATAAGCCTTCAACCCCGCTTCCAATCCCCGTCATAATCAACCCGCCCATAATGCTTTGGATGGCAATCAGCCAAACACCATCGACCTTCACGCTGATTCTTTTCATATAAACGGTTCCAACTGCCCAGCTTAAGGCAGTAAGTATTCCGAGCGCAATCCCGATAGAGGAAATATGTGCCGATAATCCTCCCAGACTGATGGTCGCCACACCGGCAAAGCCGAGCAGCAGTCCGGTTAATTTAAGCGCAGTCATTGATTCTCCGATCCACAGCCAGGCAATAATGCCAATCAGTACAGGCTGCAGATAGACGATGACACTGAACAGTCCCGCAGGAACAAAAAGAAGGCCGATCGTCTGCAGACCGTAAAAAAGCACAGAATTAAATAATGCAGAAAGAAAGTACATTTTCCAGTTTTCCCTGAAGTGCAGCTTGTCCAGACGGTTCATAGAAAAAACAAACAGCAGAACACCTGCTCCAAGTGAGCGGAAGCCGGATAAAAGGATGGGAGGACAGTCACTCAATGCCACCTTTGAAATTGGCCATGTGACCCCCCAGGTCATCACCAGTACAGCAATAAAAAAAGCATTCAACCATGGAGACGTTTTTTTCATAGAGTATTCTCTCCCGTTTCAGATAAACATTTCAGTATGTAAAGTATATTTATATTTTCTGACATTCTGAGTGGATTTGCAATAGATACAACTTACCCTGTTTAACCGTAGATAAATATTTATATGTGGGAGAAAAGGGGGGTGAAAGGATAGAAAAACAGCAATGGATTACTTGATCCATTGCTGTTTTTTTCTAAAATTATGCTCTTGGAAAAATATCTGGACATTGCAGAGGCTGGTTCGGGAATACGCATTCGATGCTTCCGCACTCGATGTCGTTTGGACGAGGCTGGCAGTAACGGGCTTGTACTTCAAGTTTTACAAAGTCTTCAACAGTGATTTCCTGGCAATAGTCGGTTTGTACGGTGATGGTACCGTCTGCGTTAGGCAAGCCAAGAACTTCTGATGACGTTTGGAAAATGTTACACGTTACATTATCTGTGGAGAAGCCTTCAGGAAAGCATACACAGACACGCTCGGTGGTTTGCAGAGGACCGGTTTCAAAGCTGCACAGGATTTCGTTCGGAGTTACAGACGTGTTGATAAACTGAACCAATATGTTTGCTGTTTTGGAAAGGGTCACGCGTCCGATACGTGGATCTCCATTGTTAAGCCGGTTTACGCTGACAACTTCACAAGATGCCGAAATAAATGAAGTTTGGGATACAACAGTTTGTCCAAGCGCCAAAGCGGCATTGATAGCGGACACACAAGCTGCATCAACATTGACAATGAAGTCACGCTCAGTGGTAACCAGGACCCAGTCAAATAATTTTTGAGCAATGATACATTCGTGTTGAAGCTCTTGTTGCTGATTGATTTCAGACATTCAATCATCTCCTAAAAATATTTTTGCAGTTAACGATTGCGTTATCTACAATCCTATCCTATGTATTTACATAAAAGATGGACTGGACAAGTTCACTAACCTCCAAAAATTGGTAGTTTAGCGGATGTGTATAAAAAGACAGCAGTAAATCAACGATTCACTGCTGTCTTTTACTAAATTACCGTCTTGGGAAAATATCCGGACACTGCAGAGGCTGGTCAGGGAACACACAGTCGATACTTCCGCAATCGATGTCGTTTGGACGAGGCTCACAGTAACGGGCTTGTACTTCCAATTTCACGAAGTCTTCTACTGTGATTTCCTGGCAGTAGTCGGTTTGTACGGTGATGACGCCATTAGCGTTAGGCAAGCCAAGAACTTCTGTTGCTGTCTGGAAAATGTTGCATGTTACGTTGTCTACAGAGAAGCTCTCAGGGAAGCAAACACAAACCCGCTCAGTGGTTTGAAGAGGGCCAGTTTCAAAGCTGCACAATACCTCATCCTGGGAGGTGTTAATAAACTGAACCTGAATGTTGGCTGTTTTGGAAAGAGTGACACGGCCAATTCGAGGGTCTCCATTTATTCGGTTTACGCTGATAACCTCACAAGAAGCGGACAAGAAAGTAGCTTCGCCAACAACAGTATCTCCAGCAGCTACAGCAGCATTGATCGCATCCAGACATGCGGAATCTACATTGACAGTGAAGTCACGCTCGGTGGTGACAAGAACCCAGTCAAACAATTTTTGAGCGATGATGCACTCGTGGTGGTAGTTTTGCAGATTGATTTCAGACATTCAATCATCTCCTTATTATTCTTGTAGCTAACTATTACGTTAACTACACTATTATTCTATGAATTCTTGTGAAAGAGGGACTGGACAAGTTCCCTATCTTTGAAAAAATGATAGATTTGCGGAGACATTACGGAAAATGGAACCTTCGTACAACTTTTTCATAGACATAAACTATGAAGATTAACGGAGGGAAAGGAATTTGGTCATTGATCTGTATTTTGACGGTCAGAAAAAAGGAAGCATTAATGCCGCTGATTTGTATTTCTATGTCACGTATTTTGAACAAAAAGGATTCAAGCTGTCCTTTAATCCCCTAAAAAAAAGATTGACTGTTTTATCAGGCAGAAGCCGTCAAATTACCATTCATGTGGACGGCAAGGCAGATGAGCGGGAGAAAAGGCTTGCGGCTGGCCTGTCAGACATACTGAGTGCAATGGGGATCCTTACAACCTGGGATGAAGACGAGCTGGGAAGCATTCTGAACGTTTACTTATCCACAAAGAATACCAACTCTTATGGGATCATGATTGAACACGGAGGAGGAGCAGAAGCGCTGATGCGGAGGCTGAAAAAAGACAGGGCGATATCTGGTGATCTTTTTCGGTTTAAGAATAAGTGGTTCCTTTTGCCTCTTGATGTGATTAAGCTTCAAATAGGGTTGAACAGCAAGCAGGATGAAGCATTAGCACTCAAGCACCTTCAACTGATTGGATTTCACTTTGGCCTGGGAATCGCTGAGCATTATAAGCAGGGTGGAGGAGAGGAAGTCGATTGGAATGTTTTGTTCCCGGCTGGCACAGTCAGACATGAAGAAAAACCTGCAGAGGGGAAGGAGTCTTCTTCCTCAGATGAAAAAACGTACAGTGCGGACCTGGTACTGGATTATACGGTTTTCCATGAAGAGCCGCTCTCTGGAGAAGATGCCCTTTCTGTTACAGCCAAAGCCATCATGACCAACACTGGAAGTCTGCCGATCGCTCAGCCGATGCTTTGCCTGCGGTTCTCACCGCCAGGGAAAATGAAACTGAACGGAAAGCTTTTTACAGCAGAACGGCTGCAGGAGATCACACCTAACCAGATGAATTTGCTTCAGGATGCCTGGCGATATGTCGAAGCTGACGGCCAGGTGAAAGCCAGGGAAACGGGGGATTATTGGCTGAGACCTGTTGTGTCGACGACCCTGAATCCGGGGCAGCAGCTTATTTTTGATTTTCAGCTCTCTTTTTCCCCTTTAGCTGAAGGCGAGGGTATATCATGCGCCGCTTTTATGACAGGAAGCAACGAAGAAGTAAAAACTGTATCCAAAAATACCATTCGAATCACCCGTTAAAAAAGACACAGTTTTCGCTGTGTCTTTTCATGTGTCTTCTATTATATAGTAGATGATGGGTAAGCTTGATGAATGACCTCTAAAAAGGCAGAGACGTTTCTGTTTTCCTGTGCCAGAGGTGAATAAATATAGGAAAGCTTCCTGTGAAAGGAGTGATGGTCAACTTTAATGATTGATAGATTCTCATATTGCACATCCCGCTCAATCACACTTTTTGATAGAAGGGAAAGCCCGAGACCATGGATCACCGACTCTTTGATGCCTTGATTAGAACTGATGGTAAGAAGCGATTTTGTCTTCAAGCCGTTGGAGCGGATAACATGATTTAAATAATCGCGGGTCCCGGAACCAGCTTCCCTTGACACCCATTCCTGGTTTTGCAGATCATCTATTGTAACTTTATCCTTTGAGGCCAGCGGATGGCTTGGAGAAGAAACGATAAACAATTCGTCCTTCATGAAGGGATGGACGGAAACTTCTTTTTCATTCGTTTGTCCTTCAATCAATCCGATATCCACCTTATAATTGCGCACAGAAGACACAATTTCCTCCGTGTTGCCAATCAGTACCTGAAGCTGCAGTTCAGCGTGGTTTTTTTGCAGCTGATATAATAGGGCAGGAAGAATATATTCACCGATGGTAAAGCTCGCCCCGATCTTCAGCTCTCCTTTTATTGTTGTATGGTGTTCAAGGATTTGCTGCCTCGCTTGTTCATAAATGGTCAGAATCTGCTTTGCGCGGTCGTATAAAATTTCACCGGTTGGCGTGATTTGGAGAAACTTCGGCGACCGGATGAACAGCTGGGTTTGAAACTCTTTTTCCAGGTTTTTTATGTGCAGGCTGACGCTCGGCTGTGACATCCGGAGCTGCTCGGCGGTCTTTGTAAAGTTCTTTACTTCTGCCAGCGTTACGAAGGTTTTTAAGGCATCATAATACATAATGCAAAACGTCCTTATCAATTAGTTTTTTTAATAGTAGTAATAATTAATATGTATTTTACTAATGTTATGGACTGCGGTAAAGTAGATACTATAAAATTTTTTAAGGGTTCTGACTATTTTTAAGATTAAAACCGACTTAATAGATCGATTTAATTTAGTCTTAATGGGTGACCTTAATTTATAAAATGACGGGAAATTTAAATGTGAGGTGTTATCATTGCAACTTCAGGCAACAAACAGTCCATTTACCCAGGAGCAGGCAGAGCTGCTTAACCAGCTTTTGCCGACCCTGACAGAATCTCAAAAAGTATGGCTTTCCGGCTTTCTTGCTGCATCACAGGCAGCGCCTTCAGCAAGCGGCGAAACGCCGCAGGCGGTTCCTGCCGCCGCACCTGCAGCTCAACCGGTTTCAAAAGAAATCACCATCCTCTACGGATCCCAAACCGGGAATGCCCAGGGTATTGCAGACAGCAGCAGCAAAACCCTTAAGGAAAATGGGTATGAAGTGACCGTTTCTTCCATGAGTGATTTCAAGCCTAATCAATTGAAGAAACTCAAAAATCTTTTAATCGTTGTCAGTACGCATGGAGAAGGAGATCCTCCGGACAACGCCATATCCTTTCATGAATTTGTCCATGGCAAGCGTGCTCCGAAGCTTGAAGGGCTTCGTTTTTCCGTATTGTCTCTGGGAGACAGCTCTTACGAGTTTTTCTGCCAGACAGGAAAAGAGTTCGATAATGTGCTTGAAGATCTTGGGGGAACCCGCCTGACACCTCGTGTCGATTGTGACCTTGATTACGATGAACCCGCAGCCGAGTGGCTTTCAAACGTGGTGGAAGCATTAAATGGTAAACAGGAAGAAGAAACCGGCGGAGTCTCACCGGCGGGTGTTCCGGCAGCTTCAGGAGAATCCCAATTTTCACGAACAAACCCATTTCAAGCTGAAGTGCTTGAAAACATTAACCTGAATGGACGCGGATCAAATAAAGAAACGCGGCATATCGAAATTTCTCTGGAAGGCTCCAATTTAAGTTATGAACCGGGAGACAGCCTGGGAATATATCCGGAAAACGACTCTGTTTTGGTCGACATGCTGCTCGATGAGCTAAAATGGAATGCTGAAGAAATCGTTACCGTAAACAAAAAGGGCGATGTGGCTCCGCTGAAACAGGCGCTGATTACCAATTTTGAAATTACGGTTCTCACGAAGCCGCTTCTGCAGCATGCGGCACAATTTACCGAAAATGAAAAACTGCATGAGTTGTTGTCAGCAGGACATGAAGAAGAACTGAAAAACTACCTTTCCGGCCGCGATCTGCTGGATCTGGTTCAAGACTTTGGTCCATGGGCCGTTTCACCGCAGGATTTTGTCAGCATGCTGAGAAAGATGCCTGCCCGGTTGTATTCCATCGCTTCAAGTCTTGAAGCCAATCCGGACGAAGTTCACCTCACCATTGGTGCTTTACGGTATGAATCTTTTGGGCGGAACCGAAACGGTGTATGTTCCATTCTTTGTGCGGAACGGCTCGAGCCGGGGCACACGCTTCCGGTATACATCCAGCATAACCAGAATTTCAAGCTGCCTGAAAACGGCGAAACACCGATCATTATGGTTGGTCCTGGAACCGGGGTGGCACCATTCAGAGCCTTTATGCAAGAGCGTGAGGAGCGGGGAGCTGAGGGGAAATCCTGGATGTTCTTTGGCGATCAGCACTTCGTCACCGATTTTCTTTATCAGACAGAATGGCAAAAGTGGCTTGGAAGAGGTGTCCTGACAAAGATGGATGTGGCCTTCTCTCGTGATAGCGAGGAAAAGGTGTATGTTCAGCACCGTATGCTTGAACAAAGCAAGGAATTTTTCCAATGGCTTGAAGAAGGGGCAATTCTCTATATTTGCGGTGATGAGAAAAACATGGCCCATGATGTGCATGAAACATTGATCGGCATCATTGAAAAAGAAGGAAGCATGACACGCGAACAAGCGGAAGACTATGTGGCCCGTATGCAGCAGGAAAAACGATACCAGCGTGATGTGTATTAAGCGGGAACAGAAAGGAGTTTAACAGATGTCAAATCCTAAATTAAAAGCACCGGAAGGCAAACCGAGTGATGTTGAACGTATAAAAGATGAGAGTAATTATTTGCGGGGCACACTGAAGGAAGTGATGCTCGACCGGATCAGTGCAGGTATACCTGACGATGACAACCGGCTCATGAAGCATCACGGCAGCTATCTTCAGGATAACCGTGATCTGCGCACTGAGCGCCAGAAGCAAAAGCTTGAACCTGCTTATCAATTCATGCTTCGCGTTAGATTGCCAGGCGGTGTCGCCACGCCATCACAGTGGCTTACCATGGATCAGCTCGGAAATCAGTATGGCAACGGAACACTGAAATTGACGACCCGGCAGACGTTCCAGATGCACGGTATCCTGAAGTGGAATATGAAAAGTACAATCCAGGCGATCCATGCTTCACTTATGGATACAATTGCCGCTTGCGGAGATGTGAACCGGAATGTACTGTGCGTTTCAAACCCATATCAATCTGAAATTCATTCAGAAGTGTATGAGTGGTCCAAAAAACTGAGCGAATACCTTTTGCCGAAAACAAGAGCATATCATGAGATTTGGCTGGATGAAGAAAAGGTGGCTGGCACACCGGAGACAGAGGAAGTGGAACCGATGTACGGGCCGCTTTACCTGCCTCGTAAATTCAAAATCGGCATTGCTCTTCCTCCGTCCAATGATATTGATGTCTTTTCACAGGACCTTGGATTAATAGCGGTTGTAGAAGATGGTAACTTGACTGGTTTTAATATTGCCATTGGCGGCGGTATGGGCATGAGCCACGGAGACAAGGAAACGTATCCGCAGCTGGCTAAAGTAATTGGTTTTTGCACGCCGGACCAGATTCTGGAGGTTGCTGAGAAAATCATTACCATCCAAAGGGACTATGGAAACCGTTCCAAGCGAAAGAACGCCCGTTTTAAATATACGGTTGACCGCCTGGGTGTTGAAACTGTGAAGGAAGAATTGGAAAACCGGCTTGGCTGGAACCTTTCTGAGGCGAGAGATTTTTCTTTTGAAGATAACGGAGACCGATACGGCTGGGTGGAAGGGCTTCAGGGGCTATCACATTTCACGCTGTTTATTGAAGGCGGCCGTGTGACGGACTTTGAAAATTACAAGCTGATGACGGGGCTGCGCGAGATTGCCAAGGTTCATACCGGGGAGTTTCGTTTAACTGCCAACCAGAATCTGATTATCGCCAATGTGGCGGAGGAAAAGAAGCAGGAGATCATCAATCTTCTGGAACAGTATGGAATGCTCGACAGCCAGAACGTTTCTGCCATCCGCCGGAACTCCATGGCTTGTGTAGCACTTCCGACGTGCGGTCTTGCCATGGCTGAAGCAGAACGCTATTTGCCCGAGCTGATGGATAAAATTGACCTGATTGCAGATGAAAACGGATTGCGAAACAAGGAAATCACGGTCCGTATGACAGGATGCCCCAACGGGTGTGCACGCCATGCACTTGGGGAGATCGGCTTTATCGGCAAGGCGCCGGGCAAATACAACATGTATTTGGGTTCGGCATTTGATGGCAGCCGTTTGAGCAAGATGTACCGTGAGAATATAGGGGAAGAAGAAATACTGAAAGAATTGAGCGTTCTTTTCCCAAAATACGCGAAAGAGCGCCTGGAAGGCGAACACTTTGGAGATTTTGTCGTTCGAAGCGGTATCATTGAAGCTACAACAGACGGCACCAATTTTCATCAATAATAAAAAACAAGAGGCTCCGGCGTAATGCCGGGCCTCTTGTTTATTATTGAAGGGTGCGGTAAACACCGATTACTTTTCCCAGGATGGACACATTGGGAAGAAGGATGGGTGATAAAGAGGAATTTTCAGGCTGCAGGCGAATATGATCTTTCTCCTTAAAAAACCGTTTGACGGTTGCTTCATTCTCCTCTGTCATCGCTACGATGATATCGCCGTTTTCCGCTGTGGGCTGCTGCTTTACGACAACCAGGTCCCGGTCGTAAATGCCTGCTTCAATCATACTGTCTCCTTCTACAGTTAACATAAAAACATTATCGTCACCTACAACATGCTCTGGAAGGGAGAAGTAATCATCCACGTTTTCAATGGCTGTAATCGGTGATCCGGCGGTGACCTTACCGATGATCGGCACATTAACGGATCGTGATTTTGTGATGAGCTGGTCGGACTCGAGCCCCAACACTTCAATAGCCCTTGGCTTGGTGGGATCCCGGCGTATCAGCCCTTTTTTCTCCAAACGCGAAAGATGGCCGTGAACGGTAGAGCTGGACGCCAGCCCGACCGCTTCCCCAATCTCCCGGACGGAAGGAGGGTACCCCTTTGCGTTTACTTCCTCTTTAATAAATTCCAGTATATCAACTTGTCTTCTGGATAACTTTGTCATTATTTGCACCTCATTCACTGAATACTCTTGAAAAAAGTATAGCATTTAAAAGCTCGATATACAAACATAAGTTCGAAAAAAACACTTGAAAAGAACAATTGTTCCCCTTATAATGAGAACAAATAGGAACAAACATTCGTAGGGGTGATTGGAAATGAAGGGATTTTCACCGGTAGTTATGCTAGTATCAATTGTGGCAGCAGGGTTTTTGATGTTCGCCCATCAGACACATGTTGAAGGCTCAAAGGAATATATGGAGATTACAGTCAATAAAGGAGATTCACTCTGGGAAATTGCAGAGCAATATACAAAGGACCACAAAAACAACTGGGAATTTGTTGACTGGGTGGAGAAGAATAACGGAATTCAGGCAGGTGCCATTACACCGGGCCAGAAGCTCATCATTCCTATCAAAGCAGAAAAAGACAGGTGATGTTACTTGAACGCTATTATTTATTGCAGGGTGAGCACAGAGAAGGAGGAGCAGGCGGCTTCTCTTTTTCGGCAGGAAGAAGAATTAACAAAATTGGCAAGGGAGCATGGTTTTACGATCGTTTCTGTCATTAAGGAACGGGAAAGCGGCTACAGCCTCGATCGTGACGGGTTGCTCCGGATCATTGAAATGGCTCAGAACGGTGAGTTTGAGGTTCTTTTGGTTTCGGATGATACACGTCTGGGCAGGGGGAACGCCAAAATTGTACTCCTCCATGAACTGCTGAAACGTGAAATAAAAGTGTATACCTTCAGCAGCCAGGGAGAGTATCACCTTTCCGAAGCCGAATCGATGGTGCTCGAGATTGTGGCTGTCGTGGAAGAGTACCAGAGGAAGCTCCACAATTTAAAAATAAAGCGCGGAATGAAAAAAGCGATTCAAAAAGGGTATAAACCGCAGAAAAATCTAAAGAACATCCATCAGGGCGGACGGGAGCGGAAGGAATTGCCGATTGAAGAAATTATCCGTCTTCGCCGGATGGATCTTACGTTCGCTGAGATTGCGGGCACACTCCGGGGGTTTGGGTATGAAGCTTCAAAAGCAACGGTTCACCGCCGGTACAAAGAGTATATAGAAAGTGCTGAGACTGGAAACCCTACCTGATATTCGTTTATGATAAGCCTATCGAATATAAAGGAGAGGTGTGTTTATGCTTACACCAGACAAATTGGAACGGATCAACGTTCTTGCCAAGAAGTCGAAACAAGAGGGCTTATCCACAGAGGAAGCCGCAGAGCAAAAGAAGCTGCGGGAAGAGTATTTGAAGAATGTCAGAACTTCTTTTCAAAACAGACTGCATTCATTGACCATCATTGATCCTGAAGGCAATGATGTAACACCTGAGAAGCTGAAAGAAAGCAAAAAAAGCCAAAAAAATATTAAGCATTAACAGATGCCTGATTTCACTGAAATCAGGCTTTTTTCTTGTTGCAAAATTCTGAATTTCCTATATACTGTACTATAACAACTTCGGAAGGGGAGAACATAGTGGCCTTTTCAATAACCGATTCTGTTGTAAAACTGTATAGTGAAATTAATTTGAACGAGGGGGAAGCCATTCGCCTTTTCGCACGGTATGCAGGAAGCACAAGCAATGGCGGATATTCATTAGGTGTAATTCCGGCAATGCCAGGTGATGGTGACCAAATCCATGAAGTGAGCGGACTGACATTTTTCGTTAAACCGGACGATGAGTGGATTATCAAGGAAATGAAGCTGGACTATAATGAAACAGAGGACGTCTTTTTCTGTGACCTTCCTGCACTTGCATAAGAGACTACTGTCTGTATTATAACAAAAGTTATAATACAGGCTTTTTTGTTTGCATGATGGGAATAGTTTAAGGGAAACTAATGGAGGGCATTGTGCTTGTATAAACGGGCCAAAATGTTTATGATTGAATCGACAAATCTTTTACATATGTGCATACGTGATTCATATGTAGATGAAGGGATGATGAAATTAATGTCTACTGCTTCAATTGATCAATTATCTATTAACACTATTCGTACTTTGGCTATAGATAGCATCGAAAAAGCCAATTCCGGTCACCCGGGGATGCCTATGGGGGCAGCGCCTATGGCGTACAGTCTTTGGACAAAGTTCATGAACCACAATCCAGAGAACCCGCAATGGTTCAACCGTGACCGTTTTGTACTGTCTGCCGGACACGGTTCCATGCTTTTATACAGCCTTCTTCACTTATCCGGCTATGATCTTTCCATGGACGACCTTAAAGAGTTCCGTCAATGGGGAAGCAAGACGCCTGGACATCCGGAATACCGTCATACTGCGGGTGTAGATGCGACAACTGGTCCTCTTGGACAAGGTATTGCGATGGCTGTTGGTATGGCAATGGCTGAACGCCACTTGGCTGCAACCTACAACAAGGACGGTTTTGACCTGGTTGACCACTATACGTATTCCATTTGTGGTGACGGAGACCTAATGGAAGGTGTTTCAGCTGAGGCTGCTTCCCTCGCCGGTCATCTTGGACTGGGAAAACTTGTTGTAATGTATGATTCAAACGACATTTCACTTGATGGTGATTTGGATCTTTCCTTCTCTGAAAGTGTAGAGGATCGTTTTAAAGCCTATGGCTGGCAAGTGATTCGTGTGGAAGACGGCACTGATCTGAAAGAGATCGAAAATGCGATCGCTGAAGCGAAAAAAGATACGAACCACCCAACACTTATTGAAGTTAAAACAGTGATTGGCTTCGGTTCTCCGAACAAATCAGGTAAATCAGCTTCCCACGGAGCGCCGCTTGGAACTGATGAAGTTAAACTGACTAAAGAAGCTTATGACTGGGTATTTGAAGAAGATTTCTATGTTCCTGATGAAGTAAGAGACCACTTTGCTACAGTGAAAGAAGAAAACCAAAAGAAAGAAGCAGAATGGAATGACTTGTTCGCCCGCTACGAAAAAGAGCACAGCGAAGCAGCTGCTCAACTAAAGCTGGCAATGGACAATAAACTTCCTGAAAACTTTGATGCTAACCTTCCTGAATTTGATAAAGCGATCGCTACACGGGCTTCATCAGGAAATGCATTAAATGCTTTTGCACAAAACATTCCTTGGCTGTTTGGCGGTTCTGCTGACCTTGCAGGATCCAATAACACAATGCTAAAAGGAGAAACCAACTTCAGCCGCGAAGATTACAGCGGACGCAACATCTGGTTTGGTGTTCGTGAATTCGCAATGGGTGCAGCGGTAAACGGTATGGCACTACACGGCGGATTAAAAGTCTTTGGAGCAACATTCTTCGTATTCTCCGATTACTTGCGTCCGGCCATTCGCCTTGCGTCCATCATGGGTCTTCCTGTAACGTTTGTATTCACACATGACAGTGTGGCTGTCGGTGAAGACGGACCTACCCATGAGCCGGTTGAACAGCTTGCGTCTCTTCGTGCAATGCCTGGCTTGTCCGTTATCCGCCCTGCGGATGCGTATGAATCAGTGGCAGCATGGAAACTGGCACTTGAAAGCACAGATACACCAACGGCTCTTGTGCTTACAAGACAAGCTCTTCCAATCCTGCCTGGAACAAAAGAGAACGCCTATGAGAACGTTAAAAAAGGTGCTTATGTGATTTCCGAAGCAGAAGGAACTCCACAGGCGATCCTCCTTGCCTCAGGATCTGAGGTAAGCCTTGCGGTTGAAGCTCAAAAATCCCTTAAAGAAGAAGGAATCAGCGTTTCTGTTGTTTCCATGCCTGCCTGGGACCGTTTTGAAAAACAATCCGCAGAATATAAAGAAAGTGTATTCCCATCTTCCGTACGTGCCCGCCTTGGCATTGAAATGGCTGCTTCTCAGGGCCTTCATAAATATGTGGGTCTTGATGGAGACGTATTAGCGATTGATAAGTTCGGTGCTTCTGCACCAGGAAACAAAATCATCGAAGAGTACGGCTTTACGGTTGAAAATGTTTCAAACAAAGTTAAAGCATTGTTGAAATAATAAATGCAAAGACCCGGAGGAATTTCCTCCGGGTCTTTTTGTATTCGACAAAAGTAGTGATTTCAATCTTCAGCATCAGACAACTATTTTAAAGGACATGCTTTATACTGTGGGAAAAGCAAAGCGAGAGTAGGTGGCGGGGGCTTGAGAGAGTATTTCATTTATAAGCTGAAAGATGAGGTAGCTGAGCAATACTTTGGAAAAGAGACCAAGCTTTTTCAGCTCTTTTTAGAGGAATACAAAACCTTTACCGCACAGAAGGATGTCTTGCAAAAGCAAATCGAATACATCACGTCTCCGCTCCATATCGATCCCATACAAGCCTTTTTAAAGCAGATGCTGCTTTCCAAAAAGGGTTTTCACACCGAAGTTCATTCCTTTTTGCTGGAAAGCGACCGCAGTTCTGCCCGGCTCAGTTTTTCGGAACGCTACCTCATCCTTCAAAGCGTAGGTGGTTTTGAAGCGGAAACTATCATTTTTGAAACGATGCGCAAATATGAACGCTGCTTTTTTGCCATGGATTTTAAATATTATCGATATGGCTGGCTGAATCCGTTGAAAGCCAGAACAGGATACGGCTCATAAATATTTTGGCATCCATCTTGTATATGTTTATCACTTTATAGTAAACTAGTGCTAGACAACATGAAGGAGGAAGTTTTACTATGTTTTATTATATCCTTGTGGGTATTCTAGCGCTTCTTGCAGGCGTCGCTATCGGCTTTTTCATTGCCCGCAAATACATGATGAGTTATCTTCAAAAAAATCCGCCAATTAATGAAAACATGCTTCGGGTCATGATGATGCAAATGGGCCAGAAACCATCCCAGAAGAAAATTAACCAAATGATGCAGGCAATGAACAAACAAATGAAGTAATAAATCAGTTTCAAGCTGATTTTTTCTTCAACAACGATAAAGAGTTGATCATTTCTTACGTCACTGGTTAAATTCATCTTTATCCTTGATACCGGATTTGTTCTTCTTAGATCTTGTAATCAGCCGCCTTATGGTCCATTTGGACTGTAGGGCGGTTTTTTTATGCAAGAAAGGATTTTTAAAATTTTCATTATTTGGTAAAATAAAGAGGATGTTTTTTGCGGGAAGGGGATGCAGGATTTGAATGTGTTTTGGGACTTGATGTGGTATTTTAAGCAGGAAAAAAGAAGGTACCTGACCGGAATTGCGTTGCTTTCTCTTGTGTCGCTTTGCCTTCTTGTTCCGCCGAAAATCATCGGCTATACGGTGGACCATATTAAAAATAATTCATTGACCGAAAGGCAG
Source organism: Fictibacillus fluitans (assembly GCF_030418125.1). Taxonomy (GTDB): domain Bacteria; phylum Bacillota; class Bacilli; order Bacillales; family Fictibacillaceae; genus Fictibacillus_C; species Fictibacillus_C fluitans. The sequence continues at coordinate 479,154 of NZ_JAUHTR010000001.1, read as the reverse complement.
CTTGGCAGTTACATGCTGATTCTGGCGGCGGTCGCGGTCACGGTATACATATTGCGTTTTTTCTGGAGAGTTCTGATTTACGGAGCTTCCATTCAGCTGGCTTTGCTGCTTAGGAACCGGCTCTATACCCATTTTACAAATATGTCTCCCCGCTTTTATCAAAAAAGAAGAGTAGGAGATTTGATGGCCCACTCCACCAATGATTTGCAGGCGATTCAGCAAACCGCAGGGGACGGGGTTCTGACGCTCGTTGATTCTTCCATGATGGGAGGTTTTACCCTGATTACGATGGCATCAACAATCAGCTGGAAGCTGACGCTTATCAGTCTTCTGCCGCTTCCGTTCATGGCCTGGTCAACCAGCCGGTACGGTACCATGCTGCACGAGCGTTTCCATAAAGCGCAGGAAGCTTTCTCAGAGATGAACGATAAAGTGCAGGAAAGCATTTCTGGAGCACGTGTCATTAAAGCATTTGGCCAGGAAGAGGAGGATGTGGATGCCTTCAAGGCATTATCGAAGGACGTGGTCCAAAAAAACATTGCGGTGGCGAAGGTGGATGCATTGTTTGATCCGACGATCTCACTCGTGGTTGGTGCTTCATTTTTTCTCGCCGTTTCTTACGGTTCGTTCCTTGTTTTAAACGGTGAGCTCACAATCGGGCAGCTTGTGTCCTTTACAAGCTACCTCGGTCTGCTGATCTGGCCAATGCTGGCATTCGGCTGGCTGTTTAATATCGTAGAAAGAGGAAGAGCTTCCTATGACCGTGTGACGGCACTGTTGAAGGTCAATGATGTGATTTCTGAAAAAGAGGATGGAATACAGAAAACGCCCGCCGGGTCGGTCGTTGTAAATCTTACATCCTTTTCGTTTGAGGAAAATGGCCAAAAAGCTTTACAGGATATCCATTTTGAACTGAATGAAGGGAAAACCATGGGGATTGTCGGTAAAACAGGCAGCGGAAAAACGACACTTTGCCGGCTTTTACTAAGGGAGTTTGAAGTGGAAGACAATCAGATCTTTCTGGCAGGACATGATATAAACGATTATCGCCTTCATGCGGTGAGGGAAGCGATTGGCTATGTGCCGCAGGATCATTTTCTCTTTTCTGCAACCGTTGCGGAGAATATTGCCTTTGGAAAATATCGCGCTTCTTTTCAAGACATTAAACAGGCAGCAAAGGATGCCGCCGTTTATGAGGATATCGTTCAGTTTAAAAACGGATTTGAAACCGTTGTGGGCGAGCGCGGGGTAACCCTCTCCGGCGGGCAAAAGCAGCGGATTTCCATCGCGCGGGCTCTGCTTACAGAACCGGAGCTGCTCATTCTCGATGATTCTCTGTCGGCAGTGGATGCCAGGACAGAAGAAGACATCCTGAAAAACCTGAAACGGAAACGAAAAGATAAAACGACGATCATTACCGCTCACAGGCTGTCGAGTGTGGGCCATGCCGATCTTATCCTGGTGCTGGATGAGGGCAGGATGGTCCAAAAAGGAACACATGAAGAGTTGATTGCTGTGCCCGGCTGGTACAGGGATACGTACGAGCGCCAGGCGCTGGAATCATTAATCGCAAAAGGAGGATGAGCATGGACCAGGCAAATACGAAAGTAATCAAGCAGCGGACTGTGTTCAGCCGGCTTCTTTCCTATCTGAAACGCGATCAAAAACGTCTTATCGCTGCATTTGCGTTGTTGATCATTGCGACCGGAACCGATCTTCTCGGTCCAATTATTATTAAGATATTCATCGATGATCACCTGACACCGCGAAGCTTTGAACCGTCTGTAATGGTCCTTATGGCAGGAGGATACATCGGTATCATTGTGTTGTCCTGCCTCCTGAATTACGTTCAGCTCGTTTTGTTTCAAACGGCTGCCATGAACATTATTCAAAGCATGAGAATTGATGTGTTTTCGAATGTGCATGACCTGGGGCTTCGTTTTTTTGACCGTACGCCTGTTGGCAGCCTCGTGTCAAAAATTACAAATGATACGGAAGCGATCAAGGACTTTTATGTGAGTGTTCTATCCGCGTTTGTACAGAACATCGTCTATTTAGCAGGCATCTTTATCGCGATGTTTTACCTGAACGTGAAATTGGGATTATTCTGTCTGGTGCTTCTTCCGGTAATCGGCTTCATTATGGTCTTGTACCGCAAATACAGCTCCCAGTCCTTTTTGCACATGCGTGAAAAGCTCAGTGAACTGAATGCTAAACTCAATGAGTCGCTGCAGGGGATGAGCATTGTTCAGGTTTTTAACCAGCAGAGACGTCTGAAAAAAGAGTTTGCGGATGTAAACAAAGAACATAATGAAGCGTGGATGAAGAATATTAAATACAATGGCCTCTTGCTTCGCCCGGCGGTAGATCTCGTCTATGTCCTAGCCATCATGATTGTTCTCTCGTTTTTTGGCATTAAGTCATTTTCGAGCCCTGTTGAAATTGGGGTCATTTATGCGTTTGTCAATTATATGGACCGCTTTTTTGAACCTGTCAACATGCTGATGATGAGGCTGTCCATGTTCCAGCAGGCAATTATTGCCGGGAGCAGGGTGTTTGAACTCTTGGATGAAGATGATCAAGCACCCGGAACAAAGGGCTCCAGTGATCCTGTCATCACCGAGGGAGCCATTGAATTTAAAAATGTCACGTTTTCGTATGACGGCAAGCACCCGGTCTTAAAAAACATTTCATTTCATGCCCGTCCTGGTGAAACAGTCGCACTTGTGGGGCATACCGGGAGCGGCAAAAGCTCGATCACCAATTTATTAATGAGATTTTATGAGCTTCAGCAGGGAGAGATCACGATTGATTCGGTACCGCTGTCTCATTACAGAAACGATGAACTTAGAAGCAAAATGGGACTGGTGCTGCAGGATTCGTTTCTTTTTGCCGGGAATATCGCCCATAACATCTCTTTGTTCAATACAGATATAACGAGGGAACGGGTGAAGGAAGCCTCTGATTTCGTCCAGGCCTCAGAGTTTATTGAAAAATTGCCAGACGGTTATGATCAGGAGATTGGAGAAAGGGGATCCACCTTTTCTACCGGTCAGCGCCAGCTCATTTCGTTTGCCCGTACGATGGCTTTTGAGCCGAAAATTCTTATTCTCGATGAAGCGACTGCCAATATCGATACCCAAACGGAAGATGCGATTCAGCATGCTCTGCATAAAATGAGATCGGGCAGAACCACCATTGCGATTGCTCACAGACTGTCAACCATCCAGGATGCAGATCAGATTCTGGTTCTCCACAAAGGCGAAATTGTAGAACGGGGAACCCATCAGGAATTGATTCAGTTTGGAGGTCTTTATTTTAAAATGTACACCCTTCAGCAAAAAGACAAACCAACTGAAGAGGTGAGCTAGCTAAGCTTCTTTTTGTTGAAGAATGGTTCCAATAAACTTAAGGTATTGCATATAGGGGATGGATGCTTGATTTTACAGTTCCGTTTTTCTTTTTAAGGTTTTTTTGGGGTAAACTATCCAGTAGTAAACAGTACACTGTGCAGATCAAGAAATCAGAAGGTTTTCTTATGATTGCCATGGTTGTCATGGTATACTTTTAAATGGATATCGAAATTTACTTCACTTCTTGTAACCAGGATGTCTGGCGGTTTACAAGGATTATAAGGAGGTACAGATTGGAACGAAGCAGCAACGACCTTATTTTAAAAACTACCACAAATATTATTGTGTTTATCATCCTTGCATTCTCGGTCAATTCTTTCTTTTCCGGACATAACGCGCCCGGCGGGGGATTTATTGGTGGATTGATGGGTGCAGGAGCTATTGTTTTATTATATCTGGCTTATGGGATCGGCCCAATCAACCGCGTAATCCCAGTCAATTACCGGATTGTGCTGGCAGCGGGTCTTTTAATTGCTTTTTTGACAGGCATGGGCTCGTTTGTTTTGGGCGTTCCATTCTTAAGCCATTCATTTGGACACTTTCACCTGCCGCTCCTTGGTGATACCGAGCTTGCTACAGCGATGCTGTTTGATCTGGGTGTCTATTTGACAGTGCTTGGCGTAACCATGACAATTATCTTATCGATCGCAGAGGATGATGGGGATACATCCGATTAAGAAAGAAGGAAAGAATGTTGTTCTTCATTGCGAGCAGTATTGTGGCAGCTGTCATGGCTGTAACCGTTATTTTTGTCCGTTTAAAAGCTACGAAAAAACCGGCTTCCCTAAAAAAAATCATCCTGCCTCCATTTTTCATGTCCACCGGCTTTCTCATGTTCGTGGTTCCCATGTTTCGTGTTACATGGATGGAAGCATGGGAGGCTTTTCTGGTAGGATGTCTTTTTTCCATATTTCTCATCAAAACGAGCAAGTTTGAGAAGAGGGGAGGGGAGGTCTACCTGATCCGGTCCAAAGCGTTTGCGGCGATTTTGATCATTCTGTTTTTGATCAGGATGGCGATGAAAACGTACCTCGGCCATCAGATCTCTTATCCGGAAACGAGCGGGCTGTTTTTTATCGTAGCGTTTGGCATGATCCTTCCCTGGAGGGTCGCCATGTATTATGGCTATAAAAAAGTGCTGCAATCATAAAAAACTCGATCACCATTGGTGATCGAGTTTTTTTTATCCCAGTAAGCGTTGGTAAGGGGAGAGGTCAATTTGCTTTTCGTTCAATTTCTTGACCAGCCATTTGTGGTCGCGTTTTGGGGTTGCGATGATATACCCGCGAACAATCAAATCCTGGGTCATGATCGAAGCCTTCTCGGAAATAGCGAGTTCCCCGATTTTCCCCGCAATCTTTTCGCGGGCTACATCCCGGAACAATTCAGGAACCGGCGAGACGAGTTCTTCCAGAAATTCTTTTTGCTTTGGCGTCCATAAATGTTTGGTTTGGGAGATATAGTACTCCTGCCAATCAAGTATGGATTTGCCGTCTTCTTTCGGAAGGCGTTTTAAAAACTTTCGAAACATAAAATATCCGCCGATCGCAAACATGGAAATTAAAAAAACCGTCCAAAGTGCGATGAACAGAAAAAAACCTGTAGTCATATATGTCACCCCGATCAATATGGTTGTCTGAAACCACATTATGTACCCTTCCTTTATTATATAGTTGGAAAGCGCTTTAAATCAATATCCATCTGTTTTGGAATGGCGAAAGGGGAGGGGTAGTTTCGGGAAAAAATCTAAACGACAGTAAACGACACCATTTTCGGACTATAACAGTTTGGAATTTCGGACTATAACAGTTTCCGCATTGGTACAGAAGGTTATAAACAATGATACAGGGAGACTTGTGGATAAGTGTGAATAACGCGAGCTGTGGATAAACATGGGGAAAACTCAGCGTGCATAAATATACACCTATGCATAAAAGAAATATACATCCATGCATAAAAGTAGGTTTGTTTAAAGTTGAGAGGGAACGATACCCCCCTAGTGTGTATGAGCTTCGGGAAATAGCGGGTCCTTGGCTTGACTTCTGTTCCGGAGCAAGGGTAAGCTGTCCGTACAAGCAATCATTTTATGGAGGTGCTATCTAAAGTGAGGTTGAACAACAAACGAATTTTAAGTTTTGTACACCATGATTTTGAAGACCTGGAATTATGGTATCCGATTTTGCGATTACAGGAAGAAGGAGCATCAGTGGATCTTGCCGGGGAAAAAGCAGGAGAAGTGTATAAAGGAAAATACGGAGTGCCAGCTGCCGCTGATCTTTCGTTTGAAGAAGTCGATCCGTCAGGTTATGATGCGCTGCTCGTTCCGGGGGGCTGGGCACCGGACAAGCTGAGGCGTTTTCCGAAGGTGATCGAAATTGTGAAACATATGGAGGAACATCATAAACCGATCGGACAAATTTGCCATGCAGGCTGGGTGCTGATTTCCGCCAAAATTCTTGAAGGCAAAAAGGTAACAAGCACTCCTGGTATCAAGGATGACATGGAGAATGCGGGTGCCGAGTGGCTCGATGAAGCTGTGGTCGTTGACGGCCATCTCGTTTCAAGCCGCCGGCCTCCGGATCTGCCTCCTTATGTGAAGGCTTTTGCCGATGTGATTGCAGGGGATTATGAGAGACAATAAAAAAAGAAGGCGGCGCTGCCGTCTTCTTTTTTTATCTTTTTATTAAGATCGAATCATCTAAAATTGGCGGGACCATGTGGGAATCGAACCCACCGGAGACGGCACGCGCCTCCCGAAAAGTTTTGAAGACTCAGGCAAGCACCAGCTACGCTTCTGGCCCCGTGGCAGCAGCGCTATTTTTTGATCAGTTCTTCTTCAAAATAAAAAGTGGATGGATTTTCTTTTACGACATATGAATAGCGTTTCATGTTTTTGATGAATTTGCAGCGCAATACAGTAACCATCTCATCGGTAGCTTTAATTTTAACGGATTCCCCCGCAATAAACTGGTTTGTTTTCAGGTTCACTCTCTCCCTTGTTCATTATAAAGAATGATTTTTCTTGACGTGAAAAAAGAGTGAAGAATTCACTCTTTTACTACTTTCCAGTCATATAAGTCTTCAACCTGGCAGTCAAGTTCTTTAGCGATGGCCATCGCATTGCTCAAGCTCATGACTTTTTTAGATTGATAATCGTTTAGCTGATCCACTGAAATATTCGTGCTTTTGGAAAGAGCTTCAATCTTCATTTTTTTCTTCGCGATCAATGTTTTCAGGTTGCTTTTCTTCGGCTTATAATTGCTCAAAACGCCACCTCACTTTTATTTAGTATAGCACAATGCGTGCAGGATAGATAGCTTTGATAACATGATGGCTGTCTGGCGTGATAAAATGAATTTATATGAAAACAAAAGGGAGGCGGGAATCTTGGCAGCAAAACATGTGACAATCGGCATTGCCGGTCATATTGATCATGGAAAAACCGCCTTGACGAAAGCGCTCAGCCAGGTGGATACAGATACGCTGAAGGAGGAAAAAGAACGGGGTATTACTATTGAGCCCGGAATCGCTCCTTTCTCCTTAAATGAAAATATCTCAGCCGCCATCATAGATGTTCCGGGGCATGAAAAATTTATCCGACAGATGATTGCCGGTGTCGCCGGGATCGATTTGGTGATCCTTGTCATTGCGGCCGACGAGGGTATCATGCCGCAAACCGTTGAGCACTTTGAAATCCTGCAGTTCCTTGGGATCACAAATACGGTTTGTGCCGTAACGAAGAGTGATAACGTGGATTCCGAATGGAAGGAGTTGCTGAGTGATGAGATTCAAGGGCTGATAAAAGGGACCGCTCTTGAGGAGTTTCCTATTCACTTTGTGGACAGCCTGAGCGGAGCTGGGATCGAATCCTTAAAGAATGAGCTCGTGCAGATGGCGCAATCTGTTCCGCCAAAAAGTCTTTCAGGACCTTTCCGGCTGCCTGTTGATCAGGCTTTTACCGTAAAAGGGCAGGGAACAGTAGTTCGCGGAACGATCGTTGAAGGCCGTGTTTCAACTGGTGATCTGGTCGCTTTAATGCCGGGGGAAAAACACGTGCGGGTCAGACAGCTGCAGGTGCATAATGAAGCGGCAGAGACCGCCGGTGCCGGCCAGCGTGCCGCCATGAACCTGGCAGGCTTAAGCAGGGAAGAGGTCACACGGGGACATGTCCTCGTGTCGCCGGGGCAGTATCCGGTAAGCGATTGTTTGGATGTCTTGCTTATACTCGGAAATAATGCGAAGAATCTGAAGCAGCGCCAGCATATTAAATTTTACATAGGAACGTCAGAAGTTATGGGGAAGATCGTTTTCTTTGACCGGAATGAAGCCAGGGAAAAAGAGGGGGACATCTATTGCCAGGTGAGATTGTCAAACCCGGTAGTTGCAAGAAAAGGGGACCGGTTCATTCTCCGGCGGCCTTCTCCCGAAGAAACAATAGGCGGTGGTGAAGTGATCGATCCAATGGGAGAATCGTATCGGTTTGGCATGGCTACGGTAGATCAGCTAAAGAAAAAAAGGGAAGGAACACCGCTTGAATGGGCAAAGAGGGAGCTGGAGCGCAATGGTGCTTTATCTGAAGCAGAACTTTATACCGTTCTTGGCAGAAAAGAGGACTCCTCCGATAGAGTACATGAGCTTCTTTCCACCTCTTTCATCACTGAGATCCAAAAGGGTGTTTATGCCCTCACCGAAAAAGTTGATGAAATGAAAGGAGAATTGATTTACCGTATTCAAAGCTACCACCGGCACCATCCTCTGCGCCAGGGAATGGATAAAGCCGAGCTGCTTCACAGCTTTCGCGAAGAGAAGGGAAATCTGATTCAGTACAGCCTGAACTCACTTTTATCTGAAGGGGTTCTTGGGCAGGAGAATCAATTTATCCGCAATCATTCTTTCGCCCCGCATGTGCCGAAAGAATGGGAGAAACGCTTTGATCAGCTGGAGAACCTTTTGCTGCGTCAGGGTGTGGAGGCACAACCGTTTTCGGAGCTTTACGGGGAGGGACAGCTGCCCGAGAATCTTTATAGGGATTATGCAGGGTTTTTGATTTCCTCGGGTGCAGCCTATCAGCTTGAGGATGACAGGCTGATTCATGCCTTAGTGGTGAACCGGCAAATGGGAGCATTGAAGAAGACGTTCCCTGAATCGTTTTCTGTTCAGGAAGCCAAAGCGGTATTAGAAGTTTCAAGAAAGTATTTAATACCGTATCTGGAGCTGCTCGACAGGATCGGTTACACTCTCCGTGAAGAAGGAAGACGCCGCTGGAAAAACAAAAAAACTCCGAAATAACGGAGTTTTTTTAATAATATACGTTTATTAATTTTTCCTTGCGTTCGGATACGTATCCAATTATAGCGGCTTGAAGCACGCCGGCGCTGTGGAGATCAGCGAGACACTTGTCCGCTTCCTCCGCAGGAAGGCTGATCAGAAGTCCGCCCGATGTCACAGCATCACATAATATCCATTGATCACTTTCCTGCAAATCACTGTGGTAGAAAATCAAATCCTGTATCCAGCGATGGTTTGCTTTAGTGCCTCCGGGAACCACGCCGTCAAGAGCGAGCTCTTTGGTTCCCTCTACGACCGGAACGTCAGAATAGGTGATGTTCATTGAAATGTTCCCGCTGCCTTTGGCCATTTCACTTGCATGTCCGAGCAGCCCGAATCCTGTTACATCCGTTACGGCATTGGGATGATAAGAACTCAAGGTTTCAGCCGCTTTTTTATTAAGTGCGGCCATGATCTCTGACACCTCACGTATTTGCTCATCGTTCAGGCGGTTCTGTTTAATGGCCGTTGTTTGGATACCGATGCCGATTGGCTTGGTTAAAATAAGCATGTCACCGGGCTTGGCGCCGACATTTTTATAAATGCGGTCAGGGTGGACAAAACCGGTAACCGACAATCCGAATTTCGGCTCCTGGTCGTCGATGGAATGCCCGCCGACGAGGGCGGCTCCTGATTCTTTTACCTTGTCAGCCGCTCCTTTCAATATATTGGCCAAAACATCATGTCCCAGTTTTTTTAAAGGAAACCCGACAATATTCAATACGGTTTTTGGCGTGCCGCCCATCGCATAGACATCACTCAACGAATTGGCGGCCGCAATTTGGCCGAACATATAAGGATCATCGACGATTGGTGTAAAGAAATCCACCGTCTGAATCAGTGCGAGTTCATCGCTCACTTTATAAACCCCGGCATCATCAGATGTTTCCAATCCGACGATCAGGTTGGGATCCGGTTCTCTTTCTGGTAAATGGCACAAAACTTGTGCCAGGTCCTCTGGACCAATTTTGCAGCCTCAGCCGCCTTTTGTGGAAAGCTGGGTTAAACGAATTTTATCCTGGCTTGTCATGTACTGCACCCCCTTTTAGAATTAGTATAATTCTTTTTGGGCGAAAGTGCGAAAAAGGCAACTTGACACAGGAAAATTTACGAGATGTATTAATGAAAGGAAGTATTGCGCTATGGATGAGTTACGATTGCTGCCTTCGGTTCATGCTGTTTTGCAACAGAACGAGTGGGACCGCGGGGAGAAAGGTATTCCCGTCTCTGTAATCAAGAAATGGGTGCAAGAAGAAATTGATGCCCTGCGTCTTTCCTTAATAAATGACAGCTATAAAAAAGAGCGGGGAAGGGATCAATTTTTAGAAGCTGTCAGCACCAGTGTCCGCAAAAAGCTGGAGATCAATGGGGCTTATGCTTTGAGCAAAGTCGTTAATGCAACCGGGGTTGTCCTTCATACCAACCTTGGAAGGGCACGCTTAAGTGCAAAAGCAACAGCGCATGTACTTGAGGCCGCTTCTTCCTATACCAACCTGGAATACAGCCTTGAACAAGGAACGCGGGGGTCGCGACATGACATTATCGAGAAGCAGATTTGCGACATTACGGGCTGCGAGGCGGCAATGGTGGTCAACAATAATGCCGCTGCCGTCTATATGGTTTTATCGGCATTGGCCAAACAAAAAGAAGTCATCGTTTCAAGAGGAGAACTGGTGGAAATCGGCGGTTCCTTTCGCATTTCTTCCATTATGGAAGAGAGCGGTGCCTATTTGAAAGAAGTGGGGACAACCAATCGTACACACCTCCATGATTACACTGCGACGATCAATGAGGGAACGGCAATGCTGATGAAAGTTCATACAAGCAACTTCAAAATCACTGGATTTACAAAAGCGGTTTCTTCACAGGAACTCCTCACTTTAAAGGAACAGAACCCGGAGCTGATTGTATATGAAGACCTGGGAAGCGGTTCTTTGTTTCCTTTTACACGGTACGGAATTGGAGACGAGCCAGAAATACAGAGAAGTGTGGCGGCTGGGCTTGACCTGGTATCGTTCTCGGGGGACAAATTGATTGGAGGACCACAGGCCGGAATCATCGCAGGAAAGAGTAAATGGATCAACCAGCTGAAAAAACATCAATTGGCAAGGGTGCTGCGTGTCGACAAACTAACCCTGGCGGCCTTAGAGGCTACGCTTCTTTCGTATCATCAGGAGGATGCAGCCAGAGAAATTCCTGTTATTCGCGATATCGTGAGGCGGAAAGAGGAAATCAGGGATCAGGCGGAACGGATCAAAGAGAAGCTTTCACCGATGTATGAATGCCATATCACAGAGGGACATTCCATGGTAGGTGGGGGTACGATGCCTGAAGTTTCACTGCCGACCTATATTATAGAAGCAACTCATCCTGATTTTGGCGCAGCCGAGCTTTCAAGGAAGCTTAGAGAGCAGCCCGTTCCGGTCATTGTGACTGTTAAACATGACCGGTGCCATATTGATCCGAGGACCGTGGACGAAGCGGATGAGGCTGCTCTCCTTTCCGCTTTTCTTTCTCTTTAAAAAAAGCCAGCTTGATGGCTGGCTTACATTTTTCCGCCATGGTTTTGGCGGGTATGATTTCTGTTTTTAACTTTTTTTGATCCACTTAACGGTTCGGGCTGCCCTGGGTTTTCACCTTTAGGGGCATTTTTACGAATATCTTTAAACCGGTTGTGCTCTGTCATGGCTGACCTCCGAAATTGAATAATTTGGCGCTTGTTTTGGCATAGTAAAGGCATCTCAATTAAAAAGGAGAACGACCATGCCGTATCATAAAGACAAGCAACAAGCGTTTCAGGATGCAGAAAAAGGGTACTCGCAGGCCATTGAAGCCCATCAGCTGATTCAGTCGGATGCCGCGGATTATGGCACAAGGGTAAAAGAACTGAGAAAAGAGGCGGAAGAGGCTCTGCAGCAAATTGATAACGCTCTTGAAGTGTCTTCCGAGCACCAAAGAGAGCAGCTGGAGCAATACCGTTCACAGCTTCAGGGATATATGAACGAGTATAATGAATATTGATTAGTGACGCTTTTTCGTCTTTTTATTGTTTTGCTTTTGGGCTTCGGTCAACGGTTCGTTCTGAGTTTGCAGTTGTTCATTTCCGAACTCCGTTTCATAACCTGCACCGCCGCCTTGTGCTTTAGCTGCGTTCATGCCCGGACGGACATGATTGGCTTTACGTTTAGGCTTGGACATTTTTATTCCACCCCCTTGAACATTAGTCTGCGCAGTACCACGAAAAAAAGCACTCCCTATTTCTGGGGTGCTTTTTTAAATAGTGGAAATGCAGCTACTTACTTCTAAACCAGTCGATCAGGAGCCAGATTCCGCTTAAACCAACAAGGACATAAATGACATCCCCGGCTGTGGAACCGCTTCCAAAAATAGCGCTGACTACGTTAGTATCAAATAATCCGATTAATCCCCAGTTCAATGCCCCGATAATCGCAAGCAATGTGGCCAAATGTTTTAAGATCGCCATGCCGCCGACACTCCTTTCCTCTTCATATTAATTGAAGTCTCTTTATCATACGAAGACACAGCGGTTTGGTGATAGCTTCCGATTATAAGATTTACTTATATTGTTTAATAACTTTTATGTAATTTACTTATTGAAAGCACTTTCGTATGATAAGAAAGGGAAAAGATTGAAGTATAGATACAACGAAATTTGCAGGGGATTTAGCAATTTTTCGACAATTTTTCTCTGAATTAGTGTATGATGGGTATGATGGTTTTTTTGAAGGAGGAGAGTGGAGTAATGAGTAAACAACAAAATGATGTTTTCAAGGCGCGTTCATCATTCAGCGTCAATGGAAAAACCTACAACTATTATCGTCTTAAGGCACTCGAAGAAGCGGGTGTGGGCAATGTTTCCAACTTGCCATATTCCATTAAAATCTTGCTTGAGTCTGTCCTGCGTCAATATGACGGCCGAGTAATTTTGAAAGAACATATTGAGAATCTCTCTAAATGGGGAACAGCAGATGTAAAAAATATCGATGTTCCTTTCAAGCCGTCCCGCGTTATCCTGCAGGACTTTACAGGTGTTCCGGCAGTGGTTGACTTGGCTTCTCTTAGAAAAGCCATGAAGGATATGGGTGGAGACCCTGCACAAATCAATCCTGATATTCCGGTTGACCTGGTTGTTGACCACTCTGTACAAGTTGATAAATTTGGTACAGATGACTCATTAAATGTAAACATGAACCTTGAATTTGAACGAAACGAAGAGCGTTACAAGCTGCTTAGCTGGGCTCAATCCGCATTTGACAACTACCGTGCGGTTCCGCCTGCTACTGGTATCGTTCACCAGGTAAACCTGGAGTATCTTGCATCCGTGGTTCAAAGCCATGAAATCGACGGAGAGCTGGAAGCCTTCCCTGATTCATTGGTTGGAACGGATTCTCATACCACTATGATCAACGGTCTTGGTGTACTTGGATGGGGTGTTGGAGGAATTGAAGCGGAAGCCGGAATGCTCGGACAGCCGTCTTATTTCCCGGTACCTGAAGTTATTGGTGTAAAGCTTGTCGGTGAACTTCCTGACGGAGCTACCGCAACCGACCTTGCTCTTAAAGTTACACAAGTACTTCGCGAGAAAAAAGTTGTCGGCAAGTTTGTTGAATTCTTTGGTCCTGGACTTGCGGAAATGCCATTGGCTGACCGTGCGACGATCTCCAACATGGCTCCTGAATATGGCGCAACATGCGGATTCTTCCCGGTTGATGAAGAGGCGCTCAACTACCTTCGCCTGACTGGAAGAACTGAAGATCAAATCAAGCTTGTTGAAGAATATTGCAAAGCGAACGGCTTGTTCTATACTGCCGGTTCTTCTGAAGACCCTATTTTCACTGACATGGTGGAAATCAACCTCGGAGAAATTGAATCCAACCTTTCCGGACCAAAACGTCCGCAAGATTTGATTCCGCTTTCCAAAATGAAAGAAGCCTTCAATAAAGCACTTGTATCTCCACAAGGAAATGCAGGCTTTGGACTGACTGAAAAAGAAATCAATAAAGAAGCAGCCATTAAGCATCCAAACGGCGAAAAATCCGTGATGAAAACCGGTGCTGTTGCGATTGCGGCGATCACAAGCTGTACCAATACATCGAACCCTTACGTAATGATTGGTGCTGGTCTCCTGGCGAAGAAAGCAGTTGAAAAAGGATTAAAGGTACCGGGATATGTGAAAACTTCACTTGCTCCTGGATCCAAGGTTGTTACAGGATATCTTGAAAATGCAGGACTAATGTCGTACCTTGATCAACTTGGCTTCAACCTTGTCGGTTACGGCTGTACAACTTGTATCGGTAACTCCGGTCCTTTGTCCCTTGAAGTAGAAAAGGCAATTGCCAAGAATGACCTGACTGTCACTTCTGTACTTTCCGGTAACCGTAACTTTGAAGGACGTATCCACCCGTTGGTAAAAGCAAACTACCTTGCTTCTCCTCCGCTTGTTGTTGCATACGCACTTGCAGGAACGGTTAATATTGACCTCCAAACGGATTCCTTTGGAAAAGACAGCGAAGGCAATGATGTATACTTCAAAGACATCTGGCCTTCTTCAGCAGAAATTAAAGAAGCAATGCGTCTGGCTGTAACTCCTGAAGTGTTCAAGAAGGAGTACGAAGATGTTTTCGATGAGAATGCACGCTGGAATGCATTAAAAACAACTGGCGATAAGCTTTACGGCTGGGATGACAATTCCACTTACATCCAGAATCCGCCGTTCTTCGAAAATCTTACAGCTGAGCTTAAAGAAATTCAGCCGCTTAAAGACCTTCGCATGATTGCGAAATTCGGTGATTCTGTAACAACTGACCATATTTCTCCGGCTGGAGCAATTGCCAAAGATTCTCCTGCAGGAAAATACTTGATCAAAAATGGTGTTGAACCACGTGAGTTCAATTCATACGGTTCCCGCCGAGGAAATCATGAAGTCATGATGCGCGGTACGTTTGCTAACATCCGTATCCGTAACCAGATCGCTCCTGGAACTGAGGGCGGTTGGACAACATTCTGGCCGAAAGAAGAAGTTATGAGCATTTATGATGCAGCGATGAAATACAAAGAGAGCAACACCGGCCTTATGGTCATTGCAGGTAAGGACTATGGAATGGGAAGCTCCCGTGACTGGGCAGCAAAAGGTACAAACCTTCTTGGAATCCAAACTGTTCTTGCAGAAAGCTTCGAACGTATTCACCGCAGCAACCTTGTACTGATGGGTGTTCTTCCATTGCAGTTTAAAGAAGGCGAAAGCGCTGAAACGTTTGGCCTAACTGGAAAAGAATCCTTCACTGTACAAGTGGACGAAAATGTTAAACCTCGTGACGTTGTTAAAGTGACAGCAGTATCCGAGGATGGCACTAAAACTGAATTTGATGTGGTTGCCCGTTTTGACAGCGAAGTGGAGATCGATTACTATCGCCATGGAGGAATTCTTCCAATGGTACTCCGCAACAAAATTGCAAATAAACAGCCGCAAAACTAATAAAAGAAGCTCTCCATTCGTGGAGGGCTTTTTTGTATGCTTATTTTTCTGAACATTTGAATAAAAATTCTTCATTCTGTCAAAAGTAATAACAAACCAACCAGGAAGAAGGAATGAAGGATGAGAAAAAGCAGACATGCATCGTTTAAAGATTTAGTAACGGAAAATAAACGCGAGTTGCTGAGCAATCAGGATGAAATCGAAAGAATTGAAAAGAAGCTCGAAGAAAGACATACAAAAAGAGCCTAAAAGAGACAGGAAGTTCCTGTTTCTTTTTTAAGTTGAGGGAAAAGCTAGAAAGGAGCTTGCGGGCTGTATCCATCCGGCAAGCCTTAAGCCCTTTAAGGAGGTTGAAGCAATGAGCAACCCAAAGCGACATCCTCAGGCGTTTGTTCCAAGTCATCTTGGCACACAGCCGCGTGAAGGAAAAGGAAACAAAGGGAAGCAAATGGCCAATAAAGGCAACGAGCACCCTGATTATGTACCTCCAAAAGGATAACTCTCACCATGCCATTTTGCTCATAGAGCAAAGTGGCTTTTTTGTCCCATTTTCTGCTTGTTATGTGTACTACCACCATATAAATCGACAAAAAGCGAATAATTGTATATAGATGAGAAATAGGAGGGGTAGGGTTGATTACTGCTGAAGTAAAGCCGCTGCCTGTTTCAACCAAAAAAGAAGACCAGGATTTGCTATATCGCGAGCTAGAGCTGCAGATGCAACGCCTTGGCCATCTTGTTCCTTTTCGTGAAGAACTCAATTGGGAAAATGAGATCGGAACGGTTGAGATAGGTTCAGAAACCATTATTACAAGATTAAAGAAAGCTGCCGCAAAAAGTGACGGCGTCCTTTTGCTGTATGCAAAGCTGACAAAAGGAACAGTATATCAGCATATTATCATGCATCCGAACATCGAAGGGTTTTACCTGCCGTTTCGTTTTGAAGAGCCTTTTTTTATTACCGTAAAAAATAAAAAAATCTGGATTGGTTCGTCCGTCCGCCTGGCTGAAGAATTGAACTGGCTTGAAATCACGATGCTAAATCACGATCAGCAGGAAGTTGTGGAGTGCTGGAGCGCCTTAAAGCAATTATGCGAGCTCAGCATTGAACATCACTCGCCCATTATCTTAAATAAGCTAGGATAGCGTATAGATTCTCCCTTTTGATACAAACTATAATGGATCAAATATTGGGAGGACAGATAATATGGCTAAACCAGATGACAGAAGCAACAATGCGGAAAGATTGCAGCAAATGGTTGAAAATACACAAGAAAACATTCAGGAAGCAAACGACTCCCTGCAAAATACGGATATGACGGATGAGCAAAAACAGCAGATCCGAGAAAAAAACCAGCGAAGAGAAGAAAGCATCCAATCGTTCCAAAATGAAATAAAGGATGAGCAGAATTTTCGCAGGAATCAATAAATGAAAAAACAAGGGGCTGTCCAGAAAGTCAGAAAAATTGACTTCCGGCAGCTCCTTTTTATTTGGCATCATGGAGTGGATAATCATCTTCATTGATATGTTACTTGGAGTGGAGGTGCGAAGAGAGCATCCCGGAACAGAAAGTAACACAATCAGGAGCCTCACTGCATTTTATTTTATGGTCCGCCTCTCCTGTGGTACACTCAAATTCGAGGTGAAAGCAAACGATGTTGCGTTCAAAGACGAAAGTAGAAGTAAGGTATGCTGAAACTGATCAGATGGGAGTTGTTTATCATGCCAATTATCTGGTCTGGTTTGAGTTGGGAAGGACAGCTTTTATTAAAGACCTGGGCTTCAGTTATGCCCAGATGGAAGAGGATGGGATTCTCTCACCCGTAACCGAAATTCATGCGTACTACAAAAAGCCGCTGACTTATGGACAGGAAGCGATTGTGGAAACATGGGTGGAGGAATACACCGGGGTTAAGGTGGAATACGGGTACGAAATCAGAAACAGCAAAGGGGAATTGTGCATCACGGGCAGTTCCACACATGTCTGCGTAAAAAAAGACAGCTTCCGGCCTGTTTCAATGAAAAAGTATTTTCCTGAGTGGCATCTTGCGTATGAAAAAGAGAAGAAACAGAAGCAGGAACTGTAATGGCATTCGGATTGCAAAGAGAAGAGCTTCAGCGCTGGAAATCTGCAGTGGAGAATGGAGAAATCGCGTTTCTGACCCACTTTTGGTATGACCCCCGTTTTCCTGATGCTAAAACAGTTACCAAAGTCGGATGCAGTGATCTTGATAAACTTGAAAAATGGGGAAGAGGGTATGGGCTGAAGAAAGATTGGATTGACCACCATAACGGCTATCCTCATTTTGATTTAATGGGAACCAGACAGCAAGAAATCCTGAACAGGGAAAATAAGATCGAGCAGCTTGAGAAGCTGATGAAAAAAGGAAGGAACCGCTAAACTGCGGTTCCTTTTCTTCCTTATTATTCATAAGAAAAATCTACATCTTCATCTTCCTTGTTAAAATCAATCGTCAAATCGTGACCGTCAAAGTACCACAGGTCCTCCTGTTCGACGTAAAATGTTATACCGTCTTGCTGAACGGACGCTCCCGCTTCTTTAGGGGCTTCCTGAGATACTCCGAGGGAGAATCCACTCTGCACCGTACTGCAGCCGCCAAGGCGCACATAGAATCGCAAATGATCGCCCTCGCTTAATTCGAGTTCATTCCGGTACCAGTCTGCTGCAGGCTGTGTAATCGTTATTTTCATATCCATTCATCCTCTCTCTTTTTCGGCAAGAGTCTTTAATTACACCTTTTCACTCTCCTGCTACTATAGCCGAGATCAATTTTTAAGAAAAGAATTTTGTGCTGGAGCTGACTTTTCTTCAATCTGCAAAAGGGGTATAGTCCATAAGTGGATCCCTAATTACAAGACAGAAAGGATGTTTTGGCATGCTATACGACATGCGAAAGGTCTTTGAGCAGGCAAAAGAGCAATTTACTGTTTCAGACCTTTTTTCTTCAGAGCTGCATATTTTATTTATACTCGAATCCCCCCATCGTGAAGAAATCAAACATGGAGCGCCTCTGGCGGGATCTTCTGGCCGTTCTGTAAGCAAAGTGCTGTTTGGAGAACAAGAGAACTTGCCGTTTGGCCGGCTACTGAAAAAGAACAGCGAGCAGCCGCCATACAACGGTCTGGGCATTATGAATGTCTGTCCGTTTCCAATGCAAAGTGCGGCTATCCCATCCGGTGAATGGGTGAAGGAACATGATGATTTCGTGAATGTGGTAGAAAAAGTACGAACAACCAATGATAAAGATACTTTCAGGCAGGACGATTGGAATACTTTTCAGGAGATTATGCTTGAAGATTTTAAAGGGAGGCTGTCAAAGCTGAGCAGCCGTCCGCTGGTGCTCGTTCCATGCGGCCGTTTCGCACAAAAACAATTCAGGCTAACCGGTGTGTCCGGCGAGAGATGGCGCCTCATTGAAAATGTTCCCCATCCGTCATATAATTCCTGGACAAAAGAGCGATACCAGATGCAAATTGAGGGAGTGAAACAGGCAGTGGAGTCACTGACAGCAGGAGAATTAAAATAGGAACATCGTGACTCCGTATAATACCGCCGTTATGCCCGCTGCGATCAGAGCGGGTTTTAATTTGTATTTGGCATATTCAATCACCGGGAGATTAAGGATGCGGGCAATAGTGTTCGTGTCGTCGCTGAGCGGGGAGGCAAAGGCTCCGAACGTTCCGCTTGCAAAAACAGCACCGATGACGAGCGGAAGAGAAATGCCGGCAGCCTCGGACATGGATACGCCTAGCGGCATTAAAATACCCCAGGTCCCCCATGCAGACCCAATAAAATAAGAAACAGCACCACCGAAAATAAACAGTACCGGGGTGACAAATGCGGCCGGAATCCATCCGGCATGGCTCGTAATGAAAGCCGAAAACCCGAGCTTGTCCGTAACGGATGACAGTCCCCATACTACAGTGAGCAGCACGATGACAGACATTAAGTCATTGCCTCCGGCGATAAAGCCTTCCAGCATCGGGCCCGTTTTCATGCCTTGAAGCCGGTAGAAAATAAAGGAAAACAAGATGGTAATCACAAGAGCAACGACCATGGCATCCAGCACATCAGCTTTAATGAAAGACTGCAGGAAGCCATCTGCTTTTTTGCTTCCGTCCCACCAGGTGAGCAGCAATGTGAGCACCACTGCTATTATGAGCGGAATTAAAAGGTTCCACGGCTTAATGGGAAGCTCTGTGGAGACGGCGGGATCACAATTGTGCCAGTCCTCGTCCGGTTCTTCAATCGATTCACTGCTGCTCATTGGCTTTGAGCTGGAATGATGGAAAAAACTTAAATAAATTCCGAGTAAAATCATTACAAAGGAAAAAAAGTTGTAGGGAATGCTCTGGATAAATAAAGAATAGGCATCCTGATGAATGTTTTCGTTCTCTAACGCCATATCAACAATGGAGGTCATGTAGCCGACAAACGCCGTTGCGACCGGAATCAAAACAATAATCGGGGTAGCTGTTGTCTCAATGACAAATCCCAGTTCCTGTGTTGACATTTTTACTTTTTTTAACAGTGATCGCATAATGGGGGCGATGGTAACAAACCGGAAACTCGGCGCACTGAACGTTCCGATCGTGGAAACATAAGTCAGAAAAAGAGCGCCTTTTTTGGTTTTAATTTTTGAGGAAGCGGCCTCCACAAATCCGCGGATTCCGCCTGAAAGCTTGATGATGCCTACCAGCCCGGAAAACGCGTACAAAAAAAGAAGGATCTTCAGGTTGCTGTGGTCGGTCAGCCCCTTAATGATAAAAGAAAGCATCTTTTTGAGCCCTCCGATAAGGGAAGGCTCAAGCAGATAACAGCCGGAAAGAAAGCCGATAAATAAGCCGGGAAGCACCTGGCGCGTTTTGATGGCGATGGGAATTACAACAAGAAAGGGAATGATCGACAGCCAGTTATTATTCATTATGTCACCCGTTTTCATAGAAATAAACTAATGATTAGCATGCGATGGAACCAGGAAATTATTCTCTTTTTCCAAGCGTGCTTGAAATAGGGGACAGCATGTAAAGGTTGCAATATTTCCTCTGGCATGGTAAGGTTATTTTCGATAATAAATTGTACGGCAAAACTGTTTATATATACTTCTGTATAGGGGCATAATATTCAATATATGTGCCTTTTTTTAAGGCCAACTTTGTTTAATGATCTTTATTGTAAACAAAAAAACTCACCAGGCGTGGTTTTTTTAAGATTTAAAAGATGATTTCAGGATGTTTTGGGAAGTATAAGGAAATGGTTTTGACGAAAAAGGAGACAGTTACACATTGACAACATTCAGTGAATTAGGTTTAAGTCCCGAATTGCTAAAATCCATTAACAATATGGGATTTGAGGAAGCGACACCGATCCAGCGTGATACGATTCCTACAGCACTTAAAGGAACGGACCTTATCGGTCAGGCACAAACAGGAACAGGAAAAACAGCAGCTTTTGGTATTCCGCTTATTGAGAAAATTGACGTGAAATCCCGTAAAATCCAGGGAATTGTTCTTGCTCCCACTCGTGAACTTGCTGTTCAGGTTGGAGAAGAATTAAATAAAATCGGTCAATTCAAAGGCATCAAAACACTGCCGATTTATGGTGGACAATCGATCGTTCGACAAATCAAAGCGTTGAAGAATGGTCCTCATATTATCGTAGGTACTCCAGGGCGTGTAATCGACCATATCAACAGAAAAACGTTAAAGCTTGAAGACGTTCATACCGTCGTTCTTGATGAAGCGGATGAAATGCTGAACATGGGCTTTATCGAGGATATTGAAACGATCCTTGAGAACGTGCCAAATGAACGCCATACTATGCTCTTCTCGGCTACTATGCCAAAACAAATTCAAAAGCTTGCTGAACGATTCATGAAGGATGTCCTTATTATCCGTGTGAAGGCAAGTGAAATGACTGTTAAAAGCATTGAACAGGAATACGTAGAGGTGAAGGAAAAGCAGAAGTTTGATGCTCTTACCCGACTGCTTGATATTCAATCACCTGAACTTGCGATCGTGTTCGGTCGTACAAAACGCCGAGTGGATGAATTATCTGAAGCGCTGAACAAGCGTGGATATTCAGCAGAAGGAATCCATGGAGACCTTCCGCAGTCCAAACGTGACATGGTGCTTCGCGCATTCAAAAACAATACCATCGAAGTGCTTGTGGCAACAGATGTTGCAGCACGCGGATTGGATATCAGCGGTGTATCCCATGTATATAATTTTGATATTCCTCAAGATCCTGAAAGTTATGTCCACCGTATTGGACGTACAGGCCGTGCAGGAAAAACAGGTTATGCGCTAACCTTTATTACACCGCGTGAAATCGACCACCTTTATACCATTGAAAAAATCACAAAACGCAAGATGGTCAAACGTGCTGTACCATCCATGAATGAAGCGATGGAAGGACAGCAGAAAATGGCTGTTGACAAGCTTTTGAGTATCATGGAAGATGGTGATCTCGGAGGTTATAAACAAACGGCAATGGAAATGCTTGAAGAGCACGATTCCGTATCACTCGTATCAGCTGCCTTAAAACTGCTGACAAAAGAGCCGGATACTACGCCGATTGAGTTAACCTTTGAACCGCCATTGGCCAGCAAAAAAGGCCGACGCGAAAATCGTTACGGTGATCGCAGACGTCCTCAGCGCGGCAACGATTCCCGTGATAAGAGAAGAAGCGGTGGCGGCCGCAGCGACAAGCAGCGCCAACAGGGCGGCGGCGGAAACCGCGATATGTCCTACCGTGCTTCAAAACGCGTAAGAGAAGATAAAAAAGCAAAATAAATTAAAATCAAAGGAGCTCCTTCATGTTATGTGAAGGGGCTTCTTTTTTATGTTCTGTGATTGCGGAACATGTGATTTGGCATACTACCAGTTAGGAGGGATCACGATGATTATTGAAAATACCATCCATACGTTTACAGCGAAGAACGGCGAAGCCATTACCCTTCGTCCGGTTGTCTTTGAGGATGCTGATCATATTATTGAAGCAGTAAAAGAAATTGTGGAAGCCGGTGAGTTTTTGCAGAAAGAGAGACCCCGCACACTTGAAGAGGAATTAACCTTTATAAAAGAGTGCCAGGAAAAAGGGAACATGTATACCGCCATAGAAAAACACGGGGAAGTAATCGGCATTGCACGGATCCTGAGAGGGGAATTGGCGATGAAACGCCATACCGGCATGTTTCGGACTTGGATTAATTCAAAGGGACAGGGCTTGGGAATCGGCAAGGAGGTTATGGAGTATTCCATTGCCTGGGCAAAGAAAAATGAACTGTATAAGATCAGCCTGACCGTTTTTTCGGAAAACAAGGTAGCGATCAAACTGTATGAAAAGGCCGGATTTGTTGTGGAAGGAGTTCAAAAAGGACAGGTGAAGATCAACGGGTCTTTTCAGGATGAATGGTGGATGGCGTACTTTTTGTGAGGCAAAGTATGTCGATGGAAAGAAATCAGTATGGTTTCGGAAAAACAGGCCGTCTTTTTTCGTGAATATATGCACAATTCTCGCGTCGATAGCATAGAGAATGATACATAATTATGGTAAAGTGTAAGAAATGACAATTATAAATGGAGAGTTCAATGAATAGAGCACGAATGACCGAAACCAAAGACAAAACGATAAACCCGACAGCGGTTTCAATCGCCGCTGTCTACCGTGAAATGAAAGGATTGGATGCACAGCAGGAAGCCCGCGCCGTGCTGGAGTTGTACGACAAGGTAAAAAATCAGCAGTTTGCTATCGCGTTTTGCGGCCATTTCTCGGCCGGGAAATCAAGCATGATCAACGAGCTGATCGGTAAAAATATCCTCCCGTCAAGTCCGATTCCGACAAGTGCCAATGTAGTAAAGGTCCAAAGCGGAAGCCCTTCCGCACGGGTGAAAGTCAGGGATAAAGGCATCATTCATATTGATGCTCCCGTTAATCTTGAGAAAATCAAAAAGTGGGCGAAAAATGGCCATGAGATTGAAAGCATCGAAATCAATGTCGAGCAGGACCTTCTTCCTGACCGCATTGCCATTTATGATACGCCTGGGATTGATTCCACTGACGATGCTCACAAAGTAGCCACTGAATCTGCGCTCCACATGGCTGATGTGGTGTTTTATATCATGGACTATAATCATGTCCTTTCACAGCTCAATTTTACCTTTATCCGCCTGTTAAAAGAGCAGGGAAAAAAGGTGTATTTGATTGTGAACCAAATTGATAAGCATAATGAGAAGGAACTGGCTTTCTCGGCTTTTGCCGAAAAAGTGAAAAACGGCTTCAAAAGCTGGGACATAGAGTCTGAGGATATCTTTTTTACAACGATCATGGAAAAGGAACATCCCGGCAATCAGCTGCGTGAAATTAAAACGCTCTTTCAGAGGTTTTACCTTGCCAAGGATGAGTGGGTGGAAGAGAATGCCCGCAAAGAGACTGAGCGCTTGATCAGCACAGCTGTGCAAAATGGTCTGGATCTTGATGAAGAACATCATCAGGAAGCATTTGAGCTTGCCGGACAGCAAGACGAAGAAAGTGTTAAAGCCCTCGCCGAAAAGCTTTCTGGAGAAATGGAAAGAGCAGAACAGCAGAAGAAAGAAAACCAGAATGGCATCACGAAGGAATTTAAAGATATTCTCGACAATGCGATCCTCATGCCGTTTCAGACCAGAGATCTGGCCAAGAATTATATTGAAAGCCGGCAGGACAGCTTTAAGGTTGGCCTTTTGTTTGCGGGAAAGAAAACCGATGCAGAAAGAAAAGGAAGACTGAATGCATTCCATGAATCGGTAAAAGAAAATGTAAAAACGCAAATCAGCTGGCATTTAAAAGATTTTTTTCAGTCACACGGTGTTTCAGTAAAAAGTGAGCCTGTCATCGGGGAAGACAGCCTGGCAGCACTCATTAAACCGGGGGCTTCATTAAACGGCAATTATGTGCTGCAATATTGCAACGACGTGGTGGCTGAAATCAAGAAACAATATACATCTCATTTTCGCGATGAACTGAATCGTCTGGCCGATGAAGCGTCAGAGGCATCCAACCAGGAACTACGAAAATTGCGAACAGAACTGAACACTCAGGAAAAAATACTTAAGGCCCATAAGGAAAAGAGAGAAATCCTTGGAAAATGGAATGAAATATCAGAAGAGCTTAAAGGGTCCCTGAACAAGCCAGCGAACAGTGCGAACGCGGTTGAAGAGGCTGAAGAGGATTTGATTCAGAGTATTGAAATGGTTTCCATGGATGAGCTTCCGGAAAATACAGATGTAAAAGAGACCGTTGAAGAGGTGGATTCTTCTGTTGGTACAGGCAAGGAGGAGGCCAAGGCTGAGGAAAATGAACTGCTGAAGGAAGCGGAGCAGCTTCAGAAAGCGGCGAACGTTCTTTCAAAACTTTACTTGATGAAAAACCGCGCTTCGGATATGAATCAATTTGCCGAAAAAATGAAGAACAGGGACTTTACCGTATCTTTGTTTGGTGCCTTCTCGGCGGGAAAATCATCATTTGCCAATGCCCTGATAGGAGAGGATCTTCTACCGGTTTCTCCAAATCCCACTACGGCTACAATCAATCGCATCGCCCCTCCAAACGGGGAGTATTTACATGGTACGGCGCGTATCCACTTTAAAAAAGAAGAGGATTTGCTGGCAGAGATCAATCAATCGCTTGTCCATTTTGGAAAGCAGGCAGGCACGATGGAGGAAGCGGTTTCCATTACAAAGATGATGGACGGCTCCAGGCATTCTGACGAACTGCGGCCGCACCTCCAATTTCTGCTGGCAGTCTCCAGCGGTTTTGACGCGGTTAGCAATCTGCTGGGCAAAGAGCAAACGGTTTCTGTTGAACAGTTTAAATCCTTTGTGGCAGACGAAGAAAAAGCATGTTTTACTGAAAGTGTCACGGTGTATTATGATTGTCCATTAACTTCAATGGGTGTCACACTTGTTGACACGCCGGGAGCCGATTCGATCAATGCCCGCCATACAAATGTTGCTTTTGAGTTTATTAAAAAATCCGATGCCATTTTGTATGTCACGTATTACAACCATGCGTTCTCAGCAGCAGACCGTGAATTTCTCATTCAGCTCGGCCGGGTAAAAGATACCTTCGAGCTGGATAAAATGTTTTTTGTAATTAATGCCTCTGACCTGGCCAAAGACGATGAAGAACTTCAGGATGTAGTCGGTCATGTGGGTGATAACCTTCGCCAGTTTGGAATCCGGAAGCCGAAATTATTTCCGATGTCCAGCTACTTTTCCCTGCTGGGACAAAAAGAACCATCTGCCTGGCATTCCGGGGAGGCTGAGCGGCTGAAGAAAAAGTATGGAAGCCTGGTTGATCAGCAGGATCATCTTTTGAAGGCAACGGGTTATACCCGTTTCATGGAGGCATTTACCGGGTTTTTGAACCATGATCTGGCTCACGTAATGGTAACAGCCGCCAAAAAGCAGCTGTCACAAGCAAGCAGCGTGCTCGACCGTTTCATTGCTGAAGCCATCTCCAATCAGGAAAACGCCGAGCAAAAGAAGGAAGAACTGCAGCGCACACTCAGCGGACTTCAGGAAAAAATAAACGATTATTCCCTGGTGCAGAAACAGGATGCTCTGGAAAAAGAGATTCAGGAGCTGTTATATTACGTGAAACAGAGGGTCATGCTGCGGTTTACCGAATTTTTTAATGAAGCCTTTAATCCGGCTGTCATTTCCGGTTCGGTAAAAGAGCAAAAAAATGCCCTCCCTAAAAGCGGGAAAGAGCTTCACCAGACGATTCAATTTGACCTTCAACAGGAATCAAGGGCCACTGTCCTTCGGGTGGAGAGAGTGATTGTCGGATTGATGTCGGAGCTGAATGAAGAGCTGGACAGAAAGCTTGCCGAATGGGATCCGCCGCAGTATGAGATGCAAAAAGAGCGCGTCCAGTTTGAAACACTGGTGGTTGAAACCGAACTGAGACAAGTGCAAGGAAGTGAATCCGTTTATAAAGAGTTTAAAAATGCCAAGCAGTTCTTTGAGCAAGGCGGCAAGAAAAAGGCAATGAATCAAATGTACGATCTGTTCGAAGGACCTGTAACAAGGTTTACAGAAGATAGTGCGGACGTGTTCAGCCGGTATTATCAGCCGCTGTTGGAAGAAGGGGCTCAAAAAGAAATGGAATTCCGCATAAAAGAATACATTGATTATTATGAAGGGCTTCTTCAAACTTTGAATTCTCCATTCGTGGTGGAAGAGATGAAGAAAACCCGCGAAGCGTTAAAACAACTTGTTTAACCAATAAAAAAGAAGCCGTCCTGCGTGGACGGTTTCTTTTTGTGTTGATTTTATTGAAGTTCGTTTGTAAAGTTGGCATCGATTAAACCGAGCTTCTTATGAATGGTATTTACCTGATTCTGAAACTTTTGGAATTCCTCATCTGCCTGTGCAGTTTTCTTTTCATCGCCAAGCCCCTCAGCCCGTGTTTGATAGGATGCTCCAAGATCTTTAAAGGCCGATTTGAACGTTTTTTGGTCTTCTTTAGGCAGGGAAGAAGGGACGTTAAGCTCCGGGATTTCTTTCGCTGCTTCTTCTCCAGATGTTTTTGCAGCATTTTTCAGCTTTTCAATGTCACTTTTTGGAGTTTTCTTTTCGGGATCCATTGCCGCAGTATAGGCGTTAAACGGAGCATGATAGTCACGCAATTTCGCTCCAAGCTCTACTTCGAAATCGAGAAGTGCAGATTTTTCTGCGTTTTTGGATGAAGAAGCTTCTGTTTTTGTCTGCTCTTTACCCTTTGCTTCTTTTTCCTGGCTGCAGCCCACATTCAAGGCTAACAGAAGCACAATTCCTAAGGTTGCTGTTTTTTTCATAACTAACTTCCTCTCCCAATATGTAATTTTCTTGAAGTTTACGGGCAAAATCTAGTTTATTCTCTTTACAATCTTTTGTAAAATGATAAATTATTTCAAATTTTTCGAAGAATGGTACATGTGGTCTGCACCATGGTATACTTTTATCAATAAAGAAAGGTGGGCATCATGATGAGTGTTCATATGGAAATCAGCAAACATTCAAGCAAGCAGCATGAGGTTGTGGCTCAATTTCTCCAGCTTGAGAAGAAAAGGGAACAACTGATTGAAGAAGCAGTGGAGCGCTGCAGCAGCCAGGAACCTTTTAGCGTAAATGAAATTAACGATGTAAGCCGGCGAATGAACGTGCTTGCACAAAAAGGCATTGTGCCCCAGCGGAAAATAATTTCGGAAGACATGGTGAAAGAGTATGTCGGCCGCACAAAAAAACAGGCATCCTCTAAGTAAAGAGGGATGCCTGTTTTCATTTGGAAATTTTAACTGTCAAGAGAAGCAATAAACGTTTCAAGCCGGTCGAGGCCTGCTTTTAGCTGCTCCATTGAGGCAGCGTAGGAGATACGGATAAAGCCCTCGCCATACTCGGAAAAAGCCGAACCGGGAACAACTGCCACCTGCTGTGATTCAAGCAGTTTTGTTGCGAATTCAAGCGACGTCAGCCCGAATCGTTTGATATCAGGAAAGATATAAAACGCACCGCCCGGAGTTTCTGCATGGAGACCCATCTCACCGAGCCTTTTCGCCACGAAAGAAAGCCGGTGGCTGTATTCTTTCTTCATCGGGAGGGCGTCATCCTTACCGGTGGTTAATGCTTCGAGAGCTGCCATCTGTGAGATGGTTGACGCACAGGTTACATTGTATTGGTGGACCTTCAGCATATGCTGCGAAATCTCTTTTGGAGCAAACAGCATACCGATTCTCCAGCCTGTCATGGAATGGGATTTGGAAAGGCCGTTGATCACGATCGTCCGTTCTCTCATCCCTTCCATTGACGCAATGGAAACATGCGGATGGCTGTAAGTCAGTTCACTGTATATCTCATCTGATAAAACAAACAGCTCGGCTTCACTCAGCACTGCCGCGATATCCTCAAGCTCTGCCTGGTTTAGAACACAGCCTGTCGGATTGGATGGATAGGGTAAAATAACGCATTTCGTTTTTGGTGTCAAATGCTCACGGATCAGTTCCGCTGTTAGTTTAAAGCCAGTTTTTGCAGTATCTATGTATACAGGCTGGGCTTTGCACATTTCAATTACCGGTGCATAGCCGGGATAGACCGGACCGGGAAGCAACACTTCGCTGCCTTCATCCAAAATGGAACGCAGGGAGATATCAATGGCCTCGCTCGCGCCGTTTGTGATAATGACTTCATTTTCGGGATTGTAATTGAGTCCGTATTTTTCTTCAACGAAGGCTGCAGCCGCCTGGCGCAATTCCAAATAGCCCGCATTATGGGAGTATACGGTATGATTTTCATCGATTGCCCGCTTTGCCGCTTCCTTGATGTGATCAGGGGTGGGAAAGTCCGGCAGGCCAAGGGTAAACGATATCGCATCGGGATAATGGCTTACCTGGTTATAAAATTTTCGGATCCCTGAAATCTGGATGTGCCTGACTGAAGGGTTAAGTAAATGTTCCAACATATTCTTCCTCTCTGTATCCTTGTCCGTTTGTTCCTAAGTTTAGCTTTAATTATTGTTTCCAGTCAATGGGTTTGATTTTCTTGTATGGTAAAAGCGCATAAAAGCATACTAAGAAAGATCAACGCCTGTTTGCGATTTGGAGGAGAATATGGAATCAAATCATAAAGATTCAAACAAAAAGCTTGCCCTCATCTCACTGGCATCCATACCGCTTGTGATGACCTTGGGCAATTCCATGCTTATTCCTGTTTTGCCATCAATTGAAAAACAACTTCATATTTCATCATTCCAGGTATCCATGATTATCACTGTTTATTCCATCGTGGCCATTATCCTCATCCCGATTGCAGGCTATCTGTCGGACAGGATCGGAAGAAAAAAAGTAATTATCCCGAGCTTGATCATTGCTGGCCTCGGCGGTCTGGTCACCGGATGGGCCTCATGGAAAATGGCGAATCCGTACTACATTATTCTTTTGGGAAGACTGCTGCAGGGGATTGGATCTGCCGGTGCTGCCCCGGTTGTTCTTCCGCTTGTCGGGGACATGTTCAAGGATGAGAAGGAAGTGAGTTCCGGCCTTGGCCTGATTGAAACAAGCAATACGTTCGGAAAGGTGCTGAGTCCGATTATCGGAGCCGCTTTAGCCATATCTATCTGGCACCTTCCTTTTTGGTTTATTCCGATCTTTTGCCTGATCTCCATAGGCCTCGTATCATTTCTTGTAAAAACACCAAAAAAAGAAGAAGACGCACCTCCTCCATTCAAAGAGTTTTTGCAGTCATTCAAAAAAACCTTTAAAAACAATGCCAGATGGCTGATCGCTATTTTTGCCATTGGCGGAATCATTATGTTTGTTCTTTTTGGTGTTTTATTTTATTTGTCAACGACCCTTGAGGAAACCTATGGCATTAATGGGGTAAAAAAAGGATTTGTCCTGGCCATCCCTTTATTGGCTCTATCCATATCTTCGTTTATTGCCGGTAAGAAAATCGGTCAGAACAAAACGTTGATGAAATGGCTTACCTTTTGCGGCATTCTTCTTGTGTCCGTTTCCATACTTAGTGTGACGTTTACGGATGGGATATATTTTCTGCTTGGCATTTTATTTGTGAGCGGACTTGGAATCGGGGCTGCCTTGCCATGCCTCGATGCACTGATTACAGAGGGAATCGAAAAAGAAGAAAGAGGGACGATTACTTCCCTTTACAGTTCCATGAGGTTTGTTGGTGTAGCCCTGGGACCGCCAATTTACGCACTGATCATGAAATCGGACCATTCCTTTGTTTTTTATGTTTCTTCAGGCGTAAGCCTGCTGGCTGCACTGCTCGCATTTTTTGCGATCAAGCCGGAAAAAGGAGAAAAAGGGGAACAGCAAAAGAAACCCAGTGATGAAAAGGAACAACCAGAAGAACCAGTAAAACCCCTTAATCCTGCGCTGCATTAAAAAACTCACGGCTTCCATAGCCGTGAGTTTTTTTTATTTATCAATTTCGTTGCGGACGTTGGTCGGCGGCCACCATGTATAACCATCTTCGTTTAGAAGCTCTTCTGCTTCAAGCGGCCCCATGGTACCAGACGTATATTTATAAAGTGGGATGTCCTTGTTTTTCCATGCGTTTGTAATGCCGTCAATGAACTCCCAGGCAAGGGCCACTTCATCCCAGCGGGTGAAGTACGTGGAATTGCCGAGCAGGCAGTCATGCATCAGCTTTTCGTAAGCCTCTGGGGTGTTCAATTCATTTTGGCAATTATTGCAATAGTTCATGTTGATTGGAAGCAGGGCAGGGAAATCTCCTTGCGGCTTCGCATTCAACGAAAGGCTCAAACCTTCATCTGGCTGGATATGGATCCTCAAAAGGTTCGGCTGGTAGTGATCATTATGTTCATGATAAAGGGCCATTGGGCCATTTTTAAATTGAACGACGATCTCTGTCGCTTTGGTTGCCATGCGTTTTCCTGTACGAAGGTAAAATGGTACGCCGGCCCAGCGGAAGTTGTCGATGAAAATTCTTGCGGCTACAAATGTATCTGTTTTAGAAGCTGGATCCACATTTTCTTCATCAATATAGGCAGGAACCGCTTTGTTGTTCATTTTGCCTTCTTTGTACTGGCCGCGGATGATATTTTTCTCCACTTCATCTTCATTGTAAAAACGAAGCGCACGGAGAACCTTTACCTTTTCATCACGGATTAATTTTGGATCCAATCCGCCAGGAGGCTCCATCGCCACCATCATCGCCATTTGCAGCATATGATTTTGGAGCATGTCCAAAATCGCACCGGATTTTTCATAATATGACGCACGGTCTTCCACTCCAAGGGTCTCGCTGGAAGTTATCTGTACAGAAGAAATATACTTGTTGTTCCAGATCGATTCAAAGATCGCATTACCAAAGCGGATCACCTGGATGTTCTGGACCATCTCTTTTCCAAGATAGTGGTCAATCCGGTAAATGCTTTCTTCAGGAAAACTTTTTTGGAGCTGTTCGTTAAGCTCGGTTGCTGACGCAAGGTCATGGCCGAACGGTTTTTCAATAACAAGTCGCTGCCATCCCTTGGTCTCCGTTAACCCTTCCGATTTAAGGAGTGTAGGGATAGTCCCGAAGAATTGAGGGGCCATCGCAAGGTAATACATGCGGTTTCCGCCAAGCGCATAAGTGCTGTCAAGCTCATCTGCAAGGTCTTTCAGTTCATGATAGCTTTTTACGTTTGTAACATCCATGCGGATAAAATAAAAATGTGATGCAAATGTATCCACTTTTTCAGTTGGGAAATCCCCAGCTTTAGCAACGGAAGCAATAACATCCTCCCGGAATTTCTCATGTGAAAAATCTTTTCTTCCCACTCCAATTACTGCAAACTTTTCGTTGAGCTTTTCCTTTTGGTACAATTGGAAGAGCGCAGGGTACAGTTTACGGTGAGCCAGATCACCTGTTGCTCCAAAAAGTACGATACAGGCTTCTGGAATATGATTATTCATGTTATCAATCCTCACTTTACTAGTATTGCTTATGACATCAGTTTCCCCTATGTTTGAAAAAAATAACGTAATATTTTCGAAAGGAGTCGCCTCATGAAACACATTGTAACACAAGAATGGCTGAGCGCTCATTTATCACGCTCGGACGTGCTGATCTTCGACTGCAGATTTAATTTGGCCGATCCGGAAGAAGGAAAGAAATGGTATGAAAGCTCCCATATTCCGGGTGCAGTGTATGTTAACCTGAACAAGGATTTATCAAGAAAGGTAACGGAGCATGGAGGCCGTCATCCATTGCCCTCCAAAGAAGGGGCTGCAGCCACATTTGGAAGACTTGGGATCAATGAGGAACAAACCGTTGTCGCCTATGATGACCAGAATGGGTCAATGGCAGCAAGGTTATGGTGGATGCTGAAATTTCTGGGACACGAAAAGGTATTTGTTCTTCAAGGAGGCTACACCTCTTGGGAGAAAGCCGGAAACCCGGTTACGGATGAACACACCATTCCTGAACCAACACACTTTACCATCAGGGAAAGTAAGTGGCAGGCAGTGGGAATGGAAGAGGTAAAGCGGGCCATCCAAACAGAAGAAGCGATCATTATCGATTCAAGGGATGCGGCCAGATACACAGGCGAACAGGAAACGATCGATAAAAAAGCGGGACACATTCCAGGAGCCATCAACAAACCGTGGTTAAAAAACATCAACAGCACAAAGGAATGGCACCCTGCAGAAGAATTAAGGGACCTTCATAAAGACTTGTCAGGCAAAAAAGAAATCATCGTTTATTGCGGTTCCGGCGTTACTGCTTGTGCCAACATCCTTGGTATGAGTGAGGCTGGCATTGAGCAGCCAATATTGTATCCGGGCAGCTGGAGTGACTGGATTTCCTATGATGATAATCCGGTTGAAACGAAAGAATAAAATTTCACGTACCTTATTCAAATTATTTTAATAAAAAAAGAGCAGCTAACAGAATGCCAGTGAAAAGAGGCTCTAGTTGGCTGCTTTTTTTCTGGAAAAAGAATCTTGAAGGATTCTCCTCATTACATATGGAATAGGGAAGAAGAGTAAACCAGGGGGTGCATGAGTATGCAAACAGATACATACTACAAAGATACAACGATTAAGCAGAATGACATTACAGCTTCCATTTGCCTTGATTATTTTAATGAACGGCTTCGGGTCGATGACTACCGGGGAAACGTCCAATCCATGGTCAAAGCGGTACAAAGCCTGGCAGAGCAGCATAACTTTTCAAAAGCGATTGTTAAGGCCAGAGCAGAACATCTTCCTGAACTGCTGTCCTCCGGCTTTCTTCCGGAAGCCTGGTTCAGCGGGTTTTTTAACGGCAGCGATTGCGTGGCCATGTGCAAATATTACAGCAATGAACGGAAGCGAAGCGATTATTGGGTGGAAGAGGATAACATCATGGATCAGATCCTTTCCACTCCCCAAACGAAACAAGAAACTGTCTTGCCGGAATCCTATTCGATCCGTCTTGCTCTAAGAGAAGATTGCACACGTCTGGCCGGTTTATACAGCAAGGTTTTTGAAGTTTATCCTACACCCATGAATGATTCACGCTATATCGAAAAAACAATGGAGAATGGAACGGTATATTATCTAGTGGAACATGAAGGTGAAGTGGTGAGTGCTGCTTCTGCCGATATCAACCAGACCTATCATAATGCAGAACTTACGGATTGTGCCACACTGCCGGAACACCGGAAATACGGATTGATGAAAATACTGATCGACCAATTGGAACAAGAGTTAAAATCCCGCCACATCTATTGTGCGTATTCGATTGCCCGTTCCTTATCTTTTGGAATGAATGCTGTTTTCTCTCAGAGAGGTTATCATTATCAGGGCAGATTGATCAAAAACTGCCTGATTTTTGATAAATACGAAGACATGAATCTATGGGTAAAGGATTTATCCTCCAGGTAGTGCCGGATTTTCGGCGGTTGTGATGAATTTTCAGCAGTTTGTCTTTCATCCTGAGGGAGGTGCCAGTAATGATTGAAAAAGTGGAAACCATCGAAATCCTAAAAGCGATTCTTAAAACGATTGACGAAGGCATTCATGCGGTTGATGCCAGGGGGATGACTATTTTTTATAATGAAGTAGCCGCTTCGCTGGATGGGCTGAAGGTCAGTGATGTCATCCACTACCATGTGCTTGATGCCTTTCCTTCACTGAATCAGGAGACGAGTACGCTATTAAAAGTAATCAAAACCGGAAAGCCCATTATCAATCAGCAGCAAACGTATACGAACTTTAACGGAAAGCGAGTGGACACTGTAAATACCACTCTTCCATTGCTCGTCGATGACAGGCTGATCGGCGCAATAGAAATCTCAAAAGATTTAACCAAAATCAAACAGCTGACGGAAAAGCTGCTCGATATGCAGGCTCAATTTCATCAAGCACGTCCAAAACAAGTCTTCCATGGCCATTTTGCTTCTTACCATCTGGAAGACTTTATTTCGGCGGATCCGGCTATTGATCAATTAAAGCAGCTTCTGAAAAAAGTTTCACAAACATCGTCTCCGGTTCTCATGTTCGGGGAGACGGGGACCGGAAAGGAAGTTTTAATTCAGGGGATTCACAATGAGTCTCCCCGTAAAAACAAACCGTTCATTGCCCAAAATTGCGCTGCCATTCCTTCACAGCTGCTGGAGAGTATTTTGTTCGGCACCTTAAAAGGCAGCTTTACGGGAGCCGTCGAGCGGCCGGGGCTTTTTGAACTTGCCGATGGAGGCACTTTATTCCTTGATGAAATTAACTCCATGCCTTTGGATATCCAGGCCAAGCTGCTTAGGGTGCTGCAGGATGGAGTGGTGCGCAGGGTGGGGGAAACAAAAGGGAAGGCTGTCAATGTACGGATCATGGCAGCATTAAACGAACATCCTGTGGAATGTGTTAAACAACAGAAGCTCAGGGAAGATCTCTATTACCGGTTGAATGTCATTTTCTTTGAGGTTCCTCCTCTCCGGGAACGGCCATTGGATATCGAACTTCTTGCCCGTCATTTCATTTCCCACTACAACCATACCTTTCACAAAGAAGTGAAGGGCATTACAGAAGAAGCGCTGCAGCTTTTATGCGGGTACCGTTGGCCTGGAAATGTACGGGAACTCAAGCATGTGATTGAATACGCAATGAATATGGCAGAAGATCAGGAAATCATCCGGAAGTCCGACCTCCCCCTTCATCTGCTGGCAGCAGGCCGGCTGCAGGCAGAAACATCCATCGTGCCTTTGCGTGAAGCACTGGCAAGAAGGGAACAGGAACTGATCTCGACCGCGCTGACCAAAACAGACGGCAACATTCAAAAAGCGGCACAGCTCCTGAAGATTCCCAGACAAACCCTTCAATATAAATTGCGAATGAAAACTTGACGGACCGCCGAAATTTCGGCGGTTTTTTCTTTTTCCCATATAGGCCGGCGAACGCATACAGTGGTAATAAACAGCTCTGACACAGATACACCGCTCATAAATATTGTCAGGGAATTTGGCACGAAACTTGCAACTGTAGTAAATGAGCTCAGTATACAAGGAGGTAACATCATGCCGATCGTAAACGGTTTGTACCAGCCGAAACGACATTGGAAAGAGATAGAGTTATGGAAGGATGTCACTGAAGAACAATGGAATGACTGGCTATGGCAGTTGACCCATACTGTCAGGACGCTTGACGATTTAAAAAAGGTTGTTAATTTAACGCCCGAGGAAGAGGAAGGCGTTCGCATATCAACAATGACCATCCCGTTAAATATCACGCCGTATTATGCGTGGCTGATGGACCAGGATGATCCCCGCTGCCCGATACGGATGCAGTCGGTTCCTGTGGGTAAGGAAATTCTGAAAACAAAATATGATTTGGAAGATCCCCTTCATGAAGATGAGGATTCACCAGTACCGGGTTTAACCCACCGTTACCCCGACCGGGTCCTGTTTCTTGTAACCAATCAATGCTCCATGTACTGCCGCTACTGCACAAGGCGGAGGTTCTCCGGCCAGATCGGCATGGGAGTTCCCAAAAAGCAGCTGGATGCCGCCATTGATTACATTGCCGCAACTCCCCAGGTCCGGGATTGCCTGATTTCGGGAGGCGATGGTTTATTAATCAATGACAACATTCTCGAATATATTTTAAAGAGGCTGAGGGCCATTCCACATATGGAAATCATCCGGATCGGCACACGTGCGCCGGTAGTATTCCCGCAGCGGATTACAGAGAACCTTTGCTCGATTTTGAAAAAATACCATCCTGTCTGGCTGAATACACATTTTAATACATCAATTGAGATTACCGAGGAATCCAAACGGGCATGTGAAATGCTGGCCAATGCCGGAGTTCCGGTCGGGAACCAGTCGGTCATCCTTGCCGGAATCAATGACAGCACACATATTATGAAAAAACTGATGCATGACCTCGTCAAAATCAGGGTTCGTCCTTACTATATCTATCAATGCGATCTTTCCGAGGGAATCGGTCACTTTCGGGCACCGGTATCCAAGGGTCTCGAAATTATCGAAGCGCTTCGCGGACATACGTCAGGGTATGCAGTTCCCACCTTTGTTGTGGATGCGCCCGGCGGAGGCGGCAAAATTTCGCTGCAGCCGAATTACATGATTTCACAGAGTCCCGACAAAGTGATCTTGAGAAACTTTGAGGGTGTGATTACTTCGTATCCGGAGCCCCAAAATTACGTACCGGGCAAAGCCGATGAATACTTTAATGAAACGATGAATATTACCGAGCAGCCGGCAGCCATCGGCATCACGGCTTTAATGAAAGATGAAAAGTTTAATATTGTTCCGGAAGGACTAAACCGGTTCGACCGGAGAAAAACATATCAGACCAATCCCGAGCATGCAACGCTCAAGGATAAGCGTGGAAAAAGGGATGAAATGAAAGAAAGAAAATATAAGCATGAGCAGCAAAAAGAGACAGATAAGCCGGGCGATGACACGGTAAAAGAAGCCTGATGGAGGTGCAGCTGATGAAGGAATGCATGTGGTGCAATGAAGATGGGGCAGTGGAAACGACAAAAACGGGCTTCTGGGAGCTGCATGATGGAACCCGTGCCCTGCAGATTGATGAGATTCCTGCGGTGTGCTGTTCATCCTGCGGCATGGAATACCATGAAGATGATGTGATTGAAGAGATTGAAGATCAATTGCTTCTGATTGATACAAAAAAGCTGGGAGAAGTTGTGACATTTAAAGAGCTTATGGCCACGGAACGTTTTTTAAAGAAGAATTACTTTAAATTTTATAATTGAACCTTTTGAAGCAACGGATCATGATCCGTTGCTTTCCAACATAAAGGAAAGGGGTGCCCCCCGTGGATAAATCAGGCATCATCAAACCGGTCCTGGATGCAAGTTATCCGATGATCAGCCATGGTAAGGGTATTTATTTATATGATACCGATGGAAAGCGGTATATCGACGGTTCATCCGGAGCGATAACAGCGAACATAGGCCACGGCGTGGAGGAAATTGCCGACGCCATGGAGAAACAAGCAAAACAGATTGCTTTTGTGTACCGATCTCATTTTACGAGTGCTCCTGCTGAACGCCTGGCAAACAAACTCGCAAGCCTGGCACCGGGAAATTTAAACTGGACATTTTTTGTGAACAGCGGGTCGGAAGCAACCGAAACGGCGCTAAAGGTAGCGATTCAATATTTTCAAGAGCAGGGAATCCGCACGAAAACTAAAATTATTTCACGCTGGACCAGCTACCATGGAATCACACTGGGTGCGCTGTCCATGTCAGGCCATGCGTTAAGAAGGGAACGGTTTAGTGCACTGCTTGAAGATTTCCCTGCGGTTGCAGCTCCTTATTGTTACCATTGTCCGCTGAAAAAAACGTATCCTGGATGTGGGCTGGCGTGCGGCAATGACCTGGAGCGTGCCATACAGGAGATCGGGGCGGAAAACATTGCGGCCTTTATTTTTGAACCAATTGTCGGTGCAGCAGGAGGAGCCGTAACTCCGCCTCCTGGATACTACGAAAAAATTAAAGAGATCTGTGACCGGCACAACATCCTGACGATTGCGGACGAAGTGATGACAGGTATGGGGCGAACGGGAAAAATGTTTGCAGTGGAGCATTGGGGAATCGAACCCGATATCATGACACTCGGAAAAGGAATGAGTGCGGGTTATACACCCATGGCGGCTACGATGGTATCCGACCGGATTATCAATGTAATCAGAAAGGGTTCTAAAATCGTAATGAGCGGTCATACCTTCAGTGCCAATCCGCTGTCAGCAGCGGTTTGCGGAGAAGTAATTGATTACATGGAGAAGCACGAGCTTGTACGAAACGCAGAGGAACAGGGGAAAAAACTGATGGCGAGCCTTCAGGATCTTCAAAAAAAATATCCAATCATCGGTGAAGTCAGGGGCAAAGGACTGCTTTGCGGACTTGAACTGGTGAGCGACCTGCCAACCCGCGTTCCTTTTTCAGCCACCCACCGTGTGGGGGAAACGCTGATTTCGCTCTGTTTTAAAAACGGGCTTGTGATTTATCCGGCTTTTGGCGGAGTAACAGGATTCGAGGGTGATTCCGTCCTGATTTCCCCGCCCTTAACCATTACATCGTTTCAAATCTATGAAATGCTGAGAATATTGGAGGAAAGTATGGAGGAACTGATGAACGGGCTTGTTTCAGCAGGCATCCTCGTGCATAAGGCAACAAGTTAAGGAGGGATGAGTCACCATGGTTTCCCAGTCAAAACAGGGTCCATTAAAAATAAAACAGCTGTCGTTAGAGGAAGCAGCTTCTCATTTCTTTGACGGGATGACGCTGATGGTCGGCGGGTTCGGAGGAGTTGGCGCTCCGCCCGGCCTGATCAATGTAATGATTGATAAACAAATTAAGGACATCTATATGATCAGCAACGATACAGGTTTCCCCTGGATTGGCCCCGGAAAACTGATTACGGAAAAGCGCGTCTCCCGGTTGATCGCCTCCCACATTGGTTCCAATCCGGAAGCGGGCAAACAGATGCAAAATGGAGAACTCGCTGTGGAATTCATACCTCAGGGAACGCTTGCTGAAAAGATCAGGGCGGGTGGTATGGGCCTTGGCGGTATTCTTGTGGATGTAGGATTTGGCACCATTGTGGAAAAGGGAAAGCAGACAGTGGAGGTTGAAGAAAAAACGTTTATGGTTGAACCCGCTCTCACAGCAGATGTTTCCATTGTTTATGCCAAACAGGCGGATACGTATGGCAATCTCATCTATGACAAGAGCGCACGAAACACAAATCCGCTGGTAGCCATGGCTGGTAATATCACCATAGCAGAGGTGGAAGAAATAGTGCCTGCAGGACAGCTGGATCCGGAATGTGTGGTAACACCGGGTGTCTTTGTGGATTATATCGTCCAAAGCAAAGGGGTGGACTGGAAATGGGTCTGGGAACTGAAACAAGACACCAAATAGCGAGAAGAGCAGCCCTGGAAATTCAGCGGGGGATGATTGTCAATTTAGGAATCGGTATTCCCACACTCGTTGCGGATTATATTCCAGGAAACTATGGAGTAATGCTGCACACGGAGAACGGCATTCTCGGCATGGGTGGATCTCCGCCGCCCGGAAAAGAAGATGGCAATCTTTCCAATGCCGGAGGATATCCTGTGACATTGATCGCGGGGGCTTCTTATTTCGACAGCGCCACGGCATTTGGGATTATCCGCCGTGGCCTGCTCGATATAACTGTGCTGGGGGCTCTTGAAGTAAGTGAACAAGGAGATATCGCCAACTGGATCGTTCCTGGAAAAAGAGTGCCAGGTATGGGAGGAGCGATTGATCTTGCCCAAAAATCAAAAAAAGTCATTGTGCTGATGAACCATACCGATAAAGAGGGGAATCCGAAAATCGTGAAAGAATGCAAATTGCCGCTCACGGTGAAAAAGGGAGCTCATATGATCATTACCGAAAAGGCAGTAATTGACATCGCGGATGAAAAGCTTGTCCTTAGAGAAGTCATGCATCCACACTCGATAGAGGAAGTAGTGGAATCAACGGGTGCCGCTCTTGAAATTGGCAATCAGGTTGTGTCCTTTCAATAATCAAATCTAAAAGCAGGAGGGATCTTATGCAGGAGACCATTCAAAAATGGATGATAAGGAAAAAACCGGAGGCCATCTCGTTTCTTCAGGAAATGGTGCGAAAGAACAGTGAACAGGGCAATGAAAAAGAGGTGCAGCTGCTGGTTGCTAAAAAGCTGGAAGAGATGGGCTGTGAAGTGGATCTATGGCATCCGGACGAGGAGGAATTTCTTAATCACCCTTATTTCTGTGCCACACGAACTGATTTTTCAAACAGTCCCAATGTAGCGGCAGTGATCAAAGGCACAGGAGGCGGCCGGTCAGTTGTTCTCAATGGCCATGTGGATGTTGTACCTCCGGGCGATATAAAACAGTGGGAACACGATCCTTATAGCGGATCGATTCAGGATGGAAAGCTGTATGGCAGAGGGGCCACAGATATGAAAGGAGGCAATCTCTGTCTGCTGCTTGCGATGGAATGCATCAAGGACCTGAAACTGGAATTAAAAGGTGATGTTATCTTTCACAGTGTGATGGAAGAGGAAAGCGGGGGAGCAGGGACACTTGCCGCCATTTTAAGAGGCTACACAGCAGATGCGGCCATTATTCCTGAACCGACAAACATGAAAATTTTCCCTACCCAGCAGGGCTCCATGTGGTTCAGAATTCATGTTT
Source organism: Fictibacillus fluitans (assembly GCF_030418125.1). GTDB lineage: Bacteria > Bacillota > Bacilli > Bacillales > Fictibacillaceae > Fictibacillus_C > Fictibacillus_C fluitans. The sequence continues at coordinate 438,675 of NZ_JAUHTR010000001.1, read as the reverse complement.
TCGGTCGTTCCGCTCACGGCGGTACCCGGTATGAAGGAGTAAGTGCCTTTGAAAAGGCAATAGTTGTCATACAGGAAATCCAGCAGCTGGAGAAAACGAGAAATGAAAGAATCACCAATCCTTTGTATGAAAAGATACCTATCCCCGTTCCAATCAACCTTGGCAAAATTTCAGGCGGTGATTGGCCATCTTCAGTCCCTGACTGCATTGTGATCGAAGGGAGAATTGGTGTTGCTCCTGATGAAACCCTTGAGCAAGTTAAAAAAGAGTTTGAAGACAGAATGTCGAGTATACAAGACGAATGGCTGACGGGGCACCCTCCTCGTGTGGAATGGTTCGGAGCACAATGGCTTCCCGGCGCAATAGATACTGAACATGAGTTGATGCAGCTGCTCAAGAAACGCTTCAGGGACATCTCAGGAAACGAGCCGGTTATTGAAGCATCGCCCTGGGGAACAGACGGCGGTCTTTTAACAGCAGTGGGGCAAACGCCAAGTATTGTATTTGGGCCAGGCGTCACTTCTGTCGCCCATTACCCGGATGAATACATCGAACTGGATAAGATTTTTGAGGCTGCAGCCATGATAACTTTAACTGTTATGGACTGGTGCGGGGTAGCCAGTCAGCCACAGCAAAAAGAGCTTCTTGAAAAGGAAAAGTAACAGGTCCGTTGCTTCATAGTGAAGAAAGTTCATGTAAAGGATCATTTATAGGCGGGAGGGAGCGCCAATGGATGGTTAAAGATGAAACGTGTTCTTTGGTGATTAAAGAAGAGGTATGGGGTGGGCAAGGTGTTTTGAGCATGTCATATACAAAATTAAGTCCGAGAGGAAGCAGGAAAGAGGGAGTATAAAGAGGGAAAAAATGGCTCAGCTTATACACGGCTTCATAGGTGATGGCCAGCTCATACAGCAGATAAGGCATTCCTGATTGAGTCACAATAAAGGTTCTGTAGGCGAAGGATTCATTTTCATAATACTGAGAAACGATTTGATACTCTTTTTTTTCGATTTGGCAGTTTGGAATCTTAAAAAGATGGGAATCAGAATTTCTAACAGACAATCATTTATCCTCCTCTAGTCTCATTTCATTATGAGTTCGTGACAAAAGGGGATTCTCCTTTATTGCAATAAAAAAAGATGAACAAGACTGTTCATCTTCTAGAGAGGGTTATTTTGAGCCCGTTTCACAAAAGTCTCTTCTTCACCCACTACGCCGCAAGTAGCACATTGAATCAGTTTATTGGCTCCGTTGTAGGGGATATGAAAAGGATCAAGCTCTTCATTGCTGTTATACTGGTTGACAATGGAGCCGGTGGCAGGATCCAGTTTCACTGATTGTGGAACTTGATCGATGATGTTAAACCGTGTGCGGTTCGTTTTGCAGTTAGGGCATAAATAAGCATTAGCCATAAATATCAGCCTCCTTTTACTACATAGGATTGCCATTATGAGGAAAATTATAAGGAGGATTCTTTTTTTGACTTCCGGGAAACATAGGTATATTCTATATACAGGAGCTGACCACATTGGGAAAACAGAAAAAAGGAAATGCCAATGCCCAGCGTAACAATAACGCAAAGAAAATGGAACAGCGCAGTGATACAGAATTTGCTGCCATTGATGAACAGCAAAGGGAAAATCACCGCCACGGCAAGAAAACAAAGTAAGATTATTTACAAAATCAAGCTTTGGAGTTATAATTACATTCTGCGATGTTAGTGGCTCTTATTTTGTCTTAAACCGATATGAGTAATACGGGAATCTTAAATGACTGGTTGAATACACCGTGCCTCTCCATTACGCAGAGGAAGGTGAAAAGACCGCTGCGGATACCCACCTGTGAGAACGGGTTTTTAAGACAGGATGAGCTACGGCAAAGCGGATATACATAACAAGCTTATTTTACTTCTATGGGTAAAATAAGTTTTTTTATTAGGCGTTTTTCTAAACTTGTTGTGAGCTTCGAGAACCTTTTGCTACATCATCATTGTTAGTTGATTGGAGAGAAAGGTGGGAGACTCCGGCGGGAACAGCGGTACAGATGAGACCTAGGAGGCGTTTACGCCGGCAGGGCTCAGCGCCCGCCCGCGGAAAGCGAGCAGCCTGGAACGGGAATCAACCACTCCAGACAGCAACGGTTATGAAACACAGCCTTTTATTATTGGTGGGATGGTGGAAAGTATGTCGGAAGAAACACAAGAAAAATTGCTGTTAATCGATGGGTTTAACTTGCTGAGCAGATGTTATTTTGCCACAGCATACGGAAAGGAATGGGATCAGCTCACGCGCAATTCGCAGGGCTTGTTCACCAATGGCCTGCGTGCAAAAATCCAGAAGCTTCTCCAGCTCGTAAGAATTCATGAACCTACACATCTGGCCATCGCGTGGGATGTGAAGCGAAATGAAACATTGCGCAAAGAAAAGTTTCAGGACTACAAGGGAACAAGAAATGAGCTTCCTGAACCTTTGATCCAGCAGTACGAAACAGCGGTTACGCTTTTTGATACGTTAGGTCTTCCGCAGTATACCATTCCGAGATATGAAGCAGATGATATAATCGGCACCTTTGCCCAAAAGTGGCGTGATGAAAAACAGGGGGAGTGCGTCATCTACAGCAATGACCGTGACTTGCTGCAGCTTTTATGCGAGAAGACCTCCCAGCTGATTGCCGCCAAAAAAGGTGAGATTAAATATACCGTGCATGACTTCCGTGATGAATACGGAATAGAGCCTTCCCAATGGATTGATGTGAAAGCATTGCTCGGGGATAAAAGTGACAATATCCCCGGTGTAGCAGGAGTCGGCGAGAAAGCCGCATTGCCTCTGGTTCAGCAATACGGAAGCGTGGAAGGCATTTATGAATGCGTGGATGAACTGGATGTTAAGTACAAAAGATATTTCAAGAAGCTTCAGCTTGGCCGTGAGATGGCGTTCCTGAGCCGGGACCTTTGTGAGATATACAGAGATGTCCCTGGTATTCTGGATTTAAATTTTGATGATGTCCGGATCCGGGTCAATCGTTCATTATTAAAAGATGAATTATCCAAACTTGAAATCAATGTGAGAGTGGGCTGATCATGTTCCGCTCTTTTTTTATGTAATTTTATTCAGCTGAACCGCCTTGCGGGCAAGATCGTCAGCGACTTTGTTCTGTTTGCTTGGAATCCATTTGATAAAAAACAATTGTAATGCTTCGATCTTTTCGAGCGCCTGCTGAAGAAGGCTGTCATATCGTTTGTCTTTGGCAAACCGTTTATCAACCGCCCGCTCAACCGCCTGTGAATCCGTTCGGAATGACACAGGATCATACTTCTTTTCCAGACAAATATCAAGAGCAAGAAGCAAGGCTTTGAACTCAGCTTCATGGTTGGACAGGCAGCCAAGCGGAATGCTGTGCTGTTCCACCTTCCCGTTTCCCAGTTTTATGAAGATTCCCGCACCGGACGGCCCCGGGTCTCCCGCGCTTGCTCCGTCAATATAAACTTCAATCACATATCATCCCTCCTGATAGTTCTATTATAGCCAAATGGGATACAATAAGGTAGGAGATTAACTTAAGAGTGGAGGTCATGGTTTTGAAACTGACACTGGAATGGGAATACAAACCTGCAAAGTCGAAAGAAAAAATTCGATTTGTTTCAGACCCGGTTACAGTTGGGCAGGCGGTCCTGCTTGCAGCTGACATTGAGAAAACAGGCCGACTCGGCAACATAAGCTTTATGGATGAAACAGGTGTTTATTGGTCCAGGAAAGAGCTTCAAAAAATGGTCGCAGTGATTGAAACAGAGCCGGCGGATATTGTTGCTTATTTCGACGGAGGCTTTCAAAAGGATAGCCGGGAATCCGGCCAGGGGGTGGCTATTTATTATACACAAAGCCACAAGCAATACCGGGTGCGCACCAATGCTGCGTTCGACGAAATCGCATCCAACAGTGAATCGGAATATGCGGCTCTCTGGCTTCTTGTCAATAAGTTGGACGCACTGGGCGTTCACCATACTTCCGTAACAATTAAAGGCGATTCAATGGGTGTGATCCATCAGATGAGCGGCGAATGGCCTTGCTATGAAGAAGACCTTCAGCGATGGATGGACAGGATCGAGGAAAAAATAAAAAAACTCGGGCTCCAGCCTGTCTATGAACTTTTGAACCGAAATGAAAATAAAGAGGCAGATAGCCTGGCCACTCAGGCATTGAACGGCAATATCATTCACGGAAAAAAAGAAATCATTGATTAAAGTCATTTTGGGTTGATACAATTTAAATGGAACTTTTTTAGAATGGGATGGGGTATTTTGTCGCAGTTTTCAATCCAGGACTATTTCCAGCACCTTGAATCAAAAGGGATTAAATTGAAAGAAAGCGATACAGCATTTATTGAATTCGGAAAGCACTTCACCGGTATGAGTGATTACATGGTCAGTATATCGATCGAAATCACCCTTAAGATCCAGCGGGAATTCGATGGCAGTTATTATATTGCCCTCCTTGAAGGTTTTAAAGAAAACAACATTACGACCAAGAAAAAAGCGTATGCCTATGTAAATGATCTTGAAGTCGAACTTACCGTTTAATATTCATAATAAAAAGCCGGAGAATTTCCGGCTTTTCTTTCTTTATGGCTTTAATGCCTCATTTATTTGCTGTTCACATTGTTCAATTGTTTCTTTGGCATGCTCCAAAAACATTCCATCCATGCCGGTGGGGTTTTTTAGTGCGTCCTGGTATTGTTGCTTTGCGGTAGCAAGCGCTTCTTTAGCTGCATGAAGCTGGCCCGGGTCCATGCTCATTGTAGCATGGCCGATGATCCTCTGTGCACTCTGGATCGACATATCCACTTGTTTTAACTCATTATACGGTTCTGACATCCCATTCACCTACCTGTTTTTTAAGTTAGTATGTCTAGAGCAGCCATTTTTTATAAGGAAAGAAAAAAGGAGCAGATCGATTTGGAAAGAATTTTGGAAGCAGCAGAGAACTACGCAAAGTCAGTGCTCGGCCTGGACGGGAGCGGGCATGACTGGTGGCATATTTACAGAGTAAACAAACTTGCATGTACGATCGCAAGGGAAGAAGGGGCAAATCTTTTCATATGCAGCCTTGCTGCTCTCCTGCATGACGTTGCTGATGAGAAATTGAATGGGTCAGAAGAAGAAGGAATTCAAAAAGTCAATCAGTGGATGAATGAAAATGAGGTTCCTGCAGAGGTATGTTCACAGGTTCTTAACATCATCTCAACCATGTCCTTTAAGGGCGGAAACAAAGTTCCTATGTCATCACTTGAAGGCAAGGTGGTTCAGGATGCTGACCGGCTCGATGCCATGGGCGCCATTGGCATTGCACGGACATTTGTATACTCGGGACATATAGGGCAGTTGATTTATGACCCCTCTATTCAGGTAAGAAACAGCATGACAAAAGAGGAATACCGCAACGGGCGGTCAACGGCTGTGAACCATTTCTACGAAAAACTTCTGAAACTAAAAAATGGTATGAATACTTCCTATGGAAAACAGCTGGCAGCACGCCGGCATGAAGAGATGGAGCACTTTCTTGAAGTGTTTTTTAAGGAGTGGGAAGGAAGACGGTAAAAAAGGGAGAACCGCATAATCCATGCAGCTCTCAGGGTAAAAAGATTACTTTATTCTGCCGGACGGGGTCCTGCGTCAAGTCCGTCCTTCGATGATGTCATCGCCGGTGCGATTTCCGCGTCCCCGCTCACTCTTACCTGGCAGGAAAGGCGGATATTCTCACCAAGGCCTTTCGTTTCAATAATGTTTCGTTCAGCTTCTCCCATTTCGCCGAAGCTGCCCTGCAGTACTTCAACACGGCATGTCGTACACCTGGCATTGCCACCGCACCGGTGAAGAATATCAACACCCTGGTCTTCCAGCCCTAGTACCAGTTTCTTGCCATCTTCAATTTCGTATTCGCCAAAACCTTTTACAGAGATCTTTGCCATAAAATGAACCTCCTTAAGTATGTAAATTGAAATCACTTCCATTATAGTATACATGGATTTGCAGCAAAAACAAAAATGCGGATACACTATTAAAGCGGTTGAAAGCAACATTATCTTTTATGACTGTTTTTTTGTAGAATGATAATAGCACGTATACAGGGGGTACTCTACAGATGACGAAGGAAGTAACGCACAAGTCTGACATCGAGATTGCACAGGAAGCCAGCATGAAACGGATTGAAGAAATTGCTGCACAGTTGAACCTGCAGGAAGAGGATTGGGAACCATATGGACGATACAAAGCCAAGTTATCCCTTGATTTATTTGATAAACTAAAAACCGCGCAGGAAGGCAAGGTGGTCCTTGTTACTTCCATCAATCCAACGCCTGCCGGCGAAGGAAAATCAACTGTAACCGTCGGCCTTGGCCAGGCATTGAACCGGATTGGCGAAAAAGCGATTATTGCACTTCGTGAACCTTCGCTTGGACCAAGCATGGGACTGAAAGGCGGAGCAGCTGGCGGAGGGTATTCGCAAGTCATTCCGATGGAAGACATTAATCTTCATTTTACCGGTGACATCCATGCAATCACAACAGCTAACAATGCGTTGGCCGCATTCATCGACAACCACATCCATCGTGGAAACGAGCTGAATATCGATCCCCGCCGCATTGCCTGGAAACGAGTGATTGATATGAATGACCGCGCCTTGCGTAACATTGTAATAGGTTTGGGCGGACCGGTACAGGGTGTTCCGAGAGAGGATGGTTTTGACATCACCGTAGCTTCTGAAGTAATGGCCATTTTCTGTCTTGCCCGGGACCTGAAAGATTTAAAGAAAAAGCTTTCGAGAATGGTGGTTGCTTATACATATGATAACCAGCCAATCACAGTAAGTGATCTGAAAGTGGAGGGAGCACTTACCCTGCTGTTAAAGGATGCGCTCCGCCCCAATCTGGTACAAACCCTGGAAAATACACCTGCCATTATACACGGGGGACCATTTGCGAATATCGCGCACGGCTGCAACAGCATCATTGCGACCAAATTGGCGAGTAAGCTTGGTGATTTTGTGGTCACCGAAGCAGGATTTGGAGCAGATCTCGGAGCAGAGAAGTTTTTAAACATTAAATCACGATATGGGGAGCTCAACCCGAGTGCTGTTGTTATTGTTGCCACAGCGCGCGCTTTGAAAATGCATGGAGGTGTAGATAAAACCCAGCTATCTGGTGAGAATACAGCTGCCCTTGCAAAAGGAATGGCCAATCTTGAAAAGCACATTGAAACCATCCGGGCTTTTGGTCTGCCGTTTGTAGTTGCGGTGAACCGGTTTGTTTCGGATCAAGATACAGAAGTTGAACATATTTTGAATTGGTGCAGAGATCGGAGCATTCCTGTGGAAATCGCAGACGTCTGGCTAAAAGGCGGAGAAGGCGGGGAGGATCTGGCGAAAACCGTACTTAAGATTATTGAATCCCAAAGTAATGCGTTTGAACCCCTGTATACGCTAGATCAGCCACTTGAAGAAAAAATCATTACCATCGCAGAAAAAGTGTATGGTGCGGCAGGTGTCCAGTTTTCGCAAAAAGCACTGACACAGCTAAAGGATTTTGATCAGCAGGGCTGGTCTTCACTTCCCGTATGTATGGCGAAAACGCAGTACTCCCTGTCGGATGACCCTAAGAAGCTCGGTCGGCCGACAGAATTTGTAATTACAATTCGCGAATTAAAAGCTTCAATAGGTGCCGGCTTTATTGTAGCCCTTACCGGGGATGTCATGACGATGCCCGGCCTTCCGAAGTCACCTGCTGCTCTGAACATGGATGTTACGGAAGATGGAAAAGCCGTTGGATTGTTTTAAAGAAGAATCAGGTCTGCTATACTTAGCAGAGGGAGGCTGATCGAATGAAACCGTTACAAATATCGCCGGAGACCGCCGTTATGCTGTCCAAAAAGCTGAATGTTCCGCTTGAACAGATCATGCATATGCCGCAGCATATCCTGATTAAAAAGCTGATGGAACTGGAAGCCGAAGAAAATAAAAAAGATGAAGAATGAAAAAGGGAGCCTGCTTTCTTAAATGCAGGTTTCTATTTTTGATATAAAGGTGAATACTATGAAAAAGAACAAAGGGATTGAGCAGTTATGGAAAATAAGTTAAGGGCCGGAGAAGTCGCTTCTTTAAATGTGGCGCGATTAAGTGAGTTTGGCTATTTTTTAAGCAATGGATCAGAGGATGTGATGCTTCATAAACGTGAAGCTTCACGGGAATTGAAAGAAGGAGAAACCATTGATGTCTTTTTGTACCAGGACCATGAAGGCCGGCTGGCGGCAACAATGTCCCAGCCAAAAGTAAGGCTGGACACACTGGCCTGGCTGACGGTGGTTGGCTCCCAAAAACGACTGGGTGTTTTTCTCGATATGGGCATACATAAAGATGTATTATTGTCCAATGACGACCTTCCGGGTCCATTGGATCAATGGCCCGCTGTCGGAGACCAGTTGTACTGCGGGCTCCGCCTTGATAAGAAAGGCAGACTGTTTGCAGACCTTGCTTCAGAACAGGAGATCGTGGACCAGGCTGAAGCGGCGGAAGAAACCCATTTTAATCAGATGGTGACCGGTCATGTGTACAAACTCAATGAAGCAGGAGCTTTGGTATATACGGATAATCAATTGATCGGTTTTATTCACAACGAGGAAATGACGCGCCAGCTCAGGCTTGGCGAACGGGTGGAATGCCGTGTGACGTTTGTGAGAGAAGACGGCAGAGTCAATCTATCCATGAAACCAAGAAAAGAACAGGCGTATAATGAAGATGCTGAAATGATTTATCAGTACTTGAGAAATCACAGAGGCCAAATGCCGTATACCGATAAATCGGATCCTGATGATATCAAAAATGAATTTGGCATCAGTAAGGCAGCATTTAAACGTGCACTGGGCAAATTAATCAAAGAAAACAAAGTGAAGCAGGAAAATGGAACGACATTCTTAAAAATTTAACGTTACCAAGCATACAGGATTGTTCTGTATGCTTTTTTGATGCGGAAAAAACGGTTAGGATACGCAAAGAGGGAGATAGTAGGAAGGAACAAATCCTTTGGAGGGATCTTACTTATGAAAGAACATAAGCTTGGATTGCTGGTGCTCACCGCGCTGGTTATCGGAAACATGGTCGGATCCGGAATATTTATGCTGCCGCGTTCGCTGGCTGAGGTGGCAAGCCCCGGTGGCGTTCTGGGCGCATGGCTGATTACAGGATTAGGCGTTTTGCTGACAGCCCTGGTGTTCGGCAACCTTTCCATGAGAAAACCATCTTTAAACGGCGGGCCGCAAAACTATGCAAAGGCTTTATTCAAGGAGGATTCTGAAACCTCGCTTGTCGCAGGCTATCTGGTAGGCTGGGGTTATTGGGTGGCGAACTTTGCAGGCAATGTGGCCATCATCACAACGTTTGCAAGCTATCTTTCCACGTTCTTTCCGGTGATGACCAGTAAACAGCCCCTTTTTACCGCAGGAACTGCGACTGTCACCCTGGGGGGAGGAATCACTTTTTTGGTGTGTTCAGTCTTATTGTGGGGTCTCCATTTTATGATCTTAAAAGGAATTGAAGGAGCGGGAAAGTTAAATCTGGCAGCGACTGTGGCGAAGGTTGCCGGTTTTCTGTTTTTTATCATCATCTGTTTATTTGCCTTTCAATCGAATTACCTCATTCCCTTCATTGAACCAAAGCCAAACAGCTCGGGAGAAGCCGTCGGGTTTATGGGGCAGTTGAATGCTGCAGCCATCTCCACGCTTTGGGCCTTTGTTGGTGTAGAATCAGCGGTGGTTTTTTCCAACCGGGCCAAAAGGCAAAATGATGTGAAGAAGGCAACCATTATCGGACTCTTGCTTGCTCTTTTGATTTATATAGGGATTACGGTTCTTGTTATGGGAACACTTCCGCAAAAAGAGCTTATTCATTCACAAAAGCCGCTCGTTGATGCACTGGAGAGCGTAATCGGACCGTCGGGAAGCAGTATAATGGCTATACTTGGCCTGATTTCCCTTTTTGGAGCGACCATTGGCTGGATTTTGCTTGCGGCAGAGGTCCCGTATCAAGCTGCGAACAAATCGATGTTTATTCCGGCTTTTACCAAAGAAAACCGCTACGGCGCACCTTCTTTTTCCTTGATTGTCACCAATATTATGACACAGCTTTTTATATTTTCCGTTGTGTCCCAATCGATGGCGGATGCGTTCGATTTCGTTATTTTTGTTGCAACACTGGCCTTCCTCGTTCCATATCTGATGGCATCCTTGTATCAGGTGAAACTTGTTTTTAGCGGCGAAACGTATGAAGGTGCTTCAAGATCGAGATTTTGGGACGGTCTGATTGCCGTTCTTGCTGCGCTGTATTCGTTATGGGTCATTAAAGCAGGTACGGAGGATTTAAAAACTTTTCTTTTTGGCATGGGACTTATAGTATCAGGAATCATTTTTTATCCGCTCGTGCGCAAACATGCCTGGGACAAGCAAAAAGGACAGCGCGAATAAAGCCGCTGTCCTTTTTGCTGGTTAAGCATTATCCCGAAGGCCAACACCTGTGTTCACTTTTACGAGTATTTCGTCGAATTTACTTTCATCCACGGCTTTCCTGGACATCAGTGTACCAACGATGGCCCCAAGGAAGCCTAACGGAATGGATACGATACCCGGATTGGCAAGCGGGAACAAGGGCTCCCCGACGAGTATGGCCGCTCCGGCTTCCGGGGACCAGACGCTCGGGCTGATGGCAACAAGGATCAATGAGCTGAAGAGACCAACAAGCATTCCGGTTACTGCCCCTGTCGTATTGAAGCGCTTCCAAAAAACAGTGAGAAGCAAAATGGGAAGGTTGGCGCTGGCCGCAACGGCAAACGCAAGAGAAACCAGAAATGCCACATTCAGCTTTTGGGCAAAGAGTGCAAGCAGAATGGATAGAATAGCAACTCCGATGGAAGCCCATCTTGCCGCATTCATTTGTTCTTTCTCAGTCGCTTTTCCCTTGCGCAGGATCTGGCTGTAAAAATCATGCGCAAATGCGGAAGCCCCGGAAAGGACAAGTCCTGCAACGACGGCGAGAATGGTTGCAAACGCCACTGCGGATACAAAGGCAAACAAGAAATCTCCTCCAAGTGCACGGGCAAGCAGAGGGGCTGCCATGTTGCCTGCAGCATTTGCTTTTACAATGGTTTCATTACCGACAAACGCAGCTGCTCCAAATCCAAGAAAGACCGTCATGATGTAAAAGATGCCGATCATCCATGTGGCGTAAACGACTGACTTTCTTGCCGTAGGTGCATCTTTTACCGTGAAAAAGCGGATCAGGATATGAGGCAGGCCTGCTGTGCCTAAAACAAGTGCCATATTGAGAGAAATCGTATCCAGCGGGTCTTTGTATTTATTGCCGGGATTCAGGAAGCTTTCTCCAAGCGGTGTAGCGGTTTTCATATGTTCGAACATTCCGGTTACACTGTATCCAAATTTGGCAAAGACCATAACGGAAATGATAAAAGTGCCTGCCATTAGCAAAATTGCTTTGACGATCTGCACCCAGCTTGTGGCCATCATGCCTCCGAAAACCACATAAACCGTCATAAGCACTCCGACGATTAAGACAGAGGTTGTATATTCCAAACCAAGCAATAACGTAATGAGGGCACCGGCTCCAACGAGCTGTGCGATCATATAAAAAATGGAGATAGTAATGGTATTCAGGGCCGCAACACCCCGGACCTTTCTGTCATCAAACCGGGAGGCGATCATGTCTGCCATCGTATATTTACCCAGGTTTCTCAACGGTTCAGCCACGAGATAGAGAACTACAAGATAGGCGACGAGAAAGCCGATGGAATAAAAGAAGCCGTCGAACCCCGAAAGTGCAATGGAACCGGCAATTCCAAGGAACGATGCTGCTGACATGTAATCACCTGCGATGGCAAGGCCATTTTGCCAGCCGGTCAGTCCGCCGCTTGCTGTGTAAAAGTCATTTGCATTATTGGTTCGTCTGGCAGCAAAATATGTAATGACAAGTGTGATGGCAACAATTCCGACGAAGAGCATAAAAGCTGTATTCATTTCGTTTTCTCCTTTTCAGTTTGGGCGAGGACATCATCGGCCATTTGGTCGAATTTTACCGCTTTTCGGGAGTACAAAATGCAAAGCACCCAGGTCATTACAAACTGTGAGAACGCGAAAACCCACGCCCAGCTGATGCTTCCGATAGCATTTTCATTTAAGGTGGTGGAGTAGGAGGTCATGATGGGAAGAGCAAAGTAAAAGACCAGGAAAAAAATGGACATGGGCAGTAGAAACTTCTTTTTTTGACGGAGCAAATTTTGAAAAGACGGGGAAGAGGCAATGGATGAATAGTCGATTTGTCCTTTTTTGACTTTTTTTTCGGCTAACATACCATCCCCTCCTGAAAATACAAGTGAGAAATCACGCTTGCAACACTCCTTTCTTAAATTTGTCAGAAAAATTAGAATCATTCCTATTATATAAGATGCGTGCATGTTTATCTACAATTTCTAAGATATAGTTGAGCTTTATGGTTGGTTATAGTATTTTTAGGATATTTACCATACATATAATTAAAGGGGGAATGGGAATGAGCCTTATTTTAATCAAACTTGGAATATCAGCATTCCTCGGTTTGGTGATTGGACTTGAGCGGGAACTGAAACGTAAGCCTGTTGGCCTGAAAACTTGTCTGGTCATTTCCATCAGCAGTTGTCTGTTGACGATCGTTTCTATTGAATCGGCAAGGACATTTTCTGAACTGACTGGAAGAACAATGATGGATCCCATGCGTTTGGCGGCCCAAATTGTCAGCGGAATCGGTTTCCTGGGAGCCGGTGTCATTTTAAGGCGCAGCAATGATGTTATATCAGGACTGACAACAGCTGCGATGATTTGGGGCGCTTCTGGATTGGGAATAGCATCAGGAGCCGGTTTTTATATGGAAGCTTCAGCAGGCGCCCTCATGATACTGATCAGTGTGGAATTGATCCCGATGATCATGAAATGGGTTGGCCCGAAAACGCTGAGGGAAAAGGAAGCAAAAGTACGACTCATTGTTCCTGATGGAAGAGATATGACTGAAATGATTAAAGAGATTAAGAAAAGGGACATGAAAATTTACAATGTGCGTGTGAAGGATCTGGAAAATGGAACGAGTAAAATGGAATTGACCATTGGAACGTATGATAAAAGGTATACAACCGACATTTATTATGATATTAAAGAAATAACAGGAGTAAAGAACGTAGAGATTGAAACGCTTGGATAATTTCATAAGGAGACAAAACAATGAAAGCTTTAATTGTTGTGGATTATACATTTGATTTTGTTGCGGATGAAGGTAAATTGACATGCGGTGCGCCCGGCCAGTCCATTGAAAGCCGGTTGACTTCCATTACGAAGCAATTTATCGAGAATAACGATCTTGTTGTATTTGCCGTGGATTTGCATGAAGAGGATGATACGTACCATCCTGAAATGTCACTGTTTCCTCCGCATAATATTAAAGGGACAAAGGGAAGGGAGCAATACGGAATGCTTGGAGATTACATTAACTCCTTGCCGGACGAACAGAAAAAACTTTTATATTGGATGGATAAAACCAGGTACAGTGCCTTTGCCGGCACCAATCTGGATCTTAAATTGCGTGAACGCAGCATCACTGAAATCCACCTGGTGGGTGTATGCTCTGATATTTGTGTATTGCATACGGCGATTGATGCTTATAATCGAGGCTTTTCCATTGTGGTTCATGAGGATGCAGTTCAAAGCTTTAATGCCGCAGGCCATGATTGGGCGCTTCAGCATTTTACAAGTGTACTCGGAGCAAAAGTCGTTAACAAGAGTTCACATTAGGGCTGTTTCATGACTGCCGGGATGGCAATGGAAGGAATGGTAACATGGGAAAGACGGCGGTTATTGCCGGTGCCACGGGTTTGGTCGGGCAGGAATTGCTGCATTTGCTGATGGAAAGCAGCCATTATGACCGTATCATTACGCTTGTCCGAAGGAAAACAGGCATCAGCCATTGGAAAGTGACAGAAGTGGTTGTTGATTTTAACGGCCTTGAAGACTATAAAACTTATTTTAATGCGGATGATGTTTTTTGCTGCCTCGGTACTACGATTAAAAAGGCAAAAACAAAAGAAAATTTCAAAATGGTTGATCATCTTTATCCCGTAGTGATGTCCAGACTTGCAGCAGAACAGGGCGCACGTTCGTTTATGGTAATTTCGGCCCTTGGCGCAGGGAGGGATTCCCGTTTTTTCTACAGCAGAGTTAAAGGAGAGATGGAGGATGACGTGGCGGAAGCCGGTGTGCCGCTGATCGGAATTTTTCGTCCTTCTCTGTTAACAGGAGAGCGGGAGGAGTTCCGGAAGGGAGAACGTGCCGCTGACTGGATTGCCGGGCGGTTTTCCTTTTTGTTCAAAGGTGTTCTTAAAAAATACCAGCCTGTAAAAGCAAGTTCGGTCGCGGCAGTGATGTTTTGGTTTGCTCAACAAGAAAGGACAGGTATCCATTTTATTTCATCAGAGGAGATGAACGATTCTTCATATCATCATTATCAAGTGAAATGAGTTTCTTCCATCCTAATAATGGGCTATAATTAAAGTACAGATTGATTTGGAGGGATATTATGAACGCTTACGAAGAGTATATGAAGCAGATGGCCCAACCGATGAGAGCCGAGCTTACAAATGCAGGATTTAATGAATTGACAACACCGGAAGAAGTGGATGGTTTTATGGAAAACGCAGAGGGGACCTCTCTTGTTTTCATCAATTCCGTGTGCGGATGTGCTGCAGGACTGGCACGGCCGTCTGCGATCTATTCACTTAACCATGAAGCAAAACCTGATCATTTGGTGACGGTTTTTGCCGGACAAGATAAAGAGGCAACTGCAAGAATGAGAGAATATTTCGAAGGATTTCCTCCTTCATCACCGTCTATGGCCCTGTTAAAAGGTAAAGAAGTGGTTCACTTCATCCACCGCCATGATATCGAGAATCACAGTGCAGAAGAGATTGTCGGTAACCTTGTGAACGCTTATAACACGTATAACAAATAAGTAAATAAATGAAAGAATCTTCTGAGGAAGCTATTGCCATTCTCTGAGGGTTCTTTTTTTTTGCAAAAATCAGGAGGAGTCGGGCAACTAATCACTCATTTTGTAAAAAATTCAGAAAACAATTGCACTTTTATCCTGCATGTCATATAGTATACCTAACAGATGTTAGAAAAGATAACATGAGAAGGGTGGAGATGTAACATGAAGGAAAGCACGATAATGATGTACATGGATTCTCTGTGGGTAATGGTTGCGGCGATCCTGGTGATTGGAATGCAGGCCGGATTTGCATTGCTGGAAGCAGGATCCACACGAATGAAGAATTCCGGTCATGTGGCCGGTAAGCAAATTTTAAGTTTTGCTCTTGCTACGATTGCTTTTTGGGCGGTCGGATTTGGAATCACATTCGGAGAGGGGAACAGCTTATTTGGGACTTCCGGATGGATGCTTGGAGGCGACAGCAAAACATTTGAGGCCTTATCCTGGGCTAATGTGCCGCTTTCTCTTAAGTTTTTGTTTCAACTTGCATTTGTCGGTGTATCACTAGCGATTGCATGGGGAGGTTTTGCCGAGCGTGCGAAATTATCCGTTTATTTTATTTTCGGCATCGTCTTCACCGTTTTAATTTATCCGGTTATCGGTCACTGGGTTTGGGGAGGTGGCTGGCTGGGAGAAATGGGAATGCAGGATTTTGCGGGCTCAACGGTAGTCCATCTCCAGGGTGCGATTGCCGCTCTGGTAGCTACACTTCTTCTTGGACCGAGAATTGGCAAGTTTAACAAGGATCGCACCCCGAACCTCATTCCGGGTCATAACCAGGTTTATACGGTTCTTGGCGGAATCATTCTTTGGATTGGCTGGTTTGGTTTTAACGCAGGAAGCACGATGAGTACTGCGGATGGGTTTTTCGGTTACATTGCTGTGACGACCAATCTCGCAGCAGCGGCAGGTGCGATCGGAGCGATTTTGACTTCCAAGTTCCTGACAGGCAAAGCGGATATACCCGCGATGGTAAATGGTGTTCTTGCTGCTTTGGTGGCGATTACGGCAGCATGTGCGTTTGTTGAAGCTTGGGCAGCTATTGTGATCGGTTTCTTTGCCGGAGCGTTTACCTTCTGGACGTCGGTTTATTTTGAAAGAAAAGGGATTGATGATCCGATTTTTGCATTTTCAGTCCATGGAATTGCGGGAATTATTGGTACGATTTCGACCGGATTTTTTGCCTCTCCACGCCTTGTTGAACAAACTGGCGTAGGCAAAGCGGGACTTTTCTATGGCGGAGGCTTTGAGCAATTGCTGGTTCAAACCATCGGAGTTCTTGGAGCGGCCGTTTATGTCGGAATTGTTTCCTTCGTTTTATTGTTTGCCATGAAAAAAATGGTGGGTCTCCGGGTGACACCAGAACAGGAAATTTCCGGACTCGATATCAGTGAACATGGTTCATACGGCTACCCTGAACACCTGGATCCTTCACTTACGAGCAGCGCCAAGAAAGCAAACTAAGTCCATGCTGAACCTATTTGATGAATCAAAAGACAAATATGATGTCCTTTCGATTCGTGGAGTGAAGGAAAGGGTGCGAAAAGCGGATACATTGGAAGAATTGCGAAGAATCCACGAGCAGTTTATCTCGTGGATTCAGGCGTTGCAGGATTCCTGCCTTCCGACTGGTGAAATCTATACTCATTTAAATGAAGCGCACGATGAAATAACGAGGAAGGCAGTTTCTTTCGCCTACTTGCATATTGCCGGGGAAATCGGTGAGCCTGAAGGGGATTTTTGTTTTTTCAGCATGGGATCAAGTGCAAGGCAAGAACAGACCATTTGGACCGATCAGGATAATGGATTGATTTATGATTTCGGGATGGACCAGGTAAAGGCTGAACGTTTTGCCAGGGAGTTTTCCCAAGCTGCCGTCCATTATTTATCTGAAGCCGGATATCCTTTATGTCCTGGAAATGTAATGGCCTCCAATCTCCGTTGGAGACATAGTGAAAGTGAATGGAAAACACAGCTCGCTTCCTACTGGAACGAGGCGGGTGAGCATGATTTGAAATATTTGATGATGCTGCTGGATACAAGGCCTATCTTTGGGAATCCGGGGCTTTTGTATCAACTGCGGTCCTGGTATCTTAATGAGCTCCGGCAGTATCCGAAAATAATCGTGAAGATGTCCTCACTTGCGGGATCCCATGATATTCCGATTAACTTTGCTGGAATGATATTCACGGAGAGATGGGGGAAATTCGCGGGCCGTTTTGATCTGAAGCAAGGCGTGTTTGCTCCCTTTACCAATACTGTAAAAGTTTTGGCTGCCATCAGCCAGGTTGAGGAATCCTCAACAAGGGAGAGACTAATAGCTTTAGAGGAGCGTGGAGAGCTTTCTCCGCGTCAACTGGAAGATTGTCTTCTGGCTTATGATTTTCTTTTGCATTTGCGGCTCTGCCATTCTGTAGGGGCCAGGGAAAATGATGATAAACTCGATTATCATATCCTGTTAAACCGCTTGGAATCCACTGAGGCTACCAAGTTGAAAGATGCCATGAGACTTGCAAAGCGGCTGCAAAAAAAATTAAAAAAGAGAGGAATTCGGTTTGAACAATCAACCGGGATTTGACGGAAATCTGAAACAGTTCATGAACCGCCTGTTTAATCTGGGTTTGAAACGGGGAGAAGTACCGCCGGGCAGTCCGGGATCCTTTCAGCATGAAGCCTGGATCAGGAGGCTGCTGAAGGAAAAGGCGTCCAGACGTGCAGACCTGAATACCCGGCTGGAAGACGTCCTGTTTATCATACTTGATACAGAAACAACCGGTTTCCGGCCGGAGCACGGTGACCAAATCTTTTCTGTTGCTGCCACACGCATTAAAAACAGATCCATTCTTGGCGAGTTTCATAGTTTAATCAATCCGGGAATTGAGATTCCAAAAGAAATCAGTCTCCTTACCGGCATCACCACTAATGATGTAAAAGAGGCGCCGCCATTGGATGAAAAAGCGGAAGAAATTCTGGACTTTTTATCCGGAGGCATCATCATCGGCTATCACATCGCCCATGATTATTCGTTCTTGAACCATTACTTGTGGAGAAGATATCGTTCTTCTTTAAAACAGCCATCCCTTGAGCTGGCTCTCCTTATGGAACGCCTTACCGGGTCAGGCACTTTTCCCAGCCTGGACAGTGCTGCCAAGTATTTTAATATTCCTTGCCACAACCGGCACCAGGCAGACGCCGATGTTAAAATCATGAGCAGTTTATGGAGAAACTTGCTGCGGTTATGTATTGAAAAGGGCATTGAGACCCTGGAAGACCTTTATATTCATATCAAATAAGAAAGCAGGGGCGAATCGCCCCTGCTTTTTATTACCGGCTTTTTGTGCTGCTGGAGCTGCTGGAGCTGCTGGAACTGCTGCTTTCATAATGTTCCTCGCCGCCGAATCCGGACCAGCAGGAGCAGCCAATAATGATCAACAAAATAAAGAGAACGATAAGCAGGGTGAATCCGAAACGTCCGCCGCCATATCCGCCATATCCACCGCCATAACCATAATCATAACAATGGGATCCCCCGTAGCCATAACCGCCGCCATATCCGTGGTCATAGACGGGTGAAACAGGAGCAGCTGGCACGTTGAGCGGCTGGTTTAACGGGATGTTGACTGGTTTGTTTACGGGCATATTGATAGGGGTGTTCATGGGTTTATTCGCCGGGGCCATAGGTACATTTATTTTTTTGTTTTCCATTATTGTCCCTCCATAAATGAATAATATAGGTATATATCACCTTACAGCCTATGTACGTTTGCCCTGGTCGGTAACGGACAAATGCGGATTTTTTAAAAATAAAAAAACGTTCCTGAGCGGAACGTTTAAAGCCATGTGATCTTTGGTTCGGTTTTGGATATAATCCTCACAATGTTGGTGCGGTGACGATATAGAAGAAACAGCAGAAATGCCGTCATTACAATCGTTAAGAGCATGTCCTTTACAACCAGTCCATAAATGACAGCAGCCAAGCATGCGATGAGGGAAGAGAGAGAGACATACTTGCTGATGTAAAGCACAATAAAAAATACAGCCATAAGCAGAACAAACATGAGAGGGGCATAAAACAATAAAATCCCCGCAGATGTGGCAACCGCCTTTCCGCCTTTAAATCTTGCAAATAAAGGGTAGCAATGACCGATCACTGCCGGAATGCCGGCAACTAGGATATGAAGATCTGTATGAAGCAAAACAGGAAGAGAAGCAGCAAGGGTTCCTTTAAGGATGTCCGAAATGGTTACAATGAAACCTGCTTTTTTCCCAAGTACCCGGAAGGTGTTCGTTCCTCCAAGGTTTCCGCTGCCGTGCTGTCTGATGTCTATGCCATAACCCCACTTGCCTACAATGAGCGCAAAAGGAACCGAGCCAATAACATAAGATAATAACAGAATAATAAATACCATACGATTCACCTTTCGCCAGTCTTTTATCTTATTATATAACCATTTCCATCGTTTAGGATAGAAAATTTTTAAGCGGGACAAAAAGGTGAAAAAACCACGTCCGTTATTGGGCGTGGTCTTTTGCTGTATTTTTTTTGAAGGGCAGCCACCAGTTCCATTTGCCCATCAGTCTCATTAAGGAAGGGACAAGAATCATTCGGACAAGAGTGGCATCTATGAAAATAGCCAGTGCGATTGCAATGCCGATTTGTTTTACCGGCATGACATCTGTCGTTACAAATGAACCGGTAATCACGATCATAATCGCGGCGGCTGAGGTAATGATTTTGGAGGTGGAGGTTAAACCGTCCAGTGTTGCTTTGTCGTTGTCACCAGTGTTTTCATAGACTTCCTGGATCCGGGAAATGAGAAAAACTTCATAGTCCATACTAAGCCCAAAGACAATGCCGAACGTAAAGACGGGAATCATTAAGCCGATGCTGACAGGATCCATAAGATTTCCGCTTTGGAAAATCCATACCAGCAGGCCAAAGGTTGCCGAAAGGCTGAGAATATTCATGACAATTGCTTTTAGCGGAATAAACAACGATTTAAACGCAAGAAGAAGGATGATAAAGGTGGAAAGCAAAACGATAACAAGCCCTTCAGGTGTTTTATCCAAAATTTCATCGAAGATCTCCTGATTAAACTTGGTCGAACCACCTAATGTGAGATCCAATCCGTTATTCTTGCCTTCCCAGTCTTTGACCCATTGCTTTGCCTTATCTGACGTTACGCCGACTGTAAGATAGGCCTGAATGACCGTCAGATTATCATTGGTATAGTGGTCGAGCACCGGCTGAAGTCGGCTTTTTCCTTCCTTGGTTTTGATAAAAGATTTTAATTGATCTGAAGGCATGCCGCCGGTATGAGCGAACAGGGAGTCCACCCGGTCCACGACCTTTTCTTTTTTCAGCCGTTCTACCAGCTGCTCCGCCCGGTCGAGGTTTTGGCCAGTCAGTATATCTCCATCACTTTTTGCCACAATGGTTACTGGATATAAGTCTTTTTTGCCGAATGTATCCTCGAATTTTTCAAACATGATTCTGGATTCGTAATCAGGTGGAAGAGACTCAGCCTCAGGGATTGATAACTCCAGATGGCGTACAGGCAACAGTAAAATGATAAGAATGGCAATGGATGCGGTCAGCATGATTCCCGGGCGTTTCATTACAAATGATGCGAAGGTCTTCCAGCCGGACCGTTCACGATTGCGTTTTAAAATCATCAGTGAGTTGATACGCGGGCCAATAACGCTCAATACGGCAGGGAGAAAGGTTAGCGCATTAATGACAGAAATGATAACTACGACCATGCCTCCAAGGGCAACTGAACGAAAAATATCGATTTGGATAAGCAGCATGCCTGAAAGGCCAAGGAACACACACAAGCCGGAGAACGCTATGGACCTGCCTGCCGTTTGTACAGAAATAATCACTGCTTTTTGCACGGAATGCTTCTCAAGTTCCTCTCTGAATCGATTAACCAGCAAAAGAGCAAAATCGATGCCAAGTGCAAGGCCGATCATCGGAACGACATTTAAGATGAAGATCGTTAAATTCAGTTCCTGGCCGACCAGATAAAGCACGCCCATCGCGCATACGACACTGACCAGACCGATAAGAATGGGGAGGCCGGCTGCGACCAGTCCGCCAAATGCCAGCAGAAGAATAATCAGCGCAGCAGGAAGTCCGATCGCCTCGGCGCGTGCCAGGTCTTTCTGGCTTGCTGCGTTCATGTCTTCAGCGATGACCGGGCCGCCTGTGATTCCAATTTTCACATCCTTTGTGCTGGACGTTTTTGAGCGGATCTGTTCAATCGAATTTTTAAGTTCTCCGAAATTTCGGTCAAAATTGACTGTGGCATATGATGTACTTCCTTTAATCATCTTTTCTGAAGAATAAGGTGATGTTACACTGACCGCATGATTTACGGTTCTCAATTTTTTCAAAGTACTCTCCACCGTGTTTTTGTATCGCGAATCATCAGGGGAAAGGGTATCAGATTGAAAAAGCACCATAACCGATGATTTAGGCTGGTCAAAATCCTCCTGCATAATATTTTCCACCTGTTTAAATGAACCTTCCATTTCAAAACCGCTTCCGCTGAGGGAGTCTGGAAGTTTCAATGCAAGAACACTAAAGGCTGCTGCCATTAAAATCCAAACCGCGATAATCAGCTTCCGGTATGTATAAACGAACTTTCCGATTCCTTGAAACAAACTCCAATTTTTCATGGGTTCCCTCCTTGATAGCTGCTGTTTTGAGTGAAGGATTGCTCTTCCGGCAAATGTGTGATAAAAGATAAAATAAGAAAGGTTCTGGTGAAACAACAATGATTGTAACGACGGCAGGGAAATTTGATAAAAAACTGATCGAAAAAGCGGAAAAAATCAATGAGATGGTCGGAGGAACGTTTGTGCTTAGAAAAAATAAATCCATCTCTTCCTTACATACCCAATTTCAGGATCATCTATTAATGGTTGGTAAAGAAAAACTGACCTTGCATCCTTTCGGCGGGTCGGAACCGTTATTTTTTCATCCTAATTCCTCCATGTTCCGGGTGAAGCAGCTGGTAAGGGGAGAGCATGATCCTTTGGTCACGGCAGCCCGCCTTAAAAAAGGGATGACAGTTCTTGACTGTACGGCTGGTTTGGCTTCTGATGCGATCGTATGCAGCCTGGCTGTCGGGCCGGAAGGGAAAGTGACCGGTTTGGAGAAAAACCAGTACATTGCATTTTTGGTTAAAAGCGGATTGATAACGTGGGAGAGCGGATTGACAGAAATGGATGAAGCCATGCGACGGATTACCATCCTCCATGAAGATCATTTAGCCTATTTGAAGAGGCAGCCCGATCGATCCTTTGATGTTGTCTACTTTGACCCGATGTTCGAGGAAACGATACAATCCCCCAGCATGAGCGGATTGAAAAATCTGGCGGATTATTCGCCGATCACTGATGATATCATTTCAGAAGCAAAGCGGGTCGCCAAAGAACGGGTTGTATTAAAGGATCATTATAAAAGCAGCCGGTTTGAACAATTCGGATTTACGGTGTTGAAAAGGCCGTCCTCAAAGTTTCATTATGCCGCCATTGAACTAGGAGATTGAGGGGAATGCGATGCTGACGGGGTTAATGCTGCTTCTTCTTGCAGGTGCCGGAATCGCAGGATTTATCAAAAAGCATATTTTAAGGATAAAAGATCCTGATCTTGATCAATATTTGGCACAATTAAAAAAACAGGAGTGGTATCAGGAACTTATGAATGATCCGAGGTCTTCCGGATTAATTCAATCGTTTGAAAAAAGCGGTCCGTTAAAAGATGTTTATTACGTTCAGAAGCTTCTTTCGAACGATGGGTTCAAAGATGGTTTTATAGCTTATATTAAAGAAAAATCCCGGTAAAGCAGCATTGCTTTGCCGGGATTTTATTGTTACTTCAAAAGCACCTCAGTGTTCATGGCCCACTCGTTAATTACGCATTCTCTTGCACCGGTCACAACGTACGGATCATTTTCGGCCAGTGAAGTTGCTTCTTCGAGATTGGCAGCCTTGTAAATCACAAGGCCTCCCGTTCCGTCAGTAAATCTTCCGTATGTAAAAATATTTCCCTTTTCAGCAAGGTCTTCTAGATAGCTTAGATGCTCCTGACGGTGAACCTTGCTTTTCTCTTCATCTAGTACTGGTAAACGGACAGCATAATAATTCATCATTTAACCTCCAGGATATGTAGTCTCTTTTATTATGAAGACAATTGGCAAAAAAGAAAAGGTGTATGCCCGCTGAAAAATGTATGAAAGTTTTCTCGTCGGCGTCCATAAAGTAAAATGAATCATTCTTTAAAATAAAACGGAATGCATGGGGGAGTACGATGAGAAAAAACCGGAGATATCCTGCCTGGAGTTCATTTGAATGCAGCGGGAGTCAAGATGGCGGCCGGGAAATCAATTGGCCGACTTTTTTCCTTAAACGAAACAGAAGAGGAGAATATACCGACAGAAAAGGAAACGTGGTGATCTGGCAGCTGAGGAACCCTTCTTCTATTGATTTTAAAGGAAATGAGCTGAGACAAGTACGTGCAGCAGTACGGAATTTGACTCCAGACCAGCTAGGGAAGATTAAATTTCACGGTGAGCATCTGTCACACTATTGGTCTCGGATTACCGAGAATTTGATTTCGTCTTATGCCTTGTCTTCTTTACTGTCTGCCAGAGTCAGGGCAGCTTTGAACATGGCGCTGTCGGATACAGCAGCTGTCGTTCACCATGTTAAAAAATCACATGACGTTCCGCGTCCCCATCAGCTGGATACTTCCCTGGAACCGGTCCTGACATTCATGTCCTCTCCTTCGTTTGTATGTGAACAGGCATCTTCTGCCGGCTGTGCTCACACGATCCTGTCTTACTTCTTTCCCCATGAGAACCGAAAACTTAAAATGCTGGCAGAGGAGATTTCGTTAACTCTGTTTTTGGCAGGGCTTCACTATAAGGCGGATGTTGAGGAAGGGATGAAATTGGGAAGGCAGGTGGGTGACATGGCTGTAGCCTCTCTCCGCTATCAGCGGGTGGAAGGTGATGTTCAAAAGAACCAAAGAAAAACGGATCTTACCGCTGGGTTGCAACCAAAGAAGAAGCCGGTCATTCGGCTTTAAGCGTAAACGAACTCCGGGCTGCCGGAGTTTTTTCTTTTTTTAAAAAGCAATTATGGTACGATAAATAAAAAACACACCCGGAGGGATATAGAGCAATGATCGATCTTAGAAGTGATACAGTGACAAAGCCGACAGAGCGTATGCGAAAGGCCATGTATGAAGCGGAGGTGGGGGATGATGTCTATGGAGAAGATCCAGCCATTAATCGCCTGGAAGAAACCGCCGCTGACATGCTCGGAAAGGAAAGTGCGCTGTTTGTCACGAGCGGAACGCAAGGAAACCAGATTGCAGTCTTAACTCATACGGCGCCTGGCAGTGAAGTTATTATGGAAAGTGATTCACACATCTTCATGTATGAAGGAGCCGCTATATCGGCTTTTGCAGGCGTTCAACCCCGCCTGGTTAAGGGAATCAGCGGCTCCATGCAGGCGGAGGATGTAAAAATTGCGATTCGGAGTGATGATATCCACCACCCTGATACAAGCCTTGTTTGTTTAGAAAATACACATAACAGGGCAGGAGGAGCAATCGTTCCCCTGCGTGATATGAAAGACATTTACAAGATTTGTTCCGCAGCCTCGATTCCTGTTCACTTGGATGGCGCCCGGCTTTTTAATGCAGCGGCAGGCAGTGAAATGAGTGTGAAAGACTACGCTTCTTATTGTGATACCGTCCAAATTTGTCTTTCCAAAGGGCTTGGAGCACCGGTTGGTTCGCTGATTGCAGGTTCGGAGGATTTTATCCGGAAAGCAAGAAAGTGGAGAAAACGACTTGGCGGAGGACTTCGCCAGGGAGGTGTGCTCGCCGCACCGGGGCAGATTGCACTTACTGAGATGACAGAGCGGCTGCATGAGGATCATGAAAAAGCACGCAAGCTGGCAAACGGATTAAGGGATATTCCGGCACTTTCCATCGAAAATCAGGTGGATACCAATATTGTGCTGGTTCATATCGGGCAAACCGGATTTTCCGCCGGCCAATTTTTGCAGCTGCTCAAGGAGCAAGGCATTCTTGCGGTTGCTTTTGGGCCCCAAACCATACGATTTACCACTCATTACGATGTAACACCAGGAGATATTGATAAAGCGCTCAGCAGTATCTCGGGGATTATTTCATTAAAGGTTATCTTGCATTAATATATAGAAACCGGCTTCCATTTTGGGAGCCGGTTTTCTTGCAGTCTTATAGTTTTGGGGGTACGCGGTGCTTTGTTGCCTGTTCGAAGGAGTAGGCGAGTGCGATCAGCTTCGGCTCTGAAAAAGCACCTGCTGTTAAAAGGATGCCAAAGGGTTTGCCTTCCTCATCATAGCCTGCGGGAACACTTATTGAAGGATACCCTGCTTTTGCGGGAAATCCGTACCCTGCATCTGTCGGATATAAAATGGCATCCAGCTGAAATTCCTTAAGAGTTTTGTCGATTCCATCTTCCCTGGTTTTTTGGAGGTCGTTCAGACGGCTGTTTAAATAGGAGGATTCGGTAAGTGTCCCGGATGTGTTTTCACTTTGCTCCAAAAGAACCTGCCCGTATTTCAGGCATTCTCCAGGGTGTTTTGAATTATACTCAATCACATCTTCAAGTGAGGTGATCGATGGAAGCCTGGTGTGCCGTTTCAAATAGGAATTGACTCCCGACTTAAATTCATAAAGCAAAACATCGAAACCTCCATCCTCCTGTTCCAGTGGGGTCGCTGAATTCAGAAAGACCATTTCCGCTCCTTTTTCCTTCATTGCTGCAATGGCTTGATCAAATAAATCCTTCTGGGAAGGAGAAAGTTCACGGATGGAATATTCATATGAAATACCGATCCGTGCACCGTTTAAAGCGTGTTCCCTCAGATAGACGGTATAGTCGGTTTTCCCTGAATGGGCAGCCTTTGCCGTAGCGGCATCATTATGATCTAGTCCGGTCAATGCTCCAAGAAGTATGGCAGCATCAGCTACCGTACGAGTCATCGGTCCTGCGGTATCCTGACTGACAGAAATCGGAATAATGCCAAACCTTGAAACCAGGCCAACTGTCGGTTTAATCCCGACAAGGCTGTTGGCGGCGGCAGGACTTGTGATCGATCCGGATGTTTCGGTTCCTATCGCAGCTGCTGCAAAATTTCCGGCCACTGCCGATCCTGATCCTGAGCTTGAACCGCTGACATCAAACTTCCCTGGGCCATATGGGTTCAGAACCTGGCCGCCTCGCGAACTAAATCCATTCGGCATGTTTTCTGTCATGAAATTTGCCCATTCCGTCAGGTTGGTCTTTCCGAGGATAATGGCGCCCGCTTCTCTTAATTTGGTTACGATATAGGCATCCTGGTCGGCGTAGGATTCACTCAGAGCAAGAGAACCGGCACTCGTGTGCATGGCATCACCGGTATTAATATTATCTTTGATCAAAACCGGAATCCCGTGCAGGGGGCCTCTTGCTCCTTTGTGCCTTCTTTCTTCATCGAGCGCTTCTGCAATGTTGACGGCATCAGGGTTGATTTCTATAACTGCATTAAGTTTTGGGCCGTTGTGGTTATATTTCGAAATTCTTTCGATGTACAGGGTCACGAGCTTTAGCGATGTGATTTCTTCTTTTTCCAACGCGTCCTGTATGTATGAGATGGTTGCCTCTTCTAATTGAAACGTATTGAATTTTGTGACTGACATGCTTATTCCCCGCTTTTCCTTTAATTTTATCAATATTTCCCATTTTTTGATAATTCAATTAAAGCAAAAAATCGTTCAAATCGCAAACTGAACAGTCTAGTAATTAAAAATAAGTTTACTAGTAGTAATAGATTTATTTAGCAGGGGGAAGTATATTTCTAAAAACATTGAATAATAATGGTAAAAAGACCTTGAAGGGGATGGTGATGGAGAATGAAAGGAATTACTAGTCTTACACTCTATAGCGGAAACCATAACAACTTCAGTGCGGATGATAGAATGATGCTGTTTGTTACAAAATTCCATCTAAAAACAAAACAGGAAAAGTGGCTGACTCTTCGCCGTCTCATGACGAAAAATTCCGGGGCATTGGCAGCTTACCT
The DNA here is from genome assembly GCF_030418125.1 of Fictibacillus fluitans. GTDB lineage: Bacteria > Bacillota > Bacilli > Bacillales > Fictibacillaceae > Fictibacillus_C > Fictibacillus_C fluitans. Next base: position 411,424 of record NZ_JAUHTR010000001.1, on the reverse strand, counting down.
TTTAATCAGCTCCGAATACCGAAGGGACTTCCCGGAACTTCTTGAAGATGAGAAGGTAAGAAATTTTTATCTGGACCTGAAGCAGCCAAAAAAGCAGACGGCAACCGTCTAATTTAAGCTTGAGTTTTTATACCCGGTACTTTATTAATGCTATTCGTCCAAAGTGTTGTTATAATAGAATTGTATTAAACACTAGAGGAGTCAATAGCATGAAATATTTTACTGTTGAAGAAGCAAACCAGCTTTTGCCGGTTATCACACGTGAACTAGAAGCCCTTCAGCATCTTCAGCTTTCTTTTGTGAAATTTTATGATCAATTAGAAAAGCTCCGGTTGTCGGACAATCCGCCGGATGAGGATTTTTTTGTCCTTGAAAGCAAGCTGGATTTTATGGAAATGGAGGCACAGAGCTATATCCATAATATTCATTCCTTTGGGGCGGAACTAAAAGATATTCATGCAGGGCTTATCGATTTTCCGGGTATGATCGGAAACGAGGAAGTCTTGCTCTGCTGGAGACAGGGAGAACCGGCCATCACTCATTATCATGGCGTAGAAGAAGGATATATCAACCGAAAATCGCTGGAAAATTAAGTCTTAAATAAAAAATAAATTTATTTTCCCAAAAAGGCTTGTATTATTCCTGAAAATTGATTATGATATATCTCGTGACGGTGACCAAAACAGTCAGTTAAGCGCCTATAGTGAAATGGATATCACACGAGATTTCGGCTCTCGTATTCTGGGTTCGAATCCTGGTGGGCGCGCCAATTAAAGTTATAAATACCACGGGGGAAATCCGGTGGTTTTTTATATGTAAAAACGCATTTCAAAAACAAAATTCAACGTTGCAGGTTGGTGATTAATATGACAAACGAAATGCAAAAGCCTTATCGAATTTTATTGTATTATAAGTATGTGCCAGTCGAGGAGCATGAATACTTTGCAAGAAAACATTTAAAGTATTGCAAGGAACTCGGCGTACTGGGCCGTATTATTGTAGCCCCTGAAGGCATTAACGGGACAATTTCCGGCACGGTTGAACAAACCGAGCAATATATGCGTGATTTGAAGAGCGACCCCCGTTTTGAAGATATCGTTTTTAAGATTGATGAAGTAGAAGAGCACGCCTTCAAAAAAATGTTCGTTCGTCCAAAAAATGAGCTTGTTACATGGCGCTTTGAAGATGACGTGGATCCGAACGAGGTTACCGGCAAACGATTGAGCCCAAAAGAATGGCTGGAAATGATCCAGAGGGACGATGTTGTCATTGTTGACGGAAGAAATGATTATGAATATGAAATCGGCCATTTCCGGAATGCGATTCGCCCGAATGTAAAAGCGTCCCGTGAGTTTCCGGAATGGGTGAAAGAAAACCTTGATCAGTTCAAAGATAAAAAAGTCCTTACCTACTGCACCGGGGGAATCCGTTGCGAAAAGTTTTCAGGATACCTTCTTAAAGAAGGCTTCAAGGACGTTTACCAGCTTCATGGCGGAATTACAACCTATGGCAAGGACGAGGAAACAAAAGGACGGTACTGGGATGGCAAAATGTACGTCTTTGACGAAAGAATCGCAGTTCCTGTCAACCGCACTGAAGAAGATGTGGTTATTGCCAAGTGCTATTATTGCGGTAAAACTGAAGATCGTTATGTAAACTGCGCAAATCCGGATTGCAACCGTCAGCACGTTTGCTGTGAGGAATGTGAAGTTAAATATAAACGCTCATGTTCGGACGAATGCCGCAAGCATCCGAAAAACCGATATGAGATTGAAAATGAAATGAATGAAACAAAAGCACAATAATTAAAATCAGCCAAAAGCAGCCAGGTTTCTCTGGCTGCTTTTTATTTTTTTTCAAAAACGCTCACTCAAATGAACGATTATGACTGAAAATTACAATTGATGATTGAAATTGATTGTTTTTGAAAGTTTTTGATTGATTTTTGAAAAGGCTTACTTTATAATAAAAACAGCAGCAAGGAGGGGTATAATGCTGTTTTCACAGCGCCAGGAAATTATTTTATCGTTGATCGATAACCAAAAAGTAGTGACCCTCGAAGAACTTGTTCAGGAAACTGGTTCTTCGGAATCAACTATACGCAGAGATTTGGACAGACTTGAAAAAGCTAAAAGACTAAAACGAATACATGGCGGGGCATCGAGGATCGAGGACAAAGCGGAAGAACCTTCCCTTGCCGAGAAAACCTCCAGAAACGTGGAGGAAAAACAGAAGATAGGCGAATATGCCGCTTCTTTGGTTCAGGAGCATGAATGCATTTATCTGGATGCCGGAACAACTGCGATGCAGATGATTCCGCATTTGAATCTGGAAAACCTGATCGTTGTGACGAACGGGATTCATCTTGTGGAGCCGCTCGTGGAAAAGGGGATTCCCACGTATCTTGTCGGCGGTCTCATTAAGCCAAAGACAGGTGCCATGATCGGCAGCGGAGCCATAAAAAGCCTGGAAAATTACCGGTTTGATAAATGTTTTATCGGTATAAACGGGATTCATGAAGACTGGGGATATACTACCCCGGATCCTGAAGAATCCATTTTAAAGCAAAAGGTGCTTGAACTTTCTCAGGAAAGATATATCCTCGCAGATCCGTCGAAGTTTGGAAAATCCAGTTTTTCCAAAGTCGCTCTGCTTGAAGAAGCATTTATTATTACGGTTAACAGCCAAAAAGTACAGCTTGCACCATTTGAAAAGAAGACCTTGGTTAAGGCGGTGGAAAAATGATATATACAGTAACATTAAATCCTTCCATAGACTATTTCGTAAAAACAGATGGTCTGATGGAAGGCGATATCAACCTTGTCAATGAACAATCCATAGTGGCAGGGGGAAAAGGAATCAACGTTTCTAAAGTATTGAAAAACCTCGGTGTGGAGAGCATCGCTACCGGATTTGTCGGCGGTTTTACCGGTGACTTTGTTGAAACTTCATTAAAGAATGCCGAGATTGGCACCCGGTTTATCAGGGTCGAAGAAAACACCAGAATCAATATTAAATTGAATACCGGAAAAGAAACAGAGATCAATGGAATCTCTCCTTCCATTCCCGCATCTGCATTGGAACAGCTTGAAGAACAATTGCTGGCGAATCTCGAACCCACTGATTTTGTTGTGCTGGCGGGCAGTCTGCCTTCCAGTTTACCAAAAGATTTTTATGGTCAACTAATTACCTCCATTCGGGAAAAGGGAGCACAGGCCATACTTGACTCAAAAGGAAAGCCTTTACAGGAAGCCCTGGCTCATCAGCCATTTTTAATTAAACCAAATCACCACGAGCTAAGTGATCTTGTAGGCGCCGCCATCCATGGCCCACAGGAGGCCGCCGCATATGGAAAACAGCTTGTAGCCCAAGGTGCGCAGCATGTGCTTGTATCCATGGCCGGTGACGGGGCAGTATTTGTCAGCAAAGACCTTGCTCTTTTTGCCAATGTGCCACAGGGGATTTTGAAAAACTCCGTTGGAGCAGGCGATTCAGTAGTTGCCGGATTTCTTGCTCATTACACCGGACATAAAAATGTGCTTGAGGCATTTAAATATGGGGTTACAGCAGGAAGCGCTTCTGCCTTTTCCACAGGTTTCTGTACGGTAAAGGATATTGACCGCTATCTTCCGGAAGTAACCGTAAACCTGATAGAGGGGGAACAAGAATGAAGATTACAGAACTGATTACGAAAGAAACGATAAAGCTTAATCTGGTTTCAACGGATAAGCCGAATGTGATTGATGAGCTTGTCAATAAATTGGATGAAGCCGGAAAGCTGAATGATAAAAATGTTTATCGTGAAGCGATTCTGGCAAGAGAATCACAAAGCACAACAGGAATCGGTGAAGGAATTGCCATTCCTCATGCCAAAACGGCTGCTGTAAAAACCCCTTCCATTGCGTTTGGCCGCAGTTTGGAGGGAGTGGATTATGATGCTCTTGATGGCATGCCGTCCCACCTGTTTTTCATGATTGCAGCTAGTGAAGGCGCCAACAATGAACACCTTGAGACGTTATCCAAGCTGTCGTCTTATTTAATGGATATGACTTTTCGTGAAGGTTTGCTGAAAGCGGAAACAGAAGATGAAGTTATTACCTTGATTAATGAAAAACAAGCCGCTGAAGCAGCAGAAGAGGAAACGGAAGAGCAATTTGTAGAAACCGCTGAGGATGAAACGTATGTACTCGCTGTTACTGCTTGTCCTACCGGTATCGCCCACACCTATATGGCTGCTGACTCTTTAAAAGCCAAAGCGAATGAGCTTGGATTGAAGCTGAAAGTGGAAACCAACGGCTCAAGCGGTGTGAAAAACCGTTTAACCTCCTCTGATATTGAAAAAGCGACAGCTATTATTGTCGCTGCGGACAAGCAGGTGGAGATGGACCGTTTTCAGGGAAAAACGCTCATTCAGGTTCCGGTGGCCCAGGCCATCCGAAACCCGCAAAAGCTTCTGAATGATGCAGCAGAAAAAAGGGGAACCGTTTATTCGGCAGGCAGCAGGCCGCAAGAATCTGAAGGCGGAGAAAAACCAAAGCGTCAATCGGCATTTTACCGCCATTTGATGAACGGTGTTTCCAATATGCTTCCTTTTGTCGTGGGAGGCGGGATATTAATTGCGATTTCCTTCATGTTTGGTATACATGCAGCCGATCCGAAAGATCCTTCCTATAATCAATTTGCTGCTGCGCTTGATGCCATCGGAGGAAAAACAGCGTTTGCTTTAATGGTTGCAGTGCTTGCCGGCTTTATTGCCCGAAGTATCGCGGACAGTCCCGGATTTGCTCCAGGTATGGTTGGAGGATTCCTGGCATCTACAGGAAACAGTGGATTCCTCGGAGGCCTGATCGCCGGATTTCTTGCCGGTTACATTGTTCTTGGGCTGAAAAAACTGTTTTCCAGGCTTCCTCAATCCCTGGAAGGCATTAAACCCGTATTGCTCTACCCGGTGTTTGGTATATTGATTACCGGTTTGATCATGCTCTTTGTTATTAATGATCCTGTCCAGGCATTGAATGAAGCTCTTTCTTCCTGGCTCCAGGGATTGGGCAAAGGGAACGCCATTCTGGTTGGTCTTCTGCTTGGCGGAATGATGGCCATTGATATGGGTGGCCCCATCAATAAAGCGGCGTTCACATTTGGTATCGCAATGATTGATGCGGGTAACTTTGCACCGCATGCAGCGGTTATGGCAGGTGGAATGGTACCGCCGCTCGGACTTGCCATTGCAACGTCCATCTTCAGAAATAAATTTACCAAGCAAGAGCGTGAAGCAGGAAAAACCTGCTATGTCATGGGTCTTTCCTTCATCACCGAGGGTGCCATCCCGTTTGCGGCAGCTGACCCGGGACGCGTGATTCCTTCAGCGGTAATTGGATCCGCAACAGCAGGAGCGCTTACGCTGCTGTTTGGCATCGGTCTCAGGGCGCCTCACGGCGGAATCTTTGTTGTTCCATTTGTAGAAGGAAATCCGTTCCTTTATGGGCTGGCAATCCTGATCGGTGCTCTCGTTACAGCACTGCTCGTCGGTTTCTGGAAAAAACCCGTTCAGCAATAATTGCAAGTAACATCAAATCAGCTGGAGAAGGATTTTACACAAAATCCTTCACCAGCTTTTTTCTTTTTTTTCAAGGGATGCTATGATAGTAAAGAGGAATGAAGGAGTGAAACATATGGATCCAAAGGACTTGGAACAGCAAATTATTCAAAATTACAAGCAAGATGAAGGCATGATGATCCTCGTGTTTGCCCAATGGTGCATCAATCACGATATTGATCCGAAAGCATTGTACTTCCGTGCCTACCCTGCCCAGCAGGAAAATAAAATGCTCAATCATATGCTGGAACAAACCGTTCCAAAACAGGAATCCGATGAAATAGCGGACGGAACCGTCCTCGGTGTGCTTTCGTTATTTGGCAATGAAGATTTAGCCTTTGAGGTGATGAAAGAAATCGAAAGGAGACCAAAACCATGAATTCAATTGAACCCGGAATGAAAGTTACCGCATTATACAAGACTGGGAAATACATAGGTGAGGCAGAACAGGTGAAAAACGGAAAAGTGCTCGTGAGCATTCTGGCTGTTTTGAAGCATCCGAAACAGGGAGATCTGCACAATCCGAACCAGGTGGATGTTCCATTTTTTCATCAGCGAAAAGCATTGGCTTTTCACGAAAAAACATGGGCTCCGGACCATACTGTCAAACCCTTCGAAGAGCATGTGCCTGATTATGCTGAATCCTTGAAGGCCTCACTCGATGAGATGCAAAAGGAATTGGAGCAAAGAGCGGATGACTGGTCTGCACGCTCGCTTTCAGAGCTCTCCGATTTGAAAAAAGAATACCGTTTGTAATAAAAATAATACAACAGTGCACAGGAATGATATAATACCATGTGATAAAAGTTAACATAGTTTTTGGTTTTATATTACAGGGTACTATTACTATATTACTTCGATAAAGGTGGATGAAATCATGAATGAAACGCAGCAAAAGATTATTAATGATTTAGGAGTGAAACCTGAAATAAATCCACAGGAGGAAATCAAAAACAGAGTTGGATTTATGAAGGAATATGTGAAGAGCAATAAGTTGAAAGGCTTTGTCCTGGGAATAAGCGGTGGTCAGGATTCATCGCTTGCAGGAAAGCTGGCCCAAATGGCAGTCGATGAATTAAAGCAGGAAACAGGAGATGACAGCTACCAGTTTATCGCCGTCCGTCTTCCTTACGGAGTGCAGCATGATGAAGAAGATGCAAAACGCGCGATGAATTTCATTCATCCAGATCGCACGGTTACGGTAAATATTAAAAATGCGGTGGATGCATCGGCAGACGCCTTCCACGAGGCAACTGGAGGAAAGATCACTGATTTCCTAAAGGGCAATATTAAAGCCAGAGAACGAATGAAAGTTCAATATGATATTGCAGCAGCCAACCAGTGCCTTGTCATCGGTACGGATCATGCAGCTGAAGCAATTACCGGGTTTTTCACCAAATACGGAGACGGAGCATGTGACCTCGTTCCATTAACCGGTCTTAACAAAAGACAGGGAAAAGCACTGTTGAAGGATCTTGGAGCAGAAGAAAGGCTCTACATGAAAGTGCCAACGGCTGATCTTGAAGATGACAAACCAGGAGTGCCCGATGAAACAGCTCTTGGCATTACGTATAATGAATTGGATGATTATCTGGAAGGAAAAGAAGTTTCTGGAGAAGCGAGAGAAAAAATCGAACACCGGTATGCCATTACAGAACATAAACGTCGCCTTCCTGCCGCTCCGCAGGATGACTGGTGGAAATAAGACGAAAAAGCAGACCAAACGTCTGCTTTTTTTCATGGCGAAGATAGGATATACTTATCCTTGGAATCAAATGGAGAAAGGGAGCCGGCCGTGAGCAGAAAAGCGAAGATTATTTTTGTCATCAGCACCGTTGTTTTTATTATCGTTTTATCTTCTTCCATACAAAGAGAGAATGCCCGCAAAGCCAACTTGAAAGCGATCAGCAATCATTTTCAGCAAAAGTTCGAGCTGGACGAAGATTTAAAGAACCAGTACGATGATGAATTCAAAGTAAAAGTCGGGAAAGACAAATACATCGTAACATTAAAGAATCAAAAAGTCGTTTCCGCCAAAAAAGAATAGAATTCATCAAGGAAGATTGCCAGCGTTTAGGGGCGATCTTTTTTTAAACTGGCGTAAAACCACTTTGATGGTAGCGGAAGGCAGTGAACCTGTCATATAATCGAATACGAGGTGATATGTAATGGAAAATACATTTGTTTTATTTAATAACCAGATTACCGAACGAGAGAATGTATCCATCGACATGGAGGACAGAGGCTATAATTTTGGGGACGGCATTTATGAAGTTGTCTATATCTATGGTGGAAAACCCTTCTCGATGGATGAGCATTTCCGCCGTTTTGAAGAAAGTGCCCGAAAGCTTGAAATGAAGATGCCCTGTCCCATAGAGGAACTAAAGGAGAAGACCGCTGAATTGATTCAGGCGAATAACATCCATAATGGCATTGTTTACATACAAATGACCAGAGGCGCTTCAGCAAGGGCTCACTTATACGAAAAAGAAGCTGCCTGCCTGATTACCGGTTTTGCCCGAAAAATGGATCCGCCCGCAGAAGCACAGGAGAAAGGCGTAAAAACCTATTTGACACCTGACATTCGCTGGCTCCGCTGTGACATCAAAAGTTTGAACCTTCTCGGAAATACCATGGCAAAGCGAATCGCGGCCGATCACGCTTGCGGTGAAGCCCTCCAGCACAGGGATGGCATTTGTACTGAGGGTTCTTCTTCCAATCTCTTTATTGTTAAAAATAACGAAGTGCACACACATCCGGCGAACAATCTTATCTTGAATGGAATTACGAGGCAGCATATTCTTCAAATTGCCGGGGAACAGGGAATTACGGTTAAAGAAGCTCCCTTTTCAACCGAAGAGCTTCAAGCTGCTGATGAAGTATTTATCTCAAGTACAACCATGGAGATTGCGCCGGTTATTTCTGTTGAGGGAGATGTGCAGGCAACTTATCCGATTGGTTCTGTAACACGAGCACTTCAGAAAAAGCTGAAAGACAAAATTAAGCAGAACCGTGTGCATCAATAGGAGAGAAGAATAGTGAAAACCGTTGCCAAGTATTTTATGAACGGAATTCTTACAGCTCTTCCGATCATCCTTGTCTTTTATGTTCTTGTCAAAGTGTTCGATTTTCTGGATGGAATTCTTGGAGATACGCTTAGAAGCTATATGAAAGGCGGCTATATACCAGGCATTGGCATTCTGGCCACGGTTATTCTTTTGACGCTTCTCGGCTGGCTCTCGTCCCAGGTGATCAGCGGTCAGATCATCTTCCTGCTGGATTCTGCCCTGGAACGAATTCCTTTGGTTAAAACACTGTATACTGTCATTAAGGACACATTTCAGTCTTTGCTTGGTGAGAAGAAGTCGTTTTCGACCGTAGTTCTTGTCGAGATTCCAGCTACCGGTTTAAAAAGCATTGGATTTATCACTGCTGACGATTTGGCAATTCTGGGAGATAATCTTTCCGGATATGTTGCCGTCTACATTCCGCAAACCTTCCAAATCGCGGGGTTTATCTTTCTGGTACCCAAAAACGAGGTTACGGTTCTTGACATCAAAGCGGAAGATGCCATGAAATTCATACTTTCAGGCGGGGTTGCCTCCAAGTCCTGACTTGTTAGCCATCATTCATGCAATAGGCATGGATGATGGTTTATTTTTGTCTCTCCGTTCATACCTTTTAACAAAACGGTGTTGAAGGAGGTGCCTTATGAAAAACCGACGTCTTAACCGGACGCTTTCCAAAGCCTTTCTTATTCCTTCCGCTCTCACAGCCCGCTTTTTTAAACGATTTAAACCATCTGCTGAAGAATGTTTTTGGAAAATGTCCCCAGAGGATAAAAACTGGCTGTCGTCCCGGATTAAAATGAATGATTGTGATGGGTCAGTGCCAGTATATATTGGCGATGAAAAGAAGATCATCGAAAGAATCCTGCGAGAAACCAGTCAATGCAACCAAAATAATATAACCCGCACCAAGGCATATTATCGATATTTTAAGCAGCATCAGGAACTGCATTGGGCTTTTCTTGCACATATGGTGTCGCGAAACGCAGGCTACCATATGACTGACCTGCAGGGGGAATTTCTGAAAAGACTGCTTACCACTGAACAAAGAAAAAAAATCTACTGGACGCTCGAAATAGCAAATAGTTTAATATTTCAGGACGTTTATCCCCAATTGCTGCTGTATGAGCAAAGCAAGAGAGTGGGGAAGAGCTTATTTCACCTGCTTAACGGATTTAATGTTTCTGCTTTCATGCGTCATGTTTGGGAGCATTTTTTATGGAAGAAAGACAGCCGGCTGATCACGCTGGCTTTGATCATCAATGAACAGAATGTGATTGAAAGGGAAGTGGTCCAAAAGGACATCCATAAAGAAGTTTTTAAAAGTCTCCCTTTTCAGCTGCAAAATCTGTTTCAGCTCACCAAAATCCTTTTTCCGGTGTTCGGTGAGAAGTCCAGAATGGCAGGACTATCTGTTACAGGTTTCCATGACCTTGCCAAACGGATAAAAATGGGAAAGCGCTTGTATCGCCTGCTCTTCCAAGAAAAAATTTTTTCAGGAGTTTTGCAATTTGCCGACCGGCAAAGGCATACAGGATCGAGAGCAGACTATTGGGGACATGTATTCAGTCAGGATCCGAAGGTTTTTTTGCCTCACTATAAAAAAGAAAGAATTCGTTTGTTTTCACTGAAAAGAAAAGCTTTCCGTTTTTATAGTCCCGAGCTCCTGTCATGCTGGGACGTCTTTTATTGCAGTTCTCATCATAAGGAGGATTGGTTTTCCGGGACAGCTTTACCGCCGTTGTTCGATGATCTTTTTCAAGAGAAACCGCTGTTCATCGACCGTGCATATTGGATTGATCTTCATCACCTGGAGGGGGCTGTACTGGCGAAGCAGCTGTTTACATAAAAAAAAGACTCAAAAACTTGAGTCTCTTTTTTTATTTGAAGAGAGAAATAATCGAACCCAATTGCTGCATCATGCCCATGGCCGAGTTAATGCCGTTAAATGTCTTTCCCCAGCTGAATTGGCCTCCGGGATTTTGGAAGGGCTGCTGCTGATTGAAGGGAAACTGCTGGCCGCCAGGGTAGCCTCCATTTCCAAAGGGGAACCCACTGGGCAGGGAAGGGAGTTTTGAAGCTTGTGAATTCTGTTGTTTGCCTGGAAAACCCATTCCGTTTCCGCCCTGTGGGGCATAGTAAGGAATATATGGATAGGGCGGCCGGGGCGGTAGCATTTGAGGATTCATAAAAGCTCCCGGTCCAGGGGCTGGAGGAAAGGCACCCATTGCCGCTTCAGGACCAAATCCCTGAGGAGCTGCTGAAAATGGAGGACGCGGTGGAGAAGGTTCAATCAGTTCAGGATGGTGGGAGACTGATTCTTTGTGAAAAGGATCATATCCCCCATATGGAAAAAAGCGCAGAGATTGATTATTTTTTCTGCATCTGGACATTTTTTCACCTCAAATTGGTTTTCTTCCTATGTATATGCTTGTTCGGGAAAACTCGTATAGACAAGGGTCCAGGAAGTCAGCGGATGGACAAAGAAAAAAGCCTCAGGTATACACCTGAAGCTTGGTTTATTAAATAAATAGATTCAAAATTTGATAGACAATGGCAGCGATAATGGCTGAGACAGGAAGCGTAATGATCCATGTCATGACAATACGCCGTGCCACACCCCATTTAACACCTTTTACCCGTTTGGCAGAACCAACCCCCATGATTGCTGATGAAATAACATGGGTAGTACTGACCGGCAGCTTTAACGCTGTAAATGTAAAGATGATAAGAGCAGAAGATAAATCAGCTGCCGCACCGTTTACCGGCTGAAGTTTCATAATTTTACCGCCAACAGTTTTGATGATCTTCCATCCCCCAACCGAAGTCCCGATACCCATGGAAAGCGCCGCAGCGACCCTTACCCACATCGGAATGCCTTCTGTTGTATGATAGCCACCGGCAATCAAAGCAAGAGTAATGATACCCATTGCTTTTTGCGCGTCATTCGTTCCGTGTGAGAAGGATTGAAGTGCCGCCGTGAAGATCTGGAAGGTACGGAATCCCTTGTTGGTTTTTGTCTTGTTGAAATTTTTGAAAACAGCTGCAAAGATGCTCATGATGATGAAGCCGACAGCCAAAGCGACAAAGGGCGATATAATCAAAGCCTTAACGATTTTCAGGAAGCCTTCATAATTTAAAACACCGAACCCTGCAGCAGAAATCGCTGCTCCGGCAATGGATCCGATAATGGCATGCGAGGAACTGGAAGGAATACCGTAGTACCACGTAATCAAGTTCCAGGCAATACCAGAAAGAAGGGCTGCCAGCACGATCATCAGACCGATTTTTTCATCGTTGAACTGAAAAGGATCAACAATGTCTTTACTTACACTTTTTGCAACTCCTGTAAAGGTAAGGGCACCGACAAAGTTCATCGTTGCCGCCATCGCAATTGCTACCTTTGGAGGAAGAGCCTTTGTTGACACAGAGGTCGCAATAGCATTGGCTGTATCATGAAAACCGTTGATAAAATCAAATGCCAGTGCAAAAATAACGACCAAAACAATCAGAATAAATAACATATCCATAGCCAATCACTCCTTAGGCATTTCGCATGATGATGGTTTCTAGAGTATCAGCCACGTCTTCTGTGCTGTCAGAAATCGCTTCAAGAAGTTCATAAAGCTCTTTATACTGAATAATTTTAATAGGGTCCTTTTCCGTGGCGAACAAGTTTTTGATACTTACACGAAGAAGTTCGTCCACTACGGATTCAAGATCATTCAATTTAATTGCATGAGGACGGATTTCCATAAGTTTTTTCTTGTGAAGCAACTTGGCTGATTCAGCAACTTCATACGTTGCCTCAAGAATGTGCCCAGCGAACTTTACCATGTATTGGTCAGGTTTAACAATGTTATACATTTCGAAGCGGGAAGCACATTGTTCCATGCCGTCCAGGATGTCATCCATTTTATTCGCAAGTTCCAAAATGTCTTCACGTTCTAGGGGAGTAATAAAGGTTTTATTTAAACCGATGATGAGCTCATGAATAAAATCGTCGCCCTTATTTTCGTATTCCTTCATTTTTCTTGCAAATTCTTTCAAATCTGCTTCGGAATCAATTTTAAAATCCACAAAGTACTGAGCGGAGTCGCGTACGTTCTCTGCGATGCTAGATAGTAAGTCCAGAAACAAATCCTTTTTTGATCCAAAAATCATTGACTAAAACCTCCGTTTGTTAAGAAAAAGTAAATTTACCCTAAATTTTTTGTTAACCCAAACCATTCGTAATTATAACTTTAATGTTTGCAAAGATAAACATCTTTTACAATTTGAAATAAAACATTTACAAAGTCTTTACAATTTAAAAACATTCACCTATAAAGTATTCCCCCTAAGACATAAAAACAGCAGCCACCGCTGCTGTTTATTAATTATGTACCCCGGCCGGGAAACTGGATTCATGACCTGCACCCATGCAGTTTACACATATGAGGGCCGGACCCCATAAGGCGTTTCCCTTACCTGAATTCAGTTTAACCACAAGCATAATAAGCCGTCAAGAATTGTAGACGGGAGATTGGCATGTAAGCGTTTCATTAGAGCAGTTGACAAAAAACAAGGAAAATTTGCTTGAAAGTCCGGGGAATAGGAAAGCAAAAAAAGACCTCTAATGAGCTCTTCACTAGTGGTCTTTGTTCTTTATTAGGTTACTGGTCGGGATGACAGGATTTGAACCTGCGGCCTCATGCACCCCATGCATGCGCGAATGCAGATTATTTAAAAACCCTGTAACCATCTATGTTGAAAAAGCATCGACCACTACCTAAATTCAGTTTAACCACAAGCGTAATATGTAGTCAAGAACTAAAGAAAAGCGGTCTTAATGATATATTATACATAATTTTCAATTAATGGTACAATTTATAAAAAGGAGGGAGGAATAAGAATGGTGTTTTCACATAAACTAGAAACTTCTGATGTAATAACTCATCGAGAGCTTATTGATCGATTTAGTGTTTCCGCTTCAGGTGGAATGAGAAGGTCAACCAAGAATGATCTTTTGGTTTTGATATCGGATCACACAAACCCCTTATATGATGATAGATGGGTTGGAGATGTGTTTCATTACACTGGAATGGGACAAAAAGGGGATCAAAGTATTGATTTCGCACAAAATAAAACATTGAACTTTTCAAATGAAACGGGAGTAACGGTTTATTTATTCGAAGTGTTTATGCCTAATCATTACATTTTTCAAGGTGAAGTCTTCTTATATAATGAACCTTTCCAGGAGCCTCAACCAGATGTAGAAGGGGTAAGACGTTTGGCATGGATATTCCCATTAAAACTTAAACCAGGGCAAAAGGAACCTGTTGTTAGAGAAAGTGATCTTTTATATAAAGCAAGCGTCCAGGATAAAGCGGTGTATAAGCTTTCGGATGATTTAGTTATGGAAAGGGCAAGGTATGCGCCTGAAAAGCCTGGATCACGGAATGTTGTCTCAAAAGTATATGAAAGAAATGCTTATGTTGCAGAATTAGCCAAGAGAAGGGCAGAAGGTGTTTGCCAACTTTGTGATCAACCTGCTCCATTTACAGATAGGAAAGGAAATCCGTATTTAGAGAACCATCATATTATATGGTTATCTCAAGGTGGGGAAGACACGCCAGAAAATACAGTAGCGTTGTGTGCGAATTGCCATAGGAAAATGCATGCTCTAAATTTGAATGAAGACGTTCAGAAATTGCTACAAATTTCAAGAGGATTTATACGAATTAACAATTAAAAGCACTCTGTGTTTTATAAAAATAAAATGATCCTTATTAAGAATCACTCTAATGAAGTGTTCCTAATAAGGATCGTTTTTTTATATGAATTGTTTAATTAAATTTCTGTTTATAGTTTTTTCTATAAGACTAGGGTCCAAGGGGCTATGAATTATGTTTACTTTTGCATTATGTTTAAGTTTGTTTTTTTTGTAAAAGCTTTTCTTTGTTACTAATGTATTTTTTGCATCAACTTCACCTTTTAATGAGGGTGTTTCCCAATAATAAAATGTTTGTCCTACTATTGCGCTACCTTTGTAGACTGTTGTATTATTCTTTTCTTTTTCGCCTAAATATTTATAGTTAGTCACTGGAATACCTCCTATAAACTAATTGGATTATTTTGCTTTATTAATTCGATCGTTACTTTACCTATTGTATTTAAATCATATGTGTATTCCTCTTTTTTATAATCAAAAACATCCTCTTACAAAAAATTTTTTAAAGCTCCTTTAAACTGATCATCAAAAATTTCCCTCTCGAAAGCCAATTCTAACAATTTTAAAAGAACATTTGGTTCTAAATCCAATGGTCTTGGGACAAGATTAATTTTACCGTCCTTATTTTCTTTGTAATAAACGAAGCGAATTTCTTCTCTGTCCAGTTCTTTTACTTTAATTAATTCAATTGCCGGCATTATATCTTCCGAATGGATCCTAGCCTCTTTTAAAATGTCACAGTAGTCTGTGCTTTTTAGTACCATTGTCCTGTTCACCTCCTAATATAATCTTCGGCATACAGGAGGAATATCCTCCATTAATGACGAATATTGTAAAAAAAAAGGAGGTGGCTTATGGCTAAAAAGAATCAGTACGTTGTTAAAAATGGTGATGGTTGGGGAGTTAGGGGCGAAGGTAACAGTAAGTTAACCAAATCCTTTAACACGCAAAAACAAGCAATTGATTATGGAAGAAGCATTGCAAAAAACCAGCATTCAGAATTAAAAATTCAGGGGAAGAACGGTAGGTTCAGGGATTCAGACAGTTACGGAAATGATCCGTATCCTCCAAAAGACAAGAAGCATTAAAAAAGACCACCTATTCTTGGTGGTTTTTTTGATAATCCAATATCTTGTTATACAATTCTTTTAATACACTTTGGATATTCTTTGTATCTGTTAGCAAATTGCTCCATTCTTCGTATGAATCTTTTAGTTCATCGTGATAAAAGTCTTCAATATTATCATCATTTATTATATCTTTCGAGGCTGAAAACATTTCCTCATAGCGTTTTTTTACATCTTCTTCTGCTTCTTTTAAATAATTTTTATTATAATTGTAAGCTTCAACTAAGTAGTTTTTGAGTGAAACTTCTTCATGGGTGTGGTAATCTAAAATATTCTTTATGTCTTCAGTTATTACATCATAGATGGGAGCATCATCCAAGTCTAAATTCAGTAAATCCTCAATCTCTTTTAAAATAATGGGAGTTTCCATATTTATCTTATTGAAATCATGCATAATTTTTATATTTTCAAAATGGAAATTTACATACTCTTCTAGCCTTTGCATATGATTCTTAAGAAAGTGTAATTTTTCGAGCTCGGATTTTATGTATTTAGTTTCTCTGTCAAATTCATCTTTACTATGCTTTAATTTCCCAATTGCTATATCCAACTTATCATTCAGCCCATTTGATTTTTGCAAATTCTCATCGACCAACTTCTTATTCTTTTCAACTTCTTCTTTCATTTGGTTAACTTGGTTTAACTTTTCTGTAAAATTCCCCTTTAACCAGAATCCAAAGCCGGTAAATAATAGTGCAAGCACAGCTAATATTATTCCAAGCAAGGTAAGAATGGAACTTATGTTACCTTCTAACAAATCGATTTTATCTTTTCTACTTTCAAGTAAGGCCTCATTGCTCTTTAATAGCATCTCATTTAAATCTTCTTTTGTAAGATTTTGAGGTGTTTTTTTTAATAAAATGTCTAATTCTTTTTTTGTGATGTAATTTGGGGAATTAGTATTATCTTGAGCAAAGACAAAACTTGGGTATACGGCGACATTAATGTACAAGATGACTAAAAAAAATAAAAAGAGCCTATTTCTATGCATTGGTTTTCCTCCTTGTTTTAAATATACCAAATTAGGAATTTTTAACCAAGACAATGTTTTTGACTAAAGTTCACTCGATAAAATTGTCGAGTGTTTTTCGAGCGTTATTTTAGGGGTTATCGAGGTTCGAAATGAGAGAAATCGCGAATAGGGAGTTAGAGATCGAAAGTAGGGGAGTTATAAATGAAAACGAGGAATGTTTGTTAAAGTATTGCGCAAGTTGTACCGGTTTAGCTTACACATATATATAGTAGGAAGTAGTCCCGACCAGGAAATTTAGAGGGAAGGAAACAGGTTAATGGGAATGGTGAGTGTGAGTGAGTTGATGTGGTTTGTATAGTATTTGTGTAATATTTGTGTATATGTTATTGAAAAGCTGTGGATAAGTGCTGATCTCTCTCTTCTGTTAATATATTTATGAACTACTATTAGTACCTGGTCCTAAATCAACCAATCCTTTACTCCAATAAAGTATAATTTCACGTACTGTATTTGATCTCATCTAACACACACAAACATAGTAATCAAGGTAATTTAGTTAACAATACATACATTTATATTAGTTAAACTTATGCAATCTAATGTCCATTCACAAACTACTCATACAGTAATAAAGCCAGTAACCATAAGCGATGTATAAACTAATGTATATTGATGGTGTATGAAGACTTTGTGAATCGTTGCTATATCAGCGATTGTTAAACATGCTTGCTTCCTATAACTGGCATTACGTTAACTAGATATGAATACTGTAAACATTTTAATGAATAGAAACATGCATAAATCAATGAATGATCCTGTTACTTTGATTGATTAATCGGCCATTATCCAAATAAATAACGCTTGATCCAGGTGGAAAGTGTCAAGAATCTATAGTGTAGGTAACTATTTGATCGTGAATATCATCAATCTTTAATGTACATTGAGCGTTAGTTCATCAACTGACAGTTTAATATGAAGGAACTGGTCAATAATCGATTGATTTGTATAGTTTGTAAGTCGTTTGAAGGCCTGGTATGGAATGATTGAAGGGACATGACGTAAATGTATCAGGAGTGTGATAGGAGAAGGTAGGGCGGTGTTTTACGAAGTCTGAAAGCCGATTGAGGGGTGGGGGCGCTAACTGTTCCACTCTCACTCCTAGGAAATAATCTTTCCTAGGGAACTTTTCGAAACATTTTTCAGTATCCCACAAGAAGGAAATGGATATACGGAGAAAAATAGAAGGAGCCGCCCCGATTAAAGGACAGCTCTTTTTTATATCAGCAATAACGCTATTGAAGATATGGTTACTGATAAGAAACAAGCGAATATAAAGAATAACATAGATGCGTTTGTTTTCTTTAGGTATTTCTTTCTTAAAACAACGAGATCAATCAGAAGGATAAGACTTATTATCATTGTGATTATTAACATTGTAGTTTTCAATTGTCCCTGAAAATATCCGATTGAATTTAACAACGTTATTATCAATACAATTATCCCTAGAAATAATAATCTTTTCATCGAATCCTCCTTCCTGATTATTGATCAGTTTGAGTAATAGAAGACATGTCCAATGTAGCTTACTCCGATGGTGATACCTTTGCCATTATCCAAGTCCGCGATAAGTGCCATGCTTAATCCGTACATCGCTCCAACAAGTCCTACACCTAAACTTGCGGGAATGGTAACTCCCATTTCAGCCAAGAATAACGCGGCCGCTCCTGCTCCTGCTCCTATTACTGCCATATGCGCTAACAGCTCACTTGTTTCAGCGTGGGTCAATGTAATTCCGTAACCGTACCAATGCCAATCTCGCTCCATGTATTGAGGTACACCGCCGCCGGCCTTTTCTTCTCTTTGTCTAATCAGTAGATAATTAGCATTCCAAGCATCATTCGTAGCGAGCTTTGTAATCATCCCGTCTTTATCATATTCAAAATCATACAAGCCCCTGGATATCATGCTATTTTCGCCTTCTAGCGCTTTCGCTATACGATCATAATATTCTTGCGATACTCCTATTTGCACGGCTGTACCGGTTAAAGCTAGTTTTCCTTCAGAATTAACTCTTAGGAATTCATTAACTTTATCCATATTACTTAACCATCGAGCTTTCTGTACCGGATCGGTCATAACATTCCCTGGAGTTCGTCCTGCAACACAATCATAACATTGAGTAGGCGGCTTATCAGTTCCATTATACGGCACTTCTACCGCTGACGCTGAAGTAGAAAAGTATGGACTGACCAAACTCGCTGACAAAATCAATGTTCCTACACCTGTTTTGATTCCCTTTTTCATAATTTTAAATCCTCCTAAATTGTATTATGTTGAATTCCTGGCAAGATGTACATTTTATGTAAGTAAAAGGGAATGACAACAATAGGTGTGTTCCCTACGTTCTATATATGAAACGTTTTTTTAAAATTATTCTTTATAAAGGTACTTTCTTACTATATGCTAAAGCATTTTATACTTAATGAATGTTTATAGTGGCTATGGTACATAAGGTTTCCTTCCATATGGGTATAAACTTTCTCTTTCTAATATATCAACTTTAAAAACCCTTTGATGTCAACTTTTTCTACTCCTTTAGTAGTTATATGAGAAAAAAGTTATCACCGATGATACTACTATATTGAACACACAAAACACAAAAATCTAAAGGAGATGTTCACCAATGGCGAGCAAGAAGATCGAGTTAGTAGAAGTAACTGTAGAGGGACAAGTATTCCAAGCGAAAGAGTGTACAGGATGCGAGGAATTAAAACTCCTGGAGGAATATCACGCGAGTAAGAGTGGTTTAGGCGGCAAACGTTCTATATGTAAGGCATGCATCAAGAAATATCAGAAGCAGAATAAAGATAAAATGTATGAAGCTACGCAGAGATACTATGAAAAGAACAAAGAAGAAATCAGCTTAAAGTCCAGGATCAGAAATAAAAAGAAAATGGAACTCGCTAATCCTAACTACGTACCGCGAAATAATTGGCCGAAAGAATTGATCATCGAAACTATTCAGCAACGTTACAAATCAGGCGAGAAATTGAACAACACATACATGAATATTAACCATGGCGGCCTGTACGGTACCGCGATTTATATATTCGGATCATGGAAAAAGGCAATAACTGAAGCAGGAATTAACTACGATGATGTAAAGGATGATACGAGGAATGCTATAAGAATAGGACTTGAATTCGAAGCTATTTTAGAAGAAATCCTATTCGCGATTGACCTGGATATCGAAAGGAATAAGAAGATCGGGAGTTTTATACCGGACTTCACCTTGAATTCATTCCAGGGTCACTATATCGATGCTAAATTGAGGTTCGATAGCTATTCAACTTCAGGCACCATAAAGAAATATAAAGACGAGGCCGATGTACTTACGATCATTTACCTGGAAGGTAGCAAGAAGAAAGCTTCAGGGAATGTGAGAGTAATAAGCGTGTATGAGTACATGGATCGATACTTAGAAGATGAAGCATTGAAGGAAGAGTTTACAGCTCGCCTTAAAGAATTGGAATCGAGATTGTAATAGATGGAAGGTGGGGTCGAGTTAGTTTTCGATCCTTATTTCTATGGGTAGGCCTGGCCAAAATAAGGGCTAAAGAAAATCCATCCGGTTAAATTGACAGGTTAGAAGTTTCCTAATTGATCTAACTTTAAGTAATGCCAATTCCTGGTCTGTCTAAAATTTCACTTTGGCTCATCAGCTAAATAATCTATGTGACCAAGTGGAGAATCAAAATCGATTAATCCACTTACTGGATGGTAATAATAATAGTAAGTAATAACAAATGGACGGATAGGGACTACAAATATTCAAACGGGAGGAACGGATTCAAACTGTGAAAGGAATAAAACTGACATGGAAGATCCAAATAAGTACGCAATTATTGACACAGAAACAGGAGAATTAATCAAAGAGCTTCGAAGTGGAGATAAAATCATCTCAAAAGAACGGTCAGAAGCTTTTAAAAAGAAATTGGAAGCAGAAAAACAAACAGAATTGATCAAACGTGATAAACGAAGATTCTCTTTCGGAAAAATGGAAAAGATGAAGGAAGTTTCAAAGGAATTGGATTCTAAAAAATGTGGATACATATTAAGATTACTCCCTTATATGGAGAGGTCAACAGGGTATCTAAAGCGGAAGGATGGAAAGTTAATGAAGAGTAAAACAGATTTAGGAAATGCATTAGGAGTAAAAAAGGTAAGTTCTCGTAATAGTATTATCGAAGCTTTAAAGACTGCTAGTGTATTAGCTCAAGATGAAAACGGATTTAAACTTAACCCAAACGTCCATATTAACGGTGCCACGAATGGAAAAGAACTAATAAAGCTATTCAATACAACTCTCGAAAAGCTTTCTAAAGACTTGAAACCGGCTGAATTAGGTTACATCTATAAGCTTCTTCCATATGTACATTATGGAACTAATCTGATTTGTTCTGATCCATTTGAAAAGAATCCCGAAAAATTATTTTTCTTAAATCAAGCTTCTATAGGCAAGTTGTTAGGACTTGAACACAAAGAAGTTAAAGCTTTCATAACAAAACTAAGAAAGATAGGTGTAATCGCTGAAGCGTTAAGCGAGCGAGATACAAGAAATAGAAAATATTACGTAAATCCTTACATCTTTTATCGCAAGAAAGGGTTCCCTGACGATACCTTAAAATCAATGTTTAAGTCATCTCGTTATAATCCTTTTAAAAAAGGGGGGGAAAAGGTAACCTTTTATACGGAGATAGGGGGGGAAAAGGTAACCCTTTAAAAACTCCCTTAATCCTTAGAGCGCCAAGGGATACGGCCGTTTATGTGGATGGATTGATTCTTTATCTTATTGAACGATCAGGAAACTGAAACTTTCGGAAGTAAAAGCGTAAATAGGACTCGCTAAAGCTCGCCAATACTGGAGGAAGATATATGGATTATCACATTACAGATGAAACGATCAGGATATACAACTATGAATTAACTTCAAAAATCGAAAAATCGGACATCAAACCTATAAGAAAAGTCCGGGATATGAAATCTCGTGATTATTACAACGAATACGAGTATAACGGAGTACTCGAAAAAATTATAAAGGGGAAAAGTTATTATGGAACCAATGCAAATTGATGGGAATTTTTTAGTTGTAATAGATTTATTAGCTGTGGAGATACTTGCAATTTCAGGTGTGTTACCGAACAAAACCGAAAAAGGGATCGCTTATTACTTCATTAATCAGGACGTAATAGATGCTGTCGGACATGCTTCTATAGTAAGTAATACGATGTTAGAAAACTATGAGAAGACCGGTAATTTTCTAGGAGAATAAGTTTTGTACATGCCTATTCCAAGGATAAGGGGAGAGGACTTCCAGGGGTAGCAAATTTCAATCACCGAAATTCGGGCCGGCGAAAATGCTGACTCCCTTCATACTTCCTTTCCTTATCGTTGGTCAAGGCTATACGGAGTCTCAAGAGTGAAGTAAATGACAATATAAATAAATAATTCCGCTTAATGTGCGGATATAGGAGGAAGTTAACAATGGAGAACAACAAAAATGTCATCGCGATTTTAGAAGATTTGTATGATGCTTACCATGCAGGAGACGAAGAAGAATTTGACTGGTTAGTGGATCAAGCATTATTGGCATATGGAATATCACCAAAAGGAGTATTTTGGGTTGAATGGGTAAGTGAACAATTCTCGAATTTTGCAGTAAATTTCTGTGAGGGAACTTTTGAAATGGAATTAATGTTGCTTTGTATGGAATACCTTTCAATTCATGAAAGTGAGTACCATGATAGAGATCGTATTTCTGACTTACTAATAGATGAAGTATCTAGGTATAGCTTTGTAAAACATGAAGCCTTAAATAAAGCAGTCCAATAAGAATGATGACATCCGGTAAACGGGTGTCTTTTTTTATTTGTTCTAAATTGTCTTCTATTCAGAGAAATTCTTATGTATCAAGGGGTTATACACTTTAAACAATCGGCTTGATCTTTTTTTCTTTACGGAAGGTACTACTAGTAATAACGAAGGGAGGTGGATGATCCATGAAAAAGACGACTTTAGAAAATTTTATCGATAAATTCTTAGTAGCTACAGCCGGGCATAAAGCGGTATATAAGCAAGCTATAAACCTGGCAGAGCTGGCTAAAAGAATGGACGTAAGTAAGTCGCTCATTTCAACAAATACAAAGGATGAAGTAATAGCTAAAAAATTAGAAGAGTACGGAATCAAGAAGTTCAAAAAGGGTAAGGTTGTATATTTTGATTTCGAACAATCAAATCACCAAATAAGTTCGAGAATAGGGGGCTTGTAAGGCGAAATTAGGAGCTTTACATATTGGGAATGGTTTAGGACAGGGAGCAATATAAACGGACAGGACAGGCAAAATGAGGCGGTAAGATGGGCCTCTAAACAAAAAAGGAAGAAAGGACATGTCAGATAATCGAAGAATAGGCATTCAGTTTGATGTAAATACGTCTGCTCTCAAAGGTTTAGAAAAAGCAATACGTACTATGGACCGACTGAATTCGAATATGGATAAGCTGAAGAAGACGAGTAATGTTGTCTCAAGTAGCTTCGATAGAGTATCGACTTCAGCAAAACGATCCGAAAGCTCTCAAAATGCCTATGTAAGAACATTAGAAAAGGTTCAAACAGCAAACAAACAAGCAACCAAAAGCGTTAAGGAATTCCAAAGAGCTGTAAACAGTGGAGTTAACGCGAAAGCCATTAACGCCGGTGCCTCTGGATTTAGAAACTTCGATAACCGAATCCAAGGAGCTCACCGAAGCATGAAGGGGCTTAATCGCTACACACTTTCATTCGCTGAAGCTACAAAAATTGCCGGTGAACGTATGATCCAATGGACAGTTGGCGCGGCGGCTATTTTTGGAACTACGAGAGCGATTAGAGCGGTAATTAATACTATTGTCGAGCTCGATTCTCAATTGGTAGACTTCCAGAAAGTAATGGATGATGGAACCAATTACAACAATCTTTTCGATGATATGGGTGATTCAGCGGATAAGTTTGGCCGCAAATTAACCGAAATCAACAAAATCGGGATTGCATTTGCTCAAGAAGGATTCGGCCAGGACAAGATTAAAGGTTTGGTCGATGCTACAGCCTTGCTTGCTAACGTTGGTGATATTGACGTTACACAAGCTCAAGCGACGATCTCTTCATTGATGAATGTATACGATAAAGGAATCACCGAAACAGCAGGATTAGTAGATAGAATGAACTCCGTAACGAACAATTACGCGATTGATGTAAATAACCTATCTACTGCTCTCCAGAAATCTACAGGTGTAGCTCAAGCATTCGGAGTATCGATGGAAGAAAACGAAGGTTTCATAACCGCGATAACGACAGCTACAAGGGAAAGCGGTTCTATTGTGGGGAACTCATTAAAAACAATCTACTCTCGTGTAACGACTGTTTCTGGAGCTATGAAATCACTCGAAGGTATAGGGGTTAACGTGTTTGATCCTGTAACCGGGGATGCGCGTAAAGTTTCTGATATTTTGGGCGACTTGCATGGTAAATGGGATGGACTTACGAACAAAGAGAAACAGAACATCGCTATCAAGGTGGCCGGCCGGTACCAGGTTTCGAGATTCTTAGGTTTGATGAATAAGTACGAAACGGCCATAGATGCAACTAAAACAGCTACGAAGTCATGGGGATCAGCACAAAAAGAGAATGAAAGATACATGAAGTCTCTTGAAGCAAAAATCAACATGACTAAAACTTCATTTGAGAAGTTGTCTAAAACTTTGGGAGATAACGGTATCAAACAGGCGTTTGGTCTAATCCTCATAGCTGTAAATGATTTGATGGGCGGACTAACTGCTATGTTCGATAAATTTGGCGGTTGGACATGGGCTATCGGAGCATTTGCGGCCGGTTTATTGACTGTTTCTTACAACTTCCAAAAGATGAGAACAAATGCAGAATTAGCTGAAGCATCCATGGCGACAGCATCTACCAGGACTCAAGCTTTCGCGATGGCTATGGGAGCAAGCACTAAGACAGCTACTACCATGTCTCTAGCCGTAGGACGTATAGGAACGGCCATGAAGGGACTCGCGGCGGCTACTCTATTAAATCCTTTCGGATGGATTTCTCTCGCTATCACGGGCGCTACAATGCTTTTCGGACATTTCCAAAAGGTCAAGCAAGAGCAGAAAGAGCTAAATGAAACAGCTAAGACAGCAGGGAAAGAGTACAAAGCATTCTTAGACATGATCAAAGATGGTTCTGTTGATACTTACAATATTGACAAGTACCAACAACAGGTCGAGCTTCTTGGGAAAACAGAACAAAAATTGAACAAGGATATCAGCAAAAACTACAGTACGATTGCTGTTCAAATGGGTCAGTATGATGAATATGGCCGACTTATCCAAGGCGTGAAGATGAGTAAGGACGAGCTTATCAAAGCTTACGGTAAGGAAACAAAAGCAGCAGACGTTCTAAAGAAAGCCGAATTGGACCAATTAGCGCAAATGGGTATCAAGAACGTAGCGACTATATCCATGGCAGAGGCCGTCAAGAAAGTTAAGGATCGACAGAATGAACTTTCCGGAAGCGTTGAAAAGGCGCAAAAAGTAATGGAAGAACAAAGGCTTAAAGGTTTAGCGCCTAATACTGAAGCTTACAACGATTACAATGAAAAAATTGATGAAAATCTATCTCTGATAGAGAACGTAATTGGTTTTGGTGACAAGTTGGTAAAAGAGCTGAAGGAACAAAAAGCCGTTGTCGAACTTCTTTCCGGAGTCAAAAACAAAGATTCTTTACAAACGCAGATTTACAACGAGATTTTAGATAAATTAGCTGAAGCTACAGGAAGATCGAGAGAGGAAATCGCTAAAAATCCTAAAGTCATCGACAAGGAAATTAAAAAGAAGAAAGAGCTCGATGAATTAACCGGTAAAATGGCCGATGGAACAGCTAAAGCGGAAGATAAAAGGCGAGCCCAACAACTTCTATCTGCTCAAAATGCTGAAGATACTTCCAGGAGAGAAAAGCAAGCTCGCGAGAGAATGGAAAAAGCTTCTGCTGATGCTTACGAAAAGAAAATGAAACGCGTCATGGGCTATAACGAAAAATTAAATAAGAGCACCAAGGAGAACGACAAGCACATAGAACAAAACTCCAAGGCCTATAACACCAACGCTAAAAAGACAGGAGCTTCCATGTGGGACAAGGTTAAGTCGGCCCAGACCACAACAAAGAAGACTAACGATCAAATGGACAAAGAGAAAAAGAAGACCGACGATACTGTAAAGAATTGGATGGACGGTTCTAAAAAGGTTCAGAAGTCTTCTAAAGACAAATCTAGTTTTGTCATTCAAATGTCCAAAGAACAAGCCGCAGGACATAAGAAAGCAAACGACGATGAGATGAAAAGTGTTACTGGTGGTTGGAATTCTTTGTGGAATACTGTAAGCAAGATTTGGGGATGGATCAAAGGAATTTTCGGTATTAAGTCATCTAGCAAATCAACGCCTCACGTTCGACAAGGCGGGCCTCAAATTGCCGGTTATGCGGTAGGTACTTCCAGGTCTGGACATAAAGGTGGCCCGGCTATCGTGGGTGAAGAAGGGCCTGAATTGGCACACATCCCTGGAGTCGGAACTACTGTTGTCGGAGCTCGTGGGCCTGAATTGATCGGCGATCTCCCTAAAGGTTCTTCTGTACTTCCAAACAAGCACACTGAACAGCTCCTTAAATCTTATGGTTTCCCTGGATATGCGGGTGGAGTCGGTGACTTCTTCGATGCAATCACTAAAGGGCCAAAGGCTGTTTGGGAATCTGCGACAAGTAAGTTCGGTCTGACAGACAGCTTAATTCCTGATTGGTTCAGAAAAGGAAGCGGAAGTCCTGTAAAGGCTATCGGTGGAATGGCTGTGAACGCGATTCAAGGCCTCATGGACAAAGCTATCGGTTCTTTAGGTAACTTTGTAGGGGGCGGTGCTAAAATGGCACAGGCGGCCATCCTGCAAGCTCTGAAGATCACTGGTAAACCGATGTCTTGGTTATCTCCTTTGATGAACATCGCGAAACACGAGTCAGGCTTTAATCCTAGAGCTACCAATAATTGGGATATTAATGCCAAACGTGGCGATCCTTCCATTGGTTTATTCCAGGTGATAGGGTCAACATTCAGAAGATGGGCATTGCCTGGTTTGGGTGGACAAACAAATCCTGTCGCTTCTGCTGTCGCGGCTATTCGATACATGGATGGTCGATACGGTGGAGTTTGGGGTCATCCTGGTATCAAGTCAATGATGAAGGGTGGAGGTTACAAACCTTACGCGAACGGCGGTATGATCGATAAGCCTCATATGGGACTTGTCGGAGAAGCAGGGCCAGAAATGATTATCCCCCTTTCTTCAGAACGCCGAAGTAGAGCCATGGAGCTTTACGAGCAAACAGGCAAAATGTTGGGTGTCAGAGCTTATGCGAACGGTGGTATTGTCGGGGATTACAAGATCAAGAAGGGTGATACTCTCGGAGAACTCGCCAACAAGTTTAACACTAGCATTTATCACTTGATGCAGGTTAACCCTCAAATCAAGAACGCCAACAAGATTTTTGCGGGTGCTATCTTGAAATTGAGTAAGTTGATCAAAACCGAAGACGGATCATACGTTTCTCCAGGATACTACGGTTCTTCTCCTGCTAAGAAGTCCACACCAAAGAAACCGGCCCATGAACAAGAGTGGTACGATAATAAGGTCGATTGGATTTTCTCTTACATGAGCAAGATGAAGGAGATCGGTGATTCTGGTTATGACAAACCTTCTTACGATGTTTGGAAGATGATGGACAACAGAGACATTTTCAAAAATGCGGGTAAGGAAAAGCAACTTGAGTACAACAAGACAATCATCACAGCACTTCAACAGTATGACAATCTCAAGTATGCCAAGGCCCGATTCGACGAAGCAGGTTTCATGAGTCTATCAACCAAGCAAAAGCAATCCGCTTGGAAGGGTATCACTGAAAGCGTAAGCCAAAATGTCCAGAACTATCAGATGGATCGCAACAATATCTGGATGGACATGTTCAATAAGAAAGTCAAAGAAGCGACTGAAAACGTAAAAGTTTTGATGGATGCTTACGAAGGTATGAAAGATCGACAGCTTGAAGAGAAGAAAAATGATTTCGTGAACAGCAAATCAAGTAGCATCTTGAGTGCTCTTGGATTGGACTTCGAAGGTCTTACGGAAGCTGAAAAGGTCCAACAGAAGATCGAAGATATTCAAAACAAGATCAAAGTGAGAGCTGAAGAATCAGCTTTACTCGAATATCGATTGAAGACAAATGATGATACGAAGCGTTTGAATGAGCTACAAAGCCTCATGGATAGCTTAAATGCCCGTATCAAAAAGACTTCTGACGATATGAAGGGTAAAGGGGTATCTGATAGCAAGTTGATTGCTGAAGCACAAGAGCCGTTAAGGGATCGACTGGCCGAGATTAAGGAAGAGTATGATTACTTAAACAAGGTCATGAAAGAAAGTAGCTCACAGATCAACAAGAATCAGAGCGAAATGGAGAAGTTAGCTCAAGAGTATAAGGACCTTCAAAGTCAACTTGAAAGTGCTAAGAATCGAAGGGAATATACCGATGTTTGGGGTAACATTCTCCGCGATGCTGAAGGTACTGTAGCAATGGTTAACGCTCAAGGTCAAACGATCATTGATACGTTCAACCGGGTTAAACAGGGAATTTCTTCAGTTAACCAGGCTTCAAGCTCTATTGGAACAACAGAACCATCTTCATCGTCCGATTCACAGCTTTACGAAGCTAATACTACCACAGTGAAGAATGTACAATACATCGTTAACACTGGAGTTTCACTTGCTAGTCAGTCGGAGCTCAAAGAATTGGCTATGTATTTGAAAGATATGATCGACGAAGAAGAAGGACGAAGCTAAAAACCATTGAGAGAGGGGAATTTCCCTTCTCTTTTTTTATTTTTAAAGGTGACAACTAACGCGACAACTAAAGGTGAGAAAAAATCGGAGTTGGCCGGTATTAATGGTACTAGAGAAGGAGAGATACGGGCCGCCTACCCTGATGCTCACTTCTTACTGATTCTTCTGTTGTCTGCTTGCCAGGTGGACGAAATTCATCGGGGCTTCACTGGCCCCTCCTTTTAATTTTTTATGGGCGTAACACTGGTATATGTTCCATGTTAATATCAACTCCATCAAATCGGGGTCTAGTCCACCCCATTTTTTTAGGAGTTAAAAAGAGACAATATAAACGACAACAAAACAAACTCAAACGCTTGATACATAAGGATTTTAACGACAACTAAAGGAGGTAAAACAAAAGTACTTATTAACTACAAATATTCTTTCGGTTAAGGCAATAACGAAGAACATTCCAGGATCAGTTTCCAAAACTCATCATATAGACGGCAAAACATTTTTCCAGGTTATTTATGATGAAAAGCATGTTGATAGGGTGAAGGAGCTTCTAGCGAAATTATCTATCTACCCTGAAGACAAGGAGGAAGGATGGTGGAAACGTGACAACGATAACGACAACGGACAAGAAGTTGGCGGCATGCATCCTGGCAACTATAAAAGGGGCAAGGTTAGGAGCGGTAAGGGCTATGAAGGAACAAGAGGATATCGTCGTAACTCTGGAGGTAAAATTCTCCGAAGAGTTAAGTAATGATGTCCAGGAAGTAATAAAGGAGTTTAATAGAGGATCATTGAAAATCGATGCTCGTTTATTCACGAAAGAATATGGCTTTGTAGAACACGTTGTAAAGATAAGGTCAAACAGAATTAAATAGTTTATCAGAATCCATACTCTATGGAAGGAGTGAAATGTCGATGGAACGACAATGGAGAGAGCTTGAATACAAATTAGATTCAAGAGTAGATAGAGGACAAGGTATCGTCCTTATCGGTTTGTTCCTTTACCTTCTCTTTATCTAACGAAAAGGAGGTTATAGGATGAACAAAAAACAGATTAATGCGATAAATAACAAACGAATGTTCGCAAGAGAAGTAGCTAAAGAAGTATTTTTCAAGAAGATAACCAAAGACGAAGAGACATCTTCTTACGAGCTTAGAAATCTATTCAACATTACAAGGCAAGCACTTAGATATTATTACAGCGATGAATTCTTCTTGAAGGAGCTAAATTATCTTGGAGTGGAAATGGTTGAAAATGGATTCACCGGCCATTCATTTAAGATCGATGAAAATAAATTCATGAAGAATAAAGGTATTGAAAGCCTGATCCAAGTGAAAGGCGAGGGGGTCAACTAATCCCTTAACCTTTTATCTGGCAATGGCCAACAATACTTTGAAAGGAGGCGAAAGTAAATGCCATTCGAATTAGGTCATTCCGGGCCATTGAAGAAGTACACGATTTCAGATATCCGTGAAAAAGCCATAAACAAGATGAATGAACAGCAAAAAGGCGAGCTGTCGATCAAATCTAATTCAACTAAGCTCGATACCAAATCTTCTACCCCTTCAGAAAACAATTTCCTGGAAGGATTAGGAGAAGGTAAAGAAAACGCATCGTGGATGGATGATAAATCAGGTAAACATCTTGATGCATTGCAAAACAAGATGCGTAGAGAACGTGAACAGCACGATAAAGAGATGAAACGACTTCTAGGGAACGATTACAAAAACCCTGTAGAACGTTTAAGAGAAGCAAGTAATAAAACAAACTGGCTTGATGGACTCAAATAAAACAATTCTAAAGGAGAATGATTATTATGATGGAGAACAAATGGTATAACAAACTATTGGAGCACGATTTTAGAACAGATGGGAAACCAAACGATAAGAAGATCGCTAAAGCAATGGCAAACTTTATGCGAGAGCATAAGGATTATCTAAAAGGAAAATGGGAGAACTTGGACATGGTTTACAACCTTAACAAGAATCTTCTTCACTTCTTTTCTGATACTACTTTGAACTCAAAAGACATGAGAAGGATCGTATCAGACTTGGACAGAAAGCGAAAGTTCATCGGATACCTGGAGTCATTCGGTCTTATCGTAAGAGATACAGGAAAATTCTTCAATCTATACGATGAACAAGATGAAAGTGTAGCCGGTCAATTTAACAGCCTGGAGAAAGAAGTCCTGGAAAAACTGGCCGATATCGTAAAAAGGCGCGAAACTTTAGATATAGATATCTTTCAACCGATTGTTCATCATCATATGGGCAGAGGATTTATAGATTTCGGAGTATCCAGGTACGAGCTCGCCAATATCCTAGAGAAGAATCTCGACAGATTAGGTGATTTCGGTATCAAAGTCGTAACCCCTAACTCTTCATTAAGTGAAAATAAGAAATTTATATACGTAGGTAAGTAATAAACTGGCTGGATTCGGTCGGATGAAGGCCAGTAGCAAGTGGGGATAGTCGAAGTCTTACCCCAAAAAAATAAAAAAAATAAAAGCGCCGCGTTTTGTTTCTATTCTTCGACTAAACTTTTAAGTGGATATTTCCGTTATGTAAACGCACAAAAAGCTCTTATCAGCGTAGGAGTAAAACTGAATTGAGAAAGAACTCGTTTGAGGCAAAGACCATTCGCCTGGTCAATAATGTATAGTTACAAGAAAAAGACCTAGCTTGGGACTCCTTCATCCCTTGCCAGGTCTTTTTTTACTTTCTCTTCTTCGAGTTTTGTTCATCTTGTAGAGCTATATCGCGACCAAAATTTCGCCTGTTAAACTCTTTAACAAATTGCCTTCTTAAAATATCTCTGATGTCTTCTTGTCCCTCACCAACAAATATACATTTTTTGAAAGTTGTTTTTCGCTTACGTTTAGTCAAAGTATCATCTCCTTTTATTCCAGTGTAAGAAATGGTTTTTATAACTTGCAAGATTAATTAAATATGGAAAAAAACTCTAATTAGTAATATTATAAAAATAGAAGGAAATGGTTAATTTTTTATCGAATTAAAGGAGATGTCTAAATGCCAAGGAAATATGTAAGGTTTAACTATTTTGAGGTACAACTAGTACCTGCTCCAATTGCGTTAAGAGAAGAATTAAATGAGGACGCATTTATTGAAGAGGATGTAGCGGATATTTGGGATATGTCGGCATTTT
The DNA here is from genome assembly GCF_030418125.1 of Fictibacillus fluitans. Taxonomy (GTDB): domain Bacteria; phylum Bacillota; class Bacilli; order Bacillales; family Fictibacillaceae; genus Fictibacillus_C; species Fictibacillus_C fluitans. The sequence goes on along the minus strand of NZ_JAUHTR010000001.1, from coordinate 379,814 downwards.
TAGATTACTTAATGGCCAATCATCAAACCTTTGATACCAATGTTGAACTTGGTGATGAGTACTCTGAAATAGAATCTGATTCATATACATATGATCGAGGTAGAGATTTATATAGTTTTCAGCTTTCTAAACTTAGAGATAAAAACATACCATCAAAAAAACGATTTGGAGAAATAAAGGAAGAGATATTGTTAGAACAAGATGAATTTATCGGTGAGTTTGTTTCTGTTTTGTATGATAATCGATATAATTCGGTTGCGTTACAATCCAATTTATATGGTCTTTCAGCAAAGCAAACAGAACATGTTTTGACTCAATTGAGGTTCAGATACCTTGATATTATTGGTGGAGCAGATGAAATTCCTTTAGTAGTAAGGTTGGCTCCGATTATTGACCGCTCAAAAATAGAAAGAGTAATTCAAGCTGATTACTACAAGAAGGTAAGGGTAAGAGGTTCAAATGTAATGATGGATGCACAACTTCATCAAGGTAGCTTACTTGGTGATGCACGGCAATTATTGAACGAAGTGGCTGGAGTTAAAATTGATTTAACTATATCAATAGGAAGAGCGGAAAGGACGGCTTCTTTGAATGACATTAGAATTAGAGAACTCATTGAAGTATACAACGCTTTACCTGAAGAACAACGACCACAAATTGAATTAACTGCTTTAGAAAATGAAGAAGCAGAGGTTGAAACCGTTAACTTACTCGAACCAAGGATGACTGATCGTTTTGGCATCGAGGTAGCACCTAGAACAACAGTAGCACATGAGTACTTATATCATACGTTTTTGGATATATATGATAACAGAAGACCTGATATTAGAAGGGTATTAATGCCAATTCAACCGGAGTGATGTTATGATAAACAAGGTTTATGATTTTTTGGAAAAAACCTGGGAGAAGAACTCTTTATATTTATCAGTCTTAGCCGGGATTGTAATTGGATATCTTTATTACAGAGGTTATTTAGTTAACATTCGATCTGTTACAGGTAATATTGTAACATTTGCTTCAATAGTGATAGGAGTAAATGGTGTTTTTTTAACATTAATTATTACACTCCAGGAAAGTCCAGCATTTGTTAGACTAAAGGAAATTTTTCCGGATTTTCAGCACCGGCTTTATGTTAGCTTGAGAAATCAAATTAATTTTGGACTGTTGGTTGTTCTTATATCCATTATAATTAATTTATTGCCACCTTCACCAAGTAAATATCTGTCTTCAATCGGAGTAGGAATTTGGTTCATATTTTTTTCATTAATGGGTGTTGGTTCTTTTATTTCGGTCAAACTTGTTACAGATATCATTGTAAAGAACTTTAACTTTCCCACAAGATCAAGGAGACAATAGGTAATTAATGAAGCCCCCACTTGGATAGTAGGGGCTTTTTATGCATTAGATATTTAAGTTATTTAAAGGATTATATTTTTCGTTACTTTCTTTAAGATCATTACCAAAGAAATGAAGATACCGCTCTGTAGTTTTTATATTTGTATGTCTTAAAATTCTCGCAAGGGAAACGATGTCACCGCCTGATTGAATATATTTCTTAGCATAATAATGTCTACAAGAATGTGGGGAACAGCGCGTATCCTTAAAGTTTAATACTTTAGCCATTCGCTTGAACACGCACTTGACTGCATTACTTGAAATGGACTCATTCTTTAAATCGACGAATACGTATGGTGAAGGCCTGTCGAATTGTTTTTCACAATACACTCTATACAACGCAAGTTCCTTCGATAGAACACTGGAAAGTGGTACAGTGGAGTCTTTTCTGGACTTACCAAATACCCGTATCGATCCTGCTTTAAAGTCTATGTCATCCCATTTTAAATCCTCAAGTTCTCCAACTCTAATCCCTGTACCTAATAAAGTTAGAATAATGGTGTAATTTCTAATTGAATGAAATGAGTTTTCCCTTCGTTTTTGCCTTCTAAAGTAAGATAACATCTGGTGTACTTGATCATCGGTAAACGTATGAATACGCACATCTTCTTTAAGCTTCTTAATTTCCTTTGCGGGATTTTCTTTTATTATTTTCTCTTTTGTTAGCCAATTGAAAAAAGTTTTTAGCTGATTCAATCGATCATTCAAGGTTACTGGATTATTGCCACGCTCATTCTTACAATGCACAATAAAGCTTTTTATTACTCGTGAACTTATATCCTCGATTCTTTCCACTCCATACTCTTCGCAGTAAGCTTCAAAAATCTTAAATAAATACTCGTACCCTTTGAATGTGTTTTCAGTTACATTCTCAAACCTTTTCTCCTGATAAAATTCTTGAATAGCAAACTTCAAATGCATAACAAAAAGACCTCCTAAAGTTTTTATACAGTAGTGGTCTTTGCAAACCAAATAGTGTCAGGGGCTAACCACAACCCATTCCATAAGAAGGTCGTTGCGTCAGTACCCTTGATACTATTGGACTTTTTTACTCTGGTCGGGATGACAGGATTTGAACCTGCGGCCTCATGCACCCCATGCATGCGCGCTACCAAGCTGCGCCACATCCCGTTGACTAATTAAAATATATCATCCCGCCAAAATAAATGGCAAGAAAATTTATCCAGAAATATCGTACACCTTTCTCTCTTTCTTCATATTTATAAATAATTGAGTGCGAAAGGTGCGAGCACGATGGGCTTATCATGGAAAATACATTCTCACTATACTGCATTGGGTGATTCCATTTCCGTGGGAATCGGTGCTTCCGATGAATGGGGAAGCTTTGCCCGCAGGTATAACCTGTTGACCGAGCATGCTTTGCTAAAGACATATGACCTTCATAATTACTCAACAAACGGCTATACGACCCGGGATGTTTTGACCTCCATTGAGGAGCCAAAAGTGAGAAGGGCACTGCAGAGGTCAGAGATTATTACCATTACTGCCGGCGGAAACGACCTGATAAAAGCAGGGAAAAGATACCTGCTAAACAAACAAGAGTCGGAACTGCACATGACATTAAAAGAGTGCAAAAAAAATATGAGCCGTATTTTAAAAGAAATTATTGAACTCAAAGAAAAAGGAAGGAGCAGCTATATTATCCGGCTGACGAATATTTATAATCCTTATCACCGGTGGGACATCGCCTACAAATGGGTCAGACTCTTCAACCGCCATATGGAGAAATTTCAAACCATGCCGAACGTAAAGGTGGCAGATATTTATTCCTTATTCGTCGGACGTGAAAAAGAGCTTTTGTCCTGGGACAGCATTCATCCAAACAGCATCGGGCATCGTGTCATTGCCCAAGCCGTTTATGACACCGGTTACGGAGTGCTCAGCCCCCACCATGACTGACATATTTCGTGTATACATGGCTTAGAGCCAGTAACGGATAGATATGGCTGTAGCTGTAGTAGATCACGTAATTATAGCCAGGGAGTCCGATGCCTGTAGGGTAAGGCTGTGTAACTGGCAGAGCTTGTGAATGAAGAAGGTAACGGACCGCTTTTTCAATTTCGGGGGTAGGCACGGAATGCAGACAGGTGAGGCTGTCCAGTGCCCACGATGTTTGGACAAGTGTTCCATAGGACAAAGGTGTATAGGTTTGATGTATGTCACTTGAGCAGGATTCTCCCCAGCTGCCATCTTCGTGCTGGATATCACGTATCCACTTCTCTGCTTTTTGCAAATGGCAATCTTCATGGAGAGAAAAACCGGCTGCGCCCATTCCGGTTACTGCGGCCCATGTCCCGTAAAGATAACAAACTCCCCAGCGTCCCCGCCATGAGCCATCAGCTTCCTGGTTTTGCTGCAGCCAGCTGACTGCTCTTTGAATGGAAGCATCATTTAGGGTAAGCGGGCTGCAGGTGCCGAGAAATTCCAGGATTCTTCCTGTCATATCAGGAAACGAAGCATCAATTAATGCGTCATAGGCATGGTCAATGGGAAGTTCCCCAAGCCATGCTTTATTCGTGTTTTTTTCGAAGGATGCCCAGCCTCCGTCATCGTTTTGCATGGCTAAAAGCCAGTTGATTCCTTTTTGCCAGGAATGCAAAACATGTCCTGAATACTGTGAAAGGACAGAAAGCGGCCGCAACGCCGCCTGCGTATCATCAGGATCGGGATGAAGGGAGTTGCTTTCCGAGAATCCCCATCCACCGGGAGCAGTTTCCGGGCAGTGATACTGCCAGTCGCCTTTAACGGTATGCTGGTGTTTCAGTAAGAAGTGGATCCCGTTTTGCATCCGCGGATCCAGGGGTGACATTCCTGATTCCAGCAGCGCGTATAAGCTGAGGGAAGTATCCCAAATCGCGGAGGGCGAATTTTGAACGATGTACTGCTGCCCATTGTAGCATAGAAGAGAAGTAATGCCGTAAATTGCTTTTTGAATCACTGGGGAATCCATGGAGTACCCCAAAGCGAGAAGTCCATATACCATAAAAACAGTGGAAATGGCATAGCTGAGCAGAGTTCCGTCCTTCTCGATACGGTTCAGCATGTACTTTTCGAGCTTTTCATCTATTGAGTCTGAGGATAAGCCGTGCTCTGTAAAAAAACGGATAAGGGCAGGGATCTCAAATTCCTCCCAGCAGCCCAAGTTATCACGCGAGGGTGCTAAGCCGGAAAGATGATCTTTGGCAGGATGCAAGATCGAAAACTGGTTTCTCATGGCAGCAATCATGGGTACAAAGTGAATGCGGGCGAAGCTGCTCAAGTCAAAAAGCTGAAGCGGGGATATCGCCGGCAGATCAATTAAGAGGCCGGGATCAAACGGAAGGCGGGGCCAGGGAAGGATCCCATTCATGGCCAAAAAGGCTTTGGTCAATATATTGGCTTTATTCAGTCCTCCTTCAGACAGAATAAAGCTTCTTGCCTGCTGCATGCTTTTGTCATGAACATCCATCCCATAATAGCAAAGCGCACAATATGCTTCTATGGTGACTGAAAGGTTGCCTTTCTTCTCATCCGGGTAAACTCTCCATGTGCCATCGGAAGATTGTTTGGAGAGAATCCGCCGCACGAGCACCTCTTTCAGATGATAATCCTTCCAATTAAAGAGAACAAGCAGCACCAATAAATAAGCGTCCGTGGTGACCGGGTTTTCAAAGCAAAACCGAAAAGAACCATCCTCCTGCTGCATGGAAAGCAGCATATTGCGCCTCGAATCAATACCTTCTTTTAATCCGATGAACGTTTGCATCCATTTCACCTTCTGCTCCATTCGTTTTAAATGCATGATCTTCAAACTATATGAAACAGGTGGTGTGGTTTATGATTCAAGACAAGCTGATTCAGTGTATTTCTCCGTATTTAAAAGAACGTGGCGATACAGGTGAGAATATTTCCTTAATGAAAGTAGCCGGCGGCAGCATAAATCAAGCGTACAGGGTGAGTACCGAAAAGAACATCTATTTTATGAAGGTTCAAGAACAATACCGCCCTCATTTTTTCGCCTCCGAAGCAAAAGGGCTCAATATTATCAGAGAAACGAAAACCATAAAAGTGCCGGAGGCTTATTTCTGCCATGATTCACAAATAAAAGGAACACCGAGCATTTTGCTTACTGAATGGATCGGGCAAGTTAAAGGACAGGACACAGAAAGGCGTTTGGGAGAGAAATTGGCGAAGCTCCACAGTTGCAGCGGACCGGCAACCTACGGACTTGATGATGATAATTATATTGGCACCCTGACTCAGGAAAACGGATGGCATGATTCATGGGGCGACTATTTTATCAACAAAAGAATAAAGCCTCAGGTAAAATTGGGAGTGGAGGGTAAAACCATACATGGCAGTCGGCATTAAAATCTCTTACGGCTGATGAATGATATGAAACAATGGATACCATCATACCCGGAAGTTTCTTTGCTTCATGGAGATTTGTGGGGAGGAAATTGGATGAGTGATTCAAAGGGAGAACCTGTTTTAATTGATCCTGCCATTTTTTACGGACACAGTGAAATGGATATTGCATTTACCGAGGTCTTTGGAGGGTATTCTTCATCCTTTTATGAGGCATATACATACTATCGTCCGCTGGGACAAGACTATGAAGAGCGGAAAGAATTGTATCAGCTCTTTTACCTTCTTGTACATTTAAATTTATTTGGGGAAGGGTATGGTCCTTCGGTTGACAGGACTTTACTCCGGTTTCAATCCTGATACGGCCATCATTTTGTTATGATAGCGGGAAAACAGAAGTAAACACAGAAGAGCTCCCAAAAAGGCAAGACTCATGTCCCATTGGGAATCCCATATATCTCCCTGTGTTCCCAAAAAGTCTTTTGCCGGAGTGCCGGCGATTTTTGCAGTCAACCATTCAGCGATTTCATAGAGAGCAGCAATTGTCATGATAAAGCCTAAGCTAAAGGCGTCTGCCCAACCTTTGCTTTTTACACCAGATGAACGAAGGATTACTTCCCGTATGGGCAGAATTGCGAGCCCCTTTAAAAAATGGCCAAACCGGTCATACTCATTCCGTTTGAAGTGGCCGGCTTTTTGGATGCCTTCAAACAAAGGAACATCATCATAAGTATAATGTCCTCCAATGAACATCAAGACCATTAAAACAGTGAGGATGATGTAGGAGAGGGCAGTAAGCTGAAAGCGATGGTACGTGATCACGAGAATGATAAGCAGCACCACAGCGGGTGAAACCTCAAGAACCCAGGTAAAATAATCCTGGGGTTGAATCGCCGACCATATAAAAACAGCAGCAATGATTGCTAAGAGAATAAAGTCAATGATTTTAAAACGAGGCATGATGTGACAGCTCCTTCACTTTCTCTTTAACAGTATGAAGAAGAGAAGGGAAGGCTATACCTGTTATTACTTCAAACTAAAAACCATCACCCTGTAATGAAAGGGGGTGATGGTTTTGTTGGTTTAAACTGAAACTTTTTCAAATTGCTCACGAATTTCAGCAGATCGTTTCTTGGCGCTCAAAATGGCTTCGGAAAATGCCTGTCCCGCATGATTTTCACGAAGGGCATCGAGTCCGGCGGCAGTAGTCCCATTTGGGGATGTTACTTTTTTTCTTAACGTTTCAGGGTCAGCGTTGGTATCAAGCACCATCTTGCTGGCGCCAAATACGGTTTGAGCGGCAATTTCTCTTGCCATGTCTTCATCCAAACCTTCAGCTACCGCTGTTTTTTCAATATGCTCAAGAATGTAGTAAATATAAGCCGGTCCGCTTCCCGCAATTCCTGTGAAAACGTCCATTTGTTCTTCTTCAATTACTTTTACTCTTCCGATCGCAGTGAATAATGCTTTGGCCAGTTCAATATGCTCCATTGATACCGAATGGCCGCCAGTGATCGCCGTAATCGATTCTCCGATCGTACTAGAGGTATTAGGCATCACCCGGATCACGGGCTGTCCTTCTGGAAGAATTTCTTCCATATAAGAAGTCGAAATCCCTGCTAGTACCGACATAATGATTTGATTTGTTTTTACATGAGGAGCAAGCTCCAATAATGCACTTTCTGCATCTTTTGGCTTCATGGCCAAAATAACGACGTCCGCTTCATCAATTTTAGCTTTATGGTAGGGCAATGCTCCTATCCCGTATTTTTTCTTGAGTTCAATTCGTCGGTCTTCATTTTGTTTGTTAGTCATCATAATATTGCCTGCAGGCACCTTATCCTGTGTGACCATTCCGGCAGCAATTGCTTCTGCCATTGAACCTGCTCCAATAAAAAGCACTTTCTTTGTTTCTAACATGCAACCTCTCCTTATTGCCGTGTAGTCAATTTCGTCATATAAGTTCTTATCATAACATGATGAAAAAGAGTTTCAACCCTTAAGGAGGGACCAGTGGAATAGAGGGTAAAAAAGGAATCATACGCCAGTAAATCATGACTGGTTTTTGTACAGGATGTTAAATGGAGTTAAATCTTAGAATATGGAAGGATTTAATGGTTTGTAGTTCAAGACCCTTTCAGCTGCAGTGTTTTCAGCATCTGCTTTTGTTCCTCCGGCCACCAGGCACCGCAATCTTCTGAGACGATGCAGACTGCACACTTATTTAAATCATAAACCTTCATTCCGCTGATTGGCGGTGAATACACGTGCAGCGTAATCAGGGGCTCTTCTCCGGCTGACCCCATTTTATGAATCATTCCTTTTCCGACATTTAAAAAAGAACCGCTTTTTTCCTTCCGTTTTACTCTCTCCCGCGGAAGACTGTCAGAGGGAATTTCGTAAATAGAATGGTCAGAACTGCCGGAAATAACCTGGACCCAGCCATAGGACTGGCCATGATCATGAGGTGAACAATCCATGGATGAAGACCATTGCATTAAAAGAATTTCTAAATGGTCATTTTGATAAATCATTTGTCTTCCATAGGGTTTATTATCAGGTTCTTTCAGGAAAGGAAACACATCTTCGAGCCGGGCATCTAATTGTTTCAGGGCAGTGAAAAGCTGTCGGGAAGAGGGTTTAAGCAAGGAACCAAACAACATGGCAATGCGTTCTTGAAAGGTCACGCTCTTCATCCTTTCTGAGTACTTATTATTTTATTTTATGAGGGGGACCTTTTGTTCAATAACCAGATAATCTGTAAGTCAATGGTCACAAAATAAGGTTAATGCCCGAAACCTACCTCCTAGGGACTGCGTTAGGTAAAAAACGTCCGCGTTTTGTCCGGAATCGTCTTTTCATAACAGGCGAAAAATAAAAACGATTCAAGGGGGAACGATACATGTTTAAAAAGATAAGTATCATTACAGGAGTTGCAGCCATTGGGCTGTCTATAGCTGGAGGAACAGGAGCCAGTGCACATACGGTCAAAGAAGGGGACACGCTTTGGAAGCTTGGACAATCCTATAACGTGCCGTTTCAGGAGATCAAAAAGGAGAATGGTCTTACCGGCAACTTGATCTATCCGGGACAAAATTTAGAAGTGCAGCCGGTTAAGGGAGTAAGCGTTGAAAAACCTGCACCTGCGCCAGAACAAATAAAAGCAACGCCAGAAGATAAAGAATTGCTCGCTTCCCTCGTAGAAGCAGAAGCCATGGGTGAAAGCTTTGAAGGAAAAGCAGCAGTTGCAGCGGTTGTATTGAATCGCGTTGATGATGACGGCTTTCCTGATTCCATTCATGATGTCATCTATGATAAAGGACAATTCCAGCCGGTTATGGAGAACAATTTGAAAAAGCCTTCCCCGGAAGCGGAAAAGGCTGTGGATAAGGCGTTATCCGGATATGATAACACCAAAGGCTCCCTGTTCTTTTACAATAAAAAGACAGCTGTGAGCAGATGGCTGGATACCAAACCTGCAACTACAATCATTGGAAACCATACATTCAGCAAATAATACATGACCCCGTCTCTCCAGGACGGGGTTTTTTTACCGTTGGCTCGTGCTTTTGATGCTTAATCCTGAAGTTTCAATTTTTGTACTGTTTCTGGCGATCAGCACATCGCAATTCGCATGACGCGTAATATATTGGGAAACACTTCCGATGAAGATCCGCTCCATTGCATTTAAGCCCGTTGCACCGCAGACGATCAGGTCAGCTTCATGCATACTGGCAAATGAGAGGATCTCCATTTTCGGTGAACCGGAATTGGATAAAGTGGTTATATGTTTTAATCCATGGTTCCTGGCCAATTTTTCATAGTCGTCCAAAAGTGTTCCTGCTGTCATTTGATCCCTGTCCATTTCAATAGCAATGGCTCCGGCATCCATTGGAGCAGCAGGAAGGCGGTCTTCGGTGATGTGTACGATATACAACTTGGCATGATATTCTTTTGCCACTTCAATCGCTCTGTAAAACGCAGCTTCCGAAGAATGGGAACCATCTACACCAACCAGGATTTTTTGGTAGGAAGGCATACCCTCACCTCTTTTGGAATATACTTTACTTAACTTTTACCCGCTATAGAAGAAAGGCAAACACACTGACAAATAATAAAAATCTTTCGGAATTCTGATTGACAAATTCTTAAGACTGCTGTATTTTTGAACGTATTAAAGTTGTTCATAATCGAATAGTAAACTCTTATCAAGAGTGGTGGAGGGACTGGCCCGATGATACCCGGCAACCTGCAGAGAAACTTCTGTACTGGTGCCAAATCCTGCAAAGGCAAAGCACTTTGACAGATAAGAGATGGTACAGCCCTTAAATGGATGATTGCACCTCTCTGATTCTAAAAAGAGAGGTGTTTTTTGTTTGAGAAAATCGGAGGGATATCTGATGGCAAATGCACAAGCAGCAATAGAAAATGAAGTGGCTGAGATAGGGGACCTGGTTCTGGAATCCGGAAAAACATTGCCTGATGTTCATGTTGCCTATCAGCGCAAAGGAGCTGCTGATGCTCCAACTATTTTGGTGTGCCACGCACTTACAGGAAATCAATATACAGTAACGGCGGATAACGGACCTGGATGGTGGGAGGGACTCATCGGGCCGGGCCAATATATCGATTCAGAAAAGTACCAGGTGATTACTACCAATGTCCTTGGCGGCTGTGAAGGAACGACAGGACCGCTTTCGGTCAACCCTTTGACAGGGGAGAGATACGGCGGGCACTTTCCGGTTATCACAATTCGCGATATGGTCAAGGCTCAAAAACGATTGCTTGAGGTACTTCACATTCATTCACTTGACACGGTTATTGGAGGATCGCTTGGCGGAATGCAGGTTCTGGAGTGGGGATTGCTCTATCCGGATATGATGGACCGTCTGATTCCCATTGCGGTTACACCTGCTCTAAGTGATTATGCCATAGGATTCAATGCCATAGGGAGAACGGCAATTGTAAGTGATCCCGAATGGTGTGACGGAAATTATTCATCAGATACGGCTCCTGCCAAAGGACTGGGCATCGCAAGAATGATTGGTATGCTGACCTACCGTTCGGGTACATTATTTAATCAGCGATTTCAGCGGGAACAAACGGAGGAATGGTATTCCATATCAGACGAAGCCTCGTTTTCTGTTGAAACCTATCTTCATTATCAGGCACAAAAGCTGTCCCAGCGGTTTGATGCCAACAGCTACCTTACCCTGCTGAAGGCAATGGACAGCCATGATATCGGCAGAGGAAGAGGAGGAATCCATCAAGCAAGCAAAGGGTACAGGGCGAAAATGCTCTGTCTTGGTTTTACCGAGGACTTGTTGTACCCGCCAGCCATGATGAAGACATTTACCGAAAGTGTGAATGAAGAAAGCCAAAAGGCACTCTTCCAAGAGGTGAATACCATTTTCGGCCATGATGGGTTTTTAACAGAATTCGAAAAATGGGGTCCATACCTGGAGCGATTTTTTTCCAAATAAAAAAGACATGAAGCAAAAATTGCTTCATGTCTTTTTGGTATAAATTTCTCCAGCGGCTTTTTCGGCCAAAGGAACGCTTGTTTCCTGTGCCCGGGTTTCACTCTTAATCCGCCCGCTGCCTACAGAAAGTGCGACCAGGATACCGGCACCGATAAAGATTAGACCAGTCATAAAGACGGTAGTAAATGAACTGCTCCATGCCGTCTGAATGGAATGGATAACCGTACCTTTGATGGCGTCTGGCAGTTTAAGCATATCAGGATGAATGAGAAGGCTGAACAACGCATCCGTTTTATCCGCAAGCTTCTGGAAAATTCCTTGCAGCATGGGATTGCTTTGTTCCTTTACAACGTCTTGCATATTGCTTTCCAGGGAGTGGTTCATGACAACATTCAAAACAGTAATACCAATCGTACCGCCAATGGAACGGAAGAAGGTGGAAGCCGATGTGACAGCTCCGAGTTTGCCCTTCGGAAATTCATTCTGGATGGCAATCATCAGGGTAGGCATAACCAGACCCATACCAAATCCCATGATGATCATGTAAGCATAAGCCGTAATTTCTTTTGATTCCACTCCCATTGTGCTCATCAAGTAAAAACCAAAAGCCGTAATAAGCATACCCGCTGTTAACACAGTCCGGTACGGAAGCTTCAATAAAAGCCTTCCTCCAACGATACTGGCAAGGATGAGGGAGATCATCATTGGGGTCATGGTTGATCCGGCCTGTGTAGGAGTCACACCCATAATACCCTGCATAAACATGGGAACGAACATAATCGCTCCGAACATTCCAAGACCAAGCAAAAACCCCAGCGCATTTGTTGCAGCAAATACACGATTTTTAAACAAGGACAGATCAAGTATCGGTTCTTTGGCTTTCTTCTCGACAAATCCGAAAATAATCATCAGTACAATGGAAGAGCCGAAAATCAGTGCACTTTCAATTGAACCCCAATCAAATTTATCTCCTCCAAAGGTAAGGCCAAGCAGTAACAGAACAATGGCAGGAATCAGCGTGACGATACCCCAGTAGTCGATATTGACCTCATGTTTTGGCCGAACCATTTCATGCTTCATTCCAATAAAGATCAAAATGGCCGATAACAAACCAAATGGAACGTTAATCGTGAAAATCCAGTGCCAGCTGATGGTATCCACCAGGAATCCTCCAATAAATGGACCAATTACAGAGCTTAAACCAAAAATGGCGCCGAAGACACCCTGCCATTTTGCACGCTGCTCGGCAGTAAAAATATCCCCAATTATGGTTTGGGAAAGCGGCATGATCATACCGCCGCCAAGACCTTGAATACCACGGTAAATAATTAATTCTTCCATGGAACCGGCGGTCGCACAAAGGGCGGATCCGATAACGAATATTACCGTACCAATCAGATAAAGCAGCCGTCGTCCGTAGATATCGGACAGCTTACCAACAATCGGAATGATTGTGGTTGACGTAATCAGGTAAGCGGTCGTAACCCAGGCAAATATGGAAAAACCATTCAGTTCTCCGATGATGGTCGGCATCGCTGTACCTACCACCGTTTGTTCCATCGCACTAAAAAACATACCGATAATAAGGCCCAGGAGGACCATGTTTCGGTTGATAGAGGGGGTTAATTCATTGTTCATCTGTTATCTCCTATCTTTTTATTAATTGAATGCATCACAAAAATGACCCACTGGTCAGTGGGCGAATACATAACTTATACATATAGCACTTTCTTATTATATTACCGATATGACCGGTCAGTCAATATATTTTTAAAAGAAAAAACGCCCCCTGAATTGTCACGCTATCAGGTGACAGTTCTTTAAAAGGAGCGTTTTTCAAGCGATTTATGCCAATAAGGACAGCCCGCCATCGACAATAATGGTCTGGCCTCTGATCATGCTTGCCGCAGGTGTGCATAAAAAATAGACGGTTTCTGCAAGATCTGCCGGCTCAACAATTCGGCCTGCAGGATTCTTTTGTTTGGCTTCTTCCAGTAATTCTTCACGGTTTGGGAAGTGCCTTAACGCATCCGTATCAACTGCACCGCCCGATACCGCATTAACGACAATGTTCTTGGAAGCCAGTTCTACCGCCAAATAACGGGTGATGGCTTCAACAGATGCTTTAGACACCCCGACAGCAACATAATTGGGAAGTGCACGGATTGAACCGAGGCTGGAGAGGGCAACAATCGCTCCTGAACCGGTTTTCTCCATAAGCTGTGCTGCTTGCTGGGAAGCAAACAGGTACGCTTTTGCATTGATATCTTGTGTCCAGTCCCAATGGGATTCTTCGATTTCCATCAGTGGCCGCAATACACCGGAAGCGGCATTGTTGATGAAGACGTCCAATCGCCCGAATGTTTGGTCAACTTCCATAAACAATGCTTTAATTTGCTCGAGGTCGCCAACATTTGCTTTAACAATATGAACGGTAATTCCGTATTTTTCTTCAAATTCTTGCTTCGTTTGTTCTGCATCTTTCTTTTTTCTCATGAAATTCAAGACAAGGTTGTATCCTTCAGCCGCGAATTTAGAAGCGATGGCCTTGCCAATGCCTCGTGTTCCGCCTGTGATCAGAGCTACTTTTTTTCTCAAAAAAACACGTCCTTTTTATCATTTAGCACTTGGTACTAATTCTAAATTCTAAAGAGATTCGCAGGCAATGTCAATGCAGGGTGGAGACCTTGGTATTTGAAAGGACATGGGAAGAGAGATACTATATAATAGGTATTTACAGTTTATATGGATGAAAGGAATTTTCCCATGAGTATAGATGATTTGAATTTGCCAAACCGATTATTAGAAAAACTGAAGGATTTTAGAGGAAACCCCGGAAACCATTCAAAGGATTATCAGCATTTGATCGGGAATAAAGGGTATACCTCAGAAAATCAGGAAATCGTAAATGATGCAGTCATTGCACTTCTGATGGGCAAGAATGTTTTGTTAAAGGGGCCGACCGGTTCTGGAAAAACAAAGCTTGCCGAATATTTGTCATTTCTGTTTCAGCAGCCTCTCCACTCGATCAACTGTTCAGTAGATCTGGACGCTGAAGCATTGCTTGGACACAAGACGATCCGCTATGAAAATGGCCATTCCGAAATTGAATTTATCCCCGGCCCGGTGACAAAGGCAGCCGTAAATGGCCACTTTCTGTATATTGATGAAATTAACGTTTCCAAGCCGGAAACTCTGCCGATCCTTAACGGAATTCTTGACTATCGGCGATCGGTGACCAACCCATTTACCGGAGAATTGCTGAAAGCGGCTGAAGGATTCAATGTCATTGCCGCTATCAATGAAGGCTATATCGGCACGGTACCGTTAAACGAAGCGTTAAAGAACCGGTTTGTTGTGATTGAGGTTCCATATATTCAGGGAGATACCCTGTATGAAATGCTCCTTAACCAGTCAGAGCAGAAGGATGAGGAATTGCTAAAAGCATTTGTTCAATTTTCTGCTGATCTGATTCAGCAAACGAGTACCGGCCAGCTCTCGGAGGATGCGGCATCCATCCGCGCGCTGCTGGATGCAGCAGATCTATCCGCCTACATGCCTCCCAAACGTGCTATTCAACGGGCGGTTACTGATAAATTGGAGGACGAGCGGGAACGTACCCTCATCCACAATATAGCCGACACTCTATTTCTTTAAGGGCTTATGTGGAAACTTATTAATAGAAGCAAAGGAGGTGTAACCACATGAAGTTTTTGTCATTTGCGGATACAAAGATTGATGCCTTTCTTCACATGCAGCTTATGGACCTGGCCAAAACCTTATCACGGGATCCAAGCCTGGAGCTCGAGTTTTCATATCATTCTTATTTAAATAAACCAGTCCATGTCATCCATGTGAGCCAGTTTTGGATGACGTATCCCGGACCTGTCCAGCTTCACGGGTTAAAAAGTGAAGTGTATTTGCGAAGCTTAGGCAACTTTTATTTTAGTGATCTGAGTTTGTTGCAAGAAGCATTACACACCTATAGAAAGGAAGAACATCATCAGTTTTTAAAGCACCTTCTGCTTTTTTCCGAAGATTACCGGCTGGAGAAAGAGTGTATTGCCAGACGCCCAGGCATGACGGCTTCCTTTTCAGAGAGAAAAAAGGTTCTCCTTACCTACTACCAGCGGCAGCTGCGGCAGCATCTTCAGCAAAGAAAGTGGCTTGATGCTTTTTTCTGCAGCATTTTCTTATTGGCCAATCACCGGTTTGTAAAGTTGAGTTCTCCATTGAGCGGATTTTATGATAAACTGCGTGATCCGCTTCTTCGGTTGAACAGGGCGGAAAGCACTCGTGAAATCACGGAAATCATGCAGGTCATTCAGAACATTCTTCGGGATTTTGATGTTTTGGACATGGCTGCTTCCTACTTATCTTTTTATGAATCCAGTGCACTTACATTCAAGGATCTTGTAAGGGAGAATGAAGTCAAAACACCTCACATCATGGAAACAGAAGAAGAAACGGATGGGCAGGAAACGGAACATGAAGAAATGCCAAGCTGGCATGAGGAAACCTCTTCACCAACGGATTCCTTTCTGCAATTCGAGCTGGATCAGGGCACTTCTACTGATTTGCTGGGTGAAGGAGGAAGAAGGGCTGAGGAAGGCGATCAGGCCTTCGGTGCCGTTCAGGCTGGAGCCAAACGTTCGAAAGGCAAGGATTTTTCCGGAGAAATGGATGCCGGTCTGAACGAAAAGGGAAGTGCGCCTGGAAAGGATGTATTTCCTTATGGCGAGATGAACCGGTATGCGGTCGAAAAAAAGGTGGAGACCAAATTACCGACTTCACAGGATTTGATAAAATATTATGAAATTAAATCAGCTGTTCAGCCTTCCATCAGCTTATTGAAACAAAGTTTTTTGAAAACGATTGAGCATAAAAAGAACGTACCGAATCAGGACTTGCACTTTGGCCGTTTGAGCAAGAAACTGACACGGCTGTTGACTGACAAAAATCCGCGGCTTTTTTATAAAAAAATGGAATCGCCGCAAGAGCTTGATGCTGTTTTTACCTTGCTGGTCGATTGTTCCGCATCCATGTTCGATAAAATGGATGAAACCCACCAGGCGATTGTCTTGTTCCATGAAACGCTGAAAGCTGTGCGGATTCCACATTCGATTGTAGGCTTTTGGGAAGATGCAGCAGATGCCAAAAAAGACAGTCAGCCTAATTATTTTCAAGAAGTGATTTCATTCAACCACTCGCTGAAAAATCAATACGGTCCGGAAATTCTGCAGCTGGAGCCTCAGGAAGACAACCGCGATGGCTATTCGATCCGGAAAAAAGCAGAAGATTTGCTGAAACGCAAGGAAAAGCAAAAGTTCCTGCTCGTTTTTTCGGATGGAGAACCTGCAGCATTTGATTATGAAAACCATGGAATACTCGACACGCATGAAGCGGTGACCCATACACGTAAACTCGGAATCGAGATTCTTGGCATGTACATTTCCAACGGTAAAGTGACGGAGGAAGCTCAAAATCTGATGAAAAATATATATGGAAGCCATCAGGTTGTCGTACCGAGCGCTGCCGAACTGGTCAGTTATTTAGTGCCTGTACTCAGGAAGCTGCTGTTCAGATTGTCATAGACCCCGAGAACGTCTTTTAGGAGGCATTCATGGAAAAGGATAAATACTCAGCATATGTAACCAGTATTGAAGAACAATGTAAGGATCTGACCGTTGAAACTGTCCATAAGCTTGGTGAAGGATGGATGAGTATGGTCTTGAAGATAAATGAGGAGTGGGCATTCCGGTTTGCGAAGAACCAAAGAGCCTCTGATGATTTAGATAAAGAGGCGCGGATATTGCCTTCTCTCTCCTCTTGTATTTCTGCGGCGGTACCACGATTTAAATATTATGGCAGACAAAAAGACGGGCTGGCCTTTGCAGGTTACAGGTTACTCCCGGGAGAAATTTTGATGGAGAATTCGATTCATTCTTTTAATGAGAAAGAGAGGAAAGAATTTATTATACACTTGTCCGAATTTATCAAGGAATTACGAGCCTTTCCAGTAAAGCAGGCAAAAGCAAATGGTGTTCCGGAACAGGATTTGCACTCCTTTTATTCACGCTTGCAGCAAGAGGTGGAGAAAGATATTTTCCCCTTGATGAATAGCAGTTTGCAAAAGTATATTTCCTCTTGTTTTCAAGACTATTTACATCATCCCCGCTATGCGGAGTATACACCTTCTCCTATACACGGCGATTTGTCTATGGATCACCTATTAATTGATCCCGAAACCTTCAGAATTACGGGTGTTATTGACTTTGGCGACCTTGCGATCAGCGATCCCGATTTTGAATATCGTTATATTTTAGAAGAGTGCGGCAAATCATTTTTACAGAGTCTTCTCAGCATCATGGGTGAACAAAATATTGATGATATTCTAAAAAAAGTCGCTTTTTTTGTAACGTTTGATCATTTGCAATACATTTTGGAGGGGATCCGAAGAAAAAACAACAGCTGGATACAAGAGGGGCTGGAAGAAATAGAGTGTGAGATGAATAAAGAAAAATGAATGGCAGATTCCTTAGAAATATAGGAATCTGCCATTATTAATGGTGCAAGGCCTTTTTCTCTTGCTTTTTTTGAATATAAGCCATTCTGAGATAGAGCAGGATTGCTCCCATTGCGAGCCCGGAGATCAGCCCGACCCAATACCCAAATGCAGCAAGCGGGGTGAAGACTGCAAGAATATAGCCTGCTGGAAGACCGATGACCCAATACGAAATCAAAGATAATACAAGAGTGACATTCACATCTTTATAACCGCGCAGTGAGCCTTGAATGGGTGCGGCAATTGCGTCTGATAACTGAAAGAATACCGCATACAACAGGAAATGCTTGGTCAGGGAGATCACTGCCGGATCATTTGAATACAGTCCGGCAACCTGTTCCCGGAAAAGTAAAAGCCCGCCTGCACAAACCAGCGCCAATATGACTGCGGTTACCATCCCGAGATAGCTGTATTGTTTTGCGTCAGCATAGCGCTTGGCACCAACCTCATAACCAACCGCGATCGTAAGGGCCAGTGAAATGCTGAGTGGCAGCATGTAAAGAAATGAGGCAAAGTTAATGGCCGATTGATGTGCCGCGATTGTTGCCGTATTGAAAGAGCTCATAAGCAATGTAACCGCTGCGAAGATACTTGTTTCAAAAAAGATGGCAAAGCCGATTGGAATGCCGATTTTCAGTTGATCTTTCCAGGCGGTGATTGATACTGCAGGAAATCGGCGAAAGACGTTGTATAACGAAAAGGGTTCGATCTTATGAACAATGGTAAACGTTAGTATCGCGATGAACCAATAGGTAATACATGTTGCGTAACCAGCACCGATTCCCCCGAGTTCAGGAAATCCCCATTTCCCGAAGATCAGCAGATAATTGAACAGCGCATTGACCGGGAGAGCAGCCAGGGTCACGAACATGGACACACGGGTTCTTCCCAGAGCATCAATGAATGACCTGAGAACATTGTATAAAAAAAGAGGTATGATTCCCGTTGACAGTGCAATTAAATAACCTTTGGCCACATGACTGACTGTTGTATCCAAGTGCATGGCGTTAAGAATGGGGTCAAGAACAAAATATCCTGCCAGAATGACGGCAGCTGCCAACGTAAGCCCCAAATACAGACTTTGTATCACGGCGTCTGGAACTCTGTCCTTTTTTCCAGCGCCGTTGAACTGTGAAACAATCGGTGTCAACGCCATTAAAATTCCGCTCAAGCCTGTAAAAACCGGTACCCATATACTCGATCCGATTGCGACTCCGGCCAGCTGTGAGGCTCCTGAATGTCCGGACATTACGGTATCCAAAAAATTCATGGCATAAATGCCAAGCTGGGTGATTAAAACGGGGAAAACCAACCGCCAAAATAGTGATGCTTTTTGTTGAAGAGTTTGAGTTTTTTCCATAAGCTAGATCCTTTTCCTAATTACTGCAATACGGAAAGTATACCACAGGAAAAGGAAGGAATCAGTGGTGTTTGCAACAAAAAAAGATGGTCCTTTGAAGGACCACCTTTTTTAAGTTACGCTGTGTATACAGCTGCGTGTTTTTTAATTTCATTCATGAATTCATGGAACTGAGGGATGTTCATCTGCTGTGCAGAGTCTGACAATGCGACGGCAGGATCCGGATGAACCTCGGCCATTACGCCGTCCGCGCCGATAGCAAGCGCTGCTTTTGCTGCAGGAAGCAGGAGATCTTTTCTTCCTGTAGAATGTGTTACATCAACCATCACCGGAAGATGTGTTTCTTGTTTTAAGATTGGTACGGCAGAAATATCAAGTGTATTGCGAGTAGCTTTTTCATAGGTGCGAATGCCGCGCTCACAAAGGATAATTTGGTCATTTCCCTGGGCCAGGATGTATTCAGCCGCGTACATGAATTCTTCAATGGTTGCTGAGAGTCCGCGTTTTAAAAGCACTGGTTTGCGGATGGAACCGGCCGCTTTCAGCAGTTCGAAGTTTTGCATGTTGCGTGCACCGATTTGAACCACATCAACATAATCAAGTGCTTCTTCAAGATCGTTAGGGTTCAGGATTTCGCTGATGACAGCCAAATTTTCCTCATCGGCCACTCTGCGAAGAATCTTAAGACCTTCCATTCCAAGACCCTGGAAATCATATGGAGAGGTCCGCGGTTTAAAAGCGCCGCCACGCATAAGCGTTAAGCCCTGATCTTTAAGTGCTTTTGCCACTTGCTTCACTTGTTCGTAGCTTTCAACCGCACAAGGTCCCATCACGAAATGCTGTTCGCCTGTTCCGATTTGCTCTCCTTTAATATTGATAATTGTATCATCCGGTTTCTTTTTACGGGATACCAAGAGTGCCTTACGGTTGTCATCTTCCTGCAGTTCAAGGCTGGCTTTGAAGATTTGCTTAAAGATATATTGAAGAGTAGAGGTCTCAAATGGTCCTTCATTTCTGTCTTCGATCAAATCCAGCAGTTTGCGTTCACGGACTGGATCAAAACGCTTAACACCCTGCATTTCTTTTAGTTTTCCGATTTCTTTTACAATGGTCGCACGGTTGTTCAGTAAAGCCAGAATCTGTTCGTCGACCTCTTCAATCTCACTTCTTAATTCTGCTAGTTCTTTAGACATTTAAGCTCCTCCTCTTAATTGAAAATCAATCCACGGCTGTTAATAGGAATTACCAGGCTCTTGTTCCGATACCAATTTCGGCCTTCCGTAAAAAACAGCTCCGAATAAATTTTATTGAGTATTGTTTGCTACTTTAAAGCATGTCAGTGTATCTTGTCAAGGTGTTATTTTCAGATTTTTTCAGAGAAACTGTAAAATTATAAAAATTCACCACATCCCCTTTACAATCCGCGCCAACCGTGTTAAAACTTGATATAATACAATCTTGAAATGCAATGACAGGCAACAGTAGTATTCTTCTCCCTGTTATAAAGAGAGCTGATGGACGGTGAGAATCAGTACAAAGGAGAATGCGAATTACACCCTCGAGCTTCCTTTTTGAATGATTGGTTGATCTGATCAGTAAAAAGGACGGTTAATTACCGTTATCCTGAATGAAGAGGCGGATGATAGTTGTCCGCAATGAGGGTGGTACCGCGAATAAATTCGTCCCTGCTATTTTTTTAGCAGGGGCTTTTTTTATATTTCAATAAGAGAAACAGGAGGAAATGTAACATGAGATATCTAACAGCCGGAGAATCACACGGACCACAGCTAACCACTATTTTGGAAGGAGTGCCATCAGGACTATCTTTACCAGCACAAGTCATCAATGAGGAACTGTCCCGCAG
This sequence comes from Fictibacillus fluitans, assembly GCF_030418125.1. GTDB lineage: Bacteria > Bacillota > Bacilli > Bacillales > Fictibacillaceae > Fictibacillus_C > Fictibacillus_C fluitans. The sequence goes on along the minus strand of NZ_JAUHTR010000001.1, from coordinate 358,779 downwards.
ACAAAAAGGGCACGGACGCGGCCGAAGAATGCAGATCGAAAAAGATCAGGCTATTATCAACAGCGGTGTTCGCCATGGCTATACACTGGGATCGCCGATTACACTGACGGTGGAAAACCGCGACTTCAAACACTGGACAAAGATTATGGGTGCAGAGCCTCTTGAAGACGACAGTGAAGAAGTGAAACGCCAAATTACGCGCCCCCGTCCGGGTCATGCGGATTTAAATGGAGCCATCAAATACAATCATCGTGACATGAGAAATGTACTGGAGCGTTCCTCAGCGAGGGAAACGACGGTAAGAGTGGCAGCAGGGGCTGTCGCCAAACAGCTCTTAAATGAGCTTGGTATCCAAGTGGGCGGTCATGTCATCGAGATCGGCGGGATCGTTGCTGAAAAAATGGAGTTTGACTCACTCAAAGATCTTCAGGAAAGAACGGAAGCATCTCCGGTCCGCTGTCTTGATGAAGAAGCCGGACTTAAGATGATGAAAGCCATTGACGATGCAAAGGAAAACGGAGATTCAATCGGCGGTATTGTAGAAGTCATTGTGGAAGGCATGCCGGTCGGTGTTGGCAGCTATGTACATTATGACCGTAAACTGGATGCGAAACTTGCCGCCGCTGTGATGAGCATTAATGCTTTTAAAGGAGTGGAAATCGGTATCGGGTTTGAAGCGGCCCATAAACCCGGCAGCCTTGTCCATGATGAAATCACATGGGACAAAGAGAAGGGCTACTCAAGAAAAACAAACAATGCCGGAGGATTTGAAGGCGGCATGACCACAGGAATGCCGGTTGTAGTGAGAGGCGTAATGAAGCCCATTCCTACATTATATAAACCACTGCAAAGTGTTGATATTGATTCCAAGGAAGCATTCCAGGCAAGCATAGAGCGTTCGGACAGCTGCGCTGTTCCTGCTGCTAGCGTTGTGGCAGAAGCGGTTGTCGCCTGGGAACTTGCCGCTGCCCTTGCAGAGCAGTTTGGCTCAGACAACATCGAGCGCATGAAGGAAAACATTGCACGCCATAACCAGCAGGCGAGTGAGTTTTAAATGGAAACGCTGCATGTTCAAACGGATACAAAGCAATATCCGGTTCTCATCGGCAATAAGATCATTACAGATCTGTCTCCTTTAATAGAAGAATTAAAGCCGGCAGTAACAAGTGTGCTGATCCTTTCGGACGAAACGGTGGGCGCGCTCTATATGGATAAAGCGGTTGAATCTCTTAAAGGGTTAAATCAGCCGGTGCACACCTTTGTTGTACCTGGCGGGGATGGCGAAAAATCATTTTCCAACTATTATAATAGTCTTACGTTTGCACTGGAAAAAGGATTGGACCGAAATTCGCTCATTGTTGCGCTTGGCGGCGGTATGATCGGAGATTTGGCAGGATTTGTGGCAGGAACGTATATGCGGGGCATCCGTTTCATCCAGCTGCCCACCACCCTTCTTGCCCACGACAGTGCGGTAGGGGGAAAGACAGGGATTAATCATCCGCTCGGCAAAAACATGGTTGGTGTGTTTCATCAGCCGGAAGCAGTATTTTATTCTATTGATTTTCTGGATTCTTTGCCGCTTCCGGAAATTCGTTCCGGTTTTGCAGAAGTGATCAAACATGCATTGATTCAGGATGAAGAATTCTACGATTATTTAAAGGGAGAAATCTCTGATTTATCCGATATCCCGCCGGAAAAGCTTTCCTATATTTTAAAAAAGGGGATTTCGATTAAAGCAAAAGTGGTATCGCAGGATGAAAAAGAAAAAGGACTTCGCGCCATTTTAAATTTCGGTCATACACTTGGCCATGCTATTGAGAGTGAATCCGGATACGGGACGATCTCGCACGGTGATGCTGTGGCGATCGGCATGAGGTTTGCACTGCAGCTGAGCGAGGAGCTTGGAGACACAAACCTTCATTATAAGGAGATCTCCAATTGGCTAAAACATTTCAATTATCCATCCGTTCCATCAAAACTCGATGCAGAGCGGCTGCTTGGCGCGATGAAGCGTGATAAAAAATCAACATCGGGCCGGGTGAAAATGGTGCTGCTTGAAGCAATCGGACAGCCGTATGTAAAAGAGGTGGAGGATTGCACTTTGCTGAACGCGCTGAAGAAATTCTTAATGACAGACAAGGAGAAATAATGGTGAAAAAACGGGTACTGCTGATCGGATTAGGCCTTATCGGCGGATCCATAGCCATGGCAGTTAAAAAAGAACACGAATGTATAATTGTTGGCAACGACATATCTCCAGATCACGAAAATTTGGCCAAGCGGCTGCAGATTGTAGACGAGATCAGCAACGATCTTGAAAAAGAAGCAGCAGCTGCCGATCTTATTATCCTGGCAACACCAGTGGAGGAAACGGAACGCTTACTCGATTGGTTTGCTTCCTTTGAAAACCCGCCCAAAGCGCTGATCACCGATGTGGGCAGCACCAAAAGCAAAATTATGGAGAAAGCCCAAAAGCTGCAGGACCAGGGCATTCATTTCATTGGCGGCCACCCGATGGCCGGTTCCCATAAGTCCGGTCCGGGAAGTGCGAAGGCTCATCTGTTTGAGAATGCTTTCTATATGATTACCCCGACACCTTCAACACAAGATGACCAGATCAATGAACTGAAGGAATGGCTAAAAGGAACACATGCCAAGTTTATTGTAATGGATGCCGAAAAGCATGATTTGCTTACAGGTGTTGTCAGTCATTTTCCACATGTTGTTGCCGCAAGTCTCGTGCGGCAGGTAGAGCAATATGCTCATTCTCACGCCCAGATCAATGACTTGGCTGCCGGAGGGTTTAAAGACATTACCCGGATTGCTTCGAGCAGTCCGGCCATGTGGAAGGATATCATTAAGCATAATAAAGAGAATATTCTGCACCTGATTGATGAGTGGGCCTATGAAATGGAACACGTTAAAGATTTGGTTAAAAGCGGGAATGACCAGGGGCTTTACGATTATTTTTCGGGAGCAAAAACGTATCGCGATGCATTGCCGATTAAAGCAAAAGGGGCAATTACCTCCTTTTATGACCTTTATGTTGACATCATTGATGACATTGGTGTCATTTCCCGTGTCACTTCAATCCTTGCTGAGAACAAGCTCAGCATTACCAATATCCGTGTCATCGAAGCAAGAGAGGATATCTATGGGGTGCTCAGGATCAGTTTTCAGTCAGAGGATGACAGGGATTCTGCGAAAGAAAGCCTGGAGGAATTGCAATTCACCACATACATTGCCATGTGAATAAGGAGGTATAAACATGTTGAAAACATTGCGGGCAGTATCAGGTTTACAGGGGAGCCTGAGGGTTCCCGGAGATAAATCCATTTCCCACCGTGCAGTAATGTTCGGATCCATCGCCGAAGGGACAACGACGGTTAATGGGTTTCTTCCTGGGGATGATTGTTTAAGCACTATTGACTGCTTCAGGAAAATGGGAGTATCCATCGAGCAGAGCGATGATACAGTTAAAATAGAAGGAAAAGGGCTGGATGGTCTGACAGAACCTTCTGAAATACTGGATGTCGGGAACTCAGGAACGACAATCCGCCTGATGCTTGGCATACTTGCCAATACACCTTTTCATGCGTGTCTGATTGGAGATGCTTCGATTGCGAAGCGGCCCATGAAAAGGGTAACCGCTCCATTGCGGGAAAGAGGAGTGGCCATTGACGGAAGAGAAGATGGAAACTTTGTTCCGCTCTCCATCCGGGGCGGAAACACACAAACCTATCATTACAACTCGCCCGTTGCCAGTGCACAGGTAAAGTCCGCTGTGCTGCTGTCCGGTTTAAAAGCAGAAGGAACGACTTCTGTAACTGAGCCCTATACCTCCAGGGATCATACCGAACGTATGTTGAGAGCATTCGGCTGCGAGGTGCAGGTAAGCGGCAAAACTGCCAGTTTGAAGGGTGGACAGTCTCTAAAGGGAACCCATATAGAGGTTCCCGGCGATATTTCCTCCGCCGCGTTTTTTCTGGTAGCCGGGGCAATCATACCCAACAGTGAAATCACTTTGAAAAAAGTGGGCATGAATTCTACAAGGACAGGTATCATCGATGTTCTTCAGCAAATGGGAGCGGACCTGACCATCTCAGCAGTTGAAGGAGAGGACTCAGAACCATATGCCGACATTACGGTTCGCACGTCAGAACTTAAAGGAATTGAAATCGGCGGAGAAATCATACCGCGCTTGATTGATGAAATTCCAATCATTGCACTCGCCGCAACACAAGCTTCCGGCACGACAGTAATCAAGGATGCGGCTGAACTAAAAGTAAAAGAGACGAACCGCATTGATACGGTCGTTAATGAATTGAAAAAGTTCGGTGCGGACATTACCGCTACAGCAGACGGGATGATTATCAAGAAAACGGACCGTCTGCAAGGAGCCGAAACTCACAGCCACGGAGACCACAGAATAGGAATGATGCTCGCGATTGCAGCGTGTCTCAGTGAAGGAGAAACCTCACTCTCAGACAGCCAGGCCGTTACCGTCTCTTATCCTAACTTCTTCGAACAGCTTGAGCAGCTGCAAAAAGAAAACATCGGAGTATAGTACGGCTATATGGATTTTACATCAAACCTAATATAATAGTAGAAAAAATTTCAGAACAGCATAAACTGCGGAGGAGTGGAATTCTTCTCCGCTCTTTTTCGTGGAAAAAGCTGTTGAAATCCACTTGCACGGTGGACAGCAGAGTATGGTATGATACAATCATTGAGATTATGGAATCAGCGAAGGAGAAATAAAAATTTATGATTACAGTTACGAACGTTGGTCTAAGATACGGAGACCGAAAATTATTTGAAGACGTGAATATTAAATTCACACCCGGCAACTGCTACGGTTTAATCGGAGCAAACGGTGCCGGAAAATCCACCTTTATCAAAATTTTATCCGGTGAAATCGAAGCACAAACCGGTGATGTTCATATAACACCAGGAGAACGCCGGGCCGTTTTGAAGCAAAACCACTTCGAATACGAAGAAAATGAAGTTCTGCAAACCGTCATCATGGGGCATGCCCGCCTGTATGAAATCATGCAGGAAAAAGACGCAATCTACATGAAACCCGATTTCTCCGATGAAGACGGCATTAAAGCCGCAGAGCTTGAGGGAGAGTTTGCGGAATTGAACGGCTGGGAAGCTGAATCAGAAGCTGCCATCCTTCTAAAAGGATTGGGAATTGGAGAAGACCTTCATTATAAAAAGCTGGCTGAGCTTTCAGGCTCTGAGAAGGTAAAAGTTCTTCTTGCACAGGCTTTGTTTGGAAAACCGGACATCCTTCTACTGGATGAGCCGACCAACCATCTGGATCTTCGTGCAATCAAGTGGCTAGAAGAGTTTTTAATCAATTTTGAGAACACCGTTATTGTTGTTTCGCATGACCGTCACTTCTTGAACAAGGTTTGTACACACATGGCGGACCTTGATTTTGGCAAAATCCAGCTGTATGTGGGCAACTATGATTTCTGGTATGAATCAAGCCAGCTGGCACAGAAAATGGCACAAGAACAGAACAAAAAGAAAGAAGAAAAAATCAAGGAACTGCAAAATTTTGTGGCACGCTTTAGCGCCAACGCTTCAAAGTCTAAACAAGCCACTTCCAGAAAGAAATTGCTTGAGAAAATTTCACTTGATGACATTCGTCCATCAACCCGTAAATATCCTTATGTTAATTTTTCGATTGACCGTGAAATCGGAAATGATCTTCTTAGTGTCGAAGGTTTGAGTAAGACCATTGAGGGCGAACAAGTGCTTAATAATGTCAGCTTTACGATGAATAAAGGGGACAAAATTGCTTTCACAGGGAAAAATGAAATGGCAGCAACTGTTCTTTTCAAAATTTTGATGGGTGAAATGGAAGCAGACAGTGGAAGCTTCAAATGGGGAGTAACGACCTCGCAAGCCTTTTTCCCGAAGGACAACAGTTCCTACTTTGAAAATAACGAACTCAATCTTGTGGACTGGCTCCGACAATATTCGCCGGCTGATCAGTCGGAAAGCTTTTTGCGTGGTTTCTTGGGACGCATGCTGTTTTCCGGCGAAGAAGTGATGAAAAAGGCAAAAGTTCTGTCAGGTGGGGAAAAAGTACGCTGCATGCTGTCCAAAATGATGCTTAGTGGAAGCAATGTGCTATTGCTTGACGATCCGACCAACCATCTGGATCTAGAATCCATTACAGCGCTGAACAACGGACTGATCAATTATAAAGGATCATTATTGTTCACTTCCCATGACCATCAATTTGTGCAGACGATTGCCAACCGAATCATTGAAATTACGCCGAACGGTCTTCTTGACAAGCAGATGACGTATGATGAATTCCTGGAAAATACAGAATTACAAAAGCAAAGAGAAACCATGTATCAATAAACAAAACGGCCGTTCAGGCCGTTTTTGTTTTTTTCGGGATTGATTCTAAAATAAAAAGGGAAAAATAGTGGGAAATAATCCATCAGAAAATGAAATAAACCGGTGGACGGGGAATAATAGCGAAAGAATTGAAGTATTTCCCATTGTCTGAATTCTATTGTTTTTTATCCGGTTTCTATGTATAGTGTGGTTTAAATGGATTGGGAAAGGATGCTGCAATGTTTCAAGATATTAAATATTTAAGCTTTGGAGAAGCAGGAATTCTCCTTGAATTTGGTTCTGTAATGGACAAAGAGATAAATCTTCAAATTCATAAAACAGCGAAATGGCTGAATGATCATCCTTTTGACGGATTTATCGAAACAGTTCCTGCCTACACCACACTGACTGTCTTATATGATCCTATGAAATTTATCCATTTTAAAAAGTCAGCGTTTGAACTGGCAGTAGAACAAATAAGAAATAAGTTAGAATCAATGCCGGACGAAAACAGTTCTGTCGGCCGGACCATTGAAATTCCTGTTTGTTATGGCGGTGATTTTGGCCCGGATCTTGAAAACGTTGCCAGCATAAACGGGATAAGCCCACAGGAAGTCATCTCAATACATACTGAAAAAACGTATTATGTGTATATGCTTGGTTTTGCACCAGGTTTTCCGTTTCTGGGAGGTATGGCGAAGGAAATTGCTGCTCCGCGACTTTCATCTCCCCGGCTGTCCATTCCTAAAGGAAGCGTTGGTATTGCAGGAGAGCAGACCGGCATTTATCCCATTGAAACTCCGGGGGGCTGGCAGTTGATCGGCAGAACACCGACAAAGCTTTTTACGCCGGATCAGGATCACCCCGTATTGTTACAAGCAGGGGATCAGGTGAAATTTTATCAAATTACACCAGAAGAATATCATGCATGGGAGGCTGAACATGAGCATCACGATTGATAAACCGGGCATGTTGACAAGCCTTCAGGATCTGGGAAGGTTTTCCTATCAGCAATTTGGTGTAATTGCGAGCGGTGCTATGGACCCTTTCGCCCATACAGCGGCCAACCTCCTTGTCGGGAATCCGGCAAATGAAGCAACGCTGGAAGCGACCCTTTTGGGACCACGTTTAACATTCGAAGCCGAAACGTATATCGCGGTAGGCGGAGCCGACCTGACACCTTCTTTAAATGGCAAACCGATTCAAAACTGGCGGACATATAAAATTAATCCGAATGATGTACTCGAATTCGGCAAGTGCAGATGGGGCTGCAGAGCATATATAGCAGTTGCTGGGGGATTTGATACGGAGCCCGTAATGGGAAGCAAAAGCACATATCTCCGTGCAGGCATCGGGGGTCATCAGGGAAGGGCACTTAAAGAAGGAGACCGTCTGAAAACAGGTTCTTTTACATCAACCTTTAAGCCTGTGTCCTTAAAGTGGCTGATGAGCCGCGGCTTGCGGACGGTCTATGAAAATATGGGGCGTATTCGCGCGGTAAAAGGCAGGCATTTCGATTACTTCACATCGGAAAGCCAAAACGCTTTTTTTGAAAAAGAATTTACCATCACCACTAAATCAGACAGAATGGGTTATCGTGCAGAAGGGACAACCCTTCAATTGGAACGGAAAGAAGAAATTTTGTCAGAACCCGTTTTATTTGGCACTGTACAGGTACCGGCTGAAGGAAACCCTATCATATTGATGGCTGACCGGCAAACGACTGGAGGTTATCCTAAAATCGCCCAGACCGCTTTTGTGGATTTGCCGAAGCTGGCACAGGCCAAGCCGGGAGACAAGGTCGTGTTTCAGGAGATTTCCGAAGAGGAAGCGCAGATAAACTATATCATTCAAAAAATACAGCTCAACTACTTGCAGACGGGAATCCGTCTTAAAAACAGAGAAGGGTGAGAATATGCAATTTTTGGTAGATATAAACTGTGACATGGGAGAGAGTTTTGGCCGTTATAAAATTGGTCATGATAAAGAAATGATGGAGCATATTTCTTCGGCAAATATTGCGTGTGGATTTCATGCGGGGGATCCTTCCATCATGAAGGAGACGGTCAGGCTTGCCCTGGAAAATAACGTGGCGGTTGGCGCCCACCCCGGTCTCCCGGACCTGATTGGTTTTGGCCGCAGGAATTTTTCCCTTACACCGCAGGAAGCCTATGACTATGTACTTTACCAGACAGGCGCATTGCATGCGTTTGTACAGGCAGAAGGCGGAAAAATCCGCCATGTTAAGCCGCATGGAGCACTTTATAATATGGCAGCTGTGAATAAGGAACTTGCCAGGGGAATTGCTGAAGCTGTTTACAGTCTGAATCCTGAGATCATTCTTTTCGGGCTGGCGGGAAGTGAGCTGGTTAATGCCGGTGATGAAGCGGGGCTTCAGACATGCAGTGAAGTGTTCGCAGACAGGACCTATCAGCCGGACGGGACACTTACGCCAAGAAGTCAGCCTGACAGCTTGCTGACAAACGATGAAGATGCCGTGAGCCAGGTCATTACAATGGTCAAACAAGGAACGGTGAACACCCCGGCTGGCGATATTTCCATAAAGGCGGAGACTATTTGTATTCACGGAGACGGTGAGCACGCACTTTCGTTTGCTGAGAAAATCAATTCGGCATTTGAGAAAGAAGGAATTCAACGCATAAATTACGGATGAAACGAGGAAATCAGATGAAGCAAAAAAGCAATTGGCAGCTCCTGTTGGGAGCGGCATTCCTGATGGCAACGTCCGCCATAGGACCGGGATTTTTAGTACAAACAACAGTCTTTACACAATCATTGCTTGCAAGTTTTGGTTTTGTTATTTTAATATCCATTCTTCTTGATATAGGAGCACAGCTCAATGTATGGAGAATCATTGCCGTTTCTGAACGAAAAGCTCAGGATATTGCGAATACGCTTTTGCCTGGGCTCGGTTTTTTTATCGCCCTTCTTGTCGTAATCGGTGGGTTTGCGTTTAATATCGGAAATGTAGGCGGTGCGGGACTCGGTTTAAACGTTATATTTGGCGGATTGTCCCCGCAAGCTGGAGCAGCCATCAGTGGGGCGATTGCGATCTCCATCTTCCTGGTAAAGGAAGCGGGCAAAGCGATGGACCGTTTTTCTCTGGTCGCCGGCTTTGTCATGGTTGCGCTCACGGTTTATGTGGCAATAACTTCGTCTCCACCGGTTGGTGAGGCGGTTGCCAAAACGTTTGCTCCTGATAAAATTGATTTTACCGCCATTGTGACGCTGGTAGGAGGAACTGTTGGGGGGTACATTACCTTTGCAGGCGGGCACAGGCTGTTGGATGCTGGAGTAAAGGGAGAAAAAGCTCTTGGGGAAGTGAATAAGAGTGCAGTCTCTGCCATTGGTATCGCTTCAATCATGCGCATATTTCTTTTTCTGGCAGCGCTTGGAGTCGTCGCAAGCGGCGTAACCCTTGATCCGGGAAATCCACCAGCATCGGTGTTTAAGTATGCGGCAGGAAATATCGGCTACAAGATTTTCGGGATTGTCATGTGGTCGGCAGCTGTAACTTCAATTATTGGAGCAGCTTATACGTCAATTTCATTTATCCGTACCTTTCATCCGAAGCTTGAAAAGCATGGTAACCTGCTTATCGTGACATTTATCCTTTTGTCCACGATCCTCAACATCATAATCGGGAAACCAGTAAAATTACTTGTATTCGTCGGCGCATTAAACGGGCTGATTCTACCGATTACTCTTGGAGTAATGCTCGTTGCAGCTTATAATAAAAAAATCGTAGGTTCTTACAAGCATCCCCTTTGGATGACACTGTTCGGTGCTGTCATAGCCATTGGGATGGCAGTAATGGGCGTACTGACGTTTATGAATTTGTAGCCTGTATAAAACTTTAATAAAGGTGGTAACAGGATGAAAAGATTAAACGATTGGTTTAACGATGGTTTAACGAAAGAAGAGTATGGGGGCAGCATGACCGTCAATAAGGAGGAACTGCAGTCCATCTATGACCGTTTTACACTTTCCGACGAAGACAGAGACTTTTACCAGAGCCTGCCGGTACTGGAGCTCAAGGCGGTTGTTCTGACAGCGGACTGGTGCGGGGATGCCATGCTCTGCGTACCCATCATAGAGCGGATCGCCGAGTATGCCGGAATTGAATTGCGGTATTTGATCAGGGACGAAAATCTAGAGCTCATGGACCAGTATTTGACCAACGGGACCTCCCGGGCCATTCCGAAGTTTATCTTTATGGATCAGGACGGAAATGAGAAAGCGGTATGGGGGCCACGATCGCCAGAAGTGCAAACCCTGATTGATCAGGAGAGGGGAAAGCTTCCTTTCAAAGATGATCCTGCATTTGAGCAAAAACAGCAGGAGATGTACAGAAGCTTTAAAGAAAAACTGACGAGTGATCAAGAGCTTTGGCAATCCGTGAACCGCAGTGTCAAAAATCAGCTGGAAAAACTTACAGTGTAATAGAAATCAACAAGGAGCCGCTAAGCAATTTGAGCGGCTCCTTTGTTTTGGGCAAAGTATTTTGCCTTTGGGTGCTGCAGCACTATAATTGAATAAGAAAATTGTTTGAGAATAGGGGTTACTGCCATGAAAAGTCAAAATGAACAAACGGCCGGCATCTGGTACGCGGCACTTTCTTATTTGATGTGGGGATTTTTGCCGTTATACTGGAAACCGCTGCAATCTGCAAGTTCAGGGGATGTTTTAGCCCACCGCATTATTTGGTCCTTTGCATTTATGCTGCTGATCATTGTGTTTATGAAAAGAACCTCTGGATTTACGGGAAATTTACGGAGGTTGTTTTTGGATAAAAAAAATTTCTTTGCCGTGCTGGCCTCTTCGCTGCTGATTAGCGCCAACTGGCTGATTTACATTTGGGCTGTCAACTCCAATCATGTGGTTGAGGCAAGCCTTGGGTATTATATTAATCCGCTTATCAGCGTTCTTTTAGGCATCATCGTTTTAAAAGAAAAGCTGAATGCATGGCAGGTGGTCTCTTTTGTTGTGGCACTGGCTGGAGTTGGCCTCTTGACGTTTCAGTATGGCCGTTTTCCATGGGTCGCACTATCGCTTGCATTAAGCTTTGGTTTGTACGGACTGGCCAAAAAGGTGGGAAGCTTCGATTCTGTCACCGGCCTGACGTATGAAACAATGTTTGTGACCCCTCTGGCGCTCGTCTATATCTTTTTCGCACAGCAAAGGGGTACAGAAGCCTTTGCCGCACAAAGCAGCACAGTGACCCTGTTATTAATGGGAGCGGGGGTTGTAACAGCAATCCCATTGCTATGCTTTGCTCAGGCAGCGAAACGTATCTCGCTTTCCATGATCGGGTTTCTCCAATATATCGCACCTACAATCATGCTTATTTTGGGAGTTTTCCTTTATCATGAGGAATTTTCGAGAACCCGTCTTTTTTCTTTTGTCCTGATATGGCTGGCGCTTATTATCTTTTCATTTTCCAAAACAAGGTGGCTGACCCGCTTACAGGCTAAAAATAAGCAGAAAACATACGGAATGTGACAATTTTCGGGCGGAATTCGCAACTAGCGGTCATTTTTCTTGTAACTTTACTTTTGACCTACGCTCAGACTGTGCTAAAATAACCATGAAAACGTTTAATACAGAAGTTCAACATATACCTTCGCTTTAATGCAAAAGAGAGAAATTTACCGAGATTTGTAAAAAATCGTTTTGTTGTTGATCATTCAGGGGATGTAATTCAATGAATTAGGTTTGCTTTTGCGTTTAAAAACAGGCATTTTGAGAACTTCTTGTCGTTCTCCTATTTAAGATGTTAAAATTTGCAATTAAAATGCAGCAGGGGGTATCAACCGATGAGTACAAACCGTCCAAGCCAGGATTCTCCTTGGCAGGGATTCTACGGACCGAACCTTGGTTATGTCATTGAGCTGTTTGAGCAGTATTCTGCTGATCCCGGTTCAGTTGACGAGGAACTAAGAAAACAGTTTGAAGAGTGGGGTCCGCCACCATCTTCTGATGAAGCAAATCAAGAAACTGCCGACATTCAACAGGCTCCAAGCGGAACTTCCATCAGCAAAATCGTGGCAGCTTCAAAACTCGCTGAAAATATCCGTATTTACGGACATTTGGCAGCTGAAATTCATCCCCTTGAAGAAGTGTCTAAAGACATTAAACTACTTAATCCATCCAATTATGGACTGAGTGAGGCGGACTTGAAAACGATTCCAGCCTCTTTAATCTGGGCGGAAGCACCAAGAGATGTTCAAAATGGCCTTGAAGCCATCCTGCGTTTGAAGGAAATCTATACTAAGTCCATGGCATACGAATTCAGCCATGTACATGTAGAGGAAGAACAAACCTGGTTAAATAATATGGTGGAATCAGGATACATTTATCCTGAAATGACTAACGAAGAAAAGATTGAATTATTGCAGCGCCTGACTGAAGTGGAAGGCTTTGAGAAGTTTTTGCACAAAACATTTGTAGGACAAAAACGTTTCTCCATTGAGGGACTGGACATTCTTGTACCTATGCTTGATGAAATGATTCATCAAAGCGTGAAGGGCGGCACCAGCAATGTCATGATCGGCATGGCTCACCGCGGACGCCTGAATGTGCTTGCCCATACATTAGGGAAGCCGTACGAGAAGATCTTTGCAGAATTTCATCATTCGCCGAATAAAGAGCTTATCCCTTCTGAAGGTTCCAGAGGCATTAACTTTGGCTGGACCGGAGATGTGAAATATCACCTGGGTGCTGACCGTTCCATCGAGGAATCCAGCGCAGCAGCCACGCTAACACTGGCAAATAACCCATCCCATCTTGAATTTGTTAATCCGGTTGTTTGCGGTTACACAAGAGCAGCTCAGGAAGTCCGTACAGAGCCGGGCTATCCAAAACAGGATGTCAATAAATCATTTGCTATTTCCATTCATGGAGATGCAGCTTTTCCTGGTGAGGGAATCGTTGCTGAAACCCTTAACCTCAGCAGGCTGAGAGGGTACCAAACAGGCGGTTCGGTTCATATCATCGCCAACAATATGATTGGATTTACAACAGAGAGTGCTGACTCACGTTCTACGAAATATTCGAGTGACCTTGCAAAAGGATATGAAATCCCGATTGTTCACGTGAACGCTGACGATCCAATTGCTTGTATGGCAGCTGTGGCACTCGCTTATCAATATCGTATGAAGTTCCAAAAAGACTTCCTGATTGACTTAATTGGTTACAGACGTTTTGGCCACAACGAAATGGATGATCCAGCTGTTACCCAGCCTGGGAAATATGCCAAAGTAAACAGCCATCCAACCGTCCGTGCCCTGTTCGCCAAGCAATTAGAAGCAGAAGGCGTTATTCCTGAAGGCAAAGGCGACGAGATGGATAATGAAGTCCAGCAGCAGCTTCAGGCAGAATATGAAAAGGTTAAAGGCGTGTCAAAAGACGGAGAAGTAAAAGACATAGAGGTTCCTGAGTCCATCGTTAAAGGGATTCCTGCTGTTGATACCGCCGTTCCTTTGGATCAGCTGAAAGAGATCAATAAGGCGCTTCTTGAGCGGCCGGAAGGATTTACTGTTTATCCGAAACTCGAAAGAATTCTGGCAAGAAGGGTAAATGCACTGGATGAAGGCAACAAGGTCGATTGGGCTTTGGCTGAAACCCTTGCGTTTGCTTCCATTCTGAGCGACGGTACACCAATCCGGATTACCGGACAGGATTCAGAGCGCGGAACATTTGCACAGCGTCATCTTGTATTGCATGACAGCAAAGACGGAAAGCTGTTTTCACCGCTTCACCATATCCCGCAGGTAAAAGCATCTTTCGGCATTCATAACAGTCCGCTTTCAGAAGCATCCGTTGTTGGTTTTGAGTACGGATACAACGTGTTTGCTCCGGAAACGCTTGTACTTTGGGAAGCACAGTATGGCGATTTTGCCAACGCGGCGCAAGTTTTATTCGACCAGTTTGTATCTGCAGGAAGAGCTAAATGGGGTCAAAAGTCAGGACTTGTACTTCTTCTGCCTCATGGTTATGAAGGACAAGGACCAGAACACTCCAGCGGCCGTATTGAACGTTTCCTTCAATTGGCTGCAGAAAACAACTGGACAGTAGCAAACCTTTCAAGTGCTGCACAGTATTTCCACATCCTTCGCCGACAAGCGGCCATTCTTGGTAAAGAAGAGGTTCGTCCGCTTGTCATTATGACACCGAAGAGCCTGCTCAGAAACCCAAGAACTTCTTCTAATGGAGAGCTTCTTGGCAACGGCAAGTTCAATCCTGTTATTGAACAAGAGGGACTTGGAAAGAATGCGGATAAGGTAAAACGCATTGTGCTGGCAACGGGTAAAGTGGCTATTGACCTTGCTGCAGAAGCAGATGGTAAAACCGAAGAACTGGATCACCTGCATGTATTGCGAGTTGAGCAGCTGTATCCGTTCCCGAAAAATGATATCAAAGCTATTTTTGAACGCTACCCTCATCTTGAGGAAGTCGCATGGGTACAGGAAGAGCCGAAAAACATGGGATCATGGGCCTACATTGAATCCAAATTGCGTGCCCTTACACCGGCTGGCGGCACTGTTAAGTATATTGGACGTCCCGACCGGTCCAGTCCTTCAGGCGGAGATCCTGAAATCCATAAAAAAGAACAAGAACGTATTGTAACAGTCGCTTTGCGAGCTGAGCAAGCAAAATCGGTAACTCAAGAGGGAGGCAATGAACGTGATTGAAATTAAAGTACCAGAATTAGCAGAATCCATCTCAGAAGGCACAATCGCACAATGGCTAAAAAATGTTGGTGACAATGTTAAGAAAGGCGATAATATCGTCGAGCTTGAAACCGACAAAGTTAATATTGAAATCAGCGCTGACTATGATGGTATTATCCAGGAAGTTCTTCGTGAAGAAGGCGATACCGTTGAAGTGGGAGACGTTATTGCTGTATTGAAAGAAAATGGCGAAGCCGGCGGAGAAGCAACTCCAGCGGCAGAAGCACCTGCAAGCAAAGCGGAAGAAAAACAGCCTGCAGTTGAACCAATTGGAACAGCACAGGAAAAGCAGCCGCAGGAAGTCCAGCAGACTGAAGAGCGCAAAGAAACAGACCGTCCTTTGGCATCTCCGGCAGCACGCAAGCTTGCCCGTGAGCTCGGCATTGACCTTTCCAAGGTTGAAGCCCGTGACCCGCTCGGACGTGTACGCCCTGAAGATGTAAAAGCAGCTTCTGAAAAAGCGGCTCAGCCTGAACAAAAAGCATCGAAGGCACCTGAGAAAAAGCCGGCAAGTGCTCCAAAAACTGCGGATGTTCCAGGAAAACCGGTAGAACGGGTAAAGCTTTCCCGCCGCCGTCAAACCATTGCCAAGCGTCTTGTTGAGGTACAGCAAACGGCTGCAATGCTGACCACGTTCAACGAAGTCGACATGACAGCGATCAACGACATCCGCAAACGCAGAAAAGATGCTTTCCTTCAGCAAAACGACGTAAAGCTTGGCTTCATGTCATTCTTTACTAAAGCCGTTGTCGGCGCATTGAAGCAGTTCCCGCTTCTTAACGCTGAAATTCAGGGAGATGAAGTTCTTCTTAAAAAGTTTTATGACATCGGAATTGCAGTTGGAGCTGAAGAAGGTCTTGTCGTTCCTGTAGTACGTGATGCTGACAAGCTTTCATTTGCAGGTATCGAAAAAGAAATCCTCTCTCTTGGTAAAAAAGCCAGAGACAATAAATTGACGCTTTCCGAACTTCAAGGCGGAACGTTCACAATTACAAACGGCGGAATCTTTGGTTCCTTAATGTCCACTCCGATTTTGAATGCCCCGCAAGTTGGTATTCTTGGAATGCACGGCATTAAATTACGCCCTGTAGCTATTGATGCAGAGCGAATGGAGAACCGTCCGATGATGTATATTGCCCTTTCTTATGATCACCGTATCGTGGATGGACGTGAGGCAGTAAGCTTCCTTGCAAAAGTTAAAGAAATGCTGGAAGATCCTGAATCACTATTGCTTCAAGGCTGATTTTAATTTGGCCGGGGAAAATATTTCCCCGGCTTTTTTGTTTGCAAATATATAGGCAAAAGTTTGTTCCCGCATTACAATAAAGACGGAGAAAATAAAAAACAAAGGGGCTGTTTCAATGGGTATGCCGATGGAATTGAATACGATGATTGTGACAAAGAATAAAGAAATCCGGTTGAAATCCTCAAATCTTTACACGCTGACAAAAGAAGGGTACCGCCTGTACCCGTTGGATATTCCGCTCGAAATCCGTAAAACAAAAGAAACAAAGCCGGTGGCGATTGCGAAAATAAATGAAATGACCTGGAAGAACGGCCAGACCGAGCTAACTTACGAATTGCTCGACTTGAATACAGTAAATTAATCCAAACAAAATCGAAAGATGTCGAATGGAAGTACGATAAAATCTCCCTTTTAGCGAAATGATATGTATAGAGCTCAATCTACAGTAAAAAAGGGGAGCACACATGCATGATATTGGACGAACTGCTAAAAGAAATAACCATCACAGACCGTGTAAATCATCTTCCTTCCATTTCGATCAACGCCATCCATTTTAATTCAAAAAAAATCGGTCCCGGTGACCTGTTTGTAGCAATCAAGGGGTTTGCCGCGGACGGTCACCGGTATATCCAGCAGGCGATTGATAAAGGTGCTGTGGCTGTTATCGGTGAACAGCCTCCAGCCGACCTGGATATTCCTTACTATCAGACGCCGGATTCAAGAAAAGCACTGGCTCATCTCGCAAGCCAGTATTTTGGCCACCCTTATCAAAATCATGTAATGATCGGAATTACAGGAACAAACGGTAAAACCACTACTGCTTATTTGTTAAAGCACATGATCGAAAAAGCAGGAAAAACATGCTCTTTGATTGGGACCGTTCATAACATTGTGAACAACGAAAAGATTGTATCAAAAAATACAACACCTGATCCTCTTGAATTGCAGGCCCTCCTTGCCGAAAGCCGGGATGAAGTTGTGATTATGGAAGTATCTTCACATGGCATTGAGCAGCAGCGAGTGGAAGGAATATTGTTCGATTATGCGCTGTTTACCAACCTCGGCCATGACCATCTGGACTATCATGAAAGTCTTGAAGAATATTTCAATGTGAAATCCAAGCTTTTCAAACAAATGAAGAACAATGGAGCAGCTGTCATTGCTTCACATAACGAATGGGGAAGAAAGCTCATACAACAGGTTGAAGCATCCGGTCATGATGTTTCGTCGTTTGGAACCAATAATCATGATGACCTAAAACTGGTCAATGTTTGTACTGAATACTTTCCCGTGATTAAAATGAAGCATGAGTTGAATGAATACATCTTTCAATTGCCGCTGCCCGGACTTCATAATGTATGGAATACAATCGGTGCACTGCTGACCATTTCGAAAATGAAGCTTCCGCTTGAGACAGTGATTGCTTCATTGGATAAGTTCCCTGGTGTACCCGGCCGGTTTGAAACATACAGCCATTCTTTTGGAGCTACATTTATCGTGGATTATGCACACACGAAAGATGCGATTGAGTATTGCTATCAGACCGCCAAACGGGAGAACGCAGAGCGGATCATTCATATTTTAGGATTTAGAGGCAACAGGGATGTAACAAAACGACGTGAAATTGTTGATCTTTGCTCCTCTGAATGCGATCACCTGATCCTTACCTTTGATGATTTGAATGAAGTCCCGGCGGAAGAAATGATTGGTGAACTGGAACGGTTGAAAGAAGATAATGCGAAGGATAATGTGATCATTATTACTGATCGTACAAAAGCAATAGAACACGCCTGGAAAGAAGCGAAGGACGGCGATTGGGTTTTTGTTACAGGGAAGGGGCAGGAAACCTACAAGCAAAGATTCCAGCTTCCAACCTCCAACGACAAAGAAACCATCCAATTTCTGCAGCAGGAACAACTGGTGCTTCCAAATTAGAACGCCTTTAAGGGGCGTTCTCTAAAAGTAAAAACGCCTCTTTTGAGAGGCGTTTTTTTACTGGTATTTGCGCTGTAGTTGCTCAATTTTTCGGATCAGCGATTTTCCGGCAGCAGGTTCATACTGTTGATAAAGAGGCTGGAGTTTTTCTGTCCACTTCTGTTTCTCTCCCGCACTCAGCGTATGAATCTGAATATCGGATTCCTTTTTGATCGAGTTCAGCTGTTTTTTATTCATGGAGATATAATGCTTTTGATTCCACACTACCGTTTCTTTGATGGCGTCCTGGATGATTGTTTGCACATCTCTAGGCAGGGAGTTCCAGTACTTGTGGTTGATCAGTATGGCATATCCAAGGAATCCATGGTTGCTGATTGTCATGTGATTTTGCACCCTGTAATATTTTTTGGAATAGATATTGGAAATTGTATTTTCCTCTCCATCCACTTCCCCGGATTCCAAGCCTTTGTACGTTTCATTAAAATCCATTGGTACGCTTTGGCTGCCAAGAAGATCGAATTGTTTTTCCAGAACTGAGCTCGACATAATTCTGAATTTACGTCCTTTAAAATCATCAGTAGAGATGATGGCGTGGTTTTTGTTGGTAATCTGCTTTAACCCGTTCACCCAGAATCCCAGCCCTTTAATGTTATGGCTGCTGAGTGAGGACAGCAGTGTTTTTCCAATGGTTCCGTCCAGCCCTTCATTAATGGCATCTTCGGTAGGGAATGCAAACGGAAGATCAAGGGCCTGCCATTTGGGAGAGATGCTCCCGAGCTTTGATGTCGCGGGAGCAATCATTTGGACGTCCCCGTCCTGCAGGGCCTGGAGTTCTTCTTTGTCCGAGTAAAGGCTGCCGTTTGGAAATACCTCCACCTTGACTTTATGGTTCGATTTTTGGTCCACCAGCTCGGCAAATTTTCGGGCAGCCAGCCCTTTCGGCGTATTTTCTGCAACCACATGACTGAATTTAATAACGATCTGTTCTTTAATGCCTTCCTGGTCATCATCGGAAACCAGCTTTCGCTCAGAAAAATCAAAGTGAAAACCAATATAAAATGAAAGCAAAAGTCCTGTGACAAGAAATAAGGCAATTCCTATAAACGTTTTCATGCTTTTCTATTCTCCGCGTCCTTTAGTTTTCCATAAGGCTTTTATTTCCTCTTTACAGTCTAGCATATCTTAAAAACCATGATACAATGTTCTGTAGAATTTACGGAAGGAAGACGGTCATGAATGTTCTGAAATTGCCCATCCGGTGGAAGATTATTTTTCTCTCTTTTGGAATCGTTCTCTTCTCCCTTTTGATTGGCGGGATTATTATTACCGGAAAAATTGTTGATATGAGAGAAGATGAGCTGGGAAAGAGGGGAATGATCACCGCCAGAACGGTGGCACAGTTGCCGGATGTACAAAAACAAATTCAAAGAAAGAATGGCGCGGCAGTGATCAATCCTATAGTCGAAAACATCCGCGTGATCAATAACACCGATTATATTGTTGTTTTAAACATGGATGGCATCCGCTACTCACATCCGGTTCAACGATTAATTGGCACGGAGTCTTCAGGTGCGGACGAAGGTCCTGCTTTTGCGGATCACACCTATCTTTCAAAAGCGAAAGGAGACCTTGGAATCGCGGTCCGGGCTTTTATGCCGATAAAGAATGAAAAGCTTGAACAGGTTGGTGTGGTCATTGTCGGGAGCATTCTGCCAGGTTATCTGGAAATACTCCAGGGATTGAAAACACAGATTGCACTCATTATGTTTCTGACGCTTCTTTTTGGCCTTTTAGGTTCATGGATGCTTGCACGGCACATTAAACAGCAGATGTTCGAACTTGAACCCCATCAGATTGTGCGCATGTATGAAGAAAGCACTGCTGCATTTCATGCCATGCATGAGGGTGTAATTGCCATAGATATGAATGAAACGATTACTATTTTTAATGAAAGGGCAAAAGAGATTTTCAATGTGAGGGGCCATCTTCTTGGAAGGCCGATACGGAGCGTTATTCCGGATACCCGTTTGCCCGAGATTATTGAATACGGAAAAGCCGTGTTTAATCAGGAAATTAATGTGAGCGGTAACATTATTATGAGTAACAGGATCCCCATTAAAGTGGAAAAATCCGTAATTGGAGCGGTTGCCATTTTCCAGGACCGGACAGAAGTGGCGAAAATGGCGGAAGAGCTGACGGGGGTAAAGGCGTTTGTGGAAGCTCTGCGCATTCAAAATCATGAACATTTGAATAAACTGCATACGATAGCCGGACTTATTCAGCTGAACAAAAAAAATCAAGCCCTGCAATATGTCTTTGATATTACGAAACAGCAGGAAAACTTAACCCGGCTGGTTACAAAGAACATTCGGAACGACAGCATTGCCGGTTTGCTGTTAAGCAAAGTCAGCAGAGGAAAAGAACTGCAAATAGAGGTTAATATTGACAGTCAAAGCCATCTGGAGTATCTTCCTTCCCATCTGAATGAGCATGATTTCGTTATTATTCTGGGAAATTTAATTGAAAACTCATTTTATGCCCTGAATGAAACCGACTCTTTTTCTAAAAGAATCGACGTCAGTATCGAACAGGATCATGAAATATGTGCGCTGCTTGTTGAAGATAACGGACCTGGAATTTCTGAAGATCTTCTTCCTTCTATCTTTGAAAAAGGAATCACCACCAAGGGAGACAAGGGACTCGGGCTCGGGCTTTATCTCATAAAAGATATCGTGAGCAAGGGGAAAGGAGAAATCTCGCTATCATCCTTCCCGGGCGGCGGAACCAGCTTTTATATCACATTTCCTATGAAATAAAGGAGAAATGCAATGAGAAACAATAATATAAACGTACTGTTAATAGAAGATGATCCTATGGTTTTGGAAATCAACCGGGCATTTATTGAAAAGGTTCCCGGCTTTAAAGTGGCTGGAATGGCCGCAAATGGAGCGGAGGGAATAAAACAGATCAATAAATTGCAGCCCGATCTTGTCGTCCTTGATATTTATATGCCTAAGCACGACGGAATACATACCATCCATGAGATTCGAAAACAGCAGTCTAGAGTAGATGTCATCGTGATTTCCGCTGCAAATGACAGGCAGACTATACAAACGATGCTGCAGCAGGGCGCGGTAGATTATATTATCAAGCCGTTCAAATTCGAGAGAATCCAGCAGGCACTGGAACGGTACAAGCAATACCGGCTGCAGCTTTATATGCAGGGGGATATGTCCCAAAAAGAGGTGGATGCACTTCTGTCAGTGGGAGCGG
Organism: Fictibacillus fluitans; assembly: GCF_030418125.1. Lineage (GTDB taxonomy): Bacteria > Bacillota > Bacilli > Bacillales > Fictibacillaceae > Fictibacillus_C > Fictibacillus_C fluitans. The sequence goes on along the minus strand of NZ_JAUHTR010000001.1, from coordinate 337,206 downwards.
TGCCGGACCGCAAACAAGAGGACATACCAAAAGGGCTGAGCCAAAACACACTCATGCAGATCATCGGATTTTTAAAAGACCAATCGGGAGGGAGATCATCCGAAGAAGTAGCTGAAGGAGTCGGTATTGCCAGGGTAACCGCCAGAAGGTATCTTGAGTATCTGGAGAAGACCGGTGAAATTAAGCTCGATGTACAATATGGAGGAGTGGGCAGGCCGATTAACCGTTACTTGATGAAAAACCGGGAGAATTAGCGAGGAAGACCAAAAAGACCAAAAAGGACAATATCACCTAAATATTCACTAAATTTTCAGAAAGCGTTATCATCGTTTTATCGGTGATAACGCTTTCAGTTTTTCATAAGGAGGAAAACCATGAAACCATTGTTTAAAAACCTGACCTTTCAAGTCGTAATTGCGATTATTCTTGGTATTACAGTAGGGCTGATCTGGCCGGATGCGGGCAAGCAAATGAAACCGCTCGGTGATACATTTATCAATGCCGTTAAAATGGTCATTGCCCCGATTATTTTTCTTACCATTGTTTTAGGGATTGCAAAAATGGGAGACATGAAGAAGGTAGGGAAAGTCGGAGGAAAAGCTTTTATCTATTTTGAAGTAGTAACAACCTTTGCCCTGGTGATCGGCCTCATTGTTGTTAACCTTATTAAGCCTGGAGCTGGACTGGACTTTGATAAGCTGCAAAAAGGGGATGTTTCGCAGTTCACATCCGAAGGGGGAGAAGGCGGCATCAACTGGCTCGACTTCTTCACCCATATCGTTCCGAGCAATATGGTTGATGCGTTTGCGAAAGGTGATATCCTGCAGGTTCTGTTCTTTTCCATTCTGTTTGGGGTGGGGCTGACAGCCTTGAGAGACAAAGGAAAACCTGTTATTGATTTCTTTGATAAGCTGCTTACGGTTTTCTTTAATGTAGTAGGCTACATTATGAAAGCGGCACCTATTGGCGCATTTGGCGCGATGGCATTTACAATCGGCAACTTCGGACTTGCTTCTCTTTTGCCGCTAGGAAAATTGATGATTTCAGTATATACCACCATGTTCTTATTCGTAGTAGTTGTATTGAATATCATTTGTAAGATGTATGGCTTTAGTTTATGGAAATACCTGAGATACATTAAAGATGAAATTCTGATTGTTCTTGGAACAAGTTCATCGGAATCTGTACTTCCGCGCATGATGAACAAAATGGAAAAGTTCGGCTGCTCTAAATCAGTAGTAGGACTTGTCATTCCAACGGGTTATTCGTTTAACCTGGATGGAACCTCCATCTACCTTTCCATGGCTGTTGTTTTTCTGGCTCAAGTTTTCAATGTAGATTTAAGTCTGACACAGCAATTAACCATCATTGCCGTGCTTATGCTTACATCCAAAGGAGCTGCTGCTGTAACAGGAGGAGGATTTATAGTCCTGGCGTCAACCCTTTCCGCCATGCAGGTCATTCCTGTTGAAGGGCTGGCATTGCTTCTTGGAGTTGACCGCTTTATGAGTGAAGCCCGTGCGATTGTAAACTTGATCGGTAATGGGATTGCTACAATCGTGGTTTCCAAAAGCGAGAATGAATTCGATGAGAAACAGAGCGAACAAGCGGTACTTGATCTCGAAATGGCAAGTAAAACTGCATAATAAAAAAGCGCCCTCAGGCGCTTTTTTCTATCTCCGTTGATTTTCCTCATCTTTTAAGCGGTTTTGTTCGTCTGCCAGACGATTTTTATTTGCTGAATAAGTTTGTTTTCCCTGAGATTAAAACCGTTTAAATCATGTTAAAAAGGGTACAGTAATTTTATTGACAGGGAGGGATGGACATGCCAGAAAACAATAACGAAACAAACAATGAGTCTGTCGAACAAAAAGAAAAAGAAACGAGACATCAGGATATTGATCCTCAACGTGACCCTGATAAATCTGAAAAAAGAAAAGAAGATAAAAATCCTGATGATTTCGAATAGAAAGGCCTGATTTACCTCGGGCTTTTCTTTTTGTTTGCATCCCTTTAAAAAAAGAACATATTCCTTTAAAATAATAAGCAAGCAGATAAGGAGGCAGAAAAATGATTCATCAAACTTGGAATAACAAGGAAACCGTTAAAAAGGTAAAATGTGTACATACGAACGCTGCAAAGTATATGGTAAATCGTGTGCTTACAGAAGGCAAAACCTATGAAGTGAAAAATGAAACCGAGGAATTCTATTTTGTATTGGACAATTCAGGCAAGATTGGCGGGTTTTATAAAGATTACTTTCAAGAGGTGCAATGAGCGGAGTGCTCATTGCTTTTTTCATTGCCAGTAAAATTTTCATTGAAGGGAGAAAAGGATGGATTCTTTGATTTATGCTTTTTTTACAATAGGATACGTGGCTTTGCTTTTGATCGGGTTTTACCGGGCCAACCAAACCGGATTATTTACGCTTGGCAATCTGCTCGTTTTTGTAACGTTGGGACTTGTGTATGACAATGGAGTGATTGCCATTGGAAAATGGATAGGGAGCGGCTCTTTTCTTGAAAAATTAAGTTATTACCGCTTTATTTTCCATGCACTTTTCACACCAATGCTTGTTATGTTTTCTTACTATGTCATAAGGGAATCCGGGGTAAGGTGGGCGAAAACCAAAAATGCCAAGCGTTCCTTTCTTGTATTCACCTTCGTGCTGATCGTACTGGAATTTGTGACGGAAACCAAGGATGTTAAATTGAAAGTGGAAGAAAAATTTGGCGCACTTCGGTACGTGAATGCCGAATCGGGCGGTCCGCCGCTTATGGTGCTGATTACCATAATTCCATTGCTGGCAGCCGGTTTTTATATTTTAAAACGGCAGCATTGGATCTGGATGCTCGCCGGAGCGGTGATTATGACGGCAGGCAGCGCCATACCACTTAATTTGAACAGCACAGCTGTAACCAATGCCTTTGAGCTTATTCTGCTCATTAGTCTTTGGGCGACCAAATTTTATCTGGACCAGAGACAAAGAGGTGTTGAAGTATAACAAAAGGAAGCCTTCATGGCTTCCTTTTTTAATGGATTGGCTGTGTGCGATGTTTTGCCATTACTGCTTTGATGGCAAAATAGGATGTTTCCTCACCAAGTTCATCTTTTAATGGCTTTAATTTTTCAGACCCCAGCTTTTCAATCGCATTCAGTATTTTTTCTTCCTGTCCATCGGGGATAATCCGGCTCCAGTCGAAGGACATATCTTCTTCCGCACATCGCAGCAGATGGTTTTCTACCGTCTGTTCAGAAAGGTTTCTGATTTGCGCAATGCGGTCAATGGTGTGATTTTCATTGAAAAGGGCATAGGATTCGAGATGACTGTTTTTTTGATTTGTTTCAGCCCTTTTCTCGGTAACTGCTTTCTCTGCTGCCTGTCCTTTTAACGCTTCAAGAAAGAGGGCACCATAGCGTTCAAATTTGACCTGGCCGACCCCTTTGATCGTCAGCATTTCCTCTTCCGTCTGAGGAATTTTTTCACTCATTTCTTTCAATGCACTGTCAGCAAATACAACATATGGAGGGACGTTTTCCTGATCTGCCAGTTCCTTTCGCAAAGCTCTGAGGTGTTCAAACAGTTCATTGTTTTGTGCAACCCTGACAACCATCTTCCGCTTTTCCTTCCGGTACACCTTTTCTTCTCCCTTGAGAACATGTATGGCCTGCTGGGTAAGCATTAACACTGGATACTGACTGTCGGATAATTGAAGCAATCCTTCAGCGGTTAGATAGTCAATCAGCTGCATGATTTCTTTTTGGGAAACATCCTTCATCAGTCCATAGGTGGACAGGGAGGTGAGTCCAAGCTCCTGCAGCCGTTTAGTCCGGGAACCGTTGAGTACCTGGGCAACAGCGGTTTTCCCAAACCGTTCATTCATCCGCTTGACGCAGGAAAAAACCATCTGCGCCTGCGTAGTGATCTCCTTTTGATCACGCTCGTCTGTACAGTTGCCGCATTTGCCGCAATTCGCGGCGGGTTCATCCCCGAAATATTCCACGATAAACCGCTGGAGGCATTGTTCGGTATGGCAATAGTCTGTCATCAACTGAAGCTTTTTGTATTCGCTGCCTTTTCTCGTTTCATCCTGTGTGCTTTGTTCAATCAGAAACTTTTGGAGCTGTACATCCCGGGGTGAGAAGAACAGCAGACATTCGCTTGGTTCGCCATCCCTTCCCGCACGTCCGGCTTCCTGATAATAGGCTTCGAGATTGCGTGGCAGGTTGTAATGAATGACAAACCGGACATTGGTTTTGTTAATTCCCATTCCGAATGCATTGGTTGCCACCATGATTGAAGTATCATCGTAGATAAACTGGTTTTGGGATTCAGCACGTTCCTCTTCAGACAGTCCTGCATGATATTTTGACGTTCGATACCCTTGTTTAATCAGCAGTCCGTGAAGCTGATCCACCTCATTTCGTGTAGCGGCGTAAATGATACCCGGGCTGGATTGATTTTTTTCAATGTATTTTAATAGAAAGTCGCGTTTCACTTCATCCTTGATAATAGAAAAGGTAAGGTTTTCCCTTCCAAAGCCGGTCACTACTGTTTCTTCAATATTCAGCTGTGAGCAGATATCTTCTGTCACTTCCTTAGTTGCCGTAGCTGTCAGGGCAACGATGACAGGGCGGGGATACAGACTTCCGAGCATATCTTTAATTCGAAGATAGCTTGGACGAAAGTCATGTCCCCATTGTGAGATACAGTGGGCTTCATCAATGGCAATCATCGAAACACGGATCTGGCCGATTAATCTTCTGAAACTGTGGGCTTCAAGCCGCTCAGGGGCAACATAAATCAGCTGATATGCGCCTTTTTGAGCATTCTGCAAACGCTCCTGAATTTCCATATCCGATAATGAACTATTAATATATGTAGAGGGTATTCCTGCGTTTTCCAGGGAATCCACCTGGTCCTTCATAAGGGAAATCAGAGGTGAAATAACGAGCGTAACGCCTTCGAGCAGCATGGCCGGCACTTGGTAGCAGAGTGATTTTCCGCCTCCTGTCGGCATGATGCCAAGCGTGTTCTTTCCTTTAAAAATGCTTTTAATTACCGCTTCCTGTCCAGGACGAAAGGAAGGATAGCCGAAATGACGTTCTAATATTTGCTGTGCAAGATTAAGCATAAAATCTCCTTTCCAAAAAAGAGAGAGTAAAACGGCTGCCTTTGAAAGCAGACAATGATTAATTATACTACAATCGGCTAAAACCTGCAGAAATTCACAAAGAAGTTTCATGCATTTTTCGACGTGAAATGAAGTAAAATGGTGGGAACGGGGGAAACATGTAGAAATTTGTAACATAACTGTAACCTTACTAAAATAGTTTTGTTAAGAAATTTTTATAAGATAGATTTATTGGTATTGCAAGAAAATTTTAGGGGGAAAGCACGAGTTGAAAAAATTACTTATGGGGTTAGGAATTGCAGGCATATTAGCTGCAAATCCAATTGTTGGAGAAGCTGCACTCGGAGATCACACGTTGAAATACGGTATGACACATTCTGAAGTAAGAGATTTACAGCAAACTTTAAAAACAAAAGGCTATTTTTCCTACAGCGGAACACCGACTACCTATTTTGGAACCTACACGCAAAGCGCTGTCATGAGTTTTCAAAAAGCAAAGGGTCTTTCGGCTGATGGAATTGCCGGACCTGCAACATTCAAGGCATTGGGCGTAACGAATTCATACAATGCCTCACATATTGTTTCAACAGCAAAACAATACATAGGTGTACCTTACGTATGGGGCGGTACATCACCATCCGGTTTTGACTGCAGTGGCTATGTTGATTATGTGTTTAACAAATCAGCAGGAATTACACTTCCAAGAACAACCGCAGACATGTACAAGCAGGGCACAAAAGTTACGACCCTGCAGGCAGGAGATCTTGTTTTCTTTACAACCTATACCACAGGTGCTTCACATGTCGGCATTTATGTTGGAAGCAATCAGTTTATTTCTGCAACTTCCTCCAATGGTGTTGCGATTGTTTCCATGGACAACAGTTATTGGAAGGCACGCTATTTGGGAGCAAAGCGAATCTAATCAGGAAAACCGTGGAACTCATTATGAGTTCCACGGTTTTTTTATTTTCCCGATAATTGGGTATATGAGTAAAAGTAAGGCAATGATGACATGAAAAAAGAAAAACAGGGAAAAATAGGTAAGACAGGAGGGAATGAACAATATGACAAACAGTAAACTGCCGCATTTTTCCGAATCCTATTGGAGAGATTCCTTTACAGTGAAGGAATATGAACAATTGAGAGCTGACGACGAAGCGGATGTCGTTGTTATTGGAGGCGGAATTAGCGGAATTACCACCGCTTATCTATTAAGCAAAGAGGGACAAAATGTTATCCTGCTTGAAGGAGGAAAGCTGTTAAATGGGACGACAGGCCATACAACAGCAAAAGTCACGAGCCAGCATGGTGTCATTTATAATGAATTGATTCAGCACTTTGGTGAGGAAGTGACAAGGCAATATTATGAAGCCAATAATGAAGCACTGAATTTTGTTAAATCAACCATTCAGGAACATGGAATTGACTGTGACTTTTCCGAACAGGATGCCATTATTTATGCAGAATCCGAGCAGTACCTGGAACAGGTGAAAAAAGAATATGATGCTTATCAAAGACTTGGGATCGATTGTGAATATCTGGATTCCATTCCATTGAATATTCCGGTTCTTGGCGCCGTTTCCATGAAAAAGCAGGGCCAGTTTCATCCGGTAAAATATTTGGCAGCACTGGCCGATGAATTTGTAAAAAGCGGGGGTAGAATATTTGAAGGAACCACTGCATCTGACATCGAAACCGGACCACAGCCGGTTGTCGTTACAAGAGAAGGGCATAAGGTTCGTTGCCACCATGCAGTTGTTGCTTCCCACTTCCCATTTTATGACGGAGCAGGATTTTACTTTGCGAGAATGCATCCCGAACGCTCCTACTCCATTGGTGTGAAAACCGCAATGGAGTATCCGGGAGGAATGTACTTAAGCGCAGACAGTCCGACCCGGTCAATCAGATACACTGAAAGTAACGGTGAAAAGTTACTTATTGTCGGCGGTGAAAGCCATAAGACCGGACAGGATGATAATACTGAAAAACACTATGAGGCGCTTCGCAAATTCAGCGAAGACGTGCTGGCAGCCACTGATATACCGTACCGCTGGTCTGCTCAGGATTTGGTAACGCTGGATAAAATCCCTTACATCGGGCCCATTACCTCTGTCCATAGCAATATACTGGTTGCCACAGGCTACAGAAAATGGGGGATGACCAACGGAATTTTCGCAGGAATGCTGGTGAGAGATTTAATTTTGGACCGGGAAAATCCGTACCGGGAAGTCTTTACTCCCCAGAGATTTAAAGCGGATCCAGGCTTGAAAACGCTTGTTGTTGAAAATGCTGACGTTGCCAAACATTTGGTAGAAGGAAAATTGGAGATGCCTGACCGTACGCCGGCAGAGCTTGGACCGGATGAAGGTGCTCCAGTTACCTATAATGGAAAAAGAGCGGGTGCCTATAAGGATGAGCGCGGCCAGCTTTATGTGGTGGATACCACCTGCACTCATTTGGGCTGTGAAGTGGCCTGGAACAACGCCGAACGGACGTGGGATTGTCCTTGTCATGGTTCAAGGTTTTCCTATGAAGGAGAAGTTGTGGAAGGGCCGGCTGTTGATCCGCTGACAAAATTGAATGACGAATAATGCAAAAAGGCTTTCAGTATTTGCTTACTGAAGCCTTTTTTTGTTGGACCTGCAGGCATTAATGAACTTATCCAGCAATGCTGTATGTGGCAGGAAACTATTCAGTTCTTCTGGATGCCATTGGACACCGAGGATAAATTGACCTTTCTCCATTGATTCGATGGCTTCAATCACACCATCGGAGGCATAAGCCACAGGGCGGAGTCTGGAGGGAGCCTTTTTAACCGCCTGATGGTGAAAACTGTTAACCTTTAACTCGGTCTTTCTCTCTGTAAGATCATACAGCAGGGAATTTTCCTCAACAGTAATCGAATGAGTGGGCATACTTCGGGCCGCCTCTTGATGGTGTTTGATCGGATTTGTGATCTCGATGTCCACATGCTGTATCATCGTGCCGCCAAGTGCGATGTTGATAATGCCCATTCCCCGGCAGATGCCTAAAATGGGCTTGTTCTTATCTAATGCTGCTTTCAGCACACCGATTTCACATTCGTCCTGCAGTGGATTTACTTTTCCAAGGAGAGGTATTGGATCTTCACCAAAAAAGGATGGATCGATGTCATCACCTCCAGGAAGCAGGAGACCGTCACAAAGATCCAGGGTTCTCCGGGCTGCTTCAACGTCTACGGTCGGTATTAGTAAAGGCAAGCCTCCTGCTTGAATCATGGCTTTGCTGTAGGCCGTATTTAATATTGAACTCAGGTTGTCCTGATGCATGGTCGAAGAAACTGTAATCCCGATCACCGGGAGATTTCCGTTCATAATTTATCTTCCCTTCCTGATTGCCGGTGTCTACCAGTATGCCCAATTGCAAGGGAACGTTTGCAAACAAACTCAAAGGGTATACATATATCGGTAAATTATCTAAAAATTCAAAAATCAGGGAGGTTACACATGAAACGGAAATTTGCAATTTTTTTAATCATGATGCTCAGTTTTTTTGTTGCATTTCAACCCGGTGCAGGATTAGCGAAGGCTTCACAGACCCAAGGTAAAAACGACAATTATTCACAAGTTGCCTATGGACAGGACGGCATGGTAGCCAGCGCTACCCCGCTCGCTTCAAAAATTGGCGCGGACGTGCTGAGAAGTGGCGGCAATGCGGTTGACGCAGCCGTTGCTGTCCAGTTTGCCCTTAACGTCACAGAGCCGATGATGTCGGGGATTGGTGGAGGTGGCTTCATGATGGTCTATGATGCCCGGACCAAAAAAACATCAATCATTGACAGCCGGGAACGTGCTCCTGCAGGCGCTAAACCTGATATGTTTCTTGGTGCGGATGAAAAACCAATTCCTTTTGAAAAAAGAGTCACTCAGGGGACCGCGGTTGGTGTTCCGGGAACGTTGGCCGGACTGCAAAAAGCACTGGATAAATGGGGCACAAAGCCGATGAGCCTGCTTATCAACCCCGCAATTGGCCTGGCACAGCATGGTTTTCCGGTTGATTCAGTTCTTGCAAGATCAATTGAGGAAAGCAAAGATAAGCTATCAATGTCGGATGCCAAAAAGGTGTTCCTTCCCCATGGAAAGGCATTGAAAGAAGGAGATAAGCTCGTTCAAAAGGATTTGGCCAGAACCTTCCGCCTGATCCGCAAGGACGGCCCTGATGTGCTTTACAGCGGCGAAGCCGGACGTGCGCTTGCGCGTGCCGTGCAGGAAAGAGGAGGAACTATCAAGCAGGCAGATCTTAAAAACTATCACGTGACCGTCGATCAGCCGGTATGGGGAGATTATAAAGGATACCGGGTAGCCAGCATGCCGCCGCCGAGTTCAGGCGGGGTTTTCCTCTTGCAGATGCTGAAGGTGCTCGACAGCTACCATTTATCACAGTATGACGTCAAGTCGTGGCAAAAGTATCACCTTCTTGCGGAAGCAATGCACCTTTCATATGCGGACCGTGCGGCATATGCAGGAGACCCGGAATTTGTAAAGGTGCCAGTTAAAGGGCTGCTGCATCCGGAATATATTAAAGAGCGCCAGGCTCTCATGGGACTGGATCACATGAATAAAACAGTTAAAGCCGGAAACCCGTGGAAATATGAAAATGACACACCAAATTATAAGGTTGTTAACCAAAACGACAACAAAAAAACAGGACAGACCACTCATTTTACAGTAGCTGACCGGTGGGGAAATGTTGTATCGTATACAACGACCATCGAGCAGGTATTCGGAACAGGGATCATGGTTCCGGGCTATGGATTTATGCTTAATAATGAGCTGACTGACTTTGATGCGGTTCCTGGGGGAGCCAATGAGGTCCAACCCGATAAGCGGCCGCTCAGCAGCATGACGCCAACCATCATCTTCAAAAATGATAAGCCTTATCTGACAGTTGGCTCACCGGGCGGGCCAACCATTATCACTTCAGTATTACAAACCATTCTCCACTCTCTTGAGTATGATATGGAATTGAAAGCTGCTGTGGAAGAACCGAGGATCTATACGAATAATGTAAACAACTATCAATACGAAAAAGGAATTCCAGCCGACATCATTTCCGCATTGAAAAATAAAGGGCATGCTTTCGGACAGCCCGGTGATGAAATAGGAAATGTTCAAAGTATCTTTATCGACAGCAAAGAGGGATATTTTAAAGGAGTGGCCGATTCCAGCCGGAATGGGGCGGCTATTGGTGTTACGTTGAATAACCGAAAATAATAAAGAAGACGCATGGAAAGCCCATGCGTCTTCTTTATATATTTATAATGCCGATTCATATTCTCGCAAATCTTCCACTTCCGCTACTTTAAAACCGCTATGTTCCAGTTTGTGGACGAGCTGTTTTATTTGGTCTTCCGTAACGGAACGGTTAAGGGTGATGATAATTCTTCGCACAAACTGTTTTCCCGCATCCTGGGTAAACACTCCTTCAATATTGTATTCTTCCCCGATGGAGGAAAACAACTTTTTAAGGGAGCCCTTTCCTTCGGTTGTGGAAACAGTCAGCGAATATCCGCCTTTTTTTATGCCATACGAGTCTTCAAGAATATCCATCACTTTTGAGTGGGTGACAATTCCCTGAAACTCTCCGTTTTGGTTAAGGACGGCAAGAAAAGGAAGGCGTCTGATGGTAAAAAGAACTTTAAAGAAGGGAGTATTTTCATAGACAAAGGCACTTTCATCTTTCAGCAGCATACTCACAGGATCAGAGAGCGGTCCGTTACCTTCAATTATATAATCGGACGTGGCTTCTTTGTAGATCAAGCCCCTGAATGTCTGGTGAGTTTCATCAAGAACCGGGATGCACCTGTATCCCGATTCAATCAGCTGTTTTCGGCTGTCAGCAATAGAGGTATCTGCGGTGACATAAGTTACTTTGGCTTTTGGCACATAATTGGACTTGATTTTTATTTTCATCTCCCCCTCGAATTCATTTTGGCATCACTGCTTTTACTACTTTCGTCATGTGCCGCCCGATCCCCTTTTTCAACACAGGAAAAGTGCAATTTTAGACATGATTCATCTCTTTTAGTCCAAAGTCCTGTGTGAATATTCCTCTTTTTTATCCTGAATTGTCGAATATTTCCTTCTTTTGGCGCAAGGAGTCAAACATTCTAACCAGAAATAGGTAAAGGTAATTCAATGATGATCAAGGAGGATTTGTAATGAAAAAAACACCAAACAAAGCCTTAAAAGCATCAACTGCAGCACTGATTGCAGCCGGTTTATTTACGGGGTCGGCAGCAGCTGCGGCACAAGGGCAGCATTCCCCGCCTTCCCAGATTCCAGGAGCCTACCATTCAGCCAGCAAAGCGTTCAGTGTGCCTAAAGTACCGTTTCAAGGTATGGCTAAAAAGGGAAACGGCCAGGATGTAATGGGACCATCGAAGCCGAGCTACAAAATGAATGTTTTTTACGACAGTAAAAAACACCAGATCTCGGGAAAAATGACGGTCAAGTTTAAAAACAACCTGAAAAAGAATCTGAATGAACTTTATTTTAATGTCTGGGCGAATGCCGAAGATTTTGCGGGCAATGGCGGTGGCGCAGATGTTAGCAATGTGAAAGTTAACGGTAAACGGGCTGTTTACAATGTGGACGGAACGGCGTTACATATTCCTTCGGTGAAAATCAAAAAAGGAAGCTCTGCTTCTGTAAGTATGAATTTCACTGTGTCTGTACCTCACCAGCAGGACCGGTTCGGCTGGTTTAAAAATACTGTTTCTCTTGGCAACTGGTTTCCTATTCTGGCTGTCTATGACAAAGAAGGATGGAATGTCGATCCTTATTTCAATGCAGGTGAATCGTTCTATTCCTTAACCGGCGACTATGATGTAACGCTGACAACAGATAAAAAACAAGTAATCGCAGCAACAGGGGAAGAAATCGGCAAACCCCAAAAAGCAGGAAATATGGCCGTTCACAGGTACAAAGCACATGATGTAAGAGATTTTGCGATGGAGATGGACCCTACCTATAAAGTGAAAAAAGGAATGGTCAACAATGTTAAAATTAATGTTTACTATACCGCAGAACAAGCCGCTTATGCTGACTCTATGCTTGCTTCCGGCCTGAAAAGCATCGATCTTTTCAGTGACCACTTTGGAACCTATCCATGGCCAGAGCTTGATATTGTCGGTATGGAAGGATGGTTCGGGGGAATGGAATACCCTCAGCTGGTTATGATCAGTATTGCGGGTGCCCGCTCCCAGGAATGGGTTCAATCCGTGACTGCGCATGAAATCGGCCATCAGTGGTTTTATGGCATTATCGGCGACAACGAATACGATGAGCCGTGGCTAGACGAATCTTTTGCAACTTTTGCAGCAGCTCTGCATGATAATAAACTAAACCAGTTGACGACTCCTCCAGTAGCGAACAAGGAGTTCCATCTTTCTTCACCTGTCTCCGCCTTTACTGCCTATGGGGATGAAGGTGTGGATGCCTATTACCAGATGATCTATGGTTATGGTTCACGCACCTTGAATGATCTGCGGGTGAAACTGGGTGACAAAGTGTTCTATTCAGCTATGAAAGCCTATTTCAAAGAAAAGAAGTTTGGCGTAACCACAACAAAAGATTTTATCCGCATTATGGAAAGAGAGAGCGGCAAGGATCTCGGTGCCTTCTTCCAGGATCACCGGGTATTTGTTTCAGATCAGGAATAATTTAAGCGCTTGATATGCCGGCTCTGTTCTAGATGGAGCCGGTTTTTTTTTGAACTGGTAATGGGACAGGCGAGGGAACGAGCAGAAAAAGAGTTAAATGGTGTATAAAAGGAAGGGGAAGGGAAATATGGAAGAAAACGTGTTAACGAAAGGAAGAAAATATGCTAAAAATTGTAATGGTCCTTATCATCCTGTTCCTGCCGGTTTTTATGTACGCACTTAAAGAGAAGTTCGCTCCCATGGCAACTGTTTTTACATGCCTTGCCTACTTTAGTTTTTTGGCTTTTTCAATCATTGCTTCTCTTACGGTGTATGACATAATCGTAACTCACCGTGTGTTCATGACAACTGTCCATCGAATCTTTTTAAACCCGGTCTTTATCACTTCAGCCTCTTATCTGGGCTTGCATCTTCTTTATCTGTTATTTTCCGCCATAATCAAACAAAGAAGCACTCCTTTTTGAAGAATTAGGTAAAAACAGGGTATTCAACTGAAACGTAATCCATTAAGATAAGAATAAAAACGCTTACAAGGGGAATGCATGTGTTAAAAAAAGTGGGAGTTATCTGTTTTTTGGCTTTTTTTGTGCTGAATGCAGGCTTAATGCTTTATTTTGGCAGGGAAACATTCCAGGTTACTTCAAACGCCCAGCAGCCTCCCCGCTCTACGTATCATTTTGTTTTGATTTCCGAAGAGGTGGACAATGAGTACTGGCGACTCGTAGAAAAAGGAGCCGAAGCTGCATCAAGAAAACATAATGTTCATCTGGATTATTGGGGGCCAAAGCAGGCGAACAACGAAGAACAGCTTACGTTTATTGACAAAGCGATCGCGAGTAAAGTGGATGGCATCATGACCCAGGGGGTTGCGAGTGACACATTCAGTTACCTCGTCAACAAATCCATTCAAAAAGGCATCCCCCTTATCACTGTCGATACCGATGCTCCCGACAGTGTCCGCCAGGCATATGTCGGTTCAGACAATTACCTTGCAGGAAAACTTGCGGGTGAGACGATGGTCAAGCAAACCACGGGACAGCAAAAAGTAGGAATCGTGACCGGACGGTTCGATGCCTCTAATCAGCAGCTTCGCGTGAAAGGGTTTAAAGACGCCGTATCACACGTTTCACGCATCCAGATTGCCGGAATAGGGGAATCCAATATTACAAAAAGCGGTGCGATCCAGGCAACGTATGAATTGCTGAAAAGCCATCGGAACATTACTGCCTTTTATGGCACAAGCGCTCTTGATGGACTTGGAATCAGCCAGGTCGCATCCCTGTATCAGCAAAAGAAAAGGCCGTTTATTGTGGCTTTCGACACCCTCCCCGAGACTTTAACCCTTCTAAATAAGCATAAGATTGATGCAACCGTCGCGCAGTATCCATTTGTCATGGGAGAGAGGGCAGTTGAAACCCTTTTCGCCTTGAAGAAAGGGACAAATCCAGGCCCTCTTCAATATACAAAAACCGATATTATAACAAATTTGAAGGGGGGGCATTGATGAAAACAATACGAAGCAAGCTTCTTTTGTATTTTTTTGCTTTTGTCGTCCTTTTTAATGTGGTTTCCATCTCTATTTTTTTCAGCAGCCGATCCTTCCTCCAGGAATATGATTCCAGTTTTCGGCAGTTTCTGCTGCTCAATCAGATCTCTCAAACATCCAATCAGCTTTATGAAAAAGCAAACCAGTTTGTGCTCAGCAGGAATCAGGGTGTACTGAATGAATTTCAGCAGCTGAGGGTGAAATTAAAAGGAAAAACGGGGCAGCTTCAAAACGAGAAAGGACTCGAAAATATTCAGGTGAAATCCTATATCCATATGATTGACACCTTAATCCAGGAATGCGAAATGTCAATCGGATTTGCGATCAGGGATGACATCGACCAGTATTCCCTGCATATTAAGGAAGCACGCAATACTTCTTCCTACCTTCAGGATACGACCATGTCCTTGATCGACTTGAAATTAACAGATTACCAATCCTTTTATGATGATTTGGAACGAAGAAACGGTTCCTTTCTGTGGTTTGCCTTATTTTTGTTCAATACTACCGTTTTACTGGCTGTGTTTTTTGCACTATGGTTTTCAAAAGGAATAAACAAGCCGGTTCAAATCCTGTCTAAAGCGGCTTCGGAAGTGTCAGCCGGAAAATTGGATGGGCATGTCATACATATTGATTCAAACGATGAACTTAAACTTTTGGGAGAAACATTTAACCTGATGAGAAAAAACATCCGTCAGTATATTTCAGAAATAGAAGAAAAGTCAGAGCTGGATTCCCTATTGAAAGAATTGGAGCTGAAACATCTGCAAAACCAGATCAATCCTCATTTTTTGTTTAATACCCTGAATACGATCTCCAGAACAGCCTATTTTGAGAATGCAGAAGAAACATCCAAGCTCATCCATGCGGTTTCCACACTTCTCCGGTACAGCTTGGGCAATATTAACCAATCGGTTCTTTTGCGTGAAGAAGTAAAGGTTGTAACAGAGTACTTTTATATTCAGAAAACCCGCTTTTCCGACCGTATCACTTTTACTGTCAACATCGAGGAAGAGTGCATGAAAATTATGGTGCCCCGTCTGATTCTTCAGCCCATCGTGGAAAATGCATTTATCCACGGTGTCGAGGGGATGGAGGAAGGCGGGAATATATCGCTGGCTATTTTTGCGGAGAGAGGAAGGGCCGTTGTCCGGATCAGTGATAATGGAGCAGGCATGCCTGAAGAACTTGTTGCCATGATTACCAACCATCAGGAAAAAAACAGTCAGCATGTCGGCCATTCAACGGGAATTGGCCTGCAGAACGTAATGAGAAGGATGGAGCTTTTTTATCAAGCTGATAATCTCGTAACGGTCTCTTCTGCAAAAGGTAAGGGCACAAGTGTCAAATTAATCTTTCCCATGGAGGAGGGTGCTTCACTTGAAAGCAATTATTGTGGATGATGAATCGATTGAAAGAAAGGCATTACGAAAAATCATTGAAAGCCGGTTCCCCGAGCTCGAGATTGCAGCGGAAGCGGCCAATGGCAAAATGGCGGTGGAGCTGGCAGAAAAGCACCAGCCGGAGCTCATGACGGTAGATATTAAAATGCCGGGTATGAACGGAATTGAAGCGATCAGGAAAATACACAAAAAACTGCCACAAACACAGTTTATCATGGTCACCGCCTATGAATCTTTTGATTATGCCAAGGAAGCCATGAAACTGGGAGTAAGAGAATACTTATTAAAGCCGAGCACCCAGGATGAAACAACAGCGGCCATCCACAGAGTATGCCGGTCCATTTCGGAGGAAAAGGAGCGGGAACTTCTGTTTAGCGAGTCCACTTCTGTTGTATTGGAAAATATTTTGCTGAAAATCCTGCAGCACGAGCTGCAGGATGAACCCAGTCAAATGCTGCAGCGCCTGTATCCCCGCATGGTGAATGCGTACATTACAGTGATGGAAGGAGAGGGCGATCTTCCCGCAGACCACATTAAAGGGCGGTTGAACGAACTTTCATCTTCTCCCTTCATCGCTGTTCCCCACGGAAACCAGCTGGTGGTCCTATTTATCAGCGAAAAGCATGATCCTTCGGATGATGCCCTTCTTCTTGCGAAAAGACTGTTGTCCGCCAGTTTTGAAAAATGGAGAATTGGCATCGGAGCGCCATATCCCCAGGTAAATAAAGTAAGAAGGTCCTATGAAGAAGCACTGTATACAGTTATGCATCTGAAAAGACAGGACAGCCTTCGTTATGCATTGTTCTCCGACGCTGATCCAGCGCGTGAAATTCCATTTGGCGACATTATTTCTGCCATTTTTCATAATCAGCCTTTCGAGGCCTCCGCCATGCTTGGCATGATTATCAATCAGGAAAGAACAGCAGATCTTTATATTGAGCTGAAAGAACAGCTTATTCATGAAAGCATAGATACTGCTCATCTTCAATTTCCACAGACCACACAGGCATGGGAGGAACTTATCCATGGACTGTGCCAGATGATACAGGATGTCCGGCGGGCAAAGGATCCGGTGGCGCTCGCCAGGAAATATATAGATGAGCATTCGCATGAACCCCTTTCACTGGAGCAGATTGCTGAAATGGTAGGCCTCAGCCCGACTTATTTTACCAAACTTTTTAAAGAGGAAACCAATGTGACCTTTATCGAATTTTTAACAGATGTCCGGCTGAATAAGGCGGTTACACTGTTAAACAAGAACCAGTACAGCCTGAAAGAGATTTGCTTCATGGTGGGGTATAAGGATCCTAATTATTTCAGCCGTGTGTTTAAAAAGCAGTTTTTGCTCTCACCGAAGCAGTATATCAGAGAGAAAGCGCTCAGCCAGTACAGAAAGGGATGGGCTGCACCTTAAAAAAGTGAAGATAAAGATAAAAAAGTACAGAAATTAGCTCCCCACATGAATGACTTTCATTTATATACTTTATTTGTAAGCGTTAACAAAACAAAGGGGGAGTACATGTGAAAAAGAAAGCCTTGTTATTTATCGCACTCGCGTTTACACTGCTTCTTTCCGCCTGCAGCCAATCGAGCTCAAGCGACGACACGAACAATAAGAAGAATTCTGGAAAACTGGAGATCTTCAGCTGGTGGACCGGAGCAGGTGAAGAGGACGGGCTGAAGGCACTCATTAAATTGTTCAAAGAAAAGAATCCAGACATTCCGGTTGAGAATGCGGCAGTCGCAGGTGGAGCCGGAACCAATGCAAAAGCTGTTCTGGCGAGCAGGATGCAGGGAAATGATCCGCCCGCCACGTTTCAGGTTCATGGTGGTGCAGAGCTGAACGACGGCTGGGTGGCAGCGGACAAAATGGAACCGCTGAATGACTTGTATGATAAAGAAAAATGGAATGACAAGTTTCCAAAACAATTGATCGATATGGTGTCTAAAGACGGAAAAATTTATTCGGTTCCCGTGGATATTCACCGCGGCAATGTGCTTTGGTACAACAAAAAAGTATTTGCGGATAATAATTTACAGGCACCAAAAACCCTTGATGAATTTTTTAAAGTGGCCGACAAGCTGAAAGCAAAGGGAATCACTCCTCTTGCCCTTGGAGATAAAGAACCATGGACGGCGACGATGATATTTGAAAACATTCTTCTTGGTACGCTCGGCAACGAAGATTACCAGAAGCTCTGGACCGGTGATTTGAAATTTGATGATCCCAAGGTTAAAAAAGCGGCTGAATCATTTAAAAAGATGCTCTCCTATGTGAATGATGACCACAGCTCAAGAAACTGGCAGGATGCTTCCCAGCTCGTTGCCAAGGGAGACGCGGCAATGAACATCATGGGTGACTGGGCGAAAGGTTACTTTGTCAACGATTTGAAGCTGAAAGTAAATGAAGATTTTGGCTGGGTGGCAACTCCCGGCTCCGAGGGACAATTTATGATTATTACCGATACATTCGGTCTTCCTAAGGGAGTAAAAAACACAAAAGACGTTAAACAATTTTTATCTTTGCTTGGTTCTGTAGAAGGACAGGATGCATTCAATCCGTTGAAAGGGTCCATTCCGGCAAGAACGGACGCCGATGAATCCAAGTATGATGAGTACGGAAAACAAACGATGAAAGAATTTAAAGAAGCCAAGCTCGCTCCAAGCCTCGCGCACGGTTCCGCAGCGCCGGAGGGCTTTGTAACGAAAGCGAACCAGGCAGTAAACATTTTTGTTACCCAGAAAAACGTGGGTCAGCTGATCGATTCCTTGAATCAGGCAAGCAGCGAATTGAAAAAGTAAAAGCTTGAAAAAGAGGAGGAGAACAATCTTCCTCTTTTCTCTTATCACCAATCAAAACTTAAGGAGGAACGGTTTTAATGGAACCCAAAGTTTTGCCTTCACTTCAATCCGGCTCTTCATTGGCCGTTTCAGCGAAGAAACGGAGAAAATGGAATGTTGATCACTGGCTCTCATTTGCTTTTATTCTGCCTTCTGTCATCGCTGTTGCGGTATTTGTGTACGGCTTTATTGCCTGGTCTGGCTATGTGTCCCTTTCCAATTGGAACTCGCTAGTGCCGGATTTATCGTTTGCCGGCCTGAAAAACTATCTGTTTTTGTTTAAGGATTTCCGCTTTCAGGCGGATTTGCGGAATACCCTCTTCTTCACATTGTTTTTTATTCTTGCTGTTTTGTTTATGGGGCTGATGCTTGCGGTCTTTCTCGATCAAAAAATACGGGGGGAAAGCCTGTTCCGGAACATTTTCTTTTTTCCAATGGCGTTATCGTTTGTCGTAACAGGCGTCATCTGGCAATGGCTGTTAAATCCGGCGACCGGAGTTAACCTGTTCCTGAAAAAAATCGGGCTTGATTCACTATGGTACACGTCAGTCACCGTAATCCCCGGCATTCAATGGAGCAAAATACAGTTTGGCGTCCCGGTGGCCGTTATTGCCGTGGTCATAGCTGCAGCCTGGCAGATGACAGGATTTTCAGTCGCCATGTACCTCGCAGGACTCCGTGCGATACCGGAGGAAATACGGGAAGCCGCCCGGATGGACGGTGCCGGCGAGTTTCAAATTTATCGTAAAATCATCTTTCCAATGGTTGCTCCGATTACCGTCAGCGTGGTTATCATTATGGCCCATATATCGCTTAAAATTTTTGATTTGATTTATGCGATGACAGGTCCGGGTGCCAACTTCGTCACCGATGTTCCGGGTGTTTACATGTTTGAGACAACCTTCCGGGGCAACTATTATGCCAACGGCGCAGCCATTTCCATCATCATGCTGCTGTCGGTTGCCATCTTTATCGTCCCGTACTTGATTTCGAGCAGAAAGGGGGAGTCCTGATGGCCATCCGGACCGTTTCAAGGACCGTATTGTATTTGCTGCTGATCGCGCTCAGCCTTTTTTACCTCATGCCGGTGTATGTCATGCTGATCACGAGCCTTAAGCCGTTGGATCAAATTTCGCTGAGTGAAATGTGGCAGCTTCCGCACAGTCTTGATTTAAGCAGCTATCAGCTGGCTTTTGAAAAGCTTGCACCAAATTTCATGAACAGCATCTATCTTGTAATTCCAGCCACCCTGCTTTCCGCATTGCTTGGCTCTTTGAATGGCTATGTTCTTTCCAAATGGAAATTCCGCGGGTCCGACTGGATTTTCACGGCGCTGCTGTTCGGGATGTTTATTCCATATCAGAGTATTTTGATTCCGCTTATCCAATTTTTAAGAGAAGCCGGGCTGTACAATACCATCCCGGGACTCATTTTTGTTCATGTCGTGTATGGCATTCCCATTACGACGCTGATGTTCAGAAATTTTTACGCCAGCATCCCTGAGGAAATGATTGAGTCTGCCAAAATTGATGGAGCCGGGATTTTCAAAATCTATCAGCATATCATTATTCCCTTATCCATCACGGGATTTGTGGTTGTGGGAATTTGGCAGTTCACCAACATCTGGAATGAGTTTTTATTTGCTGTAACCATTACAACATCTTCCCAGCAGCCGATCATGGTTGCGCTCCAAAATCTGTCAGGCAGCCAAATCGTGCAATGGAACGTCCAAATGGCAGGTGCTTTGCTTGCCGCACTGCCAACCTTGCTCGTTTACATCTTTTTAGGTAAATTTTTTGTAAAAGGGCTGCTGGCAGGATCCGTAAAAGGCTGAATAGCACAGTCATCTCATTCAAGAGATGGCTGTTTTTATATGTTATGATGAATTTATCGATCATTCAAAATAATCGGAAAACAAAAAGGGGAAAGAATATGAAACCGAATCTTACAGAGCAAAATTTGCATGAACGGTATAAAAAAGAAATTTTTGAGCTGTTTGAAAATGAACCTTATGCCAGGTTTTTGGGAATCAGGCTGACAGATTTGGGAGCGGGCACTGCAGAAGCGGAAATCGAAGTTAAAGGACATATGTTGAATTCTCACGGTACAGCACATGGTGCAGTGCTGTTTGCGTTGGCTGATTTTGTGTTTGCAGCAGCTTGTAATTCGTATGGCAAAACATCAGTGGGTTTATCGACCACCATGAATTATATGGAAGCCGGGAAAGCAGGATCGACAATAAAGGCAAAAGCTGTGGAAGAAAAGAAAAACAACCGTACAGCCTGGTACTACATACGGGTAGAAAGCGGGGGACAACTTTTGGCGGTTATGGAAGCGCTCGCTTACCGAAAAAATGACTATTTTGTCCCTGTCCAATCTTAAATCGTTTAGAATGAAATGGATTTAGGGAAGAGTCTCTGAGAAACGAAAACCTTTCTAGGGGGAAGATAATGAGCATCCAAAAAATTGATCAACAAAAGCTGGTAAATGAGTATGCAGCCGTGCGCTCCTTTACAGAAAAGGTGGTAAAGCCTTTAAACCCGGAGGATTTTATCATACAATCCATGGAAGATGCAAGCCCTCCTAAATGGCACCTGGCTCATACCACATGGTTCTTCGAGCGATTTTTATTGAAAGGGTATCTGGCAGACTACAATGAATTTAACATTCAATTCGACTATCTGTTTAATTCCTATTATGAAACAGCAGGACCGTTTCATCCGAGGATTGAGCGGGGGCTGATCACCCGTCCGTCTGTGGAAGAAGTGTTTGGTTACCGGAAGCATGTTGATCATTACATAAAAGAATTGCTTACTTCAGGCAGAATGGACGATCAGGGAGAAGAAATCAAAAGCCTAATTGAGATTGGATTAAATCATGAGCAGCAGCACCAGGAGCTCCTGCTTACCGATATAAAATATAATTTATCGAGAAACCCGCTTCTGCCTGCCTATCAAACAAGAGAAAAAAAGGAAACAGAACGTGAACCGGAACCTGTCACATACATAGAAATCGAGGGCGGACTTATAGAAACCGGAAACAATGGTGAGTCATTTTGCTTTGATAATGAAAAACCGGTCCATAAAGTGTGGCTGAATTCCTACCGGCTGGCTTCAAGGCCTGTAACCAATGCTGAGTATTGTGCATTCATTGACGATGGCGGGTACAGTAAGCCCCAGTACTGGCTTAGTGACGGATGGAGTACGGTTTGTAAAAATAAATGGGAAGCTCCCCTTTATTGGTTTAAGCGGAAAGAAGGCTGGTGTACCTTTACGCTTGCCGGAGAACAACGGTTACATCCAAATGAGCCGGTTTGCCATGTCAGTTTTTATGAAGCGGATGCTTTTGCAAGATGGTCTGGAAAACGCCTTCCCACCGAAGAAGAGTGGGAGTATGCCTGCTGTACCCAGAATATCGAAGGAAACCTGGCCGATACAGGAAGATTTCATCCGCAAACCGCACAGCGTACGGATGAACCATTTTTGCAGATCTTTGGCGATGTATGGGAATGGACGAAAAGCCCGTATGTATCCTATCCCGGAAACAAACCCTATGAAGGAACACTGGGAGAATACAACGCCAAATTCATGTGTAACCAAATGGTGCTTCGCGGTGGTTCCTGTGCAACGCCTTCCTCTCATATCAGGCCGACATACAGAAACTTTTTTCAGCCGGAAAAAAGGTGGCAATTCAGCGGATTTCGTTTAGCGGAGGACATTCCTCAATAAATTTCCTGTGGTCTTGTTTACTCCCCTTATTTTTTTTGGATAAATCAGGAAAATGGGTTTAATACCCTCAATGAAAGTGAAAAATTAAGAAATGATAGTCACCATGAAACGGGGGAGACCAAATGGAACGCGAATTCGATTGTATTATTGTTGGGGGAGGAATAGCCGGCCTGCAGGCGGGCATACAGCTTGGGAGATATAACCGCAAAACTGTTATTCTGGATGCCAATGAGGGAAGATCCAACCTTTGTAGGAATTACCGTAATATTTTAGGCTGGCCCGATGGCATCAGCGGTGAAGACCTCAGGCAAAAAGGGAGGATTCATGCAGAGCGTGTCGGTGTGCAGTTTTTAAACCAAAAAGCCATAAAAGCAGAAAATCAGAGCAATGGTTTTGCCATAACGACCGTTGCCAGAGAAACCCTTATAGGAAAAACCCTGTTGATTGCGACGGGGGTAATGGACCGCCTCCCCGAAATTAAAAACATAAAAACCTGCCTTGGAGCAACGATGTTTATTTGCCCTGATTGCGATGGCTATGAAGTGAAGGATAAAAAGGTGATTGTTCTCGGGTCCGGAGAAGCAGGTGCTAATATGGCATCCACCTTGCACTATTGGACTCCTTCTATTATATATATCAATCATGAACAAAAAAAGCTTGAGGATTCCACAGAGAATGAGCTTTCCAAACTGGGCATTGAACATGTCCAAAAAGGGATATCCGAGGTTCTTGTGAAAGACGAGGCCATTTTTGAGGGTGTGGTTTTAGAGGATGGAACGACGATCAAGGGTGAACGCGCATTCGCTGCTTTCGGAGGAAACCGTGTGCATACCGAACTTGCTGAGCAGCTTGGTGTACAACTGGAGAAGAAGCATATTATAGTAAATGCAAGGACAAAAGAAACCAATATTAAAAATATCTGGGCGGCCGGAGATGTTGCTGCCCATTCTGAACAGGTGACGATCGCTATGGGAGATGGGGTTCAAGCCTCAATCTGGATTCAGAAAGAATTGCGCAGGAGGGAACAATGAACGATTTTAATACACAGATCGAACGGTTAAACACCCATTCCGTGAAATGGGACCATACAAAAGAGATATTTGGGAAAGAAGATCTGCTGCCCATGTGGGTGGCAGATATGGACTTTAAAGCACCACAAGAAGTTATTGATGCCATGAAAGCACGCCTTGACCACGGGGTATTTGGCTATTCCAAAGCAACGGAAGAAACAAATGAGACGGTAAAGCATTGGCTGAATACTCGCCATAATTGGGAGATTGAAAGTGATTGGATTGTGTATACACCTGGTGTCGTACCTGCCATTTCAGCAGCCATTAATACATATACCGAACCGGGAGACGGGGTGCTGATTCAATCCCCGGTCTATTATCCGTTTGGGGATATGGTAAGAAAGAACGGCCGGAAGCTGTACAAGAACTCCCTGCTATATCATAACGGCAACTATGAAATGGATTTCAACGACTTGGAGAATCAGTTTAAGAACGATGATATAAAATTGATGCTTTTATGCAACCCGCATAATCCCGTGGGGCGGGTATGGCAGGCAGAAGAATTAGAAAAGCTTGCGGAACTATGCATTACCTATGATGTTCTTCTTTTTTCCGATGATATTCATTTTGATTTGATTTATAAAAGGTATAAGCATACTTTGATCTCTACTCTTTCAAATGAAATACAAAATC
Source organism: Fictibacillus fluitans (assembly GCF_030418125.1). Taxonomy (GTDB): domain Bacteria; phylum Bacillota; class Bacilli; order Bacillales; family Fictibacillaceae; genus Fictibacillus_C; species Fictibacillus_C fluitans. Next base: position 313,148 of record NZ_JAUHTR010000001.1, on the reverse strand, counting down.
GGACCATTACCGGTATTGCGCCGAGCAAGACGTTCAACCTTGCGGGCCTGCAGTTCTCCACCATAATCATTCCAAATGAACGGCTGCGGAATCGATTTAACACCTATCTTGCGAAAATCGGCTTCTTTTCTCCGGGATCTATGGGAATAATTGCAGCAGAAGCCGCCTATCAGCATGGCGCAGAGTGGCTTGACGGTCTGATGGATTATTTGGATGAAAACCTTACTTATCTGAAACGTTTTATTTCTGAAAAGCTCCCCGAAATTAAAGTGATTGAACCAGAGGGAACCTATCTTGTATGGTTAGACTGTAAAAAGCTGGACATGGATCACAAAAAGCTGGAAGCCTTTATGCAGGATGAAGCGAAGATTGCGTTTGATGAAGGATATATTTTTGGAGAAGAAGGCGAAGGATTTGAACGAATTAACATCGCCTGTCCTTTGGCTACATTAAAAGAAGGAATGAACCGGCTGGAACGTGCAATTAGAAAATATAAGATGGAAAAGTCCTGATTCAAAAAATCAGGGCTTTTTTTATGCCATAAGGGTTGAAAAAAAACGTCATTGCTAGTAAAATGGCAAACTGTGTGAAAGATGAGGGTTTTAAAATGGATGAACAGAAGGGAGGGTCAGGATGCAAACCTTATTGGAACGACCAGAACAGGGAACCGGACGGGACAGTTTGGAATTTCAGGTGCTGCGCATGCAAAACGATATGAGGGAAATTGCGAAAAAGTGGGATGTTGTTGGTGTTGAACAAACGAAGGAAGAAAACTTAACCATCGTGTACAAGGATGAAAACAAACACCAGTGCAAGATCATGCTGAATGACTGCTCCACTTCTTTTCAGGGAATTTGGGATTTCTCAATTGATGCGGTATATAACAATGATGAGAGTATCTTTATTGGCGATATCAGAGGCCCTTCAAATAAGGGATATGGATCAATCTGTATACAGTATTTGAAAGACCTGGCAGTTGATCATAACATTCCCATTATTCGGGGAGATATTGCACCGAGGGATTGGGATCATGTGGACCGTCTTATTCATTTTTATGAAAAACATGATTTTGAAATTGAAGTAAACACCGAGACCAGGACGGGTTACATCGAGTGGAGAGCTTAAAGCTCTCCTTTTTTATTGGAGAAAAAATGCAAAAAAAAGAACGCCTTTTTAAATTAAAAGCGTCCTTTAATTTGGTTTAGCAAAAATGATCAGTGGATTTAGGAACCGACATTCCGAACAATGGCCTCAAATACAATGCTGTGTAGGTGCCAAGCATAGCCATGATTCCCCATACATACCCGTGAAGGCTGAAGGAGGCAATCCCGCTGAAATAAGCACCAATGTTACAGCCGAATGCGAGCCGTGCACCATAACCCATCAGTAAACCACCAATAATGGCGGCCATCGCACGCTTCATCGGAATTCTTTTCATTACAAAGAGTCCGCCCAATGTGGAAGCCAAAAGAGCACCAACAATCACTCCGAAGTTCATCACTGAGGTAGCATCTGTAAATACGGACTGATGAAGAGGAGCTGCTTTTTCTCCAGCCCAATAGCTCCATTGTGTCACATCAATTCCAAGGGCCATCGCTGCTTTTGAACCCCACAAAGTAAATCCTGAGGTGATTCCCCATGGAGATCCTTTTACATAAAGAGTTGCTGCATTCAAAACCGCAAGTACAACGGCTGCGGCCATAAGCGGCCAAGAACCCAAAAAGATTCGTTTCCAGCCGGAAGCTGTAGGAAGTGCTGCCAATTTCGGAGAACGTCTCCGCTTCTCAACGACAATGGTCAGCATAGTGATGGCACCAAGTATAATCATTTGCAGCACCCAGCCGCCAAAGAGCCCAAGGCCGCTGTCTTTAATAAGTGAAAATGCCTGAAAGGATGGTGTATCATTCATCCAAAATCCATAATGCCATGCGCCTAAAACAGAGCCTGCGATAAAAGCAAATAATGTTAAAAACATTTCTGATCGTCCGCCGCCGACTGCGTACAGTGTTCCTGAAGCACAGCCTCCGCCAAGCTGCATGCCAATACCAAATAGAAAAGCCCCTACAATGAGGCTTGTGCCGACTGGTGACACATTTCCAGCAGGCTGGCCGCCGAACAGCGTAGTATTTAAGGAAAATATGATAGCGAATAACGTGCTGGCTACAGCAAGCATCAGCATGTGTGCCCGGATCGCTTCACCATTGCCGACTGCCATAAACCTTCTGAAGGCAGATGTAAAACCAAACCTTGCATGAAAGAGCGTAAATCCAAGCAGAAGTCCCAGCCAAAGCAGAAGTCCCTGCTCCATTCCGCCGATCTTGATCGCAAATATACTAAGGATCACCGCAGCAACGATAGCAGCAATTACTATCTTTCGCTGTGGCAAGCCTAAACCATTCTTACTTTTATTTGGGACAGCCTCCGTTTTTTTCGGAAGAGCATTTGCTGTCATCCCCATCAAATCAACTCCTGAATATTTAATTTATACCATTAATTATTTTATACTAAAATCAATGAGATTTAAACCATATTGCTCAGGTCAGAATTGTATGTTTTAGAAGGGATAAACGTAGGAATTATATTGAAAAGAACGACTATTTGTGATATAATTTATGTATAAGTTTATTATTAAAATGTTATACAGACTTGCAGCGGGGAACAGCGCACAACATTCCGCGCTTTTTTCATACCCTTTTTACAAATTTGAAGGACTAGGAGGTGCATGATGAAAAATATACTTGGCTCCAGCATTAAACATATGCCAATACCGTATTTTGAGATTGACGAGCAATTGAATATTTTGTCCCGCTCTGATAAATCGTGTGAAACGTTCACCACCAAAGAAAACTTTTTGGATCTGGTGGATCTGGAAAGCAGGGAGAAAGCCATTTTCCTTCTTGTTTCCGAAAAACTGACACATGAAATAGAACTAGTCCTTCAAACGTTAAATTCGCCCTATTCCCTTTTCAGTTGTTCTATTAACTGGGACGACGGTGTCGGCCACCTGGTTTGTATTGAGCAGACAGGAAAACTTAAAGCATTGGAAAGCAAAGTGGAGCAGCAGTGCAAAAGGCTGGCTGAAACCGACTTCGAATTGCTGGAACAAAAAGAGCAGCTTGAACAATCATTAAAACGTGTATTGGAACTGTCGGCTAACTTTATCCGCTTATCGGAGCATGCTGGTTTAGTGCCGCTTACTGGTGAACTGTCACCACAGCTTATCCAGGAAAACCATTTATCGCTGACAAACGCGGCTCATAAAGGTGAATTCAGCATAGTGTTCTTCGATTTCAGCAATTTAGGCAAACTCACAACCGATGGACTGACATCACTTAAAGAACTCATTCACAGTCTGAACCTGGTCGGAGTCGTCTGCTATGTTATAGGGTTAAAGCCGAGCCATGCTTCCTATTTAAAAAACAAAGACATATATGATAAAACGTATTTTCTGAGAAATCTGGATGAGTTTATACAGATTGATTTGGAATATAATCCGCAACAAAAAGATAATATAATTCTTCATTAATTATTAAAAAAAAGCAGTTTATTACGCAGGGAGGTTTTTCTGATGAGTATTCCTATTTTAAAAGTCAATCAATCATTGCTTATATCCATACAAGAGGAATTGGATGACCAATCAGCTCTTGGTTTGCAGGAGGATTTGCTTAACAAAATTCAGGCAACAAACGCTACCGGGGTAGTGGTTGATTTATCGCTTGTGGATTTGGTAGATTCCTTTATAGCCAAAGTAATTGGGGACATGGTGAGAATGTCCGATTTAATGGGGGCGAAGGTGGTACTGACAGGTGTTCAGCCTTCTGTCGCCATTACTTTGAATGAAATGGGAATCTCGATGAAAAACATTTCCACTGCTGTGGACTTTGCAAAAGGTCTTGAAGCGTTAAATTCGGAAAACGGCCGTTTTCCAAACTGAATGACACAGGCGATCAGCAGGTATGCCCTATAAGGGCTGCCTGCTTTTTTAATGCACATTTATACGTTTAAAGATAAAAGGTTAGGGAATGAGTTTGAGAGAGGATTAAATTAATGAAAAGCGGTGAAGTATATGTCAATCAGAGTAACAGTGAATGGTGTAGAAACAGAAGCATCAGAAAAATCATCCGTACTTCAGCATTTGACAGCAAGTGATCTTGAAGTTCCCCATGTTTGCTATCATCCCAGCCTGGGAGCTATTGAAACGTGTGACACGTGTATAGTCAGTGTCAATGGCGATCTTGTCCGGTCTTGTTCTACAGGCCTGAAAGATGGAGACGTTGTTGAAACGGCTTCCGAAGAGGTAAGAAAAGCTCAAGTAATCGGTATGGACCGGATATTACATAACCATGAATTATATTGCACCGTCTGTGATTATAATAACGGAAATTGCGAAGTGCACAATACTGTCAAGGAAATGAAAGTCAATCACCAGAGCATTCCTTTTGAACCTAAGAAACCATATGAAGCCGACAGATCTCATCCGTATTACCGGTACGATCCGGATCAATGCATCCTGTGTGGACGCTGTGTGGAGGCATGCCAGGATGTTCAGGTTACCGAAACGCTGACAATTGACTGGGACCGAGAACGCCCGCGGGTAATATGGGATAATGACGTACCTATTAACGAGTCCTCCTGCGTATCTTGCGGACATTGTTCAACTGTATGTCCTTGTAATGCCATGATGGAAAAAGGCATGGAAGGTGAAGCGGGGTATATGACCGGAATTGAAAGGGATACGCTTCGTCCCATGATTGAAATTACAAAAGCCGTTGAAACTGGGTACGGTTCCATCCTGGCGATCTCCGACATGGAGTCAGCCATGCGGGATGAACGGATTGATAAAACAAAAACCGTCTGCACATACTGCGGGGTAGGCTGCAGCTTTGAAGTCTGGACGAAGGGCCGTGAAATTCTTAAAGTGGAACCACATGCCGAAGCCCCTGCGAATGGTATTTCCACATGTGTAAAAGGCAAATTCGGCTGGGAATTTGTTAACAGTGAAGAACGACTTACAAAGCCGCTGATTCGCGAAGGAAATGCCTTCAGGGAGGCCGAATGGGATGAAGCTCTTTCGCTGATTGCCCGCAAATTTGGTGAAATTAAAAACAATTATGGTCCTGACGCATTCGGATTTATCAGCTCATCCAAATGTACCAACGAGGAAGCCTATTTAATGCAGAAGCTCGGCAGAGGTATAATTGGTACTAACAATATTGACAACTGTTCAAGATACTGTCAGACCCCGGCTACGCTTGGCCTTTTTAGAACGGTAGGCCATGGAGGAGATTCCGGCGGCATCAAGGATATTCAAAACTCGGATTTGGTCATTGGGGTCGGTACAAATACAGCGGAATCACATCCGGTACTTGCTACAAGAATCAAGCGTGCACAAAAACTTAGAGGGCAGAAGCTGATCGTGGCGGATTTGCGCAAGCATGAAATGGCACAGAGAGCAGATCTTTTTGTTCGGCCAGCACCAGGGTCCGATCTCGTCTGGATTTCGGCTGTTGCTAAATATATTATCGATCAGGGCTGGGCAGATGAAGAGTTTATTCAGAACCGGGTGAATGGCTTCGGCAATTACGTAGAAAGCCTCGCTCCGTTTACTTTGGAATTCGCCGAACAGGAAACGGGTCTTTCCAAAGAAGAGCTTATTCGCATCGCGGAAATGATTCATGAAGCGAAAACCGTTTGTGTCCTGTGGGCCATGGGTGTCACTCAGCATAGCGGGGGAAGTGATACAAGCACGGCCATTTCAAATCTGATGCTGATTACTGGAAATTACGGAAAACCCGGAGCAGGTACCTATCCGCTTCGCGGACATAATAATGTGCAGGGGGCAAGTGATTTTGGCAGCATGCCAAACAGGCTTCCGGGATACCAGCACATTGAAGAAGAACGTGTACGTAAAAATTTCGAACAAGGATGGGGAGTGAAAATTCCGGAGAAACCGGGCTTGAACAATCATGAAATGGTAGAAGGCATGCACTCCGGTACTCTCAAGGCTATGTACTTGAAAGGTGAAGATATGGGAATTGTTGACTCCAACATTAACCATGTCCATGCCGGATTTGAAAAACTGGACTTTTTCGTTGTTCAGGATATCTTCCTGTCAAGAACGGCAGAATTTGCTGATGTTGTACTTCCTGCAAGCCCAAGTCTTGAAAAAGAAGGAACTTTCACAAACACCGAACGGCGAATTCAACGTCTTTATCAGGTACTCGAGCCACTTGGGGACTCTAAGCCGGATTGGCAGATTATCCAGGATGTTGCTAATTCTGTCGGCGCCAACTGGGACTATCAGCATCCAAGCGAAATCATGGAAGAAGCTGCTCAGCTAACACCGTTATTTGCCGGCGTGACGTATGAGCGCCTTGAGGGCTTTAAAAGTCTTCAGTGGCCAGTTGCTGAAGATGGAACAGACACGCCAAACTTATTCATGGAAGATTTCCCGTTTCCTGATGGAAAAGCCATCGTGTTTCCGCTTCAGTGGACCAAGCCTGTACATTTTGGAGAAGAATATGACATTCATGTAAATAATGGACGTTTGCTTGAACATTTCCATGAAGGAAACTTAACCTATAAAGCAAAAGGAATCACGTCAAAAACGCCGAGTGTTTTCCTTGAGGTATCTCCTGAGCTCGCATCTGAAAGAGGATTGAAAAATGGATCTCTTGTCCGTCTGACTTCACCGTATGGCAATGTAAAAGTGAAATGCCATATTACTGACCGTGTACAAGGGAAGGAAGTCTATCTGCCGATGAATGATAACGGGGATGCAGCAATCAACTTGCTGACAAGCAGTTATGCAGACAAAGATACGGATACGCCGGCCTATAAGGAAACCATGGCCAAAATGGAAATCTTGCAGTATGAGGGCGTTGATCCATTGCCAAGTAACAATCACAGAAACGGTAATCCACAGCCGCAAATTGGCGTTAATGTTCAGAAGAAGTGGGCAAGAAAAGATTATATATTCCCTGGAGATCTCGTGAAAAAGGAGATGAAATAAGATGGCCAAAGCGACAAAAACCATCTATCGGCAGGAGTTCACTGAAGAAGAATTGCGCAATAAGGATTTAAGGGAAGTAGAGGATGCCCTCATTCAAAATAAAGATGCTCTGCTCGAATCGCTAAGTGTTTTGAATCACATGCATGAACGGGGGGTTCTTCCTCTTTTAAACGGACTCTTCGGCCAGGGTGACAAAGTGCTGAATATACTGGTCAAAACGGCGGATACTCCAGAGACATCAAATACACTTAAAAATCTCCTGTTATTGACAGGGGTGCTGGGAACGCTGAATGTTAAACAAATAGAACCGCTGCTTCTCAAGGTGAATGCCGGAGTCGCCAGGGTGGCAGAGATGAACGATACGGAAGAGAAGACAAGTTATTTCAGCCTGGTTCGTGCGCTGAAGGATCCTGAGATCAATCGGGCGATTACTCTATTGATGTCCTTTTTAAAGGGAATGGGCGAAGAAACCGAGGCAAAAGAACGACAAACAGAAGAATTTAGTGTTCAAAGAAGTGATACAGGGAAAAACCTGGGTTAAACCTTTGGCTAATGAAATAAGAAGAAAGCTCTCCATAATAATGGAGAGTTTTTTTGTTTTTCCTTCGCCATTTTTCGACAAAATGAGAAGGGAAATGGTGCATACTACCTATCTTTTAATAATGGACAATCAGAATCAGAGATTTTTTTGTTGATTTTAAGAGAACAAAAGAGAAAAGTAAATGTGTTAGTTATGTTTGCTAATTTTAGGAGGTGGTAATATAAAGATACGCTCAAAAAATAAGGGTAAAATTATAGATGATTCATAGGAAAGTCAGGAAAATAAAAGGAGGAACTGACATGAAGTACAAAGTAAAAGACTGGCTTCGGCTCACTCCCCGTGAGAGGTATCTGCTTTTGTACGCTGTTGCTTTGCTTCAAAAAGAACAAAGAGCTGCTTCCTGATTCCACATAATAAAAAGCCTTGAAAAAGCATGGTGCCCGGTGCTTTTTCAAGGCTTTTTTATTGATATTGCTCAAGTTTTGAGAAGAAATCAATAACAAAATCATAGAATACATTTTCAGCCGGCGCCAGTTCCCGCCTTTTCGGCTTAATTAGTCCTACCGTGCGCTGCACAATGGGGAATTCGATCGGCTTTTTGACGGTGTACCGGGGAGTTGTTTCATAAAATGAACTATCGGGTAAAAGAGTAACACCTATTCCGGCGGTTACTAAGCCTTTGATTGCATCCATGTCTTCACCTTCGGAAGATATTTTCGGAGTGAAGCCCGCCTCTTTGCAGGCATTAACAACCACCTCTTGCAGCACATATCCTTTCGGAAATAGGACAAATGAATCGTTTCTTAAATCACTGAGCATTAGGCTCCTTTTATCAGCAAGAGGGTGATCAGCCTGCAAAAGGGCTGAAATTCTTTCCGTGAACAGGATATGCCCTTCCACATCGGTTTGATTAGCTGGAACCGGACCCAAAAAAGCCAGGTCAATGTCTCCCTTTTTTACAGCGTCTATTAAAAAATGGTATGATCCTTGCCTCAAATGAAACGCAATGTTTGGATGTTCTTCTTTAAATGCCGAAATAATCGTCGGGAGCAAGTGGCTTGCCAAACTGGTGGGGAATCCAATTTTTATGGTGCCGCGTTCAGGATCCAAATATTCATCAATCTGCTTTTTTGCATAGTCGATGGCCTTAAGCGCAGTTGCAGCGTGAGTTAAAAAAAGTTTTCCAACAGGGGTTAATTTAACATTCCTTCCTTCTCTCTCAAACAATTCTACATTTAATTCTGCCTCGAGGTTGGCAATCTGCCTGCTGACGGCAGACTGTGCAACATGTAAATGCTGTGCAGCCTCAGATACATGTTCACGTTCTGCCACCTCTATAAAATACTGCAATTGGCGCAGCTCCATTTGTCAACCCTCCAGTAATAATTTCGTATTATTCTCAAAATTAGATCAATCTTATCTAAATTATATATTGTTTGGATGAATTATAAAACCTACACTATAAAAAAGACAACTGAAACGGGGGAGCGAACAATGACATTTCATCAATTACCAAAACGACAGGGCCTCTACCGTCCCGAATTTGAACATGACGCATGCGGTATTGGCTTATACGCCCATATAAAAGGACTAGCTACCCATGATATCGTGAAGAAAGGTTTAAGCATGCTTTGCCAGCTGGACCATCGAGGAGGACAGGGAAGTGATCCACTTACCGGTGACGGCGCCGGTCTTATGGTTCAACTGCCAGACGAGTTTTTCCGTCAAAACTGCAAGGGATTTTCTCTACCCGAAAAAGGTAGCTATGGAGTCGGGATGATATTCCTGCCGCAGGACGAAGAAGAACAGCTAATCATTAAGGATAAAATCAATCGCCTGATTGAACAGGAAGATCAAATCGTATTGGGATGGAGAAGTGTACCTGTAATTGACGAAAAAATCGGAATACTGGCTCAGGAAAGCTGTCCATCCATTCATCAAGTGTTTATTCAGGCTTCTGATGATGTGAAAAGCGGTTTGCCTTTTGAACGTAAATTATACTTGATCCGTAAACAAGCGGAAAACTGGGGCAAGGAAAAAGAACTGCGTTTTTATTTTACAAGTCTTTCATCTGAAACCATTGTATACAAAGGGCTGCTGACACCGGAACAAGTGGATACTTTCTATGTGGACCTTCAGGATGATGCTTTTGTATCGGCTTTTGCTTTAGTCCATTCCCGCTTTAGTACAAATACATTTCCTAGCTGGGAGCGCGCACATCCAAACCGGTACTTGATTCATAATGGAGAAATAAATACATTGCGCGGCAATATCAATTGGATGAAGGCCAGGGAACAGCAATTTGCTACAGAAGCATTTGGCGATGACTTGCCAAAACTTCTTCCGATTCTCGATACTGAAGGCAGCGATTCAGCTGTACTCGATAATGCTCTGGAGTTTTTTGTTCTGGCAGGCAGGGAGCTGGCTCATGCAGCAATGATGCTTATTCCGGAACCTTGGTCTGAGAATAATCCGCATATGACAGAGGAAAAGAAAGCTTTTTATGAATACCACAGTACGTTAATGGAGCCTTGGGATGGGCCTACGGCCATTTCCTTTACCAACGGACGTCAGATTGGAGCGATTCTCGATCGTAACGGGCTCCGCCCGGCGCGTTATTATGTGACAAAGGACGACTATATCATCTTTTCCTCAGAAGTCGGGGTAATTGATGTAGAGCCGGAAAATGTTTTATACAAAGATCGTCTTAGTCCGGGGAAAATGCTCCTGATTGATTTGGAGAAGGGCAGAATTGTTTCTGATAAGGAAATCAAAACTGAGCTTTCCATGGCTAACCCTTACCGCAAATGGCTCGATGAGGGTATGATCCGTCTTGATGACGAAGGGCAGCCGGAAGCACCTGACAGGGTGGATAACCTTATCCTCCGCCAAAAAGCGTTCGGGTACACATATGAAGATGTTCAAAAATATTTGATTCCTATTATAAATGAAGGAAAAGATCCTGTCGGATCCATGGGGAATGATACTCCATTAGCAGTTTTATCTGATCGTTCCCAATCATTATTCAACTATTTTAAACAATTATTTGCACAAGTAACCAACCCGCCGATTGATTCCTTACGTGAACAGGTAGTTACATCGACGGTCAGTTACTTGGGAGCAGAAGGCAACCTCCTTCAAACGGAAGCGTCGAATTGCCGCCGCATCCAGCTTGATACGCCTATTTTACCAGGCAGCACACTCGAATTGCTGCAACAAAATTTATTGCCTGAATTCAAAAGCAAAACACTTCACACTTTATTTTCTGAAGATTTGGAATCAGCATTAAATGCTTTATTTAACGAAGCAGAGAAAGCAATTGAAGAAGGTCATACTCTCCTCATTCTTACAGACCGGGGAATGGATGAAAAACTAACACCGATGCCTGTATTGCTCGCTACAAGCGGCCTTCACCATCATCTTGTGCGTGCAGGGCTGCGTACAAAAGTAAGCTTGATTGTTGATTCAGGAGAAACGCGGGAAGTTCACCATTATGCCGCTCTTATCGGTTATGGAGCAGATGCCATTCATCCATACCTAGCCTACGCGACATACCAGCAGGCTATTCTTGATGGACATCTTGAAATGTCCTATGATGCCGCCGTGAAGAAATATATTAAGGGTGTTACAGACGGCGTGGTGAAAGTTATGTCCAAAATGGGAATCTCGACGATCCAAAGTTACCGTGGCGCGCAAATTTTTGAAGCGGTGGGAATCGGCGAATCTGTAATTGACCGCTACTTTACCGGTACAGCTTCACAAATCGATGGCATTAATTTGCCGACCATTGCTCAGGAAGCATTACAGCGCCATAGTGAAGCCTACAATAAGAGGGAAGCTGAGGCGCTGGATTCCGGAAGTGAATTTCAATGGAGGAAATCAGGTGAGCATCACGCCTTTAACCCGAAAACAATCCATACACTTCAGTGGGCTTGCCGAAGAAATGATTACGATTTGTTTAAACAATATACCGATGCTGCAAACGAAGAGCGACTGAATTTCTTGCGCAATCTCTTTTCGTTTCCTTCCGGCCAGTCGATTCCGATTGAAGAAGTCGAGTCGGTGGAGGAAATTGTCAAGAGGTTTAAAACAGGGGCCATGTCTTTTGGTTCATTGAGCGGTGAAGCTCATGAAGCACTGGCGATTGCCATGAACCGTTTAGGCGGCAAAAGCAACAGCGGAGAAGGCGGCGAAGACGCATTGCGTTATATCCCGGATGAAAATGGCGATTTCCGCCGCAGTGCCATCAAGCAGATCGCTTCTGGACGCTTCGGAGTTAAAAGCCATTACCTTGTAAATGCTGATGAATTGCAAATTAAAATGGCACAAGGAGCAAAACCTGGAGAAGGCGGCCAGCTTCCGGGCAACAAGGTATATCCTTGGGTGGCTGATGTGCGTGGGTCAACTCCTGGTGTTGGACTAATCTCACCGCCACCTCACCATGATATTTATTCCATTGAGGATTTGGCGCAATTGATCCATGATTTAAAGAACTCAAACCGTGACGCGCGCATTTCTGTCAAATTGGTGGCCAAAGCGGGCGTTGGCACAATCGCTGCCGGTGTGGCCAAAGGTGCTGCTGATGTTATTGTGATCAGCGGATATGACGGAGGAACCGGCGCTTCACCTAAAACCAGTATCAAGCATACCGGACTGCCATGGGAGCTCGGGCTTGCTGAAGCTCATCAGACATTAATGCTGAACGGATTGCGTGACCGGGTTGTTTTGGAAACCGACGGAAAGCTGATGACAGGTAAAGATGTGGTTCTTGCCGCTTTGCTTGGCGCTGAAGAGTACGGTTTTGCAACTGCACCGCTTGTGGTTCTGGGCTGTGTCATGATGCGCGCCTGTCACTTGGACACGTGTCCGGTAGGTGTCGCTACACAAAACCCTGAACTGCGTAAAAAGTTTATGGGAGATCCGGATCATGTGGTTAACTTCATGCGCTTTGTTGCACAGGAAGTCCGCGAGATTATGGCAGAGCTGGGTTTCAGAACAATGGATGAAATGGTAGGGCGCAGTGATATTCTACAGGTAGGGGAACGCACAAAGCAGCATTGGAAAGCAAAACAATTAAACTTAAATAACTTGATTCATACAGTGGATGGTTCAGTAAGAACGTTCCAAACGCCGCAGAATCATAAAATTGACGAATCGCTTGATATTACAACCATCCTTCCGGCGATTGAACAAGCGCTGGAAGATCAGGAACGAGTTTATCTGTCTTACAGCCTCAATAACACAAACCGTGTGACCGGAACGATTTGCGGAAGTGAAGTTTCCAAGCGGTATGGTGAAAAAGGTCTTCCTGAAGATACAATTAATCTTCAATTTAACGGATCTGCCGGTCAATCCTTTGGAGCTTTTATTCCTAAAGGAATGAGCCTGTATTTAACGGGAGATGCCAACGATTACGTGGGCAAAGGTCTGTCAGGCGGTAAAATTATCGTTACTGCACCAAAAGAATCCGACTTTTTATCTGACACAAACGTAATTGCCGGAAATGTTGCGTTTTACGGCGCAACAAGCGGAGAAGCCTATATTAATGGGGCAGCCGGTGAACGGTTTGCAGTCAGAAACAGCGGTGCGAATATTGTAACAGAAGGAATCGGAGACCACGGTTGCGAATATATGACAGGCGGAAAAGTGGTTGTGCTTGGGGAAACCGGAAAGAACTTTGCAGCAGGCATGTCAGGCGGAGTGGCTTATATTCTTGCCACCGATAAAGAAGCCTTCTTATCACTTTGCAATAAAGAGAGTGTAGAATTTGAATCCTTTGCCACACATGAGGAAGAAGAAGAGGTAAGACAGATGGTTCTGAGTCATTATCATTACACCCTCAGTTCAAAGGCAGCCATCATCCTGAGCAACTGGGAGGAACATGCTTCCCAGTTTGTAAAAGTCATTCCTAAAGATTACAAGCAGATGATCCAAAGGATTGCAGAGCAGGAAAACACCGGAATAAGCCATGAGGAAGCCGTTATGAATGCTTTTCTTGAATCATCACCTTTAAAAAAAAGTCCTTCAGCAAAGAGAAATCAGCTAATTCTTAATTAGGAAAGGGGAGAGGACACATGGGTAAGACAACAGGATTTTTGGAATATGAGAGAGAAGAAGCTAAAGAACGTAATCCTCTCACTCGCTTAAACGACTGGAAAGAGCATACCGAACAGATGGATGATAAAACTCTTCACGAGCAGAGTGCAAGGTGCATGGACTGTGCGACACCGTTTTGCCACATTGGCATGGATATTGGCGGGATGACTTCAGGTTGTCCCATCCATAACCTGATCCCTGAATGGAATGATCTGGTTTACCGCGGAAAATGGAAAGATGCATTGGAACGATTGATGAAAACCAATAATTTTCCTGAATTTACAGGACGGGTATGCCCTGCACCATGTGAAGGTTCTTGTACCGTGGAGATTTCTTCACCGGCGGTTACTATTAAAAATATTGAACAGGCCATTATTGATAAAGGGTTTGAAAATGGATGGATAACTCCACGGATCCCTGCAATCCGAACGGGCAAGAAAATAGCAATCGTTGGTTCCGGTCCTGCCGGACTGGCGGCTGCCGACCAGTTAAACCAGGCGGGACATTCGGTTACCGTGTATGAAAGAGCAGAACGTGCTGGCGGATTGTTAACCTATGGGATACCGAACATGAAGCTTGAAAAAGAGATTGTGGAACGGCGCATTCAACTGCTGACACAGGAAGGCATCGACTTTGTGTACTCTACTGAAGTTGGAAAAGATATTACCGCTGATCAGCTGAAAGAACAATATGATTCTGTTATCCTCTGTGTCGGTGCCCAGAAGCAAAGAGATTTGGTATTGGAAGGCCGTGAAGCAAAAGGCGTCCATTACGCTATGGACTACCTCACAGGATCGACACGCGGTCTTCTGAACGAAAATGTACCGGCTCACCAGCAAATCGATGCAAGGGACAAAGATGTGATTGTTATCGGAGGAGGAGATACAGGCGCAGACTGTGTGGCTACTGCTCTCCGCCAGAATTGCAGAAGTATTACTCAATTCGGTAAGTATCCGAAGCTTCCGGAAGCGAGAACACCTGATAACATGTGGCCCGAGCTTCCTAACATTTTCACGATGGACTATGCTTATGAGGAAGCAGAAGCCAAGTTTGGCAAGGATCCAAGGCAGTATACAGTTCAGACGAAAAAGCTGGTTTCAGATAAGGAAGGGAATCTGAAAGAGCTGCATACGGTGCAGACTGTATTCACGACTGATGAAGAAGGAAAGGCTGTACTAAAGGAAGTGCCGGGAACAGAAAAGGTGTGGCCCGCGCAATTAGTCTTCATCGCCATTGGCTTTGAGGGGACTGAACAGCCCCTGCTCCATCAATTTGGAGTAAAAGCAACCAATCAAATAATTGAGGCGAAGCACGGGGATTATCGCACCAACGTAGATGGTGTATTTGCGGCAGGTGATGCCAGAAGAGGGCAAAGCCTCATTGTATGGGCCATCCAGGAAGGCCGTGAAGCCGCAAGAGAAGTGGATAAATACCTGATGGGAAGCACAGTGCTTGCATAAAAAAAACAGCCGACAGTGAATGTCGGCTGTTTTGCTTGTTATCGACTAGGCTTTTTGCTGTGCTGTGCAACGTTCGCATTCCTGAACATAGCACTCATGTTGTTCATCCATCTTCTTTCCGCATTCCCGGCATTGTTTCTCAGGCAAGTTACGATAAAATTCCAATGTCAACATTCAGCATTACCTCCTGTTTTCTGTTAAACACATTGTATTATAACAGTTCGATAACGTCAATATCTGTTATAGATTATTTTGAAAACGCGACAATAGGACTAGTGCATCTTTAATTCCCGATAGAAACGAGGGCTAAGGTCATGCGTGTGGCTTGCTGGATTAAGGGTATGGTTAAGTATATGTCCGAAAGTTCTGTTTTACCCCAGCTTCAGTAAGTGCTAAAATAATAACGATGAGTGAAACAGTGGATGGCAATCTGTTCTAGTACTGTTTTACCTGGAACATACATTTTGACAGGACAAAGGAGAAGAAGTATACGTATGGAAAAAGTATTGATTTTTGGACACAAAAACCCGGATACAGACACAATTTGTTCAGCGATTGTTTATGCTGATCTGAAAACTAAGCTTGGCCTTCAAGCAGAGGCAGTTCGTCTTGGAGAAGTAAATGGGGAAACCCAATATGCTCTTGATCAATTTGGCGCAGCTGCTCCACGTCTTGTTGATACAGTTGCCAACGAAGCGGACAAGGTTATTTTGGTCGACCACAATGAATTCCAGCAGAGTGCTACCGATATTGCTTCAGTACAAGTATTAGAAGTGATCGATCACCACAGAATCGCTAACTTTGAAACAAGTGACCCATTGTATTATCGTGCGGAGCCGGTTGGATGTACGGCAACGATCCTGAATAAAATGTACAAAGAAAACGGCGTAGCTGTGGAAAAGAACATTGCAGGTCTTATGCTTTCCGCCATTATTTCTGATTCCCTGCTGTTTAAATCTCCAACATGTACCGATCAGGACATTGCTGCAGCGAAAGAGCTTGCTGAAATTGCGGGTGTGGATGCTGAAAGCTATGGATTGGAAATGCTGAAGGCGGGTGCTGATCTCAGTGATAAATCAGTCAGCCAGCTGATCACACTTGATGCGAAAGAATTCCAAATGGGAGACAGCAAGGTTGAAATTGCCCAGGTAAACACCGTGGATACCGATGAAGTTTTTGAAAGAAAACAAGAGATTGAAGATGCGATCAACAGTGTTGTACAGGAAAAAGGCCTTGATTTATTCCTGTTCGTTGCCACAGACATTCTGACCAATGATTCGACTGGCCTGGCTCTTGGAAACAAGGCAGCGGTTGTGGAAAAGGCTTATAATGTTAAGCTGGAGGACAATACTGCTGTACTTGAAGGGGTTGTATCCCGAAAGAAACAAATTGTACCTGTACTCACAGATGCATTTAACCTTCTGTAAAAATGAGTAAAGAAGCCGGTCATTCCGGCTTCTTTTTATTTTTCGATAAATTCCTGTGTCCAGCAATCATCATTGCCGGTATAACCGATACCAATATGGGTGTAATCGGGGTTAAGAATGTTCTTGCGGTGTCCCTCGCTGTTCATCCAGTCATTGACAACTTGTTCAGGAGACTGCTGGCCGATGGCGATGTTTTCACCAGCCGAATCATAATCAATGTCCATCTTTTCCATTTGGTCAAAAGGAGAACCCTGCGTGGGGCTGTTGTGCGAAAAATAATCATTGTTGTCCATGTCATTTGCTTTGGATTGTGCCATATTGGTCAGCTGCGGATCGTATTTCAGGTCCGAAAGTCCATGCTTCCGGCGTTCCTGGTTGGTGAGTTCGATTACCTGCTGAATCATTTCCTGGCTGTATCCCTGATTGCCGGAAGGAGGGGCAGCTGGCGGAACGGCCTCGTTTATATCCGGATTGGTATCCATTTGGGTATCAGGATTATTGTATGAAATGTTTTCTTTTTTTGATTTTGATGTTGTTTTATGCCCTGTTGATGAGCGATACGGCTGGTTTTCCGATGTGAGATAACCATTGCTTGTTTTAATCGTTTTTTGGCCTGACAACGACTTTTTATTTTTCTCATCGCTGCGAAGTTCATCCTTATTGACATTATTGCAGCCTGCAAGTAAAAGAATGATCGTAAAGGCTGACAAAATAATCGGGGAACGCTTCATGTTACTGCTCCTTTCAAAATATGCTTTCTTTAAAGACGTCCATAGTATTTCACAATTGGAAAAACCCATACATAGAGTGCTGGCAATGTGATACTTCTGGTTCATGATGGGAAGCTTAAACTGTTGTGACAAGAAAAAAAGAGTTGAGCACTTTTCGTGCTTAAATTACTTTATGAAAGTATGATGGAAAGCAGACAGAGAAAAAAAGGAGTGTTTTCTATGAAAAATCAATATCAGCCTTTATTGGAAGGTTTTACTTTTGAAAATAGGATTTCTTTGAAAAACCGTGTGGTTATGGCTCCCATGACCAATTTTGCTTCCAACGAAGATGGGACGGTTTCTGACAGTGAAGTGAACTATTACATCCGCAGATCCAAGGGAGCGGGAATGGTTATAACAGCCTGTGCATATGTAAGTCCAAGCGGAAAAGGATTTCCGGGTGAATTTGGCAGCCACAGTGACGAAATGATCCCTAGCCTCAGAAAACTGGCTGAGAGCATCAAAAAAGAAGGTGCTAAAGCCGTTCTTCAAGTGTTTCATGGCGGCCGCATGTGTCCTCCCGAATTGGTGCCAGGCGGTGATGTAGTCAGTGCTAGTGCTGTGGCTCCTGAGCAGCAGACACCAACCGGAGAGCAGCCGCTGCCCCGTGAGCTTACCGATGAAGAGATCCAGTCCATTATCAATGACTTTGGCGAATCGGCCAGAAGGGCCATTGAAGCAGGTTTTGATGGAATTGAGATTCATGGAGCCAACGGCTATCTGATTCAGCAATTCTTTTCTCCGCATTCAAACCAGCGTACAGACAGATGGGGAGGAACGATTGAACAGCGTATGGCGTTCCCGCTTGCTGTGGTTGATGAAGTGAAGCGAGTAGTGAAAAACCATGCAAAAGAGCCATTTTTGGTCGGTTACCGGTTTTCACCGGAAGAGCCAGAAACTCCGGGAATTACAATGGATGAAACGTTGTTGCTGTTGGATGAACTGGCAAAAAAGAAATTAGATTACCTGCATGTGTCATTGATGGATTTCTGGTCCGTCCCTAGAAGAGGCGTGGATGATACGCGATCACGCATGGAAATTATCCAGGAAAGAGTGGGCAGTCAGGTTCCCGTGATCGGTGTTGGTTCCATCTATTCAGCAGATGATGCCCTTAAGGCAATCCAAACCGGAGTTCCGCTTATTGCGATCGGCAGGGAATTGATCATCGATCCTGACTGGGTTCAAAAAATTGAAGAAGGCCGTGCCTCCGAGATAAAAACGAAGTTGAGAAAAGACGCTCAACAAGAGCTTGTAGTACCGGATCCACTATGGCAGGCAATTATAAACGCTCCAGGGTGGTTCCCTGTTGAGGACAATCAATAAAAAATGAAGCCCCTTTTTTGGACTGATCCAAAAAGGGGCTTTGTTGTGGATAAGCATCCAATCTAAATTTATTGCAGTTTCATACCATGATAGCATCCTACTAAACAGGAGTGCAGATTATATGAAGACTGGAATTAGTAAGTGCAATGTTTTTAACCGAATGGCTCCTGGAACGAATTTTCAGGCCATTCTTATAGGAGTGGGACCTTTACCGGCGGGTTTTCAATTTATTGCTTTTGATCCCAAGAAAGGCTGTTTGACGGTTTCGACATCCGGTGGTGCCATTGTTGTATTGGAAACTGGCGACCTTGGAGGGGTTTATTTGCCCCCTGGCAATGTGCCAACAGGGGTTCTGATTACCAACTTGAATTTGGGCCAAAGGGGCGTGGAGGATCAGCTTGAGTATGTACAAATCCAGAACTTTGGTATCGCTCCAGTGGATATGACAGGCTGGACGATCAGAAGCACAAGAGGAGGACAGGTATTTACGTTCCCTGCGGGATATATCCTTCAGCCGGGAGCTACGGTTTATGTTACATCCGGTGCTTTAGCCATTGATGACCCGCCGACATATTTGAAGTGGACGACTGCTAATGTATGGAACAACAACGGAGATGCCGCTGTATTGTATAACGCACAAGGCCAGCTGATAAGTGAGTTCACAGCACCGCCTTTGCCACCCCTATAAAAAACATCCCGAGTTTTGTCGGGATGTTTTTGTGTATCAAACGATCTTAAAACCAATTTTCCCAAATTGAGAAGCGTTCTCCATACGGTTAAAGGCCTCTTTAAACTGTGACAGGCCATACACTTTATCAACAACCGGTTTGATGTTGTATTGCTCAATGAATTGAAGCATTTCTCTGTATTCTTCACCACTGCCCATGGTTGAACCCAATAAGTTGAATTGTCCGTAAAAGAATTTCCTGATATTTAGCTTCACTTCGTCGCCTGCAGAGGCACCAAACGCAACCATTGTTCCTCCGGTTCTCAACTGATCAAGCGACTTATTAAATGTTGCAGCCCCAACGCTTTCAATCACGAGATCCATCTTCTGATTCTCCAACTGGCCGTTCCAGTCGCCGTTGCTGTCAATCGCTTTTACTGCTCCGAGTTTGATGGCGGCCTCTCCTTTTTCTTTTGAGCGGGAGGTTACATAGACTTCAGCTCCAACCGCTATGGCAAACTGCAGTAAAAAGGTTGCAACTCCGCTGCCAATACCCGGGATCAAAACCTTTTGATTTTCCTGGATTTTTGCTCTCGTAAACAAAACCCGATAGGCAGTAAGAGCAGCAAGGGATAAGACACCAGCCTCCTCCCATGACAGGTGGGAAGGTTTTGGGAGGGCGTTTTCCTCAGGAATCACAATTTTTTCGGCGAATGTGCCATGGTATGGAAGTCCAAGCGTTTCAAATCCCTTGGGTGGTGCGTCACTTGTGTTTCTCCAGCCAGTTCCGGGGTTGATGATCACTTCATCTCCGACCTGCACGTTTGTAACATTTTCACCGACGGCATCCACAATTCCGGCACCGTCAGAACCAATGACCAATGGTGGATCTTCGGGTTGATGTCTTTGAAGAACAAACAGATCCCGATGGTTCAGTCCTGCGGTTTTTAGCTTGACCCTTACTTCTCCAGCTTTGGGTGAGGGTGTTTCCATTTCCGAAAAAAGAAGTCCTTCCATTCCTTTTTGCTTTTGATGAATAAGTGCTTTCATAAGAGCCTCCCGTTTTTTAGCTCGTAACCCGTCGCCTTTGGAAGCCATTGATTTTCGTTTCAGGATGCTCGCTTTCCGCACCTCCTGCTGGAGTCTCGCACCTTCCACTACAATCAATAAAAGGTTCTAATTAGAGCCAATATAGTTATGTACGATTATCTTTAAGTGTATCAAAGTGAGTGTACGGTGTCTGCTTTGCTGTTTCTTTAAAACTTTTTCTTGCTTTTCGAATGAAGGTGTATATAATATATAGTAACAAACTTACTTTTTGTATGTAACAAAAGTTAAAGGAGAATCTCATGAATTTTCATACTGCACCGAAAACCTTTGTTGAGCACGTTCATTTAATGGTTGAGGATTTAAACCGTTCATTATCGTTTTATCAGGATATTTTGGGGTTGTCCATCCTGAATAAAAGCGAAAAAAAAATTGATCTTACACTTGATGGCACCACCTCCCTTTTAACGATTGAACAGCCTTACAATGCCCAGCCGAAACAGCCGCGCACTGCCGGCTTATACCATTTTGCCTTGCTCGTTCCCTCCCGGAAGGAATTGGCCAGGGTTCTGCGGCATCTGCTCAATATCGGCTATCCTCTTCAGGGAGCAGCCGATCACCTTGTAAGTGAAGCGTTGTATCTAGCTGACCCGGACGGCAACGGGATTGAAATTTACCGGGACCGTGATTCAGCGGATTGGCAGTGGGACAATGGACAAGTCGTAATGACAACCGAACCACTTGATGCGGAAGGACTCCTCGCTGAAAGTGTAGATACAAATTATGAAGGCTTGCCAAAGGGAACCATCATGGGCCATCTGCATCTTCATGTTGCCGATTTGGAAGAGGCGGAAGCTTTCTATTGCAGCGGACTCGGGTTTGAGGTTGTCCAGCGTCTCGGCAACCAGGCGCTTTTCATTTCAACCGGCAACTATCATCATCATCTGGGACTGAATATCTGGAGTGGAAAAGGAGCACCTGCTCCTGCTTCCAATGCCGTGGGTATCCATGAATTCACGGTTGTGTATCCAACGAATGAAGCGAGAAGAGAGGCTGTCATGCGCCTTGAACAAGCAGGATATGTTTCAGCACAGTCAGAAACCGGCTATTATGTGACCGATCCATCCGGTACAAAGATGAAATTGGCTGTAGAATAAAGGTAATGAAAACCCCATCACATCGTCAGCATGTGATGGGGTTATTTTATGGTAAAAACAAATCAACCGATTGATAAGAAGTTAAAAGCGCTGTTACGGTCCCGGCAATCAGGATGGTGACAAAGGAAAACAGCAAATAAGGATCCTGCAGGAGAACCATACCGGCTGTAATGATAATCGCATCCAGGAAAATCATGAGAAGGCCCGGATTGAATCGAAACCATTTGGACATCAGGAGTGCCAGCAGATCAAGTCCTCCGACGCATGTATTATATCTCATCATTATCCCGACCCCTGCCCCGATTAACGCCCCGCCGATACAGGCACTTCCCCAAATGGGAACTTGGAACAGTTTCTGCAGAGGAAACATTCTGTCGATCAGCAGCGAGGAGAGAAGCATTCCCATAAGGCTGTTCAAAAAATAGATTTTATTATAGAAGAATGCCATGATAAAGACGGGAGCACTAAGACAGATGATCGAGAAGCCCACCTGAAATCCGGCGGTGTATTTGAGCAGCAGAGCAAGGCCGATAAAACCTCCGTTCAATATATGCTGAGGCAGAATAAAACCATTGATTCCGATTCCCATCAACGTGCTTCCGCAGCCGATCGCGATTAATTTATTCATCGTTACGCCATCCCTGTCACTGTATTTATACTACCTTATGTTCAACCTATTCTTATTATTAATTTCTTCCGTTTTCTGTATGAAGCAGGCGATCAGGTGAAAACTAATTCCAGGAAACAGAAACGGAGAAATGTTTATGCCATGTACATCAAGCGAAGAATTGAAGCAGATCATGATGCAAGCAAGAGTTTATACTCAGTATGGGAAGGTGGCCGACTATATCCCGGCTTTAAATCAGGCAGATCCTGACAATTTGTCAGTTGCCATTTCTCATCCTGAAGGCAACTGTGTCTCCGCGGGTGATGTGAGGATGAAGCTCTCACTCCAAAGCATTTCAAAAGTCCTGGCTCTTGCTTTGGCATTGATGGACCGGGGAGAAGATCATGTGTTTTCCAAGGTCGGATACGAGCCAACGGGGGATCCATTCAATTCGATCATAAAGCTGGAAATCAGCAAACCTTCCAAACCCCTTAATCCAATGATCAATGCCGGGGCTCTTGCTGTTACCCATTTGATTAAAGGTGAATCCGTTCAGGAAAGAATTGAACGTTTGCTTTATTTCGTAAGGAAGCTCGCAGGCAATCCCTCCATTTCGTATTGTGAGGAAATAGCTGCCTCGGAATTCGAGACTGCACATCTCAACCGTTCCCTGTGTTATTTTATGAAGCAGCACAGCATTATTAATGAAGATGTGGAGAATCTCATATACCTGTACACGAAACAATGCGCGATCGAAATGAACTGCCTGGATCTTGCGCGAATCGGGCTGGTGTTTGCGCTTGACGGGTTTGAGCCTTTAACCAAAGAACAGCTTATTCCGGTTTCCGTGGCACGAATCTGCAAAACGTTTATGGTGACATGCGGGATGTATAATGCATCCGGGGAGTTTGCAGTCCGCGTGGGAATACCCGCAAAAAGCGGGGTTTCCGGAGGCATTATGGGATCCGTTCCCAACCGGTTTGGCATTGGAATTTTTGGTGCGGCACTAGATGATAAGGGAAACAGCATTGCAGGGGTGAAAATACTTGAAATGCTGTCAAAAAAGTATGATTTGAGCATGTTTTGACCATGATACGGCTTCCTTGAAATAAGGAAGCTGTTTTTTTATGCACAATGGAGGGTATCTTAAAACTATTTAAAGGACCTTTCATCAAAAACTATCGGAAAATAAGGGGACATCTTTCATGAGCATAATACCAAATCAGCGGATACAATTGCATGGTTTCAATAACCTGACAAAGTCATTAAGTTTTAATATGTATGATATCTGTTACACGAAAACGAGAGAAGAAAGGGAGGCGTACATCGCATACATTGATGAAGAATACAGCGCAGAGCGTTTAACCCGCATTCTGCAGGGAGTGTCCGACCGGATTGGAGCACATGTGTTAAACATCGCCAAGCAGGATTATGTGCCTCAGGGAGCGAGCGTTACTTTATTAGTATCAGAGGGACCGGTGGTGGAAGTGCCAACCGAACATCTTGAAGAAACACCGGCTGCGATGCCGGAATCTGTCGTCATGCAGCTCGATAAAAGCCATCTGACCGTTCATACGTATCCGGAATACCATCCGGAAGAGGGAATCAGTACGTTCAGGGCGGATATTGATGTATCCACCTGCGGGGAGATATCCCCGTTAAAAGCGCTGAATCACCTGATTGATTCATTTGATACAGACATTATGACAATCGATTACCGCGTAAGAGGCTTTACACGGGACTTCAAAGGAAGAAAGCTTTTTATCGACCATGATATCCATTCCATCCAGAATTTTATAGATGAGGAACATAAAGAACAATTTGACATGATTGATTCCAATATCTATCAGGAAAATATTTTTCATACCAAATGCAAACTGAAAGAATTTGACTTGAACAATTATTTGTTCGGTTATAAAAGTGAAACACTTAGTGAAGAGGAAAAAACAGCTATCACTTCAAGGATTACGGAAGAAATGGAAGAAATCTATTTTGGACGCAATATGAATCACCGATAATTAA
The DNA here is from genome assembly GCF_030418125.1 of Fictibacillus fluitans. Taxonomy (GTDB): domain Bacteria; phylum Bacillota; class Bacilli; order Bacillales; family Fictibacillaceae; genus Fictibacillus_C; species Fictibacillus_C fluitans. Next base: position 289,019 of record NZ_JAUHTR010000001.1, on the reverse strand, counting down.
AAAGAGACCCATCAGGGTCCCTTTTTTTTTGAAATCCTGCCTTAGCGGGGCTGATTTCTGAGCTGCTGTTCTCCCATTGCGACAAGACGTTTCGTCATTTCGCCGCCGACAGAACCATTCGCTCTTGAGGTTGTGTCTGCACCAAGCTTTACTCCAAACTCATTGGCAATTTCCTCTTTCATCTGCCCTAAAGCATTTTCAGAACCCGGTACCAAAAGTTTGTTTCTTGCCATGCTGCAACACCTCCGTATAAAGTTGAACAGCGATTCGCTGTCCGTTATTTAAGGTTTCCGAAAATGGGTGCGTGCATTCATTTTACTGCAGTATAATGAAGCGGTATACATAGTATAAGGAGGGATGGCATGAGAAAAGTGGAGGTTCTGCCCTACTCACCATCATGGGAAACAGAATATAAGAAAGAAAGCAGCAGGCTGGCTGATATATTGGACCGCTTGCTCATCGATATCCATCATATAGGAAGCACTTCGGTTCGCGGCCTTGCAGCAAAGCCAGTCATCGATCTACTTCCTGTTGTCACTGATCTTTCCCTTGTGGATGATTATAACGAAAAGCTTATAGAGATCGGTTATGAACCAAAAGGAGAAAATGGAATCGAAGGCCGGCGTTATTTTCAAAAAGGAGGGGATATGCGCACTCACCATGTACATATCTATGAATCGGGTGATCCCGAAATTGAACGGCACCTTAATTTCAGGGATTATTTGATCAGTCATCCACAGAAAGCGGAAGAATATAGCCAGCTTAAAGGAGAGCTCGCCAGAAAATATCCATGGGACATCACCTCATACATTGAGGGGAAACATGCTTTGGCGAAAGAGATTGATGCGCTTGCACAGGCATGGGATAGATGTAAGAAAGCACACCTTTAGCCTGGAAAAGAGGTGTTGCGTTATAATGGTATGGAAAAAGACATAAGTTCAAGTAAAAAGGGTGAAGCTTCATGGACATTTTTGATGCAATAAAAACAAGACGGAGTATCGGGAAAGTGAAAGATGAACCCGTACCACAAGAATTTATTGAAAAAATTTTAGAAGCCGGAATGTACGCGCCAAATCATCACCGCACCTATCCCTGGCGTTTCTTTGTCCTCACGGGAGAAGGCCGGAACAGGTTTGGAGAACACCTCACCAGTGTTTCCAGACTTTCAATGAAAGAACCCCTTTGTGACGAAGATATTCAAAAACTAGAAAAGACGAAGAAAAAACCGCTTCGTGCTCCTGTCATTATTGCGGTTGGTGTTGATCCGGATAAGGGTCCTAAAATCATCCGGGAGGAAGAAGTAGCTGCATCCAGTGCCGCTATTCAAAACATGCTTTTGGCGGCCCATGCGCTTGGTCTAGGTGCTGTTTGGCGAACGGGTGCCATTTGTTATCATGAAAAAATGAAAGAATTCTTTCGGCTGTCAGACAGCGGCGAGATGGCGGGCTTCATTTACCTGGGGTACCCGGAGATGAGCCCGGCAGATGTGAAAAAACAGAATTTTAAAGAAGTCACTCAATGGATCAATTAGTTTTATAAGCGAAGAGGCTGACTTGCGCTCTCTTCGTTTTTTTAAGCAGAATTGGGGTAAAGGTATCTGTATGTCCAAAACCAGTTTGCATGAGAGGATGACAATGAGTGAATAAAAGAAAGCTTGGCAGTCAGGGTCTTGAAGTATCGGCACTTGGTTTGGGTTGCATGGGAATGTCTGATTTTTATAGTGGTCAGGACGACCAGGAATCGGTCCGTACGATCCACCGTGCCCTTGAACTTGGCGTGAATTTTCTCGATACGGCAGACATGTATGGAGTGGGGAAAAATGAAGAGCTTGTTGGCAATGCAATCAGAGACCGCCGGCAGGATGTGATCCTTGCCACAAAATTCGGTAATGTCAGAGGAGAGGATGGTTCTTTTTTAGGAATTAACGGCCATCCCAAATACGTTAAGGAAGCATGCGATAAAAGCTTAAGGCGTCTCGGAACGGATTATATTGATCTTTATTATCAGCACCGGGTGGATCCAGGTGTGCCGATTGAGGAAACGGTTGGAGCGATGTCTATCCTGGTTCAGGAGGGGAAGGTGCGGTATCTTGGCCTTTCAGAAGCGGGGCCGGAAACGATCAGGCGTGCTCACGACGTTCATCCCATAACGGCGCTTCAAACTGAATATTCGTTATGGAGCAGAGACGTGGAAGACCAAAACCTTCCTGCCGTACGCGAGCTGGGAATTGGCTTTGTCCCATACAGCCCGCTTGGCCGAGGATTTTTGACAGGTCAGATCCAAACCTTTGATGATCTGGCAGAAGATGATTACCGCCGCTATTCTCCGCGTTTTCAGGGAGAGAATTTCCAAAAAAACCTGGACCTTGTTGAAAGAATCAAGGAGATTGCAAAAGAAAAAGAGTGCACCGCTTCACAGCTTGCTCTTGCCTGGCTGCTGGCACAGGGAGAAGATATTGTGCCGATTCCCGGAACAAAGAGAACAAAATACCTGGAAGAAAATATTGGCGCACTGGAAGTTGAGCTCACTACCGAGGATACCAGCCGTATCAATGAAGTAGCCCCAAAAGGAGCCGCTGCCGGGGAACGCTATCCAGAGGCAGGCATGAAAAGTGTGAACATATAATACAGATTAAAAAAATGAAATTCCAAAAAGCCATTCCTGATTCAGGAGTGGCTTTTTTTCTCGTACAGATTCACATTTCCATGCTGACTAATAAATAAAACATGATCGCCCTGATCCACCGAATGAAAATCCGGGGATGACACAAAAAGATTTTCGCCTGAAGAAAGGCGGAGGATATATCGGGGCTGGGTCTGAACGTTCATTCCCCGGTCAACAGCGATTTCAGTATAATCCTTTTGCAGGACGCGGCCTTCCACTTTTGAAAAGGCGAACTCCTGATCTATGAAACCTGACCAAGCAGCGTAGAAGAAAAAGAGAGCTGAGGCCCAGGTAAGAAGAGTTTTTGTTTTGCTCATCATTTCACCTCCGGTATTAGTATGTCCTATACCCGAATTCCAACCAATGCGCACAATTTAAAAAGGACTTTATGATCAATTTTTTGAATTATCTTTCAATTTTATTGAATTTTGAAAGGAAAAGAGTATACTGTAACTAATCTTACATACCGACCGGTTAGTAAGTGAAAAGGAGATGAAGCACATGGATTTTTCGTATTCTGATCGGGTCAACGACCTGCGCAAAAGGATCGCAGATTTTATGGAGCAGCATGTGTATCCGAATGAGCATCTTTATGAGGAACAGCTTAATCAGCAGGAAACCCGGTGGAGTAATATTCCTCCCATTATGGAAGAAATGAAGGAAAAAGCACGAAAGGAAGGGCTCTGGAATCTTTTTCTTCCGGAAAGTGACTATGGCGCCGGATTGAACAATCAGGAATACGCACCACTATGTGAAATCATGGGCCGTTCACTGATTGGTCCCGAAGTGTTCAACTGCAATGCGCCGGATACAGGAAACATGGAAGTGCTGGTGCGCTATGGAACAGAAGAGCAAAAAGAACAATGGCTTAAACCGCTTCTGGAAGGGAAAATCCGGTCCTGTTTTTCAATGACGGAGCCGGAAGTAGCTTCATCGGATGCAACCAATATAGAAGCCCGCATTGAAAAAGACGGAGATGAGTATGTGATCAACGGCCGCAAATGGTGGTCTTCTGGGGCAGGAGATCCTCGCTGTAAGATCGCTATTCTTATGGGAAAGACAGATCCGACCGCAAACCGGCATGAACAGCAATCGATGATTCTAGTTCCGCTCGATACCCCGGGCGTAAAAGTCGAACGTCTCCTGCCGGTTTTCGGGTATGATCATGCCCCGCACGGACACGCCGAAATCTCATATGAAAACGTCAGAGTTCCCGCCCAAAACATCATCTGGGGAGAAGGAAAGGGGTTTGCGATTGCACAGGGACGTCTTGGGCCGGGAAGAATACATCATTGCATACGCCTGATCGGTGCTGCCGAGCGTGCGCTTGAGGATTTATGTAAGCGTGTACAAAGCCGCAAAGCGTTCGGCAAGCCGATAGCGGATCAGGGAGTAGTCCGCGAATGGATCGCAAATTCACGGATTGAAATCGAACAAGCCCGGCTCTTAACGCTAAAAGCCGCGTATATGATGGACACGGTAGGCAATAAAGCAGCGAAGGCAGAGATAGCGATGATTAAAGTGGTGGCTCCTTCCATGGCTCTCCGTGTCATCGACCGTGCCATTCAGGCGTTTGGAGGTGCAGGAGTTTCAAATGATGTGACGCTTGCCGCACAATGGGCCAACGCCCGCACCCTCCGTCTGGCCGATGGTCCGGATGAAGTACACCGTGCTCAGCTTGCAAAACTTGAATTGAAGAAATATGAAGGACAATTGGTTTATTAGGAGGCATATTCATGAATGTCATTAAGCTTTTTGACCTGACAGGCAAGACAGCCATCGTTACAGGCGGCGGCCGCGGCCTGGGGCAACAGTTTGCAGAAGCCCTGGCTGAAGCAGGGGCAAACGTGGTGCTGTGTTCAAGAAAAGTGGAAGCGTGCCAGGAAATCGCCGGGCAGCTCGCAGACCTCAAAGTACGTACGCTTGCCCTGTCGTGTGATATCACTAATCCGGATGATGTGAAAAACGTGGTAAGTGAAACCGTCAGCACCTTTGGAACCATTGATATTTTAGTGAACAACAGCGGAGCAACCTGGGGAGCCCCTGTTGTGGACATGCCATACGAAGCCTGGAAAAAAGTCATCGATGTGAATGTCACAGGAACTTTTCTTATGAGCCAGGAAGCAGGAAAAAGGATGATTGAACAAAAATCCGGGAAGATCATCAATATCGCATCGGTGGCGGGTCTCGGAGGCACTGATCCGCGGTTTATGGATACCATTGGCTACAACACAAGCAAAGGGGCGGTCATTACCTTTACCAAAGACCTTGCCGTGAAATGGGGACAGTATAATATCAATGTAAATGCCATCGCTCCTGGCTTTTTCCCTACCAAAATGTCAAAGATCCTGATGGAACGGGGAAAGGAAGCCATATTGGGTGGTACTCCGCTTAATCGCTTCGGAAATGCAGATGACCTGAAAGGCGCAGCGCTTTTTCTTGCTTCCAGTGCTTCTGATTACATAACAGGAGATGTGCTGGTTGTAGATGGCGGAGCTCATGCCATGTAAAGGTGCACTTTGAATTCCAATTTATCATCTGGAGGGAGAAGAATGAGTGAGGTAAATACCTGGAAAAGCCATTATCCCAATACCATTCAACCAGAGATTGAGATTCCCGAGTACACGATTCCGCAGCTTCTTGAACATACGGCAGAAAAGTACCCGGACCATACCGCATTGTCTTTTTTTGGCCATAAGTCCACTTATAAAGAACTGCAGGATCTTGTGCACCGTTTTGCTTCTGCCATGCAAAAAGATGGGATGAAGAAAGGGGACAGGGTGGCCGTCATGCTGCCAAACTGTCCGCAATACACCATTGCCTATTACGGAATCCTTGCGGCAGGAGGCATTGTTACACAGGTGAATCCGATGCTCGTTGAACGGGAATTGCTTCATATTCTTGAAGACAGTGGGGCTGAAATCATCGTCGTTTATGAACCGCTGTATCACCAGGTGAAAAAGGCAGAGCAGTTATTTTCGCTCAATACAGTCATCTCTGTCAGCTTTGATCAGGAACCGAAGCTGAGAGAAGTACCCACATTCTATGAATTTTTACAAAAAGGAGATCTCCCGTTTCAAAGGGTTCCCGTCTCTCCGGAAGAAACAGCTGTATTACAGTATACAGGAGGGACCACAGGCAGATCCAAAGGGGCCATGTTGACCCACCGCAACCTTGTGGCCAATGTGCTGCAATCGTATGAGTTTTTTAAATTAAATATGGAGATAGGCAAAGAAAAGTATCTGACAGTGATTCCCCTTTTTCATGTATTCGGCATGACTTCCTGTATGAACATGGCTGTATTCACCGCTTCGGAAAGCATCCTGCTTCCAAGGTTTGATCTGGAAGAAGTTCTGAATACGATCAAAAAAGAACAGCCTACGATCTTTCCCGGCGTGCCGACGATGTATGTGGCCATCACCAATCATCCGCAGGCGGAAAACTATTGTATCGATTCTATTAAAGTTTGCAACAGCGGAAGTGCCCCGATGCCGGTGGAACTGCTACAGGAGTTTGAAAGAAAAACAGGTTCCGCCATTTTGGAAGGGTATGGGTTATCTGAAGCATCACCAACAACTCACTGTAATCCCATGTTTGCCGACAGGAAACCGGGGAGTGTGGGAATCGGCTTACCCTCAACAGACTATCGGGTGGTAGATTTGGGTACAGGCACCGCTGATGTAGAAACGGGAGAACTCGGAGAGCTGATCATTAAAGGCCCTCAAGTCATGAAAGGGTACTGGAACATGCCGGATGAAACCGCACAAGCATTAAGGGACGGCTGGCTGTATACAGGAGACATCGCCAAACTCGATGAAGACGGCTTTGTTTATATCATGGACCGTAAAAAAGACATGATTATTGCAAGCGGTTACAATGTGTATCCGCGGGAGGTGGAAGAAGTTCTGTATGAGCATCCTGCGGTAAGGGAAGCTGTGGTAATCGGCGTTCCGGATCCGTACCGCGGGGAAGAGGTGAAGGCAATTCTTGTGCTTAGAGAAGGTAAGCGTCTGACAGAAGAAGAGGTTTTTCATTATTGCAAACAAAACTTGTCAGCTTATAAAGTGCCTCATCTTATTGAGTTCAGAGATCAGCTTCCGAAAACGAATGTCGGAAAAATCTTAAGAAGAGCACTTCGGGATGAAGCAAGAATTCAAGCCAGTCGATAACCATTGAAAATGAAAATAAGAAAATAAGGAGGATGCCCCAATTTTTTCTGTAAACAAAAAAGATTGTGAGGATACAAGCATGAAAGAAAAAATTACCGAATGCAGCATCTCTTTATTTGAGAAAAACGGATTCAGTGAAACATCCATTCAGGATATCGTTGATTCGCTCGGGGTTACGAAAGGAACGTTTTACTATTATTTTTCCAGCAAAGAGGAATTGCTGATGAATATTCACAATCGGTATATTGATGAACTGCTGATTCAGCAGAAAAAAATCATGGAAAACGATTTAATGACCAGCAAACAAAAGCTGTTTGAAATCGTCTACACCTTGATTGGAAGCATCAGGCAGGCAGGCGCAAGTGCCAAGGTATTTTTCCGTGAAATCAAAAACCTGAACGAAGAACGTCTTGCCCAAATCATTCCCAAGAGAGACCAATTTCGATTTAACATTGAAAAGCTTATAAAAGAAGGAATCGGCAGGGGGGAATTCCGAGGGGACCTTAATCCATCCATTGTCACGTTTGGGGTGCTCGGAGCCGCTAATTGGAGCTATCAATGGTATAACCCGGACGGGGAATTGTCTGAACAGGAAGTCGCCCGTATTTTTGTTGAAATGATGCTCAATGGCATTGCCAATCAATAAAACAGAGACCTGAGGAGGAGAAAATAATGAAAGTGGAAGATTTACAGCAAATTACCGTGCTTGGAGCAGGCCAGATGGGGCATCAAATTGCCATGCTTTGTGCGCTTGGCGGATTTGAAACCGTTATGCAGGATATCGATGAACCCGCCCTGCAATCTGCAAAAAGCAAACTGCATGACATTATGGACCGCTGGATATCCAAAGGACGATTGACATCTGAAGAAAAAGAGAACGCATTTAAAAGATTGCGGTTTACGAGCAGTTTTGAAGATGCCGTAAGCAATACCGATTTTGTCATCGAAGCCGTGGTGGAAAAATTGGAGGTCAAACGGGATGTGTTTGCCCGGCTGGAAAAACTGGCTCCGCCCCATGCCGTCTTTGCCACCAACAGCTCAACCATCGTTAACAGTCTGGTCGCGTCGGAAACCCGCCGTTCCGATAAGGTAGTAAACATGCACTTTTTCTTTCCGCCGCTTGTCATGGATTGCGTGGAAGTGGTGATGAGCGAGAACACCTCCGAAGAAACAGCAGAGCTCGCAATGAGTATCTGCAAACAAATCAACCGTACAGCCGTTTTGCTTAAAAAAGAGATATCGGGGTTCGTTGCCAACAGGATTTTGGGTGCCTTGCAAAAAGAAGCCGTGAACTTGTATGAACAGGGAATCGCCGATTTTAAGGACATTGACATCATCTGCCGAAAAGCGCTAAACCATCCGATCGGGCCATTTGAATTAATGGACCTGTCGGGAATTGATGTCGGATATTACGTCTCCGAGCAGCAGTACCAGGAAACGGGCAACCCGGAGGACAAGCCGGCAGCCTGCATCGAAGAAAAGGTAAAACAAGGGCATCTGGGCAGAAAAACAGGACAAGGCTGGTACACCTACAAACAAGAAGGAGTGAAATTATAATGGGGAAATTCCTAAATGTTGTGAAAGAAGATGCGGTAGCCGTTGTTACCATTGTAAATCCGCCGCTGAATGTTTTAAGCAAAGCGGTTTTTCAGGAACTGGATGATGTGTTCATGGAACTTGAGCAGGATCAGAAAACGGTTGCCGTTATACTGACGGGAGAAGGACAAAAGGCATTTGTCGCCGGTGCGGACATTAAAGAATTTCCACAGATGATGGGCAACCCGGATATGAAAGACTATGTGATGGATGTTCATATGATCTTAAACCGGATAGATTTCTTTCCAAAGCCAACGATTGCTGCATTAAACGGACTGACGTTTGGCGGTGGATGTGAACTGGCCCTAGTTTGCGATATGAGGATCGCTGAAGATCATGCACAGATCGGTCTGCCGGAAGTAACCCTAGGGTTGTTTCCCGGGGGAGGAGGAACACAGCGCCTTCCGCGTCTCGTAGGAGAAGCGAAAGCTAAGGAAATGATGTTTACAGGTGAACCGATTTCAGCGGAAACGGCCTTGAAGATCGGTCTTGTCAACCATGTCGTACCGTCCGGTGAAGGGCTCAAAGAATCGAAAAAGCTTGCTGCCAAGATGACACGCCATTCGCTGCAGGCCTTGTCGAGAATCAAAAGGTCCGTTGATGAAGGACTGGAAAAGCCGCTGACAGAAGGCATTGAGCTGGAAGCTTCTCTTTTTCAGGAGGTGTTTCAGACAGAAGACATCAAAGAGGGAGTACAGGCCTTTTTGGAGAAGCGAAAACCGGCATTTTCGCATCGTTAATAAGCAGACAAAAAAGGAGAGTACCGGATGCATACCATTGCTCTGACCGTCCGCTTTTGTGAAACGGACGCTTTAGGCCACATTAATAACACAAGCTATTTTATTTATCTTGAAGAAGGCAGAGTAAAATTCTTTGAATCCCTGGGTTTGGGGATCAGCACGGAAGACTGGAATTTTATTCTTGCCTCCACCACATGCGATTTTAAGGCACAAGGCTATTTCAACGACAGGCTCAGTGTTCATACAAGTGTTTCCACTGTCGGGAACAAAAGCTTTGTCCTTACGCATGAAATCAAAAGAACAGAGACCGGTGAACTGATCGCCAAGGGGAGTGCCACTCTTGTGTATTTTGACTTTAAAAAGCAAACCACAGAATCCATTCCCGATGATGTGCGCACTGTGCTGGCCCAGCATGGTGAAAGGAAGCCGGTGGAATCAGAATCTTAATTAAGGAGGAGATGCCAATGAACCAGGATACCATCTCGGTGAGAAGCGGGGAAGAGCTTGATAAAGCAGCACTTGAACTTTTCCTTCGCCGGTCGCTGCCACATCTGCCGGACGAACCATTAGGTGTTCTGCAATTTTCCGGAGGCCATTCCAATTTAACTTATCAGCTGAAAATGGGAAGCTGGGAAGCGGTTCTGCGGCGTCCACCGCTTGGGCCTGTTGCGCCAAAAGCGCATGACATGGAACGGGAACACAAAATTTTGTCTGAAATTCATGAACTTTTTTCTCCTGCACCAAAGCCCCTTCTTTTTTCAAAAGGAGAGGAAGTGATCGGAGTACCATTCTTTCTAATGGAAAGAAAGCGTGGCCTCGTGTTGGATACGGCTTTTCCTGAAGGTGTGCGGGCGGAAGAAAGCTTATGTACACATATTTCCCAAGAAATGGTGAGGCAGCTCGTGCAGCTGCACAGCATTGATTATACAAAAACAGAACTGACAAGCATCAGCAAGCCGGATGGTTTTATGGAACGGCAGGTACATGGGTGGATTTCCCGGTATGAACGCTCAAAAACGGAGGACATCCCAGAGGTGGAGCACCTTACACGGTGGCTTGTTTCCCACATTCCGAGCCGTTCGGAAGCCTGTATGATTCACTATGATTATAAACTCAACAACAGCATGTTTGATTTGGAACTCAAAGAAATGACAGGCTTATTTGACTGGGAGATGAGCACGGTGGGAGATCCTCTTGCCGATCTTGGCGTGGCGATGAGCTACTGGATGGAAGCATCCGATCCGGAACTTTTGAAAACAGGTCTCGGAAAACCATCTGTTACTGTCATGAAGGGCTTTTATTCCAGGAACCAGTTTATTGAGGAATATGCGAATCTCAGCGGCAGAGATGTCAGCTTGATACCGTTCTACCTCACATTCGCCTATTTCAAGCTGGCCGTTATCTGCCAGCAGATTTATTACCGATATCGTAAAGGACAGACCCATGATCACCGCTTCTCTGGTTTTCACCATTTTGTAAAAAGCTTAATATTGCACGCATCGAATACAGCATTTCGGGAGTAGGCAAAAAAGCGTGAGATACAAGAGGTGAAAAGGATGAAGGTACATGTGCTGTTAACCAAGGAAGAAATCAATGAGGAAAGATTAAGAGAGAAGGGAAAGGTGGCCGTTGTTCTTGATGTGCTTCTGGCAACGACAACCATCATTTCGGCTTTGAATGAAGGAGCAAAAGAAGTGATCCCGGTTATGGATGCGAATGAAGCTTTTAAACTCTCCCAATCTTTGAAAAAAGGTGACTTCATACTGGCAGGAGAGCGGGACGCCCGGCCGATTGAACACTTTCACTATCCAAGCCCAACCCTGCTTTCTCCGCTTGTTGAGGGCAAATCTCTCATTCTCTCGACCACCAACGGAACGATTGCGCTCAAAAAAGCAGAAGCAGCGGAACATGTTTATATTTCCTCTCTTCTCAACAATGAAAGAACGGCCCGTCAGCTTTTGAAATGTCACCGTGAAAGCACAATTGTCATTATTTGTTCAGGCAATGCAGGGGAAGTCAGCCTCGAAGATGTGTATGGTGCCGGCCACCTTATCCAATCCTTATTGACCATGTCAGAACAAAACTTCTCAATGAGCGATGCCGCCAAAATGGCGTATTATTTGTTTTTGGGAAACCGGCACAATGCTAGTGAACTGCTGTCTTCCTCTCATGTGGGGCAGCTTTTTGAAAATCATGGACTTCTTCAGGATTTGACGCTTGCTGCCACTGCGAATACAGCGCCCGTATTGGCTGTGATGAAAAACGGGGCTGCGATACTGGAGGCAGGGCAGGCTTCTCCATCCGAAATCAAAAAAGTGAGGGATAGATGATGGAAGATACCCGTACTAGAATTAAAGGTTCGCAATTTTTGTTAAAGGGGGCGGAGCCGGAGCACATATTTACTCCTGAGGACTTTACCGATGAGCACCGGATGATTGAGAAGACTGCCCGGCAATTTATTGAAAAAGAAGCGGAGCCCTTCCGGGAAGATATTGAAAAGCAGGATTTTGAAAAAATCACTACTCTTCTGAAAAAGGCTGGAGAGCTTGGCCTTTTGGCTCACAGTATTCCCGAAAGCTATGGCGGTCTTGGACTGGATAAGATCAGTAAAGGAATAGTTGGAGAAGCGATCGGGCACTCCAGTGGATATGGTGTCGCCCATTCCAATCACACCTGCATTGCGACACTGCCGATTACGTATTTTGGAACGGAAGAACAAAAGGAGAAATATCTACCGAAAATGGCATCGGGTGAATACATAGGAGCCTATTGCCTTACCGAACCGAACGCCGGATCTGATGCGCTGGCCGCCCAGACGACGGCTGTTCTCAATGAGGAAGGCACTCAATACATCCTGAACGGAACAAAAATATATATAACCAACGCAGTCTTTTCCGATACGTTTATTGTTTACGCGAAGGTGGACGGAGAGAAGTTTACCGCTTTTATTGTGGAAAAGGATTTTCCGGGATTGTCGCTCGGTCCTGAAGAAAACAAAATGGGGATCAAAGGTTCATCGACCCGTTCTGTCATATTTGAAGATTGTTTGGTTCCTGCGGAAAACCTTCTTGGTGAAGTGGGAAAAGGTCATGTCATCGCGCTGAACGTATTAAATCTGGGCCGGTTTAATCTCGGGTCCGCGTGCATGGGTGCTTCCAAACACGGACTGAAAAAAGCGATCCAATTTATTCAGGAACGCAAACAGTTTAAACAGCGAATCGCCGATTTTGCCGCAACCAAAGAAAAGATTGCAAGACTCGCAGTCCGCCTTTATGCTGCAGAATCACTGCAATACCGCACCGCCCATCTGCTCGAAGAGGCGCTCAGGACGCTTGACGGGCGTGCCGATTTAAAAACAGTGGGAAATGCCATGAGCGAGTATGCCACAGAGTGCGCCATCTGCAAAGTATACGGCTCAGAAACACTTCATGTGACGGTGGACGAAGCGTTGCAGCTGCACGGGGGAGCTGGTTTCATTCAGGAATATGGGATGGAACAGATGTACAGGGACTCCAGGATCAACCGTATTTTTGAAGGAACCAATGAGATTAACCGCCTGCTTATCCCCACCCATTTTTTTAGAAAAGCAATGAAAGGGGAACTGGATTTAGAATCAGCTGCCAGGGATGCTGCCAAGTGCATGGGAGAGGAGAACTCAGGTGAGAAAGACGATATGCTTCACAGCGTGGAAACGCTGCGGCATTTGTTTCTTCTTTCAGCCGGACAGGCTTTCAAGCGTTTTGGCAAAGAGCTTATGCACGAGCAGGAAACCTTGATGATGCTCGCCGATCTTGCCATTCTCCTCTATGGTGCAGAATCAGCTGTACTTCGCACACTAAAAGAAAAAGAGCAGAAAGGAGAAGAACAAGCGGCTTTAAAAATAGCTCTGTCACAGACTCTGCTGGAAGAAAGCTTATGGGAGGCAGAGCGGCTTTCAAGAAAATTGGTTCTGGAGCTGGCGGAGGGAGAACGAGCGGACCAGCTGCAAAAACTTATTATTCAATCATGCAGCTGCTGTCACCCTTTTGGCCAGGAAATAAAACGGAACCGCCTGATTGCCGAAAAATTATATGAAGCCAATCGCTATATCAGCTAAAGGAGATAAACGATGAAATTTAAAGGTTCAATTGCACTTGTGACTGGAGCAGGAAGCGGTATCGGAAAAGCGGTGGCGATGAAACTGGCAGAAGGCGGAGCTCAGGTTCTCCTCGTTGGCAGAACGGTTTCCAAACTGGAAGATGCTGCTTCGGAAATCAGCAAAAAGGAAGTCCTGCAAAAGCCTGAAATTTTTTCTGCGGACGTTACCAATGAAAAAGACGTGCAAAAACTGGCAGATCATGTGCAAACTCGTTTCGGTGATCTGCACATTCTCGTGAACAATGCAGGCGGCAGCAGCCAGACGTCCATTCTGAAAACACCAGTCAGTGAATGGGATTATGTACAAAGCGCCAATTTAAAAAGCGTCTTCCTTGTTTCACGCATTCTCGGCAATGTGATGATTGAGGGAATAAAAAAGGAAAGTGGGCCAAACGCCAACCGTGCCATTGTGAATGTTGCGAGTCTGTCAGGACATCAGGCCGGTGCCCATATTCCTCATTACAGTGCAGCCAAAGCAGGAGTCATCAATTTTACAAGAGCGCTCGCATTGGAGCTCTCTCCCTATAGTATCCGCGTAAATTCGGTTTCACCTGGATTTATCGAGACGCCGCTGACCGAAGAAGGGCTGGAGAACGAACAGTTCGTTAAAGCGATCGAAAAAAACACGGCGCTGAAGAGGATCGGCAAGCCTGAAGAGATTGCAAGCATTATCTCTTTCCTTGCAAGCACTGAAGCTTCCTATATGACCGGATCCGACGTTCTCGCTGATGGCGGCTGGCTTATTAAATAGTGCTTGCAAACTGAATCCAAACTTAAAAAGGAGGAATTAGCATGGAACAAGACCATCTTTTAATTGAAGCAGAGGGACCGATTTTAACACTGACGCTAAACCGGCCGGAGCGATTGAACTCATTCAGTGAGGAAATGATCAGCGATTTGACTGAAGCTCTGAAGACTGCTCAAAATTCTGGTGAAGTTAAGGTGATTATCCTGAAAGGAGCAGGCCGTTCATTCTCTGCCGGCGGAGATGTGAAAACAATGGGACAGGCAACACCAAAGGATGTTTATGAACATATCGGCAAGCTGAACCGGTGTATCCTGACAATGAAAGAAACAGAGATTCCTATTATTGCGGTTGTACATGGCTTTGCGGCAGGAGCCGGATTCAATCTGGCTATGGCATGCGACTTGATTGTTGCCGCCGAAGACAGCAAGTTCGCACTCAGCTTCTCCCAGGTGGGCCTGATTTCGGACGGAGGAGGATCTTACTTTTTGCCAAAATTGATTGGCCCTCACCTTGCCAAACAATTCTTTTTCAGCGCAGAGCCTATTCCTGCAGAACGGCTGTATCAGCTTGGTGTGATCAACTATTTGTCGCCGCTTGAGAAAATGGAGGAAGAAGTAGGCCAACTGGCAGCAAAGCTTGCCAACGGACCGGTGGGAGCATATGGAAAAATGAAAAAGCTGATTGACGCTTCCTATCAGTCTACCCTTGAGGAAATGCTGGAGCAGGAGCGGCTGAACCAGACGCTGATGATCACTACAGAAGACCATCAGGAGGGTATTTCGGCATTTAAAGAAAAAAGGCAGCCTGTTTTTACGGGCAAGTAGATAAGGGCAGGATGAACAAATGACAGGAGGCTAATGATGAACACAAGCCACTATCCCTATTGGCCAAAACGGGTCAGCAAAACACTGACTGTCCCCGAGACGACACTGTATGATAACCTGCAGGTTTCCGCCCGCCGGTATCCAAAGAAAACCGCTTTGTCTTTTTATGGTGCACGCTTGTCCTATGAAGAACTGTTGCAGCAGGTGGATTGGATTGCCGGCTGGCTGCAGGAGGAAATGAACGTTCGGCAGGGTGACCGGGTGATGCTGTTTATGCAAAATTCTCCTCAGTATATCATTGCTTGTTATGCCATCATGAGGGCAGGTGGTACCGTGGTGCCGTTAAATCCGATGAATACCGCACATGAACTCGAGTTTTACATCAAAGACTGTGAGATCAGCGCCGGAATTGTGAGCCAGGAGCTGTATCCTCAGATTTCACCGCTGTTAGAAGGGACTTCCTTGCAGCATATTTTGATCGGGGCGTACTCTGAGTATCTTAGCAGCGAAAGAACCGCTCACTATGTTCCGGCTTCTGTCAGGGAAAGCCGGAAGCCTGTAAACCGCGATGATCATCATGGCTGGCAGGAAGCGCTTGAGCGCGAGATTGCTCCTTCTGTTTATAAAGGCCGTGCGGATGACATTGTTTGCCTTCCTTACACATCGGGAACGACTGGATTGCCGAAAGGCTGTGTACATACAAACCGGACGATACAGGCCAATGTCATCGGTGCGGTCAACTGGATGAACACCATGTCGGACAGCGTTCACCTAGCCACTCTTCCTCTTTTTCATGTAACGGGGATGCTGCACAGCATGCATGCCCCGATTTTTGCGGGTTCCCAAATTGCGGTGCTCACCCGGTGGGACCGGAATGCTGCCGCTGAAACGATTCAATCGCAGAAGGTAACCCATTGGATTAATATCAGCACTATGGTGATTGATTTTCTTTCCAACCCGGACATTAAGGATTATGATTTTTCCTCCCTGGCCAGCGTGGCAGGAGGTGGAGCCGCGCTTCCAAAAGCAGTAGGAGAAAAGCTTTATAAGCTTCTCGGAGTGAACTTTGTGGAAGGTTATGGTCTGTCAGAAACCATCTCCCATACGCATTTTAATCCGCCGGACCGGCCAAAGCTTCAGTGTCTCGGCATTCCGTCCTTTGATGTGGATGCTCGGATTGTGGACCCTGCGACATTAAGAGAGCTTAAAGCCGGGGAAATCGGGGAGATCGTTGTGGCTGGCCCGCAAGTGTTTTTGGAATATTACAACCGGCCGGAAGAATCGAAGCAGGCATTTTTTGAAAAAGACGGAAAACGCTTTTTCAGAACAGGTGATATCGGACGCTATGATGAGGAAGGCTATTATTTTATGGTGGACCGGGTAAAACGGATGATCAACGCCTCGGGATTCAAGGTGTGGCCGACCGAGGTGGAATCCCTCCTTTATAACCACCCTGCAGTACATCAAGCCTGTGTGGTCGGTATTCCGGATCCGAAACGGGGCGAAACCGTAAAAGCGTTTATCATTTTAAATGAAGAGCATAAGAACAAGATAACCGAACAGGACATCATTGACTGGTCCAAAGAGCAAATGGCTGCCTATAAATACCCGCGAATACTTGAGTTCAGAGAAACGCTTCCAACTACAGCCAGCGGAAAAATTCTCTGGAGAAAGCTGCAGGAAGAGGAAGCATACGCTTCCAAGTAATTTTTATCCTTTTTGCAACAAAAAGAAAAGACAGTGGCCATGAACCGCTGTCTTTTTATAGTTCCATTGCTCCTTGAACATCATAAGGAGAAAGGTCGAGATCAGGCTCATGTCCAAGAGCCAGCAGTGCCAGCTGTTTTCCGATGAATGGTCCCATGGTAAGACCAGACGCGCCAAGCCCATTGGCAAACAGCAAACCATCCCAGCCGGGAACCGGGCCAACGACTGGCAGGAAACCAGGGGTAAACGGGCGAAAGCCGGTACGGGCCTCAGTAAATTCTGCATCGGCCAGGCCGGGAGCGGTGGTGATCCCTTTGGCAAAAACTTCGTGCATCCCGCCGGCTGTAATTCTGGTATCATGACCCGCCGGATCGTTTTCGTGAGTAGCACCGATCACAATTTTCCCACGGTCAAACGCAAGAACATACTGATCACTTGGTGGCATAACAACCGGCCAGGACTCTGTTTCGTGTGTAATCTTCAAGTGGGCGATTTGCGCCTTTTGGAAGGTGATTTTCATATGTAAGCCCAGTGGCTCAAGCAGCGAATTGGCCCAGGCTCCCGCACAAATGATCACCGTTTCTGCTTCATACGTTTTCTCACCGGCCCTGACGCCGGTTATCTTTTTTTCAGTAAAAAGAAGAGAAGCGCTGTCCTGAACATGCACTGACCCGTGCCTGACCGCTCCGCGAACAAGCGCATCCCGAAGCGCCCGGCCATCGACACGGGCGGCGCCGCTTACATAAACTGAACCCGTATCACCAGGCAGGAGCGGAAACCTTTTCTGTGTTTCTTCCGGTGACAATAGGGTAATCTCTCCCATTTCCGGTGCGTCTTCTTTACGTTTCAAAGCGCGTTCTTTCATTTTGCGCAGTTTTTCTTCATCCTGATGCAAACTGACAGCTCCTACCCGGGCGTAGCCGGTGTCAGCTTCACCATCTTCTTCAAGCTGGGTGATAAGTCCGGGATAAAACGCCGCTCCGTTTTTCGCTAGCGCATACCATGCTTTGTTTCGGCGCTGGGAAATCCACGGACAAATGATGCCTGCAGCCGCATCGGTTGCCTGTCCACTGTCTTTCCGGTCAATGAGGACAACCTTTACATTTTGTTTGCTTAACAGATAAGCAGCAGAAGTACCAAGAATTCCGCCGCCGATGATAATAACGTTTTGCATGAATCAGCATCCTTTGTTTAGAAAATTCCTCTTTTATTATACCCGAATCCTTTCATGGAGAAAAAAGTCCATTTTATGTATAATAAGAGTTGTTGAACACATTGACAGAATGAAAACGAAGTTGAAAGAGAGTGGAACTTAATGGGACGTAAATGGAATAATATTAAAGAAAAAAAAGCGTCAAAGGACGCGAATACAAGCCGGGTCTATGCTAAGTTTGGCCGTGAGATTTATGTGGCAGCCAAGCAGGGCGAACCGGATCCCGAGTCCAACCAGGCATTAAAAGTCGTGCTGGAGCGGGCAAAAACATACAGTGTACCCAAAGCCATCATTGACCGTGCGATAGAAAAAGCAAAGGGCGGTTCCGACGAGACATATGATGAACTGCGCTATGAGGGATTCGGACCTAACGGATCGATGGTAATCGTTGATGCGCTGACCAATAACGTGAACCGCACCGCTGCGGAGGTTCGTGCAGCCTTTACGAAAAACGGCGGAAACATGGGTGTGTCCGGCTCTGTTGCTTATATGTTTGATGCGACGGCTGTTTTGGGAGTTGAAGACAAAACGGAAGAAGAAGTGATGGAAATTCTTCTCGAAGCCGATGTTGATGCGCGCGACATTGTTCAAGAGGATGACGCTGTGATTGTCTATGCGGAACCGGATCAATTCCATGCGGTTCAGGAAGCGTTCAAGCAGGCAGGGGTTACAGAATTTACAACGGCTGAATTAACCATGCTCGCACAAAACGACGTAAGCCTGCCGGAAGATTCACTGACACAGTTTGAAAAGCTGGTTGATACGCTTGAAGATTTGGAAGATGTCCGCCAGGTATACCATAATGTAGACTTGGGAGAATAAAGTGATGAAAGACCTTGACGATCAGGGTCTTTTTTTATGTTCTCTTTTTCCGCTCTCTTGATTTCCGTGTCCTGATCAGCCTTGTAGCCGGCTGCTTTCTGATCCATTTAATGAATTTGCTTATTTTTTCGTCTGCCCTCAAGCTTTGAATCGTATTCAGCCTTGCTGCCAGCTCCTCGTTGGTGTAAAGGGCATGAATTTGCTTATGACACGGCAGGCAAAGGGAGGCAGTTGGTTTAAAGGTGCCGCCCATTTCCTTTGGGGTCAGATGGTGTATGGTTGTTTCTGTGTTCTCCCTTCCGCACAATTCACATGTTCCGATCACTTTTTTAGCCATGAACATCAAATCCTCACATTTTTTCTCTCCTTAATTATGTCACCTTTTTCTGTGAAAATTAAACACTGAAGGACCAGGCAGTGAAACTAGCAACTCCTGCTTCATTTTAAAAAAACTTTTTCCAAATGCAGAATAAACTCTCTCAATTTGAATATAGTTTACTAGAAACGAAATGGAAGAAGGGAAATGACATGAAACTTCAGGAAGTTTACTTCTGGCTGCTGCTAATGATTGTCACCACCGTTTACAGTTATTTGTACCTCTCGCCCTTGTTTACTGTCAGCTTTTTAATAACCGGGCTTATCATGGCCAGTCTGGTGTATATGGCCGTTGAGATCAAGGAGGAGGAATGGGATGAGAAACAGCAATAACCGGGTTTTCTCAACAGGGTTAAAGATATCTCTTTTGAGCATTCTTCTTTTTTTTATTGCCGGGTTTGTCTCATCTGCTGAATTCAAGTTTGATGTTTCATCTTCTATTGTAAAGAAATGGTTCAACAACTTCACTGCTGAAGCGATGGTGTACGCAATCGGTTCAGAAAATCCGTACTATACGCAGGTACTTCCAAAAGAAAGCAAGCCGCCTGCTCTTTCTTCCGTGATGCTGCAGCTCATGACGAGCCTGCGTCCGGGTGACCCCCGCAGCCTGCTCGGCTCAGAGCTGCCGGGCTTTGCCATTTTTGATTCAGAAATTTACATTGCAGGCAAAGGAACCAATTATTCCACACTGCCGATTGAACCAACCCTGCCTTTGCAGGAAGTATTGCAGCCCAACGAGCCGAATGATAAGAACGTTGACGTGGAACAGCCTGAAAAGAACCTTCCACCGCCAAAGCAGAACACAGCAGGACAAGTTGTTTATATCTATCACTCCCATAGCTACGAATCGTTCCGCCCTGTGCTGAAAGGCGGAAAATTCACGAGCACCGATCCGAAGACCAACATCATATCGGTCGGGGACCGGCTGAAGCAGGATTTAGAGACACGGGGAATCGGAGCATCCCATGATGTGTCTAATGTCGGGGAAAAGCTGAATGCCAGGAAATGGGGAACAGGCAAGGCTTATGCACTTTCCCGTGAAACCGTCCAGCAGGCTGTTGCCCAAAACCGGAAGCTATCCTATTTCATTGATATTCACCGCGACTCACAGCCAAGAAAGCTGACGACAATTTCGATCAAAAACCAGGATTACGCGAGAATTTGTTTTATCGTTGGCCGGGAGCACCCGTCGTTTGAAAAGAATTTGCAGCTGGCTGAAGAGCTCAACCGACAGGTCAATCAAAAATACCCGCATCTAAGCAGGGGTGTCATCATTAAAAACAAGTATGAAGGAAACGGCATCTATAATCAGGACCTTTCCAACAATGCCATGCTGATTGAGGTAGGAGGCATTGATAACGACTTCCGTGAATTGTATCGAACCACTGACGCGTTTGCCGATGTTTTTGGAGATTTTTACTGGCAGGCGGAGAAGGTGAACGGCAGTGAAACAAAGAAACAGTAAAGAGCTGAATAATCAGCTCTTTTTTTGTGTAAAGGAGAGGAAAACATGGACAGGACTGAATATGAATGGGTGAAACAGACAAGGAAGATCATGCTGGACGCTTGCGGCACTCTGACAACCGAAATGCTGACTGCGAACGTGGAGGGATTCGGTTATCCGTCGATTCGCAATTTGCTGGTTCATACAGCCGATTGCTACCATGCCTGGCTGGGCTCTTTTCTCTTATTGCAGACCAAAACGCCAATTACTCCAAAAAACAGGGTGGAAGAGATGGGCCAGGACGACATAAGGGAAAGATTTTTGCAAGCAGATCGTTACGCGAATAAAGTCTTTAATGAGTATGAAGGAAGGATGGGGGAGCCGGTTAATAGAATCATCCCGTGGCGAGATACAGGAGAATCTCTCTCCATTACGCCCAGGCAATTGCTGTTTCATACGGTGACTCATGAGTTTCATCATAAAGGACAAGTCATGGCAATGATGAGGCCACAGGGCATTGAGCCGCCTAATACAGATGTTTTGGGTGTTGATTAATAATTAAATAATTTCACGTACCGTATTTTTATTATTAAAAATAATAAATCAATAAAGAATATTTCATCATTTTGTTTCTCGGAATTCAAATATTTCAGAAAAAATGGTACACTAAATTAAGAATATCAAAAACTGAGTTTTATATTATAGAACAATATATAACCATTACATATTAAGCTCAGTTAATAGTTTAACTAAGTAGATCCTAGCACACGAAAGAGGAGAGATGAAAATGCCTGTAAAATTTCATGGAGTAATTCCGCCAATTCCAACCATCCTTCATAAAGAAGGAAAATTAGATGAAAAGGGAATGGGGGCACTTATCGACTTTTTGATTGAATCAAAGGTGGATGGGTTGTTTTTTCTTGGGTCTGGCGGAGAATTCAGCCAGATGCCAATCGATCTTAGAAAAGAAGTCGCCGCCTTTGCAATCCGTTATGTCAATGGACGTGTTCCGGTCTTAATCGGAACAGGGACCCCAAGCACACTGGACACTCTTGAATTAAGCTGCCATGCCAAGGATGCAGGGGCAGATGGCATTGTTGTGATCAATCCATATTATTGGACGCTTACAGAGGAAAATCTCTTCCAGCATTATGCAGACATTGCAGAAGCCATTGATTTGCCAATCTTGCTGTATAACTTTCCGGGTCTTACCGGACAAGATCTTTCGCCTGAGTTTGTGCTGAGCATGGTGAAAGCGTATCCAAATATTGTGGGTATTAAAGAAACAGTAGATTCGGTAGGACATACGAGGGAAATGATTTATACCGTTAAAGCCTATAAGGAGGATTTTGCGGTGTTCTCTGGTTATGATGATCATTTTGTAAATACCTTATCACTGGGAGGAGACGGTTCCATTCCTCTTACCGCGTCATTCGTACCTGAAATTTCTGTTGGTATCTATCAGGCATTTAAAAACGGAGATTACAAAAGAGCCATTGAATTGCACAGAAAACTGGCGCCGACCCTTTCCTTATACAAACTGGATTCGCCATTTGTAAATGTGGCCAAAGAGGCGATCGCTTTGCGAGGCCTTGAGATTTCGACGGATGTATTGGCGCCTGCCAGACCTTTAAACGAGGAAAAGAAAGCACAAATCAAAAACTTCATGGAGCAGCTGCTGAATGAATCGGCAGTTCCAACAAAATAATTATTATTTATTTAACCCTCCTGGATAAAAGGGGGGTTTTTTTATATGTCATTGCAAAAAACAGCAATATTCTCAACATTCCGTTATTGACGAAACAGAAACTCTTTCGATATAATGTTAGAAAATATAACATTGAATTGTAAGGGGTATTTACATGATAGTACAAGATGATCTTAATCAAAATGTGAATATGCATATGACGGAAACCGAATTAGTAGAGGTGATGTACGCCATTCGATCGAAGAAGGAACAAGAGATAGATAAGATCAAAAACAAGATTAATAAGTATGTGAAAAAGAAAAATGCCGAGGAAGCTTTCTATCAATCACTGTCTCCCATGAGAAAATTATTTGCCGGCCGTTCGCCAAGCCATCACCAGGCGGTTGAATATATCGCCCATGTAAAAGAACCATTAAAGCAGATAGAGCGCCTGAAGCAAGGACTTTTTGAGCTGAATCATTCAATTCGCTATCTGCAGGAAGATCACAAGGAAGAAATTACACTATCAACTACCATATTCAGAGAGGTAAGGAGCACTTATAGAATGGAGAATTTCCCATCATGACGATACATACGTTAAACACTGGCATTGATACCATTTGGGTGGTTTTGACCGCGGCTATGATTATATTAATGGAGGGTGGTTTCGCACTGCTTGAAGCAGGATTTGTTCGCCATAAAAACAATGTGAATATCATTATGAAGGTTTTTGCTGATATTACTATCGGCACGTTATGTTTTTATTTGCTAGGTTTTGGGCTGATGTACGGAAAAGACGCGTTAGGATTATTCGGTACCAATGGATTTATGATTAAAGGGGATTTGTCCCATTTGGACTTTTTAATTTCCACAGATACATTTTGGCTCTTCCAGGCTGCTTTTGTCATTGCGGTCATTTCCATCGTATCCGGAGCTGTGGCGGAACGAATCAATTTTCGCGCTTATATTCTTTATGCGGTGCTCATGACTATTTTCATTTATCCAGTCGCCGGTCATTGGGTCTGGGGCGGAGGCTGGCTCGGCAAACTAGGAATGCAGGATTTTGCGGGATCGGGCGTCATTCATGCCCTGGGAGGTTTCTCAGCACTGGCTGCGTCCATGTTTATCGGGCCGCGGAAAGGGAAATTCACGTCTAAGGGTATAAGTACCGTCTCATTGCCTAGTAACCTTCCATTAGCTTCAGTCGGAGCCTTTTTACTTTGGTTCGGCTGGTTTGGATTCAATGCAGGAAGTACATTAAGCGCAACGGATGTCAGGATTGGCCACATTGCCGTCGTGACCATGCTGTCCGCAGCATCAGGCGGAGCTACAGCCATGCTCTTTACCCTTTTCCGCTACAAACGGTCTGACGCACCTTCCGTCATTAACGGGTCTCTGGCAGGATTGGTTGGAATTACTGCCGGATGTGCGTTTGTCAGTGATTCATCCGCAATATTGATTGGCGTTGTTTCGGGACTCGTTATGCTGTTGGCGACACACTGGCTGGAAATCAAGCAGATTGATGATCCGGTCGGAGCATTTCCTGTTCATGCCGCATCCGGTATTTGGGGAACGATTGCCGTTGGCCTGTTTGCAACCGATAATGGCTTGTTTACGACAGGAAGCTGGCATTTGCTCGGCGTTCAGCTGCTCGGCCTTTTGGTGCTATGCACATGGGGATTTGTCCTGACGTGGCTGGGTTTGAAATTGATTCAGCTGTGGATACCTGTCCGTTCTACAGAAGAGGAAGAAGAAGTGGGACTGGATATCAGCTATCATGGTATGGTCGCCGCCTTTCAGGAACAAGAGTTCATTAAATATGAGAGCAATTACTTTCATTACAAAGAAGATTAATACTTGTGCCAGATTAAAAAGCGCCTTTTCTCATAGAAAGGGCGTTTTTCTTTATTCTTTTTGAAGCACGATTATTTCTTTATAAAGAACGAAAATGGTATAATGGCAGTACTATACAACAGGCGGGTGCAAGAAAATGAAAACATGTAAAATTGAAGGATGCGAAAAACCCGTGGCAGGAAGAGGGCTTTGCCACATGCATTATAAACGGTGGGCAAGACATGGGGACCCGGAAGTCACTTTAGTTAAAAAGAACTGTCAGGTCGAAGGCTGTCCCCGCCGCCATTTTTGCAAGGGCTATTGCGAGCCGCACTACCGTCACATGCGGAAAAGAAAAGCATTGGAAGAAGAGATCAGCCAAATCAATCAACAAAATGAATTATAAGAATTTTCTTGACAATTATAGACAACGTGTAGCATAATATATTTTAAAATTGCAAAGCGCGTTAACAGGAACCAGTAAATTGAAAGGCATACGTAAGAGATTGGAATCCACCGGCTGAAAGATTCCATCGTCATGCCCCAATTGAACCTACTCCTCGAGCCGTCTGGTTAATAACCTGACCGTCTGCCCACGTTACGGGGTTAAAGAGAGCCTCATCAACAGATGATGCTAATGAAGGTGGTACCGCGGATAACAGACTCTTTCCGTCCTTATTACAGGATGGGAAGGGTCTTTTTTGATTTAATGAAAGGGGTTGGGTTTATGGGAAAAAAACGTATTGTCGTCAAAATCGGAAGCAGCTCACTTACGAACAAAAACGGCGGGTTGAGCCAGGAAAAAATCAAGGAGCATGCCGGCGCCATCGCGGAACTTCGCAAGCAGGGACATGAAGTCGTCTTGATTTCATCGGGAGCTGTCTCAGCCGGGTTTGCGGATTTAGGGTATCCGTCCCGACCGGTGACAACAGCAGGCAAACAAGCGGCAGCAGCAGTTGGACAAGGACTGCTGATACAGGCATACACAGAGGTTTTTAAACAGCATGGCATTATAGCCGCACAGCTGCTCTTAACACGAAATGACTTTTTTAAAAATGAACAGTACACGAACGCATATGCAACATTAACCGAACTTTTAAAGCGGTCAGTCTTGCCAATCATTAATGAAAATGATTCAGTATCCATCGACGAATTAACCTTTGGAGACAACGATATGCTTTCCGCTCTTGTCAGCGGGCTCGTTCACGCGGATCATCTCATCATATTGACCGATATCAACGGTTTGTATGACCAGAATCCGCGGACGATTCCAACGGCCCGGCGTTATGACTTTCTTGAGGAAGTTACGGATGAACACCTTGGAATGACCAATAATCCTTCGTCCTCAAAATTCGGCACAGGTGGAATGAAATCCAAGCTATTAGCAGCCAAAACTGCTTTATCCCTTGGGGTTCAGGTGTTCGTGGGGACTGGCAGCGGGAATGTTAAGCTATTGGACATATTGGAAGGCAAAGGAGACGGTACCTATATTGGCAGTCAGCTTGCTCCTGCGTTAAAAACGCAAAAACAATGGATCGCTTTTCACTCTCCGCTTAGTGGTGCAGTTGAAGTTGATGACGGAGCAGCCCGGGCGATTTTACATGAAGGAAAAAGCCTGCTCCCGGCCGGTGTCAAAAACATCAGCGGACTGTTTGCAGCAGGTGATGTGGTCGAAATCATCAATTCAAATCAGGAAGTAATCGGAAAAGGGCAGGTTCAATATTCCTCTGAAGAGCTGAACCAGATTAAAGGAATGGCAAGCCAGGATGCGAAAATGCACACCAACAATCCACATTCGGAAGTCATTCATCGAAACAAGTGGCTATCCATGGCAAAGGAGAAAACAATATGAGTGAATTGCTGATGAAAGCGAAAAAGGCAAAAGAAGCCGTAAGTGACATGCTGACGAAATCGACCGAGCAAAAAGATGAAGCACTCCGGTTTATTGCCAATCAGTTAATTCAGGAAACGCCTTTTATTCTCCAGGAGAATTTAAAGGACATTGAAACAGCACGGGATAAGGGGGTTCACGAATCGCTGATCGACCGCCTCATGCTTAACGAGACTAGAATTCAAGACATGGCTGGAGCACTACAGCAGCTCACCCAATTGCCGGACCCGGCCGGTGAAGTTCTTGAACGAATTGAACGCCCAAATGGTCTTTCGATAGAAAAAGTCGCTGTTCCGCTAGGAGTAATTGGAATGATTTATGAAGCTCGGCCCAATGTAACGGTCGATGCTTCCAGTCTTTGTTTGAAAACGGGAAACGTTGTGCTTCTGAGGGGAAGCTCGTCTGCTATCCATTCCAATAAAGCACTGGTGCATGTGATTCACCAGGCGCTAGAACAAAGTGATCTTCCTGCCGATGCTGTACAGTTGATAGAAGATACGAGCCGTGAGACCGCTTCCCAGCTGTTCAAGCTTAACCAATACCTCGATGTTTTAATTCCCAGGGGAGGAAAAGCATTGATACAGACGGTAATTGAGAATGCCTCCGTCCCCGTTCTCGAAACAGGCGCAGGCAACTGCCATATCTATATTGATGAAACAGCGGATCAGAAGATGGCCATTGATATCGTTGTTAATGCCAAAACCCAACGGCCATCCGTTTGTAACGCCATTGAAAAGGTGATTGTACATGAAAGTTGGCCAAAAGAAAATGTAAAGGAATTAGTAGAGACCCTTCAGCAACATGGCGTGGAAATACGAGTGGATGCTGCTCTGGGAAAATCATTTCCTTCAGTTACCGTGGCAACAGAAGAAGATTGGCATACCGAGTACCTGGATTACGTGTTGGCGCTAAAGAGAGTATCCAGTACAAAAGAAGCAATTGAACATATTAATCATTACGGTTCAAAACACTCAGAAGCTATCATCACAAAAAATGAAGAAAACGTGAATCTCTTTTTCCAGCTCGTAGATAGCGCCGCACTCTATCATAATGCTTCAACCCGGTTTACCGACGGTTTTGAATTTGGTTTTGGGGCGGAAATAGGCATAAGTACCCAAAAACTGCATGCCCGGGGGCCAATGGGATTGCCTGCTTTAACATCAAGCAAATATGTAATCCGGGGCAACGGGCAAATCCGTCCATAAACCTAACATTTAAAGGAGCAGACTGACATGTGCTGCTCCAGTTCGTTGTTTAGCGGTACTTAAGGGTATAATAAAGAGAACATAGTCGAAAGGAATGAATGAAATGGAAATTACAAGGCACTCCATGGACAAACTGCAAGACCCTACAGGAATTTTGGAAGGGGAACGATATGAATTTATCATTCACATTGATGTAGATGAGGATGATGAACTTTATATGAAAGACGGAATTTATGTCAAATTGATTTATGTAGTTACGCCTGAAAATTCACGAATTGTACAATATTCACTTTTGGAAAACTATACGAATAATGTTCTTGATTTTGAACTGGAAGAAGAAGAAGAACAAGAACTGGAAGCGTTCTGTAAAAGCAAGGTAAGCAATGAAGGGACACATTAAGAACAATTTCCCCGAATGGGTCCTATTAAAGTCTTAAAACTGGTTCAACTAACGAGTTATCCTAGTATCTTTTCAAGAAACGATGGTTTTGTATAATAGTGGATAACAAATACATACAGGCTAGTAGATGCTTGGGATACTATTAAAATCGAATGTAATGAAATAATTAATAAGACAATGTTTTTTATTAATTTCATCTGGTTGCTTTTATGTAATTTATCGATTACCGAATTTGATCAAAGCGGAAAACCATTCCAGAGGAATGCGGTATTTACTTGAAAACACAAAATAACCACCAAAACAGTGCAGAGAAACTGCCGCGTTTTTGGTGGTTATTTTTAATTTATACTTTTCCATTACTTTTCCCTTGTTTTCACATCTTCTTGCTTTTCTCTGGCTTTCACCGAAAAATAGGCATTTATCCAAGAAGTAATTGGAATAATCAGAGCTACTCCAATTCCCGCGCAAAAAATCGTGATCATTTCTGCAGAAAAGATTCTTGAGTTCACGATGTCTCCCAGAGAATAGTGTAAATCCTTAAACCAGATCAGCAAGGCCAGATAGCCGCCAAAAAAGGCAAAAAATAACGTATTGGTATCTGTACCAAGAATATCCTTCCCAATCCTCATTCCAGATAAAAATAAATCTTTCCTGCTAATGTTAGGGTGATGATTCAATGTTTCCCCCATTGATGAAGTAATGGATATGGCAACCTCCGTAATAGCGCCGATTGTGCTGATAATAACCACTGAGGCTCCGATTTTGGCAAAATCCACACCAACCAAAAGAGAAAATGTTGCAAGTTCCTCTGATTGTTCTTTCCCAAATCCTTGAGTCATTGACACGGTTGAAACGATGTTAATAAATAAAAGTAAAATAACAATCGTGATAAGAGTAGAAAGAAACGCTGTTGCTGTTTTTCTATTTACATCATTAATAAAAAAGAGATTAATGCAACTAATAACGGCTGATGAAATCAGGGTAACAATCATTGGGTTCATGTGAGGATCGAGCATTAGGAATATGGTTAGCATTAGCATACCAAAATTAAAAAACAAAGAAATAAAAGACCGTACTCCTCTTTTTCCACCAATAAGCAACATTAATATAAATAAAATAACGGATAAGACCACCAATGCATTCATATTCTTTTCCTCTTTTGATTCACGAAATAGACAGACGTATAGACTGCTATTGGAATGGTCAGCATAATTCCAATTCCTCCAGCCAGGGAACGAGCAATTTCCAAAGAAAGGTTCATAGAAAGGGTAAAGCCTAATGAAGAAGCATTTTTTAAATACAAGATCATTGAGGGAATGGATCCGGCAGCATAAACAAAAAACAAAATATTTGTTAAAGCTCCCATTACATCCTTTCCAATTTCCATTCCGGATTGTTTAAGTGCTTTTAAGCTTATGTCACCATTCTTTTCATAGAGCCCAAAGACAGAAGAAGAAATTGTAATAGCAACATCCATGACAGCTCCCAACGAGCCGACCAAAAGACCTGCCATGAAAACCAATTCATAAGGACGTGTAAGAAATTGCATTTCTTCATATCTCAGACCATTGCCAGCCGTAAACTTAATAGAGACATATGTAACAAGCAAAGTCAGAAAGATTCCCAGCAGTGTGGCTACGATCGCCGCATATGTCATTTCATTTAAACCGTTAAGGAGTAACAGGGAAATAACCGTAAACAAAATAACCAGTATACTGCAGATCCATACCAGGCTTTTATAAGAATGATTAACATAGAAATCCAAGGCAAAGGATAGTAACAAAGCATTAACCAACAAGCTGATTAATGAGAAAAGTCCCCGCTTTTTTCCGACAAGAAGTAAAGTTAAGATAAAAATCCATCCGACAAGTACAAGATACTTGTCACGTTTTGCATCATTTATGGATCCGGTTAATTTCTGTTTCTTGGAATTCTTATCTATCGAAATAAATAATTCATTCCCGATTTTGTATTGTTGATCATAAGCTCCCGAAGAAGAATAATCATTCGTTAAACGAACGAGTTTACCTTTGTATTTTCCGTTCTTGATCTCAGCTGTAATACTCTGTGTAAATATTTGATCTTCATTATTATGCATATCTTTTACTTGCTTCTTCTCTTGCAAATGAATATTGGTTACTTTGGCAACCGTTTGTTTGTAAAAAGTACTATTATGGTTAACAAACAATATGGAAGAAACAAAACATATGACGATAACGGTATACAATAAAATTGATTTACTAGTTAATCCTTTGTACTTATTTACTATAACATTCATCAAAGTGCCTACTTTCAAGAAGGAATACACAGCATAGCATATTATTCCGTGAATCCTCTTCAAATTTATTCTCATGTACAACGGATTTATGATAACAAAAATATTTTAAAAAAACCAAATAAGTAGACAGGCAAAAGGCTTACCAATGAAGGTCACTGAAATAAAAGCCAACATCATGTTAAAGGAAATTCCGTGGAAATGATGGATGTAAAAGGCTTGCACCTATACAACGGAAATTTGACTGAATAAACTGTACTATTTATATCTGCAGAAAGGAAATAGATATGGATAGTATGTGCAACTGTATGTGGAAATGTACGAACATGAGTTGTATTTGCAAAATACTGCGAAACCTTATGGCAGGAGATAATATTATTTTAACATCCGGTGGGCAGCCAGTATCTTTTCAATTTTTAAGAACAGAAGTGGATTGTGTTCGGGGCTCTACGTTAAACGGGGCAATGGTTTTGGTAGACTGTAAAAATGTAGAAGTAATAGAGGTTTTACCTCCCGACCCTTGCACAATCAATATCTTTGTGCAAGCCGAAATCGTTTGTGATGATATTATAACTGGTCAGGTTAGATGTGATGGAACACCAGTTGCTGGAATCCCTGTCACAATAACTGCGGATCCACCCCTTTTAACTTTCACACCAAATCCGGTTTTAACTGACGCATCGGGAAATTTTTCGGTTGCCGTCACTGTTCCAGCGAACCTTCCTGAAACAGCTGTAGCCATTCATGCAACCGCTACAACGGGTATAGGTACCGTCTTCACAACAGCAACTACTGTCGCTGAGTGCCCGCCAGGACCATGCAGGATTGACATGTTTATGTCCGAAAGTACCATAGTCTGTGAAGGCTTTTTAATGGGAAGAGTGATTTGCGGGAGTCAAACAATTGAGGGGGCAGTAGTAACACTAACTAGCAGTGATCCTCGGGTAAGTTTTAATCAAAACACTACAACAACCGACTCAGCAGGAGATTTCACAGCAGGGGTAAGGGTGGCACCCGGAACTCCGGCCGGTACAATTGTTACTATTACTGCTACAACGATCGTGAACGGACAGGTACTTTCCACAACGTCTACGATTACAGTAGATTGCCCAGATCCTTGCTCCATCGTTTTAACGGTTCCTCCTGTAATTTGTGAAGGTACGATTTCAGGCAACTTAAGCTGTGATGGTACACCGCAGGCTGGAGTAACAGTCACATTTGAAACCTTTCCTGACGTAGGTGCTGCAATCCCATCCGCAACAACTGATGCAAATGGGAATTTTACCACAACCATTACCATTCCCCCTGGAACAGAGTTAACTTCAGTGGATGTGATCGCTTCTGCGGTGGCGGGTGTTCCTCCAACACTTTATACGGTTTCCCAAGGAACACAAGTAAGTTGTCCTGGAGTAATAACCAATTGCCCTTGTAAACTCAGGTTGGGAGTGGCTGGTAATGGTGCTACCGCTGCAGTTGATATTACAAATCAGGGAGCAGCGGCAACATTGGTGGGTACTATTAATGTAACAGCAGTAGAATGTTTTACTGGAGGTCCGAATTGCAATCCGAATGTTGATAATTTTAACATTACCTTTGGTTCTGGCGGGACTACCATTAATTTTGTTCAAGGGCGACGAATTCGTATCACTTGCATTGATAGAACATCAGCCATCATTGAAGGAACTGCAGAAGCAGCGGGGAATACGTTTAGGGGAGTTTTTGACATTATTATCGGCATCAGCTTAACGGCAAACCAAGCCACATGGTCCATTCTTGCTGACAACAATATGGGGCAAACTTTTTCTACAACGTTTACTTCACGAGTAAGTCCTCAAACATTTATTGGTCCATGTAACAGTACAGTAGGAGGATAAAAGTAAGATTTTTATAAAGATACTTGTTTTTGCATTAAAGATCTTTTAAACGCCATTTTAGTCATCATGATCTCTTTCTTCATGATAATGTACTATTGATCTTTCCATAAACCTTTTCCTATGTAAGCAAAAAAGCCGGCTACCTTATTTTTCAGGCTAGACTAACCTAAATTATTGAGACACTATAAAACACCTTCGAAATGGTACACTTAAAACAAGTACTAATTCGGAGGTGTTTTTGCATGGGCAAAAACGTATATTTAAATGAGATTAAATGGGCTGTAGTTAAAGATAAGATGAGTGGTCAGTTTACGAATCAAGAAATCATGGAGAAGTATGGGATTAAAAATGTGTCTCAAATCAAAACGTGGATGAAATGGTATCGTGAAAATCAGGTCTATCGGTTCGACCAGCCAATAGGAAAACAATATTCCTATGGACATGGACCCGAGAGTTCAACGGATGAAGAGAAAAAAGAACGCCAAATGAGTCAATTAAAGCAGGAGAATGACATCTTAAAAAAGTATTTGGAGATCCAAAAGGAGCTGAAAAAGAAATCGGAGGGGAAACTGTTGGGACAACGCAGTCATTGAGTCTTTTCATTCGAACCTAAAATCAGAGGAATTTCAGTATGTTAAATTCCATTCTTTGTCTTTAGAAGAAGTAATAGAACGTGTAGATCAATTTATGAGGTATTATAACGAAGAGCGTATCCAAGAAAAATTAGGCTACCACACACCAATAGAGTTTGGTGACATGGCAGCCTAAGAAGGTGTTTTATTACTGTCTCATATGACTAGGTCAGTCTAGGCAGCTGGCCTTTTTTGTTCTTTAACACTTCTTCTGCTTTGTTCACCGTTACCATACGGTGTGCTTCAGCCGGTGTTTCTGCTGGCCGGTTGACGTCCGGCTTATATTCTTCCATATCATTATGCCCAGTTCGTTCTGTCATTGTTTTTCACCTCACGTTTAGTATGAATCATTTTTTCCTTTCTATGTGTTTCGAAAGTTGCATTCTTCAGGAGGTACATCAAGCATCGCTTGTATGCTGGGCTGTCTCAGTTTTCCCGCTTCTGTCCATTCTGCAAAATGGATCTTGGCAGTGACCTCCGGTTTTACCCAGTTTGCGTCCCGATGCCGTTCAACCGGATTCGCAAAAGGCCGATCAGGGACTTCAATTAAACGAAGCCGTGCAGTTAAATAGTGCCAATCTTGAACGCTAAACTTTCCTGTACCTGTATGGCCGATATAAACAAATTGGCCCTGGCCATCAAATAAGCCAAGAAGAACCGCATTCACCACACCGCCGCTCAAGGTATATCCGCCAATCACAGCATTGACATCCAGGGTATTTTTTATCTTCAGCCAAACCTCATTTTTCTCTCCAATATAATAGGAGCTTTCCAGCTGTTTCATGACAATGCCTTCCATTTCGGAGCTTTTTATTCCTTTAAATAATGCTTCGCCATTCTCATGGGAGCGAACCAGCTGTATATGGTCATTCGGCGTAATGATTTCAGAAAGCAATGATATTCGTTCCGATAGCGGCCGGTTTGTCATCCATTCGCCATTGGAAAAGAGAACATCGAAAATCATGTAGGTAATGGGGACTTGATGCTGAAGAAGCTGTACTCGATCAAGGTTCCTTACACCATCTCTTCTCATTACTTTATGAAAGCTTGGCCTTCCGTTATCCCCAAGCGCTATAACTTCACCATCCAAGATAACAGGTTCGGCAGAACAATAGGTTTGAATGGATGTTAATTCCGGATAATTTTGTGTACGCTCTTTTTTCTTCCTATTATAAAGGCGCGTGTTTTCGCCATCGAAATAGGTAAGTATGTGTACGCCGTCCCATTTAATTTGGGCTATCCACTTTGAAGAAACAGGAATGGTTGCCGCGCTTTTAGGTTCCATGGGAAAAAGGGGATCCATTATGTTCACCTCGGGTATAGATTGACGACAATCGTTTACACTAGCTGCATCAGTAATGTATAGTGCGGAGGAATCTTCATGGAAGTACAAGTAGATGGTAAAGTCATTTCGATTTCACATCCGGAAAAGATACTCTGGGATGAGTTCAATTTTACGAAGGCTGATTATATCCGCTATTTATTAGAAGTCTCCGAATTCCTGCTTCCTTATACGAAAGACAGGATGTTGATGTATTGGCTGTATCCGCATGCGTTCAAGACCTGAAAACGCGCCGGAATGGCTGGCGGGTACCTTTTTCAAAGAAAAAGAACGGATTTTTCTTCATGATAAAGCGACTTTGCTCGGGCTTGCCAATTGGGGAGCGCTGGAGTTTCACGTCCTGTTTGATCAATACAGTAAACCGGATTTCCCGACCGATCTGGTGTTTGATTTGGATCATTCAAGTGAAGACTTTGGACTCGTCCTTGAAATATCCTTGGTGCTGAAAGAGGTACTGGACGGGCTTGGCTTAACCAGTCATGTGAAACCTCGGGAAAAACCGGAATGCATGTTTATGTACCAATAGAGCCGTTATTTTCCTATGACGAGGCCAGAAAAGTCAATCACTTTATTGCACAGTATATTTATGAAAAGCACGGTCGAAAAGTCACCTTGGAGAGGGTAAAAGAAAGAAGGGGAAACAAACTTTATTTTGATTACCTGCAGTTATGGAAGGGAAGAAAAATCGTTGCTCCCTATAGTCTTCGGGCAACAGAGAAGTGTTCGGTTTCAACCCCGGTCACCTGGGAAGAAATAAGTACAGGTTTTCACCCTGGTGATTTTACTCCAGCTGTAGTCCTTCAACGAATTAGAGAAAAAGGAGACCTCCTTTTAACGCAACAGAGGGTTAAAGAAGAGAACACTTCACGTATCCATGAAATACTATCTTTTACAGGGTATCGTCAGAAAAATGGAGATTTGAAACGCTAATCCCTTTACAAGACGAGTCCTTGTTTTAAAAAAAGTGTTTTCAAAAATATGGCTTATTGAAATCTGAAGTGATAAAATAGCTTGTTGGGTTTACCTAAAATGTTGAACGTTTCTATCCCATTGGGGGTATGACAGATTTCATCATCAGGACAATGTACAAAAGCCTGGTGAATCAGGGGGAGAGACATGAGAAAAAAAATAATGGGAGCATTGCTGCTGGTGACGGTTCTTGCCGCGATGGAAGGAACGATTGTCAGTACGGCCGTGCCAAGGATCACCAGTGATTTGTCAGGCATTGAACTGGTGAGCTGGGTGTATGCCATCTATATGCTGGCAACAGCAGTTTCCGCACCGATTTATGGAAAGCTCGCAGATTTGTTCGGACGCAAGAAAGTGATGCTGATGGGGATTATTGTATTTCTGGCAGGATCCGCTCTGTGCGGGCTCGCCCAGTCGATGGGTCAGCTCATTCTTTTTCGTGCCATACAGGGTCTCGGAGCCGGGGCAGTTATGCCAGTCACCATGACGATTATCGGTGATTTGTATACAGAAACCAAAGACCGGGCAAAAGCGCAGGGCTGGATTAGCGCAGTATGGGGTGTGGCCGGAGTACTCGGGCCGCTTATGGGCGGTTTTTTGGTGGATACTCTGTCCTGGCGCTACATCTTTTTCTTGAACATTCCGTTTGGGCTGGTTGCCTTTATTATGCTTGCAGCAAACTACAAGGAAGATATCGAAAAAGTAAAGCCGTACATCGACTACAAAGGAGCGGCGATTTTTTCTGTTGGGACGATTGCTTTTTTGTATGCTCTTTTGGAAGGAAGCCAGTCACAAGATTGGAGCAGCCCGGTTATTATCGGCTTGCTTATCTTTACACTTTTGGCCTATATCGGTTTTTATGGCGTCGAACGGAGATCGCCTGAGCCTTTGATTCCGCTTCATCTATTTTCCAACCGCAACATTTCACTTATCAACCTTTTAACCTTGCTCGTGGGCGGAGTTGTCATCAGCATAACCGTTTATCTTCCTATCTGGAGCCAGGGAGTCATGGGAAAAAGCGCGACAGAAGCAGGCTTTGTCTTGATGCCGATGCCGGTCTGCTGGACCCTGGGAGCCATTCTTTCCGGCCAGCTCGTGGAACGGATGAAGCCCAACTGGATCATTACGCTGGGAACTGGGATAGTAACGGCTTCTTCATTGTTCATGTTCTCGCTAACTGCCGATTCACCTTCCGCCTTTATTTACATGGCAACGGGAATGGTAGGGCTCGGCATGGGGCTCATTACCCCGATATTCATGCTTACGATTCAAGCTTCCGTTCAACAAAAAGAACGAGGGGTGGCAGTGGCGCTGAACACCTTTACAAACACTTTCAGCCAGACATTGGGTTCTGCCATTTTTGGAACCATTTTTAACCTGACTTTGCTTTCTGAAGCAGCGAAAAAAGGTGAGAGAGACCTGAACTTCAATGCTTCGTTCAGTGAAGGACATGTTCAGGCGGACAAGCTGTCAGAGATGCACGGCATCCTCGCTTCTGGGGTGCATGCTATCCACGGCGGCATGCTGCTGGCCGCAGCCTTAAGCTTTCTTATATCATTTGCGTTAATCAAACGAAAAAAAGCGAAAAGCCAAAACTATCGATATTTAAAGCATGGATAATCATTCCATGCTTTTTTTTATGACAAATTTTCTTATAAAAGGCAGAAGAGGCGTAAAGAATAGAAAAAGGAACTAATTAAGACACTCGGAGAGAGAGTGGACGGAAATGGGTGCAGAGATGAGAGAAGATTGCGATACCTCCTCGATGAAAGAGCAGATTGTTGATCACCTTCAACAAGTCAACCAGGGGATTCAGCATTTTTTAAGCTCGTTGGAAACAGAGAGTTATTGCTTATTGGGAAACCTTGAAGAACTAAAAGCAAAAATTGAACAAACCCAAACCGTTGCTGCTTCCTTTTATTTAAACTGCTATCTTTCGCCGTACACAGAAAAATATCTGGAGATCTCAACCTGTATTCAGCATCTTTCCAGTCAAAGGCACGGAGCTCTGATTGTAATTGAACGGGAAGAACCCCTTGAAACATTGATCAGTGCGGGAAACAGGATTGGAGCAGATCTCACATTTCCCCTGCTCGAATCTATTTTTTACCCCGGCAATCCCCTTCATGATGGAGCCGTATTGGTAAGGGGAGAGACGATTGTTTCTGCCTCCAACGTGCTGCCGGTATCCGGCATAGAAGCAGGAAACAAAAAACTGGGTACCCGTCACAGAGCCGCTATCGGATTAACAGAAGCGTGCGATGCGCTTGTCCTGGTAGTTTCTGAAGAAACAGGGAGAGTCTCGTTCGCAGTAGGAGGCACGCTTTTTCCTATTACTACTTCAAGCTCTATTGTTTAGTTCTATTAATTGTTGGGATGAATATACTCCTAGTATTCCTACTTATTATTGAAAGGAAGACTGAATATGCTGAAAAGCTGTAAAACCTGTGAAAATGGATTAGCTTTGCCTATGCTGGATATTGTCTCTGTATATCATAAGGGAATGAGTCTTTACATTCATAATGTGCCTTTTACTGTTTGCACCCATTGCAACAACCACGAATTTGTAAAGCATTTATCCGAAATCAAACAGGTGGCCAGGAATCTGCATAATGAACACGGAACCCGCACATTTAAATATGAAATTGTTGAGATGACAGAACCGGGGGACAAGCGGTCTTGGTCTTCCTCCGCATTTTTATTAGGGGCACTCGTTGGAGAATCCGGTGCATTGTGGTATGCGGCAAAAAAATAATACCCATTAATCGTTTCACAAATTATTGCCATTGATCCAACGGGGTCATGGCTTTTTTCAATAGAAGGGACAGGACAGGATTTGTGGAATAGTATCCGTAAAGGTTTTAACGTCAAAAGGCAGAAGGGGAGCAATGGAGAAATACACCGTTTCCAGAACTATTGGTCTTTTTGCTGGCATTATCATCATCCTGTCAGCCTTGGGATTTGGAGGGCTGTATATGCTTGGTGCCTCTTTGGGAAAAGCGCTTGGCTCGCAGACAGGTCCTTCAGTAGATCTATCGCTCATGGCTGTAATTTTATTGTGTATATCATTAATAGGTTTCATAACAGGATCAGGTTCCCTCGGGTTAAAAAGAAAAGGATGGAGAAATGGATTTATTGTATTCTGCTGGAGCGTGGGACTCTTTCTTCTGATCGTCTTTTTTAGTTCCCTAGGTGCTTTAGGAAAAGCAATTGAATTCCTGATTCTGTGTGTATGCGGCGTCTACTTTCTTTTAGGTTATCTCGTTAAAAAAGAGGTATGACAAAACCCTGCCGTTTGTCCAAGAGGCAAAATAACAGGGTTTTGCACTACTATTAATAATTCAAGCCCGTGCCATAGGGATAGAGTCCTTCAATTGAAACAGGAAGCTTTCCTCCTGGCTGTGTTCCAAAAATCACATCAACCGCCGCTTTCCACGAAGTAGGAACAGGGGAGCCCCATCGTTCAACCGAATAGGTCGCAATGTACGCGCCGACATCCGGATATTGCTTAATGTCATAAGGAAGGCCAAGGGAAACCGCTACCACAGGTTTTCCGGTGTTCTGCAGTTCCTTCACCAGTTTTGCCTGTCCGGCAGGGAGCTCACTTGGAGAAAATGTAGGAACGATGATTTGGTCCGCTTGCTCGGCCAGCTTCACCGCCTGTTGAATTTCTGCAATTGTCGCATCCTCTGAAGTGATAAAGCTTTTTACATTTCCCGCCGATTTTTCATCGACCATGCTGGCGATATTGTTAAGAAAGTTGGTGGAACCGTAAATTTCCGGCCCTGCTACAAGTGTCAATTTTTTCGCAGCCGGGTTAAAAGGAAGGACATTCTCATTTTTCACAAGCGTGATAGACTTCCTGGCTACTTCAGCAGCCGTTTCTTTATGTGCCGGCTGGTTGACGACATTGACAGCTTTTTCAGGATTAACATACCGGTCGCCAAAAAGCTTATACTTGATCTTTAGCGCCAAAACTCTTTTTACCGATTCGTTGACTCTCTTCTCGGATAATTGGCCGGATTTCAGCGCGTCACTTAAAGCATCAAAGGTTTCGAGTTGTTCATCCAGATTTCCGGTAGCCATCACAATATCCGCTCCGGCGTTTACCGCCATTACAGCCGCTTGGCCAGCACCCCATTCCTTGGCAATCGCGTGCATGCTCATGGCATCCGTTACAATCAGTCCTTTAAAGCCCATCTCGTTTCTCAGTAATCCGGTGAGAACCTTTTTGGAAAGTGTCGCAGGAAGTTCCTTGTCAATCGCGTTAATGATCACATGGGCTGTCATAATAGAGTCGACTCCCGCGTCAATGGCCGCCTTAAAAGGAGGAAGATGCACGGTTTCGAGTGTTTCACGGTCATATGTAACAGCAGCTAATCCAAGGTGAGAATCCACGCTCGTATCTCCGTGGCCAGGGAAGTGCTTGGCGGTTGCGACGACTCCATTTTCCTGATAGCCTTTGATTTGTGCGGCAGTCATGCTGGAGACAAGGCTTGTTTTTTCGCCGAAGGACCGTACCCCGATGACAGGATTGGCAGGGTTCGTATTCACATCAGCAACCGGGGAGTAGTTCCAGTTAAATCCTGTTGCTTTTGCTTCAATCGCCGTTACCTTGGCCACATCCTCAGCCGCTTTTTCTTGTTGTGTGGCACCGATTCCCATTTGCCGTGGAAAAGGCGTGGCATCGGTCACGTGTTGTTTTGTCCCAAATTCAAGATCTGCTGAAATCAATAAAGGAAGTTTAGGTGAGGAGTCGGCGGCCCAATGCTGCAGCTGATTATTATATTGGGCTGTGGTACGGGCATCACGTGCCCCATAGACGATAACTGAACCTGCTTTGTAGTTTTGGATAAGTTTCCGGGTGTCCTCATTCGGCATTTTACTGTTATTATCATGCGTGGAAGGCATCACAAGCTGTCCAATCTTTTCCTTATCGGACATTTTAGCCATAATTTGCTCGATAACCTTGTCTTTAGGCGACTTCGCTGGTTCAGGACTTCCGTTTGATTGACCGGCGCTTGCACTGAGAGGTAATAAGAGAGTGGAGCCAATAAGCACAGAACCAATAAAAGCACTCATCTTCTTCATTACACGTTCCCTCCTGTGTGTATAAAAATGTAATCGTTTTCAAAGAAAGGGTAGCACCCGTAATAAGTGGGGTCAATTAACATTTACATAAAATAGAAAAAATGAATCATTTTACATAATTATACATTGTCAGTCTGGATGATTATGGTAGATTAGTTGTATGGATAACGACGTTTCTGGATAAAAAGCACGGGGGACTTCTGCCTATTGAATTTCAAAGAGGTTTTCAGCGTTTCACAGGGAAATAGTAGGTTGGGGTAAACCTATTAAATTTGGTTTAAGAAGGAGACCGAAAAATGGATGTATTCGTAAGCCAGTATGATTGGATCAAACGGACCCGGGAAACTTTATTTCGTTATTGCGAAACGTTACCGCATGAAGATTACGTAAAGGAATTAGAAGCATTTGGCGGTGATTCCATTCGAAACTTGCATGCTCATGTAGCGGATTGTTACCGGACATGGCTGGGGATCCGGGCACTTGAAAAGAATCTTCCCGAAATAGACCCCTATTCTATTCATAATGTACAGGAAATGCGTAAGGTTTTCGCAAAAACGGATGATTTGGTTCTTGAATTTCTACGAGAGTTTCAAGGAAACTGGGATAACATCGTTCAAGTTACCATGAGGAGCGGTGAGTGGAAAATCACGGCATTATGGCTGTTTACACATACAGCTACTCACGAGTTTCATCATAAAGGACAGATTGTAAAGTTAGGCAGACTGCTGGGCCATACTCCGCCGGATACAGATCTCCTCGAAGAATTCATTCCTTGTTGATCATTTATAGAGGAAGGAATTGATAGTTTGAATAAAAAGCTGATTGAAAAGTTTAACAGCCAGGCGAAAACATACGACCGGATGAGAGAAAAACATTTCCAACAAAAATGGAGAAAGAAATTAATTGGTGAGGCTAAAGGGCATGTACTGGAGCTCGCCGTAGGGGCTGGAGGGAACTTTCCGTTTTACAGGCTTGAAGAAATCGATTCTATTACCGCGGTCGATTTCAGTCCTGAAATGCTCCATAAAGCAAGGAAGGGAGCACATCTTTATCATCTTCCGGTAAGATTTATTGAAAGCGACATCGAGAAGCTGGTTTTTGAAAAGCACAAGTTTGATACAGTGATTTCCACCCTTTCATTTTGCGGTTATCGCAATCCGCTGCAAATTCTGGAGAACGTGAGTACATGGTGTAAACCAAACGGACAGGTATTGCTGCTGGAACATGGAATCAGCTCCAATTTCATCGTCTCGAAAATCCAAAAAGCCATGGATCCCTTCGCTGTTAAAACCGTCGGCTGCCATCAAGATCGTAACATAATGGAGCTGATCAGCCGTTCGCCTCTGGACATTCAAAAAGCAGAACATCATTGGATGGATGTCTTTCATCTTATTTGGGCCAAACCAAGAAAGGAGTAAGGAAGTGGGTTATATATAGAAGTCATTCATACATAAAGAGTTGAGATGAGGAGAATTTCAAAATGGGAATGTCAGATTATTATCAAAAACTAAGAGAGCAAGTCGGTAACGAACTGCTTTTTGTTCCGAGTGTGGCAGGCATTGTTAGAAATGAAGCAGGAGAGATTCTGTTTCAAAACAAAGGAACAGGAGACAATTGGAGCCTTCCTGCAGGAGCGATCGAACCTGGTGAAGCGCCGGCAGAAGCATTGGTGCGTGAAGTTTGGGAAGAAACCGGATTACATGTCTCACCAAAAAAACTATTGGGGTTCTTTGGCGGCAAAGAATTCCGGTATCAGTATCCCGATGGAAATAAAGTAGAATATAATGTGTTTGTATTCGAATGTGAAGTCAGGGGAGGAAGCTTAAATCCAATTGATCCGGAAACCTTTGAATTGCGCTACTTCAAAGCGAATGAGAGGCCTGAGCTTGCCTTGCCTTATCCTCCATCCCTTTTCGAAAAATCAACTGATAGCTTGTCTTTCCAATGGAACGAAGCGTGGTTGGATCATTTAAACGTGCTTAAGTAATTGAGAAAGGAACCAGATGAAGCGGATATATTGGACTTTTATAAGTGGTTCGAGGAACAGAGAGGGAATTCTCCGTTCCTTGTTTGTTAGGGACAATTGGCCAAGCAAATATGATTTGTTAAAGTATTTGAAATTTTTAGATAAATTTGTTGAAAAGAAAGATACGGAATGGTTTAATTAAGCTATATATTTTAGTACCGAAAAGGAAGAGGCATATTTTTTTAAGTTTTATTTGAAACGGTGTTTCTTATTACGAAACAATCGGAGGTGGAGAGGCTTGCTCGAGACAGTATCCCTGTCGGATTTAACTTCTATCCTGCCCCAAGAGCAAATCATGATTGAAGAAGAGAATGACCATCCTTTAGGCAATAGCGGTTATATCACCGTTTTCCCTCAGACCGAAGAGGAAATTCAGGGCATTTTAGAGTATGCCGGTGAGCACGACAAAAAGATTGCGATTCAGGGAAGCGGATCAAAAAGAGGTTTTGGAGGACAAACCGACAAAGCCGACATTTTACTATCGTTATCGAAATACAAAGGAATAGTTGAACACACGGTGGGCAATATGACCATCACCGTAAAAGCAGGCACCACGTTTCACGAGCTGCAAACCTATCTGGCACAGCACCAGCAGCGCGTCTCCCTTGATCCCGCCTGGCCTGAACATGCCACAATAGGAGGTATCGTCGCATCAAATGAAAGCGGTCCCAAACGGCTGGGTTATGGTTCCTCACGGGATGTGGTCATCGGGTTGCGCCTGGTTTATCCTGATGGCTCCATCATACGATCCGGTGGAAAGGTCGTAAAAAATGTAGCCGGATATGATATGAATAAACTGTTTATCGGGTCCATGGGTACGCTGGGCGTTGTCTCTGAAGTGGTACTCAAACTGCGTCCGCTTGCGAAATATGAAAGCCTGGTGCTCCTGACTTTTCCCGATGGAAACCTGGAGACGGTCCGCCTGTTTGCCAATAGCCTGTTGGAATCCGTGCTGGAACCCGTGGCTCTTGAATTGTTAAACCCCGCTCTGTCGGAAAAACTGACCGGCAATAAGGTATACACACTGGCAATCAGCTTTGAGGATGTGGAAAACGCGGTGCATTACCAGGAGGAATTCGTCAAAAGAATCTCCCCTTCGCAAACTCACATGGAAATTTTGCAGCAAGAAAAAGCACACGCCTTTTGGGAGCGATTTTGTATCCTCAAACCCAATGGTATACAATCTTCCGCTGAACCTGAAACTACAGTAACAGTCAAAATAAGTGTGACCAACCTTGACGTGCTACAAGTTCTAAAAGAAAGTGACCTCTTGCAGGACAGCCACAATCTTGTGATTCACGGACATGGCGGATTAGGCCACGGATTGTGCCAGGTGATATTGGAGGGAACGGGCGATGATATCCTGAGGGCCATAACCTATCTGCGCCAATTCGCAGAATCGTTAAACGGGTATCTCATCGTGACGCATTTACCATTTGCTCTCCGCCAGCAAATCAGTGTGTGGGGAAACCAGCCATCCTATTTTTATCTGCTGGAAGGAATTAAAGCCAAAGTCGATCCAAAAAGAATTCTGAATCACAAACGATTTGTGGGAGGGATTTAAGCGTGAGCACAAGGGAAAGCGATGTAACGGAACGCCCGGCGTGTACAACCACAAGCCTCAGTAATTATCATTGGAGCGATCCT
Organism: Fictibacillus fluitans; assembly: GCF_030418125.1. GTDB lineage: Bacteria > Bacillota > Bacilli > Bacillales > Fictibacillaceae > Fictibacillus_C > Fictibacillus_C fluitans. The sequence goes on along the minus strand of NZ_JAUHTR010000001.1, from coordinate 245,708 downwards.
CCTGATGAAAACAAATGGGCGGATTGTGTACATTGCGGGATGTGTCTTGAATCATGTCCCACGTATGAACTCACTGGCCAGGAACAGCATTCTCCCCGGGGGCGTGTTCATCTCATCAAATCCGTCGCGGAAGGAAAAATTGAGGTGAATGAACAATTCATGGATCCGGTATTTGCCTGTCTGGATTGCCGTGCGTGCACAACCGCCTGTCCGGCGGATGTGGATGTAGGGGGACTGATCGAAGAGGCCCGGGGGCAAATTCGCCAGGCCATGCCGCTCACCGGCTTTAAAAAAACGGTCAGCCAGTTCTTCCTGCACAATTTGTTTCCCCATCAGGGAAGATTAAATACCGTCGGCGGATTATTAAAGTTTTATCAAAAGAGCGGGATGCAAAAGGTTGTCCGCAAAAGTGGCCTGTTAAAGGTCATGCCGGATCATCTGGCAGATATGGAAGAAATCATGCCGGTACTGACCAAGCCCGTGCGGCAAAAATACAAGAATCAAAATGTTATTAAAGCAAAAGGCGAAACCAGGCATGAAGTTGCCTTTTTAACGGGATGTGTCATGGATGTGATGTTCAGCGACATAAATGATGCCACCATTAACGTTCTTACCCGAAACGGGAGTGATGTGGTGATTCCGAAAAACCAGACATGCTGCGGCGCTCTTCATGTTCACGCCGGTGATCGTGAAATGGGAAGAAAGCTTGCCAAACAGAACATTGAAGCCTTTAATGATGCGGAAAAAATCATTGTAAACGCGGCAGGCTGCGGCTGCATGATGAAGGAGTATGCAGAATTATTCCGTGAAGAGCCCGAATGGCATGATAAGGCGCTGGAGTTTTCCGACAAGGTGGAGGATGTATCAAAATATCTTCATGACACGGGATATGAACGTCCACAGGCCGAAATAAACACCCGCATCACCTATCACGATGCCTGCCATTTAGCCCATGGGCAGGGCGTACGGCAGGAGCCCCGGAATATTTTGCTTGATATTCCGGGCGTTGAGATGGTCTCAATGCCAAACGCTGACCGCTGCTGCGGGAGTGCCGGAATCTACAACATTACCAATCCGGAAATGGCGGGGGCGGTACTGGAAAGCAAGATGGAAAATGTACCGGATGACGTGGAAATGATTTCAATGGGAAATCCCGGCTGCATGCTTCAGATGGCGATGGGCGTCCAAAAATATGGACGCAACCAAAAAATCGTTCATACCGTTCAGCTTCTCGACTGGGCCTACCAGAAAGAAGATGGCTTGAGGGGGCAGGAGTAATGGGACTAAAAGGATTAAAAACAAAGGATAAGCACATTAAAAATCTTGCGAAAATTGTGGGCGACCGCTCCATTCTTTACCATAAAGAAGATTTGCTGGCGTACGACTGTGACGGATTTACGATCCACAAGCATTTGCCAAAAGCCGTGGTTTTTCCAAAAGATACGCTGGAGGTTTCTCATCTCGTCAAGTATTGCTCAGACAATGGCCTGCCTTTTCTTGCGCGTGGAGCGGGGACAGGGTTAAGCGGCGGAGCCATTCCGATCAACGGCGAAGTTGTGATCAGTCTGGTTAAAATGAAAAAGCTGCTGAGCGTAGATTACGAGAATAGAAGAGCGGTGGTAGAACCCGGCTTTGTTAATCTGAAGCTCACCAACTCGATCTCAGAAAAAGGCTATTACTATGCTCCAGATCCATCCAGCCAGTATTGCTGTACGATTGGCGGGAATGTGGCCGAAAATGCGGGAGGTGCGCATTGTCTAAAGTATGGAGTAACCACGAATCACATTCTTGGACTGGAAGTGGTTTTGCCAAATGGGGAGATTATTGAAATCGGCAATAACGGAGTGCCTGATGTACCGGGATATGATCTGCTCGGATTGATTACAGGATCAGAAGGAACACTGGGAATTGTAACGAAAATCACCGTCAGGATTTTGAAAAACCCGGAAGCCAAACAAACCGTGCTCGCTTATTTTGATGACGTGTCAGACGGCAGCCATGCCGTATCGGATATCATCTCTGCCGGTATTGTTCCAGCGGCCCTCGAAATGATGGATAAAACAGCCATTGAGGGAGTGGAAGCCGCAGCCTTTCCCGTGGGGCACCCAAGGGATATTGAAGCTCTGCTGCTTATTGAAGTGGATGGCATCTCTGCCGGAATTGACGAGCAAATCAGCCAAATTCTTGATGTTTGCAAAAACCGGAATGTCCGGGAAGTAAAGGTTGCGGAGGATGAGGCAGAACGGGCAAGATGGTGGGCAAACCGGAAGACAGGATTCGGTGCCATGGGTGCCATCTCACCCGATTATTTGGTGCAGGACGGGGTCATCCCGCGCAGCCGGCTTCCTGAAGTATTAAACAGAATCAAACAAATCAGCGAAGAATCCGGTCTTCGCATCGCCAATATTTTTCATGCAGGTGACGGAAACCTTCACCCGCTCGTTCTTTTTGACGCAAGAATTCCAGGGCAGACTGATTTGGCAATCGAAGCAGGAAGTGCCTGTTTGCAAGCCTGTGCAGATGTGGGAGGAACGATTACAGGAGAGCACGGAGTAGGAATTGAGAAAAAAGAAGAAATGCGCTTCGTATTTACAGATGAAGAGATACAGGCACAAACCGCCATCCGGGAAGTATTTAATCCAGAAAACCTGTTAAATGCCGGAAAATTATTTCCAAGTCCGGGGCGGTGTGCTGAAGTTAAAAAAGAGATGAAGGAAGCCGCACTTTAAAACTTAGTAAATTTTCAAAAAACAATTGAAAGCGGTTCAGACTTCATGCTATTATTTTTTCAACATAATAGGAAACAGTGTTTCGTAATAACAAACAATATTTAATGAGGAGGAACAAGCGATGGAAGATTATGTTCAAAAAGGCAGTTTACAAGTGGCACAGGAGCTATATGAGTTTATTCAATCCGAGGCGTTGCCTGGAACCGGGGTGGACCCTGAATCGTTTTGGCCGGAGTTTGAAACATTGATTCAGGAACTCACTCCAAAAAACAAAGAATTATTAGCACGCCGTGATGAAATCCAGGATCGGATTAACGGATGGCATCTGGAGCATAACGACACGTTTGATTTTGAGTCATATAAGTCGTTTTTGCAGGAGATTGGGTATCTTGAACCGGAAGCAGAGGACTTTGAAATCACCACGCAGGGAGTGGATGATGAAATTGCCATCCAGGCGGGACCGCAGCTGGTTGTTCCCGTGAATAATGCCAGGTATGCCATTAACGCAGCGAACGCCCGCTGGGGAAGCCTGTATGATTCCCTTTATGGAACAGATGCCATCAGTGAAGAAAATGGTGCCGAGCGGGGGACCAGTTACAATCAGGTGAGAGGTGAGAAGGTTATTGCATTTGGAAGGCAATTTCTTAACCAATCCATTCCTTTAGAGAATGCTTCTCATGAAGATGCTGTGCGTTATCGTGTGGTTGACGGGAAGCTCGCAGTTACGCTGCATAACGGAGAAACCACTGGCCTGAAGGATTCGTCAAAATTGGCAGGAGTCCAGGGGTCATTAGAAAACCCTGCCGCCCTTTTGTTTAAAAACAACGACCTTCACTTTGAAGTCCAAATTGACAGCAATGACCCGATCGGTAAAACCGATGACGCAGGAGTAAAAGATATTCTGATGGAAGCCGCCATCACAACGATTATGGATTGTGAAGATTCAGTAACCGCGGTCGATGCGGAGGATAAAGTGCTTGTCTACCGAAACTGGCTCGGGCTTATGAAGGGAGACTTAGCGGCCACCTTCCAAAAGGGAAGTAAATCTATGACTCGAACCCTTAACCCTGACCGCCAATACACATCTCCTGCGGGAGAAGAGTTTTCGTTGTCAGGACGATCGTTAATGTTTGTCCGCAATGTCGGTCACCTGATGACGAATAACGCAATTTTGGTTGATGGAGAGGAGATCCAGGAAGGTATTCTTGATGGGGTGATCACCAGTCTTTTGGCGAAACATACGCTTCTAAGCAATGGATCCTATCAAAACTCTTCCAAAGGATCGGTTTACATTGTTAAGCCGAAAATGCACGGCTCAGAAGAAGTCAGATTTGCCAATGAGCTCCTCGATCGTGTGGAAGATATGCTTAAACTTGAACGCAATACCATTAAAATCGGTGTAATGGATGAAGAACGCCGAACCACCCTTAACTTAAAAGCCTGCATCCGTGAAGTCAGAGACAGAATTGCCTTTATCAATACAGGCTTTCTTGACCGGACCGGTGACGAAATTCATACCTCCATGGAGGCAGGTCCGATGATCCGCAAAAGTGATATGAAATCATCTGCCTGGCTGCAGGGATATGAAAAATCCAACGTATTCACAGGTCTGGAGACCGGCTTTCAGGGCAAGGCCCAAATCGGCAAAGGTATGTGGGCGATGCCTGATTTGATGGCTGATATGCTGGAGCAAAAGATCGGCCATCCAAAAGCGGGGGCAAATACCGCCTGGGTTCCGTCGCCTACCGCAGCTACGCTTCATGCTTTGCATTACCATCAGGTGGATGTTTCAAAGGTACAGGATGAGCTGAAAAAAGAATCCAAGGATTTACGGGATGACATTTTGGAAATTCCGGTCGTAAAACGAGCAGATTGGAGCGCGGATGACATTCAGCAGGAACTGGACAACAACGCACAAGGGATACTAGGCTATGTTGTCCGCTGGGTGGAACAAGGGGTCGGCTGTTCCAAAGTGCCGGATTACTATGACGTTGGTTTGATGGAAGACAGAGCGACACTCAGGATCTCCAGCCAGCACATGGCAAACTGGCTGCACCACGGAATATGCACTAAAGAACAAGTGCTGGAAACTATGCAGCGGATGGCCAAAGTAGTAGATGAACAAAATGCGGGCGATCCTTCTTATCTCAGAATGTCCGATGACTATGGTCAATCCGTTGCATTTCAGGCGGCATGCGATCTTGTCTTTAAAGGATTTGAGCAGCCAAACGGGTATACTGAACCGATCCTGCACCGCCGCCGTATTGAAGCAAAAGCAAAATATGTGATCAAACAGTAGCCAAAGGATTTCAGATCATAAATTACCTGGTAAAACAGTAATCTCACCAAAGCTGTGAGATTACTGTTCAATAACTTGTAAGGAGTTGAGAGAATATGCAAAACCTTAAAGAGAAGTCGCTGCAACTTCATAAGCAATCCAAAGGAAAGCTCAGTGTGGAGGTTAAAGTTTCAATTGAAAATGCGGATGACCTGAGTTTAGCTTATTCTCCGGGTGTCGCTGAACCGTGTAAAGCCATTTACCAGGATCCGCAAAAAATTTATGATTATACGATTAAAGGAAATGTGGTTGCCGTTGTTTCTGATGGTTCAGCCGTATTGGGACTGGGTAATATTGGCGCAGGCGCGTCAATGCCGGTAATGGAAGGTAAAGCGGCATTATTCAAGGCGTTTGCAGGAATTGATGCATTTCCTATCTGTTTAAACACGCAGGATGCCGAGGAGATTATCCAAATTGTAAAAGCATTGGAGCCGACCTTTGGCGGTATTAATTTAGAAGATATCTCCGCCCCTAACTGCTTTATTATTGAAGAACGTCTGAAAAAAGAAATGGATATCCCTGTTTTTCATGATGACCAGCATGGCACCGCCATTGTCACGGCAGCAGGGTTAATTAACGCGCTGAAGGTCGTCAACAAACGGATAGAAGATACAAAAATCGTAATAAACGGAGCCGGTGCCGCAGGAATTGCCGTGACAAAGCTGCTGATCAATATGAATGTTAAAGACCTCATTCTTTGTGACTCCAAGGGAGCGATATATGAAGGACGCACTCATGGAATGAACGCCATGAAAGATTGGATTTCTGTTCTTACCAACAAAGAAAACGTGGAAGGAAGCTTAACGGACGTGATCAAAGAGGCCGATGTCTTTATCGGAGTTTCAGTAGCTGAGGCGGTAACCCCGCAAATGATAGAATCCATGGGGAAAGACCCGATTATTTTTGCCATGGCTAATCCTGTGCCCGAAATTATGCCTGAGCTGGCCAAGAGTGCCGGTGCGGCGGTAGTGGGAACAGGCCGTTCCGATCTTCCAAACCAGGTGAATAATGTCCTGGCGTTTCCCGGTATTTTTAAAGGTGCCCTGCAAGTTTCCGCCTCGGAAATTAATGAAGAAATGAAAATAGCAGCCGTTTATGCCATAGCCGATTTAATTACATCCGAAGAACTTACATATGATTACGTCATTCCCCATGCCTTCGATAAGAGAGTTGTTGAAGCAGTGGCCAAAGCGGTGGCAGATGCAGCCATATCCACAGGGGTGGCCCGAAACATCAATATGACGCAGCCTGCCAATTACTGAGAGGAGTATCAGAATGAAATTTACTAGATTTATGGTTCAGTCTTCTGTTTCCAAAGGGGTTTTAACGGAGGAAAATACCATCCGGGAAATCAAGGGGGATATTTTCGGGGACTGGGATTATACGGGACAAACATTTTCTGGTACGGACATTAAATTACTTGCTCCACTATCACCGAACCAAATCATTGGGATTGGGGCAAACTATGTGTCCAAGACAGATGAGCTGCCAAACGAGCTTCCGGAAATTCCGGTGTTTTTCTTTAAGCCGACTTCCTCAGTGATCGGGCCGGATGAAGACATCATCATACCAGGCAATATTGAGCAGGTTAAATTCGAATCAGAGCTTGCGATCATTATTGGAAAAGAAGCGAAGAATGTCCCGGAGGAAGAGGTACTTGATTATGTTTTCGGATACACGGTCGGCAACGATGTGACCGCCCCGCAATTTTTCCACGAAGCGGGTCATTGGACCATTGGCAAATCGTTTGATACCTTTACTCCCTTGGGACCGGTTATTGAAACGGAACTGGATCCTTTCAACGTGACGGTAGAGGCAAGACTGAATCATGAGGTAAAACAAAACAGTGCTACTCAATTAATGATCATTCCGATTCGTAAGATGATTTCTTATCTTACTGGAGTGATGACGCTTAAACCGGGCGATGTCATCTTAACAGGCAGCCCTGTCGGTGCAGAATTTGTGGGAGCAGGCGATGTGATCGAATGCGAGATCAAAGAAATTGGCAAGCTTCGCAACACGTTTGCTGCAGCGAGAGAACATATCCAAGCGTAAGTGATCAGCCGATGGCCAGTGTCAGGTATGCTATAATTTTCTTATACTTACAGATGAGGTGAGGGGTTTTGGAAAGAGAGAATATGGTGAAGTCCGTTAGCCGGGCACTGGATATCATTACTCTTGTCAGTTTAAAAAAAGGCGGATTGGGTGTTACTGAAATCGCGAAGCATATCGATATAAACAAAAGCTCTGTCTATCGAATCCTGTCCACATTGGTGCTGTATGGCTATATTGAGCAGGATAAAGAAACAGGACGTTACAAGCTCGGATATAAATTTTTGGAAGTAAGCTCGAAGCTGCTGGAATCGATTGATCTGAGATCAGAGGCAAAGCCGTTTCTTCAGGAGCTTGAAGATGAAACCAATGAAGTCGTACATCTTGTTGTCTTCGATCAGGGAGAGGTTGTCTATATTGAAAAGTTGGACGGCAGTGAAACTCTCCGGATGCACTCCAAGGTAGGGAAACGGGCCCCCATGCATTGTACGTCGGTTGGTAAAGCCATACTCGCTTCACTGCCTGCGAGCGAGGTGATTGACATTCTAGACCGTAAGGGAATGCCGAGACATACTGACAAAACCATAACTAACAAAGATCAATTTCTTGAAGAACTCAATCACGTGAGACAGAAAGGCTACGCGCTTGATCTGGAAGAAAATGAAACCGGTATTACATGCATTGCCGTACCTATCTATGATCATTTGGGAACGGTGGCAGGAGCGGTGAGCATCTCAGGACCAACCCTCCGTATGACCGATGAACGCCTGGAACAGCTCAAGCCCCGCATGCAGCAGATCGGCAAGCAAATCTCTGCGCGGCTTGGTTATACGAACGAAGATCTCGTTCACTTAGAAAAAGGAAGTTAGTATTTTTATAGTGTATAAGGAAAAGTAGAGGAACGGGTTTTGAGGCATCCGTTCCTCTTGTTATGCACCTAATATTTAGAATATACAGAAAACTTATTGACTCAATATAATGAAAGCGATTACAATTAACGTTGTACTTCAGCCGATGACAGCAACAAGGGAGAAACAGGTTTTTTTATTTAAGAATTTAGAGAAACATTGTTTTGTAATAGCAAACAAAAAGAGGAGGTATTATTTAATGTCATGGAAACAGATCTATGATCCAATTGGCGACAGTATTGGCCTCTCCGCACTGGTTGCATTAATCCCTATTTTATATTTATTGTGGGCACTGGCGATTAAACGCATGAAAGGGTACATAGCGGGATTAACAACATTGGTTGTGGCCCTGCTTTTGGCTGTTTTCGTCTATGGCATGCCAGCAGGAATGGCAGCCATGTCCATTTTACAGGGGGCCGTCTATGGACTTTTGCCCATTGGCTGGATTATCGTTGCCTCTGTTTTTTTGTATAAACTATCAGTTAAAACCGGTCAGTTTGATATTATTCGAGATTCAATTGTCTCCATCACTGAAGACCGGCGATTGCAGGCGCTTTTAATTGCCTTTTCATTTGGCGCTTTTTTGGAAGGTGCCGCCGGATTTGGCGCACCGGTTGCCATTTCTGCCGCGTTGTTGGTGGGACTGGGTTTTAATCCCCTTTATGCTGCGGGCCTTTGTTTACTTGCCAACACCGCTCCTGTGGCATTTGGGGCTATTGGATCGCCAGTGATCGCCATTGAAGGACCCACTGGAATGTCGGCTATCGAGGTTTCCAAGGTGGTAGGCCGTCAGCTTCCTTTTTTATCTGTTTTTGTTCCATTTTACCTTGTCGTCATGATGGCAGGCTTCAAAAAGGCATTTGAAGTGATTCCTGCCATTCTCGTATCTGGGGTCTCATTTGCGGTCACTCAGTTCCTTGTTTCCAATTTTTTAGGTCCGGAGCTGCCGGATATCATTTCAGCTTTGGTATCTATCATTGCCTTAACACTGTTTCTGAAAGTATGGCAGCCGAAAACGTCATTCCGGTTCAAGTCTGAAATGGGACAGGCCGAAATGGCGGCAGGCAATGCGGAATCCATTCCTGCATTGAAATCAGAAGGTAAAAAAACCTACACCTTCCGGCAAATTCTAAAAGCCTGGTCGCCGTTCATCATTTTAACCATCGTTATCTCAGTTTGGGGAATACCGACTGTTAAAAAAGCGCTGATTGGCCAGTATGAAGGCACAAACGGTCTGCTGCAGGGATTGAATTCCGTTGGAGGTTCTCTCAGTTTTCACCCGGGCGTTCCGGGGTTGAACAATCTCATCATTGGCGGAAACGGCCAGCCGATAGAAGCTTTGTTTAAGCTAGAGCTGTTAGCGGCGGCAGGGACCGCCATTTTGATCTCGGCCATAATTTCGAAGTTTGTTCTGAAAATCAACTGGAAAAGTTGGTTTTCCACCTTTATTGAAACATTGAGTGAATTGAAGTTCGCTTTGTTGACGATCGCCTCAGTTGTAGGGTTTGCTTATGTCGCAAATGCATCCGGTATGAGCATAACACTTGGTATGACGCTCGCCGCCACCGGTGCACTGTTTCCGTTTGTTTCTCCGATCCTCGGATGGCTGGGGGTTTTTCTGACCGGTTCCGATACCTCTGCCAACCTTTTATTTTCGAGCCTGCAAAAGATTACGGCCAACCAGGTGGGGATGGATCCAATTTTAGCGATCGCTGCAAACAGCAGCGGTGGTGTAACAGGGAAAATGATTTCACCACAATCCATAGCGGTCGCTTGTGCTGCGGTGGGACTTGCCGGAAAAGAATCCGATTTGTTTCGGTTCACCCTAAAACACAGCATTATCCTGCTTTTCATCATTTGCTGCATCACCTATCTCCAGGCTACGGTACTATCCTGGATGCTGCCATAGATTAACACAGGGCATCATAAAACAGCAGTGATTCTGATTCGGAATCACTGCTGTTTTGTTATCCTTTATTGTTGTATGTAGTGAGCCATTTTCTTTTTTACAGCTTCTTCAATTACTTCATCCCACTGCTTGGCATACAAATCCAGATTGAAGTTTTCTTTTACCTTTTTAACCGCTTTTTTCCCCATTTTGATGGCTTCTTTTTTATTTTCAAACATCCAGATCATTTTTTCTGCCAACGCCTGGATATCTTCATTAGGAACAATCCAGCCATCCTCTCCGTTATCGATTAAATCACCGGGTCCATATTTAAAGTCATACGTGACGATTGGAGAGCCATTGGACATACTTTCAAAGATACTTAAAGGAAATCCCTCGGTTTTGCTCGCCATTACCGAAAAGAGGGACCGCTGATACGGTTCAGCCGGGTTTTGGGTGAATCCCATTACTTTTACGTTTGCTGTCAGATTTTCTGAACGGATTAAACTTTTCAGGTTCTTTTCTTCATCTCCATAGCCCCATAGCTCCAGTCTGGCAGCCGGCACACGGTCAACGACATGTTTAAACGCCAAAATGATATGGTCAATTCGCTTGATTGCAGCAAAGCGGGTAACAACGACAGCGAGGTTTTCCTTTTTTACGGGGGCAAACCAGTTATACTCAGTAAATTGATCTGCAGCATGAGGGATGGCTTTTAAATTATCTTTTGTGCCGAACCGGTCCTCAATATCCTTTTTCTGCTGGTTGGTTAATGCCAGCGCTACATCAAATTCCTGTAGATTGTCAAAAGCTGTAGCAACGGTGCTTGCTATTTCTCCTTTCATGTCGAGATGATTGCTGTGGAGACGCCAAATTTTCACCGCTTGTTCCGACTTGAGATTGATGACAAGGCTGTCGCATATTCGGGCATCGCTAATAATAACAGGATTTTCATAGCTGGATGTAACCTGCTCGAGCCAATAGCCTTTTAGTTCATTATCATTGGAAAATATGCGCTTGAGCTTACCATCCTTGAATAAATTCACGCGAAATGCGAGTCCGTTTTGCGGGTTCACCCATTTAGAAAGAAATGCTTCACCAGTATCATTATAAAAAACCATTTGCCGCGGCTTATTGCGTTCATAATCCATGTAAGACACTTTTCTTGCATAGCCATATTCATCATAGTCCTCACGTTTAACACGGTACCGCTGTTCATTAAAGTGGTCCATAAAAAACAATCTCTTATTTTCGTCTAATCTGAAATACTTGGTATACATACCATTTTCGTAAACGCGGTAGGAATGCGGCTGTCCAATGTGCGGGTCAAGGATGGCTCCATTTGCTTTGCTTTTCTCAATTTCCATCATGGGCTGCGGGACGATAGAAGAGTAGTCGAATTCTCCAAGAGATTGATACATATTTAAAATTTGAATCCTTGAATCTATTTTTCCCATGGTGACCATTTGTTCAATGATTGTGTTGTATCGCTGATTAAAATTAAAAGTCAGGATAAATGTCTTATACCCAAGTGAAGCAAACGTATTTGCCTGCATCAAAGAGGCTTTTGTCAATCCGCCACGCTGCAAATCCAGTGAATTGAGCAAACAAAATATGGTTATCTTCTCTTTCATATAATCCTCCTCATCATTTACTTATGTTACAAAAAATCCCATATTATTCTATACCCTATATTACTACAAAAGGTAACGTGTAAGTAGCTAAAAAGGCTAAGTAATAGAAAAAAATCGACTTGGATCACTGAATATGGCAATGACTATTGTCTGAATTGACTGTAAATTAATTGACAAGCACAAAAGGGTAAGATAAGCTTTGTCGAAAATGAAAGTTAAATGTTTAGGTCTATTTAACTACTATTATTTCAGGAGGGGAACTATGGATACACCGGCACTTGTTATCGAAAGAAAGAGACTTGAAGCAAACGTTCAAAAAATGGCGGACATTGCACGGAATCAAAACGTTGAATTACGACCCCATACGAAAACCCATAAAAATCCGCAAATTGCCAAGCTTCAGCTGGACGCCGGGGCATCTGGCATAACGGTGGCTAAGCTATCCGAAGCAGAGGTAATGGCAGAGGGTGGAATAAGTGATATTTTTATCGCTTATCCCCTGGTATCAGAAACCAAAATTCTAAAAGCTATTGAGTTGAGCAAAAGGATCCGGTTGATTTTGGCATTTGACAGTCTTGAAGGAGCAAGACGACTGGCAGAGGCTGCAAATCAAGCAGGAGTTATCCTGGAAGTTCGGATGGAGATAGATTCCGGCCTGCGAAGAACAGGAGTCCTTTATAACGAGGCGGTTGAACTAGCCAAGAAAGGAAAGGAGCTTGCTGGAATAAAGCTTACCGGGATCTATACGTTCCGTGGGCCGATTCTCGACGGAAAACCGACATTGGAGATTGAGGAAGCTGGAAGGCAGGAAGGACAGCTTATGGCAGACCTGGCTGAAAAGCTGAGGGCAGCAGATATACCAATCACCGATGTCAGCGTAGGATCCACTTCCACTTACGCATCTGCTGCAGAAGTAAAAGGAATAACTGAAATCCGGCCTGGCACCTATGTTTTTTATGACCGAATGCAGGAAAAGTATCATTGCTGTTCGCAGGAGGAATGTGCAGCTGCCATTCATGTCACCGTTGTCAGCAAACCATCAAATTCTCTTCTGATCGTCGATGGCGGAAGCAAAACGTTTGCTACGGATGTGCAGCCCGGCCAGCCCCCGATTTATTTGAAGGGATTTGGAGAGATCATAGGACACCCGGAAATGCTGCTTGAACGGCTGACCGAAGAACACGGTATGGTTACGGTGCATGGAGAAACGGATGTACAAATCGGTGACGTGCTTCAGATCATACCCAATCACATATGCAGCACAGTGAATCTTCATAATGATGTCTTTTTGCAAAATGAGGATGGAACCCTTGAAAGGCAGCCAGTCCTTGGCAGAGGAAAACTTCAGTAAGGGAGTTGTGTGACATGCTGGATTTAGTCATTAACAATGGCCGGATTGCGGATGGGTCGGGTAATCCCTGGTTTTTTGGAAGCGTTGGCATAAAAGACGGAATCATCGTGGAGGTCGGTGCAGTAACGAGTGAGAGCCGGAAAACCATTGATGCCAAACGGAATATCGTTTCCCCGGGTTTTATTGACGGGCACTCTCATTCGGACCTGCTTGTTCTAAATCACCCGATGATGGATATGAAGCTGCAGCAGGGTGTGACAACCGAAGTAGTCGGAAACTGCGGGCTTGCTCCAGCTCCTATTGTTCCCAAATACGGGACACTGCTGAAGGAATACATACAGCCGGTTGTCGGTGAAACGCAGTGGGAATGGCCATGGCAATCTGTAGCGGAGTATATCAGGGAATTGGACAATACAGGAATTTCTGAAAATGTATCAACCTATGTAGCTCACGGCGCTATCCGGATTGCTGCGATGGGCTTTGCCGGCCGTCCTGCTGGCACGCAGGAGATCAGCTTGATGAAGGAAATGCTTGAAGAAGGGATGAAGGCAGGCGCGATCGGCTTGTCGATCGGCCTGCTGTATTCCCCTGGAAGGTATGCGTCCAAGAAAGAACTGGCAGAACTATGCAAAGTACTGCCCAAGTATAACGGAATACTGGCCACCCATATCCGGGGAGAAGGAAATAACCTGATTTCCTCTATAAAAGAAGTTATCTGGATTGCGGAAAAAGCAGGGGTTCCTCTTCAGGTAAGCCATTTAAAAGCCGCAGGAAGGCGAAATTGGGGCGATGTGATGGAAGCGATGCATTTGCTCGATGAGGCCAGCGCCAGAGGACTCGATGTGACCTGTGATGTGTATCCGTATGATGCCGGATCTACATCGCTTACCACGCTGCTGCCTCCCTGGAGCCTGGAAGGAGGAATTCCCGATTGCCTTGACCGGATCAGAGAGCCCGCTGCACGGCGGAAAATGATACAGGAGCTCGGAGAAGAGCAGGAGGAGTGGGACAATCTCGTTGTTTCTACCGGCTGGGATAACGTGGTCGTTTCTTCCCTTTCCCGCCATAAAAAATGGGAAGGAAAAAGCATCGAAGCGATCAGCAGAGAAAGCGCAAAAAGTCCTGCTGACACGGCATTGGATTTACTGGAAGAAGAGAATGGGATGGTTTCAATTATCTACTATCACATGTCCAATGAAGATGTAGAGCAGGTAGTGAAATGGGATCGTTCGCTCATTATTTCAGACAGCCTAGGATGTGAAACAGGGAAACCGCATCCCCGTTCTTTCGGAACCTTTCCACGCCTTTTTTCCAAATATGTACGCGAAGACAAGTCGCTTTCGCTGGAACAGGCGATCCGCAAAGTAACCTCTTTTCCGGCACAGCGGTTTTCCCTCGGTAAAAGAGGGTTAATCGTTCCCGGCTACCATGCCGATTTAACGATATTTGATGAGAACAGGATCAATGACACAGCGACATATCAGAATCCCATCCAGCAACCTGAAGGGATTTCCCACGTGATTGTTAACGGGATACTGACGATTAAAGACAAAGAAAATCTCAGACAGACAGGCGGCATGGCAATTAAAGCCGCAGCAGCAAGGTGTCTGTGCGGAAATCATACAAAACAGGAGGCAGCTCATGGCTAACATTGAACAGAAACTCAAGGAACTTGGAATCGAACTGCAAAAAGCTCCTCCGCCGGGAGCGGTATATGTACCGGCTAAAACGGTTGGAAACCTGGTCTATACGTCCGGTGCCGACTGCAGGATTAATGGGGAACTGATGTATAAAGGCAAAGTGGGAAGCGATCTGACCGTGGAACAAGGATATAAAGCAGCAAGGCAGACGATGATTAACCTTCTGGCTGTTTTAAAGGAGCACATCGGAGATCTTGACCGGATCAAACAAGTTGTGAAATTGCTGGCCTTTGTGAATTCGGCCGACGGGTTCGTGGAGCAGCCTTATGTCATAAACGGGGCGTCAGAGCTGCTTGAAAAAGTCTTTGGAGAAAAAGGAAAGCACGCCAGGTCGGCCATTTCCTCCAATGAACTGCCGTTTAATACCCCGGTGGAAATAGAGATGATCGTTGAGATTGAGTAGGTGCAGGGCATAAAACAACAAAGGGGAGCAGGACAATGGAAAATAACCAGGGAATTTATTTAGGTGTTTTTATCGCGTTTACGATCCTTATGATAGTTGTTGGCCTATGGGTCTCAAGAAAGGTCAAAAGCGGGGAAGACTTTTTGATGGGAGGCAGGGGCTTAAGCCTGCCTCTGCTCATCGGAACAACTATTGCCACATTGGTTGGAACCGGATCAAGTATGGGTGCGGTTGGGTTTGCCTATACGAACGGCTGGGCGGGAGCACTTTATGGCATCGGCGGTTCCATTGGAATGTTTGTTCTTTTGCTCTTGTTTGCCGACGTTCGAAAATACAACTTTATGACCTATTCAGAAGAATTGAGCTTTTATTTCGGAGGAAACAAACTGATAAAAGGATTGACCTCAATTATCCTTTACATCGCCTCTATAGGCTGGCTTGGCGCACACATCATGGGAGGAAGTTTGTATCTGTCCTGGATCACCGGCATGGATCCCTTGCTGGCCAAAATCATTACCGCTCTTGGATTTGCTGTTTACACTTTTATCGGCGGATATCTGGCCGTTGTTTATACTGATACGATTCAGGGCGTCATTCTCTTCCTTGGATTTATTCTCCTCACCGTACTAACACTCACGAAAATTGGCGGGTACAGCCACATTTCACGTGAAGCTCCTGCAGAAATGGTATCGTTCCTTGGTGTGGAACAAATGGGAGTCATCCCGGCCGTTTCGCTGGCAGTAGTGATCGCTGTCGGGGTACTGGCCACACCTTCTTACCGTCACCGAATTTATTCCAGTGACAGCACTTCTACCGTGAAAAAGGGGTTTCTCGTTTCTGGCATCCTGTTTGTTCTGTTCTCGTTTTTTCCATCCATCATTGGAATGGCCGCTCACATTATGAATCCTGATATTGAAGCGGGCTATGCCTTTCCATATCTTGCGACAGAAGTATTTCCCGTATGGATCGGTGCCATTGTGCTCACGGCAGGTTTAAGTGCCACCATGTCATCAGGCAGCTCGGATTTCATTGCTGCGGTTACGATTCTTTTAGGAGATGTTTATCAGGTTTTCACCGGAAAGAACCCCGAAAAGGAAAAGATGATCGTGTACTCAAGAATTGCCCTTGTAATTACTCTTGTAATTGCTTTCCTCTTTACCCTCGGTTCTAACAGCATCATCGGGTACATATCCAATTTTGTTTCTACCGTCATGTCAGGACTTCTCGTCGCTTCCATCCTCGGAAAGTTTTGGCCGCGGGTGACTTGGCAGGGAGGACTGGCAAGCTTGCTTTGCGGCTCGATTACCTCTTTTCTTCTATTGCAAAGCCCGAAATCACTTGCCTTTTGGGGTAACCCGATTCTTCCGTCCCTGGCTGTTGCCTTGTTTGCTGGAGTTGTAGTCAGTCTATTAACTCCGCATAACAACATATCCAAAGAAGATGTTTTAAAGAAGCTGGCTAAGGACCGTGAGATGATCAACACTTCATCGAGTGACGAGGTATTCGGCAATAAGGAAATAACACCATAAAATGAAAAAGCAGTGTCCCCGGAGTAGGGAGGTCACTGCTTTCTTATTCGTTTTAGGATTTTCTAGCCATTTCTTTTAGTGATTGATTAATATCATACAAAAATTTAAGTACAATGATAGATAAAACAAGAGGAATTAAGGAAAAACCCCAAGTGAATAATCCTTGTAAAATAAATCCTGCATTAAAGCACAGTAATCGAGCCGCGAAAAACACCAAGATAAGCAGTATTGGCACTAAAAACCAAAGATAATTCTTTTTCATCCTAACGCCCTTTATCTTTTTTTCATAAATCATAAAAAAGTAAACAACTATACATCCTTCTCATTCATGATTATATAATAAAAGAGCACTGAAATGGAATATTTTAGGCAATTACTCGTTGTTTTTTTCTCTTGGAAGAAGATTTGCTCGGAAAAATGCCAATATTACCGTGATGCGAACGTTTGTTCCTTTTTAAATTTTATAAAAATGAATCCAATCTTAATGAGTGTTCAATATAATAAATGCTCCTAATAAATTACATTTATTGCTATAATCGGTTTAGGAATACTGGTGAGGAGGTGCAAAGTGAAGAGAAACTATCTTTGGTTTTTAATCCCGATCGTTGTAATCATGGTATTTATGGTCAGTCAGTTGATGGCTCCAGTAAAGATAGGTGAAGTACTCGCTGTTATCATATTTTCAATCATTTCTGGCAGCACTATAGGTCTTGTTTTATCGTTCGTAAATAAAAGCATGTTTAGAAGCAAGAGGAGCTAATAAATGAAAGGGCAGTGGAATTAAACTTTGGCACATATCACAGCAGCAATCTACATATCATTTGGAGTTCTCTATTATTTTATCTTTCTATTGTATGATTTCGATATACCTTTTGAAGTCAGTATAGTGCCCTTCCTCTTTATTGGGATAGGGATTTGCTACTTATTTAATGAACTAAGAAAAAAGATTAAAGGAGGAGCCTAAATTAGGCTTCTTTTTATGGGAGAAGGATTGCAGAGAAAGATTTGATTTAGTTTTTGATATAACAATACCCTGTGACGAAAAGAACAAAAATTTTAAAAAGACTTGAGGAACATTCTAAAGATAAAGTTAATTATTTTTCAAATCATATCAATAGAAGTTAACCAATTTGTGAGGTAAGTAATATGTTAGTTTGTAATATCAAATGACTTTATAGAAGGTTGGTAATTAATGAAAAAAATATTAGTTGTTTGGGTAGCTCTTTGTTGTGCAGTGCTTTCTGGATGTGGAATAACGGCCGGTGAATCACCGAAAACTTCTGCACAAAGTTCGGAGCAAAACACAAAAACCACATCACACAGTTCCGAACAGAAAACAAAACCAGCTGTAAAGAAATCAACATCTAAAAAAGCAACACCTTCAGAAGTACCAGAAGCGGGTGAGACTATCACTGGTGTTTGGCTGGCAACAGGAAAACAGGATGGGGTAAGCAGCAATTGGTACTTTAATAACAGACAATTAACCGTTAATTACGTGTACCACTTTTCTTATGCAATCGCTACAAATAAAGATTCCCATGGGTATACTGTTGTAACGATAAAAAATAGCCAAGGCAAGCAGCAACATGCTTTGTTATTAAAAAGAAACGGCAGTAATTTTAAAGGTATAACTGCTGAAGGAGAGGCCTATAACAAATACTTAGCTGATGGCACAGTGCCAGAAGGACAGATTATCGAATTTGCAGTCCAAAAGAATGCCTGGGGAAGTATGGATGAAGCTATTAATTTTTATGAAAACACTTATAAGAATACGAATAATGAAATTTCTAAAGAAATTCTATGGGAAAATTACCGAAGAGATTTGTGGAGTTTGGTTAAGGAAGGAACTTCAGGCAATAAGATAACTTTACACTGGACGAATATCGGCGGAGCTGGGGGAAGCTATAATCAATTTGTTAAAAAAGATGAAACCACAGAAATTACGTTGTTCGATGGAAATGCTCAGTATCCCAATCATCCTACAATAAGATACACGGTTCGAAATTCAGATTATAAAGTGATTAAGAGATTAAGACAGTAGAATTGTGGAAGCAATAGTAGTTAATATCCCGGAACTATTTCCAACGATATAGTGGAGAACCCACCTTGAGGTGTCAAGGATCCATGTCAATCAGTTAATTGCTCTCACAAATGTATTTTATTCTTTTGTTGCTTGATTTCATTCTTGCCAATGAAAAATAATCTCTTTTTAAAATTGCGAAAGGGACGTTTGTTCTTATAATTGAATTAGATAGGTAAAGGAGATGATTGGCATGAAAAAAAGTAAATGTACTATGAGTGTTCCTGAAATATTAAAAATGTATCGGAACGGATGCAATACTAAAGAAATTTCATTAAAGGCTAATGTTTCAACCAGGTATATTAATCAAATTCTAAAAAAACATCAAGTAGAAAGACCGTCTCATAGTAGTTGGCTAAGGACATATTCAGTCAATGAAGATTATTTTAAGAATTGGTCAGCTAGTATGGCTTATATATTGGGCTTTTTTGTCGCTGATGGAACCATTCCAAAGGATATCCAATCTATAAGTTTTTCACAAAAGGATAGGTGTATTTTAGATAAAATAAAAATAGAAATGCAATCTACACATCCAATAATTAAGAATAATAAAACTGCAGTTCACATTTTGAATATTAATAGCAAAGTGTTAAAGGAAGATCTTATGCTAATCCATGGTATAGGATCAAATAAATCATTAAACGTACAATTTCCGTATGTACCTAATGAGTATGTTAGCCATTTTATTAGAGGCTACTTTGATGGAGATGGGAATATATATACTAGGGGCAATATGGTTAGCTTTGTAGGCGGGTCTTTACTATTTATGACAAAGCTGTCAAAAGTGTTGTCTGAACGTGATTTAAATCCATATTTGCAAACAACGAATAATCACTACCGTATTTACATCAGTGGGAGGAAAACGATAAAACAGTTTTATGAATGGATTTATCAAGATAAAACGCTATTCTTGGCCAGGAAGTTTAATGCGTTTAAAGATAAAGATTTAAATAGTGAATTGTTGAATAATAAACATTTGAAAACTACAAAAAAAGCTGTGCAATTAAGAAAAGATCTGTTTATTAAGATATACAGAGAAACTAATTGTATTAAAACCGCATGTAATCAAGTCGGTATACTAATACCAACCTTGAAAAGATGGATAAAAACTGATGAAGTTTTTGCAAAAGAAATACTTAGGCCTAAAGATGGGGAATGATCCCCTCAAACTTTAAAAAAATTCTAGTAGACATAATATATATTCTAGGAAGCTATGTAGAAGAACTAAATTACTGTATCAATTGATAAGTTTTCTAAGGATAATGAGACAAAACGGAAAAATTTGCTTATTGGTGTTTCTGGTACAATTGAAAAACAATAATCTTTGTCTGTTCTTATCAATCATCATTTTTTTCCGTAGCCGATTACATAACTTGCAAACAAACAAAAAATGACCGCTGCTTCGCAATGATCATTTTTTGTCTATCACATTTATTTAAAATGAGTTTTAAAGGGTTTTATTAACGGTTGGCTGTATAATTGCCTGCATTTTTGGTATTGCTGAACTATTTTAATTGAATTTTTTTCAATAAGGTGAACTCTTTCGTATAGATCAAGCAAAAGAAGTTCTGAACCGGTGGAAACTACATATTCCTCAAGTCCCAGTGATTGAAAAAGGTCAAATACTTTAAATCGGTATCCCAATGCAATACAAGGTACTTTCGCAGTTAGTGACATCATATTGGCATGCAGCTTGAAGTTAATGGAAAATGTGCATCTCGATAATTTTGTCATTAATTGGTCCTCGGTATATACGGTTGGATCGTAAGTTACATGATCCGGGTCATTAATTCTTTCAAATAAACGCTTGGAAGCTCCCCTGTCACTTCCCCATACCACATACAACCAAATTTTGTATCCAGATTGAATGAGTTTCCTTGCAATTTGAACAAGTGCATCTTCAACCGCTTGTTCATTCTGGCCATATAATCTATTATATGTGGTTCCCCAGTTGATTGCTACGATCCTTTCTTTTTTCAATGTAACAGATGGCGGTTTCAGCAATAGGCCAGGATCTCCAATGATTTCAATATTAGAGGGATCGGCTCCAATCATTTCCATTACTTTTTGGGTAAGTGGCCCCCTTATGCCTACCATTGGGATTCGGGACATTGTTTTTACCATTAACTCAACATCACTGTCTTTAAAATTTTGCTGAAAGGACGGAGTTTTTCCTTCCAGCATCAATTTTAATTGATCTTCCCCAATCCAATCCAGCCCGCTTCCCCAAATAAATACATCTTTCTCCAGGTCCAAGGCGCTCTTCAATACAGCAATATAGCCTGGAAGCAGCAACGATCCTCCCCCCAACACGACAATATCATAGTCCTCAACCTTTTTGATATCAACGCCTGGCAAAGACGGGATGATTTTAAATTGTTTTTCATTTAAATACTTCTTACTTAAATCCTGAAACAAGTGATACAATAATTCATCACCCAGATTGCCAAAGCCAATCCAGCCGATATATAATACTTTTTTCACAAAGAATCCCCCTTTAATACTGACTGATAAAGATCCAGCAGATTGTCTGCACGGAATTGGATATTAAAATCGCGCTGCATCCATTCCCTGGATTCTTCCCCCGCTTTTTTGAGCTTGTCCTCCGATGAAAAAAGTACTCGAATATCCTGAGCAAAAATGTATCTGCTGCATGGCTGTCTTGAACCATGATCACCAAAATAACAATGCCAGGCTTCCTCAAAGTTTTCTGCATCAACGATCCCGAAATAGCCGTGACTCCCTGCAGCAATCACCGGTTTTCCGCATGCCATGGATTCAAGCGCGATCCTCCCTGTTCCCACAACACAGTCTGCCAGTGAATAATACCGCTGCATGTCATATTTCTCACCCAAAATGTGAATGAAAGGCTCCTTCGTTGTTTGATGAATACTAGAAGCTATTTCCTTAATTTCACCAATGCGCGGCCCCCCTCCAACTACTACTACCTGCAATTCCGGTTGAGTCGTTAATTTCAAATCCTTGCAGGCCCTGAGAAAAGTCATACAGACCGTAGCTTTTCCCCACGCCAACCGGCTGCTATAGACAAGTACCTGGGCATGATCAGGGATCCCAAGTTCTTTTTTTAATTTTGATGAATCTATGGATGAATACTCGTTTAAGTCAATGCCATTGGCAATCACTGTTCCGTTTTGACCGGTTAACCTGGCGATGAATTGCTGAATGGGAAGACTGACACAGACAATGCGTGAGGATAAGGGCAGAACCTTTAACAGTTCAGGACGTGAATAATAGGTGCCATGCACGGTAAAAACCGTAGGTATGTTTTGCTCTTTGGCTGCAAGAAAGGATAGAAAAGCAGAGGGTGTTTGATGTCCATGAACGAGGTTAATGTTTTCAAGCTGCATAATTTTTTTTATTTTTTCTACATGTTCATATTGAAGTTCATCTTCAATATTCAAATTATATGGAAAATCAATGTGATAAACAGGACAGCCTAGCTGCTTAACCTGGTTAAGCAAAGAACCTCCCCTGCTTAGAATGACGACGTAATTACCCCGCCTTATCATTTCTTCTGCAAGGCTTGCCACATGCGTTTCTGTCCCTCCCACATCCAGTCCGTCCAGGACCATAAGCACTCGCAAAGGTACATTTATCATTACTCCTTACTTCCTTTGCCAAAAAACTTGCGTGACCGCTGTTTGGAATGCTCACGATAATAATAGAGAACATCTCGAATATTGTTGATTTTAAGTTTGGCGTTCAGGCATTTGGCAATAAATTCATAGTCCTCTGCCCCTTTAATTCTTCTGGTTGGACCTCCAAGTTGGTCAAACGTCTCCCCACGGAACATGATTGTTCCGTGGCATACACAATGGCCCCCATTCCAATACACCTTGGGAATGTCTTCACCATATTTCAGCCAAAATACACTTTTTTGCTGATCAAAGTTCCCATCCAAAAACGTCTTGTAATTGGTACCAACCAGTACAGTATCTTGATTTTCTTGCAAGAATTCCACTTGTTTCTCAATACGTTGCGGATGAGAGAGATCATCGCCATCCTGTACAGCAATGTATTCTCCTGAAGATAAAAAGTAGCCTGTGGTTAATGCACCGGAAAACCCGGTATTCCTTGGAAGATTGATTAATTCCACTGGAAAGGCAGGTTTGTTTTTTTTAATCCAACCCCGGACCTTATCCGCCGAGCGGTCTAAAGATGCGTCATTAACAATAATCACTTCGATATTTTTATAGGTTTGATTCAATAGACTGGTAAGGCAGTCTTCAATATAAGGTTCAATATTATAGCAGGTTACGATAATACTTACTAACCCTGGTTTTCTTTGAAAAAGCATATTAATCACCTCGGACATACTATATGTACGAAGACTAGGAATGGTGTGGCAAATCTAGTAAATTATTAAAAATGATGAAAAAGCATATTTTATAAAACTAGTGAAGGAAACTAGTACCATTTAGTAGTCTTAACATACCTTGAAGAGTACGAAATTGTACAATTCATGTGAAAGGATGATCAGATTGCCACAAAATTTATTTATAAAAAAAATGTTAAAGAATACTGTAAATCAAAATGACGATAATACTGGATTAAGAGATTTACTTCTTTCTCTTCTCAATTCCAATGTTATTGTTACCACCAATTTCAGTGCCGTTTCCGGTCTGTTAACCGATGTGAAAGCAGATTACATTATTCTTCAAGAAGTAGACGGCAGCTTCCTATTAATTTCATTCAGTAACATTGACCTTGTTACCAGTCAATCAGGGGGTGCTCAATAATGGCTGCTGAATTTTTAAATGAACAGCTTGCATTATACCTTGGAAAACCAATAATGGTCGCAACAAGCACGACGGTTGTAGACGGTGTTTTACAGCGTATTCGTACGGACGCTGTCGAGATCGCGCAAGATGCTTCAGCATACGAAAGTATATCTCAGGTTTCCATTATCCCTATCGATTCTATCAACTATGTAAGAGTAACCACCTTAACGCCATAAAAAAATCCCCTGGTAAAGACCTCACGTCTTCCAGGGGATTTTAATTATTTAAAAGGATTTGATATTCTGCTCAAAGGCTGTACCAACAGAATTCTTGATCCGTTTGAGGTCCCCTCCTATAGAACGAAGGGTGTATAACCCAAAGGGCAGAATTTCTTCTTCAACCGTTTTTCCTGAAGTCCTGTATTCCCAGTCCACCAGGTCATAAAACGGAAACCACGTATAACCGACAATGTTCTTTCCGTGTTCTCTTCCCTTCTTTAACACATCCAGGCTTTCGTTAAGCCAACTTATTCTTTCCTGTTCCGTTCCCCGATAACTGGTCTCAGTAATAAACACTGGTTTATCATACCGTTTAATAAACCGGTCAATGATGTCCATTAAATCCTCCGCTGTTCCCATTACATGAGGAAAATAAGCACCTGAAGAGGCGATTTCAGTCTGATGAACACTAAATTGCGGATAAAAGTTAATGCCGGCAACATCCAGGTCAATCTTATTTTCTAAAAACCAGTAAACCTGCTCATCCGTAACACCGTGTTCCTGAATCCATGGCAGCAGGATTCTGTTTTCGCTCAATTTCCCCTGAATCATCTCCCATGAAAACATGGAAAGCTCGCTCCATTTTTTTCGTTCAAGCTCCAGAGAATCGTCACGGTCATACGCAGGATAATACTTTTTGGTAGCATCAACATGAACAGCAATGCTTTCAGGATGGATGGATTTAACTTCTTCCACCGTATGAATGATCCCTTTTCCAAGCTGAATCATCAGCTGATTGAAACCTTTCAGTCCTGTCTGGTAGGGCGGCCATTTTCCAAGCAGCCCGCAATATTCCGCGTTCACATACGGCTCGTTCAGTGGTGTGAAATAAAGAGTTACGTCTTTATAGCGCTGAAAAAAGGCACGGGCAAAGCGGGCCACAGCTTCCGGAAACTCTGGATTTAGGAACTCTTGTTTCAGCCAGAGTGGCGTGCCGTAATGCATCAAATCAATAATTGGGACGAGATCACGGTGCTCCCGGAAGTAATCCATCACCTGGTCTACCCATGACCAGGTATACTGACCCTTTGTTTCTTCTACCGCATGCCAGGGTATTCCGTAACGAATCATGGCTGCTCCCGAATTTCTTGCCAAATCCAGGTCGCCTTTCCATTTTTCATAATGCTGGGTCAAGGCATATTCATCCAAGGGGCGTTCGCCCCGCTCGGTCTGGGTTACAAAGGTATCTTCAATTCCAACCGCAAAAGCAAAGTCCTTCATACGTTATCACCCTTGATCATTCACAGATTTGATTTTAGAAAGCTCACATTTTGGTTTGCGGTCATAGGTGAGGAGCCCGTTGATTTCTTGTTCAACATCGGTCAGCTGCGTGTAACAAAAGCCCTGCACAACAGAAGACGTCATTAAGGCTTCGGTTACTTTCCTGTACTCCTCAACCAGCTCTTCTCCACTTTCAACAGAAGAATAGCCCCATCCCTCTGCTGACACTTTATATGCAATGCCTCCGTATTCGGTTATCATAATCGGCTCATTTTGATAGCTGAAGCCCTGCGCGTAGATGGTACGGTTGGCAGGCTCGGTTGTAATGGCACTTTCTGTGGTTGCATAGGCTTTTTCCATCTCCGCTGGTGACTGATAATTATGAATGCCGCAAATATCGGATTGGGTATGTTCCCACCCCTCATTTGACAGAACCGGACGGGTCGCATCAAGAGACTTCGTCAAATGATACATGGCAAGTGAATGGGCCTGCTGCTGAGCATCACGTCCGACCCTCGAGATTCCCCAGCTTTCGTTGAGTGGAACCCAGACAACCAGGGAAGGATGGCTGTAATCCCGTTTAACCGCTTCAATCCACTCAAGTGTAAGTCGGGCGGCAGCCTGTTCACTGTATTCGGCGGCATTGGCCATTTCACCCCAAACAAGAAACCCTAATTTATCCGCGTGATAAAAATACCGTGGGTCCTCTATCTTTTGATGTTTTCTGGCTCCGTTAAATCCCATCTCTTTGGCCAGCAGAATATCGTTTTTTAAATCTTCGTCACTGGGAGCCGTCAGCAGGCCGGTTGGAAAGTATCCCTGATCCAGGACGAGCTTTTGGTAATAAGGTTTGTTGTTTAATAGAATTTTTCCGTTTTCGATCGAGATTTTTCTCATTCCAAAATAGCTGGTAATCACATCAAGCGTGGATGCTTCATCACGCAACACGAGTTCCACATCAAACAGGTTGGGGCTCTCTGGCGACCAATACCATCCCGCTCCATGGATATTGCTTCTCTCTGTAAAACGGCTTCGGAGGTCAATGCTTCGTTTGGTATAGGTGTCCTGCAATGATAGTAAATCATGAATGATCACTTTTCCTCCAAAGGAGATACGCACCTCTGCCTTCAAATTTTCAATGAGGCGGCTTACCTCGAGCTCCATCCCGATGGATCCGATATCAATATCCGGTGTCCACCGTATGGAAGCGAAATGGACAGGATCTACCGGTTCAAGCCATACCGTCTGCCATATCCCTGTGGTTCTTGTATAAAAGATGGATTCTGATTGTTCTTTCCAATATTGCTTGCCCCGCGGAATGGTTTCATCCTCTGAGGGATCTTCCACCCGAACAACAAGCTCATTTTTATTGCTTTCATTCAGGTACGGTGTGATGTTATGCGAAAATGAGGTATGGCCGCCTTCATGAAAACCGACGAGAGAACCGTTCACATAAACCCATGACCGGTAATCCACCGCACCAAAATGAAGGTACAGTTCTTTTCCTTTCCAATCATCAGGAATCAGAAGCTCACGTTCGTACCAGACCACATCGTGAAAAGCTGTTTGGTGAATCCCGCTCTCTTCGCATTGATAGGCAAACGGAACCTGGATTTTTAAAGCATCTTCAGGTAATCCCTGCCTGTACCATCCTTTTTTCATTCCTTCGTTTTCATCGTCAAAAATAAAGTTCCATTCCCCGTTCAAATTCAACCAATTTTCCCGCTGAAATTGGGGACGTGGGTACTCGCTGCGTTTTTGTGTCATCAATTTGCCTCCTCTATTTGATTCCTGTTTGTGTAATTCCTTTTATAAATTGTCGCTGTCCGACCAGGAAGATCGCCAGCATTGGAAGAGTAGCCAACGTTGTCAATGCCATCAGCTTTCCGTAAGAGGAAACAAAGCTGCCCTGCTGCATGATCGCAATCCCCGTGGTGATGGTCCGCAGTTCGATGGAATTCGTGGAAACGAGCGGCCATAAAAAGTCATTGTAAATGGTCATAAACGTAAAGATTCCGAGCGTCCAAAGCATCGGTTTGGCTGAAGGCAGCACAATCCGTATAAAGACCTGCCATTTGTTAGCCCCGTCAATGACTGCAGCTTCTTCCAGTGCCTTGGGAAATCCTCTGAAAAACTGGTACAAAAGAAAGACACCAAAAGCATTTGCAGTGTACGGGAAGATCAAAGCAGCATACGTATTGAGCCACCCCATATTACCGAATTGCAGATATAAAGGGATAAAGGTAATGACCCAAGGAATCATCAACGTATTGATGAACATCGGCAACAAAAATTTCTTAAATGGCACATTGAGCCTGGCAAGTCCGTAGGCGGCCATTGCATCAATCATGACCACCAGAAGCGATCCGCCAATTCCTACAAACAATGAATTAAACAGCCATCTCAGAATCGGTACATCGAGTCCCTGTCCAAAAAGTGTATATACATAGTTATCAAAGGTAAAATGTTTCGGAAACAAGCTCATACTGGACAAAGCTTCCGTATCAGTCTTAAATGATGTGGCTACCATCCAGACCATCGGAATCAGAAACAAAATACCTAATAGTACCGCAATTAAGATGAGCGACTTTTTTGGTTTTCGCATCAGGCTTCATTCCCTTCGTTGTTTCGGGTCAACCGGAATTGAATGATTGAAATCACAATCATGATTATTGCCATAACAATGGCCATGGCGGAAGCGATCCCCAATTGCCGCTGAACAAAGGCCTGGTCTACAATTTCCATCAACAACACCTTGGTAGACGTTCCGGGACCGCCTCTTGTCATCAGATACGGTTGCCCGTAGATATTGAAGGAAGCAATGGTTGATGTGACAATGGTAAAGACCATAACCGGACGTATGGACGGCAGTGTAATGCTCCAAAACTTCTGCCATGGGGTTGCCCCATCAACCGAACCCGCTTCATACAGCTCATCCGGCACCTCGTTCAGGGCATTAATATAAATGATCATATTAAAGCCGACAGTCCACCAGACCGTAGCGGCCACGATCGAGATCCAGGCGTATGGCATGGAAGTAAGCCATTGAACGGGCGCAGCGCCAAGCTTTGCCAGCAGATGATTGAAAAGGCCTGAGTTGGTATCCAGCAGCCAAAGCCATAAAACAGCGATTACAGATACAGAAATGGCATAGGAAATAAAAAAGATGGATCTAAAAATTCCTTTTAACTTATCGGGTAAATGCTGCACCAATAACGCGAGAAGCAATCCGCCCACAATAAGAATAGGAACGGAGAAAATGACAAACTTGATCGTATTCCATAATCCATTCATAAAAACAGAATGAAAGTAAGTCGATGGGTCAAACAGCTTGGCGTAATTGCCAAACCCGACAAACTTATGAGTACTGCTGAGCAAATCCCAATCATGAAAACTGATATAGGCGCCAAAAATCAGCGGGATCAACAGAAACGCCACAAACACGACTAAATAGGGCAGAACAAATAAAAATGAGGTAAACTTGGAAAATTTGGTCTCCTGCAAAACACACACCCCTTTCCTACTCCAAATATTGCTCGGCTTTCCGCTGCGCATCTTTCAGCGCTTTTTTAGAATCTTTTTTACCGAGAAGCACCAGATTGATTTCCTGGTTTAAAAATTCAGAAACTTGTCCCCAGTTTTCCACCTGAGGCGGATATTCCGCAAAATCAAAGGATTCAGCCACTTTTGGCTGCTGATTTAATTTCTGGAATGCTTTGCTCGTATACACCGCTTTGGAAGCGGGTGCCTGTCCGGATTCGGCCCATGCCATCCCGTGGTTTCCTACATAATTCAGAAAGTCGGTTATGGCTCCCAGCTTTTCGCCTTCCTTTTTCTTAGGAATAACAAAGTTATGGGAATTTGCCCATACCTTTTGCTGCTTTTCGCCGATCTGTGGAACTGGCGCCACCCCGTAGTTCATACCGGAATCTTCAAATTGGGCGAGCATCCATGGCCCATTGAAATGCATGGCGTTCTTTCCTTGAAGGAAGAGTTTCAAGTCACCGTCAATAGCCAATCCACTTGGCGATACTTTATCTTTATAGATTAAATCGCGCTCGAAATTCAGTGTGTTTAAAGCTTCTTTGGACGTATAGTTGAAATGGCCGTCACTATAAAGCTTTCCGCCCTTTTGAGCAAGTATGGTTTGAAACAGGAACGGCTGTGTTCCCACTGTAGGAACAGCAAAGCCATATTGACTTTTTTCAGGAACTGTTAGTTTTTTTGCATACTCCCGAAATTCCTGTGCATTTTTAGGCGGTTTATTAGGATCTAACCCCGCCTTTTTAAATAGGTCTTTGTTCCAATAGAACATCAATGGGTGAATATCCAGGGGTATGCCATACGTGCTGCCGTTCACCTTGGATGCCTGAAGTGCTTTTGGATGGTAATCTTTTGCGCTGATTTTTTTGCTCTTGGTCAGAATGCTTGTCTTTAAAAGCTGGTCCTTTGTCGCATAATCCACAATGCGGTCCGCGTGCATGATCATTAAATCTGGTAAATTATTTTTAGAGCTCAGTGTCAAATTCACCATTTTGTAATACTCTGATGAAGGAATAATCTGCAAATCCACATTGTATTTCTTTTGCGATTTGTTATATGACCTGACAATCTCTTCAAATTTCGGACCGTCCGGACCCGAAAATGGAACCCAAAGCTTTACATTATTTTTATCTTCGCCTGTGGCGCTTGTCTGCTGCCATGAACACCCGGCAAGCATGCCGCAGATGAGCATTAAAACCAGCCCTGCAACCGATAACTTTTTCATTCGTTCCCCTCCTTTATTAAAAGCGCTTTCATGCATGCGTACATTATTACATATAAACCTATTTTATTTCAACTTTTTTATCAATAAAAAAGCCGGTTCCTGCTGAGCAGAATCCGGTTCTTTTTTAAGTGTATTTAATTTTCATAAGCAAATCCTGTTCATAATTGCCAAATTTAGATCCAAAAATATTAAGACCGCCTACTTTCTCCGCATCCCTTTTTACTCCGAAGGTTACAGAAACATAAGGTCTTTCTTCTAATTGAAGCGACTTGACTGTATGATCCGAGATCTTTAAGCTGTCCACAAAACTGCCGCTCTCATTAACCTTCCATTGTTTCAGCATTCCATACTGTGTATTGTGGTTCTCCCACCAGGACGGTGTCAGAAATCCGCGCTCCCCGCCAAAATCAGAAGGACTCGTCCAAGTACCGATCTCCGTCCCATTGATCCAGCAGGTAATATCAGAAGGCCAGTCCAGCTTGTGATAAGGAGCTTCCGAACACATTTCGACACTCAGGCTGATTTCTTCCACTTTAGAACCGTATGGCACGCGGTTTGGAAAGTGATATTCCAAATATCCTACCCTGAACCAAATGATTTGTGCATCTTTCCGTTCAGGTTCAAAGAAGGAGCGCTGGTCATCGATAATACTGATGATGCCGCTTTCGCTCGCCAGTCCGCAGGTCGGTTCGACTTCGCATTGAACATAATTTCCAATTGGCATTTCAAGTGTAATAAACTTCTCAGGTGCTTCCTTTTTACTGGCCAGATCAATGACGATGCGATCAAATCGTTTGGAGCTCACCTTCTGGCTCCCCCGTCCGGGAACGATCTCGGTTGCAATCAAACCCGCTTCCTCCAGCTTTTTAATGTTAACGGCAGCTGTAGAAAAAGGTATTTCCAGCCGTTCTGCCAGGTCGTTCACATTTTTGGGACCTTCCGTCAGTACACTCAGCATTTCCATCCTTTGCTGATTACCCAGCGCTTTGCTTATTACTAATGCTTCTTCTAATGTTAAATGCAATACTCTCACAAGAACCTCCGTTTTATTACAAAAAATAGTGTTATAAAAAGATATAAAGCATACGAGCTCTCTTGTCAAGGCGCCCTTCGTATAACGACTTACATGGAAAAATGAACCCAAGCTGAAACAAACCTGCATTAAAGTATCATAAAATAATGATATTTTTCTCTTCACCCGAGTATATTTCAATGTGGATAACCATCCGCAACATGAATAATGCATAGGGGGATGAAGAAATGAAAAAGGTTCAAAGCATCTATTGGATTTTTACAGGTTTATTGGCGGTGCTTATGCTTGTCGGCTCCGTTCCGGATATCGCCAAAGCTGATGCAGCAGTTGATTTGTTCAACCATCTCGGATATCCGGAATACTTGCTTCCTTTTCTTGGTGTGGCCAAAATACTCGGAGTCATCGTTCTTCTATTGCCTGGCTTTACACGTTTGAAGGAGTGGGTGTACGCGGGGTTTGTATTTGATTTGGCAGGGGCTACCTACTCCACCATCGCAGTAGGTGATCCTTTCAGCTCCTGGTGGATCACGGTTGTGGGGCTGATTCTCGCAGCAGGATCCTATGTGTACCATCATAAAAGACTTCAATCAAAAACCGCGGGAACTGCAAGTACTTGAAGCTGAAAAAAGGCAGGCTCACTATGAAGTGAGCCTGCCTTTCCTATTTCCGAATTACTTTTGTTCTCCTCTGGTCTGCTCAGCGTTAAAGGTCCATTTCAGGTTGAGAGAATCTCCTTGGAAAACATTTTGGTCCTTTCCGTTATCCACAAACTCAAATTCAACACCCAGCACGTCCTTCGTGCCAGGAACAAGTCCTTTTGTGCCCCAAGCATCACTCACGTAGGCTTCAAACTTGTTTTTTATAACCTTCGGGTCCATGGTTTTAAGCTCACTCAACGTTGTTGACAAGAATACTTCGTCACTTTTATCAACATTATATAAGAAGTTCACACGGATATGCTTACCAAAATCATCGTTTCCGTTATCGCCTTTAGCGTCAGTTACTGTATAGTCAGTGCCCAGGAAAACACGTTTAATTGGAAGGGTGCCATCATTCTTCAGCTCAAAGTAACGGAACATCGTGTCGCCTGGCTTAAGATTACTAATATCAACTACTGTTGTAGGATCAACGGATAAATCAAGCGTTCCTGCCGCAAACGTGCTGCTCGCCTCTGCTGAATCACTAAAGTAGGCGTATGTACCTCCACCAATCAATGATAACCCAAGAGCTGCTGAAGCGACCCCTAACCCCAATTTCTTTTTTAAACTCATGCACTTTCATCTCCTTTTCATCGTTAACCATTTTATATTGAACTTGCACAGGTCATTTCCTGACACAAAGAACAACCATTTCCCATAAAGTTCTTTTTTAAGAACGATATAACTCTATCATAATTTGTAAGTTCTGATAAAAAAACTCCGAAATTTGTCTGAATTAAGAATAATACCGCTGTAATAATTCCATATTCTTACTTTATTACCTTATTTCATACATTTTTAAAGTTCTATATAAAGAACATATAGATGAAAGAAAAAGAGAGCAAGTTTACTCTCGGTTTTCTTTCTCTTTTAATGCAGATATCACATGATCAAGTGCTTTGGAATCAACATTCATCTTTTTACTTAATGCTTTTTGTTTCTCAAACACTTTTACATATTCCTTGTTGAGTTTTGCCCTTTTCGCTGAAGTGTTCTCGTTTTCCTTTTCAGCGTTCAATTGTTTCATCTGGGCATTCAACGATTCCAAGTGGTTGCGAAGCTGTGCCGATTCATCCTGGGCTGCTTTCGTCGTCTTAGGAACCGTTTTTGTCTCTTCCTGCACATTTGGTTTTTGAACCTTCGTTTTTTCACCTGCCCATACATGAGATGCTCCAAGTGCACCCCCCAAGGCAACAAGTCCGGCCAAACTGATGACACTCCACTTTTTCATTGTTCATACCTCCATATCAGTTAATGAAGATAGTTTATGAGAAATAGCCGTCATTCTTGATGAAAAAGACGGCTATTCATTCATTACTCTGTAATACCTACCCGGTCATGAGCTGAAATAACAGCTGCTTCTTCGGCACTTCCTTCTCCATAAAGATCCACTGCAGACTGGATTAGAGCATGACGTGAATCAATAAATGTGGAGTTCGGTGTCAAATAAGTAGTCAACGCTCGGTAATAAATTTGCGCAAGCTTTGGTTTGCCAATTTCAATACCGGTTAGATAGGCGGCATGGTTGATAATGGAGGAATTGATGTGCACTCCGCCATTATCCAGGTTAAGCGGCAAGTTGTAGTATTCATCCATGTGCTTTGGATACATGCCTTTCCCGTTTCCGTATGGCACATAGGCAGCATTAACCGGATACTTGTCCGGCTTGCTCAAGCTTCGAAGCGAAGGACGGCCGTCAAAATAAGCGGCTGGAGCCATGGCATCTTCGCCCACTTCCCAATCATCCTTGTCAATTAATGTTCCGAAAATATCAGAGAACGCTTCGTTCAATGCTCCGGATTGATTGCGGTAAATCAGACCCGCTGTATTCGTTGTTACACCATGTGTCATTTCATGGGCAGCAACGTCCAGTGCCGCAGATAATGGAATGAAGAAAATGTTGTCCCCGTCACCATACGTCATCTGTCTGCCGTTCCAAAACGCGTTGTTGTAGTTTTGGCCGTAATGGACAGTAGAAATAATCTCTCCGCCTTTTCCGTCAATGGAATTGCGGCCAAGTTCATCCTTGTAGAAATGATAAACCTGTTCAGAGTTATAATGCGCATCCACTGCGGCGGCGTCATACTTATCCCTGAATGAGGCATCATTACCGGAATACAGCGTACCCGGCAGCGGAACAGTTCTTGAATCCCACTGATTTTTAAAATCATAGGTTGTAATGGCTTTTAGGCCAGGGTGTGAGATGTCTTTCAGGAAAAATTGCTGTCCATTCTCTCCGCTTGTATGAGAGATATGTAATTGTTTGCGCAAAATACCCTTTACTCCAATCCCATTGCCTGTGCTTGGAGTGAGTTCACCCGCGTCCATAATACTGTTATACTGGTCAATTACTTTTCCAGTGTTGGCATCCACAAATACAAACCAGTTGCCCGGCTGCTTTCCGAGGAAGTTTACATTCACTTTATAAGCTGTGTAATGTTTTCCGTTATGAGGGTAAACAACCAGCTCGCCAGTAGGATCATACTCAAGGACATCCGGTGCCTTTACTGCGCTTTTTGCAGTTTTTAAGGCCGCTTCTTTGGAAATGGAAGGTGCGGTATCAAGCGGGGCGGATTCCAATTGGTCATTATAGTAGCCGGTTACGCCTTGAACTTCGCCCGCTTTTGAATAGTGAACGGTAACTTCGGCTCCCTCAACAGGTACCCCGTTCTTTGTTTGCTGAAGGCGTACATGTGTCATTCCCAGCTTATCGGTTTCGACTTTCTTTTGTTTAAATGAACCTTGGGCATTTGTTATGCCGAGCTTCTTTTTATTGCTTTGCAGATAAGAAATCGCATTCGTTTTGTTCTTTGCTTTGAATTTTTGTGACTTAAGCCCTGTGGAGAAAATGGATTCCGCTTTGCCTGCCTGTACTTGAGTCGACAACGTATCCTTGGTTTTGGTCTGGGCGGCTGCTGATGGAGAAGTAACAAATGGTGCGGTAAGGAGTGTAGCAGATAAAATCATAGGAATTACGACTTTTTTCTTCAATAAAATCCCTCCTGTAAAATTAGTGGTGCCATTTTAGTATAGTAGAGTAAAAGAGAAGAAAAAATAGACTAATATTCCTATTTTGTATATTTATGCCAATTGGTTTTCTTTTTAAAATTTTCATAGATTAAGTTTTATATCTAAACAAAAAAAGAGCCAAATCCCATAGGGACCTGGCTGCTCAATGAGGGTATTTCATTAGGGGGTGTGTCAAAATCTTGTTCCCAACGATTATAGATTAATCTTACCATAACACATTAATAAGTCAACGCTTTTATGCACTAAAACAAAAGATGGTAAAAACGACTTACATCTTATCGTATTACCTGTCAGGATCTTACCGATACATAGTCATATTTACCTTTTAAATAATCCATACTTTCTGTGATAGAAGGCTCTCTTGCACCTTCCAGCAGAACATTTATTTCAGGTTGGTTTCTGATCCCTTATCCAGTGAAAAGGAGCCTCATAGTTTAATAAAAGATTTGCCCAAAGCCAGTTGGACGGATGTGAATCCCTTGTTTTATACCTCCTTAACCAAATCTTCAAATGATGATCAAGATTTGAGCACGTATATCAATATTCATTTCTATCAACCCTTCATTTTATTTTAGAAAAAACTCTTTGTACTTCATGTTTTATCCTTCTGCTAATAGAGAAAACTAAAGCTATTGCTGAAAACGGCAAAACACTCATTATGTGAGATCAATGACAAGGATAAAACCAAATGACAGAGGGAGGCTTACCTACATGCCATTACTTCGTTTTGATGTAATCGAAGGCCGTGATAAAAAAGAATTAAAGAAGCTGCTTGATGCTGCCCACTTTGCGATGGTGGAAGCATTTGGTGTTCCGGAGAAGGACCGGTATCAAATTGTCCATCAGCACGCTCCTCATGAAATGGTCATAGAAGATACAGGGCTGGGTTTCAATAGAACAGAAAATCTTGTGGTGATCAGTATGGTCAGTAAAGCAAGGACGAAAGAACAAAAGGAAAAATTATATTCCTTGCTGGCAGAGAGGCTGCAAAAGGAATGCGGAATCTCACCTCAGGATCTTATGGTTTCTATAACCGAAAACAGAGACGCTGACTGGAGCTTCGGTCTTGGTGAGGCCCAATTTCTTACAGGTAAATTATAAAGAAAAACAGAAGGCTGATGAAACAACACAGCCTTCTGTTTTTTTAGTTTTTCAGTTTGAATACTTCACCGTTTTCATAAGGGACACCATTTACTGTAAGCTTGCGGTGCTCTTGATCTGGAAGAATAAATGAAACTTCATTATAAGGCAATTCATAGGTTCCTTCCTTATCAACAGTGACAGAGATTTGCTCTTCCGTCACCTTTGTTTCTACCGTTAAAAACGCATAAACATCTTTATATTGATTACTGATGCCATCATCCTCATAGCATCGATACGAGCTGAATCCACTCCCTTTTTGAGGGAAAAGCAAAAAGGCTCTTTCATCCTTTTCTTTTGTTTCAAAGGTTACATTGGCTTGATTGATCGGAATAATGCTACCTCCTTTTGCGAGCAGCGGTACGTAGCTGAGAGGCGCAGGAATAGTAACACACTGACCTCCCTCGTACCATTCTCCCGTATGAAGGTCATACCATCCTTCTTGATGCTTTGGCAGGTAAACCGGGCGTTCACGCTGCTCCTTTTCAACCACGGAGGCAACAAGAAGGCTCTCTCCAAGCATAAAATCATCGTTGTCATCAAACGTCTTTTCGTCATGCTCAAAATCCCAGAATGTCGGGGTGATCATTGGCACTTGAGAAGCGTGGGCATGGTAAAGCGCTGTGTACAAATAAGGAATGATTTTGGTTCTGAATTTAATAAGCTTACGGATTTCAGGAAGGACTTCCGGATACATCCACGGTTCGTTTACCGTTTCATCATCATTCCAGGAATGAATCGTAAACCGGGGATGCATGATCCCATTTTGAACCCACCGGACAAAAAGTTCAGGTTCCGGTGCCGGCCCTGAAAAGCCGCCCACGTCATGGCCGAAATTATATATGCCGGATAAGCTTAATCCAATCCCCATTTTGTTGTTAAACTTGATCGTTTTCCAGCTGGTGCGGTTATCCCCCGTCCATGTTTGAACATAGCGGTGCATGCCGACACAGCCGGATCTTGAAATCAGGTATGGACGCGTGTCAGGATTAAATTCCTTCTGCGCTTCATAGGAAGCTTTCATCATAAGAAGCGGCTGAAGTGCGCGAATGACATCAAAATCAAGGGATTCACCAAAACCATCGCAGCTTGCTGACTGACTCCAAATTTCAAATTCATTGTTGTCATTCCATGTTGAATCAATTCCGTATTTCATCAGTTTCTCTTTGACTTGCTGTTTCCACCACTCATAGGTTTCCTGCTTCGTAAAATCCAGGTAAGCGCCAGTTTCGTCCCAAAATTGCGCAATTTCGGGTTTCCCCGTTGTTTTATCTTTAATGAACATCTCTTTTTTCTCTAATTCATCAAACATCGGGTGATCGTTCAGTAAACAAGGCTTAATGTTGGCGCATAGCCTGACACCCTGTTCGTGAAAATCCTGTGCCATTTTTTGAGGATCCGGAAATTTAGAGTCGTTCCAGTGAAAAACATAGCGTTTATCCTCTATGGAGGTATAGCCGGAAGACAGCTGAAACGAATCGCATAAGATGTCATGCTCTCTGCAAAGCTGCAAAAA
This sequence comes from Fictibacillus fluitans, assembly GCF_030418125.1. Classification (GTDB taxonomy): domain Bacteria; phylum Bacillota; class Bacilli; order Bacillales; family Fictibacillaceae; genus Fictibacillus_C; species Fictibacillus_C fluitans. Next base: position 208,670 of record NZ_JAUHTR010000001.1, on the reverse strand, counting down.
CCGGTTGAGCTGCTCCTGGGCATCGGGAGCATCCGTGTAACTCATCGTTGAACCGGAATAGCCTAAACTCCATTTAGGAGGAAGAATCGTTTTTCCTGTCATCCATGCAAATTTTCGAGTCACATCTTTTACTTGCGGCCCGGCGATGATGTAGTAATCCAGATCTCCCTTTTCTGCTTCATAATACCGGTAATATCCATGATAATTATCCAGCTCAGAACCCATTTCAAAAATCGAATTGGCCAGATTATCGTAGAAAATCCCGAAAGATAATCCGGTTTTCTGATTCCGGGTAATATAAAATGGAACATGTTTGTACAGCGGGTCTGTAAATTCAGCATCATAACCCATCGCATCGATGGTCTGCATGCGGTAGCGTTTACCATGCTTGTCCACATGGCCGCTTTTTTCACCTAATCCAAAATATTGTTCCTCGTGCTCACGGTTTAAATAGTGGGCCGGTCCCTGTAATCCCAGTTCGAAATGATAGGCTTGCGTCTTCCGGTCATTGGCCAGAGGAATCCATTCTTCAGCGTCTCTGTAAAACCATGACAGCTTGAATGGTTCCAGTCCAATCACTACTTTTAATGCTTTCGTTTCTACTGTGTATTGATCTTCAGAAGGTTTGATGGAAAACGCCGGCTTTGAAAACCCGCTAAGGTTCAACCGGTCAATGCCGTCAAATGGCACATCCTCCATCCCGGGTGCCACGCTCCATGTATTTTTTACTTTCAACTGATCACCGGTTACAAACAACACCCGGATGATGTCTTCTTCCAGTACCATGATTTTCACTTCTATATTTTCCTGTTCCGATCGGAAATGTAGAATATTGCTTTCTTCTTTTATAAATGTAAAGGCTTGTTTTGTTAGAATACTCATGATTTCAACCCGCTTTCTTTGATGCTTACAATCCGAATAATTTTGGCAATGCCAAGCTGACTTGTGGAATAAAGGTAACGATCATTAATACGAGAATGATAACGGCATAAAAAGGAAGCAAGGGTTTGACCACCTGTTCAATTTTGACCTTGGCCACACTGGCACCGACAAATAAAGCGCTCCCTACCGGTGGTGTAATGTTTCCGATGCAAAGGTTAAATGCCATCATGATTCCGAAATGAACCGGGTCCATTCCAAATGAGGATACGATCGGCAAAAAGATCGGTGTGAAAATAAGAACAGCTGGTGTAATATCCATAAAGGTTCCGATAATCAATAAAATAACGTTCATAATGAGCAAAATGATAATTGGATTATCTGTTAAACCTAACAATCCCTGGCTGATCGCTTCCGGAATGCCTGTAAACGACATGACCAGTGATAATATCGTGGATGTGCCTATGAGAAGCATAATGACCGCTGTCATCTCCACTGTCTCCAGCAGCATTTTCGGAAGCTGCTTCCACTTGAACGTCCGGTATACCATCGACAGGAGCAGTGAGTAGGCAACCGCAATCGCCGCTCCTTCTGTTGCCGTGAAAATTCCTGCGATAATTCCGCCGAGAACAACGACAATCAGCATCAAACTGGGAATGGCCTCCCATATAACTTTAAGACCTTCTTTTACGGTGATCCGCTGTGACACCGAATAGTTTTTCTTTTTGGCAATCACATACGCGACAAACATTGTGGCAATGCCCCAAAGAATGCCTGGAATATATCCGGCCATAAACAGGGCGGCGACAGATGTGCCTCCACTGACAAGCGAATAAATGATCAAAAGCCCGCTTGGGGGAATTAATAATCCCGTGGGAGCCGATGCAATGTTTACAGCAGCAGAGAAACTTTGATCATAGCCTTCCTTTTTCTGGATCGGTGACATTACCCCGCCGATCGCTGCAGCTGCAGCAACCGAAGATCCTGAAATAGAGCCAAACAGCATATTACCCATTACATTGGTGTGAGCCAGTGATCCAGGCAGCCGTCCTGATAACAACTTGGCGACATTAATCAATCGAAGGGCAATGCCGCCGTTGTTCATAATAATGCCGGACAGGATGAAAAACGGAATGGCCAGAAGCGCAAAACTATCAAGACCGGTTACCATTTTTTGAGCGGATGTAAACACAGCCACATCAAATGGAAACAGGATCAGCATGGTCGCTATGGAGGCACCGGCAATGCTGATGGCAATCGGCACCCCGATAAACAATAAAATGAAGAAAATACTTAATAAGAGAATTCCTGCTGTTAACGTCATTGAGATACTCCTTTCTACCCGTGCAGCTGGGTTACAGATTCCCCGTCCATTTTTTCTGAATACAACTCTACTTTTCGTTTTACGATAGCTTCATAGATATTGATCACGCTATATCCGATCACCAGGATACCGCTTACAGGAAGCGACAAATAAATGAATCCCATTGGAATTCCAAGAGAAGCGGAGGTTTGAGCCATCGTAATGTTTACCGTCATGATTCCGCCAACAACCATGACGATAATCGCAAATAATACGACCAGGCTTTCAATAAGCACACTTATTCTCAGTGCTTTTTTGGGAGAGAGCTTTTCTACGATAAATTCAATGGCGATATGCTTCTTATTTCCGAATGCATAGGCAGCACCAAGCATTGATACCCATATCAGAGAATACCGGAGCAGTTCTTCTGATACCGTGCTTGGTGAATTTAAGACATACCTTGTAAATACTTGCCAAATGGCTACAATGACCATGAACCCCATAATGGAACATGTAATAAACGCCAGTACTTGATCCAGTTTCTTTTTTACCATACTCATCTTCCGTTCCTCCCTTCTAGTTCCCTGTTCCTTCTGTTCTGATTTCTTTGTAATAGCGGGCTGTTGCTTTCTTTTTCGCAAATTCTTTATGCAATGGTTCCACTGCTTTTTTGAATGGTTCTTTGTCCACCTTATTAAACGTCACATTCATCTTCGTTTTGGCTTCCTTTGTTGCTTTGTCAATTGCCTTTTCCCATACGACTTTGTGAAAGGCTGTGGATTCTTTGGCCGCTTCGGTAATGGCTTGTTTTTGCTTTTGGCTCAGTTCGTTCCACTTTTTATTATTCATGATCAGGATATCCGGCACGATCGCATGCTCACTGTATGAGTATTGCTTGGCGACCTGGCCATGGTTGTTGTCTGTTAAAGCGGTTTCATTATTTTCCGAACCATCGATAACCCCTTGCTGCAATGCGGTATACACTTCACCAAAGGACATAGGTGTAGGCGAACCGCCCATCAGTTCAATCATCTTAATGGATGTGGCACTGGGCTGTACCCTGATTTTCAATCCTTTTAAATCCGCAGGCTTCATAATGGCCTTATTCTTGGTATAGAAGTTTCTAGTACCTGCATCATAAAAGGTAAGTCCTCTGAATCCCACATTTGTTGTGGTTTTATAAATATCCTGTGCAACAGGACCTTTCATCACCTTATAAAAGTGATCTCTGTTATCAAATAAATACGGCAGACTGAAAAGCGAATACACCGGTGAGAAGCTTTCCAATGCACTGGCGCTTACCTTTGCAAAGTCTACAGCACCGGTCTGTGTTAATTCAATCACTTCCCTTTCTGATCCGAGCTGGCCGTTCGGATAAAGCTTGATTTTCACCGATCCGTTGGTTTTCTTTTCTACCAGTCTAGCGAATTCGACGAGTGATTTATGTACTGGATGTGTTTCGGCTTGATTGTGTGCCAACCGCATGGTGATCGTCTTGTCTTCACTTTTCGCTGTCGTGCTGCATCCGGAAAACAACGTCAATATTAAAGCGCATACAAAAGTAATCGAAAGCCAGGTTTTCAACGGTGAACCTCCTTTGTTCCTCATTTGACTGAAATCCCCCTTTACGTATGAATCTGATTTCTTTGCTGCAGAAGTTTATTCTGACAGCGTTTGCAAAAACAAAATAACAACGTTGTTATTTTTAGACAGAAGCATTTACTTCTTTCCCCATACAACTGTATAATCGTATTAACAACGTTGTTATTGACCAGTATAAGCGGTATTCTGAAAATTATCAACATTGGATTTTAAGGAGGACTGTAATGAGTGTAACCATAAAGGATATTGCACGAGCTTCCGGAGTAAGCTATTCGACCGTTTCAAAAGCACTGAATGACAGCTCTCTGGTTAAACCCGAAACCAAACGAAAAGTAGTAGAAACCGCAAAAGCATTAGGGTATACACCCAACCTCTCAGCAAAAAACCTGGTATCAAAAAAGAGCCGAACCATCGGTCTTGTCTGGCCTTCCCTTGATCGTGTCGCTCTTACAGAACTCGTGGCCAAAATCAATAATATCGTTACCGAAAAAAATTACTTCATGATTCTTTCGGTAAACGCTGCCGACCATGCGGTTAAAATGTTTGAAAGTTTTCAAGTGGATGGCATTCTGTTATTTGAAGGTGGAATTGAAAATCAGCTTCCTCCTCTCTTCTCTTCTTCTGTACCGATCATAACCTATGGAGTGGCACGGAACGGCCATCCCTATCCAATCGTTGATGTGAACCATAAAGCCGCTATATCTAAAGCGGTTGAACACCTTGTCTCGTTAGGCCATAAGAACATCCATTATATTGGAGAGGATTCGCATGCCGATAAACGGCAGTATCAAAAGTGGACCGGTTTCCAGGAAGCAATGAACAATGCCCATCTTCCTGTTAACCAGACAGATACGAAAGGATTAGGGTGGTATGACGGATATCTCGCCGCACAAAAAGTGCTTGGGCAGGAATCCTTACCCACCGCCCTTATCAGCGGAAGTTATGACATCAGCATAGGTATACTGCGTGCAGTGAAAGAACGGCATCTCCGCATACCTGAAGACCTTTCTCTTGTTTCGTATGATAATATCCCGCAAATGGCCAGCCTGGAAACAGCACTAACGAGTGTAGGAGTGCCGATAGACTCGCTGGCTGAAACGATGGTCGAATCCCTTTTATCTCTGATAGAAACGAAAGACACCGCACATTCTACAAAACGACTGGATCCTGAAATCCATATCAGAAAATCGACATCAATTGTATAAATTATTTTACCGGGGAGCAGCTTTTCATAAGCTGCTTTTTCCATGCATGGTTACGTTATTCTAACTATCAGTTAATTTTTAACCTATACATCATTCGAATTTACTATATAAGTAATTCCGTTGTAAGTATCAGAATAATCTAAATTTACTATTGTAAGCACTTTCAATAGATGATAGAATTCAAACACCAGTAAACTTTTAGTAAAATTTCATTTCGTTTTGAGAGGATACTCTATGGCAACTATAAAAGAAATTGCTCAAAAATCCAAAGTATCCACCGCTACCGTTTCCAGGGTGCTGAATAATGACGATTCAATCACCGTTTTAGAGGAAACACGGCAGCGTATCCTGCAAACGGCAAAAGAATTGGGATACCAGACCATTCATGAGCGGAGGAAAAAGCAGACCCATACACAAGCCAAAAAATCAGCTCCCAGTATTGGAATCATTGCATGTCAAACGGTAGAAGAAGAACTGAACGACCCCTACTTTATTTCCATCCGCCAGGGCATAGAAGAAGAATTATACCGGCAGGGAATCAGCAGGGTTGGAAGCTACCGCTTAAATGATATGCTGACTGTCCCTCTGGAGTTTCCCAGTCTGGACGGCCTTCTGGTAATCGGCCGCCTGGGAGAAGACGTTTTGAAACGGCTGTCTCAAAAGATTAATAACATTGTCTATTTAAACTATGTTCCTGATGAAGAACTCTATGATTCGGTAACCGTGGATTTTGAAAAGGCAACCAAAAAAGCGCTTGAGCATCTTATGAAACTGGGTCATCGGAAAATTGGTTATATCGGAGGAGTTGAACGGGAGCACCTGCAGCAAAAGAAAGTAATTTCGGAGGACAAGCGGCTGACCACATTTGAAAGCATGATCAGTCGTGGCGATTTCGAAGGTAATGATGCGATATACATCGGGGAGTACACCATGTCATCAGGATACGAGCTTATGAAAAAAGCGATTCAAAAAAAGAAACATCCGAATGCTTTTTTTGTCGCAAGTGATCCAATGGCCATTGGGGCATTGCGTGCTCTTCAGGAGGCGGGATTATCTGTTCCTTCGGACGTAGCGCTTGTCGCATTTGATGACATAGAAGCCGCACGGTTTTCGAATCCTCCCCTTTCCACCATTCGAGTATATACAAGGGAAATGGGGCAAACCGGAGTTAAGCTTCTTATGGACCGGATGAGCGGAAGGAAACTGCCAGTACAAGTGACGCTTCCTACTTCGCTGGTCATCCGCCAAAGCTGCGGTTCTTCATTATCAAAGAATCCTTTTAAGGAGGTGGTTCGATAAGGCGAAATGAAGCAATAAAAAAGGCGAATCCGCAAAGAAATGACCGATCTAGCAAATCGGAAGGAGTGACTGCCATCACCCGCTATTTCTTGCGAACCGCCCGCACTCCCGTTTCCAAGGAGCAACTATAAATTATATAGTAGCCCCTGATTTTGTGCAAACATAGCTTTTGTTTGTCTGGTTGATTAACCAAATTTTCTGAGGGGGAAATCCAATTGAAAAAGTTAGGTAAAACATTGCTGTTATCCTCTGCTCTTGTGTTCGCTTTAAGTGCATGTAATAAACAGTCGAGTTCCGGTGAGGGTGGAAACGTCCAATTAACACTTTTCTCTACGGTTACCAATGAATCCGACAAAGCAGCGCTTTCTGATGCGATCAAGGAGTTCGAAAAGAAAAACCCGAGCATCGATATTAAAGAAAACTTTCCGGCCGATAAATACGAAGGAATGTTGAGGGTCAAAATGGCGGCTAATGATATGCCGGATTTATTTGATACCCACGGCTGGTCAAAAGATCGCTATGGCGAATATGTTGAAGATCTTCAGGACATGAGTTGGGTCAAAGACCTGGATCCTGCTATGGATAACATTCTTAAGGACACATCGGGGAAGGTCTATGCCTATCCATTGAATCAGGCGAAAGACGGGATTACATACAACGCGACCCTTCTGAAGAAATATGGAATTGCTCCGCCTTCCACGTTTGATGAATGGATGAGCGCCATGGAAACGATTAAGAAGAAGAGCAAAGGGGAAGTCACTCCGCTTTGGTTTGCCGGGTCCGATAAAAGTTCATTTGGACAGTATTTTGACCAGTTTGCCACCCCGCTTCTTGTTACCGACAGCAAACATGATTATCGAAAAGAACTGCAGAACGGCACTTTCAAGGACTGGTCCAAATTTAATTTTCTGCCAGAAAAGTTACAAGAAATGCAGAAAAAAGGCTTGTTAAACAAAGACGCCCTTACCGCACAAAACCAGCAGATGACCGATTTGATGGCACAAAATAAAATCGGGTTTATTATTGGCGGCGGCTTGCTTGGACCAGCTGTTAAGGAACTGAACCCTGACGTACAGCTTGGTGTTATTCCGATGCCGGTCATTTACAAAGGAGATGAACCGAGCTGGATTGGCGGAGAACGTCATACCTTGGCCGTTTGGAAGGACTCCAAACATAAAAAGGAAGCAAAAAAGTTTATTGATTTCCTTTCTCAGCCCGAAATGGTGAAAAAGATCGCTGAAGCAACCTCCCTTCCTGCAGGACTCACGAATACGAAAGCAGATAACTACTTTGCCAAGGACTATGAAAAATATAAAGATGTTAAAGTTGAACCTTATTTTGACCGAGTCTACCTTCCGAGCGGCATGTGGGATGTGCTGGGAGCATCCGGTCAAGAGCTCTTATCGAAATCAATGACCCCCGAGCAAGTATCGAAGAAAATCGGTGAAGAGTATAAACGATTGTACAAACCGAAAAAGTAAGTACCCTTTCCTCATCCGTGAATTCAAAAGGAGCTGAATTTCATGAATACCGTGGTTGGTATGAAAAAGGAGAAAGCGTCACTTGCAGAGGTTAACAAACGGCCAAAGCGTTCTTCACAATCCTCTCTTTGGTGGATGTATCTTCCTGCCCTTGCTCTTGTCGTTTTTTTCATTCTTTATCCCTTTTTAAACGGGCTGAAAATCTCGTTAACCAATTGGAACGGCTTTTCACAGGCCTATGATTATGTTGGCTTTCAGCAGTACAGCCGTCTTTTAAAGGATCCCGATACCTGGCTTGTAGTTAAAAATACGCTGCTATACGGCTTGGGCAGTACCCTGTTTCAAAACATTATGGGCTTATTGTATGCATTATTGCTTAATCAAAGCATTAAATTGCGGGGTCTGACACGGACCATCATTTATTTGCCGGTTATTATCAGTCCCTTGATTATGGGATACATCTGGTACTTTTTCTTTGCCTATCAGGGAGGCGCGTTAAACGATATTCTTACCGCAATGGGAATGGAAAAAATCAATGCATTGGCAAATCCTGAAGTGAACACATGGCTGATCGTTTTTGTAAACACTTATCAATTTGTCGGTGTAGCAATGATTATCTATCTCGCGGGTCTGCAGAGCATTTCCAAGGATTATTACGAAGCGGCACAGCTTGACGGCGCTTCTCCTTTTAACCAGTTTAAAAATATAACACTTCCGTTGTTAATGCCCTCCATTACGATAAACATTGTTATTAACGTAATCGGCGGGTTGAAGCTATTTGATGTGATTGTTTCGCTGACAGGCGGAGGTCCGGGAAATGCCTCTCAGTCCATGTCCACCTTTATGTATGATTTGTACTTTAACCGGCAGGATGCCGGGTATGCTGCGACGGAAGGTGTGCTTATGGCCGTTATCATCCTCATCATCAGCCTGTCTGCACTGCTCTTCTTTAAACGCAAGGAGGTTGAAGCCTGATGGCCAAGCCATACCGGAAAACTAAGCTGTTTTTGACAGCCGTTGCCTTAATTATCACCCTTTATCACCTGGTCCCTTTTTATATCCTGCTTACCACCGCCTTCAAGGCAAAAGGTGATTTTAGTTCGAAATGGGCATTCCCCAAACAGTTCTCTTTTGAAAACTTCAGTGAAGCCTGGGTCACTGCTAATTTGGGGCAGTCACTATGGAACACCGTTATCATTACGTTCTTTTCGGCGGTTCTTCTCATCATTTTCGGCTCGCTCGCAGCCTATCCGCTTGCACGGCGGACCACAAAGGCAAACAAACTGGTGTATGTCTTTTTTATCGCAGTTATGGTCATCCCTCCATTAACTGCATTGGTCCCGCTTTACCAATTGGTCGTTGACATAGGTATGATGAACACACGCACAATTGCTGTGCTGAATAACGTTGCCGCGTATCTGCCATTGTCTATCTTCTTATATGCGGGATTTATCCGGTCCACCATACCGAGGGAATTGGAAGAAGCAGCGAAAATGGACGGAGCGAGTACACTTTCGATCTTTTTCAGAGTCGTGTTTCCCCTGCTGAAACCGGTCACTGCTTCCATTCTCATCATTTCTTGTGTATACATTTGGAACGATTATCAGTTTGCAATTTTCTTCCTTCAGGCAGAAGAAGTAAAAACCATTACAGTCGCACTATCCAGTTTCTTTGGACAAAACACCAACAACCTGAATCTCGTGGCTGCAGCGGCCATCATGGCCGTCGCTCCCATGGTTATCCTCTTCCTCCTGCTGCAGAAACACTTTATCCATGGTTTGGCATCCGGTTCAGTAAAAGGATAACAAAAAGACAGAGACGAATTGTCTCTGTCTTTCTTAATGAGTCCCGCTGGTCACTGCTTTTAGTGCCAAAACTTCTAGTGTGCGCGGACCGTCTTTCAAAACCCGGACGGAAGCGACGCTGGAAAGAATCTCCCGGTCTAGTTCCCAGAGGGGAACGTACACCCTGAAATTTTCCTTCACATGGATTCCATACGTTTGATAGTCTGACATTCGACCCTTATCGTCTGTCAACTGAACCTTAAATCCATCCGCACATTCAGCATCTCTCACCTCTATGCACAAGTAGTTCCAAGGCGATAAATCCACGGGCTGCTGCAGTATCAAATCTATTGATTCCTTCTTGTCTTTTACGGAAAACTTCAATGGGTTATCTGCCAGTGAATTTGTTTGTCTTCCAAGACCCTTTGTTTTTTTCAGCAACCGTTTGTGGTCCCTGACAAAATGGTGATAGAGCGGCTTTTCCGTTGTTCTGTCCATGTGAAGCATTCCCATCGTCTGATAAAACTGGTTATGGTTCACATACCAGTCAAATGCAGTCCAATAATCCATGCCTGCCACATAGCCGTTTTCATTGACTTGGCCGCTTGGAGAAACGGTCGCCTTTTCCAGTAATGCATGCTGGACATCACGGTAGATCTCCACCTGCTTTTTGATAAAACTTTTATCTGCATTGCTCCATATACCATATTCCGTGTTCAATATCGGCTTATCCGGCCAATTCCGATGGGCATTTTCCAGAAAATCCCTTGTGCCCTCATATGGTGTGCTTCCGTGAAAAATACCAAAATACATCGTCCACCCTGCGACATCAAGGCATTCCATCGATTCATCATGAGCACCTGGCTGATCGGCTGCTGAACTTTGGGTAATTAAGCGGCCGTCATGATAAAACATGCGTACCTCTTTGACCAGATTTTCATTGTACCGTTTCCTCAGCGTCACATCTTTTGATTCATTTTGTGTGCTCCACATAATGACCGACGGCCGGTTATATTGAGAAAAGATCATTTCCCTCCACATTTGGTAAGAGATTCCCCGATCTTCCTGAGCTTCGTAATGATGGGTTTCAAACTGCCAAAGCGGAATTTCGCTCATTGCGGTCAGTCCAAGCCGGTCCAGCATGATATACGTATATACATGATTGGGATAATGAGCTGTCCGGACCATATTAACAGACAAGTCTTTTATTTTAAGAAAATCGCTTTTGATCCGCTCCCAGGATGCAGCCCTTCCATATCCCGGCCAATCTTCATGCCGTGCAACGCCACCCAGGAAAACAGGTTCCTCATTGAGCAAGATTTGTGCGCCCTGTGTAGAAATGGTACGGATACCGAACTGCGAATGAAAGGTGTCCAATTCCACTTCTTCATTCACAAGCGTCAGCTTAAGAACGTATAAGTGTGGCTCATCAATACTCCATAAAGCGGGTTCTGAAACGGTTGCCTGATAAACCAGTACCTTTGTTTCTTGAGGGGAAAGCTCAACTTCCTTATCTTGAAGCCCCCCTGCTCCTACTCTATCTTTGCAGATGCTTTTGGCATCGGGGGCGCTGAGCCATTCCTTTGAAACCGGATCAGTGTTATAAATTGCGCCTTTGACTGTAACCTTGAGGGTACGATCGGAGCGGTTTTCAAGAACGGTTCTGATTTCAAGCTCACCGTTCAAACTTTTTGTTACAATATCAGCTCGTGCCACTTGTACACTTTCAACAGCTTCCAAATAGATGTCCTGAAGGATGCCGGTATAATTAAAAAAATCATTATCGACTGCGGGAACTGTATCAATACGGGTTGTCCAGGGTGGATTATCCACCCGGACGGCAATGACATTTTTCCCTTCTGTCAGATATGGGGTCACCTCAAACGAAAAGGGGGTATAGCCACCTTCATGGTGACCAACATATTTTCCGTTAATCCAGAAGTCGCCAATATACGAAAGTCCCAAACACTTTAGGCTCACAACCTGGTCAACCCACTGACGACTCAGCTGAAATTCCCTTCTGTACCATACACCATCTTCATAGGTTTCCGCTCCATTAATTTCCGCCTTCCCGGTCATGCGATTTTCGGGAAGGGGCAGCTCATGGACTTTCCACGATTGGTCATCAAACTCAAATGCAGTAACTCCCAAATCATTCATTTTACGGATCCATTCTTCATCCCTGTTCATCATTGTTTCTTCATGATCCGCTATAAAACGGTGTTTCTTCCACTCACCGCCGAGTGAAAAGACACTGCGGCTTTGCGGTTCAAATGAGGGATAGGGAATCCCGTTTTGAAAAGGTACTGCCGTTCCCTTAATTTGCTGAAGCTCAAATGTTGAACGTAATGTTCCCACGGAACGATGTTCATTTACAAACGCGTTTACCATTGAACCACACACCTATTCTGAAATGAAATCATTTGTTATTGCTGAAGCTTTTCCTTGTTTTCTTTTATTTTTTTATTTCGCACTTCTTCAATTTTGTCAAAATTGTTGTCCTTCTGGAACGTTTCATATTTTGATAGGGTTTTATCAAAATCCTGCTCATTTTTTGCTCGCAACAAACTGGCAAGCGTTTTGGCCCAGTATGAGTTAATGTTTGTTAAGCTTCTTGCTTCCGCCGTTCCTGAATCAGGATCGGTATTTTCAAGAATGAATTGCGGCTTTAATTTTCCTTTGGCCCATTCCTGGATTTGACCGATCGCTTCATTTGGATCATTTTTTCCATGTTCGATGGCAAATGTGTCATGGCCGAAGAACCAGAACTCCCCCAAACGGTATTTCTTCTTATATTCTTCAGGATTTTCGTTTCTTAGCTTGACGACTTCTGGCTTTAGCTCAGCCTTGCCATCCGCATTCAGCTCATACGTTTCGCCTTTCACACCGAAATTGGTGAGAAATTGTCCTTCATCACTTAACAGATAGGTGAACAGTTGAATGGCCTTTTGTGGGTCTTTTACCTTTTTCGTAATGTAGGTGACAGACCATCCGGAAATTCCGGTTTGATTTAGTGTTGGTTCATGACCAACAGTGCTTTTCGGTCCATTCACCGCAATGTATTTTTGTGCCGGATGTGTGGCAATGTTTTTTTGGAGCGAACCTGACAGCTGCGGAATCCCGCTCGCCATGACGGTTGCGTACTGTCCGCGTGCTACTTTTTCTTCGAACTTCGTATTGTTATCTGAGAAGTTATCATTAGAGATGTACCCTTTTTTATACGCTTTATTAAAGGCTTTAATCCATGTAAGGTAATCTTTGTCCAAATTTCGGTCATACCATTTTCCGTCCTTATCGATAGGAACACCAATGTGATTTTGGAACATTGATCCTAAAGAACCAGGATCTCCTTCAGCTGAAAATCCTTTAAAACCAAAAGGAGTGACATCGGGAAATTTCTGCTTGATCTTTGCCATGGCATCAAGGAACTGTTCAGGAGTTTCCATGCTTGGCTTGCCGATGGCTTTATAAATGTCATCACGAACAATGAATGCGTCCGCACCGGGAATCAGGCCGCTTTTATAGTGCTCTTCAGTGTTTGAATAGCTTGGATATCCATACGTATTGCCATCCTTTAGCTGGTACCAGTTTAACGTTTGTTCTTTTGCTACTTTATTAAAGTATGGATCGTATTTTTCAGCCAGTTCATTCAATGGAAGCGCCCATGTATTGGCTTTCTGGGCAGTTGGTGTATTGCCTCCGAAAATGGTTACGATATCCGGCATGTCACCGCTCGCAAAATACGTATTCAGTTTCGTATCATCACCAGTAACAAATTTGATATCAACATTAAGATCTTTTTTCAGCTGCTTTGTGATGGTATCGTGGCCAAAATCTTTATTGAACCAATCAGCATTCACATACCAGGTAAGTTTCGTATTTTTCTTTTTATCCAGTTTCCAGGCCGGAGTATCTTTATCTACTTTGTACCTTGCCTTCTCTCCCATTGCTTTGCCCTGTGTACTGCTTGAGCCTCCTCCTGTACAACCGGTTAACAAAAGCGTCAGCATAAACAAAAACACTAAGCCTAACCTTACTGAACTCCACTTCTTCATGTTCTTCCTCCTAATAAAATCGTTTTTATTAAAATTTATTTTGTTATTCATGGATGAACAAAGGCTACTCCTTCACTGCTCCGATCATCATACCGGAGATGAAATACTTCTGAAGGAATGGATAAACCAAAACAATCGGAACCGTTGCAATAACAATCGTCGCCAGCTGAATGGACAATGAAGTCGTTGGGATGACCACAGATGCCGTTGATTGCATGGTTTGAGCCTGCTGCTGAACAATGATGGTATAGAGCTTCATCTGAATCGGATGCAGGGCTTCGTTGGAGATGTACAGCTTGGCAGTCATATAATCATTCCATTGGAATACCCCGTTAAAAAGGGCGATGGTAGCAAGAACCGGCATGGATAACGGCATAATAATTTTCATAAAAATGGTCCATACCCCTGCTCCGTCAATGGTTGCCGACTCTTCCAGGGAAGAGGGAATCTCACGGAAAAAGTTCATGATGATAATCATGTCAAAATAGCTGAATAATGAAGGAATAATGTATACCCAAAAGCTGTCAAGCAATCCCAAATCCTTCATCAGCAGGTAGGTAGGAATCATCCCACCGCTGAAAAACATGGTTCCTACTCCAAGCGCTGTGTAGAAGTTTCTTCCGAGCAGGTTTCGTTTACTCATTCCATAGGCCACCATGGCTGTAAAAAACACATGCGTGATGACACCAACGACTGTTTTCAAAACCGAAATCATGAAGGCGTTCCATATGGAAGCATCATTAAACACCAGTTTATAGCTTTCAATTGAAAACTCTTTTGGCCAAAGCCTGATGCCCGCACTGGCCTGTGCCTGTGGACTGCTGAACGAGGCCACAATAATGTCCCAGATTGGGAAAATAATAAGGATGGTAAAAACACTGATGCACAGTAAATTAATCGCATTAAAAACACGGTTTTCCTTCATTTTTTTCACTTTTGGCATAGGTAGTCCCATCGAGACTGGCTTACTGTCCGCTATTTTCATATCTGCCCTCCTAGAAAATGGATCGGTTATTAACCTTTTTAGAAAGCTTGTTTGTAATCACAACCAACAGCAATGAAATCACAGAAATGGCCAAGCCAACTGCTGTTGCGTAAGAAAAGTCACCCTGAGCGAGTCCTATTTTGTATACATAGGAGTTGATTACTTCTGCATGGGAAGCATTTAACGGGTTAATCAGGACGAGCGTCTGATCTAAATTGGAACCTAAAATTCCTCCCACTGCCAGGATGAACATTAAGGTGATGACAAATTTCATCAAAGGAAGAGTGATGTGGAAAATCTGCTGCATTTTTGTGGCGCCATCAATCTTCGCCGCTTCATAGTAGGTAGGATCAATACCGGCCATCGTAGCCAGATAAATGATCGTTCCCCAGCCCACACTTTTCCAGACATCAGACAGAACCGCGATGAACCAGTAGCTGTTTGGATCCACCAAATAGTTTTTAGGACTGTCTATAACTCCAATGCCAACCAAAAACGTATTGATCAGTCCCGAAGTGGAGAGCCAGCTGATCAACATCCCTCCTACCACGATCCAGGAAAGAAAGTGCGGTAAGTAGGAAATGGTTTGAACGGTCTTTTTGAACCAGCCATCCTTTAACTCAAAAATCATAATCGATAATATAATGGGAGCGATAAAACCGATCCCTAATTTCAAAAAGCTGATGGCGAGTGTGTTTACTACGGATTCCCAAAAGAATTTGTCGCTGAAGGCTATCTTGAAATTTTCCAGCCCCACCCACGGAGCACTTGCAATCGTATCGGTGACGGTAAGGCTCTTAAAGGCAATCACCAAACCATAGATTGGAATATAGCAAAATATGATCATAAAAATAATTCCGGGGATAACCATGAGCTGCAGCGGGATTTGGGATTTTAGTTTGTGCCAAAACGTTTTTTTAGTCATGTTCTACTCCTCTCTGGATATGTAGTTTTAAAATTAAAGCGTTTACATTTCTGGTTAAACGTTTTTATTACAGGCAAGCGGGAAAACCCGCCTTAGATTAAAACGTTTTTATTGATGTTGCAAGAATCTCTTATAATCAGGTTCCCTTCCAGCTTTTCCACTCTTCCCTCCCTTTCTTGCTGTATGATTGAAAGCAAGCGTTGAACAGCCAGCTTCCCCTGCCTGGCGATTGGGTTGTTTACCGTCGTCAGCGAAGGTGAGAAAACTTCACTCAAATCTATATTGTCAAATCCAATTACACTCACATCATCTGGCACGATCAACCCTTCTGCTTTTAACGCTTTGATACAGCCGATCGCACTTAAATCATTGGCAGCAAAAAAAGCATCCGGCAATGATTTTCCGCTTTTTAAAAAGGCGATCACCGCACTGTAGCTCGCTGCCTCTTCAAAATAACCCATCAAACGATGTTCTTCTGAAAAGTCGATTCCTGCAGATTTCAGTGTATCGCTTAATCCTCTGAATCTCTCAACATCATCATAAAGGTTGGGGTACCCGTGGATATAGGCAATCCGTTTATGCCCTTGATTAATCAGGTATTTAGCCACGGTTTGCCCGCCACGGTAAGAGTCGAATACAACGCTTGAGATGGTTTTGCTCGCTTTTTCCCGGTCTAAAAAAACGATGGGCGTGTCCGTTTGTTCAAACGTGTCAATATGGTTTTCTGTAATCCACTCATTGGAGATAATGGCTCCGTCCACCCGCCTGCCCAGAATGTTGCTCAAGGCATTTTGCTCGTTTTTCGTAATAAATACATTTAATTCATAACCATATTTCTCACACTCTTTGTAAATCGAATCGGTTAATGTTCCGTAATATGGGCCTTGCATGCTCGTGATGAAAAGGCCGAGCACCTTTGTAGCTCTTGATTTTAAATTTTTTCCGTTTAAATTGGGTATGTAATTCATTTTCTTTGCTACACGCAGCACATGATCTTTTGTTTCTGGAAGAAGCACATCAACATTGTTCAAGGCGTTCGATACCGTAGAAATTGAAACGCCCGCTTCCCTGGCTACGTCTTTTATGGTAACTTTATTTATAGTAATCTACCGCCTTCATAAAAACGTTTTAATAGCTTTAGAATATACGCAAGAAAGACGTTTGGCAACAGTTTTTTGAAAATTCCCAAAAAACTTTGATGATTTTCAATAACGTTGAATAACGAAAAGGGGGATAAAAATGCAAGGCTCTGGCTTAATCGCTGTTTTCTACCGAATTTGTGAATGGGTGGTCCGTTTCTTTATCGCAAATGTGTTATGGCTGGTCTTTAACTTACCTATTGTTTTTCTAGCGTTTAACGTTTTTCTGGCAAAGTCGCCCGACCACCTTCTGGCCAATCTGATACTTATTGCCCTGCTCGCACCTTTTTGCTTTTTCCCAGCCACCTCTGCTCTATTCGGCGTGGTGAGGAAATGGATTATGGGCAACTCGGATAACTCCCTTCTGATGTTGTATGTTAGATCCTATAAAGAGAATTATGTTAAAAGCATGACCGGAGGAGTTTTGTTTACCGTACTGTGGTCCATATTAATCATCGATTATTTCTATTTTATGAAATTAAACTCGCCCTTTATCTATTTGTTTGCTGCGATCGGCGCCTACATTTTTGTCATCACGCTGCATTTTCTAAGCAACACCGTACATGTTCATTTAGCTTTTTGGGCATTGTTGAAAAATTCGTTTTTGCTGGGCATCGGCCGTCCGGTACAAACCATATGCATTGCTCTTTGCTGTAGTGCGATTTTATATATTAGCTTTAATGTGTTTACCGCCTTCATCCTTCTGGGCATGGGGTCTGTAGCCGCATTTGTATCTTTCTATTTTTATTACAAAGCAGTTCCGAAGACATAGGAAAAGGAAACCGGTAAACATGCATCGGTTTCCTTTTTAATTGCTCAACTAGGAAATTGTTTTTTCTTTATTTCCGCAACGCTCATCCAATGAATAGGAAACATACTCTGCAGAACAGGGTTCTCCATATGTAATTTCAAGTGACTTGCTGGATAAGTTCATGACGATTGAAAAAACGGTATTGCTGGCAGCTATTCTTCCCAGATCAGTGGGAACGGTATTGCCATGACGGCAAATGGAATCCGGATAGCCATGATGGTCAGCTAAAATATGTTTAATGTCCTCTGTATTTACTTTTTCTGTACGATCATTCAAAAGTTCTCTGCTCCGGCATAACCTCAAATATGTATCCGGAAACTTTACTCTCCCAGTATCCACAACATTCATCCGGTTGCTCGTAAAATGATTGGTATGACACAGAATACCTTCTTCAGGAAAAAGAACGTCAAAATCTGCACCTGTGGATTCAACATTAAAGGCGCTTCCTTCACCGTCTGCGATTAAGAAATTTGCTGCAGTTCCTCTCTCTGCTCTTGCTATCTGACCGATGGCTTGAGAAACGGAGCGGCTGTTTAATATTCCTCGGAGAATAACATGAATTGGAACACCTCGAGTATGGTGCTTTGCGCCAAGGAGGTTCAAACATACTCCTACTCCTTCACCATTTAGCCCGATTTTTCCTACAATCCCTGCTTCGGTTGCCATTAGAATGTTTGGGCGTGGAGCCTGGTCAATTTCAAGCAGAATAACGCCCGGATTTATTTCAGGATTCCAGTCCCAGTTTTGTGCTAACAATGTTTCCCTCTTTTTAGCACCCTTAGGCACTACCGCCATGCTTGTACAACCATCAGAATTCAGTAAAATTTCACTGCGGGTATTTAACGCCATGATATCCAGCAGATGTTGTCCTGAACCTTTGCTGATCCCAATAATTTCATCAAGAATTTCCTGATCGTATTCTGCAATGCTTTGAATATATTGCTCCGCAAATTTTCGCGCCTCCGACCAGCTGACGTTACCCATTTCAAGAAAAATCTTTTTATAAGTTTCAATGTTATGGATGATATAATTGCTGGCTTTCTCACCAATCCTTTTGCCCCGTTCATGGGGAGAACCGTGCACCCGGATATAGGGGAATTCTTTCATCGGCTACCTCCGCCCGTATATACCAGCTGCTCATTTTTAAATAAAACCTTTCCGTCGATCATTGTCATCTCAACACCTAAATCTTTAATTTTGGCAGGATCAATCGTTAACAGGCTGTCACTCAACACCACTAGATCAGCCAGTTTCCCAGCTTCGATGCTTCCTTTCCTTTTTTCATCAAAACTAGCAAACGCTCCATTGACGGTATAGCACCGAAGAGCTTCCAACACATCCACTCTTTGTTGTTCTCCCACATTCTGACCCGATTTTGATTTCCGGTTAACTGCAGCATGAATACCGAGTAATGGATTAACAAAAGTCACTGGCGCATCAGAACCAAAGGCTGCAACAATTCCAAGTTCCTGATAGTCACGAGCAGGATACATGACATTTACACGATCTCCATAGTATTGCTTGTATACATCTCCATTTACATATATGAAAACAGGGTTTGGAATCGGAATGATTTCAAGCTCTTTCATCCTTTGCTGCAGATCTGGCGAGGCAATCCCGGCATGCTCAATTCGATGACGATGATTGCTTCGAGGGTGTTCTTTTACAGCTTTTTCAATACAATCGAGCAGCATCTCAATAGCACGGTCTCCCTGGGCATGGGCCGTAATTTGAAAACCTTCTTTATGTGCATTTCCCAAATAATGGTCAAGGTCTTCCTGGCTGTAATAAATAATTCCGCTGTTATTGGCGTCACTTGTATACGGCTCGCGTGTAGCAATGGTGGGGCCAGTACTGCTTCCATCTGTAAACAGCTTCACCGGTCCCAATTTAAAATTATCATTGCCTAAACCAGTAACTTTTCCTTCTTGTACCATTTGTTGAACAAAATCATGTGAATTTGTTAACGAACCCATGATGGCATAGACCCTGACCCGGATATCTTTATTCCCGACCGCTTGTTGCATGATTCGAAGGGTTTCAGAGCCTTTGCCATATGCTCCGGCATCGTGAATGCTTGTTATTCCCTCTTTAATAAATGCATCGGAAGCCAATTTCATGGATTTACTCAGTTCTTCACTGCTATAACCCGCAACTTTAAACATCTGCATATGAGCGTTCTCAATTAATTTTCCTGTAAGTTGACCGTCGGCATCCCTTTCAATAATTCCCCCTTCAGGATCAGGAGTGTGGTTATTGATATCAGCCAGCTCCAAAGCTTTGCTATTGGCTACACACATATGATTACAGGTTCGAATCACAAGAATGGGATGCTCCCTCGAAATCTCATCCAATTCCTCCCTTGTGGGAAACCTTTTTTCATCTATTTCATGCTGATCGAATCCCCACGCTCTTACCCACTTTCCCTTTGGTGTTTCTTTCACTTTCATTCGCAGATCATAAAATATATCCTCAAGGGAATCGATGTGGGATTCAATACAACTAACACCCAACAGGTTTGTCCCATAAATGGTGAGGTGCACGTGCGAATCAATAAAACCTGGAACCAAAGATTTTCCCTGCAGATCAATAACTTCTGTTTTTTCTCCAATATACGATTTAATATCGTCGTTGGATCCGACAGCTGCAATGAAATTTTCTTTGACCGCCACTGCTTCCTGTATTGAGTGGTGCTCGTCCACTTTAAGCACTTCCCCGTTCACAAATACAACATCTGCTTTCATATCCTCAACCCTCTCTTTTTAGAAAACTACTGTTTTCTACATTTTCCAGCGATGTAGAGTTTACCGCCATTGCTCTCGTAATGAAGCTTACGACCAGCATGACGATGACATTAATGATTAATGCGATGAATCCAAGACTAATATCATTGATCACATGAGGAACGTCAGGAAGGAAAGTACTGATCTTGATTTCTTTGATTGTTACGTAAAGAACCAATAGAACACTGACGATAATTCCCGCACCGGCCCCGTATTTGTTAACTGTATTCTTATTAAACAAACTAAAGAATAGCGAAGGGGCCAATTGAGTAACCAGACTGTATGACATGATGTTCAACATTGCCAGTGCCTCTCCTCCTGTTACAGTTAATACCAGGGCAGCACTGGAAATCAAAAGAATAAAAAGTTTTGAAACGTTTAATTGTTGTTTTTCTGTAGCATGCGGGACGAGCACCTTATAAAAACTCTTTGTGAGCCCGACCGAGGCTGCCATAAGCATGACTGATGCCGGGACCAGCGCAGTCAACAAACCGGCAGCTCCTATCAAGCCAATCATCCAAGGATCAAAGGTTTGGATAGCAAGCCGCAATAGAGACAAGTCGCCATCTGCGCCTTGCAGGCCTGGTATCTTGAGCACAGCTGCAAATCCAATGAAAAATACAAACAAAAGCAGAAGAGTATACAACGGCAAGGTGATTGCATTTTTACGAATGGA
Organism: Fictibacillus fluitans; assembly: GCF_030418125.1. Lineage (GTDB taxonomy): Bacteria > Bacillota > Bacilli > Bacillales > Fictibacillaceae > Fictibacillus_C > Fictibacillus_C fluitans. Next base: position 187,743 of record NZ_JAUHTR010000001.1, on the reverse strand, counting down.
TTTCTCACCATTTGCAGATAACACGACGACAAATGAATTAGGCAGCAAATAAAATCCCAATGCATTCAAAAGTACAGTAGATATAAACCATGCCGGACTAAGTCCTTCTGCGGACAAGGTCAACATCTCTGGTTTTACGGCCTGGACATTTTCAAACATCGGCTGAATACCGCCAAAGTAATGAAAAGGAATGTAGATTCCAAGAAAAATAACGATCGCAAGAATCATAAAATCTTTAATTAATGCCGTCCATGCCGACCCATGAATACCGGAAACCATAACATAAATGGTCACCACCGCGGCTCCAATGATACTTGCTGTCAATGGTGGTATGGCACCATAGGAGGCTTCTCCTACGATAATACCCAACCCTTTGAACTGGATGACAATATACGGTACGAGAGCCATGCTGCCAACAATGGCCACAATTATTCCAAGACCACGGCTGTTGTACTTGGAGGCGAAAAAGTCGGGCTGTGAAATGATGTTATGATCTTTCGCGTAACGCCAAACCTTTGGAGCGAGCCAGTAGGAAAGAACATAAGCCAAGAATATGTATGCTGGAACATAATAGGCTGCAGCACCCTTGGAATAAGCCCAGCCGCTGCCGCCAAGAAATGTAAATGTGGTATAAACTTCTCCAGCGATTAACAAAAATATAAACAGTGTTCCAAATCCCCGGCCGCCAACTGCAAATTGTTCCATATTCATGTCTTTGCCTCTCTTAGCCCTTATGCCTAAATACAAAGAGAACAGCAGGAACAAAAGAATAATCAGCAATGCACTGTTCATTGGCTGTCCCTCCTCCTATTCTCAGGATCCAATTTATAAATCACAGTTAATAAAACGGAAGACAAAACCATCCAAAAAATGATATAGAACAGTAAAAATGGCAATCCAAAAATATAAGGCTCAATCCGATTTGCTGCTGGAATAAATCCCAACAGACCAATAAAAGGAACAAAAAGAAGTATCTTTACAGATTTCAAATACCAACGCCTCCCTCTTTGGGTTATTAGTTTAAAAATTTTAAATTTTAAAACTAATTTTAATTATAACTTTTCACGTATAAAAATTCATTGGACAATGTGTAAGTGTTTTTCTATTTTTGTTAAACAAAGTGGTAAATAACTAATAACTCGACAAAAAATCACAATATTTAATTTATTTTTTCTTACAAAAGAGGAAAAGTAAACCAATCTGTCGAAATCACCTTACTGTTAAAACTTTTTAATTAGGAGGATTTGAATGAAAAAGAAAAAACTTGCAGCAACACTTCTATTAAGTACGGCCGCTTTCTTTGGTACTGTTTCTCCACAGGTCCATGCTTCTTCCGCTGAGGAAAAATTTGTTGTTCTGTTCAAAGATTCAGACAACCTGCCCTCAGGATACGAACAAACTATTAAGAATGCTGGCGGTAATGTGGTGAAATCTCTAGGTAAACTTGGAGCAGTTGAAGTCAAAACCACAAATCCTAATTTCGCTTCCCAGGTGAAAAAGTCGTCGCTTATACAAGATGCAGCCAAGGAGCATGAAGTAACCCCCGAAACAGTCGAATCGAATCTTCTTCCGGATTTTGAAGCGGGAGCAGCGAATGATTTGTATCATACATATCAATGGGATATTAAACAGGTAACCCATGATGGCGCTTCATGGAAATTGCCTGGAGGTACAGGCAAATCAGTTGATGGCAAAGATATAGTTGTCGGGATCATCGATACTGGCATCGACTATGATCATCCAGATATAAAGCAGAATTATGCCTATGGAAAATCCTTTGTTGCCGGTCATCCAAGCCCTAAAGATGAAGAAGGACATGGAACCCATGTGGCCGGATCCATTGCAGCTAAAGGCAGAGTGCTGGGAATTGGCCCGGATTTAAAAGTGGCGGCTTACCGGGTATTTGCTCCCGGCGCGTCTGCCTATACTTCCGATATCGCCAATGCTCTTACAACGGCAGCTGATGATAACGTTGATGTAGTCAACATGAGCCTTGGAGGATATGACTGGTTCCAGGATCCTGATTATGCTACAAAGGATATTGTTGCTGATGTTCGTTTGTTTAACCGCGCAATTCAATACGCCATTAAAAAGGGAGTTACCGTTGTCGGCTCCGCAGGCAATAATGCTTCCGATATTTCCAAGCCAGGCCAACTTTCTGGTGATAATAACGGATCGACACACCGCAGTCCAAGCAGCCAAACCATGATTCGGGTATCTTCAAACGGGGAAGCGAAAAACCTGGCTTACTACTCCAATTATGGAGTTGGAAAGATTGATGTCATGGCACCCGGCGGTGATTATGGACTTGATTGGCTTGAAACAAGAGATCCTGCATTAAGAATTGGAACAAAGCGTTGCCTTTCTACTGTACCTGGTGGCTATGCCTGGATGCAGGGAACGTCTATGGCATCACCAAAAACGGCAGCTTTAGCAGGAGTTATCATTGCCCAGCATGGCAAAGATGCACTCTCACCTTCTCAGGTAAAACATATCATCCAAAAATCAGCAGATGACGTCTTTAAACCAGGCAATGACAGCTATTCAGGATTTGGTCTGATCAACGCTGAAAACGCACTTCGTCAATAATAAAAGCCCCAGCCTTCATATGTGAAGGCTGGGGCTTTCGTTTTAAAAGGTACTATTTTTTGCGATATACTGACTTCTAATCGTAGTGATTTCTACATTCTCCAAGTGTTAATTGGCTTTCCGATTTTGTTCCAACTGAAGCCCATTGACAATGGCTTTTCCTATTTGCAAGGAAGCGGTAGCTGCCGGTGAGGGAGCATTACAGACATGTACAGTGTTTTGCCCATAAATAATATGGAAATCATCCACAAGTGTCCCATCAGCTTTTAGGGCTTGTGCTCTTACTCCTGCTGGAGCCGGCTCTATATCTTTTTCTGTTATTTCAGGAACCAATTTCTGCAGCCCTTTTACAAATGCTTTCTTACTGAAAGACCGGATCATTTCTTCTAATCCATTCTTCCAATACTTTGATGCTATTTTCCAAAAACCTGGATAGGTTAGAACTTCTGCAAGATCCTTCAAATCAATATCTGATTTGGTATAGCCTTCTCTTTTTAAGCTCAAAACAGCATTGGGTCCAGCTTCTACGCTTCCATCTATCATTCTTGTAAAATGAACCCCAAGAAAAGGAAAGTTGGGGTTGGGAACCGGATAAATCAGGTTTTTCACAAGGGATCTTTTCTCTGGTTTCAGTTCATAGTACTCCCCGCGGAACGGAACGATTTTTATCCCGGTTTTCACCTGTTCAAGCCGCGCCATCCGATCACTTTGCAGGCCTGCACAATTAATAAGAAAGCGGGTGTGAAACGTTCCTTTCGATGTCTCAATTTCAATGCCATTTGCTCCATGATTGATGTTCATCACTTTCGTTTGAAGACGGAGATCCCCTCCATGATTCGCAATAATTTTGGCAAAGGTTTCTGCCACCTGCTTATAATTAACAATTCCAGCTTCTAAAACCCGTATGGCGGCCAAACCCTCTACATGAGGTTCAAATACTTTTAACTGAGATGAATCATTGATTTTTTGAACATTGATGCCATTTTGCAAACCGCGATCATACAAATTCTCCAGGAGCGGCAATTCTTCTGGAGAAGTTGCGACGATTACTTTTCCGCAAATTTCATGCTGGATATCATGCTTCTGGCAAAATTCTACCATCGCTTTACTGCCTTCTCGGGCAAAACGGGCTTTATAGCTTCCTGGTTTATAATAGATGCCCGAATGAATAACCCCACTATTATGACCTGTCTGGTGGCTGGCCCATTCTTTTTCTTTTTCAACAATTAGAACCTTACTTTTCGGATGCTGATTTAACAAGGTCATTGCTGTGGATAATCCCACAATCCCGCCGCCTATGACGCAAAAATCATACATGCCTTTTCCCGCCTTTCTTGATCATTTATTGTTTCGTTTGCTATCTATTAGAGATTCATCCAGACTACACGTTTGCATTCATCTTCAATCTTTCCTGTTCCACCAACACTCTTCGCAGTACTTTGCCTACAGAGGTTTTAGGAAGCTGCTTCCGAAAGCCAAAAGAACGCGGCACCTTATAAGGAGTCAGCCGCTCACTGCACCACTCGCGCATTTCTTGCTCTGTCGCACTCTCCTCTTTTTTTAAAACAATAACGGCTTTCACTGATTCGCCCCGATAAGGATCAGGAATACCAAAAACGCACACTTCTGCCACCGAAGGATGCTGATACAATACGTCCTCCACCTCTACCGGGTAAATATTAAACCCGCTTGCTATGATTAAATCTTTTTTCCTTCCTACGATATAAAAATAGCCTTCTTCATCCATTATTGCGAGGTCACCAGTATAAAGCCAACCCTTGCGAAGCGCTTTTGCGGTTTCCTCCTGACGCTTCCAATAGCCTTTCATAACCTGCGGACCTTTTACGATTAGTTCTCCTGCCTCTCCTAATGGCATCTCTTTTGTACCTGTTTCGGCATCCACAATTTTGGCATCTGTCAATGGATAAGGAATGCCTACACTCCCCGGCTTTCGTTTCCATGTGCCGGGGTTTCGATGAGTAGTTGGCGATGTTTCGGTCATTCCATAGCCTTCATAAATATGTATCCCTAACTTTTGTTCAAATTGCTGGATGACTTCTACCGGCAGGGAAGCTGAACCTGAACTGCAGTACTTAAAACTGCTCACATCCTCCTTTTTCAAACGGGGATCATTTAATAATGCGATATACATGGTGGGCACAGCGGGAAAAATGGTTGGCCGGTATCTTCTGAGAATAGAAATGATGGTTTCTATTTGAAATTCAGGAACCGCAATATAAGTTGAAGCAAAATAGATCGCCCCGTTCATCCTTCCCATTCCATAAACATGGTACAGGGGAATTAAACCCAGCATGACTTCACTGGAACGTTTAAGATCGAGTACATTTGAAGTAAACTGCAAATCCTGATACACATTCGCAAATACATTATCATGCGTTAGCATAACTCCTTTTGATCTTCCAGTTGTTCCTCCTGTGTACTGGAGAACAGAGACATCATCTGCTGTATCAATGGATAACTGAGGCACATGTTTTTTCTTTTCCCCTATTCGGTAATAAAGTCCATCTTCATGTGCAGAATCCGTATTGATAATGGAGAGCGATTCAACCAAACCCATTCTTTTTAATTTCTCTCTCTGAAAACTTTGTCCTATAAACCATGACGTGTTTGAATCTCTTACTATATATTCCAGCTCTGCATCTTTATATAAAGGATTCACCTGAACAACAATCCCTCCGAGCCGTTGGATCGCATAAAAGGCAATGATATATTCGAGGCAGTTTGGCAGCATAAGAGCCGCCCTCTCTCCTTTCGTGAAACCGCTTGCATGCAGCGATCCCGCCAGGAAATCCACACTCTCTTTTAATTCCACATATGTTACCTCTTGAATTCCATCAATGACAGCAAGCCGGTGCGGGTAACACTCTGCGGTCTGTTCCAGGATTTCGTACAAGGACAGTGACGGAATTTTCATGCTGTAGTCTACACCCTCAGGGTAATGATCTTCCCATATCTTCCTCATCTTGAAGCACACCCTTTCTTTATTGAAAAAACATGCCAGTTGGCATGCCCTTTCAATGTTAATTAAGAATATTTCACATCAGGACGTTTGCGGTTGTCCACATCGTTAACCTGCGGTTTCATGTTCTTTTCTGATGAAGGTTTCACAAAAAGTGCAAACAGAATGCCAAAGACCAGGACGATTCCCCCCATAAAAACAATGGATAAATTGTAACCGGCAATCTTATTAGCTCCGGCAAGTCCAATGATCCAGCCAGTGATCACAGGGGCCACTATCCCTGCCAGGTTGCCAAAGGATGTTAAAATGCTCGTCATTAATGCTCCCCGTTCAGGCCATTCATTGATCATGATGGTTGGTCCGATCGGCAAAATTGTATAGGTGAGGCCTTTTGCCAGACACATGGCAACAACGACCCACATAGGCTGTTGGAAAATGGTTAATGAGAGTAAAAGAACGGCTCCCAGGACCATGGATGCAGCAATAATATAAATTCGAGACACCCGCCAATTTTGGCTTTTTTTAAACATAAAGTCCGATAACATGGAAATTCCCACATATATCAATACAGAAACGATTCCGATAACTGCCACACTATATCCCATTTGGGCGGACGACATTTTCACCGACTCTACCAGATAAATCGGCAGCCAGACCGAGAACCAAACAACCAGGATATAAGCAGAAAAATAAGCCAGGGTCGTAAATAACGCAGAAGGTTTGGTTAAGAGCACCAGAAAATCTTTTATTTTCAATCGTTCTGCTTTGCTTGCAGTTTTCTTTTTAAGCACAACCTCCCCTTCCGGACGTTCCTTCGTAAAGAACTGGAACAAACAGAACCAAACAACACTTGCTGCACCCAATGTTGCAAACGCCATTTTCCATCCCAGCAAAGTGATCAGCGCCACCAGTAAAGGAGCAACAATCATGGCCCCAACCGTTCCGCCTGCTACAACAACGGAGTTGGCGAACCCTCTCAGCTTCGGAGGAAACCATTTATCAGCATGATTGTAGGCTATAGGGCTGTATGGTCCTTCAAATGCGCCGAGGAGCAGCCGGTAAAGAATTAAAAGAGGAAGAGCCGTTATCGCCAGAACCCCCACTTGAAGGACGGCCCAGGTGAGCATCAGAAACCCCATAACTTTTTTTGCTCCAATACGATCAGCCCACGCGGCGCCAAAGATTCCAGTTACCGGGTAAAGCCAGTAATAACTGCTCCCGACGAGTCCCCATTGTGCATAAGACAGTTGAAATTCATCTTTAATTTGAATCGCTGCCAATCCGATAATTGACTTATCGGCAAAGTTTATAATGGCTCCCAAAAATAACATAAAAAGTATAAACCATCGCATATCAATCCCTCTTTTCCAATATGTTTTTCATATTTGAGTGATGAACTAAGATGTCTGAAATCGACCTTTCAGTTGGTACTTTTCAGCTCTTTCACGATGATTTCAACTGCTTGGTCAGCAGTTTTTCCACACCACGCATCCACATTGCTCTCTATCTTTTTTGAAAACGCTTACAAAAACTATACTGCTGGTCCGCCGGTTACATATAAAACTTGGCCGTTGACAAATGAAGAAGCATTGTCGGCAAAGAAAAGAGCGGCTTGGGCGATATCTTCAGGCTTTCCTGTTCTCCCAACGGGAATTTCTTTTGTCTTATACGCAATAAGTTCTTCAAACGACATCCCTAAACGATCAGCGGTCGCTTGGGTCATAGCAGTCTCAATAAAACCCGGTCCAATGGCATTGACCGTAATACCATAAGGACCCAGTTCAATCGCCAGCGTTTTGGTTAGTCCTTGCAAGCCGGCTTTTGCGGTGGAATAATTAGCTTGGCCCCTGTTTCCCAATGCAGATACAGAGGAGATGTTGATAATCCTTCCAAATCGCTGTTTAACCATATAGGCTTGTGCCGCCCGGCTGCAATAAAACGTTCCTTTTAAGTGAACATCCATTACCTTATCCCAATCGTCATCTTCCATCTTAAATAAAAGATTATCTCTTGTGATCCCGGCGTTGTTAACCAAAATATCAAGGCTTCCCATTTCCTCCACGGCTTTGTAAAAACCTTGTTCCACCTGGTGTTTGTCGGTAACATCCATCTGAAAGGTAAACAGGTCCCAGCCTTCCTGGGTGAATTCTTGTTCTAGCTCCAGCAGCGCCTGTTGCTGAAGATCTGCCACACACACTTTCGCTCCCTCTGAAGCAAAAGCTTTTGCAATCGCTTTGCCAATTCCACGGCTGCCGCCAGTTATAAACGCAGATCTTCCGTTTAACCTTTTCATCGCAGTGCTCCTTATCCATTGCGTATTAATTTAAAGGTACCCATCCCTTTTGCCAAAACTTTTCCGTTTTCATCTTTAATTTCACCCTCGGTAAAGGCAAGCTTGTACCCCTGTTCCTGTATTGTTGCTTCAGCAAATATCTCTCCTGAGGATATGCTCGCAAGAAATTGAATGCTGAGATGAAGGGTTACTACCTTTGCTTTTGCCGCAGAACGAGTCACCATACCCATAATATTGTCGAGCATGGTGGCATAAACTCCTCCATGCAATGTTCCGTTAATGTTATGCAGGTATTCCCGTACGTCCAATTTAATTCTAATCTTGTGTTCATCAAATTGAACGATCTCGAAACCAATGTGTGAAAAAAAGGGATTCTGCTGAAACTTTTGGTGTATTTCTTCTATAGTGACGGGCACACGCCGACCTCCTTTCCTATCTTCCTGAAAATTGCGGTTGCCGTTTTTCCAGGAATGCATTGGTTCCTTCGCCTTTATCTTCTGAAGAAAACAAGATAGCCTGTGCCAGTTTTTCAATTAACAATCCCGTTTTCATGTCAACCTCTGTCCCGCTGTGAACCACAATCTTCGCCAGCTTAACGGCTAAAGGACCTTTAGAGAGGATTTGCATTCCCATTTCCTCTGCTTTTCGTTCCAAATTCTCAGTACTTGTCACTTCAGAAACCAATCCGATTTGTTTGGCTTCTTCTGCATCAATGATTTTTCCGAGCAAAATCATTTCAAGCGCCTTCCCTTTACCCACCAGCCGGGCAAGTCTTTGAGTTCCCCCGGCACCTGGTATAATCGAAAGGTTGAGTTCAGGTAGACCGATTTTTCCGTTGGAAGAGGCAATCCGAATATCGCACGCCATTGCCAATTCAAAACCACCGCCAAGTGCATAGCCATTGATCATGGCAATGGTTGGCTTCTCATAAGCTTCAATCTGATTATAAACAGACTGCATTCCTCCTGAATCAAGTGCATCGAGCATGGTCTTTTCTTTCAGCTGTGCGATATCGGCTCCAGCAGCAAACGATTTTTCTCCTTTCCCTGTAAAAATCACGCAACCTACGGATGGATCCTGCCTCAGTTCCTCCAGTACTTTTGTCATCTCATTCAGCGTTTCCTTGTCGAGCGCATTCCTGAGCTCCGGCCGGTTAATAATGATATAGCCCAGCTGATCCTTTTGTATCACTTCAATGTTTCTGAATTCTGACATATAATCATGCCTCCTTTGTTTCTATCGCTCGAGCAATAGTGCAATTCCTTGTCCTCCGCCAATACAGGCGGCCGCCAAACCAAGCTGAACATCACGGCGTTTCATTTCGTGAACCAATTTTGTAATGAGCATCGCGCCTGTCGCAGCAATCGGATGCCCATGAGCAATCGCACCGCCATTTACATTTACCTTTCCGAGATCCATTCCCAGTTCCCGGTTGCAGGCGAGAACTTGTGATGCAAATGCTTCGTTGAATTCAACAAGATCGATATCCTTCAGGGTATGTCCTGTTTTTTTCAGCAGCTGCTGTATGGCAGGGACAGGTCCAATTCCCATATAGTTCGGGTCAACTCCAGCCACTTCCCAGCCTATGATGCCGGCTAAAATGTCCATTCCTTTTTCTTTGGCACGGTCCTCGGACATAACCACAACTGCAGAGGCACCGTCATTTACACCCGAAGAATTCCCGGCGGTTACACTGCCTCCTTCTCTGAATGCAGGTGAAAGGCGGGAAAGCTTCTCCTTGCTTGAGTCTGCTCTCGGATGTTCATCTTGCTCAAAGAGGGCGACATTACCTTTTTGGTCAGTGACTTCAATTGGTACAATCTGCTCCTTAAATAACTTTTTTTCCATTGCAGCTGCCATCCTCTGCTGGCTTTGAAGAGCAAATTCATCCTGTTCTTCTCTTGAGATTTCATACCTCTCAGCAAGATTCTCAGCCGTTTCTCCCATTGGAGGATCACCGATTTTGTCTGGTGAAAGCCTTCGTTTCATAAACGTTGGGGGTTGACGGTCATAGGGACGAGAAGGCGGGCGCATCAAATACGGGGAGCGGGACATGCTCTCCATACCTCCGGCTACATAAACCTCTCCTTGCCCTGCAGCAATCAGACTGGCTGCCAGTCCGATGCTGTTAATTCCTGATCCGCATTGACGGTCAATGGTCATTCCCGGAATACGTATTGGAAAATCGGCTTGAAGAGATGCGAGTCTGGAAATATTGCCTCCGCCAAAAAGGCAGTTCCCCATAATCACATCATCAATTTCTTCCGGCATAAGAGCGGCTTTCTTAACAGCTGCTTTCATAACTTCCGCTCCATATATATAGGGATCTATTTTAGCCAGCGCCCCTCCTTGTTTGGCAATAGCTGACCGTACGGCTGAAACAATCACTGGTCGTTTCATTACATCCTCCCTCCCTTTAGCAATATTCTTTCTTAAGCTGACCGGCTATAATATTTTTTTGAATTTCGGAGGTTCCTTCATAAATACGAGTAATCCTTGCGTCCCGGAAAAAACGTTCGATGGGATAATCAGAAATATAACCGATTCCACCATGTACCTGTACCGCTTTGTCCGCGACCCGGTTATACGCTTCCGAGCCAAACAGCTTCAGCATGGCCGCTTCTTTAATAACCTTCATTCCTTGTTCGACCATCCAGGCCACCCTGTAGGTAAAAGACCGTAAGCTTTCCACGTCAACCGCCATCTCGGCAATCATATGAGCCACTGCCTGATGTTCAATGATCGGAACATCAAATTGGATTCGTTCCTGCGCATATTTCACAGACAAATCCAACAGCTTCTGGCACGAACCCAAGTTACGAGCCGCTAAACCTGCACGGCCATTGGCTAAAATTTTCAGTGCATTAACATATCCTTGTCCTTCCGCACCTAAGACGTTTTCAATGGGAACCTCGCAATCTTCCATTATAATTTCTGCAGAATGAGAACCTCGCAATCCCATTTTTGGTTCGGTTGCTCCTACCTGGAATCCCTTAAAGCTCTTTTCTACGATAAAAGAAGTAATTCCCTTTGCTCCCTTGCCTGGATCGGTCACAGCCATTACTGTAAATACATCTGCCTCTGTTGCATTCGTAATATAATGCTTAGTTCCGTTTAAAATGTATTTATCTCCTTGTTTAACCGCTGTGGTTTTAAGATTAGTAGCATTCGAACCCGCACTTGGTTCTGTTAATGCAAAAGCACCGATCTTCTCACCTCTGGCCATAGCCGGGAGATACTTTCGTTTTTGCTGTTCATTTCCCATTTCAACAATTCCGACCGTACCTATTCCCGTATGGGCGCCGATTAAGGTGGTATAGCCGTTGTGCGTGGCCCCTATCTCTTCATAAAGCGCACATTTTCCAACCATGCCAATTCCGAGTCCCTCATATTCCTCGGGAATGCTTAAACCAAATAGCCCCATTTCTTTGGACATGTTAATAATTTTTTCCGGTATTCTATCTTCTTGTTCAATTTGTGCAGCCACGGATTCTACTTCAGTCTGCACAAAATCACGAACATTTCTCTTTAGAAATTGAATGTCTTCACTGAGCTGGAAATCCATACAGCTCTCCTCCTTCTGCAATCATAGAGTCTATGCTTTAACAGCAGGCTCGCTGTAGGTGTAGAATCCTTTTCCAGACTTGCGTCCCAATTCTCCCCGCTCCACTTTTTCCTGAACAATTTTGGCCGGCCGGTCCCTTTCGTCGCCGGTTTCCTGGAAACGCTGCTGCCGGACAAAATAGTTCACATCAATGCCAGTAAGGTCCATTAGCGCAAAGGGGCCAATCGGGTGATTGAGCGCCTTTTTACAAACCAAATCTATTTCTTCATGGGTGGCATAGCCGTTTTCAAGTAAATATACTGCCTCGTCCATAAGTTTTCCGAGAATGCGATTGGCAATAAAACCCGAGATTTCTTTTTGAAGAAGGACGGGTGTTTTCTTAATGTTCCTCACTACTTCCATGGCTGCCTCAGCTGTTTCTTGCGCTGTGTGCGGGCCTTTTACCACTTCAACCAGTTCCATGACAAGCGCCGGATTAAAGAAGTGAACATTACAAACCTTTTCTGGCCTTCTTGTGGCATCCGCCAGTTTGGAGCTCGTAATTGTCGAGCTGTTCGTGGCGAGAATGGAGTGTTCCGGCGTTATTTCATCGAGTCTTCTAAAAAGGTCACGTTTCGGTTCCAGTTTTTCTACGATGGCTTCAATCACAAAATCCGTTTGTGAAAGATCCTTAAGGTCAGATGAGTATTTTATCTTTGCGAATGCATCGGTGACTTGGTGCTCTGATAAACGTCCCTTTTCAATTCTCCGTTTCATCTGTTTCATTAAAGCAGCCTCTGCCATGTGCAAACGTTCTTTTTCAATATCATGTAAAATGACATTGTATCCGCCAAGCGCACAGACCATGGCAATCTGGGAACCCATCGTACCTGAACCAATCACCGCGATTTCCTGAATTTCATGACTTTGCATGTTTTATTGCTCCTTTCTCCTTTTCCTCTTGAACCAGCATTCTCTTTAATAGTTTGCCTACCGTATTTCTCGGAAGCGAATCTCTGATTTCAAATTCTTTTGGAACTTTATAACGAGCTAATTTGTGATAACAATGTCCCCTGATTTCCGCTAAGTCGATGACACATCCATTCTTTGGAACAAGGTATGCCTTTACGACCTCACCTTCTTCCTTATGGGGAATTCCGACAACAGCAGCTTCCTGTACATCCGGGTGTTCATATAGGACTCCTTCTACTTCCTGCGGGTAAATATTAAACCCTCCGACGATCACCATTTCCTTTTTTCGGCCAACAATGTAAAAGTATCCATCCTCATCCATGGTTGCCAAATCGCCGGTAAAAAGCCAGCCGTTTTGTAATGAGTCCTTCGTTTCCTTATTGTTTTTCCAATATCCTTTCATGATCTGCGGCCCTTTAATCGCAAGCTCCCCAACCGAATGAGGCGGCAATTCCTGTCTTCTCTCATCTACTATCAAGCAATCGGTACCAGGCATTGGGATCCCGATACTTCCCAACTTTCTTACTCCAGAGGAGGGATTGCGATGGGTGGAAGGAGATGCCTCTGAAAGTCCAAACCCTTCTCCGATCGTGGCACCTGTTAACGTTTCAAACCGTTTAATAACTTCTACCGGCAGCGGTGCAGACCCGCAAGAACATAATTTCAAGCAATTCAGCCCATAGTTCTCAACGCTTGGTTGATTCACGAATGCATTGTACATTTTGGGGACTCCAGGAAAAAAAGTCGGCCGGTATTCCTTGATGAAGGGCAAAATATAGTCTGCATCAAACTTTTTGAACAACAACAAGGTAGCACCGATGTAGATGCCCAGATTCATGGCGCTGGTCATGCCGTATACATGATACAAAGGGGTAGCGGCAAGCACGGTTTCCTGCCCGGGAATCATTTTTTCTCCGTACATCGTGTAGCTTTGGATGACATTAGCCAGAAGATTATGATGGGTGAGCATAACGCCTTTCATTTTTCCGGTCGTTCCTCCTGTATACTGAAGAACAGCCACCTCTTCTCTGGAATCCATAGGAGTGTTTCCAGAAAGAGTATCGGAATACTTTTTTAAGTCTTCGAGCTTAATCACCAAAGGGTTCATATCCTTATCCGTGATTTGAGAACTGAAGATGAAATGAAAGGTATACTGTTCCTTTATTTCCTGAATAACAGAAAAAGCATTTGGGTCTGCCACTATGTATGAAATCTCCGCATCGAAAACAATTTGTAAAAGTTCCCTGGATGTATAAAAAGGGTTGATCTGAACAACAATCAAGCCAAGTGCCTGGGCGGCATAGTACGAAATAATATAATCAGGATGATTGGAAAGCATCAGACCGATACGCTGGCCTTTTTGCAGTCCAAGTTCACACCAGGCAGCAGCAAGACGATCTGTTTGGTTTTTTAGTTCTAAAAAACTGATTCTCTGATGTTCAAATAAAATGGCTGTCCGGTCTCCGTACTTTTTGGCAGCGGTTTCAAGAATGGAGTAAACGGAGACGTCAGGTATGCAATTAGACTGGTTTAGATCGTAATACTTACTCCACGGCCGATTGGATACATGATGCAAAACGTATTCACCTCCTTTATTCTTGCATGGCTAATACCCACCCTTAGGCTTCCTGCAGAACATTTCTCGCGATGATTAACCGTTGAATTTCATTGGTCCCTTCATAAATTTTTGTGATCCGTGCATCACGGTAGAAACGTTCCACAGGATAATCTGAAACATATCCCATCCCTCCATGAATTTGAACAGCTTTATCTGCCACACGGTTAAAGACGTCAGAAGCAAAAAGCTTGGCCATTGAAGCTTCTTTAATTACCTTTTTGCCCTCATCGATTTTTTCGGCCGCCATCATTGTTAACGTTCGTGCTGCTTCTGTTTCTGTTGCCATATCGGCAAGCATCCACTGAATCGCTTGATTATCAGCAATCGGCTTGCCAAACTGAATTCTTTCTTTGGCATATTGAGCAGAGAGTTCAATCAGCTTATCACAGGAGCCAACTGCCCTTGCAGCAAGTCCCACGCGGCCTTCTCCCAAAATTTTCAATGCAGACATATACCCCATGCCCACTTGTCCGATGACATTTTCGTCAGGGATAATGCAATCCTCAAAAATCAGCTGTGAAGTGTAAGAGCCTCTCAATCCCATCTTTTTATCTTTTTTGCCAATAATCAGCCCTGGGAAATCTTTCTCCAGAAGGAATGCTGTGATTCCCCCTTTTGCTCCTTTTTCCTTGTCTGTCAGGGCAAATACGGTAAATACATCTGCAATCGGTCCATTCGTAATGAAATGTTTCGTTCCATTCATGACCCAATGATCGCCTTTCTTTTCTGCCCGGGTAGCCAGATTTGTAGCATCTGAGCCGGCACCCGGTTCAGATAAGGCAAACGCTGCGATTTTATTTCCGGCGGCCATGTCCGGCAGATACTTATTTTTCAAGTACTCGGATGCAAGCTTTACCAAGCCGGTGCTGCCAATACCTGTATGTGCACTGATCAGAGACACAAATCCATTATGTGTACGACCCAATTGCTCGAGTACATTGGCTTTTTCCACCGTATTCAACCCGATTCCGCCATACTGCTCGGGAATGCTTATACCAAATAAACCTAGAGCCTTAGCCTGTTCAACAAGATGTTGAGGGATGGCATCCTCCTCTTCAATTTGCTGTGCACAAGGCTCTACTTCCTTTTCTACGAAATTACGAATCATCGTTTTCATTTGCTGCATTTCATCTGTCATAACGGCTGTCATCTGTCTCATCCTCCTCTAAAAATCGTTCTCTTTATGTTTAATGCAAGTTTTGTGCCAGTTTAAAAAAGAGGGCCATGACGAGAAAGGGCAAAAGAAAAAAGGGTGTTTGATACAAAAATGTATCAATATCTCGTGAATGTATGATTCTTCATGATGCAAATTTGTATCACCGATTCATAAATGCATCAAATGAGAATAAAAAAGATCCAGACGCCTTAGCGCTGAATCATTTTTTATGCATTTTCTCCAATTTTAATTTGATACTTCTGAAGTTTCCTTACGATGGTAGGCTGGCTCGTGTCCAATGCTTGAGCGATTTCGTAAGTGGTATTGTACGTTTTCACAGCTTGTGATAATGCTCTTTTTTCAGCGCGTTCAACTACTTCTTTCAAAGTCATCTCATCGGAGTTCTCTTCTTTTGGAGTATATTCTGCATACTCTGCAGGCAGGTCTCTGATGGTCAAACAATCTGACTGGGACATAAGTGTAAGGCGTTCAACCATATTGGCAAGCTCCCTTACATTACCTGGCCAATGATAGGAATAAAAGAAATCATGTAAACTGCTGTCGATCGCCTTTTTTAAACTATACTTTTCGTTTACCATCTCTAAAAACAAGTAAAGAAGCGGGGAGATATCCTCTTTACGTTCCTTTAAAGAAGGAATGACAATGGGAACCACATTCAACCGGTAATATAAATCTTCTCGGAAATCTCCTTTTGTCACCATTTCTTTTAAATTCCGATTCGTGGCTGCAATGATCCTGACATTAATTTTTTTCGAATGTGTACCTCCTATACGCCGAATTTCCCTTTCTTGCAAGGTTCGCAGCAGCTTTACTTGAAGGGCTAAAGGCAGCTCTCCAATTTCATCCAGAAACAATATTCCGTTGTCCGCCATTTCAAAAATACCCGGTTTTCCTTTTGAATTAGCTCCCGTAAAAGCGCCCCGCTCGTAACCAAACAATTCTGATTCCAGAAGGTCAGGAGGAATGGCTCCACAGTTTATTTTAATGAATTTCCCTTCTTTGGATCGCACGCTTTTCGAATGAACATATTTGGCTAAAACATCTTTTCCTACTCCGGTCTCTCCGAGAATTAGAACAGTCGCATCCACATCAGCAATACGGCGGGCCATCTCGTATATCCTTTTCATTTGCGGGCTGCGCAAAATGATATCGCTTTCATTGACAGACCGGCTTTTAAGTCTTTCAATTTCCATTTTGTAGCTTTTGTTCAGTTCGTTCGCTTTTCGGAGAGCAGCCTGGAGTTCATTCAGCTCGGAGAGATCTCTGATATTCGTGACAACCTTCTCTACTTCCCCGTGATCATTGAATACAGGATTACCCGTAATCAATGTTTCTTTTCCTGAGTAATTGTATTGAATGGTAGAAACGGCGCGCTTTTTTTCCAAGACCTTTTGGGTGATTGAATCCTTCAATATCCCTCGTTTCATTAACGCGTCTACATTTTTACCAATATAGTATTCTTTCGGTATGCCGGTAATCCGTTCAATGGCTGAATTGGTTTTTAACGTTACCCCATTAACATCTGTTATGTAAATAACATCGTACGAGCTTTCAATAATGGCGTCTAATTCCCTGTTCATAGCTGTGGCTTTGTTTAATTTTTGCTGTAAAACTTCCAATTCCGTCGATGACTGAGTGCGCATTTATATTCCCCTTTTCTGAAGGCAGATACTTATGACTTCTTGAAATAAAGGAAAAACCCTCCTCCATTCGACTTTGTCCTGCTTTCTTTCGATGAATAAGGAAGAAAGACCCAGCCCTGAAGTCACAGAGGGCAGAGTCTTAACTATCACTACCTATACTTTTGCAAAATATCCTCTTTGTCTTAACAGCTCTCGGTAAAGCTTTTGGTTCTTTTCAAAAGGAGCTCTCCCATGCAGCCAGAACGTATTGTTAATCATGACCAAATCTCCTGCAGGAAGAGGTAAAGCAATCGTTGCCCTGCTGTTTTCCATTGAATCGGAAAGCTCTTTTAAATAGACAGCTTCTTCAATGGTTGAAGGATAAGCGAACTGGTCAATAAAGCAAATACACGGTTTTCCGTTTACTTCATAAAATGTTCGATTGTATACGCTTTTACTCACATTTTTACTGGAAGGAGCTCTATATTCGATCCGGCACGATCCAATTGGATGTCCGGAAAACTTGTCCAACTCTTCCCAATCGTCCAAATGCATCAGCCTGGATTCTCCTCCTGCAGCATGTTCCTCACTAAACTTCATCATTAAAAGCCAATCTGTAGTTTCATCCACGTATGTGCCATCAGTATGCAGAGTAAACAGACGGTACGCCTGGCGAAGGTATGAATCACTATGGTCCGTATCCTTCACTGAAAACCTGGCGTAATATGTACCTGACATGGCATCGAAGTTCACTCCGCCGACAAGGTGTGAAATTGCTGTCGCAAATTTTACATAATCCTCTTCATCAATGGTTAGGCTCTGCAGACCAATAGTAAATCCTCCCGAATTTCGGTCATGCAGTATGGCACGAATCGTCTGGACAAATTCGCTGCCAATAGAGGATTGCAGACTGTCTGCCAGAACCAGTCTCATGTATGGGACATATTCCAGGCGCTGTGAGGTAACTTCCTTATTCTTTTCCAAAAACGTGACAAGGACTTTCTTGTCCACTTCAATGGTATACAGCCGGTGATGGACGGGATGCTCTTTAACCTCAAAGTTTTCATATTTTCCAGTAAACGATCTTACAGTCTGTTGAACAATGCTCATTTTTCATCCTCCTTTTATTAGACAACAAAAATAGCCAGCCATATCATTTGCACACGAAATGATATAACTGGCTATAGTCTACTGCCGGCTCCCGAAAGGAAGTCCCATAGACTTAACAGTTAATTTAAATTTAACCAATACCTCAATTTACCGTTTCTGAAAGGGGCCGCCTTTCTAGAAGTAAATGTTAGCTTTATCTTAAAGAATAAAAATTCAGTTGTCAAACGTTTTTTGAAAATTCAAATTTCTCATTTATGTATTGATATTGTTTAAATGCATCCTTCGCTGCTGCCACCAAGGCAGATTGCGCCTTGCCATGGTAATGATTTTCAAGGACTTGTAGTATCGGCTCAAGGCCATCCAGCAGACTGTAACCTCTCAACAGCCGGCTCAAAAATTGCTGTGCATGTTCCGTTGCAAGCGTACAGGATGCATCAACAATCACCCAATACGTTACATCCGTTTCAAGTGTCACCGTTAGCGTCTGGTAAATATCGCTCGCTGCCATTCCTTGGGGAAGCTTGGCATGGCCGGCGAGCATCACCGTTTTATGCATATTCATTCCTCCTTTCTGCTTATTGTTCCTTCATTTTAACAGATTGCTTTGTATTACAGTTTTTGTGCTATCGTATTCGCATTGTCCTTAGTGCTGGTTGTTACTGCCTTTTTCTGAGATCCAGGCATATACACACTCAGAATAATAGAGATTGTTAATCCAGCCATCATGAATCCGCCGAATACCCAGGGTGATGGACCAAATGATTCGGCCATGGTTCCCCACATAATCGGTCCAAACCCGGCAATGGCTGCGGCTACCTGATATCCGACAGACAGGCCGGTATATCGGACATTGGCGGGAAACAACTCAGCAAACAATGTTCCCTGAGTGGCAAAGATTGCCCCCCACAACACGCCAAGCATGATGGCCTGCATGAGATAGAGCCATCCGGCACCCTCATCAATGAGTGAAAAGTAAGGAACAACGAGGAGAAACATGAGCACTAAACCGCCTATGTAAATCAATTTTCGGCCGATATAATCCGATAAAAACCCAAAGAGCGGGATGGAAATCAGCATGGTGGCACACCCGATGGTAAGCGCTGTTAATGCCGTATCACGGGAATAGCCCAAATATATAGTGGCAAAAACGAGCAGATAAGACATGGAAAAAACATTAAAGAAGCCATCTCCAACCTTTAAACCAATCGCACGGAGAACATTCT
Organism: Fictibacillus fluitans; assembly: GCF_030418125.1. Classification (GTDB taxonomy): domain Bacteria; phylum Bacillota; class Bacilli; order Bacillales; family Fictibacillaceae; genus Fictibacillus_C; species Fictibacillus_C fluitans. Next base: position 168,615 of record NZ_JAUHTR010000001.1, on the reverse strand, counting down.
TCCAATCCTTCCTGAACGTTTCAACAATCGGCACAGCTGCAATATTCCCGCTTTCTTTTTCCTTTTTAAAAGCCGGCGTTTCTTCAATTCCGCTGCGTACCCAGATCGCCAAAGCAATAAGTACACCGCTCAGCAAAAAGGGAATCCTCCATCCCCATGCCATAAACTGACTGTTTGTTGTCAGGTAACTGATTAACGTTAAGCTGAATGAACCCGTAACCAGGCCAATCGGAACACCCATTTGCGGAATGGATCCATATAACCCGCGCAGTCCTTTCGGTGCATACTCCGTTGCCAGCAAAATGGCTCCTCCCCATTCGCCACCCAGGGCAATTCCCTGAATCAGGCGGAGCACAACCAGCAGCACAGGCGCCAGCAATCCAACCTGCGCATACGTGGGAAGTACACCGATCAGCATGGAGCTGCCTCCCATGCCAATCAACGTAAAAATGAGGGATGCTTTTCTTCCGATCCGGTCCCCCATATGACCGAAGATAATACTACCCAGTGGTCGTGCGGCATACCCGGCGCCAAAGGTTAAAAATGCGAGAAGAAGAGAAATCGCCGGATCATGTGAGGGAAAGTAAAGCGTCGAAAAAACAAGGCCTGTAGCTGTTCCATATAAATAAAAGTCATACCATTCAATAACCGACCCGGCCAGACTGGCGAACAAAATTCGGCTTTTTTTCACGAGACATGCTCCTTTGCGTATGTAATGGTTATAAAGAGAAATTTTTTGAGTAGTGAGCTCGTAGCTCCTTTTTCATGATTTTCCCATAGGCATTTTTAGGCAACGTTTCTACAAAATGAATAGTGGATGGTTTTTTATAGCTTGCTAAATGCGCTTTGCAATACTCCTTTATTTCCAGATCTGAGAGGTTCTGCCCTTCTTTTATAACAATGGCTGCACAAACCGCTTCACCCCATTCTTGGTCAGGAATGCCAAACACGCTCAATTCATCAATGTACGGATGCTGAAGCAGCACTTCCTCCACTTCACGGGGATAAATATTGTTGCCTCCACTGATGATCATGTCTTTCGTACGGTCCAGAATGTACAAAAATCCTTTTCCGTCGATGTTTCCAACATCCCCTGTAAGGAGCCAGCCATTTTTTATCGCTTTTTCAGTAGCTGGCGGATCATTCCAATACCCTTTCATTACCAAATCTCCTTTAACGGCTACTTCCCCGGTTTGTCCAACTGGGAGTTTATTGCCCTGAGGATTAAAAATGGCTATCTCTACTCCTGTTCTGGCTGTTCCAGCAGATGATAAAACTTCAATGTTTTCCAGCAGATGTTGTTCGCGGCTTAAGCCCGTAATGGTCATCGGGCATTCTCCCTGTCCATACACCTGTGCAAAAATAGGACCGAAAGAATGGATAGCCGCTTTTAAATCTTCCACATACATCGGTGCACCGCCATACAGAATGCAGGCAAGGCTGTCGAGCTTATATTGTTTTTTCGTAACGGAGTCGGTTAACCGCTTCACGATGGTTGGCGCAAGAAACGGCAAAACGCTCACTTGATGTTTTTCGATGAGCTCAAAAACACGTTCAGGCTTGAAGTTGCTTGATTCCAAAATAACTTGGGTTCCGCCCCGGGCAATAAGCGGCAATGCATATAATCCGGACCCGTGGCTTAAGGGAGCCGCATGCAAGCCGATGTCGCTATGGCTGAATGAATATAAATCGGTACATAAACTAAGGACCATCAACAGCAAATTCCGATGTGTCAGCATCGCTCCCTTTGGACGTCCGGTCGTTCCGGAGGTGTAAAAAAGCCAGGCCAGATCGTCACCATTGACAGCGGCCATCTCTACACCATTCTTCCCCTGCCCCAAAAGGTTTTCGTACTCTTGATCGAAACAAATACACAGCGAGGCTGATAGATTTCCCTTCATTCCTTTCACTTGTTCCTGATAAACCCCATCATAAAAGAAGGCGGCAACATCACTATGATTCAAAATATACAGTACTTCATTTTCATGAAGACGAAAGTTCAGCGGAACAACAACTAGACCCGCCTTCCAAACCGCAAACATCACTTCAAGAATTTCCGGACGGTTCGGGGAAAAAATTGCGACCCGATCTCCGGGACTCAAGTTAGCTTTCAGCACAGCTGCCAACTGATTAACCCGGTCATCCAGCTGTCGGAACGTTAAAGTCTTTTCTCCATAAACGATCGCCCTATGATCAGGATAAGCGGCTGCTGACTTGCTCAGTAGATAGGCGAGATTCATCGCTGTCATTTTTCACACACCTTTCAATTTGATAACGGCTGCATAAAAATAGAATCTAACATCATTACCATTCCTCTCCTTTAAAAATAAAGTTATCAGATTATTCAGCTATTAAATTATCTTCTATAATAGACCTGCCTCCTAAAAAAGTAAATACTTGTAAAATAAAAATAAAGCAAACCTGGTGGCCTGCTTTTTTATTGTTCTTTTAATTTGTATTTACCCGGCGAACAACCGACCATTCTTTGAAAAAGTTTACTAAAAAAGGCAGGGTCCTCATAACCGACCTTTGTGGCAACGGTAATTACTTTTTCATCAGAATGAATGAGAAGATATTTTGCTTTATCAATTCGAATTTGGTGGACCCATTCAATGACTGTTTTTCCACATACTTTTTTGAATACACGATTTAAATGGCGGGAGCTGATTCCAAAAAGATGGCACAGTTCCGGGATGCATATTTTTTCATCATAATGCCTTTCCAGATAACCGCGTATTCTTTGTACAATAATATTGTCCTGGTTACTCTCGCTTGAATGGAATGAATTTATTCTTTTCTCATTAAATATCCGCGATAACAGGATAAACAGCTCAACTATTTGTAATCGGACCAACGTCATAAAGCATGGCTTTCTGGCTTCAAACTCAAACATCAAGGCGTTGAGCAGATCGAGTATTCTAGTAGAGTGCCTGTCATTTAGGTTTATGCGGTGATGGAATCTTTCTTTCTCATTAAGGAAGGGATGTATATAGAAGAAATCCATGGACTCTGATATGCCCAGTTCTTTTAGCCACTTATGGTTGATCAAATTGGGTAGGAACAAACAATTTATTATTTCCAGAGATTCCCCCGACTGCACCGTGTAAGTATGAACTTCTCCAGGGTTAATTATGAATATATCATTTTGTTTAATAGGATATGAGACCCCTTCAAAAACGTGCTCTCCTTTGCCCTTAACCACAAATATGAGTTCAACAAATTCATGAGAATGGGCTGGCGGAATATTAAAATCCGTATGGATAAACCGTTTAACCCAAAATGGAAAATCCATTTCCGTCATATATTTTGCGCTCTCTACTCGCATTGTCTGCATTCTTGTCCCCTTTAATTTTTATTGCCCTTGAGCAACTGGTTTTTCATCCATTGATTTTTTACAATGCCGTCACCCTGCTGATCCAATTCTTTAAAAAGCGTTTCACGTAATTGTTTTAAAAGGTCCGCATGTGATGGCTCGCAAATGAGATTATTAAGCTCATTAGCATCACTTTTAAGGTCATACAATTCGTCCACATCGGTTAAGTTCCATACATATTTCCATTGAATGGTTCGGATCATCCGTTGTGTGTATAAACCAAATTGTTGGCCATTATACGTAACAATAACCTCCTTTCTCCAAGATGGCATATGATGATTTTTAATAAGCGGCACAAGAGATTGCCCTTGTGCAAAGGAAGGTATAGGAAGATTGAGCCAATCAAGAATAGTTGGTGGAAGATCTAAGAAATTGTAAACAAATTGATCACAGACACCGGCTTTAATAATGTTTGGCCAGGAGAGGATGAGAGGAACTCTTACTACCTCCTCGTACATAACATAATGTTTGTCCATCATACGGTGACCTCCACATAAATCCCCGTGATCACTTGTATAGATAACTATTGTGTTCAATGCATCAGACTGACGCTGTAAAGAGGTCAGTATTCTTCCGATCGCATCATCCAGCTGGCTGATTATGCCATAATATCTGGCAACAATGGGGGCCCAATCATCCCAAGTAAAATCCTGCACCTCCCAATTATGCAACTGCTGTTTTTGAACATATGGTTTATTCGTAAAGGTCTCAGTAAATGACGGCCACATTGGTATATCTTCTGGACGGTACCAATCAGAAAAAGGTTCTGAGGGTTCGCATGGCAAATGAGGTTCTGAAAAATTAACCCTGATAAGCCAGGGATCATCCTTTAAGGAATATTCCTGAATCATTGTGATCGCTTTTTCAGCTGTCCAATGTGTTTTGGTATTCTTTAGCGGGATGGGACTTTTTTGGCCAAAAAAGGATCTGGTTGCAGTAGACTTTGGATGAAGTTCATTAAGGTATTGTATATATTCCTGTTCCTGAACACATTGGTCAAATCCGTAATAAGTAGCGTCATACTGTGGATGAACCCCCCATTTTCCAATGTAGCCCGTCTGATACTTTTTTTCTTTTAACGTACGGGCCCAGGAATACTCTTCAGGTTCCAGGGCAGGTATTTTTAAACCGCCTGAGTAATTCCAAAGGCCTCCAATCAGCTCCGGCCGTCTGCAGTTAATGAAGGATTGCCTTGCAGGACCACAAACGGGTAAATGAGAGTAGGCATTTGTAAAAGATAAGCCTTCAGCTGCCAATTGATCCAGATTAGGCGTTCGTACTGGAAACGTTTTTACAAACCCAAGGCAATCATACCGTTGCTGATCGACAGTAATGAGCAATATATTTGGCAGCTTATCCATACTTCCCACCTTTTCATCAATTATGGAGGACACTTATTGACGTGCGCTTTACGTCAATAACCGCCCCGTTTTCCTCCTGTGAACAAATGGCTGCCTCGATCACTTGCTGTGCGGATAAAGCTTCAAGGCCAGAGCCTGAGATCTTTGAAGGAGAGACCGATTGCTTGATTTCACTTATAAATACATCAATCCTGTTCTTGAATGTATCATCAAATCCGTTCATTCCCGTTAAGACTGAGTTTCTTATCGACCGGCTTTCCTTGCTGGAATGTGGAAACAATGTCAGTTCTTCATATACATTGTCTATAGTCAGCCGTCCCTTATGCCCCGCTGCTTCACAATATTCAATAGGGTGATGGTTATCCATATCATAGCTTCCGGTTAAGTGTCCCACTGCACCAGACTCGAATTCAAGATTAATAGAAGCGGTAGACCAACTATTTCTTCCAGGTCCTTTGGTCATAAATGACTGAACCCGTTTAATATTTCCGCCAAGGTATTGAAGAACGTCGATTGAATGGGAATGCAGAGCTCGCATATGAACCCAGGGACTGGACTCATTTTTATTATCAATTGTTAACTTCATATTTAAGTACAGCAGTGTTCCTAACTCTCCGTTTTCAATCCACTTTTTTGCCTGCCAGGCAGCCGGTACAAACCGGTGATTGAGGTTACAGGCCAGACGAACGTTTTGCTGTGCAGCATAGTTTACCAGCTCAACTGCCTCCTCAATACGATTGGAAAGTGGTTTTTCAATCAGAACATCCTTTCCTGCTTCAATAACCGCCATGGCAGGTTCATAATGATGGGAACCTTTTTCTTCCCCCCCGGTAGCTATAATGGCAAGGTCAAGTGCTTCATTTACAAGCATTTCTTTTAAAAGGGAATACGTTTTGACATTGAGCTTCTGTCCCACTGACCGGAGCAGTTCTTGATTCAGATCGCAAATCGCTACAAGTTCAACATCAGGGTTTTGCTGTAAATAATAGCAATGCTTCTGTCCGATCCGGTTAACACCGACTACCGCTGCTTTTAACACTCTTTTGCACTCCTTTATGATGGAAATGCCTCGAGGATCATCCTCGAAGCATTCTGTAATGTTTTATACATTCTGTTCCTTTTTTTGTTTAGCTTGCAGCCTTCTGGCAGTATGAATGGAGCCAATATACATGGAATCATATGCCTCTTGGGAAGATTGAAACGGCCCCCGGTCCAGTCCATGCCAGTTTAAATTTTTATACATCGGATTTGGCCGTCCAGTTTGCTTTTCTCTGGCGGAAATATAATCATTCATTTTTTCCATCAATATTTGAACAGTTTCAGGTTCCTGTTCCGCTTGGTTATTAAGCTCCAAAGGATCTTGCTTCAGGTTGTACAATTCAATCTCCGGCTTAAAATGGAGATCCGGTTCAAGCGCACAAATTAATTTCCACTCATGTGTTCTCCATCCATGCTTTCGCATCCAGGTACATTCGGTGATATAAAATTCTGCTGGCTGCTTTTCACTCTCGTGTGTAACGTTCAATTGGGAAACAAGGCTTTCCCCGTCAAAAGGGATATCTGTTTCGATCTCAATCAATTCGAGTAGCGTTGGCATAATATCTTTAATAAATGTCGGACTAGATACTGTGACCCCTTCAGGCACTTTACCCGGGTATTTAATAATGAGCGGAACGACCAGATTATGATCATAAAGACCATGATGATCATACCAGCAATCATGCTCGTTTAATGTTTCTCCATGATCTGATGTAATGACAATCAACGTTTCTTCTGCAATATTTAAGGCTTCAACTGAAGTTAAGATATTTTGAATGCAGGCATCCATATACGCAAGAGCACCATCATACTGTGCATCCACATACTCCGAATCAGTGCAGCCTTCGGGAATCCAAGATTTCATAAAATCTGCAAAAGGTTTGAATTCATACAGCGCTTTTAATGATTGATTAGCAGGATTCTTTTCATCTCCATCATAAAATAACCTTTCAAACGGCTTTGGTGGAAGATATGGAGAATGAGGATCCATGTGTCTGATGAAGAGAAAAAAAGGGGCCTCTTCACCAGCAAGCCGTTTCAATTCGGGTATGACAACATCATTTAAATTTTCAGCTTTAGGACAACGTCCTGTTTCATCAGGTTGCCATGCTTCATAATCAAGATAGTTTTGAAATCCCCTTGAAGAAGGATTCCCGCTGAATCCAACACAAGTCGTATTGTAGGACTGCTTGTTTAGCACTTCTGCCAGTGTTTGCACATGATCGCCCATCGGACCTTCATGCCGAAGAGCAACTATATCGGTTCCAAAGCAATCCATCCCTGTCAGCATGGATGCATAGCCAGGAGTGGTAGGTATACTCGGGCTGAAATGGTTCTTAAACAAGACGCCTTTTTCGGCAAGCTTGTCTATATGTGGAGTAGTAAGCCTGTGATATCCATATGAACTCATGTGATCCCGCCTGAGGCTGTCTATGCCAAAAAGAATAATGTTCGTTTTTTTATTCATTGGTATTAACCCCTTCTATACCAGATTTGGCTGGTTGGCTTTCAAAAATTTTAAGCATGCATTCAAATAACCATAGCTTTCGGCAGCAATGATGGAAACTTGAGTAAGTGAATGCTCCTTTGCACCGATCACTTCTAAACAAACTGGACCCGAATAGTTTGCATCAACTAATGCTTTGCAGTAATTAAATAAATCAATGTCGCCCCGGCCACATGCCTGATTCTCAATCGCTCCTGGCCCTTGGGTTCGTCCTTTACAATCCCGAATGTGAACGTGTTTTACCTGACCAATAATCTTGCGGATCTCATCCTCCGGGTTTTCATTTCCTCGGTAGATATGGCTAGGGTCCATATCTATGCCAAAGGCCGGGGAGGTAACTCCTTTAATGGCTTCCATGGTAGTAGGTGTGTTAAAAATTGATTGTCCCACATGAGCTTTTACACACAGCGTGACACCATAGGTCTCTGCCTTTTTTGATAACCGATTGAGTGTTCCAATGGATTGCTGAAGGTCCCCTTCTTGTTCAGACTTACCGCCAGGTCCGACATTAACTACAGGGATCTTCATTGCAGCGGCGGCTTCAAAAGCTTTCTCAAGACGTTCTTCATCAAGTGAAGCAACTTCCATCGACAATAGCTCCAGGCCGTATTTTTCAGTAATCTTTACAATGTCATTGCTTTGTTCTTCCCATCGTTCTAAAGCTAAATGCTCACACATGCCTTTGATGGCGGCAATTTCAATTCCGTCATACCCTGCTAGAGCAATATGTTTGGCAGCGGTTTCAAAATCAAAGTCTTTAAACAAAACTGAGTTCACACCAAGTTTAATCATATTTTTCCTCCTGTAACTGACAATGTATTTTTGACTTCCACAATTTGTCCGGTTTCCCATGACTCAATCGCTGCTTCAATGATCATTTGTGCCTTTAAAGCATCTTCACCTGATCCGCTAATTTCATCATAAGTTGCTCCTGAACGCAGCTGATCGATAAAGTGATCAATCCTGCTTTTAAAAGTTTCACTAAATGAGCCCATGCCGCCCAGGTAACTGTAGGTCTCCGTTTCAATACTGTTTCTTGGATAGAAGGTTAAATGTTCACACGCATCCTCCAAAACAAACCGGCCTTTGGAACCGACCACTTCACAACGTTCAAGCCCATAGCTTGCTCCAGCATCATAGCTTCCCACGAGATTTCCAATCGTTCCGTTTTCAAATTCCAAAATGATTTGGGTATTCGACCAAATTGAACGCCCTTCTCCCTTCATCATAAAAGCAGCCACTCGTTTGACATCGCCGCAGAAATAACGCATAACATCAAAAGAGTGAGGATGCAGAGCTCTTAAATGAAACCATGGTGAACTTTCTACAGGGTTGTTAATCCACATCCGCATATTAATCATATGAAGTTTGCCCAGCCGCTGATTTAACACCCACTCTTTCGCTTTTTCTGAAGCAGGTGTAAACCGGTGATTTAAATTAATGGCATAAGGGACACGGTTTGTTCTCGCCAGGTCAACCATTTGTCTGCCTTCCTGAATTTGATTGGATATAGGCTTTTCCCCTAATACGGGTATTCCTGCACTTAGAAGCTGAATCGTCGGATCGAAATGTTCACTTCCATTTTCCTCGCCTTTGGTGCAAACGCTTACGAGATTCAATTCAGTTTTACTTTCCAGCATTTCATTCACGGAGTAAAAGGCATTTGCCCCGAATTTAGTTGCAGCAGCATCCGCTTTCGTTCGATCAATATCACACACCGCCACAATTTCTGTCTCTGGGTTCTCATGATAAACAGAAGCGTGGATACTCCCGATGTTTCCTACTCCTACTATTCCAACTTTTAACGTCATTTCATTTTCCCTCCTTGATCAAAGTGAATTTCTTATAGCCATCATACGGGTAAACAAGGTATTAATCATGGTCAATACTGCCAAGTTGATGGTCAATTCAGCCACACCTGACTGTGTTTTTTGCGATACTCAGATGGAGTCACCCGGGTAAGCTGTTTAAATGTCCGAATAAAATGGCTGATATCGTCAAAACCTACTTCATTTGCAATGTTAATAATTTTCATGTCCGTTTCTCTCAATAAATCGCAAGAAGCTTTTATTCGAATTTCATTACGATATTCCACGAATGTTTTTCCGATTGTCTGTTTAAATTTTGAAGTAAAATTTGATTTGCTCATACCGGCTACTTTGCTCATCTTATCGAGTGACAGGGGATCGTTGTAATACATATTTATATAACTGCACACCTCCTCCATCCACTTCACTTCTGTGCTCCGAACATCCACTTCATGACTCCGGGTCGACCGTCTGAGCAAGGTGAAAAGTTCAATGAATTTTGCTTTGATAAGAAGCTGATACTCAGCCTCTTTCCCCTGATATTCATTCATCATTTTTTTAATCAGCAAGCTGATTTCCAGATGTTCCAAACCAGTCAATGCCAATCGTTCATTAATATTTTCCCGGTCCCCAAGTAAAGGAGCAAAACCTGGATTTGAAAAGCAGGATAAGTTTCTTTGGATATCCGCAATATCTTTTAGAAAAGGAAGTTGAAACAATACATTGCAAACGTACAAGGGATCCGTTTTGTCAGACTGATAGCCATGCAGCTTGCCAGGCTCTATTAATAAGACGTCTCCCTGCTTAATGGGATAAATGTTGTCCATGTACAAATGATAACCAGTGCCATTCATTACATATCCCAACTCAAAAAATTCATGATAATGCAAATGAATAGATTCATTGGATTTAAAGGTATAGGGAAAGATTGAGAATGAGAAAGCACTGTTGTTAAAAAACGTTTCCGACGCCAGTTTCATAAAGCCTCCTTACCTGATGCAAACTCAAGTCATATAGCAGATTCTCCAACTTTTTTGTTCAAATGACCAAGCAGTCTGTTATTGATTAGCCTACTATGAAGCTAAGAATTTATCGATGGAGGGATTAGATGATTAAGACGGATATCCAAAACTTGCTTTCCCGGGAACAAATAGAGTTCTATATCAACAATGGGTTTGTAAAAATTGATAATGTTTTATCTAAGAATGACCTCACAGAACTGCAGTCCATTATAAATGATGCTATGGAGGCCCCCGCAAATTTATCAGTCCAAACCGATAAAAAAGGAGGTGCTTATTACAGGGTACTTAATCAGAAGGTAAATTTATGGCGTGATCACCAAGGTATTGCTAAATTTGTACTGGATTCTAAATTGGCCAGTATTGCCCTGAAATTAAGTGGGTCAGATGGCATACGATTGTTTCATGATCATGCGCTTTTTAAAATGCCTGGAGATTCAAAACCCACACCGTGGCACCAGGATTTCCCCTATTGGCCAATGAACAGAGAGGCAGGTAAAAAGGCATTGTCAATATGGATTGCGTTGGATGATGTGGATGAAACAAATGGCTGCATGAAGTTTTTGCCTGAATCTCATAGAATAGAGAATCTGAAACCAATCAATCTTGCAGAGCCTGCCAATATATTCGAACAATCTTCATCAGTGGCTATTCCAAAAAACTCACCTGTGACAATAAGAATGAAAGCCGGAAGCTGTACCTTTCATCATGGCCTCACCTTTCATTTCGCACATTCGAATACGACCGATAAGCCAAGAAGGGCACTTGTTATCATTTATATGCCTGATGGTACAACGTTTAATGGGAAAAACCATATCATTACAGATGGCCTAAACTTACAAAAAGATGAAAGATTGCAAGGAGAACTGTTTCCTTTATTAGCAAAATAATAGCTATGTGATGATTTGACTGGAAAACTCCAGCCGTTCACGCCTCGGGTCCTTCTTCCATTCCTCCCATGTCAATCCGTGGGAGGAAAGAATTTTTTCAATTCGCCTTTTAAAAGGAAGACCCTCTCTTTGGAGTGTCATCAATAAGGGATCTTCCCTATCACCGTTTTTCACCTTAACCCATGAATTAAGCTTTGATTCAAATTGTTCAGCCAGATCCGGGAGGGCAGACACTAAATTGGTTAATTCATAGGGGTCTTTGTGTAAATCATAAAGTTCACTGGGCGGTCTGGTAAATGGTCCTCCATCATAGCTTTTGATATATTTATACCGTTCTGTCCGAATAGCTCTTGCAGCTTGCCAAGCACATTCACTCAAGTAAACTTCATCATAGTTTCCCTTTTTAGATCCATAAATTAACGGCCAAAGGCTTTGTCCATCAACACGGTTCGGAAATTCGCTTTCCACCGCCTCTAAAATGGTTGGGAAAAGATCGGTATGCTGGATCATCCCTTTCACTCGCGTACCGCCTCTAATATGACCTGGCCAACGGATAATCACGGGAATATGAACAGTTGGTTCATATAAACCGCAATGATCCCAAAATATATTGTGTTCCGTTAAGCTCTCACCGTGATCACCAAACAAAATCAACATGGTATCTTCTGTAATCCCCTGATCAGATAGGCAAGTATCCAGGTCTTTAAGCAAGTCATCCAGGTAACGGATTTCGGCATTATACAACGCATCCAGATAGTTAATATCCGTCACTCCTTCCAGAAGATCATAATGATGATGCTTAAAAAATGGATAAGCGGGATGATTAAAGGCTGGTTCCATGCTTTTGTTTTTGGGATCATACGGATTACTGGCAAAATCATAGAATTGAGGTACATACTGTTCTGGTGGCAAATATGGTGTATGTGGATCCCAATAATGCAAGAAGAGAAAAAAATCTTCATCTTTATGATCCTTGATCCAGGACTTTGCCAAATCATTAACCTTTTGCCCATCAATCCATCTTTTTGCTCCAACAGTATTTATATAATACTGATACCCCCTTGCGAACCATTCTTTAAGATGGTACAAGTTATCAACCGCAGCGGTGGTAAATCCTGATTTACGCATAATATCAGGAAGCCATGAATGCTCTTTGGATAAAAAAGAGGATGGAGAACCATGTGAAACAACGCCTGTAGTCAAACCGGTCTTTCCAGTAAAAATACTGGTATGTGCTACTTCAGTAGGTATATCCGAAGGAAAAGCTTGTTCGAATAAAACGCCTTGACTGGCGATTGAATCGATATACGGACTTGTCTGCTGTCCGTAGCCATAACAACTCAACCTGTCAGCACGCAAGGTATCCAAAGAAATTAAAATGATTTTCACTTTAGCCTCCTACTCCCTTTTTTCCTTGTTTGTCTCCTATTTTATGGATCCGGATGTCATTCCCGATATTATTTTTTTATTGAAGAAAATAAATAGAATCAATGGTGGTATTGAAATTAATAAAATGTTGGTAAACAAAAGATTCCATTCTGTTTTATACATGCTCGTAAAGTTGTATAAAGTCAGTTGCAGTGTCGCGTTTTCAGACCCCGGAAAAAAATATAATGGGTTTACAAAATCATTGTAAACAGCAACTGCTGTCAGAACGATAACCGTGGAAGATACAGGCTTGAGTAACGGAAATATAATGTGAAAGAATAGTTTGCTTTTTGTGCAGCCGTCAATTATGGCAGCTTCTTCAATTTCTTTTGGTATGGTTGCCATGAAACCTTTATAGAGTAAAACAGTAAACGGGAGATGCAGAGCCACCTCTACCAGTACAATTCCTGGCATGGTTTTAAATAAGCCGATACTGTTAAGCACCCATATTGTCGGTACAATAGCTGGAGGGATAATCAAACCTGCCAGGATCAGAAAATTAAACAATGGAGACAGCTTGCTCTTTTTTCGCTGAAGAACATATCCTGCCATGGAACCCATAATAATCAGCAGGAAAATCGATAGCAGGGTGATCATTATGCTATTGTAGAAAGCTCGCATTATCATGCCATTTTGGGCTTGGAACACAGCATTAATGTTATCAATAATGTGGAAAGAAGCTGGCCATGCCATATTTAATGAAGCAGACTCTGTTGCGTCTTTAACTGCATTAATAATCACAAAATAAAAGGGTATACCGAAAATAAAGATGGTCATTAAAATAGCCATAAATTCAATCGCCCACTTAGATTTGCTCCTTGGTTTTTCTTTTTTACTGCTTCTGACTACTAAAGGATTGAACTGCGAACGTTTTATTGTTTTGGTTATCATAGATCCACCTCTTTTCTATTAAGATAGGCATATAGCGGAAAGGCTAAGGCAGAAACTACAATGAACAAAATGACGTTTCCTGCTGTAGAAAGGCCATAGAATCCTCCCTGATACTGCTTATAAATAATAGAAGCGATTAAATCGGTACTGAATCCCGGTCCGCCTTTTGTCATTGCCCAGATTAAATCAAAAGTTCTAAGTCCTCCGATAAATGATAGAATAATCACCGAATTCATCGCAGGTTTGCTGAGCGGTAGAATAATGTTCCAAAATTTATGGAAGGAGTTTCCTCCATCGATCATTAGCGCTTCATAATAATCGTTGGGAATGGACATAATTCCTGCAATATAAATGACTGTTGCAATGCCTACTCCTTTCCAGACATCCACCAATGCTACAGAAAGCAAAGCAATTTTTGTATCCCCAAGCCAGTCAGGTCCTATAATTCCCATTGCTTTCAGGGTGACATTGAACAGTCCCTGTGAAGGATGCATCATCATGGTAAAAGCAATGCCAACTGCTATTGTACTGAGCAGCGTTGGAAAAAAAACCATTGACCGGATAAAGCCGACTGACTTGAGCTTTGTACAGAGAAAAACACCAAGAAGCAAGCCTAGAACTACTTTTAAACCACAGGTGACGACTGCGTAAATTATCGTATTTTTAAACCCAACATTTAACGAATCTTCTGTAAGAAAAGTTTTAAAATTGTCAAACCCTATAAATTTCCAATCAGTCAATGACCACCATGTCATACTGAAAAACAGAGACATGACCGTTGGAAAGATGAAAAATACCAAATAAACAATTCCAGCAGGCAACAAGAAGTAATAGGTATACCTTTTGCTTAAACTGCTTGTCATTAAGATTACCCCCCATCTCCCTCTCAAGGGATCGTTGCAATGATTCAGAATAAATTACCAGCCTGATAATCCGAGTTGTTTTGCCTGTTTTTCAACATCTTTGTCGTAAGCGGCGGCACCAGCTTTTGCAGTTTTATTTCCGCTTCCTACTTCTGTTGTGATTTGCGGCAAACTTGGTCCTTTAACAGGACTTATAAACTCCAAAGCTAAACCTGTTTTGCCTGAGTCAAAGTAAGGAAGCATTTCCTTTACGGCCGGATAAGAACTCTTAGGAACCTTTGCATTTTTTACAACAAAAGGACCCTCCGGCTTATCTTTTGAAGCGAAAATTTTGAGGCCTTCTGAGGATACGAAAAATTTCACCCATTTTTTTGCAGCTTCTACATTAGAGCCGTTCTTATTGATATAAAAAGCACTTGGCATCCACGTTGTAAAACCATTGCTGTTCTTGCTGTCACCGGGTTGTGGGAAAATACCGATATCCTTCATCTTGTCAGGATAATTTTTGTTGAGTACGGTTAATGCTGAACTTAACATAGGATAATGAGCTCCTTTGCCTTCAGCGAGCATTTTCAAGCCATTATCATAGGTAGTCGCCAAAAAGTCTTTATTCATATAGCCCTTTTTATAAACTTCCTCCAATTTTTCAAAACTTCTTAAAGCAGCAGGTGAATTTGAAATGGTTGCTTTATGCTCAGTGTATTTCTTTGGAAACTCCGGATCTTTTTGCATTACATTGTAATTGTCGGCTAAATAAATCAGTTGAGATGTCCAGTCATCCTTATATGTACCGATGACGGCTGTTTTTCCAGCAGCTTTGATTTTCTTATTGTTGGCCATAAGTTCCTTCCATGTTTTCGGAACAGACAATCCCAGTTTTTTATAAACCTTTTTGTTGTAAAGCCATCCTCCCACCCTTGAAGAACCACCTGGGATTCCGTAAATCTTTTTATTTACTGTAACGGTTTTCTTAAAGGTGTTTGTAATATCTTTCATATAAGGTTCATTTGTTAGATCGACAAAGTTTTGTGCCGGGTTCAATGCCTGTAGGAGAGATCCGGAATTATAAAAAACGAGATCATCCATATCTCCTGTTGCTAATCTGGTTTTTACTACATTGTCCCCCTCTGTGCCTCCCGGGCGCGTGGATATTTCGGTTTTAATATTGTATTTTTTCTCAATAGCATCAGCTACGGCTCTGATTCCATCCTGGTTGGTCGAATTATCCATTAATAATTTCAATGTTACTCCGCCGTCTCCGTTGGCATTTTTTCCGCCTGAATTACAGCCGGTTAAAAGGCCGGTAATAAGGATAATGCTAAAAATCAATGATATTCCTTTCTTAAAAGTATTCATTGGCTACATCTCCTTTTTTAATTTTGTAAATCTTACAATTTAATTGTAATCGCTTACAGTTTTATAGGAATAGTGACACAAAATTTGTTTTATGTACTAATTTTTTTGAAAATTACAAAAATAATGCATAAAAAAGAAGTAATGTGGAAACATTACTTCTTAAATGGAGTTTTTATATAATCCAGGATTTATACCTGAATGTTTTTTGAAAAGTTCCGAGAAATGTCTATAACTGTGGTAGCCAACTTTTTTACTGACATCTGTCACTTTATTGCCCTCTTGCAGCAGATCTTTTGCATGTTCCATACGAAAATGTGTTAAGTATTTAATATACGACAGCCCCATTTTTTCTTTAAACAAAAGACTGAAATACGTAGCATTCATACCGACAAATTCTGCGACTTCCTGCAGGCATAAGTCCCTGTGAAAATTTTCTTTTATATACGCACATGCCTTTTCCACAGCTTCATGTTTATCGTTCCTTTTTGCATGTTCCATCCATTCAGTAATCACTTCAAATTTTAACCGGAACCAATGAAACATTTCTTTGCATCCATTTAATTCCCTGATCTCTACATGAGGTAGAAAATCGGAATGATAAATCTGCGTAAAGTTTTTCCCTGTGCCTTTCACAGCCTCTATTGCTAAATAAAGGATTTTCAACATTTCCTGTTCTATAATCTCCGGGCACTGTTTATTTAATTGCAATTGATTTACTAATTGATCAAGCGAAGTTAAACTGCCTTCTATATCCCCCGTCCGCAAACAATTAATTATGGCTTTTTCTTGATCTGTTAGCTGCTCTGTACCAAGGGGAATTACACTTATTTCTTCTACTGAAGTTAACCCATGCTGTCCCAGAAACTTGGCGTAACGTATTGCCTTTTTAGCCTCTAAGTAACTTTGAGGTGCATGGTCGAGGGAACTATAGGTACGACCAGCTCCTCCTGATACATCACTATTTTTGATTTCATTCATCAGTTGGGACAAATGATCATTTACATCAGAATCATAGTGTAAGACTACCGCGAGATGTTGGGGACCGTTTTGAATATGAATAATTTCATATCCCTTCTTCTTCAGTTGTTCAATTCTTTCTGTTAAAGCAAGAACTGTTATATGTTTAATATTAACTGCTCCATCTCCAAAACACTTCCGCCACTTCTTAACTGCACGGGCCCCCCAATTCAAGAGATCCAATGTTGCCTTTTCCAAGAGTTCGCTTCTGTTTTTTTCACAAAGTAATTTCAGCTCTGACACGGTTCTTTTCTTTTGAACCAGATCAATGATCTTTTCTAATACATCTTTAATCATTGGAATCGTTATTGGTTTCTCCAAATAATCAACAACCCCCAGTTTAATAGCCTGCTTTACATACTCGTATTCATTAAAACCGCTAAATACAATGCAGATAGTTTCAGGGGAAATGGACAATATTTTTTCTATCAAAGTTAATCCATTGTATTTTGGCATGCGAATATCAGTAAATATGATGTCCGGGTGATGCTCTTCAAATAAATGAATTGCAGAAAGACCATCCGTCGCCGTGCCAATAAGCTCAATTCCATAACTTTCCCAATTAATCATTGCTTGAAGGCCCTGGAGCACAATAGGCTCATCATCAAATATAGCTGCTTTCAACATTTGCCATCATCCCCGCCTCTTCTTTAAATTTAATTAGGATTTTGGTGCCTTTATTCATCTCGCTAAAAACTTCCAGCTCACTTGAAGGTCCATAGTACAACTTTAGCCGTTCACGGACATTTTTTAAGCCATAACCTGATTCTGTAGTGGATAGGTCCTCCATGCCGATTCCATTGTCTTCCACTGTGAAAATAATGAATCCATCACGTATTTTTCCATACAGCTTGACAGTACCTTCTCCTAATTTAGGCTCCAAGCCATGATAGATTGCATTCTCCACTAAGGGCTGCAATAATAACTTCAGTATGTTTTTATCCATTAATTCCTGCTCTACAGAAAATAGATAATTAAAACGATGACTATATCTCATGTTCTGTATGGTCATATAATGTTGAATATGTTCAAGTTCTTTACTGACGGAGATGAGTTCGTTTCCGTTGTTAAGGCTCAATTTAAAAGTCTCCGACAAAGCAATAGACATGTTGGCCAGATCGTGGTTATCGTGCATGATCGCTTTCCAATACATTAAATCAAGTGTGTTGTATAAAAAATGGGGTTTGATTTGGGCTTGAAGTGCACTCAGCTCAGCTTCTTTTTCTTTTAGGCGCGAGCGGATGAGCCTTTGGTTCAGGTCCTTATTTTCTTCGGATATTTGTTTGAATGTAGACCCGATAACAGCAATTTCATCGTGCGGCAGCTTTTTACCGGGAGCCCAAACACCTACTCCTTTTTTCCATTCCATTGCCATTGCTTTTAATTGTAAAAAAGGCTGTGTTAAAGTACCTGATAAGTAAAAGGAAAGAAAAAGAGCAATAAGAGCCATAAGGGCCGAAATTAATGAAGTAACTATTCCGATCTGGTTTGACTGGCTGACCAGCGCTTTTTCCGGGACTAGCTGTAAAAACGTCCAGCCTGTCGTTTGATTGGTGTATTGGCTTATGAGGTAATGTTTTCTTTCAAACTGGTTGATTAATGAATTTAGGTTTTTAGATTGTTGTACAAGCGGTAATTTTTTGGAAGAAGCGTTATAAACAGTAACTGGTTCAGATCCCGATGAATCAATAACAAGATAACTGTTTTGATCGTTATTAAAAGCTTTAGTATATAACGAGGTCTTAATATTTACGACAAGAATTCCTATAGTCTCTGGTTTAATTAAATTGGATGGGTCCTTAAGAAGTTTAACGGATGAAAAAGTATCAAGTGAATGACTATTTAACACATTGTTACCAAAAAACAATGGCTTTCCGTTTGATTGAAGTGTCTTTTTGTACCAATCACTTCCAGAAATGCTGCTATATACTTTATTTTTATCAAAATCACCCATGCTTCCTGAATTGCCATAACAAAATGATCGAAAATCACGATTAAATATACAGACCGAATCAATGTCCTGGGTATCAATCAGATAACTGGAAAGCATGTTTCGTAATTGCTTGGGAGTATTTTCTTTAAATATATCGCCATGTTTATCTGTTTCCTGAACGTCACTCTCTTTTAAATCTTGTGCCATATCTTTATTCCACGCAATTAATCGTTCCATGTTAACTATGTTTTTTAATAAAAGATCTGCAACTTCGCTTGACGTTCGAAGATGATCTTGTGTTGTTTTTAATTGATTTTGAATGATCGTGTTTTTTGCTATTTGAAAGGAAATGAAACCCAGAAGGAAGAGAGGAAGAACAGACATACTCAACAAAAGAACAAAATACCGATTTCTAATTGTTTGCTTTTTTAATTTCCCCTTTGTTTTTTTCAGAATGTTTTTCATCAATGGCCGCCTTTTAATGTTTATACGACATATTGTAAGCGTTTTCTTTATGCTACTAATCAAATTCAGCCCCGTAAATAACCTAATTTAAACGATTATTGTCTTTATTTGCAAAGAAAAAAGAGAACTATTCAGCTCTCTCATTCTTATTGATATTACAGACTAGCCATGTAACGGGTTTTGTTTCTAAAATACGCCCACTCTTTGAACCCGATCTCCTTCAATCGCTTCTGAACTTCTTCAAACTCATCACCGACCCGCTTAGAGGTGTGAGCATCAGAGCCGAAGGTAACGGCTACACCATGGAATAAGGCGCGTTCGAGCAGTTCATCAGCAGGATACCACCTTCCGCAGTCTTTGTTCTTTCCGGAGGTGTTAATTTCGATGGCGATTTCGTACTGTGAGATGGTTTTCAGCGTTTGATCAACTGCCTGGGTCTGGATGTTGGAAAAAGCAGGATAATATCCCTTCATGGCATCGATATGACCGAGAATCTGGAAAATTCCGCTTTTGGCCGATTGTTCAATTAAATCATAGTAGATTTCTTTCGTTTCCTGCTTTTGTTTTTCCGTTAGCCCCTCCCACCGGTTTCTTTTAAAAATACTCAATCCACTCACGTGATGCACTGATCCGATGATGTAATCGAAAGGGAATTTTTCATAGTATTGGCGGTACATTTCAGCATGCTCGGGGAAAAAATCAGATTCCACACCAAATAGCACTTCAATTTTTCCATGGTACTCTTCCTTCAGCTGAAGGACTTCCTTAACGTATTGAGGGAAATGGCTTTTGGCCATTGCAATCCCTGGAAAAAGATGGTCTTCTTCACTGTATAAATAGGGTGAATGATCCGAGATTCCGATGATGTCCAAATGGTTTTCAATTGCAGCCTCTATGTATGCGCGAATGCTGTCTTGGGCATGGCCGCAACGCTCATGGTGAGTATGATAGTCAAATTTCATAGAAACCACCTCATTTTAAAGTTCTTCTTTATTTGTCTCACACTTAAGCTGATAGCACATTCACAAAATGGAGATATAAAAACTCTTTTTCTTCTTCTGGTAAGCTATTATTTAAGAGCTGATTAATCCAGGCGACACGTCCCCGCGCCTCTTCCATTTTAGGAGAACGATAGACTCCCATCATGATATCGGTTGGAGGCGGAATCAGTTCTTGCTTTCTTTCAATCCTTGTTAGAGCCATTGCGAGATGTATAATCAGCATTCTGTACTGGTCCGCTTCATTTTCGCTGACAAATTTCTGAATGGTTTTCCGGCATATGGTATAAGCTTTCTCCGTAATGGAATCACTGTTTTTTAAAAACTCCAGGCGTTCCAGTAATCCTTTCACTTCCATCCTCCTTTCAAAAGAACTTTCCTTACTATTTTGGGAGATGATATCCTGTTTTAGTCCATTCCTTCATCAATTTTTCGCAGAAACAACATACCATACAGGAAAGAAAGAGACAATAAAACTTTTAGAAAATTTTAAAAAAGAGCCAACCCGCAGGATGACTCTTGCTTTCTTACATATTAAAGTGACGTTTATTTCCATACCTCGTTCGCGATGGAAACTACATGCCTGATTTTTTCCCACTGCTGTTCTTCTGTCAGCAGATTACCTTCTTCAGTGGAAGAAAATCCGCACTGGGGACTAAGACAGATTTGATTAAGCGAAACATACCGGGCAGCTTCCCGAATTCGTTCTTTAATGAGTTCGGGATCTTCCAATTCTCCAAACTTTGATGTAATAAGTCCAAGAACTATCTGTAAATCGGAGCGATTCACATGGCGAAGCGGTTCAAATCCGCCTGAACGCTCATCATCGAATTCAAGAAATAACCCGTCCACTTTTAGTTTACCGAAAATGTATTCAGAAGCGTTGTCATAGCCTCCGCTTGCCGTATAGCTGGACTTAAAATTTCCTCTGCAGATGTGCATGGTAATAACCATGTCTTCGGGCTTTTGGGCAATGGATTTATTGATGGCAACTGTGAACCGCTCAAGTAATTCTTCTATGGAGTAGCCTTTGTCTGCAATCTGCTTCTGCCCTTTTTCAGAGAAGAAAACAGCCCATGCTGTATCGTCAAGCTGCAAGTAACGGCAGCCCGCATCATAAAAGGCCTGTATGGCTTTCTGGTAAACCGAAATCATATCGTTGAAAAACTCGTCCTTGTCCGGATAAACCTCTTCATCAATTGTACCTCTGAAAAACAGCATATTTGGACTTGGGATCGTGAATTTTGCGACATGGTCCCCTGCGAGATTATGCAGGAATTTATAATCTTCAAGCATCGGATGGTCATTAAAATCCAGTTTGCCCACGACCTTAATTCCGTGTGCTTTTGTTTGGACACCGTTAAACTGAATGCCGGCATCTGTTTCGTATAGCTCCACGCCTTCTAATTGAGCCAGAAAGTCAAAATGCCACCAGGCACGGCGAAACTCGCCATCTGTTACAGCCTGCAGCCCTGCTTCTTTTTGTTTTTCCACAAGACGTGTAATCTCTTCATCTTCAATTTTACGAAGCTGTTCTCTCGTAATGTCTCCATTTTGCTGAAGGACACGTGCCTCCTTAATTCGCTCAGGACGTAAAAAACTCCCCACGTGATCAGCTTTATAAGGTCCTTTTGTTAACGTTGTTGTCAATTGTGACAGCTCCTTGAAATTTTTAACCCTATTATAACCATAAAATCCAGCTATTCGCTATGGTTTTGTCTTAATTCATCAAATTGTGAAAATTTTATGTATGTTTATTAAAAAGGTCTCTCCTTGAACGGAGAGACCCTTTCTTTCTATACAATATTAGTCGTTATCGGCAGGTGACGGTGCCTTGCTTTCGGGCTGTTCAGCGACGACATCGGGAGCAAGAGGTGCTTTATCTCCCGGATATGGAGTATCAAAGCCTTTAGTGGCATACCAGACGGCATGATTCAACATATTGGCGTTAACTTCATCTGGTGATGCGGTTCTTCCGCTCAAGAATTTTTTGTTCTTATTTGACCACTCCGTCCATTTCTGTGCCAGTACTTTTGAAGTTGATGTGGTGTCTTCAGTGTTGGCCAGCGCAACGGTATTGGCTTTCGGCTGTCCGTTCAAAGTGTCAAGCGGAATTCGGTTTTCTTCAGCTTTATACGGCGTGAAATCTGGCTTGTTCGTGAAAATTTCGTTCATTGGCTGAGCTGCAGCATCGTTTTGGTTCATCGCAGGAAGTCCAAGAATTTGTTCAATACTGCGAACCATGTTGATGACGGTCCAATACCGGCTGTTGGTAACACCTTTTTTCACCCATGGACTGATAACGTAAGCCGGTTCCCGGTGTCCGTCGACGTGGTCCAAACCGTTTTGTGCGTCATCTTCTGTAACAAAAATCACGGAGTCCTTCCAATACGAGCTATGTGAAATAAGGTCGACAATCTTGCCGACTGCCAAATCATTGTCTGCCACCATGGCTTGTGGAGTAGGATTTCCGGTGGCTGTTCCTGCGGTATGGTCATTTGTTACCCAAAGCGTATTTAATGCGGGAAGGTCATTATTTTTTACATGTTTCTCAAATTTCTTTTTGAAAATTTCAAAACGATATTGATCTGGAATGTTCATATCAAACGTCGGATAAGGTTTGTGCGTGATTGGTCCTAATGAAGGAATATCGTAAGTAACCTTATAATGGCCCACAGGAACATGAAGATCCCCTTCCTGTTTTCCAGATAGTTTTAAATAATCATTGTACCAGTCCGTCCACGTTCCAAACTCCTCCGGCCCAATAAATCCGGTTGTATCCTCTCCGAAGTTCTCAACAGAAACATTATATTTGCGGGCTTGGTCCCACAGATGGCCAGTCGGTGCATAAGCCATTGGATCACCTGCCCCGCCAGGGTAGCTTCTTACGTTAGCTGTATCTGTTTCTTTGTCCTCGTAATCTGTATTTGTTCCTTGCATCACCCATTGATGCCCACTTGCTGATTGAATGCCAGACACATAGAAATTGTCTAAGAGCGGATAGGTGTTAGCAAGCTTATGAAAATTCGGTGTCACTTCTTCACCGAACTGAGTGATAGCAGGTTCGCCATTCCCCTTCCCTAAATCTCCGAGTACCTGGTCATAGGTTCTGTTCTCTTTAATGATGTAAAACACATGCTTGATGGTAGAAGGCTCTCCAACCCGTTCAGGCATGGCCACCGGCTTTTTGTTTGCGCGAGCCTTTGCATTTAAGTCCTTTAAGCCATACCAATTGTTATTTTCATACACTTTCTTCGTCCCTTTAATAATGTCTCCAGTTGACGGAATTGGCATTAGGGATACGGAACCCACCTGAGCGTAAGAAGAATGGCCGGAAACCGTAATACCCTGAATGGTGGATGTACGTGCCGGCCCTAAGGAACCTACTCCATCGGCATTTGCGACAATAAGTTTTTTATTTTTGGAATCCATTTCCATATCTACCGGGAACCATGCGGTTGGCAGCAAACCGAGAAGTTCAGTTTTTTTCTTTGGTCCCTGCCAATCATAGACGGCTACAGCGTTTGCTCTTCCCAGTGTCACGAGCAAACGGTGATCATCCAGCATTTTAATCGAGTTAGGAGCTGCACCTTTTTTTGAATTAGGATACGGCTTTACATCAATGGTTTGAACCACTTTGTTTGATTTTGTGTTAATAACGGATACAGAATCGCTGTTGGTATTGGTTACAAACAAATACTGGCCGGATTGTGTCATTCGTTCGGGCTGGACGCCAACATTAATGTTTTTGATTACCTTCTTCGTGTTAAGGTCAATGACTGAAACCGTTCCTGTAGATGTCGCCCCTGTTTTCTTATTAATTACAACCTGTGTTCCGGAAGAATCGACCGTGGCATCACCGGACTTTGGCTTCCGTCCACCCTGATTGGTGACATATGCTTTATCTCCGTCCACCCATACACTGGAGGGCGCGTTTTCGACCGGTATTCTGGATGTGATTTCCCCGTTTTTAGGGTTAATCATAGCCAGACTGTTATCCCGGTTGAACGCAACTAAGAGTTGTCCATTTGAAGCCACCTTGATGTCAAGGGGATTAATATTGCCGCCTGCAGCTGCTTCTGGCAGATCATATGTAGCTTTAACTGTTGGAGATCCATCTGAAGCTACGGACATGACCACAATTTTCCCGGTTGTGCCTGTCGAACCTGTCGCATACAATTCTTTTCCGTCCTGTGAATAGGCAACCCCCCACATGTGAGAAAGTTTTAATTTAAAACTTGTAGCCATGAGTTTTCCGGTTTCAAGATTAATGACATTTAATCCATTACCGCCATAATCAGTTCTTCCGTTTAATGCAACAGCTGTCTTACCATTGGGATTTACCGCTAAAGAAATAGGATTCCCGCCGAATTCAATTTGCTTGCCGGCAGGCGTTACCAGTTGGTTGACCGGAGTGACAACTTTACCGCCCGGCTGCCGACCGACCAGCTTTTTTCCGAAAGGATCCTGCACCGTCGCATATACACTTGCAGAACCAAGCAGAACAGTGCTGAGCGCGATTCCGGTAATGAACTTCTTTTTGTTTTTAAACAATTTCCTCTCTCCCATCATTCTTGGTATTTATTTCTAGTTTAGAATACTCCTCAATTTTTAATATTTCTTTACGTCAACGTAAATTTAATTTATTCACTATGTAAAATATTCAAACTGTTTCTTAATAAATAAAAATCTGCAGCGACAGGCTGCAGATTTCAATCAAGCATATTTTTTTCGCTCATTTTCAGTTCCAACAGGCAGTGCTTTTCTGTTCACCCACTTATAGAAAACCGGAACAATAATCAGGCTGCAGAAATTGGAAGTGACTAATCCGCCAATGACTACAATAGCCAGTGTTTGTGAAACCAGAGCATCCTGGCGTGAAGAAAGTGCCAGAGGAAGAACCGTTAATACCGTAGTAAGAGCGGTTGTCAGGATCGGCCTTGCCCTTGTTAAAGCTGCCGAACGGACAGCCTCTTCGAGATAAGCGCCTTTTGCTAGATTTCTTTCAATCTTATCCACAAGGACAATTCCGTTCGTAACTACAATCCCCGATAGCATTAACAACCCGACCAGGGCTGCGAGATCCCATTCCAGACGAAAGATAACCATGGCGATGACTGAACCGATAAAGGCCAATGGAACACAGATCAGGACAGATAAAGGTCCCTTGAAGCCCTTAAATACCAAACTGACAATCATCAGGACGAGCAGCAAGGAAAAGGCAAGGGCTATAGCCATCTCATAGATCATTTCATTGACTTGCTCGGGTATCCCTGAAAAAGAATAGTGTATATTTTCCGGTAAATCCAGTTTTCCCAATTCATCTTTTACTTGCTTTGAAACACCGCCCAGATCACTTGAAATGATATTTGCGGTAACTTCTGCATAAGGCTTTCCGGCTTTTTCCTGGATTTCTGTTCCCTCTGTATCTGCCTCTACAGTTGCCAGCTGACGGAGTTTAACTTGCTGTCCTTTGTTCGTTGTGAACATTTCATTGCTTAATCGGGCTAAAGCATCTGAGGCATCTTCATTCTGACTTAAATTCTGGGTGTTTTTGAAAAGAACCGGAAATGAAGTGTCATTAATGTTGAACTGGCCGATGGTTCCTTCTGAAGTATAGAACTGTATTCTCTCGAGCACATCATTTACCTTAATGCCATTTCGTTGTATCGCTTTTTGATCGAGATTGACGCGATACCTTTTAACCGTTCCTTCCTCGTCTGCCATGTTCTCGACTGCGAGGCCGGGAATATGTGAGAGGCGACGTCCTATATTTTGTCCCATGACTTCCAATGTTTCGGTGTCTGCTCCTGTTAGATTAATTTTTAACTGGGAATCATCTCCCGCTATTCTTTGATTCGTTACGGTATAAATGGCTTTTCCTGAATGTGCATCCAACTGTTTTTGCAATCCTTTCATAAATGAATCAACATTTGTCCCCGGTTTAATGCTGACCAATAAATTAGCAACGTTTGGCTGTTGAATCCAGCCGCCTCCTGCATCGAAAACATCATCCGACTCCGGGGTTAAGGATGATCCAAGTATAGATGAAAAACCGCTTATCTTATGGTTTCCTTTTAGCTGGTCCTCCAGTTTTTCAACCTCAGCTTCCATATTTTCTAATGAAGTGGTTTGCGGCAGTTCTACCCGTACACCTATTTGGCCTGGTTTATGGGTCATCGGAAGAAAATTGACCGGTAAAAAAGCAGCTCCTGCACCACTTAGAACAAATAGAATAAGGATGACAGCAACGATTCTCTTTTCATATTGAAATCCCCAGTTCAACAGTTTTTCGGCATGTGATTCAAGGGGATCGCGGTAGTTTCCGGAACTTGTTTTCGAGACTAAATAATAAAGTGCAGGCACAACAAACATGGCAACGGTGAGAGAAATAACAAGCGCGATGACCACAGACCACGCAAAACCCGAAAAAGCAGAACGGATCAGCCCTCCAATCAAAGCGATTGGAATATAAACGGCAATGGTCGTGGCAGTTGAAGAAATGATCGCAGGCAGCATTTCGGCAACCGCTCCGGCTACCAGATTCTTTCTGATTCTTCCGCCGGCCTCCTGAACTTTTCGGTTCATATTATCCAGAATGACTATGGAGTCATCAACAACGCGGCCCATAGCAACAATCAACCCTGAAACTGTAAGTAAGTTTAAACTGATTCCCATGCTGTACAATACACCCGTTGTTGCCAGTAAACAGACAGGCAGTGACAGAACAATAAGCAATGTGGAACGTACCTGGCGAAAAAAAAGGAAGACACAAATCATTGAAAAGAGACATCCAAGCAACCCTTCCTTTACCAATCCCTTTAAAGAAGCTTCTACTTCTTTGCTTTGGTCAAAAAGAATGGCAGATTTGACTTCATGGTTTTTGATCTCAGGTATTGTACTCAGCTTGTTTTTAACCTTCTCGCCTACTTCTGTTATGGTCGATCCGGAAGTTTTCAGTACATCAAGCTGAACACTCGGTACTCCATTTGTCCTTGAAATGGTTTGAAGATTCACCACTGCATTTGAAATATCAGCTACACGGGAAAGAGGAATCATTTGACCATCCTGCCGTTTAATCGGCATCTGCATGAGGTCTTTTTTCGTTAATACCCATCCGGTTACTTGAATGGGAAAGGAAGAAGTTTGATTTGTGACATTACCCTGGAGCATAGTTGAATGGTTTCTTTCCAATGAGGTTCGAACATCGTCAATAGTCAATCCCGCGCTCTTAAGCTTTTCAGGTTTTAACTGTAACGAGTATCCCGCCTTTCCGCCTCCCGTAACCTTTACATCTTTGACACCCGGTACTGTTTTCAGTTCATCCGCAATCTCATCCTGAATCAAGGTTCTTAACCCGTTTTCAGTTACATTGGCAGATGAACTGGTCAGATTGATGCTCATAATCGGAAACGAATGAGTACTTAACCGGGTAACAACCGGCTTTTGTACTCCTGTTGGCAGCTCCAAATCCCCAATTGCAGCATTTACCTCAGATTCAGCTTGTTTCATATCATAGCTCATGGGAAAATTGAGCCGTACAAACGACCCTCCCTGATACGAACTTGTTTCAATGTCCTCGAGCCCATTTACCACTCTGACGGCTTGTTCGATAGGTTTGGTAATGGAGGTTTTTACTTGATCAGCTGAATAATTTTGGGCTTGTGCGGAAACTGTTAATGTTGCATTGCTGATTTCAGGCAGATAATCCCGCTGAATCTTCCAGGCGCCAACAGCACCCCAGACCATAATTAATACAATCAGCGTGATCATTAGAATGGCACGGTTCATTACCGCATTGAAAATTGTTTTCATTTTTGTCCTCCTGTCTTTTCTGGTGATTCAAAAGAAAATCAATTTATGAAAATTTTTCCTATTCTCTGTCTAAGTATAGAATCATAGTGTAAAAACCTTGTTAATTCAGTGTAAAAGAATTGTATATTGTTAAATACTTTTCTTGTAAACTATTTCTCAACACAAAAAACCCCTTAACAAATTGAATTGTTAAGGGGTTTTCTGTTACCAAACTAACTTTTTACCGATGTTTTTGCTTTTTCAAGGACATCTGCCAGGGAAACCCATTGCTTTGTCAGGGCTGATTCTTGTACAGCTTCCAATATCGCCTGGTTTCTTACACCGTCGACAAAGTTTGGCAGCGGGCTGTATCCCTTGTCAATGCCATCCATCAGTTCCACCATCAGGTTGGTTAAGGTGTGCTCGTAACCTATGATATGAGCTGCCGGCCAGTAGGCACCCGCATACGGGTGTATCTCTTCCGTACAGTTGATTGTCCTGAATCCCTGGTTGCCCTCTTCGTCATCATGGAAATAGACATCGAGATTGTTCATGTTTTCCATGTCCCATCGAACCGATCCCTTTTCCCCGTTAATCTCAAAACGGTTCCCATTTCGGTTGCCGCCTGCAAAGCGGGTCGCTTCAAACGTCCCGATGGCACCGTTTTCAAAACGGGCAAGGAATACACTTGCATCGTCTACTTCAACAGAGCCTTTATGTTCGGATGATCCTTTTCCGCTTAATCCCGAACTGTCTTCGACAATGGGCCGTTCTTTAATGAACGTTTCCATAATTCCGCTGACTTCCTTGAATTCACCGACTAAAAAACGGGCGAGATCGATGCTGTGCGCGGCCAAATCCCCCAATGCTCCGGAACCGCATACCTCTTTGCTTAATCGCCAGACGAGAGGGAACCCGGGGTCCATGATCCAATCCTGCAGATAAGTCGCCCTGATATGATAGATCCGTCCCAGCCGGCCGCTTTCGATTAGTTTTTTTGCCCATTGAACGGCCGGTGCAAACCGATAGTTATGATTGATCATATGTACCACACCATTTTTCTCGACGGCTTCCAGCATCCGCTGGGATTGTTTCAGTGTCATGGCCAGCGGTTTTTCGCAAAAAACATGCTTCCCGGCTTCCGCCGCCGCAATCGCAATCTCGGCATGACTGTTGTTTGGCGTAACGATATCAATGAGATCAATATCATCTCGTGCAATAAGTTTTCGCCAATCTGTTTCATAGCTTTGCCAGCCCATCTTGGCTGCCGCTTCTTTCACGCCTTCTTCATTGCGCCCGCAGATGGCTTGCAGGACCGGCTTGGCCTTCGTATCAAAGTAAAACGACACATCCCGATATGCATGGGAATGTGCTTTTCCCATAAACTTGTAGCCGATCAGTCCTACCCTTACCTGCTTTTGATTTACGCCCACCACATCTCAACAGCTCCTTCTTCAATCAATTTGTCCTTTAGAAAGGCTACTGCTTTCGTGAATCCTTCTTCGACACTCATCAATCCATCTTCATGCTCGATGCTGATCGCTCCATCATAACCGACCGTCTGAAGGGCACTGATGATATCCCTCCACGTATCTTCTCCATGACCATAACCCACGGTTCGGAACACCCAGGACCGGTTGGCGATGTCACTGTAACTCTTTGTATCAAGTACACCATTCAATGGATGGTTTTGTCCATCGATTTTTGTGTCTTTTGCATGAAAATGGAAGAGCGCTTTTTCTTTTCCGAGTGCCCGGATGCAGGCGACCGGATCCATTCCCTGCCAAAAGTAATGGCTTGGATCAAAGTTTGCACCAATTTGTTCTCCGCATTCACTTCGTAACCGCAGCAGTGTTTCCGTGTTGTAAACAACAAACCCGGGGTGCGGTTCGATAGCTGCTTTTACTCCATGTTCTTTTAGAAAATCATTTTGCTCTTTCCAGTATGGAATGACCTTCTCGTTCCATTGCCAATCCACCACTTCAGAAAAATCAGTAGGCCAGGGGCAAGTAATCCACACAGGATGGAGGGAATACTCAGATTCACCCGGACATCCTGAGAATGTCACCAATTGTTCAACACCTAACCTTGCAGCAAGGCGAACCGTATCCTGGAAGATGCGGTGATGCTCTTCTGCAATATATTGATTGGGATGAAGCGGGTTGCCGTGGCAGCTGAGTGCACTGATCTGTATTCCCCGCGACTCCAGGGCAAATTTAAAATCATTCAACTTGGCTTCATCCGCCAGCAATTCAGCAGGCTTGCAGTGGGCATCACCGATATAGCCTCCAGTGCCGATCTCCACCGTATCCAGCCCGCTTTCTTTTATGTAATCCAATGCTTCCCCAAACGGTTTTTTTGAAAACAACACAGCAAATACTCCCAGTTTCATCAGAATCTCTCCTTTTATTTGTTTTATTATTTAACAGACCCGGAAGCCAGTCCTCCGACGATATGCTTTTGAAATGCGATAAAAATGATGATGATGGGAATGACACAGACAGTAGCCACCGCCATCAATGAATTCCAGTCGGTCCCATATTGTCCGACGAAGGTGTACAAATGGACAGTCAATGGACG
Organism: Fictibacillus fluitans; assembly: GCF_030418125.1. GTDB lineage: Bacteria > Bacillota > Bacilli > Bacillales > Fictibacillaceae > Fictibacillus_C > Fictibacillus_C fluitans. Next base: position 138,294 of record NZ_JAUHTR010000001.1, on the reverse strand, counting down.
GATGCTTTTGTCCGTCGTTAATATTAAAGCAAACAGCAAGTCTCCCCATGCGTGCAAAAAACAGAACGAACCAACGGTAAGGAGGCCGGGCTTTGCCAATGGCAGTATGATTTTCCAAAACGCCGTAAAGCGGCTGCAGCCATCAATGACCGCTGCCTCTTCAAGCCCTTTAGGTATCGACATGAAAAACGGCCGGAGCACAAGAATGGCAAAGGGCATGGAAAGCGTAGCATTGGCAATGATCAGGGAAATGAAATTGTTTAATAGATGAAGTTTTGAAAACAGGATAAAGAACGGCAAGGCAAGCATGATGTTCGGCAGCATTTGGACAACCAGCATAAAACCAATAATCCACCCTTTTCCTCTTAAATCCAGCCGTGCCAAAGCATAAGAAAAGGGTGAAGCAAACAGCAGCGTTAAGATCATGGAACCTGCAGCAATAATGACACTGTTTAAAAAGAATCTCAGAATCTCTGTGTCTTGGATAAAGTTTTTCACATACGCCTGAAACTGTATCTCGTGAGGTATTAGCTGCGGAGTGGTGGCCAAAATGCCGGACATCGGTTTAATGGAGGTCGTGACCATCCAGTACACCGGAAACAAAAAGATGATGGTCGAAATAACGGCGATGACCGTTGTAAAATATTTTTGATTTACCTTAAGGAGCGAATTCATTATACATTTTCCTCCTTTCTGACCAGCCATAAATAAACGAGTGCCACAAGGATCAATAAACCGAGCATAATGGTATTTACGGTGGCACCAAGGCTGAAATTATAGTTGGTAAACGCCATTTCATAGGAATAAAACGGCAAAACCGTTGAACTGTTGACAGGTCCCCCGCCAGTCATGATCAAAATGATATCAAAGACTTTGAACGTGTAAATGATGCCGAGGACAAGCAAGGTTAAAATAGTAGGCTTCATAAGCGGAAGGGTGATGGAAAAGAATTGGCGGACCTTGCCTGCGCCATCGACTTTAGCTGCTTCGTAGGTTTCCTCCGGCAGCGATTGAAGCCCGGCCAGCAAAATAATCATATTAAACGGGATCCCGATCCAAATGTTGGCAATGATGGTGCTGTACAATGAAGTATGGTCATTGATCAGCCAATGAATCGGCTGGTCGATCAGCCCCAGCCACATAAAAAGATGGTTGATGATTCCGTGATCACCGGCGAACATCCATTTAAACAATGTTCCTGTAATAACCAGGGGAATCATCCAGGCGATTAAAATGAGTGCCCTCATTACATTTCTTCCTGGAAATTTCTTATTAAAGAAAAGAGCAAAGGCAAAGCCGATTGTAAATTGGAAAAAGATACAGAGGCCAGTAAAGATAACCGAATTTTTTAGAGACAGAAGAAAGATCTTATCTTTCAGTACTGTTGCGTAATTTTCCAGACCGACAAACGACTGATCCTTTAAAATATTCAAGGCTGTTAAATCCTCAAACGTGATTTTCAAGTTGTATCCAATGGGAAACACCAGAAAAAGAAGGAGAAAGATCCCGCCCGGCAGGATGAACAGGTAATTACCCAGCACTTTTTTTCGTTTAGCCTTTTTCCTGCTTTCCATGGTAATGTTCCGCTGCAAAGAAATATCCGTTTCGATATTCATGACTTACACCACCTTTTCCTATTGAGGGATATAGGGCTTTATTTTTTGGGATGCCTGTTTGACCGCTTGACCAGCAGGCATGCTTCCTGTTAAAACCTCCTGCATCATTTTTTGGATTTCTTTGGAAATTGAAGGATAATATGCGCCGTACGCCCTGGCTTTTGCAAATTCCATACTGTTCGCGAAAACTTTTAGTCTGGGGTCTTTTTGCCAGTAGTCATCCTGAATGTAATCCTTCCTCGGCGGTAAATTCCCTTTTTGAATAAGGATCTTCTTGGCATTTTCTTTTTCCTGCATAAACAAAAGAACGTTCCATGCTGCCTCTTTATGTTTGGACGTACTGGTGATGGCATAATTTTCCCCGCCCAAAATCGTGCTGTTTTTCTTATATCCCGGAAGCCCCACAACATTCCATTTCAGTTTTTTCTCTTTTTCCAGTACGGGAATTTGCCAGGTACCATTGACCATCATCGCGGTCTTTCCGTTGATAAACTGCAATGCGACATCCTGCTGGGTTTGTGTCAGTACCCCTTTGGACATGGACTGATTGTCGATTAGCTGCTTCCATAGGGAAATGGCATCGATGGAGCCCTTATTATTAAAATGCTTCAGGTCAGAACCGGCTTGCCAGACAAAAGGCAAAAACTGAAACGTCCCTTCCTCCTGACTGACGGCCGATACCGCCATGCCATATACATCATCATGGGTCAATTTTTCAGAAGCACTTTTTAGCTCATCCCAGGTTTTTGGAGGCTTTATCCCTGCCTCTTTTAAGAGATCCTCATTATAAAAGAGCGCAAGATTATTGCTGCCGAGCGGAATGCCATAATTTTTTCCTTTATAAACAGTGGATGACAGCGGACCTTCAAAGTAGTTCTTTTCCTGTCCCCACACTTTCACCTTCTTTGTAAGGTCAGCCAGGATTCCCGCTTCTGCCAGCATTTGATGGTCAGGGTTGTCAATGATCAGAATATCTGGCAATTCACCACCAGCCGCTCCCAGGAGAATTTTTTTCTTCAACTCTCCAAACGGTACCTCTATTCGTTCAATCTCCACATTGGGATGAGCTTTTTCGTATGTTTTTATCGCGTTGTTCATCGCAACAGCGGCTTCACTTCCGTAATAATCCCACCATGTTAATTTGATCTTTCCATCCTGTTTGCCTTCGGCGCTTTCACAAGAGGATAAAATCAGAACCAAGGATAAAAAAATAAGAAAACCTGATAGTTTTTTTGCCACTTCATTCCCCTCCTTTAGCACTTCCGTCAGTTTTGGACCAGGTATAAAGGCAGCTTGACCGCCTGGTGTGTAACTGCTGATTCGATGGAGGCGCAAGTGAGTTCGTAGCTCTTGATATTATCTTCAATAGAGGTAGCTGGCTGATTGCACGTGAGAATGGATTGGACAAAATTATCCAGTGACAATGTACGGTCATCAAAAGGCAGGTCAACTAGCGGCACATCTCGTTCTTTGTTATTACCATCATACAAAATGACTTTATCCTCCATTAGCTCAATGGCCCCCTTTTCACCAACCAGCCGGAATTCCCCGTTCCAAGGGGTTTCCTTGCCTTTAGTTACCCAGCTTCCTGTATAGCTGACATGAACATCATCCTCAAAGGTGATAGATACATGAGCATTGGGATTTCCCTGAAACCAGCTCCAGGAAGGACGGTAGCTTTGAGCGTAAACTTCAACCGGATCCTTATTCAGCAGGTATCTCATCAGATCGAAATGATGGATGGACATATCCTCCAGGAGAATATGGTCATATCGGTCTCTCCAGCCTCCGAAGCGGCTTGTGCGCTGAAAGGAATAATTCATCCACTCAACTTTTCCGATCTCATTTGCATCGAGCAGCTGCTTTACCGTTTGGATGGGACGATTCCAACGGTAATTTTGACTGACCATCAGCTGCTGCTGGTGGTTTTGTTTAAAATGCAGCAGTTCTTTTGCTTCTTCAAGCGTATGTGCAAGAGGTTTTTCCATCATCACGTGAAAGCCATGCTGGATGGCTTTTATCGCCAGCTCTTTATGGGTTTGCGGCGGAGTGACGATCAACACTGCTTCCGCCTCGATTTGCCCAAGAGCCTCGTCTATATTTGTGAACAACGCCTCTTCCGGCAATCCGGTAAGTTGTTTTGCCTGTGCCAGGTTCTCCTCCATCATATCCACAACACCCACAAGCTCAACCTGTTCATACTTCATGGCCACGTTAAGCCATGATTGTCCAAATCCTCCTGAACCAATTTGAATAAAACGCGTTTTCTCCAAATCTCTAACCTCCTGCTGCATAAAACTGAATTTTCAGTTTTTATACAGGCGTATTATTACCTCTCAATATTTATCGTACTGAATGAGTCTCACTATGGCTATTCACAATCTTATTGATAATTCGCACAATATTACGCACCAACACTTAAGAAAGCGTTGTCATTTACTTGTTTTCCTGTTACTTTAATAGAAAAATATGAATGAAGGCAGAGAGGATCGATATGACAAAAAATGATTTGAAGGAAGTAACTTATATCCCGGATAAGACCTTTCCGATTAACATTTTCTTCATCAACAAGTTTCCTCTTCACTGGCATAATCATATGGAATGGATCTTTATTAAAGAAGGCACCGTAAAGGTCCAGATTGATGACACTTTCATCCATCTGGAAAAAGGAGAACTTGCCTTTGTGAATCCGAAACAGCTCCATGCCGCAACAGGGCTCACTGACCATGCTGAAATTGCCGCTATTGTATTTAATGACGCTCTTCTCCGGAATACCGGCCTGGACTGTACCGAACACCTCTACCTCTATCCCTACTTCAACAATGAATTGAAACTTCAAAACTTCCTTAGAAAAGACGAAATCTACACAAATGAACTCAGCCGTTCCATTTCTTGCCTGATCAACGAATTTGAAGTGGGGGAAATCGGGTATGAACTGTTGGTAAAAGCAGAGCTGTTCCGGATTTTCGGGCTTATCTTTCGTTATTATCATCAGCTGAAGGAGCAGCCTCCTGCCTTTGCAAAAAAGGCCTATCACCTCACCAGCCTGTTAAAGTTCCTGAGAGAACACTATAATCAGGAAATCAGTATTCAAGAAGCTGCGAAGATGGTTAACTTAAGCCCCAACCACTTTTGCAAGGTTTTTAAAAAAATAACCGGGAAAACATTAATTGAATATCTTCATTTGCTCCGGATAAACGAAGCGGAAAAAATGCTGATCGAGTCTGATGCTTCGATTACAGAAATTGCAGGGAGTGTAGGATTCAGCAGCATCACCTATTTTGGGAGAGTATTTAAGAAAATAAAAAATGTACCTCCTTCTGCTATTCGAAAAAAATAAAAAGCCAAACAGCATAGAATCACTGTTTGGCTTTTCTGGCTTCTTGATCATAATTGAGATAATTGCATTTCTCTACAGGCTGCTCGGCGTTGCCTTGGTTATCGGTGCACCAGGACTGAGATTGAAAAGCAAGGAACGTACCTACCCACGAATCTGTTTCTTCAAAATAAAGCAGCAGCCCTCCATCCTGCCAAGTTCCATTATCCCGTTTCCAACGCCCCACGTTCCCCTGATTCATATGAATATCATGGATTCCATTTCCGGGAGTAAATCCAAAATACTGATCCGGTGTGTTATTCTCCGGTCCCCAGCGCTGGCCAAATGCGTAAAGGACCGCCTTTTCCTGCTGTGCTTTTTGAATGTAGTAGCTCAATTTTTCATTCAGGTCATTATCCGGTCCTTCAACATCTGCAGGCAATGGAACCATTTGTTTGGGATCGAACAGGTTACCTCGGATAAAATCCAGGGCAATGTCAGGATTATTATTTTTTATATCGGTAAAACCAACTGGCAGGCTTGGCAATGCAGTCAAATCCTCGGATTGAAACTGCTCACTGACTAAATACAATACTTCTGAAGGATAGGATTGTGATTTAATATTAACGGACACACGGTATTTCGTTTGTTCCTCCCCTTCAACAAGGATTTGAAAATGAGGACTGGCATCACTGCCATGCTTGGAATCTAGTACTCTCCCTTTTAAAACTCCATAGTTGTTTAATGACATTTGTATTCCCTCCTTAATTTCATATCATTCGTTACTCAGTTTCTAAAACCCTTTTTAAAACAAAAGGGAACATTTGTTCTTATTTTAGATTAGATAGACTTGCGCCGCAAGGGTCATTTGTAGGAACAACAATAAGAAATCTATGAACTTTTCCCTATTTCTTCGTTAGTAAATACCATCTATAATTATACTGTTATTACCATTTAATAGAAAATAAGGAAAAGAGGTTTTGTGATGTTATCAAAGAAAAAAGCAGGATCCCTGCTGCTTGCTGCTTTTCTTGGGAGCAATCTATTCCTCTCCCCCCAAGCTGTTAATGCTCAATCATCTCCTCATCAAGCCCAAACATACCCAAAACAAGAACTGCGTGCAGCCTGGATTGCCAGCGTAACCAATATCGATTGGCCTTCCAAGCCAGGGCTGTCCATTCCACAGCAAAAAGATGAATTTATCAGGTACCTGGATGAGCAAAAATCGATGAATATGAACGCGGTTGTCATGCAAATTAAACCGACTGCCGATGCGTTCTATCCTTCCCAATATGGTCTCTGGTCGAAATACCTGACAGGTGTCCAGGGCAAAGATCCTGGCTATGATCCCCTCTCTTTCATGGTGGAAGAATCCCATAAGCGTAACATGGAATTTCATGCCTGGTTTAATCCGTACCGCATTACCATGCCATTAGGCAAAACCGCTGAACTGTCCGATCTTGAAAAACTGCCGGCCGACCATCCGGCAAGACTTCATCCCGATTGGGTTGTTCCTTATGGACAGCAGCTGTATTTCAACCCCGGAATTCCTGAAGCCCAGAAGTTTATCATTGACGGTATCCTGGAAGTGGTAAAGAACTATGATATTGATGCCGTTCATATGGATGACTATTTCTATCCCTATAAAATTGCAGGTGTTCCTTTTCCTGATCAAGCCACATATGAAATGTACGGAAGCTCGCGCTTTGCCAATATAGAAGATTGGCGCCGCGACAATGTAAACCAGCTGGTAAAGCACTTGAATGAAGCGATAAAATTGGAAAAGTCCTACGTCAAATTTGGCATCAGCCCGTTCGGTGTATGGCGCAATAAAGCTGTTGATCCCACAGGCTCTGATACGGCTGCGGGACAAACGAATTATGATGATTTATACGCAGACACCCGAACCTGGATCAACAATGGGTATATTGATTATATTGCACCGCAAATTTATTGGAACATTGGTCTGCCGGTGGCGGATTATGCCAAGCTGCTTGATTGGTGGGCAAAAGAAGTTAGGGGCAAACCGGTCCAGCTGTATGTGGGACAAGCTGATTACAAAATCAATACGATTACCAACGGAGTATCCAACTGGCTGAACCCAGAAGAGATGCCCAATCAGTTGAAACTCAACCGCATGTATGATGAATTTAAAGGAAGCATGCATTTCAGTGCAAAGGATTTACGTAAAAACCCACTGGGCATTGCTGATCGCTTAACAAATGATATTTACAAATATCCATCACTTATTCCTTCCATGCCCTGGATTGATGATCAGGCTCCAGCGTCTCCAAAAATACGCGGAATAAGTTATAAAAATGAGACGGTATCTTTTGTCATCGAGAAGCACAATATGCACAGTGATGCCACTGCTTATGCCGTATACCGGTTTGAAGGACAGAAACCCGGCAGCATTGAAGATGCGTCACACATGCTGACGACCATTTACAGTCCCAAACAAAGGTACTTGTTCGCTGATCAAACAGCCGAAGCTGGAAAGATATATACTTATGTGGTAACGGCACTGGATCGAACACACAATGAAAGTAAACCTTCCAATAGTGCTAAAATAAAAACATATTAATAATCTACTTGATCAAAAATGCCACTTGTCATAGAGTGGTATTTTTAATGTTTTTATTACGTTTTGTATTAGTTATTTTCATATAAAAATACGGTACGTGAAATTATTTCATTGATTAAAGAAAGAGAGTCTCACAGCAAGCAAGGACTCTCTTCTGCTTTCTATTTATCTTCGACTAGAATGTAAACCGCTTTAACCGGTCCATGCACGCCGACAACGAGATTCATTTCAATATCAGCGGAATTGCTTGGACCGGTAATATAGTTGATGCATGAAGGTATGACTTCACCTTTGCGCACTTTTTCCCTTATGACTTTTGCGGCCTGTGTCATCCTCGGAACAATTGTACTTTTGGGTATGATGGCAACGTAAGTGGTTGGCAGCAGGCTTACGGAACGCCCGATGTCCCTGCTGCTGTAGAGAACAACTGTCGCAGATTCAGCGAGTGTCATTTCGCTGAAAGTCATTCCCACATTGGACCGTTCAGCCAATAAAATGTTTTCTTCCCCGATCTCCGCATTCCATTCGTAGGAAGGAATCTCGGCCTTTGGCAGCTCTTCTTCCAACAAAGAAAGCAAGCCGTAATCCTCAAATCGCTTATCTTTCGTACGGATCACCGGTCCTCCGCCCAACAGCATAATAACTTCTTTCAGCAATTGCGGCAAACGCTCAAGATTCGTCTCCAAAAAGTCGGTGTTTATTTTCGTGCAGTGTTCTTTAAGCACTTCAACCAGTTCATCCTGTGATGCTCCCTGAAGTACTTTTTGCTGCGGTTTATACTGGTATGCCGGTGTTTCCGGTTTTGTTAAAGGAGCTTCACGGCCGAGCCTGTGGGCAATATTTGCTAAAAAGGTGGATTGATTCTTGATGGTCCCTCTCATTTTTTGCTCTCTCCTTTTGCGCGGTTTTCAAACCAGTCCCTGAAGCGTTCTTTCTCAGGAGCTGGAAAATCGCGGATTTCTGTCCATGCTTTTAATGGTCCGGGACCTTTTTTAATGGATCCTTTATCTGAGAACGGCCCCATGGCTGAAGGAGCAAATTTCGAACCGATGTTATAGAGCGCCGGTGAAGCCGCCCCCAGGCCAAATGCCTTCATCGCCATTTTTTCGGAGATTGGTGCCCGTCCCTCCCTTTCCACAATCACCTGCCTGTGTTTATGCAGCAGTTCATGCAGCGGAATTTTTACAGGACAGGCGTCTGTGCAGGCCGCACAAAGAGTAGACGCATACGGAAGCTCTTTATAGTCGTCATACCCTCCCAATAGCGGTGAAAGAACGGCGCCGATCGGGCCTGAATAAATGGAGCCATACGAATGGCCGCCAACATGACGGTAGACCGGACAGACATTTACACACGCTGCGCACCGGATGCACTGGAGGACCGATTGAAATTCCGTTCCGAGTATGTTGGATCGTCCGTTATCCACGATAACGAGATGAAAATCATCAGGACCGTCCACCTCACCTTCGCCTTTTGGACCGGTCAGGGCTGTTATATAGGATGTTAGCCGCTGTCCCACCGCACTTCGGGTCAGCAGGCTGACAAGCACTTCAAACTCTTCATGGCCCGGAACAATCCGTTCCATTCCCATGACCGTAATTTGCGTTTTCGGCAACGTGGTTACAAGCCGTCCATTTCCTTCATTGGTGACCAGACTGACCGATCCGCTGTCGGCGATCGCAAAGTTGCAGCCTGTGATCCCGATATCCGCTTGCAGAAATTCCTTTCGGAGGATTCCTCTCACATGGGCAGTCAGTTCTTCAGGCTTTTCCGTGTTGGAATAGTTCAGCCGTTCTTTAAAAACATCACGGATCTGCTCTTTGTTCTTATGCAGGGCAGGCGCTACAATATGGGAAGGGGGATCATGGTCGTCCACCTGCAGAATGTACTCTCCCAAATCCGTTTCGATCACTTCACAGCCAACCGATTCCAGGGCTTCATTCAAATTAATTTCTTCTGTTACCATTGATTTAGACTTCACAATTTTCTTAGCTTTCTTTTCCTGTGCCAGCCGCTTCACATATTCTCTTGCTTCTTCTGCGGTTTCGGCAAAAAAAACGTGTCCGCCTTTTTGTGCTACATTTTCAGCAAGTTCATGCAAGTAATAATCAAGATTGGATAGTACATGCTGGCGGATTTCCTCGGCGTGCGAACGCCATTCTTCCCAGTTTCCCAGCTCATCTGCCGCGTTCAGCCGCCTCCCGTGAAGCCGCTCCTGTGCACTCGATACAGCTGCCCTCATGAAATCATCCTCAAGCCCTGTCTGCACCCGGTCTTTAAATGACTCTGATCCTATTTTCATTGGCATGGCTGCCACCCCGCTTCTGTTAAATTTATCGGCTGTTTAACACCTCAGCCACATGCATCACCTTGACCGGTTTTCCAAGACGCTGGATTCGTCCGCCAATATTCATCAGACATCCAGCATCCGAACCGATTAAATAGTGAGCGTTTGTACTCTCAATGGATTCCACTTTTTCGTCCACCATTTGTTCGGATATTTGCCCCATTTTCACCGAGAATGTACCGCCAAACCCGCAGCAGTTCTGCGACTCTGGCAATGGCAGCACTTCAAGGCCCTCAACATTATGTAACAGCACCTTTGGCGGTTCTTTTACCCCAAGCAGCCGTGTCATGTGGCATGAAGTATGATAGGTTGCTGTTCCATCGAGCCTTGCACCCACATCCTCCACTTTAAGCACATCAACAATAAACTGCGTCAGCTCAAAGGTTTTGTCTGCCAGGTTCTTCGCTTTTTCGGCCCACTCCTTCTCATCCTTCAGCACATGAGGATATTCCTTGAACATGGCTGCACACGAACCTGACGGCGATACCACATATTGCGCGTGTTCAAAGGCTTTAATCATTTTTTTCATGGCGTCTTTGGATTCTTTTACATAGCCGCTGTTATAAGAAGGCTGGCCGCAGCAAACCTGGGATCGTGGAAAGTCCACCTCACAGCCAAGGCGCTCAAGGACTTCAACCGTTGCTTTACCGACATTGCTTTGAAACATATCCACCAGACAGGTGGCAAAGAGCGCTACTTTCATTTTCATTCCTCCCTGATCAATCTGCAGGTCATCTGATGACTTTACCCTAGTATAGTACTTCCTGCTGCTGTTTTAAAGCGTTTACATAAAATCCGTGCAAAAAAACCTGACGGTCAGCTGCCAGGTTGTGATTGATTTACATATCTGTTCAATATTTTTTCTACATGCTCAAGGTGGCTCATCATAAAATTCTGTGCTTTAAATCCATTTTGCTCAACCACGGCCTCAAGGATTTGCGCATGCTCCCAGTGAAGACGCTCCATAGTTGTCTCTTCGGAATAGAGCCATATCCGGCGTGTTTCTTTCATCGTCTCCACCATCATGTCAGAGACAGTGTTCATGAGCTGGCCGAGCATGGGGTTCTTGCTGGCGCCGGCGATGGCCAAGTGAAAGTTAAGATCGGACTGTTCACCCAATTCCTTATTGCCAACGGCTTCCTTCATTTCCTTCAGTGCTTGTGTCAACGTTTCAATATCCGACTCTGTCCGATTTTCCGCTGCCAGTGCCGCTGCTCCGCCTTCCAGAATTTTTCGGACCTGCAGCAAATGCTTAATATCCTTTTGGTTCATAAGGATCGCCGTGGACAGGGGGAAAATCATGGCCGACGCGTCAAATTCCCGGACAAAGGTGCCTTCACCCTGCCGCATCTCCACCAGCCCCATAGCTTTAAGAGCCGTGAGCGCTTCGCGGATCGCAGAGCGGCCGACCTGAAAATTTTCTGCCAGCTGCTGTACAGAATCCAATTTCTCACCGGGCTTCAATTCCCCTTTTCTGATCATCTCATGAAGTGCTTCTGCCACTTCTTCATATATTTTTTTCGGTTTGATCTTTTGATAAGCCATTTGTGCACCTCTAGAAATATTTACCCTGCCACTCTACAATAGCGGAAGCAGAGCATAAAATCAATCAGATTCATCTGATGACCTTATGAGTAAAACCTGCAGTGGTAGCAGCTGCAGGTTTTGCATTACGAATTCAAAAAATTTAGCGCCGACAACGTATATAGCTGTACAGTTTCAATAAGCTGATCGATTTCGACATACTCATCTGCATGGTGTGGTATGTGCCGGTCGCCCGCTCCTGTGGTAATGATCGGTACACCAGCCATATGCAGAAACGTACCATCAGTAGCTCCCGGAACACCATTATAAACAGGCGTCTTACCAGTAACCTGGGTATAAGCCTGGGCAACAGCCTTAACGAGTTCATGTTTTTTTGAAGTCTCCGTCCATGGCCGGTCTTCAATGACTTCCATTGTCGCTTTAAAATCAGGATCCCGGCTCTTTAAAAGATTGATAATCTCATTTATTTCCTGCGTTAATTCAACATGATTCTGCCCGGGAACTGTCCGAATATCCAAGGCGGTCATGCACTGTGAAGGCACCACATTAATCTGTGGTTCCCCTTTCACAGGGCCTTGCACAATGGTTGGTGTTATGCTTGGATAGCCAAGAAACGGGTGGTTGCCAAGTCGCTCTTTTTCTTTATGTTCCAGTTCCTCAAGTGCGACAATCAATCGTGCCATTCTGGTATTCGGATTGATTCCAGTAAGCGGCATTGCCCCATGCGCCATCTTTCCGTACGTGTTTAAAATGATGCGCATGGCTCCCTTTTGAGAGATGCAAAGCTGGTTCTCTTCTGGTTCACATATAATGGCGCCATCCACTCCCTCGGCCCATCCATTTTTAATAAAGTCCTTAATTCCAATCATCATGCCTTCTTCATCACACGGAATGCATAAGATAATTTTCCCTTTAAACTGTGCTCCTGACTTTTTTATTGTATGTACAGCACAAATGGCAGCTGCCAGGTTTCCTTTTGTATCACACGAACCCCTTCCGTAAATTCTTCCATCCACAGTTTCCGCTCCAAAAGGATCATATTTCCAACTCTCATGATCTCCTTCGGTAACCACGTCCGTATGACCCTCGAAAAGAAGCGTTTTTCCAGGTATACCAGAATCATAGATGGCAATCACATTCGGACGTCCTGGCACTACCTCTTCATAAAATACATCCATACCCATGTCACTTAAATAGTCTTCAAGATAGTTAGCCACCTTTTTTTCGTTTCCCCCGGAGGCAGGCCTGTACACACTGGGTATTTGTATGAGCTGCTGCGTCAAGTGTACGACTTCGCTCTTATCAACAAATTGAAACACAGATTCAATCGTCCTCGAATTCATACAATCCATTCTCCTTTCTTATTTCTTCACCAAATCCCTAAAAGCCGGGAAACCATCAATTCCTTGAGCCTGCTTAATGGCAGCCACAACGGCTTCCGTCATTACTTCAGCGGCAAAGGTTCCAACAAGATCAACGGATGCATCAACTTCCTGGGTAGCAGCTGCAAAGATCGTATCTCCATCCATCATGGTATGCACCGGGAAAATGGTTCTGGCCAGACCATTATGGGCCATGGATGCTACTTTGGCTGCCTGGCTTTTTGTTAACTTTGCATTGGAGGCAACAACGCCTATCGTCGTGTTTGTTCCTGGAAGGAGCGGGATGGTTGCTTGATTGACCATTAAATCCAAACTGTTTACTATTTTTCCCTGATCATCTCTGGCACCTGCCAGTACACTTCCCTCGATAGGATCTCTGACTTCCCCGACTGCATTTACGGCAACAACGGCACCAATGACTAATCCACCTGGAAGAAGACGTGAAGAAGACCCGATTCCACCCTTCATTGCCCAATGAAGTCCCGCAACTTTTCCAACCGTTGCACCGCAGCCTGCACCAGAGTTTCCCCAAGGCAGGTCTCCCCGTTTTGCAAGAGAAGCAGCCTCATATCCCATCTTTCCGTCAGGGCGTACTGAGGCATCTCCAACCGGTAAATCAAACAACACAGCAGCAGGAACAATAGGTACAACACCAGCACCAACGTTCAGCCCAATACCCTTTTCCTCCAAAAATTTCATGATACCGCCTGCCGCATCCAATCCGTAGGCACTTCCTCCTGCTAAACATATAGCGTGAACATGATCTACCAGATTCAAAGGATCCAGTAGATCCGTTTCTCTTGTTCCTGGAGCGGATCCCCGAACATCGACTCCACAAACCGTTTCTCTATCGAACAAAATGGCCGTACAGCCTGTACAAGCTTGGCGATCTTCACTATGGCCAACTGCAATTCCAGGGACATCTGTGATATTTTGATAGTTTTTTCCCACTACAGCTCTCCTGAGATTTTAGATTTCTTATTCGTCCCATGATCAAGCTTCTTCCATGCCACCACAATAGCAAGAGTAATAATTACCGACACAATTGCTTCCGGAATACCGTTAGTCAAAGCAATGGTGACTGCCACACCAGGAGCAATATACCCCCGTATTACCGCAATAAGCAAAACAAGAAGCGTGTTTGTGATGGCCCCGATAAAACCAGCTACTCCTATCGCTGTAATTTCATTTACTCCCTTTAACGATCTGTAGGCGAGATACGCTGTAACCCCGATGAACAGTCGGGGCACAATCGCCACTAGCGGATCCTTAAATAACGGTATGGTGGCATCCAAAAACGATGAAACACCGAAGATAAGTCCGATGACAAGCCCCACAAACGGTCCCTGCATGACGCCGCCAATAATTGCCGGGACATGCATGATTGTCGCATTGCCTGCAGCAGTTGGCACCGGAATAAACCCTAAGCGGGTAACGCCAAGCAATATGGCTATTGCCCCCAATACACCAGCCGTAACAATTTTTCGCGTTGTAAGACCTTTCTCCATTTCAATACCCTCCTTTTTATATTCCGTCTAATAAGGAAACGGAAATGCCAGCAGCACGATTGCAAATACGATACAAAATATTAAAGCAGCGTAATCGGTTCGGTAAGCTTTATACTTTTTGGACACCGACCGTTGACTTCCGGGAACATAGCATCGGGATTCCATCGCCAGCACGAGATCTTCTGCCCGTGACATGGCCACATTAAATAAAGGGATAATAATAGGAAAAACGTCTTTTGTGCGCTGAACGATTCGCCACCATGCCCCAGTTCCAAATTCTGCACCACGGGACGCCTGTGCTTTCATCATCTTTTCCATTTCCAGGGCAAAAGTAGGCACAAAGCGGAGCGCGATAGTGATAATGAGGGCAAATTCATGAACCGGAAATTTCACTGTACGCAACGGACGGAGGAGACTCTCTATTCCGTGCGTGATTTGTGTAGTAGACGTGCTTAATGTCAAAACACTGCTTAAAAAAATGATTTCAACAAACCGAAGGGCCGACACGACCACAAGCCGGATGCTGTCGGTGGTAATATGAATAAACCCGTAATTCAAGAGTACTTTCCCTCCGGAGGCCACTTCACTGTAAAATAAAAGCTGTAGAATAGCGAGAATCAGAATAAATGGAATGGCTGGCTTTACACCCGATAATCCATAGGAAATGGGAATACGTGATACGTAAAACAAGAGACATGAGAGCACCAGCGCCAGAAGGTTACCGCCATAGGTAGCACAGACTGCCATGGAGATAACCAGGAGAGTAAACGATGCTAATTTGATGCGCGGATCCATACGGTGAATGATAGATCCCGTTGGTACGTACTGGCCAATTGTAATATTTCGGGTCAGTTCGAATTCAAAACCAGCTATTTTCTTCATCTCCCATCTTGCCGAAGAACGGCAATAATCTCTTTGGCCGCTTCTTCCAGCTGATACGCATTTGGCCGGACAGCGAATCCCTTAGCTTTCAGTTGTCCCAAAATCTCAACTGTGTCAGGGGCTCCGATATGATGCTTCTTGAGGGTATCAGCTTCTCCGAAAACCTCCTCCGGAGTGCCTTCAACAAGATTCCTGCCATCTGCAAGCACATAAATCCGGCCGGCCAAGTAAGCTACTTCCTCCATGTTATGAGAAACAAAAATGATGGTTATCTTTTCCTGCTCATTAAGCGTCTTCAACTTTTCCAACAGCTCATTGCGTGAACGGGGGTCAAGGCCGGCAGTAGGCTCGTCCAACACGAGAATATCCGGCCGCAGCGCAAGGACTCCCGCAAGCGCCACTTTTCGCTTTTGTCCCCCGCTCAATGCATAGGTGGCCCGGTCTTTCATTTCATCAAACGAAAGTCCAACCACTTCCATCGCCCACTTTACACGATCTCTTACTTCTTTAATGGGAAGCCCCATTTTAAATGGACCATATGCAATATCGTCTCCGATGATCTTTTCAAAGATTTGATCCTCTGGATTTTGAAAAACCAATCCTACTTTTCTTCTCAGCAACCGGATATCAAGCTTCGGATCAGAGAGATTCATTCCATCAACAACTACTTCTCCTGACTGCGGCCGCATCAACCCGTTAACATGCTGAATTAACGTCGATTTTCCCGAACCTGTGTGGCCGATAACAGCTATACATTCTCCTTTGTTTATCTTTAAGCTCACCCCTGACAATGCATGATGCTCGAGGGGGGTGCCTTTCATATAAATATGTTGGAGGTGCTTCACTTCCAAAATGGGCTGCTCAGTCAAAAAAATGTCACCTCCCTTTGTGATAGTCTGACGACTTCCTTAATGATCTCATCGTTATGAATCAACGTCCCATTGAAGTCCTGATAATGGGCTTGGATCTTCCTTGCTATCTGGCTTGCCACCGGAACATCAAGATGAAGCCGTTTCAACTGCTCTGCCTGTTGAAAAATCTTATGGGGAGCACCGTCCATAATGATTCGCCCCTTTTCAATCACAATCACCCTGCTCGCCTGTGCTGCTTCGGACATATGGTGTGTCACCGAAATGATCGCCATGCCCTCGTCATTCAGCTTCCTCACTACCTTTAGTATTTCATTTCGTCCGTGGGTATCCAGCATGCTTGTTGCTTCATCCAGCACTAAACAATCCGGTTTCATGGCAAGTATCCCTGCGATGGCCACACGCTGTTTCTGGCCGCCGGACAAATAATGCGGGGGCCGGTTCCGAAACTCATTCATACCAACTGCGGTTAACGCAAAATCAATACGTTCTTGCATTTCAGAAGGAGGAATTTCAAGGTTCTCCAGACCGAAAGCCACATCATCTTCAACAATGGTCGCTACAATCTGATTGTCTGGATGCTGAAATACCATGCCTACTTTTTGTCGGATTTCCCGTATGCTTGACCGCTCTTTTGTGTTCCATCCATTAACAATTACATCACCTGAAACTGGTGTTAAAATGCCGTTTAATTGCTTGGACAATGTGGATTTTCCCGAACCATTATGTCCGATGATGACCACATATTCGCCAGGACTTACTTCAAACGAAATATCATGAAGCACCCCAATCTTTGTTTGATTAACAACATACTCAAATGAAAGGTTTTTCACCTGAATCAGCGGCTGCGCCATATGATCCCCCCTTATCGGAAGAAAGTTCAGTTTCTTTGGACGCGTGTTTTTTGATGGTAATAACGAGTACAAAACAAATGAGCAGACAAATGCTTAAAAAATACAGCCCTGATTTTGTACTGCCGGTGCCTTCCTTTAAATAGCCAATCATGTAAGGACCAACAAAGCCCCCTAAATTTCCAATGGAGTTAATCAGCGCAATCCCAACAGCAGCTGAAGCTTCAGTTAAAAAGAGAGCCGGCAGTGACCAAAACGGTCCAAAAAAACTATAAATTCCGATGGTGGCAATGGAAAGCATGAGGATTGAAACATAGGGATTGGAAGTTAAACCCGAACCGATTAATCCGAGCGCGCCAATTAATGGCGGTAAAGCCGTATGCACCTTTCGTTCTCCTGTCCTGTCGGAACGTCTTGCCCATAAAATCATGCACAAGCCTCCTGCAATATAGGGCACCATGGATATCAAACCAACCTGTGTGTTGGACAGCAAAGATGAAAAGGATTGGATGATGGTAGGAAGCCAGAATCCGACACCGTAAAGCCCGACAACAAGTGTGAAATAGATAAGGGACAGTCTCCACACTTGAGGATTGCTGAGCACTTGTTTGTTGGTTAATTGCCCCTCTTTTGACTTTTGGTCATTCTCCCGCTGGATTTCTTTTATGAGCCACTCCTTCTCCTCCTTTTCCAGCCATTTGGCTTCCTGCGGCCGATCCGTCAGGTAAAAGAAGGTGACAACACCAATTAAAATAGCTGGAATTCCTTCCAGAACGAACATCCATCTCCAGCCAGCCAAACCGCCCCACTGAATATGGTCCATGATCCAGGTGGATAATGGAGCTCCGATAATGTTGGAAGCAGCAAGTGCTGTCATAAACAGAGCAAATGCACGTGCCTGTTCTTTTCCTCTGAACCAATAGGTAATATACAAAATAATGCCCGGAAAAAAGCCGGCTTCCGCCACACCAAGCAAAAAACGCAAGACATACAACTGGCCGGCGTTTTGGGCAAATGCGGTTAAAATTACAACAACTCCCCAGCTGAGCATGATCCGCGCAATCCATTTTCTTGCTCCTACTTTATGGAGCAAAATATTGCTTGGAATCTCAAAAAGGAAATAGCCGAGAAAGAAGATTCCGGAGATTAATCCAAACGTGGAACTGGCAAGCGCCAGATCCTCATTCATGTCCAGCGCAGCATACCCAAGATTCACACGATCAAGAAAAGCGATGATATAAAGCAGAAAAATAAATGGGATAACCCTCCAAAACACTTTTTTTGTAGAGCGTTCTTCCAATGAGATGTTCGGCTGGTCCATCTTGTTTCCCCCTTTTTTTAGGAATGAATTAAACGCCTCTTCCGCCATCAACATTCAACACTTCACCTGTCACTGCTTTAGCAAGATCGGAAGACATGTACAATGCCGCCTGCGCGATGTCGTGCGGCTGAATCAGCCTGCCCAGGGGAACACTGTCCAAAAAGATTTTTTTCTTGTCTTCTTCTACCTTCTGTGCGTCACCCGGTAAAAACCGGCCCAGCATGGGAGTTTCTGCAGGTCCTGGATTGATCGCATTCACCCGTATACCATAGGGAGCAAGTTCCAGGGCTAATGCCTTGGTCAGCATAATCGCTGCCCCTTTTGATGCACAATAGGCATTTAAACCCGGTCTCGCCCGTTCGCCTGCGATAGATGCAATGTTAATGATCACACCCCCAGCCTTTTGCTTCATCAACGGAACAACATGACGTGTGGTAAGAAAAATGGATTTCGTATTTACGGCCATAATTTTGTCCCATTCCTCCAGCTGAAGCTCTTCGATCGGTGTAAAGAATTGAGGAACACCGGCACAGTTGATCAGGATATGTGCGTCACCAAAGGCTTCTGTCGTCTGCCGAACCATTTGCCGGACACTCTCATCCTGTGCGACATTCGTCGGTACGACCAGAACTTGTTGGTCTATTTCCATTTCACTGGCTGTACTTCTGGCCGCCTCTTCGTTCAAATCCGCCAATACAACATTGGCTCCCTGGCTTCCAAAGAGTTTGGCGATTTCCTTTCCCATACCAGAGCCCGCTCCTGTAACAACTGCCGTTTTTCCTTCCAACAGACTCATATTCACAGGTTCATCACCACCATTCTTTCGTCTGTTAATTCCTGAATGGCATAACGGGGTCCTTCTTTGCCTATTCCGCTATTTTTTATTCCTCCATAGGGCATAACATCATTCCGGTAAGTGGAAACATCATTGATAACGACGCCTCCATACTGAAGAACTTTTGCTGCACGCATGGCCAGCTGAAGATCTTTTGTGAAAATTCCGGCCTGCAGCCCGTAATCAGATGCATTCGCTGCTTCAAACGCTTCTTGAACATCTCCATATGGAACAATACAGACGACCGGGGCAAACACCTCCTGGCATACGACCTTCATGTCAGGCTTTGTGTCAACCAGCACTGCAGGATGGAAGAGTGCTCCCTCCCTTTTAATTTCAACCAGAGGGCGTGCTCCCTGACTGACTGCTTCCCGAACCCATTCTTCTGTACGGATGGCTTCCTTCTCACTGATCATCGGTCCAACATCGGTTTCCTCTTTTTCCGGATCTCCTATGTTCAGTTGTTTAACATGTTCCACATATTTTTGTGTGAATTCATCGAACACCTCTTTTTGTACATAAAGGCGCTGCACCGCTATGCAAGCTTGTCCTGCGTTATGAAAGCTTCTGCTGGCCGTTAGCCGGGCGGCGATATCAAGGTCGGCATCCTTATGAACAATATTTGGTGAGTTGTTCCCGAGTTCAAGTGCGACTGGGCGCAGTCCGCTATTTTCCTTGATGTGTTTTCCAACTTCGCCGGAACCGGTAAAGGTGTACATGGCGATCCGTTCCTCAGCAAGCAGCCACTCTCCAACTTCACTTCCTGCACCTGTAATAATATTGATATAACCCCTCGGAAGTCCGGCCTCTTCCATCAAATCGACGAGCATAAAAGTCGCAAGCGGAGTTGAAGTTGCGGGCTTAATTACAATCGTATTGCCTGCAGCGATCGCAGGGGCCACTTTATGTACGCCAAGCAAGAGTGGATAGTTAAACGGAGTAATGACACCTATTACTCCGTTTGGAACCCGTATCGTAAAGCCGATACGATTTTCCGAACCTTCTGTTGCCTGAAGTGGTACCATCTCTCCCGCAATCCGCTTCGCCTCTTCAGCTGAAAGACGCAGAGTATTAATCGTGCGATCCAATTCTCCTTTGGCATCCTTTCTTGTTTTTCCTACTTCCTTAACCAGTGAACGTTCAAATTCTTCTCTGCGCTCTTCCATAAGTTCTGCGCTTTTTAAAAGAATGGAATACCTCTGTACCGGAGTAAGGGAATCTTTGAGATAATTCCGCTCGGCAGCATCTACCGCCTGGGTGACATGTTGACGGCTGGCTTTTGAAATTGACGCAATAATTTCACCAGTATATTTGTTATTGATAGGAATGCTTTCTTCAGTTTTGATGTATTCTCCATCAATGTACAACGGCAATTCCTTATTTTGATCGACTAATGATAAGCTTCCCACTCATTCATCCTCCTTTAGTTAGCTGCACCCTTACTTCTTGCATTTTCTTAAGAATCGCATCACCTAGCTCAAATGTTTTATTTTTCCCTCCTAAATCCGGTGTTCCAATTCTGCCTTCAATCAAAACCTCCTCAATTGACGAAACAACCAAGTGGTTCATTTCCTCAAAGCCCAAGTGCTCCATCATCAGGCCGATGCTCCAAATTTGTGCGATCGGATTGGCGATTCCTTTGCCTGCAATATCCGGGGCTGATCCATGTATCGGTTCAAACATGGACGGGAAGGCTTTTTCCGGATTGATGTTCCCTGATGGGGCCAACCCAAGGCCGCCAACAATGGCCGCTCCCAAATCCGTAAGAATATCTCCAAACAAGTTACTGCCGACCACAACATCCAGCTGCTCGGGTCTTGTGATGAAATACGCTGCAAGAGCATCAATATGATATATATCAGTTTGAATCGATGAATGCTCCCTGCTGACCTCCTTCACTATTTCATCCCAAAATGGCATGGAATGATTAATTCCGTTCGACTTTGTGGCTGCCGTCAAACGCTTGGCTTTCCTCTTTTCAGCCAACTGATAGGCATAATTGATAACCCGCTCTGTTCCATAACGAGTAAACACGTTGTTCTGAACCGCCATTTCATAAGGGGTATTTTCGTGGAGCCGGCCACCCATGTTGGAATATTCACCCTCAGTGTTTTCCCTTACGACAATAAAATCCAAATCGCTGTGGCTCTTGTAGCGCAAAGGACTTTCCAATCCTTTCAAAAGCTTGATGGGCCTCAGATTAATATACTGCTGAAAGGTCCGGCGAATCGGCAGTATCAGTTCCCATACCGAGATATGGTCTGGCACTTCCGGTGTTCCAATGGCACCTAAAAGAATAACGTCATAGTCCCGCAATGTATCCAGTCCATTTTCCGGCATCATTCTGCGGTGCTTGAGATAGTAATCGCAGTTCCAATCGAACACATCAATGGAGAAGCGGATTCCACCATGCAATTCCTCAATCTTTTTTAAAGTTTTAAGTCCTTCTTTCATAACTTCCGGACCAATTCCATCTCCCGGAATAGCTGCAATGGAAAAATGCTGCAAAATATCACCTCTTTTTAATTTGATGCCAAATGAAAATATGCAAGTTCCATGCCAACTTTGTTAATTTTGAATATTCTTACTATTCTCTGCGTTTTTTTCTATGCATCCAATGAAACAGATCTTTATCATGTTTTAAAATGGGACATATTGCACCAAAATGAATCAAATTAATTCATACTGTTTCATTTTTCTCCATAATGTGGAACGGCCGATTCCCAAAAACTTTGCCGCTTCGGACTTATTTTGATATTTCCGAAGAGCCTCTTGAATCAAATCTCGTTCATTTTCTTTCAAACTCTCTTTACTTTCCTCGGGGCCTTTTTTCTCAGGGTTCAACTTTGGATAAAAGAGCTCTGCCTTCTTAGCATTCAAGGTGGTACCTTGATCAAGCAGGATTAACCGTTCAATTACATTTCGCAGCTCACGTATGTTTCCCGGCCAGTCATACTGTTTCAAAAGTGGCAGAAAGCCTGAATCAAAACCCATCATTTTCCTGCTATGCTGTTCATTTAACTGTTCCATAAAGTGATTCACAAGGAGAGGAATGTCGTCCCTCCGGTATCGGAGAGGAGGAAGATCAAGAGAGAGTACATTTAAACGATAATAGAGATCCGTTCGAAACGTTTTGCTTCGAAGTGCTTCTTCCATTTCAGCATTGGTCGCCGCAATTATTCTTACGTTAACTGGAATGGCACGCTGTCCTCCGACTCTCCGTATGGTTTTTTCCTGAAGTACCCTGAGCAGATGAGCTTGAATTTGCAACGGCATCTCTCCTACTTCATCTAAAAACAGTGTCCCTCCATGCGCCAATTCAAAAAGACCTGGCTTTCCCCCTTTTCTCGCCCCCGTAAAACTTCCCTCTTCATACCCGAACAGTTCACTCTCGAGAAGGTGATCAGGGAAAGCCGCACAATTGACAGCAACAAAAGGACCTATCGCCCTTCTGCTCTTGAGGTGGATTCCTTGTGCAAACAATTCCTTTCCTGTTCCGGATTCCCCCGTGATCAGAACGGTTGCATCCGTCCGGGCAAATATTTCGGCTTGCTGTTTGGCATTCAAAATTGTTTCTGTTTTTCCAATAATGTCATGCAGTGTGTATTTTGCTTCAAGACCATTTTCGTGCAGTCTTTTCCTTAGTTTCATCTCCATTCTTTGAAGATCGGTGATTTGCTTAAAATTCGAGACCGCGCCAACGACCGTATTGTCCAGCAAAACAGGATACCTGTTAATAAGGTACTGTTTATCGTGAATGACAGCGATATCTCCTATTTCCTTTTTTCCCGCCTGCAGTACTCTCAACATATCGGAATGAGGTATAAAGTCGGTAATATTCCTCCCAATAACATCTGCATCAAGCCGAAGGTATTTTTTTGCGTGTTCATTGGTTAAGGTGATTTTCCCATTTCTGTCCACAGCGATCACCCCATCGTGTGCAGAATGCACAATGGCTTGAACCTGCAGCTTTTCTTTTACAAATTCTTTTGTTACTTCCATTAATTGCAGCGCTTGCCGAACTGCTGCCATCAACGTACCGCTTGCCGGGTTTACAAAAAACAGATTCTCTTTCTTCCATTGAGTAAACGTAGCTTGTTTATGCCAGGCAGGAATAAAAAGACATGCCTCGTATTTTGCTGCGTTATTCATTTCTTGCTCACTGCTGAAAACAGGAAAGAAAGGCTCATCGATGAATTGTGATTCCAGTTCCAGCCATTCCTTTTCTTTTGGCGAAACGAAAATGACAGTATGCTCTTCATGGGTTTGGTTTCTCTTTTCTGCTTCAAGAAAATCCTGTCTATGTAATGAAATGGGAACAATCGGGACATTTAAAGATTGAAGTTCGTCGACAAATGGTAATGGGGCGATTACAACGTACGGATTCATTGATTGGTCAAGCACCGCTTTTTTGGAATGAAAGCAAGAAGGTTGTATTCCCTTCTGATGAAAAAACTGAATAAGGCATGATTCTAGCGCTTCGTTACATTTATACAAGGCAATCACTGTTATACACTCCTTTCGTTACTTAGCACTCTATCATTCTTTTATAAAAAAAGAGCCCGTTATTGGGCCCTCATTCATGTATCTCTATTTGCCAGTTCTTTTGGTCAGCGGGATTATGCTTCTCACTCCTTCATTCCTTAGCCATAATCCTCCCCAGGTGAGTATCCCGACATAGACAGGAAACAGAGTAAATGAAAACAGCGGATTGTCTAGCCTGAGGTGTGTGACGACGGCGCCTCCAAAATACCCGGTCAACAAAATGGCACCGAGCACATCTGTTTTCGGATAAAGATACAGCAGCACCGAGATAAGACCCAGAAGCCCAATGATTACCACATGATGTTCAGCAAAGCCCAGTTCCGTGCTGCCATCTACCGCTGCTTTTGCCTTAAATAGCTTGGATACGCTGTCAAAAAGCATAAAAAGAACAACCAGTCCGCTCATGATCCGCCCCGTCCACCGGCTCCCTTTCAAACGAAACGCCATCTTACGACCCCCTTTTAACACCCCTTTTCCCCTCAATTTATTCATTTGCAGCTTGTCTAAAAACCGTCACAGTCCATATTTATGAATTTTTTTGTAGAATGTACTTCTCGGAATTTCACAAAGTTTGGCAGCGAGTGTTACATTGCCCTTTGTCTTTTTCAATGCGTCCATGATTACATCCTTTTCCACTTGGTCACGAAATGTCAGGACGGTTTTATCCTCAAAAGGTAAGCAGCCCGTCTCCTGTGGCTCCAACGGCCGAAGCAATTGGTTTAATTCCCCTTTGTTCATTGAAGCTTCAGGAATGACATGCAAACGTTCCATAACATTAAACAGTTCTCTGATGTTTCCGGGCCAGTCATAAGCCACCAGAATGTCCATGACATGATCAGGCAGGTTTAAGACCATTCCCTGGTTTTCACAATAATACCTTATGAGGTGCGGGATATCTTCTTTTCTTTCACGAAGGGCCGGAACAGCCAGGGGGTACACATGAAGACGGTAAAACAAATCTTTCCGGAACAAACCTTGTTGAACGAGATGCCCCAAATCCTGATGAGTGGCACAGATCACCCTGAAGTCCGCCGGAATTTCCCTTGCACTGCCAACAGGCATTACTTTTTTCTCCTGCAGCACTCTTAAAAGGGCGACCTGCATAGCCTGAGGGATCTCACCTATTTCATCCAGAAAAATGGTTCCGCCGTCCGCCTGCCGAAACTTTCCTTCCGCGCCTTGTTTCTTCGCACCGGTAAATGCGCCCGGTTCATAGCCGAACAGCTCGCTTTCCAGCAGTTCGGCAGAAAGGGCTCCACAGTTCACTGCTATAAACGGACCGTTTTTCCGCGGGCTGTTTTCATGGATTGCCCGTGCGACCAGTTCCTTCCCTGTTCCCGTTTCTCCTGAAATATAGACACTTAACGAGCTTGGTGCAACCCGTCTGATCTCTTCAATCGTTTGCTGAAAAGATCTACTTTTCCCTGCTTCTCCAGGAAACACAAAACCAGGTTCTGCGGCAGGCATTGCCCCCTGCCAGGAGGAGTACTGCTTATCGGAAACCAGGCTCACGCAATATCCAAGAATCCTTTTCTGCGCATTATAAATCGGCATTTGCTTTTCGGTCATGAGCCCATAGTGGACAGCCTCTGCAATATTTCGTCCCGCCAAATCGGAAGATCTCCGCCGGAGAGCTTGTCCCATCGCAAGAATATTACCATTTGGGCTGCAGACAACAAGGTTTGGATTCATTTCCAGTAAATCCATGCACTGGCGGATAAGCTCCATTTCCCTCTGACTGGACTGGATTTTCAGTTCTTGTTCAATCGCCTGGGACACGGAGGCAATCATACCGAGCATGTACGGATGCGCTGTACTGACAGGACAGGAGATGTCCAATACACCGAGAATACTCCCTTCCGGGTCATGCACGGGCACAGCCGAACAGCTCCATTGATGGGAGGCAATGGAGTAATGTTCTGTTCCGCTGACCAGCACGGCTTCCTTTGTTTGAAGGGCTGTACCTATGGCATTGGTACCCACTTCATCTTCTGTCCACTTGACTCCTTCAACAAAGTTGATCCTGGATGCGGCGGTTATGATTTTCCGGTTTCCGTTCAGCGAAAGAACGTAGCCATCTGAATCAATTAACAGTGCCATCATGCCCAATTCCTGAAACGCCTCTTTCATCCGCTGCATGTGCGGACCGGCAGCTTCTAAAAATGTAGAGTTCTTGTTTTTCCGCAGAATCAGCTCTTCCTCAGATAAAATATGTCTGCCTTTTGTCAGATAAGGATCGACTTCCACATCCTTGCAGCGATGCCACGATTCCTGAATCCTCTTGTTTAAGCGGGCCGGGTCAAGCACCCCTTCCTGAACAAACCGCTTCCATGTGCTTAAATAACAGGTAGACGCAAGCATTTTAACCTCCTCTGTTGCACTAAGAGTCCGGGAATAAAGCTTGTAATATTTTAGAATTTTCTGTCTGTTTTACTATAATTATACCGGAGTTTAAAAGCGCTTACAATCCGCATAAAAAAGAAGGCACGGAATTTCATGCCTTCTTTTGTCTGTTTATCCTCGTTTTCAGGAAAATACAACGCCTCCGTCAATCATGATGGACTGCCCCGTGACAATGGCTGTTCTAGCATCTTTCATATTTTTCCCCTTCCCTTCAATCAGGCGTGGACAGCCTGACCCTTTATAGTGGCAATTGCTTCTGAAATAGCTTCAGAAAGCGTTGGATGGGCAGCAATAAAATCCTCGAGAACATCTACCGTTAATTCGCCGTGAATCATGAGCGTTCCCTGGCCAATCAGTTCGGTCGCCCGAGGACCGGCTATGGAAAGTCCCAGAACTTCATTGTACTGGGGTTCAATGAGCACCTTTACCTTTCCGGAAGGTTCATTGAGGATCATCGCCTTGCCGTTGGCTCCAAATGAGAATTCTCCTGTTTTTACTTCTGCGTACTGTTCTCTTGCCTGTTTTTCCGTCAAGCCGACACTGGCAATTTCCGGAGATGTATAGATGCACCTTGGAACAGCTCTGTAATTTGCACGTTTATGACGTCCACAAGCATTTAAGGCTGCGACTGTTCCTTCGTGAAATGCCACATGAGCAAGCAATATTCCGCCCGTCACATCACCCGCAGCATAAATATGCGGCACATTCGTCTGCATGAATTCGTTGACGTGTATTCCTCCTCTGTCAGCAATTATCCCAATCGCTTCAAGGTTCAGGCCTGAAACAAGAGGAGTCCTTCCTACCGAAACCAGCACCTTATCCGCTTTTAATTCGATGGATCGGCCGGCATCTTCATAAATCGCCGTTCTACTGTCAGTGTCAAGCGATTTTAAAGAAGCGGACGTATGTATCTCTACACCGTCACTGGCCAGCCGGTCATGAAGAACAGCCGCCATATCCTCATCTTCCCCCGGAAGAAGCTGATCCGCCATTTCTATGATGGTAACCTTTGTTCCAAACCGGCTGTAAATACTTGCAAACTCACAGCCTATAACTCCTCCGCCAACGATCAGAAGAGATGCGGGAATGGAATCTAATTCCATCGCTTTCCCGCTGTCATTCACCCAATCTCCGTCAAAAGGGGCAAACGGGAGCTCCGCAGGCTTGGATCCTGTCGCGATAATGCACGAATGAAAATCTATCACTTTTTCTGAATCATCCACTTCAAGCACTTGCAGAGTTTTTTCCGTTAAAAAACGGGCTTTCCCCTGAATTACGGTGATTCTATTCTTTTTCATCAAATACTGTATGCCGGCAACCAGCTGGTCTCGTATGGAGTTTTTGCGCTGCTGCACCGTTCCCCAGTCAATGACCGGTTTCACAGAGGAGAAGCTGATCCCGAATTCCCCTGCATGTTGAACCTTTTCGAGCACTTCCGCGCTTTCCAGGAGAGCTTTTGTCGGCATACATCCTTTATTCAGGCAGGTGCCTCCTAAATTAGAATGATCTATTAGGATTACCTCTTTTCCCTGCTGGGCCGCAGTAATGGCAGCAACATAGCCGGCAGGGCCGCCTCCGATTACGGCGATTTTTTCCATTCCGTCACCTTCTTTCTATACCAGCATGGAAAATGGCTCTTCCAGATACCCTTTAATCTCTCTTAAGAAAATGGCAGCTGGTGCGCCATCCACGAGCCGGTGGTCAAATGTCAGACTCAACGGCAGTATGCTGCGGCGCTCCAAGCTTTCCCCCCGGTACACGGGTTGATCTTCCGCTGCTCCCACGCCAAGAATTCCAGCTTCTGGAGGATTCAAAATTGGAGTAAAGTGTTCAACCCCATACTGTCCAAGGTTGGTGATGGTAAAGGTTGAACCTGTCATTTCTTCACTGCCAAGCTGATTCTCTCTTGCTTTTTTCGCCATTTCCCGGATTGAAGCGGACAACTGGGACAATGAAAGATTCCCCGCATCCTTAATTACCGGTACCACAAGGCCCTTTTCCAGAGCAACCGCCATCCCCAGGTGAACATTGGTATTTTCCTGGATGGAATCATTCTTCAAAGCGCTGTTCATCAGCGGGTGTGCCTGCAGTGCTAAAATTGCGGCACGGGTAATAAAATCCGTTAACGTAAGCTTCTCTCCAAACCTGCGTTTGACCGGCTCCGCACTTTGAGTCTGCAGATTTTTAAGCTCTGTAATGTCCGCTTTCATATGAATGGTCAGCTGTGCACTGTTTTGCAGACTGCTGTGCATCCGTTCAGCAATCACCTTGCGCATTCCCGCCAGCGGCCGGGATAGCTGTTCTGTGCTTGTTTTTGCTGCATTACCTTTCTGTTCAGAAGGCTCCGGCATGGACTCTTGAGAAACGTTTTCCAACGCAGTTTGCACATCTTCTTTTGTAATCCTTCCTCCTGGGCCCGTTCCGGACAGCGTCCCGATATCCAGATTAGCTTCGGCAGCCATTTTTCTGGCAACCGGTGAAATTTTCACTTTTCCGGCGGAGGTCCGTGCAGGTAAAGGACTTTCCTTTACGGGCGTGGATGCCGGAGCCGCAGTCTCAGGCTCTGCTGCAATACTCGCGGCAGCCTCCTCCTGGGCTCCACCGGAAACTACCTTTTCATCCGGCTGCCCAATATAGGCGATCGGTGTTCCGGGAGGCACTCCCTTCCCTTCTTCTACGGCGATTTCCAGAAGAATGCCTTCTCCGGGAGACTCAATCTCCATCTCTATTTTTTCTGAATTGATGCTGGCGATCAGTTCTCCTTTTTGTACCGGATCTCCCACTTTCTTGTTCCAGACGGAGACCGTTCCTTCTTTCATCGCCATTCCGAGTTTTGGCATGACAACATTGATGGCCATATTTGTTTCTCTCCCTTCCTTTTTGCTTTTACACGCTGAGCGCGTTTTCTCCCAAAAGCTCGGAAACTACCTGTACAACCTTTTCCGGGGTTGGAAGGTAAATGTCTTCCAGAGGAGGAGAAAACGGAACCGGTGTATGCGGAGCGGTAATGCGCTTAATCGGTGCATCCAGTAGATCAAATCCTTTATCGGCAACTAGCGCTGCAATATCCGTCGCCATGCTGCACCTTGGATTCGCTTCGTCAATAACTACCAGGCGGTTTGTTTTAGCCACCGAACCCAGAATGGTATCTTCATCAAGAGGAGAAAGACTTCTTGGGTCAACAATTTCAGCCTGTATGCCTTTTTCAGCCAATTGATCGGCAGCATCCAAGGCAACCTGGACCATTTTGCCGATCGCGACAATGGTGAGGTCGCTTCCTTTACGCTTGATATCTGCCTCGCCAAATGAAATAGTGTAATAGTCTTCCGGCACTTCGCCAGTCATATTATATAGAGTCTTGTCTTCAAAAAAGATGACAGGGTCATCATCCTCGATCGCCTTCAGGAGCAATCCCTTGGCGTCATAAGGAGTGGATGGAACCACCACTTTAATGCCTGGAATAGCCGTAAAGAGGGCATAAAGGCTTTGGGAATGCTGAGCCGCTGCGCGAAAGCCGGCTCCATGAGTGGTTCGGATGGTAATCGGAACCTTTGCTTTTCCTCCAAACATGTAGCGGAACTTTGCACCCTGGTTAAGCACCTGATCAAGGCAGGAGCCGATGAAGTCGTTAAACATGAGCTCGGCAATCGGACGAAGGCCGGTTGAGGCCGCAGCCATTGCAGCCCCGACATAGCCTGCCTCCGTAATTGGAGTATCCAGCACGCGTTCCCGTCCAAATTCCTGAACAAGACCTTTTGTTACCCCAAGCACTCCGCCCCAGGCTTCATCATCCTGAAGATGGTCGACCTGCGCACCTCCTGCCACGTCTTCGCCAAGCAGCAGCACATTTTCATCTTTTCTCATCGCGAGCTTCATTGCTTCATTGATGGCATCAGCCATACTGATTGTTCTACCCATTGTCTCTTCCTCCTTTTTCAATTAATAGCTTACGTAGACATCGTCCAATAAATCGGATGGTTTAGGGTAATCGCTGTCTTCACTGAATCTCACCGCTTCTTCGATTGCCAGATCTACCGCATTCTCAATTTCGGCCAGCTCATTTTCAGCAAACAGCCCTTTTTCCAGCAAATATTTTCTGAAAGCGATTATGGCATCCTTTGTTTCCTTATGTTCTTTTTTATCTTCTTCCACCTTGTATTTCTGTGCATCTCCTTCAAAATGGCCATAATTACGATACGTGACACACTCAATTAATGTTGGACCCTCGCCTCTTCGGGCACGTTCAACCGCTTCTTCTGCCGCCTTGTAAACGGCCATAATATCTTTTCCATCCACCGTGATTCCAGGAATATTGTAGCCATGGGCCCGGTCAGCGATCGTTTTGCAGCTTGACGCATAAGAGAACGGGGTAGCTTCTCCGTAGCCATTGTTCTCCGCGACAAACACAACCGGCAGCTTCCAGATGGCGGCAAGATTGATGCCTTCATGAAACGTTCCCTGGTTATTGGCACCATCACCGAAAAAGCAAACGCTTACATTATTAGTCTTTTTATACTTGGCGGTAAGTGCGGCGCCGCAGACCAAAGGAAATCCTCCTCCTACGATCCCATTTGCCCCAAGCATGCCCTTGTCAAAGTCGGCGATATGCATGGATCCGCCTTTTCCTTTACAAAGCCCTGTCACTTTTCCATATATTTCTGCCATCATGCCGTTCAGCCCACATTCCTTGGCAATACAGTGACCATGTCCGCGGTGTGTACTCGTAATGCTGTCATAATCCGACAGATGCGCACATACACCAACAGCAACCGCTTCCTCACCGGCATAGAGATGAACAAATCCCGGCAGCTTGCCAAGCGAAAACAATTCATGCACCTGGTCCTCAAACTTTCTGATCTCGAGCATCTTTCTGTACATCCACTGCGCCTTGTCACTTGTTAATGACTCTGCGTTTTGACTTTGCGTCGCTTCCATACTTCAGCCTCCCTGTCTTCCTTTTTTTTAAAACTGCACTTTACTATGTAGCAAGATCCGTGCCAACTTGAAAAACCCTTTAGAAAAGGGATTTTGTTCTATTACAGAAGAAAAAAACGAGACAGAACGAGACGGTTGTCTCATTTTGTCTCGTTCTGTCTCTCATTGTTAATCGTATTTGCAAATCCTGTCCTAAGCAATAGAAGTAGGTGAACCAAATATCGTGGTGTACCCGCTGATTGAGCTTAGGATCCTTTCGGCTTCTTCGTTATTCACAGAACCATAGCGCTCAACGGCATCAACAATTTTTGGAAACAGGTGAATATCTCCTGCACTGGCAAAGCCAGCGATGCCCGGGAAGGAAAGGACAAAGTGAACACAGGCATCGATGACCTCCTGCTGGTCGAAAGGCTCGTACCATGTAGCATAATTCCTCTCTTGCTGCTCTCCCCAAGGAGCTTTTGCAATAGCTTTAATGACTCTGACCGCCACATTTTGGCTGTTCGCTTCGGCCATTAATTCATCAAAAGCTGCACGGTAGTCAGGCAATGAGTACATATAATAATTGAGCGGAAGCAATACGGTGTCGAATGAAAAGCGCTTTAGTGCTTCCAGGTGGGTGACAGGCGCTTGATGTCCATGTCCAGTTATGCCAATCGCTTTTACGATCCCTTCTTCTTTTGCTTCAAGAGCCGCTTCCAGTGCGCCGCCTTTTGCTGTACATTTATCAAGCTCCTCAATTGTCCCAACCGCATGCAATTGGAGTAAATCCACAGAATCGACTTTCATTCGTTCCAACGAACGATAGATTTCTGCCTTTGCTTTTTCTTTTGTCCTCTGTCCCGTTTTCGTAGCCAAAAAGATTTCGTTGCGGACTTCGCTGATGATTGGACCAAGCCTCACTTCTGCATCTCCATAATCCGCGGCAGTATCAAAGTGATTTACCCCATGATTAAGTGCAAACGATATGGATTGATCTGCTTCATCCTGCGTTACGTCTCCCAAGCTTGCTGCTCCAAACATAACCACTGAACCTTCATAGCCCAAACGGCCAATTTTGCGTTTTAGCATGTAAAACCCTCCTTGTTTATGAACGTAACTGGATAAAAACACATTCTAAGGAGAAATGTAACCAAGTAAGGATAAAAAATCAAATATTTCGACTTTTCAAACACATTTATTCTTGAGTTGTGAAACCAAATTCTAACTTATTCTCAATTCAAGGCATTTTATTCTCAAATCTCGATCATTTATTCTCAAATCTTCAGCGTTTATTCTCAAACAGGATATCCTACATGGATTTCAACAAAATTCGACTCATTTAAATGCCGGAAGATCCCCTCAAACGAAAAAAACCTGCAGACATATCCCTTATCTGCAGGCTTTTTTTCTTAATGAATGTTATTTTTTCTGAAATTCCCGCCCTTTACTTCCGCAACATCATATACCGTAACAAAAGCGCCTTCATCAATTTCAGTGATAATTTCTTTAATTTTGCTTTCCTCCAGACGGTTGATCACACATGTAATTTCTTTAAACTTTTCCATTGTGTAACCGCCGTATACTTCATTATATGTGGCACTCCTGCCTAATCGGTCGCGAATGGTCTCTACCATTAATTCAGGCTCTGTAGTGATAATCTTAAACATTTTGGAGCCGCTTAGTCCTTCTTCAACGATATGTATGACCTTCGACGCAATAAAATATGCGATTGCAGAAAGGATGCCCCCCTGAAGTCCAAATACGAAGGAAACAAAAATAAATACAAACAAGTTGAGGAAAAGAATAAAATCACTTGTCCCAAATGGTAGTTTTCTGGCCAGCAATACCGCAAGCATATCGATGCCATCCAGTGCTCCACCGTTACGCAGCGCCAAACCCATACCAATCCCGAGAATGATTCCACCGACAACTGTAATCAGCAAGGTATCTCCTTCGATAATGGCCGGCATATGATGCATGAGTCGTGTTCCCAGTGCAAGAGAAGCAATGCCAATCACGGAAAAAATCGCAAAGCTTCTTCCAATTTGTTGATAGCCCAGCCATATAAACGGAATATTTACTATCGCAATCAGGATGCCCAGGGGCATATCAAATAGCTCCGAACCAACGATGCTAAGACCTGTCACTCCACCATCTGATACACGGTTTGGAATCAAAACGGTTTCCAGTCCATATGCCGCGATAAATCCTCCAATAACAATCATCAATCCTCGTAAAGTTAACCACAATGCTTTGTTCTTTCTTTTTCTTGTTTTGCGCATATCAATCCTCTTTCATTCTTTTATCTGATTCAAGTGTAACACAAAACATTCCTTAATTACTTTTCCCAAGGATCAAACAAAAGAAGCAATGGAGGGTTGATGAATGCGAATATTACTCCTTGTACCTGATTGCAGTGCCCGAAAGAAAGTCATACACCGTTCGATTCTTTTTGTTGATAAAGGGACTGATCAAATAAATAAGTATGAGTACATAATCGCTTATCAGCAAAAAAGAAAGGGACTGTTCGGAGTAGGGTGATGGCAGAATCATGTTCCATATCGTAAAATGGGCGAGCTCCCATGGGGCAAATTTTAAAGCGGTACGGAAAAGCGATCGTCCAAATCCAACCGGACGGTTACTCTGATCTGTGACGATAATTCCCGTTTTCCTCTTTCCCCACGTCGCATGAAGAGGACTTCCTTCACTTATGACAAAGTAAAGAGACACCGGGAGTGTAATTAGTAAAAAACCAGTAATTTCAGCAGACAAAGGGCTTTCCCTGAAAAGTGGAAAAAGAAAGGGCTGAGCAAAAAAGGAGAATCCGCTTAACAAGATGATGTATGCCAAAATGAAAATATAATCCCATAAAAAGGCTTTTAATCGTAAGCCAAAGGGAACATACTTTTTACTTTCAGTTTGATTCCCCATTTTATACCCTCCCTTTTTTTGCCCTTTACCAATCAACTTACTCTATTAAATGATTTAGAATTTTATTTCTTATAAAACAAGAAAAAGACAGCTCAGTTAAGATAAGCTGCCCTTTCTTTGTTACTTAATCCACCGGACGGTTCTCAAAAGGATAATCGACCGGATTCTGGTTATAATTTGGTCCCGGTCGGACGATTTGGAATGTTGACCCTGCAACAATTTCCGCTGCTTGCTTCAATTTTTCCTTATCGATTTTGTCGAGGGTATCTTCTGGTGTGTGGTACCATGGCTCGACAGGACTATGTATAAACAATGCTGCCGGAATACCGAGTTCATGGAATGGCTGGTGATCACTTCTTCCCAGTTTGCCGTAAGGAATGGTTTCATATAAGTCGGAACTTACTGTGGCGCCAAGATCAGTCACAAGATTTTTGTTTCCGTCTATGGTATACATGATCAAGCCTCCGAGCGGATGGTCAGCTCCGGCATCTCTTCCTCCGATCATGTCCATTTGGAAATGGGCAATAATCCTGCTGGCATCACTCGGTGTGAGGCTCTCTGCATAATGATAGGAGCCAAGAAGACCTTTTTCCTCACCGCCAAAGGTGACAAAACGGATTTCTGTATCCGTAGGAATTTTGGAATATATTTTTGCCAATTCCAGCACCCCGGAAACGCCCGAAGCATCATCATTCGCTCCTGGTCCTCCATGGACGGAATCATGATGTGCGCCAATTAATATCGTCTTCCCGGTATCAATGCCCTTCATCGCTTTTTTGGAGGAAATAACATTATAAGAAGTTTTTTCTTTTAACCCCGCACCGGTCACTTTAACATTTGCTGTGAGGGTTTCAGATTTTAAACGCTCCACGAACTCCAGACCTTTTGCACGGGTAATGCCGACTGCCGGAATATTCTGTCCGCTGGCTACCTGTCCAAATTCATTGGAAGAACCCGTATTGTTGAACATAATGACACCGATTGCTCCCCGGTCCATAACATTTTTCACCTTGTCTACAAACGTGAGATCGCCGCGTTCAATAAGGGCAATCTTTCCTTTCACATCCCCAATCTCCGAAGGATTTGCTTTACCGACATAAATGAGCTGGGATGTCACATTCCCATTCACCGTTCCGGTAAACGCGTGAGGAACCTCACCCAGGTCACTGCCATTAATGGAAGCAGATACCGAATCTACCTCAAATGCACTGAACGTGTATGGTTGAATTTTAGTTTCGTAACCGAGAGCTTTGAATTGTTTGCTGATATACTGTACAGCTCTCCATTCCCCCTGAGTGCCTGCTTCCCTCGGCTGTTCTGATAAATAGGCAATCGTGTTGTACATTCGATTCGCATTAATGGGTATGCCTGAATCCTTCTTCGCCCCACTTGATACAGTTGTTGCCATGGCATTTGATGATGTCTTCGCATGTACTGCCGATGTGCCGATAGAAAGGGCCAGACCTGCAGCAAGTAAAGAAACCATACTTTTACGATACATAAACTCTCTCCTTCTTTGGTTAAATTTAACTACTATTCTAGTATTTAGTAATTATGTCGATTTGTAAATCAAAAGGCTGTGCTAAATTTCTACAAACTTCTACACAGACAACGGCAGTTCAATATTTACTTTTGTTCCTCCCTGTTCTCTTTTTCCAATTTGTGCTATTCCCCATTCCATGCCAAAACCATGCTTTATTCGCTTGTCCACATTCACGAGGCCAATTCCTGTTGTTTCGGCTTGTTTATTAGAAGGAAGTGACCGGGTTCCTTCCTCGATGCCAGCACCATCGTCCTCAATTTCAATAACGACTTTATTGCCAGTTTGGTAGACATGCAGAGAAATATGTATCGGTTGACCCGATGGCTCGAAACCATGCACGATGGTGTTTTCTATAAGGGGCTGTATGGTGAAAATCGGTATTTGCATATCCTGAAGAGACTGTTCCACTTCCAGCTGAAAATCGATTTTATGACGGTAACGTGTTTGCTGGATTAATAGATAGTTTCTGACATGTTCGATCTCTTCTTCAAGGGTGACATATTGGTCGGTATTTTTCAGGCTGTACCGAAGAATTTTTGCCAGCAGGTAGGTGACTTCCTGGGTTTGTTCGGCTTGTTCCATATAAGCGATGCGGGAAATTGTGTTCAATGTATTAAATAAAAAATGGGGGTTGATCTGTGATTGAAGAAATTTGAGTTCTGTTTCTTTCAAATCGCGTTCCAGCTGTGTTCTGCGCTGAAGCTCTTTGAATAATTTCTCGCTTTTCCGGGACAGCTCTTTTTTCGTCAAATAGGCATCACAAATTTTCACAATATGATTGGCTGTGACAAAGAGCAATTCAGCGATCGCTTCAATTTCGCTTTTTTTCTTAAACAGCAGCTGAGCGTATTGCGTCCCTAACTCCTTCAGGTTCAATCCCAATTGATTCTTGTCCATTCTCATATCGGAAATGGTGTTCATTTCTGATTCGGTCATTAGGATT
Organism: Fictibacillus fluitans; assembly: GCF_030418125.1. GTDB lineage: Bacteria > Bacillota > Bacilli > Bacillales > Fictibacillaceae > Fictibacillus_C > Fictibacillus_C fluitans. The sequence continues at coordinate 101,956 of NZ_JAUHTR010000001.1, read as the reverse complement.
TGTCCGCAGAGAATGGCACCAATATACCTTCCGCGCAGGACAATAGGCGCTGCAAAATCTACCAATCCGGAATGACAGCGATGAAGAACCGGGCGCTGCTGCTCGGAAGCCATTCTTCCGACATTTTCGTCTGAAAGCATGCATCGCCGTAAACCTTCCGGAGAAGAGCGCACATAAGTGCAAAAGCCTGTAAAGTTGCTGGCTTTGGTAATGGGCACTCCATTCTCATCACATATCAAAACCGCTACACTGGTCGCATCCGCAAACTTGTTTTGGATTTCCTGCAATATACTGACATCCACCAAATCAAGCAGCTTTTTCAATTTTGTCATCCCCTGTTATCGTAATATTCAGTTTATTTATCACATGATTTTATCATACGACAGCACATTTCGTTTTTCCTGGAGCATGCTTTCGTGATAAGCCCGGTACTTTTTGGGCGGTACACCCTCAAGCTTACTGAATACCCTGGAAAAATAGTTGATATCGGTAAACCCGCATTGCTGGCTGATTTCTGTTATGGACAATTGAGACTGGATTAACAGCTCTCTTGATTTTTCAATCCGTTTCTGAGTAATGTATTCGGTGACGGTTTTTCCGGTTTCCTGTTTAAACAGCCTGCTTAAGTATTGGGGATGAAGAAATACATGATGTGCGAGCTGCTTTAAAGAAAGCTTGTCGTCCAAATTCATGTGGATGTACTCTGTCACCGACCGAATGGCATCACTCGGGTTTTCTTTATAAACCTCGTTTACTGGATGAGGGCTCATTTGTTCGGTAATTTTTATCAGTGAAGCGAGAATTTCTTTCGGACTTACCGGCTTTAATAGAAAATCCTCGACACCAATTTTTAAAGATTTGACGGCGTAATCAAAATCGTTATAGGCCGTCAGTATGATAATTTTCACCTGTGGATACAAATCTTTCATTTCTGCAGCGGCATGTATGCCATCCATCACGGGCATTTTCAAATCCATAATGACAATATCTGCTTCTTCATTTCTCATCTGCTCCAAAGCTGAAAGTCCGTTTTCCGCTTCAAAACACCGGTCCAAATTGATATCACCTTTGGCTACAATATCAAGCAAAACCTCCCGTTCCAACGGCTCATCATCAACAACCATAATATTCATAACTTCACCGCCTTTAAAAAGAATTCACCTTTTAAGTATGTATGAAAGCGGATACAATTACAAGACAAGCCGCTCAGCACAAAAAGACCAATCCGGATTTCGAATTGGTCTCTTATTTTTTTTGATCAGGCCATAACCAAAGCCTCCGCAACCGCTTCGGCCACTTCAATATCCTGACTTACCGATCCGCCGGAAACACCAACAGCACCGATAATTTCATTTCCGGATACCAGAGGGATGCCTCCACCAAAAATGATGACCCGGCCGCTGTTTGAAGTGTTGATTCCAAAAAGCTCGCCGCCGTTGGCACACGTTTCAGCGAGTGCTCCTGTGGGCTGTTTAAAAGCGACTGAAGTCCAGGCCTTATTTAACGAAAGATCCACACTAACAAGGAGCGCATCATCCATGCGATGGGCTGCGATCAAATTTCCCCCGCCATCCACCACCGTAATCACCATGGGAACCCCAATTTCCTGCGCCTTTCGTTCACCTTGCTCTATCATGGGTTTGACTGTTGTTAACGTAAGTTTTTCCATTTGATCCTCCTTCTTCTGCATTTTTTATGGATTACTCAGGGGAAGGCCTTTTACCAATCTCGCAGCATTTTTCCCTCCCCACCGCTCCTCGCCTGCACAACCGTTCAGATAAGATTGGCCCTCAGGAAGCTTTTCATGAAAGATCATGAACTGGTCGCCGCTTACCAGGATGGAAATGGGCAAGGAGGTTAACAGTTCTTCTTTCTGATCAATGATTCGGTAAGGAACGCCTTCCTCTTCCAGTCCGGCGCACATTTCTTTTAATAAAATGGATGGAGAGGCATTTTGGGTAATGATCGGAACAAACACAGCATTGTGTTTATCCATTGGCAACCTCTTCGGTCACAGACAAAATAAGCCCTGTGGCAACAGCATTCCTCGGCCCTTCTGTTCCTCTTGTATTTGCAAAGCCGGCAACGATGGAGTAGCTGGACAGCTCTTCTGTAATCATTTGCGGGATTTCAAAATCAAGTGCAGACCCGCCAAGCATGACGACAAACGAGAGATGCCGAAGATTTTGGGTAGGCGACACTTTTTCCAGCGCTCTCAGGGCGTTGGTTACGAAAACCTTTCGTTTGGCTTCCCTTCGGACGTGACGGACTTTCTCAAGACTGTCACGGATGGGCAAGGGCGTAAGTCCGCTTTCCTCACGAATAACCACTTTGCCGAACGTCTCCGGGGCATACGGCGTTTCCGTAAAAGAAATGGTGCCATCTTCAAGCTGCATATGAAAAAGGCTGATCACTTTCCCCAGAGGGTATTTTTTAATTTTTTCAGCCAGATCAATGTCCTCCAGTGCCAGTTCCGACTTAATGATCAGTGTGACCATGTCACCCGCCCCTGCCAGGTGTGCAGTCGTAATTTGTCCTTTGAGATCGATGGCGGCAGCATCTGTTGATCCACCCCCCATGTCAAGAATAACCAAAGGCTGTTCTGTTCCGGGGGTTGTCAATGCTCCCCGCATAGCCATTTCCGCTTCAATCCCTCCGACCTCCACCTCAACATTCAGTTGCTTTTGAAGCAAATCCGCTACTTTATGGACCGAGAGTTTTTCTGTTTTTACCATGGATGCCAATGCAACTCCTTGTTCCATGGCGATTTCTCCCGCCATCGCACCGCTTATGGAAGTGGGTATGCCCGAATCAACCGCCAGCATGTCTGAAATATGAATGTCACGGGAGGCCTGACCTGTTAAATGTGCGAGATCCTGCCTGAGACCGTTAAGCATCCCGCCGACGTTGGTGCCCATTTCTCCCTGAACATCGATGAGATTGCCAATGTTCTTATAGGCATTCATGATTCTCTTTGCCCCATCATTGATCGGAACAGTAACCGAATCCTTGTCTCCTACTAATGTAATGCTGCCTGCTTCAATTTTTCTCTCCACAATTTCTCCCTGGGGAGTTCTGATGACAACAGCGGAGCGGATGCCGACCAGGGATTTGGCCACGGGCGCAATCTGCCGTGTTTCTTCTGGACTTAAACCGAACACCGTCGCCAGGCCATATGGATTGGAAAGCATCCGGATTACATGTCCTGAGAGGGCCACTTCTACTGCAGCCGGCTTGTGGAGCGGAACTTTTTCAATGAACGCCACTTCATCCACAATCGGGATTTTCTCCTGCAGCCGGTTATGGACCAGAACGCCGTCGTCCTTTTGGATAATGGCTCCTTTCACGGAGATTCCGTTCTTTACGCAACGGTTGATCATATAGGCAACCCATTCATAATCACAGGTCTCAGGAACGACCACAATATAATCTGTATCATGTCTTTGATCCGCCAGCTCATTAATCAATATGGTTTCTCCTGTGCCGATCCCGCCGCCTCCCGGTGTATCGGGATTATGGCCGATCATGGATGATTCGGTAATGATGGTTTCACTGATCAAATCCATCGCCAGGTCGCCAATTACAGGTACAGCGTCATTCAGCCGGATCCGGGTCAGATCAGAAATGGCGAGTTCTGCTTTTTTCACGGCTTTTTCCAGACAGGCGGTAATCCCCTGGATGTTCTCAGCCGTGCCTTTTACACCGGTCGTTGGAACAAGATGCTGCGACAAAAATACGGGTTCTCTGCCGCTTACATCTGCAATGGCAATCTCGGTTGTGGAGTTTCCGATGTCTATCCCGGCAAGAATTTCTTTAGCCATTGCTACTCTCCTTCTTGCCGCAGAATGCCCCGTCTTTCGTATACTTCCGCAGCCTCCAGCACAAGCTTTGCATTTTCTGCCGCCTGGTACTCCTTTTCAAGCTCATGAGCGATTTGCAGCAGCTCTTCTTTTGTTGAGCGGTTCGGACGTAATGCACTATAAATTTCCAGTATCCGCTGATCCGATATGTTGATCAATTCAGCGGCACGCCGGAAATTTTGACCAAGCTGATCACGGTGAAGGCTTTCGGCGATCTCAGCATGCATGGAAAGTGTTTCAGGACTGATCCGCATGTCCTTGCTCGTAATTTCGCCATTCATAGCCGCTTCAAGCGTAAGATCCTCCAATTTTTTTTGAGTCGGAGTATTGATCAGCTCCGACCGCTTTTGTCCCAGGGGATAATCTGCCTTTGTTAAGCCTGCCATCAGTTTTCCTCCTCTTTAATTGTAAAGTTCCATTGAACTTCGACCGGTTTTTTGTTTTTAATCACCTGTTCGGCTTCACGTAAATGAAGCAGCGCCGCAATCGCCTGGTATCGGGGCCGTGCCATTTGATCATTGACGGACGGGACTGGGTCCACACTTTCACCCAGTGCGTAAAGAGCTCCATTTTTCCCAATTGCGCGGTAGGTCTCCAGGGTGATCGACGGGGATTGCGGAAAAAGCTCCAGGTTGCTCAGAGGATCCAGATCTTTTTGATGAATGACGGTCGTGCCTCTGGATTGCAGGCCAATTCCGATCCCTGAACCGCTCAGCTTGGCTGCCTGGTGGCCCATAAACGCCAGGTCTGCTGTATGGTAGCTTCGAATAATGCGCGGAAGTGCCCCTTGCTCTTCTATACCTGAAACGATCTCCCTGAGTACCTTGCCGTGATCCACCTTTACAATCGTTTTATTCAGTTCTTTTCCAAAAGCAGGAGATATGGCAATCACCACTTCGTTGGCATTTATCCCTTTTTGTGCCGTTTCTCCGTCTTCCAGATTCATGAGTATTTCAAATGTGCCAATCATGAGCTTCCCTCCTCAATAATCGTTTGGACTGATCGCCTGGCGGATATTTTTGATCTCTTCCCATCGTTCCCCGCCCAATCGGTAGCCTGTTCCCGGGCCTTTGTAATCGTTTTCATCATTCACCGCACTCATCACCACGTTCTGAGCATTGATAATCGCGGAGGTGTGCAAATAATCACCTGCAACTTTATGCTTCAGCATATCGAAAATCCGCTCCGCGGTTTGCTGGTAGCCTTTTTTCGCAAGAATGAGCGCCACTTGGAATCCTGTAATCTCTTCCGTTAATATTCGTTCTGCCGCCTTCAAATCTTCCACTACATTGCGCTTTGGCATATCCGCACTGCTGTTGGCATAAGTGGCCGCTTCCACTTCTTCATCTGAGATTCGCGGAAAACCCAGCTCCTCAAAAATGGCCTGCATGGATTTTGCGGCCTGATACCGGACATTGATGACTTCCGTTTCCTCCACAGGTTTCAGCCCGCCGTCGACCATCATGTCCCGCTGGATGACAAGGTAGTCGTCAATATCAGAGGAGTCCATGTTGGAACCGGCAAACATATCATCACTGTTCGGCACAGCACTGAAGCCGGAAAAAATAAAGTCAGTCCCCGGCAGCATCTGACAAAGCATTTTCGCGCTTCGCCTGATTTCGGAATGGGAGAATGTCTGGTCATTTCCCGAGGCGACTTCAAGATCGAACATAGTGGTTGCCAGGTTTTCCGCCAAAACCGCCCGCAAGCCGCTTGGCACTGCCGCAGGAATACCAATACAGCTGATGGATCCGTTTTGCAGCCCCTGGACACCGGCTCCCTTTGCCATCATGACACAGCGGACTTCAAGGTAAAGCATGGACTTCCCTTCTGCACCTGCCATCTGCACTTCCGATCCCGTTCCCGACGTAAAACGCATCTTTGCGCCTCTTGATGCATAAGCAGAGGCCAAAAAGGATTTGGACCATGGCGTGTCATCGCCATCCATAAACACGGATTCTGTTCCGTAAATGGAAATGGTTTCGGCGTAGGTTGTAAGACCAAGCATGGCAAGACGCAGCTCGGTGGCTTCCTCAAGCGCATCCTGTGTCAGGATTCCTCCTCTTGCCGTCTGTGATCCAACGAGCAGAGCAAGAGCATTAAACGGGGCGTACCGGACAATACCTACGGTTGTCTCCTGTTCGTCAAAACCGAGAATTCCCGCTTCTGCGGCATCGGCAGCCATCAGGATTGGGTTGTCACGCACATTGGTTACGTGGCATTGGTTGGCCGGGGTTTTTCTTGCTCTCATTTTTTGCAGGGCCATCATCATTTCAACGACATTGAGCTGATTCAGCACTTCCACCACTTTAGCAGGAGTCATTCCCTTTACAACCGAAATCATTTCAGACCGGGATACATGAATGTCCACCAGTTTTCTGGCAATCTCGACACTCTCCATTTTCATCACTTCCCCGGCAGCTGACACGTCGATCGTGTAGTCGGCGATGAACTGATCAAGCATATCGAAGTCTTTCCTCTCTTTGCCGTCCATTTCCGTAATCATGCCGTTTTCTATTATGATTGACGGTTCTGGATCATGTGGGCTGGACATGGCCACAAATCCCTGGTCCGGCCATTCCTTTACAAATCCATCTTTGTTAACCGGCCGCTCTTCAAGCACTTTAAACCGCTTGGAACGTTTTTCTGTCATCGTCCGATTCATATCTACAACTCCTTCAAAAAAATTAAATTTTCTGTCTTCTTAGTCTACATCTGTAAAATGTTGACGTCTTTGAACAAAAACTACTTTCTACTGGACTAAACAAACCTTCCTTCTTATTTTTAGCAGAATCATAACCTTATTTATTTTTACAGTGACCTAAAAACTATTCATGTTGTTTAAGATGGCTTATAATAGTTCACATATGAATTGTTCTAAAATGAACAATTAACAAACAGAAAGAAGGTTCTTTCATGGAATTTAAAACATTGCACAACAACCGTTCGGTCCAGCTTCTCCGCTCCTTTTGGAATGTGCAGAAAAATGTGATGCGGATTGTCCAGCGGACAGCTGCTGATAACGGCTTGTCCGTGCCTCAGTATACAATTTTGACTTCCATGATACTTCACGAAGAGCTGACTCAGAAGACGCTTGGGGAAAAGACTTTTTTTCCAAAAAGCACACTAAGTCAATCGGTGGATGCCTTGGTCCGGGAAGACTTGCTGCACCGCCAGCCGGTGGAAGACAACCGGAGAGAAATTCAGCTTTCCATAACTGAAAAAGGAAAAAAACTATTAAAAACGATTCATGAACAGGAAAACGGGATTCACCAGGCTTTCCGGGAGGCTGTTCAAGACCTGGAAGATGAACAGTTTCATAATCTTCTCAATACGCACTTGCACATTGCTCAGCACCTGGAAGCAAAAGAGTAAAGGGGGCATACACAAATGTTTAAAATCCTGAAAAATTTATCACCGTACAAATGGATGGTCGCCGCAGTGTTTGGGTTGATCTTTATCCAATCCATGTCAGACTTATTTCTCCCAACTCTCATGTCTGACATTATCGACAAAGGGGTCGTTCCCGGCAAGCTGTCTTACATCTGGAAAGTCGGGGGCTGGATGCTCCTTGTTTCGGCTCTTGGCGCCCTGGCTTCCGTAACGGCCAGCTATTATTCTTCCAAAGCTGCCATTGGACTCGGCCGTGACATTCGCGAGAAGGTATTCGAACATGTGGAACGTTTTTCACTGAATGAATTTGATCAGGTGGGAACTGCTTCCCTCATCACGAGAACGACGAACGATATTACCCAGGTTCAGCAAGTCGTCATCATGATGCTTCGTATGGTCATCAGTGCCCCCATCATGCTTGCCGGCGGAATCATCATGGCTGTCTCAAAGGATGCGAGGCTGTCACTGGTTATTGTGGTAACCCTTCCCGTACTGGTTGCCTCCATCCTGCTGATTTTATACAAAGCAGTGCCGCTTTTTAAAATGGTGCAAAAAAAGCTGGACCGCATGAACCTGGTCCTCCGTGAAAATTTAACAGGTATTCGGGTCATCCGTGCGTTTAACCGCGAATCCGAGGAAAAGGAACGCCTTCAGCACGCCAATAAAGACCTCAGGGATGTATCCATCCGGGTAAACCGGATTATGGCCTTTATGATGCCCATCATGATGCTGGTCATGAATTTAACCATTGTCGGTATTATCTGGTTCGGCGGGATGCGGATTGATAACGGCAGCATGCAGATTGGTGACTTGATGGCCTTCACGCAGTATGCCATGCAAATTATGTTTGCTCTTGTCATGTCTTCGATGATGTTCGTCATGGTTCCGCGCGCCGCAGTGTCTGCGGGGCGGATCAATGAAGTACTGGAGATTCAGCCGGCCATTGAAGATAAAGGCACAGCCCGGGCTGACGCAGATCCGGGAACCCTTGAATTTGATCAGGTTACCTTCAGTTATCCGGGTGCGGAGGCGCCCGCCCTCTCTTCTATCAGTTTCAAAGCAAGGGCCGGGGAGATTACAGCGATTATCGGCGGAACAGGGTCTGGAAAATCAACCCTGCTTCAATTGATTCCCCGTTTTTATGATTGTTCAGAAGGAACCATCCGGTTAAACGGAGTGGATATTGAAAGTGCTCCTCAGGACGAAATTCGTTCGAAGATTGGTTATGTACCGCAAAAAGCGGTCCTCTTTACTGGAACGATTGCTGAAAACATCCGCTATGGAAAACCAAACGCATTAGATGAAGAAATCCAATATGCTGCAGCCATCGCACAGGCTGAGGATTTTATTCTCAAAATGAAGGATGGCTATGATTCCTTACTGGAACAAGGCGGCTCCAACCTGTCGGGCGGACAGAAGCAAAGGCTCTCCATCGCCCGGGCAATCGTTCGAAAACCAGACGTTTACTTATTCGATGACAGCTTCTCAGCACTCGACTTCAAGACAGATGCCAGGTTACGGACAGCGCTTAAGGAGGAAACAAAAAACGCCACCGTCCTGCTTGTGGCGCAGCGAGTCAGTACTGTCATGGATGCGGACCGGATCATTGTACTGGAAAACGGAAAAATGGCTGGAATGGGAACACATGAGGAACTTCTTGAAACCAATGAGGTATACAGGGAAATTGCCCTTTCACAGCTGACAGAGGAGGAGATTGCATGAGCAGGCCACAAGGGAGCAGAATGGGCCATGGCCCTGGCGGGGGCAGCATGTTAATGATGGGTCAGAAAGCAAAGAACTTCAAAGGCACGCTCATCCGCCTCTTATCCTATTTTAAACCGCGAAAACGAAAGCTGGTTGCTGTTTTTATCGCAGCCATTGTCAGTACCGTTTTTGTTATCATAGGGCCCAGGATTACGGGTAAGGCCATTACAATACTGTTTGAAGGAGCTTACGGAAAATATAAAGGAATACCCGGTGCAACTATTGATTTTGAACAAATCGGCCGGCTGCTTCTAATCCTTGCGGGACTGTATGTGCTCAGCAGCCTTTTTAATTTTCTGCAGCAGTATTTGATGTCGACCGTTGCCCAGGACACTGTTTTTGACCTCCGCAGGGACGTCAATCTGAAGCTGGAGAAGCTTCCTCTCAAATACTATGACGGACGGCCAAACGGTGAAACACTAAGCCGGATGACCAATGATATTGACTTGATCGGAAGCACGCTTCAGCAAAGTTTAACGCAGTTCATTACCTCGATCGTAACGATCATCGGGATCATTATCATGATGCTCTCGATCAGTCCCCTGCTCACACTGATTTCAATTGTCAGCCTCGGACTGTCCATGTTTGTCATCCGCCCAATTCTGAAACGGTCCCAAAAACATTTTGCCGATCAGCAAAGGACGCTTGGTCAATTGAACGGCCATATTGAAGAAATGTATACGGGACATCAGGTGGTAAAAGCATTCGGCCACGAAAAAGCAGCCATAGCACAATTCAAAGGAATTAACGAAGAACTGTATCAAGTTGGAAGCAGAGCCCAATTTATCTCGGGGATCATCATGCCCATGATGTTCTTTATCGGAAATCTAAGCTATGTTCTCATCAGTGTCATTGGGGGCATCCTGGTTACCAAACGCGCCATCTCCATTGGTGACATACAGGCCTTCATTACGTATTCCAGGCAATTTACACAGCCTGTGACACAGACTGCCAACATCGCCAATATCATTCAGTCGACGGTGGCTGCTGCTGAACGGGTCTTTGAACTGCTGGATGAAGAAGAGGAACGAAAAGAACAGACAGACACTGTTTTGCACCGGACAGAGGGGGCTGTCATCTTTGAACATGTCGGCTTTGGTTACGGAGAATCACTGCTGATTGAGGATATGAACATCAAGGTGGATCCCGGCCAGACGGTGGCGATTGTCGGACCGACCGGCGCAGGAAAAACAACGCTCATCAACCTCTTGATGCGATTTTATGAACTGAATGGCGGAAAAATTGAAATTGATGGGATGGATACGAGAAGAATGCCCCGATCAGAGCTCAGGCGCAAGTTCGGTATGGTTCTCCAGGACACCTGGCTTTTTCATGGAACGATCAAGGAAAATATTGCTTTCGGGAAAACTGGCGCAACCGATGAGGAAATTATCACAGCGGCGCAGATTGCGCACGCGGATCATTTCATCCGGACCCTTCCTGAAGGATACGAGACTGTATTGAACGAAGAAGCATCGAATATCTCACAAGGCCAAAAACAGCTCTTAACGATTGCCAGGGCAGTTCTGGCGGATCCGCCCATCATGATCCTGGACGAAGCGACATCCAGCGTGGATACAAGGACTGAGATTTATATTCAGAAAGCCATGAACCATTTGATGAAAGGTCGCACCAGCTTTGTGATTGCCCACCGCCTCTCAACCATTAAGTATGCGGATTTGATTCTGGTTATGGATCAGGGCAAAGTGATTGAACAAGGAACTCACGAAACGCTGCTTGCGGCTGACGGTTTTTATGCGGATCTGTACAACAGCCAGTTCTCGGAAAAAGAAGCCGGATAACCAAGAAGACTCCCTTGCTGGATGCAGGGGAGTTTTTATCTACCTATTTATTTTGCATGGCTTTTCCCCACTTCGCCAGTGATTCGAGAGAGGGAATCAAAGCTTCTCCATCCCTTGTCAAAGAGTATTCCACTCTTGGAGGAATCTCCATATATTGCTTGCGCAGAACCAACCCCTGGCTCTCCATTTCTTTTAATGACTGCGATAACACCATGTTGGTGATGCCGTCTACTCTTCTCTTCAATTCATTGTAGCGCAATGTTTTTCCGTTCCATAATGCCCATATGATCGGAAGGCGCCACTTGCTGCCGATTAAGGTCAGCGCGAAGGTTAACGGGCAATCTTCTTTTCGTTTATACTGTTCCACGAAGCACGATCCCACCCTATACTCAGTTTTTACTGACTTACTCATTAAATACTGCATACTTGTTTTCCTTACTGGCTGTATTAAGATTATATCGCAGCCCGTTTTATTTGAGAAAAGAAAGGGTGAAAAACATGAAGTTAACCTATGAAATTTTGCCGGCTGGCCAGGCTGAACAATGTAAAGAATTATGCAATGAACTGATGACCTATCAAAAGTCAATGGCTGTGATCAAGCCGGAACTCTTCGACACCATGAGTTTTGAAACAAGGATGCTCCCCTCCATCGAGTCGGCTCTTCATAATCACCTTGTCGCCGTTAAGGATAATGGCAAGATGATTGGCTATGTGTATTCCAATATATCTCCAAAGGCCGCGTATTCCAATGACTTTGCCACGTTTTTTGATTTGGATTCTGTTTCCGGCGATCTTGTCGGCTGCCTCTCCCAATTTTATATAAAAGACGGCTACCGCCAATATGGCATCGGTTCGAAATTGTTTGAGATGTCCTTGAAATGGCTCAGTCACTTTAGAGAAGCAGAAGATCTATTCATCTTTGTTTCCAATGGAAACGAAAACGCACTGAACTTTTATCAGAGAAAAGGCTTTGTCGCGACTCACGATATATTGGACGGCTTTATCACTGTGCTGCGAAATAAAAACTAAACCATACATATCTTTTGGCCAGAGAAAAATACTAACTAAAAATTAATCGCAGCGGAGTTATGATGAACAGCAACACTAGTGAAACTCAAACTGAAAATCTCTCCCTTCTCATTTGGAAGCTGGCAATAGGGCCTGCTGTTTCATGGGAAATCTCAAAGTATTTCGGCTCGAGCCACCCCTACCTGGCTCCTCTTAGCGTGATTCTGACCATCCAGTCCACCGTCGACCAAACCGTATCAATCTCTGTAAAACGGGTAATTGGCACATTGATTGGAATTTCGATAACGGTCCTGATTGCAAATTTTTTTAAAGTCGAGGGTTGGAGTCTTGGACTCTTGATTCTGATAGGCTGCTTTATCGCTAAATGCTTCAACTTTGGCAAAAAAGTGATTCATCAGGCTGCTATTACGATATTGTTTGTTTTTGTCTTTGAGCATCAGAACAGCCATTACGCGCTGGACAGGCTGAGAGATACCATTATTGGCGTATTGGTTGCGGGTGTTATACAGCTGGCGTGGTTCCGTTTTTTCACAAAAGAAAAGAGCAGCATTTCAAATTGAAATGCTGCTCTTTTCTATATTGTTGCTTATCTTGATTGTGATGCCAGCCATTCCATAATTGTTGTTCTCTTGCCATTAATATCAAGCGCCGGCACATTATTATACACATAAATCCAGGACCAATGCCCGTTGTACTGATACGGAGACCCGTCACTGTTTTTATATAAGCCGGTCAAATCATGAACATCATCAAACAGGGATAAGTGAACATTTTCTGCTCCAGCTTGTTTCAGCCGGTTAAAGGTTGGAACTGTGTTAATCGCCACAGGCAGGGTTGTGTCAGTTTTGGCAGCCACAAACCATGCAGGTGTCTGTTTTATGTTTTGGATATCCTGATCAGATATCAAGGAATTATTCAACCCTTCACATACCGGATAAGCGGCGGCAAAATAACCGGGATAATCCCTGATCATAAGCATGGTCATATATCCGCCGTTTGAAGCTCCCCCGATATAGATGCGTTTCTCATCAATATCTGGATGCTTTGCAACATAATTGTCAATCAGTGCTTTTAAAGCCTCTTCATATACTGATGTTCCATCTGCTCCTCCTGAGAAACCTTGCATCCAGCGAGTGGGAGCCTGAGGAGCGAGAACGTAAGCACCGCCAAAAATGCTTTGCGTCTCCTCTGTGGCAAAGCTTACCGCTTTGTTGGCTGCAAGCGGTATGGTTGGATCGGTCCCGCCTTCCCCGCCCCCGTGAAGCCAGATAATTAACGGATTTTTCTTCTTATCCTTTGCAGGGGTAAAATCAGCATAGGTTAACGTTTTGTTTTGATGGGTGAATTTCCCTTTTGAAAAATCATCGATGATTTCCCGGGTACCCCCGTCAAACCGCTTTGCGACAAGGCCGGATATGGCCCCCGAATTAGACGGAATATCTTTCACTTGGAGGATGGTATAGGCATTATCAATCCAGACATTTAACCCATTATAGTAATTGAGCGGAGAGCCTAAAGAAACATTCGGTCCAATTTTCATCTCCAGCACAGCATATTTGCCCTTGGCAGCCGGTGTGCCTTTTTTATTGGACACATAAGCGTTCGTTACCGTTCTGTAGCCTTCTTCAAGGAAGGGATTGGCCATACGGTCATCACTTCTCCGTACCCTGACGGTAAACGTGTCTTCATCCACAGCACCGCTTTGTACAGGTTTTCCCAAATCAACGATTACTTTTGTAACAGCGGCTCCCCAATCATGTACCTCGGTTACGGTCTGGTAGGACGTGATCTTTTTCGATCCGTTTTCTTTCGCAAAAGCGCTTGTGTTAAAAGAAATCGCCACTACTGTGGCAGCTGCCAGAACCATACAGAAACGAAGCATTTTTTTCACTTTCACCATAGTTCCTCCTTTTTCATTATGTAAGCCCTTACATAAAAGGTAACATCATACAATTTCTTTTCAACGCTGGATTGTAGCATTTATTTATGATTTTCTATACTTTTTTGCTGTATCTGGCTAACGCAAAAAAGGACCTGTTTAAGCAGGGCCTTTTCCTAGTATTAAATAATCATCATTTTGTTCATCGTACGGTAAAGCAGTTCTGCACCAAGCGCCAAATCCTCGGGAGACGAAAACTCGGCCGGGTTATGGCTGATGCCGTCCTTGCAGCGGACAAAAATCATACCGTAGTCACATGCGTACGAAAGCATCAATGCGTCATGAAACGGACCGCTCATCAATTCCGGCAATTCAAGACCCATCTGCTTGCTTTCACCGTGCATGATTTCTTTAATCCAGTCTGCACAATATCTCGGTTCACTGTTGGTGTCTTCCTGTATTTCGTAAGATAATTTGTATTTTTCACAGATGGTCCTGATCTCCTGCCTCAGCTGTTTTTCATAGGCATCCCGGCGATTTTGGTCAATATCCCGCAGATCGATGGTAAATGTCACTTCCTCCGCGATAATATTTCTTGAATTCGGGAACACCTGCACATGCCCTACAGTTCCGACTGTGGGTGCATTTTCATCCTGCCGGACAATCCGGTTGAGAGCAAGAGAGATTTCCGACATGCCGAGGATGGCATCCTGACGCATGGCCATAGGAACAGAACCTGCATGTCCTGCAAATCCTTTTAGTTTCACCGTCCACCACAGCGGACCCGAAATGCCGGATACAATGCCAAGCGGAAGATTCCCTTTATCCAGAACCGGACCCTGTTCAATGTGCAGCTCCAAAAATGCGTGAATACTGCCGGATTTATACTGCGATTCCTGAAATTTTTTCGGATCACAGCCAAAATCACGTAGCGCATCTTCCCTTGTTACGCCATCCTGGTCTTTGCGCTGCAGATCTCCCTCATCCAGTTTTCCAAGAATACCCCTTGAGCCGAACAGACCCCGGTTAAACCTCCAGCCCTCCTCATCACAAAAAGATACCACCTCAATGGAACGGTCAGGCTTGATTCCCTGTTCTTTGAGCGTCGCGACAGCTTCTATTGCAGAAAGCACACCTGCCGGGCCATCATACCGTCCTCCATACGGCTGGGAATCCAGATGTGAGCCCATCATGAGAAGCGGAGCTTGAGGATCCTTCCCTTCCATGTGGCCAATCAGGTTTCCAAAGTGGTCGATCCTGACCGTTAAGCCCGCCTCCTCCATCCATGAGCCAACCAGTTCGAATGCTTCCTTTTCAACAGAAGAAAGGGCAGGGCGGCATACTCCGGTATCACCTATTTTCCCGATTTTGGACAGCTCATTGAGTCTGCCATTCAGACGTTCACTATTAATCTTCAGTTCCTGAACCTTCATCAGTGCTCATCCTCCTATGTATAAAAAGGCTGTTGAGTAATGCCAACAACCTTTCTGCTCTATTATTCTGCCAGCGTGAGATTTCTTTGCAGAGACACCATAATGGAAGAAAAATATTTTCTCGCATCCGCTGTTTCAATCAGCAGAACCTCTTGATCCTTATGATTCGCTGATTGAAAAGTAACCGTGGCTCCATCCAGATTTTCCGTTACTTTCGTTATCGTATAGCCCTTGTTCAGCAGCAGATCAATCTTTGCCTTCTCTTCAAAATATTCCTGTGACGCAGTCATACACCAGCCTCCCTTGACTCTTAAAATATGAACCTATCAGGATTTGGAAAGAGCGGCCATTTGTTTATTCTCTGCGGCATTGAACCTTTTTCTCTTTACATACTTCCCTTTTCCGAGTTCACCGACAAACTGTTTATCTTTGATGACAAATTCACCGCGGGAGAGAACGGAAACAGGCTCGCCTGTCACCTTCATGCCCTCAAAGGCATTATAGTCCACCGCCATATGGTGGGTTTGCACGGAGATCGTCCGTTCGGCTGCAGGATCAAAAATGACGATGTCCGCATCACTCCCAACAGCAATGGTTCCTTTTTCCGGGAAGAGACCGAACAGTTTCGCAGAACGAGTAGAAATAATATCCACAAATTGATTGAGAGTAATACGCCCCTTTTTGACACCTTCTGAAAAAAGAACAGTAAACCGGTCTTCAATAAATGGACCGCCATTTGGAATCTTCGTAAAATCCCCTTTTCCAAGGTCCTTTTGTCCAACGAAATCAAACGAGCATTGATCCGAGCCCAGTGCCTGGAGCTGCCCGTTCTTTAAGGCATTCCATAAATGCTCCTGGTGCTGCTTTTCACGCAGCGGCGGGGACCAGACATACTTGGCCCCTTCAAAATCCGGCCGTTCCATATCACTTTGATCCAGTACAAGGTATTGCGGACAGGTTTCACCATAAACGTTATATCCCTTACTCCGTGCTTCTGCTATTTTTTCAACAGCTTCCCTGCAGGTTACATGCACCACATATAACTGGGAGTCAGCTAGTCCTGCCATTAAGCAGGCTCGGCCCGTTGCTTCTCCTTCCAGTTCAGGAGGCCGGGTCAGGGCATGATAGATTGGATCGGTCTTTCCTTCATCAAGCGCCTTTTTTGTCAGAAAATCGATAACATCTCCATTTTCAGCATGCACCATCACCAGAGCTCCTTGCTCTTTGGCCATGACCAGTGTTTTGTATAAGGTTTCGTCGTCTGCCTGAAGTACATTTTTATAGGCCATAAACACTTTAAAGGAAGTAATCCCTTCCTCTTCAATTACCTGGGGAATTTCCTGCAGCACATCTTCATTGATTTCTCCGATCATCAAGTGGAATGAATAATCAATGACCGCTTTATCTTCAGACTTCTTATGCCAGGTTTCAATCGAATTTTTCAGCGGAACTCCTTTGTCGGTTAAACAAAAGTCAATAACGGTTGTTGTTCCGCCAAAAGCTGCCGCAATGGTTCCTGTTTCAAAATCGTCCCGGCTTACCGTTCCTCCAAAAGGCATCTCAAGATGGGTGTGGGGATCTACTCCGCCGGGAAACAGGTAGCATCCTCCGGCGTCAATGACTTCCAGCCCTTCAGAAGGCAGGTCCCTCCCAATAGCCGCAACCTTCCCGTCTTCGACCAGCACATCGGCGACATACGTATCAGATGCGGTGACAATAGTTCCGTTTTTTATGATTTTTTTCATCGGCTTGTTCCTCCTTTAGTTTCCTTTAAAACCGGCAAGTACCGTTTGGCGTTCGTTCCATGTCATCGGCGGCTGTTCATGCGGCAGCTCTACCATATCGATAGCTCCGTCTTCCGGACAGACGATCGAGCAAAGATTACATCCGACACAATCATCCTCCCTCACCTGCAAGTAGCGGTTGCCGTCCGGATCGGCCAGCATATCAATGCATTGATGAGAAGTATCTTCACAGGCTATATGACATTTGTTGCAGTTGATGCATACGTCCTGGTTAATGCGGGCGACAATCCTGTAATTCAGATCAAGGTTGCCCCAATCCGAATATCGTTCAACGGACTTGCCAATCAAATCCTGAACCGATGCAAGACCTTTTTCATCCAGGTAATTGTTCAAACCGTCGATCATATCTTCGACAATACTGAATCCATGATGCATGGCCGCGGTACATACTTGTACACCCCCGGCACCCATCAGCATAAATTCAACGGCATCCTTCCAGGTGGAAATTCCGCCAATACCCGAAATAGGCACATTAATCATCGGATTTCTCGCGCATTCTGCCACCATGTTCAGTGCAATTGGCTTAACCGCAGGACCGCAATAGCCTCCGTGAGCTCCCTTGCCTGCTACATGCGGGATGGTATTCCATGTATCAATATCCACGCCGGCCAGGCTGTTTATCGTATTGATCATGCTGATGGCATCGGCTCCGCCCTGAACTGCAGCACACGCCGTTACGGTAATATCAGTGATATTTGGGGTCAGCTTCACAATAACAGGTGTGCGTGCGGCTTCCTTTGCCCACATGGTTTGAGCCTCCACAAGGTCCGGCTGCTGCCCGGAAGCAGCACCCATGCCCCGTTCCGCCATTCCGTGGGGACATCCGAAGTTCAGCTCAAGTCCGTCCACACCTACATCTTCCACCCGCTTGACTATTTCATGCCACTTTTCCCGCTCGGGTTCTACCATGAGAGAAGCAATAATGGCGTGGTTAGGGAACCTTTTTTTCGTTTCATAGATTTCCTTTAAATTGACTTCAAGCGGACGGTCGGTAATCAGCTCGATATTGTTGAACCCGGCTACTTTTTTGCCGTTAAAGCTGACAGCCGCAAAGCGGGCCGTTGTATTAATGATCGGTTCTCCCAGCGTCTTCCAAACCGCACCTCCCCAGCCTGCTTCAAACGCACGCTGAACCTGATAGCCGGAATTGGTTGGCGGGGCAGAAGCCAGCCAAAAAGGGTTTGGAGACTCTATGCCTGCAAGGTTGATTCGAAGATCTGCCATACGATGAACCTCCTCATTTGAATGGTTAGGCTGTTTCAATTATTGAGTTTCTTAGTTTTTGATGTACCGCATAAGCGGCAGTCTTGCCTTGCTGTGCCGCAGTCACCACCATTGCTTCTCCTTGACCATCACCAAAAATGACATCCCCTGCTGCAAAAATTTTCTCATTGGATGTTTGATAGGTTTCCAAATCAACTTTTACGACACCCCATTGATGTTGAAGGCCAAAAGCCTCAACGAGAGCCGTATGGCGGGTTTGTCCAATCGCTTTTATAACAGCATCCACTTCCAGCAGGAATTCAGATCCTTTTACCGGCACGGGCCTTCGTCGGCCGTCAGCTCCAGGCTCGCCAAGCTCCATGCGGATACATTCCAGCTGTTTCACCGTGCCGTTTTCATCACCAACAATGCGAACCGGGGCTGTCAGCCAGCGAAACTCAACATTATCCTGCTTTGCAAATTCATATTCAAAATCATAGGCAGTCATTTCATCCTGAGTGCGGCGATATAGAATCTTTACATTTTCAGCACCAAGCCGGACGGAACATGTGGCAGCATCAATCGCCGTATTTCCCGCACCAATGACAGCCACCCGTTTTCCAACATACTGATGAGTAAGTTCTTTTGTTTTTGTATCCTCAACAAACCGGATGGCATCATGCACTCCTTCAAGCTCTTCACCTTCAATTTTCAACATCGGTACTTTGGACATTCCCACTGCCACAATCACCGCATCATAAGCTTCCAATATCTCGGCGGGATCAATGTCACGCCCAACCATCGTGCTCGTCTTGATTTCAACACCGAGTTCTTCAACCTGCTTCACTTCCCACAGGGAAACACGCTGCGGAAGGCGGAAAGACACAATGCCATAAGTATCAAGTCCCCCCGCCCGTTCCTTCGCTTCAAAAATGGTAACTTCATAGCCGAACCGGGCCAGCTCCCTGGCTGCTGACAGACCGGCCGGACCTCCGCCTATCACGGCCACTCTCATGCCGTTCTTCTTGCCGCGTTCAAACAGTGCCTGTTCATTTTTGATCGCCCAGTCGGTCGCATAGCGCTGCAAATCGCCGATCATGATCGGTTTGGTGGAATGGTTCAGCACGCATGCCCCCTCGCAAAGTTCTTCTGTCGGACAGACGCGAGCGCAGCTTGCTCCCACAGGATTGGACTCCATGATGGTGCGTGCGGATCCCTTTAAATTGCCGGATGCAATCTTTTTTATAAACGAAGGAATGTTAATACCCGTCGGACATGCCTGAATACAAGGTGCATCATAACAGTATAAACAGCGGTTTGATTCATCCCTTGCTTCTGCAGGACTTAATCCTGACCTTACTTCATCAAAATTCCGCTGCAGATCCTCCAGCGAAATAAACACCTGGCTTCCGTTATTCATCAACCTCGCCTCCCGTGATCTTTTTGGTTTAAGGCAACAGTGCGGTCATCTCCTGGTAGGTTTCCGGACGTCTGTCTCTGAAGAACTGCCATGTATTTCTTACTTCGCGGATCACATCACGGTCCATGGTTCCAATGACCACTTCATCCTGATCACGGCTGCCCATAGCCACAAAGCTTCCTCTTGGATCACAAAGGTAGGACTGGCCATAAAATTCCCCCAGATTCCATGGCCCTTCCGTTCCAACACGGTTGATGGCGCCGACATAATAGCCGTTTGCCACGGCATGAGCAGGCTGTTCCAGCTTCCACAGGTACTCAGAAAGGCCCGCAACGGTGGCAGAAGGATTAAAAACAATTTCCGCGCCATTCAAACCAAGTAATCTTGCACCTTCAGGAAAGTGGCGGTCATAGCAAATATAAACCCCAACCTTCGCAAAGGCGGTATCAAATACTGGATAACCAAGGTTGCCCGGCTTGAAATAATACTTCTCCCAAAAGCCGTTTCCGCTGTCTCCCACATTAACTTGCGGAATATGGTGCTTACGGTATTTTCCAAGATAAGAACCATCCGCATCAATAACAGCGGCTGTATTGTAATAAGTGGCGATTCCTTCCCGTTCATAGATCGGCAGAACAATAACAATGCCCAATTCCCTGGCTAATGCCTGAAATCGGCTGGTCGTGGGACCGTTTGGAATTTCTTCTGCGGCGTCGTACCATTTTGCATTTTGTTCCGTACAAAAATAAGGACCATAGAAAATCTCCTGCAAACAGACGATTTGTGCTCCTTTTTCAGCTGCATCCTGAATCAGTTTGATATGCTTCTCAATTGCCTTTTCTTTGTGAACCGCTACTGACTCACTGCCATCTGCTTCATTGGAAGCCTGGATAAGACCAATCGTAACCAAGTTTGACATCATATCTCCCCTTTTGTTTATGTAATTGTTGGATAAGGCATGTAACCCTGGTGTCGGAAGTCTTGCGGTTTTAAGACTTTCTTGCTTTTACTATTCTTCAACGACGGTATGTAATCATTCTAAAATTCTGAATATTTTAACTATAACTGTTTTTATATCATTTTTCATTATACATTTTGTTAAATAAATAACCCTATATTATGGACATTATGTAAAATGAAGCCATCGTCAATAAAGTATGCCAATGGCTCCATTCCTTTATAGTGCAGCAATGGCCTCTTTCACCGTATTAATAAGGATTTCAAGATCTCCATCATTAATATTGAGTGGCGGAGCAAGTGTCAACACATTATTAAATCCCGCAACCGTATCTCCGTTTTTGCCGATCAAAACGCCTTTTTCCTTACAGACGCCGATGACGGCATTCACCCGGCTTGCATCAAGCGGTGTTTTGGATTTCTTATCTTCTACCAGCTCAATGCCGACGAGCAGACCTTTGCCACGCACATTGCCGACGAAAGGATGCTCTTCAAGCTCACCCAGCTGCTGCAAAAGCTTTTCGCCCTGTACTTTTGAATGGTCCACGAGATTTTCCTTTTCCATAATCTCCAGGTTTTTCAACGCTACTGCACAGCTGGCAGGATTTCCGCCGAACGTGTTTACATGGCGGAAGTGATCATATTCCTCTTCTCCTTTAAACGCTTCGTAGATTTCACGTTTCACCGCGGTGGCTGACAAAGGAAGATAAGAGCTTGTGATCCCTTTGGCCATGGTCACGATGTCGGGCTGAACCCCATAATTCATAAATCCGAATCGTTTTCCCGTACGCCCGAATCCGTTAATGACCTCGTCGGCAATGAGAAGGGCCCCATGTTTCTTGCAAATTTCCTGAACCCGGCCCATATAGCTGTCTGAAGGGATAAGAACGCCTCCACCCGTGATGATCGGCTCCATGATGACACCGGCAATCGTTTCCGATAGTTCCCAGGTCATCACCCGGTCAATTTCGCTCGCACACTCTTCACTAAAGGTTTCAGGGTTATGATAATCAGGATGCCGATAGCAGTCTGGAGGTGTTACATGCAGAAACCCCTGTGCCAGAGGCTCATATTTATATTTTCGCTGCGCCTGCCCTGTCGCTGCCAGTGCGCCCATTGAATTTCCATGATACCCTCTGTATCGTGCAATGAATTTATGGCGGCCAGGCTGTCCTTTTTGCTGGTGATACTGCCGGGCAATTTTGAAGGCCGCTTCGTTGGCTTCCGAACCGCTGTTTGAAAAGAAGATTACATAATCTCCCCCGAGCCATTCATTCAGCTTTTCTCCCAGTTCAACGGCCGGCTGGTGGCTCTGGGTTAAAGGATAGTATGGAAGCTCTTTTAATTGCTCGTAGGCAGCCAGTGCCAGCTCCTCACGTCCATATCCGACGTTAACAGACCAAAGCCCTGCCATTCCATCGAGATACTTTTTTCCTTCCTGATCGGTAATCCAGCAGCCTTTCGCCGACTTCACAACCATCGTGGAAGGATTATAACGCTTCATGGAGTGCCAGATATATTTTTCATCCTTTTGCTGCAGCATTTCTTTCTGCTCTGTTTCCATAACACAATCTCCTCTCTGTTTAAACAAAACGAGACGTAATCATTTTTTTGCGTGTAAAAAAATTCAAACCATCTTTTCCGTTCGTATGCAGATCACCATAAAAGGAATCCTTTGCGCCAGAAAACGGGAAAAATGCCATTGGGGCAGGAACTCCCACATTGACGCCAAGCATTCCGGGTTCTGCATCTTCCCTGAATTGCCGAACGGCTTTAGCATCCTGTGTATAAAGTGTCGCCGAATTACCGAATCGGGAAGAATTGACGATATTAAGCGCTTCATCGAGATCCTCCGCACGCAAAATGCTGAGAACAGGAGCGAACAGTTCCTCCCGGGCAATTGTCATATCAGGAGTGACACGGTCAAAAATTGTGGCGCCGAGAAAGGTGCCGTCCTGATGGCGTTCCATATCCTCTCTTCCATCCCGGACAAGAACCGCCCCTTCTTCCTGTCCCTTTTGAATTAATCCAAGCACTTTTTCTCTGTGGCTATGGCGTATGACCGGTGTTAAAAGTACTTCATCATCCAGCCCTGAGCCCATTTTCATGTGATCTGCTTTTTCTTTTAATGCTTCAACAAATGTATCCTGGTGACCGACCAATACAACGGCACTGCATGCCATACAACGCTGTCCGGCACTGCCAAAAGAAGAGCTCAGCACATTTTGAACAGCTTTATCAAGTTCAGCATCAGGCATGACAATATGGTGATTTTTCGCACCCGATAACGCCTGCACCCGTTTGCCCTGGGCTGCTGCTTTTTCATACACATATTTGGCTACCGGCTGGGAACCGACAAATGATACCGCTTTCACATCGTTGTGTTCGATTAATCCATTGACCACATCATGGGCGCCATGAACGATATTGAATACCCCTTGCGGCAATCCTGCTTCGTGAAGCAGTTCGGCAAGACGATTGGCCAAAATCGGAGTTCGTTCCGATGGCTTCAGCACAAACGTATTTCCGCATACAATCGCAATCGGGAACATCCAGCATGGAACCATCATCGGAAAATTAAAAGGCGTAATTCCACCCACCACACCAAGCGGATATCGGAACATCTCAGAATCAATATCTTCCGCGATACTTGATAGGGAATCTCCCATCATAAGTGAAGGGGCGCCGCAGGCAAATTCAACACATTCGATGCCTCGAAGTACTTCTCCATATGCTTCCTTATAACTTTTTCCATTTTCCTTAACAACAAGCTGAGCGAGACTTTCATGATTTTCAGTAAGGAGCTGTTGATATTTAAACAGGATTCGTGCCCTTTTTGGAACAGGAACTTTGCGCCACGTCTTAAATGCCGCTTTTGCGGCTTTGACCGCCTGGTCCACTTCTTCCTTTGTCGAAATGGGAACACTCGCAAGTACATTGCCCGTTGCAGGATCAGGCACTTCCAGAAAATCGGTTGCCCGTGAATCCACCCATTCTCCGTTGACAAAGTTTTTCAGTGTTTGCACCGTATTCGTCGTTACAGCCATCTTCTCACTCCTTATTTTTTAAAAATTCTAAACTTTCCAACTCTATTATATCGTTGTAACGGTGTTGTTTCATTAGACAAAGTGTAAAATGTTCAACTGAGATTGATAGACATAACGGTAAATAAAAAAACCGGCGTATCTGCCGGTCTCCTACTCCAGTTCCAAATATTCATGGGCCATGGCTGCAAATTCAAGAGCCTGCCGTTTTCCCGGCTGCATAAAGTCATCCCCAAGCAAATCTTCCAACTGCTTTATCCGGTGATAAAGGGTCTGCCTGACAATGAAAAGGTGTCCTGCCGTTTCCTGTTTCGATCCTTTGCACATGAGATAAATTTTAAGCGTTTTTAGCAGCCGGGTTTGATACTTGGCATCATGATCAATGACAGGCTGTAAATAATCGTTTACAAAATCGTGCAGTTCATCCCTGTCCCGGATCATGGAAATGAGCCTGTACATATGCAGATCATCATATAATGGACTAATTTTTCCCTCGGCCAGCTTTGTCTGCAGGCGAAGAGCTTTCTGGGCCGTATCATAGCTTTTGCTCAAGCTGCTCAGCTGACTGATGAGCTTCCCCGCCGCCATGTGGACAGCAGGAAGTTTTTGATTCTGACCGGCTTGTCCGATTCCCTGAAGCAGCCGGTCTTTCATTGATGTTTTTTCTTTAAGGTTGATCATGATAAAAATAAGCTGTTCTCTTTTGGCATATGGAAGAATATAAAACCCAAGTGGTTCAAATGCCGACCTGACAATAATTTGTATGTATGGGTATTGATTTTCGGAGAGGCCCGCTTGCCAGTGTTGCAGTTCCACGCAAAATACCGCGGCTCCCTGATGTTTGCCTCTCATTCCCAGCATAAAAAGGTGGTTTTCAATCTCATCTTCTCGATGCCTTCCCTCGAGCCATTCCTGTATCCAGCTGTTCTCTTCAGCTCTCTTTTTTTCTGCCGTATACATTTCCCGCAGCATCTGGTTGGCCAACGCGGTTGATGAGCGGTCAGCGAGGAGAACATCAAGCTCTGTAAAGCGACGGTCTTCGGAAAAAAGAATCAGCTCGGCCAGCTGGTGGTCGAGCGCCTGTATCGGCTGTCTGATGAGATGTGCTTTTTCCTTATTTGTTTTTATCCGGTGAAACAAATCGTCCTTCTCTTTCTCCTGAAGAGCAGGAACGCACAATTCTTTTTGCTGGCTGCATTTAAAGAGCACCTGTGACTTTACCGTTTCATGAAGGTGGTTCAAAATCAGGATTTGGGGATCAGAGCCTAGCAGAAGCCTGTTCAGTTCCTGAGAAAAGGCTTCAAGTTCAGAAATCATTTGAAAATGCTGCTGTATCAGGAAGGTATGAAGATCTTGCGTAATGTCGATAAAGCGTACTTCTTCCTGAAACACGATGATAGGAAATCCATGTTTGTCAGCCAGTTCCATGATGTTTGCCGGTACTTCTTCCAAATGAGTCCCCAGTTCTATACATAATCCCGATACATGATGATCTATAAGTTCTTGCACCAATGACAAAAATGAAGCCTCATCATTTTTCCATGCCATTCCTGTGGACAGGATCAACTCATTTCCATTTAAGAGATTGCCAATCTGTGTCACTTCCATCACATGAACCCATTTAACCAGCCGGTTCAGCCCTTTTTTTCCGGCAATCACGATCGCTTTATGAAACATTTCTCTATCCAGGATATCGGAAACTGTGATTTTCAGATGTAGAACGATAGCTGCACCTCATTCCGGGACAATATTTATACTATTCACTCTTTTAGTTTACATCAAAGGTATATATTGTGCTATCACTCATTGTTATTGCCATTTTCATCAACCAGATCATTATCGAATGTGCGGGTTTCACTGTAATACGTCTCCGTAGCAATATTATTGCCTGTATTCCCAAATCCTGAGCCCGTATACGATTTTTCGCTTCGTTTAGGCTGTATCACCCTGGCATCGCCAAAATTTAATACTGCGCTTTGCTGGATAATTTTTATGTTAATGGATCCGACTGTCGCACTCATGTTAAACGCCCCCTTGATTTTGTAGGATATCTTATGTAGGCTGCGGGGAAAACTCCACAAAAAAACATGGCTCCAGGGGAAATGAGCCATGTCGTTGCCTCAATGAAATGATTTACGGAATAGCGTACACTTCCACCGTAAATTTCTGTCCGTTTGTATTTTCTGGATTTGCGATATAAAGATCTTTCATTTTTTTGATATCTGTTTTTGTTTTATTCGTTAAATCATAAAAGATGGTTTCATCTATACCGAAGCTGTCATCATGCATGACATCAAATTTGGCGTTTGTGGGGCCTGAAGTAATTCTCCATTCCAGCCTGCTGGCGTATGCAGGGATATTATTGATCTCAAAGTTGTCGCTGGAACGATGGTCCTGTCCGGGTTTAGGGGCCCCCTCTGAAGAGATGGCCGCCACTTTGACCGGTGCCTTTACTTGAACGTTAAACGCATCCCTGTCGAGTATGCGGTCATAAGCATACCACGCGCCCAGCCACCTTCCCGCGGCGTTATTGGATTCCTTTGAAATCAGGCGCACGGAAAACCAATTTTGTCCGTTTGTAGCTGAGCCTTCCCACGTCGATGCGAAGGGATATTCATCGCATTCCTTTCCGGTCCGGTCTTCATCCTTAAATTCTTTATTGCAGACTGCCCGGGTTTTGTTTCTGTTTTGTGCATATTCATCCGGATGTCTTTTCGTATACATCCGAGTGAGCGGCCTATTTCCAACCTCACCAGGTATTTTTTTGCCCAGCACAAAAGGTTTCGTCTCCTCGGGATGATCCATGGCGAATTTCCAATGTTCTCCCGCTTCTTTCAGAGGAGCAAAGGCCGGCTCTGTAACCGGAACATTCAAAATGGGATCGGCACGGCTGAAAATCGCTCCCTGCCAAAAATGCTGATCCGGAAAAGCAAACATGTATTTCGCGGAATCAAAGCGAACCCGCTGTTTGATTCCTTCTATCGTTTTGGTGAATTTCTTGGGTGCGTGTTTGATGGTGAGTTTTGGAGAAAAGTCCATATAACCTACCTGGTCAGGATTGGTGTCGCTTGGGGGCGGGGCGTCTGAAAGAAAAGTTTTGTCGCCATAATTGACATTCTTCCACTGGGCAATGGTGCGTTCGATTGGCGGAGTATCCGGATCAGGCTTACAGTCTCCCGGGTTTATTTTCGCCTCGCAGGCAAAATCGATTTTCAACTTGGCTCCGTTCAATGAAGGGCTGGTAACCAGGATGTCGTCAAGGGTATAATGAATCCTCATCTTTCGGCTTTGATTGGATCCGTACCCAATCTCGGTAAACTGGATTTGCACACCGTCATTAAAGCAAATACCCAAACGGCAGCCTCTGGGTACCTGGTAGCTCACCACATGGGACCAGCAGAACGAATAGCGGTTTTTAATATAGCCTGTACTTGATCCGCTGTCAGGACTTCGGCGGCACTCCTCCACCGTGCTGATATGATCATAGTTGAACGGCGGTGGCTCCCACCCAAGTGCAGTAAATATCGGCGGTCCCATTGGCGATTCATAGGAAGTGCTTGTGTTTCTGTCCTCGGTGCGAATCCCATTTAAGGTGTTCGGCCCATTATCCTCCTTTTGCACCAGCTGTTTTTCGCGGAACTTTTCAACCGATTTTCCTTCTTTCAGTTGCTGCTCCGCTTTTTCAGCCTGGTCTTTGCTGATCCAATACGCCCCTCCTTTATCGCTTGCTTGTGCGTTTGCTGCAGGTGCAGCTATTCCAGTGATCAAAAATAACAAGAGAACTGCAGAAACGGGAAGCCTGATTAATCTGGCCATTGCGTTACCTCCTCTTTTATTTTGATTTGGAAAAAGAGTTGCCAAAAGAGTGGTGATCACTCTGCTTTTTGCCTGTCTTTACCCTTTAATCACCCTCCAAATCGCTGTCATATTACTATATAAAAATAATGTTTACAATACTTTCCATAGAAAACCCTTCCAATCTCCTATTCATTTTATATTGCAACCATTTCGATAGGCATATGGATGCAACGACCAATGGCATAAAAAAAAGGCACCTTTCCGCGTAAGGAAAAGATGCTTTTTTTATCACGGTTAATTAACCCAGGATCCTACAATCGGATACTGAAAATGACGATCATTCAATGCCCGGACGATACCGATAATAGGTGCAATGATAGCCATCAGTCCGAAAATGATCAGGAAAGGAATGCCAATAATCAGCCACGATAATAACGCCGATATACCAATTAATATTCCAATCACAAAATGAAAGATCAATGCCTGAAGAGCCAGGCTTTTCACTTCGCGGTCAGCAATGAGCAAATACACGATTAGCGGCACAACAATAGGCGCAAACCAGGTGCTCGCATGAATCAAAATACGCAATCCCTTATTTTCCATCGTTTCAAACTCCCCTTAACTTTCATACTTAGTATACTCTTATCATATACAAGCAATGAATTCTTGTAACTGAACCAGAGGCTGAAATTATCTACGCCTTAAGGCTTAGAAGTTATCAGGAGTCGATATTCCCTGCAACACTCCACGCCACAGGTTAAGATGTTCCTCCCCTTTTTTCTCTGCCAGAAGTCGGTCAGCCAGAATAGTGCCTTCTTCGATGGTGGATGTATGGCCCAGCAAATAAAATCGCAGGCCTGCATTTAATACGACCTGGTTCCGGTATGGCTGTAAAGCCTCCGTTTGCTCACCAGCCAGGAGTTGTATCATTAATCCCGCCTGTTCGTCCGCATCGAGCACTTCTTTGTTCAGTTCTTTTACATGTTTCAATCCGTAATCCGATGGATCGATAATGACTGACTCGCTTGCTTCTCTGCTGATTTTATAGATAAAACTGCTCCGATGCACGGGCAGGTCCTCTGATCCTTCCACCCCTTGAACGATATAAGCTCTTTCATAGTTCAACTGTTGCAGACTAGGTACGATTTTGTTTACCGCTGTTCGGTGGAAAACACCAAGAATAATGGAATTCGCACCTGACATGTCGAGGAGTTTTTCAACTGTATTCATGATGGTCCGAACACCCATTTCCATTCGGACTTTTCTTAATGCCTCAAGTGGGGGACACAGCTTGTCAGTCCATGCAAAACCAATATTCACAGCTTCGAGCGCTGCTTGAACTTCACCTTTTTTCTGTGCAACTGGAACAGAAAGCTTTTCAAGTATCGTTTTTAGCGAAGTTCCATTTTTGGGAGGAAGTGACTCACTCGCATGTAAAAATACTGGAAGGCCCTGCTGTGCCAGTAAAATATTTACGGGTATAGTGGCGGCAAACGAATTACGGCCGTTATACGGACCTCCGCAATCCAATACGCCTCCGGCAGCTGACGCCTGCTCAAGCCGCTCAGTATGTCTTCTGTATTCAAGGATAAAAGCCAGCAGCTCGTCCGGGCTCTCCGTTTTTATCCGTTCCGCCATTAAAAACGCGGCCATTTGAGCTTCAGTGGCATCACCAGATGTTATGCACTTAGCAGCTTCCAAAGCTTCCTCATAGGAAAGGTCTTTCGCCCCTCTTTTGCCCCGTCCTACTTCTTTGATCCATTTTTGCATGGCACGCCCACCTCTCATTTGAATTATTTTAGAATTATCTCATTTATTTCAAAGAGAGGGCAACCGTTTCTGCTCAAAAAGCAGGATTACACTAAAAAACCTCCAAACTTTACTAAAACCTAAAGTTTGGAGGTAGCTTTTTTGTTTTTTATTACAGCATACCAAGCGCTTTTTTTGTCGCCGGGCCTACCAGGCCATCCGCTTTCAGCTTTTTGGCTTTCTGGAACGTTCGGACAGCTGAATCCGTATTCTTTCCGAAGACGCCATCTACACCTTTTGTGCTGTATCCCTTTTGGGTCAGAAGTTTTTGCAATTCCTTCACTGCCTCGCCTTTGCTTCCTATTTTCAAGGTGCCCGTTGAATAGGCAGGCAGAGAAGATCCCTTCCCTCTCAGTCCATAAGCAGAAGCAATAGAATCATACGATTTGCTTGAGCTCACAATCACAACTGGTGTATTTACTTTCACTCTCGTAAACAGCCATTGCACCTCATTGTTGTACATACGGATGCATCCAGCACTGGCATAGGTGCCAATTGACTTAGAATTGTTGTTTCCATGGATGGCATAGGTAGTGCCCCATGTTCCCCTGGCGTTCAAGCCTATCCACCGGTTTCCGAGTGGGTTTCTGGGATCTCCCCCTGGAATGTGGCCGGTGTAATAGGGCCTGTTTACAATTTTGTTTACAACTTTGAACTTTCCTTCCGGTGTGTAGGACTTTTGCCTTCCGGTTGCCACTTTAAATACACTTTTGAGCCGTGTATTTTCATAGTACGCCAATTCATTTTTCGATTTATTGATAATAATGAATTGGCTGGCGGCCGCTGCCTTGGCCGGATGGGCAAAGAACAGGAGAAAGCTGAACGTTAACAGAAGCACGACAAGTTTTTTCATGAATTCCCTTCCTTACATAAGATTTGCTGTTTGTTGCCAAACAATAAATCATATGCAGGGTACACCGGGTTAGATTACAAATTTTACAAAAAATATCAATTGCCTCATAATTCCGCTTTTCAGCCGTATGACTTTTTTCAAAGCCTTTTCATTTTGTTCAAATTCATTGATAATATATAGAATATTAACCTATGCACAAAGACCACCATGAGCTTCGAAAGGAGTAACCAATGAGCACCTACACCACAAAGGAAAATGGTATTTTTCCTTCTGTATGTCCACTTGACTGTCCTGACCAATGCGGTCTGCTTCTTCATAAACAAGACGGAAAAATTATAAAAGTACAGGGTGATCCCGATCATCCTGTCACACAGGGGAATATCTGCAATAAAGTAAGAAATATGCCTGAGAGGCTGTATGATCCGAAGCGGCTGACAGTTCCCCTGAAAAGAATCGGTCCAAAAGGAAGCCTGGATTTTGAACCGATCAGCTGGGATGTCGCCATTGATACCATTTCATCCAAATGGAAAGAACTTTCGGCTGCCGAAGGACCCGAGAGCATT
The DNA here is from genome assembly GCF_030418125.1 of Fictibacillus fluitans. Lineage (GTDB taxonomy): Bacteria > Bacillota > Bacilli > Bacillales > Fictibacillaceae > Fictibacillus_C > Fictibacillus_C fluitans. The sequence continues at coordinate 71,344 of NZ_JAUHTR010000001.1, read as the reverse complement.
CTTCCCTACAGCTTTTATGGAAACATGGGGATTTTAAGTGCCGAGGGGATGGACCGGCGTTTTTTCCATCGGCTCGGCGCAAGCCGTCTTGATCAAACCATTTGTTCTGTAGCCGGTTCCGTCGGTTACCGGTACACGATGGGCGGAGGTTATGGTATTGATCCTATGGACACCGTACATGCAAAGCTCTTTATTTTTTGGGGAATCAATGCTGTCAGCACAAATATGCATCAGGTGGCACTCGCCCAAAAGGCAAGAAAAAACGGAGCTAAGATTGTTGTGATTGATGTCCACAAAAACCGGACAGGAATTCTTGCTGACTGGTTCATCCCGATTCTGCCTGGAACCGACAGTGCACTCGCCCTCGGAATTATGAATTACTTGTTTGAAAACAACATGGCTGATATGGAGTTCCTAAAAAAGTACTCCGTCGGTTATGAAGAATTGAAGGACCATGTGAAGCAATATGATTTACATACTGTTGCCGCCATTACGGGTGTTTCAGCAGATGATCTGAAAAAGCTCGCACACGAGTATGGTACAGTTTCACCTTCGTTCATCCGGATCGGCAACGGGCTTCAGCACCATGACAACGGCGGAATGGCGGTACGCACCATCGCCTGCCTTCCCGCTGTCACAGGGCAATGGCTGAAACCGGGCGGAGGTGCCATTAAATCCAATTCCAGCTACCTGTCTCATAATACTGCTGCGGTTCAGCGTCCGGACCTTTTGCAAAACAAAAATACCCGGATGGTTAACATGAACCAGATCGGCAGTGCATTGCTGGAAGCAGAACCTCGTATTTCGTCCTTGTTTGTATATAACAGTAATCCCGCACTTGTGGCACCTGAAGGAAACAAGGTAAGAAAAGGGCTGGAGCGGGAAGATTTGTTTACAGTGGTTCACGATCTCTTTCTAACCGAAACCGCTGCTTATGCAGACATTGTGCTGCCTGCCACTTCTTCATTTGAAAATACCGATTTTTACACCTCCTACTGGCACAAACACGTTCATTTGCAAGAGCCGGTCGTAAAGCCGTATGGAGAAAGCAAATCCAACCCGGACGTGTTCCGTCTCCTTGCTGAAGCCATGGGGTTTGAAGATCAGGCATTTAAGGATTCAGATGAAGAAATGATTGAACAGGCGTTTGAGCACCCGGCAAATCCTTACGTGGAGGATATAAACCTGTTGACATTAAAAGAAAGCAAGTTTGTTAAATCCAAGGATATTCCTTTGTTCTCACGCAGGCTTTCTACGCCAAGCGGTAAAATTGAATTGTATTCCCAACAGATGGAACGGGACGGACATCCTCCGCTTCCGACTTATATACCGCTGCCGGAGGACGGAGATCATCCCTTTCTGTTTGTTCCGGGGCCGAACCATAATTTCTTAAACTCGACCTTTAGCAATAATGATAAGCATATTCAACTGGAAAAAGCGCCGAAAGTTCACCTCAATACCATTGATGCCACTGAATTGGGCATTGAAGATGGAGATTTGGTCCGCCTATGGAATGATCGCGGGGAATGCGAACTTCATGTGGCAGTCGGAGAAAGTGTTTTGCCAGGCGTTGCCGTAACCATGGGGTTATGGGCTGACTTTCCAGGAACCAAACAGCTTGTTAATTCCCTGACCCCGGACCGGGTTGCAGATATGGGCGGGGGAGCCACCTTCTTCTCCGGCAGAATCAGTATTGAAAAAACTTCTTCAGGGGGATAACCATGTACCAAAGCAAAATCCGGCCTAAAAATGATGACCGAAAAAATGTAAACACCACGCTGAGCCAGTCTCTGTACAAAGAAATTAAAGCACTGGCAGCCAAATTAGACCGTCCGGCCAACGACTTGCTCGAAGAAGGCATGCGGCACGTCATTGAAAAATATAAAAAGAAATAATCATTAAAAAGGATGTACATTCCCATCAGGGCTGTACATCCTTTTTAATGTTTGGGTGAATGCCGATATTTGGTCAAATCAATTTTGCCATCAGAAGTCACGGCAATTCCTTCACTCTCAAGAGACATTTTTTGGACCGCAAACATCTCTTCGTCCTTAAACCCAATTTCACCCTTCGCATTAATCACACGGTGCCACGGGAGCTGGTGTTTTTTGCTTAAGGAATGGAGGACCCGGACAACCTGCCTTGCTCCCCTCGGACTGCCTGCAAGCCCTGCAATTTGCCCATACGTCATCACTTTGCCTTTTGGAATACTTTTGATAATCCTCAATGCCTCATCTGTAAACTTCATCATATCCCCTTACATGCTTTTTCTATAGTGTACATGAAAAACCGGCACAGCTGAACATGAGCTGCACCAGTTTTTCCCATGACCTTTTACTTTAGCATTTAATATAAATGACAAGGTTGTGCTTCTTTAGTTACTTAAATTTAGCATCTGCCCAGTCAGCATGATCCCAGGAATTGCCGTCCCCGGTGTCACTGACGATCAGCTTCAGTTCTTTTTTGCCGGCAAGGTCAATATTCAAAAACTTGGCTTCGGAGTTTCCTGTCATTTTTCCGCTTTCAAATTTGGTTTCTCCGTCTACTTGAACTTGGAAGGAAATGCTTCCATTGCCTCCCACTTCTTTATCCACACCAACCCAGGATTCAAACGATTGATATCCTTTGTCCGCAATATCATAAATAATCACGGAGTTCGCATGAGTTCCGATTCCTTTCGTATAGGTGGCGACCCCATGTGCGCCCTGAAGTTTCAGCGGATTGGAATCGATGCTCTTATCCTTCTGAATGGTCGCCCATCCGGTCGTGGCACTCTTCCAATCGAGATCCGAAAGAAATTGTTCCGACACCACATCGAATTTGATCACGTATTTTTCTTTAATCAGCCCATCCTTTGATACCGCTGTGATCACAGCCTGCCCTGGCAGTCCTTTTGCCTGCTGAATGGTAAGATCAATATTTTTCTCAGCAGCATCTGCCGCCACTACAGGGATCCGGTCAGCGGCTCCTTTAAAAATCTGCATTTCATAGCTGTTCACGTCCGAATTAAACCCTTCAAGCGGCTTCCCATCAACGGTTACGTTCTTGACAATTTCTGTAGCCACTGACTTTTTGCTGAGCTTCATAGGGGATTGATCAGCAGTGAACGGTTTAAGACGGTAGCTGTAGGAATACGGCTTATTGGCATATAAGGTGAATTCAGGATGGGTTCTTGCGCCCCAGCTGTTGTCTCCTCCCACACCCATCTGCTTATAATTCAGGCTGACCACAACATCGTCCAATTTGGTCAGTTCATATGGATGTTTAACCGATTCAAGGTCATCCTCCGAATAACGAAGAGCGGAAAATTCGATCAAAGGCAAACCTGCTGCCATTATACCTGTTCCATCCGGTCTCATAAAGGCGGCCCAACGTACATCTGTTTTGTTACCCGTTTCCTGCGGTTCAACGTAAGGAAAGAACTGCTGGTCAACTAAATCTTTGTAAACACCGACGTCTGTACCGGTATTTCGGTCCCAGTAATTTTCGACCGGACCACGGCCGTACCAGCTGATCTTTTTAAAATCTTTTGGAAGTTTCAATTCCATTCCTACAGCCGGAAGTTCCGGCAATCCCTTACCGGGAACAACTGTGCTTTTTACCACGACGTCCCCGCTGCCATATACGGTGTACGTTACTTTGTAATGAGATTCTGTGGTTGTCGGCAGTGTAGCGAATACACGCAATTCAACCGCTTTGGATCCCACTTTCTTCATGTCCACTTTTTGGACGTTCATATCTCTGCCTGCATGACGCCAGGTTCCTGTACGCTCCGGCATACCGTTTCCTTTGTCATTGTCATTCGGAGCACGCCAGAAGTTCGGCGTAGGACCGGAAGTGAAAAGCTCTTTGTTGTTAAATTTAAAGGAGGTGATTGTACCTTGTGATTTACTAAAGTTGATTTTAAAATCCTCGCCGGTTACTTTTACGTCCTGACCCTGGTCTTTCACATTGATATCGCTCATCTTTTTCATGTTTAATGCCGGAGCTGGCGGAGCATCAACCGGAAGCTTGAATTGTTGTGTCGCCACCGCATATCCCTTTTTTGCCCACGAGGTGTCTTTTTTCAAGGTGAACTGAACATTGAGCCAGTACTCTTTCCCTGGTTTCAAGTCAGGCGTTTGATAAGGGACAGTGACTGTTTTTGTTTGTTCCGGTTTAATATTGAGTTTGCCCAGGTTACCCTTTTCGATGACTTTTCCATCTTCCTTCAGTACCCATTTCGCATGATATTGGCTGAGATTTGTAAAAAGGTTTTCATTCTTGATCTTAATTTCTTTCTTAGCCAGATTTTCTTCATTAATCTCAATGTTCTGGTAGACTTTTTTGACCTCGGTCAGCTCAGGCTGAACGGTGCGATCAGGTGAAACAAGACCGTTGGCCATAAAGTTTCCATCATTCGGGTTATCGCCCCAGTCACCACCGTAGGCAAAATACCATTTCTCTTTGCTTCCTTCAGGTGTTCGCCATTTTAATGGCTGATCCACCCAATCCCAGATGAATCCGCCCTGGAGATTCGGATATTTATCGATCACGTCCCAATATTGATACAGGTTTCCTACACTGTTCCCCATGGCATGTGCATACTCGCAGAGTATATAAGGGCGTTTGATGCCCGATTTCCCCCACTCTTCTACACTTTCGACACTTGAATACATGTGGCTTTCGACGTCTGTCCATCGGTTATCCCCTTCGTAATGGATGATTCGTGTAGGATCCGCCATGTGGGCCCATTCCGCCATTTTTTTGAACGTATCCCCACTTCCCGCTTCATTTCCAAGTGACCAAATGAGAACGGAAGGATGATTTTTATCCCGTTCAACCATGCTTTTAATCCGGTCCAATGAAGCAGGAAGCCATCTTGGATCACTCTTTGGTAAAACGTTATTGGCGCCATGTGATTCCAGGTTTGTTTCGTCAATGAGGTAAAGCCCATATTTGTCAGCAAGCTCATACCATCGCTCCTGATTCGGATAATGGGAGGTGCGCACCGCATTGATATTGTGCTTCTTCATCAATTTAATGTCCTGGATCATCCGTTCTTCTGTTATCGCACGGCCTCTTTCCGGATCCGCTTCATGCCGGTTTACACCTTTAAAAACAATCGCTTTTCCGTTAATCAGCATCTGCCCGTCTTTTAGTTCAAATTCCCTGAAGCCGACTTTTGTGCTTTCGGTTTCGATCAATTTTCCTTTGGAATCTTTCAAACTTAACACCAGGGTATAAAGATTCGGATCTTCTGCCGACCATTTTTTCGGATTTTTTACAGGCTGGTGTAAGGTAACTTCCGCTTCCGATTTCCCTTCCGCAAAAATCTTTGTTTTTGCCGGTGATTTTAGCACAGGTTTGTTTTTGTTATCGTAAAGCATCGCTTCAATGGTTTGGTCATTCGCCGCTTTTTCTGTTAAGTTCTTCATCCTGGCTTTAACTTTTAATGTAGCGTTTTTGTATTTGTCATCCAGATCTGTTTCGACTTTAAAATCGTTCACGTGAACATTTGGCGTTGAAAAAAGGTAAACATCACGGAAGATACCACTAAGGCGGATAAAATCCTGGTCTTCCAGCCAGCTGCCATCGGACCAGCGGTACACCTCTGCTGCGATGGAGTTTTTGCCTGGCTTTAAGTATTTTGTAATATCAAATTCTGCCGGGGTATAGCTGTCTTCACTGTATCCGACCTTCTTGCCGTTCACCCAGACATAAAACGCGGATTCCACTCCTTGGAATGAAATATGAACCGGCTGCCCGTTCCAATTTTTCGGTACTGTGAAACTGCGTTTATAGGAGCCTACCGGATTATATTTTGTTGGTGCAGCTGGAGGATTCGGCTTTTCGTAGCCTGTCCACGGGTATGTGATATTTGTGTAGATCGGATAATCATAGCCTTTTAGCTGCCAGTTTGAGGGAACATCAATCTTGTCCCAATCCTTAACGTTATAGTCTTCCTTATAAAAATCTTCTGGGCGCTCCGCCGGATTTTTTGACCAGTGAAAATCCCACTTGCCATTCAGTGACTGATAATACGATGATTTTGCACGTTCTCCTTTTAAAGCTGACTGCACATTCTTATAGGGCATAAGTGTTGCGTGTGCAGGTTCCCGGTTGACCTGAAAGGTTTCAGGATTATTGTTCCATTCAGGATTGTTCTGATCTTCCGCATATACCGCCTGACCGGCGCCACACGCAAACAAACCTGCCAATGTGCAGGTAAAAAGAAGTTGTTTAACTCCCACTTGCCATTCCTCCCTATTAATAAAAATTTCGAACCGTATTGAATACTCATTCTTCCCTCCTTTACCTTTTTCTGAATAGTTTGTAATCGCTTACAGCTAGTTTAACAAGCTAAACGACTGAAGGATGTTCCGAACATCTTCACTTTTTTGCGAATTTATGGATTATATTGCTGTCTATTCATTTAAATAGATAAAGATTAAGTCCAAACACAAAAAAGCCCCTGTAACAAAACAGAGGCTGTCAGTCGCAGGACTTTAATATAAATCAAACATATTGATGTCATATCCCTGTTCTTTCATGTAGTTGAACAGCTGGGCGCGGTGATGCTGGGCATGAGTCACGATTTCAATCAGCCATTTCGCTTGAGCGGTTCCATGATCCAAATAGAAAGCCTTGGTTTCCTTATGCAAAAAGTCGTCTTCATCCAGGCTTTCCATGTAACGCCTGACTTCAAGCAGTCCTTCTTTCATGAACCCTGTCCATTGCTCCGGATCGTGTTCCTTGGTTATGCCCGCTTCAAGTTCCCGGATGTCTTCCTCCGTATATTCCTGAAGGATCAGCAGATCGGTGGAAGGAACCGAAACCAGATGCAGCACCAATTCATGCAGCGAACGCATATTTTCTCGGGGTCTGAAGTCCAAATGGTTTGGGGAAATCTTTTCGATCAGGTTAGAAGAGGTTCTAACGATCAGTTCCAATTCATTCAGCAGAAGTTCTTTCATTTCTTGTGTTCCACTCAAAGGTCTCACTCCCAAAAATTAATTAATCAATCGGGTGTTCTTGCATTCCTGCAGTATTCGACGATTCTCCCCTTTTTCCTTGTGAAAAAAACAAAAAGCCAGGCTGCCTTTTAACAGGGCCTGGCTGGCAATCATGTAAAATATTCAATTTTTGCGTTTGGAAAATACGTATCGATATCGGTCTCCAGGCTTTCACGCAGTGCATGTTCTTCCTCTTTACTGTAAATATACTTTCCTATGCCATACCTTCCCCACTTATAGCGCCGCTCCTCCTCGTTCATTTCAAGCTTTGTTTTTGGATAGTTTTTTTCAATGACACGTTTGGCGGGCTTCGTAAACCGGTGCTGAATCAATTCAAACGTAATATCATCCCTCGCACTTTGCGGAAGCGCAGCATCGAGTTTTTCAAACAGCTCGCGGTATCCCTCCTGCCATCCTTCATGGATATAAATGGGCGCAACAATAAATCCGAGCGGATAGCCTGCCTCCGCTACTTTTCTTGCGGCTTCAATTCGCAAATCAAGCGGGGAGGTTCCCGGCTCAAAATATTTAATTACATAATCGGCATTCACACTGAACCGGAACCTTGTACGTCCGTTGTGTTTGGCATCCAGAAGATGGTCGACATGATGAAATTTAGTGACAAAACGCAGTCTGCCCAGCTCAGACTGGCCAAAATACTCAATCGCATGCTTTAACGTATGGGTTAAATGGTCAATACCTACAATGTCAGAGGTACATGAAGCTTCAAACCGGGTAATTTGCGGTGCCCGCTCCTCCATATACTGCTGAGCCTGGTCCAATATTTCCTCCACATTTACATAAGTTCTGATATAAGGCTTACTTCCCATGGTCGTCTGCAAATAGCAATAATGGCAATGTCCCATGCAGCCGGTTGCAAATGGGATAGCGTATTCTGCTGATGGCTTGGAGGAGTCGAATTTAAGCGTCTTTCTCACTCCTACCACAAGGGTTGATTTTGCATTCCGGTACTTTTGAAAATCGGTGTCTCCCGGAATATTTCGGACCTGGTTATGGGATGTTGTTTCGCGAATCTCGAGTCCCATATCTTCAAATTTCTTTTTGAGGATTACACCCAGCGGATACTCCAGGGCTCTTGGTTCAATATATACAAGCTGAGGTACAAAAGGTTTATTCTTCAATGGGGACACATCCTTTTACTGATACTGGTCATAATCAAAGATTTCTTTATACTTCTCCTCTGCTTGCTCATATGTATCATACACTGCATCATCTTCAGCCAGCAGATGATAGGACTCATGCAGGAATATGGCCATTTCCTGTTCATTTTCCGGATGCGGGACGATTTCAGCTTCTGTAATATTCGCCACATTTGGCGTATGGGGGTTACGGTAAATCACAAATACCTGGTCTCCTGCTTTGTACTCTTTTTTCTCCATAAGTTACTCTTCCCTTCATGTTCGCTGTCCATTTTATCCTTGCCTACAAATCAAATATTTATGTTTAAATAAAAAAAGCCCTTCCATAAAGGAAAAGGCTTTACTCGTCATTTGGGTTAATAAGGGCCAGCACTTGATGATCTTCCCATTGGCCATTGATTTTCACGTTTTTTAAAGCCATTCCTTCTATATGAAATCCCGCTTTTTCAAGCACACGGATGGAGCCTGCATTATGAGGCATGACTCCCGCTTCAATTCTGTGCAGATTCACTTCATGAAACGCAAATTCTACGATAAGTTTTACAGCCTCCGTGGTAAAACCTTTGCCGTTTTGTTCCTTATCAAGAAAATAACCAATAAATGCACTCTGCAGTGAACCGCGCATCACGTGAAATAAGCTGATTGTGCCGATCAGCTTTCCTTCTTTGGTAAAGATTCCAAAATCATATCCCGTATCATTCTTCTGGCGTTGCTGAAATTCTTTTATTCGGTGTTGCTGGTAATCCAGTGTATAAAACTCATCAGAACGAGACATTGAAAATCTCTCGAAAAAGTCCTTGTTTCGGTTTTCCAAATCAAGCAATGGCTCTGAATCTTCCCCTGTAAGAGGGCGTATGTAAATGTTGCTTCCTGATTGTTTTTCCATCACTCTGCTCCTTTCTATACATGCCTACCTATAGAATAAGGAGTAAAATGAATGGCGTCCAGTTTAGTATGCATCTATCAAACATGGGAAACTTTAGATAATCGTTTCATGGCTGCCGTCCCAATAATTGAAAAGCAGCATATAGAAATGGCTGAAACCAGTATTCCTGCCCAGATACCAAAAGGCGGTGCGATATGAAAAGTTTTATATAAAAGCAGTACACCAAGTGATAAGACAAGCAGCGTTATGGAAAATAAAAACAAAAGAACATAATGAACAACATATAGCAGCATAAAACGGTTACAATTCATGTGCTGAAGTGTGAGTCCATCCCATAATAAATCTACAAATTTTTTCATTATGCGCCTCCTTATATTCATAATAGACGTTCTTTGGTGTAATTATTCATATATTTCGAAAAATGTTTATATTTATGCTTTTACTTAACACTTTTTCCTTGTTACTATATACTAAGTATATTCCAATGAGAAAGGTCGGATTTATTCATGCGAGAGCATCCTGTATCCATACCCAGACCCTTAGTAAAGCTCAATCAATGGTTTATTGTGTTATCGGTGGCTGCTTTCTGGATCACCGGAGCCCATTGGCTGCTTCTGCTTCCGCTTGCCGCCGGATTATCAGGACTCCTATTTCGGTATAATCCGATCATGCAGCTGGGCAAGCAGTTCTTAATTAAGCCCCTTCCTTCTTATATTCCAGAAGACTGGGACCAGCAGCAGTTTAATCAGAAAATAGCTGTCCTTTGTCTGTTCCTTGGTTTTATTTCTTACCAGCTGCAGTGGCATACCGCTGCCTATGTGTTTACAGCCATGGTATTTGCCGCCGCTCTTATTGCCATTCTCGGCTTTTGTATCGGCTGCTTTATCCGTTTTCAATGGCAGCAGTATAAATATAGAAAACAACAGGCCAACAGTTAAATAAACCAAAAAAAACAGCCATTTGGCTGTTTTTTTATATATGAAAAATATGCTCTTTGGCAAGCAGTGCGCATGCTGCAATCATCAGGATTCCTGAAATCGCTGTCTCTGCTGAAGACCCTGTTTTCGTATAAACAGGTGAACGAAAACGAATATGTATCGGATATAAAAACTGAATACCCCTGCTCGTGCACGCATCCAGAATAAGATGGCTGATTACACCTGCCACTAACCCGTTTTTTATCTCCGGGCTGTAATTTGTTTGCAGAAGGTTCGATACCCAAATGGTGCCAATAATAAAGAGCCAGCTGTGCGTTATCGTTCTGTGTCCAAAGGTTTTGCTTACTAGCTTTGATACCAGTTTTGTCTTCTTTCCCACCCATGAATGGGGATGGCACAGATCGGGAAGAAGGCTTCCAAGAATACCTGCTCCATAGTAAACGAGCTGATGATCCAATGAAGCCGGTCCTGCGATCCATTGATTGGCCAGGGCTGCGGCGGCCAATCCTCCCATAATATGTGTATTGCCTTTCATGATTCACCTTTTCTTGTTGTTAGTTTACATAATATTATGATGGTAAATAAAATATGTAAAAGAAATAAAGAGCAGCTGTAAGCTACTCTTTATTTTCTTCTGTCATTACTTTTCTCCACACCTCAAGGACTTGACCCGAATCACTGATATCCACAAGATAAGATCCGTTATTATACCGGTCTGCATTCTTTAACTTTCCTGTTTCTACCGTTACAATACTTCCATTCTTCGTTTTAACTTCCAATACCATATCTCTTTCTGATAGTTCCACATCAACCACACGGTGCGGGTTGCTCTTAAGCTCCCTCAGCATGACAAGGCCCCTTTTCGCTCTGGTTGATTTATCAAATTCTGTAATCTTCATTTTCTTGACTGCACCGCGGTGTGTAATTAATATGAGCGATGCTGCTTCTCTATCGCTCAGCGCCTTCCCGCTCACGACAGAATCTCCGTCTTTCAGGTTTATTCCTTTCACACCACTGGCACGCTGACCGACGATATTGACTTCGTCCTCACTGAACCATAATCCATATCCGTATTCGGTAGCTATGAAAATATCATCATTACCGCTTGTCAGCTGCACATCCACTACTTCATCCCCGGCCTTAACCTTCATGGCCATCAGCATTTTGTTATAGCGCTGTGCTTTGTAAGAAGAGAGCTCCGTCTTTTTAGCCATTCCCTGTCTTGTGAAAAAGATGAGGTACTGATTTTCTGCAAATTCTTTAATCGGCATGATCTTAATCAACTGTTCATCACGGTCAAAACCAACCATGTTCGCTAAATGCTGCCCCATATCTTTCCACCGCGCTTCATGAAGTTCATAGACCGGCATGTAAATGTAATTTCCTTTGTTGGTGAACATCAGAAGTGTATCCGTTGTGTTTAGTTGTTCAGCCAGCAGCAGACGGTCGGTATCTTTCATTCCAGGCGCTTCACCGTTGGAAGCGGAGAAGGAACGAATAGAAGAACGCTTGGAATAGCCGTCTTTTGTTACGGTAACCATCACGTCTTCAGACGGGATCATCACTTCCATATTGATCTTAATCTCTTCGATTTCATCTTCAATAACGGTCCGTCGTTCATCAGCATACTTCTTTTTGATTTCTGCCATCTCTTTCTTGATAACGTTCAACAGTTTTTTCTCACTGTTCAAAATACCGGTCAAATGAGCGATTTTCTTTTCGAGCTCTTTCGCTTCTTTTTCCAAAGTAGTTACATCAGTATTAGTCAGTCTGTACAATTGCAAAGTCACGATGGCTTCTGATTGCGCCTCCGTGAAGTCATACTGCTCAATCAAATTGTTTTTCGCATCTCTTTTATCCTTGGAACCGCGGATAATCCGGATCACTTCATCGAGAATGGAAATGGCTTTAATCAGCCCCTCCACCACATGCTGCCGCTCGTTGGCTTTATTGAGGTCATATTGAGAACGGTTGGTCACAACTTCCTTCTGGTGTTCAATATAAGCCGAAATGATGTGTTTGATGCCCATCAGCTTCGGCGTTTTATTATGAATCGCTACCATATTGTAGTTATAGGAAATCTGCAGGTCCGTATTTTTGAAAAGAAACGCCAGCACGCCTTCAGCGTGTGCTTCCTTCTTCAGTTCAATGACGATCCTCATTCCTGTCCGGTCCGTTTCGTCCCTTACTTCGGCGATGCCTTCTACCTTTTTGTCGAGGCGGAGCTCATCGATCCGTTTGACGAGGTTTGCTTTATTGATCTCATATGGAATTTCGGTAATCCTTATTTGCTGCCGGCCGCCCTTAATTTCCTCAATCTCCGTTTTCGCACGGACAATAACACGGCCCTTTCCTGTTTCAAACGCTTTTCGAATACCTTCCTTGCCCTGGACAATTCCGCCTGTAGGAAAATCCGGGCCTTTCATTACCGTCATTAGCTCATCAAGAGAGACGTCCTGGTTCTCGATCTGCATCGTAACCGCATCGATTACCTCTCCCAAGTGATGGGGAGGGATATCGGTTGCATAACCGGCTGAAATTCCTGTAGACCCATTGACCAGCAGGTTTGGATATTTGGCAGGCAGCACGACCGGCTCTTGAATGGTGTCATCAAAGTTTGGCGCAAATTCGACTGTGTTTTTTTCAATATCAACAAGCAATTCTGACGCTATGGAGGACAGGCGAGCCTCAGTATACCTCATGGCCGCGGCCGGGTCTCCATCCACGCTTCCGTTGTTTCCGTGCATCTGGATCAGCACATTTCTTACTTTCCAGTCCTGACTCATACGAACCATCGCTTCATAAACTGAGGAATCACCGTGCGGATGGTAGTTCCCGATGACGTTTCCGACAGTTTTGGCTGATTTCCGGTACGGCTTTTCAGCTGTATTTCCTTCCTGGAACATTGCGTATAGAATTCTGCGCTGAACCGGTTTCAAACCATCTCTTGCATCAGGGAGGGCACGGTCCTGAATGATATATTTACTGTAACGCCCAAAGCGGTCACCAATCACCTCTTCGAGCGGAAGATCCATAAAACGTTCTAATACTGACAAAATTTAAACCTCCTCAGGATACTCATCAGATAAGTTTTCATTATCAAGAATGTTGGTATCCTCATTTAAACCAAATTCCACATGCTCTTCAATCCATTTTCTGCGGGGCTCAACCTTATCACCCATCAGAACCGACACCCGCTTTTCAGCACGGGCCGCATCATCTATTTTCACCCGGATCAATGTTCTGGTTTCGGGATCCATCGTAGTTTCCCACAGCTGATCGGCGTTCATTTCTCCAAGACCCTTATACCTCTGGATGATATAGCCTTTACCAATCTTCTTCTGTGCTTGTTTCAGTTCATTATCATCCCATGCGTATTCGATGATTTCTTTCTTTCCGCTTCCCTTGCTGACTTTGTACAAGGGAGGAAGAGCGATATACACTCGTCCGTTTTCAATAAGCGGCTTCATGTAACGGTAGAAGAACGTCAGAAGCAGCACCTGAATGTGTGCTCCGTCTGTATCGGCATCCGTCATAATGATGACTTTTTCGTAGTTTAAGTCTTTTTCCGTAAAATCAGAGCCGACACCTGCGCCCAGCGCGTGAATAATCGTATTGATTTCTTCATTTTTAAAAATATCAGCTAGTTTTGCCTTCTCCGTGTTGATGACTTTACCGCGAAGCGGAAGTATCGCCTGGAAACGCCGGTCCCGCCCTTGCTTGGCCGATCCTCCGGCAGAGTCGCCCTCCACGAGGTAAAGCTCATTTTTAGCCGGATTTCTGGAAGTAGCCGGGGTCAGCTTGCCGCTAAGCATTGTCTCTTTACGCTTATTTTTTTTGCCGTTACGCGCATCTTCCCTTGCTTTACGGGCCGCCTCGCGGGCCTGAGCCGCTTTTACAGCCTTACGGATAAGCATATCAGCAGTTTGCGGATTTTCCTCAAGGAAGTAGGAAAGATGGCCGGAGACAACGCTGTCCACACTTGAGCGCGCGTCGCTGCTTCCGAGCTTGCTTTTGGTCTGTCCTTCAAACTGCAGTTTTTCCTCAGGTATGCGAACTGAAACGATGGCGGTCAATCCTTCACGGATGTCTGAACCGTCGAGGTTTTTATCCCGTTCCTTTAAAAGGGAAACTTTCCTTGCGTAATCGTTCATGATCCGGGTGATGGCGGTCTTTGCTCCGGATTCATGTGTTCCGCCGTCCTTGGTCCTGACGTTGTTTACGAAGGAGAGGACATTTTCTGCATAGCCGTCATTAAATTGAAAGGCAAAATCAACCTCAATATCATTTTGTTCACCTTCAAAACTGACTACCGGGTGCAGGACATCTTTATCTTCGTTCAAATAGCCGACAAACGCTTCAAGGCCTGTATCATATTGAAAGCTTTCACTCTCGCCGCTCCGTTTGTCACTGAGCTCGATTTTAACCCCTTTTAACAGAAAGGCTGCTTCCCGCATGCGCTCGCTTAATGTCTCATAATTATAATTGGTAGTACTGAAAATGGACGGATCCGGTTTAAAGTGAATGGTGGTACCCGTTTTTTTGGTTGTACCGATTTCCTCAAGTGTGGTAACCGGCTTTCCTCCAAACTCAAAACGCTGCTGATAAATGGTGCCGTTTCTGTGAATCGTCACCTCAAGCCATTCAGACAGCGCGTTAACGACAGATGCTCCGACACCATGCAGACCACCTGAGGTCTTGTAGCCTCCCTGGCCGAATTTTCCACCGGCATGAAGTACAGTAAGGATGACTTCCGGTGTTGGTTTTCCCATCCTGTGCATCCCCGTCGGCATGCCACGTCCTTCGTCACGAACACTGATACTATTATCTTTATGTATCGTGACGTATATATTGGTGCCGTGCCCAGCAAGTGCTTCATCAACGGCATTATCTACGATTTCATAAACGAGGTGATGCAGCCCCCGGCTGTCCGTGCTCCCAATATACATCCCGGGCCGCTTTCGGACCGCTTCCAGGCCTTCTAATACCTGAATGGCGTCATCGTTGTAATCTAAATGTGGTTTACTAGCCAAAACACTTTCTCCCTTCAAAACATACAATACAATACAATAAACTAATCATACCAGAACAGAACATTTGTTTCTATTCCAGATGTCAAAAAATAAGTGCACCGCTTTCTATTCTATCTTTTCTGCTCCAATCGTGCAAAAACCTTTTGGACTTATATAAAAAACCACCCCATCGTAACGGGTGGTCCGGACCTATCTGAGTAACCTGGCGTACTCAACTTTGATGCATTTATCCATAATGGGGGTCACGTTGTGCTCTTTCAGGTAATCATAGGCTTCGTCGTTGGCAAGACCAAGCTGCGCCCAAAACACATCTGCTCCGATGGCTGCGGTATCCCTAGCCACTTCGGGTAAAAACTCACTTCGGCGAAATACATTTACAATATCCACATGGCCATCAATGTCCTGCAAAGATTTCACAGCCTTAATCCCCGAACACTTCATCAACGGTTGGATTGACAGGGATGATTTCATAACCGGCATCTCTCATTACCGAGCTTACCATGTATGATGTTTTCATCGGATTGTCTGACAGACCCACGACAGCAATCCTTTTTTTGCTTTTTAAAATATCACGAATTGCATCATTTGTAGGATTTTCAAACCGCATACTATTCTCCCCTTTTATAGTACTTTTTTATTTAAAATAAAAAAGTAAATTTGTTATCTTATATATCGACTGAAATTCAACATTTCAAACACATAAAAAAAGCCGTTCCTTGATGCGGCGTGACTTTCGGCTGGCGACATCAGCCAAAAATCCCAGCCTCCATCCGGATTCCGGCTCTGTAGAAGTCTTAAAGGGAGTAGAGGGAAGAATATTTTTCCTCAAAGTAACGGATCAGGTAATCAGGATTTAACCCTTCACCTGTTACGTCTTCGAGAATTTCCATCGGTTTCTTCGTTTTTCCATATTGATGTATATTCCGGCTCAACCATTCCTGAATCGGCTTCAGCTCTCCTTTTTCGAGCAGTTCATCAAATTCAGGGACCTCCCGCAGCATGGCCTGTTTTAATTGCGCAGCATAAATATAACCGAGTGCATAGGACGGGAAATATCCAAAGCTTCCTCCGGACCAGTGAACATCCTGCAGCACACCCTGACTGTCATTTTCAGGTGTGATTCCTAAGTATTCCTGCATTTTCTCATTCCAGATGCGCGGCAGATCCTTCACTTCAATTTCATCATTGAACAAGCCTTTTTCAATTTCATAGCGGACAATGATATGAAGCGCGTAAGTCAACTCGTCTGCTTCAATACGAATGAAAGAAGGCTCCACGATATTAATGGCTTTATAGAAGGCATCCAGGTCCACTTGATCAAACTGCCCGCCCGCGTATTTTTTGAGGGAAGCATAATGATGCTTCCAAAAGCCGCGGTTCCGACCGACAAAGTTTTCCCAAAAGAGCGACTGTGACTCATGAATTCCCATCGACGTGCCCGTACTGAGCGGTGTACCGACAAGGTCTTCAGAAAGGTTTTGCTCATAAAGAGCATGGCCGCCTTCATGGATGGTTCCAAATACAGCTGTTCTAAAATCACTTTCATCATAGCGGGTCGTTACACGCACGTCTCCCGGGTTTAGCCCGATCGCAAATGGATGAACCGTTTCATCCAGACGGCCGGCCTGAAAATCATAGCCCATCTCTTTTAATACCTGAAGGCTGAATTCCTTTTGCTTTTCTTTTGGAAATTTCTCAAAGAGAAAAGAAATATCCGGCTTGCCAGCTTCTGTGATTTTTTGCAGTAACGGAACAATGCGGTCACGAAGCTTAGAGAAGGTGGCATCAATAATATCAACCGTTACTCCAGGCTCATACATATCCAAGAGCGTATTGTATTTGTTGCCATCATATCCCCAATATCCGATAAAGCGCTTGTTGAATTCCACAAGCTTCTCCAAATAAGGCTGGAACATGGCAAAATCAGACCGTTCTCTCGCTTCTTCCCATACACTTTCCGCCTGTGACTGCAAGATAACGTACTCTTTGAATTCTTCAGGAGGAATTTTCGTATTTCGTTCGTAATCTTTTTTGACTTCCTCAAGCGTCTTTTTTGTTACCTCAGACAACGAGCTGTACACCTGCTCCTGAGATAATTCATCTATGTATGTTTTCATTTGATCGGATGTTGACATCGCGAATACTTCTGCTGACAGTGTACCGATGACCTCCGAACGCTGGCTGACACCCTTTTTTGGAGCTCCTGTACGAAGATCCCAATACATCAGGCTTACCGCCTCATTTATATTCGTCATCTTTTTAACATACTCTGTAAATTCCTTCTCCACGTCTTTTCTTCCTCTCTATATCTAAGTAGATTAACCATACCCTGCTTATTATTCGCCGAAAAATAAAAAACTCCTTCAACACCAAAAAACAGCCCGACTGGACTGTTTTCTTTCTGCTATTAATGTAATCGTTCCATATATGCTGTTACGCCGTTATCTCCACGGATGCCAAATTCGAAGTATAATGCCTGTTTCAGCGCCTCGTCTGCTTCGATTAATGCCTGAGCATACGGTTCGCCATTCTGTTCAGACAACGCCTTGATGGTCTCGTAGGCGTGCTTTAGCTGAAGAATATAATCCGCTTTCTGGTCCATTCCATCACCTCTGTAACAGTATCGACCATACAAACGCTTTTCATTACTCAAGCTTCAGCCATTTAGCTTCGAGGTGCCCGTTTACCAAAGTACTGATAATAGTCAGTTTTAATATGGCCGTTGTACAGCTTACGCTTCTTGGTGGCCGGTTTTCCGTACAACTGCTCAAATTGTTCATTGGAGGTGATTACATAAACCGACCATGTTTCAAGCTGACGGAAAACATTTCCCATATCACGGTAAAGCTGTTTCACTTCTTCTTTATCGCCGATCCGTTCACCATAAGGCGGGTTGGAAATAACATATCCATACTCTTTCCTTGTGGTAAAGTCACGCACCTGCATCTGCTTGAACGTGATAAAGTCGCCAAATCCCGCTTCCTCTGCATTATTAATGGAAAGCTCAATCATTTTGTGATCAATATCTGATCCCTGGATATCAAGAGGGGTATCATATTTCGCCAGGTCGTTTGCTTCTTCAACCGCCTTGTACCAGACCTTTTTATCGATCCATGACCATTCTTCGGATGCAAATTCCCGGTTCAGCCCAGGTGCGACATTCTGTCCAATCATCGCTGCTTCAATGGGAATGGTTCCGGAACCGCAAAACGGGTCAACAAACGGCTTATCAGGGGTCCAGTTGGTTAATTTAATCAGGGCTGAAGCCATCGTTTCCTTCAGCGGTGCTTCACTGTGAAGTGCCCGGTATCCCCGCTTGTGCAGTCCGGTGCCGCTCGTGTCAATCGTCAGAGTCGCAACGTCCTTTAACAAAGCGACTTCAATCCGGTAAAGGGGACCGTCTTCCGGAAACCATGTTTCTCTCTGATAGGCATTCTTCATTTGGTCCACGACCGCTTTTTTTACAATCGCCTGGCAGTCAGAAACACTGAAGAGCTTGGACTTTACCGACTTTCCGATCACGGGGAATTCACCGTTTTCGGGAATAAAATCAGACCACGGAAGCGCCTTCGTCTGTTCAAACAGTTCGTCAAACGTTTCTGCTTTAAACTCGCCAACCAGCAGCTTTACACGGTCGGCCGTTCTCAGCCAGAGGTTGGTCCGGCAAAGGGCTGATTCATCCCCCTTAAAAATAACCTTTCCGTTTTCAACTTGTACATCCTCAAAACCGAGGTCTCTCACCTCATGGGCAACGAGAGATTCCAGCCCCATGGCTGCCGTCGCAATATATGTTAAGTTCATAGGAGATCTCCTTAGGTTTGATTTTCCAATACTAATATACCCTAAATTTCTTATGTAAAATAAAAAAGGCCTCTAGGGCCCTCTCATTTTTAAGTGTCACCAATAACGTTCTGTAAGCCATGTTCTGTTCCATTGTACTGCATGCGGCTGCCGCCTCGTACTCCGGTGGTAATCATCTATCTCCAGATGGCTTTAACATCTGTTCTTCTTCGCGTTCATTTCCGCAAAGAAAACTCCCCTACCATAATTTGGGTTTCTCGCTCGTGGGGTTTACCGCGTTCCACTCTTTCCGTTTCCGAAAAGACTACGTCACTGTGGCACTTTAAAGGTAGTGTCACCATATCCCAAAGGACTTAGGTGAGTTCCCTGCCGTTAATCCAGTCGAAACCGGAATACCCTGGCTTATCGTTTCGCCAGGCACGAACACTACGGCCATCGCAGACCGTGCGAGCATGGACTTTCCTCAACATCTTTAAAAAGATGCCGCGATTACCCGAACGTTATTAGTTTGTAATTTATCAAAGCAGAATTCAGTATAACAGGATACGCATTAAAAATCAAATGGATAATAATTACGGGATCAATCGTATAACTTGCTGCCGAATACGTGCTTCTCAAGGTTCGATAAACGCTGAAGAATATCAGAATTGATATTCATGGATGAAGTAGGGACTCTTCTCGTCTGCTCGGACGTATTTTGAGCTTCTTTTCGCAGGCGGTTGTTTTCCTGGATGACTTTATCGAACTCTTTTTGAAAGTTCTCATAATCCTTAATGATCAGATCAAGAAACTTATCGACTTCATCCTGATCATAACCTCTGAATCCTTGTTTAAAATCTTTTTCCAGAATTTCTTTCGCTGTTAAATTTAATCGCTTTTCACCATTCACTGGTCTCACCTCAATATTTAGCTTCTTTTCATGCTTTAGGGCATAAAACTTTTATAGCTTAAAACACCGTTGCATCACAAATTGAACGACTTTCAAATGCACTTATCTAGCCTATATTTTTTCAAATGTTATAGAAAAAGTCAATTTCTATCCTCAGGTACCTGCTTTATTCCCAAAACTGCCCCTTTAGTTCCTGCTCATCCTGATAAATCAGTTCAAGATCATACGGTGTGATATACAGTATTTCGTACGACGGGTCTTTTTCTTGCCTTCGTTTCGCCGGCTCAAGGTAAAAACGTGGCGTCCCTGGCGTATCCTCGTCATACAAGATCAGCATGCCATCCGTTTTTTCCACGAGAAACCCGTTTTTTGCAGCAAGCTGCCTGGGACTGAAATATGTCTTCTTGGAAATGGACTCAACAAAATCGGCTTGCGCCAGGAGGGATTGGTACTGCTCCTGCCTGCTCTCATTCCACTTTGCCTCCTGCTCCAGAAAAGGGGTAAGAACCGCCAATTTCAGTTCCGGAAAGCGTTCATCTCTTAAAGCAACAACCACTTCTCCTGCCCACACCTCCACCCCGGGCTGGCCGCTGATGATCACCCACTCCAGTCCTTCCTCAAGCAATGCTGTCAGCTGTTTTTCCAGCGCTTTTTTTATATAGTGTACCCCTGGATCTTTTTCTTTAAAAATCCCAAGTTCATGGGATTTATATCCAGTCACCAGCAGATTTTTTACCATGAACTTCTCCTTTTTACTCCGGATTTTAAAAAAAGAACCAATCAAAAATGATTAGTTCCCTCACGTAGCATGACTTAATTCATTTGCAACAAAAAACGTCAGACCCAAAACAAGAAAAAAAGCAAACACTACCCATTGCCTCACGGAAACATCTCTCCATTACCTGATATACTAGTATATTTTTACAGGAAAATGCCCGATTCCCCATTTTTTACACACACTCATCACTTGTTGCAAAATTCGTCAAAGCGGCGCACTTTTTGCGCTTGCCTGGGGAATAAATTATTATTTTCCTATGAAAATCTCCATCCTTATTCTACACAATACAGAACAAGATTTAAATACATTTATCCACCAAAATTTATATTTTTTTAGCACAATTCACATTTTTTTCTTAATCGCTGGATTCGTGTTCCGAAGGCAGCCTTTTCCTTTTCTTCTATACGCTTTAAAAGCCTTTTTTTATTTTTCCAAATTCCATAAGCTGCCTCGGCATAATAGAGAGCTTTTTGGGCATCCTTTTGCTGGTGTTCATACCACTTGGATAATTCAATAAAGGGGATTTCGTCATTTTGAATGGCATCCTGGCATAATTCTTCCCACAACGGTATAGCAAGATCTTCCCTTTTTTGTTTTTTGTATAGAGCCGCCATCGCCTTTTTGGCAAGCCTGCTGTGGCTGCTTTCGGCCCCCAGCAGTGTGCCGTACTTTTGCAGCGCGATGTCATGCTGTCCAACTGCCTCAAACCATCTTGCACTTTCATATTGTTCGATGGTGGTTATTTCCGTACCGCTGTTTTGCAAAAGTTTGGAAAGATGAATGTAAAGTGTGATCAGGGAAAGTACATCCCATTCGTTATGGGTCATTACCCCTTTTACGAGTTCTGGATCGTTGTTCTTCAGATATTGAAAATAAAGCATGGGAGCCATGTAGCCCGGTGTGTCATGCTCCCGCTGTACATCCAAAATCTCCTTTTCAACCACAGACAGCCGGACGGATTCCAGACTGCTCTTCCACATTCTTCTCGACCCATGCAGCAGATCAAAATGACCAAATGCAGGCAGTGACGGCACAAAATCACGGATGAGCGTGTGTCGTGTTTTCACCTGTGGCCAGTCAAAGGATTTACCGTTATAGGTGACCAGATTCTTCAGTTCCTTAACCTGCGTTAAAAAATAATGGTACATGGCAATTTCTGCACCCGGACCCGGAAGAAAGTATTGCTTCACCTTCACCTCTTGATCATCCACCTGGCTGTGGCCCAGAAGAAAAATCGTATTTCCCGTTCCGCCGCTCAAACCCGTTGTTTCCGTGTCGAAAAACAATAGATCGGCAGGAGCCAGCCCGCCTGAAGAGAGCGGATGTTTTTGGCCGAGCCCCGTCTGACGCCATCCTTCCATTACACCTTTCAGTTCGTTGAAAGAATAGCGTCCCCAGCGGTGGCTGATGGGATAGCGAACTTCTCTGATCAGGCAAAATGCGTCCTCATAAAAATAGGGAGACGTCTCAAATGCTGCCCAGGTGTCACCATGCTCCATGTCTTGAAGTGGAGGAACTTTAACAACCGGATCTTTATTCTCCGATACCAGATGCTTCTTAAAGCGATTCAGTTTGGACTGCATCGACATGCGGATCTCTCCTTACTTTTTTCAGAAGCTTAAGCGACAGTTCCTTCACGTTATCACCTTCAAGCATGGTTCCTGTGCAGGAAGGACATCCCGACTCACACGGGCAGGTATCGATAACCCGGTACGCTTCCCTGATGACTGTATCCCAGATTTTATAGACATTTTCACTCAATCCGATGCCGCCGGGATATCGGTCGTACAAGAAAATGGTGGGCTTGTCCGAATGAACCGCCTTAATCTGCGGCACCACATGAAGATCACTTGGATCGCACATCACGAAAAGCGGAGCCACATGACTCAGGACATTGGCAATTCCAATCAGCCCCTGTTCCATGGAGCTTTCAGCTACATCATCAAATGACTTCCGGTCAAATTCCAGCCATGTCGCGGAAGTATGAAGCTCCTCTTCCGGTAAATGGATCGGTCCTGAGCCTATGTTTTCGTGCGTTTCGAATTTAATTTTTTTAAATATCGTCGCCATGGCGTTGACGGTGACTTCTCCAAACGCCCTTTCCTGTCCCTGTAAAATCGTGTTTTTATCGATTTCAAGCACTTTCAGCGAGACGGCAAGGTTTGCGTCTGTAAAATAATCAACATCCACTTCCCTCACATAGGCCTTCTTTTCTTCATAATCCAGCTTTTCTACCTGATACTGAACTCCCTGATGGAGATAAATAGCTTCCTCGTGCAGCAGTGTCATGGAACTGAAGCGGTCCATCTCGCCGATGATCCGTACGTTCGCCACATCGCTTTGATCGACAATCACCACATTCTCCTGTGAAGCAGAGCGCAGAGAAATGTTATGGGCAGGAAAGGAATCATTCATCCAGAAAAAACGTTTACCCTGGTGATGTAGCACCTGTTCTTCTGTTAAAAACTCAAGAATATCCTCGATCTCCACCTCTCCAAATGAATCCCCTTCACCAAAAGGCAGCTCATAGGCGGCACATTTCACATGATCCACCAGAATAATGAGATTCTCGGGATTAATGCGGGCCGACTCAGGTGAACGTTCGAAAAAGTATTCAGGCTGGCTGACGATGTATTGATCCATGGGGCTGGAGCTGGCGACCATGATAACCACCGATTCATCCTGACGGCGGCCGGCACGGCCTGCCTGCTGCCAGGCACTGGCGATTGATCCAGGGTACCCTGTCAAAATGCAAGCATGGAGCTGTCCGATATCCACGCCAAGCTCCAGGGCATTCGTGCTGACAACTCCCATGATATCCCCGTTGCGAAGCCCTTTTTCAATGGCCCGGCGCTGGGTTGGCAGATAACCTCCCCGATATCCCTGAATGGATTTCATACCGTACTCCTTTTTGGCCAATTCCTGGAGGTACGTGAGAAGAATCTCCACACGCACCCTGCTCCGTGCGAAAACAATGGTTTGTATTTTGTTTTTCAGAAAATACCCAGCCAGATCTCTTGCCTCCAGAGTGGCCGACTTTCGTACATTCAGCGGCTTATTCACAACAGGCGGATTGTAGAAAATAAAGTGTTTCCTTCCGCTTGGTGCTCCGTTGTTGTCAATCAGCTTCATGGGTGAACCCGTCAGATTTTCAGCCAGTTCCTTTGGATTGGCGATCGTGGCGGAAGTGCAAATAAAGAGCGGGTTGCTGCCATAAAATGAACAAATTCTCTTCAACCGCCGGATGACATTGGCCACATGGCTGCCAAATACCCCCCGGTATGTATGAAGTTCGTCGATCACAATGTACTTCAGGTTTTCAAACAGAGATACCCATTTCGTATGATGCGGCAGGATCGCGGAATGCAGCATATCCGGATTGGTCATCACAATATTGCCGGCTTTTCGGACAACCTGCCGGATGTTGGCCGGTGTATCCCCGTCATACGTGTAACTTTTAATATCCATTTCGATCGCATCTATAAATTCGTTCATTTCTGCTTTCTGATCTTGAGCCAGTGCCTTTGTTGGAAAGAGATACAGTGCCCGGCTGTCAGGGTGGTTTGCAATCTCCTGCAGCACCGGGAGATTGTAGCACAGCGTTTTACCGGATGCCGTTGGAGTTACAGCCACAAAGCTGTTTCCTTCCAGAGCCGTCTGAAACGCGGTCAGCTGGTGAGCATACAGAGAGGTTACCCCCCTGTCTTCCAGTGCTTGTTTTATATTTGGATGAAGGGAGTCAGGAATAGCTCCTGTTACCGCCTCTTTTTCTTCGATGGTTTCCCAATGAACAATCTGATTTGAAATAGAAGGCTCCGTTCGTAATAATGCAAGCAATTCCTGCATTGTTTTTTTCGTTTCCATATCGTCACCTCATCTTCTATTTTATCGAATAAACGTTCGTAAGAAAACCATTAACTTATCAATTGACTGTTATACTCTAATTAGAGTATTATGAATTAAAAATTAACTACTTTAATTAAAGTATTAAAACGAAGCCTGCCAGAGTGGAAATCCTATAAATGGAGGGAACGATTTTATGAGTAAAGAGATCATTTCATTGAAGGAAGTCAAACACTTCAACACTCGTTCGGAAGAATTTTTTCCAGTTGACTGGTTTAAAAAAATGCTGGATCACAGCCCTGTCTTTTACCATGAAGGAACAGATACTTGGCATGTCTTTAAATATGAGCATGTGAAACAAGTACTGAGCAGTTATGAGTTCTTTTCAAGTGAATGCCCAAAGACAACCATCTCAGTTGGAGCGAACAATAAAGAAGGAACTTCCCCGGATAAAATCAACCTCGTAAACGTTGATCCTCCCCGCCACCGCAAAAGCCGCTCTCTACTGGCTGCCGCGTTCACACCCCGCAGTTTAAAAGTCTGGGAGCCGCGCATCCAGCGGATCGCGGACGAGCTGGTTGAAGCGATGCCAAGAAATGCTGTTGTTGATATCGTTGAAGGCCTTGCCGCCCCGCTGCCAAGTCTGGTCATTGCTGAACTTTTTGGTGTACCCATTAATGACCGCCACCAATTCAAGGACTGGGTGGATATTCTCTTCCAGCCTTATGACAAGAATAATCACGTGGAAATCGAACGCAAAAAACAAGAAGCGGCCTTAGCGTATTATCAGTACCTTTACCCAATTGTTCTTGAAAAACGGGAAAATTTAGCCGATGACATCATTTCAGACCTTATCACCGTCGAAGTGGACGGAGAAAGGTTCACTGATGATGAAATTGTTCGAACCAGTATGCTCATTTTGGGAGCCGGAGTTGAAACAACTAGCCATATGCTGGCCAATGCCTTTTATTCCATGCTTTATGACGATCCTAATTTATATGAAGAATTGCATCGAAACCCAGAACTCGTTTCGAACACCATAGAGGAAATGCTGCGGTACCGGTTCCACACCTCCAAGCGGGACCGTACGGTGAAACAGGACAACGACCTGCTCGGAACTCCTTTGAAAAAAGGCGATATTGTTGTAGCCTGAATGAGCGCTGCCAACTTTGACGAAGAGATGTTTGAAGATGCTTTTTCTTTGAATATCCACCGGCCCAACAATAAAAAGAACCTTACATTCGGAAGCGGTCCCCATTTTTGCCTGGGCGCCCCTCTGGCAAGGCTTGAACTGAACATCGCATTAAAAACCTTTGTACAGAAATTTGAAGGAATTCGGTCTGTTGAATCATTTGAACTTGAGGAAAACTTAACGGATTCCGCAACTGGCCAGTCGCTGACACATTTACAGATGCACGTCTTTTAATCTATTAAGCAGGAACTGTTGTCTTCCAAAAGAGCCGCAAACCATAAACGCCTCTTTTTCGCGTTGGTCTACGTGATGCATTCCGCTTCCATTTAGGGTAAACTAGACAAAATACAAAGCAAAATGGCGGAAAGCGGTGCCCAGTTTATGCAACTTCAAATTTTCATTTTGGGAATATTGTGTGAAGGCAATAATCATCCCTATGAAATTAAAAAGCTTATCCAAAAAAATATTAGTGATGAAGAGATCGTCAAGGTGAACGACGGTACGCTGTATTACCGGTTCGAATCACTATTAAAAAAGGGATACATTACAAAAATAGAGGTTAGCCGTGAAAATAACCGGCCGGAGAGAACGACCTATGGCATAACTGATCAAGGACGGGAAGCCCTTAAAGAAGACATTTATAAAAGCTTCCAAACCTTCAGCAACCTTCGTCCGCTCTACGCTTCCCTTCTCTTTCTAAAACATGTTGACCTCGCAAAGATCATTGACCTTACGGAGAAAGCGGTTGAACGGACAAAAAAGAGATTTCAACTGCAAAATGATTCTCATCTTCCGGTATGGTGGGGAAATTACAGCAAAAAAATCTCGGAAAACATTGATTTTATTACATCGCATGCCAGAAGCAACATTGAGTATGATCTTGATTGGCTTGAAAAGCTGCTGATTTTTCTTCGCGGGACGGCAAAGGATAGGGATTGAAACAGGTCTAACTTGTTGAATATTTCTTTGCCTTTTTATAGTCTTTCATATCATCCACATCAAATAATAAACGTTCGTCCTTATAATCGATAAAAGATCCCGGGCTGATTTGATAATCTTCAAAGAGGGATCTTGCTCCCTGGTCTCCCTTAAGTTTGAGCAAAGCGGGAAATACACTACTGGAAAACAGAACGGGTGGCTGAATAATCCCTTGGAAACGGGAGGCAACATATAGAGGATTAAATCTCTCATAACGACTCATCAGGTTTTCAATCATTTCTGCCGTCACAAAAGGCTGGTCGGCCAGCATAATGACTATTGCATCCGATTGTAATTTTATCGCTTGCCGGACACCTGTCTTTAATGATTCAGCCTGCCCTTGATTTTCTGCTCCGCAGCGCACAAGCATCCACCGGCCCCTTTTCGTTTTCTCTTTTACTACTGGATTTATCCAGTCAAGACAATCCTCTTTTTTAACCACAACGATCATGTCATCAAGTCTTGTGTTCAACGCATTGTCCAAACCCAGGCTTCCCACGTTTGAATGTTTCAAAGGAAGAGCCAGTTTGTTAACACCCATTCTCCTGCTATGTCCTGCAGCCAAATAAATCCCCGTAATTTTCCCCATACGCTTATCACCTCCCAAGCCGCCGCCATTTATGGTTGAAAATGCACTAACCATATATATAAGTAACGGACCTGTAATATAACGGCAAATAAAAAACCTTTGGCTATACCAAAAGTTTTTTACAAGAGCGTATACTCCAGCCTGCATGAACAAGTGTATTGCGGACCAGTTTCATAATATTTGCGGCTTCACGGGTATCGCTATGTACACACACAGTCTGCAGATCGCATGACTCCTGATCCAGCACCTTCATGACCGTTTCTGCAATTTTAAAAGGACTGCCGATCTCCTCTTCACACCAGCCAAATCTTTTTTCACCATTTACATCATATGGCCGGTCCGCATAATACTCATTCATCACCCTCAAGCCTGCCCCTTCAGCTCTTATGCTTAGTTCGGACCCTGGAAGCGCATAAACATCCAGTCCGGGGTTGAACGCCTGAATCGCCTCAATGGTTGCACAGCTAATTTCCTTCTGCTCAGAAGCCATCATATACAGTGATCCATGAAGTTTAATATGTGACATGGATAACCCTGCTATCGTCAGGAATCCATCCAGTGCCCCCATTTGATAGATAATATAATCATAGACTTCCTGCGCATCTGCTTTTATATCACGGGTACCAAATCCGATCCGGTCTGGAAATCCAACGTGAGCCCCAATGCGTACCCCATAAGAAGCGGCAAGATCAATGGTCTTTTTGATGACGTGTGGGTCCCCAGCATGAAAACCGCATGCGATATTGGCGGAACTGACGAAAGGCATCACGGCTTCATCTGATCCGTATCGGTAGATCCCAAAGCTTTCTCCAACATCACAATTTAAATCCATCTCTTTTTTCAAACGTCCTCATCCCCGTTTAGAAAATTTTCCTATGTTAACCTGAGCATATAGCAAATCATCTCTTAATTCATTTAATCTGTAAGATTTCCTAACACCTTTTCTTTTCATTATGTGAAATGCGTGTCAGATCTATAAAAAAAAAGAGCTCTCGCGATTCTGCGCAAGAGCTCTATGAAACAATCAGGAAACTTTTCTTGTTGCTTTATCCCTGCTATTTTTTTGGTAGGTATAGAAGTAAATGAACCCAACAAATACGGCTCCGCCAATAACGTTTCCAATAAAAGTAGGAATGACATTTGCGATGAAATCCATCCACGTGTAGTAGCCGGCAAAAATAGCCGCTGGAATGAGAAACATATTGGCGACCACGTGCTGAAAACCTATGGCAACAAATGCCATGATCGGAAACCAGATACCGAAAATCTTACCGACAGCATCATCTGCTCCATACGCCATCCAAATGGCCAGACATACGAGCCAGTTACAGCCGATCCCAGAAATTAACGTTTGAAAAAAAGATTCTTCCAGTTTACCCTGCGTAATGGCCAGCGTCTTGGCGAGAAAAGGCCCAGTTTCCGTCAGTCCAACTACATGTCCAAAAAAATAAGCCACAAACAGCGCCCCGATTAAATTGGCTATCGTGACAAAAACCCAATTCCTCAAAAGACCTTTCCATGTAATCTTCTTCGCATACAATGCCATTGGCACAGACATCATATTGCCCGTTATTAACTCACTTCCCGCAAGAACAACCAGAACAAGTCCGACCGGGAAAACGGCTGCCCCCAGAAAAGAGCCAAAGCTCCCCCATTCCTTCGGCAGGTTGCCACTGACCCGGATATCAAGCAAAAACCCAAGTGCGATGAAGGCTCCGCCCAAAAAACCAAGGATAAGGAGATTTATTGCCGGCGACCGCGCCTTGTCAATTCCTGCCTCAATGGCAATTTCACTAACTCTGCCCGGCTTGTTATATGCCATGGTGATGCCTCCCTGTTGATAGTTTATAAGCCAAACATAAATACTTGTATGTCTTAGAATTTAGCCCAATATCAGGAAGTATAAACATTTAAAGATCTTATGTAAACTAAAAATCTCCTATAAAAAAGCGGCAGAGGAATTTCCTGCCGCTTCAAAACTATTACCTTATTGAAGCACCTGATCTGTTCTTTCTCCATCGGGTA
This sequence comes from Fictibacillus fluitans, assembly GCF_030418125.1. GTDB lineage: Bacteria > Bacillota > Bacilli > Bacillales > Fictibacillaceae > Fictibacillus_C > Fictibacillus_C fluitans. The sequence continues at coordinate 42,237 of NZ_JAUHTR010000001.1, read as the reverse complement.
CTCTCCTGCCATTATCGTCAAAATAAACGGCCTTGCCTGTTCTTGCCGATTCATATACTGCTTCCAAAATTTCCGTAACGACGAGCGCCTGCTCTGGTTTTACCACCGGCTCCGTATCATTCAGGAGGGAATGGATCCAAAGTCTGGCTTCATGGTCGGCATCACTTTCCTGATCAGCATCATAGAACGCGACTCCTTTTCCGTCAATTTGAACTTGATTGGTGTAAAGCTTGCCAAGATCTTCTCCATTGATCCGCAGGCCGTCATGCATATCAGCGCCTCCCTCTGTCCCGCATAACGTACAACGTGCTTCACCGGTGTGGAGGGTATTGAGCGCCCAGCTCGTCTCAAGCGAAATGGTGGCACCGTTCTTCATCGTAATCATTGCGAATGCAGAGTCCTCCACCGTGAATTTCTCAGGATCCCATGGGCCCCATGCATTGGCTGCATCTTTTTTCTTCCCTAATTTATGGAATGTTGTGCCAAGAACAGCTTGCGGTTCATAATTGTTCATCATCCACAGCGTCATATCAAGTGAATGAGTGCCGATATCAATAAGCGAGCCTCCTCCCTGTTTTTCTTCATCCAGAAAGACTCCCCATGTCGGCACTGCCCGGCGGCGAATGGCGTGGGCTCTCGCATAATAGATGTCTCCAAAGTCACCCCGATCGCACAGCTTGTGCAAATGCCAGCTGTCGGAACGGAACCGGTACTGATATCCGATCGTGAGCTTTTTCCCTGTCCGCTTCGCTGTTTCTACCATTCTTCTAGCGTCAGCCGATGTCTTGGCCATTGGTTTTTCACACATAACATGCTTGTCTGCTTCAAGTGAATCAATCGTAATTTCTGCGTGCGAGTGGTTGGGTGTGCAGACATGCACAACGTCCACATCTTCATTTTGAAGGAGCTCTTTGTAATCACTGTATACTTTTGCATCCGCGGTTCCAAAATCCCTGGCCGCTTTTACCGCTCTTTCTTTCTCAATATCGCAAAAAGCAATAAGCTCTGCTTCATCAATTTTTGAAAGACTCGGCATATGCTTTCCGTTGGCAATTCCGCCGCACCCGATGATTCCGATTCGAATTTTCTTAGACATTCGTTTTTCCCCCTTGATTAGTGATTAAATTGAACTTCCTTCATTTCTGAAACCAAAATTCTTCGTCCTTCTCGATTCGACTTTTCCGCTGCTTCATTGATAAGTGTCAGTTCACATACATCCTTTCTTGTAATGGTTGGTTTTTCATCTTTTACAATGGAAGCTGCCCACTGCTCCAGCGGCATGGGTAGTGCTTCAGGCAATTCATCAGGAATTACCCACCCATCTTTACCAGATGAACGGCTGTTCATCCGGACCTGGTTTTCCTCAATAAGCAAAGCTCCTTTTGTGCCGTACAGCTCCAGCTGAAACGGGCTGCATTCCGATAAAAATCCCGTTTCTATCGTCCCAAGAGCACCTGATTCGTATTGAATCAGCACGGTCGCATTCTCTTCCACCTCTCGTCCGCTGCTTTGCTGAAAGATGGAGGTCACAGATTTTGCTGAACCTGCCAGCCTGTTGGTCAAATAGATGGGATGTGCGCCAAGATCAATTAATGCCCCTCCACCGCACGCTTTCTTATCAAAGAAATGCTCAGGAAGCCATCCATGTTTGCTGCCGTCCGCCGGAACCGCCCCGTTATGAGCGAGCCGGCAGCGGACGGAGGTTAACTCACCGAGCATGCCCTGGTCCAGGGCATGCTGTGCATACAAATAATAATCGGACGTTAACCGTGGGAGAGAAACCATCAGCTTAATGCCGGCATTTTCAGCCGCATCATAAATTTCTTCACACTCTGCCGTCGTCAATGCCAGCACTTTTTCCGTAAACACATGCTTTTTATGCGCGATAGCAGCCAAAATCACTTCCCTGTGCCTATTGGTAGGCGTATTTACGATAACAGCATCAATCTCTGGATTTTTCAGTATGGCTTCCAGATCTTTTTCAAATGCCACTCCAAGTTCCTGTGCCCACTTCTCCCCTCTTTCCTCTTCCTCATCCCAAACCATTCGAATGGAAAGATACGGATTGTTTTTTGCTTCTCTAGCATAGTCATCGGCATGTACATGCCATCTGCTCAACATTGCAGCTTGTATCATAGATCATCACGCTCCGGTTAAAGTGGCTTGCCTGTTTGTTTTAAAGGCATCCTTTTGATTGAACACGTCGAATTTCCTTCAATGAGCTGTGCATCAAGAAATTCTTTTTTAATGGTACGGTTTCCATTCATCATTTCCACTAAACGGTTCATGGCCAATTTCCCCATCTTTTTTTCATTTTGACGCAAGTGTGTAAATTCCCATCCACTTAAATTGTTGTCGTACGCATCAAAGCAAAGGATGGACATATCCTCCGGAACGCGCAGACCGAGCTGTTCTGCCGCCCGTTTGGCCAGAACGGCTATATTATGCTCGAGCGCAAACAATGCGGTCATTTCCGGATGCTTTTTGATATGGCTCTTGATCATTTCGATGTCTTGATCGGGGGTGACATCCTTGCTGAAGGCAATAGGCAGCGACTTTTTTAAGTCGGAGCACCATAATTGCCTGTTTACGATTTTGTTTTGTTCTTCATAGGCTTGCAGTATGCCTGAAAAACGGTCTACAATTGTTGTTGTTTCAATGATGGAAGGCCCGAGAACGCCAATGTGCTCATGTCCCAATTGAAATAAGTATTTCATCCCTTGTTTGGCTGCTTTGATGTTGTCAGTGGATACAAAGGCAGCCCCAACTCCTTTAAACGTCCGGTCAATCAATACGAGAGGGTACTCCGCAATTATCATTTTTAAAATTTCCGTTCCATAATGCTCCGCCTGTGCCGGATAAAGGATTAGCCCGTCCACGCCATATTCAATGAGCTGTTTGATGGCCTCTGCCTCTTTTTCAACAGAGCCAAGCGTTCGTTTCAAGATCACGAAGCATCTCTCACCGGCCGCTTCTTCAATGCTCGAGATGACCTTTGAAACATAGCTGTCATCGAAATCTGTAATGACAAGCCCCACCAGATAAATCCCTTTACTGTTATTCGCAGCTTCGGGTTTTTCCACCAGATTTTCTTCAAGATCGGAAACGAACGTCCCTTTTCCGCGCTGACGGAAGACGAGCCCTTCGGTGACCAGCAGTTCAATGGCTTTTTTGCTTGTAATCCGGCTTACCTGAAACGAATCAGATAATTCTTTTTCGGAAGGAACGCGTTCACCTGCTGCGTATCTGCCGCTAATGATACTTTTTTTAATTGATTGATAGACTTGTTTGTATAAAGGCTCCATTAAACCACTCCAAAACCAGAAATATGTCTACGCGAATTTGGAAAACGCATACATATTTATTATAACGAAAAGGTCAGATCATTCTAACAACCATGCCTGTCTCTGTATAATTAGCCCTTGGAAGCTCCCCCCAGACTGAAGCCCTGCGACATAAACCGCTGAGCAAAGATATAAAGCACAATGGCCGGAAAGGTATACAGAATGGAGAAGGCCGCAAGCTTCCCGTACTCTACCATTCCAAAATTACCAAAAAATTGGTATATAGTTACCGAGGCCGGCAGCTTTTCAGGTGTCTGAATCAATATATAGGGCACAAAGAAATTGCCCCAGCTTCCTGAAAAAGTGAAGATGCCAACTGTACAAATTCCCGGAATCATCAATGGAGCAACAATCCGTTTGAGTCCTTGCCAAACCGATGCCCCATCAATCCATGCCGATTCTTCCAGCTCCAGCGGAACCGCATCCATAAAATTTTTCAGCATCCAGATGGCATACGGCAACCCGGCAGCTGTTAAAAAAAACATCGTTCCCCACAAGGAATCCTGAAGTTTCATATAAATAAAAAGCTGATAAACCGGAACCATGACTGCCGTTATTGGCAAGGAGGTCATAAATAAAATGGTGAACATAAACGGCTTCTTGTACCTGAGCTGATACCTGGAAAGAGGATAGGCGGCAAGACCGGCTACAAGGACAACCAGAAGCCCCTGCCCCATGGATAGCAGCAGCCCTATGATAAACGCACGAATATTTACCGGATCCGTTATAACACTCTTAAAGTTATCCAGTGTAAAAGCGGACGGCAGTTTAATTGAGGAGTTGGCATTGGGATCCACAGACGCGATCACCACCCAGAGCAGCGGAAGAAGGAACAGAACACCAATTACCGTTAAGATGCTGTATGGAAGCACTTTTTCAATCTTCATTGATTTTCTTTTCATCATTCTCCCCTCCTACACTTTCACTTTCATTGATTTTAAATACAGTACGCTTACAATCACTCCAATTAATAAAAGGATCAGAGAGATGGCTGTGCCGTATCCGAGCTGATAGTTTACAAAAGCCTGGTTGTACATAAAAATAGGCAGTGTTTGCGTTGCTGTTCCAGGACCTCCGCCCGTCATTGCGTATATCAATGTAAATACACCCAGCGTTTGAAGAGTGACCAGGATCATATTGGTGACCACTGATCCTTTAATCATGGGCAGCACAATCTTGTAAAGCACCTGAAACCTTGAAGCACCATCCACCACTGCCGCCTCTTCAATGCTTTTTGGCACATCATCCAGTGCCGCCTGGAAAACCAGCATGGAAAAAGCCGTTCCGTGCCAAATATTCGCAATGATGACACTGGCCATTGGAAACGTGAAAAGCCAGGCAATTGGTTTAAAGCCCACTTGTTGAAGCAGAGCATTCAATGTTCCGCTGTCATTTAAAAAGGCCACCCAGCAGAATGCGACCACAATCTCTGGTGTTACCCAGCCGGCTATGATGATAATTCCTATTACCCGGCGAAATGCGGGATTCTTTTCTTTCATCAAAAGAGCAAGAATAAATCCAAGCACCTGCTGGCCGATAATAGCCGAAAACAGTAAATATATGACGGTCTTCATCACACTGATGCGAAAGTTGGGATCTTGGAACATGTTCATGAAGTTGCTGAATCCTATAAACTGTGTGGCTTGTGCTTCACTGCCTGTCAGCGATAAATTGGTAAATGCAAAATAAAAGGTTAAAAGTATCGGTCCGATAAAGAAAACAAGCAGCAACAACCAGGCCGGCAGCAGAAAGAGGATGGAAGCCCATACCGTCCGGTTTTGCCTTTTGCGGGAGGAAGATCCTCCATCAACCGCAGTTGACGGAGAAATCACAGGGTTTGCGTCCAAAGAAATCACTCCTTTCCATACAAGTTAACGTTCAATCACCTTGTCTTTGCCCACGACGCGAGTTACGTTTTTCTTGTAGTTTTCAACCGCCTGTTTCGGTGACAGCTTATCTGTTACGACATCTTCAACCGTCGACTGGATGACCGTTGAAACAGATGGGTACTTGTCAACAGAAGGCCTGAAATGAGTGTTCTTTAAAAACTCTGATCCTTCCTTAAACATTGGCAGATCCAAATATTCCTTTTCTTTAGAAACATCCTCACGAGGTGACAAATTGTTTTCTTTCAGCAGCAGTTTAAGGTTGTTTTCTTTAGTGGAGACAAATTTAATGAATTCCCATGATAAATCCTTGTTATCCGATTTTTTCGGAATGGAGAACGCCCAGCCGCCCGACATGGAAGTCGTTCCCGGGGCTTGTCCTTTTTGTGTAGGCATTGCTGCATAGCCGAGTGTATCAAACGCCTCTGGCCATGGAGCCGGTCCGTCTTTGCGATAGTTTCCAGCCTGCCAGATGCCGTCAAGGCCAATTCCGATTTTTCCTTTTGGCATGAGCTGTGTATAAGCAATGGTTCCTCCCTGTCCATTGAGAACCTGGGATAAATTCGGTCCAAGCTTTTCTTTATAAATGGTATCAATGAAGGTGTACGTATCGAGAAGGCCGGGACTGTTCACAATCCATTTTTGTTTGTCCTTATCGTATAAAGGATCTTCTGTGCCGTAGAGCAGCATTTCAAATGTCTGCATGGAGGTCGCTTCGCCTGTTGCTTTCCCTGAATTCATCCACATCGGAATCACATCAGGTGACTTCTTTTTAATCGTTCGCGCAGCAGTCAATATATCATCCCATGACTTTGGTTCCCACGGGACGGGCAATCCTGCTTTTTTAAATACATCCTTGTTGTACCACAGGCCGCGTGAATCCGTGTTAAAAGGCACACCATACGTCTTACCGTCCTGTGCTTTTACACCGTTTTTAACATTATCAATATAGTGGTCCCATTCATCCCATCCGTCGATCCTCTTGTCCAGCGGTTCAAGATAGCCTGCGCTTGCATCCGAATTCACCATAAAGGTATCTTCTGTCACAATATCAGGCGCCGATTGATTGGATTTGAGCATCAGCGCCACTTTGGCAAAATAGTCACCCTCTGAAGCGCTGATCGGCGATAACTTGATATTTGCTTTTGGATGCTCTTTTTTGAACGCTGGGATGATATCGTTATTCAACCATTGTGTGAGCCCTTTATTGGTTCCTCCCCCATCCCGGAACGTAATGCTGATGGTGTTTTTGTCACCTGCTGTTTTGTTGCCTGAAGCCGAATCACTGTCCGAACAAGCCGAGCTGAATAGGACACTTCCCGCGATCACTGAAACAGCCGCAAGTTTTTTATAGTTTTTTACTTTCATTACAACCCCTCCTCAAAATTAATGGAAATGTATGTATGGAGATTCTTGGAGGCCGAATGACAGCGCTTTCAATACTTTTAAAAATCACCCTTTCTGAATTTTCTGTAAATATCTATATCAATAACTTAAATGATATAGATGATATATGTCAACATATTATTTAACAAAAAAAGAAGACATTTTTGTCTCCTTCTCCTTTTGAATGCTATTCGGATTATTTTTGACACTCCGGACAGGCAAATGATTTTCTGGAAGCAATCTCTATTTTTTGAATGGTAGTACCGCAACGTCTGCAAGGCTCGCCTTCTCTGTCATAAACCAACAGGTGCTGGTTGTATCCACCCGTTTTCCGGTCTTCCCTGTAAGCAGGATTCTCCATGTAACCACCATATTCAATGCCGCGCGTAAGAACAGGTTGAATAGCCAAGAAAAGCTCGTTAACTTGTTGGGAATTCAGTTCAAACACTTTTCTTTCCGGCTGCAGACGGGCCGTCCAGCAGATTTCATCTGAATAGCAATTTCCAATCCCCGCGATAAACTTTTGGTCTATCAGCACTGATTTCAGCGTTCCTTTTTTCCTGCTTAATCGCTGTTTGAAAGTGTCTACTGTAAGATTGGGATTCAACGGCTCTGGACCGAGATCATCCAGTTTATCTTTCAACTGAGCCGCTGTCAGTAAATGAAGGTAGCCCAGTCTTAGTCCAATAAAGTAAAGTTTTCGATCGCCAAAAGACATAATCACTTGCTTCGTTCTGTCCGGACTGTCATTCTCATTTCCAATGTACATCCTTCCACCAAGCATTAGGTGAAGAAGCAGAACATTCCCGTTATTCAACTGAAAAATGAGATGCTTGGCCCGCCTTCTGATTTCGGTAACCATCGCTCCTTTGACCTGGCCAGTGAAAACCGGTGGTTCAAGATTGATTGATTTTTCACGGTTAACCTCCACCTCCGTAATGACCCTTCCTTTTATTTGATTGGATAAAATGGTTCTGTAGGTTTCCATTTCAGGCAATTCCGGCATCATTCATACCTCCTGTACCCTGTTTTTTGAACTTTAGTATGCGCCACATTTCTATCATTTTAGACATGAAATTTTCGATGGCTGGTTACAATACAGGGAAGAACAGGAGGTACAGCATGATCAGTCTGATTATTAAACTTATAGCGATTCCCGTTGTGTTAATTGTTTCCGCCTTTTTCTTTCCGGGTGTCCATTTTGAAGATTATTGGCAAATTGCCGTTGTCGCCATAACTCTCGCAGTTCTTGGTGTGCCGCTCGAGTATTTTGTGTTAAGAAAAGGAGCATTTTGGCTCAGTGTTCTGATTGATGTGTTGGTTTCCTGGATCCTTGTTTACTATGCCTCCAATTTCCAATGGGAGGCTTCCATGACATGGTACGGGGCATTTCTGACAAGCCTGTTGCTTGGTGTTCTGGAATATGTAACCCATCGTTTTCTTTTGGAAACCCACAGGGCTCATAGCGAACCTGTCTAACCTAAATAAAAAGGCCGCCATTCACAATTAGGAATGGCGGTCTTTATGTGTGCAAAACAAATTCATTAAATTACCCGTGTTTTCACAATGCCCTCAATGTTTCTAATTTTTTCTTCTAACCCCGGGATCACGTCTCCGTTTACCTTATTGTCAATATCAACAATGGTATACGCGTACCCTCCACGGCTCCTGTTCACCATATCAGCAATATTTAACTCATAGCTGGATAGAGCCTGAGTAATTTGACCCACCATGTTGGGCACATTCTCATGGAACGCAGCCACCCGAAGCTTGCCGGTATAGGGTAAAGAAGCGTTTGGAAAGTTAACCGAGTTTCTGATATTCCCGGTTTCCAAAAACTCCTTGACTTGGCGGGTGGCCATAATCGCACAGTTTTCTTCCGATTCTTTTGTTGATGCACCCAGATGCGGAATAGACACCGCATTCTTCATTTTCAGCACGTTTTCGTTTGGAAAATCTGTAATATAGCGGCCTACCGTACCGTCTTCAAGTGCAGCCAGCATATCCTCTTCGTTCACAAGCTCACCGCGTGAGAAGTTCAGGATATGCACGCCGGGTTTCATTTCGTTAAATGCCTTTTTATTGAACATTCCTTTTGTGTCAGGTGTATAAGGAACGTGAACCGTTATATAGTCACACTCTGCGTAAAGCTGCTCCATCGTCATGGCCCGCTGAACATTTCTGGACAGGTTCCAGGCCGTGTCAACCGAAATAAAAGGATCAAAACCGATAACGTCCATATCCAGATCGAGTGCATCATTGGCCACGAGTGCACCAATTGCCCCCAAACCGATGACGCCAAGTGTCTTTCCTTTAATTTCTTTTCCTACAAATTGCTTTTTCCCTGCTTCAACCAGCTTGGGAATTTGATCTCCTTCTTCTTCAAGGGTTTTTGTCCAGGCAATACCTGCAAACAGGTTGCGGGAAGACGCCATCAGTGTCGTGAGGACCATTTCTTTTACAGCATTGGCATTCGCACCAGGAGTGTTGAAAACAACAATCCCCTTTTCTGTGCATTGATCGACCGGAATATTGTTGACCCCTGCGCCCGCACGCGCGATGGCTTTTAATTCATCACCGAATGGAAGAGCATGCATATTAAAGCTTCGTACAACAATGGCATCGGGATTTTCACTTTCATTATCAATTTTATAAACCCCGTTGCTGAATACCTTCAATCCGCTCTCAGCGATATTGTTCAAGGTTTTGATGGTCTTTACTTTTTCCAATGCAGTTGTGGTCATTTAGGTTCTCTCCTCTTTTTTAATGGGTTTTCTGTCTCGCATCTTTGCCAGGTTGGCAAATAAACGAAAAGAGGCAAGGGAAAAAATCCCCTTACCTCTGCCCAGGCGAACGGCAACGACACTATGTGCTCCCTCGCGGTGATCCGCGTTTCGCCAGTTACACATAGTCTTTAGATTTTGTCTCATTCTATCAGACTTTCCAGTACGCTTCAACACTTATTTAGGAAAAATTCTGTTAATATTCATTTTAATCCAAGACAATCCCAGAATTTGAATAATCAATTAAAATTAAGTATACTAAATAATAGTTAATAATATTAATTTTTATCATCGTAAAATACATGGTTGGCAATCAGCTGGTCATCAATAGTTAAAATTCCATGAGAAAATTGTTTTTCTCTCCTCTTATCAGTTGGAGAACCGGGATTAAATAGGAGAACTCCATCTTTCCGGTAATTTTTCGGGATATGAGAATGACCAAAAATAATACAGTCTACTTCTGTATCATTAAATGCCGCTATTGCCCTTTTTTCTGTTGTTTGCTTTGTTCCATGTCCATGAACCACACCTATAGTAAATTGTTCTATTTTCAACAAAAACCTCTCGTTGAATAGCTCTTTCATTTCTGGTCCATCAACGTTGCCAGTCACTCCTTCAACCGGGGCATATTGCTGCAGTTGATGAAGCACTTCAGGTGATTGCCAGTCACCTGCATGTATAATCAGATCGGCTGTATTGAGATCGGCGATTAGTCTTTCAGGCAGTTTTTTGGCCTTTTTGGGCATATGCGTGTCAGATAATACAACAATTTTCATAGAAAAAATACACCTCTTTTTCTTTTATGATTCTTTTGTCACGGGTCTTAAATCCCGGCAATAGCAAGGAAAACGTTTTATATTTAGATAATTCAATATTTTCATAATTAAATTATAATAATATTTACCTATAATTTTCATTGACTACTAAATATTTAGTAAATTAAAATATTAATAGTTTAAACATATTGGAGGCATCAAGATGGAAGCAACAGTTAAAGTGGAGCAGGATATTCAGCTCCAGTCAAAAAAGAAACATCCTCCTGGCCTGTACCTGCTCTTCTTCACCGAAATGTGGGAAAGGTTCAGTTATTATGGCATGAGAGCAATTCTCGTTCTTTATTTAACAAAATCGCTGATTAGCGGCGGACTCGGAATGAGTGAAGGCCTTGCACTAAGTATTTACGGATTCTTCACCGGTGCTGTTTATTTTACTCCCCTGATCGGAGGATATTTAACAGACCGTTTCTTAGGAAAAAGGCTTGCTATCACCATTGGCGGTGTAACGATGGCACTCGGTAACTTTGTATTGTTTGCCAACCAGAGCCATATCGCCTTTTACATTGGTCTTGCACTATTGATTATCGGGAATGGTTTCTTTAAGCCAAACATTTCTACACTTGTTGGAGACCTATACCCTCAAAGCGATGCACGTAAAGATGCTGCATTTACCATTTTCTATATGGGAATCAACATCGGGGCCTTTTTCTCTCCATTAATTGTTGGTTTCCTCGCTGAAGATTACTTTAAGACGACGGTAAATGGAGTTGAGCACTTTGGATTCAAATTCGGATTCCTTGCAGCTGCGATCGGTATGATTGTCGGACAGCTTCTGTTCAACCTTCTTGGAAACAAGTATCTGGGAGACATCGGGAAGAAGCCCGTTGGCGTTTCACAGAATTCGATCAGTTCAGAAGAGAAAAAGAAACCTCTTACCAAAGCTGAAAAAAGCCGCATTAAAGTTATCTTTATTCTCACATTCTTTGTTATTTTCTTTATGGCTGGCTTTGAACAGGCCGGCAGCTCATTAACCCTTTACACAGACAAGTTTATTGACCGTACCGTATTTGGATGGACAGTGCCAACTTCATGGTTCCAGTCATTGAACCCTCTGTTTATTGTCATCTTTGCACCTATTCTTTCCATACTATGGGTGAAATTATCTAAAACAAAGCGTGGCGATTTGGCTACACCGACCAAAATGGCAACAGGTATGATCTTGCTTGGTGCCGGATTTGCCGTTCTTATCCCTGCACTTCTTCAAACAGGAACAGGCGATTCTTCTGCTGTTAAGGCAAACATGATTTTTATGGTTCTTACTTACTTCCTTCATACAATCGGGGAGCTTTGTCTGCAGCCTGTAGGTTTGTCCATGGTAAGTAAGCTTGCCCCTGTTAAGCTGGCTTCCCTTTTAATGGGTGTTTGGCTTGCCGGATCAGGATTTGCCAATATTCTTGCCGGACAATTGGCTTCCACTACTGAGTCACTTGGGTATTTCGAAGTGTTCATGATAATCGGCGGTGTAACCATCCTTCTTGGTTTGGTCCTGTTGGGGCTATCCAAGAAATTGGTGAAAATGTCTGCTCAATAATTAATTTTACAAGAGGATTCTTGGTCAATTTTTAACGGGCCAGGGTCCTCTTTTTTTGCAGAAATAGACTGACTGAAAATTTTAAATTGTTTTACTTTCAATTCCGCTTAATTCCCTCCAATCCCTTGCCCTGTCTGCATTCTACGTGATTTATGCGATGTGCTGCGTTCCGCCCGTGACTTGAAGGGATGTAAAGTTTTTGTTAGGTTAGTTAACCGTAAGCACTTTCTTTGTGGAAAAACCTGCAGCTGCTCAAAAAAAGAAAAAGACCAGCTGCAAAATAAAAACTAAAAAAAGGGGAGATTTGGTGCAAATTGGTGTTATCATTTCGCTGGCTATCTATATGGCCGGCATGTTGGGTATTGGATATTGGGCGTACAAGAAAACGTCCGATCTGTCAGATTACATGCTTGGAGGGAGAGGCCTCGGACCCGCGGTAACTGCCCTGTCAGCAGGAGCTTCAGACATGAGCGGATGGATGCTTATGGGTGTACCCGGCGCCATGTATGCTTCCGGCCTATCAAGTATTTGGATTGCTGTAGGATTATTGGTTGGAGCCTATTTAAACTATCTTATCCTTGCTCCACGCTTGCGTACCTACACTGAGGTAGCGAATGATTCCATTACTATTCCTGACTTTTTGGAAAATCGTTTTAACGACAAAGCCAGGATTTTACGATTCGTTTCAGCCATTGTTATCATGGTTTTCTTTACTTTCTATGCTTCTGCCGGATTGGTGTCAGGCGGACGATTGTTTGAGAGTTCCTTTAACCTTGATTACAAAGTGGGATTATTCGTTACCGTCGGCGTAGTGGTTGCTTACACGTTATTTGGAGGATTCCTGGCGGTAAGCTGGACCGACTTTGTACAGGGCATTATCATGTTTATCGCCCTTGTACTTGTGCCGATTGTTGCCTTTACAGACGTAGGCGGTGTACAATCAACCATTGATACCGTAAAACAAATGGATGCCACAAAGTTTGATTTGTTTAAAGGAACGTCGGCAATTGGCCTTATTTCCATGCTTGCCTGGGGGCTTGGATATTTCGGACAGCCTCACATTATTGTCCGCTTTATGGCCATCACCAACATCAAAGATTTGAAGGTTGCCCGCCGCATCGGTATGGGCTGGATGGCCATTTCTCTGTTTGGTGCCGTCCTTACCGGCTTAGTAGGGATTGCATGGTTCCATAAATCAGGCGTTAGTTTAAATGATCCGGAAACAGTATTCATCAAGTTTTCCACAATTTTGTTTCACCCGCTGATTACCGGTTTCCTGCTCGCTGCGATTTTGGCTGCGATCATGAGCACGATTTCGTCTCAGCTGCTCGTAACTTCCAGCGCGATGACAGAAGACTTTTATAAAGCCTTTTTCCGTCGCGAGGCATCTGACAAGGAACTGGTTACCATTGGACGTATGGCTGTATTGCTGGTGGCTGTTATTGCGACCATTCTTGCGTACCATCCAAACGATACCATCCTCTCTCTTGTAGGCTATGCCTGGGCAGGTTTTGGTTCAGCATTTGGACCTGCCATACTGCTAAGTCTTTACTGGAAACGGATGACCAAATGGGGAGCACTTGCCGGAATGATCGTAGGTGCCGTAACTGTAATTACCTGGGTGCAGTTCCCTGGCTTAAAAGAGCAAGTATATGAAATGATTCCAGGTTTCTTCCTCAGTCTTATCGCTGTTATTGTAGTAAGTTTGCTGACGAAATCACCAACAAACAAAGTCCAAAACACATTTGCTGACATGGAAGAAACATTGACGGAAGAAGTAAACAACATGAAAAGTGTATAAAAGCCAGAAAAAACGAGGCAGCTCTGTGCTGCCTCGTTTTTGCATTTAGTGCTTATTTTGAAGATTATATTCCCTCATTTTTTCTTCTGCCTCTTCCGCCTTTTTCAACTCACGTTCATGAAGCTGTTTAAGGAACTTGACGGTCATCCACGCTAGGATCACGAAAATAATAAAAATAAATACAGCAGGCAGCAGTTCCAGTTTATTTTCCGGCATTTCTACATCAATCATAAACTACACACCTTCCATGATGTCTCTAGTATCTATTATACACCTGAGACTTCGTGCTAAAAAAGCATCCTTTTAACCAAAGGATGCTTTTTTTCATCGTTATGATTGAGCAGCGGTTTTTTCCGTTACATACCTGTTCCGTTCTTGATCTCTGCAATCCGTGCTGCAGGCCCTTTTATGCTCATGCTCGCAAGGCTCGCACATGAGCAGATGTTTATTGCATTCGGGATTTCCGCATTTCACATAACGTTCTTCCGGGTTGCCGCAATGATAGCATTTGCCGACTACCTTTTCCGTTCCTGCACGGTTAACCTGAACAGAAGTTCTTTCATCAAATACATAGCACTTCCCGTCCCACAGATCGCCTTTCACTTCAGGATCATAACCATATGAAATGATGCCGCCTTGGAGCTGGGAAACATTTTGAAGTCCCTCTTTTAACAAGAATCCAGAAAACTTTTCGCAGCGTATTCCTCCAGTGCAATATGTCAGCACCTTTTTATCTTTAAATTGATCAAGGTTTTCCCTGACCCACTCAGGAAGATCCCTGAAATTCTCGATATCCGGCCGGATGGCTCCCTTAAAATGTCCAAGGTCATATTCATACGTATTTCTTGCATCGAGGATCACCACATCCTCCTGCTGCAGCGCTTCATAAAATTCTTTGGGTGTGAGATGCTTTCCTGTAAGCTCATTCGGGTTCACATCATCTTCCAGGCTCAAATTAACTATTTCCTTTTTGAGACGGACCTTCATTTTTTTGAACGCATGAGTATCCGATTCTTCTATTTTGTAAACCATATCTTGAAAACGCTCGTCTTGTTTCATATGGTTCATATATTCAGTGGTTTGCTCGATTGTTCCGGAGACCGTCCCATTGATCCCTTCCTTTGCCACCCATATCCGGCCTTTTAAGCCAATGGATTTGCAGAATTCCAGATGTGAGGAGACAAACTCCTCCGGATCTTCAATTGCGATATATTTATAAAACAGCAATACCTGATAGTTCACTTATTTTCACTCCAATTGCTTAGTTTCAACTCAACTATCATACCAAATTTGATTCTCATAAAAAAGGACCTGTGCTCTTTGCACAGGACCTTTCCGGATTAAGCTACCCCTTCGTCCTTGAAACCCTGGGAAACAGCTTTATAATGATGTTCAAGGGAAATTCTTTTGATTTTATTGAAAAAATCATCAGGAAGATCATGGACAAGCGCACTGGCAATCTTCCATGCCTGAACTTCAACAAGCAGCTCAATTTTTTTGCGTTTGAATTCATCTTCTGTTGCGTCATATAATTCAACGAGCTTCTGCAAATATGGATCTGTAGCATGTCCTGCTTCATGAGCAAAAATCACACTTGCGTACTCTACAAAAACATCCTCGCCTGGAAACATCCACCCGCATTGTGACTGAATTTCTTCAAGATACAATGTGATGGATTGTTCACCCGCATTATATTTGCCTCCAATATTCCGGTTAAGCGGGCATTTGGCTTCAATATGAATCTCCACCGAAATATTGAACGTTTCAACCATATGATTTATCTTTTGTATTAATCTTTCATTTACCAGCAATTACTTCCCCTTCTTTTTCGTAAAATTACCGCTTCGCTGGGGTGTTGATTTCTTTGGGCTTCTTTTTTGGGCGGACTTCTGCTGAATTTGCGAAGCAAGCAACAACTGGTCCTGCTTAATGACTGCCCTCTCGGCAGGCAAATTGAGCTTTTTTGCCCATTTTAACAACACATTTTCCTCTCTCTCGGTGACCAGCGAAATGACGGTTCCTTTTTGTCCCGCTCTTCCTGTTCTTCCCGAACGGTGTAAGAATTGTTTTTCGGAATCGGCGAGATCAAAATGTATCACATGTGTTAATCCGCTAATATCAAGTCCTCTGGCAGCAAGGTCTGTAGAAAGAAGCAGCGCATGGCTGCTCGAACGAAATTCTCTCATTACCTTTTGCCGCTCATGTTTAGTTGCTTGTCCGGACAATATGCCAACGGTAATGCCGCGGTATGCAAACTTGGCGGCGATCTCATCAAGTTTTAAATTGTCACCAAAGAAGACGATCGCTTTCATGTTCGAATGGTGTCGAATTATGCGCCTCAGGTTATCTATTTTATCACGTCTTTCAGAAATTAGGTAGATATTTGCAATCGACTCTGTCGAACCCGAATCACGGTTAATTTTGATGAAATGGGGATCGTTCATCCACTCTTTAGCGATCTCTTCTGACTTGTTTGAAATGGTTGCGGAGACAAAAACTAGCTGGCGGTCCTTCATCGTCCCTTTAACAATATTCTGAACTTCATCCATTAATTCCATATCATAAACAATGTCTGCTTCATCAACGACAATTGTTTTGACCTCGTGAAGCTTCACTTTTTTATTTTTATAAAGTTCAAGGATTCTTCCAGGGGTGCCAACTATGTACTGTGGTTTTTTCTTGAGCTTGTCCACCTGCCGCTGCACATTTACACCGCCGATTAAAGTCGTCCCTGTAATATTGCTTCCCTTCGCGTATTCCTGAAGGACCGAATGAATCTGCATTACCAGTTCTTTGGTTGGGGCCATCACGACGGCCTGAAGCTGCGTGGATGAGCTGTCAATTTTCTCAAGTAATGGCAGACTATAAGCCAGCGTCTTCCCTGTCCCTGTCGGTGATTCGACCACGAGATCCTTGCCCTCCAGCATAAACGGCAGCATTTCTTCCTGAACCGGTGTTAAGGAATCGAAAGCCGCTTTTTTCCAATTTTCCTGCAGATAAGGCTGTAATTCTTGAATCGGTGTGTTTGTAGCCATAATGATTAATGTTCCCCTTTAATTAGTATTCGTTCGGCAGCTATAAGGATCCGGTCTAAATAATCCTCAAACTGTTCACTGTTTTCTTCATGCAGCTTGCGATGAATGATAATATCTATTTGATTCTGATAGCTTCCCCTCGGCAGCCCATAAATATAGGAAAGTGTTTGTGAAACCTCTCCATCCGTTTTCCACAATTTCCTCATAGCCTCACCGGTTCTGGAACATTCAGCTTCAATATCCTGTACGGTGGTGTAGAAAGTAACAGAGAACGTGCATCCCGTTTTGTCGGTTTCCCTTTCCATTATTTCATCAGCAAGGTCTTCTAAACCTGCTTTTAATTCGATTTTTGCTCGGACGTCCTTTTCTTTTTTGCCGTTTAACATAACCTCGATTTGGTAAGTCCTGCTCATTGAAGCCAAGTCAACAAGGTCTTTTCGGCCGCTTACTTTTAAAACTCCTTCAAAATCAAGATCATAAATCATTCCCTCAAGAATAATTTTCAAGTTTTCATAGATGGTTGGATCAAACATGTAATGGCCCTTTCTTTTAACACTTTTTTATTACGGTATGTGAAATTATTTTGTTTAAGATCGTTGATTTATTTCATTTTACCCAATTCCTCCCGCCAGTGCTAATTTCTGACGGGCAAAATAAAAAAAGACGGTAACAGTTTCCGTCTTTTATGAATGCAGCCTCTCCAGCAAAGTACTCAGGACGTAATCAATCGATTTGATCATTTCGGTAAATCGTTTTTCCCTGGTGTCGAGCTGGAAGGCAAATACCGCAATAAAGTTCAAATTATCAAACGTATCATTTATCTGTGGCAGATGGACATACTTTGGACGGTTGTTTTCTACCCACTTTAGCGCAAGGGGCTTCCATTCCTCTGTTAAAGACCGGATTTCGTCGGCAAAAGGCTTTACCTGGCCATAAAAGTCCACTTCATATCCTTCTTTTTTTGTTTCGGTAAGATATTGGTCCATTGCTGCCCTGGTTTTATCCAGCAGCACTTGAGTAAGTTGAATAAGACGTTGTTCCATACGTTATGAATTCACTCCTGACCTCTCTATCCTATCAAAACAAAGGATAAAATGCACGAGCTTCCTTCAAGGTTAAAGCGTGAAAAGCCCCACCAGCCAATTGCGGCGCTGTTTTTTATACCCGCCGGCTTCTTCCTGAGCCCCATCGGGCATTTTTAAAAGTTTGACTTCAATATCCTCAATTTTCTCTTCTATTTTAACAAGCCGCTTCATCATGTCATCCATTTCTGTTGCATGCTGCAAGACCTGGTAGGACAAAACGTCATCCGCTTTTTCTTCCAGCTTTTTTTCAAGCTTTTCGATCTGGGCCATCAATTGATCGAACCGTTCATCAAACGCAATTGCAGGCTGTGCCTTGGGTTCAGCTTCCTTAGTTTTTGCAGCTGCGATTTGAATATCGCCCATAAGCAGACCTGCATCCAGCTGTTTCTTAATTTCCCGCAAATCTTCTATGTCCTGCTCGGAAAACAGATAATGACCATGGTCGTTTTTTTGGCAGGCAAGATTGAAATGCTTAACCCAGCGCTGAATGGTAGTTGGATTTACACCAAGTTCTTCCGAAACCGTTTTTGTTTTAAACACCATTTCCATTTCTAATTCCCTCCCCGATATCTTATAACAGAAGTATTCCCTCCTCTTTTTCGTTTCCCTTCACATGTGACAAAACTAGAACGGTTTCGGCAAAGTAAGTGGTTTTGTGCAAAAAAACCCGTCTTTCGACACTGTTATCCTGTATGAAACAGGACCTACTGCCTAACACTACGATTAGGAGGTGAAGAAACATGGATCAACACGAAAACAGCCTGGAGCAGGAGCAGGAAAAAATGACGAACGCACCTGAGCAGGAGAAAAAAGAAGGCTACGGCGACAAAAAGCTAGAAGGCCCCAATTACCCAGCTACATAAGTTAAGAAAAGCTGAAACGGCCGCTTAGCCCCGACAAGCGCTGGAGCGCTTACCCAGCAACACGTTCTTTGTGTTGAAGGGGAAGCGTGAAGCGACCTCGAGGGGTTGGCCGTTGAAGCTAGATCGGGAAAGCTGAAACGGCCGCTTAGCCCCGACAAGCGTGTAGCTGCCTCGGGGAATGATGAAAGAATAAAACCTGAAAACAACAAAAAGTGTCCCGTGAACCCGGGACACTTTTTTACCGTTCTTTTTTGCTATCGCTTTTATCCTTAAACAGCAGTTCCTGCAGCAATATACCAATTTGAAGCTGAAGCTCTTTGCTGTGATGCCACTTTGTTAAGTTGATGTTTTCAGGAATAGAAAGCTTTTTGTAATAAGCCTGCAGATTTTTTTTCTTTTGGCTCCAGTCGGGCAGAGACGGCCGTGAATGCTGCACCAGTGGATAAGTAAGCCGGAGAAGTTCACGATCCCTCCTCCGATTGGGGTAAACATATTGCTCGTAGTCCTGCCTTGAACCAGTGTGGGGTGTTACCCGGGAGAATTCCTCAAAATCCTTTGCATACTTAGACTGAAACAGCAGCCACGCGAGTCTTCTTCCAAGCAAAATTCGATTTTGCACCTTTCGGAAACCATGTACAGAGAATCCAAACATTTCCCCATTAAGGGTCGGAAAAAGCACTGTGCTGAAATGAAGCCAGTTTTGAAGCCTGTAGGGCATCGACATAAAAACCCGCCTGCGATAGACAGGGTGCTCAATCACCGGTTTTTGGATCAAATGCTGTTCATTTATGATAAGCGAGGTCCAAAGCCGTTCTTCATCGCCTTTTTGCCAAAACACACACCATTCTTTTTGCATAAACGCAGAAACGTTAAAGGATGATAAAAGCGAAAAAAACGGCTCTCCTGCCTTCTTGCTTTTTTCATATAAAAGCAGCTGCGGATAAGCATCGGAAAAAATCAGCCAGTTCGCCCGTTCGTACGTCAGAAAAAGAAGATTGCGATAATGAGTTGGTATGGACCGTTTAAGCCAGCTGCCTTCCAGGTCGGACATATTATAACCGGCATTTCTTGAAACGATAGAAGCAAGAAACGACCATTTAATTTCAGGATTTCTTCTGAAAAATTGTTCGTAAAATACGGTACGTGAAATATTATCCAGGTTGCCGGCATTCGTTTTCTGCCGGATTTCCTCAATCACGGCCTTTTCCCATTCCCTGATTCTCATGTACTGCCCTCCCTTCCTTTTCTCTTATCCTTCGCAGCTGTTGGTAAAATATTTGTAAGACAGAAAGAAAAACGCTAAAATGAAAGGATAAGAAGCTGTCTGGAGGATCAACAATGAAACAGAAAGTAATTATTTACACACAGGAAACCTGTCCCCCTTGCTTTGCTGAAAAGGAATGGCTGACTTCAAAACAAATCCCATTCGAGGAACGCGATATCCGAAAGAACCCTCAATACATGAATAAAGTGATTGATCTGGGAGCAAGCGCCACTCCTGTGACTGTTATTATAGACGGAGAATCCAAAAACGTTGTTCTTGGATTTAACCAAGACGAGCTGGAATCACTTCTTCAGCAGGGATAAGAAAGTGAACAAAGAAAAAAGACTATGCCGGCCATCAAGCTGACATAGTTTTTATTTGCCATTCTTTAAAAGGATGTGAGACTATGGCACCGATTCAGTATCCCAACGGAAAAAAAACCTCTTCCTCTCTGTCCCCCGCCAATTCAAAAAGTTCCATCTCCTACGGGAACCGGGGAATGACGCTTGAGGAAGATTTGAATAAAAGCAACGAATACTATCTGGAACGGGGAATTGCCGTCATTCATAAAAAACCGACACCGGTTCAGATCGTCAATGTTGAATATCCCAAGCGGTCCGCCGCCGTGATCAAAGAAGCCTATTTCAAGCTTGCTTCCACCACGGATTTTAACGGAATTTACAGGGGGAAGTATATTGACTTTGAAGCGAAGGAAACGAAAAATAAAACTTCTTTCCCGCTTCGCAACTTTCATGATCATCAAATTCGTCATATGGAAGCCATCCTTGCCCATGGCGGAATCTCCTTCGTCATCCTGCGTTTTTCAACACTGAATGAGATCTTTCTTCTCGACGCCGGGCACCTGATCCCCTATTGGAATGATCAAACGAAGGGAAGAAAATCGATCCCAAAAAAGGATATCGAGTCGCATGGACATCCGGTTTCTTCCGGTTTCCTGCCGCGAATTGACTATCTGAAAATCATTGATAAAATGTACTTTTATGACGAAGATGAGGGGAAGGTTCATAAATAACGCCTTATTGACGAATAATCATAATGTATATTGCAGCAATTGAAAGGTTGATACAATTATGTCGAATGAATACCGCAGCAGACAAGAACGCAGGCAGGCAGCCGATAAAGGCTATCAGCACGGCCCAAAAAAGAAAAAGAAGTTTCCACTTTTTAAAGCGATTGTAGCGTTTATCGTTATTATGTTTATTATAGGAACGATCTCGGTGGGCGTCATTATGGCAAAATCACCGAAACTCGATCCTGACAAATTAAAAACGCCTTTATCTTCCCAGATCTATGATAAAGACGGAAAAATGGTCACCTCGCTCTTTTCTGAGCAAAACCGGGTAAAGGCCGGGATAAAGGATATTCCGCCAAACGTACGGGATGCATTTGTCGCAGTGGAAGATGTCCGGTTCTATAAACATCCGGGCGTTGATGTGCGCCGTATTTTTGGAGCGGCCCTTGCCAATGTAACTGGCGGCTTCGGTTCTCAAGGCGGAAGCACCATCACGCAGCAAGTAGTAAAAAATACGATTTTAACCAATCAAAAATCGCTGACCCGTAAGATTCAGGAAGCTTACCTGGCGATTAAACTTGAGAAGAAATATTCGAAAGAACAAATTCTTGAAATGTATCTCAATAAAATCTACTTTGGACATAATGTCTACGGCATCGGAACTGCAGCCAAAACCTATTTCGATGTAGACCGGCTCGATCAGCTTACGCTTCCGCAAACCGCATTGCTGGCTGGCCTTCCAAAAGCACCAAGCAACTACGATCCACTGAACCATCCCGAAGCTGCTGAAAAACGCAGAAACGTAGTTCTAGGGCAAATGGAAAAGTATGGGTATATCACGAAATCCGAAGCAGACAAAGCAAAGGCAACTCCCGTAACTAAAGGATTGCATAAAGGAAGCCTTCAGGAAACACGTATTCATGAAGCGTACCTTCAGCAGGTAATTAAAGATATTCATAAGATGGATGGAATGAAGAATGTCGATGTGTTTGCCGATGGATTAAAAATATACACCAATATGGATACGAAAGCGCAGGAAGCTACCGAAGATGTTCTTCAAAACGCTTCGTTCCTTAAAAATGAAAATAAAAAACTGCAATCCGGCATCGCGATTGTCGATACAAAAACAGGCAGCATCCGCGCCATTGGAAGCGGACGTGAGGAAAATCTTATGAGTGCATATTATGCTTCGGGGAATCAGCGCCAACCAGGCTCCACCATTAAGCCGATTCTCGATTACGGGCCTGCCATTGATCATTTCAAATGGAATACCGGACATATTTTGAAGGATTCGCCAATCACCATTAATGGTTCGACGATCCATAACTTCAATGATGAAGGGTTCGGCGAGGTTTCCATGCGTACGGCTCTTGCTAAATCGGAAAATACACCGGCCGTACGTACCTTCATGGAAGTGGGAGAAGATAAAGCCGTTGATTTTGCCAATAAGCTTGGCATCAATATTGACTCAGCGCCTCCCGCCTATGCAATCGGAGGATTTCAAAAAGGAATCACACCGCTAAATCTGGCAGGCGCCTATGCTGCCTTTGGAAATGAAGGAGTCTACAATGCGCCTACGACCATCCGCAAAATTGAATTTCCAAATGGCGATGTGGTTAAGCCGGATAACAAGCCGGTCAAAGCAATGAATGACTTTACCGCCTATATGGTTACCGACATGCTCAAAGACGTTATGAAAAGCGGCGGAACCGGAACGATGGCGAACGTTCCCGGCTTAAATCTTGCTGGAAAAACAGGCACCACCAATCTCCCGAAGGAGTTCAGGGATGCGAACGGGATTCCTAAGAGTGCAACAAATGACGCCTGGATGGCGGGATATACTCCATCCTACTCCGCTGCTGTGTGGACAGGCTACAATAGCAAAAAGGATAAAGAAGGCGTTCATTACCTGGATACCAATCAGAGGAACTACTCAAAGCTAATCTTCAAAGAGGTGATGAGCCGGCTTAACCATGACGGTTCAGATTTCAAAAGACCGAATTCGGTTGTCGATGTGACGCTCGAAAAAGGCACTAATAAAAAAGCAGGTGAATTTACGCCTGATGACCAGAAAACAAAAGAATTGTTCGTACGCGGTACTGAGCCTAGTGAAGTATCGGACAAATACGATCAGCCGGCTTCCATTGAAGGCCTTAATGCCAAGTACAATGAAGGGAAAAAAGCCATCGATGTGAAATGGAACTACAAAGGCAATGATAAAACGGTCTATAAAGTAGCAGCCAGTGTGGATGGCACACCGGCAGCAGAACAAACGATCAAAGATAAGTCCTTTACCGTTCCAAACGCGGAAGCAGGAAAAACATACAGCTTCCAGGTAACGGCCATCAACAGTGAAACTGGTAAGGAAAGCCCTCCTGCGCAAACCTCGGTCACGGTTCCAGGTGGTGAAAAGCCGCCAGAAGAAGGCACTCCTCCTGACAAAAACAATCCTGGTGACCAAAACCAGGGAGGAAACGAAAATCAGGGAGGAAACCAGGATCAAGGCCAGAATCAGGGTGACCAGAATCAAAACCAGGGTGGAGAAAATAATCCACCAGATCAAGGCGGAAATCAGGAAGGCAATACCGGTCAGCCTGACAATACAGAACCACAAAATCCTCCTGGACAAGGTGAGAACCAAAACGGCCAGAGAAATGGCCCTGGACAGGGAAATGGGAATGACCAAAATCAACGACAGCAGCAGCAGCAGAACGAACAACAGACTCCTGCCCTTCCCGATTTAAGCCAATAATACAGAGAAGGCCGCCCCCAGTAAGGGGCGGCCTTCTTCTGTGTATATTATTGAAAACGGATATTGTAACGATCCTCCAGATAGTTCCACAAGCCCGGATAATCAAATGCGAGATTCCAGAAACTTGCTCCTCCAAGCTTGTATTCATCGATCATATCGAATTTGGCTTTCATACTGCGGAAATCCTCGAACCATACCTTATGCTCTTTCTTTTCTTTATCATAATATTCGAAGTACGGGGACTGATCCTTGCTGTCATACTGTACTGCAGCTTTTCGTTTGGCTGCAAGCTGCACCGCCTGTACGGGGCTGAGCGCCTTGGCCTGCGGCCCTCCCTGAACAAAGGGAAGCTTCCAGTCATAGCCGTACAGGTTGATCCCCATCAGAATTTTGCTTCTCGGAATCACTGTGACTGCATAATCAATTACTTTTTTTACTTCTGTGAGCGGACTTACCGGCAAAGGAGGTCCGCCGCTGTATCCCCATTCATACGTCATGAGAATGACATAATCCACTATCTGGCCATGTGCCTTATAGTCGTGGCCTTCATACCATATTCCTTTTTGTTTTTCTTTGATTTTGGGAGCAAGAGCCGTGGTGGAAATATACCCTTCTTTATGCATGCGTTCGGTCATGGCCCTGAGGAACCGGTTGTAACGCTCCCTGTTCTCTCCCCCGATATATTCAAAATCCACATTGACGCCAACGTACCCTTTTTCTTTCATGATTTTCGCCGTGTTCTCGATCACCTTATTGCTGATGGCCTGGTTCTTTAAGATGGAAGTAGCCAGTTCCCTGCTGAACGCCCCATCTTTGATGGTGGTCAAGGAAAGCAGCGGACGAACGTTTTGATTTTTGATATCCTGTAAAAAAGGTCCGTCATCCAATGGTTTCAGTTCACCATTTTCATTTACTTCATAGCTGAATAATGAGATATAGCTTAATGCCTTGGCCGCTTTCTTAAAGTTTTCCCGTGACTTTTCGGAAGGCTCTGCAAAAGCGTTCGTTGTTATGGTCCGTTTGCGTTTCTGGGGCACCGTCAGTGCAAGCCCTTCCATCAACTGGCTTTCCGAAATTTCAGGGTTTGCCTGCTGTAGTTCTGCTTTCGTAATACCCAGCTTAGCCGCAATTTTTTCGAACGTATCACCCTTTTTCACTTTATATTCAAAAGGTGCAGGAATAAGCAGCGTTTGTCCTACCGCCAGCACATCCTGCGGTCCAAGGGCATTGACTGCCGCAATATTTTGCCATGGCAGACTGTAATATTGTGACAGCTTATACAGCGAATCCCCTTTCTTTACTACATGGATTTGCATAACTCCCCCTCCTAGACATTCTCATAACACATTCTATGTGTTATGAGAATGTCCCTATTCCATGCGGGGGGCGCGGAGATGGCTGGCTGCCTTTTTTTCAAGCTCGGAAAACAGCTCATTCAGCTGGATCCATGCTGTGAAATGGGATGGCCGGGTAAAAATCAGCTCAAGCCTCTCTACCGCATTCACGGGCCTTACAGGAAGGTTGTCCACCGTGTTCTGCCAATGAACCAAATCATGAACCCAGCTGTTGTTGCACCAAAATAAAGCCTGGATAAAACAACTGAGCTGATCAATCAACGGGCCGGATGCTTCGTGTGGCTTTCGCTCTGAAAACAACTGCCGGATTTTCTCACCCTCGGTTTTCCACCCATCCAACTTTTGCTTCAGCTTCTCAGGTGACAAAGGCGGTGCATCCCGAAAAGAAAGCGCCACTATGTCTTCCCGAAAGCAGCCTTTATCACGTTTGGTATCCCTGCCAAAAAACAGCGGATGATTCATGGAATCAGGAATTTTCATTTTTATTTAAAAGCTGTGCTTTTTTAAGGTTCAGTTTTGTTCGTTTTTGCCCTTCCCGGCACAATTCAAGCAGCGGGCACTCCGGACATCGCGGGCTTTGTGCCTTGCAATGATATCTTCCGAAAAAAATGAGACGATGATGGGTGAGACCCCACTGCTCTTTAGGGACCTTTTTCATTAACGTCTCTTCAACCTGCAGGACAGAGTCTTTCCATTTGCAAATGGCCAGGCGCTTTGTTACCCGTTCGACATGTGTATCCACTGCTATGGCCGGAATGCCAAAAGCAACCGAAACAACAACATTGGCCGTTTTTCTCCCGACACCCGGGAGCTTTGTCAGCTCGTCACGGTCTTCAGGCACCTTGCCGCCATAATCGTACAGCAGCATGTAACACAGCTTTTGGATATTTTTTGCTTTGTTTCGGTAGAGCCCTATGGAACGTATATCATCCTGCAATTCTTCAACCGGCACCTTGAGGTAATCCTCCGGTGTTTTATATTTGGCAAAGAGGCCGGGTGTGACTTTGTTTACCAGTGCATCTGTACACTGTGCCGATAAAAGGACAGCAATGGTGAGTTCAAAGGGATTGCTGTGATTCAGTTCGCAGTGGGCATCGGGAAACATTTCTCCAAGGGTGTCCAAGCAATAAGCAATCTGTGTTTTGTTCAGCATAATTTTCCTCCTGATTCAATACCCTTGCACATGCAAAAACAGACGAGATTTCCCTCGTCTATGATTGCTCAAGCCAATTATATACGGGAACAGAGAATTGATTCCGGCTGTCAATGGATTCTGCCTGCCTGGCCGCTGGTTTGTTTTGCCGCGCCCTGAACTTCTCTCCGTATGTTCTGGCCTGTTCTGGTGTTTGTATATTATTCTTCTTCCATTCAAACAAAATCCGGTCGATATAACGAAAGTTAAGCTTCCCCGTCATGACCGCTTCCTTTAACGCAGAAATAATCAATGCTGAAGTATGCCGATCCTGATCGATCCAAATCTTCAGGGTTTCACACTCCATGGGAGACAACGGCCTTCCAAACTCCCGTTCATAAATCGTATAAACACTTTGTTCTTCTTTTTCTTTATTGGCTAAGTCCTGCTCGGCTTCCTGGCCGGAAAGGACCGACAGCAATTTTTCCCAAAGCGGATTGAGGGAATAAGCTTCATAATACATCCCTTTTTCCTGGTCTTCATACTGTCCCATTTCCAATAATCCCTGCTGGATAAACCCTCTCAGCATTCCCATGCACCTGGTCGGGGTAATGCTCATCCTTCCGGAAAGCTCCTCCGGAGTCGGAAACGGATTCCCCGATTCAATGAATGTATGTACATGCAGAAGGAGCATGCATTCTTCGTCTTGAAGCCCGATGGACCGGTAATGCTTAAACAGAACATGGGGTATTGAAACCGTTCCTTCTGACAGCCATTTCAAAAATAATGCCTTTTCCATCATAACACCCCTTCTTCATCAGTATACCACGAGTAAGCCTTATTTCCCCAGTCATGATGCCGTCGTGAAAAACATCGATGAAGCTTAAAACAGATATAGGAACCGCCCTTGCAAGACAGGTTCCCATGCCGGGTAAAGGTGAAAAACCTCCTTTAAGAGGAGGTTTTTTAAAAGTTTTTTCTAAAGAAACATGGTCAAAAAATTAAGGATACAGGCGGTTCAGCAAACGCGGGAACGGAATGGTTTCACGCACGTGCTCGGCGCCGGTAATCCAGGCAACCGTACGTTCAAGACCAAGACCAAATCCGGAATGCGGAACACTGCCGTATTGGCGGAGCTCAAGATACCATTTGTAGGCATCATCAGTAAGTCCGTGCTCTTCATAGCGGGCTTTCATCAGTTCAAGATCATCAATACGCTGGCTTCCTCCGATGATTTCCCCGTAGCCTTCAGGCGCAATCAGGTCGGCGCAAAGGACAACATCATCGCGTTCAGGGTGCGGCTTCATGTAAAAAGCCTTGATCTCTTTTGGATAATTGGTAATGAACACTGGCTTGTCATAGCTTTCGGCAATAGCTGTCTCATGCGGCGCACCAAAATCTTCTCCCCATTCAATATCATCAAACCCTTTTTCCTTCAGGAGTGTAATGGCATCATCATAGGAAATGCGCGGGAACGGAGCTTTAACATTCTCAAGCTTGGAAAGATCCCGGCCCAGCACGGTCAGTTCAAGCTTGCAGCGTTCAAGAACGGATTGCACGACATGGCTGACAAACTGTTCCTGAATCTCGAGAGATTCTTCATGTTCAACGAAAGCCATCTCAGGCTCAATCATCCAGAATTCGATCAAATGACGGCGCGTTTTTGACTTTTCAGCACGGAATGTCGGACCGAATGAGAAAACTTTTCCAAGAGCCATGGCTGCCGCTTCCATATACAGCTGCCCGCTTTGGGAAAGATATGCGTCTTCATCAAAATATTTGGTATGGAATAAAGTCGTAGTTCCTTCGGCAGAACTCCCTGTCAGAATAGGCGGGTCGACTTTGATAAATTCATTTTTATGAAAGAACTCATACATTGCATGAATAATTTCGTTTCTGACTTTCATAATCGCATGCTGGCGTTTGGAACGCAGCCAAAGATGGCGGTGATCCATCAAAAACTCTGTGCCATGCTCTTTTGGCGTAATCGGATAATCCACCGACTCTGAGATGACCTTTACGTCTGTAACGACGAGCTCAACACCTGTTTGAGAGCGGTCATCCTGCTGGACCTTCCCTGTTACATACAGGCTGGTTTCCTGCGTAAGTCCTTTTGCTGTTGTCCAGATGTCTTCAGCCACTTCAGCTTTAACGACTACACCTTGAACAAAGCCGGTTCCGTCCCGAAGCTGCAAAAAAGCAATCTTGCCGCTTGAGCGCTTATTGCTCAGCCATGCACCGATGGTCACTGTCTCATCGATATGGTTTTTTAATTGGGAAATTGTTGTTTTCACGTGACACCCTCCAAATCATTCTATGTATAAGTGATTATCATCTAATCACTTATAAAAATCAAATACCCTCAAACTCTATTATTTGCTCTTTTTTTCCATGAAACGGGCAATTCGCTCCAAAGCTTCCTCAAATTTTTCAAGTGAGGTAGCATAAGAAAGCCTCACATTGTCCGGTGATCCGAATCCGGAGCCCGGAACAAGGGCAACTTTCTCCTCCTCAAGCAGCGCTGCCACCCATTCATCCACACTGTTAAAACCGGTCATCCTGACCGCTTCCTTCACATTCGGGAAGAGATAAAACGCTCCTTTAGGTTTCACACATGAAAAGCCCGGAATTTGAATCAGCTTTTCATAAACGGTGTTCAGACGGGATTCAAAGGCTTTTCTCATCTCTTCCACCGGCTCCTGGCTCCCCTCGTAGGCAGCAATTGCGCCATATTGGGAAATGCTGGTCGGATTGGAGGTGCTGTGGCTGTCCAGATTGGTCATTGCTTTAATGATTGTGCTGTCGCCAGCCGCATATCCGATTCTCCATCCTGTCATGGAATGAGACTTGGAAACCCCGTTGATGATAATGGTCTGTTTTTTCAGTTCAGGAGAAAGCTGGGCAATGGACGTATGCTGTGCACCGTCATATATTAATTTTTCATAGATTTCATCCGAAATGATTAGAATATTATGTTTTAAGCAAACATCCCCGATTTGTCTCAGTTCTTCTTCATTGTACAAAGAGCCTGTCGGGTTGCTTGGGGAATTGAGGACGATCGCTTTTGTTTTTCCTGTGACTGCTTCTTCAAGCTGTGACGGTGTAATTTTAAACGCATTGTCTTCCTTGCCTTCCACATAGACCGGTACACCGCCTGCTAGTTTCACCTGCTCAGGATAGCTCACCCAGTAAGGCGTTGGAATAATAACTTCGTCTCCGTCGCTAAGTAAAACTTGAAACAGGGAATAGAGTGACTGTTTCGCTCCTGTCCCAACTACGATTTCCTGAGGTGAGTAGTCAAGATTCTGGTCTTTTTTAAACTTTTCAGCAATCACTTTTTTCAGTGCAGGCAGGCCGCCGGAAGCTGTATATTTCGTGTGCCCTTCCTTCATGGCCCGGTATGCGGCTTCAATGATGTGTTCCGGGGTATTAAAGTCCGGTTCTCCCGCGCCCAGTCCAATCACATTATGCCCTTCTGCTTTTAATGCATTTGCTTTTGCCGTGATGGCGAGTGTCGTAGATGGTGTAAGTGCTTTTACTCGGTTTGCCAGTTCCATTCTTTTCATCCCTCACTTTTAGATTTCCTGCTTGATACTGTATTTTTTATAGCGTTCTCCGGTTTGGAAATCGCCGTAGTAAAACGTGTACCTGCCGCTATCATCGAGATAAACGGCTTCCCATACGACTTGGCTGTTCTCCATTCCAAGACGGAGATTCACCCACTGTTTTGGTTTGAAATTTTTGTCCACATAGTTCTTCATTTGCTGTTTTGTCAGTCCATCACTTTGTTTCACCAGCTTGGTCTTGCCTTTGTTATTTACCAGCACATATACTTTCCCGTACTTCCCGGAAGTGCCGCTGATCACATCCAGCGCCTGGTCACCATGATAATAATCCATCTGATCAACAGTTAAAGCGTAGTTGTTTTGTGCAGCCTGTACCGCTCTCTCCTGTCCCGCATCACGGTTTGAAAGAATTTTATAATACAGTGAAATGCTCTGCCAGAGGATAATTCCAATACAGGCTATCCCAAGGATAATCCACCATTTTTTCATCTCGACTGCATCCTTTTTATGTTTTGTAGATGGTAAATATCATTTTATTTTCATCTTGTTCATCGAGTGCCAGACCGAACATGACATCCTTGTGTTTCAGCGTTTTGTTTAATTCGGTCACAACCTTGTAAAGATCCGGCGATTTGCCAATCTTTACCGTGGAAAGAACTTTAATTCTGCTCTCCAAACCAGCTGC
The DNA here is from genome assembly GCF_030418125.1 of Fictibacillus fluitans. GTDB lineage: Bacteria > Bacillota > Bacilli > Bacillales > Fictibacillaceae > Fictibacillus_C > Fictibacillus_C fluitans. The sequence goes on along the minus strand of NZ_JAUHTR010000001.1, from coordinate 11,900 downwards.
CTCCTTACCCAATTCCATCTCGTAACTTACTATATCAGACTTCCGCCTTTTTGGGGACAGGCAATCTCCATCTATTTTATGACTGATCGAGCCATCCTTCAAGATCAGTCAGCAGGTCGGCCATCAGTCCCTTTTGCACAGGCACTGGCGGCAGTGATGTAATGAACGACTTGCCGTAGCGGGTCTCTGTTATCCTCCTGTCGAAGACAAACACGACACCCTTATCGCGCTGTGTACGTACCAATCTTCCAAACCCTTGCTTAAAGCGGATAATGGCCTGGGGAAGAGATAGCTCCATGAACGGATTCCCGCCATCATTCCTGAGTTTTTCTGCCCTTGCTGCAGTTACCGGATTATCAGGCGGGGTAAATGGAAGCCGGATAATGACAAGACAGGACAGATCTTCGCCAGGAATGTCAATCCCTTCCCAAAAGCTGCTTGTTCCAAACAGAATGGACTGTTCAAATTTCTTGAAGTTCTTCGTGAGGCGAGCCCTGCTTCCGCTGTCTATTCCCTGCCCAAACAGGACAAACTCGTCAGCATCAGATATGCCCTTGAACACATTGTATGTTTCCCTTAGCATGTCGCCCGAAGTAAACAAAACAAGCATCCTGCCTCTGGTCACTTTGGCAATATGGTAAAGCTGCCGGGCAATAACGGCAACAAAGGTTTCCTGGTCCACTTCATTAATGAGCGGGATGTCCTCAGGAACCATAAACTTCACCTGCTGATCGTAGGAAAACGGAGATGGAAGATTAGCAGCCACCGGACCGAAATCATCAAGCCCCAGCCGGGAGATCATATACTGAAACGAGTTTCTGACCGAAAGCGTTGCCGAGGTCAGAACCGCGCTGTTCTTTTTCGCAAAAAATTCATCAGCCAGCATATCTCCGATGATGATCGGTTTGCTGTACAGATAAACGGCATTTTTTGCTCCCTTCGCCTCTACCTCCAGCCAGAATACTTCATCATCGTTCACCTCACGTAAAAGGTGCCGGAGCTTTTCCTTCTCCTCCTGCAGCTGGTTTCTCACACCATTAAAATCAGCGACAACCCCTTTTTGCTTGAAGGTGAAGTGGTCTTCCTTTTCTTCGCACAGGTGTGCGGCCTTTTTCAGCAGCTTTTCCAAATCATTGATTTCAAAATGAACACGATGGGACATCTCCGTGATTGCCTTCCATGCTGCACGTTTGCCGTCCCGTTCCCCGAACCGGTAGCTGACACGGCCGAAATCATTCAAATTGCTTTTTTTGGCATCAAGCACATAGTCACGAAGCGTCCGGAAAAGATCGTCCAATTCCAGTTTCAGCTCGGGCAGCGATGCTGCAATGTCGTCAAGAGCCTCTGTCAGACCGGGCACTTCCACCGTTTCTGTCAATCCGTAAAGTTTCTGTATAAGCCCGCTGTCTTCTTTTGTGCCCATGCGTTCAAGTATTCTTGCAAACACAAAATAGTCCGTCTGGACGCCGAAATGGTCGCTCACCACTTCCTCCACATGATGCGCTTCGTCAATAATTACTTCCTTGTAGGAAGGCAGCAGCTGGGAATCGGATTTAACATCGGTGAACAAAAGAGCATGGTTTGTGATCACAAGATCCGACGTCATGGCCTCTCTTCGCTTCCTGTGATAAAAACATCTGGAAAACCAGGGACACCGCTGATTCAGGCAGGAGCCCGAATCACTTTTCACCTGCTGCCAGAAGAGCTTGCCGCCTGAGGCAAGATTTAATTCTTCGACATCGCCCTGGGTGGTTTCAGTCAGCCAGACGAGCAGCTGGGCTTTTGTCAGATTGGTATCATAATTATCATCGTAAGAGTCATCAAGTGATTGTTCAAACTTACGAAGGCACAAATAGTTGTTGCGGCCTTTCAATACTGTGGCATGAAACGAGAATGGCAAAATATTCTTCAGTATCGGAATATCCCGCTCCATCAACTGCTGCTGAAGCTGAATCGTATGGGTACTGATTATGATTGGCCGGTCATTCTGCTTTCCGTACACCAGGGAAGGAATAAGGTAGCCAAGTGACTTTCCTACACCCGTTCCGGCCTCGATCATCGCGTGCTGATGATTTTCCATTGCTTCAAAAACCATGCCGATCATCTGTTGCTGACTTTCTCTTGTTTCATAATGTTCCATTTCCTCAGCAAGAGTGCGCAACAAGGATTGAGGATCAATGCCGGCGGCTGCCCCGATGTCTTCTTTTTCAACGGGTGAAAAAGACCTGATCGCGAGCTGCCGGAAATAATCCATTCCTTCCTCATCTTCTATTCTGGAAGACTTTGAAAGGATGATGTCCTTTACGATTTCCTCCAGACTGCTCTGCATTTTTTTCAAAAATGGTTCAAGACGCTGAAGCGTCAGCAGCGGAAGCGCCTCGAGCTTATCGAGGAGCTGAACGAGCAAGTGTGCCGTTACTTCAGCATCACTGTCTGCCTGATGTGGATTTTCATGGACTATGCCCAGATAGTCCGCCAATTGTCCGAGCTGATAGCTGTCAGCCTGCAGCAATAAAACTCTGGAAAGTTCCACAGTGTCAATCATCGGTCCGGAAAACCGCCGGTAGCCGCTGTTTTCAAACTCTTCCTGCAAAAAGTTCAAATCAAATAAAACGTTATGGGCCACGAAATAAGAGCCTTCGAGCATCTGTAATATGGCAGGGGCTACTTCCTCAAATAAAGGCGCATCTGCAACCATTTCATCATTGATCCCGGTAAGCTGCTCAATAAACGGCGGAATGGGTTTTTCCGGGTTCACAAAGGAAGAAAAACGGTCAACAATTATGTTATTTTCAACCACCACAGCTCCGATTTGAATGACTCGGTCTCCTCGGGCGGGGGAATTTCCAGTTGTTTCTACATCAATAACAACATAACGGTTGTTCATCCTTTTCACCTCGGGTCAAACGGCATGCACTTCTTGTGCAGCTCTTGTATGTAAATAGAAAAACCCCTTGAAGAAGGGGTTAAAGAATCGTTGAAGCCGGTTCATAACCTAGTATTTCTGTAATCCGGTTGTTTTCATCCATGATCGCAACTCTCGGCTGGTGGGAATGGACTTCCTCTTCCGAAAGCATGCAGTAGGAAATCACAATAATAACATCGCCTTCCTGTACGAGGCGGGCAGCTGCGCCATTCAGGCACATGACTCCGGTTCCCCGGGGACCCGGAATAATATATGTTTCAAATCTTGCTCCATTATTATTGTTTACAATCTGCACCTTTTCATTGGGAACCATGTCAACCGCATCAAGAATATCTTCATCTATCGTTATGCTTCCCACGTAATTCAAGTTCGATTCGGTTACACGGGCGCGATGGATCTTGCCCTTCATCATTGTTCTGTACATAATATCACCTATTGTTCCCTTTCGTTGTGGGTAAACAGCAAATTATCAATCAGCCTGGCATTCTCAAACTGGACGGCAAGGGCGATGATCATTGTTTGCCCGGAGAAGGGAACTTCCTCAAGCTCAGGGTAAGAAAGAATTTCAAAATAATCCACGCTGCCGCTTGTTTCTGTCTCTACATACTCTACCATTTTTTCTTTCACAAGTGTAATATTTTTCTCTTTTTCAAGCAGTTCTGCCGCCACCTTGAGGGAACGGTATAACACTGGTGCTTCTTTTCTCTCCTGCGGTGACAGGTATACGTTTCTGGAGCTTTTTGCCAGACCATCTTCTTCCCGGACAGTCGGGCATGCCACCAGCTCTACTTGAAAGTTCAGGTCTTTGATCAACCCCTGGACAACCGCTACCTGCTGTGCATCCTTCATCCCGAAGTAAGCCCTTGTGGGTGAAACAAGATGAAACAGTTTGGAAAGAACGGTTGCCACCCCGTCGAAATGCCCTTCCCTTGTTTTGCCGCACAGAGCATTGACTCTTTTCGTAACATGCAAAACAACAGATGGCTGATCAGGATACATTTCCCGTACTTCGGGATAAAACACCACATCAACCCCATTGTCGTTAGCCACTTTTTCATCACGTGCAAAGTCCCTTGGATACCGCTCAAAATCTTCATTCGGTCCAAATTGAAGCGGGTTGACAAAACTGCTGACCACCACAATATCATTTTCTCTTATTGCCTGCTGCATGAGAGCCGCATGCCCATCATGGAGATATCCCATGGTCGGAACAAAACCCAGGCTCTTCCCCGCTGCCAATTGCGTTTTGCTGTATGCCGTCATCTCGCGGATGCTTCTTATAATCTTCAACTTATTTCCCTCCGTACAGCGCTTGTGCTTCTTCATGCTTCATTGAAAATGAATGCGCTTCTTCAGGAAACGTTCCGTCCTTCACTTCAGCAACATAGTTTTCAAGCCCTTTTAAAATGGGATGGGCGGTTCGGGCATACATTTTTGCGAATTTGGGGATGTGGTGAAATCCATAGCCGATAAGATCATGGTAGACGAGCACTTGCCCGTCGGTTTCCCTGCCTGCTCCAATACCGATTACAGGTATCCCCACGGATTCGGAGACCACTTGGGCGAGCTGTTTAGGGACACACTCAAGAACAAGGGCAAAAGCTCCGGCATCTTCGATTAATTTCGCCTCTTCCAACAGCTGAATGGCCTGCGCTGAATCCCTTCCTTGAACTTTATAGCCGCCAAGCACACCGGCTGTCTGCGGAGTAAGCCCAAGATGGCCGACAACAGGAACTCCGCCCTCCACCAAATAGCGGATCGTTTCGATGACGCTTTTTCCTCCCTCAAGTTTAAGGGCCTGGGAACCGGTTTCCTGCATGATTCTCATTGCGTTTTTAACAGTCTCGGCTCGTGTGCCATGATAGCTCATGAACGGCATATCAGTCACAATGAAGGTGTCTGGCGCGCCGCGTTTTACAGCCTTGGCATGATGAATCATATCGTCCACTGTAACCGGTACCGTCGAATCATAGCCAAGAACCACCATTCCGAGTGAATCACCGACAAGAATCATATCCACTTCTGCTCTCTGGGCGAGCTGGGCGGAAGGGTAATCGTAGGCGGTCAACATCGCAATCTTTTCCTTATTTTGCTTCATTGCAAGAAAACTTTGAGTCGTTTTCATCCTTACTCCTCCTTTTTTAAGGAGGCACAGAGGAAAAAAAACCCCTCGGATTCATCAGAGGGGTTTTAAAGTACGTGTGTTTCTGCAATCCCTCTGTCCCGGTCCCTTTATGGATCTAGGCAGATTAATACGTTAATCTTTCCTTCACAGAAAGTGCAGTTCCCGTTCCCGGGATACCGCCTTTTCTACACTTCATACTTTACCACATTATTCAGGTTCTGGGAATTTCAATGTCCGCCGAATAAATCGGATGAACCTTCCCTTCATCGTCCTCAAGAAGGAGAACCCCGTCATCAGTGATGCCCTTTGCGATTCCTTCAATCTGCTGATTCAGCGTACGCACACGAATGCGCCGCCCGATGCTGTTTGCGTAGCTTTCCCATAAAAGCTTTACAAGCTCAAACCCGTTGTTCAAATAATCATGGTAAAGCTCTTCCATCTCGTGAAGAATGGCTGAAATCAATTCTGCCCGTTTGATTTCTTTTCCCGATTCTATTTTCAGGGAAGTGGCAATATCCTTCAGCTCGTCGTTAAAATCATCCCGGCCTACATTAACATTGATGCCTGGACCGATGATAACCGCATGAACACGGTCGGATTCCGCCTGGAGTTCCGTTAAAATCCCGACTACCTTTTTTCCCTTGACCAGAATGTCGTTTGGCCATTTGATCTCCGGCCGGAGACCTGTAACCTTCGCAATGGCTTTGGTAATGCCGACCGCTGCAAGCAGGGTGAGCTGGGGAGCCTTCTGGAGAGGAATGTCGGGACGAAGAATAAGGCTCATCCATACTCCCGTTCCTTTTGGCGATTGCCATTGACGGCCGAGACGCCCTCTTCCGCCGGTTTGTTCATCAGCAACCACCAGCGTTCCTTCATTTGTGCCAGACTGTGCGAGCCGTTGAGCAATTTCCTGTGTACTTTTGACAGATTCCTCGTACACAATGACCTTTCCTAGAACCTCAGTCTTGAGCCGGGCGTTGATTTCTGCCGCCGTAACACGGTCTGGCGCGGATGTAATCCGGTATCCCTTGCGCGGCACCGCTTCAATCACATACCCCTCTTTGCGCAATTCCTCAATATGCTTCCAGATTGCAGTGCGTGAACAGTTCAGCTCGTCGCTGATCTGCTGTCCGGAAACATAGTCGCCCCCATTGTTTATGAGCATCTGCAGCAAGTGCTGTCTCATTATTCTTTCCAACTCCTTACCCAACTCAGTATCTCTTCTTTATTGTTTTGTACCGTCTTTTCAAGGACACTTTTTTCAATTTCACCAAGAACCTTCTGGATCCATGGTCCTTTTTCCCTTTCAAATACTTTTACAATGTCCCGGCCATTGACTGCCAGCTGCTTTCTCGAATGAATGGGCAGCCCGCGGTAGGATTCCTTAAGCTCCTGGACATCTTCACTGGCCTTTTTCCCCTGCAGCAGATTTCTCATCCGCAAACAGGATGCTGCCCGTTCCTCGCCGAGTTCATACAAATAGAGCGGTTGCCGTACATCCTTGTCCAAAAAACCAAAGAGCAGGCCAGCCTCCCGGATGAGGGCGTTGGATCGTTTCCATGATTTTAGAAAGCCAGGCAAATCGGTAACCCCAAGTAAAAAAAGAAGAGCGGCCCATCTTTCCTCATCACTCTCTAACCTGGTCCAGTCAAAGGACGAAAGCGAATCCGACCTGTCTTTAAATCTTTCAAGTTCCGGGAGCGAAGAAGAAATTCCTTCTTCAAATATAAACGCCAGGCAGCCGGCGGCATCCCTGCCGCGGAGCAGCTTAATAAACTCCACTGCGAGCCGTTCAACAGCAATTTCCTTTAATTCTTTGGACAAGGACACACAGGCCCTTTTTGTTTCGGTTTCAAGCGAAAAGCCCATGACCGACCAAAAACGGAGGGCTCTCATAATCCGGAGAGGGTCCTCAAGGAATCGTTCACTGGGATTTCCGACGGTTTTAATCAATTGATTTTGCAGGTCCTGCCTGCCGCCAAACGGGTCATGAATCCTCCCGAAGCGGTCCATGGCCATCGCATTAATGGTAAAATCTCTTCTCGCCAAATCCACTTCGAGTGACTCAATATATTCTACAGACGAAGGGTGGCGGCGGTCCACATACTTCCCTTCTTTTCGGAAGGTTGTCACTTCAAACGAAACCGATTCTTGCCGGACAATCACTGTTCCGTGTTTAATGCCGACTGGGATGGTTTTTTGAAAAAGGGAAGAAACTTCAGCAGGAAGTGCCGAAGTGGCTATATCAATATCCCCTATTTCGCGGTCCAGCAGAAGATCCCGGATACAGCCGCCTACCATGTAGGCCTGAAATCCTGCCTCTTCCAGTCGGTGCATGATAGATTGCGCACCTTCAAAAAGATCTCTCATAATGCATCCTATCCTTTTAAAACGCTGTAGTATAGCTGCTCATAATCTTCCACGATCTTGGAAGAATGAAAATGGTCCCTGACATGCTGCATCGCCTGATAGGAAAATCTCTGTTTTTTGCTTTCATCCGTCAGAATGGAAAGAGAAGCACGGGCAATGCCATCTATGTCACCCAGCTCGCAAATGTAGCCCGTTTCCCCGTCCAGGATTACTTCTGGTATTCCGCCGATGTTTGTTCCAACAACCGGGACTCCACAAGCCATGGCTTCAAGCAAAACAAGCCCAAAGCTCTCTTTTTCCGAAAGAAGAAGCTTTAAATCGCTGATGGAAAACAGTTCAGCCACATTTTCCTGTTTTCCAAGAAAGAGAACATGGTCTTCGATATTCAATTCCTGAACGAGCTTGCAGGCGACCGTAAATTCCGGACCGTTTCCAATCAATAAAAGTTTGGCCGGAATTTCATTTACTATTTGATGAAACGCTTTAATGACATCGGGCACCCGTTTAACCGTCCGGAAGTTGGAAATATGAATAATGACCTTTTCTTCCGGTTTAATCCCATATCCTTTCCTCAGATGGCTCGCATCCTGCTTAAAATACTCTCGCTCATCCACAAAATTATAAATGGGATAAATCTCATTCTCGACGCCCAGCAGCCGGTAAGTATCGTTCTTCAAACTATTGGATACCGCCGTTACGGCATCAGAATTTTCAATACCAAATTTAATCATCTCTTTCAGGGAGGGATCATAGCCAAGGACGGTTATGTCGGTCCCATGAAGGGTGGTAACGATCTTCAGCTGTTCACCTGCCATCTGCTTCGCCAAAAAGGCACAAATCGCATGAGGTATCGCATAATGAGCATGAATAATATCCAGCTTCTCACGTTTGGCGACCTCCGCCATTTTACTTGCCAGAGCCAAATCGTAGGGCGGGTATTTAAAGACGGAATAATTGTTGACTTCCACTTCATGATAAAAGATATTCGCATAAACTTTTCCCAGGCGGAAGGGCAGGGCTGAAGTAATAAAATGAATCTCATGCCCTTTTTCAGCCAGCAGCTTTCCAAGTTCAGTAGCCACGACCCCGGAGCCGCCGACGGTAGGATAACACGTAATTCCAATTTTCAGTTTCATCTGGTTCTCCTTACAATGTCTTTAATAAATATGGCTTTTTGGTGATAAAGCCTTCCGCGAAGGCAACACCTGCTTCAGAACCATACATCTTTTCCCTGGCGCTGACAGACTCAATATATCCATTGACAAGCGGAGTATCAAAACTGTCATCGCCTTTGACGAACTGGCTTTCATAACAATTCAGCGCCGCCACCTTTTTTTCAAAAACTGATGATATATCAACAAGCAGATGGGGCTTGTGAAAGCCGTTGATAAAATAAAAATATATATTTTTGACCCTGTGCGGGGGAAGCCCCTCAGGATCTGAAACATTTTTTACCCCTGCAGAAAACGCTGCCTCTTCCACCAGCTTTGTACAATTCCCATGGTCCGGATGACGATCCAACGAATACGGAACAAAAATAGTGTCCGGCTTCACTTTCCGAATGACTGACACAACGGCTGCTATGTACTCCTCTTTCATAAAGATGCCGCGATCAGGGATTCCAAGATTCAGCCGCTCCGTTACGCCAAGCACTTCCGCAGCATTTTTTGCTTCTTCTTTCCTCCGATCAACAGTTCCGTTGGATGATAGTTCGGCCTTGGTAAGGTCGCAAATGGTAACTGTGCCCCCTTTAGCTGTATGAATCGCAATGGAACCGCTCATTCCGATTTCAACATCGTCAGAATGAGCGCCAAAAGCGAGCCAGCTTTCTAATTTCATCATCATTTGCCTTCTCTCTCTGTAATAATGGTTCTCCAATTAAAATCACCGCGACCCATGGCCCGGATAAACAGTTCTCCGCTTGCCACGTTCGTCGCGACCGGGATCTGGTAAACATCACAGAGCCGTATGAGCGCGGAAATATCGGGCTCGTGTGCCTGCGCGGTTAACGGATCCCGGAAAAAAAGCACAAGATCCATCTGGTTCTGCGCAATTAACGCCCCAATCTGCTGATCTCCGCCGAGCGGGCCGGATTGAAACCTGTGGATATTGAGTCCGGCAGCATCCATTATTTTTTGCCCGGTAGTACCAGTGGCAAACAATTCATGCTTCTTCAAAATCGGTTCATAAGCTACAGTAAAATTTATCATTTCCTGCTTTTTATTATCATGCGCCACCAACGCAATTCTCATCGTTCCCCACCCTTTTTATTCAATAATATTTTCCAAGCCGTAAACCAGATGGTCCACATTCATGACCGCTTCAACTGCCAGTTTAACACCGGGCATGAACGAAGCCCGGTTCATGGAATCGTGTTTGATCGTCAGTGTTTGTCCTTCACCGCCCATAATGACTTCCTGATGGGCAACAAGCCCTGGCAAGCGCACACTGTGAATCCGGATGCCGTCCATTTCGGCGCCTCTTGCTCCCTTGAGATCTTCCTTCTCCCCGGGATGCCCCTGGCGTTTCGATTCTCTGATCTCCCGGATCAGCTGTGCGGTTTTCAGCGCGGTTCCTGAAGGAGCATCCAGCTTTTGGTCATGATGCTTTTCAATGATTTCAATATCCGGAAGGTACCTTGAAGCCATCTGGGCAAACTTCATCATCAAAACAGCACCAACAGCAAAGTTGGGTGCAATGATGGCCCCAAGTTCGCGTTCGGAAGCGAGGTTCTTCAGGCGTTCAAGGTCCTCATCAGAAAAACCGGTAGTCCCGATCACAGGACGGACATTATGTTCCAGTGCCTGCTCAAGATGAACTTTTCCCACATCCGGCTTTGTCAGGTCAATCAGCACATCAGGACGTATATCCGCAAAACACCTTGGCGCATCCTCGTATACAGGAATGTCCAGTTGCGGCATTCCCTCGACATCTTTCAGCATCATGCCGTCATTTCTTGAGTCAATCACCGCCACCAGCTTAAAATGAGGGGTTTCAGTTACCATACGGACGGCCTCACTCCCCATTTTCCCTCTCGGTCCTGCAATGACGATTGAAATTTCCTTGTTCATTTTATTGTTCCTCTCCTTCTTCAATCCGTGTCCATCGGTCCTTGTCTCTCGTATTGAACTTTTTCATAACCATATCAAACGATTTTTCCATACTAATATTGAGTGAATTGGCAAAGCATAGTAAGACGAAGAATAGATCGCCGAGTTCCTCTTCGACCGTCTGTTCTTTTTCGGTTGATTTTTTCGGTTTTTCCCCATAATAGTGGTTAACTTCACGGGCAAGCTCGCCAAGCTCTTCAGTCATTCGCGCAGTCATGGCCAGAGGGCTGAAATAGCCTTCTTTAAACTGGCTGATATATGTATCTACTTCTTTTTGCATGTCTTGCATGGTCTTATTCATCGCATATCACCTCTTGTTCAATCCTACGTTAATGTTAGCGGAGAATAAAGCATTTGACAAATTTCTTGAGCGATTGAACCCCCCCCGGTTTTGCTTTATAATGAAAACGCCATCAAGGCCAAGCAACAGTATCAGGAGGCACAAATGACTTTTCCCATCCGCACTAAAAACGTCTTTTTTATTTTATTAGGCTCCGCCATCTTTTCCTTTGGCATTGTTCATTTCAACATGCAAAACAATCTTGCTGAAGGCGGTTTTACCGGCATCACCCTTATTCTTTATTTTTTGTTCCATATTGATCCTTCTTATTCAAACCTGGCGCTGAACCTTCCGCTTTTTTTCGTCGGCTGGAAGCTTCTTGGAAAAAACGCATTCATTTATACATTAATCGGGACTGTTGGTGTATCTCTGTTTCTATTCCTTTTTCAGCGGTTTTCATCGCTCAGGGTAGACCTGAAACATGACATGCCGCTCGCCGCCCTGTTCGCAGGTGCCTTTATAGGCATTGGGCTCGGCATCATTTTCCGGTATGGAGGAACAACCGGCGGAGTGGATATTATTGCACGGCTCGGTCATAAATTTCTGGGTTGGAGCATGGGAAAAACAATGTTCATGTTTGATTTCGTTGTCATTTCCATTTCACTCATCTATCTTGATTACAAAGAAGCCATGTATACCCTTGTCGCCGTATTTGTAGGGGCAAGGGTGATTGATTTCATGCAGGAAGGCGCGTATGCCGGTAAAGCAGCAATGATTATTTCTGAAAAAAATACCGAAATTGCCGCTCTCATCATGAAAGAGATGGACAGGGGAGCTACCCTTCTCACTGCAAAGGGAAGCTTTACCGGCACACAGAAGGAAGTGCTGTACTGTGTATTCGCCCGCAACGAAATTGTCCGCCTCAAGCAAGTCATTGAACGGGTCGATCCTCACGCGTTTGTGACCGTCAATGACGTCCACGAAGTCCTGGGAGAAGGATTTACCCTCGATGCCGACAAAAACCCTATAGGGATCTAAGAAAAGCTGAGATGCCCGTTCAGAAGCGGCAGACGTTGGAGGCTTTGAACA